>NZ_LFIP02000004.1 GCF_001189235.2 Bradyrhizobium embrapense
CGATGATGACAATGTCGCCAGGCTTAAGTGTCGGAACCAGCATTTGCTCGACGTAAGCCAGGAAGCTCTCGCCATTGATCGGACCATCGATCACGCAGGGCGCCTCGATGCGATCATGGCGCAGGGCGGCCAGGAAGGTCAGCGTCCGCCAGCGGCCATGCGGGGCCTTGGCGATCAGTCGCTCGCCACGTGGCGCACGGCCGTGGGTGCGCGTCATGTTGGTTTTGGCCCAGGTTTCGTCGATGAAGACCAGCCGGGAAGGATCAAGCCGTCCTTGATATTTTCGCCATTGCGCCCGCCGCCGGGCGACATCGGGGCGATCCTGCTCGCTGGCGTGCAGGCTTTTTTTTGAAGCTGATGCCTTCGTAGCGCGTAGGGACGATTGCCGCCCATCTGCCGCGCCGCCGCGCTTCCGGTCGCGCGAAACCGCTGCGACCACTTCACCACGCTCGCAACACTGACCTTGAAGGTGGCAGCCACCGACCGGCAGCTCTCTCCCGCCGCTACCGCGGCAACAACGCGCTCGCGCAAATCAAGAGAATAGGCCCGTCCCATCAGATGCTGGCCTCCTCCAGCCAGCATCTTGAATCAGAACCCCGCTGATTTGGGAATCCCCAATCGATTCAGACCAAAACGATCACGCTCTAGTTACGACGCCGCGCGCTCCGGCGTGCCGAACAGGCGCCCGAGCAGCGAATGCGCGGAGTCACCGGGCAGCAGCGTTGCGACGCTGACGGCGGGCTCGGCTTTGTCGCGGCGGCCGTTCTGGGTGTGGCGCATCACGCTCGCCAGGCGCCGCGTGATCGCCTGCGCGTTGCGCAGGTCGGTGCCGGCGAATGCCACGACGAGTGAACGATCATCGTACACCGCGCCGAAGTCAGCCTGCCGCATCAGCCGGCTGATGATCCGCGCGCCGTCGAATTGCGCGCGCGGCTGCGTGTTGTCGAAGGTGAAGCGCGCCACCGAGAGCGCGCCGCCGCGCTCGGCGGTCTGGTAGACGGCGGTCGCGAAGTCGCGCTCGAACGCGGCCTTGGTGAGCAGGCCGGTGCGGGGATCGATCAGGCCCTTGGCATCGATCGCCTTGAGCATGCGGCCAAGCCGCGCCTCGAAGGCGTGCTGGCGGATCATCGGCAATACCATGTCGCCGACGCGCGCCGGCCCGGCCGTGACGATCTCGAGATTGGGCAGCTCGTAGCGCGGCGTCAGCTCGCCGGAAGCGACGATCACCGGCAACGGACGGAAGCGGACATCCTCGGTCAGCACCGTCAGGAACGCATCCATCACGCGCGGGGTGAAGCCTTCGGCCAGCACGATGCCGTCGATGTCGCGGTTGGAAAGATGTTTTGCGGCCGCCTCGATGCTCAGCGCACCGACCACGCCGGCGCGCTCGCCGAGCGCGACCGACAGGGCCGGGTAGGCGCCGCCGCGGCCGATCAGGAGAGCGGTGGCCTCGCCGACCGGATCGATGTCCGATAATGCGATCGGCGCCGGGGGCACCAGGCGGCGCATCACGGTCGCATGCAGGGCACGAACGCGTAAGGACGCATTGAGCCGAGCGACCAGGCGATCCGGCATGCCCTTGTGCTGGAAGAACGCGATGACCGTGTCGGGCAGGGTGGTCGCGGGATCGACCGCGATCAGCGGCAGATAGGGCGCGCGGGCGGCAGCGCGCTTGGCGAGGCCCGAAAGGGTGACGAAGTCGACACCCTCGGCGGCTGCGATGATCGCTGCCGGCTTGACCTGTTCGATGGCGCGTCCGACCTCGTTCCAATCGGTGAGCACGACCGGGAACAGCTTCGTCTCATCGAGGACCGCGGCGAACGGCGGCTTTGCCGACGCCGATACGATGAGGACCGGACCTTGTTGAGACATTCGAACGCTCGAAACCAATGCTTAAGATCAGCAAACGGCTGCGATGCTAGTCGGCATGGCTTAATGCGGCGTCAACACAATGCTAAGACTAACGCAATGATAAGATCTCAAGGCGCCCCGGTGCCGCTGCGGTCGCGAAATGCCTCGACCATCAATGGGTTAAGACCAAGTTCTGTCAGGGCGTCGCGGGCCCGCGCATTGTCCTGAGCCCGGCCGGCCAGCCGGTGGCCGCTGAGGCGGTCGGGCAGTGCCGTCAACATGGCGCCCTGGCCGAGACGGCGCGACCACTCCTGCAACTCCCCGGCGAGGAAGCGGTAGCCGCCGACCGTCATGACCCCTGACGGCGGGGCGGTGATGTTGATCGCGCCGGTCGCGCGGTCGATCCGCGCGGCATATTCGGTGTCGACGTAATCGCGCGCCGGCGGCGCAATCAGGGTGTCGCCCGGGGGCGGCGGCGGCGCATAGGCAGCGACCGGCACCATCGGGCCGCGCAGGCCCAGCGTGCCTTTCGGGGTCAGCAGGATCTCGCCGGCGATTGATGCGCCGGGAGCTTCGCGCGGCGCGCTGTGCGGGCCGGGCTTGATCGGGGCCGGCGATCCATCCTCGGCATTGCGGCGGGCGCCGAACAGCCCGGCCTCGCCGAACAGATAGACGTCGGTCAAGCTCACCCGCCGCGACGTCCAGTGCGCGCTGGAGGCAACCTGCTCCGGTGTCCGCCACAGGCCGATCGCGTTGCGCAACGTCGGCAGGCGCTCCGACAGGCCGCACTCGTCGAGCCGCAGCGCGAGTTGCGCCGGCGCGATCAGCGTGTCGCAGCCGTGATCGTTGAACTGGGCTTCGAACGCTTCTTCGTCGAACGGGTGATGCATGACGAGCGTTCCGCCCGACAGCAACCAGATTACCAGCGACGAACAAATGCCGGCAAACGACATCGGCGCGAAGGCCGACATGATGGTCGCGCCCTGGGCCAGGTCGCTCTCCAGCGACATCGCGAGCCCGCCGGCGATCAGGCCGAAATGCGCGCGCGGCACCGGACGAAAGCCCTCGCTGGTGACGTCGAAGGAGATCAGCGCCGGCTTGCGGCCGTCCTGGATCATCGGGCGCGAGGTCCGGGAGTCCTGCAGGATCGCATCATCGAGCGATGCCATGCCTTCGGGCAGATCGGTGCCGAACCCGCAGACATGGCGGATCGAAAAGGCTTCCGCCGCGGCATTCATCGCGATGTCGGCGTAGGACACGCCGTCGATCCTGCCGCAGGTGACGATTGCCCGCGCCGCGGTGCGGTTGAGGACGGCGGTCAGCTCGGCCTGCCGCCACAATAGAGGCAACGGCGCCACCACGAGGCCGACCCGATGGGCGGCGAGCACGGTCAGGGCGAATTCGATCGTCGAGGGAAGCTGAACCGCGATCACGGTATTGGCCGGCAATCCGCTCTCGACGAAGTGGGCGGCGATCGCCGAGATCGCGCGGTCGGCCTGGGCATAAGTCAGGCGCTTGCGGGTCTGTCCGGTGACGCGCTGCTTGTTGATCGGGTCGACCAGTGCCAGCGCCTCGGGGTGTCGCGCCAGGCTGCGCTTGAACAGCGTATCGAGCGTGGGCGAGGTGATCGACTGGTTCACAGGTTCAACGTCGGTTGCATCGCTTCGATCGGACCGGGTCATGCCGCGTCGGGTCGCAAATCACTTGGTCGCTCAACTCGGCAGCTCAATTGGATTGCGCGCCGGGCTTCTGCCACCAGGTCTCCGGCAGGTAGCCCGTCAACGCCGTGGCCGAAGGCCGTTCTATCCGATTCCAGCGCGCGATCCATTGCTCTCCCAAGTTAAATAGGGGGATAGCGTAGAAGCCCGACATCAGGGCCCGGTCCAGCGCCCGCACCGCCGAGACGAAGTCGGGCCGCTCCCGCGCCGCAAGCAGCGCCGCGATCGTGGCGTCGATCGCCGGATCCTTGGCGCCCATGTAGTTCCGGGTGCCCGGCACATCGGCGGCCTGGCTGCCCCAGTAGAACCACTGCTCGTTGCCCGGCGACAGCGACTGGTCCCAGCGAATGGGGATCATGTCGAAATCATAGGCGACGCGGCGCTGCTCGAACTGCACCGCGTCGACCACCCGGACCGCAGCGTCGATGCCGGCCCGCTTCAGGTCGCGCTGATAGGCGAGGGCGATCCGCTCATGCTCGCGTGTCGTCACCAGGATCTCGATCCGGAGCGGCGTCCCGGTCGCGCGCTGCTTCAGCACGGTGCCGTCGAGCGCGTAGCCGGCGTCCGACAGAAGCGCGAGCGCGTCGCGCAGGACGGTGCGGTCGCGGCCCGAGCCATCGGTAATAGGGAGGCGATAGCGGCCGTCGAGGATGTCAGGCGCGATATGCGACAGATACGGCTTGAGGAGCTCGCGCTCGCGGTCATCGGCCGGGTGGCCATAGGCCGACAAATCCGAGCCGGCGAAGTAACCGCCGGCGCGCGAATAGAGTCCGAAATAGTAATTGCGGTTGATCCATTCGAAATCGAACAGCATCAGCAGCGCCTGGCGCACCCTGACGTCCGCGAATTTCGGCCGCCTGGTGTTGAACACCAGGAATTCGGACGGATCGGGCGTGCCGATCTTGATGGTGTCGCGGATCACTTCGCCGCTTCTCGCGGCGGGAAAGTCGTAGCCGTCATGCCAGCGCAGCGGCTCGGGCTCGGTCCGGAAGTCATAGAGGCCGCGCTTGAATGCCTCGAACTGGCCGTTGGCGTCGCGGTAGTAATCGAGCCTGATCTCGTCGAAATTCCAGAACCCGCGGTTCACCGGAAGGTCGCGCCCCCAGTAGTCCGGATTGCGGGTGAAGGTCACGCTGGTGCCGGGCTTGACCGCCGTCACGCGATACGGGCCGGAGCCGATCGGCGGCGCCAATGTGGTCTCCTCGAATTTGGCGACGTCGGTGGCGTGGCGCGGCAGGATCGGCATCAGGCCGAGGATCAGCGGCAATTCGCGGTCGGGAACGCCGCCGAAGTCGAACCGCACCGTGAGCGGGTCGAGCACCTCCGCCTTTGCGACTTTCGAATAATACTGGTGATGCAGCGGACGGCCGTGATCGCGCAGCAGTTGGAGCGAGAACACGACGTCGTCGGCCGTGACCTCGTGCCCGTCGGAGAAGCGCGCGCGTGGATCAATGTGGAATGTCACATAGCTTCTGGCATCGTCGGTCTCGACGCTGCGGGCGAGCAGGCCGTACAGCGTGAACGGCTCGTCATTGTTCCGTACCAGCAGGCTCTCGTAGACATAGCCGCGCTCATAGGCGTAGCCCCGGAGCTGCTGCACGGCGAGACCCCTGACGATCAGGGGATTGAGGCTGTCGAAAGTGCCCTCCCGGGGGCTCAGGACCAGACGGCCGCCCTTGGGGGCGTCAGGATTGGCGTAGGGTAGATGGCTAAAGTCGGCAGCCAGGGCGGGCGCGCCATGCATCGCGATGGCGTGGCTCTCGGTGGCGGCCGCAGGGGCAAGTGCGGTCGTCAGCAGACCCACGACCGATGTCAGCACGAGGCAGATGGCAGCCAATGCGGCGCGCCAAACGTGACCGGGAACACGTACATCAGGCGCCGGATTTGATTCGCGAAACGTCACGCCAAAGGTTTATCACAGGGCGCTGAAACTCGCCGTGACAGGTGCGCAATTGCGCTTTGTCGGCATTGATCTTTCCGCGCGCCGCTGTATTGAAGGCGTGCAATTCGAGGGCGGGAACGCCTGTCACGTATCCGCCTCAATTGACTAGGAGACAGCCGCCCAAACGGCTATGTGTCGGCGCCTGCAGCGGTTTCGGGCGCTGCCGTTCAGAAAGGGTTTTCCGCAATGAATTTCCGTATCTTGGCCGCCCCGGTCCGGCCGCATGGGCGAATTGTCGCCCTGATGGCGGCGACGGCATTCTCTGCAGCGCTCCTGGTTCCTGCCGCTCGGGCCCAGCAGCCGGCAGCGCCTGCGGCACCGAAGGCTGCGCCCAAGGCGGCACCGAAGGCAGCTCCGAAGGCGCCGGCTCCGGCAGCCCAGGCACCAGCCGCCCAAGCACCGGCCGCAGGTCAGGCGCCCGCCGCGGCCGCCCAGCAGCCGCCCCAGGATCAGCAGATCCAGCTCATCTACGCGCCCTGGACCAAGTTCTGCCTGAAGGGCCAGGAAGCCAACGCCAAGCAGGTTTGCTTCACCGGTAAGGACGGCCGCATCGAGTCCGGCCAGCCGGTGATCGCCGCGGTGATCATCGAGCCGGAAGGCGAGCCGAAGAAGATCCTGCGTGTCACCCTGCCGCTCGGTATGCAACTCGTGCACGGCACCCGCATCATCGTCGACGGCAACCCGCCGCAGCAGGCACCCTATGTGATCTGCTTCCAGAACGGCTGCATGTCCGACTATGAAGCAACCCCCGAGCTGATCGCCAACATGAAGAAGGGCCAGAACCTCGTGGTCCAGGCGATCAATTCGAACGGCGCGCCGCTGACGCTGCCGCTGCCGCTCAACACCGAATTCGCCAAGGCCTATGACGGCCCGCCGACCGATCCGAAGGTGTTCGAGGAAAACTCGAAGAAGCTGCAGGAAGAGCTGCAGAAGCGCGCCGAAGAACAGCGCAAGAAGCTTGAAGGCGCGGGCGGGGGCGCAGCGCCGGCGGCTCCGGCCAATCCGGCAGCCAAGTAGAATTTCAAGTAAACTTTCGAGCAACCGCTCACGAGATCGCGAGATCATTGCAAATCAAAAGGCGCCCGGAAGGGCGCCTTTTTTGTCATGCGAAACCGACTGGCTGGTGGCAGCCTGCTGCGCTGGTGAGGGCGCGCCTCGTGTGCGATGGTTGCTCAAATCGATCGCGCCACACCGCGTCGAAACACAATCATAAATCCGCCACGGGAGGCCAGACGAAAGCGCGGAGAGCGCGCCTTCGGTGCGCAGATGCGCGCGTGGTTCCGTGCGAACCCTGGCCGCCGTTCGCAGTCATGGAAGTCGCGCAATGTCCCAGCGAGCCAACACGCAGCGGCGGGAACCGCTTTCCCGGCCTTCGGAGCAACCGAGCGCCCGCGCTTCGGTGGATGCCGGCGGGCGCCTCAACCAGGACAACGTCGCCGGTAGCTTTCATCCGGGCATCGTCCATCTGGCGCTGGCAATGGGCGGGTTCGCGATCGGCATCGCCGAATTTGCGACCATGAGCCTGCTGCCGTTCTTCGCTCACGACCTCAACATCAGCGAGCCCCAGGCCGGTCACGCGATCAGCGCCTACGCGCTCGGCGTCGTGGTGGGCGCGCCGGTGATTGCCGTGCTCTCGGCGCGGATGACGCGGCGAACGCTCTTGATCGCGCTGATGGGCTTCTTTGCGCTGATGAACGGCCTCTCCGGGCTCGCGCCCGACTACCACACCATGCTGGTGCTGCGCTTCCTCGCCGGGCTGCCGCATGGCGCCTATTTCGGCATCGCCATGCTGGTCGCGGCCTCGCTGGTCCCGACCGACAAGCGCACGGCGGCGGTCGGCCGCGTGCTGCTCGGCCTCACCATCGCGACGACGATCGGCGTGCCGCTCGCCAATGGCGTGGGGCAGGCGATCGGCTGGCGCTGGGCCTTCGCGATCGTTGCCGGCCTCGCGCTGCTGACGTCGATCCTGGTCCTGATCTTCGCGCCGCGTGACGTCGCCGACCGCAAGGCGAGCCCGTTGCGCGAGCTCTCGGCACTCGGGCGCAAGCATGTCTGGCTGACGCTCGGGATCGGGGCCATCGGCTTCGGCGGGCTGTTCTCAGTCTACACGTATCTGGCGTCGACCATGCTGGCGGTGACGCACACCTCGCCCGCGCTGGTGCCCGTCACGCTATGCGTGTTCGGCGCCGGCCTCACCGCCGGCAACATCATCGTGCCGCGCTTCGCCGATCGCGCGCTGATGGCAACCGCGGGCGGGCTCTTGCTGTGGTCGGCCGCGACGCTGGCGCTGTATCCGCTGGCGGCGATGAATTTCTGGACGCTGAGCGCCGACGTGTTCCTGATCGGGCTGGGCGGCGCGCTCGCCACCGTGCTGCAGACCCGGCTGATGGATGTCGCGGGCGAGGCGCAGAGCCTCGCCGCCGCGCTCAACCATTCCGCCTTCAACATCGCCAATGCGCTGGGGCCGTGGCTCGGCGGAATGGCGGTTGCGGCCGGCTACGGCTGGACGTCGACCGGCGTCGTCGGCGCTGGACTGGCATTGGCGGGTTTTGTGGTCTGGGCGATCGCGATGGCGCTGGCCAAGCACGAGGGCGTGTGAGCGCCCCGCGTCCGCTGTCAGTTCAGCGACGGATTGCGCGGACGGTAGCCGCCCGACTTGTCCTTGATGAAGATCTCCGCGACCTGCGAGTGCCGGATCGGTTCGCCGGAATCGTCGGGCAAGAGGTTCTGCTCGGATACGTAGGCGACGTACTCGGTCTCCGAGTTTTCCGCGAGCAGGTGATAGAACGGCTGGTCCTTGTGCGGCCGCATGTCCTCGGGGATCGACAGCCACCATTCCTCGGTGTTGTTGAACTCCGGGTCGATATCAAAAATCACGCCCCGGAAGGAGAACACCCGGTGACGGACGATCTGCCCGATCTGAAACTTGGCGGTGCGCGCTTTGATCATGGTTCGTCGATAGACCAACATTGTGGCCGATGCTAGGGGCTAAGCTGCGAATTAACCTCTGCTTTACCGATTCCCGCCCTGCAAGAACGACCCGAAATCCGGCCGAGAAACTACTTTCAGAATGATCGATATCCTCAATCTGGCGTTACCGTATTTCGGCTTGATCTTCATTGGCTACGCATGCGGAAAAGCCAAGGGTTTGCCCGAGAATGGGCTCGCCTGGATGAATTTCTTCCTGCTTTACGTTTCGTTGCCGGCGCTGCTGTTCGGAATCATGTCGAAGACGCCGTTCGCCGAGCTGAACAACCCGCCGTTCCTCGTCGCCACCACGCTCGGAACCGTGATCGCGTTCTTCCTGGCGGTGATCGCGGGCAAATTGATGGGGGGCTTAACGCTGCGCGAGGCGACTCTGGCCGGCCTGTCCGGCGCCTACGGCAATATCGGCTACATGGGGCCTGGCCTGGCGCTCGCCGTGCTCGGCACCAAGGCGGCGGCGCCCACCGCGCTGATCTTCTGCTGCGACAGCATCTTCCTGTTCTCGATCGTGCCGCTTTTGATCGAACTCACCGACCGCGACCATCCCTCCCTGTTGCACGCGTTCGGCGTGGTGCTGCGGCAGATCGTGCAGAACCCGCTGATCATGTCGGCGGTGTTCGGGGCGCTGGTGGCGGCGTTCCACATCCCGATCCCGGTCGCGCTCGACCGCACCATCCAGTTCCTGCAGAACGCTGCCGCGCCGATGGCGCTGTTCGCGCTCGGCGTCACCGTGGCGCTGCGGCCGTTCGAGCGGGTGCCGTGGGAGGTGCCGGGTGTGATCGCAATCAAGCTGCTGATCCACCCGCTGGTGGCGTTCGGTCTGATGCTGCTGTTCGGTCCGTTCGCGCAGCCCTGGGCCGCGACTGCGGTGCTGATGGCCTCGCTGCCGCCGGCGCTCAACGTGTTCGTGATCGCACGGCAGAACGATACCTGGATCGAGCCGGCATCGGTCGCGGTGCTGATCGGCACCTTCGCCTCGGTCGTCACGCTGACCAGCGTGATGTGGTTCATCCAGAGCGGACGGCTGGTGTTTCCCTGAGACGAGCCGCCTTTATTTGACGCGTTTTCTTAACGCGAACCGGTGCCCACTTCGCTCGAAAACGCTTTATCGCCGCCACGACGGCGCGAGGCCCTCGCGCATGGCGAGCCGCCGCAGCGGGCCGAAGGCGCCGAGTAGATGCAGGCCGGCGGCCCGCGCCGTCTGCACGCCGAGGAAATCGCTGAGCAGCGAGCGGTTGGCGATATCGATCGCCCAGGTCCGGCTGGCAACGTCGGGCCGCCGCGCCGCCTGGTAGCGCGCCAGCACGTTCGGTGCGCCGGGATCCTCGCCGCGGCCGATCGCCTGGCCTGTGATCTCGGCGATATCGGCGGCATCGCGCAGTCCCATGTTGAGGCCCTGCGCGCCGATCGGCGGCAGCACATGGGCGGATTCTCCGACCAGCGCGATCCGGTCCTTGGCGAATTGCCTAGGCCGCTCGATGGCGAGTGGAAACACGTGACGACCACCCTGGACCTCGACGCGGCCGAGGATCGAATGCGACTGCCGCTCGGCCGCATCGGACAATTCGACATCGCCAAGCGCCTTCAGCCGTTCGGCCTCCTTCGGCGCCGAGACCCAGACCACGCTGCTGCGGTTGCCGCTCAGCGGCACGAACACGCATGGGCCGTGCTCGGTGTGAAACTCGGTCGAGATGTTGTGGTGCGGCCGGCTGTGGCTGATGTTGAAGGTGAGGGCGGACTGCCCGAGCTCGCGGCTGACCACCTCGATGCCGGCGGCCTCGCGGGACAGCGAATTGCGGCCGTCGGCGCCGACCACGAGCCGGGCCCGCAATGATTGGCCCTGCCGCGTCACCACGGTGACCCCTGCGTCATCCGGCTGCACCGAGGCGGCTTCGTCGTCGAACCTCGTCAGCGCGGCCATCTCGCCGGTGCGCTCCTCGAGCGCTAAGACCAGCGAGCGATTGTCGATGTTGAAGCCGAACTGCTCGCGGCCGATCTCGTCGGAGGAGAACCGCACCTCGGGCGCGCGGATCAGGCGGCCGGTGTCGTCGACGAGGCGCATGGTCTTGAGCGCCGCAGCCTGGTCGCTGCAGCGGCGCCAGACGTCGAGCCGCTCCAGGATCTCGGTCGAGGCGCCGAGCAGCGCGGTGGTGCGGTTGTCGGCATAGGGGGCGCGGCGCGCCAGGAGCGCGGTGCGCGCGCCGGCGTCGGCGAGGGCAATCGCAGCCGTCAATCCGGCCGGACCACCGCCTATTACGATAACGTCATAATCCTGCGAGCTGTCGGTCATATCAGGACATTTGACATGCCTGGCCCGATTTTCAAGCCATCGGTAACCACCAGGAGTTTTCAGCGATCTGCGCGGCGGAACGTCGCAAGACCGCATATGCAAACGGGGCCGATTCCTGATAGCACTCGGCCGATGGAGCACTCGAGCCAGCCGGATGCGTTGCCAGAGCGGATGCGGACCGCCGCATTCTCCGTTCATATTTTCACGGCGCTCGGTGCCGGGGTCGCGCTGCTGGCGATGCTGGAGGCGGTGCGCGAGCACTGGGCCAACATGTTCGCCTGGCTCGGGGTCGCGCTGATCATCGACGGGATCGACGGCCCGCTGGCGCGCCGGCTCGACGTGGTGCGACTGCAGCCGAACTGGTCGGGCGAGGTGCTCGACCTGGTGGTCGATTTCGTCACCTATGTGTTCGTGCCGGCCTACGCGATCACCGCGAGCGGCATGCTGCTGCCGCTGGCCGCACCGATCCTCGGCATCGGCATCGTGGTTTCCAGCGCGCTGTATTTCGCCGACCGCCGCATGAAGGCCGACGACAACCATTTCCGCGGCTTCCCGGCGCTGTGGAATGCGGCGGCGTTCTACCTGTTCCTGCTGCATCTGCCGCCGGTGCTGTCGACGATCGTGGTCGCGCTGCTGATCGCGCTGACCTTTGCGCCATTCCATGTGCTGCACCCGTTCCGCGTGGTACGGCTGCGCTGGCTGACGCTGTGGCTGCTCGGCGCCTGGGCGCTGCTCGGCATGTATACGCTCGCCAATGATTTCGTGGTTGGCGCGCCGATCACGTTCGGTCTCTGTGCGATTGCCGTCTATATCGTCGGTAGCGATACCGTGATCCGCCGGATGAAAGCCTTCAGAGCATGATGCAATTGATCACCAGCCCGGAAGCCTGGGCTGCGCTGTTGACCCTGACTGCGCTCGAGATCGTGCTCGGCATCGACAATGTCATCTTCCTCTCGGTGCTCGTCTCGCGGATTCCCCAACCCCAGGCCAACCGCGCGCGGCAGATCGGCCTGCTGCTGGCGCTGGTGTTCCGCATCATCCTGCTCAGCGTCCTGGTCTGGCTGATTGGGCTGACGCAGCCGGTGATCACCATCGAGAGTGTCGCGCTGTCCTGGCGCGACATCATCCTGATCGGCGGCGGCCTGTTCCTGATTGCGAAAGCGACCCACGAGATCCACGCCGAGGTCGAGGCGCGCGATGTCGAGGAGCAGGACAAGCCGAGCCCCAACGCGTTCTTCTGGGTGATCGTGCAGATCATCATCATCGACCTGGTGTTCTCGCTGGATTCGATCATCACCGCGATCGGCATGGCGCAGGACCTCGAGATCATGATCGCGGCGGTCGTGATCGCCTGTATCATCATGTACGTCTCGTCGGGACCGGTGGCGCGGTTCGTCGCGGAGCATCCCACCACCAAGATGCTGGCGCTGGCCTTCCTGGTGCTGATCGGCGTCGCGCTGGTGGCTGACGGTTTCAAATTCCACATTCCGCGCGGCTACATCTATTTCGCAATCGCGTTCTCGGCTGCGGTCGAGGCATTCAACATCATGGCCAAGCGCAACCGTAAGAAGGCCTAGCGGGCGATATGGCTGGTCCGGGCAGCTCGGTTGACAAGCCGGCGCCGATGGCATTCGCTCGGCTGACGCTGAGATCTGAGGGAGCGACGACATGACCAAGGCTGTGCGGGTGCACAAGGTGGGGGGCCCTGAGGTCCTGACCTATGAGGATGTCGAGGTGGCGGCGCCGGGGACCGGCGAGGTCCGCATCCGCCAGCATGCTGTCGGGCTGAACTTCATCGACGTTTATTTCCGCACCGGCCTCTACAAGGCGCCCGGCCTGCCGTTCATCGCCGGCAATGAGGCCGCCGGCGAGGTTTTGGCGGTCGGCCCCGGGGTGACCAATTTCCACCCCGGCGATCGCGTCGCCTATTACTACAACCTGGGCGGTTACGCCTCGGAGCGCGTGATCCCGGCCGACAAGCTCGTCAAACTGCCCGACCACATCACCTACGAGCAGGGTGCCGTGCTGATGCTCAAGGGGCTCACGGTCTGGTACCTCCTGCACAAGACCTTCAAGGTCGAGCAGGGCCATCGGGTGCTGATCCACGCCGCGGCCGGCGGCATCGGACTGCTGGCCTGCCAGTGGGCCCACGCGCTCGGCGCGCATGTCATCGGCACCGTCGGCTCGAAGGCGAAGGCCGATCTCGCGCTCGCCAATGGCTGCGACCACGTCATCCTCTACAACGAGGAGAACTTCGTCGAACGCGTCAAGCAGATCAGCCGCGGCGAGCTCTGCGACGTCGTCTATGATGGCGTCGGCAAGACCACGTTTCCGGGATCGCTGTCGTGCCTCAGGCCACGCGGCCTGTTCGTCTCGTTCGGCAACGCCTCGGGTCCGGTGCCGCCGTTCCCGCTCGCCGAGCTCAACAACCACGGCTCGCTGTTCGCGACGCGGCCCAAGCTGAACGACTATGTCGGCACCCGCAAGGAGCTGCTCGAAGGCGCCGACACGCTGTTCGCCGCCGTGATCAACGGCAAGCTGCACGTGCCGATCAACCACGCCTATGCGCTGAAGGATGCGGCGAAGGCGCATAGCGACCTGGAGAGCCGGGCGACGACTGGCGCGGCGATTTTGCGGCCGTAGTTTCGGCCGTCATTGCGAGGAGCGAAGCGACGAAGCAATCCATTCTTTCCCCGAGTGGAAAGGTGGATTGATTCGCTTCGCTCGCAATGACGGGCGCAGCGGTCGTTACGCCACCCGCCGCGCCGCGCCGACCTTCGTCAGCACTCCATCCAGACAATCGATCATCGCCGATATCTCCTCCCGCGTGACGTTGAGCGCTGGCATGAAGCGCAGCGTGTCCGGTTGGGGCGAATTGACCAGCACGCCGGCCGCGAACGCCTCGGCGACGACGGCCGCGCCGATCGGCATCTTGAGATCGAGCGCGAGCAGCAGGCCACGGCCCCTGATCTCACCGAGCCCGTGCCGCGCCGACAGCCGCTGCAATTCGCGCTCGAGCAGCAGGCCGGCGTCGACGACCGATTTCAGGAAGTCGGGCCGGCTGATCTGATCGAGCACGACAAGCCCCGCGGCGCACATCAGGGGATTGCCGTTGAAGGTGCCGCCCTGATCGCCGTGATCGAAGCACGAGGCATGTTCGGTCGCGAGCAGCGCTGCGAGCGGCACGCCGCCGCCGATGCCCTTGCCGAGCGTCATGATGTCGGGCGCGATTCCGGCGTGCTGATAGCCGAACAGCTTTCCGGTCCGGCCGATGCCGGTCTGGATCTCGTCGACGATCAGGAGCAGGCCACGCTGCTGGGTCAGCGCCCGCAACTCTTGCAGGAACGCGTCGGTCGCCGGCCACACGCCGGCTTCGCCCTGGATCGGCTCCAGCATGACCGCGACCGTCGACGACGAAATCAACTTCCGCACCGACTCGATATCGTTGAGCCTGGCTTTCCGAAAGCCCGAGACCTTCGGCTCGAACAGCGGCTCGAACGCCTTCTTGCCCGAGGCCGACATGGTCGCGAGCGTGCGGCCGTGAAAGGCGCCTTCGAAGGTGATGATCTCGTGCGCGCCACCCTTGTACTTGGCGCCATATTTCCGTGCGAGCTTGATCGCGCCCTCATTGGCCTCCGCGCCGGAATTGGCGAAGAACACCTGATCGAAGCAACTGCTGTCGACCAGCGCCTTGGCCAGCTTCAGGCTCTGCTCGTTGTAGAACGCCGGGCTCGGCGTGAGCAGCCGCCTGGCCTGCGCGGCCAGCGCGTCGGCCACGATGACCGGCGAGTGGCCGAGCGGATTGACGGCCCAGCCCTGCACGAAATCGAGATAGCGGTTGCGGTTGCTGTCCCACAAATACGAGCCCGCGCCGCGCACGAACACGACCTCGGGGCGGGCGGTGATGTCCATCAGCGCATCGAACGGATGGGCGGCGTTGGTCATATCGATCTCCTCTGGGGTTGGTGTGGGGATGATGGTCAGGCCGAAAAGCAAGAAGGCCGCGCTTTGCGGGCGCGGCCTTCTCGAAAACCTTGGCTGATTTTAGCTAATCAGCGATGGCGTCGGACACGGCGCAGCCCAGCATCGTCGCGGGTGCGACGACGGTTAATGGCGCGGCGGTGGGTCCGGTTCAGCTTCATGGCGCAGGCCCATACAGCCGAACGCCAGATCGTGTCAAGCGTCAGAATCCGGCGACACTGCCGTGCAGATCGTATTGGTCGGAGCGCTCGATCTTCGCGGTGACGATCTCGCCGACCTTCAGCGGGCGGCGGCTGGTGAGATAGACCGCGCCGTCGATCTCTGGCGCATCGGCCTTTGACCGGCCCTTGGCGACCGTCGGGCCGATCTCGTCGATGATCACCTGCTGGCGGGTACCGACCTTGCGCTTCAGGCGCCGCGCCGAAATCTTCTGCTGCCGCGCCATCAGCGCATTCCAGCGCTCCTGCTTGACCTCGTCGGGCACGGCGTTTGGAATCGCGTTCGACGTCGCGCCAGCGACCGGCTCGTATTTGAAGCAGCCGAGACGGTCGATCCCGGCCTCGTCGAGCCAGTCGAGCAGATAAGCGAAATCGGAATCGGTCTCGCCGGGGAAGCCGACGATGAAGGTCGAGCGCAGCGTCAGCTCCGGGCATTGCTCGCGCCACTTCTGGATCCGCGCCAGCGTCTTCTCCTGGGCGGCCGGGCGCTTCATCGCGCGCAGCACGTCGGGGCTCGCATGCTGGAAGGGGATGTCGAGATAGGGCAGCACCTTGCCCTCGGTCATCAAGCCGATGACCTCGTCGACATGCGGGTAGGGGTAGACGTATTGCAGCCGGACCCAGGCGCCGAGCTCGCCGAGCTCCTTAGCGAGATCGTAGAATTTCGCGCGCACGGCGCGATCCTGCCACGGGCTTTCGGCGTATTTCAGATCGACGCCATAGGCCGAGGTGTCCTGCGAGATGACGAGCAATTCCTTGACGCCGGCCTTCACCAGCTTCTCGGCTTCGCGCAGCACGTCATTGGCCGGCCGCGACACCAGATCGCCGCGCAGCTTCGGGATGATGCAGAAGCTGCAGCGGTTGTTGCAGCCTTCGGAAATCTTCAAGTAAGCGTAGTGGCGCGGCGTCAGCTTGACGCCCTGCGGCGGCACCAGGTCGATGTGCGGATTGTGCGCCGGCGGCAGCGCGCGGTGCACGGCGTCCAGCACGCTCTCATATTGCTGCGGGCCTGATATCGAGAGCACGCCGGGATAGGCGCTCGCGATCTGCTCGGGCTCGGCGCCCATGCAGCCGGTGACGATGACCTTGCCGTTCTCGGCCATGGCCTCGCCGATCGCGGCGAGCGATTCCTGCTTGGCGCTGTCGAGGAAGCCGCAGGTGTTGACGATGACGATGTCGGCGCCGTCATGCTTGCGCGCCAGCTCATAGCCCTCAGCGCGCAGCCGGGTGATGATGCGCTCGGAATCGACCAGCGCCTTGGGGCAACCCAAGGACACAAAGCTCACTTTCGGCGCGGCGGCCTCTTGCATATCTTCCCAAATCTGCCTGATTGACGGGCAGGAGCTAGTCCCAATTGCCGAGAATTACAACCCTTTCCCGGGCCGTTCGGCATGATATGGATGCGTCTGCCGGGCTTTAAGAGTGGTCGATGAGCGCTGAGTCGTCTCCCAAGATCGTCATAGTCGACGAGAGCCCGATCCGTGCGGCCATCCTGGAGGAGGGGCTGCGGGAGGCCGGCTATACGGACGTTGTCCATATCAGCGAGATGCAGAGCCTGCTGTCTCGGATCTATGCGCTCGATCCCGAGATCATCGTCATCGATCTCGAGAACCCGAGCCGCGACGTGCTGGAACAAATGTTCCAGGTCAGCCGGGCGGTGCGCCGACCGATTGCGATGTTCGTCGACCAGAGCGACGCCGCCTCGATCCAGGCCTCGGTCGAAGCCGGCGTCTCCGCCTACATCGTCGACGGCCTCAAGAAGGAGCGGATGAAGCCGATCCTCGATCTCTGCGTCTCCCGCTTCAATGCCTTCGCCAAGCTGCAGGACGAGCTCGACCGCACCAAGCATGCGCTGGAAGAGCGCAAGGTGATCGACCGCGCCAAGGGCATCCTGATGAAGGTGAAGGGGCTGACCGAGGAAGAGGCCTACGTGCTGATGCGCTCGACCGCCATGCGCGAGAAGAAGAAGATCGGCGAGATCGCGCAATCGATCCTGACGGCGTCGGAGCTGCTGAAATGACCACATCCCTGCGCATCGGGTTCATTCCGCTGGTGGACGCCGCCGCTCTGATTGTCGCGGTCGACAAGGGGTTCGCGGCGACTGAGGGCCTCGACGTCACGCTGCTGCGCGAAGTGTCGTGGTCGAATGTCCGCGACAAGCTCAATATCGGCCTGTTCGACGCGGCCCATCTGCTGGCGCCGGTGGCCATAGCCTCGAGTCTTGGGCTCGGCCACGTCAGGGTGCCGATCGCGGCGCCCTTCAATCTCGGGCTCAACGGCAATGCCATCACCGTGTCGCCGGCGCTGCGTGCCGCGCTGATGGAGGAGATCGACGGCGACCGCTTCGATCCGATGGCGACCGCGCAAGCGCTCGCGCGCGTGGTTGCAAAACGGCGGAAGAGCGGGGCCGAGCCGCTGACCTTCGGCATGACCTTCCCGTTCTCGACCCACAATTATCAATTGCGGTTCTGGATGGCCGCCGGCGGCGTCGATCCGGACGAGGACGTCCAGCTCGTGGTGCTGCCGCCGCCCTACATGGTGGACAGTCTCGCCAACGGCCTTGTCGATGCGTTCTGCGTCGGCGCGCCCTGGAATTCGATCGCGGTCGATCTCGGCGTCGGCCACATCCTGCATTTCGTCTCCGACATTTTGCTGAGCGCGGTAGAGAAGGTGCTGGCGGTGCGCCAGAACTGGTCGGAGAAGCATCCCGACATCGTGGCGGCGCTGGTGCGCGCGCATCTGCGCGCCGCTGACTTCATCGAGCAGCCCGGCAACAGGGCCGAGGTGGCGCAGATCCTGGCGCAGCCCGAGCGGCTCGGCGTCGACGCCAGCGTCATCCAGCGGACGCTCGACGGTCGGCTGAAGATTTCGCCCGACGGCACCATGCGCGAAAGCGGTCGCTACCTGCTGGTCGGGCGCGAGGCGGCCGCGCGGCCGGACCCGGGGCAGGCGGCCTGGCTCTACGCGCAGATGGTTCGCTGGGGCCAGACGCCGTACCGGCCGGAGGCGCTGAAGGCTGCCATGGCGGTGTTCAGGCCCGACCTCTACGACACCGCGTCCGGGCGATCGGCCGATGCCTCCAGCGCGATCGGCGCGTTCGCCGGTCCGCCGTTCGATCCGAACGATGTTCCCGGCCATCTGGCGGCCTTCAAGATCGGGCGCTGGAAACCCTGAACGGGCCAGCGTCTCACTCCGGCTACTGTGCATGGGGTTGTTTTCGAGTTTTTCGGTTTACGGGGCGGGTGCGGGTTCCCGGCGCCTCGAATTGCAGCGAATAAGTTTCTCGGGCGAGCCCGCGGGAAAGAATATTCCTCTGGGAACCCGGTTCACCGCGGCGACGGCGTCGCTATTTTTTCGACCCGCTTGAACTGGCTCGCGAACGATATTCCATATGCCCGAGAATGGGGCGTTGGAGATCGACCATGCGCGAGCTATCGGCGGAAGCCCGCCTGCACTTTTACGCGCGACACGTTTCAAGGAAGTCCGGGACCGGAATTCACACTGCGGCGCTTTACAGCGCCTTTGCGGTGATCGCGGCCATCGTGTTCGGCACGCTTTCCGTCCACCCGTTCTGAGGCCCTGAGAGAACTGCAAAGCCGCCGTCTGATGTCCTCAGGCGGCGGCTTTGTGCTGTCGGGATGCTGACGGCTCAGTAGCCGTAGCCGCGACCATACCCGTAGCCGTAGCCGTAGCCACCGCCGCAGGTGCTGCAGGTCTGCTGGACCGGCGCGTAGTAGGAATAGCCCGGCGACACCATCTCGGTGCGCTCTTGCGTCGCGTATTGCGGCGCGATGCGCTCATAGGCGACGCCCTCGGGCGCAACCATCACGGTCTTCGGCACCATCACGGTACGATACTGCGCCGGCGTGCGATGCGCGATGACGCGGCCCGGCGATACCATCACGGTCTCCTGCACGGTGCGATATTGCGGCGGCACGGTCTGCACCTGATAGCAGGTCGTGCAGGGCTGCGGCGGCGGCGTATAGCAGCTGTAGCAGCTGGCAGAGGCGGCACTGGTGAAGGCGGCCGTGGCCACCGCAGCAATTGCGAGGGAGAGGCTGGTGCGGAACATGCTTTCGTACCCAATTTTCCTGAGAGGACAATCAAAGGCTCGGAAGCTGCACCTAGCAATCAAAACGGCAAGTTTGGGTTTAAGAAGACTCTTAACGGAATCTAAAGGGCCGGCGCTGTGGCCGTCCCTCGTGATCGATACGTTCGTGGCTCAGTGCGCGGTCTTGAACGGCGCGACCGTGATGCCGGCCTTGCTCAGCGCCTCGCGCAGTCCGCGCGCGATCTCGACGGCGCCATGCGTGTCGCCGTGGATGCAGACGGTGTCGGTCTGCATCTTGATCACCTTGCCGGTGACCGAGACGACCGCGCCATCCTGCACCATCCGCACCACGCGTTCGGCGATCGCCTTGGGATCGTGCAGCACCGCGCCGGGCTTCTTGCGCGACACCAGATTGCCGTCGTCCTCGTAGGCGCGGTCGGCAAACACTTCATGCGCCATCCGCAGATTGGCGGCTTCACCGGCGCGCACCAGCTTCGAGTTGGCGAGCACCACGAAGACGAGATTGCGGTCGACCGCCTTGATCGCGTTGGCGATCGCGCGTGCGGTCATGTCGTCCTCGCAGGCGACGTTGGAGATCGCGCCGTGTGCCTTCACATGGGTGACCTTATGGCCGGCCGCGGTTGCGATCGCCTGCAAAGCCCCGATCTGATAGGCGATCAGGTTCTCGATCTCGGAGGATGTCAGCCCTGGCATCGGGCGGCGGCCGAAACCATGCAGGTCGCGATAGCCAGGGTGGGCGCCGACGCTGACGCCGCGCGCCTTCGCGAGCTCGACCGTCTTGCGCATGATGTCGGCGTCGCCGGCATGGAAGCCGCAGGCGACGTTGACCGAGGTCGCAAGCTCGATCATCGCGGCATCATTGCCCATCTCCCAGGGTCCAAAACTTTCGCCGAGATCGCAATTGAGGTCGATGGTTGAGGTCATGACGATCGATCCGTCCGTTGTTCGCAGTGATTCAGGGTAACGCAACTTGCCAGGTCGACACATCGACGGCGCTGACGGCCTGACCCGCGACATTCGCATCCCGCAGCGCCTCGATGTTGAGACCGAAATCGTCGATGCCGCGGAGGCGATCGGGCAGGGAGTGCAGCAGCGCGTGGAACTTGACCGCCTCGGCCTGCGCTTCCGCCATCGACACGGCCTTGAAGCGGAACGGCCGGCCGGCGGAGATCTGCGCGAAGCGGCCGAGATCGGCCGTGATGACTGTCGCGATCTTTGGATAGCCACCGCTGGTGCCGCGGTCCGGCATCAGCACGATCGGCTGGCCGTTGCCGGGCACCTGGATGCTGCCGTTGACGGTGCCGTCGGAGACGATGTTATGGCCGTCGCGGTGTTTGATGACAGCCCCTTCAAGCCGGTAGCCCATGCGGTCGCTGGTGGCCGAGATTGTCCACTCGCTGTCGAGGAACAGCTGCTTGTTTTCCTCGCTGAACTCGTCGTCCTGCGGGCCGAACACGACGCGGATCGGCGCATCGCTGGCTATCGGCAATTCGATGCGGCGCTCGGCGGCGCCGCTCGCGGCTTTCGTCGTCAGCTCGTCGCCGCTTTGCAGCGGCCGAGGGTAAGGGCTGCCGAGCCCTGCGCGGGCGTTGACGGCGAGGCTGCCGAACATCGGCTCGCCTTCGATGCCGTGCTCGATCGCGAGATAGCTGAACGAGCCGCCGCGCGCAAAACCGAGATTGAGCGTCTCACCTTCGGCGAGCGTTGCCGAACTGTCGAAGGCGACCGGCCGGCCGCCGATATCGGCATTGCGCGATGCGCCGGCGAGCCCGACGCGGACCGCGCCACCGCGCGCGGTGAAGCTGGCGCCGAACGGGCCGATCTCGACCACGGCAGCGAACGGCTCGTTGCCGACCAGCGCATTGGCGGCCGCGAGCGACAACCGGTCCATCGCGCCGCTCGGCGTCAGGCCATAGCGCTGCGAGCCCGGACGTCCGCCGTCCTGCACCGAACTGGCCGGGCCGATCGAGGCGACGACGAGCTTGCTCATGGCGTCACCAGTTCTGCGACGAATTCGCCGGCTTCGGCGGCGCGGTCCTGTTCGGCAAAGGTCTTGGCATCCACCGCCGTGAAGGTGACGGCATCGCCCGGCTCCAGCAGGAAGGTCGGATCGCGATGCAATTGGTAGGTTCGCACCGGGGTGCGGCCGAGCAGGTGCCAGCCGCTCGGGCCGGCCAGGCACTGCACGCCGGTCTGAATGCCGCCGATCGAGATGGTGCCGGCAGGGGTCAGGAGCCGCGGGTCCTTGCGCCTCGACATATGCAGGAACTTGTCGAGCCCGCTGAGATAGGACCAGCCGGGCGTGAAGCCGATCATGGCGACGCGATAGTCGCCGGCGGCGTGGCGTGCGACGATGTCATCGGGCGTGGTCTGCAGTGCCTTCGCCACATCCTCGAGATCGATGCCATGCTCGCCGCCATAGGTGACGGGAACGCGCCAGCGCCGCGCGCCGGTTTCGCTTGGCGGCGCCTTGGCGGCGCGCGCCAGCAGTTGCTCGCCCAGCGCATCGAAGCCGATCTGCACGGGATCGTAATGCACCAGCAGCGAGCGGTAGGTCGGCACGGTCTCGCTGATGCCGGAGATCGGCTCGGCCGCAATCACACGGTCGAGCGCGAGCACCCGCCGGTTGGCGGCGTCATCGATGGTGCGGCTGAATTCCACCGTGATGGCGCTGTCGCCACTCGGCAAAAGGCGGGGAGGACTTAAGGGTTCGGCCATCGGATCAAGCAGACTTTGGTCGCCATCAAGCTAGCGTGTTTCGATTAAAAACGGAATTCGCTTCGTGCAAAATGATGCAGCAACTTCAATAAAGTAATCGGCATGCCGGCGATAAATTTGGATGATCGCAGGTTTTTCGCACGGCCCTTGACGCAGGGCCTTCGCCCGGCAACATGCGCCGGTCTTTTCCTCCATCGGAGCAAGCTTTCCAGATGTCACTGTCCACTGAGGCAATCGCGACGCTGTCGCACGTGTCCACCGCCACCATCACTACGGTCCTGCTCAAGAAGGGCCTGCGCAACATCTGGATGCGCGGCACCAAACCCTTGAAGCCCGGGCAGAAGCGGTTGGTCGGACCGGCCTTCACGCTCCGCTTCGTGCCGGCCCGCGAGGATCTGGCGACGCCGGAATCCTGGTCGTCGCCGATCTCGACCCGTACCGCGATCGAGGCGATGCCGGCAGGCTGCATTGCCGTGGTCGATGCCATGGGCATTACCGATGCCGGCATTTTTGGCGACATCCTGTGCGCCCGCATGGTCAAGCGCGGGGTAACCGCGCTGATCACCGATGGCGTGGTGCGTGACGTCGAGGGCGTGCTCGGCACCGGCCTGCCGGTGTGGTGCGACGGCTACGCCGCGCCGCCGTCGGTTGCAGGGCTGACCTTCGTCGGCTGGGGTGAACCGATCGGCTGCGGCGGCGTTGCCGTGTTTCCGAACGACGTGGTGGTGGCCGACCAGGACGGCGCGGTGCTGATCCCGCAGGCGTTCCTCGACCATGTGCTCGCCGAGGGACCCGAGCAGGAGCGGATGGAAGCCTGGATCGTCAACGAGGTGAACAATGGCGCCCAGCTGCCCGGCCTGTATCCGATGAACGCCGAGACCAAGGCGCGCTACGCCGCATCCAAGAAATAACGTCAAGAGAGGGAGGTAACCCCATGGATATCCACGTTTCGGGCTCGCGGCCGACTCGCCGCGCGCCGAACGAGCATTTCACCGGCAGCGTGCTGCAGGACCCGATCAACATGGCGCCGGCGCCGGCCCGGCTGAATGCCTCGCGCGTGTCGTTTGAGCCGGGTGCCCGCACCGCCTGGCACACCCATCCGCTCGGACAGACGCTGTACGTGATCTCGGGCATCGGTCGCGTGCAGGCCAAGGGTGGCCCGATCCGTGAAATCCGCCCCGGCGACGTCGTCTGGATTCCGCCGAACGAGAAGCACTGGCACGGCGCTTCGCCCGACAACAGCATGACCCATATCGCCATGCAGGAGGCGCTCGATGGCGTATTCTCGACCTGGATGGAGCACGTCACCGACGAGGAGTATAACGGCAAGCTCGGCTGACGGCGTTGCTGGCGAAAACGAAAAGCCCCGCTGATGAAGCGGGGCTTTTTGAGTCCGGGTTGCCGTTTCCCGTCGATCAATTCACCCGCGTCCAGGTCTGTCCGCCGCAGAACATGCCGCCGAACGCGCAGCCTTGGACACGTAGCGTATCGGGGCTTTTCAGCGCGATGGTGGAATCGTAGGTGCTGCCGCTGTTCGGATCGAAGATGCGGCCGCTCCATTTGTCCTTGCCCGGCTTCATGTTGATCAGAACCTGCTCGCCGTTGGCGTTCGATTTCTTGTCGACGGAGTAACCGCAGAGATTGGCGCCGCATTGCTCGATGCGGACCTTGCCTTCCTTCTCTTCGGTCAACCAGACGCCGAGCGGCGAGTTGGCCTGTTGCGCCGAGTTCGCCGCCGGCTTGGGCACAGGCGATGCGGTGCCGACCGTCGGCGCCGGGATTGGATCTGCCGCCGGCGGTGCTGCGTTTTGCTGCACAACTGGCGGCGCCGGCGGTGTGGTCGTTGCCGAAGCCGCCGACTGATCAACGGCAGGCGGAGAAGGTGAGGCAGCGGCTGCGGGTGGCGTGGCAGGCAGGGACGGAGAATCCGTCTTGGCGTCCTTCGGAGCCGTCTCGCGCTTCTGCTCGGCGTCTTTGTGCTTGGCGCGCTTGGTGCTGCGCCCGGTGTTGTCATAGACACCCGGGATCGAAACCGTTCCGCGATCCGGATCGATGCGAATGGTACGGCCGCCGTAATCGAACGTGTATTGCGCCTGCGCTGTCGCCGTGCTCGCCAGCACGAGCGTGGCGATCGCCAGAAGCTTTCTCATCTCGACCTCCAGTGCAGGGAACCCCGTTCGCAAGGCTATCTGGTGGCCGCCTCGCTGAACGTGCCCCAATTCACGGTCAGAAACATGAGTCGTGGCCTCGCGCCCCAGGTTCAAATCACCGGATTGCGATCTGGTTTCAGACCGCGCGTATCAATTTTCATCACGGGTGCAGCAAACCTGGCGCAGGCTATTCAAACCACGCGGCATAGATCTTCGCGTAGCTGCCGTCTTCGCGCGCGATGTGGAGCCACTGGTCGACGAACGCCTTCAAGGCGACGTCGCGCTGCATCCAGTAGGCCTTTTCCGCGAAGTCGAAGGGCTTGTCGGGATGCACGGCGCAAAGCACGCCGGGATGCAGTTTCTGCTGATAGCGCGTCTCGGACGCGTCGGTCATCATCAGGTCGGCATCACCCTTGGCGATCTCGTCGAAGATTTTGGTGTTGTCGTTGAAGACACGGATATCGGCGGCCTTCACATTGGCGCGCGCGAAGCGCTCATTGGTACCGCCAGGATTGACGATGACACGGGTGCCGGGTCTGTCGATCTCGGCAATCGTCTCGAACTTGCCCTTGTCGGCGCAGCGCGCGATCGGCGTCTTGCCCTCGCGCATGATCGGTGTCGAGAACAGGCCCTTCTTCTGCCGGTCGAAGGTGATGGAGACGCCGCCCATCGCGATGTCGAAATTGTCGGCCTCGAAATCCCTGGTCATCTGCGGCCACGACGTCGGCACGAACTCGACTTTGACGCCGAGCGCCTTGCCGAGCGATTGCGCCATGTCGACGTCGAAGCCGCGAAACGCCTTGGTCTCCTTGTCGAGCGCCGTGAAGGGCAAATAGTCGCCGGTTATGCCGACGCGCAGCGTGCCGCGCTTGACGATCTCATCGAGCCGGGACGGCGCCTGCTGCGCATGCGCGGTGGAGAGGAGCAGTGCGAGAGCGAGGCCGGCCAGCGCGCGAAACATCAGACGTCTCCCTCAATTCCGATGACATGTCGTTGCGGACCGTTTAGACCAGATGAGACGATCGGGCCAGCATAGCGGGCGCAACAGTGACCATCTCGCTCCACGAAGCATCCGTCGGCGTCCTTGTGCCGTTTCTGCGCAATCTTTCCGCGCTGCTCGATCATGCCGAGGCCCATGCCGGGGTTCGCAGGATCGATCCGAACGTGCTGCTCGACATGCGGCTTTCACCGAACATGTACCGCCTGCGCCAGCAGGTCGGGGAGGCGAACCGGCATGTCGTGCTGAGCTGCGCGTTGCTTGCGGGGTGCGCGCCGCCGGCCTTGGCCGACACGGCGCCCGGCATCGCGGGGCTGAAGGCGCAGATTGCCGCCGCGATTGATTTTGCGCAGGGCCTGCCGCGGGAGACGATCGACGGCGCCATCGACAAGGATGTCGTGTTCACATTCCGGAGCGGTGCGACCCGACCGTTCATCGGCAAGTCGCTGATCCTGACCTTCAGCGTGCCGCAGTTCTTCTTCCATGTTGCGACGGCCTACGACATCCTGCGCCATGCCGGCGTCGATCTCGCGAAGAAGGACTTTCTGGGACCACCGAGACCGCCACAGGGCTAGTGCGTTTTCGAGCGAAGTGGAGGCCCGTTCGCGTGAAGAAAACGCGTCAAGACAAGAACCTAGAGCTTCGGTTCTGGTCCAATCAGAACCGGGGCTCTAGGCCTCGTTGCGGTCGCTGCGCAGCTGAAGCGCGGCTGCGGTGCGGCTGGCGATCTCGTGCTTGAAATGCTCGAAGCGCTGCCGCGCTTCGGCCTCGCGATCGTCGACGAACTTGATCGCAGCATCTCTGTCCATCGGCCCGTTGACCAGCGGTGTCGAGCCTTCGCCGATGGTCTCGTCGACATAGTATTGGGCGCCGTCCTCGCGCACCGTCCAGCGGAAGCGCAATGCGGCCATCGGGCCGGGGCCGGACTTGGAATAGCCGTTGGCCTCGATCGGTCGGGGCGGCTGGACCGGCTCCGGCTCGCTCGGCTCGGGTTCGCTGAGCTTCGCCTCACTCGGCTCGGACTGTTCGACCGCTAACTCGGATTGATCAAGCGACGGCGGCTCGACTGTCGTCGGCTCGGCAGGCGGGGACTCCACGGCCACCGTCGTGATGGATACTGTCTCGACGGTAATGACCTCGACGGATGATGGCAGAGGCGGCGGCATCGCTATCGAGACAGGCGGCTCTTCGACAGGCGCAGACGCCTTGTCCGCCGTCTTGTCGGACGACCTGGCATGGGACGATTTGGACTTCTCGGGAGGCATCGTCGTCTGATCGAGAATGCTCGCGATGGCGGCGAGCGCATTGTCGGTCGGGTCACTCACGGTTCGGTCTCCCAGGCATGGCGCCGGTGGAATCGTGCCAGCGTCCTTCCTATCTACCTGATCTGACTGCCCTTTGTCAGCTAGGCGCAAACCGGCGGCCGCCGGTCCTTCCAGGGCCGGACCTGCTCGAGCTGGCCGGCCAGACGGAACAGCAGTCCTTCCTCGCCGAGCTTGGCCGCGAACATCATGCCGAGCGGCAGACCGGCCTGGTTCCAGGCCAGCGGCACCGACATCGCCGGCTGGCCGGACATGTTGAACATCGAGGTGCCTGGCATGTAGCGGCGCAGCACCGGCGCGATGTGAGTCAGGTCCTCGGACATCGTGTTCAATTCGCCAATGCGAAGCGGCGGCGCACACAGCGTCGGGCTGAGGAAGACGTCGCAGCCTTCGAAGAAGGTCGCGAGCCCGCGCGAGATCTGGAACGCCGCAAGCTGGGCTGCGACGTAGTCGGCCGGGGTCATCTTGACCGAGTTCTGGCCGCTGGCGAGCGTCAGCCGCTCGACGTCATCGGACGTCAGCGTGCGTCCGACGCGCTGCTCGAGCAGCCGGATGGTCAGCGCCGTGTTGCCGCCGACGATGGTCGTCATAACCGTGGCGGGATCGGCGGCAAGCGGCGGTGCGCGCTCCTCGACATGGTGGCCGAGGCCCGCGAGCAACTTGGCGACGTCGCGGACCGCCGCGGCGATCTCGGGATCGATAGCATCGCCATAGGGCGACTTGTCGGTGAAGCTGATGCGCAGGTGGCCGGGGTCGCGGCCGACCTCCTGGGAAAACGGCCGCTCCGGCGCCGGCGCGACGTAGAGGCTCGATGGCTCCGGACCATGGATCGCATCCATCATGACCGCGCTGTCGCGGACGCTGATGCTCAGCACATGGCCCACGGAGAAGCCGCCCCAGCCCTCGCCGCGATCGGGACCGCAGGGGTTGCGGGCCCGCGTCGGCTTCATGCCGAACACGCCGGAGGCGGAGGCCGGAATCCGGATCGAGCCGCCGCCGTCGCTGGCATGCGCGACGGGCAGGATGCGTGCGGCGACCGCAGCGCCCGCGCCGCCGGACGAGCCGCCGGAGGAATGGTCGAGATTCCAGGGATTGCGGGTCGGGCCGAACAGGCGGGATTCCGTCGTCGGCATCAGACCGAATTCCGGGCTCGCGCTCTTGCCGAAGATCGCAAGACCGGCATCGAGGAAGCGCTGGGCCAGCGTGCCATTGTGGTCGGCGACGAAGTCCTTCAGCAGGCTGGCGCCCGACGTGGTGCGGGTGCCTTCGAGCAGATCGAGATCCTTCAGCAGGAACGGCACGCCGGTGAAGGGGCCGTCGGGCAATCCCTTGGCGATCTGGCGCTCGGCGTAGTCGTAGTGCTTGACCACGACCGCGTTGATGTCAGGATCGACGGCGGCGGTGCGCGCGATCGCCTCGTCGAGCAGTTCCTTTGCCGTCACGTCCTTGTTGCGGACGAGCTCGGCGAGACCGACCGCATCGTAGTTGCCGAATTCCTTGAATGCCATGTGCGTGCTCCGCATCGCCGGGCCGACCTCGCGGGATCGGCCACGGCGCCAACGAGAAAGGCTGAAAGCTCAGCCGAGGACGTCCTGATTGATCACGTTCTGGCGCAGCGGATTGCCGTCCAGCACGCTCAGGATATTGCGCGCGGTCTGCTCGCTCATGCGATCGACAGCCTCGACGGTCACGCCCGCGACATGCGGTGCCATGATCACATTCGGCAGGGCATGCAGAGGCTGGCCGACCGGCGGCGGCTCGACCTCGAACACGTCGAGGCCGGCGCCGGCGAGCTTGCCCGACACCAGCGCGTCGTGCAGCGCCTTCTCGTCCACGATGCCGCCGCGGGCGGTGTTGATGAGATAGGCGGTCGGCTTCATCAGCCTGATCCGCGCGGCGTTGAATAAGCCGACCGTCTCGGGCGATTTCGGGCAGTGGATCGTGACAAAATCCGCCCGCGGCAGCGCAGCCTCCAGGCTCGGCACCGCCTCACAGCCGGCCGCGGTGATCTCGCTGGCGGGCTTGTAGGGATCATAGACCAGCACGTTCATTTCCATCGCGAGGCAGCGCTTGGCGGTGCGGGTGCCGATGCGGCCGAAGCCGACGATCAGGACCGTCTTTCCATAGAGGTCGAACGGCAACCCGCCGAGGCGGCTCGCCCAGGTGCCTTCCTTGACCATGGCGTGCATCTCCTGCGCACGCTTGGCCAGCGTCAGCATCATGAACACGGCGTGCTCGGCGACCGACGGCGAGTTCGCGGTGCCTGCGACCATCAGCGGCACCTTGCGGCGTGACAGTGCCGGCACGTCGACGGCGTCGTAACCGACGCCGATCCGGGTCACCACCAACATGCCCTTGGATGCCTCGAGCTCCGCCTCGCCGAAGCGGGTCGCGCCGAGCGCCACGCCATGGACCGGTGCATGCTGCTCGAGCATCGCCTGGAAGTCCTTGGCCGAGATCAGGTTGGGAAATTCGACGAGTTCTACATCGTCCCGTTCATTGAGGAGGACGCGGGCCCCCTGAGACAGAGTCTGGGTGATGAAAATCTTCTTCTTGTTGGTGGCCATTTCCTGCCCTTGCGGTTTCTTGTGCGCCGTCAAAGGACGGCGCCGGTCACCTCGTTTAGCAAATGCATATTGTTGAGGTCCACAGCCAATCGGAGCGGGCTGCCATCCTGCGCGCCTGCGTTGGGACTGACCCGGCCGCAGAGCTGGGAGCCCTCGAGCGTGAAGTAGACCAGCGTCTCCATGCCCATCGGCTCGGTAACGTCGAGCACCGCGTCGAACGGCTCGACGCCGGGCTCGGCATGCGGCCGGGCCTCCATGACATGCTCGGGCCGGAGGCCCAGCAACAGCTTGTCGGTGCGGGAAATGGCCTGGTAGCGGGCGGCGCGCGTTGGCGGCAGCGGGAAGGCGCGGCGGTCGGTCAGCCGCACGTTGAGCTTGCCGCCGACCTCCTCGAGCCGGCACGGCACGAAGTTCATCGCGGGCGAGCCGATGAAGCTTGCGACGAACCGGGTCGCCGGCTTGTGGTAAAGCTCGTTGGGCGTGCCGATCTGCTCGATCTTGCCGTAGTTCATCACCACCACGCGGTCGGCCAGCGTCATCGCCTCGACCTGGTCATGGGTAACGTAGACAGTCGTGGTGCGGACCTTCT
Source organism: Bradyrhizobium embrapense (assembly GCF_001189235.2). Taxonomy (GTDB): domain Bacteria; phylum Pseudomonadota; class Alphaproteobacteria; order Rhizobiales; family Xanthobacteraceae; genus Bradyrhizobium; species Bradyrhizobium embrapense. The sequence goes on from NZ_LFIP02000004.1 coordinate 29,401, forward strand.
GGTGCACCTTCTTGATCTCGATCCGCATCTGGACGCGCAGCTTGGCATCGAGGTTGGACAGCGGCTCGTCAAACAGGAAAACCTTCGGATTGCGGACGATGGCGCGTCCCATCGCGACACGCTGGCGCTGGCCGCCGGAAAGCTGCTTCGGCTTGCGGTCGATCAGGTCGGTGATGTCGAGCATCCTAGCGGCTTCCGTCACCCGGCTCTTTATCTCGGCCTTGGGGTAGTGCTTCAGCCGCAGCCCGAATGACATGTTCTCGGCGACGGTCATGTGCGGATACAGCGCGTAGTTCTGGAACACCATGGCGATGTCGCGGTCCTTCGGCGGCACGTCGTTGACGACATCGCCGCCGATCATGATGTCGCCGTCGGAGATGTCCTCGAGGCCGGCGATCATCCGCAGCGTCGTCGACTTGCCGCAGCCGCTCGGCCCGACCAGCACCACGAACTCATGGTCGGCGATGTCGAGATCGATGCCGCGCACCGCTTCGACCTCGTCGTAACGTTTAACCACCTTGCGCAAACTGACGTCGGCCATGAATCCTACCCTTGTCCTACCTTTGTCGCGTTCAACCCTTTGTCGCACCGGCGGTCAGGCCGGCAATGTAGTAGTCCATCAAGAAGGCATAGATGATCAGCGGCGGCGCGGCGCCGAGCAGGGCGCCGGTCATGATCTGGCCCCAGTTGAACACGTCGCCCTTGATCAGGGTCGTGATGATGCCGACCGGCAGCACGAGCTGATCGGTCGAGGTGGTGAAGACGAGCGGATAGAGGAACTGCGCCCAGGAGACGGTGAAGGCGAAGATCGTCGCCGCGATCAGGCCGGGCAGGGCGACCGGAATGAAGATTCGGGTCAGGGTCTGGAACCAGCTGGCGCCGTCGATGATCGCGGCCTCGTCGAGCTCCTTCGGGATCGAGGCGAAATAGCCGATCATGATCCAGGTGCAGAACGGCACCGTCAGCGTCGGGTAGATGAACAGCAGCACGTACCAGCGATTGACCAGCTGGATTCCGGTCCAGTCGCCGAACACCGCGAACATCTTGAACAGCGGAATGAACAGCAGGCTGTCGGGAATGAGATAAGTGAGGAACACGCCGGTCGCGAGCGTCGCCGAGCCCCAGAACTTCATCCGCGCCAGCGCAAAGGCCGCCGGCACGCTGATCAGCATCGTGATGGTGACCACGATGATCGAGACCCAGGCCGAGTTCCAGAAGAAGCGCAGGAACTGGTTTGAGGTCAGGAGCTGGATGTAGTTCTCGAATGTCGGATGATAAACCCACCACGGATTGGTCGCCGCCGAGATCTCCGCGCTGCCCTTCAGCGAAGTGATCAGCATGTAGAACGGCGGCACCAGTGAGAAGACCGCAAACAGCGTCAGGAAGAAGTAGGACCAGCGCAGCGCCCAGGTCCGGTCGCGACTCATGCTGCCGTATTTGACCTTGCGGGTCGGCCCCGACTTGTCGATCGTCACCATGCTCATCAGGATTCGTTCCCGCGTTTTGTGATGTCGCGCAGGATGAAGATCGCCGCGATCGCGAGGATCGGCACCATGAACAACGAGACGCTGGCGCCGAGTGGAATGTCGCTACCCTCGATGCCGACCCGGAACGCCCAGGTCGCGAAGATGTGGGTGTGGTCGAGCGGCCCGCCTGCGGTCAGAATGCGCACGATGTCGAAATTGGCGAAAGTCACGATCAGCGAGAACAGCGTCGTGATCGCGATGATGTTGCGCATCATCGGCAGGGTCACGTACCAGATGCGCTGCCACCAATTGGCGCCGTCGATCGCCGCCGCCTCGTAGAGCTGCTCGGGCACCGATTTCAGCGCCGCCAGATACATGATCATAAAGAACGGCGCGCCGTACCACACGTTGACCAGGATCACCGAAAAGCGCGCCCACATCGCGTCGCCGGTCCAAGGGATCGGCCCGAGGCCGAAGAATGACAGCGTGTAGTTGAAGGCGCTGTAGGAGGGGTCGAACAGCCACAGCCAGGCCAATGTGCTCATCGCCGGCGGAATCACCCATGGCACCAGCAGCATGCCGCGCCATTTGCGCTGCTTGTTGGCGGGGACGTTGTGCACGAAATGCGCGACGATGAAACCGATCAGCGCTTTGAAGATCACCGCCGAGATCGCGAAGATGCAGGATTGCTTGACCACCAGCCAAAAGGTGTCGCGCTTGAACAGGAACTCGAAATTGCCGAAACCGACGAACTTCGTCATCGCCTTGTTCAGCGTCGCCAGATGCAGCGAGTAGATCGCCGGATAGATCACCAGGATGGCGATCAGCAGGATCAGCGGCAGCGTCATCAGGAACGCCGACATCGACTTGCGCCGCAAGGCGTTGCGCAGGCCGACGCGCCTTCGCCCTGCCTGGGCCGCAGCGGTGCGGCTGGATTGGAATGCGACATCAACCATGACGCTGGTCCCTCGCGCGGGTTGGTTGCACGGCTCGCCGGTTCGGCGGTTGGGTTACGAGGACGAGACCTCGCGCGGCCGGCACGACCGGCGGCCGCGCGCGAGCTCGTCCGTTCGTCAGCTTCGCATGAAGCCTTCGCACTCGCCCTCGGCCCAGGCGAGCGTCTTCTCCATGCTTTCACCCTGGTAGTAGCGCAGGCACATCTTGGTCAGGGTGGCCTGGAAGTAGATCTGCTGCGCGACCTTTGGCGGCGCAGGCGAGGCCGCGATCGACAGCGTCTGGTGCTTGTAGGGGTTCGGGTAGTGATAGAGCGTGCCCTTCGGCGGCCCTTGCTCCTCCCAGACCTTCAACGTCGTGAGCTTCTCGTAGGCCGGCAAGTCGTATCCGCCGCTCGCCACCACCATCTTCTCGATCGACGCCGGCTGCGACAGGAAGGACAGCAGGCTCTTCGCCGCTTCCTTGTTCTTCGAGAACGACCAGATCGACCAGAAAAACGGCAGATAGGGCGCGAAGCGTCCCTTCGGCCCGGCCGGGAACCCGTGCGTCCAGCATTGCTCCGCGACTTGCGGCGCATCGCGCTTGGCGACCGCCCACGCGCTCGGCGGGTTCATGATCATCGCGCCCTTGCCGGCGACCAGCCACTTGTTGTTGGAGGCATCGTCCCATGCGGCAACGTCGGGCGGCAAGAAGGCCAGAAGCTTCTTGTAGTAGTCGAGCGCCGTGCGCACCGCGTCGGTCTTGACGGTCAAATTTCCCTTGGCGTCGACGAGTTGCGCGCCGAACGATTGGAAGATCGCGCCCGCGGTATCGACACTGTCGCTGGTTTCGCCGAGACCGATGCCGAACGGGAATCCAGCCTTGTGGCAGGCCTCAGCCGCCTTGAGGAACGTATCCAGCGTCCAGTTGTCCGCTTTCGGCGGGCTGCCGGCCGGATACATCTCCTGGACGTCGATGTTGGCGTACTTCTTCATCAGGTCGATGCGCGAGCAGGGACCCTTGATCTGGCTGCCGACGCTGGCGGGAACGCCGAGCCATTTGCCGTCGGCCTGGCCGAGATACTTAACCGTGCCGTTGACTTCGCCGTTCAGCTTGATCAGCGGCTCCATGATGTCGTTGACCGGCTCGAGCAGCTCGGCATTGGACTGTGGCCACCAGGTCGGCATCTGGAAGATATCGTGACCGGATTTGGCCTGCGCCTCGGCGGCGATGGTGACGATGTTCTTGTTGCCCTGGCTGGTGATGTAGTCGAGCTGGACCTCGACCTTTTCCTTGGCGGCCCATTCATTGACGAGTTCGGTGGAGGCGCTGTTCGCTCCCGGCACCCAGTGATCCCAGAAGCCCATCGAGAGCTTGCCGGCTGCGTAGGCGCCGCGGACGTAGGGGGCTGTAATGAGCGCCGCCGATGACAGCGCTGTCGCTGCAACGAATTCCCGGCGCGAAAGCTTCTTCCGTGACATGGCATTCCCTCCCTGGTAGCCGACGGACAAAAGGCTTTTTTGAATCCCGTTGTTGTTTTTGTGCGTCGCGTTCGCGCGACGTCGCGGGATTTCATTCACACCGATCAGAACAGAATTGCCGGCTGCTGTCGAGAAACGAGATGCCTGTGCCAACTAGTACTAACGTTGTGGTCAAATCGCAGGCAGTGTCATCGGCATCACCGTAGTTGCCCGTGGTTTGCCGCGCTTCCGATGATCATGCTGCGACGCACGCGGAGATCGGCGCAGCGACGCTCGCACGCGGACCGGCGTTGAGCCGCAGGTTTCCGGCCGTGCCGGATCGAGCCGTGTTCCGTCATGTTGATGGCGAGCGCGACCGATAGACTTGCCGAAGTCGGAAACGATAAAGTCCGGATTCGTCGAACCTGCCCGCCGAGTCAGTCCTGCAATCCACCACCGATCACGGAGACCCGATCATGCTCATTCCGGTTGCGAAGCTGCGAGCACAATGGAGATTGTGCGCCGCGGTTGGGGCCGCCACCGTCACGCTGCTTGCAGTGCCTCATATGGTCGATGCGCAGATCGTGCAGGGCGTCGAAAATGGCGCGCGCGAAGGCAACAAGGCCGCCGGACCGGTCGGCGGCGTTCTGGGCGGAGCAATCGGCGGCGTCGTCGGAGTGGTGACCGGCGTGACCGGGGTGCTCACCGGCAACAACAACGCCACCCCCAATGCCGGCAACGGCAGGAATGCACAGGCTCCGGCGTCCGGTGACAAACAGGGTGCCAAGGCTGCGAAATCGGCCAAGGCTGGTACCAAAGACACCGCCGCCAAGGACAAGGGCGCAAAGCAAGCGCCGACCGTGCTGACCCAGGCCGGCGCACCGCAGCTCACGGCCGAACAGATCGTCGCCAACAGCGACGCCAACATCGAGCGGATCAAGAAGGAGCTCAACCTGACGCCGGAGCAGGAGAAGAATTGGGCCGGCTTCAACAGTGCGATGCACTATCTCGGGCACAACGGCGCCGACCGTCTCAACCTGCGCATTGCACGGGCGCAGCGCGATCCGCCTGACGATATCATCGAGCAGATGCGCAACGAGGCCCAGTTCCTCAACGACCGCGCCGTCGACCAGCGCAGCGTCGCCGACGCCGCCGAACCGCTCTATGCGAGCCTCGACGACAAGCAGAAACAAATCTTCATCAACGAAATGGTCCGCCTCAGCCACGAACGCGGGCTCGATTGAGGATCCATCGTCGGCGAAGTGGGGACGAATAGCCGGGCCACCAGGCCCTGGGGTAGGTTAAAGGCGCAGCACCCGGCTATTCTGCCGCAGCGGCGCGGCCCGGTTAATTCGTCATTCAATGTTGAAGAAAAACGGACCGGATCACGCCCGAGTGATGGCCGAGTCGGGGCCTTGTCAGGAACCGTTTTGCCGACGTGAAAAGTGGCCGGCACATGCACCGGCCATCTATTGAGCAGCGGGATAATCCGGCGAAGACCGGTTCAGGTCTTCGGGAAGTTCAGCTCCACGCCGCCGCCATCGGGATCGTAGAGGAAGATCTGGGTGTCGCCAGTGCGCGGCACGATCTGCTCGCGGAAGCTGATGTTGTTCGCCTGCAGGCGCTTGCGCACGGCGTCGACGTCGGTGGCTGCGAAGGCAATATGATCGAGCCGGCCGGTGTCTTCATATTTCTTCTCGGTGCCGCGCACCACGATGCCGTCGCGCGGCTTCCGGTTGCCCATCAAATGGACGGTGGCCTGGCCGCCGGAATAGAGCCAGTAGCCGGGGAAATCGAGCGGCGGACGATCGCCGTTCTCGAGGCCGAGCACGTCGCAATAGAACGCTTTGGTCTTTTCCAGATCCTGCGGCTCGATTGTGTAATGCTGCAGTCCGCCCAATGGCATGGTTCTTCTCCTTGAGAATTAGGGTTAGACGAAGCTGAGATCGGCCTCGACGCCCAGCATCCAGGCGCCGACGGTCTCGAAATGACTGAAGCGGCCCTGCAGTTGCTGGGTCACGGTGTGGATGTCGCGGAAGCGCCGTTCCAGCGGATGGCCGTCGAAGATCGCGGTGGCGCCGGCCGTGTTGTAGGCGAAGTCGACGGCCTCCCGCGCCTTGTGGATGGCGTGGGTTGCCGCCATCCGGATCGTGATGCGCTGAGCGACCGTGATGCTGTAGCCGGCAACCAGGTCCTTCCAGATGTCCGCCATCGACTGCAGCAGGAAGCCGCGGGCGGCGCGCAGATTGACCTCGGCCTGGGCGAGGCCCGATTGCACCACGGCATTGTCGCGCAGCGCCTTCTGCATGCCGCGCGGCACCTTGTTGCGGGCGACGTCGACGAAATTGTCCAGCGCGCTACGGGCGATGCCGCAGGCAACGCCGGCGAAGCCGACCTGGTAGCAGGTGTGGTTGCTCATCCGGTACAGCGGCCCGTTCTCGCGGCATTCGCGATCGAACTCGCGCGTGATCGAATGGTCCGAACGGACGAAGAAATCGTTCAGCGCGAACTGGTCGCTGGCGGTGCCGCGCAGCCCGACCGTGTTCCAGATATCGGTCCATTCGACGTCTTCGGTCCGCACCAGCATGGTGCGCTCGACCTGTTCGCCATTGGCGTCGCGACGCGGCGAGCCGTCCGCGGCATAGATCGGGCAGTGGGCGCCGAGCCAGGTGGCGTGCCGGCCGCCTGATGCAAACGACCACACCCCGGTGACGCGGTAGCCGCCCGCGCATTCGATCGCCTGGACCTTCGGACCGGGTCCCCAGGCCAACACGGCGCGCGGGTCGGCGAACATCTCCTGCGCGACCGGCAGGTCGAGATAGGCCGCCGACATCGCGCAGCCACCAGCCTGGCTCAGGCACCACGCCGTCGAGGCATCGGCCTTGGCGATGGTTTCGATGACATGGAAGAAGGTGACGGGATCGGTCTCGATCCCGTTCGTCGAGCGCGGCAAGAGCAGGCGGAACAGCCGCGCCTCGTGCAGCCGGTCGAGCAGGTCGGGCGGCAGGCGGCGCGTCGTCTCGATCGTGTCGGAGGCCGCTGCAACCGCGTCGCTGACCGCCTCGGCGCGGGCGATCACGTCGCGATCACCGGCAAGATCGGCTGAAGTCACGCCCATGCTGGCCTCCCTCAGGCGCGCCGGATGGTGGCGGAGGCCGCGACGTCAGCTGCCGCGTTGAGCTCCTTGTCGATCTGCTCGATCGACTTGCCCCGCGTCTCGAGCCCGAAGAACAGATAGACGGCACCCGCCATCAGGAACCAGCAGCCGAGATAGACGAAGGCGGTCGGGATCTGGGTCAGCGGCACGTCCGGCTTGAGATAGTTGTTCGAGCCGACGATCAGGGCAAGCCCGACCGGCCCGATGATCTTGCCGATGCCGCCGAAGCCATAGGCCGATCCCATGCCGGTGGTGCGAAGATGTGACGGCCAGACCTCCGCGGCATAGGGCCCAACGATCGCAAAGCCGCCGTCGGCGAAGAAGAACGCGGCGCCGAGCAGCAGCCAGAACGCCGACATGCCGAACAGCGTCGCGTCGTAGTGGTAGCCGGCAATAATGGTCAGCGCGCCGGCGCCGAAGCCGAGCAGGCCGCCGGCGACGCGCCGTCCCAGCAGTTCCGAGAAATACGAGAACGAGATGCGGCCGAGGAAGCCGGTGATGCTGAGCAGGATCATCATCTTGGCGGCCTCCTGCGGCGTGACCTTCAAGAGCAGCACGAACAGCGCGGGCGCCCACAGCGTGATGCCGTAGACGCCGGTCTGCGCACCCGCATTGCCAAGCCAGGAGACGATGAGGCTGCGCGGATATTTGAACAGGTCGAACCAACTGGTCTTGACGATCGGGCCGGCGTCGGCCGCGCTCGGCAATGGCAGTTCCGAAGGCGGCACCTCGAGGGCCCAGGCCAGCGACTTGCGGGCTTCGTCATAGCGTCCGTGCCGGCACAGCCAGCGCGGCGATTCCGGGACCCAGAGCCGGATCAGCAGCACCATCACCGACGGCAGCACGCCGATCGCAAACAGCAGCCGCCACTGATCAGTGCCCATGATCGCGCCCAGCACCGCGCCGAGGCCGACGCCGAGCGGGATCACGCAGGTGACGAGGCCGCCGACCCAGCCGCGCTTGTGCGAGGGCATGAACTCCTGCACCAGCGGCAGGTCGACGCAATAGAGGCCGCCGACACCGGTGCCGACGAAGAAGCGCAGGATCGCCAGATAGACCCAGCCGTTATCGGGCGTGAAATAGAGCAGCCCGGTCGCGATCGAGAAGTTCAGGACGGTGCCGGTGAAGACGATGCGGCGCCCGACCCGGTCGGCGAGCCAGCCCCAGAGATAGGCACCGAGGATGGCGCCGATGCCGGAACTCATCAGCACGGTGGCCGATTGGCCGAAGGTGAGTTTCCACGGCCCGATCAGGAACGCGAGCACAAAGCCGATCAGGAAGTAGTCGAAGAACTCCAGCGCATCGCCGATGATGGCCGCCGCAAGGATCTTGATCTGGTTGCCGGTCAGAGTCGTCCGGCGATCGAGAATCTCGAACATGGCGCGTCTCCCCATGGCGCCTGTTCGTTGCTGTTGGGTGCGTGCGTCGCGCCAGCGCATCGCCCATAGGGTGAGGCTATCCTCGCTGTCGCTAACGGCAAGCCCACACCGACGCGGGGCTCATCTGCACGGGCGCACAAGCAATCTGCCTTACCGCTGCGCACAAATCGTGGTGCGAAAGCCCGATGTAAGCCGCGGGAGCCGTTGACTCCTGCAATGCCGATCGCCCACGTTCGCGTGACGAAAACCGAGGGGCAGGCCGGGTGGACGAAAAGCGCAAGCATCCACGAACCGAGATCGATGAACCCGGCTATGTCTCGTCGGGCGGATCGGTCATGCATTGCACGATCGTGAACATATCGCCGGAGGGCGCCGCCATCGAGGTCGAGAATCCGGCCTTCGTCCCGCACAGATTCCGCCTGGTGATGGCCAACGACGCCTCGGTGGTCTACGAGTGCCAGGTGATCTGGAGCAAGAAGACGCGAATTGGGCTGAGCTTCGTGCCGACCGCCTGAGCGCCGTACGCCGGTTCCGACCACGTTCCGAAACGCGTCGACTGGCCTGTCACGCTGTTCCGCACGGCTTGACGCGGCGCAAAAAAAGGCTCCGCGCTTTCGCGGCGGAGCCGTTTGGGATGGTCGTTTGCCGATTACGAACGCGGGTTCAACGCGAGACCGACAGCTTCGTTCCCGGCGGTCGGAGAATCTTTTCGGACCGGCGTCAGCGCCACATGCCGCGCATCCGGGCGCCGACGTCGATCGGCGGCGCGCGGTTGGCGGAGGAGGCCTGCGCGGCGCCGGCTCGCGGCCAGCTGGTCCGCTCGAACATCGGCAGCAGCCGCTCCGGGATGAAACGGGTGCGCGAGGCGTACATGTGGCGGTCGCCCTTGGCGGCCTGGCCGTGGACGAAAAAGCGCTGCGGTACCATCAGATGCAGATCGTCCTTGGCGCGGGTCATCGCGACATAGAGCAGGCGGCGTTCCTCCTCGAGCTCGGCCGAGGTGCCGGCACCGAGATCGGAGGGCATGCAGCCGTCGACGACATTGAGCACGTAGACGGATTTCCATTCCTGCCCCTTGGCGGAGTGGATCGTCGACAGGATCAGATAGTCCTCGTCGAGCAGCGGCACGCCGGCCTGATCGCTGGTGGCGTCGGGCGGATCGAGCGTGAGCTCGGTGAGGAAGCGTTCGCGTGACGGATAGCCGGCGGCGATCTGCTCGAGCTGAATGAGGTCGGCGCGGCGCACCTCGCTGTCCTCGTGGATGCGATCGAGATGCGGCTCGTACCACAGGCGCGCGCGTTCGACGTCGACAGGCCATTCCGAGTAGCGGAGGTTCTCGATTGCCTCGACGAACAGCCGCCAGTCGGCGCCGGCGCGGGGCGGGGCGGGCAGCGCTGCGAGCGCGGCGATCGGATCGGCCGCCTCGCTCATGCGGTCGAGCACGCGCTGCGCCGAGGCCGGCCCGACACCGGGCAACAGATGCAGGATGCGAAAGCCGGCGACCCGGTCGCGCGGATTGGCGGTGAAGCGCAGCAGTGCCAGCATGTCCTTGACGTGCGCAGCGTCGAGGAATTTGAGGCCGCCGAATTTCACGAACGGAATGTTGCGGCGGGTCAGCTCGACCTCCAGCGGTCCGCTGTGCGATGAGGTGCGGAACAACACCGCCTGATGCTTCAACAGCGTGCCTTCCTCACGGTTGGCCAGCACCTGCTCGACGATGTAACGGGCCTGGTCGGCTTCATCGCGGATCGTGACGAGCAGAGGCTTGCGGGTCGAGGTCCGATCGGTCCACAGGTTCTTGGTGAAGCGTTCCTTGGCGAACGAGATCACGCCATTGGCGGCCGACAGGATCGGCTGCGTCGAGCGGTAGTTGCGGTCGAGCGTGATGATCTCGGCGGCCGGGCTGAACTGGCTCGGGAAGTCGAGGATGTTTCGCACGGTGGCGGCGCGGAACGAGTAGATCGACTGTGCGTCGTCGCCGACGACGGTGAGCCCGCGTCCGGCCGGCTTGAGCGCGAGCAGGATGGAGGACTGCAGGCGGTTGGTGTCCTGATATTCGTCGACCATCACATGGTCGAAGCGGCCGCCGATCTCTTCTGCGAGCGCCGTATCCGTCACCATCTGCGCCCAGTAGAGCAGGAGGTCGTCATAATCGAGCACGTTCTGGCACTGCTTGGCTTCGACATAGGCCGCGAACAATTGCTTCAACTCGCTGGCCCAGCCGGAGCACCACGGGAAGAACTGGCCCAGCACGGCCTCGATCGGCATCTCCGCGTTGACGCAGCGCGAATAGATCGCAAGGCAGGTGCCTTTGGTCGGGAACCGGCTTTCGGTGCGGGAGAAGCCGAGATCGTGGCGGACCAGGTTGATCAGGTCGGCGGAGTCCTCACGGTCATGGATCGTGAAGGCCGGGTCGAGCGCGATACGTTCGGCGAATTCACGGAGCAGCCGCGCGCCGATGCCGTGGAAGGTGCCGGCCCAACTCAGCGCATCGGTCATGATCGAGGCGCGATCGCCGAGCACGCGCCGCGCGATGCGCTCGACACGGCCGGCCATCTCGGCGGCGGCGCGCCGCGAAAAGGTCATCAACAGGATGCGGCGCGGATCGGCACCCGCGACGATCAGATGCGCGACCCGATGGGCGAGCGTGTTGGTCTTGCCGGAGCCTGCACCGGCGATCACCAGCAGCGGCGCGCCGACAATGCCGTCCTTGCCGACGCCGTGCTCGACGGCGCGGCGCTGCTCGGAATTGAGCGCATCGAGATAGGCTGTGTTGGCAAGATCAGGCACGAATCACCCCCACGAAACGCTAACAGACATTGCGATTCAGTGGGGCCGGCGCACCCGCGTCCGAGCAGAGAAATTCGATTGACATTAACGCGGCACGGCGCACAACCGCGCCATGGGTGACCCTTCCAAATCCGACACGCCGCTGAAGGCGACATTCAAGGTGCGGCTGAACGGCGAGACGGTAACGCTCGCGACCGTTGGCCAAGCCTATCGCTTCATCAGCAATCTCAGCGCCGTCGAATGGATGGAGTTCCGCTCACTGCATGACGATGCCTTGGTCGCGCTGGAGCGCGCAGCCGGCAATGCCATGCTGACGGTGCAGGCAACCAACGCGCTCCGGACGCTGTTCGTCCGCGCCAAATTGCTTTGAAAAGAAATGGGCCGCCTTGGCCCTCCGAGGCGGCCCGAGAGTCCGGCCGAAAGCGCAATGCGCACCCGGCCGTCGCGTGTACCGCCGTTACCTTGTTTGCGGCCATAACGAGCGGGCTTTACGAAAGGCGCGCCGATTCGGCTGTAGCTGCAACACCACAATCAGTGGCCGTCGTCGTCAGCGAGGCGGTCGTACACAAGGGCAGAGCGCAAGTTGATCGTTGCGATCCTCAGATAGCTGGGCTCGCGCATGGCGTTGTTGAACATCATGATCGCAATCTTCCAGTACCCGCGCTCGCGCTGATCCACGTTCAATGCTGACAAATAGTCCGCCGCGTCGCCGACGGTTGCGAGCGTTCGCCCGTCTTTCAGCGTGATCGGGAACGCAAGCGGCGACCGCTTCTCCAACTCCAGCACGAAAGCTCCCCCAAAGACCCAAGCAGCAATACCAGAACAGAGCTGGCTGCGCCGCTATATCAAAGCCTTAAGGGAGTGTCCGGCTCGGCCGGTGCGGTGGTTCAGAAAGAATCCGCCAGTGCGATCTCCGCCTTCAGGGCATCGATGCGCCGTTCGGCTTCCTCCGATGTCAGGTCGCGCGCGTACTGGTTCGGCTGATAGGCCTCCTCGGCCAGGCTCCTCAACCGCAGCGCCTGGGCACGCGACATCAGCCCGCCAAGCCGCTCCGCAACCCCGCCAAATCTCACCGCTGCCATGCTCATCGCTCACCTCGCTTGCCGGATCGTGACTTGACAATATGTTCTATTTTTGTTCTAACAAGCCATGGACAACAAGATCAATGAAATTCGTCGCAGGATCAGCACTTTGCGCGCTGAGATGACCTTGGTCGAGGCGTCGATCCGGGACCAGGTCAACCGCGATCTGGATTGCAGCGAGGCGTCATACCGGCTGATGGCGATGCGCGCCGAAGTGGCCGAGCTCGTCGGCCGCTGGAAGGCCGCCGGCGGCGGCGAGCGTCTCCCCACGGTTCGGGAGCGGCTGAGCCGAAGCTACGGCGATCGTCCGGTCGCAACCGCCAAGCCGAGCCACGCCAAATCGGACAAGGGCAAGGGGAGGCCGGGCCACAGCAACGCGAGGGTTTGATCGACCCGAACGAGCGGGCGGGCGCGTCGCGTGGGCCCGCGCCCAAATCTGGTTTCGAGACGGGAACCCGAGCCACGGGGTGGGCATTTTCTTGTGGTGAGAGCCAACACCATAGCATCGCCCAGCGCCATGATCGCCGATCCGACTGCGCCGCCGCGGGAATCGATGAATGACGATCGCAGTCCGCTGCTGACGCTGATCTCGTGCATCAGCTGCATCAGGACGATGCGGCTTGAGAGCAGCTCTCCGGGTAGCAAGGGCAGGGATATTCTCCAATACCGCTGCGAGCAGTGCAGCCGCATTGAACGGGTGCTGCTGGTGCGGCGAAGCTGGCCGGACAAGCAACCTTAAGTTCTTCTTACCGACGTGCTCGCGCGCTGCTCGGCGCATATTGCCCTGCGGGATCAATCTCGCCTGACAGACTTTCAGATCGTTGCCCTGTCAGCTTCGAGAGTTCGCGGCTGAGGTCGTGTATGTGATACGGCTTGCGCAGCACCGGGAAATCGGACCTGACGTTGCGTGCACTGTCGCTGTAGCCTGTCGTGAGCAGGATCGGAAGATCGGGCTTCCTGTCCCGGATCGTACGCGCCAGCTTCAGCCCATCCATCCGGCCAGGCATGACGATGTCACTGAACACCACGTCGATCCCGTTTGCATCGATCTCCGACAAGGCTGCCTCCGCGCTTGACACCCAGCGCACCGCGTAGCCGAGTTGCTCGAGCAGACCCATGCTTGCGTCCGCGACCGCGGGATTGTCCTCGATCAACAGAACAGTGGCCGGGCCATGCTCCGTAGCGTCGACCGGGGCAATCGCGGCGCTGCCGGTTCCCCGGGGCAGATAGATGCTGACCGTGGTACCCTTGCCCAGCGCGCTCCTGATTTCGACTCGGCCATCGGCCTGGTGGGCGAAGCCGTGAACCTGGGACAGTCCGAGGCCGGTGCCCTTGCCGACCGGCTTCGTGGTGAAGAATGGATCGAAGACCTTGCTCAGGACGTCGTCGGGAATGCCTGCGCCGGTGTCGGTCACGCTCACGACGACCTGGGCCTGGTGAGGCACATTGCGGGCAGCGATGGTGAGAGTTCCGCCGTCGACCATTGCGTCTCTCGCATTGACCACCAGGTTGATCAGCGCCGTCTCGAACTCGGTCGGATCGGCGAAAACCGGCCAGACGGCCGGCTCGACATCAATGTCGAGCCGGATCGCGCCGCCAAGCGCGCTGATCAAGACCTCACGCAGCGACGTGATCCTGTCGGTAACGTTGATGGACTGTGGGTTGACGCTTTGCCTGCGTGCGAAGGTGAGGAGCTGGCTGGTCAGCGATGCCGCACGCTGCGATGCGGTTTCGATCGCGCCTAGCGCAAGCCGGCCGCGTTCGCTCATCACCTCGCGTTTGATCCGGTGCAAATTGCCTGAAATGATCATCAACAAGTTGTTGAAATCGTGCGCGACCCCGCCAGTCAATTGGCCCAGCGCATCCATCTTCTGCGATTCCGCGAGCTGACGCTGCACCTGCTCGAGCTTCTGCTGGGCTTCGCGGCGCTCGGAGATGTCCCGAGTGATCTTGGCGAAGCCGACCAGCTTGCCGTGGTTGTCGCGGATCGGATCAATTACGACACTCGCCCAGAAGAACGAGCCGTCTTTGCGCACCCGCCAGCCTTCCTCGACATAGTGTCCGCTTTCCTCGGCGATCTTGAGCGCACGGGCCGGCTTGCCCGCGGCCTGGTCGGCCGGCGTGTAGAATCGCGCGAAACTCTGGCCGATGATTTCGGCGGGGGAGTAGCCCTTGATGCGCTCGCCGCCGGTGTTCCAGTTGGCGACGATGCCGTCCGGCGTCAGCATATACAGCGCATAATCAGTGACGTTGCTGACCAGCAGACGAAACTGGCTTTCGCTGGCCTCGAGATCCGCGCGCGCCTGCTGCCGCTCGGTTATGTCGCGGATGACCATCGCGTAGCCGACCAGCCTGCGCTTCTCGTAAACCGGGTCGATGACGACAGCGGCGAAGAATTGTGATCCATCCTTGCGGACCCACCAGCCTTCGGCAGCCACATGCTTTTCCTTGCGTGCGACTTGCAGCGCCCTGGCGGGGATACCCGAGTCGCGATCATCATCGGGATAGAAGATCGAGAAGTGCTTACCGAGGATCGCCTTGGCCGAATAGCCGGTGATCCGCTCGGCGCCCTTATTCCAATTGGTCACCCGGCCATCGGCGCCAAGCATGCAGATGGCGTAGTCGATCGCCCCTCCGGCCAACAGCCGAAATCTGCGCTCGCTTTCGAAAATGTCCCGCTTGAGACGATCTGTTTGCTTGATCATTATCAGTCCTGCCCCGCCCTAAACGCCGGGCGCGGGCCGATGTTCCAAGACGCTCGCACGCGGCCGCGCGGACCGAGCAAGACCTTAGGCTGCCGCCGGCCGGCGAAAAGTTCCAATGAGCATTGGAACCTTTGGTTCCGTTGGCGATTAAGGTCCTCGGTTTGCGTCACAAATCGTGGTTTTGGCGTTTTCCCGCTTGAATAGATCAAAGGCAGTCCTTCTTATGGTCACACTGGCGTTTCCGAGTCTACGGATTCGTGGCTAGCGCGTAGGGGAAATTCCATGACCGATCTCGGTTCGCCGCCTCGTCCCCGTGCTGATACACGCCGCGCCCAACCATCGAATGGAAGCCTCGACTCCTCGCACGATCTGCTGCAATCGCTGCAGGCGATGCGCGGCGGCGACTTCTCGGTCCGGATGCGTGGCGACTATCTCGGTATCGACGGCAAGATCGCGGACGCCTTCAACGAAATCGCAGCCGCCAACGAGCGCATGGCCCAGCAATTGGCGCGCGTCGGACAGGTCGTTGGCCGCGAGGGACAGACCCGCCAGCGCGTCAATTTCGGCCTCGCCAGCGGCGCCTGGGCCGATATGGAGAGCTCGGTCAACACGCTGATCGACGATTTGCTGTGGCCGACCCGCGAAGTCACCCGGGCGGTCGCCGCGGTGGCACAGGGCGACCTGCTGCAGACCGTGCAGCTCGACGTCGAGGGCAGGCCGCTGCGCGGCGAATTCCTGCAGTCGGCGAACATCGTCAACACGATGATCAAGCAGCTCTCGGTGTTCACCTCGGAAGTCACCCGCGTTGCCCGCGAGGTCGGCACCGAGGGCAAGCTCGGCGGCCAGGCCCAGGTGCCGGAAGTGACCGGCGTCTGGAAGGACCTGACCGAGAGCGTCAACTCGATGGCCAACAATCTGACCGGCCAGGTCCGCAACATCGCCGAGGTGACGATCGCGGTCGCCAACGGCGACTTGTCCAAGAAGATCACGGTCGACGTCCGCGGCGAGATCCTGCAGCTGAAAGAGGCCATCAACACGATGGTCGATCAGCTGCGTTCATTCGCCTCGGAAGTGACGCGCGTGGCGCGCGAGGTCGGTACCGACGGCAAGCTCGGCGGCCAGGCGATCGTGCCCGGTGTCGCCGGCACCTGGAAGGACCTGACCGACTCCGTGAACGCGATGTGCGGCAACCTGACCGCCCAGGTCCGCAACATCGCCAACGTGACCACCGCCGTGGCGCGCGGCGACCTGTCGCGCAAGATCACGGTGGACGTCAGAGGCGAAATTCTCGAACTGAAGGACACCATCAACACGATGGTGGACCAGCTCAACTCGTTCGCCTCGGAAGTGACGCGCGTGGCGCGCGAGGTCGGCACCGAAGGCAAGCTCGGCGGTCAGGCCCAGGTGCCCGGCGTCGCCGGCACATGGAAGGATCTGACCGACAACGTCAACTTCATGGCGTCGAACCTGACCGCGCAGGTCCGCAACATCGCCGACGTCGCGACCGCGATCGCCGGCGGCGACCTCTCGAAGAAGATCACGGTGAACGTGTCGGGCGAGATCCTTCAGCTGAAGGAAACGCTCAACACGATGGTGGACCAGCTCAACGCCTTCGCCTCGGAAGTGACGCGCGTGGCGCGCGAGGTCGGCACCGAAGGCAAGCTCGGCGGCCAGGCCAACGTGCTCGGCGTTGCCGGCACCTGGAAGGACCTGACCGACAACGTCAACTTCATGGCCTCGAACCTGACCGCGCAGGTCCGCAACATCGCCGGGGTCACCACCGCGGTCGCCAACGGCGACTTGTCGAAGAAGATCACGGTCGACGTGCGCGGCGAGATTCTCGAGCTGAAGGACACCATCAACACGATGGTGGACCAGCTCAACGCCTTCGCCGGCGAGGTGACGCGCGTGGCGCGCGAGGTCGGCACCGAGGGCAAGCTGGGCGGCCAGGCCGAGGTGCGCGGCGTCGCCGGCACCTGGAAGGACCTGACCGACAGCGTCAACTCGATGGCCTCGAACCTGACCGCGCAGGTCCGCAACATCGCCGAGGTCGCGACCGCCGTGGCAAAGGGCGACCTGTCGAAGAAGATCACCGTGAACGTGTCGGGCGAAATCCTTCAGCTGAAGGAAACGCTGAACACGATGGTCGACCAGCTCAACGCCTTCGCCGGCGAAGTCACGCGGGTGGCGCGCGAGGTCGGCACCGACGGCAAGCTCGGCGGCCAGGCCGAGGTGCCCGGCGTCGCCGGCACCTGGAAGGACCTGACCGACAGCGTCAACTCGATGGCCGGCAACCTGACGGCGCAGGTCCGCAACATCGCCGAGGTCGCGACCGCGATCGCCGGGGGCGACCTGTCGCGCAAGATCACGGTCGACGTGCGCGGCGAGATCCTTCAGCTGAAGGAAACGCTGAACACGATGGTAGACCAGCTCAACCGCTTCGCGGGCGAGGTGACGCGCGTGGCGCGCGAGGTCGGCACCGACGGCAGTCTCGGCGGCCAGGCCAACGTGCCCGGCGTCGCCGGCACCTGGAAGGACCTGACCGACAGCGTCAACTCGATGGCCGGCAACCTGACCGCGCAGGTCCGCAACATCGCCGAAGTCACCACCGCGGTGGCGCGCGGCGACCTGTCGCGCAAGATCACGGTCGACGTGAAGGGCGAAATCCTCGAGCTGAAGAACACCATCAACACGATGGTCGACCAGCTCAACGCCTTCGCTGGCGAGGTGACGCGTGTCGCGCGCGAAGTCGGCACCGAGGGTAAGCTCGGCGGCCAGGCCGAAGTGCCCGGCGTCGCTGGCACCTGGAAGGATTTGACCGACAACGTCAACTTCATGGCGTCGAACCTCACGGCGCAGGTCCGCAACATCGCCGAGGTCGCGACCGCGATCGCCGGCGGCGACCTGTCGAAGAAGATCACGGTGGACGTGCGTGGCGAGATCCTGCTGCTCAAGGACACCCTGAACACGATGGTGGAACAGCTGCGCTCGTTCGCCGCCGAAGTGACGCGCGTGGCGCGTGAGGTCGGCACCGAGGGACGGCTCGGCGGCCAGGCCGTGGTGCCAGGCGTCGGCGGCACCTGGAAGGATCTCACCGACAACGTCAACCTGCTCGCCGCCAACCTGACCACCCAGGTCCGCAACATCGCCGAAGTGACCACGGCCGTGGCGCGCGGCGACCTGTCGCGCAAGATCACGGTCGACGTGAAGGGCGAAATCCTCGAGCTGAAGAACACCATCAATACGATGGTCGACCAGCTCAACGCCTTCGCCGGCGAGGTGACGCGCGTGGCGCGCGAGGTCGGCACCGAGGGCAAGCTGGGCGGCCAGGCCGAGGTGCGCGGCGTCGCCGGCACCTGGAAGGACCTCACCGACACCGTCAACTTCATGGCGGCGAATCTGACCGAGCAGGTGCGCGGCATCGTCAAGGTGGTCACCGCAGTCGCCAATGGCGACCTGAAGCAGAATTTGACGGTGAAGTCGAAGGGCGAGGTGGCCGCGCTCGCCGAAACCATCAACAACATGACGGAGACGCTCGCGACTTTCGCCGAGCAGGTCACCAGCGTGGCGCGCGAAGTCGGCGTCGAGGGACGGCTCGGCGGCCAGGCCAATGTGCCCGGCGCTGCCGGGACCTGGAAGGATCTCACCGGCAACGTCAACCTGCTCGCGGCCAACCTGACCTCCCAGGTGCGTGCGATCGCGGAGGTGGCGACCGCGGTGACCAAGGGCGACCTGACGCGCTCGATCCAGGTCGACGTGCGCGGCGAAGTTGCCGAGCTCAAGGACAACATCAACACCATGATCGGCAACCTCCGTCTCACCACGGAGCGCAACACCGAGCAGGACTGGCTGAAGACCAATCTGGCGCGCTTCACCAACATGCTGCAGGGCCAGCGGGATCTCGCGACCGTCGGCCGCCTGCTGCTGACCGAGCTGGCGCCACTGATCAACGCGCATATGGGCGTGATCTACCAGGTCGACAATCCCGAGAATGCGCAGCTGCGCCTGCTGTCGGCCTATGCCAGCGACAGCAGCAATCCGCATCCGCAGATCGTCCAGTTCGGCGAGGGACTGATCGGCCAATGCGCACTCGACAAGCGGCAGCGCCTCGTCTCGGATATTCCCGGCGATGCGGTGCCGGTCAACTCGGCCTTGATGCGGATCATGCCGAAGAACCTCGTCGTGTTGCCGGTGCTGTTCGAGAACCAGGTCAAGGCCGTGATCGAGCTGTCCTCGATCTCGTCGTTCACGACCTCGCAGATTACGTTCCTCGAACAGCTCACCGACAGCATCGGCATCGTGCTCAACAGTATCGAGGCGACGATGCAGACCGAGGCGCTGCTCAAGCAGTCGCAGCAGCTCGCCGGCGAGTTGCAGACCCAGCAGAAGGAATTGCAGCAGACCAACGACCAGCTCGAGCAGAAGGCCCAGCAGCTCGCCGAACGCAACGTCGACGTCGAGCGCAAGAACCAGGAAATCGAGCAGGCCCGCCGCGCTCTGGAAGAGAAGGCGACCGAGCTGTCGCTGACCTCGAAATACAAGTCCGAATTCCTCGCCAACATGTCGCACGAGCTGCGCACGCCGCTGAACTCGATCCTGATCCTCGGCCAGCAGCTCACCGAGAATCCGGACGGCAACCTGACCGGCAAGCAGGTCGAGTTCGCCCGCACCATTCACGGCGCCGGCACCGACCTGCTGAACCTGATCAGCGACATCCTCGACCTCTCCAAGATCGAGTCCGGCACGGTGACGGTTGATGCCGAGGAAATCCTCACCTCGAGCCTGCTCGAGACCGTCGGGCGGCCGTTCCGGCACGAGGCGGAGAACCGCCATCTCTCCTTCAGCATCGATGTCGACGCCAATCTCGCGCGCAGCATGGTGACCGACTCCAAGCGATTGCAGCAGGTGCTCAAGAACCTGCTGTCGAACGCATTCAAGTTCACCGCGGACGGCGGCGTCAGCCTGACCGTGTCGGCCGCGCTCGGCGGCTGGAGCGCCGAGCATCCGATCCTGAACGCAGCACCCGCCGTCGTCGCGTTCGAAGTGTCGGATACCGGCATCGGCATCCCCCAGGACAAGCAGAAGCTGATCTTCGAGGCGTTCCAGCAGGCCGACGCCGGCACCAGCCGCAAGTATGGCGGCACCGGGCTTGGCCTTGCCATCAGCCGCGAGCTGGCCGGCCTGCTCGGCGGCGAGATCCATCTGCGCAGTGCGCCGGGCAAGGGTTCGACCTTCACGCTCTATCTGCCGCTGAAATATGCCGGACCGTCGGCGGCCTTGCGTCCGCAGGCGCTGGCGATGCCGCACACCGCGGCACCGGCGCTGCAATCGTCCAGCGTGCAAGAGCGCGTGATCGAGCAGCTGCCGGACGACCGGCTCGATCTCGAGCCCGGCGACACGATCCTCTTGATCGTCGAGGACGACCCGCATTACGCGCGGGTGCTGATCGATCTAGCTCGCGACAAGGGCTTCAAGGTGCTGGTCGCAAGCCGCGGCGCCGAGGCGCTTGACCTCGCCAAGCAGTTCCAGCCGAGCGCGGTTTCGCTCGACGTCTTCCTGCCCGACATGCTGGGCTGGACGGTGCTGAGCCAGCTCAAGCACAATCCGCTGACCCGTCACATTCCGGTCCAGATCATTACGCTCGACGAGGACCGGCAGCATGCGCTGGCGCGCGGCGCCTTCTCCTTCGTCAACAAGCCGACCACGACCGAGGGCGTCAGCGCCGCGCTGTCGCAGATCAAGGAATACGCCAAACCGCGTCGCAAGCGGCTGCTGATCGTGGAGGACAATGCAGCGGAGCAGCTCAGCATCACCGAGTTGCTCGGCCACGAGGATATCGAGATCGTAACCAGCGGAACCGGGGCAGGGGCGCTGTCGACGTTGCGCGAGCATCCGTGCGACTGCGTCGTGCTCGATCTGCGCCTGCCGGACATGAGCGGCTTCGAGGTGCTGGATCAGATCCGCAAGGACGAAACGCTCTCTAATATTCCGGTTGTGGTGTTCACGGGGCGGGAACTTTCGGCCGAAGAGGACGCGGAACTGCACACGATGGCGCGCAGCATCGTCGTCAAGGGTGTGGAGTCGCCGGAACGTCTGCTCGACGAAACGTCACTGTTCCTGCACCGTGTGATCACGGAATTGCCGATCGAAAAACAGAGGATGCTGGAGAAGCTCAACAGTTCCGATGAGGATCTGATTGGCAAGACCGCGCTCCTGGTCGACGACGACGCCCGCAACATCTTCGCGCTGTCGAGCGTGCTGGAGCGGCGAGGTATGAAGGTGTTGACTGCGACAACAGGTCACGAGGCGATCTCGCTGGTCGAGTCCAATCCGAAGATCGCGATCGTGCTGATGGACATCATGATGCCGCAGATGGACGGTTACCAGACCATCGGCGCTATCCGGCAAAATCCGGCCTTTGCGCGGCTACCGATCATCGCGCTGACCGCGAAAGCGATGAAAGGCGACCGCGAGAAATGCCTGGAGGCAGGCGCATCCGACTATCTGGCGAAACCCGTGAACACAGAGCAACTGCTGCTGGCGATCCGCATGTGGCTGCACCGCTGATCGGTGATCGAACATGATGGACCATGAAAAGGTGAACATCCTTCTGGTCGATGACCAGCCGGCCAAGCTGCTGGCTTATGAGGTCATCCTGAAGGAGCTCGGCGAGACGCTGGTCGCCGCCTCGTCGGGCCGCGAGGCGCTCGAGTTCCTGCTCAAGAACGAAGTCGCGGTCATCCTGGTCGATGTCTGCATGCCCGAGCTCGACGGTTTCGAGCTCGCGGCGATGATCCGCGAGCATCCACGCTTCCAGAAGACCGCGATGATCTTCATCTCGGCAATCCAGGTCAGCGATATCGACCGGCTGCGCGGCTACGAGATGGGCGCGGTCGACTACGTGCCCGTGCCTGTCGTGCCGGAAGTGCTGCGCGCAAAGATCCGCGTGTTCGCCGAGCTGTACCGCAAGACGCGGCAACTCGAACGCCTCAATGCCGAGCTCGAAGACCGGGTCCGCGCGCGCACCGCCGAGCTCGAGCAGTCGACCACGCGGCTGGTCGAGAGCGAAGCACGTCGCAGCATGGCGATTGCCGCCGGCAAGATGGGCTCGTGGGACTGGGACTGGGTTAACGGCGACTGGATGTGGGACGAGGGGCAATACAAGATCTTCGGCGTCGACCCGAAATCCTTCAAGCTCACGTCGGACAATATCCAGGCTCTGTTTCATCCCGACGATGTCGAGCAACTCCGCCAGGGCTGGACCGGCTTCGGCAACGGCCAAACCTCCTATGAGGCTGAATTCCGTGTGGTGCGGCCGGACGGCGAGATCCGCTGGTGCGTTGGCACGGCTGCGGCGACCAGCGACAGGAGCGGCAGGGTGGTGCGGGTCAGCGGCGTCACCGTCGACATCACCGATCGCAAGAAGGCCGAGGAACGGCAGAGCCTCTTGACCCGCGAGGTCGATCATCGCGCCAAGAACGCGCTCGCGCTGGCGCAGTCGATCGTGCGGCTGACGCGCGCCCAGAACGTCACCGCCTATGTGCGCGCGGTCGAGGGCCGCATCACGGCGCTGGCGCGCGTTCACACCGTGCTGTCGCTGTCGAGCTGGCAGGGCGCCGAGATGCGGCGGCTGGTGACCGAGGAGATCGCGCCCTATTCGGAGGCCGGGCAGATCCAGATCGATGGCGCGGAAGTGCAGTTGCAGCCCGCGACGGCGCAGACGCTGGCGCTGGCGCTGCACGAGCTCGTCACCAACTCCGCCAAATACGGCAGCCTGTCGGTGCTGTCAGGCCGTCTCGCGATCACCTGGGAGGTGCATGACGATGCGCTAATCCTAGCCTGGGTGGAATCCGGCGGGCCTGCGGTGACCAAACCGAAGCAGAAGGGCTTCGGCACACGAAGTGTCATCGCCAGCATCGAGACCCAACTAGGCGGACGGGCCGATTTCGATTGGCGTGCCGAGGGCCTGATCTGCCGGCTCACGGTTCCGCTCAAGGCGCCGGTTGGAGAGGCGGCGGCTTACCGCGATCTGTCGGCGGCCGAGCGCAAGCCCATGGTCGGTTCTAGGGCCGTGTAGCGCGTCCTCCGAAACAGGAACCAAGCGCCGGACGCTGCGGTTAACGAGGGACAATCGCTTCCGTTCGTAGCCTGAGGTGCTGCCGTGGATGCCCAAACCCGAGAGCGCGGGCCGTCCGTGGAGGAGCCGCGGCAGCTTGAGCGCGCCCAAGAACAACAGTCGCGGCCCGAGCATTCGTCTTCACCGCAACAGGAGACTGACCGCAAGCCGCCGGTGCGCGACCGGTTGCGCGAGCACTGGATGCTTGCGGCGGCCGGCGCTTGTCTGCTCCTGATTGCGCTGGTCGGTGGCGTGGCCTACTGGCTCAATGTCCGCCACTATGAATCGACCGACGACGCGTTCATCGCGGCGCGCAGCTTTGCCGTGGCCTCGAAGGTCGGCGGCTATGTCGTCGAGATCCCCGTCACCGACAACCAGCACGTCAATGCCGGAGATCTGCTCGCGAGGATCGACGAGCGCGACTACAAGATCGCGGTCGATCAGGCCGGCGCGCAAGTCGCGGCTGCCCAGGCCAATGTTGCCAATGTCCAGGCGCAGATCGACAGTCAGCAGGAGCAGATCAAGCAAGCCAAGGCGCAGCAGCAGCAAGCCGAGGCGCAACTGAAGTTCGCGCAGGAGGAGGCCGCGCGGGCCCAAGACCTCGTGGAGAAGGGCGCTGGCACGGTGCAGCGGCAGCAGCAGACGCGCTCCGACCTCGACGCCCAGCAGGCCAATACCAGCCGGACCAGAACGGCGGTCACCGCGGCCGAACTCGGCGTCAAGACGCTCGAGGCACAGCTCAGGAGCAGCAACGCATCGCTGGAGCAGGCGCAGACGCAGCTCGATCAGGCCAATCTGAACCTGCAATATACCCGCATCGTTGCGGCCCAGTCCGGACGCGTCGTCAAACTGAGCGGCGCGGTCGGCACCTTTGTGGCGCCGGCGCAGAGCGTCATGATGCTGGTTCCCGACGATATCTGGATCACCGCCAACTACAAGGAAACCCAGCTGACCGACATGCGGCCGGGCCAGCCGGTCGAGGTCAGGATCGATGCTTATCCGGGGCGCAAGCTCGCCGGCCACGTGGCTTCGGTTCAGCCTGGCTCGGGCACCGCGTTCAGCCTGCTGCCGGCGGAGAACGCGACCGGCAATTTCGTCAAGGTCGTGCAGCGCGTCCCCGTGAAGATCGTGGTCGACAACTGGCCGGCGGATGTGCCGGTCGGGCCGGGCATGTCGGTCGTGCCCTGGACCAAAGTGCGATGAGCGACGTCGCCGCAGGCGGCGGCGCATCGTGGTCGCCGGAGCGGTCGGCTGCCGGCGGGCATAATCCCTATCTGATCGCCTTCGTCGTCTCAATCGCAACGTTCATGGAAGTGCTCGACACCACGATCGCCAATGTGGCGCTACGCCATATCGCGGGTGGCCTCGCCGTCGGCCTCGACGAAAGCACCTATGTCATCACCAGCTATCTCGTCGCCAACGCCATCGTACTGTCGATCTCGGGCTGGCTCTCGACCGTGATCGGGCGCAAGCGCTTCTACATGATCTGCGTCGGCACGTTCGCATTCGCCTCGCTGCTGTGCGGATTGGCCTGGAGCCTGGAAGCACTGGTCCTGTTCCGGATCATCCAGGGCCTCGGCGGCGGCGGGATGGCGACCAGCGAGCAGGCGATCCTCGCCGACTCCTTTCCGCCGGCCAAGCGTGGCCAGGCGTTTGCGATCTACGGCGTGGCGGTCGTGGTGGCCCCTGTGATCGGGCCGACCCTCGGCGGCTGGATCACCGACACCTATACCTGGCACTGGATCTTCCTGATCAACGTGCCGATGGGCTTGATCTCGCTGTTCCTGGTCGGGACGCTGGTCAAGGAGCCGTCCGGCGCCGAAGAGGAGCGCAAGGAACTGCTCAAGGGCGGCCTGCGCGTCGACTACGTCGGATTCGTGCTGGTCGCGATCGGGCTCGGCTCGCTCGAATTCGTGCTCGACGAAGGCCAGCGCAAGGACTGGTTCGGCTCCGACATGATCACGGGCTTCGCATTGGCTTCGGCGGTTTGCCTGATTGCGCTGATCCCATGGGAGCTGACGCGTGAGGAGCCGATCGTCGATCTTCGCCTGCTGGGACGGCGCCAGTTCGGATCGTGCTTTCTGGTGATGCTGTGCACCGGCGCGGTGCTGATCGCTTCGACGCAGATCTTGCCCCAGTTGTTGCAGACCGAGCTGAATTATACCGCGCTGCTGGCGGGGCTCGCGTTGTCGCCCGGCGGCATCGTCACGCTGATCCTGATGCCGGTGGTCGGAAATCTCGTCAGTCGTGTCCAGCCGAAATACCTGATCGCGATCGGCGGCTGCATCGTCGCGTTCTCGATGTGGCACCTGACGGGACTGAACGGCGACATCACCTATGGCTACGCCGCGCTGGCCCGCATCTTCCTCTCCGCAGGACTGCCGTTCCTGTTTCTGCCGGTCACGACGGCGTCCTACGATGGCGTGCCGCCGGACAAGACCAACCAGGCGTCGGCGCTGATCAATGTCGCGCGCAACATCGGCGGGTCGATGGGCGTTGCGCTGGCCCAGACCGCGCTGGCGCAACGCCAACAATTCCACCAGAGCCGGCTCATCGAGCATGCCGCGCCCTCCGATCTCGGGTATCAGCAGACCATCGATACCATGACGCGCTACTTCCAGTCGCAGGGATCGAATGCATCGGACGCCGCATCTCAGGCGATCGCCTGGGTAGGCCAGACCTTGCAGCGGCAGGTTGATCTTCTCGCCTATATCGATGTGTTCTGGCTGCTCTCGCTCATCGGCCTTGCGATGGTTCCACTCGCTTTGATCATCAAGCCGGTCGACCAGACGTCGTCGCCCAGAGGACATTGAGGGAGATTAGAGCAGACGACATTGTGAACTCAGCTAGCGGTCGAACCGCGCTATGACCTGCATAGCCGGAAACGGACACCAGGCGAGGAGCACATGCTGAAGACCAAGCTTGCCGGTGTGACTCTGACAGTTGTCTTCCTCGCAGCGACCGGCATCACCCGGTCGGCCGCCGAGCCTGTGCTGAAAGGCGCCGAGGCGTTTGGTGACTGGCAGCGCGACAGGCCGGGCACGGTGCGTCTCATCGCACCGCAAGACCTGCCCAAACCAGGCGCCACAGCCTCCAGCAGCAATTCGTCACGCGTCGTGCCGCGCCCCGCATCGGCGGTGCCGCAGGTGCCGGCAGGCTTCAAGATCGAGCTGTTTGCGAGCGGGTTGAGCGGTCCGCGTATTGTCCGGACCGCGCCCAATGGCGATATCTTCGTCGTCGAAACCGGCTCCGGCCGCATCCGCGTCTTGCGCAGCCCCGACGGTGCCACCAGGCCGGCGACCAACGAGGTCTACACAACCGGACTGAACCGGCCGTTCGGCATCGCGTTCTTTCCAAGCGGCGACAATCCGCAATGGCTCTATGTCGCCAACACCGACAGCGTCGTGCGCTTCGCCTATCGCAACGGCGATCTCAACCCGTCGGGAAAGCCCGAGACCATTGTCGCAAACCTTCCTCACGGCTACGGCCATTCCACGCGTGACATCGTGTTCACATCTGACGGCAAGCGCATGCTGGTGTCGGTCGGCTCCGCCGGGAACGCGGGCGAGGGGCTGGGCAGACCTCCGGAGGGCATCGAGGCCTGGAGCCGCGATCACGCGCTTGGCGCTGCCTGGGGATCGGAAACCGACCGCGCGGCCGTGCTCGCCTTCGATCCCGACGGCAAGAACCAGAAACTGTTCGCCACCGGTATCCGCAACTGCGTCGGACTTGCGATCCAGCCCGGAAGTGGCACGCCCTGGTGCTCCACCAACGAGCGCGACGGCCGCGGTGACAATCTCGTCCCCGATTATGTGACGCGGATCCGCGAGGGCGCGTTTTACGGCTGGCCCTGGTACTATATCGGCGCCAACGAAGACCCCGCGCATGCCGGCGCGCGGCCCGACCTCAAGGACAAGGTGACCATTCCCGACGTGCTGTTGCAGGCGCACTCGGCCTCGCTCGGCCTCACCTTCTACACCGGCAGCAGTTTTCCGGCCGAATATCGCGGCGATGCGTTTGCAGCCGAACATGGTTCGTGGAATCGCGCGAAGCGCACCGGCTACAAGGTCATTCGTATCAGATTGAAGGACGGCGTGCCGACCGGCGAGTACGAGGACTTCGTCACCGGCTTCGTCGTCGGCGACAATGAGGTCTGGGGCCGCCCGGTGGGTGTCACCGTAGCGCGAGACGGCGCGCTGCTGGTCTCCGAAGACGGCAACGGCACGATCTGGCGCGTCAGCCACGACTAGAGCGTTTCCCACCGAAGTGGACACCGGTTCGCGCGAAGAAAACGCGTCAAAACAAGAATCCAGAGCTTCGGTTCTGCTTCAATCAGAAGCGAAAATGCCCTAGCCGTTGGTCGACGGCTGCTAGCCTAGTCCGTCCTTGAGGCCGTATTCCTCGTAGATGGTCAGGGGATCGGTATCGGGAAACAACCGGCACTTGGCTTGCGCAAGATGCAGCGTGACCGCTCCGGCCTCACATCTCGCAGTCAGGATCTTCCGGACATCCTCCATATGGGCGCGCGGCTGATGCTTCGATGGCAACTGTTCGAGCGCGACCAGCGCGGTGGCCAGAGCTTCCGTGACCACCCATTCGTCGTGTCCGGTAATTCCCTTTCGCGGCATCACCACACCCTCCGTCGCTCCGGCTGCAACATTGTAGCGCGAGAAGGGTGGGGGCTGTCATCAGCCAACATGGCCAAGGTGGTCAGGAACCGGTTGGCACGGCCCCGCCGCGATGCGTCGCAGGGAACCAGCGTGGCGGCGGCGCGCGGTTGGCTCGCGATCGATCCCAAGCACCTCGTCGGCGAGCGAGGTTTCGACTACGCCAACATCTTCACCAATCCGGATCTTGCCGATCCGGCACGGCCGGTCGCGACCGAACCCGGACGTTTTGCGCGGCGTCTCGACATCGTCGTGCAAGCAGCGAGGCTGGATCGTCGGCGCCTGCTGTCATGGATCGTCGCCTGGACCGGCTTGTCGGCAGCATTGTTGCTCGGCGATGACGATCCGCTCGCCGAAATCAACCTGCAGATCGCAAACCTTGCTACGGCCGAGCTCGACCGGATGGCATAGGCGCGCAGCGGCTACGCCGCGGCGGCGCTGGCTCCGCTCAGCGATACACTCAGGATTCGCCACTTCGATATATCGAAGAAATAGGCAGCCTTGATGCGTGCGGACGCGGGATCCGGCGCCTGAATCGCCGTGTGGAATTTCCGCTCCCCATCGCTCAACGAAATCCGGAATGTCTGCATTGCTCGAACCTCCACGCGCGGATGCTGCGGCAGCGACGGTTAACATCCGGTTTGCTGGTAGCGGTCCGGCGCGGCGCACGCGCGTCTTGTGCGCCGCCGCTCTCATATGAAGCCTACGGCAGCCGCACCATCGTGTCCTCTGCACCAACGACGCGTCCATCCTGCGCTCGCAGCTCGAGCCGGCGCACCGGCAGTCCATTCTTTCGATCAACCAGCAGCACATGCGACTCGTCGGGCTCGAAGAAGAAATCCTCGCCCCACTGCCGGAGCGCGACGAGGAGCGGGAAGAGCCCGCGGCCCTTTTCGGTCAGCACATAGTCCTGGTACGCACTGCCGTCGGCTGCCGGCACGGCCTCCATGATCCCATGCGCCAAGAGATTGCGGAGCCGGGCGGCGAGGATGTTCTTGGCAAGCCCGAGGCTCTTCTGGAATTCGCCGAACCGGCGCTTTCCGTCGAAGGCATCGCGGACGATCAGCAGCGACCACCAGTCGCCGATCGCATCCAGCGGCCGCGCCACGCCGCACATCGAGTCCCTGTGGCTCACTCTCTTGGCCATCGCGGTCACCTGTCGTTCCTCACGCGCACTGATCGGAGGGGAGGCCCGAAGGACCGCCCGGTCGTGGGTCCGATATACTGGTTGCAAAGTAAAACCTCAAGCGCTACACCATGGTTTCAAATTAAAACCATGCAGGCCACGCCATGATCCAGCCCGACGCCGCCTTTGACGGCACCTTTCCGTTCACACCGCATTTCAGCACGGCGCCGGGCTTCCGGATGCACTATCTCGACGAAGGCCCGCGGGACGGGGAGGTGGTGCTGTGCCTCCACGGCGAACCGACCTGGGGCTATCTGTTTCGCCATCTGGTGCCGGCGCTCAGCACCACCCACCGCGTGGTCGTTCCGGATCACATGGGGTTCGGCAAGAGCGCGACGCCGGCAGAGCGCAGCTATTGGCTGCAGGACCATGTCGACAATCTCGAAGCGCTGGTGCTTGCACTCGATCTCTCCGACATCACGCTGGTCATGCATGACTTCGGCGGGCCGGTCGGCATGGGGTTCGCATCGAGGCATCCGGATCGGATCCGCCGCATCATCTCGGCCAACGGGCCGACGCCGTTCGGGCAAAGCGACCTGTTCGAGCGCGTCACCGCCAATGCGCTGACTTCGCCGTGGTTTCAATGGATCGTAAAAGCCGAAGCCAATGGTGAGCTCGAGCCAGTGCTCGGCCAACTCGGCTACAACATCCTGAGCACGCTCAAGCTCAACGGCTTCGAGAACAACGCCGTCATCACCGACGCCTGGCTAGCCGCCTACGGTGCCCCCTTCGCTCGTCCGGCCGATTGCCTCGGTGCGATCGGATGGGCCAAAGGCTTTGCGACCGGCGCGCACAGGTTCGAGGCGCCGGATCCCGCAGCCGACCGCGCGATCCGCGGCAAGGCTGCGCTCGCCATCTGGGGCGAGGCGGATCGCACGCTGCACGCAGAGCATTTCCTGCCGCTGTTTTCCGCGATCTTCCCGGCGGCACCGATCAGGCGTCTTGCCGGCGTCGGGCATTACTGTTTTGAGGATGCTCCGGAGGAAATCGTCCGATTGATCGCGGAATTTATCCGGCAGACCTGACGGCAATGCCCTGTCGCATGCGACGGGCAGGGCGCTCACGTCGCCAAATCTCGATTGGCGTGTGCGTGGTTCAGCTCGCGCCTGCGAGAATGACGAGGTTGTTGATGACGGGCGTTGCGCAGAACGCCGCCACAAGGGCAATCTTGGAAAGGCTTTCGCTGCGCCAAAGCAGCGCGATGACGAGGTACGTCAAACCCAGTTTCGGGATCAGCCACCAGGCACCGAGCCAGGCCTGCGCCATCTCCATGAACGGGTTCGCCTCGCCGAATCCAAGCTCCAAAATCCTGTTGGTGGTCGCAAGGTCTGCGCATCCAAGGAGCAGTACGGAAAGCAGCAGCAGTGCCTTGACCCAATTCATTTCAGCCTCTCGGTGCCAAGCGCCAGACCGGCGATGATCCCCGCATTTTAAGCTGATTCGTTAATTGTCTGTTCCGGCAGGAGATTCAACCGCGGCACCAGGATGAGGGCCCGGCCATTTGGCATGGCCGCTGCTCCGGTCACAGCCTTGCATTTGCTCTAAGCGACTCCAGCGACCCTGACCAACCCCGGCTCGGCTCGCGCAAATCGTCGCTTCGCGAAGTTGATCAGCGGAGACTCGATCGTACGCCAGGTGATCTCCGCCAGGATGCAGACGACCGGAAGCGCAAGGCACCCTGCCAGCGGGCGGCCGAGGTCAAAGAACACGTCGTAGACGACCATGTGGAATAGATAGAGCGAATAGCATCTGCGTCCCGGCCACACGAACGGACGGAGCAGCTCTGTCCGTTCCATGTTGGCGCCAAGCCAGACAATCGCGCAGCAAGCCCATGCTGCGATGGAGAGAAAGCCGAAGGGGGCAACCATGACGGCATACGCCACATCGCAGAGCGGCGGCACGCAGGCCAGCACCATCCACAAAATGCGGGAGCGGCAGTAGCCGCGCATGAAGCAGGCGAGAAGGACGCCGCCGAACAGTTCGTCGAGGCGACCGGGCAGCAGAAACTGCCAGGAATGGTCCGGCAGATAGGCGTGAAACAGCCAGCGCCAGACCGGCGCCAGCAGCACGCCTGTCCAAATGGTGCGGATCAGCCATCGGCGCGGCAGCCAGTAAATCAGGATCGGCAGGATCAGGTAGAACTGCTCTTCGATGGCGAGCGTCCAGGTGACGAAGGTCAAATCGGACTGCGGGTAGCCGAACTCCAGCCACGGGATGGCCTGGATGAAGAACAAATAGTAGCCCCAGTGATCCGGCGGCACGAGCGCCAGCAGCAGCCAATAGAGCGGCAGGATCCGAAACGCTCTCCGCCCATAGAAGGACGAGAAATAGCCGGGCTGTTCGCGGCTATCCAGCAGGATGCCGCCGATCAGAAATCCGCTGAGGACGAAGAACAGATCAACGCCCAGCATGCCGTATTTGAAGCCGAAATAGTGCCGGGCGATGACCATCGAAATGGCCAGCCCCCTCAGCGCATCGAGCGGTTCGGAACGGTCGGACTGAGCTTTGCGTTCCGTGCTCATTGATCGCCGATGGCAGCAATATCCATCTTGCCCCGCCTTCAGGAGGAGCAGAAAGGCTCCCGCACCCGAGAGCGAAGGGCAACCCGGGACTCTACGGAGCTTCCCGGTCGTTGCCGAGCAGTCGCGACCGTCGCTGTGATTTGGCGGAAGGGGTGTCCCGTCAACCCCATTGAGCGATTCGCCTTTTTGAAATGATCGATTCAGAAGCTACGGTCACTGCTACGGTCAAGGACGCATTCGAAAGCCCATCCAGGCTTGCGACGAGCAAGCGCGTTCGGCTGCGGCAGCTCCTATCGTTGCCGGGCGGCGATGCCGGCGGCCCGTAGAGCGCCCGCTTTGGCTGCCACAGCCCCAGCAACCCTTGGGGGTCTTGGGTGGCAGTGCTGGGCCGCTGCCAACCCGATTCAGGCAACGAGCCGAGTGGCGCCCGTACTTTCAAACAAACAAGGCAAGGGCGGCCAGCGCGATAGGGAAAAGTCCCAAAATGATGATGCTCGAGCGGAAAAGAATTTCGGCCATAAGCACACCCCAATGACTTAATAGAGGTACCTTAAGCGTAGCCCGGAAACTTCTCCCTTTTAAGGTGCATTTTGTGGCATTCGGGTGTGGCGTGAATGCACAACTAACGACGGGCGCGCGGCGGCTTAGCGAGATGGACTTGCCAAGTGCTGTTTTCACGAAGCCATCCAGTCAAATCGACGGTCGCACAATCCCAAGGCTCGATGCTGGGCGGAACGTCAATGCTCTCCGGCAGGTTATTCGTCTCGTTTCGATGTGCCTTCGGGAAGCTGCGCCCGGTTCGTTCTTCGGCAGGTGATTTCTTCATGGTGTGTTCCTCCGGGGTGATTGGTGAGCATTCGAGGAGCAATTCTCGATCTTGAACTCCTCGGTGAGGAATTCCTGCCTCACTAGAGAGACAGAGCCAGGTGCACGACCTGCGGGTCCGTTCCGGGCCGGACACGAAGCCGAATTTGGCGAAAACCCTTCGCATCGCCGTGTTCTCCGGCAGGACTTCAGCCACTAGCTTCTCGAGCTCAGCCTTGCGTGCGAGGATCGCAAGATTGTGCATCAGCAAGGTAGCGACGCCCTGTCCCTGGTAGTCATCGATCACCACGAAAGCGACCTCTGCCATTCCGGCCGTCGCGACGACATACCGACCTCCGCCGATGATCACCTCGTGTCCGTCCTCGTCAGTAAGCGCGACTAAGGCGACGTGGTTGGCAAAATCGATGTTCAGGAAGAAGGCGACCTCGCTCTCCGAAAAGCGGCGTTTGGGAACGAAAAAGCGGCGTTGAAGCGATTGGTCGCCGGTTCGGCTGATCGCGCACAACATGTCGTCCTTGTCGTCGGGCCGTAAGGCGCGGATGGTGACAACTCGGCCATCGTGCAGACGTTCGTTCACTGCATAATTTTCGGGCATCGTCGCGACCAGTACTCCCGAGTCAAGGAAGAGCGCAGGAACTCGATCGTGGCTTGACTTAAGTCAACGCTCCGGGCGCGCCAAACGGTTCTATTCAGGCTCGGCGGAAGGATCGAAACGATGTCGCTGGACAATCGGCAAATCCCGGGCGGCCCTATGTCAGGAGTCGTCGCTAAGGCCGTGGAATATATGGTGGACGCCGGGCAACGCAGCGTGCTGCTTCTGGACATCCTGCGCCAGCGCGGTGACCAGTATCGTGAGCATGTTGCCCAGACGGCACCCCACGTCCTGAGCTATGCCGCCGAGCTCATCCTGGATGGCCGCAAGCTGGAGCATCCGGTCAACTATGCGTTGGTGCGCATAATCCCGCCAGAGGGCGTGGAGATCGACCTCGAGCGGCGGCCGTTCGTCGTCGTCGACCCGCGCGCGGGACATGGGCCGGGGATCGGTGGCTTCAAGGCCGACAGCGAGATTGGCGTCGCGATGAGGGCAGGGCATCCCTGCTACTTTATCGGTTTCCTGCCGGAGCCGATGCCGGGCCAGACCATCGAGCGCATAGCGCGCGCTGAAGCCATCTTCATCGAGAAGGTCATCGAGCGGCATCCCGAGGCTGATGGCAAACCGTGCGTAATTGGCAATTGCCAGGCCGGATGGGCGATCATGATCCTTGCGTCGCTACGTCCGGAACTATTCGGTCCGGTGATCGTGGCGGGCGCGCCACTGGCTTATTGGGCTGGCGTGCATGGCAAATATCCGATGCGTTACTCCGGGGGGCTGCTCGGTGGCAGCTGGTTGACAGCACTCTCCAGCGACCTCGGCGCCGGCAAGTTCGATGGTGCCTGGCTGGTCCAGAACTTCGAGAACCAGAATCCGTCGAACACGCTGTGGACCAAGCAGTACAACGTGTACTCCAAGGTCGACACCGAGGCCGATCGCTATCTGGAGTTCGAACGGTGGTGGGGCGGGCACGTAAACCTCAACGCCGAGGAGATCCAGTTCATTGTCGATGAACTCTTCATCGGCAACAATCTTGCTGCCGGTCGCGTCACGATGTCCGACGGAACCGCAGTCGACCTGCGCAATATCCGGTCGCCAATCGTGGTGTTCTGCTCAAAAGGCGACAATATCACGCCTCCGCAACAGGCGCTGAACTGGATTCTGGATCTTTA
Source organism: Bradyrhizobium embrapense (assembly GCF_001189235.2). Lineage (GTDB taxonomy): Bacteria > Pseudomonadota > Alphaproteobacteria > Rhizobiales > Xanthobacteraceae > Bradyrhizobium > Bradyrhizobium embrapense. The sequence continues at coordinate 63,453 of NZ_LFIP02000004.1, forward strand.
TGCGGATGTCGACGAAATCAGGGCCCATGGGCAGACCATCGTCTACACCGTTCATGAGACGGTCGGCCATCTCGGCATTTTCGTTTCCGGCGGCGTCGCGAAGAAGGAGCACGCAGAGTTCTCGAGCAACATCGACTTGATCGACGTCCTGCCACCCGGCCTCTACGAGGCCACATTCGAAGCGAGGGGAGCCGATACGCTCAATGATGAGCTTGCTGTCGGACAATGGGTGATGCGCTGCGAGGCCCGCACGCTGGACGACATCCGGGCGATGGGAGGGAATTCGCCCGAAGATGAACGGCGGTTCGAGACCGCAAAGCGTGTATCGGAGATGAATCTCGCCGCCTATCGGAAATACCTGCAGCCTTGGGTCAAATCGATGGTGACGCCGCAGATGGCGGAGATGATGCGCAATTGGCATCCGCTCCGCCTCCAATACGAGGCGTTCAGCAGCGAAAACCCATGGATGAAGATGGTCGAGAATGCCGCGGACAAGGCGCGCGACGCGCGCAAACCTGCCACCAAGGACAATCCGTTCCTAACGTTCCAGGAGCAGATATCGAAGCAGATCGTCGGTTCTCTCGATCAGTGGCGTGACTTGCAAGAGGCGCTGAGCGAAGCGATGTTCCTTGCGATCTACGGTTCGCCCGCATTGCAGGCGGCAGTCGGTGTTGATCCGCAGGCGATACCCTCACAACGGCGCGAGATGGATCCAAGACACCGCGAGCGTCTGCAAGCCCGCGTCGCGGAACTGTCGTCGAAAACGGGCTCCGGCGGCCTCCGAGAGGCCGGCGTTCGCGCCTTGGTCTATGTCGGATCGGCCCGTGGCATGGTCGACGAGCGTAGCCTTGAGGCGTTGCGGCGTCTTCGGCGAAGCGACGAGTCCGGGCGGATGACGCTCGCGGAATTCAAGAAGTTGGTGCGCGAGCAGTTCTTCATGCTGCTGCTCAACCGGGATGCCGCACTGGCGGCCATTCCAAAACTCCTGCCTGACAACATGGACGAGCGCCGCAGGGCGTTTGCTGCCATCCAGGAGGTGTTGTCGGCCAGCGCGGACATATCCGGCGAGGTGGCCAGGCGGTTGAAACAGGTCGCCGGGCTGTTCGGGCTCGACGGCCAGGACAACACGGTCCCTTTCGATCCGAAAGCCCGGGCTTCATAGCTACGCGGAGCAGAGCAATGGATGTCACGGCAGCCGGAACGAGCGAGAACCGGCCGGGATCGAAGTACGATCGCTTGATCACGACGGCGAAGGGAGTTCCGTCAGTTTCCACCGTCGTCGTGCATCCCTGCGACGAGAGCTCGCTGCGCGGTGCGATCGATTCCGCGCAAGCCGGGATCATCAAGGCGATCCTTGTCGGCCCGGCGGCACGGATTCGGGATATGGCAGCGAAGCATGACCTGGACATCTCCGGTTACGAGATTGTCGATACGCCGCCGACGGAAGCCGCCGCGGCGGCCAGAGGCGTCGAGCTGATCCATGAGGGCCGGGGCGAGGTCCTGATGAAGGGGAGCCTGCACACCGACGAACTGATGCGCAGCGTGACAGCCAAGGTCGGCGGTCTCCGCACCGACCGACGCATCAGTCATGTGTTCGTCATGGATGTGCCGGCCTACACCGATACGGTGTTCGTTACCGACGCCGCCATCAACATCTTCCCGGATCTCGACGGCAAGCGCGACATCATCCAGAACGCTGTCGACCTCTACAATCAGGCCGGTTTCGGTACCACGCCGCGCGTCGCGATCCTGTCGGCTGTCGAGACCGTGACGTCGAAGATCCCGTCAACCATCGAAGCGGCTGCGCTTTGCAAGATGGCGGACCGCAAGCAGATCACCGGCGCCCTGCTCGACGGCCCGCTCGCCTTTGACAATGCGATCGACATGGAGGCGGCGCGGATCAAGGGCATCAAGTCGGAGGTTGCGGGCAGGGCGCAAATCCTGGTCGTGCCCGACCTGGAGTCAGGCAATATGCTGGCGAAAAATCTGGCCTATTTTGCCAAGGCCGACGGCGCCGGCATCGTCCTCGGCGCCCGTGTGCCGGTCGTGCTGACCTCGCGCGCCGACTCCGCACGGTCCCGTATGGCTTCAGCCGCGGTAGCGGCACTCTATGCGGATGCGCGACGCCGCAGCGCGCCCATCGCCGCTGCGTGACCGCCATGGATACGATCCTCGTCGTCAATGCCGGCTCCTCCAGCGTGAAGTTTCAGGTCTTCGCGGTGGAAGGCGAGGGCAGGCTTCGCCGGCAGCTGAAAGGCCAGATGGACGGGATCGGCAGCCGGCCGCGGCTGCGCGCTAGCGGTTCGAGTGGTGAGCCTGTTGCCGACCGTGCCTATCCGGTCAAGACGGTCGCCGATGTTCCGGCCGCCATGTCGGTCGCCGGCGCCTGGCTGAGAGACGAGCTCAACATCAAACCGGTCGCCGTCGGCCATCGTGTGGTGCACGGCGGGCCGGATCATGCGCGCCCGGTGCTAATCGATCCCGCGGTCGTGACCCGGCTGGAACGCTACGCGCCGCTGGCGCCGTTGCACCAGCCGCATAATCTGGCGCCTATCAAATCACTGCTCACCAATTTCCCTGGCCTGCCCCAGGTCGCCTGCTTCGATACAGCATTCCACCGAGACCATCATCCTCTGGCTGACCATTACGCCGTTCCGCATGCGCTCTACGACGAAGGGATCAGGCGCTACGGCTTCCACGGCCTGTCCTACGAATACGTGTCCAAGCGGCTGCCACAGGTGGCTCCCGAGATTGCCGGCGGACGAATCATCGTCGCCCATCTCGGCAGCGGGGCCTCGATGTGTGCGATCAAGACAGGCAAGAGCGTCGAGAGCACGATGGGATTCACAGCACTTGACGGTCTCGCGATGGGAACGCGGCCCGGCCAGATCGATCCTGGCGTTGTCCTATACATGATCGCCCTGAAGGGAATGTCGGTTTCGCAGGTTCAGGATTTCCTCTACCGCGATTGCGGCTTAAAGGGCCTGTCCGGTGTCAGCAACGACATGCGCGAGCTTGAGGCCAGCGCCGACCCGCGCGCAGCATTCGCGATCGACTATTTCGTCTATCGCATCGGCCTCAGCGCCGGCATGCTGGCAGCTGCGATGGAAGGACTCGACGGTTTCGTCTTCACCGCGGGGATCGGCGAAAACTCCGTTTCGATCCGCGGCCGGGTCGCCGAGCGGCTGGCCTGGCTCGGCGTCGCGCTCGATCCGGTCGAGAATGGCAAGCATGCGACTAGGATCTCACGGTCGGACAGTCGCATTCCGGTCTACGTTGTGCCGACCGATGAAGAGTTGATGATCGCGCAGCATACGCTGACGCTGCTGATGAACCAGCAATCGCTAAACCCGAACCGCGGGAGAGTGTCATGACCATCCCGGTATTTCCCGAGACCAAGGTTGCGCTGAAAGGCAAGAAGGGGTTGATCGTCGGCATAGCCAACGACCAGTCGATCGCCTGGGGCTGTGCCAAGGCGTTCCGGGCGCTCGGCGCCGAGCTCGCCGTCACCTATCTGAACGAGAAGGCCAAGAAGCACGTCGAACCGCTGGCCAAGGCGCTGGAATCCCCGATTTTCATGCCGCTCGACGTGATGGGCGAAGGAGAGACCGAGAAGGTGTTCGAGCGGATCGAGAAGGAGTGGGGCCAGCTTGATTTCCTGCTTCATTCGATCGCCTTCTCGCCGAAGGGCGCCCTGCATGGCCGCGTCGTCGACGTCGATCGTGAGGGCTTCCAGAAGACTATGGATGTGTCCTGCTGGTCGTTCCTGCGGATGGCGCACCTGGCCGAGCCGTTGATGAAGAACGGCGGCACGATCTTCACCATGACTTATTACGGCAGCCAGATGGTGGTGAAGAACTACAATGTCATGGGTGTCGCGAAGGCCGCTCTCGAGGCCGCGGTACGCTACGTCGCAGCCGAGCTTGGGCCGAAAGGCATTCGGGTTCACGCTATTTCGCCCGGTCCGCTCGCCACGCGCGCGGCATCCGGCATCCCTGAATTCGACGAGCTGATGGACAAGGCTCAGTCGCAGGCGCCGACGCGCAGCCTCGTCAGCATCGACGACGTCGGCAACGCCACGGCATTCCTGGCTCTCGACGGTGCAAAACTGATCACCGGCAGCGTGCTCTATATCGATGGCGGTTACCACATCATCGACTGAGCCGCACCGTGACGGTTCAGGCGTAGTGCAGACCGATGACTTCCGCGACGCAGGCAGGGCGGGTACCGCCCTCCATCTCGATCACCACGCGGTAATGAACCCTCAGGCCGTTCGGCGGCACGTCTTCGGCTTCCGCAATGCCGACCCGCCCACGCAGCTTTGATCCAGCCGGAACAGGCGCCAGATACCGGATCCGGTCCGCGCCATAGTTCAGCGTGTTCTTCAACCCCTTCAGGCCCATCACCGAGCGAATGAACATTGGGGTCAGGCTCAGTGACAAGAGGCCGTGGGCGATGGTCTTACCTCCGGGCATTTCGGCCTTGGCCCGCTCCTGGTCGACATGGATCCATTGTTCGTCGCAGGTGGCGTCGGCAAACTTGTCGATGCGCTCCTGGGTGATCTCGATCCAGTCGCTGACTCCGACTTCGGTGCCAACCGCCGACTTGAGCTCGTTGAATCCGTTGAAAATCCTCATGGCTTCGGCTCGCTTTGGTCAGAACGTCATTTCGGGGACGGTATCGGGAATCACGAGTTCTGCTTCCGTCACCGCCAGCACCTCCGCGACCGTCAGGCCGGGCGCTGTTTCAAGCAGGGTCGCTTTGCCGCCGGGGAACGCGATCACCGCCAAATCTGTCACTACAAGATCAACTGAACGCGCTGATGTGAGTGGCAGGTTGCATCTGGCTACGATCTTCGACTTTCCCTTTGCCGCATGCTGCATCGCGACGATGACGCGCTTGGCACCGCTGACGAGGTCCATTGCGCCGCCCATGCCCGGCACCATCTTGCCCGGGATCATCCAGTTGGCCAGCTGGCCGCCGGCATCGACCTGGAGGCCACCCAGCACCGTGATATCGACATGGCCGCCACGGATCAGGCCGAACGACATGGCACTATCGAAGGTCGCCGCGCCAGGCAATGCGCTGATGGGCTTGCCGCCGGCATCAGTCAGTAGTGGATGGGCCAAGCCCTGTTCGGGAATTGGGCCAGTCCCGATCAAGCCATTCTCGGACTGAAAGAACACCCTGAGCCCGGCTGGAACGTAGTTCGCTACCAAGGTCGGAATCCCAATGCCGAGATTGACAAGGTTACCCGGCTGCAATTCCTTCGCTACGCGACGCGCGATGATGGTTTGTGCATCCATGGTTCACCCATTCGCGACGAGATAGTCGACCAGAGGTCCTGGCGTGACGACGTGATCGGGAGCAATCACGCCGACCGGAACAATGTGTTCGGTAGTGACGATGACGGTGTCTGCCGCCATCGCCATGACCGGATTGAAATTCCGCGCGGTGAGGGCATAGGACAGGTTGCCGGCGTAGTCGGCCAAGAAGGCGTGTACCAGCGCGAAATCGGCCCGCAGGGCGGTCTCAAGCAGATACGGTTTGCCGTCGACTTCGATCTTCTGCTTACCTTCCTCGACAAGGGTACCAACGCCGGTGGGCGTCAGGACGCCGCCAAGACCGCAGCCTCCCGCACGGATACGTTCAACGAAAGTGCCCTGTGGAATCAGGTCGACCGTGATCTGCTTGCCCAACATCTGCTGCTGCGCCTTCGGATTTAGCCCTATATGGGTGCCGATCATGCTCGATACCTGCGCCCCATCGAACAGCTTGCCGACGCCCTTGCCAGGCGTGGCCGCATCATTGCTGATCAACGTCAGGCCCGACTTCTTTTGCCGGACCAATTCGTCGAGCAGGCGCTCGGGCGTGCCCACGCCCATGAAACCGCCGACCATGACGCGCGCATTGTTCGGGATCATCGCGACGGCTTCTTCGGCGGAAACGGCCTTCATGATCAGACTCCGCAATCGATCAAAGGTGGGATGATCCAGCGAACACTGCTGCTTGGTACGACGGCAACGTTGATCTGGGTCAAGGCCCGCGTCATTCGTCATCGGCGCGGGGCTTGATCCCGATGCTTTCCAGCACATCCGCCCACAATTTGCGTACCAGTCGATGCCGGTCATTCACGGCCGCGCCGACGGCGTCGCGGACGGATTTGAGTTCGTCACTCTTCAGAAAATAGATCTGTGCCTGGATCAGACGGCTGCTTTCAAATTCGATCCGGCGCAAAGCGGCGACAAATGGATCATCTGTGGACGCTTCGACGGGTAGGAGGGCGGCGGGCCGGATCGCGCCGTGCGCGGCATGCCCAAGGGCCGCAATGTCGATGGTGGTGGCAAGGCGCCGATCGGCGATGCCGGCCGTCGGGGTGGGTACCCAAGCGGCCTCCCAGATCAAGGTGTTGTAGAAAACCATGATATCCGGCATCCATGAGGTCGCGCGCAAGAGAAGGGAAACGATCTCCGTCTCGCGATGCAGCTGTGTGTTCAGTTCTGTTTGCCAGCCGGCATTGAACTGACCCGGCAGGGTGAGAGCGAGCTGCCGCGCAAGTGCGCCATGCAACGAGACCAGGAATGAAGCGACCCGGGTTTGTTGCAGCGCCGGCACGCGCCCTAAAGAGTCGAGCGGACCGAGAAACGGATTCATGACGCCGCCCTCTGCACGGGAATTGCGCGCAGGTGATCGAAGCCGGCCGGAAACGGCGTCATCTCGCCACCCGCTTCGTCGGGTGCAATCCATACCGCCTGTCTGCCCTGCCAGCGCCCGGCCAGGACGTCTTCGGCGAAGCGTGCGAGCAGGTCGGCGGTCAGTGCGGCTTTTTCGAGTGTGAAGGCGTGATAGGCATTGGGGACGATGACCAGTGAGCTGTCGGCAATGTGAGTGCGCAGGGTTTCGTGCAGCGAACGTGGGGTGAGGAAGTCAAATTCACCATTGAGGATCATCGTCGGCGTCTTGATTGACGCCAGTTGTGGCGTAAGAGGCTCAAAATCAAGGAAGGATTCCATCAAGTTCTGCACGGCATAGACATCGTTGATCAACCAGCCCTGTCGCTTCACTGCGTCGAGATTGCCGAGCAGTGGCTTGAGCCACGCGTCTGAGAGATTCATCGGAAGCAGCAGGTCCTGCAGATAGCTGGTTCCGCCCAGGATCAGTCCGGTGCGCAGCGCATTGCCTAGCAAAAGGAGCTGCGGCGACATTTCTGCAAAGGCGCTCATGGGCACCAGCCCCGACAGCCTGTCGCTGCGCAGGATCGCGTAGCGCAGCGCGATCAGTGCACCGAAACTGATGCCGCCGAGGAATATTGGACCGGAGCCAAGTGCTTCAATCAGGTGCTCAAGTGCCTCAACCTGATCGTGCTGGCTGATGAACAGTTCCGGCTTTGTCGAGGCGCCTTGGCCAAGCAGATCGAAAGTCGCGACGCGGAATCCCTTGCCGATCAGCGCGTCCCGATAGGCCGCCCAAAGCTCTGAATACTGGGTAAGCCCGTTAACTAGCACATAGGCCGGCGCGTCCGTCGGGCCGTCCAGTTCGTAACGGATGCGGTGCGAGCCATGCGACAGGAACGGCATTCGCTTCACTTGCCCGATGCTTTCTATCGCCAAACTGGGATGGCCGCATGATCACTCCCTTGACCTAGGTCAATGTCGGTCGCGCACATCCGGCAGAAATCTCGTTAAAATCTGGTCAGGGAGGCTTTCCATGAAGCGTCTTTTCATTGGATTGTTGTTGCTCGCCGTAAGCGCCTCGGTCGCGACCGCCCAGCCATTTACGCGCCGCTCGTCGCAAGTCCAGCATGACGGCCTAAAGCAATATTACGAGATTGCCAACTTCAAGCTCGGCGGCAAGTATGACCTGGCCAATCCTGCCAAGTGGGAGAATGGTGGTGAGGGGGGCGTCACCCTTGAATCACTGGGCGGAGGAAAGCTGCGTACCGCTTACATCGCGATCGGTACGCCACGGCGCAACGCTGCTGGCGAGATCACCAACGCGGTAGTTATCAATTCCTATTACTCCGGCGATTCCACCGATATGTACGAGCAGTGGGTCAAGGGTGCCGCGCTTTCGGGCGGCGTCCCGATCATCGGACCGGGCCGTCCGATCGATACCGATCGCTATTACGTCGTCATGGTCGATCCGCTCGGCACCTGGGGTGCGAGCAAGCCCTCGGATGGTCTTGGGATCAAATTCCCGCAGTACACTTATTTCGATATGGTGCAGGCAAACTACCGAATGCTTCGCGATCATCTGAAGATCGCAAGGGTCGCGCTCGCCGCTGGTGTCTCGATGGGTGGCACGCAGACTTACGTCTGGGGCGTCATGCATCCGGAATATGTCAGCGCGCTGATGCCGATCGGCGGCACCACGCAGTCGGACGCCGGCGATCCCGTCGGAAATTGGACGTTCCAGTTGATGACAGCGGCGATCCAGTCCGATCCGGTCTGGCAGCAGACCAAGGGGGACTACTACAACCTGCCCAAAGAGAAGCACCCGCTGATGGGTATGGCGTTCGGCTGGTCGGTACTCGGCTTGACCGGCTATGATTTGTCGTACCGGACCACGCAGTCGTTCACCGCGGTGCAGCCCGAAATCTTCTATTGGGATCCGCCGAACGAGAAGGCCGGACTCAGCGTGATCAATCGATCGAAGCTGTATGATGCCGTTGATCTGGTATGGCGCAATCGGGTTGGCGAGCTCCACAACATTAATAATGATCTCGGCCGCATCCAGTCGCGCACGCTGGTCATGCACATCAAGAACGACCTGTGGCTCAACTTCAAGCTCGCCGAGAAGGCGGTCGAAAACATCCCGGGCGCTGATCTGATTGCCGAGGAGAGCCCGGTCGCCCACTACGGCGTATTTTCTATCATCAATGGCCACAAGAACGATCCGAAATTTGTGTCGTTCATGGATGATGTTGCCAGCCTCGATAAGGCGCAGCAATTTGTCGACAAGAACTTCCGTACGCCGGGCGTGGCATCCGACATCGATCCAAAGAAATCCTTCTGGAAGGACTACGTCACCTATCCCTATCCCGTAAAATACGCCAACGCCAAGGACGCCAAGGGCACCACCTGGCAGATCGGCTACATGGATGAATACTACGGCACCGACAAGGATCCGAAGGTCCTGGTCATCATCCACGGAAAGGGAGCATTCGCCGGCCACTACGGCAATATCATGCAGTATGCGCTGCGCAGCGGGCTGCGGGTGATCGCACCCGATCTGCCGCACTATGGCATGTCAGGTCCCGGAAACCTCGACAAGAGCCCGGCGCGGACCATGCAGGACATGCGGGAAGTGGTCTACGACCTCGTCGTCGACCAGCTCAAGGTCAAGCAGGCGACCTACCTTGGGCATTCCCTGGGTGGCCAACTGATCCTGGGCTATGCGTTGACATATCCCGGAGCCGTCAGGAGCCTGGTGCTCGAAGCGCCTGCGGGCCTTGAGGAATATCCGCGCGAAGTCACGATTGCGCCGGGCAAGACCGCAAAGCTGTTCGACGCCTCGCTTGCGGGCAATTTCGAGAAATGGAAGGAAGTGTGGGGACCGACGCAGATACTGGCGAACGAAATCGCTCGTCCGGAGCAGAATGTTCGCGACTTCTTCTATTTCAAGAAACGCGATCCGGTCACCGGCGTGGTTGGCCGCAGCAAGAGTGGCTACTTCATGAACGACAGCGAGTATGCACGGTTCCATACCGAGCAGCGCGTCGGCCTGACCAAGGCGAATCCGAAAGAGCTCGAGCAATGGGCCAATGTGTACATCCTCGACATCTACGGCATGGTTTCCGAGCTGCAGCAGGATGATCCGAAGAACCTTTATCGGCGGCTGACCGATATCAAGGCCCCGATCTTTCTAGCCTTCGGCGACAAGGAACCTTTCATTCCTGGGACCCCCTTCAATGGGTTGAAGGACCTGGGTCGTGACATCATCACGCCGTTCATGACGCGGATGACGCGCGCCAACAATCGCCCACTCCTGAAGATCTATCCGGATACGGGGCATTTCATCCATACCGACAACCCGGTGGAGTTTCCCGCCGACGTCACTGATTTCGTGCTCACGGGCAATCTCGACACCAGTTCACCGATCGAGACAGACCGCCTCATCAACGGTGTGGTTTCGGCGATGGCTGTGGCACCAACGCCGGATGGACCGAATCCGACCGCCGGGTTGAACAAGTAGATCTGAAGCTGTGTCGCGAATTGAGAGAACAAGTCCGTAGCGATGCCCAAAGTCCGTGCCGGAGATGTCAGCCTTGGCTGGCGGGAGTGGGGCGAGGGCGACACCACCGTCGTCTTTATCCATGGCAATCTCGCCAGCAAGGACTGGATCGAGCTCGCTGCTCCCTTGTTCCCGACCGGCCTTCGGGTCGTCGGGATCGATTGGCGTGGTTGTGGCGACAGCGATCGCCCAGCCGCGTCGCTCGGCTACGCCAACTACTCAATGCAGCAACACGCGCTCGACATGCTGGCCGCGCTCGATGCGCTGCAGATCCCGTTCTGTCATCTGGCAACACACTCCACCGGCGGCATCATCGCGACGCGCATGCTGCTGATGCAGCCAGAGCGGTTCGGGCGAGTGCTTGCGCTCGATCCTGTGACGCCCCTCGGGTTGGCTTTCAACGCAGAGCAGATCGACCTTTTTCGTGCGATGATGGCGAGCCGTGAGTTGACGCGCGCGGTGATGGCAACGGCTGCATCATCTTTGTTCCTTCCAGATAGCATGGTGCCGAATGGTGTGCCCAAGTTCCGCGACGGACTGGGGGCAATCCAATTCCTGTTCGAGCGAATCCTGGATCAGACGGCTGGCGTCTCTGAAGGAGTCTGGATTGGCACCCCAGTCAATCTCACGCGCGAACGGGAGAGCCGCGAGCTCGAGCGGCGGATGTCCGAAATCAGGCACTCCCATCTCGTTGTCTGGGGAGAGCGAGATGGCTGGATTGCGCTAGCCGACCTTCAGAAGATGACCGCGGCGATGCCTGACTGCCGGCTTGCCGTAGTGCCGGGCGTCGGCCACTCAATGAATCTGGAAATGCCTCCGCTCTACGCCGGCTATTTTGGCGCCTGCTTTAGCGGAATAAGCGAGCGGAACAGCTGAGGGCCGTCCGTAAAGTCGGGGATTTATAGATCTGCGAAGCGACAACAGCCGAACGGGAAAGGCGCACGACGGATGCATCTACGGGTCCGAACTGTCGCTTCCTTTCAAGTTGCAATTGCCTTGCTGGCGGTCTCGACCTGCTGCTCTTGCTCGATCCGGCCCCTGCAAGGGGTTCTGGTGCCAAGCGACGAGATGGTCGAAGCCGCCACGCAAGTACCCATCCTTGTCGGAACGACGCGGGCTCGATCTAGCGGCGACGCTGGTGAGATGTTTAGCCGAGAGGCGTCGAACGAGCTGGCGTTTGGCCAAGTCACGATTTCCATTCCATCAGATGGTTCTCGTACGGTCGGTGAAATACAGTGGCCGATATCCCCTCCAGGCGACCCACGCAAAGACTTCGTGACGACGTCGGCGGACTATCTGGATCGCGCCGCGTTCGAAAAAGCCGTCACTACCGTGGCCAGGTCAAAGCATCGCAGCAAGGCAATGATCTTCATTCATGGATTCAACAATCGCTTCGATGACGCGGTGTACCGCTACGCCCAGTTCGTCCAGGACGGCGGGCTTCCAGTTATTCCAGTTCTTTTTTCGTGGCCGTCGCAGGGAGCGGCAAACCTTGGTTCATATGAGCACGACCGCAAGGTCGCGATGCAATCGGGCGTGTCGTTGGCCCTGCTGTTGGATGTCGTGACCTTGAATCTCAGCGTCAACGAGATCACCCTTGTGTGCCACTCCATGGGCTGCCTGGTGACTCTTGATGCACTCCGCGTGAAAGCACCGCGCAGGGGAACGATGTCGAAGCTGAAGAACGTAGCGATGGTCGCGCCCGACGTTGCATTTGACGAGTTCATCAACGTTGTCGAAGGAATGGGCTCCCGGCGCCCCCGCATCGGCTTGTTCTTGTCCCAGGATGATGTCGCCCTAAAAATCCCAAAGTCGATTTCGGGAGGGACAAACCGCGTGGGAGACATCAATCCAGAGGAGGAACCATACAGGAGTGCGATTGCGCGCCAGAAAATCCTGGTGTTCGATCTGACGCATCTGGGAGGAGACGACTCCCATTCGAGAGCGTTCGACGCAATAAACACCGTCATGGGCATGTTGGAGCGCAGACTTGCGCAAGGACAGCAACTCGGAGAGGACAAGTCACGAACGGTCTCAGCCAAATGAGACGTTCGACGAGCCTTAGCGCCCCCTCATGTTAAGGGGGGGTGAAGGTGTGCTCTTGTACACGGCGGTGGCGGCATTATCTCGCACGATCGCCGGTATTCAAACGGCGGGCTCGAAGCGATCAGAGACGGCGTCACATGCTAGGCGAAAGGGTGTGCTTCCGCCGCATTGCCGCACTCGGCCTTGGGCTTGCGAAAGGGCAATTCGATGAGCGATGACGACAAGCGTTCCAAAGCGGAAGCCGAACTTGAACGCGAAATCCGCCAAGGGCGAAAGTTCACGGCGAAGGAAGCCATCGGGCGGATGCTTGGTCCGGGCGCGATGAAAGGCGGCTCCGCGGTTTCCAGAGTGCAGGCGGCCGAGATAGAGATCGATACATGGTTGCGAAGCAATCTTATCGATTCGACGGGAGCATTGCAGGCACTCCTACCGCGCCAACTCAAAGGAAGCGTGCTGCTGCTTAACAACCTAGATCAGCCGCTCCGCGCCTTGGCCGACTATTGCCAGCGGGTTCTAGCCTCAGATGATCGCCTTGAAGAACTTGTCCGCCAAGCCGACGTCGAATGGGGACGACGTATGGGAGAGCGGCCTTATTTCAACAGGGAGGGGTCTCCGCCGCACCCAGACGATCCCTATACCAACGATTCCGTTCGCACCGCGCTAGACGGGATTGTAAGGCGAATTTCCGAGGTGACGGGCGGGCAAGCCTCTTCGACGAAACCCTGAGCACACAGCAGTTTTGCATCAAGGCGTGGGCCGTGTGCTCGTGGTTAGCTAAGCCAGTGATGTGCATCGGCGTGCGCTAGCTGCCACGCGTGGACATCAATTCACAGGCGGTTTCTGGGCGCCTTGGACGCTTGATTGTGGTGTGACCCGACTTCGAGATCTTCAAAACGACGCGGTTTGCCGAGTAGCGCGCACCGGAAAACGCAAGCCGTTTCCGCAACCTAAACGTCTCTCGCCCATCGAGGAAATGCACATATGCGTGCGGGTCGTGTGGATAGAATCCGACGGTGAACCGGGTGTCGTCGGAGCAATGATAACTTTGGAACGTCGTAGCCTGCGCCGACACAAGCAGACCGCAGAAAGACCATCCTGCAACAATCGTCACAACACCAATAGTGCCGCTCCGATTCATCTTTGCCCCTCATGGGTTGCATCGAATTTGGGGACAGAGCTTAAGGCAAAACTGAAGTATGGCTACCGATCTTCACTTCCACCGTGGATTTCGACCGTGGGTTTCTAGCCAATTGTCGTAGAATGTAACGAAATCAACAGCGTGTGGAGGATGGACGTACTGGCGGAAGGGGTGGGATTCGAACCCACGGTACCCTTGCGGGCACGCCGGTTTTCAAGACCGGTGCCTTAAACCACTCGGCCACCCTTCCAAACCAACAGTTTCAAGTGCTTAGCGGCAGACTCAAGAGCACGAACCGCGAAATTGGCACCCGATTTGGGCAGCTAACGCGCCAGCATCGCATGGATCGCCGCCGCCTTGCCGTCGTCGTTCCTAAACAAGTGGACGTAGACGCGCAAGGTGATGTCCGGCCTCACATGCCCAAAGCGCATTGAGACAGTAACGTATTACGCTGGCATCGATCAGCTCGGATGCACGGATTGCCGGAGGTTGTGGAACCCGCGTTGGGCTGGGAAGTCGCTCCGGGCCATTCTTTGCCGTAGCGCTTCTTGATCGGCGTGCGTGTCCGCTGCGAACTGGCCGGCGAATTGCGGCCGGATCGATCGGCTTTCGCGTGAGGGGCATGACCTGAGCTTACGCGCAACAATGCCGCCAGACTTAAAATGCTCGCTGGCGGCGTTGATCCTGGCCCCCGGGAAGGATGTGCAAAATCCCGACATGTGAGGGGTTGGCACAAGGCGTGCCAGGGTTCGCCTCGCAAAACGGGTTACTACCGAAGGGGTATGTGGTGTCGTCTTATACGAACAGATCCGTCCTGGGTGATGTGTCCCCACGGGTCATAAACTTCAGCATCTCGATTGCGAAACGCTCTTCGGATAAGCGCTGCTCGATGAAGTGAGTCTCGACTTCGCTAAGCCTGGTGCGAAGCAACCCTCGGTAATGCTCGATGTTTTGCTCATGCACGCGCAACATCGCAATCTTTCGTTCATCCATTTACGCCCCCTGTGTCTCGGAGGCGCTTTCGCGCCGGTTACCGTCATCACTCTACAAGCAAGAATCGACGCCACGATGACTGTCGGTTCGCAGCGACCGTCAAATTCGGAGTATGTGCACATCGGGGATTTCTCACGAAACTGCGATGCCGCCGACGGTGGGTTCGGTCGGGCGTAGCGGGCGCGCGACCAATTGATTTCCAGCAGCGGCTTTTGAACGCCGCCGCCAGCTGAGGTAGCTTTCACCCGGGCAGTATTTTTCCAGGTATCGGTTCCTCCTGGAAGCGCTCTATTCCTCAGCTACGATACGGATGTAGGTGAGGAAATATGTCCTTTGAGCCGATGGCCGCAGCGATCGATTGGCCGGACGCCTATTGATGGCCTTCTGGAAAGAGCGTTTGGACGACTGCGTTCCGTCCGGGCTGAGCGATCTCAAGCCAGTCCTGAACGGGACGTCGATATCGTTCGTACACCGCGTGGAGCGACGACTGCGAATATGGAATTCGATGCAGAGGGCAAGATTGCTTACATGGAGTGGGGCGCTTCAGGCGCGCCACAAGGAGATCGCCGATCGATTTGACGATAAGCCGCTTCGAGGAGTTGTTAGGTGCAAGTCATACGGAATGGATTTCTATCGCTTCTGGCCTTGGGAGCGTTGACCTTGGAAGGTCACGCGCAAACGCTGGTCGCATCATTGGAGTGCGATTTTCCGCTTGCCTCTACCGATGATTGGACCATGGCCGCATCGACCCTCCAGTACTACGTCGATACAGCAACGGGCTGGCGAGTGAACCCAGATTCCTTCTCATTCGATGGCCCGACAGACATTACCATCGGTGGAAAGGATCACACGGCTTCGCTTTCGATCACTATTTCCCGGCAGTCAGGCAAGGCTACCAAAACCCTGTCGACGGAACGGAAATCCCTCACAGTCAGCGGGGAATGCAAAAAGATGGACTCCTCCGGACGTAAGTTTTAGGCGTACCCGTCGCCTCGAATGCTCGAGCGTGCGCCATGATTCTGCGAGCAGCGCTCGCTGGAACGGCCCAGGAGCGTTCCTCCCTTCATTTTCGTCATCGTTCGCGATCGCTCGCCCGGCCACCAGGTCGACGGAGGGGTCGTGCTGGCTGACGCCATCCGAGGGGCTATCCGTCGGCCTGCTTTGCGATCGACCTAAGCTGGCCGTCTCAGTTGCCCCAACTCCGACTGCGGGAGATTGCATGAGGCCTCGATGCGCCCTGCGTCGAGGCCGTTTTTATTGCGGTGGCGTCAGAGGTGGACGACGACAAACGCTGCGCTCGCGCGCATGCTTGGGCTACGGGCGGAGTTGATTCGGCCATGATGCTGGAAGCCGTCGTGCCGCTGATGGGACTGGGCGCCTGCGCCTTGCTGCTCATCGCCTTCTGGGGACTTACGTTGCGGTAGTAGTGCGACGCAGGACATGGGCTGCCGGATGCGCCCTGCGGGGTACCCCGTGAGACCTCGGCAAGCACGCTCCGACGTCGAGTACAATTCGGGCTGCCGCGGATGTACCGGCGCTCTGCTGAATCGAGGCGGCCTACTGACTGGCGCCCGCGCCCCCAGCAGACGGAATGACGGCCTCAGCAATCCCCATGCTGAGGCCGTTTCCGTTACGCGGCCACCCTTCCGGATCATTCGGATCGGGCGCCGCCGAACCAACGCGAACGTGGCGAGAACGTCGGAGCGAAGTGGGCCGTCTGCTCGGTCCGCCAGCGGCGAACCGACCGCGTGTGAGCGCGACGACAAGCCTGCACGCACCACGGTTGACCGCAACCACCGCCATTGGCCATCATGATGTCCATGAAGCGCATCCTCTTCCTTTGCACCGGCAACTACTACCGCAGTCGATACGCAGAGGAGTTGTTCAATCATCTTGCGCGCGGCGAAAACCTGCCGTGGCGCGCCTCATCGAGAGGCGCCGCCGAACGGGGCTCGCCCGACAATGTCGGCGCCATGTCGGTGTTTGCTGATGACCGGCTTCGCGCCAACGGCATCGTTCCGGAGGGCGCGGCGCGCTATCCGCAGCCATGTTCATTGGCTGATTTCGACGGCGTGGACCTGGTGATCGCGCTCAAGGAGGCCGAGCATCGTCCGCTCATCGAGCGGCGGTTCCCCGAGGTCGCCGACAAGGTAACCTACTGGCATGTGCACGATATCGATGTTGCCCAGCCCGCGGTCGCGCTGCCGATGATCGACGATCTCGTCCGCGGCCTGGTTTCATCGCTCAGGTAGTCGGTTCGCGCTTCAGGAAGATCGCCAGCGCATATTCCGCCGGCCGTGCGAGCCTGCCGCTGATGCGCTCGAGGCCACCCACGGCCACGATCTCGAGGCGGCCTTCAGTGACCTTCAACCGGTCGATCGGCACGTCCCGCGCAAGGAATACCTCGCCGCGAAGGGTGCCGCCCGGCGTCGAATGATCCGGTCCGAAATAGCGACCGATCAGCTCAAAACGCTCGGGCGGCAGGTAATAGCCGATCTCCTCGTGGATCTCGCGCACCACGCATTCCAGGAAGGTCTCGCTGCCCTCCCGCCGGCCGCCAAACAGGCTGATCTTGCCGGGATCGGTAACGTGGGGAAGGTCGTCGCGCAATTGCATCAGCAGCCGGCCATCCGTGCTGACGAGCAGGGCGGACGTTCCCTCTCTTACCGAGTCGGTCATTCGCGAATGCTCTCCTGGGAGGTGGAGGGTGCATCAGGACTGACGCTGGGAAAGACCACGGATCTGTGCTGTGGAGATCGGACCGCCCGGCACGTGCTGGGCCGCAATCGCCAGCACTCGAAGACTGAAGCCAAGGTTCGATCGGCGCGCGATGAGGTGAGGGTGGTCAAGGCCGTGTCGCATGGGCGCAGACGGCGCCCACGGCATCATTGGTTCAACCGAAAGCGAAGGCCAGCAGGCTCGAGCACAGCAGCACGAGGCTTGCTGCGGTCAGGGTCAGAAATCCGTCGGAGACCAAATCGTGACTACGCATGATACACCTGCCTTCAACCGATGCTCATCCGAATTGATTAAAGCTTTCCGAACATTCACTCCTGGAAAGAGGTGACGCGTCTTTCCGCCTTCAACGGACTGTCAGGCCCGGTACCGATAGCCTTCCACAGCGTGCGCCAAGAAGATCGCCGCACTCACCAGGCCCATCACCGCTGTAACCGTCTCGATCATCGCAAACTTCCTTTGCGCCCCACGTCCGAGAGAAAACGATTGCAGCCTTGCACAGTCAAAAAGATTCAATTGTTGGAATTGAAGAAGCGCCCCGACTGATGATTTGCTGCAACAGTGTGTCTGATAGCGGGACAGGCGAGGGCGTTTTGGGCGGTTCGGTCTCCGTAGAACAACTGAGGCGACGCAACAGGCAATTTACCAAGGTGCCATAGCGTTAAGGCTCACCCCATTTCCGCCGTGTTCCGGTTGCGATATCTTCACCATCCGGTGCGGAGGTGGGCCGCACAGTGACAGAATCGATCCCGACGCCTCGCAGCAGGCGCGGGTCCGCGCAGAATGGTACTTGGGGCAGATGGGGATTAGACGGCCAGATTCGATGATCCGGACGGCGCGCGGCGCCGTTGCGGTGGCCTCGTGCCTTGTGCTTGCCAATTGCGCCTCCTCGAACCAGCTCAGCAGCCGGATCGATCCCAAATATGGCGTCTCCTCGAGCCCGCGCGTCGTGGCGCTCGGTGACCCCGTGCCGAAGGGCGGCGGCACCTACCGCATCGGCAAGCCCTATGTCGTCGCCGGCCGCACCTATGTGCCGGAGGAGAACGAGAACTATCGCGCCGAGGGCATGGCGTCCTGGTACGGCGATGATTTCCATGGCCGGCTGACGGCCAACGGCGAGGTGTTCGACATGGGCTCGCTCACGGCCGCCCATCCGACCTTGCCGATGCCTAGCTACGCCCGCGTCACCAATCTGAGCAACGGCAAATCGCTCGTCGTTCGCGTCAACGACCGCGGCCCGTACCACGGCAATCGCCTCATAGACGTCTCGAACAAAGCCGCGGAACTGCTTGAATTCAAAGGCAATGGCGTCGCACGCGTGCGGGTCGAATATGTCGGCCGGGCACCGCTCGAAGGTTCCGACGACCGCCAGCTGATGGCGACCCTGCGCACCGGTACGCCGGCGCCGTCCCCGTCGATGGTCCGGGTCGCCTCGGCCCGGCCGTTCGTGCCCGAGATGTCGTCCTCGTCGGGCCGGGTCCGCGGCGACGTTCCGCTGCCGGAGGGGCGGCCCTACAGCCTCGGCAACACCCAGGCCGACTACGCCTCGGTCAACGCCACCTCGGAAATGTCGGCCTCGAGCCGGTCGCACCGCCGTGTGGCGAACAATCCGCGCGAAGTCTCCTACGAGGGTGACGCCCGCTACGCTGCAGCCCCGAGCCCGGCCGCAGCCTATGTGCCGATCGACGCGCGTGGGCCGGCTGAAGTGCTGAGCGGGCGCGGGCTCTACTGAACAAAGCCGCTTACTGGATCAAGTCGTTGCGAATCAGGCTTTTGGCCTGATCACTTCAGAAATGCGATCAGCGCCGCATTGACCTCGTCGGGGCGCTCCTGCTGGATCCAGTGGCCGGCGCCCTCGATGATCAGCTTCAGCCGCAGGTTCGGCAGCACACGTTCCATGTCCGCGACGCGCTTCGCACCGATCAGCCCGGTAATCACCGAATCGTTCGAGCCGGCGATGAACAGCGACGGCTGATGGATCTGGGCGTCCTGCCAGGGCGCGGTCAGCTCCCAATTGCGATCGAGATTGCGGTACCAGTTCAGGCCGCCGCGAAAGCCGGACTGCCGGTAGCCCTCGGCGAATTCGGCGATGTCGGCCTCGGTCAGCCAGGCCGGCAGCGGGATTCCGGCCGGCAGCTTGCCGAGGAAGCCCTTAGCTTCGTCGACGAACATCGAGCTCGGATCGGAGACACCGCGTCCGAGCACCAGCCGCATGGTGTGGGCGATGTCGCGCTCGAATTCGGCCTCGGCCACGCCGGGCGGTTGGAAGTACTGCCAATAGAAATTCGTGACGCCGTTCTCGCGCAGGGTTTCCAACGGACGGCCGCGGCCTCGGAACGGCGGCGGCACGCTGAGGCCGGCGACCTTGGTGAAGATGTCAGGGCGGAACATGGCCGCGTGCCAGGCCACCGGCGCGCCCCAATCGTGGCCGACGACCATCGCCTGCTGCTCGCCGAGCGCAGCCACAAGTGCGACGATGTCGCCGACGGTATCGAAGATCGTATAGGCGCCGACATCGGCCGGCGCGGTGGTCCGGCCGAAGCCGCGCATGTCGGGGGCGACGACCCGAAAGCCTGCCGCGGCGAGTGCTGCGATCTGGTGCCGCCATGAGTAGGACAGCTCCGGCCAGCCATGGCAGAGCACGACCAGTGGACCTTGCCCGGCCTCGCGCACGAATATGTCGATGCCGTTGGCGGAAATGATGCGGGAGGATGACATTCGCGTTTCCGCCTTGTTTGCCGGTTCTGCTGTCGCTAGCTGGTTCCAAAGATGACGAACAAGGATACGGGCGTTCAGCGCAGCCGGCAATCCAGCCGACCGTGCACAAGCGGCGAAACCTCAGTTGTTTGCGATACTTCCAGCTGTTAGAACGCAGTCTTTCAGGACATCGCCGATGGCAGCCCAGACCGCAGTTCCCCGCACGTTGTCAGCTCGCGCCGGGCGGTGCTGGCGTGGCCTGGTCGCGGCTGCGGTCGCGCTGGCGATCGGCTGCGGCGGGTTGGTCTATGCCGCCAACCAGAGCGTCCAGGGCGCCAAGAAGGACGAGGGCGGATTCGACGGCGATGCGCCGACCGCGATCCTGGTCGAGGCATCCTCGGGCAGCGTGCTGTTCGAGAAGAACGCCGACGAGCTGCGCGCGCCCTCCAGCATGATGAAGCTGATGACCGCCGAGGTGGTGTTCGACGCCATCAAGAAGGGCGACATCAAGCTCACCGATGAGTACCGGATCAGCGAGAATGCCTGGCGGCGGGGTGGGGCGCCGTCCGGGACCTCGACGATGTTCGCGGCGATCAACAGCAAGGTCTCGGTCGACGACCTCCTGCACGGCGCGATCATCCCGAGCGGCAACGACGCCTGCATCGCGCTCGCCGAAGGCATCGCCGGTAACGAGCATACCTTTGCGACCGACTTCATGACCAAGCGCGCCCGCGAGCTCGGCATGACCAGGTCGACCTTCGGCAATTCCAACGGACTGCCGGACCCGACTAACAAGATGACGGTGCGGGAACTCGCCGTGCTGGCGCGTCACATCATCCTGACCTACCCGGACCGCTACAAGCTGTTCGGCGAGAAGGAGTTCACCTGGAACAAGATCCGCCAGCAGAACCGCAATCCGCTGCTGAACGCCTTGCCCGGCGCCGATGGCCTGAAGACCGGCTACACCAAGGAAGGCGGCTACGGCATGGTCGGCTCGGCCGTGCAGAACGACACGCGGCTGATCGTCGTGGTCAACGGCCTCGAGGATTCCGAAGACCGCGCCACCGAAGCCAAGAAGATGCTGGAATGGGGGTTCCGCAGCTTCGAGACCCGGGTCCTGATCGCGGCCAACCAGCCGGTCGGCTATGCCCGGGTGTTCGGCGGCGAGAGCCGCTCGGTCAAGCTGGTCAGCCCCGATCCGATCAAGGTGATGGTGTCGAAGAACGGCAACGACAAGCTGCTCGCGCGCGTCATCTATAGCGGGCCGGTCAAGGCCCCGATCACCGCCGGTCAGCAGATCGGCGTCGTCCGGGTCTGGCGCGGCGGCAATGTCGCGATGGAGACTCCGGTATTCGCGGCCGATGCCGTCGGCACGGGATCGACGATGCGCCGCGCGCTCGACGGTGCCCAGGAGCTCGTGATCGGAATGTTCCGCGCAGGGGTCGAGAAGCTCTGAGATGGCGGAAGCAGCAGTCCAACGGCCGAGCTTGCGCGGTCGCTTCATCACCTTTGAAGGCGGCGAGGGATCGGGGAAATCGACCCAGATCCGCAAGCTCGCCGAACGGCTCGACGTCGCCAAACTACGCGTGATCGTGACCCGCGAGCCCGGCGGCTCGCCCGGCGCCGAGATCATCCGCCACCTCGTGCTGTCGGGGATGGGCAAACTGCTGGGACCGGAGGCCGAGACGCTGCTGTTTGCCGCCGCGCGCGACGACCATGTCCGTACCGTGATCCTGCCGGCGCTCAACCAGGGCATCTGGGTGCTGTGCGATCGCTTCTTCGATTCCACGCGCGCCTATCAAGGCCAGCTCGGGCAGGTGCCGGCCGGCCTCGTCAATGCCATGCAGCGCGTCACCATCGGCGATCTGAAGCCCGATCTCACGTTCATCCTCGATGTGCCGGTCGAGGTCGGACTGCAACGCGCCGCCATGCGCCGCGGCAATGCCACGGCGGATCGTTTCGAAGCCGAGGGCATCAAGTTCCATCAGGATTTGCGTGACGCCTACCGCCGGATCGCGGCCGAAGACCCGGAGCGCTGCGTGCTGATCGATGCGACGGCGGATCAGGACACGGTCGCGGCGAGGATATGGGCCGCGCTGCGCGAGCATCTGCGCGCAACGCTCACGGCAGACACACCGGCATGAGCGCACGCAAGGTCGAACAGGAGAGCCCCGCTCGCCACCCGCGCGAAACCGCCGATCTGTTCGGGCATCGCGAGGCGGA
The DNA here is from genome assembly GCF_001189235.2 of Bradyrhizobium embrapense. Taxonomy (GTDB): domain Bacteria; phylum Pseudomonadota; class Alphaproteobacteria; order Rhizobiales; family Xanthobacteraceae; genus Bradyrhizobium; species Bradyrhizobium embrapense. The sequence goes on from NZ_LFIP02000004.1 coordinate 85,519, forward strand.
GACCGCCTTGCTCGATGCCTATCGCAGCGGACGAATTCCGCATGCCTGGCTGATCGGCGGCGCGCAGGGCATCGGCAAGGCGACGTTGGCCTATCGCATGGCGCGGTTTGTGCTCGCATTCCGCAATCCGAAGTCATCGCAGGTCCAGGCAGCGCCGACGCTGCGGGTCGATCCGTCCGATCCGGTGGCGCGGCAGATTGCCGCCGGTGCGCACGGCGGTCTGCTGGTGCTGGAGCGCGGCCTCAACGACCGCGGCGTGATGCGCACTGTGATTACGGTCGACGAGACGCGCGAGACGATCTCGTTCTTCGGCTCGACCGCCGCAGTGGATGGTTGGCGCGTCTGCATCGTCGACACCGTCGACGAGCTCAATCCCAATGCCGCGAACGCGCTGCTGAAAATCCTCGAGGAGCCGCCGCAGCAGTCGCTGTTCCTCTTGGTCAGCCACGCGCCGTCACGGGTGCTGCCGACCATCCTGTCCCGCTGCCGCAAATTGCTGCTGCGGCCGCTGGAGACGGGCGATGTGTTGCGCGCGGCCGCGGCCGCAACCGACATGGCCCCTGATGATCCTGCGCTGGCTGACGCCGCGGCCGCCTCGGAAGGCAGCGTGGGGCGGGCACTATCGTTGCTCGGTGGCGACGCGCTCAAGCTGCAACAGCGCACCGCCGCGCTGCTGGCGACGCTGCCGAGCGTCGATCCGCGTGAGCTGCATGCACTGGGTGATGCGCTCGGTACCAGCGATCGCGTCGCGCTTGCCGCTTTCATCGACGGCATCGATCGCTGGATGAGCGAGCGCATGCGCACCAGCGACGCCAACGCCAATCTGCCGCGCCTTGCACGGCTGGCGGAGGTATGGGAAAAGATCGTCCGCGCCGCGCGCGATACCGAAGCCTACAATCTGGAGCGCAAGCCGCTGGTTTTCTCGGTGTTTTCGATGCTCGCGGACGCGACCCGATAGACGCCAAGTCTGAAAGCGCACTCGTCCGAAAACTTACTCGTCCGAAGACACATCCGCCTGACAACACTCCCGACAATCTCGTTTCGATCTGCAAAGGATTCCGTGGTGGCGACTGCTAAGAAGACATCGTCGACAAAAGCCAAGAAGACGAAGAAGGCATCGCCCGCTCGCGCGACCAGGAAAGCCACGGCGAAGTCGCGCGCTGCCAAGACCAAGAAGGGTGTGCGCGTCATCAAGAAGGCGAAGAAGGCCGCCAAGTCCAAGACGGGCGCCAAGGGCGTGAAGAAATCTGCGGCCAAGAAGGTCGCAAAAAAGGCCGTCAAGAAGGTTGCTAAGAAGGCTGCCGCGAAGGCCCGCAAGGCGCCGCCGAAGAAGCCAGCCGCTGCAGCCGTGGCTTCGTCCGCAAAGAAGCCTGCGGCGCCGAGAGCTCCGGCCGCCGAGAAGGCTCCCAAGGCGGCAACGGTTCGCGCGCCCAAGCAACCGAAACCCGCAGCGACTCCGCGCGCGTCCGTCCCGGCACCTGCTGCGGACCGCAGCAACGTCTACTACATCACGACCGCGATCGCCTACCCGAACGGCCAACCTCACATCGGTCACGCCTATGAGGCGATCGCGACCGATGCACTGGCGCGCTTCCAGCGGCTCGACGGCAAGGACGTGTTCTTCCTGACCGGCACCGACGAGCACGGGCAGAAGATGATCCAGACCGCGGCCGGCGAGGGCATGACGCCGCACGACCTTGCGACCCGCAACGCTGCCCGCTTCAAGGAGATGGACGAGCGGCTCAACGTCTCGTTCAACCGATTCATCCGCACCTCGGAAGAACAGCACCACCGCTCCAGCCAGGCAATCTGGCAGCGTATGGCTGACAACGGCGACATCTATATCGACACCTATGCAGGCTGGTACTCGGTCCGCGACGAAGCCTATTACGCCGAGGATGAGACCACGGTCGGCGAGGACAATGTCCGCCGCGGTCCGCAGGGCACGCCGGTCGACTGGGTCGAGGAGAAAAGCTATTTCTTCAAGCTCTCGGCCTATCAGGACAAGCTGTTGCACCTCTACGAGAGCCAGCCCGATTTCATCGGCCCGGATTCGCGCCGCAACGAGGTGATGAGCTTCGTGCGCGGCGGGCTGAAGGACCTCTCCATCTCACGCACCACCTTCGACTGGGGCGTCAAGGTCCCAGATGATCCCGAGCACGTGATGTATGTCTGGGTCGACGCGCTGACTAACTACATCACCGGCGTCGGCTTTCCCGACGAGAGCGACAAGCACTGGCGCTATTGGCCTGCCGACGTCCACATCATCGGCAAGGATATCATCCGCTTCCACGCGGTGTACTGGCCGGCCTTCCTGATGTCGGCGGGCATTCCCGTGCAGAAGCGCGTCTATGCGCACGGCTTCCTGTTCAACAGGGGCGAGAAGATGTCGAAGTCGGTCGGCAACGTGGTCGATCCCTTCAACCTGGCCGATCAGTACGGCGTCGACCAGGTGCGCTATTTCTTCCTGCGCGAGGTGCCGTTCGGCCAGGACGGCAACTACAACCACGAGGCCATCGTCGCGCGCATCAATGCCGACCTCGCCAATGATTTCGGCAATCTGGCGCAGCGTTCGCTGTCGATGATCGCCAAGCAGCTCGGCGGCGTGCTGCCGGAGCCGGGCGGGTTCAGCGACAACGACAAGGCGATCCTGGCGCAAGCCGACGCCATGCTGGAGACGTCACGGACCGCAATGGCGACGCAGCAGATCCATCAATGGCTCAACACGGTGTGGGCGGTGGTCGCCGAGGCCAACCGCTACTTTGCCGGCGAGGCGCCGTGGGCCTTGGCGAAGACCGATCCGGCGCGCCAGAAGACGGTGCTGTATGTCACCGCTGAAGTGGTGCGCCAGATCGCGATCATGGCGCAGGCCGTGATGCCGGAGTCCTGCGGCAAGATGCTCGACAGCCTCGGCGTCCCTGCCGATGCGCGCAACTTCGCGGCCATCGCGGAGCGGATCAAGCCGGGCACGGTTCTGCCGGCGCCGGTCGGCGTGTTTCCGCGCTACGTGGAACCGAAGACCGAATGAGTGGTTCGAAATTCATGCTGGTCGACAGTCACTGCCATCTCGATTTCCCTGATTTCGCCGACGATCTCGACGGGATCGTCGGCCGCGCCGCAGCGGCCGGCGTCGGTCGCCTGGTCACGATCTCGACCCGGGTGAGGCGGCTCGGCGGTTTGCTTGCGATCACGGAGCGGTTTCCCGACGTCTACTGTTCGGTCGGCACCCATCCGCACCATGCCGACGAAGAGGACGGCATTCCCGCGAGCGAACTGATCGAGCTGACCAGGCATCCCAAGGTCGTGGCGCTCGGCGAGGCGGGGCTCGATTATTTCTACGAGCACGGCTCGCGCGAGGCCCAGGAGCGCGGCTTTCGCGCGCATATCGCGGCGGCGCGCGAAACCGGTCTGCCGCTCGTCATCCACACCCGGGAGGCCGATGAGGATTGCGGCCGCATCCTGGAGGACGAAGTCGCGAAGGGCCCGTTCAAGGCCGTGCTGCACTGCTACACCGGCGGCCGCGAGCTCGCCATGAAGGCGATCGCGCTCGGACTGTCGATCTCGTTCACGGGCATCCTGACCTTCAAGAAGTCGGACGCCCTGCGCGCACTTGCTGCCGAGCTGCCGGCCGATCGCATCATGGTCGAGACCGACGCGCCGTATCTTGCGCCCGGCAAGTTCCGCGGCAAGCGCAACGAGCCGTCCTACGTCGTCGAGGTCGCCAAGGTGCTCGCCGAAACCCGCGGCGTCTCGCTCGAGCAGATCTCGCGGCAGACCACCGAAAACTTCTTCCGGCTGTTCTCCAAGGTGCCGGCGCCGAAGGTTGCTGCATGACGCTGACACTGACAATCCTGGGCTGCGGCTCATCCGCCGGCGTGCCGCGCCCGGCGCTCGGCTGGGGCGCCTGCGATCCGAGCAATCCCAAAAACCGCCGCCGCCGCTGCTCGATCATGGCCGAGCGCACCATGGAGCACGGCACCACGCGGGTCGTGATCGATACGGCGCCCGACCTGCGCGAGCAGTTGATCGACGCCAACGTCGAGCATATCGACGCGGTGTTCCTGACGCATGAGCATGCCGACCAGACCCACGGCATCGACGATCTGCGCTCCGTGGTTTTGCATCAGCGCCGCCGCATCCCAGTCTACTTCAACCAGTCGACCGCCAAGGACATCATGGCGCGGTTCTCATATTGCTTCATCTCGCCGGAAGGCAGCGACTATCCGCCGATCCTGACCCGGCATTCGATCGAGGCCGGCGAGAGCCACGCGGTGCAGGGGAAGGGCGGTCCGCTGGAGCTCGAGGCCTTCCTGGTGCAGCATGGCAGGATCCCCGCGCTCGGCTATCGCATCGGCGATGCCGCCTACACGCCCGATCTGCACGACATTCCCAAGGAGAGCTGGCCGGCGCTCGAAGGACTCGAGCTATGGATCGTCGACGGCTTGCGCTATGCGCCGCATCCCAGCCATTTCAGCGTTGCCGACGCGCTGTCGTGGATCGAGCGCTTCAAGCCGAAGCGCGCGGTGATCACCAACATGCATTCCGACCTCGACTACGAGGTGCTGCGGCAGAGTCTGCCGGCCGGCGTGATCCCGGCCTATGACGGCATGCGCCTGACGCTCGATCGGGCAGGCTGAAACTCAGGCCGAGATCGCCTTGGCCGATCCGACCGTGTTGCGCAGCAGGAACTTCTGGATCTTGCCCGTCGATGTCTTCGGGATCACGCCGAACACCACCGATTTCGGCGTCTTGAAGCCCGACATGTGCTCGCGGCAATAGGCGATGATCTCGGCCTCGGTCGCCTTGGCGCCGTCCTTCAGCTCGATGAAGGCGCAGGGCACTTCGCCCCATTTCGGATCGGGTTTTGCCACCACCGCAGCGAACAGCACCGCGGGGTGCTTGTAGAGGATATCCTCGACCTCGACGGAGGAGACGTTCTCGCCGCCGGAGATGATGATGTCCTTGGAGCGGTCCTTGATGATGACGTAGCCGTGCTCATCGAGCACGCCGAGATCGCCGGTGTGAAACCAGCCGCCGGCAAAGGCTTCCTGCGTCGCCTTCTCGTTCTTCAGATAGCCCTTCATCACGATGTTGCCGCGGAACATGACCTCGCCGATGGTCTCGCCGTCGCGCGGCACCTCGCGCATGGTCTCGGGATCGAGCACCGTGACGCCTTCCTGCAGCGGATAGGCCACGCCCTGGCGGCGCTTCAGCTGCGCACGGGCATCGGCCGAGAGTTCATCCCAGCCGGGCTGCTCGGCGCAGACCGAGGCGGGGCCGTAGACCTCGGTCAGCCCATAGACATGGGTCAGCTTGATGCCGATGCGCTCGGCGCCTTCCAGCACGGCAACCGGCGGTGCCGCGCCCGCGATCAGGCCGACGACGGGTTTTGCCTTGCCGCCCTTCGGCGCATCGGGCGCATTGATCAGCGTGTTGTAGACGATCGGCGCGCCGCACATGTGGGTGACGCCGTGCTTCGGGATCAGCTCGAAGATCTTCGCCGGGTCCACCTTGCGCAGGCAGACATTGACGCCGGCGGTCGCCGCGATGGTCCACGGGAAGCACCAGCCGTTGCAGTGGAACATCGGCAGCGTCCAGAGATAGACCGGATGCTGGCCGAGATTGCCGGCGAGAATGTTGCTGACGGCGTTCAGATACGCGCCGCGGTGATGGGTCACGACGCCCTTCGGATTGCCTGTCGTGCCCGACGTGTAGCTCAGCGCGATCGCGTCCCATTCGTCGGCCGGCGGCCGCTCGGCGAAAGCCGGATCGCCTTGCGCAACCGCGGCCTCATACTCGATCTCGCCGATCCGCTTGCCGCCGGCGAAGGTGGCATCGTCGACGTCGATCACGAACGGCTTTGCGCCCTGCATCAGCGTCAACGCCTCCGCGATCACGCCGGAGAATTCGGGATCGACCAGGATGATCCTGGCGCCGCCATGGTCGAGCTGGAACGCGATCGACGCCGCGTCGAGCCGGATGTTGAGCGCGTTCAGCACCGCGCCGGTCATCGGCACCGCGAAATGCAATTCATTCATCGCCGGGACGTTCGGCAGCATCGCCGCGACGGTGTCGCCATGGCCGATGCCGTGGCCTGCGAGATAGGACGCAAAGCGCTTGCAGCGCTCAAAGGTCTGTTTCCAGGTGAAGCTGCGGCCCTCGTAGACCGCGCTGACGTGGTCGGGATAGACCGCGGCCGAGCGCGCCAGGAAGCTCAGCGGCGTCAGCGGCACGTAGTTGGCGGGCGTCTTGTCGAGCCCGATCGAGTACTGGTTCTGGGCTGCACTCATGGCTCTATCCCATCCGCAAGGTGCTTTAAAGGAAACCGATCGATATCCAGGGGAAGATGGCAACGATGATCAGGCCGATCAACAGCGCCAGCATGTAACCCCAGATCGGCCTTATACCCTCGGCCGGATCGACGCGCCCGATAGCGCAGGCGGCATAGTAACCGACGCCGAACGGCGGCGCGAACAGTCCGATGCCCATCGCCAGGATGATGATCATGGCGTAGTGCACCTCGTGGACGCCGACCTGGCGCGCAATCGGAAACAGCAGCGGCCCGAACAGCACGATCGCCGGAATGCCCTCCAGCACGCTGCCGAGGATCACGAAAGCCAGGATCGAGACCGCGATGAAGGCTGCCGAACCGCCCGGCAGCCCGGTCATCGCCGCCGCCAGCGCCCGCGAGAAGCCGGACTGGGTCAGGCCCCAGGCCATGCCGGTCGCCGTGCCGATGATGAAGAGGATCGCGCCCGACAGGCACGCGGTGTCGATCAGCATCGGCACCAGCCGCCGCCAGTTGAGCTTGCGGTAGATCAGAAGGCCGATGAGGAAGGCATAGACGATGCCGATGGTGGAGACTTCGGTGGCGGTCGCGATACCTTCGACCACGGCGTAGCGGATCACGAAGGGCAGCGCCAATGCGGGCAAGGCGAACACCAGCGCCTTGCCGATCTCGCCGCCGGAGGCGCGCTGGACGTGGCTGAGGTCTTCGCCGCGGTAGCGCCACCACACCAGCGCCGACAGCGTGATCGCCAGCACCACGCCCGGCAGCAGGCCGCCGGTGAACAGCGCCGAGATCGAGACGCCGGTGACCGAGCCGATGGTGATCAGCACGAGGCTCGGCGGAATGGTTTCGGTCTGGGCGCCGGTCGCGGCGAGCAGCGCGACCAGATCGCCTGGCCTCGCGCCGCGCTGCTTCATTTCGGGGAACAGCACGGGCGCGACAGCGGCCATGTCGGCGGCCTTCGATCCGGAGATGCCGGAGACCAGGTACATGGCGCCGACCAGCACGTAATGCAGGCCGCCACGGACATGGCCGAGCAGGCTCGCCAGGAACGCGACCATCGCGCGTGCCATGCCTGTCATCTCGATCAAGAGGCCGAGGAAGACGAACAGCGGCACCGACAGCAGGATCAGATGGCTCATGCCCTCGTCCATCCGGCCGACCAGCACCATCAACGGAGTCCGCGTCGTCAGCGCCAGATAGCCGAAGATCGCCATGCCGAAGGCAAAGCCGATCGGCACGCCGGCGAACACGCAGAAGCCGACCACGCCGACGAAGAAGATGATCAAATTGAGGTTGCCGAGCGGCCGCAGCATCGGCTGCGCCAGCCAGAATACGCCGATCAGCGCGACGACGGTCAGCGCCGCCAGCAGGAAGGTCTTGAAATCGCCGACCCGCGCCAGCCGCAGCAGCGCGAACAGCCCCATCAGACAGGTGCCGACCGGCAGCGCCGCCGCGCGCCAGGTGTTGGATATCTGCAGCGCCGGCGTCGTGATGAAGCTCTCTTCGTAGGCGTATTCATAGGCCGGCCGCACGATCAGGATCAGGAACGCCAGCGCGGCGCAGGTCGCGACCACGTCGAGATAGGCCCACAACTTCGGCCCGGCGCTTGCGACCAATGCCGTCATCCGCATGTGCTCGCCGCGGCGGAACGCGACCGCCGATCCCAGCATCGCGAGCCACAGAAACAGGATCGACGCCAGCTCGTCGGACCAGATCAGCGGCGCATGCAGCACGTAACGCGACACCACGCCGGCGAACAGGATCACGACCTCGGCGACGACGAGGATCGCCGCCGGGATTTCGACCACCCAGCCGAGCGCAGCGTCGATGGAACCGAGAACGGAGCGGCGGCGAGGGGGCTGTGACGCCGCCTCGCCGGCCACGGCCGGCGTCATCTCGACATGAGCCATGGCAATCCTCCTGGCAAGCCTCCCGCGTGATCGATCAGGACAGTTTGCCGACTGACTTCTCGAGCAGATCCCAGGCCTTCTCGCCGTACTTGCTCTTCCACTCGGCGTAGAAGCCGGCAGCGCGGAGCTTGTCGCGGAACGGTCCGACCTCGGGCTGGTTGAACACGAGGCCCTTGCCGGTGAGCTCCTGCTTCACGGTGGCGTTGAGCTTCTCGGTGTCCTCGCGCTCCTTGACGGCGGCCGCGTTGACGTTCTTGGCGACGATGGCCTTGATATCGTCCGGCAGCGCCGCCCAGGCACGGCGGTTCATCAGGAACCAGAAGCCGTCCCACATGTGGTTGGTCAGCGAGCAGTACTTCTGCACCTCGTACAGCTTCGCCGCCGAGATCAGCGCCAGCGGGTTTTCCTGGCCTTCGACGATCTTGGTCTGCAGCGCCGAATAGACCTCGCTGAAATTGATCGAGGCGGGCGATGCATCGAACGCCTTGAACATCGAGGTCCACAGCGGCGACACCGGCACGCGGATCTTGAAGCCCTTGAGGTCGTCAGGACCGGTGATCGGCTTGGTCGACGACGTGGTCTGGCGGAAGCCGTTGTCCCAGATCTTGTCCATGACCTCGAGGCCGGCCTTGTTGATTTCGCCGCGCACATAGGCGCCGAGCTCGCCATCCATGGCCTTCCAGACCGTGGGATAGTCCGGGAATGCGAAGCCGATGCCGTTGATCGAGGCGGCCGGCACCAGGGTCGCCAGGATCAGGCCGGACAGCGTGAAGAACTCGACGCCGCCCGAGCGCACCTGGCTCAGCATGTCGGTATCGGAGCCGAGCTGGCTGTTCGGAAACACCTGCAGGTCGAACCGGCCGTTGGTCTCGGTCTTGATCGCCGCGGCCATCTCCCGGGCGCGCGCCACGAACGGATGCGACTCCGGCAGGTTGTTGGCGAACTTGTACGAGAACTCGGCCGACTGGGCGCGCGCGACATACGGCGCGCCAATTCCGCCCAGGACGGCGGAAGCGGCGGAGGCCTTCAGCAGCGTGCGTCGTGAAAAGCTCATTGGGTTTGCTCCCTCGAGAGGCTTGTTGTTGTTCTGAGATGCCAATCCTATACGGACCTGATGCCGCGGGGTCACCAGCGATCTCTGCACAGCTGGCGCTTATTGCAGCGTCCGTACGCCGCGGCAATATCGGCTTTCTGCCGAGACGCGTGGGGCGTGGATTGCTATCGCGGCTGGACCAGCCGGAGCAGCGATCGAGACAAGCCCCGACAGCCGCCAAGCTGCGGGCTGGTGCGAAGATTTCCCACTAAATATCTGATCTAATTGGAGATATAAATATTCCATAATATACCTTATGCGAATTATGGATATGGGAGCGGCCGCCAAGCGCCCGGCCGCTATCCCATTGCTTCGCTCTGGCTCGACCTGATGGATTTTGTGACTCGGACCTGAGCTGATCGGTCGTGTCAGACCTGCTCCGGCCGCCCGTACCCCGTGACGCATCGGATCGACCGCTCGAGCAAAACCCCGATCGCCGATCCCACGACGACGTCACTGGCCCAATGCGCCAGCAACAGCACGCGCGTCGATATGAGACAAGCGCCGAGCGCCCGGACGATCCCGCGCTGGCCCTCGGGAAGCTGGCTCGCCGCCGAGCTGATGGCGCCGACCTGAATTGCATGCCCTGACGGAAACGAGTCCTCGGCCCTGCCTGAGATTGGAATGCCGTGTAGATGACCAACGACGGTGAGCCGGTCCGGCCGCTTCTGGTTGAAGACCAATTTGAGCAGATGCGGAACCAGGGATGCGGTCAACGCCGTGACCAGAAGATGGTCACTCGCCCGGCGCCGCGGCTCGGGCTTGCCCCGACACCATAGCCACCATCCAAGTGCCACGGCGCAGACGATATGCTCGTCCGCGGCCCACGTCAGGATTGACGCGGCGCGTTCTGTTGGCGGGGTGGTGCTCCGCGCGATAGCGCGCGCAATGGCAATATCGGGCTGGGTCGGTCGGACCGTGATCGGCATGCATGCCCTCGCTTAACGTCGACGACGGCAACTCTTCAACGTTTCCCATTCGCACCCGTTCCAAACCACGCAAAGCAAAAGGCCCCGCTCAAGCGGGGCCCCGAATGCCGCAGCGGTCACCATTTCTGGCGGCTGTACCAATCATTCACTTCCTTCGTGGCTTGATCCTTGGCATAGCCGTAGCGCTGCTGCAGACGGCCTTCGAGTTGATCCTGCTTGCCGGCAATGACATCGAGGTCGTCATCGGTCAGCTTGCCCCACTGCTCCTTGACCTTGCCCTTGACCTGCTTCCAGTTGCCTTCGACACGATTCCAATCCATCGCGGTTCTCCGTTGAAAGGTGAGACTGTCCAACAGACGCGCCGACGCTTCGTTCCTTGAAAGGCTTGCGGCAAAGCTACGCAATCGCGATCCGCGGGTGAACCGTCGCAGATAGGAACGAGGTTGCAGAGTGCCTGTTGTTGGGTACGGATCACCCAAACTCACGGAGCCACCAATGTCGGAGAAAGACCTCAGCGCCCTCTTCCTCGATACCCTCAAGGACATCTACTACGCCGAAAAGCAGATCCTCAAGGCGCTGCCACGCATGGCCAAGGCCGCCGGGTCGGACCAGCTGCGTGCCGCATTCGAGAAGCATCATGACGAGACCGAAGGGCAGATCGATCGGCTGGAGCAGATCTTCGATCTGATGGGCAAGCCGGCGCGTGGCAAGAAATGCGACGCCATCGAGGGTATCCTCGACGAAGGCAAGGAGATCATGGAGGAGTACGCCGACACTCCAGCGCTCGATCCGGGCCTGGTCTCCGCGGCGCAGGCGGTCGAGCATTACGAGATCGCACGTTACGGCACACTGAAGGCATGGGCCACCAAGCTCAGCATGAAGGATGCCGTCAAGCTCATCGACCAGACGTTGGCCGAAGAAAAGAAGACGGATGAAGCCCTCACCAAGCTCGCCGTCAGCGCCATCAACGCCGAAGCGGCCTGAGGACATTCGCGATGAAGCGAGCCGTTCTGGCAGCGGCCCTCGCCTGTGCGCTGTCCGAGCCAGCGCTGGGCCGCCGACGGCGTTGGCCTATGCCGGCAGCACGATCACCTTGGTCTTCAGCGGCGTTCGCGAATAGAGGTCGATCATGTCCTGACTGAGGAGACCGGTGCAGCCGCTCGTAATGCCGTTGCCGATGGTCTCGGGGTCGCTGGTGCTATAGATCGTGTAAAGCGTGTACGCCCCGTTCTGATAGAGATAGAGCACGCGGGCACCGAGTGGATTGTCGAGACCTCCCGGCATGCCGCGAGCATATTTGCCCGCTTCCGGCTGGCGCGCGATCATCTCCTTGGGCGGCGTCCAGGTAGGCCATTCGGCTTTGCGCCCGACATAAGCCTCGCCGCTCCAGCGGAAGCCATCGCGGCCGACATTGGCGCCATAGCGGGTCGCGTTGCCCTCGCCTTCGATGCGGTAAACATAGTACTTGCCGGGATCGATGATGATCGTACCGGCAGCCTCGGCGCTGTCGTAGCGCACTGTCTTGCGAAAATATTGCGGTTTGACCTTGCTGACATCGACCGCAGGGATCGGGAATTTCTCGTCAGGCACGGGCCCGTAGACTTTCTCAGCCTCGGCTAGGCTCATGTAGTCCGATGCACAACCGGTCAGGCCGAATGCGGCAAGACCGGCAGCGGAGCCGAATAGAAACGCCCGGCGGTTGAGGAACCGCGACCGAAGCCCAGGCAGAGCGCCCTTGCCCATCGCGTCGGCATCGGCAATTCCAGGGTCCATGATCATGATTTCGGATTTTCCAAGCTTCTTCGGAAGACGTGGCAATCTTATGTGAGAAACACCCCGTTCCGGCACTCTTATGGGGGATTTCGCGCTTTTTTGTGAGCGGAACCTTTCCAGAAGAACCTTAAGAACTCCATCTTGTGTGCCGGTCTTATGCGGGAATCCGCAACGGCCAATGGCTTTGCCTGTTAGTCTGCCCCCGACTCTCGCTCCTTGGAGGCTTGCCGACGATGGCCCGACGTACCGGCAGCGCCGATCTGCCTCTCCATGGTGGCCGCGTGCCGCCATGGCTGGCGGAGCGCATGGCGACCCTGGGCGCGATCATCACGCAGGCGGTGGTCCATCACTACGGCCGCGACGCATTCCTGCAGCGGCTCTCGCATCCGTTCTGGTTCCAGTCGTTCGGCGCCGTGATGGGCATGGACTGGCATTCGTCGGGGATCACCACGAGCGTGATTGGCGCGCTGAAGCGCGGGCTCGCGCCAATGCAGGACGAGCTCGGCATCTATGTCTGCGGCGGCCGCGGCAAGCATTCGCGGCGCACGCCGGACGAGCTGATGGCGCTGGGCGAGCGGACCGGCTTCGATGGGGTTGCCCTCACCCGCGCCAGCCGTCTGGTCGCCAAGGTCGACAGCGCCGCGGTCCAGGATAGTTTCGAGCTCTATCTGCACGGTTTCTTCGTCACCGTGGACGGCAAATGGACCGTGGTCCAGCAAGGCATGAGCGACAGCAAGCGGCAAGCGCGGCGCTATCACTGGCATTCCGAGGGGCTGCGCAGCTTCGTCGACGAGCCGCACAGCGCGATCGACGGTCCATCGCAGGGCGAGATCGTCAATCTGACCGACCACCGCGCCGATGCCTCGCGCCAAGCCCAGCTCGATCTGCTCGCCGGCCTCGGTCCCGACGGCATCGCGCGTGAGTATGCCGAACTGACCGAGCAGGTCGAGGCGCAAGGCGACCTGTTGCACCTGATCATGCCCGCCCATCACGACGTGCGCTCGAGCGATGTCTTCATCCGCCGCCTGCACGGCACCCTCGCCGCGGCCGCGGAGCGCGGACCGCTGGACTTCCCCGAACTGCTGCTGACGCCCGGCGTCGGCGCCCGCACCGTGGAGTCGCTCGCGATGGTCGCCGAGGTCGTCCACGGCACGCCGTACCGTTTCCGCGATCCGGCACGCTTCTCGCTGGCGCATGGCGGCAAGGACCGTCATCCGTTTCCGGTGCCGATCAAGGTCTATGACGAGACCATCGGAGTGCTGAAATCGGCAGTGATGCAGGCCAAGCTCGGCCGCGACGAGGAGCTGCAGGCGCTGAAGCGCCTGGATGACCAGGCCCGCAGGCTCGAGCGCACTGCGACGGGCCCGTCCTTCGACGCCTACGTCGCCAGCGAGCGCTCGCGTTCGCCTGATCTCGACGGCCGCTCGGTGTTCGGCTGGGAGGCCGACCTCGCCGGCCGTGATCGCATCACCAAGCGCTAGGCGCACCTGTCATCGTACCCTGAAGCGCGCGGTGAGGCCGTGGCGCGACCGTTCACATCGTCAACCACGCATACCTCCCTGCTCGCATTGTTGTGTACTGCTTGCCTCGACATAGCACGGCGATTTCGCCTATTCTGTAGGCATGAGCGAACATGATCATCACCACCACGATCACGACCATTCCGAACTGTCGGAGACCGAACTGCGCGTGCGCGCGCTGGAATCGATCCTGACCGAAAAGGGCTATGTCGAGGCTGCGGCGCTCGACGCCATCGTGCAGGCCTACGAGACCAAGATCGGCCCGCATAACGGCGCCCGGGTCGTCGCCAAGGCCTGGAGCGATCCCGCCTTCAAGAAGGCGCTGCTCGAGGACGCCAGCAAGGCGGTCGGCACCCTCGGCCATGTCAGCCGGGTCGGCGACCATCTGGTCGCGATCGAGAACACGCCCGGCCGTCACAACATGGTCGTCTGCACCCTATGCTCCTGTTACCCCTGGGAGATGCTTGGTCTGCCGCCGGTCTGGTACAAGGCCTCGCCGTATCGCTCGCGCGCGGTCAAGGATCCGCGCGGCGTGCTGGCCGATTTCGGCGTCAGCCTGCCGAAGGAGACGGAAATCCGGGTCTGGGATTCGACGGCTGAAACACGCTTCCTGGTGCTGCCGATGCGGCCCGCAGGCACCGAGGGCTGGAGCGAAGAACAGCTCGCCGACCTCGTGACGCGCGATTCCATGATCGGCACCGGCTTCCCGAAGACCCCGGGAGCCCCATCGTGAACGGCGTCCACGACATGGGCGGCATGGACGGGTTCGGCAAGGTCGAGCCCGAGCCGAACGAGCCGATGTTCCATCAGGAATGGGAGTCGCGGGTGCTTGCCATGGTCCGCGCGATGGGCGCCGCCGGCGCCTTCAACATCGACGCCTCGCGCTTCTATCGCGAGACCCTCCCCCCGCAGGTCTATCTGTCGAGCTCCTATTACAGGAAATGGCTGCTCGGGCTGGAAGCGCTGCTGCTCGACAAGGGCTATATCTCCAAGGACGACATCGCGGCCGGTCATTCCGTGGCGCCGGCGAAATCGCTCAAGCACGGCAAGTTTTCGATTCCCGATGTCGAGCGCATCATGGTGCGCGGCAAGTTCGGCCGCCCCGCCCCGGCGCCGGCGAAATTCAAGGCCGGCGATCGCGTGCGGGCGAAGAACATCCATCCTGCCACCCACACGCGGCTGCCGCGCTACGTCCGAGGGCATGTCGGCGTGGTCGAGCGCGATCATGGCTGTCACGTGTTCCCCGATACGGTGGCCAACGATGCCGGCGAGCATCCGCAATGGCTGTACACCGTCGTGTTCGATGGACGCGAATTGTGGGGACCGGACTCTGACCCAGCCATCAAGGTTTCGATCGACGCGTTCGAACCGTATCTGGAGGCGGTCTGATGGATGCCGGCGCCGCCGCGCGCGCGACCAGCGCCGTGTCCAGCATTCCCCGCGATCAGGACGGTCCGGTGTTCCGCGCGCCGTGGGAGGCGCAGGCCTTCGCCATGGCATTGACGCTGCATGATCGCGGCGTGTTCACCTGGCCCGAATGGGCTGCGGCGCTTGCCGATCAGATCAAGCGTGCACAGGCGGCCGGCGATCCCGACACCGGCGAGACCTACTACCAGCATTGGCTGGCGACGCTCGAACATCTCGTCGCCGCCAAGGGCGTCACGACGCATGAGACCCTGCATCGCTACCGCGACGCCTGGGGCCACGCCGCCGACCGTACCCCGCACGGCCAGCCGATCGTGTTGACGGCCAAGGATTTCGAGTAGCGGTTCAATGTGGTGCGGGGGCTCTTTCCCCTTCGCCGGGACGACACTGAATTTGCTACATCACCATTTTCGGAATAATAGAAGATTACCGCTGAGTTGCCCGACGTGTCAAGTCACCCGCTACGGACAGTCACCCGCTACGGACAGTCACCCGCTACGGACAGTCACCCGCGTCGAACGCCGGCAGCCCCCGGCTACTGTGCATGGGGTTGTTTTCGATATTTTGGCAGTGCGCCCCTGCGGACGGCGATCGGCCCACGGTTACGGGCTGCCCTGCGCGACGTACTCCCGCCAGCCCTTGGCCCGCAGGCTGCACGCGGGGCATTCGCCGCAGCCATAACCCCAATCGTGCTGCGCGCCGCGTTCGCCGAGATAGCATGTGTGCGAATGCTCGCGGATCAGGTCGACCAGCCCTACCCCTCCGAGCTCGTGCGCGAGCCGCCAGGTCGCGGCCTTGTCGAGCCACATCAGCGGCGTGTTCAGTTCGAAGTCCCTCGCCATTCCGAGGCTGAGCGCGGACTGCAACGCCTTGATGGTCTCGTCGCGGCAATCCGGATAGCCGGAATAATCGGTCTCGCACATGCCGCCGATGATGTGGCGGATGCCGCGCCGATAGGCCAGTGCCCCGGCGAAGGTGAGGAACACGAGGTTGCGGCCGGGCACGAAGGTGTTCGGCAGGCCGTCGGCGCCCATTTCGATGGCGACGTCGCGGGTCAGCGCGGTGTCTGATATCTCCGACAGCGTCGGGATCGCGAGTGTATGGCTGTCGCCGAGCTTTGCTGCCCAGTCCGGCCGCAGCGCCCTGATGCCGTCCAGCAACCGGTCGCGGCAATCGAGCTCGATCGCATGGCGCTGGCCGTAGGTGAAGCCGAGCATTTCGACGCGCGCGAAGCGGTCCAACGCCCAGGCAAGGCAGGTGGTGGAATCCTGGCCGCCGGAAAACAGCACCAGCGCGGTGTCGGAATTGGTCTGATCGGTCATGGAACGCGATTTAGCACCTGATGATGCCGCGGCCAATCCGTGGACAGTGCCCTGTTTCCGGCGTGTTTTGCTGGGATCAGCGGCGACGTTTTGGCATAAACCCAAAACCCCACTCGTGCTGGTGTCCCATGACCCCTTCCCGCGACATTTCCCGCCTGATCGAGATCATGGCCGCGCTGCGCACGCCGGTGACCGGCTGCCCCTGGGATCTCATCCAGAACTTTGAGACCATTGCGCCCTACACCATCGAGGAAGCCTATGAGGTTGCCGATGCGATCACGCGCGGCGATCTCGACGATCTGCGCGAGGAGCTCGGCGACCTGCTGCTGCAGGTGGTCTATCACGCCAGGATGGCCGAAGAGCAGAACGCCTTTGCGTTTGGCGACGTGGTCGAGGCGATCACGAAGAAGATGATCCGCCGCCATCCGCACGTCTTTGCCGACAAGGATGGCAACATCCAGCCGGCCGGCGTCAAGAGCGCCTGGGAGCGTATCAAAGCCGAGGAAAAGGCCGAGCGCGCCGCGCGGCGGACGCCGGAGGAGACCGCGCACACATCCCTGCTGGCCAGCGTGAAGGCAGGCCTTCCAGCCCTGACGCGTGCGATGGAGCTGCAGCGCAAGGCGTCCACGGTCGGCTTCGATTGGAACGACCCGCGCGCCGTGCTCGCCAAGATCCGCGAGGAAGCCGACGAGATCGAGGCCGCGCTCGACCGCAACGACAAGGCGGAGATTGCGGAAGAGACCGGCGACCTGATGTTCGCACTGGTCAACCTCGCCCGCCACGTCGATGCCGATCCGGAAACTGCGCTGCGCGCGACCAACGCCAAGTTCGAGCTGCGGTTTGCGTACATCGAGCAGGCGCTGGCTGCGAAGGGACGTTCACTCGACGACGCGTCGCTGGAAGAGATGGACGCGCTGTGGAATGAGGCAAAGACCGCCGCCGCCGCTGTCGTCCCTGCGAAAGCAGGGACCCATACCGTGTGATCTATCGATAGGTTGACGATATCAGGACCGCGCCAGTCATCGACCGGCGAAGCCCTCGCCTCACAACAACGTCCCGCGCAAAATGACTGCCGCTACGCCGAAATAGATCACAAGGCCGGTGACGTCGACCAGCGTCGCAACGAACGGCGCGGAGGCGCTGGCCGGATCGAAGCCGATGCGCTTGAGGATGAACGGCAGCATCGAGCCGCACAGCGATCCAAAGGTGACGATGCCGATCAGGGCGCCGCCGACGGTAGCGGCCACCAGCGCCCAATGTGGTCCGTAGTCGAACAGGCCGAGGGTCTGCCAGAGCGTGATCCTGATGATGCCGATCAGGCCGAGAATGGAGCCGAGCATGATGCCGGTCGGCAGTTCGCGGATGGCGACGCGCCACCAGTCGCGCAGCCGCACCTCGTGGAGCGCCAGCGAACGGATCAGCAGCGAGGTTGCCTGCGAGCCTGAGTTGCCGCCGGAGCTCATGATCAGCGGGATGAACAGCGTCAGCACGATCGCCTTCTCGAGCTCGCTCTGGTACGACTGCATCGCAGTTGCAGTCAGCATTTCCGACAGGAACAGCGCGCACAGCCAGCCGGCGCGCTTCTTGATCATCTCGCCGAAACCGATCCGCAAGTATGGCTCGTCGATCGCTTCCATGCCGCCGAACTTCTGGGCGTCCTCCGTCGATTCCTCGACGATGGCGTCGATGACGTCGTCCACCGTGACGATGCCGAGGATATGGCCGGGGCCGTCGACGACAGCGACCGCGAGCAGGTCGTAGCGCGAGATCAACCGCGCCGCCTCCATGCGGTCGGCCTCGGGCGCGATCATCAGCGGCTTCCGTGCCGGCGCCGCGGTCAGCACATTGGCGTGCGGATCGGCCGAAATCAGGCGGCGCAACGGCACGGCCTGGATCAGGGTCTTCTTGACCGGGTCGATCACGAAGATCGAGTAGACGGTCTCGCGGGTGCGCTCGACCATCCGGATGTGATGCAGCACCTCGGCGATGGTCCAGTTCGACGGCACGCTCACGAACTCGGTGGTCATTATGCTGCCGGCGCTGCGCTCGGGATAGGCCAACAGCCCGGAGATGACGTTGCGGGTATCCGGATTGAGGCCGTTCAGCAGCGTGGTGCGCAGCGGCTCGACCAGTTCCTTGAAGATGTCGGCGGCGCGGTCGTCGGAGACGCCTGACAGCAGCGACACGGCCGCGTCCTGCGGCAACTCGGCGAGGATCTCGCAGGTGTTGTCGAGCCCGGGCAGGTCGAGCACCTCGATCGCCTTCTCGGCCGGCAGCGATTGCAGCAGCTTCGCCGCATCCGCCGGCTCCCGGGCATTGAGGGCATCGACGATCTCCGGCGCCCGGGCGTGAGCGAGATCCCCGTCCCGGCCGGCGATCGTGTCGTGGGTGATGGTTTCGGTGTCCTGCATCGATCGGCCTCGGCTTTGCGTCCGGCAGCGCAATGAACCAAGGCGGCGCAGATTTCAAACGGAAAGTGCGGCGGCACGTCGCAGGCGCGGTCGAGTGCGGTCGCGTCACGGCATCGTCACATTTCGGGAGATCGCGAGGTGCCGTGCCGGCCGGTCAGGCCCGGCTGAACAGTTTCGCGGCGTCGTCCACTGCCTGGCGCGCGGCGGCGATATCCGGGGTTTCGTTGTCGTCGTTGAAGCCGAAATAGTCGTTCTCGCCGACCGGCTGCACGACGATGCCGTCGCGCCGGCCGAGGACGCTGAGGTTACGGTAGAAGACGCCGTAATTGACATCCGGCTGGGGAATGAGCCAGGCGATCTGGCCGCGCACCGGAACGATGCTCTCGTCATGAAACAACGCACGGGCACCATAGCCGGTACAGTTGACGATGACGGTTTCGCGGATCTTCGAAAGTTCGGACGGGGTGTGCAACTCGATCGGTACGAACACCCCGCCGGCGCGCTGAAACTCCGCTTCGAGCTGACGGTAGAGATCCGTGACATTGTAGGTGAGCGAGGCGCTCTTCCAGGCGTATGGCGCGGGAAACGGATTTGATCCGGCGGCCAGCAACTCCCATCGCGGCGTGAGCGACCTGATCCGGCCGCGCAGCTCGAGGAATTTCTTCTGACCCTCCCCGGCGGCATGCTGACGCCGGTGCGGACGGCCATCGGCGTCCGGCGCATCGTCGGAGAGCAGATAGCGATCGGTCCATTCGATCGGATTGCCGGCAAGGCCCAGATAGCTTTGGTGGGTGGCAAAGGTCGCGCGCGCCATCCGCTCCCAGCGGTCGGCAAAATCAGGCGCGACGTCCGCTTCCATCGCGATCCGCGAGTCCGGCGACCAGTCCCCGGTCGCACGTGCCGAGCGCACCTGGGGGAAGCGCTCCCTGGCGTAGATCGTGACGGTCGCGCCCATCCTCTGGGCCGTGATCGCGGTCGTCAGACCGATCGCGCCGGCGCCGAGCACGGCGATGTTGCGCGCGCTCAATTGCAGGGCGAGCGGCACGGCCTCTTGCGCGGCGCCCCAGGACAGCGACCAGCCGCTGCCGCCGTGGCCGTAGTTGTGCACGACATATTTACTGTCGATCCATTCCGCTTCGATGCGCGGACCCGAGGCGCGGAACGGACGCAGGCATACGGTGACACGAAACATCCGGTCCGGACGCGCAAGGACCGGCCGCAGCGCGGGTGCATCGAGGAATGCGGCGTTGTCGGCAACCCCACGCGTTGAAATCCCTGCGACCGCAGCGCTCGCCAGGCCACCGCCGAGCAATGTTCGACGGTTGAACATCGATCCCCCTTCGATTCCCCTTGCCGCCACGGATGTCCGGGACGTTTACGTCCCGTGCGGCAGAGCATCGAATCGTGACATGACGATGTCGCGCTTGGTCTCGTCGACCCGCACCGTCATGTCGAAGCGCTCGCCCTTGAGCTCCTTGTTCAGGACCTCGGCGTTGCGATGCAGCCAGCTGATCCCGGCGCCGTCGGAGGCGTCGATCGAAAGATTGAGCGTGATACGCTTGGCCGCGAGGCGATCCTCGATCGCGGTCAGGAGCTGCTCGATTCCCTCGCCAGTGACGGCCGATACCAGGAAGCACGGCCGCTCCGGCGGCCGGCGCGCGGCGATGTTGCGCAGATTGTCACGCTCCTCGGGGTCGAAGCGGTCGATCTTGTTCCAGACCTCGATGATGCGCTCGCCGCCATCGGCGTCGGAATCGATGCCGAGCTGGTGCAGCACCGCCTCGACGTCGCGCTCCTGCGCCTCCGCATCCTCGTGGGAGATGTCGCGGACATGCAGGATGATGTCGGCTTCCAGCACCTCCTCCAGCGTGGCGCGAAAAGCAGCTACCAGCTGGGTCGGCAGATTGGAGATGAAACCGACCGTGTCCGACAGCATCGCCTTGCCGCCATGCGGCAGGTTGAGCGCGCGCAGGGTGGGGTCGAGCGTCGCAAACAGCATGTCGGCAGCCTGCACGTCGGCGCGCGTCAGGCGATTGAACAGGGTCGATTTGCCGGCATTGGTGTAGCCGACCAGCGCCACCACGCGGTACGGCACGCGCTGGCGTCCGGCGCGATGCAACCGCCGCGTCGCCTGCACCTTCTTCAACTCGCCTTCGAGCTTGGTGATGCGTTCGCTGATCAGGCGGCGGTCGGCCTCGATCTGGGTTTCGCCGGGGCCGCCCATGAAGCCGAAGCCGCCGCGCTGGCGCTCGAGATGGGTCCACGACCGCACCAGGCGGCTGCGCTGGTAATTGAGATGGGCGAGCTCGACCTGTAGCGCGCCTTCCTTGGTCTTGGCGCGGCGGCCGAAGATTTCCAGGATCAGGCCGGTGCGGTCGAGCACCTTGGTGCTCCAGGCCTTCTCGAGATTGCGCTGCTGGATCGGCGACAGCGCGCAATCCATCACCACGAGCTCGACCTTGTCGCCGGCGACGAGGCCCTTGATTTCCTCGACCTTGCCCTTGCCGAGATAGGTTGCCGGCCGGATCTGGCTGATCGGTGCGACGACGGATTCCACCACGATGAGGTCGATTGCACCGGCGAGGCCTGCGGCCTCCTCGATCCGCGCTTCATAGTCGCGGACAGACGAATCCGTTTGCGCACCGCCGTCGTCACGGCGCGCGCGCATGTACGGGCCGATGACGATCACCCGCCCGGTGCTCAAGTCCCCCGCCGACCCAGGCCTAGACTTGGTCCGGTCGGCGCCCCCTTCACGATTGAAGGGTTCCAATCAGTTCACTCTCAAGCCGGTGCGTCCTCGCCACCTTCGAACAGCTGAATCGGAGCTCCCGGCATGATGGTCGAGATCGCGTGCTTGTAGACAAGCTGCGAGTGACCGTCGCGCCGCAGCAGCAAGCAGAAATTGTCGAACCATGTGACAATGCCTTGCAGCTTTACCCCGTTGACCAGAAATATCGTCAGTGGCGTCTTTGTTTTACGAACGTGATTAAGGAAGGTGTCTTGTAGATTTTGTGCGCGGTCTGCCGCCATTGTTTTTGTCCCGCAAGCTTGTGCTTCTTTTTATTGAACCGGTTGCGGCTCTCTGACGGAGCCTCCTCCGGCTGCCCGCCTGCCCTGAGATCCCCCTCTGGCAGGCGTAGCGGTAGGATTAGAGGCCACGCGCGCTTTTTAGGCAAGCCGGTTCGCGGTGCAGTCGGTAGGAACACGGTGGCAATTCTAAGAAAGTGCAGGGAAAGAGACGAATATTCTCGTGGAGAGTGGATAAATCCCCCGGTTGTACCGGCCCTGCCCTACCTCGCTGGCCGGCTCAACTGTCCTTTTTTCCCGGCGGGGTGACCGCCGGGGCTTCGCGCCGAGCCGCCGGCAATTGCCGGCCCAGGTATATCAGCGTCAGCCGACCCCGAGCGCTTTCAATTTGCGGTGCAGCGCAGAGCGCTCCATGCCGACGAACTCGGCTGTACGCGAAATGTTGCCGGAGAAGCGGCTGATCTGGGCGATCAGGTAATCGCGCTCGAACACCTCGCGCGCCTCGCGCAACGGCAGGCCCATGATGTGCTCGCCGTTGTTGGAGGTCGGCATCGCCGGCACCATGGAGCCGACGTCCTGCGGCAGCATGTCGGCGGTGATGATCGCCTCAGGGCCGCCGCCGGCCAGGATCATCACCCGCTCGACGTTATTGCGGAGCTGGCGGACGTTGCCCGGCCAGACATGCGACTGCAGCACCGCCATCGCGTCCTGCCCGATCTGCCGCTTGGGCAGGCCGGTGGCGGCCGAGATCTGATCCATGAAGTAGTCAATCAGCTCGGGGATATCCTCGCGGCGCTCCGACAGCGGCGGCACCCGGATCGGCACCACCGAGAGGCGATGATAGAGGTCCTCGCGGAAACGGCCCGCGGCGATCTCTTCCTCCAGATTGCGCGCGGTCGAAGAGATGATGCGGACGTCAACATGCACCTTGCTGGTGCCGCCCTGGCGCTGGAAGGTCTGATCGACCAGCACGCGCAGGATCTTGTTCTGGGTCTCGCGCGGCATGTCCGCGATCTCGTCGATGAACAGCGTGCCGCCATGCGCCTCCTCGAGCGCGCCGGCCTTGCGCTGCTGTTCGCCGTTCGATCCCTCGATGCCGAACAGCTCGATCTCCATGCGCTCCGGCGTGATCGCGGCCGCGTTGATCACCACGAACGGTCCTTCGGCGCGTCCCGATGCATGATGCAGCGTGCGCGCGGCGAGTTCCTTGCCGGCGCCGGAGGGTCCGACGATCAGGATGCGGCTGTTGGCCTTGGCGGCGCGGTCGATTGTCTGGCGCAGCTGGTTCATGCAGGCCGAGCGCCCGGTCAGGACGCTGGCCGCCGGCGCCAATTGCTTGAGCTCCTTGACCTCGCGCTTCAGCCGCGAGGTCTCCAGCGCCCGTGTCGCGACCAGGATCAGCCGGTCCGACTTGAACGGCTTCTCGATGAAGTCATAGGCGCCGCGCTTGATCGCGGCGACGGCGGTTTCGATGTTGCCGTGGCCGGAGATCATCACGACCGGCAGATCGGCGTTGTCCTTCTTGATCTGCTCGAGCAGCTGCAGGCCGTCGAGCTTGGAGCCCTGCAGCCAGATGTCGAGGAAGACCAGGTTCGGGCGGCGGTTGGCGATCTCGGCAAGCGCCGAATCGCTGTCGCGCGCGGTGCGCGTGGAGAACCCCTCATCGTCCAGGATACCCGCAACGAGGTCACGAATGTCAGCTTCGTCGTCGACAATCAGAATGTCACTTGCCATGGGTTACACCTGCGTTGTCAGTCGCCCGTCGCGGCTTTGATTTTTGGCTCTTGGCTTGTTGGCTCTTGCGCATTTGGCTCTTGGTTATTTGGTTCTTGCTGATCGGATTTTGGCTCATTGTTGGTCGCCTGTGCCGGGCCGTTGGTCGGCTCTTGCAGTGGATTTTTTTCACTGTCGGGGTCGGATGAAGTCACGTCCGGCCTTTGTTCCTTGTGCTCCGGTTTGTTCTCAGGTTTGGCCGCCTGGCCCGTGACGGCAAAGCGCAGCCGCATCCAGGCACCGCGCTGGCCCTCGCGGAAATCGGACGCGTCCTTGAGCTCGATGCGGCCGCCATGGTCCTCCAGAACGCGGCCGACGATCGCAAGGCCGAGGCCGGTCCCCTTCGCCCGCGTCGTGACGTAGGGCTCGAGCAGACGCGCGCGGGCGACCTTCGGCAGGCCGATGCCGTTATCGACGACATCGATCAGGATGTCGTCGCCTTCGCGCTGCGCCACGACGTCGATGCGGCCCTTGCCGAGCTCCTCGCGCGGCACCTGCTCGATCGCCTCGGTCGCGTTCTTGATGATGTTGGTCAGCGCCTGCGAGATCAGCCTGCGATCGAACTGCGCCGGCAGCGGCGACTGCTTGATGTCGGCCTCGATGTCGAGGTCGGGATGGGCGACCTTCATCAGGAACACCGCCTGGCGCACCACGTCGGCGACGTCCTCGCCTTCCATCACGGGCTTCGGCATTCGGGCAAAGCGCGAGAACTCGTCGACCATGCGCCTGATGTCGTCGACCTGCCGCACGATGGTATCGGTGCATTGCTCGAAGATCGACTTGTCCTTTTCCTCGGTGATGGTCTTGCCGAACTTGCGGCGAATCCGCTCGGCGGACAGCTGGATCGGCGTCAGCGGATTCTTGATCTCATGCGCAATGCGGCGGGCGACGTCGCCCCAGGCCGAAGTGCGCTGCGCGGAGACCAATTCGGTGATGTCGTCGAGGGTGATGATGTAGCTGTCGCGCGACTGGCTGGTCTGCTCTGCCGAGACGCGGACCGACAGATTGCGCTCATTGCCGTCGCGCAGGATCGTGACCTGTCCCTGCACCAGGCGCTGCGTGCCCTCGCGCGCCGTCTTCATCATCTCGTCGAGCTCGGGCAGCACGTCCGAGAGCGGATGGCCGAGCGTCTCCGACTCGGCATGCCCGATCAGCTTCTCCGCTGAGCGGTTGAGAATGCCGACGCTGCCGGAGGCATCGACCCCGATGATCCCTGCGCTGGCCGACGACAGCACCGCTTCGATGAAGCGGCGGCGGCTGTCGATGGTCTCGCTGGCGTCGACCAGCTCGTTGCGCTGGGTGCGCAGCTCCTGGGTCATCTTGTTGAAGATCTCGCCGAGCAGCGCGAGGTCGCTCGCCGATTTGTGGACCGGCACCTGGACATTGAGGTTGCCGGTCGAGACCTCACTCGCCGCCCCCATCAGCTGGCGGATCGGCGATACCAGCCCGTTGGCGAAGTTGAGGCCGATCAGCACCGAGGCCATCAGGATGGTCAGCGCGATCACGGCGAACATCAGCGCGAACGCCACCTGGATGCCGAGCCGGCGGGTCTCGAGCTGGGCGTATTCGGCCGCGCTGGTCTGGGTCTGCTTGAGCTGGGCTACGACAGCCGGATCGAGCAGCCGCGCCACGTACAGGAACATGTCGTCATAGGCCCGCAGGCGGACCACGGAGGCGACGTAGTTCTCGGGGAAGACCGAGATCTTCGGCTCGGTCTCGTTGATGTCCTTGAGGATGTCCGGCGGCGGCGCTTCATAGTTCAGGCGGACGCCGGTTTCGGCGCTGGCGACGATCTTGCCGTCCTTGTCCATCAGCACCGCGACCGGCAGGTTGCGCGCCTCGGCGCCGGCCGTCATCAGCTGCAGGAACGTCATGCGATCCTGGTCGTAAAGCGGCCGCGCATGGGCGAGATCGTTGGCCATCGCCAGCGTGTCGCCGTTGATGAGTTGCGCGTGCTCCTGCATGTAGGCGCTGGCAATCGTCAGGGAGTTCTGGATCACCTGCTTGGTGGGGCCGGAGAACAGCCGGTCGAGGCCGCGCTCGATGGTGACGTTGGCGACGATCGACACCAGCACGGCCGGCAAGACCGCGATCACCGAGAACAGGCCGACGATCTGGACGTGCAGCCTTGCCGCCGCCCGGCCCCGCCGCCTCGCCTGCACCATCTGCCAGACTTCCCGGACGATGATGCCGACCAGCAGCAGGATGGTGGCGGCGTTGATCATCAGGAAGGAGCGGACAACCTCGGAAGTCGGTTCGATCGGGGTCAGGCCGGTCAGCACCACGAAGGTCAGGAAGGCCGATAACAGCGCGATCGCAACGGCGAACGGCGCCAGCCAGCGCCGCAGCGGGAAGCCCCGCGCCTCTGCTGTGGGCTCGGCCGTAGACGCGTGTAACGTTGAAGCGGTGGTCTCTGCGCTGGTCATACCGGCAATTGAGCTGAGTGCGATCGCCCGCGGGAATTGCGAACTGATGCAATCATATCACAATGTTGCCGAATTGCGACATTTCCGCGGCGCAAACCGCGGTGCAGCGCGGTGTCCGCAAAACCATTTGTGACTAGTCAATGACTGGCGTGCGTCCTCGCGCCCGCGCCCGCTACCCGCCGCTCCGGTAGACCTGGATGTCGAGGTCGCGGATCTTCTTGCGCAGGGTGTTGCGGTTCAATCCGAGCAGGTCGGCGGCCCGGATCTGGTTGCCGCGGGTCGCCGCCAGCGCGGCGGTCAACAGCGGGATCTCGATCTCCTTGAGGATGCGATGGTAGAGGCCCGGCGGCGGCACGCCGTTCGGGAAGCCGGAGAAGTGCGAGGACAGATAGGCCTCGACCGCGCCGCCGAGGTTGTCGACGCCAACAGTCGCGGTGCTGCCCGAGGTCACCGCCGGCGGCGCCAGCTCGCCGTCGATGACCGAGGCGGTGATGACGTCCTGCGGATAGAGCGCGGCGAGCCGTCGGGCGAGGTTCTCCAGTTCGCGGACGTTGCCCGGCCAGCGGTGCTGCTTGAGCCGCTCCAGCGCTTGGGCATCGAGCTTCTTCGGCGGCAGGCCGTCCTTCTCGGCAAGCGAGAAGAAATGCCGGATCAGGTCGGGCAAATCCTCGATGCGCTCGCGCAACGGCGGCAGCCGCAGCGGTACCACGTTGAGGCGGAAAAACAGATCCTCGCGGAACAAGCCCTGCTGAATCAGGATGCGCAGGTCCTTGTTGGAGGCCGCGACGATGCGAACGTCGGTCTTGATCGGGGTCCGGCCGCCGACGGTGGTGTATTCGCCCTGCTGCAGCACGCGCAGCAGACGGGTCTGCGCCTCCATCGGCATGTCGCCGATCTCGTCGAGGAACAGCGTGCCGCCCTCGGCCTGCTCGAAGCGGCCGGAGGCGCGAGTATTGGCCCCGGTGAACGCGCCGCGCTCATGGCCGAACAGCTCGGACTCAATGAGGTCGCGCGGGATCGCCGCCATGTTGACCGCGACGAACGGGCCGTTGCGGCGCCGGCCGTAATCGTGCAGCGCGCGGGCGACCAGCTCCTTGCCGGTGCCGGACTCGCCGGAGATCATCACCGTGAGATCGGTCTGCATCAACCGCGCCAGCACGCGGTAGATTTCCTGCATCGCAGGCGAGCGGCCGACCAGCGGGATCGAGTCGAACTCGCCATCGTCGGCGGGACTGGAGACCCGCTCCTTCGGCTCGGCCAGCGCGCGGCCGACGATGGTGATCAGTTCCTTCAGGTCGAACGGCTTCGGCAGATATTCATAGGCGCCGCGCTCGGAGGCGCGGATCGCGGTCATGAAGGTGTTCTGCGCGCTCATCACGATGACAGGCAGATTCGGCCGCATTTTCTTGATGCGCGGCAGCAGGTCGAACGCGTTCTCGTCCGGCATCACCACGTCGGTGATGACGAGATCGCCCTCGCCCTGGCTGACCCAGCGCCACAGCGTGGCAGCGTTGCCAGTCAGACGCACCTCGTAGCCGGCGCGTGACAGCGCCTGGTTCAGGACGGTCCGGATGGCGGTGTCGTCGTCAGCGACAAGTATGCTACCTGCAGGCATTGGTGTTCCTCATCGTGTATCCTGAGAGGCAGGCGAGGACGTACCCGGAACGTCATCGCGGTTGCTTTGGTCGTGGTGTTTGGCGGCGCTGTACATCGGCATCAGCACGCGGAAGATGGTCTTGCGCGGCTGCGACTCGCATTCGATGATGCCGCCGTGATCGCCGACGATCTTGGCGACCAGCGCGAGGCCGAGCCCGCTTCCGGTCTGCTTGGTGGTGACGAAGGGATCGAACAGGTTCGGCAGCAGATCTTCCGGCACGCCTGAGCCGTTGTCCTTGACGCAGAATTCCAGCGGCAGCGAGACCCGCGATTTTTTGCCGGGCACCGACAGCCGCACGCCCGGCCGGAACGCCGTAGTGAGGTGGATCTCGGCATCGGTGCCGAGATCGGCGACCGCTTCGGCCGCGTTCTTCACGAGGTTGAGGAACACCTGGATCAGCTGGTCCTGATTGGCCAGAACCGGCGGCAGCGACGGATCGTAATCCTCGATGAAGCGGACGTTGCGGGCGAACCCGGACTGCGCCAGCCGCTTCACATGGTCGAGCACGGAATGGATGTTGACCGGGCCGCGCGCCACCGGACGGTCGTCGCCGAACACTTCCATGCGGTCGACCAGCGTCACGATACGGTCCGCCTCGTCGCAGATCAGCCGCGTCAGCAGCCGGTCCTCGGAGGACGCCTGCTGCTCCAGCAGCTGCGCGGCGCCGCGGATGCCCGACAGCGGGTTCTTGATCTCGTGTGCGAGCATCGCCGCCAGCGCGATCACCGAGCGCGCCGCGCTGCGATGGGTGAGCTGGCGGTCCATCTTGTCGGCGATGGTGCGCTCCTGCAGCATCACCACGATATGCCCGGGCCGCTCGGTCAGCGGCGCGACGTGCAGATCAACCTGACGATCGCCGCCGATCCGCGGCGTGCCGAGATCGACCTTGTATTCGTTGACCGGCGAGCCGCTCGCCCGCACCTGCTCGATCAGCGCGAGCAGCGGGCTGCCGAACGGCACCAGCTCCTTCAGCGACTGCCGGCGTAAGAACTGCGTCGAGATCTCGAAGAAGGATTCGGCGGCGATGTTGGCGTCGACGATCCGTCCGTCGGGTGCAACCAGCAGCACCGGATTGGGCAGTGCGTTGAGGATGGCCTCGCCATCAGTAGGCACGGGCCGGCGGAATTCCATGGCTGACGTCATGCGGCAGCACTCCAGGCAAAATCGTCGTAGGCGTCCTCGAGCGCGCGATGCACACTGGACGGCTGCTCCGAGGTCAGGATCGCCTGCCGCCAGGTCTTCAGCGTTGCCGCCGGCGCGCAGCTATAGGTCGCAGCGGTCTCCAGCGCCCAGCCCAGATGCTTGCGCGCATGCCTGAGTCCGATGCGCAGGCCATAATGGCTGCAGACCTCGTCATAAAGCGCGCGAACATGCTCGAGCTGCTCGGCGAGCGACGGCGCAGCCTCGGCGACCCCTGTCTCGAGGCGGCGGCCGATCTGGCCGGGCAGCCAGGGCTGGCCCTGCGCGCCGCGCCCGATCATGACGGCGTCGGCGCCCGATATCTCCAGCGCGGCGACAGCCTTGTCGAACGAGGTGATATCGCCATTGACCACGACCGGAATCGTGACGGCATCCTTGACCGCGCGTACTGCGTTCCAGTCGGCCTCGCCCTTGTAGAACTGGCAGCGGGTGCGGCCATGCACGGTGATCATCTGGACGCCTGATGCCTCGGCGCGGCGTGCCAGTTCGGGCGCATTGAGCGAACGATCGTCCCAGCCGAGCCGCATCTTCAGCGTCACCGGCACATTGACTGCGACGATGGTCGCCTCGATCAACGCGACCGCGTGGTCGACGTCGCGCATCAAGGCCGAGCCGGACTGGCCTCCGGTCACGTGGCGTGCCGGGCAACCCATGTTGATATCGATGATGTCGGCGCCGGCGCCCTCGGCGATCCGCGCGCCCTCCGCCATCCAATGGGTCTCGCAGCCGGCCAGCTGGACCACATGCGGCCCGATCCCGGCTGCCTCACAACGCAGCTTCGACATCGGCTTGCCGTTCACCAGATCGTCGCTGGCGGTCATCTCGGAGACCACCAGGCCCGCCCCCAGATTGGCGGCGAGTCGCCGGAAGGGCGCGTCGGTGATGCCGGACATGGGCGCGAGGAGAACCCGGTTGCCGACAGAAATATCACCTATCTTCAATGGGTTACGAGGAGTACTTTGCACGCCGGTCACAGCCGTCTCGTCGTTCTGTCAGCCACGCCATTGCAGCCGACCTCGCCTATTCTGCGCACAATTCTTGTGCAGTCAAGGCTCATGCCTACGGTTTAGACATTCCTACCACCACTGCAAGTGCACTGCAACAAAATCTGCTTTTCCCACAGTCATCGGCGAACGCTCTGTTTTTGCGCAGCGGTCATGCTAAGGGCTGTGCGCGGTGGTCTCCCGCCGTCCCCCTCAATCCCGATTCGTCTGTCACTGGTTCAACATGCCGAAGCCTGAGCGTACCGCAGCCATCCTTGTCGCAGCCGGCCGTGGACTGCGCGCCGGCGCGGGCGGACCAAAGCAGTACCGGATGATCGGCGGACAGACCGTGATCTACCGCGCCATGGAGGCGTTCTCCGGACATCGCGACGTGTTCGCGGTGCAGCCGGTGGTCAATCCTGACGATGCCGCGCTGTTCGATGAAGCGGTCGCAGGCCTCCGCCATCAACCGCCAACACCGGGCGGCGCGACACGGCAAGCCTCGGTCCATGCCGGGCTCGAGGCGCTCGCCAGCGCGAAGCCTGACATCGTGCTGATCCACGATGCCGCGCGCCCCTTCGTCACCGCAGCCGTGATCTCCCGCGCGATCGCCGCGGCTGGCCGCACCGGCGCCGCGATCCCTGTCATTCCCGTCACCGACACGATCAAGCTCACCGGCGATACCGGCGATGTCGAGGCGACGCCGGAGCGTGCCCGCCTGCGGATCGCGCAGACGCCACAGGCATTTCGTTTCGACGTAATATTGGAGGCGCATCGTCGTGCGGCGCGCGAGGGCCGCAGCGATTTCACCGACGATGCCGCGCTTGCTGAATGGGCGGGATTGACCGTTGCGACGTTTGAAGGCGATGCTGCCAACATGAAACTCACCACCCCCGAAGATTTCGTGCGCGAGGAAGCGCGGCTCGCAAGCCAGCTCGGCGACATCAGGACCGGCACCGGCTACGACGTGCACGCCTTTGGCGACGGCGACCATGTCATGATCTGCGGCGTGCGCGTGCCGCACACCAAGGGATTCCTGGCCCATTCCGACGGCGATGTCGGGCTGCATGCGCTGGTCGACGCGATCCTCGGCGCGCTGGCCGACGGCGACATCGGCTCGCATTTCCCGCCGAGCGACGCCAAGTGGAAGGGCGCCTCCTCCGACCAATTCCTGAAATACGCCGTCGAGCGCGTCACTGCGCGCGGCGGACGGATCGCCAATCTCGAGGTGACGCTGATTTGCGAGCGGCCAAAGATCGGACCGCTGCGCGACACCATGCGGGCGAAGATCGCGGAGATCTCCGGCGTCCACATCTCGCGCGTGGCGGTCAAGGCGACCACCAGCGAGCGGCTCGGCTTCACCGGCCGTGAGGAAGGCATCGCGGCGACCGCGAGCGCCACGGTTCGCTTGCCCTGGGATGAAAAAGGCTGGAGTGCCTGACATGGGCGGCAGCGACGCTCGTGCCCTCTCCCGCGCGCTGCTCGACCTGTGCCGGATGCGCAAGCTGACGATCGCAACCGCCGAATCCTGTACCGGCGGCCTGGTCGCCGGCGCACTCACCGACATTCCCGGATCGTCCGACGTGATCGACCGCGGCTTCGTCACCTATTCCAACGAGGCCAAGCGGGTGATGCTCGGCGTCAAAGCGGCGACGCTGGAGACGTTCGGCGCCGTCAGCAAGGAAACGGCAACCGCGATGGCGATCGGCGCGCTGGAAAAGGCCGGCGTCGACCTGGCGGTCTCGATCACGGGGATCGCTGGCCCGGGCGGTGCGACGCCGGGCAAGCCGGTCGGCCTGGTGCACTTTGCCGTCGCCGCGCGCGACGGCCGCATCCTTCATCGTGAGCAGCGATTTGGCGCGATCGGCCGCAGCACGGTGCGGCAGCGCTCGGTCGTCGAGGCGCTACGCATGCTGATGGAGCTCGCGCGCCCGCCGCAGGCGGCAAAGCCCCCCCGCCGCGAAGCCGCCAGCCGGTTGCGGCCGCGGGTGGCGCGATCGCCACGAAGCCACGCCGCGAAACGCCGGCGGCCGCCGCGCGGATAGGCACAAGTCGAGTCGCGCGAAGGCAAACCTCACACTACCCTGTGTCAACTGCGACCCAGTGCCGCCAATCCCAGGCGGAACTGCGACGTCGGTTCGCCGTTTTCTATTGTTCCAACTCTGCTGTTTGAATTGTTTTTCCAAGCAGCAAAATTTCACAACAAGGAGAAAATGATGAAGTTGGGAACTTTGGTCGTGGCCGCAATCGCCTCGGGCGCCATGACGCTGTCGACTGTTGCCCCCTCGTTCGCCGCACCGCTCGCGCCCGCGCGGTTGCAGGACCGGCCGACCTCCGTCGAGCACGTGCAGTACCGTCACTGGCATGGCGGCCCGCGATACGGCTATCGCGGCGGTTACTACGGTCATCGTCATTATCACGGCGGCGGCAATGCCGGCGCAGTCATCGGTGGGCTAGCAGCGGGCGCGATCATCGGCGGTGCCATCGCGGCAAGTCAGGCCAAGGCCAACAACGACGCCTATTGCTCGCAGCGTTTCCGCTCCTACGACCCGGCTTCGGGCACCTACATCGCAAAGGGCGGTGTGCGTCGTTCCTGCCCGTAATGGCGACGAACGCACCCATATTATCGTTCATGCCCGGCCCCGCGCCGGGCATTTGCGTTCTGGAGATTCAAACGAGACGGCTTCGCTATGCCGACAGCTGAGGCTTGCCGTAAACCTGGTCGGCGCGCTTCTCGAACGCGGCGGCAAAGCGCGAGAACGCGGCGTCGAACATCGAGCCCATCAGCATCGCCAGCATTCGGCTCTTGAATTCGTAGTTCAGGAAGAAGCCGACATCGCATTCGGTCTCCGACTTCGGCTCGAAGCTCCAGCGATTCTCCAGGTTGCTGAACGGGCCGCGCAGATATTCGACCAGGATCTTCAGGTTGGGCCGGTCGAGCGTCACTCTGCTGGTGAAGGTTTCGCGCACCAGCTTGAACGAGACCGTCATGTCGGCCACCACGATCTCGGTGCCGTCGTCCTTTGGCGTGCGCTGGCGGATCTTGAGCGCCTGGCACAGCGGCACGAATTCCGGATAGCGCTCGACGTCGGCGACCAGATCGAACATTTGAGGTGCGGTGTGGCGGACCCGCCGCTTGCTTGAGAATCGTGGCATCAGTGAATACTCGCACGGTTTTGCTCGCGTGCGAGACGCTGCAGATAATCGTCGGCCTGGGCCCGAGCGGTGAAGCACACCAGCGATTGATCGGCGCGCAGTCCTGAAAAATATTCGATCAGCTTCGGCCGCTGCTGCTGGCGATAGGTCCAGACGTAACGGAAGAATTCGAGATCGATCTTCTCCGGGCAGCCTTCCGCCATCTCGGGGCGAACCTGGCCATAGCTGCCGGCAATCCGCCTGAAGATGCCGAGCATGCAGGTCGACCGCGGCAGGTCGAACCAGATGATCGTATCGGAGAGTTCGCGGCGCAGCTCACCCGCACCGTGCCGTGTGTAGTTGCCATCCATGATCCAGCGCGGCGCGCGGGCGACTTCGCTCATGCGGCGCTCGAATTCATCCTTGTCGGACTCGACCCAGCCCGGCTTCCAGAACAGCGCGTCGATCGACACGGTCGGAATGCCCGTCATGGCGGACAGCCGCCGCGCAAAGGTCGACTTGCCGGACCCCGACGATCCCATCACCAGAACGCGTTGCATTGGTCCCGTCCAGACTCGGTCAAGGCTCGATCAGGCAGCGGCGCGTGTTGGCGCCGGCCTCCTGCCGTTCAAAAACTAGCGGCAGCGGGCCGAGCGAGCCGCCTGCAGCTTCGCAAAATCCTCGCCGGCATGGTGCGACGAGCGTGTCAGCGGGCTCGCCGACACCATCAGAAAACCCTTGGTATAGGCGACGCGCTCGTAGCCGGCGAACTCGTCCGGCGTCACGTAGCGCATCACGGCGTGATGCTTGCGCGTCGGCTGCAAATACTGGCCGATGGTCAGGAAATCGACCTCGGCCGAGCGCAGATCGTCCATCACCTGCAACACCTCGTGCCGCTCCTCGCCGAGGCCGACCATGATGCCGGACTTGGTGAAGATGGTCGGGTCCATTTCCTTGACCCGCTGCAAGAGCCGGATCGAATGGAAATAGCGGGCACCGGGACGGACCGTCAGATAGCGCGACGGCACGGTTTCCAGATTGTGGTTGAAGACGTCGGGCTTGGCCGCGACCACGCGCTCGAGCGCACCATCCTTGCGCAGGAAGTCGGGTGTCAGAATCTCGATCGTGGTGGTCGGGCAGCGGGCACGGATGGCGCGGATGGTCGCTGCAAAATGCTCGGCGCCGCCGTCGGCGAGATCGTCGCGGTCGACCGAGGTCACCACGACATGGGTGAGCCCGAGCTTGGCGGTCGCCTCGGCGACATAGTCCGGCTCGCTCGCCTCGAGCGCGCCAGGCATGCCGGTCTTGACGTTGCAGAACGCGCAGGCGCGCGTGCAGGTGTCACCCATGATCATGAAGGTGGCGTGCTTCTTGTCCCAGCACTCACCAATGTTGGGGCAGCCCGCCTCCTCGCACACCGTGACGAGGCCGTTCTCCTTCACGATGCGGCGCGTATCCGCATAGCCGCGCGTGTTCGGCGCGCGAACACGGATCCAATCCGGCTTCGGCGGCGACACGGCATCCGGCCGGTTCACCTTTTCGGGGTGACGCGGGCGGAGCTGAGCGGTGGAGATGGTGTCGACGATGGTGACCATTTGTGCCTGCAAGTCGCGAGAGGCTATAGCTAATCCGTGTTGGCACGGCTCGCAACCCGGCCTATGCGACCCTAGCAGACCAGCCAATATATTGGCAGTGTCGAGGGTCCGTTCCGCCCGATTCCCACCTCAAAATGGCTCAAAAACCCCGATCGACCACGACGCCCGCGCCGCACCTCGGCAAGGCGCTGAAACGCTCCTTCTTCGACCGCAGCGTCCACGAGGTCGCGCCCGACCTGATCGGCGCAACCTTCCTGGTCGGCGGCGTCGGCGGGATCATCACCGAGGTCGAGGCCTACCATCACACCGAACCGGCGGCTCACTCGTTCAACGGACCGACCCCCCGCAATCAGGTGATGTTCGGCCCGCCTGGCTACTCCTATGTCTACCGCTCCTACGGTATCCATTGGTGCGTCAATTTCGTCTGCGAGGCGCCAGGCTCGGCCAGCGCCGTGCTGATCCGCGCGATCGAGCCGACCCATGGGCTCGCCGCGATGCGCCGGCGGCGCGGGCTCGAGGACGAACGCGCGCTGTGCTCTGGGCCGGGCAAGCTGTGCGAGGCGATGGGCATCACCATCGCCCATAGCGAACTGCCGCTCGATCGACCCCCGATCGCGCTCCACGCACGGCCGGAGACGCCCGACATCGTCACCGGTGTGCGGATTGGCATCACCAAGGCCGTCGAGCTGCCCTGGCGCTATGGGCTGAAGGGATCGAAATTCCTCAGCAAGCGGTTCTGAGCGTTACCCGTGCTGCCCGTTATGACGCCTTCTTCAACAGCTCGATCGCCTCGAGGATCTTGGCCCGACGCTCCTGCGCCGCCGCGCGCTTTTCCTTCTCTTCCTCGACGAGCTCTTCCGGCGCGTTGGCGACGAACTTCTCGTTGGAGAGTTTGGCGTCGACCCGCTTGATGTCGGCGTCGGCCTTGCCGAGCTCCTTCTCCAGCCGCGCCCGTTCGGCCGCAAGATCGATCACGCCCTTCAGCGGCAGCGCGACGACTTCGCCGCGCACCAAGAGCTGCATGGCGCCCTCCGGGGCGGCGTCCGCGAAGGAAATGTCCGACAATCGCGCGAGGCGCTTGATGGTGTCGTTCCAGCGCTGGGCGCGGTCCCGCGTCTCCTCAGATGAGGTCACGATCACCAGCGGCGTCAGCGTCGACGGCGGGATGTTCATCTCGGCCTTCACCGACCGCATCGCCGTGACGAGATCGACCACCCAGCCGATCTCGGCTTCCGCCGCGGGATCGCTGAACTCGTCGGCGTCGAGCGCGGCAATGACCGGCGGAATGATCGGATCGACGACCGGACCGGCGGTCCCGATCGCGGCGAGCTGCTCGCCGGTCACGCCCGGCCTGCGTGGCCAGGGCGCCAGCACCAGCAGACCGTCGCGCTTTGCCGTCACGGCCCACAGCTCCTCCGTGATGAAGGGCATGAACGGATGCAGCAGCTTGAGGATCTCGTCGCGCGCCCAGGCGATCATGGCGCGGGTCTCGGCCTTGGCGGCGCCCTCCTCGCCCATCAGAACCGGCTTTGCTAGCTCGAGATACCAGTCGCAGAACACGTTCCAGACGAAACGGTAGATCGCACCGGCCGCATCGTTGAAGCGATGATCCTCGATCGTCTCGGTCACCTCGCGGGTGACGCGCGAAGTCTCGTGCGCGATCCAGCGGTTCAACGTCTCCTTGGCGCCCTTCGGATCGAAGCTGTCCGGCTTCACGCACTCGTTCATCTCGGCGAAGCGGCACGCGTTCCAGAACTTGGTCGCGAAGTTGCGGTTGGTTTCGACCAGATGCGGCGACAGACGGATGTCGTGGCCCTGCGCCGCCTCGCGGGTCAGCGCGAAGCGCAGCGCGTCGGCGCCGAAATCGTCGATCACGCCGAGCGGGTCGATGACGTTGCCCTTCGACTTCGACATCTTCGCGCCCTTCTCGTCACGGACGAGACGGTGGATGTAGACGGTCGAGAACGGTGCCTGCTTCATGAAATGCAGGCCCATCATCATCATGCGGGCGACCCAGAAGAAGATGATGTCGAAGCCCGTGACCAGCGTGTTGGTCGGGTAGTAGCGCGCGACCTCCGGCGTGTCGTCCGGCCAGCCCAGCGTCGAGAACGGCCACAGCGCCGACGAGAACCAGGTGTCGAGCACATCTTCGTCGCGCGTGATGAAGCCTTCGCGCTTGGCGGGATCGACCGCCATATCGTGGCCCTGCTCCGGCGTGATGACTTCCTGCTCGACGTAATAGCCGAGCGCGTTGCCGACCGCCTCTTCCTCGGTCTCGGCGACGAACACCTTGCCGTCCGGCCCGTACCACGCGGGAATCTGATGGCCCCACCAGAGCTGGCGCGAGATGCACCAGGGCTGGATGTTCTCCATCCACTCGAAATAGGTCTTTTCCCAGTTCTTCGGCACGAACGTAGTCTCGCCCGAGCGCACCGCCGCGATCGCCGGCTGCGCCAGCGTCTTGGCGTCGACATACCACTGGTCGGTGAGATACGGCTCGATCACGACGCCGGAGCGGTCGCCATGCGGCACCATGTGGGTGTTGGGCTCGATGCGCTCGAGGAAGCCGAACTCCTCCAGTCTTGCGACGATCTTCTTGCGCGCGGCGAAGCGTTCGATCTTGTCGAACTCGGCGGCGAACTCGGCGGCGCCAACAGGCAGGCCGCGCAGATAGTCCTCGTTGCCGATCAGGCTGAGGCAGCCTTCCTGGTCGAGCACGCTGATCTGCGGCAGGCCGTGGCGCTTGCCGATCTCGAAGTCGTTGAAGTCGTGCGCCGGCGTCACCTTGACGGCGCCCGAGCCCTTCTCGGGATCGGAATAGTCGTCGGCGACGATCGGAATCTTGCGGCCGACCAGCGGCAGGATCACGTGCTGGCCGACCAGATCGGTGTAGCGCCCATCGTCCGGATGAACTGCGACCGCGGTGTCGCCGAGCATGGTCTCCGGACGCGTCGTCGCGACCACGATGAACGATTTGGGATCGTCGGGACTGAAGCTGCGGCCCTCGATCGGATAACGAAGGTACCAGAGATGGCCCTTGACCTCGACCTGCTGCACTTCGAGATCTGAGATCGCGGTGAGCAGCTTCGGGTCCCAGTTGACCAGCCGCTTGTCCTTGTAGATCAGCCCTTCTCGGTGCAGCTCGACGAACACCTTGACGACGGCGCGCGACAGGCCCTCGTCCATGGTGAAGCGCTCGCGCGACCAGTCGCAGGAGGCGCCGAGACGCTTGAGCTGGTTGACGATGGTGCCGCCGCTCTCGGCCTTCCACTGCCAGACCCGCTCGAGGAACTTGGCGCGGCCCATATCGCGCCGGCCCGGCTCCCGCCGTTCCATCAACTGTCGCTCGACCACCATCTGGGTGGCAATGCCGGCATGGTCGGTGCCGGGCTGCCACAGCACATCACGGCCGCGCATCCGCTCGAACCGGCACAGGATGTCCTGCAGCGTGTTGTTGAGCGCATGGCCCATGTGCAGCGAGCCGGTCACGTTTGGCGGCGGGATCACGATGGTGAAGGGCGCGGCGTCCTTGCGCTCGGGCCGGCCGGCCTTGAACGCACCGCTCTCCTCCCAGAGCTGGGCCATCCGGAGCTCGATATCGGCAGGCTGGTAGTTTTTCTCGATCATGACAATGCGCTGTGGACCATGGGGAAAGGGTAGAAAGCCGCCAGATCGCACCAAGTCAACCGGACCGGCACGTCAAAACGGCGTTTGGCGCGTTTTCGGGCGAATAAGGACGCTGGAGGTTCGGTTCTGATTCAATCGGAACCGACACATTGGAGCATTTGGGGGCTGAATAGAGCGCTGCCAAGCCCCCTGCAGCAGGAGCTACTGCCCGCGCCGGAGCTATCGCCCGCGCGAAACCCGCTCGATCTCGGCCTTGACGATCCGCTCGACCAGCCCCGGCAGGTTGTCGTCCAGCCAGGACTTCAGCATCGGCCGCAGCATCTCCTTGACCAGATCCTCCAGCGTCCGAGCATTGTTGCTCAGCACGGTGTTGGCCAGCGAGTTGAAGGCGGATTCGACCGCCCGCATCGTGGTTCCCGAGATGATCTGCTGCATCGGCGCGGTTTCGATGGCCGGCGGTTCTCGCTCTCGAGCCGGTTCTCGCATCGGCTCCGGCGCCCGCGTGCGGGCTTCCGTGAACACGACATCGTCCTGCGGCTCGACCTTGCGGAACGACGGTGTGGCCGCCGGCTCCGGCAGCGCCATGTCGTCGGTGAGCTCGAATACGTCGGCTTCGGGCTGCGGCGATGGCCGGATGTCGGCCGCGGGCGTCGCCTCGTCGAGGCTGGCGAGCAGTGAGTCGATGTCGTCCTGACTGTTGCTGGCCGGCGCTGGCGCAGGCGGCGGTGATTTTGGCGCTGACGCTGCGGCCTTCGCGGCCGGGGGCGCTGCGGGCGGCGGGCTTTTCATTGCGGGCTTGGCTGCTGGTGGCGGCTCGACTTTCGGCGGCGGTGCAGCGGCAGAAGCAGGTTTCTCGGCCGCGGCTGGCTTCGCCTCGTCATCGGCGATGATGCGACGGATCGACGCCAGAATCTCCTCCATCGAGGGCTCTTGGACCTTCGCAGGTTGCGTCATCTCCGACTCCACATCGAAACTTATTTTACATCAAGCCCGAGAGGATTCGCCGGTTCCGAAGAAGCGCGCGGAGATTTTCATTGCTCCCGCCCGACTTGTCCCCAGATCAAGCCCGCCCGAGGCCTTGTGCAAGCTTCGTGTCGCCCAATGCAGCGTGGTTACAGGTGGCCTCGCACCTGTCATCACGCCATGCCGGCTCGCCGCGAATCGCCTTGCTGCCCGATAAAACGGTATGTCAGGCCATTTATCGATTGCAAGCAAACGCGCCAGTCTGTGGTCCTGATTAGCTCAGAACCACAAACATGGCGCGACAGGCGACGATGACGTGAAGTGTTTAGCGACCGTCGGGCGTGCGTACGCCGGCCCAGTTGTCGCGCACCTGCTGATAATGCACGGTGGGATCATAGACGTTGGTCGAAAGACCCATCACCTGCGGTGACAGCCGGCCAACGGCTGCCAGCACATTATACGACGCAACAACACGGTCGTGCTGCGCGGTCACTAGCGCGTTGCGCGCGTTGACGAGCGCCTGCTGCGCATTCAGCACGTCGAGCGTGGTGCGCTGACCGGCCTTGGCCTCTTCGCGCACGCCGTTCAGCGCGATTTCGGACGCGGTCACCTGCGCCTGCGCCGACGCGACCTGCGACTTGCCGGCGACCAGCTGGCCCCATGCGGTGACGACATTGGCGCGTGCCTGATCCCTGGTCTGTTCCAGCACCAGACGCTGCTGCGCCAGCGATTCCTTCGACTGCCGGATCAGCGAATACTCAGCGCCGCCCTGATAGATCGGCACCGACACCTGAACTTGGGCTCCCGCATTGAACAGGCGGTTCACCGACAATTGTTGCTGGTAGCCTTCGGTCACCGACGCCTGCAACCCGACCGTCGGCAGCAGCGCGCCTTCGGCAACCTTGGTCTGCAGGAAGTTGACGTCGACACCGTACATCGCGGACGTGACGTTCGGATTCTGGGTCAGGCTGAGCTCGACCGCGGCCGCAAGCGTCGTCGGCAAGAAGCGATCGACCGGCGAGCCGGGCGCGAGATTCTGCGGCTCGTTGCCGATGATGCGGCGGAAATTCGACCGCGTCGTCGTCAGGTTCGATTCCGCGGTGAGCTGCTGGGTGCGGCCGGCAGCAAGCTGCGCTTCGGATTGCGCGACGTCGGTCCGGGTGACCTCACCGACATTGAAGCGGTCCTGGGTCTGCTTCAGCGTCTGCTCCAGTACGCGCGTGTTGCTGCGCTGAACCTCGACGATCGCCGCATCGCGGAGATAGTCCATATAGATCGTGGCGGCGTTCAGGATTACGGTCTGTTCGAGCACGCGCAGACCTTCGCGTGCCGACGACACCTGGCTTTCGGCCGCGCGCACCTTATGCGGGGTCTGCGCATTGTACAGCGACTGGTTCACCGTCAGACCCGCGCTGGCCGGAGTTTGGGTGCCGTGGATCGAATCCTTGATGCCCGTCGGCTGCTGGTCGGAGTACTGATATCCGCCACTTACGGTTAGTGCGGCCCGCGGACGATAGCCCGAGAGCGCCTGGGGAACGTTTTCGTCGGTCGCCCTCACCAGCGCGCGCTGCGCATTGAGCTGGGGGTTATTCTGGTAGGACCGCACCAGCGCGGCCTCGATAGTATCGGCGAGCGCGGGCACGGGGCCCATCTCTGCCAACAGAAGGACGGCAGTCGCAGCCGCGGTGATAGCCTTCACCCCACGCATCCCCGGTAATCCAATCATTGTAGTCGCCGTCTCCACACGCAAGTCAGTTCCGGCGGTCGCTTCAGACGAAGTGAGTCCCGCCTCACCTTAGTCCGCAGCTAAGGGCAACGGAACTACCCCGCAACGGAACACGGCGGAAACTCTTCACATGGGGCAAACGGGCCACACTTCTGATTCGGAACGGGATTTTATCAGGCGGTGCAGCGCGGTGGCGGTCAGAAGACGAAGGCCGGAACCCGCTCGAGCCCGGGCAGCACGGGGGCGGTGGCGTCGAACAGCTCGCGATGTCCGAAATCCCCGTGGGAGCGGGTCACGATGGTCGCGCGCGGCGGTGGCGTCAGGCCGAATACCCCGACCAACCGGCCCCCCTCCTGGAGCTGGCCGAACAGTCCGGTCGGGATAATCTCGGTCGCGCCGTTGAGGACGATGACGTCATATGGCGCGCCGGCGGCATCACCGTCGGCAGCGGCTGCGGTCTTGACGGTCACGTTCTGGATGCCGAGCTGGACGAACACGGCCGAGGCCTTGCCGGCAAGGGCCGGATCGCTCTCGGTAGCGCTGACCTCTGCGGCAAAGCGGGCCACGATGGCGGCTGCGTAGCCGGTCGCGCAGCCGACGAGCAGGACGCGGTCGGTCGCCTTGATCTCGGCGGCTTGCAGCATCTTGGCGAGCAGCGCCGGCTTGATCAGGCAGCGCCTGTCCGCGCCGCCCTCGGTGACGTCGAGATCGAGGTCCAGATAGGCCAGCGCCTGCTTGCTGGCCGGCACGAACACCTCGCGCGGCACCGTCAGCATGGCTTCGAGAATACGATCATCGGTCACGTCGCTCGGACGCACTTGGCCATCCACCATGTACTGGCGCGCAGTCGAAAAACCGGTCATTGGCGGGACCCTGCAAGTCGCGGCATTGCCGCTGGAGAAGCTAGAACAGGGCCATCTTTTGGAACAAGCTCCGCCAAAACGCAACATGGCGTTGGGGTGCAAGATGCGCTCGCAACGCGTTCTATTCGATCGTGACTGCAAGCCGGCCGATCAGGCGGGCCACTTCATCGAGATGCTCGGAATCGTGCTCCTCGACGGCCCTTGCGAGCCGGCGGACACACTCATCGTCGCTGATGTCGGGAGCATCGCTCGGAACAAGCGTCGGCTGTGGCATCGACAGGTCGATCAGGTTAATGGCCATCAGAATCACCTCTCAAGACCCGGCGCAACAAAGTGTCCGCGGTTATTGAGTCGATTTGACGACGACTTTTGTCTGCCCGTTACGGGCCACAGGCTTGTGATAGGTGATGATGGAGCCAGAACTGGCTCCCCGGGCTGGATTCGAACCAGCGACCATTCGATTAACAGTCGAATGCTCTACCGCTGAGCTACCGAGGAATAGGCGAACAAAGCGTTCGCGAGCGGGCAGCGTATAACAAAGCCTTTCGGCCTTGCAAAGAACCAAATGGGTCTCCGGCGAAACTTTAGCGGGGGACGGTAAACCCCTGCGGTACAAGGCTTTGCCGGCGTTCCAAGGCGATGCAGGCCTGTCCCGGCTGTCCCGCTACCGGCGCTGCGGGCGTCCGGAAACACCGCCGACGCCGCCATTTCGCCGCGCCGCCGATTCTTCCGCGGCCCCCGCCCAGCCTCTGACGTCAATTCCGGGACGAACGAGGTGGTCTTGGTACCGGGGTCGTACGCAATACAGGCAGTGCCGGCATAGACTTCATTGAAAATCTCCAGGCAGTCAGCCGCACATCGGCGTGCGGCGTCACCTCCTTAGCGATCGTGCTGCGCGAGTACAGATCGTGCACAAACTGCGAAGCATTTTCGTTCAGAAGCGCGATCGCGCGGCGATGGCGACAATGAACAGCGCCGTCGCCGCAAGCGAGGCGATGGTCCGCACGTGGTTCCAGAAGGTCCAGTCCGTCAGATAGCGCGCCCAGACCCGGGCGGCCGCGGTGCTCGCGGGATCTGTGGCCGCAAGCTGATCGTTCAGCGGCACGTTGAAGACGGCCGTGACGACGAACATCCCGACGACATAGACGATGCCGCCGCAGATCATCGCAAGCGCGCCCGGCTCCTGCCATCGCAGCCCGCCGAGCACGACCAGCCCGGCGCAAGACAGCGTGGTGCCGAG
Organism: Bradyrhizobium embrapense; assembly: GCF_001189235.2. Classification (GTDB taxonomy): domain Bacteria; phylum Pseudomonadota; class Alphaproteobacteria; order Rhizobiales; family Xanthobacteraceae; genus Bradyrhizobium; species Bradyrhizobium embrapense. Next base: position 128,409 of record NZ_LFIP02000004.1, read on the forward strand.
GAAGACCGGCATGAACAGCGAGCGGACGATGTGGACATCGATCGCGTTCATCGCCGAGATGCCGGCCGCCTGATCGATGCGGCCGAGCGCGGTCATGACGAACGCCGAGAACGCGAAATAGACGCCGGCAAGCAGGCCGCAGCCCAGCGCGGAGAACCACAGCAACCCCGAGGTCAGGATATTGCGCATCGCCCCTCCTCGAAAAGCGAGAGATACTCGCATTTGTAAAATGCGATAAACTCTCATATTTGAAACGTCAACCCCGGCTGCGGAGGAGAACGATGGCGAGACGAAAGGCCCGGCCCGGGGCAGCGGAAAGCGCCGCGCCCGAGGCGGCGGCTGGGGCCGCGCCCGGGGTGAAAGCCCCCCTGCCCAGGTTGGCGCGGCTTGCTCCGACGCAACAGCGCAGCCGCGAGCGGTTCGAGCGCATCCTCACCTGCGCGACCGAGATCATGACGGAGAAAGGCAGCGAGGCCTTCCGCATGAGCGACATCGTCGAGCGCAGCGGCGTCGCATTCGGCTCGCTCTATCAATACTTCCCCGACAAGGCCGCGATCATCGGCACGCTGGCTGAACGACATAACGCCGTCGGCCGCGATTGCGTCAGGCGCGATCTGGCCGCGGTCTCGTCCGCGCGCGACCTGCACCCGGCGCTATGCCGGATCGTCGACAGTTACTACGAGATGTTCATGCGCGAGCCTGTCATGCGCGATATCTGGCAGGCGACGCAGGCCGACCGCGCCCTGCAAAAGCTCGATGCAGACGATATGGCCGTGCTCTCCGGCCTGTTGTCCGACGCGGTCAGGCGGGTTGCGCCCAACATGCCGTCCGCCACCCTCGCCACCTTCTCGGGGCTGACGATGACGCTGATCGCGGCCGCCGTGCGTCACGCGATCACGCTGCCGCCACGGAAAGCGCGGCAGGTGCTGACGCAATTCAAGACGATGCTGCCGGGCGACCTCGCAGGATGGGCATGACCAGGATGGCACCGGCGGACCGACGCTTGCGCTGTCACGCCTCTCTAAAATTCCCGCGATATTTGCCCCCTATGAATACTGCCCGGAATTCCGGAAAGAGTTTTTCGCGTTGTGATTTGCCTCACACGAGGTGCGGCCGTGCCGACCTAGGTTCTCGAGGAGAATAGCGATCTATTAACCAAAGCGGGCGCCATCGTTCTTTTCATAAAATTCGAACGAATCGCTCAATCCGGACCGAAGACAGTTTTGCGACCATGGCGCTCTCGAACCTCGGAGAGCGCGATGAGTGAAGTCGAATTTGATCTGTTGCTGGACGCCGTGCGTACGGCGATCGCGCCTATTGCTCAGGAGGATTTCGTGGCCCAGCCCTCACCCCGCATTCAGCCGCCGCCGCGCGCCGCCAATGACAACCAGGCGCCGTGGCCGCTGATTCCGTTTCCTGAAGGCTGGTACGCCGCGAGCTAATGCGGTTTCTCACGTATTGGCTGCAAGCTATTGATGAGATGAGTGGAGGCCACGACCAGAATTGAACTGGTGTACACGGTTTTGCAGACCGTTGCGTAACCACTCCGCCACGTGGCCCCTTGCGGCGCACTTCATATACGCCCTCTCTTCGATAGGCAACCAATCGCGCAGCTAACGCCGGCGCCTCCGGAAGTCCCGCTTCTTCGGTTTTGGCGCCAATTCCAGCATTTTGGCCTGCACTTCGCGGAATTTCGCCAGCATCCGCTCGAAACTATCAGTTAACGTTGTGGCGATGTCCGGCCGCTTTTCCAGCCCGGCCAGCAGGATCGCGGCCGCCTCGATGGTGGACAGGCCGTCGCGCCGGGGTTCCCGGCGCAGCTTGCCGTAGCGCGAGGGCTGCTTCGGTCCGAGAATCACCCGCTGGCACTTCAGCATCCAGGCATTGCGCCACCACAGCGCCTTGGCCTGGCTCCAGGTGCCGTCAAGCAGCACGATGCCCTCGATGTCGGAGAGGATGGCGCGCTGGTGCGGCTCCAACTCACCCTTGCGGTTGATCGCGACGATCTCGGCGTCGGTTTCGAGATCCTCGACCTTGGCCGAGCCGAGATAGAGCACCGCCCAGCGCGACGGATCTGGCACCGGCCGGCCGAGTGCCTTGGCAAGGCTCGGCCAGGACAGCCCGATCCGCACCACGGCGTTCTCGAAATGCCGTGCCAGCAGCCGCGCGGTGCCGAGCGCCCTGTCCTGCTCCTGCGGATGGATCAGGATCAGCAGCTGGATCCGGCTTTTGACCGGCGTGACGCTGTCGCAGATGCACAACGGCATCGGCTTGCCGCAATGCGGGCACTCTGGGATCTCGCTGACGAGGTCGGTCTTTGTTTCGGTCGGTTCGGCCATCGCTTCGCTATACGCGTGCGGAGCCGTTCAATCCAACCTATTCCGCCGGCGCGTGCACGCCTGAAGGCTCGCGGCGCCGGCGCAGCCGGTCGATCAGCAGATAGATCACCGGCGTGGTGTAGAGCGTCAGGATCTGCGACACGAACAGGCCGCCGATGATGGTGATGCCGAGCGGCCGGCGCAGCTCGGTGCCCGGGCCGGTCGCGATGACCAGCGGAATGCCGGCGAACAGCGCAGCCATGGTCGTCATCAGGATCGGGCGGAAACGCGCCCGGCAGGCCTCGAAGATCGCATCGCGCGACGACAGCCCCTGATGCCGCTCGGCCTCGAGCGCGAAGTCGACCATCATGATGCCGTTCTTCTTGACGATGCCGATCAAGAGGATGATGCCGACGAAGGCGATGACCGTCAGCGGCGTGTCGGTCACCTGCAGCGCCAGCAAGGCGCCGAGGCCGGCCGACGGCAGTGTCGAGATGATCGTGATCGGATGCGCCAGGCTCTCGTAGAGCACCCCCAGCACGATATACATCGCGATCAGCGCGCCGAGGATCAGCAGCGGCTGCCGCCCGCTGGTCTTGTTGAAGTCGCCGGCGTTGCCGTCGAAGCTGCCGCGGATGCCCTCGGGCATGTGCAGCTCGTTCACTGCCTGCTGGATGTTCGTGGTGGCGACCTCCAGCGGTACGTCCGGCAGCAGGTTGAACGACACTGTGGTCGAGGGGAAGCCGCCGGAGTGAAACACCGCCAGCGCCGACAGACCGCGCTGGTAGTGCACGAGCGCCGACAGCGGCACCTGCACGTCGTTGGCGCCCGCGACGTAGATGCGCTCGAGGTTCGACGGGTCGCTCTGGAATTTCGGGTCGATCTCGAGCACCACCACGTACTGGTTGCGCTGGGTGTAGATGTACGAGATCTGGCGCTGCGAGAACGCGTTGTTGAGCGCGTTGTCGATGTCCTGGACCCGGACGCCGAGGCTGGAGGCGATCTTGCGGTCGATCACGAGGTTGAGCTGCAGGCCGCCGGGATCGCGGTCGGCGGAGACATCAGTGATGCCCTCCACCGTCTCCATGCGCTTGGCGACGAGCGGCGCCCATTTCTGCAACAGGTCGAGATCGGTCGAGGCGAGCGTGTACTGGTAGTCGGAATCGCTCTGCCGGCCGCCGGTGCGGATGTCCTGGGCAGCGAACATGAACAGGCGGATGCCCGGCACCATGAACAGGTTGCGGCGCAACCGGTCGATCACCTGCGCGGTCGACAGGCCTCCCCGCTCCTCCGGGGACTTCAGGCTGATGAACATGGTGCCGCGGTTGGAGGTGGCGCCGCCCGGGCCGCCGCCGGAGCCGACCGAGGAGCCGATGCCGGCGACCGCGGGGTCTGCCATCACGATATCGGCGAGCCGCTGCTGAAGCTGGAGCATCGACTGGAACGAGATATCCGCCGAGGCCCGGGTCGCGCCGATCACGAAGCCGCTGTCGTCGGTCGGGAAATAGCCCTTCGGCGTCTTGATGTAGAGCGTCACCGTGAGCGCGACGGTGGCAAAGAACACCACAAGTGTCAGGAACGGATAGCCGAGCACGATCCGCAGGGTCGACGCATAGAACGCCACGACCCGCGATAGCGTGCCCTCGAGGACGCGATCGTACCAGGTGGCGCGATCCGAGGTCGCCTCCTTGATGTAGTGCGCGCAAATCATCGGGGTGATCGTCACCGACACCAGGGTCGACACGATGATCGCAAACGTCAGCGTCAACGAGAACTCGCGCAGCAGGCGGCCGACGATGCCGTCCATGAAGATCAGCGGCGTGAAGGCCGCGATCAGCGACAGCGAGATCGACAGCACCGTGAAGCCGATCTGCTTGGCGCCTTCGACCGCGGCCGGATACGGCGCCATGCCCTGCTCGAGATTGCGGTACATGTTCTCGATCATCACGATGGCGTCGTCGACCACGAAGCCGACCGAGATCGCGAGCGCCATCAGCGACAGATTGTCAATCGAGAAGCCGGCGAGCCACATCCCAGCGCAGGTTCCGGCCAGCGCCAGCGGCACCGAGACGCCGGCGGCGATCGTCGGCACGATCCGGCGCAGGAACACGAACACCACGACCATCACAAGTCCGGCGGTCGCCAGCAGCGTGAACTGCATGTCCTGGACGCTGGCGCGGATCGTTCCGGTACGATCGACCAGGGTCGAGATCTCGACGCCGGCCGGAATCCACTGCTTCAGTTCCGGCAGCATCCTGCGCACGCCGTCGACGGTATCGATGACGTTGGCGTCGCCCTGCTTGGTGATCTGGATCAGCACCGCCGGCTGCTTGTTGAACCAGGCGATCGAGCGCGAGTTGCGGACCGAGTCCTCGACCTCCGCAACGTCCGAGAGGCGGACGAAATTGCCGTTCGAGCTCTTGATGATGATGTCGCGGAACTCGGCCGCGGTGCGCATCTGCTTGTTGATCGAAAGCGTCTCGCTCAGCCGGTCGCCGTTGAAGATGCCGACCGGGCCCAGCGGATTGGCATTGATAATCGCTAGACGGACGTCGTCGGTTGCGATCCCGGCGTTAGCCAGCGACACCGGATTGAGCGCGATCCGCACCGCCGGCTGGTCGGCGCCGCTGACCGTCACCTCGCCGACCCCCGGCACCTGCGAGATCCGCTGCGCCAGCACGGTGTCGGCAACGTCGTACATCGCGCTGGTCGAGATCGTCTTCGAGGTCAACGCCAGCACGAACACCGGCGCCGCGGCCGGATTGGACTTGCGGAACTTGGGTAGCGACGGCAGGTCGCTCGGCAAGTCCGCGAGCGAGGCGTTGATCGCGGCCTGCACGTCGCGCGCGGCGCGGTCGATGTCGCGGCCGATCGAGAACTGCACCTGGATGCTGGTGGTGCCGAGCGAGCTCGTCGAGGTGATCTGGTCGACGCCCGAAATGGTGCCGAGCTTGCGCTCCAGCGGCGCGGCGACGGTCGCGGCCATCACCGAGGGATCGGCACCGGGCCGTGACGCCGAGACCCGGATGGTCGGGAAGTCGACATTCGGCACCGACGACACCGGCAAGAACTCGTAGGCGACGATCCCGACCAGGAACAGCCCGATCGCCAGCAAGGTGGTGCCCACCGGCCGGCGGATGAAGGGCTCGGAGATCGAGATCACTGCATGCCCTCGGTGGCGCCGGCGATCGGCGGGCCGCTGCGGCCCGCCTGCGGCACGGCTCGCTCGATCCGGCGGTTGAGCCGGTCGAGCGCGAGATAGATCACCGGCGTGGTGTAGAGCGTGAGCAGCTGACTCAGCAGCAGGCCGCCGATGATCGAGATGCCGAGCGGGAAGCGCAGCTCGGCGCCGGTGCCACTTTCGATCGCGAGCGGCAGCGCGCCGAACAGCGCCGCCAGCGTCGTCATCATGATCGGCCGGAACCGCAGCAGGCAGGCCTGCACGATGGCGTCATAGGACGACATGCCCTGGTGCCGCTCGGCCTCCAGCGCGAAGTCGATCATCATGATCGCGTTCTTCTTGACGATGCCCATCAACAGGATGATGCCGATCAGGCCGATCACCGAGAGGTCCTGCCCGCACAGCATCAAGGCCAGGATGGCGCCGACGCCGGCCGAGGGCAGCGTCGACAGAATGGTGATCGGATGGATGTAGCTCTCGTAGAGCACGCCGAGCACGATGTAGATCGTGATGATCGCCGCCAGGATCAGCCACGGCTGTCCGGCCAGCGAGCGCGCGAATTCGGCAGCATCGCCGGAATAGATGCCGACGATGCTGCCGGGCATTCCGATCCGCGTTTCGATCGCCTTGACCGCCTCGACGGCGTCGCCCAACGCCTCGCCCGGCGCCAGGTTGAAGCTGAGCGAAACCGACGGGAATTGCGCCTGGTGCGAGATCGCGAGCGGCGCCGTGGTGCGGACCAGCGTCGCCACCGCGGACAGCGGCACCTGTGCGCCGTTGGCGCCCGGCAGATAGAGCTTGTCGAGGATCGAGGGGTCGCGCTGATACATCGGCATCGCCTCGAGCACCACGCGATACTGGTTGGCCTGGCCGTAGATCGTCGAGATCTGCCGCTGGGCGAAGGCGTCGTTCAACGTGTCGGTGACGCCCTGCAGACTGACGCCGAGCTGGCCGGCACGCTGCCGGTTGACGTCGAGCGCCGCGCGCAAACCTCCCGCCTGCGCTTCTGAGGAAACATCGCGGAAGATGGGCTCGCGCCGCATCTCGGCGACCAGCTTCTGCGACCATTGCGAGACCTCGGCGGCATCGGTCGCGGTCAGCGTGTATTGGTATTGCGAGCGGCTCGACTGGGTCGAGATCTGCACGTCCTGCACCGGCTGGAAGTAGACGGTCATACCGGGGACCGTCGCGATCTTCTGCTTGAGCCGCTCGATCACCTTGGCGACGCCGTCGCGCCGTTGGTCGAGCGGCTTCAGCGTCATCACCAGGCGGCCGACATTGGTGGTCGGATTGACCGAGCCGGCGCCGATCACCGAGACCACGCCGACGACATCCGGATCGGCCTTGATGATGTCGGAGACCGCGCTCTGCCGCCGCTGCATCTCGGCAAACGAGACGTCGGGGCCGGCCTCGGTCACCGCCGTGATCGAGGACGTGTCCTGCAGCGGCAGAAAACCCTTCGGCGCCAGCACATACATGATGAGCGTCAGCGCGATGGTCGCGAACGTCACCAGCAGCGTCGCGCGCTGGCGCTGCAGCACCCAAAGCAGCGTGCGATGGTAGAACTCGACCATGCGGTCGATGAAGCGGCTGACCGCGGCAAGACCCGGGACCGCCATCTCCTCGTGGATGTTCTTCAGCAGCCGCGAGCACATCATCGGCGTCAGCGTCAGCGAGACGACCGCTGAGGTCACGACCGCAATCGTCAAGGTCAGCGCGAATTCGCGGAACATGCGGCCGACCAGGCCGGACATGAACAACAGCGGAATGAACACCGCGATCAGCGACACCGTCAGCGAGATCACCGTAAAGCCGATCTCACTGGCGCCCTTCAGCGAGGCCTCCATGACGGTCTCGCCGTCCTCCATGTGGCGGACGATGTTCTCGATCATCACGATGGCGTCGTCGACCACGAAGCCGGTTCCGATAGTCAGCGCCATCAGCGACAGATTGTCGAGGCTGAAGCCGGCGAAATACATGATGCCGAAGCTCGTGATCAGCGACAGCGGCAACGCAACGCCGGCGATCAGGGTCGCACGCAGCGATCGCAGGAACAACAGCACCACCAGCGTCACCAGCACCACACTCAGGATCAGCGTGAACTGCACGTCGTGGACCGAGGCGCGGATCGTCACGGTGCGGTCCGAGACCACGGTCAGTTTGACGCCGGCCGGGACTGCCCGCTGCAGCCGCGGGATTTCGTCACGGATCTGCTTGACGACATCGATGACGTTGGCGCCGGGCTGGCGCTGGATATCGATGATGACGGCCGGCGTGCCCTGGTACCAGCCGCCGGTGCGGTCGTTCTCGAGCCCGTCGACGATCTGCGCAACGTCGCCGATCGTGACCGGCGAGCCGTTGCGATAGGCGATGATGATCGGCCGGTACGCGTCGGCGGCGGCAATCTGGTCGTTGGCAGCGATGGTATAAGATTGCTGGGCGCCGTCGAGCGAACCCTTCGGCCCCGACACGTTGGCACCCGCAATCGCGTTACGCAGGTCCTCCATCGCGATGCCATAGGCCGCAAGCCGCGCCAGGTCGGCCTGCACCCGCACCGCGGGCTTCAAGCCGCCGAGGATCGAGACCCGGCCGACGCCGGAAATCTGGCTCAGGCGTTGCCCGAGGATGGTATCGGCGAGATCGCTCATCGCCCGCAGCGAGATCGTGTCCGAGGTCAGCGCCAAGGTCATGACCGGCGCGTCCGCCGGGTTCACCTTGGCGTAGAGGGGTGGGTACGGCAGTGTCTTCGGCAGAATGCCCGCCGCGGCATTGATCGCCGCCTGGACATCCTGGGTCGCGCCGTCGATGTCGCGGTTGAGGTCGAACTGCAGCGAGATCTGGCTGACGCCGAAGGAGCTAGTCGAATTCATCGACGACAGCGACGGGATCTGGCCGAGTTGCCGCTCCAGCGGCGCCGTGATCAGCGAGGCCACCACGTCGGGGCTCGCGCCCGGCAGTTGCGTCGACACCTGCACGGTTGGGAAATCGACCTGCGGCAGTGCCGAGACCGGCAACGCCCAATAGCCCAGCGCGCCGCCGATCATCAGGGCGATGCCGAGCAGCGAGGTAGCGATCGGCCGGCGGATGAACGGTTCTGAGACGCTCATGGTTGCGTGCTCGCTGTTGGGTCGGACATTACGAGGTCAGGATGTCGGTCATGGCCGCGCCTTCGGCGCGCCGCCCGACGCTTCGCCCCCTGCCCCTGCCGCCGGCGTAGGCGCCGGTTCGGTCCGCCCCTTCTGATCGCTATCGCTGTGCTCGTGCCGGCCGCGATGCTCGCCGCCCTGCCCGTCTTGCTTGGCTTCCTTGCTCTGATCCTTGGTCTGGTCCTTGCTCTGACCGTCGCGTTGCGCCCCGCGCTTGCCGTCGGGAGCGCGGCTGCGCTTGCGCGGCGCCAGATCGGCCGCCGGCGGCCCGTCGTCCTTGCCGACGACGACTTTGGAGCCGTCGGCGAGATTGGCAAAGCCGGTCGTCACGACCCGATCCGACGTGGTCAGGCCGTTCGCGATGACGGCTTCATGCTCGTTCTGCTGTGTGACCGTGACCGGCTTGGCGGTGACGGTATTGTCCGCGCCGATCACATAGCTGAAGGTCCCGGCCGGACCGCGCTGCACGGCCGACGTCGGCACCACGATCGCCTGCGGCAAGGTCTCAACCTTGAGGCGCACATTGACGAACTGGCCAGGCCAGAGCTGGTAGTTGGCATTCGGCAGTTCGGCCTTCAGCTTCAGTGTGCCAGTGGTCGGATCGACCTGGTTGTCGATGCCGGTCAGCTTGCCGGTATCGATTACGGTGACGCCGTCATTGCCGAACACATCGACCGCGAGCTGGCCCTTTGCTGCCGCGGCGTTGACCCGCATGATCTGCTGTTGCGGCAGGCTGAACCACACCGCGATCGGCTGCAACTGGGTCAGAATCACGAGCCCGGTGGTGTCGGAGGCGTGGATGATGTTGCCCTGGTCGACCTGGCGCAGGCCTGCCCGTCCGGCGATCGGCGCGACGATCTTGGTGTAGCCGAGCGTGGTGCGCGCATTGTCGATCTGGGCCTGGTCGGCCTTGATGATGGCCTCCTGCTGCGCGACCAGCGCACGTTGCGTGTCGGCCTGCTGCTTGGAGCCGGCATTGCTGGCCGCCAGCTGCTCATAGCGAGCGAGGTCGATCTTCTGATTGGCGAGCAGCGCCTCGTCCTTGGCTTTCGTGGCCACCGCCTGATCATATTGCGCCTGATAGATCGCAGGATCGATCTCGCCCAGCACGTCGTCCTTCTTGACGTCCTGGCCCTCGACGAAGTTCACCTTGAGCAGCTTGCCATCCACCTGCGAGCGCACGGTGACGGTGTTGAGCGCCTTCACGGAGCCGACGCCGTCGAGATAGACCGGCACGTCCTGCACCTGCGGCGTGGCCGCAAGCACCGGCACCGGCAGGTCGGGCCGCGCACCCGCGCCGCGCCCGCCGCCGCCATTTTGCTTTGGCTGGAGAGCGAGCCAGCCGAGATAGCCGAGCCCACCGAGGATCACGAGCGTGATCAGCAGCGACACCATGCGTCCGAGCAGGCGCGAGATCAGGCTCCGCTTGCGCGGTGCAGTGCTTTTCTCGTCGTCCGTCGAGTCGGGCTTAAAGAGCATCGACCGGTCTTTCCATCTTCGGTTCCCAGCCGCCCCCCAAGGCCTGATACAGGCTCACGATCGCCAATAGCCGGGCCAGCTGGGCCTGCGAATAAGCGTCTTCCGCCTGGAACAGGGTCAGCTGCGTGTTTAGCACAGTTACGATGTCGGCGGTGCCGGCCTTGAGCTGCTGCTCGGCCAGGTCGAAGGCGCGCCGCGACGACGACAGCACGTCGCGCTGCAGCTGCAGCCGCCGCGTGGTCTCACGGATCGCGACCAGCGCGTTGTCGACATCGGTGAAGGACTGCACGACCGTCTTTCGGTAGGTCTGCAGCAGCTCGTCCTGCCTAGCCTTCGCGTTCTCGAAATTGCCGAGAATCCGTCCGCCGTCGAAGATCGGCTGGGTCATGCTGCCGACCAGGTTGAAGAAGGCCGCATGCGGCTGGAACAGCGAGACCAGCGCCTGGCTCTGGTAGCCGCCCGTCCCCGTCAGCTGAATGCTCGGGAAGAACTGCGCGCGCGCGCTGCCGACATTGGCGGTCGCGGATGCAAGCTGCGCCTCCTGCCGGCGGATATCGGGACGTTGGGTCAGCAATTCGGACGGCAGGCCCGGCGTGACACGCGGGATCGTAACTGAATTCAGCGAACCGCCGGCGACACGCACGCTCTCGGGCGGACGCGACACCAGCACCGCGAGAGCGTTGATGTTCTGGTCGAGCGTTTGCCGCAGCGGCGGCACCAGCGCGCGCTGGTTGGCGAGCACGCTTTCCTGCTGCGCGACGTCGAGATCGGAGCCGGTGCCAGCCTTAAAGCGGTCCTTGATCGCGTTGAGGATGCGCTCGGCACTCGCGATATTGCGCTGTGCGGTGCGGATCCGGTCCTGGGTGGCAAGCACCGTGAAATAGGCGTTGGCGACGCTGGTCAGCGTGGTCAGCGCCACCACCTCGCGGTCGAACCGGTTGGCGACGGCGGTCTCCTCCGCCGCCTGCGCGGCATCGCGGTTCTGGCCCCAGAAATCGAGCTGGTAGCTGGCGCTCAGCGAGGCACTGTAGTTCACCACCTCGCGCCCGCCATTGGTCAGGCCGCTGGCGCTGGAGCCCGAGGTCCGTGAATAGGTCTCCGAGCCGTTGAGATTGAGGGTCGGCAGCAGCGCCGCGCCGGCCTGCCGCGCCAGTGCGTCGGCCTGGCGGAAGCGCGCCACGGCCGCGGCGATGTCGAGGTTGACGGTCTGCGCCTCCTCCATCAGCTGCGTCAGCTCCCTGGAGCGGAAGCCCCGCCACCAATCGAGCGTCGGAACCGCGTCGCCCGGCCGGCCAATCTGCGCCGCCTTGTAGCCCTGCGGCACGTCAAGCGCGGGATCGGGGATGTCCTGGGTCAGGATGCAGCCGGCCGAACCCACGACGAGGCCGAGCGCGACGAGTGAGCGTCCTGCGAGCCGTCGCATGCGGACGGCGAGGCCGAAGCGGCCTCCGGGCACCATCACGGACGCAGGCTGGGTCACACCCGTTCTCCGCCGAAGCCAGACCTCGCCCGTGGCGTACGAATGACGCGATCAACAGTGGTCTGGGTGACGTGCACGGGGTGAATCTTCCAATGGAACCTGACTGTCCCATCCTATCCTTGGGACGATAGGGCGGACAGCCCTGTCACGGCAGCCCGACGTCGCATCCACTGCGATTCGCCACCACCCGGACGGGCGACTTTTCCCTATTTTTGCAGGGTTTCCTCGCACCGGAAGCAGGTACCGAGCGCTCGGATTCTAACAAAGATTTCATGGGATTTCTTCGCCCTGTTGCACCGAATCCGCAGCTTGCTGTCCCCGACCGGCGCCTGGATGATCCAGGCGCCGCGATCTGTCGTTACCTCATTGAGAGCTGCGCCTTGCGACACGGTGGCGTTCAACCTTCGGGCCCCGACATGACCTATCTCTACGCCTACCTGTCGACACTCATCGTATTTTTGCTCTGCGACATGGCCTGGCTTGGGACGATGGCGAGCCGATTGTATCGCCCGACACTCGGCGACATCTTGTCGACGGAGATCAACCTGCCTCCGGCGATCGCCTTCTATCTGATCTACCCGATCGGGCTCGTGGTGTTCGCGGTGCTCCCGGCCATAAGGTCCGAAAGCCTGGTCCAGGCAGCGCTCAGCGGCGCGCTCTTCGGCTTCTTCAGCTACATGACGTATGATTTGACCAACCAGGCGACTGTGCGGAACTGGACCTTCCAGCTCACACTGCTCGATTTGACCTGGGGAACGCTGCTTGGCGCCATGTCCGCCACCGCCGCTTGCCTCATTACGGCAAGGCTAGCTGCCTGAAGTCAGCTTCGGAAATGGAAAGAACGGCCGGGTCCGCGCCTGAAGGTCACGGAATTGCGGGCCGCGCGAGCGCAGCATGTGCTGTTCGAGCGGCGGCACGCCGGACACATGGACCAGGACCCAATACATGCAGGCCGGCGCCAGCAGCGTGATCCAGCCGAGCGGATACGAGGCGTCGATCGCGATCAATGGATACGCCAGCCAGCAGAGCCATTCGAAGAAATAGTTCGGATGGCGCGACCACTTCCATAATCCAGCCTCGCAAATCCGCTGTCGATTGGCAGGATCCGAGCGGAACTTGCTGAGCTGCGCGTCGGATAATGCTTCCCCGATCAGGCCAGTCAGCAGCAGCGCCGCACCGAGCAAGTCCGCAACTCCGAGTGCGGGTCGCGGGTTATGCGCCGCGAGCGCAACGCAGATCGCCAGGATGAGCCCAACCGCCGCCTGAGCCTGGAGTTGGAGGAACATCCGCCGCTCGGCCGTGTCGCCCCATTGATCGATCAGGTCGCGATAGCGCGGATCATCGCCGGCTTTCCAGGTCCGCGACAGAAGATGACTGCCGAGCCGCAGCGACCAGATCGCAGCCAGCAGCGCGACCATGAACTGCCGCGCGCTCGGCACGCCGCCTTCCGGGACCGGAACTAGGCTGGCTATGCAAGCAACCAAGCCGGTGCCGAATGTCCAGCAGACATCGATCCATCCGGTAGCGCCGGTCCGTCGCTGGATCTGCCAGGCGGTCGCCATGATCGCAGACAGCGCAAGGGCCATGATTGCGAGTTGAGACATCGGCTGGAGCAGGCTCATGGAGCATCTCCCAGGAGCGGCCGTCACATGCGGATCAACGGCTGCAACAAACGGCCGATCATTCCGTTGAGCTTCAAATCTCCCTGCATTGCGACCAGGCAGATGCAGTCTTCCGTCGAGTTGATCCTGACGTCATGATCCACCGACCCGTCGCCAAAGTCGAAGTCTCCGGGCCCGAAATGGCCGCCGGCGTGGACGAAACTCCCTGACAGCACGCAGGTCATTTCAAGCCCGGTGTGGGTATGTTCGATCATCCTCGTTCCCGGGCTGGATTTCAGGAGAAAGACGCGTGTCGCACTCGGCTCGGGCAAGCGGATCGGCCGCAAATGCACCTTTGGTGCGATCCACCTCCACGGACTATCGGGATAGCTGTTCAGAAAGTCTGGCAAACCCGGTACGTCGCGGAATGCCGGTCCCCGGCGCCGCTCCGGGATGGAGGTCCGCGAGGTCTCGTCCAGCCTGCGCTCCATCGCCTCGAGCGCTCCGTCCGACATCGCGGTCGGCGGCAATCCGGTCAGCATCGCGCCGCCGACATGCTCCATCGCGCGTACCACTGCACGGCACTTCGGACAGCCGACCAGATGGGTGGCAACGCCAATATGCTGGCCGAGGTCGAGCGTGCCAGCTGCGAACATCGCCAACAGCTCGTCCGGCGGATGATGATGGACGGTCATGAGAAGTCATCCAGCAAGCTGCGCAGCCGGGCCATCGCCAGCCGCAAGCGTGATTTGACGGTGCCGAGCGGAATATCGAGCATCTTTGCGATCTCCGCATGGGCGGTTTCGTGAAAGAAAGATAGCTCGATCACCCGCATCTGCTCATCCGGCAGCGCAGACAGCGCATCGCGGACCCGCGCCTCGATTTCAGATGCCGCCACCCCGGCGTCGGGCAACGGCCCCTCATCCCGCTGAAACTCGAGTTCCGTCTCGGACGTATCGCTCGTTGGGGTACGTTTCTGACGACGGAGCGCGTCGATGCGCAAGTTTCGCGCGATCGTGAATATCCAGGCTGCGGCACCCGCGCTGCCAGGATCGAACAGGCTTGCCTTCGACCACACGGCGAACAAGGCCTCCTGAGCCAGTTCGTCGGCAAGCTGCTCGCTTGCACCGGAGCGCTTCATGAACGTCTTGATGCGCGGCGCAAAATGCCGAAACAACGCCGCGAAGGCTTCGCGATCCCTGCGGACAGCAACGGCTTCGATCAGCCGGGCCCATCTGGCGGCATCCGACGTCTCATTGTCGGGAGTTTCACTCAGCATGCCCCGCGGGCACTCCCCATCACTGACGGCTCTGCGACCGCAGTACCGGATCGCGCCGGGCCTGACCAGACCGATGACCCCGGAAAGATGTCGAGCGGCGGCTTGCATGCATCAGGAACGTCACCCGGCTGCGGTTGGATCACTGCCGGTGATCCAACCGGCAACATTCGTCGTTTCGTTCCATGACGCCGACTGCGCGATCGGCCGGCCCATCGTACCGCCGAGGGATTGTTGTTGAGCAGCGACGGCAGATTGAACATAGCCGTGATCGGAACCGGCATTTCCGGCCTTTCGGCTGCCTGGCTGCTCAGCCAGCGGCACGATGTGACCGTCTACGAGAAGTCCGATCGGATCGGCGGGCACTCCAACACTGTGATGGCGACCGTCGGTCACGAGCGCGTTGCCGTGGATACCGGCTTCATCGTTTTCAACCGGAAGACCTACCCTAATCTCGCTGCGCTGTTCCGGCATCTCGACATCCCCACGCAAGCGTCGGAGATGTCGCTATCGGTCTCGCTCGACCGCGGCAATCTCGAATATTCCGGGACCGGCCTCTCGGGTCTGCTGGCGCAGCCAGGCAACCTCCTGCGCCCGCGTTTCTGGTCGATGCTGCGCGACCTCGTCCGATTCTATGATCGCGCGACACGCGACGCCGCTCGGCTGAGCGACGAGAGGATCAGCCTCGGCGATTATCTCATGCAAGGGGGTTATGGCTCAGCTTTCCGCGACGACCACCTGCTGCCGATGGCGAGCGCCATCTGGTCGGCGCCTCCGGATGAAATTCTCGCCTTTCCGGCGGCAACGTTCATTCGCTTCCACCACAATCACGGGCTGCTCCAATTGACGGGACGGCCGCCATGGGAAACCGTGATCGGCGGCAGCCGGGTCTACGTACAGGGGCTGGTCCAACCGTTCGCGGACCGGATCAGGCTCGACTGCGGCGTGGTCGGGATACGCCGATCGTCCGGCCGCGTCATGGTCACGGATGTCCGCGGGGAAACGCAGCCGTACGATCACGTCGTGCTCGCAACACACGCAAATCAGGCATTATCGGCGATCGACGACCCGACGCCCGATGAGGCCGAATTGCTCGGCGCGTTCCGCTATAGCCGCAATCTTGCGGTGCTCCACTCCGATCCCAGATTCATGCCCCGACGTAGACCGGCCTGGTCGAGCTGGAATTATGTCGGCTCGCGCGATAAGGCCGCCACGGCGGTCGGCGTCACCTATTGGATGAACCGGCTCCAGGGCATTCCCCAGCATCTGCCGCTCTTCGTCACGCTCAATCCGGCGCATCCGCCACACAGCGACACGCTGCATCACACGGAGGTGTACGAGCATCCGATTTTCGATGCCGCCGCGATCGCCGCACAGCAAGGGCTCTGGTCGCTGCAAGGCCGGAAGAACACCTGGTTCTGCGGCGCGCATTTTGGTGCCGGCTTCCACGAAGACGGGCTGCAATCAGGGCTTGCCGTAGCCGAGCAGCTTGGAGGCGTGCGGCGGCCGTGGACCGTGCCGGACGAATCCGGACGCATCGCGCTCGCCGCAAGCGCGAGGTCGTTGCCCGAACCGGAGCTGCAGCCATGACGCTTCGCTCCTGCCTCTATCGTGGCAACATCATGCATCGGCGGCTGCGGCCCACCACGCACCGCTTCCGCTATCGTGCATTCTGGCTGCTGCTCGATCTCGACGAGATGCACCTGCTCGCTTCCCGTTTGCGGCTGTTCTCCTGCAACAGATTCAACCTTTTTGCATTTCACGATGCCGATCATGGCGACGGCAGCGCGACGCCACTGCGCCTGCAGGCCGAACGCTGCCTGATGCAGGCAGGGATCGATATCGCCGGAGGACCGATCCAGCTCTTCTGCATGCCTCGAACCCTCGGCTACGACTTCAATCCGCTCAGCCTCTATTTCTGCCACCGGCACGACGGCCAGCTCGCCGCGGTCATCTATGAGGTTCACAACACGTTCGGCGAACGCCACGCCTATGTGGCCTCGGTCGCGGCCGATACTGGCACCATCCGGCATGACTGCGGCAAGGCCTTCTACGTGTCCCCCTTCATGAGCATGGACCTGTCCTATCACTTTCGGCTGAACCAACCGGACGAGCATTTTGGGCTCGGCATCAGCGCAAGCTCGGGCGGAGAGACGGTGCTCGGCGCATGCCTGACGGCGTCACGCCACGAGCTCAGCGACCAAGCGCTGTTGTCCAGTTTCGCCGCCATTCCCCTGGTTACGATCAAGGTGATCCTTGCGATTCATTGGGAAGCGTTGCGGCTCTGGTTGAAGGGCTTGCGGTTACACGGGCGCCCGCAATCCTCCCCTCACGCGATCACGACTGTGCCCCCATCGCCCCAGCACCGGATTGACTCGCATGCACTCTGACCACCCGCAGACCGTCCCCTGCCCGCATCCCGTCGAATGGCCGCCGGTGCTGCGAGCGACTGTCGGGACGCTGCTGCGGCGGCTGTTTCGCCGTATCGATTGCGGCGAAATCCTGATCCAGACCCCGAGCGGACGCGGCGTCGCGATCTCCGGGATGCGTAGCGAAGAGCAAGCGCATATCAGGATCCATGATTGGAAATGCTTGCTTCGGCTGCTGATCGGCGGCGATCTGGGTTTTGCCGAAGGCTTCCTTGCCGGTGAATGGTCCACGCCCGACATATACTCGTTCCTGAGCGCAGCTGCACCGCGTTCGGCATACGCCCCATCGTTCGAACGGCTGAAGCCGCCGCAGCCTCTGAATCGGCTTCGTCACGCCCTGCTCAATCGCAATACCAGGCGCGGCAGCCGGCGCAACATTCGCGCCCATTACGATCTCGGTAATGATTTCTACCGCCTCTGGCTCGACCCGAGCATGACCTATTCATCGGCGATCTTCACCTCGCCACACCAGACGCTCGCGCAGGCCCAGCAGAACAAGCTCGATCGGGTCGCCGAGCTGCTCGATCTCAGCGGCGGCGAGAGGGTTCTCGAGATCGGTTGCGGCTGGGGCGCGCTGGCACAGCGTCTTGTCGAACGGAATGTCTGTCACGTCACGGGCCTGACACTGTCGACCGAACAGCTTGGCTACGCATGCGAGCAGCTCGCCGAACAGGGTCTCGCCGACAGGGCCAATCTGCGGCTCGAGGACTATCGCGACACCAAGGGCACCTATGATCGCGTCGTCTCGATCGAGATGCTGGAGGCGGTCGGCGAGGCGTACTGGCCGCTGTTTTTCGACAATCTGCGACAGCGGCTCGATATCGGCGGCATCGCGGTGCTGCAGGTGATCACGATCGACGAACGTCGCTTCGAGAACTATCGCAGGCGGCCGGAATTCATCCAGCGATACGTATTTCCGGGCGGAATGTTGCCGACGGTCGAGATCGTCGAACGACTGGTCGACAGTTCCGGACTTCGGCTGGTTTCGACCGAGTTCTTCGCTGCCAGCTATGCGCGCACGCTGGCCGATTGGCGCGACCGGTTCGTCAACGCCTGGCCATCGATCGAAGCCCTCGGCTTCGATGTCCGTTTCAAGCGGATGTGGGAGTATTATCTGGCCTATTGCCGGCTCGGCTTTGAAATCGGCGCTCTCAATGTGGGGCTGTACAAGATCGAACGACCGTCTCGACCGAACCGTGCCGGGCGAATCTGACGCAGCGCGCCGATTTGCAGTGGGATTTGGCCGGATCGCAGCGCATTTTCAAAACGATCTTTCCGGCTGTGTCATCCCCGCACGGTCAACTGGCTAACGCAGAGCCCCACGCGAATTTCGCCGCACTGCAAAAGCCTTCCCCTTTTGCCATCGGCACACTAGTTTCCGGCCAGAGCAAAACACGGACCGGCAAAAGATTACCCCGACATGGCATTCAACAAAGACGTCATTGAAGCGATTGGCAACACCCCCCTCATCAAGCTGAAACGCGCGTCCGAACTGACCGGGTGCACCATCCTCGGCAAGGCCGAATTCATGAATCCCGGCCAATCGGTCAAGGATCGCGCCGGCAAGGGGATGATCCTGGAGGCCGAAAAGCGCGGCGACCTGAAGCCCGGCGGGCTGGTGGTCGAATCGACTGCGGGCAATACCGGCATCGGGCTCGCGGTCGTGGCGAGTGCGCGGGGCTACCGCACCCTGATCGTCATTCCGGAGACGCAGAGCCAGGAAAAGAAGGACATGCTGCGGCTGTGCGGGGCCGAGCTGGTCGAAGCGCCGGCACTGCCCTACTCCAATCCGAACAACTATCAGCATCTCGGCAAGCGCCTCGCCGAGCAGCTGCGCAAGACCGAGCCGAACGGCGTGCTGTTCGCCGACCAGTGGAACAACCTCGACAATCCCAAGGCGCATTACGACTCGACCGGACCGGAGATCTGGCAGCAGACCAGCGGCAAGGTGGATGCCTTCATCTGCTCGGTCGGCACCGGCGGCACGCTCGCCGGCATCAGCCGCTACTTGAAGGAAAAGAACAAGGACATCGTCACCGCTTGCGCCGATCCGCACGGTTTTGCGATGTACGAGCTGTTCAAGAACGGCCAGGTCAAATCGACGCCGGGCGACTCGATCACCGAAGGCATCGGCCTCGGACGCAAGACACCGGTGATCGAGACCGCGAACGTCGACGATGCGTTCCTGGTCTCCGACGAGGAAGCCGTGACCATCATCTACGAGCTGCTGGAGCACGAAGGCCTGTGCCTCGGCGGCTCGACCGGCGTCAACATCGCGGGCGCGATCCAGCTCGCCAAGCAGCTCGGCCCCGGCAAGACCATCGTCACCATTCTCTGCGACTCCGGCAACCGCTATCAGTCCAAGCTGTTCAACCCGGCCTTCATGCGGTCGAAGAATCTGCCGGTCCCGGAATGGCTGGAAAAGCGCAGCAAGATCGAGCTGCCGTTCGTCTGACGAACGAAATCCCCGCAGACGTCATTGCGAGGAGCTATTGCGACGAAGCAATCCATGCTTCCGATGCGGACGATTGGATTGCTTCGCTCCGCTCGCAATGACAGCGGAAATCACCGCAAGATCTGGCTCAGGAACAGCTTCGACCGCGCATGCTGCGGGTTGGCGAAGAATTCCTGCGGCGTGTTCGACTCGATGATCTGACCGGCGTCCATGAACACGACGCGGTTGGCGACCTCGCGGGCAAAGCCCATCTCGTGGGTCACGACCAGCATGGTCATGCCCTCCCTCGCGAGATCGACCATGGTGTCGAGCACTTCCTTGACCATCTCCGGGTCGAGCGCCGAGGTCGGCTCGTCGAACAGCATCACCTTCGGGTTCATGGTCAGTGCGCGGGCGATCGCGACGCGTTGCTGCTGACCGCCCGACATCTGGCCGGGAAACTTTTTGGCCTGATGCGGGATCTTGACCCGCTCGAGGAACTTCATCGCGGTCGCCTCGGCATCCTTCTTCGGGATGTTGCGCACCCAGATCGGCGCCAGCGTGCAATTGTCGAGCACGGTGAGATGCGGGAACAGGTTGAAGCTCTGGAACACCATGCCGACTTCGCGGCGGACCTCGTCGACCCGGCGCAAATTCGGGCCGAGCTCGATGCCGTCGACCACGATCTCGCCTTCCTGGAATTCCTCCAGCGCGTTGATGCAGCGGATCAGCGTCGACTTGCCGGAGCCCGACGGGCCGCAGATCACGATGCGCTCACCCTTGCCGACCTCAAGGTTGATGTCGCGCAACACGTGGAAGTCGCCGTACCATTTGTTGAGCGTGGAAATGTTGACGATCGGGGTTGTGGACATGGTGACCTTGTTCAGTGGCGGCGGTGAGCGTTGAGCCGGTTTTCGACGAACAGCGAGTAGCGCGACATTCCAAAGCAGAACACGAAATAGATCATTCCTGCAAAGGCAAAGCCGGTAAAGGCCGTGGTCGGCGTCGACCAGTTCGGATCGGAGAACGATGCCCTCAGGGAACCCAACAGATCGAACAGCGCCACGATCGACACCAGCGAGGTATCCTTGAACAGCGAGATGAAGCTGTTGACGATGCCGGGAATAACGTAGCGCAGCGCCTGCGGCAGTACGATCAGCGACGTCGTCTTCCACCAGGACAGGCCGAGCGCCGATGCGGCCTCCGCCTGGCCGCGCGCTACCGCCGCCAGCCCGCCCCTGATCACCTCAGCCATATAGGCGCCGGTAAAGATCGCGACGCCGATCAGGGCACGCAACAGGCCGTCGACGGCGAAATTGCCCGGCACGAACAGCGGCAGCATGTAGGTCGCGAAGAACAGCACCGTGATCAGCGGCACGCCGCGCCAGAATTCGATGAAGGCGATCGAGAAGATCCGGATCAGCGGGATGCTGGAGCGGCGGCCGAGCGCGAGCGCAATCCCGATCGGCATCGAGGCGACGATGCCGGTGATCGCGATCACCAGCGTCACCAGCAGGCCGCCCCACAGTCGCGTATCGACGATGGGAAAGCCGCCGCGGTCGAGCCCCATCAGCTTGATGCCGACGGCGATCCCGGCAAAGCTCAGCAGGCTGCCGATCAATGCCCTGCGGCCGGTCTGCACACCGCCTCCGAGCACGAACAGCACGGCGGAGACGATCACGGCGGTGACCAGGAAATCGCCCCAGACCGGCAGCGACGAGAGCTGCAACTGGTCGCGCAGCCAGGCCAGCGGAAAGATCAGCCAATGGATCAGAAGGCCGACCAGGACGAGCAGCTTGCCCAGCACCCACGGCAGCGGCGCGATCGCCGAACTCTTGCTGAGATTGACCAGGAGATCGCCGGCGCCGCCGATGCTCTGCTCGAACAGCTGCAACACGCCGGCGGTCCAGCTCACGCCGAAGCCGGCGATGCCGCCGCCATGCAGCAGGAAGAACGCCACCACCGGAAAGGCGAAGAAGAACAGGCCGGAGTTGATGCCCTTGGCCGGCAGGCGTGGCATCAGCAGCGGCAGCAACAACGCGGCGCCAAGCCCATAGGTCAGATTGACCCGCCAGCGCTGGGCTTCCGGATAGAAGCCATAGATCAGCTGCGTCAGCTTGGCCTGAATATAGGGCCAGCAGGCGCCGACCTCGTGCCCCGCCTTTTCGGTGAGGCAAGCGGTGCGATCCTTGCCGGACCAGACCGCGTCGACCAGCAGGAACTTGAACGTCGGGACAACGATGTACCAGGCCAGCAACAGCCCGAGCACCGTGAGCAGGATGTTGCCGGGCGAATTCAGCAGCCGCGTTCGCAGGAAGCCGATGAGGCCGGCGGTCTTGGCCGGCGCTGCACGCTCGGCGACCAGATCCTGCCGGACAAAGGACGAGGCGGACAGATCGGTCATGCCGCCATGCTCCGGTTGATGCGCCAGCCATAGACGCTCATCAGCGCGCTCGTCGTCAGCGAGAGCAGCAAATAGACGCCCATCGTCATGGCGATGATCTCGATCGCCTGCCCGGTCTGACTCACCGCGGTGCCGGCGAACACCGAGACCAGGTCCGGATAGCCGATCGCCACCGCCAGCGACGAATTCTTGGTGAGATTGAGGTACTGGCTGGTCAGCGGCGGGACGATGACCCGCATCGCTTGCGGCACCACGATCAGCCGCAGCGTCGCGGCGCGGCTGAGGCCGAGCGAGGAGCCCGCCTCCATCTGTCCCTTGTGGACCGACATGACGCCGGCGCGGACGATTTCGGCGATGAAGGCCGCCGTGTAGGTCGACAACGCAACCGTCAGCGCAACGAATTCGGGGATGATCCGCGCACCGCCGGCGAAGTTGAAGCCTTTCAGCTGCGGCAACTCGAACTTCAACGGCCCGCCGAAGATCAGCACCGAGACCAGCGGCAGACCGACCAGGCCAACCAGCACATAGGGCCAGATCCGGATCATCTGCCCGCGTTGGAACAAGGCCCGCCGCGCGTAGTGCCGCAAGCCCAGCGCCGCGACGATGCCGACCGCGAGCGCGGCCAGGAACGGGTAGAGGCCGGGCTCGCTGACGGGTTGCGGCACGATCAGGCCGCGATTGTTGAGGAAGAACATACCGAAGATCGAGATGCTCTGCCGCGGCGCCGGCAGCGCCGCGAGCACTGCGAGGTACCAGAACAGGATCTGGAACAAGACCGGCAAGTTCCTGATGATCTCGACATAGATGCCGCCGATCCGCGACAGCAGCCAGTTCGGCGACAGCCGGCACAGCGCCACGACGAAGCCGATCACGGTGGCGAACACGATGCCGATCACCGAGACCAGAATCGTGTTCAACAAGCCGACGAAGAACACCCGCCAGTAGGTGTCGGAATTGTTGTAGGCGATCAGGCTCAGATTGACGTCAAAGCCCGCATTGTAGTTGAGGAAGCCGAAGCCCGACGCAATGTGCTGGGTCTCCAGGTTGGTCCGCGCATTCGCCACGATCTCGTAGGCGATCCAGGCCAGGATCGCGGCGAAAGCAATCTGGGCGGCCAACCCGTTCCAGCCGGTCTTGCCGCCAAGCGCACGCTTCAGCCTGAGGGCAAATTGCAGCGGTGGTTTGCGGGGCGCGATGCTCATCGCGGCAGCCGGACCGATCAGCGGATCGGCGGCGCGTACTGGATTCCACCCTTGTTCCAGAGATTGTTGACGCCGCGGGCGATGCCGAGCGGCGAGCCGGTGCCGACATTGCGCTCGAAAGCCTCGCCGTAATTGCCGACCGCCTTGACGATGCGAACGACCCAGTCCTTGGTCAGGCCGAGCTGTTCGCCCAGATTGCCGTCGGTGCCGAGCACCCGCTTCATCTCCGGCTTGTCGGATTTGAGCATCGTGTCGACATTCTTCTGGGTGATGCCGAGTTCCTCGGCATTGATCATCGCAAACAGCGTCCACTTCACGATGTCGAACCACTGGTCGTCGCCGTGGCGCACCATCGGCCCCAGCGGCTCCTTGGAAATGATTTCCGGGAGCACGATATGGTCGGCGGGGTTCGCGAGCTTCAGGCGGCTGGCATAGAGCCCGGAGGCATCGTCGGTGAAGACGTCACAGCGCCCGGATTCATAGGCTTTGACAGCTTCGTCGATGCTGCCGAATGCGATCACCTCGTACTTCATGTTGTTGCCCTTGAAGAAGTCGGCGAGGTTCTGCTCCGTCGTGGTGCCGGTCTGCACGCAGACCGACGCGCTGTTCAATTCGAGCGCCGAATTGACCTTGAGCGACTTCTTCACCATGAAGCCCTGCCCGTCATAATAGGTCACGCCGGTGAAGTTGGCGCCGAGCGAGGTGTCGCGTGATACCGTCCAGGTGGTGTTGCGCGACAGCACGTCGATCTCGCCGGACTGCAGCGCCGTGAAGCGATCCTTGGCCGACAGCGGCACGAACTTGACCTTGGTCGGGTCGTCGAGCACCACCGCGGCAATGGCTCGGCACACGTCGACGTCGATCCCGGTCCAGTTCCCCTTGTCGTCCGGCGATGAAAAGCCAGGCAGGCCCTGGCTGACGCCGCAGGACAGCTGGCCGCGGTCCTTGACCGTCTTGAGGGTTTGCGCCGAGGCCGACTGGACCGACAAGGCAGCGGCAGCGGCAAGGATGACAGCCAGGGATACGCGTTTCATGGGGCAGGCCTTTCAGGGTCGTCCGTTGGACGTTTGCTTTGTGATCGCCTCGCATTCACGGGCCATCCCAATGATCCCCTGCAGCAAAAAATGCTGATCTGACCGTCAGTTCGACGTGCAAACCGGCCAGGCAACGGATCTTAGGTCGCGGCAGGCCCCTCAACGTGCGGCGACTGGTAGTTGCGGCGCATCACATAGTGACTGACGAGCCGGGTCAAGGGGTTGACGCATGTCTTCTACCTCTTGTTAGTAACACCTCCCGGCCTAGCCCTGCTTCCCGACGCGCTATGACTGCGGCAAAAAGTCTAAAGTCCAACGGCAGCAAACCATGACCTCCTCCGACGGCTCCACGTCCTCCCACCCGCAAGATGCCGCAACCCGCCTGGTCACGGCCGGCCGCGACACCAAGGCCCAGAAGGGCTTCGTCAATCCGCCGGTGTTTCACGGCTCGACCGTGCTCTATCCGACCGCCGAGGACCTCCACGCCCATCGCGCCGAATTTACCTATGGCCGCCATGGCAGCCCGACCACGCGGGCGCTCCAGGACGCGCTGATGGCGCTGGAAGGCCCGCAATGCGCCGGCGTCGGTCTCGCCCCGTCGGGGCTGGCTGCGATCAGCACCACGCTGCTCGCCGTGCTGAAGGCCGGCGATCACCTGCTGGTGTGCGACAACGCCTATCGGCCGACCCGCAATTTCTGCGACAACATGCTGAAGCGCTACGGCATCGAGACCAGCTATTTCGATCCGCTGATCGGCGCCGGCATCGAGACGCTGTTCAAGTCGAACACCCGCGCGGTGCTGGTCGAGGCGCCCGGTTCGCAATCCTTTGAGATGCCCGACATCCGCGCGATATCGGCCGTGGCGCACGCCCGCGGCGCGCTGGTGATCGACGACAACACCTGGGCGACCGCGCTCTATCACCGCTCGCTCGACCAGGGCGTCGACATCAGCATGCAGGCGGGCACCAAGTATATCGGCGGCCACTCCGACATCATGTTCGGCACCATCGCGGCCAATGCCAAGGCCTGGCCGCTGATTCAGGAGGCGATCCGCCTGCTCGGCGTCTGCGCCGGCCCGGACGACGTCTATCTCGCGCTGCGCGGGGTCCGCACGCTGTCGGTGCGGCTGGCGCAGCACCACCGTTCCGGGCTCGAGATCGCACGCTGGCTTGGCGCGCGGCCCGAGGTCGCTCGCGTCCTGCACCCTGGCCTGGAGGCCGATCCCGGGCATGCGATCTGGAAGCGCGACTTCACCGGCGCCTCCGGCCTGTTCAGCATTGTGCTGAAGCCGGTGCCGCAGACTGCGGTCGATGCGATGCTCAACGCGCTCCGTCTGTTCGGCATGGGGTTTTCCTGGGGCGGCTTCGAAAGCCTCGCCATCCCGTTCGACTGCAGCGACTATCGCAGCGCGACCAAATGGTCGCCGGGCGGGCCGACACTGCGGCTCCATATCGGGCTCGAGAATGTCGACGACCTCAAGGCCGATCTCGATCGCGGTTTTGCCGCGTTGAAGGCCGCGCTCTGATCCCTCCCCGCGGCCCTGTGCATTAGGCAACATTAACCACGACCGACCGGGCAAGACGCTACGCCGCCGCGCTGCGACCAATGTCGCACGCGCTGCGCACGCACGATCTCCGGGATTCTGCGGAGATGCGGTGGCGATGATAACCCGCCGTTCACCATCCCCACCAATCCCTTAATTGTCCGGACCTTCCATCAAGTTCCCTTATACTTTTGCGGCCGTAGTGATGCTCCCGGGAAGGGCTGTCAGTGCCGCAAGGACGTGACTGCCCTGCGTTAAGGGCATTCAGACAGCAGCATGAAGACGGCACGCATCGTGGTCCTCGGCATCGCCGGCGTCGCAGGCCTCGCGGCCATGTATCTGGCGAGCGTTGGCGATCGCAAACCGGCGCCGGTCGCGCCGCCAGTGGTAGAGCTGCCGACAGTCGAGGTGCTGGTGGCGAAGTCCGACATCGGGCTCGGTCAGTCGGTCAAGCCTGAAGACGTGCAGTGGCAGCGCTGGCCGGCCGAGACCGCGAGCAGCGCGTTCATCCGCCACGACACCAATGCCGACGCCATGAACGACGTCATCGGTTCGATCGCACGCGCTCCCTTTATCGTCGGCGAGCCGATCCGCGAGCAAAAGCTGGTCAAGGCCAATGGCAGCGGCTTCATGGCCGCGATCCTGCCCTCCGGCATGCGCGCGATCTCCACCGAAATCTCGCCGGAAACCGGCGCCGGCGGCTTCATCCTGCCGAACGACCGCGTCGACGTGATCCTGTCACGACGCGATAAGAATCCCGATCAGCAGCAGGGCAGCCGCGACATCATCACCACCGAAATCCTGCTGTCCAACGTCCGCGTGCTGGCGATCGACCAGGCGCCGAAGGAGAAGGACGGCAACAACTCCCTCATCGGCAAGACCGTGACCCTCGAACTCAAGCCCGAACAGGCCGAGACGCTGGCGCGGGCCCGGCAGAGCGGCACGCTGGCGCTGGCGCTGCGCAGCATCGCGGACGTCAACGAGAAAACCGACGAGACCAGAGACCAGGCCCCGAAGCGGGGCGAGAGCATAAAGGTGGTGCGCTTCGGCATCCCGAGTTCTCAGACGACACAGAAGTGATGGGGGCTTCGATATGACAATTGGCGCGCAACAACTGGCGAGGCGGTCCACACTGGTCCGCTCGCTGTCATTCTCGGCGGTCACCGCCCTGATGCTGATCCCTGCCCTCGCCAGCGCGACCGATCCCGACAAGAACGCGGACGTCGCGGTGACCAGCAGCATCGCCGCCAAGACGCGCTTCGTCTCGCTCGGCGTCGGCAAGTCGGTGGTGGTCGACCTGCCGCGCGAGGCCAAGGACGTCCTAGTCGCCGATCCCAAGATCGCCAACGCCG
Organism: Bradyrhizobium embrapense; assembly: GCF_001189235.2. Taxonomy (GTDB): domain Bacteria; phylum Pseudomonadota; class Alphaproteobacteria; order Rhizobiales; family Xanthobacteraceae; genus Bradyrhizobium; species Bradyrhizobium embrapense. Next base: position 155,288 of record NZ_LFIP02000004.1, read on the forward strand.
TGATCCGCTCGGCGCAGCGCGCCTATATCATCGGCGCGGCGGTCGGCCAGACCAACGTGGTGTTCTTCGACGCCGACGGCAACCAGGTCGCTTCCTACGACATCGCGATCAAGCGCGATCTCAACGGCATGCGTGCCGCACTGAAGCAGATGCTGCCCGGCGTCCAGATCGAGGGCGTCGGCGAGAGCGTGGTGCTGACCGGCACGGTGGCAAGCCCGGTCGAGGCCCAGCAGGCCGGCGACATCGCCGCCAAGCTCGTCGGCAGCCCCGACAAGGTCGTCAACTCCATCGTGGTGCGCGGCCGCGACCAGGTGATGCTGAAGGTCACCGTCGCCGAAGTGCGGCGCGACGTCGTGAAGCAGCTCGGCGTCGATCTCAGCGCCAACATGAATTACGGCACCGCCGCAGTGGTCTTCAACAACGCCAACGCCTTCACCGCCAACAACGGACCGCTCGCCAGCAACAACGGGCTGACCGGTGCGGCCTTGAACAAGCTCGGCATGCCGACCGTCACCGCGACGCTGCGCGCGATGGAAAGCGCGGGCGTCGTGAAGACGCTGGCTGAGCCCAATCTCACGGCGATCTCCGGCGAGTCCGCGACCTTCGTGTCAGGCGGCGAGTTTCCAATTCCGACCGGAGTCACCTGTCAGACGACGACGTCGGGCACGATCGGCAATTGCGTCCAGACCGTCAGCTTCAAGAAGTTCGGCATCTCGCTCAACTTCACTCCGGTGGTACTGTCCGAGGGGCGCATCAGCCTGAAGGTGATGACCGAGGTCTCCGAAGTCTCTATGGACAACGCGCTGACCGGCGGCCAGGGCGGCACGACCATTCCCTCGATCAAGACCCGCCGCGCCGACACCACGCTGGAAGTACCCTCCGGCGGCTCGATCGCGATGGCCGGATTGATCCAGGAGCAGACCAAGCAGGCCATCAACGGAATGCCTGGCGTCGATCAGATCCCGGTTCTCGGACAGCTGTTCAGGAGCCAGGACTTCGTCAACAACGAGACCGAGCTCATGGTCATCGTGACGCCCTATGTGGTGCGCGCGGTTGCACAGAAGGAACTGTCCCGTCCCGATGACGGGTTCGCCCCGGCCTCCGACGCGCAGTCGGCGCTGCTGGCCCGAGTCAACCGAATCTACGGCGTTGCCGCCCGTGCCGAGCCGATCGGCGCCACGCCGGTTAATTTCGGCTTCATCATCGACTGAGGCGCTGAAGGGTTTGGGGGATACCATGATGACACGCAACACACGAGCCGGTCATGCGAGGACGCTGTCGCTGTCCGGCGCCCTCCTCGCCACCGCGATCGCGGTTGGCGGCTGCAACCTGACCGGCGACAATATTGCCACCGGCACGGTACCCGACGACTACCGGCAACGGCATCCGATCGCGGTCACCGAGGGTGAGCAGTCGATCGTCGTGTTCGTGGGCCGCGCCCGCGGCAATCTCACCGAAGCGCAGCGCGACGACGTGATGGGACTGGCCCGCACCTGGCGCCGCGAGGGCACCGGCGCGATCGCGATCGACGTGCCGGCCGACACTTCGAACGCACGCTCGGCGCAGGCGGTGTATCAGGAGATCCGGGGCGCGCTGGCCTCGATGGGCGTGCCTGCCCACGCCATCGTCAGGCGCTCCTATCGCGTCGACGATCCGCGCGCGCTGCCGACGATTCGCCTCAGCTATCCGAAGATGGCCGCGGTCGCCGGGCCCTGCGGCCTGTGGCCGAGCGACCTTGGTCCCTCGATCTACAATCCCAGCTACAACGAGAACAAGCAGTGGGACAATTTCGGCTGTGCCACGCAGCACAACCTTGCCGCGATGGTCGCCAATCCGTCCGACCTCGAGCAGCCGCGGACCGAAACCGCAGCCTACACGCCGCGCCGGTCGGTCGCATTCCAGAAATACGGCAAGGGCGAGTCGACCGCGACCACCTACCCTGAAGCCGATAGAGCCAAGCTGAGCGACGCCGGGAAATGACTGAACAACGAGACGAGCCACAGCACGCCAACGACCACATCGCGCCGGCGCCACGGATTTCCGTGCAGGCCTTCTGCGCCAGCGTCGCGACCGCCACGACGGCGCGTGCCGCCGCCGAGGACCGCCGGCTCGCCAAGGCTCACCTCTCAGTTCATATGGGCGGCATCGCCGCCGCTGTCGACGCCTATCACAAGGCGCCGACGCCCAACGTCATCATGCTGGAGAGCGAGCCGGATATTGATTTGCTCGCCGGTCTCGACGAACTTGCCACGGTCTGCGATCCCGGCACCCGCGTCGTCGTGCTCGGCGCGCCCGGCGAAACCGCACCATATCGCGAATTGGTCCGGCGCGGCGTCAACGACTACGTCATCGGACCGGTCAAGGTGCTCGACATCGTGCGCTCGATCTGCGGCCTGTTCTCGTCCTCGGAAGCAGTCTCCGTGGGTCGCCTGATCGCGGTCGCGGGTGCCAAGGGCGGCGTTGGCGCCTCGACCATTGCTCACAATGTCGCCTGGACCATCGCGCGCGACCTGGGGCTGGATTCGGTCGTTGTCGATCTCGATCTCGCCTTCGGCACCGCCGGCCTCGACTACAATCAGGATCCGACGCAGGGCATTGCCAACGCGGTGTTCTCGCCCGAGCGCCCGGACAGCGCCTTCATGGAGCGCCTGCTGGCAAAATGCGGCGATCACCTGAGCCTGCTCGCCGCACCGGCCACGCTCGATCAGGTCTACGATTTCGGCGCCGAAGCCTTCGATGCCATCTTCGATACGATGCGCATGACCACGTCCTGCATCGTGCTCGACGTTCCCCATCAATGGACCGCCTGGACCAAACGCGTGCTGGTCGGCGCCGACGATATCCTGATCGTCGCCGAGCCCGACCTCGCCAACATGCGCAACACCAAGAACATGATGAACCTGTTGAAGGCCGCGCGTCCGAACGACCGCCCGCCGCTCTACTGCCTGAACCAGGTCGGCATGTCGAAGCGCCCCGAGATCGAGGTCAAGGAATTTGCCAAGACGATCGAGAGCCAGCCGATCGCGACCATCCCGTTCGATTGCAGGCTGTTCGGTGAAGCCGCCAACAACGGCCAGATGATCGCGGAAGTCTCCGCGCGTCATCGCACCACCAGGACCTTCCTGCAGATCGCGCAACGCCTGACCGGCCGCCCCGATCTCGCCGAATCGCGCGGGTCGTTCCTGTCGCCGATCCTCCGGAAGCTGCGGTCGAGCCGGAACGATGGACGCCGCGTCGCCGGCTAGCGGCCGTGATTTGGGGGCCTGATGGATCTAGTCGCGGCCGCTGGCCGCGACCGGGATCTTGTCGGTATCAGTGCGGCTCGCATCCCTGCGCGCCAACAGCCGCTTCAACGCGGCGACATTGGCTGAGCCCTGATCGGGCGGCAAATCGGCCTTCATGATGGTTTCAGCTTCGGCCTGGCGGCCCTGCAGGCCGACCACGACGGCGAGATTGGTGCGCACCCGCATGTCGCCGGTCGCGCGATCCCGGGCTCGGCGCAGCGTTTCCTCGGCCTTCGGCAGGTCTTTCGACAGCAGATAGGACAGGCCTAGATTCGAGAGCACCGACGCATCATCGGGCACGATCTTCAAGGCGCTCGCGTAATACTGGCGGGCCTCGTCGTGGCGCTCGAGCTGATCGAGCACGGCGCCCTGCGCCGACAGGATGCGCCAGTCCGGGTCCTCCGGGGTGTGCGCGCGCCCGAGCACGTCGAATGCCTGCTGGAAATTGCCGTTGTCGGCGAGCGCCCGTCCGTAGCCGGCGAGCAGCGCCTTGTTGCTGGGTTGCGCCAGCACCGCCTGCTCCATGACGGCAACCGCCTGCGCCCGCTGGCCGGTGGCGCGCAGCGCCCGCGCGTATTTCAGCGCGGCGTCGGTGTCTTTCGGATTGGCGCGAACGCGCTCGTGGTAGGTCGCAATATCACGCCGCGGATCGGCCGGCGCCGGCGTAGACTCCGCCGTATCGCCCAATGACCCAGTGATATCTGATGGCCCCGACGTCTGACAGGCGGACAGCCCGATCAGCAGGAGCGCGGCAGATACCGAGCTGGCGAGACGGTGCATGCGGCCTGAAGGTCGGGGTAATTTGTCGGACATCAACGAGACTCGGAACAGCGAAGGTTCCGGGATGCTCACAGCTTAACCCTAAGTTCCGGTTAAGGATGCCATCATCTCGCCGTCATCCGGCCCAGAAGCGGTGCCGGATGCGGCGCGAACCGCCAACCTGGCGGCTGGATCAGTCGACGAACTGGGCGCCGAATTCGTGCCCGATCCGCCAGGCCAGGCGGCACTGGCGCGGACTGCCGCTCGACAGGATGATGGTGAATTCCGGCGGAATCTCCAGATATTCAGCGATCACCTTGACGCCGCCGGCCGAGATATCGGTGATCATGCAGTCGCGCGGCAACGACCCTGCGCCCAATTGAATTTTGGCGACGCTCCGGCACTCACGGCGTTCGCTCTTGCGGCGATTGACAAACATCCTGATCCCCAAGCCCTTTTCTGGATAGCTTCTCGGCTGGACAGCTCTCTCGTTCCTACCGTCATAACGAGGAAAGATTGGAAACTGCCTAGCGGAACCAATCGCAATTGATCGGTCATGTTCGAGATTCATTTACCGGGCGCGCCTCGTCGTCGTCGAACCATGAAGCCGGGCCCAGGTTGCCACTGACCCCGGTGCCTCAATCGGGGACCTCCTTCGTTACCGGCCTCTCCACCAGCCAGTTCCAAACGTGAACAAAAAGGGGTTGATCCCAGGTCATTTGGCGATAGCGTGACCCCTTCGACTCGAATTTGCCGGGATATCAGAGAAGTATGGGAAGTCTTGTTCTGCTTGATCTGATGGGGGGCGTCGCACTCCTGCTATGGGGCCTACACATGGTCCACAGCGGGATTCTGCGGGCCTTCGGGCCCGATTTGCGCCTGTTGCTGGCGAGGGCGCTGAACAACCGCTTCACCGCCCTTGGCGCCGGCCTCGGCCTGACTGCCCTGCTGCAGAGCTCGACCGCGACCGCCCTGATCACCAGTTCCTTCGCCGCCGAGGAGATCGTCAGCCTGGTGCCGGCGCTTGCGATCATGCTCGGCGCCAATATCGGCACCACACTGATCGTGCAGGTGCTGTCGTTCAACGTCGCAGCCGTGGCGCCGGTGCTGTTCATCACAGGCCTCGTCGCATTCCGCAGCGGGCCGCGCTCTCGGATCAAGGATCTCGGCCGCGTCTCGATCGGCCTCGGCCTGATGCTGCTCGCGCTGCATATCCTGCTCGACACCATGGTGCCGGCCGAGAATGCCCCAGGCGTGCGGGTATTCCTGAACGCGATCACCGGCGATCCCGTGCTCTGCATCGTGATCGGCGCAGTCGTGACCTGGCTGGTCCATTCCAGCGTCGCCAGCGTGCTGCTGGTGATGTCGCTCGCCTATTCGCAGTTCGTCTCGCCCTATGCCGCGTTCGCGCTCGTACTCGGCGCCAATCTCGGCAGCGCCATCAATCCGCTGATGGAGGGTGCGCGACGCGACAATCCGGCGAGCTACCGCCTGCCGGTCGGCAACCTCGTCAACCGTGTCGTCGGCATCCTGCTGGTGGTGCCGTTCCTGCGCCCGATCACCGAGCAGATTTACGCCTGGCAGCCCGACCTCGCCAAGGCGACCGCGCTGTTCCACATCACCTTCAACGTTGCGACCGCGCTGCTGTTCATCGGCGCGCTCGACCACATGGCGCGTCTGCTCGAGCGCCTGTTGCCCAAGCGTGCGCAGGAGACCGATCCGTCGCGGCCACGCTATCTCGACGAGAGCGCGCTGGAGACGCCTTCGCTCGCGCTCGCCGATGCCGCGCGCGAGGTGCTGCACATGGGCGACCACGCCGAGGCCATGTTGCGCAAGGTGATGGCAGCGATGCTGACCAACGATCGCGCGCTGGTCGACCAGGTGTCGAAGATGGACAACACCGTCGACCGGCTGAACGAGGCGATCAAGCTTTACGTCACGAAGCTCACCCGGGGCAGCCTGGACGAGCGCGAGGGGCAGCGCGCCATGGAGATCGTCGCGTTCGCGATCAATCTCGAGCATATCGGCGACATCGTCGACAAGAATCTGAGCGAGCTCGCGACCAAGAAGATCAAGCACCGCGTGCAATTCTCGGCCGAAGGCGGCGAAGAGCTGTCGGCATTCCACAAGCGAACGATCGACTCGCTGCGGATCGCGTTCGGCGTGTTCATGTCGGGCGACGCCGCCGAGGCGCGTAAATTGCTGACCGAGAAGGCGGCGCTGCGCGCGGCCGAACTTGCCGCCGTCGAGCGCCATCTGGAGCGCTTGCGCGAAGGCCGGCCGGAGACCATCGAGACCACCTCGCTGCATCTCGACGTGCTGCGCGACCTTCGCCGCATCCATTCGCACATCTGCTCGGTCGCTTATCCCGTGCTCGACGCCGCGGGCGAGACTGTCGCCGATCGTGAGAATGCGGTCGACGCAGCGGAACTTCCGGCGCCCGGGCGGCCGTGATCAAACTTGCGTTCGAGACTACGTCGGCGGCCGGTGGTCGGAGCCAGGCTGCGGATGCGGAAGGGCCGAGACAGCGGCAAGCTGGTTGATGCTGTCGCGCTGGCGGTCGAAAGCCCCGAGCAGATCGCCTTGCAGCAGCCGGCCGCCTGACAATTTCATCCGCAGCGGATCGACGTTGCGGCCGTTGATCCGCACCTCGTAATAGAGATGCGGTCCGGTCGAGAGCCCCGTCGATCCGACATAGGCAATCGTCTCGCCCTGACGAACCCGGTCTCCGATCTTGAGCCCCGGTGGGATGTTCGCGATGTGGGCATAGGTGGTCTCGTAGCCGCGATCGTGACGCACGCGGATATATCTCCCGTAGCCGCGTTCGTAGCCTTCGGTCTCGACGACGCCGGCGCCCGCGGCCGCGATCGGCGAGCCATATGGCGCCGCATAATCCACGCCCTCATGGAAGCGGCGGTCGCCGAGAATCGGATGGATGCGCCAGCCAAACCCGTCGCCGAGGCGCCCGCTGACGACCGGCTTGCGCAGCAGGAATTTGGTGACGGATTGGCCGTCCTCGTCATAGAAATCCGAACTGCCGTCGTCCGGCGCCGTGAAGCGATAGTAGCGGCGCGCCTGCCCGCCGGCCGTCAAGTCGATGAAGACCAGCTCCGGCTGGCCAATGTCGTTGGGAGCATAGATGAGGTTGGCGACGTCGGCCTCGCCGAGCGGCTCGTCGAGATCGAAATCGCGGCCGCAAAGCCGCATCAGCTCAGCAACGATACCCTCGTCGACGTGGTTGGAGCGTGCAAGCGCGCTAAGGCCATCACGCAGCGTCTCGCCTGGAGCGGCTTGGGTGTTGATCGACTGACGCAACAACCCGTTCGAGGAGGCGACATCCGGCTGTTCCGGCACGATCGCCTGGTACTGGCCGCCATCAGTGCGACCGACGGCGGACACGCTGGAATCCGCTCTTTCGATTGACACTCTGGCGACCCGGCCGCGCGGCGACCCGGCCTCTTCGCCCTGTTCGATGATCGTGATCTTCTCGCCGCCGGACAGCGTTTCCTGACCGCGAGGCGACGGGAAAGCGGCAAGGATCGCCGGTGCATCTTCCGCAGCCGCGGTGAGTGCCCGCAGAATGGCCAACAGCGTGTCACCGGCTCTGGCGATGATGACGTGCCGATGGCGATGCGACGTCGAAGGAGACTTCGGAAGGCGGGTAACGTTGACCGCCTCACCGATCGGAGAAGGCTGGTGCGGCACGTCCTCATCCGCAGCATAGGCGCTGGTGCCGCCGGGCAGCTCGGGGCGCAATGGACCCGCCCGTATGATGGCTGGCAACTCCAGCGGCGAACTCGCGCGCTGATCGTCCTTACCGTCTCCCTGAGCTTCGGCACGACGGTCCTGTTGCGGCCCGGGATCGATCTCCGCAAGCCGCGCAGACACGCGGGTGAATCGACGGACCGAGCCGGCATCGCTGAGCTGCTCGATCTTGACAGCGGTTGCATTGCCTTGCGCGCCAAGCCTCCGATCCAAGCGGTCGCCGCGCCGCGCTTCGTCGACCACCTGCCCCGTGAAACGTGGCAGTGAGACGACCGGCGAGACAGCGATTGGGCGTGATCGCCAAATGCCCCGCGAAGTGCGCCAGCAAGCAAGGCGATGGCGGCGGCCCCGATCAGAATCGTCCCCGCCATCCAGCGGATACTGATTGCGCGCCGGTCCGGCAGTTCGTGCTTGCCGGTCAGCGGCGGCTGGTCGAACAGCGGGACGTCGCGGACGCTCGATCGATAACCACCCTTCGTCGCTTCGCCACCGCCGTTCATCGACGCCCCTCATCCCCTTGTGGCACGGACTCGGAATGCCGCCACGCCCACGGCGGACCGTAGATGCCATATGCCTTGGGGCGATTGTTTGACCTTGGCCCGGATTCGGTCGCGATTGATGCTGGGCCGAGCCCAATGCTGGAATCGGTCTAGATCGCGCGGAGGCCGATCATACCGCTCGCCGCACGACGATCACGACGCTCGGTTGTCGATCGTCTTCGACGCCCGTCCGCGGTTCTTCATGATCAGCATGATGTTGCGGATGTAGATCAGCGTCGCGAGCCCCTGCCCGATAATGATGACCGGCTCGCGCTTGGCGAGCCCGTAGATCAGCGTCATCAAGCCGCCGCCCATCGAGAAGAACCAGAACGCCATCGGCACCACGCTCTGGCCGGCGCGCTCGCTGGAAATCCACTGCACAAGAAAGCGCGCGGTGAAGAGCAATTGCGCGATGAGGCCGAACGCCAGCCAGAAGTCGAACTTGGCGACGAACACTTCGTAGAAATAGGCGCTGAGTGCCTGGCCGAACTGAATCAGCATCACTTCACCTCGGTCACGACCGGCACTTCGGTGCCTGTCACTTCAGTGACGACCGGAGTCGGCTTTTTGCGGCGGATCAGCCACCACACGCCGGCGAGATCCATGATCCCGATCCAGAGCCGGTCGAAGAAACCATAGTTCGACACGCCGGAATGGCGCGGGCGGTCGACGACATCAACATAGGCGATTGCGAGCCCCTCGCGGCGGACCAGCGCCGGAAGGAAACGATGCAGCCCGTCGAAATAAGGCATCGCCAGAAACACCTCGCGCGGAAACGCTTTCAGGCCGCACCCGGTGTCGCGGGTGCCGTCGCGCAGGATGATGCCGCGCACGGCGTTGGCGATCCGCGATTGCAGCCTCTTGAAGCCGGTGTCCTTGCGTCCGACGCGCTGGCCCGCAGCGAGGCCTACCCGGCCATGGCCGCTCTCGATCGCCGCGATCAGGTTCGGCAGGAAGGCCGGATCGTTCTGGCCGTCACCATCGAGCGTAGCCACGATCGCCCCGCGCGCGGCGCGCACGCCGCTGCGCACGGCGGCCGACTGGCCCGATGAGACCGCGTGGCGGAGCTGCCGGAGATTGGGCCGCTGCGCCATGATCGCGCTCAGCCGTTCGCCGGTTGCGTCCGTCGAGCCGTCATTGACATAGACGATCTCGTAGGCCCAGCGTCCGTCGAGGGCGGCTGCGATCTCGGCGATCAGCGGCGCGATATTGTCCGCCTCGTTGCGCACGGGCACGACGATGGAAACGGCGACCGGCGTCTGGTCGGAAACAGGCAATTCGGCACTCGTGGTTGATGTGGGGTTCGGCGGCTGGAACCCGCCCGATCCGGCCGCCGGGCGATCGCTTTTATGGGGCGAAAGCGCTCCCCGCAACCCTTTTGAGGCGGCCTTCCGACGGTCCTGACAGCGCCAACACGGTGCCATCGCGATCAATGGCGAAACCAAGGCGGCGGGCCGCGAACCAGTAACGCACGGCCATTGCGCCGATCACGCCGACCAGCGCGCCAGCCACCACGTCGCTCGGATGATGAGCCAGCAGCACGAGCCGCGTCGCGATGATGATCAGCGCATAGACCAGCATCGCGCCCCGTGCGCGTGGCCAGACCGCCGACACTGCGAAGGCCAGCGCGAATGCCGTGATCGAGTGTCCTGACGGAAAGCTCGAATAGGCCTCCGTGCCGGCGAAATGCTGGAAGTTGAACGCATTGGCCTTGCCGCCGACAAAAGGCCGCCCGCGGCCGACGATCCACTTGATCAGTTCACCGACCGCCACCGACAGCGCGACCGACAGGAACAGGTATTGCAGCCGCGTCCCAAAGCCGAGCAAAATCGCACGCGGTACACCACGCAGCGCGGGCGCCGCCAATGCGACCGCAACGAGCAGCAGGCCAAGCGCGCTCAGCACATACTCGTCCTTGCCGAAATCGGTGAGTATCTTCACCCACCAGAGACCCGGCGTGCCGCGTGGCGGCATCAGGCTGATCTCGGCGACATCGACCGCATACATCAGGGTGATGATTACGGCGCCAACGGCGACGACGAGCAGGAGTGCGTGGCGCGCGGAGCGTCGCGCTGCCTCGGCCCGGCGCGAATGCGATGGGGCACGCACGAGCTGGGCAAAGGACAGCCAGACCAGCGTCAGCAATCGTCCGAAATAGTTGGCGGATTCCGCGGTGGCTGGCGGCGCCGGCATGTCACTCCGTCCCTTCGGAACGGAAGATCGCGATCGAAACCGCCTTGCCCTGCGAGATGTTGTAGCCCTCGATCCGCACCGGCGCGTTGTAGCGCAGGCCGATCGCCTCGGCGCGCTGCACGAAGGCGCGCTCGGAGCGCTGTTCGACCAGCGCGAAGCGGCAGGAGCCCTGCCCCAGGAAATCCGCAGCCCCGGATCCGTCGGTAAGCAGCGTCGACGTATCGGTCATGAACACGAGGCTCGGTTCATGGAAGCCGGCCGCCGCCGCCTTCGGGCCGACGCAGGTCACGTTGCGCAAGGCGCGCGCGACCTCCTGGCTCGGAAACACGGTGGTGAGCCGCGGCAGCACCACGCCGTAGGTGGCGCCTGCCATCAACGCCGCGGCGATCACCGCATTGAGCAGCGAGCGCTCGGCGCGGCTATCCTCGAACATCCACCACGCGATCAGGCCGAACACCATCGCCACGGCGAACAAGGGCCAGGCCGGAAACACCGGTTGATGGATCGCCTTGATGGCGCCGACGATCACGAGCACGGCGCCGAACGCGGGGATAGCGAACCACCATGCGGCGCCGCGCAACAGCCAGGGGGAGCGCGACAGCACACGCCGCTCCAGCGCGCCGACGGTCAGGATCGCGACCGCCGGATAGAGCGGCAGCACGTAATGCGGCAGCTTGGTCAGCACCGCCTCGAACACGATCCAGGACGGGATCAGCCAGGCCAGCAGGAACTGCGCGCCGGGCTCGCGCCGCGCGCGCCAGACTGCCGGCGCCGCAAGGCCTGCGAGCGGTGCGCCGGGCCAGAAGGTGATCCAGAACAACAGCAGATAGAGCCCGGGCGGCGCGCCGTGCGACTCCTGTGCGCCGAGTTTGCTCAGCATGTCGCCGCCGACCGAGTCGGCAAAGAAGGTTTCGCCGGCGCGCAGGAAGATCAGCACGAACCACGGCAGCACCAGCACCAAGGTCCACATCAGGCCCCAGACCGGACGCATGCGCCAGAACCAGGCCGCCGAGCGATCGAGGATCGCAAGCCCGGCCATCGCAAGGCCGACGAACATCAGAATCAGCGGGCCCTTGATCAGGATGCCGACCGCGAGCGCCGTCCAGAAGATCGCAGGCGGGGCCCATGATGGATGCGCCGGATCCTCGCCACGTTGCCAGGACAGATACACCCGCGCCATCGCGCCCATCGCCGCGGTGACCGTCAGCAGCAGCATGGCGTCGGTCTTGGCGAGCCGTGCTTCGACGCCAAGCAGCACACAGCTTGCCATCATCAAGGCAGCCAGCACCGCCCCCTGTCGCGTCACGAAGGCAAGCGCCGTCCAATAGGTCAGCAAAACGGCGCCGATGGCGCCGATCAGGGACGGCAGGCGGTAGACCCAGATGCGGACCTGGGCGCGCGGCACCCCGAGCGCGGAGATCGTCTTCAGCGCCGCCGCCTGCATCCAGTAGATTCCGACCGGCTTCTTGTAGCGAACGTCGTCCTGGAAGCGGATGTCGACGAAGTCGCCGCTCTCGACCATCTGCTTGGTCGCCTGGGCAAAGCGAACCTCGTCGCGGTCGATCGGCGGGATGGTAAAGAAGCCCGGCAGGAGCAGCACCAGGCAGGTCAGCGTCAGGAACAGGATCGAACGCCATTGGCTGGCCGTCGCGAACTCGAACGCCATGAACAGCCTGCGGCTTGAATGCGCAGGTTTTACAGACTGTTGCCCTGCTCCGAAGCGCCGGGGTTGGAGGCTATCCACCATGGGTTTCGCATACGATGAAACCGTAGCGCAAACAACCGTGCTGTTCCGCTTTCCAACCCTGCTGTTCCGCTTTCCCGCGCGATCATTGCACGCGGATCACAACGGTATCCGCTGCCCCCGTGGCGTCGATCACGGTGAGCCGCGCGAAACCCGGCCCAGGTGGGTCGATCAGGCGCTGCCGACGGCCGTCGATGTCCCCGGCTGAGACACCGTTCACGAGTACCGTCAACGGCAGCACCCCGCCGGCGACCTTGACCGGCATTGCCGCAAGACGGCCGCCCTCGGACTGATCGACATCGATGCGTGAGCCGTTCAACGGAAACTGGATGTGCGGCGCTTGGTCGTTGCCGCTGCGGACCAGTTCGCCGAGCGGCCGGAACCGACGCAACGGCGGCGGCAGTTTCGCATTGGTGGCGACCAGCACGCCGCGCGGCGGCCTCGGCAACGCCGCCGGGATTTTTCCGGTGCGCGCAAAGGCATCGAACAGGATCGGCGCCGCCGCCGTGCGCCCAACCAGGCCCGGCACCGGTGCGCCATCGGGGCGGCCGACCCAAACGCCGATGGTGATGCGGCCGTCGAAGCCGACCGACCAGGCATCGCGATAGCCATAGCTGGTGCCGGTCTTGAACGCGATCCGGTTGTGCACGCCGTTCTCCGGCGGCGGAGTGCCGAGCAAGACATTGCCGACCTGCCAGGCGGCAGCCTGATCCATCAGCCGCATCGTGTCGCGGCTGTCATTGTCCTGCATGATCTCGCGCAGCGGCTTGGTCGCGCCGAGGCGCGCCAAACCGGAATAGAGCTGGGCAAGATCCTGCAGCGTGACGCCGACGCCGCCGAGGCCCATTGCGAGTCCCGGCGCCTCGTCCTTCGGCAGCACCAGGCTGGTGCCGGCCTGCTTCAGCCGCGACGACAGCCGGCTCGCGCCGACCCGGTCCAGCAGCGCGATCGCCGGCACGTTCAGCGACAATTGCAGCGCCTTGCGGATCGGCACCGTGCCCTGGAACGTCATGTCGAAGTTTTCCGGCGCATAGGAGCCGAACCGGATCGGCCGATCCTCGATCAAACTGTCGGGATGAACAAAGCCGTCTTCGAAGGCGAGGCCGTAGATGAACGGCTTCAAGGTCGAGCCCGGCGAGCGCACCGCGCGCGTCATGTCGACCTGCCCGGCCCGCCGATCGTCGAAATAATCCGCCGAGCCGACGCGTGCGAGCACGTCGCTCGTCTCGTTGTCGACCACCACGATCGCGACCGAGACGTCGGGCCCCTGCGCGATGGCGCGGTCGCGCGCCAGCGCCTCCAGGTTCTGTTGCAGCGAGGCATCGAGCGTCAGCTTGATGACAGGCGCGTCCTTCATCGTCGCGATTGCCTGATCGGACGAATGCGGCGCCAGGATCGGGATCTGCTTTCGCAGCTTCGGCACCGCCGCAGCCCTCGCCTGCGCGGCATCGTCCTTCGACACCACGCCCTCCTCGACCATGCGGTCGAGCACGCGGTCGCGCGCGGCATGGGCGGCTTCCGGATAACGATCGAGCCGCCGGCGTTCCGGCGATTGCGGCAGCGCCACCAGCAGTGCGGCTTCCGCGAGCGAGAGCCGCTTCGGCTCCTTGCCGAAATAGGCGATCGAGGCGGCGCGCACGCCTTCGAGGTTGCCGCCGAACGGGGCCAGTGCGAGATAGAGATCGAGGATCTGGTCCTTGGAGAACTGCCGCTCCAGTTCAACAGCGCGCACCATCTGCCGTAGCTTTGCATACACCGAGCGCTGGTGCCGCGGCTCGATCAGCCGCGCCAACTGCATCGTGATCGTAGAGCCGCCGGAGACGATGTGCCCGCTTGTGAGCAGTTGGAAGCCGGCGCGCGACAGCGCCAGCGGATCGATGCCGTGGTGCTCGTAGAAGCGCTTGTCCTCATAGGCGAACAGCAGCTTCAGGTAGCCAGGGTCGACCGATGTCTTGGCGTCAACCGGCAGTCGCCAGCGCCCATCCGCCATCGCATAGGCACGCAACAGCTTTCCGTTGCGGTCGATGACCGTGGTCGAGACCTGCTGCGCGCTATCGAGCGGCAGCGGCCCGAGGGACACGACCCATCCAGCGAACGCGGCGGCTGCGACCAGCGTCGCGGCCGTGCAGATTGTCAAGACCGTCCTGATCCGCCGCCAGCGCGATGGTCGTCCCGGTGCTGTCCTCAACGTTGCACTCATTTCGCCGGCTTCACCTCGACAGCACCGGTACCGCTGCGGCCGTAGCGCGAGGGGTTGTACATGTCCTCGACATAGGCCTGCGGCAGCACGTATTTGCCCGGCGACACCGCGCGCACGACATAGGCGACGGTGAACACCGACTTGTCATTGGCGCCCCGGTCGATCGCCGCGGTGAAGCGGTCATCGCGGAACTCGGCGTTTTTCGGCTCGACACCATCCTCGATCCACTCGAGCGTGCCGGAATCGCCTGACGACACCAGGTGGGGGTTGTCGATCTCGAGCCCGGCCGGCAGATAGTCGGCCACCATGATGTGACCGAACTCCGGTTTGGCTTCCGTCACCTTCAGGACAACCGCGAAGCGGTCGTTCTGTTTCGCCTTGGTGACATCGGCCGGCTTGCCATCGAGCGTGAAGTAGCTGCGCTCGATCTTGAAGCTGTTGGAGGCAGCGGGTTCCGGCGTCGCCGGCGAGCCCGACACCGAGATCACCGCCTGCACCGGCGCATCGCCGGTATTGGTGATCTTCAGCGGCTGCCCCGTCATCTCGTCGGCCTTGTAGCTGCGATAGACCGCGGTCTTGACCGACTGGCCGTTGATGTCGAGCGCCATCGTCTCGCTGGCGAGCGCGCGCGCCGCCAGCACCATCCACGCATTCTCCTGCGTCGAGGTGTAGGGCGACAGCCCGCGCGCCGCTTCGACCCGCAGCACGGCCTGCGTCAGCGTCGTGCGCGGCGCATTGCCCTCGCCTGCGAGCGAGACCAGCGCCGCCGCATCACGCAGCGCCGAGCCGTAATCGACCCGGCCGAACTCGAGCACCGGTTTCGGGTTCAGCGCGTCGAGCGCGGCACCATAGACCCGCTCCGCCCTCGCTCTGTCGCCGACCAGCGCCAGCGCCGCGGCGAGCTGCGCCTTGGAGATCGGCGTCGCCAGATTGTTCAGCTTGGTATCGGCGAGATAGCGCAGATCGCCGATCGGCGCGGCGCCGTTGCGTGCGAGCACGTAGAGGCCGTAGGCCAGATCGCGGCCGCCGTCCTTCTCCGGCTCGTTGGCATTGACCACCGAGTTCCTGACGCGATCGAGCGCGCTCTTGAACAGCACGTCCGGCACCGCGAAGCCCTTTTCACGGGCCCGGGTCAGGAAGTCAGTGACGTAGGCATCGAGCCAGGCGTCGTCGCCGCCCGCCGACCACAGGCCGAACGAACCATTGGAGCCTTGCCGCGCGAGGAGCCGTTCAATCGCGTCGCGGATGCGCTGGTCGACCGCAGTGTCCATCGCGAGATGGGCGCCGGCGGCGAGATCGTTGACATAGAGCAGCGGCAGCGCGCGGCTCGTGATCTGCTCGGAGCAGCCGTAGGGATAGCGGTCGAGTGCCTTCAGGATGCTGGCGGCATCGAGCGCGGTCGACAGGCTCGCCGAGATCGAGACGCTGCCGGTGCCCGGCACCAGATCGGAGAACATGTCCGAGGTCAGCGTCAGGCTCTCGCCCTTCGCCAGGGTGCGGATCGAGCGGCGCGCCAGCACTTGGGTCGCCGGCTTGACGTCGAGCGTGTAATGCCGCGCCAGCGTCATGCCGTTCGGCCCCGAAATGTCGACGTCGAATTCGGCGCGACCCGCGCCGCCGGCCTCGAGGCCAAGCGACAGCGACGTGCGCTGCTTGGCGGCAAGCTTTGTGGTCGTGGTCGGATTGCCCGAAGCCTTGATCGGGCCGCTCGCCTTCACGCTGACGACGTAATCGCCGGCGGCGCCTTCGACATTGTCGATCTCCATGCTGATGGTGCCCTTGTCACCGGTCAGCAGGAAACGCGGCAATGTTGCCGTTAACACCACGGGATCGCGCACGATCACGTCAACATTGGCGCGGCCGAGCTTGGTGGCGCTCCACGCCACCGCCATCACCCGCGCTGTGCCGGCGAATTCGGGGATGTCGAAACTCACCTCGGCGGTGCCGTCAGGGCCGACCGTGACGATACCGGAATACAGGGCCAGCGGCTTCTGCGTGGGCGGCGAGCCCTGCAGCTCGGCGCCGGCGGCGTCACCGCCGCTGCGGATCTGGCCGCGCGTGCCCTGCATGCCGTCGATCAGCTGGCCGTAGAGGTCGCGGATCTCGGCGGTCAGACGGCGCTGGCCGAGATAATAGTCATCCGGCGCCGGCGGCTTATAGTTGGTCAAATTGAGGATGCCGACATCGACCGCGGCCAGCACCACCTTGGCGTCCTCGCCGGGGTTGAGCCCGCCGAGCTTGACCGGGATCTTCAGCGCCGCGCCGGGCCGCACCAAGGCGGGCGGCGACAGCTCGACGGCCAGCGTGCGCGTCTTCTTGTCGATGCCGAACCATTTCAGCCCGATCGCGCGGCCCGGCATGCGCCCGGCGGCGGCATCGAGCGGACGGCGCAGCGTGGTCATCACGTAGGCTCCGGTGCCCCAGTCCTTGCCCACCGGGAGCTTGACCTGCTGGGTGCCCTCCTTGACGTCGACGCTTTGGGTCGTCAGCAGGCGGTCGCCGAGCACATAGACGGTCAGCTTGCCCGCGGTGCGCGCATTGACCGACACCGTCATGGTATCGCCGGATTGGTATTCCGGCTTGTCGATCGAGGTTTCGAGCAGATCGGGCGTGTCGGCGCTGCCGTCGGAATACCAGCCGACATCGAACTGCACCGAGGTCACCGGACCGTCGGCATCGGTCGATTTCACATCGAGCCGGTAGCGGCCGGGCTGCGGCTGGAAGGTCAGTCGCATCGCCTTGTCGGCCGCGAGATTGACGTCGCCGTCGGCGACGCGGCGGGTCGACTTGACCGGCTCATACTGCCAGGACGAATTTTGGCGATACCATTGATAACGCGACTCCAGTTTCAACAGCTCGTAGCGCAGCCCGTTGCGCGACAGCTGCTTGCCGTCGCGGGCGACGAACACGACGTCGAACTCGGCCTTGTCGCCCTCGGCTACGCTCTTGTCGCCGAACAGCGGCTTGACGCCGATCAGCGAGGCGCCAGGGGCCACCGGCAGCACGATCTTGCGCTCGACCGAACGGCCGCCGGTCTCCGCCATGCGGATGAAGATCTGGGCTTCCTGCGGCCGGGTCGAGGCCGGGACCTTGTCGAGCTTCACCGGGAAGGTCGCCGCGCCATTGGCGTCGGCCTCCGGCAGGTCCTCGATCGCTGTCCGCTCGTTGCTCGCGGTCTGCTCGTCGTCGACGCCGAACTGGTAGCCGGCGTAGCCGGGCCGGCCGCCCGCCGCGGGCGCGACCAGCATGTCGCCCTCCAGCTGCAGGCCCGAGGCTGGTGCGCCATAAAGGAAATGGCCGGAAACCTGAAGTTCCACTGGAACTTCAGCTTTGATCACCTTCTCGTTGCTAGTCAGGTCGAATTCAATCCGCTCGGGGATGTAATCCTCGACCATGAAGGTGGTCTCGCCAACCGACGAGCCCTTGGGGTCGGTGAAGACACGCGCGCGCCAGGTGCCGGTCGGCACCGCGGAGTTCAGCGCCACCGCAAGCATCCGGCCGCCGGCGCCCTGGTCGGGCAGCACGGCGCGGCGGAATTCGACGCCGTCGGGCCGCTCGATCACCATGGTGAGCGGCGTCCCGGTCAGGGCGTTGCCCTGTCCGTCGCGCAGCAGCGCGGTCAAATAGACGGTCTCGTTGGAGCGGTAGACGCCGCGCTCGGCATACACAAAAGCGTCCGCGCCGGCCGGGATCGCGCGCCCCGCGACGCCGCGGTCGGTGAGGTCGAAGGCGTTGGTCTTCAGGCTCAGGAAGGCATAGTCCGCCTTCTCGCCCGTCACCGTCAGCAGTGCCGGCGACAGTCCGCCCTCGCCGCGCGCCAGCCCCTGCTCGAACAGCACATGGCCGGCGGCATCGGTCTTGCGGGTGGCCAGGATCTCGTTGTTGCGGGCGACCAGCTTCACTTCGGCATTGGCGACCGCTTCGGTCGAGGCGAGCGAATTGACGAAGACGTGGATACCGTCATTGCCCGAGAATGCCGAGAGGCCCATGTCGGAGACGATGAACCATTGCGTCGCCAGCGTGCCGTCGTCATCGCTGCCCGGCCCCTTGGCCGCGGCTGTCATCACATAGACACCCGGCTGCAGGTCGCCGAGCGCCTGGTCGACCGGAAATGCGGTGACGACGTCCTGGTTCAGCGTGGTGGCGGTGGCGAGCTCGCCGGACCACACCTTGACGCCGCGCTGATCGCCGAGATCGGAGAGCTGATATCGGCTCAGCGTACTCTGAAAGTCGCTGTCGATCACGGTGTTGATCAGGTTGCGGTCGCCGATCCGGAATACGTTGACCGTGACCGCCGGCGTGTTGACGCTGACCACCGGGATACCGCGCTGGCCGGTCCGCGGCAGCACATAAGCGCGCCCGGTGAACCGCACGAACGGCTTGCGGTCGCGGACATAGATGTTGAACTCGGCGGACTTCGGCAGGGTCTCCTTGACGGTCGACGGCAGGCCGGCGCGCAGATTGATGTTGTAGCGCTCGCCGTGCTTCAGCCCGTCGACGCAGAGCTGCTGGCCTTCCGCCGACAAGGCCGGCTTGTCGGTGCCGGCCAGTGCGAGATACGGCGCAAAGTCGACCCGCTTGGCGAGCTCCTCGGAGAACTGGAAGCAAGCCCGCGGCGAGGCCGCGTCGGAATCGACGGTATAATCGAGCAGCCGGAAGCCGTGCTCGTCGCGCATCTTCTCATACTGGCCCCGCACATCGGCGACCTCGCGCTGGTCGAGCGACAGCCGCAGCGCGTCGAGCGCCGGACGCCACAGCTTGCGCTCCGCGAGTGCCTTGCCGAGCACGGCCAACGAGTCGGCCTCCTCGCCCGCATTGCCCGCGCGCTGATAGGCGATGTAGGCGGCGGTGGAGGCGCGTTCCATCAGGAAGGTCTGTTCGCTGGAGCTGGCGGAGCGGATCTGGAACACGGTTTTGGCAAGCCGCAGCCAGTTGGCGCCGTCCTCGGGCGCGGTTGCCGCGATCTGGCCGAGGATCGTGAGCCCGCCGCGGAAATCATTGCGCCTGAAGGCGGCCTCCGCGTCGGTGCGCAAGGTCGCAGCCGACTTGTTGACGGCGCCCGCCTCGCTCTTGATCTGGGTCTCCAGCTTGATCGCGGAATCGGCGAGATCGTCGCGCCTGAAGGCCTTGTCCGCGGCTTGGGCGCTCATTTGGGCGCTCACCAGGCCGAGCGCCAGCGTGGCGCAAAATGCGGCCGCACGAACCAATCCGATCATGATGGAGCTCCTGAACGCCCCGCGGTCGATCGCCGCGTTGGAATTAAAAAATGCGCGAAAGGTGACGGAGTGAAGGCGCCGACATGAACGGACGAAAACGTCGCAGATGGCATTGCCGACATTCCTTCGACCGGCCCCGGCGGCGGCACCATCTGCCGGCTCGGTGGGCTGGTCTGGCCAACGCAGGGCGGGACCCCTGCTCGCCTTTGTCGTCCGACCACAAAAATCGGTTCGGACGGACTTGGCGGAAAGGCGGATTTTTCATATTGCGGATGCTACAAGGCGGCCACGGTCCCGTAGCTCAACTGGATAGAGTAGCGGATTTCTACTCCGCGGGTTGCAGGTTCGAATCCTGCCGGGATCGCCACGCCACTCCCCTTCGATGAAGCCATTTTCCGCAAGCCGCGAAGCCGGCCGGAAACAAAGCCGGGTTAGTGTCCCCTCATTGCACCAAAAGGGGATTCGGTCATGTGGGATTTCATCAACGAATTGTATCGGGATTTCTGCCTGGCTCGCCTGCAGGAGATGCGGAAGCTGGAGCATCATCTCTGACCGGGCGCGGAGCATGGACAACGACAGGCCCTTGGCCGGAGCCGTCCTGACAGCGGCGGTGATCGCCGCAGTGGTCTGGGTGACGATCGGACCTCCGCCGGGGGCGCAAGAAGGTCAGCAGCCAACACCAGACCGTCGCGAGACGCTGACACCCGTATGAATACGGGTTACTCGAACCTTGGCGCCGGTCCCGCAGACAGAACATGACTGGGATTGCGGGCCCAGATTGAAACAGGTCGCCGCCGGGACAATCCATTTCGAGCCCGGTGGCATAATTTCGTTGGCCACCCCAATTCTAAGAATCCCTTAACCACCAGCGAAGGCCGTACGCGAAAGCGTGGACCGATTGCACTTGCTTCGCGTTGTACTGCGCCATGCGTACAGCGGGTCATTGGTTCATCGTTGCGGTGTGTGGCGCGGCCGTTCTCGCCACGCCCATCGCAACCGCCGAGGCACAACTGGTGCAGGCCGGAACGCTCGCGTGTCGTGGCGGCCCCGATACCGGATTCATCCTGGGCCCGGTGACCAATCTCGATTGCGTGCTGCATGCCGACGGCGCACCGGACAGTCGCTACGTCGCAGCGATTCCCAACCTCGGCATTTTCATCGGCGAGGAGGAGGTCGCGCTGACCTGGAAGGTGATGGCGCCGGTGCCGTGGCTCGGGCTCGACCAGCTCGCCGGCAGTTACACCCACGAAAGCGGCACGGCCGACAATGTCCTCGCCGGCGGCATGAATACCCCGATCACGCTGCATCCGCTGAACGAGGATGCTTTCCCGATTCCGCGGGTCAAGATCGAGAGCCTGGAAATTCGGTCGATGGATCGCTGATCGACACCGCACGCCGGCTGCCAAAACGCACAACGCCGCCCGCTTGAAATATACGCGGACGGCGCTGCTTCTAGCCCCAGGAAGGTGATGCAAAATCCTGACGCTCCAAGTCTGCACGTTGTGTGCCAACGATCATGGCCCATATGGGCTATTTGCCTGCAGAGAAACGAAGGTAGGCTAAGCACCGAGGCACTGGTGACGGTGCCTCACGACCAAAGTGTCAACTTGGCCTCAGCGTGGCCCACGCGCTGAGGTCATTCTTTTAGATGTTCACGGTCTGCTCTGAAATCGCGTCTTGTTCTTTATCACTCAGCGCACGCAACGCTTCCGTAGTTCTCCGTGCGTGAACAAAGTTCCGACGGGGATTGAGATGCCGAACGGATTCTGTTCGTCACGTTGCAGGTTCCGATTCTCGCAGCGATCGTCGGTGGCGAGCTTCGTGATTTCTTAATCTGGAACTGGTTCCTCAAAGCGATCGCCAGCGCTTTCATTGTTCGTCGGTATTGTGGGATCGCTATGGAAGATTCCGTCCAGATCCGTTGCACACGCTGCAAGAACGTCTTTCGTGATCGCGCCAAGCGGCTGCAGAACGGTTACTCGCGCCAGTGCCCGAGCTGCGAGATCGTCCTCTTCTTCGACGAGGACTCGCATGACTCAAACATCAAGCGCGCGATGCGAACCGCGCGGCGCGTAAGGAACGAACTGCGTGACAGCGAAGGCGTGATCACGAGAAGGGCCGCGGGCGCTCCCCGGCAGTACGGCGGCCGCTCGGCTTCGAACGCGCGGGGCAATGAAGAAGCGGACGACGATTGAGTTTGGCGTCGCCGGCCGCTCGACTAACCGCCCAGGCCGACATAGGACGAGGCACGGTCGAGCCACTGGCGCGTCGACTCGTCACTCCAGCCAGGAACGGCGAAGCGCGGCGCCGGCGTTGCAGCCGCGGGCGAGCGAACAGTTGCGGGTCGGGTTGTGTGGAAATGACGCCGCGTTGCGGCGCTCGCAGATACGCACAGGGTGAGCAACAGGCCAAGTGCCAAGACACAACGCATCGCATTTGCTCCTGACCATTATCGCGACCGCGCCGAGAGAACGATCACCTCGCCTGTTTGTTCGGCGACGCCGTGCAACGGACCACATGGTGTGCGGCCGGGTCAAGAATTTCGTCAGGAATGACCATGTATGGAAGACACGTCCGACGCCCGGAGAGAGACGACATGCGGAATCTGAATACTGTGCTGAGCAAGCTGAACGACCGCCTGCTGCGGCTGGAAGGTGAGATGTTCGTGCTGCGATCGATCGCGCGCGCCGCCCTGACCTCCGGCGACGAGTCCGCGGTCCGCACCCGCAAACTGCTCGAAGGCGCCAAGCTCGCGCTGGCGGACGAAGCCGAACGGCCACTGGACGCCGCGACCGGGAAATACGTTGCGGCCGCGATCGCCATGGTCGAAGAGCTGCTCGAGAATCCTCGGGAGGCGGCGCCGCTGTTCAGGGTGATCGACGGCGGCAAGCGCGACGATTAGACCGCGGTCAAGAATTCCGACCGGGCCTAGCTCGCGCTTTGCACGGCCCTGTCATACGCCTCGATTGTCACCTTTGCCCGGATGGCGACATCCGCGGCCGTCATGCCCGGCTTGTAGAGGCTGCTGCCGAGACCGAAGGCGCGAATGCCCACCTTCACATACTCCGCGAAGTTCTGGTCCGAGACGCCGCCGACGGCCGCGAGCGTCACATCCGGCGGCAGCACGGCGCGGATCGCCGAGATGCCGGAAGCGCCGAGCACGCTTGCCGGAAAGAATTTCAGGCTCGAGGCGCCCGCGCGTGCGGCGAGCAGCGCTTCCGTCGGCGAGAACACGCCGGGCATCGTGATCATCGCGTGGTGCCGGGCGCGGGCCAGCACGTCGACATCGACGTTCGGCGACACCACCAGGCGCCCGCCGACATCATGGAGACGGTCGACATCTCCCGGGGTCAGCACCGTACCGGCGCCGATCAGGACGTCAGCAGGCGCCCGCTTCGCCGCGATCTCGATCGAACGGAACGGCTCGGGCGAGTTCAGCGGAATCTCGATCGCGGTCATATCAGCCTCGAGCAGCGCGCTCACGATGCCCAGGGCCTCATCCGGTTTGACGCCGCGCAGGATCGCGACCAGCGGACGCTTCATCGGAGGAAACGGAATGCTCATGCGTTGATCCCTCAATTGTTCCAGATCGCCGCCGCGGCGCCGGCGAGGCCGCGGCGAACCGCCTCCTCCGCATCCATTAGGTTGAGCGGAATCGAAAGGCCTTCGAGCGCGATCTGATAGAGCCGTTGCAGGCGCCCCGATGCAATCAGCGTCACCGGTGTTGCGCGCTCCCGCTCCGCAAGGCCGGCCGCCAACTCGCCACCGATCAACGTGCCCGAGATCGTCTCACGCGCCGCCTGCGTGCTGCCGCCGAACAGCAACTGCCGGGATCGCACCCGAAACAGCAAATTGGCCGACAGCGCCGGCGCCGCGAACGCCGCGACGACGGCCGAGCGGAACGCATCGGCGTCAACGGCCTCGTCCGCTCCGGCGATGGCGTGCGACAGAATGGTGTCGCGCGCAACCACGCTGAACAACTCGCCTGTCATGAAGGTCGCAAAGCGCTCGACCGTTCCACCGCGCAGGCGCACCCATTTGGAATGGGTTCCCGGCATGCAAACGAGGGCCTCACCCGGCGCATTCAGGCCGAGCGCGCCTAGCAACTGGGTTTCCTCGCCACGCATCACATCGGGGGCCGCAGCATCGCGCTGCGCAATCCCGGGCAGGATGCGGATATCGCGCGGCTGTCCGCCGACCACGACCGCGCTTTTTAGGATATCGGCGAGATGCGCCGGCGTGTCGACATAGCCGGCCTCGACCCAGCCCTGCCGCGCGCCGGCCATGCCGCAGATCACGACCGGCAGATCGGCCGCAGCGCCCAGCGCGTCGAGATGCGATTGCAGCACGGACGCAAAGCCGGCCCTGGCAGCCGCGGTCATGCCCTCGTCACTGCGGCGTTCGCCGAACACCTCTCCGCCGGCGCCCATCAGCCAGAGCCGGAAGCTGCTGGTGCCCCAATCGACCGCGACATAGGAAGGCCCGCTCATCGCGCTCTGTTCCACGCACCTGGTTTCCGGCTCGGCGATAGCGCCGCTGACCAGACGCGATAACGGCGTTCATCACGCGGCGCAAGACGCCCCAATATCGCGAGGCTACGCGAACGCATGCGACCGCCAGGCCCTATTCGCGTCGGTGGGGCGCGGATCGATTACCGCGCGCCCTTCAACGTACAGGAGGTCGTGCAGGTCGTGACGTTGCCGTGGTCACATTTGATGCAGGCGTTGACGCACTGATCCATGACCTTGGGATTGTACTGACTGTAAAGATTGGCCGCGCAGCTGTTGGTCGATCCCGTGACCTCCGGGTCGGACCAGCAACCTGACAGTAAAAATGCTGCGGCACTCAAAATGGCGACCTTGCGCATAAGGCCTCCTGCCACGCTCTATCCAACTAACATTGCAGGTAACCTTGATAGGTTAGGTTAAATTTCGGTTTCAATTGCGACCCTCTCCGGAAGCAGTATTGCTTATCCACCGGACATTTCCCCAAGGTCCGGGCCCACACCGGCAAGGCCGTCAGGCGACCCCGCCTGGCGGCTTTGTTGCCCAGCAGCGCAAGGATATCAACAAGATGGCCCGAAAGCCGCGGTGGTCGTTCAAGGAGGACCGACGACTGATGGAATTGGCACGGTCCTCCAAGTCACTGGAGGAGGTTGTGAAGGCGACCGGTCGTTCGCCGGAGCGAATCAAGAAGATGGCGATGCGCCTTGGCCTCTCCATCAAGCCCCGTGGCGTCACCAAGAAATAGTTTGAAATAAAGCCGCCGGCCGGAGTGCTCTCGCGCGAAGCGAGCCGGCGACGTGAAGACGATACCCCAGAAACAAGAAACTTAGGGTTCCGGCGGACAATCGTCCTTGGCACGCACCGAGATCGCCTTGACCTCGCCCCCGCTCTTGACCTCGCGCTCGGCCTTGGCCTCCTGTTCATCGTCGCCCGCCCGCGTGCAGGTGGTCAACACGAAAGCCACCCGGCTGCATTGCCACGCCGGCCCGAGCGCCGCGCTCGACACCGGCTCTGGCGAGGCCAGCGTCAGGGATAGATACGCTACCAAAACGCCACCTGCCGCGCCTGCGGCAGCCAGCGCTGCGCCCGTTCCGGACCACAGCTTGGACATCATGGCCTTGGTTCCCGCCGATCTCTGGGAGTTGAGGCAGCCCGCCTGTCCGCGTGTGACCGGAATCACAACCGGGACCAAACAGTTCAGCCCGAGTCTTTCGGATCGATGTGGGAACGATATTGCACTGCCGCAAGGCAGGGTCAGCGCGCCGGCTCGATCACATTACAGTTGGTCCGGCCCGACATCAGACAGTCCTGCATCTTGCTCGCCGCCGTCAGGTCATGCGCAAGCCAAAGGCCGACGGCGAGCATGACCACTGCGACCAGCAGTCCGATCAGCGCTCCGCGGCGATTGCCTCCGTCTTCGGATTCGCTCATGGCCGCTTCGGTTCCCTTTTGCCATCGCCCGCATCATGACCGTTTGCACGGTTGCGTGCGATCAATTCTGCAACAGTCGCACAACGAAATGCGCGCCGGCAGCCATCCGCCCTGCAAATCCGTTGCAGGCTCCCGCGACTCGCGAAAAACTGCTCGCTGAAGTGGAGCGCGTGTGCGGGGCGTGCCAGTGAGCGAACACGAAGCGAGCTACGATTACCAGCGTTACAGGCAGCTACTCTCGGAGGCTGTCGACGAGACCAGCCGGCTGCAGCTGATCAGCCTGCTGATTGCCGAAAAGGCGCGCGACAGGCTGGAGGCCCAGCGCGCCTCGGACCGGAGTGCAATGACCGCCGAGACGGTCGCCAAGGTGCTCGGCACAAAGGTCTTGGGCAACGGCCGGCACGAGCAATTCCAGCGCGGCTAGGCCTTGTCCACAGGCCCGGTGACCAACCACTCACCACGCCGGCGGCCAGGCGGGCACGATCACCGCCGTCCGCCATTTGCTGTGCGCTCATATCTCCCTTGCTCCACAACACTCCGTTCGCCACTGGCAATTTCCGCGCCGTTCACTTATTGAAGCGCCGAACCGAACCCCATCCATCACCGAACAGAAAGCAGCAAGGCTTCCTCTATGAGTGGCTTCAAGGAACCGGGTTTTGCCGACCGCCAAAAGGCGGCCCTGCAGGCGCGGCAAAACCTCCTCAACAAGTTTCGCGCTCAGCCGGGAGCTGACGATCCCGCTGTGAAGGCCCGTGCCGAAGAGCGCGCGGCGATCGCCGAGCGCCGTGCCAAGGCCAAGGAAGCCCGTGAGACGGAGAAGGCCGAGCAGAAGCGCCGCGAGGAAGAGGCCGCCGCAGCCGAGGCCGCCCGGATCGCACGGGAGAAGGAAGAGGAAGCCGCAAGACTGATTGCGCTGGAGGCCGAGCAGAAGGCCAAGCGCGACGCGCGCTACGCGGCGCGCAAGGAGCGCGGCAAGAAGAAGCGCTAAGGCGCAATCAGGCCCGCCGCGACGGCGGGCCTGTGAAGGATGAGCGGTGGCGGCGGTCAGTTCTTCTTCATGCCGTCGTCTTTCTTCATCATCGCGCCGCCGTCCTTCTTCATGGCGTCGTCCTTCTTCATCATGCCATCGTCCTTCTTCATGGCATCCTTCGACATCGTGTCTTGCTTCTTCATCGCGTCGTCCTTGCCCATCTTGTCCTGAGCGAAGGCGGCGGGCGCCAGCGCGAGGCTGAACGAGAGCAGCGCGGCGGAAACGCCGAGGCGGGTCTTGATGGTCATGATGATGATCCCTTGTGGTCAAATGTGAGCGCGACGACTTGCCGCTCTCTCCTCGACGCACTTGCGCCGCCGGTTGTTACCTTCAATAACAAATTCTTGAAGCATGCCGGCGCGTACGCCCGTCGCTCATAGCCTGAGCTCCGAACCACGACGCTGCGTCGGCGCAGTGTGCGCCGCAGCAACGGCAGGGCCTAAATGACAAGACTTGCGACCGCCAGGGCCCGCACTAACAGGGCGCCTCGAACTATCAGACTAGAGAAGTTTCACGCGAAGACCGGCTAAGCTAAAGCATTGCGCCGGCCTAATAGCCACTCAAGAAGCTCTTCAGGGGAAGAACCATGCTCACACGCCGCCACGTCCTCGCTTCCGCCCTCGCCGCGCCCGCAGCCTTACGGATGGGCATCGGGACCGCGCATGCCGCGACCACGCTGAAGATCTCGCATCAGTTCCCCGGCGGTACGATCGACAAGGGCGACTTCCGCGACAGGCTGTGCCGGATGTTCGCGGCCGAGGTCGCCAAGCGCTCGGGCGGCGACCTCACCGCCGAGGTCTATCCGAACTCCTCGCTGATCAAGACCAACGCGCAGTTCTCGGCGATGCGCAAGGGCGCGCTCGATCTCAGCCTCTATCCGATGCCCTATGCCGGCGGCGAGTTGCCGGAGACCAACATCGGCCTGATGCCCGGCCTGGTCACAACCTACGACCAGGGCCTGCGCTGGAAGAAGGAGCCGGTCGGCAAGGCGCTCAGCGACTTCCTGGCCGACAAGGGCATTCTCTTGATCTCCTGGGTTTGGCAGGCCGGCGGCGTCGCCAGCCGCTCCAAGGCGATCGTGGCGCCCGAAGACGCCAAGGGCCTCAAGGTGCGCGGCGGCTCGCGCGAGATGGACATGGTGCTGCAGACTGCCGGCGCCGCCGTGCTGTCGGTGCCTTCAAACGAGATCTACGCCGCGATGCAGACCGGTGCCTGCGATGCCGGCATCACCTCCTCCACCAGCCTGATCTCGTTCCGTCTCGAGGAAGTCGCGAAGTCGCTGACCTCGGGTGCCGGCGCCTCCTACTGGTTCATGCTGGAGCCGCTGATGATGTCGAAGGCGATTTTCGACAAGCTGCCGAAGAACCAGCAGGACATCATCCTCGCTGTCGGCGCCGAGCTCGAGGCGTTCGGCCGCAAGGGCGCGCAGGACGACGATGCCGAAGTCGCCAAGGTCTATGAGAAGGCCGGCGCCAAGGTCAGCGCGCTCGATGCCGCCGTTGTCGGCAAGTGGCGCGACATCGCGCGCGACACCGCCTGGAAGGACTACGGCGCCAAGACTGCGACCGCGGCCAATCTGTTGAAGCTCGCAAGCGACGTCGCAGCATGATGCATGGTCCGGTCGCGGATCAGGCCGAAACCCCAGGCATCGCCGCGGGCAATACACCCGTGGCGCTGCTCGGGCGCGCGCTGTCCGTCTGCAACAAGGTCATTGTGGTGTTCGCCGCGCTCGCCTTGATCGCGGCCTGCGTGATCCTGAGTTACAGCGTGCTTGGCCGCGCCCTGTTCCACAGCCCCAACTACTGGCAGGACGAGGCGGCCGTGTTCCTGCTGGTCGGCGCCACCTTCATGACCTCGGCCTATGTGCAGAGCCAGCGCGGCCACGTCAGCATCGAGGCGTTCGTCGGCCTGCTCTCGACCCGCGTCAACGGCATCAGGCTGTGGCTGGTCGATGTCGCGAGCTTCGCGTTCTGCACCTTCTTCGCCTGGAAGTCGTGGACCCTGGCGCACGAGGCCTATGTCGACGGCCAGGTGTCCAATTCGATGTGGTCGCCGCCGCTCGCGATTCCTTATGGGCTGATGGCGCTCGGCATGACGCTGCTCTGCATCCAGCTCCTTTTGCAGATCCTCATTCCGCTGACCGGTGGCCCGCGCCGATGACCGTGTTTGGTATTGGCATCTCCTATGGGCTTGCCACCCTGTTTGCGATGTTCTCCGGCATGCCGATCGCATTCGCGCTGGGTGCGGTCGCGGTCGTCTTCATGGCGATCTACATGCCGGCGGCCTCGCTCGATACGGTGACGCAGAACGTCTACGAGGAGATGGCCTCGATTACGCTGCTGTCGATCCCGCTGTTCATCCTGAAGGGGGCGGCGATCGGCAAATCGCGCGCCGGCCAAGATCTCTACTCGGCGCTGCATGCCTGGCTGCACCGCGTGCCCGGCGGCCTCGGCGTCGCCAACGTGTTCGCCTGCGCGCTGTTCGCGGCGATGGCCGGCTCCTCGCCCGCGACCTGCTCGGCGATCGGTTCGGCCGGCATCCCGGAGATGCGCAAGCGCGGTTATTCCGGCGGCTTCGCCGCGGGGATCATCGCCGCCGGCGGCACGCTCGGCATCCTGCTGCCGCCCTCGATCACGATGATTCTGTTCGCGGTCGCAGCCGAGAAATCGCTCGGCCGGCTGTTCCTCGCCGGCATCGGTCCCGGGCTGCTGCTGGTGTCGCTGTTCGGCCTCTACGCCGTGTTCCGCTTCCGCAAGGAATACGCGATGGCCAAGGCCGCCTATGAGGCGACCGGCAAGGACGCCGCGATCCTGCAGCGCGACGAGTTCACGATGGCCGAGCGCTTCAGCGCGCTGCCGCGCGTGATCCCGTTCGTGCTGCTCTTGACCGGCGTGATGATCGCGCTCTACGGCGGCTACGCCACGCCGTCGGAAACCGCAGGCCTCGGCGGCCTGCTGGCGCTCGGGCTGATCGCCGTGATCTACAGCGTGTGGAAGCCTAGCGATCTGTCGCCGATCCTGAAATCGACCATCCGCGAGTCGACCATGCTGATGCTGATCATCGGCATGTCGCTGCTCTATTCCTACGTGATGAGCTATCTGCACATCTCGCAGTCGGCGGCGGAGGCGATCGTCGCGATGCACCTGCCGCGCTGGGAGTTGCTGTTTGCGATCCTGGTGATGGTGATCGTGCTCGGCTTCTTCTTGCCGCCGGTCTCGATCATACTGATGACCGCGCCGATCATCCTGCCGCCGTTGCGCGCAGCCGAGTTCGACATCATCTGGTTCGGCGTCGTCATGACCATCGTGATGGAGATGGGCCTGATCCACCCGCCGGTCGGCCTCAACATCTTCGTCATCCGCAACGTCGCGCCCGACATCCCCTTGAGCGAGGTGATCTGGGGCACGCTGCCCTTCGTGCTGCTGATGATGTTCGCCGTACTGATGCTGTGCTTCTTCCCGGAGATCTCGACCTGGCTGCCGAACCTGGTGATGGGGCCGGACGGCGGTCGCTAAACCTGCCTCGCGGGGAAGCAGCTTAGGGTCAGGCGGCCTCCTGCTCCCGTTCCGCCAATGCCTTCTCGATCCGGCGGATCAGCGACGCGGTCGGCCGTCCCTCGCGCTGCAACCGGCGGAGCTCATTCCAGAGCCTGATAATTTCGCGGTCTCGCTCGGCGTCCATGGCGGCATTCTCCAGGAGCACCGAATATGAACGAAACAAGAACAAAATTCAAGACCCCACGATGCGGACGCTGCCGCGGGAACCAGATCGGCGTGGCGCGCTTGCCCCTTTCATGAAGATGGCCAAGGCAATTCGCAAACAGGCCCAGACCGCGGAGCGGGTCGCATCGGCGACGGCCGACGCATTTGTCGCCAACCAGATGCGCTCCCTCGCGCACGCCTTCAGGAGCCAGGCCGAGATCCTGAAGAAGAAAGAGAAGAAAAAGAAGAAAAAGTCCCGCTCCGGCTAGGGATAGCCGTCGCCCGGCGTAGCGACCTCGACCCCGTCGATCCGCGACGCCGATTGGCCCTTCCGCAGCTCCTCGTACGACGTCTCCGCGCTCAGGCAGAACAGCGTCCTGCGGTCCGCGCCGCCGAGTGCACAGGCGAGCGCGCGGCGGCCGGGGACCGCGATCCGCGCACGCTCCACACCATTGCGATCGATCCGGACAAACGCGTCTTCGGTGAACGACGCGACCCAGACTGCACCATCGGCATCGAGGCAGATGCCGTCGGGTTCATTGACGCGCCCGAACCGCCGGCGAAGGCTGAGGCCGCCGTCCGGCGCGATGTCGTAATCGGCAAGACCCGCACCATCCATTTCCGCCACGACGAGCCGGCGGTGATCGGAGGAAACGGCAATGCCGTTCGGGAAGCGCAAGCCGTCGGCGACGACGCGGGCGCTGCCGTCGGGCATCACGAGGATGATGCGGCCAACCGCGCCGCGGCCTTCCGGCGGGGGCAGATTGAAGCCGAGATCGCCTACATAGGCGCGCCCCTGCCCGTCGACGATCATGTCGTCGATCGTGCCGGTCGCAACCGCGGAGAGATCGGAATACAGCGACAGCGTGCCGCCGGAAAATCGCAGCAACCGCTTTCTGAACATCGTCAGCACGACGATGTCGCCATCGGGCAGCACGCCGAGACCGCACGGCGTGTCGTCGCTCACCGCCGCATGCTCGTGGCGTTCACCTGACGGGCTGATGCTGAGCAGCGTCCGCGCCATGCAGTCGACGAACCAGAGCCGCCCGCGATGCCAGCGCGGGCCCTCGAAATAGCGGCCGCCATCCAGGATGGTTTTGAGTTGATCGGACATGAGGGCGCCCCGCCGCACGTTTCAACGAGGATATATATCGCCGCCGGGACCGGTCAAACGGGAGCCTCAGCCCGCCCAAAATGCCCGCAAAATCCTCGGTTCCCGCGGGTTCCACCGGCCGTATTCCATATTTCGCCGCGTTTTCCCTGTTGAGTTGCGCCAGCATTAACACTCGAGAATCGAGGGTAGTGATAACCTGCGGCGGTTGTGCCGCCGTATGACGCGTTCTGTTTGTGCCTCGTGGTTTCTCAGGGGGGACCAGGGAATGAACCGGTGCCTACGTCCGCTGGCGTGTTTCGCCACCGCCGCCGCGCTTGCGCTGCTTCCCGTTCAGGCAGTTGCTAAACCACATCACCAGCACCAGGCCAAAAGCGGCGACGGCGACAAGAAGGCGCATGGCACCAAGGCCGGCACGAAGTCTGCGCGCGAAAACGCCTCCGGCAAGCGCCGGCATGCCCGACACGGCGCCGACAAGCGCAAATCCGCGAAAGCCAAATCCGCTCCGTCCAAATCCGCTGAGGCCGCGAAGGCGCCCACTCCGGAGAAACCCGCCGGGCCGCAATTGTCGGGCGATCTCGCCGCGGTCAGGGACGCGATCGCCGCGGCGCGCCGGGGCAAGACCAACGACGCCACCGATATTCAAGCAAAGATCTCTGATCCCGTCGGGAGGAAGCTCGTCGAGTGGTATCTGCTGCGCCATTCCGAGTCGAATGCGCCATTCAGCCGCTATGCGGCATTCGTCACGGCCAACCCGGATTGGCCAAGTGTCACCCTGCTCCGCAAGCGGGCGGAAGCGCGGATCTGGCAGGAGCGCAGCGACCCGGCCACGGTGCACGGCTTCACGCTCGATCAGCCGATCAGCGCCAAAGGCAAGTTCGCCCTCGCCCGCACGCTACTCGCTGAAGGCGATCGCGATGGCGCGGCGCGGCTGGTGCGCGAAGCCTGGCGCTCGGAAGAATTGCTGGACCGAACCGAGAGTGACGCCTACGACGCATTCAAGGATCTGTTGACGCGCGACGATCATCGCGCGCGCATGGACAAGCGGATCGGCGCCAAGGATCTCGCCGGCGCCAGGCGCGCGGCACAGCACCTCGGCAGCGACGAGCTGGCCATCGTGAAGGCTTGTGGCGCGGTCCGCGGGCAATCCAGCAAGGCGGAAGATGCGCTCAACGACGTGCCGGCGGATGCCCGCAGCGACCTCGGCTACACGCTGTGCCGCATCCAGTGGCTGCTCGCGAAAAACCGGATCGACGATGCGGCGCGCGTGACGATTGTGGCGGCGCCCGAGACGATGGCGCAGCAGGACACTGATCAATGGTGGCGCGAGCGCCGCATCCTCTCCCGCAAGCTGCTCGACCAGGGGGAGTATCAGGCGGCCTATGACGTCATCCGCGGCGCAGTGCCGCCGGACAATCCCTATTACCGCTCCGACATGCACTTCATGCGCGGCTGGATCGCACTGCGCTATCTCGACGATGCCAGGACCGCGGCGGCGCATTTCGCCCACATCGACGAAGGCCAGACCAACCCGACCGTGCTGGCGCGCGCCGGCTATTGGCGCGGCCGCGCCGCCGAGGCACTCGGCAACACTGTCGCGATGCGGGCCGACTACCAGGCCGCCGCGCGCTACCCGACCGCCTATTACGGGCAGCTCGCGCTCGCCAGGCTCGGCCGTGACGGGATCGAGCTGCGCGCCCCCACGCCGGCGGCCAGCGCCGGCAGCATGGCGGCCGACGAGCGCGTGCGTGCCGCCGACATGCTCTATGCGATCGGCGAGCCCGACATCGTGCTTTATTTCGCTGCCGACCTCGCCGAGGAAAGCGCAGATGTCGGGATGCTCGAGGCGCTCGGCGAGCTCACCGGCCGCCATAACGATGCCCGCGCCATGCTGCAGATCGGCAAGATTGCGCTCGCGCGGGGCTTTGCGTTCGACCATTACGCCTTCCCCGTCATCGGGATTCCCAAGCACACCCCGATCGCCCCCGATATCGGGCGCAGCATGACCTACTCGATCGCGCGCACCGAAAGCGCGTTCGACCAGCGCGACAAGTCGGCGGCCAATGCCGTCGGCCTGATGCAGGTGACGCCCGAGGCCGGCCGCGATACCGCCAAGCGTTTCGGCGTCGGCTATGACTGGAGCCGGATGGTTTCCGATCCGGTCTACAACACCCAGATGGGGGCTGCCGAACTGAGCGCGCTGCTGGCGGAATATCGCGGCTGCCACATCATGACGTTTGCCGGCTACAACGCCGGCCGCGGCCGCGTCCGCGACTGGATCAAGGCCTATGGCGACCCGCGCGATCCCAAGGTCGATCCGGTCGACTGGGTGGAGCGGATTCCGATCTCGGAGACGCGCAACTACGTGCAGCGCGTGATGGAGAATTTCGCCGTCTATCAGGCGCGGTTCGAGGACGCCGGCACGGCGCTGGCGGCCAAGAACGGTGAGCGCGTCGTGACCCAGGAGAGCAATGCGGCTCCGGCGACCTCACAGTAGATCGTCGGGCGGGTTAGCCGCAGGCGTAACCCGCCGTTTGCGTGTGCGGCCCAAATGGCGGGTTGCGCTTCGCCAGCCCGCCCTGCAGCACTAAAGCGCGATGAGATTGAGTTGAATCGTCATCGCGCTTTAGCCCCTTGCCTAAGCATGATCTTTTCGGAAAACCGCTTCACACTTTTCCGGATCACGCTCTAGCGTTCACTCCACCTTCACATTCGCGGCCTTGATCATCGGCCACCATTTTGCGATCTCCGCCTTCTGCCAGGCGCCGAGTGCGTCCGGCTTGAGCTGGTCCTTTGGCGGCATCTGCAAGCCGAGATTTTCAAGCTGCTTCTTCACGGCCGGATCGTTCATCGCCTGGATCGCCGCGATGTTGAGCTTGTCCACGATCTCCTTCGGCGTGCCCTTCGGCACCCATAGGCCCGACCACAGCGTCATGTGGAAGCCGGGCAGGCCGGCCTCGTCGACAGTCGGAACCTCAGGCGCGTTCGCGACCCGCCTGGAATCGGTGACCGCATAAGCGCGAATGTTGCCGGCGCGGACCTGATTGATCGAGTTCGAGGTCTGGTCGACGATGATATCGATCTGGCCGGCGACCAGGTCGTTCAGCGCCGGCCCGGTGCCCCGATAGGGCACGTATTGCAGCTTGATGCCGGAGACGTTCTCGAAATACAGCCCGGCGATGTGGCTGCCGCTGCCGGCGCCGGCGGTGCCCGCGGTCGGCGGCGCCGGCCGCGACTTCAGCCACTCGAGCAGCTCCTTCAGCGACTTCGCCGGCACGGCGTTCTTGCTGACGATGATCATTGGATTGCTCGGCAGCAGCACCACCGGCTCGAGATCATCGACGAGATCGTAGCCGAGCTTGTAGATCGCGCCGTTCGCGACATGGGTGCCGAGATGACCGAACGAGACGGTATAGCCGTCAGGGGCCGCGCGAACCGCACGGCCGACGCCGAGCGAGCCGCCCGCGCCGGTCACGTTCTCGATCAGAACCACTTCGCCGAGCGACTGCTTCATGCGCTCGGCGAGGATGCGCGCCATCGCATCCGACGGACCGCCGGCGGCGAACGGCACGACGATGGTGATCGGGTGCGCGGGCCACGTTTCAGCCGAAACGCTCCCCGTGAACGCCAACATCGCCAGCACGGCCAGAACGAGCTTCCGCATCACGCGCTCCCCTCAATCTTCCTTGTCGTATCATTTTTGAAGGGCCACCTTTCGACAAGATGGCCCTTCGGATGAGGCGTCAAAACTGCGAGAAGTCGATCGGCTTGTGCCTGTCGAGCGCGCGGGTCACCGGCGGAAGCGGGTATTTCAGACCGCTGGCGCAATTGAACAGCATCACGCGGTCGGCCTTGGTGACACGGCCGTCGGCCAGGCTCTGCTTGTAGGCCGCATAGGTCGCAGCCCCCTCGGGGCACAACAGCAGCCCCTCCTCGCGCGCGACCTCGTTGAGGGCTGAGGTAATCTTGTCGTCATCGACCGCGATCGCAAATCCCCTGCTCTCGCGCACCGCGCGCAAGATGAGAAAGTCGCCGACCGCCTGCGGCACGCGGATGCCGGAGGCGATGGTGTGAGCATCCTCCCAGCGCGCGGCATGCTCGGTGCCGGCCTCATAGGCGCGCACCATCGGCGCACAGCCGGAGGCCTGCACCGCGACCATCCGCGGCCGCTTCGAACCGATGAAGCCGATCTTCTCCAGCTCGTCGAACGCCTTCCACATGCCGATCAGGCCGGTGCCGCCGCCGGTCGGATAGAAGATCACATCGGGCACGTCCCAGCCGAGCTGCTCGGCGAGTTCGAGGCCCATCGTCTTCTTGCCCTCGATCCGGTACGGCTCCTTCAGGGTCGAGGTATCGAACCAGCCGACTTTTGCTTTTCCCTCGCCGACGATCTTGCCGCAGTCGTCGATGTAGCCGTTGACGCGATAGACGGTCGCGCCCTGCAGTTCGATTTCGCTGACATTCACTTCCGGCGTATCCGCAGGGCAGAAGATCGTGGTCTTGATGCCGCAGGAGGTCGCGTAGGCCGCGAGCGCCGCGCCGGCATTGCCGTTGGTCGGCATCGCCATGTGCTTGATGCCGAGCGCCTTGCCCATCGACACCGCCATCACGAGGCCGCGCGCCTTGAACGAGCCGGTCGGCAACCGCCCCTCGTCCTTGACGATGATCTCGCCGCCGCCAAGCTTGGCGCCGAGCTTCGGCAGCCGGATCAGCGGCGTCGTGACCTCGCCGAGACTGACGATGTCCTTGCACTTGCGCACCGGCAACAGCTCGCGGTAGCGCCACAAATCGGCCGGGCGCTCGGCCAGCGCGTCCCTGGTCAGCGCCTTCTTCACCCCGGCGAGATCGTAGCGCACCAACAGCGGCTTGCCGGCCTTCGAGAGGTTGTGCACCTGATCGGCCGCATAATGATCGCCCTCCATCGCGCATTCGAGATGGGTCACGAAGGTCGGGCGTTCGATGGTGAGGTTGTCGTTGTCTTTCACGAGATTCGCTCTTTCTTGTTCTTGGATTCACTCATATCAGGCCTGTCACCCTGAGGTGGTCGCTTCCTAGCGGCCCTCGAAGGGCGACGAGCCCTGCTGCTTATCTCGGCCGTGCATCCTTCGAGGCTCGCTCCGCTCGCACCTCAGGATGACAGGACTGCTACGGGCACGCGGCCTTCTGCGCTCCAAACGTCAGATATTCAGCACCCGCCCGTAGGCGTCGAGCACCGCTTCCTTCATCATCTCCGACAGGGTCGGATGCGGGAACACGGTGTGCATCAGCTCCTCTTCCGTTGTTTCTAGATTCATCGCCACCACGTATCCCTGGATCAGCTCGGTGACCTCGGCGCCGATCATGTGCGCGCCGAGCAGCTGGCCGGTTTTCTTGTCGAACACCACCTTCACGAGGCCCTGGTCCTCGCCGAGCGCGATCGCCTTGCCGTTGCCGACGAACGGGAAGCGGCCGACGCGGATCTCGCGGCCGCCTTCCTTGGCCTTGGCTTCGGTGAGGCCGACGGAGGCGACCTGCGGGTTGCAGTAGGTGCAGCCCGGGATCAGCAGCTTGTCCATCGGATGCGGATGGAGGCCCTTGATCGCCTCGATGCAGATCACGCCTTCATGCTCGGCCTTGTGCGCAAGCATCGGCGGTCCCGCGACGTCGCCGATGGCGTAGATGCCGGGGACGTTGGTCTTGCCGAGACCGTCGATCACGATGCAGCCGCGGTCGGTTTTGACGCCGAGCTTCTCCAGCCCGAGATTCTCGATATTGCCGACCACGCCGACCGCCGAGATCACGCGCTCGAACTCCTTGGCCTGCGGCTGGCCCTTGCCGTCGTCGATGGTCGCGACCACGCTGTCGGCCTTCTTCTCCAGCTTGGTCACCTTGGTCGAGGACATGATCTTGATGCCCATCTTCTCGAACCGTTTTCGCGCGAGACCGGCTATCTCGGCGTCCTCGACGGGCAGGATCTGCGGCAGCACCTCGACCACGGTGACCTCGGAGCCCATGGTGTGGAAGAACGAGGCGAACTCGATGCCGATCGCTCCAGAGCCGACCACCAGCAGCGATTTCGGCATCCGCTCCGGCACCATCGCCTCGAAATAGGTCCAGATCAGCTTCTTGTCGGGCTCGAGCCCGGGCAGCACACGCGGCCGCGCGCCGGTCGCGATGATGATATGCTTGGCTTGGTAGGTGCCCTCGCCGCTCGCGCCCTTCGGCGCCTCGACCGCCGACTTCTTCACCGTGACCTTGCCGGGCGCGTCGATCGTGGCATCGCCCCAGATCACGGTGACCTTGTTCTTCTTCATCAGGAAGCCGACGCCGTCGTTGAGCCGCTTCGAGACCCCGCGCGAGCGCTGCACCACCGCCTTCGGATCGAACGAGACGTTGTCGGCCGACAGCCCGTAATCCTTGGCGTGCTGCATGTAGTGATAGATTTCGGCGGAGCGCAGCAGCGCCTTGGTCGGGATGCAGCCCCAATTCAGGCAGATGCCGCCAAGATAGGATTTTTCGACGATCGCGGTCTTGAAGCCGAGCTGCGCGGCGCGGATCGCGGTCACGTACCCGCCGGGGCCGGAGCCGATGATGATGACGTCAAAGGATGTGTCGGCCATGGCGGCTCCCGTTCAACTCAATGTGTGGCGCCGCGCCCGCGGCTTCTTGCGATCAACGACCTGACCAGCCATTCGAGCCCGAACGCCAGGACCATGATGGCCAGGGCGGTCGGCACGATCGGCTGGGCGATGTTCCGCGCCAGCTGTTCGCCGGCGAAGAACGCGGAGTGCAGGAGATCCAACCCGACCGGATTGAACAGCAGTACGGCCGACAGCAGCAGCGAGACCCAGGGCCAGCGCGTGCGAGCCGAGCCGACCATTCATCGGTACTCCTGCCATACCGCACCGAGGAACACGGTCCACGCCAGCGCCAGCACGCCTGCGCCGATCATCATCAAGCGGAACTGGAACGTCGATATCAGGTCGCGGTTGACCGCGACGAGCAACGCGAGGGCGATAGCTGCGAGCAGAACGTACGGACCTGACATCGCGTACATGGCGGATGCCCGTCACACCATCATCATCACGGGGTTTTCGATCAGCTGCCTGAAGGCGCCGATCAGCTCGGCGCCGAGCGCGCCGTCGATCGCGCGATGATCGCACGACAGGGTGACACTCATCATGTTGGCGATCTCGATCTTGCCGCCACGCACCACAGGACGCTCCTCCGAGGTACCGACCGCGAGGATCGAA
Organism: Bradyrhizobium embrapense; assembly: GCF_001189235.2. Taxonomy (GTDB): domain Bacteria; phylum Pseudomonadota; class Alphaproteobacteria; order Rhizobiales; family Xanthobacteraceae; genus Bradyrhizobium; species Bradyrhizobium embrapense. Next base: position 193,998 of record NZ_LFIP02000004.1, read on the forward strand.
GCATGCGGCGGGTTGATCACCGCGGTGAAGTGGTTGATGCCGTACATGCCGAGGTTCGACACCGCGGTGGTGCCGCCCTGGTATTCTTCCGGCTTCAGCTTGCGGGCACGGGCGCGCGCGGCAAAATCCTTCATCTCGTTGGAGATGGTCGAGAGCGTCTTGGTCTCGGCCTTGCGGATGATCGGCGTGATCAGGCCGCCCGGCATCGCCACGGCGACGCCGACGTCGGAATGCTTGTGCTTGAGCATGCCGCCTTCGGTCCAGCTGACGTTGCAGTTCGGGATCTTCTGCAGCGCGACCGCCATCGCCTTGATGACGAAGTCGTTGACCGAGATCTTGTAGAGCGGCTTCTTCTCCTTGTCCTTCGGCGCGGCCGCGTTGATCTCCTCGCGCGCGGCGAGCAGCTTGCCGATGTCGCAGTCGATCGTCAGATAGAAGTGCGGAACGTTCTGCACCGAGGCGGTGAGACGCTGTGCGATGGTGCGGCGCATGCCGTCATGCGGCACGACTTCATAGGAGCCCGGCTCGAACAGCGCCAGGATCTGCTTGTCGGACATCCCGGGCGCAACCGCGCCCTGGGGTGCGATGCTCGGCCCCGCGGCAGCCGGCGCAGCCGCCGGCGCCTTCAGGCCCTTGCCGGACTTGGCGTCGTCGACGTCGCGGGCGATGACGCGGCCGTGCGGACCGGTGCCGGTGATGCGTCCGAGATCGATGCCGGCTTCCTTTGCGAGGCGCCGTGCCAACGGTGAAGAGAACACACGGGCGTGGCCATTGGCCTGCGCGGCCGGTGCCGCGGCCTGCTGCGCCGCTGCGGGGGCAATAGCCGGCTTGGGCGCCGGCGCAGCCGCCGGTGCTGGAGCCGCAGCGGGGGTGGCGGCAGCGGGCTTCGGGGCCTCGGCGGGCTTGGCCGCGGGTGCAGCGCCGGCTCCGGCGCTGGCCGCCGCCTTCACATCCTCGCCGTCGCCGGCCATCACGGCGATGACGTCGTTGACCGGCACGTCCTGGGTGCCTTCGGGCACCAGGATCCTGGCGATCGTGCCTTCGTCGACCGCCTCGACTTCCATCGTTGCCTTGTCGGTCTCGATCTCCGCGATCACGTCGCCGGACTTGACCTTGTCGCCCTCTTTCTTGAGCCACTTGGCGAGATTGCCCTTTTCCATCGTCGGCGACAGCGCGGGCATGAGAATATTGATCGGCATTGTCAGTGACCTTGTTGCGACCGCGGTTTGGTTTGGCCCATGTCGGTCGGCCGGGCGATTTCGGCTTCGAACATCTCGACGATGCGCGCGAGCGCCTCGTCTTCAGTGAACTCGCTTTCGCGCGAATAGGCGCGCGCAGCGTGGCGGGCGATGTCGACGAGCATCAGCCCCCACATGTCCGGCTCCTCGAAGGCGCGCTGGAACGCGATCGACAGGCCGCCGTCGACGACGAAGGCGCGCAGCACCTCGATGGCGTCGTCGCGGCCCATCACGTCAGGCGGCAGTGGCTGCTCCTTGGGACCGGCCATCGGCGTTACCGGTAGGACACGGCCTTGGCGGCCGCGACCACCTCGGCGACGGAGGGCAGAGCGAGCTTTTCGAGATTGGCCGCGTAAGGCATCGGCACGTCCTTGCCTGAGACGCGCGCGACCGGCGCGTCGAGATAATCGAAAGCGTGCTCCATGATGCGCGCGGCGACCTCGGAGCCGACGCCGCTCTGCTGCCATCCCTCCTCCACCGTGACTGCACGGCCGGTCTTCTTTACCGAGTTGATGATCGTCTCGGTGTCCATCGGACGGATGGTGCGCAGATCAATCACTTCGGCCTCGATGCCTTCCTTGGCGAGTTCATCGGCGGCCTTCAGCGCATAGGACATGCCCATCGCCCAGGACACGATGGTGACGTCCTTGCCGGCGCGGGCAATGCGGGCCTTGCCGATCGGAATTACGAAATCGGGCAGCTTCGGCACCTCGCCGGTGTGGCCGTACAGCATCTCGTTCTCGAGGAAGACCACAGGATTAGGATCGCGGATCGCGGCCTTGAGCAGGCCCTTGTAGTCGGCGGCCGAGTACGGCGCGATCACCTTGAGGCCCGGGATCTGCGAGTACCAGGCCGCGTAGTCCTGGCTGTGCTGGGCGGCGACGCGCGCGGCGGCGCCGTTCGGGCCGCGGAACACGATCGAGCAGCCCATCTGGCCGCCGGACATGTACAGCGTCTTGGCGGCGGAGTTGATGATCTGGTCGATCGCCTGCATCGCGAAGTTCCAGGTCATGAACTCGACGATCGGCTTCAGCCCGGCCATCGCCGCGCCGACGCCGACGCCGGCAAAGCCGTGCTCGGTGATCGGAGTGTCGATCACGCGCCGGGCGCCAAACTCCTGCAACAGGCCCTGCGTCACCTTGTAGGCGCCCTGATACTCGGCGACCTCTTCGCCCATGATGAAGACGTCGCCGTCGCGCCGCATTTCCTCGGCCATCGCATCGCGCAGGGCCTCGCGAATGGTCTGCGTGACCATCTCGGTCCCCGCCGGAATTTCCGGATCGGGCAATGCTTCGCTGACCGGCGCGGCCGGCGTCTTCGCCGCGGGCTGTGGCGCTTCCGCTTTGGCTTCCTCAGCAGGAGCATCCGCGGCCTTCGGCTGCGGCGCCGGTGCGGCCGGCGCCTCGGCGAGGTCGGCGGCGCTTTCGCCGTCGGCCAGGATGGTGGCGATCGGCGTGTTCACCGCGACGTCGGCGGTGCCTTCCGGAATCAGGATCTTGCCGAGCGTGCCCTCGTCGGTCGCCTCGACCTCCATCGTCGCCTTGTCGGTCTCGATCTCGGCGATGACGTCACCGGACTTGATGGTCTCGCCTTCCTTTTTCAGCCATTTGGCGAGGTTGCCCTTCTCCATGGTGGGCGACAGCGCAGGCATCAGCACTTGAATGGGCATATCAGCTCCCGAAATCGGTCTTGAGATTCTTCTGCGCGGGTGGGTCAGCGGTAGACGTCGGTGTAGAGCTCGGACGGATCCGGCTCGGGATCGTGCTGCGCGAAATCGGCGGCTTCGTTGACGATCTCGCGCACCTCGGCGTCGATCGCCTTCAGGTCCTGCTCGCTCACGCCCGTCGCCAACAGACGGTTGCGCACCTGCTCGATCGGGTCCTGGTCGTGGCGGACCTTCTCGACCTCCTCGCGCGTCCGATACTTCGCCGGATCCGACATCGAGTGGCCGCGATAGCGGTAGGTCTGCATCTCCAGGATGATCGGACCGTTGCCGCCGCGGCACCATGCCGTGGCCTCATCGGCCGCGGCCTTGACTGCGCGCACGTCCATCCCGTCGACCTGCTTGCCGGGAATGTTGAAGGACACGCCGCGCTTGGAGAAGTCCTGCTGCGCCGAGGCGCGCGACACCGCGGTGCCCATCGCATAGCGATTGTTCTCGATGACGTAGATCACCGGCAGCTTCCACAGCTCCGCCATGTTGAAGCTTTCGTAGACCTGACCCTGGTTGGCCGCGCCGTCGCCGAAATAGGTCACGCTGACGTTGTCGTTGCCCCGATAGCGATTGGCGAACGCAAGGCCGGTGCCGAGCGACACCTGCGCGCCCACGATTCCGTGACCGCCGTAGAAGTGCTTCTCCTTGCTGAACATGTGCATGGAGCCGCCCTTGCCGCGGGAATAGCCGCCGCGGCGTCCGGTCAGTTCCGCCATCACGCCCTTGGCTTCCATGTCGCACGCCAGCATGTGGCCGTGGTCACGGTAGCCCGTTATGACTTCGTCGCCCGGCTTCAACGCCATCTGCATGCCGACCACGACCGCTTCCTGGCCGATATAGAGATGGCAGAAGCCGCCGATCGCACCCATGCCGTAGAGCTGACCGGCCTTCTCCTCGAAGCGCCGGATCAGGAGCATGTCGCGCAGTGCCTTGAGCTCCTGCTCCTTGCTGAATTCGGCGGGAGAGCCAGCCTTCTCCTGCCCTGATTCCTTTGCGGCGGTTTTCTTGGGTGTGGCCATGGCAATTCCGGGTGAGAGAAGTCGGAGAACCCTCTCTAACCCAACTCAAATCGCCTTGGAAGGATTGCGTTCGCCCGGTGGAATTTTGCTATGCCGCACTGCAGCGCGGCGCGACACTTTTGTGATAGTGCGCGAACGTTTTTGAAATTTGCGAACGCCTCAGTTCGACTTGTTGATCCGAACCAGATCGCGCGGGTTGGCGTAGTCGAGCTGGAAGCGCGCACGCTCGTCCAGCATGTCGGGATCGACCCGATCCGACCGCAGCAGCGACACCCGCTGCTCGCCCTCGGCCCGCTCCTTCTTCAGCCGCGCCAACTCCGAGGTCAGCGCGATAATTTCCTGATCGAGCTCCTGCCGCGCGTTCAGACCATATTTGCCGGTGTAGGCGTTGACGCCGAAATAGCCGACCATCAGCGCTGCCAGCGTGTAGAGGGCGAGCCCGGTCAGAATCGATTTGAGGCGCGTGCGGGAAACCATGGCCGCGAAGATGCGGCCATGGGGTTAAGGAACGCTAAATTTGGATCAGCCGTTCTGCTTCGCGACGAAGGCCGCGAAGGCATCGAGGTACTGCTGCAACACGGTCCTGAGCGACTCCTTGGTCAGTTCGCCCTTTTCGTCGAAGGCATCGCCGATGCCATTGAGATAGGTTTCCGGCTGACCGAGGATCGGGCCGGAAATACCCGGCAGGATGTTCTGCAGGTGCTTCGCCGCGCTGACACCGCCCAGCGGGCCCGGCGAGTTGGAGATGATGCCGACCGGCTTGCCGATGAACGAGCTCTTGCCGTACGGCCGCGAGGCGACGTCGATCGCATTCTTCAGCACGCCCGGGATCGAGCGGTTGTATTCGGGGGTGACGAACAGCACGCCGTTCGACTTCTGCAGCTTCTCGCGGAAGGCGAGCCAGTCCGCCGGCGGCGCCGCCTCGAGGTCCTGGTTGAAGAAGGAAATGCCCTCGAGGGTCGTCACATCGAGCTTCAGCGAGGCCGGTGCGAGCTTGGCCAGCGCATTGGCGATCTTGAGCGAGAAGCTCTGCTTGCGGATGCTGCCGACGATGGCGACGATGTTATAGGCCATTGCAAAAATCCCCTCGGGTTGCGCGTAACACTGGTGCACTCCACTACCGGCATGCCAAGAAAGATGCAAGTGCATGGATCACTCAATTCCGGAAACGCAGCGTTCGCGAGTCTTGGACGAACGGCCCTGAGGCTGCGCCGCGCAAGCGCCGGCATTTCGCCGCCGGACAACGTCATTCCGCCGGCAAGCTGCGTCCGGAGCAACCGGCGGCAAATTGTCGACACGTTCCTCGAAACATAATGTACCGATTCCACGCAGCGTCTAGCCGACCGGAGAGCAGCTGATGGCAGAGCGCAAGATCCGGGTTGCAATTCTGTTCGGCGGGCGATCGGCCGAACATGACGTCTCGCGGGCGTCGGCGGCCAACGTGCTTCGTTCACTCGACCCGGATCGCTATGACGCCACGGCGATCGGCATCACCCGCGACGGCCGCTGGGTCGTCACCGACGCGGGAAACGGCGCCGGCACCCGGAGCGGCGTACTAACCATTCCGGACCAGGCGCCGCAACTCGCTTTGCTGCCGGGCGGACAGGGCCGCGTCGTGGTGCTCCAGGGACCGGCGGCGGGGCCTGCGGAATTGCCGGCGTTCGACGTCGTCTTCCCGGTGCTGCATGGACCGAATGGTGAGGACGGCACGGTGCAGGGTGCGCTGGAATTGTCCGACGTCGCCTATGTCGGCTCGCGCGTGATGGGCTCGGCGGCGGGCATGGACAAGGACGTCGCCAAGCGTCTGATGCGGGAGGCGGGATTGCCGATCGTCCCCTTTGTCGCGATGTCGGCCGCGGCGCCCATCGGCTATGACGACGCGGTCAGCGCCCTCGGGTCGCAGGAGGTCTTCGTCAAGCCTGCCAACATGGGATCGTCGGTCGGCGTCTCGAAAGCGCGCACCGCGGAGGAGTTCGAGGCCGGCTGCAGACTGGCATTCCGCTTCGACAGCAAGATCCTGATCGAGCGCGGTGTCGCGCCGATCCGCGAGGTCGAGTGCTCCGTGCTCGAGGATGCCGCGGGCAGCATTCGCGCCTCCCAGCTTGGCGAGATCGTTCCGTCCGACAGGCACGGCTTCTATTCTTACGACGCCAAGTATCTCGATGCGGATGGCGCGCTGCTACAGGTGCCGGCCAACGTGCCGGCTGCCGTCGCCGAAACCATCAGGGAGCTAGCGATCAAGACGTTCGCCGTGCTCGGCTGCGAAGGCATGGCGCGGATCGACTTCTTCCTGCACGGCGAGCAGGCGTTCGTGAACGAGGCGAACACCCTGCCCGGTTTCACCAACATCAGCATGTATCCGCGGCTGTGGGAAGCCAGCGGCCTGCCGCAGTCCGAATTGATGGATGTCTTGATCGGCCACGCCCTGGAGCGCCACAAGCGCTCCAGGAAGCTGGCATTCGAGCGCGAGTAACGAGGGCGCGTTACGCGCCCTTGTTCGGATTGATCAGGAATTTCTCCCCGGTGGCGCGCTTGCCGTAGACCGCGATGTTGTCGAGCTGCAGGGCCTCCTGCAGCGACACCACCTTGGTGTAGTGGCTGGCGAACGTCGTCTTCAACTCGGCGACCACGCGCTGGCGCAGCTTGTTGCCAGCCTCCGGACCGATCTTCATCAGGAACGGAAACAGCAGCCAGCCGCCGATGCCCCAGGCCATGCCGAAGCCGCGCGGGAGCTCGATCTCGCGGGTATCGAGGCTGCCATAGACGTAGACCTGCTTGTGCACGTTCGAGCCGTAGCGGCTGTAGACCTTGGCGGACTTGTTGATCGCGGTCTCCATGGCGACCAGAATCTGGCCCGCGAGCTTGCCGCCGCCGATCGCATCGAAAGCGATGGTCGCGCCGGTTTCGACCAGCGCGCTGGTGAGCTTGTCCATGAAATCCGGCGCGCTGGAATCGACGACATGCGTGGCGCCGATCTTGTGTAGGATCTCGGCCTGCTCCTTGTTGCGCACGATGTTGACGAGGCCGATGCCGTCCTTGAGGCAGATCCTGTTGAGCATCTGGCCGAGATTGGACGCCGCCGCCGTGTGCACCAGTGCCTTGTGCCCCTCGCGCCGCATCGTCTCGGTCATGCCGAGCGCGGTCAGCGGGTTGACGAAGCAGGATGCGCCTTCCGCCGGCGTGGTGCCGTCGGGCAGCGGCAGGCATTCGTTGACGCGCAGGGTGCGATACTGCGCATACATCGCACCGCCGATCATCGCGACCGTCTTGCCCATCAGCGCCTTCGCCGCGTCCGACGAGCCGGTCCTGATCACGACGCCGGCGCCTTCATTGCCGACCGGCATCGACTCGTCGAGCCGCGCGGCAAGGCCAGGCAATGCCGCCTCCGGCACGCGCGCGGTCACTACAGGCAATTCCTTGCTGCCGGAGACCTTTGCCGCCGCCATGTTGGCCGGGCCGATCAGGAGCCCGAGGTCGGATGGATTGATCGGGGTCGCCTCGACCCGGACCACGACCTCGTCGGGACCGGGCTCGGGGGTCGGGACATTGACCAGCGATATCTCCAGTTCGCCATCCTTCTTGAGCAGCGAACGCAGCTGCAGACCGCTCTTGCCGTCACTCATCCCGACCTCCCTTTTTTGCGTCTTGTTCAGTTCCCGATCAGTTGGGGCGCTAGCCCAGCGCCTTCAAGGCCGCCCTGCCCGCGTATTTCGCCTGCGTGCCGAGCTGCTGCTCGATGCGCAGCAGCTGGTTGTACTTGGCGGTGCGGTCGGAGCGCGCCAGCGAGCCGGTCTTGATCTGCCCGCAATTGGTGGCGACCGCGAGATCGGCGATCGTGGAATCCTCGGTTTCGCCGGAGCGATGCGACATCACGGCGGTATAGCCGGCCTTGTAGGCCATCTCGATCGCCGCAAGCGTCTCGGTCAGCGTGCCGATCTGGTTGACCTTGACCAGGATCGAATTGCCGCGGCCGTTCTTGATGCCGTCGGCAAGCCGCGTGACGTTGGTGACGAACAGATCGTCGCCGACCAGCTGGCACTTGTTGCCGATCGCATCCGTCAATTCCTTCCAGCCGTCCATGTCGTCTTCCGACATGCCGTCCTCGATGGTGACGATCGGATAGCGGCCGACGAGATCGGCGAGATACTTCACCTGCTCCGAACGCGAGCGGGTCTTGTTCTCGCCGCCATAGACGTAGGCGCCGTCCTTGAAGAATTCGGTGGAGGCACAGTCGAGGCCGAGCACGACGTCGTCGCCCGCCTTGTAGCCGGCCTTGCCGATCGCGTTCATGACGAATTCGAGCGCCGCATCGGCGGACGGCAGGTTCGGCGCGAAGCCGCCCTCGTCGCCGACATTGGTGTTGTGGCCGGCCTTCTTCAGCTCGCCGCGCAGCGTGTGGAAGATTTCCGAACCGCAGCGCAGCGCTTCGGCGAACGAGGTGGCGCCGACCGGCAGGATCATGAATTCCTGGAAGTCGATCGGATTGTCGGCATGCACGCCGCCATTGATGATGTTCATCATCGGCACCGGCAGCGTCCGCGCCGAGGTGCCGCCGACATAACGATACAGCGGCATGTCGAAGGATTCGGCGGCGGCCTTGGCGCAGGCCAGCGAGACGCCGAGGATGGCGTTGGCCCCGAGCCGGCTCTTGTTCGGCGTGCCGTCGAGATCGATCATGATCTGGTCGATCGCGACCTGCTCCTCGACGGCCTGGTCGCTGAGCGCCTCGAAGATCTCGCCGTTGATGGCGGCGACCGCCTTCTGCACGCCCTTGCCGAGATAACGCGACTTGTCGCCATCGCGCAGTTCGACCGCCTCATGCGCGCCGGTGGAGGCGCCCGACGGCACCGCCGCGCGACCGATTGACCCATCCTCCAGCACCACATCGACCTCGACGGTGGGATTGCCGCGGCTATCAAGGATTTCGCGGCCGATGATGTCGACGATGTCAGTCATGAGAGCCTCTTATGGCAGTGAGGGGGTCGGATGGCGGTGCTTCTAGCGCAATGCATCGAGGGGGAAAAGGCCGGGTGACGAGCCCCCCGGCATTGGCTATGAGAGCGCCACGGAGACCCCCAATGGCGAAGAAATCCAGCAAATCAACGACCTCCCCCGGCCTGCAACTCGGCCGTGCGGTGGAATGGCCCGATGCGCCCGAGAAGGCGAAGCTCGACCGCGTGCCCAACCCGCAGGCTGGTACCGATTATCTGGTCCGTTTCACGGTGCCGGAATTCACCTCGATCTGCCCGGTGACGGGCCAACCGGATTTCGCGCATCTGGTGATCGACTATGTGCCGGGCCGCTGGCTCCTGGAATCCAAATCGCTGAAACTGTTCGCTGCGAGCTTCCGCAACCACGGCGCTTTCCATGAGGATTGCACGGTCATGATCGGCCGGCGGATCTCAGACGAGATCAAGCCGAAATGGCTCCGCATCGGCGGCTACTGGTATCCGCGCGGCGGCATCCCGATCGACGTGTTCTTCCAGACCGGCCGGCTGCCGAAGGGCATCTGGGTTCCGGACCAAGGTGTCGCGTCGTATCGCGGGCGGGGTTAGACGTTCGCGGTAAGCACACAAATCAAAATCTGACCTTTACCCTCGCTTCAAGCCTGCTTTGCTAGGGTCGTGTGCACCTTCTCATACAACCCGCAGGCCACACGTGAATGACAGTTCCAACTCGGCTAACTTCAACGCCCGTCAACTTCGCTTTTGGCTAGCGACCCTTTCGCCGGGCGATCTGTCCGTCAATGAAGGGGCGGCGGCGCGCCCCGGAAGCGTCATGATCACCGGAGTCGGAAGTCCCAATGACGCGTTGTGGTCGCAGATGGAAGGTGCAGGTTGGGCAAACCGGATCACGGTCGATGATCCGTCCATGGCTAACGTGGCAAGCACCTTCGCTTTCACCGAGGCGGGCGCGCGCGCCGTGACGAAGGCTCTCGCTGAACTCGTCTCCTGGAATGCGCAGATCATGGCGCTATTCAACGGCTTCGACTCGTCGGAGCACGTGCAGCAGCTCTGCGGCGTCTTCAGCCGGTTGACCCTTCGAACGGCGGCGCAACTCGCCATCGCGCAAAAATCGACGCCCGCAACCGAGGACGGTCTAGCTCGGCAGCGCGACTGCATCCTCGCTCTGGACGAGATCAGTAAGGGCGTTCGTATGGCGGGACAGTACATCATCGAGGCCCTTGCGCTTGGTCCCGACATCGACGTTGGCCGGGTCCGCTTGGAGCGCTCCGCCGCGGCCCTGCACTATGCTGAGCAATGTCTGACGGAAAGGGCGACCGAGGTCCTTGCTGTGCAGTCCGGCCGTTCCTTGCCGCCCTCCTGAGCTACGCCTCGACGTCCGGCCGCGCGGCAGCATCCGCGGGCCGCGTCTGCTTCAAAAATCTCGCGCAGATAAATCCGAGCACCACCATCACGGCGGCGGCTGAGACGAGCGTCGTGGTCTTGCCGGCGTGTTGCAGCCCAAAACCATAGGCGATCGGGCCGACGGTCTGGCCCATGAAGAAGAAGAACGAGTGCAGCGACAACGCGGTGGCACGCGCTTCGACCGACAGCTCGCTGGCGAACACCTGCAGGCAGCCGTGGATCATGTAGAAGCCGAGGCCCATCACCAGAAGGCTCGCCATCTGCAGCTTCCAGTGCAGCCCGAAGGCGGCGCCGGCGAGTTGCATGCCGACCAGCGTTGCGCCGATGATCATCATGCCCTTGACGCCGATCCACGGCAGCAGCCGCGAGACCGTCAGCGTGTAGAGCAATCCGCCGATTGCAAAGCCCGCGATCACGATGCCGGCGATCGACAGCGAGGTCTCGCCGAGTTCGAACAGGAACGAGGCGATGAAGGGAAACAGCCCGAGCACGCAGCAGCCTTCGATGAAGACCGCCGAATAGCAGATGCGCGCGTTCGGATTGGTGAAGATGGTGCGATAGCCGTGGCGCAGCGCCTTCAGGCTGGTGCGCGGCGGACGGTTCAGCGCGGCGCCGCGGAAGCCGGCGGCAACCGCAAGTGCGACGACGATCACGAGGCCGCCGAGCACCGCGAGCACGCCGCGCCAGCCGAGGAAATCGCCGATCAGGCCGGAGGCCGTGGCTCCGAGCAGATTGCCGGTCATCGAGCCGGCCAGCGTCCGTCCGATCGCGAGCTGCCGCTTGTCGGGGCCGACGAGATCGCTGGTCAGCGAGAGCGCAACCGGAAACACGCCGCCGGAGCCGATGCCGGCGAGGATGCGGGTCACGAACAGCATCGGAAACGAGGTCGAGAGCGCGCCGAGGATGCTGGCGACCCCGAGCAGTCCGAGGCAGATCGTCATCAGACGCGCCTTGCCGAACAGATCGGCGGCGGCGCCGATCGCCGGCTGGATGATTGCGAAGGTGAAGGCGAATACCGCGGCAAAGCTCGCCGCGGTCGCGATGCTGACACCGAAATCCTCGGCGACATGCGGCAGTACCGGATCGAGCGCGCGCACCGACAGGCTCGCCGCGAATGTCGCCAGCGTGATGACGTTGAGAACCGGCGGCATGCCGCTCTTTGCGGTCATGTCGTCGTCACCCTGTCAGGCTGCGGTCTTGGCGAGCGCGTCGAACTGCATCAGGCGCTTGACGAGGGCTTCGAAGTCGCGGAGCGGCACCATGTTCGGACCGTCCGACGGCGCGTGGTCCGGATCGGGATGAGTTTCGATGAACACGCCGGCGACGCCGACCGCGACCGCGGCGCGCGCCAGCACCGGCACGAATTCGCGCTCGCCGCCGGACGAAGTCCCCTTGCCGCCCGGCTGCTGTACCGAATGGGTGGCGTCGAAGATCACGGGCGCGCCTGTCGTGCGCGCCAGGATCGGCAGCGCGCGCATGTCCGACACCAGCGTGTTGTAGCCGAACGATGCGCCGCGCTCGGTGACCAGCACATTGGCGTTGCCGGCGCCGGTGATCTTGCTGACTACATTGGCCATGTCCCACGGTGCCAGGAACTGGCCCTTCTTGACGTTGACGACCTTGCCGGTCGCCGCCGCCGCCAGCAGGAGATCGGTCTGCCGGCACAGGAAGGCCGGGATCTGCAGCACGTCGACCGCCTGTGCCGCTTCCGCGCACTGGTCCGGTTCATGGACGTCGGTCAGCACCGGCAGCCCGAGCGACGAGCGGATCTCGGCGAAGATCGGGAGTGCCTGCTTCAGCCCGATGCCGCGCGCGGCCGACGCGCTGGTGCGGTTCGCCTTGTCGAACGAGGTCTTGTACACCAGACCGATCTTGAGCCTCCCCGCGATCTCCTTCAGCGCGGAGGCCACCTCAAGCGCGTGCGCGCGGCTTTCGAGCTGGCAGGGACCTGCGATGATCGAGATGGGCAAGGCGTTGCCGAATTTGGCCGGTCCGACCGTAACGATCGGCGCGGCTTGCGCGGAAACCTGATTGGTCAAAATGTGCATCCTTTTTCCGGCGACCATGCAGTCCGACGCGGGAGGGATCAAGCCATCCCGCACGATGAGGGGGTTGCGCTGACGCCGTGGGTGCGCCGTGCTATCACAATCCCGCCCCAACCGCTCCTATAGATTGGCGTGGAACAGATTCCCAATGAGGACGAAATGCGCATCTCGCTGATGATCGGAGTCATGGCCGGACTGTCGGTGATGTCAGGTCTGGCATACGGCCAGACCAGCAGCCAGCCCGGCGTCGTCACCAGCGGAGCCACCGGTGTCACCATCAACGGCAAGCCGGCAGCGCGCAGCGGCGACACCACCAGCAATGGCGGCCCATTGGTCGAAGGCGTGCCCAATGTCCTGATCAACGGCAAGCCGGCGGTGGTGATGGGCGATCGCACCCATTGCGGCGGCAAAACGACCTCGGGCAGCCACGGCGTCTTCATCAACGGCAAGCCGATGGTCCGCGAAGGCGACCAGACCTCGGGCTGCGCGCAATAGGCGCCCGGGCGCGGCGAGATCTCGCCGCCGCGCCCCGATCACACCCGCATCACTTGACCGCTGAGAACGACGTCGGCACCAACAACTGGTTTTCGATGGTGAGGACGATCTGGCCGTCCTCCTCGGTCTTGGCGCGCGCGGTGATCCATTCCGGATCGGTCGTGAACGCGGTCCATTTCTTTTCCCGCTCGGCGAGTGACTCCCAGGCGAGCAGATAGGTCAGGTCCTGATTGGATTCGCCGACCAGCGTCGTGAAGAAGCCGGCCTGCCTGATGCCGTGCTTGTCCCAGAGCTTGAGCGTGATGGTCTCGAAGCGCTTGAGCAGTGCCGGCAGCCGGCCCGGCAGGCAGCGATAGACGCGGGTCTCGTAGATCATCGGCGATACTCCCAGATCGTGTTCGCGAAAGGTGCAGGTTCTGACAACAAATCCGGGTCAAGTCAAAATCGCCAAGTCAAATTGACGTGGTTCAGCCCCTCCGCGCCAGCATGGCCCATCCGCCGGCGCTGCACACCTTCACACCAGCTTCACCTCGTCGACAAACTTGGCCGCCTGCAATAATTGCCGGCCCGTCCGCCATCATCTATACAACTCCTAAGTGAACGAGGTGGCGAATGTATCTCATGCGATGGTTGCGCGCTGGCTTGTTGCTGGCGGCTGCACTCGGATGTCATTTGGGATGTCACGGCGCCGTGGCCCAACAGGCGACCGGTAACGGGCTCAAGGAAGTCCAACTCGGCAAGGATGCGTTTACCCTGGGCGATCCGGTGCCGGACTGGGTCGAGCAACTGCCGATCCCGGAAGTCCCCAAGACGGCATCATTGCCGGTGGTCATCCGTCTCGCCGACAGTCAGTACCGGCTTGGAAAAACTTCCGAGCTCTACTTCCGACGTTCGATGCAGATCAACGATGCCGCAGCACTGACAGCGGCCGGGCGCCTTTCGATCGCATTCGCCCCCGAATATGAGCATGTCCGGCTTCACACGATCCGCATCTATCGCGGGCAGGAACAGTTCGATCGGACGCTGACGTCCAACATCCGCTTCCTGCAGCGCGAGCAGGATCTCGAGCGGGGCGTCTATAGCGGCCGGGTGACTGCCTCCATCCTGATCGACGATCTGCGCGTCGGCGACACACTCGAGATCGCCTATACGAGCTCCGGTCAGAATCCGGTGTTCGGCGGCAAGGCTTTCGGCGCGGCGCCGTGGGACCAGAGCGTGCCGACGCTGCGACGGCGAGTCGTTCTGAATTATCCAACCGACCGATCGATCGCCTGGCGCGTGGTCGGCGACCGGCCGCTGCCGCCCCTCACCCCCACCGAGACCGTACGCGACGGATTTCGGCGCGTCAGCTTCGACCAGCAGCCATTGCCGGGATTTGCTGCAGAGACGATGGCGCCGCCCGATTTCTTCGGGCTTCGCTTCGTGCAATTCACCGAGTTTGCGAGCTGGAGTGATGTCGCTGCCTGGGCAAGCAACCTGTTCGAGGCGACCGCGCCAAAGGACGGTGAGTTTCAGGACGTCGTGAAGCGGATCAAGGCGCTGCCGTCCGAGCCGGCCCGCGCCATGGCGGCGCTCGAGTTCGTGCAATCCCAGATCCGCTATTTCTCGGTCGCGCTCGGCGAGAGCTCGCACCGGCCAACCCTGCCCGACGAGGTTTTGCGGCGCCGCTACGGCGACTGCAAGGACAAGTCGCTGTTGCTGGTTACCCTGCTGCACGAGCTCGGCATCAAGAGCCGGCCCGTGCTGCTGCAGATCGGGCGCCACGGCGGACTGGAGAAAATGCTGCCCAGCCCGCAGTTCTTCGATCATGCCATCGTCGAGGCCACGGTCGGCGGCAAGTCCTATTTCCTCGACCCGACGCGGCTCGGACAGCATGGCGAGCTCGACCGCGCGGGCCAGGCGCATGCCGGCGTCCAAGTCCTCGTCGCCGCACGCGGGACCGATGCCGTCTCGCGCGTTCCTGCCGATACCGGCGATGTCGTCGGCAATGAAATCACCGAGCGCGCGACGCTGGCCAAGTTCGGTGAAGAGGGCCAGCTCGACGTCCGGCGCGTCTGGCGCGGGCTGGGCGCCGAGCAACTCCGTGTCGTGCTTGAACGGGCATCGCGCGAGCAGACCTCCAGGTTCGTCAGAGATGCCCTGGAACGCCGTTATCCCGGCGCGACGCTGGTGGGCGAGCCGGTGGTGCAGAACGACACCGTGAAGAACGAGCTTTCGATCTCGGCGCATTACCGGATTCCGAAGCTCGCCACGGAGGTGGAAGCGAGTTGGGTCGTCAGCTACGCGCTGGACAACATGCAGAATGTTCTGATCGCCTCGCAATCGGCAAACCGCACCACGCCGCTGCGGATTCCAGGCTTCCCGTTTCACGGCAAATACAGTTTCGAAATGAGCTTTCCCGAGCAGGTCAGCGCCAGCATCGACCCGCGCGAACACGCCATCTCCAACAAGTATTTCAACGCCACGGTCACCGAATATTTTCGCGGCAGCAACGCCAGGAAGACCGTCGAGCTGAAGACGCTGCAGCCGTCGGTCGATCCGGCGGACTACCCCGGCTATGCCGAGGACCTCCGTTCGCTCAACAAGGCGATCGGCGGCGCCTTTGCGGTCAACAAGGCGATGCTCAACAACAATGCAGCCAAGGCGGATATCGCGCACCGCCTCCACGAGCAGCACGAGGAGATCATCAAGAAGACGACCGAGAGCATCGATGGCGGCAAGCTGACCGGCGGCGATCTGGCCAATAGCTATTGCCTGCGCGGCCATGCCAAGGCCGACCTCGACCGCGTCGACGAGGCCCTGCAGGACACCAACACTGCCGTGCGCCTCGCGCCGACCGCCCCGAACATCCTGACGTGCCGCGCCAGCGTCTATTTCCGGTTGGGACAGTTCGACAAGAGCGTGACCGACTACTCCAATGCGATCGCGCTGGGCGGCGGCGCCGACGGCATCGCATTCCGCTGGCGCGGCGTCTCGCGGGTCTATGCCGGCCGGATGCAGGAGGCCATCGAGGACTTCGCCAAGGCGAGCGAACTCGGCGACCGCGAAGCCCGACTCTACAGCGACATGTGGCTGATCGGGACCTACGGCCGCCTTGGCAGGCCGATCCCCGACGACATGGTCAAGCGCGCCGCGACTGAGGCGCAAGGTGAATGGCCGCGTGCCGGCCTCGCCATGCTGGCGGGCCTGATGTCGCCGGACGACATGCTCAAATCGCTCGAGAAGAAGGCCGGCGACGAGCGCCAGATGGCACTGGCCGAAGCATATTTCTATATCGGCCTGCGCAACCTCGCGCTCGGCGACACCATTCAGGCGCAGGCGTTCTTTCAGAAGACACGCGATATCGGTGTGATCGACTACGTCGAGAACGACTGCGCGGCGTTCGAGCTCGACCGTTTGAAGAAGCTGGGCGCGACAACCTCGGCCAAGCCCGGAGCGGTCGCCCACTGATTTCGAGGCCGAGTAGCGTTCCCGGGCGGCGCACCACACCCCGATACTGCAAGCTGTGGCGCGGCACCCGCAATGTTGCTGCAATGTTGCTGCCCCTAGAACCAACGGCTTGAAACCGGGATTTGGCGACATGCGGATATTGCTGGTCGAAGACGAGGCCGAAATGGCGGCGGCGCTGTCACAGGCGCTGAAGGGCTACGACATGGTCGTCGACCACGTGCCGAACCTTGCCGAGGCCGAGGAAGCGATTTCCGCCGACGTGCACGGCGCTGTCCTGCTCGACCGTCAGCTGCCCGACGGCGACGGCCTCACGCTGATCCCGAAGCTGCGCGCCAAGGCCGACGGAGTTCCGATCATCGTGCTGACCGCACGAGGCGATCTTGCCGACCGCATCACCGGCCTCGACAGCGGCGCCGACGACTATCTGGCCAAGCCGTTCGCGGTCGAGGAGCTGTTGGCGCGGCTGCGCGCCGTGCTGCGCCGTCCCGCCGGCCTGCAGCTTGAGATCATCAAGGCCGGCCGGATGGCGTTCGATTGCAGCCATCGCGAGGCCAGCGTCAATGGCCGCCCGCTCGACCTGCCACGGCGCGAGCTGCTGGTGCTGGAGACGCTGCTGCGCCGCATGGGCCGCACCGTGCTGCGCGCGACGCTCGAGGAGGCCGTCTACAATTTCGAGGATGAGATCCAGTCCAATGCGCTCGATGCCCACGTCTCGCGTCTCAGGCGCAAGCTTGCAGACTCGGATGCCGGCGTCGAGATCCACAGCATCCGCGGCGTCGGCTACCTGCTGAAGCAGGTGTCATGAGCGAAGCGGCCGATCACTACTGCCTGCGCTCGAAGCTGAGCTGGTGGCTGGTGACGATGCAGGCCGCCCTGCTGGCGATGCTGATCGTTTGCCTGATCGGCGCGCTGTGTGCCACCGGTTTCCTGATCGTTCCGCGTGATGAGGATCACGTCATATCCATCGTGCAGGGTGCGATCGGACGCGATGGCGAGGGCAACCTCGCATTGCGCGCGACGGCCGAACTCAAGCAGCTTCGCGAGAACACGCCCGACCTCTGGTTCCTGGTGCGCGACCGGCAAGGCCATTCGCTGTCGGAAGGCGTCGTGCCGCCCGAATTTGCCAGGATCGGTGATGCACTCGACCAGATCAGCCAGGCCAGGCTCGGCTGGCAGATGTTCGAGGACGATCCGCGCAAACCGCCTGCGCGAATGAAGCGCGTCAATTCCGACGCTGGCCCCGTACAGGTGCTCACAGCCACGCAAGGGCCGACGTCGAGCGTCAGGACGGCACTCGCCACGACGCTGGCATTCCTTGCCATAGCCCTGCCCGGCCTTTTCCTGATGGCGTGCGCCACGTTCATCGCAACGCCGATGGTGGTGAAGCGCGCCCTCGCCGGCCTCGACACCGCGGCCGACGAAGCCCGCCGGATCGATTTCCGTCAGCGCGGCAGTCGGCTGTCGTCGGACCATCTGCCGCTCGAAGTCGCTCCACTCGTGACCGCCGTCAACGATGCGCTGAAGCGGCTCGACGACGGCTATTCGCGCCATCAACGCTTCGTCGCCGATGCTGCGCACGAATTGCGCACGCCGATCGCGATCCTCAACACGCGGCTGGAGTCGCTGCCGCCGGGACCTGAGAAAACCCGGCTGCTCGAGGATTCAGCGCGGCTTGCGACGCTCGCCGAGCAGCTGCTCGACATCCAGCGCTTCGATCATTGCCGCAATCCGTTCGGCCGCGTCGATCTCGTGGCGGTCGCGCGTACGGTTGCGGCCGATCTCGCGCCGCTCGCGATCGCAGCCGGTTACGAATTGTCGCTCGATACCGCAACCGACCGGGTCGAAACGCTGGGCGACCGCGCTGCGCTCGAGCGCGCGCTGACCAATCTCGTGCAGAACGCCATCCAGCATGGCGGCCGCCGCGGCACCATCACCATCCATGTCGGCAGCGCCGCGACAGTCGACGTGTCAGATGAAGGCGACGGCATCCCGAAGGATGAGCGCACGCGGATCTTCGATCCGTTCTATCGGCTTGCGCCGCTCGATCGCGGCGCCGGCCTCGGACTCAACATGGTACGCGAGATTGCAAGACTGCACGGCGGTCATGTCTCCGTGCTTGACGGACCGAAGGGCGGCGCGAGCTTCCGTCTCACGTTATCGCCGGCGCCGCTCGTATCGTGATGCGCGCAATGTTGCGCAATGTTGTCGCAATGCAGCTCCCGCAAACAAGGCGTCACGCTTCGCAATCGAGTCGGGGCGCGTCGACACTTTGCTGGGAATCCCAATGTCACATGATCTCCTGTCTTTCTTCACGGCGTGGATGGCAGCTCCCGGCCGCGTCGGCGCCATCGCGCCCTCGGGCGCAGCGCTCGCCGAACTGATCACGCGCGACATCAGCGCCAGCACCGGTCCGGTGCTCGAGCTCGGTCCTGGCACGGGGGCCTTCACCTATCAGCTGCTGAAACGCGGCGTGCGCCAGCAGGATCTCACGCTGATCGAATACGGCTCCGATTTCATGCGGCTGCTGCAGCTCCGCTTCCCCGGCGCGCGCGTGCTGTGGATGGACGCCGCGCGGCTCGCCTCGGAACGGCTGTATGAGGGCGCGCCGGTCGGCGCCGTGGTGAGCGGACTGCCGTTGCTCAACATGTCGCCGCGCAAGGTGATCTCGATCGTCAGCGGCGCCTTCAGCTACATGCGTCCCGGCGGCGCGTTCTATCAATTCACCTACGGCATGCGCTGCCCGGTGCCGCGGCCGATCCTCGACCGGCTCGGCCTGCGCGCCACGCTGGTCGATCGCGCGCTGCTTAACGTACCGCCGGCCGCGGTCTACCGGCTGACGCGACGCCCGCAATACAAGCTGATCACGCGCGACGTCACCCCAGCGGCCGATGCAGGTGTCTCGCCAATCAAAAAGGACCGCAGGGCCAGCGAGGACTGCGCCGTGTGATGGCGCAGCTTTAGGCCGCTTACACCAGCCTGCTCTGCTTCGCCGCGGCCTCGATGAAGGACGCAAACAGCGGATGCGGCTCGAAGGGCCGCGACTTAAGCTCGGGGTGGAACTGGACGCCGATGAACCAGGGATGGTCCTCGTACTCGACGATCTCGGGCAGCACGCCGTCCGGCGACATGCCGGAGAAGCGCAGGCCGTGCTGCTCGAGGCGGTCCTTGTAGGCGGTGTTGACCTCGTAGCGGTGACGATGCCGCTCGGAGATCTCGGTCGCACCGCCATAGACCTGCGAGACGCGGCTGCCGCGGTTCAGTGCCGCGGGATAGGCCCCGAGCCGCATGGTGCCGCCGAGGTCGCCGCTCTGCGAGCGCTTCTCGAGCTCGTTGCCGCGCAGCCATTCGGTCATCAGGCCGACCAGCGGCTCCTTGGTCGGGCCGAACTCGGTCGAGTTGGCCTCCTCGATGCCGACCAGATTGCGCGCCGCCTCGATCACCGCCATCTGCATGCCGAAGCAGATGCCGAAATACGGCACGTCGCGCTCGCGCGCGAACTGCGCCGCGCGGATCTTGCCCTCGGCGCCGCGCTGGCCGAAGCCGCCGGGCACCAGGATGCCGTTGACGTGCTCGAGGAACGGCGCCGGGTCCTCGTTCTCGAACACCTCGCTCTCGATCCAGTCGAGATTGACCTTCACCTTGTTGGCGATGCCGCCATGCGAGAGCGCCTCGATCAGCGATTTGTAGGCGTCCTTCATGCCGGTGTACTTGCCGACGATCGCGATCGTCACCGCGCCTTCCGGATTGCGGACGCGCTCGTTGATGACGTTCCAGCTCTGCAGCGCCGGCGGAATCTTCGCCGTGATGCCGAACGCGGCCAGCACCTCGTCGTCGAGGCCGGCGGCATGATAGGCCTCCGGCACGGCGTAGATGTTGTCGACGTCGCGTGCCTCGATCACAGCGCTCTCGCGCACGTTACAGAACAGGCCGAGCTTGCGCCGCTCTTCCTTGGGGATTTCACGGTCGGTGCGGCACAGCAGGATGTCCGGCTGAATGCCGATCGAGCGCAGCTCCTTCACCGAGTGCTGCGTCGGCTTTGTCTTGAGTTCGCCGGCACTTGGAATGTACGGCAGAAGCGTCAGGTGAATGTAGACGGCGTGATCGCGCGGCAGCTCGTTCTTGAGCTGGCGGATCGCCTCGAAGAACGGCAGGCCCTCGATGTCGCCGACCGTGCCGCCGATCTCGACCAGCACGAAATCGTACTCGTCGTTGCCATCAAGCACGAATTCCTTGATCGCGTTGGTGACGTGCGGGACCACCTGGATGGTGGCGCCGAGATAGTCGCCGCGGCGCTCCTTGGTGATGATGTCCTGGTAGATGCGCCCGGTCGTGATGTTGTCGGCCTTGGTGGCCGGACGACCGGTGAAACGCTCGTAATGGCCGAGATCGAGATCGGTCTCGGCGCCGTCATCGGTCACGAACACTTCGCCGTGCTGATACGGCGACATCGTTCCGGGATCGAGGTTGAGATAGGGATCGAGCTTGCGAAGACGGACCTTGTAGCCCCTAGCCTGCAGCAAAGCGCCGAGCGCCGCTGAAGCCAGACCCTTGCCGAGCGAGGAGACCACGCCGCCGGTGATGAATATGTACCGCGCCATGGGACTTTACCTTTAAGCCGCTTCCTGCGATTCGCAAAACGAATCGGCTGTTCCCGGCAAACAAATCATCGGGCTGTGGGTTACGTTAAACTGATAGCGATTTCAGAGCATTAATGGGGGTTTTGGATGCAGGATGCCAGCGCAGCATGCTGCATGGCCACCCTGCTTTTATTGCGACCGTGGTGCCTGCGGGCCGCTCGGAGCCTGCTGCTCGTCGGTCTTCTTCAGCGAATCGAGGATGCCGCCGGAGGTCGGAGGCGTCAGCGGCGCGCCACCGGCCGGCTGGGTCTGTGCCGGTGCGCCGGTGCCGATGATCGAACTCGGCTTGCGGTCGTAGCCCGCGTACCAGGACAGGAACAGGCTGGTCACGAAGAAGCCGACCGCGAGGATCGCGGTGGTCCGCGTCAGCAGGTTCGCGGTGCCGCGGCTCGACATGAAGCCGGCGCCGCCGCCCATGCCGAGGCCGCCGCCTTCGGATTTCTGCAACAGCACGGCGCCGATCATGACGGAGACGATCATGAGATGAACAATGATAACGACAGTCTGCATCGCAAGCCTTCCGTCACAAGCCGCCAAGCAGCCAGACAAACGGCGCTATCGGCTTTGCGGGTTTTCGTGAAGTCGCGCCCTGTTACACGATCGGACCGGGCATTGTCACCCCCGAGATAGTCGCAATGGCCGACATCACAAGCCGTGCCGATTGCATCAGGCCGAGCCTTGATTGGAATAGAGACGTTCCATTATAGTAGACAAATGGATACTTTGGTAGACGATTTCAGCCAGCGCCTGGCACAGCGGATCCGGCTCGAGCGCGATGACCGGGGCTGGTCGCTGGCCGAGCTCGCCGAGCGTTCCGGCGTCTCCAAGGCAACCATCAGCAAGATCGAGCGCGCCGAGGCCAGCCCGACCGCAGTCGTGCTGGTGCGCCTCGCCTCGGCTTTCGATCTCACGTTGGCCGGGCTGATGTTGCGCGCCGAAGGCCAGGGCGAACGGCTGTCGCGCGCCGCGACCCAGCCGGTCTGGCGCGATCCGGAAACCGACTATCTGCGCCGCCAGGTGTTCAGCCGTCCCGATCATCCGGTCGAGCTGGTGCGGGTGGACATGCCGCCGAAGCAATCCGTGACGCTGCCCGCCTCGTCCTACGCCCATATCCGCCAACTGGTCTGGGTGCTGAGCGGCAGCCTCGTCATCACCGAGGGCGGCGCGCGCCATGAGCTGGCGAGCGGCGATTGCCTCGGCTTCGGCCCGCCCGCTGAGACTACATTCGCCAACGAAACCAACGCCGGCTGCACCTACGTGGTCGCTCTGGCCCGGAGCTGATGCATGTCGCAATTCGCCATCAAGCCGCTCACTGACGAACCTCAGATCCGCAGCGCGCTCGGCGATCTGTTGATCGAGACCGTCGCCAGCGGCGGCTCCGTCAGCTTCATGCATCCACTGTCGCCGGAGGACGCCGATGCATTCTGGCAGGACTCGCTCGGCGCCGCCGCGCGCGGCGAGCGGGTCGTGCTCGGTGCGTTCGACGGCGAAAACCTGATCGGCACCGTGACGCTGCTGCTGAAGCTGCCGCCGAACCAGCCGCACCGCGCCGAGATCGCCAAGATGATGACGCGCCTGAGCCATCGCAACCGCGGCGTCGCGACGGCGTTGCTGCGCGCAGCCGAGCAGCTGGCGATCGCGCACGGACGCACGCTGCTGGTGCTCGACACGGCCGTCGACGACGGCGCCGCGCCGCTTTACGAGAAACAGGGTTTTCAACTCAGCGGCATCATCCCGGAATACGCGCTGAAGCCGCATGGCGGCCTCACCGGGACGCTGATCTACTGGAAGCGGATAGGCGCGGCGGCGGCGTAGCCCGAGGCGTCATTGCGAGGAGCGAAGCGACGAAGCAATCCATCGATCCGCATATGCGGTGAAATGGATTGCTTCGCTTCGCTCGTAATGACTTGGCGGAGCGCCGTCCCCCACCTAACAGCACGCCGCGATCGCTAGAAAGTCTGCCGCCTTGAGACTGGCGCCGCCGACCAGTGCGCCGTTGACATTGGCGACGGCCATCAGCTCGGCGGCGTTCGACGGCTTCACGGAGCCGCCATAGAGGATCCTGATCCGGCTTCCCTCGCTCTTGAAGCGATCGGTGAGCTGACCACGGATAAACCTGTGAACTTCCTCGACATCCCTGGCGGTCGGGGTCAGGCCGGTGCCGATCGCCCAGACCGGCTCATAGGCCACCACCAGATTGGCCGCGGTCGCGCCGTCGGGCAACGAGCATTTGAGCTGGGTGCCGCAGACATCGAGCGTCTTGCCGACGTCGCGCTGCTCGCGTGTCTCGCCGATGCAGACGATCGCGGTCAGGCCGGCGCGCCAGACCGCCTCCGCCTTCTGCCGAATCAAGGCATCGGTCTCGCCGTGATCGGCGCGCCGTTCGGAATGGCCGACGATGATGGCGACCGCGCCGAGGTCCTTGAACATTTCGGCCGAGAGGTCGCCGGTGTGGGCGCCCGACGCCTTCGGGTGACAATCCTGAGCACCGACGGCGACCTTCGAGCCGCGCGCCTTGTCGGCAAAGGCCGCGACCAGTGTCGCCGGCGGGCAGACCAGGAGATCGGCCTTGCCCGCGACGTCGCCGGCGCCGGTCAGCATCGCGTCGAACTCGGCGAAAGAGGATTTCAGGCCGTTCATTTTCCAGTTGCCGGCGATCAGCGGCCGGATGGCGTCGGTCATGTCGGATTTCCCATCATTCAAGCGTCGTCTTGCGCTACCAGAGCCGGGCGGCGACTTCCAGAGCGCGGCTTCGCGCCTGCCGTGCGACGCTTCCGCCCGCGCGCCCGAGGTTGCGGGGGGAGACGAGCCACTTTATAAGCGTTTTCAATTTGGTGACGCCCTGTTGCTGGACAAAAGGTCCCGACCTTTGCTCCCTCTTGGGCACGAACCGGTTCCCCACCTGCAAAACAAGTTGGACCCATGCTTCGAGGAATGCGGAAAGCCTCATCAAACTGGCTCGGCAAGACGATTATGGCCGTCGTGATGGGCGTTTTGATCATCAGTTTCGGAATTTGGGGCATTGCCGACATTTTCAGGGGATTTGGCCAGTCGACCTTCGCCAAGGTGGGCGGCACCGAGATTTCGGCTGAGCAGTTCCGCCAGATCTATACCGACCGTCTGCAGCAGCTCGGTCGCCAGTTCGGCCGTCCGCTGACCCCGGAGCAGGCGCGCGCCTTCGGGATTGACCGCCAGGTGCTGCAGCAGACGCTGGCGGAAGCCGCGCTCGACGAGGAAGCGCGCCGCATGGGCCTCAACCAGTCCGATGCCGAGGTGCTGCGCACGATCTACAACGATCCGAACTTCAAGGGCCTCAACGGCCAGTTCGATCCGCAGCGCTTCCAGTCCGTGATCCGCAACTTCGGCTACACCGAGGGTCGCTACATTGCCGAGCAGCGCCGCGTCGGCCTGCGGCGGCAGATCGCCGGCACCATCTCGTCCGGGATCGAGCCGACCAAATCGATGGTCGAGGCGCTGACCCGTTTCCAGAACGAGCAGCGCTCGATCGACTTCGTCACGCTCGGCGCCGCGCAGGCCGGCACCATCGATCCCCCCTCGCCCGAGGCGCTCGCCGCCTATTTCGAGGACCACAAGGTCCAGTTCCGCGCGCCCGAGTACCGCAAGATCGCTTTCGTCGCGATCACGCCGGAAGAAATCGGCAAGTGGGAGACCGTGTCCGACGAGGATGCCAGGAAGATCTTCGAGGAGCGCAAGGACCGGCTCAGCACGCCGGAGAAGCGCGAGGTCTCGCAGATCGTGTTTCCGGACGCCGGTGAGGCACAGGCTGCCCGCGCCCGCATCACCTCGGGCACCTCGTTCGACGACATCGCCAAGGAGCGCAAGCTCAATCCCGCCGACGTCAATCTCGGCCTGGTCGCGAAGTCTGCGATCCTCGATCCGGCCGTCGGCGACGCCGCCTTCTCCCTGCCCGCGGGCGAAGTCAGCCAGCCGGTGCAGGGCCGCTTCGGCGTGGCGCTGGTCAAGGTCGGCAAGATCGAACCGGGCGTGACCCCGACCTACGAGAGCCTGGCGCAGCAGGTCAAGAACGAGATCGCGACCGAGCGCGCCCGCGCCAAGGTCGCCGAGCTCCGCGACAAGATGGAAGACGAGCGCGGCGGCGGCTCGAGCGTCCTCGACGCCGCGCAAAAATTGAAGCTGACCGCCGTTACCATCGACGCCGTCGATCGTTCGGGGCGTCTGCCGAACGGCCAGGTCGCCTCGAACATCCCGCGCGGCCTCGACGTGGTGTCGCAGGCCTTCAACAGCGACGTCGGCGTCGACAACGACCCGATCCAGTTCAACAACGGCTATGTCTGGTACGACGTGCTCGGCATCACGCCGTCGCGCGAGCGCACCCTCGACGAGGTCCGCGACCAGGTCGAGGCCAAGTGGCGTGAGGACCAGATCTCCGCCAAGCTGCGCGCCAAGGCGACCGAGATCGTCCAGAAGCTCGACGGCGGCGCCAAGCTCGCCGACGAGGCCGCCGCGGCCGGCGTCAAGGTCGAGACGGCCGCGAACTTCCGCCGCGAGGCCACGCTGCCCAACGTGCCGGCCGGCGTGATCGCCGCCGCATTCCGCACCGCCAAGGACGGCGACGGGCAGACCTCGGCCGCCGGTGGCAGCCAGTGGGTGGTGTTCCGCGTCACCGATGTGACGGTGCCCCCGGTCGACTTCGCCTCCAACGAGGTCAAGCAGCTCACCGAGGCGCTGCGGCGCTCGCTGAGCGACGAGCAGGTCGCGCAATATGTCGCGAAGATCGAGACCGACATCGGTGTGACCGTCAACCAGGCAGCCTTCGCACAGGTGACAGGCGCGAATAATTGAGCATGATCGGGACAGCGCGACGACGCGCTGCGCGGCGATCGAGCTCCAACAACAGACCCTGAGCCAGCGAATGGACGACCTGAAATCGATCATCGGAAAAGTCGCCACCGGCGCCACGCTGACGCGTGAAGAGGCGGCGTCCGCCTTCGACAGCATGATGTCGGGCGAAGCCACGCCCTCCCAGATGGGCGGCCTGCTGATGGCGCTGCGGGTGCGCGGCGAGACCGTCGAGGAAATCACCGGCGCCGTGACCGCGATGCGCGGCAAGATGCTGCCGGTCAGCGCACCGGCGGAGGCCGTCGACATCGTCGGCACCGGCGGCGACGGCTCCGGCTCGGTCAACGTCTCGACCTGCGCGGCCTTCATCGTGGCCGGCGCCGGCGTGCCCGTTGCCAAGCATGGCAACCGCGCGCTGTCGTCGCGCTCGGGCGCCGCCGATGTGCTGGCCTCGCTCGGGGTCAAGCTCGACCTGACGCCGGCACAGGTCGGGCGCTGCGTCAGGGAAGCCGGCATCGGCTTCATGTTCGCGCCCGCGCATCACCCGGCGATGAAGAATGTCGGCCCGACCCGGGTCGAGCTCGCCACCCGCACCATCTTCAACCTGCTCGGGCCGCTGTCGAACCCGGCCGGCGTCAAGCGGCAGATGGTCGGCGTGTTCTCGCGGCAATGGGTGCAGCCGCTGGCGCAGGTGTTGAAGAACCTCGGCTCGGACAAGGTCTGGGTCGTGCACGGCTCCGACGGCCTCGACGAGATCACCCTCACCGGCCCTACCTTCGTTGCGACTCTCGAGAACGGCGAGATCAGGACGTCGGAAGTGACGCCGGAAGATGCCGGCCTCGGCCGCGTCGACGGTGAGGCGCTGAAGGGCGGCGATGCCGATGCCAATGCGATCGCGCTGTCCGGCGTGTTGGCCGGCAAGCCGAGCGCCTATCGCGACGTCGCCCTGCTCAACGCGGCCGCCGCGCTGATCGTGGCCGGCCGCGCCAAGGATTTGAAGGAAGGCGTGGCGATCGGCGCGCAGTCGCTCGACAGCGGCGCGGCCGCCGCGCGGCTGAAGCATCTGGTCGCGGTTTCCAACGGTTGAGAGCGCGAGACATGTCCGACATCCTGACCAAGATCGAGGCTTACAAGCGCGAGGAGATCGCCGCCGCGAAGCGCGCGCGTCCGCTCGCCGAGGTCGAGGCGCAGGCGAATGCGGCCTCGGCGCCGCGCGGCTTCGTCCGTGCGCTCAGGGATAAGCACGCACGCGGCGACTACGCGCTGATCGCGGAGGTGAAGAAGGCCTCGCCCTCGAAGGGGCTGATCCGGGCCGACTTCGATCCACCCGTGCTCGCGAAAGCCTACGAGGCGGGCGGCGCGGCGTGCCTGTCGGTGCTGACGGATGCGCCCTCGTTCCAGGGCCATCTCGATTTCATGGTCGCGGCGCGCGCGGCGACCAATCTGCCGGTGCTGCGCAAGGATTTCATGTTCGACACCTATCAGGTGGCGGAGGCGCGCGCCCACGGCGCCGACTGCATCCTGATCATCATGGCCGCGCTTGGCGATACGGCGGCAAGGGAGCTCGAGGACGCCGCGCTCGGCTATGGCATGGACGTGCTGATCGAGATCCACGACCGCGCCGAACTCGACCGCGCCTTGAAACTTCGCTCGCCGATGATCGGCGTCAACAACCGCAATCTGCGCACCTTCGAGACCACGCTTGCGACCAGCGAGGCGCTGGCGCCGCTGATCCCGCGCGATCGCCTGATGGTCGGCGAGAGCGGCATCTTCACATCAGATGATCTCGCCCGCCTCGAGCGCGTCGGGATGTCGACCTTCCTGGTCGGCGAGAGCCTGATGCGCCAACAGGACGTCACCGCGGCCACCCGCGCCTTGCTGACGCGGCAGACGGCACCGCGCGCTACCGGCACACGCTGACGCGATGGCGCGCAAGACCAAAGCCGGATCGAAGGGATCTGGCGCCGCCCTCACCCATATCGACGCCAAGGGCGAGGCGCGGATGGTCGACGTCTCGGCCAAGCCCGCGACCGAACGGACCGCCGTCGCCGAAGGCCGCGTCCTGATGAGCAAGGCAACGCTGGCGCTGATCGAAACCGGGCAGGCCAAGAAAGGCGACGTGCTCGCGACCGCGCGGATATCAGGCATCATGGCGGCGAAGCGGACCTCGGAATTGATCCCGCTCTGCCATCCGCTGGCGCTGAGCAAGGTCACGATCGACATCGCAACCGACGATAAGCTGCCCGGCTGCATCGTCCGCGCCAGCGTCAAGGTGACGGGACCGACCGGCGTCGAGATGGAGGCGCTGACCGCGGTTTCGGTCGCCTGCCTGACGATCTATGACATGGTCAAGGCGGTCGACCGCGGCATCCGGATCGAAGGCATTCACCTGGTCGAGAAGATCGGCGGCAAATCCGGGCACTATCGTGCCGGCGCGTGAACGCCGGTTCGCTCGATCACTTCAGTGAACCGCTGATCGTATTGAAGGTGCCCGAGAGCCTGGTGCCGACGCCTTTCACCGCTGCAATGATCGCGATGGCGATGCCGGTTGCGATCAGCCCGTATTCGATCGCGGTAGCACCGGTTTCGTCGGCCCAAAAGCTCTGCACAAGCCTCTTCATGATGATACCCTCGCACCCTTGAATTTCGCGCAACCACACGCAAACAACGTGCCGAGGCCAACATCGAGCAGGTTCATCGAGTTAGATCGTAAACAGATGATTGCATCGGCCTTGCGCCCGGCAAGGAATTCCGCGTCGCACTTCTCGACCGGCAGAATCTGCAGTTTTCGCTTTGGGAACCTGTTGTCCTGATATCGATCAGCGCTGCAACGATGTCGCGGCCTCGTCAAACTGCATCAGCGGCAATTGCCTCATTTCGCCCCAGCCGGAGGGGAGTTTGTAGCGTCAACCCGGAACGGTGTAGGCCCCCTATCCGCAACCACTCGTTAACCAATCTCGCTAACCGGCGCTCCATTTCGTTTGGATACGACTTTCGCGGGCCGGAGGTGCGTGAAAGCTACTTTCGGGTGAAACGCCTGGAAGCGATAGCGTCAGATGAAGCAAAACGGCAGCGCCTTGTTCAACGTCACCTCTGTGATCGGCAGCGGTCCGATCCGCTGGCTGATCCTCGGCGGCGCCGTGCTGATGGCCGCGATCGCGATCGGCGCCACCTTGATGGCGGAGAATTTCCGCGAGCGCGCCCTGCATAACAGCGAGCGCGAGCTCGAGAACACCGTACTGCTGCTGGCGCGGCATTTCGACCAGCAGCTCGACGACCTCGAAGTGGTCCAGCGTGACCTGATCGCGTTCATGCGCGACAACGGGATCGCGACGCCGGAGAACTACAGGCGCCGGATGTCCGCCGCCGACATCCATGCGATGCTCAAGTCCAAGATGGACGCGCTGTCCAATGTCGGCAGCCTCAACGTGTTCGACGCCGACGGCGCGCTGATCAACAGCTCGAGCGCCTGGCCATTGCCGCAGGCCTCGATCGCCGATCGCGACTACTTCAAGATCTTCAGATCCGGCCCCTACTCGCCCGACATGATGGTCGCGCCGGTGGTCAGCCGCGTCAGCGGGAACTGGACCACCGCGATCGTCCGCAAGGTCACGGGACCGCAAGGCGAGTTCCTCGGCGTGGTCGGGCGCGGCATCGAGCCGGCGACCTTCGAGAAATTCTTCTCGACCGTTGCGCTCGGCGACGGCGCCGCGATCTCGATGCACCATCGCGACGGCACGCTGCTGGCGCGCTATCCCCACGTCGAGGAGATGATCGGGAAGAACTTCCGCACCGGCCCGGCCAATCAGCAGCAGGTGTTCGAGCTATCGCAGAGCACCTCGCGGTTGACCAGCCCGGTCGACGGCAAGGACCGCCTGGTGTCGTCGCGGGCGCTGTCCAAATTCCCGATCGTCGTCGTCGCCACGACCACCACGGAGGCGGCGCTCGCCAACTGGCGCGAGCAGATCGGCATGCTGATCGCGGTGACCGCAGCATCGGTGCTGGCGATCGCGATCCTGCTGACGCTCGTTGTGCGCAAGCTGTTGCAGCAGCACCGCACCCAGCAGCAGCGTTTGACGCTGGAGAAGCTCCGGCTCGACACCGCCGTCAACAACATGACCCAGGGCCTGTTGCTGTTCGATGCCGCGCAGCGTCTCGTGATCTGCAACAAGCGCTATATCGAGATGTACGGATTATCCGCCGACGTCATCCGGCCCGGCTGCAGCTTCCGCGACGTCGTCGCGCATCGCCACCTGACCGGCTCGTTCCAGGGTGACGTCGAACGCTACGTCAACCTCGTGCTGCGCGACGTCGGCATCCGCAACACCATGGTGATCGCAACGCCCGACGGGCGCTCGATCCAGGTGGTCAACGAGCCGCTGGCCGACGGCGGCTGGCTTGCGACCCACGAGGACGTCACCGAACGCCGCCGCGCCGAGGAGCGCATCACGCATCTTGCCCACTACGATGCACTCACCGACCTGCCGAACCGCGCGCTGTTCCATGAGAAGATCAAGCGCGAGCTGACCGATGTCGCGCCCGGCAGCCAGCTCGCGGTGCTCTATATCGACATCGACGAATTCAAGGGCGTCAACGACTCGCTCGGCCACATGGTCGGCGACGAGTTGCTCAAGTCGGTGGCACGGACGCTGAGCGGCGTGATCGGCGACGGCGATTTCGTCGCCCGGCTCGGCGGCGACGAATTCGCGATCGTGCAGACCGGCGTGAAGAGCGAGGTCGAGGTCACCGACCTCGTCGCGCGCATCTACGAGGTGATCCGCTCGCCCTATCAATGCCTCGGCCACCAGGTCACCACCGACGCCAGCATCGGCATCGCGCTGGCGCCGAGGGACGGCACCGATCTCGACCAGATCATGAAGAACGCCGACCTTGCAATGTATGCGGCGAAGTCGGCCGGCCGGCGCGTCGCGCGCTTCTTCGAGCCGGCGATGGACGCCGACGCCCGCGCCCGCCGCGAGCTCGAGATGGAGCTGCGGCAGACCATCGCTGCTGGCAGCGGGCTCGAAGTGTATTACCAGCCCTGCGTCGATCTGCGCAGCAACGAGATCACCGGCTGCGAGGCGCTGGTGCGCTGGCGCCATCCGGTGCGCGGCATGATCTCGCCGGCCGACTTCGTGCCGATCGCCGAGGAGACCGGCCTGATCAACCAGCTCGGCGAATGGGTGCTGATGACGGCCTGCAAGGAAGCCGTGAACTGGCCCGATCACATCAGGCTCGCGGTCAACGTCTCGCCGGTGCAGTTCCGGACCGGCACGCTGGCGCTCAAGGTGATCGCGGCGCTCGCGGCATCGGGCCTGTCGGCGGGCCGGCTCGAGCTCGAGATCACCGAGGCGGTGCTGATCCGCGACGACGAGACGGCGCTGGCCGCGCTGCACCAGCTCCGCGCCATCGGCATCCGGATCGCGCTCGACGATTTCGGCACCGGCTATTCATCGCTGAGCTATTTGAAGCGCTTCCCGTTCGACAAGATCAAGATCGACCGCTGCTTCGTCACCGACATCGCCGATCCGCAGGGTTCAGCCGGCATCGTCGAGGCGGTCGTCAACATCGCTGCCGAGCGCAGCATGACGACCACCGCAGAAGGCGTCGAGACCGCGCAGCAGCGCCAGTTGCTGCGCGAGCTCGGCTGCTCGGAAATGCAGGGCTATCTGTTCAGCCCGCCAAAACCGGCCGCCCAGATCCGCGAGCTGTTGGCCGGGCATCACCGTGGCCCCGCAGCAGGTCCGACCGCCGCGCGCCGGCGCAAACCGGTCGCCGGCGCGGCCTGACCGCCTGCAGCGTTTCGAGCGAAGTGGATACCGGTTCGCGTGAAGAAAACGCGTCAAGACAAGAAGGGCGAGCCCCGTTCCGATTCAATCGGAACGGGATAGCCTCTAGTTCGGCACCGGCCGCTTCTGCGCGGCCTTGTCGGCGTTCTTGGCGTCGGCGTTCACGGTGACGCCGCGCAGCTGGTTGAACGCCGCAGCCAGCGCCTTGTCGTTCTTCTCGTCCGGCGGCACGTAGGACTGCGAGCCGGTCTGCTCGGCGCCCTCGGCGGAGAGGTGGCCGCGCATCGAGGCCTCGCCCTTGATCTCGGAGCGGGTCTTGAACTCGTCCGGCACGTCCTGCAGCACCTCGATGTCGGGCTTGATGCCAAGCGCCTGGATCGAATGGCCCGACGGGGTGAAATAGCGCGCCGTGGTCAGCGCCAGCGCACCATTGCCGGCACCGAGCGGAATGATTGTCTGCACCGAGCCTTTGCCGAACGAGCGGGTGCCGATCAGCGTCGCACGCTTGTGGTCGTGCAGCGCGCCCGCGACGATCTCGGAGGCCGAGGCCGAGCCGCCGTTGATCAGCACCACGAGCGGCTTGCCCTTGGTCATGTCGCCGCCATGGGCGGTGAAGCGCTGGGTCTCTTCCGGATTGCGGCCGCGGGTCGAGACCACCTCGCCGCGCTGCATCAACGTCGAGGTCACCGAGACCGCCTGATCGAGCAGGCCGCCCGGATTGTTGCGCAGGTCGACGACGTAGCCGGCGAGCTTGTCCTGCGGGACCTGCTTCTGGATCTCGCCGATCGCCTTGCGCAGGCCCTCGGTGGTCTGCTCGTTGAACGAGGTGATCCTGACATAGCCGATGTCGCCGCCCTCGACGTGGTACTTCACCGGGCGGACACGGATGATCTCGCGGGTAATCGAGACCTCGATTGGCTTGTCGGCGTCCTTGCGGATGATCTTCAGCCGGATCGAGCTGTTGGGCGCACCCTTCATCTTGTTGACGGCCTGATCGAGCGTCAGGCCCTGAATCTGCTCATCGTCGATCGAGGTAATCACGTCGCCCGACATGATGCCGGCGCGCGAGGCCGGCGTGTCGTCGATCGGCGCCACCACCTTGACGAAGCCGTCCTCCATCGTGACCTCGATGCCGAGTCCGCCGAACTCGCCATGCGTGGTCTCCTGCATCTCCGCCCAGCCCTTCTCGTTCATGTAGCGGGAGTGCGGATCGAGCGAGGAGATCATGCCGTTGATCGCCCCTTCGACGAGCTTGGAGTCCTCGGGCTTCTCGACGTAGTCGGTCTTGATCTTCTCGAACACCTCGCCGAACAAATTGAGCTGCGAATAGGTGTTGTCGGCATGCGCGGCGGCATTGGCGACGGCGAACAGATGCGCCCCCTGCGGCGAGGCCACGAGCAGGGTGAGACACGCTCCCGCAACCGTCCCGAGGAAGAAGCCAACATGTCTGCGCATTATCCGTGATCCCTTCGCTATCGGCCGGCAACGTTCCGCAACGTTCGCCTGCCCCACCCCGACGGGGGCACCACACAACGGCTTTTTGGTCGGATCAAGGCCGCCTCGTCACCGGACCATTACGGTCCTGTCACGATGCCCTGGTCAGCCCCAAATCAGCATTTAGTCAACACCAAGTCAGGCTCAAGTCAGCTCCCGGTCGGCCTCCGGCCCAGGCTCGCGCAACCCGTTCTGCCAGGTCGATGGCCTAGTCCCGAATCCGCGCTTGGCCCGGGTGCCCAGCCAATAGCCAAACTGCGCAGGAACATGGCGAAATGGCCCTTCAACCCCGAGTTTTAGCGCGGCATCCATCGGCCAGTTCGGGTTATTGAGGATTTCCCGGCCGACCGCGATCAAATCTGCTTGTTTGTCACGCAGTACCTGCTCGGCCTGGTCACCATGGATGATCAGGCCGACCGCCATGGTCATGATATCGGCGTGCCGGCGGACATATTCCGCCAGCGGCACCTGATAGTTGTATTTGATCTCCTTGCCGAGGATCGGCGCCATCTCGCTGATTCCGCCCGACGAGCAGTCGATCACGTCGACGCCCTTCGTCTTCAGGATCTTCGCCAGGTGCGCGCTCTGCTCCGGGCCCCACCCGGCATTGTCCTCGACCGACAGCCGCACGAACAACGGCTTGTGATCCGGCCAGTAGCCGCGCACGGCCTCGGTCACCTCGATCAGGAAGCGCATCCGGTTGGCGTCCGAGCCGCCATATTCGTCGCTGCGCTGGTTGGCGCGCGCGGAGAGGAATTCGTGCACGAGATAGCCATGGGCGCCGTGCAGCTCTAGCACCTCGAACCCGGCCTCATGCGCGCGCCGCGCCGCCTGCCCCCAGGCCGCAACGAGATCCTTCACCTCATGCGTTTCCAGCGCGCGCGGCACCGGCCAACGCTCGCTATGGGCGATCGCGCTCGGCGCCACCGGGGTCCAGGCGTCCCAATCCTCGATCGCAGCGCTGCGCTCCAGCGGACGGTCGCCCTCCCAGGGGCGGCTTGCGCGCGCTTTGCGGCCGGAATGGCCAAGCTGGATGCCGGCGACGGCGTTCTGCTGTTTGATGAAGCTGACGATCCGGCTGAGCGGTGCGATGAACTTGTCGTCCCAGATGCCGAGATCGCCGATCGTTCCGCAACCGCGACGCTCGACCTTGGTCGATTCGACAATCACCAGACCGGCGCCGCCGGCGGCGAACTTGCCGGCATTCATCAAATGCCAGTCGGTCGGAAAGCCCTTTTCGGCCGAATACTGATGCATCGGCGGCACCACGATGCGGTTCTTCAACGTGACGCCGCGAATGGTCATCGGCGAAAACAGCAGCTTGTCGGACATCGCTTCCTCGCTTCACATCGTTACCCGGCACGCCGGACCGATCTTGTATTTGTCGCCGACGATATACGCACCGCGCAACGGCCGATAGAGGCACGCCGCGGCCGCGCGCGCTCGTCGAAATTGCAGGTTCCACCGCATCGAATTTTTGCGCGCGGAGGAAATCATGATCGCCACGCGTGTTGTCTCTGGCAACCGCAAGGAGGAAGCTCATGAGGATCAGCACAATCGCGTTGTTCATCGCCGGTGTCATGGCAACCGGCCCGATCATCGCTGGACACGCGGCCGCGCAAAGCCTGCAAAATGACGCCGACAAGGGCGCCAAGACACGCAATTCCGGTGAATCCGGTTATGTCGGAGATCAGGACCGCCCCGGCGCGGCCTCGACGCCTCCTGGACGCCCCAATGCTGCCACCGGTTCCACGGATGCCGCGACGTCTCCGAGCGCGCAGAATTCCGGGACCGGAATCAGCGGCGCTCCGGGAAACAAGAACGGGCCGCCGGCCAAAGGACAAAGCACGGTGGGCTCAAGCTCGCAGAACCAGCACGTCCGGCAACAGGACCCCTCCAACGTCAAGGGATTGCCCGGCAACAAGAGCGGTGAGCCTGCCAAGCGTTAGCGCATTGCGCGTCCTCAACAGACGCGACGCCGGTCAATGGCACCGATCGGCGCCGGCTTGAATTGCGCTGCTGATCTGAGCAGTTCTGACTTTATTGAGCGGGCTTGCGGTTCGCCGACAGGTCGGTCGGGCAATTTAGCCCGCATGCGATCGCTCTCTTCTGGTCGGCAACACGCCAGACCAGCAGCGCGACCAGGACGATGATGGTGACGGTGAGCTTGGCCAACGTGTCGTGATTCAATTTCAGCTCCGAGCAACAATCCGCACAGGTGGCAATCATCAGCTGCAAACAAGAGTGGTCCGGCCCCCTCGGCGGCCGTGCCCGGTCCGTCTACCAGACCCGCATTCGATCTGGTCACCATCATGGTACGGAGCTGACGTGGCCTGCAAGCTTTCCGGTCTGCATGGCAGCACAGCACAAGCCGGCCGCGATCGCGCTGGACATTTCTCGTCTGTGTCCTGCTCGGCGTCTGTGCCCTGATCATTGCCCCAGAGGCGCACAACACCTCCTGGGGCCCCAGCCGTCGCGTTGGGCCGCAAATATCTGCAACTCCAAATGGCCCGGAATTTGATAACGAAAAACGCCGCGATCAGCGGGAACCTGCCGTCCATCATGTAGCCCATATGGGCTACATCCTCGCGACACCGGGTCAGCTCCGCGCGAGCCGCGCTGCACCCGCGGCGATCGCGTCGTTGAAGCTCGTGTCCCAGAACTTTCCAACCTCGGCGCGCGCGTCGAGCACACCGAGCTTGAGGAAGGTATCGGCGACCTTCTGGTGGGTCTGCGGCACGTCAGGCGTAACACCTGCGAGCGAGAAGTCGTCGCTGCGGCGGGCGAACTGGTCGAGGATGTCCTGCAGCGGCAAATGCGTCTCGGCCACCTGCGCCGCCGCATAGAGGGGAAAATTCTTGTTGGCGAACGCGTAGGCGCGCTGGATGCGCAGCAGAAAATCGGTCACGGCCGCGTGGCGCTGCGGATCGTCGACCGCCTTCGGATTGGCGTAGATCGGGAAATTGCCCGAGAGATAGCCGACCCCGGTCTTGAGCAGGCGCGCGCCCTGCTTCGCGATCGCAAGCTGCCCATTGTAGCCATAGATCGCCCAGGCATCGAGCTTGCCGGAGGCGAACGCCGAGTAGCCGTCCGACGGCGTCAGATTGATGGCCTCGATGTCGCCGAACGCAAGGCCCGCTTCCTCGAGCTGCTTGGCGAGGAAGTAGTGCGCCGTGGTCGCACGCACATAGCCGACGCGCTTTCCCTTCAGATCGGCGATCGAATGGATCGGCGCATCCTTTGCCGCCACCGTGACCTGGATGTTGAGATCCTCATGCGTGACGGCGATGAAGCGCACCTTGGCGTTCTGGCGCGCGGCGAACATTGCCGGAATCTCGCTGCCCGAACCGATGTCGAGCGCATCGCCGTTCAGGGCCTCGATATGGAGCACGCCATTGTTGAGCTCCTTCCATTCGATCCTGTAGGGCGTCTTGTCCTCGCCGGCGGCCTGCAGCAGCGGGCGCCAGCCACCCTTGTAATACGCCACCCGCAACGTGACGCCGCCGAGGTCAGGGCCTGCGCCCGCCCCCGTCTCCGCCCGCACACCGTGCGCAACCAGACTTCCGGCGAGAACGCCGAGCGCAGAACGTCGAGAGAGAGATGGCGTAGTCACCGGCGTTAGGCTCCTGATCAGCAGTCACAACTGCCGCAAGCTTAGGAGAAAAACCGCCGATGTATATGAGACGCTATTTCGTTTTTCGCCCCGCGCGCGAAAAGCCGTTCCAAGGATTGGCGGTTCGGCGCGGAAATCCATATCGGACGACGACAGCCGCGCTACTTCGCAACCTCGTAGACGTCAGGATCGAAGCTCGAGCTCGGATGGGCGAACGCGTTGCGCAGCGCCGGCGAGATCGGGACGTTGTAGTTGATGCCGTTCGGCGGGGTCGGCTGCTCCAGCCACTTCCTGTACATGACCTCGATCTCCGGGCTCTGGTAGAGCTCGGCCGTCGCGCGGTCGGCGAGCGCCCTGAACGGCGCGTCCTCCCGGCGCAGCATGATTCCGAACGGCTCGGCCTTCGAGAACGCCTCCGCGCTGATCATGTAGAGTGCGGGCTCTTTCGATCGTGCGATCGCGACCGCAAGCTGGACGTCGTCGAGCGCGTAGGCCTGGGCGCGGTCGGTCTCCAGCATCAAGAACGCCTCAGCCTGGTCCTTGGCTGGCAGCACGTTGATGCCGAGCTTGCGTTCCATGTTGACCTTGATGAGCTGCGTCAGGTTCACCGAGCCTGCTACGGCGGTGACCGACTTGCCCTTGAGGTCGTCGATGGTGTTGATGCCGGACGATTTCTTGGCGGCGAATCGCGTGGCGCTCAGGAAGTGCGCGTTTGTGAAGGTCACCTGCTTCTGGCGCTCGGCGCTGTTGGTGGTCGCCGAGCAGTGCAGATCGATGGTGCCGTTGACCATCAGCGGGATGCGGTTCGACGAGGTCACCGGGAGATAGTCGACCGCGATGTCGGGCATGCCGAGCTCCTGCTTCACGGCATCGACGATCTTGAGGCAGATATCGAGCGCGAAGCCGATCGGCCGCTGGCTGTCGTCGAGATAGCTGAAGGGAACGGAAGCCTCCTGGAAGCCCAGCGTGACCTTTTTTGTTTCCTTGATCTTCTGCAGCGTGCCCGACAGCTCCTCGGCCGCCGCGGGGCTCGCGACGAGTATGAGAGCGAAGAGGATGGCGGGCAAACGCATCGGCGGCTCCTGTGCGGGGATCAGGCGGCGGTGATAGCCCAACGCAGAAGCCCGGCGATAGAAGATGTTGTGTCTATCAGCTATCACGCTTTGCTATGGTCTGCCGCCTGCCGCGCTTGCAACCGCAACGGCGAGACATCCGGACGCGCCGCATTCTGGTCCGGGCGAGGTCGCCGATTGAGCTCGCCGCACATTGCCGCGCGGCACCGGGACGTCCGCGGCGCAAAGAAGGGCCCCAGCGAGGGGGTTACACGCTGAGGCCAGGGCAACCTGGTCACGCCATCCTAGACCCCGCCCCGACAATTTCCTCCGCTCCTTCGGAGTACCGGACTCATACGGAGCCGATGACTGAACCTTACTCCGCTCCCGCCCGTATCCCTGACGTCAGGATTTTGCCATTCCTCCTGGGGCTCGAACCAACGCCGCCCGTCGTATTTCAATGCGGGCGGCGTTGCGCGTTTCTGGCCTGCAACGAGAAGCGACTACAACGCGCCCGCTCAGCTGACATCAAAGTTCCCGGGCAGGAACCGGAACGGATAACAGCCGACGTGAGTTGGGCCATTGATTTTTTAAAGGATGGAGCGTCATCGCCGTGAGCCGAAAAACCCTGCAAGCACGTTCGGAGCAGGCGCTCGTCGTCATCATTCTCAGCACCGGCGCGCTGATCGCTTACCTCGGCCTCGCGCTCTCCAGGATATGAGAGGTAAGCAACAAGTCGCTTGAAGGTGATTGTTGCGCGACGCCGGGGCCACAGCCCTCATTGACAACACGCGCCCTTGGTTTTGGGTTGCCGGCATTCGCCAGGGACGACGATCGGGATGCAGGCGGCGCCACACATTTAGTGTCGTCCCGGCGAAGGCCAGGACCGATTGCCCCAAGCCTCAACTGTTGCACGACCCCGGGCCGCAGGGTCGACACCCTGCCCTGTGGTCGCATGCCTGCCGCACAAATCGGGGACATTGCCGCCCGCCGGCAATTCTCGTACACGGTTTCACGCAATGACCTCGCAACTCTCTCCCGATTCCGTCGACGTGCTGCTGTTCGATATCGGCCGCGTCGTGCTCGACATCGACTTCGAGAAGGTGATGGCGCACTGGGCGCAGCATGCCGGCTGCGCGCCGGCCGACCTTGCCACGCGCTTCGTCGTCGACGACAGCTTCAAGCATCACGAGATCGGCCGGATCGACGACGCAGCGTTCTTCGCGAACCTGCGCCGGACGCTCGGCATCGACCTCACCGATGCGCAGTTCCTCGAAGGCTGGAACGCGATCTTCACCGGCGAGATGCCGGGCATCGCCCCCCTGCTCGCGACCGCCGCTCAGCGGATGCCGCTCTACGCCTTCTCCAACACCAATCCGGCCCATGTCGCGCATTTCTCCGTGATCCATTCCGAGGTGCTCAGCCATTTCCGCACCGTCTTCCTGTCCTCGACGATCGGGCACCGGAAACCCCACGCCGAGGCCTACGATCATGTGGTAAAAGCCATCGGCGTGCCGGCGTCGCGGATCCTGTTTTTCGACGATTTGGCCGCCAATATCGAAGGGGCGCGGGCGCGCGGCCTTCATGCCATCCACGTGACATCGACGGATGACGTGGCGAGGGCTCTGGCCGCACTTGGTCTGTGATTAGGACGTGAGGAGTTCTGAGCGTGGCGCTGATGCCGGTTGCCGATGCCCTGTCCGCGGTGCTTTCCGGCGCCAACCCGCTGCCGGAGGAGATGGTCGCGCTCGATGCCGCCTACCATCGCACCTTGGCGCGCGACCTCGCCGCACGCCGCACCCAGCCGCCGCAGCCGATGTCGGCGATGGACGGCTATGCCGTGCGCGCGGCGGACGCCGGTGATCTGAAGGCCCGGCTCAAGGTGATCGGCGAAGTCGCTGCCGGCCGGCCGTTCGAGCGCACGGTTGGCCCGGGCGAAGCGGTGCGGATCTTCACCGGCGGCGTGATCCCCCATGGCGCCGACGCCGTCATCATCCAGGAAGACACCACCGTCGACGGCGACCACATCACGATCACCGAGCCGGCTGCCGCCGGACGGCACATCCGCCCCGCCGGCGTCGACTTCCGTGAGGGCGACGTGCTGCTCGAAGCCGGCAGCCGCCTCTCGGACCGCGCGCTGTCGCTCGCGGCGGCCATGAACTATCCGGACCTTGCGGTGCACCGCCGTCCGAAGGTCGCGGTGCTGGCGACCGGCGACGAGCTGGTGATGCCGGGCTCGGAGCCTGGCCCCGGCCAGATCGTCTATTCCAACGGCTATGCGCTGCGGGCGCTGGCGCGCGCCGAAGGCGCCGAGACCGTCGATCTCGGGATTGCCGCCGATACGGTGGAGGCGACCACCGCCGGCGTCCGCCGGGCCCGCGACACCGGCGCGGACATCCTGATCACGACCGGCGGCGCCTCGGTCGGCGACCACGACCTGGTCAAGAAGTCGCTGGAGGCCGAGGGCGTCGAGATGGCGTTCTGGCGGATCGCGATGCGGCCCGGCAAGCCGATGATGCATGGCCGGTTGGGGCCGATGCGGGTGATCGGCCTGCCCGGCAATCCGGTGTCCTCCTATGTCTGCGCCTTCCTGTTCCTGGTGCCCTTGATTCGGGCGCTGAGCGGCCGAAAGACTGTCCATCATGCCCGCGCGAACGCCCTGCTCGGCCGCGACCTCGCTGCCAACGACCAGCGCGAGGACTATCTGCGCGCGCGCCTCGACGAGCGCGAAGACGGCACGCTGATCGCAACGCCCGTGATGCAGCAGGACTCCTCGCTGCTCGGGAATCTCGCTGCGGCACGCGCACTTCTCGTGCGTCCGCCGTTTGCGCCCGCCGCCCTCACAGGCAACGAATGCGAGATCCTGATGCTGCCGGAGTGAGGCTTTCGCGGCCCGCCGATTACGCGTTGCAGAACGCGTTCACCTGAAATTAAGTGGTTGCGGAACACATATCGAACATATAGTGTCCGTTCATGATTTGTTTCGAGTGCTGGTGTCTACAAACGGGAGACCACCCAGGAAGCGCTTGTACTGAGCACCGCGCTCCTGAGGTCAGGTCCCGCCTGCAGGCGCACCTGTAGAGTCTCGGAATCGAACGACGCTACCAACCGGGGGAATACTCGAGATGCTCACGCGCAAACAGTACGAACTACTGCGTTTCATCAATGAACGTCTGAAGGAGGCCGGCGTACCGCCCTCGTTCGACGAGATGAAGGATGCGCTCGACCTGCGCTCGAAGTCCGGAATCCACCGCCTGATCACTGCGCTGGAGGAGCGCGGCTTCATTCGCCGCCTGCCCAACCGCGCCCGCGCCATCGAGGTCATCAAGCTCCCTGAGCTGTCGGCCGGAGGCGGCAACGGCCGCCGCGGCTTCACGCCGAGCGTCATCGAAGGCACCCTCGGCAAGCGCGCCAGCACCCCGCCGATCGCCGAGGACGACGGCAACCGTCCGGTCGCGGTCCCCGTGATGGGCCGGATTGCCGCCGGTACGCCGATCGAGGCGCTGCAGACCCGCAGCCACACCATCAGCGTGCCGCCCGACATGCTCGGCGCCGGTGAGCACTATGCGCTGGAAGTGCGCGGCGATTCGATGGTCGATGCCGGCATCCTCGACGGCGACATGGCGCTGATCCAGCGCAACGACGTCGCCAACACCGGCGACATCGTGGTGGCGCTGATCGACGAGGAGGAGGCTACCCTAAAGCGCTTCCGCCGCCGCGGCGCATCGATTGCGCTGGAGCCGGCCAACACCGCCTATGAAGTGCGCATTCTGCCGCCGAACCGGGTCCGCATCCAGGGCAAGCTGATCGGTCTCTATCGCAAGTACTGATTTTCAAATACTTGCGGCGGCAGGGAACGAGCGACACATCGGATCGTTCCTTGCATGATAGCGTAACGTGCTGGTTGCCCGATGCGCTCCGATACCTCTCGCGCAGCGTCGCGTGTTTGTGATCGGGGGCGTTGGTCGAGCAGTCGTACAATCGCCCAGAAACGAGGAGACACTCGTTCGCTATCGTCCACTCTGGTAGAGGCCCTATGCCTCAAGGAGAGGCACGGGTCGCTACCTCGATTAGAGGAGCCATCCGATGTGTGACTATAGTCTGCACGCCGTGGCGTCGCGCCCCGCCATTGTTGGAGAGACGCTGATCACCACGACTTTCCGCGGCACGTCGACCCGCGGCTTTGCTTCGGAGAACGATCCCAACGTCGCGGTCTGCATGCTGCCGGGCACCGAGCTCGCTTTCGCCGAGAACGTTCGCTACGACAGCCGCTGGATCTGGACCAAGACGATGAATTTCCGCGTCGGCGTGTTCAACGAAGTCGAGCCCGACGTTCCCGACCGCCATCATGACGCGGTCGAATTCCCCGACGGCAGCCATGTGCTGGTGACCCAGCTCGTCGAGGGACAACGCGTCAGCGTGCTGCAATTGCCGGCACTGCATCCGCCGGTCGAGCAGAAGCCGAAGGTTGTGGAGCGGCGGCCCTCTGCATTCGCGTCGCTGTTTTTGGGTTGAACGCATCGTCACCGCGGGATGAACCATCCGGCGGCGAGTGACCTAAGCGATTTGGAGCGACCCCGGACGTCAGGTTCCGGGGCGCAGAAGGAGATTTGCGTCAGCGGCCACCTTGGCGCATCATCGTACACGGAGGACGTGCGCGGTGGTCGATAAGGTCACTTGGCAAAAGGCTGGACGGGTCACGGAACCGGGCCGCTACATGTTCCGGTTCGGCTGGCTGACGGTAACGGCTGACGATCTGAAGGTCTGGGAGCAGTTTCCCGAGGCTTCCTTCACCCTCGTCAAGAAGCCCGATGCCGGCCCCGACTCTGACGAGTATCATCTTGGCCTGTTCGAGCTGCCGGCCGGACCCTCGCCTGGCAACGGCTAATCCTCGCCCTGAAAATCGCTCTCGGCCGGCGTCGCATCGACGGCGGGCCGTGGCGCGGTCGCGGTCGCACGCAGCGTGGTCTCGCTCTCGCCATCGCCGGGAACCGCCGGCGACCATGGCCGGTCGATCCCCCCGGGCTTGACGGCATCAATGGCGTAGCCGTCCCTGATGCGCCGCAGCACCAGCGCGCCGTGACGCCGCAACCGCTCGGCATCGATCACCGAGGCCGCGCAGTCCTTCGGTGCCGGCCGCGCGGTCACGATCAGCGCCGCGCGCTCGCAATCATCAGTCAGCGCCTCGGACCGGGTCGCCAGGGTGACGAAGGCGCCGCCGGGACCTTGGGTCACGCAGCCGCTCGGATCGCAGGAGACACCCTCACCGAGTGAGGCGTCCGTCGCGGTCCGCGCATCGGCGTCCGCTGCCAGCCACTCCTTGACCAGGAAGGCGTCCTTGGCGCTGCGCATCAGATGCAGCCGGCCGTCGCCGCCCCGCACCGCGACGTTGCGGCCGTCGGCGGAGACCAGCACGTCCGGCTGCGGCACCGACACGGCCCAGACCGAGGCCACGACCAGCAGCGCGGCGCCCGACCAGCGCAGCGGCGTGCGCAACAGCCCGAGCAGAACGAGGCCGGCGCTTGCCAGGATCATCGGCCCGACCCCGAAAGCCGCCATCCGCCCGACCGCGCCGGGGAGCGCGGCGACCCATTGCGTCACCAGGATCATCCAGTCGATGCCGAACCCCATGATCGCCCAGAACACGCCGTCGAAGCCGAACGGCATGGTGAGCAGCCCGAGCAGGCCGGCCGGCATCACGACGGCCGACACCACCGGCATCGCCGCGAGGTTCGCGAGCAGCCCATAGGGCGTCACGCGATGGAAATGGAACGCGGCATAGGGCGTGGTCGCGAGCCCCGCCACCAGCGAGGCCAGCATCAGCATCGTGAGCTCACGGCCGCCCCACAGCGCAAGGCGCGCAGTTGCCGAGTGATCGGGCGACGCCAGCAGGTTCGGCAGCCCGATCTGCACCAGCGCCACGAGCCCGAGCGTCGCCGCAAACGACATCTGGAAGCTCGGATGCACCAGCGCCTCCGGGGCGATCGCGAGCACGATCAGCGCCGCCACCGCCAGCGTGCGGAAGGTGATCGCGCGGCGATCGACGATCACGGCGATCAGCACCACCGCGGTCATGAAGAACGATCGCTGGGTCGCGACCTCCGCGCCCGACAGCAGCAGGTAGAACGCCGCCGCGACCAGCGCGGCCGCCGCCGCCCATTTCTTGATCGGGTGCCCCGCCGTCAGCGCCGGAAACAGCGCAAGCAGCGCGCGGATCGTGAAGAACACGACGCCGGCGACCACGGCCATATGGTATCCGGAGATCGACAGCACGTGGCCGAGCCCCGAGATGAACATCGCGTCGTTGACCGGCGTCGTGATCGCATCGCGCCGGCCGGTCAGCAGCGCCGTTGCAATCGCACGCTGATCGCCGTCAAGCGTGGTGCGGATCCGCGCGTCGATGGCATCGCGCAGCCACTGCATGAAGGCGGCATAGCGCAGCATGAGGCCGCCGCTCGCCGGCGGCTCACTGGTCTTGACCGCGCCCATCGCGAAGCCGGACGCGCCGATACCCTGGAAATAGAGGTCGCGGCCGAAATCATAGGAGCCCGGACGCTGCGGTCCGAGCGGCGGCATCAGCCGGGCCTTCAATTCGACGAAGCTGCCGACATCCGGCGCGGTGCCCTTTTTCACCGAGAGCCTGACGCGCTCGAGTTTCGGCACCTCGCGCTGGCTTTCCATCGACACGACGCGCAGCACGAAGCGATCAGTCTTTTCCCTGACATCGCGCGTC
The DNA here is from genome assembly GCF_001189235.2 of Bradyrhizobium embrapense. Taxonomy (GTDB): domain Bacteria; phylum Pseudomonadota; class Alphaproteobacteria; order Rhizobiales; family Xanthobacteraceae; genus Bradyrhizobium; species Bradyrhizobium embrapense. Next base: position 238,466 of record NZ_LFIP02000004.1, read on the forward strand.
TCGACGAAACCGGTCAGCGCGACGGAATATATCGGCCGCGCCAGCACGCCATGGGCGATCCGCGCGGTCTTCCATGTCGCCGTCGCAAAGCCCGCCGCGACCGCGGCCAGCATCACCACGGCGGCAAACCCCCGGTGCCGCCGCAGCAGCAACGCCAGCAGGCAGAGCGCGATCGCGACCGTGGCCGCGACGGACAACACCGGCTCGTGCTCAGCAGCGAAATAGAACGCAATCCCGGTGCCGAATGCCACCGGCACCCAAGGAAACAGCCGTCCGGCGCCCGCCTCCGCACGCGCCCATTGCCGCAATGTCTCGACGAGCGGCCGCCAGGTGCCGGCGCGCACCGGGATGTAGCCACCGACTGGCGCAGCCGCGCGCGGCGGCCAAGTCCCCGCGTAGCCGCGTCTGCCGCCCGGCGTCGTGCCCTGCTCCGCCATTCCGCTTGCGATCCCTGCCGGGCCACAAGGCTAGCGGAAGCCCCTGCCGGCCGCCTAGCGGAACGCAACCGGAACACGAAGCTATCCGGCAACACGAGCTGCGGCTGCCCCGGGTCCGTGAAAGCGGGCCGCAGCTCGCGCTTGCGGCGGCGCGCTGCACAATTTCGGAATATTAGAAGTTTATCCCTGAGTTGCCCGGCGTGTCAAGCAGTCTTGTCTAACGCCGCCTTGTCGAACGCCGGCGGCCGGCTACTGTGCATGGGGTTGTTTTCGATATTTTGGCAGGCGCTAGATCAGCGGCGTCTGCGACGAGACGTGATGGCAGGCGATCTTCCAGTCGCCGTCCTCGCGCGCGATCACCCAGGTGATCTTGACGGCCAGCGAGGGCGCGTCACCGTCGACGAAGAACGAGGCGATCGCAGCCATGTTGACGAGATCGGGATTGACCCGGTCGGTCTTGAGATCGCTGAACTCCACGCGCGGGGCCTGCCAGCGCGGCAGGCCGTTGAAATAGGCTTTCACACCGTTCCGGCCGCGATACAGCGTCGGGTTCGAGCCGAAGAAGAAGGCGTGCTGCGAGTAGAGCGCAGCCAGCGCATCCGCATCGAGCTTGCCGAAACCGGCGGACCATCGCGCGATGATGGCGGAGGCGATCTCGTTGGCTTCATCTAGCATCGATCGCCTCCCTCCTTTGTTCGCGCCGGATTGCGCTAACCCTTGCCGACTTCCTTGGCGAAGGTGTCGCGCAGGCCGATGGTGCGGTTGAACACCAGCCGGTCCGGCGTCGAATCCGCATCGCGCACGAAATAGCCCTGCCGCTCGAACTGCATCGCCTCAGGCGAGTTGCTCTCGGCGATCGCGGGCTCGACCCGCGCATCGCTCAGCACTTCCAGCGACTGCGGATTGAGGTCGGCGGCGAAATCGGCCGCATTCGGGCTCGGGTTGGCGAACAGCTGATTGTAGATGCGGACCTCCGCCGGCTTCGACTGCGCCGCCGGCAACCAGTGCATCGTCGCCTTGACCTTGCGGCCATCGGGCGCGTTGCCGCCCTTGGTCAAGGGGTCGTACGTCGCGCGCAGCTCAACGATCTCGCCGGCGTCGTTCTTTACGACGCCGGTGCACTTGATGAAGTAGGCATAGCGCAGGCGCACCTCGTTGCCGGGCGAGAGACGGAAGAACTTCTTCGGCGGGTTCTCCATGAAGTCGTCGCGCTCGATATAGAGCTCGCGGCCGAAGGCGATCTTGCGGGTACCTGCTTCCGGATTGTCGGGATGGTTGATCGCCTCGATCTCTTCGACCTGCCCTTCCGGATAGTTCTCGATCACCACCTTGAGCGGCCGCAGCACCGCCATGCGGCGCAGCGACGTGCGGTTCAGCTCCTCGCGGATGCAGAACTCGAGCATGCCGACATCGACCACACTGTTGGCCTTGGCAACGCCGATGCGCTTGATGAACTCGCGCACCGCCGCCGGCGGCACACCGCGCCGCTTCAGGCCGGCGATGGTCGGCATCCGCGGGTCGTCCCAGCCCGAGACGTGCCCGTCGCGGACGAGCTGCGTCAGCACGCGCTTGGACAGCAGCGTGTAGGTCAGGTTCAGCCGCGCCATTTCGTACTGGCGCGGCTTCGAGGGCACCGGCAGCTTGTCGAGCAGCCACTCATAGAGCGGGCGGTGATCCTCGAACTCCAGCGTGCAGATCGAATGGGTGATGCCCTCGATGGCGTCCGACTGGCCGTGCGCGTAGTCGTAGCTCGGATAGATCGACCATTTGTCGCCGGTGCGCGGATGGTGGGCGTGCAGGATGCGATACAGCACGGGATCGCGCAGGTTGATGTTGCCGGCCGCCATGTCGATCTTGGCGCGCAGCACCCGGGCGCCATTCGAGAACTCACCGGCCTTCATGCGGCGGAACAGGTCGAGGTTCTCCTCGACCGAACGATCGCGGAACGGCGAGTTCTTGCCGGGCTCGGTCAACGTGCCGCGGGACATGCGGATCTCCTCCTGCGACTGATCGTCGACATAGGCGTAACCGGCCTTGATCAGGCCCTCCGCCCAATCGTACAGGCGCTCGAAATAGTCCGACGCATAGAAAAGGTTGTTGCCCCAATCGTAGCCGAGCCAATGCACGTCGGCCTGGATCGAGTCGATGTACTCCTGCTCCTCCTTGGTCGGATTGGTGTCGTCGAAACGCAGGTTGCACTGCCCGCCGAACTCCTGGGCGATACCAAAATTCAGGGCGATCGACTTGGCGTGGCCGATATGCAGGTAGCCGTTCGGCTCCGGCGGGAAGCGGGTCACGATCCGGTTGTGCTTATGGGAGGAGAGATCAGCCTGGACGATGTCGCGGATGAAGTCGCGCCCTGCCTCTGCCGTCGTGTCAGTCGTCATCAAAGGGTTCCCTGGAGGATTAAGCTCAACCTTCTGCCAAATTCGCGCCGTCCGGCCAAGTCTGGTTTCAGAGTCCCGTTTCAGAGCCTGGTTTGGTGGGCAAAAGGTCGGCCGGGGCTTTAGTTATGTCCGGTTCCTGATATACACCACCGCCCATTCCAGCATACGTCTCGCTCGATCATGACCAATTCCGTCGTTACCCGCTTCGCCCCCTCACCGACCGGCTTCCTCCATATCGGAGGCGCCCGCACCGCGCTGTTCAACTGGCTCTATGCTAGGAAGCTCGGCGGCAAGATGCTGCTCCGGATCGAGGACACCGACCGCGAACGCTCGACCAAGGCGGCGATCGACGCCATCCTGGACGGCCTGAAATGGCTCGAGCTCGATTGGGACGGCGACGTCATCTACCAGTTCAGCCGCGCCGCCCGCCATCGCGAGGTCGCCGAGGGCCTGCTCGCCGCTGGCCGCGCCTACTACTGCTACGCCACGCCGGAGGAGCTGGCCGCGATGCGCGAGAAGGCGCGCGCCGAGGGCCGCACCCGGCTCTATGACGGCATGTGGCGCGACCGCGATCCGGCCACCGCGCCTTCCGACGTCAAGCCGACCATCCGCCTCAAGGCGCCGCAGACCGGCGAGACCGTGATCGAGGATCAGGTCCAGGGCCGCGTGGTCTGGCAGAACGAGAACCTCGACGACCTCGTCCTGCTCCGCGGCGACGGCACCCCGACCTACATGCTCGCGGTCGTGGTCGACGATCACGATATGGGCGTCACCCACATCATCCGCGGCGACGACCATTTGATCAACGCGGCGCGCCAGAAGCAGATCTACGACGCGCTGGAGTGGGAGTTGCCGAGCATGTCCCACATCCCGCTGATCCATGGGCCCGACGGCTCGAAACTGTCGAAGCGCCACGGCGCGCTCGGCGTCGATGCCTATCGTGCGCTCGGCTATCTGCCGGCCGCCTTGCGCAACTATCTCGTCCGGCTCGGCTGGAGCCATGGCGACCAGGAGATCTTCTCGACCCAGGAGATGATCGATGCGTTCGATCTCTCCGGCATCGGCCGCTCGGCGGCGCGGTTCGATTTCGCCAAGCTGGAGAACCTCAACGGCCACTACATCCGGCAGAGCGACGATCAATCCCTCGTGACCCGGTTCGAGAGCGTGCTGGATTATGTTCCTGAAGGCGCTGCGCTGAAGGCCAAGCTCAACGACACCACCCGCGCGCAATTGCTGCGGGCGATGCCGAGCCTGAAGGAGCGCGCCAAGACGCTGATCGAGCTGATCGCCGGCGCCTACTTCATTTTTGCCGATCGGCCGCTCGAGCTCGATCCGAAGGCGGCCGCGCTCCTTACGCCGGAAACGCGCGCGTTGATCGGCCGGCTGCGCACCGCGCTGGAAGCCGTCAACGACTGGACGGCGGAAACCACCGAGACCGCCATGCGGAATTTCGCCGAGCAGAACAATCTGAAACTCGGCGCCGTTGCCCAGCCGCTGCGGGTGGCACTGACCGGACGGACAACGTCGCCGGGCATATTCGACGTGCTGGCCGTGCTAGGACGCCAGGAGTGTCTCGCCCGCCTCGCCGATCAGGCGGTGTGATCCTGCATGGACCCCCTCCAGGGTCCATCTTGCAGCGCACATTGCAATGAGCTACCCATCCCCGGACGCCTTCTCAATAAGCCGTTCCGCCCCGCCATGGGCCGCAAATTAGCGACTGGGCAAGGTCGGTTTTCGCAACGATTTCATCGGGGATCTCACGATGGACGCAAAATCCAGCAAGACAGCCACACTCACCATTGGCAACAAGAACTACGATTTCCCGATCCTGAGCGGCACGGTTGGGCCTGATGTCATCGACATCGGCAAGCTCTACGGCCAGGCCGGGGTGTTCACCTACGACCCCGGCTTCACCTCGACCGGCAGCTGCCAGTCGAAGATCACCTATATCGACGGCGACGCCGGTGTTCTGGAATACCGCGGCTACCCGATCGAGCAGCTCGCCGAGCACGGCGACTTCCTCGAGACCTGCTACCTACTGCTCTACGGGGAACTTCCGACCCCGGCGCAGAAGAAGGATTTCGACCATCGCGTGATCCACCACACGATGGTGCACGAGCAGATGGCGCGCTTCTTCCAGGGCTTCCGCCGCGACGCCCATCCGATGGCCATCATGGTCGCCGCCGTCGGCGCGCTCGCCGCGTTCTACCACGACTCGACCGACATCAACGATCCGCGCCAGCGCATGATCGCTTCGATGCGGATGATCGCCAAGGTCCCGACGCTGGCGGCGATGGCCTACAAGTACACGATCGGCCAGCCCTTCATCTATCCGAAGAACTCGCTCTCGTTCGCCGAGAACTTCCTCAACATGTGCTTCGCGGTCCCCTGCGAGGAGTACAAGATCAATCCGGTGCTCGCCGACGCACTCGACAAGATCTTCATCCTGCACGCCGACCACGAGCAGAACGCCTCGACCTCGACGGTCCGCATCGCCGGCTCCTCGGGTGCCAACCCGTTCGCCTGCATCGCTGCCGGCATCGCCTGCCTGTGGGGCCCGGCGCATGGTGGCGCCAACGAGGCCGCGCTCAACATGCTCTACGGCATCGGCAAGGTCGAAAACATTCCGGACTTCATCGCCAAGGTGAAGGACAAAAACAGCGAAGTGCGCCTGATGGGCTTCGGCCACCGGGTCTACAAGAACTACGACCCGCGCGCCAAGATCATGCAGAAGATGTGTCACGCGGTGCTGAAGGAGACCGGCCACGGCGACGATCCGATGCTCAAGGTCGCGATGGAGCTCGAGAAGATCGCGCTCAGCGATCCCTATTTCATCGATCGCAAACTCTACCCGAACGTCGACTTCTATTCGGGCATCACGCTGAAGGCGATGGGCTTTCCGGTCTCGATGTTCACCGTGCTGTTCGCGGTCGCTCGCACCGTCGGCTGGATCAGCCAGTGGAGCGAGATGATCGAGGATCCGCAGCAGAAGATCGGCCGTCCGCGCCAGCTCTACACCGGAGTCGCGCGCCGCGACTATGTGGCGATCGACAAGCGCACGTAAGCTTCGTCCCTAAGCGAAATCGAGACGGCGCCATCATTCCCGATGGCGCCGTTTTCGTTTGCCCCGAGCGACTTCGGTTGCGAGCGCGTCGAGGCGCGGCAACCAGAACGCCCTGAACCGGTCGAGCCAGTCGTCGACCTCGCGCAGCCGCCGCGGCTCCACGGCATAGATGCGGCGGGTGCCGCCGGCGGCATCGAATGGCTGTCCCGGCGGCGTGGCGAAGTACAGAGCGAGACCCATCAAAGCGAGGTCCCTGCCGACGCCGACCGCGCCAGGCCCGTAGCGATCCCAGAAGTCACCTTCGACGATCTATAGGTGCTCAAGTTCGAGGCGAGTTCCGCTGGAGGCGTCGGCTGCCAGCGTCACGGTCACCCAACTGACCCCGCCGCCAAACGCCAGGGAGCGAATGACTAGGCTGAACGCCGGCTCATTTCCGCAAGCACAATGTCAGCGGCGCGGACGCTCGGTGGCTGGTCGCCGGTCGACATCTTCCCATCCATCGTCGCGAACGCCACGAGCTGCCGGAGGCGGTCGGGTGAATCCGCGAGTACATCGCCCAGTGCGCGCGCGAGCCTGTCCGGCGTGCAGTTCTCCTGCAGGAACTCAGGGATGATATCGCTGCCGATCACGAGATTGGCGAGGATCACCGACGACACCCGGATCGCACGGCGCAGGATGAACGCCTCGGCCGCGCCGACGCGATAGGCCGTCACCATCGGAATCCCTGATAGCGCGAGCTCCAGCGTCACCGTGCCTGACTTCGCGAGCGCCGCACGGGCGACGCGAAATGCGGCGCGCTTCTCGATCTCGCCGATCGCGAGCCGCGGCGCCACCGGCCACGAGGCGACGCCTTCGCGCACCATCGCCTCGAGATGCGGCATGGTGGGAAGCACGAGCTCGAACGGGATTTGCTGGTTGAGCTTGCCGAGCGCAGCACCGAACAGCGCCAGATGATGCCTGATCTCGCTGCGCCGGCTTCCGGGCAGGACCAGCAGAACCGGCGGCTGCGCGTCGCGCCGCTTCTGCTCCTCCTCGTTCGGTCGCAGCGAAGCGAGCTGCTCGGTCAGGGGATGACCGACATAACTGCAGGGCGGTCCCTGCAGCTTGCGATACTCTTCCGGTTCGAACGGCAGCAGCGCAAGCACGTGATCGACATAACCGCGCATCGCCTGCGCCCGGCCCGGCCGCCAGGCCCAGACCGACGGCGACACGTAGTCGACGATCGGGATGTCGGGATTGCGCGCGCGGACCCGGCGGGCGACGCGATGGGTGAAGTCCGGGCTGTCGATGATGACCAGCATATCCGGCGCCTCGGCGAGCACTGCGTCGGCGGTGCGGCTGATCAATCGCAGGATTTTCGGCAATTGCTTCACGACGGCGGAAAGGCCAACGATCGAGAGTTCTTCGATCGGAAATAGCGGAGCGATGCCCTCGCCCGTCATCTGTCGGCCACCGACACCGGAAAACTGCACGCTATCGCCGAGGCGCTGGCGCAGCACCTTCATCAGCGCGGCGCCGAGACGGTCGCCGGATTCCTCGGTCGCGATGAGGAAGACCTTGCGATCGGTGCTGGGACTAGGCGCCTGCATCAGCCGGCCAGTCCGATGACAAACAGCCCCTTGGCATCGGCGGCCTCGATCAGGGCCTGCGGCTCGGCGGCGAGCGTGTTGCCGGCGATCACGGCGATCCCGGCGATGCCCGCCGCAGCCGCGCCCTCGACCGTGCGTGGACCGACGGTCGGCAGATCGAAGCGCAGATCCTGCTTGCTCTTCGGCGCCTTCACCAGCACGCCGCGGCCGGCCTTGGCGCGGATGCGGCCCTCGGCGCGCAGCCGCGCCACCCGCGCGAGCAGCCCATCGGTGCCTTCGATGTCTTCGACCGCAACCACATGACCGTCGATCACCACCGCCGCTTGGCCAATGTCGAATGGTCCAAGCGCATCGAGCACGCCGCGTCCGCGCGCGATGTCGGCGAGCGCGGCGCTGTCCGGCGTCGCACGCGTCACGGTGCCCTCAGGCATCAGGAGGTCGGGCGCGACGTCCTTGATACCGACCATGCGAAATCCCTGCTGCTCGAGGATGTGGCCGACGCTCGAGAGCAGATGATCGTCGCCACCACGAAACGCGCGCACGACATGGCCGAGCAAACGCAGCGTGCCCCAGTCGAGCCGGATCTCCGACAACGCAGGACGCACCAGGGTGCCAATGAAGATCAGGTCGCGGCAGCCTTCGTCGCGGAACAGCCGGGTGGCGCGGCCGAGCTGGCCGACCGAGATCCAGCGATGACGAAACCGCTGCGCGCGCGCTGGATCGCAGGCACCGCGCAGCGCAAACAGCACCGGCGTGATGCCGCGCGCGGTGAGCTGATCGGCGACCGCGAACGGCATGGCGCCGCCGCCGGCGATCACGCCGACCGGCGAGGAAAGCGAGGAAGCCGCTGACGTCATGCTGGCGGCCATCCCATGCTCAGTTGCTATCGGCGGGAAGACAGAGCGGCCGCAGCTTGCCGCCATCGATGAAGGCGAGGATTTCCGCGATCGCAGGATCCTCACCCGCCAGCGACTGCACCGAAGCCAGCCGCTCGGCAAAGATGCCGGGGCCGTGGAACAATTTTTGATAGAACGCCCGCACCGTCGCCAGCCGCGCCTTGGTGAACTGGCGCCGCCGCATGCCGATGATGTTGAGCCCTTCGAGCACTGCGTATTGACCGTTGGCCAGTCCGAAAGGGATGATGTCGCCGCGCACGCCGCAGACGCCACCGATCATCACTTGCGAGCCGACGCGGGTGAACTGGTGCACGGCCGACAGGCCGCCGATATAGACGGAGTCGCCGATCTCGCAGTGGCCGCCGAGCGTCGCCGATGTCGCGAAAATCACGCCGTTGCCGACCACGCAGTCATGGCCGACATGGCTGTTGTTCATGAAGAAACCGCGATCGCCGACGCGGGTGAGCCCGCCGCCCTTGATCGTGCCGACATTCATCGTCACGCCTTCGCGGATCGTACAGGCTTCGCCGACTTCGAGACGGGTCGGCTCTCCGCGATAGCTGAGATCCTGCGGCGGCCCGCCGAGTGCGGCAAACGGCGAGATGACGCAGCCGGCGCCGATTTTCGTATGCCCGCTGACGGTAACATGCGCGATCAGCTTGCAGTTCTCGCCGAGCACGACGTTCGGGCCGATGATGCAGTACGGACCGATCTCGGTGCCGGCCCCGATCACAGCGCCATCCGCAATCCGCGCAGTGGGGTCGATCATGCTCATGAAGTTTCGATCCGGAATTCGTTAATGGCGCCAAAGCGCTATGCTGTCGATTTGGGCGGTCGTTAGCGCGACTTTGACCGCCCTGTCCAGTGACGTATCATGACCGCCTGTTGCAAACGAGAAGGTCGCAACCGAGCCATGGTCCGGGCCGCCGCGCTGATCCTCAGCCTGTTCTCTGCGCCGATCGGCCCGGAGACCGCCGACCTCGGCAACAGCACGACCATCGATCTCTCGCGCTTCGACTGCCGCGACATCAATCGCAGCACGATCGTCCAGCGGGTCTGCTACAGCGCCGGCGAGCGGACACTGCTGGTCGCGGTCAGGGGCAACTATCAGCACTATTGCGGCGTGCCTGCTGAAACCTACGACGCGCTGATGATCGCGCCGTCGATGGGCGTCTTCCTCAACCGCGTCCTGCGAATCGCCGGCGCGAACGGCCGGTATGCTTGCAGGACGTCGTGACGACGGCGACCGGAAGCTTAGTCCGTCAGCATCGCGCCGACATCGGCCTCGGCGACCACCTGACCGTTGACCTTGGCGTCACCGTGAAACCACCACATCGTCTTGCGGCGACCGAGCGAGCGCATGTGATACTCGATGGTGTCGCCGGGCATCACCGGCTTCCTGAACTTGCACTTGTCGATGGTGAGAAAATACACGGCGCGCGGCTTCTGGGTGCCCTCGACCGACTTGATGCCGATCACGCCGGCGGTCTGCGCCATCGCTTCGATCATCATCACGCCGGGGTACACCGGACGATCCGGGAAGTGTCCCTGAAACGGCGGCTCGTTGAAGGTGACGTTCTTGATGCCGATGCCGCTGTAGTCGGTGCGGATCTTGATCACGCGGTCGATCAGCAACATCGGAAAGCGATGCGGGAGCGTCTTCAGGATATCGTTGATATCCACGAGCTCGAATTTGACCGGTGCCTCCTCCATCACTCCTGTTCCTTGCCTTTGGCTTCGTTGTCGCGCACCAGGCGCTCCACCGCGATAATTTCCCTGAACCACTGCTTGGTCGGTTTGGCGAAATGCCCGCCCCAGCGACCATTGGCCGGAATGTCGTCCTTGACCGCGCTCATCGCCGTCACCTGGGCGCCGTCGCCGATCTTGAGGTGGTTATTGATGCCCACCTTGGCGCCGAGCGCGACGTTGTCGCCGATCGTCAGACTGCCGGCGAGCCCGATCTGGGCCGCAAGCAGGCAGTGCCGGCCGATGATCACATTGTGGCCGATCTGGACCTGGTTGTCGATTTTGGTGCCCTCGCCGATCACGGTGTCGCGCAGGGAACCGCGGTCGATGGTCGAAGCGGCGCCGACCTCGACATTGTTCTGGATCACCACGCGGCCGGTCTGCGGCACTTTCACATGGCCCTTTGGCCCGAAGAAGATGAAGCCGTAGCCGTCCTGGCCGATATTGCAGCCAGGGTGGATCAGCACGTTGTTGCCGATCAACGCGAACTGAATGGTGGTCTTGGCACCGACATTGCAGTCGCGACCGATCTTGACGTCGGCGCCGATCACCGCGCCGGCGCCAATGATGGTGCCGGCGCCGATCTCGACCCGCGGGCCGATCACGACCAGCGGATCGACGATGACGCCGTCCTCGAGGCGCGCGGTGGGATCGATGATCGCCGACGGGGCGATACCCTCGGTCCCGAACCATGATTGCGGCCGCAGTGCATCGGCGTGCCACTCGCGGGCGAGCTCGACGAACACCTGGAACGGCTTTGCAGCGCGCAGCACGGCGGTGCCCTTCGGCACCTCCGCCTCGAAACGCGGGCTGACCAGGCAGGCGCCGGCCTTGGTCGCGGCCAGCTGGTCGGCGTATTTGAGATTGTCGAAAAAGGCGAGATGCATCGGGCCGGCCTCGTCGAGCGAGGCCAGCCCCCTGATCTGAAGCGCCCCCCTCTCGGGGTCGACCAGTTGCGCCTTCGTCAGCGCGGCGATTTCAGCCAGCGATGACGAAGGAGGACTCTTGAAGAAGATCGGCTGCGCCATTCCATCCGTCGCAGTCCGGTCGAGCAGCGGACTTAGAAAGTCGTACCGCCACCGAACCGGAATTCTTGCACGCGGTCATACGCACCCTTGGTCAGCGGCACGGCGTAGTCGAAGCGCAGCGGACCAAACGGCGACTGCCAGATCAGACCAACACCGACCGAGGTACGGACAACCTTGCTGTCGTCATAGCTCAGACCCAGGCAGGTACCCGGAGACGGCGGGTTGTTCGTCGGCCTGATACAGCCGGGCTGGTTGACTTCGCCTGTCGCCGCCCACGACGTCGGTCCCTGGTAGTCGTACAAGCCGCCGGCGTCGGCATAGACCGCGCCCTTGAGCCCGACTTCCTTCGGCAGGAACCAGAACGGCATCTGCAGTTCCGCCGACACGCCCCAGTACTTGGTGCCACCGATGGCGTCCATGGTGCCGTACGGGTTGATGTCACGCGGACCGATGCCGTTCGGCGCGAAGCCGCGGACCAGGTTCGGGCCCATCTGGAAGTGATCCAGCATGCGCAGATCCTGGCTGCCGAGCTTGTTCAGGATGCCGCCCTGGGCGTGGATCACGCCGACGATGTCCGAAACCAGCGGGGTGTAGTACTTCGCGTCGATCGCGCTCTTGATGTAGCTGACGTCGCCGCCGACGCCGGCGAAGTCCTGCTTGAAGTCGATGATCAGACCGTCGGTCGGGTTCTTGTTGTTGTCGAGCGTGTTGTAGTTGAGCGTGTAGCCCAGCGCCGAGGTCAGGGTCTTGCCGCCCGCCAACTCCTTGCGGACCGGCAGCGAGGCTTCGCCGTCGCTGTAGCAGCCGAGACCATTGGTCGACACCAGGCTGATGCCGTTCAGGTTCGCATAAGCCGGGCTCGGATTGAACGCGGGATTGGGCGTTACACCGTCAGCCAGGAAGGGATTGTTGTTACAGTTGTTGAGCGTCGACGGCAGGGTGATTTCCTGCTGATAGATCGAGTAGCGCAACTGCAGCGACAGATCTTCCCGCAGGCTGAAGCCGAGACGCGGGCTGAAGCCGAGCGTCTTGGTGCCGTAGGCGATGTAGCTGTTGGACAGCTGCTGGCGCTGGTACAAATCGAGGCCGAGCGCCACGCGGTAGTCGAGCAGATACGGCTCGACGAACGACAGCGAGTAGCCGCGGGCATACTGGCCGTAAGTCACCGACGCCTTCGCGAACAGGCCGCGGCCGAGCAGGTTGCGCTCGGAGACGCTGACTTCAGCCAACGCGCCGTCGGTGGTCGAATAGCCGCCCGACACCGAGAAGTCGCCGGTCGACTTCTCTTCGAGATCGACGATCAGGATGACGCGATCGCTGGAGGATCCGGGCTCGGTGGTGATCTTCACGGTCTTGAAGAAATCGAGGTTCTTCAACCGGCGCTCGGCACGGTCGACCAGCGCACGGTTGTAGGCATCGCCTTCCGAGATATCGAATTCGCGGCGGATCACGTAATCCCGCGTGCGGCTGTTGCCGCGGATGTTGATGCGCTCGATATAGGTGCGCGGACCTTCATCGATCGCGAAGGTGATCGACACCGTGTGATTGTCGAAATTGCGATCACCGCGCGGCCGGACCACCGCGAACGCGTAGCCGCGGCGGGACGCCTCGATCTGCATTTCCTCGACCGACTTCTCCAGCGCCTCGGCGTTGTAGAGCGAGCCGACATTGACGCGCGAATAGGAGCGCAGCGCGTTCGGATCGAGCGTGTTGATCGACGAGGTGAAGTTGACGGACGCAACGCGGTACTGCTGGCCCTCCTCGATCTTGAAGGTAACCAGGAAGCCCTTCTTGTCGGGATCGTATTCGGTCAGCGCGGCCACGACCTGAACGTCGGCATAGCCGTTCTTGAGGTAGAAGCGGCGCAGCAGGTCACGGTCGGCCTCGACCCGGTCGGGATCGTAGACGTCGTTGCCGCCGAGGAAGCTCAGCAGGTTCGATTCGCGAGTCTTGATGACGTCGCGCAGGCGGGACGCCGAATAGGCATTGTTGCCGATGAACTCGATCGACCGGACACCGGTCTTCACGCCTTCATTGATCTCGAAGATCAGGTCGACGCGGTTGTTCGGCTGCTCGATGATCTGCGGATTCACCCGCACGTCGTAGCGGCCCGAACGGCGGTAGATCTCGGCGATGCGCAGGGCATCCGACTGCACCATCGGACGCGAGAAGGTGCCGCGAGGCTTGGACTGGACTTCGGCAGTGAGCTGCTCGTCCTTGACCTTCTTGTTGCCTTCGAAGGCAACGCGGCCAATCACCGGGTTCTCGACCACGACCACGACGAGGCGCCCGCCCCGCTGATCGATATGCACGTCCTGGAACAGGCCCGTCTCGATCAGCGCCTTCAGACCGTCATCGATCTGGGCCTGGCCCAGCCGACCGCCCGGTCCGGGATGGAAATAGGAGCGGATGGTTTCAAGCTCGACGCGGCGATTCCCCTCCACCGTGATCGAATCGACGGTCTGCGCTTGCGCAGGCGCAGAGACAGCAACGGCCGCCAAAGTGGCCGCCACCGGCGCGGCGAACATGACCAAGGCGGCGAACAGCCCCCCCCTCACTCGCATTCCAAACATCATGCGCAACGCGCCCTTATCTTTAGCAATGCCGGACCGTTCCCCAACGACCCGACAGATTCCCAACCTGCCGCTCAGCTTGTAGCCAACTTTGCCGAGGGGGCAAACTTGCTAGAGCTGAACATTTCCATTTTCGTTCCAAGACGTTGCCCATTGGCAACGCCACAGAAAAGCCCCGTTTCAGGACCCTGCGATTCTGAGGATGTCGTTATACGTCGCAAACACCATCAGCATCAGAACCAAACCAAGCCCGATTCGGAAACCCACCTCCTGCGTCCGCTCTGAAAGCGGGCGTCCACGAAGCGCCTCCGCGCCGTAGAACAGCAGGTGTCCACCATCCAGAAGCGGGATCGGGAACAAATTCAACAGCCCGATCGAGACCGAAAGGATGGCGCAGAGGTTGACGACGAACTGGAACCCGGCGCTCGCGGCCTGGCCCGACAGCTTCGCGATTCCGATCACCCCGCTCACCTCGGCCGGATTGCCGGTTCCGACGAACAGCGAGCCCAGGAACTTGAACGTGCTCGAAATAATATACCAAACCTGCTCGACACCGATCTTCATGGCTTCAAAGACGCCGACCGGGGCGCTGGATGCTTCGCCGACCTGAGCCTTGTGCTCGATTCCGAGCACGCCGATTCGGTGGGCATTGCCGAAGGGGTCCTTGACCTCCTTCAGCGCCGGCGTCGCCTTCAGCGCGACGATCGCGCCGTCTCGTTTCACTTGGAAACCAAGCTCTGAACCAGCATTCGAAGCTACGATCCGCTGCATGTCGGCGAAGCTCTGGATCGCGCTGCCGTCGATATCAACCACGACATCACCGACCTTAAAGCCCGCGCTCGCAGCGGCGCTCTCGGCAACCAGGCCGTCGACCCGGGCGATGGTGCTGGGCTTGCCGTAATAGAGCGCCATCCCGGCGAAGATCAGGGCGCCGAGAATGAAGTTCGCTACCGGACCGGCCGCGACGATGGCGGTGCGCTTGCCGACCGACTTGTGATGGAAGCTGCCTTCGCGCTCCTCCGCCGTCATGGCGGCGAGCGTCTCCGTCGACGGCGTCGACGCCTCGCTGTCGTCGCCGAAGAACTTGACATAACCGCCGAGTGGAATCGCCGAGATCTTCCAGCGTGTGCCGAGCCGGTCGTTGAAGCCGGCAAGCTCCGGCCCAAATCCCAGCGAGAACGTCAGCACCTTCACGCCGGCCCAGCGCGCGACCAGGAAATGGCCGAGCTCGTGAAAGAAAACGACGATGGTCAGGACGAAGAGAAAGGGAACGATATAGCCGAGGAGCCCATGGCTCAACGCATTGACACTATGAAGAAAATACTCGGGCATAGAACTCCCCTCGACAAGAGCGATCAAGCTCCGTCCCCAACCCTCTAGGTTGCCTTTAAGGCAATTTGAGGCAATAGGGCGGCGGCTTTATTTCGCGCGATATGGTCAACGGAAATCGCATCATCCGCCGAGCGCAGTGGTGGCTGATTCCCCGACCTGATCCAATCGTTCATCGTCGCCTCGACCAGCCGGGCGATCGCGCCGAACTTAATCTTGCCGGCAATAAACGCGGCGACCGCGATCTCGTTCGCTGCGTTGTAGACCGTCGTCGCGCCGTGGCCGCGCCGCAGCGCCTCATAGGCGAGCCGCAGTCCCGGGAAGCGCTGGAAGTCCGGCGCCTCGAAGGTGAGCTGTCCGATTTTTGCGAGATCGAGCTTGGCTGACGGGCCGACGACGCGGTCGGGCCAGCCGAGGCAGTGCGCGATCGGAATCCGCATGTCGGGCGTGCCGAGCTGGGCGACCACCGAGCGGTCGGAGAACTCGACCATGCCATGGATGATCGACTGCGGATGCACCAGCACGTCGATCTCGTCGGGCGCCAGGGCGAACAGGTAGGATGCCTCGATCACCTCGAGGCCCTTGTTCATCATCGAGGCGGAATCGATCGTGATCTTCTGCCCCATGCTCCAGTTGGGATGCTTCAGCGCCTGTTCCAGCGTCGCCTGCTCGATGTCGGCGGGAGCCCAGGTGCGGAACGGCCCGCCGGACGCAGTGATGATCACCCGCGTCAGCTCCTCGCGATTGCCTGATGCCAGCGCCTGGAACAGCGCATTATGTTCGGAATCGGCCGGCAGGATGCAGGCGCCGGCCTTCTTGGCCCGTTCCATGAAGATGTCACCGGCACAGACCAGGCATTCCTTGTTGGCGAGTGCGACGGTCGCGCCGCGGTCGACAGCGGCAAGTGCCGGCTTCAATCCGGCCGCGCCGCTGACCGCCGCCATCACCCAGTCCGCCGGCCGCGCGGCGGCCTCGATGATGGCGCTCTCCCCGGCCCCGCATTCGATCCGGGTTCCAGCCAGCGCGTCCTTCAGTTCGGAAAGCTTCGCCGGATCGGCGATGGCGGCGAACCGCGCGCCGAACTCCTTGGCGAGCTTGGCGAGGCCCTCGACATTGCTGTTCGCGGTCAGCGCCTCGACCCGGTAGCGGTCGCGCGCACCACGCAACAGATCCATCGTGCTGTCGCCGATCGAGCCGGTGGCACCGAGGACGGTCACGGTCCGTACGGCCGATGCCGCCACGGCCTTGTTGTTACGCAACGGAACTGCGCTCATCTCATCACCAAACCATAAGACCGCGTCCGACGCCATCGGCGCCACCACGGAGAAAGCCGAAAATCGCCGCCACAATGACGGCCGCGACAAATCCGTCCAGGCGATCCAAGAGGCCGCCATGGCCGGGAATGATGTGGCTCGAATCCTTCACCCCGAACCGCCGCTTCACAGCGGATTCGAAGAGATCGCCGAGTTGCGAGACCACCGACAACACGGCTCCGAGCATCAGCAGCGGGCCCGTCATGCCGATCTCGAAGGCGGCAAAGCAGGCAGCAACCAACAAGCTCGCGACGAAACCGCCGGCCGCGCCGGCCCATGTCTTCTTCGGGCTGACCCGCACCCAAAGCTTCGGCCCGCCGATGCTGCGGCCCGCGAAATAGCCGCCGATATCGGTGACCCACACGATCAGCAACACGAACATCAGCGCGGCAAAGCCCTTCGCCGTATCGAGACGCAGCAGCACCGATGCGATCTCGGCGGCCGCAGCATAGAGCAATCCCGCAATCGCCCATCCCGCAGAAGCCCAGTTGC
Organism: Bradyrhizobium embrapense; assembly: GCF_001189235.2. Taxonomy (GTDB): domain Bacteria; phylum Pseudomonadota; class Alphaproteobacteria; order Rhizobiales; family Xanthobacteraceae; genus Bradyrhizobium; species Bradyrhizobium embrapense. The sequence goes on from NZ_LFIP02000004.1 coordinate 255,320, forward strand.
GCTGCAGACCCGCGGCCAACGCCACGACAAACACGCCGACGACAAGGACACGCAGGGCCGCATCGAGATGGCCGGACATCAGGTAATATCCGGAGATCAGCAATGCGGTCACACCAAGCCCGGCGACGCTAGATTGGCGCCCGAGCCCGGTGACCATGAGCCATTCCACGAACAATCCGACCGCCGCCAGCGTCACCAATGCTGACCAGGCGATGCCCCCAATAAAGGCCAGTGCGATCGCGATCGGCGCCAGCACCAGCGCGGCCGCAACGCGCATCGCGAGGTTGCGCGATCCCTGCTCGCTTGAAGCCGGCGGCTGCTCGCTTGCTGCCGCCGATGCGGCTTCGCGCTCGCTCACGAGCCGGTTTTCGCGGCGAGGCCGCCGAACCGGCGCTCACGCTTGCCGTATTCCGCGATCGCGTCTTCGAGCGCCGCCTTGTCGAAATCCGGCCAGTGGATCGGCACGAACACGAGCTCGCTATAGGCGGCCTGCCACATCAGGAAGTTCGACAGCCGCTGCTCGCCGCTGGTGCGGATGATCAAATCCGGATCCGGAATGTCGGGCGCATCGAGATATTGCCCGAGCGTATCGGCATCAATGGAATTGGCGTCGCGCTTGCCCTCGGCGACCTCGCGCGCAAGGCGCCGCGCGGCGGCAGCGATCTCCGCCCGAGAGCCGTAATTGAAGGCGACCACAAGGTTGAGCTTGACGTTATTCCGCGTCAGCTCCTCGGCCTCGTTCAGCAGCGCGCAGATATCGGGGTCGAGCCCGGCGCGCTCGCCGATCACGCGCACCCGCACGCCGTCACGGTGCAGCGTCGCCAGATCGTTGCGGATGAAGCGGCGCAGCAGGCCGAACAGATCGCCGATCTCGCTGGCCGGCCGCGACCAGTTTTCCGAGCTGAACGAAAAGATCGTGAGATAGACGATGCCGAGTTCATGGGCCGCACGCACCACGCGGCGCAGCGCCTCGACACCGCGGCGATGGCCCTCGACGCGCGGCAGGCCGCGCGAGGCGGCCCAGCGCCCGTTGCCGTCCATGATAACAGCCACGTGCAACGGAGTGCCGGAGCGATCCGGTCCGTCAGTTGCTGCAGCGGCGGCATTCGACATCGGCTCGTTCCCGTAGGCCTTCAGACCGTCAGGATTTCCTTTTCCTTGGCGGCAAGCAGCTGATCGACTTCGGCGATCACGCCGTCGGTCGCCTTCTGCACCTCGTTCGACAGGCGCTCCTGATCGTCCTCGGAAATCTCGTGATTCTTCTCGAGCTTCTTGATCACGTCGAGGCCGTCGCGGCGCACGTGGCGTACCGCGACCTTGGCCGCTTCCGCGTATTTGTGCGCGACCTTGACCAGCTCCTTGCGACGCTCCTCGTTGAGTTCGGGAATCCGCAAGCGCAGCACCTGCCCCTCGGTTGCCGGCGAAAGGCCGAGGTTGGAGTCGACGATCGCCTTCTCCACGGCCTTCACCATCGTCTTGTCCCAGACCTGCACCGAGAGCAGGCGCGGCTCGGGCACGCTGATGGTCGCAACCTGGTTGAGCGGCATATGCGAGCCGTAAGCCTCGACCTGGACCGGCTCCAGCATGGAGGCCGCAGCACGGCCGGTACGCAGACCGCCGAGCTCGTGCTTGAGCGCTTGTGTGGCGCCCTGCATGCGGCGCTTCACGTCGTTGATGTCAAAACCAGCTGCGGCCATGACGCTTCTCCCTTCACTAGAAACCGGCTGTCGACGCCCTCGGGTCCAAAGTCTGGACCCGGAGGCGCGGCAATCAGCCGGCGACGACCGTGCCGTGTCCGGATCCACGCAGAATCGCACCGATCGAACCGGGCTCCGCGATTGAGAACACGATGATAGGCAGCGACGTCTCGCGGGCAAGTGCGAAAGCGGTCGCGTCCATGACCTTGTAGCCGCCCTCGATCGCCTGCGAATGGGTCAGGCGGTCAAAGCGCTTGGCTTTGGGGTCCTTCTTCGGATCGGCGCTGTAGACGCCGTCGACATTGGTGGCTTTCAGCACCGCCTCTGCGCCGATCTCGGCCGCGCGCAGCACGGCGGTGGTATCGGTGGTGAAGAACGGGTTGCCGGTTCCACCGCCGAGCAGGACGACGCGTCCCTCGGCGAGATATTTGTGCGCTGCACTACGCGTGAACAGCTCGGAGATCTCCGGCATCACGAACGCCGACAAGGTCCGTGCCGCCGTCCCCTTGCGCTCGATCGCTGCCTCGAGCGCAAGGCAGTTCATCATGGTGGCCAGCATGCCCATGGTGTCGCCGGTCGGCCGGGACACGCCGCGCGAGGATACCTCGACGCCGCGAACGATGTTGCCGCCGCCGATCACGACCGCGACCTCGACGCCGAGCTTGCGAGCCGCGATCAGGTCGTCGGCGACGCGGTCGACGGTCGGTTGGTCGATACCGAACCCGTGGGAGCCGGCCAGATATTCGCCGGACAGCTTGATCACCACGCGACGATAGATCGGCTCAGCCATGATGCGATCGCTTTCTCATCCCGCGCAGGCAGGCCTCCGGCGCGTGCACCGGACGCCTTGGTGTCAGCGGTTACTTCTTGCCGCTGGCGGCCGCGACTTCGGCGGCGAAGTCGCTTTCCTGCTTCTCGATTCCCTCACCGAGAGCATAGTTCACAAAGCCAGCGACTTTGATCGGCCCGCCGACCTTACCCTCAGCTTCCTTCACCGCCTGGGCAACCGACTTGCCGCTATCGTGGATGAAGGCCTGATCGAGCAGGCAGACTTCCTTGTAGTAGGTCTTCAGGCCGGAATCGACGATCTTCTCGATGACGTTCTCCGGCTTGCCCTGCTGGCGGTACTTGTCGGCCAGCACGTCCTTCTCGCGCTTGACCGTCTCCGGATCGAGCCCGGCCGGATCGAGCGCCAGCGGCTTTGCCGCCGCGACGTGCATGGCGAGCTGACGGCCGAGCACGGCGAGCTCGTCGGTCTTGCCGGCAGACTCCAGCGCCACGATGACGCCGATCTTGCCGGCGCCTTCGACGACGGCGTTATGGACGTAGCTCGACACCACACCCTTGCTCACCTCGAGCGAGGCGGCGCGGCGCAGCGTCATGTTCTCGCCAATGGTCGCGATCGCGTCGGAGATCGCAGTCTCGACGGTAGCGTCGCCGACCTTGGACGCCTTGATGGTCTCGACATCGGCGCCGTGCTTGAGCGCGACCTGGGCGATCATCTTGACCAGACCCTGGAACTGCTCGTTGCGCGCGACGAAGTCGGTCTCGGAGTTGACCTCGACCAGCACACCCTTGGTGCCGGAAGTCAGCGCGCCGATCAGGCCCTCGGCCGCCACGCGGCCGGCCTTCTTGGCGGCCTTGGAGAGACCCTTCTTGCGCAGCCAATCCTGCGCCTCCTGCATGTCGCCGTTGTTCTCGGTCAGCGCCGCCTTGCAATCCATCATGCCCGCGCCGGTCGACTCGCGGAGCTCCTTGACCATCGCTGCTGTGATCGTTGCCATCGTTCAATGTCCTTCTTGCCTGTACAGAAACCGCGGCGCCCGATGGCGCCGCCGTCTGCAACAGGGAAATCGTTGTTCGTGGAATAGAAGCGGCGGCCGGGCGAGACCCGGCCACGCCGCGTAACTTTTATTCCGCTTCGGCGAGCGTCTTGGCCTGGGCGACCCAGGCGTCCGCACGGCTCGGCAGACCGACTTCTTCGCCGATCTTGTGCGCGGTGTCGTGGTCGAGCTCGGCGAGCTGCCAGTAGTGGAAGATGCCGAGATCGTTGAGCTTCTTCTCGATCGCACCGGACACGCCGGTGAGCTTCTTGAGGTTGTCGGCGGTGCCGCGCGGACCAGCGAGGCCCTGGAAGCCGGACGGCGCAGCCGCCGGGAGCTCCTCCTGCACGGGCGCAGCCGACGCACCGATATCGATTCCGGAATCGCCCTGCGCGCGCGAGATGCCGTCAATGGCGGCGCGCGCCACGAGGTCGCAGTACAGCGAGATCGCGCGGCCAGCGTCGTCATTGCCCGGCACCACATAGGTGATGCCCTTGGGGTCCGAATTGGTGTCGACGATCGCAGCGACCGGGATGTTGAGCCGCTGGGCTTCCTGGATCGCGATGTCTTCCTTGTTGGTGTCGATCACGAAGATCATGTCGGGAAGACCGCCCATGTCCTTGATGCCGCCGAGCGACCGGTCGAGCTTGTCGCGCTCGCGCTGCAGCGTCAGCCGCTCCTTCTTGGTGTAGGAGTTGGCTTCGCCCGACGACAGCACGTCGTCGAGATGACGCAGGCGCTTGATCGAGGCCGAGATCGTCTTCCAGTTGGTCAGCGTGCCGCCGAGCCAGCGCGAATTGACGAAGTACTGCGCCGAACGCTTGGCCGCATCGGCAACGCCGTCCTGGGCCGAGCGCTTGGTGCCGACGAACAGGATGCGGCCGCCCTTGGCGACGGTATCGCTGACCGCCTGCAGGGCGCGATGCAGCATCGGCACGGTCTGCGCGAGGTCGATGATGTGGATGTTGTTGCGGGCGCCGAAGATGTAATCCTGCATCTTCGGGTTCCAGCGGTGGGCCTGGTGGCCAAAGTGAACGCCAGCTTCCAAAAGCTGACGCATGTTGAATTCGGGCAGCGACATAGATCTAATTCTCCGGTTGGTTCCTCCGGAAACGTGTGAGCAACGCGCCTGAATGGCCCGGTTGCCACCGGACGGCCTTTGAGAGCCATGTTTCCGTGTGAGATGGCGCGCTATATAGCGCGATTTGCGCCAGAAGCAAGAAAATACGGCCGGTTGGGCCGGCCAGATGGGTCTAAATCGCGCCGAAACGGCCCCTATTCGGCCAGCCGCAGCTCCGCGATCGTGGTCCGGGCCGCGGAATCCTCCAAGGGCAAGAAATCGAGCGGCCCGGGATTCTTGTAGCCGGAGGTGATGGCGGTGCTTAGGGCCAAGCCCAACAATCCCGTATTCGCCGACGAAGCCAGGATGGCGCTCTTTCGCTCGCTCATCCGAACCAGGTAGAATTGGGTCTGGCCCGCCTGGATCGCGAAGGCCCGTTCCGTCACGCCTGGAAAGCCGGCCTCGTTCGCCGTCAGCTGATGCTGGCCGGCCGGACGATCGACATAGACGTAGGTCCCGGTTTTGAGGCCCTGGACAGGCACGCCGTCAAGCTGGAACTCAAAGGCCCTGTCGGCGATGTTGGCGAAGTCCTTCTCCCGGAGCATCACGACGCGCCCGTGTCCCGCCTTTGGCGGGCCTACCTTCTGCGTCATTGCCGCATAGTCGAGCCCATTCCTCTGCGTCGTTTCACAACCGCACAACAGCACGGCCGCGACCAACAGCACCATTCCCCGCCAGAACATTGCGCCCCTCAAACCAGCCCGGTACCCCACTAAGCTGATACACGGTTGGGTTGCAACGTCGCAATGGCTGCCAGCGGTGAAACAACCGATCAAGGGCACGGGGCGTGGTCGAGTCTACAGCGTCTGGACGTCGACCACTCCCGCGACCGCCTTGATCGCGCCGGCGATCTGCGGCGAGACCTTGTAGCGGCCGGGCAGCTTCATCTCGACCTCGGTCTCGAGGTCCAGCATCATCACCAGCGAGACGTCACCATCCGCGCCGGCCGCGGGTGGCGGCGCGGCGGCCGGCTTTACCACTGGCGCCTTTGCGGGAGCACCCGGGGCGGGCGTGGCGTCCGGCATGTTGAGCCGGCGCGCGATCGAATCCAGCGGCTTGGTGTCGCGCACGAAAATCCGCAGGCCCTTTTGCGTCTTGGCCGCGGCGTGATCCAGCGGCTCGGCGTGCAGCACCCGCGCCCGCACGTCCTCGCCCTGCAGTTCGGCGCCGAGTTGCAACAGCACGGCAGCCCCCGGCTCCAGCACGTCCCGGTACTGCGCGAGGCCTTCGGAAAACAGCACCGCCTCGAAATGGCCGGTCGGATCCGACAGGCCCATGATGCCCATCTTGTTGCCGGTCTTGGTGCGCCGTTCCATCCGCGACACCACGGTTGCCGCGACCTTGCCTGCCGTCGCGCCGGTCTTCACCGCGCGCGAGAATTCCGCCCAGGATTGCACGCGCAGCCGCTTCAGCGCGGTCGCGTAGTCGTCGAGCGGATGGCCCGACAGGAAGAAGCCGATCGCGTCATATTCGCGCCGCAGCCGGTCCGCGGGCAGCCATGGCTCGACCTGCGGCAGCGTGATGCTGGGCGCATCCGGCGCGCTGCCGAACATGTCGTTCTGGCCCGAGGTCGCCGCCTCGTGGCTGCGCTGGCAAGCGGCGAGGATCGCATCGGCGCCGGCGAAGACGCGGGCCCGGTTCGGATCCAGCGTGTCGAACGCGCCGGCCGCCGCGAGGCTTTCGATGATCCGCTTGTTGACGGCGCGCGGACTCACTCGCGCGGCGAAATCCGCCAGCGAGGTGAAGGCGCCCTTCTTGTTGCGCTCCTCGATGATCTGCTCGACCGCCTGGATGCCGACGCCCTTCAGCGCGGCGAGCGCGTAGTAGATCGTGTTGCCGCTGACTTCGAAGGTCGGGCCGGAGCGATTGATGTTGGGCGCTTCGACCTTGATGCCGAGCCGCTGCGCCTCGGAGCGGAATTCGGAGAGCTTGTCGGTGTTGTTGAGTTCGAGCGTCATCGACGCCGCGAGGAACTCGACCGGGTAGTGCGCCTTCATGTAGGCGGTGTGGTACGACACCAGCGCATAGGCCGCCGCGTGGCTCTTGTTGAAGCCGTAGTCGGCGAACTTGGCGAGCAGCTCGAAGATCGTCTCCGCCTGGCCCTTCGACACGCCGTTCTTCATCGCGCCGGCGACGAAGATGTCGCGCTGCTTGTCCATCTCGGCGCGGATCTTCTTGCCCATCGCGCGGCGCAGCAGGTCGGCCTGGCCGAGCGAGTAGCCCGCCATCTGCTGCGCGATCTGCATCACCTGCTCCTGGTAGATGATGACGCCGAAGGTCTCCTTGAGGATCGGCTCCAGGATCGGATGCAGATATTCCGGCTCCTCGTCGCCGTGCTTGCGCGCGCAATAGGTCGGGATGTTCGCCATCGGGCCCGGGCGATACAGCGCCACCAGCGCGATGATGTCCTCGAAGCGGTCCGGCCGCATGTCGATCAGTGCGCGCCGCATGCCCTGGCTTTCCACCTGGAACACGCCGACCACGTCGCCCCGCGCCAGCATCTGGTAACTCGCCGCATCGTCGATCGGCAGCGTCGCAAGGTCGACATGAACGTCGCGCTGCTTGAGCAGCTTGACCGCGACGTCGAGCACCGTCAGCGTCTTGAGGCCGAGGAAGTCGAACTTCACGAGCCCCGCCGGCTCGACCCATTTCATGTTGAACTGGGTGACCGGCATGTCGGATTTCGGATCGCGATACATCGGCACCAGCTCGCTCAGCGGCCGGTCGCCGATCACGATGCCTGCGGCGTGGGTCGAGGCGTGGCGCGTCAGGCCTTCGAGGCGCTGCGCGATGTCGAAGGCGCGCGCCACCACCGGATCCTCGTCGCGGAACGCCTGCAGCTTGGGCTCGCCCTCGATCGCCTGCGCCAGCGTCACCGGCGCGGCGGGATTCTGCGGCACCAGCTTGGTCAGCTTGTCGACCTGCCCGTACGGCATCTGCAGCACGCGACCGACGTCGCGCAGCACTCCGCGCGCCTGCAGCGTACCGAAGGTGATGATCTGCGCTACCTGGTCGCGGCCGTAGCGCTCCTGCACGTACTGGATCACCTCGCCGCGGCGGTCCTGGCAGAAGTCGATGTCGAAGTCCGGCATCGAGACGCGTTCGGGATTGAGGAAGCGCTCGAACAGCAGCGCGAAGCGCATCGGATCGAGGTCGGTGATCGTCAGCACCCAGGCGACCAGCGAGCCGGCGCCGGAGCCGCGGCCCGGTCCTACCGGAATGCCCTGCGCCTTCGCCCATTTGATGAAGTCCGAGACGATCAGGAAGTAGCCCGCGTATTTCATGCGGGTAATGACGTCGAGCTCGAAGGCAAGCCGCTTGGCGTAGTCCTCCTCCGTCATGCCCGGCGACAGACCGTGCACCCGCAGGCGGTTGGCGAGCCCCTCCTCCGCCTGGCGTTTCAGCTCGGCGGCTTCGTCGGCGGCGGCGTCGGAGCTCGCGGCGGCACCGACCGTGAAGAACGGCAGGATCGGCTTGCGGGTCTTCGGGCGGAACGAGCAGCGCTCGGCGATCTCCACCGTCGAGGCCAGCGCCTCCGGAATGTCGGCGAACAGCACCGCCATTTCCGCGCGGGTCTTGAAGCGGTGATCCGGGGTCAGTTGCTCGCGGTTGGTCTCGGCGATCAAATGGCCGCCGGCGATGCACAGCAACGCATCATGCGATTCGTAGTCGTCACTGCTGGCGAAATACGGCTCGTTGGTCGCAACCAGCGGCAGGCCCTTGCTGTAGGCAAGGTCGATCAGGCCGCCCTCGGTGCGGCGCTCCTTGTCGATGCCGTGGCGCTGCAATTCGACGTAGAGACGATCGCCGAACAGGCTCGCCAGGCGTTCGCAGCGGGTCGCCGCCAGCGCCGCCTGCTCGGCACGCAGCGCCAGCGCGATCGGCCCATCGGGCCCGCCGGTCAGGGCGATCAGATCCTCGGCGGCGTCGGTGAGCCAGTCGAGCTTGATGTGCGGCGTCTGGTTCACCGGCGTCTCCAGGAACGCCCGCGAGTTCAGCCGCATCAGGTTCTGGTACCCGCGCTCGCGTGCCGCCAGCAGCACGATTCGCGCCGGACCCGTCGTCGCCAGGATGCTCCGCGTATTGGGGTCGACGTCGCCGAAATCCACCGCCAACTCGCAGCCGACGATCGGCTGGATGCCGTAGCCGGCCATCTTGTCGGAGAATTCCAGCGCCCCGAACATGTTGTCGGTATCGGTGAGCGCCAGCGCCGGCTGGCGGTCGGCCTTGGCGAGTTCGCCGAGCTTGGCGATCTTGATCGAGCCCTTCAGCAGCGAATAGGCGGAATGGACGTGTAGATGAACGAATCCGGCGTTCGGCATGGCTGCTTACGGGATCTCTTGGAGGCAGGGATGGCGCGAGTACCAAAGCCGGAACTCGAAAGCATCAGACCCGACTCGCATCCCCATCGTGGGGCCTGGGTCCTGCCAAGTCCACGTCGAAGGCGGCGTGGCGGCAGGTCGTCCTGCTTTTCCCCAGATGCAACCTGGGCCCCCTGTTCCGCGGGCACATTTCAGAACTGGGTGATCAGCTGGGCCCAAACCGCGATCATCCCGACGAACAGCGTGATCGACGCCAGCGCTGCAGCTTCCTGCACGAAAATCTTCAACATGGCCGCTCTCCCTGAACTGGAACGTATGCAGAACATTGTTCCTTTTTTGTTCTCGGAGTCAAGCTACAGCGATGGACCGATCGGGAAAGTGATCTTGATAGTTAACCGCGGGGGTTTTGGGTGCTGTTCTGATGAAAACGCGCGCGAGGCGACGGCCGGAAGCTGACGGCACCAAGCCCGTTTGATTCCAGTACTCCCCGTGAGCAGAGGAAAACGCAGGAGCACTCGCGATTTTGGTTCTAACGCTGACGCCGGCCAGCGCAGAAAAGGTGTCCAAGAGACAGCAGGCCATCGTCAAGCACATCAAGGCCGAATGCAAGGCGAAGGCGGCGCAACAGGCCAAGGGTTACGGCTTCGTCGAAAGGTGGCGCGCGTATTCGGACTGCATTAACGATGCATCCAAGGCCAACGCCGGGCTCGACTTCGCTGATTTCGACTAAGGAGCACGTGGCTGGTTACCGGCCGCTTGTATTGGCGGGCACGACAGAGCTCCCTACGAGCTCAATCGGAGCAAGACAAAAACCCGCTGCGTTCACGGCCGATGGTTAATCCACCAGGCCAACAAAAAACCCCGGGCCGAAGCCCGGGGTTTTCGATGCCGCTTGGATTAAGCGAGCGATCAGTAACGTGCGACGATCGGGCCACCGAACTTGTAGTTCAGACGGCCGAGGACCATGTCGGTGTCGCCACCGGTGTGGAAGCCGGTCACACCGACGCCAGCCGGGGTGACGAAGGTCGCACCGTGCGTGTCTTCGAAGATGTGGTTGTATTCGACGCCGAGCGACCAGCCCTGAGCGAAGGCGAATTCGAGGCCAACGCCGACCGTCGGGCTCCAACGGGTGTCGTAGCCGGTCTGGGACGCCAGCGCGCCGCCGGGTGCCAGGAACTGGTAGTTGCGATCGGTGACCGCAGCACCGCCCTTGGCGTACAGCAGGACGTTGTTCCAGGCATAGCCGATCTGGCCGGTGAACAGGCCGAACGCATCGGTCTTCGAGCGAACGGTGCCGCCCGGGACGAGCAGGTTGCCCGTGCTGCCGGAGAAGTCAGCCCAGTTGCCCTGAGCTTCCAGGCCCCAGACCCAGCCGCCGGTCTGCCAGCGGTAGCCGATCTGGCCACCGACGGTGCCGCCGTTGGCGTCGTAGCTGCCGGCCTGGCCGATGCCGTCGACCGAACGGTTGTCGTGGCTCTGGCCCCAACCACCGTTGATACCGATGTAGAAGCCGGTCCAATCATACACAGCGGCAACCATGGGCGGCGGAGCCTTCGTGTAAGGGCGAGCCGCGAGGTCAGCCGCAGAGGCAGCAGTCGCGCTGAGCGCGAGCAGGCTGGCGGTGACAAGCAAAATCTTTTTCATTTTCCCGTTCCAACTTTTTCTACAGGCCCCCAAGGCCGCGAGACACCGTCATAGCAGCCCCCGTCGGAATTGCTGTAACTTCGCTGCAACAGGCAGGCCCAAACGACTTCGCTCAAATTTGAAGTTAATACTGCGTTACAAGCACTTTTTGGAACTTTTGCCACATAGCTGCCGCACAATTTTCACAATTCAAAACTGCTTGGGCAAGCTGCCCGCAAGATCGTGTTGACCGGAACCGGCTTGTCCGATTTGGATCGTCGCCGAGATCGAATCTTCGCAGCGATTAAGGAATGCACATGCGGACGATGATTCTTGCTGCTGCGGCGTCTGTGCTTGCGCTCGCTACCCTTGGTACGGCGCCCTCGCATGCCGTCGGCGTGCGCTACCCGTTCTGCATCCAGGGCGATCGCTATCCCGGCCTCAGCAACTGCTCCTATCCGTCTTATGAGGCGTGCCTCGCCACCGCCTCGGGCATCGGACAGAACTGCATCGCCAATCCCTATTATGCCGGCGACAACGACCCGCGCTCCTATCTGCATGCCTCTCCGCGTGATCGCCGTGAGGGCAATTTTTTCGACCTGTTCATTCACTGACATCTGGCCGGGTGGCGCCGCCGCGGGAATGTGAGTTGATCGCTCCGGCCCGCCGGTGCCTATTCGCACCGACGTTCGGCGGGAGCGTTGCCGGCGCCAGATCGACTGGAGCTTCTGATGCGAAACCTGATTCTGGTACTGTTTCCGGCGCTCCTAGCGCTGGGTGCCATCGCAAGCACGCCAGCCAATGCCCAGAAATACGATTCGACCTCGCCGGTCTGCAAGACGAACTACCGATGGGGCGGTGAGGATACCGACTGCGGTTACACGTCACTGGAGCAGTGCCGGGCCTCAGCGTCCGGCCTCGCCGCGATTTGCATCAACAATCCCTATTATGCCGGGCCGCCGATCGATCGCCGGCCGAGCCAGTCTGGCAAACGGCCTCGCCCCGCCTATTGAAGGCCCAAGCGCGCCTTCCACTTCGATTCAATCATACCGGAAAAGTCTTTAGATTTCGCGCGCTTAGCGAGCATTCTTCACACGAATCGCGACCCACTTCACGCGAAGCGCTATTCGAGTTCGACGACCTGTCCGTTCGACAGCGACACCCGGCGATCCATCCGCGCGGCGAGATCCAAATTGTGGGTCGCGATCAGCATCGCGACGCGGGTCGCCTTCACGAGCTGCATCAGCGCGTTGAACACGTGATCGGCCGTTCCCGGATCCAGATTTCCGGTGGGCTCGTCCGCAAACAGCACCCGCGGTGCGTTCGCAACCGCGCGCGCGATCGCCACGCGCTGCTGTTCACCACCCGAGAGTTCTGCGGGACGATGGGTGATGCGATCGCCAAGCCCGAGATAGGCGAGGATCTCGGTCGCACGTTTCACGGTTTCGGAGCGCTTGAGGCCACGAATCATCTGCGGCAGCATGACGTTCTCGAGCGCCGAAAACTCCGGCAGCAGCCGGTGCGACTGATAGACGAAGCCGATATCGGAGCGACGAATCTGCGTGCGGTCGATGTCGGACATCTGCGAGGTCGGCGTGCCCGCGACATAGACCTCACCCTCATCGGGGCTCTCCAGCAGGCCCGCGATGTGCAGCAGCGTCGACTTGCCGGATCCCGACGGCGCCACAAGCGCCACCGATTGACCGGGCCACAGCGCCAGCTTGGCACCGTTCAGGATCGTCAGCGTCGCCTCGCCCTGCCGGTATTCCCGCTTGATATCGTGAAGATAGACAACCGGTACGTCTTCCGCCCCCTCCGCCATGTGCGCTCCTATTCGTACCGGAGCGCTTCGACCGGATCGAGGCGCGCGGCGCGCCACGACGGGTAGAGCGTCGCCAGGAAGGAAAGCGTCAGCGCCATGATCACGACGGCGAGCGTCTCGCCGAAATCGACCTCGGCCGGCAGCTTGGAGAGGAAATACAGCTCCGGCGAAAACAGTTCGGTGTTGGTGAGCCATGACAGGAATTGCCTGATCGATTCGATGTTCAGGCAGATCAGCATGCCGACCGCAAAGCCGGTCAGCGTTCCGACCACGCCGATCGAGGCGCCGGTGATCAGGAAGATTCGCATGATCGAGCCCTGCGAGGCCCCCATCGTGCGCAGGATCGCAATGTCCTGGCCCTTGTCCTTCACGAGCATGATCAGCCCCGAGACGATGTTGAGCGCCGCGACCAGCACGATCATGGTCAGGATCAGGAACATCACGTTGCGTTCGACCTGCAGCGCGTTGAAGAATGTCGAATTGCGCTGCCGCCAGTCGACCAGGAAGACCGGCCGGCCGGCCGCCTCCGTCACCAGCTTGCGATAGGTTTCGATCTTGTCCGGATTGGTGGTGAACACCTCGATCGAGGACACGTCGTTGTTGCGGTTGAAATAGGCCTGCGCCTCGGTCAGCGGCATGAAGACGAAGGTCGAATCGTATTCCGACATGCCGATCTCGAACACCGCCGTGATCTTGTAAGGCTTGATGCGCGGCGTCGTGCCCATCGGCGTCACCGCGCCCTTCGGCGAAACCAGCGTGATCATGTCGCCGGCATGCAGCGAGAGCTGATCGGCAAGCCGGCGGCCGATCGCAACCCCCTGCCCCTCGTCAAAACCCTCGAGCGTGCCCTGCTTGATGTTCTTGGCGATCGAAGTGAGGTTGTTGAGATCGTCGGCGCGAATACCGCGGATGAAGACGCCGGCCGCGTTGAACGGCGATGATCCTAGTCCTTGCCCGTCTACGACAGGCGCGGCGAGACGAATGCCCTGCACCTGGCTGATGCGGTCGGCGACATCCTTCCAGTCGGTCAGCGGCGATTCCAGGGGCTGCACCAGGAGGTGGCCGTTGAGGCCGAGGATCTTGTCGAGCAGCTCCTTGCGGAAGCCGTTCATGACGGCCATCACCACGATCAGCGTGGCAACGCCGAGCATGATGCCGAGGAACGAAAAGCCGGCGATGACCGAGATGAACCCTTCCTTGCGGCGCGCGCGCAGATAGCGTCCGGACAGCAGCCATTCGAATGGCGCAAACGGCGGGGTACGGACTGGCTCGTTCATGGTCTCATCCATCTCTCGATAATCCCATGATTCGGGCCAAATGTGGCCGGATTACCCCGCCGATCGCGCGGCGTGAATAAACTTTAACCCGCGAGCTTCGCGACCACGTCGGCGGGGCTCATGTTGTCGCGCGAGCCATCGCTGCGGCGCTTGACCTCGACCTTGCCCTCAGCGAGTCCCTTCGGTCCGACGAGAATCTGCCAGGGGATACCGATCAGATCGGCCGCGGCGAACTTGGCGCCGGCGCGCTGATCGGTGTCGTCGTAGAGCACGTCGACGCCCTTCGCCGAGAGTTCGCGATAGAGCTGCTCGCAGGCTCCGTCGACAGCGGCATCGCCCTGCTTGAGGTTGAGGATCGCGGCGCGGAACGGCGCGACCGCTTCGGGCCACTTGATGCCCGCGTCATCGTGACAGGCCTCGATGATGGCGCCGACCAGACGCGACACGCCGACACCGTAGGAGCCGCCATGGATCGGCACGTCGACACCGTCGGGTCCCGCCACCATGGCCTTCATGGTGTCGGAATATTTGGTGCCGAAATAGAAGATCTGGCCGACCTCGATGCCGCGGGTATTGAGCCGCTTTGCTTCCGGCACTTCCTGCTCGAAGCGCGCAGCCTCGTGGACGTCCTCGGTCGCAGCATAGACCGAGGTCCACTGCTTGATGATCGGCGTGAGATCGCCGTCATAGTCGACGTCCTCGCCCGGTACCGGCAGGTCCAGCACATCGCGATTGATGAAGACGCCCGACTCTCCAGTCTCCGCCAGCACGATGAACTCATGGCTGAGGTCGCCGCCGATCGGGCCGGTCTCGGCCCGCATCGGGATCGCCTTCAGGCCCATCCGCGCGAAGGTGCGCAAGTACGCCACGAACATCTTGTTGTAGGAGCGCCGCGCGCCGGCCTCGTCGAGGTCGAACGTATAGGCGTCCTTCATCAGGAATTCGCGGCCGCGCATCACGCCGAAGCGCGGACGCTGCTCGTCGCGGAACTTCCACTGGATGTGGTAGAGGTTGAGCGGCAGGTTCTTGTAGGACTTGACATAGGAGCGGAAGATCTCGGTGATCATCTCCTCGTTGGTCGGTCCGTACAACAGCTCGCGCTTGTGACGATCGAGGATGCGCAACATCTCCGGGCCATAGGCGTCGTAGCGGCCGCTTTCCCGCCAGAGATCGGCAAGCTGCAGCGTCGGCATCAAGAGCTCGAGCGCGCCGGCGCGGTCCTGCTCCTCGCGAACGATCTGCTCGATCTTCTTCAGCACCCGGAAGCCGAGCGGCAGCCAGGCATAGATGCCGGCCGCCTCCTGCCGCATCATGCCCGCGCGCAGCATCAGCCGATGCGAGACGATCTCCGCCTCTTTCGGGTTTTCTTTCAGGATAGGCAGGAAAAACCGCGACAATCGCATGGTGTTACTCGGGAATCAGGAAAGCGTGGGAAGCGCAGCAGTGAAACCGGATCGGCCGTGAAAACACAAGGCCGCCAAATAACAAAAGCCCTTCAAATCAGGCGATTTTCGGCCATTTGAGCGATTTGCGTCCCGCTGGACTGCCCGGCGCGGCCGTCCGTCTACCTGACCTCGAAATCGTCTTCCAGCGTCACTTTCTTGAAATCGGTCACCAGGGCGTCAATCTGCATGTGCCAGCGGCCGGGGACCGGCAACGGCACCTTCTTGACGTGCCAATAGCCATCGGGACCCGGCGCGGCGCTCCGTTCCAACGGCTCGATGCCGCGATCCGGCAGGCTCAGCGTCAGTGTCGCCTCCTTGGCCGCGAACGGGCTGGCATCGCCGTTCATCAGCTGCAGCACGAAATCGTTCTGCCCGACCTTGCCCGGCGCGATCAGAACCTGGAACATCGCGGTATCGGTGTGGATGTGGACCGCGAGCGGAACGTCGTCTGACATCGCCAGCACGCGGGGCGGCGGCGTGAAGCGCCATAGTGCGACGAGGCCGAGGATGGCGATCATCAGCACGAACTCGAGCGCGATCGAGCGCTGCAGCGGCCGCGTACGGTGAAATTCGCGCGCAATCGCCGGCGTAAACACCAAACGGTTCAGCGCAGCGAGCGTGAGCAACAGCGACACCAGCACAAGTTTCGCCACGAGGACGTTGCCGTATCCAGTATCGATCAGCGCGCCAAAGCTTTCCAGCTGAACGACGGCAAGCGCGAGGCCGGACAGGGCGATCAACGCGACGACCGGCACGGCGAGGGTCGAAAACCGCCGGACTACCCGCAACAGCGAATCCTTGCGCTGCCAGGCCAGCACGGCGAGCGGCCCAAGCGCACCCATCCAGAAAGCGAGGCCAGCGCCATGGATGAACAGCGCGGTCCGCGTCAACCATTGCGGAGAAGCGGTGGCGGCATGGCCGCTGACCGCAAGCGACAGCCCAACGCAGATCATTGCGACTGCGGTGCTGATCCACGCCACGCCGAACGACGCACTGCGCCAGGCGATCGCCGCGATCGACATCGCGGCAATCGCCAGCAGCAGCGCGGTAAACAGGCTGGTGCCGGCGGCGCTGGCCCAGGCCGCCCAAGTCAGGACGCCCGTGATCGGCAGGTTCAGCAGGTCGACGCCCTGCAAGCCGAGCGAGGCGATCGCGCCGACAAGGCCGATCGCCAGCGACCACATGATCAGCCGTCCACCCGCTGCCCCCTGCCCGATCCAGGCGGCAAAGAACACACCGCCGACGCCGGCAAACAGCCCGAGATAGAGCCCGAGCCGCGCCAGCCAGATCAGCGCATGCAACACGCCGTCGCCAGCCGGCGCCGCCGAGCCCGTGACGACGCCGACCGAGAACAACAGCGAACCCGCAACCGGATGGCCATCCTGGGAGACCACGCGATAGCTGACCACCTGCGTGCCCTGCGGCAAGTCCGCCGGCAGGGTCACCACCAGCGATTCATCGACGGCGCGGATCGTGACGTCGCGCGGCTTGCCCGTAGCGTCGAGCAGGCTGACCGCGGTCGGCGCTACCGCTTCGTTGAAGCGGAGCACCGCCGTCTTCGGCGCCACGGTCACCACGCTGCCGTCCGCCGGCTCGGCGGCGATCAGGACGGCATGCGCATCGGCCGAGGTCGCAAGACACAGCGTCACGAACAACGCGGCAAGACTTCCAACGACAAGACTTGCGACCGCCCGCACGGCTTACGGCTTCGGCAGCAGCTTGACGCCCGGCGCCGGCGTCTTGCTGCCGTGGTCGTGCCCGCCGCCCTGCCCTTCGGCCGGAAGATCGATCCAGCGGCTGACGCCCTGCTCGCATTCCTGCACGACGGGAAAATACAACGTGGTGTTCGGCTTCAGCGTGTCGGTGAGAAACGTCTGCATCACGAACTCGTCGTAGTTCTGGTCGGAGAGCTTGCCACCGCTCCAGGCGACTTCCTTCACGCCCTCGGTGAGATTGGCACCGTGAAAGTCGTACTGGGCGGCGTATTTGCCGGTGACCATGTCGAGCGTCCAGCCGGGCTTCGGCATCGGCTTCACTCCGATCACGCCTTCCGGAATCTGCACGCGGATCTTGATCGTCGCCGATCCCGCGCAGCCATGCGGCACGGCGAAGACCGCCTTGTAGTACGAACCGATTGCCGCCTGCTTTCCCTCAAGCGTGACATGGGCGATGGCCGGCGACGCTGCGAGCAGCGTCGCCGTGGCAATGAGGAGCGTGGTTGATCGCATGGCCCCCTCACATCTTCTTCATGTCCATATGACCGGAATGGTCGCCATGGCCGGAATGATCGCCGCCGCCCGGCGCCTGCGCGCCGACGGCCTGCACATCGAGCGACACCGAGACCTTGCCGGCCTTCTCGAATTCGAGCGTGACCGGCACCTTGTCGCCCTGCTTCAGCGGATTCTTGAGGTCGAACATCATCAGATGATAGCCGCCGGGCGCGAGCTTCACGGTCTTGCCGGGTTCGATGGTCACGCCGTTGTCGAGCGCCCGCATCTTCATGACGCCGTTGTCCATCGACATTTCGTGGACCTCGACCTTGCCGGCGACATCGGCAGAGCCTGAAATCAACCGGTCGGGCGTCGCGCCCTTGTTCTCGATTGTCAAATAGCCGCCGCCAATCTTGGCACCGTTCGGGGTCGCGCGCGTCCACGCCTGCGTGATCACGAGGTCGCCGGCCTTGATGTCCTCGGCACGTGCAGAAGAAGAAGCGAGTACGGCGGACAGCGCTGCGAGAGCAAGGATGCGAGAGAGCATCTTCATTGGACGAATTTCCTTTCAGGTTGAAGTTGGTGTGTCATCGGATTGCTGTGGCCTGGGCGTCAGACCATTTGCTCAGATCAGCGATTTCGGCCGATCCCTCGATCGTTGTGATCGTTCCGTCACGAGCAATCAGCATGGTTCGCGGGATATCGCCTTGCCACGCCGGATCGATCTCAAATCTCAATCGCTCGGCAAAGCCGTCGCCAAAAATCCAGTTTTCGGCGGAAGCGAGCCCGGCGTGATCCAGCATCGATCGCGTTGCCTCCGGAAGGTTCGGAACCAAATCCGCGCTGATCGTGACGACGTCGATACCAGGATGATCCTTCATGAACTGGCCAAGCTGCGGCAGTTCGACCTTGCAGGGTCCGCAGGTCACGCCCCAGAAGTGCACCAGGGTCGGATGACCGGCGTGTGCATGCAGCAATTTCTGCCAGCTGCCGCGTTCGAACGGCTTCGGGGCGCCGTCGGCCGCCGCCAGTGCGGATGGCAGCGTTGCCAGCAAGACAAGAGCCGCGGGCAAATGACATTTCATGGTTCGCCCTCGACCGCTTGAAAATGGTAGCCGTCGGCCTTCGTCATCCACGACAGGTAAGTCCGCCGCCTGTCCGAGACCAGCAGCGGATGGTCGGAGCTGTCGGCGGTGTCGGCGATATCAATAGGCTTCGACCATGTCGCTCCGTCGTCATGTGACGTCATCAGATTGATCGATGTCTTCTGCCCGTCGAACTCCTTCCAGACCATTGCGAGCCCCAGCGGCCCTGCGATGATTTGCGGTCGTGACGGGCTCCGATTCGGCCGACCAATCGGAAGCGGATCGGAGAAGGTTTTGCCGCCGTCGCGCGACCGCGCATAGAACAAGCCCTTGCGCGCCTTGCCGTTGGTGTACCACGTCACATGATAGGTTCCCTGTGCCGAAATGGTCAGGCTGGGACCATGGTGCGGACATGCCGCGATCTGCCAGTCGTCACGGCTCACGCGATGTATCTCGCCAGGCGTGGCCAGACCGGTGAACGTCACGATCGCATGGTCACGCACGCCGCCCTCAAAGATGTTGCGAAACACCACCACCGGATGGCCTGCGCCATCGAACGCCAGCGCGAGACGGCAGCACTCGCAGGTGTTATCGGCCGCAAGCTGGGGATCGGAATAGGTCGCGCCGCCGTCCTTCGATGACGCGAAGAACAATCCGGCCCCGTCATATTTCTCGCCGCGCTGCTGCGCCGGGACACGGTTGCGCTTGTCGAGCCACACCGCAAACACGGCGCCGGCGGGATCGAAGCCAATTGCCTCGAAGCGCTGGCTTTGATTGTTCGATGTGATCGGCTTCGGCAGATCGAAGCTGCGCCCGCCATCGCTCGACCGCGCGGTCAGTACCTGGCCGTTGAAGGCCTGATCGCGAAAGATCGAGAAGGCCACGGCGATGTCGCCCTTGGCATCGATCGCAAGCTTCGGCCGCGCGTCCGGGCCCCAGTCCAGGTTGAGCCGCTCCCGGGTGACCTGGACCGGAGCGGAGAAGCTCTTGCCCTGATCCTTCGAACTCGCGACGGAGATCTGGCCTCCGGCCATCCAGGTCAACCACAACGTCCCATCCGGCCCGAAGGCCGGAGTGACTTTCGTCGCGCAGCGCAGCACGGTCTCCTCGCAGGCCGCTTCAGAGGCGTGCTGATGGCTCATCTGCGCGACGGCAAGGCTCGGCAATGCTGCGAGCATCACCGCCGCCAGCACCGACCGAGCCGCAGGTTTGCGATACGTCATCGATGCGCTGGTCATTTGAACGCAATCCTCATGCCCGCCACGAAGGCGCGCGGCGATCCGGCATAGATCGAGTTGGTCGAGTTCGCCAGTACGCTCGCGGGATTTTGAATGCCTCCCGCCGTCACCGAATTCGCGATGTTGTTCGCCGAAGCCACATAGGTCCGGTCGAACACGTTCCTGACCTCAACGTACAGATTCAGCGACTTGAAGGAATCGGAAACGAGATCGGTCTTGTAGTGCAAATTGAGGTTGACGAGTTCGTAGCCGGGCGCCCTCAAGACGTTGGCATTGTCCATGTAGAAGCTGTCCTTCCACTGGACTTCGACGAACCCGCCGAGCCCCTGCAACGGACCCGACAACTGGTCGTAGCCCAGCCGTGTCGTCAGCTCGTTCGGCGAAACGCCGGGGATCTTGTTGCCGGCGCGATTGAAGCTGAACACCGCGCCGTTGCTGATGTTCTCGATGTATTCCGTGTAGACCTCGTCGAGATAGGTATAGGCCGCCGAGAACCGCCAGCCCGGCAGGAATTTCCAGTCGGCAGCGAGTTCGACACCGCGATGTTCCGATCGTGGCGCATTGAACGTGTAGGAGATGCCCGATTTCTGGGTCGCCTGCGAGACAAGCTCGTCCTTGAAGAACTCGTAGAAGCCGGTGACGCTGACCTTGACCGCGTTGTTCGGCGTCCAGTCGGCGCCGAGGTCGTAGCCAAGATTCTTCTGCGTGCGCAGCTGGGTGTTATTGCCCGACGAGCCGTCCGGCAGAATGAACAGATTGCTGACCTGCGGCGTGCCATATCCGGTTGCCACCCGGCCACGCAGTTGCCACTCGTTGTTCAGGCGGTAAAGCAACGCGAGCTCCGGCGCGGTGTTCTGGAATTGCCGGTCCGCCGTCGTGATTGCGGTGGACGTAGCCCCGGCCGCACCGGTGTAAGTATAGGCAGTATTTCGCCCGGTGAGATTGGTGGTCTCCCAGCCAATGCCGGCAATGGCCGTCAACGCCGACGTGAGTCTCAACTCCTCGCGCGCGCGAAGGCCGTAATTCGTCGTCGTGCTGAACAGGTTGCTGGACAGGCTGCCGAGCGTCGCATTGCCGCCCGGCATCACGTTGCGGGTGTCGCTCGAAGCTGTCAGCGTGTTGTAGAAGCCGCCGAAATAGGCCGTCGACTCCATCCCGAAGATGTCGCCCCGCCTGACGACGTCGCTCATGTAGTTGTAGGACGGGAAGTCGCCGATCGCGCTCGTCGATCCCGTCGGCTGGCTGATATTGCGATCGTCGAACGCGAACTGGTTGCGCCAGGTGGTCTGGTTGTCGAAATCGTGCTCCCAGCGACCGCCGACGATGGTGCGGCGGTCGTCGCGACCGAGGCCTGCCTGGACCGCGGTTTCCTTGTCGGTCCCCGCCGCCGAATTGAAACCGTTGTTGAACAAGGTCACGGTCCCACATCCGGGTGCTGCCGTGGCGCCGGTGGTGCAGCCCTGCTGGAACGGATTCGTGTTGAACTGATTGAGCGACGAGCGGATCGGCAGGCGCGTCGTCAGATCGTTGTTGATCAGCTTCACCGTGAGACGGTCGTCCGGCGTGACCTGCAGGGTGCCGAGGAAATTGACCGTCTGGGTATTGAACCAGCTGTTGCCGATGTAACCGTCGCCGCGGGCATCACTCGCGAACAGCGAGCCCTCGAAACTGCCGACCTTCTTGCCGGCGGCCAGATAGTTGTTGAGATAGCCGAAGCTGCCGCCTTCGACGCCGTACTCGACGCCGTCGATGGTGCCGCCCGGCCGGGTCCGGAAATTCAACGCGCCGCCGGTCGCATAATTTCCGTAGAGCGCCGATGACGGCCCGCGGACCACGTCGATGGCGCCATAAGCGTGCGGATCGATCAGGTCGCTGCGCGACAGGCCGTCCGGCTGGGTGACTGGAAAGCCGTCTTCGAAGATCACGAGGTTACGGATGCCGAAGCCATTGCGCGCATTCGACCCGCGAATCGAGATGCCGAAATCACGCGGACCGTTGCCCTGTTTGATCGAGATGCCGGGACTGTCCCGCAACACGTCCGCCCCCGAGAAGGACGGCCGGTTGTCGAACTGGCTGCGGTCGATCGTCGTTTGCGTCTGACCGGCGGGCCCCTGGTTCAAGCTGTCCCGCGCCGCGCTGGGCGTGATGCGCTGCGTGCGGCCGGCCGCCGCCACGGCCAGCGGCGCCAACGGCCTGACGGGCCGTCGGGCGGCAACCGCGCGGACCTTCGGCTTGGACCTTGCCGATTTGGCTCGCGCGGCCTGCGGCGCATCGACCGTGACGGATGGCAATGTCGTCTGGGCCTCTGCCCAACTTGTAGGCGTGGTAAGCGCAAAGCCCAGCGTGAGTGCGCTGGCCCCGGCCCGCAGATGAAGCCAAAACATGGATGAATCCTGACACCGGCTCGTCGGCCGGATGGCTCTATGACACTCGCCGGCGCGCAAGGTGCACCGGCAGCGAGAACGTCGTCAGGAAGAAAGCGGCGGCGCGCGGGCTTGCGCGGCGAGGCGCGCCTGCGAGCGATCGAGTTTGGACGCGAAATCAAGCCAGGCGATGCGTGTCGAAGGCCGCTCGACGGTGTGAGCCGTGATCTCGGGGTTATCAATGGGCGCGCCGGTCTGCAGCAGGCTGCATGCGGAACAACAGCCGTCATGGGCATCATGACCTTGGTCACCCTGCCCGGCTCCAGGGCCGGCATTGCCGTGGCAGATGGTGGCGGCCGCGAGCGGATCGGACGCGGCAAGGCTCGCCGCCCAGCAGGCCCCGATCGGTGCAAAAATCTGCACCAGCAGGGCAACCAGGACTATGGGCAGAAAAATCTTCAGCCGCCGGCGCATCGCAAAACCCATCCGGAACGGAACTAACCACTACAGGCCTCGGAAGTCGAGATCATCGACATGGCGCGTTTCTTCCGGCTGACGGAAATTGCCGGGCGTGACACTTGCGTCACGGCCGCTCCGCCGGCCTTCGTATCCCCTTACCCCTTCACGTGTTTTCAGCTCGCTTTCGCAACTGCCGGTGGCACCATCCCAATCATTTCGCAAATTGCTCGAAATTTGAACAATCGTTGCCGAAAATGATGACAAGGCTGGAAAGATAGTCTACCAATTCGGGCTCAGGCCAGCCGCGAGGTGTGTCCTGGTGGTCCAAGTCTCGGGAGGAGCCCGACGCGCACAAGCAGCGTCACCCCATCAATCAAGATCAAATCGAATTTTTGGGGCAAATAGGGTCGACACAATTTTTGGAGCAGGGCTTGGCGCCCTGCTCTTTTTTTATGTGATGATCGCAAAGCGCTATGACTCCATCATCGAATCCAATCGAACGTAGTTTCGAACTTGCCGCTGCGCGCTGCGTTGATCTGACACCGCACGTGTACCAGCGCCTGTTTCGCGAACATCCCGAGGCGCAGGCGATGTTTCGCACCGAAGGCAGCGAGCCGGTGAAAGGCTCGATGCTGTCGCTCGCGATCGAAGCCATCCTCGATTTCGCGGGCGAGCGGCGCGGACATTTTCGCCTGATCGAATCCGAAGTGTTCTCGCATGATGCCTACGGGACGCCGCGCGAATTGTTCGTCGCATTCTTCGCCGTGATCGCCGACTGCTTGCGCGACATTGTCGGCGAGCAATGGTCTGACGAGATCGATGCTGCGTGGCACAAGCTGCTTGGCGACATCGAAGCCATCGTGCTGCAGCAGAAACATCTCGTAGACGCGAGGGCGTAGCGCCACCGTTCCGATTGTGACACACTCCCTTTATCCGCGGCGCGTGCAACTGACGCCGACGGTCAGAAAAACGAAGAGGGAGCAAACAATGGCAGACACGGACAAGGGGATGGACAAGGCGTCGACGACGCGGCGCGACCTTCTGCAGATGGCGGCGGCAGGCGGCGCTGCAGCCGGCCTGTTCGGCGGAATGGGCGTGACGTCCGCGCTCGCAGCCGAAACGGGACGTTCGGAAAAGCCGCTGAAAGCCGCATTCTCCAACGCCGGACTGCAGGCGACATGGTGCGCGCAGGGCAAACAGGCAGCCGAGTTCTGGGGCAAGCTGTTCAACGTCGAGGTGACCTGGTTCGACGGCCAACTCGACGCCGTCAAGCAGCGCGCCGCGATCGACAACATGGCCTCGCAAAAGTGGGACTTCGTCGCGATCCAGGCCTTCGGCATCGGCACGCTGACCCAGCCGGTGCAGAAGATGATCGATGCCGGCACCCCCGTGATCGACATGGACACGCTTATTGCTCCTCTCGATCAAATCAACGTCCATTCGTTCCTGGCGCCCGACAACGAGTTCATGGGCGCCTCGGTGACGCAGGCGCTGTGCAACGCGATCGGCGGCAAGGGCAAGGTCATCATGACCCAGGGCGCGCTCGGCCACACCGGCGCACAGGGCCGCGCCAAGGGCTTCAACTCGGTCGTGAAGCAGTTCCCGAACATCGAGGTGCTGGATACCCAGCCCGCCGACTGGGACGTCTCCAAGACCGCCCGGCTCTGGGAAACCTACCTGACGAAATATCCGCAGATCGACGCGGCGTTCTTCCACAATGACGACATGGCGCTCGCCGCCTACAACATCATGAAGGCGCGCAACCGCACCAACATCCTGATCGGCGGCGTCGACGCCATGCCGCCGGCGATCCAGGCGGTCAGCGAAGGCCGCATGTTCGCAACGGTCCGCAATCCGTCCTGCCGCATCCATGGCGGCGCGATCGTGGCGGGCGTCGCCGCCGTGGTCGGCGGCGAGAAGAGCGGCCAGGGCATTCCGAAGAACGTCGTGACCGACGGTCCCGTCGTGACCAAGGCCAACGCCGCCGGCATGCAATGGATGGAGGATCACTTCCTGATCTGAGCACCCCTCATGTCGCAGGGACGCTCGCCGATCCTCGAGTTGAACCAGATCACGAAGGCCTTCGGCGGTGTCGAAGCCCTTCGTGGGGTCGACTTTGCGCTGCACGCCGGCGAGATCCATGGTCTCGTCGGCGAAAACGGCGCCGGCAAGAGCACGCTGATGAAGATCATCGCCGGCGTGCATCCGGAGTTCTCCGGCCGCTTCGTGCTCGACGGCAGGGAAACCCGGTTCCGCTCCACCCGCGATGCCCACGCCGCCGGCATCGGCATGGTGCATCAGGAGCTCAGCGTCGCGCCCGATCTCACTGTCGCGGAGAACGTATTTCTCGGCAACCAGCCGACCAACCGCCTCGGCTTCGTGCAATGGCGGCGGATGGCGCGCGAGGCCGGCGAGCAGCTCGCCCGGTTCGGCATCGACGTCGATCCGATGACACGGCTCGGCGACCTGCCGATCGGCCTGCAGCAGCTGATCGAGATCGCCCGCGTGCTGTTCTCCGGCGCGCGCATCATCATCCTCGACGAGCCGACCTCCGCCCTCTCCCCACCCGAGGTCGAACGCCTGTTCACGACGCTGCACAAGCTCCGTGACGAAGGCACCAGCATCGTCTTCATCTCGCATTTCATCGAGGACATCCTGCGGGTCTCCGACGTGGTGACGGTGTTCCGCAACGGGCGGAAGATCGCCGAGACCGCATCCGCTGATACCAGCAAAGGCGCGCTGATCGAGGCCATGATCGGCCGCGGCGGCGAGACGCTGGAGCACAGCTACACCGATGACCTGATGCTTCCGCAACCGGGTGGCGGCTCGACGGTCCTGAAGGTCGATCAGCTCTCGCTCGGCCGCACCCTGCAGGACGTCTCGTTCGAGGCCCGCTCCGGCGAGGTGCTCGGCATCTACGGCTTCATGGGCTGCGGCCAGCTGGAGCTGTCGCGCATCCTGTTCGGCAAGCTGCGGCAGGATCGCGGCACGCTTGCGGTCGATGGCGCCGCGAAGACCTTCCGCAGCACCGCGGCGGCCCGGCGGGCCGGCGTCGCGCTGGTGCCGGAGAGCCGCCGCGCCATGCTGTTCCACCAGGAGCCGGTATACAAGAACATCTCGATCAGCATCCTCGAGCGGATCTCGGCGCTGCTGCTCAAGCCGGTGCGCGAGCGCGCCATCGCCCAGCGCCAGGTCGAGCAGTTGCAGATCCGGCCGCCGGTGGTCGGCCTCGATCTTGGCATGCTCTCCGGCGGCAACCAGCAGAAAGTGGCATTGGCGAAATGGCTGACCTACCCGCCGCGCCTGCTGGTATTGTGCGAGCCGACCCGCGGCATGGATGTCGGCGCCAAGAACGACGTGATCAACATCGTGCGCGATCTCCGCGCCAAGGGACTGGCGATCATCGTGCTGTCGACCGAGCCGGAAACGGTGCTGTCGCTGGCCGACCGGATCCTGGTGCTCAAGCGGGGCGCGGTGGTGCGCGAATTCGCGGCCGAAGCGGTCAGCAAGGATCGGCTGCTGGAAGCGGCCTAGAGCATGATCCGGAAAAGTGCGAAGCGGTTTTCCGAGAAGATCATGCGCAAACAAATGGAGAAAGCGCGATGACCGGCTCATCGCGCTTGATGGAGTGGAATGATGGCAAGCAGTGACAGCGCGACGAGCCCAGCAGCCGATCACAAGCGGCCGCGCGGGCTAGCACCGTTCCTGCGCTCGCAGATGCGCAACATCGCGCCGTTCCTGACGCTGATCTTCCTCAGCGCGTTCTTCGCGATCGCGAGCCCGTCGTTTGCGACCATCGACAATGTCGGCAACATCCTGACGCAGGTGTCGGTCACCGGCATCATCGCCGTCGGCCTCACTTTCGTGATCCTGTGTGCCGAGATCGACCTGTCGATCGCCAGCATCGCCAACGTGACAGGCATTGCGGTGGCCTATTTCACGCTGCAGGAATCCTACGTCAACATCGCCAACGTCCCGATGCCGGGCATCGTCGCGATTCTGCTGGCGCTGGCGCTCTGTGCGCTGCTCGGCCTGGTCAACGCGCTGGGGCTGACCATGATCGGCATCCCCTCCTTCATCATGACACTCGCCATGATGCAGATCGCCGCCGGCGTCTCGGCGCTCCTGGTGCGCGGCCAGATCGCCTACAAGGTGCCGGACCTGATCACGACGCTCGGCTCCGGCTCGATCGGCGGCATCCCCTGGATCGTGATCGTCGCCGCGCTGATGCTGCTCGGCGGCCATCTGGTGCTGACCTACACGCGTTTCGGCCGCTACGTCTACATGGTCGGCGGCAACCGCGAGGCCGCTGAATTTGCCGGCCTCAACGTCAAGCTGATCTTCGGCAGTGTGATGGTGATCTCGGCGGTCTGCTCCGGGATCGGCGGCATGCTCGGCGTCGCCCATTTCGGCAGCGCGCAGCAGAACGAGTTCGACACCTATCTGCTCGATTCCATCGCGGCCGTGGTGGTCGGCGGCACCAGTCTGTTCGGCGGCCGCGGCGGCATCGGCAACACCATCGTCGGCCTGTTCGTGCTCGGCGTGCTCAACAACGGTCTCGACCACGTCAACATCGACAGCTTCCTGAAAATCCTGATCCGCGGCCTGATCCTGCTCGCGGCGCTGATCATCAACGTCTACGCGCAGCGGCTGCGCGAGCAGGCGGCGGAGTGATGATTGAGCCGAGCACGCTCTCTGCTCTCGTCGCCCCGGCGAAGGACGACGGCGAGTGTGTTGCGCCGTCTGTCATACGTCCGGCGCCTTCAGGTACGCAATTGCGGACCGGGAAATGACCACGGGCGGTGGCGCGGCCTGCCTCAACCTACCTGGCGAAATCCGGCTGCCAGTGGCGCAGTTCGCGCGCGGCGTAGGTGACTGTGCCGATCGTGGTGTAGGACGCCGCCTCCAGCATCATGTTGCGCGCGAGCTTAAGGGCCCGCGCCTCGCAGATCGCGCGCTGCTTCTCGTCCGCAATCCACTCGAAGTCGATATTGTGCGCGAGACCAAGGATGCGCCGGATGGTCTTGGCCGCGGCGAAACCGACGGTGTCCTCGAACAGCCGCGCCATGTAGGCCTGCCGTTCAGCTTCCAGCCGCGCCGCGCCCGCCTCGCCCGCGAACAGCGACACCGGATAGCCGTCACCCTTCGCCTCGTTGCGCCACAGCGCGACAAACTTGCGCGAAAATTCGCTCCAGACGCCCTCGATGGTTTCCAGCAGCCAGGCCTCGAATGACGCGCGCTCGCCCAGCGTGCGCTCATGGCCGGCGGAGGCCAGATAGGCCATCAGGAGGTTACCGATGACGGCACCGATGTCGAACCCCATCGGGCCGTAGAAGGCGAATTCGGGATCGATCACCTTGGTCTGGCGCTCGGTGACCATGATCGAGCCGGTGTGCAGGTCGCCGTGCAGCAGCGCCTCGGGACTCGCCATGAATTTCAGCTTGAGCCTGGAGATAGCGACATGGAGGTCGATATCCTCGCGGAACGCCGCCGCCGTTGCGTCGAGATACGGCGCGGTCCAGCGGTTCTGCTCGGCGATACGGTAAGGATCGGTGAAGATCAGATCCTCGGTGATCTTGCACAGCGCGTGGTTACCGGCGAAATCGGCGATTCCCTGCTTCTTCTCCGCAGCCGAGCACGCGAGATCGGACGTGAAGAACAGCGTCTGCGCCAGGAAGGTCGAGATATCCTCGACAAAGCGTGGGTAACGCGTGGCGCCGATCAGGCCCTTGCGCATGATGATGTGCGGCTCGAGCAACTCCATCGCGGTGAGCGCGAGCGGCGCGTCGTGATGCAGCACCGCCGGTACGAGTTTCGGCGCCAGCCGCGCCTGATGCACCAGCGCCAGATGCTCGTAGTGAGCCCGCGACAACGGCAGCGGCCAGCTCTCGCCGACCAGCCGCACATAGGGCAGCGCCTGCTTGACCGCGATGCCGCCGCTGCTGCCCTTGACGATGAAGACGAGGTTGAGATTGCCATCACCGACCTCGCTGATCGACCAGTCGGCAGGAGCGCCACCGAGTTGCGAGACGATGGCCGGAAGTCCTACGAGATAGTCCCGCAGATCGGCCTCACGCAAAATCCGATATGCGCTCGGCCCGAAGGCTGGCTGCGCCTGCAGGTTCATCCTTGTCTCCTCCACTTGTTTGTGAGGTGAGGTTGATCCTCACTCCCGCTCTGCACCGGTCCGGGCGCCTTCTCCCGTCAGTTGTGAAACTCCGGCATCCCCATCAGCTTCGACAGCCGCTCGATCGAGAGATAGCCGGCGTAATAGGCCCACATCGCAATTGCGAAGATCACGGCCGAGATCAGCGTGGTCCACAACAGCTTGCGGCCCATCCGCGCCAGGATCGGGGCGCCGGGGTCGGTGCCGGGCGCACTGACGCCGTCCTCGTGCTGGCTGCGTATGCCGAACGGCAGTGTCAGGAACAGCACGAGCCACCAAAGGACGAAGTAGATCGCAAGCCCTGTGGAGATTTGGTACGCCATGGCCTCAGGCCTGTTCGATTTCGACCAACGCGCCGGAAAAGTCCTTGGGGTGGAAGAACAGCACCGGCTTGCCATGCGCGCCGATCTTCGGCTGGCCGTCGCCGAGCACGCGCGCCCCCTCGGCGATCATGCGGTCGCGGGCGGCGATGATGTCGGGCACATCGTAGCAGACATGGTGGATGCCACCGTCGGCGTTGCGCTCGACGAATTTTGCGATCGGCGAGGCTTCGCCGAGCGGCTCGATGAACTCGATCTTGGTGTTGGGCAGCGTCACGAACACGGTGATAACGCCGTGTTCCGGCAGCGGTACGGCTTCGGAAATCTCGGCGTTGAAGGCGGTGCCGTAGATCTTGGCGGCCTTCTTGGCGTCCTTGACCGCGATCGCGACGTGATTGAGCCGGCCCAGCATATCTCTCTCCCTTTGTCGTCGCGCACGCCTTGAAGGCGTGTATCAGACCGTCAGTACGTGCACGACACAGATCGGCTTCTTGCCCCACTGTTCGTTCAGCGTGGCCCGCACTGCGCGGCGCACCGATTCCCCCAGTGCATCCGGATCGCGACGCCGCGGCTTCGGCAGGCCCTCGATCGTCGATACCACGACATCGAACACGATGTCGTCGAGCAATTCGCCCGCGGCATTGTTCTCCGGCATGCCGACCAGATCAACCTCGGGATCGTCGACCAGGTCGCCCTGCGCGGTCATGGCGATGGCGACGAAGGCACAGCCGGCAAAACCCATCCGCCGTCGCTCGACCACGGCGCGCGACTTGGAGTCCTCAAGGATGGTTCCGTCCTTGTAGAGCCGGCCCGACGGCACTTCGCCGACGATACCAGGATCGCCGGGCCCGAGCTTGACCAGGTCGCCGTTGCGGCAGGTCAGGACTTTCGGGACACCCGCGGCGCGCGCCAGCTTGGCATGCTCGGAAAGATGCAGCGCCTCGCCGTGCACGGGGATCAGGAGCTGCGGCCGCACCCAGGAGATCATGTCGCGCAGCTCGTCGCGGCGTGGATGGCCGGAGACATGCACCAGATGCTCGCGGTCGGTGATGATTTCGACGCCCTGCGTCACCAACCCGTTGATGATGCCGCCGACCCCCTTCTCGTTGCCGGGAATGGTGCGGGACGAGAAGATCACGGTGTCGCCCTTGTTCAGGGTGACCTGCGGGTGATCGTTATTGGCGATCCTTGCCAGCGCGGCGCGGGGCTCGCCCTGGCTGCCGGTGCACAGCGCCAGCACCTTGTCGGGCGGGAAATGGCCGTAATAGTCGGTACTGCGGAACTTGTGCGAGCCGTCGAGATAGCCGCATTCGCGCGCGACCTGCACCACCCGCTCCATGGCGCGGCCGACCACGACCACCTCGCGATCGGCGGCATTGGCGGCATCCGCCACCGCCCTCACGCGGGCGACATTGGAGGCGAAGGTGGTGACCGCGACCCGGCCCTTGGCCGCCTTGACCAGCTTCTTGATGGTGGCGGCAACCTCGGTCTCGGAGGGCGATCGCCCGTCGCGCACTGCGTTGGTGGAATCGCCGACCAGCGCCAGCACGCCTTCGTCGCCAAGCTCGCGCAGCCGCCGCTCGTCGGTCGGCAGGCCGATGATCGGGGTCGGATCGATCTTCCAGTCGCCGGTATGCAGCACGGTGCCGACGTCGGTCTTGATCGCGAGCGCATGCGATTCCGGAATCGAATGCGCGACCGGAATGAACTCGACATTGAACGGGCCGATATCGACCCGTCCGCCCGATGGGATCACCGTGACCGGGATTTTCGGCGGATTGCGCTCGGCGGCGCATTTGGCCTCGAACAGCGCCGCGCTGAACTGGGTCGCGTAGATCTTGCAGCCGAGCTTCGGCCAGAGATCAATGATGGCGCCGAAATGGTCCTCATGGGCGTGCGTCAGCACCAGGCCCATCAGATTGTTGCGCTCTTTCTCAAGGAAGCGGACATCCGGCATGATCAGGTCGATGCCCGGCAGATGCTCTTCGTCGCCAAAGGAGACGCCGAGATCGACCGCGAGGAACGAACGCTGGTGGCGGTTGCCGAGGCCGTAGATCGACAGGTTCATGCCGATCTCGCCGACGCCGCCGAGCGGTGCAAAGGTGAGCTCGTCAGGTCGCGCCATCAGTTCGCCCTCACTGAGGCTGCGGTACCGAAATAGACCTCACCGGCCGTCACGGGCATGCGCTCGCCGCTCGCGGTGCGGACGATCAGGCAGCCGGTGTCATCGATGGTATCGAAGGTGCCTTCGAGGGTCGCGCTACCGGTCTGGACCGCGACCTTGTCGCCTAGCCCGGCGGCACGCTCCAACCACAACCTGCGGATCTCGGGGAAGCCGCGGCCGTCGTCCCAGATGCCGCGAAACTCGACCCAGGCGTCCGACAGCGCGGCAAACAGCTCTTCCGCGCTGATCTGGATGCCGAGCCCGGCGAGCGATACTGCCGGCGTCGGTGTCCCCTCGGGGGCTGCGACGACATTGGTGCCGATGCCGACGACGACCGCCAGCCGGTTCTCCAACGCCTCGGCCTCCAGCAGGATGCCCGAGAGCTTCTTGCCGTTGGCCAGCACGTCGTTCGGCCATTTCAGGGTGAATTTCGGACTGTCCGGCCCGAGCCGCAGCGCCGCCTCGACGCTGACCTTTTGCAGCGCGGCCTCGAGCGACAGCCCGGCTGCAAAGCCGAGCGTTGCCGCCACCGCCGGCGGAACATCCGTCACCTCGAGGATACTGCTGGCGAGGTTGCCGCGCGGCGCGACCCAGACCCGCTGCCGCCGGCCGCGGCCCGCGGTCTGCTCCGACGTTACGAACCACATCGGTCCCTGCTCGCCGTCGCGGGCGCGCAGCATCGCCTCGGCATTGGTCGAGCCGATCTGGTCGAAGGCGGCGAGCTGATAGCCCGCCGCAATGGCCCGGGGTCCGAGCGTGAAGGTCATGTCGAACTTATGCGCATGATTGGTTCCGAAAGCCAGCCTCGTGTTTCGGAACCATGCGCTAGAACAACGACTTCGCCGCCGCCGTGGCCACGCTGACCAGCGGGCCCGGATAGGCGAAGTAGAAGATGTTGAAGATGCCGGCGACCGCCAGCACGGTGCGCAGCTCGACCCGGACCGGATCGAGCTTGCCGAGCGGCTGGTCGAAATACATCACCTTGACGATCGACAGATAGTAGAACGCGCCCACCACGCTGGTCAGCACGCCGATCACGGCGAGCGTGAACAAATTGGCCTTGATCGCGGCCACGAACACGTACCACTTGCCGAAGAAGCCGGCGAGCGGCGGCACGCCGGCCAGCGAGAACAGCAGCATCGCGAACACGAAGGCGATCAGCGGGTTGGTGCGCGACAGCCCGGCGAAATCGCTGATCTGCTCCAGCGCCACGCCGTTGCGCTTCATGGCGAGGATGATCGAGAACGACCCGAGCGTCATCGCGACATAGATCGCGATGTAGATCAGGACGCCCTGCGCGCCCTCGACGGTGCCGGCGGCAAGGCCGACCAGCGCGAAGCCCATATGGCCGATCGAGGAATAGGCCATCAGGCGCTTGATGTTGGTCTGGCCGATCGCGGCGAACGAGCCCAGCGCCATCGAGGCGATCGCCACGAACACCAGGATCTGCTGCCACTGGGTGACGATGCCCGGGAATGCGGTCAGCGTCGCACGGGTGAACACAGCGAGCGCCGCCACCTTCGGAGCGGAGGCGAAGAAGGCGGTCACTGGGGTCGGCGCGCCCTCATAGACGTCGGGCGTCCACATGTGGAACGGCACCGCCGAGACCTTGAAGCAGAGGCCGGCGAGCAGGAACACCAGGCCGAATACGATGCCGATGCTGCCTGATGTCGCCGCCGCCGCGATGCCGGCGAAGCTGACGGTGCCGGTGAAGCCGTAGATCAGCGAGGCGCCGTACAGCAGCATGCCCGACGACAGCGCGCCGAGCACGAAATACTTCAGGCCGGCTTCGCTCGACTTGGCATTGTCGCGCGCACTGGCGGCGACGACGTAGAGCGCAAGGCTCATCAGCTCGAGGCCGAGATAGAGCGAGATCAGGTCGCCGGCCGAGATCAAGACCATCATGCCGAGCGTCGACAGCAGCACCAGGATCGAGAACTCGAAGTTGCGGGTCGACGGCTGCGACAAATACTCGGTCGACAGGATCAGCGTCGCCACGGAGGCGATCAAGGCGAGGACCTTCAGGAAGCGGGCGAAGTCGTCGACGATGAAGCTGCCGCCGAAGGTCACGAGCTTACCGGCCGGCAGCCAGAGCTCCAGCACACCGGTCAGGACCAGCAGACACACAGCAAGGCCAGTCACGAGGCGCGTGGTGCCCTGCCCGCGATAGGCTCCGATCATCAACAGCACCATGGCGCCGACCGCGAGCACCAGCTCGGGCAGCACCGGCTGCAACTGATAACCTGCACTGGAAAAGCTCATGGCGGCGGCCTTATTGCGTAACCAGCGCGGCTGCCTTCACGGCAGTCACGGCGGTTTGGTAATTGTTGACGAGCTGCTGCACCGAGGCCGCCGACATGTCGAGCACCGGCTTCGGATAGACGCCGAACAGGATGGTCAGCGCGATCAGCGGGAACAGCGTCACGCATTCGCGGAAGGTCAGATCCTTGATCGACATCAGCGACGGCTTGACCAACGCGCCAAACACCACCTTGCGGTAGAGCCAGAGCGCGTAGCAGGCCGAAAGGATCACGCCCGTGGTAGCGAAGAACGCGGTCGGCAGCGAGATCTTGAAGGTGCCGAGCAAGGTCATGAACTCGCCGACGAAGCCGCTGGTGCCCGGCAGACCGACATTGGCCATGGTGAAGACCATGAAGGTCATCGCGTAGAGCGGCATCCGGTTGACGAGGCCGCCATAGGCGGCGATCTCGCGGGTATGCATGCGGTCGTAGACGACGCCGACGCAGAGGAACAGCGCGCCGGAGACGATGCCGTGCGAGACCATCTGGAACATGCCCCCGGCGACGCCCTGCGTGGTCACCGCGAAGATGCCCATGGTGACGAAGCCCATATGCGCGACCGAGGAGTATGCGATCAGCTTCTTCATGTCCTCCTGCATCATCGCCACCAGCGAGGTGTAGATGATGGCGACGACGGACAGCGTGAACACGAACGGCGCGAAATCGTGCGAGGCCAGCGGGAACATCGGCAGCGAGAAGCGCAGGAAACCGTAGCCGCCCATCTTCAAGAGGATCGCGGCCAGGATCACCGAGCCCGCCGTCGGCGCCTCGACATGCGCGTCCGGCAACCAGGTGTGCACCGGCCACATCGGCATCTTCACCGCGAACGAGGCGAAGAAGGCGAGCCACGCCCAGGTCTGCATCGAGCGCGGCACCGCGGTGTGCATCAGGGTCGGGATATCGGTGGTGCCGGCATTCCAGTACAGCGCCATGATGGCGAGCAGCATCAAGACCGAGCCGAGGAACGTATAGAGGAAGAACTTGAACGACGCGTAGACCCGGCGCGGGCCGCCCCAAACGCCGATGATCAGGAACATCGGAATCAGGCCGCCCTCGAAGAACAGGTAGAACAGCACGAGGTCGAGCGCCGAGAAGGTGCCGATCATCAGCGTTTCCAGGATCAGGAACGCCATCATGTATTCGCCGACACGCTGCGTCACCGACCTCCAGCTCGCGATGATGCAGAGCGGCATGATCGCGGTGGTCAGGATGAGCAGCGGCAGCGAGATGCCGTCGACGCCCATGTGATAAGTGATGCCGGTTGCGAGCCAGGACGTCTTCTCGACGAACTGGAAGTCGGTCGAGCCCGGATCGAAGCGCGCGACCAGGATCAGCGACACCGCGAAGGTGATCAGCGTGGTCCACAGCGCGATCCAGCGCGCGGTGCGGTTGGCGGCGTCGTCGCCGCCCCGCGCCAGCAGGTAGACCAGGATCGCGCCGACCGCCGGCAGGAAGGTCGTGACCGAAAGGATGGGCCAGGTTGTCATTTACTGGCCTCCCAAGCCGAACATGAACCAGGTGATCAATCCGGCAGCTCCGATCAGCATCGCGAATGCGTAGTGATAGAGGTAGCCGGTCTGTAGCTTCACGACGTTGCGGGTGACGTCGAGCACGCGAGCGGAAACGCCGTCGGGACCAAAGCCGTCGATGACGAAGCCGTCGCCCTTCTTCCACAGCGTATAGCCGAGCCACTTCGCCGGGCGCACGAAGATCCAGTCGTACAGCTCGTCGAAGTACCATTTGTTGAGCAGGAACTGGTACAGCATCGGCTGCTGGTTCGCGAGCTCGACCGGAAGATACGGCCGCGCATAGTAGAAGATGTAGGCGACGGCGAAGCCTAGCACCATCATGACGAACGGCAGCTGGCCCAGCAGGAACGGCATATGTTCCATATCCTCTAGGATATGAGGATTCATCTTCACCGACTCGCGGAAGAACTCCTCAACGCCGTGCGGGCTGGCAAACACTTCCTTGAACGGAAAACCAGAGAGGATCGAGCCGGCGGCGAGCACACCGATCGGCACCAGCATCCAGACCGGACTTTCGTGCGCAGCGTCGTAGTGTTTCTGATCGTGCGGCTCACCAAAGAACGTCTTGAAGATCAGTCGCCAGGAATAGAACGAGGTCAAGCCGGCGGCCGCGATCGTCAGAAGATACGCATAGACCGCAATCGGATTGTGCGAAGCGTAGGCAGCTTCAATGATCGCATCTTTCGAGAAGAAGCCCGCAAAACCTGGCACACCAGTGAGCGCCATCGTGCCGATACACATCACCGCGAAGGTGTACGGGATCTTGCGCCACAGGCCGCCCATGTTGCGGATGTCCTGCTCGTGGTGCATCGCGTAGATCACCGAGCCGGAGCCCAGGAACAGCAGCGCCTTGAAGAAGGCGTGCGTGAACAGATGGAACATGCCGACCGAATAGGCCCCTGCTCCCATCGCCACGAACATGTAGCCGAGCTGCGAACAGGTCGAATAGGCGACGATGCGCTTGATGTCGTTCTGCACCAGGCCGATCGTCGCCGCGAAGAATGCCGTGGTCGCGCCGAAGAACATCACCACCGCCTGCGCGGTCGGTGACAGCTCGAACAGCGGCGACAGCCGCGCCACCATGAAGACGCCGGCGGTGACCATGGTCGCCGCGTGGATCAGCGCCGACACCGGGGTCGGGCCTTCCATCGCGTCCGGCAACCAGGTGTGCAGCAGGAACTGGGCCGACTTCCCCATCGCGCCCATGAACAGGAACAGACAGGTCAGCGTCAACGCGTCAGGGTGCCAGCCGAAGAAGTCGATGGTCTTGCCGGTCAGCCCGGGCGCGGCGTGAAAGATGGTCTCGAAATCGGTCGAGCCGACCAGCGCGAAGATCGCGAAGATGCCGAGCGCGAAGCCGAAGTCGCCGACGCGGTTGACCACGAACGCCTTGATCGCCGCCGCATTCGCCGACGGCTTCTGGTACCAGAAGCCGATCAGCAGGTAGCTCGCCAGACCCACGCCCTCCCAGCCGAAGAACAGCTGCACGAGGTTGTCCGAGGTCACCAGCATCAGCATCGCGAAGGTGAACAGCGAGAGATAGCCGAAGAAGCGCGGTCGGTTCGGGTCCTCGTCCATGTAGCCGATGGAGTAGAGGTGGACGAGCGCGGACACGGTGTTGACCACGACCAGCATCACCGCGGTCAGGGTGTCGACCCGCAGCGTCCAGGCCACCTGCAGGTCGCCCGAGGTGATCCAGGGCAGCAGCACGATGCGTGCGTCATGGTGCATGAAGCCGACATCGACCAGCGTGAACCAGGACAGTGCCGCCGAGACGAACAGCAGGCCCGTGGTGATCAGCTCGGCCACCCGCGATCCGGCCGCCGCCGGCTCGGAGACGTGATGGTCGTCATGACCGTGATCATCGTGGCCGTGGTCGTCGTGGGCCGTCGACGCATGAGCGTCAAAAGCATGGGCGTCGCCATGCGCGTCGTCGTGGTGGTCGACGGTATCGCCGCTCGGGCAACGCGCATGCGCACCGACCAGCGAGATGATGCCTGCAAGGATGGCGCCCAGCAGCGGCAGGAATACGATTGCCTGTATCATTTGCCGGACTAGCCCTTCATCAGATTGACGTCTTCAACCGCGATCGAACCGCGGTTGCGGAAATACACCACCAGCACAGCGAGGCCGATCGCGGCCTCGGCCGCGGCCACCGTCAGCACCAGCAGCGCGAACACCTGGCCGACGATGTCGCCGAGGAAGGTCGAGAACGCCACCAGGTTGATGTTGACCGAGAGCAGGATCAGCTCGATCGACATCAGGATGACGATGATGTTCTTGCGGTTGAGAAAGATGCCGAGGATCCCGAGCGTGAACAGGATCGCGGCGACCGCCAAATAGTGCCCCAGCCCGATCGTCATTTCACCCACTCCGCCGCATCGGCATCCTGCAGGCCCTGCCCTGACGCCACCTTGCGCATCGCCATCGCCATCTCGGGCGTGCGCGCGTTCTGCACGTTGATGTTCTGCCGCTTGACGTTGGCCTTGTGGCGCAGCGTCAGCACGATGGCGCCGATCATCGCGACCAGCAGCACCATGCCGGCGAGCTGGAAGTAATGGATGTACTTCGTATAGAGCACGAGGCCGAGCGCCTCGGTGTTGCTGACATTGGTCGGGATCGCCGCCGTGATCGTCTTGGTGACCTGCGGGTTGATCACCCAGGCGCCGACCACCAGCAGCAGCTCGAACAGGAAGATGCCGCCGATCACGATGCCGATCGGCAGGTACTGCATGAAGCCCTCGCGCAGTTCGACGAAGTCGACGTCGAGCATCATGATCACGAACAGGAACAGCACCGCGACGGCGCCGACATAGACCACGATCAGCATCATCCCGAGGAACTCGGCGCCCATCAGGATGAACAGCCCCGAGGCATTGACGAACGCCAGGATCAGGAACAGCACGGAGTGCACGGGATTGCGCGAGACGATCACCATGACCGCCGAGGCCACGCAGACCGCGGCAAACAGATAGAAGAACAGCGCCGGAAGGATCATGCCCTCACCTCACCGGTACGGCGCGTCGAGCGCGATCGACTTCGCAATCTCGCGCTCCCAGCGGTCGCCGTTGGCGAGCAGCTTCGCCTTGTCATAGTAGAGTTCCTCGCGGGTCTCGGTCGCGAATTCGAAATTCGGTCCCTCGACGATGGCGTCAACCGGGCACGCCTCCTGGCACAGCCCGCAATAGATGCACTTCACCATGTCGATGTCGTAGCGCACCGTACGGCGGGTGCCGTCGTTGCGGCGCGGGCCGGCCTCGATCGTGATCGCCTGCGCCGGGCAGATCGCCTCGCACAGCTTGCAGGCGATGCAGCGCTCTTCGCCGTTCGGATAGCGGCGCAGCGCGTGCTCGCCGCGGAAGCGCGGCGAGACCGGCCCCTTCTCGAACGGATAGTTCAGCGTCGGCTTCGGCTGGAAGAAATAGCGCATCGCCAGGAAGAACGCCGAGACGAATTCCGAGAGCAGAAGCGAGCGGGCTGTTGCGTTGACATTGACACTCATGACGGCCTCACTTCGGCGCGATGCCGGCGAACTGCAGCACGCCGGCCACGATCACGACCATCGCCAGCGACAGCGGCAGGAACACCTTCCAGCCGAGCCGCATCAGTTGATCGTAGCGGTAGCGCGGCACGATCGCCTTCGCCATCGCGAACATGAAGAACATGAAGAACACCTTGAGGGCGAACCAGACGATGCCCGGAATCCAGGTGAACGGCGGCAAATTGACCGGCGGCAGCCAGCCGCCCAGGAACAGGATCGAGGCCAGCGCGCACATCGTGGTGATCGCGACATACTCGCCGAGCATGAACAGCAGATACGGAGTCGAGCCATATTCGGTCATGAAGCCGGCGACCAGTTCGGATTCCGCTTCGACCAGGTCGAACGGCGGACGGTTGGTTTCCGCCAGCGCCGAGACGTAGAACACCACGAACATCGGGAACAGCGGCCACACATACCAGTTGAGGATGGTGAGCTGCGGCAGGCCGATCAGGTGCGCGAGCCCGCGGGTGTTCTGGGCCTCGACCACCGCCGACAGGTTCAGCGAGCCGACGCAGAGCAGCACGGTGATGATGACGAAGCCGATCGAGACCTCATAGGACACCATCTGCGCCGCCGAGCGCAGCGCGGCCAGGAACGGGTACTTCGAGTTCGACGACCAGCCGGCCATGATGATGCCGTAGATCGACAGCGACGAGATCGCGAAGATGTAGAGAATGCCGACATTGATGTCGGAGATCACCCAGCCGAGATCGAACGGGATCACGGCCCAGGCGGCCAGCGCCAGGATGCACGAGACCAAAGGCGCGAGCAGGAACACGCCCTTGTTGGAGCCAGACGGAATCACCGGCTCCTTCAGCACGAATTTGAGAAGGTCGGCGAAGGATTGCAGCAATCCGAACGGGCCGACCACGTTGGGGCCGCGCCGGATCTGCACCGCCGCCCAGATCTTGCGGTCGGCGAGCAGGATATAGGCGATCGCGATCAGCAGCACGACGAGCAGCAACAGGCTTTCCGCGACCATGACGATCAGCGGCCAGAGGAAGCCGGTCCAGAACGCGCTTGCGAAGAATTCAGCCATCAGGTCACGCTCACTCCGCTGCCGTCAGCATTCGGCCCGACGCCAGCCGCGAGCATTCCGCCATCACGGCAGAGGCCCGCGCGATCGGGTTGGTCAGATAGAAATCCTCGACGGTCGGCTTGAATGCCGCCTTGTCGACGCTGCCGCCCTTGCCGGCCAGCGCCTTGACATCGTCGGCCGTGCCGGCCTCGATCTGGTCGAGCCGCATCAGATGCGGATAGGTCTTGAACATCGCCTGGCGCAGCGCCTGCAACGAGTCGAACGGCAGCTTCTTGCCGAGCACGTCGGACAGCGCGCGGATGATCGCCCAGTCCTCGCGGGCTTCGCCCGGCGGGAATGCGGCACGGTTGGCGATCTGCGCCCGGCCCTCGGTGTTGACGTAGATGCCGGACTTCTCGGTATAGGCGGCGCCCGGCAGGATCACGTCGGCGCGGTGCGCGCCCTTGTCGCCATGGGTGCCGATATAGACGACGAAGGTGCCGTCCGGCGCCTTGATCTCGTCGGCGCCGAGCAGGAACAGCACGTCGAGCGTGCCGAAAGTCGTCATCTGCGCCGTGGTCAGGCCGCCGGCCGCAGGCGAGAAGCCGATATCGAGCGCGCCGGCCCGCGAAGCCGTATCCTGCAGCACGGCAAAGCCGTTCCAGCCGTCCTTGAGCGCACCGACGTCGACGGCGAGCTTGGCTGCCTGCGCCAGCACCGCCGCGCCGTCATGCCTGGTGTAGACACCGGCGCCGACCAGGATGATCGGGTTCTTGGCATTCTTCAGCACGTCGGCAAAGGAGTGCTTGCCCGCGACGAGATCGGCGAGCGTGTCGGTGCCCGCGCCGAGATAGTCGTGCTCATAGGTGAAATCGGCCTTGGCGCCGATCATGCCGACCTTGAGCCCGCCGGTGCGCCAGCGCTTGCGGATCCGCGCGTTCAGCACCGCGGCTTCCTTGCGCGGATGCGAGCCGATGATCAGGATCGCGTCGGCCTGGTCGATGCCGGCAATGGTCGGGTTGAAGATGTAGGAGCCGCGGCCGGCCTTGGCGTCGAACGCGTCGCCGCCCTGCACTGCCAGATTGACCGAACCGAACGCAGCGAGCAGCTCCTTCAGCGCATACATCTCATCGACCGCGGCGAGATCGCCCGCGATCGCGCCGATCCGCTTGCCGTCGGTGCGGCCGGCCTTGGCGGCGATGGCAGCAAAGGCCTCCTGCCAGGTCGCAGGCCTGAGCTGGCCGTTCTCGCGCACATAGGGCCGGTCGAGGCGCTGCGTGCGCAGGCCGTCGACGACGTGGCGGGTCTTGTCGGAAATCCACTCCTCGTTCACCGCCTCGTTGATGCGCGGCAGGATGCGCATCACTTCGCGGCCGCGGGTGTCGACCCGGATGGCGGATCCGACGCCGTCCATGACGTCGACCGACTGGGTCTTGCCGAGTTCCCAGGGCCGCGCCGCAAAGGCATAGGGCTTCGAGGTCAGCGCACCGACCGGGCAGATATCGACGAGATTGCCTTGCAGCTCCGAGCTCAGTGCCTGTTCGAGATAGGTGGTGATCTCCATGTCCTCGCCGCGGCCGGTCGCGCCCATTTCCGGCGCGCCGCAGACTTCGGCGGAGAAGCGGACGCAACGCGTGCACTGGATGCAGCGGTTCATCGAGGTCTTGACCAGCGCACCGAGATACTTGTCCTCGACCGCGCGCTTGTTCTCGGCGAAACGGCTGGTGTCGACGCCGTAGCCCATCGCCTGGTCCTGCAGGTCGCACTCGCCGCCCTGGTCGCAGATCGGGCAATCCAGCGGATGGTTGATCAGCAGGAATTCCATCACGCCTTCGCGCGCCTTCTTGACCATCGGCGAACGGGTCGAGATCTCCGGCGGCTCGCCCTTCGGGCCGGGACGGCAGTCGCGCACGGCCCAGGCGCAGCTCGCGACCGGCTTCGGGCCGCCCTTCACCTCGACCAGGCACATCCGGCAATTGCCGGCGATCGACAACCGCTCGTGATAGCAGAAGCGCGGAATCTCGGCGCCTGCCGCCTCGCACGCCTGCAGCAGCGTGTACTCCGGCGGCACATCGATCTCTTTGCCATCGACGATGATCTTGCTCATGTCTCTTCTCTACTCCGCCGCGACCATGTGGACGGGATCACGAACGCCCTGATCGTCGAGATCGGCTTTGTGCGAATACTGATCGATGCGCTCTTCAATCTCGTGACGGAAATGCGCAATCAGACCCTGGATCGGCCACGCCGCGGCGTCGCCGAGTGCGCAGATGGTGTGGCCCTCGACCTGCTTGGTGACCTCGAGCAGCATGTCGATCTCGCGCTTGTGGGCGCGGCCCTCGGCCATGCGAGTCAGGACGCGCCACATCCACCCCGTGCCCTCGCGGCACGGCGTGCACTGGCCGCAGCTCTCATGCTTGTAGAAATAGGAGATGCGCGCGATCGCCCGGATCAGGTCGGTCGACTTGTCCATCACGATCACGGCCGCGGTGCCGAGGCCCGAGCGCAGCTTGCTCAGGCTATCGAAATCCATCGGCGTGTCGATGATCTGATCGGCCGGCACCATACGCACCGACGAGCCGCCGGGGATCACCGCCTTCAGATTGTCCCAGCCGCCGCGAATGCCGCCGCAATGCTTCTCGATCAGCTCGCGGAACGGAATCCCCATCGCCTCTTCGACGTTGCAGGGCCGCTCGACGTGGCCGGAAATGCAGAACAGCTTGGTGCCGACATTGTTCGGCCGGCCGATGGCGGCGAACCAGGCGGCGCCGCGGCGCAGGATGTCGGGCGCAACCGCGATCGACTCGACGTTGTTCACGGTGGTCGGGCAGCCATAGAGGCCGACATTGGCCGGGAACGGCGGCTTCAGCCGCGGCTGGCCCTTCTTGCCCTCGAGGCTCTCGAGCAGCGCGGTTTCCTCGCCGCAGATATAGGCGCCGGCGCCGTGCGCGACATAGATGTCGAACGGCCAGCCGTTGATATTGTCCTTGCCGACCAGCTTGGCCTCATAGGCCTGGTCGATCGCCGCCTGCAGCCGCTCGCGCTCGCGGATGAACTCGCCACGGATATAGACGTAGCAGGAATGTGCGCCCATCGCGAAGCTCGCGAGCAGGCAGCCTTCGACCAGCAGATGCGGGTCGTGCCGCATGATCTCGCGGTCCTTGCAGGTTCCGGGCTCCGACTCGTCGGCGTTGACGACGAGATAGCTCGGACGGCCGTCCTTGGATTCCTTCGGCATGAAGGACCACTTCATGCCGGTCGGGAAGCCCGCGCCGCCGCGGCCGCGCAGGCCCGACGCCTTCATCTCGTTGATGATCCAGTCGCGGCCCTTGTCGATGATCCCCTTGGTGCCGTCCCAGGCGCCGCGCTTGCGCGCGCCCTCGAGGCCCCAATCATGGAGGCCGTAGAGGTTCTTGAAGATGCGGTCCTTGTCGTCGAGCATGCTCAAAACTTTCCGAACATCACCGATTGGCTTGGGAATAAGCGAGCCCGGCGGCACAGCCGCCGAACACGATGGCCCACAACAGGCTGGATTCCAGCGTCGCGCTCAGGCCGTAACGTTGCAGCAGGAACATGAAGCTGGCCGCGACGGCGGTATGCAGGGCGATCGTGCGCCAGGCCTTCATCGCAGCCCCTCTCCGCCTCGTTGTCCTGCACCTGAACGCTCCGCATCAGGTGGTTTCCTTCAGCGTCGTCGGCCCGCCTGCGGGCGCCGAGAACTGGCGGTCGATCTGCGGGCCCGGCTTCGGCGGATTGCCGGCGGCAAAGCCGTCGAGCACCTTGCCGAAGCTTTCCTTGGTCAGGTCCTCATAGGTGTCCTTCCAGATCAGCACCATCGGCGCGTTCACGCAGGCCCCAAGGCACTCCACCTCCTCCCAGGAGAAGTTGCCGTCCTTCGACAGCTGGAAGGGATCGTGATGGATACGATGCTGGCAGACCTCGATCAGGTCGGCAGCGCCGCGCAACCGGCACGGCGTGGTGCCGCAAACCTGGACATGGGCCTTCTTGCCGACCGGCGAGAGCTGGAACATGGTGTAGAAGGTCGCGATCTCCAGCATTCGGATATGCGGCATCTCGAGCAGGTCGGCGACGGCGCGGATCGCAGCTTCCGAGACCCAACCGTCATGCTGCTCCTGCACGCGCCACAGAATCGCGATCGCCGCCGAGGCCTGACGGCCCGGCGGATATTTCTCGATCTGCTTCTTGGCCCAGGCCAGGTTCTCGTCCGTGAACGTGAAGCTCGCGGGCTGCAATTCCTTCGGGGCAAGGCGGCGGACGGACATCGATCAAACTCTCATTGCGCGCGGTGCGGATGCGGACATCATCACCGGTCGACCTCGCCGAACACGATGTCCAGCGAGCCAAGGATGGCGGAAACGTCGGCCAACAGATGGCCCTTGCAGATGTGATCCATCGCCTGCAGATGGGCGAAACCCGGCGCGCGGATCTTGCACTTGTATGGCTTGTTGGTCCCGTCTGCGACGAGATAGACGCCGAACTCGCCCTTCGGCGCCTCGACCGCGGCGTAGACCTCACCGGCCGGCACGTGGACGCCTTCGGTGTAGAGCTTGAAGTGATGGATCAGCGCTTCCATCGAGCGCTTCAT
Organism: Bradyrhizobium embrapense; assembly: GCF_001189235.2. Classification (GTDB taxonomy): domain Bacteria; phylum Pseudomonadota; class Alphaproteobacteria; order Rhizobiales; family Xanthobacteraceae; genus Bradyrhizobium; species Bradyrhizobium embrapense. Next base: position 299,448 of record NZ_LFIP02000004.1, read on the forward strand.
CTCACCACGGCGCGGCGGCGCGATCTTGTTGTCCTCGACCACGACCGGGCCCTGCCCGTCCGGCGCCTTCAGCTTCTGCACGCACTGCTTCATGATGCGCACCGACTGGCGCATCTCCTCCATGCGGATCAGGTAGCGGTCGAAGCAGTCGCCGTTCTTGCCGATCGGAATGTCGAAATCCATCTCGGCGTAGCACTCGTAGGGCTGCGACTTGCGCAGGTCCCAGGCCGCGCCCGAGCCGCGCACCATCACGCCGGAGAAGCCCCACTCCCAGGCTTCCTTGAGCGGCACCACGCCGATATCGACGTTGCGCTGCTTGAAGATGCGGTTGCCGGTCAGCAGCCGATCGAGATCGTCGACGACCTTGAGGAACGGATCGCACCATGCCTCGATGTCGTCGATCAGCTTCGGCGGCAGGTCCTGGTGCACGCCCCCGACGCGGAAGAACGCCGCGTGCATGCGCGAACCCGAGGCGCGCTCGTAAAACACCATCAGCTTTTCGCGCTCTTCGAAGCCCCACAGCGGCGGGGTCAGCGCGCCGACGTCCATCGCCTGCGTGGTGACGTTGAGCAGATGCGACAGGATGCGGCCAATCTCGCAATACAGCACGCGGATCAATTGGCCACGGCGCGGCACCGTGATGCCGAGCAGTTTTTCCGCCGCGAGGCAGAACGCATGCTCCTGGTTCATCGGCGCGACGTAGTCGAGGCGGTCGAAATACGGAATCGCCTGCAGATAGGTCTTGTGCTCGATCAGCTTCTCGGTGCCGCGGTGAAGCAGGCCGATATGCGGATCGACGCGCTCGACGACTTCGCCGTCGAGCTCCAGCACGAGGCGAAGCACGCCGTGCGCCGCCGGATGCTGCGGACCAAAGTTGATGGTGAAGTTACGAAGATCTTGCGGTTGCTCGTTCATTGCTTCGGCTCCGCCTTGGCCTTCTCGTCACCGGGAAGCGGATAGTCCGCGCCTTCCCAGGGCGAGAGGAAATCGAACTTGCGGAATTCCTGGTTGAGCCGGACCGGCTCGTACAGCACCCTCTTTTCTTGGTCGTCGTAGCGAACCTCGACGAAGCCGGTGAGCGGGAAATCCTTGCGCAGCGGATGGCCATCGAAGCCGTAATCCGTCAGCAGGCGGCGCATGTCCGGATGCCCAGTGAAGATCACGCCGTAAAGGTCGTAGGTCTCGCGCTCGAACCAGTCGGCGCCGGGGAAGACGCCGATGATCGACGGCACCTGCGTGGTCTCGTCGGCCTGGCCGCGCACGCGGATGCGCGTGTTCAGCGTCGGCGAGAGCAGGTGGTAGACGACATCGAAACGCTTCTCGCGGCTCGGATAGTCGACCGCAGTCACGTCGGTGATGTTGACGAAACGGCAGTTGGGATCGTCACGCAGAAACCTGACGACGTCCACGATTCTGCCAATCTCGACGTCGATAGTGAGTTGATTGAACGCGACCGAGTGCGCCGTGGCGGCGCCCGGAAGCGCGCTCACGATCGTCTGCCCAAGGGCGTCGAGCTTGCCGTCGTCCATGCCTGAAACCTTAGCGTTCGATGGTGCCGATACGGCGGATCTTCTTCTGCAGCAACAGCACGCCGTAGAGCAGTGCCTCCGCCGTGGGCGGGCAGCCCGGGACATAGATGTCGATCGGCACGATGCGGTCGCAACCACGCACCACCGAGTACGAGTAGTGGTAGTAACCGCCGCCATTGGCGCAGGAGCCCATCGAGATGACGTAGCGCGGCTCCGGCATCTGGTCGTAGACCTTGCGCAGCGCCGGCGCCATCTTGTTGGTCAGCGTGCCCGCGACGATCATCACGTCGGACTGCCGCGGCGAAGCACGCGGCGCAAAGCCGAAGCGCTCGACGTCGTAGCGCGGCATCGAGACCTGCATCATCTCGACCGCGCAGCAGGCGAGACCGAAGGTCATCCACATCAGCGAGCCGGTGCGCGCCCAGGTGATCAGATCATCGGCCGCCGCAACGAAGAAGCCCTTGTCGGACAGCTCGTGATTGACCTCGAGGAAAAACGGATCATTGGCGCCGACCGGCTTGCCGGTCGACGGATCGAGAATGCCTCTCGGAGCTTGCGCAATCGCCGGCTGCGAGGATGCGGCGGTGGGGCTCAATCCCATTCGAGCGCGCCTTTCTTCCATTCATACGCGAACCCGACCGTCAGCACGGCCAGGAACACCATCATCGACCAGAACCCGGTCGCCCCCAGTTTTCCGAACGCCACGGCCCAGGGGAACAGGAACGCCACTTCGAGATCGAAGATGATGAAGAGGATCGCCACCAGATAGAAGCGGACGTCGAACTTCATGCGGGCGTCGTCAAAAGCGTTGAATCCGCATTCATAGGCGGACAGCTTTTCCGGGTCCGGCGACTGGAACGCGACCAGGAACGGCGCGATCAGGAGCGCCAGCCCGATCAGGCTCGCGACTCCGATAAAGACCACAAGTGGGAGATAATTCTGCAGGATGCCGGTCATCGGCGAGGCCTTCTTGCTGCGGTTTCGGACGTGCCGCAGATTCGTTGATTGGAATTGTTCTTGAGGCTTTAGCGCAGCGCAACAGGGGGCGCAAGACAAGCAATTTTGACGCTTTTACCGTCCCTCCCGCGGGCTCTTTGCCGCATCAGGCGGAAGCGCTTGCCTCAACGGGAAACGCCGCGGCCGGCGTCTGGTGCCCTGCGCTTTCCCCATATCAGCTCAGCTCCCGCTCGGCAGCGAGCCATCCCGCGGCCGTTGCGGTCAGGCGGTCGAGGCGGCCGAGCAGCAGGTTTGGATCCCCCGAACGTACCTGTTCCACCGCGCAAGACCCCTGGGGTGGCCATGGGACCGGAAGCAGGTCTGCCCGGCGTTCGTCGCGCAGAGTGCGGAGGACCGCAGTAGGCCGAAGATAGGAAATCGCCGGCCTTGGGCAATGGGATCGTCGCGGTCCGGACCCCACCCCGGTACAGGCGGCGCGGGGAGTGAATTGCCAAGCTGTGGCCGCCGATCAGCCTCAGCGGCAACGCAGCCGATATCCCCAGAAAAGTCCGCCGGTTTGACCGACGCCGCTAACGGGCCAGCTAGGCATCGATGAAGGCCGAGAGGTCGGCCAGCAGGCGGGCGCTGTGCGTCAGCGGCAAAGCGTGCGGCGCGCCTTCGTAGACCACGAGCCTGCTTCCGCTGATCAGGCTTGCCGTCTTCGCGCCGGTCAGCGCGAGCGGTGCGCTGGCATCCTGGTCGCCGTGCACGATCAGCGTCGGGCGATCGATAGCTTTGGCCGCGGCGCGCAGGTCGGCAGACGAAATGGTTTGGCGGCAGGCCAGCGCCACCGGCAACGGCACGCTCAGCATCATCTGCTTGATCCATGCCCGGGTGACCTCTGATGTGCCGGGCGTGAAGAAGGGCGCCTCGTTCTCGCCGATCCATTTCGGGAAATCCTGCGCGATCGCGGCATTTTGGGCATCGATCATCGGTCGCGGCACCGCGTCCGGATTATCCTCGGTCTGGACCAGACACGGCGTGGTCGGCGCCGCCAGGACCAGCCGCGCGACACGGCCTGAGCCACGGCGCGCCAGATAGTTCACCGCCTCGATCGAGCCCATCGAATGCGCCAAGATGGTGACGTCGTGCAGATCGTGCTGCTCGATCACGGCAGCGACGTCGTCGGTCAGCGTATCGAGATCGTATCCCGTCATCGGCAGGTCGGACCGGCCGTGGCCGCGCCGGTCGGGCGCGACGCAGCGATAACCCTTCGCGTTCAGCGCTACGATCTGGCTGCCCCAGACGCTGGAATTGAACGTCCAGGCGGACAGCAGGAGCACCGGCTTGCCCGAGCCCCAATCCTGCACGAACAGTTTTGTGCCGTCGCTCGCGGTCGCACAAAGCGGTTGGCTGACCATGATATGTTTCCCTTCGCAGATCGACCGGCCACATCGCCGCCGATGCGCGACCATCGCAAAGGGAGATCGCACGCGCGATTACGCGTCAGGTAATCGTGCGCGTGACGTCAGGCTCGCCTAAGCGGAAAGGGCTCACATCTCACCACTGATACCGCACCACGCCTTTGCCGGCGTAGCTCGAGGTGACGTTGGAGAACTCGCCCTCGAACGTCGCAGCCGCCGACCAGCCGTTTCGCCAATTCATCTCCAGCGAGGCCGTGGTCAGCGCAGAGTCGCTCGCCTGCGCCGCGCCGTTGACGACAAAGCTGGTGCCCGGCAACGCCTGGAAGGTCGCGGCGGCCGAGCGGTTCGGGTCATAGTTATGGGCCCAGGCAAAGCGCGTGCGCAGCGTCAGGATGCCGTCCTGCACCGCGAACGACTTGTCGGTACGAAGGCCGAGCTCGCTGCGGGTATCGGTGAGGCTCTTGCCGGCATAGGTCAGCCCAAAGGTCGACAGGCCCGAAATCACCCGCTCGGCGTAACCGGGCAGTTCGAAAGTCGTGAACTGGCCCGCGGCGTAAGGCGTGATGCCGACGCCGCCGATCCACGGCGCAACAAAACGATAGCCACCCTCTAGCCGCCCCGAATATGCGTTGGCATTGAACTCGGCGCGGAGCCGGTCGATGCCTGCCGCCGTCACGGTGCGGTCGGTGGTGATGTCCTGCCAGCCATAGGCAAGCGCAGCGGAGACATAGGCCGGGCCTTCGGTGTGGCGGACATAGGCGCCGGCCTGGAACAGGTCGGAGCGGCCGCTGCCGCTATTGACCACCGAGAAGCTGGTGCCGCCACCGGCGAGCGCGAAGCCCGCAACCGTTTTCGGCGAGAACAGATAGTCGGCGCCGACCGCCGTGCCATAGATGCTGCTAGTGGTGTCGTTCGACCCGACCATGGCGTTGCCGCTGGTCGATTGCGAACCGCCGAAACCCGCGGCCCAGACGTTCCAGCGGGGCACGAACGGCACCGGCGGCGCCTTGGTGAACATCGCGAATGCATCGGTCTTCCGGGCCGCGGCATAGGCGCTCGCTTCGCCCTCGTCCGCATATCCCGTTGCGCCCGGCATCGAACCCGTCGCGCCGGTGCGGTTCATGAAGGGATCGGTGAGCAGCCCCATGAACAGGTTCATCGCATCGAACGTCGTCTGCTGCGTGCCGATCGCCAGTTCGCCGGAGGCCTGCGTCAGGCCCGCCGGGGTGAGCGTGCCGAACACCGTCTGAATGCCGCCGGTCGCGTTGAAGTAGTTGACCAACGTGTTCGCGACGTTCTGCTGGTTGATCGAGAGGCCACCGCCGAAGCTGGGAGGGGATGGTGGCGCAAAGTTCAGCGCGAGATTGAGATAGGCGTGGGTGGCGTCGTAGCTCAGGGTGTCGGTGAAATTCGTCGGCAGGTTGGTATTGACGATGTTGGATGCAAATGTGCCGGATATGCCTCCAGCGGCGTTCAGAATCGTATACTGCTTGGAGATGTAGCTGCCGTTGGCGAACACTGCATTGACGGTCGCGCCTCCAAGTGTCGCGTTCGCGTTGACATTGGTCGATGCCGCAGCGGTCGGCGTCACCTGCACCTGATAGATCGCGCCGGATTGGAAGGCGAGAGCGCCGTTGATCGTCAGTGTGCCGGTCGGATCTGCAGCACTCCCGGGTGCAAGCGTGCCTCCGCTCATGATGGTCGTCGGTGTCGGAATGACGAAGCCGCCCCTCAAGGGGGCGCCGGTGACCGGCTCCTTCGCCGCAATCGTACCATCAACCGCAGTGGTGGCGCCGGAGCTGGTGGCTAACCATGTTGACACGACGCCGTTGTGGAAAAAGACGACGGTCGGAGCGCCGACGATGCCGGTGCCGCTCAACGTGCCGCCGGAATTGACCGTCACTTTCAGCGAGTTGGCGATCGTGCCGTCCACTTCAAGGGTGCCGCCGTTGACGGTGGTGGCGCCAGTGTAGCTGTTGACACCGGCAAGGATTTCTTTGCCGCCGGTGATCGCCACACCGCCGCCCGCGCCACCGTCCCGGATGTCGCCCGCAAAGGTTCCGTTGGCATTGGTGAAGGTCAGCGTGTTGGCACCGAGGTTCACAGTGCCGACGATGCTGGTCCCGGAAAGACTGTTGATCGCGACGCCGCCACCCGCGCGCGATATATCGAACATGCCGTCGTTGATCACGGCCTTTGAGGACGCAATGCTGCCGCCGTTGATCAGGTCGAGCTCGCCGCCGGCGTTGATCGTGGTCAGCCCGGTATAGGTGTTGGCGCCGCCGAATCTCGCCAGGGCGCCAAGGGCGATCGTCACATTGCCGCCGGTGCCGCCACCAATGCCGCCATCCTGGATGACACCGTCGTAGGGGCCCACACGGTTGGTGATGGTCAGCGTCTTGGCGCCGAGGGACACGACGCTGTGGCCGTCCTGATCAACCAAGCCTGAGATGCTTGTACCGCTATTGGTCTGCGAAATATCGAATGTGCCGATTCCTGCACCCGAAGCGAACACGACATTGGCCGAATTGGCGATCGAGCCGTTTCCGTTGAGCGCGAGCGTCGCGCCGGCATCGATCTGGGTAAAGCCGAGATAGCCGTTGGCGCCGGACAGGGTCTGCGTTCCGCCGGCGATCTCGAGGCCCCCTGTGCGCGAGCCGTTGATCGCGCCGGAAAACTCCGTCGAACCGGCGGTAATCACCAAAGCGTTGTTGCCGAGCGCAACCGATCCACCGCCCGCGAGCCTAGTGATCCTGTCGAGGAAGGACGATGATCCTGAAATATCGAATGTGCCATTGACCGTCACGACGCTCGAATTCGAGATGCTGCCGCCACCCGACAGCGCCAGCGTCGCGCCGGAATTGATCGTCGTCGCGCCGGAATAGCTTTCCGTGGCCGTGAAGGTCAGCGCACCGCCGCTGCCGGAGTTCGCGACCATCACGCCGCCTGTACCGGTCAGTGCCGTCGCGAGCGTCACGGCATTGCCGTTATAGTCGAACGTCGCGCCGCCGGAGCCGATGGCGTTCAGCCGGCTCGAGATGTCGGCCGTGTTACCGCTCGCCCATTGCAGCCCGCCGCCGTTGAGGGTGATGTTGCCCGAGCCGAAATTGCTCGCTGCATTGAAGTTGATCAGGCCGCCGCTCACGGTCGTGCCGCCGGAATAGGTGTTTGCGGCGGTGAGCGTCAGCGTGCCGGCACCGGTCTTGGCAAGACTCCAGCTGCCGGCATCGGCACCTGTGCCGCCGCTGCCGGTCTGGTCGGCGATGACATCGGAGACGATCTGGTTCTGGCCGGCCGCGGGACTGAAGGTCAGCGTCCCGTTGCCCTGCAGGAACAGACCCGAGCCGAAGGCCGAGCCATTGCCGGCACCCACACCACCCGTTCCACCGGCGACGCTGCTGCCGTTGACGGTAAAGGCACCGGAAACGTTGAGCGTTCCGCCACCCTGGACAAACACCGCGCCGCCTGCGCCGAGCCCGCCGCCGCCACCGCCATTGACGCTGTCGCCGCCGTTGCCTGCACCGAAGCCGCCGGTATTCCCGCAGGTCACACCGGTGCCGCCGCCGCTGGCGCCGCCGCCACCGCCACCAAAGCCGCCCTTCCCGGGACTGGCAAAGCAGCGCACGCTCCCGCCGCCGCCACCGAAACCGCCATTTCCGCCTGCGCTGTTCAAGCTACCGCCACCGCCACCACCGAAGCCGCCAGTACCGCCGCCGCCGCTCAAGCCCCCGGTAGCCGTAGCAGCGCCGCCGCCAATCCCGCCGCCGCCACCGGCACCGTGGATGCCAGACCCCATGGCCCCGCCGCCCCCGCCGCCTCCATTGGCGCCCCCTGTGCCTGGTGAGGCACCACTCCCCGGGTCGGTGGCGCCAGCGCCCCCGCCGGCGGCGCCGATAACGATGCCGGCAGCACCGTTGCCCCCCGTCGAGCCAGTCTGGCCGGCCCCGCCGTTGGCGCCGAGGCCAATCCCGCCTCCGCCACCACCGCCGACGTTACCACCGTTTCCGCCGTTGCCACCCAGCCCGCCGCCACCGCCGCCACCGGCGGCGGTCGAGCCGTAACTGCCGCCGCTTCCGCCATTGGCCTGATTGCTCGCGAGCGAAACATTGCTGACGGTGACATTGGCACCGCTGGCGACGAACAACGCGCCGCCGGCGCCCATGCCGCCGCCGCCGCCGCCATCGAAACCGCTTCCGCCATTGCCGCCCTTGGCGACCGCGTTCTGGATCGTGAGATTGTTGATTGCGACGGCGCCGGCGTAGACGAAGAATCCTCGCTGCACGCCGCCGCCGTCGAGTGTGAAGTTGCCGCCGTTGATGGTTACGGTGCTTCTCGAATTGATGATGGGCAGCGTCGTTCCGGCAGTCAGCGTGATGTTGTTCGTGATGTTGAGCGTGTAGTTGGTGCCGGGATTGTTGTCGATCGTCGTCAGCGCAGTGACGAGGCTCGCTCCATCGCCGACGTTCAGCACCGTCTGGGCGTGTGCGCCGGTCCCGGACGCGATGAGCAGAGCAAGCGCTACCGCAACCTGCCGCAAGCGGGGCGATCGACAACGTTCCACGACGTGCACGCGCATGGCATTCCAACTCGGGCCACACATAGGCGGCCACTGAAATTCTCAGCGTGAGGTTGTATTCCCTGGGACACCTTGCCGCATGACAAAAAACGAAGATGGGACTGAAAGCGCAGCGATGTGCCTTCTTTGCCACAGCGCTGTAGTGCTGCTCGCGACCTGTGCGCCGTCACGTCAGCTTGCCGGTGTATTTCTCCAGCACCGCCCAGGCGTCCGCGCCATAGGTCTTCTGCCACTGGGTGTAGAAGCCGGCCTTCACCAGCGCGGCCCTGAACTGCACGGGATCCGGCTTGTTGAACGTCATGCCCTTCCCGGTCAGCTCGGCCTGCAACGAGCGATCCATCTCGACCAGATCGGCGCGCTCCTTGACCGCGGCCGCGTCGAATGCCGCATTGATGAGCTCGACGAGATCGGGCGGCAGGCCCGCCATTGCACGGCGGTTGCCAAGGATCCAGTAGCCGCTCCAGCAATGGTTCGACAGCGCGCAGTATTTCTGCACCTCGTACAGTTTTCCGGTCGAGACCTGCGCCAGCGGATTCTCCTGGCCCTCGACGATGTGGGTCTGCAGCGCCGAATAGAGCTCGCTGTAGGAGATGCTCGACGGCAGCGCGCCAAGCCCTGAGAACAGCGAGGTCAGCAGTGCCGTCACCGGCACGCGAATTTTAAAACCCCTGAGATCCTCGACGCTGTTGAGCTGCCGGCTCGACGACGAGGTGATCTGGCGGAAGCCGTTGTCCCAGACCATCTTCAGCGGCATGACGCCGGTTCTGGCGATCGCCTCGCGCACGATGTCGCCGACGCCGCCGTCCATCGCGGCCCAGACCTGGTCGTAAGACTGGAACGCGAAGCCGATGCTCGGCAGGCCCGACAGCGGCACCAGCGTTGACAACGTCATGCTGGGCGCGGCCAACAGCTCGATCCCGCCGGCGCGGACCTGCGACAGCATCTCCGGATCGCCGCCGAGCTGGCTGTTGGCGAACACCGTGATGTTGAGCCGGCCGGACGATTGCGCGCCGGCCAGCTTGGCCGCCTCGGCCAAACGGATTGTTAGGGGATGGGTTTCCGGAGTGTTGACGCCGAGCTTGAGATCGAACTCGGCAGCAGCAAGAGACGGCTTACCAAACATCGCGGCGGCAAGCGCCATGGAGCCGGCTCCCAGCATCCGTCGGCGGGTCATCTTCTTTGTTTTCATTGTTGTTTCTCTCCCAGGCGCAGCCCGCGCCCGTGGCCAGTTTCAGCCCTCTCTTTCTGTGACGCAAGGCACGGTGAAACCGATCCGCCCGTGGCACGAAACCATTTCCGGAACTCACGAAACGATCCGGAAACAGATGGGGCTTACCAGTAGGTGCCATAGACGGCGCATAGACGCCCGGAGGCGACCATGAACCACTCGATCCATTCAGCCGATCGCGCGACCCACCTCAAGATTGTGGTGGTTGCGCTCGTTGCGGCCATCGGGGTTGCGGCTTTCGGCATTTCGGCCCGGAACAACGCAGATTTCACCCAGACCGCCCAGACCAACCAGGTCATCAAGGCCGGCAAACCTGTCGCAATCACCTCCTCGGGCACCTCGACGGTCCGGTAAGACGGGTTCTGGCTTCGGCAGACAAAGCGGCCGTCTTCGGGCGGCTTTTTGTTGGTCCCGATCGTCTGGAGCGCGGCCGCGCAGCCGCGGTGAAATCTTAACCGCCTCCTAACGCGGCCGTTCGATTGCAATCCGCTCCGCGGCCGCTGTCTTAAAAGTTGTTCCGTAAGGTGCGCGTCAACAGAGGCGCAGGTCCACAATGAATTTGCAGCAGCAAGTAATTTCGACCGGCTTCAAGATCATCTGCACAGATTGCGGCAGCCTGGCGATAAAGGTCGCCGATCCCGCACACGCCTCCGGCGACACCATCATCGAATGCCGCCGCTGCAACGCCGTGCGTGGCACGGTGGCGGACCTGCACACGCTGGCGCGGCGCGGCCGCGACCTGTTCGAATTCTAACCCCGGCGGCGCCGATGCTGTCAGACCCGAACGCGACCATGCAGAGCGACATTCCCCTGGATACGGTCTGGTCGATCCTCGAGGCCGCCAACGAATTGGGCGATGCCCACACGGTCGACGCTTGCCGCCGCATCATCGACGCGAATTTGCGCGGCGACGCCCCGGGACAATCCGACCTCAACGCGGTCGCCGCATTCTTTGCCTGATCAAGGCAGCGGGTGGCCGTTTGTGAATTCAATGCGGCGTCGCGGCGACGGAGCTGACGCGGCATGATTTTTATGTCCTGCCGCGACCGATCAACGCCGATACGACCTCGTGGCGGCCTTACTTCTTTCGGAGAACGATGATGCTCTGATACGGCGAGATCCCGTTCATGCCGACGTCAACGAGATCGAACCGGTCGGTCCACTGCGTCTCGATGTACCGCTTGCTGATGATCGTCTCGCCGTAGGTCATTTCGCCATCGACCGGATAGCTTTGCGGATAGAAGTAGAATCCGTCTCGCGCCACGGTCTCGGCGATTTTTTGCTGATCCCAGCCAGGCAATTTGGAAATCGGCTCATAGAATGCGTATGCCGGCGGCCGAACGGTCAGGAGAAAGAGACCACGATGCTCCAGCGAGTCGTGGACCGCGGTCAGGCATGTGTCGCTCGCGGCAGGCGAGAGGTGCGTCCAGATCGATAGCGCGTAGGCGACATCGAATTTCTGATTGAACGGCAGACGTCTCGGCAAGCTTTCCGACAACACGATATCGGCGCGCGGGTTGGAGCGTTGCGCGACCTGGATGATGCCCTTGTGCGGATCGCAACCATGCAGATTGCGGAGCGGCACATCCTTCATGAAGTAACGGAGCACGCTGCCCCAGCCGCAGCCATAGTCCAGCACCTGGCATTCATCGAATGGCTTGTCCAGATGACGCCTGAGCTTGTCGTGCAACAGGCGATAGGTTTCGATGACGGCGGCGCCGAGCTCCATCCCGGAACGACCGCTCCAGTTTTTCTGGGTCCCGGCGTCTGGCGGATCTGGAATGGCCGCCTTGATCGCCTTGAAGCCATCATACTCCTTCCAGAGCAGTACATTCCACAGATACGGATCGTCGATCCATTTCAGTGCGTCGTAGACGGACTCTCCACTTCGGCAGGCGGCGTCCGCTCTTTCCAGTTCGTCGTTGTAGTATTCTTTCAGCCACGAACTCCAATTCATCAGCACGCCTCCGTGTCCAGGTTCGCTTCGTCAGCCCTCGCCCACGCTCGTGTCATTTGAATTTCCTGAAACTGTCTTCGCTTACTCCGGCAACTTTAAGACCCACCGCAAACGTCTGAGTTCCGGAAGCCGATGGAACCGCTGATGTCGTTCCCGTTCGCTGGTTGCGAGCGCTGTCACCGAGCGCGATGCGATGAGAGTAAGGCTGGCGTCAGGCTGGCGCGATACGCTGCGCGCGGGACCGAGACCTGCCGCTCGTGCGTTTCTCGCTGCTCTGATGGCGATAGTCACTACCGCATCAGCCGATGTGATGCTCGCTTGAGAGGTGAACCAATTGGTCGACCTTTGGGAAGCGTGCCGATGAAAGTCCGCGAACTCGTCCAGGTGCTGCGGGCACTCCCGGATCAGGACGCAACAGTCGTGATTGGAGAAGGAGCGAAGCCGGAAACCTGGCTGATCGTGTCGGGTGTCTCGGAATGTTGGATTGCGCCCGTGAGTGATGATCATGCGATCGTCGGGAGCGAACCGGCCATCGAGATCGTCTAAATGCCGCACGTTTGGGAGCGCGGCTGCTTTTGCGTGCCGGAAGCCCGGGCCAAGAAGGTTCGAGCACGTCAGGACGGTCGGCGCGCAACGCGTCTTAGAACTGGAACTTGGAGCTAAGTGCTTGATAAGGCTGGCGCGAGAGACGGGACTCGAACCCGCGGCCTCCGCCGTGACAGGGCGGCGCTCTAACCAACTGAGCTACTCCCGCGGATGCCGATCATCGGATTGATCCGCGCAGGATCGAGGGCATAAAGGCCCGCATCCCGATAGTCAAGCGCGTTGCGGAGCCCTGCACAGCACCGGCATTTTCGTGCTGTGGGCGCGCGTTGTCGCCTGTTTTCAGGGGAAACGGCGTAGTCAGCAAAGCCCCGAATCAAATAAGGCCTGATAGGTCTGGGTTTCCTGTGGCCGGGCCTGGCGCTGCCCGTTCCCAGAACCGGCGGTTTCGGGACTTTTCCGGACGCATTTTCCCGACGCGAACGGCGCGCCATTCGCGTCGAAGCAGCAATCCAGCCATTCAGCAACGAGGAGGGCCACACATGGCGAAGAAAGCAGCGACCCCGGCGACGATCACGCTGAAGCACCTGGCGGCGGCCATCGCCGAAGAGCAGGAGCTGTCCAAGAAGCAGGCCGAGGCGATCCTGACCGACATGGTCACCCGCATCACCAAGCACCTCAAGAAGGGCGAGCGGATCCGCATCGTCGGCCTCGGCATCCTCCAGGTCCGCAAGCGCGCCGCCCGCATGGGCCGCAATCCGGCGACCGGCGAGCAGATCCATATCAAGGCGAGCAAGAAGGTCGCTTTCCGCGCCGCCAAGGAGCTGAAGGAAGCCGTCTAGGGTTCTTAACTCTCTTGCTCGATACCAAGCGCCATTTCGGCTCGCGACGCGACCCGGAGTGGCGCTTTTCTGTTGTAGAGTTATCTTTCGATGCGCCTTGCTTGCGCGAACTTCGCCTGAGCGCCTTTTCCCGTTCTCCTACCCTTGCGCGGTCTTCATGCTGGCACCGGCTCTCGACTTCAAGCACACCGTCACCGAGCGCTTCCTGCGCTATGTCGTGATCGACACCCAGTCCGACCCGGATTCACCGACCACGCCCTCCACCGAGAAGCAGAAGAATCTCGGCCGCCTGCTGGTCGCCGAGTTGCAGGCGATGGGCATATCGGATGCGCATCTCGATCCGCACGGATACGTCTATGCCACGATCTTGGCCAACACCGACAAGACGGTGCCGGTGATCTGCTTCTGCTCGCACATGGACACCTCCCCCGACTGCACCGGCAAGAACGTCAAGCCGCAGGTCGTGAAGAACTATCGCGGCGGCGACATCGTGCTCCCGGCCGATGCCTCGCAGGTGATCCGCGCCGCCGAGCACGAGGCGCTGGCCGACCAGATGGGCAACGACATCATCACGACCGACGGCACCACCCTGCTCGGCGCCGACAACAAGGCGGGCCTTGCGGAGATCATGGATGCTGCGCATTTCCTGGTGACCAATCCGCAAATCAAGCACGGCACCATCAAGATCCTGTTCACGCCGGACGAGGAGATCGGCCGCGGCGTCGACAAGGTCGACATCAAGAAGCTCGGGGCCGACTTCGGCTACACCATGGATGGTGAGACCGCCGGCCATATCGAGGACGAGACTTTCTCCGCCGATGGTGCCAGCATCATCATCGAAGGCGTCGCGACCCATCCGGGATTTGCCAAGGGCAAGATGGAACACGCGATCAAGATCGCGGCCGCGATCGTCGATCGCCTGCCGAAGGATACTTGCTCGCCCGAGACCACCGAAGGCAAGGAGGGTTTTCTGCATCCGGTCGCGATCTCAGGCGCACTGGAAAACGCGCGGATCGATTTCATCGTGCGTGATTTCACCGAAGCCGGCCTGAAGCAGAAGGAAGCACTGCTTGAAGCGATCGTGAAGGATGTCATGAAGGGATATCCGCGCTCGACCTACCGTATCGAGGTCAAGCAGCAATACCGCAACATGAAAGAGGTGATCGATCGCCATCCCCAGATCGTCGCCTATGCGATCGAGGCGATCGAGCGCGCCGGGTTATCGCCGGTGAAGACCTCGATCCGCGGCGGCACCGACGGCTCGCGGCTGTCCTTCATGGGACTGCCCTGCCCCAACATCTTCGCGGGCGAGCACGCCTTCCATTCGCGGCTCGAATGGGTCAGCCGCCAGGACATGGAGAAGGCCGTGCAGACCATCGTGCACCTGGCGATGATCTGGGAAGAGAAGGCCTGATCAGGCCCGCGCCGTCACGATCCAGATCGCGCCGGGCAGCGGCACCGCATCGCCTTTGACGAACGGCGCCAGCGCCTCGCGTATCGACGCGGTGGCGGCGGCGCGCACCTCATCCGGGTGGCCCTCCAGCGCCCGGCTGGCCGGCCCGATCTCGAGCGCCCCCTGGATCGCCGCATCGATGCCCCGCCCGGTCGCGACATCGAGCTCGACCGTGCACGGCTCCATGGCAATGCCGGAAAAGCCGGCCTCACCCAGGATCCGCTTCACCCGGGCCTCGGATGCGAACGCGAACGGGCCGGGATCCTCGGGGCCGAGCGGCGGCAGCTTCGGCACGTGCCTGTAGACCGCCTGCAGCGGCGTCATGAAGAAGGGATTTTCGCGCGGCTCCTGCCAGCACGCGAAAGCAAGACGGCCCGTCGGCTTCATTGCCTTGTGCAGATTGGTGAACGACGCCGCGGGATCGGCAAAGAACATCACGCCGAAGCGCGAGGCCAACAGGTCAAAGCTCGCGGGTGCGAACGGATAGACCGTCGCATCGGCGAGCGCGAACTCGACCGGCAATCCCTGCGGCGTGCTCTGACGGGCCCGCATCAGCATCGGCTCCGAGACGTCGACACCAAGCACGCGGCCGTCGGGCGCGACCTTCGACGCCAGCGCGAAGCTCGAGGCACCGCTGCCGCAGCCGACATCGACGACGCGCTCGCCGGCCTTCGGCGCCGCGCGATCGATCAAGAGGTCGAGCACCGGCTGCAGCACGATATCCTGCGCGGCCTGCCTGGACGCCCAGCGCTGGCCGCCCGGCCCGTTCCAATATGCAATCTGATCGGCGTTCTGCGGATGACCTGCGTTCATGCGATCCAACCTTGTTGAGAAGACTCTAGCAAGTCTCGCGCGTCGCCGCGCGCAGCATCGGCATCACCTGGTAGGTGAATCCGGCATTGGCCTTGCTGACGGGATCGTTGGCGACGATTTCTAGCGGATCGGCATCGTCAGACAATTGCAGCACGCCCATTCCCCAAACGCCGGCGGGATCGGCCACCGGGCCGAAGATCAGCGCCTTCCCGGCTTGCAGCAACTCGCCGCAATAGGCAACGTGCGCCTGCATGATCTCGACTTCCTGCGGCGTCATGTCCTGTGGGAAGGTCGGGCGCGGTCCGGTCAATTTGCAGACGTAATACTTCATCGACCTGGTCCGCACTCTCTGATTATTTGGCGGCAGCGCTTGTGGGCTTGGCCTGCTTCGGCGCAGGCGTCTTCGCGGCAGTCCCCTTCGGGGCGGCCTGCCCGTCATTGCTGCGTGCAATGCCCCACGGATCGGTCGGTTTCTGGTCCGGCACCCCGCTAAGTGCGCGCTGGTAGGCGCGCTGCTGCCGCGCCTCGTTGGCCACATCCGCCGGCGACTTCTCGATTTCTTCGCGATAGCGCTGAACATGGTCCTGCTGCGCCCATGCCGGTTCGGCAATCAAGGCGAGAAGAAAAATCGCGGCGAGTTTACGCATGCATCAAGTTCCCGGTTAGGCGGAGAGAATAGCATCGCAGCCGCGTCGGCGCCAAACCCGAGTGACATCGCGCCAACAGGAACCGAGCCCGGCCCGCGACGCGTCCGTGACTTTCGGCACCTTTCGTATCGTCGGCTGCCGAATGACATTTGGCAGACCAGCGCGGAGCAAGCGCGGTCCCGGCCACCCCACAGACTACCCCACGGCCGGGATCGCGCCCTTTCCGCGCGCTCAGGGAGAACCGAGCCATGGCCTCACTGCGTCGGACCAACCAACCGGCGGCCGCTTTGCAGCTCGTGAAGCACCGTGCCACGGTCATCCTGCGCGAGCATGTGCAAGTGGAGGCCGAACTCGTCGGACGGGCTGCGGTCCTCACGGATGGGACTGCAGGGACCGTCGAAGGCGTGTCGCTCGACGAGTCTCACGGATTGCGCATCTCGATCAAAGGGCACATCGGGAAGTGGCCGATCTCGACCATCAGGATGCTTCAGCCATAGGACTGGAGCCGGCGCCCTTCGACACCGAGCACGCGGCGAGTTCTGCATGAAAGTCGGGCTTGCCCAGCCGCAGTTGGGGGGCGAAGGCTGGTGGGCGGTGAGAGGATCGAACTCCCGACCAATGGTGTGTAAAACCAGTGCTCTACCGCTGAGCTAACCGCCCGTATCAGCGCGTCTCTTTAGCCTCGCCCGCCCCTCGGGCGCAAGGTCGCCAAGGCCGCAAAGCCTCAATCGACGAACTTCAATCCTTGGACGTCAATCCTTGGACTTCAATCCTTGGGCTTCAATCCTTCAGCCGCGCCGGCACTCCCTCGAGATCATTGATCCACGGCGCCGCAGAGCGGCACCAGACCTGGCGTCGCGGGGTCAATTCGCCACGCTGGCGAATGCTGCCCCAGCGGATTCCCCAATCATCCGGACCACCGTCCTCGCCGCTGGTGAACAACGGGGAGCCACACTCGCCACAAAAGTGCTGGAAGCGGATCCGACCGTTATCGCCCCGCTTATCGTAGATCTTCGGCGTACGTCCGGTCAGCCGGACCTGCTCGGCGGCGCAGATCACGGTGACGCGATAGGGCGAGCCGGTCAGCGACTGGCAGTCCGTGCAATGGCAGATCGACACCCGTTCGGGATCGATCTCCGCCTGATAGGTCACGGCCCCGCAGTGGCATTGCCCGTCGATCTGCATCGCGTTCTCCCAATTCGGCGTCGTGCAACAAGGCGGTAGCTAAGAGGTCGTTCCCGGCGATGCGGCCCGCAAGGCATCCGGAACACGGTCGGGCACCTCCGTTGGGACAGTGCTGGTATCCCAAAGCGGGATTGTTTGGGATACCAATTTGGGATACTTCGACAGCACACTAAAACTCTACGTCCAGACCGGCAGACCACCATGTCGCAGATGCTGCAGATCCACGACCAGCTCCGGGAGATGATCCTCTCGCTCGACCTCGGTCCCGGCGAGCGGCTGTCGGAGCGCTGGCTGGAGAGCCAGTTCGAGGGATCACGCACGCCGATCCGCGCCGCGCTGGTGCGGCTGGAGAGCGAAGAGCTGGTCCGCCGCGACGGCCGTAACTGGATCGTCGCGCCGATCGACGTCGGTGAATTGGAGGCGCTGGCCGAATTCCGGATCCCGTTGGAGACGACGGCCGTCCGCCTCGCCTGTGCGCGGGCGAGCGAGGCCGACATCGGCGGCGTCGAGGAGATGCTGGACACCTGCCAATCTGGCGCGCCGCGCGAGGAATGGCACCGGGTCGGCACCGATTTCCATGTCGAGATCGCGCGCCTCTCCGGCAACCCCTTCATCGTCAAGGCGATAGCCGGCGCGATGACCCGGCTGTCGCGCGCACGCTGGCTCGAAGTGTGGACCGAACCCTCGCGCGAGCAGGCCTGGCGCGAGCACCGACGCATTCTCGGCTTCATCAAGGCCAACGATCCGGATTCGGCCGCGCGCGAGGCCACCGATCACATCACCGACACCCGCGATCGCCTGCTGCGTTCGCTGAAGGAGGATCGCCGCGGCCTGCGCATGCGCGGCTTCGCCGTGATCGGTCTGCGCTGACATGAACATCGAAGTCGATCGCGAAGCCCTGCTTGATGCAGGCCCCTGGCAGCGCAATTTGATCGTCTGCCTGTTCGGCTCCTTCACGACCATCGTGGGGATGACGCTGCTGCTGCCGTTCCTGCCGCTCTATGTCGAACAGCTCGGCGTGACCGACCATGCCGCCATCGTGCAATGGTCCGGCGTCGCCTACGGCGCAACCTTCTTCAGCGCGGCGCTGACGGCGCCGTTGTGGGGACGGCTCGCCGACCGTTACGGCCGCAAGCTGATGCTGATCCGCGCGAGCCTCGGCATGGCGATCGCGATGTCGCTGATCGGCATGGCGCACAATGTCTATGAGCTGGTCGGCTTGCGGCTGCTGACCGGGCTACTCGGCGGCTACGCGTCGGGCTCGAGCGTGCTGGTCGCGGCGCAGACGCCGAAAGCGCGGTCCGGCTGGGCGATCGGCGTGTTGTCCGCCGGCATCATGGCCGGCAGCCTGGTCGGTCCCTTGATCGGCGGCGTCCTGCCCGGCCTGATCGGTATCCGCATGACCTTCTTCCTGATCGGCGGCGTCATCTTCATCACCTTCCTTGGCACCACCTTCCTGATCCGCGAGGATGCGCGTCCGAAGACCGCGAAGGGCAGCAGACCGCGCGGCGGCTGGGCGCTGGTTCCGGACAAGCGCCCGATCGTCGCGATGTGGGGCACCGGCCTGCTGCTGATGATCGCCAACATGTCGATCGAGCCGATCATCACGGTCTATGTCGCGCAGCTGGTCGAGGCGCCGCAGGTGACGTTCGTCGCCGGCCTCGTGATGTCAGCCGCGGCGTTCGGCAGCCTGCTGTCGTCGTCGCATCTCGGCAAGCTCGCCGATCGCGTCGGCCACTGGCGGATCATCACGATCTGCCTCGCCGCGTCGGCGCTGCTGCTGATCCCGCAGGCCTTCGTGGTCAGCGGCTGGCAGCTGATCCTGCTGCGCTTCCTGATGGGGCTCGCGCTCGGCGGCCTGCTGCCCTGCATCACCAGCGTGATCCGGCACAACGTGCCTGATGCGGTCACCGGCAGCATGCTCGGCTATTCGATCTCGGCGCAATATGCCGGCCAGGTGATTGGCCCACTCGCCGGCGGCTTCATCGGCGGCCATATCGGTATGCGCGCGGTGTTCCTCGGCACCAGCGTGCTGATGGCACTCGGCGCGATCGGCAACTTCGTCGTCGAGAAGAAGGAGTAGTCGCGACCCGCCTGATGGCCGATCACCGCCCAAACAAAAACGGCGCCCGAAGGCGCCGTTTTCCTGTTTCGATGGAAGCTCGCTTTAGTGCGCCGTCAGGCCGCCGGACGCCTCATCCGACGCATCGGGCTTGACGTCGACCTTGCTGGTCTCCTCTTCCCAGACGATCGGCGCAGGCACGCGGACCAGCGCCTTGGCAACGACCTCATCCAGCCGCGAGACCGGAATGATCTCCATGCCGCCCTTGATCGCATCGGAAATCTCCGTGAGATCCTTGGCGTTGTCCTCCGGGATCAGTACCGTCTTGATGCCACCGCGCGCGGCAGCCAAGAGCTTCTCCTTCAGACCGCCGATCGGCAGCACGCGACCACGCAGCGTGATCTCGCCGGTCATCGCGACATCGTGCCGGACCGGAATGCCGGTCATGACCGAGATGATCGCGGTGGCCATCGCGACACCGGCGGACGGACCATCCTTCGGGGTTGCGCCCTCCGGCACGTGAACGTGGATGTCGCGCCGGTCGAACATCGGCGGTTCGATACCGTAGGTGATCGCGCGCGAGCGCACGTAGGACGCCGCCGCCGAGATCGACTCCTTCATCACGTCGCGCAGGTTGCCCGTGACGGTCATCTTGCCCTTGCCGGGCATCATGACGCCTTCGATGGTGAGCAGCTCGCCGCCGACATCGGTCCAGGCCAGACCGGTGACGATACCGACCTGATCCTCGTCGTCGATCTCGCCGAAGCGATACTTCGGAACGCCGAGGAACTCCTCGATGTTCGCTTCGGTGACCTTCACCGACTTCTTCTTGGAGATCATCAGCTCCTTCACCGCCTTGCGGGCGAGTGTGGAGAGCTCACGCTCCAGGTTGCGCACGCCCGCTTCGCGGGTGTAGCGGCGGATCATCAGCAGCAAGGCCGCGTCGTCGATCGACCATTCCTTGGAGTCCAGGCCGTGCTTGGAGAGCGCGCTCGGGATCAGATGCTTGCGCGCGATCTCGACCTTCTCGTTCTCCGTGTAACCGGCGATCCGGATGATCTCCATGCGGTCCATCAGCGGGCCCGGAATATTCAGCGTATTCGCGGTCGTGATGAACATCACGTTGGACAGGTCGTAGTCGACCTCCAGGTAGTGGTCGTTGAAGGTCGAGTTCTGCTCGGGGTCGAGGACCTCAAGCAGCGCCGACGACGGATCGCCGCGGAAATCGGCGCCCATCTTGTCAATCTCGTCCAGCAGGAACAGCGGGTTCGAGGTCTTCGCCTTGCGCATCGACTGGATGATCTTCCCGGGCATCGAGCCGATATAGGTGCGGCGGTGACCGCGGATTTCGGCCTCGTCACGCACGCCGCCGAGCGACACGCGCACGAACTCGCGGCCCGTGGCCTTCGCGATCGACTTGCCGAGCGAGGTCTTGCCGACGCCGGGAGGCCCGACCAGGCACAGGATCGGTCCGGTCAGCTTGTTGGCGCGCGACTGCACCGCGAGATACTCGACGATGCGGTCCTTGACCTTCTCCAATCCGTAGTGATCGCTGTCCAGCACCGCCTGCGCGGCCTCGAGGTCCTTCTTGACCTTGGACTTCTTGCCCCACGGAATCGACAGCAGCCAATCCAGATAGTTGCGCACGACGGTCGCTTCCGCGGACATCGGCGACATCTGGCGCAGCTTCTTCAGCTCGTGCTGGGCCTTCTCGCGCGCTTCCTTGGAGAGCTTGGTCCTGGAGATCTTCTCCTCCAGATCGGCCAGCTCGTCGCGACCTTCGTCGTCGCCGAGCTCCTTCTGGATCGCCTTCATCTGCTCGTTCAGGTAATACTCGCGCTGGGTCTTCTCCATCTGGCGCTTGACGCGCGAGCGGATGCGCTTCTCGACCTGCAAGACCGAGATCTCGCTCTCCATCAGGCCGAGCACCTTCTCCAGGCGCTGGGTGACGGACAACGTCTCCAGGATCGCTTGCCGATCGGCAATCTTGACCGCGAGATGCGAGGCAACGGTGTCGCCGAGCTTGGCGAAATCGGTGATCGCCTGAACCACGCCGACGACTTCGGCGGAGATCTTCTTGTTCAGCTTCACATAGCTTTCGAAGTCGGACACGACCGAACGCGCCAAGGCCTCGGCTTCGACCGAGTTGGCGTCAGTGTCAGCGAGCGCGACCGCAGTCGCCTCGTAATACTCGCTGCGGTCGGAATACTTCTCGACACGCGCGCGCTCGAGGCCCTCGACCAGCACCTTGACGGTACCGTCGGGCAGCTTCAGGAGTTGCAGCACGCTGGCGAGCGTACCGGTCTCGTAAATTGAATCGGGAGCTGGATCATCATCGGACGCGTTCTTCTGCGTCGCGAGCATGATCAGCGCATCGTTCTTCATCACCTCTTCGAGCGCGCGGATCGATTTCTCGCGGCCGACGAAGAGAGGCACGATCATGTGCGGGAAGACGACGATGTCGCGAAGCGGCAGCACCGGATAGGAGTGGCTTTCGCCGTGGACGATCGTTGGCCGGGGTTTTGAGGTCGTCATGGCCTTATCCTTTTGTTTTGCCCCCTTGCTCCGCAGTCCGCCTGCTTGCGCGACCGCCACAAGGTGCCTTGGTGACCCGGAAGAAGATTGCTGTCAGCAGCCGCTTATTCCGCATCGTAAAGCGACGAATCTCACCACACGAGATCCCTCACCGATAGCATTAGGTGGCTATCAGGCCGGGGGGTGTCAAGTCTGAGAAGTGCCCGGAAATTCAGGCTAAACAGGCATTTACTGCAATGCCGCAGCGGTGCTGCTGGTGCGCCGCAGCGGCCGCCGGATCGCCCGGCAGCCGCGTGATTTGCGACGACAGAAAGTTGCGCCTCAGGCGCTCGCGCTGCTCTCGACGGCCCGATCGGAACGATCCGCGTAGATGTAGAGCGGACGCGCCGTGCCTTCGACGACCTCGCGCGAGATCACGACTTCCTCGACGCCTTCGAGGCCCGGGAGGTCGAACATGGTCTCGAGCAGGATGCTCTCCAGGATCGACCGCAGGCCGCGCGCACCGGTCTTGCGCTCGATTGCCTTGCGGGCGACCGCGCCAAGCGCCTCGTCGGCGAAGGTCAGCTCGATGTTCTCCATCTCGAACAGCCGCTGGTACTGCTTCACCAGCGCGTTCTTCGGATCGGTCAGGATCTTCTTCAGCGAGGTCTCGTCGAGGTCTTCCAGCGTCGCGACGACGGGCAGACGGCCGACGAATTCCGGGATCAGGCCGTACTTCAGCAGATCTTCCGGCTCGACGTGACGGAAGATCTCGCCGGTACGGCGATCCTCCGGCGCGAGCACCTGCGCCGCGAAGCCGATCGAGGTCGAACGGCCGCGCGCGGAAATGATCTTCTCGAGGCCCGAGAACGCACCGCCGCAGATGAACAGGATGTTGGTGGTATCCACCTGCAGGAACTCCTGCTGCGGATGCTTGCGGCCGCCCTGCGGCGGCACCGACGCCACCGTGCCTTCCATGATCTTCAGCAGCGCCTGCTGGACGCCCTCGCCCGACACGTCGCGGGTGATCGAGGGATTGTCCGACTTGCGGCTGATCTTGTCGATTTCGTCGATATAGACGATGCCGCGCTGCGCGCGCTCGACGTTGTAGTCGGCGGCCTGCAGCAGCTTGAGGATGATGTTCTCGACGTCCTCACCGACATAGCCGGCTTCGGTCAGCGTCGTAGCGTCAGCCATGGTGAAGGGAACGTCGAGAATGCGGGCCAGCGTCTGCGCGAGCAGCGTCTTGCCCGAACCGGTCGGACCGATCAGCAGGATGTTCGACTTCGCCAGCTCGACGTCGTTGTGCTTGGTCTGATGGTTAAGCCGCTTGTAGTGGTTGTGGACGGCGACCGAGAGCACCTTCTTGGCATGGCTCTGACCGATCACGTAGTCGTCCAGGACCTTGCAGATTTCCTTCGGCGTCGGGATGCCGTCGCGCGACTTCACCAGCGAGGACTTGTTCTCCTCGCGAATGATGTCCATGCACAGTTCGACACACTCGTCGCAAATGAAGACAGTCGGTCCGGCAATCAGCTTGCGAACTTCATGCTGGCTCTTGCCGCAGAACGAGCAGTATAGCGTGTTCTTGGCGTCGCTCGTGCCGACCTTACTCATTCATTATCTCCGTCCGCCGTTCGATCTTGTTTGCCAGATCGACCCAATCCGGCACAAAACCGGGGCCTTGGGTAGATAGAGCAAATTCCGTACCAAAAAAGACCCTACGCAATACTGACCGTGGGGATCACGGTTTATTCGAATCTCCGCGACCATAGCCGATGCATTACAGCCAACCATGCTGGCACCCGACTATCAAGAATTCGCTAATCGGAGGGCCGGCTCAAGACCGTGACAATACCGTGATTTTCCACGATCGCACGTGGAACACGCGTCGAAATCCACGGAACGTTGCGGGATTACCACGCCAAGCCATGAGCACGAAAGCGGAACTTTCTGCCCCAGCACATGCGCTTGCGAGGTACTCCACCGTGCTGCTTTGCCGACTATGTGAGGCGTCAATGTGGAGATCACATCGACGCCTCGGGTCGCTGTCCAGATCAGCTAGCCCTGTCAGGCAGCCTGGTTAGGCCGCCTTGGCCGCCGACGGGTCTTCCGGCCGCTTGTCGATGACCTTGTCGACGAGACCGAACGCCTTGGCGTCCTCGGCGGTGAGGAACTTGTCGCGCTCGAGCGCGTCCTCGATCGCCTTGTAGGTCTGGCCGGTGTGCTTCACATAGATCTCGTTGAGGCGCTTCTTGAGATTCAGGATCTCCTGCGCGTGCAGCATGATGTCGGTGGCCTGGCCCTGGAAGCCGCCTGACGGCTGGTGCACCATGATGCGGGAGTTCGGCAGCGTGAAGCGCATGTCCTTCTCGCCGGCTGCCAGCAGCAGCGAGCCCATCGAGGCCGCCTGCCCCGTGCACAGCGTCGACACCGGCGGACGGATGAACTGCATCGTGTCGTAGATCGCAAGGCCCGACGTCACCACGCCACCCGGCGAGTTGATGTACATCGAGATTTCCTTCTTCGGATTCTCGGCCTCGAGGAACAACAGCTGCGCGACGATCAGCGTCGACATGCCGTCCTCAACCGGGCCGGTGACGAAGATGATGCGCTCTTTCAGCAGGCGCGAGAAAATGTCGTAGGCGCGCTCGCCGCGATTGGTCTGCTCGACGACCATCGGCACAAGGTTCATGTAGGTTTCAACGGGATCGCGCATGAAAGAACCCAAGGGTTAGGGGTGATGCAGAACTTGACTCAAGGCTACCTGACTCAAGGCTTAACCCAGATATGGGCCAATTTCCGGCCGACAAGACCGGCACTGGCCGTACTAGCCACCTGGGCAGGCCGCAGAAGTTCAAGCCGATTCGCGTCGGCACGCCTAGCGAGGGGGACCCTCACCAGGCCAGCTTTCGCGGTTCATCATTAACGCGAGATGCCGCAATCAAGCGGCAGTTTGCTCGGCGTCTTCATCCTTGAACAGCTCATCCTTGGAGACCTTCTTCTCGGTCACGGTGGCGAGCTCCAGGACGAAGTCGACGACCTTGTCCTCGTAGATCGGAGCGCGGAGCTGGGCCAGCGCCTGGGCGTTGCTGCGGTAGTAATCCCAGACTTCCTTCTCGCGGCCCGGCATCTGGCGCGCGCGCTCGATCACGGCGCGCGAGACCTCGTCGTCGGTCACGGTGATCTTGTTCTTCTCGCCGATCTCCGACAGCACGAGACCGAGGCGGACGCGGCGGTCGGCGATCTTCTGGTACTCTTCCTTGGCCGCGTCCTCGGTGGTGTTCTCGTCGGCGAAGGTCTTGCCGGTCGAGTCCATCTCGGCCTTGATCGAGTTCCACATCAGGTTGAACTCTTCGGCGACAAGCGACGGCGGGGCCTCGAATTTGTGGCTCTCGTCGAGCCGGTCCAGCAGCGCGCGCTTGACCTTCTGACGGGTCGCGCCGGCGAACTCGGCGGTCAGACGCTCGCGCGCGGCTTCCTTGAGCTTGTCGAGCGACTCGAGGCCGAGCGTCTTGGCGAACTCGTCGTCGATCACGGTCTCACCGGGCGCCTCGATCAGCGTCGCGGTGGTCTCGAACTCGGCCGGCTGGCCGGCGAGCTTGTCGTTCAGGTAGTTCTTCGGGAACGTGACCTTCAGCGTGCGGGTCTCGCCGGTGCCGATGCCGATCAGCTGCTCCTCGAAGCCCGGAATGAACTGGCCGGCGCCGATCACGACCTGGATGCCCTCGCCGGTGCCGCCCTCGAAGGCTTCGCCGTTGATGGTGCCCTTGAAGCTGATGGTGACGCGGTCGCCCTTCTCCGCCGTCCCCTCGGTCTTGGCGCTGTACGGGCGGCTGCCTTCCGCGATGCGCTTGATGGCATCGTCCACGTCGGCGTCGGAGACCTCGACCACCGGCTTCTCGACCGAGAACGACTTGAAATCAGCGAGCTGGATCTGCGGCACGACCTCGATCGCAACGGTGTAGGTCAGGTCGGTCTTGCCCGACAGCAATTCCTCGACCTGGTCCTTCTCGGTCGGCATCGTGATCTTCGGCTCGCCGGCGAGGCGGAAGCCGCGATCTTCGAAAATCTGCCGGTTGGTGTCGCTGATGGTCTGGTCGATTGTCTCGGCCATGACCGAGCGGCCATAGATCTTCTTCAGGTGCGCCACCGGCACCTTGCCGGGACGGAAGCCGTTGAGACGGACCTTGTCCTTGAGGTCGACCAGCTTGGCGCCCGCCTTGGCATCGAGATCGGATGCCGGAACGCTGATCTTGAATTCGTGCTTCAGTCCCTCGTTGAGGGTCTCGGTGACCTGCATGGTATCAATCTTCTTCCGCTTTTGCCGCGGCCCGAGCGGCCGTGGCAGTGTCAATCTGTTCGACGGTGAGCCTTGCGGCCTGACGTCTGTGGGTTCGGCGAACCCTCGTCCCCTTCGGGGGCCAAGGTTCTCCAAGAATTCGTCATGCAAACGCTGTAAGCGCTTGGTGCGGGCGGAGGGACTCGAACCCCCACAACTTTCGTCACTGGAACCTAAATCCAGCGCGTCTACCAGTTCCGCCACGCCCGCGCGAAAAGCATCCAGTCCGGCCGCGATGCCGCGGGCGGCCGGGCTTATAACATGCGCCCACCGGTTCGCAGCAAAAAAATGGCCGCTGAAGAGCCCGCCCTGCGACCGATCGCGACTGGACAGGTACATCTGAAAATGGTCCGCATCGTCCGAATGGCAAGCCCTCCAATAAGTCCCGAATTTTCCCTCACCCGGCGCGACCTGATCGCCGGCCTCGGTGCCGCGGCGCTTTGCCCCGTTTGGCCGGGCACCGGCTCGGCGGAGGGCCGGACGGCGGTCGTGCTCCAGGCCAGGGTCGACCGCATCTCGCTTCGTCCGGGCATCCCGGACACCCCGGTCTGGTCGCTCGGTAGCGGCGATCTTCGCTTCAGGCGCGGCGAGGTCCTCGACGTGGCGTTCGGCAATGAGCTGCCGGTTCCCGCCGCGCTCGATTGCCGCGGGCTCGATGGCGTCCCGGCCGCGGAGCCGCTGGCCTCCCGGGCGCCGCTTGCCACGGGGGCAAAGGATACCTTTCAGCTGCCGCTTCGGCATGCCGGCACCTTCCTGTGCGAACCGCTGTTCGGGGATGGCACGGCGCCGGCACGGCCGCGTCCGCTGATCGTGACCGGCACCTCGCCGGTCGCGGTCGACCGGGACGAAGTCTTGCTGATCGAGGAGTGGCGTCTGCAGCCCGATGGAACCGCGATCCCACCTGGAAGCGACCCGAAAGATTCGACGCAAATTCATACAATTAACGGCAAAACCTCATACGACATCTTGGCCCCGGCCAATGCCCGCCTCAGACTCCGCTTTATCAATGGCAGCCAACGCAGTGTGCTGGCGGTCAAGCTCGAGAACCTCGACGTCCGGGTGATGGCGATCGACGGCCAGCCGGCAGAGCCGTTCCCGGCTCGCAACGGCGCGCTGGTGCTGGCGCCCGGCAGCCGCACGGATGTCTTTGTCGATGCGACCGGTCCGGCCGGAACCAGCTTCCCGATCCTGTTGCACGACGGCAAGCAAGCCCGTCCGATCGGCAGGCTCGCCGTCTCGAACGAGCCGCCGATCCGAACGGCGCCGTTCCCGCCGGCCCCACCGCTGCCGGGCAACGACATGCCCGCGCAGTTTGAGCTCAAGGGCGCAGCGCGATTCGATCTGGCGCTCGGCACGCCCACGGAGTGGTTCCGCCCAGCGGACTTCAAGCCGTCAACCGCCCCGGCCTTTCAGGCCAAGGCCGGCCGAACCGTCGTGCTGGCGTTGACCAACCAGGGCGCGATCGCAAACGTCTTTCATATGCACGGCCATCACTTCCGTCTGCTCGACCGGCTCGACGACGGCTGGAAGCCGTTCTGGCTCGACACGCTCGCGGTCGAACCGGGCCAGACCCAGCGCATCGCCTTCCTCGCCGAATATCCGGGCCGCTATCTGATCGAGCAGGTCGCGACGGATTGGGCCGCGCCGCGGCTGCTGCGATGGTACAATGTGCAATAACAAGAAAGTGGAGGCCGCCGAGGAAAACATCGATGAGCCAGAGAGTTGCAGCGATTCGCGGTGTGAGGGCGCGAAGCGTCGCGGTGTCCCTCAAGCGTCCTGTGAAGGCCTGATCGAATCCGGCCCGCGGGGGCTGATCGATGTCGAGACCGATCAAGATGTTACCGGCCGTACCTACTCTTCGCCTACAGCAAGCTGAGTAGCTCAAGCGCGCTTGCGATGACCGTCCGATCGCTTGGCCGGGGGTGGACGGACATCCCCGCCCCTGGCGGCCAACCTCGTCTCTTCCCGGACCATATCGACGAACGCACGAAGCCCGGCTGTCATGTGCCGGTGTCTCGGATAGTAGAGGCGCAAGCCGGGAAATGGCGGCGTCCAATCGTCCAGCACGGCGCGCAACGTTCCGGCGGCGAGATGCTCGGTTACCCAGTAATCGCTCACGAACGCCAGTCCGACGCCTTCGAGGGCGGCTTCGACCATCAGGCTATCACTGTCGAGGGTCAGCCTGCCCGGGACATCGATCACCATCTGCTCGCCGCCGCGCTTCTCGAACTCCCAGTGATAGAGCTTGCCGCTCGGCATGCGCCTGCGAATGCATTCGTGGGCGAGCAGATCAACCGGCGACCGCGGCACCGAAGCGCGCGCGAAATAATCCGGCGCCCCGACGACGATGAAGCGCGTGTCCGGGCCGCAGGGAATCGCGACCATGTCCTGTGGCACGGCTTCGGCCAGCCGGATGCCGGCATCGAAACCTTCCGCGACGATATCGATGGGACGTCCTTCGAGAGTCAGTTCGACATTCATGTCGGGATAGCGCCGCAGAAACCTTGCGACGACGGGGCGGAGGATCTGGTGCGCGGCGCGCTCCTTCAGATTGATGCGCAGCGTTCCTGCGGGCGTGTCGCGAAACTCATTCACGTCCTCCATCGCGCCGGCAATCTCGCGCAGCGCGGGACTGACCCTGGCGAGGAAACGCTCGCCCGCTTCCGACAGCGCGACGCTGCGCGTCGTCCGATTGATGAGTCGCACTCCCAGCCGCTTCTCCAGCGCGGCGATCGCATGACTGAGCGCCGACGGTGAAATGCCGAGCTCGGTCGCCGCCGCGCGAAAACTGCGATGCGTCGCGATCGCGACGACGGCGTTCAGTTCGAAAAGACCGGCGTGCTGCATTGTTCGATTACCTGCATCAGGTCATCCAACTTTATGCCGATTATTGCACTAATCAAGCTCGTCTATATCGAGCCCGCAATCTCGATCTAAAGGACATCTCCTATGGCAAAGACCTTCCTGATCACGGGCGTTTCGTCGGGCTTCGGCCGCGCGCTGGCCGAGGCGGCATTGAGCGACGGCCACGCCGTCGTCGGCACCGTGCGCAACGAGAGCGACAAGCAGAAATTCGAAGCGCTCGGCGCAGACCTGCACGGCGTGATCCTCGACGTCACCAATACCGACGCCATCGCGCCCGCCGTTGCCGACATCGAGCGCAGGATCGGCGCGATCGACATTCTGGTGAACAATGCCGGCTATGGCCACGAGGGCATTCTGGAGGAATCATCGATCGACGATCTCCGACGCCAGTTCGAGGTTAACGTCTTCGGCGCGGTGGCGATGATCCAGGCGGTGCTGCCCTTCATGCGCAAGCGGCGCGCCGGACACATCCTCAACATCACATCGATGGGCGGGATCATCACGATGCCCGGCCTCGGTTACTACCACGGCAGCAAGTTCGCACTGGAAGGAATCTCCGAAACCCTTGGCAAGGAAGTCAAGGATCTCGGCATCAAGGTCACTGCGGTCGAGCCGGGCAGCTTCCGCACCGATTGGGCCGGACGATCGATGGTCCGAGCGGAACGGTCGATCGCGGACTATGACGCGCTCATCGATCCGATCCGCAAACGCCGCATGGAAATGAGTGGCCGCCAGGTTGGCGATCCCCAAAAGGCCGCGCAGGCGATGTTGAAGCTCGCACTGTCGGCCGATCCGCCGACGCATCTGCTGCTCGGCAGTGACGCCGTGCGGCTGGTCGAGGACAAGATGAAACTGCTGCAGGCCGAATTCGATGCGTGGAAGAGCGTCTCGCTTTCCACCGACGTTGCCTGAGTCTCATCGGCCGCCGCCAGCGCCGGTCCGTCATTGCAAGGCGGACCGGTATCCCGGCTAGACTAGCTCGCGGCCGCGCCTCCAGAGATAGCGCACGTCCGGCTCCTTCTCCTCGTTGCGGCTGCCGTCGGTCGCTTCAACCGGTACAAAGCCGCGCGCTTCGTAGAACCGGCGCGCCCGCGCATTGCGCTGGAAGGTCCAGAGCTGCATACGGTCCGCGCCCTACTGCGGGATTTCGAGCAGCGCGCTGCCGATGCCGCGGCCCTGCGCGGCCGGCAGCGCATAGAGCTGCGCGATCCAATCGTCGCGGAACGCGATCATCGCATTCATCGCCTCGCCGTCGAACACGCCCCATAGCGTGCAGGCGGTAAACATCCGCTCGCGGTAGAATCAGCGGTATTCATCAGGCGTGTGCAGACCGGCGAGCCAGGGCAGCGCATCGTCGAACGCCGCACGATGCACGCACGCGGCGGCGTCCATGTCGGCAAGCGCGAGCCGCCTAGTACTCAATCCCGAACTCGTCATAGAGACGGCGGAACACGGCCGGCAGCACCTCGGTGAGATCCTCCGCGATCAGGCCGGGTCCCGCCTCGCCGGCCGCCTCGCCGTGCATCCATACGCCCATGCTGGCAGCCTCGAAGGCCGCGACGCCCTGCGCCAGGAAACCTGCGATGATGCCCGACAGCACGTCGCCGGCGCCCGCAGTCGCGAGCCAGGGCGGCGCGTTCGCGGCGATGGTGGCGCGGCCGTCGGGAGATGCGATCACGGTGTCGGCGCCCTTGAGCAGCACCACCGCGCCGGAGCGCTCGGCTGCCGCGCGCACGCGCTCGAGCTTGGAGCGGCCGGGATGCTTGTTGGAGATATCGCTGAACAGCCGCGGGAACTCGCCCTCATGCGGCGTCAGCACCACCTGCTGGCCGTCGGAGGCCTTGATTGCTTCGAACAGCCGGTCCGGCGAACCTGCAAAACTCGTCAGCGCGTCGGCGTCGAGCACCAGGTGTCGCTGCGCCGACAGCGCGGTGTGGACGAAGTCACGGGTGCGCGCGCTGACGCCGGCGCCGGGGCCGATCACGCAGGCATTGAGACGCTTGTCGTCGAGCAGCTCAGCGAACTGGATCGGGTTGTCGACCGCGCGCACCATCACCGCGGTCAGCGCCGCCGCGTTGACGGCGAGCGCATCGCGCGGCGAGGCCAGCGTGACGAGGCCCGCCCCTGCGCGCAGCGCCGCGCGCGCGGCGAGCCGCGCCGCCCCGGTCGAAGCGAGATCGCCCGAGACCACGACGGCGTGGCCCCTTGCGTATTTGTGGCCGTCGATCCGCGGCACTGGAAACGACCAGCGCCAGGCCTGCGGCAGGTTCTCCGCGGTCAGCGGCTTGATCTCGTCGAGCACCTGCGGATCGATACCGATTTCGGCAACGCGCACCCGGCCGCAATACATCCGGCCCGGCAGCAACAGATGCGCCGGCTTCTTGCGGAAGAAGGTGACGGTCTCGGTGGCCTGCACGGCCGCGCCCATGACAGCGCCCGTGGTGCCGTTGATGCCGCTTGGCAGATCGACCGCCAGCACCGGCGTACCGTTAGCGTTGATCGCCGTGATCATCTCCAGCGGATCGCCCTTGACCGGGCGATTGAGGCCAGCACCGAACAGCGCGTCGATGATCAGCGCCGGCTTGCCGAGCGCCTGCGGGTTGAACGGCAGCACCGGATATTTCCAGCCCTTCGCCGCCAGCGCCGCGTCGCCCTGCAGACTGTCGCGCTCGCAGAGCAGGATCACCGACACCTCGCGGCCGCGCGCGGCAAGCTCGGCGGCAGCGACGAAGCCGTCGCCGCCATTGTTGCCGCGGCCGGCGACCACCACGATCGGCCCCTCCTCGACCAGGTCCATCGCGGCTTCCGCGACGGCCTGGCCGGCGCTCATCATCAGCGCGAAGCCCGGCGTGCCGGCTGCGATGGTCAGCCGGTCGGCGCGCTCCATCTCGATGGTGGTCAGAACGTCCATGCCGAATCCTCAATCGCTTCGCCTTTTCGAGAGGCAATTCCTGTGACGTTCGCGGAGTTTCTACTGGCCCAATGCATATGGATTGATCTATTTGCCTATTTGTTGGGCTTGGCTATCTTAGCCCGTGTGGTTCGATATCAGCCGATTGCCTGTTAAAAGGCTGATAACATTCCGAAATCGGGGACCTTAACAACTTGGCATAGACCCTGCTTTTGAGGAAGCCACGCGCAAGGCCGCTCGATGCGACCATTGCGCGTGTTTTCGGCCAGGCGCCGGAAGGCGTAAGACCAACCAGACTGCGCCCCACGCGCATCGAACTCGACCCTGCAATCTGCAATGCCCGGGAGGCGCTCAGTGAAGAAGATTGAAGCCATCATCAAGCCCTTCAAGCTCGACGAGGTGAAGGAAGCGCTCCAGGAAGTAGGACTGCAAGGCATCACCGTGACCGAGGCCAAGGGATTTGGCCGCCAGAAGGGCCATGCCGAGCTCTATCGCGGTGCGGAATACATCGTCGACTTCCTGCCCAAGGTGAAGATCGAGATCGTGATCGGCGACGACCTCGTCGAGAAGGCGATCGACGCGATCCGCCGCGCGGCCCAGACCGGACGGATCGGCGACGGCAAGATCTTCGTCTCCAACATCGAGGAAGCCATCCGCATCCGGACCGGCGAATCCGGGCTGGACGCTATTTAAGGGCGGTGCTATCCGGATTTTCTGACGGCAAAAGAGAAAAAAGGCTGCTTCGGCAGCCTGATTTCGTTTCAGCAGTCACACGAACTCGCCAAAAGCGGGAATAACGTCGCTCTCCGCTGGAAACCGACCCGCACATCCATAAGGGGTATTCATGAAGACCGCCAAAGACGTCCTGAAATCGATCAAGGACAACGACGTCAAATACGTCGACCTGCGCTTCACCGATCCGCGCGGCAAGTGGCAGCACGTGACCTTCGACGTCAGCATGATCGACGATGACATCTTCGCCGAGGGAACGATGTTCGACGGATCGTCGATCGCCGGCTGGAAGGCGATCAACGAATCCGACATGTGCCTGATGCCCGACCCGGTCACCGCGACGATCGACCCGTTCTTCGCCGAGACCACCATGGTCATCACCTGCGACGTGCTCGAGCCGACCACCGGCGAGCCCTACAACCGCGACCCCCGCGGCATCGCCAAGAAGGCCGAGGCGATGGTGAAGTCGATGGGCGTGGGCGACACCGTGTTCGTCGGCCCCGAGGCCGAGTTCTTCGTGTTCGACGACGTGCGCTACTCGGCCGACCCCTACAACACAGGCTTCCGCCTCGACTCCTCCGAGCTGCCCATCAACTCGGCGACCGAATATGAGGGAGGCAACCTCGGCCATCGTATCCGCACCAAGGCCGGCTACTTCCCGGTGCCGCCGCAGGACTCCGTGCAGGACATGCGCTCCGAGATGCTCGGCGCGATGGCCAAGATGGGCGTCAAGGTCGAGAAGCACCACCACGAAGTCGCCTCTGCCCAGCACGAGCTCGGCATGAAGTTCGACACGCTGACGCTGATGGCCGACCAGATGCAGATCTACAAATACTGCATTCACCAGGTCGCCCACATCTACGGCAAGACCGCCACCTTCATGCCGAAGCCGGTCTATGGCGACAACGGCTCGGGCATGCACGTGCACCAGTCGATCTGGAAGGAAGGCAAGCCGACCTTCGCCGGCAACAAGTATGCCGACCTGTCGGAGACCTGTCTGCACTACATCGGCGGCATCATCAAGCACGCCAAGGCGATCAACGCCTTCACCAACCCGTCGACCAACTCCTACAAGCGTCTGGTCCCGGGCTATGAAGCCCCCGTGCTGCTCGCCTACTCCGCGCGCAACCGCTCGGCCTCCTGCCGCATCCCCTACACGGCGAACCCGAAGGCCAAGCGCGTCGAGGTCCGCTTCCCCGACCCGATGGCCAATCCCTATCTCGGCTTCGCCGCGATGCTGATGGCCGGCCTCGACGGCATCAAGAACAAGATCGATCCGGGCCCGGCGATGGACAAGGACCTCTACGATCTGCCGAAGGAAGAGCTGAAGCAGATCCCGACCGTGTGCGGCTCGCTGCGCGAGGCGCTCGAGAGCCTCGACAAGGATCGGGCGTTCCTCAAGAACGGCGGCGTGTTCGACGACGACTTCATCGACGCCTATATCGAGCTGAAGATGACCGAGGTCGCCCGTTTCGAAATGACCCCGCACCCGGTCGAGTTCGAAATGTACTACTCGCTGTAAACTCTACGGCACCGTGAAATGCGAAAGGCGCTTCCACCGGAAGCGCCTTTTGTTTTGTGGCGATGTAGCCCGCGCGATCCTGCGCGCCGCGGAGTCAGTCCATGACGCCGCCGCGTCGAGCACGCCCGCACGCTGCTGGAGACGACAGCGCAACCGATCAAGGCCATCGCCCGCGCCACCGGCTATGAGGACGAGAGCAGCTTTCGCAAGGCCTTCCGCAAGCTCACGCTGCTGTCGCCGCAGGCCTATCGTGCGCAGCAGACGTTGCGTGCAGCCTGAGCCGGTAGAATGAGAGCTGCAGGATGAGTAGAGCGCAGCGAAACCCATCCTGCGGGTGCTGCCTTGCCCGGTTCTGCGCCCATCCTCCGCGTTCAGGACAGCAGCGGCAGCGCGCCCTTCAAGACATCCTCGCCCCATTCCTGCACGAAGTGTCCGGCTGCGGTGAGCGTGACCGGCTCGGGGCAATTGCGGACCGTCTGCCGCATCTCCGCCATCACGGCCGGCCCGAGCACCGGGTCGGTCATGCCGATCACCATCGCGGTCTTGCCGCCGTATTCGCTTCGCCACCATTCGCGCGCCCTGCGCGAGAGGGCCGCGCCGCCGGCATCGGGCTGGTCCGGCACGAGATTCGGGAAGCGGCGCACACCGGATTTGTAGCTGGCATCCGGGAAAGGCGCGTCATAGGCCGCTGCCTCCGCGGACGAGAGCTGCGGGCAGGCGCGCGCCATCAGCTTGCCGATGGCCATGTCGGGATTCGCGTTGCTCCACGCGCGCCAATCCATGAAGCCCTTCGTCAGCGGCCGGTCGCCGGTCGCAAGCATCGTATTCATGATCAGCAGCGCTTCAAAGCGATCGGCCATGTCCATCGGGATGGTAAGACCGAGCAAGCCGCCCCAGTCCTGGCAAACCAGCGTGACGCGGCCGAGATCGAGCGCACGTATCAGGGCGATCAGGCTGTCGCGATGGAACTCGAAGGTGTAGACGGCCTCTTCGACAGGCTTGTCGGAGCGACCGAACCCGAACATATCCGGCGCGACCACCCGATAGCCGGAGGCGACGAGGCCGGGAATCATCTTGCGGTAAAGGTAGCTCCAGGTCGGCTGGCCATGAAGGCACAGCGCAACACGGGCATTGCCCCGTCCCTCGTCGAGATAGTGCATGCGCAGACCGGCATAGCCGGGAAGATCGTCACGATAGTTGGGCGCGAACGCATAGCCGGGAAGGCCGTCAAAGCGTGCATCCGCGGTCCGCAAAGCCCCGATCGCCATTGTCCAATGCTCCTCGTCGTTGGTGTCGCTCGCAAGATGGGAGAGGACCGGCCGTCATACCCGGAACAGCTTCGCGTAGCGCGCCTTGATCTCCTCGCTCTGCGCCTGCACCTGCGCCGGATCGGCTTTCAGCATTTTCAGCTTGTCGAGCGGTACGTGCCCGGCCTTCTCCTTCACCTTGGCGTGGAAAGAGCGGTGCGCGAATTCGTCGGCCAGCATCTGCTGGGTCTCGGCGCTGAAGACGTAGCTCTGGAACAGCCGCGCCGCGTTCGGGTTCGGCGCGCTCTTGAAGATGCCGCTCGGCACGATGATCAGCGGTGCGCCCTCAGCCGGGTAGACCACCTCGACCGGCTTGCCCTGATCCTTGGCGAGGACGAGGTTGTAGTCATTGCCGTCGGCCATGACCGCGCGCTCGCCGAGCAGAATCTTCTTCGGTGGATCGGCCGCCGATTGGACCTGCATTACCCGTTGCTGCGAAAGCTTCTCCAGATACGGCCAGCCGAGATCGCGCGCCAGCACGAAGGTCGCGGTCATGATCGCGCCGGAATAGCCCGGGTGCCCCTTGACGATCTTGCCGCGCCATTTGGGGTCGAGCAGGTCGGCGTAGCTCTTCGGCGCCTCCTCGCGCTTCACCTGCTCGGTGTTGTAGCCGATTACCTCGAACCAGGCGCAGGATGTCGCCGAGGTGCCGTCGGGATCGATCTGATCGGTCGGGAAATGCCTGGCGACGTCTTCCGGCAGATAGGCCGCGAGCCAATCGTTCTTCTTCCAGTCGAGGTAGTGCGCGGGATCGGTCGAATTGGCGACGTCGACGGCGTGGATGCCGCTGCCCTGCTCCTGCGCGATGCGCTGGAAGATGCGCTCGGCGCCGGAACGCTCGACGCGGACGCTGATGCCGGGATATTTCTGCTCGAAGTCGCGCGCGAGGCGCTCGGCCGTGTTCAATTCCAGCGCGCTGTAGAACGAGATCTTGCCTTCCTTCTTGGCGGCTGCGATCAGCTCCGGCGTCACAGCCTCAGCCGGCGGCGCCGCCGCCCGCAACGGTTCGGCGAACACCATGCCCGCGGCCGTCGCCGCCGTCGCCTTGAGCCAGTGGCGTCTCGACCATTTGCGGTCCTGCATTCCATGCTCCCTGAATCGGGCCGTTAACCGGCCACACCTTGTTGCGGGAGCATAGCGCGTAGGATGGGTAGAGCGAAGCGAAACCCATCCTACGAACCGCGTCTCGGGTGCCTTACATCTTCTCTGGCGGGTTCTCGCGCAGGAAGCGTTCGAGATCGGGCTGCACGGAGTAAGGCTGCGGAACCGGATCGCCCTGAAAGTCGACCTGAAGGTCGAGGCAGCGCCGCAGCATCCGCGCCAGTTCGCTGCGCCGGTAGGGCTTGGTCAGCAGCGGAATGCCGTGGCCGCCGCGGCCCTGTTGCGCCGGCAACGCGCCGTCGCTGTAGCCCGAGGTGAACAGCACCCGCAGCGCCGGGCGCCCGGCCATCAGCGTCTCCGCCAATTGCCGGCCGTTCATGCTGCCCGGCATCACGATGTCGGTGAACAGGAGATCGAACGCGGTGCCGCTATTGACGATCGCGAGCGCGGCATCTGCGTTTGCCGCAACCAGCACCTTGTAGCCGAGGCCTTCGAGCTGGCCCGTGACGTAGTCGCGGATCGTGGGGTCGTCCTCGACGCACAGGATGGTTTCGTTGCCGCCCCTGACCGGCAGCTCGTCCTCCGCGACCGCGCGCTGCGCGGTGCCGTCCGCCTTGGGCAGATAGATCCTGAAGATGGTGCCGCGCCCCTGCTCGCTCTTGACCTCGATCCCGCCGCCGCTCTGCTTGACGAAACCGAACACCATGCTGAGGCCGAGCCCGGTGCCCTGCCCGACCTCCTTGGTGGAGAAGAACGGATCGAAGATCTTCTCCAGATGCGACGGCGAAATGCCGATACCGGTATCGCTCACCTCGATTACGAGATGATCGCCGGCGCGCTCGACGCCGTGCGCCACGGCATCGGGAATCCCGAGCTGCATGTTACGGGTCGCAAAGGTCAGGGTGCCACCCTGGGGCATCGCATCGCGCGCATTGATGGCGAGATTGACCAGCGCGGCGCCAAGCTGGCTGCGGTCGACGAAGGCGAGCCAGGCGTCGCGGCCGAGCTCCGTCCTGATCTCGGTCTGCGATCCCAGCGTCTGCGACAGCAGCCGCACCACTTCGCCGATCAGGTCGTTGACGTCGGTCTCGGCGGGCTGCAGCGACTGCTTGCGCGCGAATGCCAGCAGGCTCGAGGTGAGCTGAGCGCCGCGATCGGCGGCGTCGCTGATCAGCTTGGCGATCGCGGCAAGCTGCGGGTTGTCCTTCACTCCATCGGCGAGGATCTCGATCGTGCCGGTGATCACGGTCAGCATGTTGTTGAAGTCATGCGCGATGCCGCCGGTCAACCGCCCGAGCGATTCCGTCTTCTGCGCCTGGATCAGTTGTTCTTCGGCGCGCCGGCGCTGGGTGACGTCCCTGACGAAGGAGTTGATGATCCAGCCATCGCCGCGGCGCAGCGCGTTGAGCGAGACCTCGACGTAGAACCGGTGGCCGTCGCGGTGCACGGATGCGGTTTCATAGCGCATGCCCATCCCGCCGGCCGCGGTCTCCTGCAGGAAGCGGGTGATGCGCTGCCGGTGCGCAACCCGCAGCTCTTCCGGGAACACCAGCTCGACCACGCGGCGGCCGACCGCCTCCGAGCGCGTCCAGCCGGTCAGCGTCTCGGACTGCGGGCTCCACTCGAGAATGATGCCGTCCTGGTCGGTCTGCACGAAGGCGTCGAGCGCGGTCCTGACGATGACCTGCGCCATCTGCTCGCTCTCCACCAGCGCCCGATGCGCCTGACGCTCCGCGGTGACATCGCGCAGCACGATGACCGCGCCGCGCAAATTGCCGGCATCGTCGCGCAGCGGCCTCGCGTTGGCGACGAGACAGACAGCCGGTTCCGGCCGCAGCGGTTTGACGATCAGCTCGCAATCGTCGATATCCTCGCCGCGCAGCGCACGCGCCATCGGCGTCTCGGCGATCGGCATCACCGTCGTGCCATCGGCGTAGTAATTCTGGAAGGTGCGAACACCGGTCAGGATGTCAAAGCCGGGTTCGACCCGGTACAGCCGCCGCGCCGCGGCGTTGACGATCACGATCACCCGATGCTCGTCGGCGACCACCACCGGATCGCGGATGCTCTCGACGGTCTTCTCCAGCAAATGCTGCCGGCTGCCCAATTGCGCCGACAGTTCGGCGAGCGTCGCGGCGAGCTGGGCCGCCTCCTCGTCGCCGCCCGGGCGTATCGAGACCGGCTCGCCGCGCGACAGCGCCTCCGCCGCCCGCACCAACTGGGCGGGCGTTCTGGACAGCGACCTCGCAATCATCTCAGCCGTCATCAACACCACCGAAATCACGCCACAAGCGAGCAGAATGCCCGGCCAGGTGACGCCATGGATGAAGCCCAGCGCGAGCAGGAGTGTGACGACGGGAAGCATCATCCCGGCCGCCAGTCGGCCCGACAAATTCATCCCGACCAACTCATCGTGAGCAGTTGCACCGGAAAATGGAAAAGCAAAACAATATCGGAAAGGATCGTCGGCGCCGGGGCAATATCGGGTAGCTTGCCCCTTCTTGCTTAGCCGAGTCCGGCCTCGC
The DNA here is from genome assembly GCF_001189235.2 of Bradyrhizobium embrapense. GTDB lineage: Bacteria > Pseudomonadota > Alphaproteobacteria > Rhizobiales > Xanthobacteraceae > Bradyrhizobium > Bradyrhizobium embrapense. The sequence continues at coordinate 338,462 of NZ_LFIP02000004.1, forward strand.
AATCCGCCACTTTCATATCCGTATAAGTACGGAGATTGATGGCCGGCACACGCCCATGGCGGCTGAACCTCCTCCAACGCCGGGGAGATCTTCGCGTGGGCGCCGGGCGGCGCCGCGGGCCGCAATCGGCCTATGCTCGGCGCGGTGCAGAGCCGTCCCGATCGCCACGGACGAAACGCGCGGCCCCCCACGCAGCGAGGCCAGCCTCAAAGGCTGGTGGCATTGGAGAGGATCGGCCCCGGCTTTGCCAGGCCCAGATGATCGCGAAAGGTCGAACCGGAATAATCGGTCCGGTAGAGGCCGCGCCGCTGCAGCTCGGGCACGACAAGGCCGGTAAAGGCCTCGACCGATTCCGGCACATAGGGCGGGAAGATATTGAAGCCGTCAGCCGCCCGTTCGTCGAACCAGTGCTGGATGTGGTCGGCGACTTCCTTCGCATCGCCGACCACGATGGCGCCGGTGCTGATGTGCCCGATGATGAGATCACGATAGGTCAGACGGTCGGGGCCTTTCACGTCGCGGCGAGTGAGGCGCGTGACGTCGGCAAACAGCCGCCGGCCGTCTTCGTTGGCCTCTGCCAGCACGATTGGATCGACGGGCGCATCGCGGTTCTGACCCGACACGTCGACGCCGATCGCAGCCGACACCGCCGTGAGGTTGCGGCGTTTGCCCATTCTGCCGAGAGAGCCGTAGCGGCTGGCCTCACCGCCATCGCCGTCGGGCTCCAGCGCGATGAATGAATTGAGATGGTCATAGATCGCGACCGCCTGCTGGGTGGTTTCCGCTACGACCGGGGTGAGCCCGGGCAGAATGGCGATCTCGCTATCCGCCCTGCCGTATTTGCCGGCCCTGGATTTGACATCGGCGTAGTAGGCCTTCGCACTCTCGATCGTCGCCTGACCGGCGAAGATGACATCGGCATCGCGTGCGCCGAGTTCGCGCGAACGGTCCGATGTGCCGGCATGCAGGATCACCGGGTGGCCTTGCGGCGGGCGCTTCACGTTGAGCGGCCCGGCGACCTCGAAATAGCGCCCCTTGTGGTGCAGCGGAGTGATCGCATCGCTGTCCCAGAGTCCCCGCACCACGGCGACGAATTCATCGGCCCAATCATAGCGTCGCTCGGTATCCCAATGGGCCTGCCGGGAGAAATTTCCCGCTGCGATCTCGTCCGCCCCGGTCACCAGATTCCACGACGCGCGGCCCTGGCTGAGGTGATCCAGCGAAGCGAACATGCGCGCGAGATTATAGGGGTCGTAGTAGGTCGGATTGGCGGTTACGACGATGCCGATATGGCTGGTCGCTGCCGCGAGACTCGCACCGGACACGAAGGGTTCAAGGCGCGACATCTGGGAGGGATTGGTGGTCTGCAGGCTTGGATCGCTCGCCAGCCGGTCGCCAAGAAACAGGAAATCGAACTTGGCAGCTTCCACAAGCTGGGTGACCCGCTGCAGGAACTCGATGTCGAATGCGGCACCTGCATGCGAGGAAGGATAGCGCCAACCGCTGGGGTGCGTGCCGCCGGCCCAGAACATCAGGCCGAAATGGAGTTCTCGCTTGGACATGATGAAACGCTCGCAGAGTGATTCAGCCTGCCGTGCTGGCGTGCTGAGGTGCCTTGTGTTCGAAGATGTTGCGCGGCCGGCTCAGGTTGAGCCGTTCGCGCAAGGTGATCGATCCGTTGGCGGATAGCAGTCGCTGCCGTCGCACCAGCTCCGGGACGACATCCCGGGAAAAGGCATCGAGGCCGCTGCGCAGGACCCGAGGCGCCACCAACAGGCCGTCCAGCGTCACGGCATTCGTCAGTGCCTCGATCTCGTCCACGATCTTCGTCGCAGTACCAGACAGGAAGCTGGCGGAGGTGGCTCCCGGCGCACCCGCCGCGTGGTCCGGGCCGATGACGGGGACGATCTCCGCAAACAGACGCACATGTTGCTCCTCACGACGGGCTCCGCTCGCCGCAGCAATCACATTGGCACGCAAGGCTGCGATATCGCCCGCCGTCGCAGCCCCCAGGATTGCGATATCGGCGTGCCGTCCTGCAAACTCCGCCGACCGCCTGTCCACGACGCGATGAGCAACGATGACCTGTCCCTGCGGCGGCCGTGCGACGTTCAGCGGCCCCTTCACCGTGAAGGAAGCGCCGATGTAATCGATCGGATGGATTTTTGCGCCATCGACGAACACGCCGCTCCGCTTGTCGCGAACGAAGGCGTCATCTTCCCAGCTATCCCAGAGCCGGCGTGCAATATCGAGAATTTCTTCGGCACGCTGATAGTGGAGATCTGGCGCAAAGGCGGCCTGCCCGTAATTGGCGCCGGCCGGATCGGCCACGCCGGTCGCGACGAGCCAGCCGGCACGCCCATGCGTGACATGGTCGAGCGAAGCGGCGAGCCGCGTCACGTTGTAAGGCTCCACATAGCTGGTGTTGGCCGCGGCGATCAGACCAATGTGTCTCGTCCTGGTCGCGAGGAAGGACGCCGTCGTGAACGCTTCGCTGCGCGCAGGCGCCGCATGACCGACACTGTCGTCGACCAGGAGGAAGGCAAAGCCGGCCCCCTCCAGGTCACGCGCAAGCGACGTCAGGTGAATGGGGTTCAGGGGATCGAAACTCTCGTCGTGCGTCTGATGCCCGGATTGCGGCGCATAGAGAAAGCCGAGGTGGAGCGGTTTGGCCATTTTGATCTCCGTTCGGTCAGGCCATGATTGCCGTCGCGGCTGGCTCCAGTGCGCGGAGCGCCTCGTAGATCCGGGCTTCGCGTTGCAGAAGTTCGATGTCGCCGCGCTGACGCGGACGCGGCAGGTCGAGGGTGACGATTTCGGCGATCCGTCCGGGCCGCGGCGACAGCAGGACGATGCGATCGGCAAGAAACACGGCCTCGCCAACGTCGTGCGTCACAAAGACGATGGTCTTGCGGCGCTGCTGCCAAATGCGGATCAGGTCCTCCTGCAACTTGTTGCGCGTGACGTAATCGACAGCTCCGAAAGGCTCGTCCATCAGGATGACATCGGGGTCGCCGACCAGCGCACGCGCAATACCGGCGCGCTGCTTCATGCCGCCGGAAATCTGGTGTGGAAACTTGCCGCCAAAGCCGGCGAGCCCGACCAGGGACAGCTGCTCCTCGACCAATCGTCGGGCTTCAACCTTGTCCACCCCGCGCAATTCGAGCCCCAGACCGACATTGGCCGCAACCGTTCGCCACGGGTAGAGCGAGGCATCCTGGAACACGACGCCGAGTTCTCCGCCCGGACCGTCGATCGGCTTGTTGCGAAACAGTACCGAGCCGCCGCTGGGCAGCTGCAGCCCGGCGAGAATTTCCAGCAGCGTGCTTTTGCCGCACCCGCTCGGGCCGAGCAGGACGATGAACTCGCCCTCCTCCACCGAGAAGCTGATGTTGCTCAGCGCACGCACCGGCGGCGCTCCCGGATAGACTTTGTCGAGAGATCTGATGGTGAAGGCCGGCATGTGCCCCTCGCGCCCCTGCTTGCTCTCGCTCACTGCGTCTTGCGCGCGGGATAGACGAACGGCTTCACATATTCCTGTGGGATGAAGCGGACATCGATGTATTTGGCGGCGTCGTAGAACTCCTTCTGATTGCCGACATCGATCTCCAACTGCTGGGTGTCGTGGATCGCCTGCGGATCGATCGCCGGATTGGCGTCCCAGACATCGTCCTCCTGATAGATGGCGCGCTTCACCGCCTCCGGATTGATCTTCAGGCGCGCCTGCAACCAGGGCAGATATTCGTCGTAATGCGCCTTGGCATAAGTGTAGGATTTGAAGTAGGCTCGCAGACCGCGCCGCAGCAGATCCGGATCCTGGGCGATCACCGCGTCGCCCGCGATCAAAACACCGGTGTGATAGGTCGGAAGGTAGTCCCAGGCACGCGCCAATGTGGTCGAGACGCCCTCGATCTCACCGAGCGCCGCAAAGGGCTGGTGGATAATGGTGGCGTCGACCTGGCCGGTTTCCAGTGCGCCGTACGCCTTTTCGGTCGCGCCGGCAGCAAACAGCGTCAAATCGCGGTCGGGATTGATCCCTTCGGCCTTCAGCAGATAGCGCGCGACCGACGCGAGATTGCCGCTGGTGTCCGGTCCGACCCCGATCGTCTTGCCCTTCAGATCTGCGAACGACTTGATGCCTTTCCGGGCGATCAGAAAATACGGCCCCTTCGAGCGGAAGGCGGCGGAGACGATCTTGATCGGCGCCCCGAGGGCCGCAGCACGCAGATAGACGCTGGTCGGCCCGAAGGCGAACGTCACATCGCCGCGCGAGGTGGCCGTGACCGGATCTTGCGTCCCGACAAACTCGACGGTCAGCCCCTCCTCGGCGAAGAACCCTTTCTCTACCCCGAACACGATGGGTTGCTGCGTATAGCTTGTCGTATCCTGAAGCTTGAGGGTTTTCTTCTCCTGTGCGCCGGCCGGCACGGAGAAGCCGAGAGCGAGCGAAGCCAAGACAAGAAGACGAGCCGAAAGGCCAGGTGAGCGCATGATCGATCCTTCGAACGAGCGGTGACGGGAAGACGCGAAGCCGGGATCGGTCAGACGTATTTCCACTTGAGCAAAACACGCCTTTCGAGCAGATCCACCAGATAGATGATCAGCAATGCGATCGACGTGACGAGAATGACGAGGGCAAACACACCGGCGGTGTCGTAGATGCCCGACAATTTGTTGAGGAGGTTGCCGACGCCGGCCTTGGAGGCAACGATTTCGGCGAACAGCGTTGCAAGCAGACAGGTGGCGGCCTCGATGCGGACCGCGGCCACGATCGACGGCGTGGCTGACGGCAGCACCACTTTCCAGATGATCTGACGCTGCGTCGCCCCGAGCGCCCGCGCGACCTTGATGTGATTGTCCTGAACCTGCTTGATGCCGGCGATCGTATTGAAGACGAACAGGAAGTAACAGAACAGAAAGATGATGAACACCTTGTGTTCGAAGCCGAGACCCAAATAGAGGGTGAGAAGCGGAATGATGGTGACCTTCGGAATCGCCATGAACCAGATCAGGAACGGGTTCAGAAACCGATGCACCTTCGGGAACAGGCCCATGGCGATGCCGGTCGCAATGCCGAGGACCGCGCTGAGCGTCACGCCGACGCCAGCTTCGGCGAGCGTCACCGAAAGATGAAAGAGCAAATTCTCCCTGGTAAAGAGCTGGGGGAAAGCACCAAGAATCTGCGTCGGCGAGGCCAGATAGATTCGTTTCACTGCGCCGCTGTCAACAGCCAGTTGCACGGCGAGCAGGATCGCGGCGACCACCAATATCTGAACGATGACGATCCACGGAAGCTTGGCAGCAAGCGAGCGCAGCGTTGTGCCTTGATCCTTCTCAGCGGTCTGAACATCAACGACGGTTTCGATCGACTCGACTGACATAGCCACGCCTTATTACGCTACGGTCGAAGATCAAGCTTGCGACCGCGCTCTTGCAGTGCGAGCAAGCTAGACCATTTCGGCAGACAAGATATTCCATAGTTTGGAGCCAAGCGTGATGACACATCTCGCAAAGGCCCGCGCGACAGTGAAGGAATATGCAGATGAAGTATGGAACGCTCGCGAACACCGGAATCCAGGTGTCGCGAATTGCCTTCGGATGTTCAAGCTATGGCTCGAAGGATTGGATGCCGTGGGCGCTGAGCGAGGAGCAGGCGCAAGATCACTATCGTCGCGCCTTTGAGGCCGGCTTTACCTTCTTCGATACCGCCGACTCGTACTCGTCCGGCCTGAGTGAAGAGATCCTGGGACGTGCGGTAAAGCGCTACGCCGCAGGACGGGATCAGGTCGTCATCGCCACCAAGGTGTTTTTTGCGACGGGCGCCGACGCCAACCAGCGGGGATTGTCGCGCAAGCATCTTCGACACGCCATCGATGACAGTTTGCGTCGCCTCGGCACCGACTATGTCGACCTGTACCAGATCCACCGCCTCGATCCCTTGACGCCTTACGAGGAGATCCTCGAGGGGCTTGATGCCGTGGTGCGCGCCGGCAAGGCCCTCCACATCGGCGCTTCCAGCATGCACGCGTTCCAGTTCGCCAAGCTCCAGGCGCTTGCGCAGGCGAACGGCCTGACGAAATTCGTCACCATGCAGAACAAGTATAATCTTCTTTATCGCGAGGAAGAACGAGAGATGATTCCCCTCTGTCTCGATCAGGGCGTCGGAGTCATTCCCTACAGTCCTCTTGCGAGGGGATTGCTGGCCGGCAGCCGTCGCGACAATACCGAGCGGTCCCGCGTCGTGAAGGACTTTTCGCGTCCGGAAGACGACGCCGTGATCGATCGCGTTCTCGCCGTGGCACAGGCGCGGGGATGCAAACCCGCCCAGGTCGCGCTTGCCTGGTTGCTGCACAACCCTGCCGTAACCGCCCCGATTCTGGGCGCGACCAAGCTTCACCACATCGACGATGCCGTCGCCGCGCTCGACATCCAGCTCACGGACCAGGAGCTCGATGCGCTGGAAGAGCCTTATCGCCCGCAACAGGTTCAACACGATCGCAATGAAACATTGCAACCCGGGCAAACCGCAGCCACCGACCTCAAGCGGCTGTTTCGCCGTTCCGCCGGCCTGCGCTGACGGCCATAGATCGGGAGACCAACCAGGAGCCTCATTTTCGGTTGCCGCCCGTCCACCGGCGGGCAGCGCCCCTTTGAGCGCGCGTGCCACTGAGTTGCCCGACGGCGCAAGCCCCGTCGTGAAAAATATTTCGCTTTATCCGAAGCGCGACACGGTATATGGTCCGCCCGTCTCGCCCGATCGAGGGGCGCTTCGCGGTCGTCACGAACGCGGGTCGAGATGCGGTGGACGCGGATTGCGCGGCTGACGAGTGCGCACGAAGCGGACGGTGAAGTCGTGTGGTCCTGACGCCCTGGTGGCAGGTGTCTTTTCCGATTGCGCAGGTCGCGCGTTGCGAAGACGGTGACAAGCAAGCCCAGTCTCGCCGGGGAGAGCACGAAGTAAGCCGTAACCCATCGCGCAGGGAAAGCCGGATTGCTCCGGTTACACCTGTGGTCCTACCCCCCGTGCTTTCTACCTATTGCACGGGGCCCATGGGTGCGATCGGCACCCGGCTTTCCCTGCGCCCTCTGCTCAGAGTGGCGAGACGAAGAGCAAAGCTCGGGCAAATGATGCCGCGAGAACGTAGATGTGTGACTCGCAATCGGCACCACGCGCTCAGTGTCGTCTCGGCGACGGCCCGGCCCCATAGCCACGAATGGCTATTGTTGAGCGATGCTGGAACCACGAGTTTGGCTGACAACACCTGCCGCGGAGCATGGGCCCCGGCCTTCGCCGGGGCGACAATGGTGTGCAAGGCGCCGACACGGTTATCGCTTGAAATGCTCCGGGACGGCAGCAGCGGGTGGGATGGGCGACGATCGCTACGCCGCCCGCCGGCGCTCGCGCAGGGCGTCGCCGAAGGCCTCGAACAGCGCGCGGTTGATCGGGTTGCGCTGCGGATCGTATTCGGCGTGCCACTGCACGCCGAGCGCAAAGCCGGGCGCATCGGCGATGCGAATCGCCTCGATGGTGCCGTCCTCGGCGATGCCCTCGATCACGACGCGCTTGCCCGGCTCGAGGATGCCCTGGCCATGCAGCGAGTTGACTCGAATAATCTCGCGGCCAAGGATCTTGGCGAAGGCGCCACCCGGCGTCAGCGCCACGTCGTGACGGTCGGCGAACACGACAGTCGGATCGGGATGGATCTCGCCGTTCTCGAGCCGCGGCATCCGGTGGTTCATGCGGCCCGGGATCTCGCGGATCTCCGGATGCAGCGAGCCGCCGAACGCGACGTTCATCTCCTGCAGGCCGCGGCAGATGCCGAAGATCGGCACGCCGCGCGCGACACAGGCCTCCGACAGCGCCAGCGCGACATCGTCGCGGTGGATGTCGTAGGGCTCGTGGGCGGCACAGGGTTCGGTGTTGAAGCGGGTCGGATGAACATTGGCGCGTGCACCGGTCAGCACCACGCCATCGACCACGTCGAGCAAGGCGCCGACATCGGTGATTTCGGGGCTCCCCGCAAACATCAGGGGCACCGCGCCCGACACCTCGGCAACCGCGCGAAGGTTGCGCTCCCCGACCATCTGGACTGTGAAACGATTTTCGATGCGATGGGCGTTTCCGATCACGCCGACCACGGGCCGTCTCATTATTGAAGTCTCGCGCAATGATTCTTCTAAATTTGCGACGTTGCGGAGACGATCATGCCTTCGAGTTCCCCCCGGATCAACTGCCTATATCTGCACAGGGGGCCTTGCGATCATGCACAGATTCGCAGCCCCCGGGGCCGAAATCCGGCCTGTCGCCCAACGGTCGCGCCAGGATCACAGCACCTCAGCGGTAAACCGGCACGGTCCCGGCGGCTTGATCCCGGCGGGATTTTCGCCAATGACTGCTCCGGACACCGTCGCGAAGGGGGAATCACCCGTGACAGACCCGGCTGACAATCGCCTGCAAGCCCGTAACGACATGGCGTGGGCGATCGCCGTCGGCGGCATCGGCATCGTGCTGTTCGCAGCCCTGTTGACCTTCGCTTGGCAGTTCGCCGCGACCCTGTTCCTGCTGTTCGCGGGCATGCTGCTCGGGGTCGCCCTCAATGCCATGACCACCCTGCTCGGCCGGCTGACCGGGCTGCCCCACGCGCTGCGGCTTGCGATCGTCTGCCTGGCGATGGCCGGGCTGCTATCCGGCATCGTGTTCCTCGGCGGCACCACCATCGCACAGCAGGCCACGGTGCTGAGCAACACGATCAAATCGCAGCTCGGCAGCGTCAAGGAGTTCCTCGAGCAGCACGGTGTCGATACCAGCTATCTCGATTTCACCAACGCCGCCGGCGAGGCGAAAGCTGAAGGCACCGCCGTGACGACGACGACATCGACGCCCGCAACGTCGTCGCAGTCGCATGGCATCCCCGGCGCGGGCGCGCTGGCTTCCAGCGGCGGCGCCATCATCAGTCAGACGCTAAAGGTGCTGCTCGGCACCGTCAGCGTGGTCGGCAACTTCTTCATCGTGCTGTTCCTCGGTCTCGCCTTCGCAGCGCAGCCGAGCATCTACCGCGCCGGATTGCTGTTCATCGCGCCGGCCAAATACCGCGCGCAGGCGACCGTCATCGTCGACCGCATCGGCGAGACACTGGAACGCTGGCTGATCGCGCAGATCATCACCATGACCGCGGTGTTCCTCGTGACCTGGATCGGCCTCGCCATCATCGGCATTCCGAGCTCGTTCATCCTCGGCATCCAGGCCGGCTTGCTCGCCTTCATCCCGACGGTCGGCGCGATCCTCGGCGGGCTGATCGTGGTGCTGGCTAGCCTTGCGACCGGGTGGATCGCGGCGCTGTCGGCCTTCATCCTGTTCCTCGGCGTTCACGCACTGGAAAGCTACGTGCTGACGCCGATCATCCAGCGCCAGGCGCTCGACATCCCGCCGGCCACGCTGTTCGCGTTCCAGATCCTGCTCGGCGTCGTGTTCGGCATCTGGGGGCTGGCGCTGGCGCTGCCGCTGATGGCGATCGCCAAGGTGATGATCGACCACTTCAAGGCGGAGGATCAGGCGCCGGCGCCTGCTCAGGGCAACGTACCGCAGCTCAGTTGAACAGCAGCACAGTACCGACGACCATCAGCATGACGCCGAGCAGCATCACGATCGGCCAGCGGGCCCTCGGCGGTTGGTATCGTCCCTGCGCGCGGCGTTCGGCGATCAGCGCGGTCTCGTATTCACCGGAGTCCGAGAACAGGCAGGCGAAGCCGCCGCGTGCCGAGGCCGCGTCGGCTTCGAGCGACATCAAGGCAGACTGCAGATTGCGGGTGCGGATCGACTCCATGGCCGAAAGCATGGGATCGAATGGTTAACCAGTCGTTACTGCGCTCACGCACGGGCGGGCGCCGGCTTTTGCCGTGCCGATGCCGGCAGGCCCGCGGTCTTGCGCCGCCAATTCTCCAGCGACAGCGGCAATTCCTCCGCCGCCTCGACGCGATTGCGGCCGCTGCGCTTGGCCTGATAGAGCGCGGTGTCGGCCGAGGCCAGCAGCACCTCAAGCTCGGTTCCAGCGGGTCCACCGGCCACGCCGATGCTGACCGTGGTGTCGACCGCGCCGTCCTCGCAGGTGATGTTGCTGTTCTCGAACGCCTCGCGCACGCGCTCGGCGACGAGCACGCCCTCCTCCAGCGAGCACGGCAGCAGCGCCGCGAATTCCTCGCCGCCGATCCGGCCCGACAGATCGCTGATCCTGAGACTGTTGACCACCACGGCGGAGAACAGTTTCAGGATCTCGTCGCCCGCCGGATGACCGAAGCGGTCGTTGATCGACTTGAAATGATCGATGTCGAAGATCATCACGGTGACCGGCCGGCCGGCAACGGCTTCCCGCTCGATGACCCGTGTGCAGGCCTCGGTGAAGCCGCGGCGGTTGAGCATGCCGCTCAAGGGATCGATCGAAGCGGCGGTCTTGTGCACGGCCACCGCGCGGTCCGACACCATCATGAAGATCACGAACACCGTGCCGATCGCATACAGCACGAGCTCGATCGAGAACAGCGTGACCCAGAAGCTGCTGACGAAGTTCTGGCCGTTCAGCCGCAGCAGGTCGCCAACCAGGATCGGCAGCATCAGGACGCAGCCATGTGCGACCGGGATCGCGATCGCAATCCAGCGACGTTGCATCGCGCGGCGGCGCTCGCTCCAGAGCTCGGAAGCGGTCAGCGCGGCATAGATCGCAACGATCCCGGCGCCGATCGTCAGACGCATCGCCGGATCCGCGATTGTCGTCACCGCACCGATCCACGCGATCGGGCCGAGCACGAGACCCGGCAGGTTGGCCTTGCGACCGTGGAAGATGCGCGCGGCATTCCAGACCATGCCGCAGGCGGCGAAGCCGATCGCATTGAGGCCCAGCAGAATCATCGGATCGAGCGTCGAGCTGCCGACCGTCCACAGCGCGACCGAGGCCGCGCCGAGCAGATAGGCGGTGCCCCACCACTTCAGCGCGGCAATGTTCTCCTGCCTGCCGAACAACCAGAGCATGGCGCCGAGCATGCCCGCGACCATGGTGGCGAACAGATAAAGCGTCGATGGATCGAACGACATAAGTCACCCCAGCCCGGTGATGCAACGTTCGCAGGCGCAATTAATACGGTGATGCAGCGCCAGTGCGAGATCGCAGGCTAGAAGGCCCGAGTTCCAATTTCGTTTGCACGCACACGCAAGTTTTCTTGAAAAACTGCGCTAATTCGCGTCGAAGCAGGCGTGGTTGGGCGCAAGCAAGAGGGCGCCTCGCGGCGCCCTCTGCAACGTGATGCACGCGGCAATTGCCGCGAATTTTAAATTAGCGCTTCGAGAACTGGAAGGACTTGCGGGCCTTGGCCTTGCCGTACTTCTTGCGCTCGACCGAACGCGAGTCGCGGGTCAGGAAGCCGCCCTTCTTGAGGACGCCGCGCAGCTCGGGCTCGAAGTTGGTGAGCGCCTTCGAGATGCCGTGTCTGACAGCTCCGGCCTGGCCGGAGAGACCGCCGCCGGCGACGGTGCAGATCACGTCGTACTGGCCGTTACGGGCGGCAGCGACCAGCGGCTGCTGGATCATCATGCGCAGCACCGGGCGGGCGAAGTAGATCTCGATGTCGCGGGTGTTGACCGAGATCTTGCCGGCGCCTGGCTTGATCCAGACGCGCGCGACCGCGTCCTTGCGCTTGCCGGTGGCGTAGGCGCGGTTGAACTTGTCGACCTTCTTGACGTACTTCGGCGCGTCGGGAGCTGCCGGCTTGACCTGCGAGAGCTGGTCGAGGGACTGCAACGTATCGGACATTATGCGGCCCTCGTGTTCTTGCGATTCAGGGAAGCGATATCGACCTTCTCGGGGCTCTGGGCCTCATGCGGATGCTCGGCACCCGGATAGACGCGCAGATTGCCCATCTGCATGCGGCCGAGCGGACCGCGCGGGATCATGCGCTCGATCGCCTTCTCGACGACGCGCTCGGGGAAGCGACCCTCGAGGATCTGCTTCGCGGTGCGCTCCTTGATGCCACCGATGAAGCCGGTGTGCTTGTAGTAGACCTTCTGGTCGCGCTTGCGACCGGTCAGCACCACATGCGCGGCGTTGACGATGATGACATTGTCGCCGCAGTCGACATGCGGGGTGTAGGTGGGCAGGTGTTTGCCGCGCAGACGCATCGCGACGAGCGTGGCGAGACGACCGACGACCAGACCCTTGGCGTCGATCACGACCCACTTCTTCGTCACTTCGGCGGGCTTGGCCGAGAACGTGCTCATGTGTGAAATCCGTGAAAAGGAAATCGGCGCCGAATGCGCCGAACTGGCGGCTTTCTAGAGAAGCCGCAGGCGCGCGTCAACATCGACGCGCCATGATTATCTCAATAAAAACAGCGACTTGAAAATATGGTGCAATAATACCTCAAGAAAGACTATTGATTTGGAATGGAATAGGTCGCCGTAACATGGGCGATCGGGTCCGGAGAGGTGCCGGACAGCAGGTTCACCTCACCGACCGCAAGCCGCTTGCCGAGCTTGAGCAGCTTGGCGACGGCAAGGACGTCCTGGCCCGGCTGGCCCTTGCGCAGGAAATTGATGTTGAGGTTGGTGGTGACGGCAAGGCCGATCGGCCCGATCGCCGACAGCAGCACCACATACATCGCAAAATCCGCCAGCCCCATCAGGGTCGGCCCGGAGACCGTACCGCCGGGCCGCAGCATGCGCTCGCTGAAGCGCTGGCGAAGCAAGGCCGTCTCGCCGTCGGCGCTTTCGATCCGGATGTCGTCGTAGGCGAATGCCTGCGGAAATTCCTTACGCAGGAATTCCTCCAGATCAGCCACGCTCATTTTCGCAATCGCCATGTGGTCCTGCCCTCGCTTCAGCCTGCCTGTTACATTAAATTGTCACAGACACGATAGAGGAATTTCGTCATGTCCGCCCAGGCCGTCCGCGCGAAAGCGCCGCAACATCAGCCGATCCTGCTGCGCGAGACCATTGGCAGTATCGCGCTACTGACGCTCAATCGACCCGCGGCCCGCAACAGCCTCTCCGAGGGCCTGATCGGCGAGTTGCACGCTGCGCTGAACGATGTCGCCGGCGACAGGAGCGTCCGCGCCGTCGTGCTCGCCGCCAACGGCCCGGCATTCTGCGCCGGCCATGACCTCAAGGAGCTCACCGCGCGCCGCACCGACGCCGATCGCGGCCGCGCCTATTTCGCTGAGATCATGAACGCCTGCAGCGCGATGATGCAGGCGATCGTGCATCTGCCGAAGCCGATGGTCGCCTGTGTCCAGGGCATCGCCACCGCGGCCGGCTGCCAGCTCGTCGCAAGCTGCGACCTCGCCGTCGCCTCCGACGCTGCGGCGTTCGCGACGCCGGGTGTCGATATTGGGCTGTTCTGCTCGACGCCGATGGTGGCCCTGTCGCGCAACGTGCCGCGCAAGCAGGCGATGGAGATGCTGCTGACCGGTGAACCGGTCTCCGCGGCGACCGCACAGAGCATCGGCCTCATCAACCGCGTGGTATCCGCTGGCGCAGAACGCGACGCCGCGATCGCGCTGGCGCAAAAGGTCGCGCTGAAATCGGCCTACACCGTCAAGCTCGGCAAGGAGGCGTTCTATCGCCAGGCTGAGATGAGCCTTGCGGACGCCTATCGCTTCGCCGCCGAGGTGATGACCGAAAACATGATGGCGCGCGACGCCGAGGAAGGCATCGGCGCCTTCATCGAGAAGCGCGATCCGAAGTGGCAGGACAAGTGACGACGCAATTCTCGCGTCGTCATTCCGGGGCGATGCGCAGCATTGAACCCGGAATCTCGAGGTTCCCGGTTCTCGCTTCGCGAGCCCCGGAATGACAAACCCGGAAGACCGATGAATCACGACGCCTACGACGACAACTACATCCGCAGCATCCTGAACAACGTGAAATCGATCGCGATGGTCGGTGCCTCGCCGGTCAATGTGCGGCCGAGCTATTTCGCGTTCAAATATCTGGCGCAACGCGGCTACGACATGATCCCGGTAAACCCTGGCCATGTCGGCAAGGCGCTGATGGGCAAGCCGTTCGTCGCATCGCTCGCGGATATCGATCGCCCGATCGACATGATCGACATCTTCCGCAATTCGAGCCACATTATGCCGGTCGTCGAGGAAGCGCTGAAATTGTCGCCGCTGCCGAAGGTGATCTGGATGCAGCTTGGCGCACGCGACGATGCCGCCGCCGAGAAGGCGGAGGCCGCGGGACTCAAGGTGGTGATGAACCGCTGCCCGAAAATCGAGTATGGCCGGCTGTCGTCGGAGATCTCCTGGATGGGTGTCAACTCGCGCACGCTGAGTTCCAAGCGCGCGCCGATTCCGACGCAGGGCATGCGGCTGTCGCTCAACCGCACCAGCTTTGGCGGCGGCCAGACTGCGGCATCCGACCGCGCGGCAAAGAACAAGACCGAGACGACCTGACATCGCGGCGGAATAATCGCTCCACTCGTCCGGTATGGCGCTGGATGCCCATTCCAAAAAATGCCGGCATAGCCGTCTCGCTTGACGGCGAGCGCCGCCGCTATCAGCATGCCGCGCGTTTCGACCAGGCCACAACAGGACACAAAGAATGACCGATCGCCTTCCGGGATTTTCCACCCTCGCCGTGCACGCCGGCGCGCAGCCTGATCCCACCACCGGCGCGCGGGCGACGCCGATCTACCAGACCACGTCATTCGTCTTCAATGACGCCGACCATGCGGCTTCGCTGTTCGGCCTGCAGGCCTTCGGCAACATCTATACCCGGATCGGCAACCCGACCAACGCCGTGCTCGAGGAACGCGTCGCAGCGCTCGAGGGCGGCACCGCGGCGCTTGCGGTCGCCTCCGGCCACGCCGCGCAGCTCGTCGTGCTGCAGCAGCTGTTGAAACCCGGCGACGAAATCATCGCCGCCCGAAAACTCTACGGCGGATCGATCAACCAGTTCACCCACGCCTTCAAGGCGTTCGGCTGGAACGTGGCCTGGGCCGATCCTGACGAGATCGAAAGCTTCGAGCGCGCGGTGACGCCGCACACCAAGGCGATCTTCATCGAGTCGATCGCCAACCCCGCCGGCAGCATCACCGATATCGAGGCGATCGCCGCCGTCGCGCGCAAGGCCGGCGTGCCGCTGATCGTCGACAACACGCTGGCCTCGCCCTATCTGATCAAGCCGATCGACCATGGTGCCGACATCGTCGTGCACTCCCTGACCAAGTTCCTCGGCGGTCATGGCAATTCGCTCGGCGGCATCATCGTCGACGCCGGCACCTTCGACTGGTCGAAGGACAACAAATATCCGATGCTGAGCGAGCCGCGCCCCGAATATCACGGCATCCGGATTCAGGAGACCTTTGGCAATTTCGCCTTCGCGATCGCCTGCCGCGTGCTGGGCCTGCGCGACCTCGGCCCGGCGCTGTCGCCGTTCAACGCCTTCATGATCCTGACCGGCATCGAGACACTGCCGCTGCGCATGCAGAAGCACTGCGACAATGCCAAGGCGGTGGCGGAATTCCTCTCGACCCACCCGGCCGTGTCGGCGGTGAACTACGCCGGCCTGCCCGGCGACAAATACAACGCCCTGCAGCGCAAATACGCACCGAAAGGCGCCGGCGCGGTGTTCACCTTCAGTCTCAAGGGTGGCTATGACGCCGGCGTCAACCTGGTGTCGAACCTGAAGCTGTTTTCGCATCTGGCCAATGTCGGCGACACCCGCTCGCTGGTGATCCACCCGGCCTCCACCACCCACAGCCAGCTCGACGATGCCGCCAAGGTGAAGTCCGGCGCGGCGCCCGAGGTGGTGCGGCTCTCAATCGGCATCGAGGACAAGGAAGACCTGATCGCTGATCTCGACCAGGCCCTGCGCGCCTGATCCCGCCATTGTTCCGGAGCGGTGCCCCGCATCGCTCCGGCCAATTGCCCGAACGATGTGTCTCGCGTTAACGCTTAATTGCGACGGGTCTCTCGTTAACGCTCAATCCGGCATAAAGTGGCAGTGATAGGCTCCGGATGATTCGGGAGACCATTGATGCTGCGCTGGATATTGCCGCTCGCGATCGCACTGTTTGCGACTTCGCCTGCTGACGCCGCCGACGGCCCGGTCGTCGCCAAGAGCACAACCGTCAAGGCCGCGCGCCAATTGCCGGCTGGCCTGCCGCGCCGGCACTATGCCTACCGCACCACCATCACAGGGCCGACCTATGTGCGGCGCGGACGTCAACTCGTGGTCGTCGAGCCCACGGTGATCCCGCTCAATTCAGAGCCGTACATCCCGTACGTGCCGGGTGAACCGCTGCTGCCGGGATCATCGTCGCTGCCCGGCTATTACGGCAACTGGCATTCCTACAACTATTTCGGCCCCTACTACGGCGGCGCCTATGTGACCTATTGGGACCGCCTGCCCTACGCCTGCGGCGTCTACGGCTACTGCTAAGGGCGGAACGATCGGGTGGCCAGATCGCCGCAGAAGAAAACCAGCGCACCGGTTTCGGGAAATGCCGTCACCGCCGACCTCGTCGCGGTGCTGGTCGCCGTCACCGACGGCACGCCCAAGATCATGACCATCGCCGGCGGTTCCGCGCTGCCGAGCGGCCCGTTCGAGTTCACCCACCGTTCGCTGCAGACCGCGCTGCGGGCCTGGGTCGAGGCGCAGACCGGCCACCCGCTCGGCTATGTCGAGCAGCTCTACACCTTTGCCGACCGCGGCCGATCCGGCGACGCCAAGGGCCCGCACAGCGTCTCGATCAGCTATCTCGGGCTGACCCGCGAGGACCGGGTCGGCGAAGGCTTCGAGGCGCATTGGTCGGGCTGGTACGATTATTTCCCCTGGGAAGATCAGCGCGCCGGCGCGCCGGCTTTCATTGCGAGGTCGATCGCGCCGAAACTGAAGACATGGGCGAAAGCCGCGCCGTCACCGACCTTGCAGCGCGAGCGCTGGCAGCGCTGCGCGATCACCTTCGGGCTCGACGATCGCGGCTGGAATGAAGAACTGGTACTGCAGCGTTACGAGCTGCTCTGGGAGGCGTCGCTGATCCCGGAAGCCGGACGCGCGCATGACCGCGAGGCGCCGGCCGCGCCGGGCAAGCCGATGACGGCAGATCATCGCCGCATCCTCGCCACCGGGATCGCGCGACTGCGCGCCAAGATCAAATACCGTCCGGTGGTATTCGAATTGATGCCCGCCGAGTTCACCCTGCTGCAACTGCAACGCAGTGTTGAGGCGCTCGCAGGCCGGTTGGTCCACAAGCAGAACTTCCGCCGGCTGATCGAGCAGCAGGAACTCGTTGAAGAGACTGGCGCAATGGCCGCCGATACCGTCGGACGGCCGGCCAAGCTGTTCCGCTTCCGGCACGCCGTGCTGGCCGAACGGGCCGTCGCTGGCACCAAGCTTCCGCTCTCGCGCACTTGACACGCCTTATGCTCAGGATAAGTATAAGACATCTTATGCTCAAGGAGAGTATAAATGGCTTCCCTCGATACCGCACTACTCGAGCGCACCGCCCCGCTCTATGAGCGCGTCAAGCGCGTCATCCCACCATTCGAATGGGCGACTTTCGCCGAGGATGTCGACGCGATCCTCGCGCTGAAGCGCCGCCGCAACGCGGTGGTGCTGGCGCATAACTACCAGACGCCGGAGATTTTCCACGGCGTCGCCGACATCGTCGGCGACAGTCTGTTGCTCGCGCGTGAAGCGACCAAGGTCGACGCTGATGTCATCGTGCTCGCGGGTGTGCACTTCATGGCCGAGACGGCGAAGCTGCTCAATCCGGCGAAGACTGTGCTGATCCCCGACCTGGAGGCCGGCTGCTCGCTGGCGGATTCCATCACGGCAGCCGACGTGCAGCTGATGCGTGCGCGCTATCCGGACGCGCCCGTCGTCGCCTATGTCAACACGTCGACTGCAGTGAAGGCGGAGTCCGACATCTGCTGCACCTCAGGCAACGCCCTCAAGGTGGTGGAGTCGCTCGACGCCGAGCGCGTCATCATGCTGCCGGATGAATATCTGGCGCAGAACATCGCCAAGCAGACGAGCAAGAAGATCATCGCCTGGAAGGGCCATTGCGAGGTGCACGAGCTGTTCACCGCCGATGACGTGCGCCAGCTGCGTGAGAATTACCCTGATGTCACCGTCTTGGCGCATCCGGAATGCCCGCCCGAGGTGGTCGCCGAAGCGGACTTTGCGGGTTCGACGGCCGCGATGCAGTCCTTCGTCGAGACCAAGCGTCCGCCGCGCGTCGTGCTGCTGACGGAATGTTCGATGAGCGACAACATCGCGGCCCGCAATCCCGATGTCGACTTCGTCCGGCCCTGCAATCTATGCCCGCACATGAAGCGGATCACGCTGAAGAACATCCGCCACGCGCTGGAGACCAATCAGCACGAGGTCACGATCGACCCTGAGATCGCCGATCGCGCGCGCAAGAGCGTCGAAAGGATGCTGGCAATATGAGTACTGATCTTTCCGATCTGAACGGCCGCCCGGTCATCATCGGCGGTGGCGCCGCGGGGCTGATGACCGCACTTCAGCTCGCGCCCGAGCCGGTCGTACTGCTGTCGAAGTCGCCGCTCGGCGCCGAAGCGTCCAGCATGTGGGCGCAGGGTGGTCTCGCCGCGCCGGTCGGCGCGGATGACACGCCAGACCTCCATCTCGCCGATACGCTTGCGGCCGGCGCCGGCCTCTGCGACGCGGCCGCGGCATCCCGGATCGTCCTCGCCGCGCCTGCTGCCGTGGCGCATCTGGCCGAGCTCGGCGTCGCCTTCGACCGGCGCGCCGACGGCAGCTGGCGGCTCGGGCTCGAGGCAGCACACGGCCGCAACCGCATCGTGCACGCCACCGGTGATGGCACCGGCCGCGAGATCATGCGCGCGCTGATCGCGGCGGTCCGCCGGACGCCATCGATCACCCTGCTGGAAGGCGTCGAGGCACGCCGGCTGCTGGTCGAGGATAATGCGGTCAAGGGCGTACTTGCAGCCGGCGCCCGCGGCGCGCTGACGATCGCGACCAATCGGGTGGTAATAGCGACCGGCGGCATTGGCGGGCTGTTTTCGGACAGCACCAATCCGGGCGGATGCTTCGGCCAGGGCCTCGCGCTCGCGACACATGCCGGCGCAAGACTGTCGGACATCGAATTCGTCCAGTTTCATCCGACCGCCTTCGACGGGCCGTCGCGCCCGATGCCGCTGCTCACCGAGGCGATCCGCGGCGACGGCGCGACCCTGATCGACGAGACCGGGCAGCGCTTCATGGCCGATCAGCCCGGCGCCGAGCTCGCGCCGCGCGACATCGTCGCGCGCGCGGTCTGGCGCCACCGCGCCGCGGGACACCGCACTTTCCTCGATGCACGCCAGCATCCAGGCGCGGAGTTTGCGCAGCGCTATCCCGTGATCAGCGCGTTCTGCAAGATGGCCGGCATCGATCCCGCCCGTGATCCGATCCCGATCCGGCCCGCGGTCCATTACCACATGGGCGGCATCGCGGTTGACGGCCATGGCCGCAGCACGGTGCAAGGCCTGTGGGCCTGTGGCGAGGCCGCGCGCACCGGCTTGCACGGCGCCAACCGGCTCGCCAGCAACTCGCTGATGGAAGCGATCGTCTGCGCGCGCTGGGTTGCCGAGAGCATCGAAGGCGTCAGCGCAGGTCCACGCGTGATGCTGAGCGACGACGCCATGCCGCCCGCCTCCGATCCTTCTGCCGTGCGTCCGATCCTCACCCAGGGGCTGGGTGTGCTGCGCGACCGCGACGGCATCGCACGCGCGATCCGCGGCCTCCTTCCGCTCGCGCGCGGCCAGAGCGCGGCATCCGACGCAGCGCTGGTCGGATTGATGATCGCGGTGGCCGCAATCCGGCGTGAGGAGAGCCGCGGCGGTCATTTCCGCACCGATTTCCCGCACACGGCTCTATCGGCGAGCCCGTCTTCTCTCACCCGTGCCGAGGCGCTCGCCGCCGCGCACGACATCGTTGAATCCAACCTCTCAGCCAGGAGTGCCCACTCATGACCCTCAATCCCCTGTTGCCGCTGCTGTATGAGCCGATCGTGCAAACCGCGTTGCGTGAGGATCTCGGCCGGGCCGGCGATATCACGGCAGACGCCATCGTGCCGGCCAGTCAGCAGGCGCGCCTCGTGATGCGGGCACGGCAGCCCGGCGTGATCGCAGGCCTCGATGTGGCGCGCACCGCCTTCCAGACGGTGTCGCCGGCCATCACGCTACGCGCCGAGCGGCCCGACGGCAGCGCGGTCGAACCCGACCAGGTCATCGCGATCATCGACGGCCCGGCCCGCAGCCTGCTCACGGCGGAGCGCACCGCGCTCAACTTCCTCTGCCATCTGAGCGGCGTCGCGAGCGCGACCGCTACGCTGGTCAAGGCCGTCGCCGGCACGCGCGCGCAGATCGTCTGCACCCGCAAGACCACGCCAGGGCTGCGTGCGCTGGAGAAATACGCGGTCCGTGCCGGCGGCGGCGGCAATCACCGTTTCGGGCTCGACGACGCCGTGCTGATCAAGGACAACCACATCGCGCTCGCCGGCGGCATCCGCACCGCGGTCGAACGCGCCAAGGCCAATACCGGTCATCTCGTCAAGATCGAGGTCGAGGTCGACACGCTGTCGCAGCTCGAGGAGGCGCTGGCGTTCGGCGTCGATGCGGTCCTGCTCGACAACATGACGACGGAGCAGCTCAGCCAGGCGGTGGCGATGGCGCGCGGCAAGGCGATCACCGAAGCCTCCGGCCGTATCACCGCAGCGACCGCCGCGGCGATTGCCGCCACCGGCGTCGATCTGATCTCGGTCGGCTGGGTGACCCACAGCTCGGCTGCGCTCGATATCGGGCTCGACTATCTGCCCTGATGGATCAAATCAGAGGGACTGGCCGACCGGAACGAGCGTCGGCTGGTCCCGCTCGGTCCGGCGCGCCGCGAACCGCTCGGCCTGCAGAATCGCGAGCGTCAGCACAACGATCGCGACCGCCTGGTGCGTCAGCGCCAGATCGATCGGCACCTGATGCAACAGCGTCAGGATGCCGAGCGTCGCCTGTAGCGTGATCGCCGCGACCAGCCACCAGGCGCCCGCGATCACGGCACCTCCGGCGCGCGAGCGCACGACGTCGACCGCATGTGCCAACGCCAGCGCGAACAGCAGATAGGCCGTCATGCGGTGTTCGAACTGCACGGTCAGCGTGTTGTCGAACAGATTGCGCCACCACGGCGTCTCGAACCAGAGCCGATCAGCCGCTGGAATCAAGCCGCCGTCGATGTCGGGCCAGGTGTTGTAAACCCTGCCCGCGCGCAGGCCCGCGACCAGCGCGCCGAAATAGAGCTGCACGAAGGTGAGCACGAGCAGCACCGCACTCGTGATCTTCAGCCTGAGCGGCGCGATCACGCTTGGGCGGTCCGTCAAGCGCCGCAGCGTCCACACGATCGCCGCGAAGATCAGGAGCGCCAGCACCAGATGGGTCGCGAGCCGATACTGCGACACCTCGACGCGTTCCGAGAGGCCGGACGCCACCATCCACCAGCCGACTCCACCCTGCAGCGCGCCGAGGCCGAAG
This sequence comes from Bradyrhizobium embrapense, assembly GCF_001189235.2. GTDB lineage: Bacteria > Pseudomonadota > Alphaproteobacteria > Rhizobiales > Xanthobacteraceae > Bradyrhizobium > Bradyrhizobium embrapense. Next base: position 360,002 of record NZ_LFIP02000004.1, read on the forward strand.
ATCGCCCACAGCCGCCGGCCGAGCTCGCCGCTCACTGCGCCGCGCCACAGGAAATAAAGAAACGGCAGCAGATAGGCGGCACCGATCACCCGGCCGAGCAGCCGGTGGCTCCACTCCCACCAGAAGATCGTCTTGAATTGCGCGAGCGTCATCCCGGCGTTGAGCTCACGGTATTGCGGGATGGTCTTGTAGCCCTCGAAGGCCTTGGTCCACTGCGCCTCGGTCAGCGGCGGCAGCGCGCCGGTCACCGGCTTCCATTCGACGATCGACAGGCCGGACTCGGTGAGCCGTGTGGCGCCGCCGACCAGCACCATCAGCGCGATCAGGGCAGCGACTGCGATCAGCCAGACCCTGACGGCGCGGAGCTGCGATGGTTGTGCGGAAATACCGGCCATTTCGCCCTGACTTGATTGGATTTTCGGGCCCCTTATAGTCCGCCGCGCCCGCGGCGCAAGCGCCGCCGAGATCACGAGTCATCCATACATATCCGCCATGGCCATACGCACCCGCAAACTGCTCGGAACCATCGCCCTGCTGATCCTGGTCGTGGTGTGGTCGCTGCTCGGCATGACGGTGGCCCAGACCCCGTGGCTCGCCAATTCGGGGCTGCTGCAGGCGATCTTCTACGTGGTCGCCGGCCTCGGCTGGGTGCTGCCGGCGATGCCGATCGTGTCCTGGATGTCGCGGCCGGATCGCGCCTAGACCGCGCCCTCGTCGCGCGCATGCCGCGTCGGCCGAACCGGTGCGAACATCACGCCCGAGAGCAGCACGCGCATCATCCGCAGTGAGCGGACGCGGCCGTCCCATGCGATGCGCGGCAGTGCATGGAGATTAGTGCGTCCCTGCGCCTCGACCACCCCTGATATGGTCGACACCGCGCTGGCGAAGCCGGCCTCCTCGGCCATTACGACATGCGGACGCCGGAACGCTTCGCGGTCCCCGAAGGGGAATGCGAAATGTCTGATCGGCCGCCGCAATGCGCTTTCGGCAACCGCCTTTCCCATCGCGATTTCGCGCTGCGCATCGGCATCCCTGAGACTCGACAGGACGGAATAGTTCACCGTGGCGCTGCCGAACGTCACGTGCGGATCGGCCGCGAGCTTCGCCAGATCCGTCCAGTCGAGCGAGGCACTGCGTGACAACTGCGCCGCATTGGCCGAATAGCGCCGGCCGAGATCGTTCACCGCATAGGACAGATCAGCCGGCGACAGCTTGCGCAGCCAGCCGGACAGGAAATCGAACAGCTCGTATTTGTCCGACAGGCTCGAGATCACGAAGTGTCGCTCCCGGCCGTCCATCACCAGGCTGATCCGGCTCTCGCGGGCGATGATGTCCTCGAGCACCAGCCACCACGCGACGCCTACGCCGTCTGGGAAGGCTGTCGGCAGATAGAGGGTGAAGGGGACGCCGTGTCTGGCGAGCACGGGGTAGGCATGGGTGACGATATCTTTGCTGGCACCGTCGAAGCTGAGGCAGGCAAAGCGCCGGCGCTCGGGCAAGGTCACGGCGCGGCGGCAGGCCTCGTCGATCCCGACGATGTCGTACTGCCAGCGCTTCAGCGCGCGGATCGTGCGATCGAGAAATGCCGGCGTGATCTCCTGCGACTTCAGCGGACGAAACCGCACTCGCTGGGCTGGGCGGACGCGCTTGAAGCGCAGGATCGCCCCGGCGCCCCCGGCCTCGCGTTCCCGCAGACGGAAGGCACCGCTGAAATAGGCGAGCTCCATCCGGGCCCGCCGCAAAATTCCGTTGTCCGGCGCCAAAATCCCCGCCCCTGTGCGGCGGGTTCCCCCACGCCGCCAAGCCCCCTGCCGAGCCATTCTTATTACTCTTTGTTGACATTTCCCTGCGAAGGTCGGCCCCAGTCGAGAACTGTAAATTAATACCTTAAAAAAGTTTGGTTCCGAGATGATCATGGCGGCGACAGTTGAAGGCCAGACGGCGGAGACGCGGCCATGGCCGAGCGCAATTCGCGTCGCCGGCGTCGACATCTTTCATGACCTCACCGCGGCCGAAGCGACCTGGCGCAGTCTCGAAACACCGCAACACAACTACACGCCCTATCAGCGCTTCGATTTCCTCGCCAACTGGCAACGCCAGGTCGGCGAGCGCGAAGGCCTGCGGCCCTTCATCGTCGTAGCTCATGACAGCGAACGCCGTCCGCTGCTGCTGTTGCCGCTCGCCGCCGAGCAGCGCCTGGGCGCGAACTGTGCGAGCTTCATGGGCGGCAAGCATGCGACCTTCAACATGGCGCTGTACGACAAGGATTTTGCCGCCAACGCAACCGAAACCGACATCACGGCGCTGACGAGCTCGATTGCCGAGCGGTCCCGCGTCGATGCGCTCATACTCTGCCAGCAGCCACTGCGCTGGAAGGACCAGCCCAATCCGCTGGCGTTGGTGCCCCACCAGGCTTCAGTGAACGACTGTCCGTTGCTGATGATCGAGCCCGGCGCCGCGCCCGCGGCACTGATCAGCAATTCGTTCCGCCGCCGCCTCAAGGGCAAGGAGCGCAAGCTGCAGGCGCTGCCCGGCTACCGCTATCATGTCGCAGCCGACAGCGCCGACGTCTGCCGCCTGCTCGACTGGTTCTTCCGCGTCAAGCCGCACCGCATGGCCGAGCAGAAACTGCCCAACGTGTTCGCCGAGCCCGGCGTCGAGCAGTTCATCCGCAGCGCCTGCCTGGCGCCGCGCGCCGGCGGCCAGGGCTACGCGATCGAGATCCACGCGCTGGAGTGCGATGAGGAAGTGATCGCGATCTTCGCGGGCGTGTCCGACGGCCATCGCTTCTCGATGATGTTCAACACCTACACGATGTCGGCCAATTCCAAGTTCAGCCCCGGCCTGATCCTGATGCGCGACATCATCGACCGCCATGCCGGCCTGAACTACCGCGCCTTCGACCTCGGCATCGGCTCCGACGAGTACAAGCGGTTGTTCTGCAAGGACGACGAGGCGATCGTCGACAGCTTCATTCCGCTCACCCTGCGCGGCAAGCCGGCGGCGAGCGCGCTGTCGGCGCTCAGCCGTGCCAAGCGCGCCGTGAAGCACAATCCGGCGCTGTTCGAGATCGCGCAGAACCTGCGCAGCATGTTCCGCTGAAAACGCCTGCAAGCGACGTTTAGGCAGACGAGCCTTCCGATCCCTGCCGTCCGCTCGTAACACCGAGCCGCATCATCGCATCGAACACCAGCGTTGCGGCCGGCGACAGCGCGCGTCTGCGCAGCTTGATCAGCCCGTAACTCTCGAGCATCAACTGGTCGCGGATGCGCAGCATCTTGAAGCGCTGCGGATCGAGCAGATCGAAGATCAAGAGGGGCACCGGCACGATCGCATCGATCCCTGCCGCAATTCCGATCGATGCGGAGAAGGATTCGGTGTTGATCATGCGCTGGGGCGGCGCAATACCCCGGCTGTAAAACAGCCGCTCGAGCGCCTGGCGCATGAAGGATTCCCGCGGCTGGGAAATCCATTGCAGGTCGACCGTGTCTTCCAGATTGACGCTGTCGAGCGCGGCCAGCGGATGCTCGACGCGGACCAGCAGGCCGGCCTGCTCGGCCCCGATCTCGTGATAGTCGAACTGTCCGGGATCGACGCCGGCGGGTATCCGCGCAACGATGAAATCCAGCTCCAGCGCGAGCAGCCGCGCGACCAGCGGCGGGCTGGTGCTGACATCGAGTGAAATGCTTACCCGGTGCAGCTTCTCGCCGAGATACTGCATCACATCGACGACGAGGTCGATGCTGGGCTTGGCGACCGTTCCGACCGATACGGTGCCGAGTTCGCCGGACCGGTAACCGGCGAATTCATCGGTGACCCGGTCAAGGTCGGCAAGGACACTCCTGCCGCCGCGGATCAAGATGGAGCCGTAGGCCGTGGGCTCGACGCCGCGCGCCGTGCGCTCGAACAACGGAACCCGCGCCACCGCCTCGATCTCGGCCAGCATCTTGGACGCCGCCGATTGAGTGATGTTGAGACGCTCGGCAGCCAACTGTAGCTTGCGCTCGCTGTCCAGCGCGACCAGCAGGCGCAACTGGCGCAATTTCAGATTATTGATCACGGCCTGTCACCATCCTGCCCGGCTGAAGCCCGTCCGATCCGATCGAGGCGGAACGAACCGAACGCCAGATTCTAGTCTCGGCGCGCTTTCTAAACGCGAACCGGTGTCCACTTCGCTGGGAAACACCGGGGTTCCCGCGGCCATACCGCGGTGCATCATGACGGTTTCGCCGTGGCTCCATTCCCAAATGCCATTAGTCACGCGGCCGCCGATTACACAACAATGAATGCAGCTTGCAAGGCGACTTGGAAGAGCGACGGACCGCTGCGGGTGTACAATGTACCGCCCCGGACAGCGCGGTGACCGTGCTCCGAATCGAAAAACCAGAAGGGATGGGAACGATGAGCGACGATGTCGAGAAGCGCGCGATCGGAAAGATGATGCGGCGGCTGATTCCGTTCCTCATCCTGTGTTACTTCGTGGCCTATCTCGATCGCGTCAATGTCGGCTTCGCCAAGCTGCACATGAATGCGGCGCTCGGCATCAGCGAGGCTGCCTACGGGCTCGGCGCGGGCCTCTTCTTTGTCGGCTATTTCTTCTTCGAGGTGCCCTCCAACATCCTCCTGGAACGGTTCGGCGCGCGGCGCTGGATCGCACGCATCATGATCAGCTGGGGCATCGTCTCGGCGGCATTCGCCTTCATCCCGCAGATGTCCGCGGCGAGCGGCCTCTCGAGCGAATGGATCTTCTACTTCCTTCGCCTGCTGCTCGGCGCCTGCGAGGCCGGCTTCTTCCCCGGAATCATCTTCTACCTGACGCTCTGGTTCCCGACGATCTATCGGGCCCGCGTGATCAGCCTGTTCATGCTCGCGATCCCGATCTCCAGCATCATCGGGGCGCCGATCTCGGGCCTGCTGCTCAACCTGTCGGGAGCCGGCCTGACCGGGTGGCAGTGGCTGTTCATCTGCGAAGCGCTGCCGTCGGTGCTGGTCGGCTTCGCCGTCCTGGCGATGTTGCCGGACTTCCCGCGTCAGGCGAGCTGGCTGCAGCCCGACGAGATCAAATGGGTGCAGAACACCCTTGAGATCGAGCGGCAGAAGAAGGAAGCCGTGGAGCACATCTCGGTGCTGCAATCGCTCACCGATTCGCGGGTGCTCGCCTGCGCGCTCGTGTACTTCTGCCTCAATGCGGCGAGCTATGGCGTCGCGTTCTTCCTGCCGACCATCATCAAGGCGTTTGGCGTGACCGACACCCAGACCGGCTTCATCGCCGCCCTGCCCTTCGTGTTCGGCGCGGTCGGCATGGTGCTGCTCGGCCGTCATTCCGACAAGACCGGCGAGCGGCGCTACCATGTTGCCGGGGCATTGACGCTGGCCGCCGTCGGCATCGGACTAGCCGGCCTGGCCTCTAGTCCCGTACTGATCGTCGGCCTGCTCTGCCTCGCGCAGATCGGCGTGTCGGCGGTGCCGCCGATGTTCTGGCCGATGCCGGCCAGCATCCTGAACGGCGCCTCGGCCGCGGCGGGCATTGCCGCGATCAATTCGCTCGGCAATCTGTCGGGCTTCGCGGGCCCGTTCGCGATGGGCTACCTGAAGGACCTGACCGGCGGATTCACCGCGGGCCTGCTGCTGCTCGCGGTCGTCGGTCTGATCGGCGCGCTCGTCACGATCAGGCTGCGGATTGATCCAGTGCTGGAGCGCGCCGCGCGCGAGCCCGTGCTCGCGCACTGAAGCGTTACCGGCAAACGCAAAGCGGCTTTTCAAACGGAAGGCGCAGTGACGATCAACCTGATCTCATCGCGCTTCGGCGGCCTGTTCAGGCCGCCACCACGCGCGGCCCCGTCGCGACCGTTTCCGACGGCGCGCAGGGCTTGCTCAGCATCGTCACCTCGGAGAAGCCGACGGCCCTGAGCTGATCGACTATCGAGCGGCGGGCATCCTGTGCCATGCTGGCGTCGGGCACGACGACCGCTTGCGCCTTCGCGGTCAGCAGCTCGGCCGGCAGGTCGACGGCCGAGCCGGCCTCGAGCAACACATGGTCGTAGACCCGGAGCAGCGCATCGATCGCGAGCGCCAATCGGGGCGACTGCAGATGCGAACGATCGAAGCCCGGCCGACCGGCGCTGACGATCTGAACCCGCGATTGCCTATCCTTGGTGATGATCTGCGCGAACGGCGCCTCGCCTTGCATCAGTTCGGCAAGGCCGGGCGCGCCGGGATCGACCGTGGCCGCCGTCAGCGCAGGCGAGGAACCGACGAGATCGACAACCACGACCTTGGCCTGGCGCGCCATCAGACGGGCCAGCGTCAACGCCGTCGCCGTCACGCTCTCCCCGGCAGCCGGACCGAGGACCGTGACCTTGTGGGCGGCGGGACCGGCCGCGACGAGACGCTCGGCAAGTTGATCGATCTCGTCGACCGCATGGGCCGGCGCAGGCTGCGGCTCGCTGATGACGGGCTCGTAGGCGGTTCCGGACGCCGGCGGCAGTTCGGGCTCCGGCGGCGTCCTCGACGCAACTGGCGCCGCGCCTGCGGGCTCTGGCGCCAGCATCGGTGCCGGCTCGTCTTCGGCCACGGCCTCCATGACCGGTTCGCGGCGCCGGATCACTGCGGCGGCCGGCGCGAAGGCACGGCCCACCGCGCCGGGCGCGGAGATGCGCAGCAGCTCGCCGGTGATGATGATCCCGGACGACAGCAACAGCGTCGCCAGTGTCGCGATCAGCACGATCGGCAACTTCTTCGGATAGGCCGGCGTGTTCGAGACCGTGGCGCGCGAGATGATGCGGCCGTCGGTCGGCGCCGCCTCGATGTTCTCGCGTGCCGTCGCCTCGCGATACTTCGCAAGATAGGCTTCCAGCAGATCGCGCTGTGCCTTGGCTTCACGCTCGAGCCCGCGCAGCTGCACGTCCTGGCTGTTGCTCGACGAGGCCTGCTTCTTCGACTGGTCGAGGCTTGCCTGCAGCGCCTGGACGCGGCCTTCGGCGACGCGGGCATCGTTGTCGAGCGAGCGCGATATCTTGCCGGCCTCCTCGCGCAGTTGGCGGTCGAGGTCGGCGATCTGCGCCTTCAATTCCTTGATGCGCGGATGGTTGTCGAGCAGCGTCGAGGACTGCTCGGCGAGCTGCGCGCGTAACGTGCCACGCTGCTCGGCGAGCCGGCGGATCAGCTCGGAATTGAGCACTTCGGAAGCCTCGATCGGCTTGCCGCCCTGAAGCATCTCGCGGATCAGCCGCGCTTTGGTCTCGGCATCCGCCTTCAGCGCGCGGGCATTGTTGAGCTGCGTGTTCAGCTCGCCCATCTGCTGGTTCGACAGCGGGATGTTGTTGGTGCCGACGAACAGGCTCGACTTGGAGCGGAATTCCTCGACCCGCGAATCCGCATCCGCGACCTTGCTGCGCAGCTTGTCGATCTCGCCCAGCAGCCAGGTGCTGGCGGACTTGGCCTGGTCCTGCCGCGCGGCCTGCTGCAACACCAGATAACCGTCGGCAATCGAGTTGGCGACGCGCTCCGCAAGCTCGGGATCCTCCGACTGGAATTCGATCACCATGACGCGCGACTTGTCGACCGCATAGGCCTGAAAGCGCTCGTAATAGGAATCCAGCACGCGCTCTTCCGGCGTCAGGCTGAACGGATCGCGGCCGATGCCGAACAGCGCCAGCAACGACTTCAGCGGGGAGAAGCCCCGCAGCACCGGATCGAACTCCGGACGCTCGGCGAGCTTGTTCTTCTTGATGATGTCGCGGGCGAGATCGCGCGACAGCAGCAGCTGGACCTGGCTCGTCACGGCTTCGGCGTCGAGCGAGGTGCGCTCCAGGTCGCGCTCGCCGTTCGGACGCAGGAAGGCGTTCTCGCGATTGTCGATCAGGATGCGCGCTTCCGACTTGTAGCGCGGCGTCACGACGTTGACGGCGGCAAGCGACACCGCGAACACGAGCACGGTCGGCACGACGATCCAGCTTCGCTTGCGCGCGAGCGCGCGTCCGAGCACATGCAGATCGAGATCCGTCGCCACCGGACGCGCCGGCTCGTCCTGGGCTGATATCGGCGAAACAGGCTTCGCGACGGCTTCGTCGGCAACGGGCGCGGACTTCGGCAACGCCCGTTGCACCGCGGCCTTTTCCTTGCCTCTACGCCAGAATGCAAAACGCATAACGAACTCCCGCGGACACCGCGATTCCATCTCAATGGCGGCGATTACAGTCCATTAAGGTTGCTGCTGGGTTAATCGGCACGGTTGACGGATGCGCCGGCCACCACCGCCCCATCATCGTTTGTTAACCATGAGTGCCGTTAATCGACGCCGGTATTGTCCCGTGGGATTCCTCGCATGCGCGATCTGCGCGCTCCCCTCGTTTGTCTGATTGCTGCGCTCGCGCTGGCGGGCTGCATGGGCCGGACGTCGCCGGTTGCCGGAGACCCGGCCCTCGATTCGATGGCGTATGGACAGCCGGCCCTGGCTGCGCCCACACCGATGGCCGTGGCCTATGCCGACCCCATGCCGACGCGCGGGGCCTACAATCTCGGCCCCGGCGACAAGCTTCGCGTCGTCGTCTATGGCCAGGAAGGGTTGACCAATTCCTATGCGATCGATGCAGCCGGCGCGATCACGATGCCGCTGATCGGCCCGGTGCCGGCACGCGGCCGGACGCCTGCCGGGCTTGCCGCCGAGATCACCGCACGGCTGCGCAACGGCTTCATCCGCGAACCTTCGGTGGCGGTCGAGATCGAATCCTACCGGCCATTCTTCATCCTGGGCGAAGTTCAGGCCCCCGGCCAGTATCCCTACGTGCCCAACATGACGGTCGAGAGCGCGGTGGCGATCGCCGGCGGCTTCTCGCCGCGCGCCCGGCGCGACGAGGTCACCCTCACCCATACCGATGCATCGGGCGCCGGCCGCTTCGTCGTTCCCCTGGGCACGCCGATCGGGCCCGGCGACACCGTCTTCGTCGGCGAACGCTGGTTCTGATCGATGGCACAGGATCAAGATCAGGAACGGCCGCTCCGCATCCTGCATGTCGTCCGTGCCCCGGTCGGCGGCATCATCCGTCACATCCTCGATGTCGCCAACGGCCAGATCGAACGCGGCCACCATGTCGGCATCGTCGCCGACAGCCTGACCGGAGGCACGCGTGCTGACGCGGTCCTCGCCGAGATCGAACCGCGCCTCAAGCTCGGTGTCCATCGCGTCGCGATCCGGCGCGAGCCGCGCTTCGCCGACTTCATCGTCTGGGCACATATCGCCGGCCTGATCCGGAAGCTGAAACCCGATGTCGTGCATGGTCACGGCGCCAAGGCCGGCGCCTATGTCCGGCTGCGGCGGCGATCGGACAAGGTGATCCGGGTCTACACGCCGCACGGTGGCTCGCTGCACTATCCGCTCGATACCTGGAAGGGCCGCTTCTACAGCCAGCTCGAGCGTACGCTGATGAACAGCACCGACCTGTTCCTGTTCGAGAGCGCGTTTGCCCGCGATACCTATCAGCGCACCGTCGGCAAGCCGACAGGCCTCGTCCGCTGCGTCTTCAACGGCGTCACGTCGGAGGAATTCGAACCGGTCGCCAAGGCCGATGATGCCTCGGACGTTGCCTATGTCGGCGAGTTCCGCCGCATCAAGGGCGCCGACCTCCTGATCGAGGCGGTGGCGAAACTGCGCGCCGAGGGCAAACCGGTGACGCTGACGCTCGGCGGCGACGGCGAGGAATTCGAGCGCCTCAAGGAGCAGGTGAAACGGCTGTCGCTCGGCGATGCCGTTCGCTTCATCGGCCACGTCAAGGCGCGCTACGGCTTCTCGAAGGGCAGCATACTGGTGGTTCCCTCGCGTGGCGATTCGATGCCTTATGTGGTGATCGAGGCCGGCGCCGCCGGCGTTCCGATGATCGCGGCCAATGTCGGCGGCATCCCGGAAATCTTCGATACCCACACCGACGCGTTATTTGCGCCCAGCAATGCCGGCGCGATGGCCGACGCAATCAAGGCCGCACTCGAAAATCCCACGGCGACCGCTGCCCGCGCGCGGAAACTCCGCGAACGGATTTCCGAGCATTTCTCGCAGAGCGCAATGGTCGAGGGCGTGCTCGCCGGCTACCGCGACGCATTTGCTAAACGTTAACCATTTCTTACACACGTAACCGTTTCTTCCGATTTGTCCCCTTAACTCACGTCCAGGGGAATTTCGGTGCTGCGTGCGGATGCTCATCTGCAGGCGCAGGAATGGACGTGGACTCGTGGAACCGTTTAACGCACGCTCGATGCTGGATGCCGCTGCGTCCGCGACGGCCGCTCAGCCGCAGATCGAACGCCGTCGCCGCCTGTCGCCGGCCGCGCTCGCCGTTACCAATCAGAAAGTTCGCAGCGCTTACTCGCCGGTGGTGATCGCCGGCGTGGTTCGCCTCGCCGACTTCGTGCTGCTCAGCCTGGTCGGCGTCGGGCTCTATTTTGCCTATGTCAGGCCGCTCGCCGGCGACGTCCATTGGGGGTACATCGCGTCGATCCTCGGCATGTCGGCTGCGGCGGTGGTCTGCTTCCAGGCCGCAGACATCTACCAGGTGCAGATATTCCGCGGTCAGCTCCGCCAGATGACGCTGATGATCTCGTCATGGGCGTTCGTGTTCCTGCTGTTCATCGGGGTCTCCTTCCTGGTCAAGCTCGGCGGCGAGGTCTCGCGGGTCTGGCTGTCGTCGTTCTTCTGCGTCGGCCTCGCGGTGCTGATCGTCGAACGGCTGGTGCTGCGCTCGATGGTACGCGCCTGGGCGCATGACGGCCGGCTCGACCGCCGCACCATCATCGTCGGCGCCGACCAGAACGGCGAGAAGCTGATCGAGGCGCTCAATGCCGACGACGATTCCGACATCCACGTGCTCGGCGTGTTCGACGACCGCAGCGACTCCCGCGCCATGGAAACCTGCGCCGGCTCGCCGAAGCTCGGCAAGGTCGACGACATCGTCGAATTCGCCCGCCGCACCCGCGTCGACCTCGTCCTGTTCGCGCTGCCGATCTCGGCGGAGACCCGCATCCTGGAGATGCTGAAGAAGCTCTGGGTGCTGCCGGTCGACATCCGCCTGTCGGCCCACACCAACAAGCTGCGCTTCCGCCCCCGCTCCTATTCCTATGTCGGCAACGTGCCGACGCTCGACGTGTTCGAGGCGCCGATCACCGACTGGGATCTGGTGCTGAAATGGCTGTTCGACCGCGTGGTCGGCGGCCTGGCCCTGCTTGCGGCACTGCCGGTGCTGGGGCTGGTGGCGCTTGCGGTGAAGCTCGACAGCCCCGGCCCGGTGCTGTTCCGCCAGAAACGCTTCGGCTTCAACAACGAGCGGATCGACGTCTACAAGTTTCGCTCGCTCTACCATCACCAGGCCGATCCAACCGCCTCCAAGGTCGTGACCAAGAACGATCCGCGCGTCACCCGCGTCGGTCGCTTCATCCGCAAGAGCTCGCTCGACGAATTGCCGCAGCTGTTCAACGTCGTGCTGAAGGGCAATCTCTCGCTGGTCGGACCGCGTCCGCACGCGGTGCAGAGCAAGCTGGAAAACCGCCTGTTCGACGAGGCCGTCGACGGCTACTTCGCCCGCCACCGCGTCAAGCCCGGGATCACCGGCTGGGCGCAGATCAACGGCTGGCGCGGTGAGGTCGACACCGACGAGAAGATCCAGAAGCGCGTCGAATTCGACCTCTACTACATCGAGAACTGGTCGGTGCTGTTCGACCTCTACATCCTGCTGAAGACCCCGTTCTCGCTGCTGACCAAGAGCGAGAACGCATACTGAGAACGACTGTCGTCATTGCGAGGGAGCGAAGCGACGAAGCAATCCATGCCGCAATTCGGGGATAGGTGGATTGCTTCGCTCCGCTCGCAATGACGGAACCAAGATTTTGTATCGAGTTGCGTGAGTATCCGATGGCCTATGCGGCGACAGCCGGGACGTCCCATTCGCCGACATCGGCATCGTCCGGCGTGCTGGCGCTGCAGCGTGCTCTGGTGTGGCTCGCCGGCGCGTCGGTTGCCATCGTGTTCATCGAACCGAGCCCGTATGAACTCGTCACGCTGACCGCGTGCGTACTGTTCTTTGCGACGGGCCTGCGCATGCAGCTCGTGTTCATGCCGTTGTTGTTCGCGCTGATCGTGCTCAATGTCGGCTACTGCATCGGCGCGGTGCCGTTCCTCGACAAGCCGGAGGTGGGGAACTGGGTGCTCACCTCCTGGTACATGGCCGTCACCGTCATCTTCTTCGCGATGGTGATGTCGGAGGATACCGAAGCGCGGCTCGACATGCTGCGCCGTGGTCTGATCGTCGGCGCGATGATCGCCTCGCTGGCGGGCATCGCCGGCTACTTCCATCTGGTGCCCGGCGGCTACGACCTGCTGACGCTGTATGATCGCGCCCGCGGCACCTTCAAGGACCCCAACGTGCTGGGCGCGTTCCTGATCCTGCCGGCGCTGTTCACGCTGCAGAGCGTGGTCTCCGATCCCTTCGGCAAGGCGTTCCGCAACGCCATCGCGTTCGGCATCATCTCGCTTGCGATCCTGCTGTCGTTCTCACGCGCCGCCTGGGGCGGCCTGATCGTCACCGCGGCCTTCATGCTGGCGCTGATGGTGTTCACCAGCCGCTCGCAGGCGCAGCGCTCGCGCATCATCGTGATGACCGTGATCGCAGCGACCTTGGCCGTCGCGCTGGTCGCGGTGCTGCTCTCGATCGGTTCGGTCGCCGACATGTTCAAGCAGCGCGCGAGCTTCGATCAGAGCTACGACGAAGGCCGCTTCGGCCGGTTCGGCCGCCACATCCTCGGCGCCCAGATGGCGCTCGAACTGCCGTTTGGCATCGGGCCGCTGCAATTCCACACCTACTTCCCCGAGGACACCCACAACTCGTTCCTCAACGCCTTCATGTCGGGCGGCTGGATCTCGGGGATCTGCTATCCGGCGCTGGTGTTCGTCAGCGCGATCATCGGTTTCCGCTACATCTACAAGCGGGTGCCGTGGCAACGCGACTATCTGGCGATTTTCTCGGCGTTCCTCGGCATCGCCGGCGAGAGCTTCATCATCGATACCGACCATTGGCGGCATTTCTGGATGATGCTGGGCACGATGTGGGGCATGTACGCGGCGGCCGAGCGCTATCGCGCGACGACGCCTGATGTTAGCGGCGAGACTTCGGCGGCATCTTGAGCTCGGCGCGCTGCTCGGGAGGCATGTCGATCACCGCCTTCAATGCTTCGGTCGCCTCCAGCACGCCCTTGTAGCCGTCATTGGCGAAGCGCAGCAGCAGCCGCAGTTCGTCGTCGCTGTAGCCGCTCCACAGCTTGAGCATCGCGTCCTGCATCGGCACGTAGAACTTGCCGATCTCGGCCGCCTTTTCCTCCACCACCGAGATGAAGACCTTGCGTCGGTCGCTCGCGTCGCGCTCGCGGCGCACGTAGCCCGCCTTCTCCAAACGATCGACCACGCCGGTGATCGCGCCGGTGGTCAGCCCGGTCACTTCGGCGAGACGCCCCGCGGTCACCCGCCCTTCAAGATGAAGGATGTCCATGCATTCCATGTCGGAATTGGAGATTCCGGCCATGTTTGCAACGGCTTGGCCGTACATCACGCCCTGCGCGGACGACCGGCGCATCGCCTCCTCGAGTTCCTGCATCAGCGCTTCGCGCGACGTCGTGCTTGACAAAGCTGCTCCTATATCTTATTCGCCTTATATCTCATTTACTAAGATAATTAGAAACTGATCTTTCGTACCTCACCCGGATGCATGGAGCAAGGCATGACCAAACGTCCCCGTAAAGCTCTGATCATCGGCGCCGGCATCGCAGGTCCTGCGACCGCGATGTTTCTGACCCGCGCCGGCATCGAAGCCGAGCTCTATGAAGCCTGGCCCTACTCCACCGGGATCGGCGGCGGCTTGCAGATTGCACCGAACGGCATGCATGTGCTGGCGGAGCTCGGCCTCGCCGATGAACTGATCCGCAGCGGCTCGATCGCCGAATCCTTCGACTTCTATTCGCAGGGCGGCAAGAAGCTCGGCTCGCTCAACCAGAACATGCAGCAGCGCTTCGGCCAGCCGGCGGTGAACATGTGCCGCGCGACGCTGAACGAGACGCTGATCGACAAGGCCTGGGCCTCCAACGTCTCGGTGTTCTTCGAGAAGAAGCTGGTGAAGATCGAGGATCGCGGCGACCAGCCGGTCATCGCCTATTTCAACGACGGCACCACCGCCGAGGGCGACTTCGTGATCGGCGCCGACGGCGTGCATTCGGCGGTGCGGCGGCACGTGATCCCGGGCGGTCCGACGCCGTTCGACACCGGGCTGATCGGCTTCGGCGGCTTCGTGCCGCGGGCCATGTTCGAGCGCCTGCCGATCGGTCAGAAGGTGGAGACGACGTTCGGGCAGAGCGGCTTCTTCGGCTATGGCCTGTGCAGTCCCGATCCGGACACGGGCGCGATGTGGTGGAGCACGCAACCCTCGCACGGCATGACCGCGGCGGCCTACCGGTTGCAGAGCCAGGACGCGATCAGGCAGCATCTGCGCGAATTCCATGCCGGCTGGCACGCGCCGATCCCCGAGATCATCGAGGCCGCGGAGAACATCGTGGTGACCGACACGCTCGACGTCGCGACGCTGCCGACCTGGTCGCGCAAGCGCACGCTCCTGATCGGCGATGCTGCGCACGCCACCAGCCCGCATGCCGGCCAGGGCGCCTCGCTCGCGCTCGAAGACGCCATGCGGCTCGGCATGCTGATGCGCGACGGCCAGGAGCTCGGCATGACGTTCCAGGCGTTCGAACACGAGCGGCGTCCGCGCGCCGAGAAGATCGTGGCGATCGCCCGCCGCAACGGCAACAGCAAGCGCGAGTTCGGCCCGACCGGCGCCTGGCTGCGCGATCACTTGCTGAAGCTGCTGCTGCCGGTGTCGTCCAAGGGCATGGACTTCATGTACGCGTATGATCCGCGCGCGGCGGCGTAGCAACGAGCTGTCATGCCCCGCGAAAGCGGGGCATCAGTATTCCAGATACGCCAGTGCTTGAGCCGAGAAGCCGCAGCGTACTGGATCGCCCGGTCGAGCCGGGCGATGACGCCGACGACGTAGCGCGGCTTACTTCTCGACCTCGAACGTCAGCCCGGCGTGATCGACCAGGCGCTTGATCAGCTTGTGCTGCATCGCCGCTCCCGGCGTCCAGAAGCCAGCGGTGACCTCTGGCGTGTCGCGCAGCAGGCAGATCGCACATTCCGCAATCATCTTCGAGGTCGAGCCGTAGCCGGGATCGCGATCGCCCTTGATGCCGGCGCGGACCACGCGGCCGTCGGGCGCGACCGCGAGATAGAGCAGATCGTAGCGGCCGTTCTCACGCTCTTCCTTTGACGGCCCCTCGCCCGGTTTCGGCGCGCTCGGCCCGGTCTTCTCGGCATTTAGCGCCATCACCTTCTTGGCGTTGGCCTCGCCCTTCTCGCCGGGACCGGTCAGGACCATCTCGTCGTAGACGAAGTCCCGTCCGTAGGGAAAACCCATCAGCATGTTGGAACGATGCACGTTGCGCGTGTTGATCAGCGCCATCATGAACGGCGCGGTCCATGAGTGCAGGTCCTCCTCATAGGCCGGCTTGCTGCCGCGCGGCTGCTTCGGGCCCTCGAAGCCCGGCGTCAGCGCGAACGGGTTGTTGAGGATCGCAACCAGGCTCAGATCCTTGGCGACCGCATCGAACGTTGCCTTCGCGCTCGCTGCGGTGCCGCCGGACAGCGTGCCGCGCATGTCGCGCACCCGGCCCTTGACGCGCGGCGCCGGCGCACCGAACACGCGCCTGGCTTCCTCCTGGACAAAGAAGGCGCCGAGTTCGAACGGCACGGAATCGAAGCCGCAGGAGAACACGATCCGCGCGCCGCTGGCCCTTGCCGCGGCCTCGTGCTTGTCGATCATCTGCCGCATCCAGACCGGCTCGCCGCAGAGGTCGAAATAGTCGGTACCGCTGTCCACGCACGCCGCGATCAGCTCGTTGCCATAGAGCTGATACGGACCGACGGTCGAGATCACCGACCTGGTCTGCGCCAGCATCGCCTTCAGCGACGCGACATCGCTGGCATCGGCGACGATAAGGGGCGTGTCGGCGGGCGCGCCGATCGCGTCGCGAACCGAGACGAGCTTATCCTTGCTGCGCCCGGCCATCGCCCATTTCAGGCTGCCGTTGCGATAATGCGCCGCGAGATATTCAGCGACGAGCTGGCCGGTGAAGCCGGTTGCGCCATAGACGACGATGTCGAGTTTCGACGAGGACATGGATCGGGCTCCCTGCGCGGCAAAATGGGCGCCCCTTTTGTCATCGCGGGCGCGGCGACGCAATCAGCTATTTCTTGCCGCTATTTCTCGCACCTATTTCTTGGCATAGGACACGCCCATGCCGGCGCGGACGTCGGCCTGGATGCCATAGGGTGCGATCGGGTAACGCAGGCCATTCTTGGCGAGCTGCTTCATCCCGGCAATTGCCTTCACCAGATAGGCCGGCGGTAGCGCCATCAGCATCTCCTCGTCGGGCACGCCGCCATAACGGCGTTCGGCGAAGCACGGCAGCGACAGGCTTGGCTCGCCGGTCTTCAGCGCCCGGCCCCACGAGTCCGCGCACGCGGTTTCGCCAACCACGCCCCACTCGAACTTCTTGTAGCCGGTGTACTGCAGCCCGTTGATCAGGATGATCATCTGCCCTGGCGTCGCGTAGACGAGGCAGATATCGGGAGGATTGAGACGTCCGCTGGTCAGCGGGCTCACCGCCATCGCCTGGTACTGGCCGTAAGGCACCACGTCGAGCGCCTCCTGGCGCTTGCGCGCGTCTTCGGCCGTGCCGTGCCAGACGCCGACATAGTTCTCGCCGGCGAGCCACTTCTCGTCCTGCGGCGCGAGCCCGATCACCGCGCGGCATTGCGCGCCGACCAGATCGTCGCCGGTGATGCCGACGGTCCAGCCGAGCCGTGAGGCCATGCTGACGATCTGATCCGTGGTGTGGACCGCCGACGGGCGGCGGATCTTCGGGATCGCCTCCATCGCCTCGACGCGCGCGAACATCTTGATGCCGATGACCGTGGTCTTCAGCCGCAGCAGGTTGTTCAGGTCGGCCACGATTGCGGAGAGGTCGAACTGTTCCGGCGGTGTCTGCTGTTGCATGGCGAAAACTCCCGTGATCGGCGGCTTGGCGTCGCCCGTTGACTTGATGTTAGCCGGATTGGCTGAGCGATGCGACAAGCTCGTGCTTGACCTCAACGTACGGCTGGTCCCGGCAGCAAATCGTCGGTCTTGCCCGCCAGATGATAGGCCACCAGCCCGATCCACTCCCGTGCGCCGAGATCGGTGCGCGACAGGCCCTCGATCGCGAGGGCCGCGAAACTCATCACATCGCCGACGCGCCAGTCGACCGGATAGGCCTCGACGTTGAATCCCGCCTTGCGGAAAAGCCCGACCGACCTCGGCATGTGGTAGGCCGACGTCACGAGCAGCCAGCGCTCACCCGGCTTGGGATCGACCAGCGTCTTGGAGAATTCGGCGTTCTCCGCCGTGTTGCGCGAGCGACGCTCGATGATCAATCGCGATTTGGCGATGCCTAGGCTCTCGAACATCTCGGCGGCGTAGTCGGCTTCGCGCGCGTCGTTCGAGATCAGGTTCGCGCTGCCGCCGGTAAACACGAGGCGCGCGTTCGGATATCTGCGCGCAAGCGCCGCCGCCGCGATGACGCGATCCGCCGCAGTGCGCACCACCGGCGTGCCATGCGCAACCGACAGATCGGCATCGATCGAGCCGCCCAGCACGATGATGCCGTCGGGCGCGCCGCGCGAAGCGTCCCATGGCGGGAAGCGCTGCTCCAGGGCGGAGACGAGGACATTGCCGAGCGGCGAGAAACCGCAGATCGCGAGCAGCAGCAGCGAGCCAACCATCAACTTGCGACCGAGCCGGGCAAACCGCGTCAGCAGCAGAGCGGCGCCGATCACGCCGACACCGATCAGGAAATTGATCGGCAGCAGGATGATGCCGAGCGTCTTGGAGAGCACAAAAAACAAGGGAAGCCTCTGCGAAGTTCTGCTACAGCGTCATACGCTGCCCGAAGCGCAATCAAAAGCCGTCACATGACCCATCATCACCTGAAGTCCAGTCCCGAAACCTGCCATTGGGGCTTCTTCGAAGCAAAGCTGAAACCGGTGCTGACCATCGCGAGCGGCGACGAGGTCACGATCGAGACCGTCAGCGGCGGCCCCGACGTGGTGCCCGACCGCGACAAGTTCGTCGTGCCTCCGGAGCTCGACGACATTCATGCGAAGTGCGAACGGATGGTGCCCGGACACATCCTGACCGGCCCGATCGCCGTCAGCGGCGCCGAGCCCGGCGACGTGCTCGAGGTCGATATTCTCGACGTCCAGCTCCGGCAGGACTGGGGTTACAATCTGATCAAGCCGTTGTCCGGCACCCTGCCCGACGATTTCCACGAGTCCCGCATCCTCAACATCCCGCTCGATCGCGCGCGCATGGTCGGCCGCATGCCATGGGGGCTCGACCTGCCGCTGAAGCCGTTCTTCGGCGTGATGGGCGTTTCGCCGCCGCCGGCCTGGGGCCGAATCTCCTCGCTGATCCCGCGCGCGATGGGCGGCAATCTCGACAATAAGGAGCTCGGCGCCGGCGCCAAGCTGTATCTGCCGGTGTTCGTGCCGGGCGCGCTGTTCTCCTGCGGCGATGGCCATGGCGTGCAGGGCGACGGCGAGGTTTGCGTCACCGCGATCGAGACCGCCCTCACCGGCCGCTTCCGCCTGACCCTGCGCAAGGACCTCAAGCTCGCCTATCCGCGCGCCGAGACCGCCGACCATTACATGACGATGGCGATGGATCCCGATCTCGACCAATGCGTGGTGCGGGCACTGCGCGACATGATCGTGCTGCTCGGCGAGAAGCGCAATCTGTCGCGCGAGGACGCCTATACGCTGTGCAGCCTAGCCGCCGACCTGCGCGTCACGCAGACCGTCAACGGCTCCAAGGGCATCCACTGCATGATCGCCAAATCGGTGGTTCACGGCTGACGCCGGTCGATAAGCCGCACTTGTGTTCCGCAAGTGCGGCTCGATACAATCCCTGTCCCAACGAACAAAAATGGACGGGGACGGATATGCTCAAGGACAGGCTTTCGCCGGCCGACGAGGCCGCGCGCGACAAGGAGATGCTGGAGACGCTCGCCGCCTGCCCGCGCATCCTCGATCTCATTGCCCGCGGCCCGCAGGGCGCGCCGGACGCCGAAGCCGCGATCTATCTGCGTTCGCCGCTCGATCCCAATCCGGTCGTGATCTCGAACGATCATCTGATGGGCTGCATCAAGGCGGCCGAGAACTATTTCCGCAGGCACGGCATCGGCAAGGACGACGCGGTCGCCGTCCTGCTGCCGGCGTGCCCGGCAACCGTGGTTGCGATCTTCGGCGCAGCTGCCTGCGGCGTCGCCGAGCCGCTCAATCTGCTGTTCACGCGCGAGGCGATTGTCGCGCAACTCAACGCCATCAAGGCAAAGCTGTTGCTGGTGCCACCGCCCGGCATGCCAGGCGGGCTCTATGAGCGGGTCGAAGGCTTGCAGCGCGAGGTGCCATCGCTGCAAGGCATCGTGATTGTGCCGCTCGACGGCAGCATCGCGTTCGACGGCGAGGTGCTGCAGCCTGATCCTGCGTGGCGCGACGACTATGGCAAGTCGAAGGACATGAGTGAGGCCGACCGTGTCGCAGTGATGCTGCCGACGGGCGGCACCACAGGCCATCCCAAGGTGGCGCGGCTGACCAACCGCGCGATGGTCGCCTCCACCGTGTCCTCGCGCATGGCACTCGACTTCCATCGCGGCGAGCGCGCAATGATCACGCTGCCGCTATTCCATGTCGGAGGCCTGTTCTGCACGACGGCCAATTGCCTTTCCGCCGGAACGACGATTTTCATCCCCGGCCCGGCCGGCGCCCGCGATCCGGCGCTGATCACGCACTTCTGGAAGATCGTCGAGAAATACCGCGTCAACATCTCCGGCAACGTGCCGACCACGCTCGGCGCGCTGGCCGACATCCCGGTCGCAGACAGCGACATCTCGACCCTGCGCGTCACCGCCACCGGCGCCTCGATCTGCCCGCCGGAGATCGAACGGCGGTATCTTGCGACCTGGGGCGGCCCTTGCATCCAGCAACTCTACGGCATGACCGAGCTCGCCGGCGCCATCACCCACGACGTGCATGGCGTCAAGCCGCGCGCCGAGAGCGTCGGCACCCGCAATCCGCTGGTCGAGCTCGCGATCCTCGACGGCGGCAAGCTTCACACCGGGCCGTGGCCCTCGCCGGTCGGCGAGCTGCTGACCAGGGGCCCGCAGGTGTTCGCCGGTTACGTCGACAAGAAGCAGACCGAAGAGGCGTTCCGCGACGGTTGGCTGCGCACTGGCGACATCTGCCGGATCGACGCCGATGGCTTCGTCTACATCCTGGGCCGCGCCAAGGACGTGATCATCCGCGGCGGCCACAACATCGATCCGCGCGCGATCGAGGATGCCGCCTTGGCGTTTCCGGGCGTAGCGCTGGCCGCGGCCGTCGGGCGTCCCGACAGCTATGCCGGCGAAGTGCCGATGCTGTTCGTCTCGGCGCAGCCCGGCGCCCAGATCGATCCGAACGCGCTCGCCGCCTTCGTGCAGGAGAACATCCTGGAGCCGCCGGCGCGGCCGCGGGTGGTCTCGGTGCTTCCGGAGATGCCGGTCACGCCGGTCGGCAAGATATTCAAGCCGAAGCTGCGCGAGATCGCGGCCGGCGAGGCCGCGCGCGAGCTGTTGGCGCGAGAGGGCCTGTCCGGCGAGGTCAGTGTCGAGGCCATCACCGACCCGTCCCGCGGGCTGTACCTCAGCGTGAGCGCGCCCGCGGACAAGGCCGAAACAGCTGAGCGGCTTCTCAAGAAGTTCCCGGTCAAGGTCGAGTTGCGATCCTAACACACTCATTTGTCTAGTTAATTTGACAATTGCGCTGCGCCGGAACCAGCTTCCGGCGCGCGCGAAGTCGCGCGTCCAGCTTCGCAGTTCACGGCTTGACGGACTGCCTCATTCCTAAATAGACTCTAAATAGATACTTTTCAGTACAGGAGTTCAAGGTTAAGCGTTTTCTCATGGCTACAGAAAAGGCCGAAACCGACCGCGTCCCGGTCACGTTGGCGCTCTCGACCATTGGTTACCTCGAGAAGCTGGTGAGACAGGGCACCCACGGCACGAGCGTCCCGGGCGTCGCACGGACATTGATCGAGGAAGGCATTCGGCTCGCCATCAAGGACGGGTTGCTTGCAATCCGCGACAACGGCCGCACGCCTTGAGAGCATGATCAGGAAAAGTGGAAACCGGTTTTCCGAGAAGATCATGCTCAAGAACTAAGGGAGCGTGCCGGCGCGGCGGTTCAACAGAACGTGGAACCGTCAACATGATTACCATTGAGCCGACCTGGACGCCGGAGCGCGTCGACCAACTCAAGATCTACTTCGAAGCCGGCCTCTCCTGCCGCGACATCGCCGCCAACATCGGCGTCAGCCGCAACGCGGTGATTGGCAAGCTGTCGCGGTTGAACCTGACGCGCACGACGCCGGACGAACGCCGCGCCAGGCGGAAGAAATCCACCGCCCACGCCGCCCAGCGGGCGACCGCGAAACAGCAGCTCCGATTGCTTCAGGCGGTCTACGAACAAGTGCCCGACGATGCGCCGATCGTCAGCGCCAACAACTGCTCGCTGTTCGAGCTGAGCGAACAACGCTGCCGCTGGCCGATCAGCACACCGGGCGCCGATGATTTCTGTTTTTGTGGCAACACGCCGCTCGGCGGCTTGCCCTATTGCTCCGGACATTACCGCCTCGCCTATCAGGCAGGGTCGCGCTGTCGCGCGATGCGCGGCTAGGATTATCAGGCGACGGACGCCGCCCGAATGCGGAATCAACTTCGGTTCTGATCATGTCAGAACCGGAGTAATGATCACCCGACCTTCCAGCCGGTCGCCGCCACGATGCCCTGGTAGAACTCCGGCGTGTAGGCCTGCTCCGGGGTCGCGCGCACGCGCTCGTCGAGCAGATGGGCATCGTCGCCGACCAGGATGCGCCAGCGGTCGGCCTTCACGCCGTCGAGAATGATCTTGGCAGCGGCGGCTGCTGTGGTCGGTGCCTCGTCGTGGAAGATGCGGGCGCGGTCGAGCGCCAGTTGCTGGATGTCGGCATCCGACATCTTGGCGACGTCGATGCCCTGCCCTTGCAGACGCTGCCGGACCTGCTTGAGCTCGTCGGGATTGAGTTGGTCGGCGCCATTCTGCACCTTGCGCGAGTTCGACACGATCGAGGTGCCGATGTGGCCGGGCATCACGACCGAGCATTTGACGTGCGGCGCGTTGAGCCGGAGATCGTTGATCATCGCCTCGGTGAATCCCTTCACGGCGAACTTCGCCGCGCTGTAAGCGGTGTGTGACACGCCCATGCCGACCGACGCCCAGAATCCGTTGACGCTCGAGGTGTTGACGATGTGGGCCTCGTCGGCCTTCACCAGCAGCGGCAGGAAGGTGCGGACGCCGAGATAGACGCCGCCCCAGCAGATGTTGAAGGTGCGCTCCCACTGCTCGCGCGTGTTGGTGAACAGGCTGCCGCCACCGCCGATCCCGGCGTTGTTGAACAGCAAATGGATCTTGTCGGTCGCCTGCTGCTCGACCAGCTCATCGCGAAAGCGCTTGTAGTGATCCTCGATCGAGACGTCGGCAACATGGGTGGTGATGCGCAGGCCCTGCGGCAGCTTCTCGACCTCGCACAGCCGCTTGGTCTCGGCCATCGCTTCCATCGAGACGTCGCACATCGCAACGTTGCATCCTTCGGCAACGAGCTGCCGCGCCAGCTCGCGCCCCATGCCCGTGCCGCCACCGGTGATAACGGCAATCTTTCCGGCAAAATCCTTCATGTGAGATCCGTTCCTTCCTTCTTGCCTGTTGTTGTTGGTTTCGGCTGGAGCGCGGATCGCAGTCCCGGCCGCTTGGCTGCGGCACTCTACATCACCGAATTGTCGCGCAGCAACGGCGCCCACCCATCACGCGCGAGGGTGCCGCCGCCAGCAGATCAAATTCATTCCGCGAAGCGAACAATCCGATTTCGACAAGCGCAGAAGCAGCGGTGCGCGGTACATCGTCGTCGCACGCGCGCTCTCGGATGTCGCGACGACGCCGCTCGATCGCAAACACCTGTCCGCGAATTCCGTGAGCGACATGTCCAAGCGCGGGACCGCTTCGCGCTATTCGGCAGTCTCGATCCGCACCGGCGCGCGCCGCCGCAGAACGCCGCTGGCAACGCTCAAGACAAGCTTGAGCAGACCGCGCCACGAGAAGTCGATGACCACCTCATGGTGCCGCAAACCCTTGCCGCCCTTCACCAGCCCGAGATCCCGGATCAAGCAGTAATGGCCGCTGCTCATCCGAGCCAGGCGGCTGTTCTTGAAGCGTCCCATGAATGACGAGAATGCACTGCGGATCGATTCCGTCAAATCTTGACGGCGTCGAATCGGCGAGACGGTGTGAGCCCGGCTTGCGACCAACTGTTTGCGACACCAGCGCGCATCGTGATCGTCGGCGGCAGCCTGCGCCTTGAATCAAAAACCTCCGGCAGGGCATTGCCGGAGGTTTG
Organism: Bradyrhizobium embrapense; assembly: GCF_001189235.2. Taxonomy (GTDB): domain Bacteria; phylum Pseudomonadota; class Alphaproteobacteria; order Rhizobiales; family Xanthobacteraceae; genus Bradyrhizobium; species Bradyrhizobium embrapense. The sequence continues at coordinate 383,647 of NZ_LFIP02000004.1, forward strand.
GGAGGCTTAGCATGAGCTAAGAGCCATCATTCAATGTGTTGGCCAACACGTATATAGTTTAGTAGATCAGGTAAGTAAATAAATTTGCCGCGAATGAATCGCATGGCACGTCTTCGTTGTTCGCCTGGACCGAAATGACGCAGCCCACCTTCGTCTGCTGATCTCTCGCCAAAAGAAAAACCCCGGCAGTTGCCTGCCGGGGTTCTTTAGGATCGTGATCAGATCAACCGGTATTACCAGTTGCGCTGAGCGCGGAGCAGCATCTGGACGGTGTCCTGATCCTTCAGCTCGTAAATCGCCGCAGGCTTGCCGACCGAGGCAGCGGACGTGGCGATAACGCCCGAATACTTCTGATCAAGATGCGAGTAGGTCACGTCGGCCGAGAAGGTCAGGTTCTTGACCGGGGTCCATCGCGTGATCACACCGATCTGCGCGATGTTGTAGTCGGGGTTGCAGTTGGTTACGCCAGCGCCACCGGCGAACGCAGCACGGAAGGTACCACCCACGCCGCCAACGCCGCAGATGAGAGCCTTGGACGTGTCGTTGTACGAGATCGCAGCGTAAGCACCGTAGATGCTGGTGTTCCAATAGGGATCCCAGTTGTGGGTGTACGCACCGCGCATACCCCAGGTCTTGATGCTTTGCTGCTGACCGCCGGGGCCGAACACCGTGTCAGGCGCAGTGCCGAAACCGACGCTGCCATACGCACCCGGGAGGTTCGAGCCGCTGTAGATCGCGATCGAGCCGGCCTGGCTGGCCAGATCCTGGATGTTGTAGCGGGTCGCACCGTCCGTGTAGACGCCCTGGATGTTGATGGTGTCGCCGGGGCCGGTCGGAATGTTCTTGATCGACAGGGCCAGCGCACCAGCCCAGCCCCACTTGTCGTCGGGATGACCGGTCAACTCGGTGCCGCCGTAGTAGGCTGCGTGGTTGTCATGCGCCGCGACCGACGCCTGGAACACGCCCCAAGCCTGATCGACCTTCAGCGAGGCGATGAAGTCCGGCGCGATCGTGCCAGCGGTGTCGTTCGAGCCATAGGCACCACCAGCGCCGAGGTTGAACACGCCAGCCTGCGAGTACTGCACCTGATCCTGTGCCGACAAAGCCAGCGAGACGCCGTTGCCGAACTGCGCAGTGTAGGTGAACTGGTTCACGCCGTTGGTGGTGTTCACGCCACCGACGAGGCCGTCGTAGTTGTTGCCCGGATAACCGGTCCAGGGAGCAGCGAACTGCGAGACCGCCTTACCCATGGTGAAGCCGGCGAACTGGATGAAGGCGTAGTAGACGCCGACCGTACCGGCCGCAACGTTGCCGGAACCAGCGTTGTTTGGCGCAGACGACGTGCCGATCGGCGAATAGACCGTCGAACCGGCGGCAGCGCCCGCACCGTAGCTGTCCGAGGTCCAGGTGAACACCGCATCGAAGTAGGTGCGGACCACGCCGTACTCGGTCGCGGTGCGCGTATCGATGTTCAGGTCTTCACGCGAACGCCAGGTGTAGCCGTTCGTGAAGCGGTTGTTGGCACCGTTGGCACCGTTGTAGTTCGGGCCGTAGACGCTGTTGCCGTTGATGACCAAGTCAGCGCGCACGTAGCCGCCGAGCTTGATGCAGGTGTCGGTGCCGGGGATGTAGTAGAAGCCCGGACCATAAAGCGAGCACACCTTCACGTATTCGACCGCTTTGGCCTTAACGGGAAGATCGGCTGCCTGCGCCCCGCCGACCGCGACCAGCGCGGCGGCCGAGCCCAGAATAAGGCTCTTCGCCAATTTCATATTAAACCTCCAAGTTGCTCATATGCGTAGAGTCCGGGCCGCGAGCGCCCCGTGATCCTCCCGCATTGTCCAAGACCGTTTTCCCCAAACCTCGCACCCGCAGATCAATCTGTGAGTGCGTCGGACTTGAACGATCACCGCAACGGGACGATCGAGATTCCCCTACCGCCGGGTTCAATATGCATGGGCGAGTTCGCCAATCAAAATAGTTTATAAAGTCAGGAATGCGAATGCGGCCACACTGTGTCCCGCCAGCAACGCTCGCCCTAAGCCCCTTACCTGAATGGGCAAATTTGTCGCACCCCAAAAAATCCAACCGTCACAGACGCATCATAATTGCTTTACGTTCACTTGCCTTCCTGAGCGACTTACGAGAAAAAACCTCCCGCCGACGTGGGAAACAAGAAATAAATCAGCACAAAGCTGAGTCGGCGCCTAGGGAAGGGGAAGCTGTGTCAGTGACCAGGAAGGATTCGGCGCACCTGCGCGCCATCGAGCATCTCGACATCATCAAGCGCTTTACGCTCGAGATCTCATCCATCAACTCGCATCTCGAACGGGTCCGCCAGCTCTGGGGCAAGGCGCTTGGCGTCAGCGGTCCGCAATGGATGATCCTGATCGCGATCTCGGACCTCGACAAGGCTGACGGCGTGCCGATCAACGTGGTGTCGAAGCTCTTGCATGTCGATCCGTCGTTCGTGACCACGCAGTCCAAGCTGCTCGAGCAGAAGCAGCTGCTGCGTCGCGCGCCCTCTCCGGCCGATGCGCGCGTGGTCCGCCTGTCGCTGACCGACAAGACCCGAAAGCATTTGGCCGGCCTCGCTGATCAGCACAAGGCGTTCAAGAAGACCGTGTTCGAGGAATTCAGCGAGCCTGAACTGGCCGAGTTCACGGCCAAGCTTGCGATGCTCAACAATCGCCTGGAAAAGGCCTGCCTGATTGCCGCGATGGATTTCGAGAGCTGACGATTGCCGCATCGGGTCGCAAGGGAGGCCCGAATGCTCTCAAAAATCATAATGCTTTGAAAAATGGTCGGAGCGAGAGGATTTGAACCTCCGACCCCTAGTCTCCCAGACTAGTGCGCTAACCGGGCTGCGCCACGCTCCGATGCCGTTCCATTAGCTGCGATCCTGCGTTCGCGCAAGGCGGCGCGGGCCTTTAAGCCTGCAATTGGGACCCCGGTTCCCATGCCAGCTTGCTTGGCGGCTTCCTCGGCTCAGCCGTCCTTCATCGCCGCGTCGATCATCTGCCGGCAGGCGACCAGCTCCTGCAGCGCGCGCTCGAGCCGCTCCCGGTCCATTGGCGGAACGGAGGGCCTGACCGCCGGCGCAGCGGACGCCTTGCCCGTGTGGGCGTGCGCCTTCTTATAGGTCGACAGGATCGGGTCCTCGTCGGGATCGACGAATCGGTAGTCGATCCCCCCTTCGTCGCCGTCGCCCTCCTCGCCGTCGAAATCGAGGCCGTCATTGCTCTCGAGGTCGTCGGGCTCGGCCATGCTGTTGCCGACCGCCTCCTCGACCGCGCCGAACGACACGGCGGCGGTCTGGTCGGCGATGCCCTGCACCGACTTGATGCCGTGCTCTTTCAGGATCCGCTGCACGCCGCGGATGGTGTAGCCCTCGCCGTAGAGCAGCCGGCGGATACCCTTGAGCAGGTCGACGTCGTCGGGGCGATAATAGCGGCGTCCGCCGCTGCGCTTCATCGGCTTGATCTGCGCGAAGCGGGTTTCCCAGAACCTCAGCACATGCTGAGGGATATCGAGTTCGTCAGCGACCTCGCTGATGGTACGGAACGCATCCGGCGCCTTGTCCAAATGCCCGCTCCTCTGGCTTCAATGCCTATTAATCGGCCTTGCTGCCGTCGCCATTTGTGACGGCATGGCCATTGATCCGCTGCTTCAGGATCGCCGACGGCTTGAACACCATCACACGCCGCGGCGAGATCGGCACCTCGGTGCCGGTCTTTGGATTACGCCCGATGCGCTGGCCCTTCTTGCGCACCATGAAGGAGCCGAATGAGGACAGCTTCACCGTCTCGCCCTTTTCCAGGCAATCGGTGATCTCCTTCAGCACCAACTCGACAAATGCCGACGATTCCGTGCGCGACAGACCTACCTTTTGGTAGACCGCCTCACACAAATCAACGCGCGTCACTGTTTTTCCGGTTCCCGTGGTCATCGCCTGCCCCGCACTCTCGGCGAACAATTTCTTGACTGAAATTAAAAGCTTAGCGCGCAATGGTCAACAGCGACCAGCATCCGGTCGCTGGAAAGATGCCGGCAACCTGCCGATACTCTTTGGCGATGCGCTACCAGCGCACGAGCGCCGACCCCCAGGTGAAGCCGCCGCCCATCGCCTCGAACAGCACCAGATCGCCCTTCTTGACCCGTCCGTCCCTCACGGCGACCGACAGCGCCAGCGGGATCGAGGCCGCCGAGGTGTTGCCGTGCTTGTCGACCGTCAGGACCACTTTCTGCGGCGCAATATGCAGCTTGTGGGCCGAAGCATCGATGATTCGCTTGTTGGCCTGGTGCGGAATGAACCAGTTGATGTCGTCGGCGGTGAAGCCGGTGGCGTTGAACGCATCGACGATCACATCGGTGATCATGCCGACGGCGTGCTTGAATACCTCGCGGCCTTCCATCCGGAGATGGCCGACAGTCTTGGTCGAGCCGGGACCGCCGTCGACGAACAGCTTCGACTTGTGGCGACCGTCCGAGCGCAGATGCGTCGTCAGCACGCCGGGATCGTCCGTCGTGCCGGAATGCTGCTGGGCTTCCAGCACGACCGCGCCGGCACCGTCGCCGAACAGCACGCAGGTACCGCGATCGTTCCAGTCCAGGATACGCGAGAAGGTTTCGGCGCCGATCACCAGCGCCCGCTTGTGGGCGCCGGCGCGCAGGAAATTGTCCGCGGTGGTCAGCGCGAAGACGAAGCCGGAGCACACCGCCTGCAGGTCAAACGCGACGCCGTGGTTGATGCCGAGCCCGTGCTGGACCGCGACCGCGGTCGCCGGAAACGTATTGTCGGGCGTCGAGGTCGCCAGCACGATCAGGTCGATCGACTGGGCGTCGATCTTGGCATCGGCGAGCGCAGCGCGCGCGGCATTGATGGCCAGATGCGAGGTGAACTCGTCATCGGCGGCGATGTGCCGCTCGCTGATGCCGGTGCGCTGCACGATCCAGTCATCCGACGTGTCGATTCGCTGAGCCAGTTCGGCGTTGGTCAAAACCCGCTCCGGCAGATATGAGCCGCAACCGAGCACTACCGAACGTATCGCAGTCACGAGACAGCCTCCTGCGCGGTCTGCGCCTTTACCAGGGCGCCGCCGTCGCGATTGAGCATCTGATTGATCTTGGTGAGGAGATCGTAGTGGGCCATCTCATAGCCAACATCCACCGCATAGGCAAAGCCTTCCGCGTTGATGCCGCCATGGCTCTTGACCACCACGCCGTTCAGGCCGAGCAGCAGGCCGCCATTCGACTTGTTGGGATCCAGCTTGTCGCGCAGCTTCTGGAACGCGCCGCGGGCAAACAGATAACCGATCCGCGCCAGCCAGCTCGACGACATCGCCTCGCGCAAGAGCGTGAACATCTGGCGCGCGGTTCCCTCGGCGGCCTTGAGCGCGATATTGCCGCTGAAACCTTCCGACACGATCACGTCGGCGAGCCCCTTGCCGATCGCATCCCCCTCGACGAAGCCGATATAGTTGAACTGGGGCGCGTTCATCGCGCGCAGCATCTCGGCGGCCTCGCGGATTTCCCCGTGCCCCTTGATCTCCTCGGACCCGATATTGAGCAGGCCGACGGTCGGCCGTTCGAGGTTGAACAGCACGCTCGCCATGGCGCTGCCCATCACCGCGAGCGTCGCCAGATGGCGGGCATCGCCGCCGATCGAGGCCCCGAGATCGAGTACCACCGAATTGCCGCGCAGCGTCGGCCACGCCGCAGCGAGCGCCGGGCGGTCGACGCCCGGTAACGTCCGCAGATTGATACTGCCCATCGCCATCAGCGCGCCCGAGTTGCCGGCGGAGACCGCAACATCGGCCTCGCCATGCTTCACCGCATCGATCGCCAGCCACATCGACGAGGCCCTGCGGGTCCGCCTCAGCGCTTGGCTCGGCTTCTCGTCATTCTTCACCGCGACGTCGGTATGGATCACCTTCGATACCGCCTTCAGCGCAGGATGTTTCGCAAGCTCCGGCTCGATCTGGGCTCGGTCTCCGACCAGCAGGAATTCGCTGTCGGGATGACGGCTCAACGAGATCGCGGCGCCGGGAATGACCACCGATGCGCCGACGTCGCCCCCCATGGCGTCAAGCGCGATTCGAACCTTATGAGGCATGAACGTCCCGGAAGCCTGCTCTCCCACAGCCCTTCAGACGAAGGCCGCGAGCTTGAAGTCACCGCCGTCAACGGCGCGCGGCGAAACACCAACTCGCGTCCCGGCCGGGCCGCGACAATAGCGTGTCCGCGGTCCGACACAACCTCTTGACCACAAACAACCGAGCTGCCGAACCGTCACGCAAGACATCAAGACATACCTGAAATACATGATATTTCAAACTATTATGAAACATACTTGAAGTAATCGGAAATACCCCTCGCGCAGGCCTGCAGGCAAGTCATCCCCTCAAATGTTGGCGCTGGCTGCCCTCAACTCCCCTTTGGCTTCTTGCCGTCGGCCTTGTCCTTCAGCGCCTTCAGCGCGGCGAAGGGATGATTTTCCGGATCAGGCGCTTCAACCTCTTGTTCAAAGACCGCGTCCGGCTTGCGCGGATAGGGATCGATGCCGAGAAACAGCGCATCGGTGGCAAGCCGGCCGATGTCGATGAAGCCGCCTGCGATCGGCTCCGGCGGGTCCGGGGTCTCCTCGTCGCTTTCCTCGGCGTCGTCGACGAGGTCGGCCATCTCCGGGATCTGCTCGGGCGGCGCGAATACCACGTCGATCGGCTCGACGATCTCGTTCTCGATCGGATCGAGCGTTACCACGCAGGTCTGCCCGATCCGCGCCCGAACCCGGCCGGTGACGTGGTAGCTGCCGTCGCTCTTGGGCTGCAGGTCGAACTCGGCCTGCGCGGAGATGACTTCGCGCAATTCCGCGACCTCGGCCATCGCCTTGCGGGTCGCCTCGTCGGCGGTGATCTCGCGACGCAGGCCGGTCTCGGGAATCTGCGCCACATTGACCAGAACCCGCCAGGGATCGCGGTCGCGCGTTGCATCGGTGCGCCCGGTGGTGCTGCCGCTCATGCCGTGGTCCTCGCAGCCTGCGGTGCCGGGAAGCGCCATGCGCCCTCGGTCAGCGTCGCGAGATCGGCGCATGCCAGCTGCGTCATCGCCTCCCTTGCGTAGGCTGCGAGCTCGCGGGCCTTGTCGATGTTCTGGCCGTTGAGGATGTTCTTGCAGAACGAGGCGGCCAGCGCCTCGTCGCCGTCGGCCAGCGCCAGGTCATAGGCCGCGGTGCGGCCGTAGAAGGCCTCGCCGAACGCCTGCATGCGCTTGGGCACCGTCAGGTCGCCGACGCCCATTTCCCTGAGATTGTCATCCATGTCGATACAGAAATGATCGAACAGGGCCTGCGAGAGCTCCACGCCCCCTTCTGCGGATTTCAATCGCCGCAGCACCAGCCACAGATGCATCAGAAGCAGGTCAAAACGGCCATTAACCGTGTCCGGAACGCCCAAGTCACGGTAAAATAACGGTTCTCGCGCCTGCGTCACGATCATGCCATAGATGGTCTCAATGGTGCTGCGCGCGGGCACCCGGGGTCTTCTGAAGTGATTGAACGGCCAAAGCATAGTGGGTTCCGGCTGCCGGTCCCCGAGGGACGCCTGTTGACGGGGCGCCCGCAGGGCGCCGGCATGATTGCAATCCATTGAGCTGCCCGGTACGTCAATGCCCCGGCCGATGCAAGAGGACGGATCAGATCCGCCGATGAACCACACGCTTTCCCGACAGTCTCGCGCGGCTTCCGCGCGCGGGTTCCTCACGCGCTTCCGCGCCATCGCGGTCGTTGGTCTGTTCTGCGCCGCCGCGCTCGGCGGCTGCGCCGGCGAGCAATTCCAGAAGGGCTACATCCTGCCCGACGGAGCGCTCGAGCAGATTCCGATCGGCGCGAGCCAGGATCAGGTGCTGATCGTGCTCGGCACGCCCTCCACGGTCGCAACGCTCGACGGCGAGGTGTTCTACTACATCTCGCAGCGGACCTCGCGCCCGGTCGCCTTCATGAACCAGCGCGTGGTCGACCAGCGCGTCATCGCGGTCTATTTCGACAAGAACCGTCAGGTGCGCCGGCTCGCCAATTACGGCCTGAAGGACGGCAAGATCTTCGACTTCGTCAGCCGCACCACGCCGACATCGGGCCAGGAAATGTCCTACCTGACACCGCTCTTCAAGCTGCTGAGCTTCAACTAGAGCGTTTTCGTGCGAAGTGGACTTCGGTTCGCGTGAAGAAAACGCGTCAAACCAGAGTCCAGGGCTTAGGCACTGCGCCAGTTTGTCGCTTGCCCCCCGGGCAAGCGCTCCCCTACGCTTGCTCGCAAACAAGAAGCCTGAGCAGGGGGTAAGCGCGTGAGAGCGAACAGATTTTCCCGTCGTACGGTATTGTCGGGCACGGCCGCATTGGCAGCCGCGTCGATCCTGCCGCGTGCCAGCCTCGGTGCCGGCGACTGGCGGCCGACCGAGACGGTTCGGATCATCGTGCCGGCCGCAGCAGGCGGCTCGACCGACGTGATGGGCCGGCTGCTGGCGGCGCATCTGCAGCCGCTCTGGGGCCAGTCGGTGGTGGTGGAGAATCGCTCCGGCGCCGGCGGCACCATCGGCGCCGCGGAGGTCGCGCGCAGCAAGGGCGACGGCCACACCATCCTGATCGGCAATCCCGGCCCCAACGCGATCGCGTTCAGCATCTTCCGGAACCTGACCTACAAGGCCGACCAGCTGCAGGCGGTCTCCAACATGATCCGGATCCCGAACATCGTCTCGGCGCATCCATCGACCGGCATCAAGTCGATCCCCGAGCTGATCGCCTATCTGAAGAAGAATCCCGACAAGCTCACCTACGGCTCGTCCGGCACCGGGCAGAGCCCTCACCTCACCGGCGCCTGGTTCCTGCAACTGACCGGGCTGAAGATGACGCATGTGCCGTTCCGCGGCGCCGGCCCCGCGCTGCAGGCCGGGCTCGCCGGCGACATCCAGATCCTGTTCGACAATCTCTATCCGTCGCTGCCGCAGGTGCTGGACGGCAAGCTCAACGGGCTCTGCGTCACCACGCCCGAACGCAGCGAGTCCGCACCCAACCTGCCTGCAATGCGCGAGGGCGCGCCGGAGCTCGCCAAATTCGACGTCGCGTCCTGGTTTGGCGTGTTCCTGCCGAAGACCGCACCTGCCCCGGTGCTCGACGAACTGAACCGCCAGGTCAAGGCGATGCTCGAGCGCGACGACGTCAAGAAGAACATCGCGGGCATGGGCGCGCGCGCCGACTACGGCACGCCGCAACAATTTTCGGATTTTGTCGACGCCGAGACGAAGAAGTTTGCCGCCATCATCGAGAAGGAAGGCTTGCAGATGGAGGTCAAGTGACAGCCGCGGTCACAGTCTTCCTACGATGACTTGTTGATCTTCTTGATCTTGGCATCGGTCGCTTCCATCGACATCGCCAGCTCCATGATCGCCTGCGACAGCAGCTCGATGGCCTCCTTCTGATCCTGCGACTTGGAGGCGCGGAGCGCAAAGTTTCGGGCGGATGAGAGCGACATCGATTGATCTCCGTTTGGTTGGCGCCTGGCTCGGCGGATAGCCGATCAATCCGGCAGTACACCGAACCAGGTCCATGCAAAACAAAAACCCCGCGGCTTGCGCCGCGGGGTTTTGCATTCAGTCTTGTCGCGGCGCTCAATGCGCCAGGATCGCCAGCAGCAGCAGCGCCACGATGTTGGTGATCTTGATCATCGGGTTGACCGCCGGGCCCGCCGTGTCCTTGTAGGGATCGCCGACGGTGTCGCCGGTCACCGCGGACTTGTGGGCGTCAGAGCCCTTGCCGCCGTAATGGCCGTCCTCGATGTACTTCTTGGCGTTGTCCCAGGCGCCGCCGCCCGAGGTCATCGAGATCGCGACGAACAGGCCGGTGACGATGACGCCGAGCAGCATGGCGCCGACCGCGGAGAACGCCGCCGATTTGCCGGCCGCGCCGCCGCCCGCGATCGCGTAGATCACGAAATAGACGACGATCGGCGACAGCACCGGCAGCAGCGAGGGGATGATCATCTCCTTGATCGCGGCCCGGGTCAAAAGGTCGACCGCCTTGCCGTAGTCCGGCTTGTCGGTGCCCTGCATGATGCCGGGCTTCTCGCGGAACTGACGGCGCACTTCCTCGACGATCGCACCGGCCGCACGTCCGACCGCGGTCATGCCCATCGCACCGAACAAATACGGCAGCAGGCCGCCGAACAGCAGGCCCACCACCACATAGGGGTTGTTGAGCGAGAAGTCCGGGTTGACGCCCTTGAAGTAGGCGTGGGCGTTGGCGTCGCTGATGAAGAACTTGAGGTCCTGGTTGTAGGCCGCAAACAGCACCAGCGCGCCGAGACCGGCGGAGCCGATCGCGTAGCCCTTGGTCACCGCCTTGGTGGTGTTGCCGACCGCATCGAGCGCGTCGGTCGACTTGCGCACTTCCTTGGGCAGCCCCGCCATTTCGGCGATGCCGCCGGCGTTGTCGGTGACCGGGCCGAAGGCGTCGAGCGCAACGATCATGCCGGCCAGCGCCAGCATGGTGGCGGTCGCGATCGCGATGCCGAACAGGCCGGCCAGGCTGTAGGTGACGAGGATGCCGGCGATGATGACGATCGCGGGCAGCGCGGTCGCCTCCATCGAGACCGCGAGGCCCTGGATCACGTTGGTGCCGTGACCGGTGACCGAGGCCGCCGCGATCGACTTCACCGGGCGATAGTCGGTGCCGGTGTAGTATTCGGTGATCCAGATGATCAGGCCGGTGACGGCAAGACCGACCACGCCGCACCAGAACAGCGACATGCCGGTGTAGTCGACGCCGTCCAGCTTGCCGAAGCCGATCAGCCAGTTGATGACGGCCGCGACACCGATCAGCGACAGGATGCCGGTGGCGATCAGGCCCTTGTAAAGGGCGCCCATGATCGACTGGCTGGCGCCGAGCTTGACGAAGAAGGTGCCGATGATCGAGGTGATGATGCAGATGCCGCCGATCGCGAGCGGCAGCGTCATCATGTTCAGCAGGATCGGAGTCTTGGCGAAGAAGATCGCCGCGAGCACCATGGTGGCGACCGCGGTCACCGCATAGGTCTCGAACAGGTCCGCCGCCATGCCGGCGCAGTCGCCGACATTGTCGCCGACATTGTCGGCGATGGTAGCAGGGTTGCGCGGATCGTCCTCGGGGATGCCGGCCTCGACCTTGCCGACGAGGTCGCCGCCGACGTCTGCACCCTTGGTGAAGATGCCGCCGCCGAGACGGGCGAAGATCGAGATCAGCGAGGCGCCGAAGCCGAGCGCCACCATGGCGTCGACCACGGTGCGGCTCCCCGCCTCCAGACCCATGAACTTGACCAGCACCATGAAGTAGATGGTGACGCCGAGCAGCGCGAGACCGGCAACCAGCAGGCCGGTGATCGCGCCCGCCTTGAAGGCGAGTTCGAGGCCGCCGGCGAGCGAGGTGGTCGCCGCCTGCGCGGTGCGCACGTTGGCGCGCACCGAGACGTTCATGCCAATGAAGCCGGCCGCGCCCGACAGGATGGCGCCGATCGCAAAGCCAATCGCCACCGGAAGGCCAAGGAAGTAGGCCAGCACCACAAAGATCACGATACCGACCATGCCGATCGTCGTGTACTGCCGCCGCAGATAGGCTTGTGCGCCCTCGCGCACCGCGCCTGCGATTTCCTGCATGCGGGCATTGCCCGCATCCGCGTTCAGGACCGACTGGGTCGCCCAGATCGCGTAGACGATGGAAAGCGCCCCGCAGAGCACTATCAACCACAAAGCTGTCATTGAATGTTGCCTCAGATCCTTGATGTAACCCCCGCGCCTTCTTGTGCCGCTAGGGGGCGGCAGGCGCTTATTTTGCGAGGACAACCCTCCCCAAAAACGGATTGCCTCAAATCGGGCGCGACCTTGCCAAAATCGTTACCGCTGCGCAACGCCACCTGTGGCCGAAAGCGCCGATATTGGCAGCTATTTAGAGGGAAAATCGGCGCGTTTCGGTCGGACGTTCTAGAAATGGCTGTAGGACAGGCGCTTCAGCGCCAGTTCCCTGCCCTGTCCGTCGAGAAAGCTCGGCGGCGACAAGCCTGCAATGAAGCCACCGATCGCAGTCACGGCGACCTTGGCCCGCCGTGCCTCCCGCACAAAGGCGTCTGCGCGATCGCCCGGGACCGCGCACAACAGTTCGTAATCATCGCCGCCGGCAATCAGGGTCTCGACCCCGATCGCCTTGCGCGCGACCAGCCCTGCGGCTGCGGGCGATAACGGGATGCTCGGCACGTTGATCACGGCTGTCACACCGCTGGCTGCACAAAGCTTGGCCAGGTCGCCGGCGAGACCGTCGGACACGTCCATCGCCGCGCCGGCGTGGCTGCGGACCGCGTTGGCAAGTGCGTTGCGCGGCTGCGGAACGCGGTAGCGAGCGGCAAGAAAATCGCGGCCGGCGGGATCGTCCGCAAGTGCCGCCTCAACCGGACCGCCCCGCAGCACATCGAGGCCGAGCGCGGCATCGCCGATCGTGCCGGTCACGAACACGCGGTCGCCGGCCCTTGCGCCTGCGCGGTGCACCATCTTGCCCTGAGGCAGCCGCCCGAACGCGGTGATCGAGATCATCAGCGGACCCGGCGTCGAGACCGTGTCGCCGCCGAGCAGCGGGCAGCCGAAATGGGCAGCGTCCTCGCCGAGCGCTCGGGCAAACGGCTTGAGCCAGGCCTCCTCGGCGCCGCGCAGCGCCAGCGTCAGCACGAAACCGGCCGGCATGGCCCCCTTGGCAGCGATGTCGGACAAGTTCACCCGCAGCGCCTTGCGCGCCAGCGTGTCGGGCGGATCGTCGGGAAGGAAGTGCACGCCCTCGACGATCGCGTCCGTGGTGACCACGATATCCTCGCCGGCCGCGCGCAGCGCCGCGGCGTCGTCGTCGAGCCCGAACGCACCCGGATCGCTCGCCAGCGGCTTGAAATAGCGCGCGATCAGGGAGTCTTCGCCGGAGGGATTGCCGTGACGCTCCGTCATGTCGCGCGCTTTCCCCTCAGCTGTCATCGCCCGGCTTGGCCGGGCGATCCAGGACGCCGCGGCAGCTGTTGTTGCCAATAACCGCCGCGGCGTACTGGATCACCCGCATGCGCGGGTGATGACGGCAGAATACGTGGTTCAGTTCCGCACAAATTCGTCGCCGCGGAACTGGCGTGCGATCTGGTCGAGCACGGCGTTGACCATGCCGGTCTCGTCCTTCTCGACGAAGGCGTGCGCGACGTCGACATATTCGGAAACCACCACGCGGCCCGGCACGTCCCGGCGGTGCTCGAGCTCGTAGGACCCTGCCCGCAGCACCGCGCGCAGGATCGCATCGATCCGCTTCAGCGGCCAGCCCTTCGACAGCGCCTCGTCGATCAAGGGATCGAGCTTGGCCTGGTCGCGCACCACGCCGGAGACGACGTCGCGGAAGAAGGCCGCTTCCGCCGGCAGGTATTTCTCGCCTTCGACCTCGTTGCCGAGCCAGTGGCTCTCGAACTCGGCGAAGATGTCGTTGATGCCCGCGCCGCCGATGTCCATCTGGTACAGCGCCTGCACGGCAGCGAGGCGTGCTGCGCCGCGCCGGTTGGCTTTCCTGTCGGGGGCTTTCGCGGGCTTCTTGTTGTCAGCCATGGTCAGGCCTTTGCCAGGCGGCGTTTGATCCGCAGCATCGCGATCGCCGCGCGCGCCGCGTCGCCGCCCTTGTTGAGCTCGCTGGCGCGCGCCCGCGCCCAGGCCTGCGCCTCGGTGTTGACGGTGAGGATGCCGTTGCCGAGCGGGAATTTCCGGCTTACGGCCAGATCCATCAATCCGCGCGAGGATTCCTGCGAGACGATCTCGAAATGGATGGTGTCGCCGCGCACCACGCAGCCGAGCGCGATCGCCGCGTCATAGGGCTTGCCGTTCGCCGCTGCGGCATCGATCGCAATCGCAATCGCGGCCGGAATCTCCAGCGCGCCCGGCACCGTGATCACGTCATGGCTGGCGCCGGCCGCCTTGATCTCGGCGAGCGCGCCTTCCAGCAGCGCATCCTGGATGTCGTCATAAAACCTGGCCTCGACGATCAGCACGCGTGCGCCTGTGATGTCGGTCTGGTCCTTCAGGGGTGCGCGCCGCGCGTCAGCCATTGCAATACCAATCGGAACTTGGGGAGGAGTTGTGCTGCGTTTTAGGCGCAGCAGGCGCTAAAGCCAAGGGCCATACTGGCCCGGATGTCACCACGATCGGCCTGATTTTTCGGGTCGGCTTCGCCCGTAATGCATGGGCCATGCGGCCCAAGGCCGCCCGCGGTGAACAGGCAGATAAGGACGTCTGCCTCGGCCGCAATGCCGAGGCCGAAGCTATTTCATCTCCGACAGCCGTGCTGCGTAGCGGGCCATCAGGTCGACCTCGATATTGACCTCGCTGCCGGCCTTCCAGCCGCTCAGGGTGGTGACGGACAGCGTATGCGGGATGATCAGCACCGAAAAGGTGACATCGTCGACCGTATTCACGGTCAGCGACACGCCGTCCAGCGTGATCGATCCCTTCGCCGCGATGAAACGCGCCAGCTCGCGGGTGGTTTTGAGCTCGAAGCGCGCCATGTCGGGCAGATCGTCGCGCTTGACGATGGTCGCGATCCCATCGGCATGGCCGGCCACGATGTGGCCGCCGAGCTCGTCGCCGATCTTGAGCGCGCGCTCGAGGTTGAGCCGGCCGCCCTGCGCCCAGTGCCTGGCGGTGGTCATGCCGAGCGTCTCGGCCGCGGCATCGACGTCGAACCAGGTCTTGCCGTCAGCGGTGCCGGAGGCGACCACGGTGAGGCAAACACCGTTGCAGGCGATCGAGGCGCCGTCGGCGATCGTGGTCTGGTCGTAGTCGCAGGCAATCCGCATCCGGTGCAGCTGCCCCTGCGCCACGGGCTTCAGGCTTACGATCTCGCCAATATCGGTGACAATTCCGGTAAACATTACGCACGCTCGTAGATTGTGAGACTGTCGTTATCGAGGATTTCGCTAGCACGAAGGCGGAAGGCCGGCGACTGCGTGATTGCGGCGAGCGGCATTGCGTCCAGCGCGGGAACGCCGTCGGCACCGATCGCATCTGGTCCGCGCAACAGCCAGATCTCATCGACGAGGCCGGCCGCCACGAAAGAATTTGCCACGCGCGAACCGCCTTCGACCAATAGCCGCGTGATCCCCTTCTCCGCCAGCACATGCAACACGGCCGGCAGATCGAGCCCGGGCTGCGGGCTGGACGCAACGCGGATCACCTCTGCGCCGGCGGCACCAAGCTTCATCGCGGCCGGCGCCTCGGCGAGATCTGATGTCACCACCCAGAGCGGCGTCTCGCGCGCGGAATGCACGAGGCGGCTGTCGCCCGGGACCCGCAGCGCGCGATCGAGCACCACCCGCACCGGCGAACGATCAGCCATGCCGGGCAACCGGCAGGTCAGCATTGGATCGTCGGCCCTGACCGTGCCGATCCCGACCAGGATCGCATCGCTCTGCGCGCGCAACAGATGCACACGAGTTCGCGCGGCCTCGCCGGTGATTGCAACGGGCTTATGATTGGCGGCTGCGATCTTGTCGTCGGCGGACACCGCGAGCTTGAGGATCACATGCGGACGCTTGTCCGTGATGCGGCGGAAGTGTCCGGCATGGTCGCGCGCGGCCTCCGCCGCACACAGCCCGACCTCGACCGCGATCCCGGCAGCGCGCAGCTTGGCGTGCCCCTTCCCTCCGACCTCCGGATTGGGATCCTCGATCGCCGAGACCACGCGGGCAAGGCCGGCCGCGACCACGGCATCCGCGCAAGGCGGCGAGCGGCCGAAATGCGAGCAGGGTTCGAGCGTGACGTAGAGCGTCGCGCCCCGCGCCGCGCTACCCGCCCGCCGCAGCGCCTCGACCTCGGCATGCGGGCGGCCGCCTGCTTGCGTCCAGCCGCGGCCGACGATGACACCGTCATTGACGATGACGGCGCCGACCGCCGGATTGGGCCAGGTGCGCCCGAGCCCGCGGCGACCGAGCGCAAGCGCAAGCTGCATGAAGCGCAGATCGGCGGCCTTTGCCGCTTCCTTGGCAGCTTCCTTGGCCT
Organism: Bradyrhizobium embrapense; assembly: GCF_001189235.2. Lineage (GTDB taxonomy): Bacteria > Pseudomonadota > Alphaproteobacteria > Rhizobiales > Xanthobacteraceae > Bradyrhizobium > Bradyrhizobium embrapense. Next base: position 399,727 of record NZ_LFIP02000004.1, read on the forward strand.
CTTTGGCTTTCTGCCCGAGCTGCTCTTCCAGAATACGGAAGATCATTTTCGCAACGTCGCGATCCGCGGGTCCTCTTCGCCGGTCAGCTCGTCGAGCACGGCCTCGAAGTCCTTGGCCTCGCGGAAATTACGATAGACCGAGGCGAAGCGCACATAGGCGACGTCGTCGAGCTGGCGCAGATGCTCCATCACGATCTCGCCGATCGCCTCCGAGGAGACCTCCGCCTCGCCGCCGCTTTCGAGCTCGCGGACGATGGTGGACACCATCTTCTCCACCCGCTCCGACTCCACCGGACGCTTGCGCAAGCTGATTTGCAGCGAGCGCACCAGCTTGTCGCGATCGAACGGCACACGTCGCCCGTTACGCTTGATCACGGTGAGCTCACGCAGCTGCACCCGCTCGAAGGTCGTGAAGCGGAAGTTGCAGGCCATGCAGACGCGCCGCCTGCGGATGACGGCGGAGTCCTCGGTCGGACGCGAGTCCTTGACCTGCGTATCGAGAGAATTGCAGCTCGGACAACGCATCCGACGGGACCTCTAGGACCTTTACTGATAGATCGGGAAGCGATCGGTCAGCGCCTTGACGCGCTCCTTGATCGCGGCCTCGACCAGCGGCGCCTTGCCGTCCGGCGACTGCGCCAGCGCATTCAAGACTTCCGCGATCATGCCACCGACCTGCTTGAACTCGGCGACGCCGAAGCCGCGCGTGGTCGCAGCCGGTGTGCCGAGACGCAGGCCCGAGGTGACGAACGGCTTCTCGGGATCGAACGGGATGCCGTTCTTGTTGCAGGTGATCGCAGCGCGCACCAGCGCCTTCTCCGAGATGTTGCCCTTCAGACCCTTCGGCCGGAGGTCGACCAGCATCAGATGGTTGTCGGTGCCGCCGGACACGATATCGAGGCCGTGGCCGCGCAGCGTCTCCGCCAGCGCCTTGGCGTTCTCGACCACGTTCTTGGCGTAGACCTTGAAGTCCGGCCGCAGCGCTTCGGCGAACGCGACTGCCTTGGCCGCGATAACGTGCATCAGCGGACCGCCCTGCAGGCCGGGGAAGATCGCCGAGTTCAGCTTCTTGGCGAGCGTCTCGTCGTTGGTCAGGATCAGGCCGCCGCGCGGACCGCGCAGCGACTTGTGCGTCGTGGTGGTGGTGACGTGGGCGTGCGGCACCGGCGAGGCGTGCACGCCGCCGGCGACGAGGCCGGCGAAATGCGCCATGTCGACCAGCAGATACGCGCCGACGGAGTCCGCGATCTCGCGGAAGCGCTTGAAGTCCCAGGCGCGCGAATAGGCCGAACCGCCGGCGATGATCAGCTTCGGCTTGACCTGCTCGGCCTGCCTCGCGACCTCATCCATGTCGATGATCTGGTCCTCGCGGCGCACGGTGTAGTGCGCGGCCTTGAACCACTTGCCGGACATGTTGACCGGCGAGCCGTGGGTGAGATGGCCACCGGCGGCGAGGTCGAGGCCCATGAAGGTGTCGCCGGGCTGCAGCAGCGCCAGGAACACCGCCTGGTTCATCTGGCTGCCGGAGTTCGGCTGGACGTTGGCGAAGCCTGCGCCGAACAGCTTCTTGGCGCGCTCGATCGCCAGGTTCTCGGCGACGTCGACCCACTCGCAACCGCCGTAGTAGCGCGCGCCCGGATAACCCTCCGCATATTTGTTGGTCATCACCGAGCCCTGCGCCTCCAGCACGGCGCGGCTGACGATGTTCTCGGAGGCGATCAGCTCGATCTCGTGGCGTTGCCGGCCGAGTTCGCCCTTGATCGCGGCGGCGATCTCGGGATCGGCCTCGGCAAGGGTCGCCGTGAAGAAGGAGTCGGGCGCGGAAGCGGTCTTGGAGGATGAGGTCATCGGCGAAATATCTCCACCGCCGCAAGCCTTTACACGGGATGCGGACGGTCACGAGTGGCGGTCGAAGCTGGTTTCAGAGGGTTATCACATCACCCCAAAATGGCCAAGCGGTTGCGGTCCCCGGCGGTCAATTATGCCAGATATGGTGGGGATGGCCGGGATTGCCAGCCGGCGGGACCGAGCCCGTCCGCGGGCCCGGTACCGGTCCCCCTAGACGGCATGGCCACGGCGGCCTGCGGAGCGAACGGACGCCCGCTTTCCCGAGCGGCCCCCCCATCGGGGCCGACGCCTCACGGCGCGGGCAGCGCCCTCTGGCTTCGCCAGTGCCGGTCCCTCAATCATGCTCTACTCAATGACGCGACGACCGACACTCTGGATCATCACGCGCGCGAACATGATACATCGAGTCACGAGATGATTTTGAATCATTCGATTTTTGAATCGTTCAACACTGGATCGATTCAAGCGTCTCACGCGATGCGTGCAATTGTGCGCCGTACTCCGTTGTCCCTCAGTCACACCTATCGGCTTTGCGTACAGCTTCGATAGCTTCTAACCGCGCGCGGGCCGTTCGCGAAAATCACCGTGATAACGACGCCGAAGAAAACTTCTCTTTGGGGGCGTTGAATGACGGACGGATGGATTCGGCCGCAGCGGTTTGCTGCTTCGGCCTTGGTGATGGTTTCGGTTGTTGCTGCGGACAACGCCGTTGCGCAAACGCAATTGCCCTCCGTGACAGTCGATGCGCCCTCGCACCGGCAAGCCGCGCGATCGCAGCAGCCATCGCAACGGACCACGCACGCACGCAGCGCCGCGCGCCGCGCAACAGCCGCGCCAGTGGGCGCGCAGCAACCGGCCGCACAGCAGGCCTCGGGCGCAGGCGGCGGACAGGAGCGCGCCAACGGCCCGGTTACCGGCTATCTGGCGCGGCAGAGTGCGAGCGGCACCAAGACCAGCACGCCGATCATCCAGACGCCGCAATCGGTGACGGTGATCAGCGCCGAGCAGATCCGCGACCAGAAGATCGTCAGCAAGTTCGACGAGGTGCTGCGCTATACGCCGGGCGTCATCGGCGGCACCTACGGCGCCGATTTCCGCAACGACTGGTTCATGATCCGCGGCTTCCCCGCGCAGAACGAGTCGCTGTTCCTCGACGGCCTGCAACTGTTCTACACCTCGTATGCGAGCTGGAAACTGCAGCCGTTCAATCTCGAGCGCGTCGAGGTGCTGCGCGGTCCGTCCGGCATCCTGTATGGCGGCTCGGCACCGGGCGGCCTCGTCAACGCGGTGAGCAAGCTGCCGCAGGCCGAGCCCATTCGCTACATCGAGACCGGCGTCAGCAATTTCGGCAATGCCTATACCCAGTTCGACATCGGCGGCGCGACGGCGCAGCCCGGCGGCGGCCAGCTGCAGTATCGCCTGGTCGGCCAGGCCCAGAGCGGCGGCACCCAGACCGACTATGTTTACGACAACAATTTCTTCTTCGCCCCGTCAGTGACCTGGCGGCCGGATGCCGACACCAGCCTCACCGTGTTCGGCCTCGCCTCGCACAGCAACACGCGCGCGCTGAACTTCCTGCCCTATGTCGGCACCGTCACCAACGCGCCGTTCGGCCGGATTCCGACCGGCCTGTTCGCCGGCGACCCTAGCGTCGACCAGTTCCGCCGCGACCAGGAGATGGTCGGCTACCAGTTCCAGAAGAGCGTGAGCGACAACGTCGACTTCCGCCAGAACGCGCGCATGGCGCATACCGACGTCTACTACGCCGGCCTCTACGGATTGGGCTACGCAACGACGCTGGCGGCCGGCGATATCACCCGCGGCAATTTCTACACCCGCGGCATCGCCACCCAGCTCAACCTCGACAATCAGGTCGAATACCGCTTCTCGACCGGCGCGCTGCAGCACACCGCGCTGGTCGGCGTCGACCTGAAATATTACGGCATCGACGACCGCCAGGGTTTCGGCATGGGCACGAATCTCAACGTGTTCAATCCGGTCTACGGCAACAATCTGCCGTATGGCGGCCCGCTGTATCAGAACGCCTATCTCACCCAGGGCATGGCCGGGCTCTATCTGCAGGACCAGGTCAAGCTCGATCGCCTGACGGTCGTGCTGTCGGGGCGCCAGGACTGGGTCGATCTCACCAACAACAACCGGATCGGCGCCGATCAGGGGCGCGACGACAGCAAGTTCTCCGGCCGGGTCGGCGCGATCTACAATTTCGACTTCGGCGTTGCGCCCTACGTCTCCTACATGACCGGCTACAATCCGGTCATCGGCACCAATGCCGCCGGCCAATTGCTGCTGCCGGAGACCTCCGAGCAGACCGAGGTCGGCGTCAAATACGAGCCGGTCGGGCTCAACGCGCGGTTCGGCGTCGCGTATTTCGATCTCAAGCGCAAGAACGCGCTGACGACGGATCCGAACAACACGCTGTTCCAGACCCAGAACGGCGAGGTCACCTCTCGCGGCGTCGAGCTCGAGGCGGTCGCGAACATCACGCGGGATTTCAAGCTGGTGGCGAGCTACACCAATTACGAGCTGTTCGTCAGCAAGGACCTCAATCCCGCCCTGATCGGCACCGTGCCGACCAACACGCCGCGGCAGCTCGCCTCGGTGTGGACCGACTATACGTTCCGCGACGGGCCGCTGAACGGCTTCGGTTTCGGCGGCGGCGTGCGCTATGTCGGCTCGTCCTTTGCCGATACCGCGAACACCGCGCGCGTCCCCGGGGTCGTGCTCGGCGACCTCGCCTTGCATTACGAGTGGGACAACAACTGGCGCGCGGCGCTCAATGTGGTGAACGTCACAGACAAGATCTACGTCGCGAGCTGCGCGACCATCAGTTCGTGTTACTACGGCGATCGCCGGCGCATCACGGCAAGCCTCGCCTACAAATGGTGAGCATGCCGCGAAACATTCTGTTCACAAAACGATGATCGAGGGGCGACGTTCAGCCACCTCTCTTTTTTGATCCTCGTCAGGGTGGTGTCAGCAAGCCGCGCTAGGTTTTCGCCGCGGCAACGCTTGCCGCGCCCAGACTGGCCCGCTCCGAATTGCGAGCCCCGGAGCGGGCCTTTTACATGCCGGGAGCATGTCAGGACTTCACGCGACCGCAAGTTCGCATCCCGCTCACCATCGATAGCGCAGCCCCGCATAGATTGCCCTGCCCGTTCCGGGCTCGAACAACGGTGATGCCGCATTGGCGCGGTCGATGATGCTGGCGCTCGCGATATAGGCCTTGTTGGCGATGTTGCGCGCCTCGATATAGCCGGACACCGGGCCGCCATTGTCGAAGCCTGCCTTGAGCCCCCAGATCGCGTAGGCCGACGTCATCAGCGTGTTGGCGCTGTCGACGAAATAGGCCTGCGGCACCCATTCCAGATTCGGGCCGACGTAGAGCCCGGTCGGATGCTTGTAGAGCAGCTCCGCCCGCACGAAGTGGCGCGGTGCCCCCGGCAACTGATTGTTGCCGAACACCGGATCGTTGTCGAAGCGGAAATCGTTCAGGGTGTAGGCGATGTTCAGCCAGACCTTGTCCGGCGCCTGGCCGCCGACGAAGAGGTCGCGGAAGATCGCCGCGCCCGCCCCGGCCTCGATCCCCTGATGGACCGTCTTGTTGGCGTTGGTGATGTTGCAATTGCCGAACGCGCTGTAGAGGCACAGCAGTTCGTTGTCGATTTCGGACCGAAGAGCGTGACCTCCCAGGCATAGTCCGGCCGCTTCATGCGGGTGCCGACCTCGTAGGTCGTCGCGGTCTGCGGCTTGATCGAAAAGAACGGAATGTTGGGCAAGGTCGGATTGAGGAAGTTCGGGCTGACGCTCTCGCCGAAGCTCGGCACTTCGGCGCTGCGCGAGACGTTGCCGAACACTTGCCAGCTCGGATCGACCTGCCAGAGCAGGCCGGTCTTGGGGCTCCACAGGCTGAAGCTGCTGCGGCCGTTGAGATCGCCATTGGTCGAGAAGTTGACGTGCTGGTCGCGCACCGCGAACAGATATTGCGTGCCGGCGATGAAGGCGACCTTGGGCAGGAAGTAGAACGAATTCTCCGCGAACGCCGAATAGTTCTCCGGGGTCTGCCACAACGACGACGTCTGCGCGCCTTTGAAGCCGCCGACATTGACGAATTGCTGGGCATCGATCGTGCCGTTGACGACGTTGACGCCGGCGACGAAGCGGTTGCGGAAGCCGCCGATGACGCGGTCGTCGGTGACTTTCGCAAAGCCGCCATAGTCCTGGTAGCGATAGTCCAGCCACTGGAAGATCGGATGCATCAGATGCCGGTCGACGCCGAACGCGCCGAATTCGAGCTTGACGTCGTCGACGCGGATGGTCGTCTTGTTGGCGACCCGCACAGTGTCGATGTTGCGCTGCCAGTCATTGGCGACATTGAGAGGTGCAGCCGTGGTCGGCGACGTCAGCGCCGTAGTCCGGTCGACGCTGCCGGGGATGCGCTGACGCACCTCGTTGGCATTCAGGTAGAACCGGGTCTCGACGTCGGGCGAGATCTGGTAGCCGACATTGGCGCTGAGCTTGTTGCTCGAGCCGAAACTGTGATCGCGGAAGCCGTCGGAGGCCTGCGTGGACGCGGTGACGAAGCCGTCCCACGGTCCGTTTGCGCCACCGGCATTGACCTGCAGCCGCCTCGTGTCGAACGCGCCGAAGTCGAACGAGGCGCCATTCGGGTTCGGATCGCGTCCGGTCGGCGTGACGAAATTGATTGCCCCGCCGAGCGAATTGGCGCCGAACTGCAGCGCGTTGCCGCCCTTGTAGACATCGACATATTTGTACGCGGTCGGGTCGATCTCCTGAAAATCACCGTAGCCGTCGGAGGTGTTGATCGGAATGCCGTCCATAGTGAGCTCGATGCCGCGCAGATGGAAATTGCGCGACAGGCCGGAGCCGCGGATCGACAGCCGCGTATCGTCGCCCCATTTCGGCTGCGCGAACACGCCGGGAACATAGTCGAGGATGTCCTTGATCGTGTTGGCCACAGTCGAGTTGCGGTAGGCCGCGGCCGGCACCAGCGCGACGCCGCCCGGGGTGTTGTTGATTTCCTTCAGCGCCTGTTGTGCCGACAGCACGGCGAGCGCGGCGCGGGCGCCGCCGCCCTCACCATTGGCCGCTTGCACGGGCGCGGCAGGAAGGCGCGCGGTCCGCGCCGGGGCGCTGCGCACGGCGCGCCGCTGCGGACGCACCGATGCGTCCCGCCGCGGCTGCGGTGCGTCGACCGTGACTGATGGGAGTGTCGATTGCGATGTGGACTGAGCGCTTGCAGGCGAGATGAATGCTGCGGCGGTGCCGGCGAGCGCACAGGCTCGCAGCCGCGCGATGGCGAATGACATGGCTGGACTCCGGATTTGAACTGACGAGCGGGATGCGCCGAAGCGGGGCGCGGTCAGGTCAGTGCCGGAGGTCCGCGGGACTGATGGTCGTAGGACCGGAAACGCGCAACGAACCGCGCCTCGAACGCACGGATCGTCGTGACCGCAACCGGCAGCCGTGCGCTGAATGCAAATGCCGGGGGCGGCAGCGCGCCGGTGACGTGATGACCGACGCACAGCGGACAGTGGATCGCGCCGCTTCGCCCGCTCTTGCCCGCATCGTCGTGCGCCGGATCGGCGTCAGTGCTGTTGATGCAGAGGATCTGGTCGGCCGCCCCGGCCACAGGCGATATGCCGGCGACGAGGAGGCTTGACAGGATGACGTTGAGGACAAGCGCGTAGGCTGCGACAAACGCCGCCGCGCTGCCCACACGCTGCCTGAAAACGAACCGCCTCATCTCATACCCCGCCTCACGCCTATCACAGCGCAAGAGCGAGTCAAAACGCATCGGCCGCCGATTCGACCGATCGCGCGGCGGTGTTGCGGGCGGGCCATGTGACGAACTGTCCTGCGGGCTACGAGCCGAGGTCAGAATGCACCCTTGAACTGCGCGACATAGTCGGGGCTGCCATAGACCCACATCGGCTCGTCGCATGGCTGCGGGCCTACATCGTTCATGCAGGCAGCACTCCAGGGTGGAGCCGCGATCTGGCGCCCGACGATCCGGTATCCCTGCGGTCCGCCGCCGATTGCAGGCCCCGTGCCGACATGCGCGCGGTCGCTGCCTTTGCCGGTTCGCGCATCGGCATTGTCCTGGGTCGCGAGAGATAGAGCCAGCATGAGCGCCGCCAGAAAGTCGATCGCCTTCATCGTTCAGCCGCCTTGATTGTGCCTCGCGCAAGCGAGGTGTGTGCGTTGTTGAAAGGAAGACCGGGATCGGAGCTTGGATATTTCCCGGTCACGCAAATGTTGGCGGCGCGGCCCGCTGGCAGCTCGATGGATTCAAGGCCTAATCTTCATTCGCCTTGAACCGCCCGAGTCCCCTCAGCACGAACGGCGCCAACAGCGCGATCAGCGCGATGCCGAGCAGCGTGGCCGACATCGGGCTTTGCAGCAGCACCATGGGATCGCCGAGGCTGATCGCCAGCGCGCGGCGCAGTTGGCTTTCGGCGATCGGCCCGAGGATCAACCCGATCACGACAGGCGCGATCGGAAAATCGAACCGCCGCATCAGGAAACCCATCACGCCGAACGCTGCCAGCATCGACAGTTCGACGACCGACGGCTTTGCCGCGATCGTGCCCATGGTCGCGAACACCAAAATGCCGGCATAGAGCCACGCTTGCGGGATCGCGAGCAGCCGCACCCACAAGCCCACCAGCGGCAGGTTGAGCACCAGCAGCATGCCGTTGGCAATGAACAGGCTCGCGATCAGGCCCCACACCAGATCGGGCCGTTCCGCGAACAGCAGCGGCCCGGGGTTGAGGCCGTATTGCTGGAAGCCCGCCAGCATCATCGCCGCGGTGGCCGAGGTCGGCAGCCCGAGCGTCAGCAGCGGCACTAGCGTGCCGGCGGCGGAGGCGTTGTTGGCGGCCTCCGGTCCGGCGACGCCTTCGATCGCGCCCTTGCCGAATTCCTTCGGATATTTGGTCAGGCGCCGCTCGGTTGAATAGGACAGGAAGGTCGGGATCTCGGCGCCGCCGGCCGGCAGCGCCCCGATCGGAAAGCCGAACAGCGTGCCGCGCAGCCACGGCTTCCACGAGCGTCGCCAGTCCTCCCGCGTCATCCACAGCGAGCCTCGCACCGGCTCGAGCTTCTCCTCGGCATGGTGGCGGCGCGAGGCGACATAGAGCGCCTCGCCCACCGCGAACAGGCCGACTGCAAGCGTCGTCACCTCGACGCCGTCGAGCAACTCCGGAATACCAAATGCAAGCCGCGCCTGGCCGGTGAGCTTGTCGATGCCGACCAGCCCGAGCGTGAGGCCGATGAACAGGCTGGTGAGGCCCCGGACCGGCGAGTCACCGAAGGTCGCAGACACCGTGACGAAGGCGACGCACATCAGCGCGAAGTAATCCTCCGGCCCGAACCGGACCGCGAAGTCGACCAGCCATGGCGCGAGGAACGCGAGGCCGATGGTGGCGATGGTGCCGGCCACGAACGAGCCGATCGCCGAGGTCGCCAGCGCCGGGCCGCCGCGGCCGGCCTTGGCCATCTTGTTGCCCTCGAGCGCGGTCGCCATCGACGCGCTTTCGCCCGGCGTGTTGATCAGGATCGCGGTGGTCGAGCCGCCGTACATGCCGCCATAGTAGATCCCGGCGAACATGATCAGCGAGCCGCCGGGATCGAGCTTGTAGGTCACCGGCAGCAGCAGCGCGACCGTCAGCGCCGGGCCGATGCCCGGCAGCACGCCGACCGCGGTGCCGAGGAACACGCCGATCAGGGCGTAGAGCAGGTTCATCGGCTGCATGGCGACCGCCATGCCGTGCGCCAGCGCGGCGAATGTCTCCATCACAGCAGTCGCTCCAGCGGGCCGGCGGGAAGGCTGAGCGTCAACAGCTTGTCGAACGCCAGGTAGATGAGGGTCGTGATCGCGAGCGCGATGACGGTGTCGGCCGCGACAGCGCGCCGGCCGAAGGCAGCCGACGTGGTGACGAACAGCGCCGAGGTGGCGAGGATGAAGCCGCCTCCGAAGCCGATGATGCCGATCAGCAGCGCAAGGCCGCCGATGATCAGCCACACCGGTTTCGGATCCATGCTCTCGCGCGGCGGCAGCCTGCCGCGCAGCGCGTCGATCAGATTGCCAGCCGCCAGGATGACGAGGCCGACCGCGATCACGATCGGCATCGCCTCCGGCCCCATCCCGTACATCGTGGTCGCCGGCAGCTTGCTCGCGTCCCACACCAGCACCGCGGCGAGGACAACGAGCGCGGCCGCAATGGCGAGACCCGCGCGATCGATCCGCCGCGGCGGCTCGCGCGGGAGATTGTCGGAAGCCGTGTCCGGCGTCATGACTTCACGAGGCCGACGGACTTCAACACCTCGGTGACGCGCGCGATCTCCTTGTTCAGGAAATCGGCGAACGCATCGCCGCCGAGATAGGCGTCATCCCAGCCCTTCTGCTTCAGGATGCCCTTCCAGGCGTCGGACTTCACCATCTTCTCGACGGCATCGCCAAGCGCCTTGCGCTGCTCCGGCGTGATGCCGGGCGGCGCCACCACCGAGCGCCAGTTGGCCAGCACGAGGTCAATCCCCTGCTCCTTGAAGGTCGGGATGTCGACACCGGGCAGCCGCTGCGCCGAGGTCACGCCGAGCGCGCGCAGCTTGCCGGCCTTGATCTGGCCTTCGTACTCGCTAAGGCCGGAAATGCCGGCCGTGACCTTGCCGCCGAGAATGGCGGCGAGCGACTCGCCACCGCCCGAGAACGGAATGTAGTTGATCTTCTTGGCGTCGGCGCCGACCGTGCCCGCGAACAGCGCCGCCATCACGTGGTCAACGCCGCCGGCCGAGCCGCCGGCAAAGGTCACCTTGGCGATATCGGCCTTCAGCGCAACGGCGAGGTCCTGCGCCGTCTTGATCGGCGAACTCGCCGGCACCACGATCACCTGGGTCTCCTCGGTCAGGCGCGCGATCGGCGTCACCTGATCCAGCGTCACCGGCGACTTGTTCATGGCGAGCGCACCCACCATGACGAAGCCGTTCACCATCATCTGGTTGCCGTCGCCCTTGGCGCCGTTGACGAACTGCGCGATGCCGACGCTGCCGCCGGCGCCGGGCACGTTGGTGACCTGGACGCTGCGCGCGACACCGGCGGCGACCAGCACCTGCTGCATCGAGCGCGCGGTCTGATCCCAGCCACCGCCAGGCGCTGCCGGCGCCATCAGCTTGAGCTCGAGCTGCTGCGCCGGCGCCGGCCCGCTCGCCCCAAGCAACAGCGCGACGACGGCGCCGAACAGGCGCATGTGGGACGAGATCATGGGGCTTCCTCCTGGATTTTCTGACGCGCCCCGCCGATCGCAGGCACGTCCAGTCGCGTGGTCGCATCGCCAATCGAAACGCGCGAGTTCGGGTTATGGAATCGCGCGCGGAGCTCGCGTCTGCGCGTCCTTAGCGACCATTCGCCACAGCCTTCGGCAAGCCCGCGGCGCAACTACGCCGTGCTGCAAATCGCCGCACCTCGCTGATCGCTTTTCGCTTGCCATGATTTGAGCGAGGGTCGGCCGGCTCGCTCGAAGTCGGCTCAGCAGATGCCGCAGATCAAAATCGCGTCGCGACGGCATACCGCCGCAACACAAGCCGCCGGCTGGTCAAACTATAGGAACCATCGTGGCTTTTTCCCGTTCCACCTCGGCCGATAGATACGGCATTGGAGGAGAGAAGATGAACGTTAAAACGATTGTCGCGGCAGCGCTGCTTGCCGCTTTTGTCACGCCGGCATTTGCAGCGGACGAATTCTACGTCGTGCAGGACGTGAAGACGAAGAAGTGCACGATCGTCGATCAGAAGCCGGTCGATACGACGACCACCGTCGTCAGCCCGTCGGGCACGATCTACAAGACACGCGCCGAAGCCGAGGCCGGCATGAAGACTGTCAAGGTCTGCACGTCCGACTGATCGGCGCCGAGCACGCAGTCATCGTTATTTGAGCCGTGCCGGCATTCGTCATCCCGGTGATGACATGTGCCGGATCGGTCATCCCCACTGAAGGCGAGGAGTTCCTCTTATGAAGAAGTTTGTTATCGGCTGCATCGTGGCTTCGGCGTTCGCGACCGCCGCGCATGCAGCGACCACGATGCCCGCCGCCCCGACGGACAGCTGGACCATCACCAACTACTACAAGCAGAATGTCTATGATCCGAAGGAATCCAAGATCGGGACGATCGACGACGTGCTCGTCGACAAGGCTGGCAAGGTGACCGGCCTCGTCGTCGGCGTCGGCGGCTTTCTCGGCGCCGGCGAGAAGGACGTGATCGTGCCGTACACGGCCGTCAAATCGCAAAAGAAGGACGACAAGTGGTGGCTCACCCTCGACGAGACCAAGGACAGCCTGAAGGCTGCACCGGGCTTCAAGTACGATCGGGCCAGCACGACCTGGATTCCTGAGAACAAGTAGCACCGAAAGTCCGCCCGCTCGGCGGTGCATGCCGATCACGCAGCTTGACGAGCAAAGCGGAACACTCGCCCCGGCGCCTTCCCGCGCTGGGGCTCTTGCTTCCGCTCGAACTTCGCCTCAGCCCGGCAAGCAAGGCAATGAAGCCGGATTCTCGCGATGATGATCCGATGCCGCCAGCGGAAGACAACGAACATGCGACAACTACCAGCCACCCCTTGGTCGTTTGCCTGCTTCAAGATTTCTGGCCTGATCCGCCAACCAACGATCCCCGGCACCGGAGGTCTCACAGCACCGGGGATCGCTACTCCCGGTGGGCTTGGGGGCGGAGACCGGGAGCTGAAAGTCGACTCCCGTGGTTCCAGTTCGTTCCAACGGAACCATGGGAACGCCTGCCATCGTCCGGAAGTTAACCCGACATCACCGCGCGGCCTTCGGTATCCATCGGTGATGAGAACGCCAATTGCGCTCCCGCCTTCTCCAGCAGGAAAGGACAGCGCATGTTCAAGCGTCGTCGTTTCAGGCAAAAGGGCTCGCTTGTAGAACGCCTTCTGGCGCAGGCCAAAGGCCTACGTCAGAAGGCAACGGCTCTTCCGATCGGAGCCGAGAAAGAAAGGCTCTTGCAGAAAGCCCGGCAGGCCGACACGGCCGCCCAGTTGGACCAATGGCTATCGTCGCCCGGGTTGATGCCGCCCGAATAGGAACAGAATCCATCGAACGGCCGTTTCCTTCCTGTTGCTCGAGGAGCAATGGCAATGCCCCGCTATTTCTTCGATATCAGGCACGACGGCGATCTCTACCCCGACGAAGAGGGACTGGATCTGGCGGACCTGAGAGCCGCCAAGGTTGAAGCCGCGAACACCCTGGCCGGCATCGCCAGAGACACCGGCCATTCTGGCGGGGACCATGATGTTGCGATTGAAGTCCGGACCGACGATGGACTGCAATTTCATGCCGCCTTTATCCTCCATGGACCGAAACAATAAGGCGCCCGGCTTGCCGATGTCAGATGTTCGCATGCCATCACGATTGCTGTCGTCTCTGAGCCTCTCGTTTCTGGTCGCCCTGAGCGGTTGCGGCAATCAGCTCGAGTGCGATTCAATCGAGACGCGAAAAGCCGTGCTCCAGAGCATTGCCGACGACCACCGCAATCCGCTGATCAACTATGCCGCCAGGGAGGCAACGGCGAAGCCTGATCCGGAAAACTCAAAGCCGCAATACCTGCTCGGTGAAAAGATCGTCACGACTTCGACGAGCGCGGACAAGCGGACCCTGCAATGCAGTGGCGGGATTTCGGTCGCCATCGGCGACGTCAAGGCGTCGAAAGAGGTGGAGTTCACCGTGCAAAAGTCCGCCGACGGAAAGTTGTCGGTTTCAGTTGCGCCGTTTCAGTTTTGATTTGGTCGCTTTGCCGGGAACCGGAACGGCGAACACAGAGTTATCCGTCATAGCCGGGGAGCCCGGAGAAAATTCCGGGCCCTGCAAATTCCAGTTCGAAAAGCCGGGCCGCTCCATTCATTCGCGCTCGCATCGCGAAGGATGCGGTAGTGCATGCCGACCGCGCTCGTCGTGGGAGCACGCCAATGGCTGCCCGTCCGGAGTGGAGTGCGACGATGCAGGCGAACCACCATCATATCAACGGCGTGGAGGTTGCTTTTGTCTGCGCTGCGGCGGTGTCGCTTTTGGCCCTGATCGCCAGCGTGGCGTGGCTCCTGCTGCGATGAGCAATCGAATCGTATCATGAATCGAGAACCATCCCCGCCGCGATCCCATCGATCATCAAGCGGGGTGGTTATGGGTTTCGCCAGGACGACGATCGTGTGAGGCACCGGCGCTGTCGTCGGCCGGCTTGGATCTCTCGCATGCGCGGGTGATGCCACCGATGGCTTTTTGATATTCTTTGATAATTGAATCTCACAGCAACGGCGGAAAAAGTACGCCCTACAGCCCGGTAAACCCGGCTTTCACATGGTCGGTGCTGCCGTCGAGCTGGCGCAGATAGGTCAACCCGCACACCGTCAACCGATGCGTGTCGCGCTCGCCCGCATCGAACAGCGTCTGCACGTACTCTGTCACCTTCGCCCGCGCTTCGTCGCTTGCAGCGGACGTGCGGTTGAGCAGCAGATCATACGTCTGCATGATCCGATCGATCGCAGCTTCCATTGAAGTCTCCGGGTTGACGCTCAGGCGACCACCAGCGTCTCGGCCTCGAATTTCGCGATCGCCTTGTTGGCGAGGCGGAGGCGATTGATCTCACCGCGCTGGAACAGCTTCACGATGATGCCGAGCAGGCGCTCATTAGTGGCGAAAGTGTCGGGAATGGTGCCTGATTTGCGCAGATAGTTCGAGGCGATCGCGTAGGCGTCACTGACGACCTCGACGTTCAGCACCTCAATTCCGCGCTCGACCAGCATATCCCTTACTCTCCGTTGGGAGACGGGATAAAGCGCTGGGAACGCCATGGTTCCTTGCCCGGGCCGATTTATTTTCGCAGGTGCAGCATGAAACGTGCAGCATGAAAAACGCATCGGCCGGGCATGACCGATGCGTTGGTTGAAGCAAGGTTGGACTGGAGGGAGGCTGCCGGTCTTTTCAAGTGGCCGGCTTGGCCATCAGGCGAAAACGGGAAGACTCAGAGGCGATACAGAATCTGGTCGGTCCAGAACCGCTCGAGGCGATGCAGCGACTTGTTGAGGCTCGCGAACTCCTCGTTCGAGATGCCGCCGACCTGCTCGACCGTCTTAACGTGCTTCTGATACAGCGCATCGACGATCTTGCGGACTTCCTGGCCCTGCGGGGTCAGGCGGATGCGGACCGAGCGGCGATCGACGCGCGAGCGCTGATGATCGAGGAAGCCGAGCTCGACGAGCTTCTTCAGATTGTAGGAGACGTTGGAGCCGAGATAGTAGCCGCGGGTGCGCAGTTCGCCGGCGGTCAGCTCCTTGTCACCGATATTGTACAGGAGCAGCGCCTGCACCGAGTTGATGTCGGCGCGGCCACGACGATCGAATTCGTCCTTGATGACGTCGAGGAGCCGGCGATGCAGCCGCTCCACCAAAGTCAGGGCTTCGAGATAGAGCGGCTGCACCGGAGCTTGACCGGTAGCGCGATCAGCGGCATCCGCCGCCGTTGTCGCAACGGCTTTCATCATGACACTTCCCCTGTTTGTCGTTTTTATCGACTTTATTCGACGAAACTTGTGTCCCGCCTGATAGGTCCAACGTAAGGGGGCCGTTTGAATATCCGCTTAAATAAGAGAATAAAGAGATCATGAATTTAAGACAGTGAATCGTGGATTAAGCCCATGGATCAAGGGCTTTTCGCAACTTTTCATTGACGGTGGCTGGCCCCTGTTCACGCTTCGTCTGCCTGCCCTGTCGCATTCGGAAACAGCGGCGTCCGAATTCGAAACGACGGCGTAAGGTGTGTGAGGGAACCCTTTACGGTGACCGATCGGTTACCCGAAAATTCTTCGAAAATTTCATTGGAGTGCATCGCGGCGGGATGCGCGTGATGCGCGCAGGCGGGCCCCATCCGCTGCCGCGGCCAGATCAGTTCCGCCGTCGGCCTGCGCAAAGCCGGCCGGTCACGCACCGAGATCCGAAGAAATGGCTCCCGACGGCAGGTCCCGCGGAGACGCTCCGGGGGAAATCGGGCATCTCGAAAGGGGTACGATCTGTCGGGCATCCACTAGCAGAACCAGTGCGGTTGTCTTCTCGTTGCGCGCACGAGTGCCGAATATTGCCAGCCGCCGTCAGCTATTCGCCGTGCTGTCGCAACAAGGCAACAGCGTATCGCGCAGGCGGTGAGCTATGGCGGGCGTTCGCGCGCCGCCATCCAGGCCAACGCCAGATAGGCCGCGAGCATGACGGCCTCGAGCCCGACCACGGTGAGGCTGCCGCCATAGATACCCGGAAACATCAGCTCGATGACGGCCATCGACACCACCGTGGTCAACCAGACCACGGCGCCCCACGGCGTCGCGAGCCAGAGCCCGACGGCGGCGACGAGTTCGATGACGGCGAAATAGATCGTGGCGGTCTGCCAGGCCATCGACTGGTTCTCGAAGGCCTCCTCCTCGCCGCCGACGAAGCCGGTCACCTGGGCCCAATGATAGAGGCCCTTGGCGACCGAGACGACGGCCATGATGCGCAGGAAAATGACGAGGCGCCGCGTCCACGCATTGTCGTCCGGCTCGATCCGGTCGGACGAGATCGCGCTCACCGAGATGGCGTTGTCCCGCGCCTGATCGCGTGCAGAGGTGTCAGACATCAGAATCGCCGCGTGGCGGCTGCAAAATGGGGTTCATGGCGCAGTCTTGGCCCGCCGGGACCGCAAAATCAATTGCCGTTGCGGCAAATCGAGGGCGCCCAAGGCGCAACGGTTGGCGCAATGACGGCGCCCCTGCGAGGTGCTAGAATTACCCTTATATCCGGTCCAGACCAGCCGTCCCTCGAGGAGAAGACAATATGGCGATCAAATTCGGGCGCCCGATCGAATTGCGCGATGCGCCGCGGCGCCAGAAGGATGCCCTCGCCTCCCCCTCGCTCGACCTCACGATCCGGATGCGCCGCAACCGCAAGTCGGAATGGGCCCGCCGTCTGGTACGCGAGAACGTGCTGACCACGGACGACCTGATCTGGCCGATGTTCGTGGTCGATGGCCATAACACCCGCACGCCGGTGGCCTCGATGCCCGGCGTCGACCGCCTCACCGTCGACCAGATCGTCCGCGACGCCGAGCGTGCCGCAAAACTCAACATCCCCTGCATCGCGCTGTTTCCTTTCACCGAGCCTGCGCTGCGCGACGAGCAGGGCTCGGAAGCGCTCAACCCCGACAATCTGGTCTGCCAGGCGGTGCGCGCAATCAAGAAGGAGTTTCCCGACATCGGCGTGCTCTGCGACGTCGCGCTCGATCCCTTCACCAGCCACGGCCATGACGGGCTGATCGAGGGCGGCAAGATCCTCAACGACGAGACGGTCGCGGTGCTGGTCCAGCAGGCGCTGACCCAGGCTGAGGCCGGCTGCGACGTGATCGCGCCGTCGGACATGATGGACGGCCGCATCGGCGCGATCCGTGAGGCGCTCGACGACAACGGGTTCGGCGACGTCCAGATCATGTCCTATGCGGCGAAATACGCGTCCGCCTTCTACGGCCCGTTCCGCGACGCGATCGGCTCGGCCAAGACGCTGACCGGCGACAAGCGCACCTATCAGATGGACAGCGCCAATTCCGACGAGGCCCTGCGCGAGGTCGAGCTCGACATCGCCGAGGGTGCCGACATGGTGATGGTGAAGCCGGGCATGCCCTATCTCGACATCGTCCGCCGCGTGAAGGACCATTTCGCGATGCCGACCTTCGTGTACCAGGTGTCGGGCGAATACGCGATGATCGCGGGCGCCGCCGCCAATGGCTGGATCGACGGCGAGCGCGCGATGATGGAGAGCCTGGTCGGCTTCAAGCGCGCCGGCGCCGACGGCATCCTGACCTATTTCGCGCCGAAAGCCGCCGAGAAGATCAAGGCGGAGAGCTGAGGCGCGGCCAAGGCCGCCCTCCCCGGTACAGCAACATTGCTTTGCTGGCCGCCGCGCTGTCCGCAAACACGGCACAGACCAGCCGCCGAATCGCCGGAATATTTCGGCTAGTTAATGTTCGCGCGGACTTGGCAGGCCGGCCTCCTGTTCCCATGTCCGGCGCGGGAGTTTCATCGGAGGTTGGTCATGTCCTACGGCAATGACGGTGGCGCTTGGCGCGGGGCAGCCTGGCGCAACGACGGCGGCGTTCCCCCGCATGCGTTCGATCCGTTGATGCAGCCGGAACTGTTCCGCGGCGTGCTGACGCGGCGCGTCTTTGCGTTCCTGATCGACCTCTTCGTGCTGTCGGTGCCGGTGATCCTGGCGGTGATCTTCATCGCGATCTTCGGTATCGTCACGCTCGGTCTCGGCTGGGCGCTGTTCTGGCTGGTCTCGCCGGCTTCGATCGTCTGGGCCATCGTCTATTACGGGGCCTCGATCGGCGGGCAGCACTCGGCGACCATCGGCATGCGCATGATGGATCTGGAACTGCGCACCTGGTACGGCGCGCGTGGCTATTTCGTGCTCGGCGCCACCCATGCGGTGCTGTTCTGGGTGACGGTGTCGTTCCTGTCGCCGCTGGTGCTGCTGGTCGGCCTGCTCAACGGCCGCCGCCGGCTGCTGCACGACATCATCCTCGGAACCGTCGTCATCAACAGCTCGGTCCGGACCCAGGTCACCTCGGCCGCGCGGGCCTCTTATTAGGCCCGCCTAAACCAATTGACCGTTAGCCTCCGGAGGGCGATGCTAACTCGGCTGCCTGTATTGTATGTGGAGCCCGACGATCAGACGTGACCCAGCACTCGCGTGATACCCCCCAGTTCTACCTGACGGCGCCCTCACCCTGCCCCTATCTGCCGGGCCGGCACGAGCGGAAGGTTTTCACGCACCTGGTCGGCGACAAAGCGGGCGATCTCAACGACTTGCTGACCCATGGCGGCTTCCGCCGCAGCCAGTCGATCGCCTACCGCCCGGCCTGCGACCAGTGCCGGGCCTGCGTCTCGGTCCGGGTGGTTGCCAACGAATTCCGCCCCTCCCGCAACTTCCGCAAGGTGCTGGCCCGCAACGCCGACATCATCGGCGAGCAGCGCACCGCGGTGCCGACCTCGGAGCAATATTCGGTCTTCCGCGCCTATCTCGACCGCCGCCACCGCAACGGCGGCATGGCCGACATGACCGTGCTGGACTACGCGATGATGGTCGAGGACAGCCATGTCGAGACCCGGATCATAGAGTACCGCAAGCGCAATGCCGACAGCGCCATCACCGGCCGCGGCGACGAGCTGATGGCGGTGGCACTGACCGACGTGCTCAGCGACGGACTGTCGATGGTCTATTCCTTCTTCGAGCCGGGGCTCGAGGCCCGCTCGCTCGGCACCTTCATGATCCTCGATCATATCGCCCGCGCCCGCCGGCAGGGCCTGCCTTACGTCTATCTCGGCTACTGGATCGAGGGCTCCAAGAAGATGGACTACAAGGGCCGCTTCCTGCCGCAGCAGCGGCTCGCGCCATCGGGCTGGCTGCGCGTCGACGCGTCAGGCGAGGGATTGACCGAGCCGCAGGACTAACGCGTTTCGATTGGACGCTCTAGGTACCGAGCAACGTATCGATCAGCAGCTTCACGTTCAGGATCACGATCAGGCCGGCGACGATCCACGCCGCCACCGCGACCGGGAGCGAGATCGCAAGCTTGCCCATCTTGCGCTTGTCGGACACGAAGCGCACCAGCGGGATCACCGCGAACGGCAGCTGCATCGACAGCACGACCTGGCTGAACACGAGAAGCTGCGCGGTGCCGCTTTCGCCATAGAGCGCGGCGACCACGATGACCGGGACGATCGCGATGCCGCGGGTCACCAGGCGCTGCAGCCAGTCGGGCAGCTTGAGGTCGAGAAAGCCCTGCATCACGATCTGGCCGGCCAGCGTCGCGGTCACGGTCGAGTTGAGGCCGGACGCGAGCAGCGCCACGGCAAACAGCGTCGAGGCGATGCCGAGCCCGAGCAGCGGCGACAGCAGCTCGAAGGCCTGATCGATCTCGGCGACGTCGGAATGGCCGCTTTTGTGGAAGGTTGCGGCCGCCAGCACCAGGATCGCCGCGTTGACGAACAGCGCCAGCATCAGCGCGATGGAGGAGTCGGTGGTCGCCCATTTGATCGCGTCGCGCCGGCCCTCCTCGGTCCGCGGATAGGCGCGGGTCTGCACGATCGATGAGTGCAGATAGAGGTTATGCGGCATCACGGTGGCGCCGATGATGCCGATCGCGATGTAGAGCATCTCCGGATTGGTGACGATCTCGCGCGACGGCATGAAGCCGCCGATCACGCCGGCGATCGGCGGCGCAGCGGCCGCGATCTGGACCACGAAGCAGACCGCGATCACGATCAGAAGCGCGACCACGAAGGCTTCGAGAAAGCGGAAGCCGCGGTTCATCAGGAGCAGCAGCAGGAACGCATCGAGCGCCGCCAGCAGCGCGCCGCCGATCAGGGGAATGCCGAACAACAGCTTCAGCGCGATCGCGGTGCCGATCACCTCGGCAAGGTCGCAGGCGATGATCGCGGCCTCGCAGGCGAGCCACAGCAGCAAATTCACCGGCCGCGAATAGGTCGCGCGGCAGGCCTGCGCCAGGTCGCGGTCGGTGGCGATGCCAAGCCGGGCCGACAGCGCCTGCAGCAGGATCGCCATCAGGTTGGAAAGCAGGATGACCGACAGCAGCGTGTAGCCGAACTTCGATCCACCCGCGAGATCGGTGGCCCAGTTACCCGGGTCCATGTAGCCGACCGAGACCAGGTAGCCTGGCCCGGCAAAGGCCAGCAGCCGTCGCCACCACACGCCTGTGCTCGGCACCGCAACGGTCGCGTTCACCTCAGGCAGGCTGCGCGCATGGCCGGCATCGCCCCGCCAGCCACCTCGCGCGGCGTCGGCAACGGAAACGGGAGACATTTCAGGGGTACGAGCGTCCATCCTCAAAGGATGGCCCAACTCTTTCGTTATTGCAACTCATTTGCAAATGCATCTGGGCTCACGGAAATGATACCGGCCCTCGATCTTGTAAAGCACTGAGGAAGTGCTTTAAATTTGCCACATGATCAAGCTGCCGGCCGAGACACCAACCGCAACGCTGCGCTACGCTCTCGCCCCCGACCCGTCAGGCATCGAGGCGATCGAGGCGACCCTTGCGGCCTATGATCGGATGATGGCAATCCTCGCCGAGGTCGCCCCTGTCGGCGCCAACCTCGTTTCGCTGCACGCCCAGGCCTACGAGAAGATCCGCAAGGAGACCGGGCTGCCCGCGCGGCTGGTGACGCTCGGCCTGCGCGACCGCGCCAACTACATCGCGGGCGCCGCCGTCCGCCGGATACCGCTCGACGACAAGTTGTTTGCGATCAAAGGTCCAACTTCACTGACCATTAGCACTGTCAGCGGACGCGTCTTGGTGCCGTTCGACGTGCCGGGATATGTCTCGGGCTGGGAAAGCCCCTTCCCGGCGCATTTGATCTCGGATGGACGCGGCTACGAAATCCACATCGCCGTCAAATCGAAATCAGCCCAACCGGAGGAGAAGACCATGCTTCACGAAGGCATCCTTGCGCGCATGGGCCGGCTTCTTGCCGCCATCGCGAGCCGGACCATCGACAACGTCGAGAGCAACAACAAGGTCGCGCTGGTCAAGCAGGCCATCCGCGAGATCGACGCCGGCGCCGACGAAGCACGTTATGCGCTCGGCAAGTCGCGCGCCGAGGAATTCCGCCTGAAGCGGCGCCGCGAAGAACTGGATGCCGAAACGGCCAGCCTGAATGAGAAGATCCGTCTCGCACTTGCGGAAAATCGCGAGGATCTCGCGCGCGCCGGCGTCGCACGGCAAATCGACCTGGAGTCGCAGGTGATCGCGCTCGAACGCGCGATGGATTTCATCGAGCTCGAGATCGACGAGCAGACCAAGGCGCTGCAAGCCATGCTCGGCGCGCGCCGCGAGGCGGAAACACGATTGGCCGATCTCGAACAAAGTCTGATCCGCGAGGCCAACGACGAAACCAGCCGGGCCCCATCGACGACAAATACATTGAGCGCTGAACGCGCGATGGCGGCGATCGCCCGGGTCACCGGTGTTCCCGCTGCAAGCGTGCTTGGCGACAAGGAGCTTGACGAACTCGATCGCCTGCACCGCGAAAAGGAAATCGCGGCGCGGCTTGAAAGGATCAAGTCAGAAAAATGAGTGCAGTTGGCGACATTCTGCTCGCCCCGGACGTGCGGCCCTTTGCGGTCGCGGCTGCGATCATGGTGGCACTTGGCGGTATCGAGCTGCTGACCACCATGGTCGGACTTTCGATCAGCGAACTCGTCGGCAAGGATTTCGCGGTCGAGGCCGAGAGCCACAATGCTCTCAGTGGCCTGTTTCTCTGGATCAACGCCGGGCGGCTTCCCCTCCTGATCCTGATCATCCTGATACTCGGCATATTCTCGATCGGAGGCTTCCTGCTTCAGGGACTGGCGCATGCCGCAGGCACCGCCATCCCGGTCTTGATTGCCGCGGTGGTTGCTGCCGCAGGCAGCATCCCGGTGATCAGAAGTGCGAGCCGCGGCCTCGCCCGCATCATTCCGCGCGACGAGAGCTATGCGGTCAACGACAGCGACTTTGTCGGCAAGGTCGCAACCGTGTCGGTCGGCCCGCTCGATCAGGGCCTGCCCGGTAGGGTTCGTCTCAAGGATGTCTTCGGCAACTGGCACACTGTGTCGGCGCGTGCCGGCCCTGATTCCGAGGCGTTGCCGGTTGGCGCCAGCGTGCTGCTGGTCGACCGCGACGCCAAAGCCTTCATCGCGATTGCCGCTCCCGCCGACCTCATCGAACAACGACAATCTTCCAACAGGGCATAACATATGTGGGAACTTGCTGTACCCGTCGCCATTGGCGTCCTCGCCATCCTTGTCATTGGTCTGCTTTTCGCAAAACTCTACAAGCGCTCGACGCGCGATGAGGCCTATGTCCGCACCGGCCTCGGCGGCCAGAAGGTGGTGCTCGACGGCGGTTCGCTGGTGCTGCCGATCTTCCATTCCACCGCCGCGGTGAACCTGAAGACGTTGCGGCTCGAGGTCGCGCGCGGCGGCCCGGACTCGCTGATCACCAAGGACCGCATGCGGGTCGACATCGGCGCCGAGTTCTATCTGCGCGTCAAACCCGACTCGTCGTCGATCGCGCTGGCCGCACAGACGCTCGGCAACCGCACCAATGACGCCGCCGAGCTGCGCGAGCTGGTCGAGGCCAAATTCGTCGACGGCCTGCGCTCGGTCGCCGCCACCATGAATCTCGAGGAATTGCAGGAGCAACGCGCCACCTTCGTCAAGGCGGTGCAGGACGCGGTCGGTGCCGACATCCAGAACAACGGCCTCGAGCTCGAATCGGTGTCGCTGACCAGGCTCGACCAGAGCGACATCAAGCATTTCAACCCGAGCAATTTCTTCGACGCGCACGGCCTGACGACGCTGACCAAGATCACCAAGGAGCGCGAACAGGAGCGCAACCAGATCGTCCGCACCACCGAGGTCAATATCGCCCAGCAGGACCTGGTGGCACGGCAGACCACGCTGACGATCGAGAGCACCAAGCGCGAGGCCGAGCTGGCCCAGCAGCGCGACATCGCCAACAAGACCGCCGCGATGCGCGCGCAGACTGCGCAGGTCGAACAGACCGCGTTGCAGAACGAGGCCGAATACCGCATCCAGCAGGAGCTCGCGGTCGCCAACAAGCAGACCGAGGCCAACCAGGCTCGCGACACCCGCAAGATCGAGGCCGATCTCGCGGTCAAGCGCCGCAACACCGAGATG
This sequence comes from Bradyrhizobium embrapense, assembly GCF_001189235.2. Taxonomy (GTDB): domain Bacteria; phylum Pseudomonadota; class Alphaproteobacteria; order Rhizobiales; family Xanthobacteraceae; genus Bradyrhizobium; species Bradyrhizobium embrapense. The sequence goes on from NZ_LFIP02000004.1 coordinate 423,403, forward strand.
GAGCGCGATCTCCAGATCGTCGCACAGGAGAGCGCGATCGCGGTCGCGGCCAAGAGCAAGGAGCAGTCGGAGGCACAGACCATCGCCGAGACCGCGCGAGCGGTTGCGATCGCCGCCGAGGAAAAGGTCACCACCGCTCGCGCCACCGAGATCGCCGAACGCGACAAGATCATCAACGTGATCGCCGCGCGCAAGGCGGCCGAGACCGACGCGATGCCGATCACGGTCATGGCCGAGGCGGAACGCCAGGCCGCAGCCAACAAGGCGGAAGCCACCAACGTGCTCGCCAAGGCCGACGCGGCGGCCGCCACCACCCGCGCGGCCGGCGTCAAGGCGCTCGGCCAGGCCGAGGCGGAAGTCGCGACGATGAAGGCGGAGGCGCGCAACAAGCTGAGCGCCGACATGATCGCTTACGATCTCAATCTCGCGCGGATCAACGTGATCCCGAGCGCGCTCGCCGAAGCCGTAAAACCGATCGAGAAGATCTCCGACATCCGGATCTTCGACACCGGCAGCATGCTCGGCCGGGGCGGCGCCGACGGCCATGTCAACGGCAATGGCGGCGGCAATGGCGGTCTTGGGCTTGGCGACGGCCTCGCCGCGCAATTGCTGTCGGTCTCGGCGTTCAAGCCGATGATCGACAAGATCCTCTCGGAGGCGGGCTTCCCGGCGGGCCCCGACGCGCTCACCAGCCTGACCAGCGCGCTGGCGCAGCGCAAGGCCGAGGCCGCGCCCGCGTCTGCGGTCAGCGACGACAACCGGCCAGCCACATTGGTCGGCACCATCACCGGCCAGCTCGCGCCCGCGCCGCAGTGACGTGACAGCACTCTGATCTCAACGACAGGCCCGCCTCTCCCGGCGGGCCTTTTGTTTTGGGTTGTCGGGAAACGGGTGGGATCGGGCGTCTTCCAACCACACACTATGGCCAGACGAATTTTCCTCAAGGACTCTGCCATGCCCGCCGATACGCCTCGCCTGCCAAGCACCTTCAATCGCCTGGCCTGGTCCAACCTCGCCGCACAATCGGCCGAGCAGATTGCGCTTGCGGCCGCGCCCATCGTCGCCGTGCTGGTGCTCGGCGTCGGTGAAGGCCAGACTGGCCTGTTGCAAACCGCGCTGACGCTGCCCTTCATCCTGTTTGCGATACCCGCAGGCCTCTTGGCCGATCGCGTGTCGCGGCGCTGGGTGATGGCGGGCGCCGAGGCCCTGCGCGCCGCGGCATTGGCTGCGATCCTGCTGCTGCTATGGCTCGGTGCGATGACCCTGCCGCTGCTCGCCCTGCTCGGTTTCATCGCGGTCTGCGGCACGGTTGCCTACAGCGTCGCAGCGCCCGCGCTGGTCCCGTCGCTGGTGACGTCGCAGCAATTGCAGGCCGCGAATGCCCGCATCGAGCTCGCCCGCACCGTCGCTTTCGCCAGCGGACCCGCCCTCGGAGGCGTGCTGGTCGGCTGGGTCGGCGCCGCACCCGCATTCGGCTTCGCCGCGGCGCTGTCGGCGATCGCGGTCGTGCTGCTTGCCGGCCTCTATGAGCCGGCCCGCGCGCCCGCCCCGCGACGCCATCCGATGCAGGACATCAAGGAAGGCGCCGCCTTCGTCATGCATCACGCCTTGCTGCGGCCGGTGTTCATCACCCAGTTCATCTTCAACACCGCCTCCTTCCTGCTGCTCGCCGTGTTCGTGCCCTATGCGGTGCGCCATCTCGGGCTCAGCGCCACCGGCGTCGGCACGACGCTTGCGATGTACGGCGTCGGCATGGTGGTTGGCGCGCTGTTCGCAACCCGCGTGATGAAGCGGCTGGCGTTCGGCACCGTGATCGGGCTCGGCCCGGTCACCGGTCTCGTCGCCTCGATCGTGATGGCGCTGACCACCTGGATTGCGACGCCGCTGCTCGCCGGCCTCGGCTTCTTCCTGCTCGGCGTCGGCCCGATCCTGTGGGTGATCTCGACAACGACGCTCAGGCAATCGGTGACGCCCCCCTCGCTGCTCGGCCGCGTCTCGGCGATCAACATCATGAGCTACGGTGCCCGCCCGCTCGGCTCCGCACTCGGCGCCGTCGTCGGCGGCTTCTATGGCGCCGAAGCCTGTCTCTACCTCGCGGCCGCGATCTTCGCCGCCCAGGCGCTGGTGATCCTGATGTCTCCGGCGGTGTCGCTCAGGCGGCAGCCTGACATGGTCGGCGAACCCGCGCGCTGCTGAACGGCTCCTGCGCTCGCCGTCATTGCGAGGAGCGAAGCGACGAAGCAATCCATCTCTCCGCAAGCGGTGAATGGATTGCTTCGCTTCGCTCGCAATGACGAGGGAAGAAATCAGCTCGCCAGGTACCGCTCATACTTGCCGCCGACGACCTCGTCCGCGGTCACGGCCGGATCGAGCGTAAAGAGATCCTGGGCATGGCTGATGCCGCGCAGGACGAAGCGGCCGGTGGAGACCAGATAGTTGCGGCCGACGGCGTCGAGCCCGGTGCGAAAATCGGTCGAGGTCAGCAGTTCGCGGTCGACCGAGGCGCACATCGAGGCGATCCGGCTGACTTCATTCACGGCGGGCCCGACCACCGTAAAGTCGAGCCGGTCCTCGCTGCCGATGTTGCCGTAGAAGACCTCGCCGACATGGAGGCCGACATAGGCAGTGGTGGTCGGCCGGTTCTCGTTCTCGCGGCGATCGTTCAGCACCCGGATGTTATGGCGGAATCTGTGCTCGGCACGCAGCGCCGCACGCCTGGCGCTTGCCATGTTCTCGCCGGTGAACATCGCCAGCACGCCGTCGCCGATCAGTTTCAGCACCTCGCCGCCGGCATCATGGATCGCGTCGATCGAGGCCTGCGCATAGTCGTTGAGGAACGGGATGATCTCGTCCGGGCCGATGCGCTCGCTGATCGCGGTCGAGCCGCGCACGTCGGAGTACCACAGCACGGCCTTGATCTTCTCGGTGATGCCGCGCTGCATGCGCCCGCGCAGCACCTGCTCGGCCGTCTCGCGGCCGAGATAGACCCGCCCGAGGGTTCGGGCGATCTCGACCTGGGCGGCCGATTTGATCGCCAGTCCGAGCACCGGCACGAGATCGCGCAGCGCCGCCATATGGGTCTCGTCGAAGCCGTCCGAATGGCGGGTGGTGTAGTAGGAGTAGAAGCAGTCCATCTCGCCGATCGTCCCGGCCTCGCCGAAGCGATGCACGAAGGCGGCGAAGTGCTTGTGGCCCTTCTCGGCGAGGTCGCCGATCATCGAAAATTCGTGCGGACCGGTGAGGTCGATCACCATCTCGTCATGGCCGTTTTCGAGCATGTGATGGAACGCCGACCGCCGCCAGTTCTGGCTGGCCTCGCCGCTGCTGGTCGAGCCGTATTCGAAAATGTCGGCCTCGTTGCTCTCGCCGTCGTTCCAGCGGAAGCCGCGGCCCTCGAAGATCGGATGCAAAGTGTCGATGAAGACGATCGCCCGCGACAGCGGCATGCCGGCGGCCCGGCAGCGCTCGCAGAAGCCGCGCAGCAGGTCGTTTTCCGGCAGGCCGGTCAAACCCTGGCGGACCAGCCAGTTCATGAGGCGCAAACGGGGCGTCAGTTCCATACGGTGAATTATGCCGGGCAATTGGTGCGGGAGGAAGGGCTGGTCGTCGCGTGACAGATGCGGATGCTGGTCCAGCATTGCAAGGCCGCCCGACCTCATCATTTCACGCGGAACACCACCACCTGGGCTGGCGATTCCGCTTCCCTTTGCCCCAGCCTTCGCGCACAAGAGCGCATGGATAACGACACCGGCCAGCCGAATCCGATCCGACGCCTCGTGCAATGGGCGATCACCCCGCCACAATCCTATGGCGTCTACCTGGCCGCCCTCGCCCTGATGTTCACCCTGTCGTTCTACGCCGGGACGATGAAGCCGAAGCACGCGCCGGCTCCGCCGGTTGCTGCACCATCTGCGCCGCGCAACTGATCAGCGGACCGAAACTGGGCGAAAGCGCCCGCCGTCAAAGCAGCTCAGTCATAGAACTCCGGCGAGAGCTTCAGCCCGTCGCGGTGCGCTTGGCGACCTGCTAGACCATTTCCGCCGGCGCCAGCCGGCAGGTCTCGCTGCTGATCTCGACCTGCAGGGTCGCGTGGTGGATGCTGAACCGCTCCGACAGCTCGGCGCAGACGCGATGCAGGAAGACGTCGTCATGTCCGCCGGGCCGCACCAGATGCGCGGTCAACGCGGTCTCGCTGGTGCTCATTGCCCAGATGTGCAGGTCGTGCACCTCGGTGACGCCCTCGAGCGCGCCGAGATAATCCCTCACCCGCTTGAGATCGATGCCCTTCGGCACCGCGTCGAGCGCGAGGTTGACGCTGTCGCGGGCAAGCTCCCAGCCGCTCAGCAGCACCACCACGGCGATGACCAGGCTGATCGCCGGATCGAGCCACTGCCAGCCGGTTGCCATGATCAGCAGCGCGGCGATCACGACGCCGAGCGAGACGCCGGCATCCGCCGCCATGTGCAGATAGGCGCCGCGCACATTGAGGTCGCTGTCGCGGCCGCGCATGAACAGCAGCGCCGTGCCGCCATTGATCAGGATGCCGAGCGCCGCGACCCAGACCACGGTCCAGCTTGCGACCTCCGCGGGCTCACGGAAGCGGTTGATCGCCTCGACCGCGATGCCGCCGACCGCAATAAGCAGCAGCCCGGCATTGAACAACGCCGCGAGGATCGAGGCGCGGCGGTAGCCATAGGTGTGGGTATCGGTCGGACGCCTGCCGGCGAGCCAGGCCCCGCCCCAGGCCAGCAGCAGCGCGATGACGTCGGAGAAATTGTGAACGGCGTCGGAGACCAGCGCCAGCGAGTTGGCGGAATAGCCGAAGATCAGCTCGGCGATGACGAAGGCAGTGTTGAGCGACGCGCCGACCGCAAACGCGGTGCCAAAACTGTCCGGCGCGTGGCTGTGCCCGGGATGGGAATGCCCGGCATGCGAGTGGCCGGCGTGCGCGTACCCGGCATGGGAATGGCCGTGAGAATGACCGCTGTGGTCATGGTCGTGGTCGTGATTGTGCGCCATGGCAACCGTCGCCCGAGTTCGTCGGCGACGGTTATAGCGCTGTGAAATGTGGATACTATCACACCGCGGCTGTTGAACGGCGGGTTACGACTTGCGCCTAACCCGCCCGACGCTATCACTCCACGCCGCGATTGAACTTGTTCGACTTCGGCAGGCCGTGGGCGAGCCGGCCGGCGTCGGCGCGGTTGCCGCGCCAGTCGGCCAGTTCCTTCATGGTCATGCTGTGCTCGCGGCCCGCGGAATCCTTCCAGGTCAGGCCGGCCTTGGAGTCGAACACTGCGACATCGGACAGCTCCGAGCTGGTGTATTTCTGCAGCCGCACGCCGCGGCCGCGCGCCATCTCCGGCACCTGGTCGAGACCGAACAGCACCATCTTGTGGTTGGTGCCGATCACCGCGACGGTGTCGCCGTTCACGGTGGTGATCGCGCGGGCCTCGTTCGGCATCTCGACATTGAGCACCTGCTTGCCCTTGCGGGTGTTGCCGACGCAGTCCTCTTCCTTGACGATGAAGCCCTGTCCTTCGCTGCTCGCGATCAGGAACTTGCGCTCGCCCTTGTTGACGAACAGCGCGATGATCGCAGCGTCCTGCTCGAGGTCGATGAACATGCGGATCGGCTCGCCATGGCCGCGGCCGCCCGGCAGTTTGGCCACGTCGAGCGAGTAGAACTTGCCGTTGGTGGCGAACAGCAGCAGCTTCGAGGTCGTCTCGGCAAAGAACGAGTGCTCGAGCTTGTCGTCGGTCTTGAAGGCGAGCCCCGAGAGGTCCTCGACGTGGCCCTTCAGCGTCCGCACCCAGCCCTTCTCGGAGATCACGACCGTGCAGGGCTCGCGCTCGACCAAGGCTTCCTCGATCGCCGCGAGATCATGCTCGGGCGCATCGGCGAAGGTGGTGCGGCGCTTGCCGAGCGGCGTCTTCGGCCCGAAGATATCGCGGACCTTGCGGACCTGATCGCCGACCTTGGCCCATTGCTCGGTCTCGGAGCCGAGCAGGCCCTCGAGGCCCTTCAGCTCCTTCCGCAATTCCTTGTCCTCATTGCGGATCTCCATCTCCTCCAGGCGGCGCAAATTGCGCAGGCGCATGTTGAGGATGGCGTCTGCCTGGATCTCCGTGAGCTTGAAGGTCTTCATCAAGACCGGCTTCGGCTCGTCCTCGGTGCGGATGATCTTGATCACCTTGTCGAGGTTCAGATAGGCGACGAGGTGGCCGCCCAGCACTTCCAGCCGATGCTCGATCTGCGTCTTGCGGAAGTTCGAACGGCGGACCAGCACGTCGCGCAGATGGTCGAGCCATTCGCGCAGGCACTCGGCGAGGCCGACCACCTTCGGGATGCGGCCCTTGATGAGCACGTTCAGGTTCAGCGATATCTTGCTTTCCAGCTCGGTCAGCCGGAACAGCGACTCCATCATCAGCGCTGGATCGACGGTGCGCGATTTCGGCTCAAGCACGACCCGGACGTCTTCGGCCGACTCGTCGCGGATGTCGGCGACCAGCGGCAGCTTCTTCTCGTTGATGAGTTCGGCGACCTTCTCGACGATCCGCGACTTCTGCACCAGCCACGGGATCTCGGTAACGACGACCACCCAGCTGCCGCGGGCCCCCTCTTCCACGCTCCAGCGCGAACGGGTGCGGAACGAGCCGCGGCCCGTGGTGTAGGCCTCGATGATCGATTCCTTGGAATCGACGACGATGCCGCCGGTCGGGAAGTCCGGGCCCTTGACCCATTTCAGCAGCGCCTTCGACTTGGCGTCGGGCTTCTCGATCAGATGCAGCGCGGCGTCGCAGAGCTCGGCCGCGTTGTGCGGCGGGATCGAGGTCGCCATGCCGACCGCAATCCCCTGCGCACCGTTGGCGAGCAGGTTCGGGAAGCCACCCGGCAGCACCACCGGCTCTTTCGACTGGCCGTCATAGTTGAGGCGGAATTCAACGCCGTCCTCGTCGATGCCGTCGAGCAGCAGTCGCGCGACCTCGGTCATGCGCGCTTCGGTATAGCGGTAGGCGGCCGGATTATCGCCGTCGATATTGCCGAAATTGCCCTGGCCGTCGACCAGCGGGTAGCGCGAGGAGAAATCCTGCGCCAGGCGCACCATGGCGTCGTAGATCGCCTGGTCGCCATGCGGATGGAACGAGCCCATCACGTCGCCGACGATCTTGGCGGATTTCTTGAATGCCGCGCGCGGGTCGAGCCCGAGCAGGTCCATGCCGTAGAGGATGCGCCGATGCACCGGCTTCAGCCCGTCGCGGGCGTCCGGCAGCGCGCGATGCATGATGGTCGAGAGCGCATAGGCGAGATAGCGCTCCTCGAGCGCGTCACGCAGCGGCACCTCGTGAATTTCGGCCGGCTTTTCCGGCGGTATCTGTCGTTTTCCCATGGGGGAGGCGTTAAACCTTGGCGGTGAATCGGGCAAGCCGCGAATCACCGGGAATTTAGGGCCCGAATCGGCCTTACGGAACCGCCGACCGGCCCCGCGGCCGGGTCACGGCGTTGATAAATCCGTCCCGGGCGTCGGAATGGCCCTGGCCGCGGGGCTCCAGCACATGGCGCAGCAGGAACAGCCCGGTGATCTGGAAACCATCACGCAGATCCTGCTCCGACCAGCCGTTGGCGCCCCCCTCGCCTTCGCGCAGGAATGCCGGCAACGGCAACAGCCGGTCGCGCCACGGCTCGCCGGCTGCGCGGGACACGGCACCGCCGGATTTCGGCGACACGTAGATCAGGTCGGTGGTCTCACCTGTCGCCGCGCAGTTCTCCAGATCGAGCCCGAAGCCGAGCTCGGTCAGCATGGCGAGCTCGAACCGGATCAGGTGCACCGCGGCGATACCGGCATCGTCGAAATCGTCCAGTGTCCCCTGCAGCATCTCGTAGATGTCTTCATGCGGATCGCGCTCCGGCAGCAGCCGCGCCAGCGCCGCCAGATGCGTCACGCCGTAGACGGCGTGCGACGAGGCCAGCAGCGTCGCCGCGCGCAGCCGCGTGCCTTCCAGCGCGTACATGCCGAGATGCTCGTCGAGCCGGGCCCGCCACACCGCGGTGACGCTGTTGCCGGGCTGCAGCAGCGGCCGCATCCGCGAGCTGGCACCGCCGCGCACCAGGCCGAGATGGCGGCCGTGCTCGCGCGTCAACAGCTCGACGATGGCGGAGGATTCGCCATGCCTCCGCACGCCCAGCACGATGCCTTCGTCGGTCCATTCCATGAAAGAGAGACTACAGGATTCAGTCGGGTAACACAGCCATTTGCCTCGTCATTTCCGGGATGCGCCTCTTGGCGCAGGCTCGGAAATGACCGCCGACGTGGTCCGCTATGCGTTGAACCAGCCCTGCGCGTCGCCGGTGAAGGAATAATACAGCCCCGCCGTGGTCAGGATGCAGGACACCACCTCGATGGCGCTGTCGAGCTCGAGGCCCTTTTCGCCGATCACCTGCACCAACGAGATCACCGACAGCACCAGCATCGCGCCCAGCGCCCAGCGCGGCCAGTTCTTGCGGTGCTGCGCGGCGAGCCGGACGAAATACACCAGCAGCAGGATCATGCAGCCGGCGGTCAGCGTCTCGCCGGTGATCATCTGTTCGGTCCTGACGTCGGTCGGCGTGCGGTCCTGGAACGCCACCGACAGCGCGTCGAGCGTCAGCGACAGATAGAGCAGCACCTCAAACCACAGCACGTTTCTGGGCACGTTCATTGCGACGCCGGCTCTATTCCTTCGGGAAATCCAGTCCCATTTCCTTGTAGCGGTCGGGATCGTCGCCCCAGTTCTCGCGCACCTTGACGAACAGGAACAGATGCACGGGAACGCCCATGATCTCGGCGATCTCGGCACGCGCCTGCGCGCCGATCGACTTGATGGTGGCGCCGCCCTTGCCGAGCACGATCTTGCGCTGGCTCTCGCGCTCGACAAAGATCGTCTGCTCGATGCGGATCGACTTGTCCTTGCGGTCGGTCCAGCTGTCGGTCTCGACCGTCGACTGGTACGGCAATTCCTGATGCAGATGGCTGTAGATCTTCTCGCGGGTGATCTCGGCCGCCAGGTGCCGCATCGGCGCATCCGACATCTGGTCCTCGGGATAGAGGAATGGGCCCGCCGGCACCATCTTCGCCAGCGCCTTGCGCAGATCGTCAACGCCGTCGCCCGACAGCGCCGAGATCATGAAGGTGTGCTCGAAGCGCATCCGCTCGTTGGCGGCCTGCGCCAGCGCCAGCAGTTTCTCGCGCTGCACGAGGTCGACCTTGTTCAGCACCAGGATCTTCGGATGCGCGACGGTTTCGAGCTTGGCCAGGATCGCATTGGCCTCCTCGTCGATGCCCGACTTCGCGTCGAGCAGCACGCAGACGAGATCGGCATCGTGGGCGCCGCTCCAGGCGGTCGACACCATGGCGCGGTCGAGCCGGCGCCGCGGCGCGAAGATGCCAGGCGTGTCGACCAGGATGATCTGCGCGTTGCCCTCGATCACGATGCCGCGGATCAACGCGCGGGTGGTCTGCACCTTGCGCGAGACGATGGTGACCTTGGAGCCCACCAGCGCGTTGACCAGCGTCGACTTGCCGACATTGGGCGCACCGATCAGCGCGACGAAGCCACAGCGCGTCGCATCCCCCTGCCCTTTGGGTTCGTCAGTCATTGGTGCCGACGCCTTCACGCTCGATCATCGCGGATGCCGCTGCTTTCTCGGCCGCGCGCTTGTTGCCGCCGAGGCCCTCGGCGGAGGCGAGGCCCGGCAGGTCAACCGCAACGCGGAATTGTGGATCGTGGTGCGGGCCGGTGCGTTCGACCTCGCGGTAGACCGGCGTCGGCAATCCCTTGCCCTGCGCCCATTCCTGCAACACGGTCTTGGGATCGCGCAGCGGCCGGCGCAGCTTGTGCATCCGCTCGGTCCAGTTGCGCTCGACGAACTGGCGCGCGGCCTCGTAGCCGCCGTCGAGGAAGATCGCCCCGATCACCGCTTCGCAGATATCGCCGAGCACGGATTTGCGCAGCCGCGCGCCCTCGACCGCCTTGACCATGCCGAGCTTGATGTCCTCGAGCAGCCCGAGCGCCTTGGCGACGTCGGCGCAGCTTTCCTTGCGCACGAGATCGGCGAGCCGCTTCGACAATTCGCCCTCATCGGCCTTCGGGAACGCCCGGAACAGCATATCGGACACGATCAGCCCGAGCACGTGGTCGCCGAGGAATTCCAGCCGCTGATAGCTGTCGGCGCGGTTGCGGGTGGCGGGCTTCAGCGCCGAGACGTGAGTGAACGCGGTGGTCAGCAGCGCGGCATCCGAGAACGTATACCCGATACGCGCCTCGGTGCCGGCGATCGCGGCCTTCTCTTCGGCCGCCTTGGCGGCCTTGCTGCGCCGCTTCTTCGGCGCGGCCGTGCTCTCGGCGGCAGGCGTCTGGCTCGGCTCGCCGATCGGCGCTTGATCGTTGATGGCTGCGGTATCGTCGTTCATCGCACGATGGTGAATAGGCGATTCCACCGCACGGCGAACGGCCAGCGCCAGATCATCCAGGCCTGCTCGCCCTCGGCGATCGAGAAGAAGATCATCTGGGCCCGCCCGATGATGTTCTCGAACGGCACGTAGCCGACCTGCGACAGGAAGCGGCTGTCGGTGGAGTTGTCGCGGTTGTCGCCCATCATGAAGAAATGCCCGGGCGGAACGGTGTAGACGATGGTGTTGTCCATATAGCTGTTGTCGGTGCAGTCGAGCGACTCATAGCTGACGCCGTTCGGCAGCGTTTCCTTCCAGCGCTTGACCTTGGCGGTGGCATCCGCCGAGCCGCAGGGGTCCTCGCCGACGAAATCGCTCAGCCGCTCGCGCTTGATCGGCTCATCGTTGATGTAGAGCAGCCCGCTCCGGACCTCGATGCGGTCGCCCGGCAGGCCGATGACGCGCTTGATGTAGTCGGTGGAGTCATCCCGCGGCAGGCGGAACACGACGATGTCGCCGCGGTTCGGCTCCGAGCCGAAGATGCGTCCCGAGAAGATGTTCGGCGAGAACGGGATCGAATAGTGGCTGTAGCCATAGGAATATTTCGAAACGAACAGGTAGTCGCCGACCAGCAGCGTCGCCTTCATCGAACCCGAGGGGATGTTGAACGGCTGGAACAGGAAGGTGCGGATGACGAGCGCTATCAGAAGGGCATGAATGACGACGCGGATGGTCTCGCCCAAGCCGCTCTCAGATTTGGTCCCGGTGGTCGCGCTCATTGCTTTCCCAATTCCCGCAGGCCCTGATGCCCACGCGGTGGCAGAACGTTCTCTCCACGCGAAGCGTTCGCCCCCCGCGTGAGGAAAATGGCCTTGATTCTGATCTTGAGGGCAAATTCCGGCCTGAACCTGGAATCCGCGTCTCGCTCGATACCCTGCGGCGTTTTAGACGGTTGTTCGCAAGGGCGCAATCAATCGCCGCCTCAAAACTTCGCAATTCATTGAAATATCAGCGATTTTTTAGTTTTCTGAAGTTTTCTGGCAAATTCCGGCGCCACCCGCTCATGTGGCGGGAGCAACCGCCGAAATTATGACGAAGGCCTGCGCCAGCGGCCAATCGTCCGTGATCGAAAGGTCGATCTGCGCCTGCATGCCCGTGGGCGTCAGCTCCTGGAGCCGAGCCAGCGCCCCGCCGGTCAGCCGCATCGACGGCCGCCCGCCCGGCAGGTTCACCACCCCCATGTCCTTCCACCACACCCCGCGCCGGATACCGGTGCCGAGCGCCTTGGAGCAGGCTTCCTTTGCGGCGAACCGCTTGGCGTAAGTTGCGACCACCATCTTCTCATTGTTGGCGCGGCGCATCGCCTTGGCGCGCTCGGCGTCGGTGAAGATGCGGTCGAGGAAGCGCTCGCCGTGGCGCTCGATCACCTTCGCAACCCGGGTGATGTCGATCAGGTCGGAGCCAATGCCGATGATCATGCGCTGACCTTGGCGCGGCCGCGGTCCATTGCCGCACGCATCTCGCGCACCGTGGCGGCGATGCCGACGAACAGCGCCTCGCCCATCATGAAATAGCCGATGTTGAGCTCGCGGATCTCGGGCAGCGCGGAGATCGTCTCCGCAGTCTCATAGTCGAGCCCGTGGCCGGCATGGACCTCGAGCCCGGCCGCCTGCGCGAGCCTGGCGCCGGCGACGATGCGCGCCCACTCGGCCTCCGCCTTGTCCTTGTGGCCGTCGACCACGGCGTCGCACCAGCCTCCGGTATGGATCTCGATCACGGGCGCCTTCAGTTTCGCAGCCATCTCGATTTGCCTGGGATCGGCGGCGATGAACAGCGAGACCCGGATGCCGGCGTCGCTAAGCTTCGCGATGAACGGCGCCAGCGCATTGTGCTGGCCGACCACGTCGAGGCCGCCTTCGGTGGTGAGCTCCTGGCGCCGTTCCGGCACCAGGCAAACGGCGTGCGGCCTGGTGGCGAGCGAGATCCGCAGCATGTCGTCGGTCGCCGCCATCTCGAAATTCAACGGCTTGGATATCTCGGCTTTGAGCCGCGCCATGTCCTCGTCGCGGATATGGCGGCGATCCTCGCGCAAATGCGCCGTGATGCCGTCGGCGCCGGCCGCGATCGCGGCGAGCGCCAGCCGCACCGGATCGGGTCGCGCCCCGCCTCGCGCGTTACGCAAGGTCGCGACGTGATCAACATTGATACCGAGACGGAGCGGAGGAGCCTTTGACATGTCTTTAACCTGCAACCAAACCTAACCTGTCACCAAACCTGACCCATGCGCGCACAGCGATGCGGAGAACGGCGTCGCCCGCGCACCATCTTCAGCCGTTGACGCGCTCGACCCGTGCAACGACCGCCTTGGCGCGCAATTGCGCGATGATAGCGCTGAGATGTTTGAGGTCATAGACCTCTAGATCGATGGTCAGCTCCGTGAAGTCAGGCGATTGGCGCGACATGTGGATGTTGTCGATATTGCCGTCATGCTCGGCGATCACGGTCGCAATCTGGGCGAGGCTGCCCGGCTCGTTGACATTGTGCACCAGGATGCGCGCGGGGAAGCGCTGCGGCATGGTCTCGTCGATGTCCCAGCGCACGTCGAGCCAGCGCTCCGGCTCCTCCTCGAAATCCTTCAGCGCCGGCGACTGGATCGGATAGATCGTGATCCCCTCGCCCGCCGTGACGATGCCGACGATCCGATCGCCCGGCACGGCGCCGCCGTTCGGCGCGAATTTCACCGGCAGGTCGGAATTGATGCCGCGCACCGGGATCACCGATGTGGCGCGCGCCGGATGCGGCGGGGTCTGCGTCTTCAGCTTGGCGGCGAGCCCCTTCTTGGCGCCGTAGCGCACCAGCCGCTCTTCCTTGTAGTCGGGATACATCGCGCGCGCGACGTCGGAGGCCTTGATCTCGCCGCGTCCGACCGAGGCCATCACGTCCTCGATCGAGGTGCGCGCGAGCCGCGGTAAGGCGCCCTTCAGCTTGTCGTCGGCATATTCGATCTTGGCGCGGGCAAACAAGCGGTCGACGATGCGGCGGCCGAGGCCGGCATACTGATCGCGCACCGCATCGCGGGTCGCGCGCCGGATCGCAGCGCGCGCCTTGCCGGTCCGGGCCAGCGCTTCCCAGGCGGATGGCGGCGCCGACTGCGCCTTCGAGGTCAGCACCTCGACCTCGTCGCCGTTCTGCAGCTCGGAGGACAGCGGCGCGAACTTGCCGTTGATCTTGCAGCCGACCGCGCTGTTGCCGACCCCGGTGTGCACGGCGTAGGCGAAGTCGATCACGTTGGCGTTGCGCGGCAGCGCGATCAGCTTGCCCTTCGGCGTGAAGCAGAACACCTGGTCGTGGAACAGCTCGAGCTTGGTGTGCTCGAGGAATTCCTCCGGATTAGAGCTCTCCGAGAGGATGCCGATGGTGTGACGCAGCCAGGCGAAGGCGTTGGACTCGTGCTTCAGCCGCTCATGCGGCGAGCCAACCCCCTCCTTGTAGAAGGCATGCGCGGCGATACCGAACTCGGCGATCTCGTTCATTTCCTCGGTACGGATCTGCAACTCGACGCGCTGCTTGCCCGGCCCGATCACGGTGGTGTGGATCGACCGGTAGTCGTTCTGCTTCGGCGTCGAGATGTAGTCCTTGAAGCGGCCCGGCACGACCGGCCAGGTGGTGTGAACGATGCCGAGCGCGCGATAGCAGGCGCCGACATCGTCGAGGATGACGCGGAAGCCGTAGATGTCGGACAGCTGCTCGAAGCCGACCGACTTGCGCTCCATCTTGGTCCAGATCGAAAACGGCTGCTTGCGGCGGCCGAACACCCGGGCGGTGATGCCGTTCTTCTGCAGGTTCTTGGAGAGCTGGGTTTCGATCTCGCCGATCAGGTTGCGGTTGCGCTCGGCCAGTGAATCGAGCCGCTGCTTGACCACCGCATAGGCCTCGGGGTCGAGGACGAAGAACGATAGGTCCTCCAGTTCCCCGCGCATCTCCTGCATACCCATGCGGCCGGCCAGCGGCGCATAGATATCCAGCGTCTCCTCGGCGATGCGGCGGCGCGAGGCCGGCGGCACGAATTCCAGCGTCCGCATGTTGTGCAGGCGGTCGGCGAGCTTGATCAGCAGCACGCGGACGTCGTCGGCGATCGCCAGCAGCAGCTTGCGCAAATTCTCGGCCTGCTTGGCCTCGCGCGACACCAGCTCCAGCCGCTTCAGCTTGGTCAGGCCCTCGACCAGCGCGCCGATCTCATGGCCGAACACGTGGTCGATCTCGGCCCGCGTCGCCTCGGTGTCCTCGATCGTGTCGTGCAGCAGCGCCGCCACGATCGTGGCATCGTCGAGCTTGAGGTTGGTGAGGATCGCGGCGACCTCGAGCGGATGCGAGAAATAGGGATCGCCGGAGGCACGCGTCTGGGTGCCGTGCGCCTTCATGGCGTAGACGTAGGCGCGGTTGAGCAGGTCTTCGTTGGTGTCGGGGTTGTAGGACCGGACGCGCTCGACAAGGTCATATTGTCGCATCATGCGGGTCCGCGGCTTGGCCGGCCGCTCCGCCGCGGACGACGCCGGCGCGACCGCGACCGTTTCGGTTGCAGCCTGCATCTGGATGGAACTGCGGCGTCGATACGCCATGAACTCGCTGCCTCTCGCGCGGGACCGGAACGTCCCTTCTCAATCTAGTGCGCTTTCGAACGAAGCTGCACCCCGCGCGGGCCCTGGAACCATTCAATTTCCCGCGCCCGCATAGGACGCACCGTAACAGCGAAATTGTCAACAAAAGCAAAGGCCCGGAGCGATGTCCGGGCCTTTGGCAAATCTACTCGAAAATGAAGAGCTGAACGGCGAGATTACTCGTCTTCCTCGGGCTGCTCTTCCGGGGGCGCCAGGCCCTCGAGGCCCTTCAGCAGCTCTTCTTCCGTCATGCGCTCGACTGCGACCTCGGTGTCGTCGGCATCGACGCTGGCACCGGCGGAACCGATCAGCGGCACGGTGTCCGGCTCGGGCTCGTCGACCTCGACGAACTTCTGCAGCGAGTGCACCAGTTCCTCTTTCAGGTCCTCGGGCGAGATCGTCGAATCGGCGATCTCCCGCAGCGAAACGACGGGATTCTTGTCGTTGTCGCGATCAACCGTGAGTTGCGATCCCGACGAGATCATCCGGGCGCGATGCGCAGCCAACAGGACGAGGTCGAAGCGATTGTCGACCTTATCAATGCAATCTTCGACGGTGACGCGAGCCATCTCGAGGCGCTCCGTGGTAAAAGGGACCGAACATGTAGGTTATGAGGGTTAGTTATAGGGCTAGCCCCCGTTTCGCAAGGTAAAATTTGTGATTTGCCTTCCCGACAGGCTCTGATAACCCCCTCTGCCGGGGCCAGAATGGCCGGAGCGTCTGACGACATGGCTAGGTTGCTGTCCCAGACAAGTAAATCTCTTCATTGCAATGTCAAAGGTCTAGGCTTTTTGCCCTCGCCTCACCATAATTGCGGTGGTGACTGTCGCGGGGAAAGATTCACAGAACTTTAGGCAGCAACGCCGGAATTTACGCGCGGTCGATCACCGCCGCGCTAAGAACACGAACAACCACGCGAGAACACTTTGATGTCGTCACCTGTTTCCAACAAGATCGCGCTCTTCATCGACGGAGCCAATCTTTACGCAACCGCAAAGACGCTCGGCTTCGACATCGACTACAAGCGCCTCCTCAAGGAATTCCAGGGTCGCGGCACGCTGCTTCGTGCGTTCTACTACACGGCGATCATCGAGGATCAGGAATATTCGTCGATCCGTCCGCTGATCGATTGGCTCGACTACAACGGCTACACCGTGGTCACCAAGGCGACCAAGGAATTCATCGACGCCAGCGGCCGCCGCAAGGTGAAGGGCAATATGGACATCGAGCTCGCGGTCGATGCCATGGAACTAGCCGAGCACATCGACCAGATGATTCTGTTTTCCGGCGACGGCGATTTCCGCTCGCTGGTCGAGGCCGTGCAGCGTCGCGGCGTTCGCGTCACCGTCATCTCCACCATTGCGAGCCAGCCGCCGATGATCGCCGACGAGCTGCGCCGCCAGGCCGACGTCTTCACCGACCTCGTCGAACTGCAATCCAAGCTTGGCCGCGATCCGTCCGAACGTCCGGCCCCGCGCGAACCGCGTCATCACTCCCCGCAATTCCTGCAGCGCGCGACCACGATGGCCCCCCGGGGAGCCGATGACGATTTCGACGAGTAGTCTCGTCGCCGCACCTACGCGCCCCGACAGCAACTGTCAGCTCTGCGTCAGGCTGGCCGACTTCCGCACACAGGCCCGCGCGCTCCACCCGGATTGGTTCAACTCGCCGGTGGAATCGTTCGGCGATCCGAATGCGCGGCTGTTGATCGTCGGTCTCGCGCCCGGCATGCAGGGCGCCAACCGCACAGGCCGTCCCTTCACCGGCGATTACGCCGGCGATCTGCTCTATGCGACCTTGCTCGAATATGGCTTTGCCAGCGGCGTCTATCAGGCGCGGCCGGACGACGGCTTGAAGCTGGTGGACGCCCGGATCAGCAACGCGGTGCGCTGCGTGCCGCCGCAAAACAAGCCGCTGCCGGCCGAGATTAACACCTGTCGGCAATTCCTCCGCGCCACCATCGCAACCATGCCGAAGCTGCGCGCGATCGTGCTGCTCGGGCGGATCGCGCACGAATCAACATTGAAGGCGCTGGATATGCGTCTGGCTGCCGCGCCCTTTGTGCACGGCGCCGTGCATAACGCGGGCACATTCAAGCTCTACGACAGCTACCACTGCTCGCGCTACAATACGAATACGGGCGTGTTGACGACCGATATGTTCCGCAAGGTCTTCGCGACCGTGCGCAAGGACCTGGGCTAGCACAAGCGACAGCCTTGGGGCGGAGCAGTCGCGCAATTTCGGAATATTAGAAAATACCCCTGAATTGCCCGACGTGTCGAGTTGCTCGGTCGAACGCCGGCCGTAGCCGGCTCCTTTGCATGGGGTTGTTTTCGATATTTTGGAACAGCCCCCTGCGTCGGCCCCGTGACGCTAGCCCTTGCGCGGGTTGTCCCTCAGCCATTCCAGCACGTCGCCGGCGTTCCGGTCGGGCGGGAACACCGGATAGAACACGCGGGTGATGCGCGCATCGTCGATGATGAGCGCAAGCCGCTTGATCAGCGTCAGGCCCGCTACCGACATCGTCGGCAATCGCAGCGCGCGCGTCAGTTCCAGCGCTTCGTCCGACAGCACCGGGAACGGCAGATGCAGGCGCGAGGCCATTTCGGTCTGGTACGCGTTGCTTTGCGTCGACAGCCCGAACACCTGAGCGGCACCGGCCGCCTTCAGTTCGGCGAACAGGTCGCGGAAGGCGCAGGTCTGCGGCGTACAGCCGCGGGCCCCCGGGATCATGTCCCAATCGTCGACCAGCCCGATCTTGCCGGGCTCGCCGGTTCGCGGATAGGCGAACACCACGGTGCGGCCCTCGAGCGCCGACAGCGCCACCGAGGTGTCGTCGGTGGCGCGCAGCCTGACCGACGGGATCGTCATGCCGGTCAGATGCGCGCCGCCGCCATCGTCCGTGGGTGCCGGGATCTTGCTCCAGTCGACGTCGGTCAGGCTGCTCTGGCTCATCAGACCAATCTCCATCCGCCGTCGTCGCAGTGTCGGGCTCCGAGCGCCCTAGCCCCGCGCCCGCATCAGGCGGCCCTTTTCGCGGCCCCAGTCGCGCTTCTTCTCGGACTCGCGCTTGTCGTGCAGCTTCTTGCCCTTGGCGACCGCGAGCAGCAGTTTGGCACGGCCGCGCTCGTTGAAGTACAGCTTCAGCGGAATGAGCGTCATGCCCTCGCGGTCGACTGCGCCAAGCAGCTTGTTGATCTGCTTGCGGTGCAGCAGGAGTTTTCGCGGCCGCTTCGGCTCATGGTTGAAGCGGTTTGCCTGCAGATATTCCGGGATATTGGCGTTGATCAGCCAGATCTCGCCGTTCTTGGAATCCGCATAGGACTCCGCGATCGTGCTCTTGCCGCTGCGGATCGACTTCACCTCGGTGCCGGTCAGCGAAATGCCGGCCTCGACCGTGTCCTCGATGGCGTAGTTGAAGCGTGCCTTTCGGTTTTCGGCGACAACCTTGATCGGACGTTCGTTCTTGTCGGCCACGTTAGCTCTTCTTGAGGAGGTCGCGGATTTCCGTCAGCAGCACGACCTCGTCGGACGGCTTCGGCGGCTCGGCGGGCTTGGCCTCATCCTTGCGCTTGAATTGGTTCATGGCGCGAATGACCATGAACAGCACGAAGGCTATGATCAGGAAGTTCAGCGTCAGCGTCAGGAAGTTGCCCCAGGCCAGCACCGCGCCCTGCTTCTTGGCGTCGGCGAGGTTGCTGGCCGTCACCTTCGCTGAAAGCGGAGTGAAATAATTGGAGAAATCGAGTCCGCCCGTGATCGCGCCGATGATCGGCATGATGATGTCGCCGACCAGCGAGGTGACGATCGCCCCGAAGGCCGCACCGATGATGACACCGACGGCGAGGTCGACGACATTGCCCTTCATGGCGAATTCGCGGAATTCCTTCAGCATCCCCATCCCCTTCTGTTCGACATTGCGCACGGCGGTGTTCACGGCAGTAGCAGTCCGGTTCAGTTGATCAGGCCGGCATGGACCATGGCGCTGCGGACGGCCTGACGGGTCGATTCAGAAACCGGCACCATCGGCAGGCGCAGCTTCTCGTCGAGCTTGCCGAGCAGCGACATCGCATACTTCACCGGCGCCGGATTGCTCTCGATGAACAGGTTGGTGTGCAGCGGCATCAGCTTGTCGTGGATCTTCAGCGCCGTCGTGACGTCGCCCTTCTGCCAGGCGGTCTGGAATTCCGAGCACAAACGCGGCGCGACGTTCGAGGTCACCGAGATGCAGCCATGGCCGCCATGCGCCATGTAGCCGATGATGGTGGCGTCCTCACCCGACAGCTGATTGAAGTCCTCGCCCATCGCGGCGCGCTGCTGCGAGACACGCACCATGCTCGCGGTCGCGTCCTTGACGCCGGCGATGTTCTTCAGCTCGAACAGCCGCGTCATGGTGTCGACCGACATGTCGATCACCGAGCGCGGCGGGATGTTGTAGATGATGATCGGAATACCGATCGCATCGTTGATCGCCTTGAAGTGCTGGTACATGCCTTCCTGGGTCGGCTTGTTGTAGTACGGCGTCACCACCAGCACCGCGTTGGCTCCGGCCTTCTCCGCGTGCTCGGCGAGTTCGATCGCCTCCTTGGTCGAATTCGAGCCGGCACCGGCGATCACCGGCACCCGGCCCTTGGCCTCCTGGATGCACCACTCGACCACGCGCTTGTGCTCGTCGTGGCTCAGCGTCGGGCTCTCGCCCGTGGTGCCGACCGGCACCAGGCCGTGCGTGCCCTCGGCGATCTGCCAGTTCACGAGGCCGCGGAACGCCGCCTCATCGACCGAGCCGTTTTTGAAGGGCGTCACCAAGGCAGTGAATGATCCCCGGAATTTTGTCTTGGCTGCCATGGACTTCCTCCAAACGCTTCAGGCTAAAGGCTAGGTCGACGGACCCTTTGTTATTGTCGTGCTTCGCGTCCGTGCAACCGGCACTCGGTTGATGCGAAACGCCATGAAAGGCAATTCATATCGGGTCTGGTTGACAGGCGAAAGGGCCGTACCGAACCTATTCCCAGCCGGTTCCAGCCGCGATTTTGCCGTTGTGCTGGCGCAAACAGCCGCACCGGCAGGCTTCTTAGTATTTTGTCTACGTTTTCAATCAAATAAGAACCCAGGGCCCAAACGACCAGATGATTCGGGGCCGCAGAGGACTTCTGTGATTCGTTCCGTTCGCGCAGGCACATTGCGATCGACGGCGCTGGCGACGAGCCTGGCGCTCGTGGTCGGCTTGGCCGCCATCACGGCCGATGCATGGGCCGCCGAGGATGTTTCAGCCGCAAAGCCGGCCGCCCAAGACACCGCTTCAAAGACGGCCGCCTCGAAGGATGCGACTGCCAAGGGTGCCGCCTCCAAGACCGAAGCTTCCAAGGGCGGCACCTCGAAGCCGCATGCTTCGAAGCCGGCCGCGACCAAGAACGACGAAACCAAGACCAGCGCGGCCAAGACGGGCGCGGCCAAGACGACTTCTTCGAAGTCCGGCGCCGCAAAGGCCGACGGTGCCAAGGCCGCTTCTTCCAAAACCGACGCTTCGAAGAACGCCGCGTCAAAGAGCAGCACGTCCAAGAGCGCCGCGTCCAAGTCCACTGAGGCAAAGACCACTGCGTCGAAGCCCACCTCTCCGGCAGCGACGGGAAGTCTGCCGAACAAGCCGGCGCCCGTCCGTGCCGCCGCCCCTGCGCTGGTTCCGGCGACCCGCCAGCATGCCGCGCCGATCGCGCGCAAGCCGGTGTTGCCTGCGGCGGTGGCCGCGACATCGTCGACGTCGCAGTCCGACAAGGAAGCGCTGGCAAGCGTCGTCGAGCTGCTGCGCAAGCGCAAGCCGGCGGACGCCACCGAGGCCGAGGCCTCGATCTCCGATCCGGTTGCGCGCAAGCTTGCCGAATGGCTGATCCTGCGCAGCGAGGACAATGGCGCCTCGGTCGAGCGCTACCGCGCCTTCCTCGACGCCAATCCGAGCTGGCCATCGCAGACCTTCCTGCGCCGCCGCATCGAGGCATCGCTATGGGACGACCATCGCGACGATTCCGCGGTCTGGGCCTGGTTCCAGAATGAATCGCCGGTCTCGGCCAAGGGCCGGCTCGCGCTTGCCAAGGTGATGATCGGACGCGGCGACCGCGGCAATGCCGAGCGCCTGGTGCGCGAAGCCTGGCGCAACGATCCGATGAGCGAGGACACCGAGAGCACCGCGCTCGACCTTTTCGGCTCGTTCCTGACCGCCGCCGACCACAAGGCGCGCATGGACACGATGCTCTACGGCACCGACAACGAAGCTGCCGGAATTCGCGAGGCCAAGCGGCTCGGCTCCGGCTATCTGGCGCTCGCCAAGGCGCGCATCGCGGCCAACCGCAAGGGATCGAACCTTCGCGCGCTGCTCGAGGCGGTGCCGAGCGAGCTCTCCGGCGACACCGGTTACCTGTTCGCAAAAATCCAGCTGCTCCGCCGCGAGGAGAAATTCGCCGAAGCCGCCCGCCTGATGTTGAGCGCGCCGAAGGACCCGGCGCGGCTCTACAACGTCGACGAATGGTGGGTCGAGCGCCGCCTGCTGGCGCGCAAGATGATCGACGTCGAAGAGTTTCGCACCGCCTATCTGATCGCGCGCGACGCGGCGCTGCCCGCCCGCGACATCTACAAGACCGAGCAGGAATTCACCTCGGGCTGGATCGCGCTGCGCTTTCTCAACGACCCCGCCCTCGCCGCCCAGCATTTCGCGCGGATCGGCGTCGGCAGCGCCAACCCGACCGCGCTGGCGCGTGCGGGCTATTGGCAGGGCCGCGCCGCGGAAGCCGCCGGCCGCGGCCAGGAGGCGCGCGCCGCCTACGCGCGCGCAGCCGAGCAGTCGACCAGCTATTACGGCCAGCTCGCGCGCGCCAAGCTCGGCCTGCCGCAGATCGAATTGAACAGCGCGCCGCGCGGCCGCGGCGCCGACCGGCTGGAGATCGTGCGCGCGGTCGGGCTGCTCTACGAAATCGACGCGCGCGAGCTTGCGATCCCGATCTTCGGCGACATGGGCGACAATGGCGATCCGGAAGCGCTGGCCGGCCTCGGCGAGCTCACCGCGCGCCATGGCGATGCCCGCGGCATGCTGCTGATGGGCAAGGCCGCGCTCAATCGCGGACTGCCGTTCGACCACTACGCCTACCCGGTGAACGGCATTCCATCGTTCCGCCAGGTCGGACCGGAGGTCGAGCAGAGCGTCGTCTATGCGATCGCGCGCCAGGAGAGTGCGTTCAATCCGGCGGTGGTGTCGCCGGCCCAAGCCTACGGCCTGATGCAGGTGACGCCGGACGCCGGACGCTACGTCTGCAAGCGCGCCGGCATCGGCTTCGATCTCAACCGAATGAAGACCGACCCGGTCTACAACGCAATGCTCGGCGCGGCCGAACTCGGCGGCCTGCTCGAGGACTATCGCGGCTCCTACATCCTGACCTTCGCCGCCTACAATGCCGGCCGCGGCAGCGTGAAGAAGTGGATCGAGCGCTACGGCGACCCGCGCGATCCCAAGGTCGATGCGGTCGACTGGGTCGAGCTGATTCCGTTCTCGGAGACGCGAAACTACGTCCAGCGCATCATGGAGAATCTGCAGGTCTACCGCGCCCGTTTCGGCGGCGGCACCAGATTGCAGATCGACGCTGACCTGCGCCGCGGCGCCAGTGTCGAATAGCCGCCTCGGCCGCAGCTGGGCTCCAACGCGTTTTCTAAAACTTCTTCAATACTTTACGCGATAAGTTCTGCCTTCGTTCTCGCGTAGTCCAGTATCGCGACAAGGACGAGCCATTCCGACCGCCCTCATCACGATGGGGGCATTGCGAATAATCGAGCGGAAACATGCCCTTCCAAATTGACCCAGCTGACAAAATCGATGCATAAGGCTCGCACCGGAGAGGTGGCCGAGTGGCTGAAGGCAACGCTTTGCTAAAGCGTCATACGGTCTCAAGCTGTATCGAGGGTTCGAATCCCTCCCTCTCCGCCAGCCAACCTTTTCGGTCTTGGGCAGAGAACCCGGCGCCGCCGATATCCGACCCAGCTTCGATTCCATGGTTCGCGAGCCGTCCGAGGCCCGCTGGGCTTGAACCGATAGTCACCTCCGCGTGAACGAAACATCATTCCCGGCGCCTCGAAACGAGCGCGAAACAAACCGCGCCCAGCATCTCCTGCGTTTTTCATCACCTGAATATTTCCGGAGCAAAGCCATGCACCACGATAATGGCATTCAATTCCAGGACATCGACCAGGTTTTGCGTAACGCCCAGCTTCGCCGATCCACCGATCTGGGTCCCTTGTTACGGCATGGCTTCAAATCCAACGCAGGCAGGATCGTGATCGCAACTTCACTGGCCTGCGTGATTGTCGTGCTGGCGATCGTTGCTGCCCCAAGGCCGGTCTCGAGCGCTGCGCTTGGCAGCGATTGGCAATGCAGCAAGGCAGCGTTCGTCCTGACGACCTGTCGTCAAACCGACCCTGCGCGCTCGTAGCAACGGCCTCGAATGGTCGCGCCGCCAATCGGCCGGCGAAACCTTTATCCGGCGACAACGTAGCTGGACGGCCGGCCTCCTGTTCTTCCATTTTGGTGCTACGGGCCGGCAGAGGCCGTTCGGTCTTTCCCAGTCACGAACGGCCTCGCTCCTGCGCCCATCGATGAATCGTGTCGTCGCTGAAGGCGAAGAAACATGAATGGGCCGAGCCGCGGTCTCAGGTTAGTGATCTACCTCGGACTGGCTATTGTCCTGCCTGCTGCTCAGACGCCGCCGACGGTACATGCGCGGGACGTGCGTCGTGTGGTCGACAAGGAATGCCGCGACGTCTTGCCTGCGCAGGCAAAGATAAGGGCGTGCCTCAATTTGCTCAGCGATCGGCGGCTCTCGACCGCCTATCTTGCGCCGATCAACAGCGAAATATCGAGCGCGTTCCAAAGCCTGCGGGACTACGACAATGCGATCAAATACAAGAAGATCGAGATTGAACGCGCGCAAGCCGCGGTGAAGCAACCTTCTGCGGCCGACGCACTCCCTGCAAGTTTCGGCGCGATGTCCCTGCGTTACATGGAACTCGGGACGCTCCAGGCGCTCAATCGCCTGACCAACTTCAACAGTCAGTCCGACGAAGCGCGCCGAAGCGCCGCTGAGGAGCAAGGCAACTACAACCTGGCGCTCCAGTACAACCCGATGAACTACAGGGCATATCGATACCGCGCTGAAATTCACAGCTTGTTCTGCGATAGCGCGTCTGCGGCTCTCGATATGGAGGCAGCGGTCAGATTTGCTGAAGAAGCCGGAGACGAGAATACGGCTCGAGACTACAAGCGCGTCACGCTCGACGCATGCATCCCGGCTTGGCGCCGAGAATGGCCAGCGACGTCGGCTACTCGGTGACCTTCCCGCGTGAGCCGCTGCCGTAGTCTTACGGCCCCCCTACTGGCAGGCAACTTGCGATGTATCCGTGAACGTTCGTCGCCGGCCGTTCCCGGCGTACCGAACTCGGACATTCGGAGCACGCCCATGAACATGCATCATCGTTTTGAGACAGTTCGCGCAAGCACCGGACGAGAGTCGACGGTCAGGAGGATGCTGTCCGATCTTGTGCTGGCCTGCCAGCAGATCGAAGCCGACATTGCCACCGAAGAAGCGCGCGCGGGAATTCACGACCGATCGGACACAAGGTATCCGATCCTGGCAAGGTCGCTCCATGAACGGCACGACAATCTCAAGGGAACCATCGCCACGCTCGAAAAGCGCGTCACCAGCGATCACAGCACAAGTTGGTCGCCGACGCAGCATGGCGCGATCCTTTGACCAACCTGGGCGACGGAAGAGGCATCCGCCGTCCGCCAGGCAAAGGAGCCCGCGAGAAGAAGGCCCAGCCTCCTCACCGTCCCCCGAAGCACTGCTGCTTGCCATCGTTCAGGCAGGCAGCGTGATCGAGCGATGGAGGCGCGGCGCTGACCGACGTCAGCCGCTTCCACGCGTGGATGGATCGAGATTTCGGTTCTCGCCAGGCGGGATCGGCCCGAAGCCGGGATATCTGTACCCGCCAGGCACGATCACCTCCTCGCTCGGACGGATGATGAGGTGTTGTCGCATACGCCGGTGATGCGCCGTCGCCGCGTCGGCAACCGCACTCCACAGGATCACAAGAGGCAACGTCAAGACCAGGGCAACGCGCATCGCGATCACTCCGTTTCACCGAACAAGTGACCGCCGACCGCGACGCTCTATTCTGCCCCGGCCATTCACCTGTGATCAAAACCGCGAGATCGCCGATCCGTAGCTCGCACGTCATCGCGGATCGTGTGCGGTCTTCAGGGGCCGCGGCAAGGCCTGCGCGCAGGCAACGCCGAGCAGCGCGAGGCCGCCGCCGATGACGTGGAAGGGCCTGACCGGCTCGCCCAGCATCACGATCGCGGCCGCAGCCGTCAGCACCGGCAACAGGTTCATGAAGATCGCGCAGCGGTTCGGGCCGAGCTGCGCGACACCGCGGATCCAGAGGAACGGCAGCACCACCGAAGCCAGCGCGCCGGCATAGACGATCAGCGGCCAGGTCGCCGCGTTGACCTGACGGAGCGGCGCCGGCGTCGCGAGGAACGCGGGGAACATCACGGCCAGCGCGCACAGCGCCTGCATGTAGGTCGACTGCCACCCGGTGATCGGCAAATTCCAGCGCTTCAGCAGCACGCCATACAGCGCGTAGACGATCGCGGCCAGCAGCATCAAGGCGTCGCCCGCATGCACGCCGTTCTGCAGCAGCGACGACAATTCGCCGCCGCTGACGAGATAGACGAGGCCCGCAAACGACAGCGGCGCACCGCAGACCATGCCGAGCGTCGGCTGCTCGCCGAGTAGCCCGGCGCTGAGCCCGACCGTGAGCAGCGGCGTCAGCGCGGTGAACACGGCCATGTTGGTGGCAGTCGTGGTCTCCGCCGCGAGATAAGAAAGGCTCTGGAACAGGCACATCGCCAGGAAGCCGAGGATCGCGAGCGGCCCGAGATGCGGCCAGATCACGCGGCGATTGCGCCAGGCGGCGCGCGCCACGAACGGCGACATCAGCAGCACCGCGATCAGCAGGCGATAGAAGGTAATCGCCTGCGGACCGATCGTGTGGGCCGACAGTCGCGAGACGATGACATTGCCGGCCCACAGCACAATGGCAACGAAGGGATAGAGAAGTGCAGCATTCTTCCTGAACATGACCTGGCAGCGCATTGGTGAAGGAGGCACCAGCAACTACCTGTCGCACTGAGGTCCGTCTCACGCTAGAATGACCAGACCTAGCGAGATTGGGACATGCGAGATGAAGACGTGTTGGACGACCTGATCACACGGCACCTCGACTACCACGCCACGGCGCGGCCGATGGCGGCGATGGAGATCGATTATCCGAGCGGCGCGTCGACCGGCCTGCATGCCCATCCGCGCGGCCAGCTGCTCTACGCGATCGAAGGCGTGATGATCGTGCGCTGCGCCGAGGGCACCTGGGTGGTGCCGCCCAATCGCGCGGTGTGGCTGGTGGCCGATCTCGCGCACGAGGTCCGGATGTGCGGTGCGGTCAAGATCCGCACCGTGTTCGTCGACGCCACTGCCGTCCCTAACCTGCCGCAGACCAGTTGCGTGTTCACGGTCTCGCCGCTGTTGCGTGAATTGTTCGTCGCCGCGATGGGTGTGCCACTGGACTATGCGCCCGCGACCCCTGACGAGCGCCTGATGCGTGTGCTGCTCGACCAGCTCCGCGAAATCGATGTGCTGCCGCTGCATTTGCCGATGCCGCGCGACCAAAGGCTGGCGCGGATCTGCGCGGCGCTGGTGAACCGTCCGGACGACGCTTCCACTGCCGAGCAGTGGGCGCGCCGGCTGAAGCTGACGTCGAAGACGATCCATCGTCTGTTCGTCAGGGAGACCGGCATGACGTTCGGCGAGTGGCGCCAGCAGGCCCGCCTGTTGTTCGCGCTGGAGCGCCTCGCGCGCGGCGCACGGGTGGTCGATGTCGCGCTCGATGCTGGCTATGCCAGCCAGAGCGCCTTCAGCGCGATGTTCCGCAGGCATTTTGGGGTGCCACCGAACGGCTTCTATCGGTAGGCCGTCTCGCGTTCGGCAGGCGCCGACTGGGCCAGCGGCCCGAGTATCCATTCCCTGAATGCCGCGATCTTCGGAAGCCCCTGCCGGTTGTCGGGGCAGACGAGATAGTAGGCAAACTCCTCCAGATGCGCGGTCTCGAGCAACTGGATCAGCTCGCCGGCCTCGATCTCATTTGCGACCATCGCCGCCGGCAAAAGCCCCGCGCCCTGCCCGGTCAACACGGCTTTCAAGAGCAGGCCGCTGTCGTCGAACGACGGGCCGCGCGGCGGACGAACTTCAGCAATGCCATTGGCCTGAAACCACAGGCTCCATCCCTTGCGATCGGCATCGTGTACCTGCGGCCAGCCCGCGAGATCTGCGGGAGACGCCGGCCGCCCGAGCCGCGCAACCAGCGACGGCGCGGCCACCGCAACCATCTCGACGGTGACGACGCGGTCGCTGCGCAGCCCCGGATAGCGGCCGAGGCCGTGGCGCACCGCGAGGTCGACGCCGCTGCGCGAGAAATCGACCACCGTGTTGCTGGTGACGATCTGCAGATCGATCTCGGGATGCGTCCCCTGAAACGACGCCATGCGCGGCACCAGCCAGGCCGATGCGAAGAATGGCGTCACGCTCACCGTCAGCGTGCCGACGTCGACTGAAGCGGCGACGCGGCGCGAGGCCTCCGCGATCTGGCGAAACGCATTGCGGATCGACGGCAGATAGTCGCGCCCGGCGTCGGTGAGATAGATGCCACGCGGCACCCGCTCGAACAGCTTGACGCCGAGATGGGCCTCGAGCGTCTTGAGCATCTGGCTGACCGCGCCCGGCGTGACGCACAGCTCCTCGGCCGCGAGCTTCACCGAGAGATGGCGGGCGGCGGACTCGAACGCCTTGAGTGCGTTCAGGGGGGGAAGCCGGCTCTCCATGATTTAGATTTTCTAATCCAAGATACGCAGCAAATCTGGTTTGCCAACTTGGTCATCTGCGCGCTCAATCAGCCTATCCCAGTGCAGGAAGCTTCGTCAACGCAGAGAAATCCAAGCTGAAAAGTTAGATTTTCTAATCTTTATGACGCCTCCCCCGCGAGGCTTTCGGCGCACTCGTGAAACCAAGGACAAGGCATGACTAACGTCCCCGATAGACTCGGCCTACGCGACATCAGCGCAGGTAGCCTCGCCAGCGGACTCGTCGACCGCATCAACGCCTCGCAAGCCGGCGCCCTGCCCGGCCTGTTGGACTTTCAATGGCTCGAAGTCGAGCGCGGCCTCGTCCGCGGCCGCTTCGAGATCGCAGCGAAGCACTTCTCGCCGCACGGGCTGTTGCACGGCGCAAGCCTGGTCGCGCTGGCGGATACCGCGTGCGGCTTCGGCTGTCTCGCGTCTCTGCCGGACGGTGCGACGGGTTTCGCCACCGGCGAACTGAAGACGAACTTCATCGGCGCCGCGCGCGAAGGCGGCGTCCGCTGCGAGGCGCGCCTCGTTCATCCCGGGCGCACCACCCAGGTGTGGGACGCCGAGATCCGCAGCGAGGCAACCGGCAAGGCCATCGCGCTGTTCCGTTGCACGCAGATGCTGCGCTATCCGCCGGCCAAGGCGAGCGACCACGCACCGCAGGGAGAACGATCATGAGGAGCGCCGCCATGCACGCCGGACACCAACGCGCAAGGCCGTTCTACGGCTGGATCGTCGTCGCGGCCGCCTTTGTCGTGACATTCATCGGCTTCGGCAGCGCCTACACGTTCTCATCCTTCGTGGACTCGTTGCAGCGCGAGTTCGGCGCCTCGCGCGGCTCGGTGTCGCTGGTGTTCTCGTTCGCGGGCTTCCTGTATTTCGGCCTCGGCATCGTCTCAGGTCCGCTCGCCGATCGCTGGGGCGCGCGCAGGCTGGCTGCAATTGGGATGGCGCTGGTCGGTCTCGGCATGGTGCTGGCGGGGCAAGCGCAGACCATTCTTCAGGTCTATGCCGCCTACAGCATTGGCATCGGCGTGGGCGTCGGTTGCGCATACGTTCCGACCTTGGGCGCCGTGCAGCGCTGGTTCGTCAGGCGGCGCGGTTTTGCGTCGGGCCTCGCCGTCAGCGGGATCGGCGTCGGGACACTGGTGATGCCGCCACTCGCAACCTGGTTGATCACGAGCGTTGGCTGGCGCGATGCCTACGTCGTGCTGGGGGTCGTGGCCGTCGTTGCCGGGATCGGGGCGTCGCTCCTGATCGCCGACGATCCGCGCCGCTACGGCACCGGACCGGATGGCGATCCGCTTGACACGGCGTCAGGCACGCCGCTGCGTCAGGGTGTTTCGATCCGCCATGCGATGCGCACCGCCCGCTTTGCCGGGCTCTATGCGGCCTGCCTGGTCAGCGCGTTCGGGGTGTTCGTACCCTTCGTGCATCTGGTGCCGTTCGCCGTCGACCATCAGGTGGCACCGACGCTCGCCGTGCTGCTGCTCGGGATGATCGGCGTCGGCAGCACCGCCGGCCGCTTCTTCCTCGGCGGCATCGCCGACCGCGTCGGCCGCGATGCGTTCCTGATCGCGATGTATCTCGGCATGGCCGCCTCGCTGGCGATCTGGGCGCTTGCCGGCACATTCTGGTCGCTGACTGTCTTCGCATTGCTGTTCGGCGTGTTCTATGGCGGCTGGGTCGCGATCCTGCCCGCTGTGGTCACCGACCATTTCGGCGGCCGTAATGTTAGCGGCATCATCGGCATCCTCTACACCAGCGTCGCTTTTGGCACGCTGCTGGGACCCAGCGCTGCCGGCTTTGCGTTCGACATCAACCACAGCTACTTCATCCCGGTGGCGATCAGCGCCGCCGCCAACCTCGTCGCCGCCCTCATCGCTCTCGCGACCATGCGAACGGCCTCGCCGATGGCTTCAATCGCCCGGCCGTGACGGTCGGTGACCCCCGTGCTACGCTCGGGGATCACCCACCATCGGCTCGAGACTGTGATCACCCGGTTCGCCATGACCAAAACCTGGAACTACCGGCGCGCCGACAGTGACGATATCGTCGAACTGGCGTCGTGGCGCGGTGCCGGCTCGCTCGGCCTCAGGCCGCACTTCCATGACGAGAGCCAGATCGTGCTGGTGCTATCGGGGTCGCGCGCCTTTCGCATCGACGACGCGACCGTCACCGTGCCTGCCGGCCACGCCGCGCTCATCCCGGCGGGAATGCTGCATGCACCGATGGCGACACCGGGCGCGGAGACGGTTTGCTTGAACGCCTATGTTCCGGCGAATCGCGC
Organism: Bradyrhizobium embrapense; assembly: GCF_001189235.2. Taxonomy (GTDB): domain Bacteria; phylum Pseudomonadota; class Alphaproteobacteria; order Rhizobiales; family Xanthobacteraceae; genus Bradyrhizobium; species Bradyrhizobium embrapense. The sequence continues at coordinate 453,774 of NZ_LFIP02000004.1, forward strand.
CTGCTCGTCGCTCCGGATCGTCAATGTCGGGGACCGCTGGCGGAGTATCGAGGAAATATCGCCCGAGCACATCGGCGAGATCGCCAACGAGATACTGTCGCGCGAGCCGCCCGGCTCGACCGAGCGGACCGGCAGAGCCAGGCTCGGCACTGCCCTGACCGAGAGCCTAGAGCCGATCGGCGAGATCGCCGCCAGCTTCGGGCGAAGCCGCGAAGGATTCAGCCGCATGGTGAGGCGCGAGCTCGGCGTCGCGCCGCATGCCTTCCGTCTGCTCGCCCGGCTCAATGTTGCCCGGCGGCTGCTGCGCGCCGGCGAGCCGATCGCAGCCGTTGCGGCGGATGCCGGCTTCTCGGACCAGAGCCACCTGACCCGCCTGTTCCGCCGCACCTTCGGCACGACGCCGGGCGTCTACTGGCGCGATTGAGGCGGCGTCACAGACGTTCCAGACCGGCCGCTGCTCGGCCCGCTAGCCTGCTCACCCTGCAAGGGGTGAATGATGGATACCGGGACAAGTCTTCTGCTGCTCGCGGCCGGTGGCGCGGGAGGCGTCATCAACGCATTGGCAGGCGGTGCGACACTCATCACCTTTCCGGCGATGCTCGCCGCAGGCCTGCCGGCGGTCATCGCCAATGCGTCGAATGCGGTGGCGATCTCGCCAGGGCATTTGATCGCGGCGCTCGCCGATCGCGGCAAGCTGCCGCCACCGACGCGGCGTACCGTCAGCTTCGTCGCCGTCTCCACGGTTGCAGGCGCCATCGGTGCCGGTGGCCTCTTGTTGCTTCCCGAGCGACTGTTCGTCCTGCCGGTGCCGGCCCTGATCGCATTCGCAACGCTGCTGTTTGCCTTCGCGCCGCAGATCCAGGCGTGGACCGTCGGGCACCAGACCGCGGCCTTGCCATCGACGGGCGCGAGCAGTGCTGTCCTGGGATTGGCGTGCGTCTATGGAGGGTTCTTCGGTGCCGGACTCGGCGTCATCCTGACCGCGGTGCTGTCGATCACGGAACCGAGCGACATCAGGGCGATCAAGGCACTGAAGAACCTGCTCGCGACCTGCGTCTCGCTCGCCGCCACGTTGATCTTCATCGCGCAGGGAGCGGTCCGGTGGCCGGAGACCTTGGTGATGCTGCTCGGCGCCATGGTCGGCGGCTATGCCGGAGGCTACCTGATCCGGATCCTGCCGGCTCGGATCGTCCGGCAGTTCGTCATCGCCAGTGGCGCGCTGATGACCGCGGTCTACGCAGGACGATACTGGTTCTAGGTGGAGCACGGGAGCCGAGGCTCCCAGCTCGATGATATCGGTGACTTGCCTAGTGCGTCGTCATCCAGGCGCGGGCTTCGCGCTGGGCGGCAGCGATCTCGACGTCGGACATCTGCTCGGCGACTTCGCGGCGGTGCGCGATCGCGTCGGTACGTCCCTTGAGCGCCGCCAGGTTGAACCATTTGTGCGCCGCGACGAGGTTGACCACGCCGGAGCGGCCGCTCGCCCAATACATGCCGCGCTCGAACAGCACGTCCTGGATTGCAGTCGCAGCAACCGGGACAGCGCTTTCCTGATCGATGACCCCCTGAAACATTGTCGTCATTCCCCTTTTTGTTGTTGGCCGCCCTCCCCCGAGCGCGGCCCCCGTCCACTGATGAAACGCCTTGTTATCCCCGCGCTGATCCTGGGATCATGCGCCGCGCTGATCCTGGATCATGCGCTCGCCGTTTGCCGGTTTGTTGGGATGATCATGGCCCATCAAATTTGAAGAGCGGTTTAAGTATCGCGATGAACGGGATGTAAATCGGGCCGGCCGGGTGCATTCCCCGGAATCGCAGAAGTGCCTGTGCCGCAGGCATTTCCGTGGATTCGTGAATGCCGGTTTACCTTGGTGCTTCGGACATCGATAACCATCGCCGACAATGGCCGCGGCGCCGTCCGGTCGCGGCCGCCGTCGCATCCGATCAGTCAATGAATTGACGGTGGGCTGCTACGGCAGCCGGACGGTCCGCGAAGCCGCGGTACGGTCGCGCACGCAAAGAAACGTGAGCCCGTTAGGCCCGACGTCGATCCAGAAAATGGGATGTGGAAAGTGGCTGCCGGGCGCGGACTGCGCGGGCCGCCGGAACGAGGGGGTCGGCGAACACGTCAGGACCAGATTTCAGCTCGGCATTCTCGCCGGTGAAATTGCGGAACCGATCCGGCCCCGCACCGAACGAAGAAATCTCTGTTTCTTCTGCCGGACCGGTATTGGGAAGGTTGCCCTCCCCGAAATACGATCCAGCCGTTTGACCTGATGTCTCGCCGACACCCTCTTTCGTCAGCCAGAGCCTTGGGGTGGGATATGCTTCTCAGCAGTCCGTCCGCTGGCTCTTGCGACGTGCCGGCGTCAAGCCGCCGGCAATCCTCTCAAGGCGAGAGGCTTACTTCTTCTTGGCGACCTTGCGGGTCTTCTTCGCAGTCTTCTTCACTGCGCTCTTCGCCTTCTTCGCCTTCTTCGCCTTCTTTGCCTTCTTAGCCATGTTGCCCTCCAGTATGTGAGATGGCTCTTACTTCGCTGCGTGCACTCGGGAATCGATATGCACTACTTCCCGAATACACCAACAGACCAAAAAAAACAGTGTCCCGCTTAAGGAAGTGTTGACGCAGCGGTGGCAGCGCGCACACCGCGCGCCGCCGATAAAATCGACGATGCATTCGCGCGACGATGCAAGAAACGCAACAGCCGCCGACATCGCCATTTGTCAACGTTGCAGGAAACGCCTTCTGTTGTAGGCTTTTCTTGAATTCGCATTGAACCGATCGACGCGAGATCGTCGTTGCGCTGAGTCGCGAGCGAAGACGAAAAGCGGCGCGTCGCCGACGCCGAGTCGTAATTTTTGGCAACGAAAAAATTTTCGTGGGAAAGACGGCTTTTGCCTCGTTTGAGGTCGTCCAAGGCGGATTCGCGAACGAATCGCAGCTTCGTCGATTCGGCGCCGAAGGCGTCAGCGCGGCCGTCGAGCGAGGGTGTGAGGCAGGATCACGCCGCGTTCACGCGCGCGCGACGACGCCGACGGTGACGGCGCGGGAGCATGATCCGACTGGATCATGCGCCAAGGACAACATCATTGTCCTGTTCGTTCAGATGCCGAGCTTCGACTTCAAGAGGTCGTTGACCGCCTGCGGGTTCGCCTTGCCGCCCGACGACTTCATCACCTGACCGACGAACCAGCCGACCAGTTGCGGCTTCGCCTTCGCCTGCTCGACCTTGTCGGGATTGGCCGCGATGATGTCGTCGACCACCTTCTCGATCGCGCCGAGGTCGGTCACCTGCTTCATACCGCGCGTCTCGACGAGCGCGCGCGGATCGCCGCCCTCCTGCCAGACGATCTCGAACAAGTCCTTGGCGATCTTGCCGGAAATCGTTCCCTCGCCGATCAAATCGACGATCGCGGCGAGTTGCTCCGCCGACACCGGCGAGCCTGCGATCGCCACACCTTCCTTGTTGAGACGGCCGAACAGCTCGTTGATCACCCAGTTGGCAGCAAGCTTGCCGTCGCGCGCCTTGTCGGCGAGACGAGCGAGCACCGTCTCGTAGAACTCCGCACTCTCGCGCTCGGCGACGAGCACGCTCGCATCATAGGGCGACAGGCCGAAGCCCGTAATAAAACGGGACTTCTTCTGGTCCGGCAGTTCCGGCAGCTGCGCCTTGAGGTCGTCGACGAAGGCCTGGCTAAATTCGAGCGGCAAGAGATCGGGATCTGGGAAGTAACGGTAGTCGTGCGCCTCTTCCTTCGAGCGCATCGAGCGCGTCTCGCCCTTGTTCGGGTCGAACAGCCGGGTTTCCTGGTCGATCGAGCCGCCGTCCTCGATGATCTCGATCTGACGCCGCGCCTCGTACTCGATCGCCTGGCCGATGAAGTTGATCGAGTTCATGTTCTTGATTTCGCAGCGGGTGCCGAACGCTGTCTCGCCGTAGCGCCGCACCGAGACGTTGACATCGGCGCGCAGGCTGCCCTTCTCCATGTCGCCGTCGCAGGTGCCGAGGTAGCGCAGGATCGAACGCAGCTTGGTGACGTAGGCCTTGGCCTGCTCAGCGTCGCGGATGTCGGGCTTGGAGACGATCTCCATCAGCGCGACGCCGGAACGGTTGAGGTCGACATAGGTCATTGTCGGCGACTGATCGTGCAGCAGCTTGCCGGCGTCCTGCTCCAGATGCAGCCGCTCGATCCCGACCGTGGCGCTGCGGCCGCCGTCGAGCTCGAGCAACACCTCGCCCTCGCCCACGATCGGCGACTTGTACTGGCTGATCTGGTAGCCCTGCGGCAGGTCGGGATAGAAATAGTTCTTGCGGTCGAACACCGAGCGCAGATTGATCTTCGCATTCAGCCCGAGACCGGTGCGCACCGCCTGGCGGACGCACTCCTCGTTGATCACCGGCAGCATGCCCGGCATCGCGGCATCGACCAGCGAGACATGGGAGTTGGGCTCGCCGCCGAATGCGGTCGATGCGCCCGAGAACAGCTTCGCGTTCGAGGTGACCTGGGCATGGACCTCCATGCCGATCACGACCTCCCAATCGCCCGTGGCGCTCTTGATCAGTTTGTGAGGGGCAGCAGATGCGGTCATGGATCTCGGTTTCCGGACAGGTATTATCTGGGATGGATTGGGCTTCGCGCAACCGACAGCGCCAGTCAAGCCGCCTTGCAATCCGGTTGCGGCCCGCCCGTCGCCGGAGGCGCTGATCAGAGCCCGCGCCGGAACTGCTGATAGGCCTTGCTCGAGCGCAACGCGTCCGCGCCGCCCGTGATCAGTTGGTCGACCTGCTCGGCCGGCAGTGAAAGCCGCGTCGGGATGGCGTTCAGGATGCCGGCGCGATCCGGTCCGAGCCGGTCGAAGCCGAGCCGCTCGACATAGATCGCGACATCTCCGCATTTCCACCCCGTACCGACGCCGAGCCTGGCGCGATCCGCCGCCGACAGGCCGCAGCGCCACCGCTTCAGCTTGCCGGACCAGTCGCTGGCGAGCGCCGTGAACGCGGCGTAGCTGGAGCGCACGCTGGCATCGATCGCGGTGTCTGCGGCCGCCGACACGAGTTCGACACCGTTCGGCCCTTCGAGCGTCTGCACGAAATCGCCGGAGATGCCGCGGCCGGCATCGACCACCAGGAACAGGATGCGCTTCAGCTTGGCCGCCTGCCGCTCGTCGAGCGGCTGGTAGGGACGTTGCGCGGCGAGCAAGCCGATGCTGAGCCCCGACAGCCCGTAATTGTCGACCAGCCCGCCATCGAGCAGCTTGACGTAGCGCATCGAGCCGTCGCGGTAGCGCGCCTGGGCCTCGGCGTAGGACCGCAGCAACGGCTGCGCGTTCGGATCGTTGCGCACCCGATCATACCAGGGCGGCAGCGGCGCGGCGCAGCCGCCGGGATAGGTCTGCAGCACGATCGGCGCAAACGCGAGCGGCACCGCGGCCGATGCCGCCACCGCTTCGGCGACACGATAGGAGCGGATGTCGCTGCACAGAGCGTCGAACGATGTCTTGCCGAACACGAACGGCGTGCGGTTGTAGATGTCTGACGCGTTGATCCACACCCGCGGCCGGCGGTCGTCGGGCAACGCCTCGAACCGTGCGCCGTCGAACAGATTTTGATCGAGCCAGTCGGTGAACTGACTGTCGTTGACACCGCCGCCGAGCGCGCGCCCGATATTGCCGAGCGAGATCCGCGTCTTCAGTCCTTCTTCGGCATTGCGCAGCAGGAAGCGTTCGCGGAAATCAGCGAGCGCCGCACGCCGCTTCAAGCCGAAATAGGCGGCGGTAACCGATCCGCCGGAGACACCCGAGACGAAGTCGACGCGGTCGAGCAGCGTCTTGCTGCCGGCAGCGCTGGAGCGCGCCCGGTCGAGTTCTTCCAGCACGCCGAACGAAAACGCCGCCGCGCGGGTGCCGCCGCCGGAGAACGACAGCGCGAGCAGCAGGTCATCTTCATAGGTCGGATAATCGCGGGCGCTGCTGTTGTCGGCGAGCGCAGCACCGAGCGGCACGTTGCCGGGGAGATTATAGACGGACGCGCAACCGGCAAGGCCCGCTGCCACCGCTGCCACCAGCAATGCTGACAGCCATCCCCCTATGCCCGACCCACGCACGAATACTCTCTTTGCCGCTGGCCCCCGCCACGTTCCGTAAGCCTATCACGGCCAATCTGGGCGGCGGCATGGCGGCCGAAATACGGTTAATACTCGCGGTGCCACGGCACCGGCATCTGGCACCGATAGTTCAGGCCAAAAGCGCGGAGACGATCCGCTCCCACTCGGCCTCCACCGTGTCCTTTGCGACCGGCTGGCCGGCTCGGCGATACCAGTACCCGGCATTGCCGAGATCGCCCTCGACCCGATGCAGATGGGCATGCACCCAGGCCGAATTGGCGTCGCTCTCGTCCTGCACGATGCGGTGCGCCTGATCCCAGTCACCCTTCCTGGCCCACCACAATGCGGCGAGCGGCGGCGACAACGCGCTATCCGGCGCAGCGTCAGCGAGACTGGCGCGGAAATCCGCCATCGCTCACCACCATCTGGGCGCCGCGAACCGGCCGGCCGCCTGCTCGATCACTTCGCCGAGCGAGAACAGCGTCTCCTCGTCGAACGGACGGCCGATCAGTTGCAGGCCGAGCGGCAGGCCTTGCGTGTCCTTGCCCGCGGGCACGGCGATGCCCGGCAGGCCCGCCATGTTCACGGTCACCGTGAAGATGTCGTTGAGGTACATCTCGACAGGATCGGCGCCGCCCTTCTCGCCGATGCCGAATGCCGCCGATGGCGTCGCCGGCGTCAGGATCGCGTTCACGCCCTTGGCGAAGCAGTCCTCGAAATCCTTCTTGATCAGCGTCCGCACCTTCTGCGCGCGCAGATAATAGGCGTCGTAGTAACCCGCCGAGAGCACATAGGTGCCGATCAGCACGCGGCGGCGCACCTCGTCGCCAAAGCCATCGGCACGGCTGTTCTCGTACATCTCGATGATGTTCCTGGCCGGCTCGCGCAGCCCGTAGCGCACGCCGTCGTAGCGCGCGAGATTCGAGGAGGCCTCCGCCGGCGCCACGATGTAGTAGGCCGGCAGCGCATATTTGGTGTGCGGCAGCGACACTTCGACGAGTTCGGCGCCGGCGGCCTTCAGCCACTGCGCGCCCTCGCTCCAGAGTTTTTCGATCTCGGCCGGCATGCCGTCGAGGCGGTACTCCCTGGGAATGCCGATCTTCATGCCCTTCACGGACTTGCCGATCGCGGCTTCGTAGTCCGGCACCGCGATGTCGACCGATGTGGTGTCCTTGGGATCGTGACCTGCCATCGAGCGCATCAGGATCGCAGCATCGCGTGTCGTGCGTGCGATCGGGCCGGCCTGGTCGAGCGAGGATGCGAACGCCACGATGCCCCAGCGCGAGCAGCGGCCGTAGGTCGGCTTGATGCCGACGGTCGCGGTGAACGCGGCGGGCTGGCGGATCGAGCCGCCGGTGTCGGTTGCGGTTGCGCCCATGCACAGCAGGGCCGCCACCGCCGAGGCCGAGCCGCCGGACGAGCCGCCTGGCACCAGCGTGGTGTTGGAACCCTCGCGACGCCACGGGTTGGTGACCGGGCCGAAGCACGAGGTCTCGTTCGACGAGCCCATTGCGAACTCGTCATTATTGAGCTTGCCGAGCAGCACCGCGCCGTCGCGCCACAGCTGCGAGGTTACCGTGGATTCGTAGGGCGGGATGAAATTGCCGAGGATCTTCGAGCACGCGGTGGTGCGGATATCGCGGGTCGCGAACAGGTCCTTGATGCCGAGCGGGATGCCGGCCAGCGGCCCGCCCTCGCCCTTTACAATTTTCTCGTCGGCGGCCTTGGCCATCTCGCGGGCACGGTCGGGCGTCTCCAGCACATAGGCATTGAGCACGCGCGCGGCTTCGATGGCGGCGAGATGCGCGTCAGTCAGCTCGACGGCGGTGAAAGACTTGCTCGCCAGGCCCTCGCGGGCCTCGGCGATCGTCAGCGATGTCAAATCGGTCATTTATTGATCGGGCTGCAGAAGAACGGAGACAGGGTCTTGTCGTTGGCGGGGTCGTCCTGCCGGGGGCTGATATTTCTCTGGACGTTTTCCCTGGCACGCTCGGCATCGAGCGCTTCGAGATGGTCGAGGACCGCATCCATCGCCGCATTGGGATCGGCGACCTTCCCCTTGCGCTCCATCGCATCGAGGAAGTCCATATAGGCCTTGTAGGCCTTTTCATCGTCGCAGAGCAGACACATCGCCATCGTCCCAGAACAGAGAAACTACTCGACCACCTTCGGCACGAGGAAGAAGTGATCGGTCGTATCGGGCGCGTTGCGAACGATGTCGTCGGCGATCTCGCCGTCATTGACCACGTCAGCGCGCTTCTTCATCTCCATCGGCGTCACCGAGGTCATCGGCTCGACGCCGTCGATATTCACCTCCGACAGCTGCTCGACAAAGGCCAGCATCGCGTTCAGCTCGCCCTGGAGGTGGGGAACTTCGGCGTCGCTGACCGCGATCCGCGCCAGATGCGCGATGCGGCGGACGGTTGTGGCGTCGACGGACATTATATAGGGCCTCGGGTCCCAAAGGTCAGGCTGAAAGGTCAGCCCGCCGTATAGCAGAGGCCGGTTTTGCGCCGCAACCGCGCGAATCCCTCGGCCCCGGGGGCTTGGGCCCCCTGCCCGGCGCCCCGGCGAGGCCTTCCGCGCGCATTCGGGACGCAAAAAGCCTGCGACGAAACCACTTTGCGGCTGCCACGAAGTGGTGCCGAAACATTCGCGGCGCCTACTTCCCCCAAATAGAAAAGTTCGGAGTGCGTCATGCAAACGCTGGAAAGCCGCCCCCGGCCGGAGAGCTGGGACCCCGCTTTGTGGTCGATCGGCACGGTGCTGGGGATCGCGATCCTTTACGTCGCCTGCCTGGTCTGAACGAGGAGCCATGGCCATGTCCCAGGCAACAGCTCTGCAGGAAAAGGCCGAGATGTTCGAGCGTCGCGCCGAGAGCGCCACCGATACGATCTCCCGGCAGCATTACAAGGAAATGGCCGCGCATTATCGCAGGCTCGTGGCCGAGCATCTTGAGATCAGCCGGAGCGAGCCCGCGCGTCAGGCCTGAGACAGCGCGCCCATGCGTGCGAGTGCGGCGCCCGCCAGCGCGCGGGTCAGCTCGGCGGCCGGCATCTCCTTCCCCATCCGCACCGCCTGCCCGGCCCAGAGATTGGTGAAATCGACCTTGCCCTGTTTTTCGGCAGCCGCCTTCAGCGGCCCGAGGGCGGTCGCCGCATGCGGGAACGCCGGTGCGTCCGGCGAGATCGGACCGACCTCGCGCATCACGCGGTTGGCGACCCCACGCGCCGGGCGGCCGGTCATCACATTGGTGATGACGGTCGATTCATCGCTCGCCTGCGCCAGCGCGATCCGGCCCTGCGCAGTGACCTTGGATTCCGGACAGCGCAGGAACGCGGTGCCGATCTGCACCGCGGATGCGCCCAGCGCAAAGGCCGCCGCGATCCCGCGTCCGTCCGCGATGCCGCCGGCCGCGACGACCGGCACCTTCACCGCATCGACCACCTGCGGCAGCAGCGAGAACGTGCCGGGTTGCTCGGCGATATCATCGGTCAGGAACATGGCGCGATGGCCGCCGGCGTCGGCGCCTTGCGCGATGACGACATCGGCGCCGTTCTCCTCGAGCCAGATCGCCTCCTTCACTGTCGTCGCCGACGACATCACGATGGCGCCCGTCGCCTTCACCCGCTGCAACAGTTTTGGCTCCGGCAGGCCGAAATGGAAGCTGACGACCTCGGGCTTCAGCTCCTCGACCACGGCGCAGAACGCCGCGTCGAACGGCGCGCGGTTCGCCGCGTTGATCGGCGCATCCGGATCGAGGCCGTGCTCGCGGTAGTAAGGCCCGAGCCGCTGCTGCCATTGCGCCTCGCGTGCCGGATCGGCGTCGACCGCCTTGTGGCAGAAGAAGTTGAGGTTGACCGGCGCGGACACGCGCTGGCGGATGATGTTGACCTGCTCACGCGCCTTCTCGGCCGAGAGCATCGCGCATGGCAGCGAGCCGAGCCCGCCGCCCTGCGCCACCGCAATCACGAGCTCCGCATCCATTACGCCGGCCATCGGCGCCAGCACGATCGGGAATTCGGTCTTGAAACGATCGATCAATCGACGGTCCGGCCACATGGTCTGTCTCGCGCTTGTTCAGAACAAAGAGGAAAGAGAGTTACGCCGGCCCTGCAACGTCTGCTCGGCCTCGGCGACGATGCGGCCGACGATCTCGGCCGCGGGAACGATATCATGGATCAGCCCGGCAGACTCGCCGGCAAACACCGCAGCGATGTCGAAATTGCCCGCTTCCCTCGCCGCAGCGTATTCCACCGCGATCTCGTCGGCGCGCTGCATCAGCTCGATCTCGCGGCCAGACCAGCGCCGCAGATGATCGTTGGCAAGCGAGCGCGCGGTGAAGGGCGCCGGCCACATCAGCTTGCGCGACCAGTCCATCACCACGCCGCGCACCGTCTCGCCGCTCTTCGCCGCACAGATCAGTTGCTTCGCCCGCTCGGGCGCGTCGGCCTCGGCGCTGGCATAGAACCGCGTTCCCATCAGCACGCCGGATGCGCCGAGCATCATCATCGCAGCCAGGCCACGGCCATCAGCGATGCCGCCGGCTGCGACGACGGGGACGCGCCCCGCCGCGAAATCGATGATCGCTGGCACAATCTCGAGCGTGGTGCGCGAGGCACCGTGACCGCCCGCCTCCGTGCCCTGCGCTATCAGGATGTCGGCGCCGCAATCGAGCGCTTGTTGCGCCATCTCCTCGCTCTGCACCTGGCAGATCAGCAGCGCGCCCGCGGCCTTGATCTTGGGCGCGAACGGCGCGGGATCGCCGAACGACAGCATCACCGCGCGCGGTCGCGCCTCCAGTGCGATCTCCATCAGCTCCGGCTGTTTTGCGAGGCTCCAGGTGATGAAGCCGATCCCGAACGGGCGGTGATATCGCCTGAGCACCGCTGTCTCCGCCGCGAGCCAGGCTTTGTCTCCGTAGCCGCCGCCGAGAATGCCGAAGCCGCCGGCGTCGCTCACCGCCATGACCAGCCGGCTTGCCGTGATCATCGCCATCGGCGCCGCCAGGATCGGATGCGCGATGCCGAGACGTGCCGTCAATTCGGTGCCGATCGGCATGGTTGCTCCCTGTTCCGGATTTGCTGTTCTGGACTTGCAGCCTAAGCGGGCCTAACATTCTGTGAAAATGAATACTAGAGAATGCTACTATCTCTAAAATGAAACGGTGGTCCCTGATGGAATTGACCGACCTGCTCACCTTTTCCACGGTCGCCCGGCTCGGCGGCATTACCCGGGCCGCCGACGAGCTGAACACCGTGCAGTCCAACGTCACCCAGCGCATCAAGGCGCTGGAGGCCGAGATCGGCACCGCGCTGTTCGAGCGCCACAGCCGTGGCATGTCGCTGACCGGCGCCGGCCGCCGGCTGTTGCCCTATGCGCAACGCATGGCTGCGTTATCGCGCGAAGCGGTGCTCGCCGCGCGCGACGATGGCGAGCCGAAGGGGCCGCTGTCGATCGGCTCGATGGAGACCACCGCCGCGGTGCGGCTGCCGACGCTGCTTGCCGAGTTTCATCGCCGCTATCCGGCGGTGCGCCTTACACTGCGCACGGCGCCGACCGCCGATCTCGTCGCCGCCGTACTCGACGGCACGCTCGACGGCGCCTTTGTCGCCGGTCCGATCGAGCACGCCGAACTCACCGCGACGCCGGCCTTCACGGAGGAATTGGTGCTCGTCACCGCGCCGCGCTGGACATCGCTCGCCGCCTTGCGCGCCGGCACGCCGGAGTCGGGCCCGACTGCGCTGGTGTTCCGCACCGGCTGCACCTACCGGCAGCGTCTCGAACAGGTGTTCACCGAGTTCGGCTGGCCGTCCGCCGCCCGCTTCGAACTCGGCACGCTCGACGGCATGGTCGGCTGCGTCGCCGTCGACATGGGCGTGACGCTGCTGCCGCGCGCGGTGGTCGAGCGCGACAACCACGTCCAGCGCGACATCAAGATCCACAGGCTCAATCCGCAGCATGCGCATGTCGAGACGCTGTTCATCCAGCGCCGCACCGCGCACCAGTACAGCGCGTTGCAGGGACTGGTCGCGTGCCTTTCCGGCGACGATCGGGTGATCGCTGCCTGAGGCGACTGCAATCTCACCTCTCCCATCGGGAGAGGTCGGCGCCTCGCGCCGGGTGAGGCGTTACGATCCCTCGATGGAACGCTGTCCCCTCACCCGAATTGCTTCGCAATTCGACCTCTCCCCAATGGGGAGAGGTGAAGCAAGTGCTTTGCCTCGGCGAGCGGGTGCGTGCTAAGCGCTAGCGCATGCCCGCCCCCATCCTTCCCCTGATCGAAGCCGCGCCGCATTGGCCCGCGCGCGGCGCGCTGGTCGGCCTCGACCTCGGCACCAAGACCATCGGCGTTGCCGTCTCCGATCCGGACCGGCGGCTCGCGACCGGCGTCGAGACCATCCAGCGCAAGCAGTTCAAGGCCGACGCGGCGCGGCTGCTCGCGATCGCGGCCGAGCGCAGCGCCGTCGGCTTCGTGCTGGGCCTGCCGATCAACATGGACGGCAGCGAGGGCCCGCGCGCGCAATCGACCCGGGCCTTCGCCCGCAATCTCGCAGGCCTCACCACGCTGGCGATAGGTCTGTGGGACGAGCGGCTGTCGACCGCCGCCGTCGAGCGCGAGCTGATCGGCATGGACGTCAGCCGCGCCCGCCGCGCCGAGGTGATCGACGAGCACGCTGCGATCTTCATCCTGCAGGGCGCGCTCGACCGGCTGGCGAAGCTGCGCGGAGACCGCTGACGATGGCCGTGGTGATCGCGGCGCTGCTGCCGGTGTTTCTGCTGATCGTGCTCGGCGTCGTCCTCAGGCGCACGCTGATGCGGCTCGATACCCAGTGGCATGGGCTGGAGCAGCTCACTTACTACGTGCTGTTCCCGGTGCTGCTGGTGCAGACGCTGGTGAAGGCCGACCTGACGACCGTGCCGGTCGCCGGCGTCGGCGGCGCGCTGCTGCTGGCGGCGCTGGTGATGTGCCTGCTGTGCCTTGCGCTGCGCGGCCCGCTCGCCCGCGCCGGGGTTGACGGCCCCGCCTTCTCCTCGATCTTCCAGGGCGCGACGCGCTGGCAGACCTATGTCGCGCTGTCGGTGTCGGGCAATCTCTATGGCAAGGTCGGACTTGCGCTGGCCTCGGTCGCGATGGTCGCGATCATTCCGCTGGTCAACGTCTTCAGCGTCGCCGTGCTGGCGAAATATGCCTCATCCGGGAAGCGATCCGCGGGCGCCATCGTGATGACTGTGGTGAAGAACCCCCTGATCTGGGCCTGCGTCATCGGGCTCGCCATCAATGTCATCCATGTTCCGCTGCCGAAGATATGGCACGACGTCGCCGACGCGCTCGGCGGCTCGTCGCTGGCGATCGGCCTGCTCGTCACCGGCGCCGGGCTGCATCTGGAAGGCATGTTCCGCCCCAGCCTCGCCGCAAGCGTCGCGCTGCTCCTGAAGCTGGTTGCGATGCCCGTCCTGACCGTCGCGCTGGCGATGTGGTTCGGCGTCACCGGCGCCAACCTCGCCATCGTCGCGGCCTGCGCCGCGGTGCCGACCTCGCCCTCGGCCTATGTGCTGGCGCGCCAGATGGGCGGCGACGCCCCCCTGCTCGCCCAGATCATCACGCTGCAGACGATATTGGCCGCGATCACGATGCCGATCGTGATCGCCGCGGTCGGGCCCTAGCATGCGGCCTGCGCTTGCGCAGTAAGGCTCGTTCCGCCAGTCGTCGCTATTTCCCGCTCGATCCGGTGAACGCCGTGTCGAGCACGTCACCGATCGGCTGCCAGCTGCTGCCATCGAACTGAAGTAACCGCAATTGCTCGACAGGCCGGAAGCCACCGCTGTTGATCTTGATGCCCGGCAGCAAGGCGGACGCCTGATAATCCCTCAGCGCCGCGGCCTGCTTCATGACGTTTTCGCGCGATAGATCGTTGCCGCATTGCCTGAGCACCTGGACCAGCGTCTCGGCCGCAGCATAGCCATAGACCGCGGCCGCATCATCCTTGCCGCCGGCTTTGGTATATCTGTCCATGAAGCTGTGCCAGGCGCCCTGATCTTCCCTCCAGGCCGGATCGCTCGCATCCTTCAGGAAGGCGGCTGTGATGACACCGGTCGCATTCTCCGTGCCGGCCGGCCTGAGCACCGTCTCGATCGATGACGCCATCTGGTTCACGACGAACACCGGCCGCCAGCGATGGTCGGCGGCAGCTCGGATCACCTTGGCGGCGTTTTCCGGCACGCCGGCGAACACGAAGACCTCGGCCCCCGATTGCTTCAGGATCGAGACGTGGCCGTCCAGATGCTGATCGTCGACCTCATAGGCGATGTCGACCCTGATATTGTGGGCGACGTCACCGAGCCCCTGCACCAGTCCCTTGAACAGTTCCCGCCCGAACTGATCGTTCTCCCAGAGCGCCACGATCTTCTTTCCCGGATAGAATGCCTGGATGTAATTGGCGTAGATGCGTCCCTCCTCGCGGTATGAGGGCTGCCAACCCATGGTCCACGGATAGAGCGACGGCTCGCTGAGGTCCTGATCGCCGGAGGCGACAAAAAGTTGGGGGACCTGGCGCTCGTTGAGATATTTCCGCACCGCCAGATTGCCCGGCGTTCCAAACGAACCGAACATCAGAAGCACATTGTCGGTCTCGACGAGAATGCGCGTGAGGTCCATCGCGTTGGCCGCGTCCGACAGATCGTCGTAGGACATAAAGCGGATCTTGTGGCCGTTGATGCCGCCGCGTTCGTTGATCATCTCGAAATAGGCGGCTTCGGCCTTGCCGATCTGGCCGAAAATCTCCAGCGCGCCGCTATACGGCATCAGATTGCCGATCCGGATTTCGGTATCGGTCACGCCCCCATCGCGCACCTGCTGCGTGATGGCGCCGAGAGACGCCAGCGCGACGACGCTGGCCAAAAGAATTCGGAACAACGTAGCCATGGGAAGAGCTCACACGACGGCAGCCGCTGCTGCCTAGTTTCGATCCGGCCCGCGCTCGTTCGTTGATCTAGATCATAGCACTGTGGCGGGGGCGCTTGTATCCTTCTTTGTTATCCTCCTGAACAGACGCCGACGCGCCGCTACGGGTTCCGGACCATCGCGCAGACGATCACAGCGGCCATTACCATGCTGATTGTGATTGAGGCGACTGTTCGCGAAAAAAGCGCAAATCTACTTTTTGCCTTTACCGTCGCTTCAACCCAGGCTTGCTAAGTTCATACGCGCCTTCTCATGCAACCAGTGGACCGCACGCATGAACGACAATCCGAGTTCGTCTGCCTTCGACGACCGTCAGCTTTGCCTCTGGCTCGCGACTCTTTCGCCCGGTGATCTCTCGGTAAATGAAGGCGCGGCGGCACGGCCCGGTAGCGCGATGATCACATCGGTGGGCAGCCACAATGATGTGCTGTGGTCACAGATGGAACGCGCAGACTGGACACAACGGATCGCGGTCGACGACGTGCCCATGGCGCACCTGGCAAGCAGTTACACCTTCACTGAGACGGGCGCGCGCGCCGTAAAGACGGCAATTGCGGAGCTTATCAGCCGAAAAGTGCAGCTCATGAGGAACGTCAAGGGCTTCGACGGCAGTGCGCCCGAACGCGTGAGGCAGCTGTGCGGCGTCTTCAGTTGGCTGGGCCTGAGAGCAATTTCCCTGTTAACGCTTGCGCAGGAAGCGAAGCCGAGGACGAGTGAAGCCCAGGCTCGGCAGCGTGACTGCATCCTGGCACTGGAAGAGATCCGCAAGGGTGTTTCAATGGCCGGGCTGTACATAGCCGAGGCCATTTCGCGTGGTCCCGACAGCGATATCGGGCAGGACTGCCTCGAGCGGACCACCAAAGGCCTGCGCTATGCGGAGCAGTGCCTGATGGAATGGACGGCCGAGATGTATGCTGAACGCCCCGGCAAGCCTTCACTGCTGTCCTGAGCCGATCACCCCGCCAGCCACCAGGTCTGGATCGTCGCAGCAAGATTGTTCAGACCGTGCAGCAGAATGGTCAGCCAGGTCGAGCCGGTGCGGAACCGCAGATAACCGAACAGCAGCCCGATCGACAGCACCTCGCACAGGAAGAACCAGTCGTATTGCAAGTGCATCATGGTCCAGACGACCGACGACAGCAGGATCGCGCCATAGGGGCCGAGCCTTGATTCCGACCAGCCGCGATAGAGCCAGCCGCGCGCGAACAGTTCCTCCCAGAGCGGTGCGGCCACGGCGAAGGCGATCACCAGAAGCCACAGCGCGCTGTGTTCCTGCGCCGATTTCAGCACGTCTCCCATGAAGCCCGGCGCCACCTCGCGGCCTGCGGCGCGGGACACCATGTCCCAGGCGCCGACCAGCACGATCAGCGCGACGACGCCGATGATCACGTTCTTCCACGATGTCCCGCGCAGCCCGAGGTAATCGGCAAACGGGATCCCGGTCCGTCTGATCGCGAACCACAGCGCCAGCAGCACCATCGGCAGACCTGCAAGGACCGAGAGCGAGATCGTCAGACCGTCGGCGACCACGTGGGTGATGCCTCCCGCCGACAGTTCACCGCCCTGCGCGATGATGCGGTAGATGACGACCGCGACCTGGCCGACGAACATTGCGACGAAGATCAAGAGACCCCACAGCGCGGTGCCCCAAAACTTCCAGACCCGCGGCCGGCGCGGCGGCGGTTCGAGAGCCGACGGCGAAGTATCGGGATTGAGTGCGTCCATCAGCAAACCTTCAAGGCAGCGCCCGCGCCAGCAGCGCGCGCTGATCGGCATCGGAGAGATCCACCGCGCCGTACATGCCGGCGTGGCGTTCGGCAAGCCGGGTCACAGCAAACAACTCGGCGTTTTTCGGCGCGACCTGGTTGAGCGCAGCGGTAGCGGCCAATAGCGCCAGCTTCTCGACCGCAAGCCGCGCGATGCGCTCGCTGTCCGGCCGGCGGAACGATTGTCCGATCGAGGCGACCGCCTCAGCGGCGCCGGGCAGGCCCCTGGTCTCGTCGGCGAGCGCACGCAGCACGGCGAGCGCGGCATCGGCTTCGCGGCCGAGCGCGCGGAGCACGTCGAGGCACATCACATTGCCGGAGCCCTCCCAGATCGCATTGACCGGCGACTCCCGGTAATGCCGCGCCAGAATGCCCTCCTCGACATAGCCGTTGCCGCCGAGGCACTCCATCGCCTCGTAGAGGAGGCCGGGAGCGCTCTTGCAGGTCCAGTATTTGATCGCCGGCGTCAGCAGCCGCACATAGGCCGCCTCGCCCGCGTCAGTGGGCGCGCGATCGAAGGCGCGGCACAGCCGCATCACCAGCGCGATCGACGCCTCGACATGCAGCGCCATGTCGGACAGCACCGCCTGCATCAGCGGCTGGTCGACGAGATGCTTCTGGAACACGCTGCGATGCCGCGCGTGATTGAGCGCATGCGCGAGCCCCGAGCGCATCAGGCCGGCGGATGCGATCGCGCAATCCTGCCGCGTCAGCTGCACCATCTGGATGATGGTGCGGATGCCCTTGCCCTGCTCGCCGATCAGTTCGGCATGAGCGCCATGGAATTCGACTTCCGAGGAGGCATTGGAGCGGTTGCCGAGCTTGTCCTTCAGGCGCTGGAAGTGGATCGCATTGACGGTGCCGTCGGGCGCAAAGCGCGGCATGAAGAAACAGCTCAAGCCATCCTTGGTCTGCGCCAGCACCAGGAACGCGTCGCACATCGGCGCCGACATGAACCATTTGTGCCCGGTGATGCGATAGCCATCGCCGTCGCGCTCGGCGCGCGTCATGTTGGCGCGCACATCGGTGCCGCCCTGCTTCTCGGTCATGCCCATGCCGAGCGTCATGCCGCGCTTGGTCCACCACGGCGCAAAACCCGGGTCGTAGGCGCGCGTTCCGATCACCGGCATCGTCTTCGCCAGGATGTCCGGCTGCGAGGCCAGCGCCGCGACCGAGGCGCGGGTCATCGTGATCGGGCAGAGATGACCGGTCTCGACTTGCGAGGCGATATAGAACCTTGCCGCGCGCACCACCTCGGCCGCGCCGCCAGCCGGCTTGCCGTCCATGGTCCAGGTCGAATTGTGCACGCCGGCATGCGCCGAGTGCGCCATCAACTCGTGATAGGCCGGATGAAACTCGACCTCGTCGCGGCGATTGCCTCTGGCATCGAAGGTGCGCAGTTTCGGCTGGTTCTCGTTGGCAATGCGGCCGCGCTCCGCCATGGCGGCGGAACCCCAATGCTTGCCGAAATCCGACAGCTCGGCGGTGGCCGCGGCGGCGCCATTGGCGGCAACAGCCGCGACCAGCGGCGCATCCGTCGTGAACAGGTCGATATCCCAAAACGGCGGCGACTGGTTGAGCACGTCGTGGGTGGCAAACGGAGCCTTCGTCATGGTCGCCTCGGCAATGGGTCTCGCTGCGCGCTTGGTCAAGCGGACGGTCGCGACCACGGGCTATTCGTCGCGCATTGGAATCGGGCGATCATAGCCCGCAAGGAGGCGCCGGGCAGCGAAAAATGCGGCTTCTGCCGGGCTGCCAGTTCCTGAATTGGGCTGATTTGCCCCACGATGCCCGGGCAATGCCGGTGCAATATCGGCGTCGCCATGGCCCGGAAAGCCGCGAGCGCATTTGACCTCGACTGACCGCCCGCCCCTGCAGTTGGAACCAGCTCTCCGGCTTGGAGACCACCTCTCTCGTGGTGCATCGTTCTTGCTGCATTTTTCATCGCCGCATTTTTGGCAGCAACCAAATGCGGTCAGCATTGTTGCAGTCGCTAACCGGCGCCGCGAAAAACAGTCCGCCAACAAGAAGTGCGCTTCCAGGGCCCTCCCGACCGAGAGAGAATTGATGATTGACAGATCCGAAACCCGCGGCACCGTGCGGAAACATCAGGGAATACTGAGAATATCCGCGGTCGCCGTGGCGGGATTGCTGTCTGTCCTGATGCTGACAGCGGTAGCGCCGCCGATCATTGCAGACCAGTCCGATCGCGCCGTAGTCAACGCACCCGTTACGCTTCTGACGGCGCCAATCAGTGGCGAAATCGATTCGTTGACGGCGCTTCCGGGCCACGACGTCCGCGATGGCGACACGCTGGCGCAAATCAGCAATCCAAGACTTGATCGCTGGACCCTCATCTCGTTGCAGGAAAAGGCGTCCGACGCACGGCGGAAGCTCGATGCGACGCGCTCAAAATACGACTCGGACGTCAACTATGTTTCGTCGCTCGACGGCGAGCTCGCTGACCAGACAAACCAGCTCAAGGGCCAATTCCAGTCGCAGATCGAGGAACTCCGCGCCCGCGTAGCTCAATCCAACGCCGCGACAAGTGAAAAGAAAGCCTTGGTCGACCGACAGAGCAATATGGTGACACGCAATGCCGCGAGCATGGACATGCTCAGGCCGACGACCCAGCAATATGCTGCGGCGATGCATGGCGCGGACGCAGAAATAGCCAAGCTCAACCAAAAAACGGCACAGCTCAACGCCCTGAGCAAGGGCATCTATATCGGCGACGAGTTGGTTGCGCTCAACAATCTGGCTCAGAAGCGCAGGGACATCGATCTGGACGCCAAGCGGATGAAAATCGAGGAAAGGCAGCAAATCGCGGTGCTTGCCGACCTGGAGCACCTGATCGACGCCGAACAAAAACGGCTGGCAACTTTGGCCGACGCCAAAGTCCTTGCGCGCGGCCAGGGCAAGGTATTGACCGTCGGCGCCGCGGTGGGACGACACGTGAGCGCCGGTGATACGATCAGCTCCGTCATCAACTGTGACAAGCGCTTTGTTGTCGCCATCTTCTCCTACCGGCAGGGCCAGAGCATGACGCCCGGCACGCGCGTCCGCATCGACGGGAGTTCGTTGCGATCCGGCCTCGTCACTGCGGTTGTGCCGAAGACCAGCGACAAGACCGATGAACGCTTTGCCGTTCCGTTCCCGCAAACCGAGCGGCGCGAACTCTATGCCATCATCACCCCGGACGCGGCGAACGACGACGGACCGGCGCAGCAAGCAGCCACGGCGGAGGCGTCAGCCTGTCCGGTCGGCCAATGGGTGACGGTGACGCGCGAGAATGGTGTCGTCCCCTCGATGTCGGTCACGTGGCGACGGCTCGGCCATTTCGTCGCTTCGTGGATCCGGGACGACGCAGGCACCGTCAACGCCGCGCAGAGCACGTCATCGGACGCGGAGGCTCGGCGTACTGGCATCGCTCGTCTGAACGATGCATTCCGGGCCTCGCAACCGCAGCAGCAGCCAACGGCCGATGAGAATGGGTCGCCCGGAACTCGTACCCTCGTATCGCGATGAAGTCTGCCATCGTGATGACGCTATGCGCGGTCGTCCTCGGCGCGCCCGGAGCCGGCCACACAACCCCAACCGCAAACGCCTTCTGCGCTGGGTTGAAAAGGGCGGTCGCCCCGCGCGCAAGCGCGGCCGACGCGGTTTTCATCCGCAGTTATGACCCCGGCACGGATGAAGCGGCGCTTCCGGCGGGTCTCGCAACGACGGCGTTCGTCTACGATAACGCACTCGTCGCCATTGCGCTGATCGCGTGCGGCAACGTGTCGGATGCAAGACCGATCGGCAACGCGCTGAGCCGCGCCGTTGGCAAGGACCGCAGCTTCGACGATGGCCGCGTGCGCAATGCCTATCGTGCCGGCGCGGTGAACAAGGTCGCTCCCGATCTGCCGGGCTGGTGGGATGGACATGCCAATATCTGGGCGGAGGACGCGGCACAGGACGGCACCTCGACCGGAAACGTTGCCTGGGCCGCATTGGCATTGCTGACGCTGCATCAGGCAACCGGGGATCCTCAATACCTCGCCGACGCAAGGCGCTTGATCGACTGGGTGATCGACACGACCGCTTCCCAGGACGGCTTTTACGGCGGCTTTCACGGCTATGATCCGAAGCAGGTCAAGCTCACCTGGATGTCGACCGAGCACAACGCCGATGTTCACGCCGCCGCGCGCTGGCTGTTTCGCCTGACCGGCGACCCGAAATACGACGGCGCTGCTGGACAGGCCAAGCGTCTGCTCGATCGCGCCTTTCGCGGCGATCATTTCCTGCTCGGGACCAAGCCTGACGGCAGCCTTGCGGACGAAGGTCTGCTCGCGCTCGACGCCCAGCTTTGGCCCTGGATGGCAATTCCTGAATCGCTCCCGGCATGGAAGAGCACGCTCGGTTTCGCGAAAGCTCACCTCGGGGTCGATGGCGGCTTTGACTTCAACGGCGATCGCGACGGCCTCTGGGTAGAGGGCACGGCGCAGGCCGCCCTGGCCTACCGGATCGTCGGCGACACCCGCGAAAGCGATCGGCTGCTGGGCAACCTGAAGGCGGACCAGACGTCGTCCGGCCTGCTCAACGCCGCGCGTCCGGCGCGACTGACGACGGGATTGTCGATCGATCCAACCGGCGGCGTTCCGGACTTTTTCTATTATCGCCGCCCGCATCTCGGCGCGACGGCGTGGGCCGCGCTGGCTGAAACAGGCTGGAATCCGTTCACGGGGAAGAGGATACGCTGATGTTTCCGACTGCCGCTGATAATTCATCGATCCTGGCCATCGACATCGGAATTTTGCTCGGGCTTCTGGTCATGGCGCGACTGCTGGAGCCGCTGCGCGCCGGCCACCGTATCCTGTTCGGGGCGACGACGGCGGCCCTTCTGACCGTTTACGCGCTGTGGCGGTGGAACGACACGCTGCCGCCATTTGAGTGGTCGGCGCAAAGTCTCTGGCCGCGACTCTTCATTGCATTCGAGTTGCTTGCGATCCTCTACACGCTGATATCGATCGTCATCCTGTTCCGCAGCACCGACCGCACCGCGCAGGCCGACGCTTCACAACAGCTTTTGGCTTCGGAAGATCGCAATCCGGCCGTCGACGTCTTCATCTGTACCTATGACGAACCACTCGAAATCCTCGAGCGATCGATCCTGAGCGCACTGGCGCTCGACTATGCCCATGCGACGGTCTGGGTGCTCGATGATACGAGACGCGACTGGCTGCGGGACTATTGCGACCGGGTCGGCGCGCGTTACCTGACGCGGCCCGATAACAAGGGCGCCAAGGCCGGCAATCTCAATAACGGATTGATCGCAACCGCTCGAGCGACAAATGCGCCTGTCATTCTGGTGCTCGATGCGGATTTCGCGCCACGGCGGGATTTCCTGAAGCGCACGATCGGCGTGCTGCTGTCCGATCCGGGGGTTGCGATCGTGCAGACCCCGCAATTCTACTACAACGCTGATCCGATCCAACACAATCTGCTGGCGGAAAAGAGCTGGGTCGACGATCAACGGTTATTTTTCGACATCTTTCAACCGGCCAAGGATGCGTGGGGCTGCGCATTCTGCGTCGGCACCTCCTTTATCGTTCGCCGTGACCGTCTGGATGAGATCGGCGGCTTTCCCGACCAGGCCGTCTCGGAGGATATCAATCTCACCTACACCATGCTGGCGCACGGCTATCGCACGGCCTGGCTCAACGAGCCGCTCAGTTTCGGACTTTCAGCCGAAGGCATTCCGGAATATGTCACTCAGCGAGCTCGCTGGTGCCTCGGCACCATCCAGGTCGCATTGCTGCGCAACGGACCGCTATTTGGCCGCGGCTTCCGCTTCACCGAGCGCTGGCACTATCTGCACGGCGTGCTGAACTGGCTCTCCAAGCCGTTCATGGTACTGCTGTTGATCGCGCCGACCATCTATTGGTTCGGCGGGCTACCCGCGTTCGAGGCCGACTATCAGTCCTTCCTGCGCTACGGCATGCCGGCCCTGCTCGGGCAAATCGTCTACATGAGCTGGATATCGCGCGCGCGGACGCTGCCCTTGTTCATGGAGGCGACGCATGCCGTCACCTGCTTTGCGGTGACCGCAACCCTGTTCACCGCCATGGTCAAGCCATTCGGACGCCCCTTCAAAATCACCGACAAGGGAGGCGATCGATCGGCGCCGCGGGTTCACTGGAAGCTTGCCGCCATCTTTGGGCTGATCGCGGCGAGCTCCGCCGCCAGCATCATATGGGAGTTCATCTCCCCCTACGCCGCCGACGAAATCTCCTCTCTCGATTTCTTCAACCTGTTGTGGGCGGCCATCGCGATGTTGATCGCCTTCATCGCGTTTCTGGTCTGCTTCGAAGTGCCGCGTTCCGGTCCTATGTTCGAGACGGACGAGTTCGTCTGGCTCGCCGGCGAAGGAAAAATCCTTTCGTGCCGGCTGCTCGCAATATCGCCGTCCTCGGTGCGGCTCGCGGGCGCTGCTGGCGAGACGCTCGAGCTTGCCGGCTGGCACTATAGAATTCACCTGGAGGGCTTGGGATGGACCGACATGTCCATGGTCTCGCGATCCGGCCGCACGGTGCTGGCGCGCCTTGAGCCGAGTGCCGAACAGTATCAGCGTCTGGTGGTGCGGCTTTTCAGCGCGTCCCAAAATAACGTTGCCAGTGTCGCCAGTCTTCGCGGCACTCTGGCCGGGCTGCTGCGCCGCGGGTTCATTGGCGTTTAGTTGAGCGTGCGCCGGGCCGTCGTCGGATTGATCAATCCCTGCGCTAGATGCTTCCGTGGCTCGGCGCGGTCGCGACCGAGCCGCCGGTCCAGCCAATCGTTGGCGCGGGTTCTATTGGCCTCTTTCAGGGACGCCTGCACCGGAAAGATGTCGCCGGCGTGCAGCGGCCGGTCATACGGATAGGCCGCCAGTTGCAGGTTCGATTCATGCGCGGCCCCGTCCGCCGGAGAGATGTAGGCAAACCGGATCTCGATCTTGTGCTTGATGTCGGCGCCCTGCCATTTCGGATGATGGCGCGCCAGCAGCTCGACGAGCTCGCAGGGCAACAGATCGGAGGTCGAGCTCCGATTGCCCTCGGTCCTCTCCATGTAGCATTGCTCCTTGACGCTGCTGACGCGCGCGTCGATCGGACGGAAGTTCACCCGCTTGTCGAGCTCGATATAGGCATAGAGGCCCGCGACGCCGATGGCGATCATTCCGTAGAGGCCCAGGCGCATGGTTGAACTCCAATCCTCCCGAACCGACGCGACGATCAGATCATGCGCGTCTTGTCTGCCTTGGTCTTGGAGGCCAGTACCGGAAAAACCTCGCCGGCGCGCAGCGGCTTGCCGCTGGGGAAGTACGACATCTCCAGGCTCGACTGGTGCGAGACGCCATCGACCGGCGAGACATAGACGACGCGCACCTCGATCTTGTGCATCACGTGATAGCCCTGCCACTTCGGATGCTCCTTCCGCAGCAGCTCGGCGGTTTCGCAGCGAGTAAGGTCCGACGTGAAGGTCGTCTTGGTGATGACGCCGCGCTCGACCTTTTCCAGATAGCACTGGTCGTTGACGCTGCTGATGCGCGCGTCGACGCGCTGGTAGTTCGCGCCCTTGTCGTACTGGTCGTAGATCGCGATGCCGAACGCACCGACGGCAACAATGACAACAGCCCAACGCATGTTTCGTGCTCCCGCAATGCGGGCACTTGATACGGCCGCAATTAAGGAGTGTTGAATGCGCGCTCCGCCGCTTGCGCGATGGCAACCACTCTCTTGCAGAATTACCTCCGATTTGAGGAAATTCCGCCGCGTCAGCGCGGCCGCGTGATCGGGAAATCGTAGGCCGCGCCGCCCGCCCCCGGCAGCGAGAAGTGCCACCATTCCTTGGAATAGTTGGCAAATCCCTGGCGGGCCATCGCCGCGACCAGAAGGTTGCGCCAGCGTCGCTGCGCCGGCGTGATCGAGCCGGAAGCGGTGTGGCCCTTTGCATCAGAACAATCATAGCCGGTGCCCATGTCGACGCTGCCCTCGGGGGCGCGCGCGGCGACGGGCGCAGTGCAGTCGGCATAGTCCTTTGCCGGATCGAACTTGCCCGAATTGTCGGCGCGAAGATCGACCAGCGTGAGATCGACCGCGGCGCCGGTCGAATGCCCCGAATGCGTCGCGATGTAGCCGAGGCGGAACAGATCCGCCTTCGAGAAGGCCGGGTTGTAGCGGCGCTCGGCGGCGGTCTCCTTGCCGTTCTTCGACCACGCCACCATGTCGGCGACCGCGCGGGCCGGCCGGTAGCAATCGAACATTTTCAGCGACAGGCTTTGCCGCGCCAGCTCCAGCTGCACGGCCTTGAGCCGCAGCCCGACCTCCCGCTTCACCACGCATTCCGCAGCGCCATAGCCCGCGATCGGCCGCCCCATGAAATTGTTGGAGGTCGCGTAGCGGATGTCCTGGATGATGGTCGGGTCGATCTCGCGCAGGAACGCGAAGCCGCCCGGAAGCCCCTGGGCAAGGACCGGGGAGACCAAGCCCGCAACGGCAACGAGGATCACGACAATTTTCATGAGCTCAAGCTCCGGCGCAGCCGCCGGGTTGGTCCCGGCCGTCCACGTCTTGTTCCGGAAAGACCAGCAAAAGCAAGCCAGCGGTGACCCGCCACAAGCCCAGGCATGTCCGCCGAGAAACCCAGCCCCATCTTACTCGGGGAAAACTCCTGCAGGCCCTCTTCGCGCTTGCCCCACCGGCCATCCGCGCCTATAGCTCTCGCTTTAATGACCCCATCATTAAAATCGACTTTTGTCCTCGGTCACCGGCATCTGCTGGGCATCGAGGGCCTTTCCGCTGACGACATCACGGGCCTGCTCGACCTCTCCGAGGAGTATGTCGAGCTCAACCGCCAGGTCGACAAGAAGCGCGCCTCCTTGCGCGGCCGCACCCAGGTCAATCTGTTCTTCGAGGCCTCGACCCGGACCCAATCCTCGTTCGAGATCGCCGGAAAGCGCCTGGGCGCCGACGTCATGAACATGTCGGTGTCATCGATGTCGACCCGCAAGGGCGAGACCTTGATGGACACCGCGGTGACGCTCAACGCGATGCACCCCGACATCCTGGTGGTGCGCCACCACGCCTCAGGCGCGGTCGAGTTGCTGGCGCGCAAGGTTGACGGTTCCGTGATCAATGCCGGCGATGGCGCCCATGAGCACCCGACCCAGGCGCTGCTCGATGCGCTGACGATCCGGCGCAACAAGGGCCGGATCGAGGGGCTGACGATCGCGATCTGCGGCGACGTGCTGCATTCGCGCGTGGCACGTTCCAACATCTTCCTGCTCAACACGATGGGCGCCCGCGTCCGCGTGGTGGGCCCCTCAACGCTGCTGCCGCGCGGCATCGAGCGGATGGGCGTCGAGGTCGCGCGCGACATGCGCGAGGGACTGAACGGCGCCGACATCGTGATGATGCTGCGGTTGCAGCGCGAGCGGATGAACGGCTCCTTCGTGCCGTCGTCGGGCGAGTATTTCCACTATTTCGGCCTCGACCAGAAGAAGCTCGGCTACGCCAAGCCGGACGCGCTGGTGATGCATCCGGGCCCGATGAACCGCGGTGTCGAGATCGACACTTTCGTCGCCGACGGCGCGCAATCGCTGATCCGTGAACAAGTCGAAATGGGTGTGGCGGTTCGCATGGCGGTGCTCGAAGCGCTCGCCCGCAACCTGCCGAACGCGTGACGCCATGCTGACTGACCGCCGCCCCATTCTGCTCGCCAACGCCCGCGTCATCGATCCGTCCCGCGACTTCGACGGTCCGGGCGATGTCCTGATCGCCGATGGCGTGATCCGTGACGCCAAGCGCGGCATCGGCGCCGCCGGCGTCCCCGAAGGCACCGACATCGTCAATTGCGCCGGCAAGATCGTGGCCCCCGGCCTGATCGACATGCGCGCCTTCGTCGGTGAACCCGGTGCCAGCCACCGCGAGACCTTTGCCTCCGCCAGCCAGGCCGCCGCCGCCGGCGGCATCACCACCATCATCTGCCAGCCCGACACCTCGCCTGTCATCGACAATTCGGCGACCGTCGACTTCGTGCTGCGCCGCGCCCGCGACACCGCGATCGTCAACATCCACCCGATGGCAGCCCTGACCAAGGGCATGCAGGGCCAGGAGATGACCGAGATCGGCCTGCTCAAGGCCGCCGGTGCCGTCGCCTTTACCGATGGCGACCGCAGCGTCACCAACGCCCAGGTGATGCGGCGCGCGCTGACCTATGCCCGCGATTTCGACGCGCTGATCGTGCATCACACCGAGGACCCGCATCTGGTCGGCGAAGGCGTAATGAACGAGGGCGAGTTCGCCACAAGGCTCGGTCTCGCGGGAATCCCCACCGCCGCCGAGTCGATCATGCTCGAGCGCGACATGCGGCTCGCGGGGCTGACCGGCG
Source organism: Bradyrhizobium embrapense (assembly GCF_001189235.2). Classification (GTDB taxonomy): domain Bacteria; phylum Pseudomonadota; class Alphaproteobacteria; order Rhizobiales; family Xanthobacteraceae; genus Bradyrhizobium; species Bradyrhizobium embrapense. The sequence goes on from NZ_LFIP02000004.1 coordinate 481,020, forward strand.
GACGCTATCACGCGGCCTCGCTGACCTCGACCGAGTCGCTGGAGATCCTCAAGCGCGCCCGCGATAGCGGCCACAACGTCTCGGCCTCGGTCTCGATCAACCACGTGACGCTGAACGAGAACGACATCGGCCCCTACCGCACCTTCCTCAAGCTGGCGCCGCCGCTGCGTACCGAGGAGGATCGCAAGGCGCTGGTCGCAGCGCTCGCGTCCGGGCTGATCGATGTCGTGATGAGCGACCACAATCCGCAAGACGTCGAGGTCAAGCGGCTGCCGTTCGCGGAAGCGGCGAGCGGCGCGGTCGGCCTGCAGACCATGCTGCCGGCGGCGCTGCGGCTGATCCACAATGGCGAGATGGACTTCAAGACGCTGATCCGGGCAATGTCGACGCGGCCGGCGGAGCTGCTCGGCCTGCCCGGCGGCACGCTGCGCGCCGGCGCCCCCGCCGACGTGATCGTGATCGACGCCGATACCCCCTGGGTGCTCGACCGCGACGACCTCAAATCGCTCTGCAAGAATACGCCGTTCGACGACGCCCGCTTCTCCGGCCGCGTGACCCGGACGATCGTCGGCGGACGGACGGTGTACGAACACGTCTAAACTGGGATGGAACTCAGCGCGCCGCGAGTTGCGACATTGCCTCCATCGTCGTTCCGACGACGATGGCCGCGACGTAAACGACAAAGAAAACCTGCTCCAGCCGCCTGCGAACAGAAGCCATGATAAGGTCCCTCATTTCCAAGGCCATGGTGCGGATCGATGGTTAATATTTCATTGATGGGATCCTTCAAAATGGACCGAACCGACCGTCCGGGGAGCCACTTTGATGTCCGCTGACGCGTTCCTGCTGGCCGCCTTTGTGATCGGCTATCTCCTGGGCTCGATCCCATTCGGCATGATCCTCACCAGGCTCGCCGGCACACAGGATCTGCGCACCATCGGCTCGGGCAATATCGGCGCCACCAACGTGCTGCGCACCGGCCACAAGGGTCTCGCCGCGGCGACGCTGCTCGGCGACATGCTCAAGGGCACGGTCGCCGTCATCATCGCGGGCTCGATCGACGGCCCGAACGCCGCGATGCTGGCGGCGCTCGGCGCATTCCTCGGCCACCTCTTCCCGGTCTGGCTCAAATTCCGCGGGGGCAAAGGCGTCGCGACCTATATCGGTGTGCTGCTCGGCCTGTTCTGGCCGGCGGCGCTGATCTTTGCCGTGATCTGGATCGGCACCGCGACCACCACGCGCTATTCGTCGCTGTCGGCACTCGTCGCCGCGTTCGTAACGCCGCTGTTCCTGTGGTGGTTCGGCCACAACGCGCTCGCCTCGCTCTTTGCCGTGCTGACGCTGCTGCTGTTCTACATGCACCGCGAGAACATCCAGCGCCTGCAGGCCGGCACCGAAGGCAAGATCGGCGAGAAGAAATAGCGCGCAGCTACCGCCTCAGCGCGTCCTCGACAAAGCTCGCCGCCGCCAGCGCCTTCGCGTCATCTCCAAAACCCGCGATCACGGTCACGCCGACCGGCAATCCGCCCTCGGCGATCAGCGTCGGCACGTTGACGCAGGGCACGCCCATCAAGGTCCAGAGCCGGTTGTAGCGGGGATCGCCGGTCGAGGCCAAACCGTTCGGCGCGGCGCCCGGCGCCGACAGCGTCAGCAGCACATCGATCTCGGCAAAAATCGCTGCCAGCGCCTGCCGCGCACGCAACGTGACCTCCATCGCCGCGTCGTACTCCGCGGGTGTGCCGCCCTTGCTCTCGTCGAGCCGGCCGCGCAGCAACGGCGGCATCGCCTCGTAGTTCTGCCCGTATTCCCAGGCGAACGACTGGTGCGCCTCGAACTCCTGCACCACAGGATGGATCCGCCACGCCTCGGCGATGATCTCGGATATCGCAAGCTCGCGCACGGTTGCGCCCGCCTGCTCCGCGGCCTGCGCGGCCTTTTGCAGCGCCTCCGCGCCGGATGGTTCGGGCGCGCCGGCGAAGGCCTGCGTCACCACGCCGATGCGCGGCGCCGCGAGGGCAGACGACGCGACAAGCTCAGGCCGCCTGGTCATCGCTGCCAGGCCCAACGCGACGTCGCGCACGCCGGCGCCGAACAGCCCGACCGTATCGAGCGTCCACGAAAAGCACTTCACGCCGACGGTCGGCAGCAGCCGGTAGCTCGGCTTGATCGCGGCGACGCCGCAGAACGAGGCCGGCCGGATCACCGAGCCGCCGGTCTGCGTGCCCAGCGCCAGCGGGATCATCCCGGCCGCGACCGCGGCCGCCGAGCCCGACGACGATCCGCCCGGCGTGTGCGCGTGATTGTGCGGATTGAGCGTTGCGGCCGGATCGTTTGCCGCGAACGCGGTCGTCGTGGTCTTGCCGATGATGGTGGCGCCGGCCTGCTTCAACGCCATCACGACCGGCGCATCGGCGCGCGGCTGATGGCCGCGATAGATCGCAGCCCCCATCTCGGTCGGGAAGCCGGCGGTATCGATGATATCCTTGATGCCGACCGCAATGCCGCGCAGCGGCCCGGCGTCGTGCGCACGCGCTGTCGGGTCGTGGCGGACGAAGGCACCGATCGCCCTGTCCTGCGCATCGATCGCCTCCAACGATTGGCCGATGGCCGCCTCAGGCGACAGCGCGCCGTGTTCGATACGCGCTTGAAGGTCGGCAAGTGAGATCATCGGCAGCTTCCTCGAATGGGCGACCGCTTGTAGCGCGTCACGCCTGCTCCGCCAATCTCGCGGTTGATCACAATCCAAGGTTGGGCGAAGCTGCACCCCGCATGCATGACCGATCCCCCAACACCACTGAACTCACCGACGCCGAACGGCTCAACCGGCTGCGGTTGATCCGCTCCGACAATGTCGGCCCGCGCACCTTTGCATCGCTGCTCCGCCATTTTGGCGATGCGGCGCACGCGCTGGAGCGCCTGCCGGATCTCGCGCGCCGCGGCGGCGCATCGGGGCCCGGGCGCATTTGCAGCGAGGCCGACGCCGTAGCCGAGCTCGCGGCTTGTCGCAAATTCGGCGTCGATCTCGTCGCGCGGGAGGAAGCCCACTATCCGGCGCGGCTTGCCAGCATCGACGACGCGCCGCCGCTGCTCGGCGTACGCGGCGCGCGTGACACCTTGACGCGCCCGATGATCGCGATCGTCGGCTCCCGCAATGCGTCCGGCGCCGGGTTGAAATTTGCTGGCACCCTGGCACGCGATCTGGGCGACGCAGGCTTCGTCGTGATCTCCGGCCTCGCCCGCGGCATCGACCAGGCGGCACATCGCGCCACCGTAGCAAGCGGCACGGTCGCCGTGCTGGCCGGCGGCCACGACAAGATCTACCCGCCGGAGGTTGAAGACTTGCTGGCTGCGCTCCTCGCGCGCGGCGCGGCGATCTCGGAGATGCCGCTCGGCCACGTGCCGCGGGCGCGCGACTTCCCTCGCCGCAACCGGCTGATTTCGGGCGCGTCGCTCGGCGTCGTCGTGGTGGAGGCCGCGCATCGCTCGGGCTCGCTGATCACGGCGCGGATGGCTGCCGAACAGGGCCGGGAGGTGTTCGCGGTACCGGGCTCGCCGATCGATCCGCGCGCCGCCGGCGCCAACGATTTGATCAAGCAAGGCGCCACGCTGGTCACCGAAGCCGCCGACATCATCAGCGCAGTCACGCCGATCATGGAGCGGCCGATCATGCTGTCCGCGCGCGAGGACGACGAACCGCTGGATTTCGCCACCGATAGCGGAGATCGCGCCCGCATCATCAATCTGCTCGGCCCGAGCCCGATCAGCCTCGACGATCTGATCCGGATGGCCGACGCCTCGCCCGCCATCGTTCGCGCGGTGCTGCTGGAGCTCGAGCTCGCCGGCAGGCTCGAGCGTCACGGCGGCGGGCTGGTGTCGATGATTTAGGGCCACGAACGGGCGTCTTGCGAATGTCTATCACCGTCATCCCCGCGCAAAGGCTTCGCCTTTGTCGCTGGAGGTGCACGCGGAGCGAGTCTCGAAGGGTGCACGGCCCCGCTGGTGGCCGTCGCCCCTTCGAGACGCGCTACGTGCTCCTCAGGGTGACAGAATTCACTCCGCGTTCCGCGCGTCGAAATCATTTCGCGCGCCCTCGATCTCAGGCAGATGGGCAAACGCCCATTCGCCGAGCGCCATGACAGGCACGGCGAGCCCGCGCCCGAGATCGGTCAGCTCGTAGTCGACCCGCGGCGGGATGGTCGGAAACACCGTGCGCGTCACCAGGCCGTCGCGCTCCAGCCCGCGCAGGGTCAGCGTCAGCATGCGCTGCGAAATGCCGTTGATCATGCGTTTCAGCTCATTGAAGCGACGCGGTCCGTCGCGCAGCAGCATGATGACCAGCACGCTCCATTTGTCGCCGACCCGCGACAGCACAGAGGCCACGCCGCGGCAGTCCTGGTGCGTCCCGGGTTGACGCGGCAGGCCGGTCTCAGCGGTTACATCGATGTGCTCGGGTTCCATTGGTGTGCTCGGGTTTCAAAAATGTGCGTTCTTGCGAACATTTAGGGCGGTCACTCATATAGCGCCAGTTACAAACCTATACCAAAGGTGACCCCAGCCATGAAGCTCCTGCACATCGACTCCTCGGTCCTCGGCTCCCACTCCGTCAGCCGTCAGGTCTCCGCCGCCGCCGTCGAGCGGCTGCGCCAGGCCAACGCCGGCCTCGTCGTGAGCTACCGCGACCTGACTCAGACCCCGCTCGCCCACCTCTCCGGCCTGCACCTCGCCGCCAGCCAGGGCGCGGCCCCGGATCCGTCGGTGCGCGACGACATCGCAACCGGCCAGGCCGTGCTGGACGAGTTTCTCGCCGCCGACATCGTGGTGATCGGCGCACCGATGTACAATTTCACCATTCCCTCCCAGCTCAAGGCCTGGATCGACCGCATCGTGGTCGCGGGCAAGACCTTCAAGTACGGCGCCGGCGGCGTCGAGGGGTTGGCCGGCAACAAGCGCGTCATCATCGCGATCTCGCGCGGCGGCTATTACGGTGCCGACACGCCGATGGCCGCGCTCGAGCACCTTGAGACTTATCTGCGCGGGGTGTTCGGCTTCATCGGCGTCACGAATCTCGAGCTGATCTCCGCCGACGGGATCCAGGTCGGTCCCGAGCATCGGGAGAAGGCGGTCGCGGGCGCGCTGCAGGCCGCCGGCAGCCTGAACGCCGCCTAGTTCCGGAACCGCTGTCGTCACCCGCGAAAGCGAAAGCGGGTGGCCCAGTATTCCAGAGACGCCGTTTATTGAACCGAGAGGCCTCGGCGTACTGGATACCCCGCATACGCGGGGTATGACAGTTGTGGGTGAGGCAAGGTCTCGTCCAAACGCCACGCGTCATGCATGGACTTGCCCCGCGCGATACCTCAGAACCAGACGCCTTGAATGCCGAGGATGACGGCAACGAGCGAGATCAACAAACCGATGCCGGAAAACAGCGCGACCGTCACGAATTGTGCTGCGTCTGAATTTTCATTTTCGGACGTAGACGAAACCGGGACCGGCGTCGAAATGCGGGCTGCTTTCGGCATGAAGGAACTCCAAAATGATTCCGTGGTGAAAAAATCCCCGCCCATTCAGGAGTCCGGCGAGTTCGTCAAAGGTTCAATACGAGATAAGATAGCCACGCACGAAATAGTCCGGTGTGAACTGCTTCACACCGGCCGTTCGCTACAATGAGAAACAAAATCTAGCCGCGATAGATCGGCGCGCCGGCGGGCGATGCGGTTGAACCGCCGTCGATGAACAGTTCCTGCCCCTGCACATGCGCCGCGTCGTCGGACGCGAGGAACAACACAGTCTTCGAGATGTGATCGGGTTCGCCGATCCGTCCGAGCGGCGTGCTCTTGCCAATCCGCTGTTCGAACGCCTTCTCGGCCTCGGGCGTTGCGATTGCCGCGCCCCAGATCGGCGTGCGCACGGCGCCCGGCGCCACCACGTTGACGCGGATGTTGCGCGGCGACAGTTCTGAGGCCATCACCCGGGCCATCGCACGGACGCCGGCCTTGCTCGCCGCATAGGCCGAATAGCCGGGATTGCCGAGCACCGAAATCACCGAACCGTTGAGGATGATGGACGCGCCGTCGTTCAGATAGGGCGCGACCGCCTGCACGGTGAAGAAGACTCCGGTCAGATTGGTGCGGATGACGTTCTCGAATGCGGCGAGCGTGGTGCCGCCGACCGGCGTCTGGCCGGGAATGCCGGCGTTGGCGAACAGCACGTCGTACTTGCCGAACTTCTCCGCGCCCTGCTTCACCGCGGCTTCCAGCGCCGCCACATCGGTGGCATCGGCCACGACAGCGAACGCATTCGGCCCAAGCTCCCTCGCCGCCGCCGCGAGCGTTTCCTTGTTGCGCCCGGTGATGACGACCCTGGCGCCTTCGGCGACGAACAGCCTTGCTGTCGCGAGACCGATGCCGCTGTTGCCGCCGGTGATCAACGCCGTCTTGTTCGCCAGTCTCATGTCCGCCTCCAATTGGTTGCATTATTAAACTTCGTTGCCTACCTACGGCATACGGTTTAATATTGCAACCACACAAGCCCGTGATGGCCGAACTTTTGGAGCGCGCGTCGTGAAACGAACCAGCCTTGCAGGCGACAGCTGCCCGGTGGCGCGCGCTCTCGACGTGTTCGGCGACTGGTGGTCGCTGCTGATCATCCGAGATGCCAGCCTCGGCCGGCGCCGCTTCGGCGAATTCCAGGCCAGCCTCGGGCTGGCGAAGAACATCCTCGCCACCCGGCTGCGCACGCTGCTTGAGCGCGGCATCCTGAAGACGGTCCCCGCCTCCGACGGCAGCGCCTATCAGGAATATGTCCTGACGCCGAAGGGCCACGGCATCTTTCCGATCCTGGTCGCGCTCCGGCAATGGACCGAGGAGTTCGACGAGCATCCGGACGAAATCGCGACCATCATGGTCGATCGCGACAGGGGCAAACCGGTGAAGAAGCTCGCACTGTTGTCGCAGGACGGGCGGGTGCTGGGAGCGGGCGACACGACACTGAAGCCGCGGCCTGCGCGGAAGCCGGCACGACGCGCATCAGCGTGACCACGTCATCGTGGTCCTGGCAAAAGACGCATTACTCCAAATCTCAATTGTTGCACAACGCTGGGGCCGCGATCACGCTGCCGGCCCCGTCATCCCGCAAGACATACCCTCACGACAGCTTCCTGCGGCTGCGCGCGCGCAATTGCTCATCGGCCTCCAGGCGCGTCATCGCAAGCAGGTGGTCGAGGACGTCGAATTTGTGGCGCTGGGCGAGTTTGGCGAGTTCGGTCGCTGCCGCGGCGATCAGGACCAGGGCGTCATCCGGGCCGCCCTCCCCACCTGACTCGTCGCCCGCCGGTCGCCGTCGGCCGGACGGCTTGGGCTTGCGCCCGCCCCCTGTGCTGCTCAAAAGGCCTAATCCGATTCCCATCCCATATATAAAGAGATACGCCCTTTCCGACCGCAACTCTAGGACGCATTTTTCAACCTTTGGGATAGAAACTCCACAGCTTGAGCACTCCCTTCAATATCTGGCGATTTGACACCGACCGCCCCAGCACCCATGTTCGCCCCGACATGGCGGGCCGCGAGTCTAGCGGAACCCACCTTCAAGTTTTCCCGTAAGCTATTGGAATGACATGAATATCGTCATTGTGGAGTCGCCGGCCAAGGCCAAGACGATCAACAAATATCTGGGGTCCTCCTACGAGGTCCTGGCGTCGTTCGGCCATGTTCGCGACCTCCCGGCCAAGAACGGTTCGGTCGATCCGGACGCCAATTTCCAGATGATCTGGGAGGTCGATGCCAAGGCTGCCGGCCGGTTGAACGACATCGCCAAGGCGCTCAAGGGGGCCGACCGCCTGATTCTGGCAACCGACCCTGATCGCGAGGGCGAGGCAATCTCCTGGCACGTGCTGGAGGTGATGAAGGAGAAGCGCGCGCTGAAGGACCAGAAGGTCGAGCGCGTGGTGTTCAACGCCATAACCAAGCAGGCGGTCACCGACGCCATGAAGGCGCCGCGACAGATCGACGGCGCGCTGGTCGACGCCTATATGGCGCGCCGCGCGCTGGACTATCTGGTCGGCTTCACCCTCTCGCCGGTGCTGTGGCGCAAGCTGCCCGGCGCCCGCTCCGCCGGCCGCGTGCAGTCGGTCGCGTTGCGGCTGGTCTGCGACCGCGAGCTCGAGATCGAGAAGTTCGTGCCGAGGGAGTACTGGTCGCTGGTCGCGACGCTGCTGACGCCGCGCGGCGAAGCCTTCGAGGCCCGGCTGGTCGGCGCCGACGGCAAGAAGATCGCACGGCTCGACATCGGCTCCGGCGCGGAAGCCGAGGACTTCAAGAAAGCCATCGAGGCCGCGCTGTTCAAGGTCGCGACCGTCGAGGCCAAGCCGGCGCGACGCAATCCGCAGGCGCCCTTCACCACCTCGACCCTGCAGCAGGAAGCAAGCCGCAAGCTCGGCTTCGCGCCGGCGCATACCATGCGCATCGCGCAGCGGCTGTATGAAGGCATCGACATCGGCGGCGAGACCACCGGTCTGATCACCTATATGCGAACCGACGGCGTGCAGATCGATCCGTCCGCGATCACCCAGGCGCGCAAGGTGATCGGCGAGGATTACGGCAACGCGTATGTGCCGGACGCACCGCGCCAGTACCAGGCCAAGGCCAAGAACGCCCAGGAAGCCCACGAAGCGATCCGCCCGACTGATCTGTCGCGTCGCCCGGCCGCCATCGGCCGCAGGCTCGATGCCGACCAGGCCAAGCTCTACGAGCTGATCTGGAAGCGCACCATCGCGAGCCAGATGGAATCCGCCGAGCTCGAGCGCACCACCGTCGACATCGAGGCCAAGGCCGGCGCCCGCGTGCTGGAGCTGCGCGCCTCCGGCCAGGTCATCAAGTTCGACGGCTTCCTCGCGCTCTATCAGGAAAGCCGCGACGACGAGGAAGACGAGGATTCGCGCCGCCTGCCCGCGATGAGCGAAGGCGAGGCCGTAAAGCGCCAGAGCCTCGCCGTCACCCAGCATTTCACCGAGCCGCCGCCGCGCTTCTCCGAAGCATCGTTGGTGAAGCGGATGGAAGAGCTCGGCATCGGCCGACCCTCGACCTACGCCTCGATCCTGCAGGTGCTGAAGGACCGCGGCTACGTCAAGCTCGAGAAGAAGCGGCTGCACGGCGAGGACAAGGGCCGCGTCGTGGTCGCATTCCTGGAGAACTTCTTCTCGCGCTACGTCGAATACGACTTCACCGCCGACCTCGAGGAACAGCTCGATCGCGTCTCCAACAACGAGATCTCCTGGCAGCAGGTGCTGAAGGATTTCTGGCGCGGCTTCACCGGCGCGGTGAACGACATCAAGGACCTGCGCGTCTCCGAGGTGCTCGATGCGCTCGACGAGATGCTCGGCCCGCATATCTATCCGCCGCGCGCGGATGGCGGCGATGTCAGGCAGTGTCCGACCTGCGGCACCGGCCGGCTCAACCTCAAAGCCGGCAAGTTCGGCGCCTTCGTCGGCTGCTCGAACTATCCGGAATGCCGTTACACCCGCCCGCTCGCAGCCGACAGCGCCGAGAGCGCCGATCGCGTGCTCGGCACCGACCCCGACACCGGGTTCGACGTCACGGTGAAGGCTGGCCGCTTCGGGCCCTACATCCAGCTCGGCGAGCAGAAGGATTACGCCGAAGGCGAGAAGCCGAAGCGCGCCGGCATTCCGAAGGGCACCTCGCCTGGCGATGTCGATCTTCAGCTGGCGCTGAAGCTGCTGTCGCTGCCGCGCGAGATCGGCAAGCATCCGGAGACCGGACAGCCGATCACCGCCGGTCTCGGCCGGTTCGGGCCGTTCGTGAAGCATGAGAAGACCTATGCCAGCCTCGAAGCCGGCGACGAGGTCTTCGACATCGGGTTGAACCGTGCTGTCACGCTGATCGCGGAGAAGATCGCGAAGGGCCCGAGCGGCCGCCGCTTCGGCGCCGATCCGGGCAAGCCGCTCGGCGACCACCCGACGCTCGGCGCCGTCGCGCTGAAGAATGGCCGCTACGGCGCCTATGTCGCGGCCGGCGGCGTCAACGCGACGATCCCGAGCGACAAGACGCCCGACGAGGTCACGCTTGCGGAAGCGATCGCATTGATCGACGAGCGCGCGGCCAAGGGCGGCGGCAAGAAGGCCAAGAAGGCGAAGGCGGCAAAGCCCGCCAAGGCCCCAAAAGCCAAGGCGGCAAAGGCCGAAGAGGCCGACGGCGACGCCGAGGCCAAGCCCGCCAAGAAGGCTGCGTCCAAGAAGGCCGCGGCAAAGCCGAAAACGGATGCGACCAGCAAGGCGCGCGCGCCGGTTGCTTCCGGTGCCAAGACCTCGCCTGCAAAGTCATCGGCATCAGCGAAAGCGCCCGCGAAGAAGAGCGCCGGCAAGGCACGAGGATAAGTGAAACGAAAACCCGACCATGGCTTTCCGGGCCGGGACGCCATCGTCGCCTTCATTCGCGCCAATCCTGGCAAGGTCGGCACCCGCGAGATCGCGCGCGAGTTCGGCCTGAAGAACGCCGACCGCATCGAGCTGAAGCGGATCCTCCGCGAACTCGCCGACGACGGCACAATTGCAAAACGCGGTCGCAAGATTCATGAGCCGGCGGCGCTGCCGCCGACCGTGCTCGCCGACATCACCGGCCGCGACAGCGACGGCGAGTTGATCGCCACGCCCGCCGAGTGGGACTCCGAGGACGGCACCGCCCCGAAAATCCGCATCGAGATGCCGCGGCGGCCGAAGCCCGGCACCACCGCCGGCGTCGGCGACCGCGCGCTGCTGCGTGTCGAGGTGGTGACCGACGAGGGCGACGGCACGCCCTATCGCGGCCGCGTCATCAAGGTGATCGATCACGGGCGCACACGCATCCTCGGCATCTTCCGCCGCAACCCCGATGGCGGCGGACGCCTGATCCCGGTCGACAAGAAGCAGGCGGGCCGCGAGCTCAACATCGCCAAGGCCGACAGCGGCGGCGCCGAGGACGGCGACCTGATCAGTGTCGACCTGGTCCGCACCCGCGGCTTTGGGCTCGCCTCCGCCCGCGTCAAGGAGCGGCTCGGCTCGATCGCCAGCGAGAAGGCGATCAGCCTGATCGCGATCAACACCCACGACATCCCGCAGGTGTTTTCGTCGTCTGCGCTACGCGAGGCGGAAGAGGCAAAACCCGCGACCTTGCAGGGCCGCGAGGACTGGCGCGAAGTGCCGCTCGTCACCATCGACCCGCCTGACGCCAAGGATCACGACGACGCCGTGCATGCCGAGGTCGACCCGGATCCGAACAACAGAGGCGGCTTCATCGTCCACGTCGCGATCGCCGACGTCGCCTACTACGTGCGGCCCGGCTCGGCTCTCGACCGCGACGCGCTCCAGCGCGGCAATTCGGTGTATTTCCCCGATCGCGTGGTGCCGATGCTGCCCGAGCGCATCTCCAACGATCTCTGCTCGCTGGTGCCGGGCGAGCCGCGCGGCGCGCTCGCGGTACGGATGGTGATCGGCGCCGACGGCCGCAAGCGCTCGCACACCTTCCATCGCGTGCTGATGCGCTCGGCCGCGAAGCTCGCTTACGCGCAGGCGCAGGCGGCGATCGACGGCAGGCCCGATGACGTCACCGGCCCCCTGCTCGATCCGATCCTCAAGCCGCTGTGGTCGGCCTATGAGCTGGTCAAGCTCGCACGCAACGAGCGCGACCCGCTCGATCTCGATCTGCCCGAACGCAAGATCCTGCTGAAACCGGATGGCACCGTCGATCGGGTGATCGTGCCGCAGCGGCTCGATGCGCACCGGCTGATCGAGGAGTTCATGATCCTGGCCAACGTCGCCGCCGCGGAGATGCTGGAGAAGAAGGCGCTGCCGCTGATCTATCGCGTGCATGACGAGCCGAGCCAGGAGAAGGTGCACAACCTGCAGGAATTCCTGAAGACGCTCGACCTGCCCTTCACCAAGCAGGGCGCGCTGCGTCCCTCGCAATTCAACCGCGTGCTGGCGCAGGTCGCCGGCGAGGATTACGAGCCGCTGGTCAATGAGGTCGTGCTGCGCTCGCAGGCGCAGGCCGAATACTCCGCCGAGAATTACGGCCATTTCGGCTTGAACCTGCGCCGCTACGCGCACTTCACCTCGCCGATCCGCCGCTACGCCGACCTGATCGTGCATCGCGCGCTGATCCGCGCGCTCGGCCTCGGCGAAGGCGCCTTGCCGGCCGACGAGAGCGTGGAGACGCTGGCCGAGATCGCCGCGCAGATCTCCGTCACCGAGCGCCGCGCGATGAAGGCGGAGCGCGAGACCACCGACCGTCTGATCGCGCATTTCCTTGCCGACAAGGTCGGCGCCTCGTTCCAGGGCCGCATCTCCGGCGTGACGCGCGCCGGCCTGTTCGTGAAGCTCGACGACACCGGCGCCGACGGCCTGATCCCGATCCGCACCATCGGCAGCGAGTATTTCAATTACGACGAAACCCGCCACGCGCTGATCGGCACGCGCAGCGGAACCATGTATCGGCTCGGCGACGTCGTCGACGTACGGCTGGTCGAGGCCGCGCCGGTGGCGGGCGCGCTGCGCTTTGAGCTATTGTCCGAGGGTCAGGCAATTCCGCGCGACAGAAAACGCGACAGCGCAGGGTCCGGGCGCCGCGCCGCAGGATTTGCCAAGGGGCCAAAAAAAGGATCGGGCAAGCAGGCGCAAAAGGAACGAAAGGCGCGCAACAAGAAGGATCGCAAGCCGGCGAAGCAAAAGTCCGGCAAATCGAAGCGAGGCAAGTCATGGACGTGACACCGCCAACAGTGGTCTGGACTCGCGACGCCGCCGAGCCCGAGAAGCGCGACGTATGGACCGCGATGAAGCGCGGGTTCCTTGGGCGATGTCCGCGCTGCGGAAAAGGCAGGTTGTTCCGCAAGTTTCTCAAATGCGACGGCCATTGCCCGGTTTGCGATCTCGATTTCACGCCGCATCGCGCCGACGATCTGCCCGCCTATCTCGTCATCGTCATCGTCGGCCATATCGTGGTACCGACCGCGCTGTGGATCGAGACCGACTATTCGCCGCCGGTGTGGCTGCAACTTGCGATCTATCTGCCGCTCACGCTGTTCGCATCGCTGGCATTGTTGCAGCCGGTGAAGGGAGCCGTGATCGGCTTGCAATGGGCCCTGCGCATGCATGGCTTTGACGAGAATCCCCCTAGCGACATCCCGCCGGTCTAGCTAAACCGGACGCCAAGAAGAAATGAAAGGGATGAAATGACTGACGCTGCCGCCCCTGCCGCCGTCGTCCATCAGGGCGAGAAGGAAGCCGATCATCACGCGTATTTCCGGCCGAAGGATGCGGCGACGCTGATCCTGATCGATCGCTCCGGCGCCAAGCCGAAGGTCTTGGTCGGCAAGCGCCACGACAAGGTCGTGTTCATGCCGGGCAAGTTCGTCTTCCCCGGCGGCCGGGTCGACAAGGCCGACAACCGCGTGCCGGTCGCGGCTCCAATCACGCCGGAGCTCGAAGCCAATCTGTTGAAGGGCAGCCCGAAGATCACGCCCGGCCGCGCCCGCGCACTCGCCAACGCGGCGATCCGCGAGGCCTGCGAGGAGACCGGGCTCTGCCTCGGCCGCAAGGTCGAGAAGACAATAAAGCTCGACGGCCCCTGGGCGCCGTTCGCCGACGCGGGTCTCTTGCCCGATCCGTCCGGCCTGTTCCTGATCGCGCGCGCGATCACCCCGCCCGGCCGCGTGCGCCGCTTCGACACCCGCTTCTTCACCGCCGATGCCTCGACGATCGCGCATCGGGTCGAGGGCGTGGTGCATGCCGACGCCGAACTGGTGGAGCTGGTCTGGGTCGAGATCGGCTCCGAGCCGCTCGCCGACGCGCATGCCATGACCAAGAACGTGCTCGCCGAGCTCGACCGCCGTCTCGCCACGGGCCCACTCCGTCACGACGCGCCGGTGCCGTTCTTCCATTTCTACGGCGGCAAGATGCAGAAGGACGTGCTGGGGGCGTGAGGCTCGTCATTCCGGGACGACGCGAAGCGGCGAGCCCGGAATCCACTCCTCCACCAACCATGCGGCCTGATGGATTCCGGGCTCGCGCATCCAAGTCGGCTGTTGCCGACTTGGACAAATGGCAAACGCCGAACTCGGGTAGACCCGAGTTCGGTCGGCGCGCCCCGGAATGACGATGTTGAGGGAGCCGCCAAAAACAAAATAATCTTCCCGATGGCGCGCCGCAAAGCGCCTCCCTATCTGTTCCGCTAACGACAACAACGACGGAACGGGCAATGGCGAAGCGTCAACTCAAGCTCGGCGCGTTCATGCGGCCGATCAGCATTCACACCGGTGCCTGGCGCTATCCCGGGGCCTGGCCCGACGCCAATTTCAACTTCGATCACATCAAGACGCTGATCCGCAAGCTCGAGGCCGGCAAGTTCGACGCCTTCTTCATGGCCGATCATCTGGCCGTGTTGAACATGCCGATCAACGCGCTGAAGCGTAGCCACACCGTGACCTCGTTCGAGCCGTTCACGCTGCTGTCGGCGCTGTCCGCCGTGACCGAGAATATCGGCCTGATCGCGACCGGCTCGACCACCTTCGACGAGCCCTATCACGTCGCCCGGCGCTTCGCCTCGCTCGATCACATCTCCGGCGGCCGCGCCGGCTGGAATATCGTCACCACGTCCAATCCGGACGCCGCGCTGAATTTCGGCCTCGACGATCACATGGAGCACGCCGAGCGCTACAAGCGCGCCCGCGAGTTCTACGACGTCGTCACTGGCCTGTGGGACTCCTTCGCCGACGATGCATTCGTGCGCGACGTCGAGTCCGGGCTGTTCGTCGATCCCGACAAGATGCATGTGCTCAACCATAAGGGCAAATACCTCTCGGTCCGCGGCCCGCTGAACATCGCCCGCCCGGTGCAGGGCTGGCCGGTCATCGTGCAGGCCGGCGCCTCCGACGACGGCCGGCAGCTTGCGGCCGAGACGGCGGAGGCCGTGTTCACCGGCGGCGGCAGCCTTGCCGACGGCCAGAAGCTCTACGCCGATATCAAGGGCCGCATGGAGAAGATCGGCCGCGATCCCGAGCATCTGAAGATCCTGCCCGGCGCCTTCGTCGTGGTCGGCGACAGCGTCGAGGAAGCAAAAGAGAAGCGCGCGCTGCTCGACAGCCGCGTGCATTACGACAGCGCGATCGCCTCGCTCTCGGTGATCCTCGGCACCGATGCCTCCACCTTCGATCCCGACGGACAATTGCCGCCGATCCCGGAAACCAACGCCAGCAAGAGCGGCCGGCAGCGCCTCGTCGACGTCGCCGCGCGCGACAAGCTCACCGTGCGCCAGCTCGCGCAGCGCGTCGGCGGCTATGGCGGGCTCGCCTTCGTCGGCACGCCGCAGACCATCGCCGACCAGATGCAGGAATGGCTGGAAGGGCGCGGCAGCGACGGCTTCAACATCATGTTCCCGTACCTGCCGCAGGGCCTGTTCGAGTTCGTCGACAAGGTGGTGCCGGAACTGCAAAAGCGCGGGATTTTCCGTAACCAGTACGAAGGGCGGACCCTGCGCGAGAATTTGGGCCTGCCGCGGCCAAAAAATCAGTTCTTCGGGGGGTAGTCGACCCGGATTCGGGACGGTCTTGGCTCGGAAATCCTTGACTCTGGGCGGTTTCTGGCTAGTTTCCGGGCGAAACGCGGGCCGATTTGGCCGGCTCCCGATACCCCTTCATTTTCGAGGTTTTGCATATGGCCAAAGCGGTCACCATCAAGGTCAAGCTCGTGTCGACGGCCGATACCGGCTTCTATTACGTCGCCAAGAAGAATTCGCGCACCATGACCGACAAGCTGGTCAAGAAGAAGTACGACCCGGTCGCTCGCAAGCACGTCGAGTTCAAGGAAGCCAAGATCAAGTAAGCAAGATCGCCTGCTTCTGACGTTCAAACGGGGCCCTCGCGGCCCCGTTTTTGCTTTCTAGCCTAGCGTCATCCCTCACGATTCCCGGACCAGTCCCGGGCGCGGGGTTCACATGATCGCAAGCTTGGACGAGGGAAACGTCGGCGGCTATTCGGTCGCCTACGGCCGCGAGGACACCTACTTTCCGGTCTATGTCACGGCCGCCTTGGCCGCGATCTTCCTGACCGCGAGCTGGATCACCGGCGCGCTCTATTGGCTGGCGCCGGCGGCGGCCGCGGCCGCCTTCACCTACTACAACATCCCGCTGTTGGAGGCCGGTCGTCCGACCATCGGGGCCAACCAGTACGGAATCTTCATCCAGGCCTTCGGGCTGATCCGCTGGCGGGCCATCACGCGCATCGACCTCGTCGAGATCGCCGAGCGCGCGATGACCGTTCATGAGTTGCAGATCGCGCTCAACGGACCGCTGGGCAGCGCGCTGGTGGCGGATTGGCGCAAGCGGCCTGCCTATCGGCTAATGATGCGCCTGCCGTGGCGCATGGATCATCGCGGCGTGGTGCGCGTCGATCTCGAGCCATTCGACCGGACGCCCGATGAGATTCACCGGACGTTTCTCAGGATGTGGCGCTACTACCGGAGCTAGCGCTTGAACGCCTCGTCGCGCAAATGCCCGTCGGCGATGCGCGCATCCGGATTGTTTGTGATGGTCATGAACCAAATGAGGCTGAAGAACAGCGACCACGCTGTGTTCCAATAGAACCAGTTCATCGGATCACCTCGAACAGCTTTGTCCCGCGACAGCCGGCTGATATCGCCGGCTGTGCAGGATGCCGCCAAGTCTACTGCACGACCTCGCCGTGCAGTGCCAGATCCAACCCTTCGCGCTCGATGTCGCGCGTCACGCGAAGCCCGACGAAGAGATTGATCACGAACAGGATGATCAGGCTCACGACGGCATCATACACGAAAACCGTCGCGACGCCGATGCATTGATTGATGAACTGCCCGGGATTTCCCTCCAGAACGCCTGCCGTTCCACCATACTGCTCGACCGCGAACACCCCGGTCAGCAGGGCCCCGACGATGCCGCCGAGGGCATGGACGCCGAAGCAGTCCAGCGCGTCATCGTAGCTGAACATGCGCTTCAAGCCGGTGCACCCCCAGTAGCAGCAGACGCCGGCGGCGATGCCGATGGCGAAGGCGCCGACCGGCCCGACGAAACCGGAGGCCGGCGTGATCGCGACGAGGCCCGCAACGGCACCCGAGCAGATGCCGACGACGGTCGGCTTGCCCTTCAATGCCCACTCCACCAGCATCCAGGTGAAGCCCGCGACTGCGGTCGCGATCTGGGTCACCAGCATGGCCATGCCGGCCTGCATTCCGGCCGTAACGGCGGAGCCGGCGTTGAAGCCGAACCAGCCGACCCACAGCAGCGAGGCGCCGATGAAGGTCAGCACCATGTTGTGCGCCGGCCCGGTCTCGACGCGCTTGCCGAGCATGATGGCGCACATCAGTCCGGCCACGCCGGCATTGATGTGCACCACGGTGCCGCCGGCGAAGTCGAGAACCTTGACGTACGCAGCGTCGTTGCCCGCCGAGAAGATGCCGTCGGGTCCCCAGACCCAATGCGCGATCGGCGCGTAGACGAAGATCGCCCACAGCCCGATGAACCAGAGCATCGCGGAGAATTTCATCCGCTCGGCGAACGCGCCAGCGATCAGCGCCGGCGTGATGATCGCGAAGGTCATCTGGAAGCAGATGTAGACGGACTCAGGGATGGTCGCGGCGAGCGGGTTGGGATTGCCTATGCCACCCTTGCCGATGTCGCTCAGGATGTCCTTGAGGAACATGCGATCCAGACCGCCGATGAACGGCGTGCCGGCACGAAACGCCAGGCTGTAAGTGATGACGGCGAACAGGATCGTCACCAGGCAGGTCACGGCGAAGCTGGTCATCACGGTGTCGCCGACATTCTTCTTGCGCACCATGCCGCCGTAAAACAGGCCGAGCCCCGGCACCGTCATCATCAGGACGAGCGCGACTGATGTGAGCATCCAGGCGGTGTCGCCGGAATTCGGCGTGCACTTCTCGAGGATCTTGCCACCGCAGGCCGGCGGGGCCGCCGCATCTTCAGCCAGAGCAAGGTCGCTGAACAGCAGGCAAAGAACCGCCACGCCAAGCAGAGCAACCAGAATTCTCAAGAGCTTCGGGCGCATGTATGTCGCAGACTCCATCATCGTCCTCCCATCACAAGAAATGCTGGTGTTCGGAATGGCGCAGCGCGTTCTGCGCGTGAGCGCCGAAGTCGTCGCGGCATCAGGCCGGACGCGGGGCACAATGGCCTCCCGCTCGGCGGCGCGGCGAAAGCCGTGGTGCGCGGATGGCTGGAGAATGACGGCGACTAGCCCCATCGCGGCCAGCCCTTCCCATGGATCCCCAGGCCGGAACTCAGCGATGAGTTGCCGGCACGATTTCTAGCCAAATTCAATCAAGATTCGTGCCAGCGATGCGTGTGCGGTAACACATTGAAGACGCTGTGACTTCAATCGGCGCACGGAACGGCCTCGCGCGCCATTGCACGTTCCCACAGCAAGCGATTGATGGAAAAATAAGCAGCAATTCGCGACTGCCCGCGGACGGGCAGTCGCCATCTTGCCCGAGGTCGGAGCCTAGACGGCCTTCAGCAGCGGCGGCTGTGCCGGGCGGATCAGCGCGAAGGCGAGCTGGATGATGCCGCCGGCAAGGCCGAGCGCGACGCCAATGCGCCAGGCCATGGTGTACGAGCCGAGCGAGTCATAGATCACCCCGCCGCCATAGGCGCCGAGGAAGCTGCCGACCTGGTGGCTCATGAAGGCAAGGCCCTGGATCATCGCTTGCCAGCGCAGACCGAACATCTCGGCCACCGCGCCCGCGACCAGCGGACCGACACCCATCCAGAGGAAGCCCATGATGGCGCCGAACAGCAAGGTCGAGCCCGGCGTCGCCGGCAGCATGAAGTACCAGGCGAGCGCCAGCGAGCGCAGGATGTAGATGCCGCCGAGCAGCGCGAGCTTGTTCCAGCGCTGGCCGGCCCAGCCGAAGAACAGCGAGCCCAGCACGTTGAAGCCGCCGATCATGCCGAGCGTCTGCGCGCTCAGCATCGGATCGAGCCCGCAGATCGCCAGATACGACGGCAGATGCGTGGTGAGGAAGACGAGCTGCATGCCGCAAACCATGTAGGCGCAGGTCATCACCACGAAGGACGCGTTGCCGAACGCGGTCTTGGCCGCGGTCGCCGCAGTGGCGTTGCCGATGTCGTCGGCCGCCGGCTTCGGCAGCGGGATCTTGTCGACCCGACCGGCGTACAGCGCGGCTGGAATCATCCCGATCGACAGGATCACGAATCCGGCAAGCCCAACACGCCAACCGAACCCTTCATTGAGCATCTGGCCGATCGGCGCCGACAGCAGCGCGCCGAGCGAGCCCGCGGCGGAGACCATGCCGAGCACCGTCGAGCGCACCGTCTCCGACACCGCGCGCGCCGCGACCGACATCGCGATCGCATTCGCAGTGCAGGCGAGCGAAAGGCCGATCAGCACACCGGCGCCGATCATGATGCTGACGAGCCCATGCGCCGTCGTCATCAGCAGGAGGCCCGCGGTGTAGGCCAGCGCGCCAACCACCATGATCGGGCGGAAGCCGTAACGCACCGTCATTGCGCCCGCGAGAGGCTGCAGAAAGCCCCAGGCGAGGTTCTGCACTGCCAGCGCCAGCGTGAAGTACGACACCGAGATGCCGATGTCATGCGTCAACGGCTGCATGAAGATGCCGAGGCTCTGCCGCAGCCCCATGCTCAGCGTGAGCATGATGGAGGCACCGATCAGAATGGGAAGCGTGGGACGCAGGACCTGCAACAGGGGCATTGTTCTTATTCTCCCAACACGGGGCGGCACGCGCGCCACGGCCTGCAATTCACGCATGTTTGGTTACACAGACCTGTGTACTTAGGCTATAGAGAGGGCCAACTGTCAAGCGAAGAGGATCACGGCCGGCGCATGGCTTCCCCGCCTCCCAAACAGACCATGAAAGAGCGGATCCTCGAGACCGCCGACAAACTGTTCTACCTGCAAGGCATTCGCGCCATCGGCGTCGACACCATCGCGGCCGAGATCGGCATCAGCAAGCGCACGCTCTACAACCACTTCCCGTCGAAGGACGCGCTGATCGAGGCCTATCTGCAGCGCCGCTTCGTGCAGCCCCGCTCCTCCGACAAGCCGCCGGCCGAGCAGATTCTCGCAACCTTCGATTCGCTGCAGCGGCGGTTCTCCGCGAAGGATTTTCGCGGCTGTCCGTTCGTGAACGCGGTCGCCGAGCTCGGGCCGGACGACGAGGACCGTACCGTCCGCAACATCGCCGTCGCCTTCAAGGAAAGCCGCCGGGTCTGGTTTCGCGAGCTGCTGCGGCAGCTTGGCGTTGCCGACGCCGAGGGGCTTGCGACCCAGTTGACGCTCTTGGTCGACGGCTCGATCGCGCAGGACCTCGTGCGCGACGATCCGACCATGGCGCGCGCGGCGAAGGAAGCCGCCCGCGTGCTGCTGGCGAATGCGGGCGTCAAGGTCGGCGGGTCCGCACCTGCTGACAACAAGCGCACTGGATAAATCCGGTTGCGTCCCCAAGTCCGGTTTGGTTGTTAGCATCGACCGCACGCGACGGCATTCCCGATTGGATATTCCGTCCGGCGAGATTGGCGGCGACCGCGTAACAACTTGCGGCACAACTGGGGAACGACCATGGAAGATTTGAAGGTGACGGCCACCGGCTACGATTTCGCGCCGGCTCGCGCCGCCATGCAGCGCTATGTCGACAACAATCTGCTGTCCGGCATCTCCTGGACGGTTCTGACCGGGCGCGACGTCGCTGACACCGGCTGCGTCGGATGGGCCGACAAGGAAGCGCAGATCCCGCTGCGCGCCGACCACATCTTCCGGGTGTTCTCCAACACCAAGTTGATCACTTCCTGCGCGGCGCTGCTGCTGTTCGAGGACGGCCGCTTCCGGCTCGACGACCCGATCGAGACCTTCATCCCGCAGCTCGGCAACCGCAAGGTGCTGCGACCGGGCGCGACGTCGATCGATGACACCGAGCCGGCGCAGAGCTCGATCACGATCCGCCAATTGCTGAGCCACAGCGCCGGTTTGAGCTATGGGTTCTTCGATCCCGGCACCGTCATTTTCAAAGCGCTGAACGAGCGCGGCGTGCACAATCCCAACACGACCCTGGCTGAAATGGTCGATGTGCTGGCCGATCTGCCGCTGATCTATCAGCCGGGTACGTCATGGGAATATTCGCTTGCGATCGACGTGGTGGCACGCCTGGTCGAAGTCGTCAGCGGCCAGAGCTTCGACACGTTCATCAAGGCGCGCATCCTCGATCCGCTCGGCATGGCCGATACCGGCTTCGTCGTTCCGGAAAGGGATCACAGCCGGCTCGTCGCCTATTACGCCGGCGCCGACCTGATGGAGCCGATGAAGCCCGGCCTCACCCGCACCGACAATGCGCCCTTCCCCGGTGCCTATCTGCGCCCGGTCGCAAGGCTCAACGGCGGCGGCGGCCTGGTGTCCACGCTGCCCGACATGGTCGCGCTGATCCGCAGCCTGCTGCCGGGCGGACCGACATTGCTGAAGCCGGACACGATCGCAATGATGATGTCCAACCAGTTGCCCAACGGACAGTGGATCCGGTTCGCGATGATGGGCGAGCAACCCGGCAAGGCGCACGGACTTGCCGGTGGCCTGATCCTCAATCCCTCGCCGATCGATCATCCGGACGCAGCCGGCGAGTTCTATTGGGGCGGCGTCGCGGGCACGCAGTGGTGGATTTCGCCCAAAAAGGGCATCGCCGGCGTGATGATGGCGCAGCGCCAGATGGCGTTCGTCCATCCGTTCTCGTTCGAGTTCAAACGGATGGCCTACGACGCGGTGAAGCGCGGAAGATAACGGCGCTTCGTAGCTCGGATGAAGCGCAGCGAAATCCGGGTATCGCGCCAGATGCACAGGCGTCCCGGATTACGCTGCGCTTCATCCGGGCTACGAGATCGCGTTACGCCGCGGCAGACACCACGCGGTTGCGGCCGTCGTGCTTGGCGCGATAGAGCGCGGTGTCGGCGCGCTTGAGCACATCGGTGACCTGCTCGCCTTTGCGCTCCAGCGTGGTCAGCCCGATCGAGATCGTGACCGTGATCCGCTTGCCGCCCTTGTCGACGGCAAACGGCTCGCCCGCGATCGAGCGCCGCAGCCGCTCAGCGACCATGCTTGCGACGTGCAGGTCGGTCTCCGGCATCACGATCACGAACTCCTCGCCGCCATAGCGGCAGGCGAGATCGATGCCGCGGATCGACTTGCGGATGCGAACGGCGAATTCGCGCAGCACGTCGTCGCCGGCGTCGTGGCCGTAGGTGTCGTTGATCGCCTTGAAGTAGTCGATGTCGAGGATCATCAGCGCCAGCGGCTTGCCGCGGATCGAAGCCTGCTCCGCCAGCGTCGCGAGGTGGCTCTCCATGTAGCGCCGGTTGTTGAGGCCGGTCAGCGCATCCGTGATCGCCATCTCGATCGAGTTCTGCACGTTGTCGCGCAGATGATCGGTGTAGCGGCGGCGGCGGATCTGGGTGCGCGCCCGCGCCAGCAACTCGTTCTTGTCGACCGGACGCAGCAGGTAGTCGTTGACGCCGATCTCGAGCCCGCGCATCAGCCGCGCGTTGTTGTCGGCATCCGAAACCGCGAGGATCGGCACCTGGCGCGTGCGCTCCAACGAGCGGGCCTGGCTGCACAGCCGCAGGCCGTCGAAATTGTCGAGGCTGAGCGACACGATCAGGAGGTCGTAATTGCCTTCGGCCGCGTGGAACAAGGCTTCCGCCGGATTGACCTCGACGTCGACGGTGTGCTCGGCGGAAAGGATCGGCGCCAGCTTCTCGTAGGACGACGGCCGGTCGTCGACCAGCAGGATGCGGCCGCCCGTTCCCCGGTCGGCGATCGCGCTGCGCTCGGGCGCCTGCATGCCGATCTCGAGCGAGGTGATGGCGCGCATGCGCAGCTCATCGGTCATCATCTTCAGCCGCGTCAGCGAACGTACGCGCGCGATCAACACGACGTCGGACACCGGCTTGGTCAGGAAATCATCGGCGCCGGCTTCGAGGCCGCGCACGCGATCGGCCGGACTGTCGAGCGCGGTGACGATGACGACGGGAATGAAATGGGTCGCCGGATTCGACTTCAGGCGGCGGCAGACCTCGAAGCCGTCCATGTCAGGCATCATGACGTCGAGCAGGATGATATCGCATTCGGCGCGCGTGCAGATATCCAGCGCCTCGGTCCCGTTGGACGCGGTCAGCACATCGAAATATTCGGCTGACAGACGGGCTTCCAACAGCTTGACGTTCGCCGGAACGTCATCGACGACGAGGATACGCGCGGACATGGCACCACAACTCCCCTATCCGATAAATCGTCGGACAGTCTCAATAAATTTGCCGACCGAGATCGGCTTGGACAAATAGGCTTCGCAACCGCCCTCGCGGATGCGTTCTTCGTCGCCCTTCATGGCGAAGGCGGTAACCGCGACCACCGGAATCGTGCGCAGATCGGGATCGTCCTTGATCCAGCGCGTGACCTCGAGGCCGGAAACCTGCGGCAGTTGAATATCCATCAGGATGAGATCGGGGCGCAGCTTGCGGACGAGATCGAGCGCTTCGAAACCATTGCTGGTGCCCGAAGTCTGATAGCCATGCGCTTCCAACAGATCGCGAAAGAGCTTCATATTGAGCTCGTTGTCCTCCACGATCAGGACGGTTTTGGCCATCCCGTCCCTCCCAAACCCAGGAGACGGGCCCTGCTGCGGCACCTCACGCGCCGCGCTCGGGACGCGTCGAAAATGTGAATTCAAACTAGCGCCAGAATCGCTCTAACCCGTTAACCCGACATCCAACTTCCGCAGCGTGGTTTCCGTTGCTTGAACACACGCGGAAGACTCGGGCATGATGGGCCTCTCAATAGAGACCATAAGTTAACGGAAAGGCAAACCGGCGCGTTGAAAAAGCCTGTTCACAACCCCCGGGAAGTTGCTGAAATCGTTGCGATTCAGGCGCTGGGCTTCATTGCCGGCGATCCTGAACGGCTGGGCCTGTTCCTGGCCGAGTCCGGAATCGGTCCGGAGACGCTGCGGAACGCGGCGTCCGATCCTCAATTTCTTGCGAGCGTGCTCGAATTCGTGATGCGCGACGATGCCACGGTGACGGCGTTCGCCAAGGCCTCGGAACTGCACCCGACCAACATCGCCGCCGCCCATCAGGTGCTGGGCGACCCGAAATGGGAGCGCGACGTGCCGTGACCACGGCAGCGGCAGCGTCCGACGGTCCGCTCAGCTTCTGCCGAGACTGCCTCGGCGATCTCGACATCAAGGTGAAGCGCTGCAGCCATTGCGGCTCGCCGCGGCTGGTGCGCCATCGCACCCTGCCCGCGCTGGCGCTGGCGCATATCGATTGCGACGCCTTCTATGCCACGGTCGAGAAGCGCGACAACCCTGAGATTGCCGACCGCCCTGTCATCATCGGCGGCGGCAAGCGCGGCGTGGTGTCGGCCGCCTGCTACATCGCCCGCACCTACGGCGTCCGTTCGGCGATGCCGATGTTCAAGGCGCTGGAACTCTGTCCCGACGCCACCGTGATCCCGCCCGACATGGCGAAATATGTCCGGGTCGGGCGCGAGGTGCGTCAGGCGATGCAGGCGCTGACGCCGCTGGTCGAGCCGCTGTCGATCGACGAGGCCTTCCTCGATCTCTCCGGCACGCAGCGCGTCCACGGCATGATCCCGGCCAAGGTGCTGGCGAAATTCGCCCGCGACGTCGAGCGCGACATCGGCATCACGGTGTCGGTCGGGCTGTCCTGCAACAAGTTCCTCGCCAAGATCGCCTCCGACCTCGACAAGCCGCGGGGCTTTGCCGCGCTCGACCAGGACGAGGCGCGCGAGATGCTGGCCAGCAAGCCGGTCGGATTCATCTACGGCGTCGGCCCTGCGACGCAAGAGAAGCTCGTGCAGCGCGGCTTCCGCGTCATCGCCGATTTGCAGCGCGCCGACGAGAACGAGTTGATGAAACAGTTCGCGAGCGAAGGCCGCAGGCTGTGGCGGCTGGCGCGCGGCATCGACGACCGCTCTGTGGTGCCGGATCGCGGCGCCAAGACGATCTCGAGCGAGACCACCTTCGAGACCGACATCCGCGACTTCGCAACGCTGGAAAGGCTGCTCTGGAAACTGTCGGAGAAGACCTCGGCGCGGCTGAAGAGCAGCGAGCTTTCGGGCTGCACCATCACGCTGAAGCTGAAGACCGCTGATTTCCGCCAGCGCACCCGTTCGCAATCGATCCAGACGCCGACCCAATTGGCCGCAAAGATCTTTGCGGTGACGCGCGAGATGCTGGCCAAGGAGATCGACGGCACCGCCTTCCGCCTGATGGGCGCCGGCGTCAGCGCGCTGCGCCCGGGCTCGCAGGCCAATGATTCCGACATGCTCGACCGCCGCTCGGCGCACGCCGAACGCGCGATCGACAATCTGCGCAAGAAGTTCGGCAACGCCGCCGTGATCCGGGGCATTGCCTATGAGGGGCCGCCGAAGAGCGCGGAGGACTAGCAGCTATTCCAGCCCCGTCATTGCGAGCGAAGCGAAGCAATCCATGCTTCAGCATACGGGGAACGATGGATTGCTTCGTCGCTTCGCTCCTCGCAATGACGGGGAGGCACTGTCCTCAATCCGCCACCGCCACCGCCTCGATCTCGATCAGCCATTCCGGCGCCGCGAGCGCGGTGACGCCGACGAGCGTCGAGGCCGGCGGCTCCATGCCCTCGAAGAACGCCGAGCGCGCCTTGCCGATGATCGGCCGCAGCTCCGGTCTGTAGCCGACGACGAAGGTCGTGATCTTGACGATGTTGGCGTAGCTCGCCCCGGCCGCCTTCAGCGCCATGCCGAGGTTCTGCATCACCTGCGTCGTCTGCGCTGCGAGGTCGCCGGCGCCGACCACGCGCCCCTCCTCGTCGACAGAGACCTGTCCCGAAATGTAGATCGTGCGCGCGCCCGAGGCGACGACGACGTGGGAGTAAGCCGGATTGTGATGCAGGCCGCTGGGGCGCAGATGGTCGAGCTTGGTCATGAGGTGCCTCCCTGACACACGCGTGTTTGGGGAAGCCTATCCGGCCGCAGCGCGCTCGACTAGAGAGGACGTCATTCCGGGATGGTCAAGGACCAGACCCGGAATCTCGAGATTCCGGGTTCGATGCTTCGCATCGCCCCGGAATGACAACTACGTTGTCACTTGCAGGGCTTGGAATCCCTGACGTCGAACTTGTCGAGCGCGCCCGAGATCACGAAATCGTTGTAGTCGAGCACCAGCGCGCGGGAGACGCCGTTCTCGTAGAGCTCGAACGACATCGCATAGACCGGCGTCTGCTCGCCGTCCTTGGCGCGTGCGTCGCTGTCGTAATAGCTCACCGTCACCGGCCAGCGCGTCATGGTCTTCATCGCATCGCTCGCGGTCGACGGATCGGGCGACGACGGCGCGCGGTCGCCGGCGATCGGCCGGCCGATCACGGTCAACGTGTTGTAGACCTTCTCGCCATTGTCGGAGCCGTCATAGACGGTCTGCTCGAGCACCGATTTGCCGTCGCGGGCGGCGGCGATGATGTGCTGGATCTGCTCGGTCGGGAACACGATCTTGCCGTCGAGATTGAAGGTCTTCTTCACCGGCTGGGTCAGCTTTACGGTGATATGATCGCCGACGCGCTCGGCGATCCCGTCGACCGGCGAGGAGTCGCTGTCGTTCATCCGCGTGTCGATCTTGAAGCGGTAGCTCTTGCCCGAGGCGTCCTCCCAGGACGAGGAGCGCAGATCGGACAGCGTCACCTTGCCTTCGCCGCTGTCGAGCTCGGACACCTGGCGGAATTCGGAGGTGTAGCCTTCGCAGGAGCTGCCGGAGAAATTGTAGAGGATGCGTCCGCGCGCATCACTGACCGAATTGGAGCCGCGCGATTTCACGAGGCTCAGATCGTACAGCGCCTGATGCGCCAGAAACGGCCCGCTCGCCGCGGCAGCCGACGACCCCTGCGCCAGACCGGATCCTGCGGCAACGGCGATCGTGAGCACCAGGGCACGCGACGGATTGCGAAACGGCAGGGTCATGGTTTTTCCTCGATGAGGCGGGGATTCGTCACAATAGTAACGGTGGTATTGCGCCGCAACTGGGGCAAATCTGACAAAATCGCAATGTATGCGGCGAAAATGCCGTGATTCTTGACCGTTTTCCGTGCGATTCCTCAACGTCGGGGCGCGCGGCCCTTCACCTGACCGCCGCTTGCAACCGGCGGCACGATGCGCGAAACAATCGAAACAAACTTGGCCCTGACCGCGTTTCAGGCTTCGTGCAAATCCAATCTGGGGACAAAAAGATGGCGGGTACCGTCGAACAGAAACTGGCGTCACAGGGCATCACACTTCCGCAGCCGACCTCCCCGGTCGCGAATTACGTCCCCTTCGTCCGCAGCGGAAACCTGTTGTTCGTGTCGGGCCAGGTCTGTTTCAACGCCGAAGGCAAGCTGATCGCCAAGGGCAAGCTCGGGGCCGGCGTCACGCTCGAGCAAGGCGTCGCCGCGGCGCAGGGCTGCGCGATCAACCTCCTGGCCCAGGTCAAGGCCGCGCTCGGCGATCTCGACAAGGTCGTACGCGTGGTGCGGCTCGGCGGCTTCATCAACTCGGCGCCGGATTTCTTTGACGGGCCCAAGGTGCTGAACGGCGCCTCCGACCTGATGGTCGCAGCGTTCGGCGACAAGGGCCGCCATGCCCGCACCACCGTCGGCGTCGCCTCGCTGCCCGCCGACGCCGCGGTCGAGGTCGAGGGCGTGTTCGAAGTCGCCTGATCGATGCGCGCCCCTGAGTGGCTGACCAAACGGCCGGTCGCCCATCGCGGCCTGCACGATGCCGCACGCGGCGTCGTCGAGAACATGCCGGCCGCGGCCAACGCTGCGGTCGCAGGCAATTTCGCCATCGAGTGCGATATCCAGCTCACCGCTGACGGCGAGGCGATGGTGCATCACGACGATGCGCTCGGCCGCCTCACCGAAGGTTCGGGCCTGCTCGCGACCAAGACCGCCGCCGAGCTGAAGGCGGTGAAGTTCAAGAATACCTCCGAGCACATGATGACGCTCGGCGATCTCTGCGCGCTGGTCGCCGGCCGCGTGCCATTGGTGGTCGAGGTGAAGAGCCATTTCGACGGCGACCGCAGACTGGTTCGACGTATGGCCGAGGTGCTGTCATCCTATTCCGGCCCTGTCGTCGGCATGTCGTTCGATCCCGACCAGGTGCTGGCACTGCGCGAGATCATGCCGAACCTGCCGCGCGGCATCACCGCCCAGCGCACCTATGACGACAGTTCCTGGATCAAGCTGACGCCGGCGCAGCGCGACGGCATGCTGTACTTGCGCCACGGCTTCAGGACCGAGCCGCATTTCGTTGCCTTCTGGGTCAACCAGCTGCCGGCGCCGGCGCCCTGGATCGCCCGCAACGTGTTCGGCTGCCCGCTGCTGGCCTGGACCGTGCGGACAGTGGAACAGCGTGAACGCGCGGCACGCTACGCCGACCAGATGATCTTCGAGGGGTTTGTGCCGGGAACCTGACATGACGTCCGCAGTCTTGAACTCCTCGCTGCGACGCACGATGTTGTCAGGAGTTGGTCGTCATCGGCGATGGCGGAATGCGGAGCATGATCCGGAAGTGGAGCCAGCTATTCCGGAAAGATCATGCTCGAAAGAGGCACCGGTCTTCACTCTCGATGGCGTCGTCTGAAATCACCCTAGAGGCTGTAGCTGACATCGGCGGCATTCCGGCGGCCGAGTGGGACGCCTGCGCCAATCCCAAGGCCGACGTGGACAGCATCCACAAGCTCGACACGCTGGCCTCGCCCGCTTCCGCAGGCGATTGCCAAACGATCGCAAGTTCGAGCTACAACCCCTTCGTTTCCCACGCCTTTTTCGCCGCAGCCGAAGCCTCCAACTCGGCCTGCCCGCGGACCGGCTGGGGCCCGCGGCATCTGATCGCCAAGCTCGATGGCCGGATCGTCGGAATCGTGCCCTGCTATCTGAAATCGCACTCGCAGGGCGAATACGTGTTCGACCGCGGCTGGGCCGAGGCCTATCACCGCGCAGGCGGCAGCTATTATCCGAAGCTACAGGTCTCCGTCCCCTTCACGCCCGCCACCGGGCCCCGGCTGTTGATCCGCGAGGGGGTCGACCGCGAAGTGATCGGCTCGGCGCTGGCGCGCGGCCTGCGGGCGCTCTGCAACGCCACCGAGGCCTCCTCCGTGCACGTCACCTTTGCCCGCGAGGACGAGGCAAAATTCCTCGGCACCCACGGCTTCCTGCAACGCACCGACCAGCAGTTCCACTGGCACAATCAGGGCTACAAGACCTTCGACGATTTCCTGGGATCGCTGAACTCGCGGCATCGCAAGGGCATCAAGCGCGAACGCCGTGAGGCGCTCGCTGCCGGGATCACCATCCACTGGCTGACCGGCTCCGACATCACCGAGGACGCCTGGGACGCGTTCTTCGAGTTCTACATGGAGACCGGCTCGCGCAAATGGGGCCGACCGTATCTGACCCGAAAATTCTTCTCGCTGATCGGCGAGAGCATGGCCCGCGACGTGCTGCTGGTCATGGCCAAGCGCAACGGCCGCTGGATCGCCGGCGCCATCAACTTCATCGGCTCGGACACGCTGTTCGGCCGCAACTGGGGCGCAATCGAGCACCACCCGTTCCTGCATTTCGAGGTCTGCTACTATCAGGCGATCGATTTCGCGGTTCAGCGCGGGCTCAAGGTCGTCGAGGCCGGCGCGCAGGGCGAGCACAAGCTGGCGCGCGGCTACCTGCCGCAGACCACCTATTCGGCGCATTTCATTGCCGATCCCGGCTTGCGCCGCGCCATCGCCGATTACCTCAAGCGCGAGCGCGATTATGTCGCCGAGGTCGGCCGCGAGCTCACCGAGGCCGGTCCGTTCCGCAAGACAGTCGACGACGCTTGACGTTTGCCTCGCGACCGAGACATTAGATCCACAAAATCCAGGGAGCCGCCGCCATGCCCGCCGCCTATGACAACAACAACCCCTTCGCAAAAATCCTGCGCGGCGAGTTTCCCAGCTACAAGGTCTACGAGAACGAGCACGTGCTCGCCTTCCTCGACATCATGCCGCGCTCGCCCGGGCATACGCTGGTCATCCCGAAGGCCCCTGCCCGCAACATCCTCGACATCACGCCCGAAGACTACGCCCACGTCGCGCGCGCCGCCCACAAGATCGCCGCCGCCGCGATGAAAGCGTTCGAGGCCGACGGCATCACCGTGCAGCAGTTCAACGAGCCCGCCGGCGGCCAGGTCGTGTTCCACCTGCACATGCATGTGATGCCGCGCAAGGACGGCGTCGCGCTGCTGCCGCCCGCCAGCCACAAGGAAGACGGCAAGGTGCTGGAGGCGCACGCGGCGAAGCTGATCGCGGCGTTGAAGTGACGCCCACCGCTGTCATTCCGGGGCACGCGTAGCGCGAGCCCGGAATCCATTTCACCAGGAGACGCGCGGCCAGATGGATTCCGGGCTCGTCGCTACGCGACGCCCCGGAATGACGAGCTACTCCGTCTCGAAATCCCCCGGCTGCGGCGGGGCCAGCGGGGTGAACTCGCAGCGGTCCGGTTTGACGTCGATCAATGGCGTCTCGTCGAGGCAGTCGAGGCCGCGCACCAGGATGACGTTGCCCTCGACGCCGACCAGCTTGACGATCGAGGTCCCGATCGGGTTCGGCCGCACCGGCGAGCGCAGCGAGAAGGTGCCGCGGGTGTTGCCGTTGTTCTTCGGAGATTGCAGCACGATGTCGCGGCGCGACTGGTGCAGCCAGTACAGCACTTCGAGGTTCGAATAGAAATCGACGCCCTTGATCGCGGCGACCCAGGGCTCGAAGATCTCGAGCCGGCATACCGGGCCGTCATGCCGCCCCTGCCGCGGCGTCGCCAGCCGCGAGGTCCAGGGCGTGCGGATGCGGCCGATGAAGACCAGCGCGGCGTCGCGTGCCACCGGCATGTCGACGGCGACCTCGCCCTGGCGCAATTCCATTTCACGTACCATGTGTCAGTCCAGCGATATGTTCAGCGCCTTGACCACGCCCGCCCACCGCGCGCGATCGGTGTCCACAAATCTGTCGATCTCGGCCTGGCTCTTTACGCGCAGCGGCGGAAAGCCGATCCTGACCAGCGAAGCGCGAAACGCCTCGTCGTTCAAGGCCCGGTCGAGGCTCGCCTTGATCTTGGCCGCGATCTCGTCCGGCACCTTCGACGGCGCTGCAATACCATACCAGACGCTGACCGCATAATCGGGATAGCCGCTCTCGGCGATCGTCGGCAGATCCGGCAGATCGGGGATGCGCTCGGTCGAGCTGACGCCGAGCGCGCGCAGCAGGCCTGACTTGATCGGCGGCAGCGCGGTGCCGAGCGTGTCGAACATCAGCTGGATGTTGCCTGACAGCAAATCCTGCAACGCGGGTCCCGCGCCCTTGTAGGGCACGTGGGTCATCTCGACGCCGGCCATCTGCTTGAACATCTCGCCGGCGAGGTGAACCGTGCCGCCGGTGCCGGCCGACCCGAAATTGAGCTTGCCGGGATTCTTCCTGGCGTAGGCAACGAACTCAGCGATCGTCGTCGCGGGCACGGACGGATTCACCTCCATGATCATCGGTGCATCCGTGATCACAGACAGCAGGCGAAAATCCCTCGCGGGATCGTAGGGCAGCTTCTTGTAGAGCAGCGGATTGAGCACGAAGATCGAGGCGGCCGTCACGAACAACGTGTAGCCATCAGGGTCGGAGCGCGCCACCGCCTCGGCGCCGATCGCGCCCTGCGCGCCGGCCTTGTTCTCGACCACGACCACCTGCTTGAGATCGCGCCCGAGATATTCGCCGACGAGGCGGCCGAGCACGTCGGTCGGCCCGCCCGCGGCATAGGGCACCACGAGCTTGATCGGACGCGTCGGATAGTCGGCGGCACGCGCCGGCAGCGCTGCTGTCAGCAAGGCAGTCAGAGCCACGATGAAGGCCGATGATGCGCGCCGCGGCATGGCGTTTCCCCTGTTCTTGTTTTCTTGAAGAACGAGAGTAGCGGATAATGCGGGCGCCGCAATCAGCCGAGCCAGTATTTGCCCGCGATCAGGACGATCTCGCCCACGAGCACGCCGGCGAAGATCGACTTCCGCGCCAGCATGAACGCGACGAAGCCTGCGGCGACGGCGCCGTAACGCAGCCAGTCCGGCACGCTGGCGAGCGCGCCCGGCGGCTGCACCACGATCTGCGCGATGATGCCGGCGAGGATTGCGGTAGCGACCGCCCTCACCCAGACCAGCAGCTCGGAATTCTCGTCGATGCCGCCGCCGAACCACAGGCCGAGCATGCGCCAGATCTGGTTGGGGATGACGCCTGCCACGAACAGGATCGCCAGCGCGTGCCAGTCGCCGATGAAGGTGCTCATGCGCCCGCCTTCACCATGCCCGCCCTCGCCCGGTGCACGCCATAGGCGACGGTTCCCGCGAAGACGCCGCTGACCAGGATATCGACGCCGCTGTTCAGCATCGCCGCCAGTGGGAACAGCAACAGTCCGAGCACCAGCGCAATGACATCTGCGAGCTCGCGGCAGTTGCGCGCGGTGGAGAACAGGAAGGCGAGCGGCGTCAGCATCAGCATGCCCGCGGCCAATAGCGGCGTCAGGTTGGCGGCGAGCGTGTAGCCGATGGTGTTGGCGAGCAGGCAGACCGAGACGAGCCCGAGGCCGAGCCCGTGGATGAAGGCGATCCGCCGGTTGCGCGGCACCTGCGGCAGGAAGCGGTAGCATTCGACCCACAGCGTTACCGCTGTGAGATGCGCCACCAGGATCAGTTGCCGCCGCTTGGTTTGTTCGGTGCGCATCAACGGCAACACCGACACCACCATCGGAAACAGCCTGATCGCGCTGACCGTGACCGCGATCGCCGATTGCAGCACGGTAGCGCCGGAGCCGAGCGTGGTGATCACGATGATCTGCGCGGGGCCGGCCCAGACGAACGCCGTGCTCG
This sequence comes from Bradyrhizobium embrapense, assembly GCF_001189235.2. Classification (GTDB taxonomy): domain Bacteria; phylum Pseudomonadota; class Alphaproteobacteria; order Rhizobiales; family Xanthobacteraceae; genus Bradyrhizobium; species Bradyrhizobium embrapense. The sequence continues at coordinate 514,032 of NZ_LFIP02000004.1, forward strand.
CCAGCGTCCAGCCCAGCGAGAAGCCGCTATCATGCGCCAGCGCACCGATGCCGAGATAGGTCGCAAACAGCACCAGGGTCAGCACCGTCGCACCAATCGACCGCGCACCCCACAGGAAGGCGCGGAACGAGGTCTGCCATTGCGGAGAATCGAGCGGAGGAAGCGCCACGGGAAGCCGGATGGTTTGCAATGTCGGCGGCTTAGGGCGCGATGCTCAATGGGTCAAGCAAGCGGCGGCACAGGGCGGGTATGCAGTAGCCCGGATGGAGCGAAGCGCAATCCGGGACAGCTCTGCCCCACAGCAAGAGCGGCCCCGGATTTCGCTGGCGCTTCATCCGAGCTACGGGAGCTACGTCATCACGCCCGGTTCTTCAGCACGAAGCACGCGCCGCCAGCCTTGCGGATGCGGTTGCACAGGCCGTCGGCCTCGGGGCGCGTGTCGGCGCCGATGCGTACCTGGTAGAAGGTCGCGCTGCCGCGGGTGCGCAGCCGCGAGCTCAAAAGGCTCGGATCCTGATCGCCGATCACGCTCGACAGCCGCTTGATGGCGCGGGCATACATCGCGAGCGCCTTGTCGCGGCTGAACCCGGCGGCGAGCTGCACGCCCCAGACCTTCGCCGCCGACAGCGTGATGTGCTGCTCGAGACCCGCGACGAACGGATTGGGCGCGCGCTTCAGCAATGCCATCAGCTCGCGGCAGCTCTTGGCCGGCGGACGCTCCGGCATCTTGCCGTTGTTGCGGGCCGCAGCGGCCCAGTCCTCGACGCTGGAGCCGGTGATCGCCGAGACGTAATTGCGCGTCTCCTGCGGCATGTAGCCGGTGCCGGCGAGCCAGTCCTGGATCCGGCGCGGGCCGGCGTTATAGGCCGCGGCAGCGAGGCCGAGATTGCCGAACTGGTTGCGCAGCTCGCTGAGGAATTCGGCCGACTTCGGCAGCGCCTGGACGGGATTGAAGGGATCGAGCAGCCCGCGCTCGTTGGCGGTGCCCGGCATGAACTGCGCGATGCCCTGCGCCCGCTGGCCGCTCCGCGTCACGGGACCGACCGCGTCGGCCTGGAAGCGGCTCTCCTGCCAGATCACCCGCGCGAAGAACTCCAGCGGCAGGTCGTTGGCCCGCGCCGCCGACTCGATCATCAGGCACATCGCCTCGCGGGTGTCGCTCTCGCGCGCGTCGTCTGCGGGTTTCTCGGTCGTTGCCGCAGGTTTCTCGGCAGGCGTCGCCGGCATGTCCGCGGGGGGTGCAGGTTTTTCAGCCGATGGCGCAGCCTGCTCACCCGGCGCTGGCGCATGCTGGTCTACCGGCGCAGCCGCGGGTTTCTCGGCGGGCGCTGCGGGCTTGTCCGCAGGCGGCGTTGCGGGCTGCTCGGCGCTTGCTGGCGGCGCCGGAGCGGAGGCAGGCGCGTCCTCCGCGCCGACACCGGCCGGCGGCACCAGCAACACAAGCATGACCCATGCGGCGCAAAGACCTGTTCGCATCGCAAATCTGTTCCCGCGCAACGCGGCTTGACACCGCAAGCTCGTGGTCTAGCTATGGACTGAAATGATGGCGCACAAAAGGGAGCGCAAAATGGCAGCAAGCCCCGACGATCAATCCGGCTTTGCCCCCGACGACGACGCCCCGATCGGCTACATGAAGCGGACCCGCGATTATTACGCGGCAATCGGCTACACCACCCCCTACCGCTGGGCGCACTACACCGCCGCCCCGTTCCAGCCGCTGCAGAAGCCGGTGAGCCAGTCCCGCGTCGCCATCATCACGACGGCGGCACCGTTCGATCCCGCCAAGGGCGACCAGGGCCCCGGCGCGAAATACAATGGCGGAGCGAAATTCTATTCGGTCTACGACGGCGACACGTCGCAGCCACAGGACTTGCGGATCTCGCACATCGCCTATGACCGCACCCACACCGCGGCCACCGACAGCGGCACCTGGTTCCCGCTGGCGCAGCTCAAGCGCCTCGCCGCGGCCGGCACGATCGGCGAAGTCGCACCGCGCTTCTTCGGCGCCCCCACCAACCGCAGCCACCGCGTCACCATCGAGACCGATGCGCCTGATATCCTCAGGCGCTGCCGGGACGACAAGGTCGACGCCGCGGTGCTGGTGCCGAACTGCCCGGTCTGCCACCAGACCGTCAGCCTCGTGGCGCGGCATCTCGAAGCCAGCGGGATCCCGACCGTCGTGATGGGCTGCGCCAAGGATATCGTCGAGCACGCCGCGGTGCCGCGCTTCCTGTTCTCCGACTTCCCGCTCGGCAACTCCGCCGGCAAACCGCATGACGTGGCCTCGCAGGCCTTCACGCTGGAGCTGGCGCTGCGCGTGCTGGAGTCTGCCCCCGGTCCGCAGACCACGGTGCAATCGCCGCTCCGCTGGAGCGAGGACGCGTCCTGGAAGCGCGACTACAGCAACGCCGATGCGCTGAGCACCGAAGAGCTGGCGCGCCTCCGCCGCGAGTTCGACGCGCAGAAGGAAATCGCGAAGGGCTTGCGCGTCGCGTAAAGCCTACCCCACTCGAGCTCTCATCGCCCGGCCTCGACCGGGCGATCCAGTATTCCAGAGACGTCAATGAATCACGGAGAAGCCGCGGCGTACTGGGTCCCCCGGACAAGCCGGGGGACGACGAGCGGAGGCGAACTGCCTACGCATGCGCCGGGGCGGCACTATGTGACGCCGTGTCCTCGCTGCCCGCATAGTGGCGCGCCAGCGCGGCGCAGGTCATCAGCTGGATCTGGTGAAACAGCATGAGCGGCAGCACGATCAGGCCGACTGACTGTCCGGCGAGAAGCACGCTCGCCATCGGCAATCCGCTGGCAAGGCTCTTCTTCGAGCCGCAGAACATGATGGCGATGCGATCGGCGCGCGAGAAGCCGAGCAGCTTACTGCCGAAATTGGTGACCAGCAGCACGGTTGCCAGCAGCAGCGCATCGAGGCCGATCACGATCGCCATCTGCGTTGCGTTGACCTGGTGCCAGATGCCGTGGCTGACGCCGTCGCTGAACGCGGTATAGACGATCAACAGGATCGAGCCGCGGTCGACGACGCCGAGCATCGCATGGTGCCTGGCGACAAAGCCGCCGATCAGCGGCCGCGACAATTGCCCGGCCACGAACGGCAGCAGCAGTTGCACGACGATGTCGAGCGCAGCATTGCCCGAGAACCCGCCATGGCTGGAGAGCAGCACGCCCGCCAGCAGCGGCGTCGCGACGATGCCGAGCAGATTGGAGGCGGTCGCCGAACACAGCGCCGCCGACACATTGCCGTGCGCGATCGAGGTGAAGGCGACCGAGGACTGCACCGTCGACGGCAGGATGCAGATTAGGATCACGCCCGCCCACAGCGCCGGGGTCAGCAGATGCGGCGCCAACGCATGCGCGGCGAGCCCGAGCAGCGGGAACAGGGCGAAGGTCGAGAGGAAGATCACGAGGTGCAGCCGCCAGTGCCGGGCGCCGACCAGTGCCTCCGTCGTCGACAGCCGGGCGCCGTGCAGGAAGAAAAGCAGCGCGATCGCCACCTCGGTGGCATAGCCGCCGATCACCGTGCCCTGCCCGTGCAGCGGCAGCAGCGTGGCGAGACCAACCATGCCGACGATGGCGGCGATGTAGGGGTCGACGGGCACGAGCGAACGCAAGCGGCTGATGGTCATGGCGGCTTCCTTTCCTTGAGCGGAAAATGGCTCTCCCCGCGCCGATTGTGAACCGCGCTTACCGATGTTATTGTCATTACGCTATGTAATGACTGTTTGGCCGCCATGCTCGACCCGACCCAGCTCGAAACCTTCCTGACCGTGGTGCAGACCCAGAACTTCACCGAGGCCGGCCGCCGGCTCGGCCTGAAGCAGTCGACGGTCAGCCAGCACATCCGCAAACTCGAGGCCGCCGCCGGGCGCCGCCTGTTCGTGCGCGACACCCATTCGGTGGTACTGACCGCCGACGGCGAGGCGATGACGGGCTTTGCGCGGCCGATCCTCGAGGCCAATGCGCGCGCCCGCGATTACTTCGCGGGGTCGCAGGTGCGCGGCAAAGTCCGGTTCGGCGCCGCGGAGGATTTTGCCAGCTCCCGGCTGCCCGATCTGCTGCGCGACTTCGTCCGCCGCCACCCGCAGGTCGATCTCGAGCTCACGGTCGGCCTCAGTGCCGTGCTGTACCAGCAGCTCGACGCCGGCGAGCTCGACCTCGTGCTCGGCAAGCGCCGGCCCGGCGACGCGCTGGGGCAGCTGGTGTGGCAGGATAGGCTGGTATGGACCGGCGCGCCCGGCATGCGGTTCGATCCCGAGCAGCCCTTGCCGCTGATCCTCTACGCGCCGCCGAGCGTCAGCCGCAGCGTGGTGCTGGAGGCGATGGAGCGGTTCGGACGACCCTGGCGCATCGTCTGCTCCAGCGGCAGCCTCAGCGGCCTGCGCGCTGCGGCGCTGGCCGGTCTCGGCATCACCCCGCAGGCGCAGGGCCTGATCCCGGACGGACTGGAGGCTTTGCCCGGAGCGGGCCTGCCTCCGCTGGGCAACGTCGAATTCGTGGTCCGCACCGCGCGCCGGACCAAACGCGGCCCGGCCGTCGAACTGGCGCAAGCGATCACGGAACGCGGCGGCCGGCTGCGGCCATAGAAATACAGAGGAAGTGAAGCTACATCCTCGTCCACGCCGTCGTCGAGCCGCACGCATAATTTCGGATTAATAGAACTCTACCCCTGAGTTGCCCGACGAGTCAAGCCGCCGTGTCCGCCGGCAGCCGCCGGCAGCCGCCGGCTACTTTGCATGGGGTTGTTTTCGATATTTTGGCAGCGCCCCTGCTCGGACCAAGCTGCCCGCGTCAGGCGGATGGCGCCCCCGCGAGTTGCACCGCGCCCAGCATGCCGGTCCGCTCGTGGCAGCCGAGATATTCGAAGAACTGCTCGTCGGCAGCTGCGACCGTGACCTCGTGATACAGCCTGAGCTTCGCCGCTGGCCCCAAGGTCGACAGATACTTCATCGCCGCGCCGAAGATCCGGACATGGGTCGGATGCGACTCCGCCCAGCGCTCCAGCGCAGCGAGGCTCTTCCACCAGCTCTGGCCGTAGGACTTCTCGGTCGACCGTCCCTCCGCATCGACCACGCGCATGTAGCGGTTGGCGTAGCAGCCGATCGGCACGCCGTCGTCGCGCAGAAAGTCCATGCCCTCGCGCAGCACCGGCTCGACATCGTCGAGATACATCTTGCGCTCCGACGCCTCGGTGTCGCTCCAGTCCTGGCCGGAGCGGATCAGGCAGAGATTGTCATGCGCGACCACGCGGATGCGCGCACCGTCGCGGATCGCGCGTGGTTCGCCGCCGGGCGTCATCGCGTCGGTCTGCGACAGCGGGATGCGGTCGCGCATGCCACCCCAGTAAGCATGCTCCTGCACCTCGCCGCTCATGCCGTCGGCAAGGACCGCGACGCCCTCGGGGCGGCCGAGCGACGAGAACAGCGTCTCGTAGCGCGCAACATGCGGCCGCAGCACCTCGATGAAGCGGCCGACGCCATCGCCGGCACCGCTGCCGGTCCAGGCCTCGCGCGCACCTTCGAACCAGGCGTCGAACCTCCCGGCATCGTCCCAATAGGCGACCGAGACCACGTTGGTGTAGCCGGCCTGGTCGACATATTGCGCGCGGTCCCAATGCGTCGGGCCGTTGTCGCCGGCAAAGCGCTTTGCGATCGACGCCAGCGCCTCAGTCACCGCGGCGGTCGGCTCGCCACGATATTGCACGCCGAAATAGGCCATGATGACGCGTGCGACCGCGGGCTTGTGGCGCGCGACGAAGGACGGATACGGCGGCGCGTAATCGTCCGGGACGCGACGATGACGCGAGCGGGCAGTCTGCAGATGAGATGGAATAGCGGATTCCATGGCAGTCGCCTCCGGTTGGATGTTGCCCTGATGCGTCAGCTCGCGGCCGCGTCGATCTCTTCGATGTCGAGCGGCAGCGCGAAATGCTCGACCCGCTTCGAGGGCTTCTTGTTCAGCAGCAGCCGCGTGACGTCGGGCCGCGAGTAGTGCCCGGCCGGGTCGGCGGCGTTCTTGGCGACCCCGATCGCGCCGAGATCGATATCGGCGAGCAGCAGGCCCTCCTGGTCGGGCGGCAGCTTCTCGGCGATCATGCTGCCGTCCGGCCCATAGATCGCGGCGTGGCCGCCGCCGACGTGCAGCAGCGCGTGCTTGTCGTCGCGATCGCACATCTCGTCGATCATCGCCTGCGAGACCGTCGCGCACGGCGCCAGCACGAAGCAGGAGCCCTCGACGGCATAGACCCGCGAGGCCGCGTTGTTGACCTCCCAGCCGAGCGCCGGCGCAAACGGATCGTACAGCGAGAAGCTCGGCCAGGCCGCGACGTGGACCTGCTCGTTCTGGGCGTACATCGCGTATTTCGACAGCGGCTGCAGATGCTCCCAGCAGCACAGCGCGCCAAGCCGGCCGATGCCGGGGCGGTCGTGCACCGCAAGGTCGCTGCCGTCGCCCTCGCCATAGACGGTACGCTCGGCATGGGTCGGCCGCAGCTTGCGCCGTTTTGCAATCGTCTCGCCGTCAGGGCCGATCAGCCATTGCGCGAGATAGAGGCTGCCGCCGTCGCGCTCGGACAGGCCGAGCACTGCGGTCATGCCGGCCTTCTTCACGGCGAGCCGCAGCTTCTCCGCCTGCGGGCTGTCGTAGCTCAGCGAGTTGTCGAAATAGCGCTGCACGAAGCCGCGTCCGATCGCCCAGGCCGGCGAGTCCAGCCAGATGTACCAGGGATAGCCGGGGATGAACGCCTCGGGGAACGCGATCAGTTTGGCACCCTTGGCGGCGGCCTCCTCGATCAACGCAATGCTCTTGGCGATGGAGGCGTCGAGGTCGAGCCACGCAGGCGCCGCCTGCACCACCGCAACGCGATATTTCGGATGTTCGATGCCCATGATGTCCTCCTCGCAGGCAGCCGCTCGGGCCGGTTCGTGCTTGATCGGGCCTATTGATAAGTCCTGGCGGCCTCTGACATCATGCTGCCCCGGGACCGGGAACGCCGTTCGACCAGAACGGAAGGAAAATTCGACTGCGGAGGAGATTCCCCCAGCCGTCCCCGGTACGAAGCTTGCTTTGTTTGCGTGGCCAGCGTTTGCACTCGTGAAGGGAGGAAATCATGCCGGCCCTGTTCACCACGGAAGCCGCGCCCACGCATCGGCGCCTCGCGCTCTGGCGCGACATCGTCTGCGACGTGTTCGTGCAACTCGACTGCAAGTCCGATCTCGGCACCGCCTTCCACGGCGCCATCACCAGCGCGCAGCTCGGCGCGGTGAAATGCTCCGTCGTCTCGTCGGGCCGGCAGCGCGTGCTGCGCACCCCGTCGCGGATCGCGCGCACCAGCGAGGATTTCGTGCTGTTCGCGCTCGGCCAAAGCGGCACGGGCGGCGTGGTGCAGGACGGCCGCGAGACCGTCATCCGGCCGGGCGAGTTTGCGTTCTATGACACCACGCGCCCGTATGAGCTGCGTTTCAACGACGATTTCACGCAAACCATCTTCCAAGTGCCGCGCGCGATGCTGCACCGGCGCTTTGCCGGCACCCAGGGCCTGACCGCGACAACGTTCACATCGGATCGCCCGGTGCAGCGGCTCGCCTGGCAGTTCATCTCAGGACTCTCCGAGATCGCCGACAGGCTCGATCCCGACAATGCGATCCGCCTCGCCGATCAGGCCGCCGACCTGCTGGCGATGGCGATCAGCGAGCGGCTCGGTGGCGCTGCGCTACCGGCCTCGACGCATCGCTCCGCTCTGCTCTACCGGCTGAAAGCGCATGTGCTCGCGCATCTGCCGAACCCCGAGCTCAACCTCACCGATACCGCCGCGGCGCTCGGCATCTCGCCGCGCTACGTCAACAGCCTTTTGGCCGACGAGGACACTTCGTTCCAGCGCTTCGTGCTCGCAGAGCGGCTGGAGCGCTGCAAGCGCGATCTCGCCTCGCCGGCCCACGCGCATCGCCACATCGGCGAGATTGCGTTCGCCTGGGGCTTTAACGATCTCTCGCATTTCGGCCGCGTGTTCCGCGAGCATTACGGCCTGTCGCCGCGCGATTGGCGGCAAAGCCGGGTTCCGAACTGACTTCTCGGGTGGTTTGCGGCGCAAAATAGCCGGGAATCCGGACCTTCACAGATGCAAACAATTTACACTAACTGCAACGGGTTCCGTTGGTACCCTTCTTTTCGCGGGTCCGGACCGGTACAGTCGTGCCGTTGATTTAGGAGGATTTCCCATGCAGGACCGGCGCCAGAGCCCACGTGACAAGGTGTTTTACGGTGCGGTTGCGGAGATCAATGCGCGCGGCTCGACGATGGATTGCGTGGTCCGCAACATCAGCGAGGGCGGTGCCTGCGTCGAATTCGGCGACGCCGCACGCTTGCCCGAAGAGATCAATCTCAGCGTCGCGCGCAAGGGACGCACGTTCCTGGCGCGCATGATCTGGCGCCAGGCCAACAAGGTCGGCCTCGCGTTCCGGATCATGACCTCGGACACCCCGGTCAGCGATCTCGACGAGCGGGTCCGCCGCAGCGAGATGAAGAAGCGGCAGCTGCAGCGGCGGATCAAGGAACTGCTCGGCCAGGGCTGAGCGTCCTCTCGCAGCTTCCCGGCGGCGTTTGGATCGCGGGCGACATCTGTCATTTCGGGGGTTGCAAAGGCCAGGTTAATCCAGCATCCGGGTAAGCCCGCCATTGCTGGAACCGAAGGCTATTTCACGACATGTCGTCCGCGATATCAGAGCATCCCGACGGGCTGCCGCAGCCGCAGCGCAATTGGGCCATTCTCACCATCGCGCTCGGCCTCGTGATGGCCGTCGTCGATGGCTCGATCGCGAACGTCGCGCTGCCGACCATCGCGCGGGATCTCAACGCCAGCCCCGCGTTTTCGATCTGGATCGTCAACGGCTATCAGCTGGCGATCACGATCTCGCTCTTGCCGCTCGCCTCGCTCGGCGAGATCATCGGCTATCGCCGCGTCTATCTGGCGGGGCTGTTGCTTTTCACGCTGGCCTCGCTGTTCTGCGCGCTGTCGCACACGCTGCCGCTGCTGACGGTCGCCCGCATCCTGCAGGGGTTCGGCGCCGCCGGAATCCTCAGCGTCAATACGGCGCTGGTCCGCTTCATCTATCCGCATTCGCAGCTTGGCCGCGGCATCGGCATCAACGCGCTGGTGGTCGCGATCTCGGCCGCGGTTGGCCCCACGATCGCCTCGTTCATCCTGGCGGTCGGGACCTGGCCATATCTGTTCGCCATCAACGTCCCGCTCGGCATCGTCACGCTGGCGCTGGGCTGGCGCTTCCTGCCGCACACCAGGCCCGCGGTTCACGCCTTCGACTGGCAGAGCGCAGCGATGAGCGCCATCGCGTTCGGGTTCGGCATCAGCGCGATCGACAGCGCCGGCCACGGCGAAGCGCTCTATCTCTGCGCCTTGGAGTTCGCGATTGCCGCAGTCGCCTCGCATCTCTTGTACCGGCGGCAGCAGCATCTGCCCTCGCCGCTGCTGCCGGTCGACCTGTTACGGATTCCGATCTTCGCGCTGTCGATCGGCACCTCGATCGCCTCGTTCTGCGGCCAGATGCTGGCCTTCGTCGCGATGCCGTTCTATCTCGAGAACCATTTCGGATATTCGGCGGTGCAGATCGGCCTGTTGATCACGCCGTGGCCGATCGCGGTCGCCTTCGCCGCGCCGATCGCGGGCTGGCTGGTCGAGCGCTACCCGGCCGGCCTGCTCGGCGGCATCGGCCTGCTGCTGTTCGCATTGGGGCTGGGCACGCTGGCGTTCATGCCTGCCAATGCGACGCCGATCGACGTGATCTGGCGGATGGCGCTCGCCGGCGCCGGCTTCGGCCTGTTCCAGACCCCGAACAACCGCACCATGATCGCCGCCGCCCCGCGCGAACGTTCCGGCGGCGCCAGCGGCATGCTGGGCACCGCGCGCCTGCTCGGACAGACCATCGGCGCCGCGCTGGTCGCGATGCTGCTGGCGCGCTATCCTGCCGACGGCACGAGGATCTCGCTGATGGTCGGCGTCGGCTTTGCCATGGTGGCTGCCGTGCTCAGCACGCTGCGGCTGTCCTCGGCCGGCAGCCGCGGCGCCGACCAGGTGCGGGTCCATGAGGGCCAGCGGCTGAAGGGCGAGTGAGGCGGCGCGCACGCGACTTGCGACTCCAGCGGCACAAACAAAAAGGCCGGCTGTTCAGCCGGCCTTTTCATTTGGTTGTTCGCTCGCGCCTCAGGCCTTGACCATCGGCCCCTTCGAGGCCGGCCCCTTGGTGCCGCCTCCGCCGCCATTGTTGGGGCCACCCTTCGGCGGCTTGCGCTTGCGCGGCGGCAGGCTCTCGGGTTTCGGCGTGACCGGGCCCTCGACATATTCGAAGCCGATCTTGTCCTTGGCGGCCGCCTCGTCCTTGACGAGGACGACGCGAACGTGTCCGCCGCCCTTGAGGTGGCCGAACAGAACTTCATCCGCGAGCGGCTTCTTGATGTGCTCCTGGATGATCCGCGCCATCGGACGCGCGCCCATCTGCTCGTCATAGCCGTGCTCGATCAGCCAGGCCTTGGCGGGCTCCGACAACTCGATCGTGACGTCGCGGTCGGCGAGTTGGGCCTCGAGCTGCAGCACGAACTTCTCGACCACCATGCCGATCACCTCGGCATTGAGGTGTGCGAAGGAGACGATCGCATCCAGCCGGTTGCGGAACTCCGGCGCGAACTGCCGGTTGATCGCCTCGTGATCGTCGCCTTCTCGCTTCGAGCGGGTGAAGCCGAAGGCCTGCCGCGCGAGGTCAGCCGCGCCCGCATTGGTGGTCATGATCAGGATCACGTTGCGGAAGTTGACCTGCTTGCCGTTATGGTCGGTGAGCCGGCCATGGTCCATGATCTGCAGCAGCACGTTGTAGAGATCCGGATGCGCCTTCTCGATCTCGTCGAGCAGCACCACGCAATGTGGATGCTGGTCCACGCCATCGGTGAGCAGGCCGCCCTGGTCGAAGCCGACATAGCCGGGAGGTGCGCCGATCAGCCGCGACACGGTGTGCCGCTCCATGTATTCGGACATGTCGAAGCGCAGCAGCTCGACGCCCAGCGACGCCGCGAGCTGCTTGGCCACTTCGGTCTTGCCGACGCCGGTCGGCCCCGAGAACAGGTAGCTGCCGATCGGCTTCTCCGGCTCGCGCAAGCCGGCTCGCGCCAGCTTGATCGATGCCGCCAGCGACTCGATCGCCTTATCCTGACCGAACACCGTGCGCTTCAGGGTCTGCTCGAGATGCTTCAGCACCTCTGCATCGTCCTTCGACACGCTCTTCGGCGGGATCCGCGCCATGGTGGCGATCGTTGTCTCGATCTCCTTGATGCCGATCGTCTTCTTGCGCTTGCTCTCGGCGACCAGCATCTGCGCCGCGCCGGACTCGTCGATCACGTCGATCGCCTTGTCGGGCAACTTGCGGTCGTGGATGTAGCGCGAGGACAGCTGCACCGCCGCCTCGATCGCCTCATTGGTGTATTTCAGCCGATGGTAATCCTCGAAATAGGGCTTGAGGCCCTTGAGGATCGCGATCGCGTCTTCCACCGTCGGCTCGTTGACGTCGATCTTCTGGAAGCGCCGCACCAGCGCGCGGTCCTTCTCGAAGTGCTGACGATATTCCTTGTAGGTCGTCGAGCCCATGCAGCGGATCGTGCCCGAAGCCAGCGCAGGCTTCAGCAGGTTGGACGCATCCATCGCGCCGCCCGAGGTGGCGCCGGCGCCGATCACGGTATGGATCTCGTCGATGAACAGGATGGCGTTCGGATGCGCCTCCAGCTCCTTCAGGACCTGCTTGAGCCGCTCCTCGAAATCACCGCGGTAGCGGGTGCCCGCCAGCAGCGTGCCCATGTCGAGCGAGAACACGGTCGCGGCCGCCAGCACCTCAGGCACGTCGCTGTCGACGATGCGCTTGGCGAGGCCTTCGGCGATCGCGGTCTTGCCGACGCCGGCTTCGCCGACGAACAGCGGATTGTTCTTCTGGCGGCGGCACAGCACCTGGATCGCACGGTTGATCTCGGCATTGCGGCCGATCACCGGATCGATCTTGCCGTCGCGCGCCTTCTTGTTCAGGTTGACGCAATAGGTCTCGAGCGCCTCACCCTTCTTCTTGGCGTCCTCGTTGCCCTTGGTCTCGGTCTCCTCGTCGACGCCGCGCACCGGACGCGCCTCGGAAACGCCGGGCCGCTTGGCGATGCCGTGACTGATATAGTTGACGGCGTCGTAGCGCGTCATGTCCTGCTCCTGCAGGAAATACGCGGCGTGGCTCTCGCGCTCGGCGAAGATCGCGATCAGCACGTTCGCGCCGGTCACCTCCTCGCGACCGGACGACTGGACGTGAATCACCGCGCGCTGGATCACGCGCTGGAACCCGGCGGTCGGCTTCGCGTCGTCGGCGCCGTCAGTCACCAGGTTTTCGAATTCGGTCTCGAGATAATTGACGAGGCTGGTCCTCAGCTTGTCGAGATCGACGCTGCAGGCCCGCATTACCGCCGCCGCATCCGAGTCATCGATCAGCGACAGCAGAAGGTGTTCGAGCGTCGCGTATTGATGGTGACGCTCGTTCGCGATCGCCAATGCACGATGCAAGGATTGTTCTAGGCTTTGGGAAAAAGTAGGCATTCGCGTCCTCTATGGCCCCCGGCCATCATGATCGCCATTACCGGGTCAGGCAATAACAACCTTCGTGATCGCCATTGATATAGTTACGACGGATCGTGGCGAAAGACCGGTCCCGAGGTGATGGTTTTCTTCTAAAATTCAGGCGCCGGGACGTGGTCCGGCCGCGCCCCGTGATCATACGGGAACACCGTCCGCTGCCGTCAAAAACGCGATGCAAGACCCGTTCCGCTTCCCGCGGCAGGTCAATCGTTGCCGCGAACTATTTCTTTTCCATCACACATTGCAGCGGATGCTGATGCTTCCGCGCGAAGTCCATGACTTGCGTCACCTTGGTCTCGGCGATCTCATAGGTAAACACGCCGCACTCACCGATCCCGTGATGGTGGACGTGCAGCATGATCTTGGTCGCCGCCTCGGCGTCCTTGTTGAAGAATCGCTCCAGCACGTGAACCACGAACTCCATCGGCGTGTAGTCGTCGTTCAGGATCAGGACGCGATACAGGTTCGGGCGTTTGGTCTTCGGCTTGACCTTGGTGATGACCGAGGTCGACGGGCCGCCGCCCGCTCCATTGCGGTTATCGTCATTGCTCATTTTCGGCGCCGGCGCGGCGGACACCGCGGGCTTGGCCGAAACCGGCTCGGAGATCGGGACTGTCAACGTGTATCGCAGCATGGCTCAGGCGTTCGAATTCCCCAAGGAGACCGGCGGGAAACCGGTTGGCAATTGGAAGGTGGACGCGATTGCCGCAAGACTGATCGCGGAACCCCAGCAAGTACTTTCCGATTGCCGCTCCCGGTCCGATCCGGCGGCCGGATTGACCTCCCGAATATGGGCCTCACGACGCCCCGCCGCAAGCGCAGACCCGCCGCAGCCCACCGGTTCGTCTCCCGGCGCGGCAACCCCGCAAGGTTAATCTTTTCTGCCCGATTTGACAAAGGAGCAGGGCATCCGGTTTAGACGGCATTCAGGATGGCGCGTGCTTTTGCCCTGCTTTTGACCATCTGCGGGGGCCGCTCCATCAGGTTTCCCTAGGCCGATTCACCATCTGTTTAGCCACGCTGGTCGAGATGGCCGCGCAATCCATTTTGACGAGGGCGCCATGCTTGGCTCAGCCGTTTCCAATCGCATCCGCGCGGCCGTCCGCCGGTTTTCCAGGGCAACCGACGGCAATGTCGCGGTGATCTTCACCCTCGCCATCCTGCCGATCCTCGCCTTCGTGGGCGCTGCAATCGACTATACCCGCGCCAACAACGCCCGCACCGCGATGCAGGCGGCCCTCGATTCCACCGCGCTGATGCTGTCCAAGGATCTGACCATGGGCACCATCACGGCCGCGCAGATCCCGAGCAAGGCGCAGACCTATTTCAACAGTCTCTTCACCAACAAGGACGGCCAAGGCATTGCCATCTCGGCCACCTATACGACCCCGACCGCGAACACGGCGGCGACCATTCTCCTGAGCGGGTCCGGCTACATCAACACCTATTTCATGAAATTTGCTGATCTGTCCGGCGGCAATTTCCAGAAAATGAACTTCGGTACCTCGACCACCACCACCTGGGGCAACGTCAAGATGCGCGTCGCCCTCGCCCTCGATAACACGGGGTCGATGGCGGACAACGGCAAGATTACCGCGCTGCGCAACGCGGTGGCAGGATCCGGCGGCCTGATCGACCAGCTCAGCGCGCTGAGCAAGAACAACGGCGACGTCTACATCTCCGTCATCCCGTTCGCCAAGGTCGTCAATGTCGGCTCCAGCAACTATACCCAGAACTACATCGACTGGACCGACTGGCTCAATCCTCCGACCACGCAGCCCAACAACGGCAGCACCCAGGCAACCCTTCCCATGAACTGGCATGCGGTGGGACCGGGTGCACGATGCCCCTGGACCAACGGGAACGGCGGCTTCACCTGCACGAAGGGGCCGACCAATTCATCCAGCACGACCTACATCCCGTCGAGCGGGACCTATTCGGGCTACATCTGCCCGAGCGTCGATTACAATTCGCACACGAAATACAATGGCTGCTGGGTCAGCACGCAAGTCGGCACGGGCGTATTCTGCTCCGGCTCGAACTCGTGCTCCTGTCCCACGGACTCGACGGGCAACCCCGTCAGCGGCTGCAGCTGCGGCACCAAGAACGGCGTCTATCAGTGCACCGGCACGCTGTATACCCATGACTGGACACAGCCGGGCCCCAACGACACGGTCGACAACAAGAACCAGCCCCGGGTCACCGCCGTCGTCGGCTGGACCAACAACCAATGGACTGCGACCAACCAGACGCCGACCGTGGTGAACAACTGGCAGCAGCCCTCCACCAATCCCATCAGCACATGGACAGGCTGCATCACTGACCGCACGCAGCCAAACGATGCGACCGGCGTACTGCCGAACACATCCGACGTCACCACGATGTTCCCGGCCAACGAGTACTATGAAAACAGCACGGCCTATTGCAGCAGCAGCGCCTCGACGACGCTCGGGCCGATCATCCCCCTGAGCTACAATTGGAGCGCGCTCAAGACGGCGGTCAACGCAATGCAACCGACGGGCGGCACCGACCAGTCGGTCGGCCTCGCCTGGGCGTGGCAGTCCCTTCTGGTGGGCGGTCCGCTAAACGCGCCTGCCGAGGACGCCAACACCACCTACAACCGGGTCATCATCATACTTTCCGACGGTCTGAACACCGAGGACCGCTGGCCCGATTACGGCGACGGCAGTTCACAAGCCTCAGGCAATCCGATTGACGCCAGGCAGGCCCTGCAGTGCCAAAATCTGCAAGCCGCAAAGGATGCCAACGGCGCGCCGATGTACACGATCTACGCGATCCAGGTGAACACGAGCGGCGATCCGACCTCGACCGTGTTGAAGAACTGCGCCAGCAGCCCCGACAAGTTCTTCATGCTGACCAGTTCAACCCAGATCGTGACCACGTTCAACACGATCGGAACCGCTCTCAGCAAGCTGCGGCTGGCGAAATAACCGCCCGCTTCACGCGCAACAAAAAAGCCCGGCCAAAACGGCCGGGCTTTTGGTTTATCTTGGATCGGCGACGCTTACTGAGCGGCGGGCGCGAACTTGGAGACCAGGCCCTCATAGGGCTTGAAGGTCTGCTTGGCGCAGTCGCTGTAGAGGCCGGCGATCTTCTGCGATTCCGCGACGAAGGTCTCGTAGGACGAGCGCAAGAACTCGGTCTGGGCCTCGAGCGCCTTGTCCAACGACTTCACGCCCGACAGCTTCTCGACGAACGACTTGGTGTCCTCAAACGACTTCTTGGCGTAGTCGCCATAGGCGGTGGCGATCGCCTGAACGCCGCTCTGCAGGTTGTTCGCAGACGCAGTGACGGACTCGAAATGCTCTTTGCCGTAGTTCTGAATGTCTTCGATCTTGACCATGGATGGAATTCCTTTTCCCAGACTTGAAGGCGCAAATTCCCATTGCCGGGAAGCTCCCGGCCCCCAGACAACGATTGGAATATCGCATCGCACAATAAAGTCAACAAATATTGTGCGTCGCACAATGACATTTGCCCGAATCCTGAGCATTTGCCATAAACCTTGGGGAGCTACGCAACGGTTGCTTAATCTTTTGGAAACTCGGGCCGCCTAACCTGATTCCCGGACTTTGTTCGCCTTCCGACGGACAGCCTTGAAAGCTGTTTGTGAACAACACCTTAGCTAGAAGAGCGACCTGAGCCGCCATGAGGGCCGATGGTTCTGCCCGAAGTGGTCTGTTGCGCAGGCAAGGATCGACGGCCGCCGGGCACAATTTCGCCTCACGAGCCGGTGATCTAGATAGAAATTGGGACGGGGAAGTAGATGCTTCGAACAACCTTGGCCTCCTCGCGGGCGCTGCGAGTTGGCGTTCTTGGGCTCGTTACCGTCACGACGGCGATCCTGATCACCAGTGATAGCGCGGAGGCGCGCCGTCACCGGCGTCACACCGCACGTCACCACCACAGCGAGTCCGCGCGCGAAAGCTACAGCCCGCAATTCGCGTCGATCGTCGTCGACGGCAACAGCGGCTCGGTGCTGACGTCGAACAGTCCCGACGGCCTGCGGCACCCCGCCTCGCTCACCAAGATCATGACGCTCTATCTGCTGTTCGAGCGCCTCGATTCCGGAAAGATGAAGCTCGACACCGAGATGCCGGTCTCCGAGCACGCCTCCGAGCAGGACCCGACCAAGCTCGGCCTGCGGCCCGGCCAGACCATCAGGGTCGAAGACGCCATCAAGGGCCTCGTCACCCGCTCCGCCAATGACGCCGCGGTCGTGATCGCCGAGGCGATCGGCGGCAGCGAAGACGACTTCGCCCGGATGATGACCCGCAAGGCCCGCGCGCTCGGCATGAGCCGGACCACCTACCGCAACGCCTCCGGCCTGCCCAACGACGAGCAGATCACCACCGCGCGCGATCAGGCGACGCTCGGCCGCGCCATCCAGGATCGCTTCCCGCGTTACTATCGCTACTTCTCGACCACGGCGTTCAATTTCCGCGGCCACACCATCACCGGCCACAATCGCCTGCTCGGCAGCGTCGAGGGCGTCGACGGCATCAAGACCGGCTACACCCGCGCCTCCGGCTTCAACCTCGTCACCTCGATCCACCGCGGCAACCGCTTCCTGGTCGGCGTGGTGCTCGGCGGCCGCAGCGGCGGCTCGCGCGATGCCATCATGCGCAACCTGCTGGCCGAAAACATCGGCAAGGGCGCGACCACCCGCACTGCCGCCGCGATTACCGAGCGCAACCCGGCCGACGCCAATGTCGAGGTTGCCGATGCCGACAACGGCCGCAGCGCGGACACCGCGCCGGTCGCGGCCTCCGAGCCCGCTGCGGCAGCCGTCGCGGTGCAGTCGCCGCGCCCGGCGAGCAAGCCTTCGCTGATGGCGGCAGTCGCCGCCGCTCTGCCACCGCCCCCGGCGAAGCCTGAGCCGCAGGCCAAGCCCGAGCCGGCCCCGTTGACCTCAGGCGTGATCCAGACCCAGCCGATCACCGCGATCCCGGGCTCGGCCGAACCGATGAAACCGGTCAAGGTGAAGACCGTCCAGGTGAAGGCCGGCCAGGTCAGGCTTGCCGCCGCAGGCCCGGCACAGTCCGCGCCCCCGATCACCAGCACCATCCCGTCGCGCGGCGAAGTTCCCGAGACCTCCAATGCGATGATGGCACGGGCTGCCGAGACCTCGCGGCCCGAGATGCCGGCGCAGCCGGCCAATTTCGGCACCGGCAACGGCATCCTCGGCGTGCTGCCGGCCTCGGCCGTCCATGCACCGGCCGCCGCTCCGGCACCGCAGGCCGTGGCCTCGATCGAACCGACCCGCAGCCTGCAGGCCTCCCCGCAAACCAGCGTCGTCAAGCCAGGTGCCCCGCATTCCGGCTGGATCATCCAAGTTGGCGCGCTCGAGTCTGAAGGCGAGGCCAACAAGCGTATCGACCTTGCGCGCAGCTCGGCCCGCGGCCTGCTCAGCAAGGCTGACCCGTTCACCGAGGTGGTGGCCAAGGACAATCGCAAGCTCTACCGCGCCCGATTTGCCGGCCTCGAGCGCGATCAGGCGGAAGCTGCATGCAAGACGCTGAAGCGCGCCGAGATCTCCTGCATCACCGTTCGCAACTGATCGACGCGATCTCTTCATTGCAAAGGGCCGGCGCCGCAAGCGCCGGCCCTTTTGCTTGGCAGGCCGCCGACCGACCTTTCCGCGCGCGGCGCAACCATGAAACTTCTCGTCAAGATTTTACGGTTAAGTTTTCCCGAAAGAACGATCGGCCACGCCGGACAGCGGCGGGCCACGCGGGGCATCAATCAGAAACGGAAGGCAGCTCTCGGCTGTGGCGTCAGTAGCGTAGCCGGAGTTAGAGATGCGTGCGAAGCAGAGTATCCTTGGCCTCGTTCACACGGGCAGCGAGATACGTCGAGCCCCCCTGGTCGGGATGCAGTTTCTTCATCAGGGTGCGGTGAGCCCGGCCAATGTCGTCACGCGACGCTCCCGGCTGCAGGCCAAGGATCTGATAGGCCTCCTCGTTCGTCATTTTGCCACTCGCCGCCGCGCGGCCCTGCCCCCCTGTCCGATCGCCCTGCGCGTCCTGACGCCAGGCGGGAAAGCGGCGGTCCAGATAGCTTTCAAGTAGCGCTACGCTTTCGGCGTCGAAGCTCGGCACCATCGCCAGCAGCTGCGACAGGTCGAACTCGTCGAGCATGCGGCCGGCCTGCGGTCCCGCCACGATCTGGCCCTTGAGCACGCCGCTGTCGTGATCGAGGCTCATGTCGAGGTATTGCGAGCGCACCCGCGAGCTTTGTCCCTGATTGCGCGAGCCGCCGAACATGCCGCCGAAATTGGGAAGACCGGCGCTCCCGAACGGCGACCAGCCGAGCAGTCCGGCGCCGAAGATGCCGAGCGGGATTGCCACCGCCAGTTCGCCCCGCACCCCGGTAAAGGCCGCAACGGCAAGCGCAAGCACCCCGCCCCCGATCTTGATCGCACGCGCGAGCACGGCAGGATTGGCCGCACGAAACATCTGCAGCGCGGAATAGAGGACGACAACGGCGACGACGCCGGCGATCAGGGTTGGCATGCGCGGAATATAAGCGGCCCGGCGGCAAAAAGCATGCGAAGCTTCGTCTCACTGGAGCGTGAAGGCGCATTGCGTGGCGCCGCCCCCTGCGATTGAGTAGCCTGCGGCAATCGCGCTGGAGCAAGCTTAATGGCGATCGACGGACTGATCAGCCTTCGCAGCGATGCCGGGCCGAAGCAAACGGCCGACCGGCTCAAGGCCGAGCTGCAGGCGCGCGGTCTGACCTTGTTCGCGCAGATCGATCATGCGGCGGGCGCAGCTGGCGCCAGTCTTGCACTCCGTCCGACCGAACTGTTCGTGTTTGGCAACGCCAAGGGCGGCACGCCCTTGATGCAGGCTGCGCAGAGCATCGGGATCGATCTGCCGCTCAAGGCGCTGGTCTGGCAGGACGAAGCCGGCGCCTGCTGGTTCTCCTACAATGATCCGGCCTGGCTGACGGAACGGCACGGCGTCGCGGAGCCGACCCAACAGGTCACGGCCGGCATGTCGGCGCTGCTCGGCGCAATCGCCAAAGCCGTGACGTCGGGCGCAACCTGACCCGGCGGGGGCCTATTTCATCTGGCCGATCAGCCTCGCCGCGCCGCTCGCCGTCTTCGCCAGCTGCAGCAGCGCCTCGCGGCCGCCGGCAGCATAGGCCGCCGCGGCGCGCAGCAGTTCGCGGAGTTGTGCCGCCGCGCCGGGATCGAACCTGCACCATGCGCCGCCGGTCAGCCGCGCGATCTCGCGAAACGTCCGCTCTGCGGTTGCGTCCGCGCCCTCCTGGAACATGAAGACCGGCACCTTGAGCAGGCCGAGCTCACCGGCGCTTGCGCACAGCGCATCCGCGTTCTCCTCCATCGCGTCGCCCACGAACACCAGCGCGCGCACGCCTGCCGCAACCGCCTCGCGGCGGGTCTCCGACAACACCTTGCCGATCTGGGTATTGCCGCCCCGGCAATCGATCTTGCTCATCAACCGCGCGAGCTGCGCGCTGTCGGAGATCCAGCCCGACGCACGGCACTCGTTGAAGCCACGATAATAGACGAGGCGGATATCGAGGCTGCCGAGCGCGCCAGCCTCGCGGAACATGTCCGCTTGCAACGTGCACGCCATGTCCCATGTCGGCTGCCGGCTCATGGTGGCATCGAGCGCGAACACCAGCCGGCCGCGTGCGCCGGCGCGATGCGGCGACATCGCGCGCGCCTTGGCCACGAACGCGGCGATGTCATTGGCGCTCGATGCCGGTGCGCCAGGCGCATCGGCCGGGCGCACCTCGCTTCCCGATGTCGGTCTGATCGTCTTGCCAGCCATCAGCGCTTGCCTCGTACAGCAAACACTATGTGGGCCGCGGTATCGGATTGGTCAACGTGGCGCGCCCGCCGAGCCGGTTCGGATCCCGGGCAGCCCCTTCAGTTGGTGACCGACGGATCCTTCTTGGTCTCGGTCTTGGTCAGCGAGAGCGACTTCTTGACCTTCTCGCCAAAGGTCTGGGGCTTCTCGACCGGCACGTAGAGCGAGACGGGACCCGGCTCCAGAATCTTCGGCGGCGCATTCCTGGTGTCGACCGCCGCGACATCGCTGTCGGTGTCGGCCAGGAATTTATCGAGCATCGCCTGGATCGAGTCCTTGGCCTTCTCGGGTCCGGTGTCGCGCATGTCGTTGTGCTGGAAGTTGGTGTTCACGACAGTGATGCCGGCCTTCTCGCACTGCTCCTCGTCCGGCACGACGCCGGGATCGGGTTTGAACTGCTGATCGTGCGATCGGAACGAGAGGATCTTGAACTTGCCGTCGGTCATGAACGGAACGCGCAGATTGTCCAGCGTGACGACCTTCTTGATCTCGTCAGGATACTGCTTGGCGAAATACATCGCGATGTCGCCGCCATTGGAATGGCCGACCATTGTCAGCTTGCTGTAGTCCGCGTTCGGCTGACGCTTCTTCATCTCCTCGATCGCAAATTTGATGTTGGTGATGCCGCGCTGATACTGCGGCAGGCGCCCGACATAGAGCTCGCCGACCTTGGTCACCATCGGTCCGTCCGACGGCAGGTCGTTCTGAATGCTGATGGTCAGATAGCCGCGCGCCGCGAACACATTCGCGAGGAAGGAATATTCGGTAAATTTGACGGTATTGCCATGATTGAGGATCGCAACCGGGAGCTTGATCATGCCGGCGTCGGCCTGCATCTCCTTGTCGAAGCGCACGGCAACGTCGACCGCGACCGGCCGCTCATCGCGGGTCGGATCCTTGAACATGAGAGTTTCGTGACGGATCGCCCACTTGCTCGCGGTGAAATACGCACCCGTAATCACAACGGAGAGCGAAAGCAGAACGAGAATTCCACGCTTCATGACGTCCTCGAGGTGCCAGCCTTTACAGGGCGATTTTGGCGGAGGCTCTTCGGCCTCCTTTTGAGAATATATGTCACAGCGCCGTGACAGGAAGTCCAAATATTGTGGCTTCGGTGGCATAACGTTGTGCGTCGCACCTATACTTTGTGCAGTTGCACACGCCTTGCCGTGAGGGCTCGTGCTCTCCTCTCCCCTTTGACGCGAGTTCCCAAGGTTGCGTTCGAGCGTTGAATCGCCCTTGGATCGACGCTGGGGAGAAACTGGATTTCGGCTGCTTTGTTCCGGCTTTTTGGCCGTGGTGTGGCCAAAATCACCGGGAAACCACGGAATTCAGCCAATTTCCGTGTAGATAATCAGCTTCAGGCCGGGATCGTCGTTGGCCTGGAAGGTGGCGTATTCAAATGTCAGCCGGCCACGCTTGGGGTGGTTGAACTCCTTTCGGCCGGCGACGCTGACGCTGACGTCGTGGGTCCCCCACCAGCCGTCGAACTCCGGGCAGCCCCGCCGAAGCCGCGCCTGCAGATCGAGAAAGGCGGGGTCGCCGGCCCAGAGGTCGTGGGTCCGGCGGAACTGGGTCGCGATACGCCGCGCTTCCTCGGCCCAACTGGCGCCGAACAGCCGTCGGCTCCTGGAGTTGGTCAGCACACAGATCAACGTGTTCCGCTCGTTCTCCGGCAAGCGGCCGAAGGCGAAGACCTCCTCCGCGGCCTTGTTCCAGGCCAGCACGTTCCATCGCCGTCCCGTGACATAGGCCGGCTGGTTGAGGCTTTCGACGACCCGCCGGATCGCGGGCGGCACGGCCTCCAGGGCGAACGGCCGGCGGTCGCCGTCCTTCGCAAGCGCCCGCAGGTGCGTGTGCTCGGCCTTGCTGAGGCGCAGCGCCCGCGCCAGCGCGTCGATCGTGGTGGCGGACGGCCTGACCGAACGTCCCTGCTCGAGGCGGATGTACCAATCGACCCCGATACCGGCGAGTTCGGCCACCTCATCGCGGCGCAAACCGGGCGTGCGGCGCCGCCGCCCGGCCTGGGCGCCCGTGAGCTTGGGCGTCAGCTTCTGCCGCCGCGAGCGCAGGACCGGGGGTCGACCTGCCCTACCCCTGGATCATGCGCGAATGCATCAGCATTCACGGTGTGGATGTATCCGCCGGAGGCCACCTTCGGCCTCGTCAACCTCGCCCGCGCCGGGCTGTTGCGGCTCGATCAGTTCGAGGTCACCACCTTCGATCTCGACCACGCCAACCACGCCGTGGCACACGCCGCCGCCAATAGCGGCCCGTTCAAGATGACGGTGCTGGAGCCGAACTAGGTCGGCGACGAAATCGCACCCAGGACGTCTTTGAAGACGGCGTACTGCGCGCGAAAGGCCTCCGGGCTGTAGTCCTGATAGTAGCCTCCGGTCACCACGACAACGAGATCGAGCTCCGGCACGATGCGGATCGACTGCCCGCCACGCCCCAACGCGCCGACCCATTGGACTGCGCGCCCATTGGACTGGGAGCGGCCGAGCCACCACAGGTATCCATATTGCTGATGCTCCGAGGCCTTGAGTTTCGGTGCCGTCGAGCTCTCGATCCATGCCTTTGGGACGATCTGGCGACCGTTCCAGCGGCCACCCGCGAGGACGAGCTGGCCGATCTTGGCCATGTCGCGCGGTCGCAGCCGCAAGCCGCCACCGGCGTCGGTGTCACCCTTGCGGCGCTTCCACTCCACGGCAGTGATGCCAAGAGGCTCAAACAACACCTTCCGAGCAAATTCGTCTAGCGGGCGTCCGGTCGCCTTGCGCACGATGGCCGATACGAGCGCGAGCGCGCCGGTGTTGTAGAAGAACTCCTGTCCCGGCGGGGCCGTCACCGGAAGACCGAGGACGTACCGGCAGGAATCGGGCGACCTGTTCATACGCGCCTCGTCGTTGTCCTCGTCTCCCGTCTCCGGCGTCGCCTCCATCCACTTCTGACCCATCGACATTGTGAGTGCGTGGACCAATTTGAAACGGTCCCGCTCAGGAGAATGCAGATCGGACAGTTCGGGGAAGAAATTCAGGATCGGTTCGTCGACGCTGGCGATCAGGCCGCGATCGATCGCGATACCTGTTGCGAGCGACGCGACGCTCTTCGAGACCGACTTCATGTCGTGCAGCGTGTCGGCATCGAAGACGACGTTCCTCACCTTGCGGTTGTCCACCTCGTCGGGACCGCTGAAGTACCGCTCGAACACCAGGCCGCCTCCGCGCGCGACGAGGACGGAGTGCACGTTGGTAGTCTTCGCGAGGCGATCGGCCATCCTGCACAACGCACCGCGATCGACGAGCCCGTCCTCAGTCACGGGGGCGACGGGCCAACCGTCGTCGCGGCGAACCGGAGCGCTGCAGCTATTGGAGGGGTCCGCGACAGCTGGCAATCGGGCGAGCGGTGTCAACGCAGCGCCCCCGAGCAGTGAAACAAACTGGCGCCGATCCATTCGATCCTCCACTTCGCAGCCCTTGCGACCGCTTGGAGGAGTCTGCCCAATGTCTTCGGTCCGCGCTTGCCGGGTTCAGAATTCGGCTGGCCGATTCCTCAGTCCGACTGGCCGATTCCTGGCTTTCCTGCGCTTCCTGGGCTGCTCGCGCCGTCACCGAACGCGTGCTTCGCCAGCGCCAGCCGCCGGAATTCGGTCGGTGTCAGGTCGGTGGCGGCCTTGAACGCCCGGTTGAACGGACCGATCGACTGAAAGCCGGCGTCCATCGCGATCGTCAGCACCGGCACTTGCTTCTGTGTGGGATCCGCGAGAGCCGCACTGGCATCCTCAATTCGGTAGTGATTGAGGAATGCATTGAAGTTGCGATACCCGAGCCCTTCGTTGATCAGCTGCCGCAGCCGGTATTCCTGAACGCCGAGCTCGGCCGACAGCGAAGCGATGGTCAGTTCCCGCCGATAGGCGCAGTCGACCGTCATCAGGCGCTGCAACCTGCGCAACAGCTCGGCATCGACCGCCGACGGCTTGTCCTCCCGTCCAGGCGGAGCCCCGCCGATACCGCCGGGAACTTGAGCCGCGGCGGGCAGAAGGACGGACGGCCGCTGTGTTGGTGCCACCTGAAACCGGCTCCATGCCGTGATACCGAGCAGCGCCCCCAGCACGGACGCGTTGGCTGCGCTCCAGACCGATGAACTGGCGACCAGGGTCGGCCAAACATTGTGAAAGAAAACGGCGGCGCTCCAGGCCACCGCACCGAGCAGGACGATCGCGCGCAACCGCCGCCGTCCCGCCATCAGGTCCGCCTGCCATGTCGCAACCGTCTGTGCCGCGGCCAGCACGGCGAAGCCGAGATAGACGAACGATAGTGAATCATCGAGCCCACCCCGGAGCACGCCTCGAGCGGGCCAGGCATCGAACAATTGCGCGCCGACGACCGCGACCAGCAAGGCGCCGTGCCACGGCCGGAGCACGAAATCGTCATCGAAGGTCGCGCGCGCCCAGAGCCAGAACAGCACCGATCCGCTGCAGGACAAGGCCAGCAGGATCAGCGCCCAATATGGCCATGGCCGCGGAAATCCCGGCGCCCCGGAAATGGCGGAAGCGGCGACTGCAACCACCAGCGCGGCGGCCAGGCGTGCCGCCGTGTCACGGCGGTCGCGCAGCAACACGGCTGCGATCAGCAACGACAATCCGACGACGGCACCCCGACAACCCAGATCGATCGCCGCCAACGCGCTGCTGCTCACGATCGCTAGCTGCCGATGATGTCGTCGACTTCGAGCGGCTTGTCGACCTGGCTGAACCATTCGGCCCGGTTGGCGGCGCGGCGGCGGCCGCGCTCGTCGAGCGGCAGCTTGAGCTGGCGCAACAGCCCCATCACCTCCTCACGGGCGGTGACGTGCCCGAGGCTCGGGCGGGTGCCGAGCGTCGCTTCGTCGATGTCGTCGAGCGCGGTCAGCCCGCGCGGGAAGAATTCGCGATAGACCACCCGCTCGGCAAAGCCGTCGACCGCACGGAACCCGAGCCGCAGCGACAGCTGCTTCAAGCCGTCGGCGACCAGCTGCTTGTTGCGCGAGCCGAGCATCGACAGCCGGTTGCGCACCACGATCCAGTCGGTCGAGGCCCCGTCGAGATGGCGACGCTTGCGCCTGGCGTCGCGCACCATCTCCGCATAGTGGCTCTCGCCGATCACCGCATAGGTCGCGGGATCGACGGTGCCGAGCACGTCGAAATCGAGGAAGCTGTCGTTGATCGGCGTCACCAGCGTGTCGGCCATCGAATGCGCGAGCCGCATCAGGTAACTGTCGGAGCCCGGGGTATCGATGACGATGAAATCATAGGCACGTTCCACCGCGCTCACCGCGGCCATGAACTGCTGGAACTCGGCGTTCTCGTTCTCCTCGATCTGCATCGTCTCGCCGTACTTGATGCAATAATGCGCGGGGAGCTCGAGATCGAGCCCGGAGCGGCGAGCCCAGGCCTGGCGATTGCCGATGTAGCGGGTAAAACTCTGCTGGCGGCAGTCGAGATCGATGCTGGCGACGCGCTGTCCGGCCTTCAGGAGCGCAACGGCGATATGCAGGGCGGTGGTCGACTTGCCCGAACCACCCTTCTCGTTGCCGAGCACCACGACATGTGCGGAGCCGGATTGACCCTGACTAGCCTGCACCAACATGATTCAATCCCCGCAATGATCTTCAAATCGCGCACGGCTGCGGTCAAGTGAAATGCATCACTGCGCAACGAAATCAATTGCAGCCGCCCTTAATGATGAATCGAACGCGCAAGCTCGCTGCGTCGATCGCAGCCGGCTGCGTCGATCGGCGGCGCGCGGCCAGCGATCCATGCGCGTGCGAGATCGGGTAATGCTTGCGCGGCGGTTTGCCGATGACGGTTCGAACTTGGTAAGCTCCGCTACCTGCCGAATGCCAGACGTTCTACCCGGATTCCCCCACCCAGCTTGCCCCGCGAGTCGAGACCAGATGCCGAGAAATCCCACCGTCGTCCGTACCGTCCCCGCCCTTCGTCGCGCCGTCGACACCCTGCGCGCCAGGAAGGCGACCGTCGCGCTGGTCCCGACCATGGGTGCGCTCCATGACGGCCATGTGTCGCTGGTGCGGCTCGCCAAGCGCCGCGCCAAGCGGGTCGTGGTCTCGATCTTCGTCAACCCGACGCAATTTGCCCCCACCGAAGACTTCGGTTCGTATCCGCGCACCTGGAAGGAGGACGTCGCCAAGCTCGCCGCCGAGGGCGTCGACCTGATCTGGCACCCCGAGGTGAAGGCGATGTACCCCGACGGCTTCGCCACAAGGATCGTGCCGGAGGGACCGGCCACCGCCGGTTTGGAGGATCGCTTCCGGCCGCACTTCTTCGGCGGCGTCGCCACCGTGGTCGGCAAGCTGTTCACGCAAGTCCGGCCCGATGTCGCGATCTTCGGCGAGAAGGACTTTCAGCAGCTTCGGGTGGTGACCCAGATGGCCGCGGATCTCGACCTCGGCGTCAAGGTGATCGGGTCGAAGACGGTGCGCGAACGCGACGGCCTCGCGATGTCGTCGCGCAACGTCTACCTCTCGGCGGAGGAACGGCGCGCGGCCCCCGCGCTCAACCGGGTGATGAAGCAAGCGGCGGGCCGCCTGCGCGCCGGCGAGGACCCCGCGACCACCATGGCCGCCGGCGCCGCTGAGATCACCAGGGCCGGCTTCGTGCTGGATTATCTCGAGGTCCGCCACGCTGCCTCGCTGGCGCCGATCGGGTCGCTGAAGGACGGCCCGATGCGGATGTTGGTGGCGGCAAGGATCGGCAGCACGCGCCTGATCGATAACATCGCGGTCTGAATGGGGCCGGCGGCATTTCGTGACGCAGCGACCCGCGCCAGCCTTCTTCCGATTGCTCCGAGCCGTCCGATCGTTCAAAGCAATCCGAGGTCGCGCAATTCGCGGCGCATCGGCTCCGGCATCGACGCCACGCTGGCTGCACTCGACTTGGTCAGATCCGCGGGCGCGGAGTCGGCAGTCAGGTAGCGCCAGCCCTGGAACGGCCGCATCGGCCGCGGCGAGACCGCGATCACCTTGGGCTGCATCACGATGCGGCAGCGTCCGATGCCGTCCTTGTCGCGGAACGGCTCGATCGCGATGATCTTCTCACGCGCGGCGATCTCGCCCCGGATCACCCAATACAGCGAACCGCCGGCGAGGATCTCCTCCTCGCGTTTCGGCGTCATCCGCGTGATGTGGACGTGACGGAGCGGCAGGCCCTTTTTCTTCGCGGTCGCCATCCGCTCGGCGACCCAGCCCTTGAGTTCCTTGACCGAGTCGCAACCGACGGCGAGCTTGATGAGATGAAGCGGCATCCGCGGGATGTAGCTGCCGGCGGCCGCTTTGGAAAGGGAGCGAAATCGGCGGCAGTGGATATCGGGATTTCCTGCAAGGAATGATGCAACGACGACGGCTCAGGCCGCCGTCGTCACGCACGGTATCACGCTCAGTCCTGGCTCGCGGCCGCCGGCGCACTCGCCGCGGCAGGTGGCGGCGGTGCCGCCGGCGCAGCAGCCGGCGCGATCTGGACCGGGCGCTTTGCTGCAGGCGGCCGCTTCGGGGCGGCGGCAGGCGCGGCAGCAGCGCGTGCGGCCGGCGGCGGGGCCGCGGCGGCCGGCTTCGCCGGTTCGGACGTCATGATGCTGACCGGCGGCGTCGACGACGCGCTCGGAAACTCCGCATTGGTCGGCTTGCCGGTGGGCATCGACGGCGGCAGCGCCGCGACCAGGCCGGCGGTGGCCGACGCCTGCGCGCCGGCCGGCGCGTTCCAGGACGCCGCGTAGCGCGTGACCAGGTTCTCGTACGTCCGCTCGTTCATGTTGTTGATGATCTGATGGTTGTCGCCAAGCGAGCGGAACGCGGGACACGCAGTCGGGGTGCAGTGGTCCCGCGCCATCAGCGCATAGGCCACCAGACCGTAGCGGTCGTGCTCGACGGCGCGGCGCAACGCCTGCAATTCGGTGGTCGTATTGCGCTCCGCGGTTGCGAGGTCGCCGAGCGCGGTCAGGCGCGAAATCTGCGCCGCCGCATAGCTGACCGCGGCTGCAGCCGTGTCGGACGAGCCGAACAACACCTTCTCGCAGGCATTGAGGACGGCGTCTCCGGCGAGGTCGTCGATGCAGGCCAGCGCCGGCGCGGTCTGGCTGGTGAATTGCGCCGTGCGCGTGTCGGCGGGAGCCGCCTGCCCGCCCGGCCCGAAGCCGCGGATCGTCGCGGCGACCGCAACCGCGATCGACAGCAGCGTGATGACGGTCAGCGCGCCGTTGGCGACGGACTTTTCCGCGCGCAGCAGCGTGACCAGGACGACGATCCCAAAGAAGCCCGCCGCGGCCAGCGTCAGCCACATCGGGAAGGTCGGTGAGCGCCAGATCTGATCCAGCGAGGAAGCCCAATTCATGCGCGATGTCCCTCAACGCAGCGTAAGCACAACCGGCGACGGCGAACGCCGCCACCCCGACGTCCAACCTTCAGCACAATGGGTCTGCGAACAGGGCCTTTTGACGGCGACGGCGCGGATCCCGCTCCAGCCACCGCACAACGCGTTCAGGACAGCGCCAGCTGACTCTCCTTGGCCACTCGTTCGAAAGCTTCAGTCGAGCTCTTGATGCGATACTGGCAATCGTCCCCATCGGTCGGCAGGAGGCGGATCACCTCATAGGTGCCGCTCGCAGCGGGGCGCGCCACGTTGCTGGCCGTGAAATAGACGATCTCGCCAATCGAGTACTTATGCTTCAACGCCCTCTCCATTTTCTTAGAGATTGCTGGCTGAGCTGACAGTCCCGATAGCTCAAGCCGGCATTTTGAGAACCCTGCGGCAAGCTAGCACATCGCCCTGCCCCAAATCCAGCAAGATTGGGGCGTGGCGGAGGTGCGATTTTGCAGATTTTTCAGAGCGATAGGCAGCAATTTGCGCGCCGGCCGAAAATTGCCCGCCGACCTCGGCCGGAACCCGGTTCCAGCGGCTCAGGCGGTATGCGGCAACTTACCGTTGGGGCTCGCGCCGTCGACGGCTGCCGGAAGTTGCTGGGCCAGCACCTTGGACAGCTGGTCGACCGGGATGTTGAACTTGGCGGCGAGCTGCTTGACGGTGTCGCTGCCCAGCACCTCCTGGAGCTGCTCGGCAGTGATCGGCAGGTTCTGGCCGGTGCCGATCCAGGATTTGACCTGTTCGCCGAGGCCGGCCTGCTCGAGCTTGGCGACGATCGCCGACAGGCCGCCCTGCCCGCCATTGCCCATCACCTGGCCGAGCACGACCGGGATCACGGCCGCCCCGAGCTGGCCAATCATGCCCTTCAGCTCCGGCGAGTTCTCCAGGGAATCGAGAATGCCCATGGTCTAAGTCCTTTCGCGACTTGCAAAACCGCTGTTCCGGATTCGACGCCTTCGGCCCCGCGGCGTCAAGCCGCGATCTTTGTCGGCGCTGTCACAATTCGGCAGCGCAAGAAGCGTTTTCGAGCGAGGTGGATGCCGGCTCGCGTGAAGAAAACGCGGCAAAACAAGGATCTAGCTCAGGCGTCCTCGAATCGGTCGATCCGCAGCGTCTCGGCGAGGCCGTCGCTTGTCCATTGCTGGAACGCCGGCAGCTGCATCATGGCATCGACATAATGCTGCGCCTCGGGCTTCACCGGGATTGCGTAGGTGCGGAAGCGATGCACCACGGGCGCGTACATCGCGTCCGCGCCGGAGAATGCCCCGAACAGGAACGGACCCTGTTTGCCGTAGCGCGCGTGGCAGTCGGCCCAAATCTCCTCGATCCGCGCCACATTGGCCCGCGCATCGTCCGACAGCGCCACGGCGCGGATCGGCCGGTGCAGGTTCATGCCGCATTCGCTGCGCAGCGGCACGAAGCCGGAGTGCATCTCGGCCGAGATCGCGCGGGCATGCGCGCGCGCGGCGCGATCCGAAGGCCACAGCTTCGCCTCGGGAAACTTCTCGGCAAGATACTCGATGATCGCCAGCGAATCCCACACCGTGACGTCGCCGTCGATCAGCGTCGGCACCTTGCCGGCCTTGCTGAAGCTGAGGATACGGTCCTTGTCGGCCTGGTCGGTGTAGAGCGGAATGAAGATTTCCTCGAACGGGATGTCGTTGGCGCGCAGCGCCAGCCAGGGCCGCATCGACCATGACGAATAGTTCTTGTTGCCGATGACGAGCTTGAGCATGTCCGGGAATCCTGTTGGCACGCCAGTTTGCCATAGTGCATTGCACGCGTTCAACCTGTACATGACGCGGGATGCAGCGCGGCGGACCGGCCGCACGTTGACGAAGGAAGACAGCAATGACCGGCTATTGGGTCGACATCCTGGCCGTCGGCTTCTTTGCGCTGGAATGGCTGGTCTATGCCATCACGCTGGAGCACACCGCCTATGGCCGCGACAGCCTGTCGGCGCGCATGCATGTCTATCGCGAGATCTGGGTCAGGAACCTGCTCAACCGCGACGCGCGGATGGTCGACATGCAGATCATGGCCAGCCTGCAGAACGGCACCGCGTTCTTTGCCTCCACCAGCCTGATCGCGATCGGCGGCGCGCTGGCGCTGCTGCGCGCCACCAATGACGCGCTCACCGTGCTCGGCGCGCTGCCGGTCAACCTGACGCCCTCGCCCGCGCTGTGGGAGATCAAGTGCATCGGGCTGATCCTGATCTTCATCTACACGTTCTTCAAATTCGCCTGGGCCTATCGCCTGTTCAACTATGTTGCGATCCTGTTCGGCGCGATGCCGCCGGCCGGCCAGCGCGACACGCCGGAGGCCGAGGCCCACGTGATCCGCACCACGCGGCTGTTCGAGACCGCGGGCCGGCACTTCAACCGCGGCCAGCGCGCGTTCTTCTTCGCGCTCGGCTATCTCGGCTGGTTCGTCAGCCCGTGGGTGCTGTTCGCCACGACAGCCGCGGTCGTCATCGTGATCTGGCGCCGGCAATTCGCCTCGAATGCGTGGCAGGCGATGGGGAGTTGAGATTTGTCCCGGCTCACGACGCGAAATCGCGCGGCGTGAAGTCGAGGTCGAGCACCTTCCATTCGCCGTAGCGATCCCGCGGCAGCATCGCGTAGGGCTGGCAGGCCTGCAGCGCCTCGGTCGCGCTCTTGAGCAGCAGTGGCCCTTTTTCCGATGCGGTGGCTTCGATCAGCAAGGGCGCCGCGCCGAGCTTGCCGTCGGGCTTCATGAACACCCTGAGCTTGATCCTGACGTCGTCGCCGGTGCTCAGCGTCGCCGGGAGCTTCATGCAGCTCTTCAGATGACGGCGGAATTCGGCGACCACGCTGGAGCCGACGTCGGCCTGCTCGGTGGCCGCGGCGTCGAAATTGTCCTTGCCGGGACCGGGGCCGTGCGGCGCTTCCGGCAGCTTGACGGGGATGTCGGGCGGCAGGCCGAGCATGACATTGTATTTGACGGACAGGTCCGGCTCGGGCTGCGCATAGGCAGGTTGCGACGGCGGCGTTGCTTGCTGCGCCATCGGCCGGGGCATCGGTGGCGTCTGAGGTGCCGGGGGCGCGGCCGGCTGCTCGAGCGCGGCATGCTGCGGAGCCGGGCTGGGTTTGGGCTCCGGTGGCGTCGCCTGCTTCTGCGGCGGTTGCTGCTGGGTCTGCTGTGGTTGCTGTGCGGGCGCTTGCGTTTTTGGTTCAGACTTCGCGGTGTCGACCGGCTTGTCGAGCGAAGGCAATTGCAGTTCGGGCGTCGGCGACGGGCTCGGCACCGGATCGGGCTTGATCTCGGCCTGGACCTCGCTCCTGGCGACCTCCTGCGGCGTCACGATCTCGACCGGCACCGTGTCAGCTGCGACGGGATCGAACTGATGCACCTCCGAATACAGGAAAATCAGCCCGAGCAGCATCAGGTGCACGAACACCGATGCCATCAGATCCGCGTTTGGCCGAAACTTCATCCCACTCGATCACATCAGTGCCGTCTCCCCGACGGTCACAATACCGGCCGGAACCCGCCGGCCTCAATCCCCATTCGGTCGAGAACCGCAATCGGCCATCGGGCAATAGCATGATCCGGACCCGTGCCCAGCCATTTTCCGCGTCGCGATTCACAGGCAGGGACCCGATGGGCCATAGGTCGTCAGATGAGAGCCGGATCGGCCGTCAGCGCGTGGCGCTCCCCATCGCCGAAATTTCGCGCATGTCCTCATCCGACAATTCGAAGTCGAAGATGTCCAAATTCTCCTGGAGCCGCTCGAGCTTCGAGGTGCGCGGGATCGCGGCGACATTCTGCTGCACCAGCCAGCGCAGACTGACCTGGGCAGCCGACTTGCGATAACGGTCACCGATCCGCGTCAGCGCGCGGTCGCCCTTGACTCGCCCTTTCGCGATCGGGCTGTAAGCGACGAATGCCATGCCATGGCGTGCACAGGCCTCGATCACATCGGCCTTGCCCAGATAAGGATGGTACTCGACCTGATCGCAGGCGAGCGGCTCGGGGCACGCCGCCACCGCCTCCTCGATCAGCGCCACATTGAAATTCGAGATCCCGATATGCCTCGCCAGTCCCGCCTGCCTGACCCGCGCCAGCGCGCCGAGCGTCTCGGCAAGCGGCACCTGCGGATTGGGCCAGTGCAGCAGCAACAGATCGACCTCGGTCATCCGCAGCCGCGCCAGACTCTCCTTGGCGGACCGTTCGAGATCCTTGGCCATGAAGTGCGTGGTCCAGACCTTGGTGGTGACGAACACATCATCGCGCTTGATGCCGGAGGCGCGCAGCCCCTCGCCGACCTCACGCTCATTGTCATAGATCTGGGCGGTGTCGATATGCCGGTAACCCAGTCGCAGCGCCTGCTCGACGATGCGGGCGCAGGTCCGCCCGCGCAGCTCCCATGTGCCGAGCCCGATCGCGGGGATTCTGGCACCGTTGCCTTCGACCACATTCATGCGGCCATTATGCGCGCACGACGAAGACCTGCCAACTCACGTATGAGTTCCGCGGTGAGCCGTCGCGACCGCTCACCGCTCCGGCTGGTAACCGTCGGTCAACGTCTTCAGGAACGCGATGATGCCGGCTTCATCCTGCGCCGTCATCGCCGGCGTGTCGCCGAGATGGCGCTCGAACGGCGGATCGCTGACGTCGACATTGCCGTGATGCTTCACCGGCAGCTCGTCGTATTTCTGCGCCGTACCGTCGGCGGCATGCGGATACACCTTCTCCGGATTGGTATCGCGGATAGAAATCGAGCACCTGCTCGAGGCTGGTGAAGACGCCATTGTGGAAGAACACACGGCGGGTTGCGGAGTTGCGCAGGGTCGGCGTCAGAAACATTCCGCAACGCTGCGCCTGCTCGGCAACGTTGGTGCGATACGGAAACTCACGCGGCAATTGCAGCGCGCGCGAACGGCGGGTGAACGCAACGCTGAACGCGCTTGCGGAGCCATAGCCGACGCGTTCTGGCCGGACCAACGCATGATGCGATCAGTTTGCATCGGAGCGGCATCACTTCTCCCTTCGGAGAGGTAAACCGAGAGAAAGGGATGCCGCACAATTTCGGAATATTAGAAGAGTATCCCTGAGTTGCCCGACGTGTCAAGTTGAATGCCGGCCGCCGCCCGCTACTTTGCATGGGGTTGTTTTCGATATTTTGGCGGCGGCCCTGCGACGACCCCGTCATTTCACGTTGTTCTAGCCCTTCATTCCCGTGATAGAGGCACTGACCGCACGCGGATCGCGCTGCGGCCAGCGGCCGCCTTCGACCTGCGCCAGGAAATCGCCGACGATCCGGTTGTATTCGTCGGGCTCCTCGATGTTGATGGCGTGGCCGCAGTTCGGCATCACCGCAAGCGCGGCGGACGGGATGCTCTGCTTCATCAGGATGCCCGGCAACAGGCACGGCCAATCCTCGTCGCCGGTGATGACCAGCGTCGGCACCGTGATGCGCTTCATCTCATCGACCAGCGTGTAGAGCGAGGGACGCTCCTTCTGCACGCCCTGCTGGGTGTTGGCCGATCCCACCGCCGAGTGCTCGGCCAGCATGGCCTTGAATTCGGCGTGGCCGCGGGGGTCCTTGTTCTCGTACTGCACGCGGGTCGGCCCGTAGGCATAGCGCTCGGCGAACGCCGGCATCCCCTCCTTGCGGATCATGGTGGCGATCACGTCGGCCTCGGCGCGAAACGTCTCGCGCTTATCGAGCTCGGCGCCGTAGCCGCACCCGCCGATGCACAGCGACAGCGCTCGCGTCGGATGACGCAATCCGAAATGCAGCGTTGCAAAACCACCCATCGAGAGGCCAATGATATGGGCCTTGGGCGCACCGATATGATCGAGCACCGCCAGGATGTCGTCGGCTGCGCGCGCCTGCGAGTAGGACGAGACCTGTTCCGGCACGTCAGACGGCGGAAAGCCGCGCGCATTATAGGCGATGGTACGGAAGCGCTTGCCGAAATGGCGCATCTGCGGCTCGTAACTGCGCAAATCGCCGGCGAATTCATGGACCAGGATCACCGGATGGCCGGATCCGGTCTCCTCGAAATAGAGCCGCACGCCGTCATCTGTTATAGCAAAGGGCATGGTGGTCTCCTGCCTTCTTGTTTCGCGGGTTGCTTCCTTCGCGCGTTACGGGATGGTCGCCCCCGCCGGAGGTTTGGCGCGCGGCAAGTATGTGCCGTGCGCCTTGCTGCCGACAAGGAGCCCGTCGTCGACGACCACCTTGCCGCGCACCATGGTGAGCACCGGCCAGCCGGTGACCTCGAGCCCTTCATAGGGCGTGTAGTCCGAGCCGTCGTGGATCAGCTCATGGCGGATCGTCACCTTGCGCTTGGGGTCCCACAGCGCGATGTCGGCATCGGAGCCGACCGCAATGGTGCCCTTGCGCGGATAGAGCCCGTAGATCTTGGCGTGATTGGTGGCGCTGAAGGCAACGAAGCTGTTGAGGTCGATGCGCCCCTTCACCACGCCCTCAGAGAACAGGATCGGC
Organism: Bradyrhizobium embrapense; assembly: GCF_001189235.2. Lineage (GTDB taxonomy): Bacteria > Pseudomonadota > Alphaproteobacteria > Rhizobiales > Xanthobacteraceae > Bradyrhizobium > Bradyrhizobium embrapense. The sequence goes on from NZ_LFIP02000004.1 coordinate 549,464, forward strand.
AGCCGCGTCGCCACGCCGGGGATGCCGTTCGGCACCCAGCGGAAGCTGGTGCGTCCCTTGGGCGCGAGCTTTCCTTGCGGGTCGTCGTAGCGGAACGGACAATGGTCCGACGAGAACACCGAGAACACTTTCTGCTGCAGGCCCTCCCAGCACGCCTGCTGGCTGGCGACGTCGCGCGGCGGCGGCGAGCAGACGTACTTCGCGCCTTCCATGTTGAGCTGATCGAGATCCTTCTCGGTCAGCATGAGATATTGCGGGCAGGTTTCGCCCATCACCCTGAGGCCCCGCTGCTGGGCGCGGCGGATTTCCTCCATCGCCTCGCGGTTCGAGACATGCACGATCATGATCGGCACGTCGACGAGCTCGGACAGCGAAATCGCGCGATGGGTGGCCTCGCGCTCGACCGGGATCGGTCGCGAGGTCGCGTGGAAGCGCGGCGCAGTATTGCCGGCGCGTTCCAGCCGGTCGGTGAGAAAGCGGATGGCGTCGAAGTTCTCCGCATGCACCATCAGCATCGCGCCGGTCTCGCGCGCCACCGACATGGTCTCGAGCAGCTCGCGATCCGACAGCGCCAGCCCCTCATAGGTCATGAACACTTTCAGCGAGGTGTAGCCGTCCTCGACCAGTGCCGGCAGCTCCTGGCCCAGCACGTGCTCGGTCGGATCGGTGACGATCAGATGGAACGCGACGTCGACATGGCATTCGCCCTCGGCCAGCGAATGGTAATGCTTCAGCGCCTCGCGCAGCGTCTGCCCCTTCTCCTGCAGGCAGAACGGCAGCACGGTGGTGTTGCCGCCGAACGCCGCCGAGCGGGTGCCGCTGGCAAAGCCGTCGGCCATCACGATGCCGTCGCCCGACGGCTGGGCGAAATGGACGTGGCTGTCGATGCCGCCGGGCAGCACCAGCCGGTCGGTGGCGTCGATGATCCTGGTTGCATCGCCGAGATCATGACCTAGCGCCGTGATCTTGCCGTCGCGGATTCCGACGTCGCAGGCGAAGGTGTCGGCAGCGGTCACGACGGTGCCGCCGCGGATGATGGTATCGAAGGACATCAGTTTGTCCCCTCTTTCGGTGAGCGATGTTCGATGATGGCGGCAAGCGGCTCGGCGAGGCCGATCGTCGGCTTCGGATCGGGCCGGCGGAAGGTGCCGGCGACGGCCTTGCGCGGCTCGAGCACGGCAAGCGTCTCCGCCTGGCGCACGGCGGCCGCGACCGGATCGATCACGGGCACCGGAATGCGGTCGCGGACCTTTGCGGCGAGCCCTGCGAGCGGCGCGCCCGACAGGATGACGACGTCGGCGCCGTCCTGCGCGACGGCCTGGTTGGCGAGCGCGACCAAGAGCTCTTCCTTCTCGGACTGCACGTCGGAGATCGACTGGAAGCTGCCGTCGAGCGTGCGGATGCCCGCGCAGCGCGCGCTCAAGCCATGCATGGCGACGCACTCCTCGTACCATGGCGCCAGCGCGCCGGCGAAGGTCACGATCGAGAACCGACGGCCGAGCATGCAGGCGGTGAGCATTGCCGCTTCCGCAAGGCCGACGACCGGAAACGCGAACAGCTCGCGCGCGCCGAACAGGCCGGGATCGCCGAACGCGGCGATGATCGCGGCGTCGATGCCGGGGCCTGCCTCGGCCAGCATCGCCAGCGCGATCGCGCCGCCGATCTGCGCCTCGGCGCGGGTCGCAATATAGGGCACGCCACGCGTTGCAGTGGCAGGAACAAGCTCGGTCCCGGCTGACGCGGCCTTGCTGCCGGCGACATGGAGCAGATCCGTTACCGCCGCCGTCGTGTTGGGATTGAGCAGCAGGATCTTCATGATGCAGCATTCCTCGTCTTGCGGCCACGCGGCTTCGCGGAAGTGTCCGCGACCGCGGCCTCATCTCCCTTGCCATCCAGCGTCTCGGCGACGATCTCGCCGGTGCGGCGCACGTGGTGCGCCAGGATCTGCCCCGCCCGTGCCGCATCGCGGCGCCTGAGCGCGGCCAGGATGTCCTGGTGCTCGCGCACCGATTCATCCCAGCGCCCGAGCACCGAGAGTGCGAAGAAGCGTGCCCGCTCGGCCCGCGCCAGCAGCGCCTCGTGCGTCGACTTCAGCACGGCGTTGCGCGCGAAGCCGACGATCGCCGAATGGATCTGCTGGTTGGCCTGGAAATAGTCGCGCAGCTCGCCGCGGCCGTGATGCCACTCGATCTTGTCCTGCAGCGCATCGAGCCGTTCGAAGTCGGCATCCTCCATGCGCAGCGCGGCGAGTTCGGCAGCGCAGCGCTCGATGCCGCTGACCGCCTCGAACAATTCGGTCAGCTCGGCGCGGCGGAATGGCGCGACCACCGCGCTGTGGTTGAGCCTGAGCTCGACCAGGCCCTCGTTCGCCAACTGCTTCAGCGCCTCGCGCAGCGGGGTCCGCGAAATGCCGAGCGCATCCGACAGGTCCGCCTCGCCGAGCGACTGTCCCGGCGCGAGCTCGCCGCGCACGATCATGGTGCGCAGCCGCGCAGCCGCCTGCTCGTGCAGCCCGACCCGCGGTACGCGCAGGCGGCGCCGTTGCAGCGCCGTGATCGCGCGCTTGGGTTCCTTGCTCCGTCTGGTCGGCTTTGCTTCGGTCTTGGCGTCAGTCACCGCATGCCTTCATTGTCTTGATGGGAGATCGCGGTCGCTGCGCGCAGATTGGGATTCGTAAACAAGCTGCCCCAGCCTTGCACGCGCGAGGGGTCGCTGCCGACAGCTGCGAGGCATGCCCACAGCGTCACGGCGATCGAATCCAGCACCGGCACGCCAAAACCGCGCTCCAGTCGCTCGGCGGCGCCGGCGCCGCGCATGTTGGTGCAGAGCACGACGGCGGCATCGCAGCCCTCGCGCACGACTTCCTCGATCAGGCCCGCGACTTCGACCTCGCTGACCTCGGCAAAGGAAAAATTGTCCTGCAGCGACAAATGCCGTTCGGCGAAGCAGTGCAGCCCCGCCGCATTCCAGTTGGCGATAATCCGCTCCTGCACATCCTTGCGATACGGCGTCACCAGCCCGATGCGTTCGGCGCCGATCCGCCGCAGCAGGTCGCGATAGGCCAGCACCGTGGTGCAGGCCTTGATCCCGGTTGCTGCGGTGATCTGCTCGCACAGGCTCTCATCGCGATCGAAGCCGAGCCAGCTTGCCGAGGTGCCGTTCCAGGCGATGACGTCGACCTTGGCGTGGGCAAGCAACTCGGCTGCGCGCAAAATCTCGGTGGCATCGAACTGGCGCAGCGCCTGCTCCGACAGCGCGATCTCCGTCACCTTGAAGCGCGCGAAATGCGCGGTGACGTCATCGACCCCACCGAGCATCGCATAGGTGATCGGCTCGAGGGCGGTATTCGACGACGGCGTCAGCATGCCGAGCCGGACAGGACGTGTCATTCGTAAGGCCTCATCAACCGGCCGAACCCTGCGCAGGACTCGGCCGTCTTCGTTCTAGACCGGGAGCTTGCGGCTGTAGTCGATCAAGGTCGAGCAGATCAACAGAGCAATGCCTGCGGCGGCGAAATACATCAGGGCCAGGAAGTAGGAACCGGTGGCCTGCACGATGAAGCCGACAATCAGCGGCGTCGTGATGCCGGCGATGTTGCCGCCGAGATTCATGCAGCCGCCGAGGAAGCCGGACTTGCCGCGGCCCGCCAGCGCCGACGGGATCGCCCAGTACATGCCGCACCAGCGCAGGAAGAACAGCGTCGTCGACAGCAGCACCACGACGACAACCGCGTTGGTGACGTAGGCGACGAGGAAGATCGACACCGTCGCCATGATCGCCGCGATGCCGAACAGGGTGCGGAACACGGTGTTGGGCGCCCCGCCCCGCGCACGCCAGCCGTCGCCGATCCAGCCGCCGACCAGTTCGCCGACGAAGCCTGCGAAGAAGATGATGAAGGACGCGCCGCCGAGCGCCTTGATGTCGAAGCCATGCACCTTGAACAGATAGGTCGGCATCCAGGTCAGTAGACCATAGAAGGTTGTGTTGAAGAACATCCAGCCGAGGCACATACACCACACCGAGCGGAAGCGGAAATAGGCCATTCCGCTTGCGCCCGACGACGGCGGCGTCGCCGCGTCCTCGATCGCATGCGCCTCCTCGAGATAGCGCGCCTCGGCTTCATTGACCGAGGGATGCTCGCGCGGCATGTTGCGGATGTAGTACCAGGCCCACAGCCCGCACAGCATGGTTCCGACGCCGGCGACGACGAACGCCACCCGCCAGGAGCTGAACGCCGCCATCAGCCAGGCGATCACGATCGAGCCGAGCGCAGCCCCGAGCGGCGCGCCGCCGTCCAGCAGGGTGGCGCCGCGGCCACGTTCGGTCTGCGTCATCCAGATCGCGTTGAGCTTGCCGCCGGCCGGATAGATCGGCGCTTCCGACGCGCCGAGCCCGAGCCGGGTCATGAGCAGCAGCATCCAGCTGGTGGACAGCGCCGCCAGCGCCTGGAAGAAGCCCCAGAACAATGTCGCGAGCGCGATCACGATGCGCGGCTTGAAGCGGTCGGCGAGCATGCCGCCCGGCACCTGCATCAGCGCATAGGTCCAGAAGAACGAGCTCAGGATCAGGCCCTGCATCGCCGGATCGATGTCGAACTCCTTGGCGATGACCGGCATCGCCACCGACAGCGAGGCGCGATCGATGTAGTTGATCGAGATCAGGAACAGCATCAGCAGGAAGATCTTCCAGCGCACGCCGGAAGGCTTCGCCGCATCTGCCATTGCGATGGTGGACACCTGATCGCTCATTGCTCGCTCCTCTGCCGGCAGATTGTTGTTTGCCCGGTTCGCGCTGTGCGTATCGGGCGGGCGAGCGCCGAAGGGGCGCTCGCCCGTACTGGCGCGACCCTCGTCATCGAAGGTCATTGGCCTCTCCTGCCCCGCGAGAAGTCTGCTTCAAGGAGATTGGCGCGACAAGCACATTTTGCATTCTGCATGCAACTCTTCATAATATAATGATATCACGTGATATTTTACCATATCAGTCTGATTTTTGATCAACCTGTGGCGAGGAATTGGGCGCCAGCTCACCTGCCTGCGCCGGACGATTTCAGCGAATTGGCCCGGCGTTGCGGCGCACGCGACCGCGAACACGGCGTTATGTTCTTCAAAAAAGAGCAGTCCGCGCCTCCCGTGGAAGCGCGGACCTGTCGTGAGTCAGTGATGCGGATCGCCCGTCAGCGGCGGATGAAGGCGGCCACCACCGCGCTGGAGGTTGCGCAGACCGCGACGACGAGGAACACCAGCGACGTCTGGTTATGCTTGTCCATGAAGTGGCCGATGATCGGCTCGCCGAGACCTGCGAACAGGTAGGCGAAGGAATTCATTACCCCGGTCGCGGTCCCTGCCCGCTTGTGGCCGACCAGATCCGGGCACAGCGCCCAGAACGAGGATTGCGGACCGTAAGTGAAGAAGCCGCACAGGAACAGCACCGTCATGCCGAGATAGATCTCGGTGGTCGGGATCGCGTACATGCACAGCGCGGTGACCGCGGCGAGCACCATGTAGAGCACGATGGCGAGGTAGCGGCGCGAGCCGAACACCTTGTCCGACACCCAGCCGTTGCTGAACGCGCCGACCGCCATGCCGACCGGCAGCGCGATGCTGATCCAGCGCGGATCGATCACCGAGGTAGCGCCGGCATTGGCCCAGTTGCTGCCGAGGAAATGCACGGGGACCCACACCAAAAGGCCGTAGCGCGCCGCGTTCTGGAAGCCGATCGAGACGCCAGCGACCAGGAGGCGCCAGTTCGACAGCACCGCCTTGTAGCGCGCGAGCGAGCCCTCATTGGCGTCGACCGCGGCCTCCGTTGCCACAACGTCGTCGGCCTCGTCATGCGGCGAGGCAAAGCCCATGTCCTCGGGCTTCTCGCGCGCGATCAGATAGAACGCGATGCCGCCGAGCAGCAGCAGCACCACCGGAATGCGGAAGATCCAGCGCCAGTCGAGCTGGAAATAGCCGACCACCACCAGCGACGTGACGAACGACAGCACCGAGGCGAGACCGGCCGCGAAAGTGTAGAGCCCGTAGACCGTGCCGCGCTCGTGGCGCCCCCACCAGTTCGACAGCAGCCGGCTGCCGGGCGCCCATCCCATCGACTGGAAATAGCCGTTGATGCCCCAGAACGCGGTGAGGCTGACGATGCCGGTCGACAGGCTGGTGGCCCAGTTCATGATGAAGGAGAGGATCGCGCCGGCGCTCATCACGCGACGGCCGCCGAACTTGTCGCCGAGATTGCCGTTGATGGCCTGCCCGACCGCGTAGCACCAGAGCAGCGCCGCGCTGGCCCAGCCCAATGCCTCCTTGGTGACGCCGAATTCGGCCTGGATGCCGGGAATGGCGAAGCCGAAGGTTTGCCGCCCCGTATAGAAGAACAGATAGCAGAACATCGCCGCGAACAGCATCCGCCACTGCGCGCGGCGGAACGATGTCGCAAGCTCCGGATTCTGGACCCCGACCGAGCCGACGCTCGACGGACTGAACGTGATCGACATTGCAGCCTCCCCTGATGATTGTCTTGTTGTTCACCCACGGCCGCCGCGCCGTTCTTGTTGTGCGCGTGCGGCCTTGCTTCGGATCGACGCGCTTCCTAGACCGGCCAGGGCAGCGAATAGGTCTTGACGTTGGTGAAGCTCTTGATCGCCTCCTGCACGCCTTCCTTGTAGCCAAGGCCGGAGTCCTTGATTCCGCCGAACGGCGACATCTCGATCCGGTAGCCCGGCACTTCCCAGACGTTGACGGTGCCGACGTCGAGCTCGTTGACGAACCGCGTGATGTAGTCGAGCCGGTTGGTGCAGACGCCGGACGACAGCCCGAACGCGGTCGCATTCGAAATCCGAACCACGCTGTCGATGTCGTTGGGCACACGGACGATCGGGATCACCGGGCCAAAAGTCTCCTGCATCACCAGCTCGCTAGTGTAGGGAATCCGGTCGACCACCGTCGGCGGGTACAGCGCGCCCTTGCGGTCGTTGCCGTGCAGGAGCTCGGCGCCGTCGGTGACGGCCGCATTGACCCGGCGCTCGAATTCCTTCGCCGCGCCCTCGTGTATGACGGTGCCGACATCGACGGTCGGGTCCATCGGATCGCCGCACTTCAGGGTGCGTGCCTTCTTCAGCACCAGCGCGGCAAAATCGTCGGCGACCGCCTCGACGCAGAGAATGCGCTTCACCGCCGTGCAGCGCTGGCCGGAATTCTTGGTGGCGCCGGTGACGGCAAGCTCGGCCGCCTTCTCGAGGTCGGCGTCCTCCATCACGATCAAGGGATCGTTGCCGCCAAGCTCCAGCACCAAGCGCTTGTAGCCGGCTCTGTCGGCAATGTGCTTGCCGACCCTGACGGAGCCGGTGAAAGTGACGAGATCGGCGTCGGGATCGGTGATCATCGCATCCCCCATCGAGTGCGGATTGCCGGTCACCACCGACAGCATCTCGGGCGGCAGCCCCGCTTCATACAGCACGTCGGCGAGCGCCAGCGCGGTCAGCGGCGTCAGCTCGGTCGGCTTCAGCACCACGCGGTTGTTGGTCGCGATCGCCGGTGCGATCTTGTGGCTCACCATGTTGAGCGGATGGTTGAACGGCGTGATCGCCGAAATCGCTCCGAGCAGCGGCGTCCGCGTCGTGAAGATCTTGCGCGCCTTGCCTTGCGGGCTGATGTCGCAGGAGAAGGTCTCGCCGTCGTCCTTGATCGCGAGCTGCCCCGCGAACGAGTAGACGTCGTAGGCGCGGCCGGCTTCGTAGAGCGAGTCCTTCCAGCACAGGCCGGACTCGGCCGTGATCAGCCGAGCGAAATCCTCCTTGCGGCCGGCCAGGATCTCGGCGGTGCGCAGCAAGATGCGCTGGCGCTCGTACCGCGTCAGCTTCGGCTTGAATGCCGCCGCCTTGGCAAAGGCGCTGCGAACATGCTCCGGGCGTGCCGCCGGCACCGTGCCGACAACCTTGTTGGTGTAGGGATTGAAGACCTCGACATGCTCGTCGGTGTCGATGAGGCTGCCTGCGATCCGCATCTGCTCGTGGCGAACGGCCGGGATCTGGATGTTCATGATGGTGTCCTCAAGTCCGGATGTCACTGGATGCGGTTGAGCGCGACGTCGAAGGCGTCGAAATTGCGCAAGGCGTGACCGGCCGGCAGCGCGATCCTGCGGTTGACGATCAGCGGCACCCGCTCCTCGGTCAGCCCGCCGTGCGAGCGCAGTGGCTCGGTCAGGCCGGACAGATCGTGGCGGGCTTCGCTGGTGCCGAGCACCTTGTGCCTGGTCGAGATCACGACGATGTCGCCGATACGGTCCGGCGGCAGCTCGAACCGGGCGCAGGCGTCGTTGCGCTTCAACGCCACCTCGATGCCCTTGATGTCGCGCAGCCGCATCAGCAGCGCGTCGACGTCGGCCCCGTCGGGCGTGTAGATCGTCGCGAACGAGCCGAGCGAGCCGTGATGGGCGACGTAGGGATCGGTGATCGGCAGGATCACCCTTGCGGCGCCCTTCCCCGTCCAGTCGTCCATGACGTCCTGGAGGTAGATCACGTCGGGCTTGCCGTCGGGCAGGAACTTGTCGTTCATGCCGTGGTCGGCGGTCGCGACGATGTTGCAGCCGAGTGCATCGAGCTTGGCAAGATAGCCGTCGATCATCGCGTAGAAGTCGTTGGCGATCCTGGTGCCGAGCCCGACCTTGTGCTGGATGTAGTCGGTGGTCGACAGATACATCAAATCGGGACGATGTCGCTCGACCAGTTTGACGCCCGCCGCGAACACGAAGCGCGACAGATCGGCCGAATAGACCTCGGGCAGCGGTAGGCCGACGAAATCGAGCACGTTGTCGATGCCGTTATTGGCCAAGGTGGCTTGATCGGCCTTCTCCGATGAGAAGGCGATGGCGCGGCCGCTCGCATAGTCGAGCCCATAGGCGAGCAAGGTGCGCAGCTTGTCCTTGGCAGTGACCGCGGCGACCTTGTAGCCGGCGTCATGAACACCGGCCAGGATGGTCGGCGCGCGCAGGAATTTCGGATCGTTCATCATGACTTCGGCGTTGCTCGCCGTGTCATAGAAATAATTGCCGGCGATGCCGTGCACTGCAGGCGGCCGTCCGGTGATGATCGAGAGGTTGTTCGGATTGGTGAAGCTCGGAATCACGCTGGTGGCATGAACGTGCGCCCCTTCCTTCATGAAGCGTGCGAAGGTCGGCGCCACACCGGCCGCGATCGCCTGCTCGATGTAGCCGGGCTCTGAACCGTCGAGGCAGATCACGACCGTTGGTCGCGTCGGCGCGTCGTAGTGGCGCCCGTTGACGGTGATAATCTTTTTGTTGTCTTGCATAATGTGTCTCCTTGTCACCGCGCCGTCGTCACGCGCTCGCCGCGCTCGGCATCCGCAGCGTCTGCGATGCCTCGATCAGCCGTTCCTTGGACCCCAAGAAATTGCGGCCGCGCTCGCCCTCGAGCGAATCCGCGATCAGCGCGTGCCATTCGGCGCGCTCGATCCTGTAGGCCGCCGGATTGCAGGAGATGCCGAGCCGCGCCATGAAGTCCTCGAGATCGTCGGCGGCGCGCGCGAGATCCGTACCGAAGATTTGCCGGAGGCTGTCCTCGCAGAGCCCGCCGGCCCCGCGCACGCTGCGCAACACCATCGGCAGCGAGAACGAGCAGGCGATGCCGTGCTGCACCCCGTGCCGCAGGGTGATCGGATAGGACAGCGAATGCGCGATCGCGGTCTTGGTGTTGGAGAACGCCAGGCCAGCGAACAGCGCCGCCTGCGCCATGCGGCTGCGCAGTTCGAGATTGCCGAGATCATGGGCGAGCTTCGGCAGCACGTCGAGCACGCCGCGCGCCGCCGCCACCGCATGATTGGCCGACACCGGATTGTTGTTGACATTCCAGATGCTCTCCAGCGCATGCGACAGCGCATCGAGGCCGGTGCTGATGGTGAGGAGCTGCGGCTTGCCGAGCATCAGCCGCGGATCGATCACCGCATGGGTCGGATAGAGCGACGGCCGTGCCAGCGAGTATTTCTTGCCGTTGGCCTCGTCCCACACCGTGCCCCAGCACGTCACCTCGCTGCCGGTGCCCGCGGTGGTCGGCACCGCGATGATCGGGATCGCCGCGAGGCGCTCGGCGCCCTGCTGCGTCTCCAGATAGGTTTTAACGGTCGCGAAGTCGCCGCCGGCGGCAGCGAACACCTTTGCGGAATCGATCACCGAGCCGCCGCCGAGCGCGACGATCACCTCGGGCTGCCTGGCGAGCCCGATAAAGCGCGCAGTCTGTTCGGTAAGCAGGCGGTAGTCCGGATTGGGCGCGACGTCGCGGATCGTCAGCACGGATGGGCCCGCCGCGGCGCGCAACCGCCGCTCGAGCCCCTCGAAGACCGGCTCGCCATAGGTCACGAGCGCATAGGCGCGCTTGCCGATCAGCGCCGGCAGTCTGTCGAAGCTGTCGGCGCCGAATTCGATCCTCACCGGGTTGGAATAAGTCCAGTCCATCCACGCGTCCTCCATTTGGCGCGAAGGTACGGCGCCGGCTGCTATTGACAAATTCATTCTTCGGATGCGTTCTATTGATTATGCCAATAGTGTTCAGCCAGCTTCGCGCTTTCCATGCGGTGGCCGCCCATGGCGGCTTCACCGCGGCCTCGCGCGTGCTCAATGTCGGGCAGCCGACGCTGACCATCCAGGTCAAGGAGCTGGAGGAGACGTACGGCGTCGAGCTTTTGATCCGCAAGCCGCGGCACACCGAGCTCACCGAAGCCGGCAGCGCGCTGTTCGAGATCACGCGCGGCATCATGACGTTCTGCGACGAGGCGCACGAGTTGCTGGCCGCACACGGCAAGGCGACCAAAGGGCATCTAAGAGTTGCGACCGTCGGGCCGTTTCATGCCACCGAGATCATCGCCGCGTTCAAGCGCGATCACCCCGAGGTGCAGATCTCGACCCTGCTCGGCAATTCCGAACGCACCCTCCGCCACATCGTCAATTTTGAGGCCGACGTCGCGATCCTGGCGGAGGTGCCGGAAGACCCGCGCGTCACCATGATCCCCTACCGCACCCACCGCGTGATCGTGTTCGTCAACCGCGATCATCCCTGGTTCAAGCGGAAATCGGTCAAGCTGCGCGAGCTCGCCGACCAGCCCATCGTGCTGCGCGAACGCGGCTCGACCACGCGGCGCGCCTTCGAGGCGACGATGCAGGCCGAGGGCATCCGGATCGAGCCGGTGTTCGAGATCGAGAGCCGCGAGGGCGTGTGGAAGGCGGTCGAGCGCGGGCTCGGCATCAGCGTGGTCGCCGACTTCGAATTCGTGCCGCATCCGAACCTGCGCGCGCTCGAGATCAGCGACCGCACCATCAAGACGCAATACAGCATCGCCCATCACAGCGGCCGCGGTCACTCCCCGATCATCAAGGCCTTCATCGATACGGTTCGGCGGATGAAGGGGCGTGAGGTTACTGCGAAGGGGTCTTCGGTTCGGCCTTGAGAGCGAACAACGCCAGCAGCGCGGCAAGACTAAGCGCCGATGTGACTGCGAGCGTATAGCCGCCCAGCGGTGAGATCAGGAAGCCGAACACCAGCGGCGCAATCGCTTGCGACAGTCGCGACGGCGCACCGAGCAGCCCCAACCGGTAGCCGTAATCCTTCGGACCGAAGATCGCCAACGGCAACGTGCCGCGCGCAATGGTCAGGATCCCGTTTCCGGCACCGTGCAGCAGCGCGAAGATGCCGGCGAAGCTCCCGCCGAACAGGCCGATGACGCAGGCGCCCAAAGGGTGCGTGATGCAGGCCAGTCGCGCCGACCATAGCGGATGGAAGCGCTTCAGCAGGCTCGCTTCGACAATCCGTGCCGCCACCTGCGCCGGGCCGATCAATGCGCCTGCCGCGATCGCCTGAGTTTGCGTCGCGCCCAACGCCTCCAGAATTCGCGGCAAATGCACCGCCATCGCCGACGTGACGCTCCAGGCGGCCGCGAAAGCAAAGGCGAGCAGCAGCATCGCGCGGTCGATCGGAATATGCGGCTTTGGCGTGTCGGCCGCGATCCGATGCTCGCTCTTTAGCTTGGGGACCAGGAAGGCGTTGAGCGGCAGGCAAATCAGGATGTGCGTCGCCGCCCAGCCGAAGCAGGTCCAGCGCCAGCCGATGGTTGCGAGGCCCCACGCGGTGAGCGGCCAGCCGATCGTGCTGGCAAATCCGGCGATCAGGGTGATGCCGGTGATGGAGCGGCGGGCGGAATTGCCATAGATGCGGCCGAGCGCCGCGAAGGCCGCATCGTAGAGGCCAAGACCCATGCCGACGCCGAGCAACAACCAGCTTGCGGCCATCAGAAACGTACCCTGCGAGAGCCCAAGCAGGATCAGGCCGGACGCCAGGATCAGGTTGGACGCGCAGAGAACTTCGCGCCCGCCCATGCGGTCGATCTGGCGGCCGACGCGCGGGCCGAGCAGTCCTGAGATCACGAGCGCCATCGAGAACGCGGCGAACAGCCAGTTCGTCGATATGCCGAGGTCGCGCGCAATCGGGTCCGCGAGAATGGCGGGCAGATAGTAGCTCGACGCCCAGGCCAGGGTTTGCGTGGTACCGAGCGCGATGATCAGCAGATTATCTGCACGGCGGCTCATCCAGCGCGCGCACCCGGCGTTCTGGGCAATACCACTTCGCCGTCTTCCTTGACGAACCGGCCGATGTCGGCAACGGCGAGGAGATCGAGGACGGCCTCGGAAGGTCGGCACAGCTTTACGCCTTTCGGCGAGACGACGATCGGCCGATTGATCAGGATCGGATGCGCCATCATGAAATCGATCAATTCGTCGTCGCTCCGTATCGGATTGGCGAGATCGAGCGCGGCATAGGGCGTGCCTTTCTCGCGGAGCAGCGCGCGCGGTGTCATGCCCATCGCGGCGATCAGCGCGATCAGCTTGTCGCGCGAGGGAGGCGTCTTGAGATATTCGACGATCTCGGGCTCCTCCCCGCTCTGGCGGATCATGGCCAGGGTGTTGCGCGACGTCCCGCAATCGGGATTGTGGTAGATCGTGATCGTCATCGGACTGCTTCCTTGGTGGCTTCGGCGCCCCCTGCGAGCCAGGTCATGAATGCCGCCGCGACCACGGCCCCAAAAACCTCGGCGATGATGAACCCCGGCAGATCCTGCGCGCGGATTCCGGAAAACGTATCGGTGAACGATCGGGCGATCGCAACGGCCGGATTGGCGAACGACGTGGATGCGGTGAACCAGTATGCGGCCGTGATGTAAAGCCCGACCAGCCATGGAATTGCGGCCTCGCGAAACCGGAGGCCACCGATGATCGTTGCGACCAGTCCGAACGCCGCAATAAATTCCGCAAACCACTGCGGAAATCCTGTCCTTGCCTTGGCCGAGAACTCCAGGAGCGGCAGGCCGAACATGGCGTGCGCCACCATTGCACCGAGGATTCCCCCGAGCACCTGCGCCGCGATGTACTGCGCGGCATGCGGCGGGCGGAGTTCGCCCTTGAGCATGAAGACCAGCGTGACCGCCGGATTGAAATGCGCGCCGGATATTGGTCCAAGAATTGTGATCAGCACCACCAGAATGGCGCCGGTCGGAAGGGTGTTGCCGAGCAGCGCCAACGCCACGTCCTTGGTTAGCGTCTCAGCCATGATGCCGGAGCCGACGACGGTTGCGACCAGAAGCAAGGTGCCGAGGCCCTCGGCAACAAGGCGCCGTGGCAGGTCGAAAGCGCGCATCAGGCACGCGCCTTCTTGGCCGTCGAAGGCCGGCACTGAACATCGGCGAGCGCCGGCGCGCAGATTTCGGGGTGACCCGCGCAGCAATCCTTCATCAGGAAGGCGATGAGATCGCGCAGCCCAGTGAAATCCGCGGAGTAGATGATCGAACGCGCCTCGCGGCGCGGCACGATCATGCCGGCATGCTCGAGGTCCTTCAGATGGAACGATACGTTGGATGGCGACACTGCGACCGCCTCGGCTATCGCCCCTGCCGCCATGCCATCGGGACCGGCCTGCACCAGCAGCCGCACGATCCGCAGCCGCGTTTCCTGCGACAGCGCGGCGAAGGCGGTTCGGGCTTGACGCTCCTCCATCTTTCGACAATCCTACAATTCAATAATCATTGAAATTAGGATAGCAGCCATGACCACGCTTGCCAATACCCGATCGACCGTCGGCGCCCTGCTCGCGGTGGAAGAGCTCTCGTCCGCGACGCTGCTTTCCAGCCTCGAAGCGCACAAGGAGAAGCCGCTCATCTTCAGTTACGACGGCCGCGATGTCCGCCCCAGCTACCACGTGACGGAGGTCAAGACCGCCTCATTCAGAGGTCTCGATTGCGGCGCGAACCCCGAGAGCTGGAGCGAGACCTTCATTCAGCTCTGGGACATCGAGGAGGAAAACCGGGACCATATGCCGGCCGGCAAGTTTCTCGCGATCATTCGCACGGTCGACGAGGCCGTCGGTTTCGATCCGCAAGCCAAGCTGACCTTTGAAGTCAGCGATGGCGTCCGACCGATGCAAATCTATCGCGCGGAACGCATCGATACGGGCGACGCCGCGATCCGCGTCTATCTCTCGGCGCGCCCGTCGAGCTGCAAACCACGGGACCGATGGCTGCAGGAACAGCAATCGTGCTGCGCGCCGAAAGCCAAGCAGCCATGCTGCGGGTGATAGTGTATGAGCGCAGCCGGCAAATGCCCCGCCGGCCCGGAGGTTCCGGTCGCGCGCTATCCGCCCTCGTCGAGGCGAGCCAATGCTCCCTCGATGAGCTCGATCTCCTCGGAGAGGGTGTCACTCACGACCGACGGCCTGAAACCCGGAACGCTGTGGGTTCGAACATCGTCCAGCAATTGCTGGCGATGGTCTCGGAGCTGTTCAAGCGCTTGACGATTCTTCAGCGACACGTAGCCGGCAATGATCTGCTCGATGGCCTTCATGGGAAATCCATGCTTCGAAATAAAAAACTGCAATCCTTCGATTAAGACGGCCAAACCGCCTCGCTGGCAAGTCCCACAAGATTGGGCGGGAGGTTAGCGCTGCTCCCGCAAGACCACGCCGCGCGCTCAGACACACTCAGTGTCGTACCCTAGGGCGAAAGCCGGGACGATGGTTTCGAATGTGGCGCGTGAACCCGATCAACTGGCTGACACTGATGGCGGAGCACACCGCCTCCGCTCACGCCGCGGTCGGCTCGCTCGACAGCGCGGCGAACACCGTCTCCGGCGAATGGGCGATCACCGCGAGCAGCGCGCGGGCCGGTCCGCGCGGCGCACGCTTGCCCTGCTCCCAGTTGCGGATCGTCTCCACCGGCACGCCGAGCTTGGCGGCGAATTCGAGCTGGGTGAGCTGGGCGCGGCGGCGCAGATCGCGCACAGCCGGTTGCGCAGCCGAAGGCTGCACCGCCACCCCGGCCGGATGTGCGACCGCGAGCGGAATTTCCTGCCCGTCGCGCAATTCGACGATCCGTCCGTCCGCCTTGAGCCGCAACCGCTGCATGATGAGCCCCCGTGATGGCCCCTTTTGGAGATAGGAGCATCATCCGCCAACCGCGTTAAGGCGCGATTAACGATAAGCGAGCCCGCGGGCGCCGGCTTACTTCAAGCCGAACCACAGCGTGGCGATGCCGAGGAACGAGAAGAAGCCGACCACGTCGGTGACGGTCGTGACGAAGGTGCCGGAGGCCACCGCCGGGTCGGCCCGCACCCGTTCCAGCACCATCGGGATCAGGATGCCGCCGAGCGCGCCGGCGACCAGGTTGCAGATAATGGCGAGCCCGATCACGAGGCCGAGACCGGGGATCTTGAACCAGGCCACCGCGGCAACGCCGGTGATGACCGCAAAGGCGATGCCGTTAACCAGCCCGACCATGGTCTCGCGCAGCACCACCCGCATCGCGTTGAATGCACCGAGTTCGCGGGTCGCGAGCGCGCGCACCGCGACCGTCATGGTCTGGGTCGCGGCATTGCCGCCCTGGCTGGCCACGATCGGCGCCAGCACCGCGAGCGCCACCATCTTCTCGAGCTGGCCCTCGAACAGGCCGAGCACCGAGGAAGCCAGGAACGCGGTGGCGAGATTGACCAAGAGCCAGTTGAAGCGCCCGCGGGCAATGGTCCAGACCGTGTCGGACAGCTCTTCGGGATGGGTGACGCCGCCGAGCGCCTTGAGGTCCTCGTCGGCCTCCTCCTCGATCACGTCGACGACGTCGTCGATGGTGATCACGCCGACCAGCCGATCGGTGGTGTCGACCACCGGAGCTGCGACCAGATTGTACTTGCCGAACATCCGCGCGACCTCTTCCTGGTCCTCCAGCGCAGAGACCCGGCGGCGGTCCTCGTCGATCAGGTCCTTGACCGGAACCGGGCGGCGCGCGCGCAGCAGCACGTCGAGCGCCATCGCGCCCAGCAAGTGCCTGTCGGCGTCGACCACATAGATCTCGTAGAAGCGCTCCGGCAGATCGGGCGTGTCGCGCATGTAGTCGATGGTCTGCCCGACATTCCAGTCCGGCGGCACCGCGATGAACTCGGTCTGCATCCGCCGGCCGGCGGAATTCTCCGGATACAGCAGGCTGCGCTCGATGTCCTCGCGTTCGGCCGCCGGCAGCTTCTCCAGGATCTCTTCCTGGTCCTCCTCGTCGAGGCTCTCCAGCAACTCGACGGCGTCGTCGGATTCGAGCTCGCGGACGCCCTCGGCAACGGTCTCCGGCTCGAGTTCCTCGAGGATCTCCTCGCGGACCGTCTCGTCGACCTCGTTGAGGGCCGAGAAGTCGAAATCCGCGCCGGTGATCTCGACCAAGGTGACGCGGTCGTCCGGCTCCAGCGCCGCGATCAGGTCGCCGAGATCCGCCTCATGCAGTTCCGCCACCACCTCGCACAGCAGCGGTCGGTCGGCGGCATGGATCGCCCGGGTGATCCCAGCGACGAATTCTGGGCGGAGCTGGCCTTCCTCGTCCCGCATCGGCATCCCGGCGAGCGGGTCGGCCTCGGCGGGTTCGGCAACGTCGATATTCTCGGCCATGCCGTGTTTCGCCGGTTTGACAGGAGGAGAAAAACTGGTTGGATGAGTGCGGAACGGATTACCTAATCGGTGGGGGCCAGTGCAATGAGAAAGATGTCGAGCGCACCGCGACCGATCCTCAACATTGTCGCGGCGCTGATGGCGCTCGCACCTGTTGCAATGTTCAGCTTGGCGCAGGCCGCCGAATGCCCACGCAAGGACGCGCTCGGCACCTCGCGTGTGCTCGAGGTCGACCCTGCGACCTATCCGCGCGTCGGGCTGAAGAGCTTTCCGCAGACCCTGCCGCTACGGGATGGCGAGGTCGTGCTGACCTTCGACGACGGACCAACACCTGGCGTCACCGACAAGGTGCTGTCGGCGCTGGCAACCGAATGCGTGCAGGCCACCTTCTTCATGGTCGGCCGCAATGCAGCCGATCATCCCGACATGGTCCGGAAGATCGCACGGCTCGGCCACAGCATCGGCTATCACAGCTGGGACCACCCGCATCTCAACAAGATGCCGACGGACCAGGCCGAGGCGAACATCAATCGAGGGATCGAAGCGGTCCAAATCGCCCTGCGCGGCACCGCGAGCACGGTCCCGAGCACGCCGTTCTTCCGGTTCCCCTATTTCGAGTCGACGCCCGCCCTGCTCGAGCGCCTGGAAAAACGCCGTATCGCGGTGTTCGGAGCCGATTTCTGGGCCAGCGATTGGAACAAGATGACCCCCGAGGAGGAACTCAAGCTGCTCACCGGGCGGCTCGAAGGCCACCGCAAGGGCATTATCCTGCTGCATGACCCGCAAATGCGGACCGCCGAGATGCTCCCTGCTTTCCTAAGATACCTGCAGGAGCATAATTATCGCGTCGTCCACATCGTGCCGGCCGCGATGAAGACCGTGTCCGACCGGACACGTTGAACCCGGCACCCAAGGTGGATTACAGACCGTTAAGGTGGCATTCATGGGGCCGTCCTTAAGGATTCGTCAGTGCGTTCGGAATACGGCCGAGATTGATGATTGCAAACGCTGTGGTGATGATCCGGAAGCGGTCGCGGACCGTGATGGGCGCGGCGCTGCTGGGCTGCTGCTTCATGACGCCGCAGGCCGGTCTCGCCGCGGATTGCCCGGGTAACCCCAACGCACTCGGCACCTCGCGGACCATTGTCGTCGACCCCAGGGAGCATCCGCGGATCGGCACCATGCAGTATCCGGAGACGCTGCCGCTCGCCGACCACGAGGTGGTGCTGACCTTCGACGACGGCCCCCTGCCGAAATACAGCAATCAGGTGCTGGCCATCCTCGCCAGCCAGTGCGTCAAGGCGACCTTCTTCACCATCGGCTCCCAGGCCCGGTTCAATCCGGAGGGCGTGCGCAAGCTGATCGCCGCCGGGCATACCGTCGGCACGCACAGCCAGAACCATCCGTTGACGATGAACAAGATGCCGCTGGAGAAGGTGCGGCAGGAGGTCGACGACGGCATCGCCTCGACGCTCGCGGCGCTTAACGGCGACAAGAGCAAGCTGGCGCCGTTCTTCCGGATCCCCGGCCTGATGCGCGCCGAGATCCCCGAAGCCTATCTTGCGTCACAGGGCATCCAGGTCTGGAGCGCCGATTTCCCGGCCGACGACTGGCGCCACATCTCGCCGCAGCGGGTCTACGATCTTGCGATCCAGCGGATCGAGGCCAAGCACAAGGGCATCCTGCTGCTGCACGACATCCAGCCGCGCACCGTCGCGGCCCTGCCGCGCATCCTCAACACGCTGAAGGAGCGCGGCTACCGCATCGTCCATGTCGTGCCGGCAACGGCTGACCGCCCGGCGACGCCGACCGAGCCGCAGCAATGGTTCATGCGTCCCCCGACCGAGACGGTCGCGATCACGCGCTGGCCCCAAATTCCCAACTTCGTGTTCACCGCAACGCGGACGCTGCCGGCCCCGGTGCTTGCCGACATGGATTGGCGCGACGCCGAAATCCTCGATCACGCGCAGCGCGCGCGCGTCGGCGCATCCGTGCGCACGCAGTGGCCGCAGCCACAGCTTTCGCAGCCCGCGCCGGTCTCCACGCTGCCCACCCCCGCGGCGGACGTGTTTCGCGTTCCCGAAGCGCTGGACCTGACCCTGCTCGCGGCCCGCACCGCGGCCGATCGCCGCCTCGCACGGCGCGCGGCAACCGCCCCCGTGGCCGGCGCACCGCGCGCGCAGGCGATCTCCACGGGTCAGACGAGGCATCCGATGCAGGCTGCGCATCAGATCCCCGCTGCGGCTCCGGGCCAGCTTCACGGCGCGCCCTTGCGGGTTGCACCGTTGGCCGCAAGCAATGCGTCGCTCCATGTCGCCAAGCGCACCCCGCGCGCCGAGGCCTCGGCGGCCAGCAAGCGCATGCCGGACTAAATTAGCGCACGACCTAGCTGACCACGATCTTGGCGACGCAGAGCAGGATCACCAGCGCCAGGAAGAAGATGTCGATATAGGATTTGATCTCGCCGGCATGCCTGAGCTCGGTGACATCGGCGACGATCTGCTTGCGCGAGGCCACCGCATTGGGCCCCTCACCGGCCGCAGCCGCGAGCCGCCGCGTCTCGCCTTCGAGGCGCTCGATCCGCTGGAAGAAATAGAACGAGCGCAGGCCCGAGAGGGCATGCATCGTTGCATAGACCAGGACCAGGATCGCGACCGTCGCGCGCTGCTCATATTTCTCCAACAGGTTGAGCGTGAAATAGACCAGTCCCAGGAACACGAAGTTGGAGAGGATACGGTAGGCGTAGCTGGCAAAGATCATCAGGCACTCCGGGTGGGCCGCGCGATCGGAAGAGGCAGCCTGTGGTCGGCAGCGACATACCAGCAAGGCCATGCATCCGCTACTCTACCCGATCGGTGTTACAGGACGGCATCGACCACAGCTTCACGTCACCAGCCGGCTCGACCAGCATGGCTGGCGCGCGGGTCGTCGGCCCATTGACGCGGCGCGGCCGGCTTGCGATGTAGGCGGCCCCGGACATCCCAGGGTGGTCAATGCAAATCGTTCGTTCCGTTCGCCTCTGGATGAAGGAAGGCAGATCTGACAAGCTCTATGAAGTAGATTTGGTCGATCTGGAACGCGCCGACAGCGACGCACGATATCTCGTCAATTTTAGATATGGCCGCCGCGGCACCTCGTTGAGGGATGGAACGAAGACTCCGTCGCCGGTTACCCGCCCGAACGCCGAGAAGCTGTTCGACAGTGTCGTCGTATCCAAGATCAACGATGGTTATCGCCGCATCGACGGCGACGCTCCAGCGCTGACCGTTCCCGACGCCGACGTCGATTCTACCGGTGGCGACACGGAACTGCTCAGGAAGCTCGCGATCTGCGCGCGCAGCTCCTGGCCGGAGAAGGAGCGCGACCGCCTGTTCTGGCGCCTCGGCGTGATCCGGCTGACCGCCACCTATCCCCAACTCGCCGCCTTCGCCGAGAAGATCGGCGCGACCAACGCGAGTTACAGCCTCGTGTATGCACTGGCGCGCTGTGGCGGTGCGGACGCCGCCGATCTGTTGCGCAGCTGCGCTGACCACAACGCCAGCCCGGTGACGCGCGACTACGCCGCCTATGCCGTCGCAAGCGATCTGATGGGCGCGCGGCAATCGTCGCCGCGGCTGTCGCTGCCGCGAACCACCGATGCAGCAGCGACACGCGATATCGAGACGGCGCTGGCGAACGGCAATGGCGCGGGCCTGACGCAGGCCCTGCTCGCGGCGAACTCGGCGCAACCGGGCTTCGCCAATCAGTTCCTCATTGCCCTCGCCCACCACGCGCTCGCGGACGACGCTGCGCGCAAGACGCTGCTCGCGGCCGTGCATGCGATGAGCCCACAGCCGCCCTACGTGCAGGTGCTGCGGCGCCTGTTCAAGTATGCCGATCTCACCGACGACGGCCCGCTGTTCGCCGCGACTGCACGGCAGTTCGAGCTGGCTACGCCGATGTATTATCGCGGCCGGGTCCACAACGACCGCGTCTGGGTACCCGGTTCGCGCCAGGCGATGAAGCTCAGCGAGGAACAGCACAGCGCGGCTCCGCGCATCGCGCTGTCCGACCAGACCCTGTTCTACTTCAAGCGGCGCGCCTGGCGCATGCTGCGCAAGCGCGCCGAGCTCGGACAGGACGCCTTCACGGCGATGGCGAGCGAACTCCTGCTCGCCTTCACCGACGCCGACCATCAAGCCGGCGACGTGGACCGAGCATGTCCGCATCGACGGCAGCTTTCGTTCCGTTCCCCATTCCGCCGAGGCGCTGAGCCGTGTCTGGAGCGTCAGCCACCTGCTCTATGCCGGGAGCCAGACCAGCCGCTTCAATGACAAGGCTCTCACCCATCGCCATGTCGGCACGCGCACGCCCGTGCAGCGCGAGGAAGCCTTCCCCGCGCTATGGGATGCGCAGCCGCAGCGGCTGCTGCGGATCGCGACGCTGGCGCGGAATCATGCGGCCGCGCGCTTCGCGGCAGGGGCGCTGCGGCAGGGCCCGCCGCGGCCCGATGCGATGGATGTGGCTGCGATCGGCGGCCTGCTGGCCTCGCCCTATCCCGAGGTCAGTGCGCTCGCGGCCACGATCGCGCGGCGCCTGATCGATGCAGGCAAGGCCGATGCGGCATTGATCGCCGCCCTGCTCCAGGCGCCCGCACCTGACATGCGCGACCTGGCCATCCGTGCCATTGACGACCGCCCCGACTGGCCGTTTGCCGATGCCGCCCTCGCACGCGCCGCGCTGACGAGTCCGGACGAGCACGTGCAAGGCCGTACGCGCGGCTGGCTGCGCGACCGAGCGCCTTCACGGGACCAACGCGCTCGTGCGACGGAAGCGTTCGCTGCCTGGCTCGCACAATTGCCGGCCGAACTCGACGACACGCTGCGCGCCGGCCTCGCCGCGGCTCTCGCGCTGCTGCCACAGCTCTGGCCTGATCGCGACTGCCCGCTGCAGCCGGAGGTGATCGAAAGTCTGACCGGCCACGCCAGCCCTGACGTGCAGGCGGCCAGCATCCAGCTGATCGCGGTGACACCGACGCGGCCTGACGACCTGCCGACAGCGTTCTGGCAGGCGATCCTGCAGGCCGACGCGCCGGAAATTCGTATTGCCTCGATGAGTCTTCTGGCACGGCTCGACGACGCCGCGCTCGCGCAACATCGCGATGGCATCGCATTGGCGGCCACCGGCGCTCACACAGGGCTGCGAGCGGCCGCGCGGCCGCTCGTTGCGCGCCTCGCGGCGACCGATGAGGCCTTCGCCATCCGGTTGCACGATGCGTTGATGGCCGGCTTCTTCCGCACTGAGCCGGTCGAAGGCCATGCCGCCGACATGGTCACCCTCTTCGTCGAGGCCTTGCCGCAGGCAGCGGCTGCAATCGACGACGGCACGCTGTGGCGCCTGCTGCAGGCGCGCGCGGCCGGCGCCCGCATGCTGGGCGCAAAGCTGCTGGAGAGCCGCGACGCGTCGCGCTTCTCGGTCCGTCAGCTCGCCCGCCTCGGCAACCATTCGTTCGCCACCGTGCGCCGCTTCGCGCTGCACGCGTTTGCGACCGACGAGCCCCGCTTCCGCGCCGACCCACAAAATGCCGTGCTGCTGGTCGAGAGCGAATGGGACGATGTACGAACCGTCGCAGTGAACCGCCTCACGGCATGGCCCAGCAACGCGCTGCCGGCGGCGGCGCTGGCAGTGATGGCGGACTCGACCGTGCCTGCGGTGCAGGACGGCGCTCGCCTGCTGCTGCGGCGCAGCCTCGCTGACGGCGATGTCGCCGAGGTGCTGGGGCGCGTATTGGAGCACCCCTCCGGCAGCTTCCATCTCTTCGTCACCGAGCTGATCACAGGCGATTCGCTGGCGGATGCAGCGATCTTCGCCAAATTCCTCACGCAGGCCCGCATCATCCTGATGCAGATCAACCGCGGGCGCATCGCCAAGGACCGGATCTTCACGGCGCTGCGCAACGAGGCGCTGGCGCACCGGGACCGCGCCGCCGCGATCGCGCAGCTGCTGCACGACTTCACGCTCAGCGTGACTCTGCGCGACAAGGCGCCGGCGCTGATCATCCTGCGCGACATCGCGCATGCCTGGCCGGATCTCACGCTCCCCGTCACCGTGGCGCGCGCCGGCCGGACGTTGCCGGGCGGCGGCTCGCAAACCAGCGGAAACGCCGCATGAATTTCGCATATCGGTTTCTCGGCAGCACCAGCGCCTCGTCCGATGCCGCCTCGTCGTCGTTCGCCTTCGCGCCGGACACGCTGCGCCAGCCGACATTCTTCACCGGCAAGGTCGCACGCCATCTTGCGTTCCGCGAGGCGATCTCTGCACTGCATCATGTCGTCGTGTCGGACTTGCGCTTCAAGCCGCGCGACCGTACCGCCTATTTCGAGTGGCTGAAGCAGAACGAGGCCAATTTCCTCGCCGAGGCGACGGCGCAGTCCGCGGCGCTCAAGCCGCGCATCGCGGAATTGCAGGACCGCATCCGCGGCTTCGACCGCGAGCGCGATCGGCTGATGAAGCCGTTCTGGGCCGCGCGGCAATCCTATTTCAACTACCTCTACAAGCAGAACCGCGATGCCTGGATCGTGCTCGACCCGGTGATCACGGTGCATCCCGACGAGATCTTCTTCGAGTGCTTCAGCCTCGACGAATCCAGCTACGGGCGGCTGTCGTGCGACCACGACGTGTTCGAGAGCCTCGGCGAGATGGCGTTCGGCACCACCAATATCGACTACAGCCACGCCCTCTACGACGAATTCCAGAAGATCCGCTCCTATCGCGACACCACGCTCACCATCGACCCGTCCGGATTCGAGGTGCAAACCGGCGACGACCTCGACTTCCGCGAGGAAAAGATCGATCTGCCGGACAGCTGGGTGCGCGGCTTCCTGCAAGTGTCGAGCGCCATGACCTTGCCGGCGCATGTGTTCGACCTGCATCCGGTGGACATGGCCAATATCCTCACCCGCCTCGCGCAGAGGAAGGAACAAGCCGGCCCGCGCTCGCTGCGCTTCGTGCTGAAGCCGGATGCGCCGGTGGAGGTGGTCATCGAGCCGTGGCACGACCGGCTCACCTTCCGCCGCTCGATCTATCGCGGCAAGTCACCCGCCGAGGTCCGCATCTGGGGCCGCCGGCGGCTTGCGATCCTCGGACGGGCGCTGCCGCTGGCGCGGTCGGTGCAGGTGCATTTGACCGGGACCGGCCTGCCATCGTTCTTCGTGGTCGACTTCGGCGGTCTGCGCTTCACGCTCGGCCTGTCCGGCTGGACCGCGAACGACTGGTCCTCCGCCGGACAATTCGACCTGCTCGCGCCACGCCACAGGATCGACAACGACACCGCCCAACGCGTTTTCGCAGCGCTCGGCAAGTCGCATACGGCGACCGCCGCTGAGCTGGCTCAGCACACCGGCGTCGACCAGGCGCTCGTGCATGCGGCACTGACGGCCTACACCCAGGCCGGACGCGTGATGTTCGACCTCGACAAGTCGCTGTACCGCCTGCGCGAGCTGACGCGCGAGCCGCTGTCGCCCGCCCAGTTGCGCTTCGCCAGCGCGCAGGAGGAGAAAGCCGATCGCCTGATCAACGCCAACCTCGTGACGATCGGCAATATCGATCGCAACCATGGCGTTCGCGCGATCAACGGCAGCGTGCTCGACAACGCCCGCACCGAGCAGGTGAATCTCGTCATCGACGATGACGACCGTCTCGTCGAGGCGCGGTGCAGCTGTCATTTCTACGGGCACAACAAGATGATGCGCGGCCCTTGCGAACACATGCTCGCATTGCGACGGATATTCCATTCGCAAGTCGAGGGCGTCGCCCAGGACGGGCCCGCCATCGCATGAGTGACATGAGAGCTGCCATCCGCAGAGCCGGCTTGAACCGGCCACGACAATTCGCGTATCACTGCATTCGGAAGGGCGCAGGCCGGTCAGGACCTTGCAATCCGGGCGGCGTATCGCCGTCCTTGCATCATGACCGCGCACGCGTCACTGGCCCGATCTTCACTGGGCCGGGGCAGTCCACCCGTACGCAATCGCAGAATGGGTTCCTTGAACCCAATTGCGTACGGGTGGACGCCCCGGCGTCGAGTGGATCGATCCAGTTCTTAGAAGAGACGAAGGCAACCCGGCCTGCGCCCTTTCCGATCCCCCTCCGCAAGACCGCCGCCGCCCTCCTGAGCGGAGGGCTCGCCGCATGAACGAGACCGTTGCTCCCGGCACGCTGACGCGTCAGGAACTCTACGACCGCATCCGCCAGTCGTCGAAGGACGAGGTCATCCTCGAAGAGATGATCCGGCTCGGTTTCTGGCCCGACGGCGAAGACGCGCCTGCGCCGGCCGCGGACGTGATCCGCGCCCGCGCAGACGCAATGCGCGAACTCACCGAGTTGCAGCGTCAGAACGCCATGCTCGGAGATCCCGAGCGGGCGCTGAAGGAGATGCACAAGCGCCGCAAGGCCGAAGCGATGGCGCGGCGGCAGGAGACCAAGCGTCGCAACGCGGAGGCACGTCAAAGCCGGGCCTTTGCCTGGTATGATCGGCGCAAGCGCGACGTGCTCTATCTCGGCGAGGACGTCTCGCCCGGCCTGCATAACCGTACGACCACCACGCCGTTGCATGACGGCCTGCCTCCGCTCGCCGATGCCAAGGCACTGGCTGACGCGATGGGCATGCGCTGGGCGAATTGCGCTTCCTCGCCTTCAACAGAAAAGTGGCGTCGGTCAACCACTATCAGCGCTTCACGATCCCCAAGAAGAGCGGCGGCGAGCGGTTGATCTCGGCGCCGATGCCGCGTCTCAAGCGCGCGCAATATTGGGTGCTGGACAATATCCTCGCGCGGGTGCCGCTCCATGATGCCGCGCACGGCTTTGCAGCGCAGCGCTCCATCCTGACCAATGCACGCAACCATGTCGGCCGCGACGTGGTGATCAATCTCGATCTCAAGGATTTCTTCCCGACCCTGACCTACGCGCGGGTCAAGGGCCTGTTCGAGGCGCTCGGCTATGCTGAAGCTGTCGCGATTCCGCTCGCGCTGTTGTGTACCGAGCCAATGGTCGACGAAGTGACGCTCGACGGTGAACGCCACTTCGTCGCCGACGGCCCCCGGCTGCTGCCGCAGGGCGCGCCGAGCAGCCCGGCGATCACCAACCTGATCTGCCGCAAGCTCGACCGACGTCTTGTCGGGCTCGCGCGCACACTTGGCTTCGCCTACAGCCGCTACGCCGACGATCTGACCTTCTCCGGCTCGGGCGAAGCCTTGAAGAAGATCGGCACCTTGCTCAAGGCCGTGCACGGCATCGTCGAGGCCGAAGGGTTCAAGGTCCATCCCGACAAGACGCGCGTGATGCGCCGCTCGACGCGCCAGGAGGTCACCGGCCTCACCGTCAACGAGGCGGTAGCCGTGCCGCGCGAGCTGCTGCGCCGTTACCGCGCCGTGCTGCAGCAGGTCGAGCGCCACGGACCGGCCGGCAAGCACTTCGGGCCCGGCAAGGACGTGATCCGGTCGCTGCTCGGCTTCGGCCATTTCGCCGCGATGGTAGATCCGGAAAGCGGCACGCCGTTATTGCAACGAGCACAGCGCCTCGCCGCGCAATATCGATCCGTCCCTTCTGCGCGGCGCCCGACGCGCACCGCATTCCGCAAGGCCGCAGCCGCCGGCCAGGCGCCGCCGGGCCGGCAATGGAGTCCCGCCGAGCGGCCGCCGCCACCGCCGGACCCGGTGCTGGTCGCGCTGGCACGACAGGACGAAAAGAAGCGGACGGCGCAAGCGCGCACCGCAGCGCCGGCCCCCCCGCGCATTCCCAATGTTCCGCCACCGCCAGCGAGCGTGACGCGCGCGGTGCAGGCTGCGGCCCCGTCGGCACCAAGCGGGAGAAAGCAGCCATGGTTCATTACGGCACTGGTCATCGTCGCGGCACTCGCCGTCCTGCCGTTCCCTGGCGGCCCCGCAATCGCCGGCGCGATGCTGTTTCTTTACTTCAGCCGTTGGTGGAAACGGTGAACGACCGCCCCGTCGCGTCGATCTTCGACCAGCCGACGAAGGACGGAAGATAGCGAGTCCAGGGGGAGAATCGCCGGGGGTGATTCACCTGGGCGGGCGTCGTTATGGTGGGCTTCCGCGCAGGACGGAAGCGGACCTGAACTCCACCGTTCGACGTTGCCCCACATCCCGAACCGGGAGCATGGGCGCTAAAACCGCAACAATTTCAATTGGAAATTCCAAGTGTGGTGCGCTCGGAGGGACTCGAACCCCCACGGTGTTACCCACTGCCACCTCAAGGCAGCGCGTCTACCAATTCCGCCACGAGCGCTAAGGATGTCGGATGGAACCCTAAGGCGCCGCCGCATCGAGGGGGCCATGTAACAAATCACGGATGCAGGGACAAGGCGCTTGATGCGTGAAATTAACTGCGAACCCCGGGAGATTTCGGCAGCATTTGCTTGACCTCGACCGCAATCCGGTTGCGATCGACCAGGACGACGCCGCTGGCCACCGGCAGGTTGTTGGCGAGGATCTTGACCTCGTCGGCCTCGGTGGCATCCAGTTCGATGATGGCGCCACGGGACAGCCGCATGACCTGGTGAATCGGCATGGTGGTGGTACCGAGAACCACCATGAGATCGACGCTGACTTTATCGAGCGTGGGCACTTCTGAACCGCCGAACCGGAACTAAATTGTGGTTTCACCTGACCACGTTAGGGTTAGCTAATGGTTAACGACCGCCAACGCCTCGATTTGACGACCTTTGCGCACCCTGTGGGCGGCCAAGCGGTCGAGTGGCTGATCGCGGACGGTCCGGTGCCCTACCCCGATTCTCTCGCCGCAATGGACGCAAGGGTGGCGGCGATCGCCGCCGGCTCGGCACCTGAACTGGTGTGGCTGCTTGAGCATCCGCCGCTCTACACATCCGGTACCAGTGGCAAGCCGGACGATTTGCTTGCCCCGCGCTTTCCGACCTTCCAGAGCGGCCGCGGCGGCCAGGTCACCTATCACGGCCCGGGCCAGCGCGTTGCCTATGTGATGCTCGACCTCAAGCGGCGCAGGCCGGACGTGCGCGCCTACGTCGCCTCGCTGGAGGAATGGATCATCCGCACGCTCGCCGCCTTTAACATCCGCGGCGAACGCCGCGAGGACCGCGTCGGGGTCTGGGTGAAACGCCCGGATAAAGGCCCGGGACATGAGGACAAGATCGCTGCGATCGGCGTCAGGCTGCGCCGCTGGGTCTCGTTCCACGGCATCGCGATCAATGTCGAGCCCGACCTCTCGCACTTCCAGGCCATCGTGCCATGCGGCGTCGTCGATCCGCGCTATGGCGTGACCTCGCTGGTCGATCTTGGACTGCCGGTCACGATGGCCGATGTCGACATCGCGCTCCGGCAGGCATTTGCCGAGGTGTTCGGCGACACCGCAGCGCGCCTGCCGGAAGCGACAGCCTGAGGCTCACGCCGCCTTCTGCGGCGCGACCTCAAGCTTGCCGGCGATGTAGCGGCGTTCCTGGGTCAGACCGCCGAAACCGTAGGCATCGCCCTTTACCTCGTCGACATGGGCGTAGCTCTCGGTGTGGAGCGGCCCGAGCAGCTCGCCCATCCGCTTGAACAGCGCGGCGAGATAGGCCGCCTTCTCGTCCTTGGTGTTGGTGCCTTCGCTGACATGGACGTCGAGCCAGTAGCTCGCGAGCCCCTGCTCGGCGAGCGACTTGCCGCCTGCGAACCAGTCGGCGGCATCGGCGGACTTCACGATGATGGCGGTGACCTTGGGATCCTTGTGCAGAATCCCTGCGGTCAGATCCGACACGGCGGCGGCGATCTCGGACTTCAGCGACGGCCTCTCGCGGGAGGTCGCGTAGGTGACGGTGATGAGCGGCATGATCGGTCTCCTTGAATCGGTCGGCGCGGTCAATCGCGCCGTCTTTAGCTAGACCTTTTCGCATCATCTTGGTATCTTATCTATATGTATAGCAATGATAACGATCTTTGATCATGACCGCGACGCTCGATATCGACACCGTGCAGGCCTTCCTCCTGGTCGCTGAGCTGCAGGGCTTCACCCGTGCCGCCGAAGCGCACGGCACCACGCAGGCGGCGATCAGCATGAAATTGCAGCGGCTCGAGACCGTGCTCGGCAAGCGGCTGGTCGAGCGCTCGCCGCGCGCGGTGCGGCTGACCGCCGACGGCGCGGCGTTCCTGCATCACGCCCGCGCGTTGATCGAGGTGCATGACCGCGCGTTGTCCGGCGAGAAGCCGGCGCGGCAACAGCTCACACTCGGGATCAGCGATCACGCTGCGGGCGCGGAGCTGGTGCCGCTGCTGGAGCGGCTGCACGCGATGGCCTCACAGCTTGCACTCGCCGTGACGATTGGCTTCTCGCGCGAGATGCTCGACGCCTACGATGCCGGCGAGCTCGACGCCGTGATCGTCCGTCAGGAAGGCAGCCGTCGCGGCGGCGAGAAATTGGCCGAAGACGAATTCGGTTGGTTCGCCGCCAGGCGCTTCGTCTGGCCGCGCGGCGATGCGCTGCCGCTCGCTACACTGGCGCCGCCCTGCGGCGTGCGTGCGCTCGCCGTGCGCTCGCTCGACAAGGCCGGCATCGAATGGACCGAAAGCTTCGTCGGCGGCGGCGTTACGGCGGTAGCGGCTGCCGCGCTCGCGGACCTTGCGGTTGCTCCCCTCGTCCGCCGCATTGCGCCGCCGGGCTTGATCGACATCGGACCCGCGCACAAGCTGCCGCGGCTCGGCGCCTCAAAGGTGGTGCTGCATTCGAAGGTCAGCGATCCCGCGAAGCTCGCGGCGTTGCGGACGCTGGCTGCAACGTTCCGGAGCGTGGCGTCTGCGGCGTAGTGCGGCACAGCTCCCCGGCATCACAACGAATGCTCGGCGGCTTCGAGCTGTCTCAAGACAAACCAGTAAGTCAGGCCCGCGACAAATCCGGCGGCCGCAAACAGACAGACAAGTCCGGATGTCCAGACGACTGGAGACCGCAGCAGCACCGTGATACAAAACGCACCGATCGTAGCGCCTGTGCCGGCAAAGAACCCGGCGCCTCGGATCTGGAACTGCTCACTTAGCCAGATCGCGATAGCTGCGGGAACCGCGGTCAGCAGACATGTGGTAACAAAGACCAGAAACGAGGGAAGCAGAAGCGCGATGGCGCCTCCCAGCAGCCTCATGATGTCGCCGCCGGATGCGACGATCAGGAGCGTCTGAGCAACGCCGGAGAGAACCGCCGTCGCGGCTCCACATCCAGCGAGCCAACTTCCGAATGCGCGGGAACAAGTGCTCGACATCTCGCCCTCCTCACAAGATCGCCTCGAATGCGCTACGCAAGGTTTCGTGCCGGAACACGAAGCCGTTGCTCAGCGCCTTGTTCGGCAGCACGCGCTGACCGCCGAGCAACAGCTCGTTGGCAAAGTCGCCACCGACGGCACGGAGCAGCGCGGCGGGCACGCGGAAGATCGCAGGCCGGTGCAGGCGCCGCCCCAGCTCTTCGGTGAATTTCGTGTTGGTCACCGGGATCGGCGCCGTCGCGTTGATCGGCCCTGAGAGCTCCGGCTTCGCGATCACATGTGCGATCAGGCGCACCAGATCGTCGCGCTCGATCCATGACATCCACTGCTTGCCCGAACCGAGCGGTCCGCCGAGACCGAACTCGAACGGCGTCAGCATCCGCGTGATGAACCCGCCATCGGTGCCGACCACGAGACCGATCCGCAAATACGCCACGCGCACGCCGTGATCGGCGGCCGGCTTCGCCGCGTTCTCCCAGGCCTCGCACAGTTCGTGGCTGAAGCAGGCGTGGGATTTCGCCGACTCCGTCAGCACCTGGTCCTGCCAGAGACCGTACCAACCGATCGCGGAGCCGCTCACCAGCACCGACGGCTTGCGTTCGAGCCGCGCGATCAGCCTGACGACGTCGGCCGTCATGTCTATCCGCGAGGCGATGATCCTGCGCCGCTTGGCCTCGGTCCACAGACCGTTGCCGATCGGTTCGCCTGCGAGATTGACGACGGCGTCGATCCCTGTGCCGGCAGGCAACTGGTCGAGGCTCGTAATCAACGTCACCGGCGGCGGCAGCATCTCGGCCTTTGCCGGATTGCGGATCAGCGCGATGACCTGATGACCCGACACAGCGAGACTTGCGACGAGACGGCTGCCGATGAAACCGGTCGCGCCGGTGACGAGCACGGTCTGCCGCGCCGGGAGTTTCTCGACCAGGGCGGCGGCCGGCCCGCTGGACATCCGTCCCAGCCGCCTGGCGGCGGCGAAGTCACGCACAGCGAACAGCGCCGCGCCGAAGGCTGCGGCGGTTGCGAACAGGCTAAGCAGACCCGCATAAGCCGGCGTCACAGCCGTCGGCAGCATCGCCCAGCCGATCAGGACCGGCACCAGCAGCACGAGGATGGCGCCGTAGTTGATCGCGAGCAGCGTGTGATTGATCCGCTCGCTCGGCGGTAGCTTTCGGCTCAAATCCTCTTCCACGAAATCCATCAGCGTGATGACAACCTCGATGACCAGCACGGCCATAATGGCCAGCGCGAGAATGCCGTGCACCTCGAGCCAACCGAGCACCAGGAACAGGAGCGCATAGAGCATGTTGCGCACGCTGTGCAGCTGCAGCTCATGGCGCTGCGACGCCCGCCACGCCAGCCGCTCGGTGAATTCGTGGTGATAGAAGGTGTCGAAGGCGCCCATCGCGATCTGGATGGCGACCAGGGTCCAAAGCAGCGGCGTCATGACGAAGCCTCCCTGAACACGGCGGACTGACGGATCAGCCGGCCGAAACGCGGGTGGATGATCTCCAGCGTGAAGCGGAAGTCGCCGCAGCCGAGATCGGAATGGGTCACGGTAAGATCGCCGGGCGTGAGCCAATCGGGCAGCGGCAAGCGAAACGGATCGAACTGCAACGAATAGCCGACGCTGTGAAATACCAGCGCCTCGTGCTCGACCGCGATCCGCAGCGCCATGCTGACGCCGAAGCCGACATACTCCTCGAGCCCGGTCGGCCCGGCAAAGCGCTTGGCGGAATGGATCACCTGCGGAAAGCCGTCGCGGCGCGCGCAGATGCGGGTCCAGATCTGGCCGCCGCTCGCGGCGTCCTCGGTGACCGTGACGATCACGGGCACACGGGTCTGGGTACCGGTCGGAAGCGGGCCGCCGATCAGCCGCGCGGCCTGTGCCAGCCACCAGCCGGCGCGGCTGCTCGAGGCCTCCTCGACCTCACCAACATAGACGACGGTGTTGCCGTCCTCGAACCGCTTCGAGAAGCGCCGCCAGATCGCGACCGGCAGGCGGCCCCAATCCTCGTCGGACAGCAATGCGCGGAAGCGATGATCGTCGAGCAGTTTCGTATCGGAAGCCGGCGCTGTCTTTAAGGTGGATATCCTTGCTGACGTCATCGCACACTCCCGTTACGCCGTCGCCCCTATTTGGCTCTGCCTGTGGGCAGGAAACTCACGATCTTCTCGCCGAGCTTGACCAGGGCGACCAGACGCGGCCGCGGCACGTTCAGCATCTGCGTGTACCAGCGGTCGACCAGCTCGGTGAATGTCAGCATCTCCTTCAGCCGCTTGCTGGCGAGCGGGCTGATGGCGGGATCGTCGGCCGCGTCGGAGACGCAGGCGCGCAGCGCCACCAGCGCCGGATCGATCTCGCGCTCCTTGCGGCCGGCGGCGATCTTGGCTGCGACCTCCCAGATATCGGTCTCGGCCTCGAAATGGTCGCGGCGATCGCCGAGGATCGGCACC
Source organism: Bradyrhizobium embrapense (assembly GCF_001189235.2). GTDB lineage: Bacteria > Pseudomonadota > Alphaproteobacteria > Rhizobiales > Xanthobacteraceae > Bradyrhizobium > Bradyrhizobium embrapense. The sequence goes on from NZ_LFIP02000004.1 coordinate 582,148, forward strand.
CGCCGGATCAGGCCCCAGGACAACAGCTCCTTGATCGAGTTTGAGACGTTCGAGCGCGCCATGCCGAGCGTGTCGGCGATGTCCTCGGCGGTCATCGGCGCCTCGGCGAGATAGAGCAGCCCGTGGATCTGGCTGACCGAGCGGTTGACGCCCCATTCGTCGCCCATGTCGCCCCAATGCAGGATGAAGCGCTCGACAGCGGCAGGAAGTTTCTTCTTGGCGGTTATTTCTGTCATAACAGAAATATCAGACAATTCGGAGCAGAAGTCAAGAGCTCCGGCCGGCTGCAGAACAGGCGTCGGGGCACACCATTCGAGCCATTGGCCGGAGCGGCTCGCTGGTCCATATTTCGGTCGCGGCTTCCGCCCGTGATGGCCCGGCCACTCGCCTTTCCGAGGGAACGCATATGACAGCCCCCCTTTCCGACAAGGTCTTCGCCGGATCGGTTCCACAGCTCTACGACCAGCTCATGGTGCCGATGATCTTTGCGCCCTATGCCCGCGACCTCGCGCAGCGCATCAAGGGCCACCGGCCGCGCGACCTGCTGGAGATCGCGGCGGGCACCGGTGCCGTCACGACGGTCCTGGCTGGGGAATTGCCCGATACGACGATCACCGCGACCGACCTCAACGAGCCGATGCTGGCGCAGGCGAAGACGCACCTCGCAGGCAACGCGAACATCCGCTGGCAGCAGGCCGACGCGCTGTCGCTGCCGTTTGGCGATGCGAGTTTCGACATCGTCGCCTGCCAGTTCGGCGCGATGTTCTTCCCCGACCGCGTCAAGGGCTACGCCGAAGCTCGGCGCGTGATCAGATCGGGCGGACGCTTCTTCTTCAATGTCTGGGACAGGATCGAGGAGAACGATTTCGCCGACGTCATGCAGCAGACGATGTTCCAGGTGTTTCCGAGCAATCCGCCGCAGTTCATGGCGCGAACGCCGCATGGCTATCACGATCCCGAGCGGATCCGCGCCGACCTGACCGCTGCCGGCTTCCGCGACATTGCCATCGAGCTGGTCACCCATCGCAGTCCAGCCGGCTCGGCGCAGGATGCCGCCCTGGCCTACTGCCAGGGCACGCCGATGCGCGGAGAGATCGAGGGCCGGGGCCAGCCGGGACTCGAGGCTGCAACAGAGCGTGTGGCAGAAGCGTTGGCACAGCGCTTCGGCAACGGTCCTATCGAAGGGAAGATTCAGGCGCTGGTGATCTCGGCAGCGTAAGCCGCGCGTCACACCGTCGGCAGGAACGCGAACCGCTCGCCTGCTCCACGCAGGTTCAAAAGGTCTGATGTGCCCGGATTTGCCTGCACATTGGCGACGCGCGCCGATGACGGCCCGCGCCGGCAGGCCGCGATCATGTCGGCCACAACGTCATCGGGACCTGCGAACACCGCCTCGACGCTGCCATCGCGGCGGTTGCGGACCCAGCCTTCGAGGCCGCGCACGCTTGCCTGCTCGTCGACCCAGGCGCGATAGCCGACGCCCTGTACGCGCCCGCTGATGGTGACGTGGCGGATGACGTCGCTCATTTCTTCAGGCCGAGGAACTCACCGCTGCGCGCCTTGGTCTCCGCCTCGCGCATGACGCGGCCGGTCAGTTCGGACGAGGCGATGCCCTTGAGGTGCTTCGGCGAAGTGCCATCGCGCAGCGCCTTTAGCGTCTCATAGACGGCCTGGGTTGCGGCCGCGAACGGCGCGTGGCCCTGCAGCGCGATCCTGACCCGCTGGCTCGCCAGATAATCCAGCGCGGTCATCTCTTCCGGCGCGCCGCCGAGCACGATCGGCAGCATCGTCGCGGCCGAGAGCGCCTCGAGCTCGCCGCGCGACTTGACGCCGGTGAAGAACAGCCCGTCGACACCGACCGCCTCATAGGCCCTGGCACGCGCGATCGCGTCGTCGAGATCGGTGATCGACGCGGCGCCGGTGCGGCCCAGGATGACGAGCGACGGATCGCTGCGGCCGTCAAGCGCGGCCTTCATCTTGCCGACGCCTTCCTCGCGCGAGATCAGCTGCGGCTTGGCCTCGCCGAACGCCTGCGGCAGCAGCGTGTCCTCGATAGTGAGACCGGCCGCACCGGCGGCTTCCACTTCCTGGACGGTGCGGCGGACATTGAGGGCGTTGCCGTAACCGTGGTCGGCATCGACCAGCACCGGGAGGGTCGAGGCCCGCGACATGCGGCGGATCTGCTCGGCGAACTCGGTCAGCGTGATCAGCGCAATATCGGGATCGCCGAGCACGGCGAGCGAGGCCACCGAGCCGCCGAACATGCCGAGCTCGAAGCCGAGATCCTCCGCGATCCGGATCGAGGTCGCATCATAGACCGAACCCGGGCGGATGCAGGTTGATCCGTTGAGGATCGATCGCAGTGCTTCGCGGCGCTTGCGAAAGGCCATGGTGCAGTCTCCATCCGCGTCATTGCGAGGAGCGAAGCGACGAAGCAATCCACGGCTTGAGGAGATATGGATTGCTGCGGTTCGCTTGCAATGACGAGTCTTAAGCGAACTCCAGGATCAGCGCGTCGACCGCGAGCGTGGCGCCGGCGGCCGCGTGGATCTTCTTGACCGTGCCATCGCGCTCGGCGCGCAGCACGTTCTGCATCTTCATGGCTTCCACCACCGCGAGCGTCTCGCCGGCCTTGACCTCCTGCCCCTCGGTCACCGCGATCGACACCACAAGACCGGGCATCGGGCACAGCAACTTCTTGCCGGTGTCGGCGGCCGAGACCACCGGCATCAGCCGCGCCGAGGTCGCTTCGGTCTCGGTGAAGACATAGACCGGGACCTCAAAACCCTGATGCGCCAGGCGGAAGCCGTTATTGATCGCCCGCACCTGCACGGCGACGAAGTTGCCGTCGATGGTGCCCTGCCAGACCGGCTCGCCCGGCACCCAGCTCGACACCAGATTGTGCGGATTGCCGGGCAGCCCGTCGGCGCCAATGAAGCGCACGGTGATGGCATCGCCCTCGCGCGCGACATCGAGCGCGACTTCGGCGCGCTCGAGCCACACCGCGCGGCGGCGCTCGCGCAGCACGACGCGGCCGCCCATCTGGCCCGAAATCTGCCGCTTGCGCTCGCCCAGCACGTGATCGATCGCAGCACCCACTGCCGCAAGGCGCCGCGCGATCTCGCCTTCGGGCGCACGCGCGGAAAACCCCTTCGGGAATTCTTCCGCGATGAAGCCGGTCGAGAGCCGGCCCTCGCGCCAGCGCGGATGGTTCATCAAGGCCGACAGGAACGGAATGTTGTGCCTGATGCCGTCGACATAGAAGGCGTCGAGCGCGGTCGCCTGCGCCTCGATTGCGGCGGCGCGCGACGGGGCATGGGTGACGAGCTTGGCGATCATCGGATCGTAATGGATCGATATTTCGCCGCCCTCCTGCACGCCGGTGTCGTTGCGGATCGTGATGCCGTCATGGCTGGCCTCGGCCGGCGGACGGTACTTCACCAGCCGGCCGATCGAGGGCAGGAAGTTGCGGAACGGATCCTCGGCATAGACGCGGGACTCGACCGCCCAGCCGGTCAGCGTGACGTCCTTCTGCGCGATCGCGAGCCTTTCGCCGGACGCGACGCGGATCATCTGCTCGACGAGGTCGATGCCGGTGATCAGCTCGGTGACGGGATGCTCGACCTGCAGGCGGGTGTTCATCTCCAGGAAGTAGAAGCTCTTGTCCTGGCCGGCGACGAATTCCACTGTGCCGGCCGAATCGTAGTTCACGGCCTTGGCCAGCGCGACCGCCTGCTCGCCCATTTTGCGGCGGGTCTGCTCGTCGAGCAGCGGCGACGGTGCTTCCTCGATGACCTTCTGGTTGCGGCGCTGGATCGAGCACTCGCGCTCGCCGAGATAGATCACGTTGCCGTGCTTGTCGCCGAGCACCTGGATCTCGATGTGCCGGGGATCGACGATGAATTTCTCGATGAAGACGCGGTCGTCGCCGAACGACGACTTCGCCTCGGCCTTGGCGAGGTTGAAGCCTTCGGCCACCTCCGCCTTCGAATGCGCGATGCGCATGCCCTTGCCGCCGCCGCCGGCGGAGGCCTTGATCATCACGGGATAGCCGATCTCGTCGGCGATCTGGACGGCGTGCTTGTCGTCCTCGATGACGCCGAGATGGCCCGGCACGGTCGAGACTTTCGCCTTCGCAGCGGCCTTCTTGGATTCGATCTTGTCGCCCATCGCGGCGATGGCGCCGGGGTTCGGGCCGATGAAGACAATGCCGGCCGCCTCCAGCGCGCGCGGAAACGCCTCGCGTTCGGACAGGAAGCCGTAGCCGGGATGAACCGCCTGCGCGCCGGTCTTGCGGCAGGCCTCGACGATCTTGTCGATCAGAAGATAGCTCTCGGCCGCGGCCGGCGGGCCGATCAACACGGCCTCGTCGGCCATCTCGACATGCAGCGCATCGCGGTCGGCCTCGGAGTAGACGGCAACCGTCTCAATCCCCATACGGCGCGCGGTCTTGATGACCCGGCAGGCGATCTCGCCGCGGTTGGCGATCAGGATTCGTTTGAACATGCTCTTCTTGCTTGGGCTTCTTGGGACTTGGCTTCTGAGTGGGCTTTGGCAGGATTCCTCCCCGCGCAATCCGGCACGGGCCACTCCGTTGGTACAGCAAAATGCCCCGGAGGCAACGGTCTAATGCTGACCGGGCCCGATGCTCGGCCTGTGCCTGGCCGGTCCTTGGCGGTAGCCCGAGGGGTATTTCAGCCCGTATAGGTCCTGAAGCGGCCGCGAATGCGCCTTCGCGACGGCTTTCATCAGCTCGCTGACCTCGTTCTCCAGGAATTCATTGGCCACGATCAGCGCCCGGATGGTCGCGCGCAGATTGCCGCCGCAGGCGGAAATGGCCTGATCGACAGCCGCTTCCAGCCCGTCATCGTCATCAGATTCGGGCCGTGCAGACATCATGGGGCATCCGGGATTCAGGTGGCACATCATGTTCCTATTTTGTTCCCATCAAGTCAATCGGATCTTTGATCGGAGGCTGTCTGTTGAGGCGCCTGTCTCTTCCGCCGCCAGCGCGCGAGACATTGCAGGGTCGAGATTTCGGTGACGACATCGGCAATGATGGTGATGATGAACTCGGCCATACCAGCATCCCTTCGATGGCAATGTCGGGCCGTTCTACGCCGCGGAATGCCGATCGGGATGTGACCGCGCGCACGCATCATCTCGCGAACGGGACTTGGTTGGATCGTACCTGCGTGTGCTAGAAGTCCGGCTGCCCGCCAAAGATCTGAAGTGAGAAAATGCGGTTTCGCAATCCGGTCATCACGACGCTTCTCCTGACCTGCCTGTCCACGAGCCCCGTCCTGTCTGCGACGGCTGCCTTGTCTGCGACCGGTAGCCCCTCCACCACGGCGATCGTCAAGGATGCCGGCACGGTTCAGCTCGGCAACACGGTTTACCGGCTCGACGGCATCGACGCGCCGGCGGCCGACCAGCTCTGCATCGACGAGCACGCCGACGTCTGGACCTGCGGGATAGAGGCGCGCGACCAGCTGACCAAGCTGATCGGCGGCAAGCCGATTCATTGCGACGACATCGGCGTCGATCCGACCTTCAAGAAGCGCCGTCTCGGCGTCTGCAAGCTCGAGGGCGACCCAACCAGCCTCAGCCAAGTGATGGTACAGAAGGGCTATGCCCTCAACGTCGAGACGTCGGCCACTGGCCGATTCAAGCCGGATCAAGCCACCGCCAACGACAGTCGTGCCGGGCTGTGGAAGGGCTGCTTCGTGGCGCCGCGCGATTTTCGTCTCGGCAAGAAGGACGGCGCCCTGCTCGGCAACGCCTGCCCCACCGACCGTGATACGCAGATCCGTACTGCGCTCTTCCCGGACGACCTGCCGATGCCGGCAAGCTGCAACATCAAGGGCAAGTACGCCGTGCGCGCCCGCGTCACCGGCAATGTCGGCATCTATCATTTGCAGGCGTGCCGCAGTTACCCGGGCCTCAGCAATCCGGATCGCTGGTTTTGCTCCGAGGAGGATGCGCAGGCCGCCGGGTTCCGCCGGGCCTATAATTGCCGTCCGCCCAAAGCAAGTGAAGGGCAAGTGAAGAGCAAGTGATCGCGCTAAATCACGCTGGCAAAGCCGCCTCCTCCTGTGTGAAACTACACCCAGAGGCTGCCGGCGCGAATGACCCCACCCGATCCCTCTGATGTGCTTCCCGAAGCTGCGGCAGCCGAACGGCTGCGGCGGCACCTTGAGAAGATCGCGCGCGAACGCGATCGGGCCCATCGCGAGCTTCAGGAGCGCGAGGCCGAGCTGGCGCGGATCCAGCGCATCGCGCGGGTCGGCGGGCTCGAGATCGATTTTCGCGACGGCGTGCGCAACCGCCGCTCCCCCGAATATCTGCTGGTCCACGGCCTGCCGCCCGAGGAGGTCAACGAGACCTACGAGAACTGGGTCGCGCGCATCCACCCCGACGATCGCGAACGAACCACCAGCCACCTGTTCGGCGTGCTCAAGGCCGGCGGCGAGGATTACACCGCCGAGTACCGCATCATCCGCCCCAACGACGGCGAGAGCCGCTGGATCCGTGTCGTCGCCAAGATCGAGCGCGACCACAGCGGCCGCGCGCTGCGGCTGGTCGGCGCCGATCTCGACGTCACCGACCAGATGCTGGCGCAGGAAACCCTGCGCGAGAGCGAGGAACGCTTCCGCCTGATCGCCAACAGCGCGCCGGTGCCGATCTGGGTCACCAAGCTCGACCGTACCCGCTCCTTCGCCAACCAGGCCTATCTGGATTTCCTCGGCCTGCCGTTCGAGGAAGCGGTCGTGTTCGACTGGCGCAAGGCGCTGCATCCGGACGATCTGCCGAACATCCTGCAGGAGCAGATCACCGGCGAATTGTCGCTCAAGCCGTTCGTGCTCGAGGCTCGCTATCGCAATGCCGCGGGCGATTGGCGCTGGCTGCGCTCGGAATCGCAACCGCGCTGGGACCCGAACGGCAAGCATATCGGCTTCATCGGCGTCGCCCACGACATCACGGCGGCCAAGGAAGCCGAGATCGAGCTGCGCAAGCTCAACGAGTCACTGGAGCGACGCATCATCGAACGGACCGCGCAGCTCGAGTCGAGCGAGGCGCAGATGCGCGCGATCCTGGAGACCAGCCACCAACATCAGGGGCTGCTCAACCAGGACGGCGAGTTACTCTACGCCAACCGGACGGCGCTGGCCGGCATTCGCGCCGACGCAGCCGATGTCGTCGGCAAGCTGTTCTGGGAGACGCCCTGGTTCAGCGCGACCGAAGGCGCGCCGGAAACGATCAGGAATGCTTTCGCCACGGCGATGCGCGGTGAGGATGTCAAGTCCGAACTGCCGCTGCGGCTGCCGATCGGCGACCGCCATTTCGACTTCGAGATGCGGCCGCTGCGCGACCAGCACGGCGCGATCGTCGGCGCGGTGCCCGAGGCTGTCGACATCACCGAGCGGCGCCGCGGCGAGGAAGCGCTACGGCAATCGCAGAAGATGGAAGCCGTCGGCCAGCTCACCGGCGGCGTCGCGCACGACTTCAACAATCTGCTCACCATCATCCGCTCCGCGACCGATTTCCTGCGCCGCCGCGAGCTGCCGGACGAGCGGCGCCGCCGCTATATCGACGCGATCTCCGAGACCGTGGAGCGGGCCTCCAAGCTCACCGCGCAGCTGTTGGCGTTCGCGCGCCGGCAACCGCTCAATCCCGAAGTGTTCAATGTCGGAACGCAGGTCGACAGCGTGACGCAGCTGATCCGCCCGCTGGTCGGCGCGCGGATTCACATCGAGGTCAGGATCGAGGACCCCGACTGCTTCGCGATCGCCGATATCGGCCAGTTCGAGACCGCGCTGATCAATCTTGCGGTCAATGGCCGCGACGCCATGAACGGCGAAGGCCAGCTGACGATCGGCGTCAGGAAGGTCAAGCACATCCCTGCCCTGCGCGCCCAGGCCTCGCGCAGCGGCGATTTCGTGACCGTCTCGATCCAGGATACCGGCACCGGCATCTCGCCGGAAAATCTCGACGCGATCTTCGAACCGTTCTTCACCACCAAGGAGGTCGGCAAGGGAACGGGCCTTGGGCTGAGCCAGGCCTTCGGCTTCGTCAAGCAATCCGATGGCGATATCGAGGTCACCTCTACGCCGGGACACGGCGCGACATTCACCATCTATCTGCCGCAAGCGATGCGCCCGGCGGACGCCAAGGTCGCGGCCAGCGCCGGCATCGAGCAGGCCTCGATCGGCCGCGGCTATCGCGTGCTTGTGGTCGAGGACAATGACGATGTCGGCCAGTTCTCCACCGAGCTGCTCGAGGATCTCGGCTATTCGGTCAAGCGTGCGGCGAACGCCAACGCCGCGCTGTCGATCCTTTCCGAGAACGAGTTCGCCGCCGACCTCGTGTTCTCTGACGTGATCATGCCCGGCATGAATGGCGTCGAGCTCGCCGGTGTGATCCGCGACCGGTTTCCCGGCCTGCCCGTGGTGCTGACCAGCGGCTACAGCAATGTGCTCGCCGAGAACGCGCATAGCGGCTTCGAGCTGATCCAGAAGCCCTATTCGGTCGAGGCGCTGTCGCGCACGCTCCGCAAGGCGATCGCCGAGCAGCGGGCGACCGCCTCAAAACCCTGATCCCGCCGCAGGCGGTGCGCTACTCGATCTCCACGTGCGCGACGCCGAGTTGAAGGATGCCGAGCGCGCGGGCCGCCGTGGTCGAGACATCGATGATCCGTCCGCGAACGAACGGTCCCCGGTCGTTGACCCGGCACCGGATCGATTTCCCGCGGTAGGACACCGTGACCATGCTGCCGAACGGCCGCTTGCGATGCGCGCAGGTCATTTCACCAATTCTGCCGATGCCATGATAGTAGGACGCAAGGCCACTTTCTGCGTTTGCCACGCACGAAGCAAACAGCAGCATGGCCGCGGACGTTGCTGCGGTTTTCATTGATTGCCTGCCCTTCGAGACCAGCGAGGAAGCGCGGTGCGGGTAGAACGGACCCCAGAAATATGGCTGTTGCGCGGCAATTACGCCGCATTCTCGACACCGGCGGTCAGCAGCGTCCGGAGGTCCTGCGCCGGCACTGGCTTGCTGAACAGGTAGCCCTGCATCTGCGTGCAGCCGAGCATCTGCACGGTGTCGCGCTGCTGATCGGTCTCGACGCCTTCGGCTGTCGTGATCATGTTGCGATCGGCGGCGATCGAGACCACCGCGCGAATGATCGAGGCCGATCCGCTGTTGCGGGTCACTTCCTTGACGAAGCTGCGGTCGATCTTGATCTTGTCGAACGGGAAGCGCTGCAGATATTGCAGCGACGAGTAGCCGGTGCCGAAATCGTCGAGCGCGATGTGGACGCCGAGTGCGCGCAGCTGGCCGAGCGTGACCAGCGCCGCATCGTCATCGGCAATCAGCACCGCCTCGGTAATCTCGAGCTCGAGCCTGCGCGGGTCGAGCCCGCTCTCGGCTAGCGCGCTCGCGACCTTCAGCGCCAGCGTCTCCGACTTGAACTGGATCGGCGACACGTTGACCGCAAGGTGCACATGCGCCGGCCAGGCCGCCGCCTCAATGCAGGCGGTGCGCAGCACCCACTGCCCGATCTCTTCGATCAACCCGGTCTCTTCGGCGACAGGTATGAACTCCGCCGGCGAGACCATGCCGCGCACCGGATGGCGCCAGCGCAGCAATGCCTCGCAGCCGGTGACCTCGTCGCTGCGCAGGTCGACCAGGGGCTGATAGTGCAGCTCGAACCGATCCTGCGCCAACGCACTTCGCAGATCGGCCTCCAGCGCGCGGCGCAGATTGGCCTGCTTCTCCATCGCCGGATCGAAGAACCGATACGTCCTGCGGCCGGCGGCCTTGGCCGCGTACATGGCGAGATCGGCGCATTTGAGCAAGCCGAACAGGTCGGAGCCGTGACGAGGGGCGATCGCAATCCCGATGCTGGCGTCGCTCGCCAGCCAATGGCCAAGGCAATCGAAGGGGGTACGCAGCGACTGATAGACACGCGCGACCAGATCGCTGACATCGTCGTCCGATATGATGTCATGCTGGACGATCGCGAATTCATCGCCGCCGAGGCGCGCGATGAAGTCGTTCGATCCGACTGATTGGCGCAGCTTCTCGGCGACCCGTCTCAGGAACTCATCGCCGATCGGATGACCCAGCGTGTCGTTGATCCGCTTGAACTCGTCGATATCGATGTAATGGATCGCGAACTCGCGGACGACAGCCTCGCGCAACAATTCTTCTGCGTGACGCTGGAACAGCGTCCGGTTCGGCAGATTGGTCAGGGCATCGTAATGCGCGAGATACTCGATCTGCGCCTGCGCGCGCCGCCCGTCGGTGACGTCCTCGAGCGTGGTGGCCCAGCCGCCGTCAGGAGCGCGCTTGTAGATCAGGCGGATGCTGCGGCCGTCAGGCGTCATGATCACCGAGTCCCGGATTTCATCACCCTTGGGATTGGTGAACCGCGCACAGTACTCATCGACATCGCCGACGAAAGAGCCGAGCGCCTGTCGATGCAGGATCAGGTCGCGCAGATGGCACCCGGGCTTGGCGACATCGGGCGACAGGCCGAACATGTCGATGTATCGCTGGTTGCAGATCACGAGCCGCGCCGAGGCGTCGAACAGCAGGAGCCCCTGCGTCATGGTGTTGATGGCGGTGTCGAGATGCTGGCTCTTCTCGGACAGCCGGCGCTGTGCCGCATCATGCTGCCTCCGCAACTGGCGGACGATCAGGAAGATCGTCATGACGACAATGAGCACCGCGAGCACGGCGGCGCAGAACTGCAACTTGGTCTGGGCGCGCCAATCCTCCAGCGCGCTGGAGGTCCGTGTGGTTGCAAGGATCAGGATCGGAAAATGCGACAGTGACCTGACCGCGCCGACATTCTCCTCGCCCGCGGCGCCGACGAACCGCCCTGACGTGTTACCGCCAAGACCAATGATCTTCCGGAACAAGGGCTGGTCGGTGATGTTGCTTCCCACGATGCCGGCATCCTGCGGATAGCGCGCGACGATCGTGCCGTCGCGATGGATCATCGAAATCACGGTGTCGCCGTTCAGCGCCAGCGAGGCCACGAAATCCTCGAAATGGCTGGGCTCGACGCCTCGGCTCGCGAAGCCGATGATCTCGCCGTTGCGCCCGGTGATCTTGCGCGCAAAGATCGTGGTCCACTTGCCGGTCACCTTGCTCATCGCAGGCTCGACGATCACCGGCGACGTGGGCCGCCCCGAGGTGAACTCCTGGAAATAACGCCGATCCGCAATGCTGATGTCGGGCACCGGCCACATCTCGGACGAGTTGATCAACCATCCCTTGGCGTTGAACAGATTGAGCCCGCCGACATGCGGCAGCGCCGCCAGCCGCGTGCGCAGCATCTCGTGCACACTCAGGAGCGACATGTTCTTCTCGAACTGATCGGCGGTCTCGACCTGTTCCGACCGCAGATAGTTCACGATGTCGTCGTGGACATGCTGAAGGTCGCTGAGCTGCTGGTCGAAATGCCGCGACAGCAGCAGCGCGGTGTTGTTGAGCTCGCGCTCGGACATCTCCAGCGCACGCTCGCGAAACTGCAACGCGAGATACCCGGTGCCGAGCGTGATGGCGAGCACCAGCAGCGCGGCGCTCAGAACGAGCCATTGAATGGCGCCCATCCTGGTGGCGCGCAGCATGCGCTTGATCGACAGCCGCCGGTGCTCCGGCTTCACGCTGTTCGTTGACACAACCGACATTTTCCTGCCCCTGCGGGGGCTCTTCTACGGGAACACAACCCAAGGGGTCGTTAGGAAAATCAGTTATCGGACTGTTAAGGCGGATGAGTAGCTGAGCGCGATCGGCACGGGATTCCTCCGGACGCGGCCGCATCAGCCGGCCCCGGTCGCCTCCTTCAGGGTGCATTCGATCAACGCACCCTCGATGCTGAATTTCGAGAATGGAGAGAAGGGCGTCGCGGCCTTGAGAGCGGCGAAAAATTGCGAATCGCCCGGACTCTTGAGGAGAAAACGGATGTGGCCGGCCGCCAGAGCATCACGCGACAGCCAGACGACGCCGGAGAACAGCGCCACGAGCATCTGTGCGTAATCGCTGACATCGGCGAGGCCGAGATCGTAGATCGGAGAGACATTGATGAACCGCGCGCTGAGAGCCGGCGACGTGTATCGGCTCATCAGCAGACGCCTGACCTGGCAGACCGCGTGGACCCGTTCGCCGTCGGTCAGGTGATACAGCCCCTGACTGTCGCCTTCCCTGGCGGTCAGCGCGTCAAAGGCTCCGATGCCGCCAAAGGTGGCAAAATCCTCTCCGACGCCTTCAGCGTCCTTCTTCCATTGTGCCTTGATGAGACGCCAGGACCGCTCGGGATCCTTGATTGGCAAAAGCCGCATGGTTAAGGGGCTGTTAGCACGGAGGGGAGTCTTCGCTGAGATAATATGTCGCAGGCATTAAGCCTTTGCTTACAGCGGTAGCCGGCTGCGTCGACGTGAGGGCTGCCCCGGCGACCTCTTGACGTTGGTATGCGTGACCGTGCCTCAGCTCACGATCTGCAGCAGACTGAAGCCTCAGGCGGCAGGGCGTGAGGCTCCGGCGCGCAACCAGCGCTCTGCTTGGCGTCCTGCTTCTCGTGCGCGACGCGTGCGTTCCGCTCACCGCTGCCGTCGCCATAGACGATGCTCTCACCTGTCGTATGGAAGGTCTCCCACGCAATCCCCGCGGGATCGTCGATCCACGACTTCTCGGACCTGGCATAGCAGCACACCGTCTGGCCCTGCTCGATCACCTCGCCGCCCGCCTTGCGCAGCCGGGCATAGACCTCACCGAGCTCCTCGGCGCTCTCTACCTGAATGCCGAGGTGATCGAGCCCCGGCTCGCGGCCGCGGGTCGAGATCGCGAAGTTGACGCGGGGATCATCGAGCATCCATTTGGCGTAATCGGATTTCACGACCGTCGGCTCGGCGCCGAACAACGCCGAGTAGAAGCCGACCGATTGTTGGATGTCCTTGACGGCGACGTGAACATGCATGCGCTTCATGGGGCAATCCCTTCGGGCGACGGCGCTGGATGGATATTCCAACCCAAGCATGCTCAGATATCAACGGCGTTACAACAGGGGTCCTGCTGCGGAATGGATGCGCTCACGCTGTTCGGTTTGTTCGCCGTAACCATGATGCTCGTCTGCTACGCAGCCGAGGATCGCAGCCCGTGGTTCATCCTGGCCTTCGCGGTCTCCTGCGCGCTCGGCTCGGCCTACGGTTTCCTGCAGGGCGCATGGCCGTTCGGGCTGGTCGAAGCGATCTGGGCCGTCGTGGCAATGCGCCGCTGGCTGATGCGCCGAACCTCGGAGCGTGTAACGTTATAGTATCCACGGCCAATCTGTCGCGGCGTCGAACTTGAATGCGCGCGGTCGCGGCGCTAATTAGGGCCCATGGACGCCTCGCGCACCATGATTCAGCCTTCCGCTCATGCAACAGGATCGCGCCGCTGGCGCAGCCTGCTTGCGGGGCTGATTTCGCTTGCGCTGGTGCTATCGTTCTTCCACGGCTGGGCCTTTGACGGCGATGACGATGCAGCTCCGAGCTTCTCGATCGCGCAGTCGATCAACGACACCGGCGGCAAGGCTCCCGCGCATCCGGCCTCACTGCATGGCGATCACTGCCTGACCCACGTCGCCTCGGTGGCGTCGCAGGAGACGGCATTCCCGATCGCTTATGCGCCGCACAGCTATGGCCACAGCAGCATCGAGCTGCCGGCGTCGGCCGATCGCCTCTCTCCCTTCAAACCACCCCGCGCCTGATCCGGTCGGCATAACCGGCCGTGCGCCGCCGGCATCCGGTAGCGCGCACGCTTCCGCACAGATCGATGTCGCGACAGCGCATGGCCATCAGCATGCGCTGCGGAGAGGCGCATATGAAACGGGTTGTTCTATTTTTCGCCGGCGTGGCTGCCGGTATTGCACTGATCATTCTGGCGGCCGGATGGATCGGCTGGCCGGTCAAGTTCCCCTCCACGACGCAAGAGACCGCGGTCACCGCCGTACCGAAGGCTGAGGCCACGCACGAGGCCCCCGGGCATATCGAGCTCAGCGAGGACCAGATTCGTGAAGCCGGCATCACGCTCGCACCGGCCAGTGGCGGCATGCTGAAACGGCATTTCCTCGCGCCGGGATCGCTGATCCCCGACGCCGACCACATCGGCCGCGTCTCGGTGCGCGTGCTCGCGACGGTCACCGAACTGCGCAAGCGTCTCGGCGACGTGGTCGAGAAAGGCGAGATCGTCGCTGCAATCGAAAGCCGCGAGGTGGCCGACGCCAAGAGCGAATACCTCGCCGCGCGGCTCACCAACGACCTGCAGCAGACGCTCTACGCCAGGCAGAAGACGCTGGTCGAGACCCGCATCGTCTCGGAGAACGAGTTCCTGCGCACGCGGCTGACTGCGAACGACGCCCAGATCAAGCTCGACGGCGCGCGGCAAAAGCTGTTTGCGCTCGGCCTTTCGGAGAGCGAGATCGCCGATCTGCCCAACCAGCCGCCGGAAAGCCTGCGGACGCAATTTTTGCGCGCGCCGATCAGCGGCCGGGTGTCCGAACGACGTGTCGATCTCGGCGGGCTGATCGGGCGCGAGGGCCAGGAAAGCGAGCTCTACGTTATCGTCAACCTCGACGACATCTGGGTCGATCTGGCGGTTTCGCCCGAAGACATCGGCGCGGTCCGCGAAGGCGTTTCGGTCAAGATACGCGCCATCGGCACCGAGAATGAAGCGAGTGCCGGCGTGATTTTCGTCAGCCCCCTGCTCGACCGCGAGACGCGCAACGCACGCGTGATCGCGACCATGCCCAACAAGGATCACCGCTGGAAACCGGGCACCTTCGTAACCGCGGAGGTCCCGCTGTCAGGCGCGCCATCGACCGTGATGATCTCGAAGAAAGCCATTCAAACCATCAAGGGGACGCCGACCGTATTCGTGCGCGATCCCGACGGCTTCGAGGCGCGGTCCGTGCGAACCGGCCGCGAGGACGATGACGACATCGAAATCCTGTCAGGTCTTGCCGCCGGTGAGACCATTGCGGTGCAAAACACCTTCACATTGAAGGCTGAAGTCGGGAAGGACGAGGCGGAGCACGACCATGATTGAGCGCATCATCGGTCTTGCGATCCAGCGGCGCTGGGTCGTCGTCGCCCTGGCGGCGGTCCTGATGTTCCTCGGCGGCCTCGCGTTGACCAGGCTGCCGATCGACGCGGTGCCCGACATCACCAACAAGCAGGTCCAGATCAACACCGTGGCCCCGGCGCTTTCGCCAGCAGAAATCGAGAAGCAGATCACCTTCCCGATCGAGACGGCGCTGGCGGGCGCGCCGGGGCTGGAGAGCACACGGTCGCTCTCCCGCAACGGCTTCTCGCAGATCACGGCGGTATTCAGCGAAGCCACCGATATCTATTTCGCCCGGCAGCAGGTCGGCGAGCGTCTGACCGAGGTTCGCGCGCGGCTGCCCCAGGGTATCGAGCCGCGAATTGGCCCGACCTCGACCGGCCTTGGCGAAATCTACATGTGGACCGTGCACTACTCAGGCCAGAAGGTGCAGACCGACGGTGCGCCCGGCCTGCAGAGCGACGGCCGCTTCCTGACGGCGGACGGCCAGGCGCTGCAAAGCGAGGTCGAAAAGGACGCCTATCTGCGCACGGTACAGGACTGGATCATCAAGCCGCAGATCAAGATGGTGCCTGGCGTCGCCGGCGTCGATTCGATCGGCGGCTATCTCAAGCAGTACCAGGTCCATCCCGATGCGGCGAAGCTGATCGCGCTCGGGCTGACCTTCGCCGACGTTGCCAAGGCGATCGAGACCAACAATGTCAGCCGCGGAGCGCGCTATATCGAGCGCAACGGCGAAGGATTCGTGGTGCGGTCCGGCGGCCGCCTCGAGAATATCGAGGACCTCGGCGGCGTCGTCGTCACCACCCGGGGCGGCGTTCCGGTCCGGATCCGCGACCTCGCGACGCTTTCGATTGGCGGCGAGACCCGCACCGGCAGCGCCAGCGAGAACGGCCGCGAGGTCGTGGTCGGCACCGCGTTGATGCTGATCGGCGCCAACAGCCGCACGGTGTCGGCCGCGGTCGACGCCAAGCTGCGCGCGATCACGCCGTCCTTGCCGGCGGGCGTCGCGGTCGAGACCATGCTCGACCGCACCCAGCTGGTCGATGCGACGATCGGAACCGTGGCGCGCAATCTGAGCGAAGGCGCGCTGCTGGTGATCGCGGTGCTGTTCGTGCTGCTCGGCAATTTTCGCGCCGCGTTGATCACGGCACTGGTGATCCCGATCGCCATGCTGATGACGGCGATCGGCATGTGGCAGGGGCGCATCAGCGCCAATCTGATGAGCCTCGGCGCACTGGATTTCGGCCTGATCGTCGATGGTGCCGTCATCATCACCGAGAACAGCCTGCGTCACCTCGCCGAGAAGCAGCACGCGCTCGGCCGCGTGCTGACGCGCGACGAACGGCTGGCGACGGTGCAGGCGTCCGCTGTGGAAATGGTGCAGCCGAGCCTTTACGGCCAGGCCATCATTCTCCTGGTCTATGTTCCGCTGCTGACCTTCACCGGCGTCGAAGGCAAGATGTTCGAGCCGATGGCGCTGACCGTGATCCTGGCGCTCGCCGCCGCCTTCGTACTGTCGCTGACGCTGGTACCCGCGCTGATCGTGATCGGCATCACCGGCCGCGTGCAGGAGAAGGAAAACTGGCTCGTTGCCGCATTGAAGCGCTGGTACAGCCCGCTTCTGCGGCGCGCGGTTGCGACGCCGCTGCCCGTCATCGCCGTGGCGGTCCTGTTGTTCGCGACCGCCCTGTTCGGGTTCTTCCGCCTCGGCCAGGAATTCATCCCCTCGCTCGACGAGAAGAACATCGCCATGCACGCGCTCAGGATTCCGAGCACGGCGCTGTCGCAGTCGCAGGCGATGCAGCTCTCGGTCGAGAAGGCCGTCAGCCGCTTCCCGCAGGTGTCGTTCGTCTTCTCCAAGACCGGCACCGCGGAGGTGGCGAGCGACCCGATGCCGCCGAACGCGTCCGACACCTTCATCATCCTGAAGCCGCGGGCGCAGTGGCCGGATCCATCGCTGACCAAGGAGCAGTTGATCGAGGAGATCTCGAAGGCGGTCGGCCGGCTGCCCGGCAACGTCTATGAATTCACCCAGCCGATCCAGATGCGCTTCAACGAACTTCTCGCAGGCGTTCGCGGCGACATCGCGGTCAAGGTGTTCGGTGACGAGTTCGAGCCGATGCAGAAGGCCGCCAACCAGATCGCCGCCGCGCTGCGCGGCGTGCGCGGCGCGACCGACGTCAAGGTCGAGCAGGCCGGTGGCCTGCCCGTGCTGGAGATCAAGGTCGACAAGGCGGCGATCGCCCGGCGTGGCCTGAGCGTCTCCGAGGTCCAGGACGTGATCGGCGCCGCGGTCGGCGGCCAGGATGCCGGCGTGGTCTACGAGGGTGATCGCAGCTTCGACATCGTGGTGCGGTTGCCGGAGAGCGTGCGCTCCGACCTCGAGGCGTTGAGCAATTTGCCGGTCGCCTTGCCGAAGGCAACGCCGAGTTCGCCGGTGCAGAGCCTGCCGCTCAACCGCGTTGCGCAGTTCTCCTTCGCCGATGGACCGAACCAGATCAGCCGCGAGAACGGCAAGCGCCGCATCGTGGTGACCGCCAATGTCCGCGGCCGCGATCTTGGCTCGGTGGTCGAAGAAGCTCAAGCAAAGGTCGCGCAATCGGTGAAGCTGCCGCCCGGCTACTGGATGACCTGGGGCGGCCAGTCGGAACATCTCGCCGCGGCGCGCCAGCGCCTTGTCGTCGTGGTACCTGCCTGTTTTGCGATGATCTTCCTGTTGCTGCTGGCGGCGATGGGCTCGGCGCGCGATGCGCTGCTGGTATTCAGCGCGGTGCCGCTGGCGCTCACCGGCGGCATCGCGGCGCTGTGGCTGCGCGGCATGCCGTTCTCGATTTCGGCCGCGGTCGGCTTCATCGCGCTGTCGGGCGTTGCGGTGCTGAACGGGCTCGTGATGCTGAGTTTCGTCCGGCAATTGCGCGAGCGCGGCGTGCCGATGCGGGAGGCCATCGAGCAAGGCGCCCTCACCCGCTTCCGGCCCGTGGTGATGACCGCGCTGGTCGCCTCGCTCGGTTTTGTGCCGATGGCCTTCGCCACCGGTACCGGCGCCGAGGTGCAGAAGCCGCTCGCCACCGTCGTGATCGGCGGACTGATCAGCGCGACCCTGCTCACGCTTGCCGTCCTGCCCGCGCTCTATGCACGGTACGGGTATGCCGGCAGCGCTGCGCGCAATGAGAGAACCGCGATTCAGCCGGCGGAATGACGCTGTGTTGACCCGCAAGTCCGCAGGATAAATCAGGCAGTTGCCGCGCCGAACAGGCGCTGTAACATTTCTGTCATATGACAAAACTAAACGAAGACGGCGGCGGGCTGCCGCGGGGCGTCATCAGGGGGATAACAAAATGCGCCGTGCCATTACATTGCTGTCCGCGAGCATTATCGCGCTTTCCGCCGGTGCCGCTTCCGCGCAAAATGCAAAACCACGTAACCTGATCCTGTTCGTTCCGGACGGCCTGCGCGGCGGCATCGTGACGCCGCAGACGGCGCCCGCGATGGCCGAGATCCGCGACAAGGGCGTCCATTTCAAGAATTCGCACTCGCTGTTCCCGACGTTCACGATGGCGAACAGCTCGGCGCTGTCTACCGGCCATTATCTCGGCGACACCGGCACGTTCTCCAACACGATCTTCACCGGCTACACCTCAGTGCCCGCCGGCGACACCGTGGTGCCCTTCATCGAAAACGACGCCGTGCTCGCCGACATCGACGATCACTTCAATGGCGACTACCTCAATGAGGAGACGCTGCTCAAGATGGCGCGCGGCCAGGGTTTCAGCACCGCAGCCATCGGCAAGGTTGGCCCGACCCTGCTGTTCGACCACACCGATCGCGGCAAGAACACGATCGTGGTCGACGATTCCACCGGCGGCAAGACCGGCGTGCCGCTCTCCGACGAGATGAAGGACGCGCTGACCAAGGCCGGCCTGCCGCTCGCCACGCCGAGCCGCGGCGACAATGCCAAGGCGGGCGACGCCAAGACACCCGGCACCACCGTCGCCAACGTCGCGCAGCAGGCCTACATGGCCGACGTCGCGACCAAGGTCGTGCTGCCGATGTTCAAGGCGCGCAACAAGCCGTTCGTGCTGGTGTTCTGGTCGCGCGATCCGGACGGCAGCCAGCACAACACCGGCGACAGCCTCAACACCATCACCCCCGGCATCAACGGCCCGACCTCGATGGCCGGCATCAAGAATGCCGACAACAACCTCGCCCAGCTCCGCAAGGCGCTCGACGAGCTCGGGCTCTCGGCCAACACCAACATCATGGTCTCCTCCGACCACGGCTTCTCGACCATCTCGAAGGAGAGCAAGACCAGCCCCTCGGCCAAGATCGCCTATGACGACACGCCGAAGGATTTCCTGCCGATGGGCTTCCTGGCGATCGATCTCGCCAAGGCGCTGAACCTGCCGCTGTTCGACCCCAACGACAAGAACGCCAAGGTCGCCGACAACGCCCACCCGAAGGCCGGCAACGGCGTGCTCGGCCAGGACCCGACCAAGCCCGACGTCGTGATCGCCACCAATGGCGGCTCGGACCTGATCTACCTGCCGAACCGCGACAAGAAGCTCGCCGACCGCGTCATCAAGGCGCTGCTGGCGCAGGACTATGTCAGCGGCCTGTTCGTCGACGACAAGCTCGGCACCTTCCCCGGCACGCTGCCGATGTCGAACCTCAATCTGAAGGGCAAGGCGGTGACGCCGAATCCGTCGATCGTGGTCAACTTCCGCTCCTGGTCGAGCGGCTGCGAAATCCCGACCAACTGCTCGGTGCAGATCGCCGACACCGTGCTGCGCCAGGGCCAGGGCATGCATGGCAGCTTCAGCCGCGGCGACACCTACAACTTCACCGCGGCGATCGGCCCCGACTTCAAGGCCGGCTACGTCGATCCGCTGCCGGTCAGCAACGCCGATGTCGGCATGACCGCGGCGCAATTGCTCGGCCTCCGCGCGCCGAACAACGGCGGCTTGATCGGCCGGGTGATGTCGGAGGCGCTGCCGAACGGCATCGTGCCGAAGATGGCCGAGGGCACCATCATGTCGAAGAAGCCTTCGGCCAACGGGCTGCGCACCGTGCTGAAATTTCAGCGCGTGCTCTCGACCCGCTACTTCGACGTCGCCGGGTTTCCGGGGCGGACGCTCGGGCTCGAGGAGAGCGACGGCAAACAGAAAACGGCGGGGAAATGATCCCCGCCGCTCTCGCTTGAAGTCGTTGGTCCGGGATGATGCAGGCATCATCCCGGATGATCACATCATCCCGATGTCGAACACGTTGGGCAGTTGCGCCGCGAGCGGCAGCGCGGTCGCGCCGACCAGCGTCGCCACCATCCCAGCAAGCGCACGGCCGGTGCGGCGCTGACCGCGCATCCGGCCCGCGATCCATTCCAGAACCTTGGTGTCCATTTTGGTGCCCTGCGTCGGCGCCCAGCGATCGATCGCGGTATCCGGCGACAGCGCCACCGTGCGCGGCGGTACCGGCAGGCCGGACTCGGACGCAGCGTGATGGGCGATGGCCTTGGCGAGCAGGTCGTCGAACCGGCCGCCATCGCTGCGCTCGGCAGCGGCCTCAGCGATCGCGAACAGCGCCTCGATCTCGGCCCGGCTGACCGGCTGATGTTCGACCGCGGCCGCCGTCAGGATGCGCGCGCACCAGGCAGCGTCATCGGCATCGAGCGACCGGGAGAAATGGATGCGGCCCTTGGTGGTCGGGCCTTCGCCGGTGATCACCCCGTCGCGCACGATGGTCAGCGCATGGGCGGCGGTCTTGCGGCAGGACGGATGCAACGCACCGCTGAGAGCCTCAGCGGTCTTGGTACTTGGGGTAGACATTGTGGGAGCTTTCAATTCCTATCTCAGGCCAGCTTTTCCATGCGGGCGTAAACGAGTGGTTAATGATTCGGAACTTGGATTCCGAGATCTTTATATGGTTGCTATTGGGTCGCTTTAAACGCCGTCAGGGTTCAGTCCTATAGCAGCCCGGGCCCGCGTGATGACGGCGATAAGCGGCTTTATCTAGGCATTTCCGAGCTTTTGTGCCGCATCTGATATTTCGTCGTAGAGGTCAGGATCAAAACAAGTTGCTTGGAATTCCACCCTCAAGGAGAAATGTTTCATCTTCTTTCAGAAGCCGTTCACTTAAGCCGTGTCGCGTCCTATACTGGAACCGACGACCTCAAACACAATTTTAACAGCAACATCAAAGCGATGAGGTAAAATCATGGCACTTCAGATCGGCGCCGTCGCCCCCGACTTCGAAGCTGAGACCACCGAAGGGAAAATCAAGTTCCACGACTGGATTGGCAACAGCTGGGTGCTTTTGTTCTCTCATCCCAAGGACTTCACCCCGGTCTGCACCACCGAGCTCGGCACACTCGCCCGCCTGAAGCCCGAATTCGACAAGCGCGGCGTCAAGCTGATGGGCTTGTCGGTCGATCCGGTCGACCGCCACGCCAAATGGTCCGAGGACATCAAGGAGACCCAGGGTGCCGCGCCGAACTACCCGATGATCGGCGACACCGATTACAACGTGTCCAAGCTCTACGACATGCTGCCGGCCTCGACGTCGGGCGATCCCCTCACCCGCACGCCGGCGGACAATCAGACGGTCCGCAACGTCTTCATTATCGGCCCCGACAAGAAGATCAAGCTGGTGCTGGTCTATCCGATGACCACGGGCCGGAACTTCCAGGAGATCCTGCGCGTCATCGACTCGCTGCAGCTCACCGCCACTCACCGCGTGGCCACCCCCGCCGACTGGAAGCAGGGCGAAGACGTGATCATCGCGGGCTCGGTCAGCAACGACGAGGCCAAGACAATCTATCCGCAGGGCTGGAAAGAACCGAAGCCCTACATCCGCATCGTGCCGCAGCCGAAGTAGCGGCTGGTAAGCAGCATCCGGGTGGCCCGCGCACAGCCTGTCATCGTCTGGTTCCGCGACGATCTGCGGCTGTCGGATCACCCGGCCCTGCATGAAGCGGCCAGCCGCGGCGTGCCCGTGGTTGGTCTCTATGTCCGCGACGAAGAAAGCCGCGCTTTGATGCCGCCGGCGGTGCGCCGCCTCGGGGGAGCGACGCGATGGTGGCTGGCGCAGTCGCTGCGCGCGCTTCGCAAGAGCCTTGAGGCGATCGGCGGAACGCTGGTGCTGCGCACCGGACCGGCCGCGTCCGTGATCGCCACGCTGGCCCGCGAGACCGATGCGCGCGCGGTGCTCTGGAACGACGTCGCGCAGGCGCCGCATCAAGCCGTTGGCAGAGATGTCGAAGCTGCGCTCGCAACTGACGGCATCGACTCGCAAATTTTTGCCGGCGACCTGCTCGTCGACCCCAAGGTCATCCGCAACAAGGACAACCGGGCCTTGCGCGTGTTCACACCGTTCTGGCGGCGCGTGCAGGGCCTCGGCGATCCGCCAGAGCCGCTGCCGCCACCGAGGAAGCTCAAATCGATCAGCGGCGTCGTGAGCGAGGCCCTCGACGACTGGGGCCTCGAGCCAACCCGCCCCGATTGGGCCGGCGGCCTGCGCGAAAGCTGGACCCCCGGCGAAGCCGCCGCCCAGGCGCAGCTGAAGGCGTTCCTCGACGACAGCATCAGCGGCTACGCCGGCAACCGCGACCGGCCCGACCGCGACGGCACCTCGCGGCTCTCGCCGCATCTGCGCTTCGGCGAGATCAGCCCGCGCCAGGTCTGGCATGCCGCCCGCTTCGTCGCCGCCGAGCATCCGCGCCTTGCCGGCGATATAGACAAGTTCCTCAGCGAGCTTGGCTGGCGCGAGTTCTGCCGTCACCTGCTGTTCGATGCGCCTGATATGGCGGATCGGAATTTGCAGGAGCAGTTCGACGCCTTTCCGTGGAAACGCGACGCCCATGCGCTGAAGGCGTGGCAGCGCGGCCTGACGGGTTATCCTATCGTGGACGCCGGGATGCGCGAGCTCTGGCACACCGGCGTGATGCACAACCGGGTGCGGATGGTGGTCGCCTCGTTCCTGGTGAAGCACCTTCTGATCGACTGGCGCGCCGGCGAAGCATGGTTCTGGGACACGTTGGTCGACGCCGATGCCGGCTCCAACCCCGCGAACTGGCAATGGGTCGCCGGCTCCGGCGCAGATGCCGCGCCCTATTTCCGCGTCTTCAATCCGATTCTGCAGGGCGAGAAGTTCGATCCAGACGGCGCCTATGTCAGGCGCTGGGTGCCGGAGCTCGCACAGCTCCCCAACGACCTGATCCATCAACCGTGGACAGCGACGCCGATCGAGCTGGCGAGCGCCGGCATTGAGCTCGGCAAGACCTATCCGCCGCCGATCGTCGATCACAAACGAGGTCGCGAACGGGCGCTCGCCGCCTACGCCACGATCCGCGGCAAGGATTAGGCGCGGCGGTTGACCACCAGCACCGCGGCGGCGCAGGCGCCCATGCCGGCCATGGCGACGTAATCCAGCCGCTCGCCGAACAGCACATAGGC
Source organism: Bradyrhizobium embrapense (assembly GCF_001189235.2). Taxonomy (GTDB): domain Bacteria; phylum Pseudomonadota; class Alphaproteobacteria; order Rhizobiales; family Xanthobacteraceae; genus Bradyrhizobium; species Bradyrhizobium embrapense. The sequence continues at coordinate 605,709 of NZ_LFIP02000004.1, forward strand.
CATCAGCGCGGTCACCGCCGGCACCAGATAGAACAGGCTCGCGACCGAGGTCGCGGCATGGTGACGGATCAGCCAGTACAGCAGCCCGATCGAGCCGATCGACAGCGCAAACACCAGCCAGGCGATCGCCAGCACAAACTCGCTGGTCCAATGCACGATGTTGGTCTCGAACAGCCGGGCGCCGATGCCGAAGAAGATCGTCACCACGACGTACTGCACGAGATTGCCGGCGCGCCAGTCAATCTGATTGCAGTAGCGGCGCTGGTACAGCGTCCCTAGCGTGATGCTGATCAGCGAGACGCCGGAGGCAAGCCAGCCCCACCCTGCATCGCCCGTCATCGGCCGGTTGTGCAGGATCAGCACGACGCCGGCGAGGCCGAGCACGAGCCCGCCCCATTGCAGTGGCGTGACGCGCTCGCCGAGCCAGCGGTTGGCGATGGTCGAGGTCAGGATCGGCTGCAGGCCCGGGATCAACGCCGACAGGCCTGCCGGAATCGAATGCGCGATCGCAATCGCGGTGCCGCCGAGATAGAAGCCGTGCACCAGGATGCCGGCGACCGCACTGTGGAAAACGCCTGTCCGGTCCGGCCATTTCGGCCGAGCGACCGCAGCGATGATCGCCATCACCACCACCACGAACGCCATCCGGATCGCCAGATAGGTCAGCGGCTCCGCATTGTTGATGACGTATTTGGTGCCGATGAATCCCGTGCTCCACAGCACGACAAAAATCGCCGGCGCCAGGCGAGCGGCAGTTTCCTCTAAGCTCTTGTTCATTGCAGGCCGTCATTGCCTGAAGATGAGGCAACCGGCAATCGCGAATTTTTGCGGAGGACGGCGGGCGAGCCGGCCGCTGCAAGCAGGTGGCGGCCTCGCCCAGAGTGTCGTCTCTGCGAAAGTTTCGCAGGGACGACACTGAACGTGATCGTCACCTGAGGTGATACTTCCTGCCGTTGGTGTTCGGGTCGGAATTGTCGCTTGTCGAGAACATCAAGGCCAGACCGAAATAGCCCCAACGACCCCGGTAAATTCCAAACCGGCCGGCGCCCGTGTCGATGATCTCTTGCTCGGTGCTGTTCGCCGGGCCGAGCAGCCTGTCGTCTTCGTAAAGTCGGGCTGTCTTGATATCGCCATCCACGTATATGACGGGAACGAGAAACGCGTGCCCCTGAAAAAAGTGAAAGGTGCCGCGCAACAGTTGTCTGTCGATCGGGCTCGGTGGAATCAGAGAAAGCAATGCACTCGACGCGAGGGCAAACAGCGTTGATCCGATCACGATGCGCGTATTGGCGTATATCTTCAACGGCATTTTCTCCAGGCGCTTACTTGCCACGTGCCTCTGTAGCGCGCGACTTCATCGCATACAACCGATGGACGTCCGCCACCGCCGTCGCGGCCGATGCGGAACCCGGTTCGACGGGCCGTATGGGCATGAAGGGCGTGGCCGGCGTATCCGAAGTGAGGAACGCCCGCCAGGCACCGGCGTTTTCCATCTATCTGGCGAGCCGGGCATGAGCCGCCCGCCCAAGGATCGAGATGCCTTACGCACTGTTCGATCATGACAAACAAATCGACCAGGCCTTTCCGACCGAAAAGCAGGCCTGGGAACACGCACTGATCTCCGGGCTGATCTTCGATGTTCCGGTCGCGGACGAGGCGCCGGGTCAGGTGATTCCGGCCGGCTATCACATGAAACAGATTCCCGGCGACGGTGAAGTCTGCGAGCCGGCGCCCGAGTGGAAATTGCCGAACGAAATTTCGTGATCGGTCCGCGGCAGGGACAACGGTTGCGATCGCGGTGTTGCGCGATACGTAACGCCGGACCAAACAAACAATTCAGGATGAGCGCATGGTCGACACCGGCAAGTATTTTCACGTTCGCTGCGTCGACAACACGTTGCAGCGGGACACGCTCTCGCTTGGTCGCATCTATGAGGTGACACGGGATATCGAACGTGACGGCTATTACGAGCTCGGCGGATTGGGCCGCTTCAGCCGATCCAGATTCGAGGTTGTGGAGCCGAATGACGACTAGGTCGAAGTCCGGCCGACGTCTCAATCAAAATCGACAGGAGAGCGCGATGCCCAGAGGCGACAAGTCAAGCTACACCGACAAGCAGAAGCGGCAGGCCGAGCACATCGAGGAAGGCTATGAAAAGCGCGGCGTACCGGACCGCGAGGCCGAGCGGCGCGCGTGGGCTACCGTCAACAAGGAGACCCACGGGGGCAAGAAGAGCGGCTCCGGCCGCGGCACGCGCGAAGATCACTCGCCGTCGCGCAAGGGCGGCAAGCTCGGAGGCAAGGCGGCCGCTAAACGTCCGGCGGCGGCGCGATCGCGCTCGGCCAAGAAGGCCGCGCGGACGCGCAGGCGGCGGGCGGCCTGATCCGCACCGGCATCACCTCCCCAGCGGGAAGGCAGTACCGGGCATTGGAGGCGTCACCTCGCAAATGCGTGATTGGGCGCCGCCACCGGTTGCCTTCATTTGGGCACCTATCGGGAACACGCTTGCCCGGCAAGAAACAAAGGCGGCCGCCGCAGGGGGTGCCTCCAATTGACCTATCGGTCCCACAGCAGCTGGCAGGACGTCGATCTGCGCAATCTCGTCCGGGTCATATCGGCCTGCACGCTCGGACTATGGGCGTTTGCGGCCGGTCTCCTGATCGGGACCTTCCTGCTTTGATGTTTGCCTTTGCTTTGATGTTTGCATAGGCGGACACACGCCGCCGGTCCTAGCCGCTCAGGTGATGTGCGGCGGCGAACAGGACGAGCGCGCTCAGCACCAAGGCTGACGTCGCGCCGACGACGCTGCGCGCAAGTTCAGCCTTCGATAGATTGGACCTGGTTGCCATCACAAACTCCTGTGCGTGCGAGCTGAGGCCGGTCCGCTGTGGCGGTGCGGCCCGCTCTCGCTCCTGGGACCACCGTCGCATCATGAGGATGAACGCATCATGAGCAAAACGAATGGCCGGTGTCCCGGTTCCAAATTCTGACCGTGGTGGATCGCTTTCGGAACGGGGGCGTTGACCGCATGCGGCAAACGGGCAAAGCCGCGCTGGAATTTGGCAATCGGAGACGCAATGGCGATCCGCTGGGGGCGGCTTCAACCGACGATCTGGGCGGTCATGTTCCTGGTTGCGACCGCCACGGCGGCCGGCGCCGAAAGCGATAGAGCGAGCAAGCCCTCCGAGTTCATGATGCTCGTCCAGATCGCACTCCTGATCGCGGTCGGCCGCGGCCTCGGCGAACTGATGCAGCGGATCGGCCAACCCTCCGTGATCGGCGAACTGCTTGGCGGCCTGCTGCTCGGCCCGTCGCTGTTCGGCTGGCTGTGGCCGTCTGCGCACGACGTCGTCTTTCCGCCGTCTGGCGAGCAGAAGGCGCTGCTCGACGGCATCGCGCAGTTCGGCATCCTGCTGCTGTTGCTGCTGACGGGCATGGAGACCGACCTCAGGCTGGTGCGCAAGGTCGGCCGCGCTGCCATGACGATCTCGGTCGCGGGCATCGCGGTGCCGTTCGTCTGCGGCTTTGCACTCGGCGAATTCCTGCCCCAGAGCCTGTTGCCGCACCCCGAACAGCGGCTGATTGCATCCCTGTTCCTCGGCACCGCGCTGTCGATCTCGTCGGTGAAGATCGTCGCCGTCGTGGTGCGCGAGATGAATTTCATGCGCCGCAATGCCGGCCAGATCATCGTCGCCTCCGCGATCATCGATGACACTATCGGCTGGATCATCATCGCTGTCATCGTCAGCCTCGCCTCGCGCGGCACCCTCGATCTGCTTTCGGTCACGCAGGCGCTGTTCGGGACGCTGGCCTTCCTCGCGGTCAGTTTCACGGTCGGCCGCCGGTTGGTGTTCCGGCTGATCCGCTGGGCCAACGACAATCTGGTGAGTTCGGCGGCGGTCATCACGGTGATCCTGCTCCTGATGAGCGTGATGGCGATGATCACACATCTGATCGGCGTCCACACCGTGCTCGGCGCCTTCATCGCCGGCGTGCTGGTCGGGGAATCCCCCATCCTGACCCGACAGATCGACGAGCGGCTGCGCGGGCTGATCTCCAGCCTGTTCATGCCGGTATTTTTCGGGCTTGCCGGCCTCAGCGCCGACCTCACCGTGCTGAAGGATCCGGCGGTGCTGGGGCTCACCGCCGCGCTGGTCCTGATCGCGAGCATCGGCAAGTTCGGCGGCGCTTTTGTCGGCGGCGCGCTGGGCGGGCTGACACGGCAGGAGTCCTATGCGCTGGCGAGCGGCATGAACGCGCGCGGCTCGACCGAGGTGATCATCGCCACCATCGGCCTCTCGATGGGTGTGCTGAGCCCGACCATGTTCTCGATGATCGTGACGATGGCGATCCTGACCACGATGGCGATGCCGCCGATGCTGCGCAGCGCGCTGGCGCGGCTGCCGCTCGGCAGGGTGGAAAAGGAGCGGCTTGAGCGCGAGGAGATCGAGCAGCGCGGCTTCGTCGCCAATCTCGAGCGGTTGCTGCTCGCGGTCGACGAGAGCAGCAACGCGAAATTCGCGGCCCATCTCGCCGGCCTGCTCGCCGGCGGCCGCGGCCTGCCGATCACGGTGCTGCATGTCAGCGCCAACGCCAAGCTGCACGAGCAGAACCGCGCCGATCAGGAGCGCCGCGAGGCTGCGGTGATCAACGCGGCCAAAGCCAGTGCCGAGGCCGACGCCGACGGCGGCGGCAATGTCGACATCATCAGCCGCATCAGCGAAAAGACCCCGCCGGAAGCGATCGCGGAGGAAGCCAGGAAGGGTTTTGACCTGCTCGTGATCGGCATGAAGGAGGTCGCGGGCCCCGACGGCGGCTTCGACCGCCGGATCGACGACCTCACCTCTGGCTTCGACGGCCCGCTAGCAATCGCAGCCGCCAAAGGCGTGCACGAGAGCGAGCCGACCGCGAATGCGTGGAAGATCCTGGTGCCCGTGTCAGGCAGCAATGTCTCGCGACGCGGCGCCGAGGTCGCGATCGCGCTGGCGCGGCTCTCCAGAGAACCGCTGCAGGTGGTCTATGTCTCGACCACACGCGACAAGGGCGCCCGCCGCACCAGCCCGAGCATGTCGCTGGCGCCTGAAGAAGCGATCCTGAAGGAGGTCGCCGCGACCGCGGCGCGCTATGACATCAATGTCACCACACGGCTGCGCGCCAATACCGCGCCCGAGGTTGCGATCCTGCAGGAGATCGCGGCAAGCCGGGCCGACCTCGTCGTCATCGGCGTCGACCGCATCCAGGGCGACAGGTTGAATTTCGGCAGCGTCGCAGCCACCGTGCTCGGCAAGTCGAAGGCGTCAGTGCTGCTGGTGTCGGATGGCGTCGTCAGGACCAAGGACTGAAAACCAAGACCTGACGAACAAGGTCCGGAGCGCGCGAGCGCCCGCGCCTACCACTCTTCCGGGCAGGGATCGACGATCTTCCAGAGATCGACGCCGTTCTTGATCTTCTTCATCTCGGTGGTGAGCCCGCCATTGCGGCGGATCCAGTCCTTCACCGTATCGGGATAGTAGGACATCAGGTCGGAAGTGCCCTCGAGGCTGGTGACCTTGATGCCGAAGGTGAAGGCCTTGTCGTAATAGGCCTGGTGGAAACCGATGCTGGCCTTCGGCGTCACGCAGATCTTGTTCAGCGGCACGATGCCGAACACCAGCGTGCAGGCCGAATTGCAGATGCCGTCGATCACGACCCGCTCGCGGCGGTCGCGGATTTGTTTGTACTTGGCCTTGTACTCCTCGACATAGCCGCCATGGTCGCGCGTGATGTGCAGAACGGCTCGCGCTGGCGTGACCGCCAGAACCGAGAGCAGCAAAGCGACAAGGGGCGTGATGCGCATGGAATCTTCGAAACCGAGGGAAAGACGGCCCGGCCGGACCTGACCGCAAGACTCTGGCCGGACTGTGTTGGCAATCCGTTAAGCATCCGCAAAAAGGCAAAAATTGGCGCGCTGTGACTGATTTCCCGCAGCTTTTTGGCCGAATTCCGGGTTAAATGGAGCGCCAGAGGAGCTTGGACCGGCTGCAGAGGCCGATTCCAGCGAGAATGCCAGGAGCCCGCCAATGACCACGACCAAGCTTTTCGCCGCCCTCGCCGTGACCGTTTGCCTGGCCACCCCGGCTGCCGCGGCCGACCTCTCGGCCACCCCGCGCCACTACCGGCATTACCACCACGCGCATTGGGGCCTACCCTATCACATCAGCTATCTGCACAATTACGGCCCCGGCCTGGCCGCCGGCAGGTTCGCCTATTACGACGGCCCGTCGACCAACAAGTGCTACCAGAGTTCGGCGGCCTATATCGGCCAGGATCGTCGCCGGCACCCCTGCTTCTGAGCTCAAAGTAAGGCCGGAGGGACGCCCGGACGCCGCGCGGTCCCTGCTGGCCCCGACAGCCCAAGTCTGATAATCGACCCGCAACGCGCTCGTAGCTCAGCTGGATAGAGCATCGGATTTCGATTCCGAGGGTCGGGAGTTCGAATCTCTCCGAGCGCGCCATCGTTTTCATCGATCGTACAATGGCTTAGGACGGACCGATTTCGATCGGGATGATCGTTTCGTGTTCCGAGCTCAACGCGCCGCCAACAAAATCGAGACATTACCAACCGCTTCAAATCACTCCGCGTAACAGGGCGGTTTGGCGTTTGTTTTGAATCCGATGTGCACAATGAGGAACGACCCCGACGCGGACGGCGCGCCGAGGTCGCCATTCTGTCAACTCCCGACCGGGTGGGGGGTGTAAGGGCCGGGAGCCGACAGACTACCTCTGATACCGCCGCTCGTTCCGCCCCTTAGCAACGCCATTAAGGGTTACTCCCGCTCACCCTGCCGGAAAACGATATCCATTCGCCGCCGGTCGAAGGCGAGCCGAGGAGGCTGTTAGCAAATCAGCAAGGAGGTCGGCGCAGGCTTCTCAGAGGGACGGGACCGGTTTGGGGAACGTCTTACGGTCTCCGTTTCGGAGGAGCTGGCGTACAGGCCCTGGCGCCGGCTCCTCTTTCTTAAAATCAGTTCTATGCACCGCAACAGTCACGAGGCGAGGCAATCAAACTTCGCGAAGGGCGCTTCGGGCTAGTTCAAGCAGGCTGAGGGTTCCAGGTCGCCAGCCTCTGCTTGATCTGCTCGGCCTGCTCCTTCGTCAGTTTCTCAGCCAAACTGTAATCGTTCAATTGGGCCGCCCCCTTCCGTTGTCGATCGTAGACCATCCAGTCGGTGCTTCCTTTTCGAACGAGGAACCTTGCCTGTATCGGTGCCGTGCAATTCATCGTAGACTCCGTCAGCAATATGAACGACTGCAATATGTCCTGAAATATAGCACCTGGTTTTCGATACTTCTGTGAACTTGCACACACCTTGCCGAACGCCATAAGTCGATCATTCCACCGATGCCCCCTACCCGAAATGCGCTCGAGATCCTGCCCGAGGTTCGCAGCGCAAGTTCGCTGCTGATACGCCGAACCCGATCCGATCAACCCCAATAGAGCATCTGCGGGGTCAGCAAAGGGTCGGAAACAGTACGGCCCTAAGGCCGCTGCGAAAGCCGAACGGTTTCACGAAATCCGCACCACGCTTCTGCACAAAGACCAGCGTCCGATCAACGTCGTGCGGCGCGTCGTCATCATCGCCGTCGAATTGGACTATTATCTCGCGCCGCGCAGCCCGACATGAGGCTTTCCGCCTCGCTCCAATCGTCATCGGCGCAGGCTCGTGAAAATATATTCAACTCGCAGATCACCCACTGCATCAAACATGGTTCCGCGGGTCGCGGGCGACAGGTCACAGAAGTGTGTCGCGCTCGCAACGTCACAACAGTTCCCTGTGTGGATAGGCGTGTTTGGACTTCACTGCGTAGCGCATTTGCCCTCTACTCATATCGGACCTTCGGCGGCGATTTTATTGCCAAGACGTTCAATTGAAATCCGGGTCCAGGAGGCCGCTGTTCAGCGGCCGGCGGCCTCTTTCGTTATTTGAAATTCATCGATTTGCAATGACATCTTCCGACGTCGAGTTGCGTCAATCGGACTGCCATTAAGTCGTGGGGACAAAATGATTGAAGAACGCAAACCTTACGTGGCATTTGGCGTAGATCCGGCCGGCGTCGCCCGCGCAACGTATGAACTTCGTTGCAGTGACGACGAAGAGGCAAAGCGCCGAGCTGAGAGTTTTTTGGACGAGCACGAATTCGTCGAGCTGTGGATCGACTACAAAAGGATCGCTCGCCTGCAGCGAAGCTAGCACTATGACAACGCCGCACGGAGACCGTCAGCGTCCGACTGTCGTGCTCGCTTCAGCATGGCGACCTTTCTCGCCCTCTCGAGAAGCTGCTTGCCCGTTCGCGAATTCAACGGTTGAAGTCACCGGCCGGACTGGTTGCGCAGAACGAGCAGCATTAGTAGCTGGCCCGCTCCGATTCCGGCGAGGCCTCCCGCGACCTTGAAGATTGCGTCGGCCAGGTGGCCGTGCCGGTCAGGGGTCAGCAACTGCATTGCTTCGAGCGTGAACGCACTGAAAACGACCAAGAGCACGACCAGCGTAGCGCGCCGGGGATAGCCTACCATAAAGGCCAATGCCATCACCGCGAACGCGGCGAAATGCTCGACGTGCGGATCAGCAACAAACGAGGGCCGGTCCCGGATCGGAGACAGCGTGGCAAACGCAATAGAGGCCAGCGCTAGCCAGCCAATGACCATTCCGAACGCCCTGATCCTTGATGCAAGCAAGCAACGGTTTCCAAGTCGTGGTGCCCTGGATGCACCGTCGCTGAATTAGCCCATCGCGCGCGTGCGCGACAGGCGGGATCGGCGCGAACCGGGGTGGCCCACAAGGACTAATCCCGATGGTGCCTCTCGTACAGCCGCCGTAAGTCGAAATTCCAACTTCGCGGCGCGCCGCAAGCGCTACGATGAACAACGAGGGGGCGGCACCTCACCTTGAAAGGCAGCGAGGCCGTTATGGAGCGCTTATACCTGGGCATCACCGTTACCAGCACATACCTCTTGGTCACGATTGCGCTGATGGCGGCTTTCATGCATTGACCGGCAGATAGGGCTGGCACGATTGGTATGCGGCGAGCCACAACAACTTTCACCCTCACGCGCGACTATCGACGAGAGCCAGGATCCCTACTCTCTGGCATGTTCACTCCCCGAAAGCCGATCGAAGTTCCGCCGGAGGTCGCCCGCCAGTTCGCGGCCGACATGCAGGCCTACCACTTCGCGCAGGACGACATCCAACGAAACCGGATCACAGTTGGCAGCCGACATGCGCTGCCGCAGCCCACTGCCGGCACCGAGTTGCGGTTGAGCTCGGTCAGACTTTCTTGAGTTGATGCGATGAAAACTGTCTGGATCTACATGGACGCAGCGAAAAAGGTCGGCGACGAGAACCACATCAAGGTCTTCGCAACAATCGAGGTCGCTGAAGAATGGCTAGAGGAAAACGACCCTGAGGGCGTTGCATTTGAGTACGATGTCCTGGAGTAACCATAACAATGGACGTTTTGCTGTCATTGCAATTGCCGCATTGGCTCATGATCGCCGGAGCACTGTTAGTGGTCGTCGGCTGCATGGGACTTCTGATCCGCCGCAAGCATCTGGCGGAGTCTGGGGCGAGCCACACAAAAGAGCCGAGCCCCCTTGCACGTCCCCAAACTGGGGCACCTGCCGATCGAGATCTGGCCTAGCGCCAAGGGCCAGCCAAGGGTGGCGCTGTTGCCGCCATTCGTAAGCGCAAACGTCCCTCCGGCCTGATCCGCTGGCAGGTCTCTTCCGTCCGACATCCACGCGGGCTGCAAGCGCCGCACCAGGTGTTTGAGCGCAAGATTGACGCCGAGGCGTGGCTCGTCGACACCGCCATGGTCTAGCGCGCAGGCCATCTCCCCGGCCGCGCAGATCCGCGATGTTGGACCTGGCTGGTTTCCTGCCGCCACCGGCAAACTGGAATCGGCCGCTTAACGCTTCCTGGGCTTGGGCTTTCCTTCCTATTGACGCTGTTGGGAGCCGAGATGATAGGCTACCGCCATTTCAGGCGGCTATTTTGAATGCGCGATTTATTTGGACTGACTCAGTTTTTGCTGGCGGTTTTGATCTTCGTGCCTCTCGAGCGACTGTTCGCTGCGAGGCCCCAGAAGATTTTCAGGCGTGGCCTGCTGACCGACATGGCCTTCCTGTTCATCAACGCCGGGCTGGTGCTGGCCGGCGTGATCGCGATCATGACGGCAGCCATTCTGGTCAACCAATCGGTCCTGCCTGCGGCAGTGACGCAGACGATCGGCGATCTTCCGTATCTGGTGCAAGTGCCCGTCGTGATCCTGATCGCCGACCTCGGCGTCTACTGGACACACCGCATCCTGCACGTCGTGCCCGCCATGTGGCAGATCCATTCCGTTCATCACGCGGTCGAGGAACTGGATTGGCTCGCCGCTATACACCAGCACCCGCTCGACGTGATGTTCATGAAGGCTGGCGCGTTGTTTCCGCTTTATGCGCTCGGCTTCTCCACGGAAGCGATCGGGACTTACCTGCTCGTCTACTACTGGCAAGCCTGGCTGGTTCACGCCAATGTCCGCCTGAACTATGGACCTCTGCGCCACGTCCTGGTGTCGCCGGAATTTCATCACTGGCACCACAGCAGCGAGACCGCAGCCAGAGACAAGAACTTCGCCGGGATGTTCTCGTTCTACGATGTGCTGTTCGGGAGCGCCTACCTTCCGAAGGGGCAGGATCCGAAGGCATTCGGCGTCGATCATCCAATGCCCTCCGGCTATCTGGCGCTGCTGGCCTACCCGTTTGTCGCGTGGACCGCGAAGCGCAAGCGCGACGATCCGTCAGAGGTACAACCGATGTCGAAGGGTGGAGAGCCTGCACGTCCGCGCCAGAGCGCGCCGCTGAGCTAACCGCGCAAACTCTTCTCGCCGAACCAGCGCCGGCAGGCGCGGCTGAAGCTCGTCGCGTCGGTATAGCCGAGCGCGGCCGCCATCTCGTCGCGCGACTGAGTATCGGCCGCGAGCATTGTCCGGGCGCGCTCGCGCAGCACGCCGTCGAGCAACGGTCGGAAGGCGCAGCCGGCCTCCGCCAGCCGCCGCACCAGCGTCCGCCGCGAGATGCCGACGAGGCGCGCGGCCTCCTCCTCGCCGAGCCGCTGCGGCAGCCGCGCCGCAATCAGGCTCTCGACCGTCCGCGCCAGCGCCGCGGTGTCCGAGCGCGGCTTCTCGATCTCCTCGAGCGCTTCGATCGCCTTGGCGTGCAGTTCAGGATCGGCGAACGGCGAAGGCCGCGCGCATAGCGTCTTCGGCACGTCGAAGATGAAGGCGGGCGCGTTGAACTTCACGGCGCAGGAATAATGCTGCATCAGCCGCTCCGCGCCCGCGGGCGGCGGCCAGGGAAACTGCAAGGTCGCCTGGTCGATCGCATCCTCGAGCAGCTGCGCGTAGACCGCGTGCACGTTGAGGCTGACCGCCAGCGCCACGGCGCGCCACAACGCGCCGTCCATGGCGACCGCAGGAGAGATTTCAATCTGGATCGAGCGCGGCGTCGTGCGCAGCTGGTTGCGGATGAAGGGCGCGCGGGTCGACCCGAAGCGCGCGCCGGTGCTGAGCGCATCCGCGATGGTCGGCGCCGTCCTGGTCGCGACGTCGAGCGCCCCCTGCAGTGATGTCGACCAGACCGCCGCGGCCGACAGCGGCCACAACTCGCCATGCCGGCGGGTGATGTTGGCGGCCAGGATCACCAGCGACGACACCGGCATATGCGCGCCGGGCTGCTCGAGCACATCCTGCTCGATTGCGGTACCCTTCAGCAGCTCGTCGCGCTCGCCGCGCGTCTTGCCGAACGCACGCGCCAGCGCCCGCGCATAGGCCACGGACACCGGCATGCGAAGGGCATCAGCCTCCGTTCCCTGCATTGCGTTGGCGGCCTCCCTCACGAACGTCCAGCCGAACAGGTCTGGCGCAAAATGCCACAAAATTGGCCTGTTGGGAACTGGCGGCGCAGGCCCGCCTCGCTGCATCCTCAGCGGAAACAACGGCGAATGCCGCGTCGACAAGAGAGCTGGAGGGAATGCGATGATCTTTACGGGCACCAATGCCGCTGGCGAAACCATCACCTACCGGGACGGCAAGCGCTATCTGTGGATGCTCTCATTCATCCCGCCGCTGATCCCGCTGTTGTCCTACTGGCTCTTCCTGCGGACACACAATCCGCTGGTGACGCTGATTCCATTCGTCTTCATCTTCATCCTGATCCCGTTGCTCGATGTCCTGATCGGCGAGGACACGCACAATCCGCCGGCGGAAGTGGTCGCCGCGATGGAGGCCGATCCTTACTATCTGCGGCTGGCGCGCATCACCGTGGTATTTCCTTGGATCAACTACGTCGCCCTGATCGCCTTCTTCGGCACGCAGGAGCTGCCGTGGTGGTCCTATGTCGCCTTATTGCTCGGCGTCGGCACCATCAATGGCGGCGCGCTGCTGATCGGGCACGAGCTCGGCCACAAGGCTGACCGGCTCAACATCTTGTTCGGCATGCTCGCCAACTGCGCGGTCGGTTACGCCCATTTCCGTGTCGAGCACAATCGCGGCCATCACACCTGGGTCGCGACGCCGGAAGATCCCGCCAGCGCGCGGTTCGGTGAATCGATCTATGCATTCGCTACCCGCGAGCTGCCGGGCGCCTTCAAGCGCGGTTGGCGCAACGAGGCCGAACGGCTAACCCGGCGCGGCGAGCCGGTCTGGTCGGTCAATAACGAGATCCTGCAAGGCTTTGCGCTGACGCTCGTCGTCGCGGCCATCCTGATTGCGCTGTTCGGCTGGAAGGTCGCGCCGTTCATCGTCGCGCACCATTTCCTCGGCTGGTACGCGCTGACCCAGGCTAATTATGTCGAGCACTACGGGCTGCTGCGCGAGAAGCTGCCGAACGGCCGCTACCAGGCGGTCGAGCCGCGCCACTCCTGGAACACCAACCACATCGTCTCGAACCTGATGACGTTCCATTTGCAACGTCATTCCGACCACCACGCCAACCCGATGCGCCCCTACCAGTCGCTGCGCGATTTCGATGATATCCCGCGACTGCCGAACGGCTACACCGGCATGTTCGGCCTGGCTGCGATCCCACCGCTCTGGTTCCGCGTGATGGACCCGAAGACGCTGGCCTGGGCCGGTGGCGACAAGGGCAAGCTCAATCTGGGCGAACGACCGGCGAGTTCGTGATCCACTCGCGTTGGTCGGCTGTTGATGGTCCTACGTCTGCATTGAGCGCCGCTTCATGGCGCCGATGCCGAGGAACGAGCCGTTGACCGACGGATATTGGCTGGTGAATTCGAACGTATCGAAGCTCGGCGCTTCGAACTGCTTCAGCGCCGTCCAGAGCAGCGTCGTGTCCGGACAGGCCTGCGAGTGGATATCGTGATGCACGATGATCCTGGCATGTGAGCGCACCATGAGATGGTCGAGCATTGCACCGCGCAGGCTGTGATCCCCGTCGATATAGACGAAGTCGGGCTTCACGCGATCGACATAGGCGCTGACATCAGGCGCATTTGAGTAGGCCTGAAGATAGACCGGTTCGATCTCCGCCCGCTCGCGCAAGAGATCGCAGTAGGTCGTGATGAATGGCGTCGGATCGATCGGATCGAGCGCGACGATGGTCCTGAACTCCGCGCCGCTGTTCCTCAGCCACTCCGAAACCAGGATGAACATGCCGCCCCAGCGGCAGCCGATTCCATGAAGGACGAAATGCCGGACGCGTTGCGCGAGAGCCAGGCCAGGTACGGCGCAAGCTGGCTCGGATACTGCCAGAGGGGCAGACCTTTGCCGAAGCTCGCCGACAGTTCGGACGGCTGCTCGCGAAGCGACTCGTCGTTCAGACCGAGCGCTGGGATGAACTCCCGCTCGAGGAAATCCACGTCGGCGCGCTGAGCTGCACTCAGTCCGGCGATCGCGACGACGGCCTCACTCACGGTATCCGAAAGGCCGGCGAAACGCTGGTATCGGTCGGCTTGAGATCGCGAATATGTTGAGCATTGGCACCATCGGATCGGACGGGAGGGCACGCGCAGACGTTTTTTGTCCTGATGGTTGAACGCGGCGCACGTCCGTCTCGGGCGCAGAATCTGGCATCCGGCCCAGATATTCCGCCTCGCCTCCGGGAAACGCGCCTGGCACCAATGCGAATCGCGCCGGCGAGTTGCCACCCAGCGCCTTCAGCCGCTCGGTATCTTCCGCCGCACCGCCTCGACGCCCTCCTCGGTGACGCGATATCTGCGCCCCATCTCCGGGACGATCCAGCCCTTCTCGATCATTCCGGCAATGGTGCTCGGGCCGACGCCTGCGGGAAACGAACGGCGCGTTCGGATCGCGTCGATCGCGACCCTTTCGAGATGGGTGGCGACATGCGAGGGGCGCGCGCGAAACGCCTTCGCCATGATGAGGATCGACAGCACCTCGGCGCGCCGGCGCACCGCCGACGCGCTGCGGGTCAGTTCGTTGCTGATCTCGAGCGCGTTCTTGCCGGCCCTGGCGAGGTCTCTGAGCTTCTCGTCCTCGTCAGAGCTCCAGCGTCGCACGATCCCCATCTGCCCCTCACCGCCTGGGTACCCATCTCGAACCGATGCATACGCAGACGGTGCTGATTTGCCATGTGACTTTCGGCACCCTCTTGATGTGACGTTGGAGACTGTCACCATCAAGAAGCACGATGCCGCACTCAGTGCCTGCTGGGTTCAAGCGTGATGAGCACGCCGGTCGGCTCGGGTTCGTGCGGCCGCAGCGACGTCAGCTCCGGATCGCTCCACTCGGCAAGGCTCACCACCTCGCCGGTCTGCCCCGGCATGTCGGAACTCTGGGCGGGTTCGAGCACCTTGAGGCCACTGGTGTCGACGAAGAATGTGTGCTCGCCGAACACGCTGTTCAGTTGCGCCACCGCCGGATGATCATCCGGAAGCACCTGCGCGTTCAGCTGCGTCATGGTCTGTTTGACTTGCGTAGCATTAAGCTTCATCCGCTGCTCCTTCTTGTTGGTTCCGGCCGCCTGGTATCCTTGGCTGGTTCCTCCCCCGCCCGCACCCTTCACCGGGGCTTCGAAGTCTCGAACCGATCAGGCCATGAAACGTTCCGCACCCGCAACGCATTGACCGCGGTGTGCACGGGGTTCCCGATCGATCGATGCATGAGGCATGGCGCCGCGTCACGCCGACCGCCACTCATGTGGCGGAAGGCTTCTTCCTCGCGAGCCCTTCCAGATGCACGCGGCGCGCGGCGGACTTGCGTGTGCGCTCCCTGGTGCGGCAGGCCCGGCAGCGCGCGGCCTTGGTGAACACGTCGCCCTTGGCAGTCTCGTACCACCACTTCTGCTGCAACGGCGTCCAGACCTCGGCCACACCGCAGTCCTTGCAAACAAAGGGCTCGGGTCGATAAGTGCCGCGTTCGACGAAATCGGGGATCGAATAGCTGTTCGAGGGCGCAAGCGCGCTCGTCACGACGGCAACCTCAGCGCGCGCCCGCGCAACCCCGTAGTCGCGCAGGCGACGGTGTTCAGCGGCTTTTTGCGCCTGCAGGCGGAGCCGTCGGCATTGCGCCGCTTCGCATCGATCTTCCCACGCTTCTGCCTGTTGCTTTTCACGTCCGCACACCGCATCGCACGTCGAACCAAATGCCCGGTCAACCAGGCCCGCCCGGCCGCATCAAAGATGGGCTGCAGTTCGGCCGCTGGCTTGCCACAGTAGCCGCAGCATTGCTGGGCGGCCAGATCATTCCAGGCGAAGCTAGGTGCGCCCCTGTTCCGCCGGTCGCATGTGGATCAGAGCGTCGAGCGGCGAACTCCAGGATCTCGGCCTCGCCGATCGTATAGCTGCCGAGCTGGAATGTCTGGCCTTCGGTGAGATTTTCCATCGCGCGCCTCCGTCTGTTGCACGACGATAGACCAACGCTGCGGGCTTTCCATGACCTCTGAAGTCGTAACTTCACGCGCAGCGGACGCGAGCGGCACCAGCTGCGCGCGCCTCGCCTGAGCAAGCAGCGCTACTGCAGCCGCGCCGCCCTCGCCTTGGCGGCCTTCACCGTGTTCTCCATCAGGCAGGCGATGGTCATCGGGCCGACGCCGCGCGGCACCGGCGTGATCGCGCCGGCGACCTGCACCGCCTCGTCGAAGGAGACGTCGCCGCACACCGCGTAGCCGCCGTCCGGCTTCGCAACGCGCGTAGTGCCGACGTCGATGACGATGGATTGCGGCTTGATCCAGTCACCACGCACGAGACCCGCCTTCCCCACCGCGCTGACCAGGATATCGGCCTGACGGCAAATCTTGCTGATGCCGCGGGTGTGGATGTGGGTCTGCGTCACGGTCGCCCGCTCCTGCAGCAGCAGCGCGGCCATTGGCTTGCCGACGATGTTGGAGCTGCCGATCACCACGGCATGAGCGCCGGTGAGATCGGGCCGGATCGATTTGATCAGGCGGAGACAGCCGAGCGGCGTGCACGGCACCAGCGCATCGTTGCCGTGAAACAGCCGGCCCGCGTTCAGCGCGTGCAGGCCATCGACATCCTTCGCGGGATCGACCGCCGCCATCACGCGCAAGGCGTCGATATGCGCCGGCAGCGGCAGCTGGATCAGGATGCCGTCGACATCGTCGCGTGCGTTGAGCGCGTCGATCCTGGCCAGCAGATCGGCCTCGCTGGCTTCATCCGGCAGGCGTTCGACCTCGCCGCGCAGGCCAAGCCGCTCGGCCATCCTGACCTTGCTTTGCACGTAGATCTGGCTCGCCGGGTCACAGCCAACCAGCACGACGGTGAGCCCGGGCGCGCGGGGCAGCCGGTCCAGTTCGCTCGCAACCTTGTCGATTACAATTTGGGCATGTGGATGCCCGTCAAGAATGTTCGCCGTCATGGCACCTCCGTTTCGAAGCGGTGCCCAGGCGCGCGGCGTTCAGTCTCTGCGCTCCCCGATGGTGGTCCATCCAAGCGCCAGTCGCGCAGATGGCGGCGTCATAGCCGCCCGGCCCGGCAAACGCAAATGACGCTCGCTTGCGGCCCAACCGGCGACGAATTGCCCCCTTTTTTTGCCGGTGGATCGGTGCCGGGCGGGCCTCTTCCGGGGGTAGGATTCGGACAAAACTTGCGATAAGTGTCGGCGCTTGCCGGGCTTTTCCGATCCCCGGCGCCATCCTTCCGGTCATCACGCCACTTCGGATATTTTCACCATGAGATATATCATCCTCGCGCTGGCGCTCTTCTGCCCGGCTGCCGCGCTTGCCCAAGGCACCACTCCGGTCACCACGCCACCCCCAGCCGCCGACAGACCTGCGGCGACCCCGCAGCCGATGGTGGGCGACAAGCCGCTGGTCCAGGTCGGCAAGAAATCGGCGGTCACGAAGGGCGAGAAGGCTGCACCCGGCAAGCCGCAATCGGTCGCGCAGAAGCTCCAGGCCTGCCAGGACATCGACGACGCCACCAAGGAGCGGCTGATGTGCTACGACGAGATCTTCAAGCCGCAGCCCAAGCCGAAGGCCGCCCCTGCCAAGGGCGTCGCCGAATGCCGGTTCGTCAAGGAAGAGGACGAGCGGCTGACCTGCTACAATGGCTTCGCCGACAAGATTCCGCGCCTGCCGCGCTAGCCACTTCAGGCCACCCAAGCGCCAGTCCGCAATTGGTGGCCGCTTGGTGTGGCGGACATGAAAACGCCGCCGCAAGTGTTTGCGGCGGCGTATTCATTGCCGGTTGCGGCGTGTCCTTGCTTACCAGGTTCCGAACCCGCCAAAGAAGCCCATCCGCGGCTGCTGCTGCGCGACGCGGTAAGGCTGGTACATGCCGGGCTGGGCCAGCCGCATCGGCTGCTGGGGATGGGCGTGGTAGCGCGCGACCTTGCGCTTCTTCGGTGCCTGAGCTTGAGCCGGCTGCTCGGCCAGCTTCGCCTCGGCCACGACCGCGCCCTTCTGCGCGTCAGCCTTCTCCGGCGGAATGAACTGGGCGAACGTGTTGCGAACGCGGGCCTGCGCCGAGGCATCGCCGGCGGCCGGCGGGGTCGCCGCGGCGACTGCGTTCACCTGCGCAGGAACGATGGTCGGCAGGTTGGTGTCGTACACCACCCGCTCGGGCAGTTTCTGGCTCGACTTGATGCGTACCATGGTCTTGTTGTCTACGCCGGACGACGACAGGCCCTGGTTCTGGCCGGCGACCACGGCCTCCTGCGGCACGATGGCATTGACAACGAAGAGCAGCGCAAGCAGCACGCCACCAACGAACAGGAAATAACGCGCCACAGGCATTTTGGGTGCTCCCCCCGCGCCACGGCGCGGCTCAACTCGACGCGATGACGTCGGTCATCGCGCAACGAACTCATCGTCTGCGCATGATCACCCGGACGGTCGCCATCCAGCGCTTCCGGATCGTTCTCTAACGGTCGGCCTATTAGTTAGTTCCTGCCCGGCCGTTACGGTTCACCCGGCAATTCAATTCCCGGTCACTTTTTCGGGATACGTGGTTTAGACCCGGCTGGCGGTCACGACCGAGCATTTCGCCTTGTTTGCGTTAACGTTGACGAACCCGATCAGCATCCGCGGGTAGGTCTTGCGGCTCTTCATGGCGATGGTGTCCGGGATCAACCGCTTGCGTTCGGTCACGGGGCTGCCGTCGCTACGGATGAAGGCGCAGGCGATCTCGATATCCTTCACCGCGAAATCGTTGGCATTGCGCAGTGTCAGGGTAACGAGCACCTTGGAACCCAGCCCGCCGCGCTGCCAGGACTGCGAGGCGATCCGCAGCCGATCCAGCGGCGATCTTTCGCCGGGCTCGGGCCGCCTCGCCTCCTCTGCGGTCGACGGAGTGATCGCCGCCCCGACCGTGGCCGGCTCATCTCCCGCGATATCCTTTGCGGCCTGTGGCGCCCGGGTCGATGCATCCTGCGCGCTGCGAACCACGGTGGAAGACACCGGCCAGACATCCTGGTCTCCGGCATCACTCGGCTCCGGGAGCATGAACCAGGCCGCAATCCCAGCGACCGCGATTACCGACAGCAGCAGGCTCGCGTAGAAGCCGCCCTCACCAAGACGTCCGGCGGCAAACCTTCGAAACGACGCCAGGCCGATCCGCATCGTCGTGCCCTCACCCTCGCCCGATCAAGCCGCCACCCCGCTGCGGTCACCGCGAGCATCGCTTCATGCGGCATCCCGGGACGGCCGCAGGTCGAGCGGCCACGCGAGAACAATCACCGGCGGCCGGAATGGTTTCATTCCGGGACGACAATCTTGCGACAGGCTGGACGGGATGGCATCACGGTCGGCCGCTCGCTACATTCGCGCCGCCCAAGAGCGAGTGCCGCGCACCCAAGTGGCGCGAGAATAACAAGGAGACCGCAATGCCCGTCGTCACCTGGGACCACGTCCATCTGCGCAGCCCCGATCCGGAGGCCACCGCGACCTGGCTGCGCGACATTCTCGGCGGCGAGATCATCCGCGGCCCCGGCCGCATCGACGTCCAGCTCGGCGGCGCCAAGGTGTTCATCGCCGAGGTGTCGCAAGGCGACGGCGTCAACGCCCCGCCGGTGACGCCGTATCAGGGGCTCGATCATTTCGGGCTGACCGTGAAGGACATCGACGCGGTCGCTGCCGAGATCAAGGCCAAGGGCGTCGAGTTCACCAAGGAACCGACCACGATCCGCCCCGGTGTGCGGATCTGCTTCATCCGCGGGCCGCAGGGCATCTCGATCGAGCTGCTCGAGCGCGACAGGAAATACGCGTGAGCGATCCCGGTCCGCTACGTCATGCTGCCGGGCATGAAGCAGCGGATCGTTACGCCCATGTAGCTCTTGATCGGCCAGACCATGGCGCGGCCGACCCGGTTGGGCTCGGTGACTACGGCCTCGTCGGGGACGTCGACCCAGGCTCCGTCTAGACGCACGCGGTAGTGTCCGTCCTTCGATTCCCAATCGACGTCGCTAACCGCGCTGCCGTCGGCATCCGAGCAGCATGGCCCCTTGCCGCTGCGCAAACCGTCGAACCATTCCTTGAGTGGCGAATTGGCGTAGCGGCCATCGGGATCGCGCGCCCGCGCGATTTGCACGGCCGCGGCCAGCACCAGCATCATCAGCCCGAGAGACACCATCACGCGGCCCCCACGACGAGGCCAAGTTCCATTGGCATTGCGAGGGCGCGCCAAGCGACGGCCCGATTCAATCCAGTCTGACATGTGTTCGCTCCAGCACTCACCGGCCAGTGCAACCAGAGCTATGCATTTCGCGGGCCAGTTCGATTCGCGCGCATGGTCCGCTGTCATCGCGCCGTCACACCGCCTGGCAGGAACCGAGGGTTCACGTCCGCTCCGGGCCCCGGAATCAACCTGCCGCATTGCACGAGGTTGCTCGCTTTGGCATAAAAAACCAATCCGGATTGCTGCGGGCGCGGCAGCCGGTAAATGGGACGTTATGAAGAACGGGCTGTACTCAATCCACGTCACCCTGCTGGACGGACGCGTCGGCAAGGGCAGCGGAGTGATTCTCTTCCGCGACGGGCAAATTCTCGGCGGCGATGCCTATCTCTATTACACGGGCAGCTACACGGTGAAGGGTGATGCGTTCAAGGGCGAGATCCTTGTGCAGCGCCACACCACGCCACGCGAGACCGACAACCCGCTGTTCGGCGGGCCCGCGCCGGTCGGCATCGGCCTCTCCGGCACCTTCACCGATACCCGCGGCACCATGAGCGGAACCGCGCTGGTCGGCAAGGCAAGCCTGATCTTCGGCGCCACGCTGCACAAGCTCGCGGATATCAATTAGCTTTTCGAGGCTCGCTGCTAGATCCGTAACCCCGGGTCGACGGCCACTAGCGGGGCCCGAGCATCCTCGAGACGCGGCTTCGCCGCGTCTCAGGGTGACGAGAACGGGCTGAGCTTGCAGCTGCTTTCCCTATTCACGATATCTCTCACGTCGCGCCGTGTGCTTCGACATGGAGCGCGTAGATCGAATGGCACGAGGCCATGTACAGGCGGTTGTTCTTGGGTCCGCCGAAGGTCAGGTTCTCGCAGCGCTCCGGCAGGCGGATGAAGCCGAGCGGCTTGCCCTGCGGGTCGAACACCATCACGCCGTCGAGATCCTCAGGCCTGCCCTTGAGCTGATAGACCTTGCGGCCGCCGGCCTCGACAGGCTCCGACTGCAGCGCGCCGTTGCTGCCCCAGCCGCACCACAGGTTGCCGTCGCGATCGACGCGGAAGCCGTCGAGCGATCCCTGATCGACGGCGTCGATCAGCTTGGTCTTGTTGGAGACGGTGCCGTCGGCATTGACGTCGTAGCTCCAGATGCTGCGATTCGGCGTGCCCTTCCACTCGACGACGTAGAGCTTCGTCTCATCCGGCGAGAACGCGAGCCCGTTGGGATTGACCAGATCGGTGATCACCGCCGTCAACTTTCCGTCGGAGCCGATCCTGAACACGTTGGTGTTGTCCTGCTCGCGCTTGGCCTTGAAGCCTTCCCACTCGCCGGCGATGCCGAACACAGGATCGGTGAACCAGATGGTGTCGTCCGACTTCACCACGATGTCGTTCGGCGCGTTGAGGCGCTTGCCCTCGAAGCTGTCGGCCAGCACGGTGATCTTGCCGCTCTTCTCGGTGCGCGTAATCCGCCGCGTCACCGAATGCTCGCAGGTGACGAGCCGCCCCTGCCGATCGCGGGTGTTGCCGTTGGCGAAGTTGGCGGGGCTGCGAAAGACGCTGAGGCTGCCGTCCTTCTCGCGATACTTCATGATGCGGTTGTTGGGGATGTCGCTGAACAGCAGATAACCGCCTTCGGGGAAGTACACAGGCCCCTCCGCCCAGCGCAGGCCGGTCGCGACCTGCTCCAGCGTAGAGCTGTAGAGCCGGTACTTGGCGAACGCCGGATCGAGGATTTCGACAGCCGGATCCGGATAGCGCTGACTGGGCCTGAACGGGAACGACTGCGCCATGGCCCGGCCCGTCGCCGCGCTCGCTAAGCCCACGCCGATGCCGGCCACCAGATTGCGCCGTGAGATCATATCGTCCTCCCTGCCGCTGCCGTCCGTCGATTCCCGGATCCGCTGAGCGAGCCGTAGGGGTCTTGTCGCAGGTGGTCCAATGCCGTTCAGGCATCGGTTGATACTGATCGAATATGGATACTCCGACCGTCACCCTGACAAGCGCGCAGCGGGCCAGCCGGCAAACGTCGGCCGAAAGCGCCCTACTCCGCGGCCTGCTCCAGCGGCGCGACGCGCGGCAGGATCATCTGGATGCGGGTGCCGTTGCCCGGCGCGGAATCCAGCGAGAGGCGGCCGCCGAGGCGGTTGGTGACGATGCTGTAGACGATGTGCAGCCCGAGGCCGGTGCCGCCCTGGTCGCGCCGCGTCGTGAAGAACGGATCGAAGGCGCGACGGCGCACGTCGAGGCTCATGCCGCAGCCATTGTCGGCGAAAATCACCTCGACATAGTCGTTGCCGGAGGCGTGCACCTGGATCTCGACTTCGCCGGCCTTGCCGTCCGGGAACGCATGCGCGACCGCGTTGAGGAACAGATTAGTCAGCACCTGGCCATACGGTCCGGGATAGGAATTCATGATCAGGTTCGGCTCGCAATCGACGTTGAGCGTCAGATTGTGCTTGCGCAGGCCGGGCCGCAGACTCATCACCACCTGCTCGGTGAGGTCGCCGAGATCGAAGCTGCGTTGGTCCGAATAGTTACGGTCGGCGGCGACCTGCTTGAACGACTGGATCAGCTCCGCGGCACGGTTCAGATTGGCGACGAGCTGCGAGGAGGCGTCCCGCGCCGTGTTCAGGAAATCGTTGAGGCTCGAGCGGCGCAGGTCGCCGCGCTCGACCTGGGTCGCGAAGTTCGCGGTCTTGCGCTCCAGCGCGGAGGCCACCGTGAGGCTGATGCCGACGGGATTGTTGACCTCATGAGCGACGCCGGCCACGAGGCGGCCGAGCGCGGCGAGCTTCTCGGCCTCGATCAGCGAATTCTGGGTTTCCCGCAAATTGCGCAGCGCCGCCTCCGCGGAATCCCTCGCCTTGCGCATCTCCTGTTCGGACCGCTTGCGCTCGCCGATGTCGAGCGCGACCGTGACGATGTTCTCGATGTCGCCCTGCGCATCGACGATCGGCAGCTTGTTGACGAGCCATTGCCGCATGTTGCCGGCTGCGTCCTTGTACTCTTCCTCATAGAACCCGAGCTCGCGGCGCACCGACAGCACACGCTTGTCGTTCTCGTCGGTCTTGGCTGCGCCATAGCGCGCCATCAGCTCGGCGGTGGTCTGGCCGATCGCGTCCTGCGGCTCGATGCCGAAGATGCCCGCCATGTAGCGGTTCATCAGCACGTAGCGCAGGTCGCGATCCTTGACATTGATGACTGCGGGCACCGTGTCGATCACCATCTGCAACAGCCGGCGGCCTTCGGCGATGGCATCCTCGGCGCGCTTCTGGTCGGTGATGTCGCGCACCGTGCCCTCGTAGCGGATCACTTCGCCCTCGTCGTTGCGCACAACGGTCGCGGAATCGGACAGCCACAGCACGGTGCCGTCGCGCGAGCGCACCTGATATTCGTAGTCGCGCACCGTGCCGTCGCGCAGCATCAGCTGCTGGTACTGCTGGCGCGCCGCCGGATCGACGTAGACGGTGGAGGCGATGTCGCCGATCCCATTGATCAGGTCCTGCGGCGTGGCATAGCCCATCATCCGCGCCAGCGCCGGATTGGCGTTGAGCAGCGCGCCGCCCGGCGTCGTGACGTAGATGCCGTCGACCGACGCCTCGAACAGCTTGTGGTAGCTCTCCTCGGCGAGCCGCTGCTCGGCAAGCGCGCGCAGCGCGGCCTCGCGCGCGCTGTCGGCGTCGACGAGGGTCTGACGG
Organism: Bradyrhizobium embrapense; assembly: GCF_001189235.2. Taxonomy (GTDB): domain Bacteria; phylum Pseudomonadota; class Alphaproteobacteria; order Rhizobiales; family Xanthobacteraceae; genus Bradyrhizobium; species Bradyrhizobium embrapense. The sequence continues at coordinate 629,537 of NZ_LFIP02000004.1, forward strand.
AACACTTCGGCGGCGCGCGCGATATCGCCGATCTCGTTGTCGAGGTCGGCACCCGGAATGAACGCGCTCTTCTCGCCGCCCGCGACCTTGCGGATCGATCCGGCGATCCTGGCGAGCGGGCGAACGGTGCGGCGAACCACCAGCACCGAAGCGAACAGGCCGATCAGCACCCCCGCGGTGCCGAGCACGATGCTCTGCCATTTTGCCTCCGCCAGCGTGCGCGCAAAATCGCGCGACAGCACATGGCCGCGACGGGAGCTGAGCTCGCGCAACAGCTCGGTGACCTTTTGGATCAGGCGGCCTTCGGCGCCGAGCACCTCGCGGTCGATGTCGGCGATCTGGCCCTCGCGCACTGAAATCGCGCTGATCGCTTCGGCATAGTTGTCGACCGCGCCGCGTAGTGTGGGATCGGCGATGGTCATCGCCCGCATGCTCTGCGCAGCCTGCTCGGCGGCCGACGTGTTGTGCGCCAGGAGCGCGGTGGCGATACGGCTCTGGGCCTGCGACAGCGTGTTGGCCAGCGCCGCATCATTGCTCGCGGCGACCGCTTTGTCGAACGCGTCGCGCAGCGGCGGCAGCCCGGCGACGATCTCGGCGCGGCGGCTAAGCAACGCCGAGATGCGTTCGATCCCGCTGCGATAAGTCGCCAGCCGCTGGGTGACGCCGTCGATCATGTCCTGCTGCTCGGGCGCCAGCTCGATCCGGGTCTTCTTCAGGATCTCGCTCAGCGACTGGGCCGCCTCTGCGACCTGGGCCGACTGATTGCCGGGCTCGGTGACGAAGTCCCGCGCCGCCAGCCGCAGCTCGTTGGTGCGCCGGTCGATATCCTCGGCGATGTCGCCGACGCTTTGCAGCCGCTGCAGCTCGGCGAAGGTCGTGTCGATGTGCCGGATCGCGATCACGCTGGCCGTGGACGTGATGATGATCACAGCCAGCACCAGCAGGAAGCTGCCGAACGTGAGCTGGCCAATCGAGAGGGAGAACGCACGCGGCGCTTGCGAATTCGGCGGCAATTCAGCGGTCATGTCATCAAGGCCGGGGTCCAATGCGCCCCAATATACGGGAAATTACGGGCTTTGGGGAAACATGCTGAAAGGCCGGGCCGATCGGTGTGACCTCTGTCACCCGGGGCCGCTGGTGGCCGATTCCGGCACAGGGCAGCGTTCGGGCTGCTCCAGCGGGGATGCCGGCTTCCTTGACGCATCCGGGGACACCCGGCCGGAAGGCAGAACGTCAGGCGCCCGCGGTCGTCCGCGCCGGGATCGTCATGGCGGCAATGACCTTAGGCCGCAGCGATCCTACGCTCAGGAATTGTCATCGCGGCGACACCGATCACGACGCAGGCAAGCCCGAGCCACACCGTCGGGCTCAGCCGCTCGCCCAGAAAAACGACGCTGAGCGCAACGCCGATCGGCACCCGCAGATAGGCCTGCGCGGTGGTGCCAACCGAGCCGAGGGTCTGGATCAGGCGAAAGTAGATCACGAAGGCGATCGCGGTCGAGAACACCGCGAGCGCCAGCAATGCGGCAAGCGAGCTGGTCGACGGCGTCAGCGTCCAGGGCCGCTCGACGACGAGGCTGAGTGGAATCAGGATCGCGGCGCCCGCCATTAGCGAGCCCGCGGCCGGCGCCATCGGATCGAGCCCCTTGAAGCCGCGGCTGAAGATCGCGGCGCAGGCGTAGCAGATCGTGGCGGCGACGATCGCGACCTCGGCCACGATGCCCTCCCCGAGATCGCGGAACGCATCGACGCCGACGATCAGGCAGATGCCGGCCATGCCGGCGATCACCCCGAACAGTTTTCGCGGGCTCGCGGCCTCGTGGCGGGTGATCGCGGCCGTGAACAGGAAGGTGAAGATCGGCGAGGCTGAATTGAGGATGGTGGCAAGGCCGGCATCGACGAAGCGCTCGCCCCAGGCGATCAGCGTCCACGGGATCACGCTGTTGAGGCAGGCCTGGAAGATGAAGCGGCGCCAGGTCGCGCCGTCCGTCGGCATCGATACGCCGCGCATCCGCATGATGACGAGCAGCAGGAGCCCTCCGATTGCGGTGCGCGCTGCGATCAACGTGATCGGCGGGATGGTCGCAACGCCGAGCTTGATGAAGGTGTAGGAGCCGCCCCATAGGGTGGCAAGCGCGAGCAGCAACGCCAGCTCGAAGGCCATGCTGGGCTGGCGGGGCTTGGTGGTGGTCATGGGTGGGATTCCGTCTCGAGGATCGGACGGAAGCTACATCGGCGGGAGGCGATGATAGTTCGCTATAGGCCGAAGTGTGGAGAGAAGCGATGCTCCAGCCATCGTAGACTTGGCTTTCGCCAGGACGACATCGAGCCTGTTGCGCCGCCTGCGAGTCGTGAACACGCCATCGCGGGAGATGACGGGAACTACCCCAGCGCGCCGACGTCGAACACCTCGCCGTCGTAACCCGCTTCCTTGGGGATGCGGAGTTGGCGGCCGCCGGCGGTCTTGGTCATCACGGGCATCACCGTGACGATCGGCTTGCCCTTGCTGTCGGCGAGCGCGGCGCCGACGTTCGGCTGCTTGCCGAGCCTGATCAGATTGCGCGTGGTCGGGAACGGCAGCTTGAAGCGGCCGGTCTCGCCGCCCTCCAGCGCCTCCCGTGTCGACACCCAGATCGAATCGGTCGATTCCTTGCCGTCATGGGCGCCGAGCTGTTCGGGCGGCGCTGCGGCCAGGAAGAACCAGGTGTCGAAACGCTTCGGCATGCCTTCCGGCGTGATCCAGTGCGCATACGGCACGAGCTCGTCGAGCGCGAGCACCATGCCGTTGTCCGTGAGCACCTTGAGGAAGCTGATCTTGCCTTCGTTCAACGCCGCACGATGCGCGGTCGCGATGTCGTTCGCACGCCCGGCGTCGACCAGATCCTTCGATCCAAGCGGCCGCGCCAGCAGGATGCCGCTCTCCTCGAAGGTCTCGCGGATCGCCGCGATGCGGAAGCCGAGCGCATCCGTATCGAGGCCTTCCCCGCCCGAATAGAGCGCGGGATCGGCGGCGATCTCCTTGTCGTTCTTGTCGACGCTGCCGCCCGGAAACACCAGCGCACCCGAGTTGAACTCGATCTGGTGATGGCGAACCATCATGAAGACTTCGATTTCGTCGCGGCTCTTGCCGTCGACATCGGACGATGTTCCGTCACGCAGCAGCAGCACGGTCGACGCAAGGCGCGGGGCAACGATCTCGATCATGATTATCCTGCTGCACTGGATTGCGGTTGCAGATTGGCGCGACGATCGACGCGCGCGACGCGCGAGAGCAGATAATCGACCTCCGCCCTCGTCTGCGGCGTGATGACAGCACCGGGCTTACGCTGGGCGCTGGAGGAGATGATGCCGCGCTTCTGCAGCACGTATTTGCGCACGGTGAGGCCGACGCCGGGCTGCTGCTCGTAGCGGATCAGCGGCAGATGGGCGTCGAACAGATCATGCGCGGCATCGCGCTTGCCCGCTTTCGACAGATTGACGACGTCGATCAGGAGTTCGGGGAAAGCATAGCCCGTCATCGCACCGTCGGCACCGCGCTCCATCTCGAAATCGAGGAACAGGCCGCCATTGCCGACCAGGATCGACAGCGGCCGCAGCGAGCCGTCCTTCTGGAAGTTGCGCAGTGCCGAGATCTTCTCGAGGCCCGGCCAGTCCTCGTGCTTGAGCATCACGCAGGACGGCGAATCCATCACGATCTTACGGATCACCGCGGGCGTGAATTGGACGGTCAGCGTCAGCGGATAGTCCTGCAGCACCCACGGAATATCGTCGCCGATCGCTTCCTGCGCCTGCTTGAAATACCCGATGATCTGGTCGTCGGTGCGCAGATGCGGCGGCGGCGCGATCATGACGCCGGCGGCGCCGGCATCCATCGACTTCTTCGCCAGCGAGCGCATCGTGGCGAAGCCCGGTGCCGAGACGCCGACGATCACCTGCAGCTTCCTGGCGCGCTTGACGAAGCGCAGCGCGACCTGCTCCGCCTCGGCCGCATCGAGCTTCGGCGCCTCGCCCAAAATGCCCAGCACAGTGACGCCGTCGCAGCCGACCTCGGTGTAGAAATCGGTCAGCCGGTCGATCGATGCCTCGTCGATACGGCCGTCGTCATGGAACGGGGTCGGCGCAATCGCAAAAGTTCCGGCGGCCTGGGCGGTGAGTTTGGTCATGGGTGCCTCGTCTGTTTCCGCCTCTATACAGTGTCATTCCGGGCCGCGCCACTTGGCGCAGACCCGGAATGCCGTCAGGTCAGAACCGCCGCGCACCCATCTTGATCTGCTCCTCGGAGAAGAAGATGTCCTTGGCGTGGGCGACGATGTCCTCGGCCTTCCAGCCGGTAAAGGGCGGCTTCCAGCCCTCCATTTCCATCATCCGCATCTCGCGGACGCCGCGCGGGCCCGAGACGCCGAGCACCTTGCCGGTCTGGTCGCCCGACAGGTCGCTGACCATGTAGAGCACCGCCGGCGCGATGCCGTCCGGACCGAGCGCCGCACCCGGGTTCTCCTTGTAGCGCGGCAGGTCCGCGGTCATGCGGGTCAGCGCGCCCGGCGCCAACGTCCAGACCCGGATGTTGTACTTGCGGCCCTCGATCGCCAGCACGTTGGAGAGGCCCCAGATGCCGCCCTTGGCTGCGCCGTAATTGCTCTGGCCGAAATTGCCGATCAGGCCCGAGGTCGAGGAGGTGTTGACGATGACGCCGCCGCCATTGTCGCGCATCCATTTGAACACCGGCTGGGTGCAGCAAAAGGTGCCTTTGAGATGCACCTTCATCACCTTGTCCCAGTTGGCTTCCTTGGCCTTGTGGAAGGTCTCGTCGAGCAGGATGCCGGCGTTGTTGACCAGGATGTCGGCGCGGCCGAAATGCTTGATGGCATCGTCGAACACCGACTGGCCGCCGGCCAGGGTCGAGATGTCGGCGCCGTTGGCGACCGCACGGCCGCCCTCGGCCTTGATCGCGTCGACCACCTTGTCGGCCATCGACTTGTCGGAGCCCGAACCGTCGCGCGGCCCCCCGAGGTCGTTGACCACCACGGCCGCGCCCTCGCGCGCAAACAGCTTCGCGTAGGCCTCACCAAGTCCGCCGCCGGCGCCCGTGATCAGCGCCACCTTGCCGTCGAGTAATCCCATGGTCGTCTCTCCGTTGTTGTTTCTTCTTCAACTCTCCCCGCAAACGCGGGGCCAGGGAGCGCACCGCCCTCACCGCTTACGCCAGCACCGTCTTGCCGCTCTTGATCACGGTGACGCCGCGCGACTTCACCTTGGCTTCGAACGACACCACGTTGCCGTCCTTCCACAGCTCCATGGTCACGGTCTCGCCGGGGAACACCGGCGAGGAGAACCGCGCCGCGTGCTGCTTGAAGGCGGACGGATCGTAATCGGCATAAGTCTGCAACACGCCGCGGCAGGTGATGCCGTAGGTGCACATGCCGTGCAGGATCGGCCGCGGGAAGCCAGCCTTCTTCGCAAATTCGGGATCGGAGTGCAGCGGGTTGCGGTCGCCGCAGAGCCGGTAGATCAGCGCCTGGTCGGGCCGCGTCGTGATATCGACCACCTTGTCCGGCGCACGCTCCGGCACCTTGTGCGGCTCGGGCTGGCCGTCTGACGGGCCGCCGAAGCCGCCATCGCCGCGGGCGAAGCGCGAAGCCACCAGCGTGGCCAGCTTCTCGCCCTTTTCATCCTTCAGCACGGTCTGGTGGCGGATCACCGCGCCCTTGTCCTTGCCCTTGTCGAACACGTCGAGCACGGTCGAGTCGGCCGTGATATGGGCCGCGGTCGCGAACGGCTTGTGGAAGGTGATGTCGCGCTCGCCGTCGACCACCATGACGCGGTTGAGATTCATCTCGCCGGGACCGGCGCCCCAGGCCGCGACCGACGCGAATGTCGGCACCACCTTGAGCGGGCGCGGCGTCAGCACGCCCTCATTGACGAAGGCAAGCTCCTTCTCGTCCATTGGATCGGCGCCGAGGCCGATGCCGTAGGCATAGAGCATCACGTCGCGATCGCTGTAGCTGTATTTCTGGCCGAGGTTCTTCAGGGCCATCAGCTGTTCGTACACGATTGGCATTGTTGTTTTCTCCCCGAACTCGTTTCTCGCTCTGCGCATTGATGCGCCCTCTCCCCTTGTGGGAGAGGGCTGCACCGGCAGTCGTCACAATCTCACTTCGGTGAGGGGTTCGCGCCGCAAAGAGACTCTTCGCGCGGAGGGAAACCCCTCACCCGCCTTCGCTTTCAGCGAGGGCCCCCTCTCCCACAAGGGAGAGGGTAAAATCAGGCCGGCGTGAAGAACGGCAGCGGCGCGCCGTCGGTCGGCTTCCACACCACCTTGACCTTCTGGCCGATCTTCACCGTCTCCAGATCGCAATCGACGATGTTGGTCTGCAGCGACGGACCTTCCTTCAGCGTCACATAGGCGATTGCATAGGGACCGGTCGGCGACTTCCGCATCAGGCTGTAGGTGTAAACCGTCGCCTCGCCGCTCGACTCTTCCCACACCGTCTTGTCGGAGAAGCAGAACGGGCAGATCGCGCGCGGGAAGTAATGCGCTTCGCCGCAGGTGGTGCAGCGCTTGATCATGAACTTACCCGCCTTCGCCGCTTCCCAGAACGGCGCAGTCTCCGGATTGGTGACCGGGGCATTGTACTTCTTGGCTTCAGACATCACGCACGCTCCAGAATGCAGGTTGAGGCGGCGTGGCGAACGCCGAGCAGACCGCCGGTGCCGTGGGCGATCGCGAGGTCGCAGTTCTGCACCTGCACCTTCGGATGCGCCTCGCCGCGCAACTGGCGCACCGCCTCGAGGATCTTCGTCATGCCGCCGCGGTTGACAGGATGGTTGCTGCACAGGCCGCCGCCGTCGGTGTTGAACGGCAGCTTGCCGACACCGGAGATCAGATTGCCGTCGGCGACGAACTTGCCGCCCTCGCCCTTCTTGCAGAAGCCGAGGTCCTCCAGCTGCATCAGCACGGTGATGGTGAAGCTGTCATAGATCGAGGCGTATTTGATGTCCTTCGGCGTCACGCCGGCTTCCTCGAAGGCGCGCGGGCCGGACCACACGCCGGCGGAGTAAGTCAGGTCGAGATCCTTGCCGCCGCGCGGGCCCTTCATCGCCTCGCCATGGCCGATCAGGCGCACCAGCGGCTTCTTCAGGCTCTTGGCGATCTCCGGCGTGGTGACGATCATCGCGCCGCCGCCGTCGGTGACGACGCAGCAATCCATCCGGTGCAGCGGGTCTGAGATCATCGGCGAGTTCAAGACGTCCTCGACGGTGACGACCTCCTTCAGCATCGCATGCGGATTGTATTGCGCGTGATGCGAGGCCGCGACCTTGATCCAGGCGAGCTGCTCGGAGGTGGTGCCGTAGTCGTGCATATGGCGCATGGCACACATGCCATAGGCATTGTGCGTGGTAGCCCCGTAGGCCAGTTCGAAATCGGCCTCGGCGCCGGAGGCGCGCGGCGGCATCGGACCGGTGCGCGGCTTGCCCGCCAGCGTGACCAGCGCGACCGAGCACTTGCCCGCAGCGATCGCCTCGGCAGCATGACCGAGATGGATCAGATAGGAACAGCCACCGGTCTCGGTGGAGTCGACGTGACGCAGCTTCTTGGTGTTGAGGCCGAGGTAATCGACCATCGGCCAAAGCCCGCCAGGCGCGTCGCCGGCACAGAAATAGCCGTCGATGTCGTCCTTGGTCAGCCCGGCATCCTCGATCGCACCCTTGGCGACCTCGGCGTGCAGCTGTGCTGTTGATTTATCGGGTGCATGCCGGGTGGGATGCTCGTAGATCCCGGCAATGTAGGCCTTGCCCTTGATGGTCAAATCGCTCTCCGCTGGCGTTTCTCGCTCCAGCGTTTTTCTGAACCGACCAGGCGACCTTGGCAAGCGCGGAAATATTCCGTCAGGCGAGACTGTCACGAGCGCACAATATGCGCGCCTCAAAACGGATATGTCCCGGCGAAGGCCGGGACGACGCCGAACATGCCGCTCCCTACTCCGCCGCCATCTGCCGCGGCGCCGGCGGCGGGTTGGCGAGGTCGGCGGCGAGTTGCGCGTAGCGAACTTTTGCCTCCTTGATCGCCTTTTCCTTCACCGGGCCGTAGCCGCGGATGCGGTCGGGCAGCGACAGTAGTTCGACCGCGATGTCGTGGTTGAGCGGCGACAGCAGGCTCAGCACCGTCGCGACATCCTTCTCGTAGCCCGCGATCAGATCGCGCTCGAGCTTGCGGTCGGCGTTGTAGCCGAAGACGTCGAGCGGCGTGCCGCGCAGGAAGCGGAACCGTGCCATCACCTTGAACACCGACATCATCCACGGCCCGAAGGCGCGCTTCTTCGGACGGCCCTGCGCGTCGAGCCCGCCGCCGAGGATCGGCGGGGCGAGATTGAAGCTGAACTTGAAGTCGCCCTCGAACTGATCGCGCAGTTGCTTCTCGAAGCGGCCGTCGGTGAACAGGCGCGCCACCTCATACTCGTCCTTGTAGGCCAGCAGCTTGGCGTAGTTGATCACGACCGCGCGCGGCAGCGCTTCGCCATAGCCGCCCTTGGTGGCGGCATCGCGCACCTGGTCGACCAGCTTGCGGTAGCGCTTTGCCAGACGCGCGTTCTGGTAGCCGGTCAGAAGCGCCATCCGGTGGGTGATGACCTCGTCGAGCGACATCGCATCCAGCGTCTTGACCGGCGCGGCGGCGTCATCCTGCCCCTTCATCATTGCGGCGAGCCGCGCCGGATCGGCTGCGGCCAGACGCCCGAGCTGGAACGCCTGCGTGTTCATCTTGATCGAGACGCCGTTGACCTCGATCGCCTGCTGGATCGATTCCGCCGACAGCGGCAGCAGCCCGCGCTGATAGGCAAAGCCCATCATCATGATGTTGGTCGCGATGCTATCGCCGAGCAGCGCTTCGGCCGGCTTGGTGAAATCGAAGAAGGTGGAGTCCTTGCGCAGTTCGGTCTCCAGCACGCTGTTGACCTTGCGGGTCTGGAAATTGAAGTCGCGGTTGAGGATGAAATCCGCGGTCGGGATGATGTGGCTGTTGATGATGCCGACGGTCCGGCTCGGCTCGCACAGCGTGATGGTGTCCTTCGACACCGCCACGACCTCGTCGGCCGCGAGCACGAGATCGGCCGTGCCGGTGACGATGCGCGAGCAGGTCACGTCGGCGGTGTGCTCGGAGAGCCGGACGTGGCTCAGCACCGCGCCGCCCTTCTGCGCGAGACCGGACATGTCGAGGATCATCGAGGCCTTGCCTTCGATATGCGCGGCCATGCCGAGCAGCGCGCCGATCGTCAGCACGCCGGTGCCGCCGACGCCGCCGACCGCGATGTTATAGGGCCGGTCGAGCGCGGGCTTCGACGCCGGCTCCGGCAAGGCACCGATGTCGCCAAGCTCAGCGGGTGCGCGACGCTTGAGAGTGCCGCCGTCGACCGTGACGAAGGACGGGCAAAAACCCTTCACGCAGGAATAGTCCTTGTTGCAGGTCGACTGGTTGATGGTGCGCTTGCGCCCCAATTCCGTCTCCAGCGGCTCGACCGAGATGCAGTTCGACTGCACCGAGCAGTCGCCGCAGCCTTCGCAGACGGCAGGATTGATCAGCACGCGGCGCGCCGGATCCTCCATCAGGCCGCGCTTGCGGCGGCGGCGCTTTTCCGCGGCGCAGGTCTGCACGAACACGATCGCGGACGTGCCCTTGGTGTCGCGGCACATCTTCTGGACGTTCTCGAGTTCATCGCGATGAAATAGCTTGACGCCGGGCGCGATGGTGTCGGCCGGATAGGCGTCGGGATTTTCCGAGACCAGGTAGATCTCGCGGATGCCTTCGGCGTGCAGCTGGAAGGTGATCTGCTGCGGCGACAGGTCGCCGTCATGGCGCTGGCCGCCGGTCATGGCGACTGCGTCGTTGTAGAGGATCTTGTAGGTGATATTGGCCTTGGAGGCGATCGACTGACGGATGGCAAGAATGCCGGAGTGGAAATAGGTGCCGTCGCCGAGATTGGCGAAGATGTGATTCTCGTTGGTGAACGGCGCGATGCCGACCCACGGCACGCCCTCGCCGCCCATATGGGTGAAGGTCTCGGTGGAGCGGTTCATCCACAGCGCCATGAAATGGCAGCCGATCCCGCCGAGCGCGCGGCTGCCTTCCGGCACCTTGGTCGAGGTGTTGTGCGGGCAGCCCGAGCAGAAATACGGCGTGCGGCTGACGGGTGCGGTCGCCTGCATCTGCGACGACTGGCGGCCGTTGAACCAGTCCGCCTTGGCGCGCAGCATCTCGGCGATTTCAGGATTGAGATTAAGTCGAAGCAGCCGCTCGGTAAGCGAGCTTGCAAGCGAGGCCACACTGAGCTCGGCGGCGAAGGTCAGGAAGCGCTTGTCGTGATCGTCCATCTTGCCGACGATGCGCGGGCGCACGTCGTCGCGCCAGTTGAATAGCTCCTGCTTGACCTGGTTCTCGACGATCTCGCGGCGTTCCTCGACGATGAAGATCTCCTCGAGGCCGACGGCGAAGTTGCGTACGCCTTCGGGCTCCAGCGGCCAGGGCATGCCGATCTTGTAGAGGCGAATGCCGATCTTGGCGGCGATCTCGGGCGTGATGCCGAGCTCGCGCAGCGCCTGGCGGATGTCCTCATAGCTCTTGCCGGACGCCATGATGCCGTAACGCGCGTTCGGCGAATCCATGGTGATGCGGTTGACCTTGTTGGCGCGGGCAAAGGCGATCGCAGCAAAGCCCTTGTAGTCCTGCAAGCGCCGGTCCTGCTCGAAGCGGTCGTCGGGCCAGCGAATGTTGAGGCCGCCCGGCGGCAGCTCGAAATCGCTCGGGATGATGAACGGGGTCATCTCGTCGGTGAGGTCGATCTCGGCCGTGGTCTCGACCGTCTCGGTGATCACCTTCATGCCGACCCAGCAGCCCGAGTAGCGCGACATCGCGATACCCAAGAGGCCCATCTCGATCATTTCGTGGATGCTGGAGGGGTAGAGGTAGGGCATCAGCGCGGAGATGAAGGCGTGGTCGGACTGATGCGGGACGGTGGAGGATTTTGCGCCATGATCGTCGCCGGCAAGGCAGAGCACGCCGCCATGCTTGGCGGAGCCCGCCGCATTGCCGTGGCGGAAGACGTCGCCGCAGCGGTCGACGCCGGGACCCTTGCCGTACCAGATGCCGACCGCGCCATCATATTTGGCGCCGGACGACAGGCCGAGCTGCTGCGAGCCCCAGATCGCGGTGGCCGCGAGGTCCTCGTTCACGCCGGGCTGGAATTTGATGTTGTACTGCTCGAGATGCTTGCGGGCGGCGAACAGCTGCTGGTCGTAGCCGCCAAGGGGGGAACCGCGATAGCCGGAGATGAAGCCCGCCGTATTGAGGCCTGCGGCGCGGTCGCGTCTGATCTGCGCCATGGGCAGGCGGACCAGCGCCTGGATGCCGGTCATGAAGACGTGGCCGGTGCCTTGGGTGTATTTCTGGTCGAGGCTGATAGGCCCTTGGTTGATTCCCATTTAGCCCTCTTTGCGCTGGTCGCGACGCCTGCTTTTTAGCTAGTCATCCGAACTTGTTAGAACCAGTCTATGTCGGATATTCCGGCCCGCGCAGCACAATTCTGGGCGACCGGGCCCGTCGCTCAAAAATCGCAATTTCGTGCCGGGAATATTGCAGCGCTGTTTCGGTTTCTGTCGCTGGACAGGCCCGCGACGAAATGGCGTAACGCGTCCTGTGGACCGGAAGGTTCAGAAGGTGAGTGGATGCGGCAGCGACATCGAACGACCGGCGCGATTCTGGCCAGCCTGCTGTTGTGCAGTGCGTTGGCGGCCCGCGAATGCACAGCCGCGTCAACTGACGACCTCGTCGCCCGCGGCAAGGCGCTGACGATCGCCGGCGACTGCGCAAGCTGCCACACGGTCGACCCGGCAAAGCCGTTCGCCGGCGGCAAGCGGATCGACACGCCGTTCGGCGCCGTGTTCTCGCCGAACCTGACCCCCGATCGCGACACCGGCATCGGCGGCTGGAGCGACGACGACTTCCTGCGCGCGCTGCGGATGGGTGTCGCGCCGAACGGGGCGCATTATTACCCCGCCTTCCCCTACCCGTCCTTCACCAAGCTGATCCGCGACGACATCCTGGCGATCCGCGCCTATCTCGCGACGCTCGCGCCGGTCAGCAACAGGACGGCGCCGCCGGAGCTGCGCTGGCCGTTGAACTACCGCGTGGTGATGCGGGTCTGGAACGCGCTGTTCTTCACGCCGGGCATCATCGAGCCGGACCAGGGCAAGACAGCGGAATGGAATCGCGGCCGCTACCTCGTCGAAGCCCTCGCCCATTGCGGCGCCTGCCATACGCCGAAAAATGCGTTCGGCGCCGACAAGCGCGACCAGGCGCTCGGTGGCAGCATGGTCCAGGGCATGTTCGCGCCGAGGCTCGACGGCGCCGCGCGCAGCGGGCTGAAGTCATGGAGCGCAGACGACATCGCCGAATATCTGCAGAGCGGCCGCAATGTGCACAGCCATGCCGGCCCCCTGATGTCGGAGGTCGTGGTCAATTCGACCTCGAAGATGAGCGACGCCAACGTGCGCGCGATCGCGGTCTACCTCAAAAGCCTGCCGGCCGGCACGCCGGAGCCGCAGGTCACCCCGCCCTCGCCGGCGCAGATGAGCGACGGTGAGCGGATCTATCGTGGCGCTTGCGTCGCCTGCCATGAGCTCGATGGCTCCGGCGCACCGCGGATTTATCCGCCGCTACCCGGCAATGCCAACCTGCAGTCGGCTAATCCTGCGAGCACGCTGCGCGTCATCCTCGACGGCGCGCAGACCGTGACCACGCCGCGCGCGCCGAACGCAGGCTCGATGCCGGCCTATCCGAAGCTGACCGACCAGGAGATCGCCGACGTCGCGACCTATATCCGCAACTCCTGGGGCAATGCGGCACCGGCCGTGACGGCCGACGAGGTCGCCAAGGCGCGGACCGCGAAGTGAAGGCGCGGATGGCGAAATAGCTGATCAGCGGTCCTCGCCGCTGAACACGAATTTCGGCATCTCCCATTTGTAGCGGATCGCCAGCATCCGAAACGTCAATCCGAGCACGAAGGTCAGCACGGTCCAGGCCTGCGGGTTGAGGTTCAGCCCGAATGCGGTCGCATAGAACAGCCCCGTCACCACCGAGACGCTGGCGTAGAGCTCGCTGCGAAACAGCAGCGGCACCTCGTTGCAGAGGATGTCGCGCAGCACGCCGCCGGCACAGCCGGTGATCATGCCCGAGACGATCACGATCGGCAGCGAGGCGTCGACCTGCCAGGCCACGTCGCAGCCGGCCATGGTGAACACCACGAGCCCGATCGCATCGAGCACCAGGAAGGCTAGATTGAGCCGGTGCACCAGCCGCGCCAGCAGGATGGTGGCGAAGGCGCCCGCCGCCGCGATGGCAAGGTAAATCGGCTGCGCGACCCAGAGCAGCGGATAATGCCCGAGCAGCACGTCGCGGATGGTGCCACCGCCGAGCGCGGTGATCGCCCCTAACATGCAGACGCCAGCCCAATCCATGCTGCGCCTGCCGGCCGCCAACGCTGCCGTCATCGATTGCGCCGCAACGGCAATGAACGAGAGCACGTGCAGCACCGAATCGGTGGGCGGCATGGTCCACATTGAAAAGGCCTCACGGAACAGGTTCGGAACCCAAGGAATCGGTGGTTCCCGCATGAACAGGTTGCAACATTGGCGCGGAACATCCTCTTGTGCCAGCCATTGTCCCATGCGTTTAGCTTTGAGGTGCTAACGGAGGAACTTTACGATGGCTTACAACCCTGACGATCCGTATCGCGCCAACCTGACCGATGACGAAATCCGCCGTCAGGCGCGCTTCAACAGCCTGGACAACGAATTGCAGCCGGATCCGGAACTCCAGGAGGGACCGGCGAGCAGCACCAAGATCGCGATGTTCGCAGTTGCGGTGGCCGTGGTGCTCGGCGCGCTGTTCTATGGGTTGAACAATACATCGGTGCACGAGGCCGGCACGACGCCGTCGGCGCAGACCGCGCAGACCCAGCCCGCCAATCCGGCCGGGGCGCCCCCCGGCATGCGCGACGTGACGCCGAAGCCGAACAGCCAGCCCGGCATGACTACGGGCGCGGCCCCGGCCCAGCCGGCTTCACCTCCGGCCGCCAAGCCCGGCGGACAGGAGATCGACCGTTCGGCGGCGCCGTCCGATTCGACCGGCGACAAGAACAAGTAACTCGCTCGCGTGTCGTGAGCGGTGCAGCAGCGGGCTCAGGCCCGCTGCTTTTTTGCGCGAGGCCTACTTGAACATCTTGTTCAGTTCGCCGCCGGGATAGCCGTTGCCGAATTCGGTGAAGGTGCCCTTCTCGGCCATTTCCTTGGCCGCCTTCATGACGCCGGTCCAGGCCATCCGCGCCAGCGCGCCGCCGACGCTGATCCGGCGCACGCCGAGGTCGGCGACCGCCTGTAGCGTCAGCTCCGACGCACCGCCGATCAACAGATTGACCGGCTTCGGCGCCACCGCCTTCACCACTGCGGTGATTTCCTCCTTGGTCGAGATGCCCGGCGCATACAAAACGTCGGCCCCGGCGTCGGAATACGACTGCAGCCGCTCGATCACCAAATTCAGGTCCTTCTTGCCCCATAGGAACGCCTCGCAGCGGCCGGTGAGCAGCACACCGCTGTTATCGGCGTCGATCGCCTTGCGCGCCGCCCGGATGCGCTCCACCGCAAGCTTGTGCTCGTACAACACGTTGGCGGTGTCACCGGTCGAGTCCTCGATCGACAGCCCGGCGACGCCGGTCTTGACGCCGCGCGCGACATTGCCCGCGACCTTGTCCGGTTCGACGGCAAAGCCGCCTTCGAAGTCCGCATTGACCGGGATATCGACCGCCGCGCAGATCGCAGTCAGATGATCGCAGACGTCGTCGACGGTGACGCGGTTGTCGGCCTTGGCGATGGTCCAGGCAAAGCCCGCGCTGGTCGAGGCCAGCGCCTTGAAGCCGAGATGTTGCAAGGCGCGCGCGCTGCCGACATCGAACGGGTTCGGAATGATGAAGCATCCGCTCTCGTGCAGCTTCTTGAAGGCGGCTCTTTTGTCAGCAGTTGGCAGTGGCATTGGTCGCTCCCTGAGGTCGTTGGCCGCGCAAAAATAGGCACGCGCGCTCTGTGGTGCTAGTGCGGCTCGTGCACCGCACGGCTATCCTTCGGCGCCTGATCGCGTTCGTTCAGGCCGTAGTCGCGCATCACGTTTGCGACTCGCAGCCGATAATTCTCGAAGATCCGCGCGCGGCCCTTGGCCTGGGTGCGGCGGTGCTCGATCGTGTTGCGCCAGGCTTCTACCGCGGCCTCGTCGCGGAAGAAGGACAGCGACACGAACTTGCCCTTCTCGGTGATGCTCTCGAACCGCTCGACCGAGATGAAGCCGTCGATCTCCTGCAGGATCGGCTTCAGCTCGGCGGCGAGATCGAAATATTGCTGCCGATGCTCCGGCTTCGGCCAGACTTCGAAGATCACGGCGATCATGGGCGCCTCCGCTCGATGTTGTTATCGAGGCACTATAGCTCGACCTTGCGCAGAAATGTCCGCTCCTCGGCGAGGATGAAGCGGTTTTGTTCCGCAAAGTTGAAGTTCGCCACGCCCTCGCCGTCCTGGCGCAGCCGCGCGCGATAGCCCTCATAGGCGGCAAGGCTCTCGAACGAGATCAGCGCAAAAGCGATGTTGTTGGTGCCCTCATGCGGCATCCAGTAGCCGAGCAGATCGCCGCCGCAGCGCGGGATGATCGAGAGCCAGTTCCGCGAATACTCCTCGAACATCGCCCGCTTGAACGGATCGAGCTGGTAGCGGATGAAGACGGTGACGGTCATTGGGGCCTCCTGGTGTTTCGTCATTGCGGGCGACGGCACGATGCACACTACCGCCTTGCTCGACCTCGATGCTTCGGCTATCATCGAACTATGAAAGCAGGACCCGACATCTCCCGGATCGCCGCCCTGGTCGGCGATCCCGCACGCTGCAACATGCTGACCGCACTGATGACCGGCCGCGCGCTGACCGCCAGCGAGCTGGCGCAGGAGGCCGGGATCACGCCGCAGACGGCGAGCTCGCATCTTGCCAAGCTCGAGGCCGGCGGCCTGATCGAGCCCGAGAAGCAAGGCCGCCACCGCTACTACCGCCTCTCCGACCCCGACGTCGCAGACGTGCTCGAGGGCCTGCAGGGCATCGCCGCCCGCGCCGGCCATATGCGCGTGCGCACCGGACCGAAGGATCCGGCGCTGCGCCGCGCCCGCATCTGCTACGACCATCTCGCCGGCGATCTCGGCGTGCAGATGCTCGACAGCATGCGGCGGCAGAAGCTGGTGCGCCAGAGCAAGCAGGCGATCGAGCTGACCGGCGAAGGCAAGCGCTTCATGGCCGAGGAGTTGCAGATCGACGCCGATGCGCTGACGCATCCGCGTCGGCCGGTGTGCAAGGCCTGCCTCGATTGGAGCGAGCGGCGCCATCATCTCGCCGGCACGCTGGGCGCTGCCATGATGGATCGCTTCACCGAATTGAAATGGGCGGCGCGCGATGCTGCGCCGGGCAGCCGCGTCGTCAATTTCTCGCGGAACGGCGAGAAGCGGTTCGCCGCGCTGTTCGGCGCGGGCGAGTAGGATCGCGCGTTCAAGTCGCGGTCATTCGCGAAGCTCCGGTCCCGCTTGTCTTGCTCTCCGATACATTTGGTGCGCTCGCCGCTGTGCGCTTCATCCGACGCGCGCCTTGCGAAATATTTTGAAACGATGCTGAGCGTGCTTGCGACGCACTGACGCAGGCGTGATGCGCAGCATTCATGTCGCATTCAGCCCGCAACATTGGTCGGCGACATCGGGCAAGGCTTCTGCAATGATCCGGCCGGGCGAATCGGTAATCTCAAGTTTGTTGCGGTGCCGCCGCGCGCGGCCCATTAAGAAGGAGAAGTCATGAAGTATCTTTTTGCAGCAGCAGTTTTGGTGACGACCGCTTTCGCCGGCATCAGCGCCGCTGATGCTGCCGGTGGCTGCGGCCCCGGCTGGCACCGCGGCCCCTACGGCGGCTGCGTCAGGAACCGCGGCCCCGTCGTCGTCGCTCCGGGCGCCGTTGTCGTTCGCCCGCCGGTCGTGGTCGAGCGCCCCGTCGTGGTGGCGCCGCGCGTCCGCGCCTGCCCGTACGGATTCATGTGGCGCTACGGCCGTTGCCGCCCGATCTGATCGCGGCGCATTCCGAACAAACAAAACCCCGCTTCGCGCGGGGTTTTTCTTTTTCGTCGTGACGTCGACATTACCAACGGCGCCAGTGATGATGATGCCAATGATGATGGCGCCAGCCCCAATGCCTGTGGTGCCAATGCCGGTGGTGCCAACCCCAATGGCGGTGGTGCCAGTGCCGATGATGCCAGCCCCAGTGGCGGTGATGCCAGTGCACCTGTTCCGGCTTCAGGCGACCAGCCTCGTCGCCCGTGGTGAGAGCGGGTTGCGCATCGCGATCGACGGGCGACTGTGCCTCGCGGCTGAGAGGAAGCGGTGCGAGCGGCGCTGCCTGCACGGTTGCTGTGAAGGCGGCCGCACAGGTAGCGACGGCAAAGGCCATCTTTAGAAGATTCCGGCGTTCCATGAGCGTTTCCCTTTGTTGCTGAACGGGATCAACAGCGTCAGCAAGTTTTTTCCCCGCGACCTGAACGCTCGCTGAACCTCGCATTCATGTTGTCATGGAACTCGACGCCCTGCGTCCGCAACGTTGCGACGTCACGCAACCATCACGACGCGACGGCCTCGTTCACGCGCACCGGTCATGCTCGTTCCGACCGTTCCGCGCGCGGCCGAACGGAACTAGCATCGCGCATCACAAGAACATCTCCGGGAGGCCGCCATGAAGTCAGTACAACCGATCAAGGATGCCAGCCATCTCTACGAAGTCGAGCGCCGCGCCCAGCACGCCGCCCGCCCCGGCTTCCGCATCATGGAGCTGCAGCTGTCGCCGACCCAGAAGGTGCCGTGGCACATCCACAGCAACATCTCCGACACGTTCTATGTGCTCGAGGGCCAGATGCGGCTGTTCCTGCAGGAGCCGAAGGAGGAAGTGAACCTCAAGCCCGGCGAGGTCTATGCCGTGCGGCCGACCCGCCCCCACCTCGTCACCAACGCCGGCACGACGTCGCTGACGTTCCTGGTTCTGCAGGGCGTCGGGGAATATGATTACGTGCCGCTGGCGGCGACGCGATAGCAGCGCGCTGCTGTCAATCCCGTCATCCCCGCGCAAGAGCTCGGCCTTTGTCGCTGGAGGAGCCGCGAAGCGGCGTCTCGAAGGATCGACGGCCCGGCTGGTGGCCGTGCATCCTTGGAGGCTCGTTCCGCTCGCACCCCGCGATGGCGGTGCCAATACCGATTCACGTCTCAAACAGCCTGTACGGTGTCATCACCGCGCATGCAGGTGATCCAGTATTCCAGAGACGCCGATGCTTGAGCCGAGAGGCCGCGGCGTACTGGATCGCCCGGTCCAGCCGGAGGATGACAGTTGTGGTGGGGATGTAGCTTCGCATTCTCGCGACATGAATCGTCCGAGCTTTGCGTTTCGTGTCACCCTCCCATCGAACAGAGGGCGCAGGGAAAGCCGGGTGCCGATCGCACCCATGGGCCCCGTGCAATAGGTAGAAAGCACGGGGGGTAGGACCACAGGTGTAACCGGAAACAACCCGGCTTTCCCTGCGCGATGGGCTACGGCTTACTTCGTGCTCTCCCCGGCGAGACTGGGCTTGCTTGTCACCGTCTTCGCAACGCGCAACCTGCGCAATCGGAAAAGACACCTGCCACCAGGGCGTCAGGACCACACGACTTCACCGTCCGCTTCGTGCGCACTCGTCAGTCGCGCAATCCGCGTCCACCGCATCTCGACCCGCGTTCGTGACGACCGCGAAGCGCCCCTCGATCGGGCGAGACGGGCGGACCATACACTGTGTCGCACTTCGGATAAAGCGAAATATTTTCGCGAGCCGCGGTTGACAAGTTTTTGCTGTGTTGCCCGTCGGGTTACTATGCCGCAGCCGGCGCGCTCGAATTTGATTTGCCTGCGGCCCAATCAGTGGCTGCGCGACTGATGTCGCGCAGAGTATCTCATTCCATCACCTGCCGAAGCGCGGCGATGCGAGGGCGCGAAGCCCTCGCGATTGCCGACTTACCGGCAGGGATAGCGGCGGCCGTCCTTGCCCTGGAACGTGCCGGTACCGGGATCGTAGGACCTGTAGCGCTGCGCGCAGTAAGCATCATGCTGCTGAGCGGCAGCAGCAGCCTCCTGCTGGGCAGCAGCGTTTGCCGCACCGGCAACGATGGCGCCGCCGATCAGGCCGCCGATCAATCCGCCGACCGCAGCACCGCCGCCCCCACCGCCGTCGCAATAGCCATGATGGCACCAGACCTTGTGCGTGGCAGACGGTGCCTGAGCCTGCAGATCGCTGGGAAGCAAAGGCGCGGCATTCGCCGGAAGCGATGTTGCAAGCAGCGTGACGGACATCACGGCAATAGCAAAACGAGACAGCACGGGACAACTCCGTTTCCAAAAAGCAGAATGTCCCAGTTACCGGAGTTGTCCGGATTTTCAATCCGTAAAGTGTGGTTCCATGGGGACAAACCCCGCGGTTGCAATGCTCCATTGTTCACATTGCAGGCCTGTGCGTTGGCGGCAATGAACAGCGCGCAACGAGAGTGACGTCACTCACATCAGTGATACGCATCGAACGACGCGTGACGTCGATCACATCAGCTTCAGCGGCGCATCGTGCACCAGGCGCAGATCGATGCCGCCGATCAACCGCGCGCGGCGCGCCTCGGCGGTGCTGATGGCGGCCTCGGTCTGCCGCAACGTGCTGACATTCGATCCGAGCGACACGATGCCGCCGAGCACGAGCGCAATCGATCCGAGCGCCGCGGTCTCACCAGAGCTGAGCAGGCCGAGCAGCGCAGCGACCAGCAAGACGAACCCGCCTGCGATCGCGATCTTCGACCCGAGAATGATCCGCCGGGATCGCTCGGCGCTTTCGGCAAGCTCCTCGATCTGCGCCTCGATCTCGGCAATCTCGTCGGTCGGCTCGTCTTCGGTCATCAGACTGAAACCTGTAAGGCGGGTTAGGCGTAGCCGTAACCCGCCATGGACCGCGCGGTACGAAGACGGTGGGTTACGCCTTCGGCCAACCCACTCCACGCTCCATCATAACGGCAGATTGTCGTGCTTTTTCGCGGGGATCTCGACTTTCTTGTCCTTGAGCATCGCCAGCGCCCGCGCGATTCGCCGCCGCGTCGAATGCGGCATGATGACGTCGTCGATGTAGCCGCGCTCGGCGGCGATGAAGGGTGACAGGAAGCGGTCTTCGTATTCCTTGGTGCGGGCGGCGATCTTGTCGGGATCGCCGATGTCACTGCGGAAGATGATCTCGACCGCGCCCTTGGCGCCCATCACGGCGATCTGCGCGGTCGGCCAGGCGTAGTTCATATCGGCGCCGATTTCCTTCGAGGCCATCACGTCGAACGCACCGCCATAGGCCTTGCGGGTGATGATGGTGACGAGCGGCACCGTGCACTGCGAATAGGCGAACAGGAGTTTGGCGCCGTGCTTGATCAGGCCGCCATATTCCTGCGCGGTGCCCGGCAGAAAGCCCGGCACATCGACGAAGGTGACGATCGGGATGTTGAAGGCATCGCAGAACCGCACGAAGCGCGCGGCCTTGCGGGAGGCATCGCTGTCGAGCACACCAGCCAGCACCATCGGCTGGTTGGCGACGAAGCCGACGGTGCGGCCGGCGATGCGGCCGAAGCCCGTGACGATGTTCTTGGCAAAAGTCTCCGAGATCTCGAAGAAGTCGCCCTCGTCGACGACCTTCAGGATCAGTTCCTTCATGTCGTAGGGCTTGTTCGGATTGTCGGGGATCAGCGTGTCCAGGGACATGTCGACCCGGCCGATATCGTCGAAGCTCGGCCATTCCGGCACGCCGTCGGTGTTGTTGCTGGGAAGGAAGTCGATCAGCCGGCGCATCTGCAACAGTGCGTCGACGTCGTTCTCGAACGCGCCGTCGGCGATCGAGGAGCGCGTGGCGTGCACTGACGCGCCGCCGAGCTCTTCCGCGGTCACCACCTCGTTGGTGACGGTCTTCACCACGTCGGGGCCGGTGACGAACATGTAAGAGGTGTTCTTCACCATGAAGATGAAGTCCGTCATCGCCGGCGAATAGACGTCGCCGCCGGCGCAGGGGCCCATGATGACCGAGATCTGCGGGATCACGCCGGAGGCAATGACGTTGCGGCGGAACACGTAGGAGTAACCCGCGAGCGCCGCGACGCCCTCCTGGATGCGCGCGCCGCCGGCGTCATAAAGGCCGATGATCGGCGCCCTCGCCTTCATCGCCATGTCCTGAAGCTTCGTGATCTTCAGCGCATGGGTTTCAGAGAGCGAGCCGCCGAACACGGTGAAGTCCTTGGCGAAGACAAAGGTCTTGCGACCGTTGACCGTGCCCCAGCCAGTGACGACGCCGTCGCCGGGGATCCTGGTCTTCTCCATGCCGAACTCGATCGAGCGGTGCTCGACGAACATGTCGAATTCCTCGAACGAGCCCTTGTCCAGCAGGAGCTCGATCCGCTCGCGGGCGGTCAGCTTGCCGCGGGCGTGCTGCGCCTCGATACGCTTTTCGCCGCCGCCCAGCTTGGCTCCGGCGCGCCGCTCTTCGAGGGTGTCGAGGATGTCTTTCATTTGTTTCCGCCCGTGTTAGCTACAGTCCGCGTCCCGGCGCGGGCTGAAGCCCGCTTCGTTCGGAATGGCTTTAGCACGGCCATTTCGGAACCGGAAAGGCGCTTGTGACCGGCTTTGGGCGCAAAAACGGTAGGATTTTCCGACGTCTGGGGAGACAGCGATGACTGATTCGATCACGGCCGAGACCGGCGCCGCCACCGGCGGGGCGCGCTCCCTGCTCCGGCTGGAGGGACTGGTGCTGTTCGTCGGGATGACCGTGCTCTACTACAAGTGGGAGGGTTCCTGGCTGGTTTACGTCCTGCTGTTCCTGGTGCCGGACATCAGCTTTGCCGCTTACCTGATCAGCCCGCGGGCCGGCGCCATCGCCTACAACGCCGCCCACACTTATCTGGCGCCGGTGGCGCTGATGACGCTGGGCTTTGCCAGCGAAGGACCGCTGGTGCTCTCGATCGCGATGATCTGGCTTGCCCATATCGGGATCGACCGCGCACTCGGCTATGGGCTGAAATATTCGGCCGGCTTTGGCTTCACCCATCTCGGGCGGATCGGAAAGCTCAGCTGAACCGGACGCCGATCCGGCCTTTCCTGCGCCACACCACACGGCAGCACCGTTCGGTCGCCTCCATCTCCAGCACGAGGCGGAAGCTGTCGGGGATCGCGGCAGGATCGGTCGTCTCGACCGCGGCGCCGGTCGCGGAGAGGTTGCGCACGATGCAGGTCATGCTGCGCCGGGCGAAGCTGATCCGCGCGGCCCGCGCGACAGTGCGCCTGGCGGCCCTGCGCTGGTCGCCGCCGGCCTCGCTGGTCGCGCCGGTCGAGAAGCCGGACCTGATCTTGCCCTGCAATCGCACGTCCGCCTGCATGTCGAAATGCTTGACGATGCGGGGCCTGCTTCCGACCACGGTCAATTGCAGCGACGCCAGCAGATGCTCGACCTTGTTGCCGCCGCCGAACGGCAGCAGCAGCCGCTCGCAATCGACCTGCTGATCGTTGGCATCGATGGTGGAGAACACCATGTACACCGCGCAGCCGCTCGCGGCGCATTCCTTGGCCGGTCCGAGCGTGATGCGCCGGAGCGACATCGAAACCACCTGCTCCATCGTCTTGCCGGCCCAGGCGGAATTGAACGCCTCGGCAACATTCTCGCCCTGATACATCGCGCGGAACTTGCGCAGCCGGCCCTCGCCTTCGACCGCCCATGCCACGAGTTGCCGCGGATCATGGATCGCCGGATCCGGCTTCAATTCGGCGAATGCGGGAAAGGGCCGGCCGGCGGCCAGCTGATCCCACTGTTCCAACAATGCGCGCTGGCTTGCCGACCTGATCGTGTCAGGCGCCATGAACCTGAAGGTCATCAGCCCCTCTCACGTCGCGTCAGCGCGCAAGGTGGGCAGCTCTGCTTAATGATCGCTGAAACCCGATCCGTAACAGTGCGGGACTTCGCGGCCGGCTGGATGAATTACCACTTGGCATGGTTAGCGCGCGCTTTACAGTTCGGCCATTTATAACCCGGTTGCGAGTAGCAAGGCCTATATCGCGCGCCTTGTCGGCGGCAACCCGGCCACTGCGCGCCAGGCCCGCAAGGCGGTCAGCGATTTCCTGCAGACGTTGTGCAAGCTGGGCTGATTGAGATTACGCGAACCTTCGCGCGAACACCACGCAGGCGACGACCAGCATGGTCGCGGCGATCATCGACCAGGCGACCGGCTCATGCAGCAGCAGCCCGGCCAGCGCGAGGCCGAAGAACGGCTGCAGCAGCTGCAACTGGCCGACGCTGGCGATGCCGCCGAGCGCAAGCCCGCGATACCAGAACACGAAGCCGACCAGCATGCTGAAAACAGAGACGTAAGCGAGCCCGAGCCAGGCCGGCGCGCCGATGCCCTGCCAGCTCGGCGGCAATGTCATGATGGTCATCACGAGCACCACTGGCACTGAGAGCACCAGCGCCCAGCAGATCACCTGCCAGCCGCCGAGCCGCCGCGACAGCGCCGCACCCTCGGCATAGCCGAGGCCGCAGACGATGATGGCGGCGACCATCAGCAGATCGCCGGTCAGCGACGCCGATCCGTCGCCCGACAGAGCGAAGGCTGCGACCGTCGCGCTGCCGACGCAGGAGAACAGCCAGAACAGCGGCTTCGGCCGCTCGCCGCCGCGCAGCACGCCGAACACCGCTGTCGACAGCGGCAGCAGCCCGATGAACACGATCGAATGCGCCGAGGTGATGTGCTGCAGCGCCAGCGCGGTCAGCAGCGGAAAGCCGATCACGACGCCGAGCGCGACGATGGTCAGCGACACCAGGTCCTTGCGCTGCGGCCAGGGCTGCCGCAGCACCGCAAGCAGTGCGGCACCGAGCAGCGCCGCGATGGCGGCACGGGCCGAGGTCAGGAACAGTGGCGTGAACCCGCCGACCGCGACGCGGGTCGCCGGCAGCGAGCCGCTGAAGATGATCACGCCGAGCAGCCCGCTACCCCAGCCCTCCAGCGAAGCACTGCCGCTGCTGCCCTCGCCCGACCACGACTTGCCCGACAACGTCTTCGAATCGCTCATCGCGCACCTCGTCTTTCGCGGGCGACGATAGCGACGGCAGGCTGGTCAAGGCAGCTACGGATCAGTACAATATAGCCGTACTGTATGGGTGAAGGTAGTCATACACTTGCGACAGCCATCGAATGCGCCGAAGGCGACCCGCACCGCCGACGTGATGAACGCGATCCGCGCCAAGGTGGCGAGCCGCGCGCTCGGCGCCGACGACCGCCTGCCCTCGATCCGCAGTTTCGCTGCGACCATGGGCGTCTCGCCCTCGACCGTGGTCGAGGCCTATGACCGGCTCGCCGCCGAGGGCCTGATCCGGGCGCGGCCGGGCTCGGGCTTCTATGTCTCGTCCGCGGCGCTGCCGCCGCTCGCGCTGGCCAAGGACCAGCCGCAGCGCGACCGCGCCGTCGATCCGTTCTGGGTGTCGCGGCAATCCCTCGACGCGGTGAGCGGCGCGCTGAAGCCGGGCTGCGGCTGGCTGCCGGCCGACTGGATGCCGACCGAGGCGCTGCGGCGCGCGTTCCGCGGCCTGGCGCGGGCCGACGATGCCGTCCTAGCCGACTACGGTGCGACGCGCGGCTCGCTGGCGCTGCGCCGCATGCTGATGGCGCGGTTCGCCGGCGAGGGTCTCGAAGTGTCGCCCGAGCAGGTGCTGCTGACGATGTCCGGCACCCAGGCGATCGACCTGATCTGCCGCTTCCTGCTGCGGCCCGGCGACACCGTGCTGGTCGACGATCCCTGCTACTTCAATTTCCGCGCGCTGCTGCGCGCCCATCAGGTCAAGCTTGTCAGCGTGCCCTACACCCCGTCGGGGCCCGATGTCGCAAGCTTCGAGGCCGTGCTCGAGGCCGAGCGGCCGCGGCTCTACATCACGGTCTCCGGGCTGCACAATCCGACCGGAGCGACGATGTCGCCGCAGACCGCGCACCGCGTGCTGAACGCGGCCGCAGCCTTCGACCTCACCATCGTCGAGGACGACATCTTCGCCGATTTCGAGCCCGAGCCGTCGGCGCGGCTCGCAGCGCTCGACGGGCTCACCCGCGTGATCCGGATCGGCAGCTTCTCCAAGACGCTGTCGGCATCGCTGCGCTGCGGCTTCATCGCTGGCCGCGCCGACTGGATCGAGCAGTTGGTCGACCTGCAGGTCGCGACCGGGTTCGGCGGCCCCTGCGCGGTCGCGACCGAGATCATCGCGAGCGTCCTGGCGACCGGCTTCTACCGCAAGCATGTCGAGGAACTGCGCCGGCGGCTGGCACGCGCCCGCCGCGACGTCGGCGAGAAGCTGCAGCGCATCGGCATCGAGCCGTGGCTGATGCCGCGCGGCGGCTTCCAGCTCTGGTGCCGCCTGCCCGACGGCTGCGACTCCGCCGAAGTCGCGCGCGCGGCCCTCGCCGACAACATCGTGCTGGCGCCGGGCAACGTGTTCTCGACCACGCAATCAGCGACCGGCTTCATGCGCTTCAACGTCGCGCAATGCCGCGACCCGAAACTGATGCCGGCCCTGCAGCGCGCGATCGGGCGCTAGAGCGCCCTACTTCTCACCCACTTTGAACGGCTCTTCCTTGCCCGGCGGCACCGTCTCTTCCGCCATCGCCAGCAGCATCGCGACCATCACGTAATTGCCGGCGACCGCGGTGAGATCGACGATCTGCTGGTCGTTGAAGATCTTCTTGGCCCGCGCATAGGTCTCGTCGGAGACCTTCTTGGTCGTGGTCAGCTCGGTGACGAAATCGTACACCACGGCCTCATCGTCGGCCATTTTCGACGGACGGTTGCCGGCCTTCAGCTCAGCGATGACGTCGGCCGACAGACCGGCCTTGGCCGCGAGGGGCGCGTGCGCGAACCATTCGACCTGCGAGCGCCATTGCCGGCCGATGATCAGGATCGCGAACTCGTTCAGCTTCGTTGGCACCGAGGTCTGCCAGCGCAGATAATAGAACAGATCATAGAGCCGCTGGCCGAGCACCGGGCTGCGAATCATCGGATTGTACGGCCCGCCGATGCCGACGCTCGACACCTTCATGATCGCCTCGCCGAGCGGCCGCTGCTGGTCGCTCAGCTGATCCATCGTGAGCTGCGGGAAGCGCGGGTCCTTGCTGGTGGCCGGCGCCGAGAACATCGTGGCCGCGACCCAGCCGCCGGCCGCGGCCAGCGTGAGCGACGACAGCCAGACGGATGCCGATTGCATGGTTTCCTCCGATTCTGCTTTTGTCGGAGGATGCTAGTCGAGCCGCGCGGCACTCACCAGCCGTGGCGGACGCAGGTCAGGTCGTCACAGCGCGACGATATCGGTGAGGCATTGCTGCGTGACGCTCATCCGCGCGTCGATCTGCGCCTGCGTCTTGCAATCCATGTTCATCGCGAACACCGTGACGTCGCTGCCCTTCTCGGCCCAGCCGACCAGCCAGCCGAGCGAGCCGTGTTCCTTGTCGGTGAGGCCGGTCTTGGCGCGAATGACGGCGTCGCCGACCTTCGTCACCGGCAGGATATCGCACACCAGCTCCTGGCTGCGCTTGCCGACCGGCAGCACGCCGCGGCGCAGCCGGTCGAGGAAATCGATCTGCTGCACCGGATCGATCCGCAGATTGCCCGTCACCCAGAACTGGTCGGTGCCGCCGCCGATGTCGCGATTGCCGTAGTCGATGATGTCGAGATACTTCTGCATCCGCTCCGCGCCGATCCGGCGGGCGATCTCCTGGAACACCGGGAAGGCCGACACCGCGAGCGCCGAGCGTAGCGTGTGATCCTTGTTCCAGGCCTCGATGCTGCGCGTGATGCCGTCCCACTTGAACACATCCTTGTCGGGGTCCTGCACCACGCCGGTCTCGAGCGCGATCAGCGCGTTCGGGACCTTGAAGGTCGAAGCCGGCAATTTACCCTCGCCGGAGCGAACCTTGTCGCTGGCGATGATCAGGTAGTCCTCGATCTTGTAGCCGACGAAGGTGCCCTCGGTGCCGAGATCGAAGAACCGTTTTTGCAGGTCCTCGCGAAACTCGCTGCGCTGGTAGGACACGTTGGCGAAGCTGCGCGAAGGCACAATGGCGGCGGCAGCAAGCAGACCGAGCGCATGGCGGCGATGGATCACGACGTGACTCACGAAAGGCCTGAACTGTTTCGGGTTGACCACGATGGTTGATGCCATCGTGGTGAAAGGATGGCAACAGGAGTTAGCGCGCCCGGCCCGACATCCGCAGCACGAACACCAGCACCTCGGCGACGGCCTTGTAGAGCTCGGCCGGAATCTCGTCGCCGAGCTCGACATTGGAGAGCGCGCCGGCCAGCACCTCGTTCTCCTCGATCGGAATGTCGTTGGCCTTGGCGACCTCGATGATCTTGGCGCCGATCGCGCCCTTGCCTTTCGCCACCACGCGCGGCGCGCCGGCGTGGTCGTAATGCAGTGCGACCGCGAGCTGGTTCTGCGGCTCGCTCATGATGCGCGGTCCAGAAAATGGCCGGCGCGCGCGGGCGCGGGCTGCGGCGGACTCCCGTCGCGGATCTCGATGTCGCCGGGCACGAGCTCCGCCCGGGTCAGCGCCTGGCTCAGTTCGGAAGCGCCGGCACGCAGCTGCGCGGCGGTCGAGGGACGCTCGGCCCACATCCGCACCGAGGTGCGCTCGCCATTCAGTGAGACCAGCGCATGCACCGGCCCGGCCGGCTCGACGTCGAGCGTGAAGCGCGCCCGCCACACCCGCTTGGCGGCCTCGACCTCGGTGCCGCCGCCGTCGCGGGAAATCTCGAACTGCGCCATCGCCGTGCCCTGCTGGGTCAGGAACGGAATCTCGAAATTCCAGCGCGGCACCATGGCGTCGAGCTGCGGACGCGAGCCGTCGCCGCGATCCGGCAGCGAAGCGATTTGCAGCAGCGTCTGCCGCGAAAGTGCCGCGTCGGTGTTTTCCAGCAGGCGATGCGCGGCGGTCGGAAGCGGCGTGCCTGATGCAATCGACGGCTCGGCGATGGCCTGCGCCGACGGCAGCGCGCCGTGAAACGGCGGTGGCGGCGTGCCGCCGCGCGCGGACAGATCGCCGGGCAGCATCTCCCGCGGCACAGCGCCCTGCCGCGCCGGGTTGCCGAGTTCATGCAGCGCTTCCTGAATGAGATTGAGCGCGCCGCCAGATGACGGACCGGCATCGAGTGCATCCGCGAGTGCGCCGGCGAGCCCGGTCGCGCCGCCGCGAGCGATATCTTCGGCGAGCGGCACGCGGGCCTGCGGCAGCAGGATCTCCTGAACGTCGAGGCCTTGTGTGCCTGATGGCACGAGGCTCGGCGCCGTGCCTGCACTCGCCGGCGCAGACTGCTGCAGCGGCGTGGATGCGGGCTTTGCGGCATCGCCGGCGCCGAGCGAGGTCAGCGCCTGGCGCAGCACGATCAGCGCGGCCTTCAGATCGGGCGCGCTGCCGCTCGGCGGCGCAACGCCCGCTGCGAGCGTCGCCTCGAGCAGCAGGCCTGATTTCTGGAAGCCGGCCTTGACCGCGTCGCCGCCCAGATTTTCGTCGAGGCCGGTCTGCTGCGCCAGCACCTGCGCGATCGCGGCCTGCAGCTTCGGCGGCAAATTGGCGGTAGCGACCGCGGCGAGATTGGCAAACAGCGGCGCTTGGCTGCCCTGCACCGCCGCCGCATGCTGCGCCGTTGCGGTGATGGTGATGCGCTCGAGTGGCGACAGCGCTGCCTTCGGCGCCGCGGCGACGGGTTGGGGAGCAGCGGTGACGTTGGCCGCCGCTGGCGACAATTGCACGGCATCGCCCGCGTCAGCCCCCGGCCCGACCAGCTTCAAGCGGATGCCGTCATTGGTCTGCGAGACCGCGAGCTGCAGGTTCTGTCCCTGCTGCAGCGGCACCTCGGTCTGGACGTCGATCGACAGGCTCGCAATCGCGATCCGCACCAGATCGGCCGACAGCACCTTCAAGACCTGCGCGTTGACGACACTGCCGGCCTCCAGCGTGAGATCAGGTGCAACGCTGTCCGCCTCCTTCGAGGCGAGCACCGGCAGCACGGGATTGACGGCGATAGCCATGTCGGAGGTCTCGGCCAGACGGCAGAATCAAGCCGCAGGCTAGCCGGGCGCCGTAAAGGTCTCGTTAACCGGCCGCCGGCCTGAACGCCCTGAGAACGCCGGCGGCGGCCTTGAAATCGGCCTGCCGGGCGGCGCGGCGCGCGGCGACCTCCTCGTCGACGCCCCATTTCTCGATGTTCCAGTCCTCGTCGACATGGGCGGCGGCCCAGACCTGGTCCTCGTCGCGGACGCCGTGCGCCAGCGCCAGCGCCAGCAGCGCCGAGCCGGTCAGGGTCGTCACCACATGGAGCGCCGCGACCGACCACGGGTCAGTCGGGAACGCAGCACGCGCCGCCCTGATCGCCGGCTCAGGCTGGCCGACATGCATGACCCCCTCGGCCATCACGAAATGGGCACCGAGCGCATCGGCGGCCCAGAACAGGATCGGGTCCCATTGCTGGGCCTCGCGCGCCACCAGCGTCTCGGGGTGGCCGGCGCGATAGAACAGCAGGTCGCTGCCGAGGAATTTGGCCGCATCGTCGGCCACCTCGTCGACCCGATCGATCACCCCTTCGATCACGCTATTGGCGAGCCGCGTCAGCGGCATGGTCATGGGATCGATGGTCTCGCCCTGTGCATTCCATTCCGCCGCGATCGCATCCGCAATGGCGCGGGTCGGCACCACGACCGGCTTGCCGGACGGCGAGCGGACCTGCTTGCCGTCGAGCGAGATCGAAAATCCGCCATCGGCCTCGGCGACGCCGGCGCTGGTGTAGAAGCGCTTGCGCTGCGGCGTGCGGATGTGACGCCGGACCGCCTCCTGCGGATCGAGCGGGGATTGGTCTGGGACGTCGTCAAAGAGTTCGCGCATCGCGCCGGCCGGCTTTCGTTCGGGAGGATTTCCTGCAAGATATGTCAAGGACAACGGCAAATAAAGCTGATGGAACGCGCCCAAATCCTCGCGGGTTTTCTGCTTGTTGCGGCCGTCTTGGCTGCCGCCCGCGCCGACGCCGGGTTCCGCTCGCCGCAATCGCTGATCCGCAACGTCTACGCCCACTACGGAAGAGGCAGCCCGGCGTTTTCCAACGGTCTGCCGCGCGACGACGCAACCGCCCGCCAATTCTTTGATTCCCCGCTGCGCGGCGCCTGGACCGCCCTGCACGACGCACCCTACGATTTCCTGGTGCAGAGCCCGACCTGGCGGCTCGGCCCGATCTCGATCGCCATTCCGCGGCGGCAGTTTGACCGGACCGACGTGACCGTGACATTCGACAATGAGGGCCGCGCAGTCACGCTCACCTTCATCGTCGTCAACGGTCCCGACGGCTGGGTGATCTCGGACGTCGAGAGCCCGCACGATTCGTTGCGGATGTTTCTGGCGCAGTTCCGGCGCTGATCTCGGATCGTCCGAAGGTGACGACGGCAAAAAATTTCTGACGGATGCCTGCGTGTCCTTCTTTCTCCGCAATTCAATCGGGGAATGCTCCATCCGATTGATCGTTCAGCAAGTTTGAACAACTCTCTCGCGCACCGCGTCGAAGTGCCGCAAGACACCGTCATCTACGTGTTAAAAACCTGCCAGATTTCGGCAACAACGCGCGGCTAGCGTCCCGATACCAAACAGAAGCATTTGTCGACCATCGCGGTCGCAAGACGTGGACCGACGTCACGCGTGACGTCGGTAGCGCGCTTGCGCGCGCGTGGCGGCGCATAAGCGGGGCGGCGTGGCACGACGACTGTCGACCGTTTGTTGTGTCATTGCCGCGGCCTGCCTCGGGCTTGCCGTGAGCGGCATGACGGCATGGCTCGGCGCAACCGGCTTGCAGGATGCGCCGCGCGCGCAACAGGACGTTTGTGCGCGTCCCGAGCCCGGAAGCGCGATCGAGGAAGCTGCTGAATTGCGCAGCCGCGATGGCGTGCTCGAAACCGACCTCAGCATCCACGATCAGAAGCTGCCGGACGGCACGAGTCGTTATTGCTATCGGACATCGGACGGCAAGCCGTCGCCGACCTTGCGGCTGAAGCCGGGCGATCAGCTGGTCATTCATTTCAAGAACGACCTCGTCGACCTCGATACCGCAACGCCTGCGATCGACCGCCCGCTCGCCGGCGCGCCGATCTGCACGACGCGAAAGCAGGCCGATGTTTGCGCGAGCGGCGCGATGACGCCGATCTCGACCAACCTGCACTTCCACGGGCTGACGGTGCCGCCGGTCTGCCATCAGGATGACGTGCTGAAGACCTCGATCCAGCCCGACGACGCGCCGTTCGAATACCGCCTGCGCATTCCGGACGACGCACCGCCCGGCCTCTATTGGTATCACCCGCATCTGCACGGCTTCAGCAAGACGCAGGTGCTCGGCGGCGCGTCCGGCGCCATCATCATCGAAGGCATCGAGCGCGCCGATCCACAGCTCGCCGGCCTCTCCGAGCGCGTGCTCGTGATCCGCGACCAGGACCTCGTCAATCCCGACGCACCGCCGTCGAAATCCGAGCCGGTCATGACCAAGAGCCAGCTCGACAATGATGGCGACGTCGCCAACTCCGGCACCGGCTTCGGCAAGCCGTCGAAGGATCTCTCCGTCAACTTCGTGCCGGTGCCCTATCCCAACTATCCGCCGGCCCAGCTCAAGATGAAGCCCGGCGAGCGGCAGCTCTGGCGGGTGCTGAATGCGTCCGCGATCACCTATCTCAACCTCGCGCTGCTGGTCGGCCGTGCGCCACAGCAGATCGGGATCGTCGGGCTCGATGGCGTGCCCCTGCAATTCCAGGGCAGCCCATCGCCGTCGGTGCAATGGGTCAACCATATCGGCCTGCCGCCGGGCTCACGCGCCGAATTCATTGTCGAAGGACCGCCGGCCGGCAGCTCGGCCTTGCTGGTGACGCGCGCAGTCGATACCGGGCCGGCCGGCGAGAACGACCCCAACCGCGTGCTGGTCGCCATCACCGCCTCAGCCGATGCCGGCGAGCCGCAGGCCGTGCTGCCCGCTCGCGCCGAACCGCTTCCGAAACCGGAGCGGCCGTGGCTCGGGAACGTCGCGCCGGTGCGCGTCAGAAAGCTGTTCTTCTCCGAGCAGCCGAAGAACCCGAACGATCCGAACAGCCCGACCAAGTTCTTCATGACCCTCGACGGCGAGACGCCAAAACCGTTCGACCCGCAATCGGACATTCCCGACATCACCGTGAGGCAGGGCGACGTCGAGGACTGGATCATCGAGAACCGCTCGATGGAGCTGCATGATTTCCACATCCATCAGCTTCACTTCCAGCTCCGCGACTGGTCCGGCGTCGCAGTCAACGAGCCGTTCCTGCGCGATACCGTCAACATCCCCTACTACAACACCCGGATGCTGAAATATCCGAGCGTGCGCCTGCGCATGGATTTTCGCGATCCCAACATCGTCGGCACCTTCGTCTACCACTGCCACGTCCTCGAGCATGAGGACGGCGGCATGATGGGACGCATCAGGGTCGTGCCGCGCGACACCGCAAGTTCTACCAAGCCGCTCAACCAGCAAAAAGGAGAGCTCTAATGCGCCACAGGCACAAGTCACGTTGGCTGCAAGGTTGCCGCCTCACCCTCAGCGCGCTTGCGCTGGGTCAGTTCACCGCCGGCCCGGTGCTTGCACAGGACTGGGATCACCACGGCGGACACGAGACGCGATCGCCGATCAAGCACGTGATCGTCATCATCGGCGAGAACCGCAGCTTCGACCACGTGTTCGCGACCTACGTGCCTGAACGGCGCGACCAGAGCGTGTTCAACCTGCTTTCGCAAGGCATCGTCAAGCTCGATCACAACAAGAACGCGGTCCCCGGGCCGAATTTCGAGAAGGCGCATCAGCAGGCAGCGACCGATACCGGCCTGAACGATGCGTTCCTGCTGAGCCCGCCGAAGCAGAACTTCCCCAAGGATCAACTGCCGGCTCCGCTGGTCGGCGGCCCCAAGGTCTCCTACATCCCGAACAAATGCGGCAGCTCGCCGATCACCACCTGCGAGGCGTCGCTCGTGCTGGCGCAGCAGTCGGAATCCGGCCTGCCGTCCGAGTACTACCAGTTCCTGCTGTCCGGCGGCACCGGTCAGACCTCGCAGACCCCCGACCAGCGCATCAGCAATGTCAGCGCGCTGCCGGCCGGTCCGTTCCAGCTCACCAACAACGATGCGATGCCCTACGACTCCTATTCGGCAAGTCCGGTGCATCGCTTCTACCAGATGTGGCAGCAGCTGAACTGCAACCATTCGGCGGCCAGCCGCGACAATCCGTCGGGCTGCGGCGGCAATCTGTTCGCCTGGGTCGAAGTCACCGTCGGCGCCGGCGCCAACGGTGCGGCGCAGCCTTCGAACTTCTCCACGGAGTACTCGCCGACGGCGACGACCACGGGCGAAGGTTCGACGGCGCTCGGCTTCTACAACGTGCAGAAGGGTGATGTGCCCTACTTCACCTCGCTCGCGCAAAAATATGCGATGAGCGACAACTTCCACCAGTCCGTCAACGGCGGCACCGGCGCCAATCACATCATGTTCGGTCATGC
This sequence comes from Bradyrhizobium embrapense, assembly GCF_001189235.2. Lineage (GTDB taxonomy): Bacteria > Pseudomonadota > Alphaproteobacteria > Rhizobiales > Xanthobacteraceae > Bradyrhizobium > Bradyrhizobium embrapense. The sequence goes on from NZ_LFIP02000004.1 coordinate 663,297, forward strand.
CGACATGCTCTACTTCAGCGACACCTACGGCAACGCCGCGGTGCCGCCGAACGGCACGCAGGTGTTCGGCGGCACGCCCGACGCCGGCATCGTCCATGAAATCGAGAATCCGAATCCGGCTTCAGGCACCAACAACTGGTACACCGAGGACGGCTACGGCGCCGGCGGCAATGGCGGCTTCCCGCCGCCCTTCCAGACTAGCCCGGTGTCCGGCGGCGGCTCCTACAGCGACTGCTCGGATCCGGGTCAACCGGGCGTCAAGCCGATCCTGGACTATCTGAAGGGGATCCACATCAACCCGAACTGCGAGCCGGGGCACTATTATCTCTTGAACAACTACAATCCCGGCTATTTCGGCAACGGCAAGAACGCCTACACTGACACCAATCCGTCCAACACGCCGTTCACGATCCCGCCGTCGACCCGCAAGAGCATCGGCGACAGCTTGAACGAGCGGAACATCTCCTGGAAGTATTACGGCGACCAGTGGAACAACTACGTCAACGATCCCTACCAGCTCAACTGGGGCGTGGCCGGTCCGAACGCGGACGAGTACTGCAACATCTGCAATCCGTTCCAGTACGACACCTCGATCATGTCGCACCCGGACCAGGTCGCAGCCCACATCAAGGACTCGGTTGATCTCTACGCCGACCTCTCCAAGCACACGCTGCCGGCGGTCTCCATCGTCAAGCCGAGCGGCTTCACCGACGGTCACCCGTCATCCTCCAAGCTCAATCTGTTCGAAGGCTTCACCAAGAAGATCGTCGACCAGGTCCAGGCCTCGGACTATGCCAAGGACACCGCGATCTTCATCACCTTCGACGAAGGCGGCGGCTACTACGACTCCGGCTATGTGCAGCCGCTCGACTATTTCGGCGACGGCACCCGCATTCCGCTGATCGTGGTGTCGCCGTTCGCGCGTCACGGTCACATCTCGCATGAATATGCCGATCACGTCTCGATCATCAAATTCATCGAGCGGAACTGGCGCCTGGAGCCGATCACGAACCGCAGCCGCGACAACTTCCCGAACCCGGTTGCGGCGCCCGGCAATCCCTATGTTCCGGTCAACAGCCCGGCGCTCAGCGATCTGTTCGATTTCTTCGACTTCGACGACGGCGGCCATCATCATGGCGGCGGCTGGGATCATGACGGTGGCTGGGACCACTGACGACCGCGCCCTGTAAGACAACAATCCGCCGGCCCGAAAGGCCGGCGGATTCATCTGTACCCGGCCCGGATGTCCATAGCCCGCGCGAACCTGTAACGTGTCTGGCGACGTCGACTTCGCCGCCATGGAATCTCGCTCAATGACATCGATCACTTTCCGCCAGGCCCAGCCCGCCGACCTCCGGGCCATCATCGCCCTGCTTGCCAACGACCTCCTGGGGCGGCAGCGCGAGGATCCGAGCTCGCCGCCGAACCCGCGATATGTCGACGCATTCGATGCCATCCTCGCCGATCGCAACCAACTCCTGGCCGTGGCAACCCTGGACGAGGCGGTGATCGGGACCCTTCAACTCAGCTTCATTCCCGGAATGGCACGCCTGGGCGCCTGGCGCGGCCAGATCGAGGCAGTCCGGATTGCCGAGACGCACCGCAGCTCAGGCGTCGGGCAACAGATGTTCGAATGGGCGATCGCGCAATGCAAAGCGAGAGGCTGCGATATCGTGCAGCTCACGACTGACAAGGCGCGCCCCGACGCGCACCGCTTCTATGAGCGGCTGGGATTCGTCGGCAGCCATATCGGTTACAAGCTGATGCTTTGACGGAATCGCCACACGGGGTTGCCGCATGAGCGACGGGCCAATGCGTCAACGCCCTCACGGCTTCTGATAGATCACCTGACCCGCACGGATCGTGGTGCTCACCTTCGCAAGATTCGCGACGTCGCGTAGCGGATCGCCGTCGAGCACCACGAGATCGGCGTCGAAGCCCTGCTCCACCCTGCCCTTCTTCGCGGCCTTGAAGAACCGCGCCGGATTGGTCGTCAGCGAGGCCAGCACCTGGCGTTCCGACAGCGCGCGGTGCATCAACTGGAATTCCTGCGTGGTGTCGTACAGCGTGGTGAAGCCGACATCGGTGCCGAACAGCACGGTGCCGCCATTGTCGGAGAACTGCTTGAGCTGGTTGACAGTCGCGGCCACCAGACGGTTGGTGACGTTGGGGTCGAGAACCACCGTCGTAAACAACGACAGCGTCGGGATCAGCGCGGTCCCCTGCGCCTTGAACCGCGCCAGCTGGTCATCCGTGTAGCTGCCCTCGCTGGGCGTCGTGTGCGCGAGCACGTCGACGTCGGCTGCGATCACCGTCTCGACGCCGATCTTGTTCTGCGGATGCGCGAACACCGGCCTGCCCTGCGCATGAGCGACATCGACGGCTGCCTTGGCAATCGCCGGGTCCATGTTGATGACCGGCTTGTCGCCCATGAACGCGCCGGTGAACAGCTTGATGCCGTCCTCGCCCATCGCGAGCCAGTCGCGCGCCCACTTCGCCGCCTCCTCCGGGGTCGCGGCTTCGGGAAGCTGAATCTCGGGCGGCAGGTAGACGGGATGCCCGCCCTTGGGAAACACATTGCCGGCGAGGAGGATGGTGGGACCGGCGACCTCGCCTGCGGCGATGCGCTTGCGCAGCGGCAGCGTGTTGCGTGGATCGGAGCCGAGATCCCAGACCGTGGTGAAGCCCCAGCGGGTCAGCATCTCCTGCATGTGCTGAGTCAGCGGCGCGGCGGGCGCCTCGCCGGCGAGGTGCCAGACATGGTCAGTGAAATGCACGTGGCTGTTCCAGAACCCGGCAACGACGGTCTTGCCGCTGCAATCGATCAGGCGCGCATCCGGAGGCACCGTGACATCGCCGGACTTGCCGACTGCGCTGATGACGCCGTCCGTGATCACGATCGTCGCATCCGGCAGCGCGTCTGCATCAGCCGATGCGTAAAGCGTGCCGCCCCACAGCACCACGGTGTCGGCGCGTGCGGTCGCCGAGGCGACGGCCGAGCCAATCAGGAAAAGCACGACGCGTAGCCAGGTTCCGGTCATGGACAGCCTCTTTGATGGTTGCATGCCGGCGGTGCCCGGCGCGCGGCAACATAGCCGCAGCAGAGTGAGCTGCTTTGATCGTTCTTGCTGTCCGCAACGGATCTCGGAGGCGGCGTCCGCCGTCACTCCTCGGGTGCGTTCTCGATCGGGTCGAACCGGTCGGCCTCGAGCCCGAGCAGATTCCAGGATTGCAGCATGTGCGGCGGCAGCGGCGCGGTGGCATCGATCACGCCGCCGCGCGGGTGCGGGATCACGATGCGGCGGGCCAGCAGATGCAGCCGGTTCTGCAGGCCGCCCGGCAGCTGCCAGTTCTCCTTGTTGAAGTATTTGGGATCACCGACGATGGCGTGATCGATATGCGCCATGTGGGCGCGCAATTGATGGGTGCGGCCGGTCACCGGCTTGAGCGAGACCCAGGCGAGCTTCGTCGCCGAGGCCTCGACCACGGCATAGTAGGTCACGGCATGGCTGGCGCCCTCGTCGCCATGCGCCGCGATCCGCATGATGCTGTCCTCTTCGCTCTCCTCCTTGGCGAGATAGGTCGAGATCCGGCCCTGCTTCGGCTTCGGCACGCCGGCGACCAGCGCCCAATAGATCTTGCGCGCGGAGCGATGCCGGAACGAGCCGGTCAGGGCGGTCGCGGCGAAACGCGTCTTGGCGATCAGCAGGCAGCCCGAGGTCTCGCGGTCGAGCCGGTGCACCAGCCGCGGCTTCTGGCCCTTGGCGTCGCGCATCACCTCCAGCATGTCGTCGACATTGCGCGTGATGCCGGAGCCGCCCTGAACCGCCAGGCCTGCGGGCTTGTTCAGCACCATCACGTCGGCGTCCTCGAACAGGGTCATGTCCTTGAGGTCCTGGAGGGTCTTCCTGGCGGCTTCGGAGAGGCTCGCGGCCGCCTTCGGCGTATCGAGCCGCAGCGGCGGAATGCGGACGCTCTGCCCTTCTTCGAGCCGGTCCTTGCTGTCCGCACGCTTGCCGTTGACGCGCAACTCGCCCTTCCGAACGATGCGCTGGATGTGGGAAAACGACAGGCCGGGGAAACGCGCCTCGAGGAAGCGGTCGACGCGCATGTTGTCCTCGTCCGCCGTCACCACCACGGTCTGCACCTTGGTCGGCAGCGCCGGCGGCTCGGCGACGCGCTCCTCCGGCTCGGGCACGAATGGCTTGGGCGCCCGCTGCTTGTCGCCAAGGCGCACCGCCGCCGACTTGCCGCCCGCACGATGCGCCGGCCCCCGCTCGGCGGCCGGGCCGCGATGGGGACGCGCGCCTTTGGCGCGGTCGCCCGCTGGGCGGAGGGGTCTCTTGACGCGGCGGCTCATGGGGTTGCAACTCCGAAGTTAAGCCCGTGGGTAGCGCAAATGCCGCGAATCGTCACGGCGAAATCGGTACGAATCCGGCGCAACATCGGCCATGTTCGGCCGCAAGCGGCAAGCGGGCGCTGCCAAAATATCGAAAACAACCCCATGCAAAGTAGCCGGAGGCCGTCGGCGTTCGACCAAGCGACTTGACACGTCGGGCAACTCAGGGATACATTTCTAATATTCCGAAGTCACGCAAATCGCATATGGCATTTGCGGGCTTCTGCAACTTCCCTCGCCGCAGGCGGGAACGCCAACGCGCGTTATTTGTGGCCACGGCTGATCTCGTCTTGCGCTAGCTCCCGCCGCGCTCCTTGCGCAGCCTGTTCCAGTAATCCAGCCGCTTGCGGATCTCGCGCTCGAAGCCGCGGTCGGGCGGGTCGTAGAAGGTCTGCCGTCCCAGCGCTTCCGGGAAATAGTCCTGGCCGGAGAACGCGTCGGGCGCGTCGTGATCGTATTGATAGCCGGAGCCATAGCCTTCCGACTTCATCAGCTTGGTCGGCGAATTCAGGATGTGCTTCGGCGGCAGCAGCGAGCCGCCCTGCTTTGCGGTCTGCATCGCGGCGCCGAACGCAGTGTACACCGCGTTCGATTTCGGTGCGGTGGCGAGATAGACCACGGCTTGCGCGATCGCGAGCTCGCCCTCCGGCGAGCCCAGGAAATCATAGGCATCCTTGGCGGCGTTGCAGACCGCCAGTGCCTGCGGATCGGCGAGACCAATGTCCTCGACCGCCATCCGCACCACGCGCCGCGCCAGGAACAGCGGATCCTCGCCGGCATCGAGCATCCGCGCGAGATAATACAGCGCAGCATCGGGATCTGAGCCGCGCACCGATTTATGCAGCGCCGAGATCAGGTTGTAGTGGCCGTCGGCCGATTTGTCGTAGATCGGCGCGCGGCGTTGCAGGATGGCCTGCAACTGCTCGGCGTTGAACACCTCGCCCTTGCGCGCGGCGCGCCAGACCTCTTCGGCCAATGTCAGCGAGGCGCGGCCGTCACCGTCGGCCATCCGCACCAGCACGGCGCGCGCCTCGGCATCGAGCGGCAGGGCCCTGCCCTCGATCTTCTCGGCATTGGCAAACAGCCGTTCGATCGCAGCCGTATCGAGCGAGTGAAACACCAGCACGCGGGCGCGCGACAGCAGCGCCGCGTTGAGCTCGAACGACGGGTTCTCGGTGGTGGCGCCGACCAGCACCACCGTGCCGTCCTCCATCACGGGCAGGAAGGAATCCTGCTGCGCGCGGTTGAACCTGTGCACCTCGTCGACGAACAGCAGCGTGCCCTTGCCGGTCTCGCGCCGGGCCCGCGCGGCATCGAACGCCTTCTTCAGATCGGCGACGCCGGAGAACACCGCGGAGATCTGCTCGAAATGCAGCTCGGTGGCGTCGGCGAGCAGCCGCGCCACCGTGGTCTTGCCGGTGCCGGGCGGTCCCCAGAACACCAGCGAGCCCAGCGTGCGCGTCTCCAGCATGCGGGTCAGCGCGCCGTCGGGGCCGAGGATGTGATCCTGGCCGACGACATCGGCCAGCGTGCGCGGGCGCAGCCGGTCCGGCAGCGGGTGTGGCGCGTCCTGCTCCATCCCCGCCGCTGCGAACAGGTTGCTGGCCTCGCGCGGTCGCTTGGGACTCATCCGCCGAGTGTCACGTTGATCTGCTGGCCGCCGCGCACCAGCGTGATGCGCCAGACCCGCAACCCCGCCTTCGATATCTTGTCGAGGTCGCTCGTGCGCACGATCTTCTCATTGTTGACGGCGAGAATGATGTCACCCTTCTGGAAGCCGACATTGGCGGCGGTGCCGTCATCGGCGAGATCGGTGACGACGACGCCCTCCGCGCCGGCGTCGAGATGCAGCTCATCGGCCAGCGCTGGCGAGATGTTGGCGACCTTGGCACCCTGGAACGGCGAACGCGCGGTCAGCACGATCTCGTCGCGGTTGGTGTCGGGCGCGGTCTCCAGCGGCACCGTGAGCTTCACCGGCTTGCCGGCGCGCTGCACCTCGATCTCGGCGTTGCCGCCGAGCGGTCGGGTCGCGAAGCGGTAGTCGAACGCGTTGGGATCGTCGATCGGCGTGCCATCGATCCCGACGATCAGGTCGGACAATTTGAGCCCGGCCTTCGCCGCCGGGCTGTTCGGCGCGACATTGGCGACCAGCGCGCCGGTCGGCAGTTTCAGCCCCAGCGTCTCGGCGATCTCCGGCGTCACCGCTTGCAGCCGCGCGCCGAGCCATGGCCGCTTCACAGCCTTGCCGCCGCTCTTGGCGGAGGCCACCACCACGCGCACCATGTTGGCGGGGATCGCGAAGCCGATGCCTTGCGAGCCGCCGGAGCGCGAGAAGATCGCGGTGTTGATCCCGGCGAGCCGTCCGGTCATGTCGACCAGCGCGCCGCCCGAATTGCCCGGATTGATCGCCGCGTCGGTCTGAATGAAGAATTGATAATCCGTGATCCCGACTTGGGTGCGCGCCAGCGCCGAGATGATGCCGTGCGTCACGGTCTGACCGACGCCGAAGGGATTGCCGATCGCGAGCACGACGTCACCGACCTGCAGCTGATCCGAATTGGCGAAGTCGAGGGTCGCGAACTTCTCCCTGTTGGTCCCCTTCAGCCGCAGCACCGCGAGGTCGGTGCGACTGTCCTTCAGCACGATCTCGGCCTCGTATTCGCGCTTGTCGGCGAGCGAGACCTTGACCTGGTCGGCGCCCTCGATCACGTGATTGTTTGTGACCACGAGGCCGGACGCATCGACCATCACGCCGGAGCCGAGCGAGCGCTGCATCTGCTCGGGCTGCTGTCCCGGGACGCCGAAGAAGCGGCGGAAGATCGGATCGTCCAGGAACGGATTGCGGTTCTGCACCACCTTGGCGGCGTAGACATTGACCACCGCCGGCTGCACCCGCTGCACGATCGGCGCATAGGACAGCTGCAACTCGGCCTGCGAGGACGGCACGCGGCGGTCCTGGGCCGCGGCCGGGGACAGATTCCCTATGAAAGCCAATGTGCACAGAGCGGATATGGCAGCGCAGCGGACGGGTCGGAGCATTCTCACCTCTCGTGGAAACGCCGGAATATAGGCGTGTTCGCCGGGCAATTGAAGGGCGCCGGGGCGGATAACTGGCCCCCGCCGGACCGGTGCAAAACCGGCCGCAGCCGCGTTGAACCGCGTCGCCGAGCTCCTATGATGACTGTCATCTCACTGCGCCGCTCCGCCTGTTGCCTGCGGACAACAAGCGGAACTGCGATGCCTCGAAGCGCTGTCGTGCGTCAGTCACGATCAGCTCCTAGGACGTTTCAGTGAGTGAGTGGGGAATTCAAACACAACGGGGTGGACAATGGGTGCGACAAGAGTTGGTGCAATCGCCATCGGGCTTGCGGGGGCACTCGCCGCCTCGCCGGCCTATTCGCAATCGGCCGGCGGCGGCAGCGACGCGGAGATCGCGCTGCTGAAGCAGCAGCTGAAGATGCTCGAGCAGAAGCTCGACAAGCTGCAGAAGCAGACCAACGCCAATACCGCGACCGCGGCCAGCGCAAATGCGAACGCGAAGGCGGCGGACGCCAAGGCCGCCCGCGTCGCAAGCGCCAACGCAGCCATTCCGGTCAAGGGACCGATCGCGCCGTCCGGCGTCGTGGTGACGATGCCGAACAACCGGCCGACGATCTGCACCGCGGACGAACAGAACTGCGTCGCGATCACGAGCCGCGTGCACTGGGATGTCGGCGGCTACGACTATCGTCCGAACACCGCAGCCACCTCGCCGCAGAAACTCGACAGCGGCGAGAACCTCCGCCGCGCGCGCATCGGCATCGTCGGCAAATTCTTCGGCGACTGGAATTACGCGCTGATCTATGACTTCGGCGGCTCGTCCGACGGCTTCGGCGGTACGGCACCGGGATCGCTTCCGGGCGGCGGCACCTCGGGCGTCGAGAACGCGTATCTGAGCTACACCGGCTTGAAGCCGTTCGGCGGCAAGATGGCGATCGAAGGCGGCATCATGGACCTGCTCTGGACCATGGACGAATCGACCAGCTCCAACGACATCCTGTTCATGGAGCGCGCCTCGGCCGGCATCATCGCGCAGAACGTCGCGGCCGGCGACTTCCGTTCCGCGATCGGCACCCGCTGGTGGAACGACCAGCTCTGGCTCGGCGGCTATGCTACAGGACCGACCACCGGCCAGATTCATTCGGCCTCCAGCGTCACCCCGGCCGGATCATCCGAGCAGTACGGCGCGGTGGTCCGCGTCGCCGGCAATCCGATCAGCGGCAAGGACTATTCGGTGCATATCGGCGCCGATGCCGAATGGCTGGTGCAGCCGCCGCGCAACCAGCTGACGCAGGCGCAGACGCTCACGCTGAGCGACCGGCCCGAGCTGCGCATCGATCCGACGACGCTGATCTCGACCGGTGCGATCGCCAACGTCTCCGGCGCCCAGGTCTACGGCGTCGAGGCGGCGGCGACCTACGGTCCGTTCATCGCGCAGGGCGAATACTACTGGTTCAATGTCGACCGCACCGCGAATACCGGGCTGCCGCCGTTCGGCGCGTCGAGCCTGAAATTCGACGGCGGATACGCGCAGGTCGGCTACGTGCTGACCGGCGAGAACCACGCCTACAATCCGGCCACGGCCTCCTATGGCGGTATCAAGCCGCACGATCCGTTCTCGCTCGCCGGCGGCGGCTGGGGCGCGTGGGAGATTGCGGGCCGCGTCAGCCAGATGAACCTCAACGACCAGGTCGGCCAGGCCGTCGGCGTCGCCGGCGGACGGCAGACCGTCTACACCGCCGCGCTGAACTGGTACGTCAACAACAACGTCCGCTTCATGCTGAACTACCTGCACGGCGACGTCGCCAAGCAGGCCTCGGCAACCTCGCCCGTGGATGCCGGTTCGAAGTTCGACGCCGTCGCGCTGCGCACGCAGGTCGCGTTCTGAGGCGATGTACCTCTCCCCAACGGGGAGAGGTCGAATTGCGAAGCAATTCGGGTGAGGGGTGCCGCTTGCTCGGTAGAGCGTAATCCCTCACCCGGATCGCATCTTGCGATGCGATCCGACCTCTCCCTCCGGGAGAGGTGAAGCGCGAACGCCCATCAGGCCGCGCGCTTCTTCTTCGCCACGACGTCCGGCGCCGGCGCGCAGGATAGCCGCTCCTGATGGCCCTCGCCCCAGGCTTTCAGAATATCGATCACCGGACGCAGGCTCTCGCCGAGTTCGGACAGCGTGTATTCGACCCGCGGCGGCACCTCGGCATAGACCTTGCGGATCACGAGGCCGTCGTCCTCCAGCGCCCGCAGTTGCTTGGTCAGCATGCGCTGAGTGATGCCGGGCATCCGCCGCCTGAGCTCGCCGAAGCGCTGGGTGCCGGCTTGCAGGTGATACAGGATCACGCCCTTCCATTTGCCGTCGATCAGGTCGAGTGCCGCCTCGACCGCGCAGCCCGGCCGGCGCGCGAAATTCTTCCGTTTCATCCGGTATTTTCCCAATAGTATACAAACAGGGACTAGTTCCCTGTTTTTACAGTACTTGCCAAATGGACGCCAGCGCGACAGGTAAGACCGCAGGCAACCGCCCACCACGGAGACCAGGCATGAAGGCCGTCGGATACCAAAAATCGCTGCCGATCGAGGCGGCGGATTCGCTCGTCGATTTCGAGATCGCCAAGCCCGAACCGAAGGGACGCGACGTCAGAGTCGCGGTGAAGGCCATCTCGGCCAACCCGGTGGACTACAAGGTGCGCAAGCGCGCGGCGCCGACCGACGGCGGCTACAAGATCCTCGGCTTCGACGCGGCCGGCGTGGTCGACGCGGTCGGGCCCGACGTCTCGCTGTTCAAGCCCGGCGACGAGGTGTTCTACGCGGGCTCGATCCAGCGCCAGGGCACCAATTCGGAATTTCACCTGGTCGACGAGCGCATCGTCGGCAACAAGCCTACCTCGCTGTCATTTGCGCAGGCCGCCGCCCTGCCCCTGACCTCGATCACCGCCTGGGAGCTGCTGTTCGATCGGCTCGGCGCGGTGCCCGGCAAGAGCCTCGATCCGCGCACGCTGCTGATCACCGGCGGCGCCGGCGGCGTCGGCTCGATCCTGATCCAGCTGGCGCGCCGCCTCACCGGGCTGACGGTGGTTGCGACCGCGACGCGGCCGGAGTCCCAGAAGTGGTGCCGCGATCTCGGCGCGCATGCGGTGATCGATCACTCGCAGCCGATGAAGGAGCAGATCGAGAAATTGAAGCTGCCGCCGGTGGGCCTCGTCGCCAGCCTCACCTTTACCGACCAGCACTACAAGTCGATCGCCGACTTCATCGCGCCGCAGGGCAAGTTCGGCCTGATCGACGATCCCGCCGAATTCAACGTCGCCGTGTTCAAGGGCAAGGCGGTCTCGGTGCATTGGGAATCGATGTTCACGCGCTCCTCGTTCCAGACGCCCGACATGATCGCGCAGCATCACCTGCTCAATGACGTTGCCGACCTGATCGACAAGGGCGTGCTGCGCACCACGCTCGACCAGACCTTCGGCACCATCAACGCCGCCAACCTCAAACGCGCGCACGCGCTGCTCGAAAGCGGCAAGTCGCGCGGCAAGATCGTGCTGGAAGGCTGGTAACTCCACTGCGGCGGGGACTGGGCCTAATGCGTCACGGTTCTGTCTCCGTCGTCATTGCGAGGAGCGATAGCGACGAAGCAATCCATCCAACCGCGTTTGCGGGCAGATGGATTGCTTCGCTTCGCTCGCAATGACGGCTGGATTCGCTTACCGCCACAGGAACTGTGAAGAAACGGCAGCAACGGGGTAAGAAGCAGCTAAACCTTCCTACGCACCTCTCGAGATATCCCCACTGGCCGATGCATGGCTTTGCCAAAGCCACGGCATCGCCTGTATGATTTGCGCAACGATCACCTCGTCTTCAATTCGGCCGCGCGAGACGCGCGGCCGGAACGGTGGTGACGCCCACGGGGATGGGAGGAAACCGATGAGTTTACTCACGGCCGATCCGTCGCGGATCGATCCGGAGTGGATGACGCGGGCACTGCGCGCAGCCGGTGTGATCGACCAGGCCAGGGTCGTCGATCTCGTCTGCAAGCCGATCGGCAATGGCCTTGTCGGCGACAGCTATCGATTTCACCTGACCTATGACGGCGATGAACCGAACGCACCCGCGAGCGTCGTCGGCAAATTCCCCGCAGCGGATCCCGACAGCCGCCGCTCCGGTTCCGCGCACACGCTCTATGTCCGCGAGGTCGCGTTCTATCGCGAGCTGGCGGCCACGGTCGCCATTCATACCCCGCGGCCGATCCTCGCCGAGATCGATCCGGCGACCGACGACTTCACGCTGATCCTGGAGGATCTGGCACCCGCACGCCCGGGTGATCAGCTCGCCGGATGCGCGATCACCGACTGCCTGACCGCGATGCGCGAGGCCGCCGCGCTGCATGCACCGCGATGGAACGATCCGACGCTCGACACCGTGCATTGCTTCACGGTTGCCGCAAGCCGACGCAAGGACCTTCGCGCGGTGCTGCCCGGCATCATCGATCACTACAAGGAGCGCTATCACGGCGTGATCGAGCCGGAATTCCTCGATCTGATCGACCGGCTTCCGGACGCGATCCCGCGCTACCAGTCTGATCGATCCGTGCCGCGAACCCTGCAGCATGCAGACTTCCGGCTCGACAACGTGCTGTTCGAGGTGCGCGGCAACAGCCGCCCGATGGCGACGCTGGACTGGCAGACGCTGACGGTGGGGCCTGGCCTCGTCGACGTCGCTTATTTCCTGTCGGCCGGAATCGACCCAATCGAGCGGCGGCTTCATGAAGCCGATCTGGTCCGGTTCTATCATTCCGAGCTGATCCGCCGCGGCGTGCGGGACTATGGCTGGGACCAGTGCTGGCGGGATTACCGGCGCTACACCCTGCATGGCATCATGATGGGCGTCGTCTCTGCGCTCAGCGTGCAGCGCTCCGAGCGCGGCGATGCACTGTTCCTGAAAATGACCCGCGGCGCCTGCGCGCAAGCGCTGGACCAGGGCAGTTTTTCATACTGGCAGGAATGAGGATCATCGAAAGGGATCGGCGTGCTCAATAAACTGGACGACTTCCCCATCCACCAGACGCCGGAGCCGATCGCGGTTCCCGCGACCAGCGACCGCAACGTGTATGACCGGACCTGGTTCAATGGCTACACCGCCGACGGCGCGTATTATTTCGGCATCGGGATGGCGATCTACCCGCATCGCAGGATCCTCGACTGCGCCTTCAGCGTCGTAGAGCGCGGCGGGCGTCAGCATTGCTTCTACGGTTCGCGGCGGGCGCCGCTCGAACGCACCGAGATGCAGGTCGGCCCGTTCAGGCTCGAGGTCATCGAGCCGATGCTGCGGACCCGCGTCGTGCTCGACGACAATGCGACGGGCCTTTCCTGCGACCTGACCTTCTCCGCGCGCACGGCGGCGATCCAGGAAGCGCGCCAGACGCTCTGGTCGGGCGACCGCCGCGCGATGGATTCGACCCGGTTCGACCAGTTCGGCCGCTGGAGCGGCATCGTGCGTCACCCGGACGGCGAGATCAAGGTCGACGATCGCACCTGCTACGGCACCAAGGATCGCTCCTGGGGCGTTCGCAATGTCGGCGAACGCGACATCGGCGGCGCGCCGATGCCGTTGCCGAGCGTGTTCTTCCTGTGGGCGCCGCTGGTCTGGGACGACCACATCTCGCACGCCATCTTCTTCGACGGGACGCATGGCGAAGCGCTGGTCCGCGAAGGCATCACCGCGCCGCTCTACCGGAGCGAGGCCGAGATCCCCGGCGTCGTCGACGGGCTCGACCGCCGCATGGCGACCGCGCGGCACCGCGTCAAATACGTGCCGAACACGCGGCTCGCGCAATCGGCCGAAATCGACCTCGTCGACATCGACGGCCACACCACGACCATCGCACTCGACCCGATCCTCAAATTCCAGATGAAGGGCCTCGGCTACGGCCATCCGCAATGGGGCCAGGGCATGTGGAAGGGCGAGCTCGAGATCGGCGGCGAAACGTTCGATCCTGCAACGCTCGACCCGCTGGCCCGCGAGAACGTGCACGTGCAGCAGGTGGTGCGCGCCCGCCAGGGTGACCGGGCGGGAATTGGGGTACTCGAGCAGATCTGCTTCGGCCCCTACCGTCCGGCCGGCTTCAGCGAGTTCCTGGACGGCGCCAAGGGTTAGTCTGGCGGCACGCCTTCGACGAAGATCAGCCGGCGGTCCAATGCCGTCTGTCGATGCCTGAGCGCCTCGGCATATTCCGGTGACGCGTACCACTCGCGCAGACGCGCCATGGTCGGAAATTCGACGATGACGATCGCGTTCGGCGGCGGACCGCCCTCGACCAGTTCGGCGGCGCCGCCGCGGACGACGTAACGGCCGCCGTACTGTTCAATGGTCTTCGCCGCCTGCGTGCGATAGGCCGCGAACGCGGCAGCATCCCGCATCTCGACCTCCGAGATCACATAGGCCGGCATGCCGCCTCACGCGATCGTATTGACGATGCCACCCTCGGCGCGCAGCGCGGCGCCGTTGGTCGCGGAGGCCTGCTTGGAGCAGACATAGACCACGAGGTTGGCGATCTCCTCGGTGCTGGCAAAGCGCTGCAGCAGCGAGGTCGGCCGGTGCTGCTTGACGAAATTGGAAGCCGCCTCCTCGAGCGACTGGCCGTTCTGCCTGGCGAGATCCTTGACGAAGGTTTCGACGCCCTCCGACATGGTCGGTCCGGGCAACACCGAGTTGACGGTCACGGCGGTGCCCTTGGTCAGCTCCGCGAGGCCGCGCGCGATCGCGAGCTGTGCGGTCTTGGTCATGCCGTAGTGGATCATCTCGGTCGGGATGTTGAGCCCGGATTCCGAGGAGATGAAGACGATGCGGCCCCAGTTGCGCTTCAGCATGCCCTGCATGTAGCCGCGCGACAGCCGTACGCCCGACATCACGTTGACCTCGTAGAAGCGGCTCCAGTCCGCGTCGGGAATGTCGAAGAACGGCTTCGGCTCGAAGATGCCGGCATTGTTGACGAGGATGTCGACCTCCGGCAGCGCCGCAAGCAGCGCTTCGCAACCGGCCGCTGTCGAGACGTCCGCGGCGATGCCGCGGACCGTGGCGCCGGGTACCGCCTTGCCGATCGCGGCAACCGCCGCATCGACCTTGGCCTGGCCGCGACCGTTGATGACGACATCGGCGCCGGTCCCCGCCAGTCCCTTTGCGATCGCATTGCCGATACCTGCCGTCGAGCCGGTCACCAGCGCAGTCTTTCCGGAAAGATCGATTTTCATGAGAAGTCTCCCGTCAGTCGTACCGGACATATTTGGATGCGCGTCCCGCGGATGCAACCGCGGAGTACGACGTCGCGGCGGTGCGGACGACATCTCAGCACCGGCAGCTGCGAAAGACAATCATGTCGCGCTGATGACGCATTGAGCACGGTGCGCATTTGCGTTGCGGGTCAAATTGCCACGAGCAATCATGGTTGATGGATCGTCTCGCCGGGCTTCATCCAATCTTCACATGAAACATCGCGCCCACATGGATTGCTTTCACACATTGTCAATTCGCGGCCGCTAAGCGTCGCCGCAAACAGCCCGGGCGTGCCTGGGCTGTTGTGTTGGCAACCGGACGCGCCAGTCTGTTCATAACGACGCCCGGAGCCCTGCGACTGACAGGAATGCATCAGATGTTCGTGATCTCCAGGATGAAGCCGCTTGCCGCGTTTATCCTGAAACGATTTCGCCCCAGCCTCAAAAGCCAGATCGCGATGCTCGGGATTGGCGGCGTCGCCATCATCAGCGTCACCTGCCTCGGCGGCCTCAACTACGCTGCTCGTATTCAACGCGAGTCGAACGACAGCATGCGCTTCAGGGCCCAGCTGTCCGAGCTCTCGGACGGCTTCCTGGAAACGCAGCAAATCGCGACCAGATTCCTGAAGTCGCGCGACGAAGCACTGGCGAAGAAGCTTTCCGGTCGCGTCGCCGACGAGATCGCTTTGCTCGACCAGCTCGAAGCATTTGCCGCGACTGTGCCCGACGGTGATCCGATCCGGCAAGTCACCTCGCTGCGGAGCGGAATCAACCTCTATGCGACGCGCTTCCAGAATATCGTCGGCGCCCAGCGTATCCTCGGCCTGAATCCGAATGACGGCTTGCAGGGCAAGCTGCGCAGCGCGGTCCAGCAATTCGAAACGAGGGTCCAACAGGTCGATCAGCCGCAGCTGACCGCGCTCCTGCTGACGATGCGCCGTCTCGAAAAGGATTTTGCGCTGAGCGGCGAGGAACGGTTTGGCGACCAGCTCAATGACAGGGAATCCGAGTTCGAAACCGCCCTGGCGGCGTCCGCGGTGCCGGCGGATCGGAAGGGCGAACTGCTCGGTCTTGCCCGCGCCTACAAGCTCGCCTTCGCCGGTTTCCTGGTTTCGCGTCAGACGCTCGACGACCAGCTCGACGACCTGTCGCAGATCTTCGACCGCACCCGGCCGGCGCTGGTCAAGGTCGCTGACGCCGCCAACATCCGCGCCGAGCTCGCACAGCAAAGAGCCGACGCGTTCAGGCAGACCTTCAGCTGGCTGATCGGGATCGTTGCGTTCGTGCTGACGCTGTCTGCGATTCTGTTCGGCCGGCGCGTCGCTGGCCTGATCAGCCGGATGAGTGCGGCGATGCGGCAATTGGCCGAAGGACAATTCGAGGTCGTCCTGCCCGGCCTCGAGCGCACCGACGAGATCGGCGGCATGGCGCGGGCGGTCGAGCGCTTCAAGACCAGGGCGCAGGACAAGGCGCGCGCCGAGCTCGACGCCCGGCTCGAGGAAGACCGCCGCACGGCCGAGCGGCATAAGACCGAACTGGCACGGCTCGCGGCAGCGTTCGAGGCCAGCGCCGGCGGCGTCATCGCGACGGTTTCGGCGGCGTCCGAAGAGCTCGCGGCTTCCGCCCGCGATCTGAGCGACACCGCCCATCACACGCAGGATCTGTCCGCCAATGTCGCAGCCGCCTCCGAGGAGGCCTCGGACAATGTCCGGCGGGTTGCGGCAGCGACCGAACAGATGATGGCATCGGCTTCCGAGATCGGGCGCCGGGTCGGCGAATCCGCCGACATCGCCAGCGACGCCGTCGCGCAGGCGCAGCAGACCGACGAGCGGATGGCGCAGCTCGCATCCGCCGCCGACCGCATCGGCAACGTGGTGCAGCTGATCGCAACCATCGCGCGGCAGACCAATTTGCTCGCGCTCAACGCGACGATCGAGGCCGCACGGGCCGGCAAGGCCGGCTCCGGCTTCGCCGTGGTCGCGCAGGAGGTCAAGACGCTCGCCAGGCAGACCGCGGACGCCACCGAGGACATTCGCGCCCAGATCGCGGATATCCAGGCCGCCACGCGGGAGTCCGCCGGCGCGATCAGCGATATCACCGGCACCATCCAGCGCATCTCGCAGATCGCCTCCGACGTCACCAAAGCGATCGATGCGCAAGGCGGCGCGACGCGGAGCATCGCGCAGAACGTTCAGATCGCCTCGGAGCGAACGGCGCAAGTGGCGGTCAACATCGGCCAGGTGGCGAGCGGCGCATCCAGGACCGGCAGCGCCTCATCCCAGGTGCTGAGCTCCTCGCGGCTGCTGTCGGACGGCAACAGCCGCCTGAAGCAGGAGCTCGACAACTTCATCGCCACCATCCGCGCGGGCTAGCCCGACAAAAAAACGGCGCCCGAAGGCGCCGTTTTCAAAACCTCGGCTCAAGCGCGGCTTACGCCGCCTCGGCTTCCTTGTCCTGGGCGGGACCGGAGTCCTGGCCCTTGGCGTCGACGTCGCGGTCGACGAACTCGATCACGGCCATCGCCGCGTTGTCGCCGTAGCGGAAGCCGGCCTTGATGATGCGGGTGTAGCCGCCCTGGCGGTCCTTGTAGCGGGTCGCCAGCGTGTCGAACAGCTTCTTGACCTGATCCTGGTCGCGCAGCTCCGAGATCGCCTGGCGGCGCAGGGCGAGACCGCCCTTCTTGCCGAGGGTGACGAGCTTCTCGACGATCGGCCGCAGTTCCTTGGCCTTCGGCAGCGTGGTGACGATCTGCTCGTGCTTGATCAGCGCGGCCGCCATGTTGGCGAACATCGCACGCCGATGCTCGGCGGTGCGGTTGAGCTTCCGATGAACCTTGCCGTGACGCATTGTCTATTCCCTACTTTGTAATCTGCCGCGACGGTTCGTCGGACATGTTGCTCAGGTGGGCTGCCTGCGTTCGCCCGTTAGAATCATGGCCGGGAGAGCCCGGCCATGATGATTGATGCGGATCAGTAGTGATCCTCGAAGCGCTTGGCGAGCTCGTCGATGTTCTCCGGCGGCCAGCCCGGCACTTCCATGCCGAGGTGCAGACCCATCTGGGCCAGCACTTCCTTGATCTCGTTCAGCGACTTGCGGCCGAAGTTCGGGGTGCGGAGCATTTCCGCCTCCGACTTCTGCACGAGATCGCCGATGTAGACGATATTGTCGTTCTTCAGGCAGTTTGCCGAACGCACCGACAGCTCGAGCTCGTCGACCTTCTTGAGGAACGCCGGGTTGAACGCGAGATCGGGGATGATCTCCTGCGTGACTTCCTTGCGCGGCTCTTCGAAGTTGACGAACACGTTGAGCTGATCCTGCAGGATGCGCGCGGCATAGGCCACCGCGTCCTCCGGCGTGATCGCGCCGTTGGTCTCGATCGTCATGGTCAGCTTGTCGTAGTCGAGGATCTGACCCTCACGGGTGTTCTCGACCTTGTAGGAGACCTTGCGGACCGGCGAGAACAGGCTGTCGACCGGGATCAGGCCGATCGGCGCATCCTCAGGCCGGTTGCGCTCGGCGGCGACATAGCCCTTGCCGGTCGTGACCGTGAACTCCATGCGGATCTCGGCGCCGTCGTCCAGCGTGCAGAGCTGCAGGTCGGGGTTGAGCACGGTGACGTCGCCGACGGTCTGGATGTCGCCGGCGGTGACAGCGCCCGGGCCCTGCTTCTTCACGACCATGCGCTTCGGGCCTTCGCCCTGCATCTTGATCGAGATGTCCTTGATGTTGAGGACGATGTCGGTGACGTCTTCACGGACACCGGCGATCGAGGAGAACTCGTGGAGCACACCGTCGATATGCACCGACTGCACCGCCGCGCCCTGCAGCGACGACAGCAGGATGCGGCGCAGCGCGTTGCCGAGCGTCTGGCCGAAGCCGCGCTCGAGCGGCTCGGCGACCACGGTGGCGAACCGGCTCGCGTCCGAGCCCGGCGTCACCTGCAGCTTGTTCGGTCGAATGAGTTCTTGCCAATTTTTCTGGATCGTCACTTGTTCACCCATGTGCCAGTCGCAGGGCCCGTCGAATGGCCGAACCTGGCGTTGGAGATCGCGGAACAGTCCGCGCGGTCAATTCCAAAAACCATCGCAGGGCGGCCGGAAGCCGCCCGCGACTCACAGATCAAACGCGCCGACGCTTGCGCGGACGGCAGCCATTGTGCGGGATCGTGGTCACGTCGCGGATCGAGGTGACGGTGAAGCCCGCAGCCTGCAGCGCACGGAGCGCCGACTCACGGCCCGAACCGGGGCCAGCCACCTCAACCTCCAGCGTGCGCATACCGTGTTCCTGCGCCTTCTTGGAGACGTCTTCGGCCGCGACCTGCGCGGCATAGGGGGTCGACTTGCGCGAGCCCTTGAAGCCCATCGTGCCGGCCGACGACCAGGCGATGGTGTTGCCCTGCGCGTCGGTGATGGTGATGGTCGTGTTGTTGAACGACGAATTCACGTGCGCGATGCCGGAGGCGATGTTCTTGCGTTCGCGGCGGCGTACGCGGGTGGCTTCCTTGCCCATTTCAAACCTTTCCTGTGATCTCAACGCCGCCGTAGTCCCAGCGGCTACACCTCAAAACGCAAATGGCGAGCAGCGAATTTCGATTCGCTACCCCCCACCTGCAATTCGCAAAACTTACTTCTTCTTGCCGGCGATCGCCTTGGCCGGCCCCTTGCGCGTACGCGCATTGGTGTGGGTGCGCTGGCCGCGCACCGGCAGACCGCGGCGATGACGCAGGCCGCGATAGCAGCCGAGATCCATCAGCCGCTTGATATTGATGCCGACCTCACGACGGAGATCGCCCTCGACCAGATAGTCGCGGTCGATGACTTCGCGGATCTGCAGGACCTCTTGGTCGGTCAACTGGTTGACGCGACGGTCCGCGGGGATCTTGACCTTCTCGATGATGTCGGCCGCATTCTTCTGGCCGATACCATGGATGTACTGAAGCGCGATCAGGACGCGCTTGTTGGTAGGAATGTTGACGCCGGCAATACGGGCCACGGACTTCTCTCCTGTCGCCGATCCATCACGGATACGGGCTTCTCAAGTTCTTGCTCTCTGCGGGCTTGTGTCCACAAACGCGAACACGACGCCCTTCCCCTCATGTCCTTCGGGGCCCGGCATCGTCATAAAACTATCCAACTTGGATGCGGGGCTTATTAAAGGATTCATGTCGGTTTCGTCAACCGCTCCTAGCGCTTAGCTCGCTTTTTCGTGAGCTTTTTTGCTGTCTTTTTGGCGGCTTTTGCCCCTTTCCGGGCATTCGCGGCGCGGGCAGCCTGCTTTGCGGCTTTCTTAACGGCTTTCTTGGCCGGCTGCTTCGCGGTTTTCTTGGCAGCCTTCCTGGCAGCTTTAGCCTTGCGACCCGCCTCCGCGGCCTTGCGGGCCGGTTTGGCGGCCTTTTTGGCCGATTTAACCGCCTTGGTCGTCTTCCTCGCGGTCTTGGACGCCTTCGAGGCGCTCTTGGCCTCCTCGTGCTCCTTCGGTTCCAATGCGCCGAGCGCCGTCAGGATCCGGTTGATCTCGCGGGTGACGTGCTCGATGGTCATCATGCCATCGACCGTCAGAAGCTTGCGCCGCTCCGAATAATAGTGAATCAGCGGCTCCGTCAACGAACGGTACTGCGCCAGGCGCTTGGTCAGCACTTCCGGCGTATCGTCGAGGCGGACTTCCTCGCCGCGCGCGCGGGTTTCCTCGGCACGCTTCTCGACGCGGGCCAGCAGCGCGCTTTCGTTGACGCGCAGCTCGACCACGGCGTCGAGCTTGAGGTGCTTCTTGCGGAGCAGCTCGTCGAGGGCCTCCGCCTGCGGCACGGTGCGCGGGAAGCCGTCGAGGATGAAGCCCTTCTTGGCATCAGGCTCCTCGATCCGATCGGCGATGATTCCCACCACGACCTCGTCGGGAACCAGCCCGCCATTGGCCATGATCTCCTTGGCCTGCAAGCCGACCGGGGTGCCCGCGGCAACTGCGGCACGCAGCATCTCGCCGGTCGAAAGCTGAACGATGCCATGCCGGTGCACCAGCCGCTGCGCCTGGGTTCCCTTGCCCGAGCCCGGCGGCCCCAAAAGGATCAGTCTCATATCTGTTTCGCCCCCCGGCTAGGTGGCGAATTCCGCACACCTGTGTTTTGCGTTTGAAGCCGCGCCGCGATCAGCGGCGGCGGCCTCCCCTGAGCTTCGACTTCCTGATCAGCCCTTCATACTGGTGGGCGAGCAGATAGCCCTGAACCTGCGACACCGTATCCATCGTTACACTGACGACGATCAAAAGTGAGGTGCCACCAAAGTAGAACGGGACCGAGGCGTAGGAAATCAGAATTTCGGGAATCAGGCAGACGATCGCCAGATAGATCGCGCCGAGCACCGTGATGCGCGACAGCACGTAATCGATATATTCCGCCGTGCGCTCACCCGGCCGGATGCCCGGAATGAAGCCGCCATGCTTCTTCAGATTGTCCGCGGTCTCGGTCGGGTTGAACACGATCGCGGTGTAGAAGAAGGCGAAGAACACGATCAGCGCGAGATACATCAGCAGGAACAGCGGACGGCCGTGGCTGAGCTGGGTGGTGAGCCACTGGAACCACTCCGGCCCCTTGCCGGCGTTGAAGTTCGCAACTGTGGTCGGCAGCAGCAGCAGCGATGAGGCGAAGATCGGCGGAATCACGCCCGAGGTGTTGAGCTTGAGCGGCAGATGCGAGGACTGGCCCTCGAACATCTTGTTGCCGACCTGGCGCTTCGGATACTGGATCAGCAGCCGGCGCTGCGCCCGCTCCATGAACACGATGAAGGCGATCACCGCGACCGCCATCGCGATGACGATCAGGATCAGGCCGGTCGACATCGCGCCCTGGCGGCCGAGTTCCAGCATGTTGGCGAGCGCCGACGGCAGCTCGGCGACGATGCCGGACAGGATGATCAGCGAGATACCGTTGCCGATGCCGCGCGAGGTGATCTGTTCGCCCAGCCACATCAGAAACATGGTGCCGCCGGTCAGGGTGATCGCGGTCGAGATCCGGAAGAACATGCCGGGGTCGCTGACGACGTTGCCGGCGCCTTCGAGGCCGATCGCGATGCCGTAGGACTGGAACAGCGCCAGGATCACCGTGAGATAGCGGGTGTACTGGTTCAGCGTCTTGCGGCCCGCCTCGCCTTCCTTCTTCAGCGCCTCGAGCTGCGGCGACACGGTTGTCAAGAGTTGTACGATGATCGATGCCGAGATGTACGGCATGATGTTGAGCGCGAAGATCGCCATGCGGTGGATGCCGCCGCCGGCGAACATGTTGAACATGCCGAGGATGCCGCCGGACTGGCTGCGGAACACCTGCTCCCAGATGTTGGGATCGATGCCCGGCAGCGGGATGTAGGTGCCCAGCCGATAAACAAGCAGCGCACCCAGGGTGAACCAGATGCGCTTCTTCAGCTCGTCGGCTTTCGCCAGCTGTCCGAAATTGAGGTTGGCGGCAAGTTGTTCGGCTGCTGAGACCATGTTCGGCTTTCTCCCGGAGCCCGCTTCGCCGACGCCCCAAGAACTCGTTCTATCGGGGCGATCGGCAGACACCGGACATTATCTGGTGCTCGGCCTCGATAAGTCCATCATTCGATCTGCGGATTGCCCGCGCCGCGCGCGGGCAATGACGCAGATGTTACGCCGCCTCGCCTTCGTCCTTGGCGGGGGCCAGGATCTTGACCGAGCCGCCGGCCTTCTCGACCGCGGCAATGGCCGACTTGGAAGCGCCGTGCGCTTCGATCGTCAGCTTGGTCTTGATCTCGCCACGGCCGAGCAACCGCAGGCCGTCCTTGGCGCGGCGCAGCACGCCGGCCTTCACCAGCGACTCGACGGTCACGGTCTCGCCGGCGTTGACCAGCTTGTTGTCGATCGCTTCCTGCAGACGGTCGAGATTGATCTCGGCGAAGTCGAGCCGGAAGATGTTGTTGAAGCCGCGCTTCGGCAGACGGCGATGCATCGGCATCTGGCCGCCTTCGAAACCCTTGATGCGGACGCCCGAACGCGCGGTCTGGCCCTTGCCGCCGCGGCCCGAGGTCTTGCCCTTGCCGGAACCGATGCCACGGCCGACACGCATGCGCTTCTTGCGCGAGCCGGCGTTGTCGGCGATATCGCTGAGCTTCATCGCCCTTCTCCTTATCTCTGCTTACTCGCCGACGACGCGGACGAGATGCTGAACCTTGCTGATCATGCCGCGAACTTCAGGGGTATCCTGCAGCTCGGCAACCCGGCCGATCTTGTTGAGCTTGAGGCCGATCAGCGTCGAACGCTGCGAGTGATGGCGGCGGATTGCGCTGCCGGTCTGCTCGACCTTGATCGTCTTGCTGGCCTTGGCCATCGTCTTGAACTCCAGAAAGCGCTGGTCGCGCGGGTTATTCCGCCACCACTTCGGCGTCGCCGCCCACGCGGCGCGACTGCAGGGTGGAGACCTTGATGTTGCGGCGCGCAGCCACCGAACGCGGCGAATCCTGATGCTTCAGCGCGTCGAAGGTGGCGCGAACCATGTTGTAGGGATTCGACGAGCCGATCGACTTCGCCACCACGTCCTGGATGCCGAGCGTCTCGAACACCGCGCGCATCGGGCCGCCGGCGATGATGCCGGTACCCGCCGGAGCGGTGCGCAGATAGACGCGGCCGGCGCCGTGACGACCGGCGACGTCGTGATGCAGCGTGCGGCCTTCGCGCAGCGCGACCCGGGTCAGATTGCGCTTCGCCGATTCGGTCGCCTTGCGGATCGCTTCCGGCACTTCGCGCGCCTTGCCGTGGCCGAAACCGACCCGGCCCTTCTGATCGCCGATCACGACCAGCGCCGCAAAGCCGAAGCGCTTGCCGCCCTTGACGACCTTCGCCACGCGATTGATGTGGACGAGCTTGTCGACGAACTCGCTGTCGCGCTCCTCGCGCTCCCTGCTCCGTTCGCGTCCGCCGCGTTCGCGTTCACCTGCCATGGTGTTTTCCAATCTCTAGGAGGCCTTACGCCTCTTTCCTCGTAATCGTTCGATTCGGTTAGAAGCTCAATCCGCCTTCGCGCGCTGCATCCGCGAGCGCCTTGACGCGCCCGTGATAGATGTAGGCGCCGCGATCGAACACGACTTCCTTGACACCCTTCTGCGCCGCGCGTTCCGCCAGCAGCTTGCCGACGGCCTTCGCCGCATCGATGTCGGCGCCGGTCTTGCCGGTGTCGCGCAGGGTCTTCTCCAGCGACGAGGCGGACGCGAGCGTCTCGCCCTTCTGGTCGTCGATGACCTGGGCGTAGATGTGCTTGGACGAGCGGAACACCGACAGCCGCGGACGGCCGTTTGCCGAGCGGCGAAGCGCAAGGCGCACGCGCTGCTTGCGCCGGGCATTCGTAACCTTGAGTGACATGACCGGCTCCGTTACTTCTTCTTGCCTTCCTTGCGGAAGATGAATTCGTTGGCGTACTTCACGCCCTTGCCCTTGTAGGGCTCCGGCGGACGGTAGGCGCGGATCTCGGCGGCGACCTGGCCGACGCGCTGCGGATCGTTGCCGGTGATCGTGATCTCGGTCGGCTTCGGCACCGCGATGGTGATGCCTTCCGGGATCGCGTAGACCACGTCGTGGCTGTAGCCGAGCGCGAGCTGCAGGTTCTTGCCCTGCATCGCGGCGCGGTAGCCGACGCCGGTGATCTCGAGCTTCTTCTCGAAGCCCTTGGTGACGCCCTCGACGAGGTTGGCGACCTGCGCGCGCGCGGTGCCGTACATCGCCTGCGCGCGGTTGGTCTTGACGCGCGGAGCGACCTTGACCTGGCCGTTCTCGAACTTCACCTCGACGTCGTCATGCACGACGAACTGAAGCGCGCCCTTCGGCCCCTTCACCTTGACGGTCTGGCCCTCGACGGTCGCCGTCACACCCGACGGGATCGCCACCGGCCTTTTGCCGATACGTGACATCGTAAAAAATCCTTCCTCAGAACACCGTGAAGAGAACTTCGCCGCCCACGTTGGCGTCGCGCGCCTCGTGGTCAGCCATGATTCCCTTCGGCGTCGACAACACCGAAATGCCGAGACCGTTGTTCACGCGCGGCAGGTTCTTCACCGAGGCGTAAACGCGGCGGCCCGGCTTCGACACCCGCTCGATCTCGCGGATGACGGGCTCGCCGTCGAAATACTTCAGCTCGATCTCGAGCTCGCTGCGGCCCGAGGCATGCTCGACGCTGGCGTAGCCGCGGATGTAACCCTCGGACTTCAGCACCTCGAGCACGTTGGCGCGCATCTTCGAGCCGGGGCTCGAGACCTTGGACTTCGAACGCATCTGCGCGTTGCGGATGCGGGTGATGAGATCGCTGATCGGATCGTGCGTAGACATTGTTCCGACCCTCCCCTTACCAGCTCGACTTCACGAGCCCGGGAACCAGGCCCTTGGAGCCGAGTTCACGCAGCGCGATGCGCGAGAGCTTGTTCTTGCGATAGTTCGAGCGCGGACGCCCGGTCAGCTCGCAACGGTTGCGGATGCGCGTCGGCGACGAGTTGCGCGGCATCTCGGCGAGCTTCAGCGTCGCCGCGAAGCGCTCTTCCATCGGCTTGGTCTTGTCGGCGATGATCGCCTTCAGCTTCTCGCGGCGCGGGCCGGCGTTCTTCGCCATCCGCTTGCGCCGGTTGTTCTTCTCGACTGAACTCTTCTTTGCCATGCTTGGCTCCTGGGTATCCGCGTTTGAGTGGCTTTGGCTCAGCTACTCACTGCCGGAACGGGAAATTGAAAGCGGTCAACAAGGCCCTCGCCTCGTCGTCGGTCTTGGCGGTGGTGCAGACCGTGATGTCCATGCCACGCGCTTCCGAGACCTTGTCGAAGTCGATCTCGGGGAAAATGATGTGCTCCTTGATGCCGAGCGAATAGTTGCCGCGGCCGTCGAAGCTCTTCGGGTTCAGGCCGCGGAAGTCGCGGACGCGGGGCAGCGCCACGTTCACCAGGCGGTCGATGAACTCGTACATATGGGCCTTGCGCAGCGTGACCTTGCAGCCGATCGGCTGGTTCTCACGCAGCTTGAAGGTCGCGATCGCGATCCGCGAATAGGTCACGATCGCCTTCTGGCCGGCGATCTGGCTCAACTCGGCGGCGGCGGTCTCGGCCTTCTTGCGGTCGTTGACGGAATCGCCAACGCCCATGTTGAGCACGACCTTGTCGAGGCGCGGCACCTGCATCACGTTGGCATAACCGAACTTCTCGGTCATCATGCCGCGGATCTTCTTGTCGTACTCCGCGCGCAGACGCGGCGTGTAAGCTGTATCAGCCATCGATCTCTGCTCCCGAGCTCTTGGCAACACGAACCTTCTTGCCATCGGCCTGAATCTTGAACCCGATGCGGGTCGGCTTTCCGTCCTTGCCGACATACGCGATGTTCGAAAGGTCGATCGGCATCTCCTTGGAGATGATGCCGCCTTCCTGGGTCTGGCTCTGCTTCTGGTGACGCTTCACCATGTTGATGCCGCGAACGAGAGCCTTGTTCTCGTCCGGACGCACCTCGAACACCTCGCCGGTGCGACCCTTGTCGCGGCCGGTGAGCACCATCACCTTGTCGCCCTTGCGGATCTTGGCAGCCATCACAGCACCTCCGGCGCGAGCGAAATGATCTTCATGTGGTTCTTGGCGCGCAGCTCGCGCGGCACCGGCCCGAAGATACGGGTGCCGACCGGCTCGGACTGATTGTTGATCAGCACGGCGGCGTTGCGGTCGAAACGGATGACCGAACCGTCGGCGCGGCGGATGTCCTTGCGGACCCGGACCACGACGGCCTTCATCACGTCGCCCTTCTTCACCTTGCCACGCGGAATGGCTTCCTTGATCGACACAACGATAACGTCGCCCACGGTGGCATAGCGGCGCTTGGAACCTCCAAGAACCTTGATGCACATGACACGGCGTGCGCCTGAATTATCGGCCACGTCGAGGTTGGTCTGCATCTGAATCATTGATGCACCTCGTCCTCTTTCTGCGCTTGAGCGCGCTCAAAATTTCCCTGAATGACTTCGGCCAGGCCGAAGTAATCAGGCCGTTTTCTTGTGTTCGCCCCGGACCACGGTCCAGCGCTTCAGCTTCGAGATCGGCTTCGATTCCTCGATCCAGACCATGTCGCCCGGCTTGAACTGGTTGTTCTCGTCGTGCGCGTGGTAGTTCTTGGAACGGCGGATCGTCTTCTTGTAGATCGGGTGGGTGAAGCGGCGATCGACGCGCACCACGATCGTCTTGGCTTGCTTGTCGCTGACGACCACGCCCTGCAGAGTACGTTTCGGCATAGGCTTGCCCCTTACTTCTTCTTCGCGCGCAGCTGCGCGGCGATGGTCTTGATTCGAGCGATATCGCGGCGGGCTTCCCGCATCCGCGACGTGTTCTCCAGCTGCCCGGTGGCGCGCTGGAAGCGCAGGTTGAAGCGTTCCTTCTTCAGGTTCAGGACCGCGTCTTCCCGCTGGTCGTCGCTCATCGCGCGAATGTCTTCAACTTTCATCTCGGCCATGGCGATTACTCCGCAATGCGCGCAACGAAGCGCGTCTTGATCGGCAGCTTGGCGGCGGCGAGCGACAGCGCCTCCTTGGCGGTCTGTACCGGCACGCCGTCGATCTCGAACATCACGCGGCCCGGCTTGATCCGGACCACCCACAATTCAGGCGCACCCTTGCCGGAGCCCATGCGGACTTCGGCGGGCTTCTTCGACACCGGCACGTCCGGGAACACGCGGATCCAGACGCGGCCGGCGCGCTTCATGTGACGGGTCAGCGCGCGGCGGGCGGCTTCGATCTGACGGGCGGTGACGCGCTCAGGCTCCATCGCCTTCAGGCCGAACTGGCCGAACGCCAACGTCGCGCCAGAGGTCGCAACGCCGTGGATACGGCCCTTATGCGCCTTCCGGAACTTCGTCTTCTTAGGTTGCATCATGGCTTTAAGCCCTCAAATTCCTGCTTTGCCTCAAGCGGCGTCGCGGCGCGAACGCGGCGTGTTGTCGCCCTCGGCCATCTTCTTGTCCTGGGCCATCGGATCGTGCTCGAGGATCTCGCCCTTGAAGATCCAGACCTTGACGCCGCAGGTGCCGAAGGTCGTGAACGCGGTGGCAACGCCGTAATCGACGTCGGCGCGCAGCGTGTGCAGCGGCACGCGACCTTCGCGGTACCACTCCATGCGCGCGATTTCGGCGCCGCCGAGACGGCCCGAGCAGTTGATGCGGATGCCCTCGGCGCCGAGACGCATCGCCGACTGCACGGCGCGCTTCATGGCGCGGCGGAACGCAACGCGGCGCTCGAGCTGCTGCGCGATCGATTCAGCGACCAGGGTCGCGTCGAGCTCCGGCTTGCGGATTTCGACGATGTTGATCACGACGTCCGACGAGGTGATGTCGGCGACCTTCTTGCGCAGCTTGTCGATGTCGGCGCCCTTCTTGCCGATCACGACGCCCGGACGGGCCGAATGGATCGTCACGCGGCACTTCTTGTGCGGACGCTCGATCACGATGCGGGCGACGGCCGCCTGCTTGAGTTCCTTGTGCAGGATCTCGCGGATCTTGACGTCCTCATGCAGCAGCTTGCCGTATTCCTGCTTGCCGGCGAACCAACGGGAGTCCCAGGTCCGGTTGATGCCGAGACGCAGCCCGATTGGATTGATCTTTTGACCCATCGTCTTCTCCTGCGCCCTTCTTAGGCGCTTGCCTCGGCCTCGACCTGACGAACCACGATGGTCAGGTGCGAGAACGGTTTGAACACACGGCCCGAACGGCCACGGCCGCGCGGAGCAAAACGCTTCATCACGATGCCGTTGCCGACATGCGCCTCGGCAACGACGAGATCGTCGACATCGAGGTCATGGTTGTTCTCGGCGTTGGCGATCGCCGATTCCAGGCACTTCTTGACGTCGACCGCGATCCGCTTGCGCGAAAACTGCAGGTCGGCGAGCGCAGCGGACGCCTTGCGGCCGCGGATCAGCTGCGCCACCAGGTTGAGCTTCTGCGGGCTGACGCGCAGCATGCGGGCGACGGCCTTGGCCTCATTGTCCGCGAGGCTACGTTCGCGCTTTGGTTTGCTCATCGTCTATTCCTCAAGCCTTCTTGGCTTTCTTGTCGCCCGAGTGGCCGTGGAAGGTCCGGGTCGGCGAGAACTCGCCGAACTTGTGACCCACCATTTCCTCGTTGATCGCCACCGGCACATGCTTCTGGCCGTTGTAGACACCGAAGGTCAGGCCGACGAACTGCGGCAGGATGGTGGAGCGGCGGCTCCAGATCTTGATGACGTCGTGACGGCCGGACGCGCGGGCGGCATCTGCCTTCTTGAGCAGAGAACCCTCGACGAACGGGCCTTTCCAGACTGAACGAACCATGTCCGGCGTTCCTTACTTCTTCCGCTTGTGGCGGCTGAGGAGAATGAATTTGTTGGTCGACTTGTTGGTGCGGGTCTTCTTGCCCTTGGTCGGCTTGCCCCACGGAGTGACCGGGTGACGACCGCCCGAGGTACGACCTTCACCACCGCCGTGCGGGTGGTCGATCGGGTTCATGACGACGCCGCGGTTGTGCGGACGCCAGCCGAGCCAGCGGGTACGACCGGCCTTGCCGATCGAGATGTTCATGTGATCGGGGTTCGAGACCGCGCCGATCGTGCCGCGGCAACGGCCGTGCACGAGACGCTGCTCGCCCGAGTTCAGGCGGACGATCACGTAGTCCTGGTCGCGGCCGACGATCTGGGCATAGGTGCCGGCGGAGCGCGCCAGCTGGCCGCCCTTGCCGATCTTCAGCTCGATGTTGTGCACGATCGTGCCGACCGGCATGTTGCCGAGCGGCATGACGTTGCCCGGCTTGACGTCGACATAGTTGCCGGCGACGACGGTGTCGCCCGCCGCCAGGCGCTGCGGCGCCAGGATGTAGGCCAGCTCACCGTCCTGGTACTTGATCAGCGCGATGAACGCGGTGCGGTTCGGATCGTACTCCAGCCGCTCCACGACCGCCGGCACGTCCACCTTGTCGCGGCGGAAGTCGACGGTGCGGTAGGCCTTCTTGTGGCCGCCGCCGCGGAAGCGCACGGTGATGCGACCGGTGTTGTTGCGACCGCCGTTGCCGAGCTTGCCCTCGGTCAGGGTCTTCACCGGCTTGCCCTTGTAGAGCGCCGAACGATCGACCATGACCAGCTGGCGCTGGCCCGGCGTCGTGGGATTGTAGGTTTTCAATGCCATCGTCGTTGCGCCTTATAGTCCGGTAGTCACGTCGATGCGGTGGCCCTCTTCCAGGGTCACGATCGCGCGCTTGGTGTCCGACTGCGAGCCGAGATTGCCGCGGAACACCTTGGTCTTGCCCTTGCGGACGAGGGTGTTGACGCTCTTCACCTTGACGTCGAACAGCTTCTCGACCGCTTCCTTGATCTGCGGCTTGGTCGCCTTGCCGGCGACCTTGAACAGCACCTTGTTGTGCTCGGAGGCGAGCGTCGCCTTTTCCGTCACGACCGGCGAGATGATGACGTCGTAGTGGCGCGGATCGATGTTCTTCATTTGAAGCGCGCCTCCAGCGCATCAACCGCAGCCTTGGTCAGCACCAGCTTGTGGCGGCGGAGAATGTCGTAGACGTTGATGCCCTGGATCGGCAGCACGTCGATGTTGGGAATGTTGCGGGCCGCGGTCGCGAAACCGGCGTTCAGCTCCGCACCGTCGATGATCAGCGCGTTGGTGAGCCCGAGGCCGGAGAAGTGACCGAGCAGCGCCTTGGTCTTGGCGGCCTCGAGCTGCGCATTGTCGATCACGATCAGCCCGCCGTCCTTGGCCTTGGCCGACAGCGCATGCTTCAGTGCCAGCGCGCGCACCTTCTTCGGCAGGTCGGTCGCATGGGAGCGAACCACCGGACCGAATGCACGGCCACCGCCGCGGAACTGCGGCACGCGGGCCGAGCCGTGACGGGCGCCGCCGGTGCCCTTCTGCTTGTACATCTTCTTGCCGGTGCGCCAGACGTCGGCGCGGCTCTGGGCCTTGTGCGTGCCGGCCTGACGCTTGTTCAGCTGCCACTGCACGCAGCGCTGAATGATGTCGGCGCGGGGCTCGAGACCGAAGATCGCGTCCGAGAGCTGGACAGATCCGGCGTCCTTGCCTTCAAGGGTCGTGACTTTCAGTTCCATCTCACGCGCCCTCCTTCTCGGCCACAGCTTCGGCAGCTTCTCCGCCGGCGACCTTGAACTTGCCGGGCTTCGGGGCTTCCTTCGGCAGCGGCTTCTTGACGGCGTCGCGCACCGAGATCCAGCCGCCCTTGGAGCCGGGAACGGCACCTTCAACGAGGATCAGGCCGCGCTCGACGTCGGTCGAAACCACGCGCAGATTGAGCGTGGTGATGCGATCGACGCCCATGTGACCGGGCATCTTCTTGTTCTTGAAGGTCTTGCCGGGGTCCTGACGGCCACCGGTCGAACCGATCGAACGGTGCGAGATCGACACACCGTGGGTGGCGCGCAGACCGCCGAAATTCCAGCGCTTCATGCCGCCGGCGAAGCCCTTACCGATCGAGGTGCCGGTCACGTCGACAAACTGGCCGACCACGAAATGGTCCGCCTGGATTTCCGCGCCGACCGGGATCAGCGCGTCCTCGGACACGCGGAACTCGGCAACCTTGCGCTTCGGCTCGACCTTGGCGACCGCGAACTGGCCGCGTTCGGCCTTCGGCATGTACACCGTCTTGCGGGCGCCCGAGCCGAGCTGAAGCGCGACATAGCCGTTCTTCTCGGTCGTGCGGTGGCCCAGCACCTGGCAGTTGCCCAACTTCAGCACGGTCACAGGGATATGCTCGCCGGTCTCCGTAAAGACCCGCGTCATCCCGACCTTCTGTGCGATCACTCCGGAGCGCATCGGCGTGCTTCCTGTCTTTCTGTCCGCAAGCGGCGGACGTAAAAATCCAAAACCTTAGAGCTTGATCTCGACGTCGACACCGGCGGCCAGGTCGAGCTTCAT
Organism: Bradyrhizobium embrapense; assembly: GCF_001189235.2. Classification (GTDB taxonomy): domain Bacteria; phylum Pseudomonadota; class Alphaproteobacteria; order Rhizobiales; family Xanthobacteraceae; genus Bradyrhizobium; species Bradyrhizobium embrapense. The sequence continues at coordinate 694,908 of NZ_LFIP02000004.1, forward strand.
CAGCGCATCGACGGTCTGCGGGGTCGGGTCGACAATGTCGAGGAGGCGCTTGTGGGTGCGCATCTCGAATTGCTCGCGGCTCTTCTTGTCAACGTGCGGCGAACGGTTGACGGTGAACTTCTCGATGCGGGTCGGCAGCGGAATCGGTCCGCGAACCTGCGCACCGGTGCGCTTCGCCGTGTTCACGATCTCACGGGTCGACGTATCGAGGATTCGATGGTCGAACGCCTTGAGACGGATGCGAATATTTTGGCCGTTCATTGCCGTATTCTTTCTTTAGTGAGTGGCGAGTAGCGAATAGCGAATGGTGACCCACCCGCTACTCGCCATTCCCTATTCGCGTTCTTACTCGATGATCGCGGCGACGACGCCGGCGCCGACGGTGCGGCCGCCTTCGCGGATCGCGAAGCGCAGCTTTTCTTCCATCGCGATCGGCACGATCAGGTGCACTTCCATCGCGATGTTGTCGCCCGGCATCACCATCTCGGTGCCTTCAGGCAGGTGCACAACGCCGGTCACGTCGGTGGTGCGGAAGTAGAACTGCGGACGGTAGTTGGTGAAGAACGGGGTGTGACGACCGCCCTCTTCCTTGGTGAGGATGTAAGCCTCAGCCTTGAACTTGGTGTGCGGCTTGACCGAGCCGGGCTTGCACAGCACCTGGCCGCGCTCGACTTCCTCGCGCTTGGTGCCGCGGAGCAGCGCACCGATGTTGTCGCCGGCCTGGCCCTGGTCGAGCAGCTTGCGGAACATTTCGACGCCGGTGACGATGGTCTTCTGGGTGTCGCGGATACCGACGATCTCGATTTCCTCGCCGACCTTGATCACGCCGCGCTCGACACGGCCGGTGACGACGGTGCCGCGGCCCGAGATCGAGAACACGTCTTCAACCGGCATCAGGAACGGCTGGTCGATCGGACGCTCCGGCTGCGGAATGTACTCGTCGACATTGCGCATCAGCTCGAGGATGGCGTCGTGGCCGAGCTTCTTGTCCTTGTCTTCGAGGGCGGCGAGCGCCGACCCCTTGATGATCGGAATATCGTCGCCCGGGAACTCGTACTTCGAGAGCAGTTCGCGAACTTCCATCTCGACGAGCTCGAGCAGTTCCGGATCGTCGACCATGTCGCACTTGTTGAGGAACACGACGAGCGCGGGCACGCCGACCTGGCGGGCGAGCAGGATGTGCTCGCGGGTCTGCGGCATCGGGCCGTCAGCAGCCGACACGACCAGGATCGCGCCGTCCATCTGGGCGGCACCGGTGATCATGTTCTTCACGTAGTCGGCGTGGCCGGGGCAGTCGACGTGAGCGTAGTGGCGGTTCTGCGTCTCGTACTCGACGTGAGCGGTCGAGATGGTGATGCCGCGTGCCTTCTCTTCCGGCGCCTTGTCGATCTGGTCGTAGGCGGTGAACGTCGCGCCCCCGGTTTCTGCAAGCACCTTGGTGATCGCTGCGGTCAGCGAGGTCTTGCCATGGTCGACGTGACCGATGGTGCCGATGTTGCAGTGGGGCTTGTTACGCTCGAATTTTGCTTTGGCCATTTGACTCTCCGTTCAGTCGTTAGCTGCTAACCAACGACAATCAAGCAAACTTTTTCTGGACTTCAGCCGACACGTTCGCCGGAGCTTCGGCGTAGTGATCGAACTGCATTGTGAAGGTCGCGCGCCCCTGGCTCATCGAGCGCAGGTTGTTCACGTAACCGAACATGTTCATGAGCGGCACCATCGCGTTGATGACGTTGGCATTGCCGCGCATGTCTTGGCCCTGGATCTGGCTGCGCCGGGAATTCAGGTCGCCGATGACCGAACCGGTGTAGTCTTCCGGGGTCACCACCTCGACCTTCATGATCGGCTCGAGCAGAACGGACTTGCCCATCTGCAGCGCCTCGCGGAAGCAGGCGCGCGTGGCGATTTCGAAGGCCAGTGCCGACGAGTCGACGTCGTGGAACTTACCGTCGATCAGCTGCACCTTGACATCGACGATCGGGAAGCCCGCGACCACGCCGGAGGACAGCACGCTCTCGAGGCCCTTTTCGACGCCGGGGATGTATTCCTTCGGCACCGCGCCGCCGACGATCTTCGATTCGAACTCGTAGCCCTTGCCGGGCTCGTTCGGCTCGACGATCAGGGTGACGGCCGCGAACTGGCCGGTACCGCCGGTCTGCTTCTTGTGGGTGTAGCTGTGCTCGACCCGCTTGGTGACACGCTCACGGAACGCCACCTGCGGCGCGCCGATATTGGCGTCGACCTTGTAGGTACGCTTGAGGATGTCGACCTTGATGTCGAGATGCAGTTCGCCCATGCCCTTGAGGATGGTCTGGCCGGACTCGTGGTCGGTCGACACGCGGAAGGACGGATCCTCCGCCGCGAGCTTGGCCAGCGCCACGCCCAGCTTCTCCTGGTCGGCCTTCGACTTCGGCTCGATCGCGATCTCGATCACCGGCTCCGGGAATTCCATCTTCTCGAGGATGACGGGCTTGCCGGGATCGCACAGCGTGTCACCGGTGCGCGCTTCCTTCAGGCCGGCCAGCGCGACGATGTCGCCGGCATAGGCTTCCTTGATGTCTTCGCGGTTGTTCGCATGCATCAGCAGCATCCGCCCGATCCGCTCCTTCTTCTCGCGGGTCGAGTTGATGACGCCGGTGCCCGACTGCAGGATGCCGGAATAGATGCGGCAGAAGGTGATGGTGCCGACGAAAGGGTCGTCCATGATCTTGAACGCGAGCAGAGCCAGCGGCTCCTTGTCGTCCGCATGGCGCACGACTTCGTTGCCGTCCTCATCGGTGCCCTTGATCGCGGGCACGTCGATCGGCGACGGCAGGTAGTCGACGACGGCGTCGAGCAGCGGCTGCACGCCCTTGTTCTTGAAGGCGGAGCCGCACAGCACCGGATAGAACGCACCGGTCAGCACGGCCTTGCGGATCAGGCGCTTCAGGGTCGCCTCGTCCGGCTCCTTGCCGTCGAGATAGGCGGCCATGGCATCGTCATCGAGCTCGACGGCGGCTTCCACCATCTTCTCGCGATATTCCTTGGCCTGCTCGACCAGATCTTCCGGGATGTCGACATAGTCGAACTTGGCGCCGAGCGATTCATCGTTCCAGACGATGCCCTTCATCTTCACGAGGTCGACGAGACCCTTGAAGTTGTTCTCGGCACCGATCGGCAGCTGGATCGCGATCGGCTTGGCGCCGAGGCGGTCGACGATGTCGGACAGGCACTTGAAGAAGTCGGCACCGGTCTTGTCCATCTTGTTGGCGAAGACGATACGCGGAACCTTGTACTTGTCGCCCTGGCGCCAGACGGTCTCGGTCTGCGGCTCGACGCCCTGGTTGGAGTCGAGCACGCAAACGGCGCCGTCGAGCACGCGCAGCGAACGCTCGACTTCAATGGTGAAGTCGACGTGGCCGGGGGTGTCGATGATGTTCAGGCGCTTGCCGTTCCAGAACGCGGTGGTCGCAGCCGAAGTGATCGTGATGCCACGCTCCTGCTCCTGCTCCATCCAGTCCATCGTCGCGGCACCTTCGTGCACTTCGCCGATCTTGTGGCTCTTGCCGGTGTAATACAGGATGCGCTCGGTGGTCGTGGTCTTGCCGGCGTCGATATGCGCCATGATACCGAAGTTACGGTAGTCCTCGATGGCATGTTGGCGGGGCATGAGACTGTTCCTTAGATTCCGTTGTTCGCCTTACCAGCGATAGTGCGAGAAGGCGCGGTTGGCTTCCGCCATCCGGTGCACGTCTTCACGCTTCTTGACGGCGTTGCCGCGGTTATTCGAGGCGTCGAGCAACTCCGCCGAGAGACGCTCCGTCATGGTCTTCTCGTTGCGCTCACGGGCGGCCGAGATCAGCCAGCGGATGCCGAGCGCCTGACGGCGCACCGAACGGACTTCCACCGGCACCTGGTAGGTCGCGCCGCCGACGCGACGGGAACGGACCTCGATGGTCGGCATCACGTTCTCGAGCGCCTGCTCGAACACGCCGAGCGGCGGCTGCTTGGTCTTGGCCTCGATCATGCCGAGCGCACCGTAGACGATGTTTTCGGCGACCGACTTCTTCCCGGCGTACATCACCGAGTTCATGAACTTCGTAATGATGACGTTCCCGAACTTCGGATCCGGAAGAACTTCACGCTTCTCAGCAGAATGGCGACGCGACATCTGATCGTTTCCCGCTTACTTCGGACGCTTCGCGCCGTACTTCGAACGACGCTGCTTACGGTTCTTGACGCCCTGGGTATCCAGCACGCCACGGAGGATGTGGTAGCGCACGCCGGGCAAGTCCTTGACGCGGCCGCCGCGGATCATGACCACCGAGTGCTCCTGCAGGTTATGGCCCTCACCCGGGATGTAGCCGATCACCTCGAAGCCGTTGGTCAGGCGCACCTTGGCGACCTTACGAAGCGCCGAGTTCGGCTTCTTCGGGGTCGTGGTGTAGACGCGCGTGCACACGCCGCGCTTCTGCGGCGACTGCTGCAGCGCCGGCACTTTCTTACGCGACTTCTGCACTTCACGCGGATTTGCGATCAGCTGGTTGATCGTCGGCATGCAGCCTTCACCCTTTAGTTCGCGCGGAAACCTTGAATGGCTCCGCAAATTTCTTCTCAGGACTAGCCGTCCCGTACGGCCCGCTCGACGCGGAGCAAATACCCGCGCAAAGCGAAATCGCGCCAACCACTCATCACTGAGCGGAAAGCGCATCGACGCCACAGAGGACCGCGATTCCGAACCGTTCAGCGTTTGCTGTCCGGCCCGCTACCGAGGTCATGCATCCGAGTTCACTCTCAAGAGGACGTGCTCAAGAGAACTAAAATCGTCCTGGCATTGCCTAGCTATCATCGACAGCGTTTGAGCGGCATTCGTCGAGGTTGGTGCCCGTCCGGCGCCTGAAAAAAGGCCTTCGGGTGATCCGTTCCGACGCTGGCGTAGCTCACCGCCTGTCGTTAAGTGAGCGCCTTGTATAAGCGAGAGATAGTGAAGTCAAGCAAAACGACAAGCAAAGAAACGCCTCTGGCGCTTGCAGATTTCGCATTTCGCGGCGCTCGTCGGACGCCCAAATATGACAGCGTTTGCGACTCCCCTCGCCCGAATCCGAATCCCTGGCACGCCAGCGGAATCTCATTATACCCGGGTAAAATATGGTTAGAAACAATTCTCCCTAACTTGGACCAGAAGGCGAAATTCGAAACTAAGCCTTTATTTGCCATTCGCAGCGCAAAAATTGCGGTCTACGGCCACGGAAAGCGACATGAAGTACACCGACATCGCGATCATCGGCGGAGGTCTTGCGGGCTCGACCGCGGCCGCCATGCTCGGCCGTGCCGGGGTACCGGCCGTCCTGATCGACCCTCATCAGGTCTATCCATTCGACTTCCGCGTCGAAAAGATCGGTGGCGACCTCCAGCTCGCGCGATTCGCCCGGACCGGCCTTGCCGAATCCGTACTCCGCTCGGCGACGCTGGACGGCGAGAACTGGATCGCGCGATTCGGCCATCTGCTCGACCGGCAGCCGAGCCGGCAATACGGCATCATGTATGACGCGCTGATCACCGCGATTCGGACGGAGATCGCCGCGCCGGCCGAATTCATCCGCGACAAGGTCGTCAACGTCGCGACCAGCTCCGAGCGGCAGCGGCTGGTGCTGTCGGGCGGCGAGGAGATTTCGGCGCGCCTCGTGGTGCTCGCCAACGGCCTGAATGTCGGGCTGCGCCGGATGCTCGGCATCGAGCGGCTGGTGACCAGCTTCTGCCACTCGATCTCGATCGGCTTCGATCTCGTCCCCGTCGGCCGCCCCGCCTTTCCGTTCGCGGCCATGACCTATTTCTCGGAGCGGCCGAGCGACCGGATCCCCTACATCACGCTGTTTCCGATCGGAAACCGGATGCGCGCCAACCTCTTCACCTATCGCCCGGCCGACGATCCGTGGCTGCGGGCGATGCGGCGCAATCCGGTCGCGACGCTGAACGCCGCGCTCCCGCGGCTGCGCCGCCTCACCGGCGAATTCGACGTCGCCGGCGACATCAAGATCAGACCCGCCGACATCTATGTCAGCACCGGCTATCGGCAGGCCGGCGTCGTGCTGGTCGGCGACGCCTTCGCCAGCACCTGCCCGGTCACCGGCACCGGGACCGACAAGGTGTTCACCGACGTGTCCCAGCTCTGCAACGTCCATATCCCGGCCTGGCTTGCGAGCGACGGCATGGGCGAGGAGAAGATCACGGCGTTCTACGACGATCCGGTCAAGACGGAATGCGACGCCTGGTCGAATGCCAAGGCATTCAACTTCCGCGAGGTGTCGATCGGCAGCGGGCCCTACTGGCAGGCCCAGCGCTGGGCGCGCTTCCTCGGCTATCTCGGCCGGGGCTCGCTGCGCCGGCTGCAACGCCCGCAAGCGGCGTCAGCGACACGGCCGGCCGATCACTTCCGGCAACGTCCGCACGCAGCCGACAGGGCGTAGCCTGGGACGTCGACGAGCAGGTATCACGCCTCCTCGTCTTCGTCCTCATCCTCGTCGTCTTCATCATCGTTCGCGTCGTCGTCCTCGTCGTCCGCGTCGTGATGCTTATGCCCCTGGTCGTCCCACAGCTTGCGGTAGACGCCGTTCTTGGCCAGCAGCTCCTCGTGCGAACCGCGCTCGATCGCCCTGCCGCCAGCGATGACGATGATCTCGTCCATCTCGACCACCGAAGTCAGACGGTGCGTCGACCAGATCATGGTGCGGCCCTCGGCGACCTTGAGCAGCGTGCGGTTGATTGCCGCCTCCGTGGTCTGGTCGAGCGCCGAGGTGGCCTCGTCGAGCAGCAGCACCGACGGGTTGCGGATGATCGCCCGCGCGATCGCGATGCGCTGCCGTTGACCGCCGGACAAGGTATCGCCGCGCTCGCCGACCGGCGTGTCGTAGCGCTGCGGCAGGCTCATGATGTAGCGATGGATCTCGGCCTTCTTCGCGGCGTCCTCGACCTCCGCGTCGGTCGCCCCTTCCTTGCCGAGCCGGATATTCTCGCGGATCGACATGTTGAACAGCATGTTCTCCTGGAACACGACCGCCATGCTGGCGCGCAGCGACTCCCGCGTCACCCGGCGGATGTCGACGCCGTCGATCGCGACGCGCCCCTCGTTGGGCACGTAGAGCCGCAGGATCAGGTTGATCAGCGTGCTCTTGCCGGAGCCGCTGGGACCGACGATCGCAATGCTCTTGCCGGCCTTCAACTTGAGGCTGAGATTGTCGAGCACCGGCGTCTGCGCCCCCTCATACTGGAAGGTGACGCGGTCGAACGAGATGTCGTTGGTGATGCGCGGCAGATCCGGCGCCCCGGGACGGTCGGCGCCGCGGGTCGGCTCGTCGAGCAGCTCCTGGATGTGCCGCACCGCCGCCGCCGACTGGATCGAGACCGGGATGAAATGCATCAGATGGGCGATGTTGTACGACACCTCCCAGAACGCGCTCTCGAAGGTCACGAAGGTGCCGACCGTGATCTGGCCCTTGGTGGCGAGATAGGCACCGATCGCCAGCACCACGAGGTGGAGCAGCAGCACCGCGATGGTGACGGTGCGCTCCACCATGGTCGACAGGAACATGGCTGACGCGGCCTTGGCGCGGACATCGCGGTTGCGCAGCGTGAACCAGCCGAGCGCCCGGCGCTGCAGGTTGAACGCCTTCACCACCGCCTGGGCGGCGACGTTCTCCTGCACCATTCCGAGCAGTGCGGCTTCGTTCTGCTTCTGCTCGTAGTTCGCCTGCACCGCCTTCGGCGTCAGGATGCGCGGCCCGATCAGCGTGATCGGAAACACCAGCAGGGCGACCGCGGCCAGCTGCCAGTTCAGGAACAGCATCAGGATGATGCCGGCCACCAGTTCGAAGCCTGGCAGCGCCGCGCTGTTGGCGAAGGTCTTGATCGAGCCCTCGAAGGCCGACAGGTCGATCGAGAAGCGCGACAGGATCTCGCCGCGCTTGGTGCGCGCGAAATAGGCCGACGGAAGGTTCTGGACGTGCTCGAAGATGCGCGTCCGGACGTCGGCGATGATGCCCGCGCCGAGCCGGGCATCCCAGCGCTCATACCAGACCGCGATGATCGAGGTGACGATGCCGGCGACCGCAAGCACGCCGAGAATCTTGTAGAGGGCCCCGAAATCCTCCTCGCCGAGCGCGTCGTCGATCAGGAATTTCAGGCTGAGCGGCATGATGACGTTGAACAACGTCTCGACCAGCACGCCGATGGTGACGAAAGCGAGCGGCTTTCTGTAGTTGGCCAGGATCGGCCTGACGAAGCCGAAGATCGTGGAGAGCGCGCCGGCGGCTTCCTTGGCGGTAAAGACGACGAGGTCCTCGTCATCATCGTCGTCGAGCTCGAACTCGTCGTCCTCGTCCTCATCATCCTCATCGTCGGCCGGCGCAGCAGCCGGCCTGGCAGAGGCGCCTGCCGCAGGCGGACCGGCCGCGGCCGCAGGCTTCTTCTTCAGCTCGGGATCGTCCGCCGCCGATCGATTCGGATCGTCTGATGCAGGAGGTCTTGATGCAGGAGGTCTTGGCGCCATGAAACCAACCGATGCTCCACGGCCGGCATGACCGCAAATCGAAACCGCAGCGGGCGAACGCTGCCGGTACAATCCTATGCGATCACAATGAATTCGGCAAAGCGTTTGGCGCGCCGCGCGTCGGGGCTGCTAGTCGTCGTGATCCGCCTCGACCTTGTCGAAGAAGGAATAGCGCAGGCTGTCGGAGTCGGCGTACCACTGCCCCGGTCCCTTGTTGGCGGCCAGCGTCAAGGTCCACAGCGCATCGGTGCAGTCGCGGCGGTGCATCGACAGGTCGAAGCCGTTGCCGAAGAACAGTTCCGACCATTCCCACCAGGTGCCAAGCTTCTTCACGCCGCGCAACAGGTCGTAGCGATCGATCACCGCCGGCGCCATGTCCGAGGTCACCGACGCGAACACGACGCCGGTCTTGACCACGCGGTTGAGCTCGCGCACCCCGCGCACGACCTGCTTCTCGCCGAGATGGCACAGCGCGGTCTCGAACACGAAGTCGAACTCGTTGTCCTTGAACGGCATGTCGGCGATCGAGCCGAGCTTGTTGTACTTCCTGAGCGCCTTCGGCGTCTTGCCGTGGATGTAGCGGTTGTTCTCGATGCCCCAGGCGTCGATGCCGCGCTCGCGCAGCGCACCGACCAGCTCGCCGCTGGCCGAGCCGGCGATCAGCAGCTTGTAGCCCTTCGCCCTGCCCCACACCGTCTTGATCAGGTCGGTCAGATAGGCCGGGTCGGTGAAGTTGCGCCAGACTTCGCTGTAGGGACCGGCGCCGCGATAATTCTCGAAATAGTCGCGGTCGATCTTGTCGGACTGCGCACCTTCGTCCTGCGCCCGGGCGCGACGCAGCCGCATCATCTCGGTGACGACGATGTCGGTCGCGGCATCGGAGGAATCGAGCAGCCCGTTCAGCGTGGAATCGAACAGATAGTCGCCGACCACCACGATGCCGGGGTGCTCCTTCGGATCGGGACGGTGGTTGGTCATGACGTCGCGCACCGGCAGGCCGCCCGGCAGCGCATTGACCGACGACAGCCAGCGATGGGTCTTGCCCTCGAGGAAATGCGCACGCGCATCGCCGAACGAAGCCGGCAGCGACTTCAGCGCAGCGTCGATCAGCTCCTCATCGCTGAGATTGGCGAAGGCGAGCGCGTCGGAGCCGGCGATCAGCCAGTTCAGCACGCCGTGCTTGCCGACATCGTGGCGCGCGCCCTCATTGTAGACGCAGCAGCCGCCGAACGCCTCCGACATGAACCAGGCGCCCGGGATCTTCTCGCCCCAGAACGGCTCGTCGAACAGGATCGAGACGCGCAGATAGTGCGCGGGACGATCGAAATAGGCGACGTGCTTGACCATCGACTTGCGCAGCTGCTCGCCGTCCCAGCGCATGGTGGCGAGCCAGGAATGCGGCAGGCAGACCAGCACGAGGTCGAAGTCGCGCGTCTCCGGTCCCTTGCCGTTCATCATGTTGAGCTGGTAGCGGCCACCTTCGGTCTTGCCGACCTTGAGGACGCGATGGTTGAGCTGGATGTCGGCGCTGACCTCCGAGCGCAGGCAATCGATCAGCTGCTCGTTGCCGTTCTGGATCGAGTACAGGCCGATATAGCCGTCGACGTCCATCACGTAGTTCTTCAGCGCGTTGAGGCCGTTGGTGTTGTGGCTCTCGGTCGCGAGGTCGGAGCGCGCCATTACCTTGAAGAACCGCTTGGCGGTCGGATCCTCGACCTCTTCGTCGAGGATCTGCTCGGCGGTCTTGTAGGCCCACGGATGTTCGTTGTCGTGGGCGCCGACGCCCTCGTAATATTCGATCGGCGACACCAGCTCGGTGCAGCGCTTGCGGAACGCCTCGATCGCGGCCGCGGTCTTGGCGCCGTATTTGCGCCGCATGCCGGGAACGTCAGCCAGCAGCTCGCCGTCGAGTTGCACCTGCTCGGCATCCATCGGGATGGTCTGCAGGCCGAAATGCTGGATCAGCTCGCGCAGCGGGTCCGGTCCCGTCATCGAGTAATCGTAGATCTCGGCGACGCCGGCCTCGTACATCGCGGGCGCGGTGTCGAATTTGCGCGTGACGATCTTGCCCCCGAGGCGGTTCGACGCCTCGAAGATGGTGATGCGGCAGAGGTCGCCGAGTTTGCGCTTCAGATACCAGGCGCTCATCAGCCCCCCGGGGCCGCCGCCTACAATCGCCAAGTCGAGCATATCGATTCCGTCGTCTCCGGCTCGAGCCAAACAGCCGGTCTAAGTCACCCTAGCAAAGGCACTTTTTTGCCTGAAGGGAAGATGAACAAACTGCGTCCCTGCACCGCAGCAAGGCAAGAAAGCAACAAAAAGGCCGGCAGAACGCCGGCCTTCTCGTCGCACCCGTAATCTTGCGGATGCCTATTCCGCGGGCGGCAGCGCCAGCGGCTCCGCTTCCGGGGCCGTCGGCACGATCGCCGCCTGCTGCTTCTCCCGCTCGTCGAGGATCAGCTTGTCGCGCTTGACCGCGACTTCACGAATCCGCGCCATCGAGGCGCCGGTGCCGGCCGGAATCAGGCGGCCGACAATGACGTTCTCCTTGAGGCCCTCGAGCGGGTCGATCTTGCCGTTGACCGCCGCTTCGGTGAGCACGCGTGTGGTCTCCTGGAACGACGCCGCCGAGAAGAAGGAGCGGGTCTGCAAGCTCGCCTTGGTGATGCCGAGCAGAACCGGCGTACCCGTGGCGGGCTTCTTGCCCTCCTCCTTGGCCTTGGTGTTGAGCGCGTCGAACTCGATCTTGTCGACCTGCTCGCCCGAGATCATGTCGGTGTCGCCCTGATCGGTGACCTCGACCTTCTGCAGCATCTGACGGACAATCACCTCGATGTGCTTGTCGTTGATGAGCACGCCCTGCAACCGGTAGACCTCCTGGATTTCGTTGACCAGGTAGGCAGCGAGCTCCTCGATGCCCTTGATCGCCAGGATGTCGTGCGGCGCCGGATTGCCTTCGACGATGAAATCGCCCTTTTCGACGATGTCGCCGTCCTGAAGGTGGATGTGCTTGCCCTTCGGGATCAGGTACTCGCGCGGCTCCTCGGTCTTGTCCATCGGCTCGATCGAGATGCGGCGCTTGTTCTTGTAGTCGCGGCCGAAGCGGATCGTTCCCGCGGTCTCCGCGATGATCGCCGCATCCTTCGGCTTGCGAGCCTCGAACAGTTCCGCCACCCGCGGCAGACCGCCGGTGATGTCACGCGTCTTGGCGCTCTCGGTCGAGATACGCGCCAGGATGTCGCCGGGCATCACCTTCGCGCCGGTGTCGACCGACAGAATGGCGTCGACCGACAGCATGTAGCGGGCATCGCCGCCACGCGCGAGCTTCATCACCTTGCCGTCCTTGCCCTTGACCACGATGGCCGGGCGCAGGTCCGAACCGCCGCGCGTCGTGCGCCAGTCGATGACCACGCGCTTGGCGATACCGGTCGACTCGTCGAGCGTTTCCGAGATCGACTGGCCTTCGACCAGGTCCTCGAACCCGATCGTGCCCTCGACTTCGGTGAGCACCGGGCGGGTATAGGGATCCCACTCCGCGATGCGCTGGCCGCGCTTGACCATGTCGCCTTCGTCGACGTGCATCTTCGAACCGTACTGAATACGGTGGGTTGCACGCTCGGTGCCGTCGGCATCGACGATCGCAACGACCATATTGCGCACCATCGCGATCAGGCTGCCCTCGCTGTTGCGGGCGATCGCCTTGTTCCTGATCACGATCTTGCCGTCGAAGTTCGATTCGACGAACGACTGCTCGTTGAGCTGAGCGGCGCCGCCGATGTGGAACGTGCGCATCGTCAGCTGCGTACCGGGCTCACCGATCGACTGGGCCGCGATGACGCCGACGGCCTCACCGTGGTTGACCGGGGTGCCGCGGGCCAGGTCGCGGCCGTAGCACTTGGCGCAGATGCCGTTAATCAGCTCGCAGGTCAGCGCCGAGCGGATCTTCACTTCCTGGATGCCGGCCTGCTGGATCGCGTCGACGTGGCTCTCCTCCATCAAGGTATCACGCTTGATGATGACCTCGTTGGTGGCGGGATCGCGCACGTCATCGCAGGCCGTGCGGCCCAGGATGCGCGAGCCGAGCGAGGCAACGACCGTGCCGGCGTCGACGATGGCGCGCATCTTGATGCCGAGCGTGGTGCCGCAGTCGGTCTGCGTGATGATGCAGTCCTGCGCGACGTCGACCAGACGGCGGGTCAGGTAGCCGGAGTTCGCGGTCTTCAACGCGGTGTCCGCAAGGCCCTTGCGGGCGCCGTGGGTCGAGTTGAAGTACTCGAGCACCGACAGACCTTCCTTGAAGTTGGAAATGATCGGCGTCTCGATGATCTCGCCCGACGGCTTGGCCATCAGGCCGCGCATGCCGGCGAGCTGGCGCATCTGGGCCGGCGAACCACGCGCACCGGAGTGCGCCATCATGTAGATCGAGTTGATGTCGGCATCCGCGCCCGCCGCCGTCTTCTTGGTGGACGAGATCTCCTTCATCATCGCCTTGGCGACTTCTTCACCGGCCTTCGACCAGGCGTCGACGACCTTGTTGTACTTCTCGCCATGGGTGATCAGGCCGTCATTGTACTGCTGCTCGAAATCCTTTGCCAGCGTACGGGTCTGGTCCACGATCTTCCACTTCGACGCCGGCACGACCATGTCGTCCTTGCCGAACGAGATGCCCGCCTTGAAGGCGTTGTAGAAGCCGAGCGCCATGATGCGGTCGCAGAAGATCACCGTCTCCTTCTGACCGCAGTGACGGTAGACTTGGTCGATCACGCCCGAGATCTCGCGCTTGGTCATCAGCTTGTTGATGATGTCGTACGAGATCTTGGTGCTCTTCGGCAGCAAATTGCCGAGCATGACGCGGCCGGCGGTGGTTTCGATCCACCGCTTGGTCAGCTTGCCTTCGTCGTCGAGGCTCTCCCACCGATACTTGATCTTGGTGTGGAGGTGGATGACCTTCGAATGCAGGGCGTGCTCGAGCTCGGCCATGTCGCCGAAGATCTTGCCCTCGCCGGGCAGGCCTTCGCGCATGATCGAGACGTAGTAGAGACCGAGCACGATGTCCTGCGACGGCACGATGATCGGCTGGCCGTTCGCCGGATGCAGGATGTTGTTGGTCGACATCATCAGGACGCGCGCTTCCAGTTGCGCTTCGAGCGACAGCGGAACGTGCACGGCCATCTGGTCGCCGTCGAAGTCGGCGTTGAAGGCGGCGCAGACCAAGGGATGCAGCTGGATCGCCTTGCCCTCGATCAGCACCGGCTCGAACGCCTGGATGCCGAGGCGATGCAGCGTCGGCGCGCGGTTCAGCAGCACCGGATGCTCGCGGATCACCTCATCGAGGATATCCCAGACCTCCGGACGCTCCTTCTCGACCAGCTTCTTGGCCTGCTTCACCGTGGTGGACAGACCCTTGGCGTCGAGCCGCGAGTAGATGAACGGCTTGAACAGCTCGAGCGCCATCTTCTTCGGCAGGCCGCACTGATGCAGGCGCAGCTCGGGACCGACCACGATCACCGAACGGCCCGAATAGTCGACGCGCTTGCCGAGCAGGTTCTGACGGAACCGGCCCTGCTTGCCCTTCAGCATGTCGGCGAGCGACTTCAAAGGTCTCTTGTTGGCGCCCGTGATGACGCGGCCGCGGCGGCCGTTGTCGAACAGCGCGTCGACGGCCTCCTGCAGCATGCGCTTTTCGTTGCGGATGATGATGTCGGGCGCACGCAGCTCCATCAGCCGCTTCAGGCGGTTGTTGCGGTTGATGACGCGGCGATACAGGTCGTTGAGGTCGGAGGTCGCGAACCGGCCGCCGTCGAGCGGCACCAGCGGACGCAGGTCCGGCGGGATCACCGGCACGACCGTCATGATCATCCATTCCGGCTTGTTGCCGGAGACGCGGAAGGCCTCGACGATCTTCAGACGCTTGGCGAGCTTCTTGTGCTTGATGTCGGAGTCGGTCTCCGCCATGTCGGCGCGCAGCGTCGCCTCGAGCTTCTCGAGCTCGAGTCCCTTCAGCAGTTCGCGGATCGCTTCCGCGCCGATCATGGCGGTGAAGCTGTCCTGGCCGTACTCGTCCTGCGCCTTCAGATACTCGTCTTCCGACAGCAGCTGGCGGTCCTTCAGCGCGGTCAGACCCGGCTCGAGAACGACGTAGTATTCGAAGTACAGGATCCGCTCGAGATCCTTCAGCGTCATGTCGAGCAACAGGCCGATGCGCGACGGCAGCGACTTCAGGAACCAGATGTGGGCGACGGGAGCAGCCAGCTCGATATGGCCCATGCGCTCGCGCCGGACGCGCGACAGCGTCACCTCGACCGAGCACTTCTCGCAGATGATGCCCTTGTACTTCATCCGCTTGTATTTGCCGCACAGGCACTCGTAGTCCTTGATCGGCCCGAAGATGCGCGCGCAGAACAGGCCGTCACGCTCCGGCTTGAAGGTGCGGTAGTTGATGGTCTCCGGCTTCTTGATCTCGCCGTAGGACCAGGACAGAATCTTCTCCGGAGACGCGATCGAAATCCGGATCTGGTCGAAGACCTGAGCCGGCGTCGTCGGATTGAAAAGATTCATAATCTCTTGATTCATGGTCTTCTCCTCGCGTGCCGATCGTCACCGGCAGCAAATTCGAAAGTTTTATTCAACGCGCGCCCCACTCAACGTCCGAGCGGAGCGCGAAGGCCCGGCGCTTTCGCGCCGGGCGTCAATCACAGCGTTACTCGGCCGCTTCCGACGTCGGCGCCGGTCCCACCTTGGAATTGTGCAGGTCGACGTTGAGGCCGAGCGAGCGCATTTCCTTGACCAGCACGTTGAACGATTCCGGAATGCCGGCCTCGAAGGTGTCGTCGCCGCGCACGATCGCCTCGTACACCTTGGTACGGCCGGCGACGTCGTCCGACTTCACGGTCAGCATTTCCTGCAGCGTGTAGGCGGCGCCGTAAGCTTCCAGCGCCCAGACCTCCATTTCGCCGAAGCGCTGGCCGCCGAACTGCGCCTTGCCGCCCAGCGGCTGCTGGGTGACGAGCGAGTACGGACCGATCGAACGCGCGTGGATCTTGTCGTCCACGAGATGGTGCAGCTTGAGCATGTAGATGTAGCCCATCGTCACCTTGCGATCGAACGCATCGCCGGTGCGGCCGTCATAGACGGTCGACTGGCCGGAGGCGTCGAAGCCCGCGAGCTTCAGCATCTCCTCGATGTCGGCTTCCTTGGCGCCGTCGAACACCGGCGTTGCGATCGGCACGCCGTGGCTCAGATTGCGGCCGAGTTCAACCAGCTCGTTGTCGTTCAGCGACTTGATGGTTTCATCCTCGCCGTAGATCTTCTTCAGGGTCTCGCGCAGCGGCTTGAGATCCTGCTTCTGATAGTAGGCGTCGATGGTCTGGCCGATGCGCTTGCCGAGGCCGGCGCAGGCCCAACCGAGATGGGTCTCGAGGATCTGACCGACGTTCATGCGCGACGGCACGCCGAGCGGATTGAGCACGATGTCGGCATGCGTTCCGTCCTCGAGGAATGGCATATCCTCGATCGGCACGATCTTCGACACCACGCCCTTGTTGCCGTGACGGCCGGCCATCTTGTCGCCGGGCTGGATCTTGCGCTTCACCGCGACAAAGACCTTGACCATCTTCATCACGCCGGGCGGCAATTCGTCGCCACGCTGCAGCTTCTCGACCTTGTCGAGGAAGCGCTGCTCGAGGCCCTTCTTCGACTCGTCGTACTGCTTCCGCATGGCCTCGATCTCGGCCATCAGCTTGTCGTTCGGCGAGGCGAACAGCCACCACTGCGACTTCGGATACTCGTCGAGCACCGCACGGGTGATCTTGGTATCCTTCTTGAAGCCCTTCGGACCGGCGATGCCCTGGCGGTTCTCCAAGAGCTCGGCGAGGCGGTTGTAGACGTTGCGGTCCAGGATCGCCTGCTCGTCGTCGCGGTCCTTGGCCAGACGCTCGATCTCTTCCCGCTCGATCGCCAGCGCACGCTCGTCCTTGTCGACGCCGTGGCGGTTGAACACGCGGACTTCCACGATGGTGCCCTGCACGCCCGGAGGCACGCGCAGCGAGGTATCGCGGACGTCGGAGGCCTTCTCGCCGAAGATGGCGCGCAGCAGCTTCTCTTCCGGCGTCATCGGGCTCTCGCCCTTCGGCGTGATCTTGCCGACCAGGATGTCGCCGGCGCGGACTTCCGCACCGATGTAGACGATACCGGCTTCGTCGAGGTTCTTCAGCGCTTCTTCCGAGACGTTCGGAATGTCGCGGGTGATTTCCTCAGGACCGAGCTTGGTGTCGCGGGCCATCACCTCGAACTCCTCGATGTGAATCGAGGTGAAGACGTCGTCCTTCACGATCCGCTCGGAGAGCAGGATCGAGTCTTCGAAGTTGTAGCCGTTCCACGGCATGAACGCGACCAGCACGTTGCGGCCGAGCGCGAGCTCGCCGAGATCGGTCGACGGACCGTCGGCGATGATGTCGCCCTTCTTGACGACGTCGCCGACCTTCACCAGCGGACGCTGGTTGATGCAGGTCGACTGGTTGGAGCGCTGGTACTTCATCAGCCGGTAGATATCGACGCCCGACTTGGTCGGATCGAGATCCTCGGTGGCCCGGATCACGACGCGGGTGGCGTCGATCTGGTCGATCACGCCCGAACGGCGCGCGGCGATCGCCGCGCCCGAGTCGCGGGCGACCACGCCCTCCATGCCGGTGCCGACGAACGGCGCCTCGGCGCGAACCAGCGGCACCGCCTGGCGCTGCATGTTCGAGCCCATCAGCGCGCGGTTGGCGTCGTCGTTCTCGAGGAACGGGATCAGCGCCGCGGCGACCGAAACCAGCTGCTTCGGCGACACGTCCATGTAGTCGACCTTGTCCGGCGTCACCGGCAGCACTTCGCCGGCATGACGGCAGACCACCAGATCGTCGGTGAAACGGCCCTTGGCATCGAGCGGCACGTTGGCCTGCGCGACGCGGTAGCGGCCCTCTTCCATCGCCGACAGATAGACCACCTCGTCGGTGACCCGGCCCTCCTTGATCTTGCGATAGGGCGTCTCGACGAAGCCGTACTTGTTGACGCGCGCGAACGTCGCCAGCGAGTTGATCAGGCCGATGTTCGGACCTTCCGGCGTCTCGATCGGGCAGATGCGGCCGTAATGCGTCGGATGCACGTCGCGGACTTCGAAGCCGGCACGCTCGCGGGTCAGACCGCCTGGGCCAAGCGCCGACAGGCGCCGCTTGTGGGTGATCTCCGACAGCGGGTTGGTCTGGTCCATGAACTGCGACAGCTGCGAGGAACCGAAGAACTCGCGCACCGCGGCGGCCGCGGGCTTGGCGTTGATCAGGTCCTGCGGCATCACGGTGTCGATATCGACGCTCGACATGCGCTCCTTGATGGCGCGCTCCATGCGGAGCAGGCCGATCCGGTACTGGTTCTCCATCAGTTCGCCGACCGAGCGCACCCGGCGGTTGCCGAGGTGGTCGATGTCGTCGATCTCGCCCTTGCCGTCGCGCAGGTCGACCAGCGTCTTGATCACCGCCAGGATGTCTTCCTTGCGCAGCGTGCGATGGGTGTCGGGCGCATCGAGCTCGAGGCGCATGTTCATCTTGACGCGGCCGACCGCGGAGAGGTCGTAGCGCTCGGCATCGAAGAACAGCGACTGGAACATCGCCTGCGCCGAATCCAGCGTCGGCGGCTCGCCCGGACGCATCACGCGGTAGATGTCGAACAGCGCGTCCTCACGCGTCATGTTCTTGTCGGCTGACAGCGTGTTGCGGATGTAGGCGCCGACATTGACGTGGTCGATGTCGAGCAGCGGCAGGTCCTTATAGCCCTGCTCGTTCAGCACCTTGAGCGACTTCTCGGTGATCTCCTCGCCGGCCTCGGCGTAGATCTCACCGGTCTTCGGGTTGACGAGATCCTCGGCGAGATAGTTGCCGACGAGCTCCTCGTCCGACATCCGCAGCGCCTTGAGGCCCTTCTCCTGGAGCTGGCGCGCCTGGCGCACGGTCAGCTTCTTGCCCGCCTCGAGCACCACCTTGCCGGTGTCGGCGTCGACCAGGTCGTTGACGGTCGAGTAGCCGCGGAAGCGGTTGGCGTCGAACGGCACGCGCCATCCGTCCTTGGTCCGCTTGTAGGTGATCTTCTTGTAGAAGGTCGACAGGATCTGCTCGCCGTCGAGACCGAGCGCGTACATCAGCGAGGTCACGGGGATCTTGCGGCGGCGGTCGATGCGCGCGAACACGATGTCCTTGGCGTCGAACTCGATGTCGAGCCAGGAACCGCGATAGGGAATCACGCGCGCAGCAAACAACAGCTTGCCGGACGAATGGGTCTTGCCCTTGTCGTGGTCGAAGAACACGCCGGGCGAACGGTGCATCTGCGAGACGATGACGCGCTCGGTGCCGTTGACGACGAAGGTGCCGTTCATCGTCATGAGCGGGATGTCGCCCATGTAGACGTCCTGCTCCTTGATGTCCTTCACCGACTTGGCGCCGGTTTCCTCGTCGATATCGAACACGATGAGGCGCAGCGTCACCTTGAGCGGGGCAGCGAAGGTCATGCCGCGCTGGCGGCACTCGTCGACGTCATATTTCGGCTGTTCGAACTCGTAGCGGACGAATTCGAGCATCGAGGTGCCCGAAAAATCCGAGATCGGAAACACCGAGCGGAACACCGCCTGCAGGCCCTCGTCGAGGCGACCGCCGGCCGGCTCGTCAACCATCAGGAACTGGTCGTAGGACGCCTTCTGAACCTCGATGAGGTTCGGCATCTCGGCGACTTCCTTGATGTGACCGAAAAACTTGCGTACGCGTTTGCGACCGGTGAATGTCTGCTGCGCCATCGTGGCCTCTCATTTTCGTCGCCTTTGTGGGGCGAACCTTCCGGGAGCGACTGCCATCGGCCCCGGGTTGAATTTCGAATCGTCCCGAAGGAACGAAGCGCAAAGTCAGGAATTAAATCCCCGGCCCGGCCCCCATCACCTCCAAAACGCAAAACGACGCGCGAGGCACATCACTGCACCCGCTCGTCCAAACGCTCCGCTTTACGGACTGAAAAAGCCCGAAATCTGACTGTCTCCCAACGGCTTCCGCCGGGTGCCCTGCCGCCCCCGCCGCCTACCGTGTTTTTCCGCTGCCAACCCGATATGGGATGGCAATAAAGGAGATTCGAGGGTTAAGTCCACGGATCCCCGCACTTTTTTGTGTCTGGCGCGCCACGCGACAACCTGTCGCACGCCGGTTGCATGGTCCGGGAGCGCCCTGCGGCGCTCCCGGATCGCGCATTACTTGAGCTCGACCTTGGCGCCAGCCTTCTCGAGCTGGGCCTTGATCTTGTCGGCTTCTTCCTTGTTGACGCCTTCCTTGACGGGCTTCGGAGCGCCTTCGACGAGGTCCTTGGCTTCCTTCAGGCCCAGGCCGGTGATGGCGCGGACTTCCTTGATGACTTCGATCTTCTTGTCGCCGGCGGCAGCCAGCACGACGGTGAAGTCGGTCTTCTCTTCAGCCGGAGCAGCGGCAGCGCCGCCGGCAGCCGGGCCGGCAACCGCGACGGCGGCAGCGGCGGACACGCCCCACTTTTCTTCGAGGAGCTTGGCGAGTTCGGCCGCTTCGAGCACGGTGAGGCTCGAGAGGTCGTCGACGATTTTCTGCAGATCAGCCATTGTTCAGTTCCTTAAACGTTTGGTTCGAACCAGGTTTGAGATTAGCGAAGGGGTCAGGCCGCTTCGCTCTTTGAGGCATGAGCCTGAATGACGCGTGCGAGCTTGGCCGCAGGCGCGTTGGACAGCTGAGCAAGCTTGGTCGCCGGCGCCACGAGGAGGCCAACGATCTTGCCGCGCAGCTCGTCGAGCGACGGCAGTGAGGCAAGCGCCTTCACGCTGTCGACATTCAGGACGGTTTTACCCATCGAACCGCCGAGGATGACGAACTTCTCGTTCGCCTTGGCGAATTCGATGGCAACCTTTGGCGCCGCAACCGGATCGTTCGAAGTAGCGATCACGGTCGGTCCCTTCAGCAGGGAGCCGATGGCAGCGACGTCAGTGCCTTCAAGAGCAATTTTGGCGAGACGGTTCTTCGAGACCTTCACCGATGCGCCCGCCTGCTTCATCTGCATGCGCAGCTTCTGCATCTGGGCCACGGTGAGGCCGGAATAATGAGCAACGATCGCAACCGACGTGGTCTTGAAGACCTCGTTGAGTTGTTCGACCGACTCTTTTTTTGCCGCTCGTTCCACAGCAAGCTCTTTCCGGTTGGCGGCCTTTCCGCGAAGGCAGGACCGCCGGGTTGCACCCATCGTCCCGCCCTAAACCTGATCCGCAGGGTGCAAGACCCTTCGGACATGCCGGGCAAGACGACATCTAGAAGCCTGCCCTCCCAAAGCCTTGCGGCCATGGGCTGTCGAGGTTCGAACCAAACCAGCCTCCCAGCCGCGAACTGGAACGCAAAATCCGGTCTTCACCCGTCTATGCAGGCCATTCGATTAAGCCGTTGAAAACACGAAGTTCTCGCGGGCGCCTGCAGTCTTGGACAGGATCGGGCTATCGGCCGGGGCCGAACGCCCTGCCCTCATTCCGGTGGAGGCGACGGGTCTCCTTCCTTTCGAGCATCCTTGCGGGCATGCGGAAAGGAATGATCTCCTATCATCTCAGGTTTTCGGAATGCGAGCACGGACATGCCAGCAAGTGCCAGCACGCCCGGAAGGCGCTATTTAGCTGGTCCTGCCCGGCTTGCCAAGAGCAAATTTCAGACCAGTTTCATCTGGCGGCTGGAGCTGGTTCCGAGGCCGGAACCGGCGGCTGCCTAGGCGCCCTCACTTGGTATGGCAGCGGCTTGCCGGAGAAGAACGCGTCGAGGTTGGCGAGCACGCAGTCCTGCATCGCGACGTGCGATTCAAGGGTGTGGCCGCCAAGATGCGGCGACAGCACGACGTTCGGCAGCGCGGTCAGCGCGTCCGGCGCGTGCGGCTCCCTGGCGAACACGTCGAGGCCGGCGCCGGCGATCACCCCCTCGGTCAGCGCAGCGACCAACGCGGCCTCGTCGATGACGGAACCGCGCGAGATATTGACGACAAAGCCGTCGCTGCCGAGCCGGCGTAGGATGTCGGCATTGACCACATGCTCGGTGTCGGCGCCGGCACGCACCGCAATCATCAGCACACTACACCAGTCGGCGAGAGCCTCCAGGCTCGGCAGGTACTGGTACGGCAGGTCGTACCGGGTGCGGCTGAAATAGCCGACCTCGGTCTCGAAGGCAGCGACGCGGCTGGCGATCTTGCGGCCGATCTCGCCCATGCCGTAGACGCCGACCTTGCGGCCGCGCATGCCGGCCTGCGGCCGCATCATCGGCGATGGCTTTGCCCCGGCCCACTCGCCGCTCCGGACATAATTGTCGGCGACGTGCAGGCGCCGCACCGACGCCAGCATCAGGGTCAGCGCCGTGTCGGCGACCGAGGCCGCGTTCGCCCCCGGGCTGTGGCCGACCGCGATGCCGCGCTTCGCGGCGGCAGCGAGATCGACCCCGTCATAGCCGGTGCCGTAGCAGACGATAGCGCCGAGCTTCGGCAGCATCTCCATGGCACCTGCGCCGAGCGCCGTGCCGCCCGCAGTGATCATGGCTCTGACGTCGGCGAGCTCGGTTGCCGGGATCGCTTCGTCGAGCCGCCTGCCGGCCGCGTTCAGCAGCTCATAGCGCTCGCCGAAGCGGATCAGCTGGGCCTTGGGAAAGCGCGAATAGACCAGGACCTTATCGGGCATCGTTCTTGTTTCCTGCGAGACGCTTCAGATCTTGTCTGCGCTTCCTCACTCGAAAACGCGCTGACAAAAACAAAGGGCGGAACCGGTTGCCCGATCCCGCCCTCTTTATCTCATCACGGCCGGATACCTCAGCCGAGGATCGTGCCCGGCTCGACCTTCACGCCCGGGCCCATGGTGGAGGAAACCGCCACGCGCTGGATGTAGGTGCCCTTGGAACCCGCCGGCTTTGCCTTGGAGACCGCGTCGGCGAGCGCCTTGACGTTCTCGACCAGCTTGTCCTCGGAGAACGAGGCCTTGCCGATGCCGGCCTGCACGATGCCGGCCTTCTCGACGCGGAACTCGACTGAGCCGCCCTTGGCGCCCTTCACGGCGTTGGTGACGTCCATGGTCACCGTGCCGATCTTCGGGTTCGGCATCATGCCGCGCGGGCCGAGCACCTTACCGAGACGGCCGACCAGCGGCATCATATCGGGCGTGGCGATACAACGATCGAAATCGATCGCACCGCCCTGCACCTTCTCGACCAGGTCTTCGGCACCGACGACGTCGGCACCGGCGGCCTTGGCTTCCTCAGCCTTGGCGCCGCGCGCGAACACGCCGACGCGGAGCGTACGGCCGGTTCCGTTCGGCAGGTTGACGACGCCGCGGACCATCTGGTCGGCGTGGCGCGGGTCGACGCCGAGATTGATCGCGATCTCGATCGTCTCGTCGAACTTCGACTTGGCGCGCTCCTTGACCATCTTGATGGCGTCCGCGAGCGGGTAGAGCTTCTCGCGATCGACGCCCTCGCGGGCCTTCTTCAAACGCTTTCCGATTGCCATGGCCCGTTACCCCGCAACTTCCAGACCCATCGAACGGGCAGAGCCCTCGACCATCTTCATGGCCGATTCGATGGTATCGCAATTCAAGTCCTTCATCTTCTTCTCGGCGATCTCGCGCACCTGCGCCTTGGTCACCTTGCCGGCCTTGTCGCGGCCCGGCGCCTTCGAGCCGGACTGGATCTTGGCAGCCTGCTTGAGGAAGAACGACATCGGGGGGGTCTTCATCTCGAAGGTGAACGAACGATCGGCGTAGATCGTGATCACCACCGGGATTGGGGTATTCTTCTCTTCCTTCTGGGTCTGCGCGTTGAACGCCTTGCAGAACTCCATGATGTTGAGACCGCGCTGACCAAGCGCGGGACCGATCGGGGGCGAAGGATTCGCCGCACCGGCCGGGACCTGAAGCTTCAGGTATCCGGTCACCTTCTTTGCCATTTATCACTCCTGTTGTGCCGGACGGTGCCGGCGGTTTCAGGTTCCGTGGTTCGGTTGAAGGGGCTGGCGACCGCCTCCTCCCTCCCACGGCCTCTCACTTGACGCAGGGGGATATACCCCGCGCCGTCCGGTCAGACCACCTTTTCGACCTGACCGAATTCCAGTTCCACCGGGGTCGCGCGGCCGAAGATCGACACCGCGACCTTCACGCGCGAGCGTGCCTCGTCGATTTCTTCCACGACGCCTGAGAACGAGGCGAACGGGCCGTCGGCCACGCGCACATTCTCGCCGATTTCGAACGACACCGACGCCTTCGGACGCTCCACGCCCTCCTGCACCTGATGCAGGATGCGCATCGCCTCGGCCTCCGAGATCGGCATCGGCTTGTTTTCCGCGCCGAGGAAGCCGGTCACCTTCGGGGTGTTCTTGATCAGATGGAACGCCTCGTCGGTCAGCTTCATCTTCACCAGCACATAGCCCGGGAAGAACTTGCGCTCGGCGTCGATCTTGCGGCCGCGGCGCACCTCGGTGACTTTCTCGGTCGGTACCAGAATCTGCTCGAACAGCTCTTCCAGCCCGCGCTGCTTGGCCTGCTCGCGGATCGATTCCTGAACCTTCTTCTCGAAGTTCGAATAGGCGTGAACGATGTACCAGCGCTTGTCCATCAATTGAGTTCCCGTGCTCATCAGTGGATGCCCAGTATCAGGGTAATCAGATAGCGGATGATCTGATCTGCGGCGAAGAAGAAGATCGAGGCCAGCGCCACCATCACGAACACCATAATGGTTGTGATGGTCGTCTCGCGGCGCGTCGGCCACGTGACCTTGGCGGTCTCCGAGCGCACTTCCTGCAGGAATTTGAACGGGCTGAAAGCCATCGTGAGATCCGCGTCCGTCTCCGGACGATTGCAACGTTTCAAGGAATCCGAACAGCCGACCTTGCGGACCCAGCCCTCGTTTGGAAGGTTGAGCCGATAAACGAGCTCGAATGTTCGGGGAATTAGGCCGCGCCGGATATCCGCGATCAAAGCGGGCCGGCTGCGAGTGGGCGGTATCTACTGCGAGACCGGCCAAACGTCAAGGTCGGCGGGGTCACGCCCCGCCCCGCCCGGGTCCCAGCAGGCCGGAACGGGGCCTCTCGAATCAAGCACTTAGGCTGACGGCACGATGTCCGTTGCCCCGGCCGCCTACCGCGGAAGCCGGGCAGATCACCCGGCAAAGCTCTTCTGCACCGCCTGATCCAGCGTGGCGCCGCCGACATAGCGCTGGCGCAGCTCGCGCTTCAGCAGCTTGCCACTCGGGTTCTTCGGCAGGGCATCGACGAAGATGACCCGCTTCGGCACCTTGAAATGGGCCATCGACGCCGCGCAGTGCTTGATCACGGCGCCAGCATCGAGGTTCGCGCCGGCCTTGACCACGACGATCGCCGTCACCGCCTCGATCCAGCGCTGATCGGGCAGCCCGACCACCGCGACCTCCGACACGCCGGGCAGCCGGTAGATCATCTCCTCGACCTCGCGGCTCGCGACGTTCTCGCCGCCGCTCTTGATCATGTCCTTCACGCGATCGACGACCGTGATGTAGCCGTCGGCGTCGACGGTCGCGAGATCGCCGGAATGAAACCAGCCGCCGGCGAACGCCGCCGCGGTCTTGACCGGATCATTGTAGTAGCCGGACAGCAGGTGCGGCGAACGGTGCACGATCTCGCCGACCTCGCCCACCTTCACGTCGGTCATGTCCGGTTTGACCACCCGCGTCTCGACATTGATCGCGGGCTTGCCGGCCGACCCCGCCTTCGGCAGCTGGTCCGCCGGCGCCAGTACGGTCGCGAGCGGCGCGATCTCGGTCTGGCCGTAGAAATTCCAGAATTTTACGTCGGGCAGACGCCGCTGCAATTCGAGCAGCACTTCGACCGGCATGATCGAGGCGCCGTAATAGCCCTTGCGCAGGGTCGAGAGATCGGTGCGATCGAACGCGCCCGAGCGCAGCATCGCGATCCAGATCGTCGGCGGCGCGAAGAACGCGTTGATCTTGTGGGCCGCGATCAGCGCCAAGACATTGTCGGGCACCGGCTTGCCGGTAATGAGACTGGTCGCGCCGAGATAGATCGCGGGCCCCAGGAAGACGTCGAGCTGCGCACAGTGATACAGCGGCAGCGCGTGCAGCACGGTGTCGTCGGCCGCCATGCCGCCGTCGATGATGCAGCTGACATACTGCCACATCACGGCTTCATGGGTGAGGATCGCACCCTTCGGCAGCGACTCCGTACCGCTGGTGTAGATGATCTGCGCGGGATCGCGGCTGTCGACTGACGTATCCGGCGCCGAGGCGTCGCTGTGCAGCAGGCTGTCGAACGTCGTGATGCCTTCAGGCGCGGTGGCCGGATCCTCACCCGGCAGCCAGATCAGGGTTTCGACCGCCGAACCCCTGGCGGCCGCGGCGTGCCCGGTCTCCACGAAATCGGGGCCGACTGCGAGCAGCTTCGCGCCGGAATTGGCCAGGATGAAATTGATCTCGTCCGGATTGAGCATGAAGTTGATCGGCACCAGGATCGCGCCGATCCGCGCCACCGCGAAGCGCAACGCGGCGAAGCCGTGCGAGTTGCGCGACAGCACCGCGACGCGGTCGCCCTTCGCAACGCCAAGACCGAGCAGGCCGCGGCCGAGCCGATTGCAGATCGCGTCCATCTCCGCGAAGCTCCAGCTGACCTCGCCGCAGATCAGCGCGGTCTTGCTGGGGTAGCGCTTGGCCGACCGGCGCAGCAGATCGCCGATGCTGTGCTCGCGGGCGCGCTGGATGGTTGCTGCGATGTTTCCGCTCATTTGTCCCTCCCGAATGTGCTTTTTGTCGTTGTCTTGTCTTCGCCCTGCCGTCCCTATTGCCGGGCGGCGTAGGCGTGTTCCATGTAGGTGTGCTCGACCGAACGATCGAGCGAGGCGATCTTCTCGAAGCCGCGCCGCCAGTCCTGCAAATGCCGCCGCGTCCACAGCACGCCGGCCTCCTTGTCGCGCCGCTTGATCGCATCGAGGATGTGGCGATGCGCCTCGACAAGGCGAGCGCCGCCCTCGGGCACGCGGCCGACGATCATCTCGGTGGTCGGAAAGAACAATTGCGCGGCTGGCTCGCGGGCGAGCTGCAGCACGCGGTTCTGCGAGGCCTTGGCCATCAGGACGTGGAATTCCGCATCGAGCTCGGCGAGATCTGCGGGATTGCCGACGACGGCAGCGCTGCGCTCGAGATTGCCGGCGAGCTCGGCGATGTTGTCATCGCTCGCGCGCTCCACGGCGCCCTCGACACTCGCCACCTCCAGCGTCATCGAGGCCTCGAACAATTCGCGGAACGTCACCTCGTGCAGGATCAGCGCGCGCGACAGCCGCGTGGCGAGCTTGTTGTAGCGCGGCAGGCAAGCCTGCAGGCGGCGGCTAGAGTCGCGGCGGATCAGCCCGCCCTCCTCGAGCACGCGAATGCCTTCGCGCACCGTCGAGCGGTTGACGCCGAACTGCGCCACGAGCTGCTGCTCGGTGCCGATCGGCTCGCCCGGCTTGATCCGGCCGTTGATGATCTCGCGTTCGATCGCGTCCGCGACCTTCTGGTAGGCCGGCGCGACGTCGATGCGCCGGAACAGCGGCGTGGCGGGCACTTGAGCTCCCCATTGTCGTTTGTCGGACAAAAGATAGGCGAAGGCCCTTGAAGCGTCAAATGGGCTCTCTGCGGCCGGATTGTCGCACCGGCCGTCGAGAATTGACAGCGGAACTGGGCAAATCTAGCTTTGTCGGACAAGCCGATAAGAACATCCTGGGAGGCGCACCACCATGAAATCCATCGTCACGAGTCTGTCCGCTGCCGGCCTGATCGCCGCCGCACTGGCAGGGCCCGCGCTCGCGCAACAGGCGCCGCTCAAGATCGGCGTGCTGACCGATTTCCAGTCGGTCTATTCCGACATCGGCGGAGCCGGGAATGTCGAGGCCACCAAGATGGCGATCGAGGAGTTCGGCGGCTCGATGTTCGGCAAGCCGATCGAGCTCGTCACCGCGGACGCCCTCAACAAGGCCGACGTCGCCGCCACCATCACCCGCAAATGGTACGAGGCCGAGAATGTCGACATGATCATCGACATGCCGACCTCGGCGACCGCGCTCGCCGGCATGGAGATGTCGAAGCAGTTCGAGAAGATCATGATCGTGACGGATGCGGCAAGCTCCGACATCACCGGCAAGTCCTGCTCGCCCTACACGCTGCACTGGACCTACGACACCTACGCCAACGCCCATACCGTCGGCAGCGCGATCGTAAAGAACGGCGGCGACAGCTGGTTCTTCATCACCGCGGATTACGTGTTCGGCCATTCGATCGAGCGCGACACCGGCGACGTCGTCCGCACCGCCGGCGGCAAGGTGCTCGACAGCGCCCGGCATCCGCTCAACACGCCGGACTTCTCGTCCTTCCTGCTGCAGGCGCAATCGTCGAAGGCCAAGATCGTCGGCCTCGCCAATGGCGGCGGCGACACCATCAACGCGATCAAGCAGGCCGCCGAATTCGGCATCGTGGCGGGCGGGCAGAATCTGGCTGGTATCGTGATGTTCATCTCTGATATCCACAGCCTGGGGCTGAAGCTCGCGCAGGGCCTGATCATCACCGAGGCCTACTACTGGGATCTCAACGACCGCACCCGCGCCTTCGGCAAGCGCTTCTTCGAGCGCATGAAGCGGATGCCGACCATGAACCAGGCCGCGACCTACAGCGCCACCCTGCACTACCTCAACGCAGTGAAGGCCGCCGGCACCAAGGAGACCAAGCCGGTGCTGGCCAAGATGCGCGCGACCCCGGTGCGCGACGCCTTCACCGACAACGGCGTAGTGCGCGAGGACGGCCGCATGGTGCACTCGATGTTCCTGTTCGAGGTCAAGAAGCCCGAGGAATCGAAGGCGCCGTGGGATTACTACAAGGTGCTCGCCGAGGTCCCCGGCGACCAGGCGTTCCGGCCGCTGAAGGACGGCGGCTGCCCGCTGATCAAGTAGGTCAAAGTTATCATGGCCGGGGTCCGGGACCTCGGCCAGATGCGGCTCTCTTACGGGCTTGCTTGCTCGCGGGCGGTCAGCGTTTCGCTACCAATTCAACATACAGGCCACGTCAAGAACCGGATTGGGCCAAAGCCAATCAGTTGCTCCGCCATTCGCTGGGCGCCACACCGGACCAGCGCTGAAAGGCATGGCTAAAGCCGCTCGTCTCAGCGTAGCCGAGCGCAAGGGCTATGTCGGTAATATCCATCCGCGTACCCGCGAGCAGCTGGCGGGCAACTTCGAACCGTGATTGGTTCACCAGTTCACGAAAGCTCTTGCCCTCCGCCTGCAGCCGGCGGTTCAGCGTCCGGGGTCGCACCGACAGTTCGCTAGCGACCTCTTCCAATGAGACGTCCCGAAATATCACTCTTGCGCGCAACATGCGGGTAACCGTGTCGGTGACGCAGGGTTGTTCGACGGCCCAATAAGCGGCGATCGACTTCTGCAGTATTCGGCGCAGTTCCTCGTTTGCGCCGCGAACAGGACTGTCGAGGAGACTGGCCGGAAACACCAGCGCATGCTGTTCTGCGTCAAATCGTGGAACGAATCCAAAGAAACGGCGATAGGGTTCAACGTTGCTTGGGGTTCGATGAGAGGTGCGCACCTCTTCGGGCGCTGCACCCACCAGCTCCCTCATCATATTGAACCCGATCGCGATCGCTCCGTCACTGATCTGGTCAACGGCCTGCACACCCGGATAGTGGACGGCATAACCCCAAAAAGCTACGTCGTTCTGGATCACAAGGTAAGTAACTGCCCCGCGGACATAGCGTCGCTGGTTGGTGCAGAGGTCCAGGATCGCATCCTTGAGCGTCGGAGCAGTATGCATCAGTCGCCCGACGAGCCCAAGGCTGGCGGTCCCTGACCGCTGCCCGACCAGGAATCCGAAATGCTTGCATCCGGTCGCCGCTACGCCGGCCTCGATGAGCCTGCCCAACTCGATGAATGAGATCGAGTTTTCAGGGTTGCGCAGCAAGTCGGGATTGATGCCCGCGCCCGCGATGACGCCCGCGGGATCCTTGCCCAGTTCGCGCAAGACCTGGGGAAGCTCAACCAGAGCTCCGACGCGTTGCTGCCCTTCCATTCGCGGCACCTCAGCTTGACGCCTGCGGGTTAACTACACTTCGGGGACACAAGACCATGGGACGTGTCGCAAAATAACAAGCGGCACGAGTTGATCTTGATCAACATGTCAAACTGAGACGTCCCGTCAGATGACGCGGTACCCTGACAATCCAACCGTGCATTTTGTAACGAGTAGAGGTCTGGCATGGGTATTTCAGGCGCAAGGCCGGGTGCCTCCGGCGCAGCCCGCGACCTCGCGTACGCGACGGCGCGGGCATTTCCGGTAGATCCGCCCGACAAGTTTGCCCCCGCCGCGTTCGAGAGGCGTCGCAGCGCGATGGCGCGTCATCCAGCAAATGGAGCGTGACATGCTTGAGCAAGACTCGTTAGCTCTTTTCAGGCCAGTCGAGCGCGATCTTCGGCTCGATTTCTTTCGTGGAATCGGACTGTGGATGATCTTTCTTGATCACATCCCCCACGACGTCGTGTCGTGGCTGACATTGCGAAATTATGGATTCAGCGACGCAGCCGAATTCTTCGTCTTCATTTCCGGCTATCTGGTCGGATGGATTTATACCCCGATTATTCGCGGTGGCCAGTTCGCGGCGGCGATGAAACGTCTGTGGAAGCGAGCAACTCAGATGTACGTCGCGCATATCATGCTGTTTCTGATCTTTACGGCGCAGATCGCGCGCACTGCGCGGCGGTTCGACAATCCAATGTACGAAAACGAATTCAACGTGTTCAACTTCCTTCAGCATCCAGACGTGCTGATTCAGCAGGCGATTACGTTGCGTTACAAGCCGGTCAATCTCGACGTGCTGCCGCTCTACATTGTGCTGGTACTCGCTGCGCCCTTCATGGTCTGGTGCCTGGTGCGCCGTCCCAACCTGACCCTGGCCGGCTCTGTGGTGCTCTATATCCTGTCGCGGCTTTTCGACTGGAACATCGCGTCCTATCCGCCGGGCACGACCTGGTACTTCAATCCGTTCTGCTGGCAGCTCCTGTTCGTGTTCGCCGCCTGGTGCGGGCATGGAGAAATCGCCAAGTACTCGAAATGGGTGTGGTCGAAGACCGCGCTCACGATAGCCGCGGCCTGGATATTGTTCGCGTTCGTCATCGTCATGACCTGGCACAGCGCATTCCTCGAATCCCTGATCCCGAAATGGATGGTCAAGGCGATCTATCCTATCGACAAGACCGACCTCGACATGCTGCGCTTCACGCACTTCCTGGCGCTCGCCACCGTCGTCACACTCTTTATTTCACCCAAGTGGAAGCCGCTGAAATCAAAGTGGCTGCACCCGACGATCCTATGCGGTCAGCATTCCCTGCCGATCTTCTGTATCGGAGTGCTGCTGTCATTTTCGGCGCACTGGATTTTGACGCAGTACACCAAGGGTGCCTGGGAGCAGCTTGCGGTTAGTTTCGCCGGCGTTCTGATCATGGTGGTCATAGCTTGGTTCCTGGACCGCGCGGCAAAGGTGCCCGACCTGTTTGTCCGTGCGGAGAGCGGCCAACCCGCACCCGAGGTCGGAGAAACCATCATCGAGGGGGCGCAAGTTGCGGCCCAATAGGCGACGATTGCTTGGATACGCAACCTTGCGGGGTTTTCCATGCCCAGACATTCATTGGTCATCGGCGGCATTCTTCTTGGTTTAACTTTGACCACGTCCGCACAAACACCGCCGCCCGACGCAATGACGGTGGCGAGAAGCCTGGTGGTCACCCTGAAGCTCGGGGATCAGTACAAGGCGCTGCTTCCTGCTATCCTGTTCCGCATCAAACCTCTGGTCACGCAAGAGAGAGCGGAGCTCGAAAGCGACTACGATCTCATCGTCACCAAAGCCGGCGATCTCTATGCGCCCTACTACAATGAAATGCGTGAGCAGGCGGCAGCCGTCTACGCCGCCAATTTCACGCTCGACGAATTGCGTCAAATGGACGCTTTCTTTCGTCAGCCGGCAGGACAAAAGCTAATCGAAAAATGGTCTGCGATGTCGCAGCAAACCGCTCAAATCGGTCAGGACGTCGGCCGCAAGGCAAGCGAGGATTTACGTCAGCGGCTAACGGAAGCGCTACGGCAGAAGGGTCACAAGCTTTAACGCGAGCTTGTTTGATCAAAATCGGATGGCTGGCATGAAAAGGCTATTCGGTATTCTGACGAAAGGTCCGCAATTGCCTGCATCGATAACGATTTTAGCGATGTTGTTGGCCGCAATGTTGGTCAAGTTCAACAAGGCGGGATGGGCGATCTCTGCGCTTCTTGCACTTTGTGTGTTGCAGGTTGCAAGAGGCGGAACAGGAGAGCGCAGCTAGCCTCCCGACGTATTCCGGTCGAGAGCCGCAACCTGCAGCGACGACGGCTTGCGGCCAAACAATGGAGGGAGTGGATCGATGACCAGCCCGGTGACTCACTTTGAAGTCTACGGCGAAGCTCCTGCGCAACTCGCGCGGTTCTACGCCAGCCTGTTCGGCTGGCAGATCGAGAAGGCGCCGGGCGTCGACTATTGGCGAATTCAAACCGAACCGGCGAATGGCAAGAGCTTCGGGGGCGGTCTCACATACCGCGCAGCGGATGGCCCGAGTTCATGGCTGCCCTACGTGACGGTCAGCGCGCTGGACGACACCCTTTCGGAAGCGCAGCGCATCGGCGCACATATCGTGCGTCCCAAGACAGCGGTGCCCAGAACCGGGTGGTATGCGGTGCTCACGGATCCTGAGGGAAACTGCTTTGCCATCTGGCAGGCGGATCGCACTGCATTTCCATCGCCAGAACCAGACTGAACCACCTTCCTGTCGCGCCAGTGCGCAGTTTTGAAGTGAAAGGGAACGATCACACAATAGAGGAGACGCAGATGTACTATACTGACGATTCGATTCTGCCAGAGAACATGGCGCCACTGATCATCACCGCGGCCCCATATGGGCCGGAGTGGATTCCCGGCGACGCCGACATCCCGGTGACGTGGGATGAACAGGTTCAGGCCGCGGTGGACTGCTACAATGCCGGAGCCACGATGCTCCATGTGCATGTGCGTGACCCCGCCACCGGGCACGGATCGGTCGATTTCGACCAGTTCAACTACTTCATCGGCCGGCTGAAGCAGGCCGTACCCAAGATGATCCTGCAGGTCGGCGGCTCGATCTCGTTTGCCCCCAAGTCGGCCGATGCCAAGGCGAAATGGCTCGATTATGATACGAGACACATGCTGACGGAGCTCGATCCAAAGCCGGAATGCGTCACGATCGCGACCGGCACAACCCAATGGGACATCATGTCTTGGATGTCAGCCGACGATATCAAGGGCACCCACCTCGAGAATAACGCTAAGGTCCAGGCGGCATGGGCAGGCATGTGGGTTGATGCTGGGCCGGCCTTCTACCTCGAACACTTGAAGCGATTGCGGAAGAATCGGATTCAACCGTATTTCGTCCCGGCCCACGTCCATCAGCTCGAGCTCATAGAGCGGCTGATCCGCGCCGGCGTCTATATGGGGCCGATGAACCTTGCGATTGCCGGCTATGGTGGCGGCACGCTCGGCCGCAATCCCTATCACTGGATGGAGTTCCTTCGTCAGGTCCCACAGGGAGCGTCTGCGACCTTCTGGACCAGCATGCGCGGGCTGATCCCGATCTCCGCCATGGCGATCGTGCTCGGGCAGCACGTGCGCGTCGGCAATGAGGACAATCTGTGGGGGCCGGACAAGAAGCGCCGGACCACAGTGCAGCAGATCGAAGGTGCCGTGCGGATATGCAAGGAGTTCGGCCGCAAGCTCGCAACCGCGGAAGAAGCTCGCCAGATCATGAAGATCGGCGTCTGGTATGACAGCGTCGAGGAGACGCTGCACAACCTCGGCCTGCCGCCGACCCGCAAGGACGGACAGACCGGGTTCCTGGTGTGGGAGACCGACGGCAAGAAGGCGGTCGCAAAGACCGGCGGCGATTCCCATCCGATGGCCTACTGCATGGTGCCTCCGACACAGATGGCGGCGGAGTAGATCCCTGCTGCGGGTCTCGCATGCATTGATGCGGGACCCGCAGCATTTGCTCGACACTTGTTGAGGCGAGGACATGACCGGCAATCTGCAAACTGAAACGAGCACCGCAACCCGCTCGCCGCATCAGACGGGTCCATGGGATGCGGCGGTCGGTACACTCCACGAATGGGACCCAACCTGGGCACGCGCGTGCGTGAAGATGACGACCAGCCTGTGGACCCACGAGGTACTGCCTCGGAAACCTGTCGAGCTCGTCGGCGTCGCACTGAATGCCGCCTCACAAATCTCGATCCAGACGGAACACGGCGTCACATCCGCGCTCAGCATCGCCTTCGATGCCTCCTACACCCACATGTACGCGCCGGTACGCGACGGCACATCAAGGGTGCCCTCGAGGCAGGCGCGACCATGGAGGAAATCATGGAGGTGCTGAAGCGCTGCGTTGTTCAAGGCGTGCAAGCCTGCAATCTCGGCGTGCCGATCCTTGCCGATGAATTGGAGCGGCGGCGGCGAATTGGTGCAGAACCTTGATTGGTGCCTCAAAGTCGGAGACCGGCCAATGCACGACCAACAACTCGCTCATATCAAGGAGAAGGGCGTCGCGGAGGCGCGGAAGCTGTTCTGGATTGTTCTCTACCTTTGGGTTCTGCTCGGCCTATTTGCCGTTCACAGATCAATCGTCCTGAACCAGCAAAGCCTGCTGTATCATCAGGGCTTTGCCTTAATCAATGCGTTGGTGCTGGCCAAGATCATGTTCGTCGCAGAGGCGTTTAACGTCGCCGAAGACATGAAGCACAGGCCACTGATCTATCCGATCGTATACAAGTCGGCCGTGTATGCCGTGATCTTGATGTCCTTTCACGTGGTTGAGGATACTCTCGTGGGCCTGTGGCGCGGCAAGGCGCTCGGCGAAAGCATCGCTGCATTAGGCGGAGGAAGGCCGGAGGAAATGCTTGTCGTCACGCTGATCATGTTCGTGGTCCTAATGCCGTTCTTCGCGTTGAGGGAGGTCGGCAGGGACATTGGCGACGACAAATTGTACGAGCAGTTCTTCGTACGGAGAACGAAATACGTCCCAATGCAATCCTAGCGAAGCTGATCCGCAGGACGTCTTCACCCCACGTCGGACGCATCCGGAACGCACCCCTTGCATCGGCCGATCGGCTGCCGTCCGCGAGGCGACCGAACATGTTTGGGTCCGAACCGGATCTCGCGTGTTCAGCGTTCTTGGTGCGTTCGCTGCGCGATTCTGGCTAAGTATTTGATTTTTATGGCAGGAGTGGCAGGGCTCGAACCTGCGACCCCCGGTTTTGGAGACCGGTGCTCTACCAATTGAGCTACACTCCTGCAGGGAACCAGCGTGGCCGCCGGTTCGCGCCGTTTCAAGCACAGGGCATGGCCGGTTTGCAAGGGCGAAGCAGCGAAGCTCCTGTTCATTGCAAAACTTCTGCGCCACAGTTCGGCCATCACGCCACGTCGGCACCGCGCCGCAAGAATCAAGAACCCAAGAATCCAGAACCGGGAGAGACCATGAACGCCCAGACCGCCGCCAAGCATGCCGCCAGCCAGATCACCCCGTCCCTCCCCCTCGTCAAGCCCGAATCGATCGGGCTGTCGCGCGCGCGGCTGCAGGCGCTGTCCGACACCTTCAAGCGCGAGGTCGACAAGGGAACCGCGCCGGGCTTCACGGTGCTGGTGGCGCGGCGCGGCCAGATCGGCTGGTTCGACGCGATCGGCCGGCAAAGCCCGGCCGCCGCTGCGCCGATGGCGCACGACACGATCTTCCGCATCTTCTCGATGACCAAGCCGATCGTCTCGGTCGGCATCATGCAGCTGCTCGAGGACGGCCACTTCCTGCTCAACGACCCCGTCGCGAAGTTCATCCCCGAATTCGCCGAGACCAAGGTCGGCGTCGAGCACAACGGCAAGCTGGAGCTGGTCCCGGTGCAGCGGCAGATGACGATCCAGGACCTGCTGCGCCACACGTCGGGCTTGACGTATGACCACACCGGCAACGGCCCGGTGCAGCAGTTCTACAAGCAGTCGCGGCTGCGCAGCCGCAAGATCACCAATGCCGAGCACGCCACCATGCTGGCCGCCATGCCGCTGGTCTGCCAGCCCGGCGCCGAATGGAACTACAGCCGTTCCACCGACATCCTCGGCCGCATCATCGAAGTCGTCAGCGGCCAGACGCTCGGCGCTTTCCTCACCGAGCGCATCCTCTCGCCGCTGCAGATGAACGAGACTGCCTTCCACACGCCGGAAGCCAATGCCGGCCGGCTCGCCGAGGCCTTTGCCAACGATCCCTGGACCAACGAGAAGGTGCAGCTGTTCAATATGCTGGAGAAGCCGGCGATGGAATCCGGCGGCGGTGGACTGGTTTCGACCACGATGGACTATGCCCGCTTCGCACAAATGCTACTCAATGGCGGCGCGCTCGACGGCACCAGGATCATCGGACGCAAGACGCTGGAATTCATGGCGTCCGATCACCTCGGCGCAGGCGTTAAGGTTCAGGGCACGCTGGTGTCGCCCGGCCACAGCTTCGGGCTCGGCTTCGCGGTGCGCATGCAGCAGGGTGTCGCGCCGTTCTCCGGCTCGGTCGGCCAGTACTTCTGGAGCGGCATGGCCGGCACGTTCTTCTGGATCGATCCGCGCGAAGACCTCATCGCGGTATTCATGATGCAGGGTCCGGGCCAGCGCGAATACACCCGCTCGCTGGTCCGCAACGGGGTGTATGCGGCGGTGGAGTGAGGCTGCGCGCCACTCCTTCTCCGTCATGCCCGGCCTAGTACCGGGCATCCACGTCTTTGAGGCCACGAAGGAAGACGTGGATGGCCGGGACAAGCCCGGCCATGACGACAACCGCCTTCAGCAACGCGCGTCAGCTGATCGTCGCGCCGCCGTCGATCACGATGGTCTGCCCGGTCATGAAGTCGCCGGCGCGCGAGCCCATGAACACGGCGGCGCCGGCGATCTCGTCGGGCACGCCGATGCGCAGCAGCGGCGAGCGCGCGGTCGAAGCCTTCAGCGTGTCCGGATTGTCCCACAGCGCCTTGGCGAAGTCGGTCTTGATCAGGCCGGGCGCAATGCAGTTCACGCGGATATTGTGCTTGCCGTATTCGCAGGCGAGGTTGCGCGCGAGCTGCATGTCGGCGGCCTTCGAGATCGCGTAGGCGCCGAGCACGGTCGAGCCCTTGAGGCCGCCGATCGAGGACACGATGATGATCGAGCCGTCCTTGCGCTCGATCATCTGCGGCACCACCATCGAGATCAGCCAGTTGTTGGCGACGATGTTGTTGTCGAGGATTTTTCTGAACTGATCGTCGGAGATGCCGGCGAGCGGGCCATAGTAGGGGTTGGATGCCGCGTTGCAGACCAGCACGTCGATCTTGCCGAAGGCGCGGTTGCTCTCGTCGACCAGGTTCTGCAGGTTTTCCTTCGACGAGATGTTGGCCGCGATCGCAACCGCAGTGCCCTTGCCGAACTTGCCGTTGATGTCGCCCGCAACCTGCTCACAGACGTCGGCCTTGCGCGAGGAGATCACGACCTTGGCGCCGTGCTCGGCCATGCGCTCGGCAATGGCGAGCCCGATGCCGCGCGTCGAGCCGGTGATGACGGCGACTTTTCCCTTCATGTCGAACAAGGTCATGTTTCTCTCCCTGATGTGAGGTGCTTAAATTCTGTGTCGAGCTTAGGCAGCGATCCGGTGTTGCGATAGCGGCAATCACGCAAGCTTGCTCGCCGGCCTGACTTCGGGTCCGGACGGTTGATGCATCGCGGCGTGGCGTGGATCGGCGATCCAGGGCTGCTGGTTCACCATCGGCAGCCGCCAGGTCGATAGGCCGATGCCGGCGATGTGATCGAGCCGCGTCACCGAGACATTGTCGATGTCGAACGACAGACCCCGGTCAGGCTGGCCGCCGAGCGCGAGACCGACTGCAGCCCGGATCACGCCGCCATGACCGACCGCGATGATATTCTTGCCCGGCTCCGCAGCCGTGATCCGCACGATGGTGCGGCAGACCCGCGTATAGAGATCCATGAAACTCTCGCCGCCGGGCGCGGGCTCGTTGACGTCGGCAAACCAGCTTCGGCCGGGAGGCTGGCTCGCGAGCAGCGCGGCGCGGTTCATGCCCTGCCACCGTCCGAGATGCTGCTCGGCGAAGTCGCGTTCCTGCTTCATCTCGGCCGGCCTCGGAAAACCCGCGGCCCAGATCGCTTCAGCGGTCTTGTGCGTGCGCTTCAAATTGCTCGAATACCACACCGCGTCGCGCGGCAGCATTTTTGCGACCGCTTCGAACACCTCGACGTCGCCGGTGTCGCAGTCGATGTCCTCTTGCCCGTAGATGTTGCCGCCGTCGCTGCGCACCGGCGCGTGGCGAACCCACCACCACCGCGTCACGGTCACGTCAGGCCTGTCTGGATTGGACATCGGATGAGCCCTTCAATACTGTCCCCCCGTCGCTGTACGTCACGCCGCACATCGTCTCAAGTGCTTCGGACGTTTGAAATTTTGTTTGAATTCCGTCGCGCGGCAGACGCGCCAGGAATCACTCGAACTAACCATGTGAACAGGGAGAAAAACCATGGGCCGCCTCGAAGGCAAATCCGTCATCATCACCGGCGCCGGAAGCGGCATCGGCCGCGCCGCCTCGCTGCTGTTCACCAAAGAAGGCGCCAAGCTGATCGCGGTCGACCGCACCGATGGGGTCAACGAGACCGCCAAGCTGGTGCGTGACGCCGGCGGCACCGTCGAGGCCGTCACCGCCGACGCCGGCTCGGAGAGCGACGTGAAGGCCTTCATCGACAAGGCGCTGTCGAAGTACGGCAAGCTCGACGCGATTTGGGCCAATGCCGGCGTCAGCGGCGGCCTCGTGCCGCTCGCCGACCAGACCCCGGAACATTGGCAGGAAGTGCTGCGCGTCAACCTGATCGGCCCGTTCCTCGCGATCAAACATTCAATCCCGCACATGACCAAGCAGGGCTCCGGTTCGATCGTCTGCACCGCCTCCGTTGCGGGCCTGAAGTCCGGCGCCAGCGGCCATCCCTACGGCGCGAGCAAGGCCGGCGTCATCAGCCTGGTGCAGACCACCGCATACTCGCTCTCCGGCACCGGCGTACGCATCAACGCGATCTGTCCTGGCCTGATCGAGACCGGCATGACCAAGCCGGTGTTCGATCGCGCCAAGGAGCGCGGCACCCAGGACAAGATCGGCCAGCTCAATCCCTTGAAGCGGCCCGGCCAGCCGCACGAGCTCGCCGCGATGGGATTGTTCCTGGCAAGCGACGAGGCGTCCTACGTCAACGGCCAGGCCATCCCGGTCGACGGCGGTCTCACCGCGTCGATGCCGTATACGGGCAAGCCGATTTGACAACGGCATTCGCCGTTCGCGGTGCCGCGTGTTCGTATGGCGCAACGGCGGCACCACACCCACAACTGTCGTCCCGGCGAAGGCCGGGACCAAAGGGGTGTGTTGTTGGTAACAGGCCATGGCCCCGGCGTCACGCAACAATTCGCATTTGTGGTAATGCGCCCGGCCTTCGCCGGGACGACGCTGAATGTGTTGCACGGGCCGCGAGCCACACTTCTGATAAAGCGAAGCACGCCGTTCGCTACCCCGGCAACAAGCTCCGCTCCCTCGCCGGCGAATGGTCCACCTGAGCCAACAGCCGATCATCGATCTGCCCGACCATCGGGCCGTGCTCGGCAAGGGTGACCCGCTTGATCTCGCTCCATTCGGGATCGGCCATGAAGGCTGCCCATTGCGCGATCTTGGTCGCCCTCGTCTGGCCATTCGAGCAGGTACACGAACTCGGTGCGGTCACCGAATTTCGTTTCCCACATGCTGGCGAATTTGAACCCGTAGCGCCCCGTCATGATCCGCGCCGCGTGATCGCGGAACCGGGCGTGAAACGCGGCCTTGTTGTTTTCGAAGATTTCGTAGATGCGCAGCTGCTGGATCATGGCGATCTGCCCGCCGTTACATGGGGCTACGGATGTCGCCTCACAACGTCCGGCAACGGTCCGAATATTGCTTGGCCCCGGCAGGCAAACCAGCTGTTATACTTTGCTGGCAGGATTGGCGGCACATCTGCAATTCCCTGCACACTCCCTCGCACACGAACAGGCAATGCAAAACCAACGCCCCGACCGCATCCGCAAGCTCTTGGCCGACCTCGTCGCGTTCGACACCGTCAGCGACCGCAGCAACCTGCCCCTGATCGACTACATCGAGCGCTACCTCGGCTCGCTTGGAGTCAGCGGACAGCGCATCGTCGATGAAACCGGACAAAAGTCCTCGCTGTGGGTCACGGTCGGCCCCGAAGACAAGCCCGGGCTGGTGCTGTCAGGGCATACCGATGTCGTGCCGGTCGCGGGACAGGACTGGAGCCGCAACCCGTTCGAGCTCGTCGAGCGGAACGGCCGGCTATACGGCCGCGGCACCACCGACATGAAGGGCTTTGTCGCGGTCTGTCTCGCGATGGTTCCGGAAATGCTCGCGGCCGATCTGAAGACGCCGATCAACCTAGCGATCTCCTATGACGAGGAGATCGGTTGCGTCGGCGTCCGCCCGATGCTGCGCGAGATCGCACGCAAGCTGATCAAGCCGCTCGGCTGTTTCGTCGGCGAGCCGACCCAGATGCAGGTGATCATCGGCCACAAGGGCAAGCACGGCGTGCGCGCCACCTTCCGCGGACTCGCCCGCCACTCCTCGATCGCGCCCGACGGCGTCAATGCCATCGAACATGCGGCCGACCTGATCACCGAAATCCGCCGCCGCGCTGCGCTACTTGCCGCGGATGCCGAACGCGACAGCCTCTATGACGTCCCGCATTCGACGCTGCTCACCAGCATCGTGCATGGCGGCGCCGCGCTGAACATCGTGCCCGACAGTTGCGTGGTGGAATTCGAATGCCGCGGCATCGGCATCGCCGAATCCAGAGAAGTGACGGACGCGATCATCGCCTGGGCCAAGGCCGAGATCGAGCCGGCCATGCGCAAGCGGCATCCCGAATGCGGCATCGATTTCGAGGAGATCCTCGATTACCCCGCGCTCGACACCGCGGCCGACGCGCCGATCGTCACGCTCGCCAAGCAGCTCGCCGGCCGCAACGACCACGCCAAGGTCGCGTTCGGCACCGAAGCCAGCCTGTTCGTCAGCATGGCGGATGTGCCGTCGGTCGTGGTCGGCCCCGGCGCAATCGCGCAGGCGCACACGCCGGATGAGTTCGTCGAGATGTCGCAGCTCGAGGCTTGCGGAGACTTCGTCGCCCGGCTGATCGCGCATTGCGCGAAGTGATACTCTCATGCGTAGGGCGTGAAACGGAGCCCGGGTATGTCGACCGAGAAAGAACAACAGCAAGGCGGATTGGCGGAAACCTTCCGCGTCGCCGTGCAGGCGCTGATCATCGCGCTGGTGATCCGCACCTTCCTGTTCCAGTCCTTCAACATTCCGTCCGAGTCGATGGAATCGACGCTGCTGGTCGGCGACTACCTGTTTCTCTCGAAATACAGCTACGGATACACGCACTACTCCCTGCCGTTCTCGCCGCGGCTGTTCTCGGGCCGCATCTTCGGCTCCGAGCCCAAGCCGGGTGACGTGGTGGTGTTCCGGCTGCCGAGCGACGACTCCGTTGATTTCATCAAGCGCGTGATCGGCCTGCCTGGCGATCGCATTCAAATGATCGACGGGCAGCTTTACATCAACGGCACCGCGGTCAAGCGCGAGCGGGTCGACGACTATGTCGATCGCGACGAGGGGCCGCGCCCGGTCCGCGTCAAACGCTGGCGCGAGACCCTGCCGAACGGGGTCAGCTACGACACGCTCGATCGCATCGAGCGGTCCGAATACGACAACACACAGGTCTATGTGGTGCCGCCGGGGAATTTCTTCGCAATGGGCGACAACCGCGACAACTCGGCCGACAGCCGCGTGCCCCCGGCTCGCGGCGGCGTCGGTTACGTGCCGTTCGAGAACCTGATCGGGCAAGCCAAGGTGATCTTCTTCTCGATCGGCAATGATGCGCCGGCATGGCAGGTATGGCGCTGGCCGACCTCGGTGCGCTGGAACCGGCTGTTCACGGGCATTCATTGATGTTCAGTACGTAGGACGGGTTGGTTAACCGACTACGTCCGCCGCGGCTCAACGGGCGAAGGCAGCAGACGGAACCCGCCGGACCTGCCCGGCGGTGCCATCGGCGGATTAGGCCTTTGGCTAATCCGCCCTACAATCTTACAACCCGTCCGGCGGCAGCCCCGGTCCGGTGGCCGCCGGGCGGAGCTTGTCGCGCTGGCGCTCGCGGTAGAAGGCATAGAGGCCGGAGGCGACGATGATCGCGGCGCCCGCGAGCATCGCACCGTCAGGCTTGTGGCCGAAGGCGAGATAGCCGGTCAGCATCGCCCATGGCAGCGCGGTGTAGCGAAACGGCGCCACCGCCGAGATGTCGCCGGTGCGCAGCGACACGATGATGCATTGATAACCGATCAGGATCAGCACCGCGGCGAATGTGAGCAGGCCGAGCGCTTGGCCGGATGGCGGCTTCCAGCCGCCGAGCGGCACAAGGACGACGGCACCTGCCGTCGTCACCGTCACGGTGGTGAGCAAGGTGATGAACACGGTCGGCAACTGTTTCGGGATGCGGCGGGTGGCGAGATCGCGCACCGCGCAGAAGCCGACCGACGCCAGCGCCAGCAGCGCAGGCTGGCTAAAACCCTCCGCGCCAGGCCGGACGATGACCAGCACGCCGATGAAGCCAGCGGCGATCGCAAGCCAACGCCGCCAGCCGACCGGCTCGCCGAACACCAGCGCCGCGCCCAGCGTGATGACGAGCGGCAGCGCCTGGAAGATCGCCGATGCATTGGCGAGCGGGATCTGCGAAATCGCCGACAGATAGGTCAGCGTGCCGCCGATCTCGCCCAGGACGCGCAGTCCCACCGGCCAGATCAGCAGCGCACTGAAGCTGCGCAGCGCGTCACGGTACCAGGCGAGCGCCGCGACCAGCACCATCGCGACCAGGCCGCGGACCAGCAGGACCTCGCCGATGTTGAGCTCCGCCGACACCGCCTTGGTGATGGTGTCGTTGACAGTGAAGCTGGCCATGGCCGCAGCCATGAACAGGCTGCCGCGAAGATTCGGGGAAAGGGTCAAAGTGAAAATGTCCGATCAGGACCAGGGCGGGCGTCGACCGGACTGACTTGCCAAGACGGCGCGGCGAACTCAAGTCACAGATGGCTACAATGCGGAAATGCCGCAGCTTCTCGCAGAAGCGGCGCGAACCCTGGGGATCGCGCCGCGATTTCGTATCAGGTTGCGCCGGCCTTCTGCGCGTATTCCCATGACGCCTTCGACAACGGCACGGTGCGCGCGGCCGATTCGAGGGCCTTGGCATTAGCGGCGGTGCCGTCGCGGACGCGGCCCGCAATGCCCTGCGTGATGCCGGCGAGGCGGAACAGATTGTAGGAGAAGTACCAGTTGAGATCCGGCACGGCCATGCCGGTGACGTTGCAGTAGATCTGCGCGGCCTCGTCCTGGCTTGGAATGTTCAACGCCTTGAGGTCGGCATTGGCGAGGCCCGGCATGGTCCACTGCATCAACAGATAGGTGAAATCGGCCATGGGATCGCCGAGCGTCGACAATTCCCAGTCGAGCACCGCCTGCACCCGCGGCTCGGTGGCATGGAAGATCATGTTGTCGAGGCGATAGTCGCCGTGCACAACCGAGACGCGCTTCTGCTCCGGCACCGTCTTCGGCAGCCATTCGGCGAGCTTCTCGAACTCGGGAATGTGCTGCGTTTCGGACGCGCGGTACTGCTTGGTCCAGCGGTCGACCTGGCGCGCAAAATAATTGCCGGGCTTGCCGAAATCGCCAAGGCCGATCTTCTCGGGATCGAGGACGTGCAGCTTCGCCAGGGTCTCGATCTTGCTGGTGAAGATCTTGCGGCGCGCGTCGGGCTGCTGGCTCGGCAGCGTCGGGTCCCAGAACACCCGCCCCTCCTCCATCGACATGATGTAGAAGGCCGAGCCGATCACCGCATCGTCGGTGCACAGCGCGTAGGCTTTCGCGACCGGAAAATTCTGCTTGCCGAGCGCCGCAATCACGCGGAACTCGCGATCGACCGCATGGGCCGACGGCAACAGTTTACCGAACGGCCGGCGGCGCATCACGTAATTGCGGCCGGGGGTCTCGAGCTTGTAGGTCGGGTTGGACTGACCACCCTTGAACTGCAGGACCTTGAGCGGGCCCTGGTAGCCCTCAACGTGTTGCTGCATCCAGGCCGAGAGATTCGCCTCGTTGATACGATGGCGCTCCTCGACTTCCCTTGTGCCGGAAAATTCTTCGTCTTTCCTGACGCCGTCCGCCACGATGACGCTCCCTCAATTCAGTTCTTGGGGAGCGCCGTCTGACGCTCCTTCAATCAGGCTGGCACGCCAGCCTGATCTCTCTTTTTCATTCTGAGCACGATGTCAGCACGAACGCCATGCGTTCCGCGTCATGCTCAGTGCGACGTGTTTGCATACTTCCGAAGTTCAAGTCTGGCAATGGCGCGATTGTGCACCTCGTCCGGACCGTCGGCGAGACGGAGCGTGCGGATATGGGCATAGGCCTTGGCAAGCCCGGCGTCGTCGGAGACGCCGCCGCCGCCAAAAGCCTGGATTGCCTGGTCGATGATCTTCAGCGCCATGTTTGGAGCTGCAACCTTGATCATCGCGATCTCGGCCTGCGCGGTCTTGTTGCCGACCTTGTCCATCATATCAGCGGCCTTGAGGCACAGCAGGCGATTCATCTCGATGTCGGTGCGGGCCTCGCCGATGCGCTGTTCCCAGACCGAATGCTCGATGATCTTCTTGCCGAACGCGGTGCGCGAGGCGAGCCGCTTCACCATCTTCTCCAGCGCCTCCTCGGCCTGGCC
The DNA here is from genome assembly GCF_001189235.2 of Bradyrhizobium embrapense. GTDB lineage: Bacteria > Pseudomonadota > Alphaproteobacteria > Rhizobiales > Xanthobacteraceae > Bradyrhizobium > Bradyrhizobium embrapense. The sequence goes on from NZ_LFIP02000004.1 coordinate 739,456, forward strand.
GATGGTGCGCATGCAGTGATGGATGCGGCCCGGGCCGAGCCGGCCCTGCGCGATCTCGAAGCCGCGGCCCTCGCCGAGCAGGATGTTCTCCTTCGGCACGCGGACGTTTTCGAGCAACACCTGGGCGTGGCCGTGCGGGGCATCGTCGAAGCCGAACACCGGCAGCATCTTCTCGACCTTGATACCGGGAGTGTCGAGCGGCACCAGAATCTGCGACTGCTGTTGATGCTTGGCGGCGTTGAAATCGGTCTTGCCCATCAGGATGGCGATCTTGCAGCGCGGATCGCCGACGCCCGACGACCACCATTTGCGGCCGTTGATCACGTAGTGATCGCCGTCCTTCTCGATGCGGGTCTCGATGTTGGTGGCGTCAGAGGACGCGACCGCCGGCTCGGTCATCAGGAAGGCCGAGCGGATCTCGCCGTCCATCAGCGGACGCAGCCATTTGCGCTTCTGCTCCTTGGTACCGTAGCGGATGAACACTTCCATGTTGCCGGTATCCGGAGCCGAGCAGTTGAAGACCTCGGACGCCCAGGAGATGCGGCCCATCTCTTCCGACAGCAGCGCGTATTCGAGATTGGTCAGTCCCGCGCCGTGGAATTCGTCGTCCTCATGCGAGGACGGCGGCATGAACATGTTCCAGAGGCCTTCGGCCTTCGCCTTCTTCTTCAGATCCTCGAGGATCGGGATCACCTTCCAGCGCGGGCCTTCAGCATCCTGCTTTTCATAGATCGGCACGGCGGGGCGGACATGCGTTTTCATGAACGCCTGAACCCGCTCAAGCCATTCCTTCTGCCTGGCCGACATCGTGAAATCCATGGGACGCTCCTCGTTTCCTAGACTTGGGCCGCACATCTGGGCCGTGAACTTGAACCTGAACTTGGGCTGTGGCCTCTTGGGCAACATTGTTGACCCCACCTCCCGCGGCTCGCAAGGGCGTTCGCGAAAATGGCGGCGGTGGTGTGCCAGGACGCCGCCCCGCGATCTGCGGATTGACATTTCCGGCTCTTCAAACGATAGTTTCATACAAATGTTTGAAAAGCAACTCCCCGTCGTCTTCGTCATTCCGCGGCGCCCCGCAGAATAACGGAAAGGCTCACAGCCATGGCCAGCGACCAGACCCGATCCGCTATTCTCGCCGCCGCCGAGCGGCTCTATGCCGACCGCGGCTTCGGCGACGTCACGTTGCGCGACATCGTCGCGGAGGCGAACGTCAACCTCGCGGCGGTGAACTATCATTTCGGCTCCAAGGACGAATTGATCGCGGAGCTGTTCGTCACCCGCAGCATCCAGACCAACCGCGAACGTCTCAACGAGCTGAAGGCCGCGGAAGAGAAAGGCGGCGGACGCGCCTCGATCGAAGACATCATGCGCGCCCTCGTCGGCCCCACCCTGCGCGGCTGCCTCGGACCGGACCGCGAGGGCTCGACCGCGGCGCGTTTCATGATCCGCGCCTCGATCGAATCCGTACCGCCGATCCGCCGCATCAAGAACCGCGAGGTCGATCATTTGCGCAAATTCGCCGCCGCGATGCGCCGCGCGATGCCTGGACGCGACGACGCCGAGCTGTATTGGGGCCTGCACTTCGCGCTCGCGATGGCGCATCACACCATCCGCGAGAAGGAACGCCTGCTGCGGCTGTCGGAAGGCAAATGCGACCTCGACGACGTCCGCGCCATCATCGATCGCGTGGTCACGGTCTCGGTGATGGCGCTGACGATGAACGACGTGCCGAGCAAGCCGGCGCTGCGGCCGGTGGTGGTACACGGCCGCCTGACGCGCCAGGATTTGTAAGGGGCCCTGCCCTACACCATCGCAATGCAGTCGATCTCGATGTCGAACGGCCCGGTCCATTCCGGGATGCAGACGAAGATCCGCGCCGGCAGATCATCCGCGAAATATCGCCGGTAGATCGCGTTGAAGGTGGCGAAGTGTTTTGCCGAGGTGCAGAAGATGTTGCACTTCATCACGTTGTCGAACGAGGCGCCGGCAGCCTCGAGGCACTGCCTGAGCTGCTCCATCACCAGCTCGCTCTGCCGCTCGATCGAGGCGCCGGTAGCGATCTCCCCGGTTGACGGATCGAACGGCGGCAGGCCGGAGACGAAGATCATGTTGCCGGCCCGCGTCACTGCCGACGCCGGCGCCTTCCAGCGCTCCAGCCAGCTCGAGATCGGCTCGACGCGGATCACTTCCCGTTTCATCATTGGCACCTTTCGATAGAGGATCGATGGCGCCAATCTAACAGGCCGATGTCAATGATGCTTCGATGCCAGTCGAAGTGTTACTGCAGCCACACTCTATCACCGTGACCCTGAGGAGCGCGCTCTTGCGCGCGTCTCGAAGGGTCGACGGCCACCAGCCGGGCCGATTCATCCTTCGAGACGCGGCCGAGAGGCCGCTCCTCAGGATGACGGGGAAAGGTCGCTGCGCGCGGCTACAAAATCCCCTGCGCCTTCAGTCCCTCGACCTTGGCGTCGTCGTAGCCGATGGTCGCCAGCACGTCCTTGGTGTCGGCGCCGAGCAGCGGCGGGGCGCGGTAATCGGTGATCGGGGTGCCCGAGAAGGTCAGCGCGTTGCGGATCAGCGACAGGTTCGGCTCGAAGGGATGATCGACCTTCACCCGCATGCCGCGCGACTGCACGTGCGGATCGCTGAACACCTGCTCGAAATTGTTGATCGGGCCGGACGGCACGCCGGCCTCCTCGAGTTTCTCCAGCCAGTACGCGACCGGATGCTTCAGGAACAGGCCGGCAAAGATCGCCATGATCTCCTTGCCGTGCACGACGCGGTCGTTGTTCTTGATGAAGCGCTTGTCATTGGCGAGCTCGGGCTCGCCGAGCACGGCGCAGGTGCGCTGAAACTGGCCGTCATTGCCGACCACCAGCATCAGCTCGCCGTCGGTGCAACGGAACACGCCGGCCGGCATGCCGCCATTGCCCCAGGTGCCGCGGCGCGGCGGCATGGTGCCGTTGACGAGGTAGATCTGCAGCCAGTGCGACAGCGAGGCGATCACGGTATCGAACAGGCAGACGTCGACATGCTGCCCTTCGCCGTTGTTGGCATCGCGATGGTACAGCGCCGACAGGATTCCGATCGAGGTGTTCATGCCGGTCATGTAGTCGACGATCGAGGGGCCGACCTTCATCGGGCCGGCGCCGGGCTCACCGTCGATATGGCCGGTCACGCTCATCAGGCCGCCCATAGCCTGCAGGATCGCGTCGTAGCCGGCGCGCGTGGCGTACGGGCCAGTCTGGCCGAAGCCGGTCACCGAGCAATAGATGATGCCGGGATTGAGCTGCTTGATAGTGTCGTAGTCGAGGCCGTAGCGCTTGAGGTCGCCGACCTTGTAGTTCTCCATCATCACGTCGACCGACTTGGCGAGTTCGCGGATAATCGCCTGTCCTTCGGGCTTGGCGATATTGACGGTGACTGACTTCTTGTTGCGGTTGGCGCAGAGGTAGAACGAGTTGTTGTTGTTCGCCTTGCCTTCGGGATCCTTGAGATAGGGCGGGCCAAAGGCGCGGGCGTCGTCGCCGCCGCCGGGCCGCTCGATCTTGATCACCTCGGCGCCGAGATCCGCCAGCATCTGGGCCGACAGCGGGCCCGCGAGCACCCGCGTCAAATCGAGAACCTTGATGCCCGAAAGTGGCAGAGCCGACATGAACGTTCCTCCGATATCCTTGCAAAATCTTGATTATGCGGCGCCGGACCAAAGTCCTGCGGGCGCCAGAGCTTGCCGATACACCATTTTGCTGCCGCGAGCACTGCATTGTCGGCATGAAGCCATCCGCGGGCGGCCTATGTGCCGCGATCGGGCGGGAACCGGCCGCGAGAATCGAGCCGATTGCCGCCACGCGAAATTGTGAAGATCGCCGACACCGACTTGTCTCAACGCCAGCGGTATCCTGCCGCGACGAGGAGGACTTCATGCGGACGATCACGAGGGTTGGCCTGCTGCTGGCGCTGGTTACGGCTGCGATGCCGCCGGCCGACGCGCGCGGCCACGGTCATGGCGGCGGGCACAGCCACGGCATCCATGCCGGCGGCGGAAGTCGTGGCGGCGGATTTGCCGCCGACAGGCGCCACGCCGACGACCCCTACACCAAGGCGGCCGCCGACGAGGAGGACCGCCTGCTCAACAGCAAGCTCAAGAGCATCTGCCGCGGCTGCTAGTCTCGCTCAGGCCGATCATGGACTCAGGACGCGACGGCCTGCCGCGGCTGCGCGGTGACGCCAATCAGCTTGCTGATCTCAGGCTTGCAGCCGCCGCAATTGGTGCCGGCCTTCAGGCAGCGGCCAATCGCATCAATGCTGTCGGCGCCCTTCCTGATCTCGGCGGCGATCTGGTGCCGTCCGACGCTGAAGCAGGAGCAGACGATCGGACCGACGTCCTCGCCGGCGCCGGACGGCCGTCCGGCGAGCAGCGCCATTCTCGCATTCGGCGACAACTGCCGTTCCGCAAACAGCCCGGTCAGCCAGGCCCGCGACGGCAGCGTGTGATCCGGCGCGATGAAGACGCAGCCCTCGAGCCGGCCGTCGCGCACCGCGGCGTAGCGGAAGCGGCCCGCAGCCGGATCGCGATAGGCGATCCATTCGATCTCGACGCCGTCGAGGCCGAGTTGCGCCTGCGCCCAGTCGCGCCAGCTCTCCGGGCGAACATCCAGCGCAAGCTCCAGCCGCGTGCAATCGCCGGCCTTGCCGTGGACCCAGTAGCCGCTTGCCGGACGCTTGATCGCACCGCGGCTCAGGATGAAGGCGTGCCATTTCGGCGTGTAAGGATCGGCCTTGACCGGCGTGTGCTTGGATTCCGGCTGGCCGGACAGCGGATCGACCGCCGGATTGACCAGCGCGTTGACGCGGCCCTCGCCGGCGAACTCCTCGTTCCAGTGCATGGGTACGAACACGCAGCCGCGGCGCTGGTCGGCGCTGACCACGACGCGCGCGATCATCTCGCCCCAGCTGCTGGTCAGCCGCACCAGGCCTTCGTTCGGCAGCCCGGCCTGCATCGCGTCCTCGGGGTGGAATTCGGCACAGGGCTCGAAGATGTGCGACAGCAGCCGTCCGGTCTTTCCGGTCCGGGTCATGGTGTGCCACTGATCTCTGATCCGACCGGTGTTGAGCAGCAGCGGATAGTCACGGCTGGTGGCATTGCGCGCCGCGCGCGGCGCGACCGGCACAAAGCGCGCCTTGCGGTCGGGCGTGAAGAATGTCTGGCTTTCGAACATCCGCGGCGTGCCGGCCGGATGCTGCGATGTCACCGGCCACTGCACCGGCGCCAGCGCGTCATAAGCGGCGTCGTCGAGCGCGGCCAGCGCCGAGATGTCGAAATCGCGCTTGCCGTTGTTCTCGAAGCCAGATAGTTCGGCGTGCTCACGGAACACCTCGACGACCGAGGCATAATCGAAGCCGGGATATCCCATGCGCACGGCGACGTCGCAGATGATGCGCCAGTCGGCGCGCGCCTCGCCTGGCGCCGGCAGGAACGGCCGTTGCCGCGAGATCCGCCGCTCGGAATTGGTGACGGTGCCGTCCTTCTCGCCCCACGCCAGCGCCGGCAGCAGCACGTCGGCATGGCGCGTGGTGTCGGTGTCGCGCGTGCAATCCGTCACCACGACGAGCTCGCAGGCGTCGAGCGCGGCGCGCGCGCGGTCGGCATCGGGCAGGCTGACCACCGGATTGGTCGAGATGATCCACACCGCCTTGATGCGGCCATCGGCGATCGCGTCGAACATGTCGACCGCCTTCAGTCCGCCCTTCTCCGCAATCACAGGCGCGCGCCAGAACCGCTGCACCAGCTCGCGATGCGCCGGATTCTCGATTTCCATATGCGCGGCGAGTTGGTTGGCGAGCCCGCCGACCTCGCGGCCGCCCATCGCGTTGGGCTGCCCGGTCAGCGAGAACGGCCCCATGCCGGGACGGCCGATGCGCCCGGTCAACAGATGGCAATTGATGATGGCGTTGACCTTGTCGACGCCGCTCGACGACTGGTTGATGCCTTGCGAATACAGCGTGACGACGCGCTCCGTGCGGGTGAACCAGTCGAAGAACAGTCCGACCGCACCTTCGCTGAGCCCACACGTCGCAGCGGTCTGCGCCAGGGTCTGGCCGGCCACCTGCTTGAGGGCGTCGACGATCCCCGTCGTGCGATTGCCGACAAAGCCGCGATCGACCGCATTGCTGCCAGCGAGGAACGCGAACAGGCCATTGAACAGCACGGCATCGCTGCCGGAGCGCAGCGGCAGATGCAGATCGGCGCCCTCACAGGTCGCGGTGCGGCGCGGATCGATCACCACGATCTTGCACGCCGGGTTCTTCTCTTTTGCCGCCAGCATGCGCTGGTACAGGATCGGATGGCACCAGGCGGCGTTGGAGCCGACCAGCACCAGCAGGTCGGCCTGCTCAAGATCCTCGTAGCAGCCCGGCACGGTGTCGCTGCCGAACGCACGCTTGTGCCCCGCGACGCTGGAGGCCATGCACAGCCGCGAATTGGTGTCGATATTGGCGGTGCCGACAAAGCCCTTGGCGAGCTTGTTGATGACGTAATAGTCCTCGGTCAGGAGCTGGCCGGAAACATAGAAGGCGATCGCGTCAGGCCCGTGCTCGCGAATAACGCGACTGAAGCCATCGGCGACGCGATCGAGCGCGTCGTCCCACGCGGCGGGCGCGCCGTCGATCATCGGCTCTAGCAGTCGCCCGTCGAGATCGACGGTTTCGGCGAGCGCCGAGCCCTTGCTGCACAGCCGGCCAAAATTGGCCGGATGCTGCTTGTCGCCCTCGACCTGGACCGCGCCCGCCGCGTCCCTGGACGCGATGACGCCACACCCGACACCGCAATAAGGACACGTGGTCTTGACGGACATTGCCTGACCTGACCGTTCAGCTCACCGCAGCCGCCTGCCGCAGCGACAGCCAGACAACGCCGTTCTCGACCTTGGCCGGATGGGTATGCGTGCAGCCTTCGTCAGGCGCGACCGCCTGCCCGTTTGCGAGTTCGATGACGAAATTATGCAGCGGACAAGTCACGCGTTTGTTGTGCACGATGCCCTGCGACAGCGGCCCGCCCTTGTGCGGGCAGCGGTCGTCGAGCGCGAACACCTCGTCGCTCTCGGTCCGGAACACCGCGATGTTGCCGCCTGGCGTACGCACCACGCGCGAGCCGAGCCGCGGAATGTCGTCGAGCGCCCCGATTTCGATCCAGCTGGTCATGCGAGCTCCAATTCGGCGAGCGGCGCGAACTCGTTGCGGTCGACGCCGCGGCTGGCGCGCTCGGCCCACGGATCGGTCTGCGCGAACTGCTGCGAATGAGCAAAACGGGCGAACAGCGCCTTGCGGTTGGCGATGTCGTCGACCACCCGCTTCCTGATCTGCTCGAGACCGACGCGGTCGCACCATTTGTACATGCGCTCCAGATACCAGCCCTCCTCGCGGTAAAGCTGGGTCAGCGCCACGATCACCTCGAGCGTCTCGTCCTCGGTTTCGACCTTGGCGAGGTACTCGGTACCCTTGATGTGCAAGCCCGCGGCGCCGGCGAAATGGATCTCGTAGCCGGAATCGACGCAGACCACGCCGACGTCCTTGCAGGTCGCCTCGGCACAGTTGCGCGGGCAGCCGGAGACGCCGAGCTTGACCTTGGCCGGCGTCCAGGAGCCCCACATGAACTTCTCGAGCTTGATGCCGAGGCCGGTCGAATCCTGGGTACCGAACCGGCACCATTCCGAGCCGACACAGGTCTTCACCGTGCGCAGGCCCTTGGCGTAGGCATGGCCCGAAACCATGCCGGCGTCGTTGAGATCGGCCCACACCGCCGGCAGGTCCTCCTTCTTGACGCCGAGCAGGTCGATGCGCTGGCCGCCGGTGACCTTCACCGTCGGGATGTTGAACTTCTCGGCGACGTCGGCGATGGCGCGCAGCTCGCTCGGCGTGGTGACGCCGCCCCACATCCGCGGCACCACCGAGTAGGTGCCGTCCTTCTGGATGTTGGCGTGGACGCGCTCATTGATGAAGCGCGACTGCTGGTCGTCGCGATACTCGCCGGGCCAGGTCGCGAGCAGATAGTAGTTGAGCGCCGGACGGCAGGAATGGCAGCCGTTGAGCGTCTTCCACTCCATGAAGCGCATCACGGCCGGAATGGTCTTGAGCTGCTGCTCGACGATGACGCGACGGACGTCGTCGTGGCTGTGATCGGTGCACTTGCACAGCGGCTTGACCTTCGGCGCCGCCGAATAGTCGCCGCCGAGCGTGAACGCCAGCACCTGCTCGACGAGGCCAGTGCAGGAGCCGCAGGACGACGAGGCCTTGGTATGGGCGCGGACGTCGTCGAGCGTGAACAGCTTCTTCTCGGAGATCGCCTTGACGATCGCGCCCTTGCAGACGCCGTTGCAGCCGCAGATCTCGGTCTCGTCGCTCATCGCGGCAACCGAGTTCTGACCGCTGACGCCGCCGTCGCCGAGATTGGCGGCGCCGAACACCAGGCGCTCGCGCATGTGCGAGACGTCGGTGCCGTCGCGCAGATGCTGGAAGTACCAGGGGCCGTCGATGGTGTCGCCATAAAGCACGGCGCCGACGATCTTCTTGTCCTTCAGGATGATGCGCTTGTAGACGCCGCGATTGGCGTCCTGCAGCACGATCTCCTCCTTGTCCGGCCCGGGTGCGAAGTCGCCGGCCGAGAACAGGTCGATGCCGGTGACCTTCAGCTTGGTCGAGGTGACCGACCCGTCATAGGTGGCAAAGCCCTTCATCGCGAGGTGGTTGGCGCAGACCTTGGCCTGGTCGAACAGCGGCGCCACGAGACCGTAGGTCTGGCGGCGGTGCTGCACGCACTCGCCGACCGCATAGATACGACCGTCATAGGTCTGCATGGTGTCGGAGACGACGATGCCGCGCTCGCAGTACAGCCCGGCCTTCTTGGCGAGTTCGAAGTTCGGGCGGATGCCGACCGCCATCACCACGAGATCAGCCGCAAGCTCGGTGCCGTCGCCGAAGCGCACGCCGGTGACGCGGTCCTCGCCGAGGATCGCCTGGGTCTGCGCCGGCATCTTGAACACCATGCCGCGCTCTTCCAGCGACTTGCGCAGGAGTCCGCCGGCCACCGGATCGAGCTGGCGCTCCATCAGGGTGTCGAGCAGGTGCACGACCGTGACGTTCATGCCGCGCTTCATCAGCCCGTTGGCGGCTTCGAGACCGAGCAGGCCGCCGCCGATCACGACGGCGTTGCGATAGTCGGTCGATGCCTTGATCATGCGGTCGACGTCATAGATGTCGCGGAAGCCGATCACGCCCGGCAGCTCCTTGCCCGGCAGCGGCAGCATGATCGGATTTGAGCCCGTCGCGATCAAAAGGCGGTCGTAGGGGACGCGCTCGCCTGCCTCGGTGACGACTTCACAGGTGCGGCGATCGATCATGCTGATCGTCTCGCCCTTGCGCAGCGTGATGTTGTTGTCCTCATACCAGTCGAGGGTGTTGAGCATGATGTCGTCGACGCTCTTCTCGCCGGCGAGTACCGGGGACAGCAGGATGCGGTTGTAATTGCCGTAGGGCTCGGAGCCGAACACCGTGATGTCGTAGAGATCGGGCGCGCGCTCGAGCAGCGCCTCGACCGTGCGGATGCCAGCCATCCCGTTGCCGATCACCACGAGCTTCTGCTTGGTCACTTTGTCGAGCATGGTCTGCCTTTCAATTCCGACGGCGCTATTCAGCGACGCGACGTGCGTCGTTGATGGGCACCGATAAAGGTTGGAGTTGTAGGAAGCCCAGCCGCGGGCGCAGACCGTCTTCGATGACGACCGATGTTCCGTTATCGACTGATATTCAAAACGCGTGCCAACCTCGCGCGGACGAATCTCGTCGTAAAATCAATGACTTTTACGCGACCTCGAATGTGCCCAATGACGCGCCGCGCAGCGCGCTGGCTGATTTTTTAGCCACGCCGATGATCTCTTGTGCAGCACAGCATCAGCGGCTGCGAGGCCAATCGCCATCGATGCGTCATCGCGCGCTCATTGCACATCGCACAAGAAAGCATCAGCGTGCGCGTTTGGGCGGCGGCGCTTGCTGTAAGCCACGCCAGGTCCGACCGCCGGGCTCGGTTCGCGATCTCGCGGCAACGTCTTGCGACTGCAAGGCAAAGCGACGCAATCGATTCGATGGCACGCAAATTGCTGACTTGAACGCTTGACGGAGTGCGTCTCAACGACGAGCGCACTCACCATTCACCCCACATTCGATTGATCTGCGCCCGAGACGACCGCACCCTGCGCGGCCGCCTCCGCCGCATCACCGCGAGACGTTGCGATGAAACTAGCCGAGTTCAAGAAGGCAGGTCACTGGCCGACCCTGCTCGCCGCGTTCCTGTACTTCGACATCAGTTTCATGGCGTGGGTCGCGCTTGGACCGCTGATCGTCTACATCGCGCGCGACATGAGTCTGGCCGTCAACGAGAAGTTCACTCTGGTCGCCATTCCCGTGCTGGCTGGCGCGCTGCTGCGCGTGCCGATGGGCATTCTCGCGGACATCATCGGCGCCAAGCGCACCGGTATCATCGCCCAACTCGTCGTGATATCAGCAACCGCGTCGGTCTGGGATTTCGGGCTCACCAGCAAGCTTGCGATCGAGCTGTTCGGACTTGCGCTCGGCGTCGGCGGCGCCTCCTTCGCCGTCGCCCTGCCCCAGGCCAGCCGCTGGTATCCGCCGCAATATCAGGGCGTGGTGATGGGGATCGCCGGCGCCGGCAATATGGGCGTCGTGCTCGACACGCTGCTGGCACCGAGCATCGCCGAACATTGGGGCTGGCAGGCCGTGTTCGGCTGCTTGCTGTTTCCGATGCTGATGGTGCTTGCCTATTACGCGCTCGCGGCCAAGGACGCGCCGGGCGAGCGCAAGAAGATCTCGCTGAAGGCCTACGGCGAACTGCTGAAGGACTCCGACAGCCGCTGGTTCATGTTCTTCTACTTCATCACCTTCGGCGGTTTCGTCGGGCTCGCCAACGCGCTGCCGCTCTATTTCACCGTACAGTATCACGTCTCGGGCGTCGCGGCCGGCATGCTGGTCGCGCTGATCGTCGCGTTCGGCTCGGGCTTCCGTCCCGTCGGCGGCATGATCGCCGACCGCATCGGCGGCATTCGTTCGCTGTCGATCCTGTTCGGTGTCGTGGTCGCCGCCTATCTCGTGATCGCCTTCATGCCCGAGGGGCCGGCGGCGGCGACGCAGGGCGGCTGGGCGCTGACCGAGCTGCCGCGCATCGCCTGGATATCGGTGCTGCTGTTCTCGATCGGCGTGCTGGCGCTCGGCATGGGCAATGGCGCGGTGTTCCAGTTGATCCCGTTGCGCTTTCGCCACGAGATCGGCCTGATGACCGGGCTGGTCGGCTGCGCCGGCGGCATCGGCGGCTTCTTCCTCGCCCAGACGCTTGGTTTCGCCAAGGGCATGACCGGCGGCTTTGGCGCCGGCTTCCTGTTCTTCGGCGCCCTGGCGTTGCTTGGCTTCATCGGACTTGCGATGGTCAAGGTCCGCTGGCGCACCACCTGGGGCGCAGTGTCGGGAGCGCGCGTCTGACGGCTCCCCTTGCGAGAGGACGGGCCCGGACGTGGCGAACGGCGCGCAACACGACCTCGGCGTCCGCGTCGGTTTCGCTAGCGAGACCGGCAAGCGCGCCGCAAATGAGGACTATGTGGCGGTCTGCCTCGGCCAAGCGGACGCGCTGCATCGCGATGTGGTGGCCGCGGTCGCCGACGGGGTCGGCGGCCACAAGGGCGGGCGCGACGCCGCAGAGGTCGCGGTCCGCAGCTTCATCGACGCCTACTATTCGCTGCCCGAGACGCTCGGCGTCCGCCGCCGTGCCGCGCGGGCGCTGGAAGCCGCCAACAGCTGGATCTATGGCCAGGGCCGCATCGACGCCGCGCGCAGCGGCATGGCCTGCGCGCTCTCCTCGATCATCCTGTCGCGGCGGCAATGCCATGTGATCCATATCGGCGACACCCGCGCCTACCGCCTCAGCGACGGACGGCTCGAGCGCCTGACGCAGGACCATATCGCCGGCCGCGGCGACCTCGCCCATATGCTGAGCCGCGCCATCGGTTTCGAGGAGTTCGCCCGGTTCGATTACACCTCGGTCGGGCTGCGGCAACATGATCGTCTCCTGATCTGCAGCGACGGGGTTCATGGCGCGCTCTCCGACTCCGGCCTTCAGCAGTTGCTGGAGGAACGCACGCCGCCCGACGAATCGGCGCGCAGCATCGTCGATGCCGCGCTCGCGGCCGGCAGCAGCGACAACACGACCGCGCTGGTGCTCGACGTCGTCGACCTGCCCCCGGCGGATCGCGACGATCTCACGCACGCGATCGCGACCTTGCCGATTTTGGACTTGCCGGAGAGCGGCGACACGATCGACGATTTCGCGCTCTCCGACGTGCTGTCCGACGGACGCTACAGCCGCCTGTTCAAGGCGACCGACAAGCGTGCCGGCCGCGAGGTCGTACTGAAGTTTCCGCATCCGCGGGTCGCCAGCGAGGGCTCCTACCGCCTCGCCTTCGTGCGCGAGGCCTGGGTCGCCGCGCGCGTCCGCAGCCTGTGGATCGGCGAGATCATCGAGGTGCCGGCGGAGCGCCAGACGAGGCTCTATTCGGCGATGCCGCTCTACGAGGGCGAAACGCTGGAGCAGCGGCTCACGCGCGCGCCGCGGCTATCGCTCACCGAGGGCATCGCGATCGCAACCAAGCTGGTGCGCGCGGTCACGGCGCTGCATCGTGCCGGCATCATCCATCGCGACATCAAGCCCGACAATGTGATCCTCGCGAAGGACGGCGGGCTGCGCCTGGTCGACCTCGGTGTCGCGCGTGTGCCACTGCTGGAGGATTTCCCCGCCGAGGATATTCCGGGCACCGCGAGCTACATGGCGCCCGAATTGTTCGGCGGCAAGCCCGGCGACGAAGCCTCCGATTTGTTCGCGCTCGGCGTCACCGTCTACCGCATGTTCACCGCGAACTATCCGTTCGGCGAGATCGAGCCGTTCTCGCGGCCACGCTTCGGCAAGCCGGCGCCACTATCGCGCTACCGGCCGGACCTGCCGGCCTGGCTCGACGCCGTGATCGGCAAGGCGCTCAGCGTCGAGCCCACGCAGCGCTTCGGCGACGCCATCGAGTTCGCGCACGAGTTGGAGAACGGCGCGACCTGGGCCGGTCCCGCCGTCACGGCCCGCAAATCACTGCACGACCGCGATCCCGTGACCTTCTGGAAGGTGCTGTGCGCCATCCTCGCGCTGATCATCGTGGTGCTGCTGGCGCGGCACTAGGCGATCGCAGACCCACACGAGCCACGACGAAGACCTCGCGCCGCAGCCTAAGACCCGACGCGGCGGATCGTGATCCGGGTCTCGTCGGTCATGTCCTTCAACTCCTTGTTCGGCGCGCGGTAGAGATGACGCTGGATCTCGATCGATCGGCCATCGGTGGTCTTGCTGCAGGTCTCGTCGACGAAGACCCCGCCGACCTCCTGCCTGTCGGCGCCCGGCTTCGCTTCCGTGCAGCTCCAGCCGTCCTCACCGTAGCGCGATTTCGCCTGCAGGCCGAGCAGGAAGGCCTTCTTGCGCAGATAGAGCCGCGCCTTCGGATCGGTCTCGATCGTCAGCGCCGCGATCCTGGCGTCCTTGTCGATCATCACGGTCAGGATCGCCGGATGGCCGCCGACCATGGTGCCTTCGCGCGCGGTTTCGCGGTCATACTCGAAGCGGATGCCGCGCAACTGGTCCGGCCCGGCCGGACAAGCCGCCCACTGCGCCCACTCCGCCAGCCGGTGCGTCTTGTCTCCGGCGCAGGTCAGGTTGATATATCCCGCGTCGGGAACGCTGCTGATAGCCATGCCGACATCGATGTCGCGCAGGTCTCCCGCGGTCGCCATCGCCGGCACGGCCGCGGCGACTGATGCGGCGAAGACCAACCCGCGGATTGCCGATCTCTGCTTGCTCATGGCTTTACCTTCTCGCTCGGGTCGGACGACGCGGCGGCGTGGCCGGCCTCCTTGTAGATGTTGCAGACACGCGAGCCGTCGCCGAAGAAGGCGATGCATTCGTCATAGTTCGGTTCGCCTTTGCCCTTGACATGGGCGAGCACGTAGTTGGCGACGGCCTCGATCTCGTTCGGCCGCAGGAACACATTCGCCTCGGGCGGCATGCGGTCCGCGACATCCTGCCGGCTCATCTCGTAGCATTTCGTCGTGTCGTAGGAGCCGCGCACGAAGAACGGCATGCCGGTGCCCGGCCGTCCGCACGTCACGGTCTCGATGATCTGCTCGCGCGTCAGATCGGTCTTGCGCAGCGACAGCGCGTCGCCGCCATAGCCGCCGCCGCCATTACCGTGCCATTTGTGGCAGCCCATGCAATTGCCGCGCTTGAACACCGCCTTGCCCGCATCGGTCGGATCGCTCGCCGACTGTGCCTGCGCCGTACTCACGAACCCCATCACGAGCGCGCAGCCGAGCCACGCGCCAATCAGCCATGTTTGTTTCATTTGTTCTATTTCTGTTGGCGAGATCGACGCGGGAGGCCCCTCGCGGAAGCCTCCCGCGCTTGCGACGTCAGAGCGCGAACACGTAGAGCATCGAGCCCGGCTGCATCCGCTTCAGCTCGGGCGTGGCGTCGATGAACCACTTGTCCCAGGCACCGCCGAGGCCGACAAGGATCGCAACATACTGCTTGCCGTCCACCGAGAACGTCATCGGGGGCGCGTTGACGCCACCGCCGGTGTTGAACTGCCAGAGCTCCTTCAGCGATTTGGCGTCATAGGCGATCACCTCGCCGGACGGCTGTCCGGAGAACACGAGGTCGGGCGTCGCCAGGATGCCGCCGAGGTTCGGGAATTGCGTCTCCGCCTTCCCAGCCACCTTGCCGGTGGTGACGTCGATCGCGGTGACGCTGCCGGTGATCTTGACGTTCTGGCTCGGCCCGCCGCCGGTGAAGAACTCACGCGCCTTGACCTTGTCCGGCGTCATCTCCTCGACCTTGATGTGGTTGCAGCTCTCGATGACGGGAATGTACCAGAGCTTCAGGTTCGGATTATACGCGGTCGGCGGCCAGTTCTTGCCGCCCATATTGCCGGGACAGATATCCGTTTCCTTGTTGGTCCGGCTCGGCGTCACCGACGCGTTGTACTTCTGCACGCCCTGCTTCGGATCATACTCCACCGGCTTGCCGGACTCGGGATCGAGACCCTTGGTCCAGGTCACCTTCTTGACGAAGGGCAGACCCCAGACGAACTTGCCGCTGTTGCGGTCTACCGCGTAGGCAAAGCCGTTGCGGTCGGCCTCGAGTGCGAGCTTCAGCGTCGTGTTGTTCGGGCCGGGGACGTCGACCAGCACGTTCTCCGCCACGCTGTCATAGTCGTAGGGATCATTCGGCGTGTGCTGATAGTGCCACTTGATCTTGCCGGTGTCGGCATCGAGACCCAGCGACGAGTCGGTGTAGAGGTTGTCGCCGGGCCGGTATTCGTTGTCCCAGTCGGGTCCGGGATTGCCGACGCCCCAGACGATCGTGTTGGTCGACGGGTCGTAGCTGCCGGTGACCCAGGTCGAACCGCCGCCGCTTGCCTTGGCGTTCTTGTCGTCCTTCCAGGTCTCCGCGCCCGGCTCATCCTTGCCCGGGATGGTGTGGGTGCGCCACACTTCCTTCTGGCTGTTCAGGTCGGTGGCGGCGATCCAGCCACGAATGCCGTATTCCGCACCGGCTACGCCTGATATCGCCTTGTCCTTGACGATCAGCGGAGCGCCGGTGATCACCTCGCCCTTGTCGGGATCGGCGACCTGACGCTGCCATGCGACCTGCCCGGTCTCCTTGTTGGTCGCGATCAGGCGGCCGTCGAGCGTGTGCGAGATGACGAGGTTGTTCCACAACGCAACGCCACGGTTGTCGACGCCGCAGCAGGCGACCGCGCCGGCCCAGTCGTGATCGGTCTTGGGATCCATCTTCCAGACCAGCACGCCTTTGCCGCCATGCGCGTCGATCTTGTAGACCGAGCCCCAGCCATCGGTGACATACATGAATCCGTTCTCGACGATCGGAGTTCCCTCCAGGCCGCCATGCGCCCAGATTCCGCCGCCCTCGACGCCGCCAAGATGCATTGTCCAGGCGACCTTCAGGTTCTTGACGTTGTCCTTGTTGATATCCGCCAGCGACGAGAACCGGGTCGCCGAATAGTTCTTGTGGTGGTGCAGCCAGTTGCCCGCTTCCTTGTCAGCGTTGAGCAGGCGGTCCTGGTTGACATCATCGGCGAGCGCGAACGAGCCCGCCAAGATCGCAGCGGATGCTACTGCCGCCGCAAGCATGTGCGATTTAACCCAATTCAACCTTGTCATCGGTTCATTTCCTCCGGATCCAGCATTCTTCATTGATCGAACCGCCCGTCACACACGGGCGATTGCGCGAGAAGCCTTGAGTCCCGGCGATCGGCTGTGCCGCCCGCCGCATTCCCAGTCGCTTGTCTTCACCTGTCTTAGGTCACTTCTGGACCTGTACCTCCGTCTCGATGGTGCCAGCTTTCTGAAAAACGATTGCGCATTTGAAGGTCTCGCCGGGCGCGAGCGCCTGACGCAACTGCAGCAGCATGACGTGATAGCCGTCGCGCTTCAGCTCGAGCGTTGCCTTGGCCGGGACTGGTATATTGGATATGGAGCGCATGGCGGGTGCGCCTTCACCGCGATCGACGATGTGGCGCTCGGAAAAATTCGCGACCGGGCAGCGGACACGGAGCAGCGCATCGGCACTGTCGGCTTCGTTCGTGATTGTCATCGTCAACGGAAGGTCTCCGCCTTCTTTGTCTGCCGCCGGTACGCGCGCATCCACGATCGTCAAGGATTCGTTCGCGATGGCGTTATGCACCACTCCGAACGTGCTGATCAGGCAGAATAATGGCAATGCGACCGATGATCTGCGCTTGATGGTCCTGCATGCAACGGCGCCATGCAACCCCCGATCGAACGGCATCAAACTTTCTCCCGACATGATTTTTGCGGCATTGTTTCATGCTTCGTCGCGCGCGGCCAGCGATTGAAGCTCGGGAACCCAACATCAATGCGATTTCGGCACGCATAGCCGTCATGCTAACTTTTTGCGCATGAGTGATCTCGATGCACTTCCATCGGAACAGCGCGACGCGGCGCATGCTGCGTTGCGTGAGGTAATCGGCACGGCAGCGATCGATGCTACGACGCCGATTTCAGGCGGCGTCACGTCGGCGCGATTATTTCGGATCGATGTAGGAGGCAAGAATTATCTGCTGCGGATCGAAGGCGTGCCCAGCCCGTTGCGCAATCCGGCATGCTGTTCAGCGCATCCGCGACGGCACCGCGCGCCGCACCCGATACGAGATTCGCCGCGCCGACGCTTGCCGAACTCGCAGCCGCCACGAGCGCCGGCCGGGTCAAGGTCGACACGCCGGCGGCAAAGCACGTGTTCGGCAAGATGTTCCTGGCCTCGTTCCTGACCGACGTCGCGCCGCCCGGCTTCGATCTTTCGGTCTAACGGTCAGCCCGGCGGATTGAACGTCAGCGCGAGCCTGCCGCGCAGCTCATTGGGGGACTGGATGCAGCCGCGCCAGCTGGTCGATCGACAGCCTCGCCTCGCGCTCCGTCAAGGGAAAGCGGACGATGATGTCCTGGCGCGCAACTTGGCCCCACAGCGCATCCGACGACCACTTCTGCGGCTCGGGTCCGCGGGGACCGTCAATCCAGATGAAATACCACTCCGTCATGGCCGCAACGAAAGCTCCTCTCCGGAACATTGGCCCTTTGCCGGCCAATCCGCAACGCCGGATTTTCACACTGGCCTGCGGTTCGGCGCTATTCGTAGGGCCGGCCGTCCTTGTGCAGGAAGCGGCCGTCGGAGCTCGGGCTCATCATGTCGATGTCGGAACAGATGATGACGTCGGCGCGTGAGCGCGAGCCGACCTCGAGATAGGTGGCCGTCGTCTGGGACCGGTTGATCATGTGGTGGCCGTTGCCGGAATTCTTAGGGAACGCCGCGCAATCGTCGGCGCGCAGCACCGTCTCGCCGCCGTCTTCGATCAACACCACTTCGCCGGCAAGCACATAGACGA
This sequence comes from Bradyrhizobium embrapense, assembly GCF_001189235.2. Classification (GTDB taxonomy): domain Bacteria; phylum Pseudomonadota; class Alphaproteobacteria; order Rhizobiales; family Xanthobacteraceae; genus Bradyrhizobium; species Bradyrhizobium embrapense. Next base: position 757,533 of record NZ_LFIP02000004.1, read on the forward strand.
ACTCGTCCTCGTCCGAATGCCAGTGCCGCTGGCTCGACCAATTGCCGGGCGGAAGCCGCATCAGATTGACGCCGAAATCGGCAAGCCCGCCGGCGTTGCCGAGCCGCTGCCGGATTCGTTCAGCGCACGCTGCGGCGAATTCGGCCGGATAGCCGGAGCCCTTGCGTTCCGGCACCTTCGTCAGATCGATCTTCGGCATGGCATTTTCCTGAGTCGGTGGCAGCGTGCGCAATGATCGATGCCCTATCGCAACGCCGCGCCGGAATTGTGTCGCTGCCGGCGCAGTCAGCCGCGCTCGACCAGCTGCTTCGCCATCAGGATGTCGTCATAGTAGCGGCCGTCGATCTTCAGCGCGTGCTTCTCCACCCCGTATTCGACAAAGCCGGCGCGTCGGTAGAGCCGGTAAGCAGGCTCGTTGCCCTCCACCACGGCGAGTTGCACCAGCTCGACCGACTGTGCGGCGAGTTCGAGCGCGGCATCGACCAGGAGCCGGCCGACGCCGGCGTGCCGCGCCTGCTGCCGCACATACATGCTCACCAACGCGCCCTTGTGCTGCCGCTTCGGCCCTTCCGCCGCAATGAAGCCGACGATGCCGGCGAGTTCGCCGCCGCAAAACGCCCCAAGTATCACCACTGCGCCCGCGAGCCTCTCCGCGAACCAGCCGACGGGAAAAACGCTCTCCGTCTCATACGCGCTGCCGAACGCCTCGGGGCTCAAGCGCAGCGCCTCGAGACGGATGTCGCGATAGAGCGCAGCGTCGGCCGGCTGGAGGCGGCGAATCTCGATGGCTTGCGTGGTCATTCTGTGTCCTGTCTCGGTCGCAGCAGCATGGCGCCGATCGCAATACCTGTCGCGCTGCCAGCCAATTCCAAAGGGATCGGAGCGGGTAAGTATTTCCACCTCTCATATCCGCGGCTTCGGCCGTCGCATAGAGGTAGACTCCAGATCACGCTTGCCTGACACTGGGGCATCGGGGAGAGGCTTATGGTTTTCTGGATCGCGAGTGTGGCCGGATTGGCGACCGCTTATCTTCTCGGTTCGATACCCGCGGGCTATCTGGCTGGGAAACTGCTGAGGGGTATCGACATCCGGGAGCACGGCTCCAGGTCCACCGGAGCCACGAACGTGTTGCGAACCCTCGGCAAGTGGCCCGCGTTGGCGGTCCTGCTGGTCGATGTGCTGAAGGGCGCGGCGGCGATCGGGTTCGCCCGTTGGTTCTATCCCTGGATCTGGACATTGCCGTCGGTCACGCCACCGACCGATCTGCAAACCTTGCTGCCTTGGGCGGTCTGCCTGGCGGGACTTGCGGTATTGTTGGGGCACAGCCGCTCGATCTGGCTGAGCTTTACGGGTGGCAAATCCGCCGCTGCAGGGCTCGGCGTGTTGCTGGCGCTGTCCTGGCCGGTCGGTTTGGGCACGGCTGCGGCCTTTGGCGTCGTGCTGGCTGTTTCCCGGATGGTGTCGCTTGGTTCGATGCTGGCTGCGCTCACAGCGATTGCCCTGGTCTGCGGCACGGAGCAGCCGTTGCCATATCGGCTGCTGGTCATTGCAGGTGGCCTTTACGTGATCGCACGCCATCGCGCCAACATTCAGCGGCTGCTGGCCGGGACCGAACCGCGGCTGGGATCAGGCGGACGAGAATCAAAAGCGGCGTCGTAAAGCTGAAATTGCGCTCTCTGAGCGCGACCAACGTCGCCGGCGGCAGCCCGGTGACGCCGCGCCGCTGCCGGTAACGATTGCGTCTGCTTACGCCGCGCCTGAGACCGCCTTGATGACGTCAGACGAATGCGTCACGAAGCCGAAGCACTTCTTGACGTTGAACAGGGTTGCTTGGACGCAGTAGCCCGGCGAGGTCGTCGCGCAGCAGTCTTCGACCAGCAGGCAACCGTAGCCCAGGAAGTTCGCGTCGGTGAGTGAATGCAGCACGCACTGATCGGTGTTGACGCCGGCGAACAGGATCGTCTTGGTGCCGAGATTGCGCAGAATGCTATCCAGCGGCGTGTCCCAGAAGCCGCTGATCCGGTATTTGTCGACGTGAATATCCTCGGGCTCCTGCTTCAATTCATCGACAACGGCCGCGGCCCAGCTGTCCTTCTGCAGCACGCGCGCGCCACTGCCCGGCAACGGCTCGCCAAGGCCGATGCCAACGCCCTTCGGCTTATAGAGATGGAGCTGATTGGGCGCCATGTTCTTCAGGTCGGGCCGATTGCCCCAGTTCAGCCAGATGATTTGCACACCGGCCTTCCGCAATACCGGGAGAAGCTTCTGCAGCGGCTCGATCGGCGCCCGATCCGGCGTGTAGTCGACGCCGAGATGATCGACCCATCCCTCCTTCGCGCAGAAGTCGTTCTGCATGTCGACGACGATGAGAGCGGTGCGGTGCAGATCGACCGTCACCGTTTGCGGCTGCGCGTCGATCGTGACTGCTTTGGGCGGCGGCGGCGCCATCGCCATGTTGACGTTGTTGTCGTTAACCAGCCATTGGTAACCGGGCGCGGACCCAAGACGATTGGCGGTGCCGGAGCCAACGGATTCCGCGGCCTTTACCAAAGTGGAACTCGTCATCGGACTTTCCTCCCTTGCCTGTGTTTCCTTGGCTAAGTTTTTTTGATGTCTGTTGCGATCAGCCGCCGCGTTCGAACGGAATGGTCAGGGCCGAGGGCTGCCTGCTCTTGCCGACGAAGCCGGCGATGGCGACCAGCGCCAGCAGATATGGCAGGAGCAACAGCAGCGCGACCGGCACATCGAGCTGCAGCGCCGGTACCAGAAATTGCAGCGCGGTGGCGAAGCCGAACAAGAGGCACGCCGCCAGCGTGTACCAGGGATTCCAGCCGCCGAAGATCACCGCCGTGATCGCAAGATAGCCCGCGCCCTTGGTCATGTTCTCGGTGAACGTGTTGCTGTCCGCAACCGACATGAACGCGCCGCCGAAACCCGCCAGGATGCCGGCGTAGAGCACCCCGAGATAGCGCGTCTTCGCCACGCTGATGCCCGCCTTGTCCGCGGCGCGCGGATCCTCGCCGACCGCCCGCACCGCCAGCCCGAACGACGTGTACTTCAGGATCAGCCAGGTCACGACGACCATCACGATGCTGACATAGGCAAGGCCGGTCTGGTTCGCCAATGCCGGTCCGATCACCGGGATATGCGCGAGCCACGGCAGATTGAGCTGTGCAAAACCTGGAATCGGGTCGCGCGAAAGCGGCCCGAAGATTTCGCGGTAGAGGAACGTCGTTGATCCCAGCGCCAGGATGTTGAACCCGATCCCGACCACCAGTTGATTTGCGCGCAACGTCACGCTCAGCACGGCCTGCACCGCAGCAACCGCCATCGCGACCAAGACGCCGGCCGCCACGCCGATCAGTGGCGAGCCGGTCGCCCACGATGCCAGCGCCGCCGTGAAGGCCGACATCAACATCATGCCGTCGAGGCTGAGATTGAGCACGCCGGCGCGCTCGCTCAGCATCTCGCCGGTTGCGGCGAAGATGATCGGAACCGCAAGGCGCAGTCCGGAACCGATGAAAACGGCCATTTGTTCGTCAATCATCGGGTCACCTTTCGGTTGGTGAGGATCGCGGAGCCTGCAATGACGATGACGATCAGGCCCTGACAGATCAGAACCACGGCGGACGGGACATGCGCCGAGATTTCCATGTTGATCGATCCCGATCGCAGGAAGCCGAACAGCAGCGCACCGATCACGACGCCGACGGCCGAGCCGCGCGACAGCAGGCCGACCACCAGACCGTCAAATCCGTAGCCGGACGAGAAATCGCTCGTCAGATAGAATTGCTGGCCGAGGATCATGATCGCGCCGCCGAGACCGCCCAGGCCGCCGGATACCGTCATGGCCAGGATCACGTAGAAGCTCGTCCGCATGCCCGCGCGGCGTGAGGCGGTCGCATTCAGGCCGACGGCGCGCAGTCGCAGGCCGAGCGTGCTGTGCTTGAGCACCAGCCACACCACGACGACCGCAATCGCCGCGATCAGCAAGCCGATATGGAGCGGCGATCCGTTGTCCGGGAATAGCAGCGGAAGCTTGGTCGAATCAGGAATCTCCGCCGATTCCGGCAACGACGACACGTCGCTGATCGGCTTGCGCAGCAGATGGAAGGACTCGACGGACCAATACACCAGCGGCAGCGCAATGAAGCTGAGCAATAGCGTGCTGATGACCTCATTGGTGCCGCGAGCCGCCTTGAGGAAGCCTGCCAGGCCGCCCCAAACGGCGCCGGCGATGGTCCCCACCGCGAGCGGCACGATGAACGCCAGTCCCAACGGGAGGCCGCCAGCGCCATGCAAGGCCGCGGCGGTCGCGAGCATACCGCCCATCGCGATCTGCCCCTCGCCGCCCACATTGGTCAGGTTGGCACGGCTGGCGAAGATGAAGCCGAGGCCGACCAGCGCGAGGCTGATGGCGCGATTGATCGAGGCACCGATGTTGAAATCGCTTCCTGCCATCCCGTCCCAGAAGGCTTCGATCGCCTCGACGACCGACGCACCGGTGGCCGTGATGATGAGCAGGCCGATCCCGAGCGCGATGATCGTCGATACCACCGGGACCAGAACCTGCAACGGCACGAGCTCGAGTCTTGCACCCTTTGCGACCCGCGCAAGCTTTGGATTTTTCAAAACCATGGCCAACCTAGACATGCGCGTGCCCCGACATCATCGCTCCGATCGCCTCGCGGCTGAACGCCCCGGCCGCGAGCTCGCCAACCAGCTTTCCGCGGTAGATCACCGCGATCCGATCCGACACCGCCATCAGTTCCTCCAGTTCGCTGGAGATCAGGAGCACCCCGAGCCCGTCATCGCGCGCGGCACGAATGCGATTGTAGACCGCCTCGATCGCGCCGAGGTCGAGCCCGCGCGTCGGCTGCGCGGCGAGCAGGAACACCAGCGGATCGAGCGAGAGCTCGCGTGCAAGCACCGCCTTCTGCTGGTTGCCGCCGGAGAGGCTCGCCATCGAAACATCAGGACTGCTCGCCCGCACGTCGAAGTCACGCATCATCGTCTGCGCCGCCTTGCGCCGCGCCGACTTATCGAGCAGGCCGAAACGGCTGAATTTTCCGATCGCGCCGAGAAACAGGTTCTCGGCCACCGACAATTCCTTGATGCAGGCCACCGCATGGCGATCCTCGGGAACGATGCCGACACCCGCATCGGTGATCTCCTGCGGCGTGCAGGCGGCGACCGATGTCCCGCCGACCACGATCGCCCCGGCGCTTGGCGCGGCGAGCCCGGCCAGGATCAGTCCGAGCTCGGTCTGGCCATTGCCCTCGACGCCCGCGATCCCGACGATCTCGCCGGTACCGACCGTGAGGCTCAAGCCGTCGAGCCGCGGCACGCCGTGCGGGTCGCGATACACGAGGTCCGAGATCTGCAGCACTGCCTCGCCCGGCGATACCGGACCGGCCGCGTTCGTCGGTTTCGCCGGCGTCTTGCCTTCGATGTCGACCGCAGCGGCGAGCACCGAGCCGGCGGACTGGACGTCGCGGCCGACCATGGAGCGCACCAGCGACCGGATGTCGGCGCCCTCCATCCCGACGGTCTCGATGATCCGGCCCTGCCGCAGCACCGTCGTGCGATCGGCCACACGGCTGATTTCGCCGAGCTTGTGCGTCACCAGGATGACGGACTTTCCGCGCAGCGCCACCTGGCGGCAGATCGCCAGCAGCGCGTCGATCTCGTCGGGCTGCAGCACGGCCGTCGGCTCGTCGAGCACGAGCAGCTGTGGATCGCCTAGGAGGCATTTGATGATCTCGACCCGCTGCCGCTCACCGACCGAAAGCTCGTCGATCCGCGCCTCGGGGGCGATCTCGAGGCCGTATTCGGCCGCGAGCTGCTCCATCCGCACGATGATGTCCTGCGGCTTCAGCACCGCGCTGGCACGGCCCAGCATCAGATTCTCGGCCACGCTCATGTTGGGCACCAGGCTGAAATGCTGGTGCACCATCACGACGCCGCGCTGCAGCGCCTCCGCCGGGCCGCGTGGATCAAACGGCTCGCCGGCCAGCGTCATCGTGCCCCCGTCCGGCCGATGCACCCCGAACACCAGGTTGCACAATGTCGATTTGCCGGCACCGTTCTCGCCGAGCAGGCAGTGCACCTCGCCGCGCTCGATCAGCAGCGATATATCGTCGAGCGCGGTAAAAGCCCCGAAGCGCTTGGTCAAGCCAGACAGTTCGAGAAGCGCCACGGTCAGCCCACCTTGACTTTGATCTTGTTCGACAGCAGGTCGTCCTTGAGCTCCTTGACCTTGGCTTGGATCTCCGGCGTCGCTCCGGCGCAGATCTCGATGTCGGCCGAGCGGGGCCCCATCGCGAGGCCGAACTGCTTGTACTCCGGGTGCCAGGTCCCAGTGACGGCCTGGTCGATGGCATATTCGACCATGAAGCCGATGCCGCTAACCGTGTAGGCGATGTAGAGCGGGTTGTTGTCGGAGCAGTAGTTGGTGTAGCTCCCGATCATCCTGGTGCCCTTCTCGCGCGCCGCCTGCTCCATGCCGCGTACGCCGAGATTGAGGATGTTGTAGTGGACGTCGGCGCCCTGCGCGATCGCGGCAAGGGTCGCCTCCTTCGCCTTGGCGACGTCGTCGAAGTCACCGGTGTAGGTCACGAAGCATTTGGTATCCGGCTTGACGTGCTTGGCGCCATTCGCGAACTCGGTTCCGGTGTTGACGATGGCCGGAATTTCAAGACCGCCGACATAGCTCACCGCGCCATTCTTCGACATCATCGCGGCGACCGCGCCGGCAATGAAGCCGATCTGGGCCTGCAGCACGTCGTATTGCGCGACGTTTTCGGTCGGCTGTCCGGTCGGGCCGACGATGGAGAACTTCACCTTCGGGAATCGCTTGGCGACCTTGAGCACCGATGCCTGGGTCTGCCCCGCGGCGCCGATCACCATGTCATTCTTGCTCGCGAGCGTGACCAGCGCCTGCTCCATGTCGGCGAACTTGACGTTCTCGATCGACGTGATCGCGACCTTGTTGCCGTGGCGCTGCTCGGCCGCCTTCATGCCGTTATAGGCCGACTCCATCCAGCCATGGTCGGCCCGCGACCCCGGAATCAGAATGCCGATGCGTAGCGGCTTTGCGGCATCGTCGGCGAAGGCGAGCCGGCCCGATGAACCGATGAAAGCTGCCGAGAGCAGACTTGTTTGCAGAAATGCACGACGGGTACCGTTCATGTGTTTCCTCCTGTTCGTTTCCGGTGTTGCCGCGTTGTTTGTTGCGGCATTTTTTTGCATCGGCGGCGCGACCGCGCCATCGTTCTCAAGATCGAAGCAATTTCAGCTCGCGGCCGCCGTCGCCAGCGCGCCGACGGCATCGACGAAGCACTTCATCGGCGCCTGCACGACGCCCGCGCCGATGATCCCCATGCCCGGCTCCTTGTGCGCGGTTGCGGTGTTGATGACCGGGCGCATGTTCTCGTCCACGACCTTGCGGATGTCGATGCCGACAGGCGCGCCGATGAAGTCGAGCATCGGCAGGGTGAAGCCGGGATTGCGGCCGATCGTGACGTGCGCCATCTCGCGCGAATAGCGCAGCGCGTCCTGCGGCGTACCGCCGACGAACTGCACCATCGCCGGAGCCGCCGCCATCGCGAACGCGCCGAGGCCAGCAGTCTCGGTGATCGCGCTGTCGCCGATATCGGGATTGGCATCGGCCTCGCTGAAGCCGGGCAGGAACAGGCCGACCGGAATGTCGGCCGGCCCGACGAACCATTGTCCGTTCAGTCCGCTGACCCTGATGCCGACATTCACGCCGTTGCGCGCCATTGCCGTGACGATGCTGCTGAACGGCACGCCGTGGGCAGCATCCATGGTCGCCTTGCATGCCGCCATCGACAGGCTGAGGAAGAACATGTCGTCCGCCCCGATCGTCCGCAGCGTCTCGCGAACCAGATCGCGCGAGATCGAGGATTTGAGCAGCGATTCCGTGACGGCGCGATACAGCAGCAAAGTCGCCGCGGTGTTGCGATTGTGGACATCGTCGCCCATGTGCAGCGATTGCGATATCAGCGGCTTCAACGGCAATCCGCCGTCGATGCCGGCGACCGCGGCCTTCAGGCATGGCGCCAGCACATTCTCGATCAGCTTGAGGCCTTCGATCACCTCGGGCGCGAAAGCGCCGAAACGCAACGTCTTGGCGCCGCCGGATTCCATCATCGGCGCATAGGCGCGGTTGCCGGTGGTCTGGTTCAGCACCACGAACAGCGGCATCGAGGGCGAGATGATCCCGGTCATCGGCCCGACCGCCCCGAATTCATGGCACGGTGCGAAGCGGATGCCGCCGGCCGCCACGAGTTGCTCGGCCTCCTGCTGGGTCGTTGCCCATTTTTCGTAGAGGATGGCGCCGACCACCGCCCCCTTCATCGGGCCGCACATCTCGTTCCAGGCGATCGGCGGACCGGCATGGAGCAGCGTCCGGCCCATATCCGGCCAAACTTCGAATGCGTGCGCCGCGACGTCGACCCATACCGGCTGCGCGGTCAGGATGCGCTCGAGCACTTCCGCATTGGCGCGATCAATCCGCGATCCGAGGCAGTCGGCATCGCAGGCGTCGCCGACCAGCTGCGCGAGGCTCCAGGCGACCTCAGGACTTCCGTCGCCGACCGGCTGCCACTGCAACCGCACCAGCGGGGCGCCGCTGCTTTCGACACCGCGATCGAGGCCGGAGGCGCCGAGGCTGATGACCGATGTCTGGTTCTGGAGCGCGGAAGGGGCTGCGTTCATCATCGTTCTCCACCTTGCATCGCGCGACGCCCGTTGGCGCTGTCGTCCGCGGCCATGCGGCTCGCGATGGCTTGCGAGGCGCGGGCTGCGCTGGTGCTGCTGCCGACAATCTCGGCGCCGGCATCGGCCAACATGCCTTTCTGGGTCTCGTACGGCTGCGGATCCGCGTCCGTGCCACAGACGAAGCAGATCACGGCAAGCTCCCGCCCCTGCGCCCGCGCCGCGGCCTTGGCCCGGCGGATCGCCGGAGCCAGGATCTCTGCCGGATTGGGGTGGCTGCCGTAGCCGAGCACCACGTCCAGCACGATGCAGGCAACGGTCGGATCACCGGCTTCCTTCAGCAGCCGTTCGATCCGCACGCCGTAGTCGATCATCGGATGCGGACGCCCGACCGTGAATTCGTCGCTGCCGAGATCGATCGCCATGTGCCCGCGGCTCTCTTCCACGTCGGCGAGACGCTCTGCGCCCGCAAGCGGCGCGTTCGACCGGGCGCGAATGCCCGCCGCCCGCCATATGGTCTGAGCTTCCGAGCAGAACGTACCTCCGGAATAGAGACCGCGCAGATAGCGCTGCGACGGCGTCAGCGACCCACAAACCTTCGTTGCCAACGCCTCAGCGGACTGCTCGTCGCTCCCGGGTTGGCGCGCTCCGGCAAGCGCGACGGCCTGCCGCGCGGTCTCCTCGAGCGACGACGTGCGGTGAACATTGCCGGCGGATGCGGCTGGCTCGCCGCCGAGGAAGCAGATCACGACAGGCTTTCCGATCGCGCGAGCGCGCTCGATCACCCGCTGCTGTACATCGGGCGCAGGAGGTTTTGAGACGATGGCGACCACCTTGGTCTGCGCGTCGGCGGCCAGCAGTTCCAGCCCCTGCAACATCGTGATGCCGCCGACCTCGCTGGAGACGTCGTGGCTGCCGGTGCCGATCGCCTGCGAGATGCCATGGCCATGACGATGGATCTGGCACATCACCTCCTGCAGGCCGGTGCCGGACGCGCCGACGAGCCCGATCGCGCCGCGCCGAACGACGTTGGCAAATCCAAGCGGCACGCCGTTGATGATGGCCGTGCCGCAATCCGGCCCCATCACCAGCAGGCCCTTCTGCGCCGCAACGCGCTTGATCGCCACCTCCTGTTCGATCGGCACGCTGTCGCTGAACAGCAACACGTTGAGGCCCCGGCGCAGCGCCTTCAGGGCTTCCGCGGCGGCATAGGGGCCCGGCACCGAGATCAATGCGAGGTCGGCATGATCGGCAATCGCGACGCCGCCGGCGATCGAGCGCGGCGGTGCTTCCGCCGCTGCTTCAGTCGATCCGCCCTTCGGTTCTTCGCCCGCGATCTGGGAATGAATCTCCCGCTCCGCGGCCGCGATCTTGTCGGGCGCATCGTCCGCCACGACGATCATGATATCGCCCGGCTTGGCGCTCTCGAGCGCTGGACTCATCAGCCCGGCCTGCTGTAGGAACTCCTTGTTGCTGCGCGTCCCCATCAGCAGCGTGACCCGCTGCACGCCGGTCCGCGCGATCGTGACCTGGGATATCCGCATCAACGACACGGAATCCTTGTAAAGGTTCGCCCTTATGCTGGATTGGATGGCCATTGCCTTGTCGTTCCCTTGAATCCCGCAGGCCGCTTGTTTGTCTTTTGTCTGAGCTTGAGCCAGCGGGCAGCTCGATTACCTGGTCAGAATGAGGCGCCGAGGCGTCTCACCTGCTTCAACTCGGTGAGCGCGAGCGCCACTGCGGCCATCAAGATCGGACCGCCATCCTGCTCGACGCTCGAAGGCAGATTGGCGTGGGCGAAGATCTCGCCGAGGCGCCAATCCCGGTAGCTAATGAACGACGTGCGTCCCCGTCTCGCCCCGCAGCGCCGCCATGGCGCAATCGAGGTGACTGATGATCGCGCGCTTGCCGCCGCCCTCGAGAAAGCGGATTGCGGCATCGACCTTGGGTCCCATGCTTCCCGGCGGGAAATGCCCCTCACGGTGGTAGGCCTTGATCTCCTCGAGGCTGACCTGATCCAGGTCCTTCTTGTTCGGCTTGCCGAAATTCACCGCGACGCGCGGCACCGCGGTCAGGATCAGCAACTCCTCGATGCCAAGCACATTGGCGATATGAGCCGACGTCAGGTCCTTGTCGATGACCGCGGGCACGCCGGTGCGCACGCCCTTTGCATCGCGAACCACCGGAACGCCGCCGCCGCCTCCCGCAATGACGATCGTCCCGCGCTTGACCAAGGCGTCGACCAGCGAGATGTCGCAGACATGCTTGGGTTTCGGCGACGGCACGACGTGACGCCAGCCGCGCCCCGAATCCTCTCGCATCGCCCAATTGAGCTCGGCGCTGATCTTCTTCGCCTCGTCCTCCGAGAAGAACGGTCCGACGAATTTGGTCGGGTTCTTGAATGCCGGATCGTCCTTGTCCACCTCTACCTGGGTCAGCAGGCTTGCCACATGTCGCTGGTTGCCCTGTTCGCGCAGCGCATTCTCGATCGCCTGCATCAGGAGATAGCCGATACCGCCCTGGCTATGCGCGACGCAAATGTCCATGTCCATCGGCGGAATCCGGCTCATCGTCAGCATCTGCCGCATCATGATCTTGCCGACGACCGGACCGTTGCCGTGGGTGATGACCAACTCGTTGTCGAGTTGCGCAAGCGGCAGCAGCGCTTCCGCCGTGATCTGCGCGACGGACTTCTGCTCCTGGGAAGTGCCTCTGATATCCTCGGGGTGAACCGCATTGCCACCGATCGCGACCACCAGGCGGCGCGGCACGTCATTGAGTGTACGCATTTCCTTACCTCCCGGCATTCTGGACGATGGCAACCGCAAGCTCGCACGCCTGCGCATTCGACGGCGCAACGAGGATTCCGGCCTGCTCCAGTTTCCTGACCTGCGCGGAGCGTCCTTGCGGATCCTGCTCCGTGCCGACGACGGATGCGATCAGCGCCGGCGCATCCTGCCCGCGATCGGCGACGATCTTGGTCAGATGCTCGGCGGGATCGGCATGCGCGCCGTAGCCGAGCACGAGATCGAGCAGCACCACCGAAAGATCGCGATTCCTGAGGGCCGCGCGCAACGCGTCATCGCGCACCGACGGGTCGATCATCGGGTGCGGCCGCCCGCGGGTATATTCGTCGTCGCCGAGGTCGATCAGCCGGTCGCGTCCGGCGTTCGGCTCGATGCCGAGCTTGACCACGCCGGGGATCGCGGCATTCGACGCCACCTTCCGGCCTGCGGCAGCAAGGATCACCTGCGCTTCGGCACACAGCGTGCCGCCGGCAAACAAGCCCTCGATCCCGCCGCGGCTGCTGCGCGGAAGCCGTGATGCGACGGCATTCGCATCGAAGCCCGCGCCGATCTTCTTGTCTCCCAGCGCCAGCTCCGCGGCGCCCTTCAGCGTCGGCGAGAACCGGGCATTCGGCGGCAGCTCGATCTCCGAAGCGCCGATGAAGCACACAGTGTACGACTTCCTGCTTCTGCCGATCCGCTCAAGCACGGTCTTTGCGACATCGGGATGCGGCGGCTTCGAGATCAGCACCACATGATCGGTTTCCGGATCGGAATCGAATGCATCGATCGCCATCAACGTGGTGATGCCGCCGATATCCTTCTTCAGATCGCGCCCGCCGACCCCGATGGCGTGGGAGATTCCCGCGCCGGCTTCCGAGATCAGGCACGAGACCTCCTGCGTTCCGGTCCCGGACGCACCGATGATGCCGATCCTGCCGCGCTTGATCTTGTTGGCGAACGCCAGCGGCGCGCCGCCGATCACGGCCGTTCCGCAATCCGGCCCCATCATCAGGAGGCCGGCCGTCCGCGCCTGCTGCTTGAGCGACAATTCGTCTTCGAGGGACACGTTGTCGCTGAACATCAGGACATGCAGGCCGCGATTGAGCGCCTTGCGGGCTTCGGCGGCGGCGAACTCGCCGGGAACGGAGATCAGCGCCAGATTGATCTCCGGCCTAGCCTTGACAGCGGCGGCGATCGAGTGCGGCCGCCAGGCAGCCTGCGCCTCGCCTTGCGTCTTCGGCTTGTCGAGCGACTTGATCGCATTGTCGAGCGCTTCGCGGGCCGCGGACTCGGACTCGGCCTTGACCGCGATCACGAGGTCATTGCCCTTCACGGCAGTGCTCTCCTCCAGCAGCCCTGCGTTGCGCATGATCGCCGCGTTCGACGGCGTTCCCATCATCAGCGCCGCCTCGATCACGCCGGGCGAGCCGGCGACCTCGCGCGACAGCCGCATCAGCGCGACCGAGTCGAGATAGAATCCCTTGCGGACTTCGTTCAGGACGACGACGTTCATGACACACCCAAATCCTCGGCGATCGCGACGATCGCCTGCTGGAAGCACGCCAACGGCGCCTTGACCACGCCCGCACCGACCTGCCCGATGCCGGGCTCGCGATGCGCGATGCCGGTGTTGATGACCGGCACAACGCCGGAATCGACGACCAGGCGGATATCGATGCCGGTCGGCACGCCCGCGAAGTCCATTGCGGCGATGGTCCATTCCGGATTCTGCGCAACCGTGATCTCGCCCATCGAGCGGGTGAAGTTGCCGGCCTCGGACGGCGCACCGGCCCCGACGAAGCCCGCGACGGCCGGCGCTGCCGCCATCGCAAATCCACCCAGGCCGATCGTCTCGACGATCGCGGAATCGCCCATGTCCGGATTGGCGTCCTTCTCGGAATAGCCGGCAAAGTACAACCCTTCCGGCATTTCGACCGGCGCGGTGAACCATTGCTCGCCGAGCCCGCTTACGCGGATGCCGAAATCGGTGCCGTTGCGGCACATCGTGGTGACGATGGTCGAGCCCCGAATGCCGTTGGCGGGATCGGTTATCACCTTGCCCATCGCCATCGCGATGTTGAGGAAGAACTGATCGTTCTGTCCGATAAACGCGAGGCATTCTGCGAGAACGGCGTTGTCGGTCGACGTTCGCGCCATCCAGGGCGCGATTTCGCGCAGGAACACGCTCGAGCAGGCGAGATTACGCTGATGCAGCTCGTCGCCCATCGACAAGCCGCGCGCAACGATCGATTTCAGGTCGATGCCGCCGGCGGCACGGATCGCCTTGCCGAGCGTCGGACCGAACACGTCGCGCAGCCAGGCGAGCCGCTTCAGCACGCTGGCGTCGTTGCCGCCGAAGCGCATCACCTTGCCGAGCCCCTCGTTGATCGCGCAATAGGCACGGTTGGAGAAGCGCGCGTTCTCGACCACAAACAGCGGCATCGACATCGTCGTCATACCGGTCATCGGGCCGACCGCGCCGAAATGGTGGTTCGGGTGAAACTCGATCTCGCCGCTGGCGGCGAGCCTGCTCGCGGTCGGCAGATCCTGCGCCCACCCCTCGAACACGACGGCGCCTGCGACCGCACCGCGCATCGGGCCGCACATCCTGTCCCATGAGATCGGCGGTCCGGCGTGGAGGATCATCCGTTCGCGCAGGCCCGGGATCAATTCGCGGGCGGGAACGATGTCGATCAGCCGCGGCTCCCCTTCGAGGATCCGGGTAAGCGCCTGCCGGTTTGCGTCCTCGATCAATTTCATCGGTGCGCCCTCACACACCGAGCTTCGCGAGCAGGGCCGCCATCTGCGGATCGCCGCCGGCCGACGGCTTCCAGTCGACGTGAACGACGTCGATGCCGCAGTCGCGCAGGTCCTTTACGAACCCCTCAAGCCCGACATTCACGACTTCGACCTTGCGCGCCAGCAATTGCTGATACTGCGGCCTATCCTGATCCGTCATCGTCTCCGCCCTAACAAAGTTCGTTTTCGTTGTGTCGAGTTAATAAGAAAGCACTTACTTCGTCAAGACCGGATTCGCGCAGAGTGCGAAATTCCCCGCCCGCTCGATTGGCGGATCAGCAGCGCCCTAAAAAAAGTGCTCCGAACTTCGTTCGGAGCAGTCTGGGAGAACTCGAAATTCGATCTGCAAGAGCGTCACCGCTGGCAAAGGGCGTGGCGCAGGACGATTAGACCGCCGGCAAATGCGTCCAGTCCGGATGTATGCCCGATCGCCGCCAGGGCCGTGACGGCGCCACGAACTCCGGCGGTCTCGCCGCTCATGGTTGTGTGGATCGCGGCGTGCAGCGCCGCAGCGCCGTAGCCCAGCGCCGCCGCGCGCAAATGCATCCGGCTGATGTCGTTGGTGCCGTCGAGCAGCATGCGGCAGCGGTCCCACAATGCGTCGCGAGATTCGTTGCGTCCGAACGTAGCCAGCGCAATCAGCGCGCCGCCGATCAGATCGTCGCCGGACGGCGTCAGCCCCGGCCCGAGACCTATCAGGCTGGCAAGCCCGGACTCTCGATCCGCATCGTCATCCGCGCCTGCGAGCACTCGCTCCAAGGCAGCGAGGCCCGGCATGGCCGCGCGAACGAGCGCGGAGGTGTCGCTCGGAGCATGTGCGGACCCGACCGCGGCAAGGCCCTCTGCAATCAAACCGCCCACCCACACCTCGTCGACCGCATCAAGGCCGCGTCTGAGGCTGCTGATCGACCAGTTCGGTACCGCGGGCGGCGCCCAGACCGACCGCGTGGCCAGATTCGCGAACGGTGTCGCTCCGATCCACAGAATGGAATCCGCGACCCGCACGGGATCGCCGACCGCAAGGCCTGGCCACCGGAAATCGCCGACCACATGCAGCGGCCCCGACCCGATGCCGGTCCGTCCAACGCAGATCCAGATCCCGTCGATCACGGCGTAGAGCGAACGTTCGAACATGGCGACGACCTGGCCGACGGCGCGATCGCGCAGCGCCCTATCGGCCAGCAGTCCCACTTCCACATCGGCAGGGACTGTCACTCCGGGCTCGGGACGCCGCTCGCCCGGCGCATTCACGCGACCCGGCTGCCTTCCGTGTGCTTCGCTGCCTCCGATCAGCATCCGCCCCCGCCTCCGCTAGCGTGCCTGGGCCGCGAGTCGCTGCGGCGCACCAGCCTGGACCTCGCCACCGAGATAGGCCGCCTCGAGCAACGGATCCTCGGCGATGATATCGGCAGCGCCGCTCTTCAGGATCGCACCGGTCTCCAGCAGATAGGCCCGGTCGGCCAGCGCCAGCGCATGGCCTGCCATCTGATCGACCACGATGATGGTCATGCCCTCGCTGCGCAACCGCTCAAAGGACGCAAACAACTCATCGACCACCAGCGGCGCCAGCCCGAGCGACGGCTCGTCCAGCATGTAGATCTTCGGCCCGGTCAGAAGGCCGCGCGCCACCGCGAGCATCTGCTGCTCGCCTCCGGACAACAGGCCGGCGCGCTGGTCGATGCGCTCCTTCAGCCGAGGGAAGCGCACGAACATCGCCTCGATCTCGACATCGAGGTCGATGCCCTTGCGCGCATAGGCGCCGAGCTGCAGGTTCTGCTTCACCGTCAGCTCCGGAAACACCTGCCGCCCTTCCGGCACCAGCACGACGCCGGAACGGGCACGGACATGGGCGGGCATCCTGTCGATGCGGGTCTCGGCGAGCCGCACTTCGCCCGTGGCGCGCGGCGGTTCGAGACCGGCGATCGACCGCATCAGGGTGGTCTTGCCGGCACCGTTGGCGCCGAGCACCGCGACCGCCTCGCCGGGCGCGACCACCAGATCGATGCCGTTCAGCGCGCGCGACAGGCCATAGAACGCATCGAGCGCCTTGACCTCGAGTGCGGTGCCCTGCCGCGCCGGCCGCGGCGCGCGGCTCTTCTCGCCGGGCGTGGCGTCGCCAAGATAGGCCTTGCGGACCAGCGGATCGTTGCGGATCGCCACCGCGTCGCCGATCGCGATGCGCTTGCCGCCGTCGAGCACGACGATGAGATCGCTCAGCGACATGATCATCGGCATGTCGTGCTCGACGATGATGACGGCGATCCCGAGATCGGCGATCCGGCGGAGCAGCGCGGTCAGGCGCTGCTTGTCGCCCTTCGACAGGCCCGCCGCGGGTTCGTCGAGCAGCAGGATGCGCGGCCGCAACGCCAGCGCACGCGCGATCTCGACCAGCCGCTTCTCGCCATGGGACAGCGAATCCGCAAGGCGATCGACATCGCCATCGACGCCGGCAAAGCGCAGCAGGAACCGGGCGAAAGCTTCGGTCTCCGCGTTGCGCAGCGCGGAGACCACGCCGCCGAGCCGGCCGACCCGCTCGGCCAGCAGAATGTTCTCCAGGATCGTGAGCGAGCCGAACAGCTGCGTGGTCTGGAACGTGCGGGCGACGCCGACCCGCGCCAGCAGATGCGACGTCATGCCCGTGACGTCGCGATCGCCGAGCTTCACCGTCCCCGCCTGCGGCCGGTAGAAGCCGCAGAGCAGATTGAGCGCGCTGGTCTTGCCGGCGCCGTTGGGACCGATAATGCTGGTGACGGCACCGGGCGCCGCCTTGAACGAGACACCCCGGACCGCGCGCACGCCGCCGAACGAGATCGACAGATCCGTCACGTCGAGCCCCGCCGCGTTGCGGGTCTCGAGGATCGCCGCATCTGCATCCGCCGCCGCGATCGCGGGCTCCGCCACCGGCTTGCGCGCCGGCAGGAGCCTTGCGGCGAGCTGCTCTGCAAGGCCGACGATGCCGGAGGGCGCGGCGCGCAGCACGACGAACAGCAAGACGCCGAACGCCAGCAGGCGATACTCGGCGAGGTCAGACAGCGCTTCCGGCAGCAGCACCACCAGCGCGGCGCCGATCACCGGACCGAGCACCGAGCCGGCGCCGCCGACCATCACGGCGAACAACAGCAGCACCGACTGCAGGAACGGAAACGAACTCGGGCTGATATAGCCCTGCAGCGGCGCGAACAGCGCACCGGCCAGCGCCATCGCGGCCGCCGAGATCACGAAGGCAATGGCGCGGACCTGCACCAGGTCGATGCCGAGCGAGCGCGTCGCGACCTCGGTATCGCGGGCGGCACGCATGGCATAGCCCCAGCCGCTGCGTTTCAGGCGCTCGAACAGGATGAGGCCGGCAAACACCAGCACGACGCCGGCGATGGCAAGCGAACGCTCGGACAGCGCATAGCCGAACACGCTCGGCGGCGCGCTCAGCATCAGGCCGTTGCCGCCGCCGGTGAGATCGCGCCACTCGATCGTAACATGTTCGACGATGAAGCCGAAGGCAATCGTCACCATCGCCAGATACGGCCCGCGCACGCGCAGCGCCGGCATCGCGAGCAGCCCGCCGACGATGCTGACCAGCACGATGGCTCCCGCCGTCGCGGCGAGGTAAGGCCAGCCGGCTTTCTCCATTAGCAGCACGGTGGTGTACGCACCGATCGCCATGAAGCCGATATGGCCGAGCGAGATCTGGCCCGCGAGACCGAGCAGGACGTTGAGGCCGATGCAGCCGATCGCCGTCAGCGAGATCGTCGCGATCAGGAACACCGAATAGCTGTCCGCGACCGCAGCGTAGCCGATGGCAACCGCGAGCGCCGCGACGGCGACGAGAAAGGAGGCGCGAGAGGTCATACCTTCTTAACTCCAGCTCGGCCAAGCAGCCCGTGCGGCATGACGACGAGGATGACGATGACGGAAGCGAACGTGATGATCTGGGTGTAGACCGAGCCGAGATAGTTGGTCGCGAACACCTCGATCAGGCCGAGACACAATCCGGCCAGCATGACGCCCCAGGCGCTGGCGAGACCGCCGATGATCGCGGCGGCGAACGCCTTGATGCCGAACAGCGTACCCATCTCGGACGAGACGTTGAACAGCGGCGCGATCAACAGTGCGGCAACGCCGGCAAGCATCGCCGACACCGCGTAGCTCGCGGCAATGGCGCCGCTGACGTTGATGCCCATCAGCCGCGCGGCGTTGGGGTTCTGCACCACCGCCAGCATCGCGACGCCATGCCGCGTGCGGCGGGTGATCAGATGCAGCGCCAGCGCAAGCAGAAGGCCGACCACGGGAATCAGGAGCTGCAGCGGGTAGACCCCTGCCCCCTCCACGATCTGGATCGGCTTCGCCGCGAGCATCGACGGGAAGCTGCGCGGCTCCTTGCCGAACACGAACAGCATCACATTGTCGACGATGATGCCGACCGCAACGGTCGCCATCAGCCAGTTGTCCGACCCGCGCAGCACGAACGGACGCACCGCGAAGCGTTCGATCAGGACGCCGTAAACCGCGCAGACCAGCAGCACCGCAGGAATGCCGATCGCGGCCGGCCAGCCCCACAAGATGAGGAAGAAGAATCCCGCTACGGCGCCCAGAGTCATCGAGCTGCCCTGCGAGAAGTTGACCGTGCCGGACACGGCGTACGTGACGTGAAAGCCCAGCGCGAGCAGACCGTACATGCTCCCCAGCGCCATTCCGGTTATTATCGCCGAAAGAAACGACATCGATGATCACCCCGATCTGCTTGCTGGACGACCGCCGCCGTCAGTTCTTGAACGGCAGGATGTGGTTGTCTTCGAAATGGGCCCAGATGTAGTCCTGCGCGGTCAGCGCATCGTGCTTGTCCTGGGCGAATGGCTTCTCATAGGTCTTGATCAGGCCTTCCAGCCGGTCGATTCCGTAGAAGCCGTCGCGGATTGCGGTCGGATCGGTGCTGCCGGCCTTCTGGATCGCACCGGCGATCACCAGCACGCTGTCATAGGCGTTGGCGAAGCCGACCGCGGGCGTCACGTCCGCCGCGCCCTTGATGTCCGGATACTTCGCCTGCAGCTCGGCGAGCACGCGCTTGCCGACCGGCGAGAGGTTGCCGAAGAAGCTGTAGGTCTGCACGAACACGACGCTCTCGGCGCTCGGCCCGGCGAGCTCAGTGAAGCGGCCGCCGGCCGGTCCCCAATGCGACACGATCGGCGGCGCCCAGCCCATCCGGTCGAGCGATTTCACAACCTGCGAGGCTGGACCGACATTGCCGACCAGGAACAGGGAATCGGCGCCGGCCTGCTTGAGCCGGGACAGTTGCGCGACTACGTCGACGTCGTTCGCCTCGAATTTCTCGACACCCGCCGGTTCGATCCCGGCCGCCTTCAGCGCCGCGCGCAGGCCGTGCTCGTTGGATTCGCCCCAGGGATTGTTGACGAGGATGAGGCCCGGCTTCCTGGCCGCGAAGGTCTTGCCGGCAAACGCGACGATCGCCTTGTCGACCTCGTCGTCCATCGCCGAGACGCGGAACACGTAGTTGGACGCGGCGCCGTTCTGCGTGATGTTGGTTCCGGCGGCCCATGGCACCACGAACGGCATCTTGACGTTGTTGACGAACGGCACGATCGCAAGCTGGACCGGCGTATCGAGACCGCCGAGCAGCACCGCGACCTTCTCGCGCTGGATCAGTTCGCGCGCGGCGGTCAAGCCCTTGGCGGGATTGCTCTCATCGTCGCGGCGCACCAGCTCCAGCGGACGACCGAGCACGCCCCCTTTGGCGTTGATCTCCTCGATCGCGATGGTGGCGCCGCGGGTCAACGCCTCGCCGGCGCGCGCCGATTGGCCCGACAGCGCGGTAACCAGGCCGATCTTGATCGGCTCGGCGGCCCGCGCCCGCTCCGCAAGCGACACAGAGCCGATGAGAATGGCGAGCGCGCCCTGCAAGACGACGCGGCGGCACAAACTGGTGATGGGCATACAAGCGTAGCTCATTTCTGCAATTCCTCCCGCTCCAACGGCTCCCGAGCCGCCTCTGGTCCGCTGCCGCTGTCTCCGCGGCCTTGACGGAAGTAAAAACTTTCTTCACAAATTGGCGAATGTCAAGCGGCTGATTGCGTGCCGAGTGGAGATTGCAATGGAGCGGCAGTTTGCAGCGGAGCCGGAGCGAGCCACCTCGCGTGGCGTTCTCGGCGGTGCAACATCGGCGCAAGCGCCGGATCCAGCGCGCGCACTCCTCTCTCACGACCGCTACCGCTACAGCGCGATCTCGCGCCGACCCGACTTCGCGTGGCCGGAGGAAAAGCGGCTCGCGGTCTATGTCGCGCTCAACCTCGAGCACTTCGCCTTCGGCGACGGACTTGGCGCCGAGCTCTGCCCGGGCGGTCCGCATCCGGATGTGCTCAATTACGCCTGGCGCGATTATGGCAATCGGGTCGGCGTGTGGCGGCTCATCGATCTGTTCGACGAGCTGACGCTGCCGGTCTCCGTGCTCGCGAACAGCAGCATCTATCACTACTGCCCGGAAGTCATGGACGCATTTCGCGCGCGCGGCGACGAGGTCGTCGGCCATGGACGGACCAATTCCGAACGCCAGGGCGTGCTCTCAGCTGCCGAGGAGCAGCAACTGATCGTGGAAGCGACCGATATCATCGCGCACGCCGAGGGACGGCGACCGCTTGGCTGGCTCGGTCCGTGGATCTCGCAATCCGCCGTGACGCCGGACCTGCTCGCCGAAGCGGGCTACCACTACCTGCTCGACTGGTGCATGGACGATCAGCCGGTGTGGTTCGCGACAAGGGATGGCGGGCGGATCCTGTCCGTCCCCTATCCACAGGAACTGAACGACATCCCCTCGATTGTCGGACGCAAGGACAGTGGCGAACAGTTTGCAGCCATGATCGCGGACACATTCGAGGAGATGCTGGCGCAATCCGCCAAGCAGCCGCTGGTGATGGGCATCGCGCTGCATCCCTATCTGGTCGGCCAGCCGCACCGGCTGCGGCCGCTGCGGCGCGCCTTGCAAGCAATCGTCGCAAGGCGCGAGGACATCTGGATCACCACCGCCGGCGAGATCGCGGCATTTTCCCGCACCCTGCCCGACGGCATCGTGCCGACATAAGAAACCGGAGACCCGAATTGACAGCCATCGACACACTCTTCCAGAACGCGCGGCTGACCGACGGCCGGCTGGTCGAAATCGCCGTGCGCGGCGGCAAGATCGTGGCGATCGCGCCGTCCCCGCAAAGCTATGGCGCCGTCGGCGAAACACGCGATCTTGGCCGGCACCTGGTGCTCCCCGGCATGGTCGAAGGTCACATCCACCTCGACAAATGCTTCATCGGCGACGACTGGAAACCGCACCGGCCCTGCACCGCGGGCTTCGACGTGCGCGAGCGCGTCAAGTTCGAGAAGGAAGCCCTCGCCGGCGCCAAGCCGATCCCGGTTCGCGCCGCAGCCCTGATCGACCTCTGCGTCTCGCAGGGCACCACTCAGATGCGCAGCCATGTCGATGTCGACGCCGAGGTTGGCTTGCGGCATTTCGAACCGATCGCCGCCGCGCGGGAAGCGCACCGCGAGAAGCTTTCGATCCAGATCGTTGCGTTTCCGCAGAGCGGCATCCTGACATCGCCCGGAACGGCCCAATTGCTCGAGGAAGCCGTGCGCGGCGGCGCCGATCTGGTCGGCGGACTCGATCCCGCGGGCCACGATGGCGACGTCGCCGGGCATCTCGATGTCGTCTTCGGGATCGCCGAGCGGCAGGGCGTCGGCATCGATATCCACCTGCATGACGGCGGTCTGCAGGGCATCTCGGAAATCGAGGAAATCGCGCGGCGGACCAAGGCATCGGGCCTTGGCGGCAGGGTCACGATCAGTCATGCCTACGCGCTCGGCGAAGTGGCTGTCGATGTGGTTCAACGGACCGCGCAGCAGCTCGCCGAGGCCGGCGTCGCCATTCTCACCAATGCCCCGGGCGCGCGGCTGTTTCCGCCCGTGTTGCTGCTTCGCGATGCCGGCGTCACCGTGTTCTCCGGCAACGACAACATCCGTGATTCCTGGTGGCCCTATGGTGACGGCGACCTGCTCGAACGCGCGATGATGGTCGGCTATCGCTCCGGGTTCAACACGGACGATCAACTGGCCGCTGCCTTCGACATGGTGACGACCAACGCAGCGCGCGCGCTTGGCCTGAAGGATTACGGCCTCACCGTCGGCGGAGCGGCGGATTTCGTCGTGCTGGATGCCCGGCACGTCCAGGAAGCCGTGGTCGCGCGTCCCAAGCCACGCGATGTCTACAAGGCCGGCCGGCTCGTCGCGCGTGGCGGCGTGATGGTAGCAGCCGGCGCCCGGAAGCAGTGAACATGGAGGAATCGCACTTGACGAACCGTCGCAATGCCGATCTCAATCCCAGCTGCTTGCGCCGGGAACCGGTCCGCTGCCCGATATGGCCTGATGCGGATCTGCCTTGTGTGAGTACCCGAGCCCAGGCAAGGTTGACGCCGTGACAGAGACGACAGCAGCACAGACCAGCCCTATCCGCACCAACACGCGCGGAAAGCGGCCTCGCGACTCGGCGCTCACCAAGGAAGCGATCCTGCGCGCGGCGACCTTCGAGTTCTGCCACAACGGCCTCGGCGGCGCACGCGTCGAGGCGATTGCGCAGCGCGCCAAGGCCAACATGCGCCTGCTCTACGCCTATTTCGGCGACAAGAACGGGCTCTACATTGCCGTCCTCGAGGACGTGTACACCGAAATTCGCGCGGCCGAACAGCAGCTGAAACTGGATGATCTCGAGCCGATCGCCGCGATGAGAGAGCTGATCGACTTCACGTTCACCTTCTTCGGGCAACACCAGAACTACATCGCCCTGATCAACACCGAGAATCTTCAGCGTGGACGCAACATGCGCAAGTCGCGCAAGATTGCCGATCTCACTTTGCCGCTGGTCGCAAGCATCGAAAGCATTCTGCGCCGCGGTGTCGCGGCCGGCCTGTTCCGCGGTGATGTCGATCCGATCCAGCTTTATGTCTCGATCACGGCGATGAGCTATTTCCACGTGTCCAACCGCTACACATTGTCGGCGATGTTCGACAAGGACCTCGGCGCTCCGGACTGGCTTGCACGGCGCCGCGAGCATGCGCAGGACATGATCCTGACCTGGCTGACGGCCCCGGTCGGGGATCGCAAGCACAAGTCAGCAGCGTCGAAGGCGACGGCGCGCCTCGGCAAGCCGGCCCGCTAGGAGGTCCAGCCGCACGACGCGGTGTCGTGCGGATCATGCGGTCGGAACGACCCTCAGCGGGTCGCAACGACGCCGTCGCTGCGCGGATCGCTGGCCCCTTCCATCAGGCCGTCCGGATGCCAGACGATCGCGCCGGCGTGTCCCATGAACTCCTCGAACGGACCGGTTACCTGAATGTCGTGACCGAGCGTGCGGAGCTGTTCGATGATCGCGGGATCGAAGCGGGATTCGATCTTCAGATTGTTGTTTTCCTCGCCCCAGGTGCGACCAAGCAGCCAGCGCGGCGCCGTAATCGCGGACTGCAGCTCTTGGCCGTGCATGGCGTAACGGGAGAAGATGGCAGCCTGGGTCTGCGGCTGCCCCTCTCCGCCCATCGTGCCGAAGGATATCAGCCGTCCATCGCCGAGCTCGGCCATCGCCGGCTGGATGGTGTGGAACGGCAGGCGTCCGGGATCCAGCCGATTGGTATCGCTCTCGCTGAGGCTGAAGCTCGTTCCACGGTTCTGCCAGGTGACGCCGCTCTCGGGAAGAATGACGCCCGAGCCGAATTCCCAGTAGACGCTTTGAATGAAGCTGACACTGAGCCCGTTGCGATCGGTCGCGGCGAGCCAAACCGTATCGCCCTGTTTGGACGGATCGGGCCACGGCGCGGCGCGACGGTCGGATACCGTTTCGTGAAGCGCAGCCAGCGATTGCTCGGACAGGAATTCGGCGGCCGGGCGCTTCATGTAATCGGGATCGGTCACATGGCCATTGCGAATACGGAACGCGGCCTTCGTGCATTCGACGAGCCTGTGCAGATGATCGACGCCGTCGGCTTCGTCGGCCATGCGCCGGGCATAAAGCGCCAGGATCAGGAGCGAGGCCAGCCCCTGCGTCGGCGGAGGCATGTTGAAGACCTTGTGGCCGGACACATCGACCGAGAGCGGCGTCACCAGCGATGCCTGATGCCGCTCGAGATCAGCCAATCGCAGCGGGCTCCCCACGCGCTCGAGATCGGCCGCCATCGAGCGCGCCAATTCGCCGCGATAGAAATCGGACAGCCCGGCCTTGGCCAGACGCCGCAGCGTCGCCGCGACACGCGGCTGCCGCAGCCGCGCACCGACCGCGAGCGGGGTGCCTTGCGGCAGATAGACCTCGGCATAGCCGGGCACGTTTTCGAGCTCATGCCGCTTCTTGCGGATGTTCTCATGCAGCGTGCTGGTGACGGCTACGCCCTCCTCGGCATGCCGGATAGCGGGCTCGAGCAGCCGCGCCATCGGCAGCCGCCCGTCATGACGATCGCGGCTGAGTTCAAAGGCCTTCTGCCAGCCGTCGACGGTACCGGCGACGGTGAGCGCGGCGAGCGGGCCGCGGCCGGGAATGCTGCTGCAGCCGCGCTCGCGATACCAGTTGCGATCCGCCGCCATCGCTGCGCGTCCGCAGGCCTGAATTCCGACCGGCGTCGAACCGGCGCGACCGACCAGCCAGAAGCTGTCGCCGCCGAGGCCGTTCATGTGCGGATAGACCACGGCAATCGTCGCCGCCGCGGCGATCATCGCCTCGATGGCATTGCCGCCTTCCGACAAGACCGCGAGCCCCGCCTGCGCCGCCAAATGGTGCGGCGCGGTCACCATGCCGCCATAGCTTCGTTTTGTCTGCAACATCAGCCTCTCTCCCAAGCACGGTATGTAATAATATTTTTACTTACCGTGTCAAGGCGCCAGAGATCGGCCTTTGCGATACGGGTGCCGGGCCGTCGGTACCCTCATCAGGTCGGCCATCGAAGTCGGCACCGTGACCATTGCATGAAGCTCAGGCAGCCGCCACCTCGTGACCCGCCATGACTTCCAGTGCCCGCAGAATAGCCGAATGGTCCCATGCCTTGCCGCCGAGCGCGGTGCAGGCGTTGAACAGCTGCTGCGCGGCGGCTGTGGCCGGCAGCGACAATCCGAGTGCCCGCGCGCCTTCCAGCGCGAGGTTGAGATCCTTCTGATGCAGCTCGATGCGAAAGCCCGGATCGAAATTGCGCTTCAGCATGCGCTCGCCGTGCACTTCGAGGATTCGGGACGACGCAAAGCCGCCCATCAACGCCTTGCGCACCAGCGCAGGATCGGCGCCCGCCTTGGACGCGAACAGCAGGGCCTCGCTCACCGCCTCGATGGTCAGCGCCACGATGATCTGGTTCGCAACCTTGGTGGTCTGGCCGTCGCCATTGCCGCCGACATGCGTAACATTCTTCCCCATCGCGTCGAACAGGGGCTTCATCGCGTTGAACGCGCGCTCCCGCCCGCCGACCATGATGGTCAGGCTTGCCGCCTTTGCGCCGACCTCGCCGCCGGAGACCGGCGCGTCGAGATAGTCGGCGCCGAGCGCATCGATCTTGCGCGCAAACTCCTTGGTCGCCAGCGGCGAGATCGAGCTCATATCGACCACGATCATGCCCTTCGAGACGCCCTCCGCGACGCCGCCCTGACCGAACAGCACGGCTTCCACATGCGGCGTATCCGGCACCATGATGATCACGGCATCGGTCTCCTGCGCCACCTGCCTCGCGGATTCGCAAGCTACGCCACCCGCCGCAATCAGCTCCGGCGGAATCGGCGCGACCTCGTGCAGGAACAGGCGATAGCCGGCGGCCAGGAGGTGGCTCGCCATCGGACGTCCCATGGTGCCGAGCCCGATAAACCCGATGTCTTTCATGTTGTCGTCGCTCCTGTCAGCCTGATTAAGTCACGAAAGTCTGCGCGGCATGCCAGGCGAGGCTCTCGGGCGTGGTCGTCCGCGGCTTGTATTCGCATCCGATCCAGCCGCGATATCCGATGCTGTCGAGATGCTTGAACAGGAAGGGATAGTTGATCTCGCCGGTCCCCGGCTCGTTGCGGCCGGGATTGTCGGCGAGCTGGACATGCGCGATCCGGTCGAGATGCTTCTGCAAGGTCCGCGCCAGATCGCCTTCCATGATCTGCATGTGATAAATGTCGTACTGGATGAACAGATTGGATGAGCCCACGTCGGAGGTAAGTTGCACCGCCTGTTCCGTCCCACTGAGGAAGAAGCCGGGAATATCCAGCGTGTTGATCGGTTCGATCAGGAGCTTGATGCCGTGCTGGCCGAGCGCAGCGGCGGCAAAGCGCAGATTGGACACCAGGGTCTCGCGCAGGTCTGCCGTATCCGCACCGGGGGGGGCGATGCCGACCAAACAGTTCAGCTGCCGGCAATCCAGCGCCTTCGCATAGTCGATCGCGCGCACCACGCCGTCGCGAAATTCATCGACCCGATTGCGCAGGATCGCAATGCCCCGCTCGCCGGCGGCCCAATTGCCGGCCGGAAGGTTATGCAGCACCTGGGTGAGCCCGCAGCGCGCCAGTTCCTCGCGCAACGCGCCCTTTTCGAACTCGTATGGAAAGAGATACTCGACGGCGTTGAAGCCGGCCGCCTTGGCGGCGGCGAACCGGTCGAGGAACGGCAGCTCGTTGAAGAGCATGGTGAGGTTGGCGGCAAATTGAGGCACGGCTGGTATCTCCGCTTCGGGCAGCGCTGGATGGTTTCGTCAGGCCGGCAACAGCGTGCCGGATCGTTGTGCGCTCGGCACGTCATCGAGCGGAAGATCGAGCACCTCCTCGAATTCCACGATGTTGTCGATCTCCGTTCCCATCGCGATGTTGGTGACCCGCTCGAGGATGAACTCCACCACCACCGGCACGCGGTGCTTGGCCATCAGCTCGCGCGCGGTCGCGAACGCGGCCTGTGCCTCGTTCGGATCCGTGACGCGGATCGCCTTGCAGCCGAGCCCTTCCGCGACCGTCACATGGTCGACGCCGTAAACACCGATCTCGGGCGCGTTGATGTTCTCGAACGAGAGCTGCACATGATAGTCCATGTCGAAGCCGCGCTGCGCCTGCCGGATCAGCCCGAGATAGGAATTGTTCACGACGACGTGGATGTAGGGCAGATTGAACTGCGCCCCGACCGCAAGCTCCTCGATCAGGAACTGGAAGTCGTAGTCGCCCGACAGCGCGACGACGTCGCGGTTCGGATCGGCGGCGCGCACGCCGAGCGCGGCGGGCAGTGTCCAGCCGAGCGGGCCCGCCTGCCCGGCATTGATCCAGTTGCGCGGATTGTAGACGTTGAGGAACTGGGCACCGGCGATCTGCGACAGCCCGATCACGGTCACGTAGCAGGTGTCGCGGCCGAATGCCTTGTTCATCTCCTCATAGACGCGCTGCGGCTTGATCGGGATGTTGTCGAAATGGCTCTTGCGCAGCATCGAGCGCTTGCGGTCGCGGCAAGCGGCGGGCCAGGCCTGCCGGTCGCGCAGCTTGCCGGACTTCCGCCACTCCTTGGCGACGGTCACGAACAATTCCAACGCTGCCTTGGCATCCGACACGATGCCGAGGTCCGGATTGAACACCCGTCCGATCTGCGTCGGCTCGATGTCGACATGGACGAATTTGCGACCCTTGGTGTAGGTCTCGATCGAACCGGTATGCCGGTTGGCCCAGCGGTTTCCGATGCCGAGCACGAAATCGGATTCGAGCATCGTGGCGTTGGCGTAGCGATGGCTGGTCTGGAGGCCGACCATGCCGGCCATCAGCGCGTGATCGTCCGGAATGGCGCCCCACGCCATCAGCGTCGGCACGACCGGAACGTTGACCGCTTCGGCGAACGCGACCAGCAGTTCGGACGCATCGGCATTGATCACCCCGCCGCCGGCCACGATCAGCGGCCGCTCGGCGGCGTTGAGCATGTCGAGCGCCTTCTCGATCTGCTTGCGCGTCGCCGCAGGCTTATAGACCGGGAGCGGCGAATAGGTCTCATCGTCGAACTCGATCTCGGCCAGCTGCACATCAAGCGGAAGATCGATGAGCACCGGTCCCGGCCGCCCCGACCGCATGATATGGAACGCCTGGCTGAACACGCGCGGCACCAGCGCCGGCTCGCGCACGGTAACGGCCCATTTCGTCACCGGCTTTGCGATCGCTTCGATGTCCACGGCCTGGAAATCTTCCTTGTAGAGCCGCGCCCGCGGCGCCTGACCGGTGATGCAGAGAATCGGAATCGAATCGGCGATCGCCGAATAGAGGCCGGTGATCATGTCTGTTCCGGCGGGACCCGATGTGCCGATGCAGACGCCGATATTGCCCGCTCTCGCCCTGGTGTAGCCCTCCGCCATATGCGAGGCGCCTTCGACGTGGCGCGCCAGAATGTGCCGGATCGCGCCGTTGCGCTTCAGCGCGGAGTAAAGCGGATTGATCGCGGCGCCGGGAACGCCGAACGCGCAGGTGATCCCCTCACGCTCGAGAATGCGCACTGCTGCATCGATTGCTCGCATCTTCATCTGATGATCCCGCCTCGCTATGAGTTGGCCTGAGCATGATCATCAGGCCCGCGATCATCGATCTCAACGCAATCGATTGGATTTTCCGCCCAGTGGCAGCGCTTGCGATTTCCTGCGTGTCTCCAAGCGATTAGCGCCTGCGAAAGCATGGAAAACGGCGAGCACGAGAACAGCAGCAAGCACCACGTCTGCTACGGTTGTGTACCACTGCTCCCGCGCAGCTCTGCCGAGAGCTCGGCTGCGATCTGGTGCACGATGGCGCCGATCTCTGGCAAGCGATCGTCCGCCAACCGGTCGGCCATGCCCGAAACCGAGACCGCAGCGAACGGCTCGCTGCAATCGTTGAAGACGACCGCGGCCACGCAGCGCAGGCCGAGCCGCGCCTCTTCATCGTCCACCGCATAGCCCTGGCGCCGCACGGTCTCCAATTCCCTGAACAGCTCGCCCGGCCGGATGATCGACTTCTCCGTCAGGCGCGGCATGCCGCGCCGGCGGATGATGGCGTTGATGTCGGCGTCGGAATATGCGGCCAGCACCGCCTTGCCCACCCCCGAAGCGATCAACGCCACGCGTCCGCCGACCTTGGTCAGCGAGCGCATGATCTCCCGGCTTTCGATGCGGGAGACGACGATAATGGAATCATCGTCGACCACGGCAAGATTGGCGGTTTCCCTGGTCTGGTCGCGCAGCTTGCGCAGATAGGGCAAAGCCCGCGCGGAAAAATTGCGCCGGCGCATGAAGGTCGAGCCGACCACGAAGCTTTGCGCGCCGATGTGCCACTTCGACTCCTCGCGGTCGAACTGCACGAACCTGCGATTCTCCAGCGTCGTCAGCAACCGATGAGCCGTCGACGGCGGCAAGCCGATGCGGATTGCAAGATCGGTCAGCCGATAGCCTTCGTCATCCTCTGCAAGCGCTTCGATGATTTGCAGCGCGCGATCGACTGATTGAACGCCGCCGTCTCGCACGTCGTGGTCCGGCTGCGCGCGAATTTCGGGATCGGACGGCTTGCGCCGGATCGGCTCTCTTTTCATCACGACCTGCCCCTAACCGGTTGCGGTTCAGAACGAAATTGCTCGCCGATAACGAGCGTCACAACTGGCATATGGCATACCAAAAATCATGAGAGTCAAGGTGGCAGAATTCGCGAATAGGTAAGTCTTTTTGCCATTCTTCTCGCAGAACGCGTCGATTCTTTCGTTTGACTTCTGGAATAATGTATACCACGATGGCTTCTCAGCGATCCAATTTCTGCAACCGGGAGGACATGCCATGTATGTCGGGGACATCCTTCGCACCAACAATGCGCATGTGGTGACGATCGGCTCGAGCGAAACCGTGAGCATTGCGGCGAACCTGATGTATGCGAGCAATGTCGGCGCACTCGTGGTCAGGAACGTGTCGCGCAGCGTCGACGCCGCCGTGGTCGGAATGTTCAGCGAACGCGATGTGGTGGCCGTGATCGCCGAGCGCGGCACGGGCGGTCTTGCAGCGAAAGTCGGGCAGTTCATTTCGCCGCGGCCGCTGGTGTCATGCACCTCGCAGGACGCGCTCACCGATGTCGAGCATCTGATGGTCCGTCATGACATCCGCCATGTCCCCGTCATCGACAACGGCCGGCTCGTCGGCGTCGTGAGCATGCGGGACATCGACCTTGCCCTGGAAGAAGCTGCCTGCGCGGCCTGACGGATCTTCCCGAGGCCATTGCCACGCAACCCGGTTCGAGCCGCTGAGGCTCATGCTGTGTCCCTACTCTGCTCGCGAGGATTTCATGAAGGTCTGCATCTACGGCGCCGGTGCCATCGGCGGCTATCTCGGTGTCGAATTTATGCGCGCTGGCGCCGATGTCAGCCTGGTCGCGCGCGGTGCGCACCTCGCCGCGATGCGGCAGAACGGCCTGAAGCTCCTGATCGGCGACGAGGAGCGCGTGGTGCATCCTCGCTGCACCGACAATCCCGCCGAACTCGGCGAGCAGGATTTCGTCATCATCTGCCTCAAGGCGCATTCGATCACCGGCGTCATCGAACCGATGCGGCCCCTCTTGGGCGAGCGGACCCGCATCGTCACCGCCGTCAACGGCATTCCCTATTGGTATTTCTACAGGCACGGCGGACGGCACGAGGGATCGGCGCTCGAGAGCATCGATCCCGGCGGACGGCAGTGGAACGAGCTCGATCCGGCGCGCGCCATCGGCTGCGTGGTGTATCCCGCCACCGAGATCGAGGCGCCCGGCGTGATCCGCCACGTCTACGGCAACAACTTTCCGCTCGGCGAACCCTCCGGAGAGATCACGCCTGATGTCGAGCGCCTGTCCGCCCTGTTCGTGGCGGCGGGGATGAAGGCGCCGGTGCTCGACCGCATCCGCGACGAGATCTGGCTCAAGCTGTGGGGCAATGTCTGTTTCAACCCAATCAGCGCCCTCACACACGCGACGCTTGACGTGATCTGCAGCAATCCCGGCACACGCGCGCTGTCCAGAGCCATCATGCTGGAGGCCCAGGCGATCGCGGAAAGCCTCGGCGTCAAGTTTCGGGTCGACGTCGAGCGCCGCATCGAGGGCGCCCGCAAGGTCGGCGCCCACAAGACCTCGATGCTGCAGGACCTCGAGCGTGGACGTCCGGTCGAAATCGATCCGCTGATCACCGTGGTGCAGGAGATGGGCCGCATGACCGGGATCGCGACGCCCGCGCTCGACGCGGTGCTGGCGCTGGTCGCGCAGCGCAGCAGATTGGCCGGCCTTTATGATGGGGCGGCCGGCGTCGAAGCCCGATCGCGTGCAGTGGCGTGATCGCGATGACCAATGTGACACGCTGGGTCCGCTTCCGCCACCGTGCCGAGATCGGCTTCGGGCAGCTCACTCCGTTCGGCATCTCGGTGCACGCAGGCGAGATGTTCGGTGACACACGACCGACCGGGCAAACGCTGGCGCTCGACGATGTCGAGCTGCTCGCCCCGACCGAGCCGAGCAAGATCATCGCGCTCTGGAACAATTTCCACGCCCTCGCGGCGAAGCTGCAATCACCTGAGCCGGCCGAACCGCTGTATTTGTTGAAAGCCCAGACCAGCGTGAGCGCGCCAGGCGCCGTCATCACGCGCCCTCCGGGCTACGATGGCAAGACGACATACGAAGGCGAACTCGGCATTGTCATCGGCAAGAGCTGCACGGCCGTCACACCCGAGCAGGCCGACGCCTACATCTTCGGCTATACCTGCACCAACGACGTCACCGCCGCCGACATTCTCAATCGCGATCCGACCTTCCCGCAATGGGCGCGGGCCAAGGGCTTTGACGGATACGGCCCCTTCGGACCCGTGATCGCCTCGGGCCTCGACCCGGCACGCCTGGTGGTGCGCACCATCCTCAACGGCGTCGAGCGGCAGAACTATCCGATCGCGGACATGATCTTCAGCGCGCAGGCGCTGGTCAGCAAGATCTCGCACGACATGACGCTGTTGCCGGGCGACCTGATCTGCTGCGGAACCTCGATCGGCGTCGGGGTTATGAAGGAGCCCGTCAATACGGTCACCGTCGCGATCGACGGAATCGGCGAGTTGACCAACGAATTTCGTCAGTAGGCGGCGACAGGACGACAGATCGACGCAGCCGGACCAAACGAGCCAACATCCTCTTGGGAGCGCACATGATCTCCAGCACGAAACCGGTATCGTCGCCCGGCGGCTTCCGCTGGCTCCAGCTCGCGATCGGCATCGTCTGCATGGCGATGATCGCCAACCTGCAATATGGCTGGACGCTGTTCGTCGATCCGATCGACGCGACGTATCACTGGGGTCGTCCCGCCATCCAGCTCGCCTTCACGATCTTCGTGATGACGGAGACATGGCTGGTGCCGGTGGAAGCGTGGTTCGTCGACAAATACGGCCCGCGCATCGTCATCATGTTCGGCGGGCTGATGATCGGATTGGCCTGGGTGCTGAACTCCTACGCTTCTTCCCTCGTCACGCTGTATGCGGCGGCGATCGTCGCGGGCGTCGGCGCCGGCGCCGTGTACGGCACCTGCGTCGGCAACGCGCTGAAATGGTTTCCGGACCGGCGCGGCCTCGCCGCGGGCGCGACCGCCGCCGGGTTCGGCGCCGGCGCAGCCCTCACCGTCGTGCCGATCGCCAACATGATTGCCACCAGCGGCTACCAGAGCACGTTCCTGACATTCGGAATCGGGCAAGGCCTCGTCGTTCTCTTGCTGGCCTGGTTCGTCCGGCCGCCACATGGCGTCGAGGCCCCGAGAAAAAGGCAGCTCAACCTGCCGCAGAGCGCAATCGACTACACGCCGCCCCAGGTGCTGCGCACGCCGATCTTCTGGGTCATGTACCTCGTGTTCGTCATGGTGGCCTCCGGCGGCTTGATGACCGCTGCCCAGATCGGGCCGATCGCCCACGATTTCAGGATCGCGGATACGCCGGTCACGCTGGCCGGGTTCCAGATGGCCGCGCTGACCTTTGCCATCTCGCTCGATCGTGTCTTCGACGGCTTCGGCCGTCCGTTCTTCGGCTGGGTCTCCGACACGATCGGCCGCGAGCACACGATGTTCATTGCGTTCGCGACGGCGGCGCTGATGTTGTTGACGCTGTCCACGTATGGCCACATCCCGGTCGTCTTCGTGCTGGCGACGGCGATCTATTTCGGCGTCTTCGGCGAAATCTACAGCCTGTTTCCCGCGACTTCGGGCGACACGTTCGGCGCCAAATACGCAACCACCAACAACGGCATGCTCTACACGGCGAAGGGCACCGCGGCGCTGCTGGTACCGCTCGCGAGCATCATCTCTTCGCAGCTCGGCTGGCAGGCCGTGTTCATCGTCGCGGTTGCGCTCAATGCCACCGCAGCCCTCACCGCCTTGCTGGTGATCAAGCCGATGCGGCGCGCCTTCATTCTCGGCAGTGAGTCGACGGCAAAGGCCGGTATCGCGCCGGCACCTGGCCGGAGCGCGGCGATTGAACACTGATTGGACAGACCTGCGGGCGCGGACCGCGCTGCGGAAGATCTTCGATGCAGCCATCGCCAGCTGCGATCCAAGGCTGACTATCGTGCACGCCCTGCCGGCGAAGCCGAAGGGCAAATGCATCGTCGTCGGCGCCGGTAAGGCCTCGGCTGCGATGGCCGCAGGCCTCAATGCGGCCTGGCCTGACGTCGACCTTTCCGGTGTCGTGGTGACGCGCCGCGGTCATTCTGTTCCTGCGGGCCGCATCGAAGTGCTTGAGGCGTCTCACCCCGTGCCGGATGAGACGAGCCAGGCCGCCGCAGTTCGCATGCTCGGTGCCGTTCAGGGACTTTCCGCCGACGATCTCGTCATCGCCCTGATGTCCGGCGGAGGCTCGGCCCTGATGACCCTCCCGGCCTCCCCGATGACCCTCGCCGACAAGCAGGCGGTCAACCGGGCCCTGCTTGCGAGCGGCGCGACGATTGCCGAGATGAACGTCGTCCGCAAACATCTCTCCGCGATCAAGGGCGGACGGCTGGCGCTCGTCGCCCGTCCCGCCCACGTCACGACCCTCGTGATCTCGGATATTCCCGGCGACGATCCCGCAGCGATCGGCTCCGGTCCCTCGCTGCCGGACCGCAGCACAACAGCCGATGCGCGGGAGATCGTGAGCCGGTTTGCAATCGACCTGCCGGAGGCGGCGCGGCTTGTCCTCGATCAAGCCGACGAGACCCCAAAGCCCGGCGAGATCGACGCCGATGTCCGCGTCCTTGCCGCGCCGTTCCAAGCGCTCGATGCTGCGGCAAAGGTCGCGCGAGACGAGGGTCTCACGCCGATCATCCTTGGCGACGCGATCGAGGGCGAGGCCCGCGAACTCGGAACCGTGATGGCGGGCATCGCCCGGTCGGTCGCAGGGCATGCCCAGCCCGGCCCTGCCCCTGCCGTGCTGCTCTCCGGCGGCGAGACGACGGTGACGATCGGACGCGGGCCGGCGGGCCGCGGCGGCCGCAATACCGAGTTTTTGCTGGGACTCGTCATAGCGCTATCAGATACGTCCGGTATCTGGGCGATTGCCGGAGACAGCGATGGAATTGATGGAACGGAAGATGCGGCTGGAGCTTTGATCGGTCCTGACACGCTGCGGCGCGCCGTAGCGCATGGTCTCGACGCGCGTACCTATTTGGCGGCCCATGACAGCTACACCTTCTTCGACCGCCTTGGAGACCTCGTGCGCACCGGCCCAACGCTCACCAATGTCAACGATATCCGTGCCGTGCTAATTGCGTCCGGCAAGCCAGCAATGAGGTGACCCATGCGTCGTCATCGACGGGCCAAGATCGTCGCAACCGTCGGCCCCGCCAGCAGTTCCCCCGAGATGCTCAAGGCGCTGCTGCTGGCCGGCGTCGATACGTTCCGTCTGAACTTCAGCCACGGAACCCAGAGCGACCACGCACGTGTCCATGCCGAGATTCGAAAGCTGGAACAGGAGGTCGGCCGTCCGATCGGCATCCTGATGGACCTCCAGGGTCCGAAGATCCGCGTCGGCACCTTGCGCGATGGCAAGATCACCGTGGCGGCCGGCGAGACCATCCGGTTTGTGCTGTCCGGATCGGATGGCGACAAGTCCGCAATTCCGCTGCCGCACCGGGAAATCTTCGCGGCGGTGGCGCCCGGCCACGACCTTCTGATCGACGACGGCAGGGTCAGGGTTCGGGTCGCCGGGCTCGGCGACGATTTCATCGAAGCCAAGGTGATCGTCGGCGGCACCATCTCGAACCACAAGGGCGTCAATCTGCCGGGGACGGTGCTCGATCTCTCGCCGCTTACCACGAAGGACCGCCTCGATCTGGAGTTCGGCCTGAAACTCGGCGTCGATTGGGTCGCATTGTCATTCGTGCAGAAGCCGTCCGACATCATCGAGGCGCGAGGCCTCGTCGGCGACCGCGCCGGCCTGATGGCCAAGATCGAGAAGCCGGCGGCGCTCGAGCGGATCGACGACATCATCCAGCTGTGCGACGCCATCATGGTTGCGCGGGGAGACCTCGGCGTCGAAATTCCGGATGAGGATGTGCCGGGACGCCAGAAGGAGCTGGTGCGGGCGTGCCGTCTCGCGGTGAAGCCGGTGATCGTCGCCACGCAGATGCTGGACTCGATGGTCGCAGCACCCACGCCGACCCGCGCGGAAGTCTCCGACGTTGCGACCGCGATCTATGATGGTGCAGACGCGGTGATGCTGTCGGCGGAATCCGCGACGGGCCGCTATCCGCGCGAGGCCGTCGAGATGATGGATCGCATCATCCGCAGCACGGAGCAGCACAAGATGTACCGCTCGATCGTCGAGGCGACCCAGCCCGGCGAAGAGCAGACGCCGCCGCATGCGGTTGCGACGGCCGCCGCCGACCTCGCCTCCGTGATTCACGCCGCGGCCATCGTGGCCTACACGTCGAGCGGCACCACCGCCGCACGCGTCGCGCGCAAGCGGCCGAGCCTGCCGATCCTCGCCATCACTCCAAGCCGCGAAGTGTCGCGTCGCCTGTGCCTGCTCTGGGGCGCGCACAGCGTGCTTTCCGACGATGTCGGGAGCTATGAGGAGATGGTCGAGCGCGCGACGGCGCTCGCGCATGCAGAGCAGTTCGCATCGAGCCGCGACCTGCTGGTGGTTGTCGCCGGCATTCCTTTTGGGCAGGCGGGAAGCACCAACAACCTGCGGGTGGTTTCGCTCCCTTGACGGGGCGTCTTCGCCCGGCATCGCGGCCCCAAACACCCGTCGCACCCGGCCCGTTGGGATTTCTCGGGCTCGTTCCGCCCGGCGCCCAAGCCTCACGGCATGGCGCCAAACCAGATCACGAGCGCGAACATCACCAACAATGCGACGGTGATGATCGCTTCGCTCGTGGGTATTCGCTTCATAGGGCGCCTCCACGCGCGGGAGCGGGATGCTGCGACGGGGGCGGTAGTTCACATCGGCACGACACCGCCCGCTTAAAATACATGCGGACGGCGTCAGCTCTAGCCCTAGGACGGAAATGCAAAATCCCGGTAGCCATTACGTATACACAACGGGGCTGAAGGTTCATGTGACGATTGGCACCCTCCAATAGGGCTAGGACAGCGACCGCAGCAGCGCGAAGGCACGCCAGTGGCATCCCCGTTGTTCGCCAATCCGGCTGCGACAAACGCATCCCTATAATCCGCCACGGCTCGCCCCCCGTGACGAGGATAGGCTCGGACCACCCGGAGCAACCCTCGGACGTGCAGTGTATGGCGGGCCATCTCACCGGCAGAGGCGAACATACGATCTTAGGGTCGTGGGGACCCGCAGCAGGTCCCCACGATCATCCTATCTGATCGATCTCTCCGCATGCCTCGCGCTCGCGCCCTCACGCATGCTGCGGCTGCGCGAGCTGGCTGACCTGCGTCGCCGGCGGATCGACGACCAGGGTCCCGCCATGGCCGTCACTCGAGGTCGTGAAGGTCGAGGCCATGTAGTTGCCCAGCAGCGCAATGCTCGCCGTGACGGTGCCGTCCGTCACCGTGAGCGTTCCGCCTGATGCGTTTCCGCTGAAGCTCGGCGTGTGAACGTTCGCGAAACTGATGTTGGCAAAATCGATCGCGTCCGAGCCGGTCATCCCGGCGACCGTGCCGGCAAAGCTCGCGGAATTGTCGAGCTTGAGCGTCCCCGTCGACCCCTGGAACATCACGGCGGCGTTCGATGCCCCCGGCAATTCGAGGGTGGCGCCCGATGCGATGGTGGCATTGCTGGAGCTCTCGCCCGTCACGTTGAAGGGCTGCCAGGCTCCCCACGCAATGCCGTCATTGGCCCGGATCCAGAGTTGATCGGTGCCCGAGCCGGCCTGATAGGTCGCCTGGGCAAGTTGCGCCGCAGTGACATCGATCTCGGTATTCACCGGCTGCGATGTGCCGTTGATGCTCCAGTGCCCATTCGAGTTGGAATCCCACAGCGCATATTTCGTGATGGTATCGCCGTCGGCGTCCGTCGCGCTGAACAGATTCGATGCTGCGAACGTCTGCCCGGAGACCGTCACCACGTTCGAGGCCGAAACGACCGGAGGGTGGTCGGGGCCCGGTGTTGCCGTGAAGCTCTTCCAGGCGCTCCACATGCTGCCGTCATTGGCCTTCACCCAGAGCGTATCTGATGCCGAGCCGCCGGGGCCGAACACGTAGCTCACCTGCGACAGGTTCGCCGCCGACACATCGATCTCGGTGTTGGCCGCCTGGGCGACACCATTGACCACAAAGTGGCCGTTGCCGCCGGTGTCCCAGAACGCGTACTGGGTGATCGTATCGCCCTCGGCATCGCTGACCGAGAACAGGCTCGAGGCGGACGTCGATAACTCGCCATGAACCGCGACCACGTTCGATGCCGTCACGACCGGGGCCGTGTCGGGGCCTGGGGTCGCCGTGAAGCTCTTCCAGGCGCTCCACATGCTGCCGTCATTGGCCTTCACCCAGAGCGTATCTGGCGTCGAGCCGCCGGGGCCGAACACGTAGCTCACCTGCGACAGGTTCGCCGCCGACACATCGATCTCGGTGTTGGCCGCCTGGGCGACACCATTGACCACAAAGTGGCCGTTGCCGCCGGTGTCCCAGAACGCGTACTGGGTGATCGTATCGCCCTCGGCATCGCTGACCGAGAACAGGCTCGAGGCGGACGTCGAGAACTCGCCGTGAAGCGCGGCCACGTTCGATGCCGTCACGACCGGGGCCGTGTCGGGGCCTGGGGTTGCCGTGAAGCTCTTCCAGGCGCTCCACATGCTGCCGTCATTGGCCTTCACCCAGAGCGTATCTGGCGTCGAGCCGCCGGGGCCGAACACGTAGCTCACCTGCGACAGGTTCGCCGCCGACACATCGATCTCGGTGTTGGCCGCCTGAGTGACACCATTGACCACAAAGTGGCCGTTGCCGCCGGTGTCCCAGAACGCGTACTGCGTGATCGTATCGCCCTCGGCATCGCTGACCGAGAACAGGCTCGAGGCGGACGTCGAGAACTCGCCGTGAAGCGCGGCCACGTTCGATGCCGTCATGACCGGGGCCGTGTCGGGGCCTGGGGTTGCCGTGAAGCTCTTCCAGGCGCTCCACATGCTGCCGTCGTTGGCCCGCACCCACAGCGTATCTGATGCCGAGCCGCCGGGGCCGAACACGTAGCTCACCTGCGACAGGTTCGCCGCCGCAACATCGATCTCGACACCGGACGCCTGGGCGACGCCGTTGACCACAAAGTGGCCGTTGCCGCCGGTGTCCCAGAACGCGTACTGCGTGATCGTGTCGTTGTCGGCGTCCGAGGTCGTGAACAGGGTCGAGGCGAGAGCTGACGCCTGCCCGTGATTGGCGGTGACGTTCGATGCCGTCACAACCGGCGCGTGGTCGGGCCCCGGGGTGGCCGTGAAGCTCTTCCAGGCGCTCCACAGCATGCCGTCATTGGCCCGCACCCACAGCGTATCCGGCGTCGAGCCGGTCGGGCCGAACACGTAGCTCACCTGCGACAGGTTCGCCGCCGACACGTCGATCTCGACGCCGGCCGCCTGGGCGACACCATTGACCACAAAGTGGCCATTGCCTCCGGTGTCCCAGAACGCGTACTGGGTCAGCGTGTCGCCATCCGGATCGCTCGCCGTGAACAAGCTGGATGCGGCAGCCGACGTCTGGCCGTGTGCCGCAGTCACGTTGCTCGCGTTCACGGTCGGCGGGTTGTCGCCAAATGCCTTGGCCGTAAACTGAGTCCAGTTGCCCCAAATCGTGCCGTCATTGGCTCGAACGAGAAGGGTATCAGTCGATCCGCTTGGACCGAAGACATAGCTCACCTGCGACAGGTTGGCCGCCGCAACATCGATCTCGGCATTGGTAGCCTGGACGACACCGTTGACGACCCAGTGTCCGTGACCTTGGGTGTCCCAGAACGCATACTGTGTGATCGGATCGCCATCGGCGTCCGACACCGTAAAGAGGCTGGAAGCCAGCACCGACGTCTGGCCAGAGCCTGCATGGACGTTGGACGCCGACGTGACCGGCGCGATATCGGCACGCGTCGTGACCAGCGTGCCGGTGCCGGAATCCGCGCTGACGCTGAACCGCACGCCGGGTGTCGCATCAAGCTGCAGATCGAACGAGGATGCCCCCTCGGTGACGTGCAGGATGTTGCCGGCCCGCAAGGTCGCCGACCCACCCGATACGAAATTGAGGCCTGCCAGATCGATGCTGTCGCCCAGCACCAGACTGCTGATGGTCGTGCCGGCCAGGGAGGTACCATCGATCTTCAGCTGACCGCCGGAACCGCTGAAGGTGATGCCGCCGTTCGCGACGCTGCCGGCGCGTAGTTCGACCACGCCGCCGGAGATCGTGACCGGCCCCGTGGAGCCGCCAGAGGACACGATCTCATTGCCTCCGGCAAAGACCGCGACGTTGCTCGTCACCGCGCCGGCAACGTTGAGCGCACCACCGCTCGACACCGCGATGTCGTGCGCCACAGCTCCAGACGCAATGTTCAGCACGCCACCGCCGATGACGGTCGAGTGGTCTATTGCGCCTCCCGACGACACGTTGACCGTGCCGCCCGAAATCCCGGTTCCAGAACCGGTCACACCGGTGACAATACCTCCGGCGAATACATTCTCGATGCCGCCGGCAAAGACCGAGACATTGCTCAGAACCGTGCCGCCAATGTTGAAGACGCCGCCGCTCGAGACGGAGATATGGTCGGCCGTCGCACCCGACGAGACATTCAGGTCACCGCCATTGAAGACTGTCGCATATTCGAACGACGCTCCGGAGAGAACGTCGACCAATCCGGAAATTGCGGTGCCCGAACCGGCAGCACCGGTGACGGAGCCACCTGCAGAGACGATTTCGTGGGCGCCGTTTTGAACAATGACATTGCTGGTGATCCTACCCTGCACATTGAGCGTGCCACCCGACAGGGTGACGTCGTGCGCCGTCGCGCCGGCGGAAACATTCAAGGCGCCGCCGCTGAAGACCACGGTGTTGAACGTCAGGCCGCCAGACGTAACGTTCTCCACGCCTCCGCTTGAAACAGCCGCCCCAGCCGAACCGCCGGCCGACACATTCAATACACCGCCGCTTGAAATCCCGGCGCTAATGGTGACGCCGCCTGAGGAAATCGTCTGATTGCCACCCGACAGAATCGTGGCGCCGGAATCGACGCCACCATTGAAGACGGCCTCGAATCCGCCAGACAGGATCGTGCCCGTCGCGCTGCCACCGGCTGAAACGGCACTACCGTTGAACGATCCGAGTTGGAAGTAGCCACCGCTCAGCACCGTCGTGCCGGCCGCCGTGCCACCGCTCAGCACGGTCATGCCGCCGGAGTTGGAGATTGTCGTTCCGGATACCGCGCCGCCCGAGGTGACCTGCGCGCCGCCGTTGTCGACAATCGTGGTTGATATCGCAAGGCCACCGAAGTTCACACTGAGCTGACCGCCCGAAACGGTCGTGTTGCTTACGGTTCCACCCGCCAAACCACCCGATCCCTGGAACGACGGAATGCCGACTTGCATGAAGCCGCCACTGCCAACGATGGTGCCCAGGGCCGTGCCGCCCGCAAGCACGTTCTCCGTTCCATTCGCGCTGACGGTGATAGCGGAGGTTGAGCCGCCCGACAGAACCTCGAGGATCGGGCCACTACCCACCGAATAGCCGCTCACGACAGCGCCAGGCCCCACCTCAAGGTCGGTACCGCTGCCGAAAGTGGCGTTGGAAAGCTGCGAAACGGACGCTCCGCTGACCAGCTCTAGAGCGCCGAAATTGGTGATCGAAACGCCACTGAGGGACCCGCCTGAAAACAGCTTCAGCAGACCGCCATCGACCAACGTGCCGTTTGCCGATCCGCCGGAAAGGACGTCAATCTCACCGCCGCCGAAAACATGGGCGCCGTTCTCAGCACCTCCGGACGAAACGGTTTCCAGGCCACCGTTGTGAATGTTGACGTTACTGGTCGTGCTTCCCGCGAGATTGAATTGGCCACCGCTGTTCACATCGATGTCATGCGCCGACGCGCCAGCCTGCAAGTTCAGGGCGCCATTGCCGTTGACAGCAACGTAGCCGACGGAGGCCCCCGCGGATGCATTCATTGTGCCGACGACGGTAACCGTTGGGACGCCGGACGAATCCAGTGATCCGCTGACGGCACCGCCGGAAGAGACATTCAATGTGGCGCCGCTCGCAATGAATGCGTCGCTCGTCACCGTACCCAGGAGGCCAACCGTTGCTCCGCTCGATACGGTAAAATCGTGAACGGCGGCCCCGGCTGCGATGCCGGCCGAGGCACCGGACGATAAGGTGAAGAACTCGGACAGGCCTCCGGAGAGGACATTGAGCGAGCCTCCCGACACCGTAAAGGACCGCGCATTGCCCCCGGAGAGCACGTTCAGCGTACCGCCCGACACATCGAAGTTCTGCGCATTGCCTCCCGAAAGAACATTCTCGGTGCCGCCGGCGAACACCTCCGAGTTGCTGGTCTGGGAACCTGCAAGATTGAGGATGCCGCCACTGCTGACGCCGAAGTCGTGGACCGTCGCGCCATTGTCGGCCGTGACAAGGCCGCCATTCCTGACCGTGAAGTAGGAGAGCTGGCCGCCCGAGGTCACGCTGACCGTACCACCCGACACGATCGTCTCGTCGCTGCCGGGAGCGCCCGTCTCGATGCCGCCGGAAGAGATCACAACAAGGCCGCTCGAAAAGACCTCAACGTGGCTTGTCACCGTTCCGACAACGTTCAGCGTGCCGCCCGACGACACGGTAAGGAACGACGCCGCACCGCCTGAGGAAACGTTGACCGTGCCGCCTGCATACACGGTGGCAGAGACGCCGAGACCGCCGCTGGAGATAGTCTGGCTGCCGCCGGACACAATAGTGGCGCCGCTGTCGACACCACCGCTCGAAATCACCTCGGAGCCGCCGGACACAGTCGTTCCAGTGGCGCTGCCCGCGGACTCAATGATCAGCGTGCCGCCAGCCAGGACGGTATCGCCGGATTCCGTGCCAGAAGATACAGTAACGGTGGCGCCGCTGGAAATCGTCTGCATCGCTCTGCCTCCAGGCCAGAATGA
The DNA here is from genome assembly GCF_001189235.2 of Bradyrhizobium embrapense. Lineage (GTDB taxonomy): Bacteria > Pseudomonadota > Alphaproteobacteria > Rhizobiales > Xanthobacteraceae > Bradyrhizobium > Bradyrhizobium embrapense. The sequence goes on from NZ_LFIP02000004.1 coordinate 800,408, forward strand.
AATTCATTTGCCGGTATCGGGCATCGATGCCGCACGGGCGTCGACGTCCTTTATGCGCTATGCTTTGGCGCCGACCGGAAATCCCGGTATGCGCTGAATAACCTGCTTGACGTGATCGCCCGTAATCAGCCGCGTGCATTCAAATTGTCGCTGTGAACTTGCGTGCCGCGGACACCACAGGAAATCCTTGTGGTCGAAACGTAGCCGCGGATCGTTCCCGCAACTGTTGCACGCGTGAAAATTGAGAACGCGGTAAGGCTTGCAACCGTGCGTGTCCTTGAATTTCACGGCATAGGGAAACCATCCCACTGTATCGCCGAGCGTCCCGACCGGAAACTGGGTCAGGACAGCGCGATCTTTCGCCGCGTATTCATGATCAAGGACGGATTCGCCCTGCTGGGAGATTTCTATTCCGAAACGGATGTCGTAGCGCTTGCTGCTGTTGGCATAGCCTCCGGCGGACTCCGTTTCAAACAACACGTTGCCTGTGTCGATATCCCAAATCCTCGCCTTCCAGGGCTGCTCGCCATGAGGGCAAACAATTCGCGCGTCGTCATTGAAGTCGAAGCGCAGTCCTTTTGGACCGACCTGGGTGGGCAGTTTGGCCGCCGCAGGATAGGCAGGCTTCGGAGCATCGGCATTCGACCAGACAGCCTCCGACTTGACCGGCGCGGCGTCGGTCGAACGATCCACGACTACGTTGGGTTGTTCCGGCAAATGGTCCGCCGGGCGTTTCAGCGCGATCGCCGGCGCAACGGTAATCGCATTCACGAAAAAACCCCTGCACTGAAATATACAGAAAAGGTATGCGAGATTGATAACCTCGTCACCAAACCTTGGCGAGTACCTCCTCGGGGCTGCTCCGGAATCGCAGAAGCGGAACAACACACAACCATGAGCTGCAGTTCCGGAAAGCCACCCGAACCATCTATGTCTTCAACTACAAGACGAGCACGGGCTCATGGGAGCCTCTCTCCGATAAGAGGGGTGAACCGCTCTGTCTCCTGCTGATGGCCGAGCTCGACGTCACGAAGCATTACGGCCGACGGGCAGCCTGACGCAGCGGCGGGAGGGCAGTCGTCTGCCCTGGAGCGGCAAGCGCGAGATGCTGACTCAAGTCGAGCGCATTTCGAAGCGCCAATGGTCATCGACCAAGGCGAAGGCGCACGACCTCCATCACGACGACGAGGCTAACAGGACGCACGGATCAAGCGCATCAAGCAGGCGGCCGGAAAGTGAACATTTGTCGGGATGGATTCGGCGGTCTCGTCGGAATGAAAATCAAAAGATCCGATAAGCGCTTGAAAACATTGGAGCGGGTGAAGGGAATCGAACCCTCGTATTCAGCTTGGAAGGCTGCTGCTCTACCATTGAGCTACACCCGCGTCGGACGATCCCCTAACACGGCCGGACGGCCGCCTCAACTGCCACGGCGTACGGCCTTGTGGTCCGGTAAACGCAAACATTTCCGTGCAATCCGCCCGGTTCCTAGCCTGGATGGGGCGGACGGCGGCCTTAACAGCGGCAGATTCGCCACCTATATTGCGGGTCCCATCAACAAAGAAAGGAGGTGATCCAGTGTCTTGTCTCAAGCGCTGTCACCTCGCTGGGATCGCCCGCTAGGCGCTGAGTAATCAGCCTGGCATCGGGGCGCTCTCAGCCCTGGACCAGCGAGACAACAAATCCGGGGGCGCGGCGGAAGCGATTCCGCCGCGCCTTTTTGCCTGTCCGGGCCCAGGCGATTCGCCGCCGCCATGCCGCCGGCGGGATACATTGTCGCAGCACAGAAACCCGCCAGTTCGCTACACACGAAATGTCGGCGTGGGTGGGCGCGAGACGTCCTAGCCAGAAGCATGATCCGGCACGGTGCGAAGCGGTTTTCCCCCGACAAACGCAAAGCATTTGCGCGGAGATCATGCCCGAACAATCATCGCGCCTTGGCGCCTGCCGTATTTGAAATGAGGAGCTTACAAGATGCTTTATGCCATCCTGGCCTACCACGTCGAAGCCGAGGTCAAGTCGTGGAGTGCCGACGAGGACGCAGCCGTCATGGCGGGTCTGCGCGAGGTCCATCAGCGGCTGAAGGGGCGGCTCGGACCGGCTGCACGCCTCGGCGAAACCCGCAACGCCAGCACGCTGCGCGGGCCCGGCCACGGCATGGTGATCGACGGCCCGTTCTCGGAGACCAAGGAGCAGCTGCTCGGCTTCTACGTGATCGATTGCGCCGATGAAGCCGAAGCGATCGCCGCGGCGCGCGACCTGCGCAGCGTCAACCCGTCGGCGGTCTACGAGATCCGCCCGCTGAAGCTCTATATCCCCGGCGCACCGTTTCCGGAAACCGCAGGTCCCAGCGAAGCGTAGCGAGTCCTTTAGCGGCTGGAGCGTCTCGGCAATTTCGGCAGCTTGCTCGGATCGAACTTCGGCAGCGGCAGATCCGGCGGCGGCTCGGGTGCCGCCTCCTGGCTCGGAATCAGCGTCACCTCGAAGGCGAGATCGGGCACGGCATCGGCCCTGCCCTTGCAGGTCGCTATCGCGCCGCTGAAGATGCCCTCGAGCCGCACCACGAGGTCGTCGGTGCCGAACACGGTCGCATGACCGTCGGAATGCCGACTGGCCTTGAGAACGGCGGAGAAGCGCTCGCCGTCGACCTCATAGGTGCCGCTGTAGAGCATGATGGCGTCGCTGCCCCACAGCCTGCCGTCGGCCACATGCACGATGCCGGTGCCGTCAGCGAGCGACGTTCGAAACCACGCCGCATAGGTGCCGTTCTTGAGCATGGAGCCTGTCTCGACTCGCTCCGTTTCTCCGCAAACGATCTGGGCACCGTTGCGTTAACAGGCGGTGAAGGAACTCGCGGTGAAGGAACTTGGCCCCAAGCTCACTGGCCGTCGATCTGCCGTCCCATGATGGCGATCGCCTTCTGATAGACCCCTGCGGCGTTCCATGCCTCGATCGCGGCGAAATTGGGTTCCCCCGGCTGATAGCCGGCGCCGGCGCGCCAGCCATTGGCGCGCAGGAAGTTCGCCGTGGAGGCCAGAGCATTAGCGGCGACGTCGAGATTGCCGGTGCCATAGGCGAGGACGTTCTTCGGCATGAACTGGGTCTGGCCGATTTCGCCATGCATCGAGCCGCGCGTGCTGCCGGACAGACTGCCGCGGTCGATCAGCTTCAGCGCGGCATAGAGCTGGTCGGTGAAGAACTCGGGACGGCGGCAGTCGTAGGCAAGCGTCGCGATCGACGACAGCATGTTCTGGTTGCCGCGCTGGCTGCCGAAGCCGCTCTCCATGCCCCAGATCGCGATCAAGGGCCCCGGCGGGACGCCGTAGCGCTGCTGGATCGAGGCGAACAGGGCCGCCTGCGATTGCTTTAGCGAACGGCCGCGCGCAACGATGGTCGCAGATCCCCGCTTGGCCATGAATTGCTCGAGCGACAGGCCAAAACTGCGCTGGCCGCGATCCGCGGCGATCGTCGCACTGGCGTAGTGCGCCTGCATCAACGCGTCGATCGCGGTGGCGCCGACGCCCTTGGCCCTCGCCTCGCCGGCAAACTGCTCCTTCCAGGCTTCGAATCCGCCGGGCCCGTTGCCGCATTGCGCCGCTTTCGCCTCTGCGCCCAGCGTTGCAACCATCACGACGATGGCGAGCGCCGACGTCGCAATCTGCCAGCCCCTGATCATCCGAAACCTCCTCCGAAAAATGTGCCGCTGCCCCTGCCGGGCGCGGCGCTGACGATGGCCTGATGTAGATGACCCGACGATGAACGATCCGCCTCAGATTCGGCCGCGGACCGCCACGATATGTCGCCGGTAGCGGATTGGCCATCCCGGCCAGATCAGGCAGGCCGGGACATTTGGCCCTTGCGTTCCGGCGGATTCGACCGCGACGGGCGAGCCCCGCAACACGGCGCTTGACATTGACGCTAACGAGAAGGTGCTAGGCCGACCCTCGACAGGAGATCGCGATGCGGATTCAGGAGGCGGCACACCATCTTGGCGTGAGTGCACGGACGCTTCGGCACTATGAGGCGGCTGGCCTGATCGTGCCGCGCCGGAATTCGAACGGCTATCGAAGCTACGCCGCGTTGGAGATCGAGCGGGCTGCGTGGGTGAGAGACCTCATCGCCGCGGGCTTCTCGACCCGCGAGCTTCGCAACCTCCTGACCGCGCTTGAGGACGGCCGGCGCGGCGCGCGCGTGAACTGCTCCGCAGTAATGCAGGAGAAGCTCGACCAGATCGATCGGGCGATCGCGGCGCTGCGCAAGCGGCGGCGCGCCTTGTCGCGCCGTCTGGCCGGACCGGATGGCGGTCGCAGCAACATCAGAACATCAGGACCTGGCGATGAAGATACTCAATATCCTGGCGAGACGTTACCTGCCGCTCGAGGGCCTGGACGAGGCCGTGGCCTTCCACGAAGCCCTGATCGGCCAAAAGGCGCGACTTCGCTTCGACTATCCCGAATATGATCTCAGGCTGGCGCAGGTCGCCACGATCCTGTTCATTGCAGGGACGGAACAGAGCCTGAAGCCGTTCACGGCGACGCATCTGACGTTTCTGGTCGACGATATCGACGCATTCGCCGCGCATCTCCCCGGCATCGGCGCTACGGTACTTGAGGCCCCCAAACAGGTCCCGACCGGCCGCAACATGCTGGTGCTGCATCCGGACCAGATCCGCGTCGAATATGTCGAGCATCGCGACAAGCATCCCGCCGACGTGTTGCCGTGAGGACGTGCTGCCTTTGAGCAGGTCAACCACACGGCCGCGATGACGGCAGCGCCACCTCGCAAAATGCCGCAAGCGATGCCGCTCGCTACGGCACTTCGCCTCGCCGCAGCGGGCCAACGGTCTGCGGGCGGTTGAGGAAGAACTCGCGGTTGCCGAGCGCGGCCTCCGCATACTGGTCGATCGCCACGATGATCGCCTGCACGTGGTGAAAGCACCAGCCTTCCCGCGTCGCCATATGCCGGACCTCGGCCAGCGCTTTGATCCAGGGCGCATGATCATCGCTGTCGTGGAAATACCGAAGCGGCTCTCTCATCTTTCCTCCGGCAGATCACGTCCTCGAGTTCGGCGCGCTTGCGCGACAGCAGAAGCTGCGCCGATGCACTGTCGCGTCCGGCCTGCCTCAGCCGGTTCACGGATGTGTCGAGCGCGCGCAACTCGGCGCGCAGCCGCTGCATCCTGGCTGCATCATCAGGCACGCGCTTCGCCGGCGACCGGCTCTCGCTTCACCGCGCGAAGAAAGATCGGTGTCGCGGCGCGGCGGCGCGGCGCAACGCTCGCATGCACGATGATCGGCTCGCGGTCACCCAGCATGCTCCGCTCTTCGACCAGACGGCTCATCACCAGACGCATCTTCAGCAGATCCCCGGCAACGAAGGCGCAATCCTCATCCCGGTTGATCTGCTGTCGCATGATCGCCTCAGCCTCGAGCATGCTGACGCGCAGCGCCTTGATCTGCCTGCGAATTTCGTTGATGCGGTTGTCCATGGCGGCCTCCTATTCACGATGGAGGGCAATTAGAACAAAACAAGAACATACAGTCAAGCGGCGGAGCCGGCCTGTCGCGGATTTTGATGATCGCCTGTTGTGGGAACCGGGAGGATCACCATTCTGGCGAACTCAACGTGAGGATGTCCGATGAAGCAAAGAGCCGCGGACGAACGCCGGCCGGGATCACAGCGAACGCTCGCAGGTCGTCCGCAGCGAAGCCGCGGCAGACCGTCACAGCCGCCGCCTCTTCTGCGGCCTGCCTTCCGCGGATGCGTATCGACAGGATTTCCTCTGTGCTCAAGCCTTCCGCGGCAGACAAACGGGCGACACATGACTGTGGAACAATTCACTCTTGGAACTTGTCTACTCAAATAGACAAATTAGAATGGGGTCGATTCTGTTTCGATCATTGCGCTGTACATGACGAAGTCTTCCAAACTGGTCGCCGCCAAGCGCGGCAAGGTCCTTCTGGTCCGACGTCGATCTGACGGGCTGTGGATGTTCCCCGGCGGGCGCAGGCGTGCGCGCGAGACCGGCAAGGATTGCCTGAAGCGTGAGATCAAGGAAGAGCTGCCGAAGCTCAAGCTCGGCAGGCTCAGCCTCTGGAAGGAAGTGACGGCCAAGAACAAGCGCTCCGGCCGCAAGATGAGCGATGCGATCTTCATCGCCAAGAACGCCAAAGGACGGCTGGCGATCGGCGACAAGAAGGAGATCGACCGCGCCGCCTGGCATAAGCCCCGCGGACTTCGCCTGACGCCGACCTCGCGCTACATCCGCGATCGGCTGTTTCCGAGGAAGCAGCGGCGCCGGAGATAGACCGCGGAATATCTGCTGCGCGGAAAATCGCGGATTTCATCTTTGATGGCGGTTGGGCGGGCCTGCCTTGCTGATTTGTTGAGCTTCGCACACCATCGACGCGTGCTAGGAATGATGTGATCCGTCCGGACCGGACACGACATCAGCCGGAATTGCGTCAGAATGGGCTTCCCCTCCAACCGCCAGAGGCGGCTGTTCAGAATCGTTTCCGCGCGCTGGCAGCGCCGGGCCATCTTCCTGCTGGGCGGCATTGCGGTCGGTGCGGCGGCTGTCGCGCTCGCACAGCTCGCGGATCTGGCGCAGCTCGCCTTCTCCGCACTGGTGTCGCATCTCCGTTATGCCTCGCTGGTGCTGACGCCGACAGGCTTCGCGCTGTCGGTATTCCTGACCAACCGCTTCTTCCCGAACGCGCAGGGCAGCGGCATCCCGCAGGCCATCGCCGCACGCCATCTGACCGACCAGACCGCGCGCGAGAGCCTGGTTTCGCTGCGCATTGCCGCCGGCAAGATCCTGCTGACCCTGTTCGGCCTCTTGTGCGGCGCATCGGTCGGGCGCGAGGGACCGACGGTGCAGATCGGCGCGTCGATCATGTTTGCGCTCGGCCGCTTCTCGCCCCGGCGCCAACCCGGCCTGATCCTTGCCGGCGCGGCGGCAGGTGTCGCGGCAGCCTTCAACACCCCGCTGGCCGGGATCGTGTTCGGCATCGAGGAAATGAGCCGCGCCTTCGAGACACGGACCTCCAGCCTGATCATCGGCGCCGTCATCGCCGCGGGCCTCACGTCGCTCGCCTTAATGGGCAACTACACCTATTTCGGCACCAGCGCGACGGGCTTGCGCAACGGCGCCGACTGGCTCGCCGTCCCGCTCTGCGGCGTGGCCGGCGGTCTGGCGGGCGGTCTGTTCAGCCGCATCCTGATCGCGATGGCGCGCGGATTTGCCAATCCGTTGGGGCGCGCGATCAAGCGCTATCCGGTCGGCTTTGCCGCGATCTGCGGATTGGCGGCGGCGATTTGCGGGATCGCTTCCGACGGGGCGATCTACGGCACGGGATATCAGCAGGTCAAATCCGCGCTCGAAGCCGGCTCGCAATTGCCCGCGAGCTTCGGCGTCTGGAAATTCCTCGCCACCGCCTTTGCCTCGATCAGCGGCATGCCGGGCGGCATCTTCGCGCCCTCGCTCGCGGTCGGCGCCGGGATAGGCTCCAACATCGCGCCGCTATTTCACGGCGCGCCGCTGGCGGCCCTCATTCTGCTCGGCATGGTCTCGTATTTCGCGGGCGTGGTTCAGGCCCCGATCACGGCCTTCGTGATCGTCACCGAGATGACCGACAATCACGCGATGGTCGTGCCGCTGATGGCCGCGGCCCTGATCGCTCATGCGAGTTCGAAGCTGATCTGCAAGGAGGGCGTCTACCACGCCCTCGCCAAGGGATTCATCGATCGGACCTCGCCGGCGCAGCGGACGACGCCGGCGTGACGTCTCCGGCCGATCAGGCCTCAGCCGTTATAGGCAAACAGCTCGATCGGCTCGCTGAAGCCGCGTACCGCGTGCTCGCCGACATGCTCGAGCGCGAAATCGTGCTCGACCAGATCGGCGAACGTGCGCGACAGCAGCACGTTCTTTTTCAGCTGCTTGGTCAGGGCTTCGAGACGCGAGGCCATGTTCACCGCCGGACCGATCACGGTGAAGTCGAGCCGGCTGCGCGATCCGATATTGCCGTACATGACGTCGCCGACATGGACGCCGATGCCGTAATTCATCGGCGCCCGGCCCATCATGCCGTTCCTCTCGCTGAGCGCCGCCATCGCCTCGCGCGCCTCCGACACCGCTTGCATCAGGTTGGCGCAGGCCTTGGGATCGCTCAGCGGGAAGATCGCGAGCAGCCCGTCGCCGATGAATTTCAGGATTTCCCCGCCATGCCGCGTGATCGGTTCCGACATCGCGTCGAAATAGTCGTTGAGCAGATCGATGACGTCATCGCGTGGCCAGCTATCCGAGATCCGGGTGAAATCCCTGAGGTCGCAGATCATGATCGCGGCCCGCACCGTCGTCCCGCTGCCCCGCCGCGTCGCGCCGGCCAGGATCATCTCGCCGGCGTGCGAGCCGACATAGGTCTCGAGCAGCGTCCGCGCGAGGCGGTTCTTCATCCGGATCTCGCTGACCAGCGCCAGCACCGGCAGCACTTTGCGCAGCTCGGCGACGTGAACGTCATCGAATCCGCCGGCCCGGTCGGTCGCAAACGTCACGACATGCCGCTTGCCGAGCGTATGCAACAGCGGCCACGCCACATAATCGGTCAGGCCCTGCGCGCGCATCTCGTCATAGAGCGCGTGCTTGCGGCCCTGCGACGGGTCGCGTTCGAGCTGCTCGCGCACCTCCTCGGCACCCTGATGGATCTCGTAGACCGGACTGCCGATATATTCCGATCGCTGCTGGACATCGTAGTCGACCCGCGTGATCTCGGCCTCGCGCTTGCCGTTCGCCCAGATGATCCGGGCGCCGAGCCATTGCGGATGCTGGATCAGGAGATTCATCGTCGCCCGCTTCAGCGGAATGCCCGTGTTCTGCAGCCGGAGGCAGAGCTCGGCAAAGATATTGTCGATGAAGCGCTCATCGCGGGTCTGGTTGGTCAGCCAGCTCACAACGTCGCCGTCGGACTGCGGTGGGACGGGATCGATGTTGGGCGCGTTCATGGCTGGCTCCGGAGCGACGGGTGGGGTCGGCAACCGGTATGTCGTGCTTTCGCCCGGCCACGTCAACGCCGCCAGCGGTATCGTGATCGAGCTAGTCTAGTCTAGTCTAGTCTAGTCGGCCTGCCCGAGCCCCTTGAAAGGCACCGCGGGCCTCCGCGTGATGTGATGACGGCGAAGGCGTAAAGAGAACGGGTTGCCAAAATATCGAAAACAACCCCATGCACAGTAGCCGCCGCTCGCCCAGGCTACGCTCGACCAGGCTACTGTCCGTAGCGGGTGAAGATGTCGTGTTTTTGTAGCTCGTGATCTGTCGCCTTCGTTTGTGATTTTGCAGGGGAGCCGGAAGGCGTGGACGGCTTTCCCTGATTGATCATGCCACGGTTGTTGCGGCGGTTTTAGCGCTGGTTGTGTGTTTCTTTGTTCGACTTGAAGCCCGTTTCTCCGCCCCGACCCGCGCAATCTCGACGGCGGCGCGCGCAGGAGCGGTCAAGGACGCGCGCTTGCGCGCCCGCCAGGGCTTGTCCTTGACGGCTGCGAGCACGCTGCCAGGCTGGGGCGCG
>NZ_LFIP02000005.1:0-622500 GCF_001189235.2 Bradyrhizobium embrapense
GGGCTTTGTCGCATCTTGGGATCGAGCATATCGCAGCCTTCTTGGGATCGAGCATATCGCAGCCTATTCGCCGCAGGCGCGCGGGCGCTCCGAGCGGCTGTTCGGCACGTTGCAGGACCGGCTGCCGAAGGAGCTGCGGCTCGCCGGGATCAAGACGGTCGAAGCTGCCAACGCCTGGCTGAAGGCGCATTACATCGCCAGCCACAACGCCGCGTTTGCGATCAAGCCCGAACAGGAAGGCAGCGCATTCGTGGCCGACCGGCATGAGGCCTGGCGCGAGGCGCTGTGCGTGATCGAGGAGCGAACCGTCGCCAACGACAATACCGTCGCATGGAACGGTCGGCGGCTACAGTTGCCGCAGAGCCGGCTCAGGCCTCACTTCGTCAAGGCCGTGGTGCGCCTCCATGAGTATCCCGATGGCACCCTCAGCGTGTTCCTCGGACCGCATCGGTTGGCGATGTTCAGCGCCGACGGACAGCAGATCAGCCCCGACGCGCCTCAGCCTGGCAGCGTGCTCGCAGCCGTCAAGGACAAGCCCTGGCGGGCGCGCAAGCGCGCGTCCTTGACCGCTCCTGCGCGCGCCGCCGTCGAGATTGCGCGGGTCGGGGCGGAGAAACGGGCTTCAAGTCGAACAAAGAAACACACAACCAGCGCTAAAACCGCCGCAACAACCGTGGCATGATCAATCAGGGAAAGCCGTCCACGCCTTCCGGCTCCCCTGCAAAATCACAAACGAAGGCGACAGATCACGAGCTACAAAAACACGACATCTTCACCCGCTACGGACAGCTGCTTTGTCGAAACGCCGGCAGCCGCCGGCTACTGTGCATGGGGTTGTTTTCGATATTTTGGCAGTGCGCCCCCAGCTCACTCCGCCGCAGGCGAGATCATGTTCGGCGGTCCGGGCGGCCGCTTGGTCTGGCCGGCCGCAGGCTCGCTCGGGGTGAGCTCGTGGTCGGCATGCGAGACCACGAGCCGCTTGCCGAAGCGCCAGATCAGGCCTCCGATATCGTCCATCACCATGAACATCGCCGGCACGAACACCAGCGACAGCACGGTCGAGAAGATCAGGCCGCCGATCACCGCGAGCGCCATCGGCGAGCGGAATTCGCCGCCGGCGCCAAATGCAAGGGCGGACGGCATCATGCCGGCGGCCATCGCGATGGTGGTCATCACGATCGGGCGGGCGCGCTTCATGCCGGCGTCGATCATGGCGTCCTCGCGCGCCTTGCCGTCGCGGATCGCCTCCACCGCGAATTCCACCAGCATGATGGCGTTCTTGGTGACGATGCCCATCAGCATCAGGATGCCGATCCACACCGGCGTGGTGAGCTGCTTGCCGGTCAGCAGCAGCGCGCCGATCGCACCGCCGATCGAGAGCGGCAGCGAGAACAGGATGGTGATCGGCTGCAGGAAGGTGCCGAACAGCAGTACCAGCACGGCATAGACCATCATCAGGCCGGCGGTGATCGCGGTGGCGAAGCCGTCGGATAGTTCGGCGAGGCTCTCGGCGTCGCCGGACGGGCTGACCTTCACGCCCTTCGGCAGGCTCTTCATGACCGGCAGGTCGTAGATCAGCCTGGTGGCATCGCCGAGCGCGGCATTGCCGACCAGGTCGGCCGCGACGGTGGCCTGCCGTTCGCGGTCGTAGCGATTAATGCTGGTCGGGCCCTGGTCGAGCTGGATGTCGGCGACGACGGAGAGCGGCACGCCGCCGCGCTCGCCACGCTGGCCGAGCGGCACCCGCAGCTGCTCCAGCATCTGCAGGTCGCTGCGCGCATTGTCCTCGAGCTGGACGCGGATCGGCACCTGGCGGTCGCCGGCGTCGAACTTGGCCAGCGCCGGGCCGACGTCGCCGATGGTGGCGACGCGGATGGTCTGCGACAGGCTTTCGGTCGAGACGCCGAGCCGCGCCGCGAGCTCGGCGCGCGGACGGATGCGCAGCTCGGGCCGGTCGAGCGCGGTCTCCGAGATCACATTGGCGATGATCGGGATCCGCTTCATCTGGGTCGCCAGCTCGCTGGCGACGTTGTTGACGATGTTGCTGTCGGTGCCGGTGACGACCAGCGAGATGGCGCGCAGGCCGTTCTCGTCGAGGAACCAGAACCGGATGTCGGGGACGTTGTCGAGCTCCTTGCCGATCGACAGCTCCAGCTCGCGCTGGGTGATCTTGCGGTCCGCTTTCGGCGTGTAGTTGATGATCAGCGCGGCACGGCGCACCTCCTGGATGCCCGGCGGCACGCGGCCGCCGTCGACGAACACGCTGCGCACCTCGGGCCGCTTGCGCAGCCGCGCCACGATCTCCTCGGTGACCTTCTCGGTGAAGGCGAGCTGCGAGCCGGGCGGCAGCTCCATCGCCAGCAGCGAGCGCGCGGTGTCCTGCGCCGGCAGGAAGCCCTGCGGCAGCAGCGTGATGCTCCAGATCGACGCGGCGAACACCGCAAAGCCGATCAGCACGGTGATGTAATGGTGCCGCACCGACCAGGTGACGAGGCCGTGATAGGTGCGCAGGATGCGGCCGGGCGGCGGATCGTCGTGGTCGTGATGCTTGAGGAAGTAGGCGGCCAGCATCGGCGTCACGAAGCGCGCGGCGAGCAGCGAGAAGAACACCTGCACCGACACGGTGATGCCGAACTGCTTGAAGAACTGCCCGGCGATCCCGGACATGAAGCTCGCGGGGGCGAAGATCGCGATGATGGTGAGCGAGATCGCGATCACCGCGAGGCCGATCTCGTCGGCAGCCTCGAGCGCGGCCCGGTAGGGCGTCTTGCCCATCCGCATGTGGCGGACAATGTTCTCGATCTCGACGATGGCGTCGTCGACCAGGATACCGGTCGACAGCGTGATGGCGAGGAAGGAGACCAGGTTGAGCGAGAAGCCGAGCAGGTCCATCGCCCAGAACGCGGGGAAGATCGACAGCGGCAGCGAGACCGCCGCGATGATCGTGGCGCGCATGTCGCGCAGGAACAGCAGCACGATGATGACGGCGAGGATCGCGCCTTCGAACAAGGTCGAGATCGCGGCCTCGTAATTGCCCTTGGTGAATTCGACCGAGGTGTCGATCAGCTTGAGGTCGACGTCGGGATAGGCAACCTTCAGCGCGTCGATCCGCTTCTGCACGGCGGCCGCGACGACGACGTCGCTGGCGCCCTTGGAGCGCTTGATGCCGAGCGCCACGACAGGCTCGCCGTTGAAACGGGCGAAGGTGCGCCGGTCGGCGATGGTGTCGGTGACGGTGCCGAGATCGTCGAGCCGGATCTCGCCGCCGCCGAACAGCGGAATCATGGTGCCTGCGAGCTCGTTCAGCGTCTTGGCGCCGGCCAACGTCCGGATCGCCTGGTCGTTCTTGCCGATCTCGGCGCGGCCGCCGGCGACGTCGACATTGGTGCCGCGCAGGATCTGGCTGACATTGACCGCGGTGAGCCCCACCGCCTGCAGCTTGTCGGGATCGAGCGAGACCAGGATCTCGCGCTCGACACCGCCGATGCGCTCGACCTGGGCGACGCCGCGCACGCCCTGCAGCGCACGCTTGACCACGTCGTCGACGAAGTAAGATAGCTGCTCCGGCGTCTTGCCCGGCGAGATCGCGGCGTAGGTCACGATCGGCAGGCCGATCACGTCGACGCGCTGGATCAGGGGCTCGGTGACGTTCTGCGGCAGGTTGGCGCGCACGCGGGTGACGGCGTCCTTGACGTCGTTGAGCGCGCGGTCGGTGTTGGTCTCCAGCGCGAATTGGATCGTGGTCACCGACAGGCCGTCGGTGATCGAGGAAGAGATGTGGCGCACGCCCTCGACGCCGGAGACGCCGTCCTCGATCGTCTTGGTGACCTGCGATTCAAGTTCCGAGGGCGCCGCGCCGAATTGCGATACCGCGACCGAGATCACCGGAATGTCGGCGCTCGGCAGCCGCGTCACGGCGAGCTTGGTGAATGAGACCCAGCCCAGCACCAGCAGGATGATCGAGAAGACGATCGAGGGAAGCGGGTTCCGGATCGACCATGCCGAGATGTTCAAAGCCATGAGCTTGTCCGAATTAGCGTGATCGCGTGCGATCGAGTTCGTCGGCGAACATGGTCTTGATCTGGTCGCCGTCGTGCAGCGAGGTGCCAGCATCGGCCACGACGATTTCGCCGACGTCGAGGCCTTCAAGGATTTCGGTCGAGGTGTCGGAGGTCAGCCCGACGCGCACCCTGCGGGTCTCGACCGTGTTGCCCTTCACGACTTGCAGGGTCAGGCGGTCGATCGCGGTGCGCGGCACCGCGACGCCGCAGGAGCGCTTGGCGTCGATATTGGCGCGGGCGAACATGCCGACCTTCAGCGTTGGATTGTTGTTGATGGTGATGCGGACGTGCCCGAGCTGGGTGGCGCGGTCGATCTGCGGCGAGATCTGGCGGACCTTGCCGACGATGTCGGGCGCGTCGTCGCGGCTGATCCGGACATTGGCGCCGGGATTGAGCTTCAGGAGCTGGAAGCCCGGCACCTCGGCGTCGAGCTCGATCTCGTTGTTGACGGAGATCTTGAACATCGGCGGCGCCTGCGGCGAGGCCGGGGCGCCGGGCGCGGTGCGCACCTCGGTGACGAGGCCGGCGGCCGGCGCGCGCAGCACCAGCGGCTTGGCATTGCCCTGCGCCGCCTGCGGCGGCGGCGGGGTCAGCCGCGCCAGTTCCTGGTTCTCGGTCACGGTGTCACCCTCGCGGACGAGCACGTCGGTGACCTTGGAGCCGTCCTGGTCGACATTCACCTGCGCCTCGCGGCGCGGCACGATGAAGCCGGTGACGCGGACCATGTCGGAGAAGCAGGCATTGGTCGACTTCGTCACCACGACCAGCGCCTGGCCCGGCGTCTCCTTCTCCTCCGGATGGGAGCGGTGCTCGAACGCGTAATAGGCGACAGCCAGCGCGAGGAAGACGACCGTGCCGAGCGCAGGCTTGAGGTATTGGGAAAAGTTCATCGCCTGATCAATCCAGCACTTGGCACGTCTCGACAGTCATTGTCTTGGGCGCTCGTCGAAGTCTCGCCACGTCGTCGTATCGTGTGAGCATCGAAAAGGCCAAGGTCCATTGTTCCGGCTCATGCCCGGACGTCATGTGAGGCGGGTCACCTGTGAGGCCGCTTTGGGTCCCTCAAGCAAATGCGCCCCGCCGGGGTGCGGGACGCATTGTAACCTCAAAAAGGGGCCACGCCACCGCCCATCACCTCTCGATCACTTGGCGGCGGTGTCCTTGTTTTCCACGTTCACGACCTGGACGCGCCGGTTGACGTCCGCCATCGGGTGGCTCGGGTCCTTCAGCTTGCTCTTGCCATAGCCGACGGTGACGAGATCGGTGCCGTTGATGCCGTATTTGTCGACCAGATAGCGCTTGATGGCGTCGGCGCGGCGCTCCGAGAGGCCCTGATTGTAGTCCTCGCCGCCGGCGGCGTCGGTGTGGCCGGCGACCACGAACGTCGAGCCCTTCAGGTCCTGATTGGTCAAGGCGCGGCCGAGCGCCTGCACCGACGGCAACGACTTGGCGCTGATGTCGGCGGAGTTGTAGTCGAAGTTGATCTCGAGATCGATCTTCGGCTTGTCCTGGACGATGGTTGCGATTTCCTCGCGCTCGGCCGAGGACAGCGAGCGGGTGGCGCGGCCACGGACGCTCTGCACGAATTTGGCCTGGTCGGCGTTCAGCCCGGGCGAGGTCTGCGGACCGACCGAAAGGCCGCGGGTCAGCGGCTTCTTCTCGGGCGTCAGCGCCTTGATGATCTGGTCCTCGGTGACGTCACCAGCGCAGGCGGCCGCCATGCCTGATAACAGCACGGCGCCGAGCATGATTGAGAGGATCGCGGCCCTTGCCGACGGCTTGAACATTTCGGTCCCTCCTGCGCCGGCCGGCGCGGTTCCATGCAACGCTTCGGAATGATCGCCGGCATCGCTGCCCGGCACGCATCCTCTGGTTAGTCGCGCGATTGCATCAGCGGTTCGAGCCGCGGACAGCCCCGTTTCGTATGTCACTGCACGCCGTAGTCGGCGAATTCCTTGACGATGTTCGGGTCCATCGCCTTGGCATTGGCGATGTCGAGATCGCCCTCCGCGACTGCGCCGTTGCGCTTCTTGGCAAGGCCGCGCCCGTACAGCGACGAGGTCAGCCGCGGGTTGATCTTCAGTGCGGCGTCGAAATCGGCGATGGCATTCTTGTTCTGCCCGCCCTTCAGGTTCATCAGGCCGCGGCTGTCGAGCGCATCGACGAAGTTCGGGCGCAGCCGCAGCGCCTCGTTGCAGTCCTTCAGGGCCGCCTGCAGGTCGCCGATCACGGTGCGGACCCAGCAGCGGTTGTTGTAGGCCTCGACATCCTTCGGGTTCAGCCGCAGCGAATTGGTGAAGTCCTTCACCGCGAGGTCGTAGGCACCCTTGCTGGCATAGACCTGGCCGCGACGATACAGCGCAGCCGCGTCATCCGGGTTCTTGTCGAGCTTTTCGTTCAGGCCCTTGATCGTCGGATCATCGGCGAGAACGGGCGAATTGCTCGGGGCCGGCGTGGGCTGGATCACCACCGGCGGCGGAGGCGCGGGTGGCGGCAGTGCAATCTCGGGGGCTTTTGGCGGAGGCGGCGGCGCCGCCGGCGCTGTCGCGACGGCCGGCTTCGGCGGCGCCGGTGGTGGCGTCGGCGCGGTTGCCACTGGAGGCGTCGGTGTCGGCTTCGGCGTTGCAGCGGGTGGGGCGGGCGGCGCCGGCGGAGGCGAGACCGACGGTGCGGTGGCGACCTCGGTCGATGGCGATGCAGTCGGCGCAGGCGCAGCGTTCGACGGTCCCGGTGCGCCGGCTGGGGCGGCTGCGCCGGCTGGAATGAACGAGAAATCCTCGGCCAGCGACGACGATATCCACGGCACCTGTTCCTGCCGCGAGGCGCGGGTGACGCCGACGCGGGTCCGGTTCAGCGTTTCCTCCGCCATCAGGTCGGGGGTACGGATCTCCTTGAGCAGTTCCCGCACGAACAGGCTGCGGTCGCTGCCATTGTCCGAGACCACGGACGACAGTGCGGCCGAATACATCACCAGCGTGCCGTTGGGTGCGATCACCGGGGCGAGGCCGGCCGAGAAGCTGCGGAAACGGCGCTCGAATGGGTTGCGCCTCGAGGCATCGATCAGGGCGATCTTGACCCCGGCGCCGCGGCTGTTGATCTCGCCGAGCACGGTCTCGAGGCTGAAGCCGTCGCGGCGGACGTCGGCCTCGGCCCAGATCTGGGCGTCGATCGGGATCATGTAGCTCTGCCGGTTCGACTGGATGCCGTAACCGGAGAAGAAGATCAGCGCGACCGAGCCCGGTTTGATCTTGCCATAGAGGCGGTCGAAGGCGCGGCGCATGCCGTCGCCGGTCAGGTTCTCGCCGACCTCGACGGTGAAGCCGTCACGCTTGAGCTCGTCGGCGACGTCGCGGGCGTCGTTGACCGGCTCCTTCAGCGGCGCGTCGGCGTCGGGATATTTGGCGTTGCCGATCACCAGCGCGAAACGGTCGCCGGCGGCGACGGACAGGGTGGGCGACGCGATTGAAAAAATCAGCGTGGCGAGCAAGGCAAGGCGGATTTTCATAATCGCGGCAAATCCAGATCGCGGCATTCCAATGAGATGGCGCCGCTTCGAGCCTGCGCCTCGGGGACCTTACTCTAGCGAAAATCCATTATCAAACCACGGCCAAACCCCCGTCAACGGCTTGCTGTACGCAGCGAGGACCGCGAGGCCGCAGTGCAACACCCGCGCTCATGGCGGCCGTCGCCGTCGTGGCATGGTGCAGGTTCCTGCGACCGATAGTGTGATTGCATTCACAGAGGCTCGTGCAGTGGTTTGGGCCGCCCTGTCATGCGCTCGTCGCACTGCGCGCAGTTTGACCTTTGCGCAAGGCGATGGCTTTGTGTCCGGGACGGCAAGCCATTTCAACAAGACCGCAAACAAGAGCGAAACCGATGGGAAACGCCTACGAAATTTACGCCCTGCGCTATGCGACGATGTCGCCGCGCACGCCCCACCTGAATTTCCTGGTGCCCGATCCGCATGACACCACGGCGCAGGATCTGGATTATTTCGTCTGGCTGATCCGCGGACACGGCCGCGACATCCTGGTCGACACCGGCTTCAACGCCGAGGAGGCCAAGGCGCGCGCCCGCAAGCTCACGCTCAACCCGGTCGATGCGCTGGCCGGCTTCGGCGTCAGCGCCGACGCGATCCGCGACGTCATCGTGACCCATCTGCATTATGACCACGCCGGCAATCTGGATCGCTTCCCGAACGCCAAATTCCATCTGCAGGAACGCGAGATGAGCTACGCGACCGGCCGCTGCATGTGCAACGGCATGCTGCGCCATCCGTTCTCGATCGAGCACGTCACCCAGATGGTACGCCATGTCTATGGCGAGCGCGTCACCTTCCATTCCGGCGATGGCGAGATCGCGCCCGGCGTCACCGTGCATCGCGTCGGCGGCCATTCCGATGGCCTCCAGGTGGTGCGGGTCGAGACCGCGCGCGGCCCGGTCGTGCTGGCATCCGACGCCGCACATTATTATGCCAACCTGCACAAGAGGAGCCCGTTCCCGATCGTCTACAATGTCGGCGACATGGCGCAGGGCTGGGAAACCGTCGAGCGGCTCGCCGGCCATCCCGATCGCTTCATTCCGGGCCACGATCCGATCGTCAGCGAGATCTATCCGCGCGCCAGCGACAAGGTCGATGCGTTCGCGCTGCATCTGGCGCCGTCGCGATCGTTCGCGAAATAACCTCGCCGGTTCGGGCGAGGCGCAGTTCAAGAAACGTCAAAAGAAGAGTTGATATGACTGAATACAGGACCCTCGGATTCATCGGTCTCGGCGTGATGGGTGAGCCGATTTGCCGCAATCTGGTCAAGAAGAGCGGCAAGCGCGTCGTGGTGTTCGACCTTTCGGCCGAACCGCTGCAACGGCTGCGCGACGACGGCGCCGAGATTGCCGGCTCGGTCGCAGAGGTCATCAAGCAGAGCGACGTGCTGTTCCTCTGTCTGCCGAGCGCCAAGCATGTGCGGGCGGTGTTCGAAGGCGACGGCATTTTGAAGAACGTGAGGAGTGGCCAGGTCGTGGTCGATCTCGGCACGTCTTCGGTCAGCCAGACCCGCGACTTCGCCGGGCAATTGCAGGCCAGGGGGGCGGCCTGGGCTGATGCGCCGATCGCGCGCACGCGGCAGGCGGCGCAGGACGGCACGCTCAGCGTGATGGTCGGTGCGGTGCCCGCGCTCTATGCCGCGATCGAGCCCTTGATCCGTTGCTTTGCCACCGACGTCACCAATTGCGGCGACGTCGGTGCCGGGCAGGTGACCAAGATCCTCAACAACATGGTGCTGTTCGAGACCGTGAACGCGCTGGCCGAGGCTGTCGCGGTGGCGAAGCACAATGGGGTCGATCCAAAACTGCTGCTGGAAACCCTGTCGAAGGGCTCGGCCGACAGCTTCGCGCTGCGCAACCACGGCATGAAGGCGATCGTGCCGGGCGTGTTCCCGGAGCGCGCGTTCTCGACCGAATATGCGCTGAAGGATCTGTCCTATGCACTGGAGCTCGCCGCCGATGCCGGCATCAAGATCCGCGGCGCGGAGCTGATCGGCACCGTGTTGCAGGAAGCGATCGACAAGGGATCGAGGGATAATTACTTTCCTGTCATCGCGAGGCATATCGACCAGGCCTAGTGCTCTCCATCCGTCATTCCTGGTTCTCGCCTTGCGAGCCCCGGAATGACGAGAGGATGAGGCGCGGCCTAATACGCGTCCTTGGCGTCGGCCTGTTCGCTGGTCTGTATCAGCTCGAGGCTGGTCTCGACCTTGCCGAGCAGGCGTGCCAGATCGCGGCGCTCCTGCGTGGAGAGGCAGGACATGATCTCCTGTTCCTTGCGCAGCAGGCGCGGGATCAGCTCCTCATAGAGCGCCTGGCCCTTCTTGGTCAGCCGCAGGCGGAATTCGCGGCGGTCATCGGCATTCTCGACGCGCTCGACGATCTCGCGCTCCATCAGCGCCGACACGGCCCGGCTGATGGTCGATTTGTGCGTGCGGGTGCAATGCGCGATGTATTGCGCGCTGCAGGGATCGCAGCGGAAGCCGAGCGTCGCAAGCACGCGCCACTCCGGAATGTCGAGGCCGTAGCGCGCCTGATATTCGCTCGACAAAGCCGAAGATACCTCGGCGGCCAGCCGGTTGAGGCGGAACGGCATGAAGTGGAAGAGGTCGAGGCGCTTCTTGGTCGGCGCGGCGTCGTCGCGCACATCCGCTTCCACGGCGCTGCGCGGCCGGATCGGAGGCTGGCTTGCAGAGGTCCTGGCCAAATATTCCTCCAATTTGAGTTGACGGCGGGCCCGACTGGGAGTTTAAGATAGTTGCAAGTGAGACTAATTTAGCAAGGTCGCGACCGGCTCGCAAGGTGCTGGTCGCAAGCCGGTCACACAAGCCGCGGTCCGAGCCACAGAGAAAGGCCGGCGCCAGGGAACATCCAGGTCACGCAATGGCAGCCAACACGGCACAGGCCAAAACCCAGTTCGGTTATCGCCGTCACCCCGACCAGGACCGGTCGGGCGCCAACGTCGCGGAGCATCCGGTCGTCGTGGTCGGCGCGGGGCCGGTGGGATTGTCGCTGGCGATCGATCTTGCGCAACGCGGCCAGCGCGTTGTGCTGCTCGACGATGCCGACCGGATCGGCGAAGGCTCGCGGGCGATCTGCTTCTCGAAACGCTCGCTGGAGTTCTGGGATCGGCTCGGCGTCGGCGACCGCATGGTCGAGAAGGGCGTGGTGTGGAGCGTCGGCAAGATCTTCCACGGCGCGTCGCAGCTCTATCAGTTCAACCTGCTTCCGGAAGAGGGCCACAAGCGGCCCGCTTTCATCAATTTGCAGCAATTCTACGCCGAGGCCTATCTGGTCGACCGGGTCGAGCAATTGCCTGAAATCGACCTGCGCTGGCGCAACAAGGTGATCGCGCTGGAGAGCCGCAACGATGGTGTCACGCTGACGATTGCTACGCCCGAGGGCGCGTACCAGGTGCGCGCTTCTTTTGTCGTCGCCTGCGATGGTGCGCGTTCCTCGTTGCGGCAGATGGTCGGTGCCGACTTTGCGGGGCAGGTGTTCGAGGACCAGTTCCTGATCGCCGACGTCAAGATGACGGCGGCGTTCCCGACCGAGCGCTGGTTCTGGTTCGATCCGCCGTTCCATGCCGGACGCTCGGCGCTGCTGCACAGGCAGCCGGACGACATCTGGCGGATCGACCTGCAACTCAATCCGGATGCCGATCCGGTGGCCGAGAAGCAGCCCGAGAACGTCCGGCCGCGGATCGAGCGGATGCTGGGCCATGACAAGTTCGAGTTCGAATGGATCTCGCTGTACAAATTCCAGTGCCGTCGGATGGCCAGGTTCATCCACGGCCGCGTGATCTTCGCCGGCGATTCCGCGCACCAGGTCTCGCCGTTCGGCGCGCGTGGCGCCAATTCCGGGCTCGAGGACGCCGAAAATCTGTCGTGGAAGCTCGATCGTGTGCTGCGCGGGCTCTCACCCGAAAGCTTGCTGGAGAGCTACCACATCGAGCGCAGCGCCGCGGCGGATGAGAACATCCGCGAGTCCACCCGCTCAACCGACTTCATGGCGCCGGTGACGCGGCAGGAGGCGCGGCTGCGGCAGGCGGTGCTGTCGCTCGCAGAGGATACAGAGTTCGGCAAGCGCATGGTCAATGGCGGCCGGCTGTCGGTGCCGTCAATCTACGACACGCCACTGTCGAGCAGCGATCGCGACGACTGGCGCGGCGGTCCGCGGCCGGGCGCCTCAATGCTGGACGCGCCGGTGACCGAGCAGGGCGGCGGGACGATTTATCTGACCGATGTTTTCATCGAGCAGGGAACGCGCTTCACGCTGCTGGAGTTTGGCAATGGCGCGGCTGTCGATGTGCCTGACGGCGTCGGGACGATCCGGATCGGTGGCGAGGGCGGCCTGGTCGATGCGCAAGGCCTTGCCGGCAAGCGCTACGACGCCGAGCCCGGCACCGCTTATCTGCTGCGGCCGGATGGCTACGTTGCGGCACGCTTCCGCAATGCGGCGCGGCCGGCACTCGATGCGGCGCTGGCGCGCGCCGCAGGTGTGAACTGAGGAGCAGTCATGGCGCTGTCGACCAGTTCGAATTTCGCAAAGCCCGATGACGCGTTCCGCGCCATCGTCGAGGCGCATCGCGGCCTCACCGAGGCGCAAAGCGCCGATCTCGATGCCGCGCTGGTCCTGGTGCTCGCCAACCACATCGGCGATCTCGACGTGTTGCGCGAAGCGATCGCGCTGGCGAAGCGACGGATGCTGGACGCGAGCCAGCAGCAGCAACAGCAACAACAATAGCACTGATCAAACGGACAGGATTGAACTGATGGCCAAAGGTTTCGCATCGACCACGGATCTCGCGGAGAAGAAGGTCACCTTCTCCGAGATCGGCACCGATCTCTATGCCTTCACCGCCGAGGGCGATCCCAACACGGCCGTGATCGTCGGCGATGACGGCTGCCTGGTGTTCGACGCGCAGGCAACGCCGGCGATGGCGAACAAGGTGATCGAGCGGGTCAAGACCGTCACCGACAAGCCGATCAAATATGTCGTGCTGTCGCATTATCACGCGGTGCGGGTGCTCGGTGCCTCGGCCTACCACGCGCAGGGCATCGTGGCCTCGCAGGAGACCTACCGGCTGATCCAGGAGCGCGGCCAGCAGGATTGGGATTCCGAATACGGCCGTTTCCCGCGGCTGTTCCAGGACGCGGCGAGCATTCCCGGCCTGACCTGGCCGACGCTGACCTTCGAGGGCGAGATGTCGATCTATCTCGGCAAGCGCGAGGTGCGGCTGATGCAGCTCGGCGCCGGCCACACCTCGGGCGATATCGTCGCCTGGGTGCCGGATGCCGAGGTGATGTTCTCCGGCGACCTGATCGAATACCACTCGGCGTGCTATTGCGGCGATGCGCATCTGCGCGAATGGCCGACGACACTGAACGAGATCCGCGCCTTCAATCCGAAGGCGATCGCGCCGGGCCGCGGCGATGCGCTGAAGGGCCTCGCCACCGGCCGCGATGCCATCGCGATGACCCGCGATTTCGTCACCACGCTTTATGGCGCCGCCGAATCGTCGGTCGCCAAGGGCCGGAGCCTGAAGGAATCGATGGCGGCGACGCGCGAGGTGATGGATCCGAAGTTCTCGAGCTTCGCGATCTACGAGCACTGCCTGCCGTTCAACGTTTCGCGCGCCTATGACGAGGCATCCGGGATCGACGATCCCGTGATCTGGACCGACAAGCGCGACCAGGAAATGTGGGCCGCCCTGCAAGGAGGAGGATAGTCGTGAACATCAACACCTCGCCTGATCAGATCGTTCGCAGCTCGGGGCAAGTCACGCCGGGCTACATGTCCGGATTCGGCAACAGTTTTGAGACCGAGGCCTTGCCCGGCGCGCTGCCGATGGGGCGCAACTCGCCGCAGCGCTGCGCCTATGGGCTCTATGCGGAGCAATTGTCCGGCTCGCCGTTCACGGCGCCGCGCGGCACCAATGAGCGCTCCTGGCTGTATCGCATCCGCCCGTCGGTGCGGCATTCCGGCCGGTTCGCCAAGGCAGATAGCGGGCTGTGGCGCACTGCGCCGTGCCACGAATACGACATGCCGATCGCGCAACTGCGCTGGGACCCGGCGCCGATCCCGAAGCAGGACATGACGTTCCTGCAGGGCGTGCAGACCATGACCACGGCGGGCGATGCCAACACGCAGGCCGGCATGGCCGCGCACGTCTATCTCATCACCAAATCGATGGTCGATCAGCATTTCTACAATGCCGACGGCGAGATGATGTTCGTGCTGCAGCAGGGCAATCTGCGCTTCGTCACCGAGTTCGGCCGGATCGATGCCGAGCCGGGCGAGATCGTGGTGATCCCGCGCGGCGTCAAATTCCGCGTCGAGATTCCGTCGGGTCCTGCCCGCGGCTATCTCTGCGAGAATTACGGCGGCGCGTTCACGCTGCCGGAGCGCGGCCCGATCGGCGCCAATTGCCTGGCCAATTCGCGCGACTTCCTGACACCGGTGGCCGCCTACGAGGACAAGGACACGCCGACCGAGCTCTACGTGAAGTGGGGCGGATCGCTGTTCAAGACCACGTTGCCGCATTCGCCGATCGATGTGGTGGCCTGGCACGGCAATTACGCGCCCTACAAGTACGACCTGCGTACCTTCTCGCCGGTCGGCGCGATCGGCTTCGATCATCCCGATCCGTCGATCTTCACGGTGCTGACCTCGCCTTCGGAGACCGCCGGCACCGCGAACATCGACTTCGTGATCTTCCCGGAGCGCTGGATGGTGGCCGACAACACCTTCCGGCCGCCGTGGTACCACATGAACATCATGTCGGAGTTCATGGGGCTGATCTACGGCGTCTACGATGCCAAGCCGCAGGGCTTCGTGCCGGGCGGGATCTCGCTGCACAACATGATGCTGCCGCACGGCCCCGACCGCGAAGCCTTCGAGCACGCCAGCAACTCGGAGCTGAAGCCGGTGAAGCTGACCGGCACGATGGCCTTCATGTTCGAGACCCGTTTCCCGCAGCGCGTGACGCAGCACGCCGCGACGTCATCGACGCTGCAGGACGACTACTCGGATTGCTGGAAGGGGCTCGAGAAGAAGTTCGATCCGACCAAGCCGTAACACACCTCTCGTCGTTCCGGGGCATCGCGAAGCGATGAGCCCGGAATCCATCCTCACGATCGTGGTTATGGATTCCGGGCCTGCGCCTGGCAGCGCATCCCGGAATGACGGCGGAAATAATATCCGACCATTTCAGGGACGAGATCATGCCCCACTCCAACGACCCCAAACTCCGCTCTTTCATCGACGTCGCCCCGACCTCCGACTTCCCGATCCAGAACCTGCCTTACGGCGTGTTCTCGTCGAAGGACGGCCTTGCGCCGCGTGTCGGCGTTGCGATCGGCGATTACGTGCTCGACCTGTGGGAGCTCGAGCAGGATTCGCGGCTTGATGTCGGGCCGCTCGGCGTGTTCTCGCAGCCCTCGCTGAACGCCTTCATGGCGCTCGGGCCAAAAGTGTGGTCGGCGACGCGGGCGCGGATCAGCGAGCTGTTGCGATCAGATCATCCGGAGCTGCGCGACAACAGGGAGTTGCGTGCACGCGCGCTGCTGCCGATCGCTGATGTGAAGCTGCATATGCCGTTTGCCGTCGCGGGCTACACCGATTTCTATTCGTCGAAGGAGCACGCCACCAATGTCGGCGTCATGTTCCGCGGCAAGGACAATGCGCTGCAGCCGAACTGGCTGCACATGCCGATCGGCTACAACGGCCGCGCCTCGACCGTGGTGGTGTCAGGCACCAAGGTGCGGCGGCCGCGCGGCCAGCTCAAGCCGCCGGCCGCCGAGGTGCCGAGCTTCGGCGCCTGCAAGCGGCTCGACTTCGAGCTCGAGATGGGCGTGGTGGTCGGCCAGGCCTCAGCGATGGGCGAGATGCTCACCGAGCAGCAGGCCGAAGAGATGATCTTCGGCTTCGTCATCCTCAACGACTGGAGCGCGCGCGATATCCAGCAGTGGGAGTATGTGCCGCTCGGGCCGTTCCAGGCCAAGGCGTTCGCGACCTCGATCAGCCCGTGGGTGGTGACGCGCGAGGCGCTGGAGCCGTTCCGGATGCAGGGCCCGGCGCAACAGCCGGAACCGCTGGCATACCTGAAGCAGACCAAGCCGAACAATTACGACTTGCAGCTCGACGTGGGCTTGCGCGCCGGTGCGATGAACGAAGCCAAGACGATCTGCAGCACCAATTTCAAATACATGTACTGGTCGTCGGTGCAGCAACTGGTGCACCACGCCTCCAGCGGCTGCGCGATGAATGTCGGCGACCTCCTCGGCAGCGGCACGATCTCCGGCCCCGAAAAGCATCAGCGCGGGAGTCTTTTGGAAATCAGCTGGAACGGCACCGAGCCGGTTGAGCTGGCGAGCGGCGTGACGCGCGCGTTCCTCGAGAACGGCGACTCGCTCGTGATGCGCGGCTGGTGCCAGGGCGACGGCTACCGCGTCGGCTTTGGCGAGGTCGAAGGCACCATCGTCGCGGCGGAGTAGCCGAGAGGGGCGCCGCTTCACCTCCCCTTGAAAAGGGGAGGTCGGTTTGCGCAGCAAACCGGGTGGGGATCCGGTCTCACCACGAACGCCAGCGCTTGCGGCTTGGACTCCCATCCACCTTCCCCCTTGCAGGGGGAAGGAGCCCGACAGGCGGTGCAAGCCTTACCGCTCTTCCGGCCGGATATCCCTCAGCCGCGCCGTATGCGCCGCGCAGTCCTCGAGGCTGTACTTCAGGTGCACCCGCTTGTCCGACGGCGGCTGGTTCACGGTGCAGACGCCGGCCCGCCACGGCTTGGCCGGGCGGATCGGCCGCGGCGCAAAGCCGCCGCCGCAGTTCGGGCAGACATTGCCGAGCTTGGTCTCGGCGCAATCCGCACAGAACGTGCATTCATAGGAGCAAATCCGGGCGTCGAGCGCGCTCGGTGGCAGGTCCTTGTCGCAATATTCGCAGTTCGGTCGCAGCTGAAGCGCCATGGTCGTCTCTCTTGGCGGATGTTGGAGCAATGATCGCAAATCGGACCGCAAAAACGAATGACGGAATTCCCTCGATTCGCGCCATCACTCTTGCAGCGCCTTCAGCGGCAGCTTGGTGCTCTCCTTCAGCCGGTCGAGCACGATCGACGAGCGCACATGTGCCACGCTCTGGTGCGGCATCAGCACATTGTTGACGATGTCGGACAGGCTCTTGAGATCGCGCAGCATCACCTTGAGCACGTAATCTGCATCGCCGGTCAGCGCATAGGCCTCCTGGATGTCATCGACGCGGTTGACCAGCTCGCGAAACCGCTTGGCGTTGTCGGGCGAGTGGGTCGCGAGCGTGATGTGGATGAAGGCGATCAGGCCGAAGCCGAGCGCCTCGCCGGCGAGATCGGCGTGGTAGCCCGCGATCACCTTCTCCTCCTCCAGCCGCATCCGCCGCCGCGAGCATTGCGAGGCTG
Organism: Bradyrhizobium embrapense; assembly: GCF_001189235.2. Lineage (GTDB taxonomy): Bacteria > Pseudomonadota > Alphaproteobacteria > Rhizobiales > Xanthobacteraceae > Bradyrhizobium > Bradyrhizobium embrapense. The sequence goes on from NZ_LFIP02000005.1 coordinate 17,038, forward strand.
AGAGCCCGACGAGGTCGCCGAGCTGCTGGTTGGTCAGCCGGCCATCATCTTGCAGGGCAGCGAGTATTTTGAGGTCGAAGGCGTCGACTTCAGGCATGCGCCAAATGTCCATTTCATGCACGGATCGTGCGCACTTCTAGCAAGTATGGGACCATTTTGCACGCACGTTGCGCCGCAGGTGACGGAAACTGGTTGCCAGACAAATGAGGGAGTTGCCGCCATGGGTCCGTTTCCGCACGATGCGCCGCCGGCCGAGATCAGCACCGAGAACCCGATGGGCACCGACGGCTTCGAGTTCGTCGAATATGCCCACCCCAATCCCGGCGAGCTGCATGCCCTGTTCAAGCTGATGGGCTTTGTCGCGGTCGCGAGGCACCGGACCAAGGCCGTCACGGTCTATCGCCAGGGCGACATCAACTATCTCGTCAACGAGGAGCCGGGTACGCACGGCTTTAACTTCGTCGCCGCGCACGGCCCCTGCGCGCCCTCGATGGCATTCCGTGTGGTCGATGCCAAGCGCGCCTATGAGCGCGCGATCGCGCTCGGCGCCGAGCCGGCGGATTTGTCGTCCGCGGCGAAGACGCTCGATGTGCCCGCGATCAAGGGTATCGGCGGCAGCCTGCTGTATTTCGTCGATCGCTACGGCGCCAAAGGCTCGGCCTATGATGCCGAGTTCGAGTGGCTGGGCGCCGAGAATCCGCGTCCCGCGGGTTCGGGCCTCTATTACATCGATCACCTCACCCACAACGTCCATCGCGGCCGCATGGATGTCTGGACCGGCTTCTACGCAAAGCTGTTCAACTTCCGCCAGATCCGCTTCTTCGACATCGAGGGTCGTGCGTCCGGCCTGTTCTCGCGTGCGTTGACCAGCCCGGACGGCAAGATCCGGATTCCGATCAACGAGGACGCCGGCGATTCCGGGCAGATCGAGGAATACCTCAACATCTATCACGGCGAGGGCATCCAGCACATCGCCTGCGGCGCGCGCGATATCTATTCGACCGTCGAGACGCTGCGCGCGAACGGCCTGCCGTTCATGCCGTCGCCGCCCGACACCTATTTCGAGCGGATCGATGCCCGCCTGCCGCAGCATGGCGAGGACGTGGCGCGGCTTCAGAGGAACGGCATCCTGATCGACGGCGAAGGCGTGGTCGAGGGCGGCCAGACCAAGGTGCTGCTGCAGATCTTCTCGGCGAATGCGATCGGGCCGATCTTCTTCGAATTCATCCAGCGCAAGGGCGACGACGGTTTTGGCGAAGGCAACTTCAAGGCGCTGTTCGAATCGATCGAGGAAGACCAGATCCGCCGCGGCGTGCTGAAGGTCGATCACGCGGCGTAGAAACTGCGTGGCGACCGCGCCCCATTGCGTCGTCATTGCGAGCGAAGCGAAGCAATCCATCTCACCGCCTGCGGAGACATGGATTGCTTCGTCGCTTCGCTCCTCGCAATGACGGCCGAGGAAGCTACTTCCCGGCCTTCCACGCGCTCGTCACGTCGCCAATGCTTGCCAGCTCCGGCTCGCGGATCGCTGATGGCGTGCGCGAGAAGCGCGGCGCGGGGGCGGGCTGGGTCACGCCGTGGCGCTCGACGAACACCTGGCGCGCCACCATGTGCGGATGCTTCGGGGCTTCTTCCATGGTCAGGATCGGCGCGAAGCAGATGTCGGTGCCTTCCATGATCTTGCACCAGTCGGCGCGCGACTTGCTCTTGAACACCTTCTCCAGTTTCGCCTTCAGCGCCGGCCAGGCTTTGCGGTCCATCTGGGCGTCGAAGTCGGCATCGGTCAGGTCGGCATGCTTGCGCAGCAGTGCGTAGAACTGCGGCTCGATCGAGCCGATCGAGATGAAATTGCCGCAGGAGCATTCGTAGACGCCGTAGAAATGCGCGCCGCCGTCGAGGAAGTTCTGGTCGCGGCCGCCGCTCCAGCGGCCTTGTGCGGCCATGTCGTAGAACATCGACATCAGCGAGGCCGCGCCGTCGCACATCGCGGTATCGACCACCTGGCCCTTGCCGGACTTCTGCGCTTCCAGCAGCGCTGCGAGCACGCCGACCACGAGATAGAGCGCGCCGCCGCCGAAATCGCCGACCAAATTGAGCGGCGGCACCGGCTTCTCCTTGGTGCCGATCGCCGCCAGCGCGCCGGTGATCGAGATGTAGTTGATGTCGTGGCCGGCGGCGTTGGCCAAGGGGCCTTCCTGGCCCCAGCCGGTCATGCGGCCATAGACCAGCTTCGGATTGCGCGCGAGCACGATTTCGGGGCCGAGCCCGAGGCGTTCCATCACGCCGGGCCGAAAACCTTCGATCAGCGCGTCGGCATGGCTGAGCAGCTCGAGCACTTCGGCGATCGCCGCCTTGTTCTTGAGGTCGAGCTCGATGACCTTGCGGCCGCGGGTTGCCACCGCCTTCAAATTCTTGCCCGCGCCGACCCGATCCAGGGTTATGACCTCCGCGCCCATGTCGGCGAGCAGCATGCAGGCGAACGGGCCAGGACCGATGCCGGCGAATTCGACGATGCGGAAGCCGGCGAGCGGGCCCGAGGTGCGAGCGGCGGTGTGGGAGGCGGGCTTGTCGAGCACGTTGTTGTTCCGTTGGTTGTGTGGCGTTAGGCGGCTGAGGTGCTGCGGGCTGGCTTGGTGCCGAATGTCATGCGTTTCCCCAGCCGTCCGCGAGACGGTATTTTTAATTAGCTGATTAGCTAAATTGTCTCGCCTAATGCGGGATGTGGCAAGCGCCTTTTGCCTGATCGCGCCGGTAAAACGCAAACGGCGCGCATCGCTGCGCGCCGCCGCTCGACTTGTGTTTAGACGCTATCCCGCGGCGGTGACCGCGCGCTGTCCCATCACCTTCACCAGGTTGGCGCGGTAATCCGCCGAGCCGTGGATGTCCGCGAGCAGGCCGCTCGCCGGGATCGTGACGGCATCGAGCGCCGAGGCCGCCCAGTTCGCCTTCAACGCCTGCTCGATCGGCGCCACCCGCATCACGCCGCTCTGCGACGCACCGGTCGCGGCGACGCGGACGTCGCCCGACTTGGTCTTGGCGACGAACACGCCGGTCAGCGCAAAGCGTGAGGCAGGATGCCGCATCTTGGCATAGCCCGCCTTGGCCGGGACCGGGAACGCGACCTGCGTGATGATCTCGCCGTCCTCGAGCGCCGTCGAGAACAGGCCCTTGAAGAAGTCCTCCGCTGCGATCGACCGCTTGTTGGTCTTGACCGTCGCGCCGAGCGCCAGCACCGCTGCCGGATAATCCGCCGCCGGGTCGTTGTTGGCGAGCGAGCCGCCGATCGTGCCGCGATAGCGTACGGCGGGATCGCCGATCATCGACGCCAGTTTGGCGAGCGCCGGGATCGCCTTCTGCACGGCGTCGCTTTGCGCCACATCGTAATGCGGCGTAGCGGCCTTGATGGTGACGGTGTCGCCCGAAACCTCGATGCCGATCATCTCCTGCACCTTGGAGAGGTCGATCACGTCCGAGGGTGAAGCAAGACGCTGCTTCATCACCGGGAGCAGGGTTTGTCCGCCGGCGAGGAATTTTGATTCCGCGCCTTTGGCGAAGGTTGCGGCGGCGTCGGCGACTGAGGAAGCGCGATGATAATTGGTCTCGTACATGGCTCTTCCTCCCTCAACCGTGAATGGCGTGCCAGACGCGATCGGGCGTCGCCGGCATTTCGAGCTTGTTGTTGCCGATGGCGTCCGTGATCGCGTTGATCACGGCAGCAGAGGCGCCGATCGCGCCGGCTTCGCCGCAGCCCTTGACGCCGAGCGGATTGCCCGGACACAGCGTCGTGGTGTGGGAGAGCTGGAACGACGGCAGGTCGTCGGCGCGCGGCATGGTGTAATCCATGAAAGACGCGGTCACGAGCTGACCGGTGTCGTCATAGACCGCACCCTCGAGCAGCGCCTGGCCGATGCCCTGCGCAAGGCCGCCATGGACCTGGCCCTCGACAATCATCGGGTTGATCAGCCGGCCGAAATCGTCCGCCGCCACGAAGTTGACGAAGGAGGTCTTGCCGGTGCCCGGATCGACCTCGAGTTCGCAGATATAGGCACCGGCCGGGAAGGTGAAGTTGGTCGGGTCGTAGAACGCGGTCTCCTTCAAGCCGGGCTCCATGCCGTCGGGCAGATTGTGCGCGGTGTAGGCGGCGAGCGCGACCATCGGCAACGCGATCGACTTGTCGGTGCCGGTGACCTTGAACTCGCCGTTCTCGATCACGATGTCGCTCTCGGACGCCTCGAGCGCATGCGCCGCGATCTTCTTGGCCTTGGCCTCGACCTTCTCCATCGCCTTCACGATCGCGGTGCCGCCGACCGCGAGTGAGCGCGAGCCGTAGGTGCCCATGCCGAACTGCACCTTGTCGGTGTCGCCATGGACGATCGAGACCTGGCTGATCGGTACGCCAAGGCGCTCGGCGATGATCTGGCAGAACGTCGTCTCATGGCCCTGGCCGTGGCTGTGCGAGCCGGTCAGCACCTCGATGGTGCCGACCGGATTGACGCGGATCTCCGCGGACTCCCACAGGCCGACGCCGGCGCCGAGACTGCCGACGGCCTTCGACGGCGCGATGCCGCAGGCCTCGATGTAGCAGGAGACGCCGATGCCGCGCAGCTTGCCACTGGCTTTCGCCTTGGCCTTGCGGGCCGGGAAGCCGGCATAGTCGATCGCCTTCATCGCGGCGTCGATCGAGGCATGGAAGTCGCCGATGTCATACGCCATGATGACGGGCGTCTGATACGGGAACTGGGTGATGAAGTTCTTCTTGCGCAGCTCGGCCGGATCGACCTTCAACTGCCGCGCCGCCGTCTCCATCATGCGCTCGATCAGGTAGCTCGCCTCCGGGCGGCCGGCGCCGCGATAGGCGTCGACCGGCGTGGTGTTGGTGTAGACGCCGATCACCTCGGCGTAGATCGCCGGGATCACGTACTGGCCCGACAGCAGCGTTGCGTAGAGATAGGTCGGCACCGCCGAGGAGAACAGCGACATATAGGCGCCGAAATTGGCGTGGGTCTTCACCCTGAGGCCAAGGATCTTGTTGTCCTTGTCGAACGCCATCTCCGCCTTCGAGACATGGTCGCGGCCGTGCGCGTCGGTGAGGAAGGCTTCCGAACGGTCGCCGGTCCACTTCACCGGGCGACCCACTTTCTTGGAGGCCCACAGCGCCACCATCTCTTCCGGATAGATGTAGATCTTGGAGCCGAAGCCGCCGCCGACGTCGGGCGCGATCACGCGCAGCTTGTGCTCGGGCGCGATGTTGTAGAACGCCGACAGCACGAGGCGGGCGACGTGCGGGTTCTGCGACGTGGTGTAGAGCGTGTAGTGCTCTTCGGCCTGGTCGTAATGTGCGACCGCCGCGCGCGGCTCCATCGCGTTCGGCACCAGGCGGTTGTTGGTGAGCTCCAGCGTCACCACATTGGCCGCCTTGCTGAAGGCGTCCTTCACCGCAGCTTCGTCACCGAGATGCCAGTCATAGACGATATTGCCGGGGGCTTCGGGATGCAGCTGCGGTGCGCCCGGCTTGATCGCGGCCTTGATGTCGGCCGCCGCGGGAAGCTCTTCGTAGTCGACGACGACGGCTTCCGCCGCGTCCCTGGCCTGGTTCTTGGTCTCGGCGATCACCACCGCGACCGCCTGTCCGACGAAGCGCACGGTCTCCGGCGCCATCGCCGGCCACGCGCCCATTTTCATCGGCGAGCCGTCCTTCGAGGTGATCGCCCAGCCGCAGATCAGGTTGCCGACCTTGTCGTCGACGATCTGCTGTCCGGTCAGCACCGCGATCACGCCGGGCATCTTCATTGCCTCGGCGGAGTTGATGCCCTTGACCTTGGCATGTGCATGCGGGCTGCGGATGAAGTGAGCATAGCTCATGCCGACCATCTTAACGTCGTCGACGTAACGTCCTTGTCCGGTGATGAACCGGCGATCTTCCTTGCGCACGACACGTGCGCCAATTCCTTCAACACCCATGGTCTAGTCCTCCCGACCGGAGATTCGATTTGCCGCCGTTTCCATCGAGATCGGCGGTGATGAGCTTGATCGTGTGCGGTGCGTCAGCTGCTATTCGGCAGCCTGCGCGACCTTCATGCGGCCGGCAGCGTCGAGCACCGCCTTGACGATGTTGTGGTAGCCGGTGCAGCGGCAGATGTTGCCTTCGAGCTCGTGGCGAACCGTTTCCTCGTCGAGCTTGCCACCATGGCGGTGCACGATATCGACCGCGGACATGATCATGCCGGGGGTGCAATAGCCGCACTGCAGGCCGTGATTGTCGCGGAACGCCGCCTGCATCGGGTGCAGCTCGTCGCCCTTGGCGAGGCCTTCGATCGTGGTGACGTTGGAGCCAGCCGCCTGGCCGGCCAGCATGGTGCAGGATTTGACCGCCCGTCCGTCGACATGGACGACGCAGGCGCCGCACTGGCTGGTATCGCAGCCGACATGGGTGCCGGTGAGATTGAGGTTTTCGCGCAAGAGGTGCACGAGGAGGGTTCGGTCTTCGACCTCGACCGAGACCGCCTTGCCGTTTACCGTCAGTTTGACTGTAGACACGCGTTTCTCCCAATAGCTTCGTTATGGGCCCAGTAGACCACGCTTCATGTGGGACGTAACCGCGATCAAAGTCGTAGTTGCGGCCCTGTCTTGAAGGCTCCGGGCTGTACGTTTGATCCTAGCAGGCGGCCGTTCAATGGGCAATTTGCAAGCTGCCGGCGGCGCGCTCCGGCGCGATGGATTGCGCGGCGGTGCAAGGGATTCGGTCGGTCGATCTGGTTTGCGCCATGTCAAAAACCGCCGCGACGATTGCTACTACCTTCCGCCTATAACGACAAAAAAGCGTTGCTGGCATTTTCATCGCCGACATAGCGACTGAAGATCGCTGGTTCACGAATTGGGTAGTGAGACGCGGCGCGCGATGCATCCATCGCGGCAACGAAACCATATTGGAGGAAGCCAATGAAGCTGAGGAGCGGGATTTTCTTTGCCGGCGTGTCGCTGGTCGCCATGGTGCTGGCAGGCGTTACTGCGTCGAAAGCGAATGATTCCGTCGCGAAGGCGGCGTCCGATCCCAACGGATGGGCGATCGCCGGCCACGACTACGGCAACACGCGTTTCAGCCCCCTGAAGCAGATCAATTCCGAGAACGCCGGCAAGCTGCAGCTCGTTTACTCGATGTCGCTCGCTTCGCTGCGCTCCAACGAGTCCTCGCCGGTCGTGATCGGCAAGACGATGTTTGTGTCGACCTCGTGGGGGCCGAAATACGTCTATGCGATCGATGCCGCGACCGGCGCGCGGAAATGGACCTGGCAGCCGGATATTCCGGACGACGTGCTCCAATACGCCTGCTGTGACGTCAACAGCCGCGGCGTGTCCTATGCCGATGGCAAGATCTTCGTCGGCCGGCTCGACGGCAAGCTGACCGCGCTCGATGCCGAGACCGGCAAGGAGCTCTGGACCTCGACCGTGGTCGACTACAAGCAGGGCTCGGTCATCACCTCGCCGCCGCTCATCGTCCGCGACAAGGTGATCACCGGCTTCGGCGGCGGCGAATATGGCGTCCGCGGCTCGTTGCAGGCCTTCAACCTCAAGGACGGCAAGCTGCTCTGGCAGACCTTTACCGTGCCGGCACCGGGCGAGCCCGGCAGCGAGACCTGGAAGGGCGACACCGGGCTGCATGGCGGCGGCGCCGCCTGGCTGGTCGGCTCCTACGACGCCAAGACGGATACGGTCTACTGGGGCACCAGCAACCCGGGACCGTGGAATACCGCGGTCCGCTCCACCGGCGACGGCAATTTCGGCAAGCTGACCAACCTCTATACCGCCTCGACGCTGGCGATCGATCCCAACACCGGCAAGATCAAGTGGCACATCCAGGGCACGCCGGCCGACGCCTGGGATTATGACGGCGTCAACGAGCTGTTGCTCGCCGACCTCAAGATCAAGGGCACCGAGACGCCCGTTCTGATGAAGGCCGATCGCAACGGCTTCTTCTTCGTTGCCAACCGCGAGACCGGCAAGGTTCTCTCGGCCGAGAAGTACGTCTTTGCCAACTGGGCCAAGAAGTGGGACGTCAACACGATGCGGGCGGAAGAGGATCCGGACAAGCGTCCGGGCCCGGGCCACCCCGCCAAGGACATCTGCCCGAACCTGATCGGCGGCAAGAACTGGCAGCCGATGTCGTTCAATCCGCAGACCGGCCTCGTCTACATCCCGAGCAACAACGTCTGCATGGACTGGTCGGTCTCTGACGTGAACTACAAGCGCGGCGTGTTCTATCTCGGTGCCGAATTCCCGACCAAGCCGGGCCCCGGCGGCTTCCTGGGCGAGCTCGTGGCCTGGGATCCGGTCGCCAACAAGAAGGTGTGGAGCATCAAGGAAGACCTGCCCTTCAACGGCGGCACGCTGACGACCGGCGGCAACCTGGTGTTCTCGGGCAATCTGCACGGCGACTTCCGCGCCATCGATGCCAAGAACGGCAAGGTGCTGTGGAGCAAGAACCTCGGCAGCGGCATCGGCGCGGGTCCCGTGACCTACTCGGTCGACGGCAAGCAGTATGTCGCGATCGTGGTCGGACGCACCGCGGCACTGCCGGCCTTCCTCGGTGACATCGGCAAGAAGATGGTCGCCGCGGCACCCGAAGGCGGCTCGCTGTTCGTGTTCGCCCTGCAATAAACGATCGTCCAGGAGGCAGCATTGTCGGTGTCCTGCATCGCCCGAAACGAACTGCGCACCCCCTCGCGCAACATGCGGTTGGACCGTGCAATCCGGACCGTGCTGCTCTCCGCCCTGCTGATGGCGCCGGCGCTTATGGTGCCGGCCCTGGCGGCCGGCGCCGACGAGACAAAGCCGCCGCTGCGGCTCTGCGCCGACCCGACCAATCTGCCGTTCTCGAGCGACGACCCCGCCAAGCCCGGCCTCTATCTTGAGATCGGCCATGCGGTGGCGCAGAAGCTCGGCCGCACGGTGAGCACCAATTGGTACAAGTCCTATTTCGGCAAGCGCACCGTGCGCGAGACCTTGCTCAGCAAGCAGTGCGACGCCATGGTCGGGCTGCCCTTGATCGACGATTTCATGGGCCCGGCGGTGATCTTCTCCAAGCCGATCGCCCATGAAGGTTACGCGCTGGTCGGCGGCAAGGACCGCAAGCTTGCCGGGATCGACGACCTCAAGGGATTGCGGGTTGCGGTGCAATATCAGTCGACGCCGCAGAACCTCCTGGCGCTGCGTGACGACATCCAGAAGGTCACGGTGTTGAGCCCGGAAGAGGGCATGGCGGCCCTCGACCAGGGCAAGGTCGACATCGCCTTCATCTGGGCGCCGGTGGCGGGGTGGCTCAACAAGACCAGCTCCGGCGACAAGTATCAGATCGTGTCGACCGAGGGCGACGGCCTGCTCTGGGCGACCGCGATCGGCTTTGCCAAGGCGTCCGGCGCGTTGCGCGATGAAGTCGACGCCGTGCTGCCCTCGCTGGCGCCGGAGATTTCGGCGCTATTTGCCAAGTACGGCGTGCCGGACGGCGCGCCGGTGAAGTTTGGCCAAGCAACCCAGGCGACGGCGTCGTCCACTGGCGCGGCCGAGCCCGCCACGGTCGGGCAGGCGGCTTCGACCGAGAAGCCGGTCCAAACAGCTGCGATCGCCGCAGATACCAAGGGCGATGCCACCGCGGGGCGGGAGGTCTTCAACGGCACCTGCGCCCACTGCCATGGTCCGGACGCGGTGCAGGCCGAGCGAAAGATCGATCTCAGGCTGCTCAAGAAGCGCTATGCTGACGACATGGAACAGACATTCTGGAAGACGGTCCATGACGGGCGGCCAGCCAAGGGCATGCCCGCCTGGAAGGACGTCTTCAGCGACGACGAGCTCAGAAACGTATATGCCTATCTGCAGAGTGTGCAGGATACCGGCGGATCGGACTAGCTTCGGCCGACGGCGCATAACAGTGCGAGGGTCCTCATGATGGGGTTCCTGATCATCGACGATCACCCCCTGTTCGGAGAGGCGCTTGGCAACGCCATCCGCATCTCGCATCCCGATGCCCGGATCTATGAGGCGACCTCAATCAAGGGCGCTCTTGGCATCCTCGCCAGCGAGCCGAACATCGATCTTGCGCTGCTCGACCTGTTGCTGCCCGACGTGGTCGGCTTCTCCGGCTTCCAGAAAATCCGGGATCGCTATCCGCGGCTGCCGATCGCGATCGTCTCCAGCGAAGAGGACAAGCACACCGTCCGCGAGGCGCTGGAAATGGGCGCGGTCGGCTATCTGCCCAAGTCGACCTCGCTCGGCGAGCTGTCGCAGGCGATCGCGCGCGTGCTGAGCGGCTCGGTCTCGGCGCCGCGGGATTTCGTCGCGGTCGGCGCGCTGGAGCAGTCCGAGACGGCGCGGACGCTGCGTGAGCGGATCCAGAAGCTGACGCCGCAGCAGATTCGCGTGCTTCACCTGATCGTCCGGGGCCTGCAGAACCGCGAGATCGCCTCCGAACTCAAGCTCGCGGAATCCACGGTGAAAGCGCATGTCACCGAGATCCTGCGCAAGCTGAAGCTGTTCAGCCGCAACAAGGCGATCATCGAGCTCGGCAAGATTCCACTTCCCGTCCTTGAGGCCAGTTCGGGTGCGAAGGCAGAGAAGGCGCCCTAGATTTGCTGCGCTGCAAGGCGAACGCATCCGGGATGCTACCTATAGGCCGCCGCCCGGCTTTGAGATAACGTCGTGCGCAATGGCTGTCATGAGCATCCGAGGGAGGACGGTGCAGCATTGACCACGACCGTGCCCCTGGCGGACCAGCCGCCGGTCGATCAAGCGGGAGCACCTCGACTGCTGATCGTCGAGGACCACCCGCTGTTCCGTGCTGCTCTGATCGGGGTGATCGGGGCCGAGTTTCCCGATGCCGAGGTGCTGCAGGCGACGTCGATCGACGGCGCGCTGGACATGATCGCCACGCGCGACGGTCTCGATCTGATCCTGCTCGACCTGTCGATGCCGGGCACCACGGGCCTGCTTGGCGCCTACCGGGTGCGCGCCGCTGCACCGCGCAGCGCACTCGTGATCGTGTCGGCGCATGACGACTCCCGGATCATCGGCGGCGCGATCGCGCTCGGCATCTCCGGATTCATTCCGAAGTCGACGCCGAAGCTCGAGCTCGCGCGCCTGCTGCGCGGCATCCTCGAAGGCGAGGTGTGCCTGCCGACGCGTTTCCGCGATTCGGCTGCCGCACGGAAGGGCCAGGCCGACACCAAGCAGCTGGTGCAGCAGCTCGGCCAGTTCACCGCGCAGCAGCTTCGGGTGCTCGACATGATCTGTCACGGCCTGCAGAACAAGCACATCGCCTATCAGCTCGATATCTCGGTCACCACCGTGAAGGTGCATGTCTCGGAAATCCTGCGCAAGCTCGGTGTGCGCAGCCGGACCGAGGCCATCATCGCGCTGTCGAAACTGGATTTCGGCAAGCACGACCACGCGCCGGTGACGGCGCCGCCACCGTCGCACGGCGCTGAATCATAACCTCGCGCTCGACTGCTCCGCCGCCAGCAAGAAGGACAGCAACGAGCGCATCTCCGCCGGCTTGATCGGCTTCTTCAGCAATTCGTGGCCGAAGGCCGAGACGTCGGAAGCGGCCTTGGCCGAGTAGTCGGCGGTCACGATGATCGCCGGAACCTTGGCGTTGATTTCGCCGCGGATCACGTCGACGGCCTGGATGCCGGTCTCGCCGTTGTCGAGATGCAGATCGGCGATGATGGCGTCGGGAATGCCGTCCAGCGCATGGATGCGCTCGAGCGCCTCGGTCTTGGAGATCGTCACCGCGACGTCGCAGCCCCATTTCTCCAGGAGATGGGCGAGGCCCTCGGCGCTGGACAGGTCATTCTCGATTAGCAGGATCTTCGCACCCTCCATGCCGCCATAGCGGTAGTCGACGCTGGCCTGCTCGCGGACCGGGATCGCAACCGGATCGAAGGTGCGGGGCACGGTCACGGAGAACACCGAGCCTTTGCCGGCGCGCGAGCTCAGCCTGATGTTATGGCCGAGCAGGTCGGCAAACCGGCGCACGATCGAAAGGCCAAGCCCGATGCCGGCCTTGTCGCCGGCGCCGGCGTCGCCGCGCTGAAACTCGACGAAGATCGCCTCGCGCTCGGCTTCCGGGATGCCCGGCCCGGTGTCGTGCACCTCGATGCAGATGTCGTCGCCCTTGCGGCGGCATCCCATAAGCACGGTGCCGCGCTGGGTGTAGCGTAGCGCGTTGGCGACAAGGTTCTGCAGGATCCGGCGAAGCATCAGCGGGTCGGAGCGAACTACCGCAGACGAGGGCATGATCCGGAAGCCGAGGTTGCGCTTGGCCGCGGTGGCGACAAATTCCTGCTCCAGCGCCTCAAACAGCGCGACGATTGCGACCGGACCGATTTCGGGCCTGAGCACACCGGCATCGAGTTTCGAGATATCGAGCAGGGTCCGCAGCATGTCTTCCAGCGTCGCCAGCGACCGGTCGATCTGGTCGGTCAGCGCGCCGCTCTTGGGTTCGGTGGCCATTTCAGCCAGCGCGGACAGCGTCAGCCGTGCCGCGTTCAGCGGCTGCAGCAGGTCATGCGTCACGGACACCAGCACCGATGACTTCAGCGAGCTTGCCGCCTCGGCCTGCTGCTTGGCCTGCAGCAGGCGTCCGTTGGTTTTCTCCAGCGATTGCAGCGCCTGCTTGAGCTGCTGGGTGCGGTCGCGCACCTGCTGATCCAGCGCGATCGCGGTCTCGAACAGAGAGAAGGCGTTGAGCTGCTGGTCGGTCGAACGTTCGACCCGCGACATCAGCGCCGCGTTGATCTTGCGCAGCTTCTCGGCTTCGCGTTCGAGGGCGGCAATGCGCATGGTATTGCTGTCGGTCATTGCGGCGCGACAGCCCGCTTGCCGATGGCGATGCCGGTCAGCGTCTGGTTGACATGCATCGAGCGATACTGCTCGCCATAGGTCTGAAAGCCAATCACTTTGTTGCGGCGATAGAGCTCCGACATCTCCCGCGACAGCTGGCGCTGCTCGACATCGAGCCGGCGCAGCACGCATTCGAAGCCGATGAACATCGAGACCTCGCCGAGTTCCTCGGTCAGCTCCTTGAGCAGGCGGCTCGTCACGTCGATCGGGTCGCGCTCGCGCGCCACCGTCAGCACCATGCCCTCGTCGATCGCGCAGAAGAACTGCAGCGACCCGTCTGGATGGGTGCGCTGGATCGACCGCGCATAATAGGCGCCGCCGACCCGGACCAGCACCGGATGGGCGGCAAAGGAGAACAATTCGAGCTTGCTGTCGCTGAGGCCGACGGCGCGGGAATATTCCAGCGCGGCCGGTTCGGCATTCAACTCCTTGACGATGCGGTGCTCGGTGTCGGCCTCGGTCACCACCATCTTGGTCGATGTCGGCTCGAAATGGTCGCACTTGAAGGGGCGGAACGGCAGCCGGGTCCGGATCAGGATCAAGACAGCGGCATCGCTGTGGGCCCTGCCGCCGTGGAAGACCCAGGACTTCTCGAAGCGCAACCCGTCGCCGGCAGAGCCGCCGACCACCGGAATGTCCCCAAGCGATGCGTAGATCGCCGACATGATGGTCTCCTCACGCTGGCACATGCCGTCGATGAAGAGCAGCCCGAAGGACTCGTCGGTGTGGTCGCAATGCTCGGTGCGCTGGGCGAATTCGTTCTGCAACTCGGTGCAGATCGAGCGGCCGTGGTCGACCCGAAAGGTCGAGACGTCGAACAGCGGACGGGCCGCGATGACGAAATCCGCGGCGCTGAAGCCCATCGCGACCACGCTGTCCTCGTCCCAGCCACCGGGCGATAATTCGCCGGCCGTGGTGCAGCCGAAGATCGGCACGTCGGGCATTCGCTGCGACAGCTCGGCAATGAATTCCTGCGGTTGATAGAACGGCGACACGAACACGACGAGCATGGCGAGATCGGCCGTCACCAGTTGGCGCGCGATCTCGTCGGCTGCTTGCCGCGGTCCGTCGGTCTTTGCCTGCACCACGACAATACTGTCGGTGGCGCTGCCGTTCTGCTTCGCCAAAGGCATTCTCCCTGACCAGAATTTTTGGTTTTTCTTGGCGCGACCTGTCGTGACCGCGCGGGTCGTAACGGCATATGGGCCATGCCGCGATTGGTTGCGGTCAGGCCCGCCGGTTCTAGGTCGTGAGGGGAAATGTCATTGGCCGCGCGACTTTGCCGGCAGCTGCGTCCGTCGCAAGCGACAACGGCGCCGTTCGACGCGATGACATGGGACACCTCCCGATGCGTTCTCCCGGCCCGGGCAGGGACAGGGTTGATCGGTTCTAAACTATCGGGCCGGACCCGCGCGTCAATCCGCAAGCCTACCGCCTTTGCCCGACCAAGGTAGTACCGGGCGGCCGCTGCCCATTTACCGGGCCTTATTGATTCTGCCTTAGTTTTGCGCTCCGGGGTCTGAGGTGGCGGGTTGCTGCCGGACCCTGCGTGGTTTTCAGAATGAAGACGGGGGTTGGAATGCCGGGACTCAAGCGATCGCTGTCGATCAGGTTCCCAACCCTCAGATTTCAAGCCAAGATCATGCTCGGCTTTGCCGTCACGCTGGCGCTGTCGGCGGCCACCATGGGCTTCGCCTATATGGGCTTCGAGCGGGTCTCCGCCGGGGTCGGCTCCTACCGGCAGAGCGTCGCGGAAGCCGATCTTGCCCGCAACATCGATCGCGAATTGATCTCCTATCGATCGTTGGCGCGCTACTACGTCGCGACCGGCAAGGAGGATGACGCCAAGGCCGCGCTCGCCGCCGAGGCCAACCTGAAGGACGCCATCGTGGCGTCGATGAAGGGCACCACCAATCCCGCCCGGCTCGAGCAGGTCACCAAGCTGGAGCGCGAATTCCGCGCCTTCACCAAGATCTTTGCCGAGATCGTCCGCACAAAGGACGAGAGCGCGCAGACCGCACAGAACAAGCTGGTCCGCAGTGCGACTTCGATGCGCTACAAGCTCGACGATCTGCCGAGCAATGCCGACGATTCCGAGCTGCAGTCGATTCAGTTCGGCGCCAAGAAAGTTTCCGATCAGCTGCAGTCGATCACCGGCGCCGTCAACACGTTCGTCGTCAACGGCGACAAGACGGTCGCCTCCAGCGCGCTCGCTCGGTTGAAATTCGCCGACAATCTCGTGAAGGGGATCACCTCGAAGAACGAACGGATCACGCAGGGCGTGAAGGACATTACCGCCCTGCTTGAAGAGTACCGCGAGGCGCTGGCCAAGCTGATAGCGAATGCCAAGTCGATCGACGAATTGACCGTTGAGATGACGGAATCCGCGGCCGCCATCAGCCAGGGTGCGGCAGCGATGAAGTCCGACCTGCTCGCCGATCAGAAGCGGCTCGAGACCGAATCGCATTCCATGATCGGCGAGACCGAGCGGCTGATCCTGATGCTTGCTGCCGGCAGCTTCGTGCTCGGCCTCGGCTGGGCCTTCCTGCTCGGCAAGGGGATCTCGCGGCCGATCGCGGCGATGTGTGCGGCGATGCGCGAACTCGCGGCGGGCAATTTCGACGTGGTGCTGCCCGGTCTCGGCCGTCGCGACGAACTTGGCGAGATGGCCGGCGCCGTCGAGGAGTTCAAGGTCCAGGCGGTCGCCAAGGCCGAGCGCGATGCCGCGACCCAGGAGGCCCAGAACAAGGCGAGCGCCACCGCACGGCGTGCCGAGCTGATTCGCTTCGCCGACGAATTCGAATCCGCCGTCGGCTCGATCGTCTCCAATGTGTCGGCCTCTGCTGTTCAGCTCGAATCCGCGGCCGGTACGTTGACCCGCACGGCCGAGACCACCCAGAACCTGTCGAGCCAGGTCGCCGGCGCCTCCGAGGAGGCCTCCAGCAACATGCAATCGGTGGCCTCCGCGACCGAGGAGCTGTCGGCGTCGGTCGACGAGATCGGCCGCCGCGCCAAGGAGTCCAGCCAGATCGCCGATTCCGCCGTGCGCCAGGCCGAGCAGACCGATGCTCGGATCGGCAAGCTCTCGCGCGCCGCGCAGGAGATCGGCGACGTCGTCAAGCTGATCACGGCGATCGCCGAGCAGACCAACCTCCTGGCGCTGAACGCCACCATCGAGGCCGCGCGTGCCGGCGATGCGGGGCGCGGCTTCGCGGTGGTCGCATCCGAGGTCAAGTCGCTGGCGAGCCAGACCGCCAAGGCCACCGACGAGATCTCCACCCACATCTCGGGCATGCAGGCCGCGACGCAGGAATCGGTCGCCGCCATCAAGGAGATCGGCGGCACGATCGGACAGATCTCCGGGATCGCGACCAACATCGCAAGCTCGGTCGAGCAGCAGAGCGCGGCAACGCAGGAGATCGCGCGCAGCGTGCAGAACGTCGCGCAGGGCACCCAGGAAGCTGCCGCCAGCATCACCCAGGTCAATCGCGGCGCTACCGAGACGGGAGCCGCCTCCGAAGAGGTGCTGAACTCGGCCCGCTCGCTGTCGGTCGAGAGCTCGCGGCTGCGCGAGGAACTCGACCGCTTCATGGCGAATATCCGCGCGGCGTAGGCGGAACTGCTAGTCGTCGTCCTGGCGAAAAGCCAGGACCCATTACCACAAATGTTTGTAGATCCCGGGGCAACGAGCCGCGTACTTCTTTCGAAGGCCACGGCGTATGAATCCCGGCTTTCGCCAGGGCGACGAAATCAATCAATCTCGCCCGAATTGGTGCTTCAACTCGACCTTGGCGCGTTCCAGCCGTGACCGCTCCGCCTTCGGCAGCGTTCTGCCGGCGCGGTTGATGTAGAAGGTGAGCATCGACAGCGCCGACCGATAGGCGCCGCTCTTGCGGCGCGTACTGTGTTCGGCGGATGCCTTCAGCGATGCCGCGATCTTCTTTGCGCTGGCCTGCTTGAACACGCCGTGCTCGAGGTCGAGCGCGTCGCTCTCCTTCGTCACCCGCTGCGACCAGCGTTTCGACGGCGTTTTCCTCGCGCCGCGCGTGCGGCGCGCCGTGCTCGTGGATCGCGCGGCCGATTTTCGTACTGATTTCCTCGGTGATTTTCTTGCCGTCTTGCGCGTCGCTTTCTTGTGTGCGGCCATCGATGCCTCCGTGGCTGTTGAACCAAAACCGCTCGCGCAGCCGCGGTTCCTATGCCGCATTGCGGGAACCGATGCGGGGCTGCGGCGTTGACGTTGCGTGGCGGGCACTCCGTTTGCCGCAATCCTGGGAGAGAGAACCTTGGAACAACCGTTCCGGGGCCTTTGCCATTGGTCAATTCTGATGACACTGCAGCCGACCCAATTGAGCTCTGCGGCGACGCGCGAGGCCGTGGCCCCGGCCACGCCAGATGATGACCGCATCATCGAGACCTCGATCCCCCTTCGGCTCGACAACCTCCGCTGGAGCAGCTTCCACACCCGCGTCGTGCTGGCGCTCGGCATCACCTGGATCCTCGACGGGCTCGAAGTGACGCTGGCCGGTGCGCTGTCGGGCGCGCTGAAGGAGAGCCCGACCATGGGGTTCTCCAACGCCGATGTCGGACTTGCCAGCAGCGCCTATCTTGCCGGCGCCGTGCTTGGCGCCCTCGGCTTCGGCTGGCTCACCGACCGCATCGGGCGCAAGAAGCTGTTCTTCATTACGCTTGCGGTTTATCTCTCGGCCACCGCCGCGACCGCGCTGTCGTGGAATATCGCGAGCTACGCGCTGTTTCGCTTTCTCACCGGCGCCGGCATCGGTGGCGAATACACCGCGATCAATTCGACCATCCAGGAGCTGGTGCCGGCGCGCTATCGCGGGTGGACCGACCTCGTCATCAACGGCAGCTTCTGGATCGGCGCCGCGATCGGCGCGCTGAGCGCGATCGTCCTGCTCGATCCCGCGTTCCTTGCTCCGGACCACGGCTGGCGGATCGCCTATTTCACCGGTGCGGTGCTCGGCCTCGTCGTGCTGTTGATGCGGATGTGGATTCCGGAAAGTCCGCGCTGGCTGATGATCCACGGTCGCCCCGACGAGGCCCACAGGATCGTCGCCGATATCGAGACCTCGGTGCTCGGTCACGAACAGTCGAGCGCAGACTTTGACAAGATCAGACTTCGGATGCGCGATCACACGCCGCTGCGCGAGGTAGCGGTGACGCTGTTCTCCACCTACCGGCAGCGCTCGATGGTCGGGTTGACGCTGATGGCCGCGCAGGCCTTCTTCTACAATGCGATCTTCTTCACCTTCGCGCTGATCCTGACCGATTTCTTCGGCATCGCCGCCAGCAATGTCGGCTGGTACATCCTCCCCTTCGCCGCCGGCAACTTCTTCGGGCCGCTGCTGCTGGGCCGGTTGTTCGACACGCTCGGCCGCCGCACCATGATCGCGCTGACCTATGGCGCCTCGGGCGTGCTGCTGGCGCTATCCGGCTATCTGTTCTCGATCGGCGTGTTCAGTGCGCAGACCCAGACCATCGCCTGGATGGTGATCTTCTTCTTCGCTTCGCCGGCCGCGAGCGCCGCCTATCTCACCGTCAGCGAGACGTTTCCGCTCGAGGTCCGCGCGCTCGCGATCGCCGTCTTCTACGCTGTTGGCACCGGCATCGGCGGGGTGATCGGACCCGCGCTGTTCGGCGTGCTGATCGACACCGGATCGCGCAACAGCGTGTTCGCCGGCTACCTCTTGGGGTCGGCGCTCATGATCGTCGCGGCAGCCGTCGCACGGCGCTACGCCGTCGCGGCCGAGCGAAAATCGCTCGAATCAGTCGCGCGACCACTGGCATGTGTGGAGTAGACTATGACGAAGCATGAATTGGCCGAAATGCCCATGGATGATGATATCGCCCCTGACGTGACGACCGGCAGCGTGCCGGCGCCTGCATCGCTCGTTCCGCCGCTGGATCACACCGCGGTGTTGCTCGACATCGACGGCACGCTGCTCGATTTCGCCCCGACGCCGCGCGAGGTCTGGGTGCCGCCGGAACTCGCGACCACGCTGAAGCGGTTGCATGATCGCACTGGCGGCGCGCTGGCGCTGGTCAGCGGCCGCTCGCTCAACGATATCGACCTGATCTTCGCGCCGGAGGTGTTTCCCGCGATCGGCGGCCATGGCGCGGAGATGCGGCTGCAGCCGGACAGCGAGGCGGTCGCCGCGCACGCGCCGCCGCTTGACAAGGAATTGAAGCGTCGCCTCGCCGCGATCGCCAAGCTCAGCCCCGGCATTCTGCTCGAGGACAAGGGCTACTCGCTGGCGCTGCACTATCGGCTCGCGCCGCAGGCGGAGAGGGCGATCTATGAGGCGGTGTCGCTGATCCGCGCCGAGCTGCCGAACGCGCCGATCGAGGTGCTGCCGGGCAAGAGCGTCTGCGAGATTAAGCATTCCGGCTTCACCAAGGCAACCGGCGTGCGCGAGCTGATGACCCATGAGCCCTTCAAGAGACGCCGCCCGTTCTTTATCGGTGATGACGTTACCGACGAGACGGTGTTTGCGATCATGCCCGATTTCAACGGTCTCGCATTCTCCGTCGGCCGCCGCGCGACCGGCGTTGCCGGACATTTCGAGGGGCCGAGCGACGTGCGCACATTCCTTGCGCGTCTGCTCGACGATGATAGGGACGCCGGCCTGTCCTAACCGAGCGACATTCAGCGCAATGATCGAATGCGGTGCTTTTGCGTCGTTGCGTCAACCTCGCATGAAATTTTCTTTTCGCGAGTTCCCGCGAGTTCCGTGCGCGTTTGTCAGAATTTGGTTTCAATTGGGAGATTCCTTGATCAGGAACCATCTTGATGAATGGTTGTTAATACGCGAGTTGACCAACAGGAGGGGACCGGGTGAACCTCGTCGTCGTATCGAACCGCGTCTCGCGCGGAAAACCCAATGAACCCATGACGGGGGGGCTGGCTGCGGCATTGTTGCCGGTGGTGGAAAAGACAGGGGCCATCTGGGTTGGTTCCAGCGGACGCGTCCGCGACGGGAACTTGAAGGAACCTTTTGCAGAAGTCGAAGCTCTCGGTGCCGGCGCGCTGGCGATGCTCGACCTGCCGGCCGCGCACTATGGCGGCTACTACGAAGGCTTTGCCAATTCGGCGCTGTGGCCTGCGATGCATTCGCGCGCCGACCTGATTCGTGCCTCGCACGAGGACTATCAGAGCTATCGCGAAGTGAATGCGTTCATGGCGCGTGCGCTGCTGCGCTTCCGCAAGCCCGATTCCGTGTTCTGGATCCAGGACTATCATTTCCTCGCGCTCGGCGCCGAGCTGCGCGACCTCGGCGTCACGCAGCCGGTCGGCTTCTTCCTGCACACGCCGTGGCCGGCGCGCGCGGTGATCGCAGGCGTGCCCAATCATCGCGAACTGATCGAGGCGATGCTGTCTTACGACCTGATCGGCTTCCAGACCGATGAGGACTGCGAGAACTTCCTGAGCTACGTGCAGAACGATCTCGATTTCGAGGTGCGCGACGGCGTGATCAATTCGTCGTTCGGTCGCACCCGCGCGGCGGTGTTTCCGATCGGTATCGATCCCGAAAAATTCGCGCAGCAGGCGACCAGGGCGATGACGCATCCCGACGTGACGCGGCTGCGGCGCAGCCTCAACGGCGAGAAGCTCGCGATCGGCGTCGACCGGCTCGACTATTCCAAGGGCCTCGTCAACCGCATCAAGGCGTTCGACAAGATGTGGACGCTGCACCCGAACCTGAAGCGTTCGGTGTCGCTGCTGCAGATCGCAACGCCGTCGCGCGGCGCGATCGAGGCCTATGGCAATCTGGCGAGCGAGGTCGCCAAGCTCGTCACCGACGTCAACGGCGTGCATGGCGAGGTGGACTGGACGCCGATCCGCTACCTCAACAAGGGCTTTGGCCAGGGCGTGCTCGCCGGGCTCTACCGCACCGCGCAGGTCGGCGTGGTGACGCCGCTGCAGGACGGCATGAACCTCGTCGCCAAGGAATATGTCGCAGCGCAGAATCCGGCCGACCCCGGCGTGCTGGTGCTGTCGAAATTCGCCGGTGCCGCGAACGAGCTCGACGCCGCGCTGCTGGTCAACCCGCATGACATCGACGGCATGGCACGGACCCTGGCGACCGCGCTCGCGATGCCGCTGACCGAGCGGCGGATGCGCTGGGAAGCCATGATGGAGAAGCTCAACAGCGGCACCATCCAGCAATGGTTCGCCGATTTCATCGAGGCGCTGCAGGATACGCACAATGCGGGTGCCGCGGCGCTGCCGGAGCCACCCAGCCTGTGGCCGCGCCGCACGGCGGATTTTGCCGCGCGATATCACTGAGCCAGCACGGGTTCGCCAGCGCACAGCGAGGATGGGCACGCCAGCGTTTGCCCATCGGGCGCGTCGTCTGCCCGCTCGTCGTCTGTCCGCTCAGTGTCACGGTTGCACGCACTTCTGGTTGACGGTGTCCGGGGTCGTACTCCGCGTGAGCCTCCGGGGTCGTGCTCCGCGTGAGCCAAGGAGCGTAATTGCCACCGGGACGCGACCAGGATCGGCCGATCGATTGCGCTGCCCGATTTGCGCCGGTCTTTGACCGGCCACCGGCCAAAATCGCGCGCCGTGGCGGGCAAGGCCGCCGGAATGCGGCTGACATTGTCGCCAATTTACCCAATATTTTCAATCTGTTGGGGAAATTTCACGCTCCGGCCCCGCGCTCCCTTGCAAAATCCGCCTCAGCCCTTCAAGAGAGGCCTCCCGGAGAGATGGCCGAGTGGCTTAAGGCGCACGCTTGGAAAGCGTGTGTGCGGGAAACCGTACCGTGGGTTCGAATCCCACTCTCTCCGCCAGTCCCTATTTGTCCAGCCCGGACACATAGGTAACAGAACGTACCTGAGACATGGGTGACAACCTCGTGCCGTTCGGGTTGTCGAGGGTTGCAGAGTCTACTCCACGCATTGATGGCACACCCCATTATAGCTCGGTCCGCGCTTTCGCCGCCAACCCCGCGCGCCAAGGGGCGCGCCCCTGCGGGCTTCGGAGGTTGACTGCTCAGCGCGGCCAAGCAAGTGGCTGCCATGCCAACAATGAGCGAGAGTGCATCTCGGTCAGAGCACCGTCGTACCGGGGACATCGGTAACGGGCTTGGGGCCGTAATGGGTTGTCGAGGGGCTGCAAGGTCTTTTGCTCCAGGTCGAAATATCCCAGATCGTAGTGCATGAAGCTGACGAGCCAGATGCCCTCGTCGACTTCCTTGATGCCGAGCTTCTGGCCGGCCAGCACGGTCGAGATGTTGATCCTCTTGCGATGCAGGCAGAGCCGGCCGCAGGCGGTAACGAGGACGTCGCGGTCATGGAATGGATAGGACAGTTCGGGCAAGCCGTCATAGCGGAGCGGTGAAGTCGCATACAATTGCGCCGGACATTTCATGTCGAGCGCCTCGTGTGGTCTTTCCGTGTTGAACTCCTGGACGAAGGCATCGAAGCGGCCCTGTTGTTGTAGAATATTCGCGCCCGGTGGCCGGGTCGCCTCCTGCTTCAGCGTCAGGTGCGCCATCACGATCCGGTTCGGGAAGCTGAGGTCGCCGAGGGCTATGGGACGAAAGAGACCTGCCATGTTGTTCACCTTCGGTCGGGCTCGCAGCTAGGGCCGCAGGACTGTCGTGTAGTTCGCCGGGATCCATTCAAACCGGCCGTCCGTGGCGCGGACGTGTCCGAGGCCCGGAAAGGCAATGTGGGCAGCGGCGATCCAGGTGTCAGTTCGCGCAGCATCCGAGAATTCTGCCATGCGTCTTGCCTCGGCCGCGAGCGGATCGCTGTCATAGGTCACGGTCACGGCGGGATCGGGAAACTGGATCGGGGCGACGTGGACGAGGTCTCCCCACACCAGCAGCCGATGCGGTCCGCTCGTGACCTCGTAGGAGGTGTGGCCCGGCGTATGGCCGAACGTCGGGATCGCGCGAATTCCGGGTGACAGCTCTGCGCCCGGCTGGAACGGCCGCACGCGGCCGGAATCCAGATAGGGCTTCAACGACGCGCGATCGCCTTCGAACATGGGCTTGAGGAAGGCTGCCGCCTGGTCCTCGCTTTTCGGATCGAGCCAGTAGTCGAGATCGTTCTGGCTGACCCTGACGATCGCGTTCGGGAATGCGACCTTGCCGTGCGGAGCTATGCCTCCGACATGATCGGCATGCAGGTGCGTGAGATAGACCTCGTCGATCTGCTCGGGCCGATAGCCGGCGGCGATGAGGTTTTCGACGAGATGGCCGCAGCAGTCGCCGTAGAGGCTGCCGCGCCGCTGTCGATCAGCACGAGCTTGCCCCCGGTGTTGATCAGGAAAGCGTTGATACTCTGCGGATCGTGGCACCAGTCGGTGAAGAAGTGACGCAGCCAGATCTCTTCACGGCCCGCCAGCAGCGCTTCGGGCAGGTCGGCCACCTGGTGAAACAGGAAGAACCAGTACTGCCGTGCGATCTTTGCATTCATCTCGCGCGCGACGACGCGCGTCGGCACGTTGTCCATCACAACAAGCCTGTCGACCAGCGCGGGATGGTCCTTCACCAGGCGCGTGGCGACCCGCGCGCCGCGATCGTGCCCGATCAGCGCGAACCGACCGATGCCGAGAGCCTCCGCCAGTTTGACGATGTCATTGGCCATCGTCCTCTTGTCGTAGCCGGTCGAAGGCTTGTCGGTGTCGCCATAACCGCGCAGGTCGGGCGCGATCACCCGATATCGCCGCGCAAGCTCGGGAATCTGGAACCGCCAGGCGTAGCTGGTCTCGGGAAAGCCATGCAGCAGGATGACCGGTGGACCGGAGCCCGCGTGGCGACAATGCTGGCGGATGCCGTTGGCCCTGATCGTGTCGTGTCCGGCGTCGTCCATTTGCGATCTGATCCCTGACCGGCGCGGGTGGCATCGATTTTGTTCCGATGTTGATCCAAAACCAGTCCGGCTGATTGCACATCCTGGCGTGCGGTTGTACGATTGCGTCCTGGTTGAAAGTGAGGATGCTGCCGGTCGTGGCTCCCAAATCCGTGTGGCCCCTCACGTGATCGGGCGAAAATCCAAGACATTCCGATCGGTATCGGCCTCAATAAGCGATCAGACAGCTGCGACTGCCGTTGGCGGGAGCGGGGAGGACGATTTGCGTTCGGCTGCGATTTGGATCGCCATATCGAGGATTGCGTATCGGCTATGAAGGGTTCTCTTCAGCACTATTCAGCAAGGCAACGGTGAGCGCGTATCGTGGCCGAACCAGACAGATCGCGCTCGCCCTCCCGTGGCCTTCATCACGTCACGACGATCATTGACGACGTGCAGCGTGCCGCGAATTTTTACGCCGGCGTTCTCGGTCTGAAACGAGTCAAGAAAACGGTCTGCTACGACGACCCGGGCAGCTACCACCTCTATTATGGCGACGACGCCGGGAGCCCGGGAACGGTGCTGAGTACCCTGGCGTGGCGATGCGTCGCGAAGGGATTGGTCGGGGTCGGGGAAGTCGTGCAGACCGCACTTCGTGTGCCGACCGGATCGCTCGAATGGTGGGCGGAGCGGCTCACGGCCGCGAATGTCGAATGCCGGTTCGATCATTCGCCGTTTGGCGAGCGGCTGCTCTGCTTCGCCGATCCCGACGGAACGACGCTTGCTCTGGTCGAAGCGGTGCAGGATCGTCACGACGCCGGACCTAGCGATGCGGCTCAAGCGGTCATGGGTTTGAACGAGGTCACGCTGAACGTCCGCTCGGAGGACGCCACCATCGATATCCTCCAGGACGTGCTCGGCTTCAAGCGCGTTTCGCAGGCCGATGATTCGATCCGTTTCGCCGCGCATGACGGTCCCGGAGGCACGCTGACGCTGCGGATGGTGGGCGCGTCGTCGCGGGGCCGCCTTGGTGGCGGCACGATCAGGCATGTTGCTTTCCGCTCGGCGAATGTTGAAGATCAATCCGAAATGATCCGGAAGCTTCAAAGACATCACGACATCGCCGTAACTGAGCCGATCGAGAGAACCTATCTGACTGCAGTCGGCTTCCGGGCGCCATGCGGCGTGCTGTTCGAGATCGCAACCGATGGACCCGGCTTCGCGGTCGACGAGCCGCGCAATCAGCTGGGGGAGGGTCTCAGATTGCCCGGTTTTCTCGAGGAACGCCGCCTGGAATTGCAAACCATCTTGCCCCCGCTGAACTAAGCGGGCTTGCGGTTGGCCAACTCGTCGAGCATCGCCTTGGTCCGCCGGAACGGGACGGCGTCGAAACCTTCAGTGAACTTTCCCAGCGTCCGCTCGAGCACCGCGGCAGCCTCGCTGTCTCGTCGCTGCCGGCGCAGGAATCCTGCGAGACTTTCGACCGACCTGAGCTCCCATCCAAGGGCCCCTTGCCGTTCGGAAACCTCGAATGCTTCGCGCAAATGGGCCTCGGCCGACTCCGAATTGGGTCCCTGCAAGATAGCGAGGACGTCGCCGTGGATCCGCAGCGAATCCGGCAGCAACCAGAGTGCTTCCGTGGCCCTGGTTCGCTCGAGGCATTCCGCGGACGCCAGCAGCGCCTCTTCGGGTCGATCATCCGCCGCCAGCACCTCGGCCAGACGGCCGATGAATGGGATCGACACATTCTCGTATTGGGCGCCACTTAGCTTCGAAAGCGCCTCTCGCAGCAGCCGTTCGGCGGGCTCGATCTGGCCTCTCAGGAAGAGCAGCCTGCCTTCGAAGCCGATCGATGAAAACACGTAGCTCTGGATATCGTTATCCTGAGCCACCTGTCTGAACCGCTGGATCGCGCACGCCGCCTGGTCGAGGTCCTCCAGGCTCAGGAACAGCGAAACCCCGCACCAGCTGAGTGCCTGGCAGATCGAGGTCGGATTACCCGTCTCCTCCGCCTCGGCATGCGCGGACAGGCAGGCTCGAACGGTGCGATCGAAGCGTCCCAAATTCCAATAGGCCCGCGCGGTCACGCATTGCGCATAGACCGAATGATTCAATCCCCATCGGCCGATCTGCGAGACGTCACTATGAGTTCGGAAGTACTCGTGGGCTTCGCGTGCAAGCTCCAGGGCCGGTGCATACTCGGCGCGGAAGAACAGCGACGCACTCTTCGCGCTCTTCGTCATCGCCAGGGCCGCGGGCTCGTCGGCGTCGGCAACGAGCCTCTCGATCCGCTCCGTTCCCTGCAGTGCGCCTTTGAAGTCGCCGCGCCGGTGCAGGAACACGATGAGGCCCAGCCGGGCTCTCAGCTCCCATTGCCGGTCGCCGAGGCGTGCCGCAAGCTCGATCGCCCTGTTCAGCGCGTCGCGCGACTGGCCCGTCATGCCCTGCGTGAACATCACGGCGAGGCCGTGAGCGGCCTTCAGAACCATCTCGTTGCGTTCGCTCTCGATGGCCGGGTCGAGCGCGTCGATCGCTCTTGTTGTCCATGCGATGCATTCGGTCAGGAGCGAGTTCTCCAGCCACACGGGCACCGCCGCGGCCGCAAGCGCGACGCCCGCTGGGGCGTGGCTATCCGTCGAGAACGCCCAGTCGAGGATGCCGCGCACATTATCGAGTTCCTGGACCGCCCCCCTCAGGGCCTGCACCCGCTTCGGTCCATCGGCGTACCTGCAGAGCATTTCGGTAACGCAGGCCGCAAGGCGCGCTGCGAGCTCGTTGCGCTCGGATTGTTCGACCAGCCTGGCGAGCGCAAACGCCTTGGTGATCTCCAGCAACCGGAATCGGGTCCGCTCGGAGCCGATATCCACCGAGACAAGCGACTTGCAGACGAGATCGGCGAGGATCGCTGCGGTGTCGGCGTCCTCGGCTGGCGGAATCACCGAGACGGCGGCTTCGAGGGTGAAGCTGCCGGCGAAAATGCCGAGGCAGCGCAGAACGTATCGCTCGCGCTCGCACAGCAGCTGGTAGCTCCAGTCGAGGGCCGCCGCGATCGTACGATGTCGGGCCGGCGTGCCGCGGCGTGCGTCCGCGAGCAGGTGCATGCGGTCCTCGATCCGGGCCGCCAGTCCGTTGACGCCGAACGCATCGACGCGCGCGGCGGCGACCTCGATTGCGAGCGGGTTGCCGTCGAGTTCGCGGCAGATCTCCGCGGCAAAGTGGGCATTGGCTTCGGTCAGCTCGAAATCGTTGACGATGGCAGCCGCCCGCTCCACGAACAACTGAACCGCCGGATAGCCCAAGGCATCCTTCGGCCCGAGGGATACCCCGATGGGAGGCACCTCGAGGGGCGGCAGCCGGAACACCTGCTCGCCATCGATGCGCAGCGGCTCCCGGCTCGTGGTCAGCACCTTGATGCCGCCGGCGCCGCGCAGCAGCTCGCCGATGGCGGCCGACGCCCCGTCGATCAGATGCTCGCAATTGTCGAACACCAGAAGCAGACTCTTGTAACGCAGCGCCGCCGCGATGCCGGGCAAGACGTCGCTCGACCGGGCGTCGATCGGAAGGGCGGACGCGATCACGCTCGAAATCAGCGAGGCATCCGCGATCGAGCCGAGGTCGATCAGCCACACGCCGTGCTGAAACTGCGGCAGCATCGCCTCCGCCAGCCGAAGCGCGACCGATGTCTTTCCGACGCCCGGCGGCCCGACGATGCTGAGAAGGCGGCTGTCAGCCAGTTTCTGTCTCATCGACCGAAGCGCTTCGGCGCGTCCGACCAGCCGGTTCAGTTGCGCCGGCAGGTTGTGAGCCGCCTGCGTCGCCGCCTGGTCAATCGCCGGGCGCTCCTCTTCGAGCACCTTGATGGGCGCAACGAAGCGATAGCCGCGGCCCGGACTGTTGACGATGTACTGATTGGCGTTGTCGTCCTCGCCGAGCGCGCGACGAAGTGCCGCCACCTGGACGGTCAGGTTGGCTTCCACGACGAATGTATCGGGCCAGGCGATCTCGACGAGTTCGCGCTTGCTCACCAGCTCGCCCGCGCGCTCGACCAGCGCGATCAGGATCTCGATCGCCTTGCTGCCGAGGCGAATGACGCGCTCGCCCTCGAGCAGGACCCGCTTCGAAGTGGAAAGGCGAAACGGTCCAAATAGAAACGTACGCTCTGGTCTGTCGTCGCGATCAGGCATCCTTCAGTCAGCCATGAGCCTTCTCAAGGGACCTCACTACGCCACGACCTGGAGGGTGTCCATCCCCTCAAAGACGCATGCGGACCAGGACGTCACAGCTGGTCGTTACGCTCGACTTGAAGGGCAACCGCCTGCCGGCGGGCCATGATGGCGGTCACGGTGAGGCGTTCGGCCTCGACCGTGGACAGCACCGCCAATTCCACCGCGACCGCGGCCATTTGCTCGATCAGGTCGGCGCGGGCGTGAAGCTGCGCGGTTTGCCGCTTGCTGACCCATCCGGACAGGGTTTCCGGCGTGAGTGCGGCATAGCGTTCGAGGCCGTCGCGCAATGTCTCGTGCAGCGAGGCGGTACGTTCGGAGGATTCCTTGACGGCGGCCTGCAATTCCTGCGCCCGGCTCTCGAATTCTGCCTCGTGAGCAATGCTGCCCCTGGCGAACAGTCCGTTGATGTTGTCAAGGCTCACTTGCAGGTGGGACAGATGGAGGCGCAAATCCTCTCCTAATTGAGCCAAATTGCCGTTCATCAAATCCTCGTCGTATCGATGTAGGCAACTCTCTCGCGGCCGAAGGTCGAAGCCAACTAAAATCTTGCAAATTCAGGGCGGTTCATGGAAACGCCGCATCAGCGTGTGCAAGCACGTTTTGGAACGATTTACTGGCCAGGCGATGCGGCGGGGATAACCATCGCCTGGGTGTGCAGAATCTCGACGGGGCTCCGATGGACGACACCGATACCTTAACCGATGGCTTTTACGGCCGTCGGCTCGCCTCGCATCTTGGAATGGAGGGCGATTGCGTTCGCAAGATCAATCGCCACGGCAAGCTCGCGCTTGCCATCACGAGATTGACATGTACCCGCTTTGTTCGTGAGCGGACCGCTGCGATTCCGTCGGAGCCGGCATTCAGCATCCTCCATCAACTGGGTGATCTGGACCGGCACTCATGCTGGCTCGCCGGCCGCCAGAGATATTCAGGATCGTTCGGTGCGGGAACGGTGAGCGTCATCGACTTGCGCGACAATCCGCAGTGTGAGTTCAGAGGCCCGTTCGATGCGCTTCAATACTATATCCCGCGTCGCGCTCTTGATGATTTCGCCTACGAGAATGGCGCGAAGCCGATCTCCACGATGAAGTGGACGCGTGACCGGCGCGATCCATATCTGTCCACGTTGTCAAACGTCCTGTTGAGCGCCCTCGAAGAGGAGAGCGCGAACAATCAACTCTTCGTCGATCAGCTCGGACTGAGTTTGCTCGCCCATTTTGCGCAGACCTACGGCGATCTCTGTTCGCGGGAAGGTGTTCAGGAGGGCGGATTGGCGCCGTGGCAGGAGCGGCGCGCCAAGGAGATCATGCGTGCTCGCCTCGCCAGCGGGTTGACGATCGCCGATGTCGCATCCGAATGCAGGCTGACGCCGAGCCATTTTGCCCGCGCGTTCCGGCGCAGCACCGGTGTCGCTCCCCACGAATATCTCTCCCGGCTCCGGATCGATGAAGCCAAGCGTCTGATGAGCACCACCAGGCTGCCGCTGGCGGATATCGCGCTGATCTGCGGGTTCGGTGACCAGAGCTACTTCACCCGGGTCTTCTCGCGCAGCGTGGGAACGAGCCCCGGCGCCTGGCGCAGGGCTCGTTCCGAAGGTTGAAGGGCTTCCGCCGAAGCGCTAGGTCGGATGAATCATATCGCGCGCGTACGACAGTCCGATGCCATAGCCGCCGCCATGGGCTTCGACGATGGCTCGCGCATGATCGTAGGTCTCATGGCGGGTCCAGTCCCGCTGCAACTCGAGCAGCACTTGGATCCATGATGTGGGCTTTGCTCCCGCGGCCTCCATGCGGCGAAGCGCGAGGTCATGGCCGGCCGCGGTGAGACCGCCGCAGGCGTCGCCTACCACGTAGACCTCGAGCCCGGCGGCGAGCGCCGACAGAACCACGAAGCTGACGCACGCTTCAGACAGCAGTCCCGATACGATGAGGCGCCGCCGGCCGGTCGCGAGAATTGCTTCGCGCGCATGATCGTCTTCCCAGACGTTCATGTTGCGCCGTTCGATCGGGACGATGCCCGGCAAAGCCGCACTGATCGCAGGCATTAGCGGACCGCTGTAGACTTTCGTCGCAGAGGTCGAGGCTATGACCGGAAGGTTGAACGCCGTGGCCGTCTTGGCCAGGGCGACAACGTTGTTGAGCAGGACTTGGCGGTCGATCGAACTCACGCCGAAGGCGAGTCCGGCCTGCTGGTCTGCAAACAGGAGCGCACAGTCTTTCGGTTCGAGAAGGGGAGCGTCGGTCATCTGATCACCCTTTGTCACGGCTTGAGGAATGCGAGCAGATCGGCGTTGAGCTGGTCCGCGTGGGTGGTGGCGGTTGCGTGCGGGGCTCCGGGATAGACCTTGAGCGTCGCGGATTTGATCATCTCGGCCGCGAGCTTTCCGGTGAACTGAAGCGGGACCACCTGATCGTCGTCGCCGTGGATCACCAGCGTCGGAACGCTGATCTTCGCCATATCCGGGCGGAAGTCGGTCTCGGAGAACGCCGTCACGCAATCGATCGTCGCCTTGATGGAGGCCTGCAGGCCGATCTGCAGGGTCTGCTTGAACACGCCCTGCGAGACCTTGGTGCCGTGATTGGTCCCGTAGAAAAGCGGGCTGAAATCATCGAGGAATTGCGGACGATCCTTGGCGAGGCCGGCCTTGATGCCGTCGAACACCGCCTTGTCGACACCGTCATGGTCCGCCGTCTTGCCGAACAGCGGGGTCACGGCGCTCACCAGCGCCAGCTTCGACACCCGCGAGGCGCCGTGGCGCGCGACGTAGCGCACGATATCGCCGCCGCCCATCGAGAAACCGACCAGGGTGACGTCGTTGAGCTCGAGATGCTTGATGAGTTCGGCGATGTCATCGGCGAACGTATCGTAGTCGTAACCTTCCCAGGGCTGGCTGGATCGGCCGAAACCGCGGCGATCGAACGCGACCGCACGGAAGCCGTGACTGGCGAAGAACAGCATCTGGGCGTCCCACATGTCCGCGCTGAGCGGCCAGCCATGGCTGAACAGGATCGGTTTTCCGCTGCCCCAGTCCTTGAAGTAGAGGTCGGTACCATCGCGTAGTTTCAGCAGCGCCATCGAGTGCTCCCTTGTGTGGCGATCGGCCGCGCGCAGGGGCGTCGGGCCATCCTCCATCAATCTCATGGATGGGAACCCGCGTGGCTTGGACGGCAACGGCGCTGTTTGTACGGCCGCGCGGTCTCGGCTTTCCGCAGCGTGCAGGCTCCGAAGGGCGTGATCCCGGGCATCGCCAGGAGCCGCTTTGTCGCACGTCGGCATTGATCGCGACTTCGTCCAAGCAGCGAACAACTTGTCCAAGCAGCGATGCCGCCCTGGGCCATACAGTCAAATCCGCTCGGACGCTGGATGTCATTCGCTCCGGCCGGCAATCGTCAATTCAAGGAGATATCTCGATGTCCAAACTCGATATGCTGACCCCTGACAACAGTGCCATTGCGCTCATCGACTACCAGCCGGCGATGTACCAGGGCGTCCAGTCGCACGATCGCCTCGGGGTGTTCAACAACGTCCAGATCCTGGCGAAGGCCGCCAAGCTGTTCAAGATTCCGACCGTGCTGTCCACGGTTGCGAAGGACTCGTTCTCCGGACCGTTCATGCCCGAAGTCGCCGAGCTGTTCCCCAATCACGACATCATCGACCGCACCTCGATGAACTCCTGGCTCAATGCCAACTTCCGCAAGGCGGTCGCTGCGACCGGGCGCAAGAAGTTCGTGATCGGCGGTCTCTGGACCGAGGCCTGCGTGATGTTTCCGGCGCTCGACATGCTGAAGGAAGGCTATGAGGTCTACATTCCGGCGGACGCGTGCGGCGACCTGTCGGTCGAGTGCCACAACCGCTCGATGGAGCGCCTGGTGCAGGCGGGAGCTATTCCGATCACCTCGTGCCAGTACGCATTCGAGTTGCAGCAGGATTGGGCGCGCACCGAGACCTATGACGGCATGATGGAGATCCTGAAGGCACACTCGCCCTACGGCATCCAGATCCGCTTCTCGAAGTGGGCGCTCGGCGAGCATGCGTCGGAGGCCGGCTAGAGCGCGATTCGGAAAAGCGCGAAGCGGTTTTCCGGGAAGGTGATGCTCGAGCCAGGCGCCGAGGCGTGATGACATGATCGCATCGCGCCTCAACCCGCCTGATTTCTCTCTCCATCCTCCGAGAGTGGTGCGATGAAGATCTACATTCTGTCTCTTGGCGCCGGCCTGCTGGTCGGCGTCATCTACAGCCTTCTCAACGTACGTTCGCCCGCGCCGCCCTTGGTGGCCCTGGTCGGTCTGCTCGGCATCCTTATCGGCGAGCAGATCGTTCCGGTCGCCCGGCAGGTCGTCGTTGGTGAGGGCCTCGCCGCCGCGTGGCGGCAGGCCAAGTGCGCACCTCACATGTTCGGTCTGCTGCCGGGGCGGCATGCCGAGGAAGCCAAGACAACCAAAGATGTTGCGGAGAAGGCGTCATGAGCGCTCCTGATACGATTCTTCATCGCGGCCTGTTCACGACGCTCGACCGGTCGAACCCGACCGCGAGCGCCGTCGCCATCAAGGACGGGGTCTTCACCGCGGTCGGTCATGACCACGACATCATGCCGCTGGCCGGGCCGTCGACCAAGGTGATCGATCTGAAAGGCCGGCGCGTGCTGCCCGGCTTGATCGACAACCATCTGCACATCATTCGCGGGGGGCTCAACTTCAACATGGAGCTGCGTTGGGACGGCGTGTGGTCGCTGGCCGACGCGATGGCGATGCTGCGCAAGCAGGTGGCGATCACGCCGCCGCCCCAGTGGGTGCGCGTCGTCGGCGGCTTCACCGAGCACCAGTTCGCCGAGCGGCGCCTGCCGACGATCGACGAGCTCAACGCCGCGGCTCCGGATACGCCGGTCTTCATCCTGCATCTCTACGACCGCGCGATGCTCAATGCCGCGGCACTGCGCGCCGTCGGCTACACCAAGGACACCCCGGAACCGCCGGGCGGCGAGATCATCCGCGATGCGAAGGGCAACCCGACGGGGCTCCTGCTCGCCAAGCCGAACGCCAACATCCTCTATGCCACGCTGGCAAAGGGGCCGAAGCTGCCGTTCGATTACCAGGTCAATTCGACCCGTCACTTCATGCGCGAACTGAACCGACTGGGCGTCACCGGCGCCATCGACGCCGGCGGCGGCTTCCAGAACTATCCGGAGGACTATGCGGTCATCCAGAAGCTCTCCGACGAGGGGCAGCTCACGATCCGCCTGGCCTACAACCTCTTCACTCAGAAGCCGAAGGGTGAAA
This sequence comes from Bradyrhizobium embrapense, assembly GCF_001189235.2. GTDB lineage: Bacteria > Pseudomonadota > Alphaproteobacteria > Rhizobiales > Xanthobacteraceae > Bradyrhizobium > Bradyrhizobium embrapense. Next base: position 50,255 of record NZ_LFIP02000005.1, read on the forward strand.
AGGACGATTTCCTGAATTGGACCAGGACTTCAAAATACCAGCAGGGCACCGATTACTTCCGCCACAACGGTGCCGGAGAGATGCTGGTGTTCTCGGCCGCCGACTTCGAGGATTTCCGGGTCGCACGTCCCGACATGGCGCCGGAGATGGAAGGCGAACTCGAAGGCGTGGTCCGCATCCTGGTCCAGAACAAATGGCCATGGCGTCTGCACGCAACCTATGACGAGACGATCTCGCGCGCACTCGACGTGTTCGAGAAGGTCAACCAGGATATGCCGCTGGAGGGCCTGCACTGGTTCTTCGATCACGCGGAGACCATTTCCGACCAGTCGATCGATCGCATCGCCGCGCTCGGCGGCGGCATCGCGGTGCAGCACCGCATGGCCTATCAGGGCGAATATTTTGTCGAACGCTATGGTTACGGCGCGGCGGAAGCGACGCCGCCGGTGAAGAAGATGCTCGACAAGGGCGTCAAGGTCTCCGCGGGTACCGACGCGACCCGGGTCGCATCCTACAATCCCTGGGTCTCGCTCGCCTGGCTCGTGACCGGCATGACGGTCGGCGGCCTGCGGCTCTATCCGCCGCGCAACTGCCTCGACCGTGAGACCGCGCTACGGATGTGGACCGAGAATGTCACCTGGTTCTCGAACGAGGAAGGCAAGAAGGGGCGTATCGAGGTCGGGCAGCTCGCCGATCTGATCGTTCCGGATCGCGACTATTTCTCGTGCAGCGAGGCCGAGATCGCCGATACGTCGAGCGACCTGACGGTGGTCGGCGGCCGTATCGTCTACGGTGCAGGCGACTTCAAGGCGCTCGACACCAACGCGCCGCCGCCGGCGATGCCGGATTGGTCGCCGGTGCGTAATTTCGGCGGCTACGGCAATTGGGTTGGATCGGACGGAAAGGCCAAGGCGATTCAATCGCAGGCCATGCAGATGTGTGGTTGCGCGAGCGCGTGCGGCGTGCACGGCCATGATCATGCGACCGCGTGGTCTGCCAGGCTGCCGATCGCCGACCTCAAGAGCTTCTGGGGCGCGCTCGGCTGCGCCTGCTGGGCGGTGTGAGATGCATGCGGGGGCCGGCACACCGCGTTGGATCGCAGCCATCCTGTGCTGGCCGTGGCTGCTGCCGATCGCCAGGGGCGCGCTGGTCTCCGCATTCCTGATCGGCGGGATCGAGAAGCTCGCCGATTTTCCGGCGGCTGTCGCCGAGCAGGCGCATTTCGGTCTGCAGCCGGCCTGGCTGTGGGCCGTCGCGGCGATCGTCGTCGAGCTCGGCGGCTCGGTACTGGTCATTGCGAATCGATTGGTCTGGCTCGGCGCCGGCGGACTTGGCGTGCTCACCTTCGTGGCGATGCTGACCGCAAATGCGTTCTGGCAATTGGTCGGCCACGAACGGTTCGTGGCAGTGAACGCGTTCTTCGAACACCTCGGCCTCATCGCGGGCCTTGTGGTCGTGACAATCTGCGCTGAAAAGACGCAAACCTCGTCGAATCAGTGAATTCTAGTCCAATCTCGCTCAAGGAGTTGTCCATGAAACGGCTATCGGCATCGATCCTGCTCTTGTCGGTTGCGGCTCTTGCCGTAGCGGCGCCGGCGGTCGCCAGGGATACCGGAAAAGCCGGCAGGGAGATGGTTGCGGTGGCGCCGCAATACGACACGACGCATGTCTATGTCGCTCCTGAGGACGTGGACAAGTTCGTGTCGAGCTTCCTCGCGACGTTCGGCGGCCAGAGCACCAAGCAGGTTGTTGCAACGGTCACGCCCACGCCGAGCAGCACGACGTCGCAGCTGCTTCAGACACCGGTCGGCACGGTCTCGCTGTTCGGCTTCAAGACTCCGATTCCCTATCCGTTTGGCGCAGAGCGGAACGGATATCTGGTCACCGACATGGACGCCGCGATCAAGGCCGCCCGCACGGCGGGTGCCGACGTGATCGTCTCGACCTTCCCGGATCCGATCGGGCGCGATGCCGTGATCCAGTGGCCGGGCGGCGTCAACATGCAGATCTATTGGCATACGACCAAGCCGAACTACGCGGCCTTCGAGAAGGTCCCGGAGAACCGGGTGTATGTTTCGGCCGACAGGGCGGATGCATTCGTGCGGAGCTTCCTCGCCTTCTCGCACGGGAAGGTCGTGTCGCAGACCGCGAAAGCCCCCGGGATCGAGATCGGCAGGGCGGACCAGACCTACAAGAGGATCCGCATTGAATCGACATTCGGCAAGATGGTCGTCCTCGTGACCGACGGTCATCTCCCCTATCCCTATGGCCGCGAGACGACGGGCTACGAGGTCGCGGATCTCGGCGCGACGCTTGCAAAGGCGAAGTCGGCGGGAGCGGCTGTCCTGGTCGAGCCCTACACGTCCGAAGGAAGGTCTGCGGCGATCGTGCAGTTTCCGGGCGGTTACGTTGCGGAGATCCACTCGACGGGCACCAAACATGCTGCCCGCACCGACCAGCAGCCTCCTGAGCTCGCCTTGAAATAATGGTCGCTATGCCGGCATGGATCGACACGCGAATTGTCAGGACGCTATTGCCCCTTCTGGCGATCGCGTCATCGATCCATGCCGCCTTTGCGGCGGACGGGGATGATACGGCGGCCAAGCGTCCGGCGATCCAGGCCAACCGATGGGCCGAGGACTGGTCGGTGCTCGCTGATCCCAAGTTGCGGACCGAAGCCTTCGACGGGCTCAAATACATTCCGCTGTGGGCCACGGACCCGAAGAGTTACATTTCACTCGGAGCCACGCTGCGCGAGCGCTTCGAGTCCAACAGTGCGGCGGCGTTCGGGACCAGCAACAGCCCTGCGGACAGCTATCTCTTGCAACGGCTTCAGGTCCATGCCGACGTGCATTTCGACGAAAACTGGCGGGCGTTCGTCCAGCTCGAGGACGATCGTGCCTTCGACAAACAGAACGTCTCCTCGGTCGACCAGGATCGCCTCGATCTGCGACTGGCGTTCATCGAGTATGTCAACACCACCGCGGCCGGCACCTTCAAGGCGCGCGCCGGTCGTCAGGATTTTGCGTTCGACCTGCAGCGCTTCGTGTCGTCACGGGACGGACCGAACGTACGCCAATCCTTCGATGCGATCTGGGCCGATTGGGAGAGCGGTGCCTGGCGCATCCTCGGCTTCGTCAGCCGGCCCGTCCAATATTTCGACGTGCGTCCCTTCGACGATACGTCGAACGACCGCTTCAAGTTCAGCACCCTGCGCGTCGAGCGGAAGGTGTTCGGAAACGACGAGCTGTCCGGCTATTATTCGCTCTATGAGCGCAGCGACGCCAAATATCTCGATGCGCGCGGCGACGAGCAACGGCATATCCTGGACGTGCGGTTCGCAGGCAAGGGCGCCGGGTTCGACTGGGATCTCGAGGCGATGGGACAGGCCGGCCAGGTCGGTAGGACGGACGTGCGGGCCTGGGCGGTCGGCGCGCGGACCGGCTACACGTTTTCCGATGTGGCGTGGCAGCCTCGGATCGGCCTGCAATTCGACGCGGCATCGGGCGACCGCCACCCCGGAGACGGCGTGGTCGAGACCTTCAACCCGCTGTTTCCGAACGGCTACTATTTCACGCTCGGCGGCTATACCGGATACACCAATCTGATCCATCTCAAGCCGGCGATCCTCGTCAATCCGACGGATCGGCTGAAAGTCATGGCGGCGGTTGCCTTCCAGTGGCGGCAGACGACGGCGGATGCAATTTATGTGCAGCCGAATGTGCCTGTTGCCGGTACGGCCGGTACTGGCAGCGCGTGGACGGGAGCCTACGGGCAGTTGCGCCTCGACTACACTTTCAACGAACATCTCACCGGCGCGGTCGAAGCGGTACACTTCGCCGTCGGCAATACGATCCTCGGCGCCGGCGGGCACACCAGCAACTATCTCGGTGTCCAACTCCAGTACGGCTGGTAGCATGTCAAAGCCCGTTTCCTTTCTCGCTCTGCTGATGAGCCTCAATGCAGGCTTCGTCGACACGGCCGGCTTCCTTGCCCTTCAAGGATTGTTCACGGCGCATGTCACCGGCAACTTCGTCACGTTCGGCGCCGCTATCGTGCTCGGAACGTCCGGGGCGCTGGCAAAGCTGCTTGCTCTTCCCGTGTTCTGCGCTGTCGTGATCGTGACCAGGGTTTTCAGCTTCTATCTTCCTGCGATGGGATTGCCGATCTTCCGCTCGATGCTGGCCATCAAGACGCTGCTGCTCGCTGCGGGTGGTGCGGCCGCCGCCACTTTCGGCCCGTTCGTGCAGGGCGACAGCTGGCAGGCGATCGTGACCGGGATGCTTCTGGTTGCCGCGATGGCCATCCAGAACGCGGCTCACCGCATCCATATGGGCACCGATCCGCCCAGCACGCTGATGACGGGAACGACGACCCAGATCATGATCGATATCGCCGACGTCCTGCGTCGTGCGCCGGCTTCCGTCCTGACAGTTGCCAGGCCTCGCCTCGGCAAGATGGCGGCGAGCGTCGCCGCGTTCGCGTTGGGGTGCGCGGCGGGCGCCTGCCTCTATGCCAAGTTCGGAACCTGGTGCTTCGTCCTGCCTCCGCTTCTCGCGTTGCCGGCGGTTTTTCTTGCAGGTCCCGAGCCCGCGCCCGAAAAGACGGCCTAGCGCTCGCGATGAGTTCGTCCGAGGCCTTCCAGACCATCCTGCTGCTCTTGATGATTGCCGTCGTGCTCGACACGGTGGCGCGGCGGTTGCGGCTGCCGTCCGCGTCGGTGCTGGTGCTGGCCGGCATCGTGTTGGCACTTGTCCCGGGACTTCCCGAAGTGGAATTCGACCCGGACTTCGTCATGGTGCTGTTCCTGCCGCCGCTCCTGCTGTCGGGTGCCTATTTTACGGTGTGGCCGGACTTTCGGGCCAATCTCCGCATCATCCTGCAATTGGCGGTCGGCGCCGTCGTGCTGACGACCTTGCTGGTCGGCGTCGTGACGCACGTCTTCTTCCCGGCATTGCCCTGGGCCGCATGCTTTGCGCTTGGCGCGATCGTTTCGCCGCCCGACGCCGTCGCCGCGCGCGCCGTGCTCGACCATCTCAATGTTCCGCCACGCATCGCGGTGCTGCTCGAAGGCGAGAGCCTCATCAACGACGCGTCGGGCCTCGTCCTGTTTCGTTTCGCTGTTGCCGCTGCCCTGACCGGCGCCTTCAGCGCAGGGGCGGCCGCGGCAAGCTTCGTCTATGTTTCGGCCGTGGGCGTCGGTATCGGTCTTGCGCTCGGCTGGATCTGCGCCTACGTCGCCGGACGATTGACGGATGCCAGGTTGACCGTGGTGTGGACCTTCCTGTCCGCCTGGGCGGCTTATCTGCTGGCCGATCGCCTGCATGTGTCGGGCGTGCTGTCGACAGTTGCGTGCGGGCTGGTCCTCGGCCGCCTGCAGCACAAGGCCTTGAGCGCGGCGTCCCGCGTGCAGGCGCTCGCGGTGTGGTCCGTCGTGACCTTCGTGATGGAGGCCCTGGTCTTCGTGCTGGTGGGATTGGCGCTTCGCGGCGTGCTCCACCGCTTCGGCTCGGATTGGGGGATCGTGCGTACGCTTGCGCCGGCAGCCGCGACGATCTTTGTGGTGATGGTGCTGGCTCGGTTCGCGTGGATTTTCCCGACCGCCTACATTCCACGGGCGCTGATCCCCTCGCTCCGGGCGCGGGATCCTTATCCGCCGCTTGCCGTTCCGCTGGTGATGAGCTGGGCCGGGATGCGTGGGGTCGTCAGTCTTGCTGCCGCCTTGTCATTGCCGGAGCATTTTCCGGGCCGCGACGTCATCCTGTTCGTGACCTTCTGCGTTGTCGCCGCGACCATCGTCGTCCTCGGATTGACGCTTGGTCCGGTGGCGAAGACGCTGACAGGGAAGGAATTCCTGCTGCGCGGGGAGGAAACGCTGTCGGAAGAGATGGTTCGCGCCGAAATCGCGCGTGCCCAGTTCGAGGCCATCCGCGCGCATTCTCTTGACGGCGAGGGGAATCATGCGCATCCGCGACTCGTCGAACAATACGGGCATCGTCTGGCGGTCGCTGAGGACCATGCCCTCGCCAAAGAGCCGCATGAAGAGCGAAGGCTTCAGCATTATCGTGCGGTGCTGATCGCGGTGGATGCCGGCCGCAGCAGGCTCCTGGAGCTCTTCAACGGGGGGCGCATTCACGACAGCATCATGCACCGGCTGGAAGGAGAGCTGGATCAGGAGGAGTTGTTCGCTGCGCGCGTGGTCGATGTGATGGAAGGCGGCTGACGGGCGTGACCAAGGTGATGGAGCCGAACTGCCGGAGTGACAGTTCGGCTCGCATCAATCTAGGCAACCCGGGCATCGACACCGGCGATCCAATCGCGGGCCAGATTGACGTCCGCCTGCGACAGCTGGTGACCGGACGGCAAGGTCCTGAGAATCACCTTTGCTCCCGCATCCGCGAGCATTGCCGATAGTCTGGCCGCATTGCCAGGTGGAACGATCGGGTCCGCCTGTCCCGACAAGATGAGCACCGGTTTGCCGTCAAGCCTGGCTTTGGGCGGGTCCGACAAAGGCACCATGGCCCTCATCAGCACCGCGCCGGCGAGCACCTCCGGCTTCGTCAGCAGCAGCGCAGCGGCGATGTTCGCGCCGTTGGAAAACCCGACCGCGACCGGCGCCGCGATGCCGTGGCGCCGCCGCGCGCCTTCGACGAATTCCCCAAGCTCGAGCGCACGCTTGCGCACGTCCTGTTCGTCGAACACGCCCTCCGCGAGGCGTCGGAAGAAGCGCGGCATGCCGTGTTCGAGGACGCGGCCGCGCGGCGAGAGCAGGGCGGAGCCCGGCGATATCATGGCTCCGAGCTGCAACAGGTCGGTCTCGTCGCCACCGGTGCCGTGCAGGAGCAGCAGCGGCGGCGCGTCGGCCCTGCCGGCTTTCTCGAAGCGATAGACGAATGAGGTGGCGTCCGTCACGACACGGCTCCTTCCAGCTTCGGCAACACGCCCTCGATCTCCTTGCGGTGCGACTCCAGGAAGCGCGGCAGCTTCAGTGCGTGCCCCAGCGTCTCCACCGGCTCGTCGACGGCGAAGCCCGGAATGTCGGTTGCGATCTCGAACAGCACGCCGCCCGGCTCACGGAAGTAGATCGAGCGGAAGTAGTTGCGGTCCTTCTGTTCGGTCGGATGCAGCCCGTGATTCTCCACCAGCCGCTGCGCCATTCTGGCCTGTTCGGCGTCGTCGGCCGCGCGGAAGGCGATATGGTGCACCGAGCCGCCGCCCTGATGGCCACGCAGGAATCCCTTCGCCTCATAGATGTCGACGACGCTTCCGTTGACGTCGCCCGCCGCCTTGTAGCGGATCACGGAGCCTTCCCGGGTCGTCTCCTTGAAGCCGAACACGTCGGTCAGTACCGCCGCGGTCTTCCCGGCATTGTCGAGCAGCAGTGTCACGCCGTGAAAGCCGCGGATCGCATGCTCGGCCGGAATGTCGCCGTTGCTCCAGGCTGGCTCGTCCTCAGCGCCCGGCACGCCGACGAGCGCCAGCGCCATGCCGTCCGGATCCGTGAACGGCAGAACCGATTCCCCGAACCGCTTTTCCAGCGCTTCGTAATGGATGCCCTTTTCCAGGAAGCGCTGTGTCCAGTAGCCGAGCGAGCGCTGCGGCACGCGGAACGCAGTCTGGTGGGTTTCGCCGACGCCCCTCCGGCCGGGAGGCACGCCCTGCCAGGGAAAGAACGTCAGGATCGTGCCGGGCCGGCCGGTCTCGTCGCCATAATAGAAGTGATAGGTGGCCGGATCGTCGAAATTGACCGTCCGCTTGACGAACCGCAGGCCGAGATCCCGCGTGTAGAAGCCGAAATTCCGGATCGGATCGCCGGCGATGGCCGTGACGTGGTGAAGTCCTGACATGTTTTTCCTCCAGCTCGAATGAGCAACATCATTTCGCCGGTACATATCGGACGGGTTTGTTCTGAGGACAATTCATGCTTTCATGGCATCTATGTCTACGATTTGGCGACAATCGAGGGGTAAATGGACAAGCTGGCCAGCCTGAGAGCCTTCGTGAAGGTCGTCGAAAGCGGCAGCTTCGCCGAGGCCGGCCGGCAAATGCGGCTCTCGCGGTCGGCGATCAGCAAATATGTCGGCGATCTCGAGGAGAGCCTTGGGGTTCAATTGCTGAACCGCACCACCCGGCACGCCAGTCCGACCGAAAACGGTCAGATGTATTTCGAGCGCGCCATCGTGATCCTCTCGGACGTCGACGCCGCGGACCAGGCGGTCACCCAGCTGCAATCGGCGCCGCGCGGCCTGTTGCGCGTCAATGCGCCGATGTCGTTCGGCACGATGCGCCTCGGGCCTGCGCTCGCCGATTTCATGACCAAGTATCCCGACCTCCAGCTGCAACTCGTGCTGAGCGACGATCTTCTTGACCCTGTTCAGGACGGCTTCGATGTCACGCTGCGTATCGCCGAGCTGGAGTCCTCGAGCCTGATCGCGCGCAAGATCGTTCCGGTCCCGCGGCTGGTCTGCGCATCGCCCGACTATCTGAAACGTCATGGCACGCCGCTCCATCCGCAGGACCTGCGCGACCACGTCTCGCTGACCTACGGCTTCCTGCTGACGGGCAACCAATGGAAGCTGACCGGCAGCGACGGCGTCCACTGGATCCAGCCGGCGTGGTCGCTGTGCGTCAACAATGCGGAGGTGTTGCGCGACGTGGCGGTCAAGGGCAAGGGTATCGCGCTGATTCCGGAGTTCATCGCGGCGGAGGCGCTGAAGGATGGCCGCCTCCAGGCCGTGCTTGCGAACTATTCGGCCCCGCCGCTGACGCTTTACGCGGTCTATCCGCCCACGCGACATCTTGCCGTCAAGGTTCGCCTCTTCATCGATTTCCTCGTCGACCGGTTCGGATCAGCCGATAGGCGAGGGGACTAGACCTGATTGCGAGCAGGCAGCGGGTTGACATCGACCACCGCCGCCGGCGTTACCTCTCTTTCGTCGCCTGTCGCATTGCCGTCGAGCACCGCATTCAGCCGGGCCGGATCGAGTTCGCCCTCGGTCCGCGCGATCACGATCGTCGCCACGCCATTGCCGATCACGTTGACGAGCGCGCGAGCCTCGCTCATGAACCGGTCGATGCCGAGGATCAGCGCCATGCCCGCGACCGGGATGGTCGGAACGACCGACAGCGTTCCGACCAGCGCGATGAAGGACGCGCCGGTCACGCCGCTCGCGCCCTTCGAGGTCAGCATGGCGACGGCGAGGATCGCGATCTGCTGCGAGAGCGTGAGGTCGGTGTTGGTGGCTTGCGCAACGAAGAGTGCGGCAAGTGTCATGTAGATCGACGAGCCGTCGGTATTGAACACGTAGCCGGTCGGCACGACGAGTCCGACGACCGGCTTGGAGCAGCCGAGGCGTTCGAGCTTTTCCATCAGGCTCGGCAGCACCGGATCGGACGACGACATCCCGAGCACGATCAGGATCTCTTCCTTAATGTAGATGAGGAACTTCCAGATGCTGAAGCCGGACCACCAGGCGATCGGGCCGAGAACGCCGAACACGAACACGGCGGACGTCAGGTAGAACAGGCCGACGAGCTTGACCAGCGGGCCGAGGGAGGCGATGCCGTAGCGGCCGACGGTGAACGCCATGGCTCCGAACGCGCCGATCGGCGCGAAGCGCATGATCACATTGATGGCACCGAAGATCAGCATCGATCCCCCGTCGATCATGTCCCGCACGGGCCTGGCGCGCTCGCCGAGGCGGGACAGCACGCAGCCGAGCAGGATTGAGACCAGCACCACGGGAAGAATGTCGCCGCGCGCGAAGGCGTCGGTGACGGTGTTCGGGATGATGTTGAGCAGGAACTCGGCGATGGTCTGCTCTTTCGCCTTGCCGGCATATTGTGCAACGGCCTTGGCATCGAGGGTCGCGGGATCGACGTTGAAGCCGGCGCCGGGCGTCGCCACATGGGCGGCAATGAATCCGATCAGCAGCGCCAGGGTCGAGAGGACTTCGAAGTAGAGCAACGCCTTGCCGCCGACGCGACTCACCTTCTTCATGTCCGACATTCCGGCGATGCCGGTGACCACGGTGCAGAAGATCGCGAGCGCGATGACCATCTTGATCAGCTTGATGAAGCCGTCGCCGAACGGCTTCATGTCGACCGCGATGCCGGGCCAGAAGTGGCCGAGCGCGATGGCGACGACGATTGCCGCCAGGACCTGCACGTACAAGATTGTGTAGAAGGGCCGCTTCTTCCGTGGCTCCTGGTTCGCGCTCGCGCTCATCTATTCCTCCCTCGAAAATTCTGTTATTGGTCTCGCTGACGTTCTTCTGCCGAGAGCGGCATCACCAGAAGAACCGTCACGGGCGAATTCGTTCGGTTGGTCAGGCGCCGGTCCTCGCCGCCGGCGATGCGGCAGGAATCCCATTGTCCGAGCTCAATCTCGGTCTCGCCGTTCGAGATGCTGAGCTTGCCGTCGAGCAACACATAGATTTTCTCCTGTGCCGATGCGGACTGGGTCGTCCCGCCGCCCGGCGCGACCACGGAGACGCCGATCCACAGGTCGGAGGAGGGGCCGGCCTCGCGTCCCTGCACACGGACCATCGCCATGTCATGATGCCCCGGCGCCGTGTAGGCCGGCGCCTCGGCGAAGCGGACGACGTGCATGATCAGGCTCCCGGGCGCAGCACGATGCGGTCGCGTGACGACCCGATCACAGCGGCATAAGCCGCCTTGGCGTCGGCGAGCGAATAGATCGAGCGCTCCGCGATCGGAAACGGACGAAGGAAGCCGCCGGCAAAGCCGGGCAGTGCGCTGCGCAGGACGTCGGCGCTCTCGACCGAGGAGAAGGCGAGGGTGTCGATACCGACATAGGTGTGCCGCCCGCGGTAGAATTCGAGGATGTTGAACTGCACGATCTTGTGCACGGCCGCGATCAGGATCTGGCGTCCACCCTTTGCGAGGGAGTGGTGGGCATCGTCGAAATAGGGATCGCCGACCGTGTTGAAGACGATGTCGGCACCCTTGCCCCCGGTCAGTTCGCGGACACGCTCGGCAACGTCGGTCGCGGCGGAGTTGACGACCTCGATCGGCGCGTTGGCGTGACCCTCATAGTCCTCGTCCTTGCGCACCACGCCGATCACCTTGGCGCCCTGCCAGGTCGCAAGTTGCACCGCCGCCTGTCCGACCTTGCCGTTGACGCCCATGACGACGACATGCTCGCCCGGCTTCGGCATGCCCGACCTGCGGAAGCCCTCGATGGCGGTGACGAACGGCACGCCAATCCCGGCGGCTTCTTCCATCGAGATGCCGTCCGGCTTCTCGACCAGCGCCGCCGCTTCGACCACGAGATGCGAGGCGTGCGTGCCGTCGCGGCGGATGCCGAGATCGCCGGAGCTGCCGAACACGGACTTGCCGATCCATTGCCGCGGCCCGTCGACCACCAGTCCGGCGAAATCGCGGCCCGGGGTTCGGGGAAATACCGCATACGGCATCAGTCCGGTGGCGGCCTTCGCGTCGGACGGGTTGACGCCGGCGGCCTCGATGGCGACGACAACCTCGTCAGCTTGTCGCGACAAGGATCGCCGTTCGATGACGGGTTCGATCGATGCAGCATCGGCGGCCTTGGCGTTGAGCCGCACGCTGGTCGCATCGATGCCAAGGTCTAATTTCGGTCCGGTCACGATGTTCATGGGGCGCTCCTAGGCCGCACGCTGGGACGGATGCGGCAGACCGACGATGCGTCGTGCCTCCTCGATCGTCGCGATCTCACCGCCGAGGTCCTCGACGATGCGGCGTGCCTTGACGACCATCTCCGCGTTGGATGTCGCGAACCGTCCGCGAGACAGATAGACCGCGTCCTCGAGCCCGACCCGGACGTGACCGCCGGCGAGATAGGATTGCGCGACCGTGGTGAAGGCGGCCTTGCCGATTCCGATCGCGGTGAACTCCGCATCCTGCGGCAGCAGGTCCCGCGCGTAGAGCACGGTTTCCGGAGCCGGCTGGAAGCCGTAGCGCACGCCCATCACGAAGGAGCACAGCACCGGCCCCTTCAGCGTGCCGTCGGCGAGCAGATCACGCATCAGCGCAATATCACCCGAATCGAACAGCTCGATCTCCGGCTTGACGCCGGCGTCAGCGATCACCTTCGCCATGCGTCGCACGTTGGGCGGCGTGTTGATCACCACCTCGCGACCCGAATTCATGGTGTTGAGGTCGAGGGTGCAGATGTCGGGCCGCAACACGGCAATGTGCTCGACCCGCTTCTCCGGCATCATCAAGGTCGTGCCTTCGGCCGCGACCTTCGGGTCGTCCTTCGACGGCACGAAGCGACCGCCGGGCCCCGTCGTGATGTTGAGGATCAGTTCGGGATTGCGGACGCGGATGCGCTGCACGACATCCGCGTAGTGGTCGAGCAGCATCGATGGGCGACCGGTCAGGGGATCGCGCACATGGATGTGGACGATGGCGGCGCCGGCGTCCGCAGCGCCGAGGCAGGCCTCGGCGATCTGCTGGGGCGTGATCGGCAGGTGCGGCGTCTGCTCGGGCGTCGTCAGATTGCCCGTCACCGCGCAGGTGATGATGACCTTGTCGGGTGGAGATCGCATGGTGTGTCCCTCAGAGTGAGCGGCCGCCGTCGACCACGAAGGTCGTTCCGGTGGCGAAGCCGAGTTGCGTGGCACAGGCGAGGATCGCCGAGGCGATGTCATCCGACGTCGCGATCCGCTTCAGCGGCGTCGTCGCAGCGGTCTTCGCGTTGAAGTCGGCGCCGCGTCCGGCAACGAAGCTGGTGTCGACCACGCCGGGGGCGACCGCGAGTACTCTCACCTCCGGTGCAAGCACGCGGGCCAGCGATTTGGTCATGACGTCGATGCCGGCCTTGGCGGCGCAGTAGGCGATCGACGAGCCGATGCCATTGCTGCCTGCAATCGACGAGATCGAGACGATCAGGCCGTTGCCCGATGCTTTCAGGAGCGGGGCGAACGTGCGGATGGTCGCGAACTGTCCGCGCCAATTGACCGCAAACATCCGGTCGATGAGATCGTCGTCCAGTGCCTCGAGATCGGCGTGAGGCACCGGCTTGGTAAATCCCGCAGCGTTGACCAGGACGTCGAGGCGGCCGAAGCGTCGCTCGATCTCGCCGCGCAGCGCCGTCAACGTATCGGTCCGCGACACGTCGGCGACCAGCGCCGCGTGGCCTTCTCCGGGCAGGGATTGGATCACCTTCGCGGCTGCCGCGGCCTCCTCCGGAACATCGCGATGACTGATCGCGATGCGGGCGCCAAGCTCGGCAAATTTTCGGGCGGAGACGGCGCCGATGCTGCCGGCGCCGCCAACGACGAGGACGACCTTGCCGTCCATGGACTGATTCATGGTCTTGCTCACTTGATCGGTGGTTTGGGGAGAATCGCTTCGCCGGCTTCCATGACGAACCGGTAGTTCAGCGTGTACCAGGGCGCACGAACGCCGGCAGCGGGCGGCTCGCCGTCGTCATGCCGGCGATAATCGCCAATCAGTGCGCGCGTCACGCCGAACACGACGTCGCTTTCGAGGTGCTCGTCGTCGTCAACGAAGATCTGCGTGACGAGCGTCTTGTGGCCGGGCTTGAAGCCGAGGAAATGGATGTGTGCAGGCCGGTAAGGATGCCGGTTCTGGGCTCTCAGCATGTCGCCGACGGGGCCGTCGGTGGGCACGGGATAACCGGCAGGCTTGACCGATCGGAAGGAAAAGCGTCCCGCGGCATCGGTTGTGAACTTGCCGCGCAGGTTCATGTCCGCCTGCGTGTCGTCCTGGTTCTCGTAGAGACCGACGGGTGAGGATTGCCAGACGTCGATCTCGGCGTCGGCGACGGGTTTTCCGGCGACGTCCACCACCTCGCAGCTCACGAACAGTTCGGGTCCTGCTGTCGCGGAGCGAACGATCGAGCCTCCGTTCTCCGTCCTGGGCGAGTTGGCGCGCCAGAATGGACCCAGCAGCGCCGCAGCGGATTCGGTCGCGCCGGCGTTGCCGTTGTTCAGCAGGCAAACCAGCGTGGAGAAGCCGACCGCGTCCGCAAAGAGAATTCCTTCGTTGTGGCTGTCGTGGGTGGCCTGTCCGATCCGGTTGAGGAAATCGATGCCGAGATCGTACTCCGCCTCGGTGAGCTTCACCTCGCGTGCGAAGGCGTGCAGGTGCTTGACGAGTGCTTCCAGCACCGTCCGGAGCCGGGCGTTGTCGGTCCCGCTCATCGCCCGCAACACGCTCGGCGTGACGTCCTCAACTCTTTCGATGATGCCGCTGGACATATATCCACCCCATTGCAATCGATTGCAGTCCATATTGCAATCGATTGCATAATGTCAAGCGGTCACGTATCATGACGTCGTGACTCGCCTAAATGATGGGAATTGCTGCGTGAATCGGCCTACCACCACAATCAAGCAGATCGCTGACGCAACCGGTGTTCATCCGTCCACCGTGTCGCGCGCGCTCGATCCGAAGAAGCGGCACCTCGTCGCCGACGACGTCGCCAAAAGGATCGTGGCTCAGGCCGCGGCGCTCGACTATCAGCCCAACCGTCTCGCGGCCAATCTGCGCCTGGGCCGGTCCGATCTGATCGGCGTGCTGCTGCCCGATATCGCCAACCCGGTCTTCGCGCCGATCCTCGGCGGCATCACGGAGGTTCTGTCTGCCGAAGGTTACGCGCCTATCGTCGCCGATGCCGGCAATGCGTCGTCGCAGCAGATCGCCTTCGTCGAGCGACTGCTCAGCCAGCGGGTCGACGGCCTGATCCTCGCAACCGTTTCGCAGGACGATGAGCTCGTCGGCTTCTGCATCCAGCGCGGTCTCCCGGTGATCCTGGTCAACAGATCCGAAGCGCGCGATCGAGTCTCCTCGGTTGTTTCGGACGACGACATGGGAATGCGTCTTGCGGTCGACCATCTCATCGGCCTCGGACACCGGCACATCGCGCACGTCGCCGGTCCTTTATCGACATCGACCGGTGCGCTGCGGCGCGACGGCTTCGAACGTGCGATGTCCCATCATGGATTGCGCGGGGTCGTGCGCGAGGCGATCGGCTATACCCGTGAAGCTGGCGAGCAGGCAGCAATTCATCTGCTTGCCGCGACACGCGATGTCACGGCAATCGTAGCCGCGAATGACCTTCTGGCCCTCGGCGTTCTCGACGCGCTCAAGCAGCGAGGTCTGCGGTGTCCGGAGGACATCTCACTCGTTGGTCACAACGACATGCCGCTGATGGACGTTGTCTCGCCGCCGCTCACGACAGTGCGGATCGCACATCGGGAGATGGGGCGGATCGCTGCCAGGATGCTTGCAGAGCAGCTCAAGGGTGGATCTCCCGAGATCCGGCACGTCATACTTCGTCCGGAGCTCGTTGTTCGAGGATCGACCGGGAATTCCATGTTCTGGCGGTAGCTCGATCCGTGGGTTTTGATTCGGGAAGGTTGAATATCCTTTATCTTTCAATGGGGATTGACTGCCACTCTCTCCGCCATTTGCACGATTTCGTATTCTCTACGGTACTGGTGCGAACTCGCTGGCGGATGGGCTTTGATTGTCCTCGACCTGGCAGCGCCGGACGTCGTGGCTGCTGTGAGGCCGGCTCTACGGAAAGAGACCGCGCGCAGTCTTGGCAGCGCACCGCTGGACTCCGGTCAAGAACCTGACGTTCGCTGCGGACCTCGGTTGCGTGATGCTCGACCAAAAGTACGCGAGCGGAAGCACGGTGACCCTGCCGGCGCAATCCGACGTCGCAAAGCCGGCCGGCCTCTACGAGCTCAGGGATCAGAATAGCCTGGTCTTGATGCTGGGTGCCCGGCGCAATTGGGAAGGCCCTTGATACTTGGTGATGGCAACACCGGCGACAGCTCCTCGCCAACGGCTTGTTGGTGCACCAGGAATCTTGATCGCCGGGTCATAAATGTTGGGCGCTTTAAGGTGCCCAACACCGGCGATTGCTTTGCCATTCCACGCGATTTTGGGCGCTTGCTGGGCCGCCGATCCACGCTTCCTGAAGTCCGATTAACGCTTGCTTAGGCGCAGCTAATCTACCTTGCAAGCAGGGATTGCAGGGGGCAACGGATGTCACTTTTTGAGAACGCGCCGGAACCGACGCTTCCAGAGGTATCGTGTTCTGCCGATGATACGCGCCTGCTGCCGGTCCTCAGCGTGGCGACGCTGTTTGTATCCGCGCTGCTGCTGTTCCTGATCCAGCCGATGTTCGCCAAGATGGTGCTGCCGAAGCTCGGTGGCGCGTCTTCGGTCTGGTCGGTGGCGATGGTGTTCTTCCAGGCCGTCCTGCTTGTCGGGTATGCCTATGCACATCTGCTCGGCCGGTTGTTCGGGCCGCAGCGCGCGGGGCTCGTCCATCTGCTCCTGCTTGCCGTCACGGCCATGACCTTGCCGATCGCGATCGCGCCGGATTGGGGTGCGCCGCCCGCCGATGGAACCGCACTCTGGCTGTTCGGGCTGTTCGCGGCGTCAATCGGCCTGCCGTTCTTCGCATTGTCGGCCAGCGCACCGCTGCTGCAGAGCTGGTTCGCCCGCAGCGGCCATCGCGAGGCCGGCAATCCCTATGTGCTCTATGCCGCGTCGAATCTCGGCTCGTTCACGGCCCTGTTTGCCTATCCCGTCGTTGTCGAGCCACTCCTTGCGCTGAATATGCAGGCGAGCATCTGGTCGTTCGGCTTTGCGGGCCTCGCGCTGCTCGTCATGGCGGTTGCCTTCGTGCTCGGACGTGGCAATGGCGCCGCAACGGCGACGGCGGCGCCAGAGACATCGGTCATCAGCGTGGCTGACAGGCTGCAGTGGATCGCGCTCGCGGCGATTCCATCGGGGCTCGTCGTTGCGGTGACCGCGCATCTGACGACCGACGTCGCGGCAGCGCCCTTTCTGTGGGTCATTCCGCTGGCGCTCTATTTGTTCACCTTCGTCGTCGTGTTCCGTGACCGGCCGTGGATCAGCCACGCGACCGTGGTGCGTCTCGTTCCGTTCGCCGCGGCCCCCCTTGCGATCAGCCTGGTCGGCGCCAAGGTGTTCTGGCTCACGACCATCGTGCTCCATCTCGTCGTGTTCACGCTGTTGACGTTGCTCTGCCATGGCGAGCTCTATGCCCGGCGTCCGCACCCGCAACGGCTGACGGAATTCTTCCTGTGCACCTCGTTCGGCGGGGTGCTGGGCGGCGCCTTCGCGGGACTGCTGGCGCCGCAGATCTTTTCCGGCAACTACGAATATCCGATCCTGATCGCGCTCGCATTGCTGGCGCTGCCCGGCATGTTCGCAGGCGGCGCGCGCCAGACGCTGATCAAGGCGTCGCCATGGCTGGCGGCGGCGATGGCGCTTGCCATGGTCTGGTACGTGACCCAGTTGCAGCTCCCGGCCTCCTTCGAACTGCCGTTCAGGACCCTATTGGTCCTGCTGGCGGCCTGCATGATCTTTTTGCGCCAGCGGCCGGTACCATTCGCCGGACTGGCGATCACCGGCCTGATGCTGACGACGTTCTGGCGACCGGGCATGGCCCCGATCGAGACCGCACGCAGCTTCTTCGGGGTCCATACGGTGGTCGACCTCGCGGACGGCCGCGCACGGCTGCTGTACCACGGCAACACGGTGCATGGCGCAGAGCGGTTGCGGAACGACGACGGTACGCCAGTCGAGGGAGCGCCGCAGCCTCAGAGCTACTACTATCCGGGCAGCCCGCTGGCCGAAGGGGTTGCGGCGGCACGCGGCGCCCAGACTGGCTTCGGACGGGTTGCGGTCGTCGGTCTCGGCACCGGCACACTCGCCTGCCTGCGTCGCGGCGCGGAGAACTGGACGTTCTTCGAGATCGATCCCGAGGTGATCCGGATCGCGAGCAATCCGACCTTCTTCACGTTCCTGTCGCGCTGCGCGCCGGAGGCCAGGCTGGCGCTCGGCGATGCTCGTCTCACACTGCAGGCCTCACCCGATCGCTACAATCTGATCGTCCTGGACGCCTTCTCGTCCGATAGCATTCCTGTTCACCTGCTGACGCGTGAGGCGATAGCCGGCTATGTGTCGAAGCTGACGCCGCACGGGGTCATTCTCGTGCACATCTCCAACCGCCATCTCGATCTGGCGCCGATCATGGCGAATGTCGCGCGCTCCCAGGGATTGATCGCGCTCTTCAAGGAAGGGCATCCCGCCGGAGACGTCATGACCACGCTGAGGAGCGCGTCCCGGGTGGTGATGCTTGCGCGCACGCCCGAGGATGCAGGCGAGGCGGTACGGCATTGGTCCGCCATGCCGCCGGACCCGGCCAGCGCGCTCTGGACGGACGACTACTCGAATCTCCTTGGTCCCATGCTGCGGGCGAAGTTCGGCTCCTGAGCGCGCGCTGAAGTTGCGCCGCTGTTCTTCGCGTTCCTGTTCGGTGTCAGTTGATGTGGACACAGGTGGGAATGCAGCACGCGGTCGCGGTCGCGGTCGCGGTCACGGGGCGGTGCGCCAGCCTCAATACCGCGCATTGCCGACCAGCAGCCCGTGGCCGCGGCGTGCGGCAGCCGGGTCAATGCGAGCTATCAATTCCAGTTTCCGCAGCTCCTCAATCCGGCGCCGTTCAAGCTGACGGCCGCGGCCTGCTTCCAGGCGTAGAAGCTCGCCTCTCGAGGCATCGCAAAGATATCGGCGCCCCGTGCCCGGGGCGCCGATCAGTAGGCCCTTCGGTGCGTTGTCCCGCTGCGCTTTATTTCAGCTTCAGGGGCTCGACGTCTTCGTCACGAACCGCCTGCAGGCTGCGCGGATTGAGGTCGAGCGCATGGAGGATGGTCGGCGCGATCTGGGTGGTGAAGGTCGTCTCCTCGACGACCCGCGCATGCTTGATGCGCGGCGAAGAGACCAGCAGCAGCACGTTGCGATCGTCGTTGGAGAAGCCGCCATGCTCGGCGAGCTTGCTGCCGCCGGTGCAGATCACGCCATGATCGGTGATGGCGATGAAGTCAGGCACCCGGCTGTTGTGGAACGGATCTTCGTAGAGCCTGGTCAGTTCGTCGCGGTCGAGCAGCTTCTGGATATGCAGGTCGGCGGCGTGGGCGAGAATGTAGGCCTTGGCGTCTGCATAATAGGGATGACCGGTCGCCGGATTGGTCGCCTGCTGCAGCTCCGGCGACAACCAGACCAGCGCTTCGTCGTCGCAAATCTCGAAGCCGTTGGTGCCGAAGCCGGGCGCCTTGCTGTACAGCGCGTCGGAGATCGCCACGCGGTCCTTGACGTCGATCGGCGACTGGCCGTGCTTGGCGCTGACGATGATCAGCGTCGAATCGTAGAGGTTCTGCGCCTTGAGCTCGTTGACGAACTTGCCGAGCGCATCGTCGACGAACTGGAACTGCAGCGTGAGCGCGTTGCCGGGTGTCGCCTTGCCGTCGGCATAACCGCCGACCAGCGACTTGTCGGTGTCGGCATGGCCGGCCTTGGCAAGCTTCTGGCCGACGCTGACCGCCTGGAAGTTCATGCCGAAAATCGCGGGCACTGCCTGACGCTGGGTTCGCGAGCCGTCATAACCGTCGATCCAGTTCAGCACCGCCTTCACTTTCAGCGAGTCGTAGGAGCGGACGCCGGTATAGCTCGTGGTATAGTCGTCGCCGGGCTGGGCGCCGGCGTCGATGGTGTCCTGCGAATTGATTTCCGGCGTGAACAGCTCGTCGAGGCCCTTGCCCGACGGGCCGGCGAGATCCTCATAGGCCGGATGCTTGTCGGACCAAGCCGTGCGCATCCCGGCTTCCTTGATGACTTCGAAGACCGTGTTGGTGCGCACGTATTCGTGGGGATAGACCGGCACGCACTGGCCGTTCACCAGCTTGCGCTGCATGTGATCCGGATCGAGCTGGGTGTAGACTTGGCCAAGCGTGCCGCCGGCGGTGTAATCGGCGACCAGCCCGCTGGAGTAGTTGTAGGTCTTGTCGAGCGCTTCGAAATTGGTGAGCTCGGTCCCCGCCGGGCCCACGCAACCGGGGTCGCTAAGACCCTGGCTGGTATAGAACGCCTTGGCCGGATATTCGGTGCGGTCATAGCTGTCGTCGTAGAACAGGCCGCCCCCCTTCGGCGTGGCGCCCGTGACTTGCGCGAGCATGCCGGGAAAGCTGTCGGATGGCGCGGTGGTGTAGGCGTTCGGATAGACGACGCCCTTTCCGGTGAGCTGGGCGAAGTTGCCGCCGGGGCGGCTTTCCACCCAACGCTTCAAATCGACGGCGTGCATGCCGTCGACGCTGATCAGCAGCACATGCTTGTAGCCACGGTGCTGCGAGTGATCATTGTCGTCATCCGCATGCGCAACTGCGACGTTGCAAGCCAGCACGGCCGACGCGATCGCGGCGGTCGATAAGAAATAGTCACGAAAACCACTCATGAGTTCGCCCCTCCAATTCTGGCCAGCTTGGATTCGCCTGCTCTGGCAGCGACAACTTGTCGCGGTCAATTGACGACGGGATGACGCTTTCTTGCGAGTTCGATGACCCGTGGTCGGGGCTGACCGCCATCCGAGGATCGTTGGAATTACCCAGTTCGAGCTACGCGCCGGCGGGGCGCCACCGCGCAACGGCAAGCTCCTGCCGTTCAAGCACGGACATCGCGTCTCTGACGTCTTGCGCTGGACCGCGCGACACTGCCGGCTCTATGAGAGCATGAGGGGGAACGCACATGCCCAGCCTTTCTCGCAGGCCATTCCTGCAACTCGCGCTCGGCGCGGCGACGCTGCCGCTGGCATCGCCCGGCGCGTTCGCCGAAACCATCGCGCGCCCGGTCACCATGATCGTGCCGTTCGCCGCTGGCGGACCAACCGACGTGCTCGCGCGGATCCTCGCCGAATACATGCGCGATACGCTCGGCCATCCCGTGATCATCGAGAATGTCACGGGCGCCTCCGGCACGGTCGCGGGCCTGCGCGCCTCGCGCGCAGCGCCTGATGGCACCACGATCACGATCGGGCATTGGGGCACGCATTGCCTCAATGGCGCGATCTATCAGCTGCAATATGACGTGCGCGAATTCGCACCGATCGCGCTGATCGCGAGCGGGCCGCAGCTGATCATCGGTCGGCCCGATCTGCCGGCGAAGAATCTGAAAGAGCTGATTGCCTGGCTCAAGACCAATGCCGACAAGGCCACCGCCGGCACCGCCGGTCCGGGTTCGGGGGCGCATGTCGCAGGCGTGTTCTTCCAGCAGCTGACGAACACGAACTTCTCCTTCGTGCCCTATCGCGGCGCCGGTCCTGCGCTGAACGATCTGATGGCCGGGCATATCGACATCATGTTCGACCAGGCCTCCAACTCGCTGCCGCAGGTGAAGAGCGGAACCGTGAAGGCGTATGCTGTGACCGCATCGTCGCGGCTCGCCTCGGCCGCGGAGATTGCGACGGTCGACGAAGCCGGACTGCCGGGTCTCTATATTGCGTACTGGCACGGCATCTGGGCGCCGAAGGGCACGCCGGCCGATATCGTGTCTGTTCTGTCGAAGGCGGTGATGGCAGCGCTCGCCGAGCCCGTCGTCCGGCAACGCTTCGCCGAGCTCGGCCAGGAGATCCCGTCCCCGGACAGACAGACCCCCGTTGCGTTGCGCGAGCATCAGGCCGCCGAAGTCGACAAATGGTGGCCGATCGTCAAGTCGGCCAACATCAAGGCGGAATAGGTTCGGCTGCAACGTTGCATCAAGCCTGGATGCATCGCGATCGATGGTCATCCCATGCCCGACAGCGTCGTGAAGCAGATCGAGAAGACCTGGCTGCCGACGTGACGAGCTGAGCCGCTCCATTTCGGATAGCTCGGTTGCGCGAAGCCGGCGTCGATTGACGCAGGCATTTCTTAGAGCGAGTGCTCCTCACGTTCGCGTCATTCGGACTATCTATATGAAATTGATGGGCTTTCAGGTCGTTGCCCGCTCTTGAAAAGCAGCCATGCCGAATTATATGTTCGTTTGAACATATTCTAGTGAACGATGGTTGGAACGAAGACAATGGCCGCGCTGCCCGCCTCCCGGCCCAAGGGACGCCGCAGCAAAGACATGCCCGACGGCCGCCAGGCGCTGCTGATCGCGGCGACCGAGGCCTTCGCGGCCCAGGGCTTCGACGGTGCCGACCTGCGCAGCGTCGCCGCGGCGGCGGGCGTCGCGCCGAATCTCGTGCGCGTTCATTTCGGCAACAAGGCTGCGCTGTGGGAGGCCTGCGTCGACCGCATCGTCGCGCTTGCGATGCCCGTAATGGCCGAGGTGCACGCGATCGCCGTCGACGCCAACAGACCGCTGGGCGATCGCCTGCGTGATCTCATCGTCCGCGTCGCCACGTTTTACGCCGCGCATCCGCAGGTCCGGAATTTCGTGGTGCGCCATGGCGCGGAGGCGCCCGAGCGCTCGACGCTGGTGACGGAAAAGCTGTTGCGCCCGGCCTATGAGAGCGCGCGCGAGCTGTTTCAGGCCGGCATCGCGGCCGGCATCATCCGCAGTAGCCATCCGGCGCTGTTCTTCGCGCTGCTCAACGCGGCGCTCAACCAGCCGCCGTCATTTCCGATGCTGCTCGGCCGGTTCGCGCCCGAGATCGATCCCGCGTCCGCGTGGACCAAGCTGCTCGACACCACGATCGCAACGCTTCTGCACCTGCCGCCGTCGCAAGCCGGCGCCGAACCCGCTGCCGGCAACGGCCGCGCCGCTGTCGTGACAACCGTCACGACCGACACTTCAACCTGCCATCCAGAGAGTGATCCATGAAACTTCGTCTTGCCCTCGTGCTTCTCGCTGCAACCGTCGTGCCCGCCATGGCCCAGTCCGGACCGAACGAATCGATGCAGCGTCAGGCCTGCATGGGTGATGCGGTCCGCCTGTGCGGCGCCTACATTCCGGATCGCGGCCGCATCAGGGATTGCATGGCGGCGCAAGTCGAGCAGCTCAGTCCGTCCTGCCGCGCGGTGTTCGATGCATCGGTGCAGGCCGAGCGTGCACCGTCGGCTCGGCGTTAATTCGCGCCCGGTCTCGAAAAGCCTGCGTCGTCGATACGACGGCGCAGTGCGAGCCGGCCGTCCGTTACGGCATGGCCGGCACCCGGCAGTTCCTGCACTGAAAGTCGCTGCCGCGCTCGTCGGTGAGAATTTCGAAATTCTCCGAAACGCGCAAGATCCGATTGCGAAACGGGGCTATCTCGGCAAGCTCGGCGCAGCCCGTGCGCCGGCACTTCGGACACCGCAAAATCTCGGTCCAGCTGGATTTGGACATGACGTGACCCCGCGAATGCGCCGGAAGGATAAGCGATCAGGTTTGCTGAAATTTGATCCAGCTCAAAAACCGGGTCTCGTCGCCCCGGCCTTCCCCCATCTCCACCAGACCGTTGCCAAACGGCCACCCGTCCCAAATCAGTGAAAACCCCGACGTCCGTTAACCTTTGATTAACCATGCGGTCCGATTGTTAACCATTCGACAAGACAACCGAGTCAGAGGCGATGGACGCAACTCCACAGGTGGCACGTCAGCAGGTCCGCATGCGCGGCCGTTCCTATGTTGCGTTCGTCTTCACGCCCGTCGTGCCGGTCGTGTCCTGGCTCGCCGAGATCGACGCGACATTGGCGAAGTCGCCGGGCTTCTTCACCGGCAAGCCTATCGTGCTCGACCTCTCGGCGGTCGACCTCAGCCAGGCCGCGATCGCGCATCTGGTCGGCAGCCTCGCTGAACGCAACATCCGCATCCTCGGCATCGAGGGCGTCGAGGAGGAGAAGCTCGGCGCTAATTTGCCGCCGCTCCTGACCGGCGGCCGCGCCTGCGCGATCACCCATGTCGAGCCGAAGACGCCGCCGGCGCAGGAAAAAACCAAGGACAAGGACAAGACCAAGCTGCCGTCGCTGCTGCTGGAGAGCCCGGTCCGCTCCGGCCAGTCGATCGTGTTTGCCGAGGGCGACGTCACCGTGCTCGGCTCGGTCGGCTCCGGTGCCGAGATCGTCGCCGGTGGCTCGATCCATATCTACGGCACGCTGCGCGGCCGCGCGATGGCCGGCATCAACGGCAATTCGTCGGCGCGGATCTTCTGCCAGAGGATCGAGGCCGAACTGCTCGCCATCGACGGCTACTACCAGACCGCAGATGAAATCGCCGACAGCTTGCGCAACCGGCCCGCCCAGGCGTGGCTCGAGGGCGAGATGCTGCGCATCACAGCTTTGAACTGATCGACCACAAGGAGAGAGAGAATGGCCAAGGTATTGGTCGTGACGTCTGGGAAGGGCGGGGTCGGCAAGACGACCTCAACCGCTGCGCTCGGCGCAGCGCTCGCGCAAATGGGCCAGAACGTCGTCGTCATCGATTTCGACGTCGGCCTGCGTAACCTCGATTTGGTGATGGGCGCGGAACGGCGGGTCGTGTTCGACCTCATCAATGTCGTGCAGGGCGTCGCCAAGCTGCCGCAGGCCCTGATCCGCGACAAGCGGCTGGAAAATCTCTGGCTGCTGCCGGCGTCGCAGACCCGCGACAAGGACGCACTAACTGAAGAAGGCGTCAAGCGCGTGATCGCCGACCTCAAGACCAAGTTCGACTGGATCCTGTGCGACAGCCCGGCCGGCATCGAACGCGGCGCGACGCTCGCGATGCGCTATGCCGACGAGGCCATCATCGTCACCAATCCGGAAGTGTCGTCGGTGCGTGATTCCGACCGCATCATCGGCATGCTGGACTCCAAGACGGTCCGCGCCGAGCGCGGCGAGCGGGTCGAGAAGCATCTTTTGGTCACCCGCTACGATGCCGGCCGCGCCGCGCGCGGCGAGATGCTCTCGATCGACGATATCCTGGAAATCCTTGCCACACCGCTGCTCGGCATCGTCCCGGAAAGCCAGGACGTGCTGCGCGCCTCCAATGTCGGCTGCCCGGTCACGCTGAACGCTGCGAGCAGCGCGCCGGCGCGGGCCTATACCGACGCGGTGCGGCGCCTGATGGGCGAGGCGGTGGAGATGACCGTGCCGGTCGAACGCAAGGGGCTGATGGACCGGCTGCTGCGACGGAGGGCGGCATGATGAACGTAATGCGGCTGTTTGGCGGCCGCTCTGCATCGGCGCCCGTCGCGCGGGAGCGGCTGCAGATCCTGCTGTCGCACGAGCGCGGCCGGACCGGCACGCCGGACCTTCTGGAGATGCTCCGCTCGGAAATCCTGGGCGTGGTCTCCAAGCATATCGACGTCGACCCCGACAAGGTCGTGGTCAAGATGGATCGCGGCAAGTTCGTCTCGATGCTGGAAGTCGACATCGAGGTTCCCAATGGCGTGCAACGATCGAAGATGGTGGCGGCCACATGACGGCAGACAGCGACAGTCACATCGCCTGGCAGCGCGCGCAGCTCAAGAAGCTGCGTGCGGCGTTGAAGGCGATCGAGGTCGATCAGCTCGGCAAGGCCAATTGCGGCCGCGCGACGCAGATGACGATCGATGAACTGCAGCGCAAGATCGGCGAGTCCGGCCGCTGCATCGCCGAGTACGAGCGCCGCACCCGTCGCCCGCTGGCAACCGACCTCGGCAGCCTCGCCAGCGTCAGCTGGACCCACTGGAACGCCAACATGCCGATGGCCAAGTCGCCGCGCCATCGCGCGTAGCGGGCGTGCGCATCGCCAAAGTCACGTCGGTCGTAACGGCATCGGAAGTTTTACCTCACCCATGGGGAGAGATCGGCGCGAAGCGCCGAGTGAGGGGCTACGGCCTCTCATGCGCGCTGCGGCCCCTCACCCGATTTGCTGCGCAAATCGACCTCTCCCCGCTGGGGAGAGGTGAGCCGAAGCCGCTGTGACCTACAGCAAAAACGCCAGCGCCGTCTCGCAACTATCCTCGACCTTGAGCGTGAGCAGCTCGTCGGCGCGGGTGCGCCCGAGATTGACCGCGGCGATCGGCAGGCCAAGCTGCTCCGCCATCCGGACGAAGCGAAACCCCGAATAGACCATCAGCGAGGAGCCGACGATCAGAAGAGCGTCGGCCTGCTCGAGATGCGCCTGCGCCGACGCGACGGTGTCGCGCGGAACGTTTTCGCCGAAGAACACCACGTCGGGCTTCAGCACGCCGCCGCAGGCCTCGCAGGCCGGCACCACGAAGGACGAAAAATCGTGCTCGAGATCGGCGTCGCCGTCGGGTGCGTCAGCGGCGTCGAGCAAGAGCCAAGCGGGATTCAGCCGCGCCAGCTCACCCTGAAATTGCTCGCGCGGCATCGTCGCGCCGCAGCCGAGGCAACGGACGACATCGAGCCGGCCGTGCAGGTCGATCACGCGCTGGCTGCCCGCCGCCTGGTGCAGGCGGTCGACATTCTGGGTCAGCAGCAACTCACAGCGGCCCTGCTGTTCGAGCTTGGCCAGTGCGCGATGCGCACCGTTCGGCGTTGCCCGGCCGAACCGCCGCCAGCCGACCATGCTGCGCGCCCAGTAGCGCTGCCGCGTCGCCGCCTCACCCAGGAATGCCTGGATCGTGACTGGCCGTGTCCGCTTCCAGTTGCCGTCGCTGTCGCGATAGTCGGGAATGCCGGAATTGGTGCTGCAGCCGGCCCCGGTCAGGACAAACAGGCGCTGGTGGCCGGCGACGAAATCCTCGAGGGCGGGGTGCTGCATGGCAGCACATCTAGTGTAGCGCGCAGCCTTGCGCCAGACCTGCTACGCCGCCGGCAGGATGCCGGCCTCAACGAGTCGGCAGGACGAAGACCTGGCCGGGATAGATCAAATTGGGATTGCGGATCTGCTGCGAGTTGGCCCGATAGATCACGGCGTAGCGCTGGCCGGCGCCCAATGCGCGCTGGCTGATTCGCCACAGACTGTCGCCGCGGACCACGGTGGCCGTGGTGATCTTCGGCACGATCACCGCGGAGGGTGAGCTCGCTTCAGATGCGGCGGATGTCGTCGCCGCGAGCTGCGGCGCGGCTACGCCCGCGCGGGCGGACGACGCTCCCGGCGCCGGGATCGATGCGGTCGTCGTCGTGTCCGGAACGTTGAACGGCACCTCGGCACGCGCGCGGACCTTGCCGGAGCCGGCGTCGACGTCGTCAAGCCTAATCCGATAATCGCCGGTCGTTACGCCCTTGTTGATCGTGACCGAGAGGTGCCCCGCCGCGTCGGCAGTCGCGGATGTGATCAAGGCGTCGTTGAGATAGAGCCTGACGGTCGCACCGGGAGTTGCCTGAGCGCTCACATGGAGTTTGCCGCCCGGTTCGGTCTCGACGGCCTCGACGGCCGGCTTCCCGGCCGCCGGCGTCGTGACTGCGGGTTGCGACAGCACGCGGATCGGCTTGTCCGGCGCCATCAGCGCCACCATCGGCCGCTCCCTTGCCGCAGCCTCGAGCGCCACTGCCACGCTCTGTCTGGAGGTCACCTGCTTGCCGTCATGCGTGATGCGCAGGGTCAGGTCGTAGTTTCCCGGCGGAAGCGGGCGCGGCACCATCACGAACTGGCCGGACTTGTCCGCCACGGCGTGATCGTGCACCTCGCCATTGCGCAGCAATTCCACCGTCGCGCCGGGTAGCGCCCGGCCGGCGACAACCGTCTGACCGGTCGGCTCGATGCTCACGACGTCGAATTCCGGCACCGCGTTGCCGTCCGGTATTGGCGACGGTCCTGCCAACGCGTTGGCAAGGGCCGCGGTCTCGGTCTGTGCCTTTGTCAGCGCAGTCTTGTCCTGGCTTGCCGCGTCTTGGTCTCGCGCGGTAGCCACTGGCGCCGTCGCCATCAGGCGCGTGTTCGTGCCCAGGATCTGCTGGGTTTGGTGGATGCCGAAGATAAGGGCCGCAGTGCCGCCGGCCGCAAGTGCCAGTAACGGTATGGCCAGTCGCATCGCCGTGACGTTCATGACTGTCATCCCCGGATGAATCTACCCGCGCATCCGCGCACGACTCTGCAGCCTGTGGGAGGCGGAGAGATTGCGCCGGTTTGCGGTGTCCAGCAAGTCGGATGAAAGGATTACTTCTCCCGGCCAGCCCGCGGTTCACCGCGAGCGGCCCGTGCGATGGTTCACGCCGGCCTCAGAACTCCAGCGCCGCATTGTCCACCACCTCCTTCATCACGAAGAAGGTGCGGGTCTGTCGCACGCCGGGCAACGCGATCAGCTGGTCGCCGTGGATGCGGTTGAAATCCTCCATGTCGCCGGCCCGGATCTTGAGGAAGTAATCGAAGTCGCCGGCGACGAGGTGGCAGTCGAGCACGCATTTGAGTTTCGCCGCCGCCTGCTCGAAGCTCGCAAAGCTCTCCGGCGTAGAGCGGTCGAGCACGACGCCGACCATCACGAGCGTGCCCTTGCCGACCTTGCGCGGCGCCACCATGGCGCGGACGCCGCTGAGAAAGCCCTCGTCGAACAGCGCCTGGGTCCGGCGATGGCAGGTGGCGGGGCTGACGCCGACCTGGTCGGCCAACTCGGCGTTGCTGAGCCGGCCATTCTTTTGCAGCAATCTCAACATCTTGAGGTCGATGCGGTCAAGCCGAGCGGACATGGAAGAATCTCTCACGATTGGTCAATCTGGTGAGAGAAAAGATATCATCTGGGTCATATCAGGCAATCTTCGATAAGCACGGCGCCCGAGTTAGAGAGCACCTTTCGCGCTGGGAGTGATAGGTCTGACCGCGTTCCAGAGACACCAAAGAGGATGCCAGCATGCTGGAGAAGTTCGCGCGCTACCCGCTCACATTCGGGCCGACCGCCATCGAGAAGCTCGATCGGTTGTCGAAGCATCTCGGCGGCAAGGTGGAGCTCTATGCCAAGCGCGAGGATTGCAATTCGGGGCTCGCCTTCGGCGGCAACAAGCTGCGCAAGCTCGAATACATCATCCCGGACGCGATCGCCTCCAACGCCGACACGCTGGTCTCGATCGGCGGCGTGCAGTCGAACCACACCCGCATGGTTGCGGCCGTCGCGGCCAAGATCGGCATGAAGTGCCGCCTGGTGCAGGAAAGCTGGGTGCCGCATGAGGACGCAGTCTATGACCGCGTCGGCAACATCTTGCTCTCGCGCGTGATGGGCGCGGATGTTCGCCTAGTCGACGAAGGCTTCGACATCGGCATCCGCAAGAGCTGGGAGCAGGCGATCGAGGAGGTGAAGGCGGCGGGCGGCAAGCCCTACGCGATCCCGGCGGGCGCCTCCGTGCACAAATATGGCGGGCTCGGCTATGTCGGCTTTGCCGAAGAGGTGCGCGCGCAGGAGCGCCAGCTCGGCGTCAAGTTCGACTACATCATCGTCTGCACGGTGACCGGCTCGACCCATGCCGGCATGCTGGTCGGCTTCGCGGCCGACGGGCGCGCGCGCAACGTGATCGGCATCGATGGTTCTTTCACGCCCGCGCAAACCAAAGCGCAGGTGCTGTCGATCGCGCAGAACACGGCGAAGCTGGTCGAACTCGGCCGCGACATCGTCGAGGATGACGTCGTGCTGATCGAGGACTACGCCTATCCCGCCTACGGCGTGCCGTCGGAGGAGACCAAGGCGGCGATCCGCCTCAGCGCGCGGCTCGAGGGCATGATCACCGACCCCGTCTACGAGGGCAAGTCGATGCAGGGCATGATCGATCTGGTGCAGAAGGGCTTCTTCCCGGCCGGCTCGAAGGTGCTCTACGCCCATCTCGGCGGCGCTCCGGCGCTCAACGGCTACGCCTACGCGTTCAGGAACGGCTGAGGGAGGGCACGGGTCACGCTGCTCCAAACCTCCCCTTGAAAAGGGGAGGTCGCTTTGCTCGCCAGAGCAAAGCGGGTGGGGATCTGCAGCCTCTGCGCGCGGCGTCGCTTGCGGCTGACCCCATCCCGACCTTCCCCCTTTCAGGGGAAGGAGAAGACGGACCGGCAGCCCGGATTACGCTTCGCTGCATCCGGGCTACGCCCGGCCCACGTCAGGTCCGCGTCAGCTTGGCTCGATATTTTCCCGTCTTGCCGGGCGAGTCAGGAGACCTTCGCGTGAGGATGATGAATGCGGGCGGCCGGGCCATCGCCGCGCTCGGCGTCGGCATCGTCGGGGTGGGGCATTGGTTTTGGGCTTGCCAAAGCCATGGCCATACGGCGCGCGCTCGCCTGCTGGCGATGAACAGCGAGGTCGAGCTCTGTGCCGGCATCTTCCTGATCGGCATCGGCGTGCATGCCCTCGCCTCGTGGTGCTGGCGCAGCGATCCAAATCCGCCGGCGCAATCCTCGGCTCGGGAGCCGCAATAGCCGCAGCTTGCACGGCGGTCGGAATATGTCCGGGTTGACATCTTTGGAACGAAATAGGAACATACCCGCTGTAACCAGAGGATGTGGCGATTGCCTCATTCGCAGCGGTATTGCGTGGCCGCTGGACCAAAGGCCAAGCCGCGCACCACTTGCGGATGAATTTCTCCGCCTCCTATAAAGGGTTGTGGCTGGGGAGTGCGTGTCATGAGAGTTGTGATCTGGGCGGCGGCCATTGCGGCCGCGTGGCTGTTTGCGTCTGCAACTCCATCGAGCGCCCGTGGTCCCTACGGCTCGATCACGGTCGGCAATTGGAAGGGCGGCGCCTTTACCGACGACAAGAGCGGAGCGTTCACGCATTGCTCGGCAGGGAGCACCTACCAGAGCGGTATCTTCTTCATGGTGGCGATCGGCAACAATGGCAGCTGGCGGCTGGGCTTGGCTCATGACAGCTGGCGTTTGACGCCTGGCGAAGCCTTTCCGCTTGCGCTGACCTTCGACGGCCAGCCCGCGTTCAATGTCTACGGCATGCCGCTCGGCGAGAAGCTCGTGAATGTCGAGATGCCGGTGAATTCGGCGCTGATCAATCAGTTCCGCAAGGCGCGCCAGATGACGGCGTTCGCGCAGGGACAATTGTTTCAGTTCAACCTCAATCAGACTGCGCAATTGCTGCCGGCGCTGCTCAACTGCGTCGTCTCGGTGAAGAAGAACGGCGTCGCCAACGCCGGCGAGTTCGCGGTCGCGACAAAGCCTGCGGCTGCGCCGCCGCAGCAGGCTGCAGCACCCAACGCGCCGCCGGCGAAGCAGGCGCGATCAGGAACCGGCACCGGCTTCGTCGTCAGCGATAGCGGCCATGTCGTCACCAACCATCATGTCATCGAAGGCTGCAGCGAGATCACGGGAAATCTGAGCGGCGCGGCAGCCGTCAAATTGCGCCTGGTGTCCGACGACGAGACCAACGATCTCGCGCTGCTGCAGGCGCCGTCCCCGTTCAAGGATGTCGCGAGCATCCGGCTGAACTCGATTCGGGTCGGCGACGGAGTCGTGGCGATCGGCTATCCCTATCATGGCCTGCTGACATCCGATTTCACCGTGACCACGGGCATCGTCTCGTCGCTGAGCGGCATCCTCAACGACACGCGTCATCTGCAGATCAGCGCGGCGGTACAGCCCGGCAACAGCGGCGGACCGCTGTTCGATCTCGGTGGCGCCGTAGTCGGCGTGGTGGCTGCGAAGCTGGACGCCGTCAGGATGGCGCGGGCCACAGGATCGATCCCGGAAAACATCAACTTCGCCATCAAGACCGGCGCGCTGCGCGACTTCCTCGACAACAGCGCGGTGATGTACCGGACCGCCGAATGGCGCGATGGAACCAAGAAGGAGACATCCGATATCGCCAAGGATGCGCGCGGCTACACCTTGTTGATCACCTGCACGGTGAACGAGCAGAGCGCGAACGCGAAGAAGGGCAATTGAGGCTTCGGCTGCCGTTTCCCTATCTTACGGCGGGCGACGGCATGCGGCCGCAAGAGGTATCACTACACCTGCAATTCGCCGTCCAAGCGCCCGCCGGCTACTGTGCATGGGGTTGTTTTCGATATTTTGGCAACGCGCCTGCCACGTACGGGGGCTCAACCGAGCCGCCGCAGCGTATGCACCGTGATCTCGGCCGGGCAGTTGAGCCGCACCGGCGCCAGGCTGGTGCCGGCGCCGGCCGAGGTGTAGCCGGCAAGTTCACCGAACCGCCAGGCGCCCCGGCCCATCCGGCGCGGCAGCCGCGCCTCCAGCTTGATCGCGATGCCGCCGGGCAGGCAGAGCTGGCCGCCATGGGTATGGCCGCTCAGCATCAGGTCGAAGCCGGCCGCCGCCGCTGCGCGATAGGATTCCGGCGTATGCGCAAGCAGGATCGAGAACGCATCGCGCGGGATCGCCGCGGCGGCCTTTGCAATGTCGTCGGTGCGATAGAAATGCGCATCGTCGATCCCGGCGAGATGAATGGTCGCGCCATCGCGTGTGATCGGCTCCTGCTCGTTGAACAGCATCCTGATGCCCATCGCCTCCAGCGCAGGCGTCATGCGGATGCTGTCGTGATTGCCGAGGATGCCATAGAGCGGCAGCTTGATCCGCGCGCACAGATCCCGCATCAGCGCGAGACTCGCCTCGAACGGGCCGAACGTCTTGCCGCGATAATCGCCGGTCAGGACGCAGATGTCGCAGGCGACATAGCGCACGATATCAGCCAGATGCCGCATCGCGCCCTGGCTGATATCGGCGTGGAGGTCGCTGATGTGCAGGATGGTGAAGCCCTCGAACGCCGCCGGCAGCCGCGTCGACGTCACCAGATTGCGCCGCACCTCGACCCGGTCGGCGTTGCGCCGCGCACGGCCGTGTAGGCCCACCAGCTTGAGCGCGGTCTCGACGACCCATGGCGCCAGCTTCCAGTTCTCGACATTGAATACGAGCGTGCCCTGGCCGAACAGCTGCTTCTCATGCGCAGCCTCGATTCCAAGCCGGCGCACGACGTGATCCGCGCCGATCCGCTCGACCAATCCCTGCAATGCCGTGTCGGCCATCGTCCCCCGTGCGGCCGCGATGCGACACGCGGGCCGGCGCGACACTATCACGCGCAATCCCGGCGCGGATACCGCCGGCCGACTCAGACCACAGGAACCCGTTTGGCGGCGACCGCTGCCGGCGAGATCACCTCGATGTCGAGCGGCACCTGCCAGCGCTCGGTGAAGCGGACCTGCGGCGGCGCATTGCCGCTGCGGCCGCCCTGCAGCACGAAACCGTCATAGCCCGAGTTCATCACCTCATTGCATTTCTGCACATAGATCGGGAAGCCGCCGATATAGGGCATGAACACGCGGGGGCGGCCCGGGATGTTGGCGCCGACATACCAGGAGCTGCAGGTCGAGCGCAGCGAGACCGTGGAGACGTCGTTGACATGGGCGACCCAGGCGTCCTCGTCGTCGCGGACCGCCTCGATCGTGGCGGCGCCGATATCGCGCATGTGGCTGATGCAATCCGCCAGCCAGTCGACATGCTGCTCGATCGCCTGGATCATGCTCGCGAGCACCGACGGGCTGCCGGGCCCGGTGATCATGAACAGGTTCGGAAATCCCTCCGAGGCCAGCCCGAGATAGGCGCGCGGGCCGGCGCGCCATTTTTCGGCGAGCGTCCGCCCGCCGCGGCCGGTGATCGCGATCTTGTCGAACGAGCCCGTCATGGCGGCAAAGCCGGTGGCGGACACGATCGCATCGAATCTGTATTCGATGCCGTCGACCACGATGCCTTCGGTGGTGAAGCGTTCGATCGGCGTCTTCGACACGTCGACCAGTTTCACATGGGGCAGATTGTAGGTCTCGAAATAGTTGGTATCGACGCAGAGCCGCTTGCAGCCGAACACGTTTTGCGGGCACAGCAGCTCGGCGGTGGCGGGATCCTTGACGATGCCGCGGATCTTCTCGCGCGCGAAATCGGCGATGGTGTCGTTGGCCGCCTTCTCGAACAAGAGGTCGCCGAACGCGCCGAGGAAGGGCAGGCCGCCGCGCTGCCAGGCTTCCTCATAAAGCCGCTCGCGTTCATGCTCGCTTGCCTGCAAGGCGGGCTGGGCGTTGAACTGAAAATAGAAGCCGGTCGGCCGCGCCCGCGCTTTCGCGCGCAGCTCCGGATAATGCGCCTTGGCTTCCTTCAGATACTCCGCCGACAGCCGCTCGTTCCATGCCGGCACCGACCAGGTCGCGGTGCGCTGGAATACGGTGAGCTCGGACGCCTGTTGCGCGATGATCGGGATCGACTGGATCGCGGACGATCCGGTGCCGATGACGCCGACGCGCAGCCCGGTGAAGTCGACACCCTCATGCGGCCATTCGCCGGTGTGATAGATCGGCCCGCGGAAATCCGCCATGCCGGGAAAGGCGGGACGGTTCGGCGCCGACAGGCAGCCGACTGCCATGATGCAGAATTTGGCGGTGACCTTGTCGCCGCGATCGGTTTCGATCGACCAGCTGCCCGCCTTCTCGTCGAAGGTCGCCGCGGTGACGCGGGTGTCGAACACGATCTGGCCGCGCAGGTCGAAGCGGTCGGCAACATGGTTGGCGTAGGCGAGAATTTCGGGCTGCGGAGAATATTTCTCCGACCAGCTCCACTCCTGATCGAGTTCCTCGGAGAACGAGAACGAGTATTGCAGGCTCTCGACGTCGCAGCGCGCGCCGGGATAGCGATTCCAGTACCAGGTGCCGCCGACGCCGCCGCCGGCCTCATAGACCCGCGCGGTGAAGCCGAGCCCGCGCAGCCGATGCAGCATGTACAGACCGGCGAACCCTGCGCCGATCACGACAACGTCGAACGTTCCAGTTTCGGCAGGGCGCGCAGCCTTGCGCGCGGTGCTCTCCTGAGCCATGGCCCGTCTCTTCCCTGTATCGTTATGTCTTGTCCGCGCCTCGTTGGACGCCGCGACCGAAAGCTTAGGGCGAGGGCGACGCGGCCCGCAAGCACATGAGTTGCCGCGCCGGGTATGGCTCCTATGCTGCGGGGCCGAGGGCTGCGGTATCGGGCGCTGCTTCGGGCGAGACTCGTTGCGATGAAATCCGCAATCGGCGGGCAGCGCCAATGCCGATTGTTCAACCGTCGTTGGCCTTCACGATCCGGATCAGCTCGTCGCCGTAATGCTCGAGCTTCTTGTCGCCGATCCCGGCGATATTGCGCAGATCGTTCAGCGTGTCCGGGCGCATCGCGGCGATGCCGTCGATGGTCGAATCGTGCAGCACCACATAGGCCGGCACGCCGCGCTGGCGCGCGACCTCCGAACGCCAGGCGCGCAGCGCTGCATGCAGCGCGGGGTTGACGGCGCCGCCGGGGCTGTCGGCGGCCGGCGCCAGCTCGCCACGGCGCGATTTGCTGCGGCCGGCGCGGCTGCGCGCGCCTTCCGGCTGCTCGCGCAGCATCACCGCGGTCTCGCCCTTCAGCACGCCGCGGGCGCTATCGGTCAGCTTGAGCGCGCCAAAGGCGTCGCTGTCGGCGCGCAGATGGCCCATCGCCACCAGCTGGCGCAGCACGGCGCGCCATTGCTTCTCGTTGAGCTCGCGGCCGATGCCGAACACCGACAATTGGTCGTGGTTGAACTGCTTGACCCGCTCGGTCAGCCGCCCGACCAGCACGTCGATCAAATGCATGGCGCCGAAGCGCTGCCCGGTACGGTAGACGCAGGACAACAGTTTCTGTGCGAGCACCTTGCCGTCGCGGACCCGCGGCGGCGTCAGGCAGTTGTCGCAATTGCCGCAGCTTTCGTCCGTGCGGGTCTCGCCGAAATAGCCGAGCAGGCGCTGCCGCCGGCAATGCACGGTCTCCGCGAGTGCGACCAGCGCGTCGAGCTTGCCGATCGAGACACGCTTGAAGGCGTCGGAGCCGGTGGATTCGTCGATCATGCGGCGCTGCTGCACGATGTCGGAGAGGCCGTAGGCCATCCACGCGGTCGACGGCTTGCCGTCGCGGCCAGCGCGACCGGTTTCCTGGTAGTAGGCCTCGATGCTCTTCGGCAGATCGAGATGCGCGACGAAGCGCACGTCGGGCTTGTCGATGCCCATGCCGAAGGCGATCGTGGCGACGATCACGATGCCGTCCTCGTTGAGGAAGCGGTCCTGATGCCGGGCGCGCACGCCGGCGTCGAGCCCGGCGTGATAGGGCAGCGCGGCAATGCCGGCCTCGCTGAGCGCCGCAGCGACGTCCTCGACCTTGGCGCGCGACAGGCAATAGACCACGCCGGCATCGCCGGCATGCCGCTCCCTGATGAAGCTCTTCAGTTGCGTGGTGGCGTTTTGCTTGTCGACGATCTCGTAGCGGATGTTGGGCCGGTCGAAGCTCGCGACGAACTCCGGCGCATCGGTGAGGGACAGCCGCTCGGCGATCTCCTTTCGCGTCAGCGCGTCCGCGGTCGCCGTCAGCGCGATACGCGGCACTTTGGGGAAGCGCTCGGCGAGTGCTGACAGGCCGATATATTCCGGGCGGAAGTCGTGGCCCCATTGCGAGACGCAATGCGCCTCGTCGATCGCAAACAGCGCGATCTGCGCCTGGCCGAGCAGATTGAGGCAGCGCGGCGTCAGCAGCCGTTCCGGCGCGACATAGAGCAGATCGAGATCGCCGGCGAGCAGCCGTCGCTCGACCTCGGAGGCTTCCTGATAGGACAGCGTCGAATTCAAAACCGCGGCGTTGACGCCGGCCTCGGTGAGGCCCGCGACCTGGTCGCGCATCAGTGCGATCAACGGCGACACCACGATGCCGCAGCCGTCGCGCAGCAGCGACGGCAACTGGTAGCACAGCGACTTGCCGCCGCCGGTCGGCATCAGCACCAGGCAATTGCCGCCATCGGTGACGTGGCGGACGATCTTTTCCTGTGCGCCGCGGAAGCCCGACAGGCCGAACACGGAACTGAGCACGGAGCGCGCGTCGCGAGGCGAGCCGGATGCACGATCGAGGGCGGGCTGGGCGGTCATGATCCCTGAGCGGGCGATTCGGATTCCCCGGATCGAACGATTCCGGAACGAAACGTGTTAATACACGGTCCTGCGATAAACTCAATTAAGGCAATGGCTGCCGGTCACCGCGCGTGCCCGTACCGACGGCTGAACCCAGCCGCGCGCCGATCAAGGATGCCGATCGATGCGTACAGCGCCTTCGGCCGAAGGGGATGCTGCTTCGCGTGCAGACAACACATCGAAACGGGAAACTCGGACGCCGTCAGGCCGTCGGAGCGGGTGGCGCCGGGGGCGGCGTCATTGGCTCGACCTTGTAGGTCTTCGGCAGGTTGATCGGCTTGTAGGCCGGATCCTTCTCCATGCGCTCAAGCACCGAGGCATGGATGGTGGCCCCTTCCGGAATCGGCCGCGGCTCGCCGCGCGGCAGATAGAAGCCGAGGAACGACTTCCGTTCCAGCCACTCCTTCCATTTGTCGCGCTTCGGAATCCATTCCAGGATCTCCCAGGCCGCGGTCAATGAATTGTGCAGGGGATCCGTCGCGCTCGGAGGCACGTAAACGTGCGTGCGTGGCGGCAACGGCATTCCCCAGGCGAGATGAGCGATCATCGCCCGGTCCATATGCAGCCCCGCCGCAGCGGCCTGTTCGAGCATCCAGATCAGCGGGAATTTTGACGGCCCGCTCTCGGTCTCCGTGTAGCCGCCGCCGACGTCGGAGTGCACGCCGGCGAACCAGACCTGGCGAATGTCCTGCGGCCCATCCGTTGCTCGATCGAAGGGATTCGATCTATGGGACTGCGGCTCCTTCCAGCAGTTGAGGCGGAACATGCGCCGGCGCTCGTCGATCGAGATTGCCTGGCGGAATCGCTTGACGCTCGAATTGGTACGGGTGAACAGCAGCGTCTGCATGTCGAAGTCGAGCAAGAACCTGTCTTGCCGCGGCACAATGATCGACGCGACCGTGTCCCAGACCCCGACGAACTCGATATCGATGTTTCGACCGCCGGCGATCTGGCTGAAATGCCAGGCCTCCTTGAGCGCCGCCGCGTTAAAGACGTCTTCGGACTTCTGGGCATCGGCGCTGGCCTTCTTGTAGGTCGAGAACGCGTAGTCGGCGAGGTCGAGTTGGTCGACCGGCAGCAGGCCCATCACATGGACGAAGGCTGCCAGCACGCGCACGGTGTAGGCGCCGCGGCTGAAGCCGAACATCCAGACCCGGTCGCCGGGTTCCCACGTCCGGCACAAGAACTGATAGGCGCCGAGCGTGTCCTCATCGAGACCGGCGCCGAAGGCCAGTCCTAACAGGCCGCGCACCTGCTGCTTGAAGCGGCCCCAGCTGCTCTGCAGGCCGACCGTGCCGAGACCCGGATGATAGTAGATCCGCTGCTGGTCGTCCTTGTCGGCGACGCGAAACAGCTTCAACACGTTGGAAATATTGGCGCCGATCTCGTTGCCGGTGCCGTCGCAACAAATCACAATATCCTTCGGCATCCGTTGCCCCCGCGGCCGCCGTGAAAACGTGTGATCTCAATGTACGGCAGAGCACGGGGAAGATTCAATCTTCAATTGAAGACGGCTCTGTGTACGCGGCATGAACGCCGGCTGTCGTTCCGGAGTCTGCGGCCGGCATCCGGCGCGCCTGCACGCTCCGACCGGCGATCCGCAGAATTCAATTGCAACACTTCGGAAAAGGTGGGAATCTCATTCGACAGTCATTGCGATATTGCGTCGATATTTTTTGCCCTTCAGGGGTTTCCCCGGTGCGCGCGATCATCTTGCCTGCTGCTTACCGTAGCTTCCACACCATGGACAGGAATGGATCGGCATGAGCCACCAAGCTCTCGTGACGGTCATTCTCGCGGGATTGGTGGTGGGTGCGTTCGGACTGTTCTGGTGGGTCGGCAGCTACTCCGATCGCGTTTTCGTGGGCAGATTCCGGACTCGCTTTCCAGAGAAGACGCTGAGCTACACCGGCGATCAGCTCGGCGAGCTGGTGCAATCCGATCTGCGGATGAAGTATGTCTTCCCGATTCTGT
Organism: Bradyrhizobium embrapense; assembly: GCF_001189235.2. Classification (GTDB taxonomy): domain Bacteria; phylum Pseudomonadota; class Alphaproteobacteria; order Rhizobiales; family Xanthobacteraceae; genus Bradyrhizobium; species Bradyrhizobium embrapense. Next base: position 88,828 of record NZ_LFIP02000005.1, read on the forward strand.
TCCCGCTCGATCTCATCGTCATGCTGGCGTTGGCAGGCGCGATGGGCGCGGCCTCATCACATTGGCTCAACCAGATCCGTCCGACTGCTGCGTGGCTCGGCCTTGTCGTGCCGGCGGTGTATCTGCTGAGCGACCTGATCGAGGATTGCTTGCTGAGCTGGCTGTTGCTGCACGGCGATCCGCATGCGGCGGCGCGTTCAGTCTCGATCCTGAAGGCGATCACGACGATCAAGCTCGTCAGCATCTTTGCCTCGATTGCGCTGACGCTGGTTGCGTTCGTCGGATGGCTATTTCACAGCGACTCGCTTCGCGTCTAAAGCGCTGGCGATCTACTGATACGTCGCCACGATGTCGGAGACGGCGCGCTCGAGCTGCTGCGCGGTCGCGCATTGGCGCACCACGGTGCAGAAGGTCGCGTAGCGCGGCATCTCGGAATCGCCAAAGCCCCAGACCATGCGGCCTTCGGGGTTGAGCCACACCAGTCGCTTGGAGCGCTCGCCGATGCGGCGCAGGATGTCGGCGCGCGGGTCGAGATTGTTGCTGCGGGCGTCGCCGAGCACGATCACCGTGGTCTGCGGCGTGATCGCGCTCATCCAATTGTCTTCGAAATCGGCGAAGGAATTGCCGTAGTCCGATGAGCCGAAGCCGACCTTGGACATGATCTCCTTCATCGCTTCTTCCGGCGAATTGGACTCCAGGATGTCGCTGACCTCGATCAAATGGCCCGAGAAGGCGAAGGAGCGGACGTCATCGACCACCTCATGCAGGCTGTGGATCAACAGCAGGAAGAAGTCCGAGACGCGCGCCACCGAGCCGGAGACGTCGCACAGTGCCACGATCTTCGGCCGGTCGCGATGCTTGCGCTTCCACGCGGTGAGGAACGGTACGCCGCCCCAGGCCGCGTTGCGCCTTAGCGTGCGGCGGACGTCGAGATGGCCGCGGCGCTGACGCTTGCGCGGCTTGGAATAGCGTTCGCGCAGCCGGCGCGCGATCTGGCGGATCAGCGCGCGCATCTGCTCGACCTGGCGCGGTTCGATCCGCGCCAGCGGGGCGTTGCGCAGGATCTCGTTGCGCAGGTTTTCGGCCTCCTCGCGCCCATAGAGCATCAGGGCTTGCGAGACCGCGTCGCGAACGGTGCCGCGCAGGCCGTTGAGCGCCTCCTGCAGCCGCTCGGCGAGCGCCGGATTGCGCGCGGTCTGTTCGTCGATGTCGTCGCGCAGACGCTGGATGCCCATCGCATCGAGGATGCGGGTCTGGAAGATGCCGCGCTGGGTGAAGTAGCGGATGTCGGGCAGCGAGGCGGCGCCGGAGGCATTGGCGATCGCGGTCGATATTGCGGATCGATCCTGCGACAGCAGCATCTGGGCCAGCGGTCCGAGATTCTCCTTGGCGGCGCCGCCCGCCGCATCGCCATGCTCGTCGGCCGACGGGTTGGCGCCGGATTCGCTGGTGTCGTCGGTCTTGTTCTGCTCGGCGTTCTCCTGCTGCGGCTCGGGCTGGCTGAAGAACAGGTCGAAGCATTCGCCGAGTGCACGCTTCTCGTCCTGTGTCTTGGCCAGCGTCAGCAGGAAGGTGTCGCGCAGGATGTCGCGGTCGGCAAAGCCGACCTGGGCGACCGCCCGCATCGCATCGATGCTTTCGGCAGGCGAGACCCGGACCCCGGCTCCCCGCGCCGCACGAAAGAAGCGATGCAGGTTCTCGCGCATAATGGTTTAGCTGAACACGCCCTGGCGCGACGCTTTGGCGATGAAGGACGAAATCTGCGGCGTCGCGGCCTCGATATCGGCCTCATATTTCAGGAGCACGTTGAGCGTGTCCTTGACGATCTCGGTGTCGAGCTCGCTCGCTTGCAGCAGCACCAGCACGCGCGCCCAGTCGATCGCCTCGCTGACCGAGGGTAGCTTCTTCAGGTCGAGCGAGCGGATCTCGTGGATGAAGCCGACCATCTGCTTGCGCAGCGTCTGCGAGATGCCGGGCACCCGGCTCTCGACGATGCGCTCTTCCAGCTTCTGCTCGGGGAAGCCGATATGCAGATGCAGGCAGCGCCGCTTCAACGCGTCGCCGAGATCGCGCTCGCTGTTCGAGGTCAGGATCACGGTCGGCGGCGCCACTGCGGAGACGGTGCCGAGTTCGGGGATCGTGACCTGGAAGTCCGAGAGGATCTCCAGCAGCAGCGATTCGAATTCGGCATCCGATTTGTCGATCTCGTCGATCAAGAGCACGCAGCCGGCCTCTTGCTCCAGTGCCTGCAGCAGCGGCCGCGGCTCGACGAATTCCTTGGAGAAGAACACGTCGCCGAAGGTGTGGAGCTGGTCGAGCGCCGCCGCCAGCGACTGCGCGCCGCCGAGCACCTCGCCGAGCTTGTCCTTCAGGATCTGGGTGTAGAGCAGCTGCTTGGCGTATTTCCACTCGTACAGCGCCTTGGCCTCGTCGAGGCCCTCATAGCATTGCAGGCGGATCATCTTCATGCCGCGCCAGGCGGCGATCGCCTTCGCAAGCTCGGTCTTGCCGACACCGGCAGGACCCTCGACCAGGATCGGCTTCTCGATCTGCTGCGACAGATAGACCGCGGTCGCAATCTGCCGGCTCGCAATATAGCCTTGCGCGGCGAGGCCGCTTTCCACGGCCTCGATCGAGGCGGTGGGCCTGGTGTCAGCCACGAGGATCAACTCCGAATTGCCTTAAACCCGGACCTGTTCTGCGCCCGTTGCGGGCAAAGCACAAGGCTCGTTTGGCCCGCAAAGGCATGGAGTTGGCACATGGTTCTGGGGTATTCCGCCGAGCGCAATACGGGCTACGGTTCTGCACGCGTCGTTCGAACCTCCCCTTGAAAAGGGGAGGTCGCTTTGCTCGCCAGAGCAAAGCGGGTGGGGGTCTGCTCTCTCAATAAACGCCGGCGTCTACGGCTGACCCCCATCCCGACCTTCTCCCTTTCAGGGGGAAGGAGAAGAATCTCGCAGCCCGGCTGCCGTCAGCCCGCGCAGCTCTTCACGAAATCCTTGCGCTGCGGGCCGACGATCTTCTGGTCAATCGCCTGCTTCAGGCAGTCGAGATGCGCCTGCGCCATGCAGAGCTGCATCTGGTCGTGCCGGTCCTGACCCTTCAGCGCCTTCGCCGCGCTCTGGCAGGCCGCGCGCTTGGCACCAGGGACGGGCGCTGCCGCCGACGTGTTCTCTTGCGCGGGAGCTGCTGCCGGCGCGGGGGTTGAGGCTGATTGCGCGAACGCTGCGATCGAGACCAGCAGCGAACCGGCCGAGACCAGGGCGACGAAGAGACGTTTCATGGATATGCCTCCGCGGGGTATGATCCGGAGAGGTGGAACGTCGGCTCTCCGGAACGTCATGCTCAGACCAGGAAAGGGATCACGATGCGATTTCATGGTCGCGCCGTGGCCCAAGGGAGGCCGAGAACTAGAGACCGTCGCCTGAATGCGGAGTGAATATGCCGGGAGGCCGCTTCACCTCAGCGTGAGACCGGATGCCGCCTCGAGCTCGGAGATCGCCTGCGCGGCGCTTGCGACCTTGATCGTGGTCATGCCCATCTCACGCGCCGGCTTCAGGTTGACGCCGAGATCGTCGAGATAGACGCAGTTCTTCGGGTTCACCTGCAGTGTCTCCACCATCATCTGGTAGATGCGCGGATCGGGCTTGCGCAGGCCGATCTTGGCGGACTCGATGACATGGTCGAACAGCGCCATGACTTCCGCGACATAGAGCGTGCGCCCGCTATGGCTGCCGATTGCGTTCGACGGCAGATTGTTGGTGATGCAACCGGTCTTGAACTTCGCCTTGATGCGCTTCAGCGCCTCGACCATTTCGGGCCGCAAGTCGCCGGAGAGCAGCGGCAGCACGTCCTTGCCGCGCACCTCGGCGCCGAGCGCCTTCGATTCCGTTGCGAACTGCGCGTCGAACGCGTCGATCCCGATCTCGGCGCGCTCGAACTTGGCCCAGGCGTTCTCGAGATGGTTGGCTGCGTTGGTGCGGCGGATGATGTCGATGGGCAGGCCGCGCTCGGTCTCGTAGCGTGCGAAGGCCTCGAACGGCGAGGTGGTCAAGACGCCGCCGAAATCCCAGATCACTGCCTCGATCATCAGTCCTGCCCGTTGCAAAGCGGCGGCTTCGCCCCGGGTCGTCCGGCCGTTTTGGCCGAAGACAGGGCAACGCGCGCTCAGCCTTCTTTATTGGAATTGCCGCCGATCAGGCAAGCCGCCAGTTCGCAGCAAACTCCGCCATACGGAACGGGCTCACCAGATCATCGGAACCAGGCGATAACGCACGCGCCCGAGATACTCGGCATAGCCGTCGAGTTCGGCGGTGAGCATCCGCTCCTCCATCATGGACCGCAGGCCGAGCAGCGCAGCCATGACCGGCACGATGGCAAGGCCATACCACGACCCGAGCAGCAGCGGCGTGCCGACATAGGTCAACAGGCCGCTGGCATAGATCGGGTGGCGCACATAGGCGTATGGCCCCGTGGTCACCGCAGCATGGCCGCGCTCGCGCTGCATCTTGACGACGAGCGCAGCATAGCTGTTCTCCCGATAGGTCCGGTAGGCGACGTAGAACGACGCCACGATCAGCACCGCGCCGGCGCATTGCAGCCAGGAAGGGACGAGCGACGTCTGATAGCGGATCGCGTCGAGCGCCATCAGCGGCAGCCATATCAGCCACAAGAGCGGCATGATCGATGTGATGACGCGATCCCATCCGACCTGGCCGCGCAATGTGCGCCGCTCCGCCAGCAGACCCGGATCGTGCCTCGCGAGCCATGCCTCGGTGATCAGCCCGCCGATCGTGATCTCGAGCAGGAACATCCAGGCGCCGGCCCATCGCATGGTGCCGGCCGCGAGAAACAGCAGTGTCCCGAGGCCCACAAACGTGCCGGCGGCGCGGCGCAGATTGATGCGAGGGGGATTGCCATTCTGGTTCATGTCTCTCTCTCCGGCGGGCGGCAACGGCGGCGCCGCTGGATCAGGCGGCCGTTGCGTGGGGTGCGGATCGAAGCGCGGCTCAGTACGTAGGTCCGGTCACGGTCTGCGGGTCCAGTTTCGCGCCTGCCCGGAATAGACCTTGCTCGGCAGCGCGCGTGCCGTGGGATCGAGCAGGATCTTCATCGCGGTGTTGAGCCGCGCCTCCGAATGCGGCGAGCCGTCATGGCGCATCTGCTGCGGAGCACCGGGGCCCTGCGGCGGCGCCATGTAGGCCGACGTTGTCGGTGGGGCGGGCGTGGTGGCGATCTTCGGACGGGCGACAACAGCTGCCTCCAGCGGGCGCCGCGCGTCGGTGATGCTTGACGCTGCGGATGGTGTTTCCGCCGACGGCGGAGAAGCCGCGCTGTCGGATCCGGATTTGCGGGGCGGTCTTGCCATGGCATCGGCTCCATATGTTCGGTGATGACGACGATCTCAGGATCTCTCTTCGTCGGATGTGGTGCGTTTGGCGATGATCGGGTTGCGATCGCTGATCGCGGCGAGCAGCGAGGCGTGGCTCACGACGGACCCTACGACGATCTTGCCGGAGGGCTCGATCCGGCGATCGTTCTGCTGCTGTGGGCTCCTGGCGGTGGATTTCTGCATCATGTCGGCCTCCTCGAGGGTGGAGTGGGGCCCGACCGCGTCGGGCCCCACGTTTGGCGATCAGATGCCGAGTACGCCGCCGAGGGCGGGCAGAGCCACCTTCGCGATGCCACCGAGGATATCGCCCCAGTCCTGCGGGTTGACCGACCCGTTGGTCGCCACTTCAGCAATCCGCTTCGGACCGCGCTCGATGCCCTCACACTGGATCGGGCTACGCACGCTGCCGAAGGTCTCAAAGTCGTTCCTTGCGTACATGTTCAGCTCCTTCTTTCGGTTTGAATTGACGGCAACCACGGGAGGTGGGCACCGACCGGGGCCGCCGTCGCTGGACGTCGCCCAGGGGATCGCTCATCGCGTCGGTCCCCTGGACCACGTGACGCCAATTCGCGCCACGTTCTGATCTCCTCCGGACGCAGAGGAGCAATCGCGTCAATAGACCTGCCACTGCCGCAATGGTCCGACCGCCACCGGCACCACGTCGCTGACGTCGATCGTGTACTGATAGACTTCGCGCGCCTGGGTCAGGACCTGCGTCGGGTTGAAGAAGCGGTAGGTCACGTCGTGGCAGATCGATTCCGGACGGCAGATCAGACTCTGGTCGACTTCGACGCTGTCGAGCCGCAAGCCCTTCTTGGCGACGTCGGTGAAGATCTTCCGCGTGTTGTAGGCATTCATCGCCGAGTAGTTCAGCGCGCGATCCTGCGGTGAAAGACCGACATTGCGGAATTCGTTGTAGATGCGCTCGAGGAAGCCCTCGGCGCCGTCCGGCCAGGTGTTGGTGTCGGGCCCGAACAGCGTGTAGAGATCCCACTGGTAGAAGCCGCGCCAGTCGGTCACCAGCGTCGGAACGACCGTGCCGTTGAGCAGCCTGGTCGTGTTGGTGCTGTCGACCCAGCCGGCCATCGAGACCCGCGCCACGCCGCCGCGCGGCGGGAATGCCGGGGGTGTGATCGGTCGTGCGTCAGCGTCGGCGGCGGCCGCCGCCGCCTGTGCCACGGTGCGGGTCGTCGCGGGATCGTCGTGCGAAACCTCCTGATGCCAGAGCGCCAGGATGAGCGCGGCGAAGAACCCGAGACCGAACACGTCGAGCGGCTTGATCGCGTAGATCGGGATCGAATCGATCGTCATCGTCCAGGTGATGGCGTCGGCGTCGGGGAAGTTGTTGCCGGCGCCGGCCGGCGTCGCGGCCTCGCCTTCGGCCTGGTTCAACAAATAGCGCGCCATGATCGCCGGATTGTACGGCGCCGAGGTATCGCCGGAGCGGTCGCGCTCCGGTCCGAACGCGGGATCGCCGCGGCCGATCAGGCTGTCGCGCCAGTTGGCGATCGCCTGCACGAAATAATCGAGGCGGGCCTCCTTGCCGAAATCGTAGAACAGCCGGCCGATCGGGAAGGCGAGTTGACCGGTGGACTCGGCCGTAGCGCCCTGCGGACGCATCCCGCCGCCGCAACTGCAGTTCTTCTCGCTGGCTCGAACCGCGGGGGCTTCGTACATCGGCAGCGCCTGGGGCATTGCGACGGGAAGCGCGCTGCTCGGCGTCAGCATGGGAAGTTGCTGCGGCTGCAGCCAGGTTTGCGGCATCATGCCGGCCTGAGGCATCGCCATCTGCGGCATCATCATCGGTGGCATGACCATCTGCGGTGCCGGTGCCGGCATCCAGACCATGTCGCCGCCCGCATGAGGTACGTGATACGGATAAGGCGTGGGCGCTGCGATCGGCGCGGCGGCGACGCCGTGATCAACAGGAGCGGCCATGGCCGCAGGTGCTGCCGGCGAGGCGGGCTGCGCCTCGCTTGGCATCATCCCGGCGCTGCTTCGCAGGACCGAGCCGTCCGGCCCGAATATGCGCGGAGCCGATGGTGCAGACATTGCTGATAGATCTCCCATGGAACCCTCTCTGGTTGCAGTTGGCTGAGCGGCGGATGACGGTTGGACGAAAGGGCGCGCGGACACTCCCCAGAAGCGGGGAGGCGCGGCCGTGGTACCCGACGGCATAACGGCGTCCGCCTGCTCGCCAAGCAGGGCGGCGACAGCCGCGGGAATATCGAGCCGTCCGGCGAGGCAGCGCGAGGCGCCGCCGTCGTTGGGGCACGGCGCCGCGCTTTCAAGCAGCGCGGCACGGACGGCTTGCGGGTCGGCCTTGCGTCCGTTCTGGCGCAGGCATGAGAGCAGCAGCGCGACGACGCCGGACACGATCGGCGCAGCGTAGCTCGTTCCGGACCGCAGGCTGACGTTGCGGACCGGCGAGGCGCCGGCGATGTTCTCGCCCGGCGCCAGGACGCCGTTCTCCAGATAGGCGTCGCCGAAATTGCTGAACGGCAGCGGATTGCCGGCGAGGTCGCAGGCGCCGACCGCAAGCACGGAGGCGAGGCTGCCCGGCACCTGCACGCAGCGGCAGCCATCATTGCCGGCGGCGGCGACGATCAGCTTGCCGGCGCGTTCGCAGGCGCGCACCGCGTCGACCAGAATGCGATCGGCCTGTCCTGTCGCGGATTGCTGGCCGCTGCTGATGTTGATGATGTCGGCGCCCACGGCCAGCGCCTGGTTGATCGCGAGCGCCAATGTGCTTTGCGAGGACGGCTCGATCTGTCCGGCGGCATTCTCGCGATAGATCGAGAACACGGTTGCGCTGCAGTTCGGCGCGATGCCGAGCACCGGGCTGCCGGGCGTACCCATCAACACGCTCGTGACATGCGTGCCGTGCTCTGACTGGATCATTGATGAAGAGGGCGCGACGAACTCGCCGCCCCTGGCGACGCGGGCCTGCCTGAGCGAGGGATGATTGAGATCGACCGGGCCGTCGATGATTGCGATCTTCACCGCGGGGTCGCCACCCGACGTGCTCTGCCACAAGGCATTCAGACCAGCGATGTCGGCAACTGGATTCATGAAATCGATCCTGGCCGGTCTGCTGCGAGTTCGCGCAGCCGATCCGCCTTCCACGGCAATCTGCAACCCGCGCAGCGAACGAAAAGAGCGGCATGTCGCTGCGTTGGTGCCGTTGTCGCAGGTGTGCCGGGAAAGGCCTATTCACCGCGGTGGATCAGAAAGGATCGAGGCGATGATGCGGATCGACCGATCCATGAGATCGATGTTGCGCCTCGAAAGATCGATCAAAGGGTTTAGTCGGGATCGTCTACGGCGTGATGCGTCCCCATGCGTGCAAGGCCGCGTCGCATCTCTGCAGCGATGCGTACACGCGCTGCGGTCAGCCGAATACGGAATTCAGGTTGCTGGTGTCAGTCGAGCTCGCGGCGGCGATCGAGAACCGGCGCAGATGATGCGATCCACGGCGCTTCGCGCACCCGCCGCATCGCTTGCGCCCGGCGCGGCAGGCCGAGTTTCTGCAGCACGTGATGGACGTGATGCTTGACGGTGGCAAGACTGAGATTGAGATCGCGCGCGATCTCCTTGTTCGACATGCCTTGCCCGATGAGCTTGAGAACCTCGCCTTCGCGGCGCGTCAAGCCCTGGTCCGTGTCGATAGCATCCGTCTGACGTTCCATGCAAAATAGCGCGCGCAGCAGTCCGCCGGAGATCTCGGCGCTGCAGGCGAGCCGCCCGGATGCCACGTCCGACAGCGCGCGGCACAGCTCGTCGAAACTGGCATTCCGGGAAATGTAGCCGCTGAACCCGGCCCGGCCGCAGCGGACCACGTCGCGCCGGTCCTCGTTGAGGCCGAGCGCCACCAGCGCGATCTCCGCATGCTCACTCGCAATCACGCGCACTTCGTCGAGATCGATGCCCTGCGTGACGTCGATCAGAATGACGCTCACACTGCCGGTCTCGAGGGTCGCGCGCAGGCCGGAGAGATCGGAAACCGCCGCCTCGACGGCAAACTCGGCGTGGTTCTGGAAACTCGAGGTGAGCCCCTCGCTGAACAGCCTGATCGGCGTGACGACCGCGATCCTCATATTATCCTCGAACTCAACAAAATGGCGGATGGAAAGCCGTCTGGTGGTCGACGGTACCGGCATCCAGAAAGTCATGAAGGTAAGTATGCGGTATGCTGCCAGAGGTTGTATCGATATCGGGTCGAAATTACGGCGTTGATGCGCGCCGGATCAAGAGATGCAGTTCACATTGCCGCGTCGTCGGGAATTGCGCAGCCCGATCTGATGTGTTGCATATCGCGACAAGACGAAGACGCGGGGAGCGGGCGTGCGATGGCGATGCAGGAAATCTGAAGGCGACTTCAACGCCGTAGTCGTCGACCGCTAGATATTTAGACAATTGACGCGTGCGGGCCCGGATGCTCTGTACAACATTGTGTGTTCTCCAAGATGCGGCGTGAGCGAGGCAATGCGCGCCTCGCACGTGCTTAGATTCAGGCAGATCGGCAAGGTTCCATGACGAGATTTATTCGAGCGGCAGCCCTTCTGACCCTGTTGATGGCAACGCCGGCGGTAGCGATCGTCGGTGGTGGCGCACCATCGACGGATGGCGTCGCGCGCGCCGTCGTCACCATCGTCGGCTCGCGTGGCAATTTCTGCACCGGCGCGCTGATCGCGCCGAAGGTGGTGCTGACTGCGGCACATTGCGTGCAGCCCGGTGCCGACTACAAGATCGTCGAGTATGGGCCGGACCGGCAGCCGAAGCTGCAGGACGTCAAGACGGTTGCGATCCATCCCGGGTTTCGGATGCAGGCGATGACCAATCATGTGGCGACCGCCGATGTCGCGCTGCTGCAGCTTGCGGCGCCAGTCGCTGGCAAGGCGCCGGCCGTGCTGGGCATGCCCAACATTCCGATCCAGACCGGCGGCCGCTTTACCGTCGCGGGTGTCGGTGTCACCGTCAGCGGCGACGGCAAGAGCGGCGGCAGCATTCGTGTCGCGGGCCTGATCGCGAGCGGTAAGCCCGGCACGCTGCAGATCCGTCTCGTCGATCCGGTCGGGCAGGGTGTGCGCGACGGCCTTGGCGCCTGCACCGGCGATTCCGGAGCGCCCGTGTTCGAGGACAAGCAAGGCGGACCCGTCATCGTCGGCGTGGTGAGCTGGTCCACCGGCCCGAACGGCACCGCCGGCTGCGGCGGCATCACCGGCGTGACGCCGCTTACGCTCTATCGCGACTGGGTGATGCAGACCGCGCTGCAGTGGGGCGCGAGCTTTTAGCCCAAAATTGTATGCTTCGGACGGCTCGCACTCGCAGTTCCGTCATCCTGAGGCTCGCTCCGCTCGCACCTCAGGATAACGGAACGTAGAGCGCGCGCGTCTGAAACCTAATGCCCCGCCGCCTTGTTGGCGGCGGCGTTGTTCAGCACGATCAGGCCGTCGACGGCGACGCCGAGCTTGCTGTTGATCAGGAACGGATTGACGTCGATCGAGGCGATGCGGCCATTGGCGTCGGCCATCAGGTTGGAGAGCCCGACCAGCGCCTTCACCGCCGACGCCTCGTGCAGCGCAGGCTTGCCGCGATAGCCCTTCAACTTGACTCCGGCCTTGGTCTTGGCGATCAGCTCCTTCGCCTCGGCGGCATCGAGCGGCGCGCCGGCAAGGGCGACGTCCTTCATCAGCTCGATGTCGACGCCGCCGGTGCCGAACAGCACCACGGGGCCCATCTCGGCATCGAGCGAGGCGCCGACCACGAGCTCGAGGTCGGCCTTGACCTGCTGCGCGATCAGGATGCCCTCGAGCTTCGGCTTGCCCTTCAGCTTCTTCACCCGCGCGGTGATGTCGTTGAACGCCTTCTTCACCTCTGCGGCGTTGGCAAGGTTCAGGACCACACCGCCGATATCCGACTTGTGCAGGATATCGGGGCTGACAACCTTCGCGACCACCGGGAAGCCGATCGTCTTGGCGATCTTCACGGCCTCGGCCGCGGTCTGCGCGACGTCTTCCTTCGAGATCGGGATGCCGTAGGCCTTGAGCAGTTGCTTCGAGGCGACCTCGTCGAGCGCGGCGGCGCCGTTGGCGGCCTTCAGCGTCTTCTCCAGCACCGCGCGCGCGGAGGCCTTCGAGCTCGACACGATGTCGGGCACTTCCTTGCGCAGACCGGAATATTCGATCAACGACTTGATCGCGCCGACCGCGCGGTCGAGGCCCTGCAAGACCGTGATATTGGGCAGCGACTTGCGTAGTCCCTTGGTAAAGTCAGTGAAGCCGATCGACATCGCGCTGATATAGATCACCGGCTTGTTGGCCTGGCCCGCCATGTCGTTGACGATCCGCAGATTGCGCTCGCGCAGCTCGTGCGGCGCCTTCGGCAGCTCGGCGTCGATGATGATGATGTCGGTGTCGGGATCGTCGATCATGATCTTGATCGACTTCATGTAGACGGAAGGATCGACCACCGCGGCGAAGCCGGCGTCGAGCGGGTTGCCGACGATGCTGCCGGGCCCGAGCATCTTCGCCAATTGCTCCGATGCATTGGGGCTCAGCGGCGCGAAATTCAGGCCGGCGGAATAGAACGCGTCGATCAAGAGGCCGCGCTTGCCGCCCGACAGCGACACCGCCGCGAGGCGGTTGCCCTTCGGCGGGTCGGCATGGACGAAACATTCGGTGGTTTCGATCAATTCATCCAGCCCGCGCACGCGGATCACGCCTTCGCGGGTCGAGATCGCATCGAATGTCTCGATCGAGCCGGCGAGCGCGCCGGTATGTGCCATCGCGGCGGCCCGGCCACCCTCGGAGGCGCCGAGCTTGAGCGCGATCACCGGCTTGCCCGCGGCGCGCGCCGCCTTGCAGGCATCGCGGAATACTTTGGTGTTCCTGACGCCTTCGAGATAGACCACGATGACCCGGATGCTCGGATCGGCGGCGAAATAGCTCATCAGGTCCGGGGTCTCGAGCCCGGATTCATTGCCTGTGGTGACCATGTAGCCGACGCCGACGCCGCGATCCTCCAGAGCCTGGCGGATCGCCATCACGATCGCGCCGGATTGGCCGGCGATCGCAACCGCGCCCGGCTCCATCGTGACGATGCGATCGTCGATATTGGTGAACAGGTTCTCGCCGGCGCTGAGATTGCCGAGGCAATTTGGGCCGGTGACCGCGAGCCCGGTCTCCTTGATCGCCTGCTTCAGCTCGACCGCGAGCCGCTGGCTTTCTTCGTCCTGCAGCTCGCTGAAGCCCGATGTGACGATGGTCGCCGAGCGGGCGCCGGCAGCGGCCGCGTCGCGGATCACCTGCACGGCAAAGCGGGCCGGCACCAGCACCAGCACGTGGTCGGGCTTTTCGGGAAGGCTGGCGAAATCCTTGTAGCAGGTGACGCCCCAGATCGTTTCGCGCTTGGCGTTGATCGGAAACAGGCCGCCGGCATATTGGTATTTGATGAGATTGTTCCAGATCCGTTCGGCGTAGTTGCCGGGCTTGTCGGTGGCGCCGACCAGCACAATGTTGCGCGGGTGCAGCATCGCATGGACGCTTTTGACAATGTCGCTGGCGTCAGCGGGCGGTGCCCATTTGCGGGACGAGTGTGACGTGCTGCCTGCGAAAGCTTCCATGGAGCCTGCCCTTATCCTTGTTCTGTTCGTTTCCTCTGGCCCACGGCGGGTCACCGCAGAACGTGATTTTCATTGTTTTTATGGCCGATGGAAGGGGGTAGCAACTCACGCTGCTGCAAGTCAGGGCAACGCTTGCAATATCCCGGCAGGCGCAAAATCGGTGCGCGTCAGGAACCGGATTCGATCATGGTCGCGTGCAGCAGATAGCGTTCGGGGCCCGAGGTCAGCGCGTCGAATGGCCAGCAGGTCGAGAGCACCAGCTCATACCGGTCGGTGAGCGGATCGATGCCGGATTGGTCGAAGCGGACGACCGCGCTGCGATCGGCGCGGTAGCGAAACATCCTGCCGTCGCTTCGCGTGACGTCGATCTCGTCGCCGATTGTGACATCTTTCAGAAACCGGAAATGGGTGTCGCGATGCGCGGAATAGACCGCGACGCCCGGCTGGCCGGCATCGACGCTCTGCTCGACATGGCCGGGACCGAACGCCAGCGCCTGGCCGCTGCTCCCGGCCAGCACGATCGCGGAAGCATGCAGGCGCTTCACCTCGATCCTGGCCACCGGCCAGGTGTCGGCCCAGCGCCACGGTTTTACCGGATGGTCGGTTGCGATGCTCTGTGTAAAGGCGCGCTCCAGCAGCACCTGCGCAAGCAGCGCCTTGGCATGGATGTAGGCGCCCTGGCCGAACAGGATCAGGCCGATGAGGGCGAAGGCGAGGGGCGGGATGAAGCGGGGCATGCTCTTACTCCCGTCATTGCGAGCGTAAAGCGAAGCAATCCATCGAGCGGCATGTGCGGACCCATGGATAGCTTCGTCGCTTCGCTCCTCGCAATGACGCTTGGTGAGAAAAGTGGCGCGCGCGGCCCCCGGGGGGACGGGTGAGAAGGCCGCGCGCGCTCTGAAAGAGAAGGTCGGGGGCACCTCCTCCTTTCATCCGACGTCAGTGGGACGACGTCTGACGCCGGTTGAACACCAGAAGCAGAAGGCTGACCGTGAGCAGGATCACGCCTGCGATCATCTTCAGCTCGGCATCGGTCGCGGTCTTCGGCAGCTGGATGATGCCGGGACCTGGAGCTGCGACCGGTGATCGCTTCAGCGCGGCGAGCTGCAGCTTGCCGTCGCCGGCGTCGGCGCGACGCTCGCCCGGGGCGGCCGGCAGGCGCGGACGCTCACCGAACACCTTTGCGAAATCCCAGCCAGCAGGCAGGTTGAGCGGCAGTTCGGAGAGCTTCAGTGGCTCGCCTTCGGGACGGCTCGGCGTCTTGTCGACTGCAACGAGGCTGGTCAGCCGCGTCACAAGCTGATGCTCCAGCGCCAGCGCAAGGATGGTCTTGTCGGCGTCCTCCGGGCTCGCCTGCCGCGTGGTGCGCGCAACCTCGGCGTCCGCGATCTTGCGGCGTGCCCACAGCTTGGAGAGACCCTTGCCTTCGGCGGCATTCGCGAGCGGCAGCGTCACGCTCCACGGACGATCGCCGATGCGGCCCTTGATCTCGACCGAGCCGGTGAGCTTGTCGAGCTTCGCAGCCAGCACCAGCGGCTCGTCGCGATAGATGTCGGGGAGCGCCGACGGCGTCAGGTCGGCCGTCGCCTCGGAAAATTTTGCGGCGAGGTTGGTCACCGCGGGATTCTCCAGCTTGGCGAACAGGTCACGCATCCGCTCGTCGACCTGCTCGACGGAGCCGATATGGGTGAAGGTGCCGCGGCCGAGCTCGGCGGCGCGCGTCATCAGATAGGTGTTCGGCGCCGAGCCGATCCCGACCATGAAGATGCGCGAGCGGCCGCGTAGCGCGCTGATGGTCTCGAACAATTGCTGCTCGTTGCCGATCGCGCCGTCGGTCAGGAACACCACCTGGCGGACATGGTCGGCGTCGTCATGGCTTGTGTCGGAGAGAGCCGCGCGCATCGCCGGCACCATCTCGGTGCCGCCGCGGGCCTGTATCGCACTGACGAACGACGTCGCGTTCCGGAGATTGTCGCTGGTCGCCGCGACCGGCGTTGGAAACAGCGTGTCCATGGTGTCGTCGAAGCGGATCACGTTGAAGCGGTCGGTCGGCTGCAGGCGGCCGAGCGCGTAAATGAGGCTCGCCTTGGCCTGGATGATCGAGGTGCCGCCCATCGAGCCGGAATTGTCGATCACGAAGATCACCTCGCGGGGGAGCTGCTTCTGTTGCGCCTGTTCGACCGACGGCGGGGTGACGAAGGCCAGCAGATAGTTGGAATTGCCGACATGCTCGCGGAACAGCCCGACCGACGGCGCCTTCTCGGCGGCCGGCTTCCAGGTCAGCTCGAAATCGCGATCGGCCGGTATCGGGCCTTCGGCGAGCTTGACGATGCGCGTCGTGCTGTCGGGGCTCTCGATCCTGACCTGGTGGAAATGGCTCTTCACCTCGCCGAGCGGGAAGCCGGCGTTGAGGTGCACCGTGATGTTGGTCGGATTGACCGGGCCATTCGTCGCGGGATCAAGCACCTCGGAGGCGATGCGATCGCGGTCCGGCACCGGATCGGTCGTGGTGGCGCCCCAGCCGCTGCCGTCTGCACGGAGGTCGACGCTCTGCACGACAGGACGCGGATTGTAGCGGGGGCCGACCACCATCGGCACCCGCAGCGAGAATTCGTTGCCGTTCTGCTGCACCGGCTCCTGATACTCGATCTGCACCAGGACGGTTTCGCCGGGGCCGATATTAGCCACGGAGTTGGTGAAGATGTTCGGCCGCTCCTGTTCGGTGAGCGCGGCCTTCTGGCCGTTCTGCTTGGCCTGCTCGTAGATCGCGCGGGCCTGCTGCCGCTCCTTGATGTCGCCGACCACGATGCGATCGCCGACCACCATCTTCAGCGTGTCGACCGCGCCGCCGGCCGGCAGCGGATAGACATAGGTCGCTTCCACCCAGTCCTTGGTCGGGTTGCGGAAGATCTGGGTGACGCGGGCGCGGACGGTCGGCCCCGACACCGCGAGGTCGACATCGACGCCGAGCCTCAGTGCATCCCTGTAGCCGTCGTCGGTCTTGAACAGCAGCGAGCCGGAGCGCGCATCGCTTGGCCGCAGCACCCCTTGTTGCGGCAGCTCCGCCGACCACACCGGATCAAAGCTCACGAACAGCGCCGCAAAGCCGATCGCCAGCGCGGCCACACCTTCCACCAGGAAGAACAGCGCAATGCGCATCCGGCGCGACATCCGGATCTGCGGGCTGCTTTCACATGCATCGTAAATCGTCATCTTCGTCACTCCCGAGCGAGACTTTCGCTGCTTCGCAATCATGGAGAGCGGCGGTTTCGGCGCGAGCAGAACGATTGGCAATGATTGGCCGCCGTCCGGCGCGGCCCGCCGCCGGCCGAGGCGGGTTTGTGCGGTTTTGTGATGGATTGTCCGGTCTGCTAGAGTGTGCTGAATCGAGGGGAACCGGGCAGGAATCTGGATGCCGACGCCTGACAAGCAGCTATCCGCGGAGCAGAGCCGGCAGGTCGCGGAGACCATCCGGGAGGAAATCGCGCGCCGCCGTATCTCGCGGCAGACGCTGGCCGAGCAGGCCAAGCTCAGCCTATCGACGTTGGAGAAGGTGCTTGGTGGCCGCCGCCCGTTCACGCTGGCGACCACCGTGCGGCTCGAGCAGGCGCTCGGCGTGTCCTTGCGCAAGCTGCCGGAGACGATCACGGTAACCGCGCCCGTCAATGGCGGCATCGCGCCCGACAGTCTCGGATCCTATTCGCGCCGTGCGGTGGCACGGATCGAAGGGACTTACATCACGGTGCGTCCGTCGTTCGGCGAGCCGGACGCGTTGTATGCCTATCGCACCGAGATCGCCTGGGACGATGCGGCGTCATCGCTCGGCTTCCGCGAGGGCGAGCGGCAGGATGCCGATTACACCCAATATGGCGAGGTGGCGGTGCCCAATGAATCCGGCTTCGTCTATCTCGTCACCAACCGGCATGGCCAGCATCGCGTGATCACGGTCTCGCGGCCGCGCAATTCCGGCGAGATGTACGGCATCATCACCACGCTGCTCGCCGGCCGCGGCTCGCTGCTGACGCCGGTCGCTGCGCCGATCGCGTTCCTGCCGGTGAAGAACGTGCCGAAGCCGAGTCTCGGCCGGGTATCGGCCGATGACGCGAACTTCGCGCTCTATCGCGAGCACGTGCGGCGCACGATCGACGAGCCGTTCGCGATTTTCTTGCCGGGATAATGAGGCAAGGTTACGTCGCTCTCGGACGCGCAGGCGCGACCATGCCGGCGATCAGCACGGCGAGAATGCCGGTCAGGAAAATGCCGTCAAACGTGCCGGCGCCGCCGATCGATGCGATCGGCGCACCGAGGCTGCCGATCTTGTCGAGGTTCAACAGGTCCGCGCCGAGCAGCGTTCCCATCGAGCCGCCGATATAAGCCAGCGGCGCTGCATATTCGCGCGACAGCAGCAGGGCGAGGATCGCCGTGGCCGCCACCGGAACGAATACCGGGACAGCGATCCCCATGCCTGGCACCGGCGTCGCGCTTGCATGGACGATGGCCGCGATCACGGCGGTCGCGATAGCGGCCCTGAGCCAGAGCTGATAACGCAGCATCAGATAGGCGGACATCGCGGCCGGAATCACCGCGCCGCCAACGTTCACGGCAAGGATCGTGCTCGGCGATGCAAGGTAGGGCACCACATAGCGCATGCCGAAGAAATCGACGATCTGCCCCGCTCGCACCGGCGGGCCGGACAGCACCGTGATCGGAATATTGAAGTAGCTGCCGATCAGCGACCCGAACAGCAGCAGCAATGCGACGCCGGGACCGACGCCGAGCCGCATATAGGCGTAGCGCAGGATGCGAAGCTGGATCAGGACCACCAGCGCGATGGCCGCGAACACCAGGATCGAGAAGAATCCCGGCGTCAGCGGCAGATAATGAACTTGGGAATGCATCGGCTAGACGATCCGGCTTCGGATTGGCTCCTATGTTACGTAGGGTTCTCTTGGTGGGATCACAAGGAAGGTGCCGATTCCGTCATCCTTGTAAGTCTCGAATCGCTGAGGTACGAGCTCTTGCGAGCCTCGAAGGATGCACGGCCACGGCCGGGGCCGTCGACCCTTCGAGACGCGCGCAAGGGCGCGCTCCTCAGGGTGACGGTGTAAGAGTGGTCGACGGCGGAATTAACTCGGCAGGCGCCAATCTGCGAAGGGCCGTAAAAACGAAGCCGCCCGGATGGGCGGCTTCGCGACGCTGACGTTCCGTAACGCGATCAGCCCTAGCCGCCGGTCTCGGCGCTGATGATGTCGCCGAACAGCTCCCATTGCCCGCTCTTGAACTGCATCATCTTCAGCTGCTCGACCGGCGCGAAGTCGGTCGCGCTGGTGTTGATCCGGATGCCGGGGATCAGCGTGTCGGGCGTGAAATCCTTCAGGCTGGCGGCCTGCTTCATCACGTTCTCACGGGTCAGATTGTCGCCGCACTGCTTCAGCACCTGCACCATGGTCTGCGCCGCGGCGTAGCCATAGACCAGATTGGCGTCGGACAGATTGGCGCCGGGCATGTACTTCTCGGCGAAGGCCATGAACTTCTTCATGCCCTCGTCGTTCTTCCACTGCGGATCGGAGGCGTCCTTGAGGTAGCCGGCTGACAGCACGCCTTCGGAGGCTTCGAGACCGGCGGGTTTCATGACCGCGCCGATCGAGATCGAGACGTCGGTCATCACGTGCATCGGCTTCCAGCCGAGCTCGGCGATCTTCTTGATCGCCTGCGCCGCGAATTTCGGCGTCGAGATGTTGACGAACACGTCGGCGCCGGTGTCCTTCAGCTTGACGATGTGGGAATCGATCGACGGCTCTGTCGTCTCGTAGCTTTCCTCGGCGACGATCTTGACGCTCGACTTGTCGAGCACCTCCTTCAGGCCGACCAGGTAGTCCTTGCCGAAATCGTCATTGGCATAGAAGATCGCAACCTTCGCGTCTGGCTTGGCCTTGAGGATGTATTTGCCGAAGATCCGCGCCTCGACGCGATAGCTCGGTTGGAAGCCCATCGTCCACGGGAAATCCTTCGGATCGTTCCACTTGCTGGCGCCGGTGGCGAGGAAGAGCTGCGGCACCTTCTTGGCGTTGTGATACTTCTGCACCGCAGTCTGGGTCGGCGTGCCCAGCGCGTTGAACACCAGGAACACCTCGTCGCTCTCGATCAGCTTGCGGATCTGCTCCACGGTCTTCGGCGGCGAATAGCCGTCGTCATAGGAGATCCAGTTGATCTTGCGGCCGTTGATGCCGCCCTGTTCGTTGATCATCTTGAAATAGGCTTCTTCGGTCTTGCCGATGATGCCGTAGGCGGAGGCGGGACCGCTATAGGCCTCGACATTGCCGATCTTGATCTCGGTGTCGGAGGCGCCGGTGTCATATTTCTTCTGTGCAAAGGCGGCCTGGCTGGAAAGCAGGCAGAGCGCCGCGGCGGCGGCCAGCAGCGACAGTTTTGTGATTTTCATAAAGGCAATTTCCTCGATTGATTCTGGTTGGGGACTGACGCAACGAACCCGCAGCCGGTCCCGGCAGACGGTTGCGGGGCAATTCCTGTCACAGCGGAGTCCGGGCCGCGCGAGGCGCGTCTAGGATCACGCCGCGGTATCGGTCGGCTTCGGCTGGCTGAATTGCAGCCGGAGCGTCGGCTTATGAATTTTGCCTGTCGCATTCCGCGGCAGGGCATCGATGAATTCGATCAGGCGCGGACATTTGAACCGCGCCAGATTGGCCTGGCAATGCGCGTGGATCTCGGCCGGGGTCAGCGTATGGCCCGGCTTCACGGCGATCACGGCCATCCCGACCTCGCCCCATTGCTCGTTCGGGATGCCAATCACGGCGGCTTCGGCCACGGCTGCCAATTGATGCAGCACGCTCTCGACTTCGGCCGGATAGACGTTCTCGCCGCCAGAGATGTACATGTCCTTCCAGCGGTCGACGATGTAGTAGAAGCCGTCCTCGTCGATCCGCGTGGCATCGCCGGTGTGCAGCCAGCCGTCAGTGAAGGAAGAGGCGTTGGCGTCCGGCCGGTTCCAATAGCCCGGCGTAATGTTCGGGCCCCTGACCCAGAGTTCGCCGAGCTCGCCCACTGCGGCATCGCTGCCGTCGGGTCGCACGATCCTCACTTCAGTATGCAGCACAGGCTTGCCGGATGAGCCGGCCTTGCGCGCGGCATCCTCGCGGTCGAGCACCATCACCGCCGGCGAGGTCTCGGTCATGCCGTAGCCCTGCTGCAGTGCGACGCCGCGCGCCTCCCAGGTCTTGAGCAGCGGCACCGGCATCGGCGCACCACCGACCCCGCCGATCAGCAGGCGGCTGAAATCGGCGGTCGCGAACGCCGGATGCTGCGCCATGAACTGGTAGATCGCGGGCACGCCGAAGAATACGTTGATGCCGTGCGCGGGATCGCCGATCAGCTTCAAGGCCTCGCCGGGGTCGAAATTGCGCATGATCAGCACGGTGCCGCCGGCATGCAGCACCGGGTTGGTGTAGCAATTCAGCCCGCCGGTGTGGAATAGCGGCAGCACCGTGAGCAGCACGGAGGCCGGCGAGATGTAAGCGGGGCCGCCGAGATTGACGCAATTCCAGAACGTCATCCCGTGCGTGATGATCGCGCCCTTGGGCTGGCCCGTGGTGCCCGAGGTGTACATGATGGTCGAGATGTCATCGAGCGTGACCTCTTCGAACCGTTCGAGCGGTTTGGCCGCGGCGATGCCGGCCTCATAGGCGCCGCCGGGGCCGAGCCGCACGGTCGAAGCGACGCCGCAGAGCTTGGCGACCGCAAGCGCGGTCTCGGCGAGCTCGTCGTCGTGGATCATCACTTTGGGCGATGCGTCGCCGGTGATGTAGCGCAGCTCGGGAACGGTGAGGCGGGTGTTGAGCGGCAGGAAGACCGCGCCGATCCGGAAGCAGGCGAACTGCACTTCCAGCGTATCCGTGGTGTTCAGGGCCAGCACCGCGACCCGGTCGCCGCTCGCGACCCTCAAGGCGTCGCGCAGATGGCCCGCGAGCCGCGACACGCGGGCGTCGAGCTCCGCATAGGTGAAGCGGCGACGGCTTGCGAGATCGACAAGCGCCGTCTTGTCCGGCGTACGCCGGCGATGATGCGCGATCCAGTCGTAATAACGAACCGGCAATTTTCCCTCCTCCGGAACGGCAGTCTTGCGCCGCCTGTCCCTCGATTGATGCCATGAATTGGCAGTGGAGGGGGCGTATCGGGATACTGTCTTGCGTTTAGTGGCTGGCGGGAAACCCGATCCGGCCGGCAGCCACTCGACGCAAGTGAACCGGGAAAAATCCGGACATCGTCAGCCGCAAGAATCAACGGAGCACGCGGATGGCAAACCCGTTCTACACCGGCGAGCATGAAGCCTTTCGCGAGGTGATGCGGCGCTTTGTGGCGAAGGAAATCGAGCCTTATTCCCATCAATGGGACGAGGAGGGCGAGTTTCCGCGCGAGCTCTATGCCAAGGCGTCCGAGATCGGGCTGCTTGGCCTCGGTTTCCCGGAGGAATATGGCGGGGTCGCCGCCGACCAGTTCATGAAGATCGTGGCCTCGCAGGAGCTGGCACGCGCCGGCGCCGGCGGCGTCTCCGCGAGCCTGATGAGCCACACCATCGGCTCGCCGCCGATCGCTCGTGCCGCCCGCCCCGAGGTCAAGGCGCGGGTGTTGCCGGAGGTGCTTGCGGGCAAGAAGATCTCCGCGCTCGCGATCACCGAGCCGAGCGGCGGCTCCGATGTCGCCAATTTGCGGACCAAGGCGCGGCGCGACGGCGATCATTATATCGTCAGCGGCGAGAAGACCTTCATCACGTCGGGCATGCGCGCCGACTATCTGACGGTCGCGGTGCGCACCGGCGGCGAGGGCCCCGGCGGCGTCAGCCTGCTGCTGATCGAAGGCAATGCGCCGGGCCTGACGCGCACCAAATTGAAGAAGATGGGCTGGTGGGCGTCGGACACCGCGACGCTTCATTTCGACGAGTGCCGCGTGCCGGTCGAGAACCTGATCGGCGAGGAGGGCGAGGGCTTCAAGCAGATCATGTACAACTTCAACAGCGAACGGATGGGCATGGCGGCAAGCTGCACCGCCTATGCGCGCGTTTGCCTCGACGAGGCGGTTGCCTATGCCAAGGAGCGCAAGACCTTCGGCAAGCCGATCGCCCAGCACCAGGTGATCAGGCACAAGATCGTCGACATGGCGCAGAAGGTCGCGGCCTCGCAGGCGATGCTGGAAATGCTGGCGTGGCGGCTCGGCCAGGGCGAAAGCCCGGTCGCCGAAATCTGCATGATGAAGAACCAGGCGACGCAAACCATGGCGCATTGCGCCTCCGAGGCGGTGCAGATCTTCGGCGGCGCCGGCTTCATGCGCGGCGTCAAGGTCGAGCGCATCTACCGCGAGGTCAAGGTCAACGCCATCGGCGGCGGTACCGAGGAGATCATGAAGGATCTCGCGTCGCGGCAGATGGGGCTTTGAATGCTTCTCACTCACAGCCGTCATTCCGGGGCTCGCGAAGCGAGAGCCCGGAATCCATCGGGCAGCAGATTCGATGTGAATGGATTCCGGGCTCGCGCTCCGCGCGCCCCGGAATGACAAGGATTGATTAAATATGCTCTTCACCGCCGACCACGACGAACCGCGTCGCGCGCTGCAAAAATTCATCGCGGCCGAGATCAATCCCCATGTCGACGAATGGGAGCAGGCCGGCATCTTCCCGGCGCATGAACTGTTCAAGAAGCTCGGCGATCTCGGCTTCCTCGGCCTCAACAAGCCGGTCGAATTCGGCGGCCAGGGACTGGATTATTCCTACGCGCTGATGATGGCCGAGGAGCTCGGGGCGATCACCTGCGGCGGCGTGCCGATGGCGATCGGTGTGCAGACCGACATGGCGACGCCGGCGCTGGCGCGGTTCGGCTCAGACGAGGTGCGGCGCGAATTCCTGGCCCCCGCGATCGCGGGCGATCAGGTCGCCTGCATCGGTGTCTCCGAGCCCGGCGCCGGCTCCGACGTCGCCTCGATCAAGACCCATGCGCGCTCCGACGGCGATGACTACGTCATCAATGGCGGCAAGATGTGGATCACCAACGGCACCCAGGCTGATTGGATTTGCCTGCTTGCCAACACCAGCGACGGCCCGGTCCATCGCAACAAGTCGCTGATCTGCGTGCCGATGAAAACCAGGGGCGTCCAGGTCGCGCGAAAACTCGACAAGCTCGGCATGCGTTCCTCCGACACCGCGCAGATCTTCTTCGACAATGTCCGGGTGCCGAAACGCAACCGGATCGGCGAGGAAGGGCAAGGCTTCACCTACCAGATGATCCAGTTCCAGGAGGAGCGGCTGTGGGGCGCGGCCGCCTGCCTGAAGGCGCATGAATTCATCATCAACGCCACCATCGACTACACCCGGAGCCGCAAGGCGTTCGGCGGCTCGATCCTCGATAACCAGGTGGTGCATTTCAAGCTCGCGGAGATGCAGACCGAGGTCGAGCTGCTGCGCTCGCTGGTTTATCGCGCCGGCGAGGCGCTGGTGGCTGGCGAGGATGTCACCCGGCTTGCGACCATGGCGAAACTGAAGGCCGGCCGGCTCGGCCGCGAGCTCACCGATGCCTGCCTGCAATATTGGGGCGGCATGGGCTTCACCAATGAGACGCCGGTCAGCCGGGCCTATCGCGACAGCCGCCTGACCTCGATCGGTGGCGGCGCCGATGAGGTGATGCTGATGGTATTGTGCAAGATGATGGGCACGCTGCCCGGCATGAAGCAAAAGGGAAATGCCTGATGATCACGCTCTATCACTGCGATGCCGCGCGCTCGTTCCGTCCGCTGTGGATGCTGGAGGAGCTCGGGCTGTCCTATGAGCTGAAGATGCTCCCGTTCCCGCCGCGCGTATTCGCCAAGGAATATCTCGGCATCAATCCGCTCGGCACGATTCCGTTCATGGTCGATGGCGAGACCAGGATGACGGAGTCCTCCGGCATCTGCCATTACCTCGGCACCAAATATGGACCGACGCCGCTGATCGTAGGTCCCGACGAGCCGGCCTATGGCGCGTTCCTGAACTGGATGTATTTCTCCGATGCGACGCTGACCTTTCCGCAGACGCTGGTGCTGCGCTACAGCCAGCTGGAGCCGGAGGAGCGGCGCAGTCCGCAGGTCTCGGGCGACTATGCAAAATGGTTCCTAGGCCGCTTGCGTGCGGTGGAGGCCGCCGCCGCGAAATCGGAATTCCTCTGCGCGGAACGCTTCACGGCCGCCGACATCACCAACGGCTATGCGCTTCGGCTTGCCAGCAATATCGGCCTCGCCAAGGATTTTGGGCCGAATGTCGCGGCCTATTGGGCGCGGCTGCAGCAGCGCGAAGGTTACCAGCGCGCGGTGGCGTCGGAGCAAAAAGCCGGGCTGGAACAGAACGTTGCGCCGCGGGCGCGGCCTTGATTAGTCCGTCGTTCCGGAGCAATGCGCAGCATTGAACCCGGAACCTCGTCATTCCGGGTTCGATGCGTCGCATCGCCCGGAATGACGACAATTCGCGTCGATGACAGCTTACGAATTTGCGCTATGGTAGCTCCGCCGCAGCGGCCCAAAGAGCCGCGCGAGGAGGAACCGCCATGGACGCGATCGTGGACGCGAAGTGCCAGAACTCCGGTCAGCCATCCGGCCACCGGATGCTGATCACGCCGGAACGGGTTTTCTATGCCGGGCTGCTCGGCCGCCCGCGCGAGCGCTGTCCCGGCGCATTCCACGTCTATGTCGCGATCCGCGACGGCCTGCATCTGTCGACCAGCGAAGGCCGCGAGTCGCATGGCGAGCTAGCCGTGACGATGCCGAACCTGCGCCACACCATCACCAGCGAATATCGATCCGCGATCTGCGTTGCGATCGAGCCGGAAAGCGTGCCCGACGGCACGCTCGAAGCCGTCGCCCGCCGCCTGCAAGGGCCCGATTCTCATCTGTTCGCGAGCCGGATTCGCAACGCCTATGGGACGCTTGCCGAGATGCAGCATCGCGACGCGATCGCCAATGCCGAGTTCGACACCATGTGCTTCGGCGACGCGCTGCCCCAGCGCGTGCTCGATCCGCGCGTCGTTCGCGCGATCGGCCGCATCGGGGAATTCTCCGGCGAACCGGTGACCGCGGCAGGCTGCGCCGCCGAGGCCGGGCTGTCGCCCTCGCGCTTCCTGCATCTGTTCAAGGAGGAGACCGGAATCTCGTTCCGCTCCTTCCGCGCCTGGAAGCGCGCGCGGCATCTGCTGCACTTCGCCAACCAGGACATCAACCTCGCGCATCTCGCGCAGGATATCGGCTATCCCGACTCGACCCATTTCAGCCACTCGATCCGCCGCTTCTACGGCCTGAAGCCGCGCGCGATCTTCTCCGGCTCGCGGGATCTTGCGATCTATCGCACCGGACAGTCGGCGAGTGAGAGGGCGGTGACGTAGCAGGAAGCGAGCGTCAGTGCGCCACCGCCTGGACGATCACTGAGGTCAAGGTGTCCCGATTGCCATCCGGCAGCATATGGGTCGGTCGAGGCTGCCAGCTCTGGATGATGAAGGCGTCCGGCGAAATCGCGGGATCGGCGACCAGCTCACGGTATCGTTGAACAGCATGGCTCGTCCACGCCAGGTCGTTGCGGTCGGCCGGATCGCCGTCGATCACGACACCATAGCTGAGGCCTGCCGCGTGCAGCCGTGTCTTCCAGACCATGAGCTGTGGCCGCCAGTTGCTTTGCCAGATCAAGTCGGCCTGCAGAAAGGTCAAGGGCTCGCCAGTCTTCGCCTTGAACAGCTTGGCAAATCTCAGAATTTCATCGAAACGTCCCGGCGTCTGATCCGTTACGGGCTTGATGTCGCCGAATTGGACGTGCGGGAACGCCGCTTTCAGAGTCCGGATGTTCGGCGCGATGTTATCGACCAGGTCCTCGGTCTTGTATTGGCAACCGCTGTGCGCGAAATGCCCCCAGGTCATCGGCTCATCGAACGCCACATAGGCGATCTCGCCGCCTTGCGCCGCGACGCGGTCCGCAGCCTTCTTGATGACGGCTGCGGTGGTATAGCCGGGAACGCCGTTTCCGCAGCGGGTCGTGGCGACCAGAATCTCGGCCTCCATGGCGAGTGCGATGTGGCGGCGGCGAAGGTCGCGGATCACGGCGGCGAGGTCCGCATCGCTCGATCGGTGCAGGAACTGGGTGGAGAGCTTGAAGACCTGGATCGCCGCAGCCGCGCGGTGCCAATCCGCGTTTGGGGAAAATAACGTCATGAAGTCGCTCGCCACTCGCTCGCCGCGATCGGCCTGGACAACTGGGTCGACGCCTGAGAGCCAGATTTGCCCTGCCGCTGCAGCCGATGTCGAGAACATGACGGCGCCAAGGATGATGGCAGACAGGGATTTGAGCTTCATCATTGCATCGCTTGCCTGCGCCAGATGATGTGGAGGATGTTTCGACCACACCGGCCGTGACGAGTCCATACCGGTCGGGCGTGGTCGGCCCGGATGACGATCAAATCGATCGTTGGCTGAGCGCGCGAGCGTTAGCCAGTCAACGCAAGATGGCGCGAAGGCAAAGTTCTCATCATGGGAAAATCAGCAGCGCAGGTGCGCTGCAAAGCGGACAACAGACCCATGAGCGACAAGGCCGTCATCACCTGCGCGCTGAACGGCGTGCTTACCGACCCGAAACAGCACAACGTCCCGGTGACGCCGGAACAGATGGCGCGCGAGGCCAGGGCCGCGTTCAACGCCGGCGCCAGCATCATGCACATCCACCTGCGCCAGCAGGAGCCGAACAAAGGCCATCTGCCGTCATGGGACGTCGGCGTCAGCAAGGAGATCCAGCAGGCGATCCGCGAGGCCTGTCCCGGCGTGATCATCAATCACACCACCGGCACCTCGGGCCCGAACTACCAGGGCGCGCTCGACTGCGTCCGCGAGACAAAACCCGAGATCGCGGCCTGCAATGCCGGCTCGCTGAATTATCTGAAGGTCAAGGCCGACAACACCTGGGCCTGGCCGCCGATGATGTTCGATAACGCCGTCGAGAAAGTGCAGGATTATCTCGACGTGATGAAGGTCGCCGGCACCATTCCCGAATTCGAGTGCTTCGATGTCGGCATCGTGCGCTGCGTCGGGATGTACCGGCAGACCGGCATGTACTCCGGCCCGCTCGAATACAATTTCGTCATGGGTGTCGCCTCGGGCATGCCGGCCGATCCGGAACTGCTGCCGATCCTGCTCAAGCTGAAGGCGCCGGAAGCGCATTGGCAGGTCACCGCGATCGGTCGCGCCGAGATCTGGCCGCTGCACCAGCGCGCCGCCGACCTCGGCGGCCATCTGCGTAGCGGCCTGGAAGATACATTCTATCTCGGCGACGGCACCAAGGTGACGTCGAACGGGCAGCTCGTCGAAGGCCTCGCGGCATGTGCGCGCCGGGCCGGCCGCGAGATCGCGAGCCCTGCGGAAGCGCGGCAGATCTTTGGTGTCAGGCACTGATCGTCATTCCGGGGCGCGCGCAGCGCGAGCCCGGAATCCATAACCGCGATCGGAGTATGGATTCTCTGACGTGCAACTGCACATCGTAGCCCAGCTCTTCGGGCTGCCCCGGAATGACGAAGAAGGTTAGCCATGGCCATCATCGAAAACACCATCGCCCTCGGCAGCGCCGCGTTCCAGGGCAATCGCGACGGCATGCTGGCGCTGATCGCCCGGATGCGCGCCCTCGAGGAGCGCGCGCGCGCCGCATCCGCTGCGGCCAAGGACCGCTTCCATAAACGCGGCCAGCTGTTGCCGCGCGAGCGCGTCGCGCTGGTGCTGGATCCCGGCTCGCCGTTCCTCGAACTCTCGACCCTCGCCGGCTACATGTTCGATGTGCCGGATGCGGACAAGAGCGTGCCCGGCGGCGGACTGGTTGCCGGCATCGGCTTCGTCTCCGGCATCCGCTGCATGGTCAGCGCCAACGATGCCGGCATCGACGCCGGCGCGCTGCAACCTTACGGCCTCGACAAGACGCTGCGGGTGCAGGAGCTCGCGCTGGAGAACAAGCTGCCTTACGTACAACTGGTCGAGAGCGCCGGCGCCAATCTGCTGCGCTACCGCGTCGAGGATTTTGTCCGCGGCGGCAATATCTTTCGCAATCTGGCGCGGCTGTCGGCGGCCGGGCTGCCGGTCGTGACCGTGACCCACGGCTCCTCGACCGCGGGCGGCGCCTACCAGACCGGCCTTTCGGATTACATCGTGATGGTACGCGGCCGCACCCGCGCGTTCCTTGCCGGGCCGCCGCTGCTCAAGGCCGCCACCGGCGAGATCGCGACCGAGGAAGAGCTCGGCGGCGCCGAGATGCACACGCAGATCTCCGGGCTCGGCGATTATCTCGCCGAGGACGACCGCGACGCGCTCCGCATTGCGCGCGAGATCATGGGCAAGTTGCCGTGGGACCGTCCTCGGGATCGGCCGGCACCCGAACCCGCGGCGTTCAAGCCGCCGCGCTACGATGCGGAGGAGCTGCTCGGCATCATGCCGATGGATCACAAGCGGCCCGTCGACATGCGCCAGGCGATCGCGCGCTTCATCGACGATTCCGATTTCACCGAGTTCGGCGCCAATTACGGCCCGGCGACGGTCTGCGGCCACGCCCGCATCGAAGGCCAGGCGATCGGCATCATCACCAACAACGGCCCGCTCGACGTGCCCGGCGCCAACAAGGCGACGCATTTCATCCAGTCCTGCTGCCAGTCGCGCACCCCGATCCTCTATATGAACAACACCACCGGCTACATGGTGGGCAAGGCCTATGAAGAGGCCGGCATGATCAAGCACGGCTCCAAGATGATCCAGGCGGTGACCTCGGCGACGGTGCCGCAGATCACGCTGTACTGCGGCGCCTCGTTCGGCGCCGGCAATTACGGCATGTGCGGCCGCGGCTTCCATCCCCGGTTCTGCTTCTCATGGCCCAATGCCAAGACCGCGGTGATGGGCGGCGAGCAGGCCGCCGAGACCATGGCGATCGTAACCGAGGCGGCAGCCGCGCGGCGCGGCAAGCCGATTGAGAAGGAGAAGCTGGAGGCGATGAAGGCGCAGATATCCGGCGTGTTCGACAGCCAGATGGACGTGTTCTCGACCAGCGCCCGCGTGCTCGACGACGGCGTGATCGATCCGCGCGACACGCGGACGGTGCTGTCAGAGGTGCTGGCGATCTGCCGCGAGGCCGAAGCGCGAAGCCCGCAGCGCATGCAGTTCTCGGTGGCGCGGCCATGAGCGGAGCCATCGTGAAGCGAACGCCGTTCTTCAAGATCCTGATCGCCAACCGGGGCGAGATCGCGCTGCGCATCATGCGCTCGGCGCGGCGGCTCGGCTATGGCGTGGTCGCGGTCTACTCCGATGCCGACCGCGACGCATTGCATGTGCGCGAAGCCGATCAGGCGGTGCGGATCGGCGAGGCGCTGCCGGCGCAATCCTATCTGAAGATCGACGCGATCATCGCAGCCGCCAAGGCGAGCGGCGCCGGGGCCGTGCATCCCGGCTATGGCTTCCTCGCCGAGAACGAGGACTTTGCCCAGGCCTGCCGCGATGCGGGGCTGGTGTTCATCGGCCCGTCGCCGGAGGCGATCCGTGCGATGGGCAACAAGGCCGGCGCCAAGGAGATCATGCAGAAGGCCGGCGTGCCCTGCGTGCCCGGCTATCAGGGCGCCGACCAGAGCGATACCGTTATGCTGGCCGAGGCGAAGAAGATCGGCTTCCCCGTCATGATCAAGGCGGTCGCCGGCGGCGGCGGCCGCGGCATGCGGTTGGTTG
This sequence comes from Bradyrhizobium embrapense, assembly GCF_001189235.2. Classification (GTDB taxonomy): domain Bacteria; phylum Pseudomonadota; class Alphaproteobacteria; order Rhizobiales; family Xanthobacteraceae; genus Bradyrhizobium; species Bradyrhizobium embrapense. The sequence goes on from NZ_LFIP02000005.1 coordinate 118,599, forward strand.
CGGATGCTGCGGCATTTCCGGACGCGCTGCGCAGTGCGCGCTCGGAGGCGCAAGGCGCGTTCGGCGATCCCACCGTCATCCTCGAGCGCGCGATTGTCGATCCCCGCCACATCGAGATCCAGGTGTTCGGCGACCGCCATGGCAACGCCATCCATCTCGGCGAGCGCGATTGCTCGGTGCAGCGGCGGCATCAGAAGCTGATCGAGGAAGCGCCGTCGCCCGCGGTGACGCCGGAGCTGCGCGCGCGGATGGGGGCAGTCGCCGTGCAGGCGGTCAAGGCGATCGGCTATGAGGGCGCCGGCACGCTGGAGTTCCTGCTCGATCGCGCCGGCAATTTCTACTTCATGGAGATGAACACGCGGCTGCAGGTCGAGCATCCCGTCACCGAGGCGATCACCGGGCTCGATCTGGTCGAATTGCAGTTGCGTGTCGCCCGGGGCGAGCCGCTCGGCCTGAGGCAGGAGGACGTCACCTTCTCCGGCCACGCCATCGAGGTACGGCTCTGCTCGGAGGATGCCGGGCATGATTTCATGCCGCAATCCGGCACGATGGCGCGCTGGCAGATGCCGGTTGGCATCCGTGTCGAGCACGCGTTGCAGTCCGGCTCGGAAATTCCGCCGTTCTACGATTCGATGATCGCCAAGGTCATCAGCCATGGCGCGACCCGCGACGAGGCGCGCGGCAGACTGATCTGCGCGCTGGAGCAGGTCACAGCTTTCGGCGTTACGACCAATCAGGGATTCCTGATCGACTGCCTGCGTCATCCGGTCTTTGCCAAGGGCGAGGCGACCACGGCCTTCATCGGCAACAACTGCGACGTGCTTTTGACGCCCCAGCCCGATCGCGGCAGCGACCTCGCGCTTGCGGCGCTGCTGCTCTACGTCACCAATCCGCACGCGCCGCCATGGCAGCGCGGCCGCTCGCTATCGGCGACGTTGCCGCTCGGCTTGCGGATCGATCTCGGCCACGGCGTGCAGGAGATCGAGATTGTCCGCGAGCGCGACGGCAGCTACGTCGCGACCCGCAACGGCGATCGCTTCAGCTTCGCAATCGATGAGCTCGGTCAGGACAGCATCCGCTTCCATCATGATGGCCTGATGGAGCAGGCCAGGTTCCTGCGCGATGATAATCGGCTGCACATCCTGCATCGCGGCGTCACGCTGTCGGCGCACGATCTCACGCTCGCGCCGCCGGAGGGCGCGGCGGCCGTCGGCGGCGACGGCAAGGTCCGCGCCGCCCTGAACGGCCGGGTCGTCGCAGTGCTGGTGAAGGCCGGCGACAAGGTCGCGGCCGGCCAGCCGGTGATGACGCTGGAGGCGATGAAGATGGAGCACGTACATACCGCGGGTGTCGCGGGCACGGTGTCGGCCATCGATGTTGCCGAAGGCGAGCAGGTGACGACAGGGAAGATCGTGGTGGAAATCGAGGCCGCCGCATAAGTAGTGTCGTTCCGGCCCAGTGCGCAATTGCGCTAGGCCGGGACGAAAGTGGAGTATGAGGCGGCTTGCCCCGTCCCGTCGTTCAGCCAGCACGCCACCTGATGCGCGGTGCCGGCCGCCTGCAGCGCGGGGCGTTCGGTCTTGCAGCGATCCATCGCGTAGCGGCAGCGGGTGTGGAAGGCGCAGCCAGGCGGCGGGTTGATCGGGCTCGGCACATCGCCGTCGATCAGCGGCGCGATCCGCCTGGCCTTAGGGTCGGCGATCGGCACGGATGCGAGCAGCGCCTGCGTATAGGGATGGCGCGGATTGGCGAACAATTCGTGCTTGTCGGCGATCTCGACAATGCGGCCGAGATACATCACGGCGACGCGGTGGCTGATATGGGCGACGACCGCGAGATCGTGCGCAATGAACAAATAGGAGAAGTTCTGCTTGCGCTGCAGGTCGATCAACAGGTTGATCACCTGCGCCTGGATCGAGACGTCGAGCGCGGAGACCGGTTCGTCGCAGACGATCAGCCGCGGCCCGAGCGACAGCGCGCGGGCAATGCAGATGCGCTGGCGCTGCCCGCCGGAAAATTGATGCGGGAAGTTCTTCATTTGGTCGGGCCGGAGGCCGACCTGCTGGAACAGCTCCGCGACGCGCTCCTGCTTCTTTGCGCCGGTCGCGATGCCGTGCACGCTCAGCGGTTCGCCGACGATATCGCCGGCCGTCATGCGCGGATTGAGCGAAGCGAACGGGTCCTGGAACACGATCTGCATCGAGCGGCGATACGGCCGCAGCGCCGTCTTGCTGAGCGGCGCGATATCCTCGCCGTCGAGCTTGATGGCGCCGCTGGTCGGCTCGACCAGCCGCAACACGGTACGCGCCACCGTCGACTTGCCGCAGCCGGATTCGCCGACCAGCCCGAGCGTCTCGCCGGCGCCGAGCGAAAAACTGACGCCGTCGACTGCATGCACGGTGCCGACCTGCCGGCGCAGAACGCCGCCGCGCACCGCGTAATGCTTGACGAGATCGGTGACCTCGAGGAGCGGGCGGTGCTCGGTCATGACGCCTCCGCCATCTCGCCGGCGCGCCAGCAGGCCGCCCAGTGATTGGGTTTGACCTCGTCAAGCGGCGGATATTCCTGACGACAGCGGTCGACCGCGAGCTTGCAGCGCGGTGCGAAAGCACAGCCGGGCGGCAGATTGGTCAGCGACGGCACCATGCCGGGAATCTCAGCCAACCGAGCATCGCTCTTCGCGCCGAGCGCGATCACCGCCGGCATCGAGGCCATCAGCCCGCGCGTATAAGGATGCAGCGGCGTCTCGAACAGGGACTCGACGGTCGCCTCCTCGACCTTCTTGCCGGCATACATCACGATCACGCGCTGCGCGGTTTGGGCGACGACGCCGAGGTCATGGGTGATCAGGATCAGCCCGGTGCCGAGCCGCTGCTGCAGATCGACGATCAATGCGAGGATCTGTGCCTGGATGGTGACGTCGAGCGCGGTGGTCGGCTCGTCCGCGATCAACAGCGCCGGCCGGCACGCCAGCGCCATCGCGATCATCGCGCGCTGGCGCATGCCGCCGGAGAGCTGATGCGGATATTCCTGCGCGCGGCGCTCGGGCTCCGGTATCCGCACCAGCCGCAGCATGTCGACGGCCTGCTTCCAGGCTTCCTTGCTGCTCACTTTCTGATGCAGCCGCACCGCCTCGACGATCTGGTCGCCGATCCGCATCACCGGATTGAGCGAGGTCATCGGCTCCTGGAAGATCATCGAGATCCGGTTGCCCCTGACGGCGCGCATCGCGGCATCGTCGAGCTTCAGCAAATCGGTGCCCTCGAGCGTCACCGAGCCGCCGACGATGCGGCCGGGCGGATCGGGCACCAGGCGCACGATCGAGAGTGCGCTGACGCTCTTGCCGCAGCCGGATTCGCCGACGATCGCCAGCGTCTCGCCGCGGCGGACCGAGAACGAGACGTCGTCGACCGCACGGAACAGTCCGGAATTGGTGAAGAACACCGTCTGCAGGTTCCTCACGTCGAGAACCGTCTCTGCCGTCTTGGCCTCGCTCATCAGCCGCGCTGCCTCGGATCAAGGATGTCCCGTAGCGCATCGCCGAACAGATTGGTGCCGAACACCGCAAGGCTGATCGCAATGCCGGGGAAGATCACCAGCCACGGCGCGGTGCGGACATATTCCGCAGCGGATTCCGACAGCATGCGGCCCCAGGACGGATAAGGCTCGGGGATGCCGAGGCCAAGGAACGACAGCGACGCCTCGGTCAGGATGGTCGAGCCGAGCTGCGCAGTGGCCAGAACGATCAATGGCGCGATGGTGTTAGGCAGCACGTGGCGCAGCGCGATCCGCATCTCGCTCATGCCGATCGATTTGGCGGCTTCCACGAACGGCTGCTCGCGCAGCGCCAGCGTGTTGGCGCGGATCACGCGGGCGACCGTCGGGATCAAGGGAATGGCGATCGCGAGGATCACGTTCGGCAGCGACGGGCCGAGCGCCGCGGTCATCACCAGTGCAAGTACCAGCAGCGGCAGCGATTGCAGGATGTCGGTCACCCGCTGGAATACGAGGTCGACCCAGCCGGAGAGATAGCCGGAGGTGAGACCCACGATGACGCCGAGCGTGGCCCCCAAGGTCGTGGAGCCGATGCCGACCGCAAGCGAGATCCGCGCGCCATGGACGATGCGGCTCCAGACGTCGCGGCCGAAGGAATCCGTGCCGAACCAGTGCAGCGTGGAGGGCGCGGCCAGCCGGTGTGCGGAATCGACGGTGAGCGGATCGTACCGGCTGATCAGATCGGCAAAGATCGCGGTCAGCACGAACAGCAGCATGATGATGAGGCCGATCGTGCCGAGCACATGGCGCTGCGCCAGGAAGGCCAGACGTCCCCAGCCGCCGGTGGCGTTAGCCCCGGCGCGTCGCAGTTCGCTGTCGAAGTTGATCGTTGCCACGCGGCCTCTTTAGTTGAGCATGATCTTATCGGAAAACCGGCTCCCACTTTTCCGGATCATGCTAGTCTCCGAACCGGATACGCGGATCGATCGCCGCATAGAGCATGTCGACGACGAAATTGACGACCACGACCACGACCGCGATGAACATCACGAGGTTCTGCACGATCGGGTAATCGCGCCAGCGCAGCGCCTCGACCAGGAAGCGGGCGATGCCGGGGATGTTGAACACCGTCTCGGTGACGATCAGCCCGCCAATCAGAAATGCGGCCTCGATGCCGATCACGGTGATGACCGGCAATACGGCGTTCTTCAGCGCGTGGTGATAGTTCACCGAGGCCTCGGAGGCGCCCTTGGCACGCGCGGTGCGGATGTAGTCCTGGCGCAGGATCTCGAGCATCGAAGAACGGGTGATGCGCATGGTCAGCGCCGCGCTGCGGAAGCCGACCGCCATCGCCGGCACCGCATAGATCGTCAGCGCCTCGAGCCAGGTCTTCGGATTCGGATTGAAGATCGGCATGGTGCCGAATAGCGAGACCGAGGCCATCAGGATCAACAGGCCGAGCCAGAATGACGGCAGCGACAGGCCGCTGAGGCTGACGACGCGCAGCGCATAGTCGAGCTTCGAGCCCTGATGCACCGCACTGATCACGCCGAGCGGAATGCCGATCGAGGCGGAGAACAATAGCGCCAGCCCTGCCAGGCGCGCGGTGATCGGAATCCGCGGCAGGATCTCCTCCAGCGCCGGCTTCTCCGAGACATAGGAATAGCCGAGGTCGCCGCGCAGCAGCCCGCCGATCCAGTGCAGATACTGGACCACGATCGGCTGGCTGAGGCCGAGTTCGCGCTCGAGATTGGCCTTGTCGGCGGGATCGACGAAGCCTGCGGCGTCGAACAGGATGTCGACGATGTTGCCGGGAACGACCCGCAGCAGCACGAAGATGATGACCGAGATCCCGAACAGGGTCACGAGCATCAGAAACAGCCGCCGGACGATATAGGCAAACACCCTCGCGCTTCTCCCTATCTCGTCCGTATCTTGGACTACTTGTCCAGCCAGACGTCCTCGTAACGATAGCCGTTATAGGAGCTGTTGGACATGACCGTGACATTCTTCACGTAAGGTTTCCAGCATGTGCCGGTCCGGGCGTGGAAGATGATCGGCCGCGCGACGTCTTCCTGGAGCTTCTTGTCGATCTCCCAGACCAGCTTCTTGCGCTTGTCGAGGTCGGTCTCCTCGGACTGCTGGTCGAACAGCTTCTCGATGTCCTTGTTGCAATAGTTGGTGTAGTTGCGCTCGGAGCCGCAGGCATAGTTCTCGTAGAACGACTGGTCGGGTTCGTCGACGGCGTTGCCGGTGAGGTTGAGGCCGAGCGAATAGTCCTTGCGTGCGATCTTCGGGAACCATTGCGCGGTGTCGACGACGTCGAGCTCGGCGTCGATATAGATGCTCTTGATCTGGTCGATCAGGATGATCGCGGGGTCGCGGTACACGGCGATGTTGCGGGTCGACACCTTGATCTGCAGGTGCTTGTCCGGGCCATATCCCGCCTTCTGCATCAGCTTGCGGGCTTCCTCGCGGTTCTTCTCGATGTCGGGACCGTAACCGGGAATCTGCTCCAACATATCCTTGGGCATCGCCCACAGGCCGTCCGGTGCCGGCTCCATGGTGCCGCCGATGTCGCCCTGGCCCTCGAACATGATCTGGATGAACGCCTTGCGGTCGAGCGCCAGCGCCAGCGCGCGGCGGATGTCGAGATTGTCGAACGGCGGTGCGCTAGAATTGATGATGATGTTGGTAGAGACGTTGTTCGGTTCCACCACGCAGACCGCCTTGGGGTCCTGCGACTTGACGTCCTTGAGCAGCGGGATCGAGACCTCGGTCGGGAACGTCATGTCGAACTTGCCCGATACGAAACCGAGGATCGCGGTCGAGCGGTTCGGGATGATGGTGAACTCGATGCCGTCGAGATAGGGCAGGCCCTTCTTGAAGTAGTCGGGGTTCTTGGTGAGCTTGATCGACTCGTTGGCCTTGAACTCGACGAACTTGAACGGGCCGGTGCCGATGGGCTTGGTGCGCATCTCCGCCGGCGACACGTGGCAGGGATAGACCGGCGAATAGCCCGAGGCGAGCAGCGACAACAGCGCCGGCTGCGGCCGCTTCAGCTTGAACGATGCTTCATAATCGCCGTTCGTCGTAACCTCGTCGACCTGGTCGTACCAGGACTTGCGCGGGTTCTGGCGGAACTTCTGCTGCGACTTGCCCATCAGCATGTCGAAGGTGCATTTGACGTCGGCTGCGGTGAATGGCTTGCCGTCGTGCCACTTCACGTCCTTGCGCAGCTTGAAGGTCAGCGTCCTGTTGTCGCCGCTCCAGGCCCAGCTTTCCGCAAGCTCGGGCCGGATCGTGCTGGCGCTGTTTTGCGCGATGTGCTGATCGAAGATGACGAGATTGCTGAAGATCGGCATGAACGGCACGTTCAGCGAATAGGTCGCGCCCTCGTGGATCGAGGCGCTGCCGGGGCTGTCGCGGTGATAGATTCTGAAGATGCCGCCGGATTTCGGCTCGGCTGCGCGTGAAACGTCGCTGATGGTCAGCACAGCCAATACCGCGACGGCCAGCGCTTGCACGCTCCGCATGGTCCCCTCCACAAATTTCGGTCTCAATGGCCGATTGGCATTGACGATACCACGGTGAGGCTATCGGGCAACCGGCGACGGTCGTGCGGGGATTGGCAATTCGGATGACGCCGGCACATTAAAATTTCCACCTGCCGCGAATAATGGCTGTGATTATAGGGAACTCAGTCTGTCTCGCTATGCAATGAGGACTCTCCGTCCAAATTCGATTGATAACCCTTTTGCCTGCGATGTGAAGCGGTCCGCAATCAGCGACACTATGTCGCCGACATCTCGCACGTTATCTGGTCTCGTCATCCTGAGGAGCGCTTCGGCTCCGCGGGATGACGGGGAAATATTCGCATTCACGGTCACTCCGCCGCTTGCGTTGAGGGCGGGTGCATGTTCGCGACACCGTCGGCCTCGGTCGCCGAGATTGTGGTGCGGATCATCAGCCGGCCTTCATGCGCCGGCCAGGGGCGGCCGCGATGCATGGTGGCGCGGTTGTCCCACATCACGACGTCGCCCTGCTTCCATTGATGCAGATAGCTGACGCCGGGTGCGGTCGCAGCTTCCGTCAATTGCTCGATCAGCGCCTTGCCGGCCTCCGTGTCCATGCCTTCGACGCCATAGGCGTGGGAAGCGAGATACAGCGCGCCGCGGCCGTTGACGGGATTGCGCCAGACCATGCGCCAACACACCGGCGGCAACGCGTCGACTTCTTCCGTTGTCGCGAGCCCGGCTGCCACCTTGCTGCGCGAATGCGCGTAGGAATGCCAGGCGAACGAGTCCTCCAATCGCTTCGCCACATCCTTGTGGAGCCGCTCGAAGGCCAGCCGCATCGAGACGAACTCGGTCTCGCCGCCATGTTCGGGGATGATGCGCGCGGACAGGATCGAGGTCAGCGCCGGCACGCGCTTGAAGGAGGAGTCGGTGTGCCAGAGCTGATTGGCCTTGGCGCGCAGCTGCTGCCGATGGTCCGACGGAACCACCTTGCCGTCTGGCCCGAAGGTCGAGAGGATCACGAAATGCGAGCCGGTGCCCATCGAGCCGACCTTGGTCGTCTCGGGCGGACCGAAGCGGCGCGAGAAGGCGAGCTGGATGTCGTCGCTGACCTCCTGATTGCGGAACACCAGCACCGAGTGTTCCTCGAACGCCGCGCGCACCGCAGCATAAGCGGCATCGCTGGCGGCAACATCCGAAAGCGTGACGCCGCGCAGTTCGGCTCCGAATCCGGGGCGCAGTGGGATCACTTCCATCGGCAAATCCTCCCTGTCTTTTTCTTGTTGGGGTGAGGTTAGGGGAAAAGCCGGCCAGCGGCAACGCGGCGCGCGCCTTCTCACCCCATCGCGACCAGATTGTGCCGCGTACGCCGATCTGCGACCTCCATGCGATGCGTGATAGAGGCGAACAGCGCCCAGCTGGAATGGAACGCGACGCCGGCCAGAACCACGATGGCGCCGGGAATCGGGCCGATCGCGGCGCGGTCCCAGATCTCGCTCAGGGTGGTCAGCGGCAGGGGATGAATCGCCAGCTTGCCGTAGTAGGCGATGGCCTGGATCGAGAAGATCCAGCCATAGGTCCGACGCAGCCGCCGGCCGATCGCGCGGGCAAGGCTGATGTGATAGCGCGGGCGGCGGTAGTCGTTAGCGAGCAGCTCGGTCCAGGCTGCGTTCGGGGTGGGACCTTCGCCGCGGATCATCGGCGCGTAGAAATCGGTTTCGAGCAGCCGCGCGCGGGCGCGCCAGACGTTGAAGTAGCGATAGCGTCGCGCCTCGAACAACAGGAACACCGTGACCAGCAGCCCGACCAGCACCATCGGCAAGGGTGAGGCCTCGGCGTTGCTGTAGGTCGCCGACAGCGCGATGCCGGTCGTGACCACCGCCCAGTTGGTGGAGCTGTCGAGGCGGGTGCGCCAGACCGTGCTGCGGTAGACCTCGCCGCGATAGAGATGGGCGAGCGCCCCGATCTCGGCGGCAGTGAATTCGAGCCTTCCGGCCGGTACCGGCTCCGGCTCGCGCGGCTGGGGCGACGGCATGGCGGCCTCCGGCGAAGCTGGCTTGCGATCCCGGAGCATAGCGCGGAATCCGCGCGACGGGCGAATTTGTTGCGCCGGCGGGCCTCCCCGCTGCAACGGCCTCGCCCACTGCATCGCTTGTTCAGACGATGCGCGAGGTCTTGTTGCCCCAATAGCGATCGCGCAGCAGACGCTTGTAGAGTTTTCCGGTCGGCAGCCGCGGCAGCTCGGCCTCGAAATCCACCGAGCGCGGCACCTTCTGGCGCGACAGCGAGCTTGCGCAGAAGGCGATCAGCTCCTCGGCGAGCTCCGGCCCCGGCGCGATGCCGTCGACCGGCTGCACCACCGCCTTCACCTCTTCGCCGAGATCGGCATTGGGCACGCCGAACACCGCGGCGTCGGCAACCTTGGGATGGGTGATCAGAAGGTTCTCGCATTCCTGCGGGTAGATGTTCACGCCGCCGGAGATGATCATGAAGGTGGCGCGGTCGGTCAGATAGAGGAAGTTGTCGTCGTCGACATAGCCGACGTCGCCGACCGTGCTCATGCTGCCGTCCGCCGAGCGGGCCTCGCTGGTCTTGGCCGGATCGTTGAAATACTCGAACGGCGTCGCGGTCTTGAACCACACGGTGCCCGGCGTGCCCTTCGGGCACGGCTGCATGTTCTCGTCGAGGATATGCAGGTCGCCGAGCAGCACCTTGCCGACGGTGCCGCGGTGCGCGAGCCATTCCTCGCTGTTGCAGGCGGTGAAGCCGAGGCCTTCGGTCGCGCCGTAATATTCGTGGATGATCGGGCCCCACCATTTGATCATGTCGTCCTTGACCAGAGCCGGGCAGGGTGCCGCGGCATGGATCGCGATCTCGAGCGTCGACAGGTCGTAGCGGCTGCGAACCTCGTCGGGCAGCTTCAGCAGGCGCGAGAACATCGTCGGCACCAGCTGGCTGTGGGTGATGCCCCATCTCTCGACCAGCTGGAGATAGCGCTCGGGATCGAAGCTCTCCATGATGACGACGGTGCCGCCCATCCGGATGGTGAGATTGACCGCAGCCTGCGGCGCCGAATGATAGAGCGGCGCCGGCGACAGATAGACCATGCCCTCGCGGTAGTGCCAGAGATTGGTCAGGAAATCGAACAGCGGCAGGTTTTGCGACGGTGGCTGCTCGGGCAGCGGCCGCACGATGCCTTTGGGCCGGCCGGTCGTGCCGGACGAATAGAGCATCGCGGTGCCCGCATATTCGTCCGCGATCGGCGTCGCCGGCAGGCCTGCGGTGGCTTCCCGCAGCCCGACGATGCGATCGCTTTCACTGTCGCCGTCGACCACGATGCAGAGCTCGACCTGCGGGCATTCCTTCAGCGCTTCGCGCGCGACGTCGAGCTTCAGCTTCGACGTGATCAGGATCCGCGACTGGCTGTTGGTCAGGATGTAGGCGAGCTCACTGGGCGTGAGATAGGAATTGACGCAGGTGAAGTAGAGGCCGGAGCGCTCACCGGCGCCGCACGCCTCGAGGTAGCGGTTGTTGTTCTCCATGAAGATCGAATAGTGGTCGAGCCGCTTCATGCCGCGGTTGCGGAACAGATGCGCGAGACGGTTGTTGCGCGCCTCGAGCTCGCGATAGGTGACGATCTCGCCGGTCCCGGCCATGATAAAGGCAGGTTGCAGCGGGCGCAGGTAAGCATGCTTGCCGGTGTACATCGAAGCTCCGATCTCCCCTCATTCTTGCCTTAGGTCGCCATCACCAGAATCTCGCGAACCTGGGACGGACCGTCGATCTTGCGCGGATTACGCGGCACCCAGGGCGTGCGCATCGCACCCGCCGCAATGCGGTCGAAATGCTCAGGGCCGACGTGGACCTCCTGCAGGCTGCGCGGCATGCCGAGGTTGCGGATGAAGCGGTCGAGCACGTCGCCGGCGTCCTCGCCCGGATGGCCCATCGCGGCCGCGACCAGCGCCTGCCGCTCGGCATTGTCGCGCTTGTTCCAGCGCATCACGGCCGGCAGCATCACGCATGAGGTGTAGCCGTGCGGCACGTCGAACTCGGCGCCGAGCACGTAGCCGATGCCATGGCTCGCGCCCATCGGCACGCCGGAGGCGAGCGGGCCGGTCGAGAGCCAGGTGCCGATCTGGCAATCCATCCGCGCGGAAATGTCCTTCGGATCGGCCTTCACCCGCGGCAGGCCGGCCGCCAGCATCTGAAGCCCCTTCAGCGCCTGCGCATCGCCGTAGGGATGCGCCTCGCGCGAGCAGATGCCCTCGACGCAATGATCGACCGCGCGGATGCCGGTCGACAGGAACAGCCAGTCCGGCGTGTGCACCGAGATATCAGGATCGAGGATGGTGGCGCGCGGCATCACCAGGGGATGGCGCAGCATCTCCTTCTGCCGCTTGGCCTCGTTGGTGACGCCTGCGATCGAGGAGAACTCGCCGCCGGCGATCGTGGTCGGCACGCTGATCTGGCGCACGGTGGGAGGGGTCATCTCGGGCGAGACGCCGCCGCGGGTGCGAATCGTGTCGATGCCGTCGGACGTCGTGACATTGTTGGCGAGGCAAAGCTGCACCGCCTTGGCGCCGTCGGTGATCGAGCCGCCGCCGATCGTGACGATCAGATCGGCCTTCGCGTCACGCGCCTGTTGCGCCGCCGCGATGACCGCGGCGCGCGGCGTGTGCGCCGGCATCTGGTCGAAGGTACCGACACAGCGGGCACCGAGCGCCTGGCGGATCTTTTCTATCTCGTCGGTTTCGCGATTCAGCGTTCCCGACACCATCAGGAAGGCGCGCTGGGCGCCAAGCCGGTCCAGTTGCTCGACGACGGCCTCACGGGCGGGCCGCCCGAACACGACCTCCTCCATGGCGCCGAATACGACACGGCCTCGATGCACGCGCGTCTCCTCCCTCAAAATCGTCCGCCTTGCCGGCGGCCCTTTGCAGGGAGGTTAGCGGAGGAAATCGGGGACGTCATCAGGGGTCTGGGTTGCACGGTCGCAGGCTCCGCATTCATCGCCGTCGTCCGGCGTCCTGGCCTTCGCCGGGACGACATGGAGTATGTTGCGTCGCTTGTGGATCAAGTATCCACATCCTCGTGGCGCGCTGCGTCCGAGTCTTGCGTTTACTTGCCTCCCCCTGGAAGCGAAGCGCCCAGCGAAAGCTCGAGGTCGAAGTCGAATGGCCGGCAGAAATCTTGACGGTAACATCGCGGCGTGTGTTACACCTCAAAGGCAACAGGGACGTGCGCATGACATCCACCGTCGATCTGGCGAAGCTCCATATTGACGACTTCACGCCGCATCAGGGCGCAGAGTTCGAGATGCAGACGGCGGAAAACGCTTTGGCGCTGCAGCTCGCCAAGATCGAGCCCGTGGGCAACAGCGGCCGGCCGGGCGGTGCGTTCTCGCTGCTGTTCACGACGCCGAAGGGAGCCTGGCTGCCGCAGGCGATCTATCCGGTGCGGCATCCGGCGCTGGGCGTGATCGAGATTTTCCTGGTGCCGATCGGTCCGCTCGGCGACGGTAACGGCTATCAGGCGATCTTTACCTGAGGGCCAGAAGTACCCGTCGCCTGCCAGCGCATCAGATCGTAGACGCCCTTGTCTTCCTCGGTGACGAATCCGAGCCGGCGGTAGAGCCGCATCGCCGGATTGAACTTCTCGACATGGATTGTCATGGCCTTGCCGGCGCGGTCGGCTTCATCGAGCAGGTCGCGCATCAGCGCGCCGCCGAGACCGGATCCGCGATGTTCCGGCAGGAAGGCGATGTCGATGACGCAATGCTCGCTCGGCCAGCGGTCGAGATAGAGGCGGCCGATATCCTCTCCACCACGCATCATCACCAGCCAGTCTGCGGTCGGATAGTGTTGCTGGTAATGCGCATGCTGCGCGTGGAATTGCATGGCGAGAAAAGCGGCCTTCTGCTCCATGCTCCACGGTGCCACCGCCAGTTCCCCGGTGCGGGTTGAAGCATAGAGGCGCGCCAGGAACGGCAAGTCCGCATCGGCGATACGACGAAAAGTCAGGCCGGCATCCGCGGCGCGCGTCCATCCGAACGCCGCTGCAACCGGACCGGTACTCAAGCCATCCGCCATGACGGGTTCAGCCACGCGGCGGGAAAATGCCCTGCAACGCGATGCAGAAATTCAACGTGAGATAGGGCATCAGGTTGTTGTGGGGCTGGTTGCCGCCGTTCGGCAGAATAGAACTTGTCGTTGAGAACGGCGAAATGTTGGTCAGCGTCGCTGTGTAGGCCTGTCCCGGGTTTGCACGTGCAAGGGATCGTGTCGGACCGGGGGTGGCAAGCTGAGACTGATTGATATTGCCTAAGACTCCGTGATTGTGCTGGGGCATCTGGCTTTGCAGCAGGGTCACGGTCGTCGTGCCGGCGGACTGTCCGATGTCGTAGAAGGTGCCGGAGGAGCTCTGCCCCTGCTGCATCGGCACGCTGCCTTGCAGGTTGGGCAACGCAAAGGTACTCCTGCCGTCGCCGCCATAGTAGGTACCGAGCAGGGAGAAAAGTGCGGTGTTCTGCGAGATCGGCATGAGTTGCCCGTTGCAGATGGCCCATCCCAACGGCGCGAAGTCGAACGGAAAAATGCGGATCTCGGCCAGGAATTGATCAGACATGGTCCCGTCCTAGTTCGGGCTCGGGTAAACGCCGAACAGTGAAATGATGAAGTTGTAGCAGAGGTAGGGTTGCATGTTGTCGTGCGGCTGGCTGCCGCCGACGAACGAGCACGCCTGGCTCGCCATCGGCGAAGCGGCCGCGACCTCGCGGTAAATCTGGGTCGCTCCCACCGCGCCCACGACATTGCCCGTCACCGTGTTGCCGGTCGCGTTGTTCAGGGATGCCGCCATCGGGTGATTGTGGATGGGCAGTTGCTGGGTGGTCAGCGTCACCTGTTCGGAGCCACCGCTCTGCCCGAGGGTGAAGCCGCTGCCCTGGTGCAACGGTAGGCGCCCCTGCAGGTTCGGCAGCGCGAATGTCTGCTGGCCGTCACCGCCATAGGTGGTCCCGATCAGATTGTACAAGGCGGCGTACTGGTCGATCGGCAGGAGCTGTCCCTGGCAGAGCATCCAGCCGGCCGGCGCAAAATTGCCGCCGAACATGCGAATCTCGCCGACGTAAGGCTGGCCCATGGCGCGCGTCCTTTAGGTCCGGGAGGGGAAGATGCCCTGCAATGCGATGCAGAAGTTCAGCGTGAGATAGGGCTGCATGTTCTCGTGGGGTTGCGAGCCACCGGCATTGCCGACGGTGCTCGGGTCCAGCGTCGTCAGATTGGCGGCAGCGGTGTAGAGATTGGCCGACGTCGCCATCAGATTGTTGGTGACCGCTGCGTTGTCGGCGCCGTTGGTTGTGCCCTGAAACGTGTGCGGATGCTGGGGCATCTCGGCGATCGATAGCGTGTGAGACGTTTCACCGCCGGTCTGCCCGATCGTGAATCCCGACCCCGCATGCAGCGGCACTTTGCCCTGCAGGTTGGGCAGCGCGAAATTCGTCTGGCCATTGCCGCCATAGGTCGTGCCGAGCAACGAGTACAGCGCCTGGTTCTGATTGATCGGCAGCAACTGGCCATTGCAAAAGGCCCAGCCTTTCGGCGCAAAGTTGAACGACATCATCCTGATTTCAGAGAGAAACGGTAGGGACATCGATCCTCCGTCAGACGATCCGTCTCGTCAGTGACTCAATTACCGAAAATGCAAGGCAAATGCGGTCGCGCGACAACGCGTGCACGATAGTGTGTTTTGCGCCAAGTGCAACCTAAACGATTGTCCGAGTTTTGTGATTTTTGTTCGAGCGCATGACGCGCGGATGTCGTTGCGATGACGTGGCGCTTCGCGACGACGATTGCCGCGATGCGGCGCGACCGAATCGAAACGCCTGCCGGATCGTTCCGGAACCTGTTGCTACCCTCGATCAAACCACCAGATCGTGATGGGTCTGGAGATGATCGATCAGGTTGCCACCCATCGCGGCATAGGTCATTTCGTGACCGGCCCACCATGGGGTCGCGGCACTGGAATGCCCGCCGAACAGATCGGACAAGGCCTGAGTGTTCGCCGTCAGGTCCGTATGGCTTGTGTTGGTCTGCGACTGCGTCTGGGTCAATGACGAGAAGTCGAAGCTGTCGCCGCTGGTCACCTTGGGCGTACCGGTGGTCTGCGAAGTAGTGGTTTGCTGGTTCGAGGTAGAGGTGCCTTGCATGGGCATCGCCTTTTGCAGGGCCGTATTGGATTGGGCGACATCCGATGCAGTGGCAAGCCGGCGCTCACCGTCGGCGAGGCCGATGTACATCAGGCTGTTGGCGTCGGATGGCGAAACGGAGTCGGGGAGGCCGAGCACGTGACCCAGTTCGTGGACCACGGTGGTCAGCAGATCGAGATGACCCGCAGCCGCCTTCGACGGATCGGTCAGGAGATCGGTGCCGGCGGCGTTGAGGGCGTTGGTGAATTCGAGATTGTCCGACAGGGTAGGGTCGATGAACCAGCCGTGGCCGGCGGCATCGGTGTCGATCGTGATCTGCAGGCCGCCTTCCTGACCGACAATCTGGCCGGCGAGATCGGCAACGCTGAAGGATGCAGCATGCAGCAGGGCGAGCTGCGTCGCGTTGGCGCCCACGCTTGCCCATTCTGCGATCGCCGCCGACACCACCGAACTGAGTTCGGCCTGTGTCAGGTGCATCTCACCTGTGCTCGGAGTCGGTGCCTGAACGCCGCCCGCTTCGGCGAGCAATGGTGCGACCACCGCGGGAAGCGTCGGCAGCGTGCTGACCAGCGTCGTCGTGCCGTTGCCGCCAGTGGTGTCGACAGTGATGCCGCCCGTGGTGCTGGTGTTGTCGTCGGTGATGACGCCTGCGGCGGTGCCCGATGTCGAGCCGTTCTTCGAGAGGTTCAGATGGGTGCTGGCGTTGAAGTTGCTCAACTCGACGTCGGTGGCGTAGAGCGTGCTATGGTTCAGCGTATTCTTGCTGCCCGTGCCGCCCCCACCCATGCCGATGACGATATTCATCGTGCTGGTGTCGGTCGCCGTCGCGCCGTTCTCGACATCGAGGGCCGCGAACGGACTGTTGGAGGTCGGCGACGATACCGAGTTGCCGTAGAGCGTGGCGTTGAGGGTCGAGCTGCCGTCGTTGTTCTGCAGCGCGATGCCGGCGTCGCCGACGCCGGTGATCGTGTTGTTCTGGATCAGCGTCGTCAGACTGCCGGCGCCCGCGTCGCGGACGAAGATGCCGTCGGAGTTGGATCCCGCCTTGGCCGGGCCGATATCGTTGCTGGCGATGGTGCCGGACATGGTGCCGTTGTCCTGGCCCTTCGCCACGAAAATGCCGACCGTGTCGAAGGCGTTGGCGCCGCCGTCGGTCAGGATGTTGTGCGAGATGTCGAACGTGGTGGTCGCGGCGGAGACATTGCCGCCGGATCCGCTCCTGATGTCGACTGCCGTGCCGCCGCCGGGAACGATCGCCTCGCCGTTGTGGAAGGTGTTGCTCCGCACCACGGCGTCCATCGACGAATTGTTGTTGGCGGCGAACGCGATGAAGTCGGACCGCGTGCCGGAAAACGTGCTGTTGGTCACGGTGTAGTTGGCGGTCGCGGAGTTGTAGACTTGGCCGAGAACGTTGTCGTTGCCGCTCGAGCCGATCAGGCCGAACGTGTCGCTGTCCATGGTCAGGCGATTCAACGTGCCGCTGGTGTTGTAGAGATCGACATTCTGGGTGAAGCCGCCCGAAATGCTCGATCCCGTAATCGACGCAGTGCCGAGCAGATTGTCGAACCGGATGCTGCTTTCCTCGCGGTCGCCGGCATTGGTGGTGCCGTTGGTGCCGCTGATCGCGCTGTTGGCGAGCGTGAAATTGGTGACTCCATTGCCGTAGATCGCGAAGTTGCTGAAGTCGTGCAGCGCCATGTCAGTCAGCGACACGTTGGCGGTGTTGTGGAGGAAAATGCCGGTGCCGCCATCGCCCGACGTGGTTTGCCCGCCGGCGTCGGTACCGCTCAGGATATCGCCGCCGGTCTTGTTGTTGATCGTGCCACCGGATCCCGCGGAGCCGGTCCCGGTGACCGTGAGCCCGCCGGCCGTTCCCGTCGTGTCGAGAATGATGCCTGCATTGCCCGACGAGCCTGTCGCCGAAATGCTCTTGAAAGTGAGACTGCCGGTGCCGATGTTGGTGTGCTCGACATCGAGGGCGGTGCCGGTCGTCGACGTGATGGTGTTGTTGCTGCCGGTAACGGTGATGGTGCCGCCATGGGTGAAGCTCAAGCCGGCGCCACTGGCCGTCTTGATCACGATGTCGGACATCGTGACGGTGCCGACATTGTTGCCGTCGTCGCTGATGCCGATACCGGTCGAGGCCGAAGTATCGATGCTGACGCCGGTGATCGTGTGACCCGTGGTGCCGAGCAGGTCGATGCCGTTGTCGGCGCCGGTGACATGGATCACCGGATCGGTGCCCGAGCCGACATTCGCGGTGACCAGCTGGTTGGTCACCGGATTGGTGAACGTCAGGGTATGGCTGCCGCCGATCAGGTTGACGCCGTTGGCCAGATTGATGCCGTTGGCTTCGCTATAGGTGCCGGTGCCGTGCTCGAGTACGACATAGTCGCCGGAGCCGGCCGGATTCGCCGCGTTGAAGGCGGCGATCGAGGTGTACGGATCGGCCTGGGTGCCGAGGTTGTGGCTGCTCGTTGCCGAATTGTCGATGTAGAACACCTGCGGCACGACGCCGACGTGAAAGCTCTGCGGCCCCGACGAGAGCGGCCCGCCGCTGCCGGTATGGCCATTGTCGTTGATGTTCAGGGAAACCGTGTCGCTGCCGGTGAAACCGTCGTCGCTGTTGTAGGTCAGCGTCGCCAGCGCGGTGTTGAGCTGCGCGATCGTCCCCGTCAGGGTGACGGTATGGGAGCCGTTGTTGGTGAAACCCGCAAGTCCGGTGGTATCGAACGACAGCGCGCCGCGGTTCGAAGTGATCGTTGCGGTTTCGTTGCCGCCTGCAGAATCGATGTCGGCGACCGAGAGCCCCGATATCGCGAGGTTGGTGTGCGAAAAAGCCGTCCCGACCGATGAATCCGAAGGCACCGTCGCGGTCGGCGGATCGTCGATTGCGGTAACGGTCTGGGTTGCGGATGCCGACCCGGTGTCGTTGCCGCCGTTCGCGGTGCCGCCGTCGTCGACGGCGGTCACGGTATAGGTGCGCGCCGTGGTGTCGGGGGGCTCGCCGGTGTTGTTGAACTGGACCGCGTCGAGCACCGCGTTGTAGTGCGCGATCGTGTCGGTCCCGGTCAGGGTGACGGTTTCGGTGGTAGCCGTGCTGGTGATGTCGAAGTGAATTTTGCCGATGTCACCGCTGGTGCCGGCGTGACCTGCGATCGACAGCGCGTCCGACGGCTTGAGGTCGGTCAGCTCGAAGGTCGCGCTGATCAGGTTGGTGCTGTCGACGTCGGTGATCGTGAGGTTCGGGGCGATCGTGACCGGGACCGAATTCGCCGGCGGCGTGCCGACCGGCGGCTCGCTGAAGTTGGTGATGGCGCCAATTGTCACCACCGGCGGGTTGTTGACCGGGGTGACGTCGATGGTGTCGGTCGCAGGCGTGCCGTCGAGAGTCCCGTCATTGGCGGTGATGGTCACCGTGCGGGTCAGGCCGGACGGGTTGTTGCTGGAGTTGAAGTAAGTGATCGAATCCAGCGCGGTCTGGAAGTCGGCGACCGTGGAGCCGGCGGTGCCGATCAGGGTCAACTCACCGTGCAAGGCGTCCCATGCGCCGACGATGTGCGCGGTGTTGACGAAAGCGAGTATATCCTGGCCGTTGAAATAGTTGCCGGTGATCTGCACCGTCACATGATCGAGCGTTGCGCTGTCGGCATCGGTGACCGTCAGCGCCGGATCGAATGCGGTGGCGGCCTGCCCTTCGATGTAGTTCAGGATATGGCCGCCGGTCACGACGGGCGGAGCGTCCGGAGGGGCCACGGTCTCGGTGTTTGACGTGCCGGTGACGCCGGCACTGACCGTGTCGGTCGCGGTGATGGTCTGGCTTCCGGCGGTCTCGAACTTCTCGGTGAAGGTGCCGATGCCGCCGGTCAGCGTCGCGTCGGACGGCAGCACGGCGGTGGGATCGCTCGATGTAAAGTGCACGGTGCCGGTGTAGCCGGTGGCGATGTTGCCATGGGCATCGAGCGCCGTGACGGTGACCGATCCCGCAACGTCGGCGCGGCCGTTGGCCGGGATGCTTACCGCAAAATGGGTGGCTGGGCCGGGCGCGACGTTTTCGGCATTCGACGTGCCGGTGACGGCGCTGACCGTGTCGGTGGCGGTGATGGTCTGGCTGCCGGAGGTATCGAAGGTCTCGTTGAAGGTCCCGGTGCCATTGGTCAACGTCATGTCGGCCGGCAGCACGGCGCTGCCGTCGGTCGATGTGAAGTGCACGGTTCCAGTGTAGCCGAGGACGACGTTGCCAAAGGCATCGAGCGCGGTCACGGTGCCTGAACCTGGGGTGCCGGCTGAGCCGCTGCCCGGGATGCTGACTGCAAAATGCGTGGCGGCGGCCGCCGTCACGGCTTCGGCATTCGAGGTGCCGGTAATCGTGCTCGTCGCCGTGTCGGTCGCGGTGATGGTCTGGCTTCCGGCGGTGTCGAGCGTCTCGCTGAAGGTGGCGGTGCCGTTGGTCAGCGTCATGTCGGCCGGCAGAACCGCATGGCCGTCGGTCGACGTGAAGTGCACGGTTCCGGTGTAACCGGTGACGACGTTGCCGAAGGCGTCGAGCGCGGTCACGGTGCCCGAACCTGCGATTCCCGCCGTGCTGCTGCCCGGAATGCTGATCGAGAAATGCGTGACGGGACCCGGCGTCACGGTCTCCGCATTCGAGGTGCTGGTGATGGCGCTGACCGTGTCCGTGGCCGTGATGGTCTGGCTGCCGACCGTCTCGAATGTTTCGCTGAAGCTGCCGGTGCCGTTGGTCAGCGTCATGTCGGCGGGCAGCACGGCATGACCATCGCTCGATGTGAAGTGCACGGTGCCCGAATAGCCCGTGGCGACGTTGCCGAAGGCATCGAATGCGGTGACGGTGACCAAACCTGGTGTCCCCGCGGCTCCGCTCGCCGGAATGCTGACCACAAGATGCGTAGCGGTGCCGCCCGCAACGGCTTCGGCGTTCGATGAGCCGGCGATGGCGGGGGTGACCAGGTCGTTCGCGGTGATGGTCTGGTTGCCGGCGGTCTTAAATGTTTCGCTGAAGGTGCCGGTGCCGTTGGTCAACGTCATGTCGGCCGGCAGCGTGGCGCTGCCGTCGCTCGACGAGAAATGCACCGTGCCGATGTAGCCGGTGGCGACGTTGTTGAAGGCATCGAGCGCGGTGACCGTGAACGAGCCTGGTGTTCCCGCCGTGCCATTGGCCGGAAGGCTCACCGCGAAGTGCGTGGCGGCGCCGGGCGTGACGGCTTGGGCATTCGACGTGCCGGTGATGCCGGTCACCGTGTCGGTCGCGGTGATGGTCTGGCTGCCGGCGGTGTCGAGGGTTTCGCTGAAGCTGCCGGTGCCGTTGGTCAACGTCACGTCGGCCGGCAGCGCGGCGTGGCTGTCGGTTGACCTGAAGTGGACCGTGCCCGCGTAATTGGTGACGACGTGGTTCAAGGCGTCGAGCGCGGTGACGGTGACCGTGCCCGGCGTCCCCGCTGCGCCGTTGGCCGGAATGCTCACGGCAAAGTGAGTTGCCGCACCCAAGGTCACATCGATCGAGAAGGTCTGCGAACTACTCAAGGTGCCGTCGCTCGCGGTCGCGGTGACGGTATAGGCGTGACCCGGCGCGGTGACGTAGTTGATCTTGCTGGGATCGGCGACGGTGATGACACCTGTCGTGGCATTGATCGTGAAGCCTCCGCCCGAACTGTCGCCAGTCAGGCTGTAGGTCACCGGATTCATGTCGGCCGAGGTCGCGGTGATGCCCACGGCCGTGCCGGCCGCCGCGCCTTCCGCGACCTTGTTGGCCGCCGCATTGCTGTCGACCGGTGTGGACGGCGCAACGTCGGTGACCGCGATGGCAAAACTCTGCGCGCTCGTCGCGATGCCGTCGCTCGCCTGAACCGTGATGGTGTAGGCATGGCCAGGGCTGGTCACGTAATTGATCTTGGTGGGATCGGCGACCGTCACCACGCCGGTGTTCGGATCGATCTTGAATCCACCGCCGGAGCTGTCGCCGATCAGCGAATAGGTGACGGCATGGCCGCTGCTGCTGGTGGCCAGCGCCGTGATGTTGACGAGCGTGTTGGCCGCGGCGCCCTCGATGACCGTGTTATTTCCCGCATTGGCGTCGATCGGAGCCGACAGCTGGTCGGTGACCGGGGGCCACAGCGTGCCGGGAGGGCAGCCGAGGTACAGATATTGCAGACCATACGTGTCGGCGAACGCCTGGGCGGCCGCGTCGAGGACGATATGACCGGTCGAATCAAGCTGAAGTTCGGGGCGCGTTAAACCACCGATTGTATAAGCAGGTATGGTCGTCATGAGCACTCCCGCGATCGGCGTGGAAGCCGATCAATATCTACGATTGTTGGGGACGATGAGGTGTGAAGCCGTTCACACGTTGAAGTTGACTGCTCGCGATCGGCGATCGCGCCAAGCCGCCTGCAATTCGAGAAAGCCGCGATCTCAGCGCAGCCGTGGCTTCAGCAAGGTCAAATGCGCTTGCCATTGACGTAGTCGCTTTCACACACTCGCGCCGCGACAAAACACCATGAATATTCGAGAAAAAAGCGGCCGGCCAACAATATTCATGCTTTGGCAACCATGACCGTATTGGCGATGCTTCCGAGTGTCAATGTGTGTGCGAATGACAACCGATGCCGCCAACGGCGATTCCGCCGTGCAGCGAGAGGTAGAGTGCGGGAACCTGGTTAACCCTGGCTGCTGTGGGCCGCAGGTGTCCGTGCCAAAATTGGACTCCGGTGCGATGTAACGAATCTGTGAAGCAAGCTCGCGTTGTGATTGATTCGGGGCGGGCCGTCTGTGACCTAGCCGCTCCGATAGGCCAGCCAAACTGCCCCTTTTCGTCGTCACGGTTTCGCGAGCGTGTCGTAAGGCTTTCAGACTACGAAACTATTCGCTTGATCCGGCGGCCATCTTGAACAGACTGGGGTGCGGCTACATCTGTGACGTCCGCTGCCGCGACATTGCGGTGGTCCATCCGTGTTGAATCACCGCAATTTCAGTTGCGACTTTGGTAGGCCTGATTTGGTCGGCGTGCTTCGTGGTCTTTTTGGGGGAGAGCGAATTGAGTTCGATTGACAGAACGGAGCGTCCGGCTCCGGTGAACGGTGCCGAGTCGCGTTCGCTTCGCCGCCAGGGATTCGTCAGGGCGTGCCGGCGCGGCCTCGCGCCGATCGGGCTGTTGGCCGTGCTGGCGCTCGGCGGCTGCGACGACAAGACTGCGCAATCGCAGGCCGCGCCGCCGGCACCGCCCGTGACCGTCGCGCAGCCGGTCAAGCGCACCGTCACCGATTGGGACGAATTCACCGGCCGCTTCGAGGCGATCGAGGAGGTCCAGGTCCGCGCCCGCGTCGGCGGCTTCGTCAACAGTGTCGAGTTCAAGGATGGTGCGATCGTCCATGCCGGCGATCTGCTCTACATCATCGATCCGCGGCCGTTCGAGGCGGTCGTGCTGCAGGCCGAAGGTCAGCTCGCCGACGCGCGGGCCAAGGGCGAGCTTGCCAAGCGGGATCTCGAGCGCGGGCTCAACCTGGTGCAGACCAGCGCGGTCTCCGAGCAGGTCGTCGATCAGCGCCGCCAGGCGTTGCAGGCGGCGCGCGCCGCCGAGACCCAGGCCGAGGGCACGCTGAAGGCCGCCCAGCTCAACGTCGAATTCACCCACGTGCTGGCGCCGATCACCGGCCGCGTCAGCCGGCATCTGGTGACCCCCGGCAATCTGGTGCAGGGCAGCGAGGGCGGTGCGACGCTCTTGACCTCGATCGTGTCGCTCGATCCGATCTACATCTATTTCGACGTCGACGAGGCGACCTATCAGCGCAACAGCAAGCTGTGGTTCGAAGGCCGGCGGCCGAGCTCGCGGGATACCGCGAACCCGGTGCAGGTGACGCTGACCGGCGAGACCAAGCCCTCGCATGAGGGCAAGATGGACTTCCTCGACAACCGCCTCGACGTCTCCACCGCGACGCTGCGCAGCCGCGCGGTGATTCCGAACAAGGATCTCTCGATCCTGCCCGGCCAGTTCGGCCGCGTCCGTCTTATCGGCTCCTCGCCCTACGAGGCGCTGCTGATCCCGGATACCGCTGTTGCCACCGACCAGTCGCGCAAGATCGTGTTCGTGGTCAAGGACGACAACACGGTGGAAGCCCGAGCGGTCACGCTCGGGCCGCTGGATGAGGGCCTGCGCGTGATCCGCGAGGGGCTCAAGCCGGAGGACCATGTGATCGTCGACGGCCTGCAGCGCGCCCGCGTCGGCGCCAAGGTGACGCCGAAAATGGCCCAGGCGCCCGCGGCAGACACCAAGCCCGCGGAAGCTGCCAAGCCGGCGGCAGGTGCCAAGCCATGAATCTCGGCAGGCTCTCCATCAACCAGCCCATCCTCGCGATGGTGCTGTCGATCGTGCTGCTGATCGTCGGCGCGATTGCCTATCCGACGCTGCCGGTCTCGGAATATCCGCAAGTGGTGCCGCCGACCGTCACCGTCACCACGCAGTACCCGGGCGCCTCGGCGCAGACCGTGTCCGACACCGTCGCCGCTCCGATCGAGCAGGAGATCAACGGCGTCGAGGACATGCTGTATCTCTACAGCCAGGCGACGTCGAACGGCCAGCTCACCATCACCGCGACCTTCAAGCTCGGCACCGACCTCGACAAGGCCCAGGTGCTGGTGCAGAACCGCGTCGCGATCGCGCAGCCGCGGCTGCCCGAGGAGGTCCAGCGCAACGGCGTCGTCACCCGCAAGAACTCGCCCGACATCCTGATGGTCGTGTTCATGCTGTCGCCCGACGACACGTTCGACCAGCTCTACATTTCCAACTACGCGCTGCTGCAGGTCCGCGACCAGCTGTTGCGGCTCGACGGCGTCGGCGACATCCAGATGTTCGGCGCGCGCGACTATTCGATGCGGCTGTGGCTCGACCCCGACCGGATTGCCAATCTCGGTCTGACCTCGGCCGAGGTGCTGGCGGCGATCCGGGCGCAGAACCTGCAGATCGCCGGCGGCCAGATCGCCGAGCCGCCGATCGCCGATCGCGCCTTCCAGCCCAATCTCGTGTTCACCGGCCGCCTCAAGGACATCAGGCAGTTCGAGGATATCGTGGTGAAGGCCGGCTCAGACGGCCGCACTGTACGCCTGCGCGACGTCGCCCGCGTCGAGCTCGGTGCGCTGTCCTACGCTACCAACAGCTTCCTGCTGCGCAAATCCGCCGTCGCCCTGCTGGTGACGCAGCGGCCCGGATCGAACGCGCTCGCCACCGCCAAGAGCATCTCCGACACGATGGAGCGGATGAAGGCGGGTTTCCCGAAGGGGCTCGACTACAACATCGGCTACAACCCGACCGAATTCATCGCCCAATCGGTCCATGAACTGATCAAGACGATCTATGAAGCGATGGCGCTCGTCGTCATCGTGGTGCTGGTGTTCCTGCAGGGCTGGCGGCCTGCGATCATTCCGATCATCGCGATCCCGGTGTCGCTGGTTGGCACCTTCGCGGTGATGGCCGCGCTCGGGTTCTCGATCAACAATCTGACCTTATTCGGTCTGGTGCTCGCGGTCGGGATCGTGGTCGACGACGCCATCGTCGTGGTCGAGAATGTCGAGCGGCATCTCGAGCACGGCATGTCCAGGCGCGAGGCCGCGCTCAAGACCATGGAGGAGGTCGGCGGCGCGCTGGTCTCGATCGCGCTGGTGCTGTGCGCGGTGTTCGTGCCGACCGCCTTCCTCGGCGGCATCTCCGGACAGTTCTTCCAGCAATTCGCCGTAACCATCGCGGTCGCGACCGCGATCTCCTGCTTCTGCTCGCTGACGCTGTCGCCGGCGCTGGCCTCGCAGATCCTGGTGCCGCACGAGGAGAAGCGCCCGCCGGCCCGCTGGAACGTCATCGCGCGCGGCTGGGACAGCTTCACCGCGCTGTTCAACCGCGTGTTCGACCGGCTGGCCCATGGCTATGCGGCGGTCGCCGACTTCGTGATCCGGCACACCGTGGTCATGGTCGCGATCTACCTCGTCTTGATCGGCAGCGCCGGCTGGCTGCTCGCGACCACTTCGCAAGGCTTCATCCCGGCGCAGGACCGCGGCTACGTCATCATCTCGGCGCAGTTGCCGGGCGCCGCGTCGCTGGCGCGGACCACGGCTGTGGTGCGCGAGATCGAGCGGATTGCGCTGGATACGCCCGGCATCGTTCGCGTCGCGGCGTTCGCCGGCTTCTCCGGCGCGACGCGCACGCAGGCGGGCAATGCCGCGGCGCTGTTCCCGGTGTTCGACGAGCCGGAGGCGCGGCTGAAGAAGGGGCTGACGGCGACCGCGATCACGGCCGAGCTGCGCAAGCGGCTGTCGGTGATCCAGGGCGCTTTCATCATCGTGATTCCGCCGCCGGCCGTGCCCGGTATCGGCACCGGCGGTGGTTTCACCATCCGCGTCCAGGATCGGCAGGGGCGCGGGCCCGAACTGCTGGCGTCCGCGACCGACGAACTGGTGTTGGCCGCGCGCAAGTCGCCGAGCCTCACGTCGGTGTTCTCGCCGTACTCCGCGAACACGCCGCAGCTGTTCGTCGATATCGATCGCGTCAAGGCGCAGAAGCTCGGCGTTCCCATCGCCAATATCACCGACACGATCGAGACCTATTTCGGCTCGACCTATGTCAACGACTTCAACCTGTTCGGCCGCACCTACCACGTCACCGCGCAGGCCGATCTGCCGTTCCGCAAGGAGACCACCGACCTGTCGCGGCTGCGCACCCGCAACGCCAATGGCGACATGGTGATGCTCGGCAGCGTCGTCGACTTCAAGGACATTTCGGGTCCCGACCGCGTCGCCCGCTACAATCTCTACTCGGCGTCCGAACTGCAGGGTGAACCGGCGCCGGGCGTCAGCTCGACGACGGCGCTCAACACCATCAAGAAGATCGCCGACGAAACCTTGCCGAGCGGCTTCTCGTTCGAATGGACCGATCTGTCCTACCAGCAGGTCAACGGCGCCAATGCCGGCCTCTACGTGTTCCCGATCTGCGTGCTGTTCGTCTATCTGGTGCTGGCCGCGCAATATGGCAGCTGGACACTGCCGTTCGCGGTGATCCTGATCGTGCCGATGTGCCTGTTCGCGGCCACGATCGGCGTGCGCATCATGGGCCAGGACGTCAACATCCTGACCCAGATCGGCTTTGTGGTGCTGGTGGGACTTGCCGCCAAGAACGCGATCCTGATCGTCGAGTTCGCGCGCGATATCGAACTCGAGGGCCGGCCACGGCTGGAGGCGGTGATCGAGGCCTGCCGGCTCCGTCTGCGGCCGATCCTGATGACGTCGTTCGCCTTTATCCTCGGCGTGCTGCCGCTGGTGCTGTCGACCGGATCGGGCTCGGAGATGCGCCAGGCGGTCGGCGTCGCCGTGTTCTTCGGCATGCTCGGCGTCACCCTGTTCGGCCTTGTCTTCACCCCGATCTTCTACATGGTGGTGCGCAACCTCGCGGAAGGAAAGAACGAGGGCAAGCCGAAGGAGCCAGCGGCGACCGTGGCGGGTGGAGCATAACCCTCCCCGTCGTCATTCCGGGGCACCGCGCAGCGGTGAGCCCGGAATTCATTTATCGTCTTGGGTATGCGGCCTGATGGATTCCGGGCTGGCGCTGCGCGCCCCGGAATGACGGAGGAAAGGCTTTGCATGCCCATACTATTGGCTGAACTGAAATCGGTGGGCAGCAGCCAGGTTATAAAATAATGTCGCGCCGATTTTTCCTGATGAAAGACTGCTGGGAGAACATGACAATGAAGTCGGGATTTTTGGCTGCGGTTGCGGCATGCAGCTTGATGCTGGCGGCGCCGGCAATGGCCCAGGGTGTCAAGATCGGCATCCTGAACGACCAGTCGGGCGTCTACGCCGATTACGGCGGCAAATATTCGCTCGAAGCGGCGCGGATGGCGGTCGAGGATTTCGGCGGCGAGGTGCTGGGACAGAAGATCGAGATCGTCACCGCCGACCATCAGAACAAGCCGGACCTTGCGACCGCGATCGCGCGGCGCTGGTACGAGGTCGAAAACGTCGACATGATTACCGAGCTCACCACGTCGTCGGTCGCGCTCGCGGTGCAGGAGCTGTCGAAGGAAAAGAAGAAGATCGACATCGTGGTGGGCGCGGCGACCTCGCGCATTTCAGGCGATGCCTGCACGCCCTACAGCTTCCACTGGGCCTACGACACCCGCGCGCTCGCGGTCGGCACCGGGGGCGCGTTGACGGAAGCGGGCGGAGACACTTGGTTCTTCCTGACCGCCGACTACGCGTTCGGCTACGCGCTGGAAAAGGACACCAGCGACATCGTCGCCTCGAAGGGTGGCAAGGTGGTTGGCTCGGTCCGCGTGCCGCTCAACTCGTCCGACTTCTCGTCGTTCCTGCTGCAGGCGCAGAGCTCGAAGGCCAAGATCATCGGGCTTGCCAACGCCGGCCTCGACACCACCAACTCGATCAAGCAGGCGGCCGAGTTCGGCATCGTGCGCGGCGGCCAGAAGCTCGCCGGCCTGTTGATGACGCTGTCGGAGGTGCACGGTCTCGGGCTCGAAGCGGCGCAGGGTCTCGTGCTCACCGAGGGCTTCTATTGGGACCACGACGATGCTTCGCGCGCCTTCAGCGAGCGCTTCTTCAAGCGCACCGGCCGGATGCCGAGCATGATCCATGCCGGCACCTATTCGGCGACGCTGAGCTATTTGAAGGCGGTGAAGGCCGCCGGCACCAAGGACAGCGAGGCGGTTGCCGCCAAGCTGAAGGAGCTGCCGGTCGATGACGCCTTCGCCAAGGGCAAGGTGCTCGCGAACGGCCGCATGGTGCATGACCTCTATCTGTTCGAGGTCAAGAAGCCTTCGGAGTCGAAGAAGCCCTGGGACTATTATAAGCAGCTCGCTGTGGTGCCCGGCGACAAGGCGTTCTTCACCGCCAAGGAAAGCGGCTGCCCGCTGACCAAGTGATGCGGAGCTGTTGAAACAACACAACTGTCGTCCCGGCCTTTGCCTGGCCTTCGCCGGGACGACAGCGGAGGGTGTGGTCGCGCCTTCAATGCACCACCCGCCACGCCGCGCCGCCGAGCGCGCCGATCCATAGAATGATCGCGGCCATCGCCTGGATGCCAAATCCGCGGCTGCGCTTCGCCACCGCCTCGCGATAGCCGATGAAATAAACGATGCGGCCGACGACCCAGATCACGCCGACTGCGGCGGCCGCGACGTCGCCGATATAGATCGCAAACAGCCAGAGCGACGGCAGGAAGATCGGCATCCACTCCAGCGTGTTCATTTGGATCCGGAAGACGCGCTCGAAGTCCGGATGGCCCGAGACCGCCGGGAGCTTGATGCCATAGGCGGCACGGGCGCGCGACACCTCGATCGAGGTGTAGAAATAGAACGCGACGGCAAGACAGGTGACGATGGCCGTGTAGTGATACATGGCAGACGTGTCCTCTTGTTGCATTGGCCCCGATGTCATGACGGGACGACCGTGACCGGTGTGACTGGCGGGAATTCTTGTTGGGCCGCTCTAGTATCCGGTCATCTCAAGATAACCTAATCCGACGTGGCTGCCCGTAAAGCGGATCGGGCCTTCCCAGTAGGGGAAGCTGGTTCCCATCCAGGCTTTCGGATTGAGCGGCGTGGTCTCGATGGCGAGACCGCGCGCGGGCAGGCTGACGCGCCACGACGTCGGCAGCTTGCGGCCGTCGATTTCGGTGGTCGCGACCGGCGCGATGCTGTTGCCGCTGCTCGCAATCTCGGCCGAGCGGCCGTCAGGCGTGATCCAGTTGCCGAACAGGTTCTCGCGGCCGTCCGTCTGGCGCAGCCGGTACAGCATCAGCTTCTCGTCGCCGGGCAGATGGAGCGAGAACCAGTCCCACCCGGTCTGGTCCGCCGCCAATGGCTGGCTGCTCCATTCGCGATCCATCCAGGCCATGCCCGTAACGTCGAGCGTCCTGTCCTCGATGACGATGCGGCCGGACGCCCGGTAGAATGGCTGGCTGTAGTAATTGGAGGCCTGTCCGCGATCCGACTTGCGGCTGTAGCCATGGTCGCCTTGCAGCACCAGCGGGCGGTCCGCGGTCAGCCGGAGGGCAGTGCTGAAGTCGGCGGCCGCGGCCCTGAGTTCGAGCGGCGCGACGCGCTGCGCGTCGAACGGGGCGATCCCTTGCATCTCCCAGGCGTCGATCCAGGCGCGGAACGGCGTCGCCTCGACCCCGGCCTGCCCAATGCCGCCGCGTGCAAACGTCTCGCTGAAGCGATGTGTGGTGGCGCTGGTCACGGCGGCATGGCCCATCCAGACCTGCTGGTTGGCCCAGCCTTCGCTGGGGCCGCCCGGCTTCATCGCCTGGCGGAATAGCGTCCATTGTGCGCCATAGGCCGCGCCATTCGCGTCGGAGAGGTTCGCCGTCACGTACCACCACTCGATCCGGAACTCCGGATGCGGGCCGTGGTCGATCGGAAATACGAATTGTTTGCCGGGCGCGACGGCGGCAAATCCCTCGGCATTCTCGCCGAGGCCGGCAAAGCCCTGCGCAAGACCCTTGCCGCCGAGCGCGAGCGCCAGCGCCCCGCCGGCAAAGGCGCGGCGGGTGATCTTGCCGCTAGCGCTCATTGACGAAGATCCTGATCAGGCTGGCCGGCTGCATGCGCGCCAGTCTAGCGACCGGCAGCGCCGCCGCACAGAAGGCGGCGGCGAGCGCCACCGCAAGCAGTTCGATCAGCTGCAGCGGGAAGATCTGGAACGGCAGCCGCCAGCCGAATGCTTTCACATTGACGATCGCAAGCAGGCACCACGCAACCAGAAGGCCGAGCGGCAGTGCGAACAGCGCGGTGATCAATGCGACCGCCATGGTCTTCAGCAGCTCGAGCGCCGCGAGCCGTCGCCGCGTCAGGCCGATCGCCCACAGCGGGGCCAGCTGCGGCAGCCGCGAATTGGCGAGCGTCAGCAGGCTGGTCAGGAGCGCGATGCCGGCGACGCCGAGCGTGAAGGCGTTGAGCGCTGCGGTCACCGAGAAGGTACGGTTGAACACCCGTCTCGATTCCCGCTTCATCGTCGCCTGGTCGGCGACATTGCGGTCGTCAAGACCGAATTTCTCCTGCAACGCCGTGATCAGCGGTGCAATCTTGTCCGGCGCGACGCGGAGCCCGAGCCGGGTCTGCGGCGTCTGGGGGAAACGCCGCGTCAGTGCCGCGAAGTTGACCGCGATCTGGCCCTTGGGGTTGCCGTAATCGGCGTAGATGCCGACGATCTCGAGCGACCAGGGGCCGCCGGGGGCGGGGACCTCGATATGATCGCCGATCGCAAGCTTCATCCGTCGCGACAGCTGCTCGCTGACCAGGCAGGTGTCGCCGGGACGCAAGCGCACCCAGGCATTCGCCGTGCTGTCCAGCAACGGCCAGTTGTCTCGGTAGGTGGCGTGGTCGGGCAGGCCGAGCACCTCGATCGGCGCGCCGCCAAGCCGGGTGTCGGCGCGGCCGCCAGGCAGGATCGCCTGAACCTCCGGCCGATCGCGCAGCCAGCCTTTGATCTCCTTTGCCTGCGCATCGCTTGCCGCGCTGATATAGACGTCGGCTGCGAGGCGGCCGTCGAGCCAGACCAGGAAGGTGCGGCTGAAACTTTCCACCATGGTGCTGACGCCGACATTGACCGCGAGCGCGAGCAACAGCGCCATCAGCGCCAGTGACAGGCCCGAGAGCTGCTGGCGGCTGTCGGCCCAGAACCAGATGCCGACCGGCGCCCGCGCGCTGCGCTGGCCGAATGCGAGCGTGATCTGCAGCACCATCGGCAGGATCAAGGCCGCGCCGAGCATCAGCGCAGCCAGTACCGCAAAGCCCGCGATCAGGGAATCGCCGAACTGGATGAGAATTGCTGCGACCGCGAACACCGCCAGCGCCGCGGCACTCTGGAACAGCAGCCAGCGCCGTTGCGCCTGCTGCCAGGCCTGCGGCTGCGCCGTCGCCAGCACCGGCATCCGGATCGCCTTGGCAAGGCTCGCCGCGGCGGCTGCGAGCGCGCCCAAGATGCTGATCGCGATGCCGGCGAACCACCAGATTGGTTTCAGCGAAAGCTGCCCGGGGATCTGCGCGCCATAAAGCCCGCGCAGCGAGGCCGCGACATCGGGCAGCAAGGTCGCCGCGATGAAGTAGCCGCAGACGAGGCCAATCACGCCGGCGATCAGCGCCAGCGACAGCAGCTCGATCACCAGCACGGTGTTGAGCAGCCGTGCCGAGACGCCGCAGGCGCGCAAGGTACGCAGCATCGGCAGTCGCTGCTCGAAGGCGAGGCCGATCGCGGAGTTGACGATGAACAGGCCGACGAAGAACGACAGCAGGCCGAAGGCGGTGAGGTTGAGATGGAAACTGTCGGTCAGCCGCTCGAGGTCGGTTTCGGCGCTCGGCTCGACCAGGCGAAGTTTTTCGCCTGCCACGCTTTGCAATGTCGCGCGCGGCGCCTTGGATTTTCCGACCAGCAGGCGCGACACCTGGCCGGGCATCTTCAGGATGCCCTGCGCGATGCCGATGTCGACGATGAGCGCCCCGGGCGCAAGCTCCGCCTGCACGCGCAGGGGCGGTAAGCTCAAACCGTTGGCCTGCGGCCGGTCGCCTTCCTTGAGGCCGAGATCGTGCAGCGTCTCAGGCGCCACCAGCATTTCGCCTGGCGGCGTGGCGAAGGATAGCAGGCTGCCGCGGCCGACCGCTGGCGCGTTGCCGACCTCGGACGGCAAGGTCACCGGCTCGACGCCGAGCAGGCGGAAGCTGCGTCCATCGATCTGGACGCGGCCCTCCAGCATCGGTGACACCGGCCAGCCAGCGCGGCGCAGATCGACGAACAGTTGCTGCGGGAAAGTCGCGCTGTCTTTGGCGACCAGCATGGCGGTGCGCGCGCCGCCGAAGGTCGCGGCGGCGCGGTCATAGGAGATCCGGGCCTGCTGGTTCAGCGCCTGCACGCCGCTCCACAGCGCGGTCGCGGAGATCAGCCCGATCAAGAGCGTCGCAAGCTGCATCGGATGCCGCCGCCAATGGCTGAGCAGCACGGCGAGGATCCACAAGACGCGCTTCACGCCACCACCCCGCCATGCAGGGTGACCTGGCGGTCGAGCGTCGCGGCGAGCCGGGCGCTGTGGGTGACCATCAGGAAGCCGCAGCCGGTGCGAACGACCAGATCGCGCGCAAGTCGCAGCACCTCGTCGGCAGTGTCCTCGTCGAGGTTGCCGGTCGGCTCGTCGGCGAGCAGCAGCAGCGGCTTCGGCGCCAGCGCGCGGCCGATCGCGACGCGCTGCTGCTGGCCGCCGGACAATTGCTCGGGATAGCGCTTCAGGAGCTGCTTGAGGCCAAGGCGCTCGACCAGTTCGTCATGCCAGGCCGCATCGTGGCGGCCGGCGATGCGGGACTGGAACACGAGATTGTCCGCGACCGTCAGGCTCGGGATCAGGTTGAACTGCTGGAACACGAGACCGAGCCGGTCGCGGCGCAACTCGGCGCGGCCGGCGTCGTTGAGGCCGGAGACAGTGATATCGGCCAGCCTGATCTCGCCGCTGTCGGCGGCATCGAGCCCGGCGATCAGATGCAGCAGCGTGCTCTTGCCGCTGCCGGATTCACCTGACAGCGCCACGCTCTCGCCGGTCGCGACGGCCAGATCAACGCCGCGCAGCACCGCAACGTCTTCGCCGGCAGAGCGGTAACTCTTGGTCAGGCCGGTGACGCGAAGCACCGCGGCGGTCTGGTCAGATGAAGCGATGGCCGTGCCTCATTCAAGGCTTCTGGTATTTCAGGACGAACTCGTCGATCGGCACCGGCGCCTTGAAGACGGGAATGTCCTTCGGGTCCTCCGTATGATGCAGGAAATCACCCTCCGCGACCAGCCTGAAGCCGGCGGCCTCGATCTCCTGCTTCAGGGTGCTCTCCTCGATCCGGTGCAGCGTCTTGGCGACGCTGGTACCTTCGCCCGCCTTGGCCGAATGGTCGGCGATGATGAGGAAGCCGCCGGGCTTGAGCGCGGCGAACATCTTCTTGTTCATTGCGGCGCGATCGACCGGCAGATAGCTGATGTCGTGATAGAAAAAGAACAAGGTGATCATGTCGAGGTTGTTGACCTCGGGCGGGATCGGATCGTCATAGTCGCGCACGACATGGACGACGTTCGTCATCGCCGGCGACTTGGCGCGGGTGTCGAACCTGTCCTTGACGAAGCGCTCGAGCACGGTCGCCGAGTCCTGGGCGTACACCTTGCCAGACGGGGCGACGGTCCGCGCCAACAGTTCGGTGCTGTAGCCGGCGCTTGCCGCCATGTCGAGGATCGTCATGCCGGGCTTGACGCCGGCAAAGGCGAGCATCTTGGCCGGCTGGCGGCGCTGGTCGACCTGGCGATCCGCATCGCTGCGATCGGGTGCGGCGATGATCGCCGCATAGTCGGGGCTGGCAGCGTCTTCGGCGCGGACAGCTGGTGCGGCGAGCAGCGTGGCTGTAGCGAGCGCAGCGCAGGCAGCCGCGCGAAGCATCGATCTGTTCATGAAACAACCCCGGCGTTTCGTTGCCCCGAACATAGCAGGCGGCCCATGACAGATCACCGCTTCGCGGCCGCGCCGACGCGATCGTGATCGGTCGTTACGGCCGTACCGGGGCGGCCGCCCCCCGGGAAAATGCGTTGTTGCGTTGCCCGCCGAGGCGTGGCTAGCATCGCCAATTGGGGCCGATTTTACGAAGCCAAAAACGAAACGACGGGGAGCCAGACATGACGACGCAACCGATGTCCAAGGGGACGTCAACCGGGACGCCCAAGGGCGCCTGGACCATCACCTTCCTGCTGTTCCTGTTCATGGTGGTGAACTTTGCGGACAAGATCGTGGTCGGGCTCGCCGGCGTGCCGATCCGGAAGGAGATGGGTCTCACCCCGGAGCAGTTCGGCGATCTTGGCTCGTCGTTCTTCTATCTGTTCTCGATCTCGGCGATCGTGGTCGGCTTCATCGTCAATCGCGTCGACACCCGCTGGGTCCTGCTGGTCCTGGCGGTGATCTGGTCGCTGGCGCAATTTCCGATGATCGGCACCGTCAGCCTCACGACGCTGACGATCTGCCGCATCATCCTCGGCGCCGGCGAGGGACCGGCCTTCTCGGTGGCAGCGCATGCCATCTACAAATGGTTTCCGGATGAGAAGCGCACGCTGCCGACCGCAATCCTGTCACAGGGGTCGGCGTTCGGCGTGATCCTCGCGGTGCCGGCGCTGAACTGGATCATCGTCAATCACAGCTGGCATCACGCCTTCGGCGCGCTCGGCATCGTCGGCCTGCTCTGGACCGTCGCCTGGTTTGCGCTCGGCAGGGAAGGGCCGCTGGTCTCGACGGTCGCCGTCGTTGCCGATGAACCACGGATTCCCTACTGGAAGCTGCTGACCTCACGCACCTTCGTCGGCTGCGTCATCGCGACCTTCGGCGCCTATTGGGCGCTGTCGCTCGGACTGACCTGGTTCACGTCCTTCATCATCGAGGGGCTCGGCTTCTCGCAGCAACAGGCCGGCTTCGTCTCGATCCTG
This sequence comes from Bradyrhizobium embrapense, assembly GCF_001189235.2. Taxonomy (GTDB): domain Bacteria; phylum Pseudomonadota; class Alphaproteobacteria; order Rhizobiales; family Xanthobacteraceae; genus Bradyrhizobium; species Bradyrhizobium embrapense. Next base: position 153,312 of record NZ_LFIP02000005.1, read on the forward strand.
CCCTGGATCTTCGGTGCGACGATCGTGATCCTGACCGGCTGGATCTCGCAGCTGATGCTGGCGCGCGGTTTCACCACGCGCGGTGCGCGCGGTGTGCTCGGCTCGGTGCCCCTGATCATCGGCGGCTGCATTCTCGCGACGCTGCCCTACGCGCCGCCCGGCGGCTTGATGATCGCAGCCCTTGTGATCGGCTCCGGCCTCTGCGGCTCGATCTACGTGGTCTGCCCGCCGATGCTCGGCGAGTTCACGCCGGTATCGCAGCGTGGCGCGATCATCGCGATCTACGGCGCGCTGTACACCATCTCGGGCATCCTGGCGCCGATGGTGATGGGCAATGTGATCCAGCACGCGGCAACGCCGATGGCCGGCTACATGAGCGGCTTCACCATCAACGCCGCGATCATGGCCGGCTCCGGCCTGCTCGGATTGCTGCTGCTGTGGCCCAACACCGAGCGCGCGCGCCTCACCGGCACGTCGCAGCCCGCGGGCACAATCAAGCGCGCGATGTCGCCGACGTAAGGGGACGCGCGGCTTCGACCGTCCCCCTCCAGGGAGGGTGAGAGTCCGTAGCCCGGATGAAGCGCAGCGCAATCCGGGGCCGCTCTGTCCGCATATGGACCTGTCCCGGATTGCGCGTCGCTCCATCCGGGCTACGAGCTACGCGATCAATTCATTCCCTGCGCGCCGCGGACCAGCCGGCCCGGGCGTGCGCCGGTGGCCTTGCCCGCGCGCTGGGTGACGACGCCGGAGACGATGGTGGCGTCGTAGCCGTCGACCTGCTGCAGCAGGCGGCGGCCGCCGACCGGCAGGTCGTAGTGTACCTTCGGCGGATGCAGATGCAGCCGGTCGTAATCGATCACGTTGACGTCGGCCTTGAAGCCCGGCGCGATCACGCCGCGATCGGTGAGGCCAACCGACAGCGCGGTCTTGCGCGATTGCGCCGCGATCACGAACGGGATCGAGAGCTTCTCGCCGCGGCTGCGGTCGCGCGTCCAGTGCGTCAGCAGATAGGTCGGGAAGCTGGCGTCGCAGATGATGCCGCAATGCGCGCCGCCGTCGGACAGGCCGGGCACGGCGCTGGGTTCGCGCAGCATCTCATGCACGGCATCGAGATTGCCGTCGGCATAATTCAGGAACGGCACATAGAGCATGCCGCGCCCCTCGTCGGTCAGCATCGCATCATAGGCGAGCTCTTCCGGCCGGCGGCCCTGGCGGCGCGCCTGCGGGCCGAGCGCGTTCTCCGGCGGCTGCTCATAATCCGGCGGATTGCCCAGCAGATACATCTTGTCGTAGTTCGGCCGGAAGAACAGCGGATCGTCGGTCGCGGTCGCGCTCTCGCTCAGGATCGCGGCGCGTACATCGGGCCGGCGCAGATGCGTCAGCCGCTCGGCCAGCGGGAGCCTCGCGATCTCGCGATAGCTCGGATGGGTCTGGAACGGGTTGCGCGACAACTCCAACCCGAGCAGCAGCCCGACCGGCCGCGCCGCGATCTGGGTCGTGATCGACAGGCCGCGCGCGGCGGCCTCATTGATGGTGTCCATGGTCTGCCGCCAGCGCCGCGGCGCCTTGTCGGCCTGCGCGACCGAGAACGAGATCGGGCACTTGGTGTTCTCGGCGACCCGCAGCATCATCGGCAGGTCCTCGTGCACGGTGCTCTGGTCGAGCACGAATTGCAGCACGCTGCGGCCGACGCCGTGCATCGCGCCCGCGATCGCGGTCAATTCGTCCTCGCCCGCCTTCAGCGTCGGCGTGTAATCGCCGGTCGAGGTGCGGTGATTGAGCGTGCGCGAGGTCGAGAAGCCGAGCGCGCCGGATCGCACCGCGTCGCCGGCGAGCGCCGCCATCGCCTTGTTGTCCTCGGGCGTTGCCGGATCGCGGCGTGCGCCGCGCTCGCCCATTACGTAGACGCGCAGCGCCGCGTGCGGCAGCTGCGCGCCGATGTCCATGTCGAAACTGCGCTTCGACAGCCATTCCATGTAGTCGGGGAAGCTTTCCCACGCCCAGGGAATGCCGGCGGAGAGCACCGGCTCCGGAATGTCCTCGACGCCTTCCATCAGCTGGATCAGCCGGTTGTGGTCGCTCGGCCGGCACGGCGCGAAGCCGACGCCGCAATTGCCCATAATTGCAGTGGTGACGCCGTTCTGCGACGACGGCGTGATGTCCTGGCTCCAGGTGACTTGGCCATCGTAATGGGTGTGGACGTCGACGAAGCCGGGCGCCACGAGCTTGCCGCGGGCGTCGATCTCTTCCTTGCCCTTGGCTGCGACCTTGCCGACTTCGGTGATCTTGCCGCCGGTGATCGCGACATCGGCTTCGTAGAGTTCGCCGCCCTTGCCGTCGGCGACGGTGCCGCCGCGGATCACGAGGTCTGGGGTCGAGGTCATGGCATTTCATCCCGGGGGCTGTTCTTGGTTATGCGGCATCATGGGTGAGCCCTTGATGCTGTCAACCGGCGCCGGTGAAGCTCTGGGATGCGCTGGCGATGATTAGCCAGCGCGTGTTGCGCTATCGCGCGTCAGCAGCACCGTGGCGCCACGGCCGATGCAGCGGGCCGCTGCGGTTCATCTCGATGAAACCGTCGCGGATCGACCCTAGCCTCCAGCAGGGGCTGTCGCGGCGATCGGAATGAATTCCTGTTGCGCATTACGCTTCAGCGCGCCTCTCGCGCTTGGATAGCGATGCGGCCAAATCCAACATAAAGGGGGTGATCTTGGATGGAATTCGCGGTCAACCCGGGCTGCAATAGCCCGATATGCCTTGTCAATGTCATGAAACCTTCATACACCATGTTGGGAGCGATCTCGTTGGATGGACGGCGGCCGGTCGTGACCGATGCGGGGACTGCCATTGCCGTGCGGCATGGCGATCAGGCGGAAATCGAACTCAAGCTGCTTGCGCCGCAAGGAAGCCTCGAAAAACTGCGCGAGGCAGCCTGTATCGTGCAGTACGCACGCAATCGCGGCGCATTTCACCGGCTGGAAACGGTCTATTACGACACGCCGGAGCGACTCCTGTTTCAGCACGGCATGTCACTGCGCGTGCGACGAAGCGGCAAGAATTTCATCCAGACGCTGAAGCTTGCGCCCAATGGCGCGCAGCCTCTGTCGCGACGCCAATGGGAGGTGCCCGTTGAAGGCATCGCCCCTGATCTGGCGCGGTTCCCCGCCGAAGAGATCGGCGATCCCGTGGCGGCGCTGAGCAACGATGTGCTGGTGCCGGTGTTCGCGACAAAAGTTCGCCGGCACGCGCGGCAGCTCGATCTGCCCGATGCATCGGTTGAAGTCGCCTTCGACGAGGGGACCATCGAGGCCGATGCGCGCCAGGAGGTGCTGTCGGAAATCGAGCTTGAACTGAAGAGCGGCAATGCCGGCGTCCTGTTCGATCTCGGAACGCAGTTGCTCGACGCAGCGCCGCTGCAGATCGGCACGCGCAGCAAGGCGGAGCGCGGCTATGCGCTGGCGTTCGACGTCGCGCCATCGGCCGCGAAGGCCGAATTGTCGGGCATCACCGCGGACCTCGTGGTCGACGACGTCATCGCATTGTTGGTGGGCTCCTGCTGGCATCATCTGCTGAAAAATCATGCGGTGGCCGAGCAGGGATCGGACCCCGAAGGCGTGCACCAGATGCGCGTGGCGTTGCGGCGCTTGCGGACGATCTGTGCGTTGTTCCGGCGCGACATTCCATCCCCGGCATTTCTGGCGATCAACAGCGAAGCAAAATGGCTGATGCGGCAACTCGGTCAGGCCCGCGACTGGGACGTCTTCGCCGGAACGACGATCACCCGCCTGGTCAGCGCGGTTCCGGATATCGACCTGGACGGCCTCCGCAAGGCGGTCGAGCAGCGCCAGAAGTCGAGCTACGGTACCTTGCACAGCGTTCTGGCGGATCCCCGCTGCAGCCGCTTCCTGCTCTCGCTGGGGCATCTGGCGGAACGCCGTAGCTGGCGCAACGAGATCGACAGCGAAGCACTGGCTGTCCTGTCGCAACCGATACCGGTGCTCGCCGACAGGATCCTGGAGCGATTGCATCGCAAGACATTGAAGCGGGGTGCGGGCTTCCGGCGGCTCGATATCCACGCCCAGCATAATCTCAGGATCAACCTCAAGAAGTTACGCTATGCGGCGGAGTTCTTCCTGCCGCTTTACGCCGCCCACGCGCCGGCGAAGCGCTACGTGAAGCGGCTTGCCGGGCTGCAGAACAGCCTCGGGCGGGTGTGCGACATCGGCAGCACGCGCGTGCTGCTCCACACCATCGCGCAGGACGACCAGCCTGCGCTGCATCTGGGCATCGGCGCGATGGCCGGCTGGTTGGCTCGCGATCAGATCGCGGTGGCGAAAACGCTGCGCAAGAGTTGGCGCCGGTTCAAGACGACGCCCGCATTCTGGGGCCGGTGAATCGCGCCTTTTGCCGACAGTAGCTGCGCGGTTAGAGTGATCGCCTAACGGGGTTGCGCGTGGATCGCAAGTTCAGCGGCCTTCGGCTTGCGCTCGGTGACCAGCGCGAGCAGCACGGTCAACACCATGAAGACCGCGGAGGCGCCGAACACCCAACGCGGCATGTGCTGATCCATGATCCAGCCGAACAGCAGCGGACTCACGATGCCGCCGAAGTTGAACCCGGTGGAGACGATGCCGAAGGCGCGGCCCGCGGCGCCGGGCGGGGCGGCGTTGCGCACCATCATGTCGCGGGACGGCGCGATCACGCCGCCGAGGAATCCGGCAAGCCCCATCGTAAGCGTGAGCGCCACGGGCGGCAGGTTCACCAGTGCGACCAGCACGACCAGCACGGCATTGACGGCGAAGCAGCCCGCAGCGACTTGGCTGTGGCGATGGGTCCAGTCGGCGAGATAGCCGCCGGCGAGCACGCCCGCGGCGCTGGCGCCGAGGGTCGCGGTCAGCGCGATGTTGGCGGTCGAGAACGACGCGCCATAGCCGCCCATCAATGCGACCACGCCGAAATTGTTGATGCCCGAGGTCGACAGGCTGAGCAGCGTGAAGAAGACAGTCAGCATCATCAGCGCCGGGGTGATCACGCTGACCTTCGGCGCCGCGTCGTCCTTCGGCTTGTTCTTGTTGGCGCCGGCATCGGGAATCCCGAGCACGATCAGGAACAGTGCCACCAGCGGTCCGACCGCGCCGGCGACGATCAGCGCGCCGAGGCCGCCGATCGAGGCGACGAGGGCTGCCACGATCGCAGGCGCCACCGCGCCGCCGAGGAAGCCGGCAAAGGTGTGGATCGAGAAGGCGCGGCCCATCCGCGCCTCGTCCATATGGGCCGAGAGGATGGCGTAGTCGGCCGGATGATAGACGCTGTTGGCAAGGCCGAGCGCCACGGCACAGACGATCAGCGAAGTATAGCTCAGATGCAGGCCGAGCCCGATCAGCGCGCACCCGCCGATGGTCAGCCCGATCAGCAGGATCGAGCGGGCGCCGATATGGTCGGCGAGGTAGCCGATCGGCGCCTGCGTGAGGCCCGAGACCACCGCAAACACCGTCAGCGCGAAACCGAGCTCGACATAGCCGACGCCGAGCTGCTGCTTGAGGAAGGGGAACAGCATCGGCAGCACGAAGATGTGGAAATGGCTGACCCAATGGGCGACCGAAATCCCCGTCAGCGTGCGTAGCGCGCTGTCGGCTTTAGCTTGCTGCGGTGCGGCCAGAATGTCGACCATGTCCGTGACAACCCACTTTTTCCAAAGCCCGGCAGGGCCGGCAGAAAATAGAGGCTGGGCGCTAATTGTCCATGAACGCGGGCGCATGGCTGCCCCCGGCGCGGGCGTGCCGGATCGACACATGCGGCATTAAAGGCGGCGACAAAGTGCGGCCTTGCGGTGATGATCGGTCATGGTCGATCCCAAAAAGCAGCTCAAGGTGCTTGTGTCAGAGGGCTCCAGCACCTCCGGCCGCGAGGCGATCACGGTCCTGGGGTTGGCCGGCCATCACGTCGAGGTTTGCGATCCCTCACGCTGGTGCCTGGCGCGCTATTCCCGCTTCGTCCGCAAGTACCACCATTGTCCGCCGCTGCGGTCGGATCCGGCCGGCTTCCTCGGCTTCGTCGAGCGCCTGCTGGCGTCGCGGCATTTCGATGTGTTGCTGCCGACTCATGAGCAGGGGTTTCTGTTCGCTCGCGCCGCGCCGCGGCTGACATCCCATGCCGGCCTCGCGCTGCCGGATTTCGAGAGCTATCGCGCGGTGCACAGCAAGGCAGGCTTCAGCCGGCTGCTCGACCAGCTCGGGCTGCCTCAGCCGCCGACCCGGATCGTGAATTCGGCCGACCAGTTGCGCGAGGCGGTGCGGTTTCCGTCCGTCGTCAAGACATCGGTCGGCACCGCGAGCCGCGGCATCTGGTTCGTGCGCGACGCCGCCGATCTCAACCGTGCGCTCTACGACCTCGAATCCGCCGACGACTTTGCCGGCGAGGTGCTGGCGCAGGATCTCATCACCGGCACGGTCGAGAAGGCGCAGTCGGTGTTCTGCTGCGGCACGCTGATCGGCTTCCACGCCTACCGGCAGATCACGGCCGGAGTCGGCGGCGGCGAGGCGATCAAGGAGAGCGTCAGCCGGCCGGCGATCCGCGCTGTGCTCGAGACCATCGGTGCGCATCTCAACTGGCACGGCGCGCTTTCGGTCGACGTCATCATGCCGCTCGACAGCACGACGCCGCTGTTGATCGATTGCAATCCGCGGCTGGTCGAGCCCATGAACGCGCACCAGTCCGGCACCGATCTGGTCGATCTGTTGCTGCGTGTCTCGCTCGGCGAGACGCCGACGCTGCTGCCCGATGGCCGCGCCGGGGTGCGGACGCATCTCGCCATGCAGGCGCTGCTCGGCAGCGCATCGCGCGACGGCACCCGGCGCGACCTGATCCGGGAATGCGGCCGCATCGCCACCCGTGAAGGTCTCTATCGAGGAAGCAGCGAGGAATTGACGCCGATGCGGCTGGACTGGCTCAGTGCCGTGCCGCTCGCGATGACCACCGCACTACTGCTGGCGTCGCCGCCGATCGCCGCGTCGCTGGCCCGCGGCGGGTTTGGTGCGCATCTGCTCGATCGCGCGAGTATCAAGGAGATCGAAAGCGAGGATTTCTTGCGCGATTCCTCAACACGTGGTCCCGGCTCCCGTGCGCAATTGCGCACCAGGCCGGGACGACGGTGATAGATGTTGCCGTGTCCTACAAGGGCTCGTCGTCATTGCCGTAGCGATCGAGCTTCGGCGTGGCGATGTCGCCATCCTCATAATAGTCGTCGTCTTGCGGCGCTGCGGGCGGCGGAGGCTTTTTCGACTTGTCGTCGGTCTTGTCGTTGCTCCCTGTGCTGCCCCTGCTCGTCCTTCCGGCCTTGGCCATGCGTTTCCCCTGCGCGGGTCAAACTATCTGCCGGAATTCTACTCCAGTTCCCCGCGGCTTGTAACGTGAGGAGATGGCGCGGCCGGGCCGCTCCGCCGCGCCAATCATTGCCCTAGAACGTCGCGCCTGCCTTGACCATATAGGTGCGGCCGGGCAGCGGATAGGCCGAAAAGCGGCCGGCCGTGAACGAGCTCGCAACGGCGTAGTCGTAGTAGAGCGCGTTGAACAGGTTGTTCACGCTGACCGACCAGAAGAAGCGGTCAACCTGTCCGCTGAGCTTGACATCGGCAGTGGCGTTGCCGGGAATCCGGCTCTGGGTATTGGCTTGGTCGTTGTCCATGATGCGCGAGCTCCAGGCCCGCACCGTGGCGTCGAACACCAGATAGTTCTGCCAGATATTCCAGGTCACGCCGAGATTGCCGGTGGTGCGCGACACCAGCGGCACGTCGTTGCCGGCCCAGATGCCTTCGCGGAACACGGCGCGGGTGATTGCCATGCCGCCGCGCAGGGTGACGCTGTCGCTGACCTTGAGCGAGGCGCTGGTTTCTGAGCCGTAGCGGCGGGTGGGGTCGAGGTTGGTGTTGTAGAACAGCACCGGGTTGAAATGGATCTCGTTCTCGAGATCCATCAGATAGACGCTGGTCTGCACCTGAAACAGGTTGGTCTTGACGCGGAAGCCGCCCTCGATGTCCTGCGACGTCTGGGTCTTGAGCTGAAAATTCTGCGGGATCGGGGCGAAAGTCAGCGGGTCGAACGCCGGACCCGATGCGACTCGCTCGTCGACATCGGGCGTGCGGAAGGCGCGCGCGGCGCGGCCGAATACCGAGAAGGCGTCGGTGAAGCGATGCTCGGCGCCGACATGCAGTGCGTATTGGGTCTCGTTGCTGTCGAGCGGCGCTGCTTGCGTGTCGAAGGCAAACGGCGCGTTCGGATCGTAGCGGTCGCGCGCCGAGACGCTCGTGTTTTGTACGCGCGCACCGTAGGAGAAATCGGTGGTCGGCAGCAGACCCAGCGTATGCTGCCAGTAGCCGGCCACGCTCTGCTGCTCGATATTGTAGACGTGGAAGGGGTCGACGCCCTGATAGGCGCCGCGCGCCTCGAGGAACGTCGAATCGTAATAGTCGATGCCGGTCAGGATCGTGGACGGCATCCCCAGCATCATAGTCTTGACGCTGAGGCGCGGCGTGAGCGACCAGGTGTCGAGCGCGGCGTCATTGTAGGTCGAGGCGAAGCTGATGGTCGGCACGGTGCCGAAGAAGCCGCTCTGCGTCTCGCGTTGCCGCCAGCCGCCGTCGACGATGAGGTCGACGCCGTTGATCAGCGTCTTGGTGAAACCGGCCGTGACGCTGGCAGTCTGCTGGTTGGCATAGTCGAACGGCGTCGCCGCGCCGCGGCGATCGGTCAGCAGCTCGTTGACGCCGATCGACGGATCGACCAGCCGTCCGCCGGGCAGGCCGAGCTTCTGGTCGCTGCCGGTGACGGTGAGGAAGGCGGTGAGATCTGACGTCGTGTAGTTGACGTTGCCGACGGCGTTGCGCTGGTCGAGCGCGTTATTGACGCGGTAGCCGTCTGACTTGATGCCGTTGCCGTAGAACGAGGTTGACCAAGGACCCGCATTGAGCGCCGTGGAGACCGCGGCCATGCGGGTGTTGAACGCGCCGAAGCCGCCTTCGGCCCTGATCGTGGCCGGTGGACTGCCGGCGCCGGTCTTGGTGATGATGTTGATCACGCCGCCGACCGCGTTGTCGCCATACAGCACCGCGCCGCTGTTGCCGCGCGTGATCTCGATCCGCGCGATCGAATCGAGCGGGATCGTGGTGAGATCGAAGCCGGCCTTGTCGACGTCGTTGAGGCGGCGGCCATTGAGCAGGAACAGTGTGTTGTCGGAGGCGAATGCGCCGAAGCCGCGCAGGTCGACCGCGGTCTTGGCGCCGTTCGGGCCGCCGTAGAGCGATTGCAGCTGCACGCCCGGCACCTGCGCGAGAATCTCGGGCAGCGACTGCCGCGGCGAATGCGCGATGTCGTCGGCGGTGATCACGGTCGAGGAGGAGCCGACGACGCCGGCGAACTGGCGGCCGCCACCCGTGCCACCCGTTCCGGTGGCCGTCGCCGTCGTGTTCGATCCGGCTCCGCTGCCGACATTGTTGCCTTGCACGGTACCCGGCGCCGGGCGGCGCGGCGCCGGTGCTTCATCAGCGGCCGGCTTGGCGCGCGTGACATTCTGGTCGTTTGGCCGGGTGATTTCGACGGGCGGCAGCTGATCGGGAGCCTGCTGCGCCCGTGCGGTCGAGAGAACGATTGTCGGTACGATCATCGCCAGTGCGAGCAGAAGCGCGCGGCGGCGCCGGGAGAAAGCGTTGGAGAACATCTAGGCGAGACCTCGGTAACGTCAGTGGTACGTCACCGCGAACCAGTCTCACCGTTGCGCTCTCGCATCAGGTGAAGCTCATGCCTGTACTCCCCGACCGGCATCTTCGCGTGTGACCACGGCTGACGGCAGGTCTCCTGGCTCGCGGGTCGTTACCCTTCGCCGCCTTCCCAGGACCGAGTTTCCCAGTGGCATTTGACGAAGGATTCACCGCATACAGTTGCGGGGGCAGCCGCGGCGTTGGGGAAGTTTCCCCGCACCGCATTCCCTTTTTATCTCGTGAAAGAACCGTCATGTTCATCTAGGGTTCGGCCGGGCAGCAAAGTCAACCCGGCGAATGTCGAGCTGCGGCCGCGCGGCCACGGTTTTTGTCGGGTGTCGCTTGCCTGCCACGGCGATCGCTGTAAGAGCATGGATCCAATGAGCGTGCAGGATTTTGCCTTGGCGGCCGAGGTCGCGGCGCGGCGCCGGTGGGGCGCCACCGCGGCGCTGTTCGCGCTGGTGGTCCTGCTGTGCGTGCTCTCGCTCGGTATCGGGCCGGTGCGGGTGTCGCCGCTTGCGGTGATCGAGGCGCTGTTCGGCGGCGGCAGCGACGTGGCGCAGGTGATCGTGCGCGAGATCCGGCTGCCGCGTACCATCCTGGCGTTCGCGATCGGCGGCATCCTCGGGCTATCGGGCGCGGCGCTGCAGGGCCTGCTGCGCAATCCGCTGGCTTCGCCGTCGCTGTTCGGCGCGCCGCAATCGGCGGCATTCGGTGCGGTTCTGGTGATCGCTCTGGGCCTCGCCGATGTCCGGTCCTATGCGCTGCCGGTGGTGGCGATCATCGCGGCGTTCGGTTCGGTGTTCGCGCTGCTCGCGATCGCCGGCCGCAATGCCGGGCTGTTGATCCTGATCCTGGCGGGGCTCGCGATCTCGAGCTTTGCAGGAGCTGCGACGGCGCTGGTGATGAACCTCTCGGGCAATCCGTTCGTGGTGCTCGAGATCGCATTCTGGCTGCTCGGCTCGCTGGAGGACCGCAGCTTCCAGCACGTGGCGCTGGCGCTGCCCTTCATCATCGCGGGCGCCGCCGTCCTGCTCAGCCAGGCGAGCGCCTTCCGCACGCTGACGCTCGGCGAGGAGGCCGCGCAAAGTCTCGGCGTCGATGTCGCCCGGCTCCGGCTCCTCGTCATCACCGGCGTTGCGCTTGGTGTCGGAGGCGCGGTCGCCGTGACAGGCACGATCGGCTTCATCGGTCTCGTTGCTCCCCATTTGATGCGTCCCGTCATCGGTCATGATCCGGCGCGGCTGCTGGTGCCGAGCGCGCTCAGCGGCTCGGCGCTGCTGCTCGCCGCCGATATCGCGGTGCGCATCATCCCCTCGACTTCGGACATCAAGGTCGGCGTGCTGACCTCGATCATCGGCGTGCCGTTCTTCCTGTATCTGATCATGCGCGAACGCCGCGCGCTCGGCGGAGGCGTGGCATGACGCTGCTCTCCGCCACCGCGCTCAACGCCTCGCTCGGTAGCCGCAAGGTGCTGCACGACGTCTCGCTGTCGCTGGAAGCGGGCCATCTGGTCGCGCTGGTCGGCCCGAACGGTGCCGGCAAGACCACGCTGCTGCGCGCGCTGGCCGGGCTCATTCCATCCGATGGCGACATCAAGATCGACGGTGACACACTGGCCTCGCTGCCGCTGCGCGAGCGCGCCAAGCGCTTCGCCTATCTGCCGCAGGGGCACATGGTGCATTGGCCGTTGCCGGCGCGCGATATCGTGGCGCTCGGCCGCTATCCGCATGGCGCGACCGATCCGGCGCGGCTGTCGCCGAAGGATATCGAGGCGGTGCTGCGGGCGATGCAGGCCGTCGATGTCACTGCATTCAGCGATCGCCGCGTCACCGAGCTGTCCGGCGGCGAGCGCAGCCGCGTCGCGCTGGCCCGGGTGCTGGCGGTGGAGGCGCCGGTGATCCTCGCCGACGAGCCGACCGCCTCGCTCGACCCGCGCCACCAGATCGATGTGATGCAGAAGCTGCGCAATGTCGCCGACACCGGCGTACTGGTCATCGTGGTGACGCATGATCTCGGGCTCGCCGCGCGCTTTGCTGATCACGTGCTGGTGCTGGCGGAGGGGCGGCTCGCGGCACAGGGCGCACCCGCTGAGGCGTTGTCGGAGAGCGTGCTGGCCAGCGTGTTCCGGATCAGCGCGTATCGTGCCGAATTCCAGCGCGAGGCCGTCATCGTGCCGTGGGCGGACGTGTGATGCGGATGTGGCGCCTCGTAGCCGTTGTCGCGGTGTGGTCGATGTCGTGCGCTGCCGCCTCCGCTGGCGGACTGCGCATCGTCTCGATGAATGTCTGCAGCGACCAGCTCGTGCTGTCTCTGGCCGATCCGGACCAGATCCTCGGCCTCAGCCGCTTTTCGCGCGATACCTGGCAGTCCTGGGCGGCCGAGCAAGCAAAAAGCTATCCGCGCCTGTCCGGCGAGGCCGAGGATGTGCTGCTGCTCAAGCCCGACGTCGTCGTGGTCAGCCTGTTCGACAAGCGCGCGACGCGCGACCTCTTGAAGGCGCAGGGGTTGCACCTGGTCGAATTCACGGTGCCGCGCACGCTGGACGAAGTGAAGGACCAGATCCGTGCGATGGGCGATGTGGTGCAGCATCCCGATCGGGCGCAGGCCGAGATCGCGCGCCTCGATGCGGCGATCGCGCGGGCGCGGACGGTGGCGAGCGCCCATCATTATCGCGTGTTGCCGCTAGAGCGCCGCGGCTTCGTGTCGGGCGACAGGAGCCTCATCAGCTCGCTGCTGGCGGCAACCGGCCTGACTAACGCGGCCGGCGAACTCGGCCTCGACGCCGGCGGATTTGCTTCGCTGGAGGCGATCGTGAAACTGCGGCCGGATTTCATCCTGGTGTCGGAGGCCGGCGATCGCGCCGAGGATGAGGGCCGCGCCTTCCTGCTGCATCCGGCGCTGGAGCGGTTCTATCCGGCTGAGAAGCGCATCGTGCTGCCGGAGCGGCTCACGGTGTGCGGCGGCGTGATGCTGGCGGATGCGCTGGATCGGTTGACGGAAGAATTGCAGCGGGTGACGCGATAGGCCTACCGTCGTCATTGCGAGCGTAGCGAAGCAATCCATCCTTCCGCTTGCTGAGGCATGGATTGCTTCGTCGCTTCGCTCCTCGCAATGACGGAGAGTGATCTACCCCATCACCACCGGCCCGCCGGCCTTCTTCCAGGCATCGATGCCGCCTTCGATATGGGCGGTGTTTGCCAGCCCCGCCTTCTTCGCGGCGGCAACGGCCATCGCGGAACGCTCGCCGAAGGCGCAGAAGAATACGACGCGGCGGCCGGTCGCGGCGGCGACCTCGCGCAGCATGCCGCCGGGCTGCAGGGTGGCGCAAATCCCGGGATAGGGCGCGTGCAGCGCGCCCTCGAGCGTGCCGTGCTTGGCGCGTTCAGCGCTCTCGCGCAGATCGACCAGCAGGATATCGGGCCGGCCGAGGCTTGCGATGGCGTCGCGCGCGCTGAGCGAGAGACCTTCCTTCGCAAGCTCTTCCTGGTGCAGGCCGACATGCATGTTGGCGGGCACCGCAACGTCCATCATCTTCGGATTTGGCAGATGGAGGTTGTTCATCAGCTCGATATAGTCATCGACCGATTTGACCTGCAGCCGCGGATTGTAGCGCTTCTCCTCGCCGATGGTGGAGACGGTGTCACCCTTGTAGTCATGCGCCGGGAAGACCATGGTTTCCTCAGGCAGCTTGAGCAGGCGGTTGAAGATCGAATCATACTGCGCCCGCGCGCTGCCGTTCTGGAAATCGGTGCGGCCGGTGCCGCGGATCAACAGCGTGTCGCCCGTGAAGACGCGGTCGCCCATCAGATAACTGTAGGAATCGTCGGTGTGGCCGGGCGTGTACATTGCCTCGAGGCAGAGACCCTCGATTGTCACTCTGTCGCCGTCCGAGACGCGCATCGACACCACGTCGGCCTTGCTCTGCTCGCCCATGATCGTGATGCACTGCGTGCGGTCACGCAGCTCGCCGAGGCCGGTGACGTGATCGGCATGCAGATGGGTGTCGACGGCCTTGACCAGCCGGAGGTCGAGTTCCTGCAGCAGCTTGCAGTAGCGGTCCGCCTTCTCCAGCACCGGATCGAGGATCAGCGCCTCGCCGCCGGCGCGGCTCGCGAGCAGGTAGCTGTAGGTGCCGGACACGCTGTCGAACAGCTGGCGAAAGATCATGAGGGCTTACCTGTTCTCCGGGTCGAGTCATGGAGAGGATATTATTCCATAGATAGGGGCGATTCAAAGTAAATCCATCCCCAGGCGAAGCCGGTCCCGTCACCCCCGATCCATCACCGTCACCCTGAGGAGCCGCGACGCGGCGTCTCGAAGGTTCGACGGCCCGGCTCTTTCCGAGAGGAGTATTGGCGTGCGCGGTCAATGGGGCCCTGCACCCTTCGAGACGCGCTACGCGCTCCTCAGGGTGACGGAGTTGGTTGGAGGGATGACGGGTTCTGAATGGACGCGCCCTACGCGAGACCGAGCGCCGCGATGAGCGTGCGCCGCATCATCCGTGCCTCGCAATGCCCGGATTATCCTCGACGCCTTTCAGCGTCACGCCGGGCTCGTCGCGGTTCGGCGGCCGGCCGGAGCGCAGATGCCTGGCCACCACATCCCAGATCGGCGCGCCGCTCTGCGGGTTGACCGAGGCCCAGCCCGCGACCTTGTAGTGCTTGCCAGCTTCGAGATGCTTGCCGTTGCGAAGCTTGAGCTCGGAGATGCGCTTGCCGACGCTCTCGCCCGGCGTGCAGGTGTAGGCGAGGCCGCCGACGCGGACCATGTCGCCGCCCTGCTGGTAATAGGGATCGACGTTGAAGAGGTTGTCGCAGACGTCCTCCAGCACATCCTTGATCTGGCTGCCGGTCATCGTGGCGACGTAGGTCTCGGGATAGGTGATCGCGGTTTCCGACAGCACGTCTTCCATGGTGACCGGCTGGCCGGCCAGCGTGGTGAGGCCCCAGCGGAAGCCGGGCGACAGCGCGATCTCGGCGTTGAGCTCGTTGAGCAGCGCATCGCAGATCAGCTGGTCGACGGTGCCGGAAAAGTTACCGCGGCGGTAGAGCAGGCGATCGGCCGTGCCGAGCTTGTCGCCCCATTCGTCGGCATGAGGTTCGCGCATCTTGTCGATCAGCGCCTGCATCGCCGGATCGGGCTTCAACAGCTCGGCGAACACCGGCAGCAGACGGTAGCGGACATTGGCGACCTTGCCCTTCGTGAGATCGAGATCGAGCACGCCGATGAACTTGCCGTTGGAGCCGGCATTGGTCACCAGCGTGACGCCGCCGGGATTGGTCACCGTGATCGGGATCGGGATCGCGTCATGGGTGTGGCCGCCGAGGATGACGTCGATGCCGGTGACGCGGCTGGCGAGCTTGAGGTCGACGTCCATGCCGTTATGCGACAGCAGGATCACCGCCTCGACCTTGTCGTTGTTGCGATGGCCGTCGACGAGCTTTTGCAGCTCCTCGTCGCGGATGCCGAACTTCCAGTCCGGCGTGAAACGCTTGGGGTGCGCGATCGGCACATAGGGGAAGGCCTGGCCGATGATCGCAATGCGATGGCCGCCGATCTCCTTGATGATCGACGGCTTGAACACCCGCCCGGAGGCTGGATCGAACGCCTTGGCGTCGTTGAACGCGGCCTCCTCGGTCAGGAACACGTTCTGCGCCAAAAACTCGCCCTTGAAGCGGGCGAGATTGTCGCGCAGCACCTGTTCGCCATAGGTGAATTCCCAATGCCCGGTCATCGCCTCGATGCCCAGCAAATTGGCGGCCTCCACCATGTCGGCGCCGTTCATCGCATGGGCGAGCCCCGAGCCCTGCCAGAGGTCGCCGCCGTCGAGCAGCATCGAGCGCTTCTCGCCGACATCGGCGCGCAGCTTGTCGATCAGCGTCTTCAGGTGCGCGAAGCCGCCGAGCCGGCCGAAGCGGACGGCGGCCTTCTCGAACTCGACGCAGGTGAAGGCATAGGCGTCGGCACTGTCGGGCCGGATGCCGAAGCGGTCGAGGAACGCCTTGCCGACCAGATGCGGCGGCTGGCCGGCCATCGCGCCGACGCCGATATTGACGCTGGATTCGCGGAACAACACCGGCCTCAGCTGCGCATGCGTGTCGGTCAGGTGCAGGATGCGGGCGTTGCCGAAACGTTCGAGGTCGTAGACGCTGGCGGTATCGGCGCCGCGCGCGAGGCGTGGCAGGCCAGCCACAAGCGTCGCGGCGGCTGAGCTTCTCAGGAAATCCCGGCGGCGGATGATCATTGCCTTACTCCGCGCGGCCTTCCGCCAGCGCGCCTTTAGCGAACTTCCATGTCCTTCCAGCGTTCCTTCTCGCTGGTGGCCTGGAAGATCGATGCCTTTGCCAGTGCCTCGGCCTCCCTGGCCTGCGCGACGGCAGCCTCGTAATCACCAGCATCACCGGCCTTTTTTGCGGCGGCGAGGGTCGAAGCGGTCGTGGTCCACTGGTTGCGCAGGCTGCCGGCTTGCTTGTTGGCGGCTTCTGCCGCCGCATAGGCCGCCTTGTAATCGTCCTCGGAGGCCGCGTGGACCAGGGTCGCCGTCGCCATCACCAGCGCGGATGCCGCGAGGAGGGTCTTGATCGCCGCGCTCATGGCCGCGCTCCCGGCCCCGAGATCGGCAGGCCGTTGCTGACATAGGACAAATAGTATTCGAGGTTGCGGTACTCGTCGTCTTGCGGATTGAGCGGCACGCCGCGGATCTGGCTGTTGCAGGTGGTGAAGCGGCGGCTGGTGGTGCCCATGCCCGACCATTCCGAGCGGTAGATCGGCATTGCGTTCAGGATGCCGAGCGCCGGTGCCAGCACCTCGGCGCGGATCCGCTCGCCCGGGCTCTGGATGTGGCAGGTCGCGCAGGAGAAATTGAGCTGGCCGCGGCGGGTGTAGAAATACTCCTTGCCCTTCTGATAGGCCTCCAGCGCCCGCGGATCGTTCGGGATCTTGATGTCCATCGGCTTGCCGCGCGAGGTGAAGGCCATGTAGGCGGTGAGCGCCGCCATGTCGTCCTTCACATAGGAGAACGGCGCCTCGCCGTTGGCCTCGCGGCAACGGTTGAGCGCGAGCTCGAGCGTGACGACCTTGCCTTCCTTTTCGTCGAAATACGGATAGTTCTGGCGGATGCCGATACCCTTGTTCGGGAAGCAGTCGGCGTAGGTCTTGCCGTTCTTGAACGGCGTTGCGAACATTTCCTTGCCGGCTTCGAGCGAGAACTCGTAGGGCGGAAACTGCTCCTTCTCTTCCCACTGCTTGTGCAGGTCCTCATTCATCGAATAGGGACCGTTGACGAAATCCTCGAGCTTCAGCTTGGGGAATTTGCTGGCGAAGAATTTCTGGAACGCGGCCTTGTCGGCGGCGGGATCGATGCTGTCGGCCGCGTGCGCCGCCGGCGCGAGCGCCAGCACGCCGAGCGCCAGCGTCGTGATTGCTGCGCGGATTGCGAAGCGCCACGTCATTGAATTTTCGCCGTGGCGGTGTCGGTCGCGCCCTTGTTGTCGACCCAGCTGACCTTCAGATCGTCGCCCTTCTTGCCGCCCTTGAAGGCGAACTTGACATAGGGGTCCTTGGAGACGCCGCCGCCCCAGTCGGCGACGAACACCGGCTTGCCGTCATACTCGAAGGTCAGCACCTGGATGAAATGCGGCGGGATGATCTCGCCCTTGGCGTCCTTCACGAAGCCGGAATCCATCGGATGCTGGATCAGCGCCTGCACCTCGGTGATGTCGCCGTTTGACGTGGCGCGCACGCGAATGCTCGATGCCATCTTGATTATCCCTCGATTGAACTCAGCCGCCGCAGCCGCCGACGGTGACCTTGATTTCCTTTTGAGCGCTGTAGAGCTTGCCGCCGGCCTCGACGATCACGGTGACGTTGCTGGTCTTGGCCATCTTGATGCGGTTGGCGACGCTCGGCAGCGTGCCGGCGGGAATCTTGTATGAGGCGATCAGCGAGATCGGGTTCTCGCTCACGAGGAACGAGATCGAGGTGACGTCGGCCAGCGTCGTGGTGGCGGAGATCGGCACCACAGCGCCGTTCTCGGCGATCTCGGGTGCGTCCATCTTGACCTTGTCGGAGGGCTCGGCGGTCTTGCCGTAGAGCGCCTTGATCGCGTCGGCCTCGTTCTTCTGCTTGAAGGCCTCTTCCGGATATTTGTCGTTGGCGGCGGCGAGCGCCTGTGGCACGTCGAACGGAATGACGCCGAGGCCGATCAGCGCGGCGACGCCCGCGCCCTTCAGCACCAGGCGGCGCGCCCCTGAAAATTCGCTGGTCGTGATGCTCATCGTAACAATCTCCTCAAGCTATTGTCGCCGCGTCACAGCGTCTGCAGAAAGTCCACCACCGCATCGATTTCCTTCTCGCTCAAGATCCGGTTGCGGCCGAACGGCGGCATCACCGTTTGCGGGTTGCGCTTGGTCTCATCGGTCACGATCGCGATCAGCTCGTCGCGGCTGTATTTCGCCTTGAGGCCGGTCAATTCGGGGCCGATCGTGCCGGGCAGCTCGCCGCCCTTGATGACATGGCAGGTCAGGCAGTTGCCTTTGCCGCGGTCGAAGGCGAGCCTCTGCCCCTCGGCGGCGGATTGGGCCTGCGCGGGTGCGGCCACGGCGGTGCCGGCCAGCAGCGCCAGAACGAAGGCTGGCTTGACGAAAGTGGCGATCAAGGACGTTTCCCGGGCTTCAATCTCGATGATCCCATCGCAATATAAAGAGGGAAAAGCATAAAGGCCATCGGCTGGCAATGTGGAGAATAGGCGTGTTGCGACGGGGTTAATGGAAGCGTGGTGGTTCGGAACTGGAGCGGGCTCCTGCGCCTTCCACCTGTCATGTTCATGCGGTTGAGCGAGGCGATAGGAGAAGCAGGGTGGCGGAGTTCGTGGTGGAGTTCGGCAAGGACGGCAGGCCGGTCGAGGCGGATGGGCGGCTCGACGCGGCGGCATTCCACCGCAATCACCAGCCGATCTGGGCGGTCCTGAAGGATTACCTCGCCGGCCGGTCCGGCGACGTGCTGGAGGCCGGCAGCGGCACCGGTCAGCATGTCGCGTATTTCGCCCGCCAGACGCCCGATATCACCTGGTGGCCGAGCGACCTCCATGCCGCGCATCTGCGCAGCATCGCGGCCTGGCGCGCGCATGCCGGCCTCGCCAACATCCAGCCGCCGCAGCCGATCGATCTGTCCGATCCGGCCTGGTCGCCTGTGCCATCGGACGGCAAAGGTCCGGACAAACTGCTCGCGATCTTCTGCGCCAACGTCATCCACATCGCGCCGTGGCGCGTCGCCGAGGGCCTGTTCGCCGGCGCCTCCAGGCATCTGCGCGCCGATGGCCGGCTGTTCCTCTACGGCCCGTTCAAGCGCGGCGGCAAGCACACTGCGCTGAGCAACGCCGTGTTCGATACGTCGTTGCGTGAACGCGACGCCGAATGGGGCGTGCGCGATATCGCCGATCTCGAGACGCTTGCGGAGAGCGTCGGGCTGAAGCTCGCCGGTAGCTTCGAGATGCCGGCCAACAACATGATCCTGATGTTCGTGCGGAAGTAGCCGCCATGACCTCGGTCATTGATGTCTATCGGGCAGGAAATTGATGGATCGGACCGCATTCAAAGAAGACCTATTCGAAGCGCTGCTACAGCAGGGCTTCGTGCGGGGGCGAGACCTGATGCGCGCTTCGAATGATCGAATGGTCACGCTCGTGGGAGTTGAGAAGGGCTTTGGCGGTCAGTGGTTCATCAATGTCGGACTTTGGTTCACCTGGGCAGGAACTGAGGAGCCGAATCGCGTGGAACAGGCGCATCTGTATTTTCGGCTCGAAAGACTGTTTCCTCAGTATAGAGAGATGCCGCGGGTGACCTAGGCGACGTAGGCCAATCAGAGGCTTGCCAAAGACTCGCAGAGCTAATCAGCAGCGAAATTGCAACGAATGTAAAGCGACTGGGCACGGAAGAGGGAGTCGTTGAAGCGTATCGTGCTCGTCGTTTGGAGGGCGGTTTGGTGACGAAGGTTGCCAAGGAATGGCTTTTGGCAGCGAGTTGACTTGGGCGTCACGCCTTACCCCTGCGCTTTCGCCTGTTGTGTCATTTGACACACCGGCGTGTGTGAAATAGCATACTCCAACGACGGAGGCCAGAATGACGAGACGGCTTTATCCGGCCGTGCTGGAGCGCGGTCCGCGCGGCGCGTTCGGTGCGTGGTTTCCCGACTTTCCCGGCTGCGTCGCCGGCGGCAAGTCCCAGGAGGAGGCGATCGAACGGGCCGAGCATGCGCTGGCGCAGGCGGTCGACGGCTGGGTCGAGCAGGGCCATGCGCTGCCGGAGCCGACGCCGATCGAGCGGATCGTGCCGCCCAAGGGCTCCGACGTCGCCGCCTTCTTCATGGTGGGCGTCGATCCGCCCGATCCGTCCGAACGGGTGAATGTCTATCTGCCGAAGAGCCTGATCGCGCGGATCGACAAGCGCGCCGCCGAGCTCGGCATGAGCCGCTCGAGCTTCTTCGGCTTTGCGAGCTCGCTCGCGCTCGAATGGCCGGGCGGATACCCGCGCGGCGCCCCGATCGCGCCGCGCTCCAAGGTGCACAAGACCGGCGCGCTGCGCGCCGAGAAGCGGGCAGGCAGGAAGCCTGCGCGGTAGCTTCCGCTCGTCATTCCGGGGCGCGCCTCTTGGCGCGAGCCCGGAATCCATTTCTCCGCGCGTTTCGTGGATGAATGGATTCCGGGCTCTCGCTTCGCGAGCCCCGGAATGACGACGGGATAGGGTGCTAGCCGCTCCTTATTTCGAAAGGCGGAGCCATCCATCTCGTGCGCCTCCCGCATGGCCTACGTCCGTTTGCGCCGGTTGATCGGCCTCGACCCGCTCTCCATAGTGCGCGCGATTGGAGGCTCCCGCCGGAGCTTCGAGGCGGGACTGCCGATGATCGATGTGACGGCTGCGAATGAGACGAGCGACGACGCGCGGGCGCGCAGCAATGTGTGGCGGCTTGCGGCGGCGCAGGCGCTGACCGGCGCCAATTCGGCGGTGATCTTCGCCACCGGCTCGATCGTCGGCGCGACGCTGGCGCCCGACATCTCGCTCGCGACGGTGCCGCTCTCGATGTATGTGCTCGGGCTTGCCGCCGGCACGCTGCCGACCGGCGCGATCTCGCGGGCCTATGGCAGGCGCATCGCCTTCATCGTCGGTACCTTCTGCGGCACGCTGACCGGCGCGCTCGGCGCCTTCGCGATCCTGCACTCATCGTTCTGGCTGTTCTGCGGCGCGACCTTCCTCGGCGGGCTCTATGGCGCCGTCGCGCAGTCCTATCGCTTTGCCGCCGCCGACGGCGCCAGCGTCGCGTTCCGGCCCAAGGCGGTGTCATGGGTGATGGCGGGCGGCGTGTTCGCCGGCGTGCTCGGGCCGCAGCTCGTGCAATGGACCATGGACATCTGGCCGCCTTATCTGTTTGCTTTCTCCTTCGTGATGCAGGCGCTGGTCGCGCTGGTGGCGATGGCGGTGCTCTCTGGCGTCGATGCGCCGAAACCCGCGGCGGCGGATCTGCATGGCGGCCGCCCGCTGCTCGAGATCGCGCGGCAGCCGCGCTTCATCGCCGCGGCGCTGTGCGGCGTGATCGCCTATCCGATGATGAATCTGGTGATGACCTCGGCGCCGCTCGCCATGAAAATGTGCGGGCTGTCGGTCAGCGATTCCAATTTCGGCATCCAGTGGCACATCGTGGCGATGTACGGCCCGAGCTTCTTCACGGGCTCGCTGATCGCCCGCTTCGGCGCGCCTCGCATCGTTGCGCTCGGGCTGGCGCTCGAGGCGGTCGCCGCGACGATCGGGCTGTCCGGCATCACGGCGCCGCATTTTTGGGCCACCCTGTTCGTGCTCGGCGTCGGCTGGAACTTCGCATTCGTCGGCGCCTCCGCGCTGGTGCTGGAGACGCACCGGCCGCAGGAGCGCAACAAGGTGCAGGCGTTCAACGATTTCCTCGTGTTCGGCATGATGGCGATCGGCTCGTTCTCGTCGGGCCAGCTGCTCGCGCATTACGGCTGGAACGCCGTCAACATGGTGGTGTTTCCGCCGGTGCTGCTCGGGCTCGTCGTGCTGTCACTGGCGTCATTCGCCAAGCGGCGGGCGAAATTGCGCGCGGTGGAAGAAATCCCGGACCCAAGCATCTGATCTTGCTATTTGAGCATGGTCTCCGCGCAAACGCTTCGCGTTTGTCGCGAGGGAAAACCGCTTCGCACTTTTCCGGACCGTGCTGCTGCCAATTGCTGACACTTCGACCGGTTTCGAAATGATCGGCTTGCAAGGCTGATCACATCGTGGGAACGGATCAGTCCGGCCTTGACGATGTGAGAAGCAAGAGCAAGAAATGGACGCATCATCACCCGCGCTGCATGACGAATCCGCGCTCGGCTATGAAGGCTGGCGCATCGTCGTCGTCTGCTTCCTGCTTGCGACCTTCGGCTGGGGATTGGGCTTCTACGGCCAGAGCGTCTACGTCGCCGAGCTGCAGCGGCTACACGGCTGGCCGGCGTCGCTGATCTCGTCGGGCACGACCTTCTTCTATTTGTTCGGCGCCGCGCTGGTCGCCTTCGTCAGCGAGGCGATCAAGGCGTTCGGCGCGCGCAGCTGTCTGATCGCGGGCACCCTCGCGATGGCGGTTGCCGCCGTTGCGATCGGCGAGGTGCGCGAGCCCTGGCAGCTTTATCTCGCCGATGCGCTGCTGGCGTTCGGCTGGGCCGGCACCAGCCTCGGCATCATCACCAACACGCTCGGGCTGTGGTTCGACAAGAAGCGCGGCATGGCGATCAGCCTGGCGCTGAACGGCGCGAGCTTCGGCGGCATCGTCGGCGTGCCGCTGCTGGTGACGGGGATCGGCACCTTCGGCTTCTCCGGCGCGATGATCGCGGCCGCGGTGCTGCTTGTCGTGGTGATGGTGCCGGTGATCCTGATCTTCGTCGGGCGGCCGCCGGCGCATCTGCGTGCGGTGACGTCAGCGGCGGCCGACGCGCCGTCGGCGACGCAGGTGCGCGCCAATGCGCTACGCGACATCCGCTTCCTCTCGGTCTCGACTGCCTTCGCGCTGGTGCTGTTCGCCCAGGTCGGCTTCATCGTGCATCTGATCGCCTATCTCGATCAGGTGATCGGCCGCGAGCGCGCCACGGTAGCGATGGCGCTGCTGACCGCGATGGCCGTGGTCGGCCGGGTCTCGTTTTCCTTCGTGATCGACCGGCTCAACCAGCGGCTGGCGTCGGCGCTGTCCTTTGGCAGCCAGGCGATCGCGCTCGTCGTCATCATCAACGTGCACAACGACATCGCGCAGATCGCCGCCTGCGCGCTGTTCGGCTTCTCGGTCGGCAATCTGATCACGCTGCCGGCGCTGATCGTGCAGCGCGAGTTCGATCCGCGCGCGTTTGGCGTGCTGGTCAGCCTGATCACCGCGATCAACCAGATCACCTACGCGTTCGGCCCCGGCGTGATCGGTCTGCTGCACGATCTCTCCGGCAGCTACGCGCTGCCGTTCTACGGCTGTATCGGGCTGGAGCTGATCGCGGCAGTGACGATCATGACCAAAGGGAATTAGACTGTAGCCCCGGATTACGCTTCGCTCCATCCGGGCTACGATCTTGTCTTTCCACCTCCCCTTGAAAAGGGGAGGTCGCTTTGCTCGCAGGGCAAAGCGGGTGGGGATCCGGTCTCTCCACTTGCAGCGTCGCCTGTGGCTGACCCCCATCCCCCTTCCCCCTTTCAGGGGGAAGGGGATTAAAGACCTGCAGCCGCATGGGACGAGGCGCAATCCGGGCTACCAATTGATCCGCACCGCGGAATCACGCCGCCCGCTGCTTCATCAGATCCTCAATGTCCAGCCGCCGGGTGAACATCGCGAGCTCGCCGTCGGCGTCGCGCGGCCATTCGGCTTCGGGGCGGTCCCAATAGAGCTCGACGCCGTTCTCGTCAGGATCGCGCAAATACAGCGCCTGGCTGACGCCGTGGTCGCTGGCGCCGTCGAGCTGGATGCCGGCCGACAGCACCCGGTGCAGCGCGTCGGCCAGTGCCGGACGGGTCGGATAGAGAATCGCGGTGTGGAACAGGCCGGTGGTGCCCGGCGGCGGCGGATGGCCGCCCTTGCTCTCCCAGGTGTTGAGGCCGATATGGTGGTGATAGCCGCCGGCCGAGATGAAGGCCGCGTCCGTCCCCAAGCGCTGCTGCAGTTCGAAGCCGAGCACGCCGCAATAGAAGCCGAGCGCGCGCTCGAGATCGGCGACCTTGAGGTGCACATGCCCGATTCGCGTGCCCGCGATGATGGGAGGATTTTGCGGCATGAGCTGGCTCCGTTGGCATCAACGCCGTGCCGTCGGCGGCAGGGCTCCGCCTTCTGATATAGTCCGGATTTGCGGGAGCGAGAGCAACCCATCCGGAAACGCAGCGTTTCCGAATGGCGCCACGGCCCGCCGAGCCTAGCAGAGCTCCGACAACTCGCCGCCGGGCAGCTGGAACTCGAACGTGTTCAGCGTCATCGATACCATGGTGTAGTAGCCGCAGAGGCCGATCACCTCGACTAGGCCGCGCAGGCTCAGCACCTCGACCGCCTCGTCATACAGCGCCTTCGGCAGGCCGTGACCTTCGTGCAGCGCCTTGGCGACGTCGTAGATCATCCTGGCCTTGGGGTCGTCGAAAGTCGGCGTCCGGCGCATGCGAATGTCCTCGATGATCTTCGGGTCGAGGCCGCCCTTCAGCGCGAGGCGCTTGTGGGCATACCATTCGTAATGCGCGGTCCAGTGCCGCGCGGTGACGAGGATCGCGATTTCCGACAGTTTTGCCGGGAAGACCGTGTCGAAGCGCAGCACCTCGCCGAGCCGCGTGGCATGCCGTGCCATCTCCGGGCTGTTCAGCCAGGCCATCATCGGCGCCGGTGGCGCGCCGCGCTTGCCGGCGATCGACTCGTCGTAGGTTTCTTTCTGGGCGGCGTTCATTTCGCTAGGCGAAAGCAGCTTCAGCCGCATGTCCGTTTCCTTTTGTTTTTCAAGCGTTACCCATCTCGGCGATACACCCGATCGCGCAAGCTGAGTAGCGACGCCAGAGCATGGCGCGGTCGCGAGGCATATTGAATTCGGCGGCTGCGCAGGTCTAAGGTCGAATCCAATCCGACGATTTTGACTGGAAACGCACCATGGCTGACCTTGAGAAATTCCGCGCCGAGACCCGCGCCTGGCTGGAGCAGAACTGCCCGGCGGAGATGCGCAAACCGATGACCTCGGATGGCGACACCTTCTGGGGTGGCCGCAATGCGAAATTCTCCTCCGAAGCGCAGCGCGTCTGGTTCGAGCGGATGCGCGACAAGGGCTGGACCGTGCCGCATTGGCCCAAGGAATACGGTGGCGGAGGCCTCGACGGCGAGGAGGCCAAGATCGTGCGCCAGGAGATGGCGGCGATCGGCGCGCGGGCGCCGCTGACCTCGTTCGGCATCTCGATGCTCGGACCGGCGCTTTTGAAATACGGCACCGAGGAGCAGAAGAAGGAGCATCTGCCGAAGATCACCGCGGGCTTGATCCGCTGGTGCCAGGGCTATTCCGAGCCGAACGCCGGCTCCGACCTCGCCTCGCTGCAGACCCGCGCTGTCGCCGACGGCGACGATTACATCATCAACGGCCAGAAGATATGGACCTCCTACGCCAACTATGCCGACTGGATCTTCTGCCTAGTGCGCACTGATCCCGCGGCGAAGAAGCACGACGGCATCAGCTTCATCCTCTTCGACATGACCTCGAAGGGCGTGTCGACCAAGCCGATCCTCTTGATCTCCGGCTATTCGCCGTTCTGCGAGACCTTCTTCGACAATGTCCGGGTGCCGAAGTCGCATGTCGTGGGTACCGTCAATCGCGGCTGGGACGTCGCAAAATACCTGCTGCAGCACGAGCGCGCGATGATCTCGGGCATGGGCGAGCGCGGCGTCGGCCGTCCGCTCGGCCAGATCGCCGCCGACTCGGTCGGCGCGGACGCGCAAGGGAAGCTCGACGACGCGCAGCTGCGCAGCCAGATCGCGAGCTTCGAGGTCGACGAGGCCGCGCTCGCCGCGGCGGCGGAGCGCGCGGTCGATCTCGCCAAGGCCGGGCAGTCGCATCCGGCGTTCTCCTCGGCGATGAAATATTACGGCACCGAGCTCAACAAGCGCCGCTACGAGATCCTGATGTCGGCGGGCGGCATCGACGCGCTGGAATGGGAGAGCGACCGCTCCCGGGGCGGCGCCCGTCCGCGCGCCTGGCTGCGCACCAAGGCCAACTCGATCGAGGGCGGCACCTCGGAGGTGATGCTCGGAATCGTCGCCAAGCGCATCCTCGATCTGCCTGGGGCGTGAGGCACGATCTCTCCACCCGTCATTCCGGGGCGCGACGCAGTCGCGAGCCCGGAATCCATACTCCCGATCGTGGTTATGGATTCCGGGCCTGGCCCTTCGGGCCATCCCGGAATGACGAACTCAATATCGTTTGATTTATCGAAGAGCGGAATCCATCCATGGCCCTCGTCCTCACCGAAGAACAATCCATGCTGCGCGACAGTGCGCGCGGTCTCATCAGCGACAAGGCGCCGGTGGCGCATCTGCGCGCCTTGCGCGATGCGAAGGACTCCACCGGCTTCTCGCGCGAGCTCTGGAAGACCTTTGCCGAGATGGGCTTCTCCGGCCTGTTGGTGCCGGACCAGTTCGGCGGCAGCGGCCTCGGCTGCGTCGAGGCCGGCATCGTCATGGAAGAGATCGGTCGCACCTTGATGCCGTCGCCATTCCTCGCGACCTCGGTGCTCGCGGCCTCGGCGCTGTCGCGCGGCGGCAGCGAGGCGCAGAAGGCGCAGCATCTGCCTGGCATTGCCGGCGGCTCGCTGCTGGCTGCGCTGGCGATCGATGAGGGCGCCAAGCATCGCCCGCTGCAGACCAAGTTGCGGGCCATGCGTTCCGGCAACGGCTTCAAGCTGTCCGGCGACAAGGCCTTCGTGGTCGACGGCCACACCGCCGATCTGTTGATCGTCGCGGCGCGCACGGCGGGCAGCGCCGGTGACAGCAACGGGTTGACGCTGTTCCTGGTCGATCCGAAGGCCAAGGGTCTCGCGGTCGAGCGCACCGCGATGGTCGATTCGCACAACGCGGCGCGCATCGTGTTCGACAATGTCGAGGTCAATGCCGACAGCGTGCTCGGCGAGGTCGATCAGGGCTTTGGGCTGCTCGAGGGCGTGCTCAATATCGGCCGCGGCGCGGTCGCCTCCGAAATGGTCGGCCTCTCCGACGAGGTTTTCGGCCGCACCGTGGCCTATCTGAAGGAGCGCAAGCAGTTCGGCAAGGCGATTGGCGAATTCCAGGCGCTGCAGCACCGGGCCGCCCAGCTCTATATCGACATCGAGATCACCCGCGCCGCTGTGCTGAAGGCGCTGCAGGCGCTCGACGCCGATCTCGGCAAGGCGGGCAATGCGGTCGCCGTCGCCAAGGCGCGCGCCGGCACGACCGCCACGCTCGCCGTCCAGGAAGGCGTGCAGATGCACGGCGGCATGGGCATGACCGACCAGTTCGACATCGGCTTCTTCATGAAGCGCGCCCGCGTCTGCCAGGAGCTGTTCGGCGACAGCAATTTCCACACCGACCAGCTCGCGCGCGGCAAGGGCTACTGATTGTCATTCCGGGGCGCGAAGCGCGAGCCCGGAATCCATTGCGCCACCGTTCTTGTCGCCGATGGATTCCGGGCCTGCGCCTATGGCGCATCTCGGAATGACGACATCTGTGATCACCGGATCGGCGGGGCGTACTGGACGCCGCCGGCGTTCCAGAGCTGGTTCATGCCGCGTGGAATCTTCAGCTTGGAATCGGCGCCGACGTTGCGGTCGTAGACCTCGCCGTAATTGCCGACATGGCGAATGATGCGCACCGCCCAGTCCTTGGTCAGCCCGAGATCCTCGCCATAGGAACCCTCGGTGCCGACCAGCCGCATCACCTCCGGCTTCTTCGACTTCAGCGCCTCATCGATATTCTTCGAGGTGATGCCGAGCTCCTCGGCGTTGATCATGGCGTACAGCGTCCATTTCACGATCATCATCCAGTCGTCGTCGCGCAAGCGGACCACCGGCGCCAGCGGCTCCTTGGAGATGATGTCGGCCAGGATCATGTGGTCGTTCGGCTTGGACAGATTGAGCCGCAGCGCATAGAGCTGCGAGGCGTCCGACGTCAGCGTGTCGCACTGGCCGCTGTCATAGGCCTTCACGACGTCGTCCAGCTTGTCGAACTTCATCTCCGTGTACTTCATGTTGTTGGCACGGAAATAGTCGGAGAGGTTGAGCTGCGTCGTGGTGTTGGCCTGCACGCAGACCTTGCTGCCGTTGAGGTCGAGCGCGGAATCGATGTTTCGCGCGCGGGGAATCATGAAGCCCTGGCCGTCATAATAGGCGACGGCCGGGAAATAGAGATCGTAATTGGTCTCGCGCGACATGCTCCAGGTGGAGTTGCGCGAGAGGATGTCGACCTTGCGGTTCTGCAGCTCCTTGAAGCGCTCGCTGGCGTCGAGCGGGACGAACTTCGCCTTCGACGGATCGTCGAAGATCGCCGAGGCCACCGCGCGGCAGAAGTCGACGTCGAAGCCGGTCCAGTTGCCCTTGTCGTCCGGGTTCGAGAAGCCCGGCAGGCCCTTGTTGACGCCGCACAGCACCTCGCCGCGGCGGATGGTGCGCTTCAGGGTGCGGGTGTCGTAACGCTCATAGGTGACGGCGGCGGCCGCAACCAGGGCGGCGACCGCGAGCCCGATCGTCAGGCCGCCTCGAAATGTACGCATGGGTTCTCTCTCGCGAATGATCGGGGGAAAAGCGGGTCGATATCGAAGGCGGGGCAGGTGGAGATTACAGTTCGGGCTTCTGGCGGATGATCACCTTGGTGCCGACGGGAACGCGGTTGTAGAGATCGGCGACGTCGGCGTTGACCAGGCGGAAGCAGCCGGACGAGATCGCGGTGCCGATGGTGTCGGGCCGGTTGGTGCCGTGGATGCGGTACACCGTGGTGCCCAAATACATCGCGCGCGCGCCGAGCGGGTTGCCCGGGCCGCCCGCCATGAAGCGCGGCAGATAGGGCTGGCGGGCGATCATTTCCGGCGGCGGGGTCCAGTCCGGCCACTCGGCCTTGCGGGTGATGGTCACCAGGCCCTGCCACGTGAAGCCATCGCGGCCGACACCGATGCCGTAGCGGAGCGCGCGGCCGTTACCTTGCACGAGGTAAAGATGGCGTTCGGCGGTCGAGACGATGATGGTGCCCGGCGCCTCGTTGGTCCGGTAGTAGACGACCTGCTTCTGCCATTCCGGATCGAGCTCGTAGCTGTCGTCGGCGATCAGGCCCGGCTCGTCGGCATCCGGGCGGCTCTGGGCGAAGCCCTGCGACGTCGACAACACGAGCGCGCCCGTGGCGATCGCCATCCAGACCAGGTGACGAAGTTTCGTCATGCAAAGCTCTCCTTGTTGGCGCGCGGCCAAATGGTTGCTCCACCCAAATGCGCATGATCCGCCAAAGTGTGAGCGGTTCGGCGATCAGATCATGCGCCACTTTTAACTTGGGCATCAAATCTCAGCGGCAGCTTGATGGCAAGTTTAGGGCGAGCATCACACTATATCACTGTAATGCTTCTGTTTTTTGTCACGGGGCTTGTGGCACGCCGGGTGGGCGGCCTTATTTCGGCGCAATCCAGAGTCGCAGCGCGAAAGAGACCAGGGTCACGGTGCCGACGCCGCCGAGCCAGAGCGCTGCGAACCACAGCAGGCGCTGGCTGAGCGGCCGCTGATTCGGACGGGGTTGCATCAGTGGTATCCGTGGCCGGGGCGCACCTTGCCGCGGAACACCCAATAGGCCCAGGCGGTGTAGCCGAGGATCAGCGGCACCAGGATCGAGACCCCGAACAGCATGAAGATCTGGCTGTTGGCGGGCGCTGCCGCCTGCCAGATCGTGATGCTCTGCGGCACGATGTACGGATACATGCTGATGCCGAGCCCGGCATAGGACAGGGCGAACAGTGCGAGCACCAGGAAGAACGGCTGATGATCGTTCTTGTTGCCGAGCGCGCGCAGCAACAGCGCGGTGACGGCGGCGACCGCGATCGGCACCGGCGCGGTGAGGATGATGTTGGGCCAGGCGAACCAGCGCTGGGTGTATTGCACGGCGAGGAAGGGCGTTGCGATGCTGACGGCGCCGATCGCGCATAGCATCGCGACCAGCAGTATCCAGCTCAGGTGATAGGCGCGCTCACGCAGCTCGCCTTCCGTCTTCATCACCAGCCAGGTCGCCCCCAGCAGCGCATAGCCGATCACCAGCGCGATGCCGGTCAGCACGCTGAACGCCGTCAGCCAGTCCCACCAGCCGCCGGCATAGTGGCGTCCCTCGACATGGATGCCCTGCAGGATGGCGCCGAGCGCGATGCCCTGCGCCAGCGTCGCGACCAGTGAGCCGCCGGCGAAGGCGAGATCCCATTTGTTGCGCGCCTTCTGGGTGCGCCAGCGGAATTCGAAGGCGACGCCGCGGAACACGAGGCCGAGCAGCATCGCGATCATCGGCGTGTAGAGCGCCGGCATCAGCACCGCATAGGCCAGCGGAAACGCCGCCATCATGCCGCCGCCGCCGAGCACCAGCCAGGTCTCGTTGCCGTCCCACACCGGCGCCACCGTGTTCATGATGACGTCGCGATCGGCCTTTTGCGGGAACAGCGGAAACAGGATGCCGAGGCCGAGGTCGAAGCCGTCCATCACGACATAGACGAATACGGCGAAGGCGATGATGAAGGCCCAGATCGTGGCGAGGTCGATCATCGCGCGCCCTCCACGACAGCACCGGCCGCCGGCGTGATGCCGGCGGCACGGGCGGGAAGGTCTTTGGTCGGGCCTTGCTCGCCGGGATGCGGCGGCTGCGCCATCAGCCGCAGGATGTAGATCACGCCGGCGGTGAACACGGCGAAATAGACGATGATGAAGGCGATCAGCGACGAGCCCACCGCGGGCGCTGCCAGCGGCGAGACCGAATCGGTGGTGCGCAGCAGCCCGTAGACGGTGAACGGTTGCCGCCCGGTCTCGGTGGTGATCCAGCCGGCGAGCACCGCGATGAAGCCGGCGGGGCCCATCAGGACCGCGAAGCGATGCAGCAGCGGCGACTGGTACATCAGGCCGCGCCAGCGCATCAGCAGGCTGAACAGGCCGAGCCCCAGGATCAGGAAGCCGAGCCCGACCATGATGCGGAACGACCAGAAGGTGATCGGCACCGGCGGCCAGTTTTCACGCGGCACCGTGTCGAGGCCGGCGAGCGGCGCGTCGAGCGAGTGCTTCAGGATCAGCGACGACAGTTTCGGCACCTCGATCGCGTATTTAACCTTGGCATCCGCCATGTCGGGCCAGCCGAACAGCACCAGCGGCGCGCCGTTCGGATGGCTCTGGAAGTGCCCCTCCATCGCCATCACCTTGGCCGGCTGGTGCTCCAGCGTGTTGAGGCCGTGCTGGTCGCCGGCGAGGATCTGGATCGGCGCCACAAGGGTCGCCATCCACATCGCCATCGAGAACATCACGCGCGGGCCGGCCAGATGCTGGTCGCGCAGCAGATGCCAGGCGCCGACCCCGCCGACCACCAGCGAGGTGGTGAGATACGCCGCCAGCACCATGTGCACGAGGCGATAGGGGAACGACGGATTGAAGATCACCTTCAGCCAGTCGGCGGCGACGAACTGGCCGTCGGCATTGACCGCATGACCGGCCGGCGTCTGCATCCAGGAATTGGCCGACAGAATCCAGAACGCCGAGATCAGCGTGCCGATCGCGACCATCAGCGTCGCCACGAAGTGCAGCCTCGGGCCGACGCGCTCGAGCCCGAACAGCATCACGCCGAGGAAGCCCGCCTCGAGGAAGAATGCGGTGAGCACCTCATAGGCCATCATCGGGCCGATCACCGGCCCGGTCTTGTCGGCAAAGGACGACCAGTTGGTGCCGAACTGGTAGGACATCACGATGCCCGACACCACGCCCATGCCGAACGCGACCGCGAAGATCTTCAGCCAGTAATTGAACAGGTTGATGTAGACTTCGCGCTTGGTGGCCAGCCACAGCGCTTCGAGCACCGCGAGATAGCTCGCAAGCCCGATCGAGAATGCGGGAAACACGATGTGGAACGACATCGTGAAAGCGAACTGCGCGCGGGCGAGTACGACCGCATCCCAGCCTTCGAACATGATCCACCACCTGCCGTCGACCTGGCGTGGACCTTACCACGCCAGCTGTGACGACAAAGAGGGCGGATTGTCCAAACTAGCTATTGGCGTTGAGCAGGCGGGCGACGGTACGGTCGATCTCGTCGTAGCGGCCCTCGCCGGCATGCTGGAACACGATCTTGCCGTTCTGGTCGATGATGTATTGCGCCGGCCAATACTGGTTGCCGTAGGCGTTCCAGGTCTGCGAATTGTTGTCCTGCGCCACCGGATAGAGGATGCCGTGCCGCTTCAGCGCCGCCTGCACGTTGGAGGCCGAATGCTCGAACGGGAATTCCGGCGTGTGGACCCCGATCACGACGAGGCCGCGATCCCGATACTTTGAATAAAGTTCGGTGACGTGCGGCAGCGTGTTGACGCAGTTGACGCAGCCATAGGTCCAGAAATCCACCAGCACGACCTTGCCGCGCAAATCGGCGAGCTTCAGCGGCTGCGAATTGAACCAGTTGCTGATCCCGGCGAATTCGGGCGCGGTCTGGGTCTGCGAAGTGGTCATCGCGACCGCCCGCGGCACCGGCACGGCCGGCGCGTCGGATTCGCTGCAGAGGCCGGGGATCACCGCCCCACCGAGGCCAAGGGCCGCAACAACCGCGGACACAGCAATCAAGCGCAGGGACATCGATATCTCCTTTGAGCTCACAGGCCGATCTGGCCGTTGGGATAGAACTGGGTCAGCCACGCCACGATCAGCGTGTCGTATTGCAGGTAGGACAGCGCGGCGAAGGCGATGATCACGACGCCAAACCCCTGTTGGAGGCGCGGCGCGATCCGCGCCATGCCGCGCACGCGGGTGGTGACGGCCTGCCCGCCATAGGCAATCGCAAGCATCGGGATCGAGGCGCCGATCGCATAGGTGACGAGTTGCAGGCTCGCCCACGCGGTATCCTTCGAGGTCGCGACGATGGTCAGGATCGAGCCGAGCACGGGACCGGCACACGGCGTCCACACCAGGCCGAGTGTCGAGCCGAGCACGAATCCGCCGAACAGGCTCTGCGATGGGACGGCCTGGCCGAGGCTGCCGGCGGCACCGCCAAGCCTGATCGCCAGCCATTCGAACGGCGCCGGCCAGATCATCAGCAGGCCGAAGCCCGCGAGCAGCACGGCCGCGCCGGTCCGCAGCAGGTTCGGATCGAAGTCGAAGGCGCGGGTGATCGCGCTCAGCAGCAATGCCACCGCGGAGAATGACATCACGAAGCCGAGCGCGATCATCGCGGGCCGCGCCTTGCCGGTCTGGCCTATCGATACCCCGAGCAGGATCGGCAGCATCGGCAGGGTGCAAGGGGCGGCGACGGTGGCGACACCGGCAAGCAGGGCCAGGGTAAGGGCAGGGGCAAGGCTGAGCATCGTCGTCCGTCCATCAGAAGTCCCGGCGCGCCAGAGGGCCGTGCCGGGGTCGCCTGATGTTCTTCGCGAGGGCGGCGTGGCCGTTACTGCCGCCCGGTCGCCGATGACGTCACGTCAGCGTGAGGCGAATCGCGTGCGTCCTCACGACCGCGCGCCAAAAACAGAGCGACCCGGCTGGGGGGCATCCCGGCCGGGTCGTTGGAGGCTACTTGGGAGGTTAGAACTTAAGGAGGTATCGAAACCTGGGTCAGCGAATTGGGGTTGGGGTTGCGTCGTTGGGCATGGGTATAGAGATCGCGTTTTTCCGGGTAATGTCGTCGATTGTTTCAATTGTTTCGTCGCCGAACCTTTTTGGCTTCGTGGACAATTGCCCGGGTTACTTGATCTCCTTCTAAATCGCTGAATTTGCTTTGCTTTAGGCCGCAACGCTGTCCACGCCGGCGCCCCTCAGGAGGTCGGCGAGCTGCTTGCGGGCATAGAACATGCGGGTCTTCACCGTGCTCTGCGGGATGCCGATGATCTGGCCGGCCTCCTCGACCGACTTCTCATGGTAGTAGACCAGATTGATGATCTCGCGGTGGGCCGGCGACAGCTTGGCGACGCAGGCACGCAGGATTTCGCTGGTGGTGGCGCGATCGAGCGAGGTTTCCGGCGTGTCGGCGCCGTCCGCGATCTCCAGCACGTCGTCCTGGTCGATGTCCTCGTGCCGGCGCTGGCGCAGCGCGGTGAGCGCCTTGAAGCGGGCGATCGACAGCAGCCAGGTCGAGACCTGCGAGCGGCCCTCGAACTGGGTCGCGGTACGCCAGACGTCCAGGAACACCTGGCTGACCAGGTCCTCGGCCATCGTGGTGTCGCGCACCATGCGGAGCACGAAGCGGTAGACCCGGACGTTGTGACGGGCATAGAGCGTGTGCATCGAGGTGCGGTCATGCTTGGCGATATGCGCGAGCAGCATTTCATCCGAGGTCGCGCGTGCAGCTTCGATGTGCTTGTTGGCTGCAGAGTTGATGGCGATGACGTTCGGCATGACAGGCTCCCAGTTCGCCGTTGGGCGGCGGTTCGTTGGGAGAATTGTTAGTTAGCGCCGGTTTCCGGATGTCTGCGCGAAAAGCGGAAAATGGTTTCGTGACCGGGAGAATTGTTTCGTCGCGGCGCCGGCGACGAAACATTCGGGTCCAAAAAGCCAGTTATTTCAATGGGCGGAAATTTGAACGAGCCGGTTCGCTGTCGGTGAAACGAATCCGGGCCGTGACTTTTGGCACTATTCGGCCGCCTGCATAGCGGGCGCTGCCTTTTTCGGGGCAATCCACAACGCGTCGGGCCGCTCGAACAGGAAATTGGCCCGCCCCGCCAGCGCCAGCCGCCAGATCAGGAGGGAGCCGGCGACGCCGACCGCAGTGACGATCAGCGAGACCCAGCCGATGTCGTGGATGACGTCGAACCGCAGCAGCAGGGTGCGTGATGCTGCCATCGGCAGGAAGAAGGCGAGGTAGATCACGATCGAGTGCTCGCCGCAGAAGCGCAGGAGGCCGAGCCAGTGCGCGCGCGCCAAGAGCGTGCCGGTCACGATGATCGCGCAGGCGCCGGCGAGGCCGAGTGCCAGCGAGACCACCGGCCATTCACTGATATCGAGCGCGACCAGGCCGCCATTGACCAGCGCCCAGAGCCCGAGCCCGAGCAGTGCAAATGCAGGCCGCGCCCGCGCGCGGTCCGACAGCGCGAACACGTAGGCAGCGAGCACGTAGCCGGTGAAGAAGTAGACGAAGCGGGCGCAGAACTCGTCGATCACGGTCCAGCCGGTCACGACATGCGCGCTCTCCAGTGCCGCCGCGATCAGCCAGATCGCGAGCGGATGCACCTTGCGCGTGAGCTTGGTGACGACGAAGAAGATCGGCAGCAGATAGATGAACCACAGCGTGCCGAACGGCTCGACGAAGGCCTCGAGATATTGCAGACCGACTGAGGCCCAGCCTGCCTCGGCGGCCAGCGACGGCGCCTTGAAGCCGAACTGGATCGTCACCCACAGCACGTAGAAATAGGCGAAGTGCATCACCTTGCGGTCGAGATAGGTGCGCCAGTCGCGATCGATCACGACCGAGAGGAACAGCCCCGAGATCAGGAAGAAGTCCGGCATCCGGAACGGTTTTGCGAACATCACGACATAGTGCATGAAGCCGGTCTCTCCGGCGGCCTTCTCGACCCCCAGCACCGAATGCATCATCACCACCATGACGATGCAGATGCCCTTGGCATAGTCGACCCAATCGACGCGCGCGCCCGCGTTCCCGCTGGAACGATCTGGTGCAGCTGCTGTGCCGTTTGTGGTCATCCCTGTCCTGTTCCGGCGTGATCGGGCTCATCATCGGCCCGATCTGTTGCTTTCTCCTTTACCCATACAAAGGATGTGCCGCCGAAGCCGGCCCTATCCCCCGTTCCCTGTCACCGGCGAATGGTCTAAGAGGCCCGGAAATCCTAGAAGTAACCGTGCTTTGTTAACCACAGGACGCAAGGCTGGCCGAGCGCCGCTGCCGCGATGAGACCGCTTGCCGCACCATTTCGATAGCCCGCTGCCGATCGACGCCGTGCTCGACGAGCTCGACCGCACGCTCGATCGCCACAATGCCGCCGTGCTGGTCGCGCCGCCGGGCGCCGGCAAGACCACGCGCGTGCCGCTGGCGTTGCTCGATGCGCCCTGGGCGAGGGGCAAGAAGATCATCGTGCTGGAGCCGCGCCGCATCGCCGCGCGCGCCAGCGCCGAGCGGATGGCGAAGACGCTCGGCGAGCGTCCCGGCGAGACCGTCGGCTACCGGGTGCGCTTCGGCTCGAAAGTGTCGCGCGAGACGCGGATCGAGGTCGTCACCGAGGGCATCTTCTCGCGCCAGATCCTCGACGATCCTGAGCTCAACGGCGTTGCCGCGGTGCTGTTCGACGAATTCCACGAGCGCTCGCTCGATGCCGATCTCGGGCTGGCGCTGGCGCGTGACGCCCAGACCGGCCTGCGCGAGGATCTGCGCATCCTCGTGATGTCGGCGACGCTCGACGGCGCGCGCGTCGCTCGGCTGCTCGGCGACGCGCCTGTGGTCGAGAGCGAGGGCCGCGCCTTTCCGGTCGAGACCCGCTATGTCGGCCGCAAGGTCGATGCGCCGCTGGAGCGGCAGATGGCCGAGACGATCGCGGCCGCGCTGCGCGCCGATGCCGGCTCGGTGCTCGCCTTCCTGCCGGGCGCGGCCGAGATCCGCCGCACCCAGGCTTTCTTGGCCGAGCGCGTGCACGATGCGTCGGTCGAGATCGTGCCGCTGTTCGGCGCGCTCGATGCGAGCGTGCAGGATCGCGCCATCGCGCCGGCGCCGAAGGGCATCCGCAAGTTGGTGCTGGCGACCTCGATCGCCGAGACCTCGCTGACCATCGAGGGCGTGCGCATCGTGGTCGACTCGGGCCTGGCGCGGGTGCCGCGCTACGAGCCTGACATCGCCCTGACCCGGCTCGAGACGGTGCGGGCCTCGCGCGCCGCGGTCGATCAGCGGCGCGGCCGCGCCGGCCGTACCGAGCCCGGCGTCTGCTACCGTCTCTGGGACGAGCCGCAGACCGCCTCGCTGCCGGCCTATACCGCGCCCGAGATCCTGTCCGCCGACCTGTCCTCGCTGGTGCTCGACCTCGCGCAATGGGGCGTCAGCGATCCCGCAAGCCTTGCCTTCCTCGATCCGCCGCCGGGGCCGGCGCTGAAGGAAGCCAGATCGCTGCTCGGTGAGCTCGGTGCGATCGACGGCGACGGCCGTATCACCGAGGAGGGCAAGAGCCTGCGCGCGCTGGCGCTGCCGCCGCGGCTGGCGCGCATGATCGTGGATTCCGCGCGCTTTGGGATGGGCGAAGAGGCCGCAGAGATCGCCGCCGTGCTGACCGAGCGTGGGCTCGGCGGCGACAGCGTCGATCTCGACCACAGGCTCGACCAGTTCCGCCGTGATCGCTCGCAGCGCGCATCGAGCGCGCGCAGCATGGCCGCGCGCTGGGTCTCGCAGGTGAAGGTAACGCCGAGTGAGCAGAAGGATCTCTCGACCGGCGTCATGTTGGCCTTCGCATTTCCGGATCGGGTCGCGAAGAACCGCGGCAATGGCAGTTTCGTGCTGGCCAATGGTCGCGGTGCCGCCGTGGAGCAGACCGCGGCACTGGCGCGGCTGCCTTACATCGCGGTCGCCGAACTGACCGGCACCGCCGCGAGCGGCCGCATCTTGCTGGCGGCGCCGATCACCCAGGACGAGATCGAGCAGCGTTTCGCCGACCAGATCGAGACCATCGAAGAGGTGACGTTCGACCGCGGCGCGATGGCGCTGCGCGCGCGCCGCCGGCGCTCGCTGCATGCGATCACGCTGTCGGAGGCGCCGATGCCGCTCAAGCCATCGGCGGAGACCGCGCGCGTGTTCGCCGACGGCCTGATCGCAGCCGGCCTCGACCGGCTGCCCTGGTCGAAGCATTCCAAGCAGTGGCGCGATCGAATCATGTTCCTGCGCAAGGCCGAGGACGAGAGCTGGCCCGATCTGTCGGACGCGGCACTTGCCGAACGGGCCGACGACTGGCTGGTGGGAGCGCTGTACGACAAGACCGCGCTGAAGGATCTCTCCGCCGGTGACTTGTCGGACGCGTTGATGGCGCTGTTGCCGTGGGAATTGCGCGCGCGGCTCGATCGGGAGGCGCCGACGCATTTCGAGGCGCCGACCGGCACGCAGCTTGCGATCGATTACGAGGCCGAGCAGGGCCCGACCATTGCAGTCCGGCTGCAGGAGCTGTTCGGGCTCACCACCCATCCCTCGATCGCCAGGGGGGCGGTGCCGCTGGTGCTGGAGCTGCTGTCGCCGGCGCAACGGCCGGTGCAGGTGACGCGCGATCTGCCCGGCTTCTGGCGCGGCAGTTACGCCGCGGTGCGGTCCGATCTGCGCGGCCGCTATCCGCGCCATCCCTGGCCGGAAGATCCGGCCAGCGCGATGCCGACAAGGCGCGTGAAACCGCGCGGCACTTGAGTGGCCGGGATTGATCGGCATCCAATGACCGATTCTGCCATGGCCGAACTCGTCACGGCCATCCACGTTTTCCTAGCTCAGTGCGGCAGACGAGTAACAAGAACTAGGATTGATCGGTAGCTCCAGTGACAGCGCTTGCAGCCCTAGAGCGTCTGCATGTTTGCCTGGATGAGCGTGTAATCCTGCATCAGGGCGTTCGTATCAACCATTACATAGAGCATGCGGTGGCTGTCCTCCTACCACAGCGTGTCGCCGCGCTGGTGCGTCAAGGGGCCTTTCTGCTGTCGAACGTGCGCAGCAAGACCGAAGCAAACGAGAGATGATCGAGGCACAAGTCGATTGGATCGGCGATGATGTCGTGACCGCGAGGATTCCGGATCGCGGACATGGCCCCGGCGAACACGTAGCGAAACCCCAACTGCTCATCTTTCTCGCTAGTCGTGGCGAGGTCTGTCAGCCTTATCTTTGGGTTCGTCTCGTTGAACGCTGCCATCATCAGCTTGTACCCGCTTTCGGCCAAGCCGGACGCGCTCTTCACTTTGTTGTCCAGCAGCTTGAACGCCTCAAAGGTAGCCTGCGAGTAGTGACCGTTGTCGAACAGATTGAGCGACACCGCAGAAATTTCGGGATGTATGTTTCGCTCGTCGAAGGGATGAACCTCGCGCGGTTCGGTGACCGTGCGTTGTCCCACGTGCCGTGCACTGCGAACAACTCGCTCGAAGACTGACAGACGATCACTCATTCAGAAGATTCGCCTTTATGCTCTTGAAGATGTTGTCGTAGGTCTCCGCGCTCGCCTCTGCAGGGAGATTGATCTCTACGCGAACGGTGAGCGCCATCTCCTTTTTCTTCTTGCCCGCGGCCGAGTCAGCCGCTTCGCCGACCACGGAGGGGGAAGCCGTCACACGCTCTGCCTTCGTCGTCTTGGTCGTCCTTGGCTTCTGCGGCTTCGCGGCCTGCCGCGCCGTTCCAGCAGGCTTTGCGTCTGCGCCGGGCTCGCGCCGAGTCAGGCCGCGGAGGGTTTGAAAGACCCCTGCCTGTCGGGTGCCGATGACGTCGCTCGTCTTATCGACGCTGCGGAAGTACCCTATGAGATCGCTCTTGGACATCGTCCAGGCATCGTCACCTCGAAGATCGAACAGATCCTTGTACGCGTCCTTTACGAGTGCCTCGAAAGCCACGTTAAAGTCGCTGTCATTGTGCGTCGACAGAACGGTGTGACCGCGATCGGTCCTCTTTCCCTCTCCGTCAATGATCCCGAGAAATTGGAGTGCGTTGATGACGTAGCTCTCGTTGTTCGATGCCAACCCGAGCTTCTTCACGGTTTCGGACGTGACCGTTGCAGGGAAATTCTTTCGAAGGAAGCCGATCATCTGTGCGATGTTGCCGGGCCCAGAGATGTATGGATGAGTCGCCATCAGTAAAATCCTTGGTAAAATAGACCAAGGCTTCTACCACCTGATCGGCTGCAACAGTAGGCTGGCTCAACCTTTGATGTTCATAAGTCCGCTAATACCTTGGTCTACAGAGCGAAGAGCTGGCTAAGCCACGCATCAACCCGGCACCCTGCACAAGGTCGGGCATGACGAGCTGGTTGCGCTGGCGAGCGCTAGCAAACAGTGGTTAGATTTGCGGGCTGGGATGGGATCACGGGCTCGCATTGGGGAGGCCGGCATGGACTTCAAGAACCTGGAGATCAGGAACGCATCGCCGTCGCTGTACAATGAAGATCTGGCGCCGGCCAGGGAACGCAACTGGGGCGCCTTCAGCATCTTCAACGTCTGGACCTCGGACGTGCATAGCCTGTGGGGCTATTATCTCGCCGCCAGCCTGTTCCTGCTCTGTGGCAGCTTCGTCAACTTCATCATCGCGATCGGCGCCGGCTCGCTGGTGATCTTCGTGCTGATGAGCCTGATCGGCAATGCCGGGGTGCGGACCGGCGTGCCCTATCCGGTGCTGGCGCGGGCCTCGTTCGGGATCTGGGGCGCCAACATTCCGGCGCTGGTGCGCGCCGTGGTCGCCTGCTTCTGGTACGGCGCGCAGACCGCGGCGGCCTCGGGCGCGATCGTCGCGCTCTTGACCCGCATCGACGGCTTCAAGGCGTTCCACCAGTCGAGCCACATGCTCGGCCACTCCACCCTCGAGGTGATCTGCTTCGTCGTGATCTGGGCCTTGCAACTGCTGATCATCCAGCGCGGCATGGAGACGGTGCGCCGCTTCCAGGACTGGGCGGGCCCCGCGGTGTGGCTGATGATGCTGATCCTTGCGGTCTATCTCTGCATCGCGGCCGGCGGCATCTCGCTGACCGCGCCGATCCCGCAGGACGTGCTGCTGGAGAAGACCAAGGAGGCCGGCGTGCCCGGGGTACCGGGCTCGTTACCGGCGCTGTGCGCCGTCGCCGCGACCTGGATCACCTATTTCGCTGCGCTCTATCTCAACTTCTGCGACTTCTCGCGCTATGCGCCTGACGTCAACGCGCTGCGCAAGGGCAATATCTGGGGTCTGCCGGTCAACCTGATCCTGTTCTCGCTGGTCGCCGGCGTCACCACGATCGCAGCCTTCAACGTCTATCACGAGGTGCTGCTGCATCCCGACCAGATCTCGGCGAAGTTCGACTCTTGGTTCCTGGCGCTGCTCGCCGCGGTCACCTTTGCGGTGGCGACGCTCGGCATCAACGTGGTCGCCAATTTCGTCTCGCCGGCGTTCGATTTCTCCAACGTGTTTCCGCGGCATATCGACTTCAAGAAAGGCGGCTACATCGCGGCGCTGATCGCGCTGGCGCTGTATCCGTTCGCGCCCTGGGAGGGCAGCGCCGCCTCGTTCGTCGGATTGATCGGCGCCACCATGGGGCCGATCTTCGGCATCATGATGGTCGACTATTATCTGATCGCCAAAGGTCGCGTGAACGTGCCGGCGCTCTATCAGGAGGACGGCGAATATCGCTTCCAGAACGGCTGGAACGTCAGCGCGCTGATCGCAGCTGCGATCGGCGCCCTGTTCTCGTCGGTGCTGCCGAACTTCACCTCGCTCCTGCCGGCCTGGTGGGCGGTCTACGGCTGGTTCTTCGGCGTCGCCATCGCGGGCGCGGTCTATTATGCGCTGCGCGTTGCGATGCCGAGCCCGGTCGCCAAAACCGCCTGAGTGCCGGCAAATTCCGGCTTTGTGAGGCGGCCGACGACATTCGGCCGCCTCAGCGGGCTCGCATTAACTCTTCGCTCATCCTTTTCGCCAAAATGGCAGGCTCGCGCTGCCGCCCTCGCTCGCGGCGGGGCCCCCGGCGTGGTGAAATTGCGTGTTCGGCTTTCCGAGTGTGGTGTCATGCGTAACCTGATGATTTTCGCGGCCATCCTGATCGGGCTGGGCACATTCATGGCCCAGATGGCCAGCAAGATGGCCCCCGCCGCCGCGACCACCACCAAGCAGACCATCGCCCCCGCCGTCACGGTGGCGCAGGCCAGCGCCCGCACGCTCAGCATCGCGCCCGATCCGCGCGGTCACTTCGCCACCGACGGCCGCATCGACGGCCAGCGCATCAATTTCATGGTCGACACCGGCGCCTCCGTGGTGGCGCTGAACGAGACCTCGGCCGCGCGCTTCGGCCTGCGCCCGGTGCCGGGCGATTACACCTCGCGCGTCACCACCGCCAACGGCACCATCAAGGCGGCGCGCGCCCGCCTCGCGATGATCGAGATCGGCGGCCTCACCGTGCGCGACGTCGACGCTCTGGTGCTGCCGGACGAGGCGCTGTCGGAAAACCTGCTCGGCCTGTCCTTCCTGTCGAAGCTGAAGCGCTTCGAATACGCCAACGGCAAATTGTTGCTGGAGCAATAGGCAGCACTTCCGCACTGAGGGAATTCAGTGCGCTGCTTGTTCACATTTTGGGAATGAGAGGGTCGTCGAGTCGATCCTCGCGACGACGCGGCATTTGCGCCAGACGTTTGCGGGCAACATCGGACCTGAGGCGCTTTCGCAGAGTGTCGAGCTGGTCTCCCGGCGCACTCACTGCAAGTCCCTTTCGTACTCCCTGATTTCGTGATCCTGATCGTCGACATTTGAGATAGGTCATAGGCCGGATACCTTTCCGCTGCGGCGATGCATTCGCTGAAGCTAGCGGCGTTGCGAAGCCGTCGCCATTGCCCAGATTTTTCGAACTCGGCCTTTGAGATCACTTCCGGCTCGAACTTGGGATTGGCGGCGATCTCCTCAACGGACGGCAATGGCATTTGACCCAGGCCCGTGTCCCCGACCTCAACTTTATCATTGGCATACCCGATCCTTCCGTCGGGAAAGATTTCGACCTTGCGAAGCTCCCAATGTTCGTGATCCAACTCGCTGTAGATAAGCACTGGTTCATCGGCGTACGCGTGAATCCATCTCACCTTGAGGTAGGTCATTGGTCAGATACCTTTCCGCTGCTGATAATCCTGTTGTTCAAATCCAACGGTCCCTCATTTGGGATAACATAAACACCGGACCGGCCCTTGATCACATTTAGACCGGCCGGGTTGATTTCGAGGTAGTGCGTGAATTTTTCCGCTTGGTGGTGATTGTTCACAAAGGCTTTCGAAAGATCCGTGGTCCACCGGCACCAGAGAGTAATCGGGCATTGATCATCACCTACGGATATTGCGCACGCCTCCGGGCGCGCCCGTGCGTGACCGCACCTCGCGGAGAGGGCTGGGTTGGCGTTATGCGTTGAAGTGCTTGAGTGACGGCTTGCGCGAGGGCGCGGAAGTGTCGCTTCCGGTTCGGCTTGCCGATCGTCGTTGCCGGGCGCCCGTCTGCCGGAGCGAGCGGCCCTGGCCGTCAGCCAGTTCGGTTCGCTGCGGTGGCCAATTTCGGCGCGCTCGGCAGTATATTGGCAGACAGCGTCCCGTCCGATTCAAAAAGCCCGCAGCGGATTTTCCGGTGCGGGCTCCAATGATTTCTGATTTTCAGATTGTGCCGGTGAGTTGCCCGACATGTCAACCGATATTTCGCCGACGCCAAATCTGCCGTAATTATTGGTCACAAGCCGTCAATCCTGCCTTCCGCTGCGGCGATGCATTCGCTAAAGCCAGCGGCATTGTTGCTCCGCATTTCCACGAGGCCATTTCTGATGTTTCCCAAGCCGAAACCCGCGCTGGTCCCCAACACCTACGCCTTCGAATCCGAGCCGATGGTGAAGCCGACCGGGTTTCGCGAATACGACGCGCGCTGGCTGTTCAACAAGGAAATCAACTTGATGGGCGTGCAGGCGCTGGGCATGGGGCTCGGCGCGCTGATCGCGGAGCTCGGCGTCAAACAGGAGATCGTTACCGGTCACGATTTCCGCGGCTATTCGGCGTCGATCAAATACGCGCTGATCTCGGGCCTGATGGCGGCGGGCTGCAAGGTGCACGACATCGGGCTCGCGGTGACGCCGATGGCCTATTTCGCGCAATTCGATCTCGACGTGCCGTGTGTGGCGATGGTCACCGCCTCGCACAACGACAATGGCTGGACCGGCGTCAAGATGGGCGCCAACCGTCCGCTCACCTTCGGCCCGGACGAGATGACGCGGCTGAAGGAGATCGTGCTCAACGCCGCGTTCGACAACAAGGCCGGCGGCTCCTATCAATTCCATGAAAACTATCCGGCGCGCTACATCGCCGACCTCACCAGCCGGCCGAAGCTGAAGCGCAAGCTCAAAGTCGTGGCCGCCTGCGGCAACGGCACCGCGGGCGCGTTCGCGCCGCAGGTGCTGGAGGCGATCGGCTGCGAGGTGATCCCGCTCGACACCGAGCTCGATCACACCTTTCCGAAATACAATCCGAATCCGGAAGACATGGAGATGCTGCACGCGATCCGCGATGCGGTGCTGGCGCACAAGGCCGATGTCGGCCTCGGCTTCGATGGCGACGGCGACCGCTGCGGCGTGGTCGACAACACCGGCGAGGAGATCTTTGCCGACAAGGTCGGCGTCATGCTGGCGCGCGACATGTCGGCGATCAACGCCAATGCACAGTTCGTCGTCGACGTGAAGTCGACCGGGCTGTTCGTGACCGATCCGGTGTTGCAGAAGCAGGGCGCCAACACCGTCTACTGGAAGACCGGGCATTCCTACATGAAGCGCCGCACCAACGAGCTCGGCGCGCTCGCCGGCTTCGAGAAATCCGGCCACTTCTTCTTCAACAGGCCGTTCGGCCGCGGCTATGACGACGGCCTGGTGTCGGCGATCG
Organism: Bradyrhizobium embrapense; assembly: GCF_001189235.2. GTDB lineage: Bacteria > Pseudomonadota > Alphaproteobacteria > Rhizobiales > Xanthobacteraceae > Bradyrhizobium > Bradyrhizobium embrapense. The sequence goes on from NZ_LFIP02000005.1 coordinate 197,845, forward strand.
CGATCTGCGAGATGCTCGACCGCGCGCCCGGCAAGTCGATGGCCGACCTGAAGGACGCGCTGCCCAAGACCTGGTCGTCGCCGACCATGTCGCCGCATTGCGCCGACGAGGCGAAATACGGCGTGGTCGACGCGGTCGTGAAGCACTTCGAGACGCTGCAACGGACCGGCGCGCAGGTCGCGGGTCAGAACATCCGCGATCTCGTCACCGTCAACGGCGTGCGCGTCACGGTCGCGGACGGCAGCTGGGGCCTGGTGCGCGCGTCCTCGAACAAGCCGGAGCTCGTGGTCGTGGTGGAAAGCCCGGTCAGCGAGCAGCGCATGCGCGACATGTTCGAGGCGATGGATTCGGTGCTGCGCACCCATCCCGAGGTCGGCGCGTATAATCAAAAGATTTGAGCGCGCTGCTCGCGGCAGATCAGGCTGTCATCACCCGCGCATGCCCTTGCGGGCGATGACAGCGTTGGACGCGGCGCGAGCGGCGCGCCTCACGCCGCCCGCAGCGAGGCGAGGAAACGGTCGAGCTCGGTCTTCAGCCACTCCGACTGCGACGACAGGCCGTTGGCCGCGTCGAGCAATTGCGCGGTCGCGCCGCCGGCCTGCTCGGACGCCCGGTTGACGTTGAGGATGCCCTTGTTGACGTCCCGGGTGCGATCGGCCGCCTGCTGCAGATTGCTGGAGATCTCGCGGGTCGCCGCGCCCTGCTGATCGACGGCGGCTGCGATCTCGCCGGAGACCTGGTCGATTTCCGCGATGGTGGTCCCGATGGTGCCGATCGCGTCGACGGCGGCACCGGTCGCATTCTGGATATCCTGGATCTGAACCGAGATCTCCTCGGTTGCTTTGGCGGTCTGGTTGGCCAGCGCCTTGACCTCGCTCGCGACGACCGCGAACCCGCGGCCGTGTTCGCCGGCGCGCGCCGCTTCGATGGTTGCGTTCAGGGCGAGCAAATTGGTCTGGCTGGCGATGTTCTGGATCAAGGTCACCACCTCGCCGATCTTCTGCGTGCCGGCGGCAAGACCTTGCACGACGCCGTTGGTGCGGCGCGCCTCGTCGGCGGCCTTGGCGGCGATCCGCGCCGAGCGCGTCACCTGCTCGGCGATGTTGTTGATCGAGGCCGTCAGCTCCTCGGTCGCCGACGCCACGGTTTCGACGTTGCTCGACGCCAGCGTCGATGCGGTGGCGGCGGCGGTGGCCTGGCGAATGGTTTCCGTGTTGCTGCCGTTCATCGTTGCCGACAGGCCCTGCATCGCGTGCGCCGCCACCGCGACGGCCTCGACGACCTCGCCGATCTTGCGCTCGAAGCCGGCCGCAAGCTCGCGCCGCGCGGCATCACGCTCGCGCTTGGCCCGTTCGGCCTCGATGCGTTCGGCATTGGCGCGCGCCTCGGCGGCGCTGGCGGCCTCGGCTTCGGCCGCCTTCAGCGCCGACGTCCTGAACAGCTCGGCAAGCGTGTGCGCAAGCCAGATCAGCACGCCGGCCTCGATCAGCAGGATCACGGCGTGGAGAACGACGCGGCCGAAATCGGCGCCGCCGGGATAGATCGCGGCCGGCAGGATGAAGTTCAGCGTCAGGTGGTGCAGGGCGACCGCAACCGTGCCGGCGATGATCGGCCGGTAGTCGCAATAGGCGACCAGGCACGCCAGCGCGGCGAAGAAATACATGTGCATGTCGACCTGCCAGCGGTGGCCCGCGAACTGGTAGACCAGCATCGATACGCCGGCCATCAAGGCCACCGCAACGATCAGCTGCGTTGAAGCGCCATTCCCGGACATGCGCCACGAGGCCGTCGCGGCGAGCGCCATCGCGACCATGAAGCCGGCCGGGACCAGCCAGTCGCTGTGCAGCGCCATGCCGACGACGATCGCGATCGGAACGTGCAGCCACAGCACCACGAGCAGGATCTTGCTGGCCGTCTCGCGCAGGGCGGCCATTTCATCGCCTTCGAAGGTCATTCCCAACCTCCAGATCGTCATCTGCCTTGAAGCAGCTGGCGATCGCCTGCGGATCCATGGTCAGCAGGGCGCCGGCCGCGTACAGCCGGCTCAGCCCGCCATCGCGGTCGGGCCGCACCACCAGCAGGGCCGGTATGGCAGTCATCCGAACGATCGACGCGTTGGCGGATGCAGCTGCCGCCACCGCGCGCTCGGCGCGCCACCACGGCGGAAACGCCACGGCCACCACCTCAGCGCCCGCACGCACCTGCAGCGACAGCATCACGATCGCGATCCAGCTCGCAATCAGCAATGCAGCCGCGCCTCGCCATGCGGGCCGTCGCCTCGCTGGGATGATCTCCCCCGGCTCCATCGCGGCATAATAAAACTGGTGGCGCTAACTTACGGTAAATACCGTGCAGCCGGACTACCTGAGGGCGTATCGACTATCGTATGGGATTGTGCGGCGGCGCTTACGCCGCCGGCACCGGCAGCGCCGTCACCGACTTGATCTTCTCCATCGCAAAGCGCGAGGTGACATTCTTCAGCGGCACGGCGGAGATCAGCTTCTTGTAGAACACGTCATAGGCCTGCATGTCGGCGACCACGACGCGCAGCATGTAGTCGACGTCGCCGGCCATCCGGTAGAACTCCATCACTTCCGGCATCGCGCTGACGGCGTCGGCGAATTTGCGCAGCCAGGCTTCCGAATGGTCGGCGCTCTCGACCGACACGAACACCGAGATCCCGAGACCGATCTTGTTCTGATCGACCAGCGCCACGCGGCGCAGGATCACGCCGTCGGCCTCGAGCCGCTGGATGCGCTTCCAGCACGGCGTCGACGACAGCCCGACCCGGTCGCCGATTTCGGCGACGGAGAGCGAGGCATCCTCCTGCAGCACGGTCAGGATCTTGCGATCGATCGCGTCGAGGCGGCGGTTATTGTCATGAAGCTGAATGGCGACATCGGTCATAGAAGAAAGTTCCACATGAAGGTTCAAACTCCCTCATATAGAGAAAAATCTTCCAAATCAAGCGGGTCGTGACCGATCAGGCCGGCCGCGCGTCAGCGTGTTCGCCCAAAAACGCTTCAACTTCAGTACGTTGCGGTGCGGCATAAGCGCCTCCGAACCGGGTGCATTTCAGCGCTGCAGCGGCCGAGGCAAAGCGCAGCGCCTGCCGCAACTCCTGCTTCTCGGTGATGGCGAGGGCAAAGGCCCCGTGGAAGACGTCGCCGGCGCCCAGCGTGTCGACGGTGTGGACCGGGAAGGCCGGCGTCTCCTCGAGCCCGCCCTTCTCGTTCAGCCAGATCGTGCCCTGCGGGCCGCGGGTGCCGGCCAGGAACGAGGGGGTGAGCTTGGCGAGCTTCTGCAGCGCTTGGCCGTCGTCGGTGACGTCGGCGGTCTGCTGCAGCGGCTCGCTGGAGAACACCAGGTGCGAGGAGGCGGTCAGCAGCCCTTCCCGCATCGACATCGCGCGGTCGACGTCGACCACCACGGGAATGCCGCGCTTGACCGCCTCGGCGCACAGCTCGGTGCAGAACGGCGCGCAGCGGCTCTCGGTCAGGATCGCCGCGCAATCCTCCAGCAATAGCTCGGTCGGCGGCAGCTTGACCTTCCAGAGCTCGGGATCGCGGAAGGTGACGATGGTCCGCTCTCCGGTGTCGTCGATCATGATCGCCGAGATCGGGGTGACCAGGTCCGGCATGTGGATCAGGTGGTTGGTCTCGATGCCTTCTTCGGCCATCTTGTCGAAGATGTAGCGGCTCGAGGTCTCCCGCGAATCGCCCATCGGTCCGCAGATCGAGGCGCGGCCGCCGAGCCGGACGATGCCGATCGCGGCATTCAGCGCGTTGCCGCCGCAGATCTCGTCGAAATGGGTCGCGTTCTCCTTGGAGCCGCGCGCCGGAACATTGACGCGGAAAGTCAGGTCGCGCACCGGCAACCCGATGCAGAGGATGCGGGGCGGGACTTTCGGGGCGCCGTCTTGAAAATTCATGCAGGGGTCCGTCGCAATGGTTCCGTCAGCTGCTTCAAACTTGTCCGGAATAAATCGACAGAACGATGTCCGGTTCCCGCTATTGGTCCAATGGATTTCGGTGGTGCACCCAGCGGCCGAGCAGATGATGGGCAATCGCGAACGGATGCGGGCCGGCGAGGCCGTCGGGATGCTGGCGCTTGAGCATCAGCGTCGCCTCCGCATGGTCGAACCAGCGTGCATCCTCGAGCTCGGTGCGGTCGACCACGATGTCCTCGTTGGTCGCGCGCGCCGTGCAGCCGATCATCAGCGATGATGGATAGGGCCAGGGCTGCGTCATGTAATAATTGACGTCGGTGCAGCGGATGCCGGACTCCTCGAAAATCTCGCGCCGCACCGCGTCCTCGATGGTCTCGGCGGCCTCGACGAAGCCGGCGAGGCAGGAATACATGCCGGGCATGAACTGCTTCTGCCGGCCGAGCAGCACCTTGTCGCCCGAGGTGACCAGCATGATCACGACCGGATCGGTGCGCGGAAAATGCTCGGCCTTGCAGCTCGGGCATTCACGCTTCCAGCCGCCGTCCTTCATCGCCGTGCGGGTGCCGCAGTTCGGGCAGAAGCCGTGGCGCTGATGCCAGGTCACCATCGATTTCGCCATCGCAATGGCCGACAGCTGCTCCGGCGGCACCACGCCCTGCATCGCCATGCCGCGCAATTCGGTGATGGCAACGTCGCTGCGTCCGACCAGCTTCTCGGCGGCCTGCGGCGCAATTCCCATGCCGAAGATCGGCGCGGCATCGCGGAGCCCCAGGAAGATCGTGCCGGGATTGGCGCCGAAGCCGCGCGCCTCCTCCAGCGAGAGCAGGGCGCGAGCCCCGCCATCCTCCTGCTTCACGACCAGCGAGTCGCGGTAGATCACATAGGCGCGCGCCTCGCGATGGCCTTCGAGCGCGAACAGTTTTTCGTCATTGCTGCGCAGATGCGCGGCGCGGTCCAGCGCATGGGTGACGAAGGCCGGCTGGCCGAGCGGAAATGAATCGGATGCGGACATTGAAATTCAACCCAACCAGATCTTGCGGCGAAGCGCGCTGATGAAATTCTGCACTTCCTCGGCGTCATGCGCCAGCGGCGGCATCACGCCCCAAACGGGACGCGGCCATGCAGCGTCGCTGGTACGGCGCGCGATGATGTGGACGTGAAGCTGCGGGACGAGGTTGCCGAGGGCGGCGACATTCAGCTTGTCGCATTTGGTGACCTCTTTCAGGGCCCGCGAGACGCGGGTGATCTCGGTCATCAGCTGCGCCTGCTCGACCTCGTCGAGGTCGATGATCTCGACCGCGCCGTCGCGCCGCGGCACCAGCAGCAGCCAGGGATAATGCGCATCCTTGATGACGAGCACCTTGCACAGCGGCAGGTCGCCGATGTCGATGGTGTCTTTGTTGAGCTGCGAATGCAGCGACCAGTTGGAGGCGGGCATGGAGGGCAAATAATGCCTTTCCCTGTTCCCAGACAAGCCCCACAAAGCCAGCCCTACAAAGCCGGTCAGGCCGCTTGCTTTCCGGCGGTTTTGGCCCCAAATAGGGACCGGGAGATTGGCGGTGGACGAGCCACTCGCCAACCGGGTCAGGTCCGGAAGGAAGCAGCCCTAACGAGGTCCGGATCGGGTCGCTCGTCAGTCTCCTACCTGTTTTTCCGAGCGAATCGTGCTGGAATGGCGGTCTCCGCGCCCGGCGCTCGATTTCGGCTCCTATCCGCACGCCGGCCGAAGAGACAATTCCCAAGTTGCGGATCGATGCATGAATGACGCTGGCGACCCCTCCCAACCGTCCGACGGCGCAGGCAAGGCAAGCCTTGACGGCGGTTTTGATTTGGGCGGCGCGCCGGATGCGGCCAAGCCGTACCGGGTTCTCGCCCGCAAATACCGCCCCTCCAGCTTCGAGGATCTGATCGGCCAGGAGGCCATGGTGCGCACGGTCTCGAACGCGTTCGAGACCGGGCGGATTCCGCAGGCCTGGATCCTGACCGGCGTCCGCGGGGTCGGCAAGACCACCACCGCCCGCATTCTCGCCCGCGCGCTGAACTACGAAAAGCCGGACGGCTCGGTGAAGGGGCCGACCATCCACATGCCCGACCTCGGCGTGCACTGCCAGGCGATCATGGAAAGCCGGCACATGGACGTGCTGGAGATGGACGCCGCGTCTCACACCGGCGTCGACGATGTCCGCCAGATCAACGACAGCGTGCGCTATGCGCCGGCCAGCGCGCGCTACAAGGTCTACATCATCGACGAAGTCCACATGCTGTCGACGGCGGCCTTCAACGCCTTCCTGAAGACGCTGGAGGAGCCGCCGGAGCACGCCAAGTTCGTGTTCGCCACCACCGAAATCCGCAAGGTTCCGATCACGGTGCTGTCGCGCTGCCAGCGCTTCGACCTGCGCCGCGTCGAGGCCGACGTGCTGATGCAGCATCTCGGCAACATCGCGACCAAGGAAGGCGTCGAGGTCGAGCCCGAGGCGCTCGGTATCATCGCGCGCGCGGCCGAAGGATCGGTGCGTGACTCGCTGTCGCTGTTCGACCAGGCGATCGCGCATGCCGCAGGCAATGTGAAGGCCGATGCGGTCAGGCAGATGCTCGGCCTTGCCGACCGCACCCGCGTCATCGACCTCTTTGATTCGCTGGCGCGGGGCGATATCGCCAGCGCCTTTGCCGAATTCCGCGCGCAATACGACGTCGGCGCCGATCCGGTCGTGGTGCTGTCGGATCTCGCCGAGTTCGTCAATTTCGTCACCCGCGTGAAGTTCGTGCCGGCAACGGCCGACAATGTCGCGTTCGGCGAGACCGAGCGGGTGCGGGGGCGTGAATACGCCGCAAAACTGTCGACGCGCGTGCTGTCGCGGATGTGGCAGATGCTGCTCAAGGGCATTGCCGAGGTGCAGACCGCGACGCGCCCGGCCGCCGCCGCCGAGATGGTGCTGGTGCGGATCGCCTATGTCGCCGACCTGCCGACGCCGGATGAGGTGATCCGGATGATCGAGCAGAACGGCGGCGGCGCGGCCCTCGCGACGTCGGGCTCCGCCGCATCGTCAGCGCCGCGTGGCGCACCTGGCTCGACGATGTCGGCGATGCCCTCAGTGCCGGTGCGCGCGCCGCAGGCGGCACCGCGTGCCGATCTCGCCGCGCGCCCGCAGATGGCGGCTCCGGTCGCCGATGCCGCGCCGGCGCTGCGGATATCAAGCTTTCCGCAATTGATCGCGCTCGCCGGCGAGAAGCGCGACATCATGACCAAGAGCGCGCTGGAGGCCGACGTGCGGCTGGTCCGCATCGAGGACGGCCAGCTCGAGATCGCACTCGAGCCGAAGGCGCAGCGCGCGCTCGTCACCGATCTGCCCCGCAAGCTCGAACTATGGACCGGGCGGCGCTGGACCGTGATCATCTCCAACGCGGCCGGCCAGCCGACCGTGCGTTCGCAGAACGAACTGGCGCGCAGCGAGCACCAGCGCGCTGCGGAAGCCGATCCGCGCGTGCAGGAGGTGCTGGCGCGCTTCCCCGGCACCAAGGTGGTCGAGGTCCGCCGCCTTGCCGCCGAGGTACCGGTGGCGGATGCGACCGGCGAGGACCCGATTGAAACTTCCGACAGCGACGACGATTGATCAGATCATAGGAACGCACGCATGGCTGATTTTCTCGGCATGATGAAGCAGGCAGCGCAGCTGCAATCCAAGATGCAGGAGATGCAGGAGCAACTTGGCAATGTCGAGGTCGAAGGCATTTCCGGCGGCGGCCTGGTCGCGGTGCGCATGACCGCGAAGATGGAAGTGAAGGGCATCAAGATCGATCCGTCGCTGATGAAGCCGGAGGAGCGCGAGGTGCTCGAGGATCTCTTGGTCACCGCGCATGGCGATGCCCGCCGCAAGGCCGAAACCGCGATGCAGGAAAAGATGATGGCGCTCACCGGCGGGCTCGGCCTGCCGCCGGGATTTGGTCCGACCTAAAATGGCTGCAAGCGTTGCCGGCCCCGAAATCGAACGCCTGATCCAGCTGCTGGCGCGGCTGCCGGGCTTAGGGCCTCGTTCGGCGCGGCGCGCGGCGCTGCATCTGATCAAGAAGCGCGAAGCGCTGATGACGCCGCTCACCGCGGCGCTGCAGGTCGCGATCGACAAGATCCAGGTCTGCAAGACCTGCGGAAACATCGATACACAAAACCCCTGCACGGTGTGCACCGATCCGCGCCGCGATCCCTCGATCATCGTCGTGGTCGCCGATGTCGCCGATCTCTGGGCGCTGGAACGCGCCAATGCGACCAATGGCCGCTATCACGTGCTCGGCGCAACGCTATCGCCGCTCGACGGCGTCGGTCCGCAGGATCTCACCATCGATCAGTTGGTGGCGCGCGCGCATGCGCCTGAGGTCAGCGAGATCATCCTCGCCTTGAATGCGACCGTCGATGGCCAGACCACCGCGCACTACATCACCGACCTGTTGTCGGAGGCCAATGTGCGGGTGACGCGGCTGGCGCATGGCGTGCCTGTTGGCGGCGAGCTTGATTACCTCGATGAAGGTACGCTATCGGCAGCCATGCGGCAGCGGACGCTGTTCTAGCACGCGATCCGGCTGCCGGACGCGGCGGTGTTCGCCAGGCGATCCGTCACAAGTCGAAAAGATCGCATTGAGACAAAATGATAGGGTGGATGACGATTCGGGGACGGTGATCCACGCTCTGACGAATTAAATACGGAACCACTGCAAATGACGACACACCGATTCGGCGTACGCTCGGGCTTTGCGTTCTCGGGCATTGCGTTTCTTGCGGCGATCTTCGCCGCGTCCGGCGCGCTCGCGCAGCAGAGCGACGCGCCACAGAAGCCCGGCAAGATGATCCACGCCGGCGACGTGCTGTCGGGGGAACTCGGCGTCATGAAGGTGCGCGACAACAAGAACCGCAGCAAGCGCGTCGCCACTTACCAGATCACCAGCGAGCCGCGCCGCCTGCCGCCGCCGAACGGTCTGTGCAATCTCGAAACCGGCCCTGAAACCTTCCAGCTCGTTCCAACCAACGACGCCCAGGCCGCGCAGCTCAAGAGCCTCTCCGGCAAGGCGATCTCGGTGAAGGTCGACGAGGTCACCTGCGCCAAGGACGCCGGCGAGATGAGCGAAGCCATCGTCACCAAGTGGAGCGTGGTGGCGAAGTAGGACCGCGCCTGTAGCCCGGATGGGAGCGCAGCGACGTTTCTTCTCCTTCCCCCTGCAAGGGGGAAGGTCGGGATGGGGGTCCGCCGCGAGCGACGCTGGGCGTGGAGAGACAAGATCCCCACCCGCTTTGCTCTGCGAGCAAAGCGACCTCCCCTTCAAGGGGAGGTTTGAGAGACTGCAATCCTGCGGCCGTTCCGTAGCCCGGCTAAACCCTCACCGGCCCCAGCTCATCGAAATGTCCGCGCCGCTGCAGCCAGGCCAGCAGGACCAGGCTCGGGATCGCGACCAGCACGCAGATCACGAAGAACATCTGCCAGCCGACCGCCTTCGCCACATAGCCGGCGCCCGACGACAGATAGGTGCGGCCGACCGCTGCGAGCGCGGTGAGCAGCGCGTACTGGGTCGCGGTGTGCAGCGGATTGCGGCACAGCGCCGACAGATAGGCGACGAAGATCACGGTGCCGATCGCGCTGGTGAAATTCTCCGCGGTGATCGCAAGTGCCAGCGCCCATTGATCGACGCCGACATGCGCAAGCCAGGAGAACGAGAGGTTGGCGACCGCCTGCAGCACGCCGCCGATCCAGAGGCTGGTCGCCAGCGAATAGCGCCGCGCCACGAAGCCGCCGGCGAAGCCGCCGATCAGGGTCGCGGCAAGTCCGACGCCCTTCACGATCGCCGCGTAATCGACCTTGGAAAAGCCGATGTCGATCACGAACGGCGCGGTCATGGTGCCTGAAAATGCGTCGGTGAACTTGAACAGCACTACGAAGGCGAGCGCCGCGAAGGCGTCCTTGCGGCTGAGGAATTCGGAGAACGCACCGAGCGCCGCGTGCACCACGCGCTCCGCAGCGTTCTGCGCATGCGTCGCCGCCTCCGCGCCCTTCGATTGCGCCGGCTCTGTGGCCGCCAGCGCGGTGACGATGCCGATCACCACCAGCGCGGCCATCACCACATAGCCCCACATCCAGGCCGACGGGCGCGCCACGCCGGCGGACTCGAAACCGCTGACGATGAACAGCGCGCCGGCGGTCGAGACCAGCATGCCGATGCGATAGGCCGCGACATAGGACGCCATGCCGGCGGCCTGCTCGCTTTCCGGCAGGCTCTCGACGCGGAAGGCATCGACCACGATGTCCTGCGTCGACGAGGCCGCGGCGACCAGCAGCGCGGCGAACGCCGCGAACCATGGTGATCGCGCCGGGTCGGCCATCGCCAGCACCAGGATCGCCGCGATCAGGAGCAGCTGCGAGAACAGCAGCCAGCCGCGGCGGCGCCCGAAGATCTGCGTGAACAGCGGCACGTGCAGCGCATCGACCAGCGGCGCCCACAGGAACTTCAGCGTATAGGGCGTGCCGATCAGCGCCAGCAGCCCGATGGTGCCGAGATCGACCCCGGCCTCCTTCATCCACACCTGCAGCGTCGAGCCCGACAGCGCCAGCGGCAAGCCGGACGAGAAGCCGAGCAGCAGCACGATCAGCACCCGCGGCTGCAGGTACACCGCGAAGCTGTCGCGCCAGGAGGTGGGGGGCGGAGCGGCCTTTTCCGGTGGGGGCGCAGTCGCTTCGGGTGCGGTCATGAACTTCTGTTAGCAGATTCGAGCCGCAAAGACGGTGTCAGCTGAGCTTATGCCTACTCCCCTGCCTGCAGCTTGCGCGGGGCGGGGAACAGCTCGGACGTGCTGCCCTTGACGAAGCGCGGCACCTCGATCGGGGTCTCGGACTTGCTGAAATCGAGTTCCTCGATGCGGCCGGCGCGCTTTTCGATCTTGTCGGCGGAGATCAGGATCTGCCTGACATCCTCGTTGACCTGGCCGAAATGGGTCTGCAGCTTGAGCACACGCTCGCGCAGGCGGCCGAGGTCGTCACCAAGGTGCATCACCTCGTTGCGGATCTGGTCGGCGGCGTCGCGGATGCGGGCGTCCTTGAGGATCTGCTGCATCACCTGGATCGCCAGCATCAGGAGCGAGGGCGATACCAGCACGACACGGGCGCGATAGGCCTTCTGGATCACGTCGTCGAAGCCGTCATGGATTTCGGCATAGACCGATTCCGACGGCACGAACATCAACGCGGTGTCCTGGGTCTCGCCCGGGATCAGATACTTCTCCGCGATGTCGCTGACATGCTTCAGCACGTCGGCGCGCAGCCGCTGGCTGGCAAATTTGCGTTCCTCGTCGCTGCGCGCATCGTGCAGCGCGGTCATCGCTTCCAACGGAAATTTCGCGTCGATGCAGAGCGGGCGCTGGTCGGGCAGGAACACCACGCAATCCGGCCGCTTGCCCGACGACAACGTGTACTGGAACTCGAACGAGCCTTTCGGCATGCCGTCCTGCACGATCGCCTCCATCCGCGCCTGGCCGAACGCGCCGCGCGATTGCTTGTTGGCGAGCACGTCGCGCAACGTCGTCACCTGGGTGGTGAGCTCGTTGAGGTTCTTGTGGGCGTGGTCGATGATGCCGAGCCGCTCGTGCAGCACGCGCAGCGAATCCATCGTGTTGCGGGTGGTCTGTTCCATCGATTGGCCGACCCTGTGGGTCACCGAATCCAGCCGCTCATTGACCGCACGGGCCATCTCGGCCTGGCGGCCGGCCAGTGCCTGCCCCATTGCGTCGACCCGCCCGGAGGCCTCGCTCTGGGCCCGCAACATGTCGGCCAGCCGCTCCTCCAACTCGTCGGCGCGAATGGCCTGTGCCATCGCGAGTTCCGCGCCGCGCCGGCTGGCGCGCGCGATCACTACGGCGATGGCAAGCAGCAGGATCAGCGCCAGCGCGCCAAGGCCGACCAATGCGTCGGAGACCCGGATCGGGAGGTCGCCAATCGTGAGCAGAATCTCGTTCATGCCGTCAGTTGTAGCCGATTCGGCGCCACCATCGAACGAAAAGGGAACGTTTATGGTAAACACTCCCTCAAATCTCCTGGTTAACACCGCCTGAAGAAACGTGGTTGAGGCCGTCTTAACCGGTTCCCGAACGCATTGACCGCATCAGGCCCGCGGCTTAAATCGCCGCCATGGCATTACGAGAAATCATCATCCTGCCGGACAAGCAGTTGCGTCTGGTGTCGAAACCGATCGAGAAGGTGACGCCGGAGATCCGCAAGCTCGCCGACGACATGCTCGAGACCATGTATGACGCGCCCGGCATCGGGCTCGCGGCGATCCAGGTCGCGCAGCCGCTGCGGCTGATCACCATGGACCTCGCCAAGCGCGACGAGAACGGCGACACCACGCCACAGCCGCGGGTGTTCATCAACCCGGAGATCATCTCGCATTCGGAAGAGCTGTCGGTCTACGAAGAGGGCTGCCTGTCGATTCCCGAATATTACGAGGAGGTCGAGCGCCCGGCGCGGGTGCGCCTGCGCTTCACCGACCTCGACGGCAAGCTGCACGAGGAGGATGCCGAGGGGCTCTACGCCACCTGCATTCAGCACGAGATCGACCATCTCAACGGCGTGCTGTTCGTGGACTATTTGTCGAAGCTGAAGCGCGACCGCGTCTTCAAGAAATTCGAGAAGGCCGCCAAGCGCGCGGCGGAGTGAGTGTTGGCGTGACTAGCATTTCCGCTTGCGCGGTAAGCCCTCTCCCCCCTTGTGGGGGAGAGCTGGAGAGGGGGGTAGCCGCAAACACCGCCGTTGCGGCTACCCCCCTCCCTAACCCTCCCCCACAAGGGGGGAGGGAACGCAGCGGGTGCTGTTGATGCCTCTTCGCCTGATCTTCATGGGCACGCCCGATTTCGCGGTGCCGACGCTGCTGGAGCTGGTGGCCCATGGCCATGAGGTCGTGGCGGTGTATACCCGCGCGCCGAAGCCGGGCGGCCGGCGCGGCCTGCAATTGCAGCCGACGCCGGTCGAGCAGGAGGCGCGCCGCCTCGGCATTCCCGTGCTGACGCCGAAGACCCTCAAGACTCCGGAAGCGCTCGACGAATTTCGCGCGCACGACGCCGATGCCGCCGTCGTCGTCGCCTATGGCATGATCCTGCCGCAGGCGATCCTGGATGCGCCGAAGCTCGGTTGCTTCAACCTGCATGCTTCGTTGCTGCCGCGCTGGCGCGGCGCCGCGCCGATCAACCGCGCCATCATGGCGGGCGACGCCGAGAGCGGCGTGATGGTGATGAAGATGGATGTCGGCCTCGACACCGGCGACGTCGCGATGGCCGAGCGGCTGCCGATATCAGACAGCATGACGGCATCCGACCTGCACGACGCGCTGGCGCCGCTCGGCGCCGATCTGATGGTGCGTGCGATGGGCGGGCTGCAGCGCGGCGGCTTGCAGCTGACCAAGCAGAGCGAGCACGGTGTCACCTATGCCGCCAAGATCGAGAAGGCCGAGGCGCGGATCGACTGGACGCAGCCGGCGCGTGCGGTGCTGCGCCACATCCATGGGCTGTCGCCGTTTCCCGGCGCCTGGTGCGAGCTCGCGGGCGAGGGCGAGCCGGTGCGGCTGAAGATCCTGCGCTGCGAACTGGCGAAAGGCTCGGGCGCGCCGGGCGATGTGCTCGATGATAATCTTGCGATCGCCTGCGGCGACGGCGCGATCCGAATCCTCGAACTGCAGCGCGCTGGCAAGGCGCCGATGAAGGCGGCGGATTTTCTGCGCGGCACGCCGCTGAAGCCGCCTGCGCGGCTCGCCTGATGCCTCGCTACAAGCTCACCATCGAATATGACGGCACGCCGTTCTCCGGCTGGCAGATCCAGGATACCGCGCCGACCGTGCAGGGCGCGCTGGAGGCGGCGGTCAAGGCGATCTGCGGCGAGGACGTGCGCGTCCATGGCGCCGGGCGTACCGATGCCGGCGTGCATGCCCGCGGCCAGGTCGCGCATTGCGACATCGCCAAGCAGTTTCCGCCCGGCCGCTTTCGCGACGGGCTGAATGCGCATCTACGGCCGAATCCGATCGCCGTGCATGCAGCCGAGATCGTATCGGACGATTTCGAGGCGCGGTTCTCGGCGATCAAGCGGCACTATCTCTATCGCATCGCCAACACGCGGGCGAACCTCGCGCTCGACATCGGCCGGGTCTGGCGCGTGCCGCGCGCGCTCGATGCTGGCGCGATGCACGAGGCCGCGCAGCGGCTGCTCGGCAAGCACGATTTCACCACCTTCCGCGACACCGAATGCCAGGCCAGATCGCCGGAGAAGACGCTCGACCAGCTCGACGTCACGCGTGAGGGCGACGCCATCAACATCGTGACGTCGGCGCGCTCGTTCCTGCACAGCCAGGTGCGCTCGATGGTCGGATCGCTGGTCTGGGTCGGCGAGGGTCGCTGGAGCGCGGACGATCTCTTCGGTGCGCTCGCCGCCCGCAACCGCGCCGCCTGCGGCCCCGTCGCGCCGCCGGACGGGCTCTATCTGATGCGGGTGGATTATTAGGCGGTCGCCTTACACGCTGTATCTGGTGCGGATGGCCTGTTAGTGGCCCCAATCCCTACGGTGCATGGGGTTGTTTTCGATGTTTTGGTCCAGCCGGGCGGCTGGCCCTATGCAAAATACCGGTCCAGCACGCCGCGATAGATCTTGGTCAGCTTCTCGAGGTCGGCCACCGGCGTGCGCTCGTCGATCTGGTGCATGGTCTGGCCGACCAGGCCGAACTCGATCACCGGGCAGTAGCTCGAGATGAAGCGTGCGTCCGAGGTGCCGCCCGAGGTGGAGAGCTCCGGCTTGCGGCCGGTGACCTCCTCGATCGCGGCGACCGCGAGATCGGTGAACGGGCCGGGCTGGGTCACGAACACGTTCGAGTTCGACGGTTGCCAGTCGATGTGGGCGCGGATGCGGTTGCCGCAGGCTTTTGCCAGCCGCGCATCGACCAGCTGCCGCAGGCTCTCCTGGGTGTGGTTGTCGTTGTAGCGGATGTTGAACCTGGCCCGTGCCTGGCCCGGGATCACATTGCTCGCGGTGTTGCCGACATCGACCGTGGTGAATTCGAGGTTGCTGGCCTGGAATTGCGCGCTGCCGTGATCGAGCGGCTCGTCGCTCAGCGCCACGATCAGCCGCGAGATATCCGGCACCGGGTTCGAGGCGCGGTGCGGATAGGCGACATGGCCCTGCACACCGTCGACGACCAGTGTGCCGGATTGCGAGCCGCGCCGGCCGATCTTGATCATGTCGCCGAGCACCTCGACATTGGAGGGCTCGCCGAGCACGCAATGGTCGAACTTCTCGCTGCGCTCGGCGCACCATTTCAGCAGCTTGACGGTGCCGTTGATCGAGACGTCTTCCTCGTCGCCGGTGATCAGGAAGGAGATCGAGCCGTTTGGCTTGCCATCGTGGTCCTTGAGATATTGCAGCACCGCGGCGACACTGCAGGCGATGCCGCCCTTCATGTCGACGGCGCCGCGGCCGTAGAGATAGCCGTCCTTGACCTCGCCGGAGAACGCGCCGAGGGTCCACGCCGCCTCATTGCCGGGCGGCACCACGTCGGTGTGGCCGGCGAAGGTGATATGCGGCACTGATGAGCCGATGCGGGCATAGAGATTGTCGATGTCGGCGGTGCCGGGCTCGGAGAACGTCACGCGGTGGACGTCGAAGCCAGCGCTTTTCAGCAAATTTTCGAGCACGCCAAGCGCGCCGGCGTCGGCCGGGGTGACGGAGCGGCAGCGAACCAGATCGCGGGTAATCGAGACAGCATCACTCATGCGCCTCGCATAACACGTCACACCGCGGCTGGACCAGCGTTGTGCGGCATCATTCGAGCTCGCCCTGCTGATCCCAGCCCTGCGTGGAGTGCGACCCGCTGTCGCGGTGGCCGCCTCGCGCACATGGGTCTTTCCAAGCTGAGGCCGCTGAGAAAGCGGCCACCTCTGGGTGACGGGATAACGACTCGCCGTGGCGTTCTTAGTCCCGCAGCAGCTCGTTGATGCTGGTCTTGGCGCGGGTGCGCTCGTCGACGCGCTTGACGATCACGGCGCAGGCGGTGGCGGGTCCGGGCTGGCCGTTCTTCAGCGGCTTGGCGGGCAGCGTGCCGGGAACGACGACGGCATATTCCGGGACCTCGCCGACGAAGATCTCGCCGGTCTCGCGATCGACGATCTTGGTCGAGGCACCCAGGAACACGCCCATCGACAGCACCGCGCCCTTGCGCACGATGACGCCTTCGGCGACCTCGCTGCGCGCGCCGATGAAGCAGTCGTCCTCGACGATCACGGGCTCGGCCTGCAGCGGCTCGAGCACGCCGCCGATTCCGACGCCGCCGGAGATGTGCACGCGCTTGCCGATCTGGGCGCAGGAGCCGACCGTCGACCAGGTGTCGATCATGGTGGCTTCATCGACATAGGCGCCGAGATTGACGAAGGAGGGCATCAGCACGACGTTGCGGGCGATGAAGGCCGAGCGGCGCACGATCGCGCCGGGCACGGCGCGGAAGCCGGCATCGCGGAAGCGGTTCTCGCCCCAGCCCTCGAACTTCGAGGGCACCTTGTCCCACCACGAAGCCTTGCCCGGGCCGCCGGCGATCTGGCCCATGTCGTTGAGGCGGAACGAGAGCAGCACCGCCTTCTTCAGCCACTGATTGACCTTCCACTTGCCGCTGGCCTCGCGCTCGGCGACGCGGGCCTCGCCCTTGTCGAGCAACTCCAGCGCGTGGTCGACGGCTTCGCGTACCTCGCCCTTGGTCGAGGTCGAGATGCCTTCGCGGGCGTCGAACGCGGTGTTGACGGTGGTTTCGAGGGCGGACAGCGACATCGGGACAATCCTTGGGCGTATCGGGGATATGACGGGAATTTTGCAGGGCTTTTTCGGAATTTGGGGCCGCCGAGTCAAGGCATACTCGGCTGCCGGCGGAGCAGCCTCTCTGCGCCTTCGCCGGGACGGCGTGGGGAGAGGTCAGGGCCTAAGCCGCTGCAAGAAGCCGGTGAGATCGTCCGTGACGTGGTCGACATGCGCCGCGTCGCGCCCCTCCAGCTCCCAGGTCTCGCGGACCACCTCCTGGCTGCCGTCGGGCACGACGAGCACGGTGGTCATGCCGAGCTCATGCGGCACCACCAGATTGCGCGCAAGGTCCTCGAACATCGCAGCCTTTGACGGATCGACGTCGTGCAGCTTCAGGAACTTCTGGTAGGTCTGCGGCGCCGGCTTCGGCTCGAGATCGGCGGCGATGATGTCGAACACGCCATCGAAATGATTGGAGATGCCGAGCCGGCCCAGCACAGCGTCGACGTGGTCGACCGAGCCGTTGGTCAGGATCAGCTTGCGCCCCGGCAGTTTTGCGATCGCAGCGCCCATCGCCGGATTCGGCTGCAGCGGCGAATGGTCGATCTTGTGCACATAAGCGAGATAGTCGTCGGCCTGCACGCCGTGCTCGGTCATCATGCCGCGCATCGTGGTGCCGTAGCGCAGGTAATAGTCCTTCTGCAGCCGCCGTGCCTCCTCGGGCGAGATCTTCAGCCAGTTGCCGACGAACTCGCCGATCCGCGCATCGACCTGCTGCCACAGATTGACGTGATGCGGATACAGCGTGTTGTCGAGGTCGAATACCCAGGTCTCGACATGGCCGAAGCTGCGGGGAGTTTTAGTCATGGCTTTCTCCGCGTGTCGTCCCTGCGAAGCAGGGACCCATACGCCGTGCCTGATATTGTTGAGCAAGACGGAAGTAACCTTCGCTTGGGGACGCAGACAACTACAAAACACCGGCCTGTGGTTATGGGTCCCTGCTTTCGCAGGGACGACGAAAGAAACGATCACGGCATCGCAAAGCGCAGCGTCTTGCCGCCGCTGGTCATGTCGACGGTGGTGAAGCCGAGCGGGGTGAGGCCGCGCGTCGTGCAGTCGCCCTGCTCGTTGACCTCGAACTTGCTGTCGCGGGTGCAGAGCTGCACCGCGCCGCCCCAGTTCAGCGGCTTGTCCTTGATGCGGATGGCACGGTTGTCGGCGTCGACGGCTTCGGCGAAGGAATAGATCTGCTTCGGCGTGCCCGATACGTCGGGATGCAGGCATTTGCCGGGGTCGATGCGATACCAGCCACGGCTTGTCACCACCTTGCCGTCATCGGTCGCAACCGCGGCCATCACCTTGTGCGGCGTGTCGTTGCACCAGGTCAGCCCGGTCGGCGACGGCTTCTGCACGGCATCGACCATGGTGGTGAAGAAGTTCGGCGACTGCACGATGTCGCTGCCGAGGCCGCGGCTCTTGAGGAATGCCGAGAGCGCGCTCTGGGTCTTCGGCCCGTCGACGCCGTCGATCGGCGCCGCGTCATAGCCTGCGATCACCAGCAGACGCTGAATGCCGGCGAGCCGCGCCTGCTCGTCGTCATACTCGCTGTCTTCGGCGAGGTAGGCGACGAGATTGCCGTCATCGGTCTGGGTCGGCGTGATCTGGGTGAACTGCGCCGGTGTCTGGCCGGAGCGGCATTGGCGTGCAGCCGCGATCACGAAGTTGTCCTGCGCAACGCAGAGCGTGTCGGTGCCGTTCTGCGGGATCGGCGAGGCGCCGTAGACGCCGAGCGCGCGGGCATTGAGCAGTACGCGGTCGGCGGTCAGCGCCCCCTGCACCACGACCCGGCAGGTCGCGGGATCGATGCGGAACCAGCCGCGCGTTGCGGTTGCGGCCTTGTCGTCGATGCCGATCGCGGCCTCGATCACATAGCTCATGCGGTTGCAGAGCTTGAGGTCGGCATGCGCCGGCGCCGACGAGAACAGGAACGACATCAGCGCGGCCGGCAGCGACATCGCGAGCCGCGCCCCCGGCGACCGGCGAGGGATCCTCGCCGTGTGTCCCGCGTCTGCCATTACTTGTGGATCAGCGTGCCGGTGCCCTGGTTGGTGAAGAGTTCGAGCAGCACCGCGTGCTGGGTCTTGCCGTCGATGATGACGACGCCCTGCACGCCCTGTTCGAGCGCGTAGATGCAGGTCTCGACCTTCGGGATCATGCCGCCGGAAATCGTGCCGTCGGCGATCAGCTTGCGGGCTTCCTTGATCGACAGGTCCGGAATCAGCTTCTTGGACTTGTCGAGCACGCCGGGCACGTCGGTCAGCAGCAGCAGGCGCTTGGCCTTCAGCGCGCCCGCGATCGCGCCGGCAAAGGTGTCGGCGTTGATGTTGAGGGTCTGCCCATCCTTCGAGGTTGCGAGCGGCGCCAGCACCGGGATCAGCTCATAGCCGATCAGCTGGTTGAGCAGCGTGAGGTCGACCTTTTCGGGATCGCCGACGAAGCCGAGGTCGACCGCTTTCTCGATGTGGGAATCCGGATCGACCATGGTGCGCGTCGTCTTCGATGCCTTCACCATGTTACCGTCCTTGCCGGAGAGGCCCACGGCCTTGCCGCCGGCCTCGTTGATGTAGCCGACGATCTGCTTGTTGACCGAGCCGGCCAGCACCATCTCGACGATCTCGATGGTCGCGGCGTCGGTGATGCGCAGGCCCGCGGCGAATTCCGACTGGATGCCGAGGCGCTTCAGCATGGTCGCGATCTGCGGTCCGCCGCCATGGACGACCACCGGATTGATCGCGGTCTGCTCGAGCAGCACGATGTCGCGCGCGAACGCCTTGGCGGTGTCCTCGGCCCCCATAGCATGGCCGCCGTACTTGATGACGATGGTTTCCTCGTCATATTCCTGCATGTGCGGCAACGCCTCGGACAGGATGCGGGCCTGATCGAGCGGGCTGATCTGCTGGTCGGTCATGGGGCTGGTCTCATCGTCAGCGGAGGGACGGGCGCGGTTCTATCTGATTGCCGGGCAGGGCGCAAAGCGGGAGGGGAATTCCGGGCTGCGGGTCACGGCTGCGGCCACATGGCCGAAACCGCCAGCACCAGCCAGCTCAGGATCAGCAGCGTTCCGCCTGATGGAGCGGCCATCGGAAACAAGCCGTGGCCTGCATACTGGCGCAGCACGAGGTCGCCGGCGAACAATGACGCTGCGATGACGAAGCCAGCCGCGGACACGACGCCGAGCTTTGTATGGATGATCGCGCGCTCAGCGACCGCAATGGTCGCGATGGCGGCAGGTGCATGGAACAGCAGCATCGACGACGCGGCCGCCAGCCGCGTGGCATCCGGCAGATGGGCTGCGGCCGCCGCCAGGATCACGCCGCAGGCGCCCATGATGGCGGCAAGGCCAATCAGGAGGCGGGATACGCGGTTCATCGGCGCCGCTCCTCGATCAGGCGTACCATGGCGGCGCGCAGCTCCGGCATCCCGTCGCCGGTGCGCGACGAGGTCACCAGCACCTCGGGGAACGCAGCGGGATGCTTTGCGAGCGTCGCAATGGTGTCGGCGATGACGGTCTTGAGTTCGCCGACCTTGACCTGGTCGGCCTTGGTCAGCACGACCTGGTAGCTGACTGCGGACTTGTCCAGCGTCTTCAGCACGTCGAGATCGACGTCCTTGATGCCGTGGCGGGCGTCGATCAGCACATAGACTCGCGCCAGCGTCGCGCGCCCGAGCAGGAATTTGTGGATCAGCGCGGTCCATGACGCGACCTTGGTCTTGGGCGCCGAGGCGTAGCCGTAGCCCGGCATGTCGACCAGGCGGAAGCCCGCCTTCTCCGGCCCCTCGAAGAAGATCAATTCCTGGGTGCGGCCGGGCGTATGCGAGGTGCGAGCCAGGTTGCTACGGCCGGTCAGTGCGTTGATCAGGCTCGACTTGCCGACATTGGAGCGGCCGGCAAAGGCGACCTCGAGGCCGGCCATCGGCGGCAGCGTCTCGATCGAGGGCGAAGCCCAGATGAAGCGCCAGTCGCCGGCGAACAGCTTTCGCCCCTGCTCGATCAGCTCCGCATCAGGTTCGGCGGTCATGCGAAGTATCCCGTTTCATCGTGGCCAGGCGAAAGCCCGAAGCGCAGCCTTGGCGTAAGACGACCCGGCCATCCGCGTCAACCGGCCATGCACGTCAACGCCTTGCTGCCCTCCAATACGTCAATGCCCGGCACGAGGCCGGGCATGACGCAGTGATAGATCGGGCGCGGGAAGCTATGTTGGCTTCTTGGCGAACGTCGACTTCAGATTGTCGAACAACTCCACCTTCACGCCGTTCTTGCGCATGATGAAGCTCTGCTGCAGCACCGAGAGCGTGTTGTTCCAGGCCCAGTAGATCACGAGACCCGCCGGGAAGCCGGCCAGCATGAAGGTGAAGATCAGCGGCATCCAGTCGAAGATGATCTTCTGGGTCGGATCCGGCGGCGCCGGATTGAGCTTCATCTGCACCCACATCGTGATGCCCATGATGATCGGCCAGATGCCCATTACCAGGTACGAGCCGAAATGCGGTCCGAGCAGCGCGATCGGATCGAACGGGATCAGCCCGAACAGCGTGAACAGATTGGTCGGATCGGGCGCGGAGAGATCCTTGATCCAGCCGAAGAACGGCGCGTGCCGCATTTCGATGGTGATGAACAGCACCTTGTAGAGCGAGAAGAACACCGGGATCTGCAAGGCGACGGGAAGACAGCCGGCGATCGGGTTGATCTTCTCCTTCTTGTAGATCTCCATCATCTCCTGCTGCTGCTTCACGCGGTCGTCAGGATAGCGTTCCTTCAGCGCCTGAAGCTGCGGCTGCACCGACTTCATCTTCGCCATCGAGGCGTAGGACTTGTTGGCGAGCGGGAAGAACAGCAGCTTCACGATCACGGTCACCAAGAGGATCGCGATGCCGAAATTGCCGACCAGGCGATAGAACCAGTCGAGCGCCAGGAACATCGGCTTGGTGATGAAGTAGAAATGGCCCCAGTCGATCAGGAGATCGAAATGGTTGAGGCCGAGCTGCTTGTTGTAGCCGCCGAAACCGACCAGCGGGAAGTTGAGGCCGACGGTGGCGGCTTCCTTTGCGCCGGCGAACAGCCGTCCAGTGGCAACGCCGGTGCCGCCGATCGGAATGGTCTGCGCGGCGAGCATGTAGTCGGCCTGGTAGCGCTTGTCGCCGGCCGTGAACCTGGCGGTCTCGAGCGTTGCGTTGGTCTCGGGCAGCAGCGCCGCGGCCCAGTATTTGTCGGTGATGCCGAGCCAGCCGTCGGTGATCTTCGAGAACACGACGCCGCGCGAGTTTCCGCCGGTCGGGGTCTTGGCCTCGTCGAGGTTCTTGTAGGTGAATTCCTGCAGGCCCTGTTCGCCGAGATAGCCGATCGGACCTTCGTGCAGGATCGCGTAGCCGGAGACCGGCGGCTTGCCGCCGCGCGAGATCAGGCCGAACGGATATAGCGTCACCGGCGCGCTGCCTTGATTGATGACCTCGTCCTTGATGCTGAAGAGGTAGCGATCGTCGATCGAGATGGTGCGGCGGAAGGTCAGGCCCTGGCCGTTCTCATATTTCAGCGTCACCGGGGTGCTCGGCGAGAGGCTGTTCGATCCCTCCTGCTCCCAGACGGTTTCGGCATTCGGCGTCTTCACCGACGAGCCGTTGGCGGTCAGCCACAGGAACTCGGCATAATAAGGTTCGGCGGTGCCCGACGGAGACAGCAGCACGACGGCCGGCGATTTGGGGTCGACCGTCTCGCGGAACTGAACCAGCGATATGTCGTCGATCCGGGCGCCCTTCAGCGCGATGCTGCCGATGACGCGCGGGGTCTCGATCTTGATGCGCGGGCCGGCCGCGAGCACCGTCTCGCGGCTCGCCACCGGAGTATCGCCAGCCGGCGCGCCCGGTGCCAGGGAGGGCGTCGTTGCGCTTCCCGGAGCGGCGCCGGCAGCGGCACCCGGGGTCGCCTGCGGCGCAGGCTTCAGCAGCTCGGCCTGGCGCTGCGCCTCGCGCTGCTTCTCCATCTGCGGCACGTTGTAGAAGTATTGCCAGGCGATCAGGACGAGGCCCGACAGAATGACGGCAAGGATCGTGTTGCGATTGTCGGACATCTCTTAGGGTCTCGTCATTCCATTCGGATTGGGCGCGCTTTTGTTACCCGCCGCTTTTGGGGCAGGTCGGTCGAGGCGGCGCAGCGCCGACCGCAGATCGTCAATCATGGTCGCAAAGTCGCGGGTCAGCGCGTCACGCCGGCCGACTAGCACATAATCATGGTGCGGCCGCATGAATACGGCATCGACCCGTCTTATCACTTCGCGAAGCCGCCGGCGGATGCGGTTGCGCTCGGTCGCGGTGCCGTTCTTCTTGGTGACGGTATAGCCGACGCGGATCGGACCGTGATCGTCGCGACGGCGGCCTTGCAGCAGAAAAGCGGCGGTATTCGCCCGCGCGCCATTGGCAACGGCGAGGAAATCCGCCCGCTGCCTCAGCCGATCCATAATGGGTATCTCCGGAGAGGAGACGTCCGGGCTCAGGCGCTCAGGCGCTTGCGGCCACGCGCGCGACGCGCAGCGAGGACCTTGCGGCCGCCGGCCGTGGCGAGACGGGCGCGGAAGCCGTGACGGCGCTTGCGCACCAGTTTGCTGGGTTGATAAGTCCGCTTCACGGGTAATTCTCCGCTGACCGGGCAATTTGCCGTTATATTGAGATGGAGTCCGATGATGCTGGCGGGCCCAAGCGAGCCGTTTACGGCCCCAAATGAGCCGCCCCCGGTCAAGAACCGGGCCATCGCGGACAGTTGGCGCGGCTTATAAGGGAGCGCCCTGTTTTCGTCAATGTCACAGGGCGTCGCAAAGAGGCTTCTTTGAAACGTCGCAATTGGGGCGAATATAACTGTTTTCGCGGGGTTTTTGACGGTGAGGAGCGCCTTGGGGCGTTCGGGGAACCGCCGACATTAGCGATCCGTAATTTGACCGGCTTGGGGGCCGGGCCGCATCTTCCGAACCCCTAAGCCAAACAAGGCCTTATCTTGTGGCTCTAACTGACGATCAGGCGACCGCGCAGAAGCCGCGGCCCAAGCCGCCCGTTCGGCTCGGGTTGTCGGGCAAGCTGTTGCTGCTGACGATTCCCCTGGTGATGATCGCGGGGCTCCTGATCTACGTGCCGGCGATCGCCAACTTCCGGATGAACCGGCTCAACGACCGCCTGGCAGCCGCCAACACCGCGGCGCTGGTGCTCGATGCCGCCCCCTCCGGCCTGGTGCCGGATTCGCTGGCGCGGCAGATCCTGACCAGCATCGGCGCCCGCGCCGTCGCCATCAAGCTCGGCCAGCAGCGCCGCTTGCTCGCCAGCGCCGACCTGCCGGCTTCGATCGACCATGACGTCGACATGCGGGCCATGACGGTGTGGTCGGCGATCGTCGATGCGTTCGAGATCATGCTCGAACACGGTGATCAGACCATCCGCGTGGTCGGACCTGCGCCGGGCCAGGCGCAATTCATCGAGGTCGTGATCGACGAGAAGCCGCTCAGGCAGGCGATGTACCGCTTCTCGCGCAACGTGCTGGTCGTCGCGCTTTTGATTGCCGGTCTGACCGCCGGCCTGGTCTATCTGGCGCTGCATTATCTGTTCGTCCGGCCGATGCGGCGGCTGACCGCGAGCTTGGTCGGCTTCCACGAGAATCCGGAGAGTTCGGCGCGAATCATCGTGCCCAGCCAGCGCGGCGACGAGATCGGCGTGGCCGAGCGCGAGCTGTCGGACATGCAGCGCGACCTGGTCTCGATGCTGCACCAGAAGAGCAGGCTTGCCGCGCTCGGGCTCGCCGTCTCCAAGATCAATCACGATTTGCGCAATCTGCTGGCGTCCTCGCAATTGCTGTCCGACCAGCTCGCCAGCGTGCCGGACCCGCGGGTGCAGCGCTTCGCGCCGAAACTGCTGCGCTCGCTGGAGCGGGCCATCGCGTTCTGCCAGTCGACCTTGTCCTATGGCCGCGCGCAGGAGGCGGCGCCGGACCGCCGCATCATCATGGTGGAGCCTGCGGTGGCCGAGGTGCGGGAATCGGCCGGGCTGGCGACCGATGTCTCGATCACCTGGATCAGCGCGATCGAGCGCGGCCTGACCATCGACGCCGATCCGGACCAGCTGTTCCGCGTGCTGCTCAATCTGGTGCGCAACGCGGCGCAGGCGCTGGAAAGCCGGCAGGACGGCGATGGCGGTGCCCAGCAGATCCGTATCACCGGCCGCCGCGAGGGGACGGTCGCGATCATCGAGGTCTCCGACACCGGCCCCGGCGTTCCGGCCAAGGCGCGCGAGCACCTGTTCGAGGCGTTCCAGACCTCCGGCCGCCCCGGCGGCAGCGGGCTGGGCCTTGCGATCGCCGCCGAGCTGATCCGCGCCCATGGCGGTCATATCCATCTGGTCGAAGGCACCATCGGCGCCACCTTCCGGATCTCGATCCCGGATCGCCCGGTGGAATTGCTGTCGATCCGCAGCGAGCGGGCGCGGGCGTAAGGGCCCGGTATTTCGGGGTGGCCAAACTGCGCCGAAATTGGCGCTTCCAGAGCTTGCCAACTGGACCGGGAGCCTGTAGCTAGAGCGCTCTTTCGCGACGTTCCGGGGCTCCCGGAACCATGCGGGCTTCAAGCCCACCTGCGAAAATGCGCCCGTAGCTCAGCTGGATAGAGCATCAGACTACGAATCTGAGGGTCGGACGTTCGAATCGTTCCGGGCGCGCCATTTCGGCTTTTTTTCATTGGATCTTCGCGCGCGCCTGCCAAGCCAAGCAGTGGCGTTACCGCTCGCGACGATCAAATACTTGTGCAGCGCGGCGAGATTTGTTGCGTCGCAACATAGGTCATCTACATCTGCTGCTCGATTCTCACCGAGGAGCCCTTCACGTGACCAAGATTTCCCTGTCCATCGTAGCCGCCACCCTCGCGATCGCGAGCGCGACGGTCGCATCCGCTGCCGAGCGTCCGACGTTCGAAGCCGCAGGCTTGCCGATCTCGCCGGTGCAGGCTGGTGTGCTTGGCGGCGCCAATGTCCACGAGCAGGCACCGGTAGCTGCGACGTCGGCCACGCCGCATCAGCTCAGTGTTCGGACACCGCGAAGCAAGATCACGACCGCGCGCGCTTCTGTCCGGACGGACCGCGCGTTGCACTGACCGGCATAGCTGCTGGTCTCCTTCCACAAAGCCCGCGACAACGTCACGGGCTTTCTCACGTGCGAGGTCTGCAACGGCTGCCTCCGGCGCGCTCGTCGGCGTCGCGCTAGCGGTCGTCAGATTCGCGTCGAACTCGGTCGGACGCTTGAACAACTGCAAGGCCTCGACATTGCCGGCTTGCAAACGCTGCCGACGCGGCTGATGGCGAGGCGCCGCCCCGTAAAAACCCTGCTTGCGCTCGTCCGACCGTTGAGAAAAAATAAGGTCTTTCAGCCTATAAGCGGCAGAACGTTTTATTTATTTTGTCTGTCCATTTGAACCGGCGGGTCATTTCTCATGTCGAGTGAGATCTCAAACGCCATTTTGCTAGCGGCGATATTTCTGGGTGTCGTCTACGGCAGTCGCATCCTCGAGAAGAGGTGGCCCATTGCCGACGTTTCCCGCGCCGAGTTTCGCGATGATTGGCTGGCGGTTATCGTGAGCGTCGGGCTGGAGCACATGCTTGCGCCGATCGCGGCGATCAGCGCGGGCGCGATCGCGAGCTATGCCGGGGTTGGCTGGATCAAGCTGCCGACCGAAGGCTATTGGTGGTACGTCTCCCTCGCGATCCTCGTGGTGGCGCTCGATCTCTACAAGTACACATTCCATCGCCTCCAGCATGCGATCCCCTTTCTCTGGGCGATGCACTCGTTCCACCACAGCGCGAACGGCATTACGTTCATTACCGGCGCCAGGCATTTCTGGCTCGAGAGGGTGCTGTCCGACGCCTTCCTTCCCATTCTTGCGATCCTGTTTCGGATCCCGCCGGATATGGCGATTGCCGCGGGGTTCATCTTCTTCGTCCCGGATGCGTGCGCGCATCTCAACGTCCGCATCCCGCTCGGCCGATTCGTGACATGGGTCAACAACCCGCAATGGCACCGGATCCACCACTCGATCCATCCCGAACATCGGGACAAAAATTTTGCCGCCTTCTTTCCGCTCCTGGACATTCTGTTCGGCACGGCGTGGGTGCCGAAGCCGGACGAGTATCCTGCGACAGGACTGGTGCCCGCGGAACGGGTGGACATCATCAACAGCGTGATCTGGCCGATCCGGCATCTTCGGCATGGGGGGTCAAGGAATGGACCGGGTTAAGGGCCTGTTGCTGTTCGTCGCGTTGCTGCTGGGGTACGCCGACCTCGTTTCGACGAATGTGATCCTCACTCTCGGGTTGGGCGAACTGAATCCGTTCATGCATCTGGCTCAGACATGGTTCGGCGTATGGTGGCTGGTCCCCAAGCTCGGTCTCACGTTTGTCCTGACGTGGTTACTTTGGCGCAGCAACAACGTTTACAATATCGCCCTCGTCGTCGCCTTCTGCTGTACGCCCGTCCTGAATAATCTCGTCATCATCGCGGGTACGAACTGAGCCGGCCGCTTCGTCTCGTTGCCGGAGCCGGCGAAGCGATGGTGTCGTCCGGCGCATGCTGCTGCAAGCGCGATGAAACAGAACCGCGTGCGGCGCGGGACATTGGTTCGGGTATTCTAGAACGATAAGAGCTGTTCCATGGGTGATATTGACGGAGTGCAACCTTGTGCGCCCGGCCCGATTTCAGCACTGGCCGCGCGCGTGTTCCCTCACCAATATTCTGACGCCGCAGAGGCCAGGAGCCTCTGGATCATCATCGCCGCGCTCGCCGGAGTTGCCGCTGCCGGGCTCGTTCTGTCCGGACTTCGGGTCTCATTCAACCCTGTGATCGCCGTCGGCTTTCTGGCGTTGGTCGGCCTCAATGTGGTCTACACCAGGATCAGGCCTAACAGACGCATCGCGTCATTTGCCCTCACCTGCGCGCAGCTGGTTGCGTTCACCAATGTCGGGACCGTTCTCAGCTATCTTGCTGCGTCCGCCGCATTTCCTCTGGTCGACAACGCGCTCGCGGCGACCGATGCCGCGATCGGCTTCGATTGGCTCGCCTTCTTCAACTGGGTGAAACTGGAGCATCCCGACGTCGGCTGGTCGCTCGATATCATCTACGATACCCTCTTCATTCAGTTCGGCATCCTGCTGGTCGTGCTGAACACCGTCGGAAAGCTCGAGGGGGCAAGAGAGCTCGCCTGGCTCTTTGTGATCACGCTGCTGATGATTCTTCCGTTGTCGATGGTGTTGCCTGCGGAGGGGGCCTGGGCACATTACGGTGTGGCGCATTTGACAAGCGCCTATTATTTGTCTGACTTCTATGCGATCCGCGATGGATCCATGAAGGTCATCGATCTGGCCAGGATCAACGGCATCATTCAATTTCCCTCGTTCCATGCAGCGCTTGCGCTGATCCTCATCCTGACGAGCCGGGGCACTTTCCTGTTCGCCGTCTTTCTCCCGCTCAACGTTCTCGTCATCATATCGGCGCTGAGCGCCGGCGGTCACCATTTGAGCGATATTGTCGTGGGGTTGGCCACCGTGCCTGCGGCCGTGCTCGTGCTGCGGACGCGCAGACTTTCGTCCTAGAGCCGACGCGAACCGGTATCTGCTTCGCTCGAAAACGTTCTGGCTCGCAGAACCTGACCGCCCTGTCCGGCGACAAACACTCTGGAATGACCGATGATCGCATCCAGCAGTCAGGAGATCGGGTGATGTCGGACAGGACCGTGCTTGCCTGCATCGCCTGCAGTGCCGTGATCGCGGCGGCCCTGGGGGCGGCCGCGCACGCGCAGACGCCGTCGAGCTGCAAAGAGCCGCGGGCGGGCACCAGCCGCGTCCCGATGCTGTCGCCGCCGCTCGCCAATGTGGTGACGGGCAAGGGACGGCTGCAATTCTACTCGGCGCCGAATCTTCGCTGCCCGATCAGCGGTGTGTTCGTCATTCCGAATGACGAGCTCGTCGCCTATGCGCAAACCGATGATGGCTGGTCGTCGGTGATGTATCTCAATCCAGGGACCGGCAACGACGCCTCGGGTTGGGTGAGGTCGGCGAGACTGAAGGTAACTGGAACGATCGCTCCAAAGTAGCATGTGACCCGGATCGCAGCGGGCGCGGCTTCCCGCTCCCTCGCATGCTTGAGCGGTGCTGGAACGAATTGCGCAACCGGATCGCGCGGTCATGCCGACGTCATGGAACGCTGCCCGGCGCGCCCATTAACCTCCACTAGTTGAATTTCTTGACGGCTCCCGCGTGAAGTTGGAGGGTCGCCGCAGGACGAGCGCCTCGGTTGGCGCAATCGGGGTTAACACTCTCGATTTGCTTCGGCTCTTTGAAGATCATTGATACTGGCGTCCGGCGACGCCGCTGCGATTGGACACAGACCAAGTGGCGAAGCATGCTGAACTCGACGGCGCATATTGCTTTCCAGGCCAGCCACCCGCGTGACGCACGAGCGCGTCCGCCAATCTCGGTGGGCTAGATGCAGGCACCCGAGCAGCAAGCGGCGGTTGATGCGCGGCCAGCGCGCAAGGGGGCGGTCCGGCCGATGACCGCTGCGGATGTACCTGCGGTCGCCCGACTTTTTATGAAGATTTACAGGGGCTCAGACCGGCCGGCGGATTTGGACCTTCAGAATTATCTGAAGGCGATCACCCTGGAGGCCCCGTCCTATAGCGAAGCCACGGGCGCGTATATCTACGAGCAGCAGGACGGGCGCATCCCAAGTGCGATGCTCGCGGTGCCGATGCGCTTCATCGCTTGCGGCACCGTCGTGCCTGGCCGGTTGGTCTGTACACTGATGACGGACAAGGAGGCCGGCGGTGCGGCGCAGCTCGTTCTGACCTTGCGGCCGAGGCGTCCCGACATTCAATTCAGCGACACGGCTTCGCCCACCACCTTTAATCACTGGCAGGCAATCGGTGCAAAGCCGATCCCCGCACACAATCTGGAATGGACGCGTAGCTTTCGTCCCTTAGGTGCGCTGGCCGGCCGTCTTGGAGACCGGTTCTTTCGCGGCAGGAGCCTTGGTCTTGCGACGTTCGCGCGCCCCATCGACGCGTTGCTATTGCGCCGCTTCAGCGAAAAGAACGCAGTGGAGCACGGCGGTGCCAAGGTCACGGACATGTCCGTCAAGGCTTTTCTTGAGCAGGCGCCGGGGTTCATCGCCCACTATGCAGTTCGACCCCTGTGGTCGGAAGAGGAACTCGGCTGGCTGGTATCGCTCGCGGCGCAGAACACAACGCACGGCGCGTTCACGATTCGCGCGGTCGAAGACCGCGCGGGCACCTTGATCGGTTGTTTCGTCTACTACGCGGCACCAGGTCGGACAGCGCATGTTCTCAATGTGCTGTCGCACCGCGGCCAGGAGATCGTCGTGCTGAACGCGATGTTCCATTATCTCGAAAGCTCCGGCCACGTCGAAGCCCGCGGTCGCGCGCACCCCGCGTTGATGGCTGGACTGTCGCTGCAACGCTGGCTCGTCTTCCGGCACAAGGCCTTCGCGGTGGTGCTTACACGGCTGCCCGACGCAAACGATGCCGTCGCGCGCGGCGACATCTTCGTTGGTGGCCTCGCCAGCGAAGACTGGAGCCGGCTGATGTCCGATTTCCACTGAGGCCGCTGCTGAGATGTCGGTATCGGTCATCCTCAAGGCACTCAACGAAGAGGCGCGGATCGGCCCGGCGATCGAGAGCGTGCTGGCGGCGCTCGAGGGTATCGGCGGCGAAGTCATCGTGGCCGACGGCGGTTCACGCGACCGGACGGTCGCCGTCGCGGCCAGATACCCCGTCCGCATCGTGCAGCTTGAACCTGCGATCGCGCCGAGTTGCGGCATCGGTCCGCAGCTCGGCTTCCAGTACAGCCACGAGCCGTTCATCTGCCTGATGGACGGCGACATGTTGCTTGATCCCGGCTTCCTGCCCGACGCGCTCGCCTTTCTCGCGGACCATCCGGGCGTCGCCGGCGTTACGGGGCATGTCGTCGAGATGAACGACACCAGTCTCGAATATGTGCGGCGCGGCCGCAGGATCTCGCCGGAGAACCGGATCGGCGAAATCGACCGCATGAACGGCGGCGGTCTCTATCGACGGGCAGCCATCGAGCAGGTCGGATATCTGTCGGACCGCAACCTGCATGGCTATGAGGAGTTCGATCTCGGCGTGCGGTTGCGCGCGCGCGGCTGGACGCTGCACCGTCTCGACCGCAGCTTCGTCCGGCATTTTGGACATGCGATCAATGCCTATGCGCTGCTCGTCCGGCGCTGGAAGTCGGGTTATCTGCGCGGGATCGGGGAGCTCTTGCGGGCGGCGTTCGGCAAGCCGCAATGGAAGCAGCTGGTGCAGGAATTGCCCGAGCTGAAGCTGTGGGGCGCAGTCTATCTGTGGCTGGCCGTGATGGCCGTGCTGCCGTTCCTGACGTCGCATCCCGGATGGGGGCTCGCGATCGATGCGGCCGTCATCGCAGGCGTCATTGCGTTGATGAGCGCGCGCCAGCGCAGCCTGTCGCTTGGTCTCTATGCTGTCGTCGCGTGGCTGTTTCACGCCGCAGCGTTACCGCTCGGCTTCTTCCACGGCCGGGAGGCTCCGGCGGACTGGATCGACAGCCGCATCGTGCAGGACATTCCCTGACGGCGCAACGCTCGTGCCGGATTCGTCGATGTCGTGGCCCATGTCCTGGCCGCTGCGGCGCGCCAGCCGTAGCAGAACCAGCCAGCCGGAGACGACGAGGGATGCTTCGATCACATAGAGTGCAACAAAGGTTCCGATCGGTGCGGCGATCCACGTCGCGGCGGCGATGAGGCCGCTGCCCACCATGTTGGTGCTGTTCAGGATCAGTGCGCGTACGCCCTGCCGTCCCGACGCTCCCAGCAAGTCCATCGCGACCGCCCAGCCACCGATCAGGACAACCGTGCCGGACAGGCAGCGCACGAAGAACGCGAGATCGCGGTACTCGCGGCCGAACAGCCGCGGCAGCTCGGGCGCCAGCACGAACAGGATGAGGAATGTCGCAACACCGAGGCCGATGGCCGCAATCAGGGCGCGCTTCGCTGCGGGGAGCGCCAGATGCAGGCCGTCGCGGCTGGCCCGCGCAAAGCGCGGATAGATCAGCCGGTTGAAAGCGTCGATCGAGAGATAACTGCTGTCCATGATGCGGCGGGCGACGCCGTAGCTGCCGACCGTCTCGATCGGCATGAACAGGCCGATCACGAACAGGTCGACGTTGGACCGGATCGCCCGAACGACGAATTGGGAGCTGAACAGAATGCCGTTGCGTAGCTCCTCGCGCACGATCCTGAACCGTGGCCGGCCAAGCGGCCGCAGCCACATCAGTCCCACCAGTGCATAGAGCAAGTGTCCGCAGAACTGCCACGCCGCCCATTCCGCCAAACTCGATGTATGGAACACGATGCAGGCAAGCGCGGCGGTGGCCGTGCGTGCGATTGCAAAACCCACCACCGAGCGATTTGCCGAGCGAACCTGGCCGAGGCCAAGGAACACGGTCTCGACCAGAAGGATCAGGCGGACCAGCACGACGTTGCCGAGGAACAGCAGGGCAACGGTCGAGATGGCGATCGGGGAACCGGAGACCATGCGAATCCACGACGCCGTCGTCGCAACGCCGGCGAGCACAAGCACGGCGCTGGTGAGCCCGATCAGGAGAAGATTGTGGCCGAGCAGATCGGGATAGCTCGCGGGCTCGCGCGCGACCCTGCGCAGCAGGCAGTCGGAGGCGCCGAGGCCGCAGATCTGCACCGCGATCGCGGTCACCGCCGATATCTGCACGAACAGGCCGAATTCGGCCGGCCCGAGCGCACGTGCCAGGATCGCAAAGGTCACGAGCTGCGCAAGGCTCGCCGCCGCCAGCGATCCGCTCGACAGCAGATAGCTGACGATCATCGGCGTGGCCGTCGAGAATGTGCGGCTAACGGCACTGATGTGTCGCAATGATCCACGGCCTCTGGTTGGCGGTCGATCCCCACGGCACTCTATCAGGCTCGCATGCGCCACGTATCGTGAGCTGCGCGCCGTTCGAAGATTGACGTTAACGTCGGCGCGGCGGGTCGTTGGGTTGTCGTCGGCGGCGCGCGAGTGACACTCGCGAAGGCGGCGATCTGCCGTGTGCGAAGTCTGATGCGGCGCGTTGATCGCGGATGCTCAGGCCTTCGACCGTCTCTCAGCTTCGTGACAGAAGCGATGTTCATCCGCGCACCGATCCGGGCGGACGAGCGCGCGGTCCGTCACATCATCGAAGTCCGCATGACTTGCGGAAACCGAGCGCGCGTCAGGCGTGTTCCCGGCGGCTTCCTGCTGAGCGCCGTTTGCGAAGGCCGCGTGCTCATCGATTCAATTGAAGGTTGATTGTTGGATTTCCATAAGCAAGCCGTCGGCCATCATCTTTTATGAGCCCATCAGCTCGCATGCTTCCATTCAACAGATTGATAGTAAGGTTAACGCTAACACCTAACTCTAAAAGCCACTCAAGGTTGTCTCGACTTTCGAGAGGAGGATAGTGGGCCGAGCCGAGCGCAATCACTGCTCGGGACAGAACATGGAGGTCGCCATGAACGATTTGGCCCGGGGCGCTGCTCGAAACGTCGAGAGACTCATCAACGGACGCGTGCTGCATGACGACACGATCGATCCGTCCGGCTCCGCATTGCTCGCGCTGAACAATGGCAGCGCGGTTTCCGTCGGCGACGCCTCGTCCAGCCGCAACTAGGCCGAATCCGCTCGACCGGCAGCCCTCCCAGTGAAGTGACCTGATATGTACACAGCAACCGACAACAGCAGGTCACGGCGAAGCGATGCAGCCTATCGCAAGATGAACGCAGCGGCTTCCGCTCCTGCGGTCGTGATCAGCGCGATGCAAGTGGCAGGCGTTCTGCTGCAGGGCTGGCGCTGGATTCTGGTTGCCGTTCTCGCCGGTGCGATCGCCGGCCTCGGTGCGACGCAACTCGTAACGCCCCGCTTCACCGCGATCACGGACCTGACGATTTCGCCGTCCAATCTGCTGGTCACGCCGAACGATCTCTACGCGACGAACATCCAGACCGACAGCCAGATCCTGGACGTCGAGAGCAAGATGCGGACCATCACCTCCGGCAACGTCCTGCGCCGCGTCATCGACAAGCTCGGCCTCAGGAACGATCCGGAATTCGCCGACAAGATGCGCCTGCTCAATTTCAGCTGGCTGTTCGACCGCGGTGCATCCGACGCCGCCGAACGCAACGACCTGATGGGCTTGCTCGCCAAGCGCATCAAGGTGACGCGACAAGAGCGTTCCTATGTCGTGACGATGTCGGTCTGGGCGAGCGAGCCTGCGATGGCGGCGCGGCTTGCGAACGCCATCGCCACGACGTTCCGCGAAGAGGTCGTTCGCGCCGACGCCGAGCGGGCCGGGCGCGCGGCGCAGGGGCTGGCGGCGCGGCTCGGCGAGCTCAAAGCCGCGGCGGCCGAGGCCGAAGACCGCACCGAAGCCTTCCGTCGCGCTCACGGCCTGCAGCAAGGGCCGTCCGGGCAGCCGCTGAGCTCCGAAGCCATGGAGCGGATGAGCGGGAAGATGACCGATGCGAAGGCGCGGCTCGCCGAGGCGGAGGCCCGCTACAACGAGGTCTCGCGCGCAGTGTCGCTCTATGGCGTGCAGGCCGGAGCTGTGCAGTCGCAAACGTTGTCCGGCTTGCTCACCGACGAGGCGGCTCTGCGCCGGCAGATCGCGACCCTCACCCAGACTCTGGGTCCGCGCCATCCCGCCATGCTGAATGCGATGGCCGAATCCGATGCCCTCACCAAGGCGATCAAGTCCGAGACCGAGCGGCTACGCAGTGCCGCCCGCTTTGAGGTCGACCAGGCCAAGGTGGCGCTCGACACGTTGAACGAAGAGACGCGCACCTTGCGGGGCAACGTGTCGGTCGACGACCAGGCCCAGGTCAAGCTGCGCGAACTCGAGCGCGAGGCAAGCGCCAAGACCGCGCTCTACCAGACCTTCCTGACGCGCTCAGGCGAGGCCGCCGAGCGGCAACAGATCGATGCAACCGACGTGCGTGTGATCTCCCCGGCCGTCGCGCCGCTGCGCCCGACCTGGCCACCGCGTCCGATCATCGCCACCGCCGCCGGCGCCGCGCTGGGCCTGCTGCTTTGCGCAGCGGCACTCGCCGGCATCTTCTATCTCGACGCACTTCGTTTCGCCAGGAGCAGGGCGGCATGACGACATCGGGCGATATGCGCGAGGGTGGAGCGATCGGGGTCCTGGGGCCACCGCTGTTCGTGGCGACGCTGTTGTTCTATCTGATCACGCTGACCCCATTCATCGACCTGTCGGCGGCCGATGCCGGCGATCCGGCGGCAGACAAGTCGAACACCATCAATCAGATCGTCTTCCTCGGATTGACCGCGAGCTTGTGGCTGACCGCCATCAGTTCACCGGCGCGTCATCTCGCGGTGCGTCCGCGCGGCGTGCTGATCATGACCTTGCTGTGGTTTGCGTTCGTCTCGGCGATTTCGGCGCATCCCGACCTTGCGCTGAAGCGCGTCGTGCTGGCGACGCTGACGATCGTCAATGCCGGCATCTTGCTGCTGCTGCCGCGCTCGGAGCGACAGTTCGCCGGCATGCTGTCGATGTGCTGCCTCGGGACGCTGGCGTTCGCCTATATCGGCGTCGCGCTGTGGCCGCAGCTTGCGATCCACCAGGCGAGCGAGGTGCGCGAGCCGATGAACGCCGGGCTATGGCGCGGTCATTTCGCGCACAAGAACGCGGCAGCCGCGGCGATGGTGATCATCAGCTTCGCCGGGCTCTATTTGTACAGCACCGGCCGCCGTATCGTCGGCGGCGCGATCACGCTGCTGGCGGTCGTGTTCCTGACCCAGACCGGCGGCAAATCGTCGACCGCGGCGCTGCCCGGCATTCTGGTGATCGCCTGGATCTTCGAGCGGTGGCGGGCGATCCGGATCCCGATGGTGTTTCTGGCGATTGCCGCAGTCAACGTCGTCACCATCGGCTGCTCGATCTCGCCGGCGATGCGCGAACTGGTCTCAAGCCTCGGGGTCGACCCGACCTTCACCAATCGGATCGACATCTGGCGCGTTGGCGCATCCGCGGTGGCCGACAGGCCGCTGACCGGCTACGGATTCCAGCTGTTCTGGCAGACCGACGAGATGGTCTACAAGGCGGGGGGCGGCGCGAGCTGGGCCGTCGCCGCCTTCAACGCGCACAACGCCTATCTCGATGCCGCGATCACGACCGGCATCCCGGGTCTCATTCTCACTTTGGCGCTGCTCGTCTGGCTGCCGCTGCGTGACGTGTTGCGCGCGGAGGCGTGTGACAACGATCCCGCGCTGACCCGACTGTTCACCCGCATTTGGCTCTACGGGGTGCTTACGGCCTGCGTCGAGAGCCTGTATTTCCAGTCCGGCAGTCTCGCCTGGTTCATGGTGGTTGTCTCGATCTTCGGCCTGCGCCTGCAGGCGAGCGCGCACGAGATTCGCGAGACGGAAACCGCGATGCATGTCGGGGAGACCGCCCATGCATAGCCCCGCCGTCGCACGGCGCGCGCCGGAAATTACGTCACGCCTGCCGGGGGCGATCGACCGGTTCGCGGGCCGTCTGACCAATCGCTTGATCCGGGCGACGCCATGGCAGGTCATGCAGGTGCAGACCCGGACGCCGATCGTCTCCTTCACGTTCGACGATGTGCCGGATTCCGCACTCCGCGTCGGTGCAGCGATCCTGGAAGCGCGCGGCGTGCGCGGCACATTCTACATCTCCGGCGGCCTCGCGGGACGCGTCGAGCCGGATCGTACCCTGATCGACGCTGCAGGCTGCAGGGAGCTCGCCGCACGCGGTCACGAGATCGGCTGCCACACCTTTGGCCATCAGGATATCAGGCATGTCGATCGCCCCGCCTTCGTCGCGGACCTCGCGCGGAATGCGCGCTATCTCGACACGATCGATCGGCGTCCGGGCCGGCGCAATTTTGCCTATCCCTACAACAGCGGGTGTCTCGGCAAACTGCAGATACTGGCCCATTCGTACCGGACCTGCCGCGCAGGCGGCGAGGCGATCAACCGCGGGCCGACCGACCCGAGCTTTCTCAAGGCCGTCGAGATTCGCCAGCCGGAGACTCATGTGGCGGGATTGACGCGCTGGATCGACGCGGTGGTGGAGAAGCCAGGCTGGCTGATCTTCTTCACGCACGACATCGCACCGACCCCGACGCCTTATGGCAGCACGCCGGCCGCCTTTGAGCGGCTGGTCGCGCACGCGGTCGAGCGCGGCTGCTGCGTGTTGACCGTCGATGCCGCGCTCGACCGCATGGGACTTCGAGGGAGTACACGATGACGAGCAATCGCCGGCTGCTGGCCATCAACAATTACTTCTATCGGCGCGGCGGCGCCGAGAGCGTGTTCCTCGACCAGATCGATCTGTTCTCGGCAGCCGGCTGGGATGTCGTGCCCTTCGCGATGGAGCATCCCGAGAACCTGCCGAGCCCGTGGTCCGAATACTTCGTCTCGGAGATCGAGTACGGCCGGACCAACGGGCCGATCACGAAGGCCCGGCAGGCGGCCAAGATCATCTTCTCGCTGGAAGCGCGCCGCAAGATCCGCTCCCTGATCGGCCGTGTGCAGCCGTCGGTGGCCCATGCCCACAACGTGTACCATCACATCTCGCCCTCGATCTTCGACGTCCTCAAGGCCGAAGGCGTGCCTGTCGTGATGACGGCACACGATCTCAAGCTTGCTTGCCCCGCCTACAAGATGCTGAGCCAGGGCGCAGTCTGCGAGCGCTGCCGCGGCGGACGGATCCACAACGTGGTGCTGCGCCGCTGCGTCAAGGACTCGGCCATGGTGAGCGGGCTGGTCTTCCTCGAGACCCTGGTCCATCGCAGCTTCGGCCTCTACCGCGACACGCTCGACTGTCTCGTCGCGCCGAGCCGATTCTACCGCGACAAGCTGGTGCAGTGGGGCTGGGACGCCAGCCGCATCGCCTACATTCCGAATTTCGTCGACGCCGAGCAGTTTACGCCCTGGTGCCACGAGGGGAATTACTTCGTCTACGCGGGAAGGCTCGCGCCGGAGAAGGGGCTCGCCACGCTGGTGCGTGCCGCCGCGCTCGCGCATCAGCGGCTGATCCTGGTCGGCAAGGGCCCCGAAGAGCCGGCTTTGCGCGAGCTCGCGTACGAGCTCGGCGCCGACGTTGTCTTCGCAGGCCATATGGCCAAGCCGGAGCTGAAGCAGCTGATCGGAGAATCGCGCGCCCTGGTGCTCGCCTCCGAATGGTACGAGAACGCACCGATCAGTATCCTTGAAGCTTACGCGCTGGGACGTCCGGTGATCGGCACGCGGATCGGCGGCATCCCGGAGCTCATCGTTCACAACAAGACCGGCGTGCTGGTGCCACCGGGCAATGTCGGCATGCTGGCCGAAGCCATGGCCAGCATGGCGAAGCTTCCCCGCACAGGGCGAAACCGGCTCGGGGCCGCGGGCCGCGACTGGGTGCTGCGGGAATTCTCTCCCGAGAAGTACCGCGACCGCACGACGGCACTCTACGAGACGGTGGTGCACTGATGTACACGCTGATACCAGCCGGTGAAACAGATCGCCCGCCGCGAAAGGTGATCTTCCTCGGTCTGCGCGGCATCCCGGAGATTCAGGGCGGGGTCGAAACCCACGTCGCCGCGCTCGCGGTGCGCATCGCGCAGCGCGGCTGGCGGGTCGAGGTGCTCGGTCGCAAGCCGTACCTTCCGTCGCCGGAGCCTTATGTCTGGAAAGACGTCGTGGTAACGCCGGTCTGGACGCCGCGCTCAAAGAACGTCGAAGCGCTGCTGCATACCGCTCTGGGCCTGTTTGCCGCCGCCCGTCGCAATCCGGATCTCGTTCATATCCACGCGATCGGGCCCGCGCTTCTCACGCCGCTTGCCCGCCTGCTCGGCCTCCGCGTCGTGGTGACGCATCACGGCTTCGACTACGAGCGCCAGAAATGGGGATGGATCGCGAAGTCCGTGCTGCGCACCGGTGAATGGATGGGAATGAAGTTTGCCCACGCCCGTATTGGCGTAGCCAAGAGCATCGTCGATTCGGTGCGTACCAGGTTCGGGGTTGCGGCGACCTTCATTCCGAACGGGGTCGAGAGCAATGCTCCAAAACTCGGGACCTCCTATCTCGACTATATCGAGGTGATCCCGAACCGCTACATCCTGTGCGTCGGCCGAATCGTCGAGGAAAAGCGGCAACTCGATCTGATCGATGCCTTCGCGCGCTTGGGCGATCCCGACAGGAAGTTGATCCTCGTCGGCACGGCCGATCACAACGGCAGCTATCTGGGCGCGGTGGAGAGGGCGGCCGCGGTGACGCCGGGCGTGGTGATGACCGGCTTCCAGTCCGGCGAGAGCCTTGCCCAGCTCTACCGGAACGCGGCGCTGTTCGTGCTTCCGTCGAGCCACGAAGGCATGCCGATGGTGTTGCTCGAGGCGCTGAGCCACGGGGTGCCGTGTCTGGCGAGCGATATCGATGCCAATCTCGCGCTCGATCTCGGGCCGGACAGCTACTTTCCGTTGGGCAACCTCGACGCGCTCGCGGCGGCCATCCGGCTGAAGCTTGCCGCGCCCGACAGCGCGCCTGAACGGGGCGAACGTGCCGCGCACGCCCTCGATTGCTTCGGCTGGAACCCGATCGTCGACCGTACCATCGAGGTTTACGAGACCGCGGTGGCTGCCAGCAAACCCGGCCGTGCGCATCGCGGCGGTGCCGACCTCAAGAACCATCTCGGCTTCGGGGGCCGGCAATGACGCTAGCGCTTCGGCAATTCGAGATGACGGTGCTCGGCCTCGGTTTCCTCGGCCTTGCCTGGAGCAAGGCCAAGCTGCGTGGCTACGCCACGCCGAACGCCGTGTCGAAATCCGACGTCGAGGGCCAGATCGCCTATCTGCTCGATATTTTCGGCTCGCTCCGCCGCTTCATGCCGCCGGAGTTCGATCTGCGCGGGCGCGACGTGCTGGAGCTCAGTCCCGGCGCGTCGCGCGGCAACGGGGTGCTGTTCCTTGCGATGGGTGCGCGATCGTATCACGCCATCGACGTCTTCAACCTCGCCGGCGACGAGGATCCCGTGTTCTACGAGCTGCTGCTCGACCGCTTCGCTGGAGGCACCGAGGCGGACCGGGCGCGCGCACGCGTCGTCACATCGACGCCCGGTGCCCGCGAATTCAGCTATGCGGTCGGACCGGACTTCGACATCCCGGGCCTCGCCGGCGGACGGACCTTCGATCTGATCGTGAGCTGCGCGGCGTTCGAGCATTATGACAGCGTTCCGGATGCCGTTGCCGGCCTGACGCAGGTCGCCCGGCCGGGCTGCGAGGCGATCCACATCATCGACCTGCAGACGCATTCGCGCTGGATTCGCGAGCAGGACCCCAACAACATCTATCGCTATCCCGAGGCGATCTACCGGCTGTTCCGCTTTCCCGGACAACCGAACCGGCTGCGCCCTGCCGACTACATCGCAGCCTTCAAGGCGCAGGCGTGGGGCGACGTTCGGTTCGTGCCATCGCGAACCGTCGATCCCGCGCTTCGCGACATCTCGCTCGCCGGTCTCGCCGCGCCGTTTGCGGGCCAGGGCGACATGATCGTGCTCGATGGTGCGCTGACGGCGCGCCATCCCGGCTGGTTTGACGGTTGACCACCATCGGGAGAAACGCCGTGACCAGCCGCCGTTCCGTTCTCCGCAGCATCGCCGGCGTCGCGATGCTTGCTCCGTTTGCGACGCTGCAGGCCGTGGCCGATCCGGTCAGCCCGATTCCCAACTTCCATCGCGGCATCGGCGTCGCGCATGCGTTCGGATGGGCCGATGTGCAAGCGAATGGCTCCTATGTCGATCCGCCGTTCTCCGCGCCGCGGTTTCAGTTCAGCGCGGAGCAGCGCCAGGCGATCCGGGCCGCGGGGTTCGACTTCGTGCGTCTGGTGGTCGATGTCGGTCCCTTCCTGGCGTTTGACGGCCCGAGCCGTGACCGGCTCGACGATCTCGTCGTCACCACGGTCCGCGATCTGCTCGCCGCTGATCTCGGCGTGATCGTGGACATGCATCCGAGCGGGATGAATCCGGCCTACCGGCCCTCGGAGCTGACCGCAGGGGTGAACACGTCGAAATTCCAGGCCGTGCTCGCATTGCTGACCCGTCTGGCCGGCCGTCTGGGCCAGGTCACTGCCGAGCAGGGCAG
Organism: Bradyrhizobium embrapense; assembly: GCF_001189235.2. GTDB lineage: Bacteria > Pseudomonadota > Alphaproteobacteria > Rhizobiales > Xanthobacteraceae > Bradyrhizobium > Bradyrhizobium embrapense. The sequence goes on from NZ_LFIP02000005.1 coordinate 238,865, forward strand.
TGCGGCGCCGCCGCGGATAGCGCTTGAATTGATGAACGAACCGGAGATACCGGCCGCAACGTGGCAGCCAATGCTCGAGGCCGCCTACGCGGCAGCGCGCAGCGGTTCGGCGACGCTGCCGCTCGTGCTGGGCGGCGGCTCGATGAACGCGCCCGGTGCGCTGGCGCAAATCGGCATGAGTCCGTTTGCCGGCGATCCGCGCCTGATCTTTGCCTATCACGACTATTCGCCGTGGCAGTTCACCCATCAGGGCGTGTCCGGCAGCCCCGCCTATGCACTGGATGCCATCGTCTATCCGGCGCCCGCATCGGTCGATGCGATGGATCAGGCAACCGACCAGCGCATCACGGCGCTCGGCCTCACCGGCACTGAGCTGGATCTTGCGCAGCAAGCCAGGCAGACGCTCGCGAGCTATGTCAGCTCCGGCTTCAATCGATCGACGCTTGAGCGGACGTTTCAGCAGATCACGGCCTGGCGCATCGCGAATAATCTGCCGGTGCAAGCGATCCTGCTGGGGGAATTCGGCGTGCACAAAACACCCTTTGAAGACACTGCCGCGGGCGCGGCAGCACGCACGAGCTGGCTGCGTGACATGCGCGAGCTCGCCGAGACATACGGCTTCGCCTGGTCGTGCTGGACCTATCTGGCGGCAGGCGGCTTCGCGTTGGCCGAGAACGAGACCGGCCCCGGCTTCGACCCGGCGACGCGTAGCGCGCTCGGCCTCGTACCTTCATGAGATCAGGCATGACCCCGCAACGCTACGCCAAGATCGACGGATTGCGAGCGATCGCGGCGCTCGGCGTCATGGTCGAGCACATGTTCGGCGACCTGCTCAGGCAAACGCCGCCTGCCGCCGGGCCGATGAATGCGGCAGGCGATCTGCTGGTCCAGAATGTCAGCCTCGGCCGGTTCGGCGTGGCGCTGTTCTTCCTGATCAGCGGCTTCGTGGTGCCGTTCAGCATCGGCGGCGAACGGCCGCTGTTTCAATTCGCGGTTTCGCGGGCGTTCCGGCTCTATCCCGCACTGTGGCTTGCGCTCGCGGTTCTTGCCAGCATGGCGTGGCTTGCCGGCGAGCCGCCGCGCGCGGCGACCGTGCTCGCCAACATGACGATGGCGCCGGCGCTGTTCGGCCAGCCCTGGCTTTCGCCGATCTACTGGACGCTGTTCGTCGAATTGGCGTTCTACGTCCTCATCGCGCTGCTGTTCTCGGTCGGCGCGCTGAGACGTGTCGGGGTGCTGTCGATCCTGAGCCTGGCGCTGGCCATCGCGACGGCGCTGCCGGTCCAGTTGCGCATCCACGGCATCGCCAATCTGCCGGTGCAGTATCTCGGCATGCACCTCTCGTTCCTGTTCCTCGGCCTGCTGCTGCGCCTGTGGCTGGTCGAGCGGGTGCCGGGCGCAAGCGTTGCCGCGCTGGCGCTGATCCTTGCGCAAATCGTCGCGGTGCCGTCGGTTGCGGCGTTCTCGCTGGCCCGCGGCGACAATTTCATCATGGAGGGATTGACGCCCGTCCTCGCTGCCTACGCGCTCGCCCTTGTGGTGTTCCTGGCAGCCGTCAGGTTCGACCGGCCGCGTTCGCTGCTGCTGTCGCGGACCGGGCTGATCAGCTATTCGATGTATCTGCTGCACTGGCCGGTGAACGTGACGGTCTATCGCTTCCTGCCATTGACCGGACAGATCGGCGATAGCGCCACCATGCTGGTCTGCGCCGGCCTCACCTTGCTGGTATCCTGGCTGGTCTACCGGCTGGTCGAGCGCCCGATGATCATGTTCGGACGCGCGATCGTATTCCGGCACGGCGTGGCGAGCCGGCCGTAATGCATGTGGCTGGCGGCGTCAATGAATCGCCGCGTACATGATCTTCTCCTCGGTGGCCTCGAGCGCGGAGAATTCCTCGACCACCTTGCCCTGGCGCGAGACCAGGATGCGGTCGGAGAGGGCCATGATCTCGGGCAGATAGGATGAGATCACCACCACCGCCTTGCCCTCGTCGGCGAGCTGATTGATCAGCTCGTGGATCTCGACAATGGCGCCAACGTCGACGCCGCGGGTCGGCTCGTCGAAGATGATCAGCTCGGGCTCCTGCACCAGCGACTTCGCGATCACCACCTTTTGCTGGTTGCCGCCCGAAAGCTCGACCACCCTGGCCTCGTCGCCGATGGCGCGGACCTTGAGCCGCTGGGTCCAGGTCTTGCCGACCGTGTTGGCTTCGCGCCGGGACAGCATCATCCGGCCGGCGGGAAACTTCGAGAGCAGGCCGAGATAGATGTTGCGGGCGATCGAGGCGGTTTCGAAGAAGCCTTCAACCTTGCGATCCTCGGTGACATAGGCGATGCCGGCCTTCACCGCCGGCGCCGGCACCCGGTAGCGCACCGGCTTGTCGTGCAGCAGGATCTCGCCGCCGTGGAAGAAGTCGCGCTTCAACACGCCGGATACGATCTTGAAGGTCTCGGTGCGGCCTGCGCCAACCAGGCCGAATACGCCGGTGATCTGGCCGGCAAACACCGACAGCGAATTGTTCTTCACCATCGGCGCCATCTTGAGATTCTGCACCGTGAGCACGCGCGCGCCGGCCGGCCGCACACTGGACTTTCTGGCGCCGTATAGCGTGTTGGAGAGATCGCGTCCGACCATCGCCTGTACGATCGCGGCGCGGTCGAACTTCGCTGCGTCGTCGGTGATGACGTGCTTGCCGTCGCGCAGCACGGTGATCCGGTCGGCGAGCAGCAAGGCCTCTTCCAGCGCATGCGAGATGAAGACGATCGAGACGCCGCGCTTCTTGAGGTCGCGGACGAGGTCGAAGAAGTACTTCTTCTCTTCCGGCGTCAGCGACGCGGTCGGCTCGTCGAAAATGATGACCTTGGCTTTGTGCAGGACCGCGCGCGCGATCTCGACCATCTGCTTCTTGGCGGCGCCGAGCCCGCTCACGGTCGCGGTCGGCGTCACGTCGAAATTCAGCGACTGCAGGAATTGCTGGGCGGCGATGTAGATGCCGCGCAGCCGGTTGTAGAATTTCTCCTGCCCGAGAAACAGGTTCTGCGCCACGGTCATGGTCGGCACCAGGCTGTTCTCCTGGAACACCATGGCGATGCCGAGATTGCGAGCCTCGAGCGGCGTGCGCGGCGCGACGTCGGCGCCGTCGACCGTCATGCTGCCCGACGTCAACGTCACGACGCCGGCCATCACCTTGGTCAGCGTCGACTTGCCGGCACCGTTCTCGCCGACCAGCGCGTGGATCTCGCCGCGGCGCAGCTCGAAATCGACGCCCTCGATGGCGGGCACGCCGGCATAGAGCTTGGTGGCCTTGCGCAGGGACAGCACGGTGTCGCTCATCGACCGACCTCCTCGGCAAGCCCGGCGAGGGGCAGTTTCAGCACGCGGCCCGGTCCCTTGGCGATCAGCACGAGGTCGCCGCCGAACTCGAGCGCCGCGACGATGCCGTGATTGACGCCGTCGACCCGGCTATGCAGCGAATAGAGCGGCTTGCCGTCTTCGCCGAGCCGGATCACGAGACCGTAGGAACGCGGCGGCGCCCATGGCTTGATGACGCCCATGGTCTTGATGTGCGCACCCTGCATCGGCTCCTTGAACGAGAAGCCCGAGCGCAGCCGCGGCGCCACCCAATAGGCCGGGTCGATCTCGGCCATCATGCGGCGCCGGTAGGCCGGCTCGCGCAACACGAATTCGATCAGCTGGGTGCGTGCGGTGAACGCCGTGAGCCAATAGCCTCCGCCCGCGGCCTTCGACAGCCGCGATGGATAGACCGGCAGGTGGCCGAGCACGATCTGCGGCGGCCTGCCATCCGCAACCAGCACGAGACGATGCCGCCAGCTCTCGCTGACCAGGACGCCATCGCCGCGCGCGCAAGCGCCGAAAGCGTAGCCGAGCTTTGCAGCCACGGGCTTCACCGAACGTGACCTGGGATCGAGCCGGAACACGCGGCCGCTGCGGTTCAGCTCCATCAGATCGCGCGCCCAGTCGTCGACGCCGCAACTTGTCGAGCCGTCGGTCGCGATCAAGGTCCCGTCATCCGCCAGCGTGAGCGCGTTGATCGCATTGAAGGCGGCGTCGCTGAACGTCACGCTGGGCTCGCCTGCGGACGGATTGGCGTAGAGGCGCACCTCGCGGCCGCCGAGCGCGACCGCGAGGCCGCCGTCCGAGAGCATGCAGAGCGCCGAGATCGGCTGCTCGAAGCTGCGCAGCTCGGTCGCGGTGCTGCCGTCGAAGCGCAGCAGACGCCGGCCGTCGGCGACATAGAGGTTGCGGCCGTCGGTTGCGAGATCCTCGAGCGCCTCGCACTCCAGCAAGGTGGTGGCGGCCTCCAGTTTCTGGTTCGGCTTCAGCGCGCCGTCGAACGACGGCACGGTGATGGTGGCCTCGCCGCGGCCGAGGAAGCGGTTGGCGAATTCCCTGACGGCCGCGATCACGATGCTTTCCCCCAGCGCTTGTCATACTGCACGTAGTTCGGGTCGGCGTTGTCGAGCTTGTAGCGGCCGATCCGGTTGTTCATGATGCCGCCGAGATAGAGATAGCCGCGGTGCTCGCGCATCGAGGTGATCATCGGATGGTTCTCGCCGCGCAGGTCCCAGAACGATTCGAGGATCTTGCCCTGCTCGTTGAACTTGACGACGCAGCCGGTGTTGATGTTCGGGAACAGCCATTCGTCGACCGGGACGCGCTTGGCCATGCGGCGGCGGAAGCCCGGCATCTTCCAGGCGAGGTCGAGCGAGGGGCTGCGCATGCCGACCAGCGCCAGCCAGTAATTGCCGTCGGAGGCGAGGTTGATGTTGTCGGGGTAGCCCGGCAGGTTGTCCATGACCACCTCGACCGTTCCTTTCTTGGCGCCTGCGAACCAGTAGCGCTTGATCGAGCAGCCGAAGGTTTCGGCGAACAGGATCGACTGGCCGTCGCTGGCGACGCAGATGCCGTTGGGGAATTTGAGGCCGCGCAGCGCCGTATGCGTGGCGCCGGTCTTGGTGTCGTAGCAGATGATGCGGCCGTTGCCGCGGGCCTCGAGGCCGTCGATCGGCCACTCGTCCATCTCGTAGCGTACAGTGGCTTCCGAGAAGAAGATCAGGCCGTCGTCGGTGATGTCGAGGTCGTCGGCCAGCCGCAAACGGCTGTCGTCGTTGACCGAATGCATGCTGCGGTTGGTCTCGTCGGTCGCCTTCTCCACGGTGCCGTCGGGCGCGATGCGGTAAAGGCCCATGCCGCCGATGCAGACATAGAGATTGTCCTGCCGGTCGAACGCCATGCCGAGCGGCTGGCCGCCGATATGGGCGAACACCTCCATGCGCTGATAGTCGGGCGCGAAGAAGCGCATGATGTCGCCATGGCGCGAGCCGGCGTAGAGATTGTCGTTGCGATCGAGGATCACGTCCTCCGGCGCCTCGATGCGGCCGAGGCCGATCAGCTCGACGTCGCGCAGCTTGTCGTTCTGCTCGAACGGGCCGCCCTGGCCGATCTCGGTCGGTGGAGGCGGCGGCAAGGCGTGATAGGTCGGGGCGACATAGACCTTGCTGATGATGCGGGTGCGGTTCTTCTGCCAGCGGATGTCGACCATCGCGGCGACCAGCAGGATGCCGGCGAGCGCCATGCGGTTGATGCCGCCGCGCGCATTGAGCGTGGTCAGGCCGTTGGTGATCAGCAGCACGATCAGCACGCCGACCAGCGATTTGGCGACCGAGCCCTTGCCGCCGCCGAGCGTGATGCCGCCGAGCACGGTCGCGGTCAGCACGATCACCTCGAGGCCGACGCCGATGTCGCCGCCGACGGTGCCGAGCCGTGCCGCGAAGAACAGCGCGGCGATGCTGGTGAGCACGCCGCTCGCGACGTAGCAGAGCGCGATGGTGCGGCGAACCGGAATGCCGGAATTGTAGGCCGAGCGGCGCGAGCCGCCGATCGCGGTGATGTGCCAGCCCGGGCGCAGCCGGGTCATGAAGATATGGCCGAAGATCGCGATCGCGATGTAGACGAGGGCGACGCTCGGAATGCCGAACACGTCGCCGCCGCCGATGAAATTCCAGGACGGGATGTCGGGGAAGGCCGCGGCGATCGAGTTGGAGTAGCGCTGGATCAGGAGGTCGAATGCGGAGCGGTAGATGATCAGGGTGATCAGCGTGGTGATGAAGGCGCGCAGCCTTAAGTATCCGATCAGGACGCCGTTGACCGCGCCGAGCAGTGCGCCGCAGGCGAGGGTGGCGACCACCACCGCAGGCACCGGCCAGTTCAGCACGTCGAGCAGATAGAGCGCGCAGAAATCCGTCAACGCGAAGATCGAGCCGACCGACAGATCGATGCCGCCGACGATGACCACCAGCGCCATGCCGAGCCCGATGAAGCCGATCTCGCCGGCCTGCCGCGCGGTGTCGGCAAGGCTCGCCGGCGACAGGAAGTGATCGATGGAGCGGCTCAGCGCGAAGCCGACGATCAAGAGCAGGATCACCGGAATGGCAGTCTCGGTCCAACGCTTGGACAGGATCTCGCCGAGGAGATGATCCGGCCAGTAGCGGTAACGCAGGCTCGTCAAGGTGTCGCGCATCGGCATTCCAGCAAGGCGTTCGATTATGGGAGATCAACGTCCCGGGCCGGATGAGCCCGGGACGTCCAGCGGGAAGGACCGGGTTATTTCTTCAGGTCGCTGAGGTTCCAGCACGCGGTCTGGCTGTCAGCGTTCTCCTTGGTGATCGGAATCAGGGTGGTGTACTCGGAGCCCTTGACCGAGCCGGCCTTGGCGCCCGACGACAGCAGCCATTTGATGGTGCCGGCCATCTGCGCGGCCTGGGTCGGCACGTCGTAGCTCAAATTGAGGTCGAAGGCCCCGGACTTCACCAGTTCGCACGCGCCCTTGCGTTCGCCGCCGCCGGAGGTGGCGACGAACACCTTGCCGGTCAGACCGGCTTCCTTCACCGCGGCCGCGGTGCCGATGTCCATGCCATCCCAGAAGCCGACGATGCCGCAGAGATCGGGATTCTGCTTCAGCACGGTCTGGGTGATCGCCTTGGCTTTTGCGGCATCCCAGTCGGCGGCCTGGCTCGAGACCACCTTGATCTCCGGATGCTTGGCGAGCACGTTCTCGACGCCCTTGAGCGTGTAGGCGCTGGCGGCCGCCGAAAGTGCGCCCTGCACGATGGCGATCTTGTTCGACTTGCCCTGGCAGGCCTTGACCACGGCCTCGGTGTCCTTCTCGCCGATCTCGATCCAGTTGGCGCCGATGAAGGCCGAGGAGCGATAGGCCGATCCCATGTTGATCTGGATGACGTAGATGCCTTCGTTCTCGGCGCGCTGCAGCAGCTTGGCGTAGGTCTGCACGTCCGGATTGTGGATCACCATCACGGCCGGCTTTTCCGAGATCAGCGAGGTCACCGCCTGCGCGCCGGCATTGGTGTTCCAGTTGGGATCGCGGATCTCGAACTTGACGCCGAGGGGCTCGAGTTCCTTCTTCATGCCGGCGTACCAGCCTTCGGTGAGGTCGAAGTTCATGGCGACCGGAACGTAGGCCACCGTCTTGCCGGCAAGGGCCTCCTTGAACGGTTTCTGGAACGGCTCGTCGAGGCCCTGCTGGGCCAGAGCCGGGGCGGCGATGGCCGCGAGCCCGAGCGCTGCGGCGATCACCTTGGCAGTCCTGACAGCGTACTTCATTGCTTCCTCCTTGGTCGTGATTGATCGTTCTTTGACTTGGTTCAGATGTCGCCCTGCTGTGCCGTTTCTTCGTTGCGCGGATTCAGGAATGAGTCCGTGATGACGGCGAGCAGCAGGACGACGCCCTTGACGAGGTTCTGGCCGGCGTAGGAGATGTCCATGATGGTCATGCCGTTCAGCATGGTGCCGATCAGCAGCGTTCCGATGATGACGTTGAGCACGCCGCCACGGCCGCCCGACAGGCCGATGCCGCCGAGCACGACGACGAGAATGACGTCGTAGATCAGGGTCGAATTGAAGACGCGGGTCGGCATCGAATTCACGGACGCCGCCATGACCAGGCCCGCAAAGCAGCCGATCAGCGCCGCGACGACATATTGCAGCACGATGATCGGCCGCGAGGGGATGCCGGTGACGCGGGCCGCATAGGGATTGTCGCCGATCGCGTAGATGTAGGCGCCCCAGCGCGTCTGGCGCAGCAGGAAGGCGACCACCACGCAGGCGATCGCAAACATCACGATCGAGGTCGGGATGCCGGCGATGGTGCCTTGTCCGAGCCGCTCGAATCCCTTCATGCCGTCGCTCCACTGCACGACGTCGAGCTGAAACAGCGCGGCCTGTCCGAGGCCGGCGAGCAGCAGGCCGGTCGCCAGCGTCGCAAACAGCGAAGGAACCTCGGCGTAGGCGATCAGCCAGCCATTGACCAGGCCGAACGCGATCGTGAGCAGCACGGCGGTCGCAAGCGAAGCCGGCAGCGAGTAGCCGTTCTGCACCATCTGCAGCACGAGGCCGGGCGGGACCGCGAGCGCTGCGATCAGCGAGATGTCGATGCCGCGCCCGATCACGACCAGCGCCATTGCAAGTCCGAGGATGCCGAGCACCGCGACGTTCTGCAGCAGCGTCAGCATGTTCTCCGGTGTGAGAAAGCCGCGCAGGAAAATCGAGAACGCCAGGAACAGCACGGCGAATACGGCGAAGACGATCTCCTGTTGATTGAACCGCAGTCGCTTCATTGCCTCGTCCTTCCTGCTTCTATGGCTGCGCCGTCGGCCTGGATCTCGTGCGGCGCCCGGTCGCGACGCGGCCGGGCCGCGTCCTGCGGGCGACCGCGGCATCGACGAAGGCGCTGACGGCGTTGATGTAGGCCTCGATCGAGGTGCCGCGCCTGCGGTACTTCGCGCGCTTGACGTACCAGTCCTGCAGCAGCGGCTTGATCAGCGAAGCCGTCAGCGCGACCTGGTCGATGGCGAACACCCCGCTGGCGACGCCCTGCTTCAGGACGTCGGCGATGATCTTCTCGGTCATCACCTCCATTTCGATGGCGCGCTGGCGTTCCGCGGGCGGAAATGACTTTGCTTCCATGAAGGAGAACACGAACCAGGGCTGCATCGCCTCGCTCATGCGAACGTGGGTGGCGATGATCCAGTGCAAATGCTTGCGCGCATCCTGCTTCACGCTGGCGGGCGGTGCGGTAAGGACCTCGGCGGCAGTTTCGGCGACCTCGCTGAGGATCATCGACAGCAGCGTCGGCTTGCTGTCGAAATAGGTATAGAGGCCGCCCATGCTGAGGCCGGACGCCTCTGCGAGTTGGCGCAGCGTGGTGGCGTGAAAGCCGTGCTTGTTGGAAAGCGTGAGCGTGGCGCCGATGATGCGCGTGAGGTTCGGAACGGCGAGATGCGGCTTCTGGACCCGGATGGAATCCCGATGGCGTTCGAGAATGCGTGCGCAAAGCACGTCCATCGCGAACGCATTCGTCCCCGGCGGCTGACGCGCGAGACCCAAATTGCCTCCCTGGCTATGTCCCCGGACCATTTCATTTTGTTGCCGGTCCAGGCCGGGCTTTGCGCCCTTGCCTAAGTCCTAGCCCACGAACCGGCGTCCGGAAAAGGGGGGCGATCGAATTTTCTGAGAGAGCGCTCGCTCGTTTTTCGCCTGCGCCGCGTCTCGTGCCCGGTGCCGCTCCGGCGCGGTCGGGAACTTTTCGCGCTGAAAGGTCAGCACAAATTCCGGCACTCCACCCCAACAAGTTGCCGGTTAGACGGCCGTCACATTCCAGATATAAAGAACGCAGGCTCGCTGGCCGGTAGGCCGACCCGCACAGACATGCTGGCCGAATTTCACCCATCCACGGTCAACTTTGGGCCGAAGCAAGGTTATGACGGCAGTTGGATCACATGGTGCACGCGCGGGCGCTCCGGGAGCCTCCGCAACGTCGCGGTATCTGTTCGGGATTTGTGCCGCGCTCCTGATCGGCGGCATCTGCGCGGTTGCCGCCCAGCAGCGCGATACCGTCGTGGCATCCGCAGCGATCGAATTCAACATCCCCGCCCAGCAGCTTGCGAGCGCGCTGCAGGCTTATGGCGAACGAACCGGCGTTCAGGTGCTCTATGAGAGCAATTCTGCGACGGGCCGGAAGTCGACGTCGGTCGAAGGCAGACTGACGCCCGAGGATGCCTTGAATATGCTGCTGACCGGAACCGACCTCAAGGTCCAGTACATTCGTCCGGATGCCATCACGCTTGCTTCGCGCGGCGCCCGCGCCGACCATCCGCCGGCGAGCCCGCTTGCGACCGCGGATCTGTCGCTCGGCACGATGCAGGTGCGGGCGACCAGCGACGGCAACGACAGCGGCGCGCTGCGCGACTACAGCGAGAGCCTGCAGCTCGACCTGCAAAAGGCGTTGCAGAAGAATATCGGGTCGCGCGGCGGCAGTTATCAGCTCGTCGTCGATCTGTGGATCGATCCCTCGCGCACGATCCAGCGAACCCAGCTGCTGCGCTCGACCGGCGACCAGAACCGCGATGCGGCCGTGACCGCCGCGCTGCAAGGATTGACCGTCAGCCGGACGACGCCCGCGAATGCGTCGCAGCCGGTGCGGATCGCGATCCGGGTGAAATCGTTCCAATGAGTGCCAGCGACAGCAGCGGGACGGATGGCGCGCGCGACTTGAGGCCGATGACGCTGCGATTTCGTCCCGAAGATCCGAGCGCATGGACCTCGGGCGAGGTGCTGCGCCTGCTTCTGGTGCCGGCCATTGCGGCCCTGCTGTTCGTCGGGGGAATCTACTGGATCCGCCTGCTGCCGCCGGCCGGATCGGCAAGCCGGGAGCAGAGCTCGATCGTCCAGGTTCGGTTGCTGCCGAGCCCATCGCCTGCGCCGATTCCGGTTGCGCCCGCGTCGGAGCCGCAAACCGCGACGCTCGCGAGCCGGACCGAGGCGTCGCTGGAGAGCTCCGATCCGCCGCTCGACAATCTGACGGCGGCCCCGGCGCGGGAGCCGATGCCGGCGGAGCCGACCGTGCCGAGCCTGCGTCCGACGCCGTCGTCCGCCGACACGCCGCCGGACAGTGTTGCCGCCAAGTTTCAGCAGACCCTATTCCGCCACGTGGCGCGCTATCGGCGCTATCCGAGCGCGGCGCGGCCGGGGCGGTTGCATGGAACGGTCGAGACGTTGTTTTCGATGCAACGCGATGGCTCCGTCGTCGACGTCTGGGTCAAGACCAGTTCGGGGCAGGCCGTGCTCGACAAGGCCGCGGTGGACGCGATCCGCCGTGCGCAGCCGCTGCCATCGATTCCGTGGGGATTGCCCGATCGGCTCAACATCCAGATTTGGCTCGAATTCGATCCGTCTTGATCAGGCCGTCCAATCTTCATCGGGCGCTGCTATCGGCCCCGAGATGTGACCCTGGGGCCGCGCATTCCGTGTCGTTCGGAGTCGACTTGTTGCCGTCATAAATGTGTTGTGCGCGGCCGTTACGAGATGGGCCAAGCTTCAAGACAATTCAATCTGGATATCGGGCTGGTGTCTAGGAGGCCGCGAAACGTGGCTGAAATCAATCGAGTGCGGCTGCGGGGCCAGCTTGCAGATAACTACGACGGGCTGGTCAAGAAATTGACCCGCCGTCTGGGGTCGTCGGACTTCGCCTATGAAGCCCTGCACGAGACGTTCCTGCGGCTGGAGCGGGTCACTGACGCCGTGCCGATCCGCAGCCCCGCCGACTATATCTTCCGTATCGCGATCAACATCGCCAGGGATCGCCAGAAGGCGCAGAATCTCCGCGTCAGCGCGACTGAAATCGATTCGTTGCTCGACGTCAGCGACGACGGACCGAGCCCGGCGCGAATCGTCGAGGCGCGCTCCGATATCGATGCTTTCAAGCGTGCGTTGGCCAAATTGCCGGAGCGGCCGCGCGATGTGCTTTATCGTATTACGATCGAGGGACAGACGCCGAGCGATGTGGCGACCTGCCTCGGTGTCAGCGTACGAACGGTGGAAAGCGATTTGAAGTTGGCTCTGAGCCATTGTGCCGATTGCCTCGATTATACTCTCATCCGTCGTCTCGGCGGTCCTCGTCCCCGTTCGTGACCGAATTCGCCGCGGCCGCGACGCGCGCCGTCACGCGCAGCGGCCGTCGAAATTTGTTGCAGGAATTATTTCCAACAATTGCAGGCGCTTGACCTGAAATCAGGGGTCACAGGCTGCAGGATTTTCAACCTCCGTTCTGCGGGATAGCGGGCCTTCCGTCGTCTATAGGGTAGAAGCGATCTCATGAGGACCGTTTGGGTGCCTAGGAAAGGTTCGCTGGAAGTGTTGAGCCGCCTGAAAACACGTTCAGACCTGATCGGCCCGCCATGCCATCATCGCGCCGCCTCCCGGCGTGCGATGCGGCGCAAGCTGCGATTGCCGGTTGTTTCTGCTTGCGTTGTGCGCAACGGCCGATTGCAGTGCCCTGCTGCCGTCGGAATCGTCTATATAGCGACCTTCGCTATGTGCTCGACGCGATCGGGAGATTGAGGTTGGCGAGCAGGGTGATGAGCAATCCGTCGTGACCGAGCCGACGCGCACTTCCGGGCCCGATCCGTTGCTGGATGAGGCGCTTGACTGGGTTGTTCGGCTGAAAGCCGGCGCGCCGACGCGCGCCGACGTCGACGCGTTGCAACGCTGGCGCGCGCAAAGTCCCGACCACGAGGATGCCTTCAAGGCGGCTGCCCGGCTGCTGCGCAGCGCCAGCGCCGCGGCAAAGGAACTCGCCGATGAGCGGGCCGCCGCAGCCCCCGTGGTGGTGTTGCCGCCCCGGCCATCACGCTTCTTGACGCGCCGCATCCTGCTCGGCGGCGCGATCGCGGCCGCCGCCGGCTATATGATGATCCGCCCGCCACTCGACATGTGGCCGTCGATCGACGAACTCTCGGCCGACTACCGGACCGGAAAGGGGGAGCAGCGCAAGGTGATGCTGGCGCCCGACATATCGGTCGAATTGAATACCCAGACCAGCCTGGCGCTGCGGCCCACGCCGAACGAAACGCGGGTCGAGTTGATTTCGGGCGAGGCTTCAGTGGTCGCCCGACGGTCGTCGTCGACGCCGCTGGTGATGCTGGCGCGCGACGGGCGCATCAGCGCGCTGCAGGCCGATTTCAACGCGCGCTGCCTCGATGGCGTCGTTTCGGTGACATGCCTCGACGGTATCGTCACCGTCGAGCAGGACGGCCGCTCGGTGCAGCTTCGCAAGGCCGAACAGGTGACCTACTCGCGCGCCGGTTTGCAGGCATCGCTTCCGGTCGACGCCAAGCAGGTTGCGGCCTGGCAGACCGGATTGCTGATCTTCCGCGACCGGCCGCTGGCGAGCGTCGTCGACGAAGTGAACCGTTATCGCGCCGGAAAGATCATCATTACCAACGCGGAACTGAAACGCCGGCTCGTCAACGGCACGTTTCAGGTCGATAAGCTCGACAATTTCGTCGCACAGGTCGAGCAACTGTTTGGCGCGCGGATCACATCGCTGCCCGGCGGCGTGGTGTTGATGAGCTGACTAAAGTCGAACGAATCGCCGCCGCGCCGCTCGATTTCCTAACAAACCAAAAATTTCTTTTGCGCCGCCGCAGATTCTTTTGCGGGTTTGCATTCGCCCAAACGTCTTCTGAGTAAGGCGTCGTCATCGCGGCCTTCCTGTCGCGATGGCGCGCGTCTGCGCGAACTAAGTGGGACGTCTGTGCGTAGTCGAAGAGATCATCGGGATACTGGGCATCGTCAGCGATGTCGGATCGGGTTGCGTGTGTCTGCTGCGGCACTCGCCGTGGTTGGCTCTGTAGCGGCCGTCGTTCCGGCGCGCGCGGCGAAGGAAGCAGCGAAAGATGCGGCGACGGCCGCAGCGCCGGCGGGCAAGCAGCCGGCGCAAGCGAACGCACCGGCGCAAAAGTCGTCGGCGCCGCTGCAGCGCTTCGACATCGACGACTTTGCCGTGCAGGGCGCCGACAAGCTGCCGCAGATTGAGATCGAGGAGGCGATCTATCCCTTCCTCGGTCCGAACAAGACCTCGGATGACGTCGAGAAGGCGCGGGCCGCGCTGGAGAAGGCATATCACGACAAGGGCTTCCAGACCGTCAGCGTCGCCGTCCCGCAGCAGAACGTGACGGGCGGCGTGGTCACCCTCAAGGTGACCGAGCTGAAGGTCGGGCGTTTGCGGGTGAAGAACTCGCGTTATTTCGATCTCGACCGGATCAAGGATAGCGCGCCTTCCCTGAAGGAAGGCACCGTTCCCAATTTCACCGATGTCACCAAGGACATCGTGTCGCTCAACCAGTGGCCGGATCGCCGCGTGACGCCAGCGCTGCGCGCTGGTGTGGCGCCGGGCACCGTCGACGTCGACCTCAATGTCGAGGACAAGGCGCCGTTCCACGCCAGCCTCGAAGCCAACAACCGGCAATCGCCGTCCACCACGGCGAGCCGCGTCTCCGCCACCGTGCATTACGACAATCTATGGCAGCTCGGGCATTCCCTGAGCTTCACCTATCAGGTCGCGCCGGAACGCCCGAGCGACGCCGAGGTGTTCTCCGGCTCGTACATGGCTCGGATACCGAACGCCGATTGGCTCAGTTTGCTGTTCTACAGCGTCAAGTCGAACAGCAATGTTGCGTCGATCGGCGGCACCAATGTGGTCGGCCCCGGCACGATCATCGGCGAGCGCGCCGTGATCACGCTGCCGACGCGCGAGGGTCTGTTCCATACGCTGTCGGTCGGCATGGACTACAAGCATTTCGACCAGACCGTGAAGCTCGGCACCGACGGCTTCTCGTCGCCCGTCACTTACTATCCCGTCGTCGCGACCTATGGGGCGACGTTCCAGGAAGAGAAGTTCACGACGCAGTTCAACGCCGGCGTCACCTACAACATCCGGACGCTGAGCAGCCCGTGGGACGAGTTCGACGCGAAGCGCTTCAAGGCCTCGCCGAGCTTCACCCACCTCAACCTCGACGTCTCGCATACCCAGGAGCTGCCGGAAGGCTTCCAGCTCTACGGCAAGGTGCAGGGACAGATTGCCGACGGTCCGTTGGTCTCGAGCGAGCAGTTCAGCCTCGGCGGTCTCGATACCGTTCGCGGCTATCTCGAATCCGAGGTGCTCGGTGACAACGGCGCGGTCGCCAATTTCGAGCTGCGCACGCCCAATGTCGGCAGCATGTTGCAAGGCGAGCTCAAGAGCGAAACCGGCGACGGCAAGCCGCGCTTCATCACCTTCAACGATTGGCGCTTCTTCACGTTCTTCGATGCCGGATACGCGTCGATCCAGCAGCCGCTACCTGATCAGCAATCGTCATTCGTCGCATGGAGCTACGGCCTCGGCACGCGATTCAAGACGTTCGAGTATTTCAACGGCATGGTCGCGCTTTCGGTGCCTGGGGTCGCTCAACAATACACGCACGCAAACAGTCCGCGCGTGAACTTCCGAATCTGGGGTGAATTCTGATGGGGATGGGTCTTACTCTCGAGCGGGGCACGCGCCGGCCGGCGCTGCGCCGAGGCATTGCAAACGCTGCGACGGCATTGTTGTTCGGGCTCGTCGCCCTGGTGGCGTCGCTCGCGCCGGCGAATGCATGGTGGAACGACGAATGGTCGATGCGCAAGAAGATCACGGTCGACGTCAGCGCGACCGGGGCCAATGTCACCGATCCGATCGGCTCGGCGCCGGTGCTGGTGCGGTTGCATGTCGGAAACTTCCGGTTCAGCGCGGCGAAGGACGACGGCAGCGATCTGCGGTTCGTCGCCGGTGACGACAAGACGCCGCTGAAGCATCACATCGAGAAGTTCGACTCCCTGCTTGGCGAAGGCCTGGTCTGGGTCGCGGTGCCGAACATCGCGCCGGGCGCGCGGACCGATATCTGGCTCTATTACGGCAACAAGAAAGCCCTCGCGACCAGCGATCCCAAGGGCACCTACGATCCGGATACGCTCGCGGTCTATCACTTCAACGAGCGCGGCACGCCGGCGATCGATTCCTCGGTGTGGGCCAACAACGCCCAAAGCGTCGGTCAGCCGGCGGACGGTTCGCTGATCGGGACCGGCTTGCGGCTCGACGGCCGTACGCCGCTAACCATGCCGGCCTCGCCGTCGCTGGCGTCGCCGGATGGTGCCACGCTGACCTGGTCGGCCTGGATCAAGCCGGCTGCCTTGCAGCCCAACGCCGCGCTGTTCAGCCGGCGTGACGGCGCCAATGCACTGGTGGTCGGTGTCGATAATGGCAGCCCGTTTGTCGAGGTCACCAATGCCGGCTCCGTGCAGCGTTCGACCGCCGGAGCACCGGTGGCGGCCGGCAGCTGGCACCATGTCGCTGTCGTCGCGGCAAACGGCCAGGTCACGCTCTATCTCGACGGCGTATCCTACGCCGCGCTCAGCGCGAGCCTGCCGGCCCTCAATACCGTTGGCCTGATCGGAGGAGACTCGTCGACCTCCAGCGCTTCTCCGATCGCGCCTGCGACGGCCCCGTCCGCAGCAACACCGTCAGTGCCCCCTGATGCGTCGGCTGCGGGCGGTGGCGCCGCGCCCGCAGCGACGCCGGATGCGGCGGCGACGCCTGCTCCTGCGCCTGCTGCAGCCGCGATGGCCGGCTTCGTCGGCGACATCGACGAACTGCAGATCAGCAAGGTCGCGCGCCCCGCCGGACTCATCAAGGTGATGGCGATCGGGCAGGGTCCCGACCAGGCCAAGCTGATGGCATTCAGCGTCGATGAGGAGACCGCAAGCTGGCTGTCCGGCTACTTCGCGGTGATCCTGAAGTCGGTGACGCTCGATGGCTGGGTGGTGATCGGCATTCTGCTGATCATGGCCGCGGTCAGCTGGGTCGTGATGTTCGACAGGGCCTCGTATCTCAGCAAGCAGGCCAAGGCGAACGCTCAGTTCTTGAAGGGATTCCGCGAGATCGCCGCCGATCTCACCATGCTGGATCGCGGCGATGCCGACGACATCTCGACGCTGGGCGGACGTCTCACCGAGGCCGACGCCAAGATGATGCGCTCGTCCTCGCTCTACCGCATCTATCACATCGGCGCCGCGGAAATCCGCCATCGCTTCAACAACTCGCCGCGCGCTCCGGTGCTGTCGGCGGTCTCGATCGCGGCGATCCGCGCCGCGCTCGATAGCGGCGTCGTCAAGGAGATGCAGCGGCTCAATCGCCTCATGGTGGTGCTGACGATCGCGATCTCCGGCGGACCGTTCCTCGGCCTGCTCGGCACCGTGGTCGGCGTCATGATCACCTTCGCGGCGATCGCGGCGAGTGGCGACGTCAACGTCAACGCGATCGCGCCCGGCATCGCGGCGGCGCTGGTGGCGACCGTCGCCGGTCTCGGCGTCGCGATCCCGGCGCTGTTCGGCTACAACTACCTGATCTCCCGGATCAAGGACCTGACCAACGACATTCAGGTCTTCGTCGACGAGTTCGTGACCAAGATGGCGGAATTCTATTCCGCCGACCGGCCGGACCCGATCGAACATCGCGTCGCCGCGGAGTAATTGCGATGCAGATCCAGGCCGATTCAAAACCCTATGACGACATCAACATCACGCCGATGTTGGACCTCGCCTACGTGCTGCTGGTGATCTTCATCATCATGACGACGGCGACCGTGCAGGGACAGAAGGTCAATCTGCCGAAGGCTTCGGCAGCGCCCAGTCTTGCGACCCAGACCACCAAGGCGATCACGGTCGCCAATGACGGCAAGATCTTCCTCGACACGATACCGGTCACGCTGCCCGAGCTCGAGCAGCGGCTGGTGCAGCAGAAGGCCCTGACGCCCGAATTCCCCGTGGTGCTGCGCGGCGACGCGCAGGCGCAGTACCAGAGCGTGATGGACGTGTTCGACCTGCTCAGCCGCATCGGCCTGAGCCAGGTCGGGCTCGCCACCAAGCCGCTCGTGAAGTGAGCCAGCCGGAAGTGACGCCATGATCACGCAGCCAGCACCTTTCCCACTTACGGAGCGCAGGACGCTGCGGTCATGGCTGAGCGGCATGATGCGATCATTCGAGCACGGCTGCGGTGCCGCCGACGTCACGCGTGCCGACCCCGCGCCTCAGGTGTCGATCCGCGTCGGTATTGGCGCGGAGCTCCCCGTGTTGCCGGTCGCCCCGCTAGGGCGCGAAGAGCCGCGCGGCGAGGTGGTGGCATTTCCGGTTCATGGCGAGGCCCTGCTGGTCAAGCTCGCGGATGTGCTGCGCCGGCACGTCGCAGGCCGCGAGCCCGCTGACAACCCGTTGCGGCTGACGATCTCGCGATGCCCGTGGGCCCGCCTGTCGATCGACGCGATGGCCTATGTCGACTATTTGAGCGAGGTTGAGACCTTTCACGCGGCGATCGAAGCAGGCCCCGACACCAAGGTCATCCTGAAGACGACGGACTTCGACGCGCTTGCCAGCTTCGTGATGCAATACGTCAATGACAGGCTGCTCGACCGCGCCTCGGTGGAGGCCGCGCCATGAACGCGCCGATGCGGGACCAGAACGCGCGTGCCGCGCCGCCGGCCGACGATCACGATGTTGCCGTCCCGCCCGCAACAGTCGCGGCGCCGGCGAAGGCCGCCCGCAACACGGCCGCCCGAAAGGGCGAGCGCAGTGCACTGCTGCGTTACGGCGCGGTGGTGGCGGTGGTCGCGCTGTTCCTTGGCGGCCTCGCCTATTTCTTTCTCGGTCATGACGACCTGCCGCCGCCGCGTCAGGTGCGCGATCTCACCATCGTCAATGTGACGCTGCCGCCGCCACCTCCGCCTCCGCCGCCACAGCCGCAGCCCGAGCAGAAGATGATCGAGCAGCCCAAGATGGCGGAGCCCGAGTTCAAGGAAGAGAAGCCGGTCGACAAGCCAAAGGACGAGCCGGCCAAGGACGCCAAGAACGACGAGCCGCCCGGTCCGCTGTCGCTTGATGCCAAGCCGACGGGACCCGGCGATCTGTTCAATCTCGGCGGCAAGCCCGGCGGCAGCCCGTATGGCGGAGGCGGCGGAGGTGGCAGCCGCTGGGGTTGGTACACCACGATCATCACCTCGCAGGTCGAGGCGGCAATCCGCGCCAATCCGAAGACCCGCAACATGGCGACGCAGATCCAGGTGCGGCTGTGGGTGGATGGCTCCGGCCACGTCACCCGCGTCGTCCTCACGCCGTCATCAGGCAATCCGGAGATCGATGCCGCGCTTCGCAACGAGGTGATCGGCAGCCTGACGCTGCGCGAACCGCCGCCCAAGGACATGCCGATGCCGGTGGTCACGCGCGTCACCGCGCGACGGCCGAGCTGACGAGACCAACTGACGAACGACCAACCTCGAATTCAATGTGCGAGTGAGAACTGGGGGACTGATGTTTAAGAAACGAGCTCACGCAGAATGGCGCGCGTTGCCGCTTGCGGTGTCGCTGAGCGCGCTCGCCTGCGCAACGCCGGCCGTGGGCCAGACTGCGGACCAGGCCGCCGACCAGGCGCCCGCCGCCGCGGCGAAGCGGACCGATGCCAAGAAGCCGAAGGTGTCGAGCACCAAGCCGACATCGTCGAATGCCACCGTCAATCTCGTCAATCTTCTGGTGCAGCAGGGCGTCCTCAAGGAGGACCAGGCCCAGGCGCTGATCAAGCAGGCCGAGGACGAGGCCTATGTCTCCCGCCAGGCCGCCAAGGACGCCACGACCAAGGCCGACGACGCCACCAGGGCCGCGACGGCCGCCGCCGCGGCCGCGCAGCCGCCCGGCACCAGGCACGTCACCTACGTTCCCGAAGTCGTCAAAAAACAGTTGCGGGAAGAGATCAAGCAGGAGGTGATGGCCAAGGCGCAGAAGGAAAACTGGGCGTCTCCCGGAACCTACCCGGAATGGGCGCAGCGCATCCGCTTCTACGGCGATGCGCGCGTGCGCTATCAGGGCAACTACTTCCCGACCGGCAACGACCAGGCCGACGCCATCAACTTCAACGCGATCAATACCGGTTCGCCGTACGACCTTTCGAACATCACGAATCCTTACGGCGCGCCCACCTATGATGCTACGCAGGACCGTAACCAGTTCCGGATTCGCGGCCGGCTCGGCATGGAAGCGGATCTGCTCTACGGGTTCACGGCCGGCTTGCGCATCGCGACCGGCGAGAATAACTCGCCGGTATCGACTAACCAGACGCTTGGCACCACCGGGGGCAATTTCTCGAAATATGGCGTCTGGCTGGATCGCGGCTACATCAACTGGCAGGGCTGGAACGGCGATTTGAGCCTGTCCGCAGGCCGGTTCGACAATCCGTTCTGGTCGCCGACCGACCTGGTCTGGTACCGCGAGCTCGGCTTCGACGGCTTCGCGGTGCAGGCCAAGCACGAGGTGTGGGAGGGCTTCACGCCGTTCGCGGTGGGCGGCGCATTCCCGATCTACAACACCGATTTCAATGCCGGAATCAATCTGACGAATCCGCCGACCAAGTTCGCGAGCCACGACAAGTGGCTGTTCGGGGGCCAGGTCGGCTTCAATGCGCGATTCAGTCCGGAATACGCATTCCGGTTCGGTGTCGCCTTCTACGACTTCGACAATGTACAGGGGCAGCTCTCCAGTCCGTGCATCGTCGAGCTGTCAGGCGATGTTTGCGATACTGACCTGACCCGACCGTCCTTCGCGCAGAAGGGAAACAGCTATTTCGCGCTGCGTAACATCATCCCCGATCCCCCTGGCACGGGCAACAATGGCGGCACCAGCTTCAAGTACCAGTATTTCGGACTGGTCAGCCAGTATCGCCCGGTGGTGGTCAGCGGACAGCTCGATCTCGGACACTTCCATCCGACCCACATCGTGCTCGATGGCGAATACGTCAACAACACCGCGTTCAGCCGTTCCCTCATGAACGCCGCGGCGATGAACAACCGCGGGCCTAGCCCCGATGGCGGCAACACGCCCGGTCCGTTCAACGGCGGCAATCAGGGCTGGCTCGGCCGCGTCACCGTCGGCGACAGGGAAATCAAGCATCTCTGGGATTGGAACGTCCACGCCGGCTACAAATACCTCGAATCGGATGCCACCATCGATGCCTTCGCGGACTCCGACTTCGGCCTCGGCGGCACCAACCTCAAGGGCTATTTCGTCGGCGGCAATGTTGGTCTTGGCGAGAATGTCTGGGCGACCTTGCGCTGGATGAGCGCCAACAGCATCGCCGGCGTGCCCTATGCCGTAGACGTCCTGCAAGTCGACCTCAACGCGAAGTTCTGATCATGCGCATCGCACTCTTCGTCCTGATGATGGTGATCGGAGCATTGAGCTCCGGCACCGCATTTGCCCAGTCCGAGACCGACCGCCTGCGCGAGGCACTGCGCAGCGCGACGGCGCAGACCCGTGCGCTGGAAGACCAGCGCACGGCGCTGCAGGCAAAAGTGGCCGACGCCGATCGCGAAAAGGCGGCGGCCAAGAAGGAGGTCGACGACCTCAAGGCACAGCTGAAGAAAGCCGACAAGGAACATCGCGACGCCGTCGACGAGTTCAATCAGCGGCTCGCCGAACGCGACGATACGTTGGAGAAGTGGAAGTCGGCGTATGAGGAGGCAGCCACCGTTGCCCGCACCAAGGACGCCGAGCGTGCCAAGTTCGAAGGCGAGGCAACAGCGTACAAGGCAAGCACCAAGAGCTGCGTCGCCAAGAACGCCCAGCTGGTCAAGGCCGGCAAGGAGATGGTGCAGCGCTACAAGGACCTGACCATCGGCGAGATCGTGGTCTCGCGCGAACCGATGATCCAGCAGCGCCGGGTCGAAATCCAGAACCAGCTGCAGGAAAGCACCGACAAGTTCCTCGATCAGAAGGTGAATCCATGACGACCGCCCTCATTATGAAGCCGCTCCGGTCGATCGGTCTCGCCGCCGCCGTCGCCACGTTCGTTGCGCCGCTCGATGCCTCGGCGCAGACCCAGACGCAGGCTCCCGCGCCACGGACGGTGCAGGCTCCGGTCAGGAAGCCGCAGCCACAGCCCGCGGCGCAGGCCCAGGCCGCCGCCACGCCCGCACCGGCTCCCGTCGCGGCCGCGCCGAAACCGGCCACCGCGCCCGAGAACGTCATCGCGCGGGTCGGCGACACCAACGTCTCGGCCGATGATCTTCGCAGCTATGTCGCAGCCCTTGCCCCGCGCGAGCAGGCTGCGCTGGCCAAAGATCCGGCCATGCTCAGCCAGGCGGTCCGGCTGCTGCTCGCCAACCGCCTCGTGCTGCAGGAAGCGGTGGCGAAGAAGTGGGACCAGCAACCCGCCGTCGCCGCGCAGCTCGAACGGGCGCGCGAGGGCGCGGTGGTCGAGCTCTATTTGCAATCGGTGTCGACGCCGCCCGCGAACTTTCCGAGCGAAGATGATTTGCAGAAGGTCTATGAGGCCAATCGCGCCGCATTCCTGATGCCGCGCCAATTCCAGCTTGCGCAGATCTTCGTCGCCGCTCCGAA
Organism: Bradyrhizobium embrapense; assembly: GCF_001189235.2. Taxonomy (GTDB): domain Bacteria; phylum Pseudomonadota; class Alphaproteobacteria; order Rhizobiales; family Xanthobacteraceae; genus Bradyrhizobium; species Bradyrhizobium embrapense. Next base: position 261,194 of record NZ_LFIP02000005.1, read on the forward strand.
AGAGGGCGACAAGGCCGCCGAGGACAGGGCGAAGCAGGAGCTCGACGACGTGCAGCGCAAGCTGAAGGCGCCGGGAGCCGACTTCGCGGCGATCGCGCGCGGCGACAACAACGCCGCCAAGGATGCCGGCGACCTCGGCTGGGTTGCCGAGAACCAGATCCGTCCGGAGATCCGCAGCCAAGTGATGGGGCTCGCCAAGAACAGCGTGTCCGAGCCGATCAAGCTCGACGACGGCTGGCACATCATCAAGCTGATCGACACCAAGGCGTCCTATACCCGCACCCTGCCGGAAGTGCGCGACCAGCTGGTGCAGCAGATCCGCTCCGAGCGGTCGAACATGATGCGGCGGGCTTACCTCGCCGAGCTGCTGAAGCAGCATCCCCCCGTCCTCAACGAGCTTGCACTGTCGAGCCTGCTCGACGCGTCGAAGAAGTAATACGGAGATAAAGATGTCCGAGATCATCACCAAGCTCACCATCGAAGGATTGCGCGACAGCTTCCAGAATGTCGGCTATCGCGTCGAAACGCTGACCGATCCGGTTGCCAACACGACCTATCTGCGCTCGGCGACCGCGGGGCTCGGCTTCGAGATCCGGCCGGGAAACCAGCTCGTCGGCGAGGAACAGAGTTTTATCGACGCCATGCTGGTCACCACGCTCCAGGTGCAGGGCGAGCTGCCGCTCGACCTCGTCAATCGCTGGAACACGACGCGGCGGTTCGGACGGTTGCAGTTCAGCCAACCGTTCCTGATGTTCTGCCTCGACGTCTCCGTGGCCGGCGGCGTGGCGCCGAACTTTGTGCGGGCGCAGATCGAGGTCTGGGACCGGCTGGTTCAGGAGCTGATCGCCTATCTGCGCGAGGAGCTGCCGAAGATCGTCGCCCGGAATGGCGCGGCGGCTGCCCCGCAGCCGAGCGCGCCGGCTCAGCCGGCGCATGAGCACGCCGCGGAAGCGGGATCGGTTCCCACCATCCAGTAGGCCGCGCGCACGGGCGAGCATCAGGACCGCAACCGATCCATGTGTGACGGTGTCTTCACGATGAAGGCGAGCTGCTTCAGCCGATGGCGGAAGCAGCTCGATCCTGCGCGTCGATGGGGCGGTGGTATCGCTGTTGGCGGTCTTGTGCTCGCGCTTTGCCTCGTCCAGCCCGTCCATGCCGAGGGACAGACGCCGGCGCCGACATTCAGCACGCGTTTTGCTGCTGTCGAGTCGGTCGAACCTTCAGTCGACGCCACGGCAAAGCCGGCCGAGGCGACGAGCAAGCCGGCTGCGCCGGCCAAAGATGCGTTGAAGGACGGCGGCGGGAGAGCCCTCCCGCCTTCGCCGGTGAGCCAGCCCGCGGTGTCGGACGCGCGCATGCGCTATCGGGCGCTGATCGAGAAGGAGGCGGCTGGAAGCGGGCTCGCGCCCGAGATCGCCGAGGCGGTGATGGGCGTGGAGAGCGGCTACAATCCCGACGTGATCGGCGGCGTCGGCGAGATCGGGCTGATGCAGCTGCTGCCGTCGACCGCGCGGATGCTCGGCTTCTCCGGTTCGCTTGCCGAACTCGCGATTCCCGAGAACAATATTCACTTCGGTGTCATGTATCTTGCGCAGGCGTGGCGCCTTGCCGGCGGCGACCTGTGCACCGCAGTCATGAAGTACCGCGCAGGCCATGGCGAGACCCGCTTCTCCTATCTGTCGGTGAATTATTGCGTGGCAGTGCGCGCCCGGCTGTTTGCCCGCGGCTTTCGGGTGACGGGAACCGTCCCGGTCGCGACCTTCGGCGAACCGGGCCGTGCCGGTGGTGGTGGCGGCGGCTGTGGCCGCAAATGCCTCGGCGGCGGTGGACGCATCGGCCGCGTCGATCTGGTCGCGCTCAACACGCGGCTCAACGCACTTGTGATCCAGGCCCGGGGAGGGAAATAGCAAGGCCGCGCCTCTCGCGTTCTTCGTTGCCTTGATATCCTCGCTTGATATCTGCCCTTGGCTTCCTATCGTTTCAAACAGTTCTGGTTCTGCAAGGAGCAGCACCGATGAAAGTGATGATGTTGGCGGTCGCCGTTGCCGGATTGTCGGCGATGCAGGCACAGGCGCAAACGCAGACGCAGACGCAGCAGCGCACGCCGCTGCCGGAAATTGTCGTCGGCACACCGCCGTCGGCGCTCAACCTTAACCGCGACACCAGCGTCGGCACACCGCCGTCCACGCTCAACCTCAACCGCGACACCAGTGGCGGCACCGGCGGGGCTGCGGCAAGAGGCAGCGGGGGCTGCGGCGATGCGGCCTCGCTTGGCTGTATCAATGAGCGGTTGAAGAAACAGGTCGATCAGGTCAATCCGCCCGTGACCAACACGCCGCCGATCGACGCCAAATCGCAGGATCTCAAGGTGGGCGTGGTCAACATCCCGGCTGTGCGGCAGCAATATGGCCGCAACTTCGGGGTCTCGGCGTTTCCCTATCGCCCGCCAGCGCCGGTCTTCAGCCATCGATGATATGCGCGGAGACGTCTGTTTCGCACAGATCGTGACGCCGTCACATTTCTGACGATGGGCATATGGAAAATAGAGAGAGCAACGGTTTGCTGATTCCATGCGAAAATCTGACGTGACGTGCCCCCATTGCCAGGCCGGCTATCGCCGGATCGAATTGACGTCGAAGGGCGGCATCGCCGGCGAGTTTAGATGCCTGGTGTGTGACCAGTTGATCGAGCTGATGGACGGTTCGACCGATGTCGCCTTTCGGCTGACCGTGCAGCCGGGCAAGACGTCCTACGCGTATTAGCGCGGTCGTCCGCGCAAGCGAGGCGGCCAACGGTCGCCGTCTGCAATCATTCGCCGCGGATCTCGCTCGGGGCCTTGTTGGTCCAGCGGTGGAACGCGCGCCTGAAGTTTGCGGCATCGCTGAAGCCGAGCGCCAATGCGATGTCGTCATTGGCCAGCGTCGTGCTGCGGAGATATTTCAGCGCAATCTGGGTCCGCAGTTCGTCGTGCAGCGCGCGAAAGGAAAAGCCCTGCTGACGAAGCTGGCGGCGCAACGACCGGTCGTTCACGCCGAGCAGCTTTGCGATCGCTTCGAAGGTCGGGGGATTGGCGATGTCGCGAAGCAGGATGGCGCGGATCTTTCCGGCAATGCCGGTCCGCAATCTCAAGTCGCCGAGCAAGTCGTCGCAGAGGGCGACGATGGTCGGATAGGTCGTCTTGTTGCCGAGATCCGCTCTCCGGTCCAGCAATTGCGCCTTGAAGACGATCTGGTTGGCCGGCTGACCGAAGCGCACCGGGCATCCGACATGATCGAGTGGAAGATCGAAGTCCTGTGCCTGCGGGTAGGCGAGCGTGATTTCAGAGGGAGCGAAGCTTGGTCCCATGATGTCGCGCATCAGCGAAATGTGGATGCCGATCTGCATCTCGGCGACGAACCGGTAGAGCGCGGAATCGGCAAGTGCATGCAGATTGGGCTCGATGATCCATCTCGCAGAGACCTTGTCCTCGCTGAATTCGATCGTCGCCAGCGGCGCGGCGAGCGCGTGATAGCGCATCGCAAATTCCATGGCCTTGCGAAAGTCCGGGCAGCACAGCAACGCATAGCCATACATTCCGTAGGTCGAGACGTGGATCGATGCGCCGATGCGATAGGGCAAATGACGGTCGGTCGACAGGCGCAGCGCGTTTTGACAAACCGTCATCAGCTGCGTCAGCGAAATCCGCGCCTGCGGTGAGTGGACGTCGGCCAGCGGAATGCGCGTGTCGCGCAGGATGGCGTCGGCCGGGACGCCGGCGCCGGCCAGCATGTCGAAGACGGCGCCGAGCTTGGTGGTCTCATAGACCTGGTCGCCAGTGCCGACGGTCAGGATGTCGTTGCGGGAGCCCACCGGCCTCTTCAGTCGCGTGGTTGGTTGCAAGGTGAACCAGCCCTTCCTTCGGTCGAAAAGCAGTGCGCCGCAAACCCGGCCCGAGTGGATTTCCGCTTGCGAGCCCTTCGAACATAGTCGGTTCGCGCCATAACCCAAGAGTTATCAAGATTTATCAATGGGTCTCTCTTGGGGCCCTCTTGCTGCGCAGCAGCAAGACCGCCGCCATTGATGAGCGCGCCTTGTCCGGTTGAGACCCCGCCGATGTCCGTTTCGGACCTTCACAAATCTCGGGCGCCACGCGAGGCTTGGTCGTAATGTCACGCGGTCGGACCGTCGCGACATGAGGACGGCAGGCCACGCGATCCGCTCGCTCAGAACTGCGGACGCAACGGTCGGAGGAGATGCCAGGTCGAGGGAGGCTTCCATGGTCGGAAGGCTGATTCAGACTGCCCAATCCGCCTATCACTATCCGCTCATCTTCAAGCAGCTTTGGCACACGCCGCGCGTGCAGGCGCCGGATCAGGAGATCGTCTATCGAGATCTCAAGCGCCAGACCTATCGACACACCAGAGAACGGATCGGCCGCCTCGCCTCGGCGCTCAGCAAGGCCGGCGTAGAGCCTGGCGACACCGTCGGCGTACTCGAATGGGACAGCCATCGCTTCCTCGAAGCCTTCTTCGCGATCCCGATGATGGGGGCCGTGTTGCAGACAGTGAACGTCCGCCTGTCGCCGGAGCAGATCGCCTACACGATCGATCACGCCGGCGCGTCGACGCTGCTGGTCAATGAAGAGTTCGTCGGTTTGCTAGAGGGCATCAAGGCGCAGTTGCCCAAGGTCAAGCGGATGATCGTGATCTCGGACAAGCCGTCCCCGCAGACCGGCAACCTCTCCTTCATCGGCGAGTATGAGGGCCTGCTTGCGGCAGCCTCGCCGGATTACGACTTTCCCGACTTCGACGAGAACACCCAGGCCACCACCTTCTACACGACCGGCACCACCGGTCTGCCCAAGGGGGTTTATTACAGCCATCGCCAGCTCGTGCTGCACACCATCGCAGGACTCGCGCTGTTCGGCATGGCCGGCTCGCAGGGGCGCTTCTCGCGCGACGACGTCTATATGCCGATCACGCCGATGTTCCACGTTCACGCCTGGGGCTTTCCGTGGTCGGCGACGTTGGCCGGCACCAAGCAGGTCTATCCCGGCCGCTACGAGCCGGCGATGCTGGTCAAGCTGATCAAGAGCGAAGGCGTCACCTTCACGCACGGCGTGCCCACCATCCTGCAGATGCTGCTCAACGCCGCCGCTGCCGCCAAGGTCGATCTCCACGGCCTCAAGATGGTGATCGGCGGCTCGGCGTTGCCGAAGGCGCTGGCCAAGCAGGCGATGGAGGCCGGCGTCGACATCTTCGCGGGTTACGGCATGTCGGAGACCGGCCCGCTTGCCGCGGTCTCCCACGTCCATTCCAGGGATCTCAGCGGCGACCCAGACGGCGAAGTCGAATTCCGCACCCGCGCCGGCATGGCCGGCCCGCTGGTCGATCTGCGCATCGTCGATCCCGACATGAAGGACGTGCCGCATGACGGCAAGTCCGCCGGCGAGATCGTGCTGCGGGCGCCGTGGCTCACCCAGGGCTACTTCAATAACCCCGAAGGGTCGGAGCAGCTCTGGGAGGGCGGCTATCTGCACACCAGCGACATCGCCGTGGTCAGTCCGGGCGGCTACGTCCACATCACCGACCGGATCAAGGACGTGATCAAGACCGGCGGCGAATGGGTGTCCTCGCTGCAGATCGAGGATCTGATCTCGCAATGCGCCGGCGTCGCCGAGGCCGCGGTGATCGGCGTCAAGGACGACAAATGGGGCGAGCGGCCGCTCGCGCTCGTGGTCAAGAAGCCGGCCGGCGTCGAGGGCCTCAGCGATGTCGCCATCAAGGACCATCTCAAGGTGTTCGCCGACAAGGGCGTCATCTCGAAGTACGGCATCCCCGGCAGGATCCTGTTCATCGACAGCATTCCCAAGACCAGCGTCGGCAAGATCAACAAGAAGGAGCTGCGCGAGCTGTACGGCAATATGTGACGCTCCAGTACAGCCAAGAACGGATCGAGGAGGACGACGTCATGAGCAACCTCACTTTGGCCGGGCTCGGCGAACACGTCGGAAAGGAGCTCGGGCTTTCCGACTGGGTTGCGATCGATCAGCAGCGCATCGATGATTTTGCGGCCTGCACCGGCGACCATCAATGGATCCACGTCGACGTCGAACGCGCCAAACGGGAGAGCCCGTTCCGCGGTCCGATCGCGCATGGCTATCTGACGCTCGCGATGGTGGCGCCGCTCGCGATGCAGGTCGGCATCATCCCGCGCGATGCCGCGGCCGGACTGAATTACGGGGTCGACAAGGTGCGCTTCCTGGCGCCGGTGCCAGCGGGCACGCGGGTGCGGCTGCGGGTCGTGCTGTCCGGGATCGAGCCGCGGGACGGCGGCCAGGTGATCATGAAAACCCTGAACACGCTGGAGGTCGAAGGCTCCGAAAAGCCGGCGCTGATCGCCGAGACGCTGGCCCTTCTGATTCCGGCGGAGGGAGCAAAGCAATGAGCACGGAAAATCGCGGTCCGGATTCCTCGGCGTCCGACATGTCCGAGGCGGCGTCCAGGAATACGCTGGCGCTCAATCCGCTCGTCGGCATCCAGGGCCAGGACCTCGTCGAGGGCGCCGGTATCCTGTTCAAAGCCGTCATCAACGAGCCGAAGGTCGCGACCGAGCAGTGGCTGTCCTTCGTCGGCGAGCTCGGCTCGATCGCCGCCGGCAAGTCCGATCGCGCACCGAAGGCCGGCGACAAGCGGTTTGCCGATCCGACCTGGAAGGAGAGCTCGCTGCACTCCGGCCTGCTCAAGGCCTATCTGGCGTGGGGCGAGGCGATCAACGGCCTTGTCGACAAGACCAGCCTCAGCGAGATCGACAAGCAGCGCGCGCATCTGATCACGGATATCCTGATCGACGCCGTCGCGCCGACCAACACGATGCTCACCAACCCGGCGGCCGTCCGCAAGTTCATCGACACCGGCGGGCAGAGCCTGTGGAGCGGCCTGAAGAACTATATCGGCGATCTGACGCAGAACCGCGGCATGCCGTCGATGGTGGACATGAACGCGTTCAAAGTCGGCGAGAATCTCGCGACCACGCCGGGCGCGGTGATCTTCCGCAACGAACTGCTCGAGCTGATCCAGTACAAGCCGACGACGCCGACAGTCAGGAAGCGGCCGCTTCTGATCACGCCGCCGCAGATCAACAAGTACTACGCGCTCGATCTCTCGCCGGACAAGAGCATGGTCCGCTTCCTGCTCGAGAGCGGTTTCCAGGTCTTTGCCGTCAGCTGGCGCAACCCCACGGCGGCGCATCGCGATTGGGGGCTCGACACCTATGTCGCCGCGCTCGACGAGGCGGTCGACGCGGCGCGCGAGATTTCCGGCAGCGAAGACATCTCGATGATGGGATCCTGCTCCGGCGGGATCACCTCGACGGCCTATTTCGCGACGCTCGGCAGCGCAACCGAGAAGAAGATCAAGAACCTGGTGCTGGCGGTCTGCCTGCTCGATCCCAATTCGGCCGAGGAGAGCACGTTCGGTTGCCTGATGACACCGGAGACCATGCGCGCGGCGAAGGCCACCTCGCAGCTGCGCGGCATCGTCGACGGCCACGATCTGGCGCGGATGTTCGCCTGGATGCGGCCCAACGACCTGATCTGGAACTACTGGGTCAACAACTATCTGCTCGGCAACCAGCCGCCGGCCTTCGACATCCTGTACTGGAACGCAGATACGACCCGCCTGCCGGCTGGGCTGCATGGCGACTATCTCGACCTCTACTTCTCGAACCCGTTCGCCAACGCCGGCAAGCTGACACTGAACGACAAGACCATCGACATGAGCAAGGTCAAGGCCGACAGCTACGTCGTCGCCGGGGTGACCGACCACATAACGCCGTGGAAAGGTGTCTACAAGACCGCGCAGATCATGGGCGAGGGCACCACCTTCGTGCTGTCGAACAGCGGGCACCTGCAGAGCCTGCTCAACCCGCCGAGCAATCCGAAGGCGTCCTTCATGATCGGGCCGATCTCCAAGGACAAGCCTGATGCGTTCATGGCCTCGGCCGAGAAGCGCAAGGGCAGCTGGTGGCTCGACTGGCGCGACTGGCTGCAGGCGCGCTCGGGCGACGAGGTGGCGGCGCCCGCGACGCTCGGCAGCGCGCGCCATCCATCGCTTGGCGCGGCACCGGGGACCTACGTCTTTGACTGACGATCTCACCAGCACTGGCGAGGCCGCGCAGCGCGGCATGATCGAGACGCGGCAGATCACGATCGACGGCCAGTTGCTTCAGGTCGCGATCAGGCACGGCGGCGGCAGCGGGCCGCCGCTATTGCTGTTCAACGGCATCGGCGCCAATTGGGAGCTGGCGCGGCCGTTCCTCGACGCGCTCACCTCGACCACCGCCATCATCTTCGACGTGCCCGGCGTTGGCGGATCGCCACGGCCGGCGTGGCCTTATCGTCCGTCGACCCTGGCGCGGCTTGCCGCCGGGCTCGTTGCGGAGCTGGGCTACACGGAGGTCGACGTCGCCGGCGTGTCCTGGGGCGGCGGCATCGCGCAGCAATTCGCGCATCAGTTTCCAACGCGCTGCCGCCGCCTGGTGCTGGCCGCGACCGCGCCCGGTTTTACCATGGTGCCGGCAAGTCCGGCGGTGCTGTGGAAGATGGCGACGCCGCGCCGCTACGCCGACAAGGGCTACATGGAAAGCATCGCCGCCGACGTCTATGGCGGGGCGTTTCGTGACGATCCGTCATTGATCGGCCGGCATGCGGCCGCGATGCACGGCGCGCGCAGCATGGGTTACTTCTATCAGCTGCTTGCGATGACCGGCTGGACCAGCCTGCCCTGGCTCTGGTCGTTGCCGCAGCCGACGCTGATTCTGATGGGCCGCGACGATCCGCTCGTCCCTCCGGTCAACGGTCAGATCATGGCGAGCCTGATCCCGAATGCCGAGCTGCGCCTGATCGACGACGGGCACCTGTTCATGGTGACGCGGCCAACGGAAACCGCCGGCCTGATCGAAGCGTTTCTAGCCGACGAGAGCCGTCAGGTCGCATCGTCATCTCTGCTCGCGCGAACGACGAGCTATTTCAGGGATCTCGTTCCTACGTCCGGAGGCGGACGGCAGAAGCCTTAGACACAGCAACCAGGGAGGATATCGTGACCGACAACACCTCTTACATCGACATGCTCAGGAAGTTCGGCAGTGACCTCGGCTTGCCGAAACTGAACGTGGACGAATTGTTGCAGGCGCAGAAGAAGAACCTCGAGGCGCTCGGCCAGAGCGCGAAGGTTGCGGCCCAGGGCGCGCAATCGGTGGCGCAGAAGCAGCGCGAGGTGATCGAGGCGGGCTTGCGCGAGGCCGCGACCTTGGCGCGCGAGTACAAGCCGCTCGGCAAGATTCATGAGAACCTCGCTCTGCAAACCGAATTCGCGCGCAAGGTGTTCGATATCGCGGTCAAGGGCGCGCAGGACAGCGCGTCGACGGCGCGGCAGTCGACCACGGAAGCGGTGAAGATCATCCAGGACCGGATGAAGGAGAATTTCGAGGAGTTCCGCGCCAGCGTCCGCCCGAACAAGCCGACCTGACCTCACGATGAGACGAATCCCGGCAGGCGCGGGTCCTGCCGGGAAAGCGCGATAGGGGCGAAGCATCGCCATGTATCAGGGAGGACACCATGGCCAACGCACACGCGACACGGCCGGCCAGGCCGGATTGAGCGCCGCCGCCGATCAACGGCGACTTCTACGGGATTGCCAGCGTCCTCGACGACAAGGAGCGCGCGCTGCTGCGGCGCGTGCGCGAGTTCACGGAGGGCGTCGTCGCGCCTGTGATCGAGGAATTTTGGAGTCGCGACGAATTTCCGTTCGCGATCATCCCTAAGATGGCCGAGATCGGCATCGGCGGTGTCGGCTACCAGGGTTATGGCGCGGCGGGCGGCAGCTGGCTCTTGAACGGCTTCGTCGCGATGGAGCTGGCGCGGGTCGATTGCTCGGTCGCGACTTTCTGGGGCGTACACACCGGGCTCTCGGCGGGCTCGATCTATCTTTGCGGCGACGAAGCGCAGAAGCAGCGTTGGCTGCCGGCGATGATGCGCTTCGAGAAGATCGGCTCGTTCGGTCTCACCGAACCGCTGGTCGGCTCGGCGACATCGGGCGGCATGCTGACCACCTGCCGGCGCGAGGGCGATGTCTGGATCCTCAACGGCCAGAAGAAGTGGATCGGCAATGCCACCTTCGCCGACATCAACGTGATCTGGGCGCGCGAGGAGGGCTCCAACCAGGTCAAGGGCTTTGTCGTGGCCAAGGACAATCCCGGCTTCGCGGTCGAGAAGATCAAGACCAAGGTGCTGCGCACGACCCGCACGGGGGTGGCATGGTTCGCCGTAGGCTGCGCGATGGGCGCCTATGAGCACGCGTTACGCTATGCGACCGAGCGGCAGCAGTTCGGCAGGCCGATCGGCGGCTTCCAGCTGGTGCAGGATCTCTTGGTCCGCATGCTCGGCAACGTCACCGCGACGCAGGCGATGATGCTGCGGCTCGGACAGATGCAGGACGAAGGCGTGATGCTGGACGAGCACGCCTCGCTGGCCAAGGCGTTCTGCACCGTCAAGTGCCGCGAGACGGTCGGCTATGCGCGCGAGCTGCTCGGCGGCAACGGCATCCTGCTCGAGAACCATATCGGCCGCTTCGTCGCCGACGCCGAGGCGATCGACTCCTACGAGGGCACCCGCGAGATGAACACCCTGATCGTCGGCAAGTCGATCACGGGATTGAGCGCCTTCGTCTGAGGCGTTGCGGGCCGTCCACTCATTCGGCCGGCGGCATGCTGCCGTGTTCGGCCGGGGTATGCGTCCGCGACAGCATGCCCAGGGCGACGATCGCGGCGGCAAAGCCGGCGGCGGCGCCGACGCCGAGTGCCCAGCGCGGGCCGAGGTGATCGGCGACCCAGCCAACGATCGGTGCGCCGATCGGCGTGCCGCCCAGCGCCACACCAAGCCGTAGCGCCATCACGCGTCCGCGCATTGCAGGCTCGGTCGACAGCTGCATCAGCGCGTTCGAGGTGTTGGTGACGGTCAGCGCGGCGACGCCGATCACGACCAGCGCGGCGGCGAACAGCCAATAGTTCGGCGCCAGGGCGGCCAGCGTGCAGCCCAATCCGAAGGTCGCCGATCCTAGCATCAGCGAAGAGAATCGCGGCTGGTCGCGGCTCGCGGCGAGCAGCGCGCCCGACATCGTGCCGAGCGCCATCACCGACGACAGCAGGCCGAAGCCGCGTGCATCGGTGCGGAACACGCCGACCGCCATGGTGGAGATGAAGATCGGAAAGTTCAGTCCGAAGGTGCCGATCAGGAACAGCATGATCAAGGTCGCTCGGAGATCGGGGCGGGACCAGACATAATGGAAACCCTGCATGACGCTGCCCTTGGCGGGATGGGCCCGCGCGTTCGGGCGCAGCTCGGAGGTGCGCAGCAGGGTCAGCGAGGTCAGCACCGCGAGGAACGAAGCGCCGTTGAACAGGAACGCCCAGCCGGTGCCGACGGAGGCGATGATCAGGCCGGCGACGGCGGGGCCGATCATGCGCGCGGCATTGAACGAGGTCGAGTTGAGCGCAATCGCATTCGACAGGTTGGTGTCGCTCACCAGCTCGGCCACGAAGGTCTGGCGCACCGGCGCATCGAGTGCTGCCGCGCAGCCGAACAGGAATGCGAATACATAGACGTGCCAGAGCTGCACCAGTCCGGTGACGGTGAGAATTCCGAGGACCAGCGCGAGCGCGCCCATCGTCGCCTGGGTCGCCATCAGCAGCTTGCGCTGGTTGAAATGATCCGCGGCGAAGCCGCTCCACGGCATCAGCAGCAGCTGCGGGCCGAATTGAAGCGCCATCACGATGCCGACCGCGGATGCGCTATGCTGCGTCAGTTGGGTGAGGACGAGCCAGTCCTGGGCGGCGCGCTGCATCCAGGTGCCGATGTTGGACACCAGCGCGCCGGCCGCCCAGACCCGGTAGTTGAAGCTTACGAGCGATCGAAAGACGCGTCTCATGTTCCCTGTGGTTCGTTCCCGCCGTGAAACCGTCCGAACCGCCGCGCCAGGAACAGGCCGATCGAGAGGCCGCCGAGACCGAGTGCTGCGACGTCGCTGGTGGTTCTCAAGCCGAAGTCGCCGACGCGGCAGATCAGGAGATATCCGACCGCGAGATTGAAGAAGCCCCACACGATGTTGACGGTCGATGACGACAGGCCCTCGCCAGGCGGTTTTGCGAACGGGCTCTGGAACGGCTCACCCATCATGCCGGCGACGACGTGCGGGATCGCGTTGGTGAGGAAGGCGCCACCGAAGAAATAGGCGACGAGGTCAAGCCAGTTCATGCGCGTTGGTCCTTTCAAGCAGATCGATGATGGCCTGCGTCGAGCCGGTTTCGCCGAGTCGCGGAAACACCTGTTCGATACTGTAGGCATGTGCGTTGGGCCGCGCATCGGTCATCGCGTCGGTCGCGAGCGTGACGTTGAAGCCGGCCTCATAGGCCTGCCGCGCCGTCGACTCGACGCCCGTCCCGGTCGCTACGCCGGCGACGACGACCTGCGTGACGCTGCGGGCGCGCAGCTGCTTCTCGAGATCCGTGCTGGCGAACGCGCCCCATGTCCGCTTGGTCACGACGATGTCGCCCGGCCGCCGATCGAGCTCCGGAATCAGCTCGGTCCAGCCATCCGGAAATGGTCCGCTGTGGCGCGGCCGCTCGGTTCGTCCCGGTGCCGTGCCGTCGACATTGACCAGCACGATCGGCAGTCCACGCCGTCGAAACGCATTGATGAGGGCGCAGGCGCGCGCCACGACGTCTTCGAACGGGTGCACGAAGGGCGCGCCGACGAGCCCTGATTGTAGGTCGACGACAATGAGGGCGGTGATCGGATCGAGCGTCGTCAGAGCCATGATCGTTTCCCTTCTCGCGATTGGCGCGGCGCGGCCGGCATCAATCTGCGATCAGCCGTTTCAGCAGGCCGACGGCGGCGGCGAGTTCATCCTGCTCTCGCGCCGACAGCCGCGCAGCAATGGTGCGCGACAGCCAGTCCTGCCGCGCGGCACGGCCGTTGCGCAGCCGCTCGCGGCAGCTATCGGTAAGCGACATGATGGTCTGGCGGCCGTCGTCCGGATCGGGCGCGCCGCGGACCAGCCCCGCGGCCTCGAGCGCCGCTATCGCCGAGCTCATCGATTGCGGCCGCATGCCTTCCGAGCGCGCCAGGCTCGACACGGTCGCGGGGCCGTCCTTTTCGAGGCGCAGCAGCACCGCGACCTGGGACGGCGGAAGATCCTCGCGCTGACCCTGCTCGCGCAGCCGTCGCTTCAGCGTTCCGATCAACAGGCGAAGGTCTTCGGCGAGCGCGGATGTACGCGCCGAGCCGGTGCGGGCCACTGCATTGTTCATGTTGGTGAGAATGACATATGTACAGGTAAACTGTAAAGATAATCTTCGCAGATTACCTTCATATTCCCGTGATCGTCGGTGCGGTGACCGGACGATCTGAACGGCGCCTGAACTCGGCCCCGGAGCGCATCACATTAGATTTTGTTGTCTTCGTGCGCGCGGTTGTCGATGACTGCGCTTGCGCTCACAACGTGGCGTGTCGTCCCGCGGTGGCTCGCGGAGTTTGTTTGGAATGAAGTTTGATGTTCGTTTCACGGCGATCGGCGTGTCGATCGTCCTTGCTTGCCTGGCACAGCCGGCAGCGGCCCGGACCTGCGAGGCGCCGCCGGCGCTGACCTCGGTCGATCCACCCGGCTTCTACCAGAATGCCGGCGGTTACGCGGAGGCGATCAAGCCGCTGCACGCGTTCATTGCGCAGGTCAACAAGGCCGCCGATGAACGCGACCAGGATTGCGTGCTGGACCTGCTCGCAAGCTGGGCGAGAGGACATGCGCTGCTCACGATCGGGGCGAATTACCAGAGCGATTTCGAGCGCTCCTGGGCAGGGACCGATTTCGCGCTCGCGTTGCTGCGCTTCCCCAGCACATCGACGAAGGCGGATCATCGATTCCAGGAGATCAAGCCGTGGCTGATCCGGATTGCCGAGGAAACGCGCGATGCCGATCGCATCAACCACCTCGGCGACAATCTGGTCTATTGGGCCGGGCTCGATCTGATGTCGATCGGCACCCTGACTGATCGGGGCGATCTGGTCGATGCCGGTATGTCCCGGGCGCGCCAGGGCATCCGGGACATCGGCGTCCACGGCGAATTGCAACGCGAGCTGAAGCGCGGCGAGCGCGCGCTGCACTATCACAACTTCGCGCTGATCCCGCTGGTATTCTGCGCCGAGCTCGCGAGCCGCCGGAAGATCGATCTCTACGCGGAGAACAATGGAGCGATCCGTCGGCTCGCCGACCTGATCGTTCGTGCGGTGCAGGACGAGCGCGGCTTCGGCGCGCTCACCAACGTTCCGCAGCAGCTCTTCCCCTGGACGTTTCAGGGAGACCTTGCCTGGATGGAGCCGTATTACGCCCGGTTTCACGATCCGCGCTTGCCGCCAATTCTCGGCCCCAGGAGGCCCTTTAACAATCCGAGGCTGGGCGGCAACGTGACGGCAAGCTGGGGCGCGCCCTTGCCGGACTGAGCGTCGTCGGGAGATGCGCAGTACCTCGACGACACGAGCTACTCGCTCTCGCTGGTCGCCGGTGTCGCGTACATGTCCCGTGCGCGCCGGGTCACGGCCGCATAGCGCGCGGTCGCGCTGAGGCTCATCAGGCCGGCGCGCACCAGCCCGAGGATGGCACGGCGCGAGTGGAACGGGCCGGTCTTGCTCGCGGCATATCCGCGCGGGTAGAGCTGCAGGCGTCCGGCCAGCGCTTCCTGCAATGCCAGCTTCTGGGTCGCGCTCAGGCGCCGGCGCCGCGCAGGCTTCTCCGCTTCCGCCCGCATGAGCTCGATACCCAACGATTTCCGTGGCGCGGCCTTCATTGTCAGCTCACACTCCGGCCGACTGGCGCGACCTTCCGCGAGGTCCGGCGGCCGGCCGGCATCGCCATGGACGCCGGCACGTGGCACATCATGGCTTGCGCTGTTGCTCATTCGCGAGACAGAACCGCATTTCGAGCGGCAGGGGCATCTGACCAAAGTCAGGATTAGTTGTGACGAAAGTCATATTCGTTTGCGGCCGCTGCCGGCTTACGCCAGAGTGGGCTGCTCGCTGAGTTGATGGGCAACGCATGATCGATCTGAGCGCGGATTTGCTTGCGGCCACAGGAGCTGACGTCATCGGTCTCGCCGTCATCGGTGCCGATCGAAGCATGCAGCGCAAGATCGGCCGGCTGGTCGAATGGCTTCCCGCCATCGGCGTCGATTGCTGCGAATGCATGCTGCTGGTCGGCATGGAGGCCGAGCTGGCGGCGCTGGCTCGCGGCCAGCGGGACATCATCGCATTGGCCGGTGTTCGCGGTGCCTCGCCGGGGATAGCTCAGCCGATGACGGCGGTCGTGCTGTGGAATGACGCGCAGTCGCATTACTTCGTCATCGCCATGCCGGACTTCGCCGGGCGTCAGGTCGAAACGCTGCTCGGCAGCGAGCGCCGAGCCCGGCGCCTGATGGAGCAGCAGCTCGAGGCGGCCAGCGCCGAGGTGCGTTTTGCCTCGCTGGCGCGGACGCGGCTGCGGCTGGCGCGCGATCTGCACGATACGCTGGTGCATTCGATCGTGGCGCTGCTGACCCAGATCCGGCTGATCAGGCATTATCTGACAGCCGATCCCGCGCGCGTGGCGGACAGCCTTGCGACGGCGGAAGACGCCGCGGCGACCGGGCTCGCGCGTGCCCGCGAGGCGATCGATCGCCTGCGCACGCCCGACGATTTGAAGCTTGATCCCGACGTCGAGGGAATGCTCAGTGACTTCGCCGCGCGCAGTGGCGTCAGGGTGTCGATCCAGATCGACGACGAGGCGCGTCCCGGCTTGCGCGATTGCGGCTTGACGGTTCAACGCATCCTCAGCGAGGCATTGCGCAACGTTCAGGCCCATGCGATGGCGCGCCGTGTCTCCTTTCACGCCTTCGAAGCGCCGGCCGCGGTCGGTCGCAAGCTCGTCGTCGAGATCCGCGACGACGGCCGCGGCTTCGATCTCGCGGTGCCTACTCCCGGACATTTCGGATTGATCGGGATGACCGAATTTGCTGAACTCGTCGGCGGAAGCTGCGCGGTGGAGAGCGCGCCCGGACAGGGAACGCTGGTCCGGATATCGCTCCCCGTTGCGGTGCCGCCGGCAGCATCTGCCGGCCTGCTGGCCGATTGATGTCGTTGCCGCGCATTCGAGACTTTCGAGAGGATGACGGAAGCCCGTGAGCAGAATTGAGAAGGTGCGGGTGCTGATCGCCGAGGATCAGACCCTGATCAGGGAAGGTATCGCCACACTGCTTGCCCAGCAGAACGACGATTTCGAGATCCTTCCGGGTGCGTCCGACGGCGAGCAGGCCATCGAGTTCGCGCGGCGTTATCGGCCGGACGTGATCCTGATGGACCTGCAGATGCCGCGCGTCGACGGCATCGCGGCGACCCAGCGGATTCTCCGCGAACTGCCGCAGACCCATATCGTCGTGCTGACGACATTCGAGACCAACGATCTGATCTTCGAGGCGGTCAGCGCCGGCGCCAAGGCGTATCTGCTGAAGGACGCCAGGATGGAGGAGATCGCCTCAACCATCCGCGCGGTGATCAACGGCCAGTCCGGGCTGTCGCCAAGCGTCGCCGCGCGCATCCTCGACGAGTTCAAGCGGCTGCGCGGCCCGCGCGTCTCGGCGAAGCTGCCGGTTCGCGACGGCCTGACGGCACGGGAGAATGAAATTCTCACGCTGATCGTCGAGGGCAAGAGCAACACCGAGATCGGCGAGCGGCTGCATTTGGCCGAGGGCACGGTGAAGAACTATGTCAGCACCATTCTGGAGAAATGCCAGGTCAAGAACCGTACGGAACTCGCAATAAAGGCAATAACTTACTAGAAATAATTGCCCCCAATCGCACACCATGCGGTTGATCTGGCTGAGATTGCTCGCCTTTCTCTGGGCCGCGCCGACAAAATTGGCTATAGGATTGTTTCGGATTTGCTTTTTGACACGGCAGGTCCGGATTGCGCGGCTTTGACTAAACAGGGAATGACCATGAAGGGTATCGAGCGCCAGACCAAGGATAGCGATGGACTGGCAAACGCGGCGGCCGGCAACGGCGCGGATGCCGCGGCGCATGGCATGGCGACGATCGATCAGGTCCGCGATCTCCTGTTTGGCGGCGCGCAACGTTCGCTCGAGACCAATCTCTCGGGTCTGCGCGAGGAGATGCAGGCTTCGCTGAAGCAGATGCAGGCGGACTTCACCAACGAGCTCACCGCGCTGCAGGCGCGGCTCTCCGACCTCGAACGCGATACCGAGCAGAAGCGCCTCGACTCGCTGAAGGATGTCGGTGCGGCCATCACCCAACTCGGCGCTGCCATCAGCGGATTGGGATCCGGCCGCACGGGCAAATAGCATGGCAGCTGCTGCCGGCCAGAATCGCGAGATCGAGCAGCTCAGGACATTGCTGTTTCAGCCCGAGGCGACGCGTCTGAGCTCGCTCGAGGCCGATCTCGACTCGCTGCAGCGCTATGTCGGCAACGCCGATCGCCTGGAGACGGCAACCGCCGGCATTCTGGTCGAGGCGCTGGAGCGCGCCGAGGTCAACCGGCCGCGCGAGCTCGCCACCGCGATCGCGCCGGTCGTGGTCTCCGCGATCCGCAGCGAGATCAGGAATTCGCGCGAGGCGATGATCGAGGCGCTCTATCCGATCGTCGGCCGGCTGGTCAGCGCCGCGGTCGCGAATTCGTTCCGGGAACTGGTTGCCTCGCTCGAGCAGCGCATCAATGCGCTGACCTCGGCGCAATTGTGGGTCGGGCGGATCAAGTCGCTGGTGACGGGACGTCCGATCAGCGAGTTCGTGCTCGCCGACAGTCCGCCGCAGATCAACCGGCTCCTGATCATCGAACGCGGCAATGGCCGCCTGATCGCCGACTGGAAGCGCGAGGCGAGCGCCGACGAGCGCGCCGACCTGCTCAGCGCCATGGTTGCGGCGATCCTCGAATTCTCCGTGCAGGCGCTGGCCGGCGAAGGCAATCTGCAGACGCTCGATTTCGGCGGACGGCAGCTTGCGCTGCGGGCCTCGCCCCGCTTCATCCTGGCGGCGGAGTGCCTGGGACCGCTGCGCCCGGCCGACAATGCCAGGATCAACTCGCTGTTCTTCGATGCGATCGAGCGCATCGACCGCGGCGCGGATTGCGATGGGCCGATGCTCGCCTCGCTCGCAACGGCGATCGAAACCGACGACACACCGCAACGGATCGCGAGCCGGCGCGGCAAGGTGATCCTGTTTGCCATGCTCGCGGCCGTGGCCGCGCTGCTGCTCTGGTTTGCCGCGACCTCGCTGTCGCGCGCCCTTTTGGAGCGGCGGACCCATGCCGCGCTGGAGCAGCTCGCCGCGAAGCAGCCGTTGCTGGCGACCTTCCCGCTGCGGCTCGCGTTCGATCACGGGAGCCGAAGTGTGGCCGTGTCGGGCATCGAGCCGAGCCAGTTGGAGACGGCGCCGGTGATCGACGCGCTCGCTGCGGCCGCGGCGCCCTACAAGGTGGTCGACCGCATCGGGCTGGTGTCCACGCCGGGCCAGGCCGCGGCATCGCAGGTCGGCATTGCAAGCCTGCAGCAGAGCCTGACGCGGCTGCAGGCGAGCCTCGACCAGATGCGCGAGGCGATCGGCGCGCAGGCGAAGTCGGGCGACGAGAAATATGCCGGGTTGAATGCGCAATACAGCAAGCTTGGCGAGCAGTCCGCGAAGCTGGGCGAGGAACTTGCAAAACTGCAATCGGTCGTCGAGGGCCCGGCCGCGCGTCTCGATCGCTTCATCGCCACGACCGCGATCTTCTTCGTCAACAATTCGGATGAGTTCCTCGACGACGCCCGTGCCGAACCGCAGTTGCGCGAGCTTGCCGGGCTGCTGGCGAACAACGATCTCAGGGTGCGCGTCGTGGGCTATGCCGATCAGAGCGGCACCGAAGGCACCAACAAGACGCTGGGGCGCAAGCGGGCGGAGCAGGTGCAGCGCCGGCTGACCGCGCTCGGGGTCGATCCGGCGCGACTGATTTTGGTTTCGCGTGCCGCGACGATACCGATCACCGACCGGCTCGACGCGACCGTCGGCGGCAACCGCCGCGTGGCGTTCGAGACGGTTTACCGAGGCGAAGTGGCCCGCTGATGCTCACCGCAAAGGTCATGCTGCTCGGCGATATGGGGGTCGGCAAGACGTCGATCCTCTATCGGCTGATCTACAACCGGTTCGAGGGCCAGTACAAATCGACGCTCGGCGTCGAGATCCTGAGCCACGACGTGGCGCCGGCCGATGACAGCGACCCGATGCGCCTCGTGCTGTGGGACACCGATGGGGATTTCGGCACCCAGATTTTCGATACGGTTTATGTCACCGGCGCATCCGCCGCCATCATCGTATCCGATGTCACGCGGCCGCAGACCGTGACCCGCATGGTCGAGCTGGTCCGCGGCTTCGAGGAACGATTCCCGGGGCGGCCCTACCGGGCGCTGCTCAACAAGATCGATCTGCCGGAAGCTGCCGGCAGCGTCGGCGCGATTGCCCAGCTCGCCAAGTCGAGCGTCAAACCGGTCAGCGCCAAGACCGGCGTCGGCATTGCCGAATGCTTTGCCGAACTCGCCCAGACCATTCGTCGGCGCCAGCTCTAGTTCAGATAGCTTCGCGCAGGTTTGTGTCAGCCGTCCCGACTTCTCGGGGCTGGCGAATCGGGCCGGGACGGCTGACTTCATCGCACGTGGGGCGTACGATGAAACACGCGCGACATGCGGCGCATCACCGCACGAATCTCTCCCCGACTGCACCACGCCGTCCCACACTCCGATAGTGACGATGGTCATCTTCCACTCGGCCAATGGCCTGCCTATCGTCCACCCGTCACTGGAACCAGTCACGGGCCAACGGTGTCCCGGGCGCACGGAGTGAGAGATCATGAGCATTTTTGGAAGCATCATGGGTGCAATCTTCGGCCACGGCGCCCAGGCCAAGACGGCTGAGAGCACCACGGCCGCCGCGCCCGGCACTTCGCCGGCTGCGCCCTCGGCGTCAACCGCTGCATCCTCCGCGCCCGCCGCGCAAACCGTCGACGTCGCAGCGATCGTCGACAAGGCGGCGGCTGCCACCGGCGAGAAGCTCGACTGGCGCACCTCGATCGTCGACCTGATGAAGGCGCTCGGCCTCGACAGCAGCCTTGCTGCGCGAAAGGAGCTCGCCAAGGAGCTGCACTACACCGGCGATACCAACAACACCGCCACCATGAATGTCTGGCTGCATCAGCAGGTGATGGCCAAGCTCGCCGCCAATGGCGGCAAGCTCCCGGCCGACATCAAGACCTGATCGCCGCCGCGAGCCGTGCGCGATGTTTGCGTCGCGCACGGCTCCGAACCACGTGTATTGCGTGAGGAGCAGTTGTGATGACCCCATCTCATCTTGCCATCCTGAACAGGCCGCGGACCGGCATCGTTGCCGCTTCGATCGGCGCGGGACTCGGCCTTGCGGCAATGGCGATGGGCATCGCCGTCGCCCGCGCCGATAGCGCCGGCGAGGAGCCGCGGTCGGCGAACGCGGATGCCAGCGTGCAGCGCGCTGCGCAGAACCTGCCGCCGGCGCGGGTCATCCTGCCGGCGCCGTGGGAGCAGGCCGCTCCCGCGCAGCCGGTCGCAGCACCGGCGAATCCGGCAGCTCACAAATAATCTTCGCGCCTTCGTCGCGGCCGGCGATCAACGCATTGCGTAACGGTCGTTGCGAATGGCCAGCACGCCGCCCAGCTCTGGAGCCTCGCCATGCCAGAACAGGTCAGGTTGCCCCGAAAATTGTCTCAGGAGCCCGGCGGTCCGCCGTCGCTGCGGCCGAGCCATCGGCGGGTCATCGAGGATCTCGACCGCTGGGCCAACAGCCCCGGCCTGCAGCCCCCGAGCGACGGAGAGAAGCCGGGCGATGACATGCGTCAGCGCACGTAACGAGTCCCCCGATGGACCCGCATCGCGCGGATGCGAGCCGGTGCCGTGTTCAATCAGTTGAACGGCACACGTGCCCTGGCCGAGAACGTCCAGATCCGGGCGGCGCTGCCGAGGCCGCCATACTCCGCGCCGAGGCCGAGCATCGTGCCGCCCGCGAGCCGCGTGTTCAGCCCGCCGCTGACGCGGGCCGACCAGCCCTCCAGCACCAGCGTCGGGTTGATCGGGATGCCGCTTACGGCCAGCGCCGCGGCATCGTCCCTGCTGAAATAGTAGTCGCCAAAGACGCCGAGATAGGGCGTGACCACCGCGGCGTCGATCGTTGCCAGCGGATAGCTCAGCTTGACACCGCCGGATGCGCGGCCGGTGACGAAGTCGCGCGCCGTCTGCAGCGTGCCGAGCGTGTCCACATAGGCATTCTCATGCTCCCACAGCGCGTAGAGGCGCGCGGACGGCTCGATCACGAGGCTGCCCATCTTGTAGCTGCCGGTCAGCCCGGTCGCGAACATCCAGCGGTCGCCGTTGAAACTACCCTGCGCCGTTCCGGCGAGGCCATTGTAGCCGATCTGCGAGAAGGTCACGGCGGCGTCGTAGCGCAGCGCCGGCGTGATCATCCAGCCGAGATAGGTCCCTGCGGTCCAGCCGTCGCCGGTCAGCTTTCCGTTGATGTCCTGGGCCGTGTAGTTGAACGTCTCATAGCCGGCGACGGCGCCGACCAGGAGGTTGGGCATCGCCCGGTAGGTCAGTCCCATCAGCGCATTGAGCTGGCTGCCGTAGATCGACGAGCCCGTCGTGCCGACGCCGGGCGCAGCCGGCGACGACCAGCGGTCGATGCCGCTGCCCCTGACGTCGATCCAGAACTGCCAGTCGCGAGCCTCGCGCGTGGTACTGGACTTTGCCTTGGTCGGCATCTGCTGATCGATCGTCGCGAACGCATTGTCGATCCGTGAATTGCCGCCGCTGCGTCCGGCTGCGTCCGAGTTCCGATCGGAGGCGTACGCATTGCGATTGCCCGTGTCCGCCTGCCCCACCCCGTCTGACGGATCGGCCGCGAAGTTGAAGCGCATGCCAGCGCCACTTGGCGTCATGAAGCTGCCGCCTTCGCTGAATCCGTCCGAGATCGCGTTGTCGATCGCACCTGAGATCGCCTGGCCGGAGTTCTGCGCCACCAGCTTGGTGATGTCGATCTGCAATGCCCGCAGCTTTACGCTGTCGGTCGGGACATTCACACTTTGCACCAGCGCCGGCGAGGTGCTGGCATTGAACGCGCCGCTGCCGGCATAGCTCGCCGTGATGGTGTGGCTGCCGATCTTGAGCGTCGCGATCGAGAAGCTCGCCGTGCCCGCCGCGAGCGTCGCGGTGCCGATCGGCGATCCATTGTCGCTGAAGGTCACCGTGCCGGTCGGCGTTCCCGCCGGGGCGGTGACGTTCGCCGTGAAGGTCACCGATTGGCCAAGGCTGCTCGGATTCTGCGACGAGGTCAGCGCGGTCTGGGTCGTCGTTACGGCTGTGAAGGTGAAGCGGTCCGCCGCCGATGTCGCCGAGGTTCCGACTGCCGTCGTCACCGTGATATCCACCGTTCCCGTTCCCGCCGGCGAGGTCGCCGTGATCTGGGTGCTCGAATTGACGGTGAAGCCGGTTGCATGGGTTGCGCCGAACGTCACGGCCGTCGCAGCGGTCAAGCCTGTGCCTGTAATGATGACCGTCGTTCCGCCGCTGGTTGGACCTGCGGCCGGCGAGATCGATGTCACCGTCGGCGCGGATGCCACGTAGGTGAATTGATCCACGGGAGACGTCAATGATGTCCCGGACGGGTTGGTCACGGTGACATCGACCGTGCCGGTCCCGGCCGGCGCGACGGCGGTGATCCGCTCGCTCGAATTGATGGTGAAGCTCGTTGCGTTGACGGCGCCGAAGCGCACCGCGGTGGCTGTGCTGAAACTGCCGCCCGAGATGGTGACGGTGGTGCCGCCCGCGGCGGGACCTGATGTCGGGGAGATCGAGGCCACCGCCGGCGCCTGCGCGCTGGCCGCGGCGACCGAGCCGAACAGTGCGGCGGCGACCAGGACGAGGCCGCAGCCGGCGCGTCGCGCGATCGCCGTCAACGGCAGTCTGGTGCGAAGCTCGGATGCATGGCGCGAGGCGGCGAAGCGGAAACCAGTCCGCGCAAAGTTGGCAATCGGCAACAACGGCAACCCCCGTCGCGCCCGCCTGCAGCAGGCGGTGCAGATCTAAAAATACGGGATTGTTGTAGTACGCGGTTCGCGGAGCGGTTCGCGGAATCTCCGCGCGCATCCGCTTTTGTGGCGCGCCGTTGCCGGGCCGCTACGTCATTGCGCAATCTGAGAAGGCGTTGGCGCGCGCCATGGTTGCGATGTCGTGATCGTGCGGCGGGTTCTTTTCATTCAGCGCACGTAAAGCAGATGATGGTCAGGGCCGCAGGGCCGTCGCGATCAGGGCGGTCGAGGGAATCGCGAAGACATCGCCGACCCGCCCGCGCTCGATTTCGGCGCGGAAGGCGCGCGCGACCGCAGCACTCTGGTCCGCGTCGAGCCCGCTCCAATGCGGCATGAACTCGAACAGCTTGTCGACGTTGGCAGGATTGGCGACATTGAGCTGGAAGTCGTGGGTGATCTCGGCGACGACAGGATCGGAGAAGCCGGCAGCGATCACCGCCGCGGCGAGGCGGGTGGGGTCGGCGAGCTCGGCGAGGCCGGTGCAGGGCATCGGCGTGAAATTGTCGGGATAGAGCCGCCGGATGATCTGCGAGAGCAGGAGATACACCGCGGCGCCGTCGGCGCTTTTCCACACCGCGATCGCCGCCGATCCGCCCGGTCGCGTCACCCGCGCCATCTCGCGCAGTCCGGCGCGCCAGTCCGGAAACAGCATCACGCCGAACACCGACACCGCCGCATCGAACGCGGCATCCGGCAAATCAAGCGCCTGGCCGTCCATCTGCCTCGCTTCGATATTCGCCACATCGTGCGCGCGGACCCGTGCCACCATGCCGGCGGAGAAGTCGATCGCGGTGACGTCGGCGCCCCTGCGCGCGGCGGCCAGCGCCGCAGCACCCGTACCGGTGGCGACGTCGAGCACCTTCGATGATGGACCGATCGGGAGCATCGCGACCGCGGCCTCTGCGAAGTGTGTCGTGAACGGCTGCGACTGCGCCTCGTAGGTCGCGACCATCTTGTCCCAGTGCGCGGGATCGTCGAACGGAAGCGGCTTCGCCTGGTCACTTGGCTGCATGAATCTGGTCCTCGAGGCTTTGCTTGTGTTTGGCGAGCCGGCGCTCGAAATCCTTCGCGAGCGCGTCGAGCGTCACCGCGCCGAGGCGCTTCAGGAAGATCGCCTCGACCTCGCGAAACGTGCTTGACAGCGCATCGTTGACGGCCTGTTCGACCAGGCAGCCGGGATTTTCCGAGCGATGGCCCATCGCGACGATGGTGGGCGCGCCGACCGCGCGATAGATATCGGCGAGCGTGATGCCGGCAGGATCGCGCGCCAGCGTCCAGCCGCCGCCATGGCCCTTCTCCGAGCGGACCAGGCCTTGCTCGCGCAGGCCCGCCATCACGCGGCGGACCACCACCGGGTTGGTGGCCATCGCCTGCGCAAGCTGCTCCGACGTGACCGGCTCGCCGGCTCCGATCATGTGGAGGAGGCCGTGCAGGACGCTCGATAGACGGCTGTCGCGTATCATGTAACATCATATGTTACATGATGGAGGTCGGCGTCAAGAGGGCTTTCCTTCGCCCTGAAGAGGGAAGGTCGGAATGGGAGCCCAGCCGCATGCACCGCTGATCGCGGAGAGACCTGATCCCCACCCGCTTTGCTCTGTGAGCAAAGCGACCTCGCCACTCCAAAGGGGGACAGGAGAGCAATCGGCATTTGCGTGCCGGATTTGGCGGCGTCGCCCGTTTAATCCCCATCGGGGTCTTGAGAGGCTAGGGCGGTATCGTGGGCAGTGCTGTTGATCGGATGTTGCTGGATGCGGTGGCGCATTATGGCGCGGGCCGCGCGACGGAGGCCGGCACTTTGTGCGGTGACATCCTCAGCGCCGATCCCGACCATATTCCGGCGCTGCATCTGTCCGCCGTCATCGCCTTCGTGACCGATCGCGCCGCTGAGGGCGCGGTGCTGCTGAACCGGGTGTTCAGCCTCGATCCGCATCACGGACCGGCGTTCGCCACGCTCGGCGATGCGCTCGCCGTGAAGGGCGAGCACGAGGGCGCGGTGGCGGCGTTCCAGCGCGGCGTGGCGCTGCGGCCGAAGGATGCCGGCCTGCAGATCAAGCTCGGCGTCGCGCTGTGCGAGTTGTCGCGTTTCGGCGAGGCCGAGGCGGCGTTTCGTCGCGCCATCGCACTCGATGGCGGCCTCACGCGGGCGCGGTTCAACCTTGCCGTTGCGCTGGCCGGGCAGCAGCGGCCGGTCGAGGCGGAGCAGGCCTATCGCGAGGTGATCGCGCGCGATCCGGCCTATTGCGGTGTCTGGCTCAACCTCGGCAATGCGTTGACCGATCAGAAAAAGCACGACGCCGCCGCCACGGCCTATCGCCGCGGGCTAAGCACGGACCCTGACAATCCGGGCCTGCACAGCGGCCTCGGTGCGGCCCTCTACCGCCTGGGCCGGCTGGAGGACGCCGTCCTGCACTATCGCCGCGCGATCGCACTCGATCCCGACAATTTCGCGCCGCGGCGCCTGCTGGCCATGGTGCTGCACGAACTGGGTGAGCGCGAAGAGGCTGTCCGCATCTATCGGCAGGTCTCGGCCCGCGATCCGTCCGATCACGTCATCCTCAACAATCTCGGGGCCTGCCTGTTCGAGCTCGGACAGGTCGACGACGCCATCGCCTGCGCCGAGCTGGCGCTGGCGCTCAAGCCGGACTATGCCGCCGCGCACACCAACCTTGGAATCATCTTCGAGGCGCAGAACCTGGTCGAGGCCGCGGTCGCCGCGCATCGAAGGGCCATCGAGCTCGAACCCAACTACGCCAAGGGCCACGCCAATCTTGCGGTCGCGCTGCGCAATGCCGGCGAGATCGATGCGGCGCTGGTGGCCTCGCGCCGCGCCATCGCGCTCGATCCCGAACAGCCGCTGGCGCATTACAACCACGCCCATTTCCTCCTGATGAACGGCGAGTTCGAGGAGGGTTTTGAAGAATATCAGTGGCGCCGCAAGACCAAGATGCTCAGCGAAGGCGACCCGGTGTTCGACGAGCCGGAATGGCAGGGTGAGCCGCTGGCGGGACGCACGCTGCTGTTGTTTGCCGAATACGGGCTCGGCGACGCCATCAACTTCGTCCGCTATGTGCCGATGCTGGCGGGCAAAGGCGGCCGGATCATTCTGCAGGTGCAGCCGGCGCTGGTCGCGCTGCTGCAGCCGATGCTGCCCGACGTCGCGGTGTTCGCCCGCGGCGAGCCGTTACCGCCGTTCGACCTGCAACTGCCGCTGCTCAGCCTGCCGCGCATCTTCCGTACCACCGTCGAGACCATCCCGGCCGCCGTGTCCTATCTGCAGGCGGATGCCGTCAAGCTGGCGCGCTGGCGCGAGGCGCTCGCCGGCGAATCGGCGCTGAAGGTCGGCGTGGTCTGGGCCGGCAATGCCAGGCACAAGGGCGACCGCCAGCGTTCGCTGCCGGCGGATGCCGTGCTGCCGCGGCTGGTCACACCGGGCGTGCAGCTCTACAGCCTGCAGAAGGAGCCGCGGCCGGACGATGCCCCGGTGCTGCGGCGCCTCGGTGCCGATATCGTCGACCTCGCGCCGACGCTCGGCGATTTCGCCGACACCGCGGCGGCCGTCTGCGCGCTCGATCTCGTCATCGCCGTCGATACCTCGGTGGCGCATCTCGCCGGCGCGCTGGGCCGCCCGGTCTGGATGCTGTGCCCCTATGCGCTCGACTGGCGCTGGCTGCGCGATCGCGCCGACACGCCCTGGTATCCGACCATGCGGCTGTTCCGCCAGGACAGGCCGCAGGCCTGGGAGGGCGTGCTGACGCGGATGTCAGCCGAGCTTGCGCGCGTTGCGAAAGGGGAGCGGGAGGTGTTGCTGCCATAGGCGTCGCGCGGCTGACGACCAGCCGAGGCTTCCGGTTAGTCACGTCGCGCTCATTCCCTGCGCACCGCCGAGCAGCTTCGCGTTGAGCCGGCCGCCGTCGAACAGCATTTCACTGATCGCGCCGTCGAGGTCGGAAGTCGTGACCGCCCCGCCAGCATCGCTGATGATGCTGGCTTGGGCGAGACGGCGCATCAGCTCCTTGATGAAGGCGGCGCTGACGCCTTCGGTGCGTCGCACGGCCTCGTCGATGACGGGCTGTTCGAGCGACAGGCCCTTGCCGTAGAGCCGGATCAGCTTGTCGCGTCCGGTCTCGTCGGGCAGCGGCACCTCGATCGCCTGGTCGATGCGGCCGGGCCGGCCGGCCAGTGCGCCCTCGAGCTCTTCGGGGCGGTTGGTGGTCAGCAGGAACAGGATGTCGCAATCCTCCTTGAGGCCGTCCATCTCGTTGAGCAGCTTGTTGAGCAATGATTCCTCGCACGGTCCGCCCATGTCTTCGCGGTCGCGCGCGATCAGGTCGACATCCTCGATCACCACCATGGTCGGCTGCAGCAGCCGCGCCAGATTCATGTAGGCGCCGAGCAGGCCGACCTGTTCGGCGGTGATGATCAGTGTGGTGTGATCCCGCAGGTTGGTGGCGAGATAGCGAATGGTGTGGGTCTTGCCGGTGCCGGGCGGGCCGTAGAGCAGGATGCCCTTGCGGGTCGACTGGCCGAGCTTGCGCAGCAGATCGCGGCTTTCGACGAAGCCGAGCACATTGCGGTCGAGCAGCCGTAGCGTCCGTTCTGGCAGGATCACGTCATCGCGGGCCACCGTCTGCAGCCGATGCACGGTCACGCCGCGGGCGCGGCCGCGATAGTCTGCGGCATTCTCCAGCGACAGGATCTTGCCGCGATAGGATCGTGCCGCATGCACGGCAGCTTCCAGCTCGGCAAAAGTCCGCTGCACCAGGCTGTTTCCGGCCGCGCCCGCGGGCACCGCAAGCTCGATCCGCAAGCCCGGCTCGCTCTGATAATCGCGATGGTAGCTGAGCAGCACCGCGTAGCGCAGCTCGTCGGTCTGGCACAGCCACAAGCCATTGGTGAGGCATTTCACCGGCTCGGACTCGCCGACGTCGACGTCGTGATACTGCGGGGGGGCGATCGCTGGTGCGTTGCGGCTGTTCTCCATCAGCGCGGCGAAGGCCAAGGTCTCGTAGCGGTGTTCCTCATGAAGGCCGAAGAAATGGATCGGCGCGTCGAACAGCCTGTCGATCGCGATCTGAACATCGGCACGCATGTGACCGGGAAACTGCCGCGACCGGGTCAGGATTTGGTTGCGCGGCACTCCGGCAAAATGCCAATCGAGTGCTATAAAGGCATATCTGAACTCCTCGCCCGGCAGTTTTTCCGAGCTGGCCCTGGCGGCGAGCAAGCAGTTGCTGCACAGGCAGACCGTCTTGCGGAAGAGAAAGACATCGGTCACGGGTTCCAGTGAGCCACAGAGGTTGCACGGCCGCGCCGCGTCGGCAGCCTCCGTCGTGAT
The DNA here is from genome assembly GCF_001189235.2 of Bradyrhizobium embrapense. Classification (GTDB taxonomy): domain Bacteria; phylum Pseudomonadota; class Alphaproteobacteria; order Rhizobiales; family Xanthobacteraceae; genus Bradyrhizobium; species Bradyrhizobium embrapense. The sequence goes on from NZ_LFIP02000005.1 coordinate 289,745, forward strand.
CGTTAACGGATGGCCATTGCTGCGGATCAGTTGCTGCGCGGACTCCAGCAGGGCTTGGGCCACAGGTGCTGGATAGGGACCGCATGCGATTCCGTTCTGGGCCTCGATCCGTGCGGTAGCGGCAACCGCCTCTTTCCGGGATTTGCCGAATACCGTGCGTAGCAGGTTGCGGATGAATTCTATCGGTGTCTCGCTGTCGTCGTGAATGAAGAGCCTGATCGGGCCGTTCTCGGCAAAGACGTCGTGCATGATCACCTCGAAACGCAATCGGAAACAAACAGAACAAAATAAGAACATCATGGCCGCGGGCCTGCGTCAAGCGAAAGATTTTGTCGCCTCATCCCTGACGTGTGATGTGCCGCTCGGCGGGCTCAGCCGGGAACACGCTTGCATGCGTAAACGCCGTTCAACACTTGTGAAGATCGTGTTGCGGCAAATGCCAAGAGATGGTCGTCGCAGCGGCAAACTTCCGACACATCATCAAGGCGAAAAGGGGCGATCCAACATGGCGCGAGCGCGAGAGCAGAGTCCTTCCTAAGGATCTGCGGTTGCGCAATTATTTTAACAAGAGGCCCTCGTGCCGTACAAACTTCGCTTTGCGATCCTTCTCGTCCTCGCCCTGTTCGTCTCGCCCGCGCTGGCGCAGCCGGCCGCCAAGCCGACGCCGCCGCAGCCCGTGACCGGCGACACACTGACGCCGGAGCAGGCGAAGCGCGCGCTCGACACGCTGCAGGATGACAAGAAGCGCGGCGAGATCATCAACACGCTGCGCGCCATTGCCAAGGCCTCGCCGCAGGCGGCCGCGGAGCCGGCGTCGGAGCAGCATTCGCCGATCCCGCTCAGCGCGGACAGCCTCGGCGCGCAGCTTCTACTGATGGTCTCGGAGCAGGTCGGCGAGATGTCGCGCGAGGTCGCCGACGTCGCGCGGACGCTGACGCATTTCCCGGCGTTCTATTACTGGTTCGTGCGCACCGCCAACGATCCGGCCGCCTACGGCCTCATGATCGATATCGCCTGGAAGCTGGCGCTGGTGTTCGGCTGCGCGCTCGCCGCCGAATGGGTGGTGTTCCGCCTGATCAAGCGGCCGGTCGCGTTCCTCGAAGCGCGGCTGCCGCAGACCGCGCGTGTGCCGGTGCAGGCGCTCGCGAGCGCCGATCCGCCGTCGTCGGTTACCGACGTCACGCCGGAGGGCGATCTGCATCGCCGTCGGCTCAGCCTGGCGCGTGCCTGGCAGTCGCTGATCCGGCTGCCCTTCGTGCTCGGCCGCCTGCTACTCGAATTGCTGCCAGTGGTGGTGTTCGGTGGCATCGCCACCGCGCTGCTCGGCACCGAGATCGGCGACCAGTCGACCACGCGGCTGGTGATCCTCGCCGTCGTCAACGCCTATGTCTTCTCGCGCGTGCTGATCTGCGCGGTGCGTGCGCTGGCGGGACCGTTCGGCCTGATCCGCGTCCGGGCCGAGACCGCGGCCTATATCGAGATCTGGGCGCGGCGCATCGTCGCCGTCGGCGTCTCCGGCATCGCCTTTGCCAATGTCGCGCTGCTGCTCGGGCTGCATCGCGCCGGCTATGCCGCGCTGCTCCGGCTGGTGATGCTGGTGGTGCATCTCTTCGTCGTCGTCATCATCCTGCAATGCCGCCGCCAGGTCGCCGACGCGATCCGCGCACCGGCCGATCGCACCGGCCTCGCCGCGCGGACGCGCAACCGTCTCGCTTCGCTCTGGCACGTGCTGGCGATCGCGCTCGATCTTGCGCTGTGGGCAGTGTGGGCGCTCAACATCCGCAACGGCTATTCGCTGCTGCTGCAATATTTCGTCGGCACCGTCGCGGTGCTGCTGGTCACCCGGCTCGTCACCATGGTGGTGCTGAGCCTGATCGACCGCGGCTTCCGCATCAGCCCGGACCTGATGCAGCGCTTCCCGGGGCTGGAGACCCGCGCCAACCGCTATCTGCCGCTGCTGCGCAAGGTGGTCACCGCGGTGATCGCGCTGATCGGCTTCGTCGCGCTGCTCGAAGTCTGGGGCGTCGACGCCATCGTCTGGTTCTATGGCGGCCAGATCGGCTCCCGCCTGATCTCGGCGCTGGTGACGATCGGCATTGCCGCGTTCGCCGCGGCGGTGATCTGGGAAGTCGCCAATGCGCTGATGGACCGGCAGATCGATACGCTGTCGCGCGAGGGGCATTACGCCCGCGCCGCGCGGCTGCGCACCTTCCAGCCGATGCTGCGTACCGCGCTGTTCTGCATGATCGTAGCTGTCGTCGGGCTCACCGCGCTCAGCGAGATCGGCGTCAATGTCGCGCCGCTGCTCGCCGGCGCCGGCATCGTCGGCATCGCGATCGGCTTCGGCTCGCAGAAATTGGTGCAGGATCTGATCACCGGGCTGTTCCTCCTGATCGAGAACACCGTGCAGGTCGGCGACACCGTCACGGTGTCGGGCCTCTCGGGCGTGGTCGAGAACGTCTCGATCCGCACCATGCGGCTGCGCGCCGGCGACGGTTCGGTCCATGTGGTGCCGTTCAGTGCGGTGACGACGATCACCAACTCCAGCCGCGGCGCCGGCAATGCCGCGGTCAGCGTCAACGTGTCCTACAAGGAGGACACCGATCGCGCCGGCGAGGTGCTGAAGGACATCGTCGCCCAAATGCGCCAGGAGACGGCGTATCGCGCGTTCATCCGAGGCGACCTCGAATTGTGGGGCGTCGACAAGGTCGACGGCTCGGTCGTGACCATCGTCGGCCAGATCCGCTGCACCGATAGCGGCCGCTGGGCGGTGCAGCGCGAGTTCAACCGGCGCATGAAGCGCCGCTTCCAGGAGGAGGGCATCGAGATCGCCTCGATGGGCCAGACCATCCTGATGCAGCTTCCCGCGCCATCGGAGCCGGATGCCAACAAGCTGCCGCGCCGGGCCGCGGGCTGATCCGCGACACCGCATGCTGTCTCATCGTTGCGACAACGTCTCGCGACGATGAGACGGCAAGAGCTTCGCCGGGCCCGAGGGACGGCTTGCACGTGGCCGAAAACGCTGCCTTTCGCTTCTTCTCCTGCGATTCCTCCGCTGGCACAGCGCTTGCTCAACGCATCTTCGAATGCGCGGCAAGACGCATTGCATGACTAAACCTCAAGCGAAGGAAGGAAACGCACATGGAGCTTGGCTACTTCACCATGCCCTCGCATCCGCCGGAGTGCGGATTGAAGGAGGGCCACGACTGGGACCTGCAGACGCTGCGCTGGCTCGACGAGCTCGGCTATCAGGAAGCCTGGATCGGCGAGCATCACACCGCACCCTGGGAGCCGCATCCGTCGCCCGATCTGCTGGTCGCGCAGGCGCTGCTGCAGACCAAGAATCTGCGCATCGGGCCGGGCGGCTTCCTGCTGCCGTATCATCACCCGGCGGAGCTCGCCAACCGCGTCGCGATGCTCGATCACCTCTCGAACGGCCGTCTGAACTTCGGCGTCGCGGCCTCCGGCCTGCCGAGCGACTGGGCGATGTTCAATGTCGACGGCATGTCCGGCCAGAACCGCGACATGACCCGCGAGGCGCTCGAGATCATCCTGAAGATGTGGTCCGAGCCCGGACCCTGGACGCACAAGGGCAAGTACTGGACGGTGAGCAAGCCGGACACGATGTTCGACTTCCTCAAGCCGCACATCAAGCCTCAGCAAGCACCGCATCCGCCGATCGGCGTCGCCGGCCTGTCGAAGAATTCCGACACGCTCAAGCTCGCCGGCGAGCGCGGCTTCATCCCGATGAGCCTGAACCTCAACCCGGCCTATGTCGGCAGCCACTGGGACTCGGTGGAAGCCGGCGCCGCCAAGACCGGCCGCAAGCCGAGCCGCAGGGACTGGCGGCTGGTGCGCGAGGTGTTCGTGGCTGATACAGACGAGGAAGCGTGGAAGCTCTCGACCGGCGACATGATGGGCCGGATGATGGGCGAGTACTTCCTGCCGCTGCTCGGCCACTTTGGCTTCAAGGATTATCTGAAGCACGCCCCCGACGTGCCCGACAGCGACGTCACCGTCGAATATTGCGCGCGCCGGAATTGGATCGTCGGCTCGCCTGCGACGGTCACCGAGAAGATCGAGAAGATCTACCGGGAGGTCGGCGGCTTCGGGGTCCTGTGCGTGTTCGGCTTCGACTACAAGCACAAGCCGGAGGCTTGGCGGCACTCGCTGGACCTGCTCAAGAACGAGGTGATGCCGCGGCTGAAGCATCTCGGCGCCGAGTTCGAGAAGGCTGCATGACAGCTGCGCGGGGTGCGGGGCTTGCCTCGCACCCCCTGTCGCATATCTTAGACGGAGCTGATCTATGGGGTTTTGCGGCATGACGGTCGACGCACAGAGTTTCAAGCAGGCGATGCGGCACTGTGCGGGCGCTGTCGCGCTGGTGACGGTCGGCCGCGAGGCTGGACAGCGCACCGGCCTGACGGTGACCTCGGCCTGTTCGCTGTCGGACAATCCGCCGTCGGTGCTGGTCTGCGTCAACCGTAATGCCAGCGCACATGAGCGCATCCGCGCCGAGCGCCATTTCGTCATCAACTTCCTGAACGAGGACCACGCGCTGCTTGCGCTGACCTTCTCCGGCCAGAAGGGCGTCAACGGCGACGACCGGTTTGCGTTCGGGCGCTGGACCACCGGCGCCACCGGCGCCCCGGTGCTGGAAGATGCCGTCGCTGCATTTGACTGCGTGCTGGCGCAGGAGCTCGAGACCAAGACCCACTCGATCTTCATCGGCGAGGTCCAGCATGTCCGTGCCGTGACCACGGTCGATCCGCTGATCTATTTGCGCTCCGGCTTCCAGAGCGTGCGCAACATCCATGATCCGATCACGCTCGGCGACGTCGATGCCCGCCGCGTCAGCTGGAACGAGTTTTCCTGAAGTCGGGGGCGGTTGAACGCGGTCGAGCCGCATTCGCACCGGCACGGGCGCGCTTCGCCCACGCTGTATCCACCGGCCTCGTATGCCCGCAAATATGGTTCAACATCCGCAGCACCCGAGCCTGCCCACCACTTGCCCGAGCGATCGATGGCCATACGATGCCCGCGCGGGTTCGCATAGCTATCTTGCTCTAGCCGTCCAGCCCGATCTTCAACGCCTTGATCTTCCGGTACAACGTCGCGCGGCTGAGCTTGAGTGCTTTCGCCGCGTCGTTCACCCGGCCGCCATTGGCGCGCAGCGCCTCGACGATCGCGGCGCGCTCGGTCGCCGCATGATCGGCCTCCATCGTGCGCGCGCCGAACGGCGGCAGATCGAGATCGGCCTCGGTGATGACGCCGCCCTCGGCGGTTGCGCCTGCGAGCCGCAGCACGTGGCGGAGCTGGCGCATGTTGCCGGGGAAGGGATAGGCCATCAGCTGCGTCCAGGCCTCGGTCGAGATGCGGCAGTGCGGGGCTTCTTCGTCGGCGATCTGCGTGATGATGTCCCTGCGGTCGGCGCGTTCGCGCAAGGCGGGCAGGCGGATCTCCATGCCGCGCAGCCGGTAATACAGATCGGAGCGGAAGCTGCCGTCCTCCGCCATCTGCGCCAGGTCGCGATGGGTGGCGCTGATCAGGCGGATGTCGACGGTGACCGGCTTCAGCGCGCCAAGCGGCCAGACCTCGCGATTCTCCAGCACGCGCAGCAGCCGCGTTTGCAGCGCCAGCGGCATGTCGCCGATCTCGTCGAGGAACAGCGTGCCGCCGGAAGCCTGCACGATCAGCCCCTTCGATCCCTCGCGCCGCGCGCCGGTGAAGGCGCCGGCCTCGTAGCCGAACAGCTCGGCGTCGATCAGGCTTTCCGGCATCGCCGCGCAGTTCAGCGCGACATAGTTGCGGCCGGCGCGATTGCTCGCGGCGTGGATGGCGCGCGCGAACACATCCTTGCCGGCGCCGGTCTCGCCACGCAGCAGGATCGGCAGATCGAGATTGCCGACCGTCATCAGCCGCTTCACACCCTTGACCAGCACGGGATCGCGGCCCGCAAGCCGGTGCAGGCCGGAAAACTGTCCGTCCGGCACCTGGCGTGACGGTGCCGGCAACGGCCGGGGGACACGCGCGCGCACCGGTGGCGCCACGCGGCCGCGGCCCCATGGCGTGCCGTCCGCCCGGCGCAGCGCGACCGGCTCGTCCGCGGCACGCGTCGCACCATCGTCCAGCTGAATCAGATGCGACAGATCGATGCCGTCGTCGATCATCGCGTCCGTCAGGCCGAATACGCCGCGCGCGGTGCGGCAGGCGCCAACCACGCGGCGGTCGTCGTCATAGGCGAGCATGCCGTGCCCGTCGCCGGGCAGCGTCGCGATCCAGGAGGTGCGGTAGCGCCGGCGGAAAAACGCCTGCTCGATCCGCCGCGTCGCGTCCGTGGTGACGGCGAGCGCCAGCTCATGCGAGCTGCGGCCGAGATCGCTGCGGCAGGAGGAGATGTTGACGGCGCCGGCCAGCCGCCCGGCGTGGTCGAACAGTGGCGATACCGCGCAGGTGAACATGTGCCACTGCTCACGGAAGTGCTCGTCGCCATGCACGATGATCGGCCGCTGCTCGGCCAGCGCGGTGCCGAGCCCGTTGGTGCCCTCGAAGGTCTCGGCGAAGTTCGAGCCGGTGTAGATCTTCCATTCCAGGAACATTCGCGCGTAGTCGCCCCCGGGCAGCCGGCTCACCAGCATGGTGGCGTTGGGATCGGCGAGGTTGACGCAGTAGCCGGCGTCGTGGAGCACGCGGGCGAGATCCTCGAGTTCCGGAATCGCGACCTGGATCAAATCCTCCATCGGCTCGGCGATGTGCCGGACCTCGGCCTCGGTGAGGGTCTGCGGCGGCCCGCGCCGGGCTGGATCGAGGTTGTGATTGACCACGCAGCGTCGCCAGGACGCGGCAATCCGCGCCTCGGTGTCGATGCTGGCCATCTGATTGGCCGCCGACAAAACACGGGCGACGTGATTTGAGGCCGAAAGATTGGCCATCCAGAGGTCTCCACCCTGAATTTTCGGCGAAGTCTGGCAGCCCGACGGCGAATGTCAATTGGCCGACGGGGTCGCGGGGAAGGACCTTGGAGCGGTGAGGGCGCCATTCTCGCCGTCATTCCGGGGCTCGCGAAGCGAGAGCCCGGAATCCATTGGTCCGCAGGTTCAATGTTTAGATGGATTCCGGGCTCGGCGCTGCGCGCCGCCCCGGAATGACGAGGGTGGTAGCGGCGCGACTACCTCACCTCGCCGGCCGTGAGCAGCACGAACGAACGCCCGGCCACCTTGTACGTGCTATCGAACGCGAACTGCGCACCCGCCGCCTCCTCCGGCGCATTGGTGTCCACGAGCAGCGACCATTGCGGCCCCGCCGACATTGCCGGCAGCTTGAAGTCGACGTCGCCCTCAAAGCTGTTGAGGATCACGAGCACAGTGTCGTCCTCACCAGTGCGGGCGATTGCAGTCTTGCGCGCGCGGCCGTCGAGCACGACGCCGAAGCACTTGATCCAGCCGGTGGTCCAGTCGGCCTGCGTCATCTCCACGCCCGAGGTGCTGATCCAGACCACGTCGCGGATGTCGAGCTGCGGATCGCGATCGCCGGAGAGGAAGCGGCTGCGGCGCAGGATCGGATAGTCGCGCCTCAGCTTGATCATCCGCTTGGTGAAGGCGAGCAGCTTCTCGGCGTCGCCGGACAAATTCCAGTCGAACCAGGAGATGTCGTTGTCCTGGCAATACGCATTGTTGTTGCCGCGCTGGGTGCGGCCGAATTCGTCGCCGCCGAGCAGCATCGGCGTGCCCTGCGAAGCCAGGATCGTCGCCAGCATGTTGCGCTTCTGGCGTTCGCGCAAGGTTCGGATCTCGGGGTTGTCGGTCGGGCCCTCGGCGCCGCAATTCCAGGAGTGGTTGTCGGACGAGCCGTCGTTGTTGTGCTCGCCATTGGCCTCATTGTGCTTGTTGTTGTAGCTCGCCCAGTCGTTCAGCGTGAAGCCGTCATGGGCGGTGATGAAGTTGACGCTGGCCCAGGTGCGCCGGCCCTCGCGGTTGAACACGTCATGCGAGCCGAGCAGCCGCGGCGCCAGGCTGCCGGGCGCCGCCTCGCCGCGCCAGAAGTCGCGCACGGTGTTGCGGTACTTGTCGTTCCATTCCGCCCAGCCCGGCGGAAAGCCGCCGACCTGGTAGCCACCGGGACCGCAGTCCCAGGGCTCTGCGATCAGCTTCACGGTCGTGAGCAGCGGGTCCTGGTTCATCGCCTTCAGGAAGCCGGACTGCTCGTCGAAGCCGTAGACCTCGCGCGCCAGGATGGTGCCGAGGTCGAAGCGGAAGCCATCGACATGCATGTGCCCGGCCCAGTAGCGCAGGCTGTCCATCACCAGTTGGATCACCCGCGGATGCGACAGGTTCACCGTGTTGCCGGTGCCGGTATCGTTGATGTAGTAGCGCCGCTTGTCCGGCAGCAGCCGGTAATAGCTCGCATTGTCGATGCCCTTGAACGACAGCGTCGGGCCGCGCTCGTTGCCTTCGGCGGTGTGGTTGTAGACGACGTCGAGAATGACTTCGAGCCCGGCGCCATGCAGCCGCGAAACCATCTCCTTGAATTCGCGCAGGCTGTTCGGCACGTCGGCGGCATAGCGCGGGTCCGGCGCGAAGAAGCCGATCGTGTTGTAGCCCCAGTAATTGGTGAGGTGCTTGTCCAGCAGGGTGCTGTCGTTGATGAAGGAATGCACCGGCAGCAGTTCGACCGAGGTGATCCCGAGCGCCTTGAGATGATCGATCGCCGCACTCGTGCCGAAGCCGGCATAGGTACCGCGCAAATGTTCGTCGATGCCCGGATGCTGTTTGGTAAAACCCTTGACGTGGGTCTCGTAGACGATGGTCTCGTCCCAGTGCACGTCCTGCCGCTGCGCTTCCTGGACCCAGTCGAAATTGGGATCGACCACCACGCATTTCGGCATGTACGGCGCGCTGTCGCGCGCGTCGAAGGTCAGATCGTCGCCGGTTTCCATCTTGTAGCCGAACACCGCCGGATTCCAGGTCAGGCTGCCGGCATGGGCGCAGGCATAGGGATCGAGCAGCAGCTTGTTTGGGTTGAAGCGGTGTCCGCCGTCCGGCTGGTAGGGGCCGTACACGCGATAGCCGTAGAACGTGCCGGGCTGCACGCCGTTGATGAAGCCGTGAAACACCTGGTCGGTATATTCCGGCAGCTGGAAGCGATGGGTCTCGCGCTCGCCGTCGAACAGGCAGACCTCGACCTTGGTGGCGTTTGCGGAAAACACCGCGAAGTTGGTGCCGTGGCCGCTCCAATGGGCGCCCAGCGGATAGGGCAGGCCTTCCTCGATCACGAAATCGGACATCGGTCCCCCAAAGGCTGGAAGCCATCAATTCAACCTGCAACAAACGCCGCCACGCGGAAAACGTTGCATTGGTGATTTTAGCGGTAGTTGCCGATGATCAGTATGACGGTCGGTTCTTGCCGAGTGTTGTGGCTGCGCCGGGACGACGGCGGCGGGTTTTCAGTGCAATGTCAAATCAGCCGCATGCCCTTGAAGCTGGTATGCCCGTTCTTGCCGACGATGATGTGATCGTGCACGGCGATCCCGAGCGGTTTCGCGATGTCGACGATCGCCTTGGTCATCTGGATGTCGGCTTGCGACGGCGTCGGGTCGCCGGAGGGGTGGTTATGCACCAGGATCAGCGCGGTCGCGGACAGTTCCAGCGCGCGCTTGATCACCTCGCGCGGATAGACCGGGGTGTGATCGACAGTGCCGGTCTGCTGCACCTCGTCGGAGATCAGCTGGTTGCGCTTGTCGAGGAACAGCAGGCGGAACTGTTCCTTGTCGGCGAACGCCATGCCGCTCCGGCAATAGTCGATGACGTCGTTCCACGACGACAGTGCGATGCTGCGCCGGATCTCGCCCCTGGCGATCCGCCCCGCGGCCGCGGCGAGCAGCTTGAGCTGGTTGATCGAAGCATCCTTGACGCCCTCGACCTCGCGCAGCCGCGCCACAGGCGCATGCACGACCTCGGCGAACGAGCCGAACTTCTTCAATAGCGCTTTCGCCAACGGCTTGGTGTCGCGGCGCGGGATGGCCGCGAACAGCGCCATCTCCAGCAGCTCATAATCGGTCAGCGCGTCCGGCCCCGCCGCATAGAAGCGCTCGCGCAGCCGCTCGCGATGGCCGTGATAATGCGGCGTCTCGTCGGCCTCGTCGTGGCTGGCATCGGGCTTGGCGGGCATCGGCCACAACCATGCCGTGCCTGCCGCGATTTGCAAGAGCCGATGCAATGTCCGGTTTGCCACGATACGACGGGCGAATTACCGTGGGCTGCAACGTTCAGGATCAAGAAGGGGGAGCGGCGTGACACCGTTCAAGGTGATCCGCGCACGCGCCGAGAAGCGCAAGGGCGGGCCGAAGGCGTTGGAGAAACTGCTGCGGCCGCCGGCCGGCGCCAAGGCGCTGGCCAAGCTCGGCGACGACCGCGTGCTCGCCGAGATGACCAAGCGCGTGTTCTGCGCGGGTTTTGCCTGGAGCGTGATCGACGCCAAATGGCCGGGCTTCGAGGAGGCGTTCCTGGGCTTTCAGCCCGCTAAGCTCGCCTTCAAATCAGATGAATTCTGGGAGAAACTGACCAGCGACGTCAGGATCGTGCGCAACGGCGCCAAGATCATGTCGGTGCGCGACAACGGCCGCTTCGTACAGGAGATCGCGCGCGAGCACGGTAGTTTCGGCAAATTCCTCAGCGCCTGGCCGTCATCGGATGAGGTCGGGCTGCTGGACCTGCTCGCCAAGCGCGGCAGCCGGCTCGGCGGTAACACCGGGCAGATGCTGCTGCGTTTTCTCGGCTGGGACGGCTTCGTCACCTCGCGCGACGTCGTTGCCTGCCTGCGCGATGCCGGGCTCGATATTGCCGAGGAGGTCAAGTCGAAGCGCGATCTCGCCAAGGTGCAGGCGCAGTTCAATGCCTGGGCCGAGGAGACCGGGCTGTCCTATCTGCATCTGTCGCGGATCTGCGCGATGTCGGTCGGCGAGAACCACACGGCGGAGGAGATCGTCGCGCGGACGCGGAGCGACTATTGAATCTCGTCGAGGATCACACCTGCACCCACGGCTTCTCGCCGTGGCGCTCGGACAGCGTGAAGATCTCGACGCCGTCGGCGGTGACGCCGACCGAGTGCTCGAACTGCGCCGACAGCGAACGGTCGCGGGTCACCGCGGTCCAGCCGTCGGACAGGATCTTCACATGCGGCTTGCCGAGATTGATCATCGGCTCGATGGTGAAGAACATGCCGGGCTTCAGCGGCGCGCCTTCACCGGGGCGGCCGATATGGATGATGTTCGGCTCGTCGTGGAACAGGCGGCCGAGGCCGTGGCCGCAGAAGTCGCGCACGACGCTCATGCCTTGCGGCTCGACGAAGCTCTGGATGGCGTGACCGATATCGCCGGTGGTGGCGCCGGGCTTCACCGCGGCAATGCCGCGCATCATCGCCTCATAGGTCACCTCGATCAGCCGCTCGGCCTTCCGCGCGATGGCGCCGATCGCATACATGCGGCTGGAATCGCCGTACCAGCCGTCGACGATGAAGGTGACGTCGACATTGACGATGTCGCCTTCCTTCAGCGGCCGGTCACCCGGCATGCCGTGGCAGACCACGTGATTGATCGAGGTGCAGGTCGAGTAGCGATAGCCGCGATACATCAGCGTCGCCGGATACGCGCCGTGGTCGAAGGCGAATTTGCGCACGAACTCGTCGATGACCGAGGTCGGAATGCCCGGCTTGACGATGTCGGTGAGCGCATCGAGGCATTTCGACACCAGCGCGCCCGCCTTGCGCATGCCGGCAAAGCCGCTCGGTCCGTGCAGCTTGATCTGGCCGGTCTTGCGAAGCGAGGTGTCGGTGGCGTCGATATAGCTCATGGGCGGGTTGTTTCTGCGGGCAAGGGGCTGATTTCAGGCTCTAATTTAATGATCGGCGCGCGAGGTGCAAGCCAAGCTTGGGCATGGGGACAATGTCCAAACGGCTTGATTTTAGGGGCCAAATCCGGAACGGCGGCGGCCGCTTGCCCGAAAAGGCCGCACGGAGGCGCTAGCTGGAGACCTCGACCACGCTCTCGACCGGCAGCGCGCCGCCGCGAATGCGCAGTTCCCGCACCGGGTAAGGCACCTTGATGCCTTGCTGCTTGAAGGCGTCCCACAGCGACAGCATGACGTCGCTCTTCACGCCGTCCATGCCATCAGGGTCGGCGATCCAGAAGGTCAGCGAGAACTTCATGCCGAGCTCGGCGAATTCGGTCAGGATGCAGTTCGGCGGTTTGCCCTTGAGCGCGCGGGCGTGGGCTGTCGCGATGGTGATCGCGAGCTTGCAGACCAGCCTCGGATCGGCGTCGTAATTGGTTGCGAAGGCGATCTTCACCAGCGTGTTCTTGTCGGTGTAGGTCCAGTTGGTGACCTTCTGCGTCACCAAATCCTCGTTCGGGATCAGGAACTCGCGGCCGTCGCCGGCGGCAACCGAGATGTAGCGGGTCTTCATCGCGCTGATCCGGCCCTGGCTGTCGCCGATGGTGACGAGGTCGCCCGGCTTCACCGACTTGTCGACCAGCAGGATGATGCCCGAGATGAAGTTGGCGACGATCTTCTGCAGGCCGAAACCGATGCCGACGCCGACCGCGCCGGACAGCACCGCCAGCGCCGACAGGTTGATCCCGACCGCGCTCAAGGCAATGGCGACCGCGATCACCATCAGGCCGATGCGAATGATCTTGACCAGCAACACCTGGATCGACGGGGTCAGGTCGGTCGAGCGCGTGATCTGGCCGTCGATGAAATTGCTGGCGATATTGCTCAGCCACAGCGCCAGGATCAGCACCGCGCCGGCCTTGATCAGCAGCAGCGGCGTCAGCCGCAGGCCGCCCACGATGACCGCGAACGAATCCAGCGTATCGGCCGCCCAGTCGAGCTGGCCGATGATGCTCAGCGCGGCGACCACCCAGGCCGCGATCGAGACCAGTTTGACGATGAAGGCATTGTCGATCACCGAGGTCACGAGGCGGATCACGAGCCAGGCCAGCGCCAGCTTGGCGGACACCGCGATCAGATAGCTGCGGCTCGGCCAGGTCGCGTGCCACATCACGATGCGCGAGATCACCATCAACACCGCGAACACCGCGGTCGAGGCGCTCGATACCATCACGCGGGCAAAGTGCCGGAGCGGCAGCGGCCAGCGGCTCGCCAGCGACGACATGTTGACCCGCGCATGAATGGCGGTATCGGCGGCGTAGGCAAGGCCCGCGGCGACGAGGATGATGCCGAACTGCAGATAGAACCAGGGCGAAGCGATCTCGGCCCCGACCGAGCGCGCGGCCATTTGGATCGATTCCAGGACGTCCTTCCAGCTCATGTCCATCGGCAAAATCTCAACTTGCAGCGCGGGTCAGGCAAACGTGATTCGAAGGTGCAGCCAGAATCCCACAATGGCGCGCACCCGACCATCGATACACCACAGTGTGGAGGCGACCTAGGGGCGAGGTGACCGGGCACATTGCCGCTTCGGACAGAAATCGGTTGGCGTCCCAGTGTCGCGACGATAAGGATGCAATTGCAAGTATTTGAGACCTCCCAAGTCCTTGAGACCTCCAAAGGCGCATGGCATCCCTCGACTCCGTCAGTATAGCGATCCTGCTCGGTGCGGTGCTGGTGATGGCCGGCATCCTGTCCAGCCTGCTGGCGCTGCGGTTCGGCGCCCCCTTGCTGCTGGTGTTCTTGCTGGTCGGCATGCTGGCGGGCGATTCCGGGCCGGGCCGGCTACAGTTCGACGACGTTCGCACCACCTATCTTGTCGGCTCGGTGGCGCTGGCGCTGATCCTGTTCGACGGCGGGCTGAAGACGCGGTTTGCCAGCATCCGCACCGTGCTGGCGCCCTCGATGATGCTGGCGACCGCCGGCGTGCTGCTGACCGCGCTGATCACGGCGCCGGTCGCCCGCTATGTGCTCGACCTCAACTGGACCGAATCGCTTCTGGTCGGCGCGGTCGTCGCCTCGACCGACGCTGCGGCGGTGTTCCTGCTGGTGCACACCCAGGGCCTGCGCCTGCGCCCGCGCGTCGGCGCGACCTTGGAGGCGGAGTCCGGCACCAACGATCCGTTCGCGATCTTCCTCACCTTGATGCTGGTCGAGTTCATCTCGATCGGCCAGAGCTCGGCCTCGCACATCGCGATGGAGTTCGTCCAGGAGGCCGTGCTCGGCGCCATCATCGGGGTGATCGGCGGCCGGCTGGTGGTGATCGCGCTGAACTACGTCGCGCTGCCGCAGGGCCTGCATGCGCCGTTCGTCACGACAGCGGCGCTCGTGATCTTCGGCGGCTCCCAGATCGTGCATGCCTCGGGATTCCTCGCGGTCTATCTCGCCGGTATCATCATCGGCAACCGGCCGACCCGCGCGCATAATTCGGTGGTGACCTTCCTCGACGCCGCGACCTGGCTGGCCCAGATCGTGATGTTCGTGCTGCTCGGCCTCCTGGTGTCGCCGCATCGCCTGCTCTCCAGCGCCGGCGGCGCGGTGCTGGTGGCGTTCGCGCTGATGCTGGTGGCGCGGCCGCTGGCGGTGCTGATCTGCCTCGCGCCGTTCAAGTTCAACTGGCGGGAGAAGGTGTTCATCGCCTGGACCGGCTTGCGCGGCGCGGTCGCGATCTTCCTGGCCTCGATCCCGATGCTGGTCGGGCTGTCGAAGGCCTATCTGTATTTCGACGTCGCCTTCGTCGTCGTCATCATCTCGCTGCTGCTGCAGGGCTGGACGCTGGCCCCGGCCGCGCGGCGGCTGCACGTCGCGCTGCCGCGCACCGAACGCGGCCCGCGCCGGGTCGAACTTGATCTGCCCGGCCAGCTCGAGCAGCAGCTGGTCGGCTATCCGGTGCGGCCCAAGAGCCTGTATTTCCGCCGCGGGCTGATCCCGTCCTGGTCGAAGCCGACGCTGGTGATCCGCGATGAACGGATCCTGACGCCGGTCGAAGCTGATCCGGTGGCGCCCGGCGACTACATCTACCTGCTGGCGCCGCCGGAGCGCGCCGAGGCGCTCGATCGCTTCTTCGTCGACATGGCACCGTCAAGCGCGCCCGATCCACACCTGCTCGGCGACTTCATGGTCTCGGGCGAGCACACGCTCGGCGAGCTCGCCGAGATCTACGGCGTCAAGGTCGACGAGCAGCAGGCCAAGCTGACGCTGGCGGATTATTTCGACATCAATCTCGACCGCGCGCCGAAGGAAGGCGCCGAGTTAGCGCTCGACGAGATCGTGCTGGTGGCGCGCAGCATCGGCGGCGGCCGCGTCAATGTCGTGGGCCTGCGCCTGCCGGAGGAAGAGGAGGAGGTCGCACCGCAGACGCGGATGCAGACCGTCCGGCGCAAGCTCGCCGATATCTGGGCGTCGGTCGCCGGCGTCTGAAGCGTTTTCGAGCGAAGTGGATGCCGGTTGGCGCGAAGAAAACGCGTCGGAATAAGACCGGCACCGTCACTGCTTGCGCAGGAAGCTCGAATCCGGCGCGAACTTCTTGATCATGTCGGACAGGCCATCGTCCGCCGGCGGGGCCGGCGGGTCGTTGGACGCAGCGTCTGCTTTGGGCTCATCCTTCAGCTTCTGGCCGGAAATCTCGGCCAGCGCCGCGAGCAGCGTCTCGTCGAGATTATCGGTCGGTGTCTTGGCAGGCGATGTCTTGGCAGGCGGCGTCTTGGCAGGCGGCGTGTTGGCGGGTGGGGCGACGGCGCGGATCTCCGGCTCGCGCTTCAGCGGCGGCTCTGGCGCTGGCTTGGATGCGTCCGCCCGTCTGGCGGCGGCCTCGCTGATGGCGGTGATCAACGATGCTTCGAGGTCGGCGGGCGTCTCGGCCAGCGGCGGCGGCGCCTCGGTGGGCTTCGCGTCCCGGAGGGTACGACCGAACAGCCGTTCCCGCTGGCTCGCCGTCGACGGCCGGCTGTCGGTGGCCTTGCCAGGTTCCTTATTAGGCTCCTTGGCAGGCTTGAAGAGACCCGCGCGTTCGGCGGCGACCCTGGCGGAAGCCTCCTCGACCGTGGCGAGCAGGGACGCTTCCAGCGAAGCAGGATTGCCCGGCGAAGCCACCGGCTTGGCGGCAGGGGCGGTCAGCTGCCTTGGCTCAGGCCTGGGCGGCGGCAGCGGCGGTGGCCGCGATCCTTCGACCGGTGCGGGCGGCGGCGCCGGCTGGCCGTCCCGGGCCCGCGCGATGATGCCGTCGACGATCGCGCCGAGGCGGCTCTTGTCGGGGGCGGCGAGATAGCTCGCCGCGAGTTCATCGACATATTGCGGGCCGTAATCGGCCAGCACCTTGGCAAGCTGGGCGAGATCGGGATCGCTCTCGACCAGCCTGCGCCAGGTCTGCTGGTCGTAGGGGGCATCGTCCTTGTCGGGCCAGGCCACCCGGCGTGGCTGGCGCTGCGGCCCGGCGTTCTGGCCGGTGACAGGGTCGAGGGTCGGCGGCTGCAGCCCGGGACTGAGGCGAGGTGGGACGAACCCCCCGGCCCCGGCCGGCACGGCGTCATCCCCGAGGCGTCGGCGGCGCTCGGCGACCTGCAGCGAGATCAGGCCGATGCCCATCAGCAGAAAGCCGAGGGCGGCCCACGAAATCGTGGCGCACAGCAGCCCGCCGATCAGCAGCAATACCCAGCCAGTCAGTCGCAAAGTGCACCTTTCCCCATGCCGATCGGGATGTCCCGATCCGGGCCTAGCAGACAAGATGGGCTATCTTATGCCGACTTTCGGAAAAACGGCCAGCCGGGGCGTTTTCGAGCGAAGTGGGCACCGGTTCGCGTGAAGAAAACGCCTTGAGACCAGAACCCAGAGCTACGGCTCTGATTCAATCAGAACCCTAGCTCTAGGTGCCGCCCGTCAACACCTTGACACCGCCAAACGCGGTCACCTGGCCGTGGCGCAGCATCACGATCTGGGTGGCGAGCTGGCGCAGCTCGGCCGCGTCGTGGCTGACATAGACCATCGGGACACCCGCCTCGTCGCGCAACCGGACCAGATAGGGCAGGATCTCCAGCTTGCGGCTCTCGTCGAGCGCGCCCAGCGGCTCGTCCAGCAGCAACAGCCGCGGCTTGGACAGCAGCGCCCGGCCGAGCGCGACGCGCTGGCGCTCGCCGCCGGAGAGCTTTCCGGGGCGGCGGTCGAGCAGGGCGCCGATGTCGAGCAGGTCGATGACGCGCTTGTGCTGCGCGGGATCCTCGGTGAGGCGGTTCATGCGGCGGCCGTAATCGAGGTTCTGCCTGATATCGAGATGCGGAAACAGCCGTGCGTCCTGGAACACGTAGCCGATCCGGCGGCGCCAGGTCGGGACGTGAATGCCGGCGGCGGTATCGTCGACCGTCTCACCGTCGATCACGATGGTGCCGCGATCGGGACGCACCAGGCCTGCGATGGTGTTGATCAGCGAGGTCTTGCCGGAGCCGGACGCCCCGAACAGGCCGGTGACGCGGCCCTCACTGCTGAACGACGCCGCAAGCGAGAACTCGCCGAGCTGCTTTTGGATGTCGACGCGCAGCATCGCTACTGCCCGTGCAGGCGCGCGGTGGCGCGGCGCGCGAACCATTCCGCGCCGATCAGCGCGCCCATCGCGATCACGATGGAGATGATCACCAGACGTGCCGCGGCAGTGTCGCCGTCGGGTGTCTGGATCAGCGAATAGATCGCCGACGAAATGGTCTGGGTCTCGCCGGGGATGTTGGAGACGAAGGTGATGGTGGCGCCGAACTCGCCGATCGCCTTGGCAAAGCCGAGCACCATGCCGGCCAGCACGCCCGGCAGCGCCAGCGGCAGCGTCACCGTCGCAAACACCCGCCAGGGCGCGGCGCCGAGCGTCTCGGCGGCCTGTTCGAGGCGGCGGTCGATGGCTTCAATCGACAGCCGGATCGGACGCACCAGCAGCGGAAACGACATCACGCCGCAGGCGAGCGCCGCGCCGGTCCAGCGGAATGCGAACACGATGCCGAGATGGTCGGCCAGCCAGCCGCCGACCAGTCCGCGCTTGCCGAAGGTCAGCAGCAGCAGGTAGCCGGTGACGACGGGCGGCAGTACCAGCGGCAGATGCACGGCGGCATCGAGCAGCGACTTGCCCCAGAAATCGCGCCGCGCCAGCAGCCAGGCGAGCGCGATCCCGAACGGGGTCGCCACCAGCGTTGCAATGACGGCGACCCGCAGCGACAGCAGGATCGCCGTCCATTCGGTCGGCGAGATCTCAAACACGCTCAGGTCGTCGGGCTGATCAGGAACTTGAAGCCGTATTTCTCGAGGATCGTCTTCGCGGCGGAAGAACGCAGGAAGGCGAGATAGTCGGAGGTCTCGGGCTTGGCGGTCGTGGTCGCCGCGACCGGATAGATGATCGCCGGATGGGTGTCGGCCGGGAAGCTGCCGACGATCTTGACGCCCGGCTCGACCTTGGCGTCGGTCGAATAGACGATGCCGAGCACGGCTTCGCCGCGCGCCACCAGCGTCAATGCGGCACGCACGCTCTCGGCCATCGCGAATTTCGGCTCCGCGGCCTGCCAGGCGCCGAGCTTCTCGAGCGCGGCCTTGGCGTATTTGCCGACCGGCACCGCCTTGACGTCGCCGGTGGCGATCTTGCCGCCGTCGGCGAGCTTGGCGAGATCGAAGCCAGGTGCGATGTTGACATTGTCGATCTTGGAATCCTTCGGTGCGATCAGCACGATCGAATTGCCGAGCAGGTTGACCCGCGTCGGCTCATTGATGGTCTTCTGCTTGATCGCGTAGTCCATCCAGTCGGTGTCGGCGGAGACGAACACGTCGGCCGGCGCGCCCTGCTCGATCTGCTTTGCCAGTGCCGAGCTCGCGGCATAGCTGGCGCTGATCTTGACGCCGGTCTTGGCGGTGTAGGCGGCATCGATCTCGTCGAGCGCGTTCTTCATCGAGGCCGCGGCAAAAACCGTGAGGGTCTTGTCCTCGGCGCGCGCGGGCGAATGGATCGCACCGAGCAGGATGACGGAGGCAGTGAAAAGTCCGGCGAGCCTTGAAATTGCAAGCCTTGAAATGGAAAGTCGTGACATGGAAGCGCTCCGTGCGAGCTCGCGCGCGAACATGCGCGCGCAAAATCAGGCGTTGGTGAATTCTGGGACGCGACGGACGGAAGCGCTGTTCCGCTGTTCTCCGAAGGACTTACGGTCCTCGGGATATCGCACGGCAAACATAGCAGGCTGGCACTTACGGTAAAGGCGACTGTTTGTCTAACCGTTCGTCCTATTCATCGGACGGCTGGATCGCGATCGACAGCGAATTTTCCCTGGCGCCGGTCACCTGCAGCACGAACGGGCTGGCGGCGAGGTCAAATTTCATGGTCTTGCGGATGCCGTCGCAATCGGTCGCGCCGCTGAATGCCTTCGGCTTCAGGAAATGCCCGTCCTGCACCAGGTCGACCCAGGCGCCGGCCGACAGGCTGACGGTATAGAGCCCGGCCTTCGGCGCCGCCTTGAAGCTGGTGAAGCCGGCGAACGTGCCGTCCTTCGGCGCGCGCTCGGGCGGGCTTGGCAGTTTGGCGTCGCTGGGCGCGACCAGCGCCAGCGTGATCGCGGTCGGCGGCAGTGCGGCCTGTTCGCCGCCCGAGGCGAGCCTGGTGCGATCGGGCGCGGTGAGCGCGGCGCGGGCGCGATCGATCGACCATTTGAACTTGTCGCAGCCGCTCGGCTCTTCCGCCGCGAAGGCGGGAACTGAAACAAGCAGCAGCGATGCGGCGAGGAGCGATTTGCGCATGTCTGGTCCAATGCAATTGTGACGGATGAAAGAGATCAGCGGCCCCGATCCATCGCTCGAACGCGCTTACGGCGCGACGACGCGGGATCATAACGCAGTATAACCCGGCCGGCATAGCCGCCTGACGAAGATGTTATTGCTCTGAATGTTATTGTTTGGCGTCGGGAGCGTTCAGCACCGCTTTGCACTCCGCCGGCATCTGCGCCAGCGTCATCGGCGGGCGAGGTTTCGGCGGCTTCGGCGGTGGCTTCGGATGCAGCACGGAGTCCTTGAACCAGAAGGCGAGGTCGGACGGCTTGCATCCTTCGCCTTCCGTCTGCGGTTTCTGCGCCTCGCATGCCGGGCTGCCAGGCGGACAGCGCATGCGGATGTGGAAGTGATAGTCGTGGCCCCACCACGGCCGGATCTTCGACAGCCAGCTGCGGTCGCCCTTGGCCTCGCGGCACAGCGCCTTCTTTATCGCGGCATTGACGAAGATGCGCTGCACGGCCGGCTCTCGCGCGGCATCGCGGATCACCAGCACGTGAGCCGGCGTGAACACGCGCGGATCGATATCGAGCCGGTCGTCGCGCACCATCATCACCGCCGACATCTCCTCGCGATCCTCGCGTGACAATTTGCGGTCCGGCATCGGCGTCAGCCAGATATCGGCGTCGAGCCCGATCTGGTGGCTGGCATGGCCCGAGAGCGCGGGGCCGCCGCGCGGCTGGCCGATATCGCCGACCAGGATGCCGGGCCAGCCGGCGTCCCTGTGGGCGTTGGCCGCAAGCCGCTTCAACAGCGCGATCATGGCGGGGTGGCCCCAATAGCGGTTGCGCGACAGGCGCATCACCTGCCAGGTGGCGCCGTCGAGCGGCATCTGCGCGGCGCCGGCGAGACAGCCCTTGGTGTAGCCGCCGATCGATTGGGTCGGCAGCGCCGCCGGCAGCATCTTGCGCGCGAACAGCTGCTTCGCCCCGATCGTCGGATCGTTAGGGTTGGCGAGCGGCGGCAATGGCTGCGGATTGAGCGAGCCCTTGTCCTGCGCCCGCGCGGAGATGGTGCAGGCGAGCAGGGTGGCGATCAGGAACGGGATCAGACGCAGGCGGGGTGGCATTCGGATCACTCTGTCTGCGCAAGGCTAACATGGATTCGAGGCAGGCGAACCGCGCTTTCATCCCATTCGCTTGATGTGCGCTGACGATCGACGCGCCGCTGATTTTCATGAGCGCGGTGGTTTCCGTCCGGAGTCGATACGCATGGCCAAACCGCTTTGGCTCGGACTCGAAGGTTGCCCCTGTTCCTTTGCCTGTGCCGCCTTTACCTCGCGATAACCCTGTCACACACTGGCAAACATTGATGCGTCGGACGTGCTTTCTGTGCAATCGCGCGCCGTTTTACCCTTCCTTCACCACACTCCGGCGCGTCCATGCCGTAAATCTGGGTTGTGGGCCGCCTGCTGACGGCGCGCCACTGGCGTTCGTCGTGAACTCGCCTGCAAAGCAGGCATGCCGCAGCTTCTCAAGCAGCGCAGCTATTTGCCGAGAGATACCAATTTTTCAGAGACTTATCGCAGATATGTCGCCGAATTGAAATGCGCGTGGGGCGTGCGATACCGATGATGCGGCCGAAGAAGATCAAGAAACCGAAACAGGCCAAACTATCAGGTCCTCAGGGCCGCCGGGTGAGGCCGATGCCGAAGATGTCGGGCAGTTCGCGCCGCAGCGCGGTCGAGATCAGCGAACTGGTGCGCCAGCGCGCGCAAGCCGACGCTGCGATCGCCGAGGCCCGCAAGTCCAATGCGCGGCTGCGCGAGGCGATCGACATCCTGCCGCAAGGCATCGTGTTTCTGGACCCCGAAGGCCGCTACACCCTCTGGAACAAGAAATACGCGGAAATCTACAAGCGCAGTTCCGACCTGTTCGAGCAAGGCGCGCGCCTCGAAGACACCATCCGCATCGGCGTCGCGCGCGGCGACTATCCCGAGGCCGCCGGGCGCGAGGAAGAGTGGATCGCCGAGCGGCTCGAGAAGATGTACCAGCCGGGCGAGCGGCATGAGCAGGTGCTGGCCGACGGCCGCGTGGTGCTGATCGAGGAGCGGCTGACCTCGGATGGCGGCATCGTCGGCCTGCGCGTCGACATCACCGAATTGAAGCAGCGCGAGGCGTCGTTCCGCCTGCTGTTCGACGGCAACCCGGTGCCGATGATCCTGTGCGCGCTCGACGGCGAGAAGATTCTGGCGGTCAACGACGCCGCGATCGCGCACTATGGTTACGTTCGTGCCGAATTCGAGAAGATGACGATCAAGAGCCTGCAGGCGTTCGATGCCGAGCTGCCCTGGGCCTCAGGCCGCAGCAGCGACGAGCAGGCGGCGCGGACCTGGAAGCATGTGCGCGCGGACGGCACGCTGATCGACCTGGCGATCTATTCGCGCCAGCTGATGCATGGCGATCAGCCGGCGATGCTGCTCGCGCTGATGGACATCACCGAACGCAAGCGCGCCGAGGCGCGGCTGGCCTTCATGGCCCAGCATGACAGCCTGACCGGCCTGCCGAACCGCAATCTGCTGCGCCAGCAGATGGAGGAGATGTTGCAGCACACCCGCCGCTCCACCGACAAGGTCGCGGTGCTGATGCTCGGGCTCGACAATTTCAAGGCGGTCAACGACACGCTCGGCCACGGCATCGGTGACAAGCTGTTGCGCGGGGTCGCCAAGCGCCTGCGCTCGACGCTGCGCGAGGAAGACGCGCTGGCCCGGCTCAACTCCGATGAGTTCACCATCGTGCAAGGCGGCGTGATGCGGCCCGAAGACGCGGTGCTGCTGGCGCGGCGGATCCTCGATGCGATCGGCGAACCTTATCTGCTCGATGGCCATTCGGTGGTGGTCGGCGCCAGCATCGGGATCGCGATGTCGCCCGGCGACGGCGAGGATTCCGAAAAGCTGTTGAAGAGCGCCGACATGGCGCTGTCGCGCGCCAAGAGCGAATTCCGCGGCACCTTCTCGTTCTTCGAGGCCGAGATGGATGCGCGCGCGCAGAGCCGCCGCAAGATCGAGATCGACCTGCGCGATGCGATCCAGAATGAAGGGCTGCGGCCCTACTACCAGCCGCTGGTCGACCTCACCAGCGGACGCATCACCGGCTTCGAGGCCTTGGTGCGCTGGCCGCATCCGGAGCGCGGCATGATCTCGCCCGGCGAGTTCATTCCGGTGGCCGAGGAGACCGGTCTGATCAATCCGCTGGGTTCGCTGATGCTGCATCGCGCCTGCATGGACGCGGCGCAATGGCCCGACGACGTCCGCGTCGCGGTCAATCTGTCGCCGCTGCAATTCCGCACCGGCAACCTGCTGGCGCTGGTCACCGACGCGCTGCGGCAATCCGGCCTGCCGGCGCGGCGGCTCGAACTCGAGATCACCGAGACGCTGCTGCTCGAGAAGAGCAGCCAGGTGCTGGCGACGCTGCATGCGCTGCGCGCGCTCGGGGTGCGGATGTCGATGGACGATTTCGGCACCGGCTATTCGAGCCTGAGCTATCTGCGCAGCTTCCCGTTCGACAAGATCAAGATCGACCAGTCGTTCGTGCGCGACCTCGGCGCCAATCCGGACGCGCAGGCGATCGTGCGTTCGATCGTCAGCCTCGGCATCGGGCTCGGCGTCACCATCACCGCGGAGGGCGTCGAGACCGAGGCGGAGCTGAGCTGCCTGCGCGCCGAGGGCTGCCACGAGGGCCAGGGCTTTCTGTTCAGCCGCGCGCGGCCGAACACTGAAGTCATCAGCCTGCTGAAGGCGCAGCGCGTCGCCACCGCGCTGGTGGCGTAGCGAAGCTGCTTCGATTGCGTCATTGCGAGCGCAGTGAATCAATCCATCCGGGACGTGTACTCATAAAGCCGGTACGCGCGTGCGCGAGAATAGCGAGGTTCCGGTTGACATGAAAGAGCGGACATCGACGACGCTTAAGTAGATGTCCGCAAAGGGCCGGACTCGGACATTGTTCATGATCGTCTAGCTCATGGGACGAAACTTGCCTCTTCGTAACGGCGACTTCCGTGCGAACGAGAAAGTACAGAACGAGAAATTGATCACTGTCGCCAGGAAGTCGCCGTAGGCCAGAACAGCCCGCTGCTTCCTCGCATCGACCAAGTTTGTGGCCGTCACCGCGCCGCTCAAGCCGAGAAAGCTATTCTCGAAATCCAGTCCTCCACGTCGGCAACGGGCCATGTGTGGATGTTAGCGAATCGGGTTTTCGGGCCCGCTTCCTGGCTTTCGGGCAAGTCGGGCGAGGCTTTCGGCCGCCCTCAATTCGAATGATTTGGCCATCTGTTGTTTCGCAACGACCAGTGACCTTTCGAAATGAGCCCGCGCCTGCTCCACATTCGGCGGTTCGCACGCCAGCGCCACTTCTCCCGCGATTTGATAGGCTTCCGCCTCCTGCCAGCATTCGCCACTCTCCCTGATCCTCAGCAACGCCTCTTCGTTACAGCGTTGCGCATCGCCAAGCCTTCCGATCCGAGCGTATGTCGCTCCCAATATGCTGAGATACCACGGCGCATAGGCGGTCGCGCCGGTGGATCGCATACCCGAAATCCCGGCCTCGATCATATCAGCGGCAGAGTGGTGCTGCCCCTCAAGGGCGAGCACCCGACCGCGCAACAGCTTGCCGTAAGCGTTCCAGAAGCGTGATCCCTTCTCGTCCGCGAGCTGCATAAGCTCGCGAGCGAGTTCGGCCGCGGAGCCGAGTTTGCCTATGTAGATGAGAGTGAGGGACACATGGGCCAGCGCATACATGAGCGTTGCGGCGTGGCCAAACTCGCGTGCCTCGCGGATAGCACGCTCCAGGTCGGCCGTCGCGGCATCGGTGCGGCCCAGCGTCCACTGCGAAAAGGCGCGCCACGCCAATGCGGAGACGAGAACATCATGGCCAAACCGCATTGCAAGCGGGCGGTGCTCGGCGTGACAGTACGTCGTAACGACATGATCGAGCTCGGCTGAGCCGGCAGCCAGGTCTCCGGCGAGCACGAGGGAAATTCCCATCAAGAGATGCCCGATCATCGTTGGTGTACTTGCCTGCCGTTGTTCAGCGAGGGCCTGGAATTGGGCAGCCAGCTCCCGCGTAACATGGGCGTGGAACGACATGCGGCTTGCCACCCAGAATCCGTAAAGCACCGAAAAGAGCACGATGGGATCGTCCGCCGTATCCCCGAGCTTCTCTGCATGCTCGATCAAGGCGCGCGCCTGATCGAAAGCCGCTCTTGTCTCGGGAGCAGCATGGCCTTTGGTGTGGATCAGAGCGTTGGCAAGCTCGATTTGCAACGAGATTCGCTCACGGCGCAACGAGGCTGTCTCGGGCGACCTGGCGATCAGGTCAAGGGCGCGTGCCAGCTGTTCCGCCGCTTCGACGAGCGCCGACCGGGAAAGCGACCGCCTTCCGGCCTTGCTCCACAGGTGTGCCGCCTTTTCTAGCAGGCCGGCTTCGGTGCAATGCCGGGCCAGCACTTCCGGTTGGCTCTCGGCAATGTCGACGAAATCGATTTCTATGGTCTCGGCAAGCACAAGGTGGAGCGCGCGGCGCTTCTCACGCAGGAGCGTGCCATAGGCGGCCTCCTGGATCAGCGCGTGATTGAAGACATAGTTCGAATCATGCGGGTCGCCCTGGCGAAACAGCAATCCCGCATCGACGAGACGGTCGAGCGCGCGGTTCAGCTCGGACTCCGTCAGTGGTACGATGGCGGCGATCAACGCTTGGCTGAAGTCGCGACCGATTGCGGCTGCCATCTGTGCAACCTCCTTGGCGGGGCCGAGCCGGTCCAAGCGGGCCATCAGAGATGCGTGAAGGGTGGCCGGCACCGGACTCGCAGCCGCAGGGATTGCCCCGACGAGACGCGTCTCGGAGCCAGCCTCCAGCACGGCCTTGGTCATTTCCTGGACAAACAGCGGTATTCCGTCGGCGCGATCGATGATCTCCTTGCGAATGTGTGCCGGAAGGGGGTGCTCTCCGATCACCTCATCAACCAGAGCTTCGGTTTCGCGCGCACCAAGCCGGGTGATCGTCATCGCCGTGATATGAGGCCGAGCGGCCAAGGGTGGTGCAAGTTCGGGCCGGAACGTCGCAACCAGCAACACGGGAAGGGCGACAATCGCCTCGATGAGCTGACCAAGCAGTTCGAGGCTGGTCGGATCGATCCAGTGCAGATCCTCGAATATCATCAGAACCGGATTGGAGCGGGCCTGGCTCTGGATATCCAGCACGATCGCTTCCAGCATTCGTTGGCGGCGCAGCGCTGGCGTCAGCTCGTCGGTGGAATACCGGCCGTCATTGGCGAGTTGAAGCAGGTCGGCAAGCGCTGCCCTGTGTGCGATAGGTGCGGATGAGCGGCCGAGGGTCGCATCAAGCTTGTCGAGTCTCGTTTTCGCATCATCCTCGCGCGCAAGATTCGCGCGTCGTTCCATCTGCTTGACGATTGGATAAAGCGCCGAATTGGTGTGCTGCGGAGAGCAGTAGTAGCGCAGCTGCGTCGGCGCATCCGCGACGACATGCTCCAGAATGGCAGCCACCAGGCGCGATTTGCCGATGCCGGCCTCGCCGGCAATGATGACGACTTGCCCGGCGTTCGCTCGAGCTCTGGACCAGCTCTGCTCCAGCACCGCACATTCGCGCTCGCGTCCGACGAGGGCTCCCAATCCGCGACGATAAAGGGCGTCGAAGCGGCCATCGATGGCGTTGGTGCCGTGGACGGCCCAGGCCTGAACCGGTCCAGCTAGCCCCTTGAGCTGTTGTGCCCCGAGACTCGTCAGCACAAATAGATCGCCGACCAGCCGTCGCGTTGCGTCCGCGATCACGACCATTCCAGGTCCCGCGACGGCCTGCAAGCGGGCCGCCAGATTCGGCGTTTCGCCGACAACGCCGCGTTCCTGGGCCTCTCCAGAGCCGACGATGTCTCCGACAACGACCAGTCCCGTTGCAATCCCGACACGCACCTCCAGTCGGCCGGGGGTCGCCGTTTCGAGCTTTCCGACCGCAGCAACGAGCCCAAGTGCTGCCTGCACAGCGTGCTCCGCATCGTGCTCGTGGGCCCGTGGATAGCCGAAATACACCAGCACGCCGTCGCCCATATATTTTGCAACGAAGCCGCCGTTCTGTTCGACGACGGCTGCGCAGGCGCGGTGGTATGCACCGATGATCTTCCGCAAATCCTCCGGATCGAGCTGCGTCGATAGGGCTGTCGAGCCGACGAGATCGCAGAACATGACCGTTAGCTGGCGCCGTTCGGCCGTATCAGGGACCGACTCCGTATACGGCGCGGAGGACTTATCGGAGGCGTGCAACTCGCGGATTGCACGGAGGATCGTCTTGCGATCGCCGAGGACGATGCCCAGTTCCCGAAGGTCTTGGTCGTTAAGTTCACCCAGGATGGAGATATCGATCCGATTTTCGCGAAACCGCTGGGCGTAAGCAGACATGCCCAGCTTCTCAAGCCACTCTTCGATCTGTTGCATTCGCTCCTCAACCGATTGCAATTTGGCGTGAGGGTGTCGCGGGATCAAGCAGGAAAGTTCCGAGAAAACGCCGGCCGCCTCATTTCTTTTTGGCCGATGACGTTGCCTCCAGAAGCAGTCGTTGGTCAACTTCTGCAATGGCCACAAGGCGGCATCCCCGCGGTCTGCATCGCGTGTCCGCTTCTCCTCGAAAGCGGGGGTCTCGGATTGATAGATGCGCGCCCCAGCCTCACGCGAAGCTAGATGGACTTCTTCGTCACTTCGCTCCACGCAACGGCGGTGGAAATTATTGTAGCCGGTCGCTCGGCTTCCGCTTGTTCAAATGATACGTCAGCGCCAGCGCCACGCAGTGGCGCAGCGCTACCTCCGGAAGCTTCCCCGCGACATCGAGCAGGATCGCGCGGTTGCCGCTGTAGCTGAGCTCGGGATAGAGCTCGCGGAACGTCTCGACCAGATTGGTCTGGCAGTGGAAGTAGATCGCGACTTGGCCAGCGGCCGGCTTCACCTGATCGATCCGGATCGTGCTGCCGCTGCCGGTCTCCGGCGTGAGGTAGCTCGGCTGCCCCCATTTCAGCGTCTCTTCCAGCGCGCCGACGCCCTTGGTCGTCTTCGCGGTCTCGAAGATCAGCCGCCGCAGCGCCAGCAGTTTTGTCTTCACGGGGGCAGGGTATCCGTCGAACAGCGAATCAGCCTTCGCTTGCGGTCGTCGTGCCGCCTTGCTGGTCGATGTCGCCGGCTTGCGCATGGTAGGCTTCACGAGGAGGACGTCCCACGTCTGTCTACCACAGCGCCTTGAACGTCATCCAGACCGCGACCGCTCAGGCCGCGTTGCGCAATCCGGCGAGGAACGTATCCACGCTGTGCGACAGCGCGGAGGCGTGATCGCCGAGCTGGCCCGATGTATCCAGCACATTGCCCGTGAGGGCGCGGGACTGGCCGGCGGCCTCGCTCGCGCCCGCGATATTGGCGGAGACCTCGAGGGTGCCGGAGGACGCCTGCTGCACGCTGCGGGCGATCTCCCGCGTCGCCGAGCCCTGCTGCTCGACGGCGGCCGCAATCGCGGTCGCGATGCCCGAGATCTCGCGGATGGTGCCGCTGATGTCGCCGATCGCGCTGACGCAATTGCCGGTAGCAGACTGGATCGCGCCGACCTGGCCGGCGATCTCGTCGGTCGCCTTCGCGGTCTGGCTCGCCAGTTCCTTCACCTCGGCGGCGACCACGGCAAAGCCGCGGCCGGCCTCGCCGGCGCGGGCCGCCTCGATGGTGGCGTTGAGGGCCAGCAGATTGGTCTGGCTGGCGATCGCGCTGATCAGGCGCAGCACGTCGCCGATCTTCTCGGCGGATGCGGCAAGGCTCGTCACCATCTCGGTGGTCTCCATCGCCTTGGCCACGGCATTGTCGGCGACGCGGCTGGAATGGGTGACCTGGCGGCCGATCTCGGTGATCGAAGAGGCCAGCTCTTCGGTTGCGGCCGCCACCGCGTTGACGCTGGCGGACGCCTCCTCGGACGCGGCGGCTGCCGCCGCGGTCCGTTCGGAGGTGCCGTTGACGCTGCTGGCGATCTCGCCCGCGACGCGCTGCATGGCGCTCGATGATTGCGCGACGGCGGCGACCATGCCCTTGACGTCGGATTCGAAACGGTCGGCCATCTGCCGCTGCAGCGCCTGCTTGTCGGCCGCAGCCTTCACCTTGTCGGCCTCCTGTGCATCGCGCAGCGAAGAGGTCTCGATCATGCTGCGGCGGAACACGTCGACCGCCTTCGCCATGGTGCCGAGCTCGTCACGGCGCTCGCTGCCGGGGATCGCAACGCTGGTGTCGCCGCTGGACAGGCGGTTCATGACGGCGGTGATCGCGGTCAGCGGCCGCGACAGGCCGCGGCCGAGCAGGAACGCGAGCAGCACGGCCGCGGCCAGGATCGCGACCACGCCGACGATCAGATTGCGCTGCGCGCTCGCGGCCGCGGCCTCATAGTCCCTGGTGTCCTTGACGATCTCGAGCACGGCGACCGGTTCGCCGGCATAGTTCTTGATCTGGCCGAGATAGAGCTCCGCCGCATGGCCGTCGAGCGTGGCGTCGCGCAGCAGAGCCGCGCCATTCATTGCGCTCTTGAGCTCGTCCTGGGTCGCGACCACGGTGTCGCCGAAGGTGGACGACAGCCGCCTGAATTTCTGGCCGTCGAACGAATGCACGGCAAGGTCGATACCGAAGCGCTTCTTGGCGCGATCGACGAATTCCTTGCCGAAGGCGACGCCGATGTCGACATTGCCCAGCGTCTTGCCGTCGCGCATGACCGGGGTCATGCCGAAGATCGAAAGCGCTTCGCGGCCGGGCTCGACGCCGACGATCGGCTTGCCAGCCTTGATCGATTCCACCACGGTGATGCGCCGTGTAGAGGCGTCGTCGCCGAAGATTTTCGGCGTGTGGACCCGGTAGAAGCTGGTCGCCGGGGCCTGCCAGAACGAGATCAGCGGGATGCCCTGCGCCTTGATCGAGGCCCAGGGGGCGCCGAGCAGCTTGCCGAGGCCGTCGCGGTCGCCCTTGGCGATCGCGTCCTCGACCGGCGGCAGGGCGGCGATGACGGCGGAAACCGCGAGCGCCGTGCGGCCTTCATAGTCGATCGCCGCAATCACGCTGTCATATTGCAGCTTGAGCTGCTGATCGAGCGCGAGCCGGGTCAGCGCCCGCTGCTGGCTGATGGAGAAGCCGCCGAGAATCGCGCAGGCGACCGCAACGGTCAGTGAAATCGCCAGAATCAGGCGGGCGGCAATCGATCGAAGCGTGAACATGGGACGAGCGGGACTCCAGGCATTAGCGCCGGCCGCAAAGTCCCAGAAAAAGCTTAACAACCGGGTGTTGCACCGCCGAAAATTCGCGCCGGCAGCATCGTGCCGGTGCCTACTTTCGTACCATGCGGCTCAATCGAGCTGAGGTTTGGCTGATTCAGCCGGACCGCAGGCAGACGTTCAGAGAACTGCGCGCAAGCCAGGCGTTCGCCGGGCCACAAACCCGACAACGAGAAAGCTTGCCAGGATGCCCCCCAGACTGGCGGCTGCGAATTTGACGGCAATTGAAGCAGGGAGAAGGTGCAGCAAGCGCGTGATCGCAACCAGGATCGGCGCGTGCAAGACATAGACGCCGAACGCATTGCGCGTCAGGAAGCGCGCGATGGGTCCCTGGCCGTCAAGCCGGTCTCGATAGAGGATGATTGCCCCCAACGAGAGCGCAACACAGGTGAATGAGCGCCAGGCGTCGATGCCGGCAGCCTGCCAGTGCCAGCCCCCGCCATAGGAGGACACGTCGCCGCGCATGGCGCCGCCAGTAGCGATGAGGATGATCCACAGCGCGCCGCCGATCCAAAGGCCACTCCACCACCAGCGCCTTCCGACGCGTGATGGTATCTGGCGGAACCAGTCGCCTTTCCATGCGGCAATTCCGGCGGCATACATGAAGGGGTATTGCGGAAAGTCGTGCACATCGACGTTGAGAACAGTCGTCGCGTTCGGAAAGGCCGCGCCGACGACGAAGGTCACGATGGCAATCAGGGCCGCGTAACCCAGCACGGCCGCTGCCGAAGGCGGATCACGCGGCGCGAACTGGATCGGGCGCACCTGGCACAGCACTGCGTAGACGGCGGAGAACAGGAGAAGCACCAGGCAGAACCACAGGGGCCCCGAGCCGTCGAGCAGTTCCCCCGAACGAAAGTGCAGCCACCAGTCCTGGATGAACGTTCGCGGCGGGTCGGACCGCCACGACCCCGCGACGAAATACTCAGTCAGCGGGCCAATCAAGGTCACATAGAGCAGCAATGGCAGGCCAAGTCTTTGCAGCCGCTCGCGGACGAAGTGACGGACGCCATTGCGTGCAATGACGCCGGCTGAAAAGAAGCCCGCCAGGCCGAACAGCAGACCCATCGCCACCGCGTGCTGGAAGGATTGATAGGCGGCGAAGCCGATCTTCGCTCCGATACCCAGCTCCGGATGCTCGCGGTAATACCATGCGCCAAAGGGCGAGTAGGTCACGGCCGCGTGCATGACGACGACCATGCTGATCGCCGACCAACGCAGGTTGTCGATATAGAGCAGGCGATGGCTCGGTCTCTCTCCAGGCATGACCCGTCCTCCGGTTTGCGCCGGGATCAGGCCTCATGCCGAGGTCGGGGTCTTGCCGGAAGCCGTGTCGGACCTGGCCGATACCGGCAAACTATCGCCGATTGCGAAATCGGCCAGCGCGCGGCGGCGGAATTCAGTCGGCGTTTGGCCGGTTTGGGCCTTGAAGGCGCGATTGAACGGGCCGATCGATCCCCAACCGGCATCGAGGGCGATGGTGAGGACCGGGACGCGGGCTTGCGCGGGGTCGGACAACGCCTGCCGCGCCTCCTTCAGCCTGTGCTCGTTGACGAAATCAGTGAAGTTCCGATAGCCGAGGCGCTGGTTGATCGTTCGCCGGAGACGATATTCAGGCACGCCCAACCGCTCGGCCAGTCGATCCACCGAGAGCTCCGGGTCGCGGTAGGCACGGTCCTGCTCCATCGCCCGCCGCAGCCGCTCCGCCAGTTGGCGCTCCTCGGCGCTCATGTCGCTCGCCGCGATCGGGATCGTCGGGGCCCCTCGCGCTGCCGGTGCCGGATCGAGCGTCGGATCGGGCATGACGGCACGCAGGCGTGTCATGGCGGCAACGATGGCGAGGCCCAGCACGGCCGAAAGCCCGGGGAGCCAGCCGACACCTACTGCGTCGAGCAGCGTCGTTGCCAGAATGACCAGACCCACGGCGCAGGCGAAGATGATCCTGAAGCGTCGCCGCCCCTCGACCAGGTCTGCTTTGCGTCCTGCAAGCACCCGGGCGGTTTCGATCACCACCACGATGAGCGTCACGGCATGCGTCGCATTCCACGCCAGGCTCGAGCCGGACAAGGTCGCCACCGCCGCGAGCGGCAAAACGGCAACGAAGACCGCCCACCGCCATGGCGTCGCCTCGGATGCATCCCCGAACACCGTCTCGGCCCACACGACGAAAATGCCTGCGATCGAGTTGCTGAGAATCCGCAGCGGAACGATCCACCAGGCGAGCCCGTCATGTAGTCCGGGAGCGGTTTCGACGAGGAACGCGATGACACACAGGTCGAACAGCAGTGTGGCGCGACCGATCAACGATCGAAGCGTGCCGGGAAGACCGATGATCGCAAGCAGGCCGATCAGCGCCAGTGCGGCGCCTCGGAGCCCGGTTTCGAGCAGCATTGGTGAACCTTCAAAGCCTTTCCGACGTGAACAATAGCCGGATGCAAGGCCGCAAGACACTGCGAAAGGCCGATCGTTGCATGGATGTGCTCCTCACCGTCCGCTTGTGTGGAGCCTACTCGGCGTCCTCATCAGGGGTAGATCGGCCTTGAGACCCCGCGCCGACCACCATAGAATTGAAGACCAGTAAGGCAAGGCTCAGCGCAGGACAATCACCCGCGCCTCAAGCCGGGAATAGCCCTTGCGATCGGTCCCTTGAACAGGTGACATCATCATGAGCATGGGTTTGGACCGCAAACCGCTGGTGCGCCGGGCGGCGCCGCCGTCGGAAAGCGTCGTGGCGGACTGGTACGAGAACGCCAGCCTGCTCGATAGCTACAGCATTGACCTCAGTGCATCGGAACAGCCGAGCATGCGCGAGCTGGCGAGGCGGACGCTCCTCAATCCGCCCGCATGGCAAAAGGCGCTGATCGCGCTGCGCGACGCCATGGTGACGCCCTTCGGCATCAAGACCTCCGATACGGTCAGGACGTCCCCGGACGGCCATGAACGGGTCGACTTCTTCCCGGTGCACTGGGAGGGCAAGGATGAAATCGTGCTCGGTGCGGATGACCGGCACCTCGACTTCCGGCTGTCTCTGCTCCGGCGCCATTCTCCAATCGGCGCGTTGCTGATCGCGACGACCGTCGTGCATACCCACAATGCCCTCGGCTTCACCTATCTCAACGCGATCAGGCCGTTTCATCACCTCGTGGTCAGGGCCAATTTGGCGCGCTGTGCGCAGACACAATTGCAGTAGCGCTGCATGGCGGAGTGATGAGTGCGTGTCCTGGTTCAATCTAACTTCGGCACGTTTCAGCGCGCCGTCGGCGGTGCGCCCAGATTTTCCGCCAGGATCGCCTTGCCCGCGTCCTCATATTGGGTGTCGCGGGCCTGGATCTGCTGGGCGATCGCGTGCATGTCGCGAAACCGTCGCTCGAACGGATTCCTGGCGAATACCGCCGTTGCGCCCGACATGTGATAGGCGATGTCGACCACCGCGGCCGACTGGTGAATGGTCCAGGTCGAGGCGATGCGGATCGCGATGCGGTGGGCCTCGGTGATCGCTTCGCCGCGCGCGAGATCGCTCCAGACGTCGTGCGCCGTCGCATACAGATAGGCGCGCGCGGCGCGCAGGCTCGCCTCAGTGCGGCCGATCTGGCCCTGCACGGCGTTGTTGTCGCGCATCGCCTTGAGGCCCTGCGGGGTCTTGCCGCGGGCCAGCTCGGTCGCCGCATCCAGCATGGCGCGGGCGACGCCGAGCGAGGTGGCGGCAAAGCCCATGCTGAACACCATGTTGGTGGAGAGCTTGTAGAGCGGGCCGCCCTCGCGGCACGCGGCCGGGTCGTCGCGCAGCGCGGCGAATGTCTCTGGAATGAAGAGGTTGTCGACCGAGTAGGAATCGGTGCCGGTGCCCTTCAGGCCGATCACGTCCCAGACGTCGTACATGGTCGCTTGCGACGCCGGAAACAGGATGGTGCGGATCTCCGGCGAACCGTCCGCCTTCCGGCGCGGCGTGCCGTCGGCCTCGACGATTCGAACATGGGCACCGAGCCAGCTTGCCTGCCGCGAGCCCGAGGCGAAATCCCAGCGCGCACTGGCGCGGTAGCCGCCGGGCTCGGCGCGGACTTCGTGTGCGATCGCGCCCCAGGCGAGGATGCCGGGCGCGGTGTTGAAAATTTCGTTGGCTACGTCGGGCTCGAGATAGGCCGCGGTCATGGCGCAGACGCTGCACTGGCCGAGGCACCAGGCGGTCGAGGCATCGGCCTTGGCGATCTCCTCCTGCATCTGCATGAACGCGTCCAGCGTCGCCTCGGCGCCGCCGAAACGCTTCGGCAGCAGCGCGCGATACAGCCCGTTCTCGACCAGGGCCGCGGTGACCGAAGGCGTCAGCCGCCGCGTCCGTTCGATCTCGTCGGCTTCAGCAATGATCAGCGGCGCCAGCGCGCGCGCCCGCTCGACAAGGTCTACTCCCTGCGGCTTGTTCATGCGTGTCCTCGGCGCCCCTTCTGAGGTTCTTGTTGGGCGGGGCAGGCGATGGTGGCCCATCCGGCAAAGGAGGGCAAGGCGGGGCGGCGCCGATGCAGATCAGCTATCCGTCGCTCGCGGCCGCGCGTGAGCGATCGACGCATCCGCGCTCAGGCGGCGGCGCGGTCGAGATCGAGCGACGGCTGTCGCTTGGTGGAGAAGCTCAGGGCCACCGCGACCGCGGCAAGGCCGATCGCGAAGGAACCGGCGTGCAGCCACGTGTAGCCGTGGAACGTGTCGAACACGTAACCGCCGGCCCATGGCCCGAGCGCCATGCCCAGACTCGCGAACGCCGACACCGCGCCGAACACCGTGCCCATGATGCGCGCGCCGAAGAATTCGCGCACCAGCACGGCATAGAGCGGCATCACGCCGCCATAGGCGAGGCCGAACACGACAGAGAGTGCGTAGAATTGGCCGAGCTGCGCCACCGCAAGATAGGTCGCGATCGACAGCGCCTGCACCAGCAGGCCGCCGACCAGCACCGGCTTGGCGCCGAGCCGGTCCGCCAGCACCCCGAGCAGCAGCCGTCCGCCGAGCCCGGAGAAGCCGGCGAGGCTGTAGACCGTGACCGCGGTGAGCGGCGCGATGCCGCACACCATGGCGTAGGACACCATGTGGAAGATCGGGCCCGAATGTGCCGCGCAGCAGGCGAAATGCGCCAGTGCGAGCGTGATGAATTGCGGCGTGCGCAGCGCCTGCGCCACGGTCCATTCCGCTTGCGGCGCATGGCTGGCCGTTGCGATCGCGACGCTCGATCCCTGCGGCGCCGGGCGCACCAGGAACGAGGCGGGGATCAGCAGCGCCCATGCGGCGATGCCGATCACGAGCATCGCGAAGCGCCAGTCATACGCCGTGATCAGAAAGCTCGCGGATGGCGCGACCGTGAGTGGCGAGACGCCCATGCCGGCCGACACCAGCGCGACGGCGAGGCTGCGATGCTTGTCGATCCAGGCGCTCGCGAGCGCCATCATCGGCGCATAGAAGCTGCCGGCGGCGATTCCGATCAGCACGCCGAAGCAGAGCTGGAATTGCCACAGGCTCTGCGCCTGGCTTGCCGTCACGAGGCCAAGCCCGAGCAGCAGGCTGCCCGCCAGCACCACGATGCGGGTGCCGAAGCGATCGGACAGCGCGCCCCAGGCGAACGCCGCAAAACCCATGCAGAGGAAATCCAGCGTCGCGGCCGCCGATACGCCGGCGCGCGACCAGCCCATCGCATCCGAGATCGGCTGCAGGAACACCGCGAGCGACAGCATGGTGCCGAAGCCGACGCAGGTCATCAGCGCGCCCGCGCCGACCACGACCCAGCCATAGTCGAACCGAGCGTCCTTGCTCATGCGTTTCCTCAGGCGCTGTTGTTTGTTGTGGCGCGCCCAGGGAGGATGGTGGCCTATCCGGGCTCCGGGGGCAATATGACGGGCAACATGCCTCTCATTCCGGGATCAGCGCATTGTGCGTTGCAGGCGCAGGATGTCGCAGCGACGCGCGGCTAGCCGCACTGCCAGGCCCGCCCGATCGGCGTCCAGACCCAGCACGGGCCATAGCTGCCGCCATTGTAGCGCCCGCCGCCATGGAAGCCGGGGCGGCCGAAATAGTGCCAATCGCCGCCATAGTAATATTCCGGCGAAAAATCGGGGTAGCCGCGGGCGGCGCCGCGCGGGCCGAGCACCGGGATGGTCTGATTGGGCGGCTGCCGGTAGCCGGGCAGGAAGCCGTAGCCATGCCAGCGGGGGGGCTGCCGCTTCTTCGAGGAGGCGGCGGCGCTCAGGTCTGGCTGCAGCAAGGCGAGGATGACGATGAGGAGGGACAGAATGCGCAACATGTCAGGAGCTTAGTGGGGCGGACCCGCGATGGCGATTCAAATCATGGTGCGTTTTGTTGCTGGAGAATAGTCGGCGTGACGGATCCATTTCCCGTCATTGCGAGCGAAGCGAAGCAATCCATTGTTCCGCATAAGGGGGAAGATGGATTGCTTCGTCGCTATCGCTCCTCGCAATGACGGGCTGGACGGATCGTCAGCGCCTCAGCTGTCCACCTTGAGCGCGGCGATGAAGGCTTCCTGCGGGATGTCGACCTTGCCGAACTGCCGCATCTTCTTCTTGCCTTCCTTCTGCTTCTCCAGAAGTTTTCGTTTACGGGTGATGTCGCCGCCGTAGCACTTCGCGGTGACGTCCTTGCGCAGCGCCCGGACGGTTTCGCGCGCAATCACCTTGCCGCCGATCGCCGCCTGGATCGGGATCTGGAACATGTGCGGCGGGATCAGCTCCTTCATCTTCTCGACCATGGCGCGGCCGCGGCCCTCGGCTCGGGTCCGGTGCACCAGCATCGACAGCGCGTCGACCGGCTCGGCGTTGACCAGGATCTGCATCTTGACGAGATCGGCCGGCTTGTAGTCGGTCAGATGATAGTCGAACGAGGCGTAGCCCTTGGAGACCGACTTCAGGCGATCGTAGAAATCGAACACCACCTCGTTGAGCGGCAAATCGTATTTGACCATCGCGCGCGAGCCGACGTAAGTCAGCTCCTTCTGAGAACCGCGGCGGTCCTGGCACAGTTTCAAGACGCTGCCGAGATATTCGTCCGGCGTCAGGATGGTCGCCTCGATCCACGGCTCCTGGATCTCGGCGATCTTGACCACGTCGGGCATGTCGACCGGGTTGTGGATCTCGAGCTCGGTGCCGTCGGTCAGCTTCATCTTGTAGATGACGCTGGGCGCGGTCGCGATCAGGTTGAGGTCGAACTCGCGCGACAGCCGTTCCTGGATGATCTCCAGATGCAGCAGCCCGAGGAAGCCGCAGCGGAAGCCGAAGCCGAGCGCGGCGGAGGTTTCCATCTCGAAGGAGAAGCTGGCGTCGTTCAGGCGCAGCTTGCCCATCGCCGCGCGCAGTGTCTCGAAATCGTCGGCATCGACCGGGAACAGGCCGCAGAACACCACCGGGATCGCCGGCTTGAAGCCCGGCAGCATCTCGGTGACCGGCTTCCTGTCGTCGGTGATGGTGTCGCCCACCCGCGTATCGGCGACTTCCTTGATCGCCGCGGTGATGAAGCCGATCTCGCCGGGACCGAGCTCCTCGACCTGCTGCATCTTCGGCGTGAAGAAGCCGACGCGCTCGATGTCGTAGGCCGCGCCGGTGCCCATCATGCGGATGCGCTGGCCCTTCTTCATGACGCCGTCGACGACGCGGATCAGCACGACCACGCCGAGATAGACGTCGTACCAGCTGTCGACCAGGAGCGCCTTCAAGGTCGCGTCGCGGTCGCCCTTCGGCGGCGGCAGGCGGGTGACGATCGCCTCCAGCACGTCGGGCACGCCGACGCCGGTCTTGGCCGAGATCATCACGGCATCCGAGGCATCGATGCCGATCACGTCCTCGATCTGCTGCTTGACCTTCTCGGGCTCGGCAGCGGGCAGGTCGACCTTGTTGAGGACCGGCACGATCTCGTGATTGTTGTCGAGCGCCTGATAGACGTTGGCGAGCGTCTGCGCCTCGACGCCCTGGCTGGCGTCGACCACCAGCAGGGAACCCTCGCAGGCCGCCAGCGACCGCGAGACCTCGTAGGCGAAGTCGACGTGGCCGGGCGTGTCCATCAGGTTGAAGATGTAATCCTTGCCGTCCTTGGCGCGGTAGTTCAGCCGGACGGTCTGCGCCTTGATGGTGATGCCGCGCTCGCGCTCGATATCCATCGAATCGAGCACCTGCTCCTTGCCCGCCATCTCGCGATCCGACAGGCCGCCCGTCATCTGGATCAGGCGGTCGGCAAGGGTCGACTTGCCATGGTCGATATGGGCGACGATGGAGAAGTTGCGGATGTTCGAAATCGGGGCGGTTGTCATGGGGCGCGGGATAGCATCCGCACCCCCGCGCGGGCAACCATATTGCGGTATTTTGCAGGGGTGTGACGGCGAATCACGGGGGCGTTTCCGGCAGAGTTGCAATGATCGATTTTCGGGCACGTTTCTGCTAGCTCTGGCGCCCCGAAATCGTGGATTTGACGATGCGCTGGACCCTTCTCGCCGCCGGATTGCTCGCAATGTCGTTCGTGCAGCCTGCGGCCGCCGACAAGCGCGTTGCGCTGGTGGTCGGCAATTCGACCTATCAGAACGTGTCGCGGTTGCAGAACCCGAAGGACGATGCAGAGCTCGTGGCCGGCACGCTGCAGCGGCTCGGCTTTGCGCTGGTCGGCGGGCAGGCCCAGGTCGACCTCGACAAGGCCGGTTTCGATGCCGCGATCCAGCGCTTCGGCAGCCAGCTGATGGGCGCCGATGTGGCGCTGTTCTATTACGCCGGCCATGGCATCCAGGTGCGCGGCACGAATTATCTGGTGCCGGTCTCGGCGAACCCCACGCGTGAGGCCGATGTCGATTTCCAGATGGTCGATGTCGGCCTGGTGCTGCGGCAGATGGAAGGCGCGGGCACGCGGCTCAATATCGTCATCCTGGACGCCTGCCGGAACAATCCGTTCGGCGGCCGCGGCTTGCGTGCCGCCGATGGTGGCCTCGCCCAGATCCGCGCGCCGGAGGGGACGTTGTTGTCCTATGCGACCCAGCCGGGCAACGTCGCGCTCGACGGCGATGACGGTCACAGCCCCTACACGCGCGCGCTGGTCGACACCATGCAGAAGCCCGGGCTCGACGTATTGCAGGCCTTCAATCAGGTCGGCCTCGTCGTCAAACGCGCGACCGGCAACGCCCAGCAGCCCTGGGTCTCGACCTCGCCGATCGACGGCTCGTTCTATTTCGCCGGCAACGCGCCGGCGCAGGTCTCGACAAATCAGGTCGCGACCGCCGATCCGCCGGCGACGATGATCCCGCCGCAGCAGACGCTACCGTCGCCAAGCCCGCCTTTGCAAAGCGTGCCGCCGGCGGTGCGCACGCAATCGGATTTCATCATTCCGGACTCCGACAGCCGCCTGTTGTCGGAGAGCGATCTCAGGGCGCTGAGCAGGGACGATCTGCGGATCGCGCGGAACGAAATCTTCGCGCGGCGCGGGCGCTACTTCAACGCGCCCGACCTGACCGCGCGGTTCAGCAGGTTCGCATGGTACGTGCCCCGCTCATGGGATCCGCCGCTCAATGCGATCGAGAGCGCGAATGTCGCGCTGATCGATCGCTTCGAATCCGGTGGCGGTGCTGCGCCGAGCGGTTTCATCTTCCCGGATTCCGATCGGCGTCTCTTGACGCCGGCCGATCTGCGCCGGCTGTCGCGCGACGAGTTGCGGATCGCACGCAACGAGATCTTCGCTCGCAGGGGACGCTATTTCGATTCCGCCGATCTCAAGGCGTATTTCGCCCGCTTCCCCTGGTATGCGCCGAACAGCTGGAATCCGAAGCTGAACGCGATCGAGGAGGCCAATGTCACGCTGATCGACCAGGCCGGAAAGCGCTGAAATGGCCGCGCGCTGGCCCGCCTGCATCGTTGCTCTGCTGGCGCTGCTGCCGCCGTTCGCACACGCGCAGAGCAACAGCGAATTGCTCGACCGCCTGGTGCGCGCCTATCCCGATGCGCTGTCGGGCCATGACGACACCACGATCACCTGGCGCGACGGCACGGTGATGCCGGCCGACGATGGCGTCTCCGGCAAGCCGCTCGACCAGTTGCTGCGCAATGCCTCGATCCTCGACCAGATGCGGCAGCCTTATCCGTCCGGGCCGGCGGCGCCACCGGCCCCGAATGTCGATCCCGGTCGTTTCCGCAACGAGGCCTTCTTCAAGAAGATGTATGGCGATTGCAACACGGCCGAGGTCAGGCGGAACCTGGTGACGATCACCTGGCTGCCGCGATCCTGGGGCAAGCCGGTCCAGGTCACCCGGGTCAACGGTGTCGCCGACCGCCTCAAGCAGGTCTCCGTCGAGATCGACGCGCTCGATCCGGCGCTGCGCGCCGCGGCCTTTCCGATCGCGGGTGTGCTGTCTTGTCGCGCCGTCGCCGATACCGGGCGGATGAGCATGCACGGCTATGCGGCCGCGATCGACCTCAACCTGAAGGTCTCCGATTACTGGCTGTGGGCGGGCAAGGGCAGTGGGACCATCCCCTACAAAAACCGGATGCCGCGCGAGATCGTCGACATTTTCGAGCGCCACGGCTTCATCTGGGGCGGCAAGTGGTATCACTACGATACCATGCATTTCGAGTACCGCCCGGAGCTCCTCGAGAAGTGAATCGGTCGGTTGGAGGCGTTCTCACGCCAAGCTGATTACACTGGCCACAAAAACGCGCTAAAGCGCGGCGAAACGCCGGTGAGCAATCACTCATCGTTCCTTCCGCTTCCATTCGGTATGATCCTTCCGGGAAACCGCTTTCCACGTTTCCGGGTCATGCCTCAGGCACAGGCCATGTCGACCGCCACCGCTCTTCCTGCCGCAAGGCGCACCACCCGCAGACTGACGATCCGGCGGATCGCCGCCTGGATAGCCTCGCGCGCCGTCGATCCCAGGACCAGCCTGTGGTTCGTGATCGGCTTCGCATTGGTCCACGCGGTGCTGTGGACGCTGATCCTGGTCAAGCTCAAGGCTGCGCAGGACGTCCATATGGATGTCGCGGAGGCCTATGCCTGGGGCCAGCGCTTCCTGCTCGGCTATGGCAAGCATCCGCCGCTGTCGGGCTGGATCGCCGGGATCTGGTTCAGGATCTTCCCGGTCACCAACTGGTCGACCTACGCGCTTGCGATGGCAACCGTCAGCTTCGCGCTGGTGGTGTGCTGGCTGATCGCACTGCGCGTCGTCGATCGCCGCCGCGCGTTCTTCATGGTGGTGATGCTCGCGCTCTACCCGATCTTCAATTTCAAGGGGTTCAAATACAACGCCGACCTTGCGCAGCTGGTGCCGTTGCCGCTGCTGGTGCTGGCCTATCTGAACGCGTTCGAGAAGCGCAGCTTCAAATCGGGGCTCTTGCTCGGCTTTGCCGGCATGCTGGCGCTGATGACCAAGTACTGGGTGGTGACGATGATCGGCGCCATCGGGCTTGCCGCGCTGATCCATCCGCAGCGGATGCAATTCCTGCGCTCGCCGGCGCCGTGGGTTGCGATCGGCACGATGGTCGTGACGATGATCCCGCATCTGGTCTGGCTGGAAGAGGTGAACTTCGTGCCGTTCACCTATGCCGGCGACGTCTACGCGCTGTCGAGCCGCGAGCTCAACATCCAGCTCGTGATCGGCTACATCGTGCACAATCTTGGCCTCCTCGCGATTCCGACCGTGCTGGGCTTGGTGGCGCTATTGCTGGGCTCGGTGCCATGGCGGCCGTCGGACGTGCTGGCGCGGATCTGGTCGCGCGGACCCAATCCGGCCGTCAACCTTCCGCAGGCGCTCAATATCTGGATCATCCAGTCGATCGTCGCGATCGGGCCGCCGCTCGGCGCGCTGGCCTTCACCGTCTACATCAAGACCGATTGGGGCATCCCGCTGTTCTTCCTGGTGCCGCTTGCGCTGGTTGCGATCCCCTCGCTGCGTTTCCCGCGCATGGCGCTGTTCTCGATCACGGCGGTGTGGTTCGTGGCCACCATCGCCACGCTGATCGCCGCGCCCAGCATCGCGACGCAGGAGATCGCGTCCAACCGTGTCGGCGGCTCGACCTACGCCGCGCGCTCCGAATTGGCGCGCGAGCTCACCGAGACCTGGCAGAACAGATTCCATTCGCGCTGGGCGGTGGTGGTCGCACGCTCCGACATCGGCGAGCCGATGACGTTCTACAGCCCGGATCATCCGGCCTCGCTGGTGCCGGGCGAAGCGTGGTCGTCGGGGCTGACGTCGCTCGACGAAGCCAGGCGCCTCGGCTTCATCGGCGTCTGCGACACCACCGATCCGGTGTTCCTGCAGCCATGCGAAGCGTGGATGGCGGAGCATGCCAAGGATGCCGAGCCGATGGTGATGAACACCATGCGCTTCTTCAACGGCCATCCCGGCCCGTCGACGATGTGGAAGGTCTATCTGGTGCCGCCGGCGAAGTAGTCGTTCGGGGCATCGGTGCGGCTTCCGTCTTCCTGTGAAGCTTTCACCGCCGTCATTGCGAGGAGCGACAGCGACGAAGCAATCCATTTTTCCACTTGTGGCGCGATGGATTGCTTCGCTTCGCTCGCAATGACGGGGAGAGGCTTTCGCTTGTCGTACCGCGCGAGGCGGCGGTTACGTGCCTTCCTCGTTGAACTTGCTGGCGACGAGTTCGGCGATGGCGTCGAGCGCCTGCTGCGCTTCGTCGCCCTTCGCGGAGACCACGACGGTGGTGCCGGGCCCCGCGGCCAGCATCATCAAGCCCATGATCGAGGTGCCGCCGACGGTTTCGCCGCCGCGCGTCACCCAGACCTCGGCGTTGAAGCGCTCGACCAGCTGGACGAACTTCGCCGACGCCCGCGCATGCAGGCCGCGCTTGTTGACGATCAGGAGTTCGCGCGAGACGGCGCCCGCTGGCACGCCCGGGCCGACATGGTTTCCGCCCGGGGCCTCGTCGCTCATTTGCCTGCGAGAACGCGGCTGGCGATGGTGACGTATTTGCGGCCGGCTTCCTGCGCCATCGCGATGGCATCCGGCAGCGAACGCTCCTCGCGAACCTTGGCAAGCTTGACCAGCATGGGAAGATTGATGCCCGCGAGCACTTCCACCTTCGGGCGGCTCATGCAGGAGATCGCAAGGTTCGACGGCGTGCCGCCGAACATGTCGGTGAGGATCGCAACGCCGTCGCCGCTATCGACGCGGTTCACCGCCTCGATGATGTCGCTTCGACAGAGATCGGAATCGTCCTCGGCCCCGATCGTAATCGCTTCAATTTGTTTCTGCGGACCCATGACGTGTTCGAGCGCCGCTCTGAACTCGTCGGCAAGGCGCCCATGGGTCACCAGCACTAGACCAATCATCGGAAACTCCTCGCGGGCGCCCTTTGGTGCACCGCACGAACGCGCCACTTTGACCATCCAGAGGCCCTGCGCAAGAGGGCATCTTGGCTAGTCTCCCGGTTCCTGGCGGTAGAGAGGGGAGGCTGCGCCGGCAAAATCCGACGCGATAGTGGATGTGATATGGTTACCAATTCCCTTCCCACAATTGGCCGCAAGATTACGGGGACATGAACTTTCAGGTTGTCGTCAGCGCAGCGACAACCAGCGGCAGGGGTTGGAAGCCGGCCGGCACGGGAATTCGCGGTACTAAAACACCATTTATGCGAGTCTCGAGCGCCTCCGGCGGCGGCAGCCGCTCGGCGTCATCGGCGGCAAGATCGACGATCAAGCCGACGACGGCCTCACCTGCAAACGGGCAATGGCGGATTCCGAGACCTCGGATCTCGATCAGACCGGCCAATTGCGGTGCCGGACGAACCCACAATTGTTCGCCGGCTGTGTCGAGATGGACACGGTCATCCCCCACCAAAATGGCCGGCGGAAGCGCTCCGGCGCGTCCGGCGAGAATCAGATCGAAGGCGAGGCGCGACTTGCCGGCGCCCGACGGGCCGCGGATCAGCACCGCACGCTCGCCGATCAGAACGGCGGATGCGTGCACGCTTGAATTGTCGCTCATAGTGCCGGCAGCCTGACCACGAAACGAGCGCCGGCGACGGTGGGCTTGCCGTCTTCGTCCGCAGGGCCCACGCGGTTCTCGGCCCAGATGCGCCCGCCATGCGCTTCGATGATCTGCTTGGAGATCGAGAGCCCAAGGCCGGAGTTCTGGCCGAAGCCCTGGTGCGGCCGATCGGTGTAGAAGCGCTCGAAGATCCGCTCCAGCGCGTCCTCGCCGATGCCGGGCCCATCGTCGTCGACCAAGATCTCGACCTCGCCGCGGGTGCGGCGGCAGACGATACGCACCTTGTCGCCCGGCTTGGAGAATGATTGTGCGTTCGACAGCAGGTTCGAGATCACCTGGCCGAGCCGGGAATCATGGCCGGGGACAGCGAGCGTGTCGGTCGGTCCGCGGCCCTCGAAGCGGGCTTCGACGACCACGTCGTGGCCGAGCCGGGTCTCGTTGGCGACGCTCGTCAACGTGGTCAGCAGCCGCCGCAGATCGACCGGCGCCATGTCCTGGCGCTGCAATTCGGCGTCGAGCCGGCTCGCGTCGGAGATGTCGGAGATCAGGCGGTCGAGCCGCTTGACGTCATGCTCGATCACGGCGAGCAGCCGCGCGCGGCTGTTCTCGTTGCGCGCCAAAGGCAGCGTCTCGACTGCCGAGCGCAGCGAGGTCAGCGGGTTCTTCAGCTCATGGGCGACGTCGGCGGCGAACATCTCGATCGCCTCGATGCGGCTGTAGAGCGCGCTGGTCATGTCGCGCAGCGCGCCCGAGAGATGCCCGATCTCGTCGCGGCGTCCGGTG
This sequence comes from Bradyrhizobium embrapense, assembly GCF_001189235.2. Classification (GTDB taxonomy): domain Bacteria; phylum Pseudomonadota; class Alphaproteobacteria; order Rhizobiales; family Xanthobacteraceae; genus Bradyrhizobium; species Bradyrhizobium embrapense. The sequence goes on from NZ_LFIP02000005.1 coordinate 334,499, forward strand.
AAGTCGGGAATCTCCACGCGGGTCTGGATACGGTGGCGGACGCGCTCTGCGCTTTCGGCGAGCCGCCGCACCGGGCCTGCGATCGTGCTCGCCAGCAGCAGCGACAGCATGATCATGACGGCGGATGCGACCCCGCCGATCTTGAGGATGGCGAGGCGCTCGGACATCACCAACTGGTCGATGTCGTCGCCTTGCGTCGTCAGCATCAACGCGCCGCGCACCGCGCGGAAATGCTGCACCGGAACCGCAACCGAGACGATGATTGCGCCGCGATCGGTGACGCGCACCGCGCTGCCTTTCATGCCCTCCAGCGATTGCGCGACTTCGGAATAGCCCTTGCCGCCTTCGGGGCCGAGCTCGCGATAGATCGGCAGATCGCCGCGGTTGAGCCAGGTCTTGATCGTGGCCTTGGTCTTCTCATATAGCGACGGCTTCTCCGACGGCGGCGGCAGCTCCATGCGCAGCACGTCGCCGCGCGCGAACAGATTACGGCTGTCGAGGATCAGCCCGCCGTCGCGGTCGAAGATGCGGGCCCGCGTCTTGGTCGGCGCGATCAGGCGGCGCAGGACCGGCGCGACCCGCTCGGGATTGATCGGGAAATCCGCCGATTCGTCCGGCTGGCCGTAACTCTCGCCGGGCTTGAGGTCGAGCAGCCGATCGGGATCGATGGTGACCGTATTGCCTTCGACCGTCGCGGACGCCGCGATCGCCTCCGAGATGATCTCGGCGTAGACCAGAAGGCTCTGCGTGCGCGCCTCGATCAGGCCGGCGCGGAATTGCGAGAGATAGAGGATGCTGGCGACCAGCGCGACGAGGCCGGCGAGGTTGAGCGAGACGATGCGGCGCGTCAGGCTCGAGAACGACAGCGCGAAGAAGAACTGACCGGCACGGCGCAGCCAGCCGAGCGGACGGCGCCAGCCCTTGTCCTGGACCAGATCGTCGGCCACGGCTTCTTGATCGAGGAGCTGCGACGCGTCCTCGGTGTTCAGTCCCTGCTCGAGCTGCGTTCGATCAAGCACTTCGCAAAGCTGCCGGTTGGTATGGATGTCGTCCCGCGAAGCAGACAGTAGTCGCCCGAGCTTACCCCAGCCGTGCGGAGCCTGTCAGTCAACAAGCCGCCCGGGAAGCGCAGATCAGGCTTCCTTGAAGCGATAGCCGACGCCGTACAGCGTCTCGATCATCTCGAAGTCGTCGTCGACCACCTTGAACTTCTTGCGCAGCCGCTTGATGTGGCTGTCGATGGTGCGGTCGTCGACATAGACCTGGTCGTCATAGGCCGCGTCCATCAGCGCGTTGCGGCTCTTCACCACGCCGGGGCGGGTGGCGAGCGCCTGCAGGATCAGGAATTCGGTCACGGTGAGCGTCACCGGCTCGTTCTTCCAGGTGCAGGTGTGGCGCTCCGGATCCATCCGCAGCAGGCCGCGGTCGAGCGCGCGGGCGTCCGGCTCCTTCGGCGCGGCGGTCGGATCCTTCGGCTGGCCGCGGCGGAGCACGGCCTTGACGCGTTCGACCAGGAGGCGCTGGGAGAACGGCTTCCGGATGAAGTCGTCGGCGCCCATCTTCAGGCCGAACAATTCGTCGATCTCTTCATCCTTCGAGGTGAGGAAGATCACCGGCAGGTCGGACTTCTGGCGCAGCCGGCGCAGCGTTTCCATGCCGTCCATGCGCGGCATCTTGATATCGAGGATCGCAAGATCGGGCGGCGACGTGCGAAATCCATCCAGCGCCGACGCACCGTCCGTGTAGGTCATGATGCGATAGCCTTCGGCTTCGAGCGCGATCGAGACCGACGTAAGAATGTTGCGGTCGTCGTCGACCAAGGCGATTGTGGGCATGAGCTGCTTTCACAATGAGAGTGGCTTAGACGGCGGGCACTCTGGCGACTCGCCGTAGAATATGGGCTTCGAACGCGGTCAACGAGCAATGCAAGCTGGGCTGAAGTGTGACCGAGTTCCGCAAAAAACGCTCTGCGACCCACGCGTTGGACCCCCATATAGCACCCTGAGACCGTGAGAAAAGGCCCTTTCTTCAAAGGGAACCGCCCGATTCGCCCTCAAAACGACCCGATAGGCCCATGCAACCGACCGCCGACTTCGATCCTGCCCACCTCGCCCGCTCGCTGCTCCGCCGCAGCCGTCAGGGCGCGCTCGCTACGCTGACGGCCGGCTCCGGCGATCCCTATTGCTCGCTGGTCAATCTGGCGAGCCACCCCGACGGCTCGCCGATCCTGCTGATCTCCCGGCTGGCGCTGCATACGAAGAACATTCTGGCCGACGACAGGGTGTCGCTGATGCTGGACGAGCGCGCCGAGGGCGATCCGCTGGAGGGCGCCCGGATCATGCTGGCCGGCCGAGCGGAGGAGGTCGCCGACGCCGGGCGAGAGCTCGTCCAACGGCGCTACCTTGGCGCTCATCCGTCGGCGGAAGCCTTTGTAGAATTTAAGGATTTCTCGTTTTTTGTGATCCGGCCGCGCGGCGCCCATCTGGTCGCCGGGTTCGGGCGGATCGTCGACCTGAAGCCTGCGCAGTTTCTGACCGATCTCGGCGGTGCCGACGCGCTGCTGGAGGCCGAGCCGGGCGCGGTGGCGCATATGAACGAGGACCACCGCGAGGCCATGAACCTCTACGCCACGCGGCTGCTGGCTGCGGAAAGTGCCGACTGGCTGTGCACCGGCTGCGACCCCGACGGCATGGACATGCAGGCCGGCCGTAACACGCTGCGGCTCGATTTCCCCGAGCGCGTCACCAACGGCACCGAGCTGCGCAAGATGCTGGTGCGGCTCGCCGGCGAGGCGCGCGCCAAGAAGTAGAGGAGGCCACCAGCCGATCCGAACGGCGGTGCTCCGCGCGGCGAGGCATGGTGTCGCACGGCCGCGGCGGCACGCGCGCTTGCCGGGCGTGACAGCGCAATCATTTCGTGCGGGCATATCTCACCATCGCCGATGGCCTCACGCACGTGCGTGACGCGCTGATTGCGTTACCTGAGATCTTTGCGGTCAGTGGTCTCACCGACGCTGCACGCAGGGCGTTGCGGAACATTCGCCGATGCCAAGCATTGACGCAGTCAAGCTGTTCCGCTGGCGTGTTGAGCTCGATCGAGCTTGTGCTCACAGCCGATCAATGGTGCATGCCATGTGCAACACGATCGTGGACGACGTGCTCGTCGGTGCGGCGCAGCGTCAACTTGTGGCAGTCTGGTTCAGCAACACATTCTCAGCGCGAAATGCATACCCGGCATTCCCCGGTGCTTTCGTTCGCACGACGCGAGGCGCACGCGGATCGCTGGCACTCTTTGTGCATCGCAATTCCCCCTGCTCGCAGCGGGAAAGGCGACGAAACGTCGCCCGATCGCCGCGAAAACAACGCGAAAGCGAAAGCAAAGCGAAACTGTTTCGCGCTGCGGTAATTGTGCCCGATGCTGTACCTGCCTTGGAATAAACCAAAAGCCATTCGACTGGCTTGGCAAGCCCGGCGATCCCCACTATTAGGTCGCCGGACCGGGGCCGAGAGGCTATATTCTGATGACGGTCATCACCGCGACGGGGCGCGACTAGCGACATTCGCGCGAACAAGGATACGCGGGTTCGAGGAGGTTCTTCGTGCAAGAGACGGGCGTGCATAACGGTGCCTTCGGTGCCGACAAATTCGGCTTAAAAAATCTCAAGGGCGTGCATTGGAACTACGGTGCGCCGCAGCTTTATGAGCACGCGCTGCGCAATGGCGAAGCGGTGCTCTCGGCCGATGGCGCGCTTTGCGCGGACACCGGTGAGTTCACCGGCCGCAGCCCGAAGGACAAGTTCACGGTCCGCGACGGTCTGACCGACAAGAGCATGTGGTGGGCCGGCAACCAGTCGATCACCTCGGAGCAGTTCGCGACGCTGCATGCCGACTTCCTCAAGCATGCCGAAGGCATGACTCTGTTCGGGCAGGATCTCTACGGCGGCGCCGATCCGAAGCATCGCATCAAGACGCGCGTCTTCACCGAGCTCGCCTGGCACTCGCTGTTCATCCGCACGCTGCTCATTCGTCCAGAGACGTCGGAGCTCGCGAGCTTCGTGCCCGAACTCACGATCATCGATCTGCCGAGCTTCCGCGCCGATCCGAAACGTCACGGCTGCAAGTCGGAGAACGTCGTCGCGATCGATTTCGCCCGCAAGATCGTCCTGATCGGCGGCTCGCAATATGCCGGCGAGATGAAGAAGAGCGTGTTCACCACGCTGAACTATTACCTGCCCGAGAAGGGCGTGATGCCGATGCACTGCTCGGCCAATGTCGGCCCCGACGGCGACACCGCAATCTTCTTCGGCCTGTCCGGCACCGGCAAGACCACGCTCTCGGCCGATCCGAAGCGCACGCTGATCGGCGATGACGAGCATGGCTGGAGCGAGGACGGCGTCTTCAATTTCGAAGGCGGCTGCTACGCCAAGTGCATCAAGCTGTCGGGCGAAGCCGAGCCCGAGATCTATGCCGCCAGCAAGCGCTTCGGCGCGGTGCTGGAAAACGTCGTGCTCGGCGCCAACGATCGCGTGCCCGATTTCGACGACGGCTCGAAGACCGAGAACACCCGGTCGGCCTATCCGCTCGATTTCATCCCGAACGCCTCGCGCACCGGCTGCGCGCCGCATCCGAAGAACGTGGTGATGCTCGCCGCCGACGCCTTCGGCGTGATGCCGCCAATCGCCAAGCTGACGCCGGCGCAGGCGATGTATCACTTCCTGTCCGGTTACACCGCGAAGGTCGCGGGCACCGAGCGTGGTCTCGGCAACGAGCCGCAGCCGGAATTCTCGACCTGCTTCGGCTCGCCGTTCCTGCCGCGCGATCCGTCGGTGTACGGCAACATGCTGCGCGAGCTGATCGCCAAGCACAATGTCGACTGCTGGCTGGTCAACACCGGCTGGACCGGCGGCAAATACGGCACCGGCCGCCGCATGCCGATCAAGGTGACCCGCGCGCTGCTCACCGCGGCGCTGAACGGTAGCTTGCGCAACGCCGACTTCCGCACCGACAAGTATTTCGGCTTCGCGGTGCCGACCTCGTTGCCGGGGGTCGAACCGCACATCCTCGATCCGATCAAGACCTGGGCCGACAAGGCCGAGTTCGACAAGACCGCGCGTGCGCTGGTCGGCATGTTCCAGAAGAACTTCGCCAAGTTCGAAGCGCAGGTCGACGCCGAGGTCCGCGCCGCCGCGCCGGAAGTGAAGCTCGCGGCAGAGTAACGCGCGCTGATCTCGCGATTTGAAAAGGCGGCCCTGGTGGCCGCCTTTTTGCTTTTTGGGCGTAGTGAGCGCAGCGCGCTCCTTCTCGATCCGTCACCCAGAGGTGCGAGCGGAGCGAGCCTCGAAGGGTCGACGGCCACGAGCCGGGCCGTACATCCTTCGAGGCTCGCAAGTGCTCGCACCTCAGGATAACGGGGGCGGGGGATTGCGCTTCGCTACTCGCTACTCGCCTATCTCCGGCAGCACCGCGTTGCTCGGCGTCTGCCGGTCGGTGATCTGCAGGCCGAACAGGCTGCCGATCAATTCGACCGCGACGCGCGCGGTGCGGCCGCGTTCGTCGAGGAACGGATTGAGCTCGACGATATCGAGCGAGCGCACCAATCCGGAATCGTGCAGCAGCTCCATGATGAGATGCGCTTCGCGATAGGTCGCGCCGCCCGGCACCGTGGTGCCGACGCCGGGCGCGATGTCCGGATCGAGGAAGTCGACGTCGAACGAGACATGCAGCACGCCGTTCTTCGCCCTGACGCGCTCGATGACGCGGCGGGTCAGCACGGCGACGCCGAACTCGTCGATCTGGCGCATGTCCGCGATCGAGACGTTGCGCTGCCGCAGCAGCTTGCGCTCCAGCGGGTCGACCGAGCGGGTGCCGATCAGCGCGAGTTGATCCGGCGGGATCGAGGCGCGCGGTAGCCCGCCGAGCAAATCGTCGAGGCCCGCCTCGCCGCACAGGAACGCCGCCGACATGCCGTGCATGTTGCCGGTGATGGTGGTGGCCGGCGTGTTGTAGTCGGCATGCGCGTCGACCCACAGCGCAAACAGCGGCCGGCCTTTTTCCTGCCAGTAGCGCGCGACGCCGTTGATCGATCCCATCGACAGCGAGTGATCGCCGCCCATGAAGAGCGGGATCGCGCCCGAATGCGCCAGCCAGTAGGCGCGCTCGGAGAGCGCGCGGGTCCAGGTCTTCACCTCGTCGTAGAATCTGGTGTTTGCCGGCACCGGGCCGTCGGCGACCACGGCCGGGATCGCAAGGTTGCCATGATCGTCAACGTGGAAGTCGAGCTGCTCGAGCAGGCGCGCGATGCCCGCGGTGCGCAGCGCGTCCGGTCCCATCAGCGGGCCGGGCTGCGACGCGCCGATCTCGATGGGAACGCCGAGCAGGGCGATGCGCTGATGTTTGGAATTGTCGGCTTCGGACATGCGGCGGGGCTCCCAAAGGCGTGGAACAGAAGCGACGCGCCACTGTTCCCTCAACCCTCGAAATAGGCAAGGCAGTCCAGTCCGGCCATGTGGATAGCTGGTTTGTGCTTATGCTTTGAAATAAGCGATCTGCGTCGTGGTGGCGAGCAGGCGGCCGGACGGCGACCACAATTCGCCATGCTGGTCGCCGTAGCTCTTGTGGAAGGTCTTGGCATCGGCGGTCGCGAGCACGCGGGTGGTATCCTCCGCATCCAGGTCGGCAGCATCGACGTGGAAATAGGTCGTCAGCGACACCGTGCCGAACGGTACCAGCTCCTGCCGCGCGTGGAACACACGGCCGAAGAACGCGTCCGACATCGACATCAGCGACATCGCATCGAGCTTGCGCGGGACGCGGTCGGCGATCCAGAGCTTCGAGTAGGGGCTCAAGGGCTGCTTCGCGGCGCCGCCGCTGAGCTTGGGTTCGCCCTCGGCGAAACGGAAATCATACTGGTTGGCCCAGGTCATCGCGAGCTTCGGATAGGGACGGAGCTCTTCGAACGGTACCGCGCCGGGAAACTCCGCAGGCTGATGCGACCATGACGGGCGGCGCTCGGCGAATACCGCGGTCGCCAAGGTCGTGACCTCGCCGCCGCCTTGCGTCATCTCGACCGACCAGTGCTGGCTCGAGCGGTTGCTTCTCACCAGGCGGACATCGAGATCGAACACGCCCTCGGCGACCGGCGCGCAGTAATTCACCGTCAGCGCCAGCGGCTCGCCGGCGCGCTGCGGGTGCTGCATCAGGGCGCGCAGGATCGTGGCGGCGGTGCAGCCGCCGAACGGGCCGACGAACGCCCAGTAGTCCGGGCTGGTCCGTCCCTGCCAGCGGCTGTCGCCGGCAGTCACGGCGGTCGCTTCATCGAAAAGGTGCGGAGCCTTGGTGAGCATGCATGACCCTGAATATTTGTTCGTCATTGCGAGGAGCGGAGCGACGAAGCAATCCATGCGTCCACATGTGGGGTGCGACGGACCGCTTCGCCACGCTCGGAATGACGCTCGACATGCAATAGTCCGGCAACGATGCCGAATTCAATGACGTCCGAGGTCATCGATTTCCGCGTCCCGGGATTACCCCTTCGCCTCGCGCTGGCTGCCGAGCTGCGGCGAGGCACTCGGATGCACCGGCACGTGCCAGATGTCCTCGGCGTATTCGCGGATGGTGCGGTCGGAGGAGAACCACGCCATGCGCGCGACGTTGAGGATCGAGGCGCGGGTCCAGGCCGGGGGCACCCGCCAGCGCGCGTCGATGCCGCGCTGTGCGTCATAGTAGGAATCGAAATCGGCCGAGACCATGTAGTGGTCGAGATAGCGCAGCGCGTGCCCGATCGAGGCGAAGCGCGCGGCATCGCCCGGCGAGAATTCGCCGCTCTCGATGGCGCGGATCGCGCGCTCGAGCCGCGGCGATTTGCGGATGATGTCGCTGGCATCGAGGCCCTGCTTGCGGCGGACCATGACGTCGCCGGCCTCGAGGCCGAAGATCGCGATGTTCTCTTCGCCGACATTGTCGCGGATCTCGATGTTGGCGCCGTCGAGCGTGCCGATGGTCAGCGCGCCGTTCAGCGCGAGCTTCATGTTGCCGGTGCCCGAGGCCTCCATGCCGGCAGTCGAGATCTGCTCGGACAGATCGGCGGCGGGGATGATCACCTCGGCGAGGCTGACATTGTAGTCGGCGAGGAAGGCAACCTTCAGCCTGCCGCCGAGCGAAGCGTCGTTGTTGACGATCTCGGCGACGTCGTTGATCAGCTTGATGATCAGCTTGGCGTAGCGGTAGCTCGCCGCGGCCTTGCCCGCGAAGATCTTGACCCGCGGCACCCAGTTCGCCCCCGGATCGTCCTTCATCGCGTGATACAGCGCGATGGTTTCCAGGATGTTGAGCAGCTGCCGCTTGTATTCGTGGATGCGCTTGATCTGCACGTCGAACAGCGCCGACGGATCGACCTTGATGTGGTTGCGCTCGCCGATCAGCCGCGCCAGCGCCAGCTTGTTGTGATGCTTGACGTCGCGGAAGCGCTTCTGGAATTCGAGGTCGCTCGAGTGGGGCTCGAGCCGCTCGAGCAGCGAGAAGTCGTCGAGCACGGCCTCGCCGCAGGTCTCGCGCAGCAGCGCGGTCAGCCGCGGATTGGCCAGCATCAGCCAGCGGCGGAAGGTGATGCCGTTGGTCTTGTTGGTGATGCGCTGGGGATAGAGATGATGCAGGTCGTGGAACACGGTCTCCTTCATCAGGTCGGAATGCATCGCGGAGACGCCGTTGATGCGATGCGAGCCGACGAAGGCGAGCTGGCCCATCCGCACCCGCCGGCCGCTGCGCTCGTCGATCAGCGACACCGAGGCGCGGTATTCGATGTCGCCGGGGAAGCGCTCCTCGGCGAGCGCCAGATGCGCCACGTTGATGCGGTAGATGATCTCGAGGTGCCGCGGCAAGAGCCGCTCGAACAATTCGACCGGCCAGGTCTCGAGCGCCTCCGGCAGCAGGGTGTGATTGGTGTAGGACAGCGTCGCGACGGTGATCTTCCAGGCTTCGTCCCAGCGGAAATTGTGCAGGTCGACCAGGATGCGCATCAGCTCGGTGACCGCAAGGCTCGGATGGGTGTCGTTGAGCTGCACCGCCGCCTTCTGTGCGAGGTTGCGCAGGCCGCCGTCGGAGGCGAGATGCCGGTTGACGAGATCCTGCAACGAGGCCGAGACGAAGAAATATTCCTGGCGCAGCCGCAGCTCGCGGCCCGCCGCGCTCTCGTCGTTCGGATAGAGGAATTTGCAGATCGCTTCCGCGCGCGCCTGCTCGGCGCTCGCCGAGACGTAGTCGCCGGTGTTGAAGACGTCGAGCTTGAGCGGGTCGGGCGCATGTGCCGACCACAGCCGAAGCGCGTTGACGTGCTGGCCGCGCCAGCCGACGATCGGCGTGTCGTAGGCCATTGCCTCGACGGTTTCCGCCGGATGCCAGGTGGCGCGGTCGCGGCCGCGCTCGTCGACATGCTCGACAGTGCCGCCGAAATGGACGTTGTAGACCACCTCCGGCCGCTGGAATTCCCAGGGGTTGCCGAAGGCGAGCCATTCGTCGGGATATTCCTGCTGCCAGCCTTGATTCATGATCTGGCGGAACAGGCCGAAATCGTAGCGGATGCCGTAGCCGGTCGCCGGGATCGCCAGCGTCGCCATGCTCTCCATGAAGCAGGCCGCGAGCCGCCCGAGGCCGCCATTGCCGAGCGCGGCGTCCGGCTCGCATTTGCGCAGGTCGGAGAGGTCGACGCCGAGGTCGCCGAGCGCCGCCTCGAACAGCGGCAGCAATCCCATATTGTTCAGCGCGTCGGTGAACAGGCGGCCGATCAGGAATTCGAGCGAGAGATAATAGACGCGCTTGGCGCCGGCGTCGTAGCTCTGCTTCTCGGCCGTCAGCCAGTGGTGCACGATGCGGTCGCGCAGCGCCAGCGCCGCCGCCTTGTACCAGTCACGCCGGGTCGCCATGCCGGCATCCTTGCCGATCGCAAGCCGCAGCTTGGCGAGGATCGCGCCCTTGATCTCGGCCAGCGCCAGCTCGTCGATCGGCTGGTTCAATGCCGGGTAGTTTGTTTGTTCGTGCAAAACGCCCAATCCCTGCCGTTCAGATCGATCATGATGCGAGCATCACGATCTCATCGCCTTGTTCGAGCATGGCCCCCGGAAGCTCCGATGTCCGCGCCTCCCGATCATGCTCCACACAATGATACGCGCGTTGCATGGCAATCGAAACCGTCCGGAACAAGGCCGTACGCCGCGCTGCCGAGATTTTATGCAAGGACCGGGCCGCTCCGGGAACCTTTTGGGCCTCCCCGCATCGGTGCTACGATTGGCGGTGGAGAGCGAGTTTTCGCGACGATTTAGCGGTGGATGCGCCGAGACTCCTGATCGAGATCGCGGCCGCGGCATTGCTCGTGGTGTGCATCACGGCGACTAGCGCAGCCTATGCCGCGGGCAGACCGGGCCGCAGCGCCGATGATCTGACTTGCGGCTTCAGCATGCCGCAGAACGCATCGCCGGCCGCGCGCTGTGCCGCCATCAAGCGGCAATGCGGCGGCAAGTTCTATGCGAATGCCTGCGGCGACAGACTGCTGTCCGCCGCGAATTGAACGAGCCGCGCAACGCAGCTTCGCGCCCGTTGGGAACACCGGAGTGGTACGGATTTCCAGGACTTAACGAGTTCTTTACAAACACAGCTGTCGCTCGTGGGGCGGGCACATTTTTCAGCTCCGACGCATTTCATACCGAAGCAGTATTCAACGGGCCGCTGACCTGATCAGCGGCCCGAATTGCGTCTGGGGCATACGCGCGTGGCGGGGCGATGATGCTCGCTCGCGCCACATCGTCGTCCTGGCTTCGCCAGGACGACGACCAACAACGACGATCCATAAACCAATCAGAACGAATTAAGAACACTTTGGCAAGCCTTTGATATATCATTGTGATTCGGTGCCTGCGCCGATACAATATCTATGGTCTCCAAGTCTCCGCGAGGACTACATGTCCACCATCGCCTTTGATCAATTCGCCCTGACCCGGATTGCCGATTTCGCGCGGTCGCTGTCGCGGCTGCACCAGGCCTCGCGGCGCCAGCCGATCGACGACGACCAGCTCGATCGCGAGTTCAACGCGGTCTGCATGTCGATCTGGGGCTACACGACCGATGATTTCAGCGACGAGCTGTTCTCGCTGGAGGATCATGCCTGGCTCGATACGCTCGATGAGGCGCATGCGCGCATCTTCGCGGCCGAGCAGGGCTACGACCTCGTCGACGATCAAGGCATGCTGACCGACTGGTGGGGCTATTGCTGGATGATCCTCGCCGAGAAGCGCGGCATCCTCACTCCGGAGAACCGCGCCGCGGCACGGGCCGCGATCGAGGAGAAATACATGGCCGCACCGAATGTGATCGGCGTGATCGTGGCGCGCTGAGGGCTTGCGCCGGTCAGTCCACCTCGGCCCGCTTGGCGGGCTTTGCGGCCTGGCCCTTTGGCACCACCGACGAGGGCGCCGGCGGCGCGACATCGCTCCTGGTTTCCGGCAGCGGCGCGTCGCTGGCGATCTCGGCGCTGACGGGCGCGACCTTCATCTCGCCGAGCCGCGCGCGGACCGCCGCGGTCAGTCCGGGATAGGAGGCGACCGGCGTGAAGTCGAACGACTGCTCGTTGCCGACGCGGATGCCGGTGTAGGCGACGAGGCCGTCGGTGGTTGCGATCACGTCGCCGGCCTTCAGCGAGGCATCGAGCGCAAGGTCGACCGGCGCGAGCCCGGCCGGGTCGCGACCGTTGCAGGTGCAATCGGCGCGCAGCGCCTTGCGATAGGCGAAGGCGGTTTCGCTGTCGGTGTAGCGCTCGCCCGTGGCCGAGGCGGAGCTGTCGATATGGCTGCCGTAATAGACCTTGGTCGCGCTCGCCGGGCAGAACGCCTGGCAGAGCTGCGCCGGCGTCGCGTTGCCGCGCAGCGTCAGCGGGAAATACTTGCCGTCGCAGCTGCGCACGCAATAGGCCGGTCCGGACCCGGCCACGCGCGGCGCCGAGGTCGGCGCAGACTGCTGCCGTTCAGGCTGCTGGTTGAGGCCGAACGGATCGGCGAAGAAATTGGCTTGCGGCGGGGCCGGCCGGCCCTGCTGCTTCTGGGAACCGCCGAAGAAGAAGTCGAACAGCCCTTCGGCCGAGACAGGAGCGGGCACGACCAGAACGGAACCCGCGAACGCAGCGGCGGCAAGCATCACGCGGCGCCGCACGCGCCGATCACTCAACTCTGTACGCAACGCCAACTCCACCCGACGCGCCACGCCGCGGCGACAAGCTGCCCCGGCGAATTCACCTTAAGACGGGATGGTAAACGAGCGATTGATCGAGCGTGACGTCGTCACAAGAAGCAGGCGGACGCGCGCGAACTCCTCCTCACCTCGCCCCGCTTGCGGGGAGAGGTCGGATCGCATCGCGAGATGCGATCCGGGTGAGGGGGTACAGGTCCCACGGCACACACGATTCGTGGACGCAGTCCCTCACCCCAACCCTCTCCCCGTAAGAACGGGGAGAGGGGGAGCAAAAGCCCTCAGTCCTTCAGGAACTCGCCGGCCTTGTACAGCGCGCGGAACGGCAAGCCGGCTTCGGCGAACGTCTCGGTCGCGCCTTCCTCGCGGTCGACCATGGTGAACACCAGCGCGATCTCGCCGCCGGCCTCGCGCACGGCTTCCACGGCCTTCAGCGCCGAGCCGCCGGTCGTGGTGACGTCCTCGACGATCACGATGCGCTTGCCCGCGAGTGTCTCGCCCTTGGCGAGCCCTTCGACGGCGAGCCGCGCGCCGTGCTCCTTCGGCTTCTTGCGCACGAAGAACGCCGCGATCGGATGACCCTTCAGCCAGGACAGCTGCGCAATGGCGCCGGCGAGCGGCACCGCGCCCATCTCGAGCCCGCCGACGAAATCGAGCTTGTCGTCCTTCAGCGCCTCATAGGTGAGCTCGGCGAGCAGCGCTGCGCCTTCAGGATCGAGCATCGTCGGCTTCAGGTTGAAATAGAAGTCGCTCTTGCGGCCCGACGCCAACGTGATCTCGCCGCGGCCGAACGAACGCTTGCGGATGATCTCGGCGAGGCGGGCGCGGGAGGCTGATTTGGACAAAGGCTTTTTCCCTATAGGGGTTCTTTGGGGGCTTTGAGGCGGCCGGCAATCTATCGGCGGTCCGGCGCACATTCCAGCGGGTAAATCCCGCCGTCAACAGTGGGGATGCCGCCATTTCAGCGCAGCCGTGTGCGGAAAGCGCGGGTTGTGCGGCTGCCGGCTTCCCCCTAAAGCAAGCGCCAAACACCCGGCCAAACACTTGCGAGGGAAGCGGAAATGACCATCGAGCTGCACACCTGGAACACGCCCAATGGCCGCAAGATCTCGGTGGCGCTGGAGGAAATGGGGCTGCCCTACAAGGTGATCCCGGTGAATATCGGCAAGGGCGAGCAGATGGCGCCCGCCTTCCTTGCGATCAGTCCGAACAACAAGATCCCGGCGATCGTCGATCCGGACGGCCCCGGCGGCAAGCCGGTCAGCATCTTCGAGTCCGGCGCGATCCTGCTCTATCTCGGCGAGAAGACCGGCAAGTTCCTGCCGAAGCCGCTGGCGGAACGGATCCCGGTCTATGAATGGCTGATGTGGCAGATGGGCGGCTTCGGCCCGATGCCCGGCCAGGTGCACCATTTCATCGCGCTGGAGAACGAGCAGGACCGCGCCTACGGGTTGAAGCGCTACATGACCGAGACACGGCGGCTGTACGGCGTGCTGGACCGCCGGCTTGCCGACCGCGACTTCGTCGCCGGCGATCTCTCGGTGGCTGATTTCGCCATTCTCGGCTGGGCCTGGCGCCATCCGCGCCACAAGGTGGATCTGGCCGACTTCCCCAACGTCAAGCGCTGGTACGAGACGCTGATGGCCCGCCCGGCGGCGAAGCGGGGGATGGAAGCGAAGCTGGATTGAGGGGCGCTCTACCACCCTACGCGCTTACTTCCCTGCTCCCCTTGCGGGAGACGGTACTGATCACGCCCGCCGCGCCTCGAGCGCCATCTTCATCGCAAGCCCGGCGAGCACCGTGCCCATCAGCCAGCGCTGCACCAGCAGCCAGGTCGGGCGGGTGCCGAGGAACACCGCGATCGAGCCGGCGGCGAGTGCGATCATCGCATTGACGCTGACGCTGATCACGATCTGGATCGAGCCGAGCGCGAGCGACTGCGTCAGCACGCTGCCACCGGCCGGATCGATGAACTGCGGCAGCAGCGCGAGATAGAGCATCGCGATCTTCGGGTTGAGCAGATTGGTCAGGAAGCCCATCGCGAACAATTTGCGCGGGCCGTCGACCTTCAGCGCCTTGACCTGGAACGGCGAGCGGCCGCCCGGCTTCAGCGCCTGCCATGCCAGCCAGAGCAGATAGGCGGCGCCGGCGAAGCGCAGCGCGTCATAGGCATAGGGAATAGCGAACAGCAGCGCGGTGATGCCGAATGCCGCGCACAGCATGTAGAACACGAAGCCGAGCGCGACGCCGCCGAGCGAGACGATGCCGGCCGCCGGCCCCTGCGTGATCGAGCGCGAGATCAGGTACATCATGTTCGGCCCCGGCGTCAGCACCATTCCGAGGCAGACGAGCGCAAAGCCGAGCAGAGCGGATGTGTGGGGCATGACGGGTCTCGCAAGGGATACACGTTTTTAGCGTGTCGCCCGCTGAGCGGCCATGCAGGAATTGCTCTCGGAGCAATGTGGTTTGCACCTCACCCGGTCTCTTGTCGTCATTCCGGGGCGTGCGAAGCACGAACCCGGAATCCATCAGGCGGCGTAATTTGTGGATGGATGGATTCCGGGTTCTCGCCTGCGGCGAGCCCCGGAATGAAGGGAGAGGCGGACTCTAATGCGCCTCGTCCCAATTGTTGGCGGCGCGGGCGTCGACCTGCAGCGGCAGCGACAGGATCACCGCGGGGAAGGGCGCGTCCTGCATCACCTTCTGCACGACGGGCAGCGTCGCCGCGACCTCGTCGTTGGGCACCTCGAAGATCAGTTCGTCATGCACCTGCAGCAGCATCTGCGCCGAGAGCTTCTTCTCGGCGAGTGCGTCCTCGACCCGGATCATGGCGCGACGGATGATGTCGGCCGCGGTGCCCTGCAGCCGCGCGTTGATCGCGGCACGCTCGTTGAAGGCGCGCACCGAGGCGTTCGACGCCTTGATGTCGGGGTAGTGCATCTTGCGGCCGAACAGCGTGGTGACATAGCCGTTGCGGCGGCACGAGTCCTTGGTCTCGTCCATATAGGCGCGGATGCCCGGGAAGCGCTCGAAATACTTCTTGATGTAGGCCGAGGCTTCCTCGCGCGCGATGCCGAGCTGGTTGGCGAGACCGAACGCCGAGATGCCGTAGATGATGCCGAAATTGATCGCCTTGGCTCTACGCCGCACCTCGCTCGGCATGTCCTTGATCGGCACCCCGAACATTTCGGAGGCGGTCATGGCGTGAATGTCGAGCCCGTCGCGGAATGCCTGGCGCAGCACCGGCACGTCGGCGATCTCGGCGAGCAACCGCAGCTCGATCTGGGAGTAATCGGCCGACACCAGCTTGTGGCCGGGCGTTGCGATGAAGGCGCGGCGGATCTTGCGGCCGTCCTCGGTACGAACAGGGATGTTCTGCAAATTCGGCTCGTTCGACGACAGCCGGCCCGTGGTGGTCGCGGCCAGTGCGTAGGTCGTGTGCACGCGATGGGTCTGCGGATTGACGTAGGTCGGCAGCGCGTCGGTGTAGGTCGATTTCAGCTTCGAGACCTGGCGCCACTCAAGAATCTTCTTCGGGAATTCGTGGCCCTGCTCGGCGAGATCGTCGAGCACCTGCGCGGTGGTCGACCACGCGCCGGTCTTGGTCTTGGTGCCGCCGGGCAACCCCATCTTGCCGAAGATGATGTCGCCGATCTGCTTCGGGCTGCCGACATTGACTGGCTCGCCGGCGATCTCCTGGATCTCGGCCTCGACGCGCGCCGCGGTCTGGGCGAAATCGCCCGACAGTCGCGACAGCACCTGGCGGTCGATCGAGATGCCGCGCCGCTCCATCCGCGCCAGCACCGAGACCAGCGGCCGCTCCAGCGTCTCGTAGACCGTCGTCATCCGTTCGGCGACGAGGCGCGGCTTCAGCACGCGCCACAGCCGCAGGATCACGTCGGCGCTTTCGGCCGCGTATTCGGTCGCCTTGTCGATCGTGACCTGATCGAAGGTCAGCTTGCCCTTGCCGCTGCCGACGAGGCCGCCGTAATTGACTACGGCATGGCCGAACCAGCGCTCGGCGAGCGCCTCCAGCGCATGCGAGCCGCGGCCGGCATCGAGTGCGTAGGACATCAGCTGCGCGTCGTCGATGTTACGCAGCGTGATGCCGTGCTGCGCCAGCGTCACCGCGGTGAACTTGACGTTGAAGCCGACCTTCTGGATGCCGGCGGACTCCAATAGTGGCTTGAGCACCTTCAGCGCATCGGCGGTCTTGATCTGGCCGGGTGCGAGGCCGGCATCGAACAGCCCGGCGCCGCCGCCGGCCTCCCGGTGGCCGAGCGGGACGTAGCAGGTGTCGTTGGGCGCGACGGCAAGCGCCAGTCCCGCCAGCTCGGCCTGCATCGGGTCGATCGATTCCGACATCGCCTCGATCGCGACGGTGCCGTTGTCGTGCGCACGCGCAACGAAGGCGTTGAGCTGATCGAGATTGCCGATCGCCTGGTAGGCCTTGCGATCGAAGCCGATCTTGCGGATCGCCTCGCCGCGGGCTTCGGCCAGCGTTGCCGGCGTGCCCTTCAGGCTGGAGTTCTTGTCGTCGCGCGCGCCGGTCGGCTTGGTCTTCGCCGGTGGTGCCGCGGCCGCTGTCGGCGCGTCGCCCGGTGTGGGCGTCACATCCGACGGCGGCAGCGGCGAGAACACGCTGGCGCCGCTCTTGTTGCCGGGATCGGCATCGACATTGGCCGGATCGATCTGCGCATACTCGGCGACGCGGCGGGTGAGGGTGGAGAACTCCATCGCCTTGAGGAAGGCGATCAGCCGGCGCGAGTCGGGCTCGTGCACGGCGAGGTCGTCGAGCGGCACCTCGAGCTCGACCTTGTCGTCGAGCAGCACCAGCTGGCGCGAGATGCGCGCCTTCTCGGCATTCTCGAGCAGCGCCTCGCGCCGCTTCGGCTGCTTGATCTCGCCGGCGCGGAACAGCAGCTGGTCGAGGTCGCCATACTCGATGATCAGTTGTGCGGCGGTCTTGATGCCGATGCCGGGCACACCGGGCACGTTGTCGGTGGAATCGCCGGCCAGCGCCTGCACCTCGACCACCTTCTCGGGCGGCACGCCGAATTTCTCGATCACCTCGTCGCGGCCGATGCGGCGATCCTTCATCGTGTCGTACATCACGACCTTGTCGTTGACGAGCTGCATCAGATCCTTGTCGGACGACACGATCGTCGTGGTGGCGCCGCGCTCGGTCGCGAGCCGCGCATAGGTCGCGATCAGGTCGTCGGCCTCGAAGCCAACCTGCTCGAGGCAGGGCAGCTCGAAGGCGCGCACCGCCTCGCGGATCAGAGCGAATTGCGGGATCAGATCGTCGGGCGCCGGCGGCCGGTGCGCCTTGTAGTCGGGATACAGCTTGTTGCGGAACGTAATCTCCGACTTGTCGAACACGATCGCCAGGTGGGTCGGCCGGTTGTCCTCCGGCATGTCGCGGAGCAGCTTCCACAGCATGTTGCAGAAGCCGAGCACGGCATTGACCTGCAGCCCGTCGGACTTGCGGTTCAGCGGCGGCAGCGCGTGATAGGCGCGGAAGATGTAGCCCGACCCGTCGACCAAAAAGATATGGTCGCCCTTGGCCGCCGGCTTGGCGGCGACGGGCTTGGCTGCGGTCTTCGGGGCGGGCTTGGCGGGGTCTTTGGAGGCTGTTTTCGGCATGGCCGAAACTTAGGGATTTTTGCGCGGATTGACAGCCTTAGTGTCGTTGAATCCGCCCGCGCCACACAACGATTTGTCGTCCTGGCTTGGCCAGGACGACGTCGAGAAAGACTACGCCTTGTCCCCGGTCGGGGAGAACAGGTAGCCGCCGCCGCGGATGGTGCGGATCACTGACGGCTTGGTCGGGTCGAATTCGATCTTGCGGCGGATGCGCATGATGCGCAGGTCGACGGCGCGGTCGAAGGCCTCGGCGTCGCGGGCATTGGCGAGTTCCAGGAGCCGCTCGCGCGACAGCACGCGCTTCGGATTGGCGGCGAACACCTTGAGCAGGCCGAATTCGGAGGCCGTCAGCGGGTGCTCATTGCCCTCGTCGTCGCGCAGCGCCTGGGCCTCGAGATCGAGCCATTTGGTGCCGAACCGCACCAGCTGCTCCTTTTCGGCCTTGGCGCTGGAAGGTTCCGGCGCGGCCGTCTTCGCCGGCCCGCTCCGCCGCAGCACCGAGCGGATGCGCGCCATCAGCTCGCGCAATTCGCAGGGTTTTGCCACGTAGTCGTCGGCGCCGAGCTCGAGCCCGACCACACGGTCGATCGGGCTGGCAGTAGCTGTCAGCATGATGACGGGGACGTTGATCTTGCTCTTGAGGTCGCGAATGATCGACAGACCATCCTCCTCGGGCATGTTGAGGTCCAGCACCACGAGATCGGGCGTGTTGCTCTCGATCTCCTTGCGCAGGCTCTTGCCGCCGTCGCACAGCGTCACGCCGAAGCCGTGCATCTTGAGGTAATCGCCGACCATCTCGCGGGCCGGCGCCTCATCGTCGACGATGAAGATATGCGGGTTCTGGTTCATGTCTCTGTCGCCGGCAGTGTAACCGTAAAGGTTGACCCCTGTCCGGGGCCCGGGCTCTGGGCGGTCACATGGCCGCCATGCATGTCGATGATGCGCTTGACGATGGACAGGCCGAGCCCGGTCGAGCTTTCGCCCGCGGTCGGCTTGGCCGACAGCCGCTGGAACCGGCCGAACAGCCGGCCGAGATCCTCGGGGCTGAGGCCGGGACCCTGGTCGGCGATCCGGATCACGGTGTCGTCGCCCTCGTGGCTGACCGCGATCGTGATCTTGCCGCCGATCGGCGAGTACTTGATGGCGTTGCTGACGAGGTTGTCGATCGCCTCGCGGATCCGGTCGGCATCGCACATCGTGACGAAATGCTGCGGCCCCGAGACCGAGATGCTCTGCTGCTTGTTGACCGCCGAGGGCAGATTGGCCTCGGTGACCTCGTTGACGAGCGCCGCGACGTCGACCGGCTCGCGGCGGATGGTGATGTCGAAGGCGTCGGCCATCGCATCCGAGATCAAATGGTCGACCATCGAGGTCAGCCGCCTGGTGGCGTCCCTGATGTGCTCGACCTGGGCGGTGACGTTCTCCTTCGGCGAGCCGGCGCCGATCAGTTCGGTCAGCATCTCGGTGCGGCCGAGGATCACGCCGAGCGGGTTCTTCAGGTCGTGGGCGACGGTGCCGAGGATCTCGTTCTTGAAGCCGTTGGCGCGCTGCAGCCGCAGCCATTGCGCCGACAGCCGCCGGTTGGCCTGGCTCAGCGCGCGGGTGCGCTGCGCGACACGGTCCTCGAGCTGGGTGTTGGCCTCGTGCAGCTGCTGGTACAGGATCACGTTGTCGAACGCGATCGACAGCCGGCTGGAGAAGATCTCGACCAGCGCACGGTCGGTGTCGGAGAGCTGCCGCTCGGCCTGCAGCAGCACCACGACCTCGCGGCCGCTGCCGGTGCGCGAATAGAGCACGCTGCGGTGGTCGGCGAACTCGTTCTTGCGGCGCTGAAATGCTTCCTCGACCATGTGCCGCAAATCGGCATCGAGCGCCTTCGACGAGGTCGTGCCGATGAAGCGGCTGTAGCAGCCCGAGCAGGCCAGCACCGAGAAATCACAGGCGGCGGCGTTGCCGTCGTCGCGCAGCACCAGGATCCCCGCGCAATCGACATTGAGCAGCGAGGCGAGTTGCGTCAGCACGCCCTCGGCCAGCCGCTGCATCGACTTGAAGTCGTACAGCGTCGAGGCCGCGTCGATGATGATCTCGAGCCCGCGCCTGGTCTGCACCATGCGCTCGAGCTGCTGATAGCTGCGCAGCGCCGCGGTCAGCGAGGTGAACAGCTTGTCGGCGGTGAGCTCGGTCTTCGCCTTGTAGTCGTTGATGTCGTATTGCACGATGACGCGCCGCTCCGGCGCCTGGCCGGGCTGGCCGGTGCGCAGGATGATGCGCACGGTCTCGTTCCTGATCTCGTTGCGGATGTATTCGACGAGCTCGAGGCCGGCGACGTCGGTCTCCATGATGACATCGAGCAGCACGGCCGCGATGTCGGGGTTGTCGCGCATCAGCGTGCGGCCTTCGGCCGCAGAGTAGGCCGACAGGATCTCCAGCGTCGCGCCGTTCAGATTGTAGTCGCTGAGCGCAAAACGGGTGCCTTCATGGACGGCGTGATCGTCGTCGATCACGGCGATCTTCCATTTCCGTACCGGCGAGTCCTCCGGGGGGCTCTCGGTGTCGTCGATCAGTTGGAGGACATCGTCCTGTTCGGCCATTGACTGGTTCCGTCGGCTGCTGCGTCAGTGATCGTCGGCTCGCCCTTGGCGATCCTGGGCATGATAATGCGAAAAGTGGTGCCTTGTCCTACCCTTGACTCCAGCATCATGCGTCCGCCGAGCTGCTGGGTGACGAGGTTATAGACGATATGCAGGCCGAGGCCCGTGCCACCTTCGTTGCGGCGTGTCGTAAAGAACGGGTCGAACGCCTGTCGCTGCACGTCCGGCGTCATGCCAGCCCCGTCGTCCGCGAAGATGATCTCGACATCATCGGTGCCACGGCCACGCGCCGAGATCGTGATGTTGCCCGAGCGGCCGTCGGCAAAGGCATGATTGACGGCGTTGAGGAAAAGATTGGTTAAGATCTGCCCATAGGCGCCGGGATAGCCATCGATCAGGAGCCCATCGGGCACATCGACGGACAGCGCGATCGCCGCCTTCTTCAGCACCGGCCGCAGGCTCGCCACGATCTGGTCGGTCGCTTCGCTCAAGGCGAACTGGCGGCGTTCGGCATGCGAGCGATCGACCGCGACCTGCTTGAACGACTGGATCAGTTCGCCGGCGCGCTGCAGGTTCGAGACCAGTTGCTGCGATGCGTCACGCGATGCGCGCACGAATTCGTCGAGCCTGGAGCGGCGCAGCGGCTCGGTCTTGAGGTCGTTCTCGAACATCTCGCTGCGGCGGGCAAAGCTCGAGGCGACCGTCAGGCTGATGCCGATCGGATTGTTGACCTCGTGGGCGACGCCGGCAACGAGGCCGCCGAGCGCGGCGAGGCGTTCGGCATCGATCAGGTTCTGCTGCGCGGTGTTGAGCTCGAGCAGCGCGCTCTCGGCCTTTTCCTTGGCGGTGCGCAGCTCGTCCTCGGTCTTGCGCTTGGCGATGGCGTTCTCGCGGAACACCTCGACCGCGCGCGCCATGGCGCCGACCTCGTCCTTGGCCGACGTGCCCTGCACCGGCCGGTCGAGGTCTCCCGAGGTGATCGCGCGCATTGCGGTCAGGATCTGCGCCAGCGGCAGGCGGATCGACAATGCGATCATCACGCCCGCCGACATGATGACGCCGAGGAAGATCACGGCGATCGACAGCACCCGGCGCGAGATCGACGTCAGCGTCCTGTCGAAGGTCTCCTGCGCCTTCTGCTCGCGCTGGCGCATCTTCACCGAGAGATCGTCGATCGCGCCGATCGCATCGGCCTGGCTGGCGTCGATCGAGTTGCGCAAGAGATCGGTGCGGTTGGTGAGCTGTTCGCTGAGCTTGGCGAGCCCGTCGCGCAGCTCGGCGGTCTTGACCTTGAGCCGCGCCAGCGCCATGCGCTGCAGATCGTTCTCGGCCAGATCGGTCATGACAGGGATCGTCCTCTCGATGGTATCGATGTTGCGGCGGGCTTCCTCGGCCGACGAGGAGGCGAGCGAGAGGTAGTAGGCGTTGGCGGCGACCAGGAGCGAGGTGAAGGCCTCGCGCGACTTGCCGAGCGCGGGCCAGATCAGCGCGTCGCGATGGCCGGTGGCGCCCTCGATGATCGAATAGAGGCCGGCCATGTCCTTGGTCGGCGTCAGCACCTCTTCGTCATAGGTCTTGGAGATCCTGGTCTGCACGGTGCGCAATTCACCGAAGCCGTCGAGGAAGCGGCTGGTGACGCGCTCCAGCTGCTCGACCGAGCCCGACAGCATTGGGTCGGTCGAGGCCCGGTTGGTCAGCGTGCCGAGCACGGCCTCGCGGAGCAGCAGGATTTCCGCGAACAGGTCCGGGCTCGGCTGGTTGATGTAGCGATGGATCAGGTTCTGCAGGCGGCTGGTCTCGCTTTCCAGCTTGGCCAGGATCTTGTCGGATTCCCGCACCTGGCGGACATCGTCCCAGGCCGAGCCGAGCACCTTCGAGCCGTTCCAGATCAGCACCGCGAGCACCACCACGACGGCCGAATTGAGCAGCGCGATCGAGAGGATGCGCCAGCGGATCGGCACCGCGCGCAGCAACTGGACGATGCGGAAACGGCCCTGCGGCCCAAAGGCCGCCCGCCGTCGCATCGTCCCGTCCTGTTTGGGCGCGTCCAAGATCCGGTCACTCCACGTTGCGGATGCGTTCGATCAGCGCTGCTATTGCCGGATCGCGCTCCGCCTTGGCATAGATGCCGGCCATCGCCGCCTCGAACGGCTTGCGGTCGAAATCGGTCACGACCGTGACGCCGGCCAGCTCCGCCTGCTTGCGCGAGCGCTCCTCGAGCTCACGCCACTTCTCGCGCATGTAAAGACTGGAGCGCTGCGCGGCCTCGCGGAAGATGATCTGCTCGTCCGGCGTCAGGCTGGCCCAGGCCTTGCGCGACATCACCAGCACTTCGGGGCTCACGGTGTGCCGGGTCAGGGTGTAGTAGCCGGCGTATTTGTAGTGGCCGGTGGTGACGAAGGACGGCCAGTTGTTCTCGGCGCCATCGATCAGCCGGTTGGCGAGCCCGGTCTGCACCTGGCCGTAGGCCATCTCGACCGGCTGGGCGCCGAGCGCGCGGATCATGTCCGACATCTGTTCGGATTGCTGCACCCGCAGCCGCAGCCCCCTGAGGTCGTCGAGCGAGCGCACCGGGCGGACGCTGTTGTAGATCGAGCGGGCGCCGGAATCGTAGAAGGTCAGCCCGACGAAGCCGTGGGCCTCGAGGCTGTTCAGGATGTCGTTGCCGATCGGTCCATCCAGCACATGCTGCAGGTGCTCAAGGGATCGAAACAGGAACGGCATCGCCAGCACGTTCACGGAAGGCACCATGGTTCCGATCAGCGCGACATTGGTCCGGTTCAGATCGATGGCGCCGGCCCGGGTCTGCTCCAGCGTCTCCTTTTCCTCGCCGAGCTGACGGGAATGGAAGACCACGATGCGGTGCCGGCCGCCGGTGCGCTCGGTGATCAGGCGGTCCATGTAATTCAGCGCCTGGACCGTCGGATAGTCTTCATTCTGGGTATCGGCGGTGCGGAATTCGCGCGCAAAACCACTCGCCGAGACCGCTGTGCATAACAGCGCGACGGCAAGCGTTATTGTCCGCGAAAGGCCGGCGCGGCGGTACACTGGTTACAATTCCCCTTGTGATTTGTGTCCAGGGCGGGAGCAAAAGGTTCAACGCATTCTAGCAGAATGGCGCTGGCTCGCCCATCGGGCAAACGCTAGACCCGCGCTGCAACCTGCGGTGTCGGTTGAATTTGCGGTTGTGGCGCCGTATGAGCGCGTGTTGGCATCCGGGAACGACTCGTCGTGAAGTTCGCCTTGAAGCTGTTGCATCTCGTCGTCGCGGCCCTTCTGCTTGTGGCACCAGCGCAGGCGACGACCGAGATCATGTGGTGGCACGCGATGTCGGGCGAGCTCGGCAAGCAGCTCGAGAAGCTGGCTGCCGACTTCAACGCCGCGCAATCCGACTACCGGATCGTGCCCGCCTACAAGGGCAACTACACCGAGACCGTCACCGCGGCGATCTTCGCGTTCCGCTCGCGCAGCCAGCCGGCGATCGTTCAGGTCAACGAGATTGCCACCGCAACCATGATGGCGGCGCGCGGCGCGATCTATCCGGTGTTCGAGCTGATGCGCGATCAATCGGAGCCGTTCGCGCCACAGGCCTATCTGCCTGCGGTGGCGGGTTACTATGCCGACGTCGACGGCAACATGCTGTCGTTCCCGTTCAACGCCTCGACGCCGATCCTGTACTACAACAAGGATCTGTTCCGTTCCGCCGGGCTCGATCCGAGCCAGCCGCCGAGGACCTGGCCGGAGCTCGGCACCATGGCGAAGCGGCTGCGCGCGGCCGGCGCAATGTGCGGTTTCACCACGTCATGGCCATCCTGGATCAATGTCGAGAACTTTTCCGCGTTCCACAATCTGCCGATCGCCACCAGGGGCAACGGCTTTGCCGGTCTCGACGCGCAGCTGGTCTTCAACAACCCGATCGTGGTGCGCCATATCGCGCAGCTCGCGAAATGGCAGGCCGACAAGTCGTTCGACTACAGCGGCCGCGGCCAGGCAGCCGAGCCGCGCTTCCAGAAGGGCGAGTGCGGCATCTTCATCGGCTCGTCCGGCACGCGCGCCGACATCAAGGCCAATTCGAAATTCGAGGTCGGCTACGGCATGATGCCGTACGAGCCCGATGTGCAGGGCGCGCCGCAGAACTCGATCATCGGCGGCGCGACGCTGTGGGTGCTGCGCGACCGGCCGCGCGCCGAATATGCCGGGGTGGCGAAATTCTTCGGCTTTCTGTCGCGGCCGGAGGTGCAGGCCGCCTGGCACCAGAACACCGGCTATCTGCCGATCACCCGCGCCGCGTTTGATCTCAGCCGCACCCAGGGCTTCTACGATCGCAATCCCGGCGCCTCGATCTCGATCGAGGAGGTCACGCTGAAGCCGCCGACCGACAAGTCCAGGGGCGTCCGGCTCGGCTCGTTCGTCCTGATCCGCGACGTGATCGAGGAGGAGCTCGAGCAGGTGTTTTCCGGCAAGCGTTCGGCGCAGGCCGCGATGGACAACGCCGTCGACCGCGGCAACCGTCTGTTGCGCCAGTTCGAGCGCGCCAATCCGGACCGATGAGGGGCTGTGCGTTGTCTTAACCTCCCCTTGAAAAGGGGAGGTCGCTTTGCTCGCCAGAGCAAAGCGGGTGGGGATCCGCTCTCTCCACTTACCGCGTCGGCTGCGGCAGACCCCCATCCCGACCTTCCCCCTTTCCGGGGGAAGGAGAAGAGTTCGTAGCCCGGATGCAGCGAAGCGAAATCCGGGGCCGGTGCTTCAGTTGGCGCAGAATCCCGGATTACGCTGCGCTCCATCCGGGCTACAAAGCTTGCAATGATCGTTCGGCTCCCATCCATTACCACCTACGACACCTATCGCGCCTGGCGCGGCGACACCTCGCGCTGGCTGCCGGTGGTGCGCGACATCGCAGACGGCCACGGGCTGTCCTGCGACGATCCGCACGTGTTCTCGACCGGCACCAACCTCGTCGTCGGGCTCGACGGTGACCTGATCCTGAAGCTGTTCCCGCCGTTTCTGCGTCCGCAATGCGTGTCCGAACGCGGCGCGCTCGCCGAGTTGCGCGGACGGCTCGGCATTCCGATCCCCGAACTCGTTGCGGAGGGCGAGCGCGACGGCTGGCCCTATCTCGTCATCACGCGCCTTTCCGGCACCGTCGGCTCGGAGGTCTGGCCATCGCTGCCGGAAGCCGAGCGCGAGCGCGTGCTCGGCGAGATCGGCGCCGTGATTGCCGAGGTGCAGCGCGTGCCGCCCGGCAGCCTGCTGGCGATCGAGCCGCGCTGGGAGGCCTTCATGCGCGGCCAGATCGTGCAGTGCCGGGCGCGGCACGAACGGCTCGGCCTGCCGGCGAAATTCCTCAGCTCGCTCGACGATCTCCTGCGCGACGCTGCCCAATTGATCCCGATGGACGCGCCGCCGGTGATCCTGACCGGCGAGTACATCCCGGAGAACTTTTTGCTGGGCCGCCGGTCCAATGGCTGGTATGTCGCCGGCCTGTTCGACTTCGGCGACGTGCGGACGGGGTGGGGCGAGTACGACCTGCTCGGTCCCAGCGCCTTCATGGCCGCCGGGCATCCCCGCCTCGTGCGCAGCCTGTTCGACGGCTTCGGCATCCCGCGCAGCGCGGTGAATTTCGCGCTGAAGCGGCGGCTGATGGCGCTGATGATGCTGCACTCGGCCAGCGATCCGCTCCGGCACATCTGCATCGCGGGCTGGCCGGACCGGGTCGATGATCTCGTGCAGCTGCAGGAGTTGATCTGGTCGGACTGACATCGGTCGCCGGCCAGAAAGCGAGCAGCGCTCGCGATCTGCTTATCTATTGAGCAGATGGCTCTCCTTTGTATGCAATGCATGCCATGCTGGTCGACTCCGAACGAAATATCCTCGGCGATTTTTTCAACATTTCCAGCGAGTTAGTGCCTCATAAGGTTTCGTTAAGGGTTGGCACAATCCTTGCGATCTGAGTTCCAAGGCCGTTCTCAAGGGCGTTGGAGCAACACATGAAGCGTCGCGATTTCCTCAAATCGGTGTCTGGGCTGGCAGCGGGGGCGCTGGCGCCGACCGCGCCTGCGATCTGGTCGCCGGCCAAGGCCGACGCGCGCGCCGAGACGCTGCTGATCGTCTCCGAAGGCGGTCCCAACAATCTCGATATCCACGGCGTCGGCACCAACGTGCCCGGCTATGAGGTGTCGTGGAATTGCTACGACCGGCTGATCAGCCACGAGATGAAGAGCGGGCCGGGCGGCGTGCCCTATTACGACCGCGACAAGTTCAAGCCCGAGCTCGCCGAGGATTTCAACATCGGCGACATGTCGGTCACCTTCAAGCTGCGCAAGAACGCCAAATTCCACGACGGCACGCCGGTGACGGCGAAGGACGTCAAATGGTCGCTCGACCGTGCCGTCAGCGTCGGCGGCTTCCCGACCTTCCAGATGAGCGCGGGCTCGCTGACCAAGCCCGAGCAGTTCGTTGTCGTCGATGACCACACGGTGCGCGTCGACTTCATCAAGAAAGACAGACTGACGATCCCCGACCTCGCCGTGATCGTGCCCTGCGTCGTCAACTCCGAGCTGGTGAAGAAGAACGCCAGCGAGAAGGACCCCTGGGGGCTCGAATTCACCAAGCAGCAGACCGCGGGCTCCGGCGCCTACAAGGTGACCAAATGGACCGCCGGCACCGAAGTCATCATGGAGCGCAACGACGAATGGGTCTGCGGTCCCCTGCCGAAGATCAAGCGCGTGATCTGGCGCATGGTGCCGCAGGCCGGCAACCGCCGTGCGCTGCTCGAGCGCGGCGATGCCGATATCTCCTACGAACTGCCGTTCAAGGATTTCCAGGAGATGAAGGCGAACGGCAAGCTCAACGTGGTCTCGCTGCCGTTCTCCAACGGCATCCAGTACATCGGCATGAACGTCACCAAGCCGCCGTTCGACAATCCGAAGGTGCGGCAGGCGATGGCCTATGCGATGCCGTACCAAAAAATCATGGACGCGGTGCTGTTCGGCCTCGCCAACCCGATGTTCGGCGCAGCCAAGGACAAGCCGACCGAGGTCGCCTGGCCGCAGCCGACCAAGTATTTCACCGACATGGAGAAGGCCAGGGCGCTGCTCGCCGAGGCCGGCTACGCCAACGGCTTCGAGACCACGATCTCGTTCGACCTGAATTTTGCCGGGGTCAACGAGCCGCTCTGCGTGCTGGTGCAGGAGAGCCTCGCGCAGCTCGGCATCAAGACCACGATCAACAAAGTTCCCGGCGCCAACTGGCGCACCGAGCTCACCAAGAAGGAGATGCCGCTGTTCACCAACGTGTTCTCGGGCTGGCTCGATTACCCCGAGTACTTCTTCTACTGGTGCTATCACGGCAACAATTCGATCTTCAACACGATGAGCTACAAGTCGCCCGAGATGGACAAGCTCATCGACGGCGCGCGCATCGCGGCCGCCACCGGCGACACCGCGGCCTACGACGCCGACGTCAAGGGTTTCGTCGATCTCGCCTTCGCCGACATCCCGCGCATCCCGCTCTATCAGCCGTTCGTCAACGTCGCGATGCAGAAGAACATCTCGGGCTATCAATACTGGTTCCACCGCCGGCTGGACTATCGCGCGATGGCGAAGGGGTGAGATGGATGAGTGCGTGGACCATGTTCGCTTCTCTCTCAAACGCTACGTCAGGTGAGGTGAGCACACCTCTCAGGCTCCCTCCCCCCTTGTGGGGGAGGGTGGGGAGAGGGGTAGGCCGCGTACTCGGAAGGACGACGTTAGGCGAGATCACACCGAACCATTCGCTGCATCACGCGCGGACTAGAGGTGCGTTCCGTCTGGCGACGGAGCAAGCGGCACCCCTCTCCCCAACCCTCCCCCACAAGGGGGGAGGGAGCCCTACCAGTCCCGTTGCGGCTTTGCCTGATGCCGTTGGGAGCAAGCCATGCTGTCCCTGATCGGCAAGCGGCTGCTGTTCGCGATCCCGTCGCTGATCGGGGTGGTGATCGTGACGTTCCTCTTGACCCGTGCGCTGCCGGGCGATCCCGCGGCGTATTTCGCAGGGCCCGCGGCGACCAAGGAGGCAGTCGACCAGATCAGGAAGAAGCTCGGCTTCGACAAGCCGCTGATCGAGCAGTTCGTCCGCTACACGGGCGATCTCGCCCATGGCGATCTCGGCACCTCGCTCACCACGGGCCAGCCGGTCGCGGCCGAACTGCGCAACCGCCTGCCGGCGTCGGCCGAGCTCACGCTGCTCGGCCTCGTGGTCTCGATCGTGATCGCGATCCCGCTCGGCGTGCTGGCGGCGACGCGGCCGGGCTCCTGGATCGACCATCTCTGCCGCGTCACCACGACGGCCGGGGTGTCGTTGCCGGTGTTCTTCACCGGGCTCGTGCTGGTCTATCTGTTCTATTTCCGGCTCGGCTGGGCACCGGCGCCGCTCGGCCGGCTCGACGTGTTCTACAGTGCGCCGCCGACCGTCACCGGCTTCTATCTCATCGATACCTTGATCGCGCGCGACTTCGAGGCGTTTCGCTCGGCGTTCAGCCAATTGATCCTGCCGGCGGTGACGCTGGCGATCTTCTCGCTGGCGCCGATCGCCCGCATGACGCGCGCCTCGATGCTCGCGGTGCTGGCGTCGGATTTCGTCCGCACCGCGCGCGCCAGCGGCCTGTCGCCCGGCAAGGTGATCGTCACCTACGCGTTTCGCAACGCGATGCTGCCGGTCATCACCACGCTCAGCATGGTGTTCTCCTTCCTGCTCGGGGCCAATGTGCTGGTGGAGAAGGTGTTCGCCTGGCCCGGCATCGGCTCCTACGCGGTCGAGGCTTTGATCGCCTCCGACTTCGCGCCGGTGCAGGGCTTTGTCCTCACCATGGCGGTCATGTACGTGCTGCTGAATCTGTTGATCGACATCCTCTATGGCGTGATCGATCCACGCGTGCGGCTGGAGGGGTGAAACCATGAGCTCCGTTGCGCCAACAGTCGAGCCTGTCGGTCCTGCGCGGACATCCGGGCTCGCCGCGATCATCGAGCAGACACGCTATGTCCTGAGCGAGAACAAGGTCACCGGCTTTGCCTTCGCGCTTCTGATCCTGATCACGTTCGCCGCGTTGTTCGGGCCCTATGTGGTGCCGTACGATCCGCTCGCCTCGGATACCGCGGCTGCATTGAAGCCGCCGTCCGCCGCGCACTGGTTCGGCACCGACCAGCTCGGCCGCGACATCTTCAGCCGCGTCATCGTCGCAACCAGGCTCGACACCTTCATCGCGGTCGCCTCCGTGGTACTGGTGTTCCTGATGGGTGGGCTCGCCGGCATCGCCGCCGGCTATTTCGGCGGCTGGACCGATCGCATCGTCGGCCGCATCGCCGACACCATCATGGCGTTCCCGCTGTTCGTGCTGGCGATGGGCATCGTCGCTGCGCTCGGCAACACCGTGCAGAACATCATCATCGCGACCGCGATCGTGAACTTTCCGCTCTATGCCCGCGTCGCGCGCGCGGAAGCCAACGTCCGCCGCAACGCCGGCTTCGTGCAGGCGGCGCGGCTCTCCGGCAATGGCGAGTATCGCATCCTGCTCGGGCACATCCTGCCCAACATCATGCCGATCATGATCGTGCAGATGTCGCTGACCATGGGCTATGCGATCCTCAATGCCGCGGGTCTGTCCTTCATCGGCCTCGGCGTCCGGCCGCCGACTGCGGAGTGGGGCATCATGGTCGCCGAGGGCGCCGGCTTCATGGTCTCAGGCGAATGGTGGATCGCGCTGTTTCCCGGCCTTGCGCTGATGGTCGCGGTGTTCTGTTTCAACCTGCTCGGCGACGGCCTGCGCGACATCGTCGACCCGCAGCGGAGGACGTGATGACCGTCTCAGTGCGGTGTCTTATTACCGTTTCACTACTGTGCATGGGGTTGTTTTCGATATTTTGTGAGAGGCGGCCATGACCGCCCAGCCGCTGCTCGACGTTCAGGACCTCACCGTCGAGTTCACCACCCGTCGCGGCATCGTCAAGGCGGTGCAGCACGTCAACATCTCCGTGGGTAAGGGCGAGACCGTCGGCATCGTCGGCGAGTCCGGCTCCGGCAAGTCGGTGACATCCTATGCCGTGATGCGCATCCTCGACCGGGCGGGGCGGATCGCCGAGGGTTCGGTGATGTTCTCCGGCATCGACGTCAAGGCAGCCTCGGAGAGCCAGATGCGCGATCTGCGCGGCCGCGAAGTCTCGATGATCTTCCAGAACCCGCGCGCCGCCCTCAATCCGATCCGCAAGGTCGGGCACCAGATCGAGGACGTGCTGCGCCAGCATGTGCAGCAGGCGCAGGTCACCGATCGCGGCGAGACCGCGATCGAGGCGCTGGAGCAGGTCAAGATCGCGCGCCCGCGCGAGCGCTATCACGCCTATCCGTTCGAACTCTCCGGCGGCATGTGCCAGCGCGTCGTCATCGCGCTGGCGCTGGCCTGCAACCCGCAGCTTCTGATCGCCGACGAGCCGACCACCGGCCTCGACGTCACCACCCAGAAGGCGGTGATGGACCTGATCGTGGAGCTGACCCGGCGCCGGGCGATGTCGACGATCCTGATCACGCACGATCTCGGCCTCGCCGCGGCCTATTGTGACCGCGTCGTGGTGATGGAGAAGGGCCGCGTGGTCGAGACCGCGAAGTCCGCCGACATATTCGCCGCGCCCCAGCATGACTACACGAAGAAGCTGATGCGCGCGACGCCGCGGCTCGGGGTGTCATTGCGCGATCTGCTCCCGGAGGAAGACTCTTCCGCCTCGCCCCGCGTGCGGGGAGAGGCCGACACGCAGAGCGTGGCGGGTGAGGGGGGCTCTCCAAGCACTGTGCTCGTGGAGAGTCCCCCTCACCCCAACCCTCTCCCCGCAAGCGGGGAGAGGGAGCGGATGCAACCGCTTCTTTCCGTCGAAAAGCTCGTCAAAGAATATCCCCGCCAGGGCGCAGGCTCGGTGCTCACAAAGCTGTTCGGCCGCAAGCCGCCGGTCGAGGAAGACATCTTCCGCGCCGTCGACGGCATCAGCTTTTCGGTCGATCATGGCGAGAGCGTCGGGCTGGTCGGCGAATCCGGTTGCGGCAAGTCGACGACATCGATGATGGTGATGCGGCTCTTGGACCAGACCTCCGGCCGCATCATGTTCGACGGCGAGGACATCGGCGCCATCGCGCCGCAGTCCTTCGCACGGCTGCCGCGGCGCAGCCAGATCCAGATGGTGTTCCAGGATCCGACCGACAGCCTCAACCCGCGCTTCACCGCGGCGCGCGCCATCGCCGACCCGATCATGCAGCTCGGCGATATCAGGGGGCGCGACGCGCTGCGCGACCGCTGCGAGGAGCTCGCGCGGCTGGTCGGCCTGCCGGTCAATCTGCTGGATCGTTTTCCGCATCAACTGTCCGGCGGCCAGAAGGCCCGCGTCGGCATCGCGCGCGCGATTGCGCTGCACCCGAAGCTCGTCATTCTCGACGAGCCGACCGCAGCACTCGACGTCTCGGTGCAGGCGGTGGTGCTCAATCTGCTGCAGGATCTCAAGCAGTCGATGGGCATGAGCTATCTGTTCGTGTCGCACGATCTCAACGTGGTGCGCCTGCTGTGTGATCGCGTCATCGTGATGCGCTCGGGGCGCATCGTCGAGCAGGGCACATCCGAACATGTCTTGGGCAATCCGCAGGATGCCTATACAAGGGAGCTGCTCACGGCGATCCCGCATCCGCCGTTGCCGGTCTGTTGAGAAACACATTGGGAGCGAAATGGCCGATCAACTCGACGACTATGTGAGCGCTATCGCAAACGCGATGGGGTTGCCGTTGGAAGACGCCTGGCGTCCGGCGGTGCGGGCAAATCTCGAGGTCGCGCTGCGGCTGGCGCGGCTGGTCGATGACTTCCCGCTGCCCGATGAGCTCGTGTCGGCCGCCGTCTATTCGACCTGAGATCGCGATGTCCGAAACTCCCACTGCCATGTCGGCCGCCGAAATCGCGCAGGCCGTCTCAAACCGCAAGCTCACGGCCCTCGCCGCCACCGAGGCTGCGCTCGCACGCATCACAGCGCACGACAAGGTCCTCAATGCCTTCACCGACGTCACCGCCGATCTCGCGCGCAGCCAAGCCAAGGCTGTCGATGCCGCGATCGCGGCGGGCCAATCGGCAGGCCCGCTTGCCGGCGTGCCCTTCGCCGTGAAGAATCTGTTCGACGTGAAAGGCCTCTCGACCCGCGCCGGCTCGAAGATCAACCGCGATCTGCCGCCGTCCCCGCGCGATGCCACGCTGATCGAGCGGATGGAAGCGGCCGGCGCCGTGCTGGTCGGCGCGCTCAATATGGGCGAATACGCCTACGACTTCACCGGCGAGAACGTGCATGACGGTCCGTCGCGCAATCCGCATGATCGGACGCGGATGGCCGGCGGCTCCTCGGGCGGCTCCGGCAGCGCCGTCGGCGGCGCGCTGGTGCCGATCGCGCTCGGCTCCGACACCAACGGCTCGATCCGGGTGCCGTCGTCATTCTGCGGCACGTTCGGCCTGAAGCCGACCTATGGCCGGCTGTCGCGCGCGCGCTCGTTTCCGTTCGTCGCAAGCCTCGATCACCTCGGCCCGTTTGCGCGCAGCGTGACAGATCTCGCGCTCGCCTATGACGTCATGCAGGGGCCCGACGTTGAGGATCCGGCCTGCGTCGCGCGAGCGGTCGAGCCGACGGTGCCGCTGCTGTCCGAGGGCATCGGTGGGCTGCGAGTTGCAATCGCCGGCGGCTATTTCCAGCAGAATCTGCTGCCGGAGGCGGTCGAAGCGGTCGCGCGCGTTGCCAAGGCGCTCGGCGCGACGCAGACCGTGGAGCTGCCCGAAGCGGCGCGTGCCCGCGCGGCCGCCTTCATCATGACCACGACCGAGGGCGCCGCGCTGCACCTCGATCGGCTGCGCAAGCGCCCCAACGATTTCGATCCGGCGGTGCGCGACCGCCTCGTCGCGGGCGCGATGGTGCCGGCGGTCTATGTCGACAGGGCGCAGAAATTTCGTCGCTGGTTCCGCGCCAGGGTGCTCGAGCTGTTCCAGTCGGTCGACGTGATCCTGGCACCGGCAACGCCGTGTGTGGCGCCGAAGATCGGTCAGGCCACCTTCACGCTCGACGGGGTCGAGCTTCCGGTCCGCCCCAATATCGGCATCCACACCCAGCCAATCTCCTTCATCGGCCTGCCGGTGGCCGCCGTGCCGGTGCCGCTTGAACCGATGCCGATCGGCGTCCAGATCATCGCCGCGCCGTGGCGCGAGGATATCGCGCTGCGGGTCGCCCACGCGCTGGAACAGATGGGTGTCGTGGCGGCTCCCGCGCCAAGAGGACTCTAGAATGGAAATCGATCTTCCCGACGTGCTCGCCGAGGTTACCGCGCAGTTCGAGCGCTACGAGCAGGCGCTGGTCTCGAACGATGTCACCGTGCTCGACGAGCTGTTCCGCAACGACAGCCGCACGCTGCGCTATGGCATCGGCGAGAACCTTTATGGCTATGCCGAGATCATGGCGTTTCGCGCCGGGCGCCCGGCGGTCGGCCTGATGCGCAAGATCGACCGAACCGTGATCACGACCTATGGCCGCGACACTGCGATCGCCTCGACGCTGTTCTATCGGGACAGCGCGCCGGGTCGGGTGGGACGGCAGATGCAGACATGGATTCGCTTCCCCGAGGGCTGGAGAATCGTCGCCGCCCATGTCAGCGTCATCGATGAACCAAAGGGGGCCTGACCAGCGTGCTTGAAAGGGCGTTTCAGCCATGAGCCTGGACGATCTTCCGACCCGCGCGCCGTCGGCACAGGGCACCGAGCCGGAGCCGCAGGTGCGGCGTGTCGATCGCGCCTCATCGCTGGTCGACAAGACCACCCGCGCCGAGGAACTGCGGCTGCAGCTCGCCGACGAGATCGTGCGCGGCACGCTGCCGCCCGGCGCCGGGCTCGATGAAACCGATCTGGCGCGCCGCTTCAACGTCTCGCGCACGCCGGTGCGCGAGGCGCTGCGGCAGCTCGCCGCCAGCGGCCTGATCGACGCGCGCGCGCATCGTGGTGCGGTGGTGGCGCGGCCGTCGCTCGAGCGGCTCACCGGCATGTTCGAGGCGATGGCCGAACTCGAGGCGATGTGCGCCGGCCTTGCCGCCGAGCGGATGACGCCGGCGGAGCGCCACGCGCTGGAAGCGGTTCACGAAGAGCTGCGGGTCTTGAGCTACACCGGCAATCCCGAGCGCTTCCACGAGGTCAATGAGCGCTTCCACAACGCGATCTACTCCGGCTCCCAGAACGCCTATATCGCCGAGATCACGCTGGCGACGCGGGTGCGCGTGCAGCCGTTCCGCCGCGCCCAGTTCCGCAACCTCGGGCGCCTCGCCAAATCCCACGCCGAGCACGACCGCGTCGTCGTCGCCATCCTGCGCGGCGACAAGATCGGTGCTGCGGCGGCGATGCGCGCCCATATCGAGCAGGTGCGCGGGGAATACGAGACCTACGCGGTGTCGGTGTAGGTCTAGCGCAGCTCTCGTCATTCCGGGGCGCCGCAAGGCGGCGAGCCCGGAATCCATTCTTCCGCACCTGACGTAGAGGACTTCCAGCGACCGTCGTTGCCGCGAAATGGATTCCGGGCTCGCGCTGCGCGCGCCCCGGAATGACAAGGGGAGGTGGTTACGCCTTCGCCTTCTCCGCCATGAACGCCCGCCAGCCGCCATAGGCCGAGATATCTTTCGCGCCGGCGATCGCGGCGGGCTCCACGATGAAGCCCTTGACCTGCCGTCCGTCGGCGAGCCTGATCGTGCCGATCGCCATCGGCGGCGGGATTGCTGCGACGAATTTTCCGAACGCGGCTGGCGACATCGCCCACAGTTCGAGCTTGATCGCATGACCCGCACCCGCCTCGATGCGCAGCATGCCGGGTTTCGGCGGCGTGGTGTCGAGCGCGTAGAGCTTGTAGTCGGCTGCGGTGGTCGTCTCTTCCAGCAGGCGCGCGTCGAGCGTGGTCAGTTCGTGGTTCAGTGCCATGCCGGAGAGATGCGCGCCGACCACTGCGATCGTGATCTCGTCGGCGCCGGCCTGCGCCGGCACTTCGGCCAGCGGCGGCTGCGGCACCGCCTTGGCGCCGACGGCAAGTCCGGTGTCGGCATGGAAGACGCGGCCGATGCCGGCAAGCGCCGCGTCGCGGCCGGCGGGCGCCAGCAGCGTGATGCCGAACGGCGCGCCGTCGGGCCGCATCGCCGCCGGCAGCGCCAGGCCGCAGAGATCGAGCAGGTTGACGAAATTGGTGTAGGTGCCGAGCCGCGAGTTGAGCTCGATCGGGTTGGCCAGCACGTCGGCGGTGGAATAGACCGTCGGCGCGGTCGGCAGCACGATCGCATCGCACTGCGCGAAGGTGCGCGCAGCGACGCGGCGCAGCGCCTGCAGGCGATAGAGCGCGGAGAACGTGTCAGCCGCGGTCGGCCGCGCGCCGCCGATCGTGATCTCGCGAGTCACCGGATGGATCGCGTCCGGCGACGACGCCAGCAGGTCGCGGATAACGAGATAGCGCTCGGCAACCCACGGGCCTTCATAGAGCAGCCGCGCCGTCTCGTAGAACGGCTCGAGGTCGAACTCGACGAGTTCGGCGCCGAGCGTCTGCCAGCGCTTGCACGCCGCGTCATAGGCCTGCTCGGCTTCGCGATCGCCGAAGAAGATCAATTGGCCGCGCTTGGGAATGCCGAGCTTGAGCTTGGCCGGAAATGCCGCGAGCGGCCCAAGCGGCCGGTCGCGCGAGAATGGATCGGCGTCGTCCGGCCCGGCCATCACGGCAAGCGCGGCCAATGCGTCGTCGACGGTGAGCGAGAACACCGAGATGCAGTCGAGCGTGCGGCAGGCCGGCACCAGTCCCGCGTTCGAGATCAGCCCGAGGCTCGGCTTGAGCCCGACGATGTTGTTGAGCATCGCCGGCACGCGGCCGCTGCCTGCTGTGTCGGTGCCGAGCGACAGCGGCACGAGGCCCGCGGAGACCGCGACCGCGGAGCCCGAGCTCGATCCACCCGGCACCAGATCGCCGCGCACCGGATTTTTGGGTATGCCATAGGGCGAGCGCACGCCGACCAGGCCGGTGGCGAACTGGTCGAGATTGGTCTTGCCGATGATGATGGCGCCGGCTGCGCGCAGTCTGGCAACCGCATTTGAGTCTTGCGCCGGCATGTAAGAGAACGCCGGGCAGGCGGCGGTGGTCGGCAGGCCCTTGACGTCGATATTGTCCTTCACCGCGACCGGCACGCCGTAGAGCGGCAGCGCCGGGTCTGCGAGCCGCGCGACCTCGGCGAGCGCGTCCTGCTCGTCGCGCAGGCTGATGAAGATGGCGGGGTCGTTGTGCTCGCGGATGCGCTGGTAGCTGCGCGCCACGGTTTGCGCCGGCGTCATGGTCGAGGTGCGGTGTGCGGCAACGATCGCGGCGACAGTTTCAGTCACGTGGGTGGCCTCGTCTCTGGCGCGGCAAGGCATCGGATGCCCGCCGCGAGGAAATTGCAGCCTGATCGAAGCAAGCAATGTGCCATTGTGTACAATTCGCTCGGGCCCGCCGCGCGACGGATTACCACACGATATCAGGTGCTTGAAATGGTCGCTGGCGGTTGGAGAAAGCCGGCCTCAACGCGCATCTGCTCAATATTAGAGCAGGCGTGATCGATCAGGTGAAGCCGGCAAGAATCCGCAGCAGATGCTCGCGGTTCTCCTTGCCGATCTTCTCGGCGACATGGCGCTCGTGCTCGGCGGCCAGCCGCTTGAACCGGGCCAGCGCAGTCTTGCCGCGCCCGGTCAGATGCAGCGCATGGGAGCGGCGGTCGGTGGCAGAGGGGATCCGGCTGACGAAGTCGCGCGCTTCCAGGCTGTCGAGCAGATGCACCAGCCGCGCGCGCTCGATCCCGAGCCGCTTCGCGACCGCCATCTGGCTAAGGCCCGGATTGGCTGCGATCACGGTCATGACCGAATACTGGGTCGGGCGGATATCGACCGCTGCCAGCGTCTTGATGAAATCATGGAAGATCCAGAGCTGGAAGCGCCGCACCGCATAGCCGGCGTGGCCGACCAGCGCATCGAGGCCGATGTCGTCGCCGGCATCGCTGCCGGGTCCGCGGCGGCGGATTGTCGCTGTCGTTCCCGTCGCCTTGCGCGATATCTTTTGCCGGCTCGCCATGAGCATAGGCTAGCGCGCCCGAGGCGAGAGGGAAAGATTGTTGTTGACGACAACAATTGATGTCCGCAACATTATGACCAAAGAGCCCGGCCGGGACTTCGCCGCCGCACCCTGTTGCGGCGCGATCCCGATCAGACACGGGCGAGGAGGAAACCATGACGACGGCGGCCGGCACCGCAGATCATCCGAGCAACCTGTTCGCCACGCCCGCCATCGTTGCCGTCGGCCGCGACGACGGCAGCATCCTCGTCCGCTCCACCACGCCGCTCAAGGAAGGCGCCCGCTGTGTCGGCGACTGGCTGGAGCATTGGGCGCGGCAGGCGCCGGATCGCATTTTCCTCGGCGAGCGCGCCAATGCCGAGCTGCCCTGGAGCACCGTCAGCTATCGCGAGGCACTCGGCATCGTACGGAGGGCCGCATCGTGGATCCTGGCGCAAGGGCTGAGCACCGAGCGGCCGCTCGTCATCCTCGCCGACAACGGCATCGATCACGCGCTGTTCGCGCTCGCAGCCCAGCATGTCGGCGTGCCCTCCGCCGCGATCTCGCCGGCCTATTCGCTGATGTCCCGCGATTTCGACAAGCTGAAGAGCATGATCAGCCTGCTCGATCCCGGCGCGATCTTTGTCGCCGACACAAAGCCGTTCGCGGCGGCGCTTGCCGCGATCGCGCCGCTGCATCGCGCGACCATCGTCAGTGACAATCCTGAGGATGCCGATGCGTTGCCATTCCGCACCGTCGCGGCGACGCCTGAAGCGCCGGAGGTCGCCAATGCGTTTGCTGCGGTGACGCCGGACACGATCGCCAAATTCCTGTTCACCTCGGGCTCGACCGGCACGCCGAAAGCCGTGATCAACACCCAGCGCATGCTGACCTCGAGCCAGCAGGCCAAGGCGCAGATCTGGACGTTCCTGGAATCCTCGGGCGGCGAACTCGTGATCCTGGACTGGCTGCCCTGGAGCCACACCTTCGGCGCCAACCACAATTTCAACCTGGTGCTGCGCAACGGCGGCACGCTCTATATCGACGGCGGCAAGCCGGCGCCCGGCCTGTTTGCGACTTCGCTAGCCAATCTGCGCAGCGTTGTGCCGGCGGTCTATTTCAACGTGCCGCGCGGCTTCGACATGCTGATCGCGGCGCTGCGCACCGACGACGAGTTGCGCCGCAGCTTTTTCGCGGGCACCCAATTCGCTTTCTATGCCGGCGCGGCGCTGCAGCAGAATTTGTGGGACGCGCTGCAAGAATTGTCGTTGCAAACGGTTGGCCGCAAGCTGCCGATGGTGTCGGCCTGGGGGTCGACCGAGACCTCGCCGCTCGCGACCGATTGCCACTTTCTCGCCGAGCGCTCCGGCAATATCGGGGTGCCGATCCCCGGTACCGAGCTGAAACTCGTGCCGTCGGGCGACAAGCTCGAGGTCCGCGTGCGGGGGCCGAATGTCACGCCGGGCTATTGGAAGGCGCCCGAACTCACCCGAGGGGCCTTCGACGACGAGGGCTTCTACAAGATCGGCGATGCCGTCACCTTTGCTGATCCCGACCGGCCCGATCTCGGCCTGTTCTTCGACGGCCGCGTAGCCGAGGACTTCAAGCTCAATTCCGGCACGTGGGTCAGCGTCGGCACCCTGCGCGTCGCCGGCATCGCGGCGCTGGCGCCGCTCGCGCAGGATATCGTCGTCGCCGGCCACGGCCGCGACGAGGTGCGCTTCCTGGTGTTTCCGAACCTTGCTGCCTGCCGTTCGCTCGCAGGACTGCCTGAGCGAGCGGGCGCGCAGGAGGCGATCGCTCATCCGGCGGTTCGGTCCGCGATCGGGCAGGGGCTGGCACGGCTGAAGGCGCAGGGCGGTCATTCCTCCGGGCACGCCACCCGCGCGCTGCTGCTGGCCGAGCCCGCTTCGGTCGACGGCGGGGAGATCACCGACAAGGGCTACATCAACCAGCGCGCCGTGCTGACGCGTCGCGCCGCGGCAGTGGCGATCCTGGAGGACGACGCCGCGGCCGAGCCGATCCGCTGCGCGGGCTGAGGTCGACGCAAGGGACGCACCAGCGGATGGTTCCCTCACCCGCCAAGGGGGAGCCCGAACAGTGTGCTCACCTGACCTGAGGGCGGCGTTGCAACGCTCCGCTTGCGACCCGACGACGCAGCGCATCATGGATTCTTAGTTGCCACGGCAACTAAGCTGTGCGAGTTTCCGCATCCATAAGGACAGGGCCCGGTCAACGGCCACGCATTCGGGAGGACAATGTTGCGCAGCAGCGCACGAGCGGCACGCGTCGACAACCGGGCGAGTATCGCGGTGGCGCAGGGCGCCGCCCGCGGTCCGGCCGCGCGGTCAGGTCGTGCTTGGCCCGGTCACGGCGCCGAGATTCTCGTGCAGCCGGCGCAGCAGGTCGATCAGCACCTCGCGCTCGTCCTTTTTCAGGCACGACAGCAGCCGCCGCTCGCGCTCCAGCGCCGCAACGATGACCTTGTCGTGGATGGCGCGGCCGCGGGCGGTCAGCGTGATCGAATGGGTGCGGCCGTCGTCCGGCGCGGTGCGGATCGTCAGCAGGCCGCGCTTCTGCAGCGCCGCGAGGTTGCGGCTGACCGGCCCCTTGTCGAAGCCGATCACCTGGCAGATCCGGGAGGCGGGAATCCCCGGCTCGATCGCCAGTTGCGAGATGATTCGCCACTCGGTGACGTTGACACCGAAATTCTTCTGGTAAAATGCGGTGGCGCTGTTCGACAGCTTGTTGCCGATGAAGGTGATGAACGCCGGCACATAGCGATCGAGGTCCAGCAGCGGGCCGTCGGAGGCATCTGCGGGATCGGCCGGTTTAGGCCGGCGGGGCTTTCGGGGGAGGGGCTGGCTGCTCATTTCCCAAATCATCGCTGCGAAACTGTGCGGGAGCAAGTGACATGCTGCCGATGTTGACAAGATCAAACCGCGGGAGGTCCCGATGACTGCAACAGAAAGTGCGTCCGTCCCGCATCTCGACGTCGATCCGTTCGCGCTCGAATTCTTCGCTGATCCGTTCCCCACCCATCAGCGGCTGCGCGAGGCCGGGCCGGTGGTCTATCTCGACAAGTGGAATGTCTATGGCGTGGCGCGCTACGCCGAGGTCCATGCGGTGCTGAACGATCCCGAGACCTTCTGCTCCAGCCGCGGCGTCGGCCTCAGCGACTTCTCCAGGGAGAAGCCGTGGCGGCCGCCGAGCCTGATCCTGGAGGCGGACCCGCCGGCGCACACCCGCACCCGCACGGTGCTGAGCACGGTGCTGTCGGCGACCGTGATGAAGCAGCTTCGCGGGCGATTTGCCGCTGCGGCGGAGGTCTGCGTCGATGCCCTGCTGGAAAAGCGCCGTTTCGACGCGATCGAGGACCTCGCGGAAGCCTATCCGCTGTCGATCTTCCCGGATGCGCTGGGCCTGCGGCCGGAAGGCCGCGAGCATCTGCTGCCTTACGCCAGTCTTGTGTTCAATGCCTTCGGGCCGCCGAACGAGCTGCGCCAGCAGGCGATCGAGCGTTCCGCGCCGCACCAGAGCTACATCGCCGAACAGTGTCAGCGCGACAATCTCGCCCCTGGCGGCATCGGCGCCTGCATCCACGCCCATGTCGATAGCGGCGCCATCACCGCGACCGAGGCGCCGCTGCTGGTGCGCTCGCTGCTGTCGGCCGGTCTCGACACCACCGTCAACGGCATCGGCGCCGCGGTCTACTGCCTCGCCCGCTTCCCCGACCAGTTTCAGAAACTTCGCGGCGATCCGACGCTGGCGCGCAACGCGTTCGAGGAAGCCGTGCGGTTCGAAAGCCCGGTCCAGACTTTCTTCCGCACTACGACCCGCGAGGTGGAGCTCGGCGGGGCCACCATTCCCGAAGGCGAGAAGGTGCTGATGTTCCTGGCCGCGGCCAATCGCGATCCGCGCCGCTGGGAGGCGCCCGATAGCTACGACGTCACGCGTCGGACGTCGGGTCATGTCGGCTACGGTTCTGGCATCCACATGTGCGTCGGCCAGCTCGTCGCCCGCCTCGAAGGCGAGGTGATGATGGCGGCGCTGGCGCGTCGTGTCGGCAAGATTGAAATTGCCGGCGAGCCGAAGCGGCTGTTCAACAACACGCTGCGCGGGCTGAGCAGCCTGCCGGTCGAGATCACAGCGGCCTGACGAGTCGCTCAAGACCGGCAAGGAAACGTAGGGGGAGAAGATGAAGGGCTTTGGGGTTGGGCGATTTGGGATCGGACTTGCGCTGGCATTGGCCTGCGCTGCCGGCAGCGCGCGTGCGGAGATTTCCGACAATGTCGTGCGCGTCGGCGTGCTCAACGACATTTCCGGCATCTTCCAGGACACCAACGGCATGGGCTCGGTGGAAGCCGCGCGGATGGCGGCTGAGGATTTTGGCGGCGGCGGCAAGGGCATCAAGGTCGAGATCGTCTATGCCGATCACCAGAACAAGGCCGACGTGGGTTCTGCGATCGCGCGAAAATGGCTCGATGTCGAAGGCGTCGACGCCATCGTCGACGTGCCGAACTCGGCCGTCGGCCTTGCCATCAACACCATCCTGCGCGATTCCAGGATGACGTTCTTGGCGTCGTCGACCGCGAGCTCCGACCTCACCGGCAAGGCCTGCTCGCCGAACACCATTCAGTGGGTCAACGACGCCTGGGCCACAGGCAACACCACGGCGGCCGCGATGATGCAGCGCGGCGGCAAGGACTGGTATTTTGTCACTGTCGACTACGCGCTTGGCAAGGGCATCGAAGCCGAGGCGACCAACTACATCGAGAAGCACGGCGGCAAGGTGCTGGGATCGAGCAAGCATCCGCTCGGCACCTCGGACTTCGCGTCGTTCCTGCTGCAGGCGCAGAACTCGAAAGCAAAGGTGATCGGGCTCGCCAATGCCGGCGGCGACACCATCAATGCGGTGAAGCAGGCCGCCGAGTTCGGCATCCAGGAGGGCGGCCAGACCATGGTGGCGTTCCTGCTGTTCGTGAACGACATCCACGGCATGGGCCTCAAGGTCGCGCAGGGCCTGCAGCTGCTCGAGGCCTTCTACTGGGACATGAACGACGGCACCCGCGCGTTCGCAAGGCGCTTCGCCGCGCGTCCTGGCATGAACGGCAAGATGCCGAGCGGCAACCAGGCCGGCGTCTATGCCGCGACGCTCGCCTATCTCAACGCCGTTGCTGCGACCGGCAGCGACGACGCCAAGGTCGTGGTGCCGCAGATGAAGACCTTCAAGGGTAACGACAAACTGTTCGGCGACACCACGATCCGCCAGGACGGCCGCGTCATCCACCCGATGTACCTGTTCGAAGTGAAGAAGCCGGAGGAATCGAAGTACCCCTACGACTATTACAGACTGGTCGCGACCATCCCGGCCGAGCAGGCATTCCGGCCGCTGGCCGATGGTGGGTGCTCGCTGGTGAAGTGAGGTTGGCGTTCCACTTCCACGAGGAAAGAGCTGCGACACTCAGCTCCGTCACCCTGAGGAGCGCGCTCTTGCGCGCGTCTCGAAGGGTCGACGGCCACCAGCCGGGCCGATTCATCCTTCGAGACGCGCGTTCCGCGCTCCTCCAGCGACAAGGGCGAAGCCTTTGCGCGGGGATGACGGAACGGAGATTGCGCAATGCTTCGCTGTCGCCTACTGCGCGACCTTGCTGCTGCCCTGGGTGATCAGCCGTGCGGCGCGCTGGTCGCGGGTGTGGATCCAGAGCCAGTTCATCGCTACCGCGATCCGATGCCGCACGCCGATCAGGAAGTAGATATGGGCGAGGCCCCAGATCCACCATGCCAGTGAGCCGCGCAGCTTCAGCCAGCCGAAATCGATCACCGCCTTCTTCTTGCCGATCTGCGCGAGGCTGCCGGCGTGCTTGTAGCGGAACGGCGGCAGTGTCTTGCCTTCGAGCCGGGCCTTGATCAGGGCGGCGACGTAGCGTCCTTCCTGCTTGGCGGCCGGCGCGATGCCGGGCACCGGACTGCCGTCGGGACCCTTGATCGTGACGGTGTCGCCGATCGCGAAGATGTCGGGATGGCCCGGCACGGTCAGATCAGGCTCGACCTGCAGCCGGTGGGCGCGGTCGGCCGGCGCGTTCAGCCACTCGGCGGCGCGCGAGGCGCGCACGCCGGCGGCCCAGACGATGGTGCGCGCCTCCAGCCGCTTGCCGCCGAACACCACACCGTCGGCCGAGCATTCGGTGACCGGCTCGCCCAGCATCACCTCGACGCCGAGTTTTTCCAGCGATGCCTGCGCGTAGGCCGAGAGATCGTCGGGAAATCCTGCCAGCACGCGCG
This sequence comes from Bradyrhizobium embrapense, assembly GCF_001189235.2. Classification (GTDB taxonomy): domain Bacteria; phylum Pseudomonadota; class Alphaproteobacteria; order Rhizobiales; family Xanthobacteraceae; genus Bradyrhizobium; species Bradyrhizobium embrapense. The sequence continues at coordinate 378,374 of NZ_LFIP02000005.1, forward strand.
GCCCGGCCTCGATCAGCACCACGCGCGCCTTGCGCGTGTCGATGTGACGGAAGTCCTGCGGCAGCGTGTCCTTGGCGAGGTCGGCGATGGTGCCGGCCATCTCGACGCCGGTCGGCCCGGCGCCGATGATGACGAAGGTCAGTAGCGCCGCGCGTTTGTCGGGATCGGTCTCGCGCTCCGCGCGCTCGAAGGCGACCAGGATGCGTCGCCTGAGCGTGGTTGCGTCCTCCAGCGTCTTCAGGCCCGGCGCGAACGGCTCCCATTCGTCATGGCCGAAATAGGCGTGGCGCGCCCCGGTGGCGAGAATCAGCGTGTCGTAGGGAATGCTGCCGCCGTCGTCGAGCTCTACCTGCTTGGCCGCCGCGTCGACGCCGCAGACATTGGCGAACAGCGTCGTCACCTCGGGCCGGTCGCGCAGCAGATAGCGGATCGGCCAGGCGATCTCGCTGGTGGCGAGCGATGCGGTCGCGACCTGGTAGAGCAGCGGCTGGAACAGATGGTGGTTGCGGCGATCGATCAGCGTGATCTCGACCGGCACGCCTGCGAGCCCGAAGGCGGCTTCCAGCCCGCCGAAGCCGGCGCCGACGATCACCACGCGATGAGGTTTGGCCGGCGCTTGCGTCATCTGATGTCGCCCTCGGTTTCGAACGGCTTCGTCGCCTGATTATGTAATCATTGGCGGCCTCATTCCAATACGAATTGCCTGATCACCCGATAGCGAAACCCAATCGCTGTGCGTCTCACGCATCCTGCGGCGCGGCCGCGGCAACGACCCGTCGCCGCATCGGCAGGAACAGTCCCGCGACCGCGCCGATGAGCGACAACGTCGCCGCAAGGCTCATCGCCGCAACGAAACCGCTGCTGAAATGTCCGGACGAATCGGCCGCGCCATTGGCGGTGAAACTCGCAACCAGCGCCGCGATGCCGAACATGCCGCCGAGGAAGCGGCCCATGTTGAAGATGCCGGACGCCTTGCCCATCTCGCTGACGGCGACCGCACTCAGCACCGCGTTCTGCGCGGCCGGCATCGCCATCGAGACACCGACGCCGGCGAGCACCAGCGGCGCGACCAGCGCGGAATACGGCACTGTGGGGCTCACGATCTCGCTGATCCAGCCGAGCCCGATTGCCTGCATCAGAAGTCCGGTGACGACCAGCGTGCGCTCGCCGAACCGGTTGACGGCAGCGCCGGCGATCGGGGCCGTGACAAATAGCGTCGCCGTCCACGGCAACAGCCGCAGCCCGGCGCCGAAGGCGTCGAAGTGAAGCGCGATCTGCAGGAACTGCGGCAGCAGGAACAGCACGCCATACATCGCGGCATAGAACAGCACGCTCGCAGCGATGCCGGATGCAAACGGCCGTGCCGCGAACAGCCGCATCGGCACCATCGGGTGTGTCGTACGCAGCTCCCACAGCACGAATATCGCCGCCAGCGCGAGGCCGACGATCAGTGTGCACGCGACCTCCGCGCTGGCCCATCCGACGGTGTTGCCACGGAGCAGGCCCCAGACCAGGGCCAGCGCCGCAAGCGCGATCAGCGTCAATCCCGTGATGTCGAGCGGCGCGGTCGGTCCGAAGCTTTCGCGCAAGCGCGCCAGCACGAGGGCGATCGCGACGAGGCCGATCGGCAGGTTGATCCAGAAGATCCAGCGCCAGCCGAGATGCTCGGTGATGAAGCCGCCGATCGCGGGTCCGATGATCAGCGCGCAGCCGGTGATGCCGCTGAAGATGCCGAGGGCGCGGGCGCGCTCCTCGCGGCCGAACGCGCCGCTCAGGATCGCCATCGCCAGCGGCATCACCAGCGCAGCGCCGGCGCCCTGCAGGGCGCGCGCGGCGATCAGTGCCGCGGCATCGCCGGCCAGCGCACAGGCCGCCGATGCCACGACGAACAGACCGATCCCCGCCGCGAACATCCGGCGCCGCCCAAAACGGTCGCCGAGCGCCGTGCCGGTCAGCAGCAGCACCGCGAAGGTCAGATTGAAGGCGTTGACGGTCCATTGCAGCGTCTCCACCGGGCTGCCGAAATCGGCGCGGATGGTGGCGAAGGCCGTGGTCATGATCATGGCGTCGAGCGCCATCATGAAGGATGCCAGCGCGGTGAGGCCGAGCACCCAGCGCTGCTCAGGGATCTGCATGGTGGTTCTCCGTTGACGTGCCGCTAGGCTGCGACCCGCTTCGCAGGCCAGGACGAACCGGGATGGGCAAAGGATGCGGCCCAAGAATATTTTTGCAGGACCGCATCCTTTCGCTATCCGCAGACGTCCTTGAGCCTGACGCGGCCGGTTCGGGCCGCAAAACCAGGCCGGGCAGAACCGAGCGAAGGAGGTTGCGATGAGACGGACCCTGATCAGGTACAAGACCAAGCCGGAGATGGCGGAGAAGAATGCCGCGCTGGTGGCGGCTGTGTTCGCCGAGCTGAAAGCGGCCAACCCGGACGGCGTGCGCTACATGACGCTGCGGCTTGAGGACGACACCTTCATCCACATGGTCGAGACAACAGCCGACGACGGCTCGAGCCCGATCCCGAAGCTGGCGGCCTTCCAGGCCTTCCAGGATGGCATTCGCGATCGCTGCGCCGAGCCGCCGCTGGTTAGCAGTGCTGTGATTGTCGGAAACTATCGTATGCTGGATGCGTCGTGAACCAATCTGGCGGAGCCATCATGACGTCACCACCCCAGGCGCCGGCCGCGACCGATGTCGATGCGCTGCTGGCGGCGATGCGGCCAAGGCTGCATCGCTACTGCGCCCGCATGGTCGGATCGGTCATCGACGGCGAGGATGTGCTGCAGGACGCGCTCATCAAGGCGATGGAAGGCTTCGCGTCCGCGGCTCCGATCCAGAATCCGCAAGCCTGGCTGTTCCGGATCGCTCACAACACCGCGCTCGATTTCCTCAGGCGGCGCAACCGCCACGACGCGCTCCACTCTTCGGAGGAGGTGGACATGATGGCCGCAGAGCTTGACGACGTCAGCCGCCGCGAGATCGCTGCAAGCAGCCTGCGCACCTTCATGCGGCTGCCGGTGGCGCAGCGCTCCAGCGTGATCCTGATGGACGTGCTCGGCTGCTCGTTGCAGGAAGTCTGCGGCATCATGGATTTCAGCCTGCCCGCGGTGAAGGCCGCGCTGTATCGGGGACGCACGCAGCTGCGTGCGTTCGCCCGCGAGCCCGACGATGCGACGCGGCCTGGCCTGTCGCCGGCCGATCGCAACAGGCTCAACGCCTATGTCGGCCGCTTCAACGCCCGCGACTTCGACGCCATCCGTGCCATGATCGTCGACGACATCAGGCTCGAGCTCGTCAACCGGGCGCGGCTGAATGGCAAGGCCGAGGTGTCACGCTACTTCGGCAATTATGCCAAGATCGACGACTGGCATCTGGTGACCGGACAGGTCGAGGGACGCCCGGCGATCCTGGTGTTCGATCCGAACGCACAGAGTGAGCCGCCGCGATCGTTCATGCTGCTCGACTGGTCGGCCGGCAAGGTCGCGACGATCCGGGACTTTCGCCACGCGCCCTATGCGATCGACGGCGCCGAATGGGCGGTGGATCAGGGCTGACCGCCTATCAGCGCGTGAAGCAGTGACCTCGCCATAAGCTCCGCGGTCGTCCCGGCCTTCGCCGGACGACGGGAAGAAGAGCTACCGCGACTTGCCGCCGAATTCGCCGCTGGCAATCCGCGCCACGCGGCTGCCGGCCGCGGCCGGTGCGCTGCTTCGTTCAAACATGCCATCGCCGCCCCTTTGGCGCGGCAGGGGCGATGCTTCATCGACATGACCGTTACCCGGCCAGAACATCAGGACGAGGTTCATCGCGGCATTGGCGAGTGCACCGACCACCGTTCCGGTGTGCTGATAGGTCAGCGCATATTCGGGAAACCGTCCGGCAATGGCCCTGTCGAGCACCATGAGGGCGATCCATGCCGCCATCACGCAGACCGGATCCCAGCCGATGTCGCGCACCCGCATCGACTGCAGCATGAAGCAGACGACGAGCAGGCCATAGAAGGCGATGATCAATGTGGGGCTGTTCGATGCCTGCGCCAGCAGCACGTCCGTCCTGCCGCGCGGCACATTGCCCGTGATCCCGTAGACCAGCATCACAAAGCCGAGGCCCGCCACCAAGGTGCAGAAGAAGAAGGCCAACCGGCCCATTCGGGCATTGAACCCGAAGATGTAATTCAGCATGTGACGCACCCCTTTGGCGGCAGCGTCGCCCAAGGATGCTTTCCGGACCATGAAGCCCGCGCGCGCTCGCCGGCCAGTGGTTTCCGGCTGCTTTACGGATTCGCTAAAGCCTGCTGCAGCGCCCCCGAGGGCAGGCGATCCTGCGACAATCGTTGCCTGCGCAACCGGCATTATATTTCTTGCCATCGCCGATTTGGGCGAATTATGATGCACGGTGCTGGGTATGCGCCGAAGGTTCTAATCGGGGGCGGTCGGTTCATGCTTGCTGCACACTTGCGATATCGCGCACAAAACACGTCACAGAACGACGCGCGCAAAGCGTGAGTCCCGAGCCCCGGTTGGGCCTGGCGGGATTTTTGGTTGAGGAGGGGAGTGAATATGAAAAAGGCATTCTGGCTGGCAGGCGCCATGGCCGTGATTTCGGCTCTGGCGCTCGCGCAGCCCGCGATGGCGGCTGACAGCGTCAAGATCGGCTTTGTCTCGACCTTCAGCGGTCCGACTGCCGTGATCGGCAACGACATGCGCAATTCCTTCGAGCTCGCGCTCGACCATCTCGGCCGCAAGATCGACGGCAAGCCGGTCGAGGTGATCTACGAGGACGACCAGCAGAAGCCCGACGTCGGCAAGCAGAAGACCGAGAAGCTGGTGCAGTCCGACAAGGTCGACTTCATTGTCGGCTACATCTGGTCGAACGTGCTGCTGGCGTCGCTGAAGACCGCGGTCGATTCGAAGACCTTCCTGATCTCGGCCAATGCCGGTCCGTCGCAGCTCGCCGGCGAACTGTGCTCGCCTTACGTGTTCTCGACCTCCTGGCAGAACGACCAGACGCCCGCCGCGATGGGCCTCTACATGAACCAGAAGGGCGTCAAGTCGGTGTTCCTGATCGGCCCGAACTATGCAGCAGGCAAGGACATGCTGGCGGGCGTCAAGAGCACCTTCAAGGGCGAGGTGGTCGGCGAGGAATACACGGTGTGGCCGAGCCAGCTCGACTTCTCCGCCGAGCTGACCAAGGCGCGCAACTCCAAGGCCGAGTCGATCTTCGTGTTCTATCCGGGCGCGGCCGGCGTCCAGTTCCTCAACCAGTACGCCCAGGCCGGCATCAAGGCGCAGATCCCGCTCTATACCGCCTTCACCGTCGACGAATTGTCGCTGCCGCTGCAGAAGGACAATGCGATCGGCATTCCCGGCGCGCAGGAATGGGTCAACGATCTGCCGAACGCCGAGAACAAGAAGTTCGTGGAGGACTATCGCAAGAAGTATCCTGGTCTGCGCCCGACCTATTACGGCGCCCAGGCCTATGATGCCGCCCAGCTAATCAACAGCGCCGTCGTCGCGGTCAAGGGCGACCTCACCAAGAAGGACGCGATGAAGGCGGAGATGGAGAAGGCCAACTTCAAGTCGTTGCGCGGCCCGTTCAAGTACGGCAACAACCACATCCCGATCCAGAACTTCTACCTGCAGGACGTGGTCAAGGACGCCGACGGCCAGCTGTCGCTGAAGACGGTCGCGACCATCGTCAAGGACGACCAGGATAAATTCCACGACAAGTGTTCGATGAAATAATCCTCGCACGATCTTGGGCGATCTTGGCCCGAGCCTTGCTTTTCGTTGACCTCGTCCCGCTCTTGCGGGACGCGGGAGACACGCAGCGAGCAATGCGGCGGTGAACATGCACTGCCGCTGTTTTTTTAAGGGATAACGTAGCCTCACAATGTATCTCGTCGTCGAGCAACTGCTGAACGGACTGCAATTCGGCCTCTTGCTGTTCCTGCTGGCGGCCGGACTGACGCTGGTGTTCGGCATCATGGATTTCGTCAATCTGGCGCACGGCTCGCTCTACATGATGGGCGCCTATTTCGCGGCGACCTTCGTGACCTGGACCGGCAGTTTCGTGCTTGGCGCGCTGCTGGCGCTGGGGGCGACGCTCCTGCTCGGCATCGTGCTGGAATATGTCGCGCTCCGGCATCTCTATGGCCGCGACCATCTCGACCAGGTGCTGGCAACGTTCGGCCTGATCCTGTTCTTCAATGACGCCGTCCGGCTGATCTGGGGCCCGGCCGGCCTCGCGCTGTCGCTGCCGGCCTGGCTCACCGTGCCGGTGCAGATCATCCCTGGCGTGTACTATCCGGCCTATCGGCTGATGATCATCGTGGTCGCGCTGGCGGTGGCCGCGATGCTCTATCTCGTCGTGATGCGCACCCGCGTCGGCATGCTGATCCGCGCCGGCGCCTCCAACCGCGAGATGATCGGCGCGCTCGGCATCAACATCAAGCTGCTGTTCACGTTGGTGTTCGGCTTGGGGGCTGCGCTCGCCGGTCTCGCCGGGCTGATGCAGGCGCCGATCCTCACCGTGCAGATCGGGATGGGCGAGAACATCCTGATCCTCGCCTTCGTCATCATCGTGATCGGCGGCATCGGCTCGATCCGCGGCGCCTTCATGGCCGCGATCTTCGTCGGCATCATCGACACCATGGGCCGCGCCTTCCTGCCCGATCTGCTGCGCAAGGTCTTGAGCGGGGCGGCGGCCTCGACCGCGGCGCCGGCGCTGTCCTCGATGCTGATCTATCTGTTGATGGCGATCATCCTTGTGCTGCGGCCCGAGGGGCTGTTCCCGGCGGCCAAACGATGAAGCCCAAGCTCAACGCTTCCAATGCGGTTGCGGCGCTGCTGTGTGCCGCGCTGGTGCTGCTGCCGGTCTATTCGGCGGCCACGGGCAACATCTTCATCCTCACGCTGTTCACCCGCATCGCGATCTATGCACTGGCGGCCGCCAGCCTCAATCTGATCATGGGCTATGGCGGCATGATGAGCTTCGGCCATGCCGCTTATCTCGGCATCGGCGGCTATGCGGTCGGCATCCTCGCCACTGAGGGCATTGGTTCTGGCTTCATCCAGTGGCCGGTGGCGCTCGCGGCCTCGGCGCTGTTTGCGCTTTTGATCGGCGCGCTCTCGCTGCGTACCCGCGGTGTCTACTTCATCATGATCACGCTGGCGTTCGCGCAGATGGCCTATTACGTCGCCTCCGCGCTGTCGCGCTACGGCGGCGACGACGGCCTCACCGTCTACAAGCGCAGCGATTTCGCCGGCCTGATCAACCTGTCCGACCGCACGCAGTTCTACTATCTCTGCCTTGGCTGCCTGTTCGGCGGCCTCTATCTGATCTGGCGCATTGTCAATTCGCGCTTCGGCCTCGTGGTGCAGGGCGTCCGCTCCAATGAGCAGCGCATGCAGGCGATCGGCTTCCCTGCCTACCGCTACCGCCTGGTCTGTTTCGTCATCGCGGGCACGATCTGTGGCCTCGCCGGGGCGCTGCTCGCCAACAACACCGACTTCGTCAGCCCCGCCGTGATGTACTGGACCCGCTCCGGCGACCTGATGGTGATGGTGATCCTCGGCGGCATGGGCTCGCTGTTCGGCCCTGTCGTGGGCGCGATCGTCTATCTCCTGCTCGAGGAGCTGCTGTCGCAATTCACCGAATATTCGGGACTGATCCTCGGCCCGGTGCTGCTGTTGATCGTGCTGTTCGCGCGCGGCGGCATCATGGGCCTGCTCGGGAGGATGAGCCGTGGCTGATTCCTTGGCTGAACCATTGCTGCGCGTCGACAATCTGGTGCGCCGCTACGGCGGCATCACCGCGACCGACAACCTCTCGATGGAGGTTTTGCCGGGCGAACTGCACGCCATCATCGGCCCCAACGGCGCCGGCAAGACCACGCTGATCAGCCAGCTCACCGGGCAGGTGATGCCGAATTCCGGCACCATCCGCTTCGCCGGCCGCGACGTCACGAGCCTGCCGTCCTACAAGCGCTCCAGGCTTGGGCTGGCACGCTCGTTCCAGATCACCTCGCTGCTCAAGGATTTTTCCGCCATCGACAACGTCGCGCTCGCAGCGCAGGCGCATGACGGCCACTCGTTCCGCTTCTGGGGCAATGCGCGCAAGGAGCGGCATCTGCGCGATACCGCCCGCGCGGCACTGGAGCGCGTCGGGCTCGGCAAGCGCGCCGATATCGTGGTCTCGCAATTGAGCCATGGCGAGCAGCGCGAGCTCGAGCTCGCGGTCGCGCTCGCCACCAAGCCGCAGCTTCTGCTGCTCGACGAGCCGATGGCCGGGCTCGGCGTCACGGAGTCGGCGCGGATGGTCGCGCTGCTGAAGGAGCTGCGCAGGGAAGTCACCATCGTGCTGGTCGAGCACGACATGGAGGCGGTGTTCGCGCTGGCCGACCGCATCACGGTGCTGGTCTATGGCCGCGTCATCGCCTGCGGCGTGCCGGACGCGATCCGCAAGCACGAAGAGGTCAAGCGCGCCTATCTCGGCGAACAGCATGCGGTGACGCGCCATGGTTGACACAAGCACCGCTGATACTTTGCTGGAAGTCGACGCGATCGAAACCTGCTACGGCTTGAGTCAGGTGCTGTTCGGCCTGTCCTTGCAGGTCAGGTCGGGCGAGATGGTCGCGCTGATGGGCCGTAACGGCATGGGCAAGACCACGACCATCCGCTCGATCATGGGCCTGACACCCGCGCGGTCGGGCGCCATCCGCTTCGCCGGCGAGGCGGTGCGCGGCCTGCCGTCGTACAAAATTGCAAAACTCGGCATTGGCCTGGTGCCGGAAGGCCGCCAGATTTTTCCGAACCTGACGGTGCGCGAAAACCTCGTCGCGGCGTCGGGCAACCGGCTGAATGCCTCCGATCCGTGGACGTTGGAAAAAATCCATGCGCTGTTTCCGCGGCTCGCCGAACGATCAGGCAATATGGGCGTCACGCTGTCCGGCGGCGAGCAGCAGATGCTCGCGATCGGGCGCGCGCTGATGACCAACCCGAAGCTGCTGATTCTCGACGAGGCCACCGAAGGCCTGGCGCCGCTGATCCGCGACGAGATCTGGAGCTGCCTGTCGATGCTGAAGGGGCGCGGGCAGTCGGTGCTGGTCATCGACAAGAACGTCGGAAACCTCGCCCGAATCGCCGACCGCCACTACATCATCGAGCGCGGCAAGACAGTGTGGAGCGGGACGAGCGAGCAGCTGATCGCCGAGCCGGATTTGCAGCACAAGTATCTCGGGATTTGATCTAGGACATCGCTCTCGCGCCATATTCAACGTCGTTCCGGCCTTCGCCGGGACGACGGGAAGAGTGGGCCGTCAAAACATCTCGAAATATTCGCGCTGCTCCCAGTCCGACACCTCGGCCTGGAACCGCTCGATCTCGGCGTTCTTGATGAAGACGTAATAGTCGACGAACTCCGGTCCCAGCGCCTGCCGGAAGAACGGATCGTCTTGAAGCGCGAACACCGCTTCACGCAGCGACTTCGGCAGCAGCGCGGCTTTGGTCTCGTAGGGCGTGTCGGCGGACGGGCCGGGATCGAGCTTGCGGTCGACGCCGTCGAGGCCGGAGAGAATTTGCGAGGCCATGTAGAGATAGGGATTGGCGGCCGGCTCGCCGATCCGGTTCTCCAGCCGGGTTGCCGGATCATTGGCGCTGCCGAGCACGCGGATCATGACGCCGCGGTTGTCGCGGCCCCAGATCGCGCGGTCGGGCGCCAGCGAATAGGAGCGGTAGCGCTTGTAGCCGTTGATGGTCGGCGTCGTGAACACGGTCGAGGCGCGGGCGTGCTCGATCAGGCCGGCCAGCCAGGCGCGGCCGAGCGCACTCAGCGGTTCGCCGGCTTCCTTGGCCATGAAAGCGTTCTCGCCATTGGCGCGCGACACCAGTGACTGGTGCAGGTGCCAGCCGCTCGCGAACACGTTCGGCAGCTTGGGCCGGCACATGAAGGTCGCGTGATAGCCGTGGCGGCGCGCGATCTGCTTCACCGCCGAACGAAACAGCACCATGGTGTCGGCGGGCGCAAGCCCCACGGTCGGCGCGAAGGTGAATTCGCACTGGCTCGGGCCGAACTCGACCTCCACCGTGCGCAAGGGCAGGTCCAGCGCGAGGATGTCGCGGCGGATGATCTCGAGCGCCGGCTCCATCTGATCGTAGCGTTGCTCGGTGAGGTACTGATAGCCGTGCGACAGCAGGCTGACCGAGGGCGGCCGGCCGGGCTGGCCGGCATCCTCCGGCGCCATGTGGGCGTCATCGAGCTTGAACAGATGGAACTCGACTTCGAGGCCGGCGACGAAATCGTAGCCGCGACTTCCGAGCTGATCGAGCACCTTGCGGTAGAGGTTGCGGGTCGCGAACGGCACCGGCCGTCCGTCGCTGAAATAGAGATCGCACAGCAGCCAGCCGGTGTTCTGCGCCCAGGGCAGCACGCGGAACGTGGTGGGGTCGGCGACCATGAGCACGTCGGCCGCACCCTCCATCTCCTTCATGCCGAAGCCGCCGCCGGATGTGAACACCGGAAACACCGTCTTGTGCGAGGTGTCCTTGGCGAGCATGGTCGTGGTGATCGAGCAGCCGCCTTCCAGCGAACGCACCGCTTCGGCTGCGATCAAGGTCTTGCCGCGCAGGATGCCGTGCTGGTCCGGAAATGAGAGGCGGATGACCTCGAGGTTCTTCTCCTCGACGATGCGGCGGAGGCGGTTCGCGGCCTCCTTCTGCTCATCCGACCACAGGCCGTGACGCTCCACGAAGCTCAAGGTGTCGCTCCTTTCTCAGTCGTCATTGCGAGCGAAGCGAAGCAATCCATCGGTCCGCATACGCGGAGGCATGGATTGCTTCGTCGCTGCGCTCCTCGCAATGACGGTGGGGTCATCGGATACATCACTCCGCCGCCGTCAGACGATGCACGTTATCGGCGATCTCGCGCGGCACCGGGGCGGCCCACGGCGCGCCGCGGCGGCGCTTGACGTCGACTTCCATCCAGTAGAGCTCCCAGCCTTGGGTCGGCCCGATGCCGTCCATCGTGGCGGGGCCCTGGATGCTGCGCGCCGAAGCTTCGTCCAGGAACAGCATCGGCTTCTCGCCGCCGCTGACCTTCTCGATCTCCTGCCGCAGCAGGCGGCGATACTGCACGATCGCCTTGTCGCTCTGGCCGAGATGCTCGTTGGTACGGTCCTGGATCGCCCCCATCGATTCCACCGCCCACTGGTCGTGGACGTTGATGTCGGTGCCCATGCCGGTATAGGTCTCGGTCGCCTGCTCGTGCGGATCGAAACCGTAATCGTTGCTCTTGTTCTTGCGCGACTTGTAGTCGGGCAACGTATAGAGCTCGAGCCGCTGGTCGCGCATCTTCTGTTTGTCGACCGGCGCCGCATAGCTTGTGAAGATCGCGTACCAGTAGCAATTCTCGTCATCGACCGGCACGTGCCACTGCGTGATCGTCATCTCCGTCGACATCGGAATCACGAAGCCGTGCGGGAACAGCTGGTTGGTGACGCGCACATGGGTGCGCTCGCCGTCGAGCTCGCGCAGCGCGATCAGGCGCAGGCCGTATTCGGTGTGCTCGACATTGATGATCGGCCGATCATATTCGCGCAGGATCTTGGTCATCGGCATGTCGCTGCCCGCCGAGGCGCCGCGGAACTGCTTGCCGTAGGCCGCCGAGGTGTCCTCGTCCTCGAAGAAGCGATGCAGGAAGGATGCGTGCGCCGGATCGATGCCGACCTCGAGGGCCTGCAGCCAGTTGCAGTTCATGTGGCCCTTGAATGCGAAGGTGTGGCTGCCGGGTGCGACGAAGCAGTCGAGCTCCGGAAATGCCGGCGGGGCGCCGTCGCCGAGATACGCCCACAGGATGCCGCTCTTCTCCACCACCGGATAGGAGCGCTGCTTGATGCCCTTGCAGAGCTGCGAGCCGACAGGCTCGGCCGGCGTCTCGATGCACTGGCCTGATGTGTCGAACAGCCAGCCGTGGAAGGCGCAGCGCAGCCCGCCATTCTCGAGCCGGCCGAAGGCGAGGTCGGCGCCGCGATGCGCGCAGTGGCGATCGAACAGCCCGTAGCTGCCGTCCTCGCCGCGGAACAGCACCAGGTTTTCGCCGAGCAGCCGCACCGGCCGCACCGGGCGCGGGCCCTCCAGTTCGTCGACCAGCGCCGCCGGCTGCCAGTACATCCGCATCAGCTTTCCGCAGGGGTCCTTGCGGTTGGTGCGGGTGATCAGATCGTTCGCTTCCTGGCTCATCATGGCGGCGTCTCCTGAATTTGGATTTGTTCGCCTATTGAACGAATGTGCGAATTATGCCATGTCTGATTTGGACAGCAAGCGCAATTTTTGAACCGTTCAAAGCCGGACCCCATGCCCAAGCTGAAGCGGACCGATCAGGACGAGCGTGCGACGGATTTCGTCGAGGCGCTCGATCGCGGCCTGCGCCTATTGCAGGTGTTCGGCACTGTCTCGGGTCCGGCGACCTTGAGCGATCTGGCGCGTGCCGCCGATCTGCCGCGCGCCACCGCGCGGCGCATCCTGTTCACGCTGGCGCACGGCGGCTTTGTCTCCAGCGACGGCAAGCTGTTCACGCTGACGCCACATGTGCTGACGCTGGCGGGCTCGTTCCTGCAATCCAACCAGGTGGTGACGGTGCTGCAGCCGGTGCTCGATCGCATCGCCACCGCAGCGCAGGAAATCAGTTCGCTCGCGCTGCTCGACGGCGACGACGTCGTGTTCGTCGCGCGATCGAGCCCGACGCGGGTGTTCTCCGCTGGTCTCGACATCGGCTACCGGCTGCCGGCGTTCTGCACGTCAGTGGGCCGCGCGATGCTCGGCCGGCTCGATGATGCCGAACTCGCAGCGCGGCTGAAGGCGATGCGCCGTGATCCCGTGACGCCGCAGACGGTCACCGATCCGAAGCGACTGCTCGCCACCATCATCGCCGATCGCGCGCAGGGCTACTCGCTGGTCGACCGTGAGGCCGAGCCGCATTTCCGCTCGATCTCGGTGCCGGTGCGCCGTTACGACGGCACCATCGTTGCCGCCATCAACATGGGTGCGCATGTCGATCGCGTCCCGGCCAGGGAATTGCTCGAGCGCTTCCTGCCGCTGCTGCGCGACGGCGCGGAAGATGTGAAGAGCCGGTTGTTGTAGCGCGTCCTACAGCGCCACGCTGCGCAGCCCGAAGCTGCGCGCTTCGTTCTGCAGCACTGGCCGGACCGAATCGATCAGCCGCGTGGCAGCGGCATCGACCGAGAGTCCGGCGGTGTCGACCACCGCCGAGGCACGCGCATACAGCGGTTCGCGGCTGACCAGGATGTTGCGCAGTTCGGCCATCGCCGAGCGGTCGTCGGCCATCGGGCGCAGATCGCCCTGGCGGCGGACGCGGGCCATGTGCTCTTCCGGCTCGGCCTTCAGCCAGATCGTGTAGAACGACGACAGGATCAGGTCGAAGGTCAGCGCCTCCGAGACGATGCCGCCGCCGGTCGCCAGCACCATCAATTCCTTGCGCGCGAGCAGCTGCGTCAGCGCGGCCTGCTCCATGCGGCGAAAGCCTTCCTGGCCGTACAGCGCGATGATTTCGGCGACCGACAGGCCGTTCTGGGCTTCGATCTCCTTGTTGAGCTCGACAAAGCTCCAGCCGATCTTCTTCGCCAGCATCCGGCCGAGCGTGGTCTTGCCGGCGCCGCGCAGGCCGATCAGCGCGATGCCGGAGAACGAGGCGCGGCGCGGCGCCAGCGGGCTGCTGCCGGCGAGCATGTCCTTGGCCTGCGCGATCTGGTTCGGCGAAGCCTTGCGCAGCAGATCGCGGATCACGGCCCAGTCCGGAACCGGCTCGCTCGAGGGGATCAGGTCCTCGAGATGCGCGCCCATCGCGCCTGCGACACGGCGCAGCAGCACGATCGAGACATTGCCTTTGCCGCTTTCGAGCTGGGCGATGTAGCGTTCGGAAATGCCGGAGACCTTGGCCAGCACCTTGCGCGATATGCCGCGCAGCGCGCGCATGGTGCGCACGCGCTGGCCGAGCTGTTCGAGGAAGTCGGCTTCCGGATCGTTGGCTGCGGTCATGGTCCCATGCGACGCGAGTTTTCGGAAACATAGTGCCGATAAGGATTGACAGCAAGCCGAGCTGATGGCTTTGTATGAATTATAATTCTTAAATTCACAGGAGAGGGAAGCGTGGCGCGTCTGGGTCCGAGGAGCGGGTCATGACCTACAACGCAGTCTCCTGGCTGCTCGACCGCAATGTCGATGAGGGCCGCGGCGACAAGGTCGTGTTCGACGACACGGTGTCGCAAATCACCTACGGCCAGTTGCAGCAGCAGACCCGCCGGGTCGGCAACATGCTGCGCCGGCTCGGCGTCCGCCGCGAGGAGCGGGTCGCGATGATCATGCTGGATACGGTCGATTTTCCGATCGTGTTCCTGGGTGCGATCCGCGCCGGCGTGGTGCCGGTGCCGCTCAACACGCTGCTGACCGCGGAGCAGTACGCCTACATCCTCGGCGACTGTCGTGCCCGCGTGCTGTTCGTCTCCGAAGCGCTGCTGCCCGTCGTGAAGGACGTCATCGCGCGCATGCCCGAGCTCGAGCACGTCGTGGTCTCCGGCAAGGATGCGCACGGCCACAAGAAGCTGTCTGACGAGATCGCGCGCGAGAGCGACGTATTCGCGACCGCACCGACGCACGCCGACGAGCCGGCGTTCTGGCTCTATTCGTCGGGCTCGACCGGCATGCCGAAGGGCGTGCGCCATCTGCATTCCAATCTGGCCGCGACCGCGGAGACCTATGCGAAACAGGTGCTCGGCATCCGCGAGGATGATGTCGGCTTGTCCGCCGCAAAACTGTTCTTCGCCTATGGGCTCGGCAATGCGCTGACCTTCCCGATGTCGGTCGGCGCCTCCACGATCCTGAACTCGGAGCGTCCGACGCCGGCGGTGATGTTCGCGCTGCTGAACAAATATCATCCCAGCATCTTCTTCGGCGTGCCGACCCTGTTCGCAGCAATGCTGAACGACGAGGCAACCAAGGCGCAGTCCGGCGGCAATCGCCTGCGCGTCTGCACTTCGGCCGGTGAGGCGCTGCCGGAATCAGTCGGCAATGCCTGGCGCGCGCGGTTCGGCGTCGACATCCTCGACGGCGTCGGCTCGACCGAGCTGTTGCACATCTTCCTGTCCAACGCGCCCGGCGACATCAAATACGGTTCCTCGGGGCGTCCGGTGCCCGGCTACAAGGTGCGGCTGGTCAACGAACTCGGGGCCGACGTTGCGGATGGCGAGGTCGGCGAACTCTTGGTGGATGCGCCCTCGGCCGGCGAGAGCTACTGGAACCAGCGCGCCAAGAGCCGCGCCACCTTCGAGGGCGCGTGGACCCGCACCGGCGACAAGTACACGCGCGATGCCGACGGCCGTTACACCTTCTGCGGCCGCGCCGACGACATGTTCAAGGTCTCCGGCATCTGGGTCTCGCCATTCGAGGTCGAGAGCGCCCTGATCACCCATCCCGCGGTGCTGGAAGCCGCCGTTGTGCCGGAGGCCGATCCGGAAGGCTTGCTCAAGCCGAAGGCCTATGTGGTGCTGCGGCCCGAGAGCTCGGCCACCGGCCTGCACGAGGCACTGAAGGAACACGTCAAGCAGAAGATCGGGCCGTGGAAATATCCGCGCTGGATCGATGTGGTCGACAATCTGCCGAAGACCGCGACGGGGAAGATCCAGCGGTTCAAGTTGCGGGACGGTGAAGGCGCGAAGCACTGAGGCGTCCGGTGAGCGGCAGGAGTTTCCGTGAGGTGAGCACTCTGAGCGGGCTCCCTCCCCCCTTGCGGGGGAGGGTTGGGGAGAGGGGTGAGCCCCGCGCGCTGACGCCTGAGATCAAGCGCTGCCTCATCAGCAACTCTCGCAACGCCATCGGACAGTGCAGCGCTGTTGCCGCCCAACGTCGCATAGCGGAGCAAGCGGCACCCCTCTCCCTGCCCCTCCCCCGCAAGGGGGGAGGGAATGAGAGAGCCGTTGTTGCGTCGCTCGCATGTTGAGAGAATGGAGTTTCATATGACCCTTTCCCCCACAGGCTTCCTCAGCATCGACGGCGCCGAACTCGAATATCGCATGATCGGCCCGTCGCCCGAGTCAGCACCCACCCTCGTGATGCTGCACGAAGGCCTCGGCTGCGTCGGCCTGTGGGGCGATTTCCCCGAGAAGCTGCAGGCGGCGACCGGCGCCGGCGTGTTCGCCTATTCGCGCGCAGGCTACGGCGCCTCGTCACCGGCGAAGCTGCCGCGTCCGGTCGACTACATGCATCGCGAAGCGCTCGACGTGCTGCCGAAGGTTCTGGATCAGATCGGCTTCCGCCGCGGCCTCTTGGTCGGCCACTCCGACGGCGCGTCGATCGCGGCGATCTATGCCGGCGCGCATCAGGATCATCGCCTGCACGGTCTCGCGCTGCTCGCGCCGCACTTCATTGTCGAGGACATTTCGGTGAAGTCGATCGCCGAGATCAAGACAGCATATGAGACCACCAACCTGAAAGAGAAGCTCGCGCGCTGGCACAAGGATGTCGACAACGCCTTCTATGGTTGGAACGACGCCTGGCTCGATCCGGCATTCCGCGACTGGGATATCTCCGACTATCTCGCCTACATCCGCGTGCCGGTGCTGATCGTGCAGGGCGCGGACGATCAATACGGCACCATGCGCCAGGTCGAGATCGCGCAGGAGGAGTGCTACTGCCCGGTCGATGTCGCGGCCATCCCAGGCGCCGGCCACTCGCCGCATCGCGAGGCGCCCGCCGTGACACTGGACGCGGTCACCGAATTCGCCAAGGCGGCGCTGCGCGACGACCCTGCTCTGGCGGCCTGACCTTTGATGCCGGCGCCAGGCCATTGGCCCAGCGAGCGATTTCGCGAACATGAAACAAAATGCATGTTTTTGCGTTTCGAACTAGACGAAGTCAAAAACATGCATTATTGTGCATAAGGACCTCGACGACGAACCTTCTAACGAACAACAGATAAGGGTGGCCTATGGCTGGTGACGATCGCGTCCTTGCGGGCGGGGCGAAGTACATCGACTTCCAGACCGAACCGTCGCGCTACCGGCACTGGAAGCTCGACGTCGCCGGCGACGTCGCGACGCTGACCATGGACGTCGACGAGAACGCCGGCCTGTTCGAGGGCTATCAGCTCAAGCTGAACTCCTACGACCTCGGCGTCGACATCGAGCTTGCGGATGCCGTGCAGCGGCTGCGCTTCGAGCATCCCGAGGTCAAGGTCGTGGTGATGCGCTCGGGCAAGAACCGCGTGTTCTGCGCCGGCGCCAACATTCGCATGCTGGCGGGCTCGACCCATGCCCACAAGGTCAACTTCTGCAAGTTCACCAACGAGACCCGCAACGGCCTGGAGGATTCCAGCGAGAACTCCGGCCAGAGCTTCATCACCGTCGTCAACGGCACCGCGGCCGGCGGCGGCTATGAGCTGGCGCTCGCGACCGACCACATCATGATGGCCGATGATGGCGCCGCCGCCGTCGCGCTGCCGGAAGTGCCGCTGCTTGCGGTGCTGCCGGGCACCGGCGGCCTCACGCGTGTGGTCGACAAGCGCAAGGTGCGCCGCGACCACGCCGACTTCTTCTGCACCATCGAGGAGGGCATCAAGGGCAAGCGCGCGGTGCAGTGGCGGCTGGTCGACGAGATCGCACCGAACTCCAAGCTCGAGGGCAAGCTCGCCGAGCGCGTCAAGGAATTCGCCGCGAAGTCGAAGCGCAACGGCGAGGGCCGTGGCATCACGCTGACGCCGCTTCAGCGCACCATCGATGATAGTGCGATCCGCTACGGCTTCGTCAGTGTCGATATCGATCGCGCCGCGCGCATCGCCACCATCTCGATCAAGGCGCCGGAAACCACAGCACCGGCCGACATCGACGGCATGATTGGACAGGGGGCTGCGTTCTGGCCGCTGCAGGTCGCCCGCGAGCTCGACGATGCGATCCTGCATCTGCGCATCAACGAGCTCGAGATCGCGATGCTGGTGTTCAAGAGCCACGGCGACCGTGCCAATGTCGTGTCCTATGACGCGTTCCTGGAAGCCAACAAGGCGCACTGGCTGGTCAACGAGGTCAGGCATTACTGGAAGCGCGTGCTCAAGCGCATCGACGTCACCTCGCGCACGCTGGTGACGCTGGTCGAACCCGGCTCCTGCTTCGTCGGCACCCTGGCCGAGCTCGTGTTCGCCGCCGACCGCTCCTACATGCTGATCGGCCAGAAGCAGGGCGACAACCGCCCGCCGCCGGCGATCGAGCTGACTGCGATGAACTTCGGCCCCTATCCGATGAGCCATGGCCTGACCCGGCTGCAATCGCGTTTCCAGGCCGACCCGTCGGATCTGGAGCGCGCGCAGGGCGCGATCGGCAAAGCGCTCGATGCTGAGGAGGCCGAGGAACTCGGCCTCGTCACCTTCGCGCTCGACGACATCGACTGGGACGACGAGGTCCGCGTGTTCTTCGAGGAACGCACCTCGTTCTCGCCCGACGGGCTCACCGGCATGGAAGCCAATCTGCGCTTCGTCGGTCCGGAGACGATGGAATCCAAGATCTTCTCGCGCCTCACCGCGTGGCAGAACTGGATCTTCCAGCGGCCGAACGCGGTCGGCGAGGACGGCGCGCTGCGCCGCTACGGCACCGGCCAGAAGGCGCAATTCGACATGACGCGAGTTTAAGGGAGCACGGCCATGAACATGAATATCATGAACGTCGATTACTCGACCAAGATTCCGAACAATGTGAATCTCGCCGAGGACCGCCAGGTGCTGAAGGCGCTGGAAGGCTGGCATCCCGGCTACATGGACTGGTGGAAGGACATGGGGCCGGACGGCTTCCAGGAATCGCTGGTCTATCTGCGCACCGCTTATTCGGTCGATCCGCGCGGCTGGGCCAAGTTCGACTATGTACGCATGCCCGAATATCGCTGGGGCATTTTGCTGGCACCGCAGGAAGAGAACCGCGTCATCCCGTTCGGCGAGGACTACGGCAAGCCGGCCTGGCAGGAAGTCCCCGGCGAGCATCGCGCCATGCTGCGCCGCCTGATCGTGATCCAGGGCGACACCGAGCCCGCCTCGGTCGAGCAGCAGCGCCATCTCGGCAAGACCGCGCCCTCGCTCTACGACATGCGCAATCTGTTCCAGGTCAATGTCGAGGAAGGCCGCCATCTCTGGGCGATGGTCTACCTCTTGCAGAAATATTTCGGCCGCGACGGCCGCGAGGAGGCCGACGATTTGTTGCGCCGCCGTTCGGGCGATGCGGATTCGCCGCGCATGCTCGGCGCCTTCAACGAGGCGACGCCGGACTGGCTGTCGTTCTTCATGTTCACCTACTTCACCGACCGCGACGGCAAGATGCAGCTGCACTCGCTGGCGCAGTCGGGCTTCGATCCGCTGTCGCGCACCTGCCGCTTCATGCTGACCGAGGAAGCTCATCACATGTTCGTCGGCGAGACCGGCATCACCCGCGTCGTGCAGCGCACCTGCGATGCGATGAAGGAAGCCGGCATCACCGATCCGAACGACATCGCCAGGGTCCGCGCGCTCGGCGTCATCGATCTGCCGACCATCCAGAAGAAGCTGAACCTGCACTATTCGCTGTCGCTCGATTTGTTCGGCTCCGAAGTGTCGACCAATGCGGCGAATGCCTTCAACGCCGGCATCAAGGGCCGCTACAAGGAAACCACGATCGAGGACGACCACCAGCTCAAGAGCTCGACCTATCCGGTCATGAAGATGGTGGACGGCCAGATCAAGCTGGTCGACGAGCCGGCGCTGACCGCGCTCAATATGCGGCTGCGCGACGACTACACGCAGGATTGCGTCAAGGGCATGCTGCGCTGGAACAAGGTGATCTCCACCGCCGGCATCGACTACAAGCTCGCGGTGCCGCACACCGCCTTCCACCGCCAGATCGGCGAGTTCAAGGACATCCATGCGACGCCCGACGGTCTATTGATCGACGACGCCACCTGGGCCAGGCGCAAGAACGACTGGCTGCCCTCGGCCGCGGACGGCGACTTCATTGCCTCGCTGATGAAGCCGGTGACCGAACCCGGCGAGTTCGCCTCCTGGATCTCGGCGCCCAAGGTCGGCATCGACAATAAACCCGGCGATTTCGAATATGTGAGAATCGAGAGCTGATCGCCATCTAGCAGTTCCTCTCCTCCGGGAGGGGCCGAAAAGGGGTAAGCCGAGAAGGTCCTGGCTTGCCCCTTTTCTTTTTGCGTCGTGCGCTCATTCCGTCATCACCCGCGAAAGGCGAAAGCGGGTGATCCAGTATTCCAGGCAGCAGAGCAGGATTGAGGAGCCGCGGCGTATTGGATGCCCCGGTCTAGCAGGGGCATGACGGCGTTAGAACGGCGTCTAGGGTCGACTGTCGCGATACCGTACTTACCCAGCGATCTCCAGTCCCGCCGTCGCGTAGACCACGCCGCCATCGACTGCGATGGTGTTGCCCACGACGTAGTCGCCGGCGCGCGAGGCAAGATAGATCGCGGTGCCCGCCATATCCTCGTCGGTGCCGATGCGCTTCGCCGGAATGCGTTTCGCCACTGCTTCGGCCTGGTCGCGCGCGGCGCGGTTCATGTCAGATGCGAAGGCGCCGGGCGCGATCGCGGTGACGTTGATGTTGTCCTTGATCAGGCGGGTCGCCATCCGTCGCGTCAGATGGATCACCGCGGCCTTGCTCGCGGCGTAGGAATAGGTCTCCATCGGGTTGACGAAGATGCCGTCGATCGAGGCGATGTTGATCACCTTGCCGGGCTTGTCAGGGGAGGCTGCGGCGCGCAGCGGCTTGGCCAGCGCCTTGGTCAGGAAGAAGATCGACTTGACGTTGAGGTTCATCACCTTGTCCCAGCCGCTCTCCGGGAATTCGTCGAAGTCCGCACCCCAGGCCGCGCCGGCATTGTTGACCAGGATGTCGAGCTTCGGCTCGCGCTTGATGATCTCGCTCGCGAGCTTGTCGCAGCCCTCGACGGTCGAGATGTCGATCGGCAGCGCGATGCATTCGCCGTCATAGGCGGCGGTGAGCTCCTGGGCGGTGGCCTCGCAGGGACCTGCCTTGCGCGCGGTGATGTAGACCCTCGCGGCGCCTTGCGCCAGGAAGCCGGCTGCGATCATCTTGCCGATGCCGCGCGATCCCCCGGTCACCAGTGCGACGCGGCCTTTCAGTGAGAACAGATCCTTGAACATGCGTTCCTCCATTGCGTTGCCTGTGGTTCTGGGCGCGGCCGGGGATCGAGTCAAGGAGAGGGAGGGGGCGTAACCGGAGCGCCTGCTACCTCCCCTTGAAAAGGGGAGGTAGCTTTGCTCGCAGAGCAAGCGGGGATCGGCTCTCTCCCCAGACATCGTCGCTTGTGGCTGACCCCCATCGCGACCTTCCCCCTTTCAGGGGGAAGGAGAAGACTGAAATTCTGAAGCGGAATCTCCTGCGCGCGTATTACGCCGCGTCGATGCGGCGAAAGCCGTTCCACACCGCGGTGGCGGCACCGGATGTCAGCACCGGCAAGAGCCGCGCGTCCTGGTAATTGCCGTTCAGCGAGACCCGCTGCAACGCGGTCAGATGGTCGGCGCTTTCGGGAAACAGCATGCCCGGCCGCGTCGTCACCGCGGTCCGAAAGCCGATCGACTTTGCGAGCGCGAATTCGCGCGGCCCGGCGGCGATCCGATCGCCATAGGGATAGGCGAGATGCAGCGCCGGACGCTGCAGCGCGTCCTCGATCCGCGCCCGGCTGGTGGCGAGCTCGAACGATGCGATCGTCTCGCTCTGCTTGGCGAGATTGCAATGGGTGATGGTGTGAGCGCCGATGGTGACCAAGGGATCGTCGGCAAAGCCGCGCAACTCGTCCCACGACATGCAGAGCTCGCGCGCGATGCCGGCCTCGTCGACACCGTGGCGGACGCACAGCGCCGATATCTCGGCCTGCATCTCCTTCTCGCCCGGGAGTGAACGTAGCCAGTCGTGCATGCGGCCGAAGGCTACGCGCTTGGCTTGCGGCGTCGCGGTGTCGATCTGCGTCATGACGCCGCCGATCGGCGCCTCGATCGCCGATGCTGCCGCGATGATCCGCTCCAGCGCGATCCACCATAATTTACCGCAGCCCTCGGCGAAATCGCTCGCGACAAAGACCGTGAACGGCGCGCCGAACTCGCGCATCACAGGCAGCGCGTAATCGCGGTTGTCGCGGTAGCCGTCGTCACAGGTGAAGCAGGCGAAGCGCCGCGCGAAATTCCGTTCGCTGAGGCGGCGATGCGCCTCGTCCATGCTGACGACGTCGACGTCGAGCGCGCGCAGATGCGTCAGCATCGCGCGCAGGAAGTCCGGCGTGACCTCAAGATGATGGTTGGGCTGGAACGCGTCGGCGCGGCGCGGGCGGACGTGGTGCAGCATGAAGATGGCGCCGACGCCGGCGAAGATCGGCCGCAGCAGGATATGCGCACCCGAGAAATACAACGCCTCCATCCCGGCACGGATCACGGTGTTGCGGAGTTGTTTCATGAGGGCACGGGCCGGCCGATTTGCATTCCGCCACAAACTTAGCGAAAGACCACTGAAGAAACTGTTATCCCGATCCAATATGGCGCCGTCGCCATGGCTCTTGATTTGGGGTTTGACAGCCGGCCAAGGGTTTGTTTTCTCTCTGCTTCCCGACCCCGCAGGACGCTGAATGCACGGACTTTTCAAGTGGAGTAGCAAGTGGTGGCCGGGCGTGATTCCACTGGTCATCCTGTGGGCTATCGCGGCCTGGACCTCAACGGCAACGGTCGAGGCGGACCTTGCTGCGCGTTCCAATGCCGCACTCAAGGACACCGTGCTCGACAAGCGCCGCATCAGCGTCGATGGCCGCGATGTGACCTTTGCGGCCAATGCCTTTTCCGAGGACGGCCGCCTCAGCGCGGTGGCGTCGGTCGAGGCCGTGCCGGGCGTCCGGCTGGTCAATGACGAAACCCGCCTCGTTCCCGAGGCCAAGCCCTATGTGTGGTCCGCCGAACGCGACGTGGTGCGGGTGACGCTCGGCGGCAATGCGCCCCTGCCGTCGAGCAAGAGCAAGCTGACCGAGGCCGCGAAGGTCAGTCTCGGCGGCGTCGAGGTGGTGGATCAGATGGCTCTCGCGCGCGGCGCGCCGTCGCGGTTCGACCCGGCGGCGCTGCTGCTGCTCGACCAGATCGGCAAGCTGAAGGAAGGCAAGATCACGCTGACCGACAACAAGGTCGCGCTTGCCGGCATGGCGCGCGAGCTCGGTGGACGTGAAGCGATCGCGGCGGCGCTGAAGAACCTGCCGGAAGGCTATTCGATCGCCGCCAACGACATCAAGGCGCCGCCTTACATATTCCAAGCCTACAAGGATCCCGTCGCGGTGACGCTGACGCTGACCGGCTACGTGCCCGACAACAACGTGCATGCCGCGCTGGTCGCTGCTGCCGGCCGCAAGTTCTTCAGCGAAAAGGTCGTCGACAATCTCAAGGCCAGCCTCGGCGCGCCGTCCGGCTTTGCGGCGGCGGTGGTGCCGGCGCTCGGTGCGCTGTCGCGGCTGTCGACCGGCACGCTCGTGGTGTCGGACCGCGAGGTGAAGCTGTCGGGCGATGCGCTGTATGACGCTGCGGCCGGCCAGATCCGCGACGGGCTCGGCAAGGATTTTCCGCAGGGCTGGCAATACAAGGCCGAGGTCACCGTCAAGCCGGCGGCGGCGCCGGTCGATCCCACGGTGTGCCAGCAGCTGTTTTCCGAGATCCTCTCCAAGGGCAAGATCCGCTTCGAATCCGGCAAGGCCGATATCGTGCCCGATTCCGCCGGTCTGCTCGACCGCCTGGTCGAGACCGCGTTGCGCTGTCCCAACGCGACGATCGAAGTCGCCGGCCATACCGATAGCGACGGCGAGGAGGCGGCCAATCAGGCCTTGTCGGAGCGCCGCGCGCAGGCCGTGGTCGATTACCTGGTGCGCGCCGGACTGCCTGCCAACCGCTTCACGCCGATCGGCTATGGCAGCACGCAGCCGCTTGCCGGCAACGAGAGTGAAGACGGCAAGGCGCAGAATCGCCGCATCGAATTCGTGGTGAAGTAGCGATGATCGTGCTCGCGACATTCTTCTGGGGTTGGCTGCTTGGCGCCGCGCTGCTCGGCTTCGGCATGGGCTGGATTGCGGTGGTGCATCGGGCGCAGGGCGTCTCGAAGGTGTGGATGCGCTGGCTCGCGCTGCTTGCCGCCGCCATCGTCGCGGCGTCGGTTGCGCGGGTCGTGCCCGGCCGCTTCGGCTACTGGCTCGACCTGTTCCTGATCATGTTCGCGCTCTATCTGGTCGGCTGCGCGATCGGCTCCTGGCTGCGCGACTGGGTGGTTTCGCGCAGCAGGCCGGCGAACTGACCCCAAATCCTTAATCCAGCAGGCCTGAGCGACCTCGCCAAGCGCTCGGCGAGCCGGGTTCATTTTATAGCTTGACATCAATACGTACGTACGTATTAGACTGGATGCATGCCAAAGCCCTCTCTCCGCGATGCCATCCTCGACGCCGGCCTGAAGGCAATGTTCCGGACCGGCTATCACGGCACGAGCGTGCGCGACGTCACCGCCGCCGCTGGCGCGCCGCAGGGCTCGTTCACCAACCACTTCCGCTCGAAGGAGCTGTTCGCGTCGGAAGTGCTCGACCGTTACTTCCACTACGTGCGCGGGCTCGTTGCGGAAGCACTCGGCGACACGACCCTGACGCCGCGCGACAGGCTCCGGCGCTATCTCGATCTCATCACCGGCAAGCTCGCGTATGACGGCTTCACCCGCGGCTGCCTGATCGGCGATTTCAGCCTCGAGGCGTCGGGCTCGAGCGAGATGCTGCGCGCGCAGCTCGACGACATCTTCCGGGAATGGCGCGTGCCGTTCGCCGCCTGCATCAGCGAGGCCCAGGCCAAGCGCGAGATCGCGTCCGACTTCGATCCCGATGCGCTTGCCGATTTCCTGCTCGCATCCTGGCAGGGCGCGATGCTGCGCATGAAGGTCGAGCGCAGCGCCGACGCGCTCGAGCGTTTCAAGACGATCGCCTTCCAAACCGTGTTCAAGGAGTTGCCATGACCACTTCTGCCGACATCAGCCTGCATCATCGCGCCGTGCTCGGGACCACGATGGCCTATCGCGAGATCGGGCGCAGCAACGCGCCGCACGTGCTGTTCCTGCACGGCAATCCGACGTCGTCCTATATCTGGCGCAACATCATGCCGCTGGTCGCGCCGGTCGGACACTGCATCGCGCCCGACCTGATCGGCTACGGTCTGTCCGGCAAGCCCGACATCGCCTACCGCTTCTTCGACCATGCGGACTATCTCGATGCGCTGATCGACGAGCTCAGCATCAGCTCGGCGTATCTCGTCGCGCAGGATTGGGGCACGGCGCTCGCGTTCCATCTCGCTGCGCGCCGTCCGCAATTGGTGCGCGGGCTCGCGTTCATGGAGTTCATCCGCCCGATGCGGGATTGGTCGGACTTTCACCAGCACGAGGCCGCACGGGACACGTTCCGGAAATTCCGCACGCCGGGAGTGGGCGAGACGATGATCCTCGACAACAATGCGTTCGTCGAACGCGTGCTGCCCGGCTCGATCCTGCGAAAGCTCAGCGAAGAAGAGATGGAAGCTTACCGTGCGCCGTTTCCAGCGCGCGAGAGCCGCAAGCCGACCCTGATGCTGCCGCGCGAGCTGCCGATCGCGGGCGAGCCTGCCGATGTCGATCAGGCGCTCACCACGGCGCACGCGGCGCTCGCGGCATCGACCTATCCGAAGCTGCTGTTCGCGGGTTCGCCGGGGGCATTGGTGTCACCGGGCTTCGCCGCCGATTTCGCGGCCAAGTTGCAGCATTGCGCGGTCATTCAGCTCGGCGCCGGCGCGCACTATCTGCAGGAAGACCATCCGGAGGCGATCGGCCGCTCGGTGGCTGGCTGGATCGCCGGCATCGAGGCTGCGAACGCCCAGCATCTCGCAGCATGAGTGGGGAGCGCACGCCATGACCGACCTCTCGATCACCTGTTGCCGTCCCTGCGGCTACGAGAAGCGCGCCAGGGAAGCCGCCGCGCTGCTGCGCGAACGCCTTGGCCTCGATGCGGAGCTGGTGCCCGGCAAGGGCGGCATCTTCGAGGTCAGGCTTGGCGGCAAAGTGATCGCCAAGCGCGTGAAGGGACATTTCCCCGATGCCGCCGAAATCGTCACCGCGGTGACTACGGCGCGGGCGTAAAAATTGACGCAGGCCTGCTTGATCGCCGTCGCATGACCATTGCGGCGGCGATTTTTGTTGCGTGGGCGCCGCCGCGCCGCTCCCGCTCCCGTAGTTTCCCGGATGGCCTTGCTCAGCGTTGGGCGGGCTAACTGCCGTACGTCGATGTCAAGTCTTGTCGAAGGTGGCGGGAAACGCGCATATTTGTGCACCCGCTGTCATGAATCATCCCTAATATCTTGAAGATGCGCGTTTTATCGTCGTTTGACGAATTCCACTCCGGCTTAAAACGCGCTACAGGGGGCGGGGCACAGCGAAGCGCCGGCGGAGTTCGCCCGGGAGCCGTCGTCGCGGGATCGCAATTCGAGGTCTAGATGCTGGAAGCAATACGCAGGGCGATGGCGTTTCTGCGCCAGAAGCAAATCCTGCATCGGCTCGGTGTTGTGATCAGCATCGCCGTCATCGGCATCGCCTGCTACGTCCTCTATCACATGCTGCGCGGCATAGACACCAATGAGGTGCTCGAGGCCATCAAGAGCACCGAGCCGCGACAAATCGCGCTGGCGGGACTGTTCGTCGCAGCCGGCTACTTCACGCTGACCTTCTACGATCTGTTCGCGGTGCGCGCGATCGGTCACGCCCACGTGCCCTATCGCGTCAATGCGCTCGCGGCCTTCACCTCCTATTCGATCGGCCACAATGTCGGGGCCAGCGTCTTCACCGGCGGCGCGGTGCGCTACCGGATCTATTCGGCCTGGGGGTTGAACGCGATCGACGTCGCCAAGATCTGCTTTCTCGCCGGCCTGACCTTCTGGCTCGGCAATGCCGCCGTGCTCGGGCTCGGCATCGCCTATCATCCGGAAGCCGCAGCCAACATCGACCAGCTGCCGCCCTGGCTCAACCGCACCCTGGCGTGCGGCATCATCATCGCGTTGGTCGCCTATGTGGTCTGGGTCTGGACGCAGCCGCGGGTGGTCGGCCGCGGTCCCTGGACGGTGACCCTTCCCGGCGGCCCGCTGACGCTGCTGCAGATCGCGATCGGCATCGTCGACCTCGGCTTCTGCGCGCTGGCGATGTACGTGCTGGTGCCAGACGAGCCCAATCTCGGCTTCGTCGTGGTCGCGGTCATCTTCGTGTCGGCGACCCTGCTCGGCTTCGCCAGCCACTCCCCCGGCGGGCTCGGGGTGTTCGACGCCGCCATGCTGGTCGGCCTCTGGCAGATGGACCGCGAGGACCTGCTCGGCGGTATGCTGCTATTCCGGCTGCTCTACTATATTGCGCCATTCGTCATATCTGTAATCTTGCTGACGTTTCGGGAGGTTATTGTCGGCGCCCGACTCAAACGGCTGCCGCAGACTGATTCGGGTCCCCGCGCCGAGCCGCACCACGAGGCGGTTCTGGTCCGCAAGCGCGGTGACTCCGGCGTCTGATGACGCGGCCCGATGCCTCCCGAGGGAAGGTCGACGTGACCGTGCCCGGGCGAGACATGAACAAACGGGAAGAAAGCCGCCGCAATGGCAATTGACGATACGCCGCAATCGATCTTCTCGCCCTGGCCCGACCGCTTGCGCCATTCTGCGCTGATCCTGCTCGCTGCCGCGCTGGCGCTGAGCGTCGTGGTCGCGCTCGGCGAGTTGTCGCTGGTGCGCGCCTGCGCGGTGTTCGTCTGCATTGCGGCCGCGGCGCTGGTGCCATGGCGGCTGCATGATGCCGGCACCTCGCGCGAGGATGTCCGCCACGGCAATCCGGTCGAGGCTAGCGCCGTCAGCGCCGTCGTCGCCGGCATGCCGGACCCGGCCGTGCTGCTCGACCGTGCCGGACGCGTCATCCATCTCAACAGCGCCGCGGCCCAGCTTGCGCCGGCGCTGCGCAAGAACGAATTGGCGCAATTTGCCCTGCGTTCGCCGGAGATTATCACCGCATTGCGCGAGGCGATCGCGACCACCGAGCCGCGCCGCGCCACCTACTCCGACCACGTTCCGATCGATCGCTGGATGGAACTGGTGATCACGCCGGTGCCGGTGCCGACCCAGTTCGGCGGCACCGAGAAATGCATGCTGATGACCTTCCACGACCTGACGCCGCTGCGCCGGGTCGAGGAAATGCGCGCCGACTTCGTCGCCAATGCCAGCCACGAACTGCGCACGCCGCTCGCCGCATTGTCCGGTTTCATCGACACGCTGCAGGGGCCGGCGCGCGAGGACGCGCGGGCGCGCGAGCGCTTCCTCGGCATCATGCACACGCAGGCCACCCGTATGGCGCGGCTGATCGACGACCTGCTGTCGCTGTCGCGGGTCGAACTGTCGGCCCATGTGCGGCCCGAGGCCTCGATCGATATCGTGCCGATCATCCGCCAGGTGGCCGACGGGCTCGAGGCGCTGGCCAGCGAGCGTCAGGTCGAGATCGATGTCGACCTGCCACAGGGCCCGGTCACGATCGCCGGCGACCGCGAGGAACTGCTCCGCCTGTTCGAGAACCTGATCGAGAACGCGCTCAAATACGGCGCCTCGGGCGGCCGCGTCATAGTGTCGCTCAATCAGGCCGTTTCGGGCGCATCGGGCGAGGGGAGCCCCGAAATCCGGGTCATGGTACGGGATTTCGGCCCCGGCATCGCCCCGGAGCACCTGCCGCGGCTGACCGAGCGGTTCTACCGGGTGGACGTCGGCGACAGCCGTAACCAAGGCGGAACCGGCCTCGGATTATCGCTGGTGAAACATATTCTTAACCGTCATCGCGGGCGTCTTCTGATCGAGAGCGTGCCGAAGAATGGCGCGACTTTTACCGCCTGTTTTCCCCGGCCGAAGACCCCGCTGCCGACCCAAAGCTAAGCGTTTCCAGCTGCTTAGCATTGTCATCCAACTGTCATCCAACCTTCGTAAAAGCAGCACCGACCGCTCCTAGACGGACCGGCGTGGGCGCGATCGGGCGCAATTGGCGCTTCGCTCACAAGATGGAGACCACCCCATGAATTTCATCAAAGCAATCGTCGTTGCCGGCATGGTGGCCGCTTCGACGTCAGCCTTCGCTGCCGATATCACCGGCGCAGGCGCAACGTTTCCGTTCCCGATCTATTCGAAGTGGGCTGACGCCTACAAGAAGGACACCGGCAATGGCCTGAACTATCAGTCGATCGGTTCCGGCGCCGGCATCAAGCAGATCCAGGCCAAGACCGTGACCTTCGGCGCGACCGACGCGCCGCTCAAGCCCGAGCAGCTCGAGAAGGACGGCCTCGTCCAGTGGCCGATGGTGATGGGCGCGATCGTTCCGGTCGTGAACGTCGAAGGCATCAAGCCCGGCGATCTCGTGCTTTCGGGCGAAGTGCTCGGCGACATCTACCTCGGCAAGATCACCAAGTGGAATGACGCGGCGATCGCCAAGCTCAATCCGAAGCTGACCCTGCCGGCCGACGCGATCACCGTCGTGCGCCGTTCGGATGGTTCGGGCACCACCTTCAACTTCACCGACTACCTGTCCAAGACAAACGCCGACTGGAAGTCCAAGGTCGGTTCCGGCACCGCGGTCGAGTGGCCGGTCGGCGTCGGCGCCAAGGGCAACGAAGGCGTTGCCGGCAACATCAGCCAGACCAAGAACGCGATCGGCTATGTCGAATACGCCTATGCCAAGCAGAACAAGCTGACCTACACCGCGCTGGTCAACAAGGCCGGCAAGACCGTGCAGCCGACCATCGCCGCCTTCCAGGCTGCGGCGTCGAACGCCGACTGGTCCAAGGCTCCCGGCTACTACGTGATCCTGACCGACCAGCCGGGCGAAGCCTCCTGGCCGATCACCGCGGCGACCTTCATCCTGATGCACAAGGACTCGACCGACAAGGCGGCCTCGCAGGAAGCGCTCAAGTTCTTCAAGTACGCCTTCGAGAAGGGTGGCAAGGCCGCCGAAGAGCTCGACTACATCCCGATGCCGGAATCGGTCGTCAAGCTGATCGAGAAGACCTGGGCCGCGGACATCAAGAGCTAAGTCTGGCGCTTCGAACCACGCCTGTGCCGCCTCTCGAGGGCGGCACAGGTTGAGCGATTTGGGATCCTGGCTCCATCACCGCGGCAAGAAACGCGGGGCGGGCCGCGCCTCGGGAGGCGTAACCGGAACGACGCCCGGCCCAATGCGTCAGTGAAGATCGCTTCGGGGCGTAGCGGTTTGCGTGGCTTTCACATAGTAATGAGGGAATTGGCGTGGCAGACATGGCTGTTCAGAGCGATGTGATGGAAGCCGCCGGACCTTATGATCGCGCCAAGGCCCTCAGCGCCTTCAAGCTCGGTGATCTCACCTTCTATTGGATCACCCGTATCTCGGCGATTTCGGTCCTGTTGATCCTCGGCGGCATCATTCTGTCGCTGATCGCGGGCGCCTGGCCGGCGATGAAGGAATACGGCTTCGCTTTCCTCTGGACACAGCGCTGGGCGCCCTCGGCCGATCCGCCGGTGCTCGGTGCGCTCGGCCCGATCTACGGCACGCTGATCACCTCCGTCATCGCGATGCTGATCGCCATTCCGGTCGGCATCGGCATCGCCGTGTTCCTAACCGAGCTCTGCCCGCAAGTGCTGCGCCGTCCGATCGGCATCGCCATCGAGCTGCTCGCCGGCATCCCCTCGATCATCTACGGCATGTGGGGCTTCTTCGTGCTGGGCCCGTTCCTGGCCAACACGTTCCAGCCCTTCATGATCCGGATATTCGAGGGCGTCCCGGTGCTCGGCGCGGTGTTTGCCGGCCCGCCGTCCTATCTCAGCCTGTTCAACGCCGCGCTGATCCTGGCCATCATGGTGCTGCCCTTCATCACCGCGATCTCGGTCGACGTGTTCAAGACCGTGCCGCCGGTGCTGAAAGAAGCCGCCTACGGCATGGGCTGCACCACTTGGGAAGTCGTCCGCAGCGTCGTGATCCCCTACACCCGGGTCGGCGTGATCGGCGGCATCATGCTGGCGCTCGGCCGCGCGCTCGGCGAGACCATGGCGGTGACCTTCATCATCGGCAACTCGTTCCGCATCTCGTCGTCGATCTTCGCGCCGGGCACCACGATCTCGGCGGCGATCGCCAGCGAATTCGCCGAGAGCGACGGCCTGCACCAGTCCGGCCTGATCCTGCTCGGCCTCTTGCTGTTCGTGCTGACCTTCTTCGTGCTCGCCGGCGCGCGGCTGATGCTGATGCGGCTTGAAAAGAAGGCGGGGAAGTAACGCCATGAACCCGATCTACAAATCCCGCCGCCGCAGCGACATCGTCGTTCGCACGCTCTGCGTCGGCGCGGCGTTGTTCGGCGTCACCTGGCTGGCGCTGATCCTGATCACGCTGCTCTACAACGGCATCGCAGGCCTCAGCGTGCAACTGTTCACCCAGAATACGCCGCCGCCGGGCTCGACCGATGGCGGCCTGCTCAATGCCATCGTCGGCTCCGTGATCATGACGGTGATCGGCGTCGGCATCGGCGCGCCGCTCGGCCTGTTCGCCGGCACCTACCTTGCCGAGTACGGCAAGCACGACAAGCTCACCTCGGTGATCCGCTTCATCAACGACATCCTGCTCAGTGCGCCGTCGATCATCATCGGCCTGTTCATCTATGGCGCGGTGGTGGTGCCGATGCGCGGCTTCTCGGCGATCGCGGGTGCGCTTGCGCTCGCAGTGATCGTGATCCCGGTCGTGGTGCGCACCACCGAGGACATGCTGCTGCTGGTGCCCAACCCGCTGCGCGAGGCGGCCTCCGCGCTCGGCCTGCCGCGTTCGCTGGTGATCAAGCGGATCGCTTATCGTGCTGCGCGCAGCGGGTTGATCACCGGCGTGCTGCTGGCGACCGCCCGCGTCGCGGGCGAGACCGCGCCGCTGCTGTTCACCGCGCTGTCGAACCAGTTCTTCAGCTGGGACTTGACCAAGACGATGGCCAACCTGCCGGTGACCATCAACAACTTCGTGCAGAGCCCCTACGCCTACTGGAAAGAGCTGGCGTGGAGCGGTGCGCTGCTCATCACCTTCACCGTGCTCGCGCTGAATATCGGCGCGCGTATCCTTGGTGCCGAAAGGGCCGCAAAATGACCGAGCTTTCCGTCTCCACGACCGCCGCGAGCCACGTTCCGCAGGTGCCGCTGCCGGAAGCGCCGCCGAAAGTCACGGTGCGCAACCTCAACTTCTATTACGGCGAGCACCACGCGCTGAAGAACATCAACCTGACGCTCGGCACCAACCGCGTCACGGCGTTCATCGGCCCGTCGGGCTGCGGCAAGTCGACCCTGCTGCGCATCTTCAACCGGATGTATGATCTCTATCCGGGCCAGCGCGCTGTCGGCCAGCTGATGCTGGACCAGACCAACATTCTTGATCCCAAGCTCGACCTCAATCTGCTGCGCGCGCGCGTCGGCATGGTGTTCCAGAAGCCGACGCCGTTCCCGATGACGATCTACGAGAACATCGCCTTCGGCATCCGCCTCTACGAGAAGATCTCGAAGTCCGAGATGGACGACCGGGTCGAGAAGGCGCTGCGCGGCGGTGCGCTGTGGAACGAGGTCAAGGACAAGCTGAACGCTTCCGGCCTGTCGCTTTCTGGCGGCCAGCAGCAGCGGCTGTGCATCGCGCGCACCGTGGCGGTGCGTCCCGAGGTGATCCTGTTCGACGAGCCGTGCTCTGCGCTCGATCCGATCTCGACCGCCAAGGTCGAGGAACTGATCCAGGAGCTCTCCGAGGACTACACGATCGCGATCGTCACCCACAACATGCAGCAGGCGGCGCGCGTCTCCGACAAGACCGCCTTCATGTATCTCGGCGAGCTGATCGAGTTCGACGACACCAACAAGATCTTCACCTCGCCGAGCGATCGACGCACCCAGGACTACATCACCGGCCGGTTCGGCTGAGGAGAATGACGATGGCTTCTGAACATACCGCCAAGGCATTCGACAGCGACCTGCAGGAATTGACCCGCCTGGTCGCCGAGATGGGCGGGCTCGTCGAGCGGATGATTACCGAGTCGGTCGACGCGCTGATCCGTCGCGACGTCGCGCTCGGCAAGCGCGTGGTCGCCGCGGACATCGAGATCGACAATCTGCAGCGTGTCATCGAAGAGCGCGCGGTGCTGACGATCGCCCGCCGCCAGCCGATGGCGATCGACCTGCGCGAGATCGTCAGCGCGATGCGCGTCGCCACCGATCTCGAGCGGATCGGCGACCTCGCCAAGAACATGGGCAAGCGCGTCGCGGCGCTGGAGAGCGATTTCCAGCCGCTGAAGCTGATCCGCGGCCTGGAGCACATGACCGACCTCGTGCTGTCGCAGGTCAAGTCGGTGCTCGACGCCTATGCCGCGCACGATCTGCCGGCGGCGATGAACGTCTGGAAGGGCGACGAGGAGGTCGACGCGATCTGCACCTCGCTGTTCCGCGAGCTCTTGACCTACATGATGGAGGATCCGCGCAACATCTCGTTCTGCATCCATCTGATGTTCTGCGCCAAGAACATCGAGCGGATCGGCGATCACGCCACCAATATCGCCGAGACCGTGTTCTACATGATCGAAGGCCAGCAGATCACCGACAAGCGTCCGAAGGGCGACATGACCAACTTTGCCACCACTGTGCCGGGTACCTAGGACATGATCCGCGGGCGCGGAGCCGGATTGTCTTCACGACAAGCCGTTTTCCGCAGGGGTTATGCTCAGGAAAGTAAGCGTTTCGGTTTGCGTCTGGGCAACGGATCACCACAGAGAGAGAACTTAAACCGATGAGCGCACGCATTCTGGTAGTCGAAGACGAGGAAGCGCTGACGACACTGTTGCGCTACAACCTCGATGCGGAAGGCTACGATGTCGAAACGGTGGGGCGCGGCGACGATGCCGACACCCGCCTGAAGGAGCGCGTTCCCGACCTCGTGGTGCTGGACTGGATGCTTCCGGGCCTGTCCGGCATCGAGCTGTGCCGTCGCCTGCGTGCGCGGCCCGAGACCAAGCAGCTTCCGATCATCATGCTGACCGCGCGCGGCGAGGAGAGTGAGCGCGTGCGCGGGCTTGCCACCGGCGCCGACGACTACATCGTCAAGCCGTTCTCGGTGCCGGAATTGCTGGCACGGGTGAAGGGCTTGCTGCGCCGTGCGAGTCCGGAGCGGCTTGCGACCGTGCTGACCTATGGCGACATCGAGCTCGATCGCGAGAAGCGCCGCGTGGCGCGCTCGGGCCGTCCGATCGATCTCGGGCCGACCGAGTATCGGCTGCTCGAATTCTTCCTCGAGCATCCCGGCCGCGTGTTCAGCCGCGAGCAGCTGCTCGACAGCGTCTGGGGCCGCGACATCTATATCGATGAACGTACCGTCGACGTGCATATCGGCCGCCTGCGCAAGCTGCTCAATCCCGGCCGCGAGCAGGATCCGATCCGCACCGTGCGCGGCGCCGGCTACGCGCTCGACGATCGCTTTGCAAAGGCCGAGCCGCAGCCGTAAGGCAGTGCAGCAATCGCAAGCACAATGTCGTTCCGGCTTTGGCCGGGACAACGCCGGTGAAGTAGCCGGGCTACGAGCCACAAAAAAATCCCCGCTTGCGCGGGGATTTGTTTTTGCAGTCCAGGCAGTTTCCCGAGTGCTTACTTGATCTGTGGCTTCGCCGAGGGCCGGCGGCGATCGGCGGCGGGCTGGTAGGCGACGCGCGAGTGATGCGCGCAATAGGGCAGGCCGGCGAGCGCCTTGCCGCCGCAGAAGAAGAATTCCGGGCTCGAGGGATCGCCGACTGGCCAGTGGCAGGTGGCCTCGTTGAGCTCGAGCAGCGACAGCCGCTGGCTCATCGGCACCACATTGTCGAAGGAGATCGGATCCGGCTCCATCTCGACCTCGAAAGCGTGCGCGAGCGCGGTGTTGCCGCGCGAGACCGGGCGCGCCACCCGCATCATGTGCTGGGCGGGGCGGGCCTTGCGCTGCCGCGGCGCGGCCGTGGAAGGGGCCTTGGCGCGGCCGGAGAGGCCGAGCCGATGCACTTTGCCGATCACGGCGTTTCGCGTCACATTGCCAAGTTCCGCCGCGATCTGGCTGGCCGAGAGGCCGGATTCCCAGAGCTTCTTCAGCTGCTCGACGCGATCGTCGGACCAGGTCAATACCGTCATCGCATTCTTCCTTTCGCATGGCGCCGGCCAATCAACGGAGCGGCGCTGCGAGCCAATCTGGACAAATATCCCTGCGGCCAGAATCCCTTAGCCCTCGCCGGGCACGGTGTTGCGCCCGAACGTTTACGCGAGAACGAAGGCTACTTAGAGGGTCCAGTACTGCCGCACGAGATGTCGTACCCGACAGGTCAAACGCTACAATATGGCGTGACTCTGGCGCAAGAGTCCGCGGCCGTGCGTCCACATGTTCCCACACAGTTAAGCATTGCCGTGAGGCTTTTCCACCGCACCGGAATGCTCCGGATTGCGCTGGTTTCGCATCGCAGGAACGCCGGCAGGGGCCGGCTCCTGGCGATTGACACTGACCGGCCGCAGCATAGAATGATGTGCACGTGCCGCCCGCAAAGGCGGCCGTTTTGTTTTCCGAAGCTGGCGGTTGCTGCGCTGGCGTCAAGCCGCGCAGCAATTGACGGTTTCAAACCGGCAGTGAACGCCATGACCAACGCCTCGTCGCATCTGCTCCCCGTCTTCGCCAGGGTCGATCTCGGCTTCGAGCGCGGTGAGGGCGCCTGGCTGATCGCAACCAGCGGCGACCGCTATCTCGACTTCACCTCGGGTGTCGCGGTGAACGCGCTCGGACATGCGCATCCGCATCTGGTCAAGGCGCTGCAGGAGCAGGCGACCAGGCTCTGGCACATGTCGAACCTGTTCAAGAGCCCGGACGGCGAAGTGCTCGCCGCGCGGCTGTGCGAGCAGAGCTTTGCCGACTTTGTGTTTTTCTGCAATTCCGGCGCGGAAGCGATGGAGGGCGTGATCAAGCTGGTCCGCCACTACCACTTCTCCAAGGGCCATCCCGAGCGCTACCGCATCATTACCTTCGAAGGCGCCTTCCATGGCCGCACGCTGGGTACGCTGGCTGCGACCGGCTCGGCGAAATACCTCGAAGGTTTCGGCCCGCCGATGGACGGCTTCGACCAGGTGCCGCACGGCGACATCGAGGCGGTGAAGAAGGCGATCGGCCCGAACACCGCCGGCATCCTGATCGAGCCGGTGCAGGGCGAGGGCGGCGTGCGCTCGGCGCCGCAGGCCTTCTTCAAGGCGCTGCGCGCCCTGTGCGACGAGCACGGCCTGCTGCTCGCATTCGACGAGGTGCAGACCGGCATGGGCCGCACCGGCGAGCTGTTCGCCTACAAGCGCACCGGCGTCACGCCGGACGTGATGTCGCTGGCGAAGGCGCTCGGCGGCGGCTTCCCGATCGGCGCGGTGCTGGCGACCGCGCAGGCCGCGGCCGGCATGGCGCCGGGCTCGCACGGCTCAACCTTCGGCGGCAATCCGCTCGCAGTCGCCGCCGCCAATGCCGTGCTCGACGTTATGCTCAAGCCCGGCTTCTTCGAGCACGTGCAGAAGATGTCGCTGCTGCTCAAGCAGAAACTCGCGTCGGTCGTCGACCGCTATCCCGGCGTGCTGTCGGAGGTGCGCGGCGAGGGCCTGTTGATCGGCGTCAAGGCCGTGGTGCCCTCGGGCGATCTGATCGCCGCGCTGCGCAACGAGAAGCTGCTCACCGTCGGCGCCGGGGACAACGTGGTGCGGTTCCTCGCGCCTCTGATCGTGACCGAGGCCGAGATCGACCAGTCGATCGTCTCGCTCGAGCGCGCCTGCGCGACATTGTCGGCGACGCAGCCGAAGAAGGCGGCTGGATAATGAGCAAGCCGGTCCGTCACTTCCTCGACATCAACGAGCTGCCGCTCGCCGAGCTGCGCAACATGCTCGAAGCCGGCGCCGCCATGAAGGCGAAGCTGAAGGCGCATGAGAAGCCCAGGAAGCCGCTCGAAGGCAAGACGCTGGCGATGATCTTCGAGCGCCCGTCGACCCGCACCAGGGTGTCGTTCGACGTCGGCATGCGCCAGCTCGGCGGTGAATCGATCATGCTGACCGGCGCGGAGATGCAGCTCGGCCGCGGCGAGACCATCGCCGACACCGCGCGCGTGTTGTCGCGCTATGTCGATGCGATCATGATCCGCATCCTCAATCATGACGCGCTGCTCGAACTCGCCGCCCACGCAACGGTGCCCGTCATCAACGGCCTGACCCGGCGCTCGCATCCCTGCCAGGTGATGGCCGACCTCATGACGTATGAGGAAAAGCGCGGCTCGATTCAGGGCAAGACGGTGGCCTGGACCGGTGACGACAACAACGTGCTGGCCTCCTGGGCGCACGCCGCCGAGCGCTTCAAGTTCAATCTCAACATTGCGACGCCGCCCGAGCTCTCGCCGAAGAAGCCGATGCGGGACTGGATCAAGGCCACCGGCGCGCCGATCGTGCTCGGCACCGATCCGGAAGCCGCCGTGCGCGGCGCCGACTGCGTCGTCACCGACACCTGGGTGTCGATGGGCGACAAGGAGGGCGAGCACCGCCACAACGTGCTGAAGCCCTATCAGGTCAATGCCAAGCTGATGTCGCTCGCCAAGCCGGACGCACTGTTCATGCACTGCCTGCCCGCGCATCGCGGCGAGGAGGTCACCGACGAGGTGATCGACGGTCCGCAATCGGTGGTGTTCGACGAAGCGGAAAACCGCCTGCATGCGCAGAAGGGCATTCTGGCCTGGTGTTTCGACGCGGTCGCGTAGTCGTAGATCAGTAGATGTTGCCGTCCCGGCGAAGGCCGGACCCATACGCCCCGGCCCGTGAAAAGGCACAAGGGGAGACGCCTCGTGCCGCGACAAAATCCTGTGGTTAGGGTCTGTGCTTTCGCAGGGACGACGTCGATCCTCGGTATGCTGAACCCCTTTATTTCACGGTCCGAGACCCCAGATAGAGCGCCATGGTTTCACAATCCCCCGACATCAAAATCCAGCCCGAGACGCCCGTTCGCGCGCCGTCTGCGGTTCCTGTCGACGATGCCGTGCTGGCCTTCGAGGTCGGCGCGCTGGACCTGCGCGGCCGGCTGACCCGGCTCGGCCCCGCGCTCGACGAGATCCTGCACAAGCACGATTATCCGCCGGCGGTCGGCAAGCTGCTCGGCGAGGCCATCGTGCTGACCACGCTGCTCGGCTCGTCGGTCAAGTTCGAGGGCCGCTTCATCCTGCAGACCCGGACCGAAGGCCCGGTCTCGCTCCTGATCGTCGATTTCCAGGCGCCCGATCGGCTGCGCGCCTATGCGCGCTACGATGCCGCGCAACTCAAGCCCGGGCAAACTTCAGGCGAACTGCTCGGCAAGGGCCACCTTGCGATGACGATCGATCAGGGCTCCAATACCAGCCGCTACCAGGGACTGGTCGCGCTCGACGGCGGCGGCCTGGAAGAGGCGGCTCACGAATATTTCCTGCGCTCGGAGCAGATTCCGACCCGGGTCCGCCTTGCGGTCGGCGAGGAGATGCGCGGCGGCGAGGGCGGCAAGCTGCACTGGCGCGCCGGCGGCATCCTGCTGCAATTCCTGCCCAAGGCGCCCGAGCGCGCCAAGCAAGCCGATCTGCATCCCGGCGATGCCCCCGAAGGCACAGCCGCCCATAGCGTGCCGGATGACGATGCCTGGGTCGAGGGACAGTCGCTGATCTCCACCGTCGAGGACGTCGAGCTGATCGATCCCGATCTCTCCGGCGAGCGGCTGTTGTACCGCCTGTTCCACGAGCGCGGCGTGCGCGTCTTCAATCCGCAGCCGCTGCGCGCGCAGTGCTCCTGCTCGCGCGATGCGGTGTCGTCGATGCTGAAGAGCTTTGCGCCGAACGATCGCGCCGAGATGGTCAAGGACGGCAAGGTCGTCGTCACCTGCGAGTTCTGCTCGTCGGTGTACGAATTCACGCCGGAAGAGGCGGGCGTCGAGTAGACGCGTCGATCGTAGCCCGGATGGAGCCGTCAGTTCAGCACCCGCTTCCCATCCGGGCTCGGGCTGTCCAGCGAGAATGTCGGCACGTCGATGCTGAAGCGCTCACCGGCTTCGGTGACCATCTGGTAGCTGCCGGTCATGAAGCCGGAGGCGGTCGGCAGCGGCACGCCTGAGGTGTATTCGAAGCGCTCGCCGGGCGCGAGCACCGGCTGCTCGCCCACCACGCCCTCGCCGCGCACCTCCTGGCGGCGGCCGGTGGCGTCGGTGATGATCCAGTGCCGCGTCCGCAGCTGCACCGTTTCCGGGCCCGAATTGACGATCACGATCTTGTACGACCAGAAATACTCGCGCCGGTCGATCGACGAGCGCTCCGGCATGAAGTTCGGCTCGACGGTGACTTCGATCTGGCGGGTAACGGCGCGGTACATACGGCTCAATCCGGTGGTCGTGGTGCGTGATCCGCTTGCAAGGGGATCACGCTCAAACAATGCGCCATCATAGCCAATTGGCCAGCCG
Organism: Bradyrhizobium embrapense; assembly: GCF_001189235.2. Taxonomy (GTDB): domain Bacteria; phylum Pseudomonadota; class Alphaproteobacteria; order Rhizobiales; family Xanthobacteraceae; genus Bradyrhizobium; species Bradyrhizobium embrapense. The sequence goes on from NZ_LFIP02000005.1 coordinate 417,984, forward strand.
GAACCAATCGCCAGCCGGGCCGTGACCAGCCGGACCCGCGACGGTCCGTTCATCGTGGTTTCAACATAGTTCCGCTCTAAAGCGCGGCCGCATGTCGCCGCAGTCTGCGCTTTGTCGGCAAGTGGTGGACCGATATGATCCTTTCAGCACGGCCTGCGGGGGCGTCCGCGGCCGACATGGTGCTTGATGAGCTCGATTGCCGATCCCATAGCCGGTTCGCCGGTGCCTGATTCCAACACCGAGGCAAGGGCTGATGCCGAGGTGAAGGCGAAAGCTGCGGCGCCCGCGATCACGCTGCCGGCAGCCGGCGAGCGCGAGCTCCGGCTCGATCTGTTCCGCGGGCTCGCGCTGTGGCTGATCTTCATCGATCATTTGCCGACCAATCTTCTGACCTGGCTGACGATCCGCAACTACGGCTTCTCCGACGCCACCGAGATATTCATCTTCATCTCCGGCTACACCGCGGCCTTCGTCTATGGCCGGGCGATGCTGGAGGGCGGCTTCGTGATCGCCACCGCGCGCATCCTGCGCCGGGTCTGGCAGATCTATGTCGCGCATGTCTTCCTGTTCACGATCTTCCTCGCCGAGATCTCCTATGTCGCGACCTCGTTCGAGAACCCGCTCTACACTGAAGAGATGGGGATCATGGACTTCCTCAAGCAGCCCGACGTCACCATCGTGCAGGCGCTGCTGCTGCGCTTCCGTCCCGTCAACATGGACGTGCTGCCGCTCTACATTGTGCTGATGCTGTTCCTGCCGCTGATCCTGTGGCTGATGAAGTGGAAGCCCGACGTCACGCTCGGCCTGTCGGTGTTGCTCTACGCGCTGACCTGGCAGTTCGATCTTTACCTATCGGCCTATCCGAACGGATTCTGGGCATTTAACCCGTTCGCCTGGCAATTGCTGTTCGTGTTCGGCGCCTGGTGCGCGCTCGGTGGCGCGCGGCGGATGTCGCGCATCCTGTCGTCGAACATCACGATGTGGATCTGCATCGCCTATCTGGTCGCGTCGTTCTTCGTGACCCTGACCTGGTACGTGCCGCAGCTCGGCCACATCATGCCGAAGCTGATCGAGCAGTGGATGTATCCGATCAACAAGACCGACCTGGACGTGTTGCGGTTCGCGCATTTCCTGGCGCTTGCCGCGCTCACCGTGCGCTTCCTGCCTCGGGATTGGCCGGGCTTGAAATCGCGCTGGCTGCGACCATTGATCCTGTGTGGCCAGCACTCACTTGAGATATTCTGCCTCGGGGTATTCCTCGCCTTTGCCGGTCATTTCGTGCTTGCCGAGGTCTCGGGTGGTGCCGCACTGCACGCCTTGATCAGCGTGTGCGGCATCCTGATCATGTGCGGCATGGCGTGGATTATTTCGTGGTACAAGCACTCCGCTGACAAAGGCGCCTCGAAAAAAGGCGCCGCCGGCAACGCCGATCTGGCGGGAGGGGGAGCATGAAGTCCGCATGGACGATGCTGGGCCTGACGCTGCTGGCCGCCTGTTTGGCGGCAGCGCCCGCGCGCGCCGGCGACCCCCCCGAGCAGCCTGTACCGGCTCCGCCCTGCGATGTGCCGGCCTATCTGCTTTCGAGCGAGAGCGCGCTGCCGAAGGTCACCGACGCGGTGAAGGCCAGCCAGCCGCTCAACGTGCTGGTGGTCGGCAGCCGCTCCTCGACCATCCCGGGCAACGAGGCGAGCGCCTATCCGGCCACGATGCAGGCAGCCCTGAAGGAGGCGTTTCCGGCGGCCAAGATCGATTTATCCGTAGAATTACAGGGAAAGAGCACCGCGGAGGAGACTGCGGGAACCCTCGTTAAGCTTGTTGAAGCCAAAAAGCCTACTTTGGTTATCTGGCAGACCGGAACGGTCGATGCTATGCGAGCAGTCGATCCTGACGATTTCCGCACCGCCATCAACGATGGCGTTGTTGCGTTGCGGGGCGCCGGGGCCGACGTGGTGCTGGTCAACCTGCAATACAGCCCGCGTACGGAAACCATGATCTCTGCGCCGCCATATCTCGACAATATCAAGGTGGTGGCGCAGCAGCACGACGTTCCGCTGTTCGACCGCTTCGCGATCATGAAGCAGTGGAGCGACGCCGGATATTTTGACCTGTTCAGCACCTCGCATGGTGTCGACCTGGCCAAGAAGGTTCATGCCTGTCTCGGCCGCGCGCTGGCGAAATTCGTGATCGATGCGGCCCATCTGGGCCCGGTGCAGCAGAATTAGAGGAAGCCGAGTTGATGCGTTTTGCCTTCCCTTTTTGCTCTTCCGTACGGCGGAGCCTGTGCGCCGTCGCGGCGCTGGCGCTGCTCGCGCCGCTCTCGGTCGTGCCGTCGCGCGCGCAGACCGGCCAGGCCGACCAGCATGCGGCGCTGTCGTCGGATGCCAAGCCCTCGGCCGCGAGATCTGATGCAAGCAAGGGAGCCACGGTCGAAGCCGATGCGGCCAGTCCGCAGCCGCAACCGGGCGTCGCCGCGAAGGCGCTCGACAAGGTGAAGCAGGTGGCGAAATCCGCCAGCGACATCTTCCACCGCGTGCCCTGTCATCAGCCGACCGGCGTGCCGAACTCGACCGGCTCGCTGCCGCATGTCGCAGCCAAGCTCGCCGCCGGCAAGCCGGTCGTCATCATCGCGTTCGGCTCGTCCTCGACCCAGGGCTATGGATCGTCAGCACCGGAATTCACCTATCCGAGCCGGCTCGCCGCGCAGCTGCGCCGGCAGTATCCCTCCGCCGACATCACCGTGCTCAATCGCGGCAAGGGCGGCGAGGATGCCCCCGAGATGATGAAGCGGCTGCAGACCGAAGTGATCGACATGCATCCCGACATGGTGATCTGGCAGGTCGGCACCAACGCGGTGCTGCGCAACCTCGATCCGTCGGAGACCGCCAAGCAGGTCGAGGACGGCGTCGCGCGCATCCAGGCCGACGGCTCCGATATCGTGCTGGTCGATCCGCAATATTCGCCGCGCGTCACCGAGCGCCCCGAGAGCGCGCGCGGCATGGTGAAGCTGCTCGGCCGCATCGCTGCGCTGCGCCATGTCGGCATCTTCCCGCGCTTCGAGGTGATGCGCGACTGGCACGAGAAACAGGCGATCCCGATCGACGATTTCGTCATCGCCGACGGCCTGCACATGAACGACTGGGGCTACGCCTGCTTCGCCCAGCTGCTCGGCGACGACATCATCCGCTCGGTCGGCGCGATCAAGATCGGCGTCAACGTCCCCGCCGACGTGCGGACCTACCGGCCGATGTGATCGGTTTGCCGGCCGGCTCGACAGTCCCGCCACACGCACCAGCAATCTTGACCTCGCCGCGGTAATCCGCTCCCTTGGCGCCTCGACCAAGCCTCAAGGGAAACGCTCATGTCTTTCGTGCTGGCCATCGATCAGGGCACCACATCGTCGCGCGCCATGGTGTTTCGCAGCGATATTTCCATCGCCGCGGTCGCGCAGCAGGAGTTTCCGCAGCATTTCCCGGCCTCCGGCTGGGTCGAGCACGAGCCGGAGGACATCTGGACCTCGACCGTGATGGTGTGCCGCGAGGCGCTGGAAAAGGCCGGCCTCAAAGCCAGGGACATCGCCGCGATCGGCATCACCAACCAGCGCGAGACCACCGTGGTGTGGGACCGCGCCACCGGCCAGGCCGTGCACCGCGCCATCGTCTGGCAGGACCGCCGCACCGCCGACATCTGCGCCAAATTGAAGAGCGAAGGCCATGAGCCGGCGATCTCGGCCAAAACAGGATTGATCATCGACCCCTATTTCTCGGGCACGAAAGTCGCCTGGATCCTCGATCATGTGCCCGGCGCGCGCGAACGCGCCGAGCGCGGCGAGCTGTTGTTCGGCACCGTCGACTGTTACCTGCTGTGGCGGCTCACCGGCGGGCGGGTGCACGCGACCGACGCCACCAACGCCTCGCGCACGCTGCTGTTCAACATCCACACCGGTGCGTGGGACGACGACCTCATCAAGCTCCTGCGCGTGCCGCGCTCGATGCTCCCCGAGGTGAAGGATTCCTCCGCCCGGTTCGGCGAGAGCACGGCGGATCTGTTCGGCGGCCCGATCGCGATATCAGGCATCGCCGGCGACCAGCAGGCCGCGACCATCGGTCAGGCCTGCTTCGAGCCCGGCATGATGAAGTCGACCTACGGCACCGGCTGCTTCGCGCTGCTCAACACCGGCACCACGCCGGTCGCCTCGAAGAACAAGCTGCTCACCACGATCGCCTATCAGCTCAATGGCCAGCGTACCTACGCGCTCGAGGGCTCGATCTTCGTCGCCGGCAGCGCGGTGCAGTGGCTGCGCGACGGGCTCGGCATCATCAAGCACGCCGCCGAGACCGGACCGCTTGCCGACAAATCCGACTCGATGCAGAGCGTCTATCTGGTGCCGGCCTTCGTCGGCATGGGCGCGCCGTACTGGAATCCGCGCGTGCGCGGCGCACTGTTCGGCCTCACCCGCAACACCGGCCCGGCCGAGCTCGCGCATGCGACGCTGGAGAGCGTCTGCTACCAGACCTTCGACCTGTGGGCTGCGATGCGCACCGACTGGCCGGAGGCCAATGCCGCCAACACCGTGCTGCGCGTCGACGGCGGCATGACCGCTTCCGACTGGACCATGCAGCGGCTCGCCGATCTGCTCAACGCGCCGGTCGATCGCCCGATGATTCAGGAGACCACGGCGCTCGGGGCCGCCTATCTCGCCGGCCTCGACGCGGGCGTCTATCCGGAGCCCGCGAAATTCGCCGACAATTGGCGGCTCGAGCACCGCTTCAGGCCGGCGATGAGCGAGGCGACGCGTGATCGCAAGCTCGCCGGCTGGGCCCGCGCGGTGAAAGGCGTGCTGGCGAGCGACGAGGGGGAGTAGCGCCGGAGAAAAATTCCGGCTCAAGTCGCCTACCAAAAACAACAACCATCGGAGAACAACATGAACACGGATCTCAACCGCGTCGCGAAACTATTCACCGCCGCGCTCTGTACGGCAATGCTGGCCGCTCCCGCCGCGGCGCGCGAGAAGGCGAGCCCGCTGGTGGCGGCCCGCGAGATCAAGACCGACGTCGCCGGGCTGAACGCGCCGGGCCAGATCCTGGTCGACGTCTGGGGCATCCCGCACATCTATGCCGGCAACGAGCACGACCTGTTCTTCCTGCAAGGCTTCAACGCCGCGCGCGACCGGCTCTGGCAGATCGATCTCTGGCGCAAGCGCGGGCTCGGCCTGTTGGCGAAGGATTTCGGTCCCGCCTATGCCGAGCAGGACAAGGCGCTGCGCCTGTTTCTCTACCGCGGCGACATGAACGCGGAATGGGCAGCCTACGGTCCGAAGGCGAAGACCTATGCCGAGGCGTTCGTCGCCGGCGTCAATGCCTATGTCGCCGACGTCAAGGCCGGCAAGCGGCCGCTGCCGATCGAGTTCAGGATCGCCGGCAACATGCCGGAGCTGTGGTCGGCGGAGGATGTGGTGCGCGTCCGCAGCCATGGTCTCACCCGCAACGTCGCCTCCGAGGTGAAGCGTTCGCTGGTCGCCTGTGCTGCCGGCCTCGATGCCGATCGCTTCCGCGTCAAGCTGGAGCCCACCTGGACCACCAAGATTCCCGACGGGCTCGACCCGTGCAGCGTGCCGAAGGGCGTGCTCGCGGCCTATGACCTTGCCACGCGGCCGGTCAAGTTCGCCGCTCAGAAGGACCAGAAGGCCGCGCTGGCGCATGATCCCGATACATACCTTGCCGAAGCCGATCAGCAGCGCGACACCATCGGCTCCAACAACTGGGTGATCGCGGCCTCGCGCACCGCGACCGGACGTCCGATCCTCGCCAACGATCCGCATCGCGAGCACTCGGTGCCGTCGCTGCGCTACATTGTCGGCCTCAACGCGCCAGGCATCTCGGTGATCGGCGCCGGCGAGCCGGCGCTGCCCGGCATCTCGATCGGCCACAACGACACCATCGCGTTCGGCCTCACCATCTTCAACGTCGACCAGGAAGACCTCTACGTCTACGAGCTCAACCCGGACAACCCGAACCAGTACCGTTATGGCAGCGGCTGGGAGGACATGCGCATCGTGCACGAGAAGGAGCCGGTGAAGGGCGAGGCCGACCGCGACCTCGAGCTGAAGTTCACCCGCCATGGCCCGGTGATCTATGTCGACGCCGACAAGAAGCATGCGTTCGCGGTGCGCTCGATCTGGTTCGAGCCGGGCACCTCGGCCTATTTCGGCTCGTCAGACTACATGACCGCGAAGTCGTGGACCGGCTTCCTCGGCGCGATGCGGCGCTGGGGCGCGCCGTCGGAGAACCAAGTCTATGCCGACACCTCAGGCAATATCGGCTGGGTCGCCGCCGGCAAGACGCCGCGCCGCGTGAGCTTCGATGGCCTGATGCCGGTGCCCGGCGACGGCCGCTACGAGTGGCAGGGCTTTCTGTCGCTCGACGAATTGCCGAAGCAATACCAGCCGAAGCAGGGCTTCATCGCCACCGCCAACCAGATGAACCTGCCGGCGGATTATCCGGTCAATGAGCGGCGGGTCGGCTTCGAATGGTCCGACAGCGCGCGCTGGCAGCGCATCACCGAGGTGCTGCAGGCCAACAGCAAGGTGACGCTGGCGGACGCGATGGCGCTGCAGAACGACGACACCGGCATGCTGGCGCGGCGCCTGATCGCGCTGCTGAAGCCGCTCACGTCCGACGATGCCAACGTCAAGAAAGGTCTCGATCTCTTGAAGGCGTGGGACGCGCGCGACGCGGAAGACAGCGCGGCAGCCGCCGTCTACGAGGTCTGGATCGCCAACCATCTCGGCCCGGTGCTGCTCAAGACCACGGCGCCGAAGGCGTCCGAGCTAATCGCGCCGGAAGCCTCCAGCATTTCCGCGATCGTCGGCTATCTCGAAAAGCCGGACGCGGCGCTCGGCGGCGATCCCGCCGGCGGACGTGACCGCGTGCTGCGCGACAGCCTCGGCGAGGCGGTCGCCGACGTCGCCGGCAAGCTCGGGCCCGATGCATCGATGTGGCGCTGGGGCCGCCTGCATGTCGCCAGGTTCGATCACGCGCTGATGCCGCTCGCCGACAAGGCGACCGCGACGCAGATGCAGGTCGGCCCGCTCGCGTTCGGCGGCGCCGCCAACGTGCCGCGCGCCGCCACCTATCGCCGCTCCGATTATCACCTGCTCGCCGGTGCCTCGTTCCGCATGGTGCTCGATGTCGGCAATTGGGATGCGAGCCGCACCATCAACACACCAGGCCAATCCGGCGATCCCTTCAGCGGCCACTACCGCGACCTCGCACCGCTCTGGGCCACCGGCCAATATGTCCCGCTGCTCTACAGCCGCCCGGCGGTGGAAGCCGCAACCGCCGAGGCGATCACGCTGACGCCGAGGTGAGGGCGAGTACCTCACTGGCTGCGCCACAAACTCACCGTCGGCCCGCCGAAGGCCGGCCACAACCACCGATGCCAATTGCCCTTGCGTGCTGGGGCCCAGCGTCGTTCAACAATCCAACCCTGTGGTTATGGCTCCCGGCCTTCGCCCGGACGACGGCGAGTGTGATCCCCACCGAAAGATGGGTAACTTTGTTGCACGCCATTGCGTTGCATCTGCCGCGAGACATGCGGATATTTCCGACGAGCAATATGAAAACCGAGATTGCGTGATGACACTGACCGACGGCTATTCCGACATCCCTCCCGGCAAGATCGCCGCCGTCGTCACGCATCTGGAGATGATGCAACGTCCACCGCTTCGCGACGATCCGCCCGGCGCGTGGCGCCTGCGCAAGGTCGAGCCGCCGGCGCTCGACTGGTATCGCGATCTCTATCGCCGCGTCGGCGAAGAGTGGCTGTGGTTCACCCGCACCGGGCTCGAAGATTCCGATCTTGCGTCGCGGATCCACGGGCCCGGCATCGAGCTCTACGGACTGGCTGTGGACGGCCATGATGAAGGCCTGCTCGAGCTCGATTTCAGCGAGCCGGACGAATGCCAGCTGCTCTATTTCGGCGTCACCGCAAAATTCATCGGCACCGGCGCCGCGCGCTTCCTGATGAACCGCGCGCAGCAGATCGCCTGGTCGCGCGACATCACCCGTTTTTGGGTGCACACCTGCACCTTCGACCATCCCTCCGCGATCGCGTTCTACCAGCGCTCCGGCTTCCGCCCGTTCCTGCGACAGATCGAGGTGGCGGATGATCCAAGGCTCGATGGCAGATTGCCGCGCGATGCGGCGAGGCATGTGCCGGTGATTGGATAGCTCATGATGCAGACCGGATCATGATCCGGTTGCAACACAGCGCGAGCCATCTAGGATGGTGCAAAGCGCAACCGCTGACCCCGGCGTAGCCGCCACACTTCGAACGCCTGCTTTCAAGGCGCGCTCGGCCGCGGCATGACCTTCGAGATGACGGATGTTCCTGATCGGCCAATACGACTCGCCCTTTGTCCGCCGCACCGCGATTGCGCTGCGGCTCTATGGATTGCCGTTCGAGCACAGACCGTGGTCGACCTTTGGCGATGCAGAGAAGGTTGCGGCCTACAATCCGCTGCGGCGGGTGCCGACGCTGGTGCTCGATGATGGCGAAGCGCTGATCGAGAGCAGTGCGATCCTGGATTACCTCGACGAACTGGTCGGGCCGGAGCGGGCGATGATCGCGCGCTCGGGGCCCGAGCGGCGCAGGCATCTGCGCATCACGGCGCTCGCGACCGGGCTCGCCGACAAGGCGGTGAGCCTCGTCTATGAGCGTGTGCTGCGCAAGGAGCAACTGAAACTCTGGGTCGAGCGCTGCGAGGCGCAGATTGCGGGCGTGCTCGCGGTGCTGGAGCGGGAGCGTGCCGCGGTGCCGTCGCCTTATTGGCTGGGCGATCGCATCGGCCATGCCGACATCGCGGTCGCCTGCGCGCTGCGCTTCACCGGCGAGGCGCATCCGCATCTGTTCGAGGCACGCTATCCGGCGCTCAAGGCCCACGCCGCGCGCTGCGAAGCGCTGCCGGCATTCCAGGAGATCGTGCAGCCGCTGGCGCCGCCGAGCGGTTAGAGACGGTGACGTCTCGCGCGAGCGTTAGGTGAGCACGTTCTCAGGCTCCCTCTCCCCTTGTGGGAGAGGGTGGGGAGAGGGGTGGCTCCGGGCGAGATGATCGATGAAGGTACAATCCTCGCAACTTGCTCGCTTGTCGCCGTGACGGATACGGAGAGAGCGCGTCGTGTGGCACCCCTCTCCCTAACCCTCTCCCGCAAGGGGAGAGGGAACCCTGCCGTCGGTGCGTCTCTCACGCGCGCGTGCCACTGAGTTGCCCGACGGCGCAAGCCCCGTCGTGAAAAATATTTCGCTTTATCCGAAGTGCGACACAGTGTATGGTCCGCCCGTCTCGCCCGATCGAGGGGCGCTTTGCGGTCGTCACGAACGCGGGTCGAGATGCGGTGGACGCGGTAGTGCGCGACTGACGAGTGCGCACGAAGCGGACGGTGAAGTCGTGTGGTCCTGACGCCCTAATGGCAGGTGTCTCTTCCGATTGCGCAGGTCGTGCGTTGCGAAGACGGTGACAAGCAAGCCAAGTCTCGCCGGGGAGAGCACGAAGTAAGCCGTAGCCCATCGCGCAGGGAAGGCCGGGTTGTTTCCGGTTACACCTGTGGTCCTACCCCCGAGCTTTCTACCCTTTTGCTCGGGGCCCATGGGTGCGATCGGCACTCGGCTTTCCCTGCGCCCTCTGCAAGAGAGGGCGGAACGAACAGCAAAACTCGGACGATTCATGTCGCGAGAATGCGAAGCTATATCCCTACCACAACTGTCATCGTCCGGTTCGACCGGGCGATCCAGTACGCCGCGGCCTCTCGGTTCAACAATGACCGTCTCTGGAATACTGGGCGGATTCGCCCGGTCGAGCCGGGCGATGACATCGGCGTATGTGGTGCGGACGGTGGTCAATTCGCAGACAACCCTATCCGCCCCACCGCACGCCCCGGCGTCCGACGCTTCGGGCTACCCATTGCTGGTCCGATCTTCTATGGTGAACCATTCGGTTCGCATGCGGCGAACTCGATAATTCCATGATATCAAAGGCTTAAGGCTCGGATCGAAGCCTTTGGAGGGCGGTTTGACGCGGTATATTTCGACCAGGGGTGAGGCCCCGGTGCTTGGCTTCTGCGATGTGATGCTGACCGGGCTTGCCCGCGACGGCGGGCTCTACGTGCCCGAGACCTGGCCGCAACTCTCGCGCGAGACCATCGCAGCCTTCTTCGGCCGGCCCTATTGGGAGGTCGCGGTCGAGATCATCCGGCCGTTCGTCGCCGGCGAGATTTCCGACGCCGAGCTCGGCCGCATGGCGAACGAGGCCTATGCCACCTTCCGCCATCCCGCCGTGGTGCCGCTCGATCAGGCCGGGCCGAACCAGTTCCTGCTCGAGCTGTTCCACGGGCCGACCCTGGCGTTCAAGGACGTCGCGATGCAGCTGATCTCGCGGCTGATGGATCACGTGCTGGCCAAGCGCGCGCAGCGCACCACCATCGTGGTCGCGACCTCGGGCGATACCGGCGGCGCAGCGGTCGAGGCGTTTGCCAATCTCGACAATGTCGACCTCGTGGTGCTGTTCCCGAACGGGCGCATCTCCGAAGTGCAGCGCCGCATGATGACGACGACCGGCGCTGCCAACGTCCATGCGCTCGCGATCGAAGGCACGTTCGACGATTGCCAGGCGCTGGTGAAGGAGATGTTCAACAACCATCGCTTCCGCGACCAGGTGGCGCTGTCGGGCGTCAACTCGATCAACTGGGCGCGCATCGTGGCGCAGGTGGTCTATTATTTCACCTCGGCGGTTGCGCTCGGCGCACCGCAGCGGACGGTGGACTTCACAGTGCCGACCGGCAATTTCGGCGACATCTTCGCGGGCTATGTGGCCAAGCGCATGGGGCTGCCGATCCGCTGGCTGCGGATTGCCGCCAACGTCAACGACATCCTGCCGCGCACGCTGAAGACCGGCAATTACGAGGTGCGCGAGGTGCACGCCACGGCCTCCCCGTCGATGGACATCCAGGTGTCCTCGAATTTCGAGCGGCTGCTGTTCGAGGCCAGCGGCCGCGACGCCGATCAGGTTCGCCGCCTGATGGCTTCGCTGAAACAGTCCGGCCGCTTCGTGCTGCCGGATGCGACGCTGGCCGCGGTGCGCCGTGATTTCGATGCCGGCCGCGCCGACGAAACCGAGACGGCGGCGGCGATCCGCGCCGCCTGGCGCGAAGCCGGCGATCTCGTCGATCCGCACACCGCGGTGGCGCTCGCGGTCGCCGACCGCGACACCTCGGATTCAAGGATCCCGAACATCGTGCTGTCGACCGCGCATGCCGCCAAATTCCCCGATGCGGTCGAGGCCGCCTGCGGCGTGCGTCCGCAGCTGCCGGCCTGGCTCGGAAGCCTGATGACGAAATCCGAACACATCACGGTCATGAAGAATGATGCCGCCGAGGTTGAGCGCTTCGTGCTGTTGGTCAGCCGTGCCGCCAAGCAGGGAGTTGCCTGATGAGCGTTGAAATCACCAAGCTGCCGAGCGGACTGACCATCGTCACCGACACCATGCCGCATCTGGAGACCGCGGCGCTCGGGGTCTGGGCCGGCGTCGGCGGGCGCGACGAGAAGCCGAACGAGCACGGCATCTCGCATCTCCTCGAGCACATGGCGTTCAAGGGCACCGCGCGGCGCTCCTCGCGCGAGATCGTCGAGGAGATCGAGGCGGTCGGCGGCGACCTCAATGCCGGGACCTCGACCGAGACCACGGCCTATTACGCGCGGGTGATGAAGGCGGACGTGCCGCTGGCGCTCGACGTGCTGTCCGACATCCTCGCCAATCCGTCCTTCGTGCCGGACGAGCTGGAGCGCGAGAAGAGCGTCATCGTGCAGGAGATCGGTGCAGCGCAGGATACCCCCGACGATGTCGTGTTCGAGCATCTCAACGAGCTCTGCTATCCGGACCAGCCGATGGGGCGCTCGCTGCTCGGCACCGCCAAGACGCTGAAGGCCTTCAACCGCGACACGCTGCGCGGCTATCTGTCGACGCATTACCGCGCCCCGGACATGGTGGTCGCCGCCGCCGGCGCCGTCGATCACAAGCGGGTCGTGGAGGACGTTGCCGAGAAATTCGCCAGCTTCGACGCCACGCCGGCGCCGAAGCCGCAGACCGCAATGTTCGGCAAGGGCGGCTCGCGGGTGGTGCATCGCGATCTCGAGCAGGCGCATCTGACCCTGGCGCTCGAGGGCGTGCCGCAGACCGACCTGTCGCTGTTCTCGCTGCAGGTCTTCACCAACACGCTCGGCGGCGGGATGTCGTCGCGGCTGTTCCAGGAGGTGCGCGAGAAGCGCGGGCTGTGCTATTCGATCTACACCTTCCACGCGCCCTATACCGACACCGGCTTTTTCGGCCTCTATACCGGGACCGATCCCGCCGACGCGCCGGAAATGATGGAAGTCATCGTCGACGTCATCAATGACGCGGTGGAAACCCTGACCGAGGCCGAGGTCGCCCGCGCCAAGGCGCAGATGAAGGCCGGCCTGTTGATGGCGCTGGAAAGCTGCTCATCCCGGGCCGAGCAGCTGGCGCGCCATGTGCTAGCCTATGGCAGGCCGCAGACGGTGGAAGAACTGGTGGCACGGATCGACGCGGTCAGCGTCGAATCGAGCCGCGACGCCGCCCGCGCGCTGCTGTCGCGTAGCCGGCCTGCCGTCGTTGCACTCGGCAGCGGAAGAGGTCTGGACACGGCAGTGTCTTTTGCGGAAGGATTGACGAAGTCGAAGGCAAAGACGCTGCTGCACTAGGGAGCCGCAAGGCTCGCGGGCAGGGTGTCACGCCCGAATGGGCGGGGGAGTGTTGGGCCATGGCCCTGTTTCGTTTGCCGTCTGGTGGACCGGCCGCACTGATGCCGCGGGGTCACGGGCTTTTGCTGCGTGCGCCGCAAATGTCGGATTTCCCGCAATGGGCGCAATTGCGCGAGTTCAGCCGCGCCTATCTCACGCCATGGGAGCCGATCTGGCCCTCCGACGACCTGACCCGCGCCGGCTTCCGCCGCCGCTTGCGCCGCTACAGCGAGGATATCGCCGCCGATCGGTCCTATCCGTTCATCATCTTCCGCGAATCGGACGGGGTGATGATCGGCGGTATCACGCTCGCCAATGTCCGTCGCGGCATCGTCCAGGCCGGCACGATCGGCTACTGGGTCGGCCTGCCGCACGCCCATCGCGGCTACATGACGACGGCGCTGCGGGTGCTGCTGCCCTCGCTGTTCGGCGAGCTCAACCTGCATCGCATCGAGGCGGCCTGCATTCCCTCCAATGCGTCGTCGATCCGCGTGCTGGAGAAGTGCGGCTTCACCCGCGAGGGCCTGGCGCGGCGCTATCTCTGCATCAACGGGATCTGGCAGGACCATTTGCTGTTCGGTCTGCTGCACGAGGATTTCCGCGGCTGAATCTTGAGCCTATCGGCCGATGGCGGGCGGCGGCGCCCGGCGCCCTTTAGGCGCCTTGGGTTCGCCGCCATTGGCTTGCTATAACGCCCGCGAAACGGGGAACCGTGTTTGGAGAGTTGAGGATATTGAATGGGTGACAGGGTGATCAGGTTGGCGCTCACGGCGGCGATATCGATCGGTCTCGGTGCCACCCTGCTGCCGGAGGCCGGCTCGGCGCAGTCGCTGAGCGACCGTTTCAAGAGCCTGTTCGGCGGCGGTTCGTCCGATGCGAAGCCGGCGACGCCGGCAGCGCCGCAGCAGCTCAACGACGCCGACGCCCAGCTGACCTGTCCGCCGGTGCAGATCCGCTCCGGCGCGTCGACCTATTCGGTGGCCGTGGATGGCAAGGAGGCGGTCGGCAACGATGTCAAGTTCCTGGCCTCGATCACGCGCACGGCGCGGCAATGCGATCTGAACAGCGGCCAGATCACCGCCAAGATCGGTATCCAGGGGCGGGTGATTGTCGGCCCCTCGGGCGCGCCGCCGACCATCCAGGTGCCGCTGCGCGTCGCCGTGGTGAAGGGCGGCGTCGGCGAGAAGACCATCGCCACCAAGGCCTACACCACCACGGTGCAGATGGACGACAGCGGCAGCGTGCCGTTCAGCCTGGTTGCCGAGGATGTGGTCTATCCGGCGCCGTCGGCCGCGGAGAACGACGACTACATCTTCTATATCGGCTTCGATCCGCAGGCGCTGAAGCCGGAGCCCAAGCCCCGCGCGCCGCGCAAAAAGAAGTAGCGGCGGCGGCCGTGACGGGGCCGGTAGAACAAGAAGCGGCAGGAACAAAGAAAAAGGCCGACGCGATGATCTCGCGCCGGCCTTTTCCGGAAGGAAGTGTGATCGCGTCAGTTCAGCTTGGAGCGGACTTCGGCGATGCCCTTGCCGACGAGGTCGTCGGCAACCGAGCCCTTGACCGACTGCGACAGGATGGTCGAGGCGGCGGTCACGGCGGCGTTGGCCGCGGCGGCGCGCACATCGGCCACGGCCTGCGCCTCGGCCTGGGCGATCTTGCTCTCGGCGGTCTTGGTTCGCCGGGCGACGAAATCTTCCATCTTGGTCTTGGCTTCGGCCGCAATCCGCTCGGCTTCGGCCTTGGCGCTGGAGATGATGTCGGCGGCTTCGCGCTCCGCGCTGGCGCGGCGCGCCTTGTACTCGCCGAGCAGCTTGTTGGCCTCGTCCTTCAGACGGCGGGCGTCATCCAGCTCGGCCTTGATGCGCTCGGCACGATGGTCGAGCGCCGTCAGCAGGGTGCGATGGACGCCGAGATAGCCGAATACGACCAGCAGAAGGACGAAGGCGATCGCAACCCAGGTTTCCGGTTCGTAAAACATCGTCTATCCCTTCAGCGACGCGTCGACGGCGCTGTTGACCGCATTCGCGTCCGGCGTGACGCCGGCAAGTTGCTGGACGATGGCGCCGGCCGCATCCGCCGCGATGCCGCGGACGTTGCTCATGGCGTTGGTCCTCGTCGTTGCGATCTGCTTCTCGGCGTCGGCGAGCTTGGCCGCCAGCTTCTCTTCCAGAGCCTTGCGCTCGGCTTCCGAGGCCGCGTTCAGCTTCTCGCGGGTCTCGTTGCCGATCGCCTGCGCGTTGGCACGCGCATTCGCCAGCTCGGTTTCATAGGCCTTCAGCGCCGCGTCGGACTCGTCCTTCAGCTTCTGCGCCTCGGCCAGATCGCCCTCGATCTTGTTCTGGCGTGCATCGATCGTCCCGCCGACGCGCGGCAGTGCGATACGCGACACGATCAGATAGAGCGCGACAAATGCAATCGCCAGCGACACCAGCTGCGAGGCGAAATTGGAGGAATCGAA
Source organism: Bradyrhizobium embrapense (assembly GCF_001189235.2). Lineage (GTDB taxonomy): Bacteria > Pseudomonadota > Alphaproteobacteria > Rhizobiales > Xanthobacteraceae > Bradyrhizobium > Bradyrhizobium embrapense. Next base: position 433,252 of record NZ_LFIP02000005.1, read on the forward strand.
CGGCGGAAAGGCTCCGCCGTGATGTCCGCCATCGGCCTCGGTGTGGGCGCCGGCTTTCTGGCCTTTTGCCTCGCCATGACTCTCAGCCATGGTGTTCTCCTGTTGCTGTCATGCGCGCCGCCCTTGAGATGACCTTTGGGCGGCGCGAAGGGGTTACCGCGAGAGCGGAACCGGGTTGCCGCGAAAGCGGAACCGGGGTGCCGCTCAGAGCGGAACGAACAGCAGGAGCAGCGCGATCAGCAGCGAGAAGATGCCGAGCGCTTCGGTCACGGCGAAGCCGAAGATCAGGTTGCCGAACTGGCCCTGAGCGGCCGAGGGGTTACGCACCGCAGCGGCGAGGTAGTTGCCGAAGATGATGCCCACGCCGACGCCCGCACCGCCCATGCCGATGCACGCGATGCCCGCGCCGATAAGTTTTGCTGCTGCCGGTTCCATTTGTAGCTCCTTGAGAAAGATAGACAGATTGGTGGGTGGAGATTCCCCGGACCGCTTAGTGTCCCGGATGAATGGCGTCGTTGAGGTAGATGCAGGTCAGGATCGCGAACACGTAGGCCTGCAGGAATGCGACCAGCAGTTCGAGCGCATACAGCGCGATCGTGAGCGCGAGCGGCAGCACGCCGCCGAACCAGCCGAGCGCGCCGAGCGAGAAGCCGAGCATCGCGACGAAGCCCGCGAACACCTTCAGCGCGATGTGGCCGGCCAGCATATTGGCGAACAGACGAACGCTGTGCGAGACCGGCCGCAGGAAGAACGACAGGACCTCGATGAACATGACCAGCGGCAGGATGTAGATCGGAACGCCGTGGGGAACGAAGATGCTGAAGAATTTCAGGCCGTTCTTATAGAGGCCGTAGATCAGCACCGTGAAGAACACCAGCAGTGCCAGCGCCGCGGTGACGATCAGGTGGCTCGCGATCGTGAATGTGTAGGGGATCACGCCGACCAGGTTCGAAACGCACAGGAACATGAAGAGCGAGAAGATCAGCGGGAAGAACTTCATGCCTTCCGAGCCGGCCGTGCTGCGAATCGTCGACGCGACGAATTCGTAGGAGATTTCGGCGACCGACTGCAGGCGGCCCGGAACCAGTTCCCGGCCGCTCGCCAGCATCAAGAGCGCGATCAGCAGCACCGCGATGAGCATGAAGAGCGACGAATTGGTGAAGGCGATCGTGTGATTGCCGATGTGGCCGAGCGTGAAGAGGGGCTCGATATTGAACTGGTGGATCGGGTCGATTTTCATCCGCGCGGCTCTTGGTCCACCGGCCATCGTGCCGGTAATCGAATTTCAAATGTCGTGACTTCCCGCCAGCGCTCAGCGCTTGCCCGAGGCCACGCCCGCGGACCTCACCACGTTGACCACGCCGGCAACGAAGCCGAGCAGCGTCAACACGATGAAGCCGAATGGCGACGTCGACAGCAAACGGTCGAATCCCCAGCCAATCGCCGCTCCGACGGCAACGCCCGCGATCAGCTCCGAGGAAAGACGAAAACCGAGCGCCATTGCCGAAGCTCTGGCGGCACTGTCCCCGCTTTCAGTACCGGATTGATCAGTCTTGCTCCTGCGGCTGTCGCGAATTTCTGACAACCGATGATCGAGACTTCCGAGCCTTGCGGAAAGCGCAGCTTCGTCGGGAGGCGATTGATCGCGACTTCCATCTGCGCCGTCGTTGGTGTTCTCAGCCATGCTGCAAACACTAACCGATGCCGCGGATGATGGAAATTGCGCCCGTCCCCGTCAAAAGCCGCGCGGACCATACTTACCGAGTCTAATCAAGTCAAGATTGCGTCGTAACCGCTTATTGCTTTGATTCTGCTGGTTTTATTTGGAGATATTCAAGGTCAGAGTGACGCAGTGTTCGCAGTGCAGCAGCTAGTATGCTGTGAAGCGATGTTGTCTGGCATTTCCCGCTCTGCCGGGATCGCCGAAAGTTCTTATCCTCCTCGTGCAGTCAAGGTTCCGTATGCCACGCCAGATCGATTACTACTTCTCGCTGCAATCACCCTGGGCCTATATCGGTCACAAGCCCTTCGTTCGGCTCGTAAATACTTACGATCTCAAGGTAAATTGCCGGCCCGTGCTGCTGGTCGATCTGTTCTCGGAGACCGGTGGGCTGCCGCTCGCCCAGCGCCATCCGGTGCGACAGCGCTACCGGATGATCGAGTTGCAGCGCTGGCGCGACAAGCGCGGGCTGAATTTTCACCTGCAGCCGGCCAATTGGCCGTTCAATGGGCGGCTTGCCGACGGCGTTGTGATTGCGCTGCTCGAGGCCGGGCTCGATCCCGAGCCATTCTTGCAACGGGCCTATCCTGCGATATGGGAGAATGAGCTCAACCTTGCCGACGCTGCGACGCTGGTGAAGCTCGCCGACGATGCCGGCTTGCCCGGCCGGCAGGTGGTGGAGCGCTCCGCCTCTGATGCGATCAGCGCGGCCTATGAGCAGAATCGCCAAGCTGCATTGGACGCGGGCGTGTTCGGCTCGCCCGGCTATGTGCTCGATGGCGAGGTGTTCTGGGGGCAGGATCGGATCGAATTGCTCGAGGACGCGTTGAAGTCAGGTCGCAAGCCCTATAGCTCTGTGGTTTAGGGGCAGGAATCAGGTTGAGGCGGAGCAAGCCATGCCCATCGCGATGTCGTCCTCGAAATTGTCCATCGCAGTTGTTGCCATCCTGATCTCAAGCGGCGCGGCGCTCGCGCAATCTGCGCCCGATTCCGAGAACGGCCGCTACGCGCTGTCGCCGGCCGGCGATGGCTTCCTGCGGCTCGACACCCGCACCGGTGCGGTCTCGACCTGCACCAATTCCAGCGCCGGCTGGGCCTGTTACATGGTGCCCGACGAGCGGGCGGCGCTGGATGCCGAGATCGGGCGCCTGCAAACCGACAATGACCGGCTCAAAGGCGAGCTCGCCGCGCGCGCGCCATCGGCCAAGACCGACGAGGCGCTGCCGAAATCGGATCAGCTGAAGAAGCCGGAGCCGAAGGTCGCAGAGGGCGAGCGCAAGATCGAGATTCCGCTGCCGAGCGACCGCGACATGGATCGCATGATGTCGTTCGTCGAGCGGGCCTGGCGGCGCCTGATCGAGATGGCCAACCGCGTGCAGCGCGACGTCAATGGCGGCAAGATTTGATTTTGCTTGCGCAATGTCGTCCCGGCCTTCGCCGGGATGACGTGTAGAGAGCCAGATGAATTCATCGAAACAAGTGTCCCGCTCGGCGCTGTCCGCCGTCTCGGCCTCCACCATCGTCAGCTCGCGCCTGACGGTCGAAACGCTTGGCGCAGGCTTCACCGACATCACGCGCGAGGTCGCGAAATTCCTGCGCGACGCGCGCGCCGGCGAGGGTGCGGTGACGCTGTTCATCCGTCACACCTCGGCCTCGCTGACGATCCAGGAGAATGCCGATCCGACGGTGCTGGTCGATCTGATGACGGCGCTCGATCGCGCGGCGCCCGAGGACGGCGGCTGGCGTCACGACACCGAAGGTCCCGACGACATGCCGGCGCACATCAAGACCATGCTGACGGCGACCTCGCTGCAGGTCCCGGTGCTCGACGGCGAGATGGCGCTCGGCACCTGGCAGGGCATCTATCTGATCGAGCATCGTGCCAGAGCGCACCGACGCGAGATCGTGCTGCAATTCATCGGTGCCACGCGCTGACGCGTTCGATTTGACAATCAAAATGATATCGGCCGCGGATCGCTCCGCGGCCGATGCATTTTGATTGCGGTGTCGACGATCAGGTCTTGGTGATGTCGACGTCCTTGGTTTCCGGAATGAACAGCGCGCCGACTACGACGGTGATCGCCGCGAAGATGATCGGATACCAGAGACCGGAGTAGATATCGCCGGTCGAAGCGGTGATCGCGAACGCAGTCGCCGGGAGCAAGCCGCCGAACCAGCCGTTGCCGATGTGATAGGGCAGCGACATCGAGGTGTAGCGGATGCGGGTCGGGAACAGTTCGACCAGCATCGCGGCGATCGGGCCGTAGACCATGGTGACGTAGAGCACCAGGATGAACAGCAGCCCGATGATTGCTGCGACCTGCGGACGGAAGACGTCGAACGGGTTCGACATCTTCACGATGCCGGCGTCACCCGGCTTCGGATAGCCCGCCGCCTGCACCGCGGCGAGGATCGCGGGGTTCGACGTCTTGGCGTCCGTGTACGGCACTTCCTTGTCGTTGACGGTGACCTTCACCGGCGACCCGGCCGGGCCCGGTACGGTGGAGTACTTCACCGACGACTGGGCGAGGAAGGCGCGGGCGGTGTCGCAGGGCGCCGTGAAGACGCGGGTGCCGACCGGGTTGAACAGATCGCCGCAACCGGCGGGATCGGCCACGACCTGCACCTTGACCGTCTCATAGGCCTTCTCCAGCGCCGGGTTGGCGTTGGTCGTGATCATTTTGAAGATCGGGAACAGGGTCAGTGCGCCGATCAGGCAGCCTGCCAGGATGATCGGCTTGCGGCCGATCTTGTCCGACAGCGCGCCGAACACCAGGAAGAAGCCGGTGCCGAGTAGCAGCGCCCAGGCGATCAGGAGGTTGGCGGTGTAGCCGTCGACCTTCAGGATCGATTGCAGGAAGAACAGCGCGTAGAACTGGCCCGTGTACCAGATCACCGCCTGGCCCATGGTGAGGCCGAGCAGTGCGAGGATCACGATCTTGGCGTTGGCCCAGTTCGCGAACGCTTCGGTCAGCGGCGCCTTGGAGGTCTTGCCTTCCTCCTTCATCCGCTGGAACACCGGCGATTCGTTCAGCCGCAGACGGATCCAGACCGAGATGCCGAGCAGCAGCACCGACACCAGGAACGGAATGCGCCAGCCCCAATCGGCGAAGTCCTTCTCGCCGGTGAAGGTGCGGGTGAACAGGATCACGAGCAGCGACAGGAACAGTCCGAGCGTTGCCGTGGTCTGGATGAACGAGGTGTAGTAGCCGCGCTTGCCCTGCGGGGCATGCTCGGCGACGTAGGTCGCCGCACCGCCATACTCACCGCCGAGGGCGAGGCCCTGCAACAGGCGCAGCGAGATCAGGATGATCGGTGCTGCGATGCCGATGGTCTTGGCGCTGGGCAACAGGCCGACGATGAAGGTCGACAGACCCATGATCAGGATCGTGACGAGGAAGGTGTATTTGCGGCCGACGATGTCGCCGACCCGGCCGAACACGATGGCGCCGAACGGGCGCACCAAGAAGCCCGCGGCAAAGGCCAGCAACGCGAAGATGTCACGCGTCGCCGGCGGATAATCGGAGAAGAACTGCGCGCCGATGATGCCGGCCAGCGAACCGTAGAGATAGAAGTCGTACCACTCGAACACGGTGCCGAGCGACGACGCCAGGATGACGAACCGCTCATCCTTTGTCATGCCGGCGGGCCGTGCCGAAGTTGCAGTCATAGTGGACATCTGGATTGCTCCCCCCGAATTATTGTTGCCATGCTCGCCCCCGGCTGGCGGGTTAAGCCCGAACGGGCCTTAGGCTTAAGTCGAGGGTAACATCGCAGTGAAACCCGCCCCAATAAGACTTTTGGCTTTTGCACGCTTGAACCTATCTTGAGAGGCGAGGGCCGGATGGAACGCCCCCGCGTGCGTCTATTGCGGCGCACAAGCTCGGCGGGTTAACTGCGTTGGCATCTGGTATTATCAAGAGCTTGCGTGGTACTGCCGCGCGGGTGACAACCGAACGGCGTGGGCTTCCCGAGGCACGCTTGTGGGACTGAGATGACTGCTGCTGCCAATACTCATCTTGTCATCGCCGACGACCATCCGCTGTTCCGGGATGCGTTGCGTCAGGCGGTGTCCAGCGTCGTGAGTTCAGCCACGATCAGCGAGGCCGGATCGTTCGAGGACCTGACCGCCCTGTTGGAACGCGACTCCGAGGTCGACCTGATCCTGCTCGATTTGAGCATGCCGGGGATCAGCGGTTTCTCCGGCCTGATCTATCTGCGGGCGCAATATCCGGCGATTCCGGTGGTCATCGTGTCCGCCAGCGACGATGCCGGAACCATCCGCCGCTCGCTCGATTTCGGCGCCTCCGGTTTTATCCCCAAGCGCTTCGGCGTCGACACCCTGCGTGACGCCATCATGAAGGTGATGGAGGGCGACGTCTGGGTTCCGCCGGACACCGATCTGTCGGCGGCCGGCGATCCCGACATGACGCGGCTGCGCGACCGTCTGGTGACGCTGACCCCGCAGCAGGTGCGGGTGCTGATGATGCTGTCCGAGGGGTTGCTCAACAAGCAGATCGCCTACGAGCTCGGCGTCTCCGAAGCGACCATCAAGGCTCATGTTTCGGCCATCCTGCAGAAGCTCGGCGTCGAAAGCCGGACGCAAGCCGTGATCGCCGCCGCCAAGATCGCCGGCGGCCAATGGCGGCAGGGCACGCCTTCGACGTAATCCCTGCCAACTCGGCGGCATTGCGAGCCGACGGGTGACATGAACCGCGGGCGGCCGCGACGCCATCTAGTTCCCCTGTTGAGTGTGCATCGGTCGAAAACCGGGTATTCTGCCCGGCATCGGCCCGTGAGAGGCCGTGTGCTTTTGGGGAGAACGCCATGACCTCTGTAACCCGCGCCGCCGGATTGTCTCTAGCGACAGCAATCCTGCTCGGTGCCGGCTCTTTCACCTGCGCTCTGGCCAGGCCGCTGATGATCGTCGGCCTCGACGAGAAGCTGTTGTGGGACGACGATGGCAAGCCGGTGCTGTCAGCGCCCGGCAAGGATCAGGTGCTGATCGTCGATCTCGCCGATCCCGAGAACCCGAAGATTGCGGCTGCTCTCCCATTGAAGAACTCGGTGGTCGGCCCCCCGGTCAACGTCGCTATCGATCCGACCGGAACAGTGGCGCTGGTCGCGGATTCCGTGGACGTGGTGAAGGAAGGCGACGCTCTGAAGCAGGTGCCGGACAACAAGATCTATGTGATCGATCTCAAGGCGACCCCGCCCAAGCTGGCAGCGACCATTGTGGGCGGAAAGCAGCCATCGGGGTTGAGCTTCAGTCCCGACGGCAAGATGGCGTTGGTCGCCAACCGCGGCGACAATTCGATCAGCGTATTGTCGGTCGACGGCACTGACGTCAAGGTCACCGACACGATACCGATGCCTGACAGTGTCGCGCATGTCGCGTTCGCGCCAGACGGCAAGCACGCACTGGCCGTGCGTTTTCCCGCGCACAAGATATCGGTGCTCGACGTCGCCGGAGACAAGATCACCTACAACAAGATGGACCTGCCGGCCGGCCAGTGGCCTTACAACGTCGCAGTGACCCCGAACAGCAAGATCGCGTTGACGTCGGACAATGGCAATGCAGGTGCGTCGGACGGCAGCGTCGACACGACCAGCGTCATCGACCTCGAAGCGAAGCCGCCGCGCATCATCGACCGCGTGGTGGTCGGCGATGGACCGGAGGGGCTTGCCGTCAGTCCGAAGGGGGACCTCGCAGTCGCAGTGATCCTGCGCGGCTCGAACATGAAGAATGCGTTCTTCTATGAAAAGAACGGCAGCGTCTCGGTCCTGAAGATCGACGGCAAGAAAGTGATCAAGACCGGAGATATCGAAGTCGGCGGCCTGCCTGAGGCAGCCGTCTTCACGCCTGACGGAAAATACATCCTGGTCGGGAACTACCTCAGCCAGGACTTCTCGATCCTCAAGGTCGACGGAACAAACGTCACCGACACCGGCAAGCACTTTCAGGTGCCGGGGCACCCGGCGTCGGCCCGAATGGGGCCGAACTGAACCGACGCTTGATGATCTTGCGATGCAATCTCGTCGCATCATCTAAAGCGGGATGAGTTTTGGTTAAATCGGCTTGCCGCGGTCTCGGTTCACCTCTCCCCAAGGGAGAGGTGAACCTCCGATGCCGATCCAGCTTGACCTAATCTCATCGCGCTCCAGCGCGAGATGCGCGCCCGGATTGCATCGCTGCCACTACTCCGCCGCCACCATCTGCTGCGTGCGCCACTGCCCGAGCAGGGCGCGCAGCGAGGCCGGTTTGACCGGCTTGTTCAGCACCGCGATGTTTTCCTCGCGCGCGGCCAAACGCACGGCGGGGCTGCGGTCGGCGGTGATCAGGATCGCCGGAATGCCGTCGCCGAAGCGGCGGCGGATCTCGCGGATCGCGGCGACGCCGTTGCCGCGGTCGAGATGATAATCGACCAGCACGCCGGTGACGCGGCCGCCGGCGGCCTCGATTGCGCTGATCGCGCCATCGGCATCGAGCACCGCGATCACCTCGGCGTCCCACGCCGTCAGCAGCGTCTTCATGCCGTCGAGGATCGCTGGGTCGTTCTCGATGCAGACGATCAGCGAGCCGCTCATCGGCGTCTTCGACAGCGGCGTCGCCGTCGTGACGGCGGCGGTATGGTTGACGGCGGTTGCGACCGGCACGGTGACCGAGAATGCCGAGCCGCCGCTCACATTGGCGGAGATCGCGATGCGGTGGTTGAGCACGCGCGCCAGCCGTTCGACGATCGACAGGCCAAGACCAAGGCCGCGGGCGATCCGGGCGCCCTGTTCGAGGCGATGGAATTCCTTGAAGATCTCGCCGCGCTTCTGCACGGGGATGCCGACGCCGGTGTCGTAGATGCTGATCTGCAGCGCGTCGCCGCGGCGGCGGCAGCCGACCAGTACGCGGCCGCGCGGGGTATATTTGATCGCGTTCGAGATGAAGTTCTGCAACAGCCGGCGCAGCAGCGAGCGGTCGGATTCGACCGGCAGCGAGCAGGCCACGAAGCGCAGATCGAGGCCCTTGTCGCGCGCGATCGGCATGAACTCGATCTCCAGCGAGCGCATCAGATCGGCCATCCGGAAGCTCGTGATCGCCGGCGTCATGGCACCGGCGTCGAGCCTGGAGATATCGAGCAATGCGCCCAGGATGTCCTCGATCGCCTCGAGCGAGTCGTCGATGTTCTCGACCAGGCGCGAATCCTCGCCGCCGTTCTGGCGTTCGACCAGGCTCGTGACGTAGAGCCGTGCCGCGTTGAGCGGTTGCAGGATGTCGTGGCTGGCCGCCGCAAGGAAGCGGGTCTTGGAGGCGTTGGCGTCTTCCGCGATGCCCTTGGCGAGCGCGAGTTCCGAGTTCAGTCGCGTCAGCTCCTCGGTACGGTCGCGCACGCGCTTTTCCAGCGTGGCATTGGCGCGCTCCAGCGCCTCCGCGGCCTCGAAGCTCGGCGTGACGTCGGAGAAGGTGATGACGAGCCCGCCGCCCGGCATGCGGTTGGCGCGGACCTCGATTACCAGATGGCGGTCGGTGAAGCGTTCCAGATAGGGCTCGCCCTCGGTGGTGTAGGCGCGCAGCCGCAGTTGCAGCAGGTTGTCGCTGTCGCCGGCCTGCGGCGGACTGATCGCGCCCATGAACTCGAGGATCTCGGGCAAGGGGATGCCGAGTTGCACCAGATGCGGCGGCAGCGCGAGCAGCTCGGAGAACTGGCGGTTGGAGCAGATCAGCTGCAGGTCGGCGTCGAACACCGCGATGCCCTGGCGCACGTGATTGAGCGCGGTCTGCAAGATCTCGCGGTTGAAATGCAGCGCGGCGTGCGAATCGTCGAGTAGCTTCAGCGCGGCCTTGGCCGACACTGTCCGCCGTTGCAGCAGCAGCGACATTACGAGGCGCGAGGACGCAGCCCCGATCGAGGAGGCGATCAGCCGCTCGGCGTGTTGCAGCAGCTCGAAATCGGCCGGCGCCGATGCCTGCAGCACGATGTTGCGGTCGACCGCGAACGCGGCGAACGCCTCGCGGGTGCGGTCGGGGCCGAGATATTGCTTCACCGTGCCCTCGATGTCCTGCACCGTCACCGTGGTGCGCCAGCGCCGGAAGCTCGGCGCGATCGGGGCCAGCGCGTTGGGCACGAACACATCGGCCTGCAACAACTCGATCGCGGACGGCGCGCGCGCCAGCGAGAACAGCACATAGGTCAGTATGTTGAGTGCGAGGCTCCACAGCACGCCGTGCAGCAGCGGCGGCAGGTCGGCGCCGAACAGCGCCTGCGGCCGCAGCGCCTCGATCCCGAACGGTCCGTGCTGCAGCAGCATCAACCCTGCGGTCGAGGTTTCCAGGAAGCTCGGGATGAACAGCGTGTAGAGCCAGGTCGCGAAGCCGACCAGCATGCCCGCCATGGCGCCGCGTGCGGTGGCTCTCCGCCAGAACAGCCCGCCGAAGAAGGCCGGCGCGAGCTGGGTGATCGCGGCAAAGGACAACAGGCCGATCGCGACCAGCTGGGTGTTGCCGAGCGCGCGGTAATAGAAGTACGCCATCACCATGATGGCGAAGATCGAGAACCGGCGCGCCTTCAGCAGGAAGTCGCCGAAATCCTTCTGGCCGACGCTGATGTCGTCGCTGCGCGGCAGCACCAGCGGCAGCACGATGTCGTTGGAGACCATGATCGACAGCGCGACGCATTCGACGATCACCATCGCGGTTGCCGCCGAAAGTCCGCCGACGAACACGGCAAGGCTGAGCAGCTGCGAATTGCCCTCGATCGGCAGCGCCAGCACGAACATGTCGGCATCGACCGCGCCGAACGGAAAGATGACGAGGCCGGCGATCGCAATCGGAATCACGAAGACATTGATGACGATGAGGTAGAGCGGGAACAGCCATCGCGCCCGGGTGACTTCGCCGGGCGTCGAATTCTCGACCACGCTGACGTGGAACTGGCGCGGCAGCAGCATGACCGCGCAGAACGACAGCAGCGTCATGATCAGGAAATTGCCGATCGACGGCACATACTCGATCGCGCGGACCGCCTCCGGCGTCTTCAGGGCGCGCTCGTAGAGTTCGACGGGGGAGAACATCCAGAAGGTGACGAAGGCACCGGCGGCGATGAAGGCGACCAGCTTGACGATCGACTCGGCGGCGATCGCCAGGATCAGCCCGTGCTGGTGCTCGGTCGCATCGGTGTGGCGGGTGCCGAACAGCACCGCGAACACCGCCATCGCCAGCGTCACCATCAGCGCGATGTCGCCGAGGATCGGGATCTTCGAGAACGCCTGGTCCTCGCTCAAGATGGTTTCCAGCGACGAGGCCATCGCCTTGAGCTGCAGCGCGATGTAGGGCACCGAGCCGATGATCGCGATCAGCGCCACGGTGGCTGCGACTGCCTGGCTCTTGCCGTAGCGCGCGGCGATGAAGTCGGCGATCGAGGTGATGTTCTGCGACTTGGCGAGCGCGATGACGCGGCGGAGCAGCGGCGTGCACAGCCCGATCATCACGATCGGGCCGACATAGATAGCCAGGAAGTCGACGCTGGTGCGGGTGGCGAAGCCGACCGAGCCGAAGAAGGTCCAGGAGGTGCAGTAGATCGCCAGCGACAGCGGATAGATCCACTGGCTGGCACGGCCGCGCGCGTCCGGCGGCGTGCGGTCGCCGCGGCTGGCAATGAAGAACAACAATCCGATGTAGGCGAACGCCGTGGCGATAACGCCCCAGTCGTGCAGCATCCCTGCTCATCTCCTGTCCCGGCCTCTAGGGCATGATCCGGAAAAGCGTGCTCAAACAAAGGGGCCGGGTGTCAGGATTATAACGCAAAGGGCCCGACGCGCGATGCACGGCCGGCCCAAATTCGCCGTTGGAGGCGGATAGGGTTACTCGGCGGCCAGCGGCTTCTGGTGCAGCGGCAGGCTGAGCCGGTCCCAGACCTGGAGCAGGGCCTCGGCCAGCGCGTCGATCAGGCCGTCGTCATGGTAGGGCGAGGGTGTGATGCGCAGCCGCTCGGTGCCCTTGGCGACCGTCGGATAGTTGATCGGCTGGATGTAGATGCCGTGGTCCTCGAGCAGCAGGTCGGAGGCGCGCTTGCACTTCTCGGGATCGCCGACGAACAGCGGCACGATATGGGTGTCGCTCGACATGACAGGCAGGCCGGCGGCGGTCAGGATCGCCTTGGTGCGGGCGGCGCGGTCCTGGTGGCGCTCGCGCTCCCAGTTCGAGGTCTTCAGATGGCGGATCGCGGCGGTCGCGGCCGAGCAGATCGCCGGCGGCAGCGCGGTGGTGAAGATGAAGCCCGGCGCGTAGGAGCGCACCGCGTCGATGATCTCGGCGCGGCCCGCGATGTAGCCGCCGAGACAGCCGAACGCCTTGGCCAGCGTGCCCTCGAGCACGTCGATCCGGTGCATCACGCCATCACGCTCGGCAATGCCGCCGCCGCGCGGCCCGTACATGCCGACCGCATGCACCTCGTCGACATAGGTCATGGCGCCGTATGTCTCGGCGAGATCGCAGATCTTGCCGAGCGGCGCGACGTCGCCGTCCATCGAATAAAGGCTCTCGCAGACGATCAGCTTCGGCCGGTCGGGACCGGCGGCGATCAAAAGCTCTTCGAGATGCGCGACGTCGTTGTGGCGGAAGATCTGGCGCTCGCAGCCGGCCTGGCGCACGCCTTCGATCATCGAATTGTGGTTCAGCGCATCCGACAGGATCAGGCAGTTCGGGATCAGCTTGGCGAGCGTCGAGATGCCGGTCTGGTTCGAGACATAGCCCGAGGTGAACAGCAGCGAGGCTTCCTTGCCGTGGAGATCGGCGAGCTCGGCCTCGAGCTGCACCAGCGGGTGATGGGTGCCCGCGATGTTGCGGGTGCCACCGGCGCCGGTGCCGACCCGGGTCGCGGTCTCGACCATGGCGCCGACCACCTTGGGGTGCTGGCCCATGCCGAGATAGTCGTTGGAGCACCAGATCACGACGTTGCGGCTGCCCGTCGGCGAATGCCAGGTCGCGTGCGGGAAGCGTCCCGCGATCCGTTCGAGGTCGGCGAACACCCGGTAGCGCCGCTCGTCATGCAGGCGGTTGAGGGCGGTTTGGAAAAACTGGCTGTAATTCATCGGCGAACCCAGAAAGCGGAACCTGACCGGAAAAGCTGCCTCTTCTTAGAGCTTTTCCAGCTCTAATGTCCATGCATTGACCCACATCTGGGCATGCGTCGCAGTTGGGCAAATTGCCCTAGCGGCCGATCAGCAGGCTTGATTTCGGTCAAATTGCCCGGGGTATTACGGCCCGGGCGGGCTCAGGTGGTCTTGAAACGCAGCATCCCGTCGGCGTGCATCTCGGCCGTGAGGCGGCCTTCGACCAGCATATAGTTGACATGGGCGACCAGTTCGCCGGCGGCGAAACCCATCTGGTGCTCGTCCAGCACGTGCTTGTGGAACACGACCGGGACCAGTCCCTTGGAGGTCTGCGGCACCTCGCGGCAGGCGTCGGCGATCAGCCGGCAGCGCTCCTCGTGGTGATCGGCGAGCTGCTTGATCCGGGTCTTCAGCCCGTAGAACGGCACGCCATGTCCCGGCAGCACCATCACGTCATAGGGCAGGGTGGTGGTCAGGCTGGCCAGCGAGGCCAGGTATTCGCCGAGCGAGTTCTGCTCGGGCTCGACCGCCCAGACGCTGACATTGGGTGAGATCTTGCTCAGCACCTGGTCGGCGGACAGGAACAGCTTGTCGGCGGCGCAATACAGCATCACCTGGTCGAGCGCGTGTCCGCCGCCGGTGATCACCTTGAAGCGCCGCGTGCCGATCACGACCTCGTCGCCGTGGGTGAGGCGGTGGTAGGACGGCGGCAGCACCGACACGCGCTTCAGGTAATCCTGGCCGCGGCCGAGCAGCTTCTCGGTCAGGTCCTCGTCCATGCCGTGACGGCGGAAGAACAGCCGCTGCGCGTTGCGCCGTTCTTCGGTGCCGCGGTTCTGGTGATAGACCGATTGCAGATATTCCACCTGCGACATGAACAGCGGGCAGTCGAACCGCTCGGTGATCCAGCCGGCGAGGCCGACATGGTCGGGGTGCGAATGCGTCACGATCAGCCGCTTGACCTTGACGTGCTTCAGCGGTCCCTCGAACAGCGTGGTCCAGGCCGCGATCGATTCCTCGTTGCCGAAGCCGGCATCGACCATCGTCCAGCCGTCGCCGTCGGCGAGCAGATAGATGTTCACATGGTTGAGGCGGAACGGCAGCTTCAGCCGCGCCCAAAGGACGCCCGGGGCCACCTCCACGACCTGATCGTGGCCGGGATGGTTCTCCCAGGGGTATCGCAATGCCTCCGCCGAGGAGGGAAGGCTGTCGGTCTTCGTATGCATGCTACCGGCTTAGCGGCACATTGCCCGTCGCGCCAGCCGAAAAAGCAGATCGTCGTCCGGAGAATGGGCTCGAACGGCACCCGAATTCCGCAGCCCGGATTGCGCTGGTCGCTTCGCCTTACGCGGCATCGCTTGCGACAGGATCATTCGGCTGGATGCACGCTCCCCACGGGACGGCTGTGTCCGCTCACACCACCCGAAGACTTGGCTTCGTGCGTTCCCGCGCGCTGCGGCTTGCGCCCGAACTTGCGGACCACGGTGTAAAACGCCGGCGTGAACAGCAGGCCGAAGGCGGTCACGCCGAGCATTCCGGCGAACACCGCGGTGCCGAGCGACTGGCGCATCTCCGCGCCGGCGCCTGTTGCGACCACGAGCGGCGCGACGCCGAAGATGAAGGCAAGCGACGTCATCAGGATCGGCCGCAACCTTGTGCGTGCCGCCGTGACGGCAGCTTCAGCCGGGCTTGCACCGGTCTCCTCGGTCTGGCGCGCGAACTCCACGATCAGGATCGCGTTCTTGGCTGCCAAACCAACCAGCACGACAAAGCCGATCTGAGCCAGCACGTCGATCGGCATGCCGCGCCACAGCAGGCCCGTCACGGAGGCGAGCAGGCACATCGGCACGATCATCACGACCGCAAGCGGCAGATTCCAGCTTTCATACTGGGCGGCGAGCACCAGGAACACGAACAGGGCGGCGGCGCCGAACACCAGCAACGATGATGTTCCTGGCAGCTGCTGTTGAAAGGCAAGCTCGGTCCATTCGAAGCCGATGCCGGGCGGCAGAACTTCATGGGCCAACTCCTCCATCCGATGCAGCGCGCTGCCGGTCGCCACGCCGGGCGCCGCGACGCCCATCACCTCGGCCGCTGGGAACAGGTCGTAGCGCGGCACGCGGTAAGCCATGTTCTCGGATTTCATCCGCGCTACGGTGCCGATCGGCACCATCTCGCCTGATGAGTTGCGGGCCTTCAGCCGCGCGACATCCTGCGGGTCCTGCCGGAACGAGCCATCGGCCTGCGCGATCACCTGGTAGGTTCGGCCCAGATAGTTGAAGTCGTTGACATATTGCGAGCCGAGATAGACCTGCAGGGTGTTGAACACATCGGTGGGCGTCAGACCGACTTTCTCGGCGCGCTCGCGGTCGATGTCGGCATAGATCGACGGCGCGCGGGTGCCGAACAGAGTGAAGACCCCCGCGAAGCTCGGATCCTTGTTGGCGGCAGCGACCAGCGTCTGCGCCGCCTTGGCGAGTGCCTCCGAGCCGAGCCCGGCACGATCCTGCAGCATCATCTTGAAGCCGCCGGCATTGCCGATGCCCTGCACCGGCGGCGGCGGGATCGTCAGCACGTAGGCCTCCTGGATCACCGACAGCCGCTTGCGCAAATCGGCGAGCACGCTGGCCGCGGTCACGCCGTCGACCTCATGGTTGTAAAGCGACGGCAGGCCCGAGAAGATCGTTCCGGCGTTGGAGGCGATCGTGAAGGTCGTCGCATCGAGACCCGCAAACGGCGCAACATGCTCCACGCCCGGCGTCGACATAATGATCTCGATCGCTTTCTTCACGACCGCTTCGGTCCGGTCGAGCGTCGCGCCGGGCGGCAGCTGCAACACCGTGATCAGGTAGCCCTGGTCCTGTTCGGGAATGAAGCCGGTCGGCGCCCGTGCGAACTGAAAGCCGGCAAGGCCGATCAGCGCCGCATAGATCACGAGCACGACCCCGGTGATCTGCACCAGCCGGCGCGTCAGGCGTCCATAGCCGGTCGAAAGCCATTCGAAGCCGGTATTGAAGCGGGCAAATCCTGCCTGCAGCAGCCGGGCGATCCACGAGCCCTGCGCCTTGTGGCCGGGCTCATGCGCCTTGAACAGCACAGCGCAGAGGGCGGGGCTCAAGGTCAGCGACACGAAGCAGGAAATCAGGGTGGACGCCGCGATCGTCACGGCGAACTGGCGGAAGAACTGGCCTGTGATACCCGACAGGAACGCCGACGGAACGAACACGGCACACAGCGTCAGGGCGATCGAGATCAAGGCGCCCCCGACTTCCGTCATGGTGACGTGAGCGGCCTCGACCGGGGTCATGCCGCGCTCGAGATTGCGCTCGACATTTTCCACGACGACGATGGCGTCGTCGACCACGATGCCCACCGCGAGCACAAGTCCGAACAGCGAAAGATTGTTCAGCGAGATGCCGAGCAGATACAGAAAGCTGAACGTTCCCACCAGCGAGACCGGGATCGCAATCACCGGAATGATCGCGGCGCGCCAGCTCTGCAGGAACAGGAACACCACACCGACCACGAGCAGGATCGCAACGAAGATCGTCTTGATCACCTCATCGACGGACTTGCCGACGAAGATGGTCGGGTCATAAATGATCTTGTATTCGACGCCCGGCGGGAATTCCTTGCCGAGCTTCTGCATCGCCTCGAGCACTTCCTTATCGACGGCCAGCGAATTGGCGCCTGGCTGGGCGAAGATCAGGAGCGGCAACCCGGGTTGTCGGTCCATGAAGGCGGTCGAGCCGTAATCGGAGGCGCCGATCTCGACCCGCCCAACGTCGCGCAACCGCGTCACGCGACCCTCGCCGTCCGACTTCAGCACGATGGAGGCGAACTGCTCCGGCGTCGAGAGCCGGCCGAGTGTCTGCACGTTGAGCTGATAGGCCTGCTTCGAGGCGACCGGTGGCTGGTTCAGAATTCCGGCCGATACCTGGATGTTCTGGGCGCGCAGTGCGGCCAGCACCTCACTTGCGTTCAGATTGTGGGCCGCCACCTTGTCCGGATCGAGCCAGATGCGCATGGCGTACTCGCGGCCGCCCTGCATCGTCACGTCGCCGACGCCCGGCAACCGCGCCAGCGCATCCTTCACATGCAATGTCGCGTAGTTCGAGATGTAGAGCAGGTCGCGTGAAGAATCCGGCGAATAGAGGTGCACGGCGAGCAGGATGTTCGGGGTCGACTTCCTGACCTGCACGCCGAGCCGCTGCACGTCCTCCGGAAGCCGCGGCAGGGCATCCTGCACCCGGTTCTGCGTCAGCATCTGCGCAACGTTGAGATCGGTGCCGATCCGGAATGTGACCGTTATGGTGAGCTTACCGTCGCCGGTCGCCTGACTGTTCATATAGAGCATGTTCTCGACGCCGTTGATCTCCTGCTCGAGCGGCGTCGCAACGGTGCGCGAGACCACTTCGGCGGAGGCGCCGGGATAGCTTGTGGTGATCTGAACGGTGGGCGGCACGATCTCCGGGTACTGCGCGATCGGCAGAATCGCGAGCGCGCCGAGACCGATCAGCGTCACAAACACGCTGAGGACCGTTGCGAAGATCGGCCGGTCAATGAAGCTGTGGCTCATTTGAAGCTCCGGAAGTCAGGAAAGCGACGCCTGGTCTTGCTATCGGTCTTTGATCTAGCCGCGGCCGTCGGCGCTGGTGTCGTAGTGAATAGTGCCGTCCTGCGGCGTGACCTTTGAGCCGGGAATGGCACGTACCAGGCCGTCGATGACGACGCGGTCACCGGGCTCGAGGCCCGACCGGATAACCCGCAACCCGCCGCGCAGATCGCCCGTCGTGACGATCTTCGGCTTGACCGCGGAGTCGGGCCCGACGGTCATCACCAGATGTTGCGACTGGTCGAGCGTGACCGAGGCATCGGGAAGCAAGAAGGCCGGCGCCGGCGGCGCGATCTCGACCCGCAGCCGTGCAAACGCACCGGGCGCCAGGAGCAGATCGGGGTTCGGTACCGTCGCACGCGCCCGGATCGTGCCGCTGGAGCGATCGAGCGCGTTATCGATGAAATCGAGCGTTCCGTCGCGCTTGAAATCGTTCTCGTCGGAAAGCCGGATCAGGACCTTGTTGGCAAGCGGCCCCTGAATGTGGGCACGCTCGCGCGAGAATGTCAGGAAATCGGATTCGCTCATGTCGAAATCGACATAGAGCGGGTCGAGAGAGACCAGCGTCGCCAGCAATGTCGTCGGACTGGTCGCGGCGCGGCTGCCCGCGATCAGGCTGCCGATAGAAACCTGCCGCGCGCCGATGCGTCCCGTAAAGGGCGCCCGCACGCGGCTATAGTCGAGATCAAGCTCAGCGTCGCGCACGCGCGCCTTGGCATCTTCGACCGCGGCCTGCGATGCGTTCTGCTCGTTGGTACGCTGATCAACGGTTTCCTGCGTCGCGAAATCACTGCGCTTGAGGGACGTCGCGCGCGTCAGCTGATTGTTGGCGAGTTCGACGCGGGCTTTTGCTGTCTGCAGCGCGGCCTGTGCTTGAGCGAGCTTGATTTCGTAGGGGCGCGGATCGATGACGAACAGAAGATCGCCCTTATGAACGATCTGGCCGTCCTTGAAGTGAATCTCGGTCAGAGTGCCGCCGACCTGGGCACGCAGCTCGACGCGGTCGACCGCGGAGAACTGGCCGAGGAAGTCAATCCGGTTGCTGACCTCGCGTTGCAGCGGCTGACTGACTGTCACCGGCGGAGCCGGCGGCGCTGCCGCTGCGGCCTTGTTGCCTCCATGGGGCGCGAAATGGGGCGCGAAGCCGAAATAGACCGATCCGACCGCGACTGCGATTGCCGCAACGATGACGCCGGTTCGCCAGCTGCGTCTCCGCGGCTGCCCTGCCGGTCGGTTGAGCGGCTCGCGTGCTACCTTTGTGTTGTCGGTGATCTGGTCCATGAGACGTCCGTCATTCTTTCCCTGGTCGCCCGAAACCCGGCCGGGCCCGGTGCCGCCGACGGCAGGCTGAGCGTTGCGGCGCATCGGGGCGGTGTTGCCTGGTCACTGTCATTGCCGGAGAGGAAAAATACCGCGTGGGGTTGATATCTGGAGCAACTCCTCCAATATCTTGTCCGCGATATAACCTCGGGGAGGCGCCGTTCAAGGAATTTTGGAGCGATGACACCAAAAATAATTCAAGGGAAGAAAGCCAAGGACGACACGGTCAATAATCCCAAGGTGCGCAACCCAAAGCGCGGCCGAGGGCGGCCTTTGGTCTTCGATCGCGCCGCCGCGCTGCAGGCCGCGATGAAGCTGTTCTGGGAACGCGGCTATGAAGGTACGTCGTTCGACGAACTGATTGACGCGATGGGGATCAGCGCCTCGAGCTTCTACAATTCATTCGACAGTAAGGAAGCGCTGTATTGCGAAGCGACCAGCAGCTATCTCGATTGGGCGGGCCAATGGTTTCTCGCCATTCTCAATGATCCGTCGATCGACACCAAAACCGCGTTCGCACACTTGCTCGCGGCCACCGCAGACGAGTTCACGCGAGGCGATCATCCGCTTGGCTGCATGATCTCGCTGGCCGGCACGCATTGCTCGCCGGGGATGAAAAACATTCGTGAGATGATGGTCGAGCATCGCGCGTTCTCGGAAAGCGTGATGGCCGACCGCATGCGCAGGGGCGTTGCCAACGGCGATGTGCCGCCGGCGACCGATTGCGATATGCTGGCCGCCTATTACAGCGCGGTCGTTCGCGGCATGGCTGTCCAGGCGCGCGACGGAGCACCGCGCGAAAAGCTGGGCAAGATCGGCCGCCTGGCAATGCAGGCCTGGCCGCAACGTTCGGCAGAACATTGAGGCGAACTATGGTGCGCAATTGCGCACCTCAGAATCTCGAGGTTCCGGGTCCGATGCTGTCGCATCGCCCCCGGAATGACGGCGTCGGTTACGCCGCGCGGATGTTCGACAGGAAACCGTCGATCTCCGAGCGCAGCACGTCGGCCTCGCGGCGCAGCGCGTCGGAGGCGCTGAGCACCTCGGCGGCAGCAGTGCCGGCCTCGGCCGAGGCGGTCGAGACGCCGACGATGTTGCTCGACACCTCGCTGGTGCCGCCCGCCGCGTGCTGGATGTTGCGGGCGATCTCGCGGGTCGCCGCGCCCTGCTCCTCGACCGCGGCGGCGATCGCGGTGGTGACGTCGTTGATCTCGCCGATCGTGCTCGAGATGTTGCGGATCGCGGTGACGGCCGTCGTCGTCACCTCCTGCATGCTGACGATCTGCTGGCGGATCTCCTCGGTCGCCTTGGCGGTCTGGCTCGCGAGGTTCTTCACCTCGGAGGCGACCACGGCAAAGCCGCGGCCGGCCTCGCCGGCGCGCGCCGCCTCGATGGTGGCGTTGAGCGCCAAGAGGTTGGTCTGCGAGGCGATGGTCTGGATCAGGTCGACCACGACGCTGATTCGCGCGGCGTTGTCGGCAAGGCCTTGCATGGTGCTGTCGGTGGCGCTGGCTTCCTCGACCGCCTTGCGGGCGATCTCGGCCGAGGTGACGACCTGGCGGCCGATCTCGGAGATCGACGACGACAGCTCCTCGGTGCCGGCCGACACCGTCTGCACGTTGACCGAGGTTTCCTCGGCGGCCGAGGCGACCGCATTGACCAATGCGCTCGACTGGTCGGCGGTCGCCGACATGCTCTGCGCGGTCGCCTGCATCGAGTTCGCCGCGGTCTGCAGGCTGCCGAGCGCGCTGCGGACATTGGACTCGAACGCGACGATCTGGGTTTCCATGCGCGAGGCGCGCTCCGCCTTGGCGGTGCGGTCCTTGTTCTGGTTTTCGGCGAGCTCGCGGCTTTCGATCATGCTCTCGCGGAACACCTGCAGCGCGTCGGCCATGACCGCGATCTCGTCGCGCTGGCGGCTCTGCGGGATCTCGGTGTCGAGGTCGCCGTCGGACAGCAGCTGCATCGAGCGCTGCAGGCCGCGGATGCGGCGCAGGATGTTGCGCCCGACATAGAGCCAGACGAACAGGAACGAGCCGACCAAGGTCAGCGCGCCCAATCCGATCATCACCGTGGTCGCGAGCGAGATCTGCTGCCGCGCCTGGAAGGTCGACGCGTCGGTATCCTTCTGCACGGCGTCGACCAGCTGCTGGACGCTGATGCCGAGCCCGACATTGAGCTTGCGGGTCTCCTCCAGGATGGTCTGGCCGTAATCGATCGAGTCGAGCTCCTTCTGGCGGACCTTGAACACGCCGGTCTTGCCTTCGCCGAGCACGAGCAGCCTCGAGGCGGTATCGCGCACGGCAACGATCGCCGGATTGTTCGGCAGGTCCTCGAGGTTGGACTTGACGCGCTCGCGGCCTTTCTTGAACTCCGCCTCGATCGCATCGAGCGTCTCGCTGGAATTGGCCGACAGCGCCGCGGTCATGTCGGCGGCCATCAGATTGCCGGCGGCGAGCACGTTGCTGATCTGGCCCACGGTTCGGGCCGCCTCGGTGGCAGCGTCGGCGGAGACATCGGCCGCGCCGAGGATGGCGTTGAGCCGGGTCTGCGCGTCGAGCATCGCGGGACCGGCGGCGGAGACGAAGGCGTCCTGCGCCTTGCGCAGCGCGTTGTACTGCTTGTCGTGCAGCGCGCCGACCTCGAGCCGCTCATGCGCCGCCGAGATCAGGCTCTTGGTCGCCTCGTCGGTGTTCTTGACGTTCTCCTGCAGCGCGCTGACGACGGATTTGTCGGCGCCGAGTTCGATGATCTCGCCAAGCTTGGCATTGGTCTGCTGCGCGACCTCCTGCACCTTCCTGGTGCGGTCGTTCAGCGCATCCTCGCTCGAGACGGCGAGCAGGCCGGGCCCCTGGGCTGCGAGCGAGGCGCTCTGCGCGGCAAGCTGTAGGCTCGCGGCCAGCCGCGGAATGTCGCGGCCGGAGAGATCGCTCATCGTGCCGCCGAGCTGATGCAGCACGATGCCAGCGCCTGCGCTGATCACCAGCGCCATGCCTGCGATCACGGCGAACGCCGCGAACAGGCTGCCCCTGACGCCCATCTGCGGCAGGCGGATGCGCTTGAGATTTGGTTTGCCGAGCTTGAACCGAAACGCCATTGCCCCGTGCCCCCTGGCCATACCCTTGGCCACTACTCTTGGATGTTTCCCCGGCGCGGGAGTATCGGTGCGGCGGGTTAACAAAATCGGGAAAATTGCGGCGATCCGCAGGATTTTTGAGGGGGGTCGCGCGCCGCACTGTTTTGGTCCGCTGTGCGGAATCGATGCGCGCGATCGGACGCAAAAAGGCCGGCGCGAGCCGGCCTTTCCACTCCTGGTTGTGGCGGTCCGTAACCTCAGTAGCGGCCGTAAGCGGGGCCGCCGAGGTTGCCGAGATTGAAGCGGTAGTTGAGGCCGGCCTTCACCGTGTGCTCGTCATTGTGGAAGCTGCCGACCGGCACCAGCGCGCCGGGCGCGGTGAAGCGGCTGTCGCCGAAGTCGTAGTACTGGTACTCGACCTTGGCCGACCAGTTCGGTGCGAACATGTATTCGGCGCCGCCGCCGATGGTCCAGCCGTTGCTGTGGTTGTCGCTGAGTGCGAAGGGGACCTGCGCGCCGCCGAGCGTCACGGTTTCGTTGTTGTCGGAATAGGCGTAACCGCCCTTCACATAGATCAGGCCCGGGCCCCAGGTGTAGCCGACGCGGCCGGTGATCGAGGCTATGCCGCGCTGGTTGTTGTTGTAGACGTAACCGCCCGGGAAGATCGCGTTGAGCTGGTGGCCGCCGACCCAGGAATACTGGCCTTCGAGGCCGATCACCCACATCGGCGACAGCTGCCAGTCGTAACCGCCCTGCACGCCGCCCATGAAGCGGGCGCTGGAGTCCGACAGCGCGAGGCCGTTGAACGTGCTGTTCTGCGAGAACACGCCGCCGAGATGGCCGCCGAGATAGAAGCCGGTCCAGTTGTAGAGCGGCGCGGCGTAAACAGGTGCGGGCGCCTTCTGGTAATAGCCACGGGAGCCGAGGTCGGCGGCCTGGGCGGTCGCGCCAAAGGCAGCGACGGTAACAGCTGCGGCTGCGGTTGCGAGCAGGAACTTCTTCATGGGGCAGTCTCCGGACAAGTCATGAGGCGCAGCGTGAATGGCGCCATCCATGGCGATGCGTTAGACCGCATTTGAATAAAATGCTGTCACCGAATGACGACTTGGCGCGTTAAGTCGCACCCTTTGCGGTGAAACGTTTTGTTGTGCCTAACGAACGCTTAAGGGGGAATGACAGAAGGCTTAACGCACCGTGCGCGACGCGCTGGTTCCGTTAACCAGGCCCCCTGCTAGTCGAGCCGCTTGCGCACGTCGTCGCGGATCTGTTCGCGGAACGCTTCGCGGCGCGCGGCGCGTTCCTTGACCGGAACGTCGTGGCGATCGAACACGTCGAACTTCTCCAGGATCGGATAGTGCTCGCTCGCCATTGCCAGCACGCGCAGCAGGCCCGCGACCTTCGGGGTCGGGCCGGTGACTTCCCATTTGCGGAGCTTTTCGGCGCCGCCGGCCGCGGGCAACCCGCACAGCTTCGCCATGTCCGCCGCCGTCAGCTTGCGGCCGAGCGCCTCGCCGAGATGTTCGCGCAATTTTCTTAGTTCTGGGCCGGTCACTCTTGGGTCCGCTCCGCGACTTGGGTGTGTGAACTTGGGTGTGTGAAGTGAGTCACATGACGTGCTCGAGCTGCGGGCTATACGCCGCTGATGCGACTTCTAAAGGAAACCATCATGCACGGCATCATCGAAAGCCTGAGCCCCGAGCACGCACAGATCGATTGGAAATGGGTCGGCAGTGTGTTCGTGGTCTACGTCGCACTGATGATCGGCGGCGTGGGCCTGCTGCTCGGGCATTGATTCCATTGATCTTGCCTGGGCTTGGTTGCTCTGGATTATGTGGCGCCTTCGCGCCGCGGAGGAGCACGTGCGTCCAGCACACCGGCGCGCAAGTGGGCCGAGACTTCCACAGGCAGAAAACGCTTTTCCCCGATTCGCGAAGCATATACACACGATTCGCACAGGGTAGTCCCCAGCCGTGCGGCGACTTATCCAAGGGCTCGACGTGCACTGCCGAGTAAGCGCGTACAACTGCAAGCGAACCTCAGCAGAGATGCCAATGAAGAACGCAGCCGCGCGCTCCCCGCGCCTTATAGATGCCGTCGAAGATAAGATTGTGTGCTGGTCTCGCATGCAATCTGAGGGCGGGCAACGGCTTGAGGAGATAGTGCTCCGCAAGGAATACGAGCGTCAAGCCAACGGCGGCATATTCTGCTGGGGCGTTGGTAACGCGCCGAATCGCTGCACTCCCTCGTTAGCTAGGAGTAGGACGGACGTAGACGTTGTCTTTTCAGTTATGAAAAGCCGTCCAAAACTGGCAGATGTCAGCCCGAGTTTCACGCTGATCTGGCGTAGATTCATTGATTGCGACGGGATCGAGCAACAATTGCCCGCCGGCTCGTTGGTGACGAGCAAAGGCGAAGCGCGAAGCGGCACCAAAAGCTCTCATTTTGCGCTCTTCTGCAAGTCGAGCCATCGACTGGAATTGAGCGACTATGGCAGCTTTGATCCCTCGGCATTTCGAAACGTTGGGCCAAGTGGTGGCGCGATCGGTTCGTCACAGGTGACGGCGCTCGTACGTTGTACCGGGCGGATGCAGTCTGACGCTCAATATCGAATAAACCTTAGAGCAAAGCTCCATGGAAGTTATTGGGTCAAGCTGGTGGACCCCATTCCGATGGACCTGACCAAGCAGAGGTCACTAGCGCTATTCGGTTCGAGTGAGCATATTGTATCCGTGGCTCAGTGGCTTGATCTAGTGTCCTTGCTCCGTGAAGACTCGACGCCCGGTTTGGGAGTTAGCGAGAAGCAGCTTTTTCTACTCTAAATGTGAGCGGTGCGCCGTGGACGAGCGAACTGCAAAGTTAAGAAAGGAGCTTAAGCGCGCTGGTCTGACTGATCAGGCGGTTGAGGCCGCGTGGCCACTATGGTGGAGCGACGATGCATCCAAGTCGCCTTCAGCAAGTGCAGAGCTCCGCTTCACACTTGCACGAAGGCTCGGGCTCTCCCCTCAGAGTCTTGCGGGCGACCGCGTTGAATTTGTTTGGAAGGAGAACTCGCACTTCAAGCATTTGACGAAGGAGGAAGAGGGGCAGCGAGCCGCGCTTTCTTCCTTCGGCATTGCCGTCGGTCGCTTGCTGGTCAGGGGCGTGGAAGCAACTAGTAGCCTCAGGGGGGTATCGCCCGACGATCTTCGCGAGGCAATTCTTGGCGGGCAGCGCTTTGTTGACCTCCAGGGCTTGCTCGCCGCGTGTTGGGGGGTGGGAGTTCCCGTCATACATTTGAGAGTGTTCCCC
Organism: Bradyrhizobium embrapense; assembly: GCF_001189235.2. Taxonomy (GTDB): domain Bacteria; phylum Pseudomonadota; class Alphaproteobacteria; order Rhizobiales; family Xanthobacteraceae; genus Bradyrhizobium; species Bradyrhizobium embrapense. Next base: position 458,374 of record NZ_LFIP02000005.1, read on the forward strand.
CTGTCAGCGAAGGGGATGCATGCAATGGTTGTTCGCGTGCAAGACAGGTTCGCTATCCTCTTAGGACGCGACGCATTGTATCCCGCTCCTATTGCTTTCACTCTTGCGCACGAGATAGGCCACATTGCGTTGAGGCACTTAGAGGCAACCGATGCTGTGGTGGACATGGAAGACCCCGCACAGATTGAGCCGGATGATGATGAGGAAAGTGCCGCGGATCATTATGCGCTTCAACTGCTCACGGGAGATGCCAGTCCAAAAATTGAAACCAATCTGGATGACTTCTCCGCCGCGCAACTAGCTCGGGCCGTATTGGTCACTGGTCCCGAGCGCAATATCGAACCCGGAACGCTGGCACTTTGCCTTGCCTACCAAGACAAGAAGTGGGCGCAGGCGAACTCGGCTTTGAAGATGATTTACGATCAAAGCAAGCCGGTGTGGCGCGAGGTAAATTTTCTAGCTGCAAAGCAGATCGATTGGAGCGCAATAGGTTCAGATTCGGCCGATTACCTCCGGGCAGTCATGGCGGTCCCGGATGCCTAGTGAACTTCTTTGCGACAACGATGTCATTTTAAAAGCCTGTTGTTACGACCTGTCGATAGAGGTTCTTCTTTGCTTGGGTCGTATCGGTACCTATTTCATTCTGGGCAGCGCATCCTTTGTAATCGTGGATCGAATAAAAAGATCGAAATCCATCTGCAACAAAGAACGCGCCGTTCATAATTTCGAGCTGTTTCTTGATCAGGCAAAGATTGTCGAGCCGTCGGACGCGGAGATATCACTTGCTGCTGAGATCGAAGCCGCAGCCCAGCAATTCAATCTAGCGCTTGATAGCGGTGAGAGTCTGCTGCTGGCGGTCCTCCTAATGCGGGACGCCGTTGGATTGTTGTTGACCGGCGACAAGCGTGCCATTCAAGCTATTGAGGCGCTTGGAGGTCATCACGAGTTAGTTGCCGGACTGACGCAAGCGGTGGGTTGCCTCGAGCAACTCTTTCTCTCATTGCTGATGTGGGAGAGCCTTGACCTTCTGCAAAGCCGCGTATGTAGTGAGCGCAAGGTGGACGTTGCGCTCGCCATCTGTTTTTCGTGTGCCTCGGGGCAATATACACTGGAGACGATTCGTGCAGGGTTGACAAGCTACGTTGCTGCCTTGCGGCTGCAGGCGAAAAGGGCTCTTGTCGCCTCAGATAATCTTTAAGTGTGATCGCGGAGAAAGACCGCGTAAGGATCGGCCAGTTCAGCCACTAGATTTATTTGGACTTCCTTAGTCTGCGCCTCGTTGGTCTGTTCAGGCTTATCGGTAACTTCTAGACAAGCTTTGTCTACCTGACCGAGCAGATATCTGCTGCCAAGTCGACCCACGTTGTTTCCGACTGCAACGCGCGTCTGGTCGAGTGGAAGAATGTGTTCTTCCTTTCGAAGGCCTTTGATTACCAGCGCAAAACGCGATCCGAGCACGTTGATGGTGTTGGGTATCTTTGTCCAGTTGATTCCATCCGACGAACATTCGCTGGCGCGCAGTTGCTCGGCAAAGTGATTTGAAGTCATCTGTTGCATACAAAGGAAGATCGGCTGTCCTTTTTGCCTGAAGCTCTGCACGAACGGTTGAACCATCGTTCTCGGATGGCACGTATTGCCGCCGTAGCCCCACATGGCGTAGCCGGTATCTTGTATCTCCTTCGATTTGCGAGCGATGATGTCCTCAAGGCTTTCTTTGGCGTGCGTCCCCACTTTCATAAAGAGGATGCCTGCGCCAGGCTTAATAATTTGAGTCATTTTGCTATCTCCAAAAGTTCAAGGCGATACTCATCCTCAGAAGCTTTTCCGTAGTCGAGGCGCTTTCGCTCTCGAACGTAGCGAACGCGGGGCGCCTGAGATTTTCCATAAAAATTCTCAAGTCGCGATCGGTCGGTTATCGCCTCGCTCACGAAGCTTCGCGAATCGCCGGGCAGTGAAGAAACGATCAAATTGCAAGATCGGAGGTCCGGGTTATCGTCCAAATGGTAAGTGTGCATACGTGGCATCATCCGGGAAACATAAAACCCCGATGACGATGCAAATGATTGTGCGCTCCCTAGCACCTGCTTCGGCCATTCGAGTTCTTCATCGTCTGCGATAACAATTGCGCCTTCTCCTTTGTAGCCGATAGCCTCCATGCCTCGTTGTGCGAAGACGTTTACGCTCTCTCCGTTGTTGCTGGCGCCCCATGGGGGATTGGTATAAAAAAAATCAAAACGGTTGGGTTGAGGAAACTCATCAAGGCAATTGTAGAGTACCGCGTCCAAGTGCTCTATTCGTTCCTTATCCGCGAAACGCTTCACCGCCTGGACGATTCGCTCGTCGAAATCAAAGACCGTGATTCTGGACGGGCCATACTCGATGATGCCCCTCTTTTGAAGGTACGCGGTACAAACGCTGATCGCATCACCGTCTCCAATGAAAGCAAGGCGGCGCTTGTCGGCCCAACTGGCGACAAACTCACTTTGGAGCACCATGTCGCCGCTCTTCATGTAGATTTGGTCAAACTCGCGAAGCGCGCGCGGTCTATTTTGAACTACATCCGAGATGGCATTGAGTGCTTCGCGAAGGTCAATTCGTTCACGCATGATAGCTCGCTGAAAATCTGTAGTTTAGTGAGAAATATCTACACCCTACAATTGCTGCCGTGGTTCGCCAAGTACCGGAGGAGCCGATCGCACTCCTGCTTAACGCTGCGGCTGTTTTCATTGGAATGGCTGAACTGCACGCGCTTACCGCGTACCTGAACGACGACTTCGGTATGGAGGCGGATGGAGGAGCTGAGGCGGTCGGACCGGGTACGTTCGGACGTTGATGAAGTCCGAAGAAATCATGGCCTTACGCGGCACTCAGGACCGAGCTTCCAATAAAATTAATGAATCCAGCAGGATAGGTGGTGCTGCCAGACAGGATTGAACTGTCGACCTCTCCATTACCAATGGAGTGCTCTACCACTGAGCTACGGCAGCGTGCCCGGGAAAAATTGAATCGGCCCCAAGGGCCCGTCCAAGCGGGCGGTTCTTGCCACAGGCCTCCCGTTGGCGCAAGGGAAACAGCGCCCCCGTTGCCGACGAAATCGGCAGAAACTGACCTTCCTCGCCGCCGATTCTGCCCGATCCGGCCGATTTCGGTCTGATTGGGTTCCGATCGTGGCAGGAAGCCGGATTTTGCCCCGCCGCCGAATCACGCCGCCTGGCGCAACTGGCCGACCGGGCAGGGTGCGCGGGCGGCGGCCTTTGGCTATGTTCGCTCTCGCGGAAGGCGCGACGGCGGTTCGAGAGTTTTGCAATGACAGGCGAGCAGGACAGAGGCGGCGGGCAGGCCGGAGCCCGCGGGAAGGATTCACGACAGGATCGTCTCAAGCTGGCGCTGCGCGAAAACCTGAAGCGGCGGAAATCGCAGGCGCGCGGTCGCGAGGATGTGGCTTCCCAGCCAGCCCAGGGGTCACTAGAGGACGGCTCGCGAGATGACGCCGGCGGAAATGGGCCAGGCCGCTAGAGCCTTTCCCGCCAGGTGGACATCAGGTCGTGCAGAAAATCTGGCAAAACGACAAGCCGGGCCTGGCGTCTGGCTCTAATGAAAATCGAAACGCCAGCCGGGTGGCGTGCGTTGCAACGAAAGTGGGTCGCTGAGATGGCTGTAGAGACGACGATCGACCGGCTGAACGCCTCCGCCTATGCCTTCCCGCGTCATGAGCAGACCTTTCCGACACTGACGGCGCTTGAGATCGAGCGGATGCGCCGCTTCGGCGAGCCGCGTGCGTACAAGGACGGCGAGGCGCTGTTCGAGACGGGCAAGCCGGGGCCCGGCATGTTCGTGGTGCTGTCGGGCTGCGTGGCGATCTCCCAGCGCGACGGCCTCGGCCGCGTCACGCCGGTCATAGATCAGGGGCCGGGGCAATTCCTTGCCGAGATCGGTCAGCTCTCGGGGCGCGCCGCGCTGGTCGACGGCCATGCCGAGGGCCCCGTCGAGACATTGCTGCTGCCGCCCGAGCGGCTGCGCGCGCTGCTGGTCGCCGAGGCCGATCTCGGCGAGCGCATCATGCGCGCGCTGATCCTGCGCCGCGTCAGCCTGATCCAGGGCGGCGCCGGTGGCCCGGTGCTGATCGGCTCCGCTTCGGTCGGCAACATGGCGCCGCTGCAGAACTTCCTGGCGCGCAACGGCCAGCCGCATCACGTTCTCGATCCAGAGACCGACACGGATGCCGCCGATCTCGTCGCACGCTATTCGCCCACCCGTGCCGAGCTGCCGCTGGTGGTCACCCCGAACGGCACCGTGCTGCGCAATCCGTCCGAGACCGCGCTTGCGATGGCGCTCGGCATGATCGGCGACAGCGCGCAAGACAAGCTCTACGATGTCGCGGTGGTCGGCAGCGGTCCAGCCGGGCTCTCCACCGCGGTTTATGCGGCCTCCGAAGGCCTGTCCGTCGCCGTGTTCGATTCCCGTGCCTTCGGCGGCCAGGCCGGCGCCAGCATGCGGATCGAGAACTATCTGGGATTCCCGACCGGCATCACCGGCCAGGCGCTGGCCGGGCGCGCCTTCAACCAGGCGCAGAAATTCGGCGCCGAGATGCTGATCCCGGTCTCGATCAAATCGCTGGATTGCTCGAAGGCGTCGGGCGCGTTCACGCTCGCCACCGGGTGTGGGCACACGCTGCGCGCCAAGTCGGTGGTGGTCGCGAGCGGCGCGCGCTATCGCCGGCCGGCGATCGACAATCTCGAGAATTATGAAGGCCGCGGTGTCTGGTACTGGGCCTCGCCGATCGAGGCGCGGCTCTGCGCCCAGCAGGATGTCGTGCTGGTCGGCGGCGGCAACTCGGCAGGCCAGGCGGCGGTGTACCTGTCGGCGCATGCGCGCAAGGTCAACATGATGATCCGCGGCGGCGGGCTCGGGGCCAGCATGTCGCGCTATCTGATCGAGCGTATCGAGGCGACGCCGAACATCGAATTGATGTTCAACACCGAGGTGACCGGGCTCGAAGGCGTGGAGACGCTGGAGCGCGTGCGCTGGCGCAGCCGGCTTGCGCCCGACGAGTTCACGATGGATATCCGCAATCTGTTTTTGTTCGTCGGCGCCGATCCGGCGACCGGCTGGCTCGAGGGCTGCGGCGTGCAGGTCGACCGCGGCGGCTTCGTGATGACCGGCGTGCAGAACGGTGAGGGCGCACGCGCCGTGCCACAGCTCGAGACCACGGTGCCCGGCGTGTTCGCTGTCGGCGACGTCCGCTCCGGATCAGTCAAGCGCGTCGGCGGCGCGATCGGCGAGGGCGCGCAGGTGGTTGCGGCCCTGCACGGCTATCTCGCCGATGACGGTAGTCCGTCGCTGTAGCTTTTCCTCCGTCATCCTTGAGCCCGCGAAGCGGCGTGTCGAAGGATGAATCGGCCACAATGCGGGCCGTGCATCATTCGAGGCTCGCTCCGCTCGCACCTCAAGGATGACGGTTCAAAAGAACTCATTTCAGATGCGAGGCGCAAATGACAAAAGGCTGCACCCACATCGCCGGTATCCAGGATGTCACGCCGAGTGCGCTCGGCTGCGAGGAATGCCTGAAGAGCGGCAGCCGCTGGCTGCATTTGCGGATCTGCCGGACCTGCGGCCATGTCAGCTGTTGCGACGACTCGCCGAACCGGCACGCGACCGCGCATTTCCACGCCACCGGCCATCCCGTGATCGAGGGCTATGATCCGCCGGAAGGCTGGGGCTGGTGCTATGTCGACGAGGTGCTGTTCGACCTGTCGAAACGCAAGACGCCGCATAACGGGCCGATCCCGCGCTATTATTGATTCAATGTCTCACAGGGCGCACGGGCGTATGACACGCGTGCGACCACTTTCGGCAAGTGCCGGCGCCGACGAATTTTCATGAGATGTCAGCCGTCCTGCCATCGAACCATGTAGCAATTTTCAAAACCGCATCGTAACGTGGTGCGGGTTCTCAACGGGGAGTGCGCCACATGACGACGCTGGTGCTTGTGCACGTCATTATCAGCCTGATCGCCATCGTCGCCGGCGTGATCGTGATGTTCGGCCTGCTCGGCTCGCGCGCGATGCCCGGGCTGACCGCGATCTTCCTCATCCTCACGATCCTGACCAACGCCACCGGCTTCGTGATCCCGCCGCTGGTGACCGAAAAACTGCTGCCGTCGCATGTCATCGGCGGCCTCTCGCTGGTGCTGCTTGCGATCGCCTGCATCGCGCTGTATGCGATGCAGCTCAAGGGCGCCTGGCGCCCGATCTATATCGTGACCGCGATGGTCTCGCTTTATCTCAACGTCTTCGTGCTCGTGATCCAGAGCTTCCTCAAGGTGCCTGCGCTGCAGGCGCTAGCGCCGGCGGTGCCGCCGAACCCGCCGTCCGGGCCGGTGTTTGCCACGGTGCAGGGCATCGTGCTGGTGTTCTTCGCCGTGGTGATCATCGGCGCCTGGCGCCGGTTCAGGCCGGTCACGTTCGCCTGATCCGGGGCGGGTGACATCATTCTGGGGCGCCGCACAGCATAGAAGGTGACGTGCGCTGACGCGCGTGAGGTGCGTTCGCGCCTGAATATCGGCAACAAGAGGAGCAAGCCAATGCCCACCATCACCACCAAAGACGGCGTCGATATCTTCTACAAGGATTGGGGTTCGGGCCAGCCGATCGTGTTCAGCCATGGCTGGCCGCTGTCGTCGGACGACTGGGACGCCCAGATGCTGTTCTTCGTGGGCCACGGCTTTCGCGTCGTCGCCCACGACCGCCGCGGCCACGGCCGCTCCGCCCAGGTCGCCGACGGCCATGACATGGACCACTATGCCGACGACCTCGCGGCCGTCACCGCGCATCTCGATCTGAAGAACGCCGTTCATGTCGGCCATTCCACCGGGGGCGGCGAGGTGGTGCATTACATCGCCCGTCACGGCGAGAGCCGGGTCGCGAAGGCCGCGATCCTGAGCGCGGTGCCGCCCCTGATGGTGCAGACGGCGGCCAACCCCGGCGGTTTGCCGAAGTCGGTATTCGACGGTCTGCAGGCCCAGCTCGCGGCCAACCGCTCGCAGTTCTACCGCGATCTGCCGGCGGGGCCGTTCTACGGCTACAACCGGCCCGGCGCAAAACCGTCGGAAGCGGTGATCCAGAACTGGTGGCGGCAGGGCATGATGGGCGGCGCGAAAGCGCATTACGACGGCATCGTCGCGTTCTCGCAGACCGACTTCACAGAGGACCTGAAGAAGATCAACGTGCCGGTGCTGGTGATGCATGGCGACGACGACCAGATCGTGCCCTACGCCGACTCCGCGCCGCTCTCGGCCAAGCTCTTGAAGAACGGCACGCTGAAGACCTACAAGGGCTTTCCGCACGGCATGCCGACGACGGAGGCCGAGACCATCAACAAGGATCTGCTGGCGTTCATCAAGGGGTGAGGGCCGGGGCTGTGTGCTTCGCACTTCGCAACGCCATCCAATGCGGACTTGGCAGGCTGTTGCGTAAGGGAATCACCGGCGGAAGGGTTCCCTCCCCCCTTGCGGGGGAGGGTTAGGGCGAGGAGTGGCCCACACGGCGCGCGCTCTCGAGATGCATTCCAATCCGCGCAATCAAGGTTGCGAAGCCGATCGCTTCATCGATTACCTCGACCCGAGGCTTATCCCTCTCCCCACCCTCCCCCAACGCAAGTCGGGCCTGCCCGACTTGCGCAAATTTACAATGCGCAATCGGAGATCGGGTCATGCTGCTGGCGCCAGCTCCTTTGCATGGGGTTGTTTTCGATATTTTGCTCGGCGCCGCCGGTTCCCTCGATCGGGATTTCCTTGCGGCCGCTGGTACATCCCGGGCCGCAAGGCGTTATAACCCCCGTCATGTCCCCACCTGCCCCCCTGAAACTGATCGCCCTCGATGCGGATGACCTGGCGGTGATCTCCGCCCATGTGCAGGACGCCCGCGTCCACCCTGCCGACATCATCTGGCGGCAGGACCAGAAGCGCCTCGTGGTCGGCCTGAACCGGCTGGACTGGGAGCAGACCTTGTCGGGCGGCACCTGCTCGCGCCGGCTGATCGCCGCGCTCCGGTTCGACCGGGTGCTGGCATGCAAGTCGCGCAATATCGACCTGGAGGCCCCGGAGGCCACCCTGGAACTGCTCGGGATCGAATTCCACGCCTCCGACCCGCCGGGCGGCAGCGCGCTCCTGATGTTCGGCGAGGGCGGGGCGCTGCGGCTCGATGTCGAGTGCCTGGAGTGCGAATTGACCGATCTCGGGGAAGACGACCTCGGGGTGGCGCCGGGGTAATCATGCCGTCGTCCCGGCCTTCGCCGGACGAGGGCTGTGAGGTTGCGTGGCTGCCAAGGGTTGACGGCCATTATCCGCCGCGCCATTGAGCAGGGACCCGAACTCCTCTTCAGAAAGCCGCCATGCCCGTTCGCCTGGACCGACAGAGCGCCGATTTCGACCAGCGTTTCCGCGAATTCCTGGCGGCCAAGCGCGAGGTATCGGCCGACGTCGAGCGCGCCACCCGCGCCATCGTCGATGACGTGGCGGCCCGCGGCGACGCGGCGCTGCTCGAGGCGACCAAGAAGTTCGACCGGCTCGACGTCGACGCCGCCGGCCTGCGCGTCACCGCTGCCGAGGTCGACGCTGCGGTTGCGGCCTGCGACCCCAAGACCGTCGAGGCGCTGACATTCGCGCGCGACCGGATCGAGACCTTTCACCGCCGCCAGCTGCCCAAGGACGAGCGCTTCACCGACGCCGCCGGCGTCGAGCTCGGCTGGCGCTGGAGCGCGGTCGATGCGGTCGGGCTTTACGTGCCCGGCGGCACCGCGGCCTATCCGTCCTCGGTGCTGATGAACGCGGTGCCGGCGCGGGTCGCCGGGGTGCCGCGGGTCGTGATGGTGGTGCCGGCGCCGGACGGCAAGCTCAACCCGCTGGTGCTGGCGGCCGCCCATCTCGGCGGCGTCTCGGAAATCTACCGCGTCGGCGGCGCCCAGGCGGTCGCGGCTTTGGCCTACGGCACGGCAACGATCGCGCCAGTGGCAAAAATCGTCGGCCCCGGCAACGCCTATGTCGCCGCGGCCAAGCGGCTGGTGTTCGGCAAGGTCGGCATCGACATGATCGCCGGCCCCTCCGAGGTGCTGGTCATTGCCGACGACACCGGCAATGCCGACTGGATCGCGGCCGATCTGCTGGCGCAGGCCGAGCATGACGTCAGCGCGCAGTCGATCCTGATCACCGACAGCCCGCGGCTCGCGGCCGATGTCGAGCGCGCGGTCGAGGCGCAGCTTGCGACGCTGCCGCGTGCGACGATTGCGCGCGCCTCGTGGGATGACTTCGGCGCCGTGATCATGGTGGCGAAGCTCGACGACGCGGTCGAGCTCGCCAATGCGATCGCGGCGGAGCATCTGGAGATCATGACCGCGGACGCCGAGGACCTGTCGAAACAGGTCCGCAACGCCGGGGCGATCTTCCTCGGGCCCCATACACCGGAGGCGATCGGCGACTATGTCGGCGGCTCCAACCACGTGCTGCCGACCGCCCGCTCGGCGCGGTTCTCGTCGGGTCTCGGGGTGCTTGACTTCATGAAGCGAACCTCGATCCTGCGGTGCGGGCCGGATCAGCTTCGTGCGCTCGGGCCCGCCGCGATGACGCTCGGCCAGGCCGAGGGTCTCGATGCCCATTCACGTTCCGTCGGATTGCGCCTCAACCTCTCATGAACAAGCCGCCAGACGACGAGGATTCCAACAATCGCATCGTCGCGGTGACGCTCGACGAGGAATCGATCGGCCGTTCCGGGCCCGACATCGAGCATGAGCGGGCGATCGCCATCTACGACCTGGTCGAGCAGAACCTGTTCGCGCCCGAAGGCGCGGCCGCCCCGGGACCCTACACCCTGCATATCGCGATCACCGGCAACCGGCTGATGTTCGATATCAGGAAGGAGGACGGCGCGCCTGTGGTGGCGCATCTGTTGTCGCTGACGCCGTTCCGCCGTGTCGTGAAGGACTACTTCATGATCTGCGACAGCTACTATCAGGCGATCCGTACCGCGACGCCGGACAAGATCGAGGCGATCGACATGGGCCGCCGCGGCATCCATGACGAAGGCTCGCGCACGCTGCAGGAGCGGCTCAAGGGCAAGGTGCGCGTCGATTTCGAGACCGCGCGGCGGCTGTTCACGCTGATCACTGTGCTGCACTGGAAGGGTGAGGGCGCATGATCCCGAAACGTGGGTACCGGTTTTCGGATCAGATCATGCGCGAAAGTGGGAGGCGCATGATCCTCGACATGACTGACGGGGGCGTACCCCGGTCGAGAAAAGCCTGATCGCATGGAAGCGCCGCGCGCGCGCACCCCGCAGGCCGTGCTGTTCGCATGCGGCCACAACGCCGTGCGCTCGCCGATGGCCGAAAGCCTGCTGCAGCAGATGTTTCCGCAAGGCGTCTATGTCCGCTCCGCCGGCGTGAAGAAGGGCGAGCTCGATCCGTTCGCGGTCGCCGTGATGGCCGAGTTCGGCCAGGACATCTCCGGTCACAAGCCGCAGACCTTCGAGGAGCTCGAGGACTGGGAGGGGCTGAACTTCGACCTCATCATCACGCTGTCGCCCGAGGCGCACCACAAGGCGCTGGATCTGACCCGGACGCTCGCCGCCGATGTCGAATACTGGCCGACCCCTGATCCGACCGGCACCAGCGGCAATCGCGAGCAGAAGCTCGCCGCCTATCGCGAGGTCTGCGATGGGCTCTTGATGCGGATCCGCCGCCGCTTCACCAAGGCCGGCGTGGCGAACCTGTGAGGCTCCACGCAGGGGCCCGCGTGTTCCGATTCGCAAGGTCTGCCCCTTGTCGCCAGACTGACAAACAGCTGTGCTTATGGGGCCTTGTCGCCCACGGGGAAGCGCGATTCGCGGCCGGTTCCAAGGTTGTGCATCGATGCCCCATCCGATAGGTTCCGCCCGCGTCCGTCCCCCCGATCCAGCCCCAAAGCCCGCATGCTAGGCCGTCCCAAATTCGTTCTTGCTTCCGGTTCGCCGCGGCGGCTGGCCCTGCTCAACCAGGCCGGCATCGAGCCCGACGCGCTGCGTCCGGCCGATGTCGACGAGACCCCGCGCCGGGGCGAGTTGCCGCGCGCCTGCGCCAATCGCCTGGCGCGCGCGAAAGCGGACGCGGCGCTGAAGTCGGTGCAACTCGACGACGATCTGCGCGGCTCCTTCATCATCGCCGCCGACACGGTGGTCGCAGTCGGCCGCCGCATCCTGCCCAAGGCCAATCTGGTCGACGAGGCCGCGCAGTGCCTGCGGCTATTGTCGGGCCGCAACCACCGCGTTTACACCGCGATCTGCGTGGTGACGCCGCGCGAGGCGTTCCGCCAGCGCCTGGTCGAGACCCGGGTGCGCTTCAAGCGGCTCAGCGACGACGACATCCAGGCCTATATCGGCTCCGGCGAATGGCGCGGCAAAGCCGGCGGCTATGCGGTGCAGGGCATTGCCGGATCCTTCGTGGTCAAGATGGTCGGCTCCTATACCAACGTCGTCGGCCTGCCGCTCTACGAGACCGTGACCCTGCTCGGCGGCGAAGGCTTTCCGATCCGCCACGGCTGGCTCAACGCCGTCGCGGTGTGAGGTATCCGGTTTCGCGCGGCGACAGCAGTCGATGGCCGGACGCGATAGCCCGTCCCAGAGGGCGCGCTGCCAAAATATCGAAAACAACCCCATGCACAGTAGCCGTCAACTGCCGGCGCTCGAAGACGCATATGCGATTTGGCCTGCCCGCAAGCGGGAGAGGGGCGTGCAGCGGAGCATGCGGCAGATGATGTAAGCTCAGGCCCAGCCATGACCGACCAAGCCCGAACACCCCCGGCCGCCGCGCGCCCCTGTCCGATCTGCGGCAAGCCCGCCCAGCAGGCCTTCCGCCCGTTCTGCTCGCCGCGCTGCCGCGACGTCGACCTCAACCGCTGGCTGACCGGCCGCTATGTCGTTCCCGGCCGCGATGACGACGTCGAGGACCCAGAATAACCAATGTTTCCCAACAAGTTGGGGAAAGAATGCCGGGCGGGCCGCGCCCGGCGAAGCGTTTGGCGAAGCCGGGTGGACACGGCGCCCCGACCTCTCTATAAACCGCCCGCTCGCTCCGGCCTTTTCGGCCCCGCGGGTATGCCCAGGTAGCTCAGTTGGTAGAGCATGCGACTGAAAATCGCAGTGTCGGTGGTTCGATCCCGCCCCTGGGCACCATTAGCTCATTCCCCCGCTTCCGCTACCCTCCGCAAAAATGCTAGAAGTGCTTGATTTGCAGTACTTTCTAGTGCGCTGACATTCGCGACCCTCCGCCGGCAGCCGGTGAATTTGTTGGTATCGCTGTTGGTATCGTGTCGGTCGTCCGTTGGTAGATTTAGCCCCGGGGGACCTATTCGATGCCACTGTCCGATGCTGCTTGCCGCGCCGCCAAATCAGCAGAAAAACCCTACAAAATCAGCGACGGTGGAGGCCTTCATCTGCTCGTTGAGAAGAACGGGTCGCGCCTTTGGCGGCAGGCGTACCGTTTCGACGGAAAGCAACGGTTGATCGCGCTCGGGGCGTACCCCGCCGTGAGCCTCGGCGACGCGCGTACCGCGCGCGATGCAAACAAGGCGCTCCTGGCGAAGGGCGTCGATCCATCGGCGCAACGTAAACTGGACCGCAGCGCGGCGCGGATAGCGCGGACGAATACGTTCCGGATAGTTGCAGATGAACTGATCGCGAAGTTCGAGGCAGAAGGCGACGCCCCCAAGACGATCGAAAAGAAGAATTGGCTCATCGGCCTGCTTGCCGGTGACGTCGGTGACCGTCCGATTGCAGAAATAGCCGCGTCCGAATTACTGGATGCGCTCCGCAAGATCGAACGACGCGGCCGCTATGATACCGCAAGGCGCGCACGCAGCCTCGCCGGCCGTGTCTTTCGGTACGCAATCGCGACTGGTCGTGCTGAACGCGATCCGTCTGGCGATCTGGCCGGAGCGCTCATTTCTCCGAAGGTCCAGCACCGAGCGGCCATCACGGAGCCCAAGGCGGTCGGAGCGCTGATGCGCGCGATAGACGACATCGATGGGCAGGTCACGACGCGCGCGGCGTTGCAGCTGATCGCCCTTACATTTGTCCGGCCGGGCGAACTGCGGCACGCGGAATGGACGGAGTTCGATCTGCAAGGCGCCGTGTGGAGCATTCCGAAGGAGAAGATGAAGATGCCGCGGCCCCATAAGGTGCCTTTGTCGCGGCAGGCGATTGCGATCATCAAGGGCCTTTGCGAAGTGACTGGTACGTCGCGCTATCTCTTTCCGCAAATCCGGTCTTGGCATCGGCCGATTTCCGACGGCACCTTGAACGCTGCGCTGCGCCGGCTTGGGTATCCTCGCGCGCGATTTCGGCGCCGAGCCGCGCCGCGACCTGAAATCCAGAACGGTCACGCTCTGGGTACGTGAAAGCGACGGCCAGATCATTGGCGATCAGGATCGTGTCGATAGCGCCGATGGTGTTACCGGCCAATTCTTCGTGCCGGGCACAACGTTCCAGTGGAAATGCGCGCGTCGCCTTAAACCTCTTGCGCATCTTGCGGAGGGCCGATCGCCCGCGCCGTCGCTGTCTCGCCGCTCCGTCGTCGCGACTATGCTGGCCGGCCTTGCGCCGGCCGCGGGAGCGGCGTTGATCGTGCCGGCCGCCGAAGGCGCGGCCGCTCCGCCTTCGGCCACCACAGCGGCCGCAGCGGCCGTGGAGGACCCGGCGCTGCTTGCGCTTGGCGCCGAACTGGACGAACGGCAGGCCGCCTACAGGACCGCTCTGGCGCGTCTGGAGGAGGCTAGGGCGACCGCTACCGAACTCTGGCCCGAACTGCCGACATCGATCGTCATCGCATCGGCGGCCGACCGGCGCGCGTTCCATGGCTGCTTCGAGCGGGCCACGCCCCTCGGGGGAGAGCCGCTGGATCGCGCCATATGGCCAGACGTTCTCAAGTCCAATCGTCTGCGGCCGCTCCTCGCCGAGGTCCGGAAGTACCCGGAGGATTGGGGAAGCAGGAAGGCACGGCAACGGCTCGAAGCAGACCTGACCGCGCGCATCAACGCGGCCGAGCGATACGAGACTGCCTGCGCCATCGCGATCGATACGTCGGGTATCGCCACTGCCAAGGATGCCGTGCGGGATCGGGCGCGAGAAATCCATTCGCTGTTGTCCAAAATCCGGAAGCATCCGCCGTGCACGGTGGCCGGCGTACTAATCCTTGCGCGCGCCGTGGCGCTCTTCGAAGAGGTTCAGCGGAGCAACCACGATGGGGGCGAACAGGGGCGGGGATTGCTGCTTGGCCGTGAACTTGCCGACGCGGTGCTTCGCGTCGCGAACGTGACGGCATAGCCTCAACAGGCGGGCGGCGGCCGACGCCGCCGCCCGCTCTGCAGTTTGCTCTGTTTGATACACGATCTCGCGAGCCGCCTGTCTGCGCCGGTCGTGTCGAGCCTTCGGGAAGCTTCCGCCTGGCAAATTGGCCGCTATTATGAGCGCAACCTCGGCCCCGCTGAGCATAAATCGGAACTTCAGAGGAACCGGGGTTTGCTTTGTCAGGAACGGAAGGCGCGCGGTCGCTTTGACTTAGCACAGGCCAATTGGAGGGTGGACCATGACCCACCACGCTGTACCTTCCGTGCGACCTTGCCGCGTTCTAATCATTGAGGACGAATATTTCCTTGGCGATGATCTTGCTAAAGCACTGCGGGCCCGCGGCGTCGATGTGATCGGTCCTCTTGCAGAGCTTCCCGACGCAATGACGATCAAACACGACGGCTTCGACGTTGCCGTGATCGACATCAACTTGCGAAATGTCGCAGCTTATCCGCTCGCGGACGAACTCATCCGCGTTGGTAAGCCCTTTCTCTTCGCGACCGGATACGACGCCAACGCTATCCCTGAGCGCTTCCGCCATGTGCAGCGACTAGAGAAGCCATGCGATGTTGGAGCGGTCGCAACTGCGGTCATCACATTATGCCCGACCGAAAAATTCACGCCCGTCGAGTACGATCTGTCTTTGTAAGGTTGCGCGATAGGGCTGCGCCGCAGACTATGACTATATCGGCGCAGCCTTTGCGCCGCGCCGGACTTGACCGGCCCCAGGGCTCGCGATTTACCGCAAATCCTCCCGCACGCCGCGAAAGAATGGGTGCCGCACTTTACCTTCCGCGGACTTCGCGCGGTACTCGATCTCGGCCAGTACCGTTGGCTCAACCCAGATCGCCCGGTGGGAGATGCGCTTGGAATAAGGCTGTGTCTTTCGGATCAACGGCTCAAGGCGCTTGCGTAGATCGGCGATCGAAGCCTTGTCGAAGCCATGGTCGACCTTGCCAGCGTAGATCAAGTCGTTGCCTTTGCGCCGACCGACATAAATGCCGTCCCACTTGTCACCGTCGAGCACGAAACCTGCAATCGGCAGCGTTTCCCGCTGCGCGCATGTTCGCTTGACCCAATCCCGACTACGGCCCATGGGATAGGCACTGTCGCGAACCTTCGACACTACGCCTTCAAGGCCGATCTTGCAGGCGTGAGCAAACATCTCAGGCCCGTCAACATCGAAGCTCTCGCTGAATTGGATGTCTGTGCCAGCAACGATCTTCTTTAAGGTCGTTTTTCGTTCATGTAGCGGCAGTTTACGCAGATCGCAGCCGTTGAGGTACAGCAGATCGAACGCGACGAGTACAATGCGTTTGGACGTGCCTTTCAACTCGTTTTGCAACATAGAGAAGTCGGTCGTCCCGTCTGGGCCGGGCACAACGATTTCGCCGTCGATGATCGCTGAGGCTGCCGACACGTGCCAAGTATCGTCGGCAACCTTCTTGAAGCGCTTCGTCCAATCGTTACCGCGTCGCGTGAAAACGGTCACCCGCTCATTGGCGAGATGAACTTGTACGCGATAGCCGTCGAATTTGATCTCGTGCACCCAACGAGCGCCGCGGGGAACCTTATCAATCGGCGACGCAAGGGCAGGGGCGATGAAGCCCGGGAAGAGCGCCTTCTTGCCGATCGCTTCTGGCTTCTTTCGTTGAAAGCCCACCGTCAAACCAGGGTGAGTTGACGCAGGTCGCGGACAGCGTGGCGATCGACAAAAGATGCCAAGTGGGATGGGACGTCGGTCAGTTGCAGATCGCATCGACGCTGAATTTCTTGCGCGACGTCTTTGGAAACATCCTGCGACCAGCGCTCCGCGGTGTTGAAGGCCACGACCCGTATCGGATCGGAGTATTCGCCAGTGAGCAGGTCTTGGATGACCGTTTCGAGGTCCGTCGCCTCAATATCGGCCTCGCGCCAAGCCTTTCCGATCCGACCGAAATCATCGGCGACAAGATAGACGGTTTGATCGTCATTGGGGACAATCGAGGGCGTCCAATTCGATCGACGCATCACAAGAACTCCACGCAACTAACTGTCGTTCAAGTGTGGCGGCAAAATTTCGTTCCGCAGTCGCGCTGAGATTTGGAACAAGCGTTTGGTCAGGAAGGTTGCGTTGGAGCGTACTTATTTGCGGGAGACACCGATGAAGCGCATTTTTCCGGTTGCGGCCATTTTCCTGCTGACCGCCTGCGCCGCATCGGCGCAACCAGCGGGCAGCCCGAGTGGTCGGGGTGCGGTCACCGGCGATCCCGCCGCCAGCTCGATGACGCCGAGCCGTGACCCCCAAGGCAGTACCGGCATGTCGCACAGCACGACAAGTGGAAGTGGCACATCGACGTCCGGTGGAAAGGATGCCACAGGCGATCAAGGTCGCGATGCCATGCCCAATAGCAACAAGACAGTGCGTCCGGAAAGCCAGCAACCTCGTAGGCCGTGAGGGCAGCTCATACCAGAGGCTACAAGCTCGCATCCGTTGCCCGGTCTTCCTTATCTGGACCGCGCATGACGATCTTCAATGCATCATCAGTCAACGGCCGCTGTAATGCCTTCGCTTCATCCCACGGCGCCCGCATCCAGACGTCACGTTCTTCGTCGGTAGTCAGGATGACCGGCGTCGCTTTGGGATGGATCGGTTCGACGACGGCGTTCGGCGCCGTCGTCAAGAAGCCGTAGACGTTGTGAGGCCCGGCGATCGGCTTCGACTTCGTGCCGCGGTCGCCCTTGAACACGGTCCAGATGCCGGCAAACGCCGTTAGCGGCCGGTCGTCGTTCAACGCGAACCAAACGACGTCCTTTTTCTTCGTCTCGGGGTTCGGCTCTGGCGCGTATTCGGCGAAGCTATTGAAGGGCACAAGGCAACGGTTTTCCGGCTTCAGCCAGCCGCGCCAGTGCGCGGACGTCGTGTTTCGGATGTTGGTCACCGGCGGCCCGCTGGTCCGCGGCGGTGGCGGCATGCCCCAGCGCATCAACGTGAGTTCGGTCCCGGCGTCGGTGTTGCGAACAACGGCCGCTGGGTAGTCCGGGAATACGCCCGGCATCGCCGCGAGGTTGCCGACGTAGCGATTGACAACGCGGAACAGGTTGATGATCGCGGCTTGGTTGGTCGTGATGGAGTAGAGATTGCACATTGAACTTCACGGCTGTCGTCAAATCGGCGACAATTAGGTGGACGGCTGCCAGCGCGCCAAGCACGCTACCTCTGTTACAAGTCTCCGCTAGCCGTTTAGCGCGGCCCGGATGAATGAGATTTCGAAAATTCTGCGCTAGCCGCGCCTGAGTTACCGTGTTCGGCTTGATCAGATTTCGAATTTCAGCGGCCGTGATGTAGTCTTCCAAAAACCATTCATCTGGCGATGCTTTGATGTTTTTGCGCATCTTCGGAATTGGAGGTGATGCCTACATCCAGGATGTTCCACAACAATAGTGCCTCCATGGCAGACCCGCTAAGAACGGTCGCGGCTTTGAAATCATTGCGATGCAATGCATTGGTTGCGCTATCGATGTCTAGACGAATGCTGTCTGCCAGTTGCCGATCCGAAATGAAGCTAAGTGCCGTTGTTTGCGGCGACGGAGTTTGATCCGGGCATTTCGATAGGGCTTCGCGAACGAGATACACGGGACTTTTGCCTTCGTGAGTTCGGGGCGGATCATCACCTCCACGATGGTTCCAGCGATCAATGGCCGCCTGCATTGCCTCCAAGCCGAAAACATAACTCGCATACTCGTCCCCGCTCATTGTGAGCAATTCGATTGGAAGGTCGTCGGCGAGATCAATGATGGCACCTAGAACAGGGCTGTCGGCTGAATACACGGACATATTGGGGTTGGATTTGGCTGTCGGATAAATTCTGTCAATGAATGAAACGATCTGCGATGGAACTACCTTCGTCATTAAATCAATCCCATTTATTTTGGCTTCTGTGCGACAAATACTTAACGCTCTTCCGGCCACCAAGTGGACCGCGGATCGTCTGTTGAAATCTTGGTCGCACGCGGCGCGATCAGATGGCTGCGCTGAAACAGATACCCGCCCGGCCTGCAACCGGCATGCTCTTGGCTTCCGTTTTCCCTTCAAACTCCGCCAGCCTCCACGAATTGTTGGTATCGCCGTTGGTAGGAATTCGTCGGCCTCCTTACCGCGGCCAGGATCGAGCGAGTCGTCGACGTCCGAACGGTACCGCGGTCCCGCACCAATCCGCAGTTCAACAAGGATACGCTCCCCACATCGCTTGAGGCCGCGGGCATTTCCTATGAGCATCTGGCGGATCTCGGCGGGCTACGCGGCAGGGCGCGAGGAGTGCCGCCTGCGGTCAACGGCCTCTGGAGTAACGAGAGCTTTCATAACTACGCGGACTACGCCCTGTCGGCGCAGTTTCATGCCGCCCTGCAACAGCTGCGCGACGAAGGGCACCGGCAACGCTGCGCGATCATGTGCTCGGAAGCCGTTTGGTGGCGCTGCCACCGCCGCATCGTCGCCGATTATCTCATCGCCTCCCGCGAGACCGTCGTGCACATCATGGGGAAGGGGCGACTGGAGCCCGCCCGCCTTGCCGAAAGCGCCGTGATCCAGAGCGACCGAACGGTGGTGTATCCGGGCACGGAGCAATTGGATTTATGATGGCGGCGCCGCTTGCGCTGCTGCATCGCCCGCAGGCCTCACTCCACGCTGCGTTTCCAATATCCGGTGCCGAGCTTGCCGGTGATCACCGCGATGCTGTCGTGTACTTCGTAGGAGCCGGCATCATGATAATTCCGCAGTCCCCTCAGCGCGTGCAGTGTCCAGCGGCCGTTGGCGAAGCTGACGGTGCCTTCGTGCGATTGTGCCGAGCGGAACGGCTCGGCGTGGAATTTGTAGGTGCCGTCGGCCAGGATCTGCCAGATCCAGCGCGACTGGCCGCGGCCGCTGGCCACCATGATCTCCCAGGTGCCGACCAACGCGGGATCGATGGCGCCGGTCGAAGCCACGGGCGCTGTCGACAATGCGGGAGCTGCGGCCACCGGCGCTGCGTTCGCCTGTTTCGCCGCCTCGGCCGGCGGCGCGCCCGCCAGATAGATCGCCTTGCGCGACAGCGAGCCGTAGACGAAGGGCTGCTGCTCATTGCGCGTTGCCTCCATCACGTCGTCGCGGACGTTGCGGAACATGAAGGTGACCTCGACGCCCGGCGACTCGATGTTGCGGAGCAGCGCCGCGGCGAACGGGCTGTTGCGGCCGTCGCCGTCGAGCGCGGTGGTGCCGTCGCGCGCGGCGTAGGCGACCAGCACGTTGCCGACCGGCTCGATGCGGCCGAGCCCGTTGCTCGCGGCGGCGCGGGTCGCGAGCGAGCGGCTCATCTTCGCCGCGAACGGATTGTTGCGGCAGGCATCGAGGATGACGAGGCCGAGGCTTCCGGTGCTGGAGACCTGCAGCATCACGCTCTGCAGGCTGATCGCTTCATTGGCGGCATCGGTGTCACGCTTCAGCTCGGCATCGACGGGGATCAGCCAGTTGTCGCCGTTGATCTCCATGCCGTGGCCGGCGAAATACACCGCGGCCATGTCGGCGCCGGCGGCGTTGCGTCCGAACGCGATCAGGCCGCGCCGCATCTCGTCGAAGCTGCCATTGGTGATGAGGGTGACGGCGAAGCCGAGGCGCTTCAGCGCCGCGGCGATATCGCCGGCATCGTTCGGCGGATTTGATAGCGCCGGCACGCTTCTGTAGGCGCCGTTGCCGATCACCAGCGCCACCCGCCTGCCGTCGGCCGCGGCCGGCACCGGGGCGAGGCCCGCGAGTGCCGCGGCGATGGCCAGTCCCGAAACAAACGCGCGGCGGTTCATACTGGACCCGATCGGAGGTGACTGGTCCACGGTAGCGCAGCCGGCGCGAGGCGGCCATCGAAATGGCGGTGCGATCAGGCTGCCTGCTTCGGCGTCCAGACGCCGGCCGGCACCGGCTCGGCCGGCAACAGACCGGCGCCAGCGGCACCCGCGATCGACATCGTGATCTCGTGGATGTCCTGCACCGACCGCTGCATCGAGAAGCGCGGATAGAGCTCGGTCATGGTAGTGGCGGTCGCCGCCTGCGCCGTCGCGGGATCGGCCAGCAGCGCCTCGACGGCGGCGGCGACGCTGGTCGTGTCCTGGCCGAAGCTGTAGCGGCTAAGATGCGGCATCTCCGCGGCCGTGAAGCGGTTGGCGTCGAACACCGGCACGGTGCCGGCGCCGAGCGCGAAGAACACCCGGTCGTGCACCGACAGGTCGATACTGGGATTGAGCGAGACCGCGGCGAGATAGCTGCCGAGGCCTTCGCGCATCGCGTCGAAAGTCATCGCGCCGAGCACGCGGGCCGGACGTCCACTGACGTCGAGATCGCTCCAGCCACCGCCGATGAAATCGACCGGATAGTCGGCCAGCACCGCGCCGACCTCGCGGGTGCGTACGCCTCTGGTGTAGTTGTCGAGCCGCGTCAGGATCACGTTGAACAGGTCGCCGCCCGGCTTCAGATAGACGAGATGCTGCTCGGCGACATCGACGATGATCTCTGGAAACGCGCCGCAGGTCTTGCCGCGGGCCTCGGCGATCGCGTCGAACAGCAGCGCGAACAGTTTTGGCGGCATCGTCTTGCGCCAGCCACGCTCGAGCGCCAGCGGATTCCAGCCGGACTTGGCGAAGATCAGCCGGCCGTTGCGCTGCTCCGGCGGCGGGCCGCCGAAGAAGCCGGGATCGGGGATGCCCATATGGGTGGCGAACACGCTGCCGTTGCATCCCGAGCGAGCGCATGCCGGGGTGCGGACCACGATCTAATGCGAATACTCCCGCTTCGCCGGCCGCGCCGACGAGCCGTATTATCCGATCAACACGGCCGCCGACCGCGCCATGCTGGCGTCCTATCATGCCATGACGGCATCGCGTCCGAACGTGATCTTCGGCGGCCGGCTCGGCTCCTACAAATATCTCGACATGCACCAGGCGATCGGCGCCGCGCTGAAGACCTTCGAGCACGAGGTCGAGCCGTTCTTCGCGCGCGGAGACATGCGCCCCGGTAGCACCGCCGCGCGCCGCGACGCCTTGTCGGCTCTGCCGGCGTGATCTAATCCTGCCGGCGCGGGCAGCGAACCACACAACAATCGCCCGCGGTCCCCGGTGAGGAAACAATGCGAAAGATCGCCATTGCCACGGCAGCCGCCGCCATATGTCTTGCCTTCAACGTCGCTCATGCGGCGCCGCCGCTGCCGGAAGCTTCGGCGCACCAGGCCGGTTTCTCGGAGCAGGGGCTGACTCGGCTCGACGACTTCTTCGCGCGCGAGATCGCGGCCAAGCGCGTGCCCGGCGCCGTGGTGGCGATCGCGCGGGACGGCAAGCTCGTGCACTACAAGGCCTATGGTCAGCTCGACCCGGTCAAGGGCACGCCGATGCCGATCGATGCGGTGTTCGCGCTGGCGTCGATGACCAAGCCGATGGCGGCGGTCGCGGGGCTGACGCTGATGGAGCAGGGCCGCTTCCCGCTGCAGGCCAAGGTCGCCGAGTTCTATCCGGGGTTTGCCGACATGAAGGTCGGCGTGCAGCAGGCTGACGGCTCGCTGACGATGGAGCCGCAGGCCCGGCCGATCTTCATCCACGATCTCTATCGCCACACCTCCGGCCTGATGTATGGCGGCCGGCCCGACAGCTCGAGCGCACTGGCGCGGCTCTATCCCGACGGCACGGCGCCGGCGGTCGAAGGCGACACGGCGGCCTTCATCGACCGCATCACCAAGCTGCCGCTGGTGCATCAGCCCGGCACCGAGTTCGAATACGGCTTCTCGATCGACGTGCTCGGCGCGGTTGTCGAGAAGGTGTCCGGCCAGCGGCTCGGCGACTATCTCTCGGCCAATGTATGGAAGCCGCTGGGCATGAAGGAAGCAACGTTCCATCCGGCCGACGCGCAGCGCGCGCGCCTGGCGCGTCCGTTCCCCAACGATCCGCTCACCGGCAAGCCGCAAGCCATCAAGCTGCTCGACACGCCGACCAAATTCGATTGCGGCGGCGCCTGCTCGTTCGCAACCGTCGGCGACTATGTCCGCTTCGGACAGATGCTGCTCAATGGCGGCGAGCTCGACGGCAAGCGCATCCTTAGCCCTCAGACCGTGCACCTCATGACGTCGAACCATCTCGGGCCCGAGATCAAGAACAACGTCGCCGCGGTCGAGCCACATCGCGGCGGGTTCGGTTTTGGGCTCGCGGTCGCGGTGCGGACCAGCGAAGGACTGGCGTCGGTGCCGGGCAATCCCGGCGAGTTCACCTGGAACGGCGCCTATGGCACGCAGTTCTTCTGCGATCCGAAGGAGCGCCTCGTCGTGGTGGTCGGAACCGCAGCGCCCGGCGAGCTGCGCAAATATTATCGCGAGAATGTGCAGGACATCGTCTACGGCGCGATGGTGAAGTGAGCCGCATCGCTGCGGCGCCGGTCATCGCATCTGGCGGACAGCAAAAAAGGCCCATGGCTCAAGCCGGGCGATGGGCCTTCAAATTTGCGCGGGCTACCACTGCCGATAGACACCGGTCAGCGTGCCGTTGTTGTTCCCTTCTGGACCGACGTCACCCTGGGTCGAGCTCGGTGCCGGATGGTTGGCGCCGTTCATCGGGCCGTAGCCATACCAGCCCGGTTCCGCCGGTTGGTACATCACGTACGGCTGGGCCCCGTAGCGCGGGCCACCGTAATATCGCGTGCCGGGACTCCCATACGGATAGTAGCCCTGCGCGAACGCGCCTGCGGTCGTTGCAATCAGGGACACTGCCGCAAGGGTCAGTATCTTGGTGTTCCGTTGCATGCGTACACTCCTTGCTGGTGTCGCGACCAACGACCGCCGCGGACCAGCGTTCCTGATGGGCCATGCAACGCACGAAGGCGAAGCTGCGCAGAGCTGGGATCAGGATCTGGTGAGGTGGGCTTGCGGCCGCATAGACCGGCGCCGTCGTTCTGCCCGGTCGAATTCATCCAGCGCCGAGCCGCTATGCGTTTCCGGCTATAACGCCCCGGCCGCGCCCGCAGTGCTTCGACAGGCCGGGCGTTTCGTAAAAGGAAGCCCGCCGACCGGGCGGGCAAGGTCTCAGGGAGGAAAACGCTCTGACAAGGGAGCGTATCGCCAGTTTCCCCGATTCGATGACGGCTGCGAAGATCGTATAACTACTGTCATCAGGGCCGGCATTATGCGAATGCTGCTGAGCCGCGGCCGGCCGGCAAGGCGCAATGACAAGGCGCGAATATAACAGGGGAAGTTCATGAGCACGTCTGGAGTTTTTGCCCGTGTCGTCGCGGCGATCGGGGCCGGCGCCGTGGCGTGGCGGCGGATGCAGGGCGCACAGCCGGCGCCCGCCTGGGGCAGCGCGCCGCAGATTCCGGTCGCGAAATCGCAGGGCGCGATCCCGACGCTGAAGATGCCGACGGCGCGCGGCTGGGACAAGGGTCAGCTTCCGACCGCAGCACCAGGGCTCAAGGTTAACGCCTTTGCCGCCGGGCTCGATCATCCGCGCTGGATCAACGTGCTGCCGAACGGCGATGTGCTGATCGCGGAGGCGACGCAGATCGCCGGCACGCCGCGCAGTGTGTTCCACTATGCGATGCAGGCCACGATGCGCCGCGCCGCCGCGCTCGGCGTCAGCGCCAACCGCATCACGCTGCTGCGCGACCGCGATCGCGACGGCGTCGCCGAAAGCCGTGGGGCGTTCATGGAAGGGCTGCGCCAGCCGTTCGGCATGGCGCTGATCGGCGACACCTTCTATGTCGGCAACACCGACGGCGTGGTCGCGTTTCCCTACACCGCGGGTGCCGACCGCATCACGGCGGAGGGACGCAAGCTCGTCGCCTTCAAACCCGACGGACACTGGACGCGCAGCCTGCTGCCGAGCGCCGACGGCAAGAAGCTCTATGCCGGCGTCGGCTCGCTCAGCAACATCGCCGAGAACGGCATGGAGGTCGAGCAAGGCCGTGCCGCAATCTACGAGCTCGATCTCGCAGCCGGCACCAGCCGCATCTTCGCCGGCGGCCTGCGCAATCCGGTCGGGCTCGCATGGGAGCCGACCACCAATGTGCTGTGGACCGTGGTCAACGAGCGCGACGGCATCGGCGACGAGACGCCGCCGGACTATCTCACTTCGGTGCGCGACGGCGGCTTCTACGGCTGGCCCTATTGCTACTGGGGCCAGACGGTGGACGATCGCGTGCCGCAGGATCCGGCGATGGTCGCCAAGGCGATCCAGCCGGACTACGCGCTCGGCGGCCACACTGCGTCGCTCGGCCTGTGCTGGATGCCCGCGGGCACGCTGCCGGGTTTCCCCGACGGCATGGTGATCGGCCAGCACGGCTCGTGGAATCGCTCGACGCTGTCAGGCTACAAGGTGGTGTTCGTGCCGTTCACGAACGGCCGCCCCTCGGGGCCGGCGCGCGACATCCTGTCGGGCTTTCTTGCGCCCGACGAGAAGGTGTCCTACGGCCGCCCGGTCGGCGTCGCGCTCGGGCCCGACGGTTCGCTGCTGGTCGCCGACGATGTCGGCAACGTGATCTGGCGCGTCACGGGAGCGTAGTGGCGCGGGCTGACCTCAGCGGCCGAGGAACTCGCGGATGCTCCGCGCGATCTCGGCGGCATGGGTCTCGAGCGCGAAGTGGCCGGTGTCGAGGAGCTTGACCACGGCGTTCGGATTGTCGCGCGTGAAGGCTTCGGCGCCCGCCGGCAGGAAGAACGGATCGTTCTTGCCCCACACCGCGAGGAACGGCGGCTGGTGGGTGCGGAAGTAGGCTTGGAAGGTCGGGTAGAGCGCGACATTGCTCTTGTAGTCGCCGATCAGGTCGAGCTGGACGTCATGCGCGCCGGGCCGCGCCATGTAGTAATTGTCGAGGTTCTGTCCATCCGGCGACACGGCTTGCGGATCCGACGTGCCGTGGGTGTACTGCCAGTGCGTGGTCTCCGGCGTCAGGAAGGCGCGCAGCGCGTCGCGGTTCGCCTGTGACGGATCCTGCCAATAGGCCTTGATCGGGCTCCATCCGTCGCTGAGGCCTTCCTCATAGGCGTTGCCGTTCTGCGAGATGATTGCGGTGATCCGCTCCGGGTGCTTGAGCGCGAGGCGGAAGCCGGTCGGCGCGCCATAGTCGAAGACGTAGACCGCGAAGCGGTCGAAGCCGATTACCTCGGTGAAGCGATCGATCACGGCGGCGATGCTGTCGAAAGTGTAGTTGAACTTGTCGCGTGCCGGCATGTCGGATTGGCCGAATCCGGGCAGGTCAGGCGCCACGATGTGGAATGTGTCCGCGAGTTGCGGGATCAGATCGCGGAACATGTGGCTCGCGCTCGGGAAACCGTGCAGCAGCAGCAGTTTCGGCGCGCCGGACGATCCGGCCTCGCGATAGAACACCTTGAAGCCGTCGACATCGGCGATGCGATACTTGATCTCGGACATCTGTCATTCCCTCTGATCGTGATGCGGTGATGTTTGAAATCAGGACTTGGTCTGCGTGGAACTTGCGCTGGCCGGTCCCCGGATGACGTTCGTGACGAGCGGTGCCGCGACCGCGCTGATGCCCACTGCGTCGAGCGCCGTGATCACCCGCGCCCAACGCGACCCGTCGGCCCACGCGCCGTGGGCGGGCACCACGGCGGCATCCTTCGACACGGTCCACTCCCTGGTTCTAGTCGTAACCTATTAGATGCATTTTGACAGGTTACGTCCATATGATCAGATGTTGGTAACTTGTCAATGATGTTTTAGGCGGTTATTTCAAATGCAGTCGAAAAGCCGCCAGGAGGTCCAGCTGTGCAACGCGATCCGCCCGCGATGTTCATCGCCGATAGTTTGGGCCTCGATTTCATCAATTCGATCGCGACCCCGGTCGACACGCCGGTGGACTGGATCGCCGATGGCGACGGCCTGTTGCGCTGGCTCGTGCAGGCGAAGCTGGTGCCGTCAGACGTGCTCGACGAGCTCAAGGCACGCGCGAAGCCGGGCGAGCTCGACGATGTCGCCGGTCAGGCGCGAGACTTGCGCGAATGGTTCCGCGGCTTCGTCCGCAAGCATATGGGCAAGCCGCTGCAGCCGAAGGCTCTGAAGGATTTGGAGCCGCTGAACCGGCTGCTTGAAAGCGATCAGGCGTTCAGCCGGATCGCTCCGTACCATCACGACGATCACGACGGCTTTGCGCTGGAGCGGATACGGCGCTGGCATTCGGCGCGGTCGCTGCTGCTGCCTATCGGCGAGGCGATGGCCAGGGTCGTCTGCGAGGAAAGCTTTTCCGACATCAAGGCATGCGAGAGCCCGACCTGCACGTTGATGTTTGCCGATCACACAAGGGCGCGTGCGCGCCGCTGGTGCAGCATGGCGATCTGCGGCAACCGCGCCAAGCAAGCCGCGCACCGCAGCCGGATGAAGGGCCAGGGCTGAGACCGGCAGGGAACCTGGAATTCCCGCATGTCCGATAATTCGGAAGCGCCTAAAACCGGAATGAAATCCATAGCGGTTTTCAACCATGCCGCTTGAGCCTTCCTCAACTTCCGCAGCCGATGCTTCGCCCGCCAACGGGATCGACAAGGAGCTTGAGCATGCCGGCCAAGGCACGAACGACTGGACGAGCGGCCGCGAGCAACGTCACCGCGCAATCGCGCGAGGATATCCTGAACGCGCGGGCCATCAGCACGCTGGGCGCCGGCGTCGTCAACGCGATGAGCGCGGTCGGCGCCGCCGTGATCAAGAAGCACAAGCCGGCGCTCGGCAAGAGTCCGGATTGGTTCTGGCACATGTTCGCGAAATGCGAGGCCAAGGCCGCACGCGTCGCCGAGCAGGCCGCGCGCGATCCGGAGGCTTGCGGCGACGCCACCTTCATCGAGGTCTATGCCGCGCAATTGCCGAAGCTGATGGCATCCGCGCTCGATAGCCACGACAACGCGCTCAAGGCGAAGTGACGCCGCGCGAGGAAGAAGCTGACAACGGCGGTCGTGACGTTGTCGTTCCCCCGATCTGTCTGCTGCGTCGCGGCGCAAAGCAGCCATGCACCTGAAACCCCAACCCCTCGCCGTTCGTATTCGACAGGTGGCAGAAGTCCGCACCCGCGGGCTTTGGATTTTTCAATCCGGGACGGTTGATGGTGAAGCACCTTGTTTCCAATGAAGAGAAGTGTGACGCGTGCAACGGGACAGGCTTTCCGGCGGTGAAGCAGCCGCGCGAGCCGGGACGGAAGATCTATCCCGAGCCTTGCAAGAAATGCGGCGGCAAGGGACGTGTCAGGAAGGCTACGTGGGGCAAGTAGCCGCGTAAAGCAAGCAGTTCTGTAGGGCGGGTGAGGCGAAGCCATAACCCGCCGGTGCTCCATCACATGGCGTTGCGGCAACCCGCCCTGCGTAGCGGAGTACGACGCCATGTGACGCGCGTCACGGCGGCAGCCGGCGCAGCGAGCCATTGATAGCGCCATGAACGGGCGGTCCTCCCGTCAATCATGGAGCTGAAGATGACGTCTTCCCTTGCAATCAGTGTTTCCGATGACGGCGTTGCTCTGGTGCCGGAGCATGATCAAGCTGCCGCGTCGCTCGTTCCCGCCGATGCGGCCGGCGCGCCGCAGCGCCAGTTCTGGGAGACCGAGCACACCCGCCCGGATTTTCAGCCCTCCAACGAGGCCGCGCCCGAGCTGGTCGCGGCCACCCAAAACTATCTCGGCGAATGCATGCGGCATCCCTATTTGCCGGTGTCCGAAATTCGCGCGCGGCAGTTCGCCCGGGTCAAGGAACTGGTCGAGCTCGCCTACCGGGACATTCCGGTCTACCGCGCCAAGTATGATGCGGCCGGCTTCAAGCCGGAGCATCTGCGCGACTATGACGACATCCAGAAGATCCCGGTCATCACCAAGCCCGAGCTCGTCGCGGCCTTCCCGGACCAGTGCGTCAGCAAGAAGTACAAGCCGGAGGATTTGTTTCCGACGCGCTCGTCGGGCTCGTCCGGCCAGACCTTGCTGATCCGTGTCGACTATGACGCGGTCATCACCGACACCATCCAGGGCGTCCGCCAGTTCGCGATGCAGAGCGGCGGCAACTACCACGCCGAGGACTTGCTCGCCCACGTCTACACCGTGCCGTGGTGGTTCGATTCGATCGGCGGCGACTATCCGACCGCCTTCATCTCGAACCTGATCCCGCCGGCGCGCGTCGCCCAGCATCTGCGCTATCTCGGGCCGAAGATCCTGTCGCTCTATCCGTCGAGCCTTGATGCGCTGATGCCGCATGTCGACGAGTTCCGCTCCTCGCTCAATCTCGCGGTGACGCATTCGGAATACTCCTCGCGCGCTGCGCGTCAGGAATGGTCGCGCCAGCTCGGCGTTCCCGTGCTCGACGAATATTCCTCCGAGGAGGCGACGCGGATCGCGCTCGAGATGCCCGATGGCAAGTATCACGTCTGCGAGGACACCGTGCATCTCGACGTGCTCGACCCCATCACGATGGAGCCGCAGGCGGCCGGCCAGTCCGGCATCGCCGTGATCACCAACCTGCTCAACGAGGCGATGCCGTTCATCCGCTATGTGCAGGGCGACTACATCACCCAGCCGGCCAATCCGGCGCCGTCAGATATCAACTGGTCGCAGATCGCCAGCATCGACGGCCGGCTCAACGATGCCTTCGTCAACCGCTGTGGCCGCAAGGTCCCGGCCGGCAGCATCCTGGATGCAACCTATCGCTGGATGTTCGACTGCAACCTGCATCTGGCGCAGTTCGAGATCGTGCAGCGCGGCGTCGACCTCGTCGAGGCGCGCGTCGTGCTCGGCCAGGATACGCCGCTGTGCCGGCTGCATGGCTCGGTCGCGCATCTGGAGGATCTGCTCAAAGCCTGTCTCGAGCATCCGGTCCGGGTGCAGGCCAACGCACTGCTCGCGTTTCCACCCAAGGTCGGCAAGCGCCGCCCGATCCGCCGCGAGTTCGATTGATCGCAGCAAAACAGGAGCGCGTGCCATGGGCTCGTCACTGAACCGCATCGCCGCCATGACGTCGCGCTACTACTACATCCTGCGCTCGTCATGGCTCCGGCTGCTCGAGATCGTCTACTGGCCGGCGATGCAGATGCTGGTGTGGGGATTCCTCTACACTTACCTCTATCAAAGCAAGTCGGCGATGGCTTCCGCCGCCGGCCTCTTGCTCGGCGCCGTTCTGCTCTGGGACGTGCTGTTTCGCGGCCAGCTCGGCTTCACCTTCACCTTCCTGGAGGAGATCTGGTCGCGCAACCTCGCCAATTTGATGATGAGCCCGTTGCAGCCCTTCGAGCTTGCGGCCTCGCTGATGCTGATGAGCCTGATCCGGCTCGTCATCGGTACCTTGCCGGTGATGCTGCTGACGCTGCTGCTGTTCAGCTTCAATGTCTTTGCGATGGGGCCGGGGTTGATCATGTTCTTCCTCAACCTCGTGCTGACCAGCTGGGCGATCGGGCTCGTCGTCGCCGGCCTCGTGATCCGCCAGGGCCTCGGCGCCGAAAGCCTCGCCTATTCGATCATGATCGTACTGCTGCCGCTGAGCTGCGTCTACTACCCGGTCGAGGCGCTGCCGCTCTGGCTGCACCCGGTCGCCTGGTCGTTGACCCCGACCTATGTGTTCGAGGGCATGCGCGCCGTGCTGCTCGACGGCACCCTCCGCACCGACCTGATGATCGAATGCCTCGCGCTCAATGCCGTCTATCTCGGCGTTGGCTTCACCACATTCGTCGCCCTGTTGCAGAGCGCACGCCACAAGGGCGGCCTGCTCACCATGGGCGAGTAAGGGGAGGGATCCATGAGCCGCATCGAACGCCTTTTGCCCCGCCGACATCTGACACCGGTGTCGCCAAACGCCACGCCGCACGACAACGCGCCTGTCAGCCTCGGTCGCGACGAGGCGCCAGCCATCGCGGTCGAGGATCTCTGCAAGAAGTACCGCAGCCATTGGGCCGTCGACGACGTGAACTTCATCGTGCCGAAGGGCTGGACCGTCGGCCTGCTCGGCGGCAACGGCGCCGGCAAGACCACCACCATCGCCATGATCATGGGCCTCGTGGTGCCAAGCTTCGGCCGCGCCATGGTGCTGGGCCACGACATGGCGACCGAGCGCCACAAGGTGCTGAGCCGAATGAACTTCGAAAGCCCCTATGTCGCGTTGCCGGGGCGGCTCACCGTGCGGCAGAACCTCATGGTGTTCGGACGGCTCTATGGCGTCGCCAACCTGAAGGCGCGGGTCGAGGAGCTGATCGAGGATTTCGAGCTCGGCGACGTGCTCGACCGCGTCACCGGGCGGCTCTCGGCCGGGCAGAAGACCCGCGTCGCGGTCGCCAAGGCGCTGATCAACGATCCGGACGTGCTGCTGCTCGACGAGCCGACGGCATCGCTCGATCCTGACCGTGCCGAGTGGGTGCGCAGCCGGCTCCGCGCCTATCAGAAGCGCCGCGGCGCCACCGTCCTGCTGTCCTCGCACAACATGACCGAGGTCGAGCAGCTCTGCGACTTCGTCGTGATCATGAGCCACGGCCGCATCGTCGCGATGGGACGTCCGGGCGAGCTCGCCGAGCGCTTCAAGTGCCGGGATCTCGACGAGGTCTTCATCTATCTGGCGAGGGTCGCGTGATGTCCTCATTTGGTTTTCCGAACGACAAGCCGGTTGCGATCCATCAGGAACGCCGTTCGGACGTGGCGGCGCGAGAGGGTCTGCTCGACGCTGCATTCGGTCCTGGCCGCCTGGCCAAGGCCTCGGAGCGGCTGCGCGAGGGCCGCAAGCCTGCGCGCGGCCTCGCGTTTGTCGCGCGCCGTGGCGGCCACTTGGTCGGCACATTGCGGCTGTGGACCGTCGTGACCGGCACCGGTCATGCCGGCCTGCTGCTAGGCCCGCTCGCAGTGGCGGAGGAGGTTCGATGCCTCGGCATCGGCGCGGCGCTGATGCGGCAGGCGTTGCAGCGGGCCGACCTGCTCGGCCACCGCGCCGTCATCCTGGTCGGCGATGCCGCCTATTACAGCCGCTTCGGCTTCTCGGCGGCGCAGACCGGCGCGCTCCGGATGCCCGGTCCATATCAGCGCGACCGTCTTCTGGCCTGCGAGCTGGCGCCGGGCGCCCTGCGAGGGGCGGGCGGCCTGATTGTCGCAGCCGGCCCGCCATCGTCGCGGCTGTCCGGATTGATCGACCGGATCGCCGGCAGCCAGGCCCCGATCGGGCAACCGGCCTGATTTACGCCGCCCTTTTCCGCCATGGGGGCATGGCGGTTTGGTTGTTCTTGGCGTAAAGCAGCCCAAATCGTCATGCGGCTGTGCCGCCTGCCGGGTACGCAGCTTCAGGTCGTCCCGCTCGACGTTCCGCGCCCGGATCAATCAAGGTTTCCCATCTCGTGCCCTTTCCGACCACAAGTCCGCCGCTCGCCCGTGCCTTGGCTGAGCGCAACTACGATCAACCGACCCCCGTCCAGCTTGCCGTGCTCGCGGACGATGCCATTGGCCGCGATCTGCTCGTTTCGGCCCAAACCGGCTCCGGCAAGACCGTTGCCTACGGATTGGCCATGGCAAAGGATCTGCTCGACGGGGCCGAGCGGTTCGAGCCGGCGGCGGCACCGCTGGCGCTGATCGTCGCGCCGACCCGCGAGCTTGCCCTTCAGGTTCAGCGTGAGCTCGCGTGGCTCTATGAACATGCCGATGGCCGCGTCGTCTCTTGCGTCGGCGGCATGGACCCGCGCCGTGAGCAGCGCGAGCTTGCCGCAGGCGCCCACATCGTGGTCGGCACGCCTGGCCGGTTGTGCGACCATTTGCGGCGCGGCCGTCTCGACATTTCGGGATTGCGGGTCGTCGTGCTCGACGAGGCCGATGAGATGCTCAATCTCGGCTTCCGCGAGGACATGGAATTCATCCTCGAGACGACGCCGGACACCCGCCGCACCCTGCTGTTCTCGGCGACGTTTCCGCGCGGCATCGTCGCGCTGGCCAGGCAGTATCAGCAGCAGGCGTTCCGGATCGAGGTCGCGGGCGACGAGGGCGGCCATGCCGATATCGAGTACCGCGCCATCCGGGTCGCCGCCGACGATGTCGAGCACGCGGTCGTCAACCTGCTGCGCTTCCATGAGGCGCCGAGCGCGCTGGTGTTCTGCAATACGCGAGAGGCCGTCAGGCATTTGCAGGCGGCGCTGCTGGAGCGCGGATTCTCGGTGGCCGCGCTGTCGGGCGAAATGACCCAGAACGAGCGTACCCAGGCGCTGCAGGCGTTGCGCGACGGACGCTCCCGGGTCTGCGTCGCGACCGACGTCGCGGCGCGCGGCATCGATCTGCCGAGCCTCGATCTCGTCATTCATGCCGATCTGCCCAAAGACCCCGAGGTCATGCAGCATCGCTCGGGCCGCACCGGCCGCGCCGGCCGCAAGGGCGTCAGCATCCTGCTGGTGCCGCCGGCCCGGCGCCGCCGCGCCGAATTGCTGCTGGATCACGCCGGCATCGATGTCGCCTGGGGCTCCGCGCCGCAGGCGGATGAGATCCGCAAGCTCGATCACGACCGGCTGTTGCAGGATGCGGTGTTCTCCGAGGAGGTGACCGCCGAGGATCAGGTGCTCGCGCAAGCCTTGCTTGCCGAACGCTCGCCCGAAGCGATCGCTGCGGCGCTGGCCCGGTTCTATCGCGCGCGGCTGCCTGCGCCGGAAGACATTCTCGATCCCGGCGAGGGACGCGGTCGCAACCGCGGCGATCGCGCCGCGCGCCGCGAGGAGCGTGCCTCAGGGCCGGAATCGAAGACCGGCAAGTCTCCGCGCCACGGCATGGAGGAGGCCACGGTCTGGTTCCGCGCCGCCATCGGGCGCCGCAAGAATGCCGAAGCGCGCTGGCTGCTGCCGATGATCTGCCGCCGCGGCGGCATCGACAAGCGCGACATCGGCGCCATCAAGATCTCGGATACGACCACCGAGTTCGAGATCGCCGCACGGGTAGCGGATTCCTTCGCCGCCAAGATCAAGCGTCCCGACAAGGAAGACAGCATCCGCATCGAGCCGCTGGCGGACGCGCCGCAGCGAGAGGCGCACATGGAAAAGCCGCCGCGCAAGCCCAGGAACGAGCCCAGACAGGACTCTTGGCGCGATCAGAATGACGGCGGATACAGCGCTCCGCGTGGCGAAGAGCCGCGTGATCACGCGGCCGCAAAGCGGCGCGGCAAGCCGGATCGCGAGGCGAGAGCGTTTTCGAGCGAAGGCGCAAGCGGTTCGCGAGAGGACTATGCGCCAAGGCGAGAATCGAGAGGGCCGTCCCGATACGATCGCGAAGGCAAAGGCGCGAGGCCGGCATCCGGCGATGAGCCGAGGTTCGGCAAGAAAAAGAAGCACCAGGGCAAGGCCGGACTGACGCAATGGCCGGACGTGTCGGCGAAGCCGAAGTTCGGCAAGAAGCCGAAGAAGAAGCGGCGGGGCTAAGTTGCAGTCAGCGGCGCAGCCGCGCGTTCAGAATGTCGATGCAAGAGTCTCGACAGCGCAACAAACTTCGCGTCGTACCGGCGAAGGCCGGGATCCATTACCCTGGATGCTCATTGTTGTGTAATACTGGGGCCACAGCTCGCTTCAACAACACAAGCTTGCGGTTATGGGTCCCGGCCTTCGCCGGGACGACGATGTGAAGCGAGCTCCGTGTCGAAACTCGATTGCGAGTAGTCGCGGCATTTTTTGCCGCTACGCGACCAGCGCGATCTTCGGCACGGTGGCGAGCACGGACTGGTTGCGGCCGTTGGCTTTCGCGGCGTAGAGCGCCTTGTCGGCGGCTTCGATCAGGTCGGACCATTGCTGGCCGGCGAGCGGCCGCATGCTGGCGACGCCGATGCTCACCGTCGTGATCAACTCGCCCTCGCACCATTGCTGGACCTTGCCGCGAATGGTCTCGGCCAGGTTGAAGGCCTCGAGCGCGGTCATGTTGGGCAGCAGCACGGCAAATTCCTCGCCGCCGAAGCGCGCCGGACAATCGCCGGCGCGGCGCACCGCGTCCGAAATGCAGATCGCTATCCCGACCAGCACCTGATCGCCGGCCTGATGTCCATAGGTGTCGTTATAGGCCTTGAAGTGATCGGCATCGATCATCAACAGCGCGACCGGCTGGCCGTGCCGGCCGGCACGGCGCCATTCGCGGTCGATCTCGGCATCGAACTTGCGCCGGTTCTTCAGGCCCGTGAGGGCATCGGTGGTCGCCAGTTCCTCGAGCTTGTCCTCGGCGTCGGCGCGGCGAACGATCTCGCGGGCAAGCACCAGCGTCGCGCTGAGCACGAACAGCACCAGAACGGCCATGATCGCGCCGATCCAGATCGCCTCGGTGCGCCAGAGACTGAAGACGGCTTCGAGCGTCTTGCCGACCACGACGTAAAGCGGCCCGCTGCTGCTGCGCCTGACATAGAGACGCGGCGTGTCGTCGACCGGGCCCTTGCCGGAGAACGAGCCGCCCACCTTCAGGTTCTCGGCTTTCCAGGCCTGCGCCTCCGCGAGGTTCTTGCCGATCATATCGAGATCGAACGGCGTCCGCATGATGATGGTGCGGTCGTTGCGCAGCACCGCGATGGTGTCGCCCGGCGTGAGGCTCAGCCGCCCGAACAGATCGTGGAAGTAGCTGAAGCGGATCGAGCCGACCACGACGCCGTGAAAGCGGCCGTCTTCGCCGGTGATACGCCGGCTCAGCACGATGGCATAGGCGCCGCGATGCAACATCGGCCGGCTGACATACAGCCCGGTATCGGGATGGTCGCGCTGGACCGTGAAATACTCCTCGTCGCTGCGGTTCTCCGGCTGCGGATCGAGGCTCGCCGCGTCGATGGTCAGATTACCCTTGGCGTCGAACACCTGGATCGCACCGAAATGCTTTGCGGTCGCAGCGTGATCGAACAGGATCAGCTGGCGCAATTCCTTGCTGACGCTGCGGATCTCCGGCATTTCCAGGTTGCTGGCGACCGCGCGCAGCGACAGGTCGTAGAGTTCGATGTTGCGGCTGATGTCGGCCTCGATGCCTGACGCCAGATTCTCCAGGGTCCGGCGGGCCAGTTGCTCCTCGCCGCGGCGCATGTCGAACATCACGCCGGCGCACACTGCGGAGAAGCCGAGGATGGTCGCAACGGATGCCGCGATCAGCAGCTTTGCCGATAGCCGCCAGCGCCGCCTTGCCTCGTTTCCCCGTCGAAATGGCATGTCCCGCTCCAATGCGCCGTCATGCATCGGGAAATCTTGTTGTCGCCTTAAATGGCGACAGCGGCCGCCGAATGGGTTAACGGGTGGTTGCCGGGACCGGATTTTTTGTCATCGAGGATATTGTGAACGACTACGACGCGCTGCGGGACTATCTGAAGAAGCAGCATTTGCCTGAATTCGTGCTGACCTTCGACGAGATCGAGGCGATCATCGATGCGGCGCTGCCGCGCGCCGCGCACCGGGCGTCGTGGTGGGAAACCCTGCGCAGCCCGCAGGAGAAGATGCCGCAACGCGAAGCCTGTCTCGAGGCCGGCTACATCGCCACGCGCCAGGCCGACGGCAAGAGCGTCAGGTTCAAGCGGATGCCGAAGCCGCGCTAGCTCGCGGCTTCCAGCCGTTCCTCGGTGAGCAGGCGCGTCGCGGCATCGGCATCCATCGGTTCGCCGAAGGCAAAGCCCTGCGCGTATTCGCAGCCGAGCTGGTAGAGCTCGACGGCGTCCGAATCCGTCTCAGCGCCCTCCGCGACCACTTCCATGCCGAGGTCGTGCGCCAGCGCGATGATCGATTTCAGGATTACCGGGCGGGTGCCGCGGCTCGTGGTGCGGACGAAGGACTGGTCGATCTTGATGGTGTCGAACGGGAAGCGCTGCAGGTAGGACAGCGAGGAATGTCCGGTGCCGAAATCGTCGAGCGACAGCCCGGTGCCGAGCTCGCGGATCCGCGCCAGCATCTGCGCGGCGTGCTCCGGGTTCTCCATCACCAGCGATTCCGTCAGTTCCAGCTTCAGCGTGCCGCGCGCCACCGTGGAGCGCGACAGCACGGTGCGGATATCGTGGATCAGATCGTGACGCAGCAATTGCCGCGACGACACGTTGACCGACGCGAAGATCGGCTCGCGCGCGCGCATCGCGCGCTGCCACACCGCGAGCTGGCGCGCAGTCTGGTCCATCACGAACATGCCGAGATCGACGATCAGGCCAGTCTCCTCGGCGACGTTGATGAACTCCGACGGCGACATCCGGCCGAGCTTGGGATGGTCCCAGCGCGCCAGCGCCTCGAAGCCCGCAATCGCGCGATCCTCCAGCCGCACGATCGGCTGGTACAGGATCGTGATCTCCTGCCGCTCGATGGCACGGCGCAGGTCGCTCTCCAAGGTCAGGCGGTCGGTCTTCCGCGCCCGCATCGCCGGCTTATAGACGTCGATACGGTCGCCGCCGATCCGCTTGGAATGATACATCGCAAGCTCGGCGTCCTTGATGATCTCGTCGGTCAGCGGCGCGGCCGGGTCGGACAGCGCAAGGCCGATCGAGGCGGTCAGGAAGATCTCGCGGTCGTTGAACGCGATCGGGGCGCGGATGGTCTTGCGGATGGTCTCGGCGAAATTGGTGATCCGCGCCGGGTCTTGCTCCGACAGCAGGATCAGGCCGAACTGGTCACCGGCCATGCGCGCCAGCGTGTCCTGGGGTTTAAGGATGCGGGTCAGCCGCCGCGCCAGCGTCAGCAGGATGGAGTCGCCGACCGCAATGCCGACGGAATCGTTGACCTGCTTGAAGCGGTCGAGGTCGATCACCATCAAGGTCGGCCGCAGGTTCGGCATGGTCTTGGCGAGGTTCGCCACCGCGCCGAGGCGATCCATGAACAGCCTGCGGTTCGGCAGTCCGGTCAGATTGTCGTGCACCGAGTCATGCAGCATCCGCTCTTCCGAGTTCTTGAACTCGGTGACGTCGGTGAGCGTCCCGACCACGCGCGAGACCTCGCCGTCGGAGCCGACAACGGGGCGCGCCTTTAGCGCGAACCACATGAAATGGCCGTCGGGCGTGCGCAGCCGGAAGTCTTGCACCAGGCGGCCGCGGCGCTGGTCGAGCACGCTGTCGAGCGCGGCGCGGAAGCGGTCCTGGTCGAGCGGGTGCAGCACCTCTAACCACTTCGCCGCGGGACCCTCCAGCGTGCCGCGCTTGAGGCCGAGCAGGGCCTCGGTCTCGGGGCTGGTGAACACCTTGTCGGCCGACACGTCCCAGTCCCAGATCAGATCGCCGGAGCCGGTCAGCGCCAATGCGCGGCGCTCGACATCGGAGACCACACCGGTGGTGGCGCCGCCGCCGGCGAAGGCGTGCTGCATCACCGTGAATCCGATCAGCATCACGATCAGCACGAGGCCGCCGAGCAGTGCCGGGCCGACGATGTCGTTGGTGACGGAACCTGCGACCGTCATGCCGGCCGCGACCACCCAGACCACCAGCAGGAACCAGGTCGGGATCAACAGCACCGCGCGGTCGAAGCCGTGGGTGGAGAGATAGACGATCAGCGCGAAGCCGGCGAAGGCGATCATCACCAGCGACATCCGCGCGATGCCGGAGGCGACCGCGGGATCGAACAGCGCCAGCGCCACCAGCGAGCCGAGGAAGACGAGCCAGCCGATCGTGATGTGCGAGTAGCGGACGTGCCATCGACTGAGATTGAGATAGGCAAACAGGAACACGAGCAATGTCGCCGCGAGGATCGCCTCGCCCGCCGCGCGCCAGACGCGCTCGGCGTTGTTCGACATGTCGAGCACCTTGCCCCAGAAGCCGAAGTCGACGCCGATATAGACCAGCACCGCCCAGGCCAGCGCCGCGGCGGCCGGGAACATGATGCTGCCCTTGACCACAAACAAAATCGTGAGCACGAGCGCGAGCAGGCCCGAGATGCCGATCACGATGCCCTGGTACAGCGTGAACGAGTTGACCTTGTCCTTGTAGGCGTCGGGTTCCCACAGATAGAGCTGCGGCAGCTTGTCTGTGCGCAGTTCCGCGACATAGGTGACGACGGCGCCGGGATCGAGCGTGATGCGGAACACGTCGGCGGTCGGACTCTCCTGCCGCTCGGGACGATCGCCGACCGACGGCGTGATGGTGGCGATGCGCGACAGGCCGAGATCGGGCCACAGCAGGCCCGACGACACGATGCGATAGTGCGGCGCGACGATCAGGCGGTCGAGCTGGTCGTCGGTGTTGTTGGCGAGCGCGAACACCACCCAGTTCTGGCCGCCTTCGCGGGCGCGAACTTCGATGCGGCGCACGATGCCGTCGGTTCCAGGTGCAGTGGAGACCTGGATGCGGTCGGTTTCGCTGCGTTGATGGTCGAGCACCGCGGTGAGGTCGATCGCCGGCGCGTCGCTGCGCACGCTGACCGCGTCGATCGCATACGCGGCAGGCGCAGCGGCAAACATCATGAGGCCCAGCGCGAGCAGCGCAAGGCACCTGATCAGACGCAATGTCAGTACTCCGCGATCGACAAACTGACCGGGCCCGGCGACCGGCCCGGAGGTGGCGCGATAAATGACACGAAAGCGAAGGGAATCAAAGGGTTTCCGCCCCTGCTTCCGCTGCGAGAGTTAGACCACCAACACAATTTTGCCAATATGTTCGCTGGTCTCCATGCGCCGGTGCGCATCGGCGGCCTTTTCCAGCGGGAATGTGCTGTCCATCAGCGGTTTGACGCGGCCTTCGCGCAATAGCGGCAGCACCTTTGCCTCGATCGCCGCGACCATCGCCGCCTTGTCCGCATTACTACGGGGGCGCAGGGTCGAGCCGGTGTGGTGCAGCCGCTTGACCATCAGCTTGGCGAAATTGGCCGTGGCCTTCGGTGTTCCCGACAGGAACGCGATCTGGACGATGCGACCCTCGACCGCGGCGGCGTCGTAGTTCCGGTCGATATAGTCGCCGCCCACCATGTCGAGGATGACGTCGGCGCCTGCACCGTCAGTGGCCTTCTTCACCGCCTCGACGAAATCCTCGGTCTTGTAGTTGACCGCGTAGTCGGCGCCGAGCTTGAGGCAGGCGTCGGCCTTGTCCTGCGAGCCGACAGTGACGATCACCTTGGCGCCGAACGCCTTGGCCAGCTGGATCGCCATCGTGCCGATGCCCGACGAGCCGCCGTGGATCAGCAGCGTCTCGCCGGCCTTGAGTGCGCCGCGCTCGAACACGTTGTGCCACACGGTCATCAGCGTTTCCGGGATGGCGCCGGCTTCCTGCATCGACAGTGAGGACGGCACGGTCATCGCCTGCGCGTCCTGCGCGATGCAATATTGCGCATAGCCGCCGCCGGCGACGAGCGACATCACCTTGTCGCCGATCTTGTGCTTGGCGCCTTCGCCGAGCGCGACCACTTCGCCCGCAATCTCGAGGCCGGGCAGGTCGCTGGCGCCGGGCGGCGGCGGATAGGAGCCGGAGCGCTGCGCGACGTCAGGGCGATTGACGCCGGCGGCCGCGACCTTGACCAGGATTTCGCCGGCCTTTGGCACCGGCACCGCACGGGTCTCCGGCACCAGCACCTCCGGGCCGCCTGGCTTGCTGATGGCAACGACGGTCATTTGCGCGGGCAGGTTTGGCATGGTTCGTCCCTGGTCAGTGAAGAGGATTGGCTGGTGGCATACCGCCTTTTGCAACGAAGCGAAACGCCATTAAGTCCCGAACCGCCTCGTCAGATGGTCGGCTTTTTCGGGGCTGATTTTCTCGACCGGCAGGCCGAGCCTTGCGACCGGCGTGCCGGCGCCGCCATCCAGCAGCGGGAGGAGTGGGCCATTGGGCCAGCGCGGGATCACATCGTCGCGACCGAATGCACCGAGCACGCGGGCCGCGAGATCGGGCACGATGCTCCACGCCAGCGTCGCGCCAAGCGCGACCAGATTGAGCCCCGTGCGGGTGACGACCGCCGCCCGTACCGGATCGGACTTGATCGCGGTCCATGGCGCGGTGTGTTGCAGGTAGGCGTTCGCGGTGTCCCAGATCGCGCGGGTCGCAGCGGCAGCCGCGCGAAACTCCAGAGCGATGTGATGGCGGTAGAGCCCTGCGATGCGCTGCTCCAGGTCAGCCGCGAGCTGCCGCTCGGTGTCACCCGGTGCACCGCCATCCGGGATGCAACCGTCGAAGACGAGATGCGCAAAGCTGACGATGCGGTTGACGAGGTTGCCGAAGATATCGGCGAGATCCTTGTTCACGTCGGCGACGAATCTGGTGACGGCAAAATCGGTGTCAGCGCTTTCGGGCGCGTTGGCGATCAGCCACCAGCGCCAGAGATCGGCCGGTAGTTCCTCCAGTGCCGCGTCAGTGAAGATGCCGCGCTTCCTGCTGGTCGAGAACTTGCCGCCCTCGTAATTCAGCCAGTGGAATCCCTTGATCACATCGGCGGTCTTCCAGGGCTCGCCGGAGCCGAGCAGCGTCGCCGGAAAGCTGACGGTGTGGAAAGGGATGTTGTCCTTGCCGAGAAACTGGATGTAGCTGATATCGTCGGCCTGCCACCACCAATCCTGCCAGTCGCGACCGGGCGCCGCTGCCGCCCATTCCTGGGTCGCCGCGATGTAGCCGATCGGCGCATCGAACCAGACGTAGAACACCTTGCCGTCAAAACCCGCGCGCGGGACTGCGATGCCCCAGGCGAGATCGCGCGTGATGCAGCGGTCGCGCAGCTCGGCATTGAGCCAGCTCTTGGCGGTCGACACCACGAAGGGCGGCCATCCGGTGCGGCTGTCGATCCACGCGCCGATGCGGTCGACCAGCTGCGACTGACGCAGGAACAGATGGCGGCTGTCGCGGATCTCGAGCGTGCGGTCGCCTGATAGCGCCG
Source organism: Bradyrhizobium embrapense (assembly GCF_001189235.2). Taxonomy (GTDB): domain Bacteria; phylum Pseudomonadota; class Alphaproteobacteria; order Rhizobiales; family Xanthobacteraceae; genus Bradyrhizobium; species Bradyrhizobium embrapense. The sequence continues at coordinate 499,470 of NZ_LFIP02000005.1, forward strand.
AGCGCGGATCAATCAACTCCGGTGGGTCGAGCAGCGTGCCGCAATGGTCGCATTGATCGCCGCGCGCGTTGGGATCGCTGCAATGCGGGCAGGTGCCGAGCACGTAACGGTCGGGCAGGAAGCGCTGGTCGACGGGCGAGAACACCTGCCGCGAGGTGCGCGCCTCGATCAGTCCGGCTGCGTCGAGCCGGCGATAGAAGTGCTGCGTCAGCGCGTGGTTGTGCGGCGCGCTGGTGCGGCCGAAATGATCGAATGAGAGGCCAAAGCGCCGGTAGATGTCGGCCTGGACGGCGTGCTGCGCGTCGCAGTACGCGCGGACGTCCTGTCCTGCCTCGATCGCGCCGAGCTCGGCCGGCGTGCCGTGCTCGTCGGTCGCGCAGATGAACAGCACGTCGTCACCGGTCTGCCGGCGGAAGCGGGCATGGACGTCGGCCGGCAGCAGCGAGCCGATCAGGTTGCCGAGATGCTTGACGCCGTTCACATAGGGAAGGGCGCTGGTGATGAGAATTTTGGTCATGGGTCAGGGTCTTTCGCGTTCGGTGATGCCGACCCCGGAAAAATCAAAAAGCCCTCCCGCATGATCGGAAGGGCTTGGGGGCGGCTCATGCCTTGCGCGCAGGCGCACTATCCCGTCCGGTCAGACTCCTTGCGGTCGGGCCGGGGCATTCGCGTCAGATGTTGCGCGCACACGAAAGTCACTGCAAAATTCTCCTGCACGCAGATATCTAGCATCGCTGGACGCACGGCGCCAGATCACCATCGCGGGGAGGACACATGCCGATCGAGGATGAGGACCGGCCGCGGAAGAAGATCACCCACGAGGTCGGACAGGATCTCTCGCTGCTGTCGGTCGAGGAATTGACCGAGCGCATCGCGCTGCTCAATGCCGAGGTCGATCGCCTGAAGGAAGCGATGACCAAGAAACGCGCGTCGAAGGACGCCGCGAACGCGTTCTTCAAGTCGTAGCGCGCTGCATCATTCGATCCCCGAAGCCCGGATAGAGCGAAGCGCAATCTGGGGCCGCGCTATCCGGGCTACGCTGCTCTCCACCTCCCCTTGAAAAGGGGAGGTCGCTTTGCTCGCCAGAGCAAAGCGGGTGGGGATCTGCCCTCTCCACTCGCAGCGTCGCCCGCGGCTGACCCCCATCCCGACCTTCCCCCTTCCAGGGGGAAGGAGAACATGCATCGTGCCCGGACTTCGCCGCGCTCGATTCAGGTTGCGCATTCACATGCTGCGATCGCCTGTCCCAAACTAGGTCAATGGCCGACATGGCAAACAAAGCCTGAAGAAATCCGTTCATTTACGATCGGTTAAGCTTTCTCGATTATGACTGCATTGTCCTCGTTTGGACACCGAGTGGCTCCTGTCCACTCTGTTTGACGCCTCCCTGTTATCAACTTCAAAAGCCGCCGGAAACGGCGGCTCTTTTTTGTGCGTCCTATCCGTTGGAAACCATAAATCCGGTTGCGGCTGGACTCTGCCGCGCGCCCGCGCAATGATTTGTTCATCATAAGCTGGCGCGTCAGATGCCAGTGGGCGTTACGATGGTGTGAGGGCGTTAACCATGGCGGATCGTTCCCAGAACGAAGCCGGGCTTGTGCTGTTCAGTGAACGGCTGACCAATTCTGCGGCATTCGGCGTGCTGTTCCGGGAAGGCATGGACCTGGTCGAGCAGACCGCCGCCTATCTCGACGGCGATGGGCGTGCCGAGGCCAAGGCGCTGGAACGGTCCGTCAGCCTGACCTATGCCACCGAAAGCATGCGCCTGACCACCCGGCTGATGCAGCTCGCCTCCTGGCTGCTGCTGCATCGCGCGGTCAAGGAAGGCGAGATGACGCTGACCCAGGCCAATCGCGAGAAGACCAAGGTGAAGCTGTCGGCTGCCGATCCCGGTCCGGTCGACATGATTGAGAAGTTGCCCGAGCAATTGCAGATTCTGATCGCGCGTTCGATGGATTTGCAGGCGCGCGTCCGCCGCCTCGACACCACGATCCACGCGCCGGCGCCGGATCGCTCGTCGATCGGCAACCCGCTGGTGCCGCAGCTCAACCGGCTCAAGGCCGCGTTCGAGCAGTAAGGCCGAACAGTCAACTCAGTGTGATGCCTCTGTGCGACGTGGCTTGGCCCGCCGCTGTGACGTGTGCTGATCCATCACGCACCGCAGCCGGATCGCCGCTGCCTCCAACTCGTCCGGCTCGAAGCCACCAAAGCCGAGCATCGGCAGGCGCTGTCTTCGCCAGTTGCACGTCGTCAAAACCTTGCGCAGCCACAGCAAAAGATGCGTGCCTTCGCTCGGCTGTAGTTTCACGTCATCAGACATGTGACGCGAAAGCGATGCGATCAGCGTTGCGCGTCGCGCGGCGTAGACGATGCGGATGAGCCTGATATGCGTCTCGAACAATCCCTCGCGCATGTATGCCGCCAGCGCTATGGTACGAGCAGCAATTGACGAGGTCCGCCAAGAGGTCCGCGATGTACCTGCCGCCACACTTCAAGATCGAACAGCTCGGCCCGATCCATGCCGCGATGCGGGCCTCAAGGCTCGCGACGCTGGTCACCGCAACCGCCGACGGGCTGATCGGCACGCCACTGCCGCTGATCCTCGATGAGAACGAAGGCGACTACGGCACGCTGTATGGTCACGTCGCGCGGCCCAACCCGCAATGGAAGCTGCCCGCCGTGGGCGAGGCGATGGCGATCTTCATGGGCCCCGACGCCTATGTGACGCCGTCCTGGTATGTGACCAAGGCCGAGCATGGCAAGGTGGTGCCGACCTGGAATTACGTTGCCGTGCACGCCTATGGCTCGGCCGAGTTCTTCGAGGATGCCGATCGTCTGCTCGAAGTCGTGACCCGGCTGACCGCGCTGCACGAGAGCTCACGCAAGGAGGTCTGGCAGGTCAGCGATGCGCCTGACGATTTCATCAAGGCGCAGCTGCGCGGCATCGTCGGCTTCCGGATGCCGATCACACGGATCGACGCCAAGAAGAAGATGAGCCAGAACCGCAAGCTCGAGGACCGCGCCGGCGTCATCGCGGGCCTTGGCGCCAGCGACAATCCTGTCGACCGTGAGGTCGCGGCGATGATCCCGGCGACGTGAGACTGTCATTGCGAGGAGCGATAGCGACGAAGCAATCCATCCATCGGCATATGTGGACAGATGGATTGCTTCGCTTCGCTCGCAATGACGGCAAGGAAAAAGCGCCTGCTCAACTCCCTATCGTCTAGAGATTGAGCCCTCGCATGGAATTGTACCTTGCCTTCGCAATCACGACCGCGACCTTCGCGCTGATCCCGGGGCCGGCCATGCTGTACGCCGCTGCCCGTACGCTCGCGGGCGGCCGGCGCGCGGGGCTGATGGCCTCGCTCGGCCTGCATCTCGGCGGCTATGTCCATGTCGTCGCCGCGGCCGCAGGCCTTGCGCTACTGTTTCATGCGGTGCCGCCGCTATTCACAGCGATGAAGCTGGTCGGCGCCGCCTATCTGGTCTGGCTCGGGCTGTCGTTGTTTCGCGCTCGCGACGACGCGAAGCGTCCTACAATTGCGCCGCTCTCCGCGGAGCGCGCCTTCGCGCAAAGCATTGTCGTCGAGGTGCTCAATCCGAAGACCGCGATTTTCTTCCTGGCGTTCCTGCCGCAGTTCGTCGATGCGTCGGCCGGCCTGCCGGTCTGGGCCCAGCTGTTCCTGCTCGGCGCGGCCGTCAATCTGACGTTCTCGGCGGTCGATATCGTCTGCGTGTTCTTCGCCAGCGCAGTGATGACGAAGCTGCAGCGCTCGAAGAGATCGCAGCGGGCCATGCAGCGGATCGGCGGCAGCATCCTCGTCGCGCTCGGCGCGCGGCTGGCCTTTGGGGATCGGTAGGTCGCACGCTCGATCCCGGAGCGGCGCCTGCAAAACAAAAACGCCCCCGAAACGGGGGCGTTTTGCGTGCGATCCCGAAGCGGACTTTAGTCCTTCTTGAGGAAGCCCGAGAACTTCTTCTGGAAGCGCGAGACGCGGCCGCCGCGGTCCATCAGCTGCTGGGTACCGCCGGTCCAGGCCGGGTGCGACTTGGGATCGATGTCGAGGTTCAGCGTGTCGCCTTCCTTGCCCCAGGTCGAGCGGGTCAGGTACTCGGTGCCGTCGGTCATGACGACCTTAATCGTATGATAGTTCGGATGAATATCGGCTTTCATGACAGTTCCTTCGGCGCGCCAGCGCCCGTCTCAAGATGTATTGGATACGGGATTTGGGCGGCTCTATAACCCATGGTGCCTGCCAAAACAAGCCAAGAAACCGGGCTCAAGCCCATCACCGGATTGGGACTTTACCGGATTTGCCAGCCGGGGCTCGGCGGGCCTATGTGGGGGGGCGATAGAACCGGTCTAAGATACAATGAGTGTAGCCGAACAGCTTGAGACCCCTCGCGGCACCCCCGAGCCGCCGCGCGACGCGTTGCTCGATGAGGGGGCTTTCATCGAGGGCCAGATCATGGAGCCGGCGAAGAGCCGTGCCCGCCTGCGGCCTCTGCTTGCGCTCGCGCCCTATGTGGCGCGTTACAAGGGGCGGGCGATCCTCGCGCTGATCTCGCTGACGATTGCGGCGATCACCACGCTGATCGTGCCGGTCGCGGTGCGACGGATGATCGACATGGGCTTCACGCCCGAAGGCATCGCGATGATCAACAGCTATTTCAGCGTGATGATCGCGGTCGTCGCCGTGCTCGCCTGTGCCAGCGCCTCGCGCTACTACCTCGTCATGACGATCGGCGAGCGTATCGTCGCCGATCTCAGGCGCGACGTGTTCGCGCATCTGATTTCGCTGTCACCCTCGTTCTTCGATTCGGCACGAAGCGGCGAACTGGTGTCGCGCCTCACCGCCGACACCACCCAGATCAAGTCCGCGGTCGGCGCCTCGGTGTCGATCGCGCTGCGCAATGTGATGCTGTTCTGCGGCGCCGCCGCGATGATGGTGATCACCAGCCCGCGGCTCTCCGGCTTCGTGCTGCTCGCGATTCCGATCATCGTGATTCCGCTGGTCGCGTTCGGCCGCTGGGTGCGGCGGCTGTCGCGCACCGCCCAGGACACGCTGGCCGACGCCAGCGCCTATGCGAGCGAATTGGTCAATGCGATCCGCACCGTGCAGGCCTATACCGGCGAGAAGCTCGCCCGGACGCGCTTTGCCGGCGAGGTCGAGCAGGCCTATGAGGCCGCGCGCAGCTCGACCAAGGCGCGCGCGGTGCTGACCTTGATCGTGATCTTCATCGTGTTCGCCAGCGTCGTCGTGATCCTGTGGGTCGGCTCGCACGACGTGCTGATCGGCGCCATCAGCCCAGGCCGGCTCGGCCAGTTCATTCTCTACACGGCATTCGCCGCAAGCGGCCTCGGCCAGCTCAGCGAGGTCTGGGGCGAGGTTTCGGCCGCATCGGGCGCGGCGGAACGGCTGTTCGAGATCCTGCGTGTCAGGCCGCAGATCGCAGCGCCCGCGTCGCCGCGCGCGCTGCCGCAGCCGGCACGCGGCGATGTCGGCTTCGACAATGTCAGCTTCGCCTATCCGACCCGGCCCAATGCGCTGGCGGTCGATGGCGTGTCGCTGGCTGTGCGCTCGGGCGAGAAGGTCGCGATCGTCGGGCCGTCCGGCGCCGGCAAGAGCACGTTGTTCCATCTGCTGCTGCGCTTCTATGATCCGAAATCGGGTGCCATCTCGCTCGACGGCGTGCCGATCCGGCAGGCCGATCCGGCCGAGGTGCGCGCGCGGATCGCGCTGGTGCCGCAGGATTCCGTGGTGTTCGCCGCGAGCGCCCGCGACAACATCCGGTTCGGCCGGCCCGACGCCACCGACGCCGAGGTCGAGCGCGCCGCCGACCTCGCGCATGCCACCGAATTCCTGCGCCGGCTGCCCGACGGCTTCGATGCCCAGCTCGGCGAGCGCGGCGTGACGCTGTCCGGCGGCCAGCGCCAGCGCATTGCGATCGCGCGCGCGATCCTGCGCGATGCCCCGCTGCTGCTGCTGGATGAAGCGACCTCGGCGCTCGACGCCGAGAGCGAGACGCTGGTGCAGACCGCGCTGGAGGAATTGATGCGCCATCGCACGACACTGGTGATCGCGCATCGGCTGGCGACCGTGCTGTCCTGCGACCGCATCCTGGTCATGGACCAGGGCAGGATCGTCGAGCAGGGCACCCACGCCGAGCTGGTGGCGGCCAATGGTCTCTATGCGCGGCTGGCGCGGCTGCAATTCGAAGGGATTTGAGCGAATTGGAGCTCTGTGCGCTCCGCCTATGCGATTTCTATGCATTCGCCCGCGCGCTCCCCTCGAAAACCTATTCCCGCGCAAGGATAGTCGCACCGCGCCTGACCTCCCTCGACACCTGACGGAGCATCGGCGCGCGGGGTGTTCGACTGATGCGCGAGAATGCGGCCGAACAGGAGAGCAAGCTGCTCTGCGCCTGGCAGCTTGCCGTGCTGCGCTTTGCGGTGACGCTCGATGACGACGATCGGATGCACGCGCTCGGTGTGGCCGGCGAGGTCGACCGGCTGGGCGGCACGGCCGATGACGCCTTCCATTTCTTCCGCCGGACGACCGCGGAGCTGTGCGCGGCGATCTCCGGTCGGGGCGTGGACCAGGACGCGGTCATCGGGCGATTCCTGGCCCAGATCGACAACGTCAGGCTCAAGCGCGCGGTCGAAGCAGCGATCGCCAGGGACCGCATGCCGCCGAAACTCGTGGCGAGCCGCGTGAAGCCTGGCAACGATCTCTGGCGGGGGCTGCCGCCGCGGCGCGCAACCGGAACGTAGGGAGAGGCTCTCTGCAATCGCCGCCACGGCACGGGGGATATTCCGCCAGAGCATGTCGCCACAACCGTTGCCCGGTTGCTGCGATCAGTGCGATGCGCTTCTCTATGCCCGACGAGAGACCGGTCGGATTCGGAATGCGGGGAGTGGCGAGATGGGTGGTTTGGTGATCAGCGGCGGCCGGGTGGTGGATCCGGCCAGCGGGATGGATGCGATCGGCGACGTCGCTGTCGTCGACGGCAAGATCGCCGCGGTCGGCACGGGGCTCGGCGGCGCGGAGCGGCAGATCGACGCCACCGGGCTCGTGGTCGCGCCGGGCTTCATCGATCTGCACGCGCATGGCCAGACTATTCCGGCCGATCGCATGCAGGCGTTCGACGGGGTGACGACGTCGCTCGACCTGGAGGCCGGCGTGCTGCCGGTGGGGTCCTGGTACAAGCGGCAGGCCGAAAAGGGACGGGTGCTGAACTACGGCGCGGCGGCCAACTGGGCGTTCGCGCGGATCGGTGCGATGACCGGCTCGAATGCGGAAAGCTCGCTGGAATCGTTCGGCGCAGCGATGCGCGATCGCCGCTGGATCGAGAACGTGGCGACCGAAGGCGAGGTCGGCGGCATCCTCGCGCGCCTTGCCAACGGACTGAACGAGGGCGGCATCGGCATCGGCATTCTCAACGCCTATGCGCCGGGCGCCGGCGTGCAGGAATTGACCGCGGTGTGCCAGCTCGCGGCTGATCATGCGGTGCCGACCTTCACCCACGTCGCCTACATGTCGCGCATCGATCCCGAGAGCGCGGCCGAAGCCTATATCCGCCTGATCGGCTATGCCGGCGCCACCGGCGCGCATATGCACATCTGCCATTTCAACTCGTCGAGCAAGATCGATATCGAGCGCTGCGTAGCGCTGATCGCCAAGGCGCAGGCGCAGGGGTTGCCGATCACGGTCGAGGCCTATCCCTACGGCACCGGATCGACGGTGCTGGCGGCGACCTTCTTCAGCGATCCGAAATTCGAGGAACGCAACGGCCTCGGCTATGATTCGGTGCAGCGCGTGACTGACGGTCATCGCTTCGGCAGCCGCGAGGAACTGCTGGCGGCGCAGGCCGCGGAGCCCTCGACGCTGGTGCTGTGGCATGTGCTCGATATCGAGAACAATCAGCACCATCGCGACCTGCTCGACATGGCGGTGCTGTATCCGGGCGGCGCGATCGCGTCCGACGCGATGCCGTGGACACTGTCGGATGGCCGCCCCTACACCGGCGACGCCTGGCCGCTGCCCGAGGATGCGACTTCGCATCCGCGTTCGGCCGGCTGCTTTACCCGCTTCATCCGCGAATGGGTGCGCGAGCGCAGGAAGGTGTCCCTGCTCGAGGGCATCCGCAAATGCGCGCTGATCCCGGCCGAGATTCTCTCTGCGAGCACGCCGGCGATGCGCGCCAAGGGCAGGCTGCAGGCGGGCGCGGACGCCGATGTCGTGGTGTTCGACTTCGAGACGCTGAGCGACCGCGCGACCTTCTCGGCGATGAATCGCCCGGCGGAAGGCGTGCGGCACCTCGTGGTCAGCGGCCAGCCGCTGATCAATGATGGCGTCCTCGACGTCGCGGCACGGCCTGGCCGTCCGGTACGCCGACCCGTTGTCGGAGGCTAACGTGCCGGTCCCGATCCTGCTGGTCGCGGGTTTTCTCGGGGCGGGCAAGACCACGGTCGTCAACCATCTGCTGGCGCATGCGCAAGGGCGGCGCATCGCCGCGGTGGTAAACGACTTCGGCGCGATCAATATCGACGCGGAACTGATCGCCGGCGCCAGCGACGGCGTGGTCAGCCTGAGCAATGGTTGCATCTGCTGCACGCTGGAAGGCGATCTGCTGCGCACGCTCGCAACGCTGCTGCGGCGCGATCCGCGTCCCGAATTCATCGTGATCGAGACCAGCGGGATCGCCGATCCCGCCGACATCGTGCGCAACCTGATGGATCCCGTGATCTGGAAGGAGGCGCCGCTGGAGACCGTGCTGTGCGTGGTCGACGCGACGCAGCCGGTCGCCGCGCTGGACGATGCGCTGCTGCGGTCGCAGTTGCGGGCTGCCGACGTGGTGGCGCTGAGCAAGGTGGATCTCTCTGATGCAGCCGCCTGCGCCGCGATCCGCGATGCCGTGCGCGCGGTACGGCCGACTGCGGTGATCGTCGATGCGTTGCATGGCGAGGTGCCGGCCGAACTGGTTTTTCCGGCCGATCTCGATCATGTGCCAGCGCCGCGCGAGACCGCGCCGCGACGGCCGGTGTCCGATCGGTTTGAGACGCTGAGTTGGAGCTCGGAGCGGAAGGTAGCGCTGCCGCGCCTGCAGCAGGCGATCGGCAGACTGGCGCCGAAGTTGGCGCGCGCGAAGGGATTGTTCGAGACGGTGGAGCAGCCCGGGCGGCTGACGGTATTTCAGCTCGCCGGCGGCCGCGCGACGTTGGCTACCGGCGGCGTGCCGGCACCCGGCGTGCCGCGCACGCGAATCGTGTTCATCGCCGAGCTGGGCGCGCTGTCGCGCGCCGAGATCGACGAGGTGATGCAGGGCTGCGTCGAAGCTGAGTGATGCGTTTCCCGTCATCCTGAGACGCGCTACGCGGCTCCTCAAGGATGACGGATCACTTCGTCACGCCATCCGCAGACGTGTCATCGCCGCAGCACGATCCCGCAAAGCATGTGTGCGACAATCGCATCGAATTGACAGCTCTGCCGTCAGCACCTATCGTTTTTGGCGACGGTTCCCTTCGGGGATCAAAAGGGAATGCGGTGCGAGGGTAACCCCAATGCCGCAGCTGTCCCCGCAACTGTAAACGGCGAGCCTTTCGTCAATCTGCCACTGGGCCATCGGCCCGGGAAGGCGTCGACAGGCGATGACCCGTGAGCCAGGAGACCTGCCGTCAGTCGTGGTCACACGCGAGCACATCGGGCGGGGGCGTCCTGGTGGGATCGGAGCACTGCCTTTTCGGCAATGCGCCAGTCCGCGTTCGCGGTGACGTGCCACGTTACCGCGAGTCCTTTCATGTCTCCGTCCTCTCCCGCTGCGCGGAAATGGCGCCTCGGTCTCGTTTGCTCCCTGCTATCGCTGCTGCTGCCGGCTGAAGCCGGAGCACAGACACCTCCGCCCACCACGCTCGATCCGATCGAGATCGCACCCTCGACGTCCGGAAAGCCTAAGTCCATGGCGCGAAGCCGCAACTCGGCGTCGTTGTCGCGGGCACGCGCCAGACCTGCAACGGCGGCGGCAACAGCAGCCGCGCCGCGTGCCGCAGCCTCAGGCGCGTCGGGATCGGCGCCGCCGACGCTCAACGCCACTACGCAGGGCGGCACCGGCAGTCGTCTCAATCTGACGCCGCTGCAGACGCCGGCCAGCGTCGAGATCATCACGGCGCAGACCATCGCCGAACGCGGCCAGCATAATGTGCTCGATGCCGTCACCCAGAATGCGGCCGGGTTCATCGCCACGCCGGCGCCGGGCAATGGCGGCCTGTCGTTCAGCACCCGCGGCTTTGCCGGCAGCAATTCGGTGATGACGCTGTATGACGGTACCCGCTTTTATATCGGCTCCGGCACCCTGACGTTCCCCTACGACACCTGGTCGACGCAGCGCATCGAGGTGCTGCGAGGCCCGGCCTCGGTGCTGTACGGCGAAGGCGCGATCGGCGGCGTCATCAACGTCGTTCCGAAGAAGCCGCAGGGTACGCCCGCTAACGAGGCCGAGGTCTCGCTCGACAGCAACATGACGCGACGGCTGTCGGTGGACAGCACCGGCCCGATCAATCCCAATGTGTCCTATCGCATCAACGCCACCGGCAACATGTCGGACGGCTGGGTCGATCGCGACAAGACCTCGAATGCAGTGGTCTCCGCCGCCGTGCGGGTGCAGGCCTCGGACAATCTCGCCTTCACACTGTCGGAGGATTACGGCGACCGCAGCCCGTCGCGCTATTTCGGCACGCCGCTGGTTGGCGGATCGATCCAGGACGCACTGCGCTTCAAGAACTACAACGCGTTGAACAGCGCGATCCGCTACCAGGACAGCTGGACCCAGTTCAAGACCGAGTGGGACGTTGCCGACGGCATCAAGGTCAATAACACGCTGTATTATCTGACCAGCGAGCGACACTGGCGCGACATCGAGAACTACACCTGGAATCCGAAGACCCAGCTGATCGATCGCTCCAACTATATCGAGATATTTCACGACCAGAAGCAGGTCGGCAACCGGATGGATGCGACCTTCAGCGGTCATGTGTTCGGGCTCGCGAACCAGTTCGTCGCCGGGTTCGACGTCAACCGGATCGACTTCACCCACACCAACAACTCGCCCTATGGCGGCGCATCGTCGGTCAATCCTTACGTCTTCGATCCCGGCTCATTCTTCGCGACGTCGTCTGCGACTGCGCCCGGCTTCAACTCGATCGTCAATCAATACGCCTTGTTCGCCGAAGATCGGCTGTCGCTGACCGATCAATTGTCGCTGGTCACCGGCGTCAGATATGATCGTCCCGATATCGATCGAACCGACTACAGGACGCCAGGGAACAGCTTTGGCGTTTCGCTGTCGGGCACCAGCTGGCGCACCGGGTTGGTTTACGAGCCGATCAAGAATCTCGCGTACTATGGCCAGTATGCGGTCGGCGTCGATCCGGTCGGCAATCTGATCTCGCTGCCGGTCTCGCAGAAAACCTTCCAGCTCGCGACCGGCAAGCAGACCGAGGTCGGGGTCAAGCAATCGTTCTGGGGCGGCCGCGGCGAGTGGACGCTGGCTGCTTACGAGATCGTCAAGACCGGGCTCACGATTCCCGATCCCAGCAATCCCACCGCAGGCGTCGCGCTGCAGATCGGCCAGCAATCATCCCGGGGCGTCGAAGGATCGGTCGGGCTCGCGCTGAACGATGGCTGGCGCGTCGACGCCAATCTTGCGCTGTTGCGTGCGCGATACGACAACAACAGCCAGGTGGTCGGCGGCAAGATCGTCAGCTACAACGGCAATGTCCCGGTCAACGTGCCGCAGCAGGTCGCGAACGTCTGGCTGACCTGGGACTTCGCGCCCAACTGGTCGGTCTATGGCGGCGTGCAGATCGTCGGTGCGATGTACTCCGATCTTGCCAACACCCAGCTGCGGCCGGGGTACAATGTGGTCAATGGCGGCATCAAATGGAAGCCCGACGACCGCACCACGGTCGCGTTCCGCGTCTACAATCTGTTCGACAAGGCCTACGCGGTGACCTCGAACGGGACCGGGCAGTGGCTGCTCGGCATGCCGCGTACCGCCGAACTCTCCGTCAACGTGAAGTTCTGATCATGCGCAAGGCTCTGATCCGGCGCGCGCGGCGATCGCTCTATGTCGTCCATCGCTGGATCGGCATTGCGACGTGTCTGTTGTTCGCGATGTGGTTCGTCTCCGGCCTCGTCATGATGTACGTGGCGTTTCCGCGCCTCACCGACAGCGAGCGCCTGTCCGCGCTCCCTGTCCTTTCGTGGGGCAAGGTGCAGGTCGCTCCCGATCGCGCGATGGCGATCGCGGGCATGGAGCGCTATCCTCGCGATCTCCGGCTCTCGATGATGGACGACATTCCGGTCTATCGCGTGACCGGCTGGAAGGGAGCCACCGTCACCATTTCTGCAATCGACGGCCGCCTGATCGACGGCATCACGCCGGATCAGGCTCTTGCTGTCGCCCGGCATCACCCGCATGCGGTGCAGCCGCAACTGCTCGATACGGTGACGCGCGATCAATGGTCGGTCACCGCGCGCTTCGATCCGCTGCGGCCGCTCTATCTGATCGGCCTCGGCGACGCCGACGGCACCGAGCTTTACGTCTCCTCGCGCGGCGGCGAGATCGCGCTCGACACCACTCGGCGGGAACGTGTCTGGAACTGGCTCGGATCGATCCCGCACTGGATCTATCCGACCGTGCTGCGCAAGGATGGCCCGCTGTGGCGGGACGTGGTGCTGTGGATCTCGGGGGTGTGTCTGGTCGTCGCGGTCACCGGCTTCTGGATCGGTATTCTCCGCCTGCGGCTGGCGCGCCGCTACGCTGACGGCGCCGTCTCGCCCTATCGTGGCTGGATGGCCTGGCATCATATCGCCGGCCTCGTCGGTGGCACCTTCGTCTTCACCTGGATGTTCAGCGGCTGGCTGTCGCTCAATCCCGGCGGCGCGTTCTCCGGCCGCGGCCTCACGCGCGAGATCGCGGTCGGCTACAGCGGCCACGACACGCCCGATATCGCCGCTAGCTTGCCGTCGCCGCCACAGGTATCGGCGGTGGAGGCGCGCTTCGTCTGGATCGGCGGGCGCCGGCTGATGGTACTCGACGCCGGCGGCGGCCGCCGCAGCCTCGCCGATCCCGCGACCGGCGCACCCGTGACGCTCTCGCGTGACGAGATCATCGCAGCTGCCCGACGCGCAATGCCGGGAGTTGCGATGATATCGGCGCAACAGCTGGAGCAGCCGGACGCCTATTGGTACAGTCTGCACCAGATGCGCGAGTTTCCCGTGTTGCGGATCGGCCTCGCCGATCCCGCCCACACCTGGCTGCATGTCTCGCCCGTCACCGCCGAAATCCTCGAGCGCAGCGACGACAGCCGCCGGTCCTATCGCTGGCTGTTCAACGCGCTTCACAGCATGGACTTTCCGCTGCTGCTGCGCATCGCGCCGGCGCGCGACGTCGTGGTTTGGCTGCTGTCCGCGGTCGGCACCATCGTCTCGGTCAGCGGGATCGTGATCGGCTGGCGCCGGTTGCGGCGGTGGAAGCTGCGAAGGAGATATGCGCCTACGAACCCGATGCAGACGTCGCGATAGCTGCCGCTACTTCACCGTCAGGTGCACGTCCGCCGCCGCCGGCTGCTCCGGAACCCATCCCAATGCAAACCGTTGGCCGGCAATGATCTCGTAGGTCGAGAGTTTTGATGCGACCGCATCGCGGAGGCGGAAATACGCGTCGCGCTGCCGTCCGTTGCTGCGGGCCGCCGCCAGATTGAGCCATTTGTAGGCCAGCACGTAGTCGTTCGGAACGCCGTGGCCCTTGTCGTACAGCAAGCCGAGCTGGGCCTGCGCGAACGGGTCGCCCTGCACGGCGCCGCGATAATAGAGATCGGCGGCAGCAGCGTAGGCCTGCGGCACGCCGAAGCCGTGCTCATACATGAAGCCGAGCATGCCGAGGGCTCTTGGATTGCCGCGCTCGGCGGCCGGCGCGAGCTCTTGAGCCGCCCTGAAATAATCGGCGCGATGGAACGCGGCCGCTCCGCGCGCGACGCTATCGGCGCTTGCGACCGACGCCGTCATGGCCCAAAGCACGACGGCGAGCGACCCGCCGAGGCTTGTCCGTTGCGTGAGCATGCGGAGCGTTCCTTCGCCCGGCTCAGTGATAGCTGGTGGTGATCGGCGCATTGGTCGTTGTCGTGGCGATGCTGCCGCGCAGTTTCGATCGGAGCTCCTCGGCCACGGTCTGGGCGTCGGAACCGTTGCGGATGATCTGCGGGCGGATGAAGATGATCAACTCGGTGCGTTGGGTGCCGTTGCTCTGATGCCCGAAGGCATCGCCAAGGCCGGGGATCTGGTCGAGCACCGGAAGCGCATTGCGGTTGCCGCTCTGCTGTTCGCTGATCAGGCCGGCCAGCAGCACGGTCTGGCCGTTGGCCACCGAGATCTGGCTCTTGACCCGCCGTTCCGACACCGTCGGCGTCAGGTTGACCGTGCTGCTTTGGGGAACGTTGCTGATTTCCTGCTCGATATCGAGCCGCACGGTGCCGTTGACGCTGACGCGCGGCGAGACCTTCAGGATGATGCCGGTGTTGCGATAGTCGATGGTGTTGACCACCGTGTTGCTCGTGGTCAGCACCGTCGCGCTGCCGGTCGAGACCGGGACGACGTCGCCGACCTGCAAGGTCGCCACCTGGTTGTTGATCACGACCAGCGACGGATTGGAGAGCACCTTGACGCTAGTGACGGCATGCAGCGCATCTAGGATCAGGCTCGGCTGGGTCTCCGACCCGATCAGGAAGTTGAAGCCCGGGAAGGCCCGGTTGATGAAGGCATTGGTGACTGAACCGGCGACGGAGGCGACACCGGTGGTCGGGTCGACGGTGGTGGTAGGTGCCGTGGTGGACTGCGTGCCTGTGAACGAGCCCATGTTCGGCTTCAGGCCGAGGCTCCGGCTGGTGAGATAGGTCTGCACGCCATAGGACAAGGTGTTGTTGAGCGTGACCTCGGCAATCGTCGCGTCGATCGCGACCTGGAGCTGCGGCTCGTCGATCTGCACCAGCGTCGCCTCGATGATGCGGTAGTTGGCCTGGTCGGCATAGATCAGGAGATTGTTGTTCACGACATCGGGCGTGATCCGCACGTCCTGCATGACGGGCTGGCCGCTGGCAGAGCTGGCGCCGCGGCCGCTATCCAGTGCCGCATTGTTGCCCTGACCTTGATTGTTGGGATTGTTCGCTTGCCCGCCGGCGCCAAATCCCTGGCCGGTGGCGCCTGTTCCTGAAGTGCCGCGGGACGCGAAGCCACCCATGCTCGAATTCGAGTTGTTGTTGAGCGACAGACGATCGGCGACGCTCGACGTCGACGAGGTGCCGGAGCCGGGCGCGAGCTGGCTGTCGGCACTGTCGAGCAGATTGCCGGACGATCCGCCGAGGAACATGTCGGTCAGAACCCGCGCGATCTGGCGCGCATCGCCGTATTTGACGCGGTAGACATGGACCGAGGTGCGCGCGGTGTCGTTGCGGTCGAGGCGCTTGATCCAGGTCGCCGCCGTGTGCAGCATGTCCGGCTTCTTGGTCACCACCAGCACCGCGTTGAGCCGCGCGATCGGCATGAACTTGATGACGTTCTGGCTGAGGCCGTTCTCGCCGGAATCGACGATCTTCTCCAGCTCGGCAATGACAGGCGCGGGCGAGCCGCTCGAGATCGGGAAGATGCCGACCGATTGGCCGCGCATCCAGTCGACGTCGAAGCTGAGCACGGTGTCGACCGCGGTGCGGCGCTCGGCGCCAGTGCCCTGGATCAGAAGCAGATTGCGCGTCGTGTCGGCGCGGATCGAGCCCGCTCTGGTGGCGAAGCTGTCGGTCAGCTTCAGCAGGGTCTGCGCCGACACATATTGCAGGGGGACCACCGAGATGCCGAATCCGGGTTCGGGATTGGCCGCCGCGGCGTCGACGCGGCCGCCGCCGACCGCGTCGCCGAGCGGCGTCAGGCGATAGCCCGCGGTATCTTTCAATAGCACTACGCCGCTCAGGCGCAGCGCGTTTTCAAGCACGAAGACCATGTCGGATTTCGGCACCGGGCGGACCGACACCAGGCTCACCGTGCCCTGTACCCGCGGGTCGATGGTGTAGCCGACATGCAGGATGTCGCCGAGCACGACCTTGGCGACGGTCGCCACCGGCGTGCTCTCGAAATTCAGATCGAAGCCATTGCCGTTCGACGCCGGCTGCGGCCGCGCATCGGCGACGGCTGTTACGTCGCTTCCCTCATACATCGCCGCACGGACGCTGCCGCCCTGGCTGCCGCCCGCCGCCGCCAGCCCGCCCACCGGTTGCGGCTGGCGCGGCAGGAGATCGAGCGATCGCACCTTGTCGGTGACGTCGACCTGGGATGCGTCGACGCTCTCGCCGACCGTCGCGGAATTGCACGACGCCAGCAACCCCAGTGACGTCAGGGCAAAAATGGCTGCCAGGCCGCCACGGATCGTCGGGCAGCGGCCCACTGTGCCTGCGCGTTGCATGAAGGCCCTTCGCTCTGACTGACTGAAATTTCGATGGACTTGCGACGATCGGTCCTACCCCAGCGCAGTCTTAGCGATCGAACATGACAGAAATAAATTGGTTACATGATTGTCGTTCCGGCCATCGCATCGCACCAGAACCATGCCGCGCGGCGCGCCGTCGTGTCCGCGAAGCCACGTCAAGCGTTCTTGAGCGGAGCGAACGATGTGACTTCGCACAGCTGTCACACTTCGGATCGATAACCGCAGAATTGCCGGGAGCCCAACGCTGCGGCGGATGGCACGGACTGATCCTGGATAGTGTGGCGGGATATCGAGAATGGCCAACGACCTGTCCGTTCGGTTCGTGGATTATCTCCGTCAGAACAACCACCTGGCGCAGACCGACGGATCGCCTGAGCGGAGCGGGCTGGGCGCCGACGTCAGGCAGTTGAAGCTGTGGGAGGTCACCAGCCTCTCACCGACCGAATTCGCCGATGAGGCCGCGCGCTTCTTCGCGCTCGGCCGACTGACGCTCCAGGATATGACCTCGGCCGAACCGCTGGTCGGTGCGTTCTCGCCGCGTTTCCTGCGCGAGACCATGGTCTATCCGTGCCGGGCGGCCGATGGGAGCACCGTCCTCGCGGTGGTCGACCCGACCGATCAGGCAACGCTGCGGGCGGCACAGATCGTGCTCGGCGCCGGCATCGATGTGAAGGTGGCATCGTCGGAAGACGTCGCCATCGCGCTGAACAATTCTTCCAGCACTGAGGAGGCCGAGGCCGCCGATACGGCGGCGGCGCTGCCCCGCGAAGACGACATCGAGAGCCTGCGCGATCTCGCCAGCGGCGCGCCGGTGGTGCGCGCGGTCAATGATCTGATCGAGAAGGCGGTCGAGCTGCGTGCCAGCGATATCCATATCGAGCCGTTTGCCGCCGGGCTCATGGTGCGGTTGCGCATCGATGGCCTGCTGCGGCCGGTCGCGGCGCTGTCGGGGGTGCTGCCACAGGCGGTGGTCTCGCGCATCAAGATCATCGCCAATCTCAACATCGCCGAGCGTCGCCTGCCGCAGGACGGCGCGGCGCGGCTGCGGGCCGGGCGCACCGACATCGATATCCGCGTCGCGATCATGCCGATGCAACACGGCGAATCCGCCGTGATCCGCATCCTGCCCAAGGATCGCGGCCTGCTGGTCGTCGAGAAGTTGGGATTCTCCGAGCCCGACGAAGCCAGGCTGCGGCGGCTGCTGAAGCTGCCATACGGCATGGTCGTGATCACGGGACCGACCGGAAGTGGCAAGACCACGACGCTGGCGACGATCCTGTCGATCCTCAATGAGCCCAGCCGCAAGATTCTGACGATCGAGGACCCGGTCGAATACGAGATCCCCGGCGTCAACCAGTCCCAGGTCAAGCCGGCGATCGGTCTGACCTTCGCAACCGCTCTGCGGTCCTTCGTTCGTCAGGACCCCGACGTCATCATGGTCGGTGAAATCAGAGACTCCGAGACCGCGCATGTCGCGGTGCATGCGGCGCTGACCGGGCATCTGGTGCTGACGACGCTGCACACCGAGACGGCGGCCGCCGCGGTGCCGCGCCTGCTCGACCTCGGGGTCGAAGGCTATCTGCTGCGTTCAGTGCTGCGCGGCGTGATCGCGCAGCGGCTGGTCCGGCAATTGTGCGAGCGCTGCAAGACGGCGCGGCCGCTGGCAGCCGCCGATTTAACCGAGGAGCCCCGGCTCGCCGTGCTCGGGTTCCGGGCAGGCGAGATCATTCAGGAGCCGTGCGGCTGCGAACGTTGCGGCGGGACCGGCTATCGCGGCCGGCTCGGCGTGTTCGAGTTGCTCGAATTGTCCAATGAACTGCGCGAACTGATCGGAGAGCGAACCGACGGACTGAAGATCGATGCCATGGCGATCAAGGCGGGCATGACCACGATGCTCGATGACGGGGTTGCCAAATGCCGTGCCGGACTGACCTCGCCCGCCGAGATCCTCCGCGTTGCGACGGTGCGGTGACGTCGTGCCGAATTATCGCTACCGCGCGTTGACCCAGACCGGCGAGATCGTCAACGGCACGATCGCCGCCCCGACCGCAGCCGAGGTGGCGCGACGGATCGAATATCTCAAGCTGCTGCCGATCGAAACCACCGAGGACAAGCGCGCATCCGGTGCCGCCGGTGGCCGCAGCCTGTTCGGCGGGCCGAGTGCTGCCGAGGTCACCACGTTCACGCGCGATCTCGCGCTGCTGCTGAAGGCCGGCGCGCGGCTCGACGATGCCCTGGAGCTGCTGTCGGGCGATGCCGATGTCGGCCGGATGCGTCCGGTGGTGGCGAAGATCCGCGCCGCCCTGCTCACCGGCGAGAGTTTTGCCGACGCGGTGGCGGATCATCCGACCCTGTTCCAGCCGATGTACATCGCCCTGGTCCGGGTCGGGGAAATCTCCGGCACACTCGATTCGGTGCTGGAGATGCTGGGGACCGAGCGCGCGCGCTCCGAGCAGATGCGGCGCAAGCTGACCGACGCGATGCAATATCCTGCCTTCGTGCTGGTCGCGGCATCCGGCGTGATGCTGTTCTTCCTGCTGTTCGTGCTGCCGCAATTCTCGACCGTGCTCGGCGATTTCGGCGGCAAGTCGGATACGGCGCTCGCCAGCTTCATCGCGGTGTCGGATTTCCTGCGCGCCAATGCCACGGCGGCAAGCCTGATCAGTGCGGCGACGATTGCGCTCGCGTGGTGGCTGCTCCGGCAGGCGCGCGTGCGCGCTGCGCTGGTCAATGGCATCTCGCGGGTGCCGGGCATCAGCAGCGCCTTCCAGTTCTATCGCGCCAGCCTGTTCTGCCGCAATCTGGGCGTCCTGCTCGGCAGCGGCGTCAACCTCACGGCCGCATTGCGCATCCTCGTCGACATCATGGCGGTGACCGGCAGCGAGGCGAACTGGACCGCCGCCGCCGACCGCGTCCGCCACGGCGGAAAACTATCGGAAGCGCTCGCCGTGGCGGACAGCCTGCCGCCGATGGCGGTCCGCATGCTGCGGCTCGGTGAAGAGACCGGGCAGCTGCCGGTGCTGGCCGGGCGGGTCGCGGAATTCTACGAAGCAAAATTGCAGCGCAGCCTGGACCGTGTCGTCGGCATCGTTGGTCCGCTGGCGATCATCACCATCAGCACCGTCGTCGGCGGGCTGATCGTGTCGGTCATGACGGCGCTGCTGTCGGTCACGCAGCTAGTCGGTTAGAGCAGGGGTCATCGGTCATGATATCGCGCAACACGATCATCGAAACATTCTCCATGCGAGCGGGACGCGATCGCGCGGAGTCGCAAAAGCAATGGCGTTCGGGGCAGGAGGGCTTCACGCTGGTCGAGATGTTGGTCGTGATCGCGATCATCGGCCTCATCATGGGGCTGATCGGGCCGCGCGTGCTCAACTATCTCAGCGAATCCAAGGTCAAGACCGCGCGCATCCAGCTGCAGAGCTTCTCCAGCGCGCTCGACCTGTTCTATCTCGATGCCGGCCGATTCCCGTCCACGGCGGAGGGGCTTGCCGCGCTGGTCCGACGCACGCCGGGCGTCGCGGCCTGGAACGGTCCGTATCTGAAGGGCGGCAACGTTCCGAACGATCCCTGGAACCATCCCTATCTCTATCGCTCGCCCGGGGAGCACGGGCCTTACGACATCGTCTCCTACGGCTCCGACGGTCAGGAGGGCGGCAGCGGCACCTCGGCCGACATCTCGCTTGAAAAGACGACGGCCGCCAACAATGACCAGCAATAGGGATGCATGGCGCGCATGAATGAGGCGTCGCAGCGCGGTTTCACCTTGCTCGAGATGGTGTGCGTCCTTGCCATCATCGCGTTGCTGGCCGCCGTGCTGCTGCCGTTTATTCCGCACCAGACCTCGCGCTCGCGCTTGCAGGCCTATGCGCTGCAGACCGCAACGCTGCTGAAGGCCGATCGCAATGCCGCCATCGAGCGCAGCACCAGCGTCGCGACGCTGGTCGACGCGCCGAGCCGGGTGATCCACTCCGGCGCGTCGCGCATGACGGTGCGGATCCCCGACGACGTGCGGTTCGATGCGGTGCTGCCGCAGAGCTGTCAGCGCCGCGCCGCACTGTCGACCATCCGCTTCTTCGCCAATGGCGGTTCCTGCGGCGGCTCCATCGCGCTGACGCGGCTCGATGCGGGATATGAGGTTCGCGTCAACTGGCTCACCGGAAGGGTTGAAATCGTTGCTCGTGACGTCGCCGCCAACTAACCGCCAGGAAGCGGGGTTCACCATCATCGAGGTGCTGGTGGCGCTGGCGCTGGTGGCTGTCTCGATCGTTGCGATCGGCGCCGTCATGGGCGTCAAGACGCGCGGCGTCCGGGCCATGGAGCAGCACGTTGCGCTGATGCAGGCGGTGCGCACCTTGATGACGGTCGGCATTCCGCCGCGCGCCGAATTGCAGTCGGGCACGTCGACGGGGCAGGCGGAGGGCTACCGCTGGACCATCGAGATCAGTCCGCTTGGTGGTGACTGGACGGTGCCCGAGGGCAATTTGCCTTGGACGCCGGAATTGGTGCGCATTCGCGTCAAATCCCCAGGCGGTGCATTGTCCGACATCCGTACCGTGCGCCTGATGCCGAGGTCTTCGGAATGACCCCGGCAGGCACAGCACAGCGAACGGGTGAACGCGGCTTCACGCTGATCGAGACCATCGTCGCGCTGGCGCTGATGGGGCTGCTGCTGTCGGCGCTCGCCAGCATCACGGCGCAATGGCTGCCGAGCTGGAACCGGGGGCTCGACCGGATCCAGCGCAGCGAGCTGATCGGGATCGCGCTGGAGCGGATCGGCGCCGATCTTGCCGCGGCCGAGTTCGTTGCCGCCAACCGCGATACCCACAAGCCGTTGTTCGACGGATCGGAACTGTCCGTGATGTTCGTGCGCACGTCGGTGGGGCCGAATGCGGGGCCGGGGCTCGACGTGGTGCGCCTTGGCGAGACCCGCGATCGCGGCGAGTTCGTCACGGTTCGTTCGCAGGCGCGCTTCACGCCGCTGGCCGACGGGGTGTCGCTGTCGGAGCAGGTGCATCTCGGCAGCCCCGTCGTGCTGCTGCGCGCACCCTATCGCCTGTCGTTCGCCTATGCCGGTCCCGACCGCGCCTGGAAGGGTGTGTGGAAGGATGCCAACAAGCTGCCGGCGATGATCCGGCTCACGGTGCGTGATGCGGCGAGCCAGCGCGTCCTGTCGGTGTCGACCATTGCGCCGGTCCATGTCCAGATCCCGAGCGACTGCACCAAGCCGGACGGCAATTGCGGCGACAAGCAGAGCTCCGACGGCGCGACCACAGACCAGGGGAAGACGTGATGGGCGCCTCCGGCAATATCGGCCGATCGCCGCCCGACCGCGGATTCGTCATCGTTGCGGTGCTCTGGATCCTGCTCGCGCTGTCGTCGCTGGCGATCATCTTCTCGGCCTATCTTGCCGCCTCCGCGCGTGCGTTGGCAGCCAGCGATCTGTCGTTGCAGACCGAGGCGCTGGTGTCGGCCGGGCTCGAGCTCACCGCCTACCAGCTGACGCTGACGGATGAGAAGACGAGGCCGCAGCACGGGGCGTTTCATTTCGGGCTGGACGACGCCAGCGTCGCTGTCACCTTCATATCGGAGGCCGGCCGCGTCGACCTGAACTATGCGTCCAAGGAGATGCTGACCGGCCTCTTCGTCGTGCTCGGCGCCCGGAAGGACGCCGCGACCGAATATGCCGACCGGATCGTCGGCTGGCGAACCCGGCCCGCGCCGGGCAGCGACAATGTGGAGGCCGCGCGCTACAACGCGCTCGGCTATTCGCCGCGGCAAGGGCTGTTCACCCATGTCAACGAGCTGGCCCTGGTCGCCAGCATCCCCGAGGCCTTCGTCGATCGGGTGTTGCCGTTCGTGACGGTGTTCAACGGCAGTCCGGATGTTGATCCGGCGATCGCGGCGCCCGAGGTGGCACTTGCATCGGGGAAGCAGCAGGACAGCTTCGGTTCGCCTGCTCCCGCGCCGAACGGCGCCCCTGCCGCCGGATCGCAGGCGCCGAACCCGCAGACTGCGGCATCGACTGCGCAGAGCCCTTGCTACCGGATCGCAATCTCGATCCGGTTCCGCAACGGTCACCGCACCACGTCTGAAGCCGTGATCGCACTCGGCGACAAGGTCGAGCCCTATCGTGTGTTGTCCTGGCAGAACGATGTCGAGCCGCGCAGTTTGGTTCTGCCGCAGAGGAGAGGTTGATGGCAATACTCGCTGACGCACGGCAATGGTTCGAGCAATGGATCGGCGCGGTCGCGACCGCCGTCGACGGCGTTGCGGGCAGCTTCATGCGCCGGCGCAGCATCGAGCTCGACGAGAACGCCGACGGCACGTTCACGGCCCGCGCCGCCGTGGCGAGGGATGGCTCGCCGTCGGCACCGGTTTCGTTCCGGCTCGATCACGACGCACCGCAACCGCCGTTGTCGGCGGAGTGGAAGACGGTGTTCGACGGCAGCCGCATCGAGGTGCGATTGCGATCGGATCACATCGTCAGCCGCGTGCTCGATTTCCCGAGCCAGGCTGGCGACTTCCTCGATGGCATGATCCGTGCGCAGGTCGACCGGCTGACACCATGGACCGCCGCCGATGCGGTCTTTGGCTGGGGTTCGCCGCGGCCGATCGCCAATGACCGGATCGAAGTCGCATTCAGTGCGACCGCGGCGAGCAAGGTCGATCCGCTGATCCGGATGGCCAGCATGCTCGGCGCCGCTTCCGTTGCCGTCTCGGCGCCGGCGGTTGGCGGTGACGGCGCCCCGCAGCAGGTGACGCTGCTCGACCGATCGCTGCGCGGCCTTGCCGGACCTGCGGTACCGCGCCTGTTGCGCATCGGCCTGGTTTCGACGGCGGTCGCGGCCGCGGTCTCGTTGCTGCTCAACGTCTATGTCGGCGGATCGCTGCAATCCGAGCAGGAGGACCTGCAACACCGCATCTCGCAGCGCCGCGCTGCGCTGCGTCTCGATGCCAATGGCGACTCGTCCGGCATCGGCCTGCTCGCCAAGCGCAAGCAGACGACGCCGTCGAGCGTCATGGTTCTGGAAGCGATCTCGCGCGTCCTGCCCGACAGCACCTATGTGACGGAGCTGCGCATCGAGGGCAACAAGGTGCAGGTGGTGGGGCTGACCCAGGATGCGCCATCCCTGATCCGCCTGCTGGAGCAGTCGCCGCAATTCACCCGCGCGACGTTCTTCGCGCCGACGACCCGCGCCGCGAATGAATCGGCGGAGCGGTTCCACGTCGAGGCCAACATATCCGCCTATTTCGGGTCCGGCTCATGAGTGCAGCATCCCGATCGCTGACCGCCGTCAGCACCTCGCCGCTGGTCGCGACCGCGAGCTATCTCGGCCTATTCGTGCTGCTGCTGTTCGTCGTCATCTCGTCGCTCTCGGACATCATCGGCCTGCGCAGCGATGTTGCGGCGTCGGCCGGAATGCTCGAGCAGCTCGAGGGACGGTCCAAGGCGAACACCGCGCCCGGCCAGCCTGCGATGCCGACCGGTTCGGCCTATCTCGAGGGCGCGACCGTCACGGTTGCCGGCGCCACCTTGCTGCAACGCGTGTCGGGCGCGGTGATCAAGGCCGGCGGCAATGTGTTGTCGACGCAGCTCGACGTTCCCAACGCGCCGGCCAAGGCCGGCTTCATCAGCATGGTCGCGAGCAGCGAGATCGAACAGGCGCAATTGCAGCAGGTGCTCTACGATCTCGAAGCCGGCATGCCGTTCCTGTTCATCGACCAACTGGTCGTGCAACCCGTCGCCGACGAAGCGGCCAAGGGCGCCGATCCCGGCAGGCTGCGCGTGCTGCTCGGCGTATCCGGGCAATGGCGAGGAGCCAAATGATGCGACGCTTCGCTGCAACCATCGCGCTGTTGGCGGTGTCGGCCTATTCGGTGCCGGCTGCGGTGCCTGACCCATCCGGCGATGCACTGGACGCCGGGATGCTCGATGATACCCGCCTGGGCGGACCGGTGCTCAGTTTATCGCCGCCGTCCGAACCAGTGACGTCGGTCCGGGTGGCGCCTGCGCCTGCGCCGACGCCCCGGCCGCTCAGTGCAAATCCGCTGTGGGGCATTCCGCTCAAGACGCTGTCCAACACCCGCGACCGCCCGGTGTTTTCGCCGTCGCGACGGCCGTCGCCTGCCGTCGTCGCGGAGCCGGAAGTCAGCAAGCCGTTGCCGCCGCCGCCGCGCAAGGTCGCGCTCGAGCCGCCGCCGCTGTCGCTGGTCGGCACCATCGCGGGAGACGATGAAAGCTTCGGGATCTTTCTCGACCAATCGAACAAGACCGCATTGCGGCTGAAGCTCGGCGACGATTTCCAGGGATGGAAGCTGCGAACCATCAGCGGCCGCGAAGTCACGATGCAGAAAGACGAGCATGATGCCGTGCTCTCGCTACCCCAGCCGGGCACCGAGGAGAGCGGGGACGTCCGCCTCGTTCCGGTCAGTGTTGACAGGAGGCCGTTGGCCGCGCGGATCCAGAAATGACGGCGCTTTCGCTTCCGCGCTAGTTCAATCCGAGCCAGCCCTGCAGGGCCGGCGTCAGGAGAAGTCCGAGCGCCAGAAAAGGGCCGAACGGGATCGAGGTCTGGCGCTTCATCTCGTGTCCGGCGAGTTGCAGGCTGCCGGCAACGGCAAGTGCTGCGAGCGCCGCGATCAGCAGCAAGGTCGGAATCCCCAATGCGCCGACCCAGATCGTCGCCGCGGCAAGGAACTTGACGTCGCCGAGTCCTAAGCCGTCCACATGCCGCAAGACGAAGTAAAGGCGCTGCAACAGCAAGAACAGGGCGCCGACGAGAGCGGCGATCGCCATCGCGCTGAACGCGGCTGGCATGCTCTCTGTTATGACCACATTTACAAGCCCGAGTGCCGCGATCGCAAGATTCAGCCAATCGGGAATGATGCCATGGCGAAGGTCGATCAGCGCGACGGTGCAGCACAGCACACAAAGCGCGCCGTAGGATGCGATGAAATAAAGAGCTTCGCGATCGATTGGCATGATGGCGGGACAAGTGTGACGCGTGAACGCTGTGTTGCAACAACTCGCGCGCGTTGAACAGTGCATTTTCTATCGAGCAACGCGTTTGCGGGATTGTGATCGTCAGCGACGATAGCGAAGCAGAAAAGATGCGACAAAAAGTCTGCGCTGTCACAAATCCGCATAGGATACCGACAATAGTTCGCCCCGTTGCTCGCCGCGAGCCCCTCGCGGCAGACGAGTGGGTTGACTATGCACAAGATGCGAGTGGCGGCTTGCCTGGCTCTGCTGGCAGCGTCGGCAAACCTGCGCGCCGCGAATGCGGGCGCTCTCGAGGACGGTGCCGAGCGCTATCGGCCGTATTTGATCGAGGGCGTTGGCAGTGCGCTGGCGGGGGCGCGCGCTTTGCGCGAGCGCGCAGCCGCCGCGGATTTGCCCGGCGCCAGGAAGGCCTGGTTGTCGGCGCGCGCGGGCTGGGAACGCTCGGAGGTGTTCACCGCAGGCTTCGTCCCCGAACTCGATGCGCAGATCGACGCTTGGCCCAACGCCGACAGCGGGTTTCACGCCATCGAGGCCAAGCTGTTCGGAGCCGGTAGCACCGACGTCGCCACCGACGCGACGGGCCTGGTCGAGCACCTCAACGATCTGCACGGCAAGCTCAAGGACATCAAGCTGACGCCGCAGGGCCTTCTGGATGGCACGGTGCGGCTCGCCTACGAGGTCGGCGAAAGCAAAGCCGATGGCGGCGAGTCGCGCATCAGCGGCACCTCGCTGGACGATATGCGCAACAATATCGCGGGCATCGACTTCGCCTATCACACGATTTTCTCCGCCGCGCTCAACACGGTCGACGGCAAGCTCGACGAGATGGTGACGAACCGGATCGAGCGGCTCGAGGCGATCGTCGCCACGCCCGATCTGCCGCACGTCGATATCGCCGATCTGCGCCAGACCAGCGAGGAGCTGGTCGTCGCGCTGCAGAGCGCTTCGGCAAAGCTCGGGCTGCAGCGCCCGACGCTGGAGGCGCAGGCGCGATGAGATCGCTTCACCTGCGCCGGGCTGCGTTGCTCTCCGCGGCCATTGCCCTGGCGCTGCTCGGCCGCGTCGCGGCGTTTCCGGTCGACGGCGACAAGACGGTGCTGCCGGTTGCGACCGAGCTGAACGAGGATGCGCTCGACAAGCCGCGCGAGGTGTTCCAGTCGGAGCGGACCGGAGCCAAGTCGTATCTGGTGAATCTCGGCGACCTCGCCTTCAATTCGCCGGGGCTGCTCGGCGAGGTGGCGCGGCAGGCCGGCGTGAGCTGCGGCACCTGCCACGTCAACGGCGCGAACAACGCCAAATTCTTCATGCCGAAGATGTCGAGCCGGCCCGGGACGTTCGACACCACCGGGGCGCTGTTCAACCCGAAGGCCAACAACCTTTCGTTCGATCCGGTGCGGATTCCGAGCTTGCGCGGCGCACGCTATCTTGCGCCCTACGGCGCCGATGGCCGGTTCGCCTCGCTGCGCGACTTCGTCCACAACGTCATCACCAGCGAGTTCGCAGGTCCCGAGCCGTCGCCGGCAACGCTCGATGCGATCGTGGCCTATCTTCACGACATCGACTTCTTGCCCAATCCGAGCCTCGGTCCCGCCGGCCGGCTGGCCGGCAAGATCACCGACGCGGAGCGCCGCGGCGAAGCGCTGTTCACAAAACCGTTCCCACACGATCCGGCGCTGAGCTGCGCGGGATGCCACGTTCCATCGTCCGGCTTCGTCGATCACCAGCAGCATGACGTCGGCTCGGGCGGTCTGTTCAAGACGCCGACCCTGCGCAACGCCGACTTCAACGCACCGTATTTCCACGATGGCCGCTTCGACAATTTCAGCCAGGTCGTCGATTACTTCGACCGGACCTTTCAGCTCGGCCTCTCGGCGCAGGACAAGGGCGACCTCGTCGCCTATCTCACGGCGGTCGGCGACGGCGTGCAGCCGTATGAACGCGACGGCGCCAGCGCGACGCTGAAGGAGATCAACGATTTCTCGACGGTGCTGGCGACCGCGATTCCTGCCGGCGACAAGGACATCGTCGCGCTTGCCGTCGATACGATCGGCCGCGAGCTGCGCGAATTGACCGAGCAATATCCCGATCGCAAGAACACCAGCGTGTCGGGCGGCGAGCAGCAGCGCGTGCTGGCGCGCAACGGGCTGAAGGAGCTCGTGCTCACGCTGCGGCGGATAGAGATGGCCGTTGCAGCGGGCCGCAACGCCGATGCTGCGAACGAGTTCAGGAATTATCGCAACCTGATGGCGGCTGCGGTGCCTGCGTTGCTGGCGAGCGCCGAGCCGTGGTCGTTGTTCAATCAAGATGTGCATGATCAGCATTACGCTGCGCTTCGCGAGGTGATGCGCTCCAGGCACATCGCGCATTGATTGGGCTGAACTGTAGAGCATTCGCGATCCGCGCTGCTGCGTGGAGCGCTCCAACAATATTCGATCTTCAGTTGAAAAGACGAATCGTGGAGTTGCAGTGTGCAGCAGCAGATATCTCCACAGAGAATATTCGAACGTTTCGAAATTTCTCGCGCGCTTTCACGCAAGCGAAAACCATGCGTCATACTGTCGCACTAAGCAGGGTGCGTTGCTAACCGCAAACACCCTGAGGTCGACAATGAGTTTGAACTACAAAAAGCACTGGCGAACCAGCACCGCGCTCTGCATCGCGTCAACGGTGCTCGCCGCAACAGCCGCATATGCCGCCCACTATCCGGGCGGACACAGTGACTGGGACAAGCGTCCGCATCACAATCACCAGGCGCATCAGGAAGCTGATCGCGTCAAGCATGACCACGATCATGACGACAAGGATCACGGCGGCAAGGGCAAGACCGCTTCGCCGATCAAGCACGTCATCATCCTGATCGGTGAGAACCGCGGCCTCGATCACACCTTCGGTATCTACAAGCCGAAGGGCAAGGGGCAGACTATCTCCAACCTGTTGTCGAAGGGCATCGTCAACGAGGATGGAACGCCGGGACCGAACTTCGCGCAAGCGCAGCAGTATTCGGTCGCAGGCCAGCCGTCGTTCTACATCGGCGCGCCTGTTATCGCGAAGTCGCCCTACAACGCGACCAATTTGATGCCGCAGCCGAACACCAACGGCACCCCGACCGCGCAGAGCGACACCTCGCCTCCGTTCAAGACGATCGCCGAGGCCAGCGTCGAGAAGGATATGGACCCGGCGGACCTCGACATCCTGACCACCGGCTTCAGCGGCCTGCCGACCGGTGTGCTGGATACCCGCATTCCCGGCGCCGGCGGTCTGAACGGACCGTTCCAGCTGCAGGGCGAGCAGATCAGCGACGACGACTACACCGGCGACTCGACCCATCGCTTCTATCAGGATTGGCAGCAGGAAGATTGCAGCGCCGCCAACGCCACCAAGAAGAACAATTCGGGCTGCCTGAACGATTTGTTCCCGTTCGTGATGGCGACCTATTCGGCGTCCAACAAGAGCATGGCCAACTCGATGGGCTTCTACAATGTTCAGCAGGGTCAGGCTCCGATCCTGAAGATGCTCGCCGACCGCTTCACCCTCAGCGACAACTTCCACCAGTCGTTCCACGGTGGCACCGGCGCGAACCACTTCATGCTCGGCACCGGCGATGCGGCGTTCTGGAGCGACGGCAAGGGCAATCCGGTGACGCCGCCGGCCAACCTGATCGCCAACCCGAATCCGGTTGCGGGTTCGGTCAACCGCTACACCGTCGACGGCAATTGGAGCAATTGCTCGGACGTGTTCCAGCCCGGCGTGAAGCCGATCGTCACCTACCTCAACAATCTGCCGTACGCGGCGGAGCCGAACTGCAAGCCCAACCACTACTACATGCTCAACAACGTCAATCCGGGCTATCTGCCGAACGGCGCGCTGTCCGGCGGCAACAACGTCCCGCCGTCGTCGGTTCGCACGATCGGCGATGCGCTGATGGAGAAGAACATCTCCTGGGCGTTCTATGGTGGTGCGTTCAACGACGCCGTGGCGCTTTCCAACGCCGCGGTTGCCGCCAATCCGTCGAACCCCAACCTCAGCGCCGCCGCGGTCGCCGATCCGGCGCACGCGCTCGGTGTTGCCTACTGCCAGATCTGCAATCCGTTCCAGTATGCGACCTCGATCATGGCCAATCCGGCCGTGCGTCAGGCTCACATGAAGGACACCGCGGATCTGATCACGGCGATCCAGCACAACACGCTGCCCGCGGTGTCGTTCGGCAAGCCGGACGGCCTGCTCGACGGTCATCCGCAGAGCTCGAAGGTTGATCTGTTCGAGGCCTATGTCCTGAACGTGCTCAACGCGCTGGACAACAATCCGGAGTTGAAGGCCGACACTGCCGTCTTCATCACCTGGGACGAAGCCGGCGGCTATTGGGACTCCGGTTACACGCAGTCGATCGACTTCTTCGGCGACGGACCGCGTATCCCGACCCTGATCCTCTCGCCCTATTCGACGGGCGGCAAGATCAACCACAACTATGCCGACCACGTTTCGCTGCTGAAGTTCATTGAGCGCAACTGGGCTCTCGAGCCGCTCACGCACCGCAGCCGCGACAACCTGCCGAACCCGACTTACGCGAGGAACAACGAGTACGTCCCGACCAACAGCCCGGCGCTGTCCGACCTGTTCGACGCGTTCGACTTCAGCAAGCCGGTCAATTTGCCCTACACCGAGTGATCGAGCTCTCGTCCAGGACGAGGTCTTGATTTGAACCGAGATCGGCGCCGATCGAACCGATGGTTCGGTCGGCGCTGTCATGTTCTGCAAGCCATCTGATCGCCGGAAACATACGATGAAGCGCAATGAGAAGACGTGCTCGACAGGCCGGGGCGCGGCGGCCTTCCTGGTTGCCGCTGCGATCCTGGCCCATGCTCCGATGCCGGCCGTGGCCCAGCAGTTCTCAGCCGACCTCGTTGCGCGTAAGGACGAAGCGACAACCATGGTGGGAACGCTGCGCGTCTCGCACCAGAAGGTCCGGATCGAAGCAATGGCGTTGCCGGATGGCTTCTTCCTGATCGATATGGTGAAGCCCGCGGCGGTTTTCGTCCGTCCCGGCGCACATGTCTTTATGGACGCACGGCAGTCCAGCCCGCTGACCCGGATGTTCGTTCCGGTCGATCCGGACGACCCGTGCCGGCAATGGCAGGCGATCGCGCAGCTGTCCGCGCCGGTCGATCTCGCGACATGGCACTGTCAACGCGACGGAGAGGGAGCAATCGGGGGGCGCAACACCGACGTCTATCGAATCGAAGCGCCGTCCGGTTTGAGCTTTACCGGCTGGGTCGACCGCGAACATAGGTTTCCGGTCCAGATCAAAACTGCTGACGGGACGGTGATCGCGGCCGATCGCATCCGCGACGAACCGCAGCCCGTGCAAACCTTCGAGGTTCCCGCAGGTTTGCGCAAGTTCGACCCGCAAGCACTGATCCGCAGGATCCAGCAGAGCGATGTATGGGTCGAGCCGCCGGCCTCTCAGTGAGCGCGTCGCGCTACTGTGACTGCCGGCTCGTCACCGGCAGCATCCGGCCAAGCGCCGTGTAGTGCGACTGATGCACGTTGCTGTTGAAGAGGGACCAGGGCTCGGCCTTTTTCAGGGCGACCGGAACGTCGAAATTCACCAGCTGGGCAAATTTGCGGTATTCCGCCATCGCTTCCTCGATCCGGCCGGCTCCGACCTCGAGGTCGATGCGGCGCAAGGTCAGAACGAGATCCTTCAGGATCGCCCGCGCGGCAAGCCGCTCGTCCTTGCCGCCGATCGAACTGTTCCGGATGTCGGGGATGTGCTCGGTCAGTTCGCGCAGTTCGGCGCCGACCCCGGTGACGGCCAGCGACACCACCGCGGTGTCGGCGGTCGGGATCGCGACCTCGAGCACGCTCGATAGCTCCTGCACTTCCTTCATCCGCAGCACGACGCCGTCCTTGTCGAACGGCCGTTCGCCGTCGCCGACCGCATTCAGGTAGGCCACGAGGTCCTGCGTGTCCTGGGTCGACAGTTCGAGGTCGAACACGCGATCGAAATGCTCGACGACCTGTTCGTAGCTGTCGTAGCGGCCGTCGTGGAAATACGGCGCATTGAAATTCGCGTTCAGCAAAGTGGGCGTTTTGACCAGTCCGCCCGATCCCACGTCGTGACGCACTTGGTCATTGAATGTTCCGGCGGGAACATGACAGCCGGCGCAGCTCAGCTCGGCCTGCTTCGGGAATGGCTTGAAGAACAGCGCCTCGCCGCGCCGTTCCTCGACGCTGGCCTGCGCGGCGAGCCGGCCGCCGGGCGCGATCTTCGGATTGGGGAGGAAGTCGATGTCGTTGATATAGGCGACCAGGCCGTCGAGCACTGCGTCGCTCGGCCGCGGCCCGGAAAACTCGTTGACGATGACATTATATACGAAGTCGCGCAGCGAGGTCATGCGCCCGTCATGTCCGTAAGGCGCGAGGAAGCGGGCGCCCCGCAGGCTCGGGATCCTGACCGGGTCGAGGATGCTGTTGAACGTCTTCGCGTTGAAGACAAGGCTGGTCGTGTCGAAGGTGCCGGGGCGGGAGGATAGGCCCGGAACGAACAGTTTCGGGTTCGATGCGCCGTTGACGTGACAGGTGCCGCAGCTCATCTCGGCCTGGCGGGCCTTGCCGCCCAGGATGGAAGGCGAATTGAACGCGAGATCGCCGAGATTGACCAGATAGGACTTGCGCCCGGCCATCGCTTCGGAATGAAAGATTTCGCGCGGCCGCGCCAGCGCATCCTCGGAAAATTCCGTGCCCGCCGGCAGCACGGTCTGGTCGCCGCCGAGCGGGAATGCGGTCGCGCGCAACGGCAGCAACGTGACGATGAGCGCGAGCAGCGCGGCCCGTGCCGTTGTGACGCCACGATCGGCCGATGCAGCACGACATTTTCCGGAGCCGGACGCCAGAATATCCCAAGCCATTGCGAGAAAACGCCCCCGTCACAATGTATTTGCGCTGCCGTACGCCGGAAGATGTCACGGAGGCGACAGTTTCCTGTCGGCAGGATCAATGACCATCTGTTTGGATAGACGACGGTTGATTGCGGTTTGATGACGATCGATCAACGAAGCCGATCTGAATGTGACAGAACGAAAATTGATCGGGCGCATGCGCATCTTTCACCCGTTTGTGCGCGCGTCGAAAAACAGTCATCCCAGCGAAATGTGTTTTGCATAGCGTGTAACTCCATTTCTATTCCTTTCTAAAATCAGGAGAGCACTATGCGGCTTTGGGGAGCCATTCCGGCGCTCGCAGTTGTTGCTGGCGCCGTTGCCATCTCACCGGTGGCAAACGCCGAAAATCTGGTCGAAAAGATCATTGATGAGTTCAAGCACGAGGTCAGGGACGAGCTGCGTGATCTGCGTGACCGCGGCCACGAAGGTGTGCACCAGTATAAGCACATCGTCGTCATCTACCAGGAGAACCACAGCTTCGATAACCTCTACGGGCACTGGGGCGATGTCGGCCGCGACCGGATCAACGGCACCTCCGACGCCGATCAGGCGCATACGCTGCAGGTCCGGCAGGACAACCAGACCGTCTATGCCTGCCTGTTGCAGAATGACGTCAACCTGACCTCGCCGTCGCCGCAGCCGACGACCTGCACCGACAACACGGGCTCGGTCGCGATCCTCAGCGCCTTCAAGAACAAGCCGTTCGAGATCAACGACTTCATCCCGACCTCGGCGACCACCTGTCCGAAGCCGCTCGGCGCTTTCGCGGCGCATGGCTTCCTCAACGGCACCGGCTCGCCCGGCGGCTGCACCGAGGACATCGTGCATCGCTTCTACAGCGAGCAGTACCAGCTCAACGGTGGCCGGCAGAACCGCTACATGACCGGCAGCGACGCTGCAGGTCTCGTGATGGGTTATTACGACACCAAGAAGCTGCCGATCTACACCTATCTGCACAGCCACGGCGCGCCGAATTACGTCATCGCCGACAGTTTCTTCCAAGGCGCGTTCGGCGGTTCGTTCCTCAATCACCAGTTCCTGGTCGCGGCCGCGGCGCCGCAGTTCGTCGGTGCCTTGAACGACGGCAGCGCCAACGACTTCCACGCGATCGTCGATGCCAACGGCATGCCGACCAGCACGCCGCTCTATACGCCGCTGTCGACCGTGAAGGACGCGCAGCTGACGGCGAAGTGCAACCAGCCCGGTTTGCCGGCCGGCCTCGCCTGCGGCGACTACGCGGTCAACACCACGCAGCCGACCTATCAGCCCTATTCGCCGGGCACTCCGGATATCAAGCGCCTGCCGCCGCTGCACACGCCGAACATCGGCGATCGGCTGTCGGCCAAGCATGTCGACTGGGCCTGGTATTCGGGCGGCTGGTCGAACGCCAATGGCGATGTCGGCGCATCCGGCTGGACCAACGGCAACGGCACGACCTGCACCGATCCGAACCATGTCTCGACGGCGGTGTTCCCGAACTGCCCCGACGTGGACTTCCAGTACCACCATCAGGCGCTCAACTACTTCGCCAATTACGCGCCGGGAACGCAGGCCCGCAGGGATCACCTGAAGGACGAGGCGGAATTCATCCAGGCGGCCAAGAACGGCCGGCTGAAGCAGGTCAGCTTCGTCAAGCCGATCGGCGAGGAGAACGAGCATCCGGGCTACACCAGCGAATCCGAAGGCAGCCAGCACCTCGTGGATCTCGTCAAGGCGATCGTCGAAGGGCCGGATGGCAGGGACACGCTGATTGTCATCACCTATGACGAGTTCGGCGGACAGTGGGACCACGTTCCGCCCCCGCCGTTCAATCGCCATGGCGCCGAAGCCAAGGCTGCGGACCAGTGGGGCCCCGGCACCCGCGTTCCGGCGCTGCTGATCGCCAAGCGCTTCAACAAGTCGGGCGTCGCGCATGAGGACTTCGACACCACGTCGATCCTCCGGATGCTCGAAAAGCGCTTCGATCTGGAGCCGCTGGTGACGCGCCCGGTGCGCAGCCTCTCGGCGGCGCTGAAGGCCGGCGAAGGCTGGCACTGACGCATGAAACAATCCTGGCCCGCGCCGACATGCGACGCGGGCCAGGATCTTCATCAGGGCTCAGGGCCCGCTACAAGATCAGATCGTGTTGTACGTGAGTAACCTGGTCTGGCAGAATGCTGCCGGCCATCGCAGCGCTTACCGGGCTGGGCGCGAATGTCGGGGCAGACGTCCAGGTCTTGAGGTCCTGAACATCGACCGGAAGGATGGCCGTGGCTGCATTGCCGTCCTTGTCGATGGCGGACACGTCGAACAGCAGATCGGTGCCCGGGATGGTCGTTTTCTCGGTATAGGCGATGTTGTTGACCGTGAACGTGGCGTTGCCGTCTGCCGCATGATCGTAGTCGACCTGGACCTGATTGAACTCCTTTCCGACGTAGAGCGTGTAGGTCAACGTCGTATTGTCAAAGCTGTAGGTATTGATCAGCGAAGCATTCGAGGTTTCCTTCACCACGATCCCGGTGCAGCCATCGGGTGGCTTCGGAACGCAGATGCTGAAGTCGTGGACGTCGCAGCTGCCATCAAGGACCTTGAAGGTTACGCTCGCAGCTCCGCAACCCTGCCATTGATCGAGGGTCAGACCGACTTGCGACTGTTTCCCGGAGAACGCGAGGTTCAACTGCTCGTCTGGGTCCATCTGCAGCCCGCAATCGCCGACCGCAATGCCGCTGCTCGACGCCTTGACGTCGAGGGGATGGCCGCAGCTGTCAGAGCCGGTGATAACGAGTTGTCCGTCCGCCGCGGTCAGTGACGGCTTCGCCTCGTCCGGGGCGCCGAAATCGGAGCCGGTCGCGGTGACGTCCTTGAGCAGATCGACGTTCTCGAGATTGAAGCAAAAGGTTCCGTGCGGATCGATCAGCAGCTTGAAATACGGATCGGTCAGGGTGCCGCCGCAATCCGCACGATAGGCGTCCAGTTCGACGCCGCCGCCTACCTCGTGGGTCGAATAGTAGAAGGTGAAGTTGTCGCCATTTCCAGTGACGTGCACCGCGGTATTGCCGTCGGCCAGGTGCGACGCGGCCAGATCGAATCCGGTGTTGTCAACTGCACCATTATGAATGGCAACGAGCATCGCGGCGTCACCGTCAGCGCCAAAATTGACATCGTAGGTGCCGGTCGCGAACTGATTGTCATGGTCGGCGACGCAAATCTTTGAAAAGTTGCAAATCGTCGGACTGTCGTCCGTGATCGTCAGTTGCTTGCCGAGATCGATCGACGCGCTCTGGAAGTCGCCGTCCTTGTCCGTGATGGTGGCAACCAGGCCTACGACGCCGGTATTCAACGATACGCTGTCACTGTCGCCGGCCGGATGCATCGCTGCCCGATATTCGGTGAAGCTCACGCTCCCGGTGGCTGGATCGAGCGAGATGGTGAACGCCAGCGTGCCGTTCGTCGTGCCGACACGGCCTTCAATGGTGTTGCCGTTCAGGACCAGCACGTCGGCGCAGCCCGTGTGCGAATCGATCAGGCCGGATGCGGTGCCGTTGCCGCCGGCGATCGTCAGCGCGTAGCGGATGGTCGCGCCGTCCGCGCCTTGAACCGAGGTGAACGCGGTCGAGAAGTCGGCGGACGTCGTGGTAAAGGCCGCATCCGGCGCCGAGCCCGCGATGTGGTCGTCGAACTGCGTTGCGGTCAGATGCGCTTCGCTCAACGTCAGAGACGGAGTTGCGCCGCTCGTCTTGACGCTCGGACCGTCGTCCAAAATCGTCAGCTGCTTGCCGAGATCAACGCTCGCGCTCTTGAAGTCTCCGTCCCTGTCAGTGATCGTCGCCACCAGGCTTACGAGGCCGGCGTTCAACGCCACACCTTCGCCGCTGTCCGGGCTGGTGCCGAGCGACTGCTTCACCGCCCGATACTCGGTGAAGGTCACTCGTCCGGTGACCGGATCGAGCGCGATGGTGAACGCCAGCGTGCCGCTGCTCGTGCCGACATGGCCCTCGATGGTGTTGCCGTTCAGAACCAGCAGATCGGCCAGGCCGGTGTGCGAGTCGATCAGGCCCGACGGAGTGCCGTTGCCGCCGGTGATCGCCAACGCGTAGCTGGTCGTTGCACCGTCCGCGCCCTGGACCGCGTTGAATGCCGTCGAGAAGTCGGCCGAGGTCGTGGTCAGCGTTCCATCCGGCGCTGAGCCGGCGATGTTGTCGTCCAGCGGCGTTGCCGTCAGATGCTTCTCGCTTAGCGTCAGCGAGGGAACCGTTCCGCTCGTGCTGATGCTCGGGTCGTCTTCGATGATGGTCAATTTGCTGCCGAGATCGAGGGTCACATCCTGCGACTGGCCGTCCTTTGTCACGGTTGCAATCAGGGTCACGACCCCGCTCGCCAGCGACACTATTTCGCTGTCGTCGGTGTTGGTGCCAGGCGGCCGTGTCGCCGCCCGGTACTCGGCAAAGGTCACGAACCCCGTCGCCGGATCAACCGTGATCGTGAATGCCAGCGTCCCACCGGGCGCGCCGACGCGGCCTTCGACGGTGTTGCCGTTCAGAACCAGCACGTCGGCCAGGCCAGTGTGCGAGTCGATCACTCCCGACGCAGCGCCGTTGCTGCCGGTGATCGTCAGGGCGTAGCTGACTGCTGCGCCCGCCGCGTCCTGTGCGCTGGCGAACTTCACCGAGAAGTCCCCCGACGTCGTGGTGAGAGCCCCGTTCGGCGAGGAGCCGGCGATGTTGTCGTCCAGCGCCGTCGCCGTCAGGTGCGTCGCGCTCAATGTCAGCGACGGCGCTGCTCCGAAGGTCAGCTTGAGCGGCGGCGGTGGTGGCGGTGGGTTGAAGATATCAATGAAAGCGAATTTGATAATTGGCACGGGCGCGAGCGGATCTGGCACCAGCGACGGCGAGTCAGGCTGGAAATTGATCGGCTGCAACAGCGGCGACTCTTCGAGAGCGGGCATTCCGGAGCCTCTCGCTCCCGTTCCCTTCTCGAGATTGGCAAGCGCCTCCTGCTGGGCGTCGCGCAGTTCCTCCATGTGGGCGGGGCTGTTGGTGACCTGGTTCACCCCGACCGACGACCCTTTGGGGCTCAGGATGACCGTCACGCCGGGATCGTCGACGACGATGTGTCTGGGGATCGCCTCCTTGGTCACCAGCTCGAACACTCCGTGGTGGAGGTCCTTGTAGTTGATCTTGTCGTCGTCCAGGATTGTGACGTTCGGCTCCGCAGCCCGCGCGTTCTCGAGGAGTGAGAGGGTCAGCGCCGCAAACGACAGCATGCCAAGGCCGCTCGCCCGAATGGTGCCGACAGGCGTGTCCGCCGCCAGCACGCTCGACCCCGTCAGCCGGCCGCCGATCATGCGCAAGATGCTTCTGGCCTTGGCGAATCTCACCGGGCGCAGGGGGCGACCTCGGTCTTCCAAGTCGCCCAATTCCAGCCGGGTGTCAGCCGGCAGGTCGAGCACCGTGCCATCGACCATGCGGATTGCGACCCGGCCGCCGGCTGCGATCTCGATGACGTCACCCTGGCAAACGGGATCACCGGGCCCGATTTGAATGGCAACGCCGCGTGCACGCGTGACCGTGCCACAGCCGGCCGCCGTTTGAACAACGCCAACCACTCGGGGCAGCTGGCCAAACCTGGCCAGGCACGCGTCCCCGAACGCTACGTCGGACGCGACTAACATTGGCTTTTCGCCTGCTAAACAGCTCAGGCAGAACGCGGCGCCGTATGTTTCTTGGTCTGGCTTGCACCCGCGACGAGGTGAAATGACCCCGCTTCGGTCGCCATAGGCTTGCCCGCGGAAACGTCCTGATTGAAATTAAATTCGTCGTCGAAATGAGATTCCAGTACCGCGGGGAGCTATCGCAAAACGACAGAACTGCTGTCCTTTATCGCGAGTGCAGCCCCACTGGATTTAATGTATATTTACCAAGTCGATTGTCCACCTATTAATTTTTAGTCGAACTGGTCCAGGCGTTTAGGCCTGTCTGCTGCAACTTGACACTCAAGGTCCTGCGGTCTCGGCCCGGCGGTCCACATCACCACCGCGCCGCGGCACGACAAGATCTTCTCGAGGGAGTGGATCGTGCGCATCGATTTTATTATTCAATTGCTCGCCGGCACCGTTTTCACGCTCGCAGCACTGACGTCCGTTCCGGTGCAGGCGCAAACCGGATCGGCCCAGCCCGCTGTTCAAGATTCCGCAGCAAAGTACATCGGGAAGGTCGTGACAGCCACCGGCTCGGTCACGATCGAACATGCGAGTGCGGCCGTCGTTCAGGCCGCGCTGTCGGATCAATTGCCTCAGGCGAAGGTCGGCGACCTCGTCTATATGGGCGACGTCGTGCAGACCGGAGCCGACGGCAGGGTCGCGATCAACTTCACCGATGGCACCTCGTTCAATCTGTCGAGCAACGCCAAGATGACCATGACCGAGTTCGTCTACGACCCGAACGGCAAGTCGAATTCGACCTTGTTCAAGCTGGCCAATGGAACGTTCACCTTCGTTGCCGGCAACGTCGCGAAGACCGGTGACATGAAGATCGACACGCCCGCCGCGACGATGGGAATTCGAGGCACCACGCCGCGCATCGAAATCTCCGACGATGGAACGGTCAGGTTCGCGACGCTCGTGGAAGAGGGCAAGAGCAAGCTTCTCAGAAAGCCCGCGACACGCGCGGCGCCGCAGCCCGAGCAGAACCCCAACCACAGGTTCAATCCGAATATCTGTCGAGGGTGCTAAGCGAGCAGGGCGTTGGCTTGAGCGGCCACTCATGGAAACGAGCGACGCTGCATCGTCAAAACCGGAGCCCGGCATGAAGCCTCGTGCAGGTTCTGTGGGGGGCGGCGGCCTGCCGGTGCTGTGCATCCTGCTGTTGCTTGCAGCCCCGGCGGGCGCGCAGGACCCGAAGCAAAAGAGCAACTATCTGCGCAACATCGAGCTGTGCAGCGGCCTCGATCACGCGCCGGCCGATGCGCGCATCGGCGCCTGCACGGAATTGATCGATGCCGGACAGGACATGACGCCGGCTGGTCTTGCGATCGCCTACAACAACCGCGGCAACGCCTACGCCGCCAAGCAAGACTATGACCGCGCCATCGGGGATTTTGATCGATCCATCGAGCTCAATCCAACCTACGCCAAGCCGTTCAACAACCGCGGCGTGGTCTACCTCAGGAAGCACGAATACGATCGCGCGACCGACGCGTTCGATCAGGCGATCCGGCTCAATCCGAACTACGGCGAAGCCTTCGCCAATCGCGCCGGTGCCTACCTGAAGAAAAATGACTATGCGCGCGCCGTGCAGGATTACGATCAGGCCATTCGCCTCGAGCCGAAACTCGACGGCGTGTGGAACGGGCGCTGCTGGAGCCGCGCCATCCTCGGCGCGCTGCAGGAGGCGCTGCAGGACTGCAACAAGGCGCTGCAAGCGGGGGAAGCCAATGCGGCGACCTACGATTCGCGCGGCCTGATCTATCTGAAGACCGGCGATTTTGGCGCAGCGATCGACGACTATAGCGCCGCGCTTCGCATCGATCCGAAGCTCGCGAGCGCACTCTACGGCCGCGGGCTGGCGAAGCTGAAGCGAGGCGACAAGGCCGGCGGCAATGTCGACATCGCGGCGGCCAAGGCGATCCAGGGCAGCGTCGGCGACGATTTCACGCGCTACGGCGTGCAATAGCGAACGACAGTCTGGAGCTTCGGTTCTGCTTCAATCAGAACCGAAATGCTCTAGTTCATGATCTCGACCGTGGCCGAGCGGCCGGCGACCAGCGCGATGCGATCCGGCAGATGGTCGAGCGCGATGCGCACCGGGACGCGCTGTGCGAGCCGGACCCAGCTGAAAGTCGGATTGACGTTTGCGAGCAGGTTGGCACCGTCGGTGCGGTCGCGGTCCGCGATGCCGGCTGCAATGCTCTCGACATGTCCGGTGAGGCGGACCGGCTCGCCCATCAGGCGGACCTGCGCCTTGTCGCCGACCCGAATGCGCGCGAGCTTGGTTTCCTCGAAATAGCCCTCGACATGCAGCGTATCGGTGTCGACCAGCGCCATCACGCCCTTGCCCGCGGTGACGTAGGCGCCGGGCCGCAGGTCCATATTGGTGATGGTGCCGTTGACCGATGCATGCACCTCGCTGCGATCGAGGTTGAGCTGCGCGACCGCGCGATCGGCGACCGATTGGTCATAGGCGGCCTTGGCCTGAAGCTGCGTCGCCAGGACCTGCTCCTGCTTCTGCTGCGACACCGCATCGGTGGTCAGCGCGCTGTAGCGCTTGAGGTCGGACTCGGCCTGATCCAGCGTCGCGCGATGGCCGGCGACCGCAGCGTCGGCCTGTTGCAAGGCTAGGGCAAAGCGTGCGCGATCGATCCGGAACAGGATATCGCCGCGATGCACTTGCTGATTGTCCTTGACCAGCACGTCGGTGACGAAGCCGGAGACGTCGGGAGCGACCTGAACCACGTCGGCCCGGACCCTGCCGTCGCGCGTCCACGGCGACTCCATGTAGTAGATCCACAGCGCGCGGCCGACAGCAAGCGCGGCGACGAGCGCGATGGCGGTCAGCGCAACTCGGCCGAACCAGGCGAAATTCCCTTTCATGGCAGAAACTCCGAAACATAAACGACGACGCCGAGCAGGCATACGTACAGGGCGAAATTGAACAGCGCGCGATGCCAGACCAGCCGGTAGAGCCCGAAGCGCTGCATGATCCGGCTGATCCCCGCGCTCAGCGCATAGGCAACGATCAGCCACAGCAGCAGCGCCGGGACCAGGACGCCGTAGATGTCGAGCTCATATCTCATGCAGCAAAACTCTCCTCCGGCTGCGATCGATACGCAGCTGCGTGCGGAAACAGGCCGCGGCGGATGCCGACGAGGCCGAGCAACGCATCGTCCCGCGCGCGCTCATTGGGGTCCTTGACGACCGCGGTCACCGCCGCATCGATGCATGACAGCAGTTCGGCCGGCATGGCTCCGTCCGCATGGGCGCGAAACGCGGCCGCGAGGGCGTCCAGCATGTCGTCGATGGCGCGCACGGTCGATGCGACAAGGCCGTAGCGGGCGCGCCTGAGGTCGATGATGTTGAGCCCGATGCGCAGCTGGACCAGGCTGTCGGCGTCGCGGCGGTCGCTCTCGGAGATGAAGGCGATGCGCTGCACCAGGAGCCCCAGCCGATGCAGCATCAGGCCCGCAAACTGCGCCCGGTCGCCGTGGCCGCGCCGCTCGGCCGCGACCGCGAGCGTCTGCCAGCCCGAGGTCATCAGCCGCTTGGCGACCCATTCGGCACCGACGCCGCGCGCGACCCGCGTTACGATCTCGGCGATGACGACGCCGAGGAAGAAGGCGACCGCCGTGTTGGCGAAGCCGGCAAAATCCGCGCTGTAGGTCGACTGCAGCGCCAGCAGCGTCGCGGTGTTGGCGGCGAGCGCCATGCCGATCGGCGCGGTTTTCGGCCGCGCGATCAGGAAGCCGTAGGTCAGGAAGGTCGGCGCCAGCGCGGCGATCAGGACCTCGACATGGGTGATGCCCGGCACCAGCGCGAACTGATAGATCGCGACGACGACGATCGCGACCAGCGAAAACAGGCCGAAGGCCCGGATGCTGCGCGCCGGCTCGTCCTGTGCGGCGAAGAAGGAGCAAGCGACCGCCGCCATCATCGGCGCCGACGCGCCATCCGGCCAGCCTGTCGCAATCCACAGGCCGCAGCAGATCAGGATGGCGATTGCCGCGCCCGCGGCCGACCACAGCGCCATGCCGTGGTCGCGATGACGGACCGGCGCCGCGCCGGATTCCGGGTGGAACGCCAGCGGGACGCCGGAGATATCCTTGCCCGCAGCAATCGCATCGCCGACTGCGCGGCAGTCGGCCGAGATGTCGACAAGCTCGCGCAGCCGGAGCAGCAGGCTGATCGTGATGATACGCTCCCGCGGAGCGAGGCCGTCGAGGGCAGATTGCCGCTCGGCGATCGCAGCGCGGATCTGGTCGCCGGATTGCCGCTGGCGTTCGTCGTCCACGATCCATGCGGCGAGATCGGCGAGCAGGTGCCGCAGCTCCGGCTGCCTTTGCAGCGTCGCTTCGCCGAGTGCGGCGAGCCGGTCTTCGATCGACGTGATGATCGGCAACAGCATCAGCATGCGCAGCCGGATCTCGGCGAGGCCGCGCACGGTGCCGATTTCGGCCAGCCGGTCATAGGCGACATGGGTTGCCAGCGTATCGATCTCGACGATATCGGTCGCAAGGCGAAGGCGCTGGGCCCGGCGCGTCTCGCTGGTCCCGTGATCAAGCAGCACGTCGCGGGACAGCCGTCGCGCATCCGACAGCCAGCTCCTGACGCGTTCGCCGACCGCTGGCGCGACGCTGCGCGGAAATACCACCGTCGACACCAGGCTGGCACAGATGATGCCGAGCGAGATCTCCTCGACCCGCGCCAGCGCGACATCGAAGATGCTGCCCGGGTCGGCCACCGACGGAAAGCCGATCAGCGCGACGGTGTATCCGCCGAGCATGAAGACATAGCTGCGCGGCGTGCCGTCGAGCAGCGACAGATAAAGGCATAATCCAACCCAGAGCGCGATCGCGAGGCACAGCAGCTCCGGCGCATTGATCAGGTTCGGCACCAGCGCGACCGTCATGGTCGCGCCGACCAGGGTGCCGATCACGCGGAAGAACGCCTTTGAGCTGGTCGCGCCGGCCAGCGGCTGCGACGTGATATAGACCGTCGCCATCGCCCAATAGGGCCGCGGCAGATCGATCGCCAATGCGATGACGAGCGCCAGCATCGACGCGGCGAACGTCTTCAACGCGAAGATGATGTCCGCGTGGCGGACCAGGAACGGCTCTTCCGCGCGCATGACTATTTCGCCTCTTGAGCGGCCTTATCTGAAGCTGTCTTATCTGAAGC
The DNA here is from genome assembly GCF_001189235.2 of Bradyrhizobium embrapense. Lineage (GTDB taxonomy): Bacteria > Pseudomonadota > Alphaproteobacteria > Rhizobiales > Xanthobacteraceae > Bradyrhizobium > Bradyrhizobium embrapense. The sequence goes on from NZ_LFIP02000005.1 coordinate 542,821, forward strand.
GGTCTTGGCTGCAGGGCTCTTGGCGTTCTGCAGGCGGCTCGCCCGCGCATCGATGCGCTGCAGCGTCTCGAAGGTTATCGCAAGTTCCTCGCTGCCGATATCCTTGAGCACGCTGGCCCGCACGCGGCGCAGCACCCGGTTCGTCTGCTCGACCTTGGCTTCGCCGGCCGCGGTGAGATGCAGCGTCTTGGCGCGCCGATCGGTCGGGTCCCCGCGTCGCTCGACCAGGCCTTCGGATTGCAGCAGGTCGATCAGCCGCACCAGCGAAGGCCCCTCGATCCCCAGTTCGTCGGCGAGCACGCCCTGTCGGACGTTCTCCCCGTGCCGCGACAGCACCAGCAGCGGTATCGCCGTCGCGTAGGACAGGCCGTGATCGGACAGCGCCTGATCCGACTCGCGACGCCAGATTCGCGCGAGCCTGGTGATCAGGCGGCCGATCTCGGCGTGGATATGGGATTGCGAAGGAGGCATGCAAATTAGATAGGATACAAACTATTAGGCTGCAATGATATTGCCGCGGACATGGCTGCGGATCACGCAAATGCGATCACGCAGCAGGGGCGTCGGTATGTGGATGGGCATCTACCCGATGCGGGTGGATGACGAGTGGGCCCCAACCCCTACTGTGCATGGGGTTGTTTTCGATATTTTTGTCCAGCCGGCCGGCTGGAGGGGGCCGCAGGCGTCGCCGGCGCCGCCTGCTGCACGGTCGCGTTTCGCGAGACAGAGATCGCGCGGGATGGCCGCCGCTCGCGGGCCGGCTCATGCCAGTCCGCGTCTATCGCATCAGAAGTGCACGTCAGCGTTCCCGGACGCGAAGAGGGCGACGCGGCTCTCGCCAAGCAGTCGACTTAGCCGCAAGCTGCGGTTGCTGCCACACGATCGCCGCGCGCTGTCCGATTTCAGCCGAAGTCGTGCATCAACCGGCTCCAGTCCTCGCCGGCAAGGCCGCCGACATAGATATCGCCGCGCACGACGGCGTCGTTCACCTCCGCAACGCGCGTCAACGCCATGGCGAAGGCGCGGTGCCGGAACACGAGCCGGCGCTGCAGTCCTAGCCCTGCCATCAGGGCGGGTTGCGCACGGCCGCGGGCTCTGGCATGGCCGGTGCGCTCGAGGTGGCGGAACATCGCACAGAGCACGCCGACCTCCTGGTCCGGAAGCGACAGGATGTTCAGAACATGCGCGGTCCGCCCCGGGGCCGCATAGTAGACAAAGCATCCGATCACCGCTCCGGACCGGTCTTCGACCGCGCGGATCGTGAATGCGCCGAGCCTGGTGTTCTGCGCAGCCAGGCCGACCAGCCAGCCGAGTTCGTCTTCCGACCACAGCGGCCGGACGGCGTAGTGGGCAATGAACCGGGGTGCCTGCACGAGGAAGTCCGGGACCGACATCTCCTGCACCTTCAGTTCGCTGCCTCCCTCGATCCCTTCATCACTGCGCAGGCGACTGAGGAGAGCATCAACGGCACGCGCGAGCGTTGCCAGAGCCGGATCGAGTCGGCGCATGAAGCGCGGCAAAAGGCGTTCGACGAGTGCTCCGAACGGACGGAACGTGCGCACCCATTCCAGGTTCTGCAGCGGAATCGTCTTTCCGCCGATGGCGAGCAGCGACCTGGCGCTGGTCGGCGATGCACTGTCACAGAATGAAAGACTCGCTCGTTTTGGTCGCAGACCAAGATTGAGCTGCGCCGCACCGGCCGAGTCTCCGTTGGTCATGAAAACGCCGAGCAACCGTCCCGGGATGACATTACCGCAGGCGATGAAGCGCATCGGGACGGAGAGCAGCGCGCTCGAGATGTGGCCGTCCTGCTGCTGGTAGATTTGCGTCCCTGTCGCCGCGCTGTAGGACGGTGAACCGAGGGTCAATGCGTGGAAATAATCCTTGAGATCGGCACCCGCGGGCTTGTCGATATTCCTGAAGACCTTGAGGAACAGCCGCGCGACCGCGGGAACGTCAGCCGTCGTCATCGGCCTGGCGCTGCCCTTGCGTGACATTGGCGTGGGCGCCTGGACCACTACGGGATCGGACTGCTCACGCGGCAGGTCCGGCGCGATCGACAGGTCGTCAGGCGGATCGATAACCCTGACAGCCGTATGGGACATGGAGCTCAGCATGCGCTTCTCGCCACTTCGTCTCTTGCCCAAATGCGGCAGCGTCGTCGGACGATAGGATCAAATGAATGTCGAGAACTTCGGGTCGATCGACATCACGCAAGCAAGAAATCTGGTGCTGCTCGGTCTGGGCGCGCGTCCGTGCGTCAACTCTCCGGCGTCATTTGTGAGCCGTCAAGAAATTCAACCTGTGGAGGTTAACGCGACGCGCTCGCTAACCTTAACGCACCGCAGATGCACGGAGAAGTGTGCCGACTGCCAACCCCATGCCACCCGGTTGCGGAGAGCCGGCAGCACTCCGGGCGATCTGCGGCTATTGAGCCGCGGAGGATGCATGATTATCGAAACGGACCTCGGGCGGATGATGATGTTCCAAGGGCTCGACCAGTTGCTGCCAGGGAAGGGGGTCGGCGAGAACGTCACGAATACTCAGTCGCATTGAGACGCCAGCCACCCGGTAGAATACCGATAGCTAACCCCGTCTCGTAGGCGTTGATGCGAGCATGGGCCATCTCCGATCCTCCCGCTGCTCGCGCCTATGCCCCGATTGCATATTCATAGATGTCTTCCTCCTGGGCGTTATGGATGCGCACGAGTGCCTCAATCGATTCGATGACCCGCTGTGCGTCCCTGATCAGGTAGGGATCAATATCCTCGGGCCTCAGCCCATCAGCGAGCCGTCTCAGGAGGCGCGACAGATGGATGATCTCGCGATGTGCGCGGCTCATTGCCCCAAGCCCATGACGGTCCGCCAGGTATCTTGCGACGCGCGGGTAGACGCGGCTTTCGTCGTCCCGCTCATGGGTCACGATCTTATTCGTAATCCGATCTGCTTCCGAAATCATGGCGACTGCGCCGGAACCTTCAGCGTGATCCAGTGCGTCTGCGACCTCCCTCAAGCGATTGAGCGTTGGCTCCAACTGCTCGTGATCCGCTTGAAGCGAACTGGCCGCAGCGATAGGCATAGTCGGGCGACCGTTCGCGTGGCCGGGACTCAATGCACGCAAGGCGTTGAGGATAACGGCCACATCAATCACTTCCTGGGTCAGAGCTCCGGCGACCGGAGGCAACCATCCGACTGCGGCGAAGGCCATTGCGATGGCGGACAACGTCATTCCCGAAATGATGCTCTGCAAGGCTATCGAGCGGGTCCGCTTCGCAATGCCGATCGCGTCGGAGACGCGATCGAGACGATCGACAAGGATGACGACATCAGCCGCTTCCGAGGACGCGCTCGCACCTCGCGCGCCAAGCGCAACGCCCACGTTCGCGGCCGCCAATGCGGGCGCGTCGTTGATGCCGTCCCCGACCATAACCGTAACGTTCCGGCGCTGTTCGGTGGCGACGGCATCGACCTTATCAGCCGGCTCACGGTCCGAAAGGACTGCGTCAAGATCAAGCGCGGCGCCGATCGTCTCCGCTGCCTCCGCCCGGTCACCGGTCACCATCACGATACGTGAAACTCCGGCCGTTCGCAGAGCCTGAACCGCGCGGGGCGTTTCGCGCCGAAGCTCGTCACCCAGTAACAGAGCGCCAATCGTGCGTCCATCCACAGCGACGAACGCGCTTAATGCCGAACGCCACGCGGCACGCCTGAGGGTGCGAACCACCCACGGTTCGGGCTTTTGAGATCCATTGACCAACTGGTGCGAGCCGACCCGAATCGTTCTCCCATCGATTACGCCCTCGAGGCCTGCTCCCACGGTTTCGCGCACGTGTGACGCAGCAGTCAGCTTGAGGCCCTTCGCAGTCGCCGCCTGAACGATTGCCACCGCAACGATGTGATGTGATACCTGCTCAAGCGACGCCGCCAGCCGAAGCACCTCGTCCGCTTGATGGTTCGGAGCGACTTCGATTGCAACAAGACGGGCACCACCAACGGTCAGAGTGCCAGTCTTGTCGAACATCACCGTATGAGTTTCCGCGAGCGCTTCGAGGGGACTGCTTCCTTTGACCAGAATCCCGCGCTTGGCAGCCCGCGCAACCCCCGATATGAATGCGACCGGGGCCGCTAGAATAAGTGGACACGGCGTCGCAGCAACCAACACTGCAAGCCCACGGATGGGATCGCCAGAGAAAAGCCAAGCGCCGCCGGCGAGCAGCAGGGTGATCGGCAACAGCAAAAGTGCATAGCGATCCGCCAGGCGGAGAAAGGGCGATTTTGCGGTCTGCGCCGCACTCACCATCCTCAATATGCCCGCATAGGTGCTCTCACCGGCGGTGGCAGACGCACGGATTTCGAATGGCCCGCCTGCGTTAAGCGAGCCGCTGCGCGCTGGCTCGCCTGCCTGCCGAGACACGGGTATGGGCTCGCCGCTCAGCGCCGATTCATCGATGGTCGCCGCCAGGCTGGTGATGACACCGTCGACCGGAATGACCTCGCCGGAGCGCACCAGGATGATGTCGCCGATAGCAACTTGCTCGATGGGTGTGTCAGTGATAGTCGATCCAGCCTGCCGATGAGCAATTCTCGGTGCACGGTCGATCAGCGACCGGAGGTCGCGTTGAGCTCGGGCAACGGCAATGTCTTCGAGCACATTGCCGCCCGCATACATGATGGCAATGACAATCCCGGCGAGAGCCTCGCCGAGAAGAAGCGCGCCGGACATTGAGACGAATGCGATTGAATCGACGCCCATGCGACCTACCGAGAGGTCACGCACCATGGCAACAAACAAACCGGTAATGACAGGGATGGTGCCGCTTACCCAACACCACTTCGCCAGCTCGGGTCTGTGGGCGCCCCACGCCAAGAGTCCGGAAACGAGCCCCGCGATCGCGACCGCGATGAGCGTTCGGCGGAAAACACCTTCAGACCACACCAAGTACATCCGAGCCGCTCTAAAGCCAATTACATTATTGTCTCAAGAATCCCCGACCTCCATTTTGATGGAAATCAATGTGGCTGAAGGCAATATCAGGATGGTTAGGTGGGCTGTCAGATTGCGTGAAGTGATGCCTGACCTTGAGAACTTCGCGAAGCCACAACCGCGCCGCTCGCCTGAGATTGTTCGGCGTACTTGAGCGTCATCTCGACGCGAGAGTGTCGTGCGGTGGCTGAGCCGGTATCTGGACCGACTTGAGGCTACAAATGCGCAGTGACTGCGCAAGGCAAGAGCCGTCTCGGGCTGCTTTGACAACGATCAAGGCCAGTTCGGCGCTGACTGTGCAACAAGCAGATACGTTGCAAAGCTGGCCAGATACATTTGTCCATCACCGAGCAACGAGGACTGCTTCATTTTAAGCTGTTCCGGGAGGCCGCCCTTGCTGGCGGCCTCTTTCATATCAATGTCACGCTCGCGTTCATAGTCGGGCGTTGGACCGATATCGGCGACGGCTTCGCCGTCTTGGAGGTCATAGTTCTGTTCCTTCGAAGATCGGGCTCACTTGGGTCGCCAGTCGCAACCGCCGACCGACAATGCCTCGAATGTTGCTTCCGACTCGAAAGACTCGACCGGTATCCGGGCGAAGTAGCCGGACTCCGATCAATGACGACCGTGTCGCGCGCTACGGATCGAGCTCAGTATCCCAGTAGAGATAGTCGAGCCAGCTCTCGTGCAGATAGTTCGGCGGGAACAGCCGGCCGTTGCGGTGGAGCTGGTGCACCGTCGGAGCGTAGGGCGTCTGCTTCGGAAACATCTTGGCCTGCTGCGGCGTCAGATTGCCCTTGCGCAAATTGCAGGGCGAGCAGGCGGCGACGACGTTCTCCCAGGTGGTCTGGCCACCCTTGCTGCGCGGAATGATGTGATCGAAGGTGAGGTCGTCGCCCGACAGGCAATATTGGCAGCTGAATCGGTCGCGAAGGAAAACGTTGAACCGGGTGAAGGCGGGGTGGGTGGTCGGCTTGACGAAGGATTTGAGGGATACGACGCTCGGAAGCTGGATTTCGAAGGAAGGACTTCGTACCGCCCGGTCGTAATATTCGACGATGTTGACACGATCGAGGAACACCGCCTTGATCGCGTCCTGCCAGGACCAGAGCGACAGCGGGTAATAACTCAGCGGCCGGAAGTCCGCATTCAAGACCAGCACCGGCCAACCGCCTTGCGAGACATGTGCGTTCAAATAACGCTCCTGATCTCCCATTAGCTGCGAAGCAGCATGCACTCACATACTACAGGCAGCGTGACGGGATTGTGAAGAGCAATGAGCGGCTTATCCGCCATGCCCTGCCATGTTCCTGCCGCGATTGCCTCCCGCCCGCGAGGCCCGTAAAGGGGGCCGTAAGGCCCTGTCGGCCAGTGACGGACCCTGCCGATGACCGCGACCACAAGCTATCTCGAGGCGCCGCGCCGGTTGCGCGCATTCGTGCGTGCGCACGAGACGAGCCTCGTGGTGCTGGCGTTGCTGATCGGCGCCATTGGCGGCCTCGTGGTCGCGGTCATGAGCAGCCTGGTCACGGTGTTGCACTCGGTGCTGTTCAATCTGCCGCTGGGCGAACGGCTGTCGAGCCAGCCCAGCATCGATCCCGTGCGGGCGCTTGTGGTTCCCACGGTAGGCGGACTGGTGCTTGGCGTAGCGTTCCTGCTGCTGCTCCGGGTCCGGCCGGCTCGGGAAATCGACCCGATCGAGGCCAACGCGCTTTATGGCGGCCGGATGTCGTTCCGCGGCAGCGTGATCGTGGCGCTGCAGACGATCTGGTCGAGCGGCGTCGGCGGCTCGGTCGGGCTCGAGGCCGGCTACACCCAGTTGTCCAGTGGTCTGGCCGCCTCGCTCGGCCGCGGTTTCCATCTCCGCCGCAACGACCAGCGAATCATGGTGGGCTGCGGCGCGGCGGCGGCCATCGCCGGAGCCTTCAGCGCGCCGCTGGCGGGCGCGTTCTACGCTTTCGAACTCGTGATCGGCGGCTACACGCCGGCAAGCCTTACTCCGGTCGGGGTGGCGGCGGTGACCGGCTATTTCGTCGCCCATGCCTTCGAGCCGCTGCCGCTCGGTGTCGGCGTCGGAACCGTCGGCGACGTGCTCGGACGGGATCTCGCGATTGCCGCGCTGCTCGGCGTGGTCGCGGCCCTGACCGGGATTGCGATCATGCGCGGGGTAGCGCTGTGCGAGGCGCTGCTCGCCAAGACCCGGCTCTGGCCGCCGCTGCGGCCGGCGCTGGGCGGGCTTGCGGTCGGCGCCATGGCGCTGCTGACGCCGCAGGTGATGTCGTCGGGCCACGGTGCGCTGCGCTTCGCCGGCATCGTGGCGATGCCGCTCACCTTTATCGCCGGCGTGTTCGCCCTGAAGGCGGTGGCTTCGATCGTGTCGCTCGGCTCGGGTTTCCGCGGTGGATTGTTCTTTGCCACGCTGTTCATGGGCGCGCTCGGCGGCCGGCTGTTCGCAGCCGGCGTCGACATCGGATGGCCGGGGCTGAACCTTGACCCAAACGCCTATGCGGTGATCGGCATGAGCGCGCTGTCGGCCTCGGTGATCGGCGGTCCATTGACGATGTCGTTTATCGCGCTGGAATCCACCGGCAATCTCTGGCTCACCACCGCGGTGCTGGTCGCGGTCATCATCTCGACCACGATCACGCGCGAGCTGTTCGGCTATTCGTTCGCGACCTGGCGGCTGCATCTGCGCGGCGAGACCATCCGCAGCGCCGCCGATATCGGCTGGATCCGCGATCTCACGGTCGGCAGGATGATGCGGCAGGACATGACGACGGTGAACGCCGCGATGCCGATCGAGGCGTTTCGCGAGAAATTCCCGCCGGGCTCGAAGACCCAGGTCGTCGCGGTCGACGGCGAGGGACGCTACGCCGGGCTCGCGCTGGTCGCCGAAGCGCATGCGCCCGATATCGAGGCCGACAAGGGGCTTGCCGCCATCCTGCGCTACGCCGACGTGGTGCTGCATCCCGGCATGAACGTGCAGGAGGCGATCGCGGTGTTCGACGCGGCCGAAGCGGAATCGCTCGCTGTGGTCGAGGGCGATGGCGACCGGCGGCCGATCGGCCTGCTCACCGAAGCCCACGCGATGCGGCGCTACGCGGAAGAATCCGAGCAGCGTCGCCGCGAGGTGATCGGCGAGATCTGATGGCGCGGGAGCGCTTTCGATCCGTCATCCAGAAGTGCGAGCAGAGCGAGGTTCGAAGGATGCACGGCCACCAGCCGGGCCGTCGACCCTTCGAGACGCGCGCGATGCGCGCTCCTCGGGGTGACGGAGTTAGGGTATTCGACGCTACGTCGGAATCCGCCTCCTCTTTCGTCATTCCGGGGTGCGCGTAGCGCGAGCCCGGAATCCATGCTCCCGATCGTGGTTATGGATTCCGGGCCTGCGCTGCGCGCATCCCGGAATGACGATGATGGTTATGTCAGCTTCGCCACCGGCCCGACGTCGCGCGGCAGCAGGCCCTCCTCGATCGCCTTGATCTGCAGCGCGAGATAGCGCGAGTTGATGCGGCATTGCGCGAGGCTGCCGGCGATGAACCACAGGCCGGGTTGCGGCGTGCGGGTGTACATGTTGCGCAGCTCCTGGCCGTCGCCAAAGCCCCAGATCGGGCCGACCCGCGCGGCCATCGCCTCGCCGAACAGCCGCTTCACCAGCTCTTCCTGCGGCCGGTAGCCGGTCGCGAGCACGATCAGGTCGGCGGCAACGGTCTCGCCGCTCTTCAGCCGGACGCCGTCGCTCACGAAGGTCTCGATATCGGCGAACTGCTTCAGGGCGATCGCGCCGCTGGCGACGAGGTCGGAGCAGCCGACGTTGAAGTAGTAGCCGCCGCCGCGGGTCAGGTACTTGAACTGCCAGCCGGTGCCGCCGTCGCCGAAATCGAGCTTGAAGCCCTTGCGTGCGAGACCGTCGAGCAGCGGCCTGTCGAACTCCTTCGACTGCTCGGTCATCAGCACATGGCTGCGCTTGGCGAGCGCGAGCGGCATCGAGGTTGCAATCAGATCGTTGTCCTCGAGCGAGCCTTCATTGTAGGCGGCATAGGCAAGCTGCGCCGACGGCTCGATATTGGTGACCAGGGTCGAGGAGCGCTGCACCAGCGTCACCTCGGCGCCGGAGGAATGCAGATCCTGCGCGATGTCGTGGCCGCTGTTGCCAGTGCCGATGACCAGCGCGCGCTTGCCGGCCCAATGCTCGCCGTCCTCATAGCCGCTGGAATGCATGACCTTGCCGGAGAAATTCTGCAGCGACGGGATATCAGGCACGTTCGGAATGCCGCTGACGCCGGTCGCCATCACGACATGGCGCGGCTGCATCTTGCGCGTCGTGCCGTCGGCGCGGCGCAGCTCGACAGTCCAACGCCCCGTTGCCTCGTCATAGCTGCCGCCGGCGAATTCCGTGCCGGTCCAGAAGTTCAGCTCCATGGCATCGACATAGGATTCGAACCAGTTGGCGAGCTTGTCCTTCGGGATGTAGGTCGGCCAGTTCGGCGGGAACGGCATGTAGGGCAGATGATTGACCTGCACCTGGTTGTGCAGCGTCAGCGCATGGTAGCGTTTGCGCCAATTGTCGCCGACGCGGGCTTCGCGGTCGACGATCAGCGCATCGATCTTTAGCTGTTGCAGCCGCGCGGCGATCGCAAGCCCGGCCTGTCCGCCGCCGACCACCAGCACGTCGGGATCGCGGCCGGCATATTCCGCGGATGCCTTGCGCAGGTCGAGCCAGTTGGGGCCGCGGAAGTCGCGGGAATAGGCCTGTCCGCGCGGCCGCGTGTGTCCCTGCTGTTCCTCGAATCCCTTCAGCTCCTCCAGTGCGGTGAGCAAGGTCCAGGCCTTCAGCCGATCGCCGTCGGCAGCATCCGGGATCAGCCGCACGATGCCGTGGCCGCGGCCGACAGCGGTTTCGAACTTGAAGATCGCCTCGATTGCCTGGGTGCCGGCGCGCATCACCCGGCGGGGCGGCGCGCGCTCGGCGTCGATGCGGAAATCATGCGGCGCGCTGCGGCGGGCATGTGCGGGCAGTTCCTCGACGATGGCAAAGGCGCGGTTGACGGTCTGGATGTTCCAGCTCAGCGCCAGCACGTCGCGCCAGTAGCTCTCGGGATGGAACAGCGGCTTCAGCAGCACATCGTCGGGGCCCGCCAGCGCATCCTCGAACTGCACAAGCCAATTGTCGGCGGCGACCGAAATATCGTCCGTCTTGTCGAGCATTGGGCGTTTCTCGTCATCGGCCGCCCTTGGTGACGTTTTCTTGGCGGCGTTCCCTTGCCCGCAAGCCTATACCCATTGGCAAGGTTGCAGAAAGGGCGTGACGGGATATCGCCTATTCGGCCAGCGAGAGGATCAGGCCTTGATCCGGCGGAAAGCGGCCCTGCAGGGTATCGAGATAGGCCTCGCGCACCGCGGCCGGGCCGCGCCGTTCGACCACATCGAGCCAGTTGGGCAGATGCGGCACGAGCTCCGTCCATGCGGCGCCGAAGCGCTGGTCGATGCCGCCGGGACCCCATTCCTTGGCGCGCTTGCGGATCTGGTCGGGTGCGAAGAACCACACCGGCTTGGCGCCGGGCAGCGTCGTCTCGTCCGGCTCGCTCGCACGATGCGTCAGCCCGACCCGGCCGGAATAGACCATCTGCGCACCGAAGTGCCGGTGCAGGGCCTCGCGCAACGCACTGTTGCCGGCCATGTCGACATAGGCCACAGGCTCGGCCGGCGGGATCGCGGTGACCTGGTCATAGGTGACGACCTCGTCATAGCAGCCGAGCGAATTGACGAAATCGACATTGCCCTTCGAGGTCAGCCCGATCACGCGGATGCCGCGTTTGTGCAGCAGATGGGCGAGCCCGAATGCGGTCTTGCTCGAAGCCGACGACAGGATAACGCGGCGCGCGCCGTAGAACGCGTTCTCGGCAAGGAAGTCGTCGACCAGGAACGAGAGCATGAACAAGGGCAGTAGCAGCGCGCGGAAATCGCCTTGCTGGCCGGCATAGCTCGGATCGCCGGAGACGCGGGCATAGGCGTTGTAGACCGGCGAGACCTCCTGGCGGTGCGCGGCCGCATCGCGCAGGCCGCGCTTGCTGACGTCGGCGGCCTCAATGACAAGATGGGTCGCCATCGGGAAATAGCCGAACAGCGTTTCGCCGGTTGCGATCATGGGATGTTTCGAGGCCAGCACCTCGCCAAAGCCCCACACCGGGATGATGCCGTAGCCATCCGGCGCCGGGAACAGGTGCCAGTATTTCAGCTGCTCGCCGATCACGGCGTAGGTGATGTTGTTGGCGGTGAAGGCGAAGCGGGTCACCTTCACCAGCAGCGCGTCGTCCGGCAGCGCCGCCGCATCGGGCAATCGCGTCTCGATCACCTTGCATTGCTGCAGGTCGTTGCGGATGACGATGAAGTCAGTGGCGTTCATGGCGATGATCCCGGCTTCGGATGCGGGCGCATCGTGGCGTCGATCGCCGGGCGTTTGCAACAGCAACTAAGTTTCAAACGCCGTTCGCCTCACCGTCACCTCGTCAGCGAAGCTGCCCTTCGCGGTAGAGGTCGCGCAGCTTGCGCTTGAAGATCTTGCCGGTCGCCTCGCGCGGCAGCGCGTCCATGAAGCGGATGTCCTTCGGCACTTTGAAATTGGCGAGCTTGCCGCGGAGGAAATCCTGGATCGCCGCGACCGAGAGCGCAGCGCCCGCTTCCGGCTCGACGCAGGCGAACAGCCGCTCGCCATATTCGTCGTCGGGCACGCCGAACACCGCGCAGTCGCGGACGCCGTCCATGCCGATCAGCGTGTTCTCGATCTCGGCGGGGTAGATGTTGACGCCGCCCGAGATCACCATGTCGCGCTTGCGGTCGCACAGGAACAGATAGCCGTCGGCATCGAGATAGCCGACATCGCCGACGCTGATCAGGCCCTCGCGGTCGGCCTCGGCGCGCGCCTTGGCGTTACCATGATAGTCGAAGTCCGATATCAAGGTTTGACGCATGAAGATCTCGCCGGGCTCGCCGATGTCGCATGGCGTGCCGTCGGGCCGGAAGATCCTGACGATGCCGCCCTCGATCGCCCGCCCGACGGTGCCGGGCTTGGCCAGCGCCTCGGCGGACGAATGCCAGACCGGGATGCCGGTCTCGGTCGAGCCGAGATATTCGTTGATCACGGGGCCCCACCACTCGATCATCGCGCGCTTGACGTCGACCGGGCAGGGCGCCGCGCCATGGATGATGAAGCGCAGCGACGACAGGTCGTAGCGGCGCCGCGTCTCCTCCGGCAGCCGCAGCAGCCGCACGAACATGGTCGGCACCATGTGCATGTGGGTGACGCGGTGACGCTCGATCAGTTGCAGCAGATCCTCGGGATCGAAGCGCGGTTCGAGCACGATGCTGCAGCCGTTACGGAACGCGAGCATGCCGTAGGAATGCGGGGCCGAATGATACATCGGCCCGTTCATCAGGATCACCTGATCCTCATCGGGCTTGATGCCGTAGGTGAGCGCACCGATGCGGGCCGCCGCCGGCAGCTGCTCGGGACGCATCGGCTTGCGCCGAACGCCCTTCGGCAGTCCGGTCGTGCCCGACGTATAGAACATCGGCGCGGCGCCGAGCGGCGCGTCGGCCAGCGGGGCATGGGTGTCGCGCCATTGATCCCAGTCGGCGACGCCATCGGGCACGCGCGTGAGCTCCGGCGCCACGCCATAGGCTGCGGCGATCTCCGGCGGCGTCGTCACCACCAGCAGCTTGATCCCCGGCGGCAACCCGTCGCGGATCTGCGGCAGCAGGTCGGCGTGGCAGACCAGCGTGTCGGCGCCGCTGTCGGACAGGATGTAGCCGACCTCGTCGGCCTTCAGGTGCCAGTTGATCGGTACCACCGGACTGCCGAGTGCGGCTGAGGCTGCGACCGCCTCGAACAGCGCGAAATCGTTGCGCAACATCATGCCGACCGGCTTGCCGCCCTGCACGCCGAGCGCGCGGAAGCCGGTCGCCGCCCGCGCGATGCGGGCGTGAATGTCGCCATAGCTGATCTGTCTATCGCCGCTGATGATCATGCCGGGTTTCTCCAGGCGGTTGTCCGGGCGTCAGGCGCTGGCCCGCAGGAAGTCGCTGCGCGCCTCGGTGTACTCCGCCTTCAGCCGCGTCACCAGCTCGGCCACCGGCGGGGCGTCGGTGATCTGGCCGATGCCCTGGCCCGAACCCCAGATGTCGCGCCAGGCCTTGGCCTTGGTGTTGCCGCCGGAGCCGAAATTCATCTTGGACTTGTCGGCGACCGGCAGGTTGGCCGGATCGAGGCCCGCGGCCGCGATCGAGGGTCCGAGGTAGTTGCCGTGAACCCCGGTGAACAGGTTCGAATAGACGATGTCGTGCGCGGCGTATTCGGTCAGCGCCTGCTTGTACCTGATGTCGGCGTTGGCTTCCTCGGTGGCGATGAAGCGGGTGCCGACATAGGCGAGGTCGGCGCCGAGCGCGAGCGCGGATGCGATGCTCCAGCCGTCGGAGATCGCGCCCGACAGCAGGATGGTACCCTTGAACCACTGCTTGACCTCGCGCACCAGCGCGAACGGCGACAGCGTGCCGGCATGGCCGCCGGCGCCGGCGCAGACCAGGATCAATCCGTCGACGCCCTGCTCGGCGGCCTTGCGGGCGTGCTTCACGTTGATGACGTCGTGGAACACCACGCCGCCATAGGAATGCGCGGCCTCGACGATCTCGGACGGCGGGCGCAGCGAGGTGATGATGATCGGCACCTTGTGCTTCACGCAGGTTTCCATGTCGTGCATCAGCCGGTCGTTGGAGGCGTGGCAGATCTGGTTGACCGCGTAGGGCGCGACCTTCTTTTCCGGGTGAAGCGCCTGGTACTCGCCGAGCTCGTTCTCGATCCGCGTGAGCCATTCGTCGAGCTTCTCGACCGGGCGGGCGTTGAGCGCCGGGAACGAGCCGACGATGCCGGCCTTGCACTGCGCGATCACGAGCTCGGGCCCCGAGACGATGAACAGCGGGGAACCGACCACCGGCAGTTCGAGCCTATTGGCGAGCGAGGCGGGCAGCGGCATTGTTCGTATCCTCCATGCGCCGCCCGGCCGGTGCCGGTGCGGGTCGCGATTTGTTGTGATGGCCGGAAGCGGCGGCTCCCTTGGCGCGGCAATATAAGGCTGGACGGCTGCGTCATGGCGTTCAATATTGAACAGATGACTAGCCAGAAATGAACAGAGCGGGCGGCGGCATGAACTGGGAGCTTTGCAAGACGTTCGTCGCGGTGGCGGAGACGCGCAGCTTCGCCGGCGCGGCGCGGCGGTTGCGCATCAGCCATCCCACCGTCGGCCGCAACGTCGCAGCGCTCGAGAAGCAGCTCGGGACCCGTCTGTTCGCCCGATCCAATGACGGCTTGTCGCTGACGTCGCAAGGCCGCAAATTCCGCGAGCACACCGAGGTGATGGCGGCTGCAGCCCTGCGCGCGGAGGCGGCGGCATCCGCCACCGGGGAGCAGGCCCGCGGCGTCGTGAAGCTGTCGATCGGCGCCACGCTGGCGGCGCATTGGCTGATGCCGCGCCTCGGGCCGTTCCTGCGCGATCACGCCAACATCCAACTCGAGATCATCACCCACCCGTTTCCGGCAAGCGTGCGGCGGCGAGAGGCTGACGTCGTGCTGCGGCCGGTCGATGCCGGGGACGAGAACCTGATCGGGCGCAAGATCGGACGGCTCGGCGCCGGCTTCTACGCGTCACGCGGTTATGCCGCCGGGCGCAAGTTGCCGGAGCGGCCGGACGAGTGGCGGGGGCACAGCGTGATCGGCTTTGCCGACCAGGCCTCGAATGCGCGGCTGGCGCAATGGAGCGATGTCATCACGCGGCAGGGCACGCTGGTGATGCGCTGCTCCTCGCAGGGCGACATGCTCGCGGCGGCGCGGGCCGGGCTCGGGATTTGCGCGCTGTCCTGCCTGGTCGGGGCGGATTATCCCGATCTGGTGCGGGTCGCGCCGCAGAAGCTGTCGAGCCTCTCCGATCTCTGGCTGCTCGCCCATCCCGACCTGGTCGAGCTTCCCTCGGTGCGCGCCGTCATCGGCTTCGTCACCGATTGCGCACGCGAGGACCGCGTCAGGCTGCGCGGTTAGAGCGTAGTCTCACGCGCGCGCCCGCCATAACGTCACCGCAAGCAGCAGAAGAGCAGCGCAAGTCCACAGCGACTGCCAGTTCTCCGGTCCTTCGTTGAAGCCGACATAGATCGCCGCCACGACAAAAATGCCGGCAAATATCGATTCCGCAAGCGGACGGCTTCCCTTGGTGGGAGGATTGAGCAGCGCAATCGCCGCAAACGGCACCGCGGCCATCGTGAAAGGCGCGAAGGGAAAATCAATGAAGCGCGGGTCGAACACGAGGCCAAGTGCGGTCGCGGTCCCGACCACTGTGGTGACGATCAAGGCCAGTCCGTGCATGGTGACCAGCGCCGACCCAGTGTGGTGGCCGGTCGGACCCAGCAATTCCAGAAAGCTGGGCGATGCGCGACCCGACATCAGGGCGTTGGCGCCAAGCACCGGCGAAGCCGTTGCCGCTGCCAGCAGCGAGCCCCACAGCAGCCAGCCACCCGTGCCGTAACTTTCATAGACCATTTTCTGGGCGGCCACCCCAAACAGGATTCCGGCTGTGGTCGCCGATAGCCCGACCGCAAGCCATGATGCGAGTCTTGCTTCCTTTGGCTCCCTGGGCTTGCGGCGCAAGGTCAGCCACGCGGCGCCGAACACCAGGATCGCCAGCGCCATTCCGCTGACCATCTGCAGTTTCCAGAGCGGAAAGTTGCTGATCGGTTGTCCGGGCGGATATTTCAGCGCGCGCGCGTCAGAATCGAACAGTCCCCAGGTTCCGCCGATCGTGCCCTCGATCTCTCGCTTCCATCCTTCATCGTAGGCCTCGAACAGGTTGACGCGGAAATGCTCGCGCCGCGCAAGGTCGAGCACCTCCGAGACCACCCGCGCCTGATTGGTCCGCGAGGGCAGCGCCGATTCGCGCATGCGCCCTTCGCTCGGCCAGCCGAATTCGCCGATCAGGATTTCCTTGCCGGGAAAGACCGCCGCAATCTGCCGTCGAATCTCGTCAGCATGAGCCGCGGCATGCTCCGCGGGGATTGGGATATTCTCCCAATATGGCAGGATGTGAATCGTGATGAAATCGACCGCGTCGTAAAGTTCGCGATTGCTCAGCCAGAACTCCCAGACGTCGGCATAGGTCACGGGAACGCTGACCTGGGCCTTGATCGAGCGGATCATGGCAGTGAGGTCGGACACCGACATTTCCTTGCGCAGCAGAACCTCGTTGCCAACCACGAGTGCTGTGATCGTGTCCGGATATTCCTTGGCGAGGCGTATCGCGGTTTCGACCTGTGTCGCATTCTTCTTGCGGTCCCGATCCAGGAAAATGCCCTGAATGACTTTCAGCCCCGCCTTGGCTGCGAGCCCGGGAATCTGGTCGAGTCCGAGATCGGTCGCGTAGGTCCGGATGCAATTGGATATCTTCGCGAGTTGCGCGAGATCTTCCGCGATCTGTTCTGGCGAGACCTGCGTCTCCGGCGAAAGCGATGTCTGATTGTTGCGGAACGGGGCGTAGGAGATGCACTGAACTTTGTCATTTGGGTCAATCGGTGCGCGAGGCAGGCTGACCGGGATGCCCAGCCGCCACCACGCCGCGGCGATAGCCCCGAGGGATATCAGAAGAAGCGTCAGCGGGATGCGAAGCGATAGCAGGTCTGTCCCCCTTGGAGGAAGGATGCGCTGGGCAAAAATTGGCGAGGCCGGCAATTGAACAAGTATTGGTCGGCCGATGCTATATCAGGCGACCACGCAGTTGGAGTGTTTTCTCCACGACCTACCTTGCACCGGCGATCACGCCCTCGCGATTCTTCAATACGCGATAATATGCCCACCACAGATGTGCGGCGGCGCCACGCAGCGGACGCCACGGCTCCGCAAGCGGGGCCATCTGCTTCGGCGTCGGCCGCTCCTTCAGCCCGAGCCCGACCTTGACCGCTTCCTGCACGGCGAGGTCGCCCGCCGGCCACGCATCGCCATGGCCAAGGCAGAACAAGAGATAAACGTCGGCGGTCCACGGGCCGATCCCGGGCAGCGCGGTCAGCGTATTGTGCGCGGCATCGGCCTCTTCGTTGGCGAGCACGTCGAGGTTCAGCCGCTCCTCGGCGAGCTCGCGCGCGATGTGCTTCAGCGTCTTGATCTTGGCCGCGGAGAGCCCGAGCCGGCCGAGCCGGTCGGCCCGCGCCTTGCGGATCGTATCATGGTGGAACGGGTCGAACGCCTGGCTGACGCGGCCCCAGATCGCGGCAGCACTCGCGGTCGACAGCTGCTGGCCGCAGATGATCGCGGCAAGTCCGGCAAATCCCGGCTCGCGCTGCCGGATCGTCGGCATGCCGGTCAGCTCGAGGATGGGGCGCAGCCGTCGATCCTGGTCGACCAGCTTGTGGATGGCGTCGTCGAGGTCGGCCTGGGTTTCGAGATGGATCAGCATTGCGGGATCTGCATTGGCTCGTCATGCGCGGGCTTGCCGCCTCTGCTAAAGCTCCGGCGGGCCTGGATGCGAGGGCCTCGGCGAAGCCTTGGCGGAGCCGGGACCCGCGCATCCATCTCCTACCGTAACAGAGTCTTGTCCAGCCGCATGGTCCGGAAAAGTGGAAACCGGTTTTCCCGCGCGACAAACGCAGGGCGTTCGCGCGAAGATCATGCCCAAACAAGGATCGCCGGGCGGGGCCCGGCAATGACGCACGATCAAAAGCCATGCCACCCGTTTTCCGTTTTGCACCGAGTCCGAATGGCTTCCTGCATCTCGGCCATGCCTATTCGGCGCTGCTCAACCACGATCTGGCGCGCGATTCGGGCGGACGCTTCCTGCTGCGGATCGAGGACATCGACGCGACGCGCTGTAGGGTCGAGTTCGAGCAGGCGATCTATGAGGATCTGGCCTGGCTCGGCATCGCCTGGGAGACCCCGGTGCGGCGGCAGTCGGAGCATTTTGCCGCCTATCGCGCGGCGCTCGATCGTCTGGCGGCGCAGGGACTGGTCTATCCGAGCTTCGAGAGCCGCGCCGGGGTCGCGCGGCTGGTCGCGGAACGCGAGGCCGGCGGTGCATGGCCGCGCGATCCGGACGGCGCGCCGCTCTATCCGGGAACGGCGAAATCCCTCCCGGCCGAGGCGCGCGACCGGCTGATCGGGCAAGGTGCGCCGTTCGCGCTGCGGCTCGACATGACCGCGGCATGCGCCCGCAGCGGCGGCCTGCGCTGGCGGGAGGCAGGCGAGGGCCCGGCCGGCGAGACGGGGGACGTGGCGGCCCGGCCGGAGGCCTGGGGCGACGTGATCCTGGCGCGCAAGGAGACCCCAACCAGTTACCATCTCTCGGTCGTGATCGACGACGCGCTGCAAGGCGTCACGGATGTGGTCAGGGGCGTTGACCTGTTCTGGTCGACCAGTGTGCATCGGTTGCTGCAGGAGCTACTTGGCCTGCCTGTGCCGACCTACCGGCACCATGCACTGATCCAGGACGCTGCCGGCCAAAAGCTGTCGAAATCGACCCGGGCGACCGGACTGCGCGAACTGCGGGCGGAGGGCGCCAGCCCGGCCGATATTCGCCGCCTGGTCGGCTTGCGATAGATCCCGCCCGCGCTCGCGAAACAGCATGGTTACCATCACGGGGCTCTGCTGTGGCGCACCGCAAACCGCGCCGTGACTCCGGCACGTTTGGCATGCCATGTTGTTGTCCGGGGCGGGGATCACGGAGACCATGGCGTCAAAATCGCGCGTACGGCGCAGCAAGCGGCAGTCCAAAGGGATGCCGCCGGAGGCGCGCGCCGAAAAAACGCGGACCGCCAAAGTGCGCACTGCCAAGACAGGCACTGCCAAGACACGCTCCGCCAAGACGCGCTCCGCCAAGACGCGCGCGGTCAAGCCGAGCCGCAAGCGGGCTGCCCCGAAGGCCGCGCCGGGCATGGTCGAGACCGCGCTTGCCGTCTTTGCCCATGAAGTCCGGACCCCGCTGACCGGGATCCTCGCGATCAGCAACCTGCTTGCGACGTCGGATCTCGGCGAGCGCGAGCGGCGCTGGGTCGATACCATCAAGGCCGGGGCCGAGCATCTGGCGAGCCTCGCGACCCTGTTCGTCGACGCCGCCCGGAGCGAGGGGCCGGGGCTCGAGATCCGGCAGGACTTCTTCGACCTGCGCACGCTGGCGCGCCATGCTGGCGATTCGCTGGCCGGCCGCGCCGCAGCCAAGGGATTGCGGGCCTCGGTCGAGATCTCCGCGAAGCTGCCGACGTTTGCGGTCGGCGATCCCGTCCGGCTGCGCGCGGCGCTGGAAAACCTGATCGACAACGCCGTCAAGTTCACCGAGCAGGGCAGCATCGAGCTGCACGTCGCGCCGGTGCGTGCGGCCAAGGGAGAGGCCAAGGGCAAGGCGGAGCGCCGAATCGACGTTGCCTTTACGATTTCCGACAGCGGCATCGGCCTGACGTTATCGGAGGTCAAGCGCCTGTTCCGGCCGTTCTCGCAGGCCAATGTCACGATCGCCGCGCGATTCGGCGGCGCAGGGCTCGGCCTCTCCTCGGTCAGGCAGCTCGCGCGCGCCATGGGCGGCGACATCGCCGTGGCCCAGCGTGCAGGCGGCGGCACCGTCTTCACGCTCAATGTGGTGCTGGCTTCGGCCGCAGCACCGGCCGGCGCGCCGGCGCGCGAGGGCGCAGCGGTGCCGTCATCGCAGGGGCTGCGGCTGCTCAGCGTCGAGGACAATCCGTTCGGTCGCGTCGTGCTCAACACGATCCTGACCGAGCTTGGTCACCATGCCGAATTCGTCGGTCAGGCCGAGGGTGCGCCGGAGCGGCTCGCACAGGGGGCCTTCGACGCCGTACTGATGGACATGGTGCTGCCCGGCATCGGCGGTGTCGAGGCAATCAAGCGCATCCGCGCGCTGCCGCCGCCGCAGGGCGGCATCGTGATCGTCGGGATCTCCGGCCGAGCCGAGGACGAAGCCGCGGCGCGCGCCGCCGGTGCCGATGCCTTCCTGGTCAAGCCTGTTTCTCCGCGGGCGCTCGCGACTGCGCTGCTTGAAGCGTCACGCCGCGCGGCAGCCGCGACTTGATGATCGAAGCGTTCAATTCGCCGCCGAACACGAAGATCGCGGCGATGAAATACAGGAACACCAGCGCGATCACCACCGATGCGAGCCCCGCATACATCGTGACGTAGTTGTTGGCGAAGCGCGCCAGATACATGCCGAAGCCGATGCCCGAGATCAGCGAGGCCACCACGGTGAAGATGATGCCGGGGAGGATCTGAGTGAAGCCGCGGCGGCCTGCCGGCAGCCAGGCATGCAGGATGAACAGCGCGACCACCAGGGCGAGCACCGTGATGCCGTAACGTGCGGTGTTGAGCAGGCTCTCGTTCGATTCGACGAAGAACGGGATGTAGCGTCGCGCCGCCTCGATGATCAGCGGTCCGAGCACGATCAGGAATGCCATCGCGAGCGAGGTGAACGCCGCAACCAGCGTGTAGCCGATCGATTCCAGCCGCAGCCAGTACCAGCGCCGCGGCTCGATCACGGCATAGGCGCGGTTCAGCGCCACCCGCAGTGCCTCGACGCCGTTGGACGCGAAGTACACCGCGAGCACCGCGCCGATGGTCAGGATGTCGCCGCGGGTATTGGTCAGCACATCGTGGATCTGGCCGGACAGCGCCCCGGCGACCTGATCCGGCCACACCTGCAGCAACAGCCCGACTGCCTGGTCGGCGAGTTGCTTGGAGCCGAAGAAGCCGGCCAGCGAGGTCAGCACGATCAGGAACGGAAACAGCGCCATCAGGGTCGACAGCGCGATGTGGCTCGCGATCGCCCAACCGTCGTCGGCGAGGAACGTGTAAAAGGCATCCATCACGACGTGGGTGACGTAACGAAGCTGCTTCACATTCCACCCGGCATTGTCGACAACCGCTCGGTCCGAGGACGGGCCCAGCATCTGATATTACGCAGTGAAAAGCCAGTTGGTTGCATCTGCCGCCGTGTGGAAGTCCGCGTCCTGCGGTGTTATGTACCGCAGATGACATCTGTCCTCAGCACGATCATTCTTCCCATCGCCGTCGGCGCCGTCGCGCTGGTGCTTCTGCTCGGCCTCGTCAACATGATGAAGGGCGGCTCGCCGAACACATCGCAGAAGCTGATGCGGCTGCGCGTGCTGTTTCAGTTCGTCGCCATCGTCATCGCGATGCTCGCGGTCTGGGCGATGGGGCGCTAGAGCGCTTTCGAGCGGCGGGCGCGATGCGCAAAACCTTAGGAGATCACGGCCATGGTCGTTCTCAATCGGATCTACACGCGCACCGGCGATGACGGCACCACCGCGCTCGGCTCCGGCGAGCGGCGGCCAAAATACGATCTGCGGGTTGCCGCCTATGGCACCGTCGACGAGACCAATGCCGCTGTCGGCGTGGTGCGGCTGCATCTGGCCGACAGTCCCGAGGTCGATGCGATGCTCGGCCGGATCCAGAACGATCTGTTCGATCTCGGCGCCGACCTTGCGGTGCCCGAGCGCGAGGGCAAGGCTGAACGTCTGCGGATGCTGGCGAGCCAGGTCGAGCGGCTCGAGCGCGACATCGACGGCCTCAACGACCAGCTCGCGCCGCTGACCTCGTTCGTGCTGCCCGGCGGGACGCCTGCATCCGCATATCTGCACCTCGCCCGGACGATATGTCGTCGCGCGGAACGGATGATGGTGGAACTCGCCGCCCGACCGGACGAGCCGGTCAATGAAGCTGGCATCCATTATATGAACCGGCTCTCGGATTTCCTGTTCGTTGCCAGCCGCTTCCAGAATAATAAAGGGGCCGGGGACGTGTTGTGGGTGCCGGGCCAGAACCGCTAAACTGGTTCAAAACCGAGGGACGGTTTTTTGGCTTTGCCGCGTTGACCGGGGGAAACGGGACCTTTAGGTTCCGCGCCAGCCAACCGAAACCCATAAAATCAAAGCGAAAGAGGATCGATGAAGGTTCTTGTGCCGGTAAAGCGGGTCGTCGACTACAACGTCAAGGTCCGCGTCAAGAGTGACGGGACGGGCGTGGAGCTCGCCAACGTCAAGATGTCGATGAACCCGTTTGACGAAATCGCCGTCGAGGAAGCGCTGCGGCTGAAGGAAGCCGGCAAGGCGACCGAAGTGGTGGTAGTGTCGATCGGACCGGCGCAGGCTTCCGAGACCATTCGCACCGGGCTTGCGATGGGCGCCGACCGCGGCATCCTGGTCAAGGCCGAAGGCAGCGTCGAGCCGCTCGCGGTCGCCAAGATCCTCAAGGCCGTGGTCGAGGCGGAGCAGCCCGGCCTCGTCATTCTCGGCAAGCAGGCGATCGACGACGATTCGAACCAGACCGGTCAGATGCTGGCTGCGCTGCTCGGCTGGTCGCAGGCGACCTTCGCCTCCAAGCTCGAAGTCGAAGGATCCGACTTCAAGGTCACGCGCGAAGTCGACGGCGGCCTGCAGACCATCAAGCTCAAGGGCCCGGCGATCGTCACCACTGACCTGCGCCTCAACGAGCCGCGCTATGCGTCGCTGCCCAACATCATGAAGGCGAAGAAGAAGCCGATCGACGACAAGAGCGTCGCCGACTACGGCGTCGACGTGACGCCGCGTCTGGAAGTGCTGAAGACCGCGGAACCGGCGGGCCGCAAGGCGGGCGTCAAGGTCAAGGACGTCGCCGAACTCGTGAACAAGCTCAAGACCGAAGCCGGGGTTCTCTGATGACGACGCTGTTGATTGCCGAACACGACCACGAGACCCTGAAGGACTCGACCAACAAGGCGCTGACCGCGGCGAGCCAGCTCGGCGGCGACGTCCATGTGCTGGTTGCCGGTGGCGGCCAGGGCACCAAGGCGGCGGCCGAAGCCGCCGCCAAGCTTGCCGGCGTCACCAAGGTGCTGGTGGCCGAAGGCCCCGCCTATGAGCACGATCTTGCCGAGCCGCTGGCCGCGCTGATCGTGGCGCTGGCGCCGGGGTATGACGCCTTCGTCGCGCCCGCGACCTCGCGCTTCAAGAACGTGATGCCGCGCGTCGCAGCGCTGCTCGACGTCATGCAGGTTTCCGAGATCATCAAGGTCGTTGCGCCCGACACCTACGAGCGGCCGATCTATGCTGGCAACGCGATCCAGACCGTGAAGTCGAAGGACGCCAAGAAGGTCATCACCGTCCGCACCTCGACCTTCGCCGCGGCCGGCGAAGGCGGCAGCGCGGCGATCGAGAACGCTGCATCCGCCGCCGATCCGGGCCTGTCGACGTTCGTCGGCGAGGAAGTCGCCAAGAGCGACCGTCCGGAGCTGACCTCGGCCAAGATCATCGTCTCGGGCGGACGTGCGATGCAGAGCCGCGAGAACTTCGCCAAGTACATCGAGCCGCTCGCCGACAAGCTCGGCGCCGGCGTCGGCGCCTCGCGCGCCGCGGTCGACGCCGGCTATGCGCCGAACGACTGGCAGGTCGGCCAGACCGGCAAGGTGGTGGCCCCGGAACTCTATGTCGCGGTCGGCATCTCCGGCGCGATCCAGCATCTGGCAGGCATGAAGGACTCCAAGGTGATCGTCGCCATTAACAAGGATGAGGACGCGCCAATCTTCCAGGTCGCCGATTACGGCCTGGTCGCCGACCTCTACCAGGCGGTTCCGGAGCTGACCGAGGCGCTCGGCAAGCTCGGAAAGTAAGCGACAAAGCACCGGCCGGGTGAGTAAGCTCCGGCCGGTGTTATTACTCTTGGGGCAACTATCCGGAAACGGTTTTCCGAAAGGATCGTGTCCGGCGGGGAAAGATGGATCGGGTGCGATTACGTCGTAATCACATCATGGTCCCGGGAAGCGTTTTCCGGCGGATTGGGCAACCCGGAAGGCTGCACTTCGGGTATCGTTGGAATTGGGCAGGCGCGACATGCGCGCCGTTCCGGTGGATGACAAGATGACGGTGGCAATCAAGAAGGTCGGCGTGATCGGTTCGGGTCAGATGGGCAATGGCATTGCTCATGTGGCGGCGCTGGCCGGTTTCGACGTGGTGCTCAATGACGTGTCCGCCGACCGGCTGAAGGCGGCACTGGCGACCATCAACGGCAATCTGACCCGCCAGGTCGCCAAGAAGGCGATCAGCGAAAGCGACCGCAAGCAGGCGCTCGACCGCATCGCCTCCGCCGAGACGATCGATGCGCTGGCCGATTGCGATCTCGTGATCGAGACCGCGGTCGAGAAGGAAGAGACCAAGCGCAAGATCTTCCACGAGGTTTGCGCGGTGCTGAAGCCGGAAGCGATCGTCGCGACCAACTCGTCATCGATCTCGATCACAAGGCTTGCCGCCTCGACTGACCGCCCGGAGAAATTCATCGGCATTCATTTCATGAATCCGGTGCCGGCGATGGAGCTGGTCGAGCTGATCCGCGGCATCGCCACCGACGACACGACCTTCGACACCGCCAAGGCGTTCGTCGCCAAGCTCGGCAAGCAGGTCGCGGTGTCGGAGGATTTCCCCGCCTTCATCGTCAACCGCATTCTGCTGCCGATGATCAACGAGGCGATCTACACGCTGTATGAGGGCGTCGGTAACGTCGAGGCGATCGATGCCGCGATGAAGCTCGGCGCGCACCATCCGATGGGCCCGCTCGAGCTCGCCGACTTCATCGGCCTCGACACCTGCCTATCGATCATGCAGGTGCTGCATGAGGGGCTCGCCGACTCCAAGTACCGGCCGTGCCCGCTGCTGGTGAAATATGTCGAGGCCGGCTGGCTCGGACGCAAGTCCCAGCGCGGCTTCTACGACTACCGCGGCGACAAGCCGGTCCCGACCCGGTAATTACCACTCTCGTTTCAAGTCAGTGCCCGCAGCAGCGCAAGCGTCGCGGGCACGAGACCTGCAATCATCGCCACACCCGTTCCAAGTCCGAGCAGATGCGCCGCCAGCGCGAGGCGCTGGCTCTGGCCATGTGCCGTCATTGCAAGGCCTCGCAGGCACGCTTCAACCGTCTTCCCGCTTCCTCGATGACAGGTGACGGATTGGCGAAGCTGAGCCGGACGTAGGGCGACAGCCCGAGATCCTCGCCGGGAAACACCACCAGATCGGCTTGCTCAAGCAGATAGGTGGCAAAATCGCGATCGGTCGCAATCAGCTTGCCGTCGGGCGCGCGCTTGCCGATCGCGCCGGCGCAACTGACCAGCAGATAGAACGTGCCTTCGGGCGGCGTGCAGGAAAGCCCGCTGCATCCGTTCACGAGGTCGGCAAAGCGATCACGCCTCGTGCGAAGGATGGCGGCACGCTCGGCCAGCACATCCTGCGCGCCCTCGAGCGCGGCGACCGCGGCGGCCTGGCTGATCGACGAGGCGCCGGAGGTGGTCTGCGACTGGATCGTGATCATCGCGCGGATCAGCGCCGATGGTCCGGCGGCATAGCCGATCCGCCATCCCATCATGGCGTAGCTCTTGGCGAGGCCGCTGACGGTGAGCGTCCGCGGCTTCAGGCGCGGCTCGATCTCCGCAAGCGTTGGCGCGGGCGCACCGTCGAACGTGATGTGCTCGTAGAGCCCGTCGGCGAGTACCCAGATGTCCGGATGCTGCAGGAGGATCGCAGCGATCCCGGAGAGGTCTTCCGAAGAATACAGCGCACCGGATGGATTGACCGGATTGTTGATCACGATCCAGCGCGTTCGCGCCGAGATCGCCGCCTGCAAATCCTCCGCGCGCAGCTTAAAGCCGTTGTTCTGCGCACACGGCACCACGACCGGCGTCGCGCCCGCCAGCCGCACCTGACCGAGATAGGGCGCCCAGTACGGCGCGGGGACGATCACCTCATCCTCGGGCGCCAGGGTCGCCAGCAGCGCGTTGAACAGCGCCTGGGTCGAGCCGTTGGTGATGACGATCTCGTCGAGCCGATAGTCGAGACGATGGTCGCGCAGCAGTGCGGCCTGCACCGCCCGCTTCAGTTCCGGCGTGCCGTCGACATCGGTGTAGCGGGTTTCGCGGCGCAAGGCCGCGTCATGGGCCGCCGCGATCACATGGTCCGGTGTCGGGAAGTCGAGATTGCCCGACGACAGCTCGATGATGTCGCGCCCGGCGGCGCGCAGTTCGCGGGCGCGGCGGCGCAGCACCGATGCGGGCGAGGCGTTGATGCCGTCCATGCGCGGCGAGAGGATCGGTGTCGGCGTCATCGGACGTACTGCGCCTCACCGTTGCCGAACGACCAGTTCTCGGGGAGCACCTCGACGAGGTTGATGAAGATGTCTTCAGTGCGCAGGCCGGGGCTTTCCGTCAGCCGTTCGGCGATCCGTCGATAGAGCTTCTGCTTCTGCGCCACCGGGCGGGTGTTGCTGACCGTGATCTGGATGATGACCAAGTCGTCGCTGCGCCTGATGCCGAGATAGTCCGCGCCATAGGCAAAATCGTCGCCATCGCGCTCGGAGATCGTCATGAAGCGGTCGCCCTCCGGCACATCGAAGGTCTCGCGCATGGCGCGATAGAGGCCCTCGAGAATGGCTTTGCGGTAGGCGGCGGGCTTGCCCCGTCGCAGCGAGACACGGGTCAGCGGCATGAATGTTATCTCCTGGTGGCAATTGTTGACTGCGCCGGATCCTAGGAGTTCGTTGATCATTTAAAAACGGTATGATAATGTATTTCAATGATTTCATTTTTAAATGTATGATCATGAAAGCGCTCGACGTCGAGGCGGTGCAGGCCTTCGTCCTGGTCGCGGACCTCAGCAGCTTCACACGCGCGGCGCAGGTGATGGAGACCACGCAGTCCGCGATCAGCCTGAAGATCAGGCGGCTGGAAGATGGGCTCGGCCGCCGGCTGCTGGAGCGGACGCCGCGGCTGGTCCGGCTGTCCGCTGAAGGCGCCGCATTTCTCGGGGCGGCGCGCAATCTGGTCGCGGCGCATCAATCGGCGATCGGGTCGTTTGCGGTCGAACGCCGCCGGCTTGTCGTCGGCATCAGCCACCACATCGTCGGTTCGGAACTTGCCTCACTGTTGAAACGCATGAACAGCACCGACCCGAGTCTCGTGATCCAGTTGCATGTCGATACGTCGCGTTCGGTGCTCGGCGCATTCGACGACGGCAAGCTCGATGCCGCGATCGTGCTGCGCCACGATGCCAGGCGCCGCGATGGCGACGTGCTGTTCGAAGAACCGTTCGGTTGGATGGCTGCGCCCGATTTTCACCATCGGCCCGGCGAGCCGCTGCGCCTGGCAACGCAAGCCGAGCCTTGCAGCGTGCGCGCGATGGCGGTCGAGACGCTCGACGCCGCCGGCATCGCCTGGACAGAGGCGTTCGTCGGTGGCGGGCTTTCGACGATCGGCGCCGCGATTTCAGCAGGGCTCGCCGTCGCCGCGCTGGCGCGCCGGGTGGCGCCGGCCGACACCGTCGACCTCGGGCCAAAGCTCGGCCTGCCGCCATTGCCGTCGCGCGACGTCATGCTTCACTCAAGGCTGTCGGACGCGCGGACCCGGCAGGCATTGCGCACCCTCGGCGCGGCCTTCGCGGCGAACGCGGCCTGATCGCGCACGCATTGTCCGCTCCTCAGTCTGTCAGGCGACATCCCGCGCGCTCGAGCATGTCGTGGATGATCAGCGGCGTGGCCGGTGTCTCGGTCGCAGCGGTGGCCGCCGTGCCTGCGATCGCATCCCGCGCCTGCTGCGCGTCGAGCGTCAGCCGCCGCGCGCAGGGGGGCAGGCCGCGAGCGGCATCGAGCAGCCAGCCGGCGGTTTCGCCGGTACCGGCCAGATAGGCCGTCAGCGTCTGGCGCGCGGTCGGATTGGTCGCGGCTTGGTCCAGCATGGCCCTGACCTGCGCGACCGAGATCTGCCCGTGCGATGTCGAGGGCTGCGCATGTGCGGTTGTCGTCAATAGAAGGACGGCCCAGACGGCGTGAGCGGGACGAACGAGCATAAACTTTCATCTCCTAAGGCATGTTGACTTGCAGATATTAATTATCTTAAAACAATAATATCAGATCAGCAATCCCGAGGTTGAGCCATGTCCGCGTCCCTCTCGCCAGAGCTTTCCCCATCCGCGCGGCCGGCCCGCCTCGAACGCATCCGTGCGGTGAGCCGCGTGCTCGCCTATGCGTGTACCGGCATCTCGTTCGTGCTCGCGGTCGGATTGCTGGCCTATTGGCTGGGGAGTCCGGATGAGGCGATCCTGCGCGATGCGGGGCTGACCGGCATTGCGTTCCATCCGATCGGCTGGCTTGTCCGCCTGATGGCTCTGCTGGTCTCGGCGTTGCCGCTCGCCTGTTTGATCTGGGGCTTGTCGCGCGTGCGCCGCGCTTTCACATCGTTCGCGGCAGGGCGCTTCTTCACGGCCGCAAACGTCGCCGGATTGCGTGACCTTGCGATCGCGATGCTGGTCTCGACCTTGCTGAAGCCGGTGATCGGCGCGCTGCTGTCGATCCTGCTGAGCTGGCAAACCTACGCGCAGGGCAAGTCCATCGTCATCGCGCTCGGTTCCGACATGCTGCTGGCGCTCTTGTTCGCGGGTCTGGTTGCGGTGACGGCCTGGGTGATGGCCGAAGCCAATGCGATCGCCGACGAGCACGCGCAATTCGTCTGAGGCCGCTGCGATGCCGATCCGGGTCCGGCTCAACGTGATGCTCGCCGAGCGCAACGTGAAATCGAAGGAACTCGCCGAATATGTCGGGATCACCGAGGCGAATCTGTCGCTGCTCAAGCAGGGCAAGGTGAAGGGCGTCAGGTTCGACACGCTGGAACGGATCTGCACCTACCTGGAGTGCCAGCCCGGTGACTTGCTGCGCCATGAGGACGACGATGCGTCAGCCTGACGCGGCCATACGTTACCCAAACATTAACTTTCGCGCGCTACGCAAGGGCGCGTTTGGGAGTGCCGCGTATGGACATGATGAGCATGGTGTCGAGCATCCTGTCGATGCAGCAGGGCAATTTGCAGGGTCAGATCGCGACCCGCGTGACCAAGCAGAACCTCGACGCGGAAAAGTTCGCGGTTCAGACCCTGCTCGGCACGCCGTCGACCGCCAATCTCGGTCCCGGCATCGGCGGCAACCTCAACGCCGTCGCCTGATCAGAACCCCGCCGCGGCCGGAGCCAGCGCCGCCTTCACCAGCTTGATCGCATCATCGCTCGCCCATTCGGCGGGACCGGCGATATTGGCGATTTCGCAGCCCTTGCCGTCGACCAGCACGGAGGTCGGCATGCCGAGCGCCTTGCCTATGTTCTTAAGGTCCTGAAAGACCTTGGCTTTCTGATCGCTGAAATAGTCAAGCCTGGTCAGATTGGCCTCTTTCAGGAAGTTCTTCGGCTTGTCCGGGTCGCGGGTGTCGATGTTGATCGCGACCACCTCGAAATCCTTGCCGCCGAGCTTGGTCTGCAGGCTGTCGAGCGCCGGCATTTCCTTGCGGCAGGGCACGCACCAGGTCGCCCACAGATTGACCAGCACGGTCTTGCCGCGCCAATCCGAGAGTTTCTTCGGCTGGCCGTTGGCGTCCTCGAAGGTCAGGTCGGGCAGCCTCAAGGGGGTGGTCGCCATGGTCAGCGCCGCCACCTCGCCATGGGCGAGCGGGGCGATCTTCTTGGCCAGATCCACCGCGCTGTTGCACGCGACGTCGCCACCGGCGGGATGCCTGAGGCCGGAGACCCCGACATAGCCGATCACGGCCCCGGCCAGCACGGCGCCGATCACCAGCGGGATGCGCCATTTGGCCGTCGGCTTGACGATCGGTTCGGATGGGGTCGTCTCGGGCATATCGTTTGTCATCCTGGGTCAGATATGGCTATGCAGTGCCGGGAATACGTCCGGAACCGCCACGCTGTTTCGCCACTCCGGCGCAGGAAACAGCACGGCCTGAAATACAAATTCGTGAGCGAGATGTCATGAGCAACAAGATGTGGGGCGGCCGGTTCTCGGAGCGTCCCGACGCCATCATGGAGGAAATCAACGTCTCCATCGACGTCGACCGTCACCTTTATGCCCAGGACATTGCCGCGTCCAAGGCCCACGCCGCGATGCTCGCTGCGCAAGGCATCATCACGTCAGCTGATGCGAAAAATATCGGCAAAGGTCTAGACACGATTTTGTCAGAAATCGGCAAGGGCGATTTCGATTTCAAGCGCGCGCTCGAGGACATCCATATGAATGTCGAGTCGCGGCTGTCCGAACTGATCGGACCCGCGGCGGGCCGCCTGCACACCGCGCGCTCGCGCAACGACCAGGTCGCGACCGATTTCCGGCTCTATGTCCGCGACACCATCGACGAGACAAATGCGGCGCTGGCCGCGTTCCAGCAGGCGCTGGTCGCCCGCGCGCTGGAGCATGCCGGAACCGTGATGCCGGGCTTCACCCATCTGCAGACCGCGCAGCCCGTGACCTTCGGTCATCATTTGCTGGCCTATGTCGAGATGGCCGGGCGCGACCGCGGCCGCTTTGCCGATGCGCGCAAGCGGCTGAACGAATCGCCGCTGGGTGCGGCCGCGCTCGCCGGCACCTCATTCCCGATCGATCGTACGGCGACCGCCAAGGCGCTCGGCTTCGACCGGCCGATGGCCAATTCGCTCGACGCGGTGTCCGACCGCGATTTCGTGCTGGAAACGCTGTCGGCGGCGGCGATCTGCGCGGTGCACATGTCGCGCTTCGCCGAGGAAATCGTGATCTGGACCTCGCCGCTGGTCGGTCTCGTCAAGCTCAGCGACAAGTTCACCACCGGCTCGTCGATCATGCCGCAGAAGCGCAACCCGGACGCCGCCGAACTGGTGCGCGCCAAGACCGGCCGCGTGATCGGCGCGCTGTCAGCGCTCCTGATCGTGATGAAGGGCCTGCCGCTCGCCTATCAAAAGGACATGCAGGAGGACAAGCAGGGCGCCATGGAGGCGTTCGAGGCGCTGTCGCTCGCGATCCGCGCCCTGACCGGCATGGTCGAGGATCTGGTGCCGGACGAGGCAAAGATGAAGGCTGCGGCCGGCGAGGGCTATGCCACCGCGACCGATCTTGCCGACTGGCTGGTGCGCACCCTGAAAATGCCGTTCCGCGACGCCCACCATGTTACCGGGCGCATCGTTGGCCTCGCCTCGGCGCAGGGCATGGCGCTGCACGAACTGCCGCTCAAGGCCATGCAGGAGGTCGAACCGAAGATCACCGCCGACGCCCTCAGGGTGCTCAGCGTCGAATCCTCGGTCAAGAGCCGGACCTCGTTTGGCGGCACCGCGCCGAAGAATGTGATGGCGCAGGCCAAAGCCTGGGCCAAGCGGCTGGAAAAAGAGCGAAAATTGGGCTGATCTCGAAAATTTGGCCGTGATTTCTCGGGTCTCCGCCTCTCGCCAGAGCACGCCAATGTTTGTATGGTGCCGCCCGAATTGGGGAATTCGTCGTGATTAGCAAGAACCGCCTGACCCCCTCGGGATGGGCCATTATTGTGCTGAGCGCTGCTGCGCTTGCGCTTGGCGGCTGCGGCCGCAAGGGACCGCTCGACCTGCCGCCGACCGCGAACGCCGCGCCGGCCACAACTCCGGGCGACACCGAGAGTGAGCGCGCGGCTCAGCCGAGCGTGTTTAATCCGACCTATGGCTCGGATGCCGCGCCGGCGGCGTCGAAAGGCAATAAACGGTCGTTCGTGCTCGATCCGCTGCTCGGCAACTAGTATCTGGAGCATGATCCGGAAAAGTGGAAACCGGTTTTCCCTGCGACAAACGCGAAGCGTTTGCGCGGAGATCATGCTCAAACAATCAAGCCTGTCATGAACCATTTCGACTATCGCAACGGCGTGCTGCATGCCGAGGCGGTCAATCTCATCGAGCTGGCGGAGGCCGTCGGCACGCCGTTCTATTGCTATTCGACCGCGACGCTGGAGCGCCACTACCGCGTCTTCACCGAGGCCTTTGCCGGCGAGAAGACGCTGGTCTGCTACGCGATGAAGGCCAACTCCAACCAGTCGGTGCTGCGCACGCTGGCCAAGCTCGGCGCCGGCGCCGACGTCGTGTCCGGCGGTGAGTTGAAGCGGGCGCTCGCGGCCGGCATCCCGCCCTCGAAGATCCTGTTCTCCGGTGTCGGCAAGACCGAGGCCGAGCTGCGCGCCGCGCTCACCGCCGACATCCTCTGCATCAACATCGAGTCCGAGCCGGAGCTCGAGATGCTCTCGCGCCTCGCCGTCGAGATGAAGACGACCGCGCGCATCTCGGTGCGGGTCAATCCCGACGTCGATGCCGGCACCCACGCCAAGATCTCGACCGGCAAGTCGGAGAACAAGTTCGGCATTCCGATCGCGCGCGCCCGCGAGGTCTATGCCCGCGCGGCGAAGCTGCCGGGCATCAAGGTCACCGGCACCGACGTGCATATCGGCAGCCAGATCACCGATCTCGGCCCGCTGGAGGCGGCGTTCCGCCTGCTCGCCGAATTCGTGCAGACGCTGCGCGCCGACGGCCACGATATCTCGCACGTCGATTTCGGCGGCGGCCTCGGCATTCCCTATCATCTGGATCGTGCCGCGCCGCCGCTGCCCGCGACCTATGCTGCGATGGTCAAGCGCGTCACGCACAATCTCGGCTGCACGCTGATGTTCGAGCCGGGCCGCCTGATCGTCGGCAATGCCGGCATCCTCGTTAGCCGCGTCATCCATGTGAAGCCGGGCGATGCAAAGAACTTCGTGATCATCGACGCCGCGATGAACGACCTGATCCGGCCGACGCTGTATGAGGCGCATCACGACATCTTAGCCGTGCGTCAGCCTGCACCTGATACCCCGATCATGGTCGCCGACGTGGTCGGCCCGGTCTGCGAGACCGGCGACTATCTCGCGCTCGACCGTGCGCTGCCGCAGCCGAAGGCCGGCGATCTCCTGGCGATCATGACCGCCGGCGCCTATGGCGCGGTGCAGGCCGGCACTTACAACACGCGGCCACTGGTGCCGGAAGTGCTGGTCAAGGACGACCAATACGCCGTGGTCCGCCCGCGCATCGACGTCGACGCGCTGATCGCGATGGACAAGCCCGCGCCGTGGCTGTGATCTTGTAGGGTGGGTAGGGCGCAGCGAAGCCCATCATCTCGCTCCGCGGACGCAATTGACGGGTTTCGCTGCGCCCTACTCACCTACGCAGGCGTTACTTCGCGGCGTGACTGCCTTTTCCACTACCGCCGACGATCACGCCCGCGGCCTTCTCAATCGGCTTGATCGCCGCCGTGAAATCCGACTCCGGTCCTTCCTCCCGGATGATGACTTCCCAGAGCCGGCCGACCGCTTCGGCAACTTCCATCGACAGCCCGAGCGAACGCATCTCCTCGACGGCGAGGCGCACGTCCTTCACCATCAAACCGGTGGCGAAGCCGAAGTCGAAGCTGCGCGGCAAGACCGAACGCGGAAACTTGTCGCGGCTCGCGGTGTTCAGCCCCGAGCCCGCATTGATGACGTCGATCATCACGGCCGGATCGAGCCCGGACTTGACGCCCATCACCACCGCTTCCGAGGTCGCGACCATCGCGGTCGCCGACAGGAAGTTGTTGGCGAGCTTCATGGTCTGGCCGGAGCCTGGCTTGGTGCCGATGAAGAACACCTTGCCGATGACGTCGAGCGCGCCTTTCACTAACTCGAAATCGGCGCGCGGGCCCGACACCATCACCGCCAGCGTGCCCTTCTCGGCGCCCGACACGCCACCCGAGACCGGGCTGTCGATCTGCACGATGTTCTTCTTGGCGAGGAGATCGTGGATCTTCACGGCCATCTGCGAGCCGACCGTGGAGAGATCGATGAAGCGTTTGACGCGCGTGCCCTCTATCACACCGCCTGTGCCGGTCGCGACCTCGAGCGAGGCCTGCAGCGACGGCAGGCTCGCCATCACGGTCTCGACGCGGTCGGCGATATCCTTGGGCGACGTTGCCGCAGTGGCGCCGAGCGCAACCAGCCGATCGCGCGCATCCTTGCTCGTATCGAATACGGTGAGCTTGTGGCCAGCCTCGATCAGCCGGCGCGCCATCGGGAAGCCCATCTTCCCGAGGCCGATAAATCCGATTTCCATGGTGTTGTTTCCTCTACGTCGTTATGTGCGGTGTCCGCCTCGCACTCGACGTCGTCCCGGCTCGCGCCTCGTTTGGCCGGGACGACAGCGAGTGGAGTTCGCTCACGCCTTATTGTCGAGCTCGGCGAACACTTCACGCGCGATGCGGAAGCTGTCGACGCCGGCCGGGATGCCGGCATAGATCGAGACCTGCATGAAGATCTCGCGGATCTCGTCGCGCGACACGCCGTTGGTCAGCGCGCCCTTGATGTGCGCCTTCAGCTCGTGCGGCCGGTTCAAGATCGAGATCATGGCGAGGTTGAGCATGCTGCGCGTCTTGCGCGGCAGCTCTTCGCGGCCCCAGACCGCGCCCCAGCAATATTCGGTGACCAGTTCCTGGAACGGCTTGTTGAAGCTATCCGAATTCTTCAGTGCATTGTTGACATAGGCCTCGCCGAGCACCGCCTTGCGGATTTCGAGCCCCTTGTCGTGCGTCTTCTGGTCCATGTCGTTTCCTCATGCGTTAAGGCTTAGGCGTCAAGGTTCGGGTTCGGGCCGGGAAGTTACGGGGTCGAACCGCCGCAGTCACGCCTTCGTGTTATGCGTAATTCCCGGTGTGGGTTACGCCCCGGAACGGGTGCCTCAAAGCCGCCGCTGTGCTAGGCTGACCTGCCGGCTACCCCGGAGATTTTATTGAGCGGAGCCAACATCGACCCGTCTGACAACCCGTCAAGCGCCGCGCGCGACAGCGATGCGATCGCGCGGTTGAAACTGACCGAGGCTCTGCAGCGGGCAAAGTTCGCGATTGCTTGGGAACGGGCCTGGCCGCATCTGGCGCGGTTCCTGACGGTCGTGGGTCTGTTCCTGGTCGCGTCCTGGGCCGGGCTGTGGCTGGCGCTGCCGTTTGCCGCACGCGTGGCCGGCGCTGCCCTGTTCGGCATAGCCGCGCTCGCGGCGCTGTTGCCGTTGCTGCGCTTCCGCTGGCCGAGCCGCGAGGAGGGGTTGAGCCGGCTCGACCGCGGCGCAGGTATCCGCCATCGCCCCGCGACCACGCTCTCCGACACGCTCACCAACAGGGATCCGTTCGCGCTGGCGCTGTGGCAGGCGCAGCGCGAGCGCACGCTGGCCTCGCTCAAGCGGATCCGCGCCGGGCTGCCGCGGCCGCGGGTGTCGCTGCACGATCCCTGGGCGCTGCGCGCGCTGGTCATCGTGATGCTGGTCGCGACCTATGTCGCCGCCGGCGACGAGCGCGGCCTGCGGGTCGCCTCCGCGTTCGACTGGAATGGCATCATGGCGCCGGCCAATATCCGGGTCGACGCCTGGGTGACGCCGCCGAACTATACCGGCAAGCCGCCGATCATCCTGTCCAACGCCAACAAGGATGCCAACGCGGCCGATACCACCCCGCTCGCGGTTCCCTCGGGCAGCACGCTGCTGGTACGCTCCAGCGGCGGCACCATCGACGTCGTGGTCGGTGGCGGCGTCGCCGAGGTTGCGCCGGAGGGGCAGGCGCCCAAGGGCACCAACGAGCGGCATTTCAAGATTTCCGGCGACGGCACCGCGCATGTCCGCGCGCCGGCCGGCCAGCCGCAGTGGAAGTTCACCGCGACGCCGGACCGTCCGCCGTCGATTGCACTCGCCAAGGATCCGGAGCGGCAGGCGCGCGGCGCCTTGCAGATGTCCTACAGGCTCGAGGACGATTACGGCGTCACCGAAGCGCGCGCGCAGTTCGCAGCGCGGCCGGCCGATGCGCCGAAAGATGCCGACGGCAAGGCCGCGCAGCCGCGCCCGCTGTTCGAGCCGCCGCAATTTCCGCTGGTGCTGCCGAATGCGCGCACCCGCAACGGCGTCGGCCAGACCGTCAAGGATCTCAGCGAGGATCCTTACGCCGGCGCCGACGTGACGCTGACGCTGTCCGCAAAGGACGAAGCCGGCAATGAGGGCAAGAGCGAGCCGTTCAATATGCGGCTGCCCGAGCGGCTGTTCACCAAGCCGCTGGCGCGCGCGCTGATCGAGCAGCGCCGCATCCTGGCGCTCGATGCCAACCAGAACGGCCAGGTCTACGCCGCGCTCGACGCGCTGATGATCGCGCCGGAAATGTTCATGCCGGAAACCGGCTATTATCTAGGCCTTCACACCGTGGCCCGCCAGCTTGAGGCGGCGCGCACCGACGACCAGCTGCGCGAGGTCGTCGCCAGCATGTGGGCGCTCGCCGTCACCATCGAGGACGGCAATATCAGCGACGTCGACAAGGCGCTGCGCGCGGCGCAGGAGGCGCTCAAGCAGGCGCTGGAACGCGGCGCGACCGACGAGGAGATCAAGAAGCTCACCGACAATCTGCGTGCGGCACTGGACAATTTCCTGCGCCAGATGGTCGAGCAGTTCCGCAACAATCCGCAGCAGCTCGCACGCCCGCTCGATCCCAATGCCAAGGTCCTGAGCCAGCAGGACCTCAAGAACATGCTCGACCGCATGGAGCGGCTGTCGCGCTCCGGCGACAAGGATGCGGCGCGCCAGTTGCTGGAGCAGATGCAGCAGATGCTGGAAAACCTGCAGATGGCGCAGCCCAATCAGGGCGACGACGACATGCAGCAGTCGCTCAACGAACTCGGCGACATGATCCGCAAGCAGCAGCAGTTGCGCGACAAGACCTTCAAGCAGGGCCAGGATTCCCGCCGCGACCGGATGCGCGGCAAGCAGGGCGACCAGTCGATGGGCGACCTGCAGCAGGATCAGCAGGCGCTGCGCGATCGTCTCAAGAAGCTACAGGAAGAGCTCGCCAAGCGCGGCATGGGTCCGGAGCAGCGCGGCCAGAAGGGCCAGAAGGGGCAAGGTCAGAAGGGCGATCAGGCGCAGCAGGGCGAGCAAGGCGGCGATCAGGGCGACCAGGGCGACGACGGTGACGGGCTCGACCAGGCCGATTCCGCAATGGGCGATGCCTCCGGGCGGCTCGGCGAGGGCAATGCCGACGGCGCGGTGGATTCGCAGGGTCGCGCGCTCGATGCGCTGCGCAAGGGCGCGCAGAGCCTCGCCGACGCGATGCAGCAGGGCGATGGCGACCAGCAGGGCGATGGCCCCGGCAACCGCGCCGGCCGCCAGCAGAGCGGCGGCAACCAGACCGATCCGCTCGGCCGTCCGTTGCATGGCCGCGAATTCGGCGACGACTACACGGTGAAGATCCCCGGCGAAATCGACGTTCAGCGCGTCCGCCGCATCCTCGAAGAGCTGCGCCGCCGCCTCGCCGATCCGTCACGCCCGCAGCTCGAGCTCGACTACATCGAGCGGTTGCTGAAGGATTACTGAGCCCGCAACACATTCCACTGTCATCGCCCGGCTCGATGACCGAGCGATCGAGTATTCCAGAGACGCCAGCGATCGAATCGAGAGGCCGCGGCGTACTGGACGCCCCGCTTTCGCGGGGCATGACAGTGGTGTGCGGGGAGCGGTTGCTAACTCGCCTTCCTCGCCGCAAGCGCGTCCGCCACCGCGGTGCGGATATCGGCGACCGAGAACGGTTTGGTCACCACGTCATGCACGATCGCCTCGAGGCCCGAAGCGCGCTCGCGCTGATGGGCGAAGCCGGTCATCAGCAGGATTTTCAATTCGGGAAAATCGCGCGCCGCGGTCAGCGCCAGCGCGATGCCGTCCATGACGGGCATCTGGATGTCGGTGAGCAACAGGTCGAACGCGCCCTCGTCGCGCGTCAGCATCTCCAGTGCCTCGGCGCCGTCCTGCGCGGTCACGGTCTCGTGGCCGTCCATGGCGATGGCGCGCGCTACCAGCGAGCGCATCGAGTCTTCGTCGTCGGCGATCAGAACACGCGTCATGGCGATTGGTCAGTTCCCGAAAGTGTTGGCCGGCAGCCTCACGCGCGGCCGCCGGTGAGATCACGCTTGTTGAAGAAGCGTACGTCGATATTGCGGCCTTCGGGCGGCGGCGAGGCGAGGCGCGACTTGAAGAAAGCGCGCTCGCCGGGATTGAGCACCGGCTGCTCCAGCACCGCATTCCAGGCATAGATCTCGGCGCCCTGGGCGTCACGGACCGAGAAGCGCAGCCGCGGCAATTCGACCGGCTTCCTGGTCTGGCCGACGATCATGCCTTCGATCACCAGCACCGGCTTGCCGTCGACGGTCTCGTTGGTGATCTTGAGGTCCTTGAAGGCGAGGCCGCGCAAATTCACGTCGAGCCCGACCATTTTGTAGAACAGCGCGGTCTGCGGCAGCAGCCGCACCACGTCATTGCGCCAGACGAACAGCGCGATGATCAGCGCGCCCATCGCCGCGCAGGTGGTCGGCAGGGCACCAATCACGGGCATGAACGGAATACGGGGGAGCGACGGCAAGCGGAAGAGGCGAGGAAACCGCGGCAGGCGGAAGCGGCGCTTTCTGGCATCCCGGGTGTCGGCATGGGCCGCGGCATCCGCTTCGGCCACCGCCGGCCATTCCGTGGCGGCGTCCCCGTCGGCGGGCAAATCGGCTGAAATCGAGGGGCTTTCGACCACCGGGGTCGTGTCAGCCTCCTCGCGGCCCATCGCCTCCCATTCGTCGGCGAGATTGGAGCCCGCGGGCTCATAGGCCAGTGTAGGGGCAGTCGCCCCGATCGCGTCCTCCGGTCGAGCCAGCCAGACCTCGCGGCAGCGGGAACAACGGACCGTGCGGCCGGCCTCGCCCAGGGTGGCCGGATTGATGGCGTAGGATGTTGTACAATGCGGGCAAACGATATGCATGGAGCCGAATCTCCACCGTGTGGTATGCCCGGATGCTACCGAGCGACCGTTAACGAATCGGAAACCATAACCGACGCACAAGCGTTCTGTGCGGTTTGCGGCCGCTCGGCGGATGTTCGGGTCGTCTTTGTTGGGTATTGGGCCACAGGCCCTCTCGAACGGAGCTAGCGCATTGGTTCGGTTCGAAAATGTCGGTCTGCGCTACGGGCTCGGCCCGGAGATTTTGCGCGACCTCTCTTTCATGATCCCGGCGCATTCGTTCCAGTTCCTCACCGGGCCGTCCGGCGCGGGCAAGACCTCGCTGCTGCGGCTGTTGTTCCTGTCGCTGCGGCCGACCCGGGGGCTGGTCAATTTGTTCGGCAAGGACGTCTCCCTGCTGGGCAAGGATCAGGTCGCCGACCTGCGCAAGCGGATCGGCATCGTGCTGCAGGATTTTCGCCTGCTCGACCACATGACGACCTATGAGAACGTCGCGCTGCCGTTCCGCGTGATGGGCCGCGAGGAATCGACCTATCGCCGCGAGGTGATCGACCTCCTGAAATGGGTCGGCCTCGGCGAGCGGATGGATGCGCTGCCGCCGATCCTGTCGGGCGGCGAGAAACAGCGCGCGGCGATAGCGCGCGCGGTGATCTCGCGGCCGCAATTGCTGCTGGCGGACGAGCCGACCGGCAGCGTCGATCCGACGCTTGGGCGCCGCCTGCTGCGGCTGTTCATCGAGCTCAACAAGTCCGGCACCGCGGTCATCATCGCAACCCACGACATTACATTGATGGATCAATACGAGGCGCGGCGGCTGGTGCTGCATCAGGGACGGCTGCACATCTATGAATAGGAGCGGCGACGAGAAAGTGTCGTTGGTCGATCTCGGGCGCGAGCGTCCGCAGGTCCCGGCCACGGCGCGCAACATGTCGCCGATCGTGCCGCGCGCCTCGATCTCCGGCCGCGCGCTGGTCGCGGTGGTCGCGATCATGACCTTCCTCGCCTCGCTGACGACAGGCACCGTGCTGCTGGTCAGCGCGTCGGCGGCCGAATGGCAATCCGAAGTGTCGAGCGAGATCACCATCCAGGTGCGCCCCTCGCCGGGCCGCGACCTCGACCGCGACGCGCAGGCCGCGGTGGAGGCGATGCGGGCGCAGCCCGGCATTCTCGAGGTTCGTCCGTTCAGCAAGGAGGAATCCGCCAAGCTGCTGGAGCCGTGGCTCGGCAGCGGACTCTCGATCGACGAACTGCCGGTGCCGCGCGTGATCGTGGCGCGGGTGCAGCCCGGCACCACGCTCGATCTCGCCGGCTTGCGCGCGCGGGTGACGCAGGCGGCGCCGACCGCCAGCGTCGACGATCATCGCGCCTGGATCGAGCGCATGCGCTCGATGACGGGCGCCACGGTGTTTGCCGGCGTCGGCATCCTGATCCTCGTGATCATCGCCACCATCATCTCGGTGTCGTTCGCGACCCGCGGCGCGATGGCTGCCAACCGTCCAATCGTCGAGGTGCTGCATTTCGTCGGCGCCGGCGACAGCTTCATCGCCAACCGCTTCCTGCGGCATTTCCTCAGGCTCGGCCTCGAGGGCGGACTGATCGGCGGCGGCGCGGCGATGCTGGCGTTCGGCTTTTCGGAATCGATCGCCAACTGGTTCTCCGGCACGCCGGTCGGCGACCAGTTCGCGGCCCTGCTCGGCACGTTCTCGCTGCGTCCGTCGGGTTACCTCGTCCTGGCGTTGCAGGCGGTGCTGATCGCGGCGATCACCGCGTGGGCGTCGCGGCGCACCCTGTTTGCCACGCTCGACGACATCGACTGACGGCCCGCGGCGTCGCAATCATGGGGGCGGTATCGTGATCGCGGGGCGTCGCCGGAGTGTGATTTCGCTCGCAGACGTGCGGCCCTTGCCGGGCAAAACCGGTTTCCACTTTTCCGGATCATGCTCTAAAATCCCCGGGGGGAAGGATATCAGCATCACATGAGTTTGCAGCCCGACGATACGTCGCCGAAAGGCCATGCCGCGCAGGCGCGCGGCTGGCTGCGCGTCGTCATCGTCGTGCCGCTGGCGCTTGCCTTCGTTGCCGCCGCGGTCGGCTTCATCGGCTTCCTGTCGCAATTGCGCGGTGTGGAGACCGATCCGCCGCACAATGCCGACGGCATCGTGGTGCTGACCGGCGGCTCGTCGCGGGTGTCCGACGCCATGGAACTGCTGGCTGCGGGTTACGGCAAGCGCCTCTTGATCTCCGGCGTGCATCCGACCAACGACGCCAATGACATTTCGCGCTCGGTGCCGGACAGCCAGGGGCTGATGCGGTGCTGCGTCGATCTCGACCGCTCGGCGGTCAACACCCGCAGCAATGCGGCGGAGACGCGGCGCTGGGCGCACGAGCGCGGCTTCAAGTCGCTGATCGTGGTGACCTCGAACTACCACATGCCGCGGGCGATCGTGGAACTGTCACATGCGATGCCGGATATCACGCTGATCCCGTTCGCCGTCGTCGGCGACAAATGGCGCGACGAGCCATGGTGGACGAGTGGCGGAACGTTCCGTCTCTTGCTATCGGAATACGCCAAATATGTCGCTGCGGAGATGCGGGTGCGGCTGGCCGATATCGGCCTCGACCTGACCTCCGATCTCGCCGAGCAGCCGGCAGCTGCGCCGCGCCGCCCGGCAACGGCGCAGGCGAACAAGGACTGAAATGATTTTCCTGCGCTCGCTGATCTTCAACGTGCTGTTCTATCTGGTGCTGGTGCTGCTCTGCATCGTCGCGCTGCCGGCGCTGCTGTTGCCGCGCGGCGCGCTGATGGCGATCGAGGCCGCGTGGGCCAGCACCAGCCTGTTCCTGATGCGCGTGATCTGCAACATCCGGATCGAGTTCCGCGGCGTCGAGAAGATTCCCGCAGGGCCGCTGGTCGTCGCCTCCAAGCACCAGTCGTTCTGGGAGACGTTCGCGCTGGTGCGCTTCTTCGAGCATCCGCTGTTCATCCTCAAGCGCGAGCTGATGATGATCCCGGTGTTCGGCTGGTACCTGAAGAAGGTCGGCATGATCTCGGTCGAGCGCGGCGGCGGCCCGCGGTCGCTGATCAAGACGCTGAAGCGTGCGGCCGCCGAGGTGAAGCTCGGCCGGCAGCTCGTGATCTTTCCCGAAGGCACCCGCACCGCGCCCGGCGCCGCGCCGAACTACAAGGCCGGCGTCGCGCAGATCTATGCCGAGAGCGGCGTGCCGTGCCTGCCGATCGCGCTCAATTCGGGGCTGTTCTGGCCGCGCCGCACATTCATGCGCTATCCCGGCACGTTGGTGGTCGAATTCCTCGATCCGTTGCCGCCGGGCCTGCCGCGCGACGAGTTTATGACCCGCCTGCGCGATCAGATCGAAACCGCCACCACCCGCATCGTCGACGCCGGCCGCGCCGAGCAGGCGAAATTGTTCGGCGGCGTGCCGAGTTCGGCGAAAGGGTAGGGCGCGTGCTCGACGACGCTCGGTAGTAGCGGGACGGTTGCGAAGCGCCTCGGACCGGTCACCGATCGAGCCGTCATTCGGGGGCGACCGGCCTGAGAACGAGCCGATGCCGACGTTGCAGTCTTTACATCGCGCGAGTGCAGCTCACCGCGGAATAGGGCCGATCGAACATGACGTTCGCGGCGCTCCAGTCAGTTTGCATCACAGGTCATGGGCATTCCCCGATGTCACCCTCCACAGTTGCGAGTGAGTCGCGCCCGTAACTCCGGGCGAGAGCCGATCATTTTTGATCTATCGCAATCACCACCGCGGCGAACCGACGCAGGTTTCAGATAGAACCTTGGCGGAGGCGCTGATGCGAAAAGTCGGGGGTAAGTCAGCTCTGAACAATGGCGTGATCACGCGGATGGGTGACAGCCTCTTCATGAGAGCCCGCTACGTATCCAGGTCCGTCACGGAACTCTTCGACAAGCCGCTTCGGCCGTTCGGCATCAGCTCGGCACAATTCGTCCTTCTTTCGATGATCGATCAAGCCGGCTCCATCACCCGCGCCGAGATCGCTCGCCTGCAGCATCTCGAGCGCTCGACGCTCACCCGAAATCTGAAATTGATCCTTTGCGAAGGGTGGGTCGAAGAAGTGCGCGACAACGCCGACGGCCGCAGCAGACCGATCGCGTTGACCAACGCAGGAAAGGATTTGCTGCTCAGCGCCCAGTCGGCATGGCTGGCGGCACAAGACGAGGCCAAGGCGCTGCTCGGCAACGATGGTACGATGGCGCTGATCAGCATCGCAGACCGCATCACGCATCCGATCGAGGGATCTTCCGAGCCGCCATCCTCGGCGCTGGTCAGTTCAGCTGACTGACATAGGCGGCGACGGCCTTCACTTGGGCTTCGGTCAGATCGTGCGCTATCGGCTGCATAATCGATGAGTTGTCGGGCTGATCCTTCTTCTGGCCACGCTCCTTGTCCCAATTGGCCAGCTTGCGCTGGACATAGTCGGGAAGCTGACCGGCAAGGCGCGGAAACGCGTCGGCGCCCTTGCCGTCCGTGCCGTGACAGGACGCGCAGGGTGGAATGTTGGCGCTCGGCACGCCTTCCTCGTAGATCTTCTTACCGTCGGACGATGGCGATTTGGCTCCGCCTCCGAGCGGTTTCGGATTGAGGTCTTTGAAATAGGCCGCGAGCGCCTTGACCATTTCAGGGTCGAGCACGTGTGCGACGTTGTTCATCACGGGATTGGTCCGCCTGCGGTCGATGAATGCCTGCAATTGGCTTGCGAGATATTCCGGCTGCTGGCCCGCTAGCCGTGGCATGGGGGCCGATCCACGAAAGCCTTGCCCGTCGAGCCCGTGACAGGTCTTGCAGTAATCCGTCTTTGCCTTGAGAGCCTGCGCGGAAATGTTTTCTGCCGCGGCGCCATATGCACCGATGGATGTGGAGGCGAGCGCAAGGACAGTGGCGAGAGCAGCATGCCGGTTCAATCGCAAGTTCATTGACGTGTCCCCATAGATGCACGCGCAAGCTACGCTGTGCCGCGCGCATCGGTCCACTTCAAATTTACAAATCACAGCGCATGCAATCTCGTTGTACATGCAACATTCCGTGGCGTTGCAGATGCAACGCTCGTTGCCGAAATGGCGCGCGTCGTATGGAAACGCAGTCGCCTGCGATGAAGTGGCTTCACAGCTAGCGCGACCATTGCATTATCTCGTCCGCGGCGCGTCGCTCTCTCCTCTGAAAAAAGTTGCGCCGCAAGACGGAATGAACCGCGATGGAGCATAGACGTTCCGATCGAGTGTGGAGCAGAGGCGGCATTGCCGCCGTCATGGCTATTTGTGCCGCCGTCGTTCTGCTCGTGATGATCGGCGGGGCGGCGCCGGCAAGCGCATTGCCGAGCTTCGCGCGGCAGACCGGGCAGCCTTGCGGCACCTGTCATACGAGCTTCCCGGGGCTGACGCCGTTTGGCCGCCGCTTCAAGCTTCTCGGCTACACGACCGGCGGCGGTCTCTACAAGACGACGCCGTTCGGCAATAACAACGGACCGCAACAAGCTTATGCGGCGCTACGCGACTACGCCAACCGCACCGACGGCGGTGGTGCTGCGCAGTCCGCCACATCGAGCGGCGAGCGGGGCTGGGTGCCTCCGATCTCCATGATGGCA
Source organism: Bradyrhizobium embrapense (assembly GCF_001189235.2). Classification (GTDB taxonomy): domain Bacteria; phylum Pseudomonadota; class Alphaproteobacteria; order Rhizobiales; family Xanthobacteraceae; genus Bradyrhizobium; species Bradyrhizobium embrapense. The sequence continues at coordinate 587,100 of NZ_LFIP02000005.1, forward strand.
ATTGCGGGCTTCACCCACGCGCAAGCCGATATCCCTGCGCCGACCGATCCCTATCGACCCAACGACAACACGGTCCTGACGCCGTTCAGCGGCTTCTGGGGCGGCGCGGTCACCAGCAACATCGGCGCGTTCGCTCAAGTCACCTACAACGCGCCAGGTCCGGTGTCCGGACTGAGCGGCGCCCCGGCGGACAAATTCCTGCACACCTGGACCTGGGACAACACCGACGTACGTTTTGCGAGCACGACCAGGATCGGGCCGCTCGATATCATCTACGGAATCACGGCCAACAATAATCCGACTGTTCAGGACCTCTGGAATACGACGCCGGCCTGGACGTTTCCCTACGCTGTCTCGAACCTTGGTTCGACGCCCGGCGCCAGGACGATAATCGAGGGTGCCTTTGCGGCGCATGCCGTGGGTGTCGGCGGTTATACGATGATCAACGACATGCTTTATCTCGAGGCAACCGGCTACCAGACGCTTCGCTTCGGGCAGCAGAACTCGCTGGGCGTGGATCCGTTCGGCGCGCCGGGCCTGTTCAGCGGCGTGGCGCCCTATTGGCGCGTGGCGCTCGAACCGCACTGGGGGCCGCACACGTTCATGATCGGCACCTATGGCATGGTCTTCAATGTCAACCCGTGGATCGATTCGACCTTCGTGCAGGGAACGACCGGCGTACTCGGCATCGCGGACAGGTTCACCGACGTCGGCTTCGACTCGCAGTATCAGTACCAGGGCTCCAACTACTGGGTCACGCTTCGCGCCAACTATCTGCGCGAATTCCAGCAGCTCAACGCGAGCTTTCCGACGGGCGCGTCCGCCAACCCGAGCAATCTGCTCAACTCGCTTCGTCTCACCGGCGAGGTCACATTCGGCGGCGACAATCGCTTCGCGCTGACCGGTCAGTATTTCAAGATCTGGGGCACGCCTGACGCCAATCTCTATTCGGTTGGCGGTGGCTTCGCGAACAATAGTCCGAACAGCAGCGGCTGGATGGCGGAGCTCGACTACATTCCGTTTGGAATGGGTAAAGCGCCGGGCTGGCCGTGGTTCAACGCCAAGATCGGCCTGCAATACGTCTACTACAACAAATTCAACGGCACCACGCTTGGCGCCCAGGACAACAACACTGTCTTCCTTCACGCATGGTTTGCGATGTAGCGGTGCAACGGAGATCTACGCATGAGCAAATTTTCCTTGTTCGGAATTGCAGGGCTGGCCCTCATCTCCGCCGCGCCGGCATTCGCCGCTGATCTGCCGACCCAGATGCCGGTCAAGGCGACGTTCGTGCAAAGGTTCACTTGGACGAGCTGCTATATCGGCATGCACGGCGGCGGGTCCTGGATGAGCAACACCGTTACCGATCCGGTGTTGCTGGTGCAGGACAACGTCAATCTGGGCGGACCGGGTTTTACCACCGGTGGCCCTGCCACCGTCGGCCTCGACCAGCGCGGCGCTATTATCGGCGGTCAACTCGGGTGCGACTACCAGACCCCCTCGAATTTCGTGATCGGCATCGAGGGCGCGGCTTCCGGTTCAACGATGAAGGGCGAGCGGCTGCTCGCTCTTCCCGACAGCGCGCCCGACACGGCACTCCTGACGATCAAGACCGATTTCATTCCGACGGTGACCGGCAGGGTCGGTTATGCCGCCGATCACTGGCTGTTCTATGCGAAGGGCGGCGTCGCGTGGGCAAACAGCAAGTACAGCCTCACAGGAAACTTCACCGCAGCTGGTGCTGTCGCGCCCGCGATCCCGTTCGACTTCGAGGGGCTGGGTGACCGCTTCGGATGGACCGTGGGTGCCGGCGTCGAATGGGCGTTCAGCGACGATTGGTCGGCGCGGCTCGAGTACGACTATTACGATTTCGGCACCCATACCGCGTTGATGAACGACGTCAACAACGGGGTTGGCCCACTGAGCATCAAGACGACCCTGCAGACGGTGAAGCTTGGCGTGAACTTCCATGTTTGGAATTGGCAATAGATCGAGTCGAATGCGGACCATGAGCAGCTTGGGCTCTTGTTTGACAATACGAGCGGCGATCCTTGCCGTATCATTGTCGGCCGGCCTCTCGGCCGCAAGCCGGGCGGACGAGGTGCAGGCGAAGCTCGACTACTGCAAAACCTGTCATGGCCTGTCGGGCCAAGGCTACCGCGGCTACTTCCCGATGCCGCGGCTGGCAGGTCAACAACAAGAATACCTCCAGAGCCAGCTGCGCGCCTTCGTCGAACGCCGGCGCGTCAATCCGATCATGGCCAATGTCGCGCATGCGCTGAGCCCGTCGATGGTCGCGGCCCTAGCGTCGCATTTCCGACATCTCGATCCGAGGCCGATCGGGGGCGCGCCGTCGCGTTCGCTCGCTGCGGGTAAACGAATCTTCGACGAAGGACTGCCCGAAGCCAACGTGCCGGCCTGTTCTGCCTGTCATGGCAGCGACGGACGCGGTCAGAACGAGATCCCGCGGCTTGCCGGGCAGCTTTACGAATATACGGTCGGCCAGCTGACCGGCTGGTCGAGAGTGCGAGGACAGGGAACGTCAGTTGACACCTCCGCTGTCATGGCGCCGACCGCGCACAACATGTCGAGATCGCAGATCGAAGCCGTCGCCGCCTATGTGAGCACGCTGCCATGAGCATCATCACGCGTTCCGCCTGCACGGCCGCGCTGCTGATGGTACTCTCGGCGTTGACCGCCCCGATGGCCACTGCCGTGGCCGGCGAGCCGACCGTGTCGGTTCAGAATTGCACCTGGTGTCACGGCACATCGGCACAGGGATATGCGATCGCGCCGCGGCTCGCCGGTCAGCGGCCGGCCTATCTTGAAACACAACTGAAGAGCTTTCACGAGCGCTTCCGCGATAATCCGCTCTCGAGGCAGTATATGTGGAGCGCGACAGCCGTCCTCGGACCGCAAGCCGCTCGCGATCTTGCCGCCTATTTTGCGACGATCCCGCCGAGGCCCGCCAACGACGGCAACAGGAACCTCGCCGCGACGGGCCGCACAATCTACATGGAAGGAATTCCGGATGCGAATATAGCGGCCTGCTACGCTTGCCACGGTCCGAATGCCGAGGGCATCCGGGATATCCCCCGCCTCGGTGGACTCTCACGCTTCTATCTGAAAGCTCGGTTGGAGCAATGGGCCCAAGGCTACCACTCCGTCCCGGGATCGCCGATGCCTCTCGTTGCCCGCCCGCTGGCATCCGCCGAAATCGAGGCGTTGGCGTCCTACCTCAGCTTCATCAAGTAGCTGATCGTCCGCCGCCTGCCGGCAGACTCTCACCGCATCACGAATGGGTTCGCGGGCACGTCGGTCGCGGTCGAGATCCAGACGCTCTTGGTCTCCTGATATTCGCGCACCGCGTCGATGCCGCTCTCGCGGCCGACGCCGGAGAACTTCATGCCGCCGAACGGCATCATGTAGCTGATGGCGCGGTAGGTATTGACCCACACCGTGCCGGCGCGGAGCTGCTTCGGCACGCGGATGGCGCGCGCGAGATCCTTGGTCCAGATCCCAGCGGCAAGGCCGTAGATCGTGTCGTTGGCGATGCGGATGGCGTCCTCCTCGGTGTCGAAGGAGATGATCGACAGCACCGGCCCGAACACCTCCTCGCGCGCGATCCGCATGGTGTTGTCGACGTCGGTGAAGATGGTCGGCTCGACGAACTGGCCGCCCCTGATGCGGTCGCCGGATGCCGGCTTGCCGCCGAGCAGGCAGCGCGCGCCCTCGGCCTTCGCGATATCGATGTAGTCGAGCACCTTCTTGTACTGCGCGGGCGTCGTGATCGGGCCGACATTGGTGTCGGCCTGCATGGGATCGCCGATCTTGGCGGATTTCGCCAGCTCCAGCACGCGCGCGACGAACTTCTCCTTGATCGAGCTCTGCACCAGCAGGCGCGAACCGGCGATGCAGGTCTGGCCGGTGGCGGCGAAGATGCCGGAGATCGCGCCGGCCGCAGCCGCCGTGAGGTCCGCATCCTCGAACACGATGTTCGGCGACTTGCCGCCGAGCTCGAGCGAGACGCGTTTGAGGCTCTTGGCCGCGGCCTCGTAGACCTTTGCGCCGGTCGTGTCCGATCCGGTGAAGGTGATTTTCGCGACGCCGGGATGCGAGATCAATGCGGAGCCCGCCTCGGGCCCGAAGCCGGTCACCACGTTGAAGATGCCGTCGGGGATTCCGGCCTCTCTCGTGAGCGCGGCGAATTCCAGCGTGCTGGCCGAGGTGAATTCCGAGGGCTTGACGACCACGGCGCAGCCTGCGGCGAGCGCCGCGGCGCATTTCCAGGCGACGAACAGCAGCGGCGAATTCCACGCGGTCAGCGCCGCGACGACGCCGACCGGCTCATGCGTCGTGTAGGCGAAGGTATCGGCCTTGTCGATCGGCACCAGGCCGCCCTCGAGCTTGTCGACGAGGCCGCCGAAATACCACCACCATTCCGGATGGTAGCGCAGCTGGCCCAGCATCTCGGCCATCAGCTTGCCGTTGTCGCGCACCTCGATCTCGGCGAGACGCTCCGCATTGGCCGCGACGAGGTCGCCGAGCTTGCGCATCACCTTGCCGCGGGCGGACGCCGTCATCTTCGCCCACGGTCCGCGCCACATCGCTTCATTGGCGGCCTTTACCGCCTTGTCGGCGTCGGCCGCGGTGCCGCGCGGGATCTTGGCCCAGGCCTCGCCGCGATAGGGATCGATGCTGTCGAACCACTCGCCATTGGCAGGGTCGACATACTGGCCGTTGATGTAGAGCTGATAGGTCTTCATGACATCCTCCCGCAAGGCGACGGTTCTGCCTGGCGAAACGGTATCACGCATTGCGCGACGCCGACATAACGCAGCCGGAGGTAAGGCTGACAGGCGGTCGCCGAGATGTCCTCTTGTGACCTGCAGGAGACATTGGCGACTCCCAATTGCTGCTGCGCAAAATAGACCATCGAGCATATTTCGCCGGTCGCATTTCCCTGCTGTAATCAGGGGCGCCGCAAGCCGCCGGTGTGGCTTCGAGCCACAGCGAGGCGATGCGTCGACTTTCATTGCAGGAGACCATGGTTACGCGCTGATCTTTTGTCGGCGTCCCCTTAAGGGAGATCAGTCATGAGAACTTTACTGGCGAATGCTGGTTTGGCACTGCTGTTGGCCTTGGCAACGGGACCAGGCGTCAGCGCTCAGGAGGCCCCTGATTATTTCAAACGGACATTTCCGGACCAGGTACTGAAGCCGCATTGGGACGAACAGCTGGCCGTGATGAACCCCAACGGAGCTTTGGACGCGAAGACCAAGCAACTCATTGCCCTCGGCGTGGCAGCACAGATTCCCTGTGTCTATTGCGTTTACGGCCACACCAAATTGGCAAAAGGCGCTGGCGCGACCGATGCGCAAATCAAGGAGGCCATTGCAACCGCGGCGCTGGTTCGTTTCAACAGCACGATGCTGCAAGGCTCGGGTTACGACATGCAGAAATTCCAACAGGAAGTTGATAGACTGTCCGCACCGAAATAGCCTTGGCGTCAATTCGCTGCATCTGCTCATGACCCCATCGGCCCTTGGCGGACATTCGCTCAGGCGTCGCCGACGCCAGCTGTGCAGGGTAACATGGTGTGAGTGCGCGGCCCGGTCAGGACGCGCGTGCCGCTGCCCGGCGTGCGCGGCGCGCCGCACGGCGCCGTTGCGTCCACAGCCTGGCGCGGTCGAGATAGAGATAGACCACCGGCGTAGTGTAGAGGGTCAGGATCTGGCTCAGGATCAGGCCGCCGAAGATCGCGATGCCGAGCGGCTGGCGCAGCTCGCTGCCTTCGCCGAGGCCGATCATCAGCGGCACCGCGCCGAACAGCGCGGCGAGCGTCGTCATCATGATCGGGCGGAAGCGCATCAGGCAGGCCTCGTAGATCGCATCGCGCGACGACAGCCCGCGCTGGCGCTCGGCATCGAGCGCGAAGTCGATCATCATGATGGCGTTCTTCTTTACGATTCCGACCAGCAGGATCACCCCGATCATGCCGATGATGTCAAAATCGGTGTGCGACAGCATCAGCGCCGCCACTGCGCCGACGCCGGCCGAGGGGAGGGTAGAGAGGATGGTCAGCGGGTGGATGTAACTCTCGTAGAGCATGCCGAGCGAGATGTAGATCGTCGCAAGTGCTGCGAGGATCAGGAACAGCTCGTTCGCCAGCGCCTGCTGGAAGACCTTCGCGGAGCCCGCGAACCCGCCGGAAATGCCCGCCGGCATGCCGAGCGCATGCATCGCGTTCTCGATCGTGGTGGTCGCGGTGCTGAGCGAGACGCCCGGCGGCAGGTTGAACGAGATGGTGCTGGCGACCAAGAGATCCTGGTGGTTGACCGCGAGCGGCGTCTCGCCGTGCTCGAAGCGGGCGACGCTCGACAGCGGGATCATCGTCTCCGCGCTGGTCGAGACCGCGGTTCCGGTCGAGGCAACGCCCTTGCCGGTGGCGCCGATCGAGTTGGTGGCCTGATTGCGCACCACACTGGCGGCGACCGAGCTGATCGAGCTCTTCTGCGACGACGAGGCCACTGTGCCGGCCACCGCATTGGTGCTCTGCGTGCCGCTCGCCGATCCGCCCGAGGTCGAGATATAGACCTCCTTCAGGGTCTGCGGGTCCTGCGAGAAACGCGGCGCGACCTCCATGATGACGTGATACTGGTTGCGCGCGACGAAGATGGTCGAGACCTGGCGCTGCCCGAACGCGTCATAGAGCGTGTTGTCGAGCTGGCTGACGGAGATCCCGAGCCGCGAGGCGGCGTCGCGATCGATCACGAGATTGGCTTGCAGCGCCTTGTTCTGCTGGTCGGTGTTGACGTCGGCGAGCGTCGGCTCCTTCTGCAAGGCAGCGACGAGCTTCGGCGTCCACTCGTTCAGCTGCTCGAAAGTCGAGCCCTTCAGCGTGTATTGATAGGCCGCATTGCCGGAGCGGCCGCCGGCGCCGAGATCGCCGATCGACTGCAGGAACAGGGTGGCGCCCGCCACCTGTGCCAGGGGGTCGCGCAGCCGTTCGATCACCTTGTCGGCGCGCAGGTTGCGCTCGCCCATCGGCTTCAGCGAGGCGAACACGGTGCCGGTGTTGGTGCCGCCCGGGCCGACGCCGCCGCCGCCGGTGAAGCCGACCGCGGTGTCGACCGCCGGATCTGACTTCACGATGTCGATGAACTGGGTCAGCTTCTGCTGCATCAGCTGGAACGAGGTGCTCTGGTCGGCCTGGATCGAGCCGATCAACAGTCCGGTATCCTGTTGCGGAACGAAGCCCTTGGGCACCACCGAGTAGAGATGGAAGTTCAGATAGAGCGTGCAGCCGAGGATCAGCATCACCAGCAGCGGATGGCGCAGCGCGAGGCCGAGCGTCGCGCGGTAGCCGCTCAGCATCAGCTCGAAGACGCGCTCGTTGATCCGGTAGATCCGGCCGTGCGGCTGGCCTTCCTCCTTGCGCAGCAGCACCGCGCACATCATCGGCGTCGTGGTCAGCGACACCACCAGCGAGATTACGATCGCGATCGTGATCGTCATGGCGAATTCGCGGAACAGGCGGCCGACCAGCCCGCCCATCAGCAGGATCGGCACGAACACCGCGATCAGCGACACGCTCATCGACAGCACGGTGAAGCCGACCTCGCGGGTGCCGACCAGCGTCGCCTCCAGCCGCGACATCCCGGCATCCATGTGGCGGGCGATGTTCTCCAGCACCACGATGGCGTCGTCGACCACGAAGCCGGTCGCCACCGTCAGCGCCATCAGCGAGAAGATGTCGAGGGTGTAGCCGAGCAGATACATCACGGCGAAGGTCGCGATCAGCGATACGCCGACCGCGACCACCGGTACCAGCGTGGCCCGCGCATCGCGCAGGAAGGCGAACACGACCAGGATCACCAGGGCGACCGCGATCAGCAGCGTGATCTCGACGTCGTGCAGCGAGGCCCGGATCGTCTTCGAGCGGTCCATCGCCAGCGTGATGTCGATCGCGGGCGAGACCGAGGCCCTGAGCTGCGGCATCAGCCCCTTCACGCTGTCGACCATCTTGATGATGTTGGCGCCCGACTGCCGGTACACGATCATCACGACGGCCGGCTTGCCGTTGGAAAGGCCGAGCGTGCGCACATTCTCGACTGAATCGATGACGTCGCCGACGTCGGTCAGGCGCACCGCGGCGCCGTTGCGGTAGGCGACGACCAGCGGCTTGTAGTCGGCGGCGCGCCTCGCCTGGTCGTTGGCGTAGATCTGGTAGCGCTGGTCCCCGACATCGATCCCGCCCTTCGGGCTGTGCGCATTGGCGCTCGAGAGCGCGGCGCGGACGTCCTCGAGCCCGATGCCGTATTTGTAGAGTGCCGGCGGGATCAGCTCGACGCGCACCGCGGGCAGCGAACCGCCGCCCACCGAGACCTCGCCGACGCCCTCGACCTGCGACAGCTTCTGCGCCAGTACGGTCGAGGCGGCGTCATAGAGCTCGGCCGGCGTCAGCGTGTCCGAGGTCAGTGTGTAGATCAGGATCGGCGCCGAGGCCGGGTTGAACTTGCGGTAGGTGGGATTGGCGCGGAGGTTGGTCGGCAGGTCGGCGCGCGCCGCGTTGATCGCCGCCTGCACATCGCGCGCAGCGCCGTTGATGTCGCGGTCGATGTCGAACTGCAGCGTGATGCGGGCGGAGCCGAGCGAGGACGACGACGTCATTTCGGTGACGCTGGCGATCTGGCCGAGATGGCGCTCCAGCGGGCTCGCCACGGTGGAAGCGACGTCGGCCGGGCTGGCGCCGGGCAGGGTCGCCTGCACCATGATGGTCGGGATGTCGACGTCGGGCAGCGGTGACACCGGCAGCTTGAAGAACGCAATGATGCCCGCCACCACCAGTCCAAGAGACAGCAGCGTGGTGCCGACCGGCCGGCGGATGAAGGGGGCGGAGAGGTTCATTGCATCAGTGCCGATGTTCGCGGATGAGCTTCTATCCGTCCATGCCGCGACGCAAAAGCCTAAATGTCACAGGCCGCTGCCATACACCCGCCGTGATTTGCCGGATAGCGACAGACGCCCGACGAGGGCCGCATTCTCGATCGCATCGTTCTCGATCGGGCAGACACGGACTACTTCGCCGCGTTCTGGCTGGCGCCGACGAAATAGAAATCCTCGGCTCCCGGCACCGAACCGTAGCTGAAGGGCTGCTGCCGCCGATCCGTCGCCGCCATGACGTCGTCGCGCACGAGGTCGAACAGCTTGCGGATCTCGATCCGCGGCGTCTGCATGCGCTTGATCAGGGCGGTCACGAACGGGCTGTGACCGCCGTCGCCGTCGAGCGCGACCTGGCCGTGCTTGGCGGCGTAGACCACGAGCGTGCCGCTGTCGGGCTCGACCTGCGCCAATCCCCTGCCGATGGAGCGCGACGCGACGGTACGCTTGATCTGGTTGGCGAACGGATTGTCGCGGCAGGCATCGAGAATGACCAGATGCAGCTTGCGCGCCCCTTCGGTGGCGCCCATCACCTGGGTCAGCGCGACGGCCTCGAACGACACGTCGCGGTCGGTGGCGAGTTTGGCGTCGACCGGCACCAGATAGTTCTCGTCGGCCATCTCCATGCCGTGCCCGGCATAGTAGATCACGGCCCAGTCGGCGCCGTCAGCCGCGTCGGCGAATGATTTGAGGGCTTCGACCAGGCCGTCCCGCGTGGCATCGGTGACGAGGCGGACATCCTGGAAGCCGACGGCGCGCAGCGTGTCGGCAATCGCCGCGGCATCCTGTCCGGGGTTCGGCAACACCGGGACGGAGCGGTACTTCGAGTTACCCACGACCAGGGCGATGCGCCGTTCGGTTGGTGTGGCCTTGGGACTCGCGCCGATCGGCGGCACCGGAACGGCCGCCGCGAGCGCGGCGGCAGGATTGGCCGCGCCAGGCTTGGCCGCGCCGTGATCGGCGACGACGCTCTTCTCCGGGCTGGCGACCTGATCCAGCCGCTGCAAACCTTCCCTGGCGACGCGCTGGCCCTGGGTGCGGTCGAGCTGATCGAGGCCGATGACGTCGAGCGCATGCCGGAAGTCGGCGCGCGCACCATCGATATCGCCCTTCTGCTCGTCGACGAGGCCGCGGCGTGCGTAGTTCAGCGCGCCCTGGGCGTTGAGTTGCGTGGCGTGGTCGTAGTCGCGCATGGCCTGGTCGAGCTCACCCTTGCTGGCCAGCGTCAGGCCACGCAGCGAGTAGAACTCGGATTGCCCGTCCTGGATCGCGATCGCGTGTTCGATATCCCGCGCGGCACTGTCGAGATCGCCGGCGCTGATCTCGACGACGGCCCGGCAATAATAGGGGCCGGCTGCGCGGGGCGCGAGCTTGATCGCACTCTGGCAATGCAGCGCCGCGAGCCGATCCTTGCCGCCGAAATCGTAGACCAGCGCGCGATTGACGTAGGCGTACCAGGAGCTGGGATCGAGCTCGATCGACTTGCCGTAATCGGCCAGCGCGCGATCATAGTCGCCGGTAGCGACGAACAGCTCGGCGCGATTGTTGAACCAGCCCGCGCTGAACGGACCTGCGGGCTTGAGCCGGATCGCCTGATCGAAGTCGCTCAGCGCACGGTCATAGTCCTGGTTTTGCAGATAGACCTTCGCCCGCTGGCCATAGGAGGGCGCAAACGACGGATTGATCGCGATCGACTGATCGTAGTCCGCCTTGGCTTTCTCCAGATCGCCCTTGTTATGCCAGGCCAGCGCCCGGTTGTAATAGGTGGTCGCGAGGTCGCGCCCCCTCGGATTGGCCGCGATCAGGCGGGTGCAGGCCGGGATCGCGAGCTCCGGGTGCGGCTCCTTGGCGTCGCACGCCGCGCCATCCTCTCGCAGACCGGCATGAGATGGTGAGTTCAGCAGCAACAGCAGGCCGATGGCGGCGAGCTTTGGCAATGAGGGGCGCATTCCAGTCATTCCATTCCAGCGACCGGAAATTGAGACCACAATATTGTTCGCGCCGTGGCAAAACTCCGCGAACTCTTCAATCTATGCGATCGATGCCGATGGCACGCCGCATTCAGGCCGGATCAGGTCCGCCCGCCGCGCGCGCATCGCGATGCAGTGCGGTGCCCGCGTCATGCAGCATCACCGCAAGCTGGTGCAATGGCGCATCGCGAAATCCCTGCTGCTCGATCGTCGCGACGGTCGACAGCACATAGTCGCGGTTGTTGCCGGAGCGGCCATGGCCCTGCTGCACCAGGCGCAGCTGCTCGGCGAGCGACAGCCGCCCGGCATATTGCACATGGCCGCGGTCGACCACATAGGCCAGCGCGGAGACGCGATCGCGCGCCGCATTCTCCAGCCACACCGAGCGCATCACCTCGCGATACACGTTGGTGGTCTGCTCGCGCGCCCGCAAATAGGCGATGGTGTCGTGGCGCAGGCGGGCGGCAACGCGGAACGCGATGCCGCGGCAGGCGCCGCCGCGGTCGAGCCCGAGCACCAGTCCCGGCTTCTCCGGCGTGCCGCGGTGGTCGAACGAATAGACGCAGAGCGCGCGATGCTCGCCGATCAGCCGTGCCGGCACCTGCTCGAGGAACTCGAAGCCCGGCTTCCACATCAGCGAGCCGTAGCCGAACACCCAGAGGTCGCCGTCGGTTTCGGAGTGGGGAGGATTTGCTGACATCGCGGAGATGGGCTAGCAGAACACGAGGTCGAAGCGAAGCAGATTCCGTGATGTTTCCAAGGGTTACCTAAGGGTTACGCAAAGGTTGCGCGAGGGTTGCGCAACAGCAACGTAAGGTTTGCCCGCGGCTTGCTGCCGCTTCGATTTTGACAAATTCGCGCTCCAAAGGACGCCGCATGTCCGATATGACCTCCGCCCCCCGCCGTCGCTCGCGCTTCGGCCTTTATGCCGTCCCCGTCGCGGTGCTGATCGCCGCGGTGCTGTGGAGCGGCTTCTGGTTCTTCGCCGCCTCGCAGGTCGGGGTGCAGGCCGATGCCTGGCGCGCGCAGGAGGCGAAGGCCGGCCGGGTCTATGACTGCGACAAGCGCTCGGTGGCGGGCTACCCGTTCCGGCTCGAAATCCGCTGCGAGCAGCCCAGCGTGATGCTGGTGTCGCAGACTGCCTCGCCGCAAATGTCGTTCGTGGCGCGGCTCGCCGAGATCCTGGTCGTGGCGCAGATCTACGATCCCAAGCTCGTGATCGCGGAGTTCAAGGGCCCGGCCACGATCGCCGAGCGCAACGCGCAGCCGACGCTGCAGGTCAATTGGAGCCTCGGACGCTCCAGCGTGGTCGGCCTGCCGGCGGTGCCGCAGCGCGCCTCGCTGCTGTTCGACAATCTCGCGGTCGATCGCACCGGCGGTGCCGCGCCGACGCCGCTGATGCGCGTCAACCATATCGAGCTGCACGGCCGGCAGGTCGAAGGCTCGGCGCCGGACAGCCCGGCGATCGAGACCGTGCTGCAGATTGCCGGCGGCACCCTGCAGGACGTGCATCCGCTGCTCACCCAGCCGTTCAACGCGGACATTCATGCGCGGCTGAACGGCCTGAAGGATTTTTCGCCGAAGCCCTGGCCGGATCGCTTCCGCGAGATCCAGGCGGCCGGCGGCAGCGTCGAGATCCAGCAGTCGCGGATCGAGCAGGGCGATGTGCTGTCGGTTGCGGCCGGTACGCTCCGCCTCAACGCGCAAGGCCGCATCGAGGGCGAGTTGCAGATGACGGTCGCCGGCCTCGAGCGCGTCATTCCCGCGCTCGGCATCGACAAGATGCTGGAGGATGGCGTGCCGCAGTCAACGCTCGATCGCGTCGCGCCCGGTGTGAAGAGCCAGGACCTCAGCAATTTGTTTGGCGCGCTTGATCGCGCGATCCCCGGCCTCGGCAAGGTGATCAAGCAGAACGCCAATGCCGGCATCTCCGCCGGCATCAATTCGCTCGGCACGGAAGCTGCGCTCGAAGGCAAGAAGGCGCGCAGCTTTCCGCTGCGCTTCGCCGACGGCGCGGTGTTTTTGGGCCCGCTGAAAGTCGCGCAGATTCCGCCGCTGTTCTGAGCGCTTCCGTCGTTGCGAGCCACCCGGTCGGCGCGAAGCGCCGCCGGATGACAGGCTCCGCGAAGCAATCCATTGCGCCGCATATGCGGAAGCATGGATTGCTTCGTCGCTAACGCTCCTTGCAATGACGGAGCCGGCAAACAGGGCGGACTCCTTATTTCTCGCGCGCGATATCGCCCGTCGCGGCAAAACATTCCCGCGGTCGCGATGAGAAAAACGTGACCGGAATATTGCGGGCCATCGCGAATATCATTCCCCGAGTTCCGCTCTCTCTCGCCTGAGGAAACAACCTCGTGTGGAGGAAGCGATGCGAATTCTCGGGGGAATTCTGCTCGGCAGCATGCTGTTGTCGGCAGGTCCAGCGTTGGCGGACGACGATGCGTCAGAGCTGAAGGCCTTGAAGGCACGGCTCAGGCAGCTCGAACAGAAAATGGAAGTGCAGGCGCGCAAGGAGGAGGCACTGGCGGCAAGACAGAGCGCAATGCAGAACACGCGGATGGCGGCCAAGGCGCCGGTGCCGTTCGATCCCTGCGCCTCGGGCAAGCTGTGCTACAAGGGCGTCACCTTCACCTTCGGCGGCTGGGTCGATCTCACCGGCATCTATCGCAGCCGCAATCTCGCCTCGGATTCGGGCTCGATCTACAACTTCATCCCGTTCCAGCAGAGCAAGAACTACAACACCGGCGAGTCGCGCTTCACCGCGCGCCAGACCCGCTTCTCGGTGCTCGCCGAAGCCAATGCCACCGAGACCATCCACGTCGCCGGCTATGGCGAGCTCGATTTCGAAGGCGCGGCGCAGACCGCCAATTCGGTTGCGACCAACTCGTTCAACCCGCGGCTGCGGCAGGCCAGCATCGAGATCGATCGCAACGATCTCGGCCTGCATGTGCTCGCCGGCCAGTCGTGGTCGCTGAATACGCCGAGCAAGGCGGGCATCGATCCGCGCGGCGCCGATACGCCAGGCGTGATCGATTTCGAGCTGGTGCCGGGCTTCCTCGGCGCCCGGCAGCCGGGCCTCCGGGTCTGGCAGGATATCGGGCCCGAGTTCAAGCTCGCGGTCTCGGCCGAAAACCCGCAGACCTCGTTCTTCGGCGGCAACACGCCGCTGATCGGCACGCCCGCACTCGGGCCGCAAGGCGTGCTCAATCCGAACTTGCTGGTGAACCTGACCGGCCCGGGCGGCAGTTTCTTCAACAGCCTGAACAATGTCAGCCTCAACCACGTGCCTGATGTCACCGTGAAGGGAGCCTGGGATCCGCGGCTCGGGCCGTACAAGCTGCACGTCGAAGCATGGGCGCTGTATCGCGATTTTTACGATCGCTTCAACTTCGCCAATCACGACGTCAACACGGTGAGCTTCGGCGGGCACCTCTCGGCCGAGATCGTTCCGAAGACGCTGGAAGTGCAGGCCTCGGCATCCTATGGCTCGCTCGGCCGCTTCACGGCGACGCCGTTCCCGGATGCGACGGTGCGCCAGGATGGCTCGATCCAGCCGCTGCCAATCACGGCCTTCCTGGTCGGCTCGGTCTGGCATACGACGCCGGAGCTCGATCTCTACGCCTATGCCGGGCTCGAGAAGACCAAGGCGACCTTCTCCAATGTCGGCACGGTGCCGTTCGGCTATGGCAATCCGCTCTACAACAATCTCGGCTGCAACATCGAGAATTCGCCGGCCGCGACCTGCAACGGCAACACTTCGGAGGTCAGGCAGTATACCGTCGGCTTCTACGACACGATCTTCAAGGGCTCTTACGGCACCATCAAGGCCGGCGCGCAATATTCCTACACCCAGCGCTTTGCCTTCGAGGGCGTCGGCGGCGCGCCGAAGACCGACGACCACATCGTCATGACCCAGATCCGCTACTACCCGTTCTAAACGGTGGTGGGACTCGGCTGTGCAACCGCGACGGCTCAGCACTCTCTCCCCGTTCTTACGGGGAGAGGCGGAATTCGTACTGCTCTGGAAAGGACACCTGCAGATGAGGATCATGAGCAGAAAGGAGAGAGCCGTGCTCGCCCGCGAACTGATGATGGTCAGCCGCGCCGCGCATGTGTTGCAGCGAACCGGTCTGGCGATGGCCGGCGCCATGGCCGGCACCTTCGTTGCGGCCCAGCTTGCGAAAGGGCACATCGCTTTCTTCGGTACACTCGCCTTCATCGCGACGGCGATCGTGATCGGCGCCGTCGGCTTCTATCTCGGCATCGATATTCCAAGGCCCGCCCTGCGCGCCACGGGGCGGATCGATGCTGTCGAGCTGCTGAGCGCGGGCGGCATCTTCCTTGCCGCGCTGTCGGCATTGGTGTCGGTCTACGGCATCGTGTTCGATGAGATTCCGCCGCGTGCCTGGGAGTTCGTGATCGGCTCGCTGTGGTTCGGCGGCGGCGTCATGCTGGCAACCGCCGGCCTCGTCGGCCGCCAGCGGCTGACACAGAAGGTTGCGCTGATATCGGCCGCGGGGCCGATCCGGGATCAGCGGTTGCGACGGTGAGCGCCGCCGTTACCCTATCCATCCGCTCAGAGCGGCCAAGCGAGATGCACAGCTCGGACGATTCATGTCGCGGGAATGCGGACGTGTGACTCTCCGGCCGAACCACATGTGGGCCCGGCTTTGGCCGGGACGACGAGTGGAAAGAGCGCCTACTTCGTCAAATTCGCATGCGGCCGGCCGAAATCGGGCGCGGCGGAATCCTGGCCGATCTCGACGATGCCGCGGCGGATGGCGCGAGTGCGGGTGAAATGGTCGAACAGCGCTTCGCCGTCGCCGCGCCGGATCGCGCGGGTGAGCTTCGACAGATCCTCGGTGAAGGTGCCGAGCATCTCGAGTACGGCGTCCTTGTTGGCGAGGAACACGTCGCGCCACATCGTCGGGTCCGAGGCCGCGATACGGGTGAAGTCGCGGAAGCCGCCGGCGGAGAACTTGATGACCTCGGATTCCGTCACCTGCGCCAGCTCGTCGGCGGTGCCGACGATGGTGTAGGCGATCAGATGTGGCAGATGGCTGGTGATCGCGAGCACGAGATCGTGATGATCCGGCGTCATGATCTCGACCTTGGCGCCGAGCGCGGCCCAGAATGTGCGCAGCCGGTCGGTCGCCACAGGATCGGTGCCCTCGGGCGGCGTGAGAATGCACCAGCGGTTGATGAAGAGTTCGGCGAAGCCGGAATCCGGGCCCGAGTGCTCGGTGCCGGCCACCGGGTGCGCCGGCACGAAGTGCACGCCGTCAGGCAGATGCGGCGCCATGTCCTTGACGACGGCTCCCTTCACCGAGCCGACGTCGGAGATGATGGCACCGGGTTTCAGATGGCCGGCAATCTCGGCCGCGACCGGGCCGCAGGCGCCGACCGGGATGCAGAGGATGACGAGGTCGGCATCCTTCACCGCCTCGATGTTGGTCTCGACGACGCGATCGACGATGCCGAGCTCGGCGACGCGGGCGCGCGTCTTCGAAGAGCGCGCGGTGGTCACGATCTCGCCGACCAGGCCCTGCGCGCGTGCGCCGCGCGCGATCGAGCCGCCGATCAGGCCGAAGCCGATCAGGGCGATGCGGTTGAAGAGCGGAGCGGTGGTCACGTCGGTGTTCACTTTCCACCCAGGAAGTCGCGCAGGCCCTCGACCACGAGGCGGTTGGCTTCCTCGGTGCCGATGGTCATGCGCAGCGCATGCGGCAGCTTGTAATTGTTGAGCGCGCGCAGCACGAGACCGCGTCGCGTGAGATAGGCGTCGGCTTCTGCCGCGGTCTTGCCCTTGTCGGTCGGGAAATGGATCAGCACGAAGTTGGCGACGCTCGGCGTCACCTTGAGCCCGAGCTTGCCGATCTCCTCGGTCAGCCAGTTGCGCCATTGCTCGGTGTGGGTCCGCGACATCTGCACATGCTCGGTGTCCTCGATCGCCGCCACCGCCGCCAGCATCGCCGGCGTCGTGACGTTGAACGGACCGCGAATGCGGTTGCAGGCATCGACGATATGCGCCGGGCCGAACATCCAGCCGACCCTGAGCGCCGCAAGGCCGTGGATCTTCGAGAAGGTGTGCGTCACCACCGTATTGTCCGTGGTCGCGACCAGCTCGATGCCGAGCTCGTAGTCGTTGCGCGAGACATAGTCGGCGTAGGCGGCGTCGAGCACCAGCAGAACATGCGAGGGGAGTTCGGCGCGCAGCCGCTTGACCTCGTCGAACGGGATGTAGGTGCCCGTCGGGTTGTTCGGATTGGCGAGCCAGACCAGCTTCGTGCGCGGCGTCACCACCTTGAGGATGGCGTCGACATCGGCAGTGAAGTTGGTCTCGGCCGCGATCACGTTCCTGGCGCCGTTCGCCATGGTGGCGATCGGGTAGACCAGGAAGCCATGGGTGGTCGAGATCGCCTCGTCGCCGGGGGCGAGATAGGTGTGCGCCAGGAGATTGAGGATCTCGTCGGAGCCGGCGCCGCAGATGATGCGGTCGGGATCGAGCCCGTAAGCGCGGCCGATCGCCTCGCGCAGCACGCGCGAGGTGCCCTCCGGATAGTCCTCGAGATGGTCGGCGGCGGCCTTGTAGGCCGCGATCGCCTTCGCAGACGGCCCGAACGGCGTCTCGTTGGCGGACAGCTTGAACACCTTGCGGCCCGGTTCCGGCACCGGGCTCTTGCCGGGCGTGTAGGGCGCAATATCGAGGATGCCGGGGTTCGGCACGGGGCGGGACATCATCAACTCCGGATAAACAGACGGCTAGCTCTTTGGCGACCCGTTAGAGGGGACCGTATAGCGCGTTGCGTGGCTGCCGACGAGGGCCGACGAGCGGACCGAGGCGCCGGCTTCGATCAAGGCGAGCTTGATCTTCTCGAAGTCTTGCCCGGTGACCGAGACCAGCAGGGCGGCACCGTCGAAGGCGGTGTCGGGGACCGCCACGATCTCGGCGAGCGGGGCCAGCGCGCGGGCGACATCGGCGTTCCAGCCGGAGACGCGCACGCTCCACATCTCGACCTCCGTCACCATGGCGTCGTCGGCGACCCGCGAGATCAGGAACACCGGCAGCGCCGCGGGATGGTCGGCGCGTTCGAGGAACGGCAGTCGCGCGATGATCTTCGGCGCGCCATCGGTCTCGAGCGCATTCCACCACGGCGTACGGCTCGCGATCGCAGAGACCAGCGCGAGGTCACCCTTCGATTTGGCCACGGCCTCGATAGCGGCCTGGGCGCTGAAATGCGAGACGTAGGGCACCACGAAGCCGAAGTGAAACCGCGCCGAGTCGCGCATCGCGGATTCGCCGACCGAAACGTCGGCATGCACCGCGAACGGCGCCTGCACGTAGGTGAAGGTCGAGATGATGACGCGCCAGATGCTCTCGATGGTGTCGAGCGGCAGGATGCCGCGATGGCGCCGCACCAGCTCGCGCATCATGCTGGCCTCGCGCGCCGGGCGGAACGCCGAGCCGACCTCCTGAGTCTTCTTGACCTGGATCAGGCGGTCGATGATGTCGCCGCGCGCCATCAGCAGGCGGTGAACCTGCTCGTCGATCGCATCGATCTCCTTGCGCAGCTCCTGCAGCGAGGGTGGCGACGGGGGTAGGTTGGACATGCTCTCAAACCTTGTCGTCCGGGCGGCCCGATGCCGTGCCGGACAGGTCCCTGATTAGGAAAGACGGGCAGCGAAAGCAAAGAGAAACGTCGCAGGCGTGCCTTGCGCATTCGGTTAACCATCGGCGCCGGGCAAGGGGACGTTCGCTGGCCGCCTTGACGACGGGGGGCCTGAGGACTAGGTTCGCTGCACTCCGTGGTCATTTGAGCCGGCCGGCTTGCAGCCACGTTAAACAACTCGCTAAACAGGCCGGGGACAGATCAGCTCCCGGCCGAACCTTGTTCAGGCCGGGTTTTTTATGGCCTGATTTTCTGTTCGAGCCCTCCCGCGCGGAGGCAGGGTCGCCTAGATGAGCAACGTGCGTCCAATACCGAGCCCGCAGACCCCAACCGATGATCGCGCCCATGAGGCCGATCATCCGTCGTCATTGGTGGCGAAGTTCGGCATGGATCAGCCGCTGAAGCTGGATTGCGGCGTCGATCTCGCGCCATTCCAGATCGCCTATCAAACCTATGGCGAGCTCAATGCCGACAGGTCCAACGCGATCCTGATCTGCCACGCGCTGACCGGCGATCAGCACGTCAATAACACCCATCCCGTCACGGGCAAGCCCGGTTGGTGGGACACCATGGTCGGCGCGGGCCGGCCGATCGATCCCGACAAATACTTCATCATCTGCTCCAACGTGATCGGCGGCTGCATGGGCTCGACCGGGCCGGCGTCGCTGAACCCTGCGACCGGCAAGGTGTGGGGGCTCGATTTCCCGATCATTACGATCCCCGACATGGTGCGCGCCCAGGCGATGTTGATCGATCGCCTCGGCATTGCGACGCTGTTCTGCGTGGTCGGCGGCTCGATGGGCGGCATGCAGGTGCTGCAATGGACCGCGGCTTATCCCGAGCGCGTGTTCGCGACACTCGCGATCGCCTGCTCGACGCGGCACTCGGCGCAGAACATCGCGTTCCACGAGCTCGGCCGCCAGGCCGTGATGGCCGATCCGGACTGGCGCGGCGGCCGCTATGTCGACGAGGGCACCCATCCGCATCGCGGCCTGGCGGTGGCGCGAATGGCCGCGCACATCACCTATCTGTCGGACGCCGCGCTGCACCGCAAGTTCGGACGGCGGATGCAGGACCGCGAGCTGCCGACCTTCTCGTTCGACGCCGATTTCCAGGTCGAGAGCTACCTGCGTTACCAGGGCTCGTCCTTTGTCGAGCGCTTCGACGCCAACTCCTATCTGTACCTGACCCGCGCGATGGACTATTTCGACATCGCCGCCGACCACAACGGCGTGCTGGCGAAGGCGTTCACCGGCATCAAGACGCGGTTCTGCGTGGTCTCGTTCACCAGCGACTGGCTGTTCCCGACCTCGGAATCGCGCGCGCTGGTGCATGCGCTGAACGCGTCGAGCGCGCGGGTGTCGTTCGCCGAAATCGAGACCGATCGCGGCCATGACGCGTTTCTGCTCGACGTGCCGGAATTCCTCGAAATCTCCCGCGCCTTCCTGCTGTCCGCAGGCAAGGCGCGCGGACTGAAGGACGACGGCCAGTCATGAGCATGCAGCAGACATTGCCCTTGCCGGGCGTCGCGCCGGAGCGGACCGGCGGCGGTTATCGCAGGGATCATCTTTTGGTCGCCGAGATGGTGAGGCCGGGCTCGCGCGTGCTCGACGTCGGCTGCGGCGACGGCGAATTGCTGCAGCTCCTGGAGAGCCGCGGCATCGACGGCCGCGGCATCGAATTGTCGCGCGAGGGCGTCAATGGCTGCGTCGCCAAGGGCCTCGCGGTGGTGCAGGGCGATGCCGACACCGATCTCGTCAACTATCCCGATGACGCCTTCGACTATGTGATCCTGTCGCAGACCCTGCAGGCGACGCGGCAGCCCAAGGTGGTGCTGGAGAACCTGCTGCGGATCGGCCAGCGCGCCATCGTCTCGTTCCCGAATTTCGGGTTCTGGAAGATGCGGCTGCAGCTCCTGATCGGCGGCCACATGCCGCGCACGGAGAATCTGCCGGCGAGCTGGTACGACACCTCGAACATCCATTTCTGCACCATCAAGGACTTCGTGCAGCTTTGCGAGGAGATCAACGTCAAGATGGAGCGCGCCGTGGCGCTCGATCTCTACGGCCGCCCGGTGCCGCTCAACCTGCCCTGGTGGGTGTGGAACATGTTCGGCGAGCAAGGCGTGTTCCTGCTCAGCCGGGGTGGGAGGAAGTAGGAGCGGTTAGTTGCGATCGTCATTCCGGGCCTCGCGAAGCGAGAACCCGGAATCCATCGGGCCGCAAATTCCGTGGATGAACGGATTCCGGGTTCGATGCTAGGCATCGCCCTCAGCTGCGCAATTGCGCACCGGGGAATGACGGCCTAGACCGGTGCCGCCACCAGCGACCGCGGATCGCGCACGGGCCAGCGACCGGCCTCGACCAGGGCGATGAAGCGCTCGACCATCTCGTTGAACAGCGCCGGCTCCTCGAGGTTGAGCACGTGGCCTGACTTCGGGAAGAACGAGAGGCCGGCGGCCGGCAGGTGCGCCTTCAGGAACATGCTGGGCGCGATGCAATTGTCGTCCTCGTCGCCGCACAGGATCAGCGCCGGCGTCGGCACGCGCCTGATGGCCTCGGTCATGGTGTAGATCGAGGGCCTGCCGCCCTGAAAGCTGCGCATCGTGTTGGCCGAGCCCTTCGCGTCGTGGCGGGCGAGCGCGGCGTAGAAATCCGCGTGACCGCGCGGGTCCTTCACCAGGAACGGGATCCGGCTCGGCGCCTCGCGCGTCACCTTGGCGACCTCGACCGCGCCGATGGCCTCGTATTGCTCGGCATTGGCGCGGCACTGCGCGCGGAAGGCATCGAGATTCTCGAGGCTGGAGCCGGAGCCGATCGCAGCCAGCGTCATCGACAGCGCGCGCTGCGGCGCGTTGAGCGCGATCTGCAGCGACGAATAGGAGCCCATCGAGAGCCCGACGAAATGTGCCTTCGCGATGCCGAGATGGTCGAGCACCGCGAGCGCGTCGGTGTAGAAATGCTTGTAGGTGTAGACCTCGGCGTCCGCCGGCACGTCCGACGGCGTGTAGCCGCGCGCCGAATAGGCGATGCAGCGGTGGCCGCGCGAGAAGTAGCGCATCTGCGGTTCCCAATTGGTGTGATCAGCTGCGAATTCGTGCAGGAAGATGATCGGGGTCCCGCTGCCGGCCTCCTCGAAATAGAGGCGGACATGATCTTTCGTGATGGCATGGGGCATTGAAATTCTCCTCTCGTTGGCCGCCTCCAGATTTGCAGTTAATTTCCGCGGCCGCAATGCGGCAGTTCTGGCGATTTTCGTCACGGAAATTGCGCGGAATGACCCGAAAATCGTTCTCGCCGCGCCGCATGAAATCTTCCTCGCGCCACATCCCGATTTTCAAAACCCACCGCCGCATTCCCTTGGGTGTTTCCTTGGGAGCGCGACGGGGAGTTGGGGGGGCGTTTCAGAGGATCTCGTGAAGTATGGTTCAGTTGCTTGCGTATCGCCGGTCGCTTCGAGTCTTGGCGCTGGCTCTGTGTTCGCTCACTCTCGCTGTCGTTTCGGCTTCTTCGGCCTCCGCCCGCCCGCGTCATTCGCACCACGCGCATTCGGCCCATGACGGCCATCTCGCGCGCCACACCGGTCATCATCATTATTATCGGCACACCGCGCGGCTGTCGCGCGCCGAGCGCCGCGCACAGGCGGAGGCGGGCGGAGATTTCACCGAGGCCAACGCGGCCCGGTTGCCGAGCTCCGCTGAAGCCGTGCCCAACACCGGCGGCGTGAGCGCGACCGGCGGTTTCGGCTCATCCGGCATCGTCGACACGGCGCGCCGTTACCTCGGCGGCGGCAACCCGACCGGCCGCTCCAGCCTGTGGTGCGCGCGCTTCATGAACATGGTGCTGCAGCAGACCGGCCATCGCGGCACCGGCTCCGACATGGCGAGCTCGTTCGCCAAATATGGCCAGCGCGTTTCCGGTCCGCAGGTCGGCGCCATCGCCGTGATGGGCCGCCGCGGCGGCGGTCATGTTGGCATCATCACCGGCGTCGATGCCAAGGGCAATCCGATCATGATCTCCGGCAACAGCAGCCACCGCGTCCGCGAGCTGCCGGTCCCGCGTGGCCGGATCTACGCCTATGTAATGCCGACGAATTGATCAGGGACTGGCCACCTCTCTCAGAGAAGGGGGAGGTGGCCATGCGCGGTGCGACGTCAACCGATAGGGCCGGCTGGCCTTACTTCTCGTGCTCCTTCGCCTCGATCGTGTCGACGTTGGTTGCCTCGAGATTGCTCAGGGGGACTTCGACCGCGGCGGGTTGATACCAGGCGAATTGCGAAAAGTAGTTCGCGAGCACCTGATCCTTGAAGAACCGGCCATGCCGCGCGAAGATCTCGTTTCGCGCGATCCGCAGCTCGATCGCCGACATATCCTTGAGGTCTGCCTCGGCTAGAAATCGTCGATCGGAATCGGGAAAGAGAAAACCGTCATGCGCCTTGGCGCGCTGCGTGACGGAGGTCGGAACGGCGGGCGGCGTCGTGCGTCCGACGGTGGTCTGATCGCCCTGTCCGCCTGACTTCACCACGGTATGTTCGAACGCGGGCCCGACGGTCCATACGGCCAGCGCCAATGCTGCGGCGGCGAGGCCTGCGCCGTACTTCCAGTAGCGCTTGATCGGCGAAACTTCACGCAGCGGCGACCGCCCGGCCTCACTCAGGACCTCGTTGATCGTATCGATCAGGCGGGTCATGTGCATGCGAAAATCCTGACCCGAGTCGACCCGGGCGGCGTTGCAGAAGTGCAGGAAGCGAAGCGATTCCGGCAGCTCGGCAGCCTCCGGCATGGTTGCGCCGTTCACCAGCAGCGGCAGCAGCGTCTTGTTGTGCTTCAGCGCCGTCTCGATCTCGAAGCGCACGGAATCTGCGGGATCCTCCAGACGCGCCGGTTTCCCATCGTCGGTCTTGCCGATCCAATGCGGACCGATCACCGCGATGACGATGTCGCAGGCGACGATGGCCTTGGCGATCCGGTCGACGAAGTTGGCGCCGGTGCGAATACTGTTGACGTCGAAGAAGACGGATTTCTCACCGTACTTCTCGATCAGATGGTCGGCGATGCGGCCCGCTGTGTCCTGATCGACCCGCCGGTACGAAACCATGATCATGCTCATGGCAACCCCGTGCAATCAATTTCGACAAATTTGCTGCATTCAAAATTTCGAGTGAAGTCTATTGCACGCAACCGAACATTGCAATTCGATCCACGTTTATGCCGTCTTCAAGGAATACGGAACCTGGCGTGACCTAGTGCGGTTCCGCGACAATGGTGTCGCCGACGGCTGCGCCGCCGTCGCCGATGATCTCCGCGTAGATGCCGCATTCATTGTTGCCGAAGCGCTGCATCAGCGTGTTCGGGACCGAGAGGTCGCGCACGCCGGTGTCGGGATCGACATTGACCGCAGCACAACGTGTGATCCGTTTCACAACCCTTGCCCGCGCGCTGCCGATCGCAATGGTCTGGTCGAGCAGGCCAGCTTCATGCCAGGCCGGCCAGCCCTCGACATAGAGGTTGGCGCGGAAGCGCAGCGGATGCACCGGCGCCTGCACCATCTCCTCGATCGCCCGCAGGCTCGCCAGGTTGATGATCGATACCACCTTGCGCGGCACGTCCGAGAAACTGTGCCCGGGGCTGACCAGCACCTTGGGCGGCCCCTTGATCCGGCCGGCATGACGATCGGCGAAGTAGCGCTCGATCGCCAGGCGCCCCTCTGCCGTTTCGAGATCGCCCTGAGCCACCATTGCGCCATCCTGCCGCAGTGTCAGCACATGGCTGTCATCGTCGAAATGGGCCTGCAGCGGCGCCAGCCACTCGTCCCGCTGCAGCATCAGGAAATGTGGCTTCGGCAGCCATTTCGGCGCCGCCGGATCGAAACCGCTCGGACCGTTCTCGATCGCGTAGCGGCGATCCGAGCGAAGCGTCTCGCCGACCTTGAGTTCGGCGTGGGGCAGCGGCTCGGGCGTCAGACCCTTGACGGGATAGCGATAGATGCCGGTGATCCGGGCGGAGCAAGCGTGCGTATTGTCCATGCCCCGCTCTATCTTGTTTGGCGGACGAGGAGAACCACCGCCAACGCCAAGGCAGCTAGTCGGGCCGCGCCGCGCCAGGCGTGTCCAGCACGCGCTGCATGAACACGAGTTCGAGCCAGCGGCCGAACTTGCGCCCGACCTCCGGCATCCGCGCGACCTCGACAAAGCCGGCCTGCGCGTGCAGCCGGAGCGAGGCGGGATTGCCGCCGTCGATGCCGGCGATCATGACGTGCTTGCCGAGCGCAATGGCCGCGGCGATCAGCTCGTCGACAATGACCCGGCCGAGCCCGCGGCCGCGGTGGTCGGCATGGATGTAGACGCTGTGCTCGACGCTGTAGCGGTAACCTGGGAAGGCGCGGAAGTCGCCGAACGTACCGTATCCAAGCACCACGGGCCCTTCGGCTGCGACCAGCACCGGGTAGCCCAACGCCAGCCGGGCCTTCATCCAGGCCAGCCGTTCGGCCTCGGTGTCCTGCTTCTCCGTCCAGATCGCATTCGAGTTGACCACCGCCTCGTTGAAGATCGCGGTGATTGCGGGAATGTCCTGCTCGGCGGCGGGGCGGATAATCATTGGTCTTTCCTCGACGGGCCTCTTGCACAGGCCCGATCGTCCACTATATGAGACGTCATGTCAATTATAGAAGACAGGCCCGATGAGGCCCTCGGGCGGCGGGTTCGCGCCGAGCGGGAGGGGCGCGGCTGGTCGCTGGCAGAACTCGCCGGGCGGGCAGGCGTGTCCAAGGCCATGCTGAGCAAGATCGAGCGGGCGGAGGCGAGCCCAACGGCGGCGACGCTGTCGCGGATTGCCACGGCCTATGGCCTGACCATGGCCGCGCTGTTCGAGGTTGCCTCAGCCAGTTCCCGCCTGCAGCGGGCTAAGGATCAGCCGGTGTGGCGCGATCCAAAGGCGGCCTATCTGCGGCGGCAGGTGTTCCTGCATCCGGCCAATCCGCTGGAGCTGGTAGAAGTCGAGCTGCCTGCGGGACAGGAAGCCGGCTTCCCGGCCAGCGCCTATCACCTGATCCGTCAGGTGGTCTGGGTGATCAGCGGCCGCCTCACCTTGATGGAGGGGGCGGAACGTCATGAGCTCGCTGCGGGTGACCGCGTCGAGCTCGGGCCGCCGTCGGACATCGTCTTCCGTAACGAAACTGCTCAGCCCTGCCGCTACCTTGTCGCCATCGTGCGGCGCTGAGCTCGATCGGGTGAAATCGCAGACTGTGGCTCTTCCGTTTCGGAACCAAGTGCCCACATCTGCGGCAAGCCTGAAAAATGATGGCGACGACCAGAGGCTGGTTGAGGAACGTCAACGCGGCCCGCGGAAAACCCAATGAAGATGCCGGAACCACGCCTGAATGGGTGGTGACGGCAGGCCGAGGGAAAACGAATGAACATTGAGAAGTACACCGAGCGCTCGCGCGGATTCATCCAGTCTGCCCAATCGCTCGCAATGCGCGACGGTCACCAGCAGTTCTCGCCGCTGCATCTGTTGAAGGTGCTGCTGGACGACAATGAGGGGCTCGCTGGCGGTCTGATCGACCGAGCCGGCGGCAATTCCAGGGCAATCCTGAAAGCGACCGAAGAGGCGCTGAACAAGCTGCCGAAGGTTTCGGGTGGCGGTGCCGGACAGGTCTACCTGTCGCCGGAGCTGGCGCGCGCCTTCGATGCAGCGGAAAAGGCCGCCGACAAGACCGGCGACAGCTTCGTCACCGTGGAGCGGCTGCTGCTCGGGCTGACGCTCGAGAAGGGCAGCGAGGCCGCCTCCATCCTGAGCAAGGGCGGCGTCACGGCGCAGAACCTGAACGCGGCGATCGAAGCGCTGCGCAAGGGCCGCACCGCGGATTCCGCGACGGCAGAAAACGCCTATGACGCGCTGAAGAAATATGCCCGCGATCTCACGCAGGCCGCGCGTGACGGCAAGCTCGACCCGGTGATCGGCCGTGACGAGGAGATCCGCCGCACGATTCAAGTTCTGTCGCGGCGGACCAAGAACAATCCCGTCCTGATCGGTGAGCCCGGCGTCGGCAAGACCGCGATCGTCGAGGGCCTAGCGCTGCGCATCCTCAACGGCGACGTGCCGGAGAGCCTGAAGGACAAGAAGCTGCTGTCGCTCGACATGGGCGCCTTGATCGCCGGCGCGAAATATCGCGGCGAGTTCGAGGAACGGCTGAAATCCGTCCTGCAGGAGGTCTCGTCCGCCGAGGGCGGCATCATCCTGTTCATCGACGAGATGCACACGCTGATCGGCGCCGGCAAGACCGACGGCGCGATGGACGCGTCCAACCTCCTGAAGCCTGCGCTGGCGCGCGGCGAGCTGCACTGTATCGGTGCGACCACGCTCGACGAATACCGCAAGCATGTCGAGAAGGATGCCGCGCTGGCCCGCCGGTTCCAGCCGATCTATGTCAGCGAGCCGACGGTCGAGGACACCATTTCGATCCTGCGCGGCCTCAAGGATAAATACGAGCAGCACCACGGCGTGCGCATCACCGACTCCGCGTTGGTGGCCGCGACGACGCTGTCGAACCGCTACATCACCGACCGCTTCCTGCCCGACAAGGCCATCGATTTGATGGACGAGGCGGCGGCGCGGCTGAAGATGCAGGTCGATTCCAAGCCGGAAGAGCTCGATTCGCTGGATCGCGACATCATCCGGCTGAAGATCGAGCAGGAGGCGCTGAAGAAGGAGAGCGATGCCGGCTCGAAGAGCCGCCTGCAGACCCTGGAGAAGGAGCTCGCAGGGCTCGAGGAGCGGTCGGCCGCGCTGACGGCGCGCTGGAGCGCGGAGAAGAACAAGCTCTCCAACGCCCAGAAGCTGAAGAGCGAACTCGATGCACTCCGCGTCGAGCTTGCCAATGCGCAGCGCCGCGGCGAATTCCAGAAGGCGGGCGAGCTGGCCTATGGCCGGATTCCCGAGCTGGAGCGCAAGCTCGCCGACATCGAGGCGCAGGAGAGCAGCAAGCCGAACGGCGGCGAGATGATGGAAGAGGCGGTCACCGCCAACCACATCGCGCAGGTCGTCTCGCGCTGGACCGGCGTGCCGGTCGACAAGATGCTCGAGGGCGAAAAGGACAAACTCCTGAAAATGGAGGATGCGCTTGCCAAGCGCGTCGTCGGCCAGGCCGAAGCGGTGCGGGCGGTGGCAACCGCGGTGCGCCGTGCCCGTGCAGGCCTGCAGGACCCGAACCGGCCGACCGGTTCGTTCATGTTCTTAGGGCCGACCGGCGTCGGCAAGACCGAGCTGACCAAGGCGCTCGCCGCTGACCTGTTCAACGACGAGACCGCGATGGTCCGCCTCGACATGTCCGAGTTCATGGAGAAGCACTCGGTCTCGCGACTGATCGGCGCGCCTCCCGGCTATGTCGGCTACGACGAGGGCGGAGCGCTGACCGAAGCCGTGCGGCGCCGGCCCTACCAGGTGGTGCTGTTCGACGAGATCGAGAAGGCGCATCCCGACGTCTTCAACGTGCTGTTGCAGGTGCTCGACGACGGCCGCCTGACCGATGGTCAGGGCCGCACCGTCGACTTCCGCAACACGCTGATCATCATGACCTCGAACCTCGGTTCGGAGTTCCTGGTGAATCAGCCGGAAGGCGAGGACACCGCGGCGGTCCGCGACCAGGTGATGGGCGTCGTGCGGGCGCATTTCAGGCCGGAATTCCTGAACCGCATCGACGAGATCATCCTGTTCCACCGCCTGCAGAAGAGCGAGATGGGCCGCATCGTCGAGATCCAGTTCGCACGGCTGACCAGGCTGCTCGAGGATCGCAAGATCGAGCTCGTGCTGGATGCGAAGGCGCGGGATTGGCTCGCGGAAAAGGGTTGGGATCCGGCTTACGGCGCCCGCCCGCTGAAGCGGGTGATCCAGCGCAGCGTGCAGGACCCGCTGGCCGAGATGATCCTGGCCGGCGAGGTCAAGGACGGCGATCGCGTTGTGATCTCGGAGAAGGGCAATGTGCTGACCTTCAACGGTCAGGTGTCCAAGACCGCCGAGATCGTGCAGTTCGATGCCCCGGTCTCGAAGCGCAAACTGAACTGACGCGCGTGCAAAAAGCCCTCCCCGCGATCACGGGGAGGGCTTCGTCATCCAGGCTATTCTTGCGGAGCGGTCGGTGGGCTGAGCTGACCGGGCTCGTCGTCATCAGCGGGTTCGAGTTCGGACAGGATGTCGACCAGCTCGCGGGCGCGGCCGGTGGCCAGCGGCCTGCCGGCATTCATCAGCGGCTCGTCGTTGGCGAGCCAGGCCTGCGCCTCGGCGAGTTCGGCGACGGTTGCGCCCGATGCGATGATTCTGGCGATGGTGACATCGTCGGCGTGGCCGACGGCTTTCAGCACGTCGTCACGGGTGAGGTTGGTCATGCTTGCCTCCTCTGCACGGGGGGGCCCAGGTTGAACAAGCCGAATCCGGTGCGAATCGTTCCGTCCCGAACGGTTGCCGGGTTCCCGCCGGCAGACGGGACGCTATTAGCGGTTGGTGATGGAGCGCGTCTGCGACGTCGAGCTCGTGGCATCCGAGACGATGCGCGAGCTGCCGCGGCTGGACATCTGGGCTTCGATCCGGTCGCGTTCCTTCTCGAAGTTCGCCAGCATCGGGCCTTCGAGCGAGCGGCCGCGCGGCAGTTTCACGCGCATCGGATCGACGAATCGGCCGTTGACCAGGATTTCGTAGTGGACGTGCGGTCCGGTGGACTGGCCGGTCGAACCGACGAAGCCGATCACCTGGCCCTGCCGAACCTTCTTGCCGATCTCCATGCCCTTGGCGAAGGCCGACATGTGGCCGTAGGCCGTCTCGTAGCCATTGGAATGCTTCATGCGGATATATTTGCCGTACCCGCCTTCGTATCCGACCTTCTCGAGCACGCCGTTGCCGGAAGCGAAGATCGGCGTGCCGTAGGCGGTGGCCCAGTCGACGCCGGTGTGCATCTTCACATAGCCGAGGATCGGATGGCGGCGGCCGCCGAAGCCCGAACGCATGATCGCGTTGTTGACCGGCTTGCGCACCAGGAACTTCTTCGCGCTCTTGCCGGTCTCGTCATAGTAGTCGACGAGGCCATCGTCCGAGCTCTGGAATCGGTAGTACTTCTTGGTTTCGCCGCCCACGGTCAGCGCGGCGTAGAGCACTTCGGTCTTTTCGGTGCTGGTGACGCCCTCATCCTCGCCGGCAAAGAACACGTCGAACGAGTCGCCGGGCTGGACCTTGCGCTGGAAATCGACGTCATAGGAGTAGATCTTGACCATGTCCTCGATGACGGTCGGCGGCACCTTGTTGCGCAGCGCGGTCTCGTAAATGCTCTGATAGAGCCGCACGCCGCTGCCATCATCCTCGTCATCGTCGCTGGAATTGTCGGCGGTGTCGGTCGTGGTGTTCATGCTCTGCACGTCGACGGCGACGTATTTGCCGAGATCGGACAGGGCGGCGACGGCCTCGACGACGGATTCGTTGGCGACGATCACGCGATAAGGCTGCAGCCGGGCGCCCGGCGCCGCCGGCGCCATCAGGATCCGCACCTTCTGGCCTTCCTTCAGGCCGCCGTCGCGCCCGCGCGGGCCGAGCGTTGCGGCAATCGCCTTCGCCTCGTCGGGCGTTGCGCCCTGATCGCGCAGGATCGAGGTAATGCTGTCGCCCTTCTTGACGAGGTGAACCCGTTCGCCGACTGGATTGCCGCCGGTGACCTGCTCCTTGGTCTTCGGCAGCAGCGTGACGTTCTCCGGCACCACGCGGGTCTCGAAGCCCGCATAGGGATCAGCGGTGTTGCCCTCGGTGGCGTAGGCCATCCGCATGTCGGGTCCGGCGCCGGTCGCGTCGGCTGCCGCATTGGCAAGCGAGGCGTAGCGCACCGAGCCGCCGGAGCCGCGCCAATTGGCGGCATCGCGCACCCGCATCAGGATGTCGTCGAGCGCGACGACGGCGGCGAGCTTGGCTTTCGGCAGCACGGATCCGAGATCCTTGGTGACGAAAGAGACCTCGGCGTCGGGCTCGGCGGCAGCGGCCGCATTCGGATCCTCGGTCGCCGCCGGTGTGTCGGAGCCGACATCGGTCAACAGACGCTGCGCGTTGAAGGCGGGTATTTTCGACGACAGATCGCTCGTGGTCATCGAGAGATTGCCTGAAATCCGGATAAAGGGCCGCACCCGCATCACGTCGCGATTGCCGACGCGGGTCACGGTCGACACGCGCACCAGGCTGCGGGAGGCGGAGGATTCGCTCGGCGGCGGCAGGCGGTCGCCCTTGTGCAGGCTGACGACGCGATCATTGCCGTTGAAGGCACCGCGCAGCGCGCCTTCGACGCGCTCCGGCACCTTGGCGAAAGTCATCTCGCCGTCGAGCGACGCAAAAACGGCGCCGCCGATCAGGGCCGCGCCACATAGTCCGGTCAGAATGGTGCCGCTGAACCATTGTACGGAGACACGGCGGCGATCGATCACCGCAGCCTCGGTGCCGTCGACTGAAAGCGGCGGTTCGTGACCGAGATCGATCATCCCGGTCTCGCGCCCAATGCCGCTTCCGCGTGACGCCCGTTGGCTCAACCCGATATCCCCCCAAATTCCCGCAACTGCGATCGACCTCTGCTCGTTCTCGTCCCCGCCTTCATCCCCGGAAGAGGAATCCCGGCAGTCTGGCGAGCCACACGCATCGAAATCGAGAAGCCGATGGCCATTAGCTAGCCGCGATCTCGAACGTCAATGGTGTGCAGATCTCTCGATGTTGCTCGGCCGCGAAGGGAAGAGGCGACGGGTTCTTGGAGAAAATCGCCTGGTCCCCCAGAAAAACCACCCGAGCCCCCACAGGTTTCGAGCGGTCCAATGCATTCGTTATAGCGAGAACGTCGCAGGATTGTGGCTCAAGTGCGGCATTTGAGATGGAAAAGCTTCCTGATGCACGTCGATGCCGCGGCCCGGTCTGGAGCCCCGGGGAACCCGTTCCGGAGGGTCTCACGAGCTGCTCGGCGACAAACTTTTTTAAAGTTTTTTGGCGCGAGGGCTGGACGACGGATTTTTACCTCCAGCTTAAGTCACGGAAAGAACGAGAATTTCTTTGCACTGCACAAGCGATTTGGGCGTGCGACGATTTGTTGACAATGGCCGTTGACAATCCCGAGGGGTGGGGACTATAAACCAACCACTGAGCGCGGCGCCGCCGGGTCACTGACCAAGGCGAGCGAACGCGCCTCTGATGCTCCTCACTTAGATGAGTGACACAACAGCCGACATAAATCGGTTGAGGTTCACTGTCTGCCGGTGAAGGGTAGAACCACCCTCTAAGGGTGTGGGGTCGTCGGACCCCGGGCTGTTTGACAAGTGAAGATGAAGAAAGAGAAACGTGGACGGCGGAGTCCTTGCGTCTCTCGGAAAACTTGAAAGCTTCGGCTTTTGACTTCTGAGAGTGGACGAAAGACTTCGGCGGTACACGTTTTAAAGGTTACACCATCGCTGCCAACGATGTGAATCGCGGGCGGCTCGTTGATTTCGGTCGACGAAGAATGGTGGGACCTCGTCAAACGTTGTGATCAGCCGGTTCAAGGTTTCAAGTCCAACTTGAGAGTTTGATCCTGGCTCAGAGCGAACGCTGGCGGCAGGCTTAACACATGCAAGTCGAGCGGGCATAGCAATATGTCAGCGGCAGACGGGTGAGTAACGCGTGGGAACGTACCTTTTGGTTCGGAACAACACAGGGAAACTTGTGCTAATACCGGATAAGCCCTTACGGGGAAAGATTTATCGCCGAAAGATCGGCCCGCGTCTGATTAGCTAGTTGGTGAGGTAATGGCTCACCAAGGCGACGATCAGTAGCTGGTCTGAGAGGATGATCAGCCACATTGGGACTGAGACACGGCCCAAACTCCTACGGGAGGCAGCAGTGGGGAATATTGGACAATGGGCGCAAGCCTGATCCAGCCATGCCGCGTGAGTGATGAAGGCCCTAGGGTTGTAAAGCTCTTTTGTGCGGGAAGATAATGACGGTACCGCAAGAATAAGCCCCGGCTAACTTCGTGCCAGCAGCCGCGGTAATACGAAGGGGGCTAGCGTTGCTCGGAATCACTGGGCGTAAAGGGTGCGTAGGCGGGTCTTTAAGTCAGGGGTGAAATCCTGGAGCTCAACTCCAGAACTGCCTTTGATACTGAAGATCTTGAGTTCGGGAGAGGTGAGTGGAACTGCGAGTGTAGAGGTGAAATTCGTAGATATTCGCAAGAACACCAGTGGCGAAGGCGGCTCACTGGCCCGATACTGACGCTGAGGCACGAAAGCGTGGGGAGCAAACAGGATTAGATACCCTGGTAGTCCACGCCGTAAACGATGAATGCCAGCCGTTAGTGGGTTTACTCACTAGTGGCGCAGCTAACGCTTTAAGCATTCCGCCTGGGGAGTACGGTCGCAAGATTAAAACTCAAAGGAATTGACGGGGGCCCGCACAAGCGGTGGAGCATGTGGTTTAATTCGACGCAACGCGCAGAACCTTACCAGCCCTTGACATCCCGGTCGCGGACTCCAGAGACGGAGTTCTTCAGTTCGGCTGGACCGGAGACAGGTGCTGCATGGCTGTCGTCAGCTCGTGTCGTGAGATGTTGGGTTAAGTCCCGCAACGAGCGCAACCCCCGTCCTTAGTTGCTACCATTTAGTTGAGCACTCTAAGGAGACTGCCGGTGATAAGCCGCGAGGAAGGTGGGGATGACGTCAAGTCCTCATGGCCCTTACGGGCTGGGCTACACACGTGCTACAATGGCGGTGACAATGGGATGCTAAGGGGCGACCCTTCGCAAATCTCAAAAAGCCGTCTCAGTTCGGATTGGGCTCTGCAACTCGAGCCCATGAAGTTGGAATCGCTAGTAATCGTGGATCAGCACGCCACGGTGAATACGTTCCCGGGCCTTGTACACACCGCCCGTCACACCATGGGAGTTGGTTTTACCTGAAGACGGTGCGCTAACCGAAAGGGGGCAGCCGGCCACGGTAGGGTCAGCGACTGGGGTGAAGTCGTAACAAGGTAGCCGTAGGGGAACCTGCGGCTGGATCACCTCCTTTCTAAGGATGGTTCTTCAGCGAGCTCACGCTCACTATCGAACCGTTTTAGAAACATTCAGGGGCCAACAGTCCTCGGATTGTTGAGCTCCATTGGCGGGATTTCGCCGTCTTCGTTTCTCTTTCTTCGCGGACGAACACGCGCCAGGGGCTGAGCGCTGTGCGGTGCACCGACTTCACGTCGGGTGCGCGCCGGCATGTCTCTCGTGTTAGGGGCTTGTAGCTCAGTTGGTTAGAGCGCGCGCTTGATAAGCGTGAGGTCGGAAGTTCAAGTCTTCCCAGGCCCACCATTTTGATCGAGTGCGGAGCATTCGTCTTCTGGTACGGGGCCATAGCTCAGCTGGGAGAGCGCGTGCTTTGCAAGCATGAGGTCGTCGGTTCGATCCCGTCTGGCTCCACCAGATGGAATTGAAGCTCGAGAATGCCTCGTCAAAATCGTCCGCGAAACATCACTTCGCACTCATTGGTCCGGATGGACGGTGACGTGCGTGTTTTCTGACATCGTAAAGAGGAGATCGATCCGAGTTTGGATCTGCGAAGCAATTCGCGGGTACCATTCCTAATCTCCAGATCGTTTTCGGCGCTCGCGCATCGCAGTTCATCGCAAGATGAGTGAGATGAGCGAGTTGTAAAACGATCTTTGTAGCGAAGCTTGACCGCCTCGCTATCGGGCCGATCTTACGAAGCAAGCTGGTCTTTCTAGTCAATGTCCGGCTGTGCAATCGCATTCATCGAGGATGCGTGCCTGAGACTTCGGTCTTTGGGCAGTTGCGCAGACAACATTCTGCCGAGTGTGTGGACATTGATAATGAGAGCAATCAAGTGCCTTAAGGGTGTTCGGTGGATGCCTTGGCGCTGAGAGGCGATGAAGGACGTGCTACGCTGCGATAAGCCGTGGGGAGCTGCGAAGAAGCTTTGATCCACGGATTTCCGAATGGGGAAACCCACCTTCGATAGCCGGAACTCCAAGACCTTGTGTTTTGGGGTTCGACCAGAAATGGAAGAAATCAGACCGCGAGGTTTTGGATTTCCGGTTATCAAGAGAAGGTATGAGACCTCCGAATAAAATAGGAGGTTTTAAGCAAACCCAGGGAACTGAAACATCTAAGTACCTGGAGGAAAGGACATCAATCGAGACTCCGTTAGTAGTGGCGAGCGAACGCGGACCAGGCCAGTGATACATCAAAGACAATCGGAACCAGTCAGGAAAGCTGGGCCTCAGAGGGTGATAGCCCCGTACGAGTAATGCGATGATGTATCCACGAGTAAGGCGGGACACGTGTAATCCTGTCTGAACACGGGGGGACCACCCTCCAAGCCTAAGTACTCCTCAGCGACCGATAGCGAACCAGTACCGTGAGGGAAAGGTGAAAAGCACCCCGACGAGGGGAGTGAAATAGACCTGAAACCGGACACCTACAAACAGACGGAGCCCAAGATACGTTCTGGGTGACGTCGTACCTTTTGTATTATGGGCCAGCGACTTAATTTAACGAGCAAGCTTAAGCCGATAGGCGAAGGCGCAGCGAAAGCGAGTCTGAATAGGGCGTCAAGTTCGTTGTATTAGACCCGAAACCTAGTGATCTAGCCATGAGCAGGTTGAAGGTGAGGTAACACTCACTGGAGGACCGAACGGGTGCCTGTTGAAAAAGGCTCCGATGACTTGTGGTTAGGGGTGAAAGGCCAATCAAACTGGGAAATAGCTGGTTCTCCGCGAAAGATATTTAGGTATCGCCTCGGATGAATACCTCAGGGGGTAGAGCACTGGATGGGCT
>NZ_LFIP02000005.1:625000-647903 GCF_001189235.2 Bradyrhizobium embrapense
TAACTGCTGCGCTCGGCGTCGCTTGTCTTGCGATCGCCGTGACTGCAGCGTCGAACAGCGGCGCGTTCGCGCAGGCCAAGCAGCAGATGGCGCCGGCACCCGCGCAGGCCGCTCCTCCGGCGCAGGACCAGGCGCCGCCGATCAAGCAGATCGCGCTGACCGACAAGCAGGTCGAGGGTGCGATCGCTGCGGCCAAGGAAATGGATCCGATCACCGCCAAGCTCTCGCAGGACGCCAAGCCGGATCCGAAGATCGTTGCCCAGCTCGAGGCCATCGCCAAGAAGAACGGCTTCGCCAGCTATGACGAGTACAACAACGTCGTCGACAACATTTCGCTGGTGCTCGGCGGCTTCGACCCGCAGACCAAGAAGTATGTCGGTCCCGAGGCCGTCGTGAAGGCGCAGATCGCCCAGGTCCAGGCCGACAAGAAAATGTCGGCCAAGGACAAGAAGGACGCGCTCGCTGACCTCAACGAAGCGCTGAAATCGCCGCCGCCCGCGGTCGAGAACAAGGGCAATATCGATCTCGTGACCAAGAGCTACGACAAGCTGATGGAAGAGTTCGGCGGCAGCGACGACAACTGAGCTGAGATCCGAATCAAAGCCGAACCAAAAAATGAGCCCCGGAGAATTCCTCCGGGGCTTTTTTGTGCCTGATCCGGTGCCGGCTCAGGTGCGCGTGCGCATCCGCATCATGAAGCTGTCGAACGAAAGTTCGGCGACCTGCATCCAGGCCAGCGATTCGTTGCGATAGGCGGCGAGGCTCGCATACATCTTGCCGAAATGCGGATTGCTCTTGGTGAGATCGGCGTAGATCTCGTTGGCCGCGTTGTAGCAGGCCTCCAGCACTTCCTGCGGGAACGGCCGCAGCTGCGCGCCGGCCACGATCAGGCGCTTCAGCGCCGGCGGGTTCACCGCATCATATTTTCCGGTGACCCAGGTGAAGGTGTCTTCGGACGCGGCCTGGATCGCGGCCTGATAATGCTTCGGCAGCGCATTCCACTTGTCCTTGTTCATCACGTTGTGGCCTTGGCCGGTGCCTTCCCACCAGCCGGGGTAGTAGTAGAACTTCGCGACCTTGACGAAGCCGAGCTTCTCGTCGTCATACGGCCCGACCCATTCGGCGGCGTCGATGGTGCCTTTCTCCAGCGCCGGATAGATGTCGCCGCCGGCGATCTGCTGCGGCACGCCGCCGACCTTGGCGATGATGGTGCCGGCGAAGCCGCCGACGCGGAATTTCAGCCCCTGCAAATCCGCCATCGACTTGATCTCCTTCCGGAACCAGCCGCCCATCTGGGCGCCGGTCGAGCCGGTCGGGATCCCGACGCAGTTGTATTCGCCGAGCAGGTTGTTGATCAGCTCGCTGCCGCCGCCCCATTGCAGCCAGGAAATGTGCTGGCGCGTGTTGAGGCCGAACGGCAGCGAGGTGCCGAAGGTGAAGGCCGGGTTCTTGCCCCAGTAATAATACAGCGCGGTGTTGCCCATCTCGACCGTGCCGTTGGAGACCGCGTCGAGCACCTGCAGGCCCGGCACGATCTCGCCGGCGGCGAAGGACTGGATCTGGAAACGGTTGTCGGTGATTTCGGCGACACGCTTGCAGAAGAATTCGCAGCCGCCGTAGAGCGTGTCGAGAGCCTTCGGCCAGCTCGCCGCGAGCCGCCACCTGACCTCGGGCATCGATTGTGCGACCGCGGGCGCAGCCACCGCCGTCGCAGCCAGCCCAACGCCGCCTGCCTTCAAGAAATCACGACGCTTCATGCAATTCCCTCCTGTGTGCCGATGCCTCGACAAGGGGAACGATCTTGGTGCCGTCTTTCTTCGCCGATCGATCGACGTTGCTGTGGTGAATGTGTCCGGTGGCCCTCGATGGGCTCTTGTGTGTGGAATTCCGGGCGTCCGGTTCCATCGGTCAGGATGATCGTTTGCCTGGGGAAATCAAGCGGCTGCCTTCGTTGCAGCTGCGAAAGGAAATCGGCGCTGTCGGTCTTATCTGATACCTGTCGGCCTTGCCGTGATCTGCTACGACGGCAGGTGAGTTGATGGGAGTTCAGGGACATGGCCAACAAGAAAATCGTGGTCGCCGGCGCAACCGGCCTCGTGGGCAGTGCCGCCTTGCGACACTTCGGCGCAGCGGATGATTGCGAGCGCATCGCGCTGTCACGCCGCAAGCCGCGCGAACTCTATGGCGCGCGGCACGTGCCGATCGATCTGACCAATGCCGAGGATTGCCGCCGTGCCGCGACCGAGCTCGCCGGCGCAACGCACCTGATCTATGCCGCGTTGTTCGAGGCGCCCAGCCTGGTCGATGGCTGGCGCGATGCCGGGCAGATCGAAACCAACGACCGGATGCTGCGCAACCTGATGGGCGTGCTCGAACCCGTCGCGCCCGACCTCAAGCACGTCGCGCTGTTGCAAGGCACCAAGGCCTATGGCGTGCACGTCCGGCCGCTCACGGTGCCGGCGCGCGAGGGTCGTTCGGAGATGTACGAGCAGCCGAACTTCTATTGGGCGCAGGAGAACTTTCTGCGCGGGCTGCAACGCGGCAAGAGCTGGCACTGGACCATCCTGCGCCCGGTGCTGATCATCGGCGAAGCGATGCGCGGTGCGATGGATCTGATCCCGCCGCTCGGCGTCTATGCGGCTGTTCTGCGCGAACAAGGCAGGTCGCTGGATTATCCCGGCGGCGCGCCGCGCGTCGCGCAGGCGGTCGACGTCGATCTCCTGGCGCGCGCGATCGCCTGGTCGGGCGAGGCCCGGACCGCGCGCAATGAAGCGTTCAACGTCACCAATGGCGACGTCTTCACCTGGGAAAATATCTGGCCCGCCGTCGCGGATGCGCTCGAGATGACGCCGGGCCGTCATGTGCCGCTGTCGCTGGCGCAGGAGTATCCCAAATG
This sequence comes from Bradyrhizobium embrapense, assembly GCF_001189235.2. GTDB lineage: Bacteria > Pseudomonadota > Alphaproteobacteria > Rhizobiales > Xanthobacteraceae > Bradyrhizobium > Bradyrhizobium embrapense. The sequence goes on from NZ_LFIP02000005.1 coordinate 627,897, forward strand.
GATCCCGCTGTGGGACGAATTGCGCAGCAAGCACGATCTGATCGCGCCGGGCCTGGAAGAGTTCGTCGGCCTCTCGTTCCAATATGCCGATTACAGCATGCGCTATGGCCAGACGGAGTCAGGTCCGCCCTCGATCGTTTCGACGGTGAAGATCAACCAAGCCGGCTTCACCGAGATGATGGATACGGAAGCGATGTTCCGGAAATGGTTCAGGCTGGCGAAGGCGAGCCGGTTGTTGCCGTAGTCGTTCGGGTGCCGCTCCACCTTCTCCCTCTCCCGTAAAGGACGGGGCGAGGTGAAAGGGAAGGAGCTACTGCGAAAACGCAGCTTCCATCGCCTTCCGCGTCCTGATCGTGTCGTTGCGCTCGTCGACCTCGACATCGCTCCAGCGCACCACGGCGCCATGGGCGACGTCGTTCTTCAGCTTGACGCGATGCGCGAGCCCGATCGGCATCGCACCGGCAGCAAGGCTGGCCGAGGCGGGCATCAGTTTGCCCCACACCGTGTAGCCGCCTTCGCCGTCGAGCATCTCGCCGGCGCGCAGGTAGCGCTTGGCCACCGCCGCGACGTCGCCGCGGAAGCCGCGCGGCTGCCCGGTCGGCTCGTTGCGCAGCGCCGCCGAGAGCACGGAAATGTTCAGCTCGAGCCCGATCAGATGATACGGCTTGTACATCGCCGCATAGCGGCCGGATGAGTCGGTCTTGAGGCCGTATTGCCTGAAGCAGTCGGTGGCATAATCGTTCGGCGCCTCCAGCACCACATAGACGCCCCAGCGCAGGTCGCGAAACACCGGACGGCCGTCGCGTTCCAGCGACGACACCACCTCGACGATGCCGGATTTCTCCAGCACCCCACCTTTGTCGCGCGGCCGCATCACATGCGGCAGGTCGTCGACGCCGCAGGGCGGAAACAGCAGGCCCTCCGACGGCACGTCGAGCGTGCAGGCGTTGGCGATCGCCGCCATCTCGATCGCGGATTTGGTGCCGTCGAGGAAGGAGTTGAACATCTGCGGGTTCATGCCGGCGGATTGCGCTTCGCCCGCGGTGAGCCCGTAATGCTGCCAGACGCCCTCCGGCGTCACGTCGTGATAGGCGGGCAGGTATTTGGTGCCTTTGCCGGCGGCGACGACGCGGAAGCCCGTGGCGCGCGCCCAATCGACCATCTCCGCAGTCAGCGCCGGCTGGTCGCCATAGGCGAGCGAATAGACCACGCCGGCCTTGCGCGCCTCTTCGGCGAGCAGTGGCCCCGCCAGCACGTCGGCCTCGACATTGACCATCACGACATGCTTGCCGGCTGCGATCGCCGCGCGGGCATGGCGGATGCCGACCGCGGGGTTGCCTGTGGCCTCGACCACGACATCGAACGCACCGCCCGCGATCGCGCGAGCGCCGTCATCGGTGAAGGTGGTTGCGCCGATCCGCGCATCGTCCCAGCCGACGGTGCGGCACGCCTCGCGCGCACGGTCGCGGTCGAGATCGACGATCACGGGCACCTCGAGCCCCGGCGTGTGCGGCACCTGCGACAGGAACATCGAGCCGAACTTTCCGGCGCCGATCAGGACGACGCGGACCGGTTTGCCGGCGGCGGCGCGGGTCTGGAGGAGGTGATGCAGGTTCATGTTGATCTTCCAATCCAAGTCGTCATTCCGGGCTCGACGCTTCGCGTCGCCCCGGAATGACAGCCGTTGGTTTACTCCGCCGCCTGCTTTGGTGCGCGGGCAAGCCGCAGCAGCGCGTCGTCGGCCACGGTCTGGATCGGCGTGAAGTCGCGGTGCGCGATGTAGTCCGGCCGCGTCGGGGTGCGGATGTAGTTCGAGACCGCGTTCAGCGTCAGATAGACGATCTTGCGCGGGTAGGGCGTGATGTTGCCGCTCGATCCGTGCACCAGATTGCCGTGGAACATCAGCATGCCGCCGGGCTTGCCGGTCGGCGCGACGATACCGCCCTGCTTGACGAGCCGGGTCACCGTCTCCTCGTCCAGTGTCCACAGCGGGTAGGACGTGGTTTCGAGATCGTGCGAGGCCTTGAGGTCGCCGGCGGTCTGGCTTTGCGGCACCAGCATCAGCGGGCCATTGATCGGCATCACCTCGTCGAGGAAGATCGCGATGTTCATAGCACGCGGCTCCGGCATGCCGTCGTCGCGCTTCCAGGTGCCGTAATCCTGGTGCCACTGCCAGACGTCGCCGGTGAAGGCTGCCTTGGCGTTGATCTTGAACTGATGCATGTAGACCTTCTCACCGAACAGCTGCTCGATGGGGTCGATCATGCGCGGATGCGCACCGAGAATTCCGAACGCCTCGTTGTAGAGATGCGCGGCGAACGCCGTACGCGGCGCACCGCTCTTCTCGCGCCACACCTCGGGCCGGTTGGCGTCATAGATCGCAACCGCCTCGCGCGCCAGGAAATCGACCTCTTCCTGGCTGAACAGTTCGGGCAGGAACAGCCAGCCTTCGCGATGGAAGAATTCGACCTGCTCTTGGGTCAGTTTCATGGTGCTTTCCTCCCTGTTGTTCTTTTCTGTGCTCTCTTCGTCATGGTCGGGCTTGTTTACTCACGCCGCCACGTCGATTGCCCTCAGCTTCTGTTCGGTCATCTGTCCCGCTGTCTGCGCATGCGCCAGCGCCGCGGCCTCGGCGGCTGAGGCGTTGCCGGAGAAAATATGCGCGGCGATGGTCTCGTGTTCGGTCCAGGCGCTGTCGCGATAATCGAGCTCGGCGAGCACGGTCGCCATCGAGCGGCGCATATGCGGCCATTGCGGCGCGATCATTTCCTCGATTGCGGTATTACCGGCCAGCCGATAGATCGCGCTATGGAAGTCGACGTCGAGTGCGATCAGGCGCGCCAGCTGGGCGTCGCCGCCGATCGCGCGTCCGGCTTCGAGCGCGCTCTCGAGCTGCGCGCGCGCCCCGGCATCCTCTTTCACATGCGTTGCGGCAAGCCGCGCCGCGAGCGCATCGATGGCGCCGCGCACTTCATAAAGCTCGCGGATGCGCTGCGGATCGAGCTGCGTCACCTCGAAGCCGCGCTTGCCGCTCTCCGCGACGAGGCCCTGCCGATGCAACAAATGCAGCGCGTGCGAGATCGGCTGGCGCGAGACGCCGAGCCGATCGGCCAGTTCGTTCTGGGTGATGCGCTGGCCGGGCAGCAGCGTGCGGTCGATGATCGCCTCGAGCAATCGCCCGTAGACCTGATCGATGAGGTTCGGGAGGGGGTCCAATGGAATCATGCCATCAGTCCAAATTGGAATACGGAATTCCGTGTTCGGTGGTGCAGCCTACTGCGCGTTGGAGGGACGGTCAAGCGCCGCATCTGCGGCGACCATAAGCATTTGCATATATTTGGTTTCTACCCATTGCAGCCGGACGCTGCGATCGTTGCCATGACCGACCAGTCTCATCGGTGAGCGGAGCAAGCGATACCCCTCTCCCCAACCTCTCCCGCAAGGGGGGGGGAGGGAACCCGTCCGCCGGTGCTCCCCTCACATCCTTTTCGCGCCGTTCCTGCGCACAATTCACCCACTCAATGTGAGGTGACCATAATGGGTCGAGCTCCCTCCCCCCTCGCGGGGGAGGGTTGGGGAGAGGAGTGGCCGCGGGCACCAGCGCAAAAGATTGGCATGTTGCTTCAACGGACGCCGCCGCGCGCGCCGCTACTTCGCCTTGCCCAGCTCCATCAGAATCCGCGTCATCAGATAGAGCCGCGGCACGATCGAGTTGGTGTCGATGTATTCGTCGCGGGCGTGATAGCCCCAGCCGGCGAGGCCGAAGCTTTCGACCACGACCGCTTTGCCGCTGCGCGCGGCGTAGCCGGCGTCGGTCGCGCCGCCGGTCATTTCCGCAATATCGAGTGTGCGGTCGAGCTCGGCGTAGATCGCCTGTCCCTGCTTGGCGAGCGCGCGGCCGCGATCACCAGCTACGAAAGGCGGACGGCCTGCGGTGACCTTCACAGTCACTTCGGTGTCGGGAATCAGTCTGTCTTTCACCTTTTCGTCGAGCGCCGCCTGCAGCTTCTGCACGCCGTCCGGAACGGTGAGGCGGATGTCGGCGCCGGCAGAGGCATGATCGGGGATCTGATTGCGCACGGTGCCGGCCTTCGCGGTGGTCCAGTTCAGCTGTGTGCCCGGAATGGATTTCGCGACGTCCTGGGTCTGCAGCAATTGATGCGCGAGCTCGAGCAGCGCGTTGCGGCCGAGCTGCGGCGCGGCGCCGGCATGCGAGGCCTTGCCCTTCACGTCCAGCGTGCCGGTCGCGGTGCCGCTGGCGCCGAGCAGCAGGCTTTCATTCTTGGCCACCGGCGGCGCCACCGTCGGCTCGCAGGACAGCACCACATCGTGCTGGTCGGCGAGCTCGGAGATGATCTCGCCGGAGCCGATCGAGCCGACCTCTTCATCCGGATTGAACGACACGGTCAGCTTGGCGTAGTCGCGCCAGCCCGTATCGTTCAGGATCTTCAGCGAATGCAGGATGACGGCGATGCCGCCCTTGTCGTCGGCAATGCCGGGCCCGTAGATCCTGTTGCCGTCGACCTTGTAGGGCTGGCTGTCGAGGATGCCGTGCTCATAGACCGTGTCCATATGCGCGATCAGCATCAGCTTCCTGCTGCCGGTGCCCTCGAAGGTGCCGATCACCATGTCGGCGCCGGCGCCCTTGGTGGTCTTGCGCCGCTCGGTCTTGGCGCCGAGCGCCTTCAGCCGCGCCTCGGTATAGTCGGCCATCTTCTTCAGGCCTTCGACATCCCCAGAGCCCGACTCGATCAGCACCATGTCGTGCAGGCTCTCGATCACCGCCGGCTGCGCTTGCTCGGCGGCAGCGCGCAGCTTTTCATCCGCGGCGGCAAAGGCGGGGGACGAGGCGAGGGCGAGCAAGCCGGCCGACGCGAGCAATTTGACGGATAGTTTCATGATTGTCCTCCCAGCAGTAAGCGCAAGGAGAACACTAGCATCGCAACTTTGCCGCGTCAGGTGCGATCCAGCACCTCGATATCGAGCGCTTCGATCGCTGCGGGCTCGGCGGTCGCATCGATCGCCGCGATCCGGTCGCCCGAGATCGTGACCCGCAGCACGACCCGCAGTGCGCCGCCGAGAATGACGGCAACGCCGATCTCGCCGTCGACCAGCGCCGGCCTTGCCGCCTGCGCGCGTCCCTTGAAGCTTTCGGCAACCGCAACTGCACCGCGGATCACCGGCAGCGAGCCGAGCCGCTGCGCGGCCTGATCGGCGCGCATCACGACGTCGGGCGCGAGCACCGCGAGCAGCCCTTCGAAATCGCCGTTGCGGGATGCCGCGAGGAAAGCCTCGACGATGCCGCGCTGCCGGCCGAGATCGGCATCCGGCGCGGGCGGCGCGCCCTGCACGCGGCGCCGGGCGCGGCTCGCCAGTTGCCGCGCGGCGGCCGGTGTGCGCCCGACGATCGGCGCGATCTCCTCGAACGGCACCGCGAACATATCGTGCAGCACGAAGGCCAGCCGCTCGGCCGGCGCCAGCGTCTCCAGCACCACGAGCAGCGCGGCGCCGACGGAGTCGGCCATTTCGGTCTCGCGCTCGGACGGATTGTCCGCGATCGGCTCCGGCACGTGCGCACCCATCGGCTCCTCGCGGCGCGATTTGCGCGAGCGCAGCATGTCGAGGCAGATCCGCGCGATCACCGTGGTCAGCCATCCCCCGAGATTGTCCACCGCAGCAGCGTCGGTGCGGCCGAGCCTGAGCCAGGTTTCCTGCACGGCGTCGTCGACGTCGGCGGTCGAGCCCAGCATGCGATAGGCCACCGCCCGCAGGCGTGGCCGGTTGGCCTCGAACTGTTCGGTGACAGAATTTTTCTCGTTCATCGGTCACATTCCCTTCGCTCGCTCCGTCATGGCCATGACGAACGGAAGTGGGCCGATGTGACAACAGACAACAGATCGGCACGGCTTCGTCAAAAGCCAAATCAGGAGAGTGACATGATGAAAGCCCGCATGAACCACCCGGTGATGGTTGTTCCCGATGCCATGAAGGCGCTGCAGGCGCTCAGCGAGAGCACCAAGCAGGCTTTGCCGGAAAAGCTGCTCGAACTGGTGCATCTGCGCGCCAGCCAGATCAATGGCTGCAGCGTCTGTGTCGACATGCACCCGAAGCTCGCGAAGCGCGCCGGCGAGACCGACGAACGGCTGTTCGCGGTCGGCGCCTGGCGCGACACGCCGTATTTCACCGAAGCCGAGCGCGCCGCGCTGGCGCTGACCGAAGCGGTGACCCGGCTCAGCGACCGCGAGGATCCGGTGACGGACGCGGTATGGGACGAGGCGGCGAAGCATTTCAACGAGCAGCAGCTTGCGTCCCTGGTGCTCGGCATCGCCGCAATCAATGTCTGGAACCGGCTCAATGTCGCCGTGCGCCAGCCGGTCGGTGTCTGGAAGGTGTAATATCTCTTGCCGCGCGCACAATGCACCCTCTCCCCTTGTGGGAGAGGGTGGCGCGATAAAGCGCAGCGGCATCGCGCCGGGTGAGGGGTTCCCTCCGCGGAAACACACCCCTCACCCGGATCGCATCTGTCGATGCGATCTGACCTCTCCCACAAGGGGAGAGGTGCACTTTTTACGCGGCCAGAAACTCCAGCACGATTTCGCAATAGCGCTGCGGGGCCTGCTCGAACATCGGGTGCGTGGTGCCCGGGATCATCTCGGTGCGCGCGCCCTTCACGTTGGCGGCAAGCGCGTGCAGCACCTTGGGCAGCACGCCCTTGGTGTTGGCGCCGCCGATGAACAGCGTCGGCGTCTTGATCGCCTCGGCGTCGGCCTTCGAGAACGGCGGCCGCTGGTCGCGGGTCTGGCCGATCAGCGTGGTCGCGTTGTCGCGCAAGAGCTGTTTGGACGTTGCTGGAATCCGCTTCCAGGCGCCGGGGCCTTCCAGCGCGTCCATGAAGGTCTGCAAGCCGCCGTCGATGTCGCCCTTGGCGATCTCCGCGGCACAGGCCGCAAAGCGCGCGGCCAGCGGCGAGGGGCCCGGCTTGAAGTCGGGATCGAGGCTCTCGTCGAGCTCGCCGCCGGGCTCGGCCAGGATCAGCTTGCGCAACAGGTCCGGCCGCCGCTGCGCGACACGGAAGCAGATATGGCCACCGCGGGAATGCCCCATCAGGTCGACCGGCCTGGTGTCGAATGTCTCGATGAAGGCGATCACGTCGTCGACATGCTGCGCGATCGAATAGGTGTCGCCGACGCCGTCCCAATGCGCCGGGAAGAAATGCCGCAGGCTGACCGCGATCACGCGATGCCGCCGCGTCAGCGGGCCGAGCACCGCCGACCAGATCCGGAAATCGCACAGCGAGCCGTGCACGCAGACCAGCGGCGGGCCCTCCCCGATATCGAGATAGGGCATGTCGAAACCGTTGACGTGGAGGCTGTGCATTTCGGGGCTCGCGGAGGGCAGGAGATGTTGTTGATTTGGCCGAAGTTCCCACGGAATTCGGGTGGATAGCAACATTCTCCAAGTCTAGATTTCAGATCAACAGCAGGCTCAAACATGTGAGCCGAAGGAACACATGGAGCGAGCCATGAGCGGCCAGCATTTTGCAATCTTCGAGACCATGATCGGCGCCTGCGGCGTCGTCTGGGGCGAGCACGGCGTCACCGCCGTGCAGCTGCCGATGGGCACCGAGGAGAAGACCCGCAAGCGGATCTTCCAGCGCAACGGCGACGTCACCGAGGCGGCGCCGCCGGCCGAGGTGCAGCACGCGATCGACGGCATGATCGAGCTGCTCGCCGGCAGGCCGAACGACCTCGCCGACATCGTGCTCGATCTCGACGGCGTGCCCGAGTTCAACCGCGGCGTCTACGACATCGCGCGGAAGATTCCACCGGGCAAGACCATGACCTATGGCGACATCGCCAAGCAGCTCGGCGGCGTCGAGCTGTCGCGCGACGTCGGCCAGGCACTCGGCCGCAACCCATGCCCAATCGTGGTGCCCTGCCACCGGGTGCTGGCGGCCGGCAACAAGCCGGGCGGCTTCTCGGCCAATGGCGGCGTCGTCACCAAGCTGAAGATGCTGCAGATCGAAGGCGCGATCGTGAACCACACGCCGAGCCTGTTCGATTGAGGACGATCACCCTCCCACTCAAGGGAGGGTGAAGCGAGCAAGCCTTTACTTCACGGTCTCGCACACGAACCCATTGCCCTTCCGCCTGATCTTGCCGACGGTCGGCGAGGGGAAGTGCGCGGGGCAGCACAGCGTGTCGGTGTCGCAATAGCGCTCCAGGAAGCTGCGTCGCGTCTTCGCGGCCAGTGCCGGGTCGACGTCGAACTTCGGCGACAGCTCCGGATAGAGCGTCTGGATCGGCGAGTGCATCAGATCGCCGGCAAACACCGCATCATCCTTGCCGCGGCCGAAGGTGAAGGCGACATGGCCTGGCGTGTGGCCGGGTGTCGGCAGCACGCGCATATGGTCGCCGATGGCGAAATCATTGCCGACCAGCTCGGCCCGCTTGGCTTCGACCACGGGCAGCACGCTGTCGACGAAGGGCGGGACCTCGGCCTTGGCGTTGGTCTCCGTCCAGTAGTCGAATTCGCCTTTGTCGAACACGTAACGCGCGTTCGGGAAGGTCGGCGCCCAGCGGCCGTTCTCCAGCCGCGTGTTCCAGCCGACATGGTCGACGTGCAGATGCGTGCACATCACATAGTCGATATCGCCGACCGAGAAGCCCGCCGCGGCGAGGCCGCGCAGGTAATTGTCGTCGGTCTTCATGTTCCAGCTCGGCCGTCCCGGTCGCGGCTTGTCGTTGCCGATGCAGCTGTCGATCAGGATGGTGTGGTGCGGCGTCTTCACGACGTAGGACTGGAACGCCAGGATCAGCGTGTCGCTGTCATCGAGTGCGCCGGCCGCCTTCATCCAGCCGCGGTTCTCGGCGAGCAGCTCCGGCGTCAATCCGGGCAGCATGTCGTGGGCAGGCAGGAACAGCCCTTCTTCCTCGACAATGCGATGAATGGTGAGATCGCCGGCGGCAAATTTCAGACTCATGGGGATTCCTTGACGTTGGCGTTTGCGAGCGAAGTGGAGTGCGGTTGGCGTGAAGAGACCGCGTAAAAAGCCAGTGCGCGGCGCGCATGGCGGGAATGCTGATGTTGGCGAGGATATCCGTCGCCGCAAGGTCTTGCTCCGGCGGCCCGTACCGGGCTGCCGTCATCATCATCACAAAGTCGAGATCGGAGGCGTTCAGCGCGGGCACCAGGCGCGCGCTGAAAATCGAATGGCGGGGACGCTTTGCGTTGCTAGGCCGCAGGCGGCGCCGAGATCTTCACCGACGGCCGCTCCAGCATCTTCTGGTAGAAGGCGTCGAGCTTCGGATAGGCCTTGCGCCAGCCGCAATCGGCGAACCGGAGATCGGCGTAGCCGAGCACGCAGACGAGGCCGATCTGCGCGATGTCGAACGATGAACCGTTCAGCACGTCCGGCCGGTTCTCGAACCGCGCCATGCCGGCCCAGGCCCGGTTCCAGTGATCGTCGTACCAGGCCTGCCACAGCGAGCCCTGCGGCCGCACCATCTTCTCGTAGCGGCACAGCAGCATGGAATCGAGCATGCCGTTGAGCAGCGAGTGATCGGTCTTCAGCTGCCAGCGTCGCGGACCGTAGCCCGGAATCAGCCGGCCGCCGCCGATCTCGTTGAGATATTCGACGATGACGTAGGAATCCAAAATGACGTCGCCATGGTCGAGGATCAGCACCGGCAATTTCTTCAACGGCGAGATCCTGGAATATTCGTCATTGGTCGTGCCCGGCGCGACGCTGGCCGGTACCAGCTCGATCTTGTCAGTCAGGCCGAGCTCGATCGCCGCGATGCGTACCTTGCGGGCGAACGGGGAGGCGGGAGAGAAGGTGAGTTTCATGTGAGGCCCCTCTGCTGTCGAATTGGATCGTCATTGCGAGGAGCGAAGCGACGAAGCAATCCATTCATCCGCAGCTGTGGAGAGATGGATTGCTTCGCTTTGCTCGCAATGACGGTAGTGGGCACTAGCCGGACCTTACGCCCCAACGATCTCCTGGCGCTGCTCGCCGAGGCCTTCGATGCCGAGCGTCACGACGTCGCCGACGTTGAGGAAGGTCGGCGGCTTCATGCCGAGGCCGACGCCGGGCGGGGTGCCTGTGGTGATGATGTCACCGGGCAGCAGCGTCATGAACTGCGAGACGTAGGAGATGCACTTCGCCATCGTGAAGATCATGGTCTTGGTCGAGCCGGTCTGGCGGCGCTGGCCGTTGACGTCGAGCCACATCGACAGGTTCTGCACGTCGGCGATTTCATCCTTGGTGACGAGCCACGGGCCGACCGGACCGAACGTGTCGTGCGACTTGCCCTTGGTCCACTGTCCGAGGCGCTCGGTCTGGAAGTTGCGCTCGGAGACGTCGTTACAGACGCAATAACCGGCGACGTGGTTCAACGCGTCGGCTTCCGAGACGTACTTGGCGCGGGTGCCGATGATCGCGGCGATCTCGACTTCCCAGTCGAGCTTGGTCGAGCCGCGCGGCTTCTCGACCGCATCGTTCGGGCCGGACAGCGAGGTGTTGGCCTTCATGAAGATGATCGGTTCAGTCGGGATCGCGGCGCCGGTTTCCTTGGCATGGTCGGAATAGTTGAGGCCGATCGCGACGAACTTCGAGATGCCGGTGACCGGGGCGCCGAAGCGCGGCTTGCCGGAGACGGCGGGGAGGGAGGCGGGATCGAGGGCGGCAAGCTTCTTCAGCGAGTCCGGCGAATAGGCGTCGCCGGTCAGGTCCTTCAGATGGGCCGACAGGTCGCGGAGCTGGCCGGATTTATCGATCAGCCCGGGCTTTTCCGCACCCTTTTCGCCATAACGAACAAGCTTCATGTTGATCACTCCCTACGGTGTCTTGAGGATTGTTACTGGCATACCTCGACACGTTTCATGGAACAGCGCGGGAGGAAATTCAACCGCCTGTCGCCGCAGGCATTGCAGCCATCACCTGCCGGCGTAGCCGCCGTGCGCCGGTTCTTTCCAAATGCCGGTCATGATCGCGAATGCGGCGGGGCCAGCATCCGCGTGAACATCTCTTCCAGCAGGCGGCACGGCGGCTCGGGATCGCGGATGCCCGCTGCGATCGCGTCGTCGACCACGGCATGCATGCCGTCGAACACGATCAGCGCCGCGCTGCGGGCATTCGGGAATGCCCAGACGCCGGCTGTCCGGCCGTCCTCCAGCACGCCGACGACCTGTGCGATCACGTCGTCCTTTTCCTGCGACTGGCGCTGATGATGCGTGAAGTCGTGAAACACGACGTCATGCAGCTCGACGTTGGCAAGATAGGTTCCGACCGCGCCGCGCAGCCAGGCGGACAGCCGCCCGGCGTGGTCGTCCGCGGCGCGCTCGCCGATCGCGGCGGCAACGCGAGAGAGGAAATCCTGCGTGAAGCGCGCGCGCAGCGCAATGATCACATCCGCCTTGGTCGAGAAGTAATGGTAGAAGGTGCCTTTGGCGACGCCGGCCCGCGTGACGATGTCGTCGATCGTGGTGGCCTCGATGCCTTTCGCAATGAACAGCGCTGCGGCCGCCGACATCAAATCGTCCACCCTGACCTCGGCGGGCCGCGTGCGTCGCCAATGCTGCGATGTGCCGCGCGTGGTCCCCGCCTGTCGCTTCCCGATCATCCATCCGCTCCCGATATCCGATTCCGGAATCGCATATTTAGAATGCCTTTGAAATAGCTTAGATGAATTGACCGACCGTCAGTCGATGGATATTTGTGCCTCGCCGCCGGCCGGATCGACCGATCAGCACGGTCCGGCGCCGTCACATGAGGAAGCTTCCATGAAATTCTTTCGCGAAGCCGAGCCCGGCATCTTCATCGCGACCGGCCGCCTGCAGACCGAGCAGGATGGCTGCGACTGGACCGCGGAATACACCGCGCTGCTTGCAGCGAACCGTCCGTTTGCCGTGATCGTCAATGTCAACGATCAGCCGGATGTCGCCGCCGGCAAGCCGATGGTGCTGTGGATGAAGGCGCACAAGGCCGAGCTCGGCCGATTGATCCGGGTCACGGTCTACATCGCCGATGATGAGGAGGAGCGCGCCGAGCTCGAGCGCAACCTTCCCGGACGGGCCAAGGCGTTGCCCTATCCGGCCGCGATCGCCGCCAGCGAGGCCGACGCGCTCTTCCTCGCGCGCGCCAGCTTGATCTAGGGCGCGGACTCATCAACGCGCAACCATAGCGCAAGCTGGACCAAGGCGAGGTGATTGACGGCAAGCTGTCGACACGCGTTGCGACCCGACGACGCTATTTGATCCGATCGAAGAACGGTGACGCGAGGCCTAACGCGCGCCAGGTCCGAAATCGCTGATGTGGTCAGCCGCACCGGTTTTCTTGGTGAAGGCGAGCAGCAGCGCACCGAGCCGAACCGGCTGCTCCTGTTGGATCCAGTGACCGGCGCCGTCGATCAGCGCGATGTCGCCCATCCTCGTCGCCGCCTTCGTCCTCATCAGATCGAGCGCGCCCGGCGCCGCATAGGTGCCCCAATCGCTTGTCCCGCCGATGAAGAGCGACGGGACATCGATCGTCCTGCCCGAAAGCAGGCGCAACTCAGCGTTCAGGTCAGGATCGGAAAAGACGCGATAAGCCTGCAGGGCGCCTTGAAACCCGGTGCGGCCATACTCCTCCGTGTACACGCCAAGCTCCGGCTCGGTGAGCCATTTGCAGGCCGAGACCTCGGCCGCGGAAGGGTGGAATGGAGCGACGGTCTGCGGCATCGCCTTGCCAAGATCCATCACGTAATAGGTGGGCATTTGCGCAAGTTCGGTGGCAGTTCGCGCCTTCAATGGATGCGGCTTGTTGCCCGGCCAGTCAGCGCTCTTGACGTGGAAGAATGCGCGAAGAAACGCGTGGAGGCCTTGAGGGGGGTGCCACATGTCATCGTTTGCCCCCCGTGTGCTCAGGTATTGCTGATAATACTGTCTCGGCGGATCGAGCGCCGCCAGCGCGGCCGCTAACGTTTGATCGTCAGTGTTCGGTCGAACCGACGATGGCTCGCGGTCCGCAATGTCGAACGGAAACGCCGGCACACCGGGAAACGGTGCGCTCATCAGCACCACCGAGGGAAAGACGTCAGGTCGCGCCAGCGTACAATAGGCCGCCACGGGCGAGCCGAAGTCGTGCCCGACGAGCATTGCCGTGCGCCGATATCCCAACGCCGAAACCAGTCCGAGGGCATCACGCGTCATGTTCAGGAGGCTGAACGATGCCAGCGGGGCGTCATAGCTGTTCACCCAACCGGTGGTGCGGCCGAAGCCCCGCTGGTCGGGCGCCACCACGTGGTATCCGGCGTCGGCAAGTAGCGGAAGCAGGTGTCGCCAGCCATATGCCAAATCCGGAAAGCCGTGCAGAAGCAGCGCGAGCGGCCGGCCGCGGCTTTCGTAACCGGCTTCGAGAATATGGACATCGAGGCCATTGACCCCGCGGATCATGCGCGAGCGAACCGCCTTGGGAAGCGTGCCCTCGCCATATGCCGATGTGGTCAAATCAACTTCTCCTATGGGCTTTGCGCGGGCCGGCCGAAGTGAAGCCGCGACCAGGCCGGCCGCGCCCATCGCCAAGACGGCTCGTCGAGATGCCGATGGCTCAAAACTGACGGGATCACTCATGAGGAGCGCACCGTCCGCGTGCAGGCGCCTGACCTGGGCATTGAGGCATCGTCGGTTTCCTACTATGGCGATCACCATACTATGTCGATCGCCATAGTAGCGTCAAGCGAAAGGTGTTACGGTCACGGCATGCCACGTAAGACTGACGCCCGCGCTCGCGCGATTGCCACGGCCGAACGCCTGTTTCGCATCCAGGGCTACACGGCGACCGGATTGACCCAGATCATTGAGGAAAGCGGTGCGCCCAAAGGATCGTTCTACTTTCACTTTCCACGCGGCAAGGCACAGCTCGCAGAAGAAGCAATCGATCATTATGTCGCGGGTAGAATTGCGGTCCTGCGGAATATCTCGGCGAATACGACGGGCGATGCGCTGAAGTTTGTTCAGCAGCTTTTCAGCGCATTCGCGGCCGAAATGGTCGCCTCGGATTTCCAGTACGGATGTCTGATGCAAAATCTGGCGAATGAGCTGCCCGCGCTCGACGCTGAGCTGACCAAACGGGTAGCGCGCGGATTTGTCGATTCGACCGAGATCGTCGCTGAGCATTTCAGAGGGTGCGGTTTCGCTCCCGCGCGCGCGTCCTCTACCGCAGCCGCGTTGGTAGCCGCTCTCGAAGGCGCGAGAACGATTGCCCGCCTGGAGCGCACCCCGGCTGTATTCGAAGCGCTCGCGGATGTGAGTTGCCAAAGCTGCCTGTCACCAAAATGACGAGAGGTTCGCCGCCGCGATAACCTCATGTCGGCTCCCGGCCCTTCAAGACATAGATCTCGGCCGCTTCGCGCGCGAAACGGATCGCGAAACGAAGAAGTTGATGGGTACACGGCCTCAGGCATGATCCGATAGATCATGCTCCATCAAAGCAGCTCACGGCTCGAGCGCGACGAACCTGAAAGCGTCGCCGTCGCGCTTGATGTGGCCGGCGTTGAAATGCCCGCCGATCACCAGCGTCGGCGTGTCGGCGAAGCGCGAGAACAATTCGCGCCGCGTCGCGGCCGACTGCTTCTGGTCGGAGTCTGCGGTCGACGACCAGTCGAGGTGGTACATCTGGCAGGGATGATGCGCGACGTCGCCGGTCAGCAGTGCTTCCGCGCCGCCGGACCTGATGTGGATGCTCATGTGGCCGGGGCTGTGCCCCGGCGTCGGGATCAGTGTGATCTCCTCGGTCAGGCGATGGTCGCTCGGCGCCAGCTCGGCCTTGCCGGCATCGGCGATCGGCTTCACCGAGTCGGCGAACACGGCGGCATGCGCGGCATCGTCGCTATGGTCGCGCCAGTGCTCGAATTCGGTCCGGCCGAACACGTAACGCGCATTGGCGAAGGTCGGCACCCATTTGCCGCCGACGAGCTTCGTGTTCCAGCCGACATGGTCGACATGCAGATGCGTGCACAGCACGGTATCGATGCCGTCAGGCGCAAATCCGGCCGCGGTCAGCTTCTCCAGGAACGGATCGCTGCGGTTGTTCCAGGTCGGCACGTTGCGACCCTGCTTGTCGTTGCCGAGCCCGGTGTCGACGATGATGCGGTGCTCCGGCGTTTCCACCAGCAGCGAGTGGATCGACATTTTCAGCCGGCCATCCTCGTTGGCGAAATGCGGGATCAGCCAGGGCAGGCTCTGGATCTCTTCCCGTCCGGCCAGCGGCAGGATGAAGCGCGTGCTGCCGACGGTCTCGAGCTCGACGACTTTTGTGATCTTGACCTTGCCGATCGTCCATTGCATGCGGCGTGCCCTCGGTTTCTTGTTTCTTACCGGACCATGCTTGTTTCCGCGCGCCGGCGCAATGGATCGAGTCGGCGCCTCCCGCGTTACTGTTCGTTGCATCGAAGGAGTGCGCGAATGCCGGAACTCACAATCTCCCCTGAAAAGGTTGGCTTCTTGATCGAGAAGGCGCGGGAATTCGACGTCAAGGAGGGGATCGTCGATCCCGACTCCGGCTCGAATGGGGCCGACGACGAGATGATCGACGTGCTGGAGGATAACGGCAGCGATCCGGTGGCGCGCGAGATATCGGGATTCATCGATGCGCTGAGCGAGGACGAGCAGGTCGACCTCGTCGCGCTGATGCGGCTCGGCCGCGGCGACGGCACGATCGAAGAATGGGCCGATCTCCGCCGCGAAGCCGCGCGCGGACGCAACGGACGTACCGCAAGCTATCTCTTGGGCGAGCCGATGCTCGGCGATCTGGTTGCCGAAGGGCTCGACGAGTTCGGCATACCACCGAGCGACGCGCGCATCACGCCGGTTCAGTAGGCAGTCGAAGCGTGCTGTTCCCCTTTCCTCGCCCCGCTTGCGGGGAGAGGTCGTAATTCAAGCTAAGCTTGAATTACGGGTGAGGGGGAGTTTCAGCATACTTCGCTATCACCTTCGCGGTGACAGCCCCTCACCCCAGCCCTCACCCGTAAGAACGGGGAGAGGGGGAAGATCATCGGGCGCAGTCGACGATCACGGTGCCGATCTTGTCGCCTTTCTCGACGGCGAGATGGGCATCGGCGGTCTCGGCGAGCCCGAATTGGCCGGCGATGTTGTGCACGCGGGTGCCCGATTCCAGCCATTTGGTGATGTCGGCCTGCGCGGCGGCGAGCAGCGGCGGCGGCAGCGCGAACAGCACCAGCGAACGCACGGTGATGCATTTCTCCATCAATTCGCGCACCGGCAGCACGGGGGTGCGGTTGCCATTGCTGGCGTAGACCGCGATCGTGGAATTCTGCGCCATGAGCTTCAGCGTGGTGGCGAGGTTGCCGCCGAAATCGACGTCGATCACGCGGTCGACGCCCCGGTTCTCGGTGAAGGCCATCACCTTGGAGACGACGTCCTCGGTGCGGTAGTTGACGACGGTGTCGGCGCCGGCGAGCCGGGCCTCGACGTCCTTGACCTCTGAGCTCACTGTCGCGATCACGCGCGCACCGCCCCATTTGGCGAGCTGCACGGCATAGTGGCCGACGGCGCCGGCGCCGCCGGTGACCAGCACCGTTTGGCCGGAGATCGGTCCGTCGGCAAACAGCGCACACCACGCCGTCATGCAGGGGATGCCGAGCGTCGCACCCGCAGCGAACGACACGTCCGGCGGCAACGGCGTCACCAGATAGTCGGCGAGCGTGATGTACTCGGCCGCGGTGCCGAAGGCGCGGCCGTTGCGCTGGCCGTTGAACAGCCAGACGCGGTCGCCGAGGGCAAAGCGCGTCACGCCTTGACCGATCTGGTCGATGATCCCGGCGCCGTCGCTGTTCGGGATCACGCGTGGAAACTCCATCGCGCGATAGTTGCCGCTGCGGCGGCCGACATCGGCCGGATTGACGCCGGATGCCTCGAGCCGAACCCGGACCTCGCCCGGGCCCGCGTCGGGTGTCGGCATTTCGCCGACGGTAAGCACCGCCGGCGCCGCACCGGTTCGTTCGTACCAGACGGCTCTCATCGAGCGCCCCTTTCGAGCGGCGGCACTAGAGCGTGCCCGGGAAGGCACCGCCGTCGAGTAGCAGATTCTGCCCGGTGATGAAGCCGGCCTTGGCGCCGCACAGGAAGGCGCAAGCGTAGCCGAATTCGTCGGGATGGCCGAAGCGGCCCGCGGGGTTCAGCTTGGCGCGCTCGGCCAGCACCTGCTCGGCCGAGATGCCGCGCTTCTCGGCCTCGGGCTTTGCGGTGCCGCGCAGGCGGTCGGTCTCGAACGGGCCCGGCAGCAGGCCGTTGATGGTGACGTTGTTGATCACGGTCTTGCGCGACAGGCCGGCGACGAAGCCGGTGAGGCCGGCGCGGGCGCCGTTGGAGAGGCCGAGGATCTCGATCGGCGCCTTCACCGCGGCCGAGGTGATGTTGACGATGCGGCCGAACTTGCGCGCCATCATGCCGTCGACGGTCGCCTTGATCAGCTCGATCGGCGTCAGCATGTTGGCGTCGATCGCCTTGATCCAGTCGTCGCGGGTCCAGTTGCGAAAATCGCCGGGCGGCGGGCCGCCGGCATTGTTGATCAGGATGTCCGGTTCGGGGCAGGCCTTGAGCACGGCTTCGCGCCCTGCCGCGGTCGTGATGTCGCCGACGATCTCGGTGACGGTGATGCCGGGGTGTGCCTTGCGGATCTCGTCGGCGGTCTGCTTCAGCGCCTCGGCGCCGCGCGCGGTCAGCGTGACATGCACCCCTTCATTGGCGAGCGCGATCGCGCAGGCGCGGCCCAGTCCCTTGCTCGATGCGCAGACGATGGCGCGGCGGCCTTTGATTCCAAGATCCACGAGTTCACTCCCTGTGATGTCGGGTAGGTTTTTAAAGTTTCGCTGGCGCCAGTCTAGCCAAGCCCGGCGGCGCCGGTAAGAGAGGTGCAATGCATAAGTGCATGCCGGGCAGGAACTGGGGGATGAGCCGTTGGGTTAGATGCGCTGCTCGCGCCGCAGCCGCTCGATCGCCATGGTGGCTTCGGGCGGCAGCGAGCGGAATCCGGCCTGTCCGGCGGCGGAGAACCACGGCCGGAATTGCGATCCGTTGAGGAATTGCGGCTGTTTGGCGAGCGGCACCAGTTGATCGAACACCAGCACCAGCGTGGTCACGACGAGGCCGACCCTGAGCGCGCCGAGCAGCGCACCGCCGAGCCGGTCGCCGATCCCGATCTCCGAGCCCATAGTGTCGTCGAGCATCGTCCGCGCCATCTTTCCGAGGATGACGCCGATCAGGAGGAAGAGACCGAACAGCAGCACCCCATTGGGCGGAAGCGGCGAGGACGGCAGCGTTGCGATGTGAGGCCCGACCATCGCCAGCACCGCGACCGCAAGCGGCATCGCGACGAGATAGGCCAGGATGGTGACCGCGCTGCGCAGCAGGCCGGTCGTGAAGCCGGTGACGACCGCGAACAGCAGCCCGAGCGTCACGAAGATGTCGAAGAGGTTCATGGATAAGGAATTCCTGCCCCAATCTCCTAAAGCACGATCCGGAAAAGTGCGAAGCGGTTTTCCGATGAGATCATGCTCAAAGAGCTAAGGCGCGATGACGATTCAACCTAATCACATCGCGCTTTAGCGTCCCTGGTTGATCAAACCTGCTTACATCAGGGACAATTGTCGCTATCACTCGTCCGCTGCAATCCGGGAGCCTGTCGATGTCCGACCTATTCGATGTCAGTAAAGAAATCATCCTCGTCACCGGCGCCTCCCAGGGGCTTGGACGGCAATTCGCCCGCGTGCTGGCGGCGCATGGCGCTGCGGTGGTGCTGGCGGCGCGGCAGACCGCGAAGCTGAAAAGTCTCGCGGAGGAGATCAATGCCAAAGGCGGCCGCGCTGCCGCGGTGCAGATGGACGTCGCGGACATATCCGGCATCGCGAAGGCGCTCGACACCGCTGAAGCCGCGCTCGGTCCGGTCTCGGTGTTGATCAACAATGCCGGCATCGCGATCGAGAAGCTCGCGACCGAGCAGACCGAGGCCGATTGGGACGCCGTGGTCAACGCCAATCTGAAGGGGGCTTACTTCCTCGCGACCGAGCTTTCGCGGCGGATGATCCTGCGCAAGCAGCCGGGCAACATCATCAACGTCGCCTCCGTGCTCGGACAGGGCGTGCTCAAATCAGTCTCGCCCTATGCGATCTCCAAGGCCGGCATGATCCAGGGCACCAAGGCGATGGCGCTTGAGCTCGCCGGCAACAACATCCGCGTCAACGCGCTGGCGCCGGGATATATCGACACCGAGATGAACCACGATTTCTGGTCGACGCCGGCAGGCGAACGTCTCGCAAAACGGATTCCGCAGCGCCGGGTCGGTGCCGAGACCGATCTCGACGGCGCGATCATGCTGCTGGCCTCGAACGCCTCGCGCTACATGACCGGCACCGTGGTCACCGTCGATGGCGGGTTCCTGCTGAACTAGCTTCGTAAGCGGGGGGGCATGCGTCCCGGATTACGCTACGCTCCATCCGGGCTACGCTTACGGAGAAGATGCGAGGCGACATCCTCGTCCACCGCCGTCGTCGCCCGGCCCGACCGGGGCGATCCAGTACGCCGCGGCCTCTCGGCTCACGCGCTGCGGTCTCTGGAATACTGGTTCACCCGCTTGCGCGGGTGATGAAGCTGAGCAAGCCAAGGGCCGTCTGCACAATTTCGGGATAATAGAAAGTACCGCTGATTTGCCCGACGTGTCAAGTCGCGGTGTCCGCCGGTGTCAGTAGCGCGTGATCTGTCGCCTGTTTGTAGCTCGTGAAGTGTCGTGTTTTTGGTGCCCCGGAACCAAGGGGGCGCGATGGGCACGGCATCCATTCACGAGGGTGTACGACGGATGCGGTTTTCAGATTTGCTGGAGCGGACGGAGGCCAAGGAGCTGACGCAGGAGGCGGCGTCGGAGGTTCTGGGGATCAGCGTAAGGACGTTTCAGCGCTGGGCGGAACGCTTTGAGGCGGAGGGCGATGCCGGGCTTGTCGACCGGCGTATGGG
>NZ_LFIP02000006.1 GCF_001189235.2 Bradyrhizobium embrapense
TTCGACCGGCACGAACGGAGCTATACTCGTCTCTCCCTGCTTGCAAAGCTCTTTGCGCCACCGGAACAGCTGGCTCACATGAAGGCCGGCCATGCGAGCCACCTCGGAAACAGTGGCTCCAGGCTCGAGCGATGCTGCAACTAGCCGTTCCTTCTCATCTCGCGACCACCGCCGCCGCCGCTCTACCGATGTGATCACCTCTGCCCGCGATATCGTCATAGCGCTTCTCCTAGGACTACCCCTAGGACCTGCAGCGCTCGCCTCCCTCAAACAAGGCGGCCGTCAGCGGAGGCGTACGGAATTACTCGATACGGAATTACAACACGTTATGACGGAAAGTGCAGGATGGCGCGCAGATCCTCGGCCGGGGCATGAGTGGCTGGCAACACCATGTTTACGTGCGCGAATCGTCGTGTACCGATGATCAGGAGGCGCCGTAGCGTGCGTTCGCCCATCTTGGATGTTCCGTCGAACTTTTGCTTGCCACCTGTCGATCTTTGACGAGGCGTGAAGCCGAGCCAAGCGGTGAAGTCACTGCCCCTGGCGATGGTCTCGTCCGGCGGTGCCAGAGCGGCGATCGCAGTGGCAGAGATTGGACCGATACCGGGAACGGTCATCAGCCTGCGCAATACCTCGTCCTCGAACGCGTCGCGCGATCTCCTTGTCGAGATCTGCGATTTTACCGTTGAGGCCGGCGAGCAGAATAGGGCGTAGGCCGATTCGGGAAGCGAGCTGGCGTCGATCAGGTCGGTAAGCATCGCTACATGCGATGGACCTTGCGGGCGAGCCTCGCGCGATCCGGCATGATTGTACTAAGAACCTGCGAGACTTCGTTGTTCAGCACGACCGAGATGCCGCTCTTATGATCGCTCATGAGTCACTCGTCACTCAGCGATCCGCACGTCGCGCGCTCGCATCCGGCCCGATCGCGGGTCGAGCTTGACCTCGAACGAGACGCGCGCACCCACCTCGGGCACCGTGCTCAGCGGCAGCGCAGATGCATGGAGGAATACGTCAGCACCGCCATCATCTGGCGCGATGAAGCCAAAGCCGCGATCGTCAATCCATTTCTTAATCGTACCCATTGCCATCGTCGTTCAGTTCCTGAGTTGAAGTGGCCGCGCGTGTTGCAGTTCATCCGCGCTGACATCATGACACCGCGCCCGAATCGCGAAATATTCGCCGCACGGCGCATGTCGCGTCATCAGCCACGATTGCTGTCTGCTGCGGCGGAAGCTCTCATTCCGCCGATTTGAAGTCGCTTCACGAGCTCGACGAGCGGCGGCACCATCATCTTGACATTGTTGCTAAACCAATAGCGCGCCCCAGTCGCATCAAGTGGCTCACGAAGCAGGTCGTCATGCAGCGAGCTTAGATACAGCACCTGAACAAACCACGGTCTGGCTGCGCGCCCCCGCCTCAATCCGACGATTGCTGCGATACGCCGTCTTCGGCGGCGCGGATTTTGCACGACAACCCTTGAGCTGCTGGTGTTTGTCAATCGCCACCGAACGGAGCTCGACCAAGGCGCAACCGCGAACGTACCATGACGCAAAAGCAGATCAACATAACGGCCATATTGGTAATGGCAGGCTGGACCGCATTCTGTCTCTATGTGGGCTGGTACTAACGTGAACTCCGTTATCATTCGCGATCCTAGAAGAGAATTCCGCTTCGCATGCCCGAGAGAGTGGCTGGTAACACCATGTTTACGTGTGCGACTCGTCTGATCTAGTCCCATATACGCCTTCAGGACCATCATGACTCCTTCTATTCTATCCGCCCCAACCCCTGAGTGCCCTGGGGTGTAAGCCTTGCACCAACCAGCTCTCTCGAAGACTTCCCCACTTTGATCCATTCGCTTTTGACCGGCCAAGTATCAAGCGTTTTGGGCAATTGGTTCGAGACGCACCGCTGCGGAATTCGGGTCGCACTCGGCCTCTTGTGGCTATAGCCAGTGGTCTGAAGGGCTCCAAGACGCTGGCGAATGGTCGTAAACCGGAAATCATCATGCGCGAAGGCTGGTAATGTTCATCGCTTCACCGTCCAAAGCTACCGACGTCGTAGCAGGCCCAAGCCCAAGCCGTCGTATTGGGAGCAATTTTGCTCGCAGCAGCAACTGCTGCCACTCCAGCAATCCTGCAGTCTGATAGCGTCGCCATGTGGCCCTCTAGGATCGTTACTCTGCCATCCTCTTTCTGCATGTAGGCAACGATGCCTAACGCGCCCGACAACCCTTGCTGGAGAGTAGTGTCGTGGCAGACATAGGCGGCAGAAAAGCCGGGCTTCAATGTCGCAGCCTTGATCGCTGACTCGCCCATCTTCCGGCACTCATCTATATTTTCTGAGGGCTGAGCAGTGATGTTGATCGTGGCTAAAACGCCAAGGTGCGTCGAAGCGATGATTACGACGAGCGGCGGCATGGCGGACCTCACCTCAGTCATTTCGGCACGTTGGCGCTGAGCGCATTAGGCCGTCGAAGACGGATGGGGGCGGCCATTGCGCAGGCTTTTCGCCTTGGTCGATGTCTTCGACCGATCTATTTGACCGCATGTACAGCCGCCATGCTCTGCAGACCACATGAACAACAGAGACAGCCGCCTCCGCGATGAGAATGGTGTAACTTCGAGAGGTTGGGTTGATGATCATGGCCGTTGCTTCTCATGTGCGGCGTCGGAGATGATCGTAAGCAGCCTAAAGAGCGTGAGCGGATGCTTGCGTATGAGTTCGGTGCTCGCCACCGTAAACTCGTCAGGGCCGCCGCGCTCGCGAATGGCCTCTCGAAGTACGGCCAGTTTGGCGGGATCGGCAGAGCGAATGGCGGCCTCGAAGGCGGGTATGAATTTGAGCCTGTCCATTTTCTGCAGACCTCCCTGAGTGATTGTCAGAGCCAACCGAGGGCGTCTGTTCTGGTGGCTCGCTTCTCGCCATAAGCTCCCCGATCGTGGCAAGCGCTACGCTCATTTCGGTTCGCCCCTCAGACCATTCTCGCAGCACCGCAACAGCGTTCTCGAAGGCCTGCTCATAGGTCATGGCATGATCTCCGCGAAGGGCGCATTCAGCCGCGCGGGCATGTAGTCCTGCGGGGGACGCACGGACGGCTTAAAAGGCTGTCCGTGCGAACTTACGCTGGGCTCGGCGTCCCATGGGATGCGCGAAAGAAGAGCAGCCAAGCCCACGGCTCCTCAGCAAGCGCCGTGCCATAAGGTTAGGTGCAGGTGCGCGGCCAACTACTCGCACTTTCAGAAAAGCGCACGGACGACGTGAGGGCCGCCCGTGCGTGAAGTTGCTGTCGAGACCTGGCCGTCTTGGCGAGGGCATCACTCAAGCAGCCAAGCCCACAGATGTCTCAGCAACCAGCGTGCCAAATCGAACTAGAATGCAATGAAGGAAAGCAAATAACGAGATTGCAAGACTTCTGACGCGGATATCGTTCAAGCCGGCGTGATTGCGTTGGTCTTCTGCTTTGAGGGCCGTCTAGGTAGCGAAATGGTCCTTTGAAGCTCTGCAAGTGTATCAAGCACGTCGGTCATCGAGATGTTCCCTTCGCACCATTCGTCGAGCGCCTTTTTGGCTTTCTTCAAGGCCTCTTTGCGGCTAATCACGGCAATTCCTCCGAGTTCGTACGGCTGAAGAAGATGCACGGGCGGCCGGGT
The DNA here is from genome assembly GCF_001189235.2 of Bradyrhizobium embrapense. Lineage (GTDB taxonomy): Bacteria > Pseudomonadota > Alphaproteobacteria > Rhizobiales > Xanthobacteraceae > Bradyrhizobium > Bradyrhizobium embrapense. The sequence continues at coordinate 3,657 of NZ_LFIP02000006.1, forward strand.
CTAAAAACCGCCCGTGCGTGGCTGCGCTATGAAAGGCTTGGCTGTCCATGGGAGGTCAACGTATGAACATCCAGGCCCGTGCATGCCTCAGCAATCAGCGTGCCAAAGCCGTTGCAGGATGCATGCGGTAGGGATGGTGCACTTTCATCCCACGTCGGGCGCGGCTCACGGCCCATTCGTGACGGAATTCCGACATGGCCGTCATCAGTCGGACGCAACTGTATAAGATCGAACAACGAGACAGACAGAGAACTGTGCTCAGTGACGCCGAGGGCGCGGGATGATTGGATCAACCTCATCGCGGTTTAGAGCGATCAACTCACCAGGCTTTAAATCGAGCCGTTGCAACTGCCTCTCTTCGAGCGGGCAGTCTAGCATGGAGCTGCTGCCGGCTTCGTAGCCGCTCAGTTAAGCTAATCCCACCGTTCGCTCGAACTCAACCGGGCTGAGATTGCCGATCGCCGAGTGCCGTCGGGTGGCGTTGTAGAACCGCTCAATGTAGTCGAAGACATCGGCTCCGGCCTCATTCCTGGTTCGATAAGTTTTGCGTGCGGTGCGCTCCGTCTTGAGCGACGAGAAGAAGCTCTCCATCGCCGAGTTGTCCCAGACGTTGCCCGCTCGACCTCCTCGACCGAGCTTTCCCGCCTCCGGTAGCACTCGATAATCGCCGTTCTTGCAGGGCGACAACTAGAGTAGAAGCACTCTTTGTCGCGCCGACCAAGTCCCTCTTGGGAGTGCCAAGTCGCGCTGGCCCAGTCACCTGCTCAAGGACAGAACCGAATCGGCCCGTCGGATTCGGTGTGCGTGGCCGAAACTCATAAATGTTTGACCGCTCGAAGCAAGCCGGCAGATTTGCAGCGTGGTTAAAGTTAAAGCTAGTTCATGCGCCGGATCACTGCCTGGAATTTGATACCGTCGGTCCATATGGCATGAAGGATGACGGCCACTCTGCGAGCGAGAGCTTGGCCTTTTGGTACCGATGCGTTTGGCCAGCTTGCTGCCCCAGTGGTTCAACTAGCCATCTCTCCGTGCTTGCTGCGATATTGCCGTGATAGCGGCTCTCCCTGCACACTCGCTCCGAAGCATAACGCGATGGTTTTTGCGCTTACGTTGAACGTCACCACCTTCGGCCAGCTTAGCGCTATCTGCGCTGGCTTCAGTAACAGCAGTTCACCCCGCGCATCAGATCGCCCTCCAGGAGATGGTCGAGGCAGTTCGCTTCGAACGGGAGCGAGTCTAACATCTTGCGCAGAGTTGGTCGGCTGCCAGACTTCATGACGCAACAAGTCGGCCGGTAAGCGCCTCAATCGCGAGGCTGGCACGCAACTTGCTGCGCTACGCCATCACCGAATTCCGCTCAAACTACCACTCGCCCGGTGATGTAGGGCGAACTCGCGTCCGGCGAGTCCGCTTGTTCAAAGATGAATGCTGGTGTGTTCGCAATGAAACCACACGTTCGAGCTGCTGCGGCAGAAACCGCATTTGCGCACGGCCTCCGCCGGATATTATGAGCGTCTACGAGCATGAAACTCGTGGCTACAGTACGACGGGCGCCTCCGGACGCGGGATAGCGCGAACGTATTCGGCTACGATCCTTTTGTCGCATCGTTCTCCCAAAGGCGTGAAGCTCTAGCTTATCGACGAATCCATAGCTCGGTCTCGCAGAAGACGACCGCAAGGTCCGCGGTCGTGAACCAGGATCAGGATGGGGTCTCGCGAAGATCATAACGGATGACCACTATCGTGCGTCCTCCGCGATCTCGCGAACTCCACCAAGCGCCCGCGGGGCGCTCTACCGGAGGATAATTAATGACTGAAATCAGAGGTATTCCGTTCGACGCGCCCCTTTATCACGGCGATGAAGAGCATGACAGCGCGTTTCTTAACTGCCAAGCCGTTCAAGCCATCTTCACAATTGCAAGCGACGTGGAGCGGCTATTACCAAAGCAGTTAGTTCCTGCAGCGAATCCCCCACTGGGCGTCGTAGGTATAGCAAGTTACGGCTCAAGCATCGTCGGACCATATCTGGAGCAGTATTCTGGAATCGAGGTTCGTGATCCTGGTGGGCAGACCGGCTTCTATATTCCTTACATCTATGTGACCGCGAACGATGCTGCCCTCGCCTCCGGGCGAGAGGGGCTCGGAGCTCCCAAAAAGTTTGCACACATCGCATTGACTCGAGAGGGCGGCTTAATTCAAGGGACACTTGAGCGTCCGGCAGGCAAGCGTCTGCTGACCATAACTGCTCAGCCAGATTCGCGCCTGAGAACAGCAGCCCGACAGATGTGCTCGACACACACCAACTTCTATTCGATACGGCATTTGCCTCCAATAACGCCATCCGGAAAAGGAGCTGCAACACAGCTCGTCAAGTGGTGCACCGACCGAACATTCCGGCGAGATGAGTCGGGCGAAGAAGTACTATTCACGGGTCCTGTTTCTCTGACTTACGACTCTCCCTCCGTCATCGATCCCGTGCACAATTTGGCCGTTGGCCAGATCATGCTTGGCACTTACGAGGAGTATGATGCCAAGCTGCGATCTGTCGATCTCCTTTCGAACGCGTGAACCGCCCCCTCCCCTTCCGTTCAGAAGAAGCTCGCAAGATCTGGCGAACTGAGTTCCGCCCGAGCTGCCGCTCGCTTCTTGCCTCCGTCTCAACCAATGTCCGGCTGAGCCCATGATGTCGGAAGTGTAACACGACGGCCGAGTGGGTCGCTGCGATACGATCAATGTAGCGGCCCGATTCGTCTAACCAATCAGCCTGCTTTTGGCATGCGCATTGCTCTTGTTGATTTGTTGCACATCGTTGGCAGCGCCGTACCAAGCTAACTGATCGATGGCCCCGGGCGAGGACCCTATCATGGGACGTGTGAACGAGAAGGTCATTCTGGTGACTGGTGCGGCGCGAGGAATGGGAGCGGCCCATGCCCGTTTGTTGGTTTCAGAGGGCGCGCGAGTCGTAGTCACTGATATCCTTGATGAGGACGGAGAGGCTCTCGCTTCCGAACTGGGAAATGCCGCCATCTATGTGCACCAGGATGTTAGCGAGCCGAAATCGTGGGCAATGGCAGTTGCGGCCGCAGAGAGCAAATTTGGCGCCTTACAAGGGCTCGTCAACAATGCGGGTGTCGCCAGCATGGCTCCGATCGAACAATTTTCACTCGATCAATGGAATAGGACTCTGGCGGTTAATCTTACCGGCGTGTTCCTCGGCATCCGGGCCGCTCTACCAGCAATCCGGCGCGCGGGCGGAGGTTCTATCGTCAACGTCTCATCGATCGAGGGGCTACGAGGCAGCCCCGGCCTTCATGCTTATGTCGCCTCCAAGTTCGGCGTGCGTGGTGTCACCAAGTCTGCCGCGCTGGAGTGCGCGGCCTCCGGCGTGCGCGTTAACTCGGTTCATCCTGGGCTCGTCGCCACGACGATGACTGAGAGATTGGACCCGGCCCTTTTCCCCATTCCATTGGGACGAGCTGCCCAGCCGATCGAAGTGTCTCAGGCGATCGCATTCCTGCTTAGCGACGAGTCAAGCTATATGACTGGTGCTGAGATAGTCCTTGATGGTGGCTTGACAATCGGCGTCCCGCATCAACACGCGGCGCCGGAGCACATGTTTTCATGACCCCCATGGACGGGCTGACCAAGCGGAGGAAACAAGCTATGTATTGCAGCAGCGGAAACTACGAAGCCTTTGCCCGCCCTCGTAAGCCCGTTTCTGTGGACAAGAAGACTGCTTGGTTCATCGGTGCTGGTCTAGCGGCACTTGCCGGTGCGGCGTTCCTCATTCGCGATGGACATATGCCAGGCAACCGAATCACAATTCTCGAACGGCTGACGTTGCCGGGCGGTGCGCTCGACGGCGCCAAGCAGCGAGAGAGAGGATTCGTCATTCGGGGTGGTCGGGAGATGGAGGACCATTTCGAGTGTCTATGGGATCTGTTCAGGTCGATCCCATCGCTGGAACTGGAAGGCGCCAGCGTGCTCGATGAGTTCTATTGGCTGAACAAGGATGATCCGAACTACTCGTTACAACGAGCGACTGTGAATAGAGGGCAGGATGCCCATACAGATGGCCTCTTCAGCCTGACCGGCAACGCGCAAAAAGATTTGATCGCCATCTTTCTTGCGGACCCTCGGGACATGGAGAAGAAACGCATCGATGAAGTCTTTGGGCAGGATCTTCTGAACAGCAATTTCTGGCTTTACTGGCGCACAATGTTCGCCTTTGAAGAATGGCATTCCGCGCTGGAAATGAAGCTTTACCTCCATCGATTCATCCATCACATTGGCGGGCTCCCGGATTTCCGTACACTGAAGTTTACAAAGTATAATCAGTATGAATCCCTTGTCCTGCCACTGTGCAACTGGCTGGCCAAGCAGGGGGTCAACTTTCAATTCGGCGTCAAAGTCACCGACGTCGATTTCGCGATCCGGCCCGAATACAATCAGGCCACGCGCATCAACTACAAAAGAGACGGGGCCAGCAACGGAATCGATCTCTGCGCCGACGATCTCGTTTTTGTGACAATCGGGTCTTTGACGGAGAACTCCGATACCGGCGATCATCACACGCCCGCCACGCTCAATGAAGGTCCTGCTCCAGCATGGGACCTCTGGCGACGCATCTCGGAAAAAAGCACAGCGTTCGGGCGGCCTGACGTTTTCGGCGGCAACATCCATGCGACCAAGTGGGAGTCTGCGACCATCACGACCTTGGACACGCGCATCCCAGACTATATTCGTAAGATCGCCAAACGTGATCCATTCGGCGGCAAGGTCGTCACAGGCGGCATCGTTACGGTGAAGGATTCGAGTTGGCTGCTTAGTTGGACGGTGAACCGCCAGCCGCACTTCAAGCATCAGCCAAATGACCAAATCATCGTGTGGCTCTATTCTCTCTTTGTCAACAAGCTCGGTGATTTCGTGAAGAAGCCGATGCAAGACTGCACAGGCGCTGAAGTTACGCAGGAATGGCTATATCACCTTGGTGTGCCCATTGCCGAGATACCGCAACTCGCCGAGACCGGCGCAAAAACGGTTCCAGTCATGATGCCCTACATCACCTCCCTTTTTATGCCAAGGCGAGCGGGCGACCGGCCGGATGTCGTGCCAAAAGGAGCTGCCAATTTCGCGTTCATAGGACAATTTGCCGAGGCGGCCGAGCGAGATTGTGTATTCACAACCGAGTATTCGGTTCGCACCGCGATGGAGGCCGTCTACACCCTTCTCGACATCGAACGCGGGGTGCCACAGGTCTTCAACTCGACCTACGATGTTCGCACAATACTTGCCGCCATCGCTCGACTGCGTGACAGCAAGGAAATCCAAATTGAACCGGTGTCCTTCCGCAAGCTGTTGCAGGAGACGGTTGAGGCTCCCGTCCTGGGAGAATTGCTTAAGGGCATCAAGTGATCTCCAATTAGCGAGAGAAATAACGAAAGAAAAACAGTCGATTGTCTGGCTCAGGGCAGCGCTGCAGCTGGTAAAGCAAAGGTGAAGTTAGCCGCGGATCGAGCATCAGCTCGATGCGCCGGAGACAATCCGCCGCGGCAAGGACAGCGAACTCTGTCAGTGCCGTCATCCAAGACCTGCTTTTCGGTGAGTACCACGCCCCTATTCGGGTGGCGTCCATTGTCATCTAGGACGCGGACTCATTAAGGCGCAGCCATATCCTGATCGACGCGAGTTGAACGAAGGCAAGGTAGTTGGCGCCCAATCTGTCGTAGCGCGTCGCCACCCGGCGACATTGCTTGATCCTGTTGAAGAACCGCTCGACATGGTTGCGAGCGCGGTAGAGATACGGGCTGAAGCAGATCGGACCACTGCGGTTGCTTTTTGGTGGGATGTTGGCCCACGCACCCTTCTTCATGGCGAGCTCCCTGATCCAATCGGCGTCATAGCCACGGTCGGCAAGCAGCATTGACCCGGATTTCAGACGAGACAGCAGTTTTCCGGCAAGTCGGACGTCGTGGGCCTCGCCGGGACTCAACGCCGGCCGCACCGGGAGACCATTGCTATCGACGACCGCATGGATTTTGCTCGTCAAGCCGCCGCGTGACCTTCCCATCGATTGGCGCCGGTTCCTGGTGATGCAGGCTCCATGCTGATGCACGCGGACAATCGAAGTGTCGATCATCTGGATAGCGGAATCATGGGCAGCGGCAAGCGCGTCAATGATGCGGCCCCAGACACCGGCTCGCCGCCACCTAACGAAGCGGTTGTAGCAAGTGGTGTACGGACCAAACGCCTCGGGCAGATCACGCCAGGGAGCCCCGGATCGCAAGACCCAGAATATTCCATTGAGGACACGTCGGTCGTTTACCCAGGGAATGCCGCGCGGCTTGTTCGGAAGCATCGGCTTGATGGCAGTCCATTCATAGTCGGTGAGTTCGTAGCGCATGATTCGAGCCCCGAGTTTCGAAGCTTGAATCATGGGCGTCTGGCAAAACGCAAACGCTTCCAGCTCCCGCTCGATATGCCGGGCAGATCCACCATTTAGTCTTGGCGGCGTACTCACTGTCGAAAGTGGACAAGAGGATTGGATGGTGCCGCTCGTAGCGGTCCAGATCCCACGCGGATTGCAGTAGTTGAAAATGCATGATGCGTTGATGCCTGTTTTATCGACCAGATAATCTGATGGGACACGGCGGGCATCTATTTCAAACACTCAGGCCGTGTAGTAGCGTGGCCGTTCATTGCCCCGCTTAACCAACGGATCAACCAGTGACGCCGGATACAGCCACCCGCAGTCGGCTCAGCGCGCAGCAGGAAGCCATGCTTTGGCTGTCCATCGCGGCCATTCTTACAACCGCAATAGGTTTTTCCTGGAATCCAACTCCGTTCGCGCAAGCGCTCGCCGCAATATTTATCGCCTGTGCGGGGATCCACGCCGTCATCGCCTATGGCACACAACAGGCCTTGATCCTGTTCATTGCTTGCAGTGCCATAGCATTCGCGGTGGAGAACCTTGGTACCGCTACGGGCTTTCCGTTCGGCGTCTATCATTTTGAGGTCGGCGCGGACCTTCCGCATATCGGCCTCATTCCGGTCATCGTCGGGCCGCTGTGGTTTGGCGCGGGCTATTTTTCGTGGACGGTCGCGTCAGTACTACTTGATGGCGCCGATCGTCAGCTCAATCGCCCCTTCAACTTCGTTGCCCTGCCTGTGGTCGCGGCATTCGTGATGACCCAATGGGACCTTGTGATGGATGCCCCCAATGCGACTATCGCCAAGGTCTGGATATGGCACGACGGCGGCGGAATGTTCGGCGTTCCTCTCTCCAACTATCTTGGCTGGCTACTTACGTCTTGGCTGATTTTTCAAGCCTTCGCGCTCTGCCTGCGCCGCGGCGGCGTCCGGCCGGATTCAAGGATGAATCTCAAGCTGCCTGCGACCGGTATCGTTTTCTATGTGGGCGCTGGCCTCACTCACATAGTTCCTTGGATAATGGGACAGACAGGTAAGGCTGTTGACGCTAGGGGGTACGGCTGGCAGGTCCACGACATCCGCGAGGCCACTGTCGCGATCCTGCTATTTACAATGGTCTTCACGGCGTTGCTGGCAGCTCTGCGCCTCCTGCGCCAAGCGAGTTCGAATAACGGGCCAACTACATCAAGCCAGGACGAGACCGCCTGACGTGGGGAGTCGGATTCGGCGACCTCATCCCGGCCGCTGCGTTCGGGGTTATCCCACTTGTCCCATCGTCGGTAAATTGCTCTTCGCGACTTTTGCCGCGTCCGCACAAGAGTGTTCGACAACGAATCGGACCTAGTCGAGATTTTATGAGTACACACCCTAATCTCGCGGCTGGTCCAGCCCCCCTGACTTAGCGTCATTTCCCCCAGACGATCCAATCTCGTTGTTAACGTGATTCCGCGGTGCGCTCGCGATCTGGCTATCATCGCCTGTGGCAGGAGCAAGCGAGCCGTCTGCTCGGACGACCATCTTGCGAGAGAGAGGCACGTCACGCGGCGGAGCAACTGATCGCTCGACTTTCAGCGGGCAGCAGCGAGCAAACGCTGCGATCAGGCGTTGGCGCTGGCGAGCCTTCTCGACAGCCGCCTCTATAGCCGCCTCTTTGGCACGTAGCGCGGCCCGGTGTGCCCTTTGGCGCTTGCGATACCAGACCTGTACTTCGGTTATCGGCCAATGCGCATCGCCGTTCAAAGCCGTCGCACGGGGAAAATTCGGCATTTGCGCCCAACGGGCGATCGTCGCTGGCGTCCTCCTAAATTGCGCAGCGAGCTCGGTCGCTGTCATGTACCCCCCCTCCAGGTCAATTGGAGGCTGTGCAACGTTCGTAGTCTCGATCCCGTCGGTCATTATGTGGATGCCATCACGCTTAACACGATATAAGAAGATCCAAGCTTGCGACGGAATGCACCTGATCGAATGCCACTACAAAGCGAGAAATCATGCTTGCAAGCACCTGGCGTATTAATCCAGACGACGATGGGATCGCCGTGACGGCGCCAGGGCATGCGGTGCGTCTCCAGCGAAGCGATTGGCGGCGACGTCTCGCATCCGACGTCAGGCGCTTGCATTTGACAAGTTCCGTATGTTCCGGTTGATATCGTAACGAGCGTTAACGCCGCTGCTCATGCTGCCACTTCACCGCGCAACCAACGCAGACGGCCTCAAAAGCTTAAGTTGTAGCGATCCTTGAGGTAACTGCTTGTTCTGGTAGTAGGCAAGGCAGTCATCGCTTTGACCCGGCGCTTCGAACGTATGGTTGCGCGGTTGAGGGCTCAAGCAGCGATAGACGCGCCGAGTCTTACGGACATAGCGTCAGCCTTCACGACGCAACAGGGCGTGAACCCGCCGATCATCTTGAGCAGCCTAAGGAGCGTAAGCGTATTCTTGCGCACAAGATGCTCGCCACCGTAAATTTATCAGGACCCCGCGCTCGCGGATGGCCTCTCGAAGTTCGGCCAGCTTGGCGGGATCGGCAGATCGAATAGCGACCTCGAAAGCGGGTATAAATTTGAGCCTGTCCATTGGCTGCAGGCCTCCCTGAGTGATCGTCGGAGCCAACCGATGAAGAGAGCGTCCGTTCTGGACGCCCTTCTCGCCATAAGCTCCGCAATCGTGGTAAGTGCGATGTTCATTGCGGTCTGCCCTCAGACCATTCTCGGAGCACCGCAATGGCATTCTCGAAAGCGTGCTCACAGGTCATAGCATGATCTCCACGAAGGGGAGCTTTCGCCGTGCGGCTGACTACTCGCGCTTTCAGAAAAGCGCACGGACGATGGGGAGGTGCCGTCCGTGCGAAGTCTCCGGTAGTGACTTGGCCGCCTCGGCGACGACCTCACTCAGGAAGCCAAGCCACAGATGTCCCAGCAACCCACGTGCCATTCGAACTAGAATGCAATGGAGAAAGAGAACAGCGGCTACTAATCGCAGAACTTCCGACGTGGCTATCGTTAAGCCGGCGCGGTTGAGCTGGCTTTCTGTTTTCAAGACGGGCTAGGTAGCGATATGGTGCTTTGAAGCTCTGCAAGTTTGTCAAGCGCGTCGGTCATCAAGATGTGCCATTCGTCGAGCGTCTCTTTGGCTTTCGTAGAGGCTTCATTACGACTAATCACGGCAATTCCTCCGAGGACGTACCGCTGAAAAAATGCACGGGCGGCCGCGTCGAAGAACCGCCCGTGCGAGGCTGCTCACAGAAGAGCTTGGCTGTCTCATGGGAGGTCAACGTATGAGCATTTAAACAATGCATGCCTCAGCAATAATCATGCTAAGCCATTGCAGGATGCATGCGGTAGGATGGTGCACCCAATCTCGCGTCGGGCGCTGCTCACAGCCATTCTTTGGCGGCTCCGGACAGGCTGCCCGTCATCAGTCAGACGACTGAATGAGATCGCACGAAGGGATCGGCACTAAGCCGTCCCTCCTGGGCAGCCACGCAAGTTTGTCGAGGATGTTCTGCGGTGCTCCTTCTTTGATCTCTACGCCGTACCCGTAGACCAGCCCATCCTCGTTGGCGATCTCGTGTATAGTATACTCGATTTCATTTTGCTCATCGGGCTTGAGGTCGTAAGCGGCAAAGAGACCCCGTCGGGCGCAGGGGGTTGAGCAATCGGCTATCGGCTGCTGAGTTTGTGAGCCGATGAGCGCTTCTATGTTTACGCCTAGTTCTGGAACTAGAACCCTCCGTATGATCGAAGCGGTTGCCGACTGTCTTGAGGGAGCGCCGCGGCAGCTTCGCCGACGCTGGTCGTACGAGTTTAAGGCCCAAGTCGTGATTGAGGCGCTGGAGCCAAGCGCTAGCGTCTCGGCGATCGCCCGGCGGATCGGCATTCACCCGTGCAGCTGTTCGCCCGGCGTCGCGATGCTCGGCCCGAACGACATTATCGCTCGCGGCACTCGAGTTGCGAGGGTGTGGTGGTGTCTGCGACAGGCGCAGTGATCGAAATTGCTATTAGCGAGGTGATCGTGCGCGCCGGCGCGGACGTCGACGAGACGCAGTTGCATCGGGTGATCCGGGCGGCCCGTTCGGCATGATCCCCTCCGGCGTGAAGGTGTACCTGCCCAGCCATCCAGTCGCCTTCCGCAAGGGAATCGACGGCCTTGTTGCGCGCTGGTGCGCGATGCGGGCTCAGATCCGTTCGACGGTGCGCTTTATGTGTTCCGGGCCAAAAAAAGGGCCGACAGAATCAAGATCGTATGGTGGGATGGCTCTGGCGTGTGCCTCTATTTAAAACGGCTTGAGAAGGCGAGGTTCTGCTGACCGCGGATCGGACATCATCGGGTGCAGCTGAATGCTGCGCGGTTGATGGCACTGGTGGATGGGATGGACTGGAAGCGGGTCCGGACCGCGGCGTCGAGCCGCCGGAGATTGTTGGGTAAAAGCACTGCGGCGAAGTGACCAGCGGCCTGAAAGGGCAAGAGAAGCGGAGCAAGATGTGCTCTGGTCGGGTTAATGACGCCGCCCGATCTCAGCCTCCCGAATGACCTAGAGACGCGCTGAAGGCCATGGTACTTGCCATGGCCGAGAAAGCGGCCCACGCCGCTGCTCTGGAGAACGAAGTCGCCGATCTCAAGGCCCGCAATGCCGATGTCGATACGCGCGAGCGACTGATGCAGATCCTGAAGGCCTTCGACCGCGCCCGGTTCGGCCGACGATCGGAAAAGCTCGGCGGCCACCGACGACGATGAACAACAGGCCTTCGTCTTCGAGGAGATCGAGACCGGCATCGCTGCGATCAAGGCCCAGGTCAGCAAAGGCCGTGCGCAAGCGGATAGCAAGCGTGCACCGCGTTGGCGCAAGGGCTTTGCGCTCCATCAGGAGCGGATCGAAACTGTCATTGAGCCGCAAGAGCTGGCGGAGCATGCCGGCAAGCAGAAGGTGCTGATCCTCGAGGACGTGTCGGAGCGCCTGGATGTGGTGCCGGCGAAGTGCCGGGTGATCGTCACGCGCCGTCCCAGGTATGCCTTCAAGAACGCGGACGGTGTGATCCAGGCGCCGGCCCCGGCCCACATCATCGAAGGAGGCATTCCGACGGAAGCGGTTCTGGCCCAGATCGCGGTCGCCAAACATGCCGATGGCCTGCCGCTCTATCGGCAGGAGGCTATCTACGCCCGCGACAAGATCGAGCTCGACCGCTAGCTGATGGCGCAATGGATGGGCAAGCTCGGCTTCATGGCCGACTACATCTCCAGCGAGGTCAAGAAGGCCGAAAGGTCTCTGCCGACGAAACCACCTTGCCGACGCTCGCTCCGGATCGACCAAGACGGCCTACTTATGTGGGGTGGACGCCCCGCCGACGGCATCGATGTGCCAAAGTGGAGTTGTTGAGAACCACTTAAGGGAGGCGTCCGTGTCAAAGGTTATCACAATCGGTCTGGATATCGCCAAGCATGTTTTTCACGCTCACGGGGCGGATGGGCGGGGTTGCGCGATATTCAGCAAGCGGATCAGCCGGGGAAAGCTGCTGGATTTCTTCGCGGCGCAGCCGAGTTGCACGGTAGCGCTGGAGGCGTGTGGTGGAGCGCATCACTGGGCCCGTCAGCTTACCCAGCTTGGTCATAAAGTTCGGCCGATCCCACCCGCCTATGTAAAACCGTTCGTGAAGCGGCAAAAGAACGACGCGATCGATGCCGAGGCAATCTGCGAAGCTGCCCAGCGGCCGAGCATGCGGTTCGTGGCCGTTAAGAGCGAAGAGCAGCAGGCGGCCGGTCTCGTGTTTAGAACCCGAGACCTGTTGGTACGGCAGCGAACCCAGCTCATCAATGCGATCCGGGGGCATCTCACAGAACATGGCTGGATTGCGCCCAAAGGACCGTCGCATGTGGTGAAGCTTGCCGATTTGATCGAGGGGAAAGAGATGGCCAGTTCGCTTCCCGAAGCGGCCCTCGCCATGTTCCGATTGATGCTAGACCTGCTCGCGGGACTCATCTGCAAGGATTTTCACGGCTGCTTCTTTGGATCGCATCCACGCCGCTTCGGTGAACCTGCTCTCCGAGAAATACTCGAAACAGGTGCGAAACGTCAGAGCACGGCCGATGACCTTATGGTTTGGTAATCCCGTCTCACCGAGCCATCGGCGCAAATGGTCGCACCATTCCTTGTTGCTGAAGTCGAGAAGATTGCAACCTTCGAAAATCAAAAGCGCCGCCATGCCAGCGATTGCAGATTGTACGTCCTCATCTTGTTTTTCGAACCATTCGCGGATTGCTTGCAAGGGCGTCCTCGGCATCTCGGCCGCGCCGGCCCGTTTGAACGGGACGACGTTTTCCAGTGGGGGCATGCGCGGCCAAGGCTTCCCCTTTGCGTCCCATAAGACCCAACGCTCTGCGATCGCTTTTGCTTCTTCCGGTGATCTGGTCCGCCAAAGCTCCTTGAGCGCCTCGTCGACGTAGTATGAAACATCCGTCTTCAGGCCACGTGTACGCGCGATTGCTGCTAGGCGTCCGGCGTCAAGGAGCCGGGCCGCGAAGTTGTTCTCTGCGTTCATTTTCCGAGGTCTTTCGCGCCCTCTCCAGCGCGTCCCCTTCATTCTGCTCTAACCGTACAAGCCTGCTATTCACCCCGTTGAAAGTTAGCGGCGACGTGACAAGACGCCCGCCGGTATCGGCCGAGCAGACGCCGTCTGCCTTATGTTACGCACTGCTAACTTCAGTGGCCAGCCACGGCCGCAACTTGCGATAGTAGCCAGAAAGCCCCTAGGCATGGCTAGGGGTGTGCATTCTTCGTGCCAAGCAATAGTCGACAGTTTGGATGACGTTTGAGTTGGGTTTGTCTGCTTCCCGACATACTAACGTCTCGATGCTAGCAGTAGAGCTTGTCCGCAGCGGGCTCATCTTGATGCTGCCGTCTTTGCAACCACGCGAGCGACGTCGCTGGTGGATCAAAAAGCCTTCTGTTTTCGCTTTTGGCGCTTTAAATCGGCACCCCTGCAACAGCGCTGGGTTCCTCATGGTTAGTTTAGTCCGCCCAGTTCGTAAAAATTCCTGCTCCAAGCTGGTTGCGGTCACTCTTAGCCGGAACCGCCGATCTTCCGATAACCGAGGTTTAATGAGGATCGATGGCCGTCATACGATACCTTGAGACAGCAAGTTCGTGCATTCGATGCGCTTCAGGAAAAGACGGCCAGAAACAATCTGGCCGCCTCTCACGATCGAAACCATCCGCCATGACCTGCGAAGGTGTTTGCACGGTTAAAGGATCAAGTTTCGAAGCGCGTCCCCCTGCGCTGTTCTCTTCGTTTACCAGATGAACTTAGCGCCATCCGGCAGTTCGCAGATGAATTCGCCCTGGTTCACGAGTTCGGTGGTCCCGACGACAAGCTTCGAAGCCCGCACCGTGAGCCTGCCTTCGCGGCTCAGGCTATGGCGGATGTACTCGGTCACGGCATGCCCGGAGCTGTCCACCGTTTGGTGGGCGTTGGCGAAGCTAATGCCGTTCTGGGGGGTCACCCTGAAGGCATTGATGACCAGACCAGCCTGTGTTGCCGACGCAGCTTTGCCACCCTCCGCGGCTGTACAGTGGCTCATGTCCAGTACGAGCTTCACATTCTTGCCGGTCTGCAGGGCATGGAGCACCTCGGTGTATTTCGGCGAGGGCTCATCGGCTCTCGTCATCGTGCTCACGCCTACGGTCGAAAGCAAGGACAATACGATCGCCAGTCCTTTGCCACTACACTTCATACGCTCATCTCCCTCGATAAGTACCACAGATCGCACGCTGCAAGACGTCGTGTAAGCCGATTGGCGGATTTAAGACATCAAGCGTGCCTGCGACAAAGACAATTTGCCGCAACTAGGCGCAAGTGGTTGTAACGGCTATTCCGACGTCACAACCTCGTAGGTCAGGTTTGCTAAAGCGGCTCGCCCTCGTGCAAAATCGACTAGCTAGAACGATTCGATCGAGCGTCGGCCGCTTGGAAACTACAAAACGGTAACCGGTCGCGCTCGTCCATTGCAGGTCCGACGGCTCCGAGAGGATGCCGTTCTTGCTCTTTGTAAGCAAACGACTTGAAAAGAACACGGCGGCCCGTCGCATCCGCCAGCTTGTCCATGTGATAGCCGGGCAAGGACTGCTGCCCCAGAGGGCGTACCCGCAAAGAGGTGGTGGTGGAGCGAACCTGGCGCGGCGGTCCGAACGAGCTCAGTCAAGGGACACGATCTCGGCCCACTCGAAACAGCAACGACAGAGAGCACGAGACAGCGCCGACTTGTGATCCCTGGCTTTGCGCGTCTTCCTTCTGGCTGACGATCGCCTCACTGACCAAATCCATCCGGCTCCCCTCAAAGGCCAAGGCAAATGGCTTCCTTCCTGGTCCGTCAGCTTCTCGAAAGCTGCGCCTGCGATAGTTTGCGCCAATAGCCGGCACTCGAATGGAGACTGAAATGAATGTTGATCCCCGGAATGCCGCCGACACTCCATTCGGGGTTCACGACGTGCTGCAGCAGCCGAGCCGGATCGACAGGCAGGCTGGCATATGCGCGGCCAGACGACCACATCTGCCTTGGTATCGTTGGTCGAGGATCCGGAAACATTCGCCGTTTCGTGCGATACTTGGGCGAGAGCGATCGCCAACAATGCGGACGCGCTGCACACCTATACGGTACCGACGTCCGCGGTCTGAACGCCTGACGACGTGCTGAGCAGCATCGGTCTTGGAATGAATGCCGACGATCCGGACCACATCGACGGGGACGTCTATTTGATGTGCTCACTCGGCAGAACTCCAACCCGAGAGACTGAGCGCCTGTTCCTGGGCGGCAACTTGGAGAGCTACCGGGCCGCCAGCGAAGCAAATCCCTACAAGCGCGGGAGTAATGCATCGATACTCTGTCGACCGCGCCATTTAGTATGGTTCGTTTTGGTTCATGCACCAAGACAACCACCTCATGGTAGACCTGGAGCACGGCACACCTCACGCGTAACAGTTTGAGCATAGGGCGTGGCGCGACCGATGTCTGATCAACTCGCCGATCGAACGGGGCAGCCCCCTACGCAATGCGCTACGGGCGGTGAGGGCTCCGAGAGAGAAAGTCGCACTACGACGGAGGAGCTGGCCGTTCGGGGCATCTTGGTATCTTGGCTACGTTCCCACATCGCACTGCATCAATTTGTTAGTGGCCATCACGCGTGGCCGGAGGCGTGACGAAGTAAACCTCTGAACGCGAAGTATCGCCCCTTTTAGCTAGCACGACCTGACATTGAAGCGCGATCAACGCTTTGGCCGCGACCGCTTCAGCTATTCACTCGTCTGCGACAGGCGATACTGTTGCAGCAGGGCCGATCCGTCACCTGGATGTGTTCCATCAAAACAATCGATTTTGCTGATCGCACCAAAGCCCCTCATAGTCGACCGCGATCTATGGAGGCAGCATTCAAAATGACGTCTGGCAATCGATTCTCTCCTCAGTTCCTTGATGATCAAATTGGCTCGCGCGATCGCTCGTCCGCATCTCGGCTGTTAGCCCATGCCCGTCACGCGAACGCATACCCGCCCCGGTCTTCCCGCAATATTGCCGCGCATGAGGCGGATCCGTCGATCGTCCGATTGTGATGCCATGGCTTTGCCCAAAGCCTGGCACGAACGACTGGCTCTTCGTGCACATCCATGGCTCTGGCGCTAAGCTTGATCGGACGGCGAAATGCTCACGACCTGGATAGCGCAAGACCGCCATGCGCAGGTCGATGGTCTGGTCTAAACTGTATCGCCGCTATCTCACGAGGCTTTCGAGCCTGATGGCGCCGCTACAAGAAGTCGTCAAAGCGCTTGAATCTCACCTAGCGTCAGATTGTAGGATTTACGACAGTCTCGCGACAGAGCCCGCTCGCGTGAACTCTTCCTGACAGGTAGCAAGAATTGCGAACGTCTCAAAAACTCAATGCACGGCCGCTCCGCCTCGTTACACTCGATGGCTTCTCTTCAGAGCGTACATCGTGCATCGCTTCTGCGCACAGCGTAGGACGACTCGCCCCACGCGTAGCCAGGCCAGGATCCAGCGGGCGAGAAGAACGCGAGCAGTCACAATTTTGTCTGCCGGTCATACGCCGAGTTTCGGATCAGATCATTGTCTCGTGGTTTAGCCGTGTGACGACACGGAGCCTGGGCAACCACCTCAGGCGATGCGCGCTCGCAACGCCGGACTCGATTCCTCCTTCGTTCGCTGCATTCGCTCCGCGGCGGCATGGGAGGACTCCGGCGCGACCGCACTTTGGACGATTGGCACCTCGCGCGGCAATCACCGGCCAACGAGAGGATGTCTATCCAGCCAACAGGCGTATTGATCTTTCGTCGTGCATCTCGGCTTCTTCCAACACATCGGCCAGATGCACAGCGCGTGAACTGTCTTAAAAAACGCGAAAAACCTTGCATTGCCGTGGCTTGACGACACTACAGGCTCAACAGCCTAGCAGGACCGACCGCGGATTAAGACGAATTGAGGGAGTTTCAAAATGTCAGCTTCGCTAGTTTGTTCGGCCAATTCAGCCGCTCTCACTTGCGATTTCGTTTCACTCGCGCGGTTTGGCGTAATCGCTCCTGCCGGCGGCGGCCTCGGCCCACAGATGCATCAGCGCGCAGCCAAGGCTTTCAACCTTGTTGGAAATAGCGGAGCTCTTGCTGACATGCATGGTCTTTTGAACGGTGTCGCCGGCGGACGCGATGCGCGGCAAGCCGCCTATCCGATGACGATAGACCGGCAAACATTGATCGCCTGCCACTATGCTCCATCCTGGCATTTCCGACTTTTCGAATTCACGTCAAAGCGGCCGCCCACCGAGCCACATGGTCAACCGTGACACGCTCAAGTCCTGCCGAGGATGGACGAGAGGCAATGAATGCGAATTCTCCTGGTTGATCATCATGCGGACTTTGGCCGCGCCGTGAAGGAAGCGCTCTTGAATTGCGGCTTCGCCGTCGATGTGACGCGCACACTGGATGAGGCGTCGGCCGCGCTGGAATGCGCGAACTACCACATGGTCCTGCTGGAATCTGTCTTGCCCGACGGAGACGGACTGGATTGGCTGAAGCAGTTGCGGCGCGAGCGACGATCAATGCCGGCGATGATGATGAGCAGTCTCAATGATCTCAGCCGCCGAATTGCAACTTTCAATGCAGGTGCGGATGATTTCCTGCCCAAGCCCGTGTCTATCGACGAACTCATCGCCCGCATGCGGGCCATCCTGCGACGATCGACGCAAATGACGGCGCCGGTGGTGACATTCGGCAATCTGCATTTCGACCCTATCGCAAGGCAAGTCTCGGTTGGCGGCCGGATACTGAGAATTGCGCGGCGCGAAGTGTGCATTCTCGAACATCTGCTCAACCGCGCCGGCCGCACCGTGCCGCGCACATCGCTGGAAGATAGCTTGTATGCGTTTGACGACGAGGTCTCGACCAACGCGCTGGAAGTCGGGATCTATCGCTTACGCGCGCATTTGAACCAGGCCGGTGCGACGCTCAGGATCAAGACCGCGCGCGGGGTCGGCTACACCCTTGAACTCGTCGGCGCGGCATCGGCTGCCTAGCAATCTAACTTGAAAGCAACAATCCCTTGAAGGTCGTCAAGAATGCTGCCGGCGCCAATCTGCCGCTCATGGTCATGATAGCGCAACGCTCTGCCGCTCTGCCGCGCTTGTGCTATGTCCTGTGCGGACTTGCTCTGCTATTTCCGCTTGCAGGCGCAGCCGAGACAAAACGGGACAGCAAAGGAGAGCCGCCACATTCGGCGCCTGGCAGCACCACCGGCACGCTCAATCTCACCTCCTCACAGGGCAAGACGGTTCATCTGAACGCGCCGGCAGCGAGCATTTTTGTTGCCGACCCGGCGATCGCCGACTATCAGGCGCCATCGAGCAGCACGATATTCGTATTTGGCAAAAAATCCGGACGAACCAGCCTGTTCGCGTTGAACGAAAACGGCGAGGCTCTCGCCGAGCTGCGCGTCGTCGTCACCCAGCCGATCGAGGACCTGCGTGCCACGCTGAAGGCTGAGATCGGCGATTATCCGATCCAGGTCAGCTATACCCCACGCGGCGCAATCCTTGGCGGCACGGCTCCCAACGCCGATATCGTCGAGACGGCCAGGAAGGTGACCGAGCAGTTTCTCGGTCCGGGTGCGCTGGTCGTCAATAAGATTCAGGTGGCAGGTTCGCTGCAGGTGAATCTGAGTGTGCGGGTGGCGGAAGTCTCCCGCAGTGCCGTCAAGGACCTCAATATCAACTTCACGGCTTCCGGTCCGAACGGCGCTTTCCTTGCCACGGGAAAAAGTGGCGGTTCCGGATCGGCCAGCGGCGGCGGCACGATCGGCATCGGGTACAGCGCTGGCAATATCAACCTGAGCGCTGTTCTCGACGCACTCGCCAGCGAGCACCTCGCCTCGATCCTGGCTGAACCGAACCTGACCGCCATGTCCGGGGAATCCGCAAGTTTTCTGGCAGGTGGCGAATTTCCGATTCCGGTGATGCAGGACAACCGGCAAGTCTCGGTCCAATTCCGACAATTCGGAATCAGCCTGGAGTTCATCCCAACCGTCCTCAGCAATAATCAGATCAATATCCATGTGAAGCCTGAAGTCAGCGAACTGTCGAAAGAAGGCGAGGTCAGCGTCAACGGAATATCGGTGCCCGGCCTCTCCACGCGTCGTGCCAGTACTGTCGTTGAGCTTGCCAGCGGTCAAAGCTTCGCCATTGGGGGGCTTATCAGGCGCAATTTCAGTACCGACATCGGCACTTTTCCTTGGTTAGGCGATGTTCCGATCCTTGGTGTGCTGTTTCGCTCCTCTTCATTTCAGAAGCAGGAGACCGAACTGGTCATCATTGTCACTCCCTACATCGTCCGACCGGGATCTAGCCCGGCCAAGATGAGCGCTCCAACTGATCGCATCGGGCCGCCTTCGGACGCAGGGCGCACCCTGACGAATACGCTGGCTGGTTCGTCGAAGGGCCATGAGGCGGCGCCCGCCACGGCCAGATCGGGTGCAACCGTCGGTGCCGGCTTTATCATAGAATGAGGACTGCCAATGACCTTGCGACACCTATGTCTTTTGATCCCAGTTGCGGCGGCCCTTGGCGGATGTGCAAATAGTGCTGCGATTTCTTCCGGACCGGCTGGACAAGCGGCTCGGGTGGAGCAGAAGACCAGTGTCCTGCTGCTTCAAAATCTTCGTCGCAACGAAAAGTACGGCCTGCGGGATTTCATTGCGAATGCCAGCCGCGGCCGGCGCGATGCACTCCAACTCGACGTCGCCGGCTCACCGCGGCTCGTAGCGCAGGTTGCCCATGAGGCGCGCGCGATGGGCGTTGCCCCCTACAATATCCGCCTGTCCGCCTCTCCCGTCGATCTACCCGCACATTTCGGGGTCCGGATCGAGGCAATTACCTACGAGGCACATCCTGCCGTCTGTCCGCCGCTCGCTGTCACGGGCCCTTCTCTAGGCGACAATTCGTTTGATCCAACGCTTGGCTGCTCAGTCCGCAATAACCTCGCCGTCATGGTCAACGATCCTGGCGACCTGCTAGGCAATGGCGCCGTCATGCCGACCAGTGGTGATCGTGCAGTGCTTCCCATCACAGCTCGTGGGCCCGCGGCGACCGGCAATCGCAGCAATTTGGAGGATGGAACCCAAAACAGGGGGGCGCCAGAAACCCAATAAGCGGCTCGCAACATCCGGGCAGGACGAACGACGCTGGACACTCTGGTTTCCATATCAGTCTTGCGATGGGCCGACGAGGCTCCTGGAGTCCTGTCTTTGCTCAGCCGTCGTTTTTGGATCGCGCAGCTTGTACCAGGTTCTGCGACAATAGGGTCTTTGCGCGAAGGTCTGAGCGTATCGACACTATACAAAGCCGGCGGCAAACACCGCCTTTGCGACTCTCTCAAAACAATCCATCGGAACGGCCTTACCCATCCCACCTTTGCGGATCAGCTGCCGCGCCAACACATGATCCTCGACAATGCTCAGACGCTGGGCGCGCGCCTGCGCCAGTAACTGTGCCGCCACCGCGCCTTCACCGCGGCACACCAGAACCGGGACGCCTGTCTCGCCCCGAACGTAGCGCAGGCCAATCACCGTCGCCGGTCCACTCAATATCAATGTTGCCCGGTGGATGCCGAGCGGAGACTCGTTCGCCGACTCGCGACGGATCCTGCGGTGTTGACCCTTGATGTGCGGATTACCATCCTGTTCCTTGGACTCGCGCTTGGCCTCGCTCTGCGTCATGCGCATGTCGCGCAGGAACAACCAACGCTGAATGAGCAGATCGGCCAGCCCACCAATCAAAAAGGCGCCGGCAGCAATCGTTATCAGTACTTTCAGCTCGTTAAAGACAACACCAAGGCAGCTCAAATCGCACACCGGCAAATAGACCAGTGCCCTCCAACCTGCGAGCACAGTGAAGAGGAACGTGGCACCAAGAACCAATACTTTGACGAGGGACTTTCCAAGCTCGACAAGCGAGCGCTGGGAGACAATCCGCTTCAGCCCTTTCACCGGATCCAATTTCTCAAAACTGGGTTTCAACGGCTCGACGGAAATCGTCAACCCGCCGTTGGCCAAGACGCCGGCCAAGACGGCCGCAACCAACGCCGCACCCAGGATGGGAGCTACGGCTGCCATAGAAAGGTCCACCAATCCGACCAACGCCTGCCCGACCGCGCTGTTGAACGGCTGGCCCTGCAGCTTGTCGGTGAGCTGCACGGCTTCGCGCCATGCGTCTACGATCGGGCCCCCCCTGAGGCAAAGGCAGCCGAAACCAGCGCAAAGGCTTGCCGCGGTCACAAAATCGGCGCTGCGCGGGCTCTGCCCTTTCTTACGCGCGTCCCTCAGCTTCTTGTGGCTTGGTGGAAGCTTTTTCTCTTCACTCGTGTCGTTCATTTCAAGAACTTCTCGAGCCACTCCAGCACACCGTCGAACTGAACGATCTCGGCTCCCATATATTCGATCAGGAAGACGGCGTAGCTCACCATGATGATGCCAAAGGCGGCATTCTTGATAGTCGGAGAAAGATCGTTCAGCTTGATTTGCGGCGCAAAGCGCCCGAGCAGCATGAGGGATACGTCAATCAGAAGCAGCAGAGCCAGCACGGGCCCGGCGACCACGAGGGTCGTGTGCATGATATGGTCGAGAAGCTTGATAAACTCCATTGCCCCCTGCTCGGTCAGGGGCGGTAGCAGTCGATACACGGGCCAGATCAGATAACTTCCGTAGAGGCACCTGATCATTGTGTTCAGGCCCCCCGATACAACGAAGATCGTAACCGCCGCAGTTCCGAGAAAGAGCCCCATTGCGGAGGTTTGACTGCGCGTCGCAGGATCGTCTACGTGGCTTGAGATGCCGCGCTGGGTATCAATGATGTCACCAACTGCTTGGATGCTCCAAAGTGGTATGCTGAGCAGAAAGCCGAATAATAGGCCGATAAATATCTCCTTCACGCCGAGGAGCGCGACCGCAATCATACGGGTGCCGGGATCCAGCGTCTGCAAGCCGCTCTTGATTTGCATCAAGCAAGGCAATCCAATCACAACCGTCGCGCTTGCACGGATCATCCCGCTAATGTGCGGCCGGGTGAATACCGGATGAACCAGCATAATGCCAAGCGCCCGGGCCGCGCCAAGTCCGGCCGCAACGACGAATTCGACGGCAGTCTGAACCAGACTTTGCGTCTCGGTGGGTGACAACGCATCCATTTGAGTCCAGCTCGCCGCTCGCTTCAAGCCAATCTAATCGCCCGTGCCTCGCCATGATGCAAGGCGTCAAGCACTCTGCTGGTCATCTACCTCGTGTCCTAGCGGTTGCAGAGCGACATACCTAGCGCCAGGCCAGGTCGTGCGCTTCAACTCTCAGCATCCACGGCTGTCGCCAATAAGGTATGACCATTTCAAGATAGGACCCGCCGAATAGCGCCGCTGCAAGGCCAGCAACCCAAGCTCCTTCGGGTCTCACTGGCCGCAGGGCGGTGCTGATGATCTGGCGCTTCGGAGCTTCCATCAATTCAACAGTTTGTGGCGATCAGTCTCGGGCGGCACCTTCATCGCGGCATGATCCATCAGAACGTCAAAGCCGTGCGGCCGCTTGAGATCAAAGCGGTTCGCCTGTCTCCTAGTTGATAACTCGCCAGGTTAGACATCGAGGGCCAGGCCTTACCGCAGGTCATTCCATCGTGAGCAAGATTTGAATCGAGTGGATGTCAATTTCAGATGAGATCATTCTTCCTCCGAAGGCCCATCGAGCCGAACAGGACAGTTCGGATTCATCTGTCCCATGCTAGTGAGGCGAGCTTTCGGTAAGCTGACGAAACTCCCCTCTTCTGGTCACGGTTCACAATGAGGACAGACAAACGCGACGCCATAGCTTTAGGCTTGGTCAGCCTTGCGTTCCCGCACTAATACCTCGCTGTGAGCGCGGGGAACTCAGTGAAGATATGCTGGGCTTGTTCGATTAGCGGCGCGCTCAGCACCGGGGCAAACAGAACGAGCACCGCGACGACAACGAGGAGCTTGACTGTCAGTGGCAAGGTTTGATCCTGCAGCTGGGTTGCTGCCTGCACGATGCCGATACCCAATCCCGCCACGAGAGCTGCCAGGAGCGGCGGCAGAACCCAGATCATGAACAGGACAAGTGATCGGCTCACGTGGGTGAGGATGCTGGCTTCGTCCATCTCAACCTCCGGGCGTTGCGTAGCTTAACACCAATCCGTGCATGAGCCGCGACCAGCCGTCGATTGTGACGAACAGAAAGAGCTTGAAAGGAACGGATATCATTGTTGGTGACACCATCGACATGCCCATGGCCATCAGAATTGTCGTCACGATCAGGTCGATCGTGATGAACGGAAGATAGAGAAGGAAGCCAATCTCAAATGCACGCTTAAGTTCCGAGATCAAAAAGGACGGCACGAGAATTGCTAAATCATCGGCTGATGCGTTGCCGCGCATCTCATCCGACCAGATATGTTCCGTCGATGACAGGAAGAACGTGCGCTGTTCCTCAGTGGTGAACTTTTTGAGGTGGGCGCGCAGCGGCTCGCTGCCCTCCTTGGCGGCGATCACCCAGTCGTCGGCGGTCTGATAGCGAAGTTGCGGATCGGTCACGCGATTGTAAGTCTGCTCGAACACTGGAGCGCTTATAAACACGGTAAGAATCAATGCAGCGCCATACAGGACGATATTCGGCGGTATGGACTGAGTTCCGAGCGCGTTGCGAACCAGGAAGAGAACGACAGAAACCTTTATGAAGGCGGTCGTTGTGACGACTGCGAATGCCAGCAGGCCAAGGCCGACCGTCGCCGCGAGAAGCGCAAGGACGCTCGGTTGAATGTCAACCATTGACTGCCAACCTGCTACGTAGCCGGATCCCAAGCGCCTCACCGATGCGCACGATGTCGCCCCGGCCGATCAATTGACCGTTGGCTACAATATCGACTGGACCGTCCAGCGGCCGCCCAAGTTCGAACACGTATCCCTCGTTGATGCTTCTCAACGTACCCAGCGGGATAGGCAAGCGGCCGCATTCAAAGACAAGCGTGATCTCAACACTGTCGATGTCGGCTTCCGAGGGCAGGATTGCTTGTTCCGTTTGGGAGCGTATCGTCATATCTACATACCTTAGAGGATGGGGCTGCAGGCGGAATGGTCCGCGAAGGACAAGTCTGTCGTCTGCGGCCTGCGCCGGCGCCCACAACTTGTCCGCCGTGAGGATCAGCTGGCTATGGGCAAACGGAATGACGTCGGGCAGCAGTGCGTCGCCGGGCTGTGCTTGGCGAAGGAGCATGACAGGCGCCCGCAGCGAGCCGATCTCTCTCGCAATCACGACCGGCAATTCCGACGAAATCTTGCCTTGCTCTCGCGGTAATTGGCCAATCAACTCGCCCAACAAGCGGAACGCAGAAGGAATCAGACCGTCGAGAGGCGCGAACAAGAACAGGCGGGCTTTTCCTGCCAGCGCTCCGATGGCAACATCGAGCTCCAGATAGGGGCCTTTCGCCGTTGCGTCTTCGATGCGGATCAGCTGCACATTCGATGCGAGCACGTTCTCTAATCCAACGATCCAGGGTGCCAGCGCAAGCTCTAGAACGAGCGAGCAGGTTGGGTCGGAGGGTAAAGTAAGGCCCTGCTGGACTGTTGAAATCAGTGTCTCGACGAGAAGGCGAGGCAAGGACAAAACAGCTGTCTCACCTCCGGCCCGAAATACGCAGTCGACCATCGACATGGCATATGGCTCGGCCTGCCAAACAAGCCGGCTCACGCGGATGGATAGCGGCTTGTCGCCAAGGCGGCTCTGCAGGACGCTGCGCCGTGCGGAGATCTCGTTGACCCACGAGACCACTTCATGTGCCAGCTTCACCGCTGGCTGAAAGAGTGCGGGTTCAGCCACGGCACTTACCGACAGGTTGCACGGGCGCAGTTCGCGACGTCATAACTGAACCAACCATTAGAATGCCCCGCCGATCGTCTGGCTGCGCGAACCACCCTGATATCGGAGCAAAACTTCATCGTCGGCGTCGATTTCGGCCGCAGACTCCGAACGGACGGCGGTCGCGCGCTGGATATTTCCCTCAATCTCTTGCCATTTCTGGCTCGCCGCCGAACGCCCGGCCCATAGTGCCCGCGCTTCATTCACCGCCCGCTGGGTCTCCTCGTGCGCGATGCGTGCCTGCACAAGCGCCTGACGCGCCGATTCGACCTTTGCTGCCAGTCGCCCAAGGACGAGATGACATCGTCGATCGAGTTCGGTCACGGACGTTGTCTCGAGCTGCGCCAGTTCCCAATAAAGTTCAGCTTCGACCTTGGCGCGATGCTTCTGCGTGGCTTCAAGATCCTCAGACGCCCGCTGCAGCGCGTCGGCTGCAATTCGGCGCTTGTCTTCCAAGCTCGACAATTCACGAAGCGCGCTTCGTTCCCTCATGTCTTTCACCAGCCGCAATTTCGACGCTTGCACGGGATTCAGGCCGTGAGACGCGACATCCATGAAACGGTCTCCTCAAAGCTGGATGGCTCGTCCTGGCCCTGACGCAAGAATGCGCGCAGTTCCTCGATTGACTCGATTGCCCGATCAGTCAGTGGGTCGCTGCCGGGCTTGTATTCACCGACCTTGATCAGGAACTCAGCTTCATTGTAGCGCGAGAGCAGATCGCGGAAGACGGAGGCCGCCTTGCGATGTGGCGCGGAGGCGACCGCATCCATGACACGACTCCGGCTCGACAGCACGTCGATAGCGGGAAAATGCTCGCGCGAAGCCAGTGCGCGCGAAAGAATGATATGACCATCGAGAATGCCGCGCGACTCTTCGGCGATCGGATCGCCCGTACCGTCACCTTCGACAAGCACTGTATAGAATGCCGTGATGGAGCCCCGCTCCCCCATACCGGCACGTTCCAACAGACCGGGCAGCAGCGCAAAGACGGAAGGAGGAAAGCCGCGCCGGGTCGGAGGTTCTCCCGCGGCGAGGCCGATTTCGCGCATGGCACGGCTAAAGCGCGTCAGCGAGTCCATCATTAGGACGACCTGCAGTCCTTGATCACGAAAATACTCCGCGAGTGCGGTCGCCATATGAGCGCACTGCGCCCGCTCCATTGCGGATCGATCGGATGTCTCAACGACAACGATCGTGCGCGCAATAGCATCTCCAAGATGACGCTCAATGAATTCACGCACCTCACGGCCGCGCTCTCCTATGAGTGCAACTACGGTGACATCAGCGGCCGCCCCTTTTACAATTTGCGACATCAGCGTCGACTTACCGCACCCAGCATCTCCATAGATTCCGATCCGCTGACCTTCGCCACACGTCAGAAGCCCATCCAACACGCGAACGCCGAGAGGAAATGGTTGCTCGATGCTACGCCGCTTCATCGGGTTGGGTGCCCTGCCGCGGAGCGGACAAGCATGGACCGTCTTTATGGGCCCCTTGCCATCGAGTGGACGGCCGAAGCTGTCGATCACGCGACCGAGCAGGCCGGGCCCGACTGACACTTCCTGCATGCGCCCGGTTGGGACCACTTCCGCGCGGTGTGACAGGCCCACCATATCGCCGATAGGCGTCAGCAGAACCCCATCCGGCAACAAACCGATGACTTCGGCCTCAAGCGCCCATCCGGATGCGTGATCCTGCAACAGGCAAAGTTCTCCGACACGGGCCCCTGGTAATACGGCATGAAGTAACGTGCCGATCGCCCGCGTGATCCGTCCCCGCACAGCACGCGTATCGACGTCCTTTGCTGCGGACCTTACCGATGCCAGCGCCGCATGCAAATCTGCTTCTCCGGCCGCTTGATCATGGTCTGATCGTTGCATCGTCACGATTCGCCTTCCTGAGAGGACGGATCAAGCCTGAGACGTAATTTGCGGAGCTGTGCGGCAAGCCCTAAATCCACATTGCCGAACTCGCTCCACAGAACGCACTGGTCAGGCCCCATAGCCGGGTCCGGATCAATTCTGACTCTCGGCCGACCATCCGTCCCGTCGAACGCCTGGAATTCATGTCTTAGTGCATCAGCGTTCACAGGAGACACGTGAAGGCATACTTCTGCGCTGCCATATCTTTGCTCGACGGCGTGACGAACGGTTCTTACCAGCATCTCGCCGGGATCAAAGGAGCCCAGCAGGTCGGTCAATATCTCAAGGACGAGCTGTGGCAACTCCTGCTGCAGAACGGCTTTTCGCCGAGCCACATCGGAAGCAGCTCGGGCGATCAGCTGTGCCATTTCGTCCGATCCTGACCTAAGACCCTCGCTGTGGCCGCGCTCCCGCTCTTGCTGATAGGCTTTCCTTGCCCAACTGCGGACCTGCCGCAGATAGCGGTCGGCCAGCGCACGCGTCTGCACCGCATCGTACCAGATGCCCAGTTCCGCGGCTGGTATGAGTGGACCAAGCGGCCGTATCCGTGGGCTATTTGGCCGGGCTATTTCATCGGCCGTCATACCGCTGGCGCCTCGCTGGCCAAGTGGGCTACCACCGAAGACAGCAAACGACTCGCTGCGTTGTGGTGTTCGGCTCCTGGGGATTCGGCGGCGGTCCCCACAGGTAAACGGAAAAGGACCCGCACACGGTCAAGCTCTGATGCGTCCTTGAGCCAGGCACCAAGGCACGCATGTCCGTCATGTTCAATCTGGCTCGATAGTTTATGCGGATCGACAATCGATGTGGTCGCGACCGCGCCAGATAAGTGTCGGATTGAGAACGCATGCGCTTCCGCACCAATATTTTCGATCAGAATCGCCACATCATGCTTTGACACAAGCTTCAGCACCGAGCGGGCGTGCCAGATACTGCCAGCGAGCAGGGCCGCCCGACGCGGATCATGCCCGAGCAGAACGTCCCTGCCCCAGTCAGTTCCGTTCGAGGCCTCCTCACTTTTCAGCAGCAATTCGGCCAGTCTTTGCTGCAGCCTCGGAGTCTTCTGCAACTGCTGTACTGTGGCCTCCGACAGGAGCCCATCAAGATGGCCGGCCAAACGGCTGGGATGGATCACGGCGGCAAGCTCACGCAGGCGATCGGAATGCGCGTTGAGCAAATGATTTTGGTCGGGGGATACCATCGATACGGACCTGAATGCCTACCTACTTCGCATCGGAGGGGAGCTTTTTGCCAACGGACTGGACCGATGGCTTGCTTGCACCACTGCCGCGATTCATCAGCTTGCGCCAGGATTGGCGAAGTCGGCCACCACGTACGCTCAGCAGTACGCAAGATAGGATGCCCAATACACCGAGCGCACCTCCTGCGCCGATCGCAATGGGAGCCGAGACGAACCTGGTTGACTCTTGCGAAGCTGCCGCCGGCGCAACCGAGACCTCATGCTGAGTCCGCTCAACGGGCACGAACACGACCGCCACCTTGTCGTATGATAGACCTTCGATGCTGTTGGCGACGAGCATCTTTATCTGCGGCAGCAAGGCTGACAGCTTCGCGTTGGAAGCATGCCGAATGAAAACCGACGCCGAGGACGGGGTTGCATCCTGCCGCAAAAGATCATTCTTCGGCAGAACGACATGAACACGGGCGGAGAGAACCCCATCAATATCGTTGATCGTGCGCGACAATTCTTCGCTGAGAGCATAGACGTAGCGGGCCCGCTCCTCGACCGGAGAGGCAACAAGCCCCGACCCCTTGAACACCTCGCCAAGGCTCTTGAAGGGCTGGCGCGGCAAGCCCTGGTCATTTAGCAACTCGATGGAATAGGCGAGCTGCTTTTCTTCCACCTGAATGGTGCTCGTCCCATCCTTGCCGATAACCCGGATGGCATCGACACCCCTGCTCAGCAGCAGCCCAAGCATCTCGTTGGCGTCACGCTCCTGAACTTTGGTATACAGATCGGTTTTGCAACCGGTGAGCATCGGTAAAAGCAGCAGCAGAACAAGAGCATGAAGCCGCTTGCTCGCGGGCCGACCGTTACCGATCTTGCCTTTCGTCAAGACAGCCAACGGCTCGCTCAGCCTGCCGATAGAAGCTTATTCAGAGATGAACTGACGGCACCTGTCCCTTTGGAGATGAGCGAAACCTGGACAACACCGTTGTAAACATCGCGCAAATTCGTCAGCGCCGAATCGAAATGATCCGCGCCTTCCGGCTTGCCCGCCGAATGCACCTCGACTTGCTGCGGCCACAGGAGCGGTTGCGCGGCCGGCCCAAGCTGGACACTCTTTGCGGGCTCAGGGTCGCCGACGAGCGTCGGCGAAACTGCACCTCCAGGAAATGGTTTGCCCTGGTGGATAGCAGAAATGCCCTGAAGGACGCGATCGCCAAGCGGGCTCGCCGGCGTGACTGCGCGCTGCACTTCCGGCACCAATGACACCGGCGCGCGCTCGGTCACTGAAGAGATCCCCCCCTGTTTCAAGGCGGCCTGCGCGAGACTCTCGTGAAACTGAGCGTGTGCCAGCGAACAGCCGCTGGAGGCACACTCGACGGGGTTGGCGGAGACCGTCGCAATTCCAAGCCACATGGGAGAAATCATTTCTGTCACGTTGTGAGATTAGCCATTCGCTCGCATGAATGGGCTGGCACCCTAGAGAGGCAAGCTGACCAAAAGCTGACGAGCACCTGTCATCGAATGATCACGGTTGGCCTCCAATTTCCGGCGAAGCGTCGGCCTCCAAATTTTGGGACGAATTCCAGTGCTTAGTCTCAAGTAGAAGAAAATCGCAGAACTGCTCATCTCGTCTACAAGGCTGCATATCTTGAAGAAAGTTCTCTATGTTGGTGTTTTCATTTGCTTGGGCGCCATCAAGGCGCTCGGCGCCCCGCTGGCGTTGCCGTCGACGCCGTATAGTTACACAGTGCTGGATCAGGACCTCGCGGCCGCGCTGCAGGAGTTCGGCAACAACCTCAATATCAGAGTCGATATCAGCACCGGGGTGAAGGGACGAATTCGCGGGCGAATGCCGGATCTCCCACCGCGCGAGTTCCTCGAACGGTTGACCAATCTCTACAATCTTCAGTGGTACTACGATGGGCTGGTGCTCTACGTATCTGACGCGCATGAGGTGCAAAGCCGCCTTCTGGTCTTGAGTCCGATCAGCTTTGACGCATTCAAGGCAGCGCTCGACGCACTCAACATCTCGGACGACCGCTACCTCGTGAGAGCCGTACCGGGAGATGGCCTCGTCTTCGCGTCCGGTCCGCCTCGCTTTATCGCGCTTGTGGAGCAGACACTCAAAGGACTGGTGGCGGAGGCACAAGCGCGACGAAACCCGCATGGAGCCGAACAGCCACCGCATGAGTCGGTTTTGATGCTATTTCGCGGATCTTCCAGCGTGGTCGTTCGCGAAGGACGCCCCAATGACGTTCCTTCGCCCGCACTATCACATCAAGACGGCGCGGTTCACGCACCTGATACCGGTAAGAAATGAACGGATGATAACAGACAGGTTGGGAAGAGGTCTAATTTCTACTTATGCCCTCTGTCAGCTTTTCGAAAGCCGGTGCTGTTATGATTAGAGGGCGGCCGTCCAGCGGCGATGCCGCAGGCCAGGCAATAAACGTCCGGGCCCGCACCACGGGACGCGCGAGCCGGATCCGGGCAAGCAGTATCCGTGACCTGCTTTGCAGCCTTAGCGCTTCATGCGAAGCCTTTGAGATGCTCTACGAAGTCCGTCATGGACTTCGTCGCGTCGGTTGAGAGCCGTTTTGTTGTGCAAAAGGAGAAACAGGATGGACTTCAATGCGCTAAGCGGAGCAGACAAGAGCCCACCACCCCCACTCGGCCTCATCGCCCGCCGATCGAAGTGAGTTTGAGCGTGAGCTGATGGCGTTGCATGAGATGCCGAATACAACCAGGACCTGATTTGGCAGGAGCTGGGAGGCCAATCATCGCGCTGCGAGCCGTCATTGATCGACCGCGAGCGGTCCAATTCCCAACAAGCGGCCGCTCAAGATCGCGCGGAAGCCTCCGATTTCGGCAACGACCCTGTTTGGTAAGATCTTGCGCCTGGACTCCTACGAGTGGGGTCGCCTCACCCAGGACCGGTCCAAGCGGGACCCGCGTTGCCTGCACGCGGCGCGCCGCCGGAACTTGGCGATTTCGTCATGGCGAACGGATATTTCGCCAGGGACAACCCGTCTTCATCGGCCAAACAGCTACGCCTGCTCAGATCGAGATGCTGAGAGGCCGTGACGTCATGCCGAGCAGAAATGTCCGGAGTACAACGTTCACCATCCTGGTGTGTGCCTCACACCGCGCAATGGCGAGCAGAAGGGCTCATTCGTCTCGAACCGTCGCTGGACGCCGCCTTTGAGCCTGCTGGTTCGGACGAACACTCGCCAGGTGACCAAGCATCCGAGATCCGAGGCGTCCGCAGTACCATGCGCCGCTCAACTTTTGGGCGATGGATCAATTCGTGCGTCCACCCCGGCAATCTGATCCGATCATGCTGCATCGTCCCGATCGGGCAGATGCCAACACATTTTTTTGACACACAGGCGCGAGCTGGCTGAGCGCTGGTGAGTTGCCGAGCGATGCTGCGGAAGCGGGGATGTGTTGCATCAATCAGCACACGCGAGTCCTGCGAAGAGCGGCAGACTCGTTGACCTGGCTGTCGCAGAGGCGAGCGACCGAGCACCCATGCAAGCTGATGCTGAATTGAGGACACGTCGTCGCCTTGAGCGACGCCATTTCGCAACTCATTGTGAAATCATTTGAGCGCCGTCAGCTTCTCGAAAGCTAATCGCTCCTACCATACGGCGTGAATATCTAGACGGCGATATGCCTATAGATTGTAGCCAAACTGAGCGCTGGGAGCGCTGTGCAATCGGAAGCAAGCGGTAGGAGCCGTTGAGCGCTATTGACATTGCTTGCTCGTTGTTCGCCGCGATCTCAGGCTGCGCCACATGGCCAGCTTGTGGTGCGATCTCAAATCAGAGGACGTATGATGTCAGTCAACAATCTGCCGCTAACCACCAGCTCGAATTTGGCTTTGTCGGGGCTAGCTTCCGGGCCCTCGCCGGCGCGTGACTTTTCAAGCTTCGAGGCGGTGCTGGTCAGTTTGTCGTTGAAGGGCACGACTGACGAGCATTCCCCACCACAGGGTCCGGCGACCGAGGACTCGGCCAAGCAACTGACGGAGGAACTCACGCAAGAGGTGCGGAACATCATCCCGCCGGAGATTAAGGCCGCACTGGACGCATGTCAGGAGACCCCCGAGCCGTCCTCTGAGGAAGCCTCCTCCGCTGCGAGCGCCCCAAAGATTGCAGAAGCCCCCGTACAAAGCTCCAGACTCACGTGGAACAGCGGCACCCCGACTGAGGCCGAGCTGCAGATTGTGTCGGTGCTGATCCGACACAAGGACAAATGCCCGCTGGATTGGAAATCTCTGGGAGATTTGGCCAACGATCCCTCCACACCGCCGGATCTAAAGGCGGCGATCGAGGCACTGCAGCGAGACCCCGAGCTCTTCTACGCGATAGGTTCGCAAGGCGACGGCCGCTGCGGCGGTAAGATCAAAGCGGGTGATCTCTCCGGCTTCTCCGATCACCACCCGCAAGTTGCTGAGTTCCAGGAGCAGCGGGCAAAGAACTATACGCAAAACTATATCCCCTCCGACGGCAGCGGCAATGGCGAGCCATCGGTTATGATGCTGACCGATGCATTGCGCGAGCTCTATCGCTATTCCGACAACCTGCCCAAGAACCTAAGCCTTTCGGATTTCAAGCAGATCGTCGACGGCGTAGCCAAGACGGGCAAATGCCCGCCGCAGGTTCTCGCGGCTGCTCAATACTTCCTCGACCATCCGAATGAATGGAAGCAGTTGTATGGCGGCTCGATAGACAAGGTCCACAAAGAGGACTTCCTGCAGGTTGCTTCATCATCGGTGAATCTCACAAAAGCCGAGCTCGATACGCTCGACACGATCAGCAAGAACCAAAGCGCCTTTTTCGGGAAGGGCGACCTGACGCGGGAAAAGCTGGCGAGCATGGCCGACGACAAGAGCCTCGCGCCCGAGGTGCGAAAGGCCGCATCCCAGCTGCTGTCCGACCCTGTGCTGTTCGGGTTGATGAACAACGCGATTACGGGCTACAAAACCCACCACAAGTTCTTCGACTTCGGCGGCGGCCATACGGTCGATTCCGGTAATATCAGCAAGAGCGACTTCAACCAGTTCTTCAACAACATGTCCTGTGCGAACCGCACCGTTCAACATGTGAAGACGCATACCGCCCAAACGGCCGCCGACAAGGACGCGGTCGCGGACATGACGATGGGCGTGGCAGACCAACCCGACGTCAAGTCTCCCAAAAAGAACGGTGGCGCCTTCATGCACGCAATCAATGACGTGCTCAAGGTTGGCTCTAAGGTACTCGACTGGGCTGCGACAGCGGTCGGTGTGCTTAGCTTCATTCCAGGCTTGGGCGAATTGGCCGATCTGGCGTCAATGGTGCTCGAAGCCGAAGCGCAAGCTGCAAATCTTCTTCACACCGCCATCAGCGGTGGCAACATAAAGCAAGCGCTCGAAGAAGCCGGCCTGGGCCTTGCGGCACAGGCGGTAGGCTGCATCGGCGGCCCTGAGGTCAAATTGGCAATGCGAGAAGGCTTGGTGAAGCAGGCAATTCAAGAAGCGGCCACGGCGGGGGTCAACCTCCCGGTTTCGGTAGCCCAGTCCTACGCGGAGGACTACCTGAACAACTTGAAGGCTCGCATCGAGTCCGAGCGCATGCAAGCTGCGGGCGCTAACGCCTAGTCGGATCACACTATCCGTCAAAATAAGGCTGAAAACGCTGGTCGAGCTTGTGCGGCTTACGCGCGGTCGGGTCTCCCTGTCGAGCAGTCGGTCGCGCAAGCTCTACCATCCTCGATGCCGCGCGCCGGATCCGAGGAACTTGCTCGCTCTTCACTGCTCACAATTTATGTAGGCCGCGCCCGATCGCGCGAGGGCCGACCTCAAATCCAGTCTGCCGCTGCGAAGGTCAATCGGCTGCAAATGCAGCCCAGCAAGAAGGTCGATGCATTAAAGCGGCGCGACAGAACCGGTCAGAAGTGCGGAGCCTGCCGGCTTGCGCAAGGATCAGGAGCATGCTGATCGCAGAGCGCCAGGGCGAAGGACCCCTTTTCGAGCGGCAGGCTGCTGTTCGCTCTCGTGAAGGCGGACCCCGATTGACGGATCCTTCATGAGCCCTCCAGGACCGGGGGATCATCCTTGACCGCTGACTCGCCGTCAATCTCGCTTTCTACCCCGCTCCAAACCAGGTCAAGCTCCGTCCCGCTGCGCCCGGCCGCAAGAAAATTGTCGAAAGGCCCCGCGGGCATCGAAAGCGACGTCAGCCCGGGACTGCAGCGCAGTCGACTTCAAAACGCGATCTATTAATAGTCGCGTTAACATCCGCCTGCTGAAGCTTTCGACTTGATGAGCAGCGATCCGACGCGATCGAGCTCTACAAACGAAGGTTTGTCCTGGTACATACCATCTGATCTGCAGCTTTCGCAGATCCAGCATCGGCCCATTGCATTTTATAGACCTCGTCAGCTTCTCGAAAGCTAACGTTTGCACATTGGTGGGCGGAGACTGCCTCCATTGGCACAATTGAATTGACATAGGAGAACCCGATGCGCGTTACAAGCTCCAGCCCCACTGGGCACGTTGATGCCGACCTCCATGCGGCTGGCGGCAAAAGCAGCGGCAAAAACGGATCTCATAAACCTGACGAGCGCGATGATCATGGCCGATCGCCAGACGCGAACATTCCCGTAAACGGCGGCGCGTCCACTCCAAGCGGAACCTCACGAGAAGCCGCTATGCAGCAAGCATTCAACGTCGCTCTCGGAGCTGCTGCTCTACAGATTGCAAATAGTGCAATGAGTCGTTTCCACGACGTCATGGCCGAAACAGAAGAGGATTCCTGACGTCGCATGTTGCGGCATCAGGAAAATAAGAGCCGCACGTTGCGGCGAAATTCGAGCACACAGGAGAACTATTATGAGTAATGGCGTTGGTGCGTCTCATACCTCGACGGCAGGTGGTGCAATTGGCACCGCTACTGCTGCCGCTGGCTCCACGGCGGCTGAAGTTGCCGGCGAGGCGGCATTCAACCGGCAAATGGCCGCTCTGACTGCCCAAAGCACTAAGGCTACTGAGAGGGATGTGGAACTTCGCGTCGTCTCGACCGAGCTCTCGACCGTCAAGAAAGTAGCCGACGAGCGGGTGCAGTAAGGGATGAGGCGGGGCGATGTACGTCGCCCAGTTTCCCGGGCTGCCTAGTCCGTGAAGTCGCAACGGGCCGTACGGTTCTGCCGTACGGTTCCGTTCGCTGTTCAGGAGAGCGACCGTGAATGAACCACATTGCCAGCGCTTCGAAGTGCTGCTGGGGTGCTATTCTGGGCTGACAGGCACAGTGGGGGTCGGATCGTGTCTGATCGGCAGCAGCTTCGATGCTGATTTAATCTTTGTCGAGCAAGGCCTCGAGCCGCACCATCTTCGTGTCACGCCGCATTTCAACTCGATCGAGATCGAGGCATTGGCGAGCGACGTTCGTGTCGAGGGGCGTGAGACTGTTTTGCCAAACACGCCCATCATTGTCCCTCTTCCTGCCGTCCTTCATGCCGGAGAAATGTCGATCCGGTGGTCTATCGAGGGTCTCGAAAAAGCTGGCTCTATCGATCGTCGGCGTGTATCGCTCGCCGGACTCGCCATGGTCGTTATCAGCTTTGCCGCGGTTGGCACATTCTCGACCAGTTTTGTCCAGACCGACACGGCTGCAGTGCCAAGTTCGCCTCCTGCCGCGGACGTTTCACCCAAGCTGGCGCTCAGCGCTCCTGATGCTCCGGCCACCGATACAACTGCGGAGCTGCTACAAGAGGAAGTTGACAGAGCAGGCCTTGTCGGCATCAAAGTTGGCTCCGCGCCCGGCGTTGTCACCGCCGACGGCAGCGTTACGCCCGCTGGACTTGCCACTTGGCAGAACATCCAGCAACGGTTGGATCGCGATAGCAACGGCGCTTATACGCTCGTCAATGCAGTCGTCGTCAAGGATGAGAAGACACCCTCTGCGATTGGGATCCAGGCTGTGTGGCGCGGCAGCGACCCTTATATCGTCATTGCTGGTCAAAAATACTTTGTGGGCGCGCTTTTGAGCAATGGATGGACCGTCAACGGAATTGAGGAAGGGCGTGTGTTGCTGAGCCGGAATGGCCGGCTTGCCGCTCTGTCCTATTAGCCTTTCAGGACGCAGGTAAGGAAGCAAACTGCCATGACTAGGCTGCCCCCGAATCCCGTCGAGTCTGGCACCTCTTTTCAGGGACCAAACGTTGATCATCATGCATCTGGCATCACGCCGGGCAGTTCTCGAGCAAGGTCCATCGGGATTGACCGGACGCGTGGCAATGATGACAAGAGCCGCAGCGCACTTCGCCGGCATAGTGAGGCGCCGGATCACTTGGTTGAAGCCACGATCGATAGCGCGCTCGAACTCAGCTCGATCAATGCGATTTCGCGCGTCAATCTCGACGAGGCTCGCGCCAAGCCAGGTCAGATTGAGCCAGGCTCGGAACTCGCTTGGCTTAACGGGCCTAATCTCGCGCATAGCCTGCTCTCGTTCGTGACGCCGCGCCTACGTCATTCGCACGTTCTGCGTCCCGAACAACACGGCCCTCTTTTGGAGCGTTTAGCCAATACGCTATCTGCTGCCCCGGAGGACTTGGTGGCACGTGAAGGAGCCGCCCTTCTGCAGCTGGAGCTGCAGCGGCTAATCTTGCTCCGGCAGAGCCACAACGGCTTGATCAAAGGCTAGCGATGGCCGATCCAGACAAATTGCAATACGCCGCATCTACACAGCCGTCAAACGTTTCCGAAGCCGATGCTCTCGAGCTGGTCACTGGTCCGGAGCGAGATTTGCTCTGCGTGCTTTCTTATATTTATCTATCGTGCGGGCAAAGCGCAAAGAGCCTGGCTCTGTTGCGGCTGGTTGCTCACGAACAGTCTCGAGACATCGGCCTGCTGCGGATCCTGGCCTATGCTCTCATCTCGGAGCGTCGCGGTGACGAAGCACTGTCGGTATTGGATCGGCTTGACCAACTAGATGACGAGCCATCCTCATCTATGCCCTTGATGCTAATGCGCAGCCACGCCCTACGCCACGCCGGCCGCATGACCGAAGCGCAGGCCACCTTCAAGCGTTATGTCTCATTGCGGGGCAACACTGCTGCAGCTAGGCAACAATAAGGCTTTTCATGGCCAACGTTTTACGAAATCTCATCACGCGCGCGCCCGCGCACCCGGATTTGATGGTCGCGCTGATGCTTCTTCTAGCGATCGGAATGATGATCATGCCGATCCCGATCGTCGTGATCGATATGCTGATCGGCTTCAATCTGGGCTTTGCCATATTGCTGCTGATGGTCGCCCTGTATCTCAACACGCCACTCGACTTTTCGTCGCTGCCGGGCGTCATCCTGATATCCACAGTTTTTCGCCTCGCCCTTACCGTTGCAACGACGCGGCTGATCCTGTCCGAGGGTGACGCCGGCAGCATCATCCATACGTTCGGCGATTTCGTCATATCCGGCAACATCGCCGTCGGCATTGTCATATTCCTGATCGTAACCATGGTGCAATTCATGGTTCTCGCCAAGGGCGCCGAACGAGTGGCAGAGGTGTCGGCGCGCTTCACGCTTGATGCGCTCCCGGGCAAGCAAATGGCGATCGACGCGGAACTGCGCAACGGCCATATCGACCAGCATGAAGCCCGCAGCCGGCGCGGCGTGCTGGAGCGGGAAAGCCAGCTTCACGGCGCAATGGACGGCGCCATGAAATTCGTGAAGGGCGATGCCATCGCCGGACTCGTAGTCATTTGTATCAACATGCTAGGTGGCATCACGATCGGCTCGCTCTCCAGGGGCATGTCCCTTGAGGAGGCGATGCATCAATACACTATCCTGACAATCGGTGATGCGCTCATTTCGCAGATCCCAGCGCTGCTGCTGTCAATTACAGCCGCAACCATTGTCACTCGTGTCAACGGCCCTTCCAGACTCAATCTCGGCGCTGATATCGTCAACCAGCTTACGGCCAGCACCCAAGCGCTCCGGCTGGCTGCCTGCGTCCTGCTTGTGATGGGACTCGTTCCTGGCTTCCCTTTGCCCCCCTTTGTCATACTGGCCGCGCTCTTTTCCGCCGCCAGCTTTGTCAAGGTTGGCGTGCCAGAGAGCAAGACCGCTCCCGAGGCCGGCGTCAGTCCCACCGGTTCGGCTCCCGCGGCCACGCAGAGTCAGAAGCAAACCGTGCCGGCCGAAGCACTCCCGATTACGCTGTTGCTGGCGCCGAACCTCATGCAGGCAATGGACGTGGGGGAGCTCGGGCGGTGCGTCGCACGGGTTTCGGCACTGGTCTCAGCTGATCTGGGCATCACAATTCCACGAATTCCCGCTCAAAGCGCCAACCACCTGGCCCGATCGCAATTCAGTGTGGCCGTCGAGGGCGTGCCCGTAGAAGAGGGCGCTATTGATCCGACAAAGCTCTTGCTTGATGACGATGTGGCGAACATCGAATTGAGCGGCATCCCTTTCTGGCCCGATCCAGACACGAATCGGATCTGGATCGAACAGGGCCATGCGGCTGCTCTCAAGGCGGCCGGCATAGGGCATCACGGACCGAGCGAAATCATCGCCTTGCGCGTCCGGTCTACGCTGACGCGCTATGCACAGCGCTTGGTTGGCATTCAGGAAACGCGCCAGTTGCTTGGCCGGATGGAGCAGGAATATGCCGATCTGGTGAAGGAGGTGCTGCGCACGACACCGATTCCTCGGATCGCGGATGTCCTGCGTCGTCTGCTAGACGAGGGCATCCCCATCCGGAACACCCGCTTGGTTCTGGAAGCGCTTGCGGAATGGAGCGAACGGGAGCAAAACGCTGTACTGCTCACCGAATATGTGCGCTCTGTTCTGAAGCGGCAGATCTGTCACCGCTATGCCAACGCACATCGCGTTGTGGCTGCCTTTATCGTTGAGCGCGAGACTGAGGATATCGTGCGGGGTGCCGTGCGCGAGACCGCCGTCGGCCCGTACCTCGTTTTGGAGGACCGGCAAAGCGAAATGCTGCTCTCCCAATTTCGCCAGATCCATTCGAGCATCGCGCGCAGCAAAAACCAGCCAGTTATTCTGGGTTCGATGGATATCCGACGTTTCGTTCGCGGCTTTCTCACCCGCAACGGAATCGACCTACCTGTCCTTTCTTATCAAGACCTCGCCGCAGATTTCACGGTCCAGCCGATCGGATCCGTGAAGCTAGCACCTGCCAAGGACAAGAGCCCTTCGCCGGGCGGTCTCCTGAGCGCTGCGAGTTGAGACAGCACGAGCAGGCCATGAATTCAAGTGGAACCAAACGTCGGCGGCGCTTGTGCTTCGCTAGTCCAGGCCCATGGTCGATTCTGCCTGCGATCATCACTATTATGATGCTCACCGGTTGCGCGAGCCTGTCCGATCGTCGCCAGCAGTGGTCCACGTCAGACCTAGCAGACGCCAGAGAGTTTGATCCGGCCATGCGCGACCGCATCTCGCGCGCTCTCACTGATGCTGATGAGCAGAATCTACGCGCGGCCCTGGACCAACGACCGGACAACGTCAATGCGGCAATTTCTCTTGCGCGGGCCTTGTTGGCGCGAAACTCCTCAGATCAGGCACTTCAGGTGCTCAATGAGGTACTATTGGCAGCCCCCGGCGACCTGCGCGCATTGAATGCAAAGGGCGTCGTGCTCGACCAACAGGGGCGCCACGAGGAGGCGCAAGTGCTATACCGTCAAGGCCTCGCGATCGAGCCCACAAGTTCAATGTTGCGCAACAATCTCAAGCTGTCGGCTGCACTTGAAGGCAAGACGGGCAGCCGAAACTCCAATCAAGAGTTGCAAACTGGCGACCAGCACGCGTTAGCCAGATCGAGATCTCACAGCCAACAGCGGTAAATCGCAATGCCTACCATGTCGGTCGTCTGACCGACAGACAGCTGGATAATGATCTCGTGCAGAGATTACAGGGCACATTTGATTTCGAACGATGTTGTCGCGAGGAGCCCAACCTTATCGTGTACAATCGCGAGAGCCGAGTGCCCTCTCTTGGCTGGATGGCGTGAGCCCGACACGCGCTCGCTTCGATGGAGCAGGCCTCTACCCTCAATTAGAAGCCAATAGGTTCAAACCGATCTTTCACACGACTGCCTAACCAAGTCATCCAGCCACTATTCCATA
Organism: Bradyrhizobium embrapense; assembly: GCF_001189235.2. Taxonomy (GTDB): domain Bacteria; phylum Pseudomonadota; class Alphaproteobacteria; order Rhizobiales; family Xanthobacteraceae; genus Bradyrhizobium; species Bradyrhizobium embrapense. Next base: position 43,781 of record NZ_LFIP02000006.1, read on the forward strand.
TCTTGAATTTACCCATTCTCGGGCAGCGGATCCTTGAATCGTCCGACCACTTCAACGAGGACACGCAGTCGAACAATTAAAATATCTCTCAAGCTCCGCAACTGCACGATCTTCCCAATCTGCAGCTTGCGCGAGCAATGAGCCCCCTTGGATTGGCCGAAATGCGGCAGCCTGCCGGCACAGAGACGCAATCGCGCGATAGCGGCGCACATTTTCCATAACGGCCAGTCCGATCATGTGAAGATATTTCCCCTGCGGTCCCAGGCGAGAACTTGCTGCATAACAGTTTTTGATCCGTTAGCGGCAAGGCCGAAAGGCGTGAATGGTTGGCAGATTCTTGCCGCCTTGACAGCCGAAGAACTTTTTTGAGGAGGACGTCTTCCATCAAGCGCGCCTCGGCGATGCCGGCCAAGGTCGCCATTGCTCCGCGTTTGCTCGGCAACAAACTCAGCCAGGCAAGAGCATAGATGACGAACAGGATCGAGCGCGCTTCTCGGCTTACACATCAATCAAGCGGCCTGCAATGCTGGTTGGCTTCTAATGTGAAGTCACAAGCGGCCAACGCGTTGTCAACCCCTTGATGAGGCCAAGGATTGGGATCGCCCCCGACGCAGTTTGACATCCCTTGGTGCCAGTCCGAGCCTCGGTCCCATGCCACGCGACAGGGCTAATTCTGCGCAGTCCAGGCTGACCGATCCCTAGCCCGAACCAGCGGCTCGCTGGAGCTCGGGACACTAAGCGTACCTGTCAGCATGACAGCCCCGCGGGGGCTGCACTCTCGACGTCAGCGCATCATCTTTCCCCTCCAATTGAGAGTCTGGTTTTCGATTTGCAGCCCTAGGCCACAAGTACCTGCTGCCTTTCCGGGCGGCGCTTCGGCCAAGGCAGACGTCTCCGATCTAGAATCAACTCGCCAAAGCATACAGGTGACGGTACGTGTAGTTTGCAGCAGACTGCTGTACGAGCGCACGATTTACGATGGCACGCTGGAGCGCTCGCACCGCGATTTGGGGCACTCAGATGATCACGCCTGTTCGGCGGCACTGGAGTCCAAAAGAACTATTCAATTCTCTTACGTCAAGGATGTTCAATGCTGAGCCGTCCGCTATTTGTGCGCGCTGGAACAAATTGTGGCCTGACCTATGCACGGTATATGACGCTCGGCACCTTAAATAAGAGTTAGCCGATCGAAACCTCATCGTTAGCGATGAAGCTGCGGCATTCTTCAATGCCTGGGCGATCGACGAGGAACGCCACACCGATCGCCTCATCGGCATCATTGAACTCGTCGCTAATGGGTCCGAAAAAGATCTTCGGAAGAAATTGGACGCTCGGTCGCACGATTTTGGTCCAATCGTTGAGCACCTGAAGGACGACTTCTTCCTCATGGTTATGATTGCATTTGATGAGATGTTCACTTGCCGTGCCTATGCGACAGATAAACCCTTCTATGACGCCCTCGGTAACAACACGTTTCATCACTGACTGAAGGAGGTGCCTGCTGCCGAGGCGGTTCACTCGATGAACGCCGTCGACGCTATCCGTGCGCGATACCCCCACCGCATTGGCCAAGTGGACTCAATCATCAACAATCCAATCCGCGCGACCGAACGTCTACGCTATTCCGGCATCTTCGTCCTCGACTACTTCGCCGGCAGCGTACTCTAGAGAACGCTCGCCGACTCTCGCATCCTGACCATGAGAAATATCGCCAGGCAATGTGTAGAGCAGAATGTTGACAGCGAGCCTATCGAAACTTGCGTCGACGCCACGTCGCCGCCCTTCCCCGTCAATTTCCGTTGCGCCAATCGACTCCAGCTTTTCGTTTGCGTTCGAGCGTTTCGCATTTCGGCGATCGCATCAGGAACGCCCGATCTTCTACAAGTCTGCCCAAGCTCTATAGATGCAGTTGCCGTCACGCATCGGACCGGCGCCCGGGCGATTTGCGTCGTCGCGGATTTACGAACTGACGAGACGCATCGAGCGAAAACGTCGTCACGCGTTTGGAGATGCTTGATCGGGCCAACCTATGTCGAACGAGCTAGATCCGCGACTGCTCTCCAGGCCGTGCAGCACCACCTGAATCGTGTTTACATCGATGCTACAAGCTGACGCTACGTAAGGTTCACGTCCTTCATGACGATCCAGCGATCGGTAGATAGAACGCTATCGCAACGATCATCAGGCTCACGGTTGATCCTTCGACGCCCGGCCTTCCGGTTACTCACGAACCTTACGTAAATCACGAGCAGGAGCGATTACTTACTACTCCCAGCGTGCGCCGCCGTCTCAGTCAGACCGCGCAACTCTGCTCGATGTTGAAAACGTTCATCAACCTGAGGAGCTCTCGCGTCAAAAATTCAATTACTCTTCTTTCTGCCATGTTCTCACCCAAAGCAGTGACGCGCCGATTGCGCACTTCGCGCGCGGCAAGAGCGAGTGCCTCAGGAGAATTCAATGGTGAAGCCAGTTGTGATTGTGGTGGGTGCAGACAAGGGAGGAGTCGGCAAGACGACCGTATCACGAACGCTGCTGGACTACTTCAGCGTCAACAACGTGCAAACACGCGCTTTCGATACGGAGTCTCCGCGGGGAACGCTGAAGCGCTTTTATCCCGAGATCACCGAGATCGTCGACATGACGACGACCGCGGACCAGATGAAGATTTTCGATACCCTGAACTCCGGGCTATCCGTCACCGTCATCGACGCTCGCGCCGGATTGCTGTCCTCAGCGCTAGCCTCCTTGCGCGACATCGGATTTCTGGATTCGGCGCGGTCCGGCCAGGTTACGTTTGCCGTATTCCACATTCTAGGATCGTCTATCGCTTCGCTCGACGAGATCGAGGAGACCGCTAACTTCATGAGCGGAGCAAAGTACTATCTGGTCAAGAACTTCATCAATGACACTCAGTTCTTCCAGTGGGACCAGTCGACCTATAACTCCTATTTTCACCGCATCAAACAGGCGACCGAGTTGACCATCCCGAAACTTAACGAGATGGCCTTTGAGCAGGTCGAAGTCGCATCCGTCCCGTTCGTAGATTTCGTCGCAAACAAGGGCCGCAACGATGAGCCCGCGAACAACTCCTTCGTGCTACGCGGTTATGTCCGGCACTGGCTTGCAAATGTCTGGAGCGAGTTTGATCGCATCAACTTGACGGAATTGGCCGGCGCCAAGTCTGCGACGCGGAGTGGCGAGAAGTAGTCGCATATTCTTGCGGGCCAAGAGAAGGCCGACATACGAAACGAGATTGATCTGCTGGCTATGTTAGCAACCCCTATCTACATCATCTGCTCTCCTAGCCCGCAGGTCGGAAAAACCCTCATCGCTCGCGTCCTGAGCGAGTTCTTGCTGCTCAAAGACGGCACCGCCCTGTCGTTCGATGTCAATCTAAAAGAGCCATCACTGCTTGATTATCTCCCTAAGATAACCGAGACCGCGGATGTGACGGACACTTACGGCAAGATGCAGCTGATGGACCCGCTTATCTTCCACGATCGGGTACCCAAGGTGATCGATCTCGGCTTCCATGCCTTCGACGAGTTCTTCAAGATGTGCGAGGAGATCGGCTTCTTAAAGGAGACGGCGCGCCGCTATGTCGCTCCTATCATTCTCTTCATCGCAGGCGCTGACCGCATTTCCTTTCGCGGTTATGACATGCTGCGGCGTCAGATTCCGCCAGCATCGCTGGTCACCGTCCACAATGAATTTGCGCTGCGCGGCGGATTACCTGAAGTCATGGATGGCGAGCGGGTGCTCCGGATTTCCGCGCTGCCGCCGTTTCTCAAGAGATACATAGACCGACTTGGCTTTTCCTTCACCGGATATCTGCGGGACGAAAAGGACTGGTCCACCGAGCTGCATCAGTGGATACGACGGAACTACACAATGTTCCGCGATCTAGAATCGAGTTTGATGCTGCGAAGATCCTATCGATCGCGGGGGACGAACATCGAGAGCCTGCGTTGCACAAAGGCTACTTGAGGCTGAGACTACTCGCCATCCATTCGTTAAGCTTATGAGCAGTCGTTTGACCGGCCGCCAATGGCTTTGGCCATAATGAAATGCACCGTGCGAATCCCCGCCTGGATTGGGTGCAATCAAGCGTATTTTTAGTTGAGCTCACCCGCACCCAATCGCGCGACCGGCAACTGCCCTCTTGGGCTTTGCGGGCGACGAGACGCATCGATGATGCCAGCGGAGGAGCTCATAGCTCGAAGCCGAGCTCCCCGAGCACCCGGTCCATGACCGCGCCTTTGATCTCGCGGGCGATCTCGTTGCGTATCTGGGCGCCGAGCACCCGCTCGGCATCGGCGTCGCGCGTCAACCCATCCTCCGCCAGCCGCCGATCCAAGCGGGCTTGAAACGGCTCGCCCATCGCATCGACGAGCCGTTCCTGCATCTCAGCATAGTCTTCGGGCGCGATGCGTCTTAGCACACTTTCCCATGGCTGCCATCGGGTCGCCAGAAACTGCGCAAATTCGGTCGCTTCCTGGTTCCGCACTGCCGTCTCGGCCCTGGCGACATCGTCCCCGGTAACGTGAGAGACGCTCATGAAGCGCATATCGGGAGCGATGTGCCGCAGCTCCAGCGCATCACGCAGTTGGGTTTGGTAGGCAAGGTAGACCTCGATCTCATCGACGTCCGTGTCCGGATCGGTTCGACGAAGCGAGTTGACGGTCTCGCGCGCGATTCGGTCCAGGGCCTCCAAGCGAAACATGACGTGGCCGTGCTGGAGCAGTTCGCCAAGGCGTCCGTCATAGGCGCCGTCCTCGACATCCGCGTTCAGGCGTGTGCTCTGCGTGCCGTTCCAGGTCAAAGTGATGCGATCTTCGCAGCTCGCACTCGCTCCGGAGGCCAGCTCGAAATGCAGCTCGCGTAAATTCGGCCTGATGACTGCCTGCCGCAGATCTTCGACGACCGCGTGCCGGAACGCGTCGTTACCATAGTTCACGGTGCCGCGGAGCCTGTCGAGAAAGCGTGCATAATCTAAGGCACCCGGCTCTTCGGCGAAGGCCCGCCAAGCGGTTATTGCTGCCGGCTCGCCCTCGAGCCAGTGCGCGACAACCTCCTGCAGCGACCGCGGCTCAACTTGCACCGCACCTGATGTGTTCGAGAAGAAAACCTGCGGGCCGGCATAGTCTCCGGCATGCATGGCAGTCGCCAGGCCGGCCTGCACCGCGTCGGACAGAGGATTGTTCTCCAGATCAACACTCGCGTCTCGGCTTAGCTGTGTCAGCATAGTCTCGGGCACGCTGGTTAGCTGGTTGTTGCTGGCGCCAAGCCACAGCAGCTCGGCCGGAAACGTTTCGGGCAGACTGGTTAGCCGATTATGGCTGGCACTAAGCCATTCAAGCCCGGCCGGAAGAGGCTCGGGCAAATCGGTCAGCTGGTTATAGTCGACATTCAGGTGCTCGAGCCCGGCTGGAAGCTCGGGCAGACGAGTCAGCTGATTACCCGAGACGTCCAGCTCCTGAAGCGTCGCTGGAAGGCGATCGGGGAGACTGGATAACTGATTGTTGTCGACATTCAGGCGCCGCAATCCAGGCGGTAGCTCTGCGGGCAGGCTGGACAGCCCGTTGCTAATGGCATAGAGCCGTCGCAGACCGGGCGGAAGCTCGGGCAGGGCGGTCAGCCGATTATTGTTCGCGCAGAGCCGCTGCAGACTGGCCGGAGGAGTTTCGGGAAGGCTGCTCAGTTGATTGTCGTCGATATTCAGGCGGCGCAATCCGGCCGGGATCGGGGCCGCCAAGTTGGTCAGTGACAGGGACGACAGATCTATTGGCTCATTGAGATCGCCTGTGCCCCTCCAGGCTCTCATTCGACTTACCACCCGCTGCCGATCCTCATGCTGCCCCTGCCCGTCTTCGGCAGCCCAATCCGTCAAGACCTGGTCCGGCAAGTCAGCAGACGCCTGCGCTTCCGTCGAGGCTTCGTCCCAGTGCGATGAGGCCGGTGACCCTGGTTCGCAGCTTTCCCAATCGGAAGCTTCGGAAGGAGTCCCAGCGCCAAGCTGTTCGGTATTCACAGATGTCGTCTCTTCGGTAGCTAAAGGAAGCGAATGCACCGAGGCGGCGTATCATGAAGCCGGTAGAGCCCCGCTATGGATGCGCTTCATCGCCTGACGAGAGCACATCACGAAGCGGTCGCCACGCAGGGCTTGGTGCGATTACTCTGCGATCGATGGCGACCGAGGACCAATCTCAAGGGGCCTCGCTCGCGGATCGGGTTGATACTGGAATCCATCTCCCCTTTCCTGCCATGCCTGAGCACATCGAGCCGGCCTTGCAGCAATTCGGGACATTCAGCCTACGGGATATAGCTGACGACAAGCTGATAGCCTCGAAGCGATGATCAATGCGCCGCCCAACATTCCTTCGATGTCTCTCGACGCTTTGGCGCAGCGCTCCGCAAAACGTCCGACGGGAACGAAACAGTTTCCTGCTCGGTAAATTTGGTGTCCGAGCGGCGGCACGCCGGCAGCGTGATGCTGACAGGACGGCGACGTTGCCGCTCCTGTGCGGTCGAAGTCGGCTACCCCTTCCTGGGAGACGCTACCCCTTCCTGGGAGACGTTGTGTTGATCGACGAGCCGAACACTAGTAGATTTTTGCGCGTAATGCGCTCGCTCGTCACCGAGTGGCCAAGGCGCGTACCCAATCAGCAAAGCCGACCTGAATGATTGGCCTCCAGCTATCAACGACCGCGGACATGATCCTCAAGCTCAACTGGCGCTTTCGCGGCTTGCGGCAAGCAAGCGGTGATTCCGCTCGCGGGTCCCTCCCGAGTCCGAACAGACACTGCCCATCACTGTCGGCATCGAGTTTCTTTACGTTGCGCTCAGTGTAGCCAACCCTCGCCGCGACCAACGAACTCGAGCACCGACTGCGCTTGGTTGATCTCGCACGACACGCGCTTCAATATCCGTATTGCGACCTCTTCCGTCGCGATCAACCCCGCTCTTTCGCAGGCCAGCCCGAAATGATACATCACCTGTTCGTCGGATGGCGCGATACGATTCTGAAACAAGCTGATCGTCAATGATGAGAGCATATGCTCGACGACGTCGTTTTCAGCCTGACTCACGAATCCACGTCCTTCTGATTAGTCGCTCAATATTGTACAATATGGGCGTTGCCGATAGAGCTATGACACCTCTCATTGTTCCGGGTTGTCGTGCCATGGCATCGCCCCATGAGTATCAAACACCGCTAGCTTGTGCTTTCTTTCTTCGATCGCCTCATCTGCTAACGTCGCTTCTCCTCTCAGGGCCTACGCAGTCTCAGCCGCGAGTTGCAGCTGCCTGATGATCTCAGTCACCCTCCCTTGCCCGGCGGCGTCGTGCGGCCACTTGCTAAAGCCGCACAGCAAATTGTCTGCCTCCAGCTTGGTAAAATTAAAGAGCCTGATACCGCGCCCGAGGATCTCATTGGCGATCGTGATCGTGGCCTGGCGAGCGACACTTTCTTGTGGCGATTTGTTGAAGCCGATCAGCAGGCCCCTGAGATCCTGGGTAGTGAAATCCGAGAGCTCCGTCCTCCGATCCGCGCGGCGAAGGACCTCGCCTGCGAGCACGACGGTCGCTTGACCGCACGGCAGTTCGTCCGGCCAGTTACTGAAGCCGCTGACCAGGTTCGCAAGTCCCTGCTGTGAGAACTCGCAAAGCTGAGCGGCGCGGCGCAGGACCTCGCGAGCGAGTGCGACCGCGGCTCGGCGAGACGCGGCCTCTTCTGGCCACTTACTAAAACCGTTCACCAGGTTTGACAGCCCCTGCTGAGTCAAATCGGGGAGCTGGGCAGCACGGCAAAATACTTCACCGGCGATCGCGACCGCAGCCCTACGACAAGTCGCATCTTCAGGCCATTTGCAGAACCCGTTCACCAGGTTCACCAATCCTTGCTGGGTATAATCCGGAAGCTGGACGGCACGGCGTAGGAGCTCACTTGCGATCGCAAATGTTGCCTGACGAGATGCATTCTCCTCTGGCCATTTGCTGAAGCCATTCACCAAATTCGCCAGATCCTGCTCGCTAAACTCGTGGAACCGCGTCGCACGTCCCAGCACTTCGGTTGCAACCGCGACGGTGACTTGACCACAGGGCAACTCCTCAGGCCACTTGCTAAAACCGTTCACAAGGATGGCCAACCCCTGCTGAGCGAAATCGGCGACCCGGCGGGGGCGCCGCAAGATTTCCAATGCAAGCGTGGCCGCGGCTTGGCGCGAGGCCGCCTCTTCTGGCCATTTGCTAAATCCGTTTACCAGGCTCACCAACCCTTGCTGTCTAAATTCAGAGAGCTGATGGTGGCGGCCCGCTCGGCGGATGACCTCGCCCGCGATTGCAACCGCGGCCTGTCGAAAGTCACTCCCTTCCGGCCACTTGCTGAAGCCGTTTATCAGCCCTGCCAGGCTGAGATTGTTCAATTCTTGAAGCGATCTGCTTTCCTCGCGACAAAATTTGGCTATTCGGACAGCCGCTTGGCGACATTCCGCTCTCCTGGCGTGCCTGCCGAAGGATGCCGCAAATATGGAAAGCGCCCTGATACCGATCTTCTTCATCAGAACATGGTCCAGCTGCGACACGCGAGAGGCTATTCTCTCGCAAGTATCCCGACCCGCCTGACCTCCAGCCCTTCGGCTCACCGCATTGCATGTCGTCGCATAGCCCCACGATTTCTCTGCACGGATGCTTTCCTCGAAACTCGGTAGAAATCTGGATTGAAACTCAACGGCTGCTTGTTGCAGAAACACTGGCAGGTCCGCCTTGCACAGTTGCTTGTCGCGCCTCACGACTGCAGTCGAGAATTCAACAATGCCGACAGCGCGATCGATTTCGCTTAACGCCGTCGTGAGACTAGTTTGAACGGACATAAGACCTTCCGAGCTTTCATCGAAGCACCCTGCGGCTATATGCAAGCAGTCATCGCCTCTGGCTGGATAATAACCGTCCATGCTCTTTGGAGCATCTGCCTGCGAGCGCCGGGCTGTTCACTCTGCGCATTTGCCCTGCGCGACTAAAAACGTGATTACAGTTGTGGCCAACCACATTTTGCTGCCCGTTTCATTTCATTGCCAGCCCTTGATACAATGGTTGGCCCAGCGCTCCCGTGGCGATGGTGCAACTGCCCTTCCCGGCCATCGCCCGAACAAGGTTGGCAATCAGCAAGCCATTCCCCTCCTCATCTCGATTTGCCAATGAGCCGTCGACGCGTGCCCCATCCTGAGCTTTGTGTTGATGCATCCTGAGCTTTGTGTTGATGCATCCTGAGCTTTGTGTTGATGCATCGGCGAGTCTACAACCTGTCGCAGCGTAAGATTCAAGCTGTAAATCGTCCTCCTGATGCGCAGGCGGATTGTATAAGGCGGATATCGATTGCAACGATTCCGGCGAAGTGGTTATTCAGCTCGACACCGCGTCCAGCCACATTTGCCGTCGATTGCTGAGATTCCACCCCTGGGCTCATGCGCTTTGTTTGATCGGTTCGCGAGCGCCGTCGTTCGCGGTCAAGCCCGCACCACCCTTCCCCATAGGGAGAACATCTCCGCCATGCCATTTCCCATGCTGTGGATGAGGGCCCTCAGGTCGCGCCCAGCCTGAACAATCAACAAAGGCACCGGACGCTTGTAGGTTTCGGTGCCATAAAGACCTTCGCGACATGCGCCATGCTTTACCAGCTCACGCTAAAGCCACCTAATGCCGGACGTGATTTAACATCTCACCATCCTTGGTATCTGATACGCACAAATACACTGTAGAGCGCAGGAATTGTGCAAGATACGCCATCAGGGCGCAGTGAAAACCCATGGAACTGCCACGATTTTTTGTCAGACGCGGGCCGCAAGGTGATATCGATTAACAGGAGCCTTGTACCAATCGAACTGCTCGTCACTATCTGCGCAGAAACGGGTGGGAAGTCGCAAGTCCTCAGACGGAATTATTCGACATGAATGCGGCGGCACCGGTGCTCATGACGATCCGCGTGCGTAATGCTCCGAATGGCAAAGTGAACTACATCTGCAATGACTTCGATCGACGATAGATTGAGTGAGATCAGGTGGCTGCGGAACGAGATCTGGCGCTGCCGTCGGTTGCTTAAAACGGACCTATCTGACGCAGAGCGCAAGAGCATTGAGAAGCGCCTGCTCGAACAGCTGTCTGCCTTTGAGCGGCTTTTGTCGACGACGTTTCCTTTGGCCTTGAACCCTAAAGTCAGTTCGACCAAGAGCACCACGCCCCCGCCAAGCGGCCCCTCTGAAGCGCCCATCGAAAACGCCGCAATGGCATCGAGCAGTTCCTTCTCGAATTCGACTGGGAGCTAACCTCAGCAGTTTCTCGGCTCGATTCGCACTCTCCAGCCCAACCATAATCCAAAGGCGACAATATCTGGAAGAGCGCGATCGAATGTGCCCAACGCGGGCATTCCGGCGATCTTTTGCCAAGCATAGTCGATCTAGTCGCCTGCTGGAAATGCTAGGTCGGCGACAACAACGCCATATTAATGGACAACACGGATTCCTGAACGATGTGCGGCCTGACGACTTCCGTCGTTGAACCGGATTCGTTCGTCGGACCATTTCCAGCCAGACGGCGGTAACTTCGCGGTTGCCTTGTCCCACGAACGGACTGCAGCGCCGGCAACCACCGTAGTAGCGCATCGAACCTCAGAGCGCACCATGACCTCGTAACACGCGTGGTGGCCCAGTCGATCGCCCAACGAGGTCATTCGAAGTCCAGTGCCGCAGTTGGATGAGCTCCGACTCGGCAGCGTGACGTTCCAGCACGATAGACTTTCGAACAGCAAGCTGGTCAAAGTCCGGCGCCAATCAGCCTGGAACACGGCACCGTGCGTCAACCTCTGTAACCTCTGCTCGGACGGCTCACTCTCGATGAAGGACGATCGGAACCCTATTGAGGCGTCGTTTCGGTCCGCCGTTTCTGTCCGCCGCAGTTGGCAACGCGCGGCGACATTCGACGCCCAAGCTTTTGAAATTGTCTCTAAGACAAAACATGGCTGCGTCTACATCCCTCCGTCCTGTGAAGCGCTCACAGAAGCGCATCACGTCTGGTCTGCACGACGTGAGGACCTCTTCGGCCCGCCGATCTCGCGCGCAAGCGTATCCTGTGCACCACATGACTGCGATCGTGATCGCAGCAAGGGTAGTTGCGCAGCGGTGCGCATTGTAAGTCCACCCCATTCGTCGCTCTTGATTCACCAAACCCTTCTTAAGCCGCATATCCTTCACTATTGTTATTTTCCCAACGAGCATCATCCGTTTACCAGGAACCAGGCGGCAGCAGCCGTCGTGGCGCCGCCGCAATCATTACGGTCTCACGAATCATCGTCTCACTACGCGCAACACGTTCACTGCGAAGACCGAGAGGTCGGCTGCGCTTTGCTGCGCGCGCAATGCGCTCCAGCCTTTGTGACATTCGCGAAGCTGGTTCCCAATGTGGCGTTCCCTGGTGCGAGAGTTCTACTTCGCAATGCCTACAACCTGACGCTACGATCGATTCAAGCATTTTGAGCGTCCAGCGAGCAAAAATACGCCCTAAGACAGGCACATCCGCATTGTGGACGAACTCCCGCCAGCTGCACGCTTCACCGGTGCAGTGTACGATACGTCACTGGTGTTGGTCGGTGATCGCTCGGCTTGGTGTTGAGATTGAAGGCGCAGCAAAGGACACCCGCCGGGACGATCGGCAAGAAGTTGTCGCCGAGTCGGCTGGCTTATTCGTCGTCCGAGCCAATGATCTTACCGTGGATTCCGCAGGCTTGGATTGCTTGCTGCTATTCCAGGTTTGCAACTGCTCGACCACAGCTCAGCGGCTTCGACCTTGAGCCCCGTTGGCACGGCCGTTGCTACTCGGCGCGTGAGCTGGGCGCAGCCTAGCCGCAACGCTGAAGATATCATTCGTCGTTGATTGCTGCGAGTCGTTCTTCGGACGGACTGACTCGCGCGCACCGCTCTATGTTCGCGATTGCATGATCTACGACGAACGAGGCTTAATATGAGGAAAACAGCGGCAGACCGGCTTGACATCGTAGGCAAGCTATTTGTCGTGGCTATTGCCATTCTGGTTTCGTCAGCGGCAGGTGCCAATGATGATCTAATGAGCGCCGCCAGGCGACTATTCAAGCCGATCCCCTCAATGGTTCCAGCGGTGAAGGACAACCCGATCACTCACGAAAAGGTCATCCTTGGCAAATTCTTGTTCTTCGATCCGAGGCTTTCGGCGAGCGAGGTCATTAGCTGCAACACGTGTCATAACGTTGGGATGGGCGGGGTAGATGCCGGTCCGACTTCGATCGGTCATCGCTGGCAACAGGGTACACGTCGCGCGCCAACCGTCTTCAACGCGGTCTTCAACGTGGCACAGTTCTGGGACGGGCGCGCGGCAGACCTCAAGGCGCAGGCCGGGGGACCTATCCAGGCCGGAGTCGAAATGAATGCGACGCCCGATCGCGTGCTCAGCACGTTGAACTCAATGACGGAATATGTCGTTATGTTCAGTAAGGCGTTCCCCAACGATGCGGCGCCCGTTACCTTTGCAAATTTTGCCAAGGCCATCGAGGCCTTCGAGGCGACCTTGATCACACCCGCCGCCCCCTTCGATCAGTACCTTGAGGGCGATGGATATGCTCTCAGTGACCACCAGAAAGCCGGGCTAAAGCTATTCATCGAAAAGGGATGCTCCTCTTGCCACAACGGAATTAATGTCGGTGGACAGGATTACTTCCCGTTCGGCGTGATTGAAAGGCCCGCCGCAAACTTGCTTCCGAGAGACGATAGGGGACGTTTTGCCGTCACTAAGAATCTTAGCGATGAGTATGTTTTCCGCTCCGCGCCATTGCGTAACGTTGCATTGCGGTCTCCCTACTTCCATTCCGGTCAGGTCTGGAGCCTCAAACAAGCGGTTGGCGTAATGAGTGAGGTTCAACTCGGTATAAAGCTGAGCGACAAAGAAACTGACGAAATTGTCGCCTTTCTAAACTCGCTTACCGGGCAGTTTCCGAAGATCGACTATCCGATACTGCCCACGCGCACCAACGTCACCCCAAGGCCCTCTTTAGACAAATAGGCTGTCACGATCGCGACACTCCGTGTGATTAGCGAGAACGCAGGAGCTCGAGCACGAAAGCTTCTAGACAGCCAAGTCAAGCCCCCCAGGTTGCGAATGAGCCGACCTTCTCCTCCGGGGGATCAGGTCTGACAAACTGGATCATATCGCTTTATGCGTTATTAACGAGTTTGACGGTCGCCCGTTCGCCAACGCACCATCTCCAAAGCGCAAGCGACGATGGTACCCCGCCCAGCTTCCATCTCATCGCCCTGCATGTGCGGTTGATGACGCGAGCGTCCAAATCCCTACCATAAGATACCACCATCTTTGACGTCGGGCGGAGACCGATGCGAAGCCCCTTTGTCACGCCAGCCGCGCACCATATTCCCAGCAACGGCACGCGGATTGCTGGGCAAGGGTTAACGTGCTGGCGCGAAGAAGGCGGCCGCAGCGGACGCGGAGTCAAAGATGAGGCTTATCCGGTTGATCTTGATCGATCTGACGTTGATGCTGCTCGCACCCGGGAGCGCAGAAGCCACGATTTGGGGCGCCGGCGTAGCCTTCACATCTGCTACCAAAACTATGGCGTCATGGGAGGGGATTTCGGCCGCAGAGCCAATCTTGAGCTCTGGCGCGAGCCGACAGCCTTCCCGTCAAACATCACAAGCGGCGCCAATTCAGCTTGCAACGAACACCCTCGGCCACCCGGCCAAGCCGGCTGAGCATTCCACGATGCTGGAATTGGGCTCTCCCTGCGTGATCGGCAAGCGCGCAGGGCAGCGTCCGATTGCCTCGATCATCGACGGCTCGGAGATACTCAACAAGCCGCTTATCGTGACACCATCGATCTGTAATGCCGCAGCCACGCGTTATGGCCCCCTTGGGGAGGAGACACCGCGTTGGAACGCAACAGACTGGACTCTCGGTGGCATGGTGATCGCGGCGATTCTGCTCGTGATCTTGGTAGAAAGATACATCACAGGCGCGGGCACGTGAGAGAAGCAAAACCTGGCTTTATCGAATTTTCCTTCAACGGCTCTATCGCAAACATCCCGTTAGTGGCCCAATTTAGCGTACCTGCGAAAGGCGTCACGGCAATTTTCGGCCCGCCTGGCTGCGGCAAGACCGCGGTCGCACGCTGCATCGCCGGCGTGCAATGTCTACCGGGTGGATTTTGCGCAATCGATGGCGAGATTTGGCAAGATCAAACGACGTTTCGGCCGCCTCATCTGCGTCCGGTCGCTTATGTATTCCAGCGCCCAATTCTTTTTTCTCATTTTTCCGTCAAGCGTACCCTTCTGTTCAACGCATCGAAATCGAAACCGACACTGATCGATTTTGACGGGGTGGTCGAATTGCTCGCCCTTACCCCACTGCTCGAGCGTTCGCCATCGCATCTTTCTGGCGCCGAGCGACAGCGCCTTGCCCTGGGCAGTGCGCTACTAGCACAACCTCGACTACTTTTGCTTGACGACCCGCTCACTTTGCTCGACCGCTCCGCCAAATGCGAAATTTTGACATTTCTCGATCTCATGCGGGAAAAGCTCCCATTGCCCATGATCTATGTCAGCCATGACATGGCTGACATCGAGCGCTTTGCCGATCATCTCGTCATGATGAAAGATGGCATTGTGACTGCGGCCGGGCCACTCAATGTCGTTCAGAGCGCCCCGGCGCTTGCCGCGCGCGGCGATGCGGCGGTCTGCCTTGATACCGTGGTCGGCGGCTATGACGGGCGCTATGGGCTCGTCATCCTCCGCCTCAAAGGAGCGCGCCTGTTGATCCCTGGAGCGCCTCTTAGGCCGGGCGCGCAGCTGCGGCTGCGCGTCGCAGCCGACGATGTCAGCATCGCTTGCGAGCCGCCGCGCGCCAGCTCTATGCTCAATGTTTTTCCGGCACGCATCAAGGCTTCTCTGCCGTTCGACGATGCCGAGGTCACCTTGGTCCTGGCTCTCGAAACTGGCCGTTCGGGCGTACCGCTTCTGGCCCGCATCCCGCGTCGCTCCTTTGATGCGCTACGGCTCAGCAATGGCACTGACGTATTCGCCGAGGTCGCGCGCGCCTTGCCGGTCGTAGTCCCAGAGCGGTTGCTCGCAAGGCCTTCCACATTAGCAGGAGGCGTTCGACAAACGAGCGCCGATACGAGAAACGAACAGCAATCGGAGTACGACAGTGAGCGGCAATCTTGATGAGATAGATCCGCAGCATTTTACGGCCGTGTTCGACTGGCCAGACAATGTAGATATGCAGCAGGCCAATTTGACCCAGGATCTCACGCGGCGAGGCGTACGCGTCGGCGGCATCATCCGGCGACGTTTGACGGGCGCACACGGTACGCCCTGCTTGGTCGCAGGGGACATTACGTCAGGGCAACAAATCTCAATTTGCGAGCAAGTCGGCAGCGCAGTCTTGTCTTATAAGCTCGATACAAGTGGACTTGCGAAGGCCGCAGCTATCGTTCCCCGAGCGCTTCGCCACCTGGTCAATCTCCTCGCGACGAGCACATTTTGCCGGCAGCAAGCAGCTGGCGGCAGCCTGCGCGCCGAATTCGCTAACCCAATTGGCCGTGGCGTACCACCTATGATGGCCGTTCTAGTTACATGCCTTGCCGCCCGGCGAACTTGCACAGGTGATGTTGGCACGTTGCTACTTTGCGATCGCCAAATCGTTCAGCGATGGTGGCGCGATTTCCGCTCGCCCCTAGGGCACAGCTGGGCCTTCATCCCCAGCCGCGGCTATTTAGGCACTATGATACCGGAGCGTTTGATGACGACTATACGACCAGCGGATACGTCCGCTCCGAAATAGCCCGTCGGGTTCCTTCGCCGTCTCTGAAAACAGCCTTAGCTTCGGGCCTCCGCTCCTCGTTACGAAACACCATGATGCATTATGCTTTGCGAACGCTCCGATTGCGGACGTTTAATCGGCGGGGAGTCGCAGTTCAAGCAGCTGCGCGCGCTATTCGGTTGAAGCCGACATCAGCCCCTCAGTCTGTTCTGCAGTGCGTGCCGATCGGCGACGAGGTCGCTAAGGTTCAGATGTGGCTGCCGTCTTCCCGCCAACCGCCTGACCAGCGCCCGCATCCCGTCGACCACAAAGACACCGCATCATAGCCGTTCCTCTGCTGGCGTACGGATGCGTCTTCAGCCATCCGCGCTACGAGCATTGCTGCAGGTCTGTCGTTGTATCCCTGCGCGGAGTCGTAGTGGTAGGCAACCGGCCTGGCGCGATCGCGGCGGTCCACCGGCAACAACGACCAATGGGAGCCGCGGTGATCGAGGTCCGTGGCGCTGGCTCATTGACCGGCAAGAACAGGAAGTCGACCGACCTCTGCTTCTTGTTGCGCGCGCTGCAACTCCCGCTGCTCAGCGTCCCAACATCCAATAGTTCGGATCGTTATAGACCGGTTCCACACCATTCTCCTTTGAGATGACTCTTCACAGCTGCACCAGCTCGCGCTCCGGTGCACTAATCACGGAGCCTCCGGCCTAAGGAAGCCGGACGCCAAGCTCGCCAAATTGAACAAAAGCGACTGTCCTCGCGCTCCTCTCTGGGTACATGCATCACTCTTATCTGCCCGGCCCTGGCTGCCGCAGAGGGCACTCCGGCTTCCAAGGCAATAGGTGCTTGCTGGATACCCCCAAAACAACCAAGAGAAACGAAAGCCAGACACTTGTCATTCGAAAGGCAAGGCGTTCGGCCACCCACCCGGCTAGGGCCGCATGCGGCACATCGCGACAGGAAGCGGGCCGCGCCATTGCCGCTGGCCCCCCCCCCGGATCTGCTATTGGCACTGCAGATTCTGCTTTGTCTCGACCCTTCAGTTTACGTCTCACATTAGCTACAACCAACCGGGTCGTACCTGCACAGAACATACTCCCGCGCACCATAAAAGGACCTGACATACTGAAGCCTCTCCGCGTGCTCACGAAGCCTCAGAGCCATGCCCTATGTACGATTGAAACTCTACAACCTGACGCTACGTAGACGTCATGCCTTCATTGCCGCCGCCGCGAGCCTGGTCGGTTATCATTCCCGTTTCAGGTGCGGCAAATCCTTGCAGCTTGGTGAGCTCATGCCGTTTCGAGCGGGCTTAATGCGCGAGGGGAACTCTGCAGCCAAGCCGCTGCGCGGCGTAACTAGGGACAATCGGCTCTTGAAACTGATGGCATATCGTTTGCTTCAGCAGCGTGGTCACCATGTCCGGAAAACAAAAGTGTGAGGACCGCATGCTTGGAATTGGAAGTCAATTGCCGCCGTTCGAGATCACAGGCGTGAAGCCTGGCTTTCACGCGCACGAAGAAGATGGGCAGAGTGCATTCGAGACATTGACCCAAGCTAGCTTTCCAGAAAAATGGAAGATCATCTTCTTCTATCCTAAGGACTTTACCTTCGTCTGTCCGACCGAAATCGCCGAGTTTGCCCGGCTTTCCAAGGAATTCGTTGACCGCGATGCAGTGATACTGGGGGGCTCGACTGACAACGAGTTCTGCAAGCTTGCGTGGCGACGCTCACATGTCGACTTGCAAAATCTGCCAATCTGGCAGTTTGCCGACACGAAGGGGACCTTGGTCGATGGCCTTGGTGTGCGCTCCCCCGAAGGGGTCGCGTATCGCTACACCTATATTGTTGACCCCGCCAACACGATCCAGCACGTCTACGCGACCAATCTCAACGTCGGACGCAGCCCCAAGGACACACTGCGCGTGCTGGACGCTCTCCAAACCGACGAGCTCTGTCCCTGCAATCGCGAAATCGGCGGCGAAGTCCTGAAGGTCGCTTGAGGCAGCATGTCGTCGATTGAACAGTTGAACGAAAAGATCCCCGATTTCGCCAAGGACGTCCGGCTCAATCTGACTTCCCTGATAGCCGATGAGACACTCTCGCCGCAGCGGCAATACGGGCTTCTGCTGGCGAGCGCAATTGCCACCCGCAATGCAGACGTAATTGCCGCAATGGAATCCGCCGCGGCCGCCGTCATGACGCCCGTGGCGATCGCCGCAGCGAAATCCGCCGCCGCTGTGATGGCGATGAACAATGTCTACTACCGCTTCCTTCACCTCGCCTCCAATCCGGAATACAAGACGATGCCGCCACGGCTGCGCATGAACGTGATTGGCAGTCCAGGTGTTGACAAGTCTGATTTCGAGCTATGGTCGCTTGCTGTGTCCGCCATAAACGGCTGCGGTGCTTGTATCGATGCCCACGAGAAGACACTTCGAGCTGCGGGCGTCAGCTCCGGAGTGATCCTCTCCGCCGTGCGATCTGCTGCGATCGTCCAGTCAGTGGCGACTGCAATCGAGGCCGCTCGGCCGAGCTCATCCGAGGCAACGGGCTGATTTCTCCTCTGCCATCCGATCGAAAGGGTGGGGCGCCGTTCCGCATCGCCACACCTGTTACCTTGAAACGTGCCTAGCTCGAATTGCTCCGTGACGCGCGAATATGCAAATATTCCGACGCTAAGGGGCGGTTCGTACCACGGCTTCGTTCCATCCTCACCTTACCCTCAGCCAAACTTGAACAGCACCCCATATCCGCCGCGCGGATAACTCCACTGGATATCGCCGGTGGGCTCAGCGATCACCCGACAGGTACCGCACTCGATACAGCCGTCGACAGTCACCTCGACCCGCCCCTCATCGTTCAGCTCATAGCATCGCGCGGGGCACGCTTTCAAAAGCGCGACTAGCTGCGGCGATGGGGACGTGTGTGCGCGAACCTTGACGTGCGGACGACCAACGTCGACAAGGTAGCGGTTGTAATACAGCTTGTCTTCCACGCGCACCGAGGGCTCGGCATCCATGCTTTGTCCTTCCATACTTGGAACTCACACTGTTGACAATTAGCGCCAGGCTCGCGCAAAACGACATGCATCGCCGAACAGACCGGTCCATGAGCGCGCCTTGACAAAGGATTTCAAGGTCGCATTCTCCTTCTCAACCTTGGGCGTACCATCGACCCGCACAAAGTTTTGCATTGCCTTAGAGATGAGCTGCGGATAAGTGAGAAAGAAGTTTTGTGAGTGAGTATGCATCAGGGGCGGCAAATCCTTGTACTTCTTGAGGTCCTTGATGACGAAGGACTCATCCAACATCTTCTTGTAGAGCGACAGATTTGTCGCTGTCATCGGCTCGCCGCGCGATTTAACCAGGCCGATCGCGTCGGCCGCTATGCGACCTGAGGTCATCGCGAGATTGGACCCCTCGCGATGAACGGCATTGTTGAGTTGCGCCGCATCGCCAACGACCACCCAGCCTTCCCCGTAGAGCTGCGGGATCGATTTGTAGCCTCCTTCAGGGATGAGATGCGCCGAATATTCCTTGACTTCGGAACCTGCTAGCAGAGGCAACACAGAGGGATGCCTTTTGAATTGATCGAGCAAGCCGTAGGGCGTCAGGCCGGTGCGCTGGAAGTCCGCGACGAGACAACCGATGCCGAGCGAAATACACTCCTTGTTTGCATAGATGAAACCCATTCCGGTCATACCGCGGGAAATGGTGCCCGCCGCCTCGATTACAACGCCTTCGTCGCCCTTAAGATTGAAGCGCGCTTCGATAGTCTCGCGAGGCAAGAAGTGCATTTCCTTGACGGCGAGCGCAACGTTATCGGGTGTCGGCCGCGCGCGCAGGCCCGCGCGCGTCCCAAGCAGACCATTGACCCCTTCAGCGAGCACGACGACATCGGCATGTATTTCGCCGTCGCGGCGATCTGTACGAACGCCGACAATTCTTTCACGCTCGTCGCGTACGAGCTCCGTCACAGTCGTCTCGCAGAGCAAGGTCACGCCGGCTTCGCGCACCTTTGACGAGAACCATTTGTCAAACTGCGCGCGTATGATCGTGTAACGGTTCGGCCGCTCCTCGTTGAAGTCGTCCGAGCGGTAATGCATCCCGACATGCGAGCGGTCATCCATCATCCAGAACCGTTGTTCAACCAGATGACGTTCGAGCGGCGCCTCTTCGCGAAACTCGGGAATTAGCTTTTCCATCATGTCAGCGTAGAGGATTGCGCCCTGCACATTTTTCGATCCAGGATATTCGCCCCGCTCGAGCTGCAGCACCTTTATGCCTTGCCTGGCCATGGACAGCGCCGCCGCGTTACCAGCCATACCGGCTCCTACCACGATGGCATCGAACCTCTCTTCAATCATCATCATCTCCTTTAGACCGCGATCCGGGCGCGCGAATTCGGCAAGAGCCGAGCGCGAAATGCCGCCGTCAGCGCCGGCAGCAATTGCATGGCATCACTGACGATCGCAACATGGGCGAAGTCGAAGATCGGAGCACGTTTGTCAGTATTGATGGCGACGATCAAATCCGCCCCCTCGACACCCACCCGGTGCTGGATCGCGCCGGAAATACCGGCCGCAATATAGAGCTTTGGCCGGATCGTCTTGCCGGTCTGACCGATCTGCCGATCAGACGTAACCCACCCCTTCTGCACCAGAGGACGCGAGCAGCCATATTCAGCGCCAAGAAGAGTTGCGAGCTCGCGCACCAGCCGGAAGTTCTCAGGCGATCCCAGTCCCAAGCCACCCGCAACCACGACGTCGGCATAGGCTAGATTTGATGTCTCGGAATCACGATCTGGGAGGAACGACAGAACTTTCGTGACAATATCGTCTTCGACAAGGCCGAGTGGATGGACGATGATACGGGCAGCATCACGTTCGACGCGCTCCGGCATCGGCATGACCCGCGGGCGCACTGTTGCCATCTGCGGACGATAATTCAAGGTATAGATCGTGCAGAGTAACGAGCCGCCAAAGGTCGGACGCGTCGCCGCAAGAGAACCATCGGCGTCGACATCGAGCGCGGTGCAGTCGGCAGTGAGTCCCGTTGACAGAGTCGTCGCCACGGAACCCGCGAGATCGCGCCCCAGCGTTGTCGCGCCCAACAGCAGGATCTCTGGCTTGTAGATATTGACGAGTTCGGTGAGCGCCTTGGTATAGGATTCATTACGGTAATCCGCCAAAACGTTGTCGCTCACGAAATAGGCCAGATCGGCCCCATAGCAAAAGGATTCAACCGCGGCGTTACGGGTGGACTGCCCCTCCGGGCCGACAACGACCGCGGCGAGATTCACTTTCAGCTTGTCGGCAAGCCTGCGCCCCGCTCCCATGAGCTCCCAGGAAACCGGATGCACCTGGCCGCGCTCCAGCTCGACGAAAACCCAGACATGCTTGTAGGCCTTAAAGTGCTCGGGCAGCTCCTTCTTGGCTGCTGCCCGGCCGGCCGCCGCAGGCGCTGCCGTTTTGGTGACATTGCTCATGGTTTTAAGTCCCCTCAAGAATACGCGCGCCCGCGCCACAGGTTTGTATGTAGATTCAGTTGACTGAGGATCAGTTCTGATTAGCAAGTGGCCGGCCGCTCGGCTGCCGGGCCCGCTTAGTACAAACCGACCAGGCAGTAACACTCGTCATCGACGTAGACGCTTCGGGCGGGCCAGAGCCAGATATGTCCTCGACGGTAGTGCCTCGCGCGCTCGGTTCGACAAGCGCCACGGTGCCGACGACGCCGCTACGGCAGCTGTGCCCGGAAAAGTTGTTGCGTCCGCCTGCTCTGCAGTATCGGCGCCTCGCTTTCGGCCCAGCGCTCTGCATCGGGTGCGCCCACCAAAGCGATCGGAGCTGCGCACCTGTCAAGCACTGCGTGTTCAGCCTCCAGCCCCGGCACCTTGCATCGGCCGAGCTTGGCGCCTCCGCCGGACGCATGTTGCTATCCGCATTGCGACGAATGCCACTTTGCGCGCATCCGCGGACTCGCTCGACGCTGACGACTATGTACATGCCCTCTCCAGATGTTGCGCAACGGACGACTTAGCCACTGACCACCATCTCACGGTCGCTGTCGGCCTCGTTCGCATCAAAGGCGATATCGAACGGACCGGGCGCGAGCGTGAGCCGTGAGATCACGCCGCATTGCTCGGCAGGCGGTAGAAGCAGCGTCATAGGTGTTCCTTTTTCGTCTCGGACGACCGCCATCTGTCAGCATCGATGACGGGATAGGCACGACAACAGCAAGTGTCGTACCACTTGCAAGAACCATCGAAAGTCAGCCGGAAGCAATGATTTGACAGAAACTTAAATGCTCGCTCAGCGCATTGGACACGATCAGTCCGGACATGGGTCGGGAATGCGACAGCGTCGCTCGGGTCATCGCTGGCGGAGAGATGATCCGGATGAAGGAGCGTTCAGACCGCACGGCATTCGCTAGAGAACACCTCATTACGGCGGAACGCGAAGTCACTTCAGCTCGCTCAACGGAACAAAAGCTGTCGGTTTTCCTGGGCCTGCAACCGCATCCTTCAAAACCTTGAATACTCGCTGATCAATCGGCGGCGATGCCACGAAATCAGCATAAGCCTGCTCCAACATCGCTTTGCACCGAGCTCTGATTTCCGGCTCTGTGGCGCCAGAAAATTGCTCTTTGGCGAAATATTGTCCCATGCGCTTTAGGATGTGTAGGCGCGCGACATTTACAATCTTCGGATCATAATCGACGCCAAGCAACGAAAAGAACTCCTCTGCCGACGAGGCGTTGCTAAGCCGGTCCAGGATAGGGGCTGCCGGGGATGAGTTGATCATCGAAAGGTCTCCTTTGAATCAGCTCTCGGACGCCAAACAACATACTCTTAGCGCCTGATGATATTGCCGCGGTTCTACCTCGCACGGCTGGTGCGCATCGCCAACGCCCGCCCCTGGAACGCCGATGCGCTCAACTTCGCTCTCCAGATCTGCAGGTTCGGCGGGCCCCGACCTCAGCCCGGATGAGGAAGGGGCATGAACGGCCAAACCGCAATCGGTGCCGATGCTCGTCCGACCGGTGGTCTGGCGGGACGGCAGCCTCAAGAGAAGACGTCGCTTGGCAGTCCGCGGACCGTTCGCTGCTGGATTGCAGATCACAGCATGTATGCTGGAGTGGTCCGCAATAGATGGAGCGGAGATTTGCGGCCGGCGAACCGGCCTGAGGAGGTGGGGCATTTTCGCGCCAGTCAGTGGCATCGGATAGCCTCCTTGCGACACACTTGGTCTCTCGAATAGTCGGCGCAAACGTTGCTAAGCACGGCTCTTCACTCGCTTTAGGTGGCTGGGCATCCGCATACGTCGCGCCAGATCGCCGCCACCGTTTTGCGCTCAACTGGCAGCTTGTGCTCGATCGCATGCTTGCGAACTTGCGACAGGATCTGTCTGGCTTGATCGGCGCTGGCGGCCAGCTTGAGTTCATCGAGCAACGCCGTAATCGCCGCAAGTCCGGAATGCTTGCCGATCACAAAGCGGTTGCGGCGGCCAAGCAAAGCCGGATCAAGCGACTGATAGGTGCGCTGATCCTTCAAAAGGCCATCGACATGAATGCCGGATTCGTGCGTAAATACGTACTCTCCAACGATGGCCTTATCCAGAGGAATGGCACGCGCGGCCGCCGCAGCCACCAGTGCGGCGACGTTCTCGAGCTCCGGAAGTATGATGCCGGTCTCGCGCCCGTAGAGCTGCTTGAGTGCGACCGCGACTTCCTCAAGCGGCGCATTTCCGGCCCGCTCGCCTAACCCGATGACGGTCACCGAAGCGTGGCTCGCGCCAGCTTTGATGGCTGAGAGTGTATTGGCGGTTGCGAGTCCGAGATCGTCGTGGCCGTGAAATTCGAGTTCCAAATCGGTAGTCAGACGCAGTTTCCTGACCAGCGCGTAGGTTGCGTCGGGATCGAGCACACCGAGCGTATCTGCAACACGAAAACGACACGCGCCCGCGGCTTTTGCGACTGCAATCAGCCGGATCAGAAACTCGACGTTGGCGCGCGAAGCGTCCTCGCCGCCAACAGAAACTTGAAGCCCCTTCTCACGAGCATAGCCGACCAATTGCCTCACCTGTTCCAGTGCCAGGCTGCGATGACCACCGAGCTTGGCCGCGATCTGCACATCGGAAGTCGGGATCGACATGTTGACCATGGACACCCGGGCTTCAATCGCCGCATCGACGTCCGCTTTCCTCATCCGGCACCAGCCTATCGTCGTCAGCGGAAGATCTGCTTCGACAATGGCGCGGATTGCTGTGATTTCCTCATTGCCCATCGCAGGCGTTCCCGCCTCGATCTCCGTGACCCCGGCCCGCGCAAGCGCCCGCGCGATCGCCAGCTTTTCCTTGGTGGTGAACGCAACACCGGGCGCCTGCTCCCCGTCCCTTAGCGTCGTATCGTTAAGCACGATCGGCTTCGCGCGTTCTTGATCGAACCATGAGGGTTCTTCGCTAGAGGCGATCACGCAGGCTGGCTCCTTATCTTTGACCACATCCCCTTCAGCAACCCGCATGCCACTGCGCTATCCCTGCCAACGGATTGAAAATCTACGCTTCCTTCCTTAACCTCCTCCCGCCAATGGATTGCCGCAAGCGCGACGGACTCATGAAACGGGCGCTTTTGCCATTCCCAAGTCGAGTTCGAAAGCCAAGGCGATTGCAGCGCGCCGCGATGTTGGCGATTGGTCCCGGAGCAATTCAGGCCGGCATGTCTTAGATCCATGGTCACTTGCTCGCATTAAAGCGGCGTTTATCTGCACGATGACATGCCGCGGGGATCGCCATATCCTAGAAGCGTTGTCGCGCTGCAACGCACGAGAACATTTGTGGCAAGTCAGATGGGCCAATCAGCGGTGACCTGCTGGCGAGCCGCCTCCAGCAACTGGTCGCGCCGGCGCTCGGCCATCCGGCTCTCACCGCTTTCTTCGCCGAAACAAAGGTTGAAGTCGTTACATTGCGTGCACACCGGTGTTGTGCACATCGCGAGGCCTTCATCCTCGCAAAGCATGCGATAGAAGAAGCGCTTCCAACGCATATTGTTGACATTGCGCGCGGCGAGCGGCGCGTAGTGACGGCTGAGCAGCCGAGAGAGCTCGCCACGATTGCGCAATCCGAGATCTTCCCATAAATGGTCTGGTTCGATGGCCCGTCGAGCGATCATGGCAGCCAGCCAGCGACCGAGATCTCCTTGCGTCGAGCGGTGCTTCAGGAGAAGATCGCGCACCATTGCGATTTCGTCGTTCTCGTTGCATTTGTACCTCAGGAGGTCATCGCGAAGTTCGACCTCAAGTGAGGGAAAGTACTGCGCGAGCAAAGCCGCGAGTTCATCGCCCGATAGGCCAGTCTTCGCCGGAAGAGCGCCACCATCCATCGTGGCAGCCGCCAGAATAGATGCCAAAGCATGGCGGTCGAAATGACTGTCACTGGCAATGTCGGCATCCGCAGGAAGTACGCCGGTGAGGAGGCGGTAGGCTACAATTCCGTTGGAACTGCTCGCATCAGGCTCACAAGCAGCCATAGACGGAAGGAAGTGCACTTCGGACATGATTTTGTGGGTCACTGTAGCGGCCAGGTTTGCCTCGCCGCGTCCTGGTCCCGGCCGGGAGCGCTGATCAGAATGCCGGCCTCCCCGGATGGGGGGTGAGGAGGCCGGCATCCGTCGCGCGCCTTCACAAGGCCGCGACTCACGGCCTTTACGAGGCAGCGAGTTCGGCGGCAGTTTTGCCGATGATGGATTCGTCGACCGGCTTCATAATGCCATGCTCCATCAGCATGTCCTCAAGCTCGTCCATGGAGATCGGTGTCGGAATGATACCCTTGCCGCCATTGTTGTGAACCTTGGTAGCGAGATTGCGATAGTGATCGGCCTGCTTCGAATCCGGCGCATACTCGAGCACCGTCATGCGGCGGAGTTCGGCATGCTGCACCACATTGTCGCGCGGCACGAAGTAGATCAGCTGAGTGCCTAGCTTCTTGGCCAGCGCCTCCGCCAGTTCCAACTCCTTGTCCGTCTGTCGTTCATTGCAGACCAGGCCGCCCAGCCGCACACCGCCCGAGTTGGCATATTTCAGGATACCCTTCGAAATGTTGTTGGCGGCATACATGGCCATCATTTCACCGGACATCACGATGTAGATCTCCTGCGCCTTGTTTTCACGGATTGGCATCGCAAAGCCTCCGCAAACGACGTCGCCGAGCACGTCATAGGATACGTAATCAATGTTCTCATAGGCGCCGTTCTCCTCGAGGAAGTTGATCGAAGTGATGACGCCACGACCGGCGCAGCCGACGCCCGGCTCAGGACCACCGGACTCCACGCAACGGATGTCCTTGTAGCCGACCTTCATTACGTCCTCGAGTTCAAGATCCTCCACGCTGCCGGCGCTCGCCGCCAAGCTCAGAATCGTGTCCTGCGCCTTGGCGTGCAAGATCAAGCGGGTCGAGTCCGCCTTAGGATCGCACCCGACAATCAGGATTTTCTGGCCCATCTCGGCCAGCGCCGCCAACGTGTTCTGGGACGTCGTCGACTTGCCGATGCCACCTTTTCCGTAGAACGCGATTTGCCTTAGTGAAGACATGTTGCTCTCCATCAACCGATTTGCCAAAAGTTGCGCGCTTCTGACGCGCGAGCTTGTTTCTCTCTCTCAGAAACGGGGCACACGGGTTCAAGGGAAGGAGCACATCGCTCGTCTTACGCGTCGGCGTGCACTCAGCCCTCACTCAGTGTTGCTGCCCGATACTAGCAACCGCCGTGCCAATGCTCGCAAGCGCTGCCCAAGTCTTTGATTACATTTGAAAAGCCACCTGCCCGCCAGTGCGCCTGGCTGTTTTGGAATCTATCTGTCAGCGCGGCTGTCAGAAAACGAACAAGAGCGGCAACCGCTGACGCGAGGCCCATTGGCATCGGCTGTCCCATATCTTTAGCCATGGAATGGGACTTGCTACTCCTCTGGTGAACCGGCTCTCTGGGACTTGAGCGGTGCGACAATGTCGGTTGCGATCCAGACTGGCCGGACAGCGGATGCCAGCGGGGCTTAGCCAACTGGCATTGAAGATAATCGGCAAGACCATCGAATGGGCGTCGAACGCAGCAGCGACATGGCTATTGTTCACCTCAGCGCTGCCAACATAGGTATGACATGGCGACAATCACTTTTTATCAAAAGCCCGGCTGCGCGACCAATGTGCGTCAGATTCAAGCGTTCAACGCTGCCGGTCACGACATCATAGCCAAGGATATTTTGATGGAGCCGTGGACTTCAGAAGAACTGCGCCGCTTCTTCGGCAATATCCCGGTTGCCTCCTGGTTCAACCAAGCGGCCCCCCGTATCAAATCAGGCGAAGTCAATCCCGCCATAATTGACGACCAGCGCGCACTGGCGTTGATGTTAGACGATCCGCTCCTGATACGCAGACCTCTGATCGACGTCGATGGATCACGATGCGCCGGATTCGATCATGAGCTCGTGCTGTCGCTGCTTGGCCGCAAGACCCCAGATGATCTCGAGGGATGTGTGCATGACGCAAACGAGACGCGCTGTCCGCAAACGTGAGGCTAGGACAGACGGCTTTGATGCGAAGAACCATATTTTTCTGCTTCCGGCTTGGTTCGTGACCGCCAACTCGGACCCTCGCTGAGAAGGCCAACCCGGCTATTCCGTAATACGGATCTGCCGATATTGCGCCTCGGGTGAATGCTGCCTCTACCGGCCCTGCAATGTGCGGGGTTGCTGCATTGCCACTTTGATTTTGCATGGCCCAACGGGCATGGATTGGATCGGGGCATCAAGCCAACAAACAATCTCCTGAAGAGATTGGAATCAGCACGGACTATGAATCGAATAGCTATCAAGCAAAGACAACGACGCTTCGATAGCCGTGCTTCTTGTGCAACTCACCCGCATAATTCCGGTGAGCCCGCCACTATTTTGATCCGCATCAAATCCTCCGCCGCTTGTCATGTGTGACAGAGATCTCGCGCGCCTTATCGCGCGACTTTTGGAATGGAGAATTCGATGAGAACAAGAACAATTCTGACGACGACGTCGCTCCTCACGCTCGCGATCTCGCTGGCCAGCATCTCGACACAGGCTGCAGATCTCGGTCCAGCGCCGGTTTATTACATAGCACCCCCGATCGAACCGTTTAATCCATGGATGATCCGCCTGCGAGTGCTCGGCGTTTTGCCCGATACCGCAGGCAGTTCAGTCCACGTCTCCGGGGTACCCTCGCTGTCTTCTCCCAACTCCGGTCTGTTGATCAGCGATCAAGCCATACCGGAGCTCGACATCACCTATTTCTTTACAAAGAACATCGCGGCCGAACTCATTCTCGGCGTGACCCGCCATCACATCAGCGGCACTGGCACGCTTAATGGACTCGATATCGGCAAAGCGTGGCTATTGCCACCGACGTTGACCCTGCAATATCACTTCGACGATTTCGGTCCACTCAAGCCATATATCGGCGCAGGCATCAACTACACCGCATTCTTCAATCAGTCGGCGGCCAATACGTCGCTCGCCGGCCTTACCGTGACGGATCTGCACATCAGCAACCAGTTCGGCGCGGCGGTCCAATTTGGCTTCGATTACATGCTTGACCGTCATTGGGGCCTCAACTTCGACGTGAAGAAGCTGTGGCTGCGGCCAGACTATTCTGCGACCGTAAACAATGCAATTCCCGTCTCCGGGCGCGCCAATATCGACCCATGGCTCATCAGCGGCGGCATCGCTTACAAGTTCTAACGTCGGAGCAGGATCCAGAGAAGACAAGGTTGATGACTCCGGACGCGGCGAGCCACCGAGCGCGTCCTTCAACCACACCGCAGTTCATCCCGCGAGCGAGATGGCGTGTCAAAGACGCGTCGTCTCGCGAAGAACGTGAGCGCCATGCGCACCTTGCGCTTGCGGCGTGCTGCGTAGGGACAGTATTAAGTGACGCGAACAGATTGATCGAACAGCCATCGAAAGAAAAACGTTCTTGCTTTGTCAGGCGTTGCGACCATGCAAGGTGCCGATCGGGTCTGAAAATTCAAGGCGCCGCGCTGCGCCGTGAAAATGATAGTCTGACAAGGAAGTTGACGCTCAAGGTTCAGGGCCCGGGCACGAGCAGCGCTCTAATCTGGGCCCGTCTCACCGAACATCTCAAAGAGCGCCATAACGACAAGCTCTCTGACGCGCTGTTCGCACGTCCTGACGCCTGAGGGCCACCCGGTCATCCTGATCCGACCGACGTACCGAGGGAACAGCTCATCGACGGAGAAGCTGTCCATGCTTGATTGCCCGGCCAAGCGGCGCGAAGAGGCGTTTAGCTGCGCTTTAGCACCATCACGAGGCGGTCGACGCGTTTACCCCGCTTGAGATGGGATTCCAGGATTTCGTCGACGTCTTCCGGCGTAGTCGCGCGGTACCAGATTCCGTCAGGATAGACGACCATCAAGGGACCGGAGTTACAATAGCCGAGGCAGCCAGCCATCGTGAAACCGATATCGTTAAGGCCTTGCGCTTCGATCGCCTTGCCCATTCGATCCCACAATGCTTGCGCGCCAGAGGCGCCGCAACTGCCGTGCGGATGAGTGGGCGGACGCTGCGTGTTGCAGGCAAAGACATGATGCCTATAAATTTGGGGGAGCTCGAATTCGGTTTCTGAGTCCATGCGTTTATCCTGTGATCAATGCGAGCGATCCGAAAGAGACATGGCCTGGGCCCGCATCGGCCTCACAGGGTCTCTTGCTGTCGAACACCGCATCGATAGATTGATGCTACTGATTTCGATGCGTGCCTGCGGACGCAGGCGAAATAAGCGAACGCAACACTAATTGTAAACGTTGAAGATCACCCACAGATCACTCACGTCTGGCACAACCTTCCTGATTCGTTTCAACGTCTTCTCCTACCATCGCAATCCCTTCGCTCCTACATTGCTCAGCCATCCGATTGCTGAAAAGCAAGTTCCACACCAAATGCAGAATCCTCGCATTTTTATGACTATCTCTTGTTCTGCCGAGACGCTCCTCATCGTTGATGCTGGAGTTCCGACAATGTCGTTTCTCTTCTGTTTTGGACAGGACAATCGTTGGCATCGCGTTTGACGCCCCCCATTCTGCTTCGGCCGTTCGCACGCATGATGTGCGCTCCGCTGTTTCCAATCTATTGTTTACCTCAACAGGATAGTGCCTGGCGCAAACGCCCCGACAGTCAGAGTGAACGCAGACCCGCGTTCAAGGCTATAGGTTAAGCTGCCCGGAGTTGATCGGCCGTCACGAAACCGGCAACACAGCGGTCCTGAATCGCGCCCACAGCCCTCCACGATAGCGTCAAGGCGCACTTGCCGCCTCAATGCCGAGCACCGAATGCGTGTTCATTCATGCATGCGTCCGTAAACCGGTGGCTCCCAAAGATCGCGGCGCCACTCGCTGAGAGGTCGCATTGAGGCGTTTGGCATCGCAATTGCAGCCTAGAAAATAAGCCAACTGTCGCTGACGGCCTAGCTTCTGACACAGGATCGTCATTGTTCCTCCCAAACGATCCTGTCAGTCTGGGTCTCCCCATTCTCGCAGCCCAGACGGTGTCCTCGGCGGACTTCCAGCCGCCGAGGACATTTCTTGAACTGTTCTATCGGCCGGCAGCAAGAAGCAGGTCCCGCCTGCGAGATCCATTTGGCGAATTGACGTAAGAGCACCTTTTGTTGGTACGGCAGAGCTCGCTGGTGCCCGGCAGCAAAGCGTTGGACTGCCGTTTGCTCTGACAAGCTAAGAGAGCATAATACCCATCTGCACCAACGCTTAGGAGCGACGATTTCGTCCTCCGATAAAATCCCTCGGCCAACTTGAACAGCAGCCAAATGATACGCCGTCAATCCGGATGTATCGTGATATCCATTGTTTCTTCGCTGTCCTCGAAGCGCTCGGAAGCCCGATCTTCCTCCAGCAGCTCGACGCCGCATAGGCAAACGTCACCTTCGATCACGGCGAGCGCTACCGGCTCAAGCGCTTGTCCATTGCAGGGACCCTCGATGCACACTCCGGTCTCGATCTCGAACCTTGCACCATGCCGGCCGCATCTGAGAAAGAAGTGGTCTGCCGAGAAAAACTCGCCGGAGCCGATGTTCAGCCAGACGCCGTCATGCGGACAACGGTTCACATAGCCAAAATAGTCGTCACCGAAGGTGCGCACCACAATAATGGAAAACAACCGGCTTTCGCCGCTATCATCGATACGCGACAAGCTAAAGCCCCTGGCGCCATTCCGCTCGATGGCATCGGCCGGACAGACGGTAAAAACCTCGATCTGATCGCCCATTGGGTTCCCAATCATCGCTTGGCTCATCCAGGCCTCGCAGTTTCCCGCTTGAAGGCTTCGACCGTAGTACGGCTCAATCGGAAGATGCCGCGGCCACGTGCGAGCGGTCGATATGCCGAGCTAGCGCGGGCGTTGAGAACTTCAAACCATTGGTTCGGCGTGAGCTTTGCCAGGCGCTCGCTGATCTGGATCACCTTTCCATTCGGAGCGAAGCGGAGGTGAATGATGACTCCTTGTATGCTCATAGTAATCTCTGCTTGACTAACTCGAGACACCCGAGCCGAAGCCCAGGATGGCGTCCTCGGGTTCGAGCATCTTGGCGCGTCGGCCTTAAACCACGGCGTGAGCACGACAGTTTGCGACGATCGAGCAGGCTTTCTGCGAGCGCGAGGCTGGAGCATTTCTCCCGCAGCTTCCCGAACAGTACATGATAGAGCGGCATGCGACGTGTTTCGCATTTATGCGGATATCTATCCGCCCGCGGCGGCATCGCATGACATGCGCCCGATCGATTTCTCATCTCGCGGACGCCCAGAGCTATGATTGTGCTCAACCAATCCTCCTTTCATTTGGGGCACAAAGATCATCTCAGTAGATCGCCGCACCCGCGCCCACATTGATCGAGGCATCTTTCATGGTCTCCACGATAAACGCGATCTGCTTGTTCGTGAGATGGGTGTGAAACGGCAGCGCTAGAGCGCGATCGGCGACCTTTTCGGTAACCAGGAAATCGCCACGGCGATAGCCGAGGTCAAAATAGTGGCGTTGCAGATGCAGCGGCTGGCTGTAGGCAGCGGACTGAATCTGCGCGGCGCGCAGATCATCGATGATGGCGTCCCGACCGGATCGCGAGAAGCGTGTCCCCAATTGAACGAGATAAAGCATCCAGTTCACATCCGTCACAGCGGGACCGACATAAGGCGGCTTGATGCCTTCAAATGACTGGATATGCGCGTTATAGAGCTGCTCGATGAGCCGACGCCGCTCCAGGATTTCATTGAGACGCTTCAGCTGCGTCAGCCCCAAGGCAGCCGTGAGATCGCTGATGCCAGCCTGGTAAGGTGCTGTGCTCGCGACGACGACTGAGAATCGCTCGTCTAGGCGGTGGGCGCGATGGCGGCGCAACCCAAGCGCAATATCCATGTCATCCGTCACCACCATTGCGCCTTCACCGCAGCTTAGGGCTACCGGCTGGGCAAAGTCGAACACGGCCAGGTCGCCAAATCGGCCGACGAGCTCCCCCTTGTAGCTCGACCCGATCGCCTCGGTAGAATCCTCCAACAGCAGTAGCCGGTGGCGCTGTGCGACCGTCCGCAGTTCTGCCCATGGCGCAGGATGACCGTTGGGATTGCCGGCGACAATCGCCCGCGTGCGGGCCGTAATGCTCTCTTCGACCTTCGCTGGAACCAATGTTCCCGACCAATAGTCGACGTCGGCAAATACCACCCGTGCGCCTGCGAGACTGATGGCATGCGCCGTTTCGCGAAAAGCGTAGGGCGAGGCGATGACCTCATGTCCTGCTCCGATCCCGAGCGCCTTGAGTGCAAGCAGGAGCCCAATCGTACCACTCGAAACCGCAACGGCATGTTTGCGGCCCAGATAGACCGCGAAAGCCTGCTCGAACGCCTCAGTGATCCGCCCGCTGGAGATCTGCGACGAACACAGCAGGGTTTCAACTGCAGAGAGCTCAGCGACGGTAATATCCGGGTCCGACAGTGGGATAAAGGATGCATTGTTCTCCGCATTGTGCGCGCTATCGCACGGATGCTCTGCGAGCTCAGTGCCGCTCACTGCGCAGCGCTCCTTTTGGCCAATATGATACCGGTCGCCCGTGCCGGGTCGGCCGTAATCTGCACGCAGTGATCCGATCCATCGATCAGATGGAGATCGAAACGCACAAACTGCCGGAATGGCTGATCCGGCATATCCGACGCGTCACAGCGCACACAAGCAAGCTGCGGAAAGCGGCGCCGCAGCTCGACAAACGGCCCCTCCTCGGCCCTGTCGGTCGCAAGCAGCTGCTCAATTTCAATCAATTCCTGCGTAGTGAGCGTCATCGTGGCTCCTCTGTGCCCCCTCAAAAGCCGCCCCTCATTGCCAGAACAGACGCTCCGGATCCGCGTTCAATTCGTCGATCGCTGAAGTCAGGCGGTGATACAGGCTATAAAATTCCCAGATTCCTTGGGCGTGGTTCTTGCAAAACACCTTCCAAATTCCGCTCACGCGATCAAAAAGAATTAGCGCGACGTCGATTAGCGCGCCGTCCTTTTCAATATTGCGCGAGCAACAGGGGCTCTCGACGAGGTAGCCGCCTTTCACCGGTGTCACCTTCGGCGAGACGTAGATATAGCGCGTACGGGAGCTCAAGCTGCGCTCGATCCGCTTGCGATCAAGCTCGTTGGGGTGCGCCAGCAGCCCGGTCTTGACCTTCCTCATCAGCCCGGCATTCATCGCGAAAGCCTCCCTTCAAAGACCTGTGATTTCTTCTTCAAGACAGCCGATGAGCAACCGTTCTCCAAAATCGACAGTATAGATCGGAACGTTCGCATCGGTATGGATGGCAACCCTGATGATCTCTCCGGCCACTCCGGCGCCGAGCAAGACGCCGTCAGGCTCTGCATTGGGAAAAGAGCCGTCGTTGATGATATCGACTGTGGTTTTAACCCGCTGGCCCCGCCGATATTTCAGAAAGCCGGGTTCACTCACGACACGGCCTCCACCGGCAATGGAAGATCATCAATCTCCTCGCAGGCATCCACGGGCACGAGTTCCTTGCGCTTCATGCCAACGCGGTAGCCGCTTTCCAGAAACTCGACACCATATATGTAGAACTGCTGCAGGAATGTCCCGATCGAGATGACGTAACCGACCTCTCCCTTCTTGACCAAGATGTCGCCGATCTCCTTGCCACGAAAGGTGCCATCGTTCCGGATGGTGCGATTGGCTCGTACCTTTTGGCTAAAACTGAAGACAGGCGGCTCGTCGAGCTCGACGACGTCGCTGTCGCGAACAATACCGCTCATGTAGCGCTCCTCATGCATCGTTGCTGGTAGACATCAATGGTGTTGCTGCCGGCCCGACCAGGAGACACCCTCCACAATTGTGTGCTCATCCCTCGCCGCACTCAGCCGATTCACTCACCGCAATGCGGTTCGCCAGTTCGTGTCGACGTGCTGACCAGGATGTCGCTTTAGGGCAGTTCGTGCTCTCGAGTGACAGCCGTTCTGCGATATCTAGCCGCGCTCTAGCGTATTGGCCCGTAGCTTCACCAAGTAGCCCCGCAACGGCAGCGAGACGTGGTACGATGTGACGGAACTGGACTTCCTCAGCGCAGATCGATTGATTGCGGAGCTGCGGGCCAAAGTGGCGCGTGAGCACGTCGCCAGTTCCTTGTCGGACAGCATCGGCATCATTTCCCCGTACGAAACGATGTTGCGGCTGAGGCGACGAGGTTTCTAGGGCCATCAAGCATCGACGATAAGACGACGGCATTAGCCTGCGTGGACACGATCGCTCAGACCTCAACGTCTGCGCGCCAAGTGCCGCCATTGCTGAGCGCGGGATTCCGCCGGGAGACGTGCTGGAGACGTAGCCGGCCCAATCATTTGGGCAAATAGCCGAACGCCGGCAGTCGCAGCCCCTCTTGCGCGACCGACGAGCGCAGGCCCTGTAATTGGAGTGATGCCTCAGGGCGGCGTTGCCAATATGGTCGATCTTCGGATTGGCTCCTCCGCTCCAGGACGTCCGCGCGCGATTCGGTACCGATCTTGTCAGCCGGTTCGAGTTCGAGCAGCTTGGTCGCGGCCTCGTCCCCTCTTTCCGATTGCCTGCCCATATCTGCAGGCCGGCCAGGTCCATCAACACGGCGGGATGCAACCGCGGCATGATGATATCGGCGTGATCAAGTGCAGCATCAGTCGCGTTAACCATCCGCCGGCCTTGGCCCGGGACTTCGCCGAACGAAGTGCGCGCGATCAGCGCTCCCTGACCGGCAAATGGCGACCTGGCTGCGGCCTCGAAGGTCATCGGCAGCTTCGTTCGCCCGGCGCATTCCGCGATGTTGCGGCTCGGTAAGACTGATCCCGCCGCGCATGCGCCGATCAGCGTGACCTCGTCAGTCACATAAACGATAATGGCGCGGCCCAGAAGCCTACGCTCGGAGCTGAGAGGCGCTTTTGGCCTGCCGCGCCAAATGAAATGCCTGCCAACGCTCCGCTGCCGGCGACCAGCAGCACGATCGCAGGAACATCCGGAGCAGCCGCCTTCGCGAGGGGAGGCACGAAGGTCGAGACCTGCGGTGTTGACAACGCGCCACACGAAGTTTGCAAATTTTTTAGCCCCAGCTCTTGGCATGCCGTTCATGGAAGCTCGCATCCTAAGCTGGCGCCTGATAGCGGGGTAAGGACGTGTCGATCACGCAGGTATTGTCGACCGGACAGGCCGCAACGCATTGCGGCTCGTCGAAATGGCCAATACATTCGGTGCATTTCGTCGCTTCGATGACAAAGCTTCCTCCCTTTTCCGAGATGGCAACGTTCGGGCATAAGGGTTCGCAAGCTGAGCAGCTGGTACACTGAGAGGCGATGATCTTGAATGGCATATACCCCCCTTACGCCGCGGAGATCAGAGCTCCCTGGCGGATCGCGGCGTCGCCGCGCTCCTCGTGCTGGACATCGCCGCTCTTCACCTTGTCGAGATAGGACCTGAACCAGACGATCGTCGACTTCTCGATGAACTCATGCGCGTATTGATCAACCGGCTCGATCCCGGCCTTGATCAGGTTGCTTTTTGGGCAGCCGCCGATCTTGGCCACGAACACCGCATGGCAGTCATGAATGCCACGAATGATGGTCGAAAGCCTGTCCTCCTCGCCATAACCGTCCTGGCAGTAGACGTCGACGCGACGGTGACCGATGAACTTTGCGCCGGATGTAGAAAGTTCATATACTTGGAATTCCTTTGCATGCCCAAAGTGCTCGTTGATGAGTCCCGCGCCCTTGGTTGCGACCGCCACCAGAACCTTGATCGCGCTCGTCTCGGCGGCGAACTGTGTAAGCTCTTGTTGGAGGGCCACGACGCTGACGGCCCGCTCGTCCTCCACCCTGTCTTGATAAGCCTTGCGCGTAGCAAGGTCATATTTGACGCCCATTTTCATGATCTGATCCGTACTGAACTCTGCGCTGCGATCCTCTCCGATCAGTCCGACAGCATCAGCGCGGCACTGGCGACAATGCCGCATCATGTTCATCTTCCCTTCACAAGCATCCTGCAGCGTCTTCAATTCCTGCGCCGACGGCCCGCGTTGACCGTTTAGGCCAAACACCGTGCCGTGCTCAGGCGCGGAGATCAGCGGCATGATATTGTGAAGGAAGGCACCGCGCGCCTTCACCGCCTTGTTGACCTCGACCAGGTGCTGATCGTTGATGTGGGGGATCATTACCGAGTTAACCTTGCACAGGATCCCCCGTTCGCTAAGCATCTCCAGTCCTTGCAGCTGACGGTCGGTGAGTATCCTCGCCGCATCGATGCCGGTGTAACGTTTATGGCTGAAGAAGATCCAGGGATAGATCTTGGCGCCGATTTCGGGATCGATCGCGTTGATAGTGATGGTGACGTGGTCGATTCTGGACCTGACGATCGTGTCAATATGGTCCGGCAGAGCCAGTCCGTTCGTCGACAGACACAGCTTGATGTCGGGCGCCGCCTTGGCGACCAGTTCGAACGTCTTGAACGTCTTTGCTGGATTGGCGAGAGCATCGCCGGGACCAGCGATTCCGAGCACGGTCATCTGCGGAATGGCGGTCGCGACCACGAGCACTTTTCTCACCGCCTGCTCAGGGGTGAGCTTCTCGC
This sequence comes from Bradyrhizobium embrapense, assembly GCF_001189235.2. Classification (GTDB taxonomy): domain Bacteria; phylum Pseudomonadota; class Alphaproteobacteria; order Rhizobiales; family Xanthobacteraceae; genus Bradyrhizobium; species Bradyrhizobium embrapense. The sequence continues at coordinate 80,789 of NZ_LFIP02000006.1, forward strand.
TCACCACGCCCGGGCGAGATTCATTGGCGCAGTCATATTTGCGATTGCAGTAATTGCACTGGATGTTACAGGCTGGCGCGACCGCCACATGCATGCGGGCGTAATGATGATGCGCCTCTTCGCTGTAGCAGGGATGTTTCTTCACCTTTTCCCAGATTTCGCTCGGCAGATCGCCTTGGCTTGTCCGTGACCCGCAGCCTGCCTGGGCGGTCTTGGCTGCGGTGCGACAGCCCTTATGCTCGGCGGCAGACTGCATCATCGTGCCGTTATCCGGCGCAGCTTTGGCGTACCCTCCGCTCCCCACCATCGCACTCATTCTCTATCTTCCCCGCGGGCACATTGGCTTCCCAGGACCATCCGTGAGCGAGCCTCAAGATGAGGCGTAGCAACTCACATGCCACGGCGCAGAAGACGATATTTGGTCAGCATGTCATAGCGTTATCGGGTCCGACCGACGTTGAGACATGTAAGAGCGGCAATGATACGCTTGTTAAGAATGCGACAGATACGTCTCATTCTCACTCAGAACTATGCGGGCTGACGCATCAATGATGGTGCCAACGCGCGCGCCACACCCGGCTTCATCCGAACGGGCGTTTCGTGCATCGCGCCATCTCACAACTGGCGATACCAGTTGGGCTATCGAGCTTCACACATCTAACGGGTGAGCAGTATCTCAACCGCGCAAGGGAGCCAAATCGCAAGCGGCGCCAGACCTTGTTCGAGTAGAAAACGGAGCTCGTTGCGCGACAGCGTATCCGGATTGACGATCGCATAGTGGGGGCCACCCGAGCGCTTGATAATCTGCCGCGCATAGCTGCGCAACAGCTGGTCGTTAAAGCGACAGCCGATGAAGAGAAAGGTCCGTCCGCTCCGCCTTTCCTTGATGATGTCCGGAATTGGCGTCTGAATGTCGATCTCGGTCAAGGCCTCGACATAGTCAGAATCGGAGATCAGGAAGTTGTTGGCCGGGTGCACGCTGCCATGCGGCTTATAGAGCACCGTCGCCCAGCTGCCGGCCACGGCACTTTCGACCTCTTGGCCAGAGGAATCATAGAAGCGATACCAACGATTCTCGCCAATGCCGGCACGGGTAATGCCCTGCACTTCACCCCATCCCTTGCGCTTGCCCAGCGCGGCGCGCATTGCGCCGTCGTACCATGCATCGACGATGACGGGCGGCGACAGGGACGCGAAATGATGATGTAACGGCGTCGGCTCCGCTGATCGAGCGAAGGCTTGCACCATCAATGTCGTCAGCGTAGAGCGATGTTTGCTGACCTCGATATGCTGCGCCGACGCCCACGCATTGCCTTTGGTCCGCCGAGGCAGCGCAATCTTGCTGGCGAAGAAGTCGGCCAGCGCCTCGGGCGTGGCCGGCGCATCGGATCTGGACAGTCCGGTGAGGCCAGGACCGAGATAGGGCACCACGCGCGCAGCCCTTAACCCGGCAGCGACGTCCGCGAGAATGGTCTTGGCATCGGCTGCATCGACAAAGTCGATCCGCCGAGGCCCCTTCACGGACCCTCTCCGTCCGCGCTCCGCTTTTTAGCGTCGATTGTGATCGGTAATTTTGTATCGCTCGCCATCTTGGGCAAATCGAGTACCCACCCATTGGCTATTTTGATCCACCCGCCCCAGAGGGTCTCATATTCGGACTCGACGATCGACTCTTCGAGGTCTTTCTTTGGTACGTAGATCGACAGGCCCGCGTCCGGAGACCGGCGGATCATGATTTTCACGTTGAACTCCTTGACTGTGAATCATGGCTGGCCAAGCGGGCCGACTCCCGCGAAGTGGCGCGCAGGCGAGCCACGATGTCAGACACGGCGCACACGACCTCGTCGACCTCCGCGAATGAGGTTTCTCGCGATAGCGAGAAGCGCACCGCACCGTGCATGCTCCACGCCGGCACCCGCATGGCCCGCAAGACATGCGATGGCTCCATTGAGCCCGCGTTGCAGGCTGATCCGAGCGACACAGCAATGCCGGCCCGATTGAGATGGTGGGCGATCGCTTCGCCTTCGAGATGGTCGAAGGCAATATTGGTCGTGTTCGCTAGCCGGTTGCTGATATCGCCGAGCGCAATACACTCGCCAATGTGCAGTATTCCCTGCTCGAGGCGATCGCGCAACGCAGCAATGCGAACGCGCTCAGGTTCGAGCCGCTCCGCCGCAAGCTCTGCAGCCTTTCCAAGGCCGACGATTGCAGGAATATTCTCCGTTCCGCCGCGGCGCCGTCGTTCCTGTGATCCGCCCCAGATCAGGGGTCGGAAACTTGTCCCCTTGCGCAGATATAGCGCGCCGATGCCTTTGGGTCCGTGCAGTTTGTGCGCGGATAGCGACAGCATGTCGATCGCACTGTGCTTAAGGTCTACGCGCATCTTGCCGACGGCCTGGACAGCATCGGTGTGAAACAGCGCGCCCGCCTCATGGGTCAACCCTGCAAGGAACTCTACAGGAAATATCGTGCCGGTCTCGTTATTGGCCCACATAACGGAAGCAACCGCTGTCCGTGGCCCGAGAGCGCTGCGAAACGCCTCGATATCGAGCCGGCCGCGGGAATCTACCGATACGACATGCGTCTTGACTCCGCTTGCCCCCAATTGCTCCGTCACGGCAAGAATGGCAGAATGCTCGACCGCTGTGGTGACGATCTCGTCGCGGCCCTCTTGGGTCGCAAGCGCAGAGAGAATCGCGGCATTGTTGGCCTCGGTCCCTCCTGAGGTGAACACGATCTCATGATCGTATGCGCAGCCTAGCAACCGCCGTAAGCTACCCCGGGCCTGCTTCAAGGCGACTGCGACCTCGCCGCCAAAGACATGCGTGGATGAAGCGTTGCCGAATTGCTCGGTGAAGAACGGCAACATAGCTTGCACGACGGATGGATCGGTCCGGGTCGTTGCATTATTGTCGAGGTAAATCGGCACTTGGGTCCCACTCAATCCAGGGCCTCGCCGACAGCCGCAATCGGGACGAGACGAACGCATTCGCATATTTTGTCGATCAGCCTCGTCTGAATGCGGTCCAGCGTCAGTCTAGGACGCTTACAGAACGCGGATGCGCCGTTCAGACTGGCGATGGTCCTGTGGCTATTGGTCCGGATGAGCCGACGGTCGCCATGCAGATCCGCTCGCATCTGTCCGATTGCGTCGCGAATGCGAAGCGCTCTCGCAGCCGACGATTGCCATACTTCTTCCGGTTCGGCCAGCATGCTGCGATGTTTCCTCTTTATCAGCTGAACGATTTGCCGCAGGAGCAGCTCGCGGCGGCGTTCGGGTTTTGAAAGATGAATCCGGGACTATCCGGCGCCAGGACGAAATCAATGGTCGTGCCGATCAGATGCTCATGGCTCTTGCTGTCGACAAATACCTTCAGACCCCCGCATTCGATCACGGTGTCACCAAGCGTCGGCACCTCGGCCAAGCCCATCTTGTATTTGAACCCATTGCAGCCGCCTGCTTCGACCAAAATGCGCAAGCCACCGGTCGGGTGCATTGATGATGCCATCGCGCCTTTGATGGCACTCACTGCGCTATCTGTCAGGCTGATCATGGCTTACCCTCTCATGAGCTTAGGTCTGCCCGACAATGGCAAGTCATGTGCCAGCGTGCAAAGCTTGATCCCGCTTACTTTTTTGGTCGCATCTGTCGGCTTCATCAACGCCGGTGTCGAGTTTGTGACAACGCTGCCTGGGACGATCGCCTCTCGCACAGGCGTTTTGTTTCGCGGCACGGCTGGAGGTCGTTACAGAGGCGGCGGCAAGCAATTTGCATCGCATCTGGCATCGGCCAGCGCGCCGGTGAAAAGCTCAAATCGAGGACGAATTTAATGACTGCAATCGAGAACACCGCACTCGGTCGACTTGAGAAGGAGGGCCGCCTGCTCAATGCTGTACTCAAGGGCGGGACGACCAAGCCCGGCCGGTTTGGCTTTCGCGGCGACATAGCACTAAAATTTCAGACGCAAGTCGCGGACGAGAAGCGGCCGCCGGACTATTCGATCGAACAGGTTCTGACGATCGCGCAGGACGGAGAACGTACTATCCCGGTGCTGGCCGGCTACCTGCACTCCTTGGCCTACCTTGCTGACGTCGCGGCCGTGCTTGACGGTGCGTTAAGCCAAAAGGGCAGTTATTTCTTGTTCTGTAACAACGTCGATTTGCTGGCGAAGTACCACATCAGGCTCGGTGGCATTACCTTCCACGTCCTGCCGTGCGATGAATCCACTGTTTGGAAGGAGATGATGGACCTGGTCGGGCTCAACAAGGACGACCTCAAGAAGCTGGATGCGGGCGGCAAGCTTGATTACCTCCTCGATGCGGCAAAGGCTCTCGATCTACCCTACGACGAGATCTCCTATGAAGACGGGCTGGAGAGGATGGAGCCGGTAAAAAACCGCAACGAGAACCGGCCGGTCTGAGCGCGGACGTCATTCGTTCCGGGACGCATCATCTTCGACAAGACGCATGCCGACGACACAGATATCGCCATCCAGCACTGTCAAGGCGATTGGCGTGAGCGTTCTGCCCTTACACGGACCATCGACGCACAGCCCGGTTCCGAGCTCGAAGGTGGATCCGTGTTTGCCGCACATCAGCCGGACGCCGCTTGGATCGAGGAACTCGTTTTGTTCCCGGTCCAAAGCAACGCCATTGTGAGGGCATCTATTGAGATAGCCAAGCACCTTCCTACCCCAGCGTACCACAACGATGGGCCACGGCCGGTGATTGCCGTCGTGATCGAGGACCATAAGGTGGAATCCCATGGCCTTGCGGCTCGGAATGTCGTTAAAACCACAAATCGCGAAATAGCATCTACTTGCATTCGTTGCTCGCCTATCGCAAGGGCTCTGCAGTGTTGCTGTGCCTTGTGCTGCAAAAACCGTCGGAGCGCTGCTCGGCGTTCGCGCAGCCTTAGCGGTACCGTACAGCTTGTCCGGCTAGCAGAACCGCAAGCGCGTGCGCAACTCGTTGCTCCTGGTGTACCGGTCCATTCCGCCTCCCAGCGTACGCGCATTGGCGCTGCCGCGCGTCTCTATAGAACTGATGTTCTATTGTACCGATAATTTCGTCCATGCGCTGGAGAGCCCGACAAGACGCTCGATCGTACGCTGGAACGCCCGTTTGGTCGCACACCCGATGGCACACCTCGCGCTAGCCGTCGCAGAACGATTTTCAAGATCGCCAATTTCGCAATCCGTTCAGTGATACCAGATTCAACGGAAGTACTGACATCGTGAGCACAATCGGTTCCCGCATTTGCCTCAGATTGCCGCTCGAAAGCCGGATTAAAACAGGCCCTCTCCCAAACCGCGCACCAAGGCACTACTGGCTCGGCGAAGCAGGCCCCCGGCACGTATGACACAAGGCCGGCCAACTCCACCAACCAACTCGCGAACCGGCATCTGGCAAGGGAGCGCGACGTGGCGCGCGCTCCCTTCAAGGCTACGCCTCCTGCTCATACGCGAGCCAGGGCGAAAACCCATCAGTTCCGCCGCACTCCCATTATTCCGGATCGTCTTCAACAGCCATTCGTCGAAGTTCACCCTCCAAATAAAACGAAGGATCATCGTCAGATGAGTCCGACTCAATGCTCTCTCGATGACCGCTGCGGGCTTCTTCGACCTTGGAAAGATATTTTGCAGGCTTGCCTACTCGCTGCCACTCGCTGTTCTCGTTCTTCGTCCACACTTCGGGTTTCTGATGAGGGTCGAGCACCCAGTGATTGCGACCCACGTGAACAAAACCCGTTTCAGCTAGAAGGGGCTCCATCCCCGGTCGGGCAGGACGCGACAATACCAATGGATGATCGCCGCCCAATCGCAATTGATGCTCGAGCAGGATATCGCCTGCGTTTTCGACAAACGGCTGAGTAACGCGTAGATCTACTACGGACGTGATATCGTTACGCCCGAACTGTTCTCGAAACCGGTCTCCCTTGATCCGGACCGGGCCACCCACTGCTAGCAGGCCGACACTTTCGTCACCCAGCTGACAGCTGAAGAACTTCCGGGGTTATTCGGGTCGTGGTAAGTGTTGGCATGGGCTCCAGCAACAGTTGCAGCCCACTCAGCTTTCCTCGAAACAAACTCTGAATACTCTTGTGGATTGTCGGCGATGTCCCTGATATCGCGACGCAAGTATATCTCCACGAGATTCATGAAGTCTTCTTGTTCGTCGATTTTGACAATGGTTGGATCGGAACTCAGAGAGTATGGCGCCGCTGCCCCCCGACGATGCCCCACCTCGCTCCATGCGCGCAACTGTTTGCGCAAAACGGGGGCCATCTCCCGCCTCGCTCGAATCATCAGCCTGATAAGCGCTTGTGGACGGGCTGGATGAGCCAACGATTCTGCCATACATCCGGATCGCTATCCTATCGGCGAATTGCACGCAGTCGGGCTCGTGCCGCGCAAGCTCCGCAATGAGGATATACAATCTCTAGCTGATCACAAGCTTACCGCGCCACCGGCCCACTACGGAGTCGGCAAGGCATCCACCGGAAGACAGACAACGACTCGGCCGCCTTAAGGCTCCGCTGGATAGGTGAACCGCGTGTCCCTTCTCGCTGACGGGCGGTCAACGACGTGCCGCTCGACGTTGTTGCTCTCAACCAGTACTAAAATCCCCGATGAGGTTTGAGCACGATGGCCTGATCAAAGATACGAGCTCACTGATCACGAGCGCGTCACCCGCCCAGGTAGCACATGTGATTGCACTATCCTCTGCTGCTGGACGAGGGGGTCTTCGCTTATGTGACCTCAGCTCCGACTGAGGTGTGGACCTGGCAATTGGCCGGGCACACCCTTGCGCAGGCGCCGCAGCCGATGCAGGCGCCCTGATCATTTAGAACCATGATCTTCTTTTCGATCTCATCGTCCGCGTCATCGTCTAAATCGACAAGCTCGCCCTCTTCGCTGATTCCCTTCAAAGTCATGACATCTCGACCGCACACCTTGAAACAGCGCCCACAACCGATGCACTTCTTGTCATCGATCGACGTCAAGTATTCCGGTATCCACTCGCGGCCATCGCGCGCTGTAAATGACATAAGTCAGCCCCTTTGGTTATTTTCCAGCGCCTTCAAATCATGGCTCTTGCGCTCGAGTTCGGCATAGGCATCGTACGCCTTCTCCGCCACTGTCATGATCGAGCCCCAGTTGACAGGCAATTCCTCCGACAGATCGTGCAAATCCATTTTCGCTTGCAGCGCTTTTCCTGACAGCTTCTTCAGTTCTGCTTTCAATACTTCACGATCACTCATGAGCGCCCTCAATAGTTCGCCACGTCCGGAAATCTGCGAACCATGTCGATTCCGTCGTTGACATATTTGTCGCCTTCCTGTGCAAGCTTTACGAGATTAACGAAGCCAAAACGATGCACATCGCGTAGCTGCTTGTTCACGGCGATCAGGCGCCCTGCGACCAACACCACGCGGCCGAAGCCTTCATGATGCAGCTTCATAATGGGCTGGACCATCACGCCGGTGGCCCTCTCGATCGAGAGCGCGACCGCGTCGAAGAACAACTCAAGCCGCCACAGCGTGTCGGGATCGGGATCGCCGACAATCGGCAGGGCGCGCCGCTTCTCCTTGTTCAAGACATAAGGTTCGAGTAGGTCGAGATCGCTCTTGTTCGTCCAGGCGCCGTTGGCATCCTGAGCGCGCCACATCCGGATTAGCTCGATGAGGAACGGCGCGTCGATGCTGCTACCCTGCCGCACTATTTCTTCGGTCATCTCACCTCATTCGTCGAACTCAAACGCGCGGCGCTGGTCCTTGGCCATGGCCTTGCGCAGCCAAGGAGGTGGCGTTCCCTTCAGTACTTCCTGAAGCTTTTCAAGCAGCATCAGGATGCTTTCCGGCTTGCTCACCTTGATAGGATGGATCTTGTTGGCCACCACCCTCGCGGCACCAGCACCGCCGATTGCGGCGACATAGAGAATTACACAATCCTTAATTGCATCGATCTTTGGCGCCAACTTATCGTCGTTGCCATCTTCCTTGAGATCGCCCTCAAACTCAATTGCTTTAATAAAGACGTGCCCACCCGGCGCGACATCATAGATTGCGATATTCTTCGCCCAACCAAAATGTGCATCGACCCGTCTAAGATCTTGCGTAGCGAATGCGACCTTCATGCCGTCAACCTCCCAGCTGCGCCACTCGAGCCGTGGCCGGCTCGTCGTGGCAGTGCGGCCGGAGCCCGCCAGCTATCCGGCGTAGGCTGGTGGTTCTCCTCTCGGTCAGCAATTACGAGATTGGCGATATCGAAAATCATATCGCGCGTACCACGATAGCCGACGGATAGCTGGTGTCCTGCACCAAGCCGATCGAACATCGGAAAACCCGCGCGATAGAACGGAATTTTCAAACGAGCCGCCGCTTGCCTGCCATGCGAATGCGTGACCAGCAGGTCGCATTGTTTGGTTCTGGCGAGCTCCTCGAGATCCTCGAGATCACCGATGAAGACTTCCTCGGCCTTGACTCGCTCAATAACCACCGACTGCGTGGTTGTCACTGCTGCGGTCACCTGCGCGCCCATGTCATGCAGCGTACTGGACAGGTCGAACAGGAGGTCGGGCTCGGCGGCGATCGCAACTCTGCGACCACCAATATGGAAGTGCGCGTCCAGCATTGCATCGGTGAGCTGGCCACGCTGCCGCCGATATTTCACCGGTACGGGCCGGCCGCTGATCTCGCTCAAAAAGGTGATAAATTCGTCGTTGGGATCGAGACCACAAAGCCGTTCGAACAGGCGAAATGGCACGTCGGCCTTGGCCTGCAGGACCTCCGCCGCGCGTCGCATCTGTGCGCCAATTGCGATCGTCCATTGAGCGCGTCCCATGCTCGCAATTTCGTCGACGCCGATGCCGCCTATGGTTGTCGGCGTAAACTCATCGGGGATATGCCCATCAAGCGAGCCTGCCAGATCAGGCAAAAAGGACGGCCGCAAACCGAAATCCTCCAAGATGGCCCGGAGTTCGTCTAGATCACCGGGGGTGAGGTGGCATCCTGGAAGAACATTCACCCTGGACGGGTCGCGCAGTCCACTCACGCCCGGCCCCTCGACCAACGCCTCCACAATACGCGCCACAGCCTTCTCCCAGCCATCCTGGAACGCTCCCTTGAAATCTGGTGTCGAGACATAGACCATCGGCAATTTTGCAAGTTGCGGATGCTTGTCCCGGATCAGCTTGAGGTAGGCATCGACATCGTCGCCATTGGTCTCTGTAACCCCGGTTGAGCAGATCCCCACGATCTTTGGCTTGGCTCGGCTGTGGATATTGAGTATCGCCTGCTCGAGATTCTCGTAGCCACCGAGCACGGTTGCGACCTCGCTCATAGCGGTGGTTTGCAGCGGTACTGCTTCCTTGAAATGGCGCACGAAAAGCGTGAGCCCGAAGGATGTACAGCCTTGCGAGCCGTGCAGAAGCGGCATAGCCCCACGCAACCCCATAAAGGCGAAGGCTCCGCCGATCGGCTGGCTCATCTTCAGCGGATTGACCGCACAAGATTTAGTAGACGCTTTGACGAGGGCCATAACAGGTCCTTATTCTGCGGCCTGTGGCAGGGCAGATGGTGAGGCCGCCAAGATTTCCTCGATGCGTCTGTTGCAGCAGCCGCCGACCGCATTGGTGTGCTCTCTGACAGCTTCCACGCTGATCAAGCCATGGGCGGTAATCGCATCCTCGATTGTTCCGAGATCTACCTTGTTGCAAAGGCAGATCTCCTTGGCTCGGCGCGCCGTTTCGCCGAGCGCAGGATCGCAAGCGATCTCGGCCAGCGGTGATCGCATCTGCACCATCTCCTTCGCCAAGACCTGCCATGGCGCAGGTCGACGCAGCTGCTCCCACATCGGATTGGAGAGCGACTTGTCGATCTCCTCCACCAGTTTGACCATTCCAAGATAGCCCAGATAGGCATGGCACCGCTCTTGGTTGATATCGATCCAGGGCATCGCCGCCTTCAGTGCGACAAACTGCGATTTGCCGCCCGACAGCATGATGTCTGCTTCCGCTTCTTTCAACATTCTGTACATTTCGCGCGGCGTCATCTCCTCGATCATGTGGGCATCCTGCCCCATCAGCTCCTTGATGCGTTCCTTGTCCTCCCCGGTCGATTTCTTCACGCTGGTTCCGACCAATTCGAGACCGGCTTCCTGCAGTGCCGCCACGACCGACCATGACTTGACGCCGCCGGTAATCAACAAGGCCTTCTTGCCTTTGAAACGTGGCTTGTACGGTTCGATGGCAGCCCAGGCGCGCGTTTCCTCGCGCGCGATCACCGCATCAGTGCGCCCGAGCAACTCTTGGGGGGCGCCGCGCTCGACTAATAAGCGGGCGATCTGGCGAAGCGAATCACTCGAATCCTGAATACCGTAGAACGCCCCCTCGAAGAACGGGATCCCGTAGCGTTCCTTCATTTTGCGTGCGACGTTGATCATAGATTTTGAGCAGACCAACATCGCCGCCCGCGCACGATGAGAAGAAGCGACCTCGCGATACTTTCCGTCGCCAGAGATGCATGAGAGAATCCGGACTCCGAGTTCGTCCAGCAATGGCTTCACTTGCCAGAACTCTCCTGAAAGGTTGTATTCTCCGATCAGGTTGATGTCGTACGGCGTTGTGTAGTCCGGCTCCTGCGTTCCGATGACATGTTCGAGCAGGGCCTCGCCGGCGAGCTTGTTACCCAGGTTTTTGGAGCCAACGAACCCTGGGGAATTGATCGGTATAACTGGTTTGCCGAACCTTTGAGATGCAGCCTTGCAAACCGCATCGATATCGTCGCCGATCATCGCCGGGATGCAAGTCTGATAGACGAAGATCGCGGGAGGGTCCCGCTTACTGATGATTTCTGTGATTGCCTTGCACAGCCGCTGCTCGCCTCCGAATACGATATCGGTTTCGTTCAGGTCGGTTGTGAATGCGGTTCGCCACAGATTTGAGCCAGACGACGCCGAGCCGCGATTGTCCCAGGAGTTGCCTTCGCACGCAATCGGACCGTGCACCAAGTGAGCGACATCGGTAAACGGCTGCAGCGCGATCTTGGCACCGTCGAAAGCGCAGCCGCCCGCAGCACTGCCCGGCTGCAGTTGCCTGGTGCAGCCCTTCCTGCGAGCAGCCTTCGACTTACTGCCATTCTTGGCGCAGCCCGGCTCGTCGAAGATATTCTGGACCGTGGCCGCTAGCGAACTCATCCGTTTTCCCCTCAGCAAACTAATTGAGAGATTAACCGCCGTGCATTGGTGCCGTGCCACCGCCGGGTTTGGCGATGGCACGCGCACCGTTCGTCATCAGCGAATGATGTCGAAGCTGTAGTCGGTTTTGCCAAGAAGGTTGGTCTTCTTGTCGATTTCGTCGAAGATCTTGTCGAGGATCTTGACCAGCACATTCAGGCCACCCTGATAACCCCAAACGGGCGAGCGGTGATGGTGATGCCGATCAAAGACTGGAAAGCCAATTCGGATCAGTGGCGTTCCAGTGTCACGCTCGAGGTACTTGCCGTATGTGTTGCCAATCAGAAAATCGACCGGCTCGGTAAATAGGAGCGAGCGCAAGTGCCAGAGGTCCCGGCCAGGGTAGACTTGGCAGCTCTGCCCAAACGGCGAGCCTGCAAGCAGCGCCGCCATTTTTGTCTGCCATGCCTTGTTGCCGTTGGTGGAAAGCACATGGGTTGGCTCGGCGCCCAGTTCGAGCAGAAAGGAAGCTACCCCGTAGCAGAGATCCGGATCACCATAGACCGCGAACTTCTTGCCATGGATATGCGCACTGGAATCGGCGATGGCATCGACCAAGCGGCCACGCTCTCGTGCGAGTTGCTCCGGAATGTCCTTGCCGCCGATCCGCGATAACGCCACCAGCAAGTCATCCGTTGCGGATATGCCAATCGGGTAGTTGAAGGACACGACATCCTGCCCATGCCCGGCCACGAATTGCAACGTTTTCTCCGTACACCACTCCTGCATGGAGATTGTCGCCTTGGCGTGAACGGCGTTGGCTGCGTCTTCCAGCGTGGTGCCGCCGTCATACATCCGGAACTCGCCATCTGTCGGGGTGTCGAAGACTTCGGAGTTGTCGGCGAGTATGGTGTGCTGGATTCCCATCAGTTCCAGGATGCGCCTGATCTCGCGAAGGTTTCCGACGGCATAGCCATCGAAACCGCCGATGATGTTGATGGCCTGGTTCGGCCTGCGCTCCAGCTTCGGCACCGTTCCGGCCTTGCCGTCCCAAAAATGCTCCAAGATCCCCTTGAGCGCGTTGTCGTAGCCGGTGACGTGGCTGCCGACGAAGGCCGGCGTGTGGGCGAATGGCACGTCGAACTCCGCCGGAACCGAGCCCTTCTCTTTGGACGTTTTGATGAAGGCATTCAGGTCATCGCCGATCACCTCAGCCATGCAGGTCGTGGAGACCGCAATCATCTTGGGTTTGTACATGTTGTAGCTGTTTGCGAGCCCGTCGATCATGTTGTTCAGGCCACCGAATACAGCAGCGTCCTCGGTCATCGACGAAGAGACGCAGGAACACGGCTCCTTGAAGTGTCGCGACAGATGGCTGCGATAATAGGCCACGCAGCCTTGCGAGCCGTGAACGAAAGGCAGCGTGCCTTCAAAGCCGACGGAGGCGAATACGGCGCCAAGCGGCTGGCAGGCCTTGGCCGGGTTTATCGTTAGCGCCTCCCGCGCAAAATTTTTCTCGCGGTACTCCGGCGTTTTCGTCCATTCCTTGATACGCTCGACTTCGGCGGGCTCGCGGGGATCCTCGAACATCTTCTTCTTGTCCAGCATCTGCTGGTATTCTGGACCGCGGAACAGTTCGAGATGATCGAGCACGTGCTCGGCACTTTGCGCCATTATTGAGATCCTTTTTATTATCGAAATTGACTGCCCCGCTCTCCGCTGAGAGCGAGACTTGTTGCCCTATTCTGCAGCCAAGAGCTTGGCCCTCGGTGTTTCCTTCCAGGGCGCCTTCGTCTTTTTCCAGACAGGCGAGTTGACAGCCATGTCCATGTCGCGCGCAAAGATCGCAAAGCCGTCATAGCCGTGATATGGACCCGAATAGTCCCAGGAATGCATCTGCCTGAACGGCACACCCATCTTCTGGAACACGTATTTTTCCTTGATACCCGAGCCGATGAGGTCAGGCTGGAGCTTTTCGACGAAGCGCTCGAACTCGTAGCCATTGACGTCGTCATAGATCAGCGTGCTGTCCTTTACGTAGTTCTGAGCTGTGCGCTGATAATCGTCGTTGTGGCCAAACTCGTATCCGGTGCCCACGACTTCCATCCCGAGGTCTTCGTAGGCGCCAATCACATGACGCGGACGAAGCCCGCCGACATACAGCATGACCGTTCGGCCCTCCAGGCGCGGGCGATACTTCGCAACCACCGCGTTGACCAGCGGCTGGTACTTTTCAATCACCCGCTCAGCCCCTTCCTTGATCTTGTCGTCGAAATAGGCCGCAATCTTCCGCAACGATTCTGCAATCTTTGAAGGTCCGAAGAAGTTGTATTCGCACCAGGGGATGCCGAATTTCTCTTCCATGTGGCGGGAGATGTAGTTCATTGAACGGTAGCAATGCAGAAGGTTGAGCTTGGCTTTCGGAGTTGCCTCGAGTTCAGCGAGTGAACCGTCCCCGGACCACTGCGCGATCACCCGCAGGCCCATTTCCTCCAGCAGAATTCGCGATGACCAGGCATCGCCGCCGATATTGTAGTCGCCGATGATTGCAACATCGTAAGGCGTCGGCTCGAACTTTGGTGTGCCGTTGGGCTCGAGCTTGTCGAAGATCCAGTCACGCACCGCGTCGTTGGCAATGTGGTGACCTAGTGACTGCGACACGCCACGAAAACCCTCGCAGCGGACCGGCACGATGGTCTTGCCTCCATACTCCTTGGATTTAGTTCTTGAGACAGCCTCGATATCGTCGCCGATCAGTCCGATCGGGCATTCCGATTGGATGGTGATGCCGTTGTTGAGGGGAAACAGCTCCTGGATCTCGTCAAGAACTTTGACCAGCTTCTTGTCGCCACCGAATACGATATCCTTTTCCTGGAAGTCGGAGGTGAATTGCAGGGTCACGAAGCTATCGATCCCCGTCGTACCAACGTAATAGTTGCGGCGCGATCCCCACGAATACTGCCCGCAGCCAACAGGACCATGGCTGATATGGACCATGTCCTTGATAGGTCCCCAAACCACGCCCTTGGATCCCGCATAGGCGCAGCCCCGGATCGTCATCACGCCGGGTATGGATTTGATGTTGGACTTCACCCCGCAGTCCGACTTGCCGGCCTGGTGAACGTTGAGGTGCTTGGCACGTCTTTTCGCGGTTTTCTCCGGATAGACCTTCAGCACCTCCTCGATCAGCTGTTTGTTGCGAGCCCTGATATCTGCGATACTCTGGGTCGTGGCGAGACTCATCTGATGTCCTCAAGGTTTGCTGTTGCAAGAGCGGCTTCTGACCAGAACTTTTGCAACCAGCATGCCAGCGCTTCGCGAACACAAAACCCATAACGATTAACGGCAGTTAGCGCGTCTCGCGCGGGGGCAACACCGTTGTTGCGAACGCGACATCGCGCTTTGCTCGGAGGCTTCTTGGTTTGACCTGTTCGAAACGGAACAAGGGGAACTATGTGCGAAATGGCTCCGCTCAGCTATTCGCGCGTGTTTTCGTTCTAGACGTGAACCTATAAATCTGCCGGGCGGACGGCTTGCCAGAATCCGCTATGGCCCGATAGCGACCAAATTCCGCAGCGCGACGAAATAACGCGAAGGACGTCAGCTCCAGTTCACGCTAATTTATAAACTTGGCGCAATCTCAGACCTGATCCATTCCACGAAAGTCTGCAATGCGCGGCGCTGACGGCCGGCGCGCGGGAACACCAGATGATGACCAACGTAGCGGATGTCGGTGGAGCGGCCAGCCAGGGGCGCTATCAGGCGCCCCGATGCTATCTCACTTTCAGCCAACCGAGTTGATTCCAACGTCACGCCAACCCCGCCGCAAGCCATAGCTATTGCGAGAAAGCTGCGGTCGAATCGCATTCCATGGATCGCTGGAGGTTCGAGCCCGTTCGCGACGAACCATTGATACCATTGAACCTGCTTCACATCGGAGCGAATAAGAACTTGGCTCAACAAATCCTTTGGCTGGCGGATTCTCTTCGCGATCTGAGGAGCACACAGAGGGGTGACGGTTTCTTCGCCAAGCGGGATCACTTCGAGGCCCTCACCGCGAGGTGAACCGTAGACGATGTCCAGATCGAAATCGTCGTTCGTGAAGCGGGCGTACTCCGTGTTGGCGGCGAGCCGAACCTCCAGTTTCGGTTCGGCCGCGAGAAATTTGGTCAGGCGCGGGGCCAGCCATTGCGCTGCGAAACTTGGGGCACAATGCACCCTCAGGAGCTGCGGCCCGCGACCTGCGACTTCTTCGATCCCGCGCCGCAAATTGTCGAAGGCCGCACCGGCGTGACGCATCAGGTTCTCGCCAGCGGGCGTTAAACGGACGGAACGAGCACTCCGCTCGAACAGAACGGTGCTCATGGTGCTTTCCAGCTTGCGGATCGCGTGGCTGACGGCGCTCGGCGTCAAATGCAATTCTTCGGCTGCGTCGCTGAAGGAGCCACTGCGCGCAGCCGCTTCGAAGGCCCGGATGGCGGAGATCGGAATGCTCGACAGCAGCATACCCATAAGTGAACCAGATTCACACATCCAAGACAACTGCGCGTTTGTCCCGGCCGGCCCCTCGGCTCAAGCAATGGGGCAAGAGGACCGGCTGCCTGCGCGGCGTCCAAAACGACAGGGACAGGAGGATTCGAATGCTGCTTCGCGGCAAAACGGCGATTATCACAGGGGCGGCCTCGCCCCGCGGGATTGGCCTCGCAACTGCCAGACGATTTGCCGAAGAGGGCGCGCGGGTTGCCATCCTCGACATCGACGGGACCGCCGCACAAGCCGCCGCGCAAGGCCTCGGCGACGCTCATATCGGAATTGCTTGCAACGTCGCCGACCAGGCTTCGTGCCAGAAGGCAGTCGAAGCTGTCGTCGACCGTTTCGGCCAAATCGACATCCTGATCAACAATGCCGGCATCACACAGCCGGTCAAATTCCTCGACATCACGCCGGCCGACTGGGACCGTATCCAGGACGTCAACCTCAAGGGCATTCTGTTCCTGTCCCAGGCAGTGATCCCGCATATGCGGATGCGCAAGTCGGGATCGATTGCATGCATGTCGTCGGTATCGGCCCAGCGCGGCGGCGGCATTTTCGGTGGTCCGCACTACTCGGCGGCGAAGGCGGGGGTCCTTGGGCTTGCCAAGGCGATGGCTCGGGAATTTGGCGCCGATGGTATCCGCGTCAACTGCGTCACGCCGGGATTGATAGGCACCGACATCACTTCCGGCAAGCTCAACGACGAGATGAAAGCGAAGATCTTGGAAGGCATTCCGCTCGGACGGCTCGGGGAGGCCAAGGACGTTGCCGGCATCTACACATTTCTCGCATCGGACCTCTCGGCATACGTCACCGGCACCGTGATCGACGTCAACGGCGGGATGCTCATTCACTAAGAGCAGCAATGGAGAGACGGATGTCCACGAGTTCACTTGTCAACGCGCCTAGCCTTTCGCAGCGTGCGCGCAATATTCGCCGCAACGCCCTACGCATGGGCGAAGTTCAAGGCCAGGGCTATATCGCGCAGGCGCTCGATATTTCCGACGTGTTGGCGGTCGCATATTTTCACGCGATGCGCTACCGGCCCGAAGAGCCTACCTGGGAAGATCGCGATCGTTTCCTCCTTTCCAACGGTCACTACGCGATCGCCCTTTATGCCGCACTGATCGAGGCCGGCATTATCCCCGAAGTCGAACTCGAGACGTATGGCTTCGACGAAAGCCGCCTGCCGATGTCGGGCATGGCGTCCTACACGCCCGGCATGGAAATGTCCGGCGGGTCCCTGGGGCTCGGACTGAGCATCGCGGTCGGCATGGGCCTCGGGTTGAAGCGCAAGGGCTCCAAGAGCCGTGTCTTCACGCTGTTCTCGGACGGAGAACTCGACGAGGGATCGAAGTGGGAAGCGATGATGTCGGCTGCACACCACAAGCTCGACAATTTGATCGCGATCATTGACGTCAACAACCAGCAGGCCGACGGCCCTTCGAAACAGATGATGGGGTTCGAGCCGTTGGTCGACAAGCTCGAGGCCTTCGGCTGGTTCGTACGTCGAGTCGACGGCAATGACCTGGACGCCGTCGTGGTAGCATTCGACGCAACGATTTCGCACCCCGAACCGCAACCGAGGATCATCGTCGCCGACACTGTCATGGGCAAGGGAGTTCCGTTCCTCGAACACCGCGAAAAGAACCACTTCATTCGGGTCGAAGCGCACGAATGGAAGTTGGCGCTGGCAGAACTTGATGCGGGAGACAGGTCATGAAGTCGGTTACCTCAGCTACGCCCGGGAAACCGCGGCTCACCACCTCCGCGATGATCGCGTCGATCGCCGCCGAGGGACAAAAGACGAAACCGGCGCCGTTCGGTCACGCGCTCGTCGAATTGGCCCGGAGCCGCCCCGAGGTGGTCGGCCTCACCGCCGATCTGGGCAAGTACACGGACCTGCACATTTTCGCGAAGGAGTTTCCAGACCGCTACTATCAAATGGGTATGGCGGAGCAGCTCCTCTACGGTGCGGCTTCGGGCATGGCGGGTGAAGGATTCATGCCCTTCGCTACGACTTATGCGGTGTTCGCCTCGCGGCGCGCCTACGATTTCATCCACCAGACGATTGCAGAGGAAGACCGCAACGTAAAGATCGTCTGCGCCTTGCCAGGTCTCACCTCCGGCTACGGCCCAAGCCACCAGGCGGCGGAAGACCTCGCGCTGTTCCGCGCAATGCCGAACATGACCGTGATCGATCCCTGCGACGCTCATGAGATCGAGCAGATCGTTCCGGCCATCGCGGCGCATCACGGACCCGTATATATGCGGCTCTTGCGTGGTCAGGTGCCCCTCGTCCTGGACGAGTACAACTATCAATTCAGGCTCGGCAAGGCATCCTTGATTCGAAACGGTCGGGACGTCCTGATCATCTCCTCTGGAATCATGACCATGCGGGCGCTGGAAGCCGCAAAGGAACTCGCCGGTGATAGCGTGGACGTGGCCGTGCTGCATGTACCGACAATCAAGCCGCTCGACCACGAAGCGATACTGCGCGAAGCACGGAAACCTGGCCGTCTCGTCGTGGTCGCCGAGAACCATACCATCATCGGCGGCCTCGGAGAGGCAGTTGCAGCGTTGTTGATGCGCTCCGATGTCCATCCAGTCTTCCGCCAAATCGCGTTGCCCGATGAGTTCCTTGCCGCTGGGGCACTTCCCACGCTGCACGATCGCTACGGCATTTCGACTGCCGAAGTTGCAAGGCAGATCAAGGGGTGGCTGCGCTAAGCGCGCACCTCGATACGTCAAGTTCGACTGAGGGAAGAATCGCTTACGCGGCGTCGCCGCGGAGAACGATGGCCGCTGCCTGACGGCCGGTGCCCGAGAACCGGCCGGAGCTGCAGAAGCGTACTGCTGCCGACAACATACCGATACTCAACAAGGAGGAAGCAATGACCCAACGTAAGTCGACTGCCATCACCCGTCGCAAGTTGCTCCTGGCTGGCGCGGCCGTCCCGTTGTGCGCCATCCTCAGCCGCCCGGCCGCCGCCGCGGAGTTCACTTACAAGCTTGCGACCGGGCAGGACCCCGCGCATCCGGTGAACGCTCGAGCCAAGGAGGCCGCCGATCGCATTAAGGAAGCGACTAGCGGACGCCTGGAAATCAATCTCTTCCCGGCCAACCAGCTTGGCTCGGATACGGATCTGCTGACGCAGGTTCGCAACGGTAGCGTCGAGCTTTTCAACCTCTCCTCTCTGATTCTCGCCACCCTTGTACCCGCCGCTGGCATCGTGAATCTCGGCTTCCTCTTTCCCAACTACGATGCCGTCTGGAAGGCCATGGACGGCGAACTCGGCGCCTACATCCGCGCGCAGATCGCCAAGACGCCCGTCATGGCGGTGTCCAAACCTTGGGACAATGGCTTCCGCCACATCACGTCGTCGGGCCGTGAGATCAAGACACCGGACGACCTCAAGGGCTTCAGGCTCAGGGTACCTGCCGCACCCAATCTGACGTCGCTCTTTCTTGCGCTCGGGGCAGGACCAGCGCCGATCAACTTCAACGAGGTCTATTCCGCGCTCCAGACCAAAGTCGTGGACGGTCAGGAAAATCCCCTTCCGATCATAGCAACGGCGCGCCTGTATGAGGTGCAGAAGACCTGCAGCCTGACGGGTCACGTCTGGGACAATTACTGGATCCTCGGCAACAAGCGCGCGTTCCAGAAACTTCCGCAGCACGCGCAAGAGATCGTGACGCGCGAACTCGATCGCTCGGCCAACGATGAACGAGCCGACATCGCAAAGCTCAGTGAATCCCTCCGCACCGATTTGTCAGCCAAGGGGATGCAATTCCTCGACGTCGACCGATCCGCCTTCCGGCAGGCGCTGGCAAAGACGAGCTTCTATGCCGACTGGAAATCCAAATTCGGCGAGGAGACCTGGGTTCAACTTGAGAAAGCCGCGGGCAAGTTGGGGTGAGTCATGGAACATGCGCACATGGACGGGGCGACACTCGCTCTTCCTGAGCCTGCCTCCGGATGGCGCAAGGCTGTGGTGAACCTGAACAAAGCACTGAAGCCCGTCGTCGCCATTCCTGCCGCGGTGCTGGTCGTTGCGGAGGCGATCGTCCTTTTCGTCGGCATCGTCTCTCGCTACGTGCTCCACACCCCGATTGTCTGGTCGGATGAGCTCGCCGGTATCCTGTTTCTATGGCTGGCGATGCTGGGATCGGTCGTCGCCTTCCAGCGGGCCGAGCATATGCGGATGACGGCCATCATTGGCATGATCCGACCGGAAGCCAGGTTGTTCCTTGACGTCTTTGCGACAGCTGCCGCGTTTGCGTTCCTGCTTCTGGTAGTTCGCCCCGCCTACGAGTTTGCGGCCGACGAAGTCTTCGTCACAACTCCGGCTCTGGGAATAGTCAACACTTGGCGCGCGGCCGCCCTGCCGGTCGGCGTCGGCTTGATGCTGGTCGTAGCCACCCTGAGGCTGGCAGCCACAGCCAATGTGAAGCACCTTGCTGCTGCAATCGCTGCGGTAGGAACGCTGATCGGGGTTCTCGCGCTGCTCGCACCAATCCTTAGACCCCTCGGTAATCTGAACCTGCTGATCTTCTTCGTGTTTATCGTTGGCGCCATGGTGTTCGCAGCGGTGCCGATCGCCTTCGCGTTCGGCCTGGCGACCATCGGCTACATAACACTGACGACCAGCACACCCGACGTGGTCGTTATCGGTCGCATGGACGAAGGCATGAGCCATCTCATCCTGCTCGCGGTGCCGATGTTCGTGTTCCTCGGCTTGTTGATCGAAATGACCGGCATGGCCCGCGCTATGGTCGGTTTCCTCGCCAGCCTGCTCGGCCACGTTCGGGGCGGCCTCCAATATGTGCTGGTCGGTGCGATGTATCTGGTCTCGGGTATTTCGGGATCCAAGGCGGCCGATATGGCAGCAATAGCGCCTGTGCTCTTCCCCGAAATGACCAGACGCGGCGCGAAGCGTGGTGACCTCGTCGCGCTCCTGGCGGCGACCGGTGCTCAGACCGAGACGATCCCCCCATCATTGGTGTTGATCACGATCGGATCGGTGACGGGTGTGTCGATCGCGGCCCTGTTCACGGGCGGGTTGTTGCCGGCGATCGTGCTCGCGGTCGGACTGTGCGCGGTGGTGTGGTGGCGGTACCGTCGAGAGGATTTGTCGCACGTTCAGCGGGCGACCAAGCGTGAAATCGGCCGTTCCTTTCTGATCGCGATTCCCGCCATTGCCCTTCCATTTGTGATCCGCGCCGCAGTGGTCGAGGGGGTAGCAACAGCCACCGAGGTCTCGACGATCGGCATCGTCTATTCCGTATTGGCCGGGCTTTTTATCTATCGCCGGTTCGACTGGCGTCGCCTCTATTCGATTTTGGTT
The DNA here is from genome assembly GCF_001189235.2 of Bradyrhizobium embrapense. Taxonomy (GTDB): domain Bacteria; phylum Pseudomonadota; class Alphaproteobacteria; order Rhizobiales; family Xanthobacteraceae; genus Bradyrhizobium; species Bradyrhizobium embrapense. The sequence goes on from NZ_LFIP02000006.1 coordinate 101,847, forward strand.
GAGACCGCGGCTCTTTCCGGCGCGATCCTCTTCATCATCGGCGCGGCGACGGGGATGGCCTGGGCTTTGACCCAATCGGGCTTCTCGGCATCTCTTGCAAAGTTCATGACTTCCCTGCCGGGTGGTGCGCCGATATTTCTGATCGTCACAATCCTTGCGTTCGTCGTCCTGGGAAGCGTGCTCGAAGGCATCCCTGCCATCGTGCTCTTCGGTCCGCTGCTTTTCCCCATTGCCCGTCAGGTGGGAGTGCATGAGGTCCACTATGCCATGGTCGTCGTTCTGGCGATGGGGATTGGACTTTTCGCGCCGCCATTCGGCGTCGGCTACTATGCGGCGTGCGCCATCAGCCGGATTCATCCCGACGAAGGCATGGGTCCGATCCTGGCGTACATGCTGGCCCTGCTCCTCGGCACGGTCATAGTGGCTGCAGTGCCGTGGATTTCCATAGGTTTCCTTTAAAATCCGCGAAACGTCTCAGCTGCGGGGATCGTCCGCAAGGTGAGCTTCTGGCGAGCTAGACAGGTTGTTCGCACAGTTCTTTGCCCCTCGTGGAGGCAACGATCCGGGCGCGAAGCGACACACGGCGTTCAGGGGCATACCCGACTGTGGATCGCGCATCGACCAGATCACCATGCGAGTTTTCGAAAAGGCCTGACGTGAATGCGGGTCGCCCTTCGCTCGAAGCTCCGATTACTTTCACGACAGCGCGACTAGCCTCTGGAAGGCCGCTCCTACGTCACGTCCACTTAGATCATGGGCGGCCGGGTCGAGCCACTAGCAAGCCCGGCCAAGTCCGCATGTCGCCGAAAGCGGAAGCGTATGCAAAGCGTTACCGGTAAGGCCGCGGGGCGTTGCCGGTTGATGGCGCGACCCGAGACATGATTCAAGCTCCGAAACCGGAGCCTCGAATCATGCGCTACGAACTCAGCGATTACGAATGGATCGCCATCAAACCGATGCTGCCGAACAAGCCGCGTGGCGTTCAGCGCGTAAATGTTCGTCGCGTGCTTAATGGCATCTTTTGGGTCCTGCGCTCAGGTGCGCCATGGCACGACCTGCCGTTAGAACTACGGACCCCGCGCTCGACGAAGGCGAACGAAGGAAAAACGGCTGCAAGGTGCCCTGGCCGACCAGGCTTGCCAATGCGAACTTTGCTTTCCGAGACCTCGGGCGTTGACCTTTTGCGATGACGATCATCAGGCACGACGTTATTCTACTTCGTAGCTCAATGCAGCCTCCCTCTCACCTTGACGCAGCACGCCCGCCAATCACGCCAATAGCTGGCGTGCCTTGATAAGTGCGCGCGCGAGCACATCAATTTCTTCACGGGCGTTGTAAAGTCCAAGGGACGCACGGCATGTTGCCAGTGTGCCGAAGCGCTTGAGCAGCGGCATCGCGCAGTGCGCCCCCGCCCGCACCGCTACGCCGGCGCGATCGACGACGGTGGCAATATCGTGCGCATGCGCACCTTTCACATCAAACGAGATGATCGGCCCCTTCTCGGCCGGCGTCCCGATCATGCGCACGAAGTTGATGTCCCCGAGCTTCTCCTGCGTGTAAGCGAGCAGTGCGCTCTCGTGCTTGCGGATCTGCACCTTGCCTATCGAATTGATGTAATCCACGGCTGCGCCCAACCCGATCGCCTCAACGATCGGCGGCGTACCCGCTTCGAACCGGTGCGGCGGATCCCCATAAATGACGCCGGAACGCGAGACCTCGCGAATCATCTCACCGCCGCCATTGTAGGGCGTCATCGATGCCAGATGCTCGGATTTTCCGTAAAGCACGCCGATCCCGGTCGGACCATAGAGTTTGTGGCCGGTCATGACGTAGAAATCGCAATCAATGTCGCAGACGTCGACGCTCAGATGGACGCATCCCTGTGAACCGTCGACCAGCACCGGGATACCACGAGCATGTGCGACCCTCACCAGGTCTTTCACCGGCAAGACCGTGCCGAGCACATTTGACATCTGTGTGATCGCAACCATCTTGGTGCGCGAGGTCAGCAGTCGTTCAAAGTCATCGAGCAAGAAGTTACCGTCATCATCCACTGGTGCCCATTTGATCACTGCACCGAGCCGTTCCCGAAGAAAATGCCACGGCACAATATTGGAGTGGTGTTCCAAGATTGACAGAACGATCTCATCACCCGGGCTGATGCGCTCACGACCAAACGTCTGCGCGACCAGATTGATTGCCTCGGTGGCGCTGCGGGTGAAGATGATCTCTTCATTCAAATGCGCGTTCACAAACCGCGCCACCTTGGCACGGGCACCTTCATACGCCTCGGTCGCCGCATTGGCCAGATAGTGCAAGCCGCGATGAACGTTGGCATATTCGCTGGAGTACACCTGCATCATGCGGTCAAGTACCGCATTTGGCTTTTGCGCGGACGCAGCGTTATCGAGGTAGACAAGCGGCTTGCCGTAAACGGTCATGGCCAGCGCCGGAAAGTCACTACGTAGACGGTCGACCTCGTAACGACCATCGCTGACCGCGGGATGTTCGCTCACAGCCGCTCCTGCAGCCAGTGTTCAGCTTGCGCGGTCACAAAATCGCGCAGGTTATCGGCGAAGATCTCTTCAATCGACTCTCCAATGAACGCTTTAATGAGCAACATCTGCGCATCCTTTTCGGATAGCCCCCGCGCGCGCAGATAGAATACGAGATTATTATCCAGCGCTCCTGAGGTCGCTCCGTGGCTGCAGGTCACGTCGTCGGCCGAGATTTCAAGTTCCGGCTTATTGTCCGCCGCGGCCTGATCGGATAAGAGCAACGCTCGGGTCGACAGGCTGGCGACGGTCTTTTGGGCGACGGGACGAACAACGATTCGGCCCTGAAACACCGAGCGGCCACAATCATCAACGACCGCGCGGAACTTCTGCCGACTGGTGCAATGCGGCACGGCGTGGTCGACCACGATTGTTGTGTCGGCGTGCAGTTTATCTTTGACGAGATTAACCCCGTTCGCAGAGAGCTTGGATCCCTCACCACCCAGCGTCACGAATCCCTGATAGCGATTGATGGAGCCGCTGCACGTCATGCTGAAGAGATCGAGCTTAGCTCTGGTGCCGACCGCGATGATCCCCGACGAGATGTTCACCGCATCAGCGGCGTCAGCCGCTATGCGGAGATGCGAAAGGCTTGCCTCGTCCCCAGCCAGGGCGATTAAGACATCGTTGGCCTGATAGCCGCTCGCGCCTTCGGCCGAGATGAAACTTTGCACCACGGTCGCATGCGCCCCTTTATCGAGCTGCAGATATGAGCGTGTAAAAGCGGACACCGACGATCCCGTTGCGACCTGAACGATTTGAATAGGGCGTCTAATCGTGTTGCCTTCGGCAATCGAAATTACCAGACCATCTGAGGCCATTGCCGCGTTGAGCGCGATCACCGCATCGTCCGTCGTCGAAAGCACCAACCCAGCCATTGCGCCAGTGGCCGAGTTCTCCAACACCTCTCGCAGTGACTGCACATGGAGCTCGTTCTTCAGCTCGCCGAGATCCGATAGCTCAGGCGCGAATATGCCGTCCACCAAGACCAATTTGACCGCCTGATCGACAGCCACTCGCCTGGCCGACGCCTTTGCGCGCGCCAACGCCGCTGCATCCGGTCGCGGAGCGAGTGGCAACACCTCGCCGATCAAGGCACGCAGATCCGTGTATCTCCAGGCCTCCATGCGCCGATGCGGCAGGCCGGCGCGCGCATAGGCTTCGAATGCCCTCGCACGGATATGGGGGACGAGGCCCGCGCCAGGCAACCGTTCGAGCGCGGCGGCGAGAAAATTGCTCGTTGCGCACCCGGCATCGGCCTTAGCCAATACTTGCTTCATGGGGAAATCCCTTGAGCCGTCAGGCCGCGGTTTCGAACTGGGCGTAGCCACAGGCCTCGAGTTCCAGCGCGAGTTCCTTGCCGCCACTCTTCACGACGCGGCCTTTCGACATCACATGCACATAATCGGGCACGATGTAATGAAGGAGCCGCTGGTAGTGGGTGATCACGATCATCGCCCTTTCCGGCGAACGCAGGCCGTTGATACCGCTCGCGACAATACGCAGAGCGTCGATATCCAGCCCGGAATCGATCTCGTCCAGTATGCATAGACTCGGCTCGAACAACGCCATCTGCAGTACCTCGTTGCGCTTCTTCTCGCCGCCCGAGAAGCCGACATTGACGCCGCGCTTGAGCATATCCCGGGTAATGTTCAGTGACCCGGCCACCTCACGGACCTTTTTCAGAAATTCGGGCGTGGATAATTCCCCTCGGCCGCGCGCCTTGCGCAGGGCGTTCAGCGCCGTGCGCAGGAAGTTCATGGTGGTGACGCCGGGAATCTCGACCGGGTACTGGAACGCCAGGAACACGCCCTTGGCGGCGCGCTCATTGGGCTCCATCTCCAGGAGGTCCTCGCCCCTGAACAGGATGTGGCCGCCCGTGACTTCATAGCCCGACTTGCCGGCGATGACGTGCGACAGCGTCGACTTGCCGGAGCCGTTCGGCCCCATGATCGCGTGCACTTCTCCCGCATTGACCATAAGATCGAGGCCACGGATTATTTCACGACTGTCGACACCAACATTCAGATCTTGGATTTCGAGCAGCGTCATTTTTGATCTGATCCCTCAAAATGCGTCGTCCGCAACGGCAAGCCGCGTTCGGGGGCTCGCGGGACGTTTGGTTATCCGACAGATCCCTCGAGAGAGATCGAGATCAGCTTCTGCGCCTCCACTGCGAACTCCATCGGAAGCTTTTGCAGGACATCTTTCGCGAAACCGTTGACGACAAGGCCGATGGCCTGTTGCTCGCTCAAGCCTCTTTGCAAGCAGTAGAACAGCACGTCCTCGGAAATCTTCGACGTCGTCGCTTCATGCTCGAACGTCGCCGAGGAATTCTTGGCCTCGACATAGGGCACGGTGTGCGCGCCGCACTTGTCGCCGATCAGGAGCGAGTCGCAGGCGGTGTAGTTGCGCGCGCCGGTCGCCTTGCGATGTGCGCTGACGAGGCCGCGATAGGTGTTCTGCGACTTGCCGGCAGCGATGCCCTTGGAGATGATCCGGCTCGACGTGTTCTTGCCGAGATGAATCATCTTGGTGCCGCTATCGACCTGCTGGAAACCGTTCGAGATCGCGATCGAGTAGAACTCGCCGCTCGAATTGTCGCCGCGCAAGATGCAGCTCGGATACTTCCAGGTGATCGCCGAACCGGTCTCGACCTGGGTCCAGGAGATCTTGGAGTTCTTGCCGCGGCAGTCGCCACGCTTGGTGACGAAATTGTAGATGCCGCCCTTGCCCTCGGAATTGCCGGGGTACCAGTTCTGGACCGTCGAATACTTGATCTCGGCGTCATCGAACGTGACGAGTTCGACCACGGCGGCGTGCAGCTGATTCTCGTCGCGCTGCGGCGCGGTGCAACCTTCGAGATAGGAGACGTAGGAGCCCTTGTCGGCGATGATCAGCGTGCGCTCGAACTGACCGGTGTTGCGCTCGTTGATGCGGAAGTAGGTCGACAGCTCCATCGGGCAGCGCACGCCCGGCGGCACGTAGACGAACGAACCGTCCGAAAACACCGCCGAGTTCAACGTCGCGAAGTAGTTGTCCGAGGTCGGCACCACGGTTCCGAGATATTTCTGCACCAGCTCGGGATGCTCGCGGATCGCCTCGGAGATCGGCATGAAGATCACGCCGGCCGCCTTCAGCTCCTTCTGGAAGGTGGTCGCAACCGAGACCGAATCGAACACGGCATCGACCGCGATCTTGCGGTTCGCCGACGGCGGGCCGCCCGGCGGGGGCTCGACGCCCTCGAGGATCGCGACCTCGCGCAGGGGAATGCCGAGCTTCTCGTAGGTCTTGAGGATTTCCGGATCGATCTCGTCGATCGAGGACAGCGTCTTCTTCGGCTTCGGCGCCGCGTAGTAATAGATGTCCTGGTAGTCGATCTTCGGATAGTCGACGCGGGCCCAGGTCGGCTCGGTCATGGTCAGCCAGCGGCGATACGCCTCCAGGCGCCATTCCAGCATCCAGGCCGGTTCATTCTTCTTTGCTGAGATGAAGCGGACGGTGTCTTCCGACAGCCCCTTCGGGGCCTTGTCGGACTCGATCTGCGTCTCAAACCCATATCGATACTGGTCGACGTCGATGCGCCGGACGCGCTCGACCGTCTCTTGTACAGCTACCATTGCCCACTCCGTTCACGCATGGACGATTCCCGGCGGCAATGATCGCGTCGCCTCTCCTCCGGGCGGACCGCGCAAGTCACGGCCGACTCGAGGCCAGTTTGGGAAAGAACCAGGAGACGAACCCAAAAGGGAGCCGCCCTAGATAGGGTTTCGATCATGTTTTGCGCCGGAGTGCCACCCGTAGGCTCCTCGATCTATGCTGGCACACAGGTATCAGGCACTGGACAAACGACGGCGCATTGCGGCGCATCAAAATGCCCTTCACATTGAGTGCACTGGGCCGGATTGATCACATATATGTCGTTCTTCAGGCTGATCGCGGCGTTAGGGCATTCGTACTCACACGCACCACAGACCGTGCATTGTGACGCGATTATTTTGTAGGCCATCACTACGATTCCATAAGCAAAGGTGCGAGACTACGCCTTGCCTTCAAGTCTCATGCCAAGGAGTCATGTGCTTGATTTATCTTGGCTACTTTCGATAGCGCAAGGGCCGCCTCGACCACGTGTCGTAAACCCGACAATCGGCATCGCAGCTGCTTGATCTCGTAGCTTGCGCATCGTCGAGATTTCGCGATAGCCAGCGATCATGTGAAGGGGTTCGCCAATGAGAAGCAGCTCGGCTCGACTTGACGTGGCGGCGGAGCGCTTTTGAAGTGGTATCGATTGTAACCGTGCCACCGTCTCGGGGATCGCAGATCGCCTCTGGTGATGGTTCTGCTCACCCGGACAGCGGCAGCGAAGGCACCACGATGGCAATCGGGCGACGTCGTCATCGGCTCAAGCAACGTCTCCATATCGCAACCAGAAAAATCGTCGCGATGGCGCTAAATGGAGCCGCTCCGGTGATCGAGGGTCCCCTGGCCGAGCCGGCGCACGCAAATGTTCAAAATCTCGCAGATTACGGCCGCGCTCGGCGTCGCAAATAAATCTCCGCGGACCCCAGCAGATTGATATGCCGAAAAAAAGCCACCCCGTAGGGTGGCCCAAGTCAGGGAGGAAACGCCCGTAGGGGCCTCTGGGATCAGGCTGCAGCCTGCTCGATCGGTGAGAACGGGAGCCCGAGACTGTCGGCCACCGCCTTGTAAGTCAGCCGGCCTCGATGGACGTTGAGGCCTGCACGCAAATGCGGATTTTCCAACACGGCGGAAAAACCCTTATTGGCCAGAGCCAAGCCAAACGGCAGCGTGGCGTTATTTAGTGCCTGGCTCGAGGTCAGCGGCACGGCGCCGGGCATATTGGCCACGCAATAATGAATGATGCCATCCACTTCATAGGTTGGATCGGCGTGAGTGGTTGGGTGCGAAGTCTCAAAACAGCCGCCCTGATCGATAGCGACATCCACGAGCACGGCCCTCTTACGCATCAAGCTCAGCATGCTCCGCCGGATCAGCTTGGGCGCACTCGCACCTGGAACGAGCACGGCACCAATCACAACATCGGCCGCAAATACCTCTTCCTCCACAGCTTCGATGGTCGAAAACCTGGTTCGAACGCGCCCTTCGAATAGCTCATCCAACTCGCGCAACCGAGGTATCGAGCGGTCGATGATGCTCACCTCTGCACCCAGACCGGCCGCCATCCGTGCCGCGTGCGTACCAACGACGCCACCACCGATCACCACGATTCGGGCCGGCTGAACACCGGGCACGCCGCCGATCAACAGCCCTCGTCCGCCTGCACTGCGCTTTAGCGCGCTACCCGCCGCTTCGACCGCGAGCCTGCCTGCGACCTCGCTCATCGGAGCCAGCAGCGGAAGGCCACCATGCCCATCAGTCACTGTCTCATAGGCGATTGCCGTGCATCCCGATTTTAGAAGCCCCTTGGCCTGCTCCGGGTCCGGCGCCAGATGCAGATATGTGAACAGGATCTGGCCCTCCCGCAGCTGGCTCCATTCGGACGGCTGAGGCTCCTTGACCTTCACAATCATCTCGCTCGAAGCGAATACCTCAGCTGCAGAATCCAGAATCGCTGCGCCGGCGCTGCGATAATCGTCATCGGTCGCGCCAATGCCAGCGCCGGCATTGGTCTCGATCATTACGCGGTGTCCTGCTGCCGCGTATTCGCGGACGGCTCCAGGGGTCAGGCCCACGCGATATTCGTGTGCCTTGATTTCCTTGGGAACTCCGACCTTCATTTGCAAACTCCTTGCCTAGTGCGCCTTTCTAATTGAAAGGCGCAGCGATATTGCGACGCAGCAGCCCAAATTGCGCAGGAATTCAGCGATCTTTGACCAGCCGTGCAGGTTTTCGATGCCGAATGGATTGAGCGACCGTGCTCGCTAAGCTTAACCGTCGTACTCCGCGATCGCGATGACGCGCTTAATCGGATCTCGGCTCGCAGAACAGTCAACAACGATTCCAGTCTTGCCGACCTTGTTGAAGAAGGAGCAACGTAGTCTGCCAGTGAGGCAGGATTTGCCCAGCGGCTGGATTGCTTGCCACCGCTGATGGCCGAATGACCATTGATCATCAGTCTGATTTCTGGATGCGCACGTTTAACGCCTTCACGCTCGTCGCAAATGGGCGTGGATTGTTCAACAAATCCGAGGCAACTGTTCGCCTGACAACCAATCGACGATCCGTCCGCCGCCGAAACTGGTCGCCATCTGCACAAATTTGTGATCGTCAGCTACCGTCTCGCCAATATCAGCAGCATCGCGTCCGAGCGGATGCGCCTTCATAGCTGCAAGCACTGCATCGGCCAAATGGGGCGCGACGATCGCAACGAGCTTGCCCTCATTGGCGACATGGATCGGATCAAGCCCGAAGAGTTCGCAGGTTGCCGCGACCGCTGCCTTCACCGGAATGGCTGCTTCCTGTAGACGGAAGCCAAGGCCCGATTGATGCGCAATTTCGTTGAGGGTTGCGGCAAGACCGCCGCGCGTGGGGTCGCGCATCACCCGGATGCCGGCCCCGCCCGCCGCAATCATAACGGCGACAAGGTCATGTAGCGCTGCGGAATCCGACACGATCTCGGTTTGAAACGCGACGTTGTGGCGTTTTGACATGATCGCCACGCCATGGTCGCCAAGGCTGCCGGACACCAACACACGGTCCCCGACCATAGCTTTGTCGGCGGAGAGATCGAACCCATGGGCCAGAGCCCCGATTCCGGTCGTGGAGATAAACAGACCATCAGCCTTGCCGCGCTCGACGACCTTAGTGTCCCCCGCAATGATGTAGACGCCCGCGCCGCGTGCTGCCTCGCCCATCGAATCCGCAATCGTCTTCAGATCAGACAGCGGGAACCCCTCCTCAATGATGAAGCTCGCCGACAGATAGAGAGGGCGCGCGCCGGACATCACGACGTCGTTGATCGTCCCGTGCACAGCGAGTGAGCCGATATTGCCGCCAGGAAAGAACAGCGGCGAAACCACGTAACCGTCGGTCGTCATCACCATTTTACCCGTTGCAACGTCGAAGGTTGATTGATCATTGCAGCGGGCAAGCCATTCATTGCCGAAGGCTCGGTGAAAAAGGCTGGAGATCAGCTGTGCCATGGCTCGTCCCCCGGCCCCATGGGAAAGATCAACGCGTCCGTTCTCGAGATCGAGCTTGCGTTGATAGCCCTGTACGCTCATGACGTTCGCCTCACCTGATCATCGCGAACCCGGCCATATGTCCAATACGCCGCACAGGCGCCTTCCGATGAGACCATGCAGGATCCTATGGGAGTTTCCGGCGTGCAGAGGGTTCCAAACAGCTTGCAATCGACTGGCCGCTTGGCGCCGCGCAGGATGGCGCAGCACTCGCACGCCGGATTGTCGGCGACCTGCAGTTCGTGCATCGCGAAACGCGCCTCCGCGTCGAACCGCGCGTAGGCCCGCCTCAGCTTCAGTCCACTATTTGGTACGAAACCGAGCCCGCGCCATTCGAACTGCTCACGCGGTTCGAATGCCTGCGAGACCTCGTCTTTGGCGCGCCGATTGCCTTCACGCTTCACTGCACGGCTGTATTGGTTCTCCACGTCGTAGCGGTTTTCGTTCACCTGTCGCACCAGCATCAGGATCGCCTGCATCACGTCGAGCGGTTCAAATCCCGCGATCACGATCGGCTTGCCGAATTGTTCCGCCAGGAGCTCGTAAGGCTTCGTCCCGATGATCGTGCTGACATGTGCAGGCCCGACGAAACCGTCGATTGCAGCCCCGCCGATGTTGCGGATCTTCGGGTTCTCGAGAATGCTCTGCATCGCAGAGGGTGTAAGCACGTGATTGCAGAACACGCTAAGGCTCTTCAGCCGCTTCTTCTCGGCTATCCGGATCATCACGGCCGTCGGCGGTGTCGTGGTCTCAAATCCGATGGCAAAGAACACGACCTCGCGGCTCGGCGCCTGTTCGGCGATCCGGATAACGTCGAGCGTCGAGTACACCATCCGGATGTCTGCGCCGAGCGCCTTGGCTCGCAACAGGGACTGTCCTTGCGAGCCAGGCGCCCGTATCAGATCGCCGTAGACGCAAAGGGTGACCTCCGGCCGCTCGACGAGACGAATCGCCATGTCGATCCGGCTCGCAGGTAGAACACAGACCGGACAACCGGGCCCATGGATCATGCGCACATTCGCGGGCAGCAGATCCTCAAGGCCATAGCGTGATATGGCATGAGTGTGTCCACCGCAGAATTCCATGAACCGATAGGCTTTTTGCCGATCGGCTTCGGCGCTAATCGCAGCGGCGAGCCCCTGCGCAAGGGTCTTGTCGCGAAATTCGTCGGTATATCTCATGGCCGGAGTTCCTGCCCTGTGCTGCCTAACTCCTGCAGCAGCTCCAGCGTCCGCTTGGCTTCTATCGGATCGATCTTGGCCAGCGCATACCCAACATGGACGAGGACGTGATCACCGACGTCGAGCTCATCGATAAGAGAAATCGATATCTCCAGGCTAACACCATCGATGCACACGGCGGCCATGTGGTCAGGAAGAATTTTCACGATCTTTGCTGGAACCGAAAGGCACATATCAGCCTCTCCCTTCGCTGGCGGACGACTGTTCAGCAATCTGCAAAGCGGCAATCCAGGCTTGGCCAAAGCTCAAACCACCGTCGTTGGGCGGCACCCGCTGTGGCACCAGCGGGGTCAGGCCGGCAGCGCAGCACCCGCGCCAGATCTCATCCATCAGTATCGCGTTCTGAAAGCAGCCTCCGCTCAGAACGACGGTATTGACGCCGGTTGTCCGCGCGGAGCGCATGACCAAGTCAACGCAGGCAGCGGCGAAGGTGCCATGAAACAGGCCGGCTCCGCCCGCAGCGTCAATGTCGTCCGCAATCAACCGCGCAAACAGCGGCCGAAGCGACAGCACGCCACCATCGATCGTCCACCCGGCCTCTAGAATCGCAGTCCGCCGCACTAGCGCCTCGAGCTTGATCGCGGCTTCTCCTTCATAGCTCTGCCAACTCACAATCCCCAGCAGCGCCGCCACCGCGTCGAATAGCCGGCCCGCGCTGGTCGTGGTGGCCCCGCCCGACTGATCGAGCAAGGCCGAGATATATTGAGCTTGCTGTTGCGCTGCAAAGCGCCGCGCGATTTCGTTACCTCGTCCGAGCCAGTGTAGTATCGCGCTCGCCATGCGCCACGGCTCACGGGCTGCGCGATCACCACCAGGCATTTGCAGCGGCGCGAGATGCCCGATGCGTCTGCACATCGCTCCTTCGCACAACAATAGCTCGCCACCCCAGTTACCAGCATCCGAGCCAACGCCATGGCCGTCGAGCACCAGAGCTAGCGCCGGTCCCGCATGGCCATGTTCAGCGATCACGGCGGCGGCGTGTGCGTGGTGGTGCTGGATTGCAATCAGCGCGCGGCCGCCTGCTTGCGCAAAGCGGGTGGATGCCATGTCAGGATGCAGATCATGAGCGATGACGACAGGCTCTACGTCAAGGATCGATGTAAGGTGTTGGATCGTCCCCTCGAACACACGGATGCCTTCGGGCGTATTGAGATCGCCAATATGTTGCGAAACGAACGCTTGGTTGTCGCGCGTGATGGTGACGGTCGATTTCAGCGCGCCGCCGACAGCGAGCACGGGCGGCACAGATTGCGCAAGCTGGATCGGTTCGGGAGCATAGCCACGAGCGCGCCGAATGAATTGGGAGCGGCCAGCCACCACCGCGACTACGGAGTCATCAGCACGCGTTACAATATCCCGATCATGGGTCACGACAAGGTCGGCGATCGCCTCAAGCCGTCGCAGCGCCTGCGTGTTGTCGATCAGGAGCGGCTCGCCGCAAGGATTGGCACTGGTGACGACGATGACCGGGCTTGGTTCCGCAATCCACGCTCCTGTCGAGCGAAGCGCATGAAAGATTAGATGATGCAGCGGGGCCACAGGCAACATGACACCAACGCGAGACAAGCCGGGCGCTATGGCGGGCGCCAGACATTTGCGCGAAGTTAAAAGCACAATGGGCCGCGCTGCGGATTCGAGTAGCGCGAGCTCGAGAGCGTTCGCTTCCGCGATCTCGTTGACGCACTCTATGGAACCGAGCATAACTGCAAACGGCTTTTGACGGCGCTGCTTTCTGCTGCGCAGGCGCTGCACAGCGTCCTGATTACGGGCATCGCAGAGGAGCTGGTAGCCGCCGAGACCCTTTATGGCTACGACTTGACCGCCTGCGATTGCAGCGACAATGGCGTTGATCCCATGGCTAAGCCGAGGGCCGCATTCTGGACACGCGATCGCCTCCGCATGAAACCTGCGGCTCGCCGGATCCGCGTATTCGGCCGTGCAGGCGGCGCACAGCCTAAACGCCTTCATAACCGTGTTGTGGCGATCGTATGGGAGCCGCCCGGCAATGGTGTAGCGTGGACCACAATGGGAGCAACTAATGAAGGGATAAAGGTAATGGCGATTCTCTGGATCGAATAGCTCGCTGAGGCATTGCCCGCAGGTCGCGGCGTCGGCGATGATGTGCGTTGACAATTTTCCGCCTTCGCTCGCGCCGATCGAAAAGCTTTCTGTCGCGAGCGCCGCTGTCTCCTGAACGCAGATGTGGTCGATGCGCGCCAACGGAGGCGCCTCTAGCGGCAATGTGGCAAGAAATTCTGACGCACGGCCACCTTCGACTTCGATTGTGACGCCCTCCGGGCCGTTGGCGACAAATCCCGCCAATCCGTACCGCGTAGCGAGGCCATAGACGTAAGGACGAAAGCCGACCCCTTGCACCGCTCCGCTCACGCGCACGCGCAGTCGTGTTCGGTCGCAAATGGTTGCGGCGCTCATCGCCTGGCGTCCTCTACGGCCTGCCTTTGGTGGGCCACCTGTCTATCGATCCAAGCGTAGAGCGCGCCAAAACCCTCGCCGGTACGGGCCGAGACCGTAAGCACTTCGATCTTTGGATTGGCGCGTCTGGCATATCCAATGGTCTTGTCCAGATCGCACTCAAGCAGTGAGGCCAGATCGATCTTGTTGATCACCATGAGTGAAGAAGCCGCGAACATATCGGGATATTTCAGCGGCTTGTCTTCACCTTCGGTCATTGACAACACAACGATCTTGCAGGCCTCGCCAAGATCGAAGGCCGCGGGACAGACTAGGTTACCGACGTTCTCGATGAAGAGGATACCGCGCGTGAGCCGCGGCAAGCGGCGATAAGCCTCGCCAATCATTGCAGCATCGAGATGGCACCCTTTACCCGTATTGACTTGAATAGCTGGCACACCGGCCGCTCGAATCCGTTCGGCATCGTTTGAGGTCTGCTGATCGCCCTCGATGACTCCGGTCGGATAGCTGAGCTTGAGCTCGGATACGGCGCGCACGAGCAGCGAGGTTTTGCCCGCACCGGGACTCGACATAAGATTAAATACCAGCAGCTCATCGGCCGCAAAGCGCGTCCGGTTGTCGGCCGCGATTGCATTGTTCTTGCCGAGGATGTCACGCTCGACCCAAATGACGCGTTCGCGGCTCGTGCCCTTGACCTTCAATCCAACTGGGGGGGCGCCGCAGCCCAGAAGCGCTTGCCGACCATCATTCTGATAATGTTCGTGATCATGACTGTGGCGGGCATCGGACGAATGCTGCACCCTCTCGTCGCCGTGAAAATGCGCGTCATGGCGCTCGCCATCGTTCTGCCTATGAGGACGGCAACGGCCTTGGCTCTCCGGATCACGCCCTCTGGCAAGTTCGATCGAAGACGTCGCTTGGCTGCAACCGCAAACGGTACACATCAATCGATCTCCAGTTCTTTCACTCGCATCTGTTCGCCGCCGGTTACTTGCAACTGATAGCTCCCGCAGCAAGGACAGGCGTCGCCGCGGCGGGCAATTTCGACAGTGCTAGAACAGCTCATGCACCAGGCGATCCCCGGGAGCTCGAGGATCTCAAGAGCTGCCCCCTCGGCAATCGTTCGCGTTGCAACGACAGCAAAGCAGAACCTGATCGCATCAGGCGCGACATGGCTGAGCGCCCCGATTTCGAGACAGATGCTCCGCACCCGCGACAACGATCGGTGACGCACCTCCTCCTCGACGATTTGGATGATGCCCAGACAAACCGCCATTTCATGCATCTTCAACTTTGCGAAACCTGAGTGTGAATCCGACACATGGGTCGAGCGATTCGATCACCGCACGAACCGCTTTCTGATGCCGTCTCGCCGTCAGCACCGCGCCCTGCAGGTTCCGGACAACCGGTCCGCTCCTATGGAAATTCCATTCCGTCGGAGCAAGAAATTCGAAGCGGTATATCTGGCCCTGAGGATCAAGCTCAACCGCGTGATAGAGCCTGCCCCTGGCGCATTCGACGGCGGTCGCGGCGCGTCCCGAACCCAACCGGTAGCTTTCGATGATCCCAGGCTCCGCTGAGTCGATATGAGCGCCGGACTTGAGCCAATCGCAGAGCCGAACGATCTCTGCAATTCTGGCCTTCAGCCGCTCGACCGCACCCGACCGACCCAGCCAGAGCCGATCACGCGTCATTTGGCGTGCCCATGGACCCGTCTCGGGCGCACGCCCCCCAAGGTCGGGACAATGACAAAATGTCGGATCATCGCCGAGCAGCCGTTCAATGATGTTTCGGTCGTCGGCAACGGACAGGAACGAGTGCGCGATCCGGATCGATTTCAAGTCGATCTCGTCCAGCGCGGCTATTCGAATTGCCAATGGGCTGCCGGGCCTGGGCGCGCCGTCTCCGTCCGGCATCCCGATCGTGGCCAGTCCAGCCACAATTCCTGCCGTCGCTTCGCGTCGAGCAGCACCGCATGCCGGTTGTCCGCTACCGATAAGTGCGGACACTCCCTGCATCACGGAACGAATCGCGGCGGCACCGGCGATGTCCTGCGAAAGGTGTCCGACCAAGAGGCCCCGCAGCAATTCTGCGATGCGCTCGGCAACGACCAGCGCAATACGATGCTGTTTCGTCGTGCGGGTAATCGCTTCGTCACGCGCCGTCTCGATCGCAGACAGCAGCGCGGTTTGCTGCGCAACAGCACACAATGCGAAGAGCCGTGGGATGTGTTTGAGCAGCGACGAAGCCGGTCTGCCGGCGAACAGACGCGCCAGCAGTGGCCGGGCTCGTGGCAGGATCTCGACCGCGGCAATTACGTCGGCAGCAAGCCAGATCGTGACATCGATTTTGTTGCGGATCGCGAAGCTCATATGCACCGCTGCGTCATTAGCTTGCGCGGAACGGCAGCCGCGCTGCCTGCGCTGTCTGCGATATCCCACTGGATTTCGAGTATCTTTAAGTTCTTCATGTGAGGTACGCCTCCATAATTTCCTGCAGGCGCCCGGCGGAGTCCTCGAAATCCTCGTCAGCAGCCAAGGCTACGATCGGCACGCCTCCCACCTCCACCGTATCGAGGATGATGTCGTCCAAAGAATTGAAGTACTGTACCGACCAGACGTTTCTCACCTCGGTCGCCTGCACGCGGCATGTGCCGTAACCGCGGAAGATGAGCTGGACCGGACCATTGCCCAAACTTTGCTGCAGGAACGCCATGTCCACAGCACTCATCGGCAGCAACGTCAGATTGATAACATGCGCCCGCATGCCAGACCGCCAGACACGCGCCCGCTCGCGTATTTCCGCAAGTACCGCGAGCACGTTCATGGCGCCGTCCGGCGCCGCGCCGATCAGAAAGTCGGCAGACGTCAACTCAGTTGCGGCGCGCTGCACAATCTGCGGGATTGCCCCAACCTCGACATATTCGTACGTCGGCTCGGACCCGATACGCACGCGCCAGATTCCTGCAAGGACCGACTCCCGGAGTTGCGCAAAAGAGCCATCTGGCAGCGCAACCACGCCGGCGACCTCGCCTTCCCCGAGCACCTCGCCAATCAGCTTGCGCTCGAGCTCGCTGAGATTGGCGAGTCCGTACGGCTGTGTCCGAGTGCTCTGCCTCTGGCCGCGAGCGGCAGCGGCGACATTCGACAACAGCACCGTGACATTCGGATAGTTCCTTGCAAGCTCGTTGCCGTCGCGCCGGGCGCGCTTGGCTACCGCCTCCATAGTCGTCAGCCCGCTATGGAATGCATCGAGACTTTCGGTGCCCGTGGCAGACTTGCTCACCATCTGCTCGACGTCACCGGATACGACGCGGACCGCTGTCGTCATGATACGATGTCCCGGGAGGCATAGCCGGCACAAATGCTACTCGCGTACAGCCAAACGATCGGTACGACGATGCGGTCGATCTTGACCAAACGGACCAGGCGCCTGCCGATCAGGCAGAGCGTACCGTGCCGATGGCACGAAATTGGCGTCGATTGACGACGCGGGCCGAGTCTTCCGACCAGCTTTCCAGCCAACGCATGCGCAGGCCCTGCGCCTTGCACGCAACGCCGAAAAGCCTTGATCAATTCAGGAAAGGATAATGCCACATGGACGGCCCGGAGCGAATGCATGGCAGCGACCGCCAGCACCACTTGGGGTGCGCTCGCGGAAGCGTGCGTGGCCAGGCGTGCAAGCGCGCTGATGCTCTCCACCTCGGACGGACAGGGTGCGAGATCATGCCGCGCCGGCTGGAACTTCATCAGACTCCCTTCAGATCGTCCTTGGTTTGAGCTAGGTGAGATGTAGCAAGGCACGTGCCAATCATCGTCGCGCTGTGAGGGAGACTGGAATCATCACTCGAAGCATTGACCTTTCCATGCGGAAGGTGCGCGCGATTGATCGATTTGCGAGCAGGCGAGGTCACCGCAACATCCGCAGCAGAACCGCTAACGTAGATGCTCAGGCAATTGCGGCTCACGACCGACCAGGTCCGCAAAGAAGGGGCCGCAGTCCTGGCCGTTACGGCTGGCGTCAAGCCCGTCGAGTGCTTCCGAGATCAGTCTTGCTTCATCCTCATCCAAGAGTCGCACGGCGGTGTCGATATGAACGAGCACCCTAGCGCCGACCGGGGCGCAGTAGAGCAGCATGACCGAGACACGCCGCTGTTCGTTGCGATACTCACAAAGTGCCGTGATGTCGTCCGTCTCAACAATCATCATTGGTAAGCCAAGGCACATGATCAATCGCGGGCCGCTAGATCGGCTGCGCTCCCATCTCATAACTTGCATGGTCGATACTGTTCGCCAACAGCCGTTCTGATGCAGGCAGCGGCGCCGTTCGCGGTGCAGCCGGCGAGCCCCACTGCGTCAGGATTTTGCAAGCCAATTCGATTGCCGGCGCAATCTGGAAGCGCACCGGAGCTGTCAGAGGACCACCCCAGTGCTGCAGGTCCAGCGCCTGACATCCGATGAGAGCGAGTTCTCGCGGGCAGCGGCCAAGCAGATCGGCCGCACTCAAGACCTCCTGAAAGCCGGTCTGATGTAGGCTTATCTTCTTGGCGCCGGCAAATTTTGGCACCTCGGCATCCCGCATGAGCTTCAACTCTCCGGGCGGGAGTGCAAAGTCGATAGCATCGAACACGATCAGGCAATCGGCCTGCTCAAGATAGCTCACGAGGTAGAGCCCCTGCGTGCCGCCATCAAGGATGGTGACGTTGTCAGCGACTACATAGCGGCGATGGAACTCCTCTACCGCCCGCACGCCGAACCCCTCATCGGCCCACAGGATATTGCCGATGCCAAGCACAAGGATCCGTTGCTTGTTCTCCGGAACTAGTAACCGCGTGCCATTCAATCGCGAAACTCGCGCTCACCCGAAATCATGGAGGAGATGCTCCGGCGCGACATGATGTCCTCCCGGATCACTGCGTAGATGTGAACCAGAACAAAGACCAAGATCACCCACAGGCCGAGATGATGCCAGGTATGGACGTCCTGGCTATTCGGCCAGATTGAAAACACCCAGCCGAACAGCCTGTCCTGCCAACTGTCGCTACCGGCGCCCTGCCCATAAAGTGCAAAGCCTGTGACGATCATGAACGTGACGGTTTGCGTAAACATAAGAAACATTGCGAGCTGAGCCAGGGGGTTGTGCCCGACGCGTCTGTCGGGCTCAACTGCAAGGAACCCGTACCGGCGAATCTCTTGGTGCACCTCGCGCCAAAAGCACCCGCGCCAGAGCGGAACACAAAAGATCTGCGTGGCATGTCGATTTCCAATCAAGGCCGAGTAAATGCGCAGAACAAAGCCGACGCTAAGGACATATCCCGCAGAGAAATGCGCAAATCGGATATAGCCGAACAGGAAATTGCCGCTTGCTTGTCCCGACATCGCCGGTGTGCCCGTTCCAATCAGATAGCCGGTTAAGGCCAGCATCAGAATGGCCGCCGCATTGACCCAGTGCCACAGTCGCACCGGCGCGTCATAAACGTAGACGCCGCGATGGCCGATGCCGCGCTCGGCCGGTGTAGCATCGACGGCAGCGGGGGGCTGCCGAGCCTCGTTTCGCATGTCCCTAACGAACATTGACTAAAGCCATTTCTTGGCCGTCAAGACTCATCACATGGGTCGAGCACGCCAGGCACGGATCAAAGGAATGGATCGTACGCAAGATCTCCAGGGGTCGCAGCGGATCGGCCAACGGGGTGCCGATCAGCGAGGCTTCAAAGGCGCCAATATTACCCTTGGGATCACGAGGAGATCCGTTCCATGTCGTCGGCACGACACATTGATAGTTGTCGATCTTTGTGTCCTTGATCTTGATCCAGTGTCCAAGCGCACCGCGCGGCGCCTCAGCGAAGCCGTAGCCCATGGCCTCCTTGGGCCAGCTTTCCGGCTTCCATCTTGTGACATTGGCAGTTGCCGTATTGCCTGCCTTAATGTGGACGACCAACTTATCCTGGAAATAACGCAGCTGATGCGCCGCCCACTGACATTCGAGTGCCCGCGCCGCGGTACGGCCGAGTGTCGAGAACATCGCCGTCAGGGGAAGATTTAGTCCCTTGAGCAGTCTGTCGGCCGGCTCCTTGAACTCGGCTTTGCCCTGCGCATAACCGATGATGTATCGCGCTAAAGGCCCGACCTCGACGGCGTGGCCGCGCCAGCGCGGCGCTTTGATCCACGAATACTTGCCGCCTTCGTCGAGTTCCTTGATACTAGTCTGACTGCCCTTGACTCTTGGCCCGAGCTCGAAACTCGGTTCGGTAATGCCATCCCATGGATGCAGTCCACAGCAATCGCGCGGGTATTTATACCACGAATGCGTGACGAACTCCTGGATCTGCTCCGGATCACTATGGTCGATCGGCAATATCTCCGTGAGGTTGCCATCAAGGATCACGCCGCGCGGCAGCTTGAGATTGTTCGAAGAACAGTCGTTGGCGTTTTCGAGGATGTCGCCATAGGACATTACGCTTTTGCTTGAAAGTCCGCCGCCATGGAGCCAATCTTTATAGAACGAGCCGATCATTGCGACGTCGGGCAGATAGACCTGCTCGACAAACTCGATCGAACGGTCGATGATCGAGGATACGAGATTAAGGCGCTCCATGTTGATCGCACCCACCGCACCAGTTCCGTCGATGTTGATTGCGCAGGGCACGCCGCCGACCAGCCAGTTCGGATGCGGATTCTTGCCCCCATAGACGGCTTGGATTTTGACGATCTCCTTCTGGAAGTCGAGCGCTTCCAGATAATGCGCCAGGGCCATCAGGTTCGCCTCCGCTGGAAGCTTGTAGGCCGGATGCCCCCAATAACCGTTCTTGAAGGGACCTAATTGCCCTGATGCGAAGAATTTAGTCAGCCTGATCTGCAGATCCTTAAAATAGCCAGGAGACGACAACGGCCACGGCGAGATGGACTGCGCCAGCGCGGAGGTCGACTTGGGGGCGGCCTGGAGCGCGGAGACCACGTCGACCCAATCGAGTGCGTGCAGATGGTAGAAGTGTACGAGATGATCATGCACGAGCAAGCACAGCTGCATGATGTTTCGGATCGAATTGGCATTCTCCGGAATCGTGATCCCTAGCGCATTCTCAACCGCGCGCACGGAGGTCAGCGCATGGGTGCCGGTACAGACACCGCAAATCCGCTCAGTAAACGCCCAGGCGTCGCGTGGATCGCGCCCGCGCAGGATGACTTCGATGCCACGCCACATCGTCCCGCTCGAAACAGCATTGCGGATCACGTTGTCGGCATCGACATTGGCTTCGACACGCAGGTGGCCTTCGATGCGCGTCAACGGATCGATGACAATCCGCTTCCCGGAGCGATCGAGATTGAACCCATTTGGTATCTGTGCGGCCACCGTCGCCCTCTTCTCAATTCCGTTTACTTTGGTGGAGCTGTGCGATCCGGCTTGTTGGTCAACCGCTTCACGGCGGTGACCGCCGCATGGGCGGCGACGGTCAGCCCAACCACCCCGGCAGCAGCCATACCAATCTGATCGGCGTTCTTCTCAATGCCGAACTGCTTGATGGTCGTGAGTCGGTCGTAAAACGAACCCTTGTCCCAAAAGCCGTCTTCGGAGCAACTGAGGCAGCCGTGGCCGGATTGAATCGGAAATGAAACACCGCCGTTCCACCGAAGGGCCGAACAGGCATTGTAGGTGGTCGGCCCCTTGCAACCCATCTTGTAGAGGCAATGACCCTTGCGCGCGCACTCATCGTCCCACTCTTCGACGAATTGGCCGGCGTCGAAATGGGAACGTCGATAGCATTTGTCGTGAATACGCTCGGAATAAAACATCTTTGGGCGCCCTTGGCGATCGAGCTCCGGAAGCTTTCCGAACGTGGTGATGAAAGTCACCAAGCCGCTCATGACCTCTGCGATAGGCGGACACCCAGGCACCTTGATGATCGGCTTGTTCTTGATCACCTGATCGATCGGCGCAGCGCCAGTCGGATTGGGCTTGGCCGCCTGGACGCATCCCCAGGACGCACACGTGCCCCAAGCGATGATCGCCATCGACTCTTCCGCCATCGACCTGAGCCTTTCAACGAACGGCTTGCCGCCGTCAATACAGAACATGCCCCCCTGCTTCAGCGGCGGATTACCTTCGACCGCAAGCACATACTTGCCTTTATACTTGGCGCGGGCTTCCTCCAGGATGGCTTCAGCCTGCTCTCCTGCCGCCGCCATGATCGTATCGTCATAGTCGAGCGAAATCATCGACAGCAGCATGTCTTTGATCAGCGGATGGGCCGAGCGGATGAAGCTTTCCGAGCAGCAGGTGCACTCGAGCCCGTGCAGCCAGATCACGGGTACGCGCGGCTTGGTCTCCAGGGCGTCGGCAATAGTGCTTGCGGCAAGCGGACCAAGTCCCAAGCTTGCGGCAGTCAAACTGCAGAATTTGTGGAAACTACGACGCGTGATGCCCTGACGTCTGATCACGCTATAAAGCGTCTCCGTTGCCCCACCCATGAACCCTTCCATGTGAGTCGTCGTCGGCAGTAACGAACCGCTGACGCAGCAGCAAGAAACAGGCCATCGGAGCGCAACGCTTGACTGGGTGCCAAGCCAGCCTTTCGACTCTTGTCCTATCGGCGAGCTGGCCAGCAAGCCCCAGGCTCGCGCCGTTGAGTCCGGTCACGCCAGTAATGTCGGGCTTTGAACGTCGATGTGAGAACTTCAACAGAGCAGCACCATGATTTGCCAATCCAGGGCGACCACGTCATACCCTCTTTTGCACGATCGGAACACGCGCGCGCATACCGGTCGTTGAATGAGTTGGTGCAGTTGACGGGCACCGTCCATCTCAATCAGACTTGCTCTCTGCGGGCCAAATGGGGTTCGATCCGCGTCATAGTCCGACTGCGGAAACACGCCAAAGTGGCCGGCCCAGCGCCGAACAGAACGCGAGCCGAGCCGCGCAGCGCACATGCTTTGATCTGCAAGGCGGATCGGTCCGATCTGCGTGTCATTCAATGTGGCTGCCGCACGGCATTACCAAGGGATCGGGCGCCAAGATGTTCTAAAGCGATCATCTAGGAGAGCATCGCGCGGGCCTGCGAGCGTCTCTTCGCGATGCCGGAAGCGTCACGTTCGTTCCTAGCACCGGCGCAATCCGGCCGAGGATAGCAGCTCCGGCGCTGAGTTCAGTCCTCGGTGTCCAGCGGCACCGCCGGTTTCCGAAACTGTCGTCGGGCTCTTTCAACGCCGGGCGAATTATCGAATTATTCCAGCATAGACGATGTACTGGACTTGTTCGCGATAGTACTTGCGGATTTCTCCGGGCGCGGCCGTTCCGACCACCACGATCAGACGCTCCTTCGGGTCGCAGAAAAATTGTGTTCCGTAAGCGCCGGTCCAGGTGAACTCACCTGGATTGCCCGGAACCGCCGAGATACCCTCGCTTATGCGCACAGCCACTCCGAGTCCAAAGCCGAAGCCGGCACGATGCGCCTCCACATTGGCGACCTTATTCTTGATCTCCGGCCCGAGGTGGTTGGAGATCATGTGGCGCACCGTCTTCGGTCCGAGAATGCGCTGCCCATCGAGCTCCCCGCCGTTTAGCAGCATTTGCCCGAAGCGCACATAGTCACCGACTGTCGCAAACGCGCAGGCTCCTCCGCAGTCAAACATTGTCGGACTTTCGAGGAGCTCGATCTCTTGAGGCTTTCCAGTCAGCGGGTCGTCTGGAAACGGATGCGCGAGG
Organism: Bradyrhizobium embrapense; assembly: GCF_001189235.2. Taxonomy (GTDB): domain Bacteria; phylum Pseudomonadota; class Alphaproteobacteria; order Rhizobiales; family Xanthobacteraceae; genus Bradyrhizobium; species Bradyrhizobium embrapense. The sequence continues at coordinate 124,941 of NZ_LFIP02000006.1, forward strand.
CGCTCGCGTTGTGATGTGGATAAATGGAAAGTGGCATCCTGCATCCCGATCGGCTTCCACAGGTTGCTGGCAAGATAGTCGCCCAATCGTTGTCCGCTGACCTGTTCCACGACAGCTCCGAGCACGTCGGTCGAGAAGCCGTATTCGAATTCCGTCCCCGGTTGGTGCGCTAGCGGCAACTTGGTAATGGCCTGGATGAAGGCCTGCTTGTCACCCTTTAGCGGCGGGGCTGCAAAATCCGGGTAGAGACGCGCCACTTGGTCTGGACTATCTGGAGGCGCGCCATAGGTGAGACCTGATGTGTGCCGATAAAGATCGTGGATGTAGATCGGAGAACTCTGCGCTTGATACCGCAACGAACCCTTAAGCCGTGGCACCGCGACCTTCATGTTTCCGAATTCCGGGTAATAATCCGTGAGCCTGCTCCGTAGAGGCAGGCGACCTTGCTCCATGAGGGTGAGCCCGGCAACGGCCACCATCGGCTTGGTCATAGATGCAAGCGCGAACATCGCATCGAGCCGCATCGACGATCCTTTTGCAGGATCAAGTTGGCCATACGCCTTGTAATGAATCAGCTTGCCGTCTCGGGCGATTGCAACCACCGCGCCCGGCACGCGCTTGCTTTCGATCTCACGATCGAAGAACTCGTCTAGCTTGGCAAGGCGTTGCTGAGAAACTCCAACGTCAGCGGCCATGGCCTCGGGCAGAGGCGCTGAATGCACTGAATTGAAGCTGATTCCAGCAACCACTGCGGCCATAACAAGCTTGTTCATTCTATCCTCGCCAATAGACGGAGCTGGCTTGTGCTGCTCCAGCTCTGGCATGTCTGGTCCTCATGTGCTTCTCCTGGCACAGCGTCTGTCGAGGAGAGCTAAGGTGAAGATGATCGCAAAAGCGAACATCACCATACCGCCCGCAACCACACTCGCCTCTCGCCAGCGTGATGCCTGGACGTAGTCTATGACGTAGGCTGACAACACCTTGGTGCGGCCAGGAATATTGCCGCCAATCATCATCACGACACCGAATGTGCCGATCGTATGAGCAAAGCCAATCACAGCGGCTTTGACAAACTCCAATCGCGCCAGCGGCAAACCGATGGTAACGAAGGCATGCAACGGAGAACCCCGCGCCGCAGCTTCCAGCGGAGGGTCGCCCATCGCAACAAAGGCGTTGCGGATCGGCTGCACCACCAAAGGCAGCGCCGAGAGCACCGATCCGACTACGATTCCTGCGAAGGTAAAGGCGAGCGAGCGCTCGCCCCAGAAAGAAGCGAGAAGCCCCCCCGGTCCGCCGGGCCCGAGCAGAACGAGGACACAGAAACCGAGTGCCGTCGGCGGTAGCACCAGCAGAAGCGTGATGATCGCTGCCACCGCCTCGCGCAGAACAGTATGTGAACGCGCTAGCCACCACGCGAGCGGCGCACCAATCACCAAGAGGATGATGGTCGTCACGCTGGCGAGCTCGATCGTGAGCGCAACGGATTGCCAAATCTCTGCCGAAAACGCATCCATAGGCGTCAGCCCCCCAGTGAGAGACGGTCGCCGTCTCGGGGCAGTGATCGCCTACACATCCGGCGCGCCGAGGCATGGGGCGCGCAGCGCCTCTTAGTGGTGCGGACCTTCGCAGCGACCACTACATTGACGCGCATCGCTTTCGCGAGCAAGAGCAGCGTCGCAAACTTCATGGGAAACTCCTGTCACGGGGCTGCTTCGACCGGTCTTGACGGCGGCAGCTCCTCGGTCGTTATCCAGCAATCTCTGTGCCGCTTGCGCAATGTGGTGCGTTCTAGGCTCAACGTGAGAAAATACGCACAGACGACGAGTTCGCTGTGGAGTGAATCTTGCGCTCTGTCAGGTTTCCGGCATCTTTGTTCCCGAGCAGACAGCGACGGCACAATGATGCGGCAGGGTTTGACGCCCTCAGGTTTGTTATTGGATCTTACGGCGCTTCATGGTCACTCGACGCGATCCTTAAGTGGATTCTGTTTCGAAAATTGCCCCGGTCGTTTAGAGTTCGCTCGAACGCGGGCGCGGCTGAGCGCAAGCACAACCCGCCACAGTCCCATTTACGATAATGGGCGCGGCTGGTAGCAAGGGTATCGGAATTCGTGCCTTGCTGGACATTGCCGCAAAGGACCTCCAAGCAGCGACACCTTCATCCGGTATTCATGTGCGCACCGTGATAAACGAGCGCACAACCTTGCGACATGCAGCTAGTTGTGCCGGAGACAGGACCTGCCGCCGAAAACGGTTTGCAGCGACCTACAGAGCGTCCGGGCGGTGCCGTATATCGACCGTGATAGTGCCCCGGGCGCGAGAGACACATGCACAGATCTTTTCGTTCGCGCGTTTCTGCGGCGCGCTGAAGAAGACGTCACGGTGATCAAGCTCACCGTCGATCTTGATGATGTCGATGGCGCAAACACCACACTCGCCGCGCCGGCAATCCGCAATCACCTCGCAACCGGATTCATTGAGTACGTCCAGCAGCGAGCGATCACTCGGAATTTCGATTTCGAGGTTCCTATCGACAAAGCGAACCCGAAATCCTTCAGTCGGCAGCGAGCCGCTCGACCCGAAGGTTTCATAGCGCAGGTCGGACACCGTTCGTCCTGCGCTATCCCAGGCCCGGCGCGCAGCATCGAGCATCCGCATCGGACCGCACAACATGGTCAAGGCGTCAGGCGGCAGCGAGGCGAACAGATTATCGAAATTGAGCCGGCGCCCCTCATTGCCTACATGGACAATAAGCCGCTCGTTCAGCAAGGGGGTGAGGACATCCAAATAGGCGGCTTGCTCGCGCGAGGGCACAGCATAATGCAGCGTGAAATCGGCATCGCGGCGGGCAAGCACCTGAGCTGCCCCAACCAGTGGCGTAATGCCGATGCCGCCCGCGATCAGGCAGTAGTGCCGGCGCGCCCAGTCGATCTGCAGCAATGAGGCAGGCAATGTGATGCTCAGCCGCGCACCCGGCGCAAGGGACCACATGTACCGCGAGCCGCCGCGGGTGTCCTCGGCGCGGCGCACCGCGATACGATAGCCGCCTCGGTCGGCTTCGCCGACCAGCGAGTAAGACCGCGTCTCTGGGCGCCCATCGATAGTGACAGCGACATTGATATGGCCGCCGACCGGATAGATCGCGCCATCAAAGCTTTCCGGTCTGATTAGCAACTCGCGGATCGAAGGCGTCAGATCGCGCGTCGCGACAAGGGTTGCCGGTATCCAGCTTTCAATGAATCGCATGCAGATTCCTTTACTCGCCTGCCATCCTGATAAGCGCCAGCCCCGGCAGTAGGTCAAAATGCGTCTTTTTCTGGAGCACCAAGCGCAAATTGCGCGCCGCCACTCGCGCATGCTCGCGCATGATCGCCTCAGCGCGCGCACCTTCGCGGTTTTCGATTGCGTCGATCACGACGCGGTGTTGATCTTGCGCAATCATGAGCGTGTCGCGCGCGTCCGGCAGTGTCGATTGGGTCATCACAAAGCCGCTTGGGGAGGCAAAGGGCAGCGCGGAGGCGCGATCCACCTGCCGGATCAAGGGCGGGCTACGCGACAATTCGGTCAACATGGCGTGAAGGCGCGCATTGAGTGCGACGTAGGAGGAGAAAGCGTCCACAGAGATTGGATCCTGCCGCACCACGCCGTCGATCTCGTCAAGGCATCGTTTCAGGGGCTCGAGATCGCGCGACGAAGCGCCGCGCTCGGCTGCAAAACGAGCGGCGAGACCTTCGAGCGTGCCACGCAGCTCGATCGAATCTATGACATCTCGCTCCGAGAACGTCTTCACCATGAAGCCGCCAGAAGGAATCGCTTCCAGAAGTCCCTCCTCCTCCAGGCGGACCAATGCCATTCGTACCGGGGTGCGCGAAGCGCCGGTCGTCTCAACAGCCTGCAATTCGGAGATCCGCTCGCCCGGCCGCAAGTCGCCGGACAGGATCAGATCGCGCAAGCTGAGCTGGGCACGTACAGTTTGTGAGACGGAGCGATCGCTTTCGCGCTCGGCCATGCCCTACTCCGCGGCCTGCCGACTGTGCGATGGATTCTCGGCGTCGATCATCCGGTCTACCAGGCGGCGGGCCCACATTGCGCCCGCATCGATATTAAGATTGTAAAAGGCGCGGTCAGGATTTTCGTCAATCGCGCGCTGCTGCGCCTCGAGGAGGACCTCGTCCTCACGGAAGATGCCAGAAACGCCTTGGCGGAGCTCGGTGGTCAGGCGCTGTTCGTTTAAGCGATAATTGCGCACAAATGCCCAGAAATAATGGCAGCTCGTTTCCGTTTCGGGCGTGATCGTGTTGAGCACAAGACCATTGACGCCGGCAGCGCGATTGCCTTCGGGCGCGCCGGTTCCAGTGGGCGCCACACCGACGTCGATATTGATCGTGCACGGGGCTTCGAAACGAATGATTTGCCAGCGGTCCACCGGACCGGGTTTTTGCAACTGCTTGGCCCAAAATGGCGGCGCGGTAATCCCCTTCATCCAGCGCGTTACGGTGGCGGTCTTCTCCCCATGAGTGACGTCAAACGGCGCTTCCGCGACGGCGTCATTGCCGATACTGGCGCCGTGCACAAAAGTTTCGTGCGTCAGGTCCATGAGATTGTCGATAACCAGACGATAATCGCATTTCAGATGAATGGTATCACCATCGCCGGCCCAAGCGGGATCATCGTTCCAGTGCATGTCCGGCACCAAGGCCGGGTCGGCTAGCGCCGGATCACCCATCCATAGCCAGACGAAGCGATGGCGCTCGACGACGGGATACGCACGCACACAGGCGGAGGGATTGATCGTTTCCTGCGAGGGCATGAAGGTGCAGCGGCCCTGCGCGTTGAATTTCAGACCATGATAGCCGCAGACAACGCTGTCGCCCTCAAGGCGGCCTTTTGAGAGAGGCACTAGTCGATGCCAACAGGCGTCCTCGAGCGCCACCACTTCACCATTGGTGCGCCGATACATCACCACGTGCCTGCCGCAGATCGTGCGCGGCAACAAGGCCTGCTTCACCTCGGCATCCCAAGCGGCTGCGTACCAGACATTCATCGGAAAGCACCGGCTCACGTATCAACCCCTTCAGCTCTGGACACTACATGTATACAATATCCGGCAACTTCGGTTGAAGTGTGGCCGCAAATGCGTAATTGAGTGGCAGGCCCGGAAAATGTGTATACAGAAAAGGATCCTAAATCGATATCGCCAGCCAAGCATCGGCTTGGGTTAGCGCGCGGCAAAACGGCAGTGCCCGCTGAGTCCGACCTCGCCGGCGCGCATGCCCGACCGCATCTCGCCCCAGAAACTGCGCTGACCTCATATGGCGATCTGCTAGGTCCCTAACCTGATCGGGCTCTCAGCACGGGGCACTGCCTGGCCGGCAGCACAGCCCTCCCCCTTTGCCGGGATCGGACGTGGAGGCCATAGTGCCGAGACCGGCCCGCACTCTCGAATCATCTAGTGCGTCGCGCCCGCGATCTTTGGCAGCCCTGCGCCATATGCACGGCGCTTCTCAAGCATGCGGCTCCAGATAAGCGCAACCTCCAGCGTGCGCAGCAGCCGCTGCGATCGCCCGAGATCGGATCGAGCTTGATACCTCCAGGTGAAATGGGCAGCGCGAATGGCAGCACTTTATTAATGCCGACATCATGCAGAAGCGCGCCCCGAAGCGCTAGCAAAATCCGATGGGCGACATTCGACACCCAAGCTGAAGGCGCCATTGGTCCGTGCGATCCGGCCGCGAAAGTCGGTAATGGCCTCCGCCAATTCGCCGAAGCGCGCCTCTGCACTATTTACGATAGTGGCAGCCCCTCCCCCAATGCGCACGGATGGCGTGAAGGCGCGTTGCTCAAGCATCGCGCATGCTTGAGCAATCCGATCAAAACCACGGAATCAGTGCGCCCATTCATGTTGCGCCGCGGCAGCCGCGCTGCATGCGCCCGTGCTCGAAGATTCTCATCGAACGACGATTCGGTTCTGTAGCGCGCGCCTACATGCGGGAGCTTTCGCAGCATGTGCGGTGTTCTCATTCGATTTGAAGCCCCTATGTCAACGCCGGCGGCGCCACACCCCTGGCCAACCGCGAGGCCGAGCAGCGGCGACGGTAGCCCGTCTTGAGGTGCCACGTTGCCACTGAAATCGGCAACAGACGGAAGGACTTCAAGGGTCATAAGATTGCTTCTTCTTGGAAGACCTCTGCGAGCTCTTGTACGCACAAGCAGATGTCCGCCTTCTGCTGAACTGTGCGGTCACATCACCTGGAGACAAATGCCCCGCGAACGAACATGCTTTGCCGCTAGCGAAAATGCAGCGCTTCCATTTCAGAATTTGTAGGCAATCGGGTTCTAGATCTTCGATGTGCCGGACATCCATTGCGTGAATGCCTACGATCGAAACTATCGATTTTACCAATCTCACGCAGTGTTGCATCAATCTTATCAGTCAGCGTATACCGATCACGCTAGGCTTCTAGGTCGAGAAGTGCCCACCCTACGCCCAGCCGACCAAAGATGCGTATTATGCCGCCACGTCATGTTCGGGCTTGCGACCGCGGTGCGAGCATTTGATTCGAGCCAATGGCGAGTTTATCCCCGAACACTTGATTGGCCGCAGATCGGGCATCTGGTGCATATCTTGCTTAGCGAAAAAAGATAACCTACTGGACGCCTGCCTTTGGGATGACGCGCCGCCTCGCGGATCGTCTTCAATCGGACACGGCTAAAACAACGAGCCTCGCATGATGCTGTCGCCTCTCAACGACGCGGCGGCTTGCATTCGAGTATATTCGGGAAGGAAGCGTCATGACCACCATGGCAACCGCGGCACCCGCGCGCGCGTCGCAGACTTGGTATAAGATCCTCTACATCCAGGTGTTGATCGCCATTGTGGTTGGTGCCTTGGTCGGTTGGCTGTGGCCATCTGTCGCGACCAACGATTGGGTCAAGGCGCTCGGTGATGGCTTCATCAAACTCATCAAGATGGTGATCGCACCGATCATCTTCTGCACCGTCGCATCCGGCATCGCGCACATTCAGGATGCAAAGAAAGTCGGTCGCGTCGGCGTCAAGGCATTGGTCTATTTCGAGATCGTCTCCAGCTTTGCGCTGCTGTTGGGCCTTATTATGGGTAATCTGGTCCAAGTCGGTCATGGCCTTGCAGTCAAGCCGGACGCTGCAGCGGTCGCCAATTACGTCAAGCAAGCGGAAGCCTCCAAGAGCGTCGATTTCTTTCTCAATATCATTCCCGATACCGTGGTCAGCGCGTTCGCTCGCGGCGATGTTTTGCAGGTGCTCCTGTTCGCGATCTTGTTCGGTTTTTCTATGATGGCGCTGGGAGAACGCGGGGAGCGGCTGCGCGGCATGATTGACGACGTCGCGCACGCGGTGTTCGGTGTAATCGCCATCATCATGAAAGCGGCCCCGATCGGAGCCTTCGGCGCCATGGCCTTCACGATTGGCAAGTTCGGGCCGGCGGCGCTCGGCAATCTGATCGGTCTGATCGCGCTATTTTACGTTACGGCTGCGCTTTTTGTCGTGGTGGTGCTCGGTGTCATCGCGCGCATCGTCGGCTTTTCGATTTTCAAGTTTATTGTCTATATCAAGGACGAGCTTTTGATCGTGCTCGGCACTTCCTCCTCGGAAAGCGCGCTGCCGCAATTGATGGAGAAACTTGAGCGGCTGGGCTGCTCCAAGCCCGTGGTCGGCCTAGTGGTCCCAACTGGGTACTCCTTCAACCTCGATGGCACCAACATTTATATGACGCTTGCTACATTGTTCATTGCCCAAGCGCTCGGAGTCGATCTCACCTTTGGCCAACAGCTCACGATCTTGCTCGTGGCAATGCTGACCTCCAAGGGGGCAAGCGGCGTCACCGGCGCGGGCTTCATCACGCTCGCCGCAACGTTGTCGGTCGTCAACCCAGCGCTGGTACCGGGTATGGCAATCGTGTTCTCGATCGACAAGTTCATGAGCGAGGTACGCGCCCTTACCAACATCACTGGCAATGGCATTGCAGCCGTGTTCGTATCCTGGTGGGAAGGCGAGCTTGAGCACGCGACATTGCACGCTCGGCTCGACCGGCTCACCACTGTCGATACAGGGAGGTAGGCCGCGGATCTTGGTCGCCGTCATTGCAAGACGCGTCGAATCCAAGCGCAACCGCATTCACGATTCTTCGTAGTTTAGGTCGGCATGCACCGTGCCTGATCTGCGAATCCGAGCTTTCTCCCAGGGCATCCCCAGAACGCAGCTCTTGCTCCGCGTCACGCCCTCGGCAGTCGCCTGTGAGGGGTTACCGCACGCGATAAGGAGCTGCAGTTTTAGAAAGTCATTTTCAAGCGTGGTCTTTCGAGGTCAGGCTTCTGGCCAGCCGGGCGCCTGTGCAATATTGCCGAGCCAGACAGTAAGGCTGCGAAAGAACGTATCCAGCTTGACGGACCAAGATGTTGGCCCGCCCACAAATGCCCGTGTGCGTGGTCAACACACTTGCCTCGCCCGGCCGACGAGGCGGTAGCGTCTTCCGTGCAACTCAGTACTACGGTGCGTATCAGATCGCGATGGATGTGATCAGCGCGGACTAGATTGGCACCTTGACAGAGACGAGGCAGCTCGCGGAAGCAAGTATCGGCTCGGCCCTCATATACCCCCCCTGGATTCCGGCTGACGGTTCGTCGGCACCGAGCCTGGGCGCACATGGCCGCGAGGCATAGATAGCAGTTGCATAACTTCGCCCTGCTATCTCGGCACATTACATTGCCCTCCCGTCCGCATGATCAATCGCGAGATGCGTGGTCCCGCAGCTTGCACCTGGCCTTGCCGGGTTCGACGAGGGGCCTGCTTTTTCGGCCGCGACGTCCTGGCTGAACTGAAGTCCTTGTCCTCGTCGCGGGTGCCACGGGGTCGCGGTCCTCGGCCGCAGCCTCGAATGCCTGCCCCAAAGGTCACCGGCGGCGGAGGAAAGCAGACAACCCAGCCTCGATGTACAGAGGTCAGATGCAATATTGAAAGGTTTAGGACAACTATACGTACGTTTGTAATGCGTCTTCCTTCGGCGCGTGCTGAGTTCAACAGAAGGCAATCAATCTCGCAACCGCGTACGAGCGTCTGTCGACACGGAAAGGATTGCCTCATTTTTGCCTAAAATGTTATAGCTCTCCCGCCGGAGAAAAGCCCGGACGATATAAAAATGCGTAGTCAGATCAGCAATTTGAAAGTTTCAGCCCCTCAGTTTACCTTCGGCAGCATAACGTTGGCCGTGGTAACGCTGGCTTGCTTGTACCTTCACGCGCAGTTCGCTGCGACGGCGTTCGCCTATTTGTTGGTCGTATTGCTTTTTTCGCTGATGGGCAGCCTCATCGCGTCATCCGCGCTTTGTGTCGTGGCCATCGTAGGTTTGGCTTACTATTTTGCGCCGCCAGCGTTCAGTCTGCGGATCGATGACCCACAAGATCTTCCGGTGGTCGTTGCGTTCTTCATTGTCTCGATCATTGGAACGCACCTGATGGGAAAAGTCCGCCAAGAAAGCCAAGCCGCGCGTGAGGCCGCAGCCAAGCTCCGGATCAGCGCGGCCGATTTGGAGGACCGCGAGAAACGCTGGCAAGCGATTTTTGAACACAATCCGGCCATGTACGTCATGGTCGACGAAGCCGGTACCGTCCTCAATACCAATACGTTCGGCGCGGCACAGCTCGGCTATGCGCGTTCCGAACTGATCGGCCACTCCATCCTGGGAGTCTTTCTGGAGGAGGATCGCGAGTTAGCTCGCGAATGCATTCGCGCCTGCCTTGAAGATATCGGTCAATCGCGAACCTGGGAGGCCCGGAAAGTCAGGAACGACGGCTCGGTACTGTGGGTACGTGAAAATGCCAAAGCCATGATCTGGGCTGATGACCGGCCCATTGTTCTGATATCCTGCGAAGATATCACCGAACGGAAGCGGACCGAGTCTGCCCTGCAGCGGAGCGAAGCACATTTGGCCCAGGCGCAGGAGCTGAGCCATACAGGCAGCTTCGGCTGGAATGTCGCCACCGGCGAGGTCTTCTGGTCAAAGGAGACGTTTCGAATATTTGAGTTGGACCCGCAGACCGTTCCGTCGCCGCACCTCGTCGTCGAGCGCACCCATCCAGATGATAGGGCTTCGGTTCAAGAGGTCATTAATCGGGCGGTGCGAGATCCGAAGGATTTCGAACATGAATACCGGCTGCTGCTGCCGGACGGCTCGGTGAAGTACATCCATGCGCGGGCACGAGCCACGAGAACCGCCAGCGGTGATATTGAGTTTGTCGGAGCAGCGACGGATGTTACCGCCGAGCGACAATCAGAGCAGAAGCTGCGCCGCAGTGAGGCCTATCTCGCCGAAGCCCAGCACCTCAGTCACACGGGCAGTTGGTCCTGGGACTTTCACGGGCTCGATTTTGTGTATCGCTCCGCCGAGGTCGATCGTCTGTTTGAGTTTGATCCGCAAGAGACTGTATCAATAGAGACCATTCGCTCGCGCATCCATCCAGACGACCTCCCCGGGCTCCAGGAGGCGCACCGCCAGGCTATCGAGCTCAAGAAAGATCGCTTCGAGCATGATTTTCGAATTCTTCTAAAAGACGGCGGGATAAGGCGCATACACTCCGTTGCGCATATCGTGGTCGGCAACGATGGCTGCGTGAGCGAACTGATCGGAACGCATATGGATGTGACCGAGCAATACGCCGCTAGAGAGCGCCTGGAAAACACACTGGCTGCGCTGCGCGAAAGCGAGCAACGCTTTCGCGATTACGCCGAGACGGCTTCCGATTGGCTCTGGGAGACCGGGCCAGATCACCAGGTTACGCGCTTGTCCGAGCACACCAGCACTGCGGGAATCTTAGCGACAGGATTGATGGGCCTGCTCCGCTGGGACATTGCGTGCGATGTGGAAGAGGAACCTGAGAAGTGGCGGCAGCACCGGGCCACACTGGAGGCGCATCTGCCGTTCCGGGATCTGGTCTACCGTACTTTCAACCGGACCGGATCTCCGATCTACGTTCGGACGAGCGGCAAGCCCTTTTTTGATGCGAACGGCAAGTTCCTTGGCTACCGCGGCGTCAGCACCGACATCACCGCTATTATTCGCGCAGATCAAGCCGAACAACAATTGCGGAAGGCACAGGCGGAACTTGCTCATGTGACACGTGTGACGACGTTAGGAGAGCTGACAACCTCCATTGCCCATGAAATCAACCAACCACTCGGCGCTATTATCAGCAACGCTGACGCGTGCCTCGGTTGGATAGGCCGCGAAACTCCTGATCTATCGGCGGCGCGCTCTTCGGTTGAGTGGATCATCGAAGACGCAATACGGGCAAGCGAAGTGATCCGTCGCGTGCGCACACTTGCGAAGAAGGGCGAGATCGAGAGGGCGCCGCTCGATATCAATGAGATCGTTAGGGACGTCATTGCGCTAGTGACACGAGAGCTGGTGAGCCACCAGGTGGCGTTAAGAACCGAGCTGACGGCAGCTCTCCCTACGATTCTCGGTGACCGGATTCAGCTGCAGCAAGTGATCATCAATCTGGTGATGAACGGGATCGAAGCCATGGACGCGGTCACGGACCGAAAGCGTGAGTTGCTGATTCAGTCGTCCATGGACGATATGGGGCACGTGCAGGTGGCCGTGACAGACTGGGGCGTCGGGATCGCCGAGAATGATGCGGACCGCGTGCTAGATCCTTTCTTCACCACGAAGTCCAGCGGACTTGGAATGGGTCTTTCGATCTGCCGGTCAATCGTAGAAGCTCACGGAGGACGGCTGTCCATGGTGCGCAAGCAGGTCCCGGGCGTGACATTCCAGTTTGCCCTGCCGTTGCATGAGGAGGTCGGCTCGTGACGCGACGCTTTGACTCGCCAAGCAGCAATCCCGAGACTTCGACAGCGGCAATCGTCTTCGTCGTCGAGGACGACATCTCCATGCGTCGGTCGCTCACTAACCTTTTTCAATCGGTGGGTTTGGACGTCGTTGCATTTGGGTCGGCCCGCGAGATGCTGCAGAGCGCACTTCCGGATGTTGTTAGCTGTCTGGTTCTTGATGTCCGGCTCCCAGGCTTGAGCGGCCTGGAGTTCCAGACTGAGCTAACGAAGTCGAACATACATATTCCGATCATTTTCATTACCGGCCATGGCGACATTCCCATGAGCGTCAGGGCGATGAAAGGAGGCGCGGTCGATTTTCTTACCAAACCGTTTCGCGATCAGGAATTGCTTGACGCGGTGATTGCCGCGACCGAGCGCGACCGCAAAAGACGGCAGGCCCAGCAAGCCGTCGCAACCCTGCAGTCCCTATTTGAGACCCTAAGCCCGCGCGAACAGGCGGTGATGAAGCTGGTCGCTTCCGGCCTGATGAATAAGCAGGTAGCCGCTGAGCTTGGGCTCGCTGAGATTACGGTCAAGATCTACCGGGGACACGTAATGAGAAAGATGCGTGCCCGCTCACTGGCCGATCTGATCAGAATGGCTGAGACTCTGGGGATCGGAGCCAATCGTTCTGAACAAACCTAAGTATGATTTTACAATTTCGTCACTCGAGCCCACTTTTCGCCCAGGGTGGCTAATGCCTCGGCAGCCGTTAGTCCCGCGCCAGGAGAGATCGTCTTGTCCACGCCTTTGATTTCTGTCGTTGACGACGACGCATCTGTCCGTGCGGCGACGGAGAACCTATTGAAATCGCGCGGCTACATCGTTCAAACATTTACATCGGCGGAGGATTTTTTGAGATCGCCGCGGTTGAACGAGACCTCTTGCGTAATTACGGACGTGCAGATGCCGGTTATGAGCGGCTTGGACCTGCTGGCGGAAATGCGGACCCGCGGTTATCGGGTACCTTTCATTTTCATTACTGCGTTCCCGAACGACCGCGTGCGCGCCTCAGCCTTGAGCGCAGGAGCGATTGGCTTCTTGGCCAAGCCCTTCGCCGGACATACACTGATCGAGCACCTCGATGCCGCACTGAAGGAAAACCGCAATGGAGGACGCACTTGAAACGATCAGCCGGCGGCGAGTCATTTCAGCCCTGAATGTTGAGATCCGGTCGCGAGCTCGGCGCGATCTTATTGAAGCGGGCTCTCCGAAATCAGCCGGCACCAACGGTAGTCGATGTCGTACTGCCTCTTGGCCCGTGAGTTGTCCACCAGGCATCAGGCCGCTCAGAACGACGTTGCCACCAAGGGTCGGCATACTTGGCACCTCTAGGCCCCGCTCGTCTCTGCTTTTTGGCACTTCAGGTGACCTTGCGCAGAAGTTGTTCGACAAGCTCAAGCGCTTCTTCGCTCAGATTCGTAGCAGCTAAATGCGATTGCGACATACCGCCTGGCGCAACAAAAGAGCTTCGTTCAACTCAGAAGCTCCCTGTGGGGCCATCGTGAGAAATCATGGGTGTTTTGGGTGATATTGATTGGCGCGCGAAAGCTCTGCGCGAGCTCCTTCGGCTACGGCGCCAGTCGGCACAGTTTTGCCCTGCTTGTCTATGGTGCCTGGCATCGCTCCGCGCTTTTCTTCAGACCACCCCCTTATAGTGGCCTCTTCGACCCTCCCCACTCTTGTTTCCAGCTGGTAGCTGAAGTATCGCGCGTCGTCGGAATCTCGGGTTGTTCCATAGTCTTCGGCAACTTCTGCAGTCCGCCTTGCTCTAGCGGACACGAACTCGGAGCACTCTTGCGGGTTTATCGGCGATGTACTTGATCTCGTCGCCATGATAGGCCTTCACGGCTTCCCGGAATGATCTGCGATCTTCGAATTCTATCACAGGAGGAGTTGAAACCAGCAAATACGGTCTCGTTGCTGATGATGAGCTGCCGCTTGACCCAGATTCGGCTGACCGCGTGTTGGCGAACGCATCCGCAAAGCTGTTTGCATCCGCTTGTAGTCAGCTTCGGCGAAGGGCGGCGATTGGTAGTAGTACGAGCCATTGATGCGATTATACATGGCGATTAGTGCTTCCGTCGGGCATAGATTTCTGCACTTGGTCAACGGCCTGTTCTCATGTTGCTGTCAAGGGGCTCGATCAAGCGGAACCGCTTCCGGCTGAGCGTCCGGACGCTGGACTTCGAAGGTGCCCACGGTAGGAGGCAGGGCCAAAGACGACGGTTGATCAAGCTCTCATGCGCGGGTTGGCTACGGCATGACCGTGGTTTCGTCTTGGGGCTGCCTCGGTCTAGGAGCGAGCGTCGGCAATGCCGGCTCATAACAGGCCACGAGGATTCCCCACGGCACCCTGCCTCCTGCCCTGGGCACCAGATATGGTCGAGCAGCGTTCTTTCAGGCGACCGGCCCGAGAGCTGTACTTGCCGAGTGATCGCCCACAGGAAGCCGACCATCTCGCGTGCAATGGCAGTGGTGACGATCACCTTGGGTTTGCCGGCCGCCGACAAGCGGCGATAGCGGGCGCACAGCCTGACCTGGGCCGTCCAGGCGATATCGCGGATAGCTTGAGGCAGGCGCTCGTTACGGTCATGGAGCTTGCTGACGCGGGCTTGCATGCGATAGGTCCACGCCCCTCGATCAGAGCCCGCCTGTCCAGAGCGTTGCCAGCCTTGGTGATGCCGCCGCGTCGGATGGTGACGCCGCTCGAATGCTCTGACGGCACGAGGCCGAGAAAGGTCATCAACTGTCGGGGATTGTCGAAGCGGGAGAAGTCGCCGACCTCGGCAACCACCGTCACGGCAACGATGAAGGCGACGCCGCGCATGGCCTGCACGGCCTCTACGAACGGCGTCATCGACCATTGTGGCGCCAGCTCCTCGATCCGCTTGGTCAAGCAGTCCACACGGGCCTCAGCGTCGGTCACGGCATGAATGTAGTCCTGCAGAACGATTTGGCCCGCCGGGTGATCGAAGCGCACCGTGGTGAGCCGGCGACGATAAGCCAGAGTCCGCCCCCCTCTTCCCGGCATAGATGCGCCCATGTCGCAGCAGGAAGCCTTGGAGATGTTGCCGCGCCTTTCCGAGCACACGCATCACCGTGGCGCGAGCTCTCACCAAGTCGCGCATGGCTTCATGCGCCGCATCCGGAACCCACACGGCTGTCAGCTCGCCGCTCCGGTGCAGCTTGGCCAGCATCGCCGCATCGCGCCGGGCAGTTTTTACCCGATCGCCGGCCTTCATCGGGATCAGCGAGGGGGCCACCACGATGCAGTTGTGCCCCAGTCCCGTCAGTTGTCGATGCAGGCCATATCCGCAGGGTCCGGCTTCGTAACAAAAACTTACCTGCCGGTCACCCTTGCCAAGCTTCTCCGCCAGCTTGTCGATTTGATCGGCGTGATTAGGGATGATCCCCAAGTTACGAACTTCACCGCCGCGCATCCCTTCCGCCACTGCGACCGAAATCGTCGCCTTGTGCACATCCAGCCCCACGAAAATGCTATCGTTCATCAGGCCCGCTCCCCATGCTTGAGGCTCGGCGCCGGACCATGCGGCGCAACCCTCGATGGAGCTTGCCGCGGGGCGGGCCGCCCGTCACCTCAAAGGGCAAACATAGGGTCTAGGCCGTGTGGAGTTGATAGGCAGCCTGGCTTACGAAAACCTGGCGGTGGATTCCGCTAATCGTACTTCACTCTGGCTTGCTTGCTTCCAAACGAGCACGGCGCACGCTCAAGCTATTGGCACTCAGTAGGTTTGATGAGGCCGCGAGCAAGTCCTAGAATGCATCTTCACAACCAATTGGATCGTTCGATGTTGGCTTGCTGACTCCAAGCGGATCGTTGGCTTTCCAAACTCCCACCGCACCGCCTCATATCCCGTTCTTCGTTTGGATGCTTCAGTGCAGGTCGTAAACGGGGCGTCTTAAATAGATTGACGATGTCAGGCTTTGACCGGCGATATCGCCTATCTAACTGCGGCTCGTGGAAGCGCGCCCTTTGTCGGCGTCAGCGCTCATTTATCCAAATCCGCATTTCGCCTTCGCCGCGGTTAGCCCAGCTGAACCACGGAATGAATGTCAACCGCTGCGGTTCTAGCTGTCCAGGCACCTTGTCGTAGTGATAAAGTGCCGCTTCTTCGGATTGCGTGTGTTGCAGTCGCACTCCGTCAGCCTGCAGCAAAATCTTGCCCTTGAAGAGACCAGTTCCGTCGACAAGCGAAAACTGGCTGTCTGCATGAAGCCAAACGTTGTGTAACTCGGTCCCGTTGTCGACTTCCTCAAGGCAATAAACTAACGGGCCACGCTCTATGGCCACCTTGCCGGCCAAATTGCGAACTTGCGGATAGCCGTAGACGCGACGCACTTGCATCGGCAGCAATAGTTTGACGCGATCTCCCTGCCTCCATGTCCGGTGAATGTGCAAATAGCCATTTCGCGGCTCGCAATTGATACGTTCTCCGTTCAGGCTCGCCGTCGGCGCGCTGCACCATTGTGGTAGGCGCAGAGCGAGCGTGTGAGAAATTGGCAGTGCGGATTCGACGGCGATCTCCACCTCGTCTTTCCAGGGATAGTCGCCGTTCACGAGCAGTCGCAGCTTAGCCCCGCCGACCGACATTTCCACCCTATTGCCGACGTAGAGATTTACATAGAGCGCATCGGCGCGGAGCGTATAGATATAATGACCAATCGATGCGAAAAGCCGTGCGATGTTCGGTGGACAGCACGCGCAGCCAAACCAGGGCCTTCGCACCGGCGAGACATGATTATAAATGCCATTAGCCCTCAGCGTTTTGGGATGCATTTCGAGCGGGTTAACATAGAAATAATGACGACCGTCGAATGCGATACTGCCGAGAACGGTATTGTAGAGCGCGCGCTCCATCACGTCGGCATATTGACCATCCAGCTCCATCTCCAGCATACGACGCGCGAACATCATTAGGCCAATGGATGCGCAACTTTCCGCGTACGCGGTATCGTTCGGCAGATCGTAATCGCAGCTAAACGCTTCGCCCGCGCTTTGCGAGCCGATGGCTCCGGTGATATAGATCTGGCGCTGCACCATGTTTTGCCACAGCCGTAGGCAAGTCTGACGTTGCTGATCGTTCTGACGCAGACGCGCAAGATGCGCTACCCCAGTCATGAGGTATACAAAGCGAACCGCATGGCCGGTGGCAGTCCGCTGCTTGGAAAGTGGCAAATGCGCTTGGCTATATGCTTTGTTTTTTAACATCCAGGGCAGGCCGCCTGATTCGGTGGCACAGGATTGCCGGCGCTTCTCGTACTCAATGTCGTAAAAATGTGGCTCCGAGCCGCGTTGCTCCACGAAAAAATGGGCTAGCGTGAGATATCGCTGCTCATGCGTCACTTCGTAGAGGCGCGTCAACGCAAGTTCAATTTCCGGGTGGCCATCGTAGCCATGTAGCTGATCGCGTTCCGGGCCGAAAACCGTGTCGACGTGGTCAGCAAGTCTGCAACCAACCTCGAGCAATCGCCGTTTGCCAGTCGCCTGAAAGAAAGTGACACCCGCTTCAATCAAATGGCCGGCGCAGTAAAGCTCGTGGCACTCCGCTAGGTTGCTCCAGCGCTGCCGAGGCGCGTTCAGTATGAAATAGGTGTTAAGATAGCCATCGCCACATTGGGCGGCCGCAATCAATTCAATCAGCTCGTCGGCAGCCTTCTCCAGCTCTGGATTGGGTGCCTGGCATAGTGACCAAGCAACCGCCTCAAGCCATTTTGCGACGTCACTGTCCTGAAAAACCGTTCCATGGAACTCGCCTCTCGCATTTCCTGCGGCGATGCGGAAGTTCTCCACCGCGTGGCTCGGTATCGCCTCGGGATTGCGATCGTTCAGCACCTCCCATTGGTAGGGAATTGCCACTTCCCTTACCAACTGCTGACATTTCCCAAT
The DNA here is from genome assembly GCF_001189235.2 of Bradyrhizobium embrapense. GTDB lineage: Bacteria > Pseudomonadota > Alphaproteobacteria > Rhizobiales > Xanthobacteraceae > Bradyrhizobium > Bradyrhizobium embrapense. The sequence continues at coordinate 142,722 of NZ_LFIP02000006.1, forward strand.
CAGCGGATCCAAGACGTGTAGGTTGTGAAGATCGATTTCGGCCACATTCCGCTCACTCATTTCGTTCCTCCCTGGTGGGTCGGAAGGACGCCTAGCAAGGCAAGCCAACTCACCATGATTGCGTTGCTGGGGTTGCGGCCCTGAGGTTTGCGGCTGCACAGTCCTATTCCCGAAGCGAGCGTTGCAGTGACAGAAATGGAGAGGGTTCTCCTGCGGCGTCGTACGACCAGACACGTGCGGGCAGCGGCTTGTTCGAGGAGCGGGCCAGCAATTCCCATGCCGAGAATGAGGGCTGTTCTTCTGGTCGATCCGATCTGCGGCTCTGCGATAAGCGTCCGTTGGTCCGCCCAACTAACCGGATTTACCAGTCGAGCTAAATCCCGCATCGCTGCAGCGCTGGGTCGATCTGGTATACGAACCGATCGGCTGTCCCAGGGCAGATAATCGCCCACGACCCCGCCGGCCGCAGATACAGCCGGAACGCCCCTTTCGTCGCGACAAGCCGCCCGCACCTGATCCGAGGCCTTTCAATACGCTGCGCGGGAATGTCCGGTTACGAACAATCCTTTGATGACGCGTGGCAGGTGGGCGGACCGCAGGGCGCGTGAAACCCAAGTCGGATCGAATGGGCCGCCGCCGCGCAGGATTCAACGGAGACACTGGGGCGCTAATCCTAGGCAATCCCGACGGGTCGAAGCGCATGCTCCGTGAGCGTCACGAGAGGATCACCGGTTCCTGGGCTTGACCTGTGCGGAATGCTCTGGATAGCACGGTCGGGATGATTGACGCCGCCGGCGCGCGATGATGGGTTGATCCCGGTTCGGAGCGGGCAACGGGGATCAGAATGACCGGCGAGTCGCAGCTGCGCGAGAAGCTTCGGAAGATCGAGGCGTTGTTCGTGGGTGCCGGAACTGCTGGTGAGCGCCTTGCAGCGGAAGCCGCACTGCAGCGGGTGCGAGCCCGGGTCGAGGAACTTGCTCGCCACGATCCACCGATCGAACAGCAATTCTCACTTCCCGACCAGTGGTCTCGGCACTTGTTTCTGGCGCTTTGCCGCCGATGTGGGCTGCGGCCGTTTCGTTATCGCCGGCAGCGACGCAACACGGTGATGGTCCGTGCGTCACGGGGCTTCGTTGATCGGGTCCTGCTGCCGGAGTTCACAGAGCTTGAGGGTGCGCTACAAGTGTATCTGCACGAGGTGACGCTGCGCGTGATCCGCGAAGAGATTTACGACGACGCCAGCGATGCGCAGGAAGTTTCCGACGCCTTGCCGTCGATCTGATCAAGCGGCGATCTTTGCCTCGGAACCGTCGCACGCAGCTTTCTAATGCCACGGCAACAGCGTGTTCAGCTGATTTATTTTGGTGCGTCCGGAGACGATGCGCTCGAGAACGTCACTAAGATAGTGCCGCGAGTCGATGTCGTGAAGTTTTGCCGTGTTGATGAGCGACGCGAGAATGGCCCATGTCTCGTCGGCGCCTTCACTACCGGCGAACAGATAGTTTTTCTTTCCCAATCCGATCGGCTTGATGCTGCGCTCGACCGTATTGCTGTCAATCTCGATGCGCCCATCATCGATGAATCGCGTCAGGCCTTCCCAATGCTTGAGGGCGTAGCGGATCGCCCTGCCAAGGGCCGATTTCTTCGAGACTTCCAGCAGTTGCACTTCGAACCAGGGCTTGAAGTCCTCGATCAGCGGCCTGGTGTCGGATTGTCGCACCGCAACTCGTTGCGTCGCCGGCAAACCGCGAATGCGATCCTCAGCGGCGTAGAACATCGCGATCCGCTGCAGCGCTTCCGCAGCAATCGCGACTTCGTCGCGACGTGAACGCCCCAGAACTTCCGCCGCGCATGCGCGAAGCAGAACGCCAGCTGCATCAGACGGCTGCCGTCTTGATCGGGCCCTTGTAGGCCGCATAGCCGATGGAGTGGACGCCCCCCGACGGCATCGATTGTGCCAAGATGTGGGTGTTTGAACCCGGTAAGGAGGACGTCCGTGGGCGAGGTTAGCATCTTTGGTTTGGATTTGGCTAAGAACGTGTTCCACGTCCACGGAGTTGCTCAGGATGGGAGGACCGTTCTGCGTAAGCAACTCCACCGTGGCAGATTGCCTGAGTTTTCGCGGAGTTGCCGAGGTGTGTGGTCGCGATGGAGGCCTGCGCCAGCGCCCATTATTGGGGACGGGAGATCGGTAAGTTCGGCCACGATATCCGGTTGATCCATCCCTCGTACGTGAAGCCCTTCGTTAAGCGTCAGAAGAACGATGCAGCGGATGCCGAAGCGATCGCCGAAGCCGCGTCTCGACCAACGATGCACTTTGTCGGCATCAAGAGCCCGAGAAGCAAGCTTCTTCCATGGCGTTCAAGGTTCGTGATCTCTTGGTTCGACAGCGTACACAGGCGATTAATGCCTTGCGCGGGCATCTTGCGGAATACGGGTCGATCGTGGCTCAGGGCGTGAGACATATCCCCCGACTGGCTGAGCTCCTGGCACCATATCCGGACCTGCCTGATCTAGCCCGCAGCCTTTGCCAGAATCTCTTGACGCATGTGAAATCCCTGTCGGAGCAGAGAGCAGAGCTGGAGGAGGGACTGCGGGTGCGCGCGAGACAGGACGAAGTTGCCTCTCGTTTAATGACCATTCCGGGAATCGGCGCAATCTGCGCTACAGCGACAGAGGCCTTGGCGCCGTCGGCGGAGGCCTTTTCTAAGGGACGAGATTTTGCGGCCTGGGTTGGTCTCACGCCCAAACAGACTTCCTCTGGAGGTAAGGATAGGCTCGGCAAGATCTCCAGGATGGGCCGGCAAGATCTCCGGCGCCTCCTTGTGCTTGGTGCGACCGCCGTTGTGCGATGGGCAAGACGCTATGGATCACCAGCAGGATCACGGCTGGCGAGAATGCTCTCGAAGAAGCCACCAAAGCTGATCGCGGTCGCTCTAGCGAACAAAATGGCGCGTATCGCCTGGGCCTTGATGATCCGCGGTGGCGCTTACCAGGCTCCAGCGTCTGGCGCTGCTTAACGCAAGGCCAGAAGCCGAGAGACGTCGGGAATGTGGTAAGGTCTAACGGCGGGTTATGGGCAATCGGTCAGGGACTGGGATTGGACGAATCAACTGAATCAACAGGTCGATGAGTGCCAGCGAGCACGCGTAGCCGAATTGGATCCAATCCACGCATTCCATAAGGGCCCGCGACGTGTCGAGGTCGCATTACGATGCCGGACACACGTCAGCACCCAACCACATGCCTATTCCGAAGTTATATTTTGCTTGCATTCACTGGGGCGTCCACACACATCGACCTGCAGGATGCCGCGGTACTCCCCGAACAGCCGCTTGGCGCGGATCGCCTTGCGATCCTCGGCGAACACGTAGATCACCGCCGGCGGCTCCGGGCCGCCCCGTGGGCGGTCATCGGTGGCGATCGCCCAGAACTGGCAGACTTTGGTCCTGCCACGACCGGGATCGAGGACTGGCAGCGGCGTCTCGTCGGCAAACGGCCGCGGGTAGGACATCACCGCGTGGTGCAACAGCGCGTGAAGCGGCTTCAGCCGCCAGGCGAGGCGGCCCATCCACAAGGCCAGTGTTTGCGGATCGAGCGTGATGCCTTGGGCGGCAAACATCTGTTCCTGGCGATACAGCGGCAGCTAGTAGCCATATTTCATACCGCGACGCGGGCCAGCAAGGCTTCCGTCATCATTCCACCGTCGATCGCCTGGGCCGACGCGGGTGCCTGTACCACACCCTGGCGGCAGCCCCGGCAGCCGTGCCGCGGAAGCACGATGCGCTTGATCCGGTACTGCATCGGACTGACGTCGAAGGCTTCCTTGACGGTCTCGGCGATCTTGTGCAGCTGCTCGCCGCAGCAGGGGCAGCTGTGGCTCTCGATATCGACCACGACATCGATGCGCGGCAAATGCTCCGGAAGCTTCCCGCGGTTGCGTCGCGCCGGTCGCTTTCCACGGCCCTCTGCTCCGTCAGGCAGCCTGACTCCGATCACATCGTCGTTGGCGGCGGCACGAGCCGCCTGTGCGCTGATGGTGTAGAGAGACAGCTGTCCGATATCCAGTGTCTTGGAGCGCGCACCGAAGATCGCGCGCTTGCACTGGGACAGGATCATCAGGAGCTTGTCGTTCTCCTGGATCGCAGCGTGCCGGTGAGCGATCGCTGCATCACGCTCGGTCGCCAGCGTGCTGCATTCCTCCGACAACGCCGCAAGCCGTGACGATAGCGCCATCACGGTTTGTCGGAGCATTGCTGGATCGGAAGGCAAATCACTCATGCAGAGTAATCTACAACAACTCCGCATGAGTGACGAACGCCTCTTGGTAATGATCAACCAGCTCGTACCGGCTGATCCACAGGTCGCATCGGCACACGCTTTCAGTCCGAGCCATCGCCGACCCTTCGCGTCTGCACGAATTGCTGCGCTGGGAATGGAAGCTCCCGCGGCAAGCCGACGAGCCCACCGATCAGCAAGCTGCCTAACCTTCAAGCAGCGATATCATAACGCTACCCGGGTTCGATCCTAGGTCTTGATCGTAAGCCGCAGATGTCGGCTGGTCTGCGCTCCTAGCGCCACCTCGTTCATGGATTGGTGGAGATCTCGCATCACATAAAGTCTCCATCAGAGTCGGACGCTGACGAAGATTCAGGATCGCTGGCGTATTTGGAGAGATACGTCGAATGCTGGGTATCACGCCGCCATTCACCATCCCTGCGGCTCCAGGGTCCGGACCGGGTTGGGTCAAGTACCATATCGTCTCGGTCCACATGGACAAAACCCATTTGTTCTGCACGGGTTCTCGCTTCGTCATTCGCAGGACGCCAGTTCACCAGAGGCCGTTCGCCGTCTTGCTGAAGTTGATGCTCGAGCAGAATATCGCCGGCGTTCGAAACGAGCGGATGAGCAACCTGGAAATCCACGATGGACGTGACGTCAGTTCGACCGGGAAACTGTTCTCGCCAGCCTTGGCTGTTGAAGTCAGTCATAGGAAATCCGCCTTCCGTTCTTTGGAGACCGACGCTCCTATTTCCGAGTTGGTAGCTGTAATATCGGGCGGCGTCCGAATCTCTTCGGATGCCATACTCACTAGCGACGTGCGCCGTGCGCCTAGCCCTTTCGGATACAAATTCTGAGTATTCCTGGGGATTGTTGGCGATATGATTGATCTCATCGCCATGAAAAGTCCTCACCTCTCGCCGGAATCTCTCTTGGTTGATCTCGATAACAGGACGTCTTGGACTGTTGTAATAACTTGGACCCGAGGATGAGCCGGCGTCGGAATCCTGCAATCGCATTCTAGAGAATGCGTCCGCGAAGTCGGCGGCATTCCCGTGCTCCGGTGAGCTTGCGCGATGATATTCATCATCGGATGGAACATCCGACCAATTGTTAATTCGACCGTACATGACGACCACACTCCTATGGATGTTGCATTGTGTTCAGGTCGTTAGACCTGACTCCGCTGATAATCAGCTTAGCTGTCCGTAAGCTGACGCGGGCAAATAAAGGGAGAACTAAATTCGGTGAAACGATAGGGCGAGGCGCGCAGTCAGGCGCCGCGCTCACCGGGGCGTCTTCATAAGTGTCGTCCGTGAAGAAGTGTCCAAGCCGTTGAGTGAGAGTCGGTTTTCGTCCCCGCTGCGATACGAGATTGCAAGCTTTTCACGGCGGAAGGCCGGAAAGCCCGCAGAATAGCCAGCCGTGATTCGTTCGTAGCGGAGGCGCGCGATGCGCCCGAAGAAGCCGGAAACGACGGGGGAAGGCGACCTGCTTCGCACCAGGTTCGATCGGATCATCCCCCTGAAGCAGGAGCAAGGGTTTGCTCGTTGCTTTCTTGAGGCGTTTCCGTGATCAGGATCTTTTCGATGCGGTGCGGCTTGGCTTGGCATGAAACGCGACCTTCGGCAAGGGCGCGAGGATACCGAGCATCGGTTCTGAATCGGCTTCAGGCTGATTTGGCCCTGTAGGAAGGGGGGGCAGGTCCCCATCAGCGTTAGTCAGGGGTTACGATGATGACCCAAACAAGATTGAATCTGCTCGTCCAGCTAATCGGTCTATGATTTGAAACTTCGGATGCAACTATATCGATAACCTGTCCGGCTCCGTCATCCAAAACCAACGCAACGGAACGCAAACCCAACAGCCCGATGCCGAGGCGGGAGGCTCCGACATGACCACCGCGGCTTCATTCGACAGTTACCGATTTGGCAAGATTACGTGGCTGATCTACGTCCGCGCCTCTTACGAGGGCGGCATGGTAAGCCAAGAGCTGAAGCGGAATGGCATAGACCATCGGCGCAAAGTTTGCGACCATCTCCGGCAGCACAATGGTCATGAGTGTGTCTAGCGTCGCTTCCAAAGCGCCCTTCGCATCGGTGATCAGAACGATCTTGCCGCCGCGAGCTGCAACTTCTTGCATATTCGATACGGTCTTCTCGAAGAGCTCGTCGTAAGGCGCAATCATCACCACAGGCACGGCCTCATCGATCAAGGCGATCGGTCCGTGCTTGAGCTCGCCGGCGGCATAACCTTCTGAGTGAATATAGGAAATTTCCTTCAACTTGAGTGCGCCCTCCAACGCCAGGGGGGCCGACGTGCCACGGCCGAGATAGAGCACGTCCCTCGAGTTGGCGATGTCGCCCGCGAGCTTTTCGATCTGCGGCTCAATCAACAGCGCCGCAGCAATCAACCGCGGCACTTCGATGAGCTCGCGCACGAGATTCGATTCATGGATCTCTAACAGCTTACCGCGCTCTTTTCCTGCTGCGACGGCAAGCACCGCCAATACCATCAGCTGGCAGATGAATGCCTTCGTAGAAGCGACGCCGATTTCTGGCCCCGCCAGCGTCGGCAGCACGGATTCGCTTTCGCGCGCAATCGTCGACGTAGAGACGTTAACCACAGATATCGTGTGCAGGCCTTGGCTCTTGGCGTATCGCAGCGCAGCTAGTGTGTCAGCGGTTTCGCCGGACTGCGAGATGACGATCGCAAGATCGCCCTGACGCAAAGGCGCCTCCCTGTAGCGGAACTCAGAGGCTACATCTATCTCGACAGGCAAGCGAGCCAACCGCTCGAACCAGTATTTGGCGATGTGACCGGCATAGTTTGCCGTTCCGCACGCGGTAATCGAGATACGCTGAATGGAGCTAAAATTGAACGGCAATGTGAGCGGCAGGGCTACGCGCTCGCCTGACCTATCAAGATAATGCGCCAGTGTTTTGCAGGCCACTGTCGGCTGCTCGTGGATTTCCTTGGCCATGAAATGGCGATAGTTCTCTTTATCCACAAGGAGTGACGATACGCCAGGCTTTGATGTCTCCCGCTGGACGACGGAGCCGTCTGCGCCATAGATCACGCAGATCGCGCGGGTAAGCACAGCCCAGTCGCCGTCTTCAAGATAGGTAATGGTGTCGGTCAACGGCGCGAGCGCGATCGCGTCCGATCCCAGGTACACTTCGCCGTTGCCATGTCCGATCGCGAGGGGCGATCCTTTGCGCGTACCGATCAAAAGGTCGTCGTGGCCCTTGAAGAGGAATGCAAGCGCGAAGGCTCCGCGCAGCCGCGGGAGCGAGGCTTGTACTGCATCCTGCGGCGAGTAGCCATTCTTAAGATAAGATTCGACGAGATGCGCCACCACCTCCGTGTCCGTCTCTGAGCGGAAGTTGGCCCCATCCCTCTCCAGCTCGGCTCGCAACTCGCGGAAGTTTTCAATGATCCCGTTATGAACGACCGCGACATTTTCCGTCGCATGCGGATGAGCATTGCTCTCGGTCGGTTTTCCATGAGTAGCCCAGCGGGTATGACCTATACCGGCATGACCCTCGGGCGGACAATAGCGCAGCCGCTCCTCAAGGTTTCTCAGCTTACCTTCAGCCCGCCGGAGCTTGATATGTAGCCCTTCGAGCGTCGCAAGGCCTGCGGAGTCGTAGCCACGATATTCCAATCGCTTGAGCGAAGCGACCAACTGCCCGACGACCGGACCACGCCCCAAGATGCCGACAATTCCACACATATCAATTAATGCCGCCCAAGCTCAAAGAGCGCGACGTCCCCGACGGGAAATCTGGTCATGAAATTCGCTCTCGACAAAAGCTGACTTTCGCTGGATAGCGACGATGGCGTCATTGCCGCAGAAGCCGCCGCAAGGATACGTCGTGCAAGTAGTGTGGCGTCACCTTACAACGTCCTGCTCTCGCATTCACGCAACCGTTCTAGGGTTTGTCGCGCTGGTGTAACAGGCTCATCAGCCTCTGACGGTTTCCAGCTATGTTGGTCGGAATGAGACTAATTGATTGCCACCGAAGCTCCATTGTACGAACGTAAGCTTTCCATAGCGAACTTATTTGAAGAACTATACCAATGTTTGCTGCATTCTCACATTTCGTGCTCGCGTCGATGATCCTGCCGCCCAGAGTATGGGTTCCGGTCAGAAGAATCGGGACATTTTTGTAGAGCTAATGTTGTGATGCGCGGGCTTCGCCGTGCTCTGGCTTACGTCCAGAGTTCAGATGCATCGACTACCGCGGCTTCAGCAAGTCACCCTCTTGCGCCATGGCCACATCGAGCGAATGCGCGCACCCAATGAAAGATAGAGACCACGAACTTCCGACCCTCTCTCATTGACGTATGCACAGAAGGGGGTTCGCCGTCTGCGAAGGTTCGTCGGATTTCATTTTGAATCTCGATGGTATTCCCCCTCCAGCACGATATAAATCAATGTATATAGTGTGCATTCCTGCACGATGTGTATGACTAGATCTAACGATCGGCTTCCTTTGATTCCGGGTGACGTGCGCCGACGGATTTCTCGAGAAGCCCGTTTCGCAAAGGACGATTCGAAGGGAAGCTTTCTTTCCAGCGCAGCTAAGAGAGACCATGGCGGCTCAGGATTCGAAGCGGCGCGTTGCGCTGATCACCGGCGTCACCGGGCAGGACGGCGCGTATCTCGCCGAATACCTGCTTGGGCTCGGCTACACCGTGCACGGGGTCAAGCGTCGCTCGTCCTCGCTCAACACCGCGCGCGTCGATCATCTCTATCAGGACCCGCATGCCGGCAACGTGCCGTTCCTGATGCACTACGGCGACATGACCGATTCGACCAATCTGATTCGGCTGATGCAGCAGATCCGGCCGACCGAGATCTACAATCTGGCCGCCCAGAGCCACGTCCAGGTCAGTTTCGAGAGCCCGGAATACACTGCCAATGCCGACGCGATCGGCGTGCTGCGCTTGCTGGAGGCGATCCGCATCCTCGGCATGGAGAAGGAGACGCGGTTCTACCAGGCCTCGACCTCGGAGCTGTACGGGCTGGTGCAGGAGGTGCCGCAGAAGGAAACGACGCCGTTCTATCCGCGCTCGCCCTATGGCGTCGCCAAGCTCTACGGCTACTGGATCACGGTGAACTACCGTGAGGCCTACCGCATGTTTGCGAGCAACGGTATCCTGTTCAACCATGAGAGCCCGATCCGCGGCGAGACCTTCGTGACGCGCAAGATCACCCGCGCCGTCGCGCGCATCGAGGTCGGCCTGGAGAGCAAGCTCTATCTCGGCAATCTCGACGCCAAGCGCGACTGGGGCCACGCCCGCGATTATGTCGAGGGCATGCACAGGATCCTGCAGGTGGATGAGCCTGGCGACTTCGTGCTCGCGACCGGCGAGACGCGATCGGTCCGCGAGTTCGTCGAGTTGGCGTTCGCGGAGGTCGGCCGCAACGTCGAATGGCGCGGCAAGGGTGTCGAGGAGGTCGGCGTCGACAAGGCGACCGGCAACACCCTGGTGCAGATCGATCCGACCTATTTCCGTCCGACCGAGGTCGATCTTCTGATCGGCGACGCGAGCAAGGCGCGCGCCCAGCTCGGCTGGGCACCCAAAACGCCGTTCGCGCAGCTGGTGAAGGAAATGATCGAACGCGATCTCGTCGAGGCCAAGCAGGATGCGGCCGATGGCAAGCACGGCGTTTGAACTGAAGGGCAAGAGGGTCTTTGTCGCCGGCCATCGCGGCATGGTCGGCTCGGCGCTGATGCGCCGGCTGGCGCGCGAACAGGCCGATCTCCTCACGGTGTCGCGCAGCCAGATCGATCTGCGCGACCAAGCCGCGGTCAACGCCTGGTTTGCCGCCAAGCGGCCGCAGGCCGTGTTCCTCGCCGCGGCCAAGGTCGGCGGCATCGTCGCCAACAACACGCTGCGGGCCGAATTCCTCTACGACAATCTGGCGATCGCAACCAATGTGATCCAGGCGGCGCACGCCAATGGTTGTGAGAAGCTGATGTTTTTCGGCTCGTCCTGCATCTATCCACCGCTGGCGCCGCAGCCGCTTCGTGAGGATTCGATGCTGACCGGCCCCCTGGAGCCGACCAACGAGCCCTATGCCATCGCCAAGATCGCCGGCATCAAGATGGCCGAAGCCTATCGCAGCCAGTATGGCTCGGACTTCATCAGCGTGATGCCGACCAATCTTTATGGTCCCGGCGACAATTATCACCCCGAATACAGCCACGTCGTCGCCGCGCTGATCCGCCGGTTTCACGAGGCCAAGGTCTCCGGCGCCGGCAATGTCGTGGTGTGGGGCACCGGCACGCCACGCCGCGAATTCCTTTATGTCGACGATCTCGCCGACGCTTGCATTCATTTGATGAAGACCTATTCCTCCCCTGAACTGGTCAACATCGGTACCGGCGAAGATATCACGATCGCCGAGTTCGCCCTGTTGGTCGCGGCCGCGATCGGCTTTCGCGGCGAGATCGGCTTCGACACCTCGCGCCCCGACGGCACGCCGCGCAAGTTGCTCGACGTCAGCCGACTGGGTAGGCTCGGCTGGCGCGCCCAAACCTCACTGCAGGAAGGCATTCAGTTGGCGTATCGGGCGTATCTCGCCGACAGCAGATGGACGGCCAGAGTAACCGCGTGTCCCGACAAGCGGGCGCAGGGCCGATCCCAGAATACTCGGCGGTGAATGTCCCAACATAGCCGGGCTAACCGGTCACGCAGATATTCAACTTCGCCGCGCAGTCAACCCAGTTCATTAACAACAACGCTCGGTGGGACGCCCAGCGCCGAGTGATCCGGTATGTCAAAGCTGCGGCTCAGCTATGCGGCTTGCAGGGACAGAGGCATCATCGACGTGCTGTTCCACAACCATCAAGTTGCGACCTATCGACGGTCGGCACGAACGCCGCCTTGCGACCGGTCATTAGCTCGACGCGCGTCGCTATTCCCTCTGAGCCGTCGCTTAGAGAGACTCTGCCATCACCATCCGCGCCGACAGCGTCGCGATGCACATGAGCACGCCTAACATCGCGAACGCCAACGGCAAGCCGACCATGTGTGCGACGAGCCCAATGCTGGCGGGACCGACCAGTATACCCGCATACCCGGCCGTGGTGATGACTGCAATCGCAACGCCTACGGGCATCACTCTCTGTTTGCCGGCGCATCGACACAGTACGGGTACAACATTTGAAACACCCAATCCAATAAGCACGAACCCCGCCATGGCAATCAACGCAATCGGCGCGGCCACCACAGCCAAGAAGCCGGTCAAAATTGGCACGGTCCCGAGCATCAATGTGGTACGGTCGCCGAGCCGAGCTACCATGGTATCTCCGCTGAGACGGCCTGCGGCCATCGCAATTGAGAAGAGCATACAGCCAAGGCCGCCGTGCGCCTCTGCGAGGAGGCCTTGCCCAACGAGAAGCAAAGCGCTCCAATCAAGCATTGCACCTTCGACGAGAAAGGTGACAGCCGCGAGTACGGCTACCAGCAACACACTGCGATTGGGCAAGACAAACAACGGTTCCTGCGGTCTCAAACTCATGGCGAGCAGCCGCGGCCATGCTGACATAATCGCGATCATCATTAAGGCCGAACAGACCAACGTCGAGATAAGCGGGCCACGCTGCAGCGAAAGAAACGAGGTCACCGCGGCAGAACCGGTAAATTCGCCAATGCTGTATTGGGCGTGGAAGCCGGACATCAATGGACGTCCCGTGGCGTGCTCCAATTCAATCGCATGAATATTCATGGCTACGTCGATCGAACCAAGTGAAACACCGAAGGCAAACAGCATGGCACCGAGGCTGAGAGGTGTGCCGGCAACTGCAAGCCACGGCAGGATGAGCGAGATGCCAAGCCCACCCGCGATGATGATGGGCTTGCTGCCATAGCGCGCATTCGACACACTGGTCAAAAGCATAGCGATGACGGACCCCGCTCCGAGACAGAGTAGCAGAAGACCGAGCACGCGGTTATCCACCCCGAGCCGCTCCTTCGCCAGCGGCACCAAAGGCGCCCAGGCCGCGAGGCCGAAGCCAGCCACGAAAAATGCGAGCCGCGTCCCGAGCAGGCCCGCAGACCAATTGGCAGATGGTATCACAGGCACTCCTGAGAGGACGGCTCGCGAGCGGGGCACCTCACCCCGTGCGCTACGCCTGCAAGCGGCCTGAAGCTCGATGATGACGGCCTCAAGTTGACAATCTTCATCTCTGCAAATGCTATGCCGTCGCAAAACGGCCCAAGTTCTGGCGAGCGAAGGTCAAATGAGAGTAATTGTCGATCACCATCCGGCGTGTCGCGCAGTCTTTCTGGGATAAACTAACCATACGAGTGACAATCGTCTTTGCTGGTACCCTACGGAGCGCAAAGCCCAAGGATTCCTTGTCGGAAAACATACAAAGCCCAGCGCGCCCTTGCCTGCGCTGACTCACCTCGAACACAGTCGTCAGTTTCTATGACATCACTTTTCAGCCAATCCGCAGCTCTCAGCAAAGCTGAGCAGGCTGAACGTGCGCGCGGGGCCTCTGGGACAAGCTGGGACGCAGTTAAGTCGCCGTGCGAAGACATCTGGCACGGCGTAGGGGATCACCGGCCTGAAGCTCTGAATACATGGAATCTCACAAGTATTGGACCGGCATTGACGGCTTGCGCGCGACCGCCGTCTAACGGTCATCGCCTTTCACTAAGGCTCAATCATCCCCGGCGGCTTTATCGGTGAAGAGGTCCTTTTCGTGATCAGCGATTTCGGGTGATCCGGTCTTTCAAGATTAGTGTGCACTGACGAAGATCACCACCATTTCGAGTGGAACGGCAAGAACATCAGCCTACAAACGTTGAATTTCCTCTGATATTGGATATCTGGCTCGTGCGCCGTGTTGTCTTTGGAGCAATTAGTTCGATGTTCATGCCGTTCTCGTCGACACCGAAAGGGGCAGCGCGGCGCCGCGATCACATCAATTCAATTAGCTCCGCGATCGCTTGGCCAGGTCCAGGACGGGTGCCTTCGACATCAAGGAGCCCGCTGGCATCGTTCATGCGCTTATACCCGCACCTTGCCGAGGTCGCCGTTCTGACCAGCTCGAACGGCGCGTGGTAAGGAACGAGTATAGCAACCAAAGATCAATCAATATCGTCGTGGCCATCACGCTATAAGCCCACGCGCTCTGCACTAGATTGAGCTCGATTAGAACCCGTGACAAACCGAAGCCCACGATCCAAGCATCGAAACTCATGCAAATGCGTCGAAATATCTCCGGATCAAGTTGGCGAATGACGTAGGATCCCAGCGGGATGCCGAGCACAACGCTGGGTATTAAGACATGGAGAAGACTGCCGCTTTCGGAGATGAACAGGCCAAGCCTATAATAGACGAAAGCGGTCACGCTCGATTCCGCCACGCGCACCAGGGCAAGTCCGGCGCGAAATTCGTTTTTGACCAGGCCCTGATTGTTAAACAGCATCGCCAAGGGCGGGCCGGAGATAGTAGTCACCGAATAGAGGATGCCCAGCATCGATCCGAATGGCAGACTGATTAGCCAGCTTGCTTCGATAGGGCGGCGCCAACCGGCGGCTTGCAGCAGGATCAAAGGAAGAATGATCGTGTAAGTGGCGAATTTGATCCAGCCTGGCTGCAGTGAAGCCAATGCATACCCGCCAAGTGCAATGCCTGGCAAGAGTCCAACCAAGATGGGAAACACGCGCCTCCAAACCGCCGGTACGCCCTTCAGATTGATGAGGAGCACGTAAACGTTGACGAAGACTTCGACGGTGACAATGGCAGGATTGAGAATGCGATTGGTGTAGAAAACCAGCGCAAGCGGCACAGTGAGCGACGAAAAACCGTAGCCGATGGCTCCGTTTACGAAAGCCGCAAAACACGTCGTTGCGGCCAGGAACCAGATAGAAGCATCAAACTCAGGCATTTCCTTAACTTTCCCACGCCAGAGGGCGCCCAATCCCGCCGGGGAATCAGACGCAAACCTTGGTCTTCAAGATCGCGAAAGATTCTGACCACTCGCTTACGAGCTCCGGCCGCCTTAATAATGGCGATGGCCGCGGTCAAGTGCAGGGCTTCTACGTTTGCTCCCCGTTACGGGCTGCAGTTGTGCAACAAAAGCGGCGCTGTACTCCCCGTTACCTAACTAAATCATTCAGCCATGCGCCTCGGTTTGCTGAAACAATGGTCTTCGTATCGAAATCGCAACAGCGCCAGCATCCGTGTAAGTGCGGACAACCAGTTCTCTAATCCCACAGAATTGCACTTGCGGTAGCCACCCTAAGGCGGATCAGACCGGAATTCATCTCTTTCAGCTAGTAATTCAACGCGGCCAAATGAAAGAAAGTAATTTCTCTTTCAAGAGCAATTTGGATGATGGATAAGCTGCATCCTGCTCAATAACGCATTAATTCTCTCCGCGCGCGGCGCGGTGGGTCAACGTTCGGCTGCGGTGAACGTGCGGCAATTCATCGTGGCGAAGCAACTGCGGATTGTTGACGTGTTCTTCGAGCGCCCGATGCGCGCAGTAACCTCGGCAGCAATAGCGCGAAGACCTCGATGCAACGGAGCGTTACGCCCCTCCTGAGGCTCCGCCGTTCACGACGCCGACACCTTGAAATGATCTTCTTTCTCCTCTATGAGGCAGTCCTTTGCCGCGGGCGAACGATGGGTCGAGAGGAGCGCGCCGGGAGAGGCCGTCCTTTGGTCTCGCCACGAATCTCGGGGCATTACCACGTTGGCAGGAAACGCCCCTACCGTAGAGCAGTAATCAGTCAATCTGGCCTGATCCCGGCGTCATTACTCGGCCGGCTGGGCCTCGGCAGCGCTGGTGAGGTCGAACTTGCGGCCCTTCTTCGCGTGACCGGCACTCGCATCGACGCGGTGATCGGAGGCGATCGCGACATAGACCGCCGGCAGGACGAAGAGCGTGAACAGCGTGCCGATAGACATGCCCGCGACGAGCACGAGCCCAATCGAGAAGCGGCTCGCGGCGCCAGCTCCTGTTGCCGCCAACAAAGGTACCACGCCTGTGACCATAGCCGCCGTCGTCATCAAGATTGGACGAAGTCGGACGCGAGCCGCCATCTCTATCGCGGAGCGACGGTCAAGTCTCTCCTTGAGCTGCAGCTCGTTGGCGAATTCAACCATCAGGATCCCGTGCTTGGCAATTAGACCGACAAGCGTCAGCAGCCCGACCTGAGTGTAGATGTTCATCGTCGCCCAGCCAAAGAATAGTGGTGTCAAGGCGCCGGCAATTGCCATGGGTACACTGATCATAATAATGAGGGGATCGCGCAGACTTTCGAACTGCGCCGCAAGCACCAAGAATATGACGATCAATGCAAATGCGAAGGTGATGGCAAGTTGGTCACCCTCGTGCACATATTGCCGCGCGTCGGCAAGGAAGTCGTGGCTGAAACCCGCCGGCAGCTTCTTTGCCTCTGCTTCCAAGAAGTCCACGGCTTGACCGATCGTGACCCCAGGCATCGGCACGGCCTGAAAGGTCGCGCAGTTGAGCTGGTTGTAGTGGGTGAGCGCGTTCGGATCAGTCGCAGTCTCGACCGAGACGACGGTAGATAGCGGAAGCATCGAGCCCGTCGCAGTCTTTACATAATAGTTCCCAATCGCTTCTGGGGCCATGCGTTTCTCGCGCGGCACCTGCGGGATCACCTGGTAGGAGCGGCCCTGCAGATTGAAACGATTGACGTAGTTTCCGCCAAGTAGGGTGGCCAGCGCGTCGCCGATATTCTGCATGGTGATGCCAAGATTGTTGGCCTTGGACCGATCGACCTTGATTCGCACCACCGGCTGGTTGAATTCGAGGTCAGAGTCGCTAACCATGAACAGACCACTCTTGCGCGCGGCGTCCTTCAGTTTCAACATTTGCTCATAGACGGATTGGTAGCCAAGCGTCGAATTGATCACCATCTGAACGGGCAGGCCGTCCGATCCGCCCGGAAGCGCCGGCAAGCTAAAAGCAAATGCGTTAATGCCTTCGATTTTCGACAGCTCGGCTTGAACAAGGGACCTAAGCACGATCGATGATCGCTTGCGCTCGTCCCACGGCTTCAGCAACATTCCGGCCATGCCTGATTGCGAGGCGCCACTACCGTTGAGCACGAAGCTCAAATCGGTCTCGGAAAACTTTCGGAAGGCCTTTTCGAGCTTGGCACCGTAGTAGTCGAGATAGTCGATATTGGCATATTTCGGCGCCTTCGTGAGTGCGAATACGATACCTTGATCCTCCTCGGGTGCAAGTTCCTTAGAGGTATGCACATAGAAAAAGCCGACAAGGCCCAGCATGGTCAGTGCAAACAGCCAGGTAATTGGGCGATAGTCGAGCGAGCGATCAAGCTTGCGGCTGTACCAGCATGTCATGGCAGCGAACACGCGGTTCGAAAATCTTGCAAACCGCCCCTCCTCGGCGCTCTTTAGAAAGACCGAGCACATCATCGGCGACAGCGTCAAAGCGATCACGCCAGACACGATCACCGCCCCGGCCAGCGTGAACGCGAACTCGCGGAACAGCGCACCGGTGAGGCCACCGAGAAAGCCGATGGGGGCGTATACGGCCGCCAACGTAATCGTCATGGAGACGACAGGGACCACGATCTCGCGCGCTCCCTTCGTGGCGGCCTGCAGGGGCGGCGCCCCTTCCTCTAGATGACGATAGACGTTCTCCACCACGACGATCGCGTCGTCGACCACGAGACCTATCGCGAGCACCATCGCAAGCAGGGTCAGGAGGTTGAATGAGAACCCCAGCGCCAGCATCAAGCTGCAGACGCCAACGAGCGACAGCGGAATGGTGACGACGGGAATGACGACCGATCGCAGCGAGGCTAGGAACAGGAAGATCACCATCACCACGATCACGATGGCCTCGATGAGCGTCTTCTCCACTTCATCGATCGACGATTGGATGAATTTCGTTGAATCGTAGGCCACTTTCATTTTGAGCGATGGCGGCAGGTTGCGCTCCATTTCTGGAAACAGCGCGCGAACGCCTCGCACTATGTTCAGCGGATTGCCTTGTGGACCCGCCTGCACGCCGATGACAACCGCGCGCTCGCCGTTCATGACGGCACTGACGTCTGTCGTCTGCGCGGCAAGCTCGACTGTCGCAATGTCCTCAATGCGCACAAAGCCACCATCATTGGCTTTAACGATCATGCGCTTGAAGTCATCTACACTCCGTAGGTCGGTATTTGCCGTGACGTCGGAGATAGTGAAATATCCCTTGGTCTGGCCGGCCGCCGCCTGGAAGTTATTGGCGGCGATTGCAGCCGAAACATCCGCCGGCGAGACGCCGCGCCCTGCCATTTTCGCCGTATCGAGCCATAGCCGCATCGCAAAACTTTGGCCGCCCAGGATGTCTGCCGCGGCGACGCCATCAACGGTTGACATAACCGGTTGCACGACGCGCGAGAGATAGTCAGAAATCGCGCTGGCCGTCAGTTCCTCGCTGGAGAAAGCGATATACATGACAGCGGTGGCCTGACCCGTTGCCTTAGTGACGACTGGATCGTTTGATTCCTTTGGGATTAAATATTTGATTGAGTTGACCTTAGAAAGCACCTCGGTGAGCGCCTCGTTGGGATCGAAATTCAGCTTTATGTAGACTTGGATTGTCGACGTACCGAGTACCGATGAGGAAGTGATGTAGTCGACGCCCTCGGCGGAAGCGACGGCCTGCTCCAGTGGAGTGGTGATGAACCCCTGGATCATGTCGGCGGAGGCGCCAGGATAGGAAGTCGTGATATTGACGACCGTATTGGACAGCTTGGGATACTGCCGGATCGGCAGAACAGTGGCCGCGCGAAGTCCGATCAGCAGGATCAGGAGACTGAGGACGACAGACAACACCGGGCGTTTGATGAAAAGTTCGGTAAATGCCATCTCGACTCGCATTCAAGGTAACGCAAATTCGTGAGCAGGTCGCGCTGCCCGCGGCTAATGCGCGTAAAACTTGGGAACTGAAAACGCCTGATCCAAAGGCAAACGCGCCCAAGTAGGGAGCTCAGTCCTGCGCTTCTTACATCGTGGTTGCTTGGCCCTGCCCTTCTCATCACTGACCGCGACCTCGAATTGCGGGCGCACTTCCCAAGTTAAACATCCATGTCTTTTGGCACCTAAGCAGCCTGCGGGCCGCCTCGAGACGTGGAATTGAGCTCACCTGTTTCCATGTCGTTTCGTCTTCAGACCTTGATGGAACGCAAGGGCTTCCAGCGAAGAATCAAGCCAGCTCAAGGCTTCGCTTCGATCGCTCGTTGATCCGGCCTCGATGTCGAAATTAGAAACGATCTGATGGATGCTCAACTCTACAAAGGTGAGTGGGTAATATAGGATGGGCTGTCAAACCTATACCAAGGTTTTGTCAAAGCGGAACGCTGAAGCCTCATCGCCCGCCTCAACACCAGTGAAGAGCTCGCTAGGTTGGAAAAACCGTATCTTATGACTTCGCGCCGACGCGGCCTGCTGATTCTACGCACGTCGCGCGCCTTCATAACGACACATGATAACTGCGCCAAAGCGGGCCTTCGGACCGAATTCACGCTTCGAGCTGCAGAACGGGGAAGGAACGTATGCGGAGAAGTCCGAAGCGCGGGCGCGGAAGTGTGACTGAACCTTGCGGGAGCGGCAGACAACCTGTAACGATGCCAGCATGCCGCGTCGCCGCCTTCTAGTGGCGGGGCCTGTAGCTCAATGGTTAGAGCCAACCGCTCATAACGGTTTGGTTGCAGGTTCGAGTCCTGCCGGGCCCACCATTCAGAACGCGGCGTCGAATCCGCGCCTCCGCCGCCGCCTTCATCGGGCGGCACGCCCGACATTTCTGCAATCAGATTAAAGGGTTGACGGAAAGTCGGCGTGAGCTGCCCACCACGCCACGTGGAGTTCGAGAGTACAAAATTTAGAAGACAGCGCTTGTCCGCTGCCGGGCGTTTCTCGAAAAGTCGCTGCGCATCTTTGGCAACTGTTAATAGCTTGACGCCTTCGTCCATGTAGGACTGCTCGGCAGCCTGGTGCCAGCCAATCTCTCGCAAACAGCGATCCTGGCTGCTTAATCTTAATAGTGATTAGCGCTAAAAGCGGACCTATTGCTGCGTCAATCAAAGCAGCATCGGAGCCGGATTTGTCCACTGAAGGGAATGGACGGTAAGCCGTTAGGATCCGACCGTTCATCAGAGGCTCGACAACTCTAAGGGATCAACTTCGGTGGCAGCCTTTCCTTCAGCCTCTTCAATATAGGGCTGGGAACTGGTTGCTTGAGCCTCTTGAACAGCGCAGCAAATGCCTCGTGAATGAGAACGTCAACTGGAACGTCTTGTTGCGCTGCGAGCACCTTGATCGCGCGAAAAGCCTCTGGGTCGAAATAGCCGGCAATCATCCTTTTGCCTTCTCGCCCTCCGCGACGCGCATTGCGATCCTTGAGGTCACTGCCTCGTTTGGCAGCGTTTCGGCTTTTGAACTCCATTGTTAACACCGCTAGATTGTTATCGTCCGCTGAGCAGCCTCGCAGGAGGATGCAAAAGAATCAACGACTATGTCCTGATATTTGGAGCCTCCGGCTGTGCCGCATGTAACGGCGACGATGACTCTCCTGTCTAGGATATTTCGGGATTTAGTTTGGTCCTTCGGCTTGTCCTTGCTTTTAATCGATGAGCACTCAGCAAAGTGCTTGCAAACGTTGCGGCGGCGGAGGATGAAACTAGCGTTGAAATTGTATTTTAGGCCGCCATGATTGAACCGACTTATAATATTGCCGATCTCCCCGATTATCCCGCTTTCCAGCAGCTGGCTCGTGCATTGTGGCGCAACGGCTCCGTTCGCGGCGCCTCGGTCCTGGTTGGTGCCGGCCTCAGCAAGAATGCGGAGCGGCCTGGCGAAGATACGCCCGAACCACCCTTGTGGTCTGAACTCATGACGGAAATGGTCGAGCGGCTGTATCCGCACGATCAGAAGAGAGCGCCAAGCAACCCCCTGCGCATTGCCGAAGAATACCGAACCTATTTTGGTCAGGCGGGGCTCGACGACTTTCTCCGGACACGGCTTCCGGACAAGTCGTGGTCCCCAGGACCGCTGCATGGCGCTCTGCTGAGCTTACCGTGGGGCGACGTGCTCACGACCAATTGGGACACGCTCCTTGAACGCGCCGAACACACCAGCGACCAATCTTACGAGGTCGTAAGAACGGAAGCCGATCTCACCCACGCCCGATCGCCGCGCATCGTGAAACTACACGGATCGATCGGTGATCCAGGTCCCCTCATCTTCGCGGAAGAAGATTACCGAACCTACCCCGTGAAGCACGCGGCCTTTGTTAATCTTGCCCGGCAAATCTTTATCGAGAACGAGTTATGTCTGATCGGCTTTTCCGGCGATGATCCCAACTTCCTGCAATGGGCTGGCTGGGTACGCGATCATCTCGGCGGCAGCGCGCGCCGAATATACCTGGTCGGCAATCTGCGGCTGGAACGATCAACCAGGAAGTATCTGGAAGCTCATAACGTTGCGCCGATTGATTTCTTCCCCATCGTTGAAAAACTGTCGCCGAGCCTTCAGCATGCCGCAGCGATCCGTATTTTCATCGATGAGCTGCGCAAGGTGAAGCCGCCTTTACGGCACGAATGGAAGTTGACCGCCCACGGCGAATTTCCTTTGGCTAAGGCAGGCGGTGATGCTCACCAGCGCATTCACAAGGACAGCGAATTTGCCGCCGATCTGCTGAAGCGGACAATTCCCTTCTTCAAGGCCGACCGCGGCAACTATCCCGGCTGGCAGATCTGCCCGGCCCATCTGCGCCGGTCAATCGCTTACACCGGTGATGCGCATTGGTTGGTACGAAAGCCGGTGCTCGATCTTTTAGAGCCGAAGCTGCGTGCCGAAGCCCTATTCGAGATTCTGTGGCGCCGCACGCTCGCATTTGTTCCCTTGGATGTTCGGCTTGCCGAGGCACTCACGGAGATTGTCGACAATAAGTCACCCGAGATCGACCCCGATGCGCGCCTGGAATTCGCGCTGGCGCTTATGCGAGACGCCCGTGTTTCACGTGACGAGGAGGGCATGCAGCGATGGGCAGCGTTTATCGATACGGAAGCCGCCGCCGATGCACTTGTCCGGCAAGAGGCTCAGTATCAATGGTGCTTGCGCGCGCGTGATCGGATGGAATTCGATACGTTGGCAGCAAGGCTTGCCAAGCTAAAGTCGGACGATCCAATCTGGAGATTGCGGCGTGCTGCCTTGCACACGGAGTGCGGCGAATACGCGAAAGCGGCGAAGCTGATCAAAGACGCGATGGCGGATCTCGAACGCCGTCACCGGCTCGATCGCAATTCGTTGGTTGTCAAATCGCAATTGGGATGGGCCAGTTGGATCAACAGGGCATCTGAGACGTGGGATTCGATTGGTCAAGCCGACCGTCCTCTTCTCTCCAGGGACTTCAAGGAACTCGATATCGCCCCCCGAGCGGAGGTTGAGTACATAGAAAATAGCGCCGCCAGAATCATAAAGAAACGCAACGAAGATACTGTCGCCGTTCAACCCGCATTCGAGGCGGGACATTATCGCCACGGTGCAGCCGAAACGCATTTCGGTTCAAATCCTGCTCTCGAATTGCTTTACGAGTTCGATCAACTCATCGAGCATATCGGCCTTCCTCTCCGCATCAATCGAGTTGATGTCTCCTCGACGGCGGCGCTTGCCGTTGTAGAGGCGGCTCCCCAATCCGACCCGGAATGGTTTGTCTGGCTCTTCCGCGCTTTGCACTCTCATTTCGACAAGCCGTTTGAGCGGCATTTCAGCCGGGTCGCGACTGCGCGAATACCGGCGACGACGGCTTCGCTCCTTCATTCCATCATTGGGTCCGCGGTCGCGTTCTGGGCTCGCCGTATCAAGGATGCGCGCGCCGCCGAAGCTAAGAACGATCTTGGCTACGCCGTCGATGCATTGCGCCTGATGTTGATGGCCTTGGCGCGCCTGACGGTTCGAATGAGTCCCGAAGAAGCGTCTCAGGCGCTGCAAATGGCGAGCGATCTGGCGAAGGATCCCATGGTCACTCACCATTGGTTGATCGATGCCATCGGCGAATTGGCAAAGCACGCGGTCAAAGCTCTTCCAACGGCGCAACGGGGTACGGCCGCCCTCACCTTACTCGAATTTCCGTTGCCTTCGGAAAAGGGTGTACAGGGGTCGTATGCTTCCTGGCCGCAGATCGTTTTTGATATTTGGAATACACGGCCCAGCCGTCAGCCGGCCGACACCCGTTGGGATCATCGGATAGGTCAACTCCTGGCTGCGTCCCAAAAAGGCAACACCGACAGACCGATAGCCATCCCACAGCTCGCTTATCTCGCTTTTAACGAGACGCTCAAACCTGACGAAATCACGGCTTTCGGCAACGCGCTCTGGTCGGACCTCGATGCACAAGAGGGGGGGCTTCCGGCAAATACATATCTCAATGCTGGTCTGTTTCTGAAGATGCCTGCACCGGAGAGTATTGATAGACATGCGAGGCTGTCTGCTCGGCTGCTGGGCTTGGACTTACGCGATGTCATGCGGCTCCCCTCTCCGTTAAACACAAGCGTGATGGGGGATAAGACCAACCATTTGGCCTCAATTACGAATGCAGCCCGCTTCGGTCTCACCATTTCAGCCGATCGGGCAGCGCAAATGTTCGACGAGATCACCGCGTGGGAGATTCAAAAGGTAGAGGGTGACAGGGATCCTTTCGGCGTGTCGTTCGCTAAGAGTTTCAACGATGCGATCCGGCTTGCCGCGGGTTATGCGTTAACCGTCGCCATCGTACCCGCCATGCGCACTGACCAACGGACGATCGAGCGGGCGCATGCCCTTATTGTGTTCATTGGACGTACGCAGTCTTGGACCAGCATGCAGGCGTTGCTATACTTTATCGCATCGGCAACGGATGTCACCGACGAGGCCATTTCTGTTATCCGCGCAAGATTGCTCGGTTCGGATCCCGAGCAGGTAGGAAGTGCCGCGCAGGCCATAGTCGTGTGGGCGCGATTGGTCCTTAGCGGAACACTTCCCGAATTGCCGCAAACGCTTATCGAACGGCTTATAACGACGATCGAAGTGCGCCGCCCAATCGGTCTTCTCGCCCTGCTCGATGCCGCGCTCAAATTGCTAAAGCTGGATTTCCTGGGGCCGGAAGACCTGAAGCGCCTGACAGAAACGATCGCGGAGATTCGTGGAGTCCGCTACGAGGATATCGCACTGAACAGCATGGAGGCCGTTTCAGCTTCACTCGTACGTGCAGAGTGCGTCAAGCTCGCCGTTGCACTCAAGGCGCGTACCAAAGACGACGGATCACTTCAGGCGTGGATCGATGAAGCCCGTATTGATTCCTTGCCTGAAGTCCGGTTTAGCCTGACGGAGCCCGATCAAGATGATCCAGAGTAAGCGGGAGACACTTTGCCAACGGAAGGACCATAGCCTGACTGGTCATGACGTCTTTTTGGACAGAACCTCTTCTAGTCGTGCGACGAGAATGGCTCGCTTGTTCGCGGACAGCTTATCCAGATTCTGCTGGCGCCAGCGCACGGCGGGCAAGTCGGCGGCGCCAGGTACGGCTAGCAGATCCCAGTTGGGCTGACCTTTTTCAAACGAGATCAGAAACTTACGATGATTGTCGGGCATATCGCCGACAATCGACTTTATCAATGCCGCTCTCGCAGCGAGCAGATCCGCAAGCTCGACGGGATCACGGCTCATGCCAGCGAAACCATGCTTGAACGCATCCTCGATATTCTTAAGCGTCGGCGCCAGCACTTCCGACATCGGCCGGTCGTGGCTCAGTAGGTAGACGATGAAGGCCTTGCGTAAGTCGTCGCTGATGCCTTCGTTGGCAATCAGATCGCGTACATCGAAAAGGTCACGGGGATGCTGACGATCGAGGGCTGCAACAATCTTGCCGCCATAAAGATCTTCGAATGATACGGTTCGCGCCTCAGCAAACCCGAACTCCTCTTCAACAGCCGGTTTGACCGGAACTATTGCTGGCTCGAAGACGCAACCACGTAGAACGGGCGTCACTTCAATCTTGATCTGTACGCCTTGTGAGCGGACGATCAGTTTGACGACGGCATTTTCGGTCTTGCTCTCGGTGATTTGCGCATCGGGAATTTTTGCTTTGATCTTACTGGCAATGCGTTTCATGGCGTCGTCGATATTGGCCAACGATTCCGTTCGCGGCGCTACGGGCAAATAGGTGAGATCGATATCGACCGACAGACGTGGAAGATCGCGAACAAACAAATTGATCGCGGTACCGCCCTTGAGAGCAAAACAGGCTTCATCCGTCACGAAAGGCAGGGCGCGGATGAGCAGGGCAACTTGCCGCTTGTAGACATCAGCGAACGCCATGCAAATCCTCAGGCACCGTTATGTGGTAGGTTGGATCGAGAACACCGCCTTTGACAAGCATACGCTTACCACTGCCGAGATCGACATTTTCTTTCTTGACGTGCTTGAGCCATGGATGCTGATGCCGATCGGCAAAGAAGAAGAACAGCCGCTTCACCTTCACACTGGTGCAGTCGTTCAGTAGTTTCTGCAGGCGTTTTGGCCGCAGATTGCTGAGGCCGCCGAACAGGGCGTCAACCTGATCAAAGCTCTCGTGGTGTGGCAGCTCATCGAGCAGCTCAAGAACTGCGCGTTCCGGCGTTGAGAGTGTCAGGGGCCAATCCCACTGACCCCAGGTAAGCTCCGTGACCTCGCCGCCACGAAAACTCGTCGCGTCGCGGGCCTCGCCTTTGTCGACGTTCCATCTGAGGCTACCCAGCCCCTTGGTCACCGGCTCGTTTTTGAAGAGCCGTTGGTCATTGTGATAGACGAAGCGGGCCTTAAGCGGCAGTTTGGAAACCCAGCCGGGCGGCGCCTTGGGGCCGTACAAATGGACGGGCGTGGCCGGTGACTGCGCGAGGTAATGAGCATAGCCCTGCAATTCGAGCGCCGTGCGTCCGCCGACGACGAGCGGCGAGTAATTCAGGATAGTCTGGAGCGAGATCACGACCTGCTGCCAGCTCAAAGTCCCACGGGGCCGGCGAAACACACTGCGGGTCGGCTGTTCGAGCCAACCTGATTTGACATAGAGGTGTTGGAGCTGCGGTGAGTAGCCCTGAGCCGTGAGCCATGCGGCATCCACAAGCATTCCCTCGGGAAGCTTGCTGGCGAGCTGGTTTAGAAGTCCTCCTTTTTCTCTATTCATAATTTATAATATAGCACATTTTAAAACCAAATGCCAGTTTGACAATTCCTAGAAAGATCAATTATGTATTGATATATGGCAGGAAACGTAAACCGACATCGGCTTGTTGACGCCTTTGAAGCAGATGTTGCTCCTCGAACAAATACTGAACAAAATAGCATATGACTCAGGAATCGTATCAACCAGCGCAAGTCGCTGCTCCGTCGGCGACGGGCAATGCCGGACCTCAGTTCGAGGCTAAGGTCGGCGCATTTTATGTTCTGCCTTTGCTGTCCGGCAGCGAGCCGCGCGGCCTGCCCGGCGCCACCGTCCGCAGTGTCGCTTTTCAGCAGCGGGTTGCCGAACATCCTCTGGATGATGTGGTCATCAAGGCAGTCAATCGTGATGGCTCACCGGCAACGCTCGAGATTCAGGTCAAACGCACCCTCACCTTCACCGCCTCGGATAAGGAATTTCGCGAGGTTGTCGGACAAATCTGGGAAGCGGCGCAGAAGCCCGACTTTGAGACGAGCCGCTATGAACTTGCGGTAGCGATCGCGCGAACGACCACGCGTATCGAGCAGGCATACCAGGAAGTCCTGCACTGGGCGCGTCAACTCCCCGATGGCGCGACCTTTGCGGCGCGCATTGGCCGCCTCACATTCGCATCGGACGGGATGCGCAGCTTCATCGAAGTCTTCCGCACCAATCTCGCATTGGCCGGAGCGCCTACGGATGACCAGACGGTTTGGCGGCTACTTCGCCGATTTCAGATTCTGGTCTTTGATTTCGAGTCAGTGGCCTCCGACTATGACCATCGAGCCCGCGAACATTTGCGCTGGATCCTTCCTCTCGATCAGGCTGACCGTGCCAATGAACTCTGGTCTATTATCATCGATCAAGTCGGAGCAGCCGCGCGCGCGGCTGGCGCAATGGATCGGGCCACGGTCGTTACGGCGCTCCAGCAGCAGCACGGAGTTCACTTCACGGCGCATGGCTATGTGCGGCCGGTCTATGAGCGCCTTGCGGAAGCTACCGAGCAGGCGCTTGATGAAATAGATGAAACCGTTGGTGGTGCTCGTCTTGCACGCAATGGGTTGATCGACGAAGCGTATAATCTCCTTCAGCAGCATCCGGTGATGCTGATCGAGGGCCGACCAGGCGTCGGCAAATCCGGCGTCATGAAACACCTCGCAGTTCGTCTGCAAGCAGAGAGCTGTGTCCTGGTTCTGCGCCACGGCAGAATTATTGCTGGCGGCTGGTCCGTGATGGCCCATACAATCGGCTGGGCCGGTTCGCAGGCGGAGCTATTTAATGAGCTTGGAGCTGGCGGCGGCGCGATGTTGTTTGTCGACAATATCGATCAGATCGACAACCAAGGTGAATGGGCGACGGTGACCGATCTGCTGTCGCAAGCAATCCGCAGCCAGGGATGGCGTGTGGTCGCAACCTGTGGGGTCGAAAGCGACGACTGGAAAACGAAGCTTCCCGCCCGTATGAGAGCTGCTGGTATAAGCTGCTTGGCAGTTGGGAACCTGTCGGATGAGGAAAAGGCCGAGCTATCTTCGCAAAATCAGGCACTGGCTCTGATTTTAGCTGACGGTCATCCAGCTAAAGGAGTTGCCGAAAACCTCTTCTACCTGTCGCGCATGGTTGAGCTCGGCGTCGGCGAAGTCGCTGGCATGGCGACCGAACTTGATCTCGCATGTTTGTGGTGGCGATACGGTGCTGGCCGCTCCGAGGATGATCGAAGATTTGCACGCTTGAAGGCGCTCCGCACGCTCGGCGCACAGGTGATCTCGAACCCATCACAGGCGGCTTTCAATGTCGACAGTCTCGATTCTGCGACCGCGGCTGAATTACTGCGCCTCGAAAGCCTGCGTGAGGAAATCAAGGGTGCAAGCGTAACGTTCCGCCACGATGTTCTTCGTGACTGGACGATTGGATTTCAGCTGCACGAAGACGCGAGCCTCCTGGCAACGCAATCAATGGAAAGGCCATTGCCAGTTGTCTTGGCTCGGGGCCTGGAGATAGCAGCACGGTTGGCGCTGGCGGATGATCCGACCGGTCAGCGTTGGCTGGCACTTCTTGCTATTACAGAGCGCGAAGGCAGTCACGGAAGCTGGAAGCGACCGGTCTTGCTTGCACTTCCGCGCTCGGAAGATGCTCTGACACATTATGTCGCGCTGGCGCCGGTCCTTTTGGATGCGGGCGGGCGACGTCTGCGCGAAATCATCCGGCTCATGATCGCGGTTGAGTCCGAACCTCTTGCTGCTCTGATCACACGCCTCAGGCCCGACATTTCCATTCCAGCCGGTGCGGGCGATCTTATCGCGCCGAAAGGGCCCAGTTGGATTCCACTCGTGGTCTGGCTGACGACCTCGGCCAAGTCTATGCCGACCGAACTCATTCCGGACGCCGTCAAGGTGTTTCAGGCCTGGTTGATGACGACGCAGGGCCACGGTTATCCAATCAACGCTCAGATTGTCCAAATCCTCTTTGATTGGCTCGCGCTAATCGAATCCCACCTGACGCAGCGCATCTATAGGGACATCAGCGAGCTTCCGCCAAGCCTCAATATTGATCATCTGGACGATGTGCGTAACGAAATCCGCATGATCGTGTTCACTTACGCGAACCTCAATCGGGCGGCTGCGGAACGTTACCTCTCCCACCTCAATTCAGAAACGATCCGCTATCACGATCAGCAAGCTCTTTTGAAATCGCCCGGCACACTGCCCGAGGCTGCGCCAGGGCCATACGCAGATTTTGTGCTGGCGGCGCTGATTGAGAAAGATGATCCGGACAGTTACCATTCGCGACGCAGTGAATACGGCCCGTTCGAAATCCATGAGCACGTTTTTCTGGATATCCCGCCGGATGGTGGTCCTTTTCTGACCGTCCTGAACAGCTCTCGCGATGACGGATTGCGGCTCATTCGAGGCCTAGTCGAGCACGCGACGAATTGGCGCCGCGAGCAATACCAGAAAAAGCGAATACCGTTTCCGCAGATCAAGATTTCATTTTCTGACAATCAGAGAACCTTCGAGGGCGATCTCACGATCTATCTCTGGGCGCGTGCCGCGGGCCCCTCCCTCATCACAGCCACGGCATTGAGAGCGCTTGAGGCCTGGGGCCATATCCAGATCGAAACGGGACGTTCGTTCGATGATGTTCTGCAGGACATTCTTGGTCCCGATGGCTCGAGCGTCGCGTTTCTCTCCGTCGCAATAGACCTTAGCCTGTCGCATTGGTCGGTTGCCGCGGAAGCAGCTTGGCCCTTGGCGGCCAATCCTCGGTTGCTACAATTTGATGAGGACCGATTCAGGCACGACATTACTGCTGCCAGTCGTCCTTCAGGGGTGTTAAGGCAGCGGAATACAGCCGCCATTCGCGTGGACCTGGATGTGCAGCCGTCTCGACGCTCGCGCTTATTCGACCAGATCGGGCGCTATGTTTTTGGCGAAGACACCGCGATACTCACACAGCTTCGGAGCGCGCTCGAACTGGCCCGTGATGAACTCGGCACCGAAGAGAAGGCTGGTCAAGATCAAGCTGGTGAGTTGCGCGCAACGGTTGTCCGCGCCCTTCGGATGACGGATGCGGCGAATTGGGAGGCGGTGACGCGCACCTTGCAGGACGGCACGCAGGTCGATGCCTATCAATTCAAGGAGGCTCCTGAAGAACAGCAAGAGCGCGAAGACCAGGCGCGCGCAAGCGCTGGCCTTCAACGCATGAATATACGGCTTCGAATCCAGGCCGCTCTCCTTGAGCCCAGCCAATCAACTCCGGAACTGCTGCAGGAAGCGCTCGATTGGGCAAAGGACCAGCCCACGGAAGTTCTATCGACGTCAGACGACGAGGACGATAACTATGACGCCGAATGGGACCGGCGGGCCGTGGTGATGGCTGCGGCACTCGCCGCGCGTGATTATGAAGCCGCGGATCGTGCCGATGTGATGAGTTGGGCCGTGCCCGTCTTGCTGGCTGCATCAACACAACGAGACAGGGAATATCTTGGTAATCAAATTGAATACAATGCGACGGCGATCGCAACGCTTGGAATCGTGTCCGTCTTCCTGAGAGGCGCAGACAACATTAATCGGAGCCATATCCTGTGCGCCGCGGGACAAGACCATCCCGCCGTGCAGGAAGCACTCGGCCAAAACCTGCAGCGTCTCGGTCAGATCGACGATCGGCTTCCGCGATCAATCGCGCGTATTGTCATGATCCGTGCTGTCCACACGCGCCGGGCCTTGAGTGTCAAGCAACAAAAGGTGAATGACCAGCGTGATCGTCAGATGATCGATGCCGCTATCGACGCCGAACTGCGTTGGCTCGACGGAGAAGATGGAGAGCCAGCATGGCCCACGTTAGCGCCTTGGCGAACAAGACCACGCCGCGAAATTCGTCTCGGAGACAATGGACATATCGAAGACGATGATCCGGAAGATCAGCCGCCGAGCCATATTGTCGACGAGAGAGCGATAGGTGCACTTGTTCACCACCTCATCGGCTTCACGATCGGCGACCCGCCGGTCTGGGTAAAGAATTTGGCCGTTCACCTCATGGCGTGGACGGACGAGGCAAATGGACCGCACGATAAAGACCTGCGCGAGCGCGACCATCGGCCGGACACCTGGAATATCAATTTCTTCGATTTTCTTGGCATTTTGAGCGTTGCCCTGCCGCATTCGGAGGTGGTCAGCCTGTTTTTGAATTCCATCGTGAAATTCAATGACGAGGCGTTCCATGATGTGATGGCATCGTTCCTTCGCGGCTATGATGGGGCAACGGTGGCAACTGACACTAAAAATCCCGAGAATCCAGCTGACGTTCGCGGATTGCTGGCAGATCGCATTAAGCGCGCCTGGAACTATCGGCGCCTGGGGCGAGAGAAAGGATTTACCAGCGAAACGCATGCGGGTGATGCCCTGAACGCGATGTTCTATCAGCCGTCGCGCTGGGCCAACACGGGACGTCCAACGATTCCAGTCAATTGGCCCGGTTTGTCGGCAACCATCGCAACATTAACGGACCTTGTGGTAGGGGCTCCGACGTCTGGTTACCTCGCCAGCCTCTTCCTGAATCTGGCTGAATCTTCGTACAATAAAGTTCTTATCCCATTCGTGATCCAGGCTATGGAGGCCTGGTGCTCGGCCTACGGCGTCGACCGAAATTTCTGGGCAGAGAAGAATATTGGCAGCCGCGTCTGCACCTGGTTCGATTCAGCTTTAGCGAAAGATGCCACGGTACATGACGCTCTGACTGAGCGGGCTGACCAACTTTTCAAATGCCTCGATATTCTTGTTCAATCGGGCGTTGCTCAAGCACGCATTCTCGAGGAGAAGATCGCCAACGCTGGCGACACTCGTAAGGCCAGTTAGGCGACCTTCTCGGATCGGTTCAATAGGGCTTCGATCTTTTTGATGTTTAGTTAGGCGCGCATTTGTTTATCTCCATGCGCGGAGCGAGGCGATCGCTTGATTTGCCTTTGTCAATAGTGCGCGCAACGGAGGACATTCGGGATAGTATTGCGCGAGCGTCGCCACTACCTCGGCAAGACTGGCGATGTGCCGCTCGCGGCCCGCAGGAGGCACCGCGAGCGGATCATCCTTCGGCAATCCTTGATAGTAGAGATTGAAAAAGACCTCGTCCGACAGCTCGTCGCGCTTGTACTCGCACTGAACCCAGTTATCGAGTTCGCAGCGAATGGCGTCGACCCGCCGGTAGACGCCTGCGCGCTGACGAGTATCGACCAATACCGATTTCAAAAGGCGTCCAACAGCCTTGTGCCCCTCGACCGGCATTTGGGCCTTAGGTCGGCGGCTCGGGCCGGATGGGAACAAGGCATATTCAACCGAGTTGTTGGTCCCGCGAGGTCGCTCTGACTTCGGCATAGCTGCCTTTGCCTTGGTCTCAGCCAAGCGGCCCGGACTGACGAATTCCGGCAGGAAGGGCCTGGACTCGCCACTCCAATCCGCAACCACAATGGGAGCCGGGGCCGCGGCGAGCTTCAAGATGATCGGGTCCAGCGAATAACCCTTCGAGGTGTCGGCCGCGAGAAAAAGCCATGATCCACCGTCTGGGTTATACATGCCTTTCCAGGGTGCCGCGGCCACCGTCCAGCCATGCTGCGTTGCCCATTTTAGCTGCTCTGCCGTCACATCACCCTGGCTATAGGGCTCATTCGCCCGAATATAGATCTTCGTGGCGGGATCAAACCATGCGCTATCGTGGTCGGATCCTGGCATTCGGTTCTGGAAATCCCCTCGCGGCAAAGAACGCTTGGCCTTTGACGGCTTCAGATTCGTCGCATCAATGAACTGGAGGGTACGCGCTGCGGCACATGCTGCCTCCTGCGCCGCCAGCTTGGACGAAGCGGTGTAGGTGTCCGCGATATGGTCAGGACCCTCGCGCCGCATCGCGATCAGTCCGCGCGCTATCTTGTACTGCGCTGGGCTCACCAGCGCATCCAGCGGCTTGCTAACCATCATTTTGAGGATTTCGCGCCCAGTTGCTTTGGTCGCGCGGTCACGCCATGGCACCGAGATATAGATTTCACATGCCGCTTGTCGTGGCTTCGCATTAGTACCCAGGCTGCGACGCGCGTGCGTGAAGTTTTCGCAGCCAGCCGCCTTGGATGCCATATCCAGTGCGACGCTATGCTTCAGGCCATTTGCCTTCTTGAGACGGTTGGCGAGTTGCTTAATCCCCTCGATCGAGGAAGGACGAATGTGATCGTGCGACATGTCCAGTCTCCTGGCCCTTAGCGAAGCGTCGCCCGTCAACCACCTCTCGGACCCGACTGACATGCGGGAACGATGCATCAAAGCAGTGCCTCAACGGCTTCGCTACGACGGGCGGCAGGCTCCTGCCGGGAGCCAATCCGTACCATACCAGAAGTTGAGTATTTTGAAAGGGCCGGTCGGCTACACACGGCGCAAATGGCATCGGATGCTGTCGGGGGGACGACCGATCGCCGAGCAAGTGGATAGTTGCGCAAATCTCGGGCAGCGAGACAATTCGCCGCCTCATCAACAGCGAGTGCGAGGGGCACATGCGCGAAAGCTTCTTCCATGCTGCGTCTATGCTGCGTGGAGCTAGCAGCAAGAATTGGAAGCGATTGAAAAATCACGAGAATTTTTTGGAATGATGACCGTGCGGAAATTCGCGGAGGATCTCGTAAGAAACCCAATGAAATCGGGCTCTTTGTACTATTTGGGAACGAAAAAGGTGCCAAAATCAGTGACTTCGAGTGGAATCAAAATCCGCTTGTCTTCAGATTTAGGCGAACTCGCTCACGCTTCCGCGCCGAATTTCCTCAAAAATTTCGCGGGCCTCAGGGGGCGGGGCGACGCAAAAAGTTCGATACGTATCCAGGAAGGCCCACCAATTTCGTTAATAATAATATGTGAGGACACTTTTTACGACGGCCGAATTTCCGCTCGTTTTTTTTGCCGATTTTTGAGCTCGAGAAAACCGAGGGTGGTGCCTTCAGGAAATCTGCCTCATGAAACCTGCTGGTCGACGTGGCACCACAGCCGGCGATCCGGACCAGGCGACGGCTCGCTCGGAGGGTAGAGGTTACTCCCAAATTGGGAGCGTGCAGCAAACGCTCCTCCGTCCAGGACTTACGCCACCCGATTTAGTTGTTCCACCAGCTGCCCGGCTTCTCCTCCGCATGGGCGAGCCAGGTCTCCGGCACATCGCTTCTCCTGTTCTCAGATGCAGGATTGATCGCGCCGCCAATATGTCCGCTCGCGCCGAGAACGAAATGAACGACTCCACGGAATAGCCAGTAATCTGGTAAGCAGAGCGTTCCAACACCCCTCTACTTGAGGGCTTTCCCACAGACGATACAATGGCCATAGACGAGTGTAAAAGCATGCCGCTGCTGCTCCCTGCACCAGCCTTATGGCGACAAGCAATATCAATGAGTGAAATTGTCGATTGCCAAATTCAATCCATCGAGATTGAAGGAGAATGTAACGAACTCCGCACCGACCACGCATTTCTGCGGCCCGACTGTAGGCACTATGCACCCGTCGTCAGTACACAAGCGGCCTGTTGCCCCGAATACGATATCCAATTAACACCATAGTTGGTCTCACGGATGAATTCGTCGAAAGCTAGTCTTTCATGCTTCTCGAACCCTACGTAGTTGAAGTATTCGTCAAACACGATAACGCATCCTGGACGAATCTGAGACTTGAGCCCCGTAAAGATACTTTTTGTGCTTGAATATATGTCGCAATCGACGTGGATGAACGCAACGGGCAGCTTGCGCTGAGCAAACAACGGAATCGTCTCATCAAACAGACCAACAATAAGCTCTACGTTCTCCGGAACGTCAGGCGCCTTGCCTCCACGATCGAAGTCCACTGGAAGATATCCATTCCAGCGCTCCGGCAGGCCATTAAAGCTATCGAAGCCATAAAACTTCCGCTCCGGAAATCGCTCGGCCATGGTGCTGATGGTGTAACCGGTATAGACACCGAACTCGAGAGCAACACCCGCATCCGCTTTTGACAAGGCATCAAACCTGAACTCATCATGATCGGCAAAAAAGACAGCATCAGGCATTTCTGTACGGATTATCTCAATCGCTCGTTCTTGTGCAATCACAGACAAAGTACGAAACAAGCTATGATTTGTTCTGGGTAGCCCGTACATTTCCGCAGCGGTTACAAGTTTGCGCAGGTGTTCATTTGCAATGTCCTGCTTGCTCAGCATTGTCGACAAAGCTTTGGCTACCTCGCTGGAAGATTTCGCTAACCGATCAATTGCTGCCAATAGGCGATTATCAACCGTTTCTTTCATCGCGTCATTCCCTTTGACTACACAAATTCAATTGCTCTCGCCGAGCCCGACGAATTTATCTCAACGATCCTCTGAAAAAAGCGGTTGTTTCGAAGAAGAATTTCATGAGACAGGTAAGAGCGACTCGATTTCGGACCATAAGAACAACTGATTTGCTGCTGCTGCGACTACCAAATTCAGCAAAGTCCAAGGTTGACGCGGCAAAGATCCCGACGCTGGAGCAATTCGAAGAATGGGCGCCGAATTTCGCATGGCCGGCAGGCCGCTGGCGCCGGTATCAGGCGGGGGTGAGCCAACTCTTCTGCTCGTGCTGCTGCTGGGTCACGACCGACACTCGACGATGCCGATGATCGGTATGTCGATGATCATTACCAACATGAGGTGATGCCGTCGAACAGCATGCTCATAGTGCAGATGATCAGTTGATCATCGGGTATCTGGCACTTTGGCCTCGGCCCGATTGGCGTTCAATTCAGTCAGGTCTCAGCCGCACTACGTCGCGATCCGGCTGGTAGGCCGATCCGAGAGAATCCTGTCGTCGAACGACGATCGAAAGCCTCGTTTTCGATCACCAGAAGCGCGATATCTGCTTCACCGTACCATTTTGCGCTTCGGTCACTGGTAACTAACGCTCGCGGTCTGACAACGGGACACGCCGACGTACTTCTGAGAGTTAGATTTCTACTCAACAGACTTGTAATCCTCGTTCGCTTGAATTCGAGATTGCGCCTGACGGGCCCGTTCGTCGATCGCGCGTCTGGCCGCGGGACGCGCGTCCAATTCTGCGGCAGCGACGCTGTTGGCGAACGCCAAGCCGTTTCTCCGTATCAGGAAGCCTCGCTTTTTGAGGAAGCGGCCCTCGTAGTCCGCCCTGAGCCTGCAAACCTGCCGGATGTCGCCGACGATGCGGAAGGCCAAACCGCAAGGAATCTGCGGCGATCATTTCCTCCAGCTCAACTAGACCAAAACGAAATGCAACCCGGTATCATAGATGGCGGTCGACCAGTTCCGATAGATCCTAAGAACCTTCCGGTTGAACATCGCGCACAGTCTTGATGCTTCTCGACCACCCTCGGATCCCACTCTTCAGCCCCGCGGAGGCATCACCTGCCTCACCAACGTCATAAGCCCTCCATCCATAGTTCTCACATCGGCGCCGTATCCATGCCGCTGGTGACTCGTTCTGCCCTCCAGAAGCTTAAGCTGGAACGCCGCCTGCGATCCTGATGGAATGCTCGTTCGTGTCTTCCTCAACGAATCCTTGGGAAATCGCCAGAGCCGAGGTCTCGAAGGCAACGGATTCTTTCCCATTAAATGAACCGGCCCCGCCCTTTACCGGAACGTTTCAAATTATAGCGATCGTTCGCGGCACTCGTTCACCGCCGCCGGCCAATCCTCGAAGCACACGCGGGAGCTTCTCCCGCGCACGAAGAAACTTTGCCGCAGGCGACGTGCCTGGCCGGCGCAAAAATGGATGTGCGACGTGTCCTCGGCCCCCTCAAGCATCTGCAGGCGAAAACTGCCTTATCGGGACTGCCACGTAATCGTCTCAGGACCGGAAGATCCGGCGGGCCCGGGTACCCTCACCTGTATCGACGTCGAGACCGGCACGTTCGTCGGTAACGCTCGGATCGCCGATCGGTACTGTCGTCCGATCGGGGACGAGGAAGTCACGCGGATGGTCGGGGGAGCGTACCGATTGGCCTCGATCGCGGTGGATTTGGAGACGGATCTCCTGTCTCGCCGCAGCAGGCGCATTTCGGATATCCTGCGGACCCGCCGACGTCTCTGGCGTCGCCGCTGCCACGCCAGACTGCACGCTCTCGGCTGATTTTTCGCGCCGCCCGCGTCTTGCAGGGCCGAACCCTTAAAGTCTTGAGCACGAATGTAGCGCGATCACGGCCACTTCGGACCGGCCGGGAAATCATCCGGATCAGGCTCGTCGGCATCGACCTCATCTTCCTGACGGCCGGTCAGCCGAGCGCAGGTATCGTCGAGGAGCCGCTGGCCGACCTGCTGCCAGATCGACTCGGGACCGTACAGTCGTAGCGCTAGCGCCGGCGTCCGCCGGTCCTTTGTTCGAATCCTGGATGTCCCGATGGCGCCATTACATATCTGCCCCTCTCCTCGTCCTCTCTCGGGAGGCCCTCATTAGCGAGTTCGGGAAGGCAGGCGATGATGAATATCCTTATCAACCTCAATATCGAAGCAAATGGCGGATCCAATTATCGCCAACAGGATCGCTCTTGATCTCGGACGCGCCCTACCTGCCATTCGACAGATAAGGCTCCGTTCAAGGCGCCCTGAGAAGACCGCGAGAGTCTTGCTGTGGACATGGACGCCACTGGTCTGATCGAGACCGTTGACCTCCCGACAGCACACGTCCCGGTCGCTCTAGCATCCCCACCGGCAATGGAGAGCTATTCCACGAGAGGGACATCTCATGTGCGCCAAGGTTGGGGATGTCCCCCTATTCGACTTACTCTCCCCCCTCGTAGAAGAGCTCCAGCGGCAGACCGACCATTGCCTTTCCGATCCAGTCGCGCGCGATGACATTGGAGGGCCCCATCGCGATCGCTGCACGGGCGTCGCGATAGGCGCGCTCGATCGGACCGCGATGATAACCGTAGCCGCCCGTCACCGTCAGCGCGGTCGCGGCGACCTTGTTGGCGACCTCGGCGGCGTGCACCTTGAACTCGGTCAGCGGAATCAGGATCTCGCTTTGCGGCTTGCCGGCACGCCAGAGCGCGTCGAGCTTGCCCGCGAGCTCGTTGCGCCACGGTCGCAGCGTCTCGACCAGCACCTTGGCGGCACCGAGTTCCTGGCGGATCGCCTGATAATCCGACAGGCTCTTGTTCCTGTCCTTGTGCACGAAGCTCGTGGTGTGGGCGATCGCCGCGTTCAACGCGCCGCGCGCCACGCCTTCCCAAACCGCGCCGAGCCCGATCAGATAGACCGGCGAGACGCCGTCATAGATGATCTCCTTGCCCTGCCCTTCGGCGCCGAGCCGGTCGCGTTGCGGCACATGCACATTGCTGTAGCGGATCGCCCCGGAATGGTTGGCCCGCACGCCGAGCGCATCCCAGGGCCGGGACTCGATGCCCTCGGCCTTGCCGTCGACGATGAAGAAGATGATGTCGGCCTGATCCTTGGCATCAGGCGTGCGCGTCTGCACCACGTAATAATCGGCCTGGCCCGAACTCGTCGTGAACGACTTCTCGGCGTTGACGCGATAGTCGTCGCCGTCGCGCGAGGCTTCGGACAGATTGTACCACCAGTGCCCGCCGGTGGCGCGTTCGCTGGTCGAATAGGTGCCGAGCAGGCCGCCATTATTCGCCTTCAGCCAGCGCTCCTTCTGATCGGTGTTGCCGAACAGATTGATGGTCTGAGCCGCGCCGACATGCATGACGTAGATGAGCCCGGTGGAGGCATCGGCCTGCCCGATCCGGTAGGCG
Organism: Bradyrhizobium embrapense; assembly: GCF_001189235.2. Taxonomy (GTDB): domain Bacteria; phylum Pseudomonadota; class Alphaproteobacteria; order Rhizobiales; family Xanthobacteraceae; genus Bradyrhizobium; species Bradyrhizobium embrapense. The sequence continues at coordinate 180,481 of NZ_LFIP02000006.1, forward strand.
GCTTCCGCGAAGTCCAGATGGCCGAGGCCGAGCCCGCCGAACTGCGGCTCGTTCAGCACGCCGGTCCAGCCGGCCTCCGCCAGCGCGCGAAGGTTCTCGCGCGGAAAGCGGCTCTCGCGGTCGTTGCGGTCGGCATGCACCTTCACCGTCGCGTCGATGGCGGCATCGAGCCTGGCATAAACGTCGTCGTCGATCCTGCGTGCTAGATTGTCGTTGGCCATGGTCAGTCTCTCCGGGTTGCAATCATGCGACAGCCTCGCGCGGCTGCCTTGGGCGCGGGTCGGCCTGCGACGATCCGCCGAGATAGTGGGTCTTGATGTCGGCGCGCTGGCGCAGTTCGGCCGCGCGGCCGGCCAGCACGCTGCGCCCGTTCTCGAGCACAACCGCATGGTCGGCAAAGCGCAGCGCCACGGTCGAGTTCTGTTCGGCGACCAGGATCGACAGCCCCTGCTCGCTGTTGAGCTGCTTGAGCGCCCGAAAGATGGCCTCGACGACCAGCGGCGCGAGGCCCATCGACGGTTCGTCGAGCACCAGCAGCCGCGGACGCGACATCAGCGCCCGGCCGATTGCCGTCATCTGCTGCTCGCCGCCGGAGGTCAGTCCGGCGAGCGTGCGGCGATGCTGCTTCAGCCGCGGAAACAGCTGATAGATGCGGTCGAGGTCCGCGGCGATCTCCGCCCGGCGCGCATCGCGCCCCATCGCGCCGGTGACGAGGTTCTCCTCCACCGTCAGCGAGGCAAAGCAATGCCGCCCTTCGAGCACCGGAACGAGCCCGGCGCGCACCAGCGTCGCTGCGGACGTACCCGCGACATCGCGGCCATCGAAAACAATCCGGCCCGCGGTGATCTGGCCGCGACGCGCCGAGAGCAGCGCCGAGATGGCCTGCAGCGTGGTCGACTTGCCGGCGCCGTTGGCGCCGAGCACGGCGACGATCTCGCCGCGCCGCACGGCAAGCGAGACGTCGCTGACGGCCGCGATCGCGTAGTTGTAAGTCGCGGCCAGACCTTCGACCGAGAGCAGGGTTTCGCTCATCTGTTGATCCATCGTCTTGAGGGACGCGGGAGCTGAACAGCTCCCGCGTCCCTGCGGCGTCAGTTGCTGACGGGATCGTCGCCGGAGCTCCGCACCTTGATGCCGTGCTCCTTGGCATAGGCGGCGGCCGACTTCTCGATGATCGGGCGCAGGAAGGCCCAGTCCGGCGCGATCCAGCCGGAGACGACCTTCCACTTGCCGCCGTCCCACTGCTGGAAGGTGACGCGGCCGTCGCCTTCGTGATTGTCCCAGGTGACGTTGATCGAGTGGAACAAATCCTTGGCGCCGAGCGCTTCGACCCGCGCCGGATCGAGCTGGAGATGCTCGAAGCCCCAGCGCACTTCATCGCCGGTCAAGGTGCGCTTGCCGAACTTCGCCTGCGCGATCCGGATCGCCTCGACATTGAGGATGCCGTTCACGATGCCGAGATTGTGGTAGACGCTGCCGATCCGCTTCTTGTCGTCGAGATTGCCCTTGCCGGCGCCATAGACCGTCTTGATCACCTCCTGCAGCACCGGATATTGCTCGCCGGAGGCTTGCGTGGTGATCGCGATATAGCCCTTGGCGGCGTCACCGGCCGGGATCACGTCTTCCTCGGAATTGGACCAGACGTTGCCGATGATGTGGTCGGCCGGAAAGCCGACCTTCTGCGCGGTCTTCAGCGCCACCGGATTCATCACACCCCAGCCGCGCAGCACCACGTAATCGGGCTTCGCGCGCCGGATCGACAGCCATTGCGACTGCTGCTCGTTGCCGGGATGCGGCACCTCGATCTGCTCCAGGCTGAACTGGTACTTGTCGGCCAAGAGCTTGTAGATCGGGATGGTCTCCTTGCCATAGGGCGAGCCGTGATAGAGCACGACGATCTTCTTGTCCTTCAGCCTGTCGACCCCGCCCTCGCGGCTCGCGATGTAGTTCACGATTCCGGAGGTCTCGCTGTAGGGATTGAGCAGCAGTGGAAACACGTAGGGGAACACGCGGCCGTCGGTCGAATCGGTGCGGCCGTGATTGATGGTGATGAGCGGCACCTTGTCCTTGGTAATGCGGTCGATCATGGCATAGGCGATGCCGACCGACAGCGGATTCCAGGCGGCAACGCCGGGGCGCCCCTTCAGCCGTTCATAGACCTCGACGCCGCGCTCGACCTCGTACTGGGTCTCGCCCTCGTCCCAGGTCAGCTTGACGCCGTTGACGCCGCCGTCGCGGATGTTGATCAAATTGAGATAGTCGATGAAGCCGCCGAAGAAGCCGGTGCCGCCGGCCGCATAGGGACCGACCCGGTAGCTCTGCAGCGGGAAGAACTGCTCGTCGGCCCGCGCCGCCGATGCTGTGGCCAGCACGGAGGCCACCGCGGCGGCGAAGGCAAATCTCAGATATCTCGATTTAATCATCTTGGGTCTCTCCAGTGGTGCGAAATGTCAGGTGTTGCGGATGGCGGCCGGCCGCGCGACCGCGCGCCAAAGCCGGTCCCACAGCGCGATCAGGCCGCGCGGTTCGGCGATCAGGAACGCGATGATGAGCACGCCGACGACGATACGCTGGCTCATCTCCAGCACGCCGGAATCGAACACGCCGCCGAGCAGGGCCGCGCCGGCGCGTGACAGGAGCAGCGGAAACACCACGATGAAGGCGGCGCCGAGAAACGCGCCGCGCAGCGAGGCCAGTCCGCCGATGATGATGATGAACAGGATCTGGAACGAGCGATCGAGGTTGAAGCCGGCCGGCTCGACCGTGCGCAGATAGGCGAAGGCCCACAGCGCGCCGGCAATGCCGATCAGGAACGAGGAGGCGCCAAAAGCGAGCAGCTTGGTGCGTAGCAGCGGCACGCCGATCACCTTGGCGGCGAGTTCGTGGTCGCGCACCGCGATGAAATTGCGGCCGCTCTGCGCGCGCAGGAGCCGCTGCGTCAGGACCGTCGCGACCACCACGACGCTCAGCGAGAAAACGTAACGCTCCGCCGGGCTGGTGAAGGTGAAGCCGGCCACGCTGAGCACCGGGGCATCGATCACGCCGGACGGATTGTCGTTGGAGAACCAGCCGAACTTGGTGAGCGCCCATTGCACGAAGAACTGCGCGGCGAGCGTCGAGACCGCGAGGTAGAAGCCGCGCAGCCGCAGGCTCGGCAATCCGAACACGATGCCGATCGCAGCCGCGATGAGGCCGGCGAGCACCAGATCGACCAACAGCGGCAGCTGCGGCAGCCGGAGGTGAAGGTTGTAGGTGGCATAGGCACCGACCGCGAGGAACGCGGCGGAGCCCAGCGACACCTGCCCGGCGTAGCCGGTGAGCAGGTTGAGCCCGACCGCGGCCAGCGCGAGCGCGAGGAACGGCGTCAGCACCGCGTCCATGAGATAGTCGGAACCGAGCAGCGGAACCGCGCCGAAGGCGACCGCGGCCCCGACAGTGATCGCAAAGGCTCCGGCGCCGGGCAAGAGCTGTGCCGTCGATGGTGCTGCGCTCATGGCCTAGACCCTTTCGACCAGCTTCTGCCCGAACAGCCCCGACGGCCGCACCAGCAGCAGCACCAGCGCCACGACATAGGCCGCCCAGGCCTCGATGCCGCCGCCGAACAGCCGCCCGACATAGACTTCGGAGAGCTTCTCGATGGCGCCGATCAGAAGTCCGCCGATGATCGCACCGGCGATCGAATCGAAGCCGCCGAGCACCAGCACCGGCAGCGCCTTCAACACCACCAGCGACAGCGAGAACTGCACACCGAGCCGCGCGCCCCACAGCAGGCCCGCCACCAGCGCGACGATACCGGAGGCTGTCCATACACTGGCCCAGACCCGCGGCAGCCGCAGGCCGACGGCCAGCGCCGCGAACGGATCATCGGCGACCGCGCGGAACGACAGCCCGGTGCGGGTGTAGCGGAAGAACAGCGCGAACAGCGCCACCAGGCTGCCCGCGACCGCCGCGGCGAACAGGTCGAACCGGCTGATGAAGACCCCGGCGATGTCGAGCGGCACGTCGCTGATCCCGATGTCGAGGCCGTGGACCTGGGTGCCCCACAGCAGCTGCGCCGCGCCCTCGATCACATAGGACAGCCCGAGCGTCGCCACGAACAGCGTGGTCGGCGGCTGGTTGACCAGCGGCCGCAGCACCGCGCGCTCAACGCTGACGCCGAGCACGACCATGATCGCGAGCGTGATGACGAACGCGACCGGAAACGAGCTGCCGCGCTCGACCAGGCTGACGAAGGTCAGCGCCGCAAACAGCAGCATCGCGCCCTGCGCGAAATTCAGCACGCCCGAGGTCTTGTAGATCAGCACGAAGCCGATCGCGACCAGCGAGTACATCACCCCCGACAGCAGGCCGCCGACCAACACCTCGATCAGGAACTGATAATCGAACATCAGACCGCAAGCTCCGTGATGTCCTGATGCGCAACGCCGAGATAGGCGTCGATCACGGCCTGGTCGGCTCTCACCTCGTCGGGCGTGCCGTCGGCGATCTTGCTACCGTTGTCGAGCACCGCGATGCGATCGGACAATCCCATCACGACGCCGATATCGTGCTCGATCAGCACGATGGTGGCGCCATAGCTGTCGCGCGCATTGCGCACGTGCTCGGACAGCTCGAGCTTCTCGCTCAGTGTGACGCCGGCGAACGGCTCGTCCAGCAGCAGCAACGTCGGTCGCGCCACCAGCGCCCGCGCCAGCTCGACCCGCTTCTGCAAGCCATAGGGCAAGGTTCCGGCGGCGCGCTCACGGACCTCGCCAAGATGCAGGAAGCCGATGACGTCCTCGGCGGCGGCCCGATTCTCCGCATCGATCCGCCGCGCCAGCGGCGAGCCGATGATCTGGCGCAAGAAGCCTGAGCGGACGCGATGCGCGAGCCCCATCAGGACGTTGTCGAACACCGACAGCCCCTTGAAGATCGCGAGATTCTGGAACGTGCGCGCCACGCCGTGCGCCGCCAATCGCGCCGTCGGCACCTGGGCGAAGGCGCGCTCGCCGAGCCAGACCTCGCCGCGGTCGGGCCGGTAGAGCCCGCTGATGACGTTGAGCAGCGAGCTTTTGCCGGCGCCGTTGGGCCCGATGACGGCACGGATCTCGCCGGGCGCCACCGCAAGATCGACGTCACGCAGTGCGGCGACGCCGCCGAATGTCAGCGCGATCTGGCTGAGGGCCAGCACCGGCTGCGCCGCGCGATCCGCGGCCTGTGCCGGCCGCCGCTCCGGAACATCGGCTGTCGCCGTTGCACGCGTCTTGCCTTGCGCCGGAGCCGCCTCCAGCGCAAGGACCTCAGCGTTCGTCACCATCACCGTCACGTCGAAAGGCTCCCCATCACTCGGCAGCCTCGGCATGCGCGCCGGTCTTTGCCTCCAGCGCACGGACCAGCGGAATGACGCGGCCGCCGAAATACTCGACCTCCTCCTGGAAGTGCAGGAAGCCGAGCAGCACGAGATCGACCCCGACCTCCTTCAGCGCGACGATGCGCTCGGCGATCTGTTCCGGCGTGCCGATCAGATTGGTCTTGAAGCCGTCATTGTACTGGACGAGATCCTCGAAACTGGATTGCGCCCAATTGCCCTGGCCTTCCGGCGAGGCCTTGCCGGCGTTCTTCACCTCGTGCCCGAACGCGTTGACCGCCTCCGGATCGGCCTTGACGATGATCTCGTCAAGCACGGCGCGCGCCTCGGCTTCGGTGTCGCGCGCGATCGCAAAGGCGTTGACACCGATCTTGACCGAATGATTGTTGGCGCGCGCCTTCGCCCTGATGTCGTCGATCTGCTTCTTGATCTCCGCGACCGAATTGCCGTTGGTGAAGTACCAGTCCGACACCCGCGCGGCCATGTCGCGCGCGGCACGCGAGCTGCCGCCCTGGAAGATCTCGGGCAATGGATGCGCCGGCTTCGGCTTCAGCGTGTAGTCGGAGAAGCGGTAGAAATCGCCGCGGAAGGTGAAATTGTCCTGGGTCCAGATTCCGCGCAGCGCGCGGATGAACTCTTCGGAGCGGCGATAGCGCTCGTCGTGATCGAGCCAGGGCTCGCCGATCGCGGTGAACTCGCCGCGAAACCAGCCGCTGACGATGTTGACGGCGACGCGGCCTTCGGTGAGCTGGCTGATGGTGGCGATCTGCTTGGCCGCGACCGCCGGATTCCACGGTCCGGGCAGCAGCGCTGCGATCACCTTCAGCTTCGTGGTCGCGGCGAGCAAAGCATGGCTGAAGGCGACCGGCTCATGCTGGAACTCGGCGCCATAACCGGCGGTGAAGCGGATCTGGCTCAGCGCATAATCGAAGCCAGCCTGCTCCGCGATCTGCGCCAGGCGGCGGTTATAGTCGATGTCCCATCCGGTTCGCTGTTCGATCTTGCTGATTACAAGGCCACCGGAAACATTTGGAACCCAGTAAGCGAATTTGACCTGATCATGGCTGTTAGTCATTGGAATTGCCTCAAACGTTGGACGTGACGGGGTGAGGAAGGCAGCACGAAGCGTTCGCGCGGGCGCCCATCCAGTGGGTTACAGCGCGGCTCATGCGAGCTGCCGGCAGATTTGAACTAGGGGAAGGGTGGCCGATCAGTATCCGTGATACGCGCCGGCACACGTTCGCTGCGTCAACAACACACCGTTCGACACGATGTCAGCGGCGCGGCGCGACTTCGAGATCGGTCAAACGGGCCATTGCAAGTCATCCGCATTCCCCTCGCAGGCAGCATCGGCGAACGATCAATAGTCTCAGAGAAAGCAGAGACGAGCGAGTCCAAGGCAATCTCTTTTTCAGCCAGTCCGGGAAAGCGGTATTCTTTTGTTGATGCAAAATGCATCGTTTGATGCTGAGCGGTCGATTTTCTTCGGATTGAACGTGCCGCTAAGCACCGAGCGACGCTTATAACGCGCTGGTATTGCGTCTAGCCCGAGCCTTGCTGCTCCATTCGGTAAGGCGAGCATGCATGCGCGAAGAGAGGCGGAGCTGACTATCGGACCAATGTGGGTTTTGGCGCCTCCAGGAGGTGTCGGCACATTCTTCCAGCGATTGGTAATTGCCCGATGAAGCCAAAAGCATTTCTCTGTCGAAGCCAATATCAATTACCGCATGATAGGCCGGAGTGGCCGTCCGGTTAGAGATGCGAGCAATAATCGGGATAGCTTTTTTTGTTTTTGGGTTTCTGCGTGGCAACCGAAGCCACGGTATCAAAAGCGATATGGCAATATGTGTTTTTGTACCTTAAGCTGGATCTGCAATGCTCAGGAGGTTGCCAGCATGGATGGTGCAGACTCGATGTCTGATTTGGTCGATTTCGCGTTCGAGATCGCTGGAAGCGCAGGTTCTCACGCCACCGAATGGTTTCGACGGCCGATAGACATCAACACGAAGGATGACGAGAGCCCCGTTACGGAGGCAGATCGGCGTGTCGAGGAAGCCATCAGAAAGGCGATTTCCGCTAGATTTCCAGAGCATGCGATTTTCGGTGAAGAATACGGGATCCAGGGTGATCTCGATTTGCCTACGTGGGTGGTCGATCCCATAGATGGCACGCGCAGCTTCATTTCCGGGTCTCCGCTTTGGGGAACGCTGGTCGCGCTCGCTATCCAAGGGCGTTCACAGATTGGCGTCGTCGAGATGCCCGCATTGCGGGAACGCTGGACGGGCGCAACCGGCCTGGGTAGCTGGTTTGTCAACTCGAGCGGCCTTCGCACAAAATGCCAAGTTCGCGACTGCCGGCGCCTCGCCGACGCGAACTTCTACACCACGTCGCCCCTCTATTTTGCAGAATCAGAACGCGATCAAATCCTGGGCATCAGCCAAACTGCCCGGATGTGTCGCTTCGGCGGCGATTGCTATAATTATGGATTGCTTGCATCGGGACACATCGACCTCGTGATCGAGACGCGGATGGAGCCTTACGATTTCATGGCGCTGGTGCCGGTGATCGAAGAAGCCGGCGGCATTGTCACCGACTGGGAGGGCAAGCCGCTCACGATCACCTCCGGCAAGCGGGTCATCGCTGCAAGCACGGCAGAACTTCACGCCGAAGTTCTGCCCTTGCTCTAGAAACGATAGAAGCGCGGCTGAGTCGGTCAGTTACGTGGAAGGATGGGCGCCAGCATCATGTCGGTTGGACGCATCGAGCCTATTGTCGTGTCGCGCTATGGCCCGAAGCCGACGATAGAAACTGCTAAGATACTGGGGAGCATCTATGTGACCAGAGGAACGACGGCGTCACATTCGATCGATGTTGGCAACGTTCGGCACGCTAAGCGTTGATCGGCTGACGGAAGATTTTGGAGTGTCGCTCGAAACGATACGCCGCGATCTCATGGAAACGAAAGAAAGCGGAGAACTCCGCCGGGTCCGCGGCGGAGTCGTTCCGGTTGCCAAGGACAAGGAGGCTCCCTGCCAATTGCGCACTGCCGTACGTAGTCGCGAGAAAAGAGCGATTGCCAGGGCAGCGGCAGCAATGGTCGAGGCCGGTCAGACGATCCTTTCGACGGGGAAGCACGACAACTACCCTGGCCCAACGCTCAGCTCAGATGGAAGGGCTTATTGTCGTCACCAACTCTCTCAATGCCGCCAAGTGCTTGACTTCCGCGGGTGATTGCACGCAGCGCGGAAACAGGGGTTGATCCTGGGTGGGACAGACGATCCGCCCGCAACGCTCGGGGCGAATACCGTCAATGAGATAGCTCGCTACCGAGCGGATTTCGCGATGGTCCCTCCGTTCGGTTTTCGATGCGACCGCTGGTGCGATGAGCTTCATCCCGACGAAATAGAGACAGCGTGAGCGACGTTTGATCATGCGCGCAAGCGCATTATTCTCGCCGACTATTCCAAAGTGGGTGTCGTTAGCCGGGTTCATATTGCGCGCTTGGTAGACGCAGACTGCGTGATCGTCGACGTCAGGGCCCGTCAGAACGCCATGTTTCCGCAACTGTGCTCAGTCAATTCGAACGTAGTTGTCGCTTGGGGACTGCGGCGCATCGAGAGGCACGTGCGGCATTTTCTCCATCCCCCACATAACTAGATTCCAAATTTGTAAAAACTAAGCGACCGCTTGCGGCTCGCGCCATCGTGCCGCCATCGAATTGCTCAGAAGTGAGCGGAGCGCGTGTCCGATGCTGCCTTTGCGATACAGCCGCGCATCCGGATCGCTCGTGGACACGTGCGCGCGGTTGCTGCGCGATTGTCCGCGGAAGTCGCTGCCGCCCTCGTCATCGCCGTCCTTCTTGAAACTCTTGCCCGGCCCAAGCCTAGATCAACGTGCGATCCACACTGAAATGTTCGCCGACAACCAGCCCCGGTCAGTGGCGATCTCCACCACTTTGTTGAACAGCGCGATCACCGCATCGTGTTCGATCAGTCGCTCGCAGTTCTTGCAACCGTGGCCGGCGCCGTTTGCTGACCCAGCACGAGGTCCAGATGGCCGTCCTTACGCCGGCTCAGGGCGCCGTGTCGCTCATGTTCGCTCCGTCGGTCGCATCGGGCGACGGCGTTGCGCCGGATCGGACCGACGGCAGTGCGTGCACGCCATCGCCTCCCGCGCGTTCAAGCCGGCGCACGCTAGCCTCCTCCCGCGGCGCGCTGCGGTAGCGGCTGGTCGAGGTCTGGTAGTACTGGGCGTGGATGGCCGCCATGGCCTCGATCAACGCTCCCCACGGCGCGGGAAAGCGTTCTTCCGCCATCAGCCGATACAACATGCGCGTATGGCCGGCCAGCTCGTCGTTAAGGAACTCCACGGCAGGCATAGCCGGATAGCGCTGCAGCAGCAGGATCGCCGCGTTGCCGGCCTCGCCGGCCAACCTGTCCTTGTTCCGTCCATGCAGATCATTCTGCAGGCGCCCTATCGCGGAGATGAGCCGCAGGACCTGGCGAAACGCCGGACGCGCGCGCAAGGTCGCCATGTCCAGCCCCCACAGCAACGACAGGCAACAGAACACGTTCGTGTAGGCGATCGAATCGATGCCGTTGTGCAGGTACTCGGCATAGGACCAGCGTTCCGCGTCTGCCGTCCGCGCCTGTCCGGCGCGCAGCGCCGCGCAGTAGCGCCGGGTATCGTCGAGAAGCTGAGCATAGTCGCGACGATCGTAGGCAAGCGCAGCCAGCGAAGCGCGCAGCACAGCGCAGCCCTCGAATCCGGGGAGCGCGCACGGCTCGCCCTGTCCCAGCGCCTGCTCCACCGCGGCGAGTTGGTCCGGCGCGATCAGGCCAAGGTCGTTGCAATCGTCGAGCCAAAACAGCAGCGCCAATTCGCGATAGAACGCCACGATCAGCGTTTCGTCCTGCAGATCGCGGCCGGTTCGGGCGCTGATTTCGCGCAGGCTCGGGTGGATGCGCTGCAGGATGTACTGGCCGCCTCTGACCGCTTCCATGGCATGGTCGTCGGCGAACCCGGTCAGGGAACGCCCCCACTCCAGCACCTGTTGCAGCGCGCGTTCGAGCTGGATCATGGCGCCGCTCCTGCTCCCTCGGCCAGGACCCGCCGCTCCCAACGAAGCGCCAGCCACAACCCGGCGAGTTCGGCTACGCGCACGACCCGGGTGGGGCAATACAGTTCCTTGCCGATCCACAGCGGCGTTTGCGGCAATGCATGCGCCGCATGGCGGGCGAGCATCCAGTCCAGCGCACGTGCGACTGCCTGCGCGATGCGCCAGCGCCCTGTCGGCTCTTCGCTCCCGTCCATCACGCGCAACGCGAACAGCGCATAGGCGGTTTCCTCGAATGTGGACGCACGACCGGCGCCCCAGCCGCCGTCCTCACGCTGCGCCTGTAGCAGCGCCGCAAGCGTGCGCTCGTCGCGCCACTGCGGCTTGCCTTGCGCTAGCGCAGCGAGCGCATGCGCAGTGGGATACAGCCACGAAACGTGCCATTTTTCGTTGTCCCATAGACCTTGCAGGTTGCGATTGGCCTCGACGTAGGCGCTGGCGCCGGCGGCGGGCTTTCCCAGCAGCCGCAAGGCATGCAGGGCATGGATGTTGGTCGACACCGAGGCATTGCGCTCGCCGGGGAAGGTGGCGAACAGCTCGCCGATTTCGAAATGCCGCAACGCATCGACCGCCGGGTCACGGCCAGCAAGGCGCAGGACGCACAACGCAACCGCGGTGTCGTCCGCATCCGCCGCGAAGTGCAGGGCCGGGCCCAGACCGCGCCCGCTCAGACGCGCGTCAAGCTGCGCGACGATCACGCGCACAGCCTCGGCGAGCGCGGGATGCGCGAACAGCCCGGCCAGATGCAGGGTGTACAGCGACCAGCATGGCTCGAACACATTGATCGGCCAGACGTTGGGAACGACCCCTTCGATGCCGCTGCGCGTCGCCCGCGATGCCGTCTGCAAATACGCGTCGGCGCGCCCGATCTGCGGCGTGCTCCTCTGTGTCACGGCGTGGGCGCGCCACGCAGCGGTGGCCGCCGGACTGATGCCGATGCTGCCGTCCTCATCCGGGAATGCGGTGGTCGGCGACGTCCCCCAGGCTTCCCAGGAGTGCAGCAACGGATGGCCGCTCGGCAACGTCGTCACCGCCGCGAGCCTGACCAGGCGCGCTTGCCGCAACGGCAACAGCGCCCGGTGGCGCGGAAACGCCGTGCCGCCCAGCAAGGATACGGCCTCGCCGCAACACTGCGGCAGGATCAGCTCCGCGGCGATCGGCGCGTCTTCCGGGACCGCATGCGCGTAAGGATCGGGCTGGCGCTGGAGGAACCGGGTTGCAGCCTGGACTGCGTCGGTAGCGCCGGGAAGAGGATAGGCCCGCTGCAATGCCAGCAATGCCGCCCACGTAGGCGCATGGCGGAACAACGGGAAGTCCACGCTTCCCCATCCGCCATCGGCCTGTTGCTGCGCCATGAGCCACGCGTATGCATCCTGCCGACCGGTGACGTTGCCATGGAACCGCAGAGCTCGCGCCGTGTCGTAGACGGACGGACCGACGCTGCCGCCATCGCTCATCTCGCTCAGCAGGCGACGCAATTCGGAGAGGATCTGTTCGGAGAGCGCGTTCACGCGGATGCTCCTTCTGCAGACGGATGGGCAGACGTCGATCATGTCGCCGCAAGCTGTCGTATGGGCAGTGCCGGACGACCGCCCTGCTCCGGCGCGCCGACCGCCCCGATGCTGGCGCGGGCCCGCCGCATAGGCTTGCGCACAGCGCGCAGCGGCAACCTCTGCGATCGGCGCCGGGCACTTCGCACATTAGTGCAGCATGCACGATCCGCGGCCGCCGACCGATCGCACAGCAAAGGAGCGTCTCCAAGCGGACGGGCACGCTCATGCGCATGGCGCGTGCTTGAACAGATACGCGTTGGCCCGCTGCAGGATGTGCGCCAACCGTTCTGCGCGCGGCCCCATCGGCGCGATGGCTTCCCCGGCATCGCGCAACAGATCCAGCGCGAACTGGCGCGCCGCCTGCAGCCCCATGATCGACGCGCAGGTCGGCTTCTGCGCCGCCGCGTCCTTACCGGCGGTCTTGCCCAGCGTCGCGGTATCTGCTGTCACGTCGAGAATGTCGTCGATCACCTGCAATGCCAGGCCGAAACAGGCGCTGTAGCGATCGAGCGCACAGTACAGCGCAGCGTGCGCGGCATCGTCCGCGATGGCGCATAGCGCGCCCATGCGAACGGATGCGCGCACTAGCGCCCCGCTCTTCATTCGGTACATCGCCACGATCCTGTCCAGCTCCACGTGCTTTCCAACCAGCGACAGATCGATGGCCTGCCCGCCTGCGGCACCCTCTGCGGACACCGCCAGCGCCAGTTCGCGCACGAGCGCTATACGGTAATCGCCTGGCGCATCCAGGCTCGCCAGGGTCAGAAAGGCGTGCGCCTGCAGCGCATCGCCGACCAGGATCGCAATAGCTTCGCCGTACTTGACGTGCACGGTCGGAAGGCCGCGGCGAAGCACATCGTCGTCCATCGCAGGCAGATCGTCGTGGACCAGGGTACAAGCGTGCATCATCTCGATGGCAGCGCCGACGTCGTCGAGCATGTGCGCCGGCGTATCGGACAGTGCGCCGGCAGCCAAACAGAGCAAGGCACGGGTACGCTTCCCGCCATACAAGGTGGCGTAGCGCATCGCCGCCTTCAGCTCGCTCTCACCGTCATGTTCGACGAAGAGAAGGCGCGCCAGCACCTTTTCGACCCGCTTTGCGCCCTCCTGCATCCAGATCTCGGGCAGCAGCCCGCCGGATGCGCCGCGCGCCGGTCCGCCCAATCCGCCGAGCGAAGAAGCACCAGTCCTGTCGTCCTGTGGCGTAGTATCGGCCTGCAAGTTGTTCATATGCTCGTACCTGACAGGAGGCCGCCACGGCGAGCGGCGGGGCGCCGCGGTGTTGTCGGCGTCGCACCGTGCGCGCGCCGAGTGCAGCATTGCCGCGCGTCGCCGGCGTCGCTGCCGCGCCACATGCGCATGCGATGCCAGCTCATGAGAATCCGATGCGGATAGTCATGGACGGATGCGCGGTCGGGTAATAGCGCCGGCCTTTTTCGGCGTCGCTCAGCAACCGCGGCCGCACCCCGGCCTCGTGCATGGTCAGCGCCAAGGCGATGCAGAACTGCACCAGTTCCAGCCATGCCAGGTGGTAGCCCACACAGACGTGTGGACCGGTACCGAATTGAAGCATGTCCATCGACCCGATCGGCTCGGTGCGTTGCAGCCACCGCGCCAGCCGAAACTGATCAGGCGCCTCGTGCAACAGCGCCGAGGTCGAGAAATGCAGCAGCGGGACGCACAGATCGGTGCCCGCGGGAATGCGCCGTTGGCCGAGTTGCAAGTCACGCACTGCGCGACGCACCAGGAGTGGCGTCGCCGGATGCACGCGCAGCGTCTCGCGGAACAGCGCCTCGGCAACCGGACACTGCGCCAGATCCGCGTGCCGGGTCGGCACCGCGCCCACGCGTTGCGCCTCCTCGACCAGGGTGTCCCACAGCCCAGGCTGCCGAGCCAGCTCGATCACCATCCAGGCCATCGTCGAGGCGGTGGTTTCGTGCCCACCAAGCAGCAGCAAGCGGATATTGGCGACCAGGACGTCATCGGAAAGCGCATTGTCGCTGCGATCGAAGGCGCTCACCATGTCGTTGATCAAGCCGGTGCGCGAGGCATGTTCACGCGCGGCGCGGACGAACTCGCGCAACCGCGCATCGATCCAGTCGCGGGCGGCGCGACCGCGCCGCAATGGCAGTCCGGGCAGGTCGACTGGGGGCGCGACGATCAGCCGCAGCAGTTGCCGGTACTTGCGACGCCATCCCGGCAGGTCCTGCGCGGGGATTCCCATGAGACTGAAGATGAGCTTGAGCATCAGATCGCCGGTTTCGCGCAAGATGATTACGTCGCCGTGGTCGCGCCACCTCTGCACGCGCGCCCGGATGACGGGTGCGAACAGCTCGCCGATGCCCGCCTGGGTCAGCCCCTTGGGCAGAAGCGACACCTGGATCGCATCGCGCGCCTGCCGGTGCGCGATGCCGTCCTGGGCAACCAACGTTCCGCCAAACAATTCGGGCGCGATGTCTTCGATCAGCGCCGAGGACACGTCCTTGTGCCGGAGCAGTGCGAGAACGTCCGGATCCAGACTGGTCATCAGATGTCCGGCAGGGCCGAAATCCAGCCAGAAGTGGCTGCCCAGAGTCCGTTCCGCGCGCCGCAGCAGGCACGGCAGGTCGCAGACGACGGCGGGAAGATGTCCGACCAAGGGGAAAGCACCCGGCACGACGGCGATGTCGTGCCGCAGCCGATGCCGACGGTTCAGCGGGTTGAGCAGCATGTCCATCAGCAGCCCCGCGACGCGTCCGCTTCGGCGGTCTTGCCGGAAGGACGCGCGGCGCGGCTGTTGCCACCATCGGCGTACGTCGGCACATGCGCCATCATGCCGCCGTCGATGCACACGACCTGGCCAGTAATGAACGCAGCATCGTCGGAGAGCAGGAACGCCACCAGCGAGGCCACGTCTTCGGGGCGGCCGACGCGCGGCAGGAGCTGGTGCCGGCGCAGATGCCATTGCGTGCACTCGTCCAGCTTTGCGAGGAGACGATCGGTCATGATAAGACCCGGCGCAACCGCGTTGCAGCGGATCTGCGCATGACCGTACTGGGTGGCGAGCGAGGCGGACAGCATGTTCATCGCCGCCTTCGACGCGGCGTAGGACGTCTGTGCGGTGTCACCGCTGAGCCCCTGGCACGACGACATGTTAACGATCGCGCCACCACCGCGGGCGATCATCCGTGGGATGGCCTGCCGGCAGCAGAGCAACGTACCGCGCAGATTGGTCGCCATTGTCTGGTCCCAGACCGCCAGGTCCAGGTCAAGGATCGCGCGATCGCGCGGAGTCAGATGCATGGCGCTCGCGTTGTTCACCAGCAGGTCGACCCCACCGAAGTGCCGCTCCGCCGTTTCGAATAGCGCAGCCACCGCCTGCGCATCGGCGATGTCTGTGGCCGAGGCCAGCGCGCGGTCTGCCTCGGATGCAATTTGCGCGGTGCTGGCGATAGCCGCCGAGCCATCAATGTCGGCGACCACCACCCTGCCTCCCTCGCGCGCTATAGCGAGGGCGCATGCCTTGCCGATGCCGGCTCCGGCACCGGTCACCACGGCCACCTTGTCTTCAAACCGTCCCATCGTACCCTCCTGGGTGGCATTGGTCTCTTGCGGCATGCCGCTCGGCTTCCAGTGTAGTAGGCGGAGGGCCGGCGCTTCCGCGCTCGTCATCGCCAGCGTCGCTTTCGATGACCCGAATGGCGGCGACTGGGCACTGGCTCGCCGCCAGCCTCACGGCAGCGTGCAGCGCCTGCGGGACCGTCGCCACGCAAACTTCGGCCACGCCGTCCGATTCGCGCTGGCGAAAGGTGCTCGGCAGCGTCAGCACGCACTGCCCGCTAGTTCCGCACAGATCCTGGTCGACCACGACGCGCATCTCAGCTCCCTTGCGCATCCAGCCGCACCGGTAGCGCGCGGAACGTCCGAAGGAATGCGGAGGGCTCCCGGGTCGGCTGCCCGGCCAATGCCAGCGTGGGGAAGAGGGCCAGGATCCGCGGCAGGCTCTCGGCCAACTGCACCCGGGCCAGTTGCGCACCAAGGCAGAAATGAATGCCATGGCCGAAGCTCAGCATGATCTTCCCGTCGATCGACATGCCTGGACTGGTGCCGTAGAACCGCGCCGGATCGAAGCGATCGGGATCGGCGAAGGCGTCCGGGTCGCGATTGCCGGACGCGATCAGCACGCGCACGTCCGAGTTTTTCGGGATCACCACGCCACCCAGTTCGATGTCGCGCTGCGCGATACGCGGAATGGAGCTGAACATCGCGGGCGCGTCGCAGCGCAGGACTTCTTCGACGAATGCCTTCACCCCCGCGGCGTCTCGCTGCAGCCAGTGCCGCTGTTGGGGATGCGCCAGCATCGCCAGGACTGCATGGTCGATGGTCGCAGCAGTGGTGGTGAAGCCGCCCAACAGCATACCCCACAACATGCTGATCAACTCCGCATCCGATAGCGTGTCGGCATCATCGTCGTGTGCGCCGACCAGCATCGACACGATGTCGAAGCGGGGATTGGTGCGCTTGCGCTGGATGAGACCGCCGAAATAGGCCTTCACTCTGGCACTGGCCGCGTCCGCCGCGGCGAGCTGGGGATCGCTGGCGTGTGGGCTGAGGCCTTCCAGAATGGCGCCGATGCCGGCGGCGAGCCCGAACATGTCGTCCTGGGGCATGCCAAACAGTTCGGCGAAGACCAGCATGGGCAAGGCCAGCGCGAATTCCCGATGCAGGTCCATGGCCTCCCCGCGCTCCAGTGCGGGCGCCATGCCGTCGAGGCGCGCAGCGACGATGCGCCCGATGGTCGGCCGCAGGTCGTCGATCTGGCGCATGGTGAAATCGCGCGAGATCAGCCGGCGCAGACGCGTGTGCGCCGGTGGGTTCTTCATCGCTAGCGTGGACGCCAGTAGATTGAGCGACAGGCTGGCGGCTGCACGCGGAAAATAGCGCGCCAGCTCGCCCGGCGCTGGTCCCCGAAACGCATCGCCCGTGGCCTTGAGCGCCCAGAGAATGTCGGCGTGGCGGCTCAACAGAAAGAGGCCCGACGCTGAGCGATGCACCGGATCGTGCTCGCGCAACCACCGCATGAACGGATACGGGTCGTGAAGGCACGCTGGCGACGCCAGTTCGGCGAAGGCGTCCCGACATACTGCCGTGGCTGCTTGCACGTCCATTTTGGTTACCTATTGGCTGGCTGGTCTGACGGGAGCGCGCGCCGATAAATTGCAGAGAAGATCGCGATAGCCGGCGGCGTCCCGCGAATCACCAGAGCACCGGAAACGCCTCGAACCCACCAGTGATGATGTCCTTGCGCAACTTCAGTTCTTCGGGCGCCACGGCCAGGCGCAACGCAGGAAACCGCTGGAAGATCGAACCGAACACCACCTTGAGTTCGAGTCTCGCCAGCGCTGCGCCGATGCAGTGGTGCGGTCCGTAAGAAA
The DNA here is from genome assembly GCF_001189235.2 of Bradyrhizobium embrapense. Taxonomy (GTDB): domain Bacteria; phylum Pseudomonadota; class Alphaproteobacteria; order Rhizobiales; family Xanthobacteraceae; genus Bradyrhizobium; species Bradyrhizobium embrapense. The sequence goes on from NZ_LFIP02000006.1 coordinate 197,911, forward strand.
ACGCCAGGTGAGGATTTTCGTCGCGCCCGATGTCGAAGGTTTCCGGGGCGTCGAAATGGCGTGCGTCAAACGACGTCGCCGGCAGCCCGACCAGCACCTTGCTCTCTGCGGGAATATTTATGCCCGCGATGGTCACATCGGTTTTCGGATAGCGCATGATTCCGTCCCAGCCGGCGCCCGGCGGGTACATGCGCAGGATTTCCTCCACCGCCTTGTCTACCAGGGATGGATCGCCGACCAGGCGTTTGCGCTGTTGCGGATGGCGGAACATGGCCAGCAGGCCGAATTCGATCTGCGCGACGGTGCTCTCGTGCCCCGCCACCAGCATACCCGCCGCAAGGCCGACCGCCTCTTCCTCGGTCGCCTTGCCCTGGTCGACCGCCGCGAGCAGATCCGTCAGCAGGTTGTCGCCCGGAGCCTGGCGCTTGTCGCGCATCTTGCCGCGCATGTAGAGGCGCAGTTCTTCCCAGGCCTCGCGCGACGCGCTGCGCGGTCCGCTTTCATGCTGGTGCGTCATCACTTCGTTGGACAGCTCGGCGAAAAAGGCGTGATCCTCGTAGAGCACGCCCATCAGCGCGCTGATGACCATGGTCGGAAGCGGAAAGGAGAGATGGCGCCGCAGGTCGGCGGGCTGGGACTGGGCCGCCAGCGTCTCGAACAGCCGCGCGGCAATCGCCTCAACCTGCTGCCCAAGCAGCTTCACCCGGCCGTCACTGAAGGCCGGCGCCACGATTGTGCGTAACCGGGCATGTTCGCCTCCCTCGTGCGAGACCAGCCACCCCTGCGAACCGAGAATCACCGTATCCGGGGTGAATGCCGCCGGCGGCATTCCCGCGGGCCGGAACGCCGCGTCCGACAGCGCCGCCTTTGCCTCGTCGTAACCTGTCACCCACCAGCCTTCGTGTCCGGACGGGAAGCGCACGCGGTGGATCGGACCGTTGGCGCGTAGCGCCAACATCTCCGGCGAAGGCTCGATGTGACTGACTCGCCACATCGGTAGCGTCGGCAAGGATTGTTCGGACATGGTGGCAAATCACTCTCTAAGCGATGAAAGGACGGAAGGTGACCGATAGGAGCCGCAGGCAGCGAATGCATTAGACGGCAGGTAGACGACAGCCTCCGCGGCGTTGGTCCGTACCCGATCTCCCATCCGCACGAGTAGCGCGAAGAAGGCTCATCGCAATTCCAGGCACCCAGCGCACGCTCAGGCGGAAAAGCGGCCCCTAGCCGAACGGCAGGTGCGGGAGCTGTGCCGCCGCATGACATCGAACCTGCCGGCATCGCCAAAGATCGACTGACCGTAGGGATTGGTGAAGGAGGCTCGAAGCACCCGTCACCAACTTGCACGCCAATATAGCCTCCGGACCAGTCGCACTTTTCCGGTGGCAGTTTCGCTGGCTCCCAAAAGAAGAACTCTAGATCGCATCCAATCCTTCCCTGCATTTTCTCGGTCCACTACCGAGCGCCAAGTCATGCCACAGCAAGCCGTCGGAAAGGACCAAACGCGAACAGCGACGCGCGCCGTGTCCGTCCCGAAGATCATCGCACCGCGATTGGTGATGATGCCGTGAACAGAGCAAATCGCGTGCCGAGATGAGTTCGCAGGCTCAGCAGGCACTTCGTAGCGCGCGTATGTCAGGTTTCTGGCATTGGGTCTCAATGCCGACAACGGCGCAGCAAGTGCCCGACAAAGGCCTGCTCTCGCGCTGAATGTGCGGGGCGCCCTTGCGCGGATTTCAAGCAACCGGATTGGCTGTGGAATGTGGTTCGCAGGAAATCACTCCGATGTCGGCGGTAGTTATCCCGAAAGTGAAACCCGCCAATCCGACATCTCGCTGGGTTGGATGGCGCATGCGGCCCAGACCTTTCCCGACCGCAAGGGGCCCGACGGATTCGGCATCAAGGTACACGATTCCCCCCAACACATGAGAGCGCGGTGCGGCTCTGGCTGCACGCGCAAAGACCTAAGCGAACGTGATGCTGGCCATCCTGCAAGAACTGCTCGGCATCTTTCACAGGGATCTCAGAATTGGGGAAACCTTGTCCTCTGCTTACTGGGAATCCAGCCTTGTGCGAGGAGCCGGAACAGATGGCGGACCACAGGATTCGTCGAATTCGAGGTCTACTTCAATGCCGGTCTTCTCCGCCTCGTACTGTATTTCGTAGTCCTGCCACCCGCGCCGGGTCCTGCTTTCGTCCGCGCGCCGTCTTGCTCATTCTTCGCTGCCGCCATCGGTGCCTCCTGTTGTGACATTGAAGCAACGCGACAGGGATGCGCAGGTTCGGAACGATTCGAACTGTGCGTAGAGTTCTTCCAGTGGCGTTTCAGCGTAAAAAACCAATGGCGGCCGACGGCACGACCGACTTCTCGATCCTGCAGAACGAGCTCAAGGGCAAATCGAAGAGCATCATCCTCGTAGCGTTCGATAACGTCAGGCTGAAGGAGACCCAGCCACTCGGCTGGTGCGCGCGTGCGCAACGGCTACGGTTTCAACAAATGACCACGGACCGCACAAGAAAAGACTCGGCCAAAATGCGAGAATGCGATCGGACTCAAAAGACAAAGCAGCGGAATCAACGAAGCTACTCGTTACCGCGTTGCTCATGACGGTGTGCTGCGGGAATTGCCGAGCCTGTCATCTGCGAGAGCAGAACGACTGCTCAGATCTCTACGCTCCCGAGAATCTATCGATTTTTCTTTCGATCATATCCAATTCTGCGATCGATGTCTAAGAAACCTACCCTTCTTGAACCGCTTGCAGCATCGTGGCGTTATGAAGCGTGCGAAAGCAAAGGAACATGCGCCACCGTGGGTAAATTCACCTGGAATAGATCGTGCCTTAGTCAAATTCGTTGAAGCTCTTGCAATCGCCGATGCGAGGCGCGATCATCTCTTCGAGAATGAGCGGCTGATAAAAACTCATATTGACGCCGCCAGCGAGAAACGCATCAGCGGTGGTGTTCAAGATGAAGTCTGCAGCAGTTTATGCTCGGTTCTCGACCGAGCTTCAAAACGAAAAATCGACTGAAGATCAGATTGCTCTGTGTAGGGCCTATGCGGCCCGTAATCAGCTCGACGTCGTTGCGATCTTCGAGGACAAAGCTCGTTCTGGAGCCTCTGTATTCGGTCGCGATGGCTTGATGCAGCTTATGGATGCGGCTCGCCAACAACGTTTCACCGTCGTCATTGTGGAGGCGTTGGATCGGCTTTCTCGTGATATGGAAGACTTGGCCGGCATCCACAAAAGGCTATCTTTCCAGGGCATCCAAATCCAAGCCGTTCATGATGGCACCGCGGATTCGATCTTGATTGGAATTCGCGGCCTCGTTGGACAGATGCAGCGCGAAGACGGAGCGAAGAAGGTCCGTCGCGGTATGGCCGGTGTGATACGCGACGGTCGACACGCCGGCGGACGCGCCTACGGATATCGAGCTATTCCCGGCAAAGCCGGCGAACTCGAAATCGTCGAAGACGAAGCTGCGATCGTCCGACGAATTTTCACGGCCTATGCCGGGGGACGAACGCCGCGGGACATCGCACACGATCTCAACCGAGAAAACGTTCGTCCACCGCGAGGCCGGCTATGGAACGCGTCGACGATCAATGGGAACGCCGAACGTGGTGCTGGGCTCATCTTGAACGAACTCTATGTTGGGCGGATCGTTTGGAACAAAGTCCGGATGGTCAAGGATCCTGACACCGGCAAGCGGCTGTCTCGCCCGAACCCTCGCGATGAGTGGCAGAGCATCGAGGCGCCTCAGCTTCGGATCGTCGAACAGTCCGTTTGGGAGCATGCTCACGCTCTGAAAACCGAGAAGAGCCACTTGGCCAACCACGTGAAGCGCCGGCCACCGCACCTCCTCTCCGGTCTCCTTCGCTGCGGTTGTTGCGGATCGGGGATGTCGGTCCATGACCGTGACAAGACTGGAAAGACCAGGATTCGCTGCTCGGCGGTTCGCGAGAGCGGGAGTTGTTCGAATCGAAAGATTATCTACCTGCGCGACATCGAAAGACTTGTGCTCAGCGGCATGGCGGAAGAACTGAAAGACCCGCAGCTGATCGAGACTTATGTCCGCAACTACAACAGTGAACGGGAGCGGCTTGCTGGGCACGCGGTCGCAGTGCGCGCGCGACTAGAAGCAAAACGTGATCGGATCGAAGGGGAGCGCCAGCGCAACATTGATCTCGTGATCAATTACGTAATTTCCGAGAAGGACGCCAAGCAACGGATCGCGGAACTGAAGGAAGAACGATTGCGCGTCGAGTCCGAACTGGCCGCACTCGAAGAAGCTCCAGTCCCCGTCGCGCTCCATCCGGCGACCCTGGACCGCTACATCAGCACGGTCAACGCACTTGCGGAGATAATGGCCAGCCACACCGAGGCGAAGGACGACCGCGGTTCCCTGATAAACGACTTTCGCGCGCTTGTGCACAGCGTCACAGTCCACCCGAAGGGACCACGGGAAGGGTTCGAGATCGAGGTGAAAGGCAAGCTCGCCGCGCTAATCGGCGGGAACGCTTTTCCCCAGGCCCACCGCGATAGTGGGTTATACATGGTAGCGGGAGACCGCTACAGCGCGAAACCCACTTTTGAAGATAGTGGGGGACGCATGGTAGCGGGGGAGGGACTCGAACCCCCGACCCCAGGATTATGATTCCCGTGCTCTAACCAGCTGAGCTACCCCGCCACGGGTTCGCGATCGGCGGCATGCAAGCCGCGGGTGCGAACGCGCGGCATATAAAGAACGGTACGCGCGCCTGTCAAGCAAACCGGGGCGAGGCGGCAACTTATTGCAGGGAGAGGCTATTTCGGCCTCACCGCGGGGTCGCCGCCGGGGCTGCCGGGCGGCGGAATCACCGGCGTGTTGCCGCCTTGTGGGGTCGGCGCGCGCATTTCGGGGTCGATACCGGCCGGCGGGCACAACACCCCGTCGGATTTGGCGAGCTTGTCACCAAGCGGCTGGCCAGCCTGCCCGGTTGTGGTTCCTTCCGGCACCGCAGCCCCCGGATGCGAAGGCTGCTGCGGCGCGCAATTCGCGGCGGCGCGCTGCGGCGCCGGCGGCGCGGTCTGGGCTGGCGGCGTGGCCGACGTCGGCGGCGCCTGCGCGGCGGCAACGACGGGCGCCAGCATCAGGGCACAGGACAAAGCGAGCGTACGATTGATCCTCATGAGGGGAAAACCGGCACGATGCGCCGATGTTCCCTCGCAAAATCGCCGCAGCCTCACGATTTGCGGAAGCGGATCAGTGAGAAATGCCCCATCGGCGGCATCGGCCGGCGTTCCGCGAGGCTGACGCCGCCATGCTTCGCGGCCCAGTTGGTCAGCCGCTCCCAGGGAAATTCCGGACGCCAGCCGAGCCGCCGCGCCAGCGGCGCGAAGGCGAGTTCGAAGATGCGGCGCGGGCCGCTCTCGGCGCCGATGTGATTGACCAGGATCAGTTCGCCACCCGGCTTCAGCACACGAATGAAATCATCGAGCGTCGCCTCGGGATCCGGCACCGCGGTGATGACGTATTGCGCGACCACCGCGTCGAAGAACCCGTCCGGAAATGCCAGGTTCTTGGCGTCCATCACCGCCAGCGTCTCGACATTGCTGAGCCCCAGCGCGCGCACGCGCTTCAACGCCCGCCGCAGCATCGGCTCGGAAATGTCCACGCCGCACAGCTTTGTCGTGCGCGCATATTCCGAGAGCGACAGCCCGGTGCCGACGCCGACGTCGAGCACGCGTCCGCCGATCCGGTCGGCTTCCGCGATCGTCGACTGACGGCCCTGATCGAACACCTTGCCGAACACCAGATCGTAGATCGGCGCCCAGCGGCCATACGCCTTTTCGACCCCCTCGCGGTCGATGTCCCCAGCCATTCCCTGCCCCGAAGCTGCTTCTGTCTATCCGCGAACCGCTTCCGCGAGCGACGCCATCGCATCCCGCGTCGCGGCCCGCACGACGCGGCTCGCGCTGGCACTCCTGATGAAGCCACCGCCGAGCACACGCGCCTGTCCGGACGCCGCGTCGTAGAACACGCAGGCCTGGCCGGGCGATACGCCCTCCTCGCCGGCGACGAGCTCGACCTCATAGCCGGCGTCCGTGGCGCGCAACCATGCCGGTTGCGGCGCGCGCGTCGAACGCACGCGGACATAGATCTCGATACCCTCACCGATCACGCGATCCAGCGCGCCATCACCGATCCAGTTGACGTCGCGCAGCGCGATGCGATCCATCCGCAACGCCTCGCGCGGCCCGACCACGACGCGGCGCGTCGCCGCATCGAGCTTGACCACATAAAGCGGGTGGCTTGATGCGATGCCGAGGCCCTTGCGCTGGCCGACGGTGAAATGAACGATGCCCTGGTGCTGGCCGATAACATTGCCGGCGAGATCGACGATGTCGCCCGGCGCGATCGCATTCGGCTTCAGCCGCCCGATGATGTCGGTGTAGCGGCCGGTCGGCACGAAGCAGATGTCCTGGCTGTCCTGCTTGTCGGCGACCTCGAGCTCGAAGCGCCGCGCCAGCTCGCGGGTCTGCGGCTTGGTCATGTCGCCGAGCGGGAAGCGCAGGAAGCCGAGCTGCTCGCGCGTGGTGGCGAACAGGAAATAGCTCTGGTCGCGATCGGCATCGGCCGCGCAGATCAGCGAGCGCGATCCGTCGGCGAGCCGGCGCGAGGCAACATAGTGTCCGGTGGCGAGCGCCTGCGCGCCGAGCTCGCGCGCGGTTGCGAGCAGATCGCGAAACTTGACCGAGCGGTTGCACTCGATGCACGGCACCGGGGTCTCGCCGAGCGCGTAGCTGTCGGCGAAATTGTCGATCACCGATTGCTTGAAGCGGCTTTCGTAATCGAGCACGTAATGCGGGATGCCGATCCGCTCCGCGACGTTGCGCGCATCGTGGATGTCGCGGCCGGCGCAGCAGGCGCCCTTGCGATGGGTCGCAGCGCCGTGGTCGTAGAGCTGCAGCGTGATCCCGACCACGTCGTAGCCCTGCGACTTCAACAGCGCAGCCGTCACCGACGAATCGACGCCGCCGGACATGGCAACGACGATCCGCGTGTCTTCAGGGCGGCCTTCAAGATCCAGACTGTTGAGCATCTCTAAGCGGTCATTGGTCACTGTCGCGGCGAAGTCATGCGCTCCGCGACGAAATTGGGAAAAGCCTTTGTCCAGAGAGCCTTGGAACGCGTCCAAGACCGGTTCGGTCGGTTCGGGACGCATCGAAGGCCACCTTTAATATAGGCCGTATTCCGGCGAGGCAATCCGGCGGAATCCGTAGCCGCCGTGCGCGGGGGGCAAATCTTGCCGCCGGGCAAAAACCGGGCCTGCCGGGAACCGGTTCCGGGCTCCGCGCGCGACCCTTAAACAATTGAAATAGCTGAATATTTATCACTACCGATGGTTGGCCCACTCCTTGCTGACAAAACGCCGGAAGTCTCATTTGCGAGGGTTGGCAGTGGTCAGCGTGACGTCGGAAGCATTGGCAAGCCGGTCTTTTCAGGGCGCGACGCCGCGGTCGGCACGGCCAGATCCCGCCTCGCGGGCGGGGAACGGCGGCTTTGCCTCGCTGGTCGACAGCAACACCGCGCCCACCAGCGACAACAACCGGTACGACCCGCAGCCAGCGCCCGCGCGCCGGTCCGACGATTCGACCTCGACGACCGATCCACGCTCCCGCGACACCAGCACGGCCCCCGACCGGGCGCCGCGGGATTCCGGCAGCTCGCGCGATGACAACAAGGTCGATAGCGACAGCGACGCGCCGCGCAAGACCAAGTCGAAATCGAAATCGGACGACTCGAAGTCGAGCACCGATACGCAATCCACCGGCGACAAGGCCACGACGCAAGCCGTGCCGCAGCCGGATCCGTCCAATGCGGCAGCGGCCAACGCCGTGGTTGCCGTTCCAGTTGCAACTGCAGCAGCCACCGACCCGACGGCGACGGCGACCCCGCCATCCGGCCAGCCGGCGGCACCGCTCGCAATCGCGGCTGCGGCTATCGCGGCAAGCTCGGCCATCGCTGGCACTGCTGCCGCGGCCGGCAGCGGTGCGCCTGCCGGCGCCGACACCGCAACGGCGGCAACCACCGCGGCGAATGCCGACAAGGTCGCCAAGGCGGCCGGCGTCAAGACCGAGGGACAGGTCATCACGACGGATGCGGCAACGGTTTCAGGCGCAGCGACGGCGACCGGCGATGCGACCCTCGCCGCCACCGTCGCCGCCGGAACGCCGGCCACGAAGGCGACGACGCAAGCCAAGGCACAGGTGGCCGCAAAGGACGCGACCGCGACAACGCCAATTGGCCAGGACGGCGCGGCCCAGGGCAACAACGCGACCGCACAGGCTGCTCCAACGAACATTGTTCCCGCAGCCACGCAGCCGGCGGCTGTATCCGGCAAGGCGAAGGCCACAGCAGACGGCGCAGCGGATGCCATCAAGGCCGATACAGGCGGAGACGGCGACGCCGCGCCGACACCGCCGGTCGGTGGCCACGCGGCTGCGCAGGCCCAGCTCACGACGCCCGATCCCGGCGCACAGGCGCCGAATGCACTCCAGACGCAACTGCCGGCCAGCCAGACGACGCCGTCTGCGACCGCGCAATTGACCGTGACCAACGCGGCGCAAGCCGCCGTGCCGCTCAGCGGGCTTGCGATGCAGATCGCCGCCTCTGCCAAGAGCGGCAAGAGCCGCTTCGAGATCCGGCTCGACCCCGCCGAGCTCGGCCGCATCGATGTCCGCATCGATGTCGATCGCAACGGCCAGGTGACCTCGCATCTCACCGTCGAACGGCCGGAAACGCTGTCGATGCTGCGCCAGGACGCCAACCAGCTGCAGCGCGCGCTCGACAATGCCGGCCTGTCGACCGGCAATGGCGGATTGCAGTTCAGCCTGCGCGACCAGTCGCAGTCGGGCCAGAACAACAATGGCCAGTCCAATCCGAACGCCCATCGTTTGATCGTCACCGAGGAGGACAGCGTCCCCGCCGCAGCGGCAGGCCGCTCCTATGGCCGCCCAACCGGCGCTCTCGGCGGCGTCGATATCAGAGTGTAAGGAGTTCACCATGGCAGTCGATGCAACCATGCCGACGCCCGTTGTCTCGGCACCGGGCACCAGCAACGGAACCAGCTCGGGAAGCAGCACCGGCAGCGGCCTGACGACCTCGTCGCAGGGCATCGCCGACAATTTCCAGACCTTCCTGACGCTGCTCACGACCCAGTTGAAGAACCAGAACCCACTCGATCCGCTCGACACCAACCAGTTCACCCAGCAGCTCGTGCAGTTCGCCGGCGTCGAACAGCAGCTGAAGTCGAATGATCAGCTCAAGCAGCTGATCGCGATCGAGAAGAGCGCGCAATCGACCCAGGCGCTGGTCTATGTCGGCAACACCGTGGCCGTCGACGGCAGCAAGACCCAGTTCAACAAATCCGCGACCTGGAATCTGGTATCCCCGCAAGCCACCAGCGCCACCATCACGATCACGAGCGCGACCGGCCAGACCGCCTATTCCGGCAATTTCAACCTGAACCAAGGCAACGCCAGCTTCGTCTGGGACGGCAAGGGCACGGACGGCACGCAATGGCCGGCCGGCACCTACACGCTGACCGCGACAGGCAAGGATTCCAAGGGCAACCCGCTTGCGATCTCGACCGAGATTCAGGGCGTCGTCGACTCCGTCGACCTGACCGCTACCCCGCCGCTGCTCTCGATCGGCGGCCAGACCTACACCACCGACAAGATCAAGCGCGTGGTCCGCGGCGCGACGAGCAGCAGCAGCTAAGCAAAGGCGTCGCTGCATCCCGGCAATCCGGCGCTCGCCTCCGCGGGAATTGCGTGTGCGCTTCTGCGCGTCATGAGGCGCCGCATGCACGCCTGTTGTCCCTGCTTCGCAAGGACGACAGTGAATGGGGTGCGCGGCCTGTAATCCGCACCCCGCATTCTCGCGACATGATTTGTCCGAGCCTTGCGCTCCGTTCCGCCCTCTCCTCTCGCAGGAGCACAGAGAAAGCCTACCCGATCGCCCCCATGGGAGCGGCGCACAACATCGACAAATATCAATCAGCAATAAGCTGCAACACGTCAGCTTCCTGTAAGCAAGCGGATGTTATCCTCATGTTCTGCAATTGAACGACGCTTCCGCCCTGAAACTCCGCAGCTGCCTAGGCTGCGCGCTTTGACCGCCGGCAAGAGTTAGCCAGTGACCCCGACACGCCCGATCCCGCCAGACCCCGCCCAGACCACGCCACGGCGTGCGGTGACACCTCACCCGCAGCTCGCCGAGACGATGACCGAGAATGCGCGCCTCAGAACCATCGCCATCACGGTTATGCTTGAAATCGCAGTGCTTCGGGAACGGCTGCCCCGGACTGCAGGCGAGTAACAGCGCGGCCGGAGTGAAATGACAAAGCGAGGCTATCTCGCCGCACTGACGGGCCTCGAACGCCAGTCTTGTTTGACAGGTCAGGCCTTTGCCGGCGGCGCAACCGGCGCGGCCGGCCCGATGACCTCACCGTCCCTTCGATCGATCTTCTTGGCGGGCACACGTCCTGATCACGCTTGCACGGCTCGGTTGGCCCCCCTTCGGGCAAGGCGAACGCCTCGCGGAGAATCGCCGAAGCGAATTCGGAACAAGCGATTGAAATGCGACACGTCCGAGAAGCCAACCTCGAGCGCAATATCGGAAATCCGCCGACGGCCGGCGTCCGACCCGGTCAGCAATTCGAGCGCCCGCTGGAGACGCAGTTCATTCAGGCGCTCGGTGAATGACGTTCCGGATGACGCCATCAGACGCTGGAGGTAGCGCGGCGAGATGCCCTGGCAGCGTGCGACCGTTTGAACGTTGAGCCCAGGGTCCTGGAAGTGTATCGTGATGTAGTCGAGGGCCGCATCGTGCCGCGCAGCCATGACGGCGCTCGCGCTGCTCTCGCCCAGGGCAGGACACTCGTCGATCGCGAGTGCGACGAGATCGTGGATGTGGGTCACGACCGTCTGACGAAGTTTCGGGGAAGTCAGTGCTCGCGCCTTGAGAACTGACTTCAGATAGGTCGCGAATAACCGGAATGCTTCCTTGCGGCGCCCGATCGGCTGCATGACCAGGCTCTCGATATCCGACACGCGCTGCTCGAGGTCCGCGCGCGGCACCGCCAGCCCGAATTGTAGTCCATCAACGTAGGTGACGACGGCTGGTTCGGAATGCAGGATAGCAATCGCATCGCCAGCACGAAGCTCGACGTCCCGACCGCACTGCGATAGCTGACTTATGCCGGGAGAGCAGAAAATGACGCCGACGGAATCATCACCATCGGCAAGACTCGCTTGCGAACGTTCAAAGCGCATCGACGTGCCCCTTAGCGAGAGCATCCGCAGGCCCTGAACCGCCTGAAGCGATGCATGGGCCTCGATTGGAATATTCGACAGAGGCTCGATGTCAGCGTGCACCACGCAGCGCCCAAAGTGCTCGCGCCAGAGAGGGAGACGAATGCGCTCCGGAAGGTCGCGCGTCGAAAATCGATACGATGCAAAATCGGCTGCGTCCGTAGGCATGGGGATCTCCAGCCTTCACAGAGCATCAGGATGAAATGCTGCGGCACACCATTTTCATGTCTGCATTTTGCAATTCACGCACCGGCGTTCTCTCGATCCGTGCGCGCAAGTCCAAGAAGGCATGCTACCGATCTGCTAGTCTGAATTGCCTGCGATCGATGCTGATGTGAACTGGTTCACCTGTCGGTCAGAATAATACGTTTATACTGGTCGCGAAAGTCACGGCCCTTATTTCTCCCTTAAGAGGAGACGGTCGTGATGGCTCTATCTGTAATTGCCGCCGCGGATTCATTGGACATCCCTGGCGGCGCGCAGGCGTAGAACAGCTGATGCCCCTGTTCGCAATTGATCCGGTTTACGGAGCCGCGGGCAGGTCATTTTTGAAAGATTGCCGATACCGATCTTATTTCGCCGCTTTGGCCAAACGCCAAGCAGAATTTGTCGGACATAAAATGCCTGCGGCACTATTAGCTTTTTGCCGCCGGTTGAAATGGTCGAAATCTGTCACGTGGGAAGTCAACCTCAGTGATCAGGAAGGCGTTCGATCATGTCCACTTTATTCGACATGCTTTATCACGAGTACTGTCGTGCCCGCCTCGCCGAAATGCGAAAGCAGCTTTTGATACCGCTCGTCGGCGAAGTCTTGCAGCCGCCGCCGGAAGACGGCGATCGTTCCGGGCCCTTTGATTGCGGCTGGCCGGCGAAAGCGCCGCCAACCCTCGGGTAGCCGGAGCGTCCAATCCCATGGCTTGGCCGGAGGCTGGTCCGGCACGCGCACGACTTTGAGTATCCTAGCGTCCCATGGACCTGTGCCCGATGCGGCCGTGCGCATGACCGACGGATCGACAGATGCATGATCGAACCGACACCTCGAAGCGATTGATCGGCGATACTCCGCCGGAGTTCAGATCGACCGGCCGCGACCTGCGCATCGACGTCTGTCGCGGGATCGCCTTGTGGTGGATCTTTCTCGACCATGTTCCGAATAACGTCGGAAGCTGGCTGACGCTGCGCAATTACGGCTTCTGCGACGCCGCCGAGATATTCATGTTCATCTCGGGCGTGACGTGCGCGCTGGCCTACGGCCGAGCCCGTCAACGTGACGGCTGGAGAGGCGTGATTGGCCGTTCGTTGCGCCGCGGATGGGACATCTACGTCGCGTTCCTCCTGCTTACGCTCGCTTGCGCCGTCCTCGTCTACATCGCCGGCGGCGATCTTGCCGACGACAGCAATACGCGGGTTTTGTTCGAACGTCCGGGCGCGACGCTTGCGCACGCCGCGATCCTGCAATTCCGCCCGGTCAATACCGATGTCTTGCCGGTGTTCGTGATCTGTCACGTGATGTTCGCACCGTTGTTGTGGCTGCTGCTGCGCGCGCCAAACGTGACGCTTGCCCTTTCGTTGCTGCTTTATGCGCTGGTGCACATCCTCGGCTGGCACGTTGCTGCCTGGCCCGACGGCTTCTGGTTCTTCAATCCACTGGCATGGCAGTTTCTGATCGTGCTGGGCGCATGGTCCGTCATCGAGGGGAGGACAATCCGGGGATGGATGACATCGCGCCCCGCGCTGATCTTTTCCGCGCTCTTTCTGGCGATGATCCTCGTCCTGGCGCTCGGCCGGGACATCAAGGCGCTTCAGGCCGTAACGGACCTGGTCTTTCCATTGGACAAATCGAATCTGAGCCCGTTGCGGCTCCTGCATTTCCTGGCTCTTGCAATCGTGACGTCATGGCTCGTCCCCGCGGGATGGCGAGGACTATCGACGCCGATCCTGCGCAGCGCGCGGTGGTGTGGCGAGAACTCGTTGCCGATCTATTGTCTCGGCGTTCTGCTCGCGCTGGCCAGCCAGCTCGATCTGCTCGACATCTCGAACCGGCCCTCGGTGCAGATCGCGCTCAGTCTCGTCGGCGTCTTGACGATGATCGCCGTCGCGGCGCTCCTGAACGCGCTCGGCGCCAAGCGCAAGCCCGCGGGGGTCGCAGTCGATCGGGACATTTCCGCCGCGGTTGCAGATCACAATGTTGGGGATCGCGCACGCAGGACCGTTCTCGATCCACAACTGAGAGCCATCATCGCTCCATCGACGTATCGCCCTTGATCAAAATTGGACTCGTGCCGGACATCGGCTATCTGCCACGTTCAATCGCGTTCGCGGCGGAACTATTCCGTTCGAGCTTCGGTTTCTGCTCCGGCTGGACGCAACACGGAGGCGAGCCCATGAACGACCGCTCGGCGGGACCGGGACGCCCTCCCCTCACGCCGACCGGCCCGCGGCCTCGAGGATCAGCCGCGCAATCGGGTCGGGCTGCGAGATCAGCGCCAGATGGCTGGCCTTCACCTCGATCGTGGTGGCGCCCATCCGCTTGGCCATGAAGCGTTCGAGATCCGGATTGATGGTGCGGTCCTCGGTCGAGACCGCGTAGTAGCTCGGCTTGCTGCGCCAGGCCGCCTGGCTGGTCTTGCCTGCCAGCAGTTGCTTGTGGAACGGCTGCTGCACCGCGTAGAGCACCTTTGCTTTCGCCTCCGGCAGGTCGCCGGCGAAATCGCGCAGGAACGCTGCTTCGCTCAGCCGGCCCTCGTCGCCATCGAACACGATGCCGGCGCTCGCGGGCGGCGTCGGATAGGTCTTGGCCAGTGCGGTGTAGTCCTCGTCCGCATCGGGCGCGCGCGCGGCGACGTAGACCAGCGCCGAAACATTCGGGTGCACGCCGGCCTCGGTGACGATCATGCCGGAGAAGGAATGGCCGACCAGCACCGTCGGGCCGTCCTGACGATCGAGCACACGCTGCGCCGCGGCGACCGCCTCCGGCAGCGTGGTCAAGGGATTTTGCACTGACGTCACATTGAGCCCCGCGGCCTGCAGGCGCGGAATGACCTCGGACCAGCACGAGCCGTCGGCGAACAGTCCGTGCACCAGCACGACGTTGCGCGCCTGCGCCGGCGGCGTGGGTGCGGCGATGCCGCGCGAGGACACCAGCGAAGCGGCAGTTCCAGCAAGCAAGGCAGTCGAGAAGGTGCGTCTGTTCATCAACATGATTGGAACTCGGATCCAAGGATTAGGGGAAACGCGCCGGTTGCGGCGCGCGTACAACCTCTCCTACGCAGGCAAAGGCGGTTGGTTACGCGCGCCGCCTCCGCGGTCCTGCAATCGCGATCAAGGATCAGTGAATGCGTAGAAGATGCGACGAACGTTCATGTGACGTGCGCAACAGTGATTGCTCGAACAAATCCAAATCGATCTCTGCTTACCCCTCTCCCCAACCCTCCCCCACAAGGGGGGAGGGAGCCCGACCGATGTGCTCACCTCACGTTGCGTGGACCCGTCGCGCGAGAATTGGACGTAAAGGATGTGAAGGGGCGTACCGGCGGGAGGGTTCCCTCCCGCCTTGTAGGGGAGGGTTAGGGAGAGGGGTACCACTTGCGCCGCTACCCGACACCGGGCGGACAATCGGCTCATAAGCAGCCAATCCGCCTCCCTGTTCCCGGCCCTTCCAACGAGAATCGTATTGAAGCCTTGGGCTTAGGCAAATTTTAAACCGGTGGGCGTAGGTTACCTATCGCGAGTTCAGTGGTTGAGAGTTTGTGAGTACGCCATGACAGAACCCCATCGCCCGAGGGTGAAATACGTCATCGGGCCTGACGGCAGCCCGTTAACGATTGCGGATTTGCCGGCCCCCGGTACCAAACGGTGGGTCATCCGCCGCAAGGCCGAAGTCGTCGCTGCGGTCCGCGGCGGCCTGCTCTCCCTCGAGGAGGCCTGCAGCCGCTACACGTTGACCGTCGATGAATTCCTTTCCTGGCAGTTCTCGATCGACCAGCATGGTCTGGCCGGACTGCGCACCACACGTATCCAGCAGTACCGGCAGTAAGTTTCTCCTAAAGAGTGGTATTTGACGAAAACCGGCCTCGCTTTGCGAAGCCGGTTTTTTTCATGTCCGCGTTTTTGCCGCGGTTCTTAACCTTCGTTAACCATATGGAAACCATACCCTAGGCAATATTTGCCCAGTCGGACCCGCGTGGGCCGAATCCCTGGGGGCCGTTGGTGCAAAGTCTGGTTGCTTTCTTCAGAGGTCTAGGTGCGGCCCGCCTCGCGGCCATGGTTGCGGTCACTGCGGCCCTGATCGGTTTCTTCGCCTTCGTCATCATGCGCGTCACCACGCCCCAGATGACCACCCTGTTCACCGACCTGTCGACCGAGGATTCCTCAGCCATTATCAAAGAGCTGGAGCGCCAGGCGATCCCGTTCGAGCTGCGCAATGACGGCGCTGCGATCATGGTGCCGAAGGACAAGGTGACGCGGCTGCGAATGAAGCTCGCGGAGGGCGGCATGCCGAAGGGCGGCGGCGTCGGCTACGAGATCTTCGACAAGTCGGACGCCTTGGGCACCACCAGCTTCGTCCAGAACATCAATCACCTGCGGGCGCTGGAGGGCGAACTCGCCCGCACCATCCGCGCCATCGACCGCGTCCAGGCCGCGCGCGTCCACCTCGTGCTGCCGGAAAAGCCGCTGTTCTCGCGCGAGACGCCGGAGCCGTCGGCCTCGATCGTGCTCAGGGTCCGCGGCGCGCTGGAGCCGCAGCAGATCAAGGCGATCCGCCATGTCGTCGCCTCCGCCGTCAACGGGCTGAAGCCGCAGCGGGTCTCGATCGTCGACGAGGCCGGCCAGCTGCTCGCCGACGGCGCCCAATCCGATGCCGATGCCGCGGTCGGCGACGAGCGCCGCGCCGCCTTCGAGAAGCGGATGCGCAAGCAGGTCGAGGACATCGTCTCCTCGGTGGTCGGCGCCGGGCGCGCCCGCGTCCAGCTCTCCGCCGATTTCGACTACAACAAGATCACCCAGACCTCGGACAAGTTCGACCCCGAGGGCCGCGTGCTGCGCTCGACCCAGACCCGCGAGGAAAGTAGCCTCACCGCCGACAATTCCGGGCAGGTCACCGTCAACAACGAGCTGCCGGGCAACCAGAACCAGGACAACGCGGCCCGCGCCCGCGACCAGAGCAAGAAGAGCGAGGAAACCAACAATTACGAGATTTCCCGCACCACCAAGACCGAGGTGACCGAGGCGGGCCGCGTCAACCGCATCTCGGTCGCGGTGCTGGTCGACGGCGCCTACGCCAAGAACGAAAAAGGCGAGATGGTCTACCAGGACCGCTCCAAGGAGCAGCTCGACCGCATCGCCGCTTTGGTCCGCTCCGCGATCGGCTTCGACCAGAAGCGCGGCGACCAGGTCGAGGTCGTCAACCTGCGTTTTGCCGAGCCGCCGGCCGCGCAGCCGATCGCCGAGCCGACCGGCCTGCTCGGCATGCTGCAATTCACCAAGGACGACGTGATGTACGTCATAGAGCTCGGCGTCATGATGATGCTCGGCCTCGTCGTGCTGTTCATGGTGGTTCGCCCGCTGGTCAAGCGCATCGTGGCCGCCGACGTGATCCCGGCGCTGGGCGGCGGTGCGGGCATGCCGGCGCTCGCCGAAGCCCATGCCGAAAGCGCCGGTGCGTCCGGCCAGGCGCTGATCCCGAGCGGCAGCGGCGCGGCGCAATTGATCGACGTCGCCCAGATCCAGGGCCAGGTCCACGCTCAGGCCGTGCACCGGGTCGGCGAGCTCGCCGAACGCAATCCGAACGAGACCGTCTCCATCGTCCGTCAATGGCTGAGCGAGCCGGTAGAGAACTGACATGGCCGCCGTACCCCAGACCACCAACGCCAACGACATCGCCACCGTCCTCTCGACGCTGGCGAACCGGCAGAGCGCCAGGCCCAAGGGCAAGCCGCTGCCCGGCCCCAAGCGCGCCGCGATCCTGATGCTCGCGCTCGGCGAGCAGTATGGCGGCAAGATCTGGTCGATGCTCGACGACGAGGAGGTCCGCGAGCTGTCGGTCCACATGTCGACGCTCGGCACCGTCGAGGCAGACGTGGTCGAGGACCTGATGCTGGAATTCGTCTCGCGGATGTCGGCCTCCGGCGCGCTGATGGGCAATTTCGACGCCACCGAACGGCTGCTGCAGCAATATCTGCCGGCCGAGCGCGTCACCGGAATCATGGACGAGATCCGCGGTCCCGCGGGGCGCAACATGTGGGAGAAGCTCTCCAACGTGCAGGAAGAGGTGCTCGCCAACTACCTCAAGAACGAATACCCGCAGACCATCGCCGTGGTGCTGTCGAAGCTGAAGCCGGAGCACGCCGCGCGCGTGCTGGCGATCCTGCCCGAGGACATCGCGCTCGACGTGGTCGGCCGCATGCTGCGGATGGAGGCGGTGCAGAAGGAAGTCATCGAGCGCGTCGAGCAGACGCTGCGCACCGAGTTCATGTCGAACCTGTCGCAGACCCGCCGCCGCGACGCCCATGAGGTGATGGCCGAGATCTTCAACAATTTCGACCGCCAGACCGAGACCCGCTTCATCACCTCGCTGGAAGAGGAAAACCGCGAATCCGCCGAGCGCATCAAGGCGCTGATGTTCACCTTCGACGACCTGATCAAGCTCGATTCCGCCTCCGCCCAGACGCTGATGCGCAACATCGACAAGGACAAGCTCGGCGTCGCGCTGAAGAGCGCCAACGAGGAGGTGCGCAGCTTCTTCCTCGGCAACATGTCCTCGCGCGCCGGCAAGATGCTGATGGACGACATGGCCGCGATGGGCCCGGTGCGCCTGCGCGACGTCGACGAGGCCCAGGCGCTGCTGGTCAACCTTGCCAAGGACCTCGCCGCGCGCGGCGAGATCACCCTGACCAAGAACCGCGCCGACGACGAGCTGGTGTATTGATGGCCGCGCCCGCAAAATTCCTGTTCGACACGGATTTCTCGGCGCCGGACCGTTCGCGCGAGCGCGCCCCCACTCCGGCTGAGGTCGCGCAGAAGGTTGCCGACGCCGAGGCGCGTGCCTATCGCGCCGGCTACGAGGCCGCGCTGCGCGAGGCCAAGGTCGAGAGCGACCGCCGGGCGGCGCAGGCGCTGGAAGAGATCGGCACCGCGATCAAGGGCATCGCCGCCCGCTTTGCCGGCATCGAGACGCGGATGGAGACCGAGGCCGTCGATATCGCGGTCGCGGTCGCCCGCAAGCTCTGCACCGAACTGATCGCGCGCGAGCCGCTCGGCGAGATCACTGCGCTGGTCTCCGACTGCTTCTCGCATCTGGTGGCGACGCCGCATCTCGTGGTCCGCATCAATGATGCGCTGTACGAGGCGGCGCACGACAACATCGAGCGGATGGCGGCGCAGTCGGGCTTCCAGGGCCGCCTGGTGATCCTGGCCGAGCCGACGATTGCGACCGGCGACTGCCGCATCGAATGGGCCGATGGCGGCGTCGTGCTGGAGCGCGCTGCGATCGAAGCAAAAATCAACGAACTCGTCGGGCGCTATCTGGCGTCCCGCGGCGAGGCTGGCTGAAGGCGATTGAGGGCTGAACCATGAGCGACACCGACACCCACGTCCCGCTTCCCGATCTCAACGCCGCCGACGCGCCCGGGATCGACGACATCGGCTACAACGAGGACGAGAATGCCGCGCGCATCGCCGCCGACCTCGAGGCCGTGTTCGACGTGCCGGTGCAGGTCTCGGCGGTGCTCGGCCGCTCCAAGATGGACGTCGGCGACCTCCTGAAGCTCGGACCGGGCACCGTGCTCGAACTCGACCGCCGCGTCGGCGAAGCGATCGACATCTACGTCAACAACCGCCTGGTGGCGCGTGGTGAAGTGGTGCTGGTGGAAGACAAGCTCGGCGTGACCATGACCGAAATCATCAAGTCAGAACGCTCGTAACAACCAGACGGTAGCGCGCGGAACCTGCGCGACCAGACGAACAGGAGATCATCATGCGGCTTCTCATCGTTGGCACCCTGAAGGGCCAGCTCACGACCGCGACCAAGATCGCGATGGACAACGGCGCCTCGGTGACCCACGCCGAGGCCGCCGAGCAGGCGATGGGTGTGCTGCGCGGCGGCAAGGGCGCCGACCTCCTGCTGGTCGATGTTGGCCTCGACATCCGCGACCTCGTGATGCGGCTCGAAGCCGAGCACATCCACGTTCCGATCGTCGCCTGCGGCATCTCCAACGATGCCCGCGCCGCGGTCGCCGCGATCCATGCCGGCGCCAAGGAATACATCCCGCTGCCGCCCGACCCCGAGCTGATCGCAGCGGTGCTCGCCGCGGTCGCCAACGATGCCCGCGACCTGATTTATCGCGACGAGGCGATGGGCCGGGTGATCAAGCTCGCGCAGCAAATCGCGGGCTCCGACGCCTCCGTGATGATCACCGGCGAGTCCGGCACTGGCAAGGAGGTGCTGGCGCGCTATGTCCATTCCCGCTCGGCCCGCGCCAAGCGGCCTTTCATCTCGATCAACTGCGCCGCGATCCCGGAACACCTCTTGGAATCCGAGCTGTTCGGCCATGAGAAGGGCGCCTTCACCGGCGCGGTGGCGCGCCGCATCGGCAAGTTCGAGGAAGCGACCGGCGGCACGCTGCTGCTCGACGAAATCTCCGAGATGGATGTCCGCCTTCAATCGAAACTATTGCGCGCCATCCAGGAGCGCGTGATCGACCGCGTCGGCGGCACCAAGCCGGTTCCGGTCGACATCCGTATCATCGCGACCTCGAACCGCAACCTGTCGGAGGCGGTGCGCGAAGGCACCTTCCGCGAGGACCTGCTGTTTCGCCTCAACGTCGTCAACCTGAAGATCCCGCCGCTGCGCGATCGTCCGGCCGACATCCTCGAATTGGCGCAGCATTTCGCCAAGAAATATGCCGAGGCCAACGGCCTGCCGGTGCGCCCGGTCTCCGCCGAGGCGCGCCAGATCCTGACCGCCAACCGCTGGCAGGGCAACGTCCGCGAGCTCGAGAACACCATCCATCGCTCGGTGCTGATGGCGCAGGGTGACGAGATCGGCCCGGAGGCGATCCTGACCCCGGACGGCGACCGTCTCGACCTCGCCAAGACCGCGCCCGCGGTCGCGCATGCCACGCTCGCCGCCGAGCAGGTCACCCGCGCGCTGGTCGGCCGCACCGTTGCCGACGTCGAACGCGACCTGATCCTGGAAACGCTGAAGCACTGCCTCGGCAACCGCACTCACGCCGCCAACATCCTCGGCATCTCGATCCGCACGCTCCGCAACAAGCTGAACGAATATGCCGACGGCGGCATCCCGATCACCCCGGCCGGCAATGGTGCGCCGGATTATCAGCGCATGGCGAGCGCCGGCTAAGAAAGGGAGAGCGGCGGAGAAGGCCCCGCCGCTTGCCGAGCCTCACGAATAATTGGGCGCATCCGGCTTGCGAAAGATCCGGATTGGATCGCCGGGTGTGATGTCGCGGCCGGTGAAGGTCACATACGCATAGAGCGCGAGATAGGCGACGGCGATTGCGCCGACGAGATAGAACAGCCAGGTTCCCACGCGCTTCATCAAACCGTCACGTCTCCAACACGTCTGCGGCTTTTAGAGCGCTTGCCGTGCCAGCGCCACGGCCAACATGCCGCGCCGGCCGCCTTCGCCGTTGATCGCTTGAATCTTGCGGCTAGTTGCCTTATTCAATCTCCTATTGCTCTTTCATATTTAGACAACTGGAGAGTGATATGGCTCTTTACGCGCAGACCAGCGGCACCCTGTCCACCAACTCCGGCACTTTCACGCCGATGCAAGGCCTCAACCTGACGATCCCGGAGGGCGTCGGCACCACCACGATCATTACGCTCAACGTTCCGAATCCCTACGCCACCGGCACCGATATTCCGGGCGGCATGTTCGGCGTCACCATCAATGGCAAGGTCTCGCCTGTCGTCGCGAGCTTCACCTATAACGAGACGCCGTCGAGCTTTGGCCGCATCCCGACCACGCTCGTCGTCGGCATTCCGCTGGGCAATGCGGCTCAGACCATCCAGGCCGTATGGGCTGGCGTTCGTGGCAGCACTGTGATCATCGACAGCCCGGCGTCGCTGAGCTCAGTCTACTAAATTCCGATCCGGACCAGCGACGAGCGCTAGCCCACGCCGCGGGCATGGACGTGACGTGACGGCAGGCTGACTTCGGCCAGCCGCGCGGCGTCTTCGTCGCGGTCGATCGCGACATACTCGCCGTGCCAATACGCCAGCGCTGCGGTGCGCTCCGATGCGATCACATCGAGCACGCGGCCGATGACGATCGCGTGCGAGTGCCGCTCGATCATCTCCTCGACCTCGCAGTCGATCGCAGCGAGGGCTCCGACCAGCAACGGCGCGCCCGAGGCGCGCGTCGTCCATTCGGCGCCGGTGAACCGGTCGGCGCCCTTCAGGCCGCCCTTGCCGGTGAAGCGTTCGGCGATGTCGAGCTGATCTGCGGTCAGGATGTTGACGCCGAACGCGCCATGGCGCGCGATCAGCGGCCATGAGGAGGCAGCGCGGTTGATGCTGACGATCAGCGACGGCGGCTCGACCGACAGCGACGACACCGAGGTCACCGTCATTCCGGAGATGTCCTTGCCCCGGCCCGCCGTGATGACGCTGACGCCGCCGGTGAGATGGCGCATCGCGCCTCGGAATTCATCGGCCGCCACCGCGGGCTCGATCGAAACATTGCGGACGATGGAATTCATGGCGGCCTCACAGATCGAATGTGTCTTCGCTGCCCTCGAGCAGATGTTTCAGTATCTCGCCTTCCAGCGCGGCGAGTTCGGCCGAACCGCGCCGGCGCGGGCGCGGCAGGTCGATGGTGACATCCTCGGCGATCCGGCCGTCCTCGATGACCAGCACGCGGTCGGCGAGCGCGACCGCCTCGGCGACGTCATGCGTCACCAGGATCGCGGTGAAGCCCTGGTCGCGCCAGACCCGCTCCAGCAATTGCTGCATCGAAATCCGGGTCAGCGCGTCGAGCGCGCCGAGCGGCTCGTCGAACGCCAGCACGCGCGGCTGGGAGACCAGCGCCCGCGCCAGCGCCACGCGCTGCTTCTGGCCGCCCGACAGCACCGACGGCCACTGCCCGCGCTTGTCGCCGAGGCCGACCTCGACCAGCGCCCGCTCGGCGCGCGCCTGCGCGTCCGCCGACGCGCGCTCGCGCCCCAGACCGACCTCGACATTGGACAGCACTCGCGCCCAAGGCAGCAGGCGCGGCTCCTGGAACATGACGCGGATGTCCTGCGCCCGGGGTTCCTCACCGAACGCGATGCTTCCCGCAGTCGGCGCGTCGAGGCCGGCGACCAGGCGCAGCAGCGTGCTCTTGCCGCAGCCGCTGCGGCCGACGATCGCGACGAACTGGCCGGCCGGGATGTGCAGGTCGATGCCGCGCAGCACCTCATTGTCGCCGAACGCCTTGCGCAGGCCCCGGATGGTCAGCGACAGGCCGCGGGCCGCGCCTTCCGCCACGCGCCGCAAATGCCGCGCCTTCACGACGATGTCGGCCTGGCCGACCGGTTCGGCACCTGCGGGCTGGAAACGAAGCGCTTCTTGCATTCTCATTCTCACTTCTTCTGGAAGGCGGGGTGCCACGACAGGGTCAGCCGCTCCAGCGCCCGCGAGGCGCTGTCGGCGAGCTTGCCGAGCAAGGCATAGATCAGGATCGAGAGCACCACGACGTCGATCAGCATGAACTCGCGCGCCTGCATCGCCATGTAGCCGAGGCCCGACGAGGCCGCGATGGTCTCGGCGACGATCAAGGTCAGCCACATGATGCCGAGCGCAAAGCGCAGCCCGACGAAGATCGAGGGCAGCGCACCCGGGAAGATCACCCGGCGAAACAGCTCGCCGTCGGTCATGCCGTAGATGCGGCCCATCTCGATCAGCTGCGGATCGACGGTGCGGATGCCGTGCAGCGTGTTGAGATAGATCGGGAAGAACACGCCGAGCGCCACCAAAAACAGCTTGGCCGACTCGTCGATGCCGAACCACAGGATGACCAGCGGGATCAACGCCAGATGCGGGATGTTGCGCACCATCTGCAGCGTGGTGTCGGTGAGTTTCGCCGACAGCTGCGAGAGCCCGTTGGCGAGCCCGAACGCGAAGCCGATGCCGCCACCGATCACAAAGCCGATCGAGGCGCGCCAGAAGCTGACCCAGATGTTGCGGACCAGCTCACCCGACAGCAGCAGCTTCCATCCGGCAAGCGCAACGTCGGTCGGCGCCGGCAGCACGCGCGAGGGCACGAAACCGGTGACGCAGGCGAGCTGCCAGATCAGCACAATCGCAAGCGGCACGATCCAGGGGATCAGGCCGTCGACTTTCGGTAATTTCGGTGCGCCGACGCGCGGGAGACTGTCAATGAGACTCATGATTGCGATGCCTGTTTCTGCGGCCGATATTCGTTGCCGATGGTCTCGCCGAACGGCCCGGTGTTGACCCGGATCGGCGTCACGTTGTTGCCGTGTCCGAGCGAGAGCAGCGGGAACACCAGCTCGGCGAAGCGATAGGCTTCCTCGAGGTGCGGATAGCCCGACATGATGAAGGTATCGACGCCGACGTCCTGATACTCCTTGATCCGCGCGGCGACGGTCTCGGGATCGCCGACCAGCGCGGTGCCGGCCCCGCCGCGCACCAGGCCGACGCCGGCCCAGAGGTTCGGGCTGATCTCGAGCTTGTCGCGCCGTCCGCCGTGCAGCTGCGCCATGCGCTGCTGGCCGACCGAATCCATCCGCGAGAAGATCTTCTGTGCGGTCGCAATGGTGTCGTCGGTGACGTATTGGATCAGTTCATCGGCGGCCTTCCACGCCTCCGCATTGGTCTCGCGCACGATCACGTGCAGGCGGATGCCGAACGACAGCTTGCGGCCGCGTTGCGCGGCAACGGCCTTGACCTTGGCGATCTTCTCGGCGACCTGCGCTGGCGGCTCGCCCCAGGTCAGGTATTTGTCGACGGTGTCGACCGCGACGTCGATGCCGGCATCCGAGGAGCCGCCGAAATACAGCGGCGGGCGCGGCGACTGCACCGGATTGAACAGCAGGCGGCCGTCCTCGATCCTGATGTGCTGGCCTTCGACATTGACCGTCTTGCCCGCGAGCAGATCACTGTAGATGTTGAGGAATTCGCGCGTCACGGCGTAGCGCTCGTCGTGACCTAAGAAAATGCCGTCGCCCTTGTTCTCGATCGGATCGCCGCCGGTGACGACGTTGATCAAGAGACGGCCGTTCGACAGCCGGTCCAAGGTCGCGGTCATGCGGGCGGCGACGCTCGGCGACTGCAGGCCGGGCCGGACCGCCACGAGGTAGCGCAGGCGCTCGGTCCAGGGCGCGACGGCGGACGCCACCACCCAGGAATCCTCGCAGCTCCGTCCCGTCGGCAGCAGAACGCCGTAATAGCCGAGCTGGTCGGCGGCCTGCGCGATCTGGCGCAGATAGTTGAAGTTGACCTCGCGGCCACCGACCGACGTGCCGAGATAACGGCTGTCGCCGTGGGTCGGCAGGAACCAGAGGATGTTGGCGTTGGTTGGGGTGCTCATGTGCCCGGCCTCCATGCGACGTCGGAAATCTTGATTGGTTTGGGGATCAGGCCGAGCGCAAAGAACGTGTCGGCGACCTGCTGCTGATCCGCGATGACAGCGTCGGTGACCGGCTTGATGCCGTAGGCCTGCCGCTTCAGCGCGACCTCGACCACCGGTACCGACAGCCCGATGCTCGGCGCCAGCTGCTCGGCCACGGCGTGGATGTCGCCCCTAGCCCAGTCATCGACTTCACTCAGCTGCGCCAGCACGAGTTCGACGATCTTCGCATCGGTCTGTAAGAACTTCTTCGAGGCGAAATAGAACTGATAATTCGCGACGATGCCGACGCCGTCGGTAACGGTGCGCGCACCGGTCGCGGCCTCGGCCGCGGCCTGGAACGGATCCCAGATTACCCAGGCATCGACCGCGCCGCGCTCGAACGCCGCGCGGGCATCGGCCGGCGCCAGGAACACCGGCTCGATCTCCGAATATTTGACGCCGGCTTTCTCCAGCGCCTTCACCAGCAAATAGTGGACGTTGGATCCCTTGTTGAGCGCGACCTTCTTGCCCCTCAGATCAGTCACCGATTTGATCGGGCTGTCCTTCGGCACCAGGATCGCCTCGCCTTTCGGCGCCGGCGGCTCGTAGGCGACATACTGGATCGGTGCACCGGCGGCCTGCGCGAAGATCGGCGGCGCCTCGCCGGTGTTGCCGAAATCGATCGCGCCGACATTGAGCGCTTCGAGCAGCGGCGGCCCGGACGGAAACTCGGTCCACACCACCTTGGTGCCGACCGCTTTCAACTTCTCCTCGAGCGACCCCTTGCTCTTCAGCAGCACCAGCTTGCCGTATTTCTGATAGCCGATGCGGACGACTTTCTCCTGGCCGTAGGAGGCGCCGACGGTCGCCGCGACGATGCTGACCGAGAGCACCGCGCGGGCAACCCAGCGTCGAAATAAACGCGTCATGGGAATATCCTCTGCATCGAATTGACCAAGCGCGCCGATCAGGTCTGGGGGTTGCGCCAGACGATGTCACGGATCGCGATCTGTTTCGGAATCAGGCCGAGCTTGAAGAAGCGATCGGCGACGCCTTGCTGGGTCGCGATGATATCGTCGGTCACGGGGCCGACCGAGAAACCGGCCCGCCGCGCCGCGATGGTCTGGATATCGAGCGGCACGCCGGTGACCGCGGCCAGCGATTTCGCGACCTCGTCGGGATGCGCCTCGGCCCATTTCGCGCTCGATGCCGTGACATCGACGATCTGCTGCAGGATCGCACCGCGATTCCGCGCGAAGTCGCGGTTGGCGATGTAGAACGCGTTGGTCTTGGTGACATCGCGGCTGTTGACCAGAATGCGGCCGTTCTGCTTGGTCTCGGCGATCGCGAAATAGGGGTCCCAGATCGCCCAAGCGTCGATGCCGCCGTTGGCGAAGGCGGGGCCGGCGTCCGGCGGCGTCAGGTAGACCGGCGTGATGTCGTCATAGGTCAGCCCGGCCTTCTCCAGCGCCTGGATCACGACGTTATGCGCGCTGGATCCCTTGGTGAAGCCAACGCGCTTGCCCTTGAGATCGGCGATGTCCTTGATTGCCGAATTCTGCGGCACCAGGATGCCCGACCCGTTCATGATCGGCTGAGCCGCGGCATAAACGATGGCCGCGCCAGCGGCCTGGGCGAAGATCGGCGGGGAATCGCCGACCGCGCCGTAATCGACGCTGCCGACATTCATCGCCTCCATCATCGGCGGCCCCGACGAAAACTCGACCCATTTCACGCTGATGCCCTGCGGCTTGAAATGATTTTCCAAGGCTTCGCGCTGCCGCGTGATAACGAGCACGCCGTTCTTCTGGTAGCCGATACGAATTTCCTTCGCGTCCGCCTGGGCCTGCGCGCGCCCCGACAGCGCAACGGTAGCGGCTGTGGCGAGCGACAGCTGGAGGAACTCACGACGCTTCATTCCAAGACTCTCCTGACGATCAAGCGCGTTTCTCAACACGCGATCATGCGTTGTCAGGATGATGGGGCGCGCGAATGAAGCTGTCGAGCACCGCACAAAAATAGCGATGCCTGCACTTCGGTGCAGGCATCGCGCGTGTCGTTTCGTTCAAGTCGCAGGTCGCGCGTAGCGAATTATTTTCTTCACGGGAACGCGAGGTCGCTGCACAGGAATCGATCAGCCGGCGGCTGCGGTTTTCGGTCCGACATTGACCGCGAGTTTACCATAGCGGTCCGAGAACGCCTGGGTGTCGATCTCCTCGAGCTGGATCGAGCCGTCGAGCACGCCCTTCTTCCAGGCATCGTGCTCGGGATCGTGCTGGAACTCGGGCATCACCTCTTTCCCGAACAGCTCGAGCGACTCGCAGATGTGCTCATGGGTGTTCTTGCCGGCCTGGTTGAGCAGGATCACCTGGTCGATATGCGAGGCGCGGAAACGCCGCAGCTTCTTGCGCAAGGTCTCCGGCGAACCGATCAGGCCGCCGCGTAGCGCGGCCTCCTGCGCCTCCGGATTCTCCCGCTTCCACTTGTTGTACTCGTCCCACATGTTGACCGTGCCGGGCGCCGGGCGCTGCCGGTTCTGCGCCTGGCCGTAATAGCGCAGCGCGAACTGGAAGAAGGTCGCGCCATCAGCGCGCCTGCGCGCCTCCTCATCCGTCTCCGCGCACATGAAGAACGAGACCAGCGCCATGTTCGGATTGATCTCGTAGTCGGCGAGCTTCTTCAGCCGCTTGGTGATCGCGTTGTAATAGGCATGCACCCAGGCATGCGCCGCCTCGGCGCTGACGAACTGGAAGCCGAGCGCGCCGAATCCGTTCTGCCCGGCGCGTTCGATCGTCGGCAGTTGCGAGCAGGCCATCCAGAGCGGCGGATGCGGTTTCTGCACCGGCTTCGGCACGACGTTGCGCAGCGGGATGTCGAAATACTTGCCGTGATGCTCGGTGCCGATTTTGGTGAACATCGGGAAGATCGCACTGACGGCTTCCTCGAACACCTCGCGCTTAGTCTCCATGTCGCGGCCGAACGGCGTCAGCTCGGTGATCGAGGCGCTTTCGCCCATGCCGAACTCGCAGCGGCCGTTAGAGAGCAGATCGAGCACCGCGACCCGCTCGGCGACGCGCGCGGGATGATTGGTGGTGAGCTGGAAGATGCCGTGGCCGAGCCGGATGTTTTTGGTGCGCTGGCTCGCGGCGGCGAGGAAGGATTCCGGTGCCGGCGAGTGCGAATATTCCTCGAGGAAATGATGCTCGACGACCCAGGCATAATCGTAGCCGAGCCGGTCGGCGGTCTCCAATTGCGTCAGTGCATTCTGGTAGAGCCTGAGCTCGTCGCCGTCATTCCAGGGGCGCGGCAGTTGCAGCTCGTAAAAGATGCCGAATTTCATGGCGTCACTCCCAAGGTCGTGCCGACCACCTGTGGTGGTCCCGACCCCTGTTGTTTTCGGTCAGTCTAGTGCCACGCGGGATCAAGTCTAGCCTCGGGCGCGAAACCCCAATTCCGTGCAGCGGGAGACGGCTTGCCTGGGACGCATGAATGTTTAGCTTGTACGGGTGTGAGTCGCGGCGCTATCGATCGCGCGCTCATTCTTCCGAAAGCCCCATGACCACCTTTACGCCGCATCAGGATTCCGCGCTGAAAGCCGTTGCCGACTGGCTGAAGGCCAAGCCCGGCCAGAACGGGACGCCGCCGGTGTTCCGCCTGTTCGGCTATGCCGGAACCGGCAAGACCACGCTCGCCCAGCACATCGCCGAAGGGGTCGATGGCGAGGTGAAGTTCGCGGCCTTCACCGGCAAGGCGGCGCTGGTGATGCGCAACAAGGGCTGCGACAACGCCTCTACGATTCACTCGCTGATCTACCGCGCCCGCGAGTCCGGAGTCGAGCAGCCGAGTTTCGAGCTATGGGACGATGCGCCGGCATCGAAAGCCAAGCTGATCGTGATCGACGAATGCTCGATGGTCGACGCCGAGCTCGGCCGCGATTTGATGTCCTTCGACTGCCCGCTGCTGGTGCTCGGCGATCCCGCGCAATTGCCGCCGATCCAGGGCGGCGGCTTCTTCACCGATGCCGAGCCGGACGCGATGCTGACCGAGGTGCATCGCCAGGCGCAGGACGATCCGATCGTGCGGATGTCGATGGATATCCGCGAGGGCCGCGAGCTCGAGATCGGCCGCCATGGCGAGAGCGAGGTGGTGTTGCGCAAGGAGCTCGATCCGGACCGCGTGATGCGCGCCGACCAGGTGCTGGTCGGCCGCAACAACACCCGCCGCGCCTACAACATGCGGATGCGGCAGCGGCTGAACATCGAAGATCCTCTCCCGGTCGCCGGCGACAAGCTGGTCTGCCTGCGCAACAACCGCAAGAAGGCGCTGTTCAACGGCGGGCTGTGGCGGGTCAAGGCGCGTGCGCAGTCGAAGTCCAAGATCATCACCATGCGCGTGATGCCGGACGAGGATTTCGGCCACAAGGTCACCAAGGTCTCGGTGCGCGGCGAATGTTTCGATGGCGGCATCGAGGGCATTCCGTGGGAGCAGCGCAAGCCCTATGACGAGTTCGACTACGGATACATACTGACCGTGCATAAGTCGCAGGGCTCGCAATGGGACGATGTGGTGCTGTTCGACGAAAGCTTTGCATTCCAGGACTCGCGCGCGCGGTGGCTGTACACGGGTATCACGCGGGCGGCGAAGCGGCTCAGCGTGGTGGTGTGAAGTCCCGCGCATTCGCGATAGACCCGTCATCGCCTTGAATGACCGGCATTTCCCTCACGAAACCGTGTGGCCGGCGCCGTAACAAAACGCGCCCTCGCCCGTATTTTGAAGCGTCGGAGCAGCCCGGCCCGGTTTGCCAATGCCCGCTCCCGCTCTAGACTGGCCCCCAATTGCGATCCCACGAGGAACCCATGCCCAAAAGCTCCCTCAGCCGCCTCACGCTTTGCGCTGCCGCGATCGGCGCGCTGGCCATCGCAGCTTTTGCCGTTGCGCCCTCGCTTGCCGCCGAGGACGCCGTGATCATCCCGCCGCCGGCCGCGAGCGCGCCGGAAACCGGCATCAAGACCGCGGTGCTCGCCGGCGGCTGCTTCTGGGGTGTGCAGGGCGTGTTCCAGCACACCGCGGGCATCGTCAGCGCGGTGTCCGGCTACTCCGGCGGCAGCAAGGCGAATGCCGACTACGAGAAGGTCTCGACCGGCACCACCGGCCACGCCGAGTCCGTCGAGATCAAGTACGACCCGCAGAAGATCTCCTACGGTAAGATCCTGCAGATCTTCTTCTCGGTCGTGCACGACCCGACCCAGCTCAACCGCCAGGGCCCGGACTCCGGCACGCAGTATCGCTCGGCGATCTTCACCACCAGCGACGAGCAGAAGAAGGTGGCGGACGCCTACATCGCCCAGCTCAATGCGGCCAAGGTCTACAAGAAGCCGATCGTCACCAAGGTCGGCGCGCTGGAGGCGTTCTATCCGGCGGAGAGCTACCACCAGGACTACCTGACGCTGCACCCGAACCAGCCCTATATTGCGTATAACGACATCCCGAAGGTCGAGAACCTGAAGAAGATTTTTGCAGAGAACTACATCGAGAAGCCGACGCTGGTGGGCAGCACCAAGGTCACCAACTGACGGGAACAATCACCGTCATTGCGAGCGAAGCGAAGCAATCCATGGTGCCGCAAGCGGACAGATGGATTGCTTCGTCGCTTTGCTCGTCGCAATGACGATCAAACCGAGGAGGTTGAATGTCCGATACCAAGACCGACGGCAAGGTCCGCAAGAGCGAGGCCGAGTGGCGCAAGGAATTGACGCCGATGCAGTACGCCGTGCTGCGGGAAAAGGCGACCGAGCGGCCGTTCACCGGCGAATACGAGCACGATTCCCGCAAGGGCACCTATGTCTGCGCCGGCTGCGGCCAGACGCTGTTCGAGTCCGACCAGAAGTTCGATTCCGGCTGCGGCTGGCCGAGCTTCTCCAAGCCCGCGGTCGAGAGCCATGTCGACGAGGAGCGCGACATGAGCCACGGCATGATCCGCACCGAGGTGCTGTGCTCGAAATGCGACGGCCATCTCGGCCATGTCTTCAACGACGGCCCCGGCCCGACCGGCCTGCGCTACTGCATCAACTCGGCGGCGCTGAAGCTGAACGAGAAGTGACGGCGAAGCCGTCATCCCGGGGAGTCCCAAATCCCGGGAGTCGCAACGGGTCGGCGCTTTGCGCCGCCCGTTGGCAAGCTCCGGACTGAACCTCAGATGCGCAATTGCGCATCAGGGGATCTCGAGATTCCCCAATTCGCAGTTGCGAATTCGGGTTCGATGCTGCGCATCGCCCCGGAATGTGCTTTGCTCCGAATTCGCGGGGCCGTCGGCGTCTCGCCGAGCGGCTGCCGCCTGTTCTGAGGAGGGCGCCATGTCGCTCGGACTGATCCTCATTATCCTCCTGCTGGTTATCCTGCTGGGCGGCTATAGCGGCCGGATCCGCGGCTATGGCTATGGTCTCGGCCACTCCGGAATGGGCCTTTTCGGGGTGATTTTGATCGTGGTCGTGATCCTGGCCTGGCTCGACAAGATTTAATGGCCATAAGCCATTGAAATAAAAGGATTTATTTTGATAACCCGCGTGCTATGCGCGGATTCAGCATGTGCCCTGTCAGGGGCGCTTCCGGGGTCGCATTTTTGTCAAAGAGGCCTATATTAGGGATCGAAATGACATGTACGGCGCGCCGCCGATAATAGGCCGCCGTCCCCCAAAATCCCTTTCGCCGCTCTATGCCAAGAACACAAGAGGTCGTCGACCATGCGTCCGCTGCGTCCGTTCAACTATAACACATCAGCCGAACTGTTCCCTGCCGCGATCCGCAAGAAGAAGCGGGCCGGCTTCGCTTACCGCCGTTTCGGCACTGCCGCCGAGGCCGTGCAGTTCGCGATGGAGCAGCTGCCGGCGGACTCGTTGAACGGCGCCTATCTCCAGGTCGAGGAAGCCCGTTTCGACCAGAACGGCATCCGCTCGCTGTATGAGAGCGAGGCCTTCCCGCTGCCGCGCCGCGCGCGCCCCGAACCGGCCCAGACCGACGCCGACGCCGCATAAGCTCTTCTGCTCTATGCCCAACGAAAAGCCCTCGGCGATGTCCGGGGGCTTTTGTTTGAGAGTTACAGTCTCGGCTGCTTGTCGAGCCAGCGCCGCAGCATCCGCACATTGCGGATGTTGACGCGGAACATGACGTCGAAGGCATCGCCCGCCACCGGCACCATGCCGACCACGCCGTCGACCGCGACATTGGCAAGCATCCGCGCGGTGATGTGCCAGGGCGCGCCCAACAGACGGGCCTCGCGCACCAGCCACAGCGAGATCGCCGTCGTGATGAGATCGCCGACCACGGGGATCAGGCCGATCAGCCCGTCGATGCCGTAGCGGACATTGGTGCCCGGCACGACGAAGGCGACGTCGAGCAGCTTGGCGATCATCTCGAGCCGTGCGAGCCGCTCCTCGCGCGTCAGATTGCCGAACGGGTTGGCGGTGGAGTTGCGGAAGTCGAAGCGGAAGCCGTCCTGAAAGGCTCCCTGAAAACCTTGGAACTGCGGATGCAGCGGGCCATCGCCGAGCTCGCGCCCGTCCTGATCGATGACCTTGCCGCGCGCCTGCGCCCCGCCGAAGGGCGGCCGCGAGCGCGTGGCGTGGGGGGAGAAAATGTCGTCCTCGGGCATGGCCATCACATGGTAACGCGAGCAGATGGTTCAAGTTGCGTCACATTACCAGTGTGTCACCTTGTTGGCTGCTCAAGCCGCACCACCTGCCGTGCGCCGCCGACGGCGTCAAGCCGAAGCGGCGGCGAAAGCAACGATTGAAATCGATGGCGCGGGACGCGATCGTCGCCTCGCTCAATAGACGCCCTTGTTCATGGTCCTGAGCCGCTGGGCCAGCGTCCGCATCACCTTCAGCGCAAAGTGCGGCGTCTGGCTGACGAGGAAGAGAAACTGCTTTTCCGAGACCGGGACGAGCTCCACATCGGTGAGCGCCGTCGCGGTCGCGCTTCTTGGCTCGTTGTCGATCAATGCCATCTCGCCGAAGATCGTGTCGGCCGGCAGGTCCGCCATGGTCTTGTTGCCGACCTGAATGCGCACGTAGCCGCTCTTGATCACGAACAGCTCGTTGGCCTGCTCACCCTCGCGAAAGATGACGCCGCCGGCCCGTACCAGGCGCGTTTCGATATCGTTGCCCGTCAGAAGGCTGAAGCTTGCATCTGCCACTCGAAATTCCTTTCCCCGAACCCGGATGCAAATCTCAGGCATCCGGTTGTCTTGCTGCTCCGGCTAAAATAGATGCGCGAAAACGAAGTAGAGAACGCCCGAGATCAGCATCGCCATCGGCAGGGTCAGAACCCAGGCCATCGCGATGTTGCGGATTGTCGACCATTGCAGGCCGGATCCATTTGCGGTCATGGTGCCGGCGATGCCGGACGACAGCACATGCGTCGTCGACACCGGCAGGCCGTATCCATCTGCCGCGGCGATGGTCGCCGCCGCCGTGATCTCGGCGCAGGCACCCTGCGCATAGGTCAGATGGGTCTTGCCGATCTTCTCACCCACCGTCACGACAATCCGTTTCCAGCCGACCATCGTGCCGAGGCCGAGCGCGACGGCGACTGCGATCTTCACCCAGGACGGAATGAATTTGGTGGCGGCATCCAGCGAGCCCTTGTAGCGATTGAGCGTCGCGACATCGGCATCGTTCAGCCCGCTGTCGCTGCTCTTCATCAGCAGGCGAAGCGCCTCCGATACCAGATACATGTCGTTACGCGTGTTGCCGACGGTCTCCGCCGGGAATTTCGCCAGCGAACCGTACTGCACGACCTGGTCGCGGATTTCGTCGACGAGAACGGAGAGTGACGGATAGGTATCGTCGCTGAGTTGCCGAAGCGCGATGTAGTTCGTCACCGCCGGACGCGGATTGCCGGTCACCCTGCGATCGGCTCCCCTATCCTCGATGACCTTGCTCGCCGCAGCCGAGTTCGCTGTGAATGCCTCGATCTGGCTGGCAGGCATCGCGCGGTTGAGTGCGTAGGCGGTCGGGACCACGCCGATCAGGATGAGCATGATGAGACCCATGCCCTTCTGACCGTCGTTCGACCCATGAAAGAAGCTGACCAGGGTGCAGGTCAGGATCAGGATGCCGCGAATCCACCACGGCGGCGGCTGATCGCCCTGCGGCTCGCCGAACAGCGCCGGCGTTGCGCGCAGCAGCGCGGTCTTCAGCCCGTAGAGCAGGATGGCCGCGAGCGCAAATCCGAACAGCGGCGATAGCAAGAGCGCCTTGCCGGTGTTGACGGCCTGCGACCAGTCCACGCCTGACGTCCCCTCCCGTCCGTGCATCAGCGCATTCGCGATCCCCACGCCCATGATCGATCCGATCAGCGTGTGCGAACTCGAGGCAGGCAAGCCGAAATACCAGGTGCCGACGTTCCAGATGATGGCGGCGATCAGCAGCGCAAACACCATCGCGAACCCCGCACTGCTGCCGACCTGAAGGATCAATTCGACCGGCAACAGGGAGACGATGCCGAAGGCAACCGCGCCGCTGGAGAGCAGGACGCCGATCAGGTTGAACATCCCAGACCAGACCACGGCAATGTGGGCCGGCATCGAGCGCGTGTAGATCACGGTCGCGACGGCGTTCGCCGTGTCGTGAAAGCCGTTGACGAATTCGAAGCCGAGCGAGATCAACAGCGCCACGAACAGCAGCAGAAACGCCGCATAAGAGGTCTTGCCGCTGCCCGTCGCACCAACGTCCGTGTAGATGCTGTAGGCCACGAACAGCAGCGCGGCGCCGATCACGCCGAGATAGATAATGCCGGTGAGAGGATGAAAGCCCTTCTCGAGATCGGGGCCGCGGCGTCGCGCGGGCTCGATCGAACCAGGTAACGCTACGTCGCTCATATGATCGCCCTCACGGCCGCGGGAGGACAAAAGCGGCCATGTGACATTGGGACTACGTTTACATGACGCGCATGTGACAGTTCCATGAAGGTCGATGTGCGCCGCTGCCGGCCGGCGACTAATCCGTTGACAGGATTATGATAACGGCGCGCCCCCATGCTCGCCCCGCGTCGGGCAAAGCCCCCGGTCCGACCGCGACGCGCCAATGCGACGACAGGTCGGACATCGCCGATCGCACCAAGGCCGACAATTTCCGCTTTTCAAAAATCGGACGTGCACGCCCTAATGCTGGGATGCATGCTGTGCCGGCGCGTGCAGCTCCTCGGCATATCGATGCGCCAGCCAGGACGTGATCACGCCCGGGATGAAGCCGACCAGCCCGTACAGGATGAACTGCACCGGGCCGCTTTCGGAGCCGTGCGAGGCGTAGGTCAGCGCCGCGCCGACGAACGCCACGGCGCCGACCATCAGCATCCGCACCGTCGGCGTGATCCGCCGCATATGCATCAGGATGTCGTCGATCGCGCCGAACATCAGCGACGGCACGATGCCGAACAGATAATTGTATTGCAGCGACTTCACGAACACGACGAGCAGCTTCGCCACCTCGCCGCCGTTGGTCTCGGTCCAGTAGCCGGACTGATAGGTGGTCATGAGCAGCAGCAGGAAGCCGCCGATGAACGGCCCGACGGCTGCGAAGATCAGATAGCGTTTCATGGCGTGCCCCTGCCCGGTGTCGGTCAAGTGTAACGCAGTCGCGCGACGGTGCTAGGGAAAATCCAAAGCGCTCCGCAATGTTTCCGGAGCCAGCGCTCGAATGCGCTGCAACAGCCAGACTTCGCTGCGATACGGAATCGCCAGGACCAAGCCGGGCGATGAGATCGTGAGCACCGAGGTGAGCTTCCAGCTGCTACTCACCCCACGCCGCAAACGCGTCGTTGAAGGCGCGCTCGCCGGGGGCGCCCTTTTCGATCGCGATGATGGCGCGGCGCTGGTTGGTGTAGACAAGAGGCACGTCGAACCAGGAGCGCTCCTTCAGGAGCTGCAGATTGCGCGAGCGGTCGGCGTCGACGTTGGAGAGGCCGACCAGGAAGAAGCCGTCGGTGACCTTGACCGCGAGCCCGGCCAGCGGCGTGCCGCGGGCCTGCTCGTTGGACTTCATCAGGATGCCCGGCACGTTGCCGACGCCGCCATTGGCGAAGTCCTGCGGCAGGATGAAGGTCAATTCCGCGGTGTGGCTCGCCGGCAGCGACGTATCGGTGTTGCGGCGGAACGACATCGTCATCTTGAACTTGCGATCGGGGATATCGATGTCGGCGCGCACGGCGATGTCGGGCTTCTGGTTGCCCGATCCCTTGACCTGCTCGGTGCGCCAGACCACCGAACCGACATATTGCTTGCCCTTCGGATCCGACGGGTCCTCGTCATAGAGCACCACGCGCTGCGCCACCGGAGCGACCGGCTCGCCCGACGACGACGGCTGGCCGACGCGGTCGGTGATCTTCTTGCTTGACGGCGTCGCCGCGGCATCCTTCGGCGCCTCGACGGGGGCGGAGGATTTGAACAGGCTGCCGACGAAGGTGGTGGCCTGCTGGTGGAACAGAAAGCCGGTGCCGATCAGGATCAGCAGGATGCCGATCGCGATCGCGGTCTTGAACGGGAACATCGATCCGACGCGCGGCCGCTTCGGCTCGCGCTCGGCATTGCTGACCCGCGTCCGCGTGGGCGGCGCCTGGGGCGGCTGCGGGGCGTAGCGCTCCGCCTCCTCGATCGACTCGTCGTAGGAATACGGCGCCTCGGGATCGCCGCCGCGGTTTTCAAGGCTCGGCTCGAGCCGGTCGAATTCCGGCGAGGGCGACGGCACGTTGGCGTAGGTCTTGCGCGCGTTGCGGCTGGCCTGCGCCGCAGCCCGCCCGAGATCGTCGGCGTCGGCGGTGATGTCACGGAAGCCGCGCACGCCCGGGGCGGCCGGCGGCACCGGCGGCTGCGCGCCTTCGGGTCCGCGGCGCGGCGGCGCCGGCCGGGCCTGCGGCGCCTGGGTATCGGAGCCGGCCGGGACCGGCGGGTTCTGCGGCCGCGGCGGCGTCGGCGGCGCATCGGGACGCAAATTCCGCGGCGGGCGCGGCTCGGCCGGAGGCCGCGGGCGCGCGGCAGTGTCGGCGGGATTGGTTTCCGGCGGCCTTGTATTTGCCTCCGGCGGTCTTGGATTGGCACGGCGCAGCGGGTCGCTGCTGCGGGTAGCCCCGCCGCCGGGACGCGACGCGTCGCGGGCGCGCTGCGCGGCTTCGGACTCGACCTTGCGCACCGCTTCTTCCAGCGACAGCCGCTCGCGGGTGATCTCGGACTCCGAGAGCGGCGGCTGCACGCCGCGAAGTTGCTGGATCAACGCCGTCCGCGCCCGCGCGTACAGCGCGCGGCGGGCTTCGCCGGGAGCGTTGGGGTCCAATCCGGCGATGGCACGGGCGATCAGCGGGTAGTAGTCAGCCATTTCCACACAATTGGTGGGATATAGGTAATATCCCGTTAAGCCTCGAACGGATTCTGTACCAGAATAGTATCTTCACGTTCCGGGCTGGTGGAAAGCAGGGTGACCGGGCACCCGACCAGCTCCTCGACCCGGCGGACATACTTGATGGCCTGGGCCGGCAGGTCCGCCCAGGACCGCGCATTGGCGGTCGGTTGCTTCCAGCCCTCGATGATCTCGTAGATCGGCTCGACGCGGGCCTGCGCGCCCTCGCCCGCCGGCAGATGGTCGATTTCCTTGCCGTCGAGCTTGTAGCCGATGCAGACCTTGATGCTGTCGAAGCCGTCGAGAATATCGAGCTTGGTCAGCGCCAGCCCGGCAATGCCGCAGGTCCGGACGGTCTGCCGCACCAGCATCGCGTCGAACCAGCCGACCCGGCGCTTGCGCCCGGTGTTGACGCCGAACTCCTTGCCGCGGCGGCCGATTTCCTCGCCGATCTCGTCATGCAGCTCGGTCGGGAACGGTCCCTGGCCGACGCGGGTGGTGTAGGCCTTGCAGATGCCGAGCACATAACCGACCGTGCCCGGGCCCATGCCGGTCCCGGTCGCAGCCTGCGCCGCCACCGTGTTGGACGACGTCACATAGGGATAGGTACCGTGGTCGACGTCGAGCAGCGCGCCCTGCGCGCCCTCGAACAGGATGCGCTTGCCCTCGCGGCGCTTGAGGTCGAGCAGCCGCCACACCGTCTCGGCATAGGGCAGCAGCTTCGGCGCCAGCGCCGTCAGCTCGGCCAGGATGCCCTTGCCGTCGATCTCCTCCAGATTGAGGCCGCGGCGCAGCACATTGTGGTGCGCCAGCAGCCGTTCGATCTTGTGCGGCAGGGTGTCGAGGTCGGCGAGGTCCATCAGGCGGATGGCTCTGCGGCCGACCTTGTCCTCATAGGCCGGCCCGATGCCGCGGCGGGTGGTGCCGATCGAGGTGATGGCGTTGGAGGATTCGCGCAGGGCGTCGAGCTCGCGATGCAGCGGCAGGATCAGCGTCACATTCTCCGCGATCCGCAGATTGTCCGGTCCGACCGCAACGCCCTGTCCCTTCAGCTTGGCGACCTCGTCGAGGAAGGCCTGCGGATCGAACACCACGCCGTTGCCGATCACCGCGAGCTTGTTCGGGCGCAGCACGCCGGAGGGCAGCAGCGCCAGCTTGTAGGTCTCGCCGTTGATCACGAGCGTATGGCCGGCATTGTGGCCGCCCTGGAAGCGCACGACGATGTCGGCCTGTTCCGACAGCCAGTCGACGATCTTGCCCTTCCCCTCGTCGCCCCATTGGGCGCCGACGACGACAACATTGGCCATTGCGAAGATGTTCCCTTCAGCTGTTTCAGAGACCATGATCGCGGCGAAAACGCGTCCGCCCACAGCGACCATGCATGATATGCCCAGCCCAAATCGCGGCGCCCGGCCGCGCGCACGCAAGGCGCCTACCGGATAAAGGAAGCGGGTCGGCTGCGCAAGCAAGAACGGGGTCGTTTACGCCTTTTAGATTAGCAACAAGCCTTTGATATCCCCTGAAAATTCCATGCCGGGCCGGGCTGCGCCGGCCGGGCAGGAATTTAATGTTGGGGTGGCCTTGGGCCGACCATGGGCCGACCTTGGACTGACCTTACGGCCGATTGATCGGCGGGCCCATTGCGGCGATCATTCGGCCATATCAACCGGCAGGATCCATGCCCAGTTCGACACAAGCGACGATGGCGCTGCGCAAGCTCGGCATTGCCTTCAGGCTACACACCTATGTCTACGATTCCAGCGCCGAGAGCATCGGGCTGCAGGCCGCGGAGGCGCTCGGCGTCGACCCGAACCGGATGCTGAAGACGCTGATGGCGGAGGTCGACGGCAAGCCGGTCTGCGCCGTGGTGCCGTCCGATTGCGAGCTCAGCATGAAGAAGCTTGCGGCAGCCCTCGGCGGCAAGTCGGCGAAGATGATGCGCCCGGCCGATGCCGAGCGGCTGACCGGCTACCATGTCGGCGGCATCAGCCCGTTCGGCCAGAAAAAGAAAGTGCCGACCGCGATCGACGAGACCGCGCTCACCCATGTCACCGTGTTCGTCAATGGCGGCCAGCGCGGCCTGCAGATCGAGATCGATCCGAACGACGCCGCGCTCGCCGCCGGCGCCACGATGAAGGCGCTGGTGGCGACGCAGGACTAGGGCCCCTTCGCTCGATAACGCGTCGCGCGATCAGTGCGAGGGCTTGTTGCGGCCAAACTCCGCGCCGACGTAGTCGGACAGGCCGGACAACTCCTCCGCCGAAATATCGTTGACGTTGAGCCTGAGCTGCATGATCGCGAGATCGAGCAGATGTGCGGCGAAGGTCGCGCCGGACGCCGTCACGATGCTGCGCTGCTCGATCAAGACCGCGATGACGTCGCGCAGACTGCGCATTTGCACTTGATCCATGGCCCTCTGCCCGATGCCGGCCGTCGTGATGTGTGTTGTCATTGGGATACCGATTGTAATGAGCTGATGGACGCCGCATTGGCGGGTGGAATGTATGGCAGCCGCTCGGCTTCCTCGCCGAGATGCAGGATGCGCGATGGAATCTCGCGGACTTCGATGTCGATCGTCATCGGCGGTGGAATCAGCGTCACCGAGGCTTTCGGCCAGGGCGCCGGATTCGGGCTCACGGCGGTGAAGCGATAGGCCGCGGCAATTTCGAGCGCCAGCAATTGCAGCTCGAGCATCGCAACCCCCATCCCGGCGCAGGCACGCGGGCCGGCGCCGAACGGGATGTAGGCGTCGGTGTTGTAGCGCCGCGTCATCAGGAAGCGGTCGGGATCGGGGAAATGCCTGGGATCGCGCTGCAATTGCCAGGGACAGATCACCAGCGAGGTGCCGACCTTGAGCTCGCGCCCGCCGATCGTCACCGGCTGCATCACCTCGCGCGAGAACCACCAGGCGCTGGGATAGAGCCGGCAGACCTCCTTGACGAACGTCGCGCTCAGATTGGCGTGCTTGACCGCGTCAAGCCGCAGCTCGCCGTCGTCGCCGATGCACTCCGCCGCCTCGTCGGCAATGTCGTCCATCAGGGCGGGATCGGCGGCCATCTGGTAGAACATCCACGCCGCCGTCGATCCCGTGGTGTGGTGGCCGGCCAGCAGCAGTGTCAGGATCTCGTCCTCGAGATCGCGATCGCTGAGGCCAAGCGCCTCGAGGTCGCGCAGCGCGCTGCTCGAGCCCGCCTTGCGGCGCAGCCGTTGCACCACCGTCGACATCGCAAGCTTGGCGCAGACCCGGTTCTGCCGGCGCCGGTACCAAGCCACCGGACCGAACGGCAAGGCGCGGAACATCTCCTCGGCGAGATCATCCTCGATCACGCCGACGGCTTGCACCAGCGCTTCCTCGTCGCCGGACGACATCACCTGGGAGCCGAAGATCGCGACGCAGATGGTCCGCAACGCCAGCATCGCGGTGACATGGTGCGGATCGAACGAGCCGAGCCGGGCCAGACTGGCGCCGACCGCGCGGATCTCGGCGCACATATGCGGCAGGAATTTCTCGACGCTGCCCTTGGCCATGTGCTTCTGCAGCACCGTGCGCCGCCGCTTGTGCTCCTCGCCGCTCAGCATCAGCGAAGAGCGGCCGAGCACCGGCGTCAGCTTCTTGATCAGCTTGCCCTTTCCGATGTCGGTCTCCGGCGCCTTGAGGATCGGGCGCAGCAGATCGGGATCGTTCACCAGAAACACGGGCGCGGGACCGAGCCGCAGGGGCACGAGCCCCGGTTCGGCCTCGTTGCCGCGCGTCAGCAGCAGACGCAGCGGGTCACGCTGGAATGCTCGAACGTCCGAGAACATGTGAGGCATCGTGGATCTCCAATTGCCGTCCAAGGTCGAGGAATTTGGTCAGGCCGGGATTGTCGGAAAGACCAAGCGGGATTTCTCCGGCGAGCGCCGTCAGCGGGCGGCCCATACGATCATTGCCGATCACCTGCGGCGGGCCGTAGCGGCGGGTGCGAATGTCCATACGGGTGAGAAAGCGCTCGTAGGAAAGGTCGGCGAGCGCCACGAGCGCCGCCGCCCCGCGCAGCTCGGCGAAGCGGAACATCAGCGCGTAGTTCACGCGCGCCGTTCGCGACCTCGCGCCGCACGGCAGCACGCCGAAACGGCTGATTTCCCAGGCGTCGCGGCGGCTCGGAAAGCGGCGCACCGCAAGCTGCGGGAACACCGATTTGGTCAGATAGGGATAGTCGGTGCGGATCGCCCGGAAGCCGCCGACCAGCTCGGCGCCTGAGAACAACAGGCAGTGCTCGGTATACCAGCAGTCGAACTGATCGCGCTCGACGTCGCCGGTCGTGCTCAGAAGCCAGCCGCAATGGTCGACGAACAGCCGCTTGCGCAGCCGCAACATCGCCCCGACATGCGCCGGATCAAGCTCTTCCCTGGTGATGAGTGCATGATATCCGTCCAATGCATTCGGCATTATCCTTTCCTCCAAATGCGGAACATCTGGAACAAAAGGGGTTAACTGTGGTACCCCCGGAAACCGGGGGTTTTCGTCATGGGCCTGGTAGACGCGATTGCAACCATCGAGGCGTCGGATACCATCGACGAGCTCAGCTCGTCATTGCACCGTGTCATCCAGAACTACGGCTTCTCGGGCTTCGCCTTTGTCGATGCCGGCCGGCCCGACCTTGATCTGCCCTATCATGTCGGCACCTATCCCGACGCCTGGAAGCGGGCGTATGTGCAGAACGAATTCGTCCATGCCGACCCGGCGCTGGCACGGTCGCGACGCACCAACACGCCGTTCAGCTGGAGCAGCCTGAAGCTGCCGGAGCGCAGCGGGCACAA
This sequence comes from Bradyrhizobium embrapense, assembly GCF_001189235.2. Taxonomy (GTDB): domain Bacteria; phylum Pseudomonadota; class Alphaproteobacteria; order Rhizobiales; family Xanthobacteraceae; genus Bradyrhizobium; species Bradyrhizobium embrapense. The sequence goes on from NZ_LFIP02000006.1 coordinate 240,033, forward strand.
GCGGGCGCCCGAGATGAAGACGATGGATGCCGCCCGCGAGTTCGGCTTCAAGGACGGCTTCGTGGTGCCGTTCCACTATCGCGACCGGCTCGGCGCCGTGCATTCGAGTTCGACGGTGTTCTTCTGGGAAGACCAGCCGCGCGACTTCGACAAGCTGTTCATCTGCCATCGCCATGAACTGCATCTGTTGATGATCTACTGGGTGCAACGGGCGATGGACATCGTCAACCGCGACCAGCGCAACGCGCCGACCATCCTGAAGCCCGCCGAAGCCGCCGAAACCATCAAGCTCACGGCCCGGGAAAAGGAAGTGATCGCCTGGGCCGCGCGCGGCAAGACCGTGGCCGACACCGCGCAAATCCTCGGTATTTCGCCGGAGACCGTCGAAGGCTTCATCAAGCAGGCGCTGCGCAAGCTCGAAGCCTCCAACAAGACGCATGGGGTGGCAAAGAGCATCGCGCTCGGGATCATCGACCTGTGAGCGGCGCCGCGCGACCGTCGCGGCGTTCCGAGGACTGCTTTCGTGCGCGCTGCTTCCCTTTGCAAGATATCGCACCGCCCGCCGGCAACGCCGCGAACTGTGGCAAGGTCACACATCCGGGTTGGATTTGCCTCGACGACATCCCCAGATTGCATTCGCGCACGATCTTGATAATAAGGCTGCGGCCCGATGACAGGGATCTTGGACTGTGGGTGCGTATTGCAGTGCCCGCCCGGTGGACCGCCCGGCCGTCGTGAAAGCGCGGATTGTCGTGGACGCCGCCCGATGCGGCGGGACCGATCGTCGATCCGGATGATCCGTAGAAATCCCGTGACGACGAACCGCAGTTCCATTTGCTACCAATCAACGTTGCGGACATGCTGTCGACGGACGTAGCTGGAGATCGCCCAAGCGCACCATGAGCACATCGCAGGACGACCAGATCGATCAACTGGTGCAGGCGCGCTGGCGCGAAATCGGGCTGTCGCAGGCAGATCTCGCCGAGATCCTGTGCGCGGGAGCCTCCCTGCAAAAGAACGGCGTGGACGGCACCGTAAAAATCGATACCGGGCGCCTGGCCACCGTCGCCGAGATGCTCGGGATCGCCGCCGATCTCCTCAATCGCCGGCCCGCCACCACGGCGCTGGCACACGGCGGCCTGGCGTCGGAATCGCTGCAATCCCTGCTCGAGCTGCGCATGCTGCGGGTGTTCCGCGACGTCAACGACCCCGACACCAAGCGGATCCTGATCGAGCTCGCCGAGCAGATCGTCAAGCGCCAGACCACGCCGCCGGAAACCCGCTAGAGGTTTCCGGCAGATCGGCTGGTACGCCGCCTGGCAAAGCGCCATCGCGCCTTCCGTAAGGGGCCATCGCGCATGGTCGCGATGCGTCGATCCCCATTGATAGAACGGCAGAATCCGTGTCTGTGACGGGGCGCCGGGGAGATCCATGCCGGCCCGGCGACGGCCGGGCGGGCGGGCCGCGGCGTCGTGAACCCGGGCCTTTCGCATGTCTGCCACCGATTCCACCACAACGCCTGCGTCCGGCTCCTGGATCGCCAACCAGCCGTATCTATTGCTCTGCATCACCGCGATGTGCTGGGCCGGCAATGCGATCGTCGGCCGGCTCGCCGCCGGCCACATTCCGCCGGTGACGCTGTCGTTCCTGCGTTGGTTCGTGGCGTTCCTGATCATCCTGCCGTTTGCCTGGAAGCATCTCGCCAGCGACTGGCCCGCGATCCGCAAGAATCTCGGCATCATGCTGCTGCTGTCGATGACCGGCATCAGCGCCTTCAACACGCTGCAGTACTGGGCGCTCGAACACACCCAGGCGCTCAACACGCTGCTGCTGCAATCCTCCGTGCCGCTGATGGTCGCGCTGTGGTCGCTGATCCTGCTCGGCGCGCGGCTGACGCTGGCGCAGCTTTGCGGCGTCTTGCTGTCGCTCGCCGGCGTGCTGGTGATCCTGCTGCACGGCGATCTTACGACGCTGTCGAAGATCGAGTTCAACAAGGGCGACCTGATCTTCATCGCCGCGCTGGTGATCTTCGCGTTTTACTCGGTGCTGACCCTGAAGCGGCCCAGGATCCATGGGCTGTCGGTCGCGGCCTTTACCTTCGGCTGCGGCGCGCTGTTCCTGATCCCGTTCCTGATCTGGGAACTGGGCACGCGTCCGGTAATGCAGCTCACGGCCGGCAACCTGCTGTCGCTGTTCTATGTCGCGGTATTCCCCTCGACGGTGGCCTATCTGTGTTTCAACCGCGGTGTGCAGCTGATCGGCGCCAACCGCGCCGCGCCGTTCTTCCACATGGTTCCGGTGTTCGGCACCATCATGTCGATCGTGTTCATCGGCGAGCATCCGCAGGCCTTCCACTTCATCGGCTTCGCGCTGGTGCTGGCCGGCGTCTTCGCGGCGTCGCGGAGGCAGTCGGCCTGAGCTACCCCGCGTCCGCAGGCGCGGTGACGGGCGCCGGCAAATCCGCTATTGATCGAGCCCTGCTTCGCGAACGGATGTCTGCATGGCGCGCGCCAGCAATGTTGTGATCGGCACCCTGACGCTGGCCCTGATCGCCGGCTCGCTCGGCGGCTGGCTGGGCTATCAGCGCTATGCCGGCATCAAGCGGATGGTGCCGTTCCGCGTCGTGTTCGAGGGCTCGGCGTCGGGCCTGCGCCGCGGCGCCAGCGTCAACTTCGCCGGTGTGCGGATCGGCGAGGTGGTCTCGATCAGGCTCGACCGCCACCGCGTGGTGGCGATGACGCGGATCGAGGGCAACGCTCCGATCAAGAAGGACACCCAGGCCGGCCTCGAATTCCAGGGCCTCACCGGGATCGCCTCGATTTCCTTCACCGGCGGCACCGACGAAGCCCCGCCGCCGCCGCTCGGCGCCGACGGCATTCCCGAGCTGACCGCCGACGCCGAAGGCACGATGGGCATCCAGGAGAAACTGCGCGTCGCGCTGCGCAATGTCGACCGCGTCATCACCGAGAACGAGGCCGACATCAAGGACTCGCTGCTCGGGCTCGAGAACTTCACCAACTCGCTGTCCGGCAATGGCGAATTGATCGCGGGCTTCATCGATGCCGCCGACGACGGCATCAGCACTGTCGACGCCAAGCTGACCTCGGCCGACAAGTTCCTGAAGAGCTTCGGCAGCGACAAATATGGCGGCGAGCTGTTGCCGACCGTGATCTCGCTGCGCGAGCTGGTCCAGAGCTTCGACAAGAAGTCCGGCACCATGATCGCCGAGACCCGCAAGACGCTCAGCGACGTCAGCCAGTCCGTCAACACATTCAACGAGAAATTTGTCCCGCCCGCCGCCAGGCGCTAGCCTCGCTTTCCAGCCAAGAACCAAGAACAACACCCAAGAACAACGGAAACGCCCAACGTGCACGACCGGACCGCAGCGCCCTCCCCACCTCCCGCCACCGTCAACCGCGCAGCGATCGCCGTGCCCCGGCATTTGCGGCGCTATCTCACGCTCGACGATTTCGAGCCGCAGGCGCGGCGGCTGCTGCCGAAATTCCTCTACGGTTACATCTCCGGCGGCGCCGAGACCGACGCCGCGCGGTCGGACAATCGCCGCGCATTCGACGAATACGGCTTCGTGCCGCGCGTGCTGAACGACGTCTCCGGGCGCGACCAGACCACGACGCTGTTCGGCAAGAGCTACGCCTCGCCGTTCGGGATCCCGCCGATGGGCTCGTCCGCGCTGTGCGCCTATCGCGGCGACATCGTGCTGGCGCGCGCCGCGGCCGCGGCCAATGTCCCGATGATCCTCTCGGCCTCCTCGCTGATCACGCTGGAAGACGTCCGCGCCGCCAATCAGCAGGCCTGGTACCAGGCCTATCTCGCCGGGCTTCCCGAGCGCATCGAGCCGCTGGTCGATCGCGTCGCGGCAGCCGGCTACGACACCTTCGTCGTCACCGCCGACGTGCCGGTGCCGCCCAACCGCGAGAACAACATCCGCAACGGCTTCCAGGTGCCGCTCGAGATCACGCCGCGGGTGTTCTGGGACACCATCACCCATCCGGACTGGCTGCTGAACACGTGGGCGCGCACCGTGCTCAATCACGGCATGCCGCATTTCGAGAACATGGACGCCAAGCGGGGCCCGCCGGTGCTGTCCAAGAACTTGATGCGCAACATCGGCAGCCGCGACCAACTCGCCTGGAAGCATGTCGAGCTGATCCGCAAGCGCTGGCCCGGCAAGCTCGTGGTCAAGGGGCTGATCTCGCCGGAGGACGCGCGGCTGGCGCGCGAGCACGGCTGCGACGGCGTCATGGTCTCCAACCATGGCGGCCGCCAGCTCGACTACACTGTCTCCGCCCTGCGCACGCTGCCTGAGATCGCGGCGCAGAAGGGCGGCATGACGGTCATGATGGACGGCGGCGTCCGCCGCGGCACGGACGTGATCAAGGCGCTCGCGCTCGGTGCCGACTTCGTCTGGGTCGGCCGGCCGTTCCTCTACGCCGCCGTGGTCGCAGGCGAGGCCGGTGTGTCGCGCGCGATCTCGCTGCTGCACGCCGAGATCGACCGCGACCTCGCGTTGCTCGGCATCCGCAGCCTGAAGGAGATTACCCCCGATCTGGTGCGGAAGTTCTAAGAGCGTTTTCGAGCGAAGTGGATACCGGTTCGCGTGAAGAAAACGCGTCACAACAAGAGTCTGGAGCCCCCTTCCGATTCTGTCGGAAAGGAAAAGGCTCTAGACTCACGCATAGCGCGCCGCGCCCATGCAGAGCGCGGTGACCGCGAGCAGCCCGGCCGCGATGCGCTGCGCCACCGCCAGCCTGGAACGCGCAGCCGACTTATCGCCCGCGCTGCTGTGCAGCTGCCGGACCGCGCCGCCGCCGACGATGATCTGGACGGCGATCGCGGCCAGCGCGGCGCTCGCACCACCGGTCAAAATCTGCTCCGACAGAGCGAACGAGCCTTCATGGGCCAGGCGCCAGAGCGTGGCGCCGGTCACGATCGCGACTGTCGCGGCGCCGATTTGCGGAAACAGCAATTTTTCGCCGCCGAGGCCGCCGGTGCGTGCCAAAGTGAAGCTGGAGCCGGCCCAGAACACCGATGACAGGACGTGAAGGGACAGCGCTATGATGAGTGCGGTCTGCATGGTTTCGCTCCAAGGGCACTGGAAATTAGATATACATGATGTATAGTCAATCCGACAAAAGCAAGGCCGACCGATGCTGCCGCGCAGCTATGTGAGCCCGGCGCGCAGTGCCGCCGCCGCCGAAACCCGCGAGCGCGTGATCGAGGCCGCCTCGCGCACGCTGCGCGAAGGCGAGAGCATCGCGCGCTTCTCGCTGGATACGGTGGCGAAGGCCGCCGGCGTGACGCGCCTGACCGTCTACAACCAGTTCGGCTCGCGGCGCGGGCTGCTCGAAGCCGTGTTCGACGAGATCGCGCGCCATGGCGGGCTGCATCAGCTCGCCGATGCCATGGCAATGGCCGATCCGCGCGCCGCGCTCGATCGCATGGTGGAGATCTTCTGCGGCTTCTGGAGCCGCGATTCCGCTGTCGGCCGCCTGCACGACGCGATGGCGACCGATCCCGAATTCGCCGAGGTGCTGCGCGAGCGCAACGAACGCCGCCGCCATGGCGTCGCCGCATTGATCGACCGCATCGCGCGCCGGAGCGCGTCGCCGCAGGCCCGCAAGGACACCGTCGACCTGATCTTCACGCTGACGAGCTACCCGACCTTCGCCTCGCTGAGCGCGGGGCGGTCAAGGGATGAGGTCTGCCGGGTGCTGCAGACGGCCTGCCGCGCGGCGCTTGGACCGCTGATTGGGCCGCGGACGTGAGCCATAGCGATCCCTCAGCCGTCATTGCGAGGAGCGAAGCGACGAAGCAATCCATCTCTCCGCGCTTGGAGGTATGGGTTGCTTCGCTTCGCTCGCAAAGACGTAGAGGGAGCACGCACACCTCACCCGACCTTGAACTTGCTGTAGGCCTCGCGCGTCGCGATGATGACGTGCTCCTCGCAGCCGTTGCGGCGATGCGGGTCGCAGCGGGTCTCGTAGTCGGCCGAGGTCATCATGTCGAGGAAGGCAGCGACGCTCGGGTAATAGACCAGCGCGAGATAATCCCAGCGCTGGCCGGCCGGCTCGCCCAGCGCGACCGTCTCGGCGCTGCCGGTCCAGAGCAGCGTGCCGCCGCGCGCCTTGATCATGGGGACCGTGAGCGCGCTGTAGCGCAGATAGGCATCCCAGCCCGAGCCGTCGCCGTCGAGCGACCGCTGGCGAAATCGCATCAGGTTGACCATCACGACCGGAGCCTCTTGATCCAGTTCGCTCAAGCCTTTGACGTTCAATAGATCGACACCCATCAGCTGCTGCTCCACCCCGGAATAATACGGTCACGTCGGCCAGACCACTGCGGCCGACCGCAACGATTATGTCACATCGCCGGACTAGCCTGAAATATCGCCGGGCCGTAAGCTCGCGTCAGCTCTCGGAGGTCAATGCCGTGATGACCCTTCCCGAACTTGCGGCCGACGCGCTCGGCAAATTCCTCGGTGAATACATGCAGCGCCGGTTCGGCTCTTCGCAGACCCAGCTTGTCGAGATGGTGCCCTCGATCGCGCGGATCGCGATCGAATGCATCGGCAACAGCGACGCGCTCTACCACAATGTCGAGCACACCATGCTGGTGACCCTGGCTGGCCACGCCATCCTGCGCGGCCGCGCGCTGCACGCGCACATGAACGCCGAGGATTATGCGCATGTCATCGTCGCCTGCCTCACCCATGACATCGGCTACGTGCGCGGACTGTTCGATGCCGACGACGAGAACGGCTATCTGGTCTCAGCCGACGGCCGCAAGGTGATCCTGCCGCGCGGCTCGTCGGATGCGGGGCTGATGTCCTATCACGTCGACCGCTCCAAGATGTTCGTGATGGAGCGGCTCAAGGGCGTCGCGCTGCTCGACAAGGAGCGCATCGTGCGCGCCATCGAGGGCACCCGCTTTCCGCAGAGCGCACCTGATGGCAATGAGGAGTTCGGCGAGGAAGCCATCCTGCTGCGCGCGGCCGACCTGATCGGCCAGCTCGGCGATCCCCATTACATCCGCAAGGCCAACGCGTTGTACCTTGAATTCGAGGAGGCCGGATTGAACCGCCAGCTCGGCTACGATTCGCCGGCCGATCTCGTCGACCTCTATCCGCGCTTCTACTGGGACAGCGTCGCGCCGCACGTGCAGAAAGCGATCCGCCACCTCAACATCACCTCGACCGGACGACAGTGGATCGCCAATCTCTACAGCAACGTATTTCGCGCCGAGCGCGACATCTCGTTGTCTGGACCGCAGAGATAGGCGGGCATCCGAGACACATCCAATACCTATCCCCGTCACCCTGAGGAGGCCGCACCGCGGCCGTCTCGAAGGGTGACGGGGATAGTTCTGCATTCGACGTCGTGTCCTGCGGCGATGACACCGCATGCATGGCTCCAATCCGCTCTTTCGTCTTGTGGCGACTGCGGATTCGGGCACAACATCCGCCAGACAATGACCGCTTTGCCCGCACCCGCCACACCCCAGCGCCATCAGCCGCTGCACTGGCTCAATAACCAGCCCTATCTGCTGCTCAGCCTGACGTCGCTGTTCTGGGCTGCCAACATCGTGCTGGCGCGGCACGTCGGCAGCCATGTGCCGCCGGTCACGCTGACCACGATCCGCTGGCTCGGCGTGTTCCTGATCCTGCTGCCGTTCGCCTGGCCGCATTTGAAGGAGGACTGGCCGAAACTGCGCAGGGCGCTGCCTCTGATGCTGCTGTTGTCCGCGGTCGGTTTCGCGTTCAACAACGCGATCTCCTACTGGGCGATGCAATATACCGAGGCGCTGAACGCGCTCTTGATCCAGTCGGCCGGGCCGCTGTTCGTGGCGCTGTGGTCGCTGATCCTGTTCGGCGTGCGGCTGACGCCGGCGCAGCTTGCCGGCATCGCGATCTCGCTGGCGGGGGTGCTGACCATCATCCTGCGCGGCGACTTCTCGGCGCTTGCCAGCATCAGCTTCAACCGCGGAGACATCATGTTCGGCGCCTCGCTGGTGTCGTTCGGGCTGTATTCGGCGCTGATCCCGCGGCGGCCGAAGATCCACCAGCTCTCGCTAATCTCGTTCACCACCTGCTGCGGCGCGCTGATGCTGCTGCCGGTGGCGATCTGGGAATTCGCCAACGGCGTGACGCTGAAGCTCGACGTTCTGACCTTTGCCACGCTGGGCTACACGCTGATCTTCCCGTCCACGCTCGCCTATCTGTTCTTCAACCGCGGCGTCGCGTTGATCGGGCCGAACCGCGCGGCGCCGTTCTTCCATCTGGTGCCGGTGTTCGGCTCGGCGATGGCGATCCTGCTGCTCGGCGAGACGCTCGCGCCGTTTCATCTGATCGGCTACGCGCTGGTGCTCGCCGGCGTCATCATCGCCTCTCGGCAGGGATCGGCGAAGCACTAGCCGAAGGCATGGCTAGCCAACCTTGCGCAGGCCGGCGGATTTGCGTGGCGAATGTGGCTTTGCCGCCAGCGTGTCCGTGATGAAGTCGATAAACCGCCTCACCTTGGCCGGCACGTGGCTACGCGAGGCGTAATAGACGTAGAGCGGAAAGCGCTCGTCGGGCCAATCCGGAAACAGCTCCACCAGCGCGCCGCTCCGCAGGTGATCGTCGATGCCGATATCGATCACCTGCGCGATGCCGAAGCCGGCCAGGCAAGCGCCGAGCTTGGTTCCTGAATCGGTCACGGTGAGCCGGCCGTGGACCGCGACCGGCACGACCTCGCCGCCGCGCCAAAACTCCCAATCGAACGGACGCCCGGTCGCCGCGTCGATGGCCTGGATGCACTGATGGTCGCGGCTCGCCAGCTCCCGCGGATCAAGCGGCCGGCCGTGTCGCTCCAGATAGATCGGCGAGGCCACGGTGAGCACCCGCGCCTCCAGCACGCGGCGCGCAATCAGCGCCGACGGCACCGGCTCGCCGAAGCGCACCGCCAGATCAAAACCGTCGCTGACCAGATCCGCGATCCGGTCGCGGGTCTCGATACGCAGCTCCATGCCCGGGTTCTGCAGCAGGAACTCGCTCAGCTTCGGCGAGAGCACCATGCGGGAGAACAGCGGGTCGACATTGACCCGCAGCCTGCCGCGGACCGCATCGCGCAATTTCGCGGTCTCCGCCGCCGCCTCGCCGATCCCGGCCAGATGCGCCGCAACCCGCTCATACAGCGCGCGTCCTTCCTCGGTGAGCTCGACGGCGCGGCTGGTGCGGTGGACCAGCCTGGCATCGAGGCGCGCCTCGAGCTTGGCGATCGCCTTGCTGACCCCGGATTGCGTCATGCCGAGCCGTTCGGCAGCGCGGCCAAAGCTGCGCGCATCCGCCAGCGCTGCGAGCACCACCAGGCCGCCGACCAGCCGACCGTCAACTTCGTCCATGCCGATGCCTCTCAGTCATCCAAGAGATGACCGTCCAGTCGTAGCACTCCGCCACCATATCGGCCACTGTCGGCGCAGATCACCGGTCTGGTCCGGTGAGTCCACCGCTACATCATCGCTTAAGGAGATTTTGCAATGAGCGACATCCAGGCCATCGCAGCCGCGATCGATGGATATTTCAACCTGATGTATGACGTCGACGACAGCCGGTTTCGTGACGTCTTCTCCGATGCCTGTATCGTGCACGGCATCCGGGACGGCAAGCACACGGTGCGGTCGGCCGCGGAGTTCCGTGACTTCATCCGCAGCCGGCCCTCGCCGGCGTCGATGAAATCGCCGCGCGAGGAGGCCATCATCAGCATCGAACAGATCGCGTCCGATCTCGCCCTCGCCAAGGTGCGCGTCAGGGCCGGCCAGACCGGCTTCATCGACCACCTGGTGTTTCACAGGATCGACGGTAGGTGGCTCATTACCACCAAGGCGTTTCACGTCGCGCAGGTCTTTCCGGAAGGATCGTAGCGTCTCAACGGCCGGATTTCTGACTATCGGAATATGACAGTGAGTTGCCCGACGTGTCAAGTTACCTGAACGAGCGCGGCCGCCGCCGGCTACTGTGCATGGGGTTGTTTTCGATATTTTGGCCGCGCACCCCTGCGGCCGGCCCCGGGGTTGTGGGAGAAGCTGATCCCCTGCGCCCGGATCGGAGAAGCAGCAGGCGACTCAAAACGCGAATGCCCGAGCGAAAGCCCGGGCATTCGGATGACGTCGATCGATCGCCCAGGCGTTACGCCGCGCGGACCTTCTGCAGGAACTCGTCGACCGCGTTGCGCAGCATGCCCGACTGGGTGTCGAGCTCGCGCGCATTCGACAGCACGTCGCCGGCCGCGGTGCCGGTGGCGGCGGCCGCGGACGTGACGCCGCCGATATGGGCGGAAATCTCGCTCGAGCCGGCTGCGACCTGCTGAATGTTGCGCGCGATCTCGCGCGTCGCATCGCCTTGCTGGTCGATCGCGGTCGAGATCGAGGCAGTGATCTCGCTCATCTGCGCGATGGTCGCGGTGATGCCGCCGATCGAGGTCACCGCCTCGCCGGTGGAGGCCTGCATCGCGGCGACCTGCGCCGAGATCTCCTCGGTCGCCTTCGCGGTCTGGTTGGCCAGCGCCTTCACCTCGGAAGCGACCACCGCAAAGCCACGGCCGGATTCGCCGGCGCGCGCCGCCTCGATGGTGGCGTTGAGCGCGAGCAGATTGGTCTGGGCGGCGATCGAGTGGATCAGCTTGACCACCTCGCCGATCTTCTCGGCGCCGGTGGAGAGCGCCTGCACGGTGGCATTGGTGCGCTCGGCATCGGCCACCGCCCGGCTTGCGACCTCGCTGGAGCGCGCCACCTGGCGGGAGATCTCCGCAACCGAGCTGGAGAGCTCCTCGGCGGCGGCGGCGACGGTGCCGACATTGTTGGAGGCAGAGTCGGAAGCGGCACCCACGGTCGCGGCCCGGGCGCTGGCGTCGCTGGCGGTTGCGGTCATCGACTGCGCCGTGGTCTGCATGCCGGCGGCGGCCGAGGCGACCGTGCGGACGATGCCGTTCACGCTGCGCTCGAAGTCGCTGGCAAGGTCCTGCATCGCGCTGCGTCGCTCGGATGCGGCGCGGGCCTGCGTTTCGGCCTCGGCCTGCTCGAGCCCGCGGATGCGGATCGCATTGTCCTTGAAGACCTGGACGGTTGCCGCCATGCCGCCGACCTCGTCGCCACGGCCGACGCCGGGAATGTCGCCGTCGAGCTTGCCATCCGCGATGTCGCGCATGCGGGCACCGAGCAGGTTCAGCGGCCGGGAAATGCTGCGCCCGATCAGCCAGGCGACCGAACTCGAGATGACGCCGATGCCGAGGATCGCAAGTCCGAGCAACCAGGCAATCGGGCGCATCTTGGCGTCAATATCGTCGAGATAGGCGCCGGTGCCGAGATACATGTCGAAGCCTGGCACCGCGACCGCGTAACCAAGCTTTCGGATCGGCGTCTCCTGACCGGGCTTCACATATTCATAGAACAGCAGAATGTCGCCCTTGGCCTTCACGCCGTCCATCAGCTCCTGCGACAGCTTGCGGCCATTGGTCACGACGTCCATGCGGTTGGTTCCTACCTGCTTCGGATCGGGTGCCAGCACCGTGATGCCGTTGTAGTCCGTGCCGAACAGATAGCCCGAGCCGTTGTCGTAGGTCATGGCGTTGGCGCGCTTGCCGAACTCGGCGAGCGCAGCCTCCTTGGTCATCTTCCCGGCATCGACTTCTTTCTTCAGGCTCGCCGCCATGTTCTTCGCCATCTCGACGATGGCCTTGGCCTGGTCGATGCGAGCGTTCGTCATCTCACGCTGCATCAGCTGACCGGCGAGGATGCCGGCCGTGCACAGACCAAGGAGGGTCACCCCCACCAGAATGCCGAGCTTGGGGGTGATCTTCAGATTTGACAGCTTCACGGGGATCTCCAGAAGAGGCGGGAAACGCGACGCAATTGGCGGATTGATTCCGTTCACCGTAATGTGAGACCTTTTACCCGATGGTTACGGAGGTTCCCCGTAGAAGCCCGGAGAATCGGGCCGCGGACCAACCGGCAATTGTGGAGGCAACAGCACAGCTCGCGTAGAAGTATGGGAAGGCGGTGACGCAAGCCCCGCTCCGACAAGCAACAAGACCAAGAAACAAACCAGCAAGAATCAAGAACAGAAGACCTCACATCGGGAGCAGACAATGTCGAAATTCAGGGTAGTGACGCCGAAGGGCGCGAGCTTCACGGTCGCCGGCGGCGGCTACGACTATGAGCGCGAGGCGCTCGATCCGATCGGTGCGGAGATCGTCGAGGCGCCGGCCAACGAAGCCGAATTCATCGCTGCGGCGCGCAACGCAGACGCGATCTACGCCAAGGGCATGCCGATCACCAAGGCGGTCATCGACGCACTCGAAAACTGCAAGGTTATCACGCTCGGCAGCGTCGGCGTCGACTCGGTCGACGTCAAGGCCGCCACCGCCCGCGGCATCCCCGTCACCAACATCCCCGACACCTTCATCGAGGAGGTCGCCGACCACGCCATGATGCTGCTGCTCGCCGGCTTCCGCCGACTGATCGAGCAGGACAAGATGGTGCGCTCAGGCCGCTGGGCCGAGGGCCGCCCGGCGCTCCTGAAGATTCCGCGGCTGATGGGCCAGACGCTCGGCTTCATCTCGTTCGGCCGCGTCGCCCGCGCGGTGGCCAAGCGCGCCGCGCCGTTCGGCCTCAGGATGATGGCCTACGATCCTTTCATCCAGGAAACGCTGATGTACGACCACGGCGTGATCCCGTCGACGCTGTCGGAGGTGCTGTCGCAGTCGGATTTCGTCTCGATGCACGCGCCTGCGCGGCCCGAGGTGCATCACATGCTGACCGAGAAGCATTTTCGTCAGATGAAGAGATCAGCCATCTTCATCAACACCGGGCGCGGCGCCACGGTCGACGAGGAAGCGCTGATCAAGGCGCTGCAAGAGGGCTGGATCGCCCACGCCGCACTCGACGTGCTGGAGAAGGAACCGCCGTCGCACAACAATCCGATGCTCGGGATGGACAATGTTACCTTGACCGCCCATGTCGCCTCGGCATCGGCACGTTTTGACGAGGCACGCAAGCGCCGCGTGGGCTACGAATTGTCACTAGTGCTGCAAGGCATGTGGCCGGTAAGCTGCGTCAACCCGTCGGTGCTGCAAAACACCGCGCTGCGCCGCTGGCAGCCCGTCAGCATGGATCGCGGTCCGAACAGCTAGGCGGGCGACGCGTTGCGCGCGAAGCCTCGCCTCGTTGGCAACGCGGGCCTCTCGCGCGGCGGGCGCACCGAGACGACAAGGCCCTTCACCGGCGGGCAACGCCGGGAAGGAAACAATAGAAGCAGGGAGTGCAAACGGCATGACGTACGAGGTCACGCGTCGCGACGCGCTGGCGCTGGGAGCTTCGGCGGCGGCACTGGCAATTACCGGCGCTTCGGCGCAGGAAGCGTCGAAGGTGAAGGCCGCCGACGTGGCGGCGCCGTCGCTGCCGATCGAAAAGGGCGCGGCCCTGCGCATGCTGCGGCCGGTGCGCTTCGTCCAGGCCGACGAGGACGTGTTCCGCGCCAACGTCAAGAAGTTCACCGACAAGACCGGCGTCGAGGTCAAGGTCGACTTCGTCGGCTGGGAGGACATCAACCAGCAGACCGCGGTGACCTCGAATTCCGGTGCCGGCCCCGATATCATCATCGGCTTCGGCGATGCGCCGCACATCTATATCGACAAGCTGATCGAGCTGACCGACGTCGCCGATTATCTCGGCAATCGGTACGGCGGCTGGCTGACGCTCGCGCAGCGCTACGGCATGCGCTCGAAATCTAAGAGCTGGATCGGCCTGCCGTTCGGCGCCTCCGGCGGCCCGCTGGTTTACCGCAAGTCGCTGGTCAATGCCGCCGGCTTCGACAAGGTGCCGGAGGACCACGCCGGCATTCTCGATCTCTGCAGGAAGCTGAAAGCTGCCGGCAAGCCGGCGGGCTTTGCGCTCGGCAACGCGGTCGGCGACGGCAACGGCTTCGCCAACTGGCTGCTGTGGTCGCACAACGCCGCGCTGCTGGATGAGGAAGGCAACATCACCGTCAACAGCAAGGAGACGATCGCCGCGCTGAAATATCTGAAGGAGCTCTATCCGACCTTCATCGCCGGCACGCCGTCCTGGAACGACGTCTCCAACAACCGCGCCTACTCGTCGCAGGAGATCGGCCTCACCGCGAACGGCGTCTCGCTGTACTTCTCGCTGAAGAACGATCCGGCCACCAAGGCGATCGCCGACGACACCGAGCATCAGTTGCTGCCCAAGGGGCGGGCATCGACCTCGCCGATGTCGGGCCTGACGCTGAATGCGATGGTGTTCAAGCACAGCCCCTATCCCAACGCGGCGAAGGCGTTCCTGCAATTCATGCTGGAGAAGGAGCAGTACGAGCCGTGGCTCAACGCCAATTCCGGCTACTGGTCGCAACCGCTCGCTGCCTACGTCGATGCTGCGGTGTGGTCGGGCGATCCCAAGGTCGCGATCTTCAGGAACACGATGAAGAGCCCCTACTACAACGGCTACAAGGGGCCGATCTCGACCGCGACCGGTGCCGTCACTGCCGACTATGTGCTGGTGCAGATGTGCGCCTCGGTCGCAACCGACGCGGCGACGCCGGAAGCTGCAGCCGCGGAAGCCGAGCAGCGCGCCAAGCGGTATTTCCGGCGGCAGAACCGGTAACTGCGGTCATCGAGACTGTATCAACCGTCATTGCGAGCGAAGCGAAGCAATCCATAGCGCCACAGCGGAGGAATGGATTGCTTCGTCGCTTCAGCGCAAAATTGCTTCGCAATTTTGTCGCGAGCTCCTCGCAATGACCACAGCGGACGAGCATCGGATGTCTGTAACGACGCTACCTTCGCGAGGACACGCGCTCCGGCAACCGGGCTGGCTGGCACGCCTGTTCGACTACAAGCCGTTCCTGATCGTGATGTGCCTGGCGCCCGCGATCGGCCTGCTGCTGGTGTTCCTCACCTATCCGCTCGGCCTCGGCATCTGGCTCGCCTTCACCGACACCACGATCGGCCAGCGCGGCGTCTATATCGGGCTGGAGAACTTCCAGTATCTGCTCAAGGATCCCTTGTGGTGGAACGCGGTGTTCTACTCGATCTTCTACACCGCGGTCGCAACCTTCGGAAAATTCGCGCTCGGCTTCTGGCTGGCGCTGCTGCTCAACAACCATTTCCCGCTCAAGAGCCTGATCCGGGCCATCGTGCTGCTGCCATGGATCGTGCCGACAGTGCTCTCCGCGCTGGCGTTCTGGTGGATCTACGATCCGCAATTCTCGATCATCTCCTATCTGCTGGTCGAGGTGCTGCACCTGCGCGACAGCAATGTCGACTTTCTCGGCTCGCCCTGGCCGGCGCGGTTCTCGCTGATCGCGGCCAATATCTGGCGCGGCATCCCGTTCGTCGCGATCTCGCTGCTGGCCGGGCTGCAGACCATCTCGCCTTCGCTCTATGAAGCGGCGATGCTCGACGGCGCCACCTCCTGGCAACGCTTCCGCTACATCACCTTCCCGATGATGATGCCGATCCTGGCGATCGTGATGACGTTCTCGATCATCTTCACCTTCACCGACTTCCAGCTGGTCTACGCCATCACCCGCGGCGGCCCGGTCAATTCGACCCATCTGCTCGCGACGCTGGCATTCCAGCGCGGCATCGCCGGCGGCGAGCTCGGCGAAGGTGCGGCGATCGCGGTCTCGATGATCCCGTTCCTGGTGTTCGCGACCTTGTTCAGCTATTTCGGCCTCGCGCGACGCAAATGGCAGCAGGGAGAAGCCAATGACTGACGTCGCAGCATCGAACGTCGCCCGCGCCGCACCGGACACGATGTCGTGGGACTCAGGCGCCCGGCGCGCAGTGATGATCTATCTGCCGCTCGCCTGCTTCGTCCTGATCCTGCTGTTCCCGTTCTACTGGATGGCGATCACCTCGTTCAAACCGAACGCGGAGCTCCTGAACTACAAGGAGCACAATCCGTTCTGGATCACCTCGCCGACGCTCGCGCATGTCAAGCATCTGTTGTTCGACACCTCGTATCCGCGCTGGCTGAAAACCACCATGCTGGTCGCGATCGGCGCGACCTTCCTGTCGCTGTTCGCCTCGACGCTGGCCGCCTACGCGATCGAGCGGCTGCGCTTCCGCGGCAGCCCCTATGTCGGGCTCGGCATCTATCTCGCCTATCTGGTGCCGCCGTCGATCCTGTTCATTCCACTCGCCACCGTGATCGTGCAGTTCGGCCTGTTCGATTCGCCGCTGGCGCTGATCCTGGTCTATCCGACCTTCCTGGTGCCGTTCTGCACCTGGCTGCTGATCGGCTATTTCAAGTCGATCCCCTATGAGCTCGAGGAATGCGCGCTGGTCGACGGCGCGACGCGGCTGCAGATCCTGTGGCGGATCACCTTGCCGCTGGCGGTGCCCGGCCTGATCTCGGCCGGCATCTTCTCCTTCACGCTGTCCTGGAACGAGTTCATCTACGCGCTCGCCTTCATCCAGAGCGGCGCCAACAAGACCGTGCCGGTCGCGATCCTGACCGAACTCGTCACCGGCGACGTCTACCAGTGGGGCGCGCTGATGGCGGGCTCCCTGCTCGGCTCGCTGCCGGTCGCGCTGTTCTATTCGCTATTCGTCGACTACTACGTGTCGTCGCTGACGGGGGCGGTGAAGGAGTAGCTGGGGGCACAGCCCATCCTCGTCATTGCGATCGAAGCGAAGCAATCCATTGCACCGCATGTGCGGGCCGATGGATTGCTTGGTCGCTTCGCTCCTTGTCATGACAGATGTGGCTAAGACTAAAGCGCGATGAGATTGGGTTGAATCGTCATCGCGCTTTAGCTTCTTGTTTGAGCATGGTCTTTTCGGAAAACCGCTTCACACTGTTCCGGATCATTCTCTAGCGCGGCACGAACGCCACCGGCACGCTGAAAGCCATCGAGCCCTGCGCGGCCTCGGATGGAAACGCCGGAAACGGCTGAGCCTGGCGCACCATCGCCAGCGCCCGCGCGTCGAAGGTCGGATTGCCGGATGAGCCGCCAAGATGGCTCGACAACACCTGCCCGCCGCGGCCGAGCGTAAACACCAGGCGGACCACGCCGCGTTGGCCGTTGCCGCCGGCCGGATAGGCATGGAAGCGCAAGAGATGCGCGCGGACGCGTGCGTTGTAGGCTGCGATCGCCGACGCCGCGGCGCCGGCGCTGATCGCGGATGCCGCCGGCGCCTGGCGTTCGGCCCGGCTCGGCGCGCTGGTGCGCGGCGCCGGCGTCGCCTCTGACGGCCTCTTTGCTTCCCGGCGGACCACCTTCGGCTTGATAGGTTCGGGATTCCGCTCCGGAACCAGTTGCGCAGGCTCGGGCTTCGGCGGCGTGGCTTGCGGCTTCTGCTCCGGCGGCGCCGTCACCTCGGGCTTTTCCTGCAGTGGCGTCGGCGCGATCTCCTCCGGAACGGGCTGCGCGGCGGCAGGCTCCGGCGGCGAGGCATCGGCCTCCTGCATCGCCAGGCCCGGCGGTAGCTCGGTCTCGGAAATCGTCGGCGCCGATGTGATCGGCGTCAGGTCGACCAGCACGGCGGGCACCGCCACACCGGGCGACGGCGCCGACACCCAGGTGATGCCGAGCGCGATCAGCGCCGCATGCGCGGCCAGGATGGCGGCCGCCGACAGGCCCCACCGCCGCAGCCTGGTATCGTCGCCCGCATCATGAAGCGCATACGCGTTCATCGGAACATGTCTTGTTGGCGCATGATCCTGCCGGAAAACCGGTATCCACTCCGGATCATGCGCTAGCTGCGTCCGTCGAGGCCGACCAGCGCGATCTTGAGATAGCCGGCATTGCGCAGCAGGTTCATCACCTCCATCAGGTCGCCATAGCTGACCGCCTTGTCGGCGCGCAGGAAGATGCGCTCGTCCTTCTTGCCCTGCGTGGCGCCATCGAGCGCCGAGGTCAGCGCATCGCGCGCGATCAGATCCTCGCCGACCGCGACCGAAAGGTCTGATTTCACCGTGACGAACACCGGCTTGTCCGGCCGCGGCTGCGGCTCGGCGGTCGAGGCCGGCAGATCGACGCCGAGGTCGACGGTCGCAAGCGGCGCCGCCACCATGAAGATGATCAGCAGCACCAGCATCACGTCGATGAACGGCGTGACGTTGATCTCATGCGCTTCGGCCAGATCGTCGTCACCGCGACGCCGGCCACCGAATGCGCCGCCCGATCCGAGCTTCGCACCCATTGGCTACTCCGCGGCGCGCGCCAGCCGGAACAGGCTGCGATCGCCCTCGCGGCTGACCAGCAGCATCACCATGACAGAGGCGTCGCCGAGCAGCGCTCGGTAGGCCGCGATCGAGCGGGTCAGATGATTGTAGATCACGACCGCCGGGATAGCAGCCACCAGGCCGAGCGCGGTCGCCAGCAGCGCCTCGGCGATGCCAGGCGCGACCACCGCAAGATTGGTGGTATGGGCCTCGGAGATGCCGATGAAGGCGTTCATGATGCCCCACACCGTGCCGAACAGGCCGACGAACGGCGCCGTGGCGCCGATCGTGGCGAGCACCCCGGTGCCGCGCGCGATCTGCCGCGACATCGCCGCCTCGACCCGCTCGAGCCGCAGCGCGATGCGCTCCTTGAAGCCGTCGTCGAACATGCCGCCGGACAGCGCGGCCTCGCGCGACGCCGACTGCACGATCTGCGCGACGGCATCGCTGCCGTCGCGGCTAGCCTGCTCGACCTCGGCAAGCTGCGTGTCGCGCTCCAGCAGCCCGATCCGTTGCCGGGCGAGCGTGGTCTTGCGGCGGATCTCGACGGTCTTGGCGAGCCAGACCGTCCAGGTGACGAGCGAGGCGAAGGCGAGGCCGATCATGACAGCCTTGACGACGATGTCGGCGTTCTCGAACATGCCCCAGGGCGAGAGATTGCGCGGCAGCAGCGCGGCGTCGGCTGCGGCAAGGCTCGCGCCCGGCAGCATTGCGAACGTGGCCCCGGCCAACATCCCGATCCGTCGCCCAAGCCAGCGATGCGACATGGTCGCCTCCCGTCCTTCGTCGGTCTCAGCCCGCCTTCGGTGCGAGGCGGTCTGCCAGCGCGTGGAAACGTGCCAGCTGATCACTGCGCAGCGCGCGCGTCTCGTCGCGGCCGACGAACACCTTGAACATGATGCCGCCGTCGAGATTGATGAAGGCGATGAAGGCCGACACCTTGCCCATGAAGGGCCGCTCGACGAACGCGATCGCCGCACAGCGCTCATGCCGGAGGTGGCCGTGCAGGCCCTTCGGCTGCATCAGGTTGAAATAGCCGCGGCCCACCTCGCCTTTCGGTATGGCGCCGGTGAACTCGAAGATCGCGTCATCGGTGTGCACGATCAGCATCACCTCGCCCCATTCCGCGATGTCGTGCATCGCGGCGGCGAACTCACCGGCACCGAACCGCACCATGTTGCCCGGCAGCGCCTCCAGCACCGCGCGCGGCGTCACGTTGCGCTCGCGCGCGACGTCCTCGATGACAGCGCCGGGATTGTCGGCCATGTAGGCCGTCAACCCGGCTGGCTCCGCGTTCTGCACGGCCGCCTCCGTCACGCCGGGCTCTTGGCGCGCTCGGTGATCAGCACCTCAAAGCCTTCGAATCGGGGATGGCCGAGATAGAGGCTGCCGCCGGTCTCGTTGCCGGCGCGAGAATGCGCGCGGCGGAACGCTTCGGACTTGGTCCAATCCTCGAATGCCGCCTTGCTGGCCCACACCGTGTGGGTCGCGTAGAGCGTATGATCCTCGGCCTCGGGGCCCTTCACGAGGTGAAACTCGATGAAGCCCGGCAGATCGCCGAGATAGGATTCGCGGGTCTTCCAGACCGTCTCGAACGCCTGCTCCTTGCCCCTGATCACCTGAAACCGGTTCATTGCGATGAACATGAAGCCTTCTCCTGTTTGACGGCGGATGCCTCGCATCCTGCCGGTTGATCTCGTTGATATCATGAATGCGCCAAGGAATGCGCCAAGGCCGCGCCGGGGCACCAGCGCGGCCGGAGCAACCTGGATGGATTGATCGGCTGGTCGCGTCACGCTCCACCTAGGTGAATCTTCAGCCCGGCCTTGTAGACGGTGCCCGGACCGGGGCTCGAGAACAGCACGTCGTTTTGCGTCGTGCCGTCGCTTGAGGAACCCGGGATCGCATAGGGCCGATAGTACTGGTTCAAGAGATTGTCGACCGACGCCGTGAAGGTGATGTCCTTGGTGGCGTTCCAGGTCAGATAGAGATTGACCAGCTCGTAGCCGGTCGAGGGCAGATAGCCCGCCGGCGGGTCGTTGTTGGCACCGAACGAGGACCATTGCGCGGCGATGATCAGCGAGCGGTCGAGCAGGCGGACGCCGCCCGTCGTTGTCACCTTGCGCGGCGTGATGGTGGCGAGCCCGACATTGGTCGCGGTGTTCCGGCCGCGCATCAGATGGCCGGCGACGCCAACGAACCAGTCACCTGCATCATACATCGTCTCGAGCTCAAAGCCCTCGATGCGGGCGTGGGCGATATTCTGGTACTGGTAGAATTGGCTGAAGCGTCCGAACGGCGTCGTGGTCGGCGCCGACGCGACGAGGTCGATGTAGCCATCGACGTCGTTGTGGAACACGTTGATCTTGCCACGGAATGAATCATTCGCGGTGAAGATGCCGTCATACTTCAAATTGATGCCGGCTTCCTTGTTCTTGCCGACCTCGGGCCGCAGCGCCGCATTTGGCAGGAAGCAGAACAGGCCGCTGGTGCCGTCGGGGCAGTTGAACAGCGCCGGCCCGCCGCCGGTGGCATGGCCGCCCGCGATCAGCGTCTCGGTGATCGACGGCGCGCGATAGCCTTCGGCATAGCTGACATAGGGCGTGAAGCCGGTCACCGGCGTGACGCTGAGCGCGATCTTCGGCGACAGCCGATCGCCGCCGGTCGTGGTGTTGATCGAGCTGAGCTCGTAATGGTCGTAGCGGACCGCACTGACGAGTTCGAGCCAGCTCGAATAGTTCTGCTTCAACTGCACGAAGCCGCCGGACACCGTACGCTGGCCGCCGGGCGTCGTGATGTTGGAATTGCCGCGCGAGTCGAAGGTCTCGACATCGTCGCGGAAGGCGTCGAAGCCGTAGGTCACGGCGTTGCGCCAGTCGCCGAAGTTGAAGCGCGAGGTGTTGTTGACGTCGAGGCCGACGGTGTCGAGCGAATAGCCGCGCTTGTCGCCGACGCAGCCGGAGATGTTGTTGCCGGGATTGGCGAGCGTGCAGACGCCGCCGCCTGACGTGATACGGTTGTTGTAGGTCTTGACCTGGTCGTTGTCGGTGCTGTTGCCGTAGACCGAGATGTTCCAGTCGAACAGCATGTCGTCGGGCTTCGAATATCGCCAGCTCAGCGTGCCCGTGTAATTCCTTGCATCGGAAGCGTAGACCGAGGAGCCTGCGATCGCTGCCAGCGGCGCCGCCGTCGTGGTCGGGCCGCGGTTTTGCTGACCGATATTGTACTGGTAGTCCTGGAAGACACCGCCGATCTTGAACTCGTGACCTTCGGCCGGGCGGATCGTCACCTTCATCAGGCCGGCCGCGATATCGTTGCCGGTGTTGCCGATCTCGGTGCCTGCGCCGTCCTTGTAGTTGCTCTGGGTGCGATAGACCGCGCCGCCGAACACGTCGACATTCGGATCGACGCGCACGCCGCCGAACACCGAGCCCATGCCGCGGTCTTTGTTGGACCCGTAGGAGCCCGACATGTCGACGCCCCAGCGCTCGCCGGGACGCACCACATCGTCGATGTCCTTGGTGCGGAACGAGACCACGCCGCCGATCGCGCCGGAGCCGTAGATGTTCGCGGTCGGGCCGCGCACCACGTCGACGCCGCCGATCAATTCGGGATCGAGGAAGAACGAGCCGTTGGCGTTGTGGCCGGTGCGTTGATAGTTCTGCCGCGCGCCGTCGACCACGATGGCGACGCGGCCAAAATCCTGCAAACCGCGGATGTTGATCACGGTTGCCGGATCGTCGCCGCGTTCCTGGAACGAGACGCCGGGCACGTTATAGAAGATGTCGGATACCCGGTTCGGCTGCAGGCCCTGAATTTTCTCCAGCGTGACCGAGCTGACCGGCGCCAGCGCGTCGATCGCGCGCTCCTCGGTCTTGGACGCGACGGCCGTGATGGTGTCGAGCGATTGCACCGGCACCGCGCCGATCTGCGCGCTCGCATTCACCGCAGGCGCCGCCGCCTGCGGTTCGGCCGCGGGCTTCGGCTTCCGCTTGGCCTGCTTCGGCCGCTCGGACGCGGGGCGCGCCGCCGACGCATCGGCGGTTTGCGCCAAACCGCTTGCCGGCAGCGCTGCCGAAAATGAAAATACAGACGCGCCCAACATCAAGGCGCGCGAAACCCTAGCCCCGTCAGCCATTCTAGCCCCAGCCCGATCATCGCTCTTCTGGTTTGGCTGGCGTGCGCTCCACCGAGCGGCTTGCTGGCTACGTCGCGATGCAAGTCACACACTTGCATCGTGTGATGATTGGTTACGAGCCGGCAACAAAATGGTCAAGAATGCGGCGGCGCTGTTTACATCGATTGTAAAGTGCGGCCGTTGGAATGCGCCTTCGCCCGCTTGTACAAGCAAGCATCATTTGAAGGTTTCGAAGGCGCAGCACCACGAGCATGTCGGCAACTTCCGGAGACAACACCGGCGCGGCGGGAAAGCCGGCCGTATCAGCGTCTGACGCCGCCAAAGCGCTCGTCATGCACGGCAATCGCCTCGACAGCCGCGAGCTGTTCTCGACCGAGCGCGAGATCATCATCGTGCATGGCGAAGAGCATTACCGCTTGCGGCTGACCTCGCAGAACAAGCTGATCCTGACCAAGTGACGGCCCCGATGACAATTTGTCGCACGCTCGCCCTGCTCGCACTCACCTGTCTGCTGCCGACGGGCGCAGCAATGGCCGAGGGCATCACCGTGCATGACGCGCGCGACCGCGACGTCGTGATCGACGATCCCACGCGGATCGTCTCGATCGGCGGCGCGATCACCGAGATCCTCTATGCGCTCGGCTTCGAGGACCGCATCGCCGGCGTCGATGCGACCAGCCTCGACCCGCCGTCCGCGCTGCGTGAGAAGCCCGACGTCGGCTACATGCGCCAGTTGTCGCCGGAGGGCGTACTCGGCCTGCATCCGTCGCTGGTGCTTGCGGTGCAGGGCTCCGGGCCGAAGGAGACTATGGACGTGCTGGAAGCGGCGAAAGTGCCGCTGGTGCTGGTGCCGGAGACGTTCTCGGAAGCCGGGCTGGTCGAGAAGATAAAGCTTGTCGGCCATGCCATGGGCGCCGATGCCCGCGCCGCTTGCCTCGCCACGGCGGTGGAGAGCGACCTCGCGCAACTGCGCGCGTTGCGCGCCAAGGTCACGAAACCGGTGCGCGTGATGTTCGTGATGTCGCTGTTGAACGGCCGGGCGCTGGCCGCGGGCCACAAGACCGCTGCCGACGAGATCATCCAGCTCGCGGGCGGCGTCAACGCGATCGATGGTTACGACGGCTACAAGCCGGTCAATGACGAGGCTATCGTGGCGGCGAAACCGGACGTCGTGCTGTCGATCGATCGCGGCAAGGACTCGCTGACGTCGGAGGCCGTGTTCGCGCATCCGGCCTTCGCGCTGACATCGGTCGCGGCCAACAAGGCCTTCATCTCGATGGATGGGCTCTATCTGCTCGGCTTCGGCCCGCGCACCGCGGCGGCGGCGCGCGACCTCTCGGTCAAGCTCTATCCGGCGCTGGCGCCGGAGGCCGCCAGCTTCAAGCCGGCGGCGCTGACCGCGAGCTGCCGGCAATGAGCGTGCTGGCCGAACGCCGCACGCGTGCGACCCAACGGCGCTCCGGCATGTCGCTGCGGCCGGCGGCGACACTCGTTTTGCTCTGCCTGATTGCGGCGCTCGCGGCAAGCGCGCTGGTCGCCCTGACGGTCGGGGCTGCCGGCATTCCATTGGCACGGCTGCCCGCCGCGCTCGGGCTATGGACCGACGGCATGGCCAACCCGCTGCTCGCGCGCGACCAGCTCGTGGTGTGGTCGATCCGGATCCCGCGGATCGCGGCTGCCGCGATGGTCGGCGGACTCCTTGCCCTATCGGGTACAATCATGCAGGGCCTGTTCCGCAACCCGCTCGCAGACCCCGCGCTGGTCGGCGTCTCCTCCGGCGGCGCGTTTGCCGCCGCAGTGGCGATCGTCTTCACCGACAGCCATCTCGGCGAGAGCCTGCGCTTCCTGCAGCATCAACTGCTGCCGATCGCGGCTTTCGCCGGTTCGCTGATCACGACCGTCGTGCTGTATGGCATCGCCAGCCGCGGCGGCCGGACCTCGATTGCGATCTTCCTGCTGGCCGGGCTCGCGATTGCCGCGATCGCCAATGCCGGCATCGGCGTCTTGGTCTTCGTCGCCGATGACCACCAGCTCCGCGACATCACCTTCTGGATGCTGGGTTCGCTGAGCGGCGCGACCTGGAGCAAGCTCACGGCGCTGGCGCCGGTGCTGGCCATTGCTCTGATCACCTGCCTCTGGATTGCGCGCGGGCTCGACGTGCTGGTGCTCGGCGAGGCCGAGGCGTTTCACAGCGGCGTCGATGTCGAACGGCTGAAGCGGATCTCGATCGTGCTGGTGTCGGCGATGACCGGCGTCGCGGTCTCGGTCTGCGGCGTGGTCGGTTTCGTCGGCATCGTGGTGCCGCATCTGCTGCGGCTGGTGGTCGGCCCCTCGCATCGCCTGCTGCTGCCGGCGTCCGCATTGCTCGGCGCGATCCTGCTGGTCGGCGCTGACACGGTGGCGCGCACCATCGTGGCGCCCGCTGAGATGCCGATCGGCATCCTGACCGCCGCGATCGGCGCGCCGTTCTTCCTCGCCATGCTGCTGCGCCAGCGCGGACTGGTGTCGCTGTGAGCGCGCTGCTGGAGGCGCAGTCGGTATCGATGACGACCAGTGGCGCCATCCTGGTCGATGCGGTCTCGCTGCAGATCGGCGCCGGCGAGATGGTCGCGATCGTGGGCCCCAACGGCGCCGGCAAATCGACCTTGCTGCGGATGCTGTCGGGCGATCTCCGTCCGTCGCGCGGAACGATCCGGCTCAGGCAGCGCGACCTCAGCGCCTATGGTCCGCGCGAATTGGCGCAGCACCGTGCGATGCTGTCGCAGCACGTCAACGTCAGCTTCCCGTTCACGGTCGAGGAGATCGTCAGCATGGGCGCCGGCGAAAGCCCGCGCGCGGTGACGCGGGCGCTGGTCGCCGCCGCGCTGGACGAGGTCGCGCTGGCGCATTTCCGTTTCAGGCAGTTGCCGACGCTGTCCGGTGGCGAGCAGCAACGCGCGCATTTCGCCCGCGTGCTGGTGCAGCTCGCCTGCGGCGAGGCGCTGCATGGGCCGGGGCTGTTGTTGCTGGATGAGCCGACATCGAGCCTCGATCTGCGGCATCAGATCGACCTCGTCGAGACCGCCCGGCGGCGCGCCGCGCGCGGCACCGCCGTGATCGCGATCTTGCACGACCTCAATCTCGCGATGCGGTTTGCCGACCGCATCCTGCTGCTGCATCGCGGACGCCTGGCCGTCGACGGCGACCGCGCCGCCGCGATGCAGGCCGATATGCTTCGCAAGGTATTCGAGATCGACGCCACGATCGGTCATACCGGGGGTGGCGTGCCGTTCCTGCTGCCGCAGACGATGCGGCCGGCGGACAAGGCGACGTAACGCCGCAAGCCTTATCGCGTCGCAACATCGGCGATTCACAAAACTGTCAGCCGGCTGTAACAGGCAGCTCGGAGAACACCGCATCGTTTGTCCTTTGGGAGATCAACCATGCGCCTGTCATTGCTCTGTTCCGTCGCCTCGATCCTGCTCGCCACGCCGGCGTTCGCGCAGAGCGAGGGCGAATTCCCGGCGACGCTGGCAGGACACGCCGTGATGCCGGCGGAGAGCTTCACCGACGCCCCCGCCGATGCCCCGAACGATTTGAAGACCTCGGGCAAGTACACCACAGGCAAGCGCGTCGATACGATCGGCACCGTGATGGGCAAGTCCTACGAGCGGCCGACCGGCGTATCGCTGCCGTTCAAGGGCCAGCCGCTGCAGGGCAATTCCGGCATCAAGGCGATGCCCGACGGCTCGTTCTGGGTGATCACCGACAACGGCATGGGCGCGCGCTACAACTCGGCGGACTCGATGCTCTACCTGAACCGCTACAAGATGGATTGGGCCGGCGGCAAGATCGAACGCCAGGAGACCGTGTTCCTGCACGATCCCGACAAGAAGGTGCCGTTCCGCATCGTGCATGAGGACACCGCCAAGCGCTATTTGACCGGCGCCGACTTCGACACCGAGGGCTTCCAGATCATCAACGACACCTTCTGGATCGGCGACGAATTCGGGCCCTATATCCTCAAGGCCGACAAGAGCGGCAAGATCCTCGCCGTGTTCGAGACGGTCGCCGACGGCAAGCCGGTGCGCTCGCCGGACCACTGGGCCGTGCAATCACCCGGCGCGCCCGGCGCCACCTACACCAACGTCAATCTGCGCCGCTCCAAGGGTTTTGAGGGCTTTGCGTCCTCCAAGGACGGCAAATTCCTCTACGGCCTGCTCGAAGGGCCGCTGTGGGATGCCGACAAGAAGGACTGGGAGAAGATCGACGGCAAGGAAGCCTCGCGCATCCTCGAATTCGACGTCGCGGCGGAGAAGTTCACCGGGCGCTATTGGCAGTATGTATTCGAGCAGAACGGCAATGCGATCGGCGACTTCAATATGATCGATCCGGTCCAGGGCCTCGTGATCGAGCGCGACAATGGCGAGGGCACCGCCGACAAGGCCTGCCCGCAAGGCCAGCGCGGCGAGAACTGCTTCCCTGATCTCGCCAAGTTCAAGCGGGTCTACAAGATCGAGCTGTCGGACGCCAATGTCGGCAAGCCGGTGCGCAAGATCGCCTATATCGATCTTATGAAGATCCGCGATCCCAACAAGAAGGCGCGCAAGCCGCTCAACGACGGTGTCTACACCTTCCCGTTCTTCACCATCGAGAACGTCGACCGCGTCGACGAGACCCACATCATCGTTGCTAACGACAACAACCTGCCGTTCTCCTCGAGCCGCGATCCGAACAAGGCCGATGACGACGAGTTCGTGCTGCTCGAAGTCGGCGACTTCCTGAAGGCGAAGTGACGGCGCGTTCGCCGCAAACACGGTGTCATCGCCCGGCCTCGACCGGGCGATCCAGTATTCCAGAGGCAGTTGTCGTTCCCGCGAAAGGCCGCGGCGTACTGGATGCCCCGCTCAAGGCAGGGCATGACAGCGAACTTACGGGAGTTGGTCCCGTCTCCTCGACGCCGGCCAGCGCGACGAGCAGATCAAGCATAATCGAAAAGTTGTTTGACGATTACACTTCTAGCAACGCGCTAGATGATGATAGCCTCGGCGGATACTTGAATCGCTTGGGGCAAATCATGAGAGAAAAATCCAGCCTGACCTACATCGAGGCGTTCATTGCCGCGGGCTTCGTTGCGTATCTGGGCTGGGACCAGAGCTGGGGACTTCCGCCGGGATTGGTCGCCTTGTTTCTCGGCGTGATCGTCTATTTTGCCTACCTCGCGTTGATGCGACGGTTGGTGAGATTTCATCAAAACAGTTATGAGGTCGTGGCAACGATTTTGGCCGCGGCGTGGGGCGTGTTGGCTTATCTGGTCACCAGCGCGCTGCAGGCTGGATTTGCCAACCAGATACCCGCCTCCCTGCTGATGCATCTATGGCCCTTGATCGCGACGGTCGCCGCTTTCATCGGCGCACTCGCCAGCAAGGTGCGGTTCATGGACGATGTTCGCGACTATGTCGCCAGCCGCCGCGCACGCTGGGACAACCAGCAATGGCTGGAGGAGGACGCCGGCTTCTAGCCCGCGCCCTCCCGCCAAGCGTCACTCCTCGTGCACCCGATGCAGATCAGCCCGCCGGCACCATCACGACGCCCTTGTCCTTGGGCCAGCGCATCCGCCAGGCGAAATTGATGTCACGGACCTCGCCGGCCTTGGCCTCGAACGCCCATTCCAGCACACCGCGCTTGTCGCGCAGATTGGTCGTCGTCGCAGGCGTCGACGACGACAACATCTCGACCACGATATCATCGTTCTCGCTGACCGGGAGCTGGTCCTGGATCGCGACCTTGATCGGGAAATCGTGGCCGTTGCGTACCGTGGTCTTGAACGCACGCTCGTCGGTCTTCGACGTGGTCACGATTAGGCCGGCGGAGCCCTCATTGCGCTTCACCACCGTGCGCTCGATCTTGACCTTGTCGTCGGCGCCGAAGCCGAGCCGCACGGTCTCGTCCTTGGCGGCGGTCGCCATCCGGCTGCGGCCGACAAAGATGCCGTCGCGATAGATCGAGACCTGCCCCGGCAATAGCGGCGCTTCGTCGGACTGCACGAAGCTCGCCTCCAGGAACGCTGTCGGATCAATCGCCGGCACGGCGCGGATTGCGAGATCGGGGGCGATCGTCACTGTGGAGATGCGCAGGCTCTTGGCGCCCTCATTGGCGGAGACGCTGACGCGGCCGGGAATCTTGAAGGTGGCCTGGAAGGCACCGACGTCGGCGGTGGCTTCCTGTTCCGCTATGAGCGCCCCTGCACCAAGGCGGAATTCCCTGAGTGCGTCGGCCGCTGGTGCGGGCGCCAAAGCCGCGCGCTGTTGCACGCTGTCCAGCACCTTGCCAGCGACCGCCACCGGCCGCGGCTGCGGATACTGCACGATCAGCGAATGGAGATCGGGCGCGCTGCCGCCGCGGGCGACGCGCACGGTGGAGACGGCGAGCGCAACGTTCGACCAGTCTTCGCCGGTCGACTGGGTGATCTCGGCGCGGCGCACCAGTTCGATCGCCGGCTTGCGATCCTTGGCGCCGGTATCGAGGCGGGCGTCGTAAAGCGGCATCCAGCGGGCGTTGCGCACCGCATAGGTCACCCGCAATGTCGCACGGGTCGCGGCGGCGGAGGCCAACTCGATCCGCACCTCGAGCTTGCTCGGCGGCTTGGCGGCGCGATCGGCTTCGAGGCGCGCGATCTCGCGATCGATGTCGCGCTGCTTGCGCGCGGCGTCGCGGATCGCGGTGGCGGCGGTCGCGACTTCGTCGCCGACTGCGGAGAACGCGGCGCGCCACTCGCTGACCGGACGCGCCTCGCCCTTCTCGCCGATCCCGACCGGCGAAGCCTCGGCGAAATGCTCGGCGAATTTCCGCCGCGCCTCGGCCGAGGCGATGATCCCCTGCAGATCCTCGCGCTGATCCCGCAGCGCCTCGATCCGCCTGTCGATCTCGGGCAGGTTCGCCGGCTCCACCGGGCGCGGCGGCCGTGCGTCGATCGCGCCGATCGTCAGCCTGCCGCCCGCCTCGCCCTCCACGCGGAGCGAGGATGGATCGAGGCCCATCGGGAAATCCTTCGCGACCAGCGTGTTGTCGCCGGCGGGCAGGTCCAGCGTGATGACGCGGGTGACGCTCGCGCCATCGGGATAAACGGTGACGGCGTCAACCTGCGACGCCGCGTCGAGATTGGCCGCATGCAGCGGCCCGGCAACCAGCGCACCCGCCAGCACCAGGCTGGTGGTCACAAGACAATTCGTAATCTTTCGCATCACATCCCTCCGGGAAACATCGCATCGCGCGAGACCGACGGCACGCCCGGCTCAAGGGCGGCCGTTTCTCGTGGTGAGACGCAGCGAGGAAGCGACTGGTTCGATTGAGGTTTCGGTGCGGCGCGACGATGGCGCCCTCGCGGCTGCCATGTGGCGCAGCCGCGTCCTTCGGGTTTAGCGATCCGCCTTGCGCCGGATGAACAGGTAATTCGGCACGAAGCCGGCAATGGTGATGGCGATCATGATCCACCAGCCGCGATGAAACGCCGCGATCCGCTCGGTCATCGAGACCGGCGTTGCCAGGATCGCGACGAAGATCGCGACGCCGATCGCGAGCGCCGCCTGCCGGATCATGTTGATGACCCCAGAGCCGGTCGCAAACGACGATGGTGGCAGCGAACCCGCGCCGACGCCCATCAGGGTCGGAAAGGTCAGCCCGACGCCGATGCCAGTGAACATCATGCCGACCACAAAGGCAGGCATGTTTGGCTCAATTCCAAGCCACGTCGCCCAGATCGTGAGGCCGCCCGCGAACGACGCGATCCCGGCGGACACGACGGCGGCGGCGCCAAATCGTGCGATCAGGCGGCGGGCAAACAACAACGAAGTGAACGGGACAAGCAGCGGCCCCGGCGCGATCGCAAGGCCGGTCTTCAGCGCCGACCAGCCCCACACCGTTTGCTCCCACAGCGCCACCGACAGCAGCATCGCGCCGAAAGCCGCCGAGTATGGCGCCATGACGAACGTCGCCCCGGTGAACGGCCGCACCTTGAACAAGGCAGGATCGACGAAGGGATTCTTCGAGTTGAGGCAGTGCCACGTAAAGGCCGCGAGCGAGAAGGCCGCGATGGCAAAGCCAAGCACGACACCGCGCGAACCCCATCCCCAGTCATTGGCCTTCACGATCGCAAGGGTCAGCGCGCCGATGCCGCAGGTGACCAGCAGCGCCGCCCATGAACTCGGGCGCGGCACCTCGTGACCGGGCACTTCCGGCAATTTCAGCCAGCCGACGATGAGCGCGACCAAACCGATCGGGACATTGACGATGAAGATCCAGCGCCAGTCGAAGGTGACGAGCACGCCGCCCGCCAGCGGCCCGAGCGCGGCGGCAAGGCCGCCGACCGCCGTCCAGGTGCGCACCGCCCCGGCGCGCTGGTCGGGCGGAAACGACGCCAGCAGCAGGCCGATCGAGGTCGGGGTCATCAATGCCGCACCGGCGGCCTGCGCAATGCGGGCGGCGACCAGCAATTCGACGTTGGGCGCAAGCGCGCAGGCCGCCGACGCGGCCGTGAACAGCGCAACGCCGAGCAGGAAACTCAGATTGCGGCTATGGCGTTCGGCGAGTCGGCCGAAGAAAACCAGCAGCGCCGCATAGACGATCGCATAGCCATTGAGGATCCAGGACAAATCCTCGAGCGAGGCGCCGCGGAATTCCTGCGCGATGTTCGGCAGCCCGACATTGACGATGAACAGGTCGAGGTTTGCGAGACAGATGCCCACCGATACCATCGCAAGCACCTGACGCGGCGTTGCGGCGCGGGATCGCGGCCGGGCAGCAGTCCCGACAGCCAACCCGATGGTCTCCGCCTCTACCTTCGACATCACGCCCTCCAAGTACCTGCATATGCATCTATTGCCAATAGGTGCATTATGCATGTATCTGTCAAGCCTCGTTTGGAGGCAGCGATGGTGAAAACGGAACCCGGCCGGTGTAATCTCACGGCGTTGCGCAAGGCGACGCGGCGCGTGTCGCAGCTCTACGATCAGGTCCTTGCGACATCCGGGCTGCGCGGTACGCAGCGTGCCATTCTGGTCCACATCAGACGTTCGGGCGCGCCGACGATGGGTGAGTTGGCCGCAGCCCTGGTGCTCGACCGCACCGCGCTCAACCACAATCTCAAGCCGCTGGAGCGCGACGGCCTCTTGACCATCACCGTCGACAAGAATGACCGCCGCAGCCGCCTGGTGCGGCTGACCAAACGCGGCGAAGCCCGGCTGGACGAGTCGCAGGCCGCCTGGCGTGGGGCGCAGGAGCGCTTCGAGACCGCCTTCGGCGCGAAGCAGGCCGCGGATCTCAGGCAGACGCTCGAACGGATCGCCGCGCTCGAGTTCGGCGAACGCGCGGCGGATTTGCCGGCGTAAGAACCGACTTCAAATAAAAGCGGCCCGGCGTTGCCGCCGGGCCGCTCGTTCTGACACGATCAGGATCGATCGCGCTTAGCTGTAGATCTCGAACAGGCCTGCGCCGCCCTGACCACCGCCGATGCACATGGTCACGACGCCCCACTTGGCCTTGCGGCGACGGCCTTCCTGCAAGAGGTGGCCGGTAAGCCGGGCGCCGGTCATGCCGAAGGGATGGCCGATTGCGATCGAGCCGCCGTTGACGTTGTACTTCTCGGGATCGATGCCGAGCTGGTCGCGCGAATAGAGGCACTGGCTGGCGAAGGCCTCGTTGAGCTCCCAGAGATCGATGTCGTCGATCTTCAGGCCGTGGCGCTTCAAGAGCTTCGGCACGGCGAACACCGGACCGATGCCCATCTCGTCGGGCTCGCAGCCGGCCGAGGCCCAGGCCACGAAGCGGCCGAGCGGGTTGAGGCCGCGCTTCTCGGCATCCTTGGCTTCCATCAGCACCACCGCGGCGGCGCCGTCGGACAGCTGGCTGGCGTTGCCGGCGGTGATGTACTTGCCCGGGCCCTTCACCGGCTCGAGCTTGGCGAGGCCTTCCAGCGTGGTCTCGGGGCGGTTGCACTCGTCGCGATCGACGATGTAGTCGACGATCGATTCGGCCTTGGTCGCCTTGTCGACCACCTTCATTTTGGTCTTCATCGGGACGATTTCGTCCTTGAACTTGTTGGCCTGCTGCGCGGCCGCCATGCGGCGCTGCGACTCCAGCGAATACTCGTCCTGGTATTCGCGGCTGACCTTGTAGCGCTCGGCGACGATGTCGGCGGTGTCGATCATCGCCATGAAGATGTCGGGCGCGGTCTTGAGCAGGTCCGGATCGATCGATTCCTTCGGCGTGCCGCCGCCGGGCATCGAGATGCTCTCGACGCCGCCGGCGACGATGCAATCGGAGCCGTCGGAACGGATCGAGTTGGCGGCCATCGCGATGGTCTGCAGGCCCGATGAGCAGAAGCGGTTCACCGAGACGCCGGCGGTCGACTTCGGCAGGCCGGCGAGCAGCGCCGCTTGGCGGCCGATGTTCGGCGCGCCATGCGCGCAATTGCCGAGGTAGCAATCCTCGACGTACTCCTTGTCGACGCCGGCGCGGTCGACCGCGTGCTTGATGGCATGCGCGGCAAGCGACATCGGCGGGGTGATGTTGAATCCGCCACGGCCGGACTTCGCCAGGCCGGTGCGCGCGTAGGAAACGATTACGGCTTCACGCATTGTTTTCTCCCTCTGAGATCGCCGGATAGTGGCGCGTCTTGACGCCTTCGTACACATATTTTGGCCGCTGCAACAGGGATACCAGACGCCCCCGAACGACAAACGCCGCCTCCGGGCCCGGAGGCGGCGCCATGTTCCGCAGATCGGAATTTGGAGGTGCTTGAGCGGTATCTTCATCGTCATGTCCGGCACGTCCCGGACGATGACGAGAGCCGCTCAAACAGTGTTTGAAACGCCTTGTCCGAACGCCATTTTAGAACGTCAGCGCCTTGGCCTGCTTCACCTGCGGCAGCGATTGCACCTTGGCAAGCAGCTCCGCCGGCACTGCACCGTCGACCTCGACCA
Organism: Bradyrhizobium embrapense; assembly: GCF_001189235.2. Classification (GTDB taxonomy): domain Bacteria; phylum Pseudomonadota; class Alphaproteobacteria; order Rhizobiales; family Xanthobacteraceae; genus Bradyrhizobium; species Bradyrhizobium embrapense. Next base: position 273,369 of record NZ_LFIP02000006.1, read on the forward strand.
GCGCAATAGCGTCGCCGCCCTGCTTGACGCGACCGAGATGGAATGTCGCGATGTTGATTTTCGCATCACCGAGAAGGCTCGCAAACGCGCCGATGAAGCCCGGCTTGTCCTCGTTGGTGACGTAGATCATCGACTTGCCGAACTCGGCGTCGACGCGGATGCCCTTGATGTCGACGAGGCGCGGCTTGCCGTCGGCATAGACGGTGCCGGACACCGAACGCTCCTGGCGCTCGGTGGCGACGGTGACCGTGATCAGGCTTTCATAGTCACTCTGCGCGGCGCGGACGACCTCGTCCACCACCATGCCGCGCTCCTTGGCGACGACAGGCGCCGAGACCACATTGACCTCGCCCAGCATCGGCCGCAGCAGGCCCGACAGCACCGCGGAAGTGATCGCCTTGATCTTCATCTCGGCGACGTGGCCCTCATAGGTGATCGTGGTCTTGAGGATGCCGCTCTCGGTGAGCTGGCCCGCGAACGAGCCGAGCTTCTCGGCGAGCTCGATGAACGGCTTCAGCTTCGGCGCCTCTTCCGCTGTGATCGAGGGAAAGTTGACCGCGTTCGAGATCGCGCCCGACAGCAGATAGTCCGACATCTGCTCGGCGACCTGCAGCGCGACGTTCTCCTGCGCTTCGGTGGTGGAGGCGCCGAGATGCGGGGTGCAGATCACGTTGGGATGGCCGAACAGCACGTTCGAGGTCGCCGGCTCCTCGACGAACACGTCGAAGGCGGCGCCCGCGACATGCTTGGAATTCAGCGCATCGACCAGCGCCTGCTCGTCGACCAGGCCGCCGCGGGCGCAGTTGATGATGCGAACGCCCTTCTTCATCTTGGCGATTGCGGCCGCGTCGATCACGTTGCGGGTCTTCTCGGTCAGCGGCGTGTGCAGCGTGATGAAGTCGGCGCGCTTCAGGAGGTCGTCGAGCTCGACCTTCTCGACGCCGATGTCCTTGGCGCGCTCCGGCGACAGGAACGGATCGAACGCGATCACCTTCATGCGCAGGCCGAGCGCGCGGTCGGCGACGATCGAGCCGATATTGCCGCAGCCGATCACACCGAGCGTCTTGGCGGTGATCTCGACGCCCATGAAGCGGTTCTTCTCCCACTTGCCGGCCTGGGTCGAGGCGTCGGCCTGCGGGATCTCGCGCGCCAGCGCCAGCATCAAGGTGATCGCATGCTCGGCGGTCGTGATCGAATTGCCGAACGGCGTGTTCATCACGATGATGCCCTTGGCGGTCGCGGCCGGGATCTCGACATTGTCGACGCCGATACCGGCGCGGCCGATCACCTTGAGCCTGGTCGCCTTCTCGATGATCTTGGCGGTCGCCTTGGTGGCCGAGCGGATCGCAAGGCCGTCATAATTGCCGATGATCTCGGCGAGCTTGTCCTTGTCCTTGCCGAGGTTGGGCTGGAAATCGACCTCGACGCCGCGATCCTTGAAGATCTGCACGGCAGCGGGCGACAGCGCGTCGGAAATCAGAACTTTGGGTTTTGTCATCGGAATGATCCGTTGCTGAACGATGCGTTTGAATACACGACGGCTGCGGGCACGAAGCCCGCCCGGCCACACTGCGCGATAGATGGCCGGTTGGTGTCCGGCCATAACGATGATGAATTACGCGAGACAGCCTAGGCCGCCTCTTTAAGCAGCCTTGTTATGCCGCCTTGGGCAGTGCCGCCTTGGTTTCGGCGAAGGCCCAGTCGATCCACTGCGTCAGCAGCTCGACGTCCTTGGCCTCGACGGTGGCGCCGCACCAGATCCGCAAGCCCGCTGGCGCATCGCGGTAGTACGCGAAGTCGAAGCCGGCGTTTTCCTTCTCCACCAGCGCGACCAGCTTCTTGCAGAAGTCGGCCTGGGCGTCGGCGGGAAGCGAGGTGATCGCGGGATCGGTGAACTTCAGGCACACCGAGGTGTTGGAGCGGATCGCGGCATCCTTGGCCAGGAAGTCGATCCAGGGCGTCCGCGCCTTCCAGTCGGCGATCGCCTTGGTATTGGCGTCGGCGCGCGCGATCAGTGCCTTCAGGCCGCCGATCGACTTCGCCCAGTTCAGCGCGTCGAGATAATCCTCGACGCACAGCATCGACGGCGTGTTGATGGTCTCGCCCTCGAAGATGCCCTGGTTGAGCTTGCCTCCCTTGGTGAGGCGGAAGATCTTCGGCAGCGGCCAGGCCGGCTTGTAGGTCTCGAGCCGTTCCACCGCGCGTGGGCTGAGGATCAGCATCCCATGCGCCGCTTCGCCGCCGAGCGCCTTCTGCCAGGAGAAGGTGACGACATCGAGCTTGGCGAAATCGAGCGGCTGCGCGAAGGCGGCCGAGGTCGCGTCGCAGATCGTGAGGCCTTCACGGGTTGCGCTGATCCAGTTGGCATCAGGCACGCGCACACCCGAGGTGGTGCCGTTCCAGGTGAACACGACGTCGGAGCTCTGATCGACCTTGGCGAGATCGGGGATTTCACCGTAAGCCGCATTCAGCTTGGTGACGTCCTTCAGCTTCAATTCCTTGACGATGTCGCTGACCCAGCCCTCGCCGAATGACTCCCAGGCGAGCGTGGTGACCGGCCGCGCACCGAGCAGCGACCACAGCGCCATCTCGACCGCGCCGGTGTCCGACGCCGGCACGATGCCGATCTTGTAGTCCGCCGGCACCTCGAGCACTTCGCGCGTCAGTTCGATCGCGAGCTTGAGCTTGGCCTTGCCGACCTTCGCGCGATGCGAGCGGCCGAGGGCGGCGTCCTTGAGATTGTTGGGGTTCCAGCCGGGGCGCTTGGCGCAGGGGCCGGAGGAGAAATGCGGCACATTCGGCCGCGAAGCGGGCTTCGCTGCAGTCATAATCTACCCTTCCAGATAGCTGCCTCTCGGTGGGGAGAGGTTTCCCGCCGTCGGAAATAGTGGAAGGGCCCCAAAACGTCAAGGAAGTTCCGACTATTCCGGAACGATCGGGAGATCACGGCTGATTGATGGAGCGTCTTCGACCTGCTGCATCGTCTCCTGATCGAGCAGATCTGCCGCGAGAGTCATGATCTTAACTGCCTTGCGCCGGCTCGATATTTTCAAAATGCTCTTATCGCCGGCCTGCACGATGTACTCGTTGCCGACCCGCACGATCGAATATTCCGACATTCAAATCCCCAGTCGCCGCCGCCCCGTGGGAGACGCCCGACATACCGGACTCGTTCCGACCCGTAAATTCACGGAGGCCGGCTTAGTTTATTGGCTGTTAACCGGATCGCGCAGCAGCGGCTACCGCAGGCATTGCCGAACGTGCGGCACAACTCGCGCAGGTCAGAAGCGCAGCGTCATGCCGACATGGCTGCGCGCGAATCCGAGCCGCTCGTAGAAGCGCTGCGCATCGACGCGGGTGTGATGCGTCAACAGCTCGACGAGCGTGCAGCCTTGCGCGCGTGCTTCCGTGACCGCCCACTGCACGAGCTGCTCGCCAATGCCGCGGCTGCGGCAGTGCGTTGCGACGCGCACGTCCTCGAGCAGGCCGCGCGAAGAGCCCTGCGAGCTGATGCCCGGCAGGACCGCAAGCTGCAGGCATCCGACCACGGCGCCCTCCCCGTCGACGGCGACGACGAGCTGCAGGTTCGGATCCCGCTCGACCCGCGCGAAGGCATCGTAATAGCTTTGCGGCAGCGGGTCCTCGATCCGCTCGCGCGCACGGCCGAGCGGATCGTCCGCCAGCATGCCGACGATGGCCGCGACATCCTCGCGGTGGGCGCGGCGGATCGTGATCGATGAAGCTTCCGTCATATCGATATTCACCAGAGCTCACCGCACCGCCGGCAGGCCGAGCACATGCTCGGCGTCGGCGATCCAGCGGCGGATCACGGGATAGCGTTCGAGCGCAAGGCCGCCATCCTCGGCAACGCGCGTATAGGCAAGCAGCGAGACGTCGGCGAGCGAGAACGCATCGCCGACCAGGAATTTCGTACCCGCAAGATGCCGCTCCAGCTGGTCGAGCGCCCCATAGCCGCGCTTGATGAGGTTCGGATCGATCTCCGACACGGCCTTGCCGAGATACACGGCCTGAAAGCGGCAGACGGCGACATAGGGCTCGTGGCTGTTCTGCTCCCAGAACATCCAGGCATCCATCTGCGCCGCGCGATAGGGATCGCCGGGGATCAGATCGCTGCCGCGCGCGAGGTAGCGGATGATGGCGTTGGATTGTGCGAGCGTACGGCCGTCATCCAGCTCGAGCGTCGGCACCTGGCCCCAACCGTTCAGCTTGAGGAATTCCGCGGTTCGGCTGCCGCCCTTCATGGTGTCGATCTCGACCCATGTGTACGGCAGCGCCAACTTGTCGCACACCCATTTCACCTTCAGGCAATTGCCTGAATTGGTGTCGCCGTGGATTTTCATGTGAGGTCGCTCCGCTTGCGGAGCAACATCGGATCAGCCGCAGATTGCGGTGTCAAGCGAAGTGCGCGCGTCAGAACTTGTAGCCGATGGCCGCACGAACGCTGTTCTGCGTGACCGCCGTGTTCTTGACCGGGCTGAACTTGACGTATTCCCACTCGCCGCGCACGAAAACACAGTTCCACAGCATGTATTCCAGGCCGAGACCAGCGGTCCAGGCGGCAACGTAGGCGTCCGTCTTCGCATCCGTTGCGGTTTGGGCAAACTGCGGCAGCGCAAAGGTGGTCGAAGTGCCGTCGGCAAAGTTAATCGTTCTGTTCACGGAACTTGTGACCGTGCGCGAAACATCCATCCGGCCGACCGCAAGGCCGCCGAAGGCGTAGGGCAGGAAGTCACCGGTTGCCCAACCCGCGCGGCCGCGGAACGTGATCTCGTCCTTGAGCTTCAGCGACGCGCTTCCATTCAACGTCACGCCGTCGGCGGCAGTGGCGCCGGCTGGAAGGACCAGGTTAGGCTGAGCGACTTGAATGGGGCCTAGACTTCCGGAAGTCGTAGTCGTCAATCCGGACCAATAGGTGTAGTTCGCTTCGACACCCACCACGGCGTCGTCGAACTGATAGTTGCGTCCGACAAATGCGCCGAAGCCCGAGCTCTGCGCGTTGACCCGGCCCAGCAGATTGAATTGGGACGTCGGCCCCTGCAGCGTCGTGTTGCGGAAGATGGAATTGGTCAGGGAAGCAACGCTGCCGCCGAAGTCGGTGTTGATCCATGTTTGGCCGACCTGACCGCCGGCATACCAGCCGTCCCAGTTTCTGGTCGGTGCGCTGGAGGCGGGAAGGCTGCCGCGAAGGAAATCCGGCATGTCCGCCGCCTGCGCGCCGGTCACCGCGCCCAACATCATCGCCACCAGCAAGAACCTACGCATTGCAACGCTCCATCCCACTCACCGAATGCGCGTTGATCATCGCCTGTTAACCTTAACCAATCGTTGTCGCCGGCGGCTTTCGACCACTCAAGTTGCAGAAGCTCGCGACATGACTTAGCAAAGAAGAACGGCGCGGGATGATCCCGCGCCGTTTCAATCGTTAACCGTGAAGGTTTCGAAATTAACCCTCGAATTAACCCTTGCGGATCAGCGGGGGCGGCGGCGGCGGGGGCAGCACGTCGCAGCAGGGCAAGGCGAAGCGAACGCCGAGCTTCACATCCTGCGAGGTCATGTCGCGGTACTGGAAGCTCGAGGGACCGGTCGGCGTGCCGTCGAAGAAGTGACCCTGGCCCTGCCCGACCGTGCCCATGTCGAGGTAGCGATAGGCCAGTTCAACCGTGAAGTTGTTGGTGACCTTGTAGGCGACACCGGCATGCAGCGCCCAGGCGAAGTTGGTCTTGGTCGCACCGTCGGCGATGAAGGAACTGGTCAGGCCCGACCCGCTCGGGAACGTCGTGACGTCGGAGAAGGCCGAGGTCTTGATCACCGCGGCACCGACACCGGCGCCGATGAACGGGGTCAAGCAACCCCAGGTGCCGAGATCGGCGTAGATGTTCGCAAGACCGACCCAGTTCTGAACGCCGCCGTGGTAGGTGTCACCCAGCGAACTCGGCCCGGGGAACGTGAAGAAGTCGGTGCCGTTGAAGCTCACCTTGGAGCGATACTCGCCGGTGATGTCGGCACGGAACCAGCTGTTGAACTGATAGCCGACGCCGAGGCCGAACAGCATGCCGCTGTCGAAACCGTGGCCGTACTGGTTGAACGCGGTGCCGGCCGGCAGCGTGTCGTAGGCGTTGACGTGCAGCTTGGCCTGGGTGTTGGTCATGCCGATGTCGCCGCGCAGATACCAGCCGCCGAAATCCTGGACCGGCGGAGGAGCATACGCCATCGGGGGCGGCGGCATGATCGGCATGTCGGCAGCGAACGCCGCCGAGGACAACAGAGATGCCGCTCCGGCGGCGATCAGGGTCTTTACGCTACGCATTGGCTTCGTCCTTTTGGCCCAAGTGAGGCGACACGAAAGGCCTCACGTCTGAAACTCACGGACGAACGATGGCAGCAAATGTTTAAGCGGCACTTAACCCTAATTTTTAAGGTTGATTTTCTCTCACCGAATTCCGCGGCTATTGCTTATGGGTCCATAAACGCGCGCGTGCAGCAGTGGAAGATGGCGATCTCGCCACAGGTGCTAATGAAGCGTTGACGCAAGCGCGCGGTTTGCAGCGCACGCAAGCGCTGAGTGTTAGCGAATGATTAAGGAAGGCACCGCGTCAGCGAGCTTCGCGACTGAGACACAGGATGCAATAGCTCGACAGGCGCGGGACTCCATCACCGTCACCCTGAGAGAATGTGAATGCATTCAGCGTCCGACCTGGCGAAAGCCAGGACGACGGCGCGAGAAGAGGCCGCTCGCGACAATTCTCACACCGTCACCCTGCGGAGCAGGCGTCTCGAAGGGCGACGGCCCGCCTGGTTGCCGTGCATCCTTAGAGGCTCGCTACGCGAGCACCTCCAGCGACGAAAGCAAAGCCTTCGCGCGGCGATGACGGATCACCAACTCTTTATGCCGCGGCGGCGTGGCCGAGGGCGCTGACGATGTTGTCGACGACCTCTTCCACCAGGATGCGATCGTCACCCTCGCCCATGACGCGGATCACTGGCTCGGTGCCGGAGGGGCGGATCAACAAACGGCCATGGCCGTTGAGGCGTTTCTCGCCGTCGGTGATCGCGGACTTGACCTCGGCGTCGTCGAGCGGCTTGCCCGTGCGATAGCGCACGTTCTTCAGGATCTGCGGCAATGGATCGAACCGCCGGCAGATCTCCGACACCGGGCGGCGCAGCTTCTGCACCACGGCCAGCACCTGCAATGCCGCGACGAAGCCGTCGCCGGTGGTCGAATAGTCCGACATGATGATGTGGCCCGACGGCTCGCCGCCGAGATTGTAGCCGCCGCTCAGCATCTGCTCGAGCACATAGCGGTCGCCGACCGGCGTACGGACCATCGAAAGCCCGAGACCCTGCAGGAAACGCTCCAGCCCGAGATTGGACATCACGGTCGTGACGATGCCGGGCTTGGCGAGGCGCCCCTCTTCCTTCCAGCTCTGCGCGATCACCGCGAGCAGCTGGTCGCCGTCGACGATGTGGCCGCGCTCGTCGACCAGGATGACGCGATCGGCGTCGCCATCAAGCGCGATGCCGATGTCGGCCCGCATCTCGCGCACCTTGCGCGACAGCGCTTCCGGCGAGGTGGAGCCGCATTCCTTGTTGATGTTGAAGCCGTCGGGATCGACGCCGATCGGCACCACGTCGGCGCCGAGCTCCCACAGTGCTTCCGGCACCACCTTGTAGGCGGCGCCGTTGGCGCAATCGACCACGACGCGCAGGCCGTCGAGCGAGAGGTCGCGCGGCAGGGTGCGCTTGGCGAATTCGATGTAGCGGTCATGGACGCCGTCGATACGGCGGGCGCGGCCGAGGCTCGCGCTCTGCGCCAGGCGACGGTCGAGCGATTCGTCGAGCAGCTGCTCGATCTGCTTCTCGACATCGTCGGAGAGCTTGAAGCCCTGCGGGCCGAACAGCTTGATGCCGTTGTCTTCGAAAAGATTGTGCGACGCCGAGATCATGACGCCGAGATCGGCGCGCATCGACTTGGTCAGCATCGCGATCGCCGGCGTCGGCATCGGGCCGACCAGCAGCACGTCCATGCCGACCGAGGTGAAGCCCGCGACCATGGCGTATTCGATCATGTAGCCGGACAGCCGCGTGTCCTTGCCGATCACGACGCGATGGCGATGGTCGCCACGCTGAAACACCAACCCTGCGGCCTGCCCCACCTTGAGCGCGAGCTCCGGCGTGATCAGCCCATTGGCGCGGCCCCGAATTCCATCGGTCCCGAAATATTTGCGGCTCATAGTACCCCCAAGATGGACCTCTCGAACCATCCGGCGAGAGAGTCCTGAACGCTTACCAGTGTAGCGTGCATCGGCCTTATAGACTGCCAGGCGCTAAAATGACTTCAAAAAATATGATGAATCATTACCGCGGACAAACCCTGCGCTTCGATCTTAAGGCACTGAGAGATATAACATTATTGGATCTTCGGCAACCGCGCGAACGAACGCCGTCCCCTATCCTTTGCCGCCTCGCTTGACGTGTTGGTCGCCCTTGCTGGGGGCCGGCTGGGTGACATTGACGGGATCGGAACCGGGAAACGTCTCCTCCAGACCCTCTTCGAGGACCTCGTCGAGCCGGCGCTTCTCCGCGTTGTCGTCCGGTTTCGGCTTGGAGCCTGATTGCGTCATCGTGCTCTCCTATCCGTCTTCAGATTTGGTGGACCATCCAACCATGCTAGATGACGGCACGACCGAACACCCGCAAGACGTCTCCATCGAACTTGCGACATAGAAGAAGGGCCGGGAACGTCCATGAAGCACATTACCTGCATCGAAGATCTGCGCCAGCTGCACAAGCGCCGGGTGCCGAAGGCGTTTTTCGATTATGCGGACCGCGGCTCCTACACCGAGGACACGCTGCGCGCGAACTCCGAGGACCTGCAGCAGATCAAGTTCCGCCAGCGTATCCTGGTCGATGTGTCCAAGCGTACCCTTGCGACCACGATCCTCGGTGAGCCCTCGGCGATGCCGCTGATCCTGGCGCCGGTCGGCCTGCTCGGCATGCAGCATGGCGACGGCGAGATCCATGCCTGCCGCGCGGCGCAGGCGGCCGGCATTCCGTTCACCCAGAGCACGATGTCGATCTGCTCGATCGAGGATATCGCGGCCGCCGTCGACAAGCCGTTCTGGTTCCAGCTCTACGTCATGAAGGACCGCGGCTTCATCAAGTCGCTGATCGAGCGCGCGATCGCAGCGAAATGCTCGGCGCTGGTGTTGACCGTCGACCTGCAGGTGATCGGCCAGCGTCACCAGGACATCAAGAACGGCATGACCGTGCCGCCGGAATGGTCGCTGTCGAAGCTGATCGATTTCGCGACCAAGCCGGCATGGGTATCCGGCGTGCTGCAAGGCAAGCGCCGCACCTTCGGCAACATCGCGGGCCACGTCAAAGGCATGGACGACATCGTCAAGCTGTCGGAATGGACGGCATCACAGTTCGACACCACGCTGAACTGGAAGGACATCGACTGGATCCGCAGCATCTGGCCGGGCAAGCTGATCCTGAAAGGGATTCTCGATGTCGAGGACGCCGAGCTCGCCGCCAAGAGCGGCGCCCAGGCGATCGTGGTCTCCAACCATGGCGGCCGCCAGCTCGACGGCGCGCCGTCCTCGATCGAGGTGCTGCCGGAGATCGTCGACGAGGTCGGATCACAGCTCGAGATCATGTTCGACGGCGGCATCCGCACCGGCATGGACATCATGCGCGCGCTGGCGTTCGGCGCGAAGTCCTGCATGATCGGCCGCGCCTATGCCTACGGCCTCGGCGCCGGCGGCCAGGCCGGCGTCGCCAAGGCGCTCGACATCCTCGGCAAGGAGCTCACCACCACGATGGGACTGTGCGGCGTCAACACCATCGCCGAGATCGACGACAAGGTGCTGGCGGTTTAGGGCTGCCGACGCAGCCGTAGCCCGGATGCATACTTACTTCCCTTCTCCCCTCGTGGGAGAAGGTGGCGCGGATGCAATCCGCGCCGGATGAGGGGTTCTCTCCGCGGAGACAGACTCCTCACCCCGCTTCGCTACGCGAAGCGACCCTCTCCCACAAGGGGAGAGGGTAAGCGCAAGCGTCACATCGGCGGTGCGATGCCGTCGCGGCCGACATTGACGCGGTTGGCTTCCAGCGTGCCGTCGTCCTTCTTCATTGCGCCGAAGATGATGATCTTGGCGCCTGGCTTCAGCTCCGACTTGTCGCCGGAGACGAAGGTGACGACTGGGGTTCCGGGCGGCACCACGACCTTCTTCTCGCCGTCCTTGTATTTCACCGTGATGTTCTGTCCGTCGGTGCCCTCCACCGTCTCGGCGACGGTGGCGTTGGTCATGGTCGAGTTGGCGCGCAGGTCCCAGGGGCGAAAGCCTTCGGCGGCGCCGCGCTGGTTTTCCGGGAAGATATGCACCGCGATCGCCTTCTGTGTTCCGTCCGGCTCGGGCATCGCGGTGACGCCGATATAGGAACCCGCCTTGATCTCGGACAGATCGGTCTTGGCGACGCCGAACACTGCGACGTTGTCGGTGGTGCGCACCTTCACGTCATCGCCGTCGCGCGACTTGATCGACAGCATCGCGCCGTCGACGGCCTCGATGGTGCCGCGGATGCGCACCATCGGCGGCTGCTGGGCGGATGCGGCTGAAGTGAAGGCAACGAGAAGCAGTGCGGCGAACAGCGTCGATTTCGACATGGTGTCCCTCATGGGTTGGGCTGGCGAATCAGGGAACACCGGGAAGTTGAAGGTATTCCGTGCGGCTACCTGCTTCGTGGGAGAGGTGGCACGCACGACAACTACGAGCCAAATGAGAGGGCCGTTACCGCGGTAACGAAACTGTCATCCCGTAGCCCGGATGCAGCGAAGCGCAATCCGGGGCGATCGCACCGCGGAGATAGGCCCCGGATTTCGCTACGCTGCATCCGGGCTACAAACGACACACCAAGCGTCACATCGGCGGCGTCAAGCCGTCGCGGCCGACGTTGACGCGGTCGGTTTCAAACGAGCCGTCGGGCAGCTTCTTCATGAAGGCGATCACCTTGGCGCCGGTCTTCAGGTCCGCCTTGTCGCCGGGAACATAGGTCACGACAGGTGTGTCGGGCGTGACCTGCACCTTCTTCTCGCCGTCCTTGTACTTGACCAGCAAAGTATGACCGTCATTGCCGACGACGGATTCCGCGACGGTGGCATTTGTCATGCTGCTGTTGGGCTTCAGATCATACGGCCGCGAACCCTCGCCGGTGCCCCGCATGTTTTCGGGAAAGACATGCACCTCGACCGCCTTCGGCACGCCGTCGGGGCCGGGCACCGTGGTCGTGCCGATGAAGGAACCGACCTTGATGTCGGACAGCGCGATCTTGGTGAGGCCGAGCACCACCATATTGCCAGCCATGTGCAACTTGACGTCTTCGCCGCTGCGCGACTTCACCGCCAGCGTATCGCCATCGACGCTCTCGACGATTCCGCGCACCCGCGTCGGCGCCGGCGGCTGCTGCGCAAGCGCGTAAAGTGTGGACGTCGTCACCATCGCAAACGCAATGAACGGACGAACGAGATGGGAACTGCTGGCAGGCATGGTGATCTCCGGGAGGGAACGCGGGGGGACTAACACGAGACCCCGAGCCGGAGACGCTATTCCGGGCCTCAAGTCTTTGTGAGATCGGCCTCGACAAGCGCACGCAATTCCGGCGTGACCTGCGGGCGCTGGCCGAACCACAATTCGAAACCGCGCACCGCCTGGTGCAGCAGCATGCCGAGCCCATCTGCCGTCTTCAGGCCACGCGCCTCCGCCGCCGCGAGCAGCGGCGTCACCAGCGGCACATAGACGATATCGGAAACAACCGCATGTTGCGGCAGCAACCCCACATCCACCTCGAGCGCGGGCTGGCCATGCTGGCCGAGCGACGTGGCGTTCACCAGCAGCCCTGCGCGCGGCAGCAACTCGCCAACCGCGTCCCACGTCGCGGGATGAACGCGCGCGTCGAACTGGTCGGCCAGCGCACGGGCGCGGCCGATGGTGCGGTTGACCAGATGCACGCGCTTGATGCCGCGCTCGATCAGGCCGAACACCACCGCGCGTGACGCGCCGCCGGCGCCTAGCACCAGCGCGTCCTCGATCTTGTCCCAGCCGGGCGCGCAGGCGTCCAGATTGTTGATGAAGCCTTCGACATCGGTGTTGGTCGAGCGCAACTCGCCGTCGGCGAACCACAGCGTGTTGGCGGCGCCGACCGCGCGGGCGCGCGCGTCCGGCGCCGTCAGCGCCAGCGCCTGCTCCTTGTGCGGGATGGTGACGTTGGCGCCGACGAAGCCGCGCAGCGACAGGCGGAACAGGAAATCCTTGAAATCCTCCGGCGGCACCGCCTCGATCACATAGCCGCCCTCGATGCCGAGCGTGCGCAGCCAGTAATGATGGATCAGCGGCGAGCGGGAATGCGCCGCCGGCCAGCCGATCAGGCACGCGGCGCGAGTTTTGCCTTGAATGTTGCCTTGGATGTTGCCTTGGGATGTCATGGTCGTGACATCGGCCAAGGCAGGCGCGCTGTCAATCCGTCCCGTTCGCGGTTGCGGCAACCAGCACGCTGAGGGCGAACGCGGTGGCCGCGGCGAACCAGATCGCGGCGAGATTGATCCAGTGGTAGGCCAACGCGCCGGCAAGCGCGCCCGCGACCAACGCCGCCCATAGCAGGACGTTCGGCAACCAGGCCCAGCCCCCGCCGCCGGTCAGCGCCGCGGCAATCAGCTGCCCGGCCTTGATCAGCGCTCCCGTGACATAGGTCAGGCCGAGCCCGGCTCCGCCTTCGAGCTGGAACACCGCGTTCTCGAGCCCCATCGCCAATACGATGGCCGCAACCGCCGTGCCCGGCAGGCCATTTGCATAGGCCCCGGCCGCAGCCGCGAGCAGCAGCGCCTCGATGAGCAGGATCAGCGGCTGGCGACGCGCAATGCGGCTGAGCACGATCAAGCTGCCGGCCGCAGCCCCCGCGACGAACAGCACGATCAGTTCCAGCGCTTCGAGGGCATGCTGCCAATGGCCCTCGGCGAGCGTCACGCCGAGCCGCGTCGAGTTGCCGCTCATGAAGGACACGAACAGCCCGCCGAGATGCAGGTAGCCGATGGCATCGACATAGCCGGCCAGCGCGCTGAGCGCGCAGGCCAGCGCCAGGTTACGGCGGGATTCAAGCATGCTGTCCTTGCGCCCCCATCAGGGACGCAAGCTAGCTGGCTGCGGACGCGCTGCCAACGATCTCCCCATCTCCCGTCATTCCGGGGCGATGCGCAGCGTCGAACCCGGAATCTCGATATGCCGGGTTCGCTCGCTCACGCGAGCGCTCCGGAATGACGGCGAGTTGTTCACGCCGCGTCGCGATGCGCGGCGATGATCTGGTCGGCGGCGCGGCCCGTCACTTCGGCCATGCGGTCGAACTGGCGGGTGAAGGTGCCGGCGCCGGCAGTCGCCGAGCGCAGCTCGACGATGAGGTCGCCGATCTCGGATTCCGGCATCGTGGCGCGAACGCAGTCCCAGCCGCTCCAGCCCTCGCGGGTGTCGAAGCCGAGGATCTGGCCGCGGCGCGCCGACAGGATCGCATTGATCTTGGCGGTCGCATCGGTCGGGCAGACGATCTCGACCATGTGGATCGGCTCGAGGAGCACCGGCTGGCACTGCGGCAGTCCCTCGCTGACGCCGATCCGCGCCGCGGTGCGGAACGCGAGATCGGACGAGTCGACACTGTGATAGGAGCCATCGGTCAGCGTGACGTCGACGTCGATCACAGGAAAGCCGAGCGGGCCACGCGCCAGCGCGTCGACGACGCCCTCCTCCACTGCGCCGATATAGTTGCGCGGCACCGCGCCACCGACCACCTTCTCGTGGAATTCGAAGCCAGATCCGCGCGGCTTCGGCTTGATGTCGAGCACGACATCGCCGAACTGGCCATGGCCGCCGGACTGCTTCTTGTGCCGGCCGCGCTGGGTAATGGCCTTGCGGATGGTCTCCTGGTAGCCGATCGCCGGCGGATGCGATTTGACGTTGACGCCGTAGCGGTCCTTCAGCCGCTCCTGCGCGACGCGCAGATGCATCTCGCCCTGCCCCCACAGCACGGTGTCGTGGGTGCGCGGGTCCTGGATCATGGTCAGCGACGGATCCTCCTCGTTCAGCCGCAGCAGCGCCTGGCCGAGCTTGACGTCGTCCTTGCGGTCGGTCGCTGATATCGAGATCGACAGCACCGGCGCGGCGGGCTCGATCTTGACCAGCGAGGCCGGGGCCGTCTTGCCGCTCGAGACCGTATCGCCGGTCTTGATCGCGTCGAGCTTGCCGAGCGCAACCGTATCGCCGGCCTCGGCCGACGGCCGCTTGCTGTCATGCGTGCCCGAGACCGCAAGGATGCCGGAGACGCGCCCAGTCTCGCCGCTTGAGGATTGCAGCGTTGCGCCGTCGTCGAGCCGGCCTGCGAGCACGCGCGCCAGAGACAGCTTGCCGCCGTGCTGCAGATGCACGGTCTTGAACACATAGGCCAGCGCATCCTTCTGGTCCTTGGCGCCGAGCCGCTTGGCGGTCTCGGCAACGCCGGGCGCCTCGTGGCGCAGCGCCTTCATCAGGCGAAGCACGCCGTTCTCGCGGCTCGCCGCACCAAGCAGCACCGGACAGATCAGTCCTTCGCGCAGTTCGCGCGCGAGATCGTCGAACACGGCATCGCGCGGCGGCTGGATATCCTCCAGCAGTTGCTCCATCAACGCATCGTCGTGATCGGCGAGCTTCTCCAGCATCGAGAAGCGCGCTTCCTTCTCGCGGTCGAGATTGCCGCCCTCCAGCACCATTACCTCCGAGGGCTTGTGCTCACGATAGACGAAGGCGCGCTCCAGCGCGAGATCGACGAAGCCTTCGATCAGATCGCCATTCCAGATCGGGATCTGGCGCAGCACCAGCGGCACGCGCGAGGCTGGCTGCAGCGTCGCAAGCGTCTCGCGGACGCGCTTGTTGGCGCGGTCGATCTTGTTCAGGAACAGGAAACGGGGAATTCCGAGGTCCTCGAGCTCGCGCAGGATGATCTGCAGCTGCGGCAGCTTCTTCTCGTCAGCCTCGCAGACCACGACCGCGGCATCGACCGCCGGCAACGCGGCACGCATGTCGTGCGCGAATTCGATCGAGCCGGGGCAATCGATAAAGGTGTAGCTGTCCCCCATAAAGGTGGTGGTGGCGGCGGTCAGGCCTACGCCCATCTTGTGTTGACGCGCCTCGGGGCTGGCATCGCCGACGGAGGTTCCGGCATCGACGCTGCCGGCAGTCTTGATGGCGCCCGTGCGCGCCAGGATCGCTTCCAGAAGTGTGGTTTTACCGCTTTGGAAAGGGCCCACCAATGCGATGCACCGTGGACCTCGGGGACTTCTGACGTCTTGTCCCATTGCCGCCTCCTCGTGTTGGAGCTCGGCCCATGATTGGGTCGGCGACCTTTGATCGTCCGCCCGTCCCGGGATTTTGGCAAGCCGGAAAACTCGCTGCGGTGCGGCGGCGCGGCGCAAAGCCGCGCGCCGATCGCTTCGCGCGTTAGCGCCCCGGACGGAGCTCCAGGCTCTCGAGGCCGGCGGCAATGTTGACGCCGACCTGGCCCTGCACGCTGAGCGGCTGCAGAGCGATGGTGTTGTCGGAGCCGCCGACCAGCACGTTGCCGCCGACGCCGACGCCAAGCGTCGCGCTGCCCTGCGCGCCGGCATAATTACCGGAGAGCGCACCCGGACCGAGCCGCTCCACCGGTGCGTAGACGCCCCAGGCCAGCGCCGATTCCTGGGTGATGCCGAGATCCACGCCGACCTTCTGGATGGTCGCGATGTAGCGATCCTCAGGCAGGCCATTGGCACGCAACACGCAACCGAGATGGGTCACCGAGCCGACGATGAAGCCGACGCTCGCGCCACCACGGCATTCCAGGACGCCGACCTGTACGCGCTGGCTCGGTTGTTGGGCGCTGGCGCCAGCGATTGCGGTCAGCGCGGCGATGGCGGCACCGGCAAGGAGAGTAAAGCGACGCATGATGGAGAGTCTCCGGCTGAGAGGCATGACGCGAGCAAACAACGGAACGGCGCCGTGTCTGCGGCGCCTTGCGCATCCTATGCCACAACATCGGATGCACAGCCAGAATTTGCGGTGCTCGACCACCGATTGTTGCGGGATGTGGCGGCACTGCTCCTTCATTCGAGCCTGCCGATCCTGGTCGGGCAACGGACAGCGGACAACAAAAAAAGAGGCCCGCTTCCGCGGGCCTCTTTGATCGAACACCAACCAGCTTAGTGGTGGTGATGATGACGGTGGTGGCGATGATGACGGCGCGGACCCGCGGTGCGGACCGGCTCGAGATCGATCCCGGCGATGCCGGCCGCAACGTTGAGGCCGGTCTGGCCCTGCACGCTGATCGGCTGCAGCGCGTAGGCGTTGTTCGGGCCGCCGAACAGGAAGTTACCGCCGGCGCCGAGGCCGACCGAAGCGTTGACGCCGACGCCGCCGTAGCTGCCGGCGAGCGCACCGCGCGGAACCACCGTGGTCGGCGCGCTCACGGCCCAGGCGAGCTGGGTCGTCGCGGTGACGCCGAGGTCGACGCCGATCCGCTTCACGGTCGCAACATAGGGCTCGGGGCGGCGGCCGCCGCTCTGGAACACGCATTCGAGGCGGGCGACAGAGCCGACGACGAAGCCGACATTCTCGCCGCCATGGCATTGCAGGACCCCAGCCTGAACCTGAGGCTGCTGCGCGTTGGCAGTGGCGAACGGCGCCAGCAACGCAAGCGCTGCAAGGGTGAGAGTCGAAAGTCGCATTATCTGTCTCCGCAAGGTGAACTGAACTGGAATTTGTGCGGCGGACACAAAGCAAGGCTCGTGTCCAAAACAAGGCAGTTCGCAAAGAGGCCGTAAAAACTTCCTGCGTGTGGCATCGATGTTCGCGCACACGCACGTGAGATGAGCGTGTTGTGATTTGACTCTGCGATTTTACCGCTGCGCTTCGTCAATGCACAAACAGAAACGCTCCCGCACCAGGTGTGGGAGCGTTTACCGGTTCGAAACCAACTACCGCAGATTACCGCAGAAGCGCTGGATGCGCTTGCAGGCATCCTCGAGATCCGAGGTCTTGGTGGCGTAGGAGATGCGGAACGCAGGTCCAAGGCCGAACGCCGACCCCTGCACGACCGCGACGCCTTCGCTCTCGAGCAGCTCGGTGACGAAGGCTTCGTCGTTGTCGATCACCTTGCCCGATGGCGCCTTCTTGCCGATGGTGCCAGCGCAGGACGGATAGACGTAGAACGCGCCTTCCGGCCGCGGGCACTCGATGCCGTTCGCCTGGTTCAGCATCGACACCACGAGGTCGCGGCGTTCCTTGAACACCTTGTTGTTCGCGGCGATGAAGTCCTGCGGACCGTTGAGCGCCTCGACCGACGCCCACTGCGCGATCGACGACGGATTCGAGGTCGACTGCGACTGGATCGTCGCCATCGCCTTGATCAGCTGCGCCGGGCCGCCGGCATAGCCGATGCGCCAGCCGGTCATGCAATAGGCCTTCGACACGCCGTTCACGGTCAGCGTGCGGTCGTAGAGGCTCGGCTCGACCTGCGCCGCGGTGGTGAAGACGAAGTCGTCATAGACGAGGTGCTCGTACATGTCGTCGGTCATCACCCAGACATGCGGATGCCGGACCAGCACGTCGGTGATCGCCTTGAGCTCGCTCTTCGTATAGGCCGAGCCGGTCGGGTTCGACGGCGAGCACAGGATCACCCATTTGGTCTTCGGCGTGATCGCCTTCTCGAGATCTTCCGGGCGCAGCTTGAAGCCGGTCGAGGCCGGGCAAACCACCGGCACCGACTCGCCGCCGGCGAGCGCCACCATCTCGGGATAGCTGACCCAGTACGGCGCCGGGATGATCACCTCGTCGCCCGGATTGATGGTCGCCATCAGCGCGTTGTAGAGCACCTGCTTGCCGCCGGTGCCGACGATGATCTGGTTCGGCTTGTAGCTCAGGCCGTTCTCGCGCGAGAACTTGTTGATGATGGCTTCCTTGAGCTCCGGAATGCCGCCGACATCGGTGTACTTGGTCTTGCCGGCCTCGATCGCGTGGATCGCCGCAAGCTTGATGTTGGCGGGCGTGTCGAAGTCAGGCTCGCCGGCGCCGAGGCCGATGACGTTGCGGCCCGCGGCTTTCAGCGCGCGTGCTTTGTCCGTGACCGCGATCGTCGCGGACGGCTTCACACGGTCGAGCGCAGCGGACAGGAAGGCCATTATCATCTCCTGGCAAACGTCGTGAGCCGTTGGGCCACGACTTGATTTGAATGGGATCGCGGCACCCTAGGCCTGTCGCCGCTGCATCGCAAGAAGCTTGGCGGTCAAGCACGAAAACTTTCCCGCACGGTGCGCGACACGCGCAATATTCCGCAAGTTCCAGCCTCAAATGACTCATATCCGGCAAGCCCGCTGTGGCCGCTTCAGCCTTGCCGGCAAGGCCTGCGGCCGCGTGCGCTGGCGCGGATTGCTCCGAGGACAATTGCCGCGTGGCGCGTGTCTGATGGCGCCGACCGCAGGCGGTCCGGTGCGGCCGCCAAGGGCACATCGCGCGACCGGGATGGCGTTAACGTTTGTGAACTGCCGCGCGCCGGCCAACCTATCGACCTCGGCATCGACAGCATCGACCGGCACCATGCACAGCGTCGCGCGGCCGTGATCCCTGTTGTTCTGCCGTGTTGATGGAATCGTTCTGCGCGTGTGCAGTGCGGTAGACGTTTCGACTTTTTCCACGTTTCAGGGCTTGCGACGCACCCCCGTCGGCATCATTGTTTAGCGGCGTTGCGGTGTGACAGGCCGCGCAACTTTGAAGCGTACCGTCTCCTGACCCGAGTGAATCCCGACGCAATGTACAAGCTCTATTCGATGCAGCGCTCCGGCAACAGCTACAAGGTCCGGCTGGCGCTTGCGGTGCTGAACACGCCGTACCAGGCGATCGAGATCGACATCCTGCACGGCGAGAGCCGCACCCCGGACTTCCTGGCCAAGAATCCGAGCGGCCAGGTGCCGCTGCTCGAGGTTGCCGACGGCCGCTATCTCGCCGAGTCCAACGCCATCCTCTGGTACGTCGCGATCGGCACGCCGCTGGCGCCGGAGTCGCGGATCGAGCGCGCCGAGGCGCTGCAATGGATGTTCTTCGAGCAGCACGCGCTGGAGCCGAATATCGGCGCCGCCTACTTCTGGCTGTCGCTGGTCAAGGGCGGGCGCGACCTGCAGACCCACGCACTGGAGGACTGGATGGAGCGCGGCTATGCGGCGCTGCAGGTGATGGAAAATCACCTCAAGGGGCACGCCTATTTCGCCGCCGAACAATTTACGGTCGCCGACATCGCCCTCTACGGCTACACCCACGTCGCCGACCGCTGCGACTTCGACCTGGCGACCTTCCCGTCGATCCGCGCCTGGCTGAAACGGGTCGAGCAGACGCCCGGATTTGTCTCGATGGATTGGCAGCCTAGTGCCGGGGCCGAGCCTCAGGCCCGCCTTGTGGCAGGCGTTTGAACAACTCGGTCTGAATTCCGGGGATAGCGGGAAAACTGCCCAAACAACGGGCAAAACCCTCGCCAGCGCCGCATTTTCGCCGTTTTCGGGGGGCTTCGCCGCCGCAATGTTGCCGGTGACGCTGGGCAGATTCGCGCGGATGTCGCGAGTGATTCGCTCGCGGCCTGAGGGATTTACACCATGACACGGTGGTCCGGCACGGCAGGCTTCCATGGCCGCCCTGCCCCAGTGGCATCATCCCGCCTGACCAACGCCATCGCGGCGTCGCTCGCGCTTGGCGCACTGACGCTGTGCCTGGTGGTCGCCGTGACGGTGCTGTCGAGCAACATCAGCATGGCGACATCGATCCCGGCGTAATCCAGCAAATTCCTTTGGCACCTGATCCGCGGCAAGGCGCGGGAGAGACAGCGGCGCGACATGATGAAGACCCCCGTCGGACTTGTGACCGTGACGCTGTCGGTGGCGATCCTGCTGGCCGCCTCGCTCCTGATCGTGACCGGCACGCAGGGCGAAGACCGCGCGCACCCCGCGCATGTCACGACGCCTGCCGCCAGACCGGCCCCGCACCGCTAAAGCACTTTTGAGCGCGAGCGCTAGCTCCATTTGTGGAAGATGAAGAACGCGCCGGCGGCGATGAAGGCGAATCCGAGCGCGTGATTCCAGCCCAGCGGCTCCTTCAGATACAGCACCGAGAAGCCGGCGAACACGACCAGCGTGATCACCTCCTGCATGGTCTTGAGTTGCGCCGCGCTGTAGACCTCGCTGCCCCAGCGATTGGCCGGCACTGCCAGCCAGTATTCGAAGAAGGCTATGCCCCAGCTCACCATGATGACGATGGGGAGCGAATGATCCTTGAACTTGAGATGGCCGTACCAGGCGAAGGTCATGAAGACGTTCGAGGCGAACAGCATCAGGATCGGCAGCAGCGAAGGCAAAATGGCGGGCATCGATGTCCTCTTGCAAGCACGGCACGCGGTAACCCGAAGGCCCGGAACCGGGTTCCGTGCCGATCTGCATATCATTTGATTTGAAAGCAGCGAAAGCTGGTTCGGCCGGCGCAAGGCCGGCTTAACGGTCGGGGCGGAAATCCCGGCGCCGTTGCGGAGCTGTCGTCAAACTACCGCTTTATCGTTCGTTTGACAGATAGCGAGAACGCGCGTGCGGTTTGATTGGCGTGCAATTTCAGGTCCGGCCCTCACGGCGATCACGGCGCTCGCCGCCTTCCTGATCGATCGTCTCCTTGTCCCCGTCCCCAACCCTGCGCCGCTGTTCGTCTGCATCGTGGCGCTCGCCAGCTCGGTCAGCGGCATCACCTCAGGGCTGATCTCCGCCACAATCGCGGTGGCTGCCTCGGCGCTGTTCTTCCTCGACCACCGTGCGCTGCCCGGCTACGACACCGCCGACGTCGCGCGGATGCTGATGCTGGCCGCGACCGCGGCCGGCACCGCCCTGATCACCGGAATGCTGCGGCAGAAATGGATCGACGCCTTTGCCGCGGACCAGCAGCATCACGCAACCTCGGCGCGGCTCGCCGCCGCACTCGACCAGGTCGACATCGGCATCGTGCTGCTCGACGCCGACACCCGCGCCGAATTCATCAACCGCGCCTTCCGCGACTATTTCGCGCTGTCCGACGCGCAAGCCGACAGCAAGCCGCCGTTCGTCGCGCTGATGTATCATGGCCGCGACACCGGCGCCTACGAATTGCCGGAGGACGAGTTGAGCGCGTTCATCGCCGAGCGCATCGCGATGATGCGATCCGGCGATTCCACGCCGATCAATCTCAATCTCGCCGACGGCCAGGTGCTGCGCTTCAGCTGCACGGCGCTGCCGGACGGTGGCCGCATGCTGAGCTACACGCCGGTGACCGACCTCGTGCGGCACACCGACGATCCTGCGAGAGCCGACGAATATCGCGCACAGCGCGCCGGGCGCGAGCGCCATCTGGCGCGGCTGATGCGCGCCGCCGAGTGACGCACCGGGTGAGCCGCGACCGCGTCGGCAATTGATCCCACGCGATAGCGGCGGTAGAACCGTCGCGATCGATGCGCACGCATCGCGCAACGCGGGATCATCCAAGGTTCGTTCATGTCCGACGACGTCACCATCCGCTTCGTCACGTGCGACGATTACGCCCAATGGCTTCCGCTGTGGGACGGCTACAACGCCTTCTATGAACGATCCGGACCGACTGCGCTCGCGCCCGAGATCACCGCGATGACGTGGCAGCGCTTCTTCGATGCCTACGAGCCGATGCATGCGCTGGTCGCCGACGCCGGCGGCACGCTGCTCGGGCTGACGCATTACCTGTTTCATCGCTCAACCACGGCGATTGCGCCGACCTGCTATCTGCAAGATCTGTTCACCAGCGAGGCCGCACGCGGCAAGGGCGTCGGCCGCGCCCTGATCAACGGCGTCTACGCGCAGGCCAAGCTCGCGGGATCGCCGCGCGTCTACTGGCAGACGCATGAGACCAACCACACCGCGATGCAGCTTTATGACAAGGTCGCGGACAGACCCGGCTTCGTCATCTATCGCAAGATTCTCTGAGCGCGCCTGCGCAGCGTGTGGATCGAATAAAGATGTCACCGGCGCGTTACAAAGCCCGGCTAGGCTTCCGCTTGCGTAAGATCAGGCCCCCCGTCTCAGATCTCGCGCCCCGAGCGGTCCCCGTCAGTCGCCGCGTCTGACCGGGACCGCTTTTTTTGCGGCACTGCTTTCATGACATTGCGTTTGTGACACTGCCCTGCGCGGTCGCCGGTAGGGCAGCACCCTTGCTGGCGCTTGGTTGTGTGACAATGCGCAGCATCCTTGCCGAGATCACATATCTCGTCATTCCGGGATGCGCCGAAGGCGCAGGCCCGGAATCCATTTCACCGCCTACGCTGTGGCCCGATGGATTCCGGGCGCGCGACTAGATCGCGCCCTGGAATGACGGTAGAGCGAGTCCTAAACCACCAGCCCCTTCATCGGCTTCACCGGCGCGCTGTCCGGAAACACCGCGTCGGCCAGCACGCGCTCGCCGAGGCCGAACTGGTCGTGCAGCACGCCCTTGATCACGGCGCGCAGGTCGGTGGTCGGGGCGAGGTCGCGGGCCTGATAGAGATTGGCGGGCTTGAGGCCCGGCCAGTCGGTGATCATGCGGCCGCCGTTGACCGCGCCGCCGGCGAGCAGCGCGATGGTGCCGGTGCCGTGGTCGGTGCCCTCGGTGCCGTTGATGCGCGCGGTGCGGCCGAACTCGGTGGCGACCACGATCACGGTGTCGCGCCAGCGCGCGCCGAGACCGCTCTGAAATTCCGCCAGCGCACCGTCGAGCCCGCCGAGCAGCTGCGCGAGCCGGCCGACCGATCCGCCTTCGTTGGCGTGGGTATCCCAGCCGTCGAAGGCTAGCGCGCCGATCCGTGGGCCGTCATCCGCCGCCATCAGCTTGGCGGCGCCGCGCGCCACGAGGCGCATCGCCGCCACGGCGCCACCGCCGGGCTGCGGCTTCATCTCGTTGCCCTGCGCCTGCTTCTCGAGCTGCAAGCCTTGCGTCAGTGCGCTCGCCAGCGCCGGATCGCGATGCTGGTAGAGATCGAGCAGCCGCATCGCGGTGTCGTCAGCGGCTTGCGGCAGCGCGGTCGGCGCCCAGCCGACGGTCGGCGCGGCGCCGCGCAGAACCAGCGGCGTGGTCGGGCCGACGGCAAGCGCACTCGTCACCCGCTCGCCCTTTGGCAATGCTTCGAGCGCGCGGTTGAGCCAGCCCGATTGCACCCGGCCGGGACCGGGGAAGCCGCTCTCCAGCACGTCCTGGCCATCGAAATGCGAGCGGTCGCGATAGGAGGTCGCAACCGCATGAACCACCGCCGCCTGCTTGGCGCGGTACATCCGCGAAAATTCCGGCATCGCCGGATGCAGGCCGAAGAAGGAATCGAGCATCACGGCCGCGTTCGGCCCGTCGGCCTTCAGCGCGATCGCGCCGTGCAGGCCGGCATAGTCGGGGTCGCCGACCGGTGCCACGGTAGCAAGGCCATCGAGCGCGCCGCGCAGGATGATGGTGACGAAGCGCGGATCGCGGCCATCGGCGGCGCGCGCAAATTTCGGCAAATAAGCCCAGGCCGCGAACGAGGCACCGCCGAGCAGCAGCGCGCGCCGCGATGTCGCCTGCAGCATCAGGCTCTCGGAGCAATCCATGATCATCTCCTCTGGAATTCCGGCGACATCAACAGCAGCGCCAGCGCCTGCTGCCGCGATTCCGCGCGCTCGATGGTGCGCCGCGTCTCTGCAGAAGCGGCATCCGCCGCGATCAATTCGAGCAGGTCGCGCGGGTCGAACCGGTCGGCGAGCTGGGAGCCGAGCTGCGCCGAGATGTCGAGCCTGAGCTTGATGCCTTCAGGCGCGGCCCAGGCCGCAGCGGTGTCCGGGAAACCGTTTGGCCCGGCCGGCGACCACAGCGGCTGACCGAGCACATTGAGACCGTTGAGATAGCGACCCGGATCCTCCGGATTGCGGGCCAGCAAACGGCCGGAGGCGAGCAGGAATTCGTAAGGCGAGCGCATCTTCGTCAGCGGCGCCTGCCAGGCCTCGGTGGACTGAACGAGTGCGGTGGCCAGTGCCCTGAGATCGCCGTCGGTCTTGATGAAGGTGTCTTGCAGCTTCGTCACCAGCGCCGGCGGCGGATCGTCGGCGACGAAATGACGGGCGAACTTGGTCGCGATGAACTTTGCGGTCGAGGGATGTCGCGCGATATCTGATAGCACCGCCTCGCCCTGGGCGAGGCCGGCTTGCGCATAGGTCTTGCCCAACACCTGCTGCGGCCCGGGCTGATGCGCATTGGCATTGAACACGAAGCTGCCGGGCGCGCCTAACTGGCCCTTGCGGCCGGCAAAGGTCCAGCCGGTGATGACCCGCGCCAGCGCCGTGACGTCGTCCTGGGTGTAGCCGCCGCCGACGCCGAGCGTATGCAGCTCCATGATCTCGCGCGCGAGGTTTTCATTGAGGCCGCGGTTGCGGTTGATGCCGGCGCGCGACTCCGGACCGAGCGATTGCTGATTGTCGAGGAAGAACAGCATCGCCGGATGCTGCTCGACGGCCTTCAGCATGTCCGAGAAACGGCCGAGCACGTGCGGGCGGATCGCCTCGCGCTCGAACGAGCCGGCCCACATCCGCGCCAGCGCGCCCTTGTTGGCCGAGATGCAGAAGTGGTTGGACCAAAACACCACCAGCCGCTCGACGAAGCCGCAATCGGCGACCACGCCGCGCTGCAGCCGCGCCAGCGCCTCGGCACGAAACGTTTTCTGGATAATGTTGAGCGGCTGCGCCGGCGGCTTGGGCGGACTGGCCACCGTCTGCATCGTCGGAGGCTGCATCGTCGCGGACGGCATCACTGCCGCATTGGCGCCATCCGCCGGCTGCGGTTGCATCGCCGGATCCTTGCCGGCGATCTCCTTGGCAGCAGTCGAGAGCGACAGATTGCGCCGCTGCGGCGGCGTCGCGTCCGGCGCCTGCGGCGGCGTCTCGCTCGCGCCTTGCTGCGCGGTCTTCGCGGCATTGCGCGCCTGCTGGATCTCGAACTGATAGTCGAACACCTGCTTGCCGAGCTCCGGCGTCGAAAGCAGGCCCGGCACTTCGAGCAGCGCGCCGTTCGGACGCGCCAGCTCCGCCAGCACGAAACCGCGCGGATCGGAGGCCGCGTTGATGAGATCACCGGACGCCCCGCCGCGGGCGCCAAATCCAAACCGGTTTAGAGCAATCAGCGCGGCTTGCGAATCACGGGCCATCAGAATTCCCTTAAACGATTCCCTTGGCCGTCCATCCCGGCTATATCTGTTGCCCGGCATCATAGCGCGGTCCGGGATGAACCCGAGATTAATTCGCGCATTAAATCGCGGTTAGAATGGACCTCTCGTCACACCATCGTTCCGAACAGACATCACCGCGCCGGCTTGCCTGCACGGCATGCGGCAGTGAATTTTCCTGCTCGCTCACGGAATCGTGCTGGTGTTCCGACGAGAGCTTCCGCCTGCCGATGCCGACCGATAGCGGCGACTGCCTGTGCCCCGCATGCTTGCGGAAACTGGCGGAACAGCAAGCCGCGGTGAGCGCCTCGTGAACGCACCTTGGACCGTCGACGCCGTCCTGCTCGACATGGACGGCACGCTGCTCGACACCGAGAAGGTCTATTTCGACAGCCTGGTCGCGGCGCTGAATGCGTGCGGCTACACGGATGGCGTCGTTGCGCTGTGCCATTCGATGGTCGGGCTTCCCGGCCCGGTCTGCGAGGCGATGCTGCGCGACCGCTACGGCGTGGGGTTTCCGCTCGCCGAGGTCAATCGCGCCTTCATCATGACCCGCGACCGCATGTTTGATGCCGGCCTGCCGCTCAAATCAGGCACGATCGCGCTGCTCGACGGCCTCGCCGCCGCCGACTGCCGGACCGCGATCGTGACCTCGTCATCCCGCCGCACCGCCGAACGCCATCTCAGGCTTGCCGGAATCCGCGACCGCTTCGAGACGCTGCTGACGCTCGATGACGTGACCCACGGCAAGCCGGATCCGGAGCTCTATTTGAAGGCGGCCGCGCGGCTCGACGTGAGGCCTGCGGCCTGCATCGCGGTGGAGGATTCCAACCACGGCGTCGCCGCCGCCCACGCCGCCGGCGCCATCACGCTGATGGTGCCGGACATGGCGCCGCCGACCGATGCGACACGCGCGAAATGCGCGGCCGTGCTGCCGGACCTCAACGCGGTGCTGGCGCTGCTGCAGACGCGCGGGGCGCTTTAGCTCGTACTGAGCTTAGGTCAAGAAACGCTGTGCTCCCTCTCCCTTGTTCTGACGGGGAGAGAGTCGCTTATTAAAGATTGCGCTTTGCCCACCAGGCCAGGGCCTGCTCGGTCGTCTTATCTTTGAAGAAGGCGGAGAGTTTTACGACCGCATCCCAATCGTAATGTTCTTGGGACGCGCACAATTCTTTTCCATTCTTGTCGAGCAGACACAGTATCGCCCGTCCAGGGTCCGCTGCCGCCTCACGTGATCAACAACCCGAGTTGCTGGGCTGATCAGTATTTGCACATCGTCAACGGGGAGTTCTACTCGGGCAGTGATCGCCGGGTGCCCTTCTCGGCAAATCAGATCAGACGTGTGCTCATCTTCAGTGTGCTGCCGTTGGACAGTCCAGTGATGTCCGTGGTCGCAATGATAGTGCCGGAAGACTCTCATCAGATCCTTGATATCGTTGAGCGGTCCATGGACGCTTTCCACATACATTATTTTCGGAGCGCGCCCTACCCCCGCCTGTGTCTCGGCTTCCGCAGCACCGTTTCGATCAGCGTGCGCGCAGCCTCACCCGCCGTTTCCATGTAGCTGGCGTCGCGATGCAGCAGCACCACGGCGAACGAGCCGTCCAGCAGCAGCAGGATCTGCCGCGCCAGTTTCAGCGGATCCTTGACCCCCTGCTCCGCGAAGGTCGCGCGCAGCCAGTCCTCGAACTTCTTCTTGTGCGCGGCGCCGATCCGGATCGCGGGATGGCCGGGCATATTGGCAAGCTCGGCCGAGGTGCGCAGGAAGCCGCAGCCCTTCCATTTCGGATGCCGCGCCGAGCGCGCGAGGTTCTTGAAGATCGCCTCGACCTTCCCTGGCACGCCGCCCTCGGTTTCCGAAAACCATTTGCGGAACAGCGCGAGATTGGGCTGATCGCGCGCGGCAAGGTAGGCGGCGACCAGATCGTCCTTGCTCTTGAAGTGATAATACAGCGTGCGCTTGGTGAGGCCGGCCTTGGCGGCGACCTCGTCGACGCTGACGCGGCGGATGCCTTCGCTGTAGAATAGCGCATTCGCCGCCTGGACGATGCGCTCGCGGGTCGGCTCGGAGGATCTGGACATCCCCCGTATGTATACTAACCAGTGAATATACACAATTTCGGCCAGCCACTAGGTTCGGGCCACGAACACCCCTGCCGGAGACTGCGCCATGCCCGACCCCATCCTGCTCGCGATCGACGACGGGATCGCCCTGATCACCCTGAACCGCCCCGCGCAGCTCAACGCGCTCAATTACCAGCTGATCGACCAGCTGATGGCGGCACTCGACCGCGTCGAGGGCGACGCCAGCGTGCGCGCCGTGATCCTGACCGGTGCCGGCGAGCGCGCGTTCTCGGCGGGCGCCGACATCAAGGAATTTTCGGAAAGCGTCAGACAGGGCGCGGCGATCGCGGTGCGCGACTTCGTCCGCCGCGGCCAGGCCATGACCGCGCGGCTCGAAGCCTTCAAGAAGCCGGTCATCGCCGCGGTCAACGGGCTTGCCTTCGGCGGCGGCTGCGAAATCACCGAGGCGGTACATCTCGCCATCGCCAGCGACCGCGCGCTGTTTGCAAAACCCGAGATCAAGCTCGGCATGCCCCCGACCTTCGGCGGCACGCAGCGGCTGCCCCGGCTGGCCGGACGCAAGCGCGCGCTCGAACTGTTATTGGCCGGCGATCCGTTCCCGCCCGAGCACGCGCGCGAGATCGGGCTGGTCAACCGGATCGTGCCGCATGATCAATTGCTGGCCGCGGCGCACGAACTTGCCGGCCGCATCACCAGGCATTCGCCCGGCTCCGTTGCCGGCACCATCACCGCGGCGACCCGCGGCCTCAACATGCCGATCGCCGAGGGCCTCTTGGTCGAGAGCGAGCAGTTCGCCGCGCTGGTGCCGGGCCGAGATCTCGCCGAGGGGCTGGCGGCATGGAAGGAGCGGCGGCCGGCGAAGTATGTCGGGGCGTGACTGCGCTGCTCCCACGTCCGTCATTGCGAGGAGCGAAGCTACGAAGCAATCCATCCATCCGTTAAGCCGGAGAGATGGATTGCTTCGCTTCGCTCGCAATGACGGGGAGAGGCCCGGGCCCTACCGCACCACCGCCGCGGTCTGCCCGAACAGCAGCTTGCGCTCTTCCTCGGTGCGGATCGCGGGCTGGCCGAAATTCGGGTTGACCTCCTTCGCCTTGGCATAGGCGCGCTCGGTCGCCGGGCGCTTGCCGATGGTCTCCAGCCAGCGCTTCAGATGCGGGAAGTCGTCGATCTCCTGGCCCTGGTTCTTGTAGGGCACGACCCAGGGATAGCTCGCCATGTCGGCGATCGAGTACTCGCCGGCGACGAACTCGCGGTCGGCGAGCCGCTTGTTGAGCACGCCGTAGAGGCGGTTGGTCTCGTTGACATAGCGGTCGATCGCGTAAGGCAGCTTCTCGACCGCGTAGTTGCGGAAATGATGGTTCTGCCCGGCCATCGGCCCGAGCCCGCCCATCTGCCAGAACGTCCACTGGATTGCGTCATAGCGGCCGTAGAGATCGGCGGGCAGGAATTTTCCGGTCTTTTCGGCGAGATAGAGCAGGATCGCGCCGGACTCGAACAGGGAGATCGGCTTGCCGCCGCCCTTCGGCGCGTGATCGACGATCGCCGGGATGCGGTTGTTCGGCGCGACCTGCAGAAAGTCCGGCTTGAACTGATCGCCCTTGCCGATGTTCACCGGGAAAATCCTGTACTCCAATCCGGTCTCTTCGAGGAACATCGTGATCTTGTGGCCGTTCGGCGTGGACCAGTAGTGGAGGTCGATCATGGGCGTGATCCTGTTGTCGCGAGATGTCGCGCAGTGAAAGATGCGTTTGCATGAATTTGAATAATCCGGATGCCAAGTCAATGGTGCAGGCTGCCATCCGCGCGCAATTGTGATCAACCAATTGAGCGGGCGTGCGATCGGGCCTAAGCTGTCCGAACAGTTTGAATTTGTTTTCATGTCGATGTTTTGGAGAGGGAGGAATTGCGATGATCAAGGATCTGGCACGGCGCGACTTTCTGAAGGGCTCCGCGGCACTCGCCGGCGCCGCGGCTGCGGGCGCATTCTCCTGTGTCGAGATCGCGAGTGCGGCGCCGATCCAGGTGCCGACCGTCGACAAGCTCTCGATCCGCGTGCTGGTCGATTCCAGCTACGACCTGTTCTTCAAGCCGAAGCAGTCCGGCGGCGTCACGATCGCGCCGCCGCCGCGTGCCGCCGACTACCAGAAGTCGCTGCATAACGAATGGGGCCTGTCGCTGTGGCTGGAGTCGGAGGCCAAGGGCAGCCAGCGCACGCTGATGCTCGACTACGGCTACACGCCGGACGTGCTGCTCAACAACATGGCGCTGGTCGGCGTCGATCCGGCGAAGATCGACGCGCTGATCGTGAGCCACGGGCATTACGACCATTTCGGCGGCCTCAACGGCTTCCTCGACAAATTCCGCGACAAGCTGCCGGCCGACGTCAAGCTCTATGCCGGCGGCGAAGACAACTTCTGCCACCGCGTCAGCGCGACGCCGACCAAGGGCCAGTTCACCGATTTCGGCACGCTGGACCGGCGCCAGCTCGCGTCGCAACGCATCACCACCGTGCTGTGCGAGACCCCGACCGTGATCGCCGGCCACGCCTTCACGACCGGCAAGATCACCCGCCGCAGCATCGAGCGCGTGTTGCCCAATACCTGGGTCGAGTTCAGCATGAAGGACGGGCTCGGCTGCAACGCCAGCCACTATCTGCCGGCCGAGATGGAAGGCAAGATCGTGCCCGACGAGCACATCCACGAACACGCGACCTGCTTCAACGTGCGCGACTTCGGCCTCGTCGTGATCTCGTCCTGCGGCCATGTCGGCATCGTCAATTCGGTGAAGCAGGCGCAGGAGGTCTCCGGCATCCAGAAAGTGCACGCGATCGTCGGCGGCTTCCACCTCGGGCCGGCCCCAAGGGACTACCTCACCGAGGTGGTCGCCGAGATCAAGAAGCTCGAGCCTGACGTGGTGGTCCCGATGCATTGCTCCGGGCTCAACTTCGTGCAGGAGGCGACCGCGCAGATGGGCGACAAGGTGCTGGTCACGACAACCGGCAGCCGCCTCTCCTTCGGCATATGATCCCGCCGATCCTGCGCGGCATCGTGTACGCCGGCGCCGGCCTGTGGCTGGCGCTGGCGTCCGCGCTGGCCGGCGATGCGCCACGGCAATCGACGCGTTCGGCCGCCGAGATCATGGACATCCTGATGTGGAACAGGGAGCCGGTCGGCGGCCCGTTCGCACTGACCGATCAGGCCGGTCATGAACGCACCGACAGCGAGTTCCACGGCCGGCTGATGCTGGTCTATTTCGGCTTCACCTATTGCCCCGACGTCTGCCCGACCGATCTGCAGGCGATCGGCCTTGCGCTCGACAAGCTCGGCCCCGACGGCGATCAGGTGCAGCCGATCTTCATCACGGTCGATCCCGCGCGCGACACGGCGGCGCATCTTGCGGAGTACGTGCCGCTGTTTCACCCGCGGCTGATCGGGCTGACCGGCAGCGATGATGCGATCCGCAAGGTCGCCGATGCCTACAGGGTCTACTATGCCCAGGTGCCGCTGAAGGATGCCGGCGATTACACCGTCGACCACACCGCCTACATCTACCTGATGGACCGCGACGGCAATTATCTCGGCTTCTTTCCGCCAGGCACGTCGGCCGACCGCATGGTGGAGATCATCCGGCCGCGGCTCGCCGCGCCCGCGCACTGAACCGGCGGTGATGATGGGCTCGGCGCCTTAATGCATCCGCCCATGCGCGCGCAAGAATGTCTCGCCGCGCTCCGTCACCATCACCCGCATGCCCTCGACCGAGGGACGGCGCGCGACATAGCCGCGGTCGACCGCGTCCTCCCAGATCGTCAGCCGCGGGCATGAGGTGCGCCAGACCTCGAGCACCTCGGCATAGGGCCGCGGCTCGCGCGCAACCCATTCCACGAGATCGAGCACCAGCGCGTCCGGGGTCTCAGTCATTTGGTCCTCGCCGGGTCAGCAGGGATTCATCGTCTGCGGTATTTCTGCGCCGCTTGGCCCCTGCCGGCAAACTGAGTTATCTTGCCCTTGCATCAGTTTTCCTGAGGGTTCATGCGGCGGCTGCTCTTTCTCAACGGCATCAAGGCATTCGAGGCCGCGGCGCGGACCGGCAGCTTCGCGGCCGCGGGCAGCGAGCTCAACGTCTCGGCCGCCGCGATCAGCCGGATGGTGCATCTGCTGGAAGAGCGGCTCGGCGTCGCGCTGTTCGAGCGCAAGGCCAACCGCCTCGTCACCACGCCGGCCGGCCGCGCCTATCAGGGCGGGCTGACACCGATCTTCGACGCGCTGGCGAGTCTCACCGCACAGGTCACGGCGTCCGCGAGCGCACGTGTGCTGACCGTCGGCGTCGGACCGACGTTTGCGCTGAAATGGATGATCCCGCACCTCGCCGAGTTCCGCAAGGCGGAGCCGGACATCGAGGTGCGGATCACGACCGGCGGCATGGCGGTGCCGTTCGCCGACGACTGGAGCTGCGGCATCCAGCTCGGCGACGGCCAGTGGCCGGGCCTGGTCGCCGAGCCGCTGTTCGCCGCCGACCTGATGCCGGTGTGCACCGCGCGGCTCGCCAACGCCTTGAAGCGCCCGGCCGACCTCAAGGGACCGAGCCTGATCCGCGTCGCGCATTCGCCCGACGATTGGCCGTCCTGGCTGAAGGCTGCGGGCGTGCCGCGCCTGACGGCGCGCGGGCCGGAATTCCAGTTCTACGGCCAGGCGCTGCAGGCAGCCAGCGACGGGCTCGGGATCGCGATGGGCATCCGGCCCTATATCGACGACGATCTCGCCGCCGGCCGGCTGGTGGCGCCGTTCGCGCTCAGCGTGCCGAAGGGGATGCGCTGGTATCTGGTCTATCGCGGCTTCCATGCCGAGCAGCGCGATTTCGCCGCGTTCCGGCGCTGGATCATCCGCGCCGCCGCGGAGCCGGCCGCGCGCCGCAAGGAAGCGCGCAATGCGTGAGGAGACCATCGACACGCTGGTGATCGGCGGCGGCCAGGCCGGGCTTACCATGAGCCATCGGCTGAAGCAGCGCGGCATCGCCCATCTGGTGCTGGAGCGGCGGCGGATCGCCGAGCGCTGGCGCAGCGAACGCTGGGACGGCCTGATGTTCCAGTTTCCGAACTGGTCGGTGCGGCTGCCGGAGTTTGCGTATCCGCACAGCGATCCCGACGGCTTCTCGGACACCGCGTCCATCATCGCCTTCATCGAGGATTACGCCGCCTTCGTCGCGCCGCCGATCCGCTGCGGTGTCGAGGTGACGAAGCTGCGCCGCGACGCCGGCGGCTTCCTTGCCGAGACCGCCAGCGGCAACATCGCCGCCCGCAACGTCGTCATCGCCACCGGCCCGTATCAGCGGCCGCTGCGGCCCGACGTGCTGCGCGAGCAGCCCGGCCTGTTTCAGGTCCATGCCAGCGGCTACAAGAATCCCGCGCAATTGCCTGACGGCGCGGTGCTGGTGATCGGCGCCGGCGCCTCGGGCGCGCAGATCACCGATGAACTGGTGCGCGCCGGACGCCATGTCTTCCTCTCGGTCGGACGTCACAACCGCCTGCCGCGCCGCTATCGCGGCCGCGACCTGTTCTGGTGGCTGGCCGAGATGGGCATCGACGAGACGCCGGTCGAGCAGCGCGGCCCATCACGCCTGCTGCCGGTGATTTCGGGCGCCCATGGCGGCCACACCATCGATTTCCGCCGCTTTGCCGCCGACGGCGTGACGCTGCTCGGCCGCGTCACGGCGGCGCGCGACGGCGTGCTCGCCATCGCGCCCGATCTCGCCACCAACATCGCCAATGGCGATGCCTACTACGCGACCTTCCTCGGGATCGTCGACGACTTCATCGCAGCTCGCGGCCTGGATTATCCCGACGATCCCTTGGCGCGCGTCCGCCTGCCCGATCCGCCGTGCCTCACTGCGCCGCTGCGCACCATCGACCTCGGCACTGAGCAGATCAGCAGCGTGATCTGGGCCACCGGCTACGGCCTCGATCTCAACTGGATCGACATACCGGTGCTGGACGGCAATGGAGCACCACGACACCGCCACGGCGTCTCCGAGGAGCCGGGCCTGTATTTTCTCGGCCTGCAATGGCTGTTGAAGATGAAATCCTCGTTCCTGTCGGGCGTTGGCGACGACGCGGCCGTGCTCGCCGATCACATCGCGGCCCGCGCCTGATTGGCGCGTTGGTGCGGTTTGGCTGAAGACCATGCCAAAGCAAAAAGCTGGAACTGCTTTGCCCGTCGGAAATAAACCGCGCGATTTGTGATCTGGTTCACATAGGGCGCCTTGCGCCCGTGCTTCCTATGAGAAGGGGCATCCCGAGGTCGCGATGATTTACAGCGGTTTTGAGATCAAATCGTTCGAGGTGGGGAAGGGGCAATGGCACGCCAGGATTCAACGGGTCGATCAAAGGCCGGTCGTCATCGATGGCATGCCGTTTCCGATGCTCGACATCGGCTTTGCGTGGTCCGATCCGGATGCGGCGATCGACGACGCGAAGCGGACTATCGACCGGTTCCCACAACGGTATGGCATGACAATGCCGTCGGAGTGACCGGCAATGTCGTGGTCGCAATCGCCCCGGAATGCAAGCCGGATCCGGTCTGGCCGGCGCAGGTCAGAACCAGCTGCCCGGAATGCGCCGCCCGGCTCTCGCTGCTGCGCGTGATTCCCGGCCGCGCCGCCGAATACTGGACCATGCGCTGCGACGGCTGCGGCGCGATTCATCTCGACATCGTCGACCTGCCGCGCGCCTGAGGCGCCGGAACGCGCCGCCTGCTGACAGCCTGCTGTCAGCAGCCTCGCCTGCGCGCCAATCCCACCGTCGATTGCCCTTTTCTCGCTGCCGGACTCGTCCCATATTCCGGCCATGGCGAAAGCACCGAACACTCCGAAAAAGCCCGGCAAATCCCCCAAATCCAAGGCACACCGGCCCGAAGTCCAACCGATCGGACCGGCACTGGCCGAGCTGCTCAATCCCGCGATCAATCGCGGCGATGCGGGCATGGGTTCGGGCACCGGCCTGCAGCCGCCGCCGGACAATTCCTGGGATCGCCGCGCCGGCGGCGAGGCCGCGGCGCATCGCGCGCGGGCGTCGACGCCTAAGAACTTCCCCCAGAGTTCCGCCGATCCCTATCCGATGCCGTTGCGACAAAATCCGCAACCGCCGGGCGCGCGAACCAGACCCGAGGGGCTCGATGAAGCCCCGCAGGCCAATTACGGCACCTCGGCCACGATCCCGACGCTCGATCCGGAACTGGCGCGGCAGCTCGGCTTGCCGACCGCCGAGGACGATGACGAGGCGCTGGCTCGTCCGCCGCGCAGCAAGATGGAGGCGCTCGGGGTCAAGGCGACCGCCGACGCGCTGGAGAACCTGATCCGCGACGGCCGCCCCGAGTTCCGCAAGGACGACGGCTCGATGCGGGTGTGGACCCCGCACCGGCCGCCGCGCCCGGAGAAGTCCGAAGGCGGCGTGCGCTTCGAGATCAAATCGTCCTACGAGCCGAAGGGCGACCAGCCGACTGCGATCGCTGAACTGGTCGAAGGCATCGGCCGCAACGACCGCACCCAGGTGCTGCTCGGCGTCACCGGCTCGGGCAAGACCTACACCATGGCCAAGGTGATCGAGGCGACGCAGCGCCCGGCGCTGATCCTGGCGCCGAACAAGACGCTGGCCGCGCAGCTCTATGGCGAATTCAAGAGCTTCTTCCCCGACAACGCGGTCGAGTATTTCGTCAGCTATTACGACTACTACCAGCCCGAGGCCTATGTGCCGCGGACCGACACCTATATCGAGAAGGATTCCTCGATCAACGAGCAGATCGACCGCATGCGCCACTCGGCGACGCGCGCGCTGCTCGAACGCGACGACGTCATCATCGTCGCTTCGGTGTCCTGCATCTACGGTATCGGCTCGGTCGAGACCTATACCGCGATGACCTTCGCGCTCAAGAAGGGCGAGCGCATCGACCAGCGGCAGCTGATCGCAGACCTGGTCGCGCTGCAATACAAGCGCACCCAGGCCGATTTCACCCGCGGCACCTTCCGCGTCCGAGGCGATGTGATCGACATCTTCCCGGCGCACTATGAGGACCGCGCCTGGCGCGTGAACCTGTTCGGCGACACCATCGAGACCATCGAGGAATTCGATCCGCTCACCGGCCACAAGCAGGACGAGCTCGAATTCATCAAGATGTACGCCAATTCGCACTATGTGACGCCGCGCCCGACCCTGGTGCAGGCAATCAAGTCGATCAAGTCGGAATTGAAGGCGCGGCTCGACCAGCTCAACGACCAGGGCCGACTCCTGGAGGCGCAGCGGCTCGAGCAGCGCACCACCTTCGACCTCGAGATGATGGAAGCGACCGGAAGCTGCGCCGGCATCGAGAACTATTCGCGCTACCTCACCGGCCGCCGCCCCGGCGAGCCGCCGCCGACGCTGTTCGAATACGTCCCCGACAACGCGCTGATCTTCGCCGACGAAAGCCACGTCACCATCCCGCAGATCGGCGCCATGTTCCGCGGCGACTTCCGCCGCAAGGCGACGCTCGCCGAATACGGCTTCCGCCTGCCCTCCTGCATGGACAACCGCCCGCTCCGCTTCGAGGAATGGGACATGATGCGGCCGCAGACCGTCGCAGTGTCGGCAACGCCGAGCGGCTGGGAGCTCAACGAAAGCGGCGGCGTGTTCGTCGAGCAGGTGATCCGCCCGACCGGGCTGATTGATCCGCCGGTCAATATTCGCCCGGCCCGCACCCAGGTCGACGACCTCGTCGGCGAGGTCCGTGCCACAGCGGCCGCCGGCTATCGCTCGCTGATCACGGTGCTCACCAAGCGCATGGCGGAGGACCTCACCGAATATCTGCATGAGCAGGGCATCCGCGTCCGCTACATGCACTCAGACATCGACACCATCGAGCGCATCGAGATCATCAGGGATCTCCGCCTCGGCGCGTTCGACGCGCTGGTCGGCATCAATCTGCTGCGCGAGGGCCTCGACATTCCCGAATGCGCGCTGGTCGCGATCCTCGACGCCGACAAGGAAGGTTTTCTGCGCAGCGAGACCTCGTTGATCCAGACCATCGGCCGTGCCGCGCGCAACGTCGACGGCAAGGTGATCCTCTATGCCGACCAGATGACCGGCTCGATGGAGCGCGCCATCGCCGAAACCAACCGCCGCCGCGAGAAGCAGGTCGAGTACAACGAGGCCAACGGCATCACGCCGGAGAGCGTCAAGAAGTCGATCGGCGACATCCTCAACTCGGTCTATGAGCGCGACCACGTGCTGGTCGAGATCGGCGACGGCGGCAAGGGGAATTCATGGGCCGACGACGTGATCTCGATCGGGCACAATTTCGAGGCGGTTCTCAGCGACCTCGAAACCCGGATGCGCGAGGCCGCCGCCGACCTGAACTTCGAGGAAGCCGCGCGGCTGCGCGACGAGGTCAAGCGGCTGCGCGCCACCGAGATGGCCGTGGTCGACGACCCCACCGCCAAGCAGCGCAACGTCCAGAAGCAGGCCGGCGCCTATGCCGGCACCAGAAAATAC
Organism: Bradyrhizobium embrapense; assembly: GCF_001189235.2. Taxonomy (GTDB): domain Bacteria; phylum Pseudomonadota; class Alphaproteobacteria; order Rhizobiales; family Xanthobacteraceae; genus Bradyrhizobium; species Bradyrhizobium embrapense. The sequence continues at coordinate 310,282 of NZ_LFIP02000006.1, forward strand.
GGCGATGCCGCCAACCTGCCGGTCAGTACGCTGAAGAACAAGTCCGCGCAGACCTCGCTCAAGGCAAGCCGCGGCGGCAAGTCCGGCTCACGCGTACACAAGCCCGACCTCGACGAGATGCACGGCCCGGAATCGCTGCCCTTCCGCCCCGGCGGCGCGCTGCCGGCAAAGCCGTTCGGCACCACGAGCCGCATCATCCAGCCGACCGACTCCCGGCAGTCGGGCCCGGAGTTCGGGCCGTCGCCGCGGTCTAGCGGAGGAACGCCGGGCAAGCGCGGCGGGTGGAAGAAAAGGTAGAGCATGACGCGCGCCGAGCTTCTCGCCTTCCTGCGGATGCATCGGCTCGCGGTGGTCAGCTCGGTCCACGACGGCGCGCCGCAGGCCGCCCTCGTCGGCATCGCGGTCAGCGACGACATCGAGATCATCTTCGACACGCTGACGACCTCACGCAAATATCAGAACCTCCGCACCGATCCCCGCGCAGCATTTGTAGTTGGCTGGGACGCCGAGCAGACCGCGCAACTCGAGGGCATCGCCGACTTTCCAACCGGCACGGAGCTCGCCGCGTGCAAGCAGGTCTATTTCGCAGCATGGCCCGACGGGCCTGAGCGCGAGACCTGGCCCAACATCGGCTATGTCCGCGTGAGGCCGCGCTGGATGAGGTTCAGCGATTTTGGTGCGGCGCCGGCGAGAATTGAGGAGATGCAGCTGCCATAGGCAGCGCGATCACTAGGCCTCATTCCAATCAGACCACACCGAACGCGGCATGGTACTTTACATCTCCGCGCGGCGGTATCCCGTTCAACACCAGCCACTGAAAGTACCGGCTTGGCTTACCGCCGTAGGTCAGCCAGCGATCATCGAGGAAGCAGAAGCGACGGTGGTATGCGGGATCGCCGAGCACCACGCAGCCATCGGCGCCGAGTGCTGCAAGCCGGACAAGTCCCTCGCTGATCAATGCGCCACCGATGCCCTGGCGCTGCAGGTCGGGAGCGACAGAGACCGGGCCCAGGCCGTACCAGCGACCGGGCGTGCGATCGATCTCGACCTGCGAGAACGCGACGTGGCCGACGATCTCTCCGTCGTCGGACGTCGCCACCAGCGAGAGCGTCAGCGCGCCGGCCTTGCGCAGTGCCTCGACGATGCGCGCTTCGGTGCCGCTGCTGTGCGGCGCGGCCGCGAATGCGGCCGTCGTAATGCGGCTGATCGCGGCGGCGTCTTCATCGCGTTCGTCCCTGATCTGCATGCGTGCAGATAAGGCCGACCGGCGGCGCAGTGCAAGCTCAGCCGACGCTGACGACCGCGACCGCCAGCAGCGACATCATGAGCATCGTGGTCATGAGCTGCAGCGAGACGCCGGGCTGGCTCCGCCATTGCGCGATCTTCTCGGAGAACGACAGGCTCGCATCGAAGAAGACAGGCGCGTGGATGTGCACGAAGCGCTGCGGGAATTTGGCGGCGAGCCACGGCGTGATCGCGGCATAAACCAGCGAGGCAAGCACGACGAAGATCGCGGTGCCGTAGCGTTCGCCGACGATTTCCGGGGCGTCGACCATCTTCAGCAGCAGCACGGCAGCGGCGAAGGTCGGCAGGCCCTGCAGGATGGCGGTGAGCGCAAAGCCTTCGAGCCGGTTCTGCGCAGGTGACTTCGGTGCAGCGATGGCGTTCATGGCGGCGATCCCTTCTCATCGGGTGATCCGATGCCGCCACGCTAGCCGCGTGCCCTCGCCTGCGGCGTGATGCAGGTCACGTCGCTCGCCGCGCAACTTCGCCGCGCCAACAATCTCGATGTCATCGCTGCGAAAGCAGGGACCTGTAACCACGAATGGTTGTTGATGGGCGATCCCCGGAACGACGAGTCCCGTTCATAAAACCCGCCGCGAAGTATGGGTCCCTGCTTCGCAGGGACGATAGCGGAATAAGTGGCGCCGCCACACCCTACCCCGACCGCTTGTTGCTGGTGTTCTGGATCAGATTGCCGTGCGCGGCCTGCTCGCGGATATTGTGCTTCTCGTCGTCGCGATGGCCCTTGGTCGTATCGAGGGGAACGCCGGGGGTGCTGCCGGGGCCCTTGTGGCTCTTGTTGTCTTCGGGAACGGGCTGGATGGTCTTGTTCGAAGGTTTCGTCATCATCGTCTCCGTTACGCAAGCGGACAACGCCGCCCAAGCGGACGGCGTTCCGGCAACGAGACATTACAACCGATCAAGCCTTACAGCTTCTCCTGCTGCGACGGTTGCGCCTGTTGCTGCTGGCGCTGCTGCTCCTTTGCCTGCTCCTTGGCGTGATGGCGGCCGTAGAGGCAGCCGGCGGCGGCGCCGAGCACGCCGTGATGGCCGGCATAATGACCGGCGACGCCGCCGACCACAGCACCCTTGATGCAGCCCTTGGCGTCGGCGGGCGAGGTGGCGGCAATCGCACTGATGGCAATGACGGACGCGAGAAGAATCGATTTCATGATGCGGCTCCAATGGAATTCTCAGGCATTAACGGCCAAGCCACCCTGCCGGTTCCCGTCGCTTTGCCGCAGAAATTCGCTGCGCGCCTGTTACGATCATGCTCTAAATGCCGCCGCATTGCGGACAGCGTCTTGAAGATCATGCGGACATCACACATTGCTCTCCTCCCGGCCTTCATCGCGGCCTTTCTCGCGCCGGCACTCGGCGCGGCGATGCTGGTCATACCGAGCCCGGCCCGCGCGGCCGACAACGACCGCGCGCTGCTCGCGACATTCTGCGCCACTGCCAACATCAAGGGATCGACCTGCACGCGGGCGAAATCCTATCCCGACGGCCGTGCCTGCGACGTCAAGCTGACCCAGGAGCGCTATGCCGGCCGCTTCCTCGCCGCTGGCAACGCGCTGCTCGCCGTCAATTATGAAAGCGAATGCGAGCCGCACGCGACCGATTTCGGCGGTGTCGCGCTGTTCGAGCAGAACGGCACGGCCACTCGCTTCATCCGCTTCCTGCCCGGCGCGCAGGGCCACGACTGCATCGTCCTGCCCAAGGACGAGCGGCAGGACCTGCTGATCTGCGCAGTCGGTCACATGGGCCAGGGCATCGTCGAGAGCGCGGTGGCGAGGATGGAGTTTTCCAGAAAGTCCGGCCGGCGGATCGAGATCGCGCCCGACTTCCTGCTCAGGGCCGAGGATGCGGTCAGCGCCTACGGCTCCAATGTCGTGATGTGCAACGAGGGCCCGAAATATTTCAGCCTCTCCCACCTCGCCCCGGGGCCGCGGCGCAACACGGTGGCGGTCGACGTCGACCTCGCCGACGACGAGACCATCCGCACCGCCTGCGGCGAAGGCTTTCCGAAGCCGAAGGAGCTTTACCACGACCTTGCGCCCGGCGAGGCCTTCGTGCCGCCGGGCTCGGAGAAGACGAAGCGGTTCACGATCGATCTTCTGACCGGCAAGGCCGCGCCGGCGGATTAGCGCACCGTGACAGAGCTACGGCGTAGCCCCGGAGCGAAGCGCTGGCAATATTTCTGAATAATCGAAAATATCACCGAGTTGCCCGACATGTCGAGTGGTCGGGTCGAATGCCGGCAGCCGCCGGCTACTATGCATGGGGTTGTTTTCGATATTTCGGTCGTGCGCCCTGCGACGGCAGGCCATCGTTCGTGTTGGCCGGGCTCATCCAGGACGGAAGATCGCCGCAATACACGCTGCGGTTGCCAAACCTAATTGCGTCTCGTGCGTCAAAACATATGTTTGAGAGTGGAACGCTTCGGTTCACAATGCGGGCCAAGGCAAGTCAAAGGCCAGTCAAAGGCGAGGCGGACTGAACCGGCGGAGCAGATCATGGGCGAGGATTTGAACCGGCAGCGCGTCTTGAACTTCCTCGACGTCTACTATGCCGGCGGCATCGAGGGCGCGCTGGACCGCTGCAGCGACGACGTCGCATTTCTGGCCAACGCGCCGATCGACATTCTTCCGCATATGGGCCAGCACCGCGGCAAGGGCGCGCTGCGCCAGATGTGGACCACGATCCACGAGCGCTATTCCGACATGCGCTACGAGGCGCCAATGGTTGTGGCCGAAGGCGACAAGGTCGCGGCCCAGCTGCGGGTGTTCTTCCGCAAGCGCAACAACGCCCGCGTCGTGCAGTTCGACGTCGCGGTGTTCTACACGCTGCGCGACGGCAAGATCACCGAGATCCGCGAGATCATCGACACATTCGACCTCGTCCAGCAGGTGCTGGAGCGCGACGTCGCGGCGACGCTGATCGGGCCAAGCGCGGGCTAGCTCCCGGGAAATCTGGCAAAGCATGCAGGCGCCCCCGCCCCGCAAATTCGTCCCCGCCAGCGTTGAACCTCGCAGGCCCGGCGCTGACCTATCACTGGGCTTGTTGCGGTCGGGGCTGAAATCACCATGAAACTCGCGTTGCTCGCTGTGCTTGGCCTTGCACTGGGCGCCCTTGGCGGCGCCGCTCTCGGCATCGGAGCCGGGCTCACCTGGATCGGACTCGCCAAAACCTCAGGTCTCGACAGCGGAACGCTGGTGTTTTTCACCTTCATGCCGCTCGGCGCCGCAATCGGCGGCATCGGCGGCGCGCTGCTGTTCGCGGTGGTGGCGATCCGCGACGCCGAGATCGTGATCGAGCGGCAGCCGCTGCGGCAGCGCGACCGCTGAATTGCGGTGACAAGCGGGCGGGCGGACACATTCCGGTCAAGTGCGGCGCAATTGTGCATTGCAAAAAAGTCATTTGCGTTTTGGCCATTCCGCCCTATTTGAGGCGGCAATAGTGACGTGCAGCAACCTGGCAGGGCGTCGGCGCTGACAGCCCGCCATTCGTTTGCTTTGACAATCCAGTTTCAGGACGAGACCAAATGACAGAGCACAGCCTCTGGCGTTTTTCGCGTGCATTGCATCGCGCGATCAACGAACGCCAGCTTGCAGACATCGAGCCGTTGCTCGATGACGAGATCGAATGGGCCATCTATGGGCCGATCGACCTGTTTTCCTTCTTCGGCTCGCGCCGCGGCAAGGCCGCCGTGCTCGAGGTGATCAGGCAGATCGGCGAGAACCTCAGGGTTCACCGCTTCGACCGGGAGTCGATCATGCTGGGCGCGGATTCCGCAGCCTCGATGCTGCGCTATTCGCTGACGGCATTGGATTCCAACAAGCCGATCTCGCTCAGGATCGCGCATTTCGCGCAATTCAAGTTCGGCAAGCTCACCAGCTTCCGCGTGCTGGTCGACAGTTTCGACCTGGTCGAGCAGACGGTCGGTTACCCGATCCACCTGCCGCGCATCGCGGTCTGACAGTCCGAGCGATTTCACGCCTTCGTCATGTCCGGGCTCGAGCGCGAAGCGCGTCTTCGCGTGTTCGGCGCTCCGGCGGGACGCGGCCGGTTTCACCAGCCCCGAACCGGCCGCGCGGGGGGCCTTGCGTACGCGCACGCTTGTCCCGGACATGATGATCACGCGTTGATCATTTGCCTTTGCGGCGCCGTTGCCACATTCTTGCACCACGGCAAATGCATGCTGCCGTTCTGGAATTTGCGGGCTGGGAATGACTTCCACATTGCGATTTGGCTGGGCAAGGCTGCCGGTGCTGGCGGCCGGCTTCAGCATGGCGATAGCGTCTTCGGCCACGGCGCAGACCTCACCATGGCCAGTCGCTCCCGCTGCGCAAGAGGTCGCGAAAGGCAGCCCCGCTGACGACGCCGAGGCTACCGCTGATGAGGCGCCGCCGGCAGCCGATGCCAATGACGCCGACATCCTGAAGGACATCGACCAGAGCAAGCTCGACTGGAGCCAGCTCGACACCGACTCCACCAGCCTGCCCACGCTGGCGCCGAAAAGTGCAGCCAAACGCAGCAGCGTCGCCGGCAACGATCCGTCCTGGTCGACCAACAACAATGCCAACGGCTCGTCGGCGGTGTCGGTCAAGCAACAGGTCTCGCCGTTCCTCGACACCCGCATCGGCGCCGACATGACGGTCGCCAAACAGGGCACGATGACGACGTCGGAGCAATTGTCGGAGCGGCTCGCCAATGGCGGCAGCCTGCCGCAATCCGGCGGCTCGGCCTGGGCGTCGATCTCGGCCGGCGGCGTGGCTTCGATCTGGGACAAGACCTCGGTCGAGGCGCGGGTCGATCCGGGCGCCGACCAGAGCAAGATCGGCACCTCGCTCAGCAAATCGGTGCCGCTGTCGGAGCAGTATTCACTGACGCTGCAGAGCGGCTACAATTTGATCCAGCAGGGGGTGGTCCCGGTGCCCGGCGTCGACGGCCATCCGTCGCGCAGCTACGACACCGATCAGTCGGCACGCCTGTCCGTTACAGACACCGGCACCAGCATCACCGCCGGCCAGACGCTGTCGACGGCCGAGGACAGGTGGCTGCGCCGGGTCGGCGCCGAGCAGAAGCTGTTCGACGGCGTCACCGTCTCCGGATCGGTCGGCGAGGCCGCCCAGGGCACGATCAACAAGAGCATCGGCGCCGGCTTCAAGCGCTCATGGTGAACGATCTGTTAGCCCTGTCGCGCTAATGATCAGGCATTGCCCCAACTTGGCCCAGATGCGGTCAAATTCGGCGGCACTGATAGGTCCGTAACTTCATCAATTCGTCGTGCGGGGGACAAGCCGCGCTTCGCTATTGCGAACCAGGGGAAAGCCGATGAACGCCACCAACCGTACCGAGGAAGCCGAAGTCGAAACGACTTCCGAGGTCGATTCCAACCTTGCTGCGGTCTCGGAAGTCGAAGCCGGCATCCGCGACTTCGTGCGCAACGACATCGCTTATCTGCGCCGGCCGGTGGCGAGCCCGGAGACCGCGCCGACCGACGCCAATACCGATGCCACCGTCAGCAACGTCAACTCGCTGATCCAGCGCGTCGCCGGCACCTCGCTCGCCGAGATCGAGAAGCTGATCGGCGAGCTCGAGAGCCTGCGTGACCTGCTGCATGCCGAGGGCCAGCGCGTCCAGCGCGAGATCTCCGGCTATGCCCAGCTCAGCCAGGCCGCGATGAAGTCGACGCGGATGATTGCCGACAACGTCTCGCAGTGGAAGCGTGCCGCCGACGGCCTGCGCAACAGCTGATCCCGATCAGTTTTCGGGACTGATGGCCGCCGCCTCCCGAACAAGGGGCGGCGGCCTTGTTTTGCGCGGGCCGATTCGGCGCAGAACGATTCATTATTCAGCACGGCGTAAACTGTGCGGCATCGATTCTTGCAGAAGCCGATTTGAACTTGAGATGGCGAGCCCGCGTCCAATCCGGAATTTGCATCCGGACCGCGACGTGGCGGCATTCATTTGGAGAGAATTCATGCAGAGCGTCCGGCCGGAGAACGCCGATCCGATACCGCTGCGTCAGCCGCAGCAGGGCATCGGCACCATGATGATCCGGTTCATAGGCATATTGGCCGCCGCGACCATCGTGCTGGTGCTGATCTGGAATCGTTAAGAATACTTGAAGGAAGTGTGACGCAGCCTGCCGACGGGTCACATTGAAGAGCGCGAATGCGCTGCCGGGCGCTCCGGAGAGCGCCGACGGTTACAGATAGTCGATCAGCGATCGATGCTCGCCGTGGTCTCGAAGGAATAATTGCCGTCGGCAAAGCCCTTCACGACCATTCCGGTGGCCAGCATCACGACAACCGTGACCGTCGCGAAGATGATTCCGACGAGTTTCAGCGCGCTACGATCTGCCATGGTATCCCCAGTAGTGCTTGCCCAGATGTCCGTGCCCGCAAACCATAGGCAGGGACAAAGGTTCAAAATGCGTTAGCAAAAAATCAGTTCCACGCAACGCACATCTACGTCGGCAGCAGAACTAGCTGCCGACCATGGCGTCCGTGCAACATCAGGGGCGCTGGAGCAACATCAGGAACCGGGATTCCGGCGCGGCACGAACGCGGTCGCGAGGAACGAGAACACCACCTCATCGCGCTGATTGACGCCGGTATTGCGGGCTTGAATGATGCCCCATTCCGGCCGCTTCTCGGACGTGCGCTTGGTCTCGACCTGGTTGGTGAAGCTGATGGTGTCGCCGGCCAGCACCGGGCGGATCCAGCGCAGCTCGCGGAAACCCGGCGAGGGTCCCCAGACCGCAACCGTCTCGCCGCGCGCGGCGGCTTCGGCGGCGAGCCGCTTGCCGTCGGCGACGAGCAGCTTCATGCAGACGCTGGCGACGTGCCAACCCGACGCGGCGAGCCCGCCGAACAGCGACTTGCGCCCCTCCTCCTCGTCGAGATGGAAGCGCTGAGGATCGAACTGGGCGGCAAACCGCTTGATGTCCTCGGCGGTAAAGGTGAATGAGCCGAACGCGCGCTGGGCGCCGATCTCCATATCTTCAAAAAAGCGCATGATGTCTCCTATGCGCTCAAAGAATCACGGCGGCTGATCATGATCGGCGCCTCCATCTCGCAGAGCATCTCGCCGCGTGCGTTGCGGATCGTGCTCTTGAAGGTGACGATGCCGGTCTCGGGGCGGCTCTTCGAGACGCGCGCCTCGACGACATCGACATCCAGCGTCAAATCGTCGCCCGGGCGCAGCGGCGCCACCCAGCGCATCTCGTTGACCCCGGGCGCCCCCAACGAGGCGGTGCGGCCGATGAAACCGTCGAACATCATCCGCATCATCAGCGAGCCGAGATGCCAGCCCGAGCCCGACAGGCCGCGGAGCATGGATTTCTTCGCCGCCTCCTCGTCGAGGTGCATCGGCTGCGGGTCGAATTCGGCGGCAAAGGCCAGGATTTCCCCGCGCGAAACATGGCGCGGGCCGAACGTGCCGAAACGGCCGGGCTTGAAGTCTTCGAAGGTCAGCGTGGTCATTGAGTGAGGATATGATGGAGGGGAGCCCGATTGTGGCCGTTATTTGCAGCAATCACAACCAGCCCACTCGCATAGCTCGCCCCTGGACTGCCGGCGCCCGGTCCGGGGCCTGGCTTTGGCGAGACTGATCGGGCTTCTGCGGTATCGACCCCCTTGGGTGCGGCGGCGCTTTGGTGCCGCCCCGAACCATTGGCCCGGCGAGACACGCCTCGTTCTGACGGACGCCTGCTGCGCGGACCGCGACGAAGTGATCACGCCGGAGGTGACGCAGTAGGATGCACGCGACGCGAATCATATTTCGGCTGGCCGGGAGAACCATGATGTTCGATTTCCAGGATCTGTTTCAGTGGGACCGTTTCATCACGCCCACGATCATCAAGACGTTCTACTGGCTGGTGATCGCGGTCATCGTGCTGTTCGGGATCTCCGGCATCCTGTGGAGCCTCACCGCGATGGCGATCAGCCCGTTCGTCGGCTTCATCCAGCTGCTCGCCTCGATCGCCAGCGTGTTCGTCGGCATCGTGTTCTCGCGCATCGCCGCCGAGTTCATCCTGATCGTATTCCGGATCAACGAGCATCTCGGCGCGATCCGCGATCGCGACGGAAGCATGCACTAGAGCATGATCCGGAAAAGTGCGAAGCGGTTTTCCGAAAAGATCATGCTCAAACAAAGAGCTAAAGCGCGATGACAATTCAGCCCAATCTCGTCGCGCTTGAGGCCTTCGGCCTCCCGCCGGACGCGGCCTGCCGCCCCGGCTGTGGTTAATCCGAAGTAGCACCCGCGCGAAAATGCCAGCGAAATTCCGGGCGGGATCTTAAAGCCGCTCGCGTATCAACCTCCGCATTGCGCTTAAGACCAACGCGGGGGCGTCGTGAATTCCAGGAATGGTTTTATTGCCGTGAGGCCGGCTGCCGAGCCGGCCTTCACGACCGAGGATATTTTGTGGGCTGTCGGCATCTGGTCGGTGATCCTGACCCTGGCGCCGGTGATCGCATTCTATCTGCTGATGGTGGCGTAACGCCATCCATCGCGGAAGTACGAGCTCAGGCCGAGGCAATTCGAGATTGCCTCGTTACCTCAGCACACAAAAAACGCGCGAGTGCCGCGCGTTCTTTCCAGTTCGAACCAGAGCGGCGTTATTACGCCGCCTGCTTGTGCATCGCGCCGGATGCCGACGCCGTGCCGCGGATCGCCTTGATCGAGCGCTCGATCGCGGCCCACAGCCGATTGATCTCTGCGGCAGCGCGGCCTTCCGCATAGTATTCGCGGGCGCCTTCACCCTGGCCGAGCGCCATCAGAAGGTCGGCGCGGTTGGTGATCTGGCCGCTCCACACCGGTGCGCGGAATTTCGCCAGCGCCTCGCGCGCGATCGCGACGATGCGGCTTTCGGCGCCGTCGCGCTGCGCGGGCGCGCCGTTGATCACGACGGCATAGGGCTTGCGCATCGAGCGGCAGGTCTGGATGGTTTCCTGCACCGCATTGACGTCGAACACGCCGGGCCGCGCCGGAATGATCACCATCGTCGCATTCTTGATGGAGTCGTCGACCACGGCCGATAGATTCGGCGGCGTGTCGATGAACACCCATTCGATGCCGTCGCGCTTGGCCTGGGCAATGATCCCGCTGACCGAGTTGACCGCCGTCTTGATCGCCGGCTCGTTGGTGCCGCGCAATTTATGCCAGAGCGTCAGCGAGCCCTGCGGATCGGCGTCGATCAGCAGACAGGGCTTCGTTGCCTTGTGCACTTGCGCGGCGAGGTGAGCAGCCAGGGTACTTTTTCCCGAGCCCCCCTTACGCGAAGCGAAAACAATCACGTTCATACGTTGGCCTCCAGATTGACCCCAGGAGGCGAAAATGAATCAGCATGCTGATTCGCGAAAGAAGAAACTTCTTGCAATCCGCAAAGCGGCCAAGATTACCGGTGCATTCTGCTTTTTGAGTCACACTATACTTATGACGCAACCGCAAATGGAAGCGCTAAGCGTTTGATATGACTCCCCCTAGCGTTTTTCGGCAGTCTTGGCGCGCTGGCGCGCGATCCACTTGCGCTCGATCCAGCCGAGCAATTGCGCGGTCGGTTTCTGCAAGAGCGGCACATCCTGCGCGAACAAAAGGAGTCCGAGCGGCAGCATCCAGAGTCCGAGCACCGGCAGGAAGCTGAAGATGCCACCGATGATCAGGAGGATCGCGAGCGGAATCCGCACATAGCGCGACGACGGCTTGCGCAGCCACGCGACGAAGCGCGCCGGCCTTTCCGGAAGCCTGGCTTCGAACCAGGCGAAGTGCCGATCGATCTCTTGCTTGTAGTACTGGCTCACGTGCCTCTCTCCATCCGATCCGCAAGCGGGAACGGATTTGGCAAACAACACATGCCCCAGAGATGATGCTGCGTGACAGCGTCACAAGGCGTCAGTCTGTCGCGCATCGCGGTCTTGAAATCGCAGCCAGGAATCCAGCGCGCGCCTTCGCGCCAAGGTTCGCATCGCGACAACGTACCGGACTTGCGGCTCTTGCGTGCGCGCGATGGGAACCAGCTCGTTGGTGGACGTCAGTGGGGGGACTTCTTCGCCTTGTGCGATTTGTGGACCTTCCGCTTCGCAGCGACCGGCGGCCGCTCCTCGCGCTCGCTCGCCTCACGCGGCTCGGGACCTCCGCGGAAGAACGCGCGGCAGGCCGGCGACAGCTGCGCCTTGTTCCTGATCATGCAGGCCGTGATGCGATCGACGTCGGGAATCTCGGGCCCACAAAGCCGGAACGCATCCGGCGTACACGCCTGCTGCTGGTCGGGCGTGTAGGCCTCGCTTCGGTCCGGCAACAGCAGCGCGGCAAAGGCGATCCCAAGCATCCACGCAAACGAAAAGCTCCTTGAACCGGCGGTCCCCATGCATCCCCCCAAAGGTGTCACCAAGGCGTCGTTAAGGCGTCGTTTCGCGGAGTGTGGGTGAAGGCACGCGGAAGCGCAAGCGGGCGAGCTGACACGCCACGGGCGATGAGCAGACGGCGAGCGATCCTGCGATATCGCAGCGGCTGATCTTGTGGATGGTACAGTTGGGTGGGCTCGAACCACCGACCTCCTGTTCCACAGACAGGCGCTCTAACCAACTGAGCTACAACTGCATCATGACGCACGGCCCCGCAAAAAGGGGGGCGGCGATTTCGGGCGGAAACTAGGTGCAACGCCCGCCTTTGGCAAGGCCGTAGCGCGCTGATTTCCGCTCTTATCTCGGACCGCTTGACAGCCCTTGTCCAGCAAAAAGGCCCGGACCGCCAAGGCCCGGGCCCGTCGCTAGCTCGTATGGACCGCGATCAGGCGGCCGGCTGCTGGTAGAACTTCGAGGCGCTGGCCTTGATAGGCTCGGCGGTCTCGCTGGCGACCTTCTGGCCGAGCTCGGCCAGTTCCTTGGCCTGCGCGGTGTAGGTCTCGAACTGCTTGCGGGCGTGCGAGGTCCACAGCTCGACCGCTTCGGTCGGCGACTTCACACTGAACAGCTCCTGGGCAAAGTCGAGCGAGGAGGAGGTGTTGGCCTTGAAGAACTCGATCAGCTTGGCCGAATACGCGGTAGCGCCCTTGTTCATCGAGCTGAACACGGCCTCGACCGTCGAGTTGTGGGTCTCGGCAGCGTCCTTGAACTTGGCGTAGCTGTCGCGGGCCTGCAGCACGCCCTTTTCGGCGAACGCGCGCACCTGTTCGGGAACCTCGAACGGGATGATCGAGGCGGAAAACGGATCGGACGGGTTGGTCATACGTGTAATCCTTCGCAACGGGTGAGTAGATGTGACCATTGCGAACGTCCCGGAGCCCATCAGGCCGGGAGCGCTGAAATGGATCACGCTGCCTTGATTCACGGGAGTGCCCTTCGTCGGGCGCGCCTAATAAACACCCATATCATGTCAATTTTGTGCAACGCAACGTACGATCGCGTGCAACGCCACATTTTTTATCGGGCGGAATATGGGGTTACCGCGCCCGACCGGGGTTGGGCTGCCACACTTCGTCAGTTCGTCATCAGCCTCTCAGCTGTTGGCAGCTCTCAGCTCTTGGGCTTGACCGCATCCATTGCGGCGCGGCTGACGGCCTGGCCCATTTCGCTGGCCTGCTCGGCGAGCGAGCGCATCTGGCCCTGCACATAGTCGCTGTGCAGCCGCATGACCTCGGTGAGGTCCTTGGCCTTGAGCAGCGACTGGGCGTAGTCCAGCGACGACTGGACGTTCTTCTCGGCGTAGCCGAGCGCCTTGGCGGACAGCTCCTTGGCACCGGCGCGCATCGTGGCGTTGCGCTCCTCGATCTTGCCGGCGGTGTCCCGCGCGTTGGTCACGAATTGCTCGAAAGCCTTGCGCGCCTGATCGAAGCTCGCTTCCGCCATCGAGCGCATGTCCTTCGGGATTTCGAACTTGGGGATCTCGAAATGGTCACGCCCGTTGTCGCTCATGGTCGCTCTCCCTCGCTTGGTGATCGCCCCCGCCGGTTGGCCCTGCGGGCGCGCGGCAGGATATATCGCGGCACTGCAAATGCAGGTGTGACGCGGTGCCCTCCAGTTCCGCATCACACTGCCGCAGTGTCTGCCCGACAACGCTAATCGGCTGTGGATCGTTCGGCCAAGTTAACGTTATCCCGGCTTTGCCTGATACAGGCTGGCCGCGGACATGGACCTACGGTACCCCAGTTGCGATACTAACCTTCTGTTAAGGCTGTCGTCCTGCGGCTGCCGTCGCCCCGGCAGCTTAAGGAAGAAGCCAAACCATGCGGTCAAATCTTGCGTGATGAGTGACGCGGAATTCCAGATCCAGGCGCTCGGCGATGTGAGGCTGGCGGACCATGCGACGAGCGGCCTGCCGGCATGGCTGTGGGCGGCCGACGGTGCACGGATTCTGTGGGCCAATCCGGTCGGTGCGCAGGTATTCGGTGCCGCCAATGGCGCCGAGTTGGCGAAGCGCGTCTTCGGCCCGGCCGATCCGCATCGCCGCCAGGTCGCGCGGCTCGGCTACCGTCTCGACGCAGGCGGCGCGGTGCGGCTGGAGCGGCTGCGCGGGTTTGGCGCGGCGCCCGGCATGCTCGCGACCTGCGGCTGCAGGCGCATCGACTTGCCCGACGGCAGCCACGGCATCCTGATGACCGCGCTCAATGCCTCGGGCCGAAACATGCCGCTTGCCGAGCGCTTGCTGCGGCTGGTGCAATGCTTGCCGCGTCCGGCAGCCGCCTTCACCGGCGACGGACTGCTGGTCGCAACCAACGAGGCGGCGCGTGTGCTGCCCGGCCTGCACGATCTCACCGAAGCCGGCCTCGATGCTGCGCGCAACGAGGCGCTGGCGCGGGGCCGCGCTGCGGCCGATGTCGCGATCGGCCGCGTCGTGCTGCAGCGGATCGGCCGTGGCGCCGATCGCGCGCTGATTGCGCTGATCAAGCCGGCGGCGCATCTCGCCGCCAAGCCGGCCGCGCCGATCGCGCCGGGGCCGGCTCAGCCGAAGACAGCTGCACCGGAAGTGCCGGCACACGCAGTTGCGTCGCAAGAGGCCGCGGCCGTGGAGCCAGCACCCGCCGCCGTCGAACCGCCGACGGCGCATGAAGAAGTTCCCGCGCCGGCCAGCGAAGCGCAGGCCACCTTCACGCTGTTCGATGCGCTGGACCCGCAGTTGGAAGAGCGCGGCGCGATCGAGTCGATCGTCGGCACGGCGGAATCCGAGCCTGTGCACGCCGCTCCGTCTCCCGGGCCGGAAGAGACGCAGGCGGCGACCGCGCCCGTCGAGAGCTTGGCATTCGACACCACGCCTGACGAAAGCCCCGCCGTCGAGGAGCCACTATCGGAAGCACTGATCGACATGCCTGCTGAAGTGCAGGTCGACGCGCCTGCGCACCTTGCTCCACCGCTCGCGTCGGCAGAGCTGACGCTTTTCGAGCCAGCACCGGTCGAGACCACGCCTCCCGACACCACGCCCGACGAAGCTGCCGCGGTCGAGGAACCGCTTTCGGAAGCCATGATCGAGGCGCCCGCTGAGGCGCTGGTCGAAACGCCCGCAGCGGAGCCCGCGCCCGATCTTGAAGAGACCGCACACGCGCCCGTTTCGGAGACACCGGCGCCACCGGCCGATCCCGTGCCGTCGCCCTATGCGATCGCGGATGCACCGGCTCCGCCGCCTGCCGCCAAGCAGGAGCCCGCGACACTGGCGCCGGTGCCGCCGCCATCCTGGCTCGACGAACCGTGGCCGGTGCGGCGGCACCCGCTGCGCTTCATGTGGCAGATGGACCATGAGGGCCGCTTCTCGCTCGGCTCCGACGAGTTCACCCGCCTGATCGGCCTGCAGACCGCGGCAGGCTTCGGCCGGCTCTGGAGCGACATCGCCGACAGCTTCGGCCTCGATCCCGAGGGCCGCGTGCTCAAGGCATTCGCGAGCCACGACACCTGGAGCGGCATCACGCTGCACTGGCCGGTCGACGGCGGCGGCCGGCTGCCGGTCGAACTGTCCGGCCTGCCGGTGTTCGATCGTTCCAGGAATTTCGCCGGCTACCGCGGTTTTGGTGTGTGTCGTGATCTCGATGGCCTTGCGCGACTCGCCGCATTGCGCCGCTATGAGTTCTTCAGCGGCGCAATCGCGCCGAAATCGCTGTCGGCCGATGCCGCGCCTGTGCCGCGCACCGCTGCGCCGCCCGGGCCCGCCGCGCCGCCACAAGACAATCCTCCGCCGCACGCGGAGCCGCCGCCCGACATGACTGCAGCACCACCCGAGGAATTGACCGAGCCGAGCGCAGCAGAGACTTCACACCAAGCCGATCCGGATCACGCCGTGGAAACGCACGAGGAAGCGCAGGAGGCGCGTCACGACACACCGCAGAATGTGGTGCCGTTCCGACTTGCCGGCGACAACCGGCCGCCATCGCTGACGCCGGTCGAGAACAACGCCTTCAACGAACTCGCGCGCCAATTGTCGGCGCGGCTCGAGAACGAGGCCGGCCTCACCGCGACGACGAACGGGAGCGCTACCACGGAGGCGGTCGCCGCAGCGCTGCCCGTGGGCGAGCCGCCGCAGCAGGCGGAGGCGCCGCAGCGAGAGACCGCAGCCAAACTCGAGACGCCGGCCGACGCACCGAAGGCCGGCTGGCTCGCCGCGACGGAACCCGCACCGCGCGGAGAATCCCGCCGCGACCGCGCGCTGCTCGATCTGGTGCCGGTCGGCATCCTGATCTACCGGCTCGACCGCCTGCTCTATGCCAACCACGCCTTCCTCGCCCGCATGGGCTATGACAGCCTGCACGCGCTGGAAGCCGCCGGCGGGCTCGATGCGCTCTATGTCGAGCCCGGCGTCTCGCAGGCAAGCAGCAGTTCCGGCACCGGCACGCCGGTGACGATCTCGGCGAACCAGAACCCGGACAACGGCGCGCAGTCGGTGTCCGCGGAGGCGCGGCTGCACACCATCACCTGGGACGACGATTCCGCGCTGGCGCTGATCTTCTCGCGCACGCTCGACGAGGACGCCGCGATCGCGGCCGCCCTCTCCGAACTCGATCCCGAGCCGGTAGCGGCCGCGGAGCCGGTGCAAGCGCCGCCACCGCAGGCCGGCCACGCCGATGCCGAGGAGTTAGGTGCGATCCTCGACACCGCGGCCGAGGGCATCATCATGTTCGATGCCGAGGGCAACATCCACTCATGCAACCGCAGCGCGGAAGCACTGTTCGGCTATGACGGCGACGAGTTCGTCATGCATAATCTCGCCGACCTGTTCGCGCCGGAAAGCCAGCGCGGCATCTTCGACTATCTTGCGAGCGTGAAATCGGCCGGCCTCGCCAGCCTGCTCGATCACGGCCGCGAAACGCTCGGCCGCGTCCGCCAGGGCGGCGTCATCCCGCTCTCGGTGACGATGGGCCGCACCCGCGCCGACGGCCCGAATTTCTTTGCCGTGTTCCGCGATCTGTCGCAGACCAAAAAGAGCGAGGGCGAATTGCGCGAGGCGCGGCGGCTCGCCGAACGCGCAGCAAACGCCAAGACCGACATCCTGGCGCGGATCAGCCACGAGCTGCGCACGCCGCTCAACGCCATCATCGGCTTTGCCGAGGTGATGATCGGCGAACGCTTCGGCGCCCTCGGCAACGAGCGCTATGTCGAATACATGAAGGACATCCGCGCCTCCGGCGAGCGGGTGATCGCCATCGTCAACGACCTGCTCGACCTGTCGCGGATCGAGACCGGCAAGCTCGACCTCGCCTTCACCAGCCAGAACCTCAACGAGATGGTGGAGAGCTGCGTCGCGGTGATGCAGCCGCAGGCCAACCGCGAGCGCATCATCATCCGCACCTCGCTCGCGCACACCCTGCCGCCTGTCGTCGCCGACGCCCGCGCGTTGCGCCAGATCACGCTGAACCTGATCGGCAACTCGATCCATCTCGCCAATGCCGGCGGCCAGGTGATCGTCTCGACCGCGCTGTCGGATTTCGGCGAGGTGATGCTGCGGGTGCGCGACACCGGCCAGAGCCTCAACGACAACGAGGTCGCCGCCGCACTGGAGCCCTTCCGCGCGCCGACGCCATCCGATCAGGCCGGCTCCGGCGGCGTCAGCCTGTCGCTGACCAAGGCGCTGGTCGAGGCCAACCGCGCCAAATTCCAGATCCGCACCGGCGGCCGCACCGGCACCCTGATCGAGATCGTGTTCTCGCATGCTGCGGCGAGGGCGTAAGCCAGCGAAAACACAACGTCTTAGCGCACGTGCGGCGACTCTTCCTCATCGATGCTGGTGAGGGACGCACAGGCGGAAGGGTTCCCTCCTCCCTTGCGGGGGAGGGTTAGGGAGAAGGGTGCTACACGGCACGCACTTTCCATTTCCAGAACGACGGGATCGAATTGCGAGAACGAGGCTTTCCTCGATCATCCTTCCCGGGGCTACCCCTCTCCCCACCCTCTGCCGCAAGGGGAGAGGGAGCCTGACTAACGTGCTCACCTTACGTTGTTCTAAAGCGCGATGAGATTGAGTTGAATCGTCATCGCGCTTTAGCTCCTTGTTTAAGCATGATCTTTTCGGAAAACCGTTTCACACTTTTCCGGATCATGCTCTAGCGGCGCATATCTACGCACTGCGAAAATCCGTCGCGCTTGCCTCGCGAGGCACGGCATAAATCTTGCTGCAATTTCGATTGTTTGAAATTCATTATCTTGCGAACCCAGCCCGCTTTCCCGGGCATCTGGATCTGGCGGATGCGCTGTCTCGTCGTCGCCGACTTGCACTATTCATTGCCGCAGTTCGACTGGCTGCTGGCGGCCGCTCCGCAATTCGATCTGGTGATCTTCGCCGGCGATGCACTCAACCTCGGCTCGGCGGTCGATTACCGCGCCCAGATCGTCGTCGTGACGAAATACCTCGCGCGGCTCGCCGGCCTCACGCGCGTGATCTTCTGCTCGGGCAATCATGACCTCGACGAGCGCAACGCGGAGGGCGAGAAGGTCGCGCGATGGGTGGCCGCGGTCAGGGAGTTCGGCATCGCCTGCGACGGTGACAATCTGACCATCGGCGACACGCTGTTCACGGTGTGCCCGTGGTGGGACGGCCCGATGGTCAAGGCGCGGATCGACGACCAGCTGCGCGAGGCGGCCGCCATCCCGCACCGCCGCTGGGTCTGGGTGCATCATGCCCCGCCGGCGGATTCGCCGATCAGTTGGGGCGGCAAGCGCTTCTTCGGCGACGTCGAGCTGTTGCACTGGATCGAGCGTCACCATCCGGCGATGGTGATCTCGGGCCATGTGCATCAATCGCCGTTCATCCCGAACGGCTCGTGGTTCGACCGGATCGGCGCCACCTGGGTGTTCAATACCGGGCTGCAACCCGGCCGGCCGCCGGTCTACATCGTGCTCGATCTCACCCAGGAGAAGGCGTTCTGGCTAGGCGCCGGCGACGCCCAGATCGTCGATCTCAACGCCCCCCTGCACCGGCCGGCAACGCCGCTCAGCGAGGCGCCGGACTGGCTCACATCCTTGGATCGGATTGCCGATCCGAGCCTGGCGCGACCTGCATCGGCGGCAGGTTGATCATGTTTTGCAGCACTTCGCTGACCATCGCCAGATGGGTGCCGTGATCGGCATATTGATGCATCAGGTCGGCAAGATAGGTCGTGGCGACATGCAGCCGCTGCGCCAGCAATTGCGCGATCAGCAGCGCCACCGCGGGCTGCTCCCGCAGGAACGACGCCGCATCGTCGAATTCGTACAGCACGCAGTCGGACGCCGCGCGCACCTTCGCGCTGTGCGGCTTGTCGAGCAGAACGCTCATCTCGCCGAACACCGCGCCGGGCTCGTCGATCACGGCGACCAGATTATCGCCCTTCACGACTTCCACCTTGCCCTCGAGCAGCACGAACAGGTGACCCGTCTTGCCGCCCTCCGCGATGAACTCCGTGCCGGCCGGCAGACTGCGCCTGCTGCCGCCGGTGCAGTGCTCAAGGATCGCTCGCATGCTGTTTCATCTCCGTCTGCAGCCAGACTAGGCGGAGATGCGGCGGAGGTGAACGGGATTGGCCGGGCGGTGTGCCCAAATTGTCGGCAGCGCGGCGAGGGATGAGCGTGCTGCGAGCCTCAACTCACGTCGCACTCTCTCCTCCACCTCCAGTTAGGGACGCTCCGGCGGATGGGTTCCCTCCCCCCTTGCGGGGCAGGGTTAGGGAGAGGGTGCCACACGGCAAACTCTCTCCATTTGCAGCGCGATACGAGCGCGATTGCGAGCGCAGCGCTCTCGTCAATCATCTCGCCCGGGGCTCACCCCTCTCCCCACCCTCCCCCGCAAGGGGGAAGGGAGCCTGAGAGTGTGCTCACCTCACAGGAAAGCGCGAGCCAATGCACGCTCGCACTCCGTGACATGCCGCCCTACTGCTTGATCTCCACCGTCTGGCGCTTGCCGGCGGCGATCGAGAACGGCTTTTCCGCCCTCTGGCCGTCGGCATAGATGGCGACCGCGACGTAGTCGCCGGCGCTGAGCGCAACGCTGGCGGCCGCGTCATAGTTCACCGAGACGCGCTTGCGCTCGTCGTTGATGTCGCGCTCGGCCCCCAGGATGTCGATCTCCTGGGCACCGTCGGCCGTGATCCCGACCACGCCGGCGTTGAGGTTGACGTTGATCCGGGTCGGCGCGCCGGACTTCACCTCCGCGCGCGCCGTACCCTTGGCCTCGCCGACCGTCACGACTACCTCGTAGCTGCCGCCGGGCAGATCGAACTTGGATTCGGCGTCGTAGTCCTGCGCGACCTTCTCGCCCTCGTCACCGTCGGCCTTCGCCGGCTGGTGCACGGCAACCACGAGGTCCTTCTCGACCTTGGGGCCGCCTTCGGCATAGGTGGTGGTGACGATCAGCTTGCCGACGTCGAGGGTGAGCTGGACGTTGCTGGAGTCGCCGGCGGCGACCGAAAACGGCTTGCTGGTCTTCGACTGCCCCTTGGTCAGGGTCAGCGTATAATTGCCGGCGGCGAGCACGAAACGCGGCACCGCGTCGTATTCCTGCGCGACCAGCCTGCCGCCCTTGTCGGAGACCTGCCAGACCACGTCGTCGACCTTGGCCGCGCCGCCGGCGACCGCGCCTTCGCTGGTGACGTAGCCGGCATCGAGGATGACATCGAGCATCGCGGGCTTTCCCTTCTCGACCTTGAGCGGAAACTCGCGCTTGAGCTGCCGGTAGCTCACTTCCACGATGTAGTCGCCGGGCGCGATGTTGTCGGCGAACGGCGCGCCGTAGAAGGTGTTGACATGCTCACCCTTCTCGTCACCGGCACGCTTGTAGATGCCCCAGTTGACGTCCTCGTCGCTGATCGGATCGAGCCCTTCGGCGAGCCGCGCCACGCCGCGGAGATTCTTGCCGAGATACGGATCGGCGGCCACGGGCTTCGGCGGCGCCTCGCTGGCGACTTTGGTGCCTTGCGTCGCCGCCACCGCCTTGGTCAGCGCGCCGGTCAGGCTCGCGGCGTTGCCGGCATCGAGATAGACGCCGCCGGTCGCGCGCGCGATGCATTGCAGCTGGCTCTTCGCCGCGGGATCGGCGACGTCGAGGCCGATGACATGGGCGGTGAAGCCGATGCCGGCCTTCTTCAGCTCGGCCGCGGCCGCGCATGGATCCGGCGCGCAGGTCTCGATCCCGTCGGAGACCAGGATCACGTTGGCCTTGTTCTCGGTCGAGTGCAGCGCCTCGGCAGCGGCACGCAGCGAATCCGAGATCGGCGTCTTGCCCTTCGGATTGATGCCGTCGATCGCGGCCTTGATCCGTGCGGAATCGAACTTGCTGAGCGGCACCATCAGCTCGATGTCCTTGCAGTCACCCTTCGAGCGATGGCCATAGACCATCACACCGAGACGATCGGCGGGATTCCATTTCGACAGGATCGCATCGACCGCCTGCCTTGCAGCGGAGATCTTGCTCTGCCCGTCGACCAGGCCCCACATCGAGCCGGACGCATCGAGCACGAGAATGGTGTCGGTCCCCTGCGCCTGCGCGCCTTGAGGTGACAGCAACGCCAGGCCAAGCGACAGCAGGCCGGCAACGAACGAACGGCGAAGAAACCTAGTCACGGATCGATCCTCGATGATGGAAACAATCAGAGGGCAAAGACGACTACGACGACGCGGCGTCCTGGCACTTGGACTATTGCGACAAGTGTTTGGACTGACGCGACACGCAGATGACAATTGGATTGTCTTCACATCTGCGATCATGACGGTTTGACGCGTTTTTTTCACGCGAATCGGTGCCCGCTTCGCCTGGAGGCGTCCTAATCGACGCCGCGGCGCGCCGCATCGAGCGCACCACCCAGCAGCTCGAGCGCCTTGACGCGCCGTCGCCGTGCAAGGCGCTCCTCGCCGACCTCGCGTTCATGCTCGCCGGCGATGAAGGCCTGGATGTCCGGCAATGGACGAATGACACCGCGGCTGCCCCACTGGCCATCCGGTATCTCGGTCGGAAACACCCAGACCTGCGGCGCAACGTCCTCGAACGAACCGCCGTCGGCGCGCACCACGGCATCGGTCACGTCCTTTACCAACGCCGCGCGCGAGGCCTCGGTGTACTGCCCCTCGGGCACCGTTGGCACGATGCGATAGCGCGGCGACGGCGACGGTGCGCCCGCCACGTAAACCGCGGCCGGCCGATGCAGGAACACGACGGTGACGCCTTGCGCCACCTTGTTGGCCGGGTCGAGCCCTCGTGGCCGATCAGGATATCGCCGAGCTCCTTGATCAGCCGCGCCTCCGCGTCCGGCTCTAGGGCTCCTTCGGGAATGGTGACGTCGATCATCGGCATTGAGGCCTCCTGTTGTTGCAACACGAGGTCTATCGGCAAGGCACTCCCCGCAACAGTGGCAGTATCGCCATTCTCGAGCAAATTCGGACACGGCTCGTCAGCTCGCAGGTGCCGTGCGCGCGGCACGCGCAAACCGGCGCTGGTACTCACGGGGCGAAAGCCCGGTCTCGCGCTTGAACAGGCGGCGAAAGGTCGACAGGTCGTTGTAGCCGACCCGCGCGCTGACGGCGTCGAGCTTCAGCCGCCTGGATTCGATCAGGCGCTTGGCTACGTCGACGCGCAGCGCCTGCAGATATTGCAGCGGCGCCTCGCCGACCGCGAGCTTGAAGCGGCGGTTCAAGGTACGCTCGCTGACCGACAGGTCGCGGGCCAGCCTCGCGAGGCTGAAGCCCCGTTGTAGCGACTTCTCCATCAGGCTCTGCGCCCGCGCCACCAGCGCATCGGAATGCTGCGTGTCGTGCGTGCGGCTGGCATAGGACGCCTGCGAGACGCGATTGCCGTCGATCAGCATTAGCTTGCCGGTCTCGGTAGCCAGATCGGCGCTGGCGAATTTCTCGACCAGCCGAAGCGCAAGATTGAGCGAAGTGGTCACCGCGCCCGAGCAGACGATCCGGTTCTGCTCGGTGAGGATCTCGGCGACGCGCAAATCCACCGCCGGATAGCGCATCGCGAAGGTCCGCCCCTTCGCCCAATGGGTGGTCGCGACCCTGCCGTCGAGCAGCCCTGCTTCGGCGAGGATGAAGCTGCCGGTGCAATAAGATGCGAGCAGGGTGCCGCGCTCATGCTGCCGCCGCAGCGCGGCGAGCAACGGCTCGACCGTATCGAGCCGCGCGAAGAAGCGCTCGATATCGCCGACGAACGGCCCGGGGATCACCACCGCATCCGCCGCAGACCGCGCGCTGATCGCTCCTTCGACGCCGATGATCTGGCCGGACGCGGTTTGCACCGGCCGGCCACTCAGCGACTCGATGCGCCAGCGCAGCTGCGACGGCTTGCCGTTACGGCCCGGCGGCCGCTGCGCCGCCACCGAATTGGCGGCCGTGAAGACATCGACGATCCCCGCAACGCCCGAAGCGAGGATGCCGTCATAGACCCAAATCCGGATGAGTGGCATGGCCGTGTCCGATCTTGCACAAAGTGGGGCAATTCTGCCATTGCGGGCGGAACACGGCAAGCAGCCGGCAGCGAGCTGCCGAAAGTGCCAGGCGATGACACCGCATGGTGTGACAACTTGAATCGAGAACCATTCTCATCGTCGTCCTCGCGAAAGCCAGGAGGACGACGGTGGTTGTGGCCGCTTACCGCCGCCTCACATCTCCCGCGCAAATCGGCGAAAGCCCGGCGCGCCGGTCAGCGCTTCGAATGCGGCGTCGCGCTTCTCCTCGGCGAAGGCAAAGCCGGCCTTGGCGTAGCAGCGCTCGGCCGGATCGTTGCCGATCAGGAACGAGATCGAGGCCCGCGAATAGTCGGCAGCCTTGCCGTCGGCGAGCGCACGGCCGATCAGCGCCTGCACCAGACCGCCGCCGCGATAGGATCCGAGGTTTGCGACGTGCTCGATCAGCCAGTCGCCCTCGCCGCCTTGAACCCAGCAATTGCGGGCATAGCCGCCGCGGGCGACGATGCCGTCGGCATCGGCACCGATCTCGGCCGCGACCTCCTCGATCGCCGCGCGTGCGGCGACGACCGTTCCGAATGCGGGCATGGCGCACAGCGCGGCAGCCGGCAGGCCGTCGACCTCAGCGATCAGGAAATGGGCGACATGGTACCAGGAGCGCACCCGCGCCACGGCGAGCCGCGCCATGAACGCGAGGCATTCATCCTCCGGCCGGTCGAGCGCGATGTCGAACCAGCCGCGCGGCAACGGGCCGCGCTGCGCCGCCAGCACGACGCGGGCAATGAAGCCGGCGTCGTCGGATCGTGCGGGACGGATCGAGGATCGTCCCGCATCACCCATCTCAGGTGTTCTTCAGCGCGACGCGGAATTCCGCCTCGGTCTTGGCCTTGACCTCGTCGAGCGTGACGCCGTCGGCGAGTTCGATCAGCGCCATGCCGTCCTTGCCGTGCTTGTCGATGGTGAATACCGCCAGATCCGTGACGACCATGTCGACCACGCGCTCGCCGGTCAGCGGCAGGTTGCACTGCTTGAGCAGCTTCGGCCCGTCCTTGGCGGAATGCTCCATCACGACGACGACGCGCTTGACGCCGGCGACGAGGTCCATGGCGCCGCCCATGCCCTTCACCATCTTGCCGGGAATCATCCAGTTGGCGAGGTCGCCGTTCTGCGCCACCTGCATGGCGCCGAGGATCGACAGGTCGATATGGCCGCCGCGCACCATGCCGAAGGAATCGGCCGAGGAGAAATAGCTGGTCGAAGGCAGCTCGCTCACGGTCTGCTTGCCGGCGTTGATGAGATCGGCGTCGACCTCGTCCTCGTAGGGGAACGGGCCCATGCCGAGCATGCCGTTCTCGCTCTGCAGGCTGACGTCGATACCCTCGGGGATGTAGTTCGAAACCAGCGTCGGGATGCCGATGCCGAGATTGACGTAATAGCCGTCGCGCAACTCCTTGGCGGCGCGGGCAGCCATCTGTTCACGGGTCCAGGCCATGAGGCTCTCCTGAAAAGGTGTGATTTAAGCAGCGGGCCGCGGACGGGTGTTGCGGAACTCGATCCGCTTCTTGCCGGTCCCGACCTCGATGATGCGTTTGACGAAGATGCCGGGTGTGTGGATGTGGTCCGGGTCGATCTCGCCGGCCGGCACCAGGTGCTCGACCTCGGCGACGGTGACCTTCGCGGCGGTCGCCATCATCGGGTTAAAGTTGCGCGCGGTCTTGCGGTAGACCAGGTTGCCGGCGGTGTCGCCCTTCCAGGCATGCACGATGGCGAGGTCGGCAAACAGGCCGCGTTCCATGATGTACTTCTCGCCGTCGAACTCCTTCACTTCCTTGCCTTCGGCGATCAGCGTGCCGACGCCCGTTTTTGTGTAGAAGGCCGGGATTCCGGCGCCGCCGGCGCGGATGCGCTCGGCCAGCGTGCCCTGCGGGTTGAACTCGAGCTCGAGTTCGCCGGCGAGGTATTGCTGGGCGAACAGCTTGTTCTCGCCGACATAGGACGAGATCATCTTCTTGATCTGGCGCGTCTCCAGGAGCCGGCTGAGGCCGATGCCGTCGACGCCGGCGTTGTTGGAGACGACGGTGAGGCCCTTGACGCCGGAATCGCGGATCGCGTCCGACAGGGTCTCGGCGATGCCGCAGAGGCCGAAGCCGCCCGACATGATCATGATGTTGTCCTTGAGGAGACCATCGAGTGCCGATTTGGCGTCGGGATAAACCTTGTTCATGCAGCGAATACCTGATGGAGGGCGCGAAACGGCTGTGTCAAAGCGGATTATTAGGCGAAATCTTCGCAATGCGTCAATCGCGGCCCGGTGCGGCGACGGGCGGCGGCCTGCAACGTCAACATGGCCTTGAAAGCGTCAAGAAAACCCTTCAAGTTGCGTGGGTTGGCAGGGCCTCCGGCGAGAGCCCGCTGTGCTCGACAACGACCCGACAAACCTCAACCGACCCGGATATGTCATTGACGATGGCCCAAGGAATTAAGCGCCTCGGGATGCCGATCGCGGCGCTTTTCGGCCTGGCGGTGGTCGGGCTGGTCGGAACGTCGTGGTTCCTCAACCGGGACGCGCTGCGGAGCGCGGTGGAGGCGCAGATCCGCGCGGTGACCGGGCTCGAGCTCGTCGTCAATGGCCCGATCGACGTTTCGGTGTTTCCGGGCAGCTATGTCTCCTTTCATGATGTCGGGCTGAAGGGCGCCGACACCACGGACCCGGCCTTGCAGGTCGACGTGCTGACCGCGAACCTGCGCCTGCTGCCGCTGTTGCTGCGGCGGTTCGAGATTGCCGACGTCATGATGCTCCGCCCGCATATCCATGTGGTTCGCGACAGCGCCGGCGAGAGCAACTGGACGCCGTTCGTCGAGACCATCGCCAAGGCGATGACGCCCGGCGCCGAGAACCAGGTGTCGTTCTCGGAGATCAGGATCCAGGACGGCGAGCTGAATTATGAGGACGGCACCAACCACATTTCCGAACAACTCGGCGATATCGACCTGTCGCTGGCCTGGCCCTCGATCTCGCGCTCGTTTGCCGCAACCGGCCAGTTCGACTGGCGCGGCGAACGCGTCGACGGCTCGATCAGCGCCAGCGATTTCGTCGCGCTGCTGTCGGGCGATCGCTCCGGCCTCAAGGCACGGCTGGCCAGCGCGCCGCTGAAGGTCGCGTTCGACGGAACCGTCGCCAACCGCACCAGCCTGATGATGGAAGGCACCGCCACCATGGACTCGCCGTCGCTGCGCAACGCGCTGCGTTGGATGGGACAGGCGCCGCCCGGCGGCGGCGGCGGCTTCGGCCGCTTCGCACTGAAGGCCCGCGCCAATGTGGTCGGCGGCTCGGTGGCGCTCACCAATGTCAATGTCGAGCTCGACGGCAATGTCGCCGAAGGCGTGATGACTTACGCCAATAACGGCCGGCAGACGCTGCAAGCGACGCTGGCCGCCGGCAATCTCGATTTCACGCCTTACATCTCGACGTTCCGCCTCCTGGCCAGCGGCCAGCGCGACTGGAACAGGCAGCTGTTCGACCTCTCCTCGCTGTCGTCGACCGATCTCGACATGCGCCTGTCGGCCGCCAAGGTGACGGTCGGCCCGTCCAAGCTCGGCCGCACCGCGTTCGGCGCCAATCTGCGCGGCGGCGCCCTCGCGCTCAGCGTCGGCGAGGCGCAGATGTATGGCGGCATCGCCAAGGGTTCGTTCGCGATCGCGCGCTCGGATGCGGTCGCCGACGTCAGGGCGCAATTCCAGTTCACCGATGTCGATCTGCAGGCCTGCGCCAGCGAACTGTTCGGCATCAACAAGTTGTCCGGCCGCGGCAACCTCAACGTCTCGCTGACGGCCTCCGGCTCGAGCCCGTTCGGGCTCGCGTCGTCGCTCGACGGCACCGCGACGCTGAACGGACACGACGGCGCGATCGCCGGCTTCAATGTCGAACAATTGCTGCGGCGGCTGGAGAAGCGGCCGCTGTCCGGCGGCGGCAATTTCCGCTCCGGCTCGACACCCTACGACAATCTCAGCGTCTCGGTGAAATTCGCCGACGGCGTCGCGACCGCCGACGACATCCATGTCGAGAGCCCCGCGGCGAAGATCACGCTGACCGGCACCGCCTCGGTGCCGTCGCGCGAATACGATCTCAAGGGCGTCGCCAGCCTGAACTCGGCGGCCGGCGGCGGCAATGGTTTCGATCTGCCCTTCGTGATTCAGGGCCCGTGGGACGATCCGCTGATCTTCCCCGATCCGGAAAGCCTGATCCGCCGCTCGCCGGCATCTGCGCCGCTGCTCGACGCGGTGAAGGATCGCAAGACCCGCGACGCGGTGCGCTCGGTAATCGAGCGCTTCACCGGCGGAGCCGCACGGCCCGCGGCCGCGCCCGATGCCGCGGCCGGCGCGCCCGGCAACGCACCGGCGACAGCGGCCGAGAATGCCAAGTCGAACTGACCCAAAGTCGAACCGATCGCTGTCGAACCGACCGATCCATTCACTTTCCGCATCAATGCAGCGGGACTGATCCACGCTTTCCAGCGAGCCCCCGACAGAAGTCGTCGACGCGGCACCTTTATCGGGTCACTTGCATGCGCTAGTGTTTTCTCCAACCGGTTAAAAAAGCCGGCCTCATGAGGGGAGAACAACGTGAGATCCAAGGTTATCGGTGCGCTATCAATTGCGGTCGCTGCGGTCGGCCTGTTCGCCGCAACTGCACCCGCTCTGGCCCAGGGCAAGACGATCACCGTCTGGTGGGGCAAGGGATTTTACAAGTCCGAAGACGACGCGCTGCTCGATACGATCAAGAAATTCGAAGCCAAGACCGGCATCAAGGTCGAACTGTCGCAATACGCGATCCAGGACATGATCCCGAAGACGGTGGCCGCGCTGGATTCCGGCACCGTGCCCGATGTCGCCTATTCCGACACCTACGATGTGCAGGCCCAGGGCAAGTGGGCCTTCGAGGGCAAGCTCGAGGACCTGTCCGACATCATGCTGCCGATGAAGGACGCCTTCGCGCCGAACACGCTGGAAGCCGCCCTGCTCTACAACGACGTCACCAAGAAGAAGTCCTATTACGGCTTCCCGCTGAAGCAGCAGAGCATGCACGTCCAGATCTGGGGCGACATGCTGGAGAAGGCCGGCTTCAAGGCCGCCGACATCCCGACCAAATGGGAGGATTACTGGACGTTCTGGTGCGACAAGGTGCAGCCGGCGATCCGCAAGGCGACCGGCCAGCGCATCTACGGCGTTGGCCAGCCGATGGGCGTGGAATCCACCGACTCGTTCCAGTCGTTCTACACCTTCATGGACGCCTACCACGTCAAGCTGGTCGACGACGACGGCAAGCTTCTGGTCGACGATCCCAAGGTGCGCGACGGCCTGATCCACGCGCTGAAGGACTACACCGACACCTACATCAAGGGCTGCACGCCGCCGTCCTCGACGACCTGGAAGGACCCGGACAACAATGTCGCGTTCCACAACAAGACGATCGTGATGACGCACAATTTCACGATCTCCATCGCGGCGAAGTGGTTCGAGGATTCCACCAACCCGGCGCTGACCGACGCGCAGCGCGCCGCCGGCAAGCAGGCCTACGAGCAGGACATCATCACGGCGTCGTTCCCCAAGGCGCCGGACGGCTCGACCATCAAGTACCGCTCCGACGTCAAGACCGGGCTGATCTTCGCCAACGCCAAGAACAAGGCGGAGGGCAAGCAGTTCATCGCGTTCCTGATGCAGGAAGACAATGTGCGGCCCTATGTCGAGGGCGCGCTCGGCCGCTGGTTCCCGGTGACCAAGGCCAGCCAGGCGAGCCCGTTCTGGCAGGCCGACCGGCATCGCAAGGCGGTGTGGAATCAGTTCACCGGCGGCACCGCGCCGTTCGACTTCACCAAGAACTGGAAGTTCACCATCCTGAACAACGAGAACGTCTGGGCCAAGGCCATGAACCGCGTCGTCAGCGAGAAGGTGCCGGTGGACAAGGCCGTCGATGAACTGATCGCCCGCATCAAGCAGGTCGCGGGGTGATCGTGACTCCCCCTCTCCCCGCTCTTCGCGGGGAGAGGGTCGGGGTGAGGGGCTCTATCCACGAGCAGTGTTCGTGGAAAGTCCCGTACCCCCTCACCCGGATCACATCTACGATGTGATCCGACCTCTCCCCGCAAGCGGGGCGAGGTAGGAAAGGCCAGGGGACGAAACCAACTATGGCGATCACGCTCTCCGCATCCGATGCCCCCTCCCCGCCGCTGTCGGCGCGGCTGTCGCCGCCGCAGGTCTGGGGCATCGCGCTGCTTGCGCCCTATCTGCTCGTCTTCCTCGCCTTCGTGGTCTATCCGGTCGGCTACGGCCTGTGGCTGGCGCGCCATCCGGCGAGCTATGTCGCGCTCTACAACGACCCTATCTTCGCGCGCGCGGCGGTCAACACGCTGATCTTCCTGGTCATCGGCATCAACATCAAGATGCTGATCGCGCTGTTCCTGTCCGGCTTCTTCGCCCAGCAGCGGCCGTGGATCAGGTGGCTGTCGGTCATCTTCATCCTGCCCTGGGCGGTGCCGTCGATCCCGACCATCCTCTCGGTGCGCTTCATGCTCAATCCGGAGTGGGGCGTGGTCAACCAGCTGATCTTCAAGTTCACCGGCGACGACGGCCCGAACTGGCTGAACGATCCGGCGGTCGCGCTGGCGATGGCGATCGGTGTGCACATCTGGAAGTCGCTGCCGTTCTGGACGCTGATCCTTTTGACCGGACGGCTCGCGATCCCGCACGATCTGTACGAGGCATCCGACGTCGACGGCGCCAATTGGTGGCAGAAATTCCGCTACATCACCTGGCCGTCGATGCAGACGCTCTACATCACCTGCACGCTGCTCTCGATGATCTGGACGCTGGGCGACTTCAACAGCGTCTACCTGCTCACCGGCGGCGGCCCCGCCGACCTCACCCACGTGCTGTCGACGCTGGGCATCCGCTATCTCAGGCTCGACCAGCTGTCGCTGGCGATGGCCTCGATCATCTGCGCGATGCCGTTCGTGCTGCCGCTGGTCTATTACATGATGAAACGGTTGTCGCGATGAAGCTGCCCACTCTCCGCGACGTCGGCACCGATGCCAAGCTGCTCTTGATCGGCATCCCGGTCTTCATCTGGACCATGATCCCGATCTACCACATGTTCGTGTTCGCGATCTCGCCGAAGGAGGACGCGTTCACCGGCAAGCTATGGCCGACGCATCCGACGCTACATAATTTCTCGATCGTGTTCCACCAGCAGCATTACTTCCTGCGCGACTTCTGGATCCAGTTCTGGAATTCGACCGTGATCGCGCTGGCGGTCGGCGCGCTGACGCTGTTCGTCGCCACCGCCGCCGCATTCTCGATCTCGCGGCTGCGGGTGCCGGGCGGCCGCGCGGTGATGAACATGGCGCTGTTCACCTATTTCATCCCGGCGGCGTTCCTCGCCGTGCCGATGTACCGCACCATGGGCACCTATGGCCTCTTGAACAATCACTGGTCGCTGATCCTCGCGATGGTCACGATCGCCGCGCCCTACGCGATCTGGGTGCTGAAGCAGGCTTCCGACAAACTGCCGGTCGAGCTGGATGAAGCCGCGACGATGGACGGCGCCACCACGCTGCAGCTGTTCCGCCTGGTCTATGTACCGCTGATGATGCCCTCGCTGGTCGCGGTCGGGACCTACGCGATTCTGCTTGCCTGGAACGAATATCTCTACGCGTTCCTGTTGCTGTCGAAGGACACCGACATCACGCTGCCGGTCGCGCTCGGCAATTT
This sequence comes from Bradyrhizobium embrapense, assembly GCF_001189235.2. Classification (GTDB taxonomy): domain Bacteria; phylum Pseudomonadota; class Alphaproteobacteria; order Rhizobiales; family Xanthobacteraceae; genus Bradyrhizobium; species Bradyrhizobium embrapense. The sequence goes on from NZ_LFIP02000006.1 coordinate 341,195, forward strand.
CCTCGCCGCCGACGATTCGCCGTGGGAGCTGTTGATGACCACCGGCTTCATCTACGCGCTGCCGCCGGCCGCGGTCTACTACGCCTTCAAGCGCTACATGGTCGGCGGGCTGACCGCCGGCGCCGTCAAGTCGTGATCTCCATCGTTACCCCGTCATTGCGAGCGAAGCGAAGCAATCCATATCGCCGCGAGCGGAGAAATGGATTGCTTCGTCGCTATCGCTCCTCGCAATGACGGCCGAGGCAAAATTATGACGCAGCAAGACTAAAGCGGCGCGGCGCTCTCGCCGCGCGCGCTCGACAGTTTCGAGGCGAACGAGGCGACCACGATGATGACGGCGATCAGCGCGATGACCAGCGTGCAGATCGCGTTGATCTCGGGCTTCACGCCGAGCCGCACTTCCGAATAGATCCGGATCGGCAGCGTCGCCGAGCCAGGCCCGGTGGTGAAGCTCGCGATCACGACGTCGTCGAGCGACAGCGTGAAGGCCAGCATCCAGCCCGCCACGATCGCCGGCACGATCAGCGGCAGCGTCACCAGCAGGAACGCGCGCACCGGATCGCAGCCGAGGTCCATCGCGGCTTCCTCCAGGCTGCGGTCGAGCGTGGCGAGGCGCGACTGCACCACCACGGTGACGAAGCACATCGTCAGCGTGGTGTGCGCGATCGTCACCGTCCAGAAGCCGCGCTCGGCATTCAGCGCCACGAACAGCAGGAGCAGCGACAGGCCGGAGATCACCTCCGGCATGACCAGCGGCGAATACAGCATGCCGGAGAACAGCGCCCGTCCCCGGAATCGCTCGCCGCGTGCCAGCCCCACCGCGGCCAGCGTGCCGAGCAAGGTCGCCAGCGTCGCCGACACCGCGGCAACCGACAGGCTCATCCACGCCGCATCCAGCATGGCGCGATCGCTGAAGAACTCGTGGTACCAGCGCAGCGACCAGCCGCCCCACACCGTCACCAGCCGCGAGGCGTTGAACGAGTAGATCACGAGGATCACGATCGGCAGATAGAGGAATGCCAGCCCGAGGGCCAGCGACGTCATGTTGAAGCGCGTGAGGCGGGTCGCGGCGTGCGCCATCAGCGGCCACCCTCAAGCTGGCGACGTTGCAGGCGGTCGTAGAGCACGAGCGGCGGCACCAGCAGCAGCAGCAATGCGACCGCCGCGGCTGACGCCACCGGCCAGTCCTTGTTGGTGAAGAACTCGAGCCACAGCGTCTGCCCGATCATCAGCGAATTGGAGCCGGCGAGCAGATCGGGGATCACGAATTCGCCGACGATCGGGATGAAGCAGAGCAGCGCGCCGGCGCCGACGCCCGGCAGCGACAGCGGAAACGTCACCAGCCAAAATGCCTGTCGCGGCGAGGAGCCGAGATCGCCGGCGGCCTCCAGGAGCGAGGCATCCATCTTCGAGAGCGTCGCATAGAGCGGCAGGATCATGAACGGCAGGTAGGAGTAGACGATGCCGAGATACATCGCGCTGTCGGTCGACAGCCAGACCACCGGCGTCGAGACGATGTGCAGCGCCAGCAGGATCCGGTTGAGCAGGCCGTCATGCTGCAGGATGTTGATCCAGGCATAGATCCGGATCAGGAACGAGGTCCAGAACGGCACGATCACCAGCATCATCGCCACGCCTTGCCAACGCTGCGGCAGCCGCGCCATGCCATAGGCGATGGGGTAGCCGATCAGGAGCAGGATCACGGTCGAAGTCACCGCGACGACGAGGCTGCGCAGATAGGACAGGATGTACAGATTGTCCTGCAGCAGCAGGCGGAAATTGTCGAACGACAATTGCGAAAACGCCAACGCCAGCGCCGCGCGTCCTTCGGCGAAATCGAACACCGGCGTATAGGGCGGCTGCGCGATCGCGGTCTGCGACAGGCTGATCTTCAGCACGAAGCCGAACGGCACCAGGAAGAACAGCACCATCCAGAGATAGGGCGCGATCGCGGCGAGCCGCGCCGGCCGGGCGAAGATGCGGCGCGCGCTCATTGCTCCAGTACCAGGCAGTCGTCGGCGGTGAACCATGCGACGACGCGCTGGCCGGCGAGATAGGCGTCGACGTCGAGCCGCGCGGTGTTGGCCATCGACGAGCGCACCATCGCGCCGGTCTCCAGCTTGACCCGGTAGCTGGTGACGCCGCCGAGATAGTTGACGTCGGTGACGACACCCGCCAGCCGGTTGATGGTCTGCGATAAGCCTGCATCCGAGGCCGGCGCACGGCGCGACAGCTTCACCTTCTCGGGCCGGATCGCGACGCTGACCAGCTCCTTGGTCACCGGCGGCCACAGCTCGCTGACCGCGAGCGGGCCGGCTTCCGCGGTCGAGACCGTCAGCCGTCCATTCTCGCGCGCGGCGACCTGGCCGTTGAACAGGTTGATGTCGCCGACGAACTCGGCGATCCAACGCGAGGCCGGCGCCTCGTAGAGATTGCGCGGGGTCGCGACCTGGACCAGACGGCCGGCATCCATCACCCCGATCCGGCCGGCCATCGTCATCGCCTCCTCCTGATCGTGGGTGACGATGATGAAGGTCATGCCGAGCCGGCGCTGCAGCTCCATGAGCTCGCCTTGCGTGCTCTCGCGCAACTTCTTGTCCAGCGCGGCCAGCGGCTCGTCGAGCAGCAGCACCTGCGGCCGGCGCGCCAGCGAGCGCGCCAGCGCGACGCGCTGCCGCTGGCCGCCGGAGAGCTGGTCCGGCTTGCGCTTCTCCAGCCCCTCGAGCTTGACCAGGGCCAGCATCTCCGCAACCCGGGTCGCGATATCCTTGCGCGCCATGCCGGCGCGCCTGAGGCCGAAGGCGATGTTGTCGCGCACCGACAGATGCGGGAACAGCGCGTAGTTCTGGAACATCATGTTGACGGGCCGCTCATGCGGCAGCACCTGGGCGATGTCGCTGCCGCCGAGCAGGATTCGGCCCTCGTCCGGGGTCTCGAAGCCGGCGAGCATACGCAGCAGCGTGGTCTTGCCGCAGCCGCTCGGGCCGAGCAGCGCGAAGAACTCGCCGGCGCGGATGTCGAGCGAGAGCTGGTCGACCGCGCGGAAATTGCCGAACGACTTGGCGACGCCCTCGATCCGCAGCAGCGGCATGTCCGAGACGGCCGGTTCAGGCAACGGCTTTGCCGCCTCCGCACTCGCTTCGCCCGATGTCACGTCAAGAAGCCCCGATTCCCCGCAAGGTCCGATGATGGCGGCAAACTAGCCGCGGATCGCCACCGGCTCAACCGCCTCACGAACATCTCCCGCAATATTGTCGGCCTCCGCGCCTCTGCTAGACTTCGCAGCCGAATTCGGGAGGACAACCGATGATTCAGGACCGCTATGGACTGCCGCTGACAACCGATTCGGACCGCGCCGCCGCGTATTATGTCGACGGCGTCGATCGGATGCTGGCGGCGTTGCACGGTGCGGATGCGGCGTTCGAGGCGGCGAGCGCCGCGGACCCCGATTTCGCGTTGGCTCATCTCGGCCGCGCCCGCGTGCACCAGCTCAACATGGAAGGCGCCGCAGCTCGCGCCAAGGCGGTCGATGCCCGGCGGCTGGCCGCGACGGCAAGCCCGCGCGAGCGCCAGCACATCGAGATCATCGCATCCGTGATCGAGGGCCAGGGCAAGAAGGCGATGACAGCAGCCGAACAGCATCTTGCCGAATATCCGCGCGATGCGCAGATCCTCTCGCTGCTGCTCGGCGCCTTCGGCCTCTATGCGTTCTCCGGACGCTCCGACCACGATGCGGCACGGCTTGCGATCTGCGAACGCCACATCAACGACTATGGCAACGACTGGTGGTTCCTCACCTATCTCGGCTGGTCCAAGACCGAGGCCGGCGAAGTCGTCGCGGGCCGCGCCGTCACCGAGCGCGGCTATGCGCTGAAGCCGGAGAACGCCGGCGCCGCGCACGCCGTGGCGCATGCGCTGTTCGAGCAGGGCGATGGGGCCGAAGGCCGCAGCTTCCTTTCAGCGTGGCTGCCCGCGAATGACCGGACGAGCTTCCTGCAGGGCCATCTCGCCTGGCACCTCGCCCTGATCGCGATCGAGGAAGGCGACGCCGACGCCGCGCTCGACATCTATGAGCAGCACATCAAGCCGGCGGGCCGGCCCTATCCGCCGCTCAACATCTATACCGACACGGCCTCGCTGCTGTGGCGGCTCACGGTTGCCGGCAAGACCGGTTTGGAGTCGCATTGGAAGGACGTTGCCGCCTATGGCGACGGCTTTTTCCCGAGGGCCGGTGCGCATTTCGCCGACGTGCACCACGCACTGGTCGCGGCCACGACGAACAACGATGCGCTGGAGACGCGGCTCGCCGAAATGACGGCGCGCGATGCCGACGGCAAACTGGCGCCCGGCCCTGCCGCGATCGGGCTCGGCCGGGGAATCGCGGCCTTCGCGGCCGGCGACCATGAGGGCGCCGTGCGCATCCTGGCGCCGCTGATGCCCGAGCTGGTACGGATCGGCGGCAGCCACGCGCAACGCGAATTGTGGGAGGACACTTTCATCGTCGCGTGCCTGCGCGCCGGCCAGGGCCGGCAGGCAACGAGCCTGATCTCGGAGCGGCTGCATCGCCGGCCGTCGAAGCGCGACCTCGCCTGGTCGCAGGAGGCGGCGCGGCAATAAAAGCTGTTGCGGCTGCTGACTGTCTCCCGGATTTCGCTGCGCTGCATCCGGGCTACGTTGTTGTGCCGCCCCGAGGGCTCTTCTCCTTCCCCCTGAAAGGGGGAAGGTCGGGATGGGGGTCTGCCGCAGACGACGGTGTTTGCGGAGAGATCAGATCCCCACCCGCTTTGCCCTTGTGAGCAAAGCGACCTCCCCTTTTCAAGGGGAGGTTTGAAAGCCGAAGCTCAATCCGGCTTCGCCATGAATGCGGCGAGCGCATCGCGATCGGCTTGCGGCATGGTCAGCCCGAGCTTGGAGCGGCGCCACAGCACGTCGTCGGGAAAGCGCGCCCATTCCTTGCGCATGAGGTAGCGCACCTCGGCGCCGGTCAGTTCCGGGCCGAAGGCCGGCCCGAGATCGGCCTTCGCCTTTGCCTCGCCCAGGATGTCCTTCACGTTCAACCCATAGGCGGCGACCAGCCGCCGCGCCGCGGCCTCGCCGAGGAAGCGCCAGCGGTCGCGGGCGATGTCGACCTCGGTCTCGAAGCGCTGCCAGGCGAATGCGCCGCCCGGCAGCGGCACGGTCGCGGTCCAGCGCGGCGTCATCGGATAGAACCGCGTGAATTCCGACACCGCCCGCTCGGCGCGGTGGCGGGACGTGGTGACATCGCCGCCGAAGATCGTGAGCAGCGGCGCCTTGCCGCGCCGATAATCGAGCAGTGCTGCGCCATCGCGCATGTGCCGGCGTGCGGGCGCAATGACGGAATTGGCGCCGGAGATCGTTCGCAGCACATCGGCGGGCGTGATCTGCTCGCGAAAATAGCGATTGGCTGCGTCGCAGAGATAGGCCACCTCGCGCACACTCATCGCGACAATCGCGGGATCGCCCTTGAAAGCATGACCGACGCTGCCGATCAGGGTGCAGTCTTGCGCGTAGGGACTGGCAAAGATCAGTTGTCCGTCGGCGTGCTGGAACGCATAGACATAGTCGCAGTCGAACAGGCGGCGCACCACGATCTGGCTGATCTGAACGGTCGCAAGCCGCGGCGCCGGCACGCGCAGCACGGTCTCGGCGACAGAGCCGGTCCATGCACCCGTCGCGTTGACCAGCGACCGCGCCGTGATCACCCGGCGATAGCCGCGGTCGATCGCAACCAGCCGCCAGGTCTCGCCGCGCTCGGCCCGGGTCACGCGCGCGCCGGTGCGGATGTCGGCGCCGCGCGCCGCGGCATCGACGGCGTTGAGCACGACGAGCCGGGAATCGTCGACGACGCAGTCGGCATATTCGAACGCGGTTCCGAACGGCCGCTTCAGCGCGTTGCCGACCGGATGGTGGGTGACATCCAGCGTCGCCGAGCGCGGCAGGCCGCTGCGCGAGGCGAGATGCTCGTAGAGCAGCAGCAACGACCGCAATTGCCAGGGCGGCCGCTCCTCGGCATGAACAGGTATCGCAAACCGCGCCGGCCGCACCAGATGCGGCGCGATGCGCAGCAACACATCGCGTTCCCTGAGCGCCCTGCGGACGCGGAAGAACTCGCGCCGTTCCAGCCCGGCCAGATCGCCGTGGACCAGCCGCGGCGAGGCCTGTGACGCGCCGCAGCCGAGATCGGCCTGTTCCAGCAGGATCACGCGCAGGCCGCGGCCGGCCGCATCACGCGCAATGCTCGTGCCGTTCAGGCCGCCGCCGATGATCGCGAGATCGTAATCCGCCATGCGCAACGCCTATCGCACTTCAATGCGAACGAAATACGTGTTCGCACGAAAAATGCGTCAAGGCGTGTCGCTTGACGACACGATGCCCGGGTGAAGCGGTCTCACGGCATCCCCCGCCTCTCTCGCTTGCGGCGACGAGCGTACGCTTGCACGATTTCGGAATATTAGAATAATGCGCCTGAGTTGCCCGACGTGTCAAGTCGCTTGCTGCAACGCCGACCGCCACCGGCTACTGTGCATGGGGTTGTTTTCGATATTTTGCCGGCGCTAGCCCGCACCGGCCGCGGCGAAGAAGCCTTCGGGGCCATCGACCTCGATCAGCTTCTTGCCCTCGATCACCCAGAACCGGTTGGCGACCGCGCGCACGAACTGGCGGTCGTGCGATACCAGGAGGCAGCTGGCCTGCTGCTCCATCAGTTCCTCCTCCAGCGTTTCCTGGCCCTCGATGTCGAGATGGTTGGTCGGCTCGTCGAGCAGATAGAAGTTCGGCTGGGTGAGCCGCAGCACCAGCATGCCGAGGCGGGCCCTCTGCCCGCCCGACAGCCGCCTGATCGGACGGCCCTGCATCTCGATCGAGAGGCCCGTGCCGGCGAGCAGGCCGCGCGCACGCTGGTCGCCGACCGCAAAGCGCCGCGTCAGCATCCGCATCGGCGTGTCGCTGTCGGCGAGATCGACCAGCGCCTGGTCGCAATAGCCAAGCACCAATGACTCGGTGGCCCGGATCTCGGCTGCTGCGGCTTCGGTGCTTTCGATCGCCAGCCGCAGCGCCGTGACGAACCGGGTCTTGCCGGCGCCGTTCGGCCCGAGCAGCGCGATCCGGTCGCCCTTGCAGACGAACTGCTGGCCGGTCCTGAACAACGGCCTGCCGTCCGGCGTGGCGATCGCGGCGTTGTTCAGCCTGATCAGGACCTTCGCATGGGTGTCGCGGTTGGCGAGCCGGATCGTGCCGGCCGAGCGCTCGACATGCGCCGGCTTCGCGGTCGCCTCGAGCTTCTCGGCGCGCTGCTTGAGCTGCCTGGTCTTCGACAGCAGAAGGTCGCTGCCGGAATTGATGCCGAGATTGTTGAGCTTGGCGGCCTGCTGCCGCAGCTGGCGAACCGCCTTCATGTCGCGCTGATAGCGCCGCTCGTCCGAGGCATCGAACTCGTCGAGCGCCGCGCGCGCCGCGGTGTAGGGCAACGCGAACAGCTGCGCGCGTTCCGGGCGCAGGAACAGCGTCCGGTTGGTGGTCGCATCGAGGAAGGCGCGGTCGTGGCTTGCGATCACCACCGGCATCTCGCGCGGCAGCGCGTTCAGCCAGCCCTCGAGCCGGCCGATCTTGGCGAGGTCGAGATGGTTGGTCGGCTCGTCCAGCAGCAGCACGTCGGGCTCGGTCACCAGCACACGGGCGAGCAGCGCAAGCCGCAGCCAGCCGCCGCTCAATTGCTTGAGCGGTCGCGCCCACAGCTCGTCGGGCACGTCGAGCGATTGCAGGGCGACGTCGACCCGCCAGCTCTCGCCGGCGCGTTGCTCGGCCGGAAGCGCGGCGAGCACGGCGGCATGGAACGGCGTATCCATGAGGCCCTGCGGCGCATCCTGCTCGACATGGCCGACGGTCAGGCCGCGCGCGCGGGTGATGTCGCCTTCGTTGGGCTCCATGCTGCCTGCGATACAGCGCAGCAGCGTGGACTTGCCGCGGCCGTTAGCGGCGACGAGGCCGATCCGGTCGCCGGCATTGACGACAAAGTTCAGGTCGGAAAACAGCGGCGCGTTCAGCGTCACGCCGAGATTGCGGACATTGATGAGGGTCACGATCGATTCTCTGGTCTTGCCGGCGATCACGACGACATCGAGAGGCGTCCAGCCATCATCGGATGTGCGTGTCGAAGCGCGGCGAGGGATTTGAGTGCAGGCGCGAACGTTCAAGCGCTCGGCGCGGCACGGCCACGAAGGGCAGACCAGGAAGAGATTTTATCCGAGTTTCCGGTCAGCCCTGCAAACGCATCTGCAGGGCGTTGACGGGGCCACGCTTGAGGTGGGGATCGTTGAATCTCGCCACGACGCAGCCCTCCTTTCTCGGCACGAAATGATGTGGTGGCTCGACGGTAACCGGACATACCGCGGATGGCAAGCAGCGCCGGCCGGACCAGTCCGGCGGTTCAGGCCGATTTAACCGGCCCTGCGCACGGTTTCGGCAAGCAGGTCGCCGTCGACCAGCGCGGCAAATTGACCGATCGGGGCTGGGCGGCCGATCAGATAGCCCTGCACCGCGTCGCAGCCCTCTTCCGAGAGGAAACCGAGCTGCGCCTCGGTCTCGACGCCTTCGGCGACGATCGACATCTCGAGGCCGTGGCCGAGATCGATAACCGCGCGGACGATCGCGGCCGATTGCGGATTGCGGCCGAGATTGATGACGAAGGCGCGGTCGATCTTGATCTTGTCGAACGGAAACGCCTGCAGGTAGCTCAGCGAGGAATAGCCGCTGCCGAAATCGTCCATCGAGATGCGGACCCCGAGCGCCTTCAGCCGCCGCAGCAGCGACAGGCCGCGGTCGAAATCCTCGATCAGCACGCCTTCGGTGATTTCGAGCTCGAGCCGGTCGGGCGTCAGCCCGGTCTCGAGCAGGATCGAATGCACGAGCCCGACGAGGTCACCATGGGTGAACTGCGCCGGCGACAGGTTCACCGCGACCTGCATCGGCACCGCCCAGGAGGCCGCCTCCCGGCAGGCTTCGCGCAAGATCCATTCGCCCATCTCGACGATCAGGCCGCTTTCTTCCGCGAGCGGAATGAAGTCACTGGGCGGCACGAAGCCGCGCACCGGATGGTGCCAGCGCGCCAGCGCCTCGAAACCGATGATCCGGCTGGCCGCAACGCTCGCGCCGGTGGCCGCCTGCGGCTGATAGTAGAGCGACAATTCGCCGTTCTTGATCGCGACCGACAGCTCCTGATGCAGCACGCGGCGATCGCGGATCTGCTGGTCCATCTCCGGCTCGAAGATCGAGATGGTGCCGCGCGACTTCGCCTTGGCGCGGAACAGCGCCGCGCCGGAGTTGGCCAGCAGCGAGGCCGCGTCGGATCCGTTGTGCGGGAACACCGCGATCCCGGCGGTCAGGCCGGTGCGTACCGATTTGCCGTCGATCAGGAAGTCCTGCCCGAGCGCCTCGGCGGCCTGCTCGGCCAGCGCAATGCCGGCAGCCGGCTGCTGGCCGTCGATGATGAGGCCGAATTCGTCGCCGGACAGCCGCGCGACCACGCCGCCGCGCGCCACGGTCTGTAAGCGCTGCGCGACTTCGATCAGCACCTTGTCGCCCATCGCATGGCCGTAGACGTCATTGATCTCCTTCAACCCGTCGAGGTCGACGCAGAGCACCGCGAACTCCTCGTCGGTGCCGTCGCAGGCCTCGATCATCTGGGTCAGCGCCTGCAGGAACGCGGCGCGGTTCGGCAGGTCGGTCAGGCCGTCATGATAGGCCATGTGCGCCATGCGCGACTCGGTCTGGCGCCGGTCGGTGACGTCCTCATGGGTCTTGATCAGATATTGCGGCTCGCCATGATCGTCGGGCACGGTCATGCGGCGGGTCAGGAACAGCCGCAGGCCGTCCTTGGTCGAGATCGGGTGCTCCTCGGCGATCATGCTGCGCTTGCGGATCGCAGCCTCGTCGCGAGCGACGATCAGCTTGGCTTCCCGCTCGTTGAAGATGTCGGACGCGGTGAGACCGGCGGCGTCCTCGCGGCGGCGGTTGAGGATCGTCTCGGCGCTGCGGTTGGCCAGCAGATAGCGGCCGTCGCTGACGCGCTGCACGATCAGCGAGACCGGGATGTTGTCGACCACGAGCTCGAGGAATTTCTTGTTGTTCTCGAGCTCGCGCGACAGCGAACGGCGGTCGGTGACGTCCTCGAACAGCGCGATCAGGAATTCCGGATCGCCGGCCTCGTTGCGGGCGATCACGCGGTTCGATGCCAGGATGCGCCTCTCCAAACCCCGTTCGACGAAGAATTCGCTGCGGTGATAGCCTTCGGGCGCGTCCAGCGCCGCGCGGTCGGCGGTGTCGATGCTGACCGCGGTCTCGGGACGGAAGATCTCGTCGGCGCGCTTGCCCACGATGTGATCGCGCGAGAAGCGCGAGAAGCGCTCGAACGCGCGGTTGGCGAAGATGTAGCGGCCGTCCTCGATGTTCTTGGCGGCGACGCAGACCGGGACATTGTCGAGCACGGATTCGAGGAATTGCGTGGTCGAGGCGAGCTTGCGCGACAGCTTGCGCTGGTCGGTGCAATCGAGATGGGTCGCGACCGAGCCGCCGTTCGGCAATGGAAAATATTTCACCAGCACCGACCGGCCGCCGGGCAGTTCGGTGACCAGCCCATCGGGCGCGGCGGCCCTGGCGAAGAAATCCTCGGCGCTGATGTCGAGCACGCCGCGGTCGCGGCGCAGCTCCAGCAGCTCGGTGCCGGTCATGTTGCGCCTGATGTCGGCGCGCGACAGGCCGTAGATGTCGAGATAGCGGTCGTTGCAGAACACAATGCGCTCGCGCGCGTCGGTCATCACCACGCCCTGGTTCAGATGGTTGAGGGCGGACGACACGAAGGCGTTGCGGCGCAGTTGCGCGCGCTTGGCCTTGCGCAGCGCCGAGAGGATCCACAGCCCGACCGCGCCGAAAAAGGACGCGACCACCACGCTGCCGATCAGGAGCTCCCAGACCACGCCGGGATCGAGGCTGCCGAGATAGGTCGACGGCGCGAACGCGCCGGTGCCGGCCTGGGCTGCGCCGTAGGGCGCGACGGCAGCGATCAGGCAAAGCGCGGCGCTTGCCGGAATCGAATTCTTCCTGCCCGCCTGCCACTTCCTGCCAGCCATTGATCACCCGCGGATTTCTCGGGCGAGTGTCCGGCTCGGGCGGTTTGGATCGGGTAAACGCGTACGGATGCAACCGGGAAACGTGACTTAATTTATGGCAATTGCCCTGACATGATTAATGCTGCACTAACAGAGCATGGCTCCCCAACTATTCGAGATGGCCGAAACACTTGCCCAATAAGCACTTGCCCAAGGCGATCGGATCGGCTGAACGATGTTGGCGTGGCCGCGCGGAAATTTTCGGACCTGAAGGACGAGATGGACAGGGTTGATTGCGTGATCGTCGGCGCGGGGGTGATCGGCCTCGCCGTGGCGCGCCGGCTGGCACAGGCCGGCCGCGAAGTGATTGTGCTCGAGGAGGCCGAAGGAATCGGCACCGTGACCTCGTCGCGCAACAGCGAGGTGATCCATGCCGGGATCTACTACCGGGCCGGCAGCCTGATGGCGCGGATGTGCGTCAGCGGCAAGCGGGCGCTCTACAGTTACTGCGCCGAGCACGGCATCCCGCACAAGAATTGCGGCAAGCTGATCGTCGCCACCACGCCCGCCGAGACGGAAAAACTGCAGTCGATCCGGGCTCATGCCGAGGCCAACGGCGTCGACGACATGCAGCTCCTGTCGGCCGAGGCGGCGCGCGCGCTGGAGCCGGCCCTGAACTGCGACGCGGCGCTGCTGTCGCCCTCCACCGGGATCATCGACAGCCATGCCTACATGCTGGCGCTGCGCGGCGACGCCGAGGAAGCCGGAGCGGCATTCGCCTTCCATACGCCGCTGCTCCACGCCAGGGTCACCGCCAACGGCTTCGAGGTCGAGGCCGGCGGCGCGGCGCCGATGACGCTGGCCTGCGATCTGCTGGTCAATGCCGCGGGCCTTGGCGCCACGGCGGTCGCGCGCAGCGTCGAGGGCATGCCGATCGCGTTGATTCCAACGGCCTATCTGGCCAAGGGCAATTACTTCAGCTGCAGCGCCAAGGCGCCGTTCTCGCACCTGATCTATCCGGTGCCGGAGCCCGGCGGCCTTGGCGTGCACCTGACGCTCGACATGGCCGGACAGGCGAGGTTCGGCCCCGACGTCGAATGGATCGATCACATCGATTACGCCGTCGACCCGGCGAGGGCCGAGCGGTTCTATCCGGCGATCCGCAAATACTGGCCGACCCTGCCGGACGGAGCGCTGATGCCGAGCTATTCGGGAATCCGGCCCAAGATCGTGCCGCCGGCGGTCGCCACCCAGGATTTCCTGATCCAGGGGCCGGCCGATCACGGCGTCGCCGGCCTGATCAACCTGTTTGGGATCGAGTCGCCCGGACTGACGTCGTCGCTCGCGGTCGCTGACTGCGTCGGCGAGCTGGCGAAGCTCTGAGCAAATGCAGCATGACCGCCCGAGGGATGCGCGCGGCGGCGTTCATCCCTCGGTGAAAGGCCAGGTTATTCGCGAATTTACAGGGGGACCAGTTTAGTGGACCGTGTCGTCGGCGGAAAGTCTCAACCGCTCGATTTGATCCTTGACCATCAGCTTGCGGCGCTTCAGCTCGCAAATGTGGAGATCGTCTACAGAAGGGTGAACGAGCGCTTCATGCAGTTCGTTCTCGAGTATTTTGTGTTTGCGCTCCAGCTCAACGAGATGGGCCTGTATTGCCATTGCGAACTCTCCTCGGTGCGTTAAACCTCAGGTTCGATCCGGACCAACAAGTGTACACGAGTGGACGGTGCTGTCGATAGGGGACGCGAAATGCCGCACGCACGCGTTTCCGTTTATCTGTAACCAATCGTGACTATGGAACCGGTTCGGCTTGCGCCGCGCGCGCGCAGGGAGGATATTCCGGCGAGCGGCCGCTTCGGTCGCAACAATCTCATCGTGCTTACCAGTCAATACACAACCATGAACGATCAGGATGAGCGCGAACTCCTCGCCGAGCTTGCGCGTCTGCAACAAGAGCACCGCGACCTCGATGCCGCGATCGACGCGCTGCATCAGTCGCCGGCGCCGGATCTCCTGATGCTGCAACGCTTGAAGAAGCGGAAGCTGCAATTGCGCGACCGCATCGCCTTCATCGAAGATCAGATCACGCCCGACATCATCGCCTGAGGCGCTGTCGCTGCGGTTCGGCGGTCGGCGGGTTCGGAGCGCCGACGGCGGTTTTCCCCGTCATCCACAGCGCCTCACGGCTTCACGTTCGCGGCAACGGCGCGGGCGCGCTTTTCGGCGCTTGACTCAACGAGAACAAAATAAGAACATGCCAATCCAGCCGCCAGCCATCAGAGGGAGTTTCGCCATGTCCGCACCGCCTTCCTTGCCCGACAACAGCCGTTACGAGAAGGCTTGCGACCAGGCGATCGCGATGTGCGACGGCAACCTGCGCAGCACCATCAAGGCGCTGATCATGGCCAACGAGTATCTGGAAGCCGAGCTCGAAGAATTGCAGGCCGCGATCGCGGCAGGCTGCGTGCCGGCGCGAACCCATGCGGCCAGTGACGCCGCCTGATCCTTGACCTGATCTTTGCGGAGCACAGCAATGGCTGACGTGACCTACTACGTGGCGCTGCCCTTCATGCAGGACGACGACGGTACGCCTGTCGCCGGCAGTGCCGAAGAATGCCAGAGCTCGTCGATCGCGCTGCGCCGGGCGGAAACGATGTCGCGGATGCCCGGCAGCATCGGCGCCGTCGCGTTCAGCCGCACCGGCGATCCCGCAATCGGCGAATTCGGCGATGCCAAGCTGCTGCGCGCCTACGGCAACGTGCCGGAGGATCTGAGCGCGCTATAGGCCTTGCTAGCGGCTGGATTCATGCCGCCGCTGCGCCTTGCGCACATACATCGCACGGTCGGCCTCATCGAGAACGCGATCGGCATCCGAATGCGCGGTGAGGATCGCAACGCCCGCGGAGGCGCCCGCGGTGACCCGGCTACCACGGAACACGAAGGTCAGACGATCGATCACCTCTTCCAGCGCAGCCGCCTTGGCGCGGGCATCGGTCTCGCTGAGATTCCACAGCAGCACCGCGAACTCGTCGCCACCGAGACGGCCGATCACGTCGGACGCGCGCACCTCGTCCGATATCGCGGCGACGATGGTCTTCAGCACCTCGTCACCTGCCGCGTGCCCGAAGGCATCGTTGATCGGCTTGAGGCGATCGACGTCGAGCACGATCAGCGCGCCGGAGGCCTGATAGCGCTTGATGAAGGAGAGCGAACGGACGAGCTCGCGCTCGAAGCCGCGCCGGTTCAGGATGTCGAGCAGGAAGTCGGTCTCGGCGGAGGCCTGCAGCTCCTCGATCCGGGCCTGGGCCCGCGCCAGTTGCGCCCGCAACCTGCGGATCGTGGATTTGTCGCCGGAAGCGACCGCGCCTCGCGTGGAGGCTTTGGTTCCAGCCCCTTTGGTTCCAGTCCCCTTTGTTGCCGTCCTGCCGGATGCGGATTTGCGCGCGGCAGGCGCGCCTTTTCGTCGTTTTGCCGCCCCGGAGGCAGCCGCCGTCGTCTTCTTCTTCATGCGCATCCTTGTTGAGGCCTGCTTATGAAGGCTTGCCGGGATTCACCAAGACAGGATAGTCCATTCTAACTCCCTTGCCACCGCCTTGGATGAGAACCGGGCCGCCCCTATAATCGGCCTATGCATTTGGATTCCTGCATAGAATTGAAGAGATGACCGCTCCGATCGCCATCATCATGGGAAGCCAGTCCGACTGGGAGACCATGCGCCATGCCGCCGAGACCCTGGCCGCGCTGGGCGTTGCCTGCGAAACGCGCATCGTTTCGGCGCACCGCACCCCCGATCGGCTCTATGCCTTTGCCAAGGGCGCCAGGGCGGCCGGCCACAAGGTGATCATTGCCGGCGCCGGCGGCGCCGCGCATCTGCCGGGCATGACGGCCGCGCTGACCGAGCTTCCGGTGTTCGGGGTTCCCGTCGAGTCGAAGGCGCTGTCCGGCGTCGATTCGCTGTACTCGATCGTGCAGATGCCGGCCGGCATCCCGGTCGGGACGCTGGCGATCGGCAAGGCCGGCGCGATCAATGCCGCGTTGCTCGCGGCGAGCGTGCTCGCGCTCAACGATCCTGCCTTGTCGGCCCGCCTTGCGGCCTGGCGCAAGCAGCAGACCGATGCGGTCAAGGACCATCCGGAGGGCGCGGCGTGACGGCTTCGAACCTCGTGAAGCTGAAGCCGGGCGACACCATCGGAATCCTCGGCGGCGGACAATTGGGCCGGATGCTGGCGATGTCCGCGGCGCGCCTCGGGCTGCGCTGCCAGGTGTTTTCACCGGATCCGGACTCGCCGGCATTCGATGTGGTGCAGAACGCGACCTGCGCGGAATATGCCGACGTCGAGGCGCTCGAACTGTTCGCCAACGACGTCGACGTCGTCACCTATGAATTCGAGAATGTCCCGGCCGCGACCGCAATGGTGCTCGCCGCGCGCCGCCCGGTGCTGCCCGCCTACAAGATCCTCGAGACCACGCAGGACCGGCTGATCGAGAAGGATTTCGTTAGCAAGCTCGGAATCGGCACCGCCGATTATGCCGACGTCTCCTCGGTCGCCACGCTGCGCACGGCAATCGAGCGGATCGGGCTGCCTGCCGTGATCAAGACCCGCCGCTTCGGCTATGACGGCAAGGGACAGGCCATCATCCGCGCCGGCGACGACCTCGAGCAGGTCTGGCAGGACCTCGGCACCAAGTCGGCCATCCTCGAGGCCTTCGTGCCGTTCGAGCGCGAGATCTCGGTGATCGCGGCGCGCTCCGCGTCCGGCGAGGTCGAGTGCTTCGACGTCACCGAGAACGAGCACCGCGACCATATTCTGAAAACTTCGCGCGCGCCGGCAGCGATCCCCGACGAGCTTGCGGCGCAGGCGCGGGCGATCGCCGAAAAAATTGCTGCGGCGCTCGACTATGTCGGCGTGCTCGCGGTGGAGATGTTCGTGGTGCCCGGTAACGGCGCAGCGACGGTGCTGGTCAACGAGATCGCGCCGCGCGTTCATAACTCCGGCCACTGGACGCTCGACGGCGCCTCGATCTCGCAATTCGAGCAGCACATCCGTGCGATCGCCGGCTGGCCGCTCGGCAAGCCGGTGCGCCACGGCGAGGTCACCATGACCAACCTGATCGGCGACGACATCCTGAGCTACGAGCAGTGGCTCACCGTTCCCGGCGCCACCGTGCACCTGTACGGCAAGGGCACGCCGCGCCCCGGCCGCAAGATGGGGCACGTCACCGAAGTGACGCCGGCCCGCAAGCCGTAATTCCAGATCGGCGGCCGCGGCCGCCATCGCGTCATCGAGGGAAATGGGATCGTGGCAACCACGATCCCATTAACGCTCTAAACTAGCCGATCACGCAGTCTTGACGCCGGCGACGATGCCGGCCGGCTCGTCGCTGAGCCAGCGATAGATCACGCCGCCGAGCGCACCGCCGATCAGAGGCGCGACCCAGAACATCCAGAGCTGCCCCAGCGCCCAGCCGCCGACGAACAGCGCCGGTCCGGTGCTGCGCGCCGGATTCACCGAGGTGTTGGTGACGGGAATGCTGACGAGATGGATCATGACAAGCGCAAGGCCGATCGCGAGCGGCGCGAAGCCGGCGGGCGCCTTGCCATGGGTGGATCCCATGATGATGAACAGGAACATCATGGTCATCACCACCTCGGTGATGAAGCATACCACCGTGCTGTAGTGACCCGGTGAGTGCGCGTCGTAGCCGTTGGAGGCGAAGCCCTTGGTGACATCGAAGCCGGGCGCGCCGCTGGCGATCACATAGAGCAGCCAGGCCGCGATGATCGCACCGGCGACCTGCGCGATGATGTAGGGCAGCACCTGGCCGCCGGGGAAACGCCCGCCGGCGGCGAGGCCGACTGTCACGGCCGGGTTGAGATGGCAACCCGAGATATGGCCGATCGCATAGGCCATGGTCACGACGCTGAGCCCAAACGCCAATGACACCCCGACGAGGCCGATCCCGACCTGCGGAAAGCCGGCCGCGATGACCGCGCTGCCGCAGCCCGCGAATGTGAGCCAGAACGTACCGATCAGTTCGGCCGCGTATTTCTTCATGTCCATGTGGCATCTCCCCTATTTCCAATGTCCGGGTTATCGAAAACTCCGGGAGCGGCCCCGATACCGGCGCCAAATCACCCAAATCAGGGCCGCACAAAGGCATTTTTGCCCCATTTCGTGGCTTTACTAGGCCCGAAAGTCACTCGACCGGTGGACATCTGCGCGTTTGTCTGATACATGCGCGCGCCTAGGGTTAAGAGGCAGGCCTTTTGCCGCCCCTTTAACCCCGCCAGAATTCCGAACCAATCAATTCAAAAGAGGATGCCGCGTGCAGGTTCTCGTCCGCGATAACAATGTCGACCAAGCCCTGAAGGCGCTGAAGAAGAAGATGCAGCGCGAGGGCATTTTCCGCGAGATGAAGCTCCGCGGTCACTACGAAAAGCCCTCTGAGAAGAAGGCCCGCGAAAAGGCCGAGGCCGTGCGCCGTGCGCGCAAGCTGGCGCGCAAGAAGCTGCAGCGTGAAGGCCTGCTGCCGATGAAGCCGAAGCCGGTGTTCGGCGCTGGTCCCGGTGGCGACCGCGGCGGCCGTCCGGGTGGTGCCGGCGCGGGTCGCGGACCGCGCTGAGCCGTTTTGCCGATCTGGAAGTCTAACAGCGCGGGCCATGGGCCCGCGTTGTTGTTTTGAAGCCAGCCGTGTTCCGGGGTACCCATGCAAAACGACCGGCAAGAGCATTTTGCATGATGGCCGTTCCGGCGCCCCACTCCCCGTTCCCAGAAGCTGCGCACCGCCGCCGTGCGGCGCACCTCGTCACCATGGCCATGATCCTCAGCCTGCCGCTCGGGGGGTGCTCCTTCGACTTGGGATCATGGGGCTCGAACGACAAGCCGAAACAGGCTGCCGCTGCCGACAAGCCCGCTACCGACACCATCACCCCACAGGACATCAACAGCGCCAAGGATCACGCCACCCGCGGCCAGGTGCTGGCGCATTCCGGCAAGCTCGACGAGGCGCAGGCGGAGTTCGAGCAAGCGCTGACCACCGACCCCTACAACATCCAGGCGCTGTACGGCCGTGGCCTGATCTATCAGGGCCGCGGACAGCATCAGCAGGCGATCGACGATTTCACCGCGGCGAGTGGGCTGTCGCCGCAGAAGGCCGAGCCGCTGATCGGCCGCGCCACCAGCTACCTCGCGCTCGACAAGGCCAAGCAGGCCGCGACCGACCTCGACGAGGCCGTGCAGGCCGATCCCGGTAATGTTGCGGCGTGGAGTGCGCGCGGCCAGGCCTATGAGCGGCTTGGCGACAAAGCCAAGGCGGCGGCGTCCTACAATCGCGCGCTCGCGCTGCGGCCGAATGACGGAAGCGCGCGCAGCGGGCTGGCGCGCACCGGCGGCTAAAGCGGGATGAAGTCAGGTTGAATCGGTTTGGCCTCGGGTCCAGTTCACCTCTCCCCATCGGGGAGAGGTCAATTTGCGTAGCAAATCGGGTGAGGGGCCGCAGCTCCAACGAGGGACCGTAACCCCTCACCCGGCGCTACGCGCCGACCTCTCCCAAGGGAGAGGTGGACTTCCGACGTCGTGCCAATTCAACCTAACCTCACCATGCTTTGAGCGCGGCGATGCCTCGGGTTACTTCGGCAGGACGGCGTGGAACATCGACTTCATGCCGGAGAACATGTCGTCGGTCACCGAGGTGTGCTCGTTTTTCGGCGCCGGCATGGCGGCATCGGCGCGCAGGTCGAGCGGGGCCTGCAACACCGGGACCGGGATGTCGGCCGGCGGCGTCAGCCGATTCGCATCCTGGGCAGTGGCAGCGTAGGGCGCACGCGGCTGCGAGGCTTGATCGGCACTGTCGGTGGACGGATTCGACACCATGATCGGCGGCGGCAACGGCCGGATCGCCGGGGCTGCCGCCGGACGCTGCTGGTCAGGCAGGCGGGCGAGATCGGTGCTGCGAGCGTCCTGCGGCCGTTCCTTGCGCAACCGTTCGATCGCGGCGCGCGCAAGATCGTTGGCGTCGTGGGCTTCCTCCGGCGTGACGGCGGACTCGACCGGCGCGGCGGCGGGCGCAGCCTTGGCGACCGCCTTCGCCGGATGATGGCGCGCGTCAGTCGGGATGCTGGCCGTATCGGCCGGCGCATCAGCCTTGCTGTCGGAAGATTTGGTGTCAGCAGACTTGGTGTCAGAGGATTTGGGATCGGCGGGCTTCTCGGTGACGGTGGCCTTCTCCGATGCCGACCGCTCGATCAGCGTGCGCTCGGACATGCCCTTGGCCTTCACGCCGGCTTCCGGGAGGCTGCTGACCACGGTGGACTTTTCGGCGGGCTTGGCGGGGGCTTTCGCATCTGGCTTGGGATCGACCGCAGCGGTCACGGCTGCCGTGACCGGCGCTTGCGGCTTGGCCACGATGTAGTGATTGACGATGTACGCCCCGATGATGGTCGCTGCCACCGAGGGTAAGATGTCCATCACGAATTTCTTCAGGTAACTCAGCATGACCTGCCACTCCCCACCCCGTTATCTCATGCTGGAACTTTGAGGCACATTCAGGGATCAACTGCGACGGATCGGTGGCAAACCCCCGTCCCGACGTCACCTTTGGTGTCACTTTGGTTTCAGCGGAGGCGCCCCCTGCGTAGGCCGCATCCGCCTTCTAGATCATCGTGCAGCCGTTAACGGGTTATGAATTTCCACAGCCGCGCGCACTCGGACCTGCCATTCGGCGCGCGCAGGGTTACTTGTGGGGGTCCTTGCGGGATTGTTGCGCCTCGTCAGGGCTTGAGTTCGACCTCGAGGAACACGATCTCGCTGGCCGTCTCGTTGAGCACGTCGTGTTGGACCCCGGCCTTGCGGAAATAGGACTTTCCGGCGCCGAGCTGGGCCCTGGAGCGCTCGCCGTTCGGCGCCACGATGGTCATCTCGCCGGCCGTGATCGGAACGATGACGTAGTCCATCTCATGGGTGTGCTGGCCGGTGGCGCTGCCCGGCGCGAGCCGCCATTCGGTCACGCGGACCTCCGCCGTATCCACCTGTACATCCGATTTGGCGCTGAGCATCGTCACTTTCTCCAAGCTTCTTGTTTGAGCGGATCATGCCCTACGGCACGAAAACCATGAACACGAACACTGCGAACACCACCATGTGAACGAGCCCGAACAGGATGTTGGTGCGGCCGGTTCCGAAGGTGAGCATGCTGACCATGAAGGTGAGCAGCAGGATCAGCATATGCTGGTTGCTGAGCCCGAGCACCAGCTGCTTGTCGAGCACCGAGGCGGCAACGGCGACCGCGGGAACCGTGAGCCCGATGGTCGCGATCGACGAGCCGAGCGCGAGGTTGATGCTCTTCTGCAGGTCGTTCTTGCGCGCCGCCGACACGGCGGCAACGCTCTCCGGCAGCAGGATCAGCGCCGCCACCACCAGGCCGGCAAAGGCCGGCGGTGCGCCGATCTTGACGGTGACGACATCGACCACCAGCGAGAACTTCTTGGCCAACAGCACCACCGCCAGCAGTGACACCAGCAGCAGGGCGACGCTGATCGCGGTCTCGCGGTCCGACATCACCTCGCCATGCGCCGCCGCATCGTTGGCGCCGCTGACGAAATAATCGCGGTGGCGGATGGTCTGGGTGTAGAGGAACACCGCGTAAAGCAGCAGGGTCACGACGCTGATCACGGCGAGCTGAGCCGTGGAATAGATCGGGCCCGGCGCGGTCAGCGTGAAATTCGGCATGTCCAGCGTGATGGTCGCGAGCACGAACAGCACGCTGAGGTAGAGGTTGGCGCCGGTGATCTGGAAATCCTGCTCGCGGTAGCGGATGCCGCCGATGAAGATGCAGAGCCCGACCAGGCCGTTGCAGACGATCATCACCACCGCAAACACGGTGTCGCGCGCCAGCGTCGGCGCCGGGGTGTCGCCCAGCATGATGGTCGAGATCAGCGCCACCTCGATGATCGTCACGGCCAGCGTCAGCAGCAGCGTACCGAACGGCTCGCCGATGCGCTCGGCAATCATCTCGGCATGGTGGACGGCCGCGAACACGGTACCGAACAGAATCACGAGCAGCACGGCCGCGAACACCCAGCCCCCGGCCGATGGTGCGAAGCTGTAGCCGCTGACCGAGACTGCGGCAAACAACAGCACCGCCAGAACGGGATACAGCCAGGCCGACCGTGGCATCGGTCCGTGTGCGCTCATTGTGGGGGTCCCCTCACGTCATTGGCCCCAATTATGCGACAGACAATCGCCGCCGTCAGCCTCTTGCGGCGTCGATAAACCGCCTTGCGGTATCCATCGCACCGAAATCGTCGAGATCGTCGTGCCCGCCACCGGGCAGGCGCACGAACTGCTTGGGCGCGCGGGCGAGGTCGAACAGCCGCTCGCCGAATCCGATCGGAATCATCGGATCGTTGCTGCCGTGGATGATCAGGAGCGGCGCCGTAACGCCGGCGATTCGCCGGTCGGAGTGGAATTGATCCCGCATCAGCAGGCTGACCGGCACATACCAGAAGTGCGCACCGGCAACATCGGCCGTCGAGGTATAGGGCGCCTCCAGGATCAGCCTGCCGACCGGATGTTCGGCGGCGAGCGCGACCGCAACGCCGGTGCCGAGGGAAAATCCCCAGGCCACGATCTGCTCGGCGCGGTAGCGCGCGGTGGTGAATGCGTAAGCGGCCTCGGCGTCCTGCAGCAGCCCCCGCTCGCTCGGAGACCCGCTCGAGCCGGCGTAGCCCCGGTAGGACAATGCGACCAGCCCGGTACCGTCGGCCGTGATGGCCTTGAAGCGCGCCACGCGGCCGGCCAGGAAATCGCCATTGCCGGGAAAGAACAACACCAACGGCCGGCCCGGCTTCGCCGGCACATGCCAGACGATGACCTTCTCGCCATCCGCCGTGGTCAGGACATGCTCCTCCGCTTCGGGAAGACCGGCCGCTGCAGGCGCCGTCCGCCCGACCTGCGGGATCGGAAACAGCAATTCGCGCTGCTTGACGTAGAGCACCGCGAGGCCGCCGAGATAGATGACGACCGCGGCGATCGCGAGCCATTTCGGGATTGCGAGTGCCAGCGCCATCCGCGATGCCGCAGTTATGTCTTGCCGCGGAGCTTCCGCCGCTTCTCGACCTCAGCCTTGATGCTGTCGGGGACCGGCCGGCAGGCGCACGCCGCCGCATGCGCGACGTGCCACCCGATGCGCTGCTCGCGCGTGGCTCGGGGCGGCATGCGATGGTGTCGATGCCACTCCCGGTTCAGGACCATCCGCGTCAGGCCATCGCCTTGACGATGTTCTCGGTGACCTTCTTGGCGTCGCCGAGCAACATCATGGTGTTGTCGCGGTAGAACAGCGGGTTGTCGATGCCGGCATAGCCCGAGGCCAGCGAGCGCTTGATGAACATCACGGTGCCGGCCTTCCAGACCTGCAGCACCGGCATGCCGTAGATCGGCGAGGTCTTGTCCTCTTCCGCCGCCGGGTTGGTGACGTCGTTGGCGCCGATCACGAAGGCGATGTCGGCCTGGGCGAACTCCGAGTTGATGTCCTCGAGCTCGAACACCTCGTCATAGGGCACGTTGGCTTCGGCCAGCAGCACGTTCATGTGGCCGGGCATGCGGCCCGCCACCGGGTGAATGGCGTACTTCACCTCGACGCCTTCCTTCTTCAAGAGATCAGCCATCTCGCGCAGCGCGTGCTGGGCCTGCGCCACCGCCATGCCGTAGCCGGGCACGATGATGACCTTGGAGGCGTTCTTCATGATGAAGGCGGCATCATCCGCCGAGCCGAGCTTGGCGGGCTTCTGCTCGCCCGAGCCGCCGCCGGCCGCCGCGGTCTCGCCGCCGAAACCGCCCAATATCACCGAGATGAACGAGCGGTTCATCGCGTGGCACATGATGTAGGACAGGATCGCGCCCGAGGAGCCGACCAGCGCGCCGGTGATGATCAGCGCCGAGTTGCCGAGCGTGAAGCCGATGCCGGCTGCGGCCCAGCCCGAGTAGGAGTTCAGCATCGAGATCACGACCGGCATGTCGGCGCCGCCGATCGGGATGATCATCAGGACGCCGAGCGCCAGCGCCAGGATCGTGATCATCCAAAAGTCGAACGCGCTGCCCGACAGCACGAGGCCGACGATGAAGAACACCAGCGCCAGCGCCAGCACGATGTTGATGACATGGCGGAACGGCAGGATGATCGGCGCCCCGCTCATCCGCGCCGACAGTTTCAGGAACGCGATCACCGAGCCGGTGAAGGTCAAGGCGCCGATCGCAACGCCGAGCGACATCTCGACCAGGCTCTGCGGATGGATGTTGCCGGGCGTGCCGATGTCGAAGGCTTCCGGCGCGTAGAACGCGCCGGCGGCGACCAGCACCGCGGCCATGCCGACCAACGAGTGGAACGCGGCGACGAGCTCGGGCATCGAGGTCATCGGCACCCGGCGCGCTATGACGGCGCCGATCGAGCCGCCGATCGCGATGCCGAGGATCACCAGCAGCCAGGCGACGCCGTCGGCCGGCGGATGGCTCGCCAGCGTGGTGCCGACCGCGATCGCCATGCCGATCATGCCGAACATGTTGCCCTGGCGCGACGACGCCGGGCTCGACAGGCCGCGCAGCGACAGGATGAACAGCACCCCCGCCACGAGGTACAACAGTGCAGAGAGATTGGCGCTCATCTCAGGTCCCCCCAAATTCTTGACTCACCCCGAGGTGGTTGCCGTTCACTTGGCTTTCTTCTTGTACATCGCCAGCATGCGCTGGGTGACCAGGAAGCCGCCGAAGATGTTCACGCAGGCGAAGATCAGCGCGATGAAGCCGAAGCCGCGGGCCCAGCCCGAGCCGCTCGAGACCATGCCGACGCCGACTGCGAGCAGCGCGCCGACCACGATCACCGACGAGATCGCGTTGGTCACGCTCATCAGCGGCGTGTGCAGCGCCGGGGTCACCGACCACACCACGAAATAGCCGACGAACACGGCGAGGACGAAAATCGACAGCCGGAACACGAAGGGATCAACGGCCTGCGCGAGATGCTCCATGGCTTCTCTCCTTACTTCGGCTGGAAGTTGGGATGGATGACGGCGCCGTCCTTGGTCAGCGCGGTGGCCTTCACCAGCTCGTCGTCCCAATTGACCGCGAGCGCCTTATTGGCCTTGTCGACCATCGTCTCGATGAACGAGAACAGATTGCGCGCATACAGGCTCGAGGCCGAGGCGGCGACACGGCCAGCGACATTGGTGTAGCCGACGATCTTGACGCCGTCGGTCTCGACCACCTCGCCCGCCTTTGCGCCCTCGACATTGCCGCCGCGCTCGACCGCGAGATCGACCAGTACCGAGCCGGGCTTCATCGACTTCACCATCTCGCCCGAGACGAGTTTTGGCGCCGGACGGCCCGGGATCAGCGCGGTGGTGATCACGATGTCCTGCTTCTTGATGTGCTCGGCGGTGAGCGCGGCCTGCTTGGCCTGGTACTCCTTGGACATTTCCTTGGCGTAGCCGCCGGCGGTCTGCGCGTTCTTGAACTCCTCGTCCTCGACGGCGAGGAATTTCGCACCGAGCGATTCCACCTGCTCCTTGGTGGCGGGCCGCACGTCGGTCGCGGTGACGATGGCACCCAGCCGCCGCGCCGTCGCGATCGCCTGCAGGCCGGCGACGCCGACGCCCATCACGAACACCTTCGCAGCCGGAACGGTGCCGGCGGCGGTCATCATCATCGGAAAGGCGCGGCCGAAGGCCTCGGCGCCCTCGATCACCGCACGGTAGCCGGCGAGGTTGGCCTGCGAGGACAGCACGTCCATCACCTGGGCGCGGGTGATGCGCGGCATCAATTCCATCGCGAAGGCGGAGACGCCGGCATCGGCCATCGCCTTCAGCGCGGCCTCGTTGCCGTAGGGGTCCATGATCGCGACGACCAGCGCGCCGCGCTTGTATTTGGAGAGCTCTGAAGCCTCGGGCCGCTTCACCTTGATGATGATGTCGGCGTCCTTGAGCGCATCGGCCGAGACGGTGGCGCCGGCTGCGGTGAGCTCCGAATCGGGCAGGCCCGATTTGACGCCCGCGCCGGGCTCGACGGCCACCTCGGCGCCGATCGCCTTGAACTTCTTGATCGTATCGGGCGAAACCGCAACCCGCGGCTCGGACGGATCGATTTCCTTGGCAACGGCAATCTTCATGGGCCCTCCGGCGGCGCAAGCGGCGCACGCGTCTTCAAACTAGCGTTATTTTCGCCAGATTTGATACCCGGTTTTTACATCCGGGTTCGACAGGAATTCCGGCATCGCCGCGGGACGGCGACGCCGCTAGCTGATCTCGAGGATCAGACCAGGAAATAGGCCATCAAGGCGAGGAGGATGGCGACGCTGATGGTGCCCCATTTGACCAGCATGAGAAACCCTTCATAGGTCTGCTCGTGCGCCACGTAATCGTTGCCGTCGGCGGTCGTATAGGCCACTTCGCTATGGTCTGCCATTGCTGTCCCCAGTCAGAAATTCGCGTTCTGCGAGCCATTACCGCAAACGGGTTGGCAGAGCAACGGCGTGGTCCCGATCGGGCGATTTGAAGCACAAATCGTCCTCGATCCAGACCCGAGCGGCGGCCACGGACGGAATAGTGCTCCCAAACGCGGGCTTCACAGAACGATCATACCGCCAGGCGCAAAAACGCCCCTGGCGCGGAAATCCGATGGGCCTCAGCCCATCGTCTCTAGCTCATCGATCATGCCGGCGATGACGGACAGGCCGCCGTCCCAGAATTTCGGGTCCTTGGCGTCGAGCCCGAACGGCCGCAGCAGCTCGGAATAATGCTTGGTACCGCCGGCAGCGAGCATGTCGAGATAGCGCTCGGCGAAACCCTCGGATGCGTGCTCGTAGACCGCGTAGAGCGAATTCACCAGGCAGTCACCGAATGCATAGGCGTAGACGTAGAACGGCGAATGGATGAAGTGCGGGATGTACATCCAGAACGTCTCGTAGCCCGGCTTGATCTCGATCGCTGGCCCGAGGCTCTCGCCCTGCACGCTGAGCCAGAGCTGGCCGATCCGCTCGGCGGTCAACTCGCCATTCTTGCGCTCGGTATGAACCGCCCGCTCGAATGAATAGAACGCGATCTGCCGCACCACGGTGTTGATCATGTCCTCGACCTTGCCCGCGAGCAGCGCCTGGCGCTGCTTGGCGTTCTTGGTCTGGGACAATAGCCGCTTGAAGGTCAGCATCTCGCCGAACACGCTCGCGGTTTCCGCCAGCGTCAGCGGCGTCGGCGCCATCAGCGCGCCGTTCTTCGCTGCCAGCACCTGATGCACGCCATGGCCGAGCTCGTGCGCCAGCGTCATCACGTCGCGCGGCTTGCCCTGATAGTTCATCAGCACATAGGGATGCGCCGACGGCGTGGTCGGATGCGAGAACGCGCCGGGCGCCTTGCCGGGACGGACCGGCGCGTCGATCCAGCGATCATCGAAGAAGCGCTCCGCGATCTCGGCCATCTTCGGCGAGAAGCCGTTATAGGCCGACAGCACCATGTTGCGCGCCTCCGGCCAGGCGATGGTACCGGTCGCCGCGAACGGCAGCGGCGCGTTGCGGTCCCAGTGCGGCAGCTTCTTCTTTTTGAACCAGCCGGCCTTCAGCGCATAGTAGCGGTGCGACAGCTTCGGATAGGCCGCGCGCACCGAGGCGACCAGCGCATCGACCACCTCGCGCTCGACACGGTTGTTGAGATGGCGGGAATCCGCGATATCCTGGAAGCCGCGCCAGCGGTCGGAGATTTCCTTGTCCTTGGCGAGCGTATTGGTGATCAGCGCGAAGGTGCGTTCATTGTCCTTGAAGGTCTTGGCGAGCGCCTGCGCCGCCGACTTGCGCTTGTCGCCGGCCTTGTCCTGCAACAGGTTCAGCGTCGGCTCGATCGCAAGCTCCTTGCCCATGACCTTGAAGCGCAGGCTGGAGATGGTCTGGTCGAACAGCCGGTTCCAGGCGGCGTAGCCGCTCTGCGCCTTTTCATGGAACAGCTGCTCGACGCGATCCTCGAGCTGGTACGGCTTGTCCTTGCGCAGATCCTCGATCCACGGCCGGTAATGGCCGAGCGCGGGTTCGGCCATCGCGCGCTCGATCACGTCATCGTCAACCCGGTTGAGCTCGAGCGAGAAGAACAGCAGATGCACCGAGGCGGCCGTCAGCCGTTCGGAGATGTCGCCGTAGAATTTCGAGATCGCCGGATCGACGCTGTCGCCGGCATGGACCAGGCCGGCAAAGGAGCCGAGACGGCCGGCCAGATCGTCGATCGCCTCATAGCGCCTGATCGCCTCGGCCAGCCACTTTCCGCCGCCTTCCTTGCCGGTATTTTCGGCAAGCTTGCCCTTGTAGTCGGTCTCAAACGCGACGCAATCTGCATCCATTTTCTGCAAATCGCGCGCAACTTCCGGCGCGTCGATACCGGAGTAGAGATCTGCCAGATTCCATTCCGGAAGCTTGCCGGTCTTGCCGGCTGCCGGTTTCACCGCCGGGCTGGCTGCGGCCGGCTTGCGTTGCGCGGCCGTCTTGCGCAGCGCGGCTTCCTTGCGGAGAGCGGACTTGCCGAGAGCGGACTTGCCGGGAGCGGACTTGCTGAGAGCGGACTTGGGGGACGCAGTTTTGGAGCGCGAGGTCATCTTGTTCGTAACCTTACTTCAGTCGGAAAGATGTCGGCGGCGGCGGAATGAAAGCGGGTTTGCAAGGTTTAAGAGTGCGTTAATCGGCATCGGCGACATTGCCCCGATTCGAGACAGATAAACGTAGCGTGCGGGGAAAACCATGGCTGCCACCATTTTGATCGCCGATGATGACGCCGTACAGCGTCGTTTGGTTGAAAACATGGTGCAGAAGTGCGGCTACGAGCCCCTCGTCGTGGACAGCGGCGACGCGGCGATAGCGGCCCTGACCGCATCCGAGACGCAGGCGATCGATGCCGTCGTGCTCGACCTCGTGATGCCGGGCCTCGACGGTCTCGGAGTCCTCGCAAAAATTCGTGAAGCTGGTTTGAACGTCCCGGTCATCGTGCAGACCGCGCATGGCGGCATCGACAATGTGGTGTCGGCGATGCGCGCCGGCGCCCAGGATTTCGTCGTCAAGCCGGTCGGCTTCGAGCGGCTGCAGGTGTCGCTGCGCAACGCCCTCAACGCGTCGGCGCTGAAGGGCGAATTGCAGCGCATCCGCCACAGCCGCGAGGGCCGGCTGACCTTCTCCGACATCATCACCCGCAGCGAGGCGATGGCCGGCGTGCTGCGCACGGCGCAGAAAGCCGCATCCTCGACCATCCCGGTGCTGATCGAGGGCGAATCCGGCGTCGGCAAGGAACTGTTCGCGCGCGCCATCCACGGCAGCAGCGAGCGCAAGGCCAAGCCGTTCGTCGCGGTGAACTGCGGCGCGATCCCGGACAATCTGGTCGAATCGATCCTGTTCGGCCATGAGAAGGGCGCCTTCACCGGCGCCACCGAGCGTCACCAGGGCAAGTTCGTCGAGGCCCATGGCGGCACGCTGTTCCTCGACGAGGTCGGCGAATTGCCGCTGGCTACGCAAGTGAAACTGCTGCGGGCGCTGCAGGAAGGCACCGTCGAGGCCGTCGGCGGCCGCAAGCCGGTCAAGGTCGATGTCCGGATCATCTCGGCGACCAACCGCAAGCTGCTCGACCTCGTGAAGGCCGGCCAGTTTCGCGAGGACCTGTTCTATCGCCTGCACGTGCTGCCGCTTACCATTCCGGCGCTGCGGCAACGGCGCGAAGATATCCCGCATCTGCTGCGGCATTTCCTGGCGCGATTCTGCGCCGAGGAGAACCGCAACATTACCGGCATCAGCGGCGATGCGATGGCGCATCTGGCGCAGCTCGATTGGCCGGGCAACATCCGCCAGCTCGAGAATACGGTCTATCGCGCCGTTGTCATGAGCGACGGCGACCAGCTCGGGCTCGCCGACTTCCCGCAAGGAACGACGCAGCCGGCGTCGGAGGGCAAATCGTTGCAGGGCGAGCCGCTGGTGGTGTCGCCGTCCACAGCCCCCGCCATGATCTCAGGTAATGAAATACCTTCAGCCTCTGCCTTGCCGACTGCGGGTGGCCTCTCGATGCTCACGGCAGCAGGCGAGGTGCGCCCGCTAGAAGATCTCGAGAACGAGATCATCCGGTTCGCGATTTCGCATTACCGCGGCCAGATGTCGGAGGTCGCGCGTCGTCTCAAGATCGGCCGCTCGACGCTCTACCGCAAGCTCGACGAAGCTGCGGCGGGCACCCGGACAAGCGAGGCTACCTAGCCCTGAGGCCGACAGGGCCATACCAGGGAACCTTTTGAACCGTGTCGTGGCGGTGACAGACAAAGGCTGTGCCGCGTGGCAAAAACGCACGGCCCGAGCGAAATCAGCCGCTTCGAGGTCAGTTTGTCGTGAGTTGCCCCGCATGGCGCTGGCTGCATAAGAGGGGCAAATGTATCGTCTGCGTCAATTGCGTGCAGGCGTACGAGTCGCTTGAGAGGCCGGCGCTTCCGCGCAAGCTATGAAACCGAATACCGATTTGAACTGTTCCAGAATCTTAAGGGGCAGTTCCACCCAGGGGGTGCGAAAATGCGTGACTGTTCGAACAACCGTCGAGGATTTGACCGCGTCCTGATGGCCGTCGCGGCGACCTTCCTCACGGTGTCCGCGAGCTCGGCCTTCGCGCAGGACACGCCCCGCTCCAATGCCTCGGAACTCGCGATCGATGCCGCGATCCCGCGCCCCGAACCGGCCAACGTGCCGCCGCCGACCGCAAGCGATTTCAAGGCCGACACCACCGCCGCGGTCCCCGATGCAGCCAAGCCGGCGGACGTGAAGCCCGCCGAGGTGCAGGCCACCGAAGCCAAGCCTGTGGATGCGAAGCCTGTCGATGCAAAGCCGGCCGATGTCGTCACCGCGCCGGCGACCAAGCCCGCAGATGCGCCGAAGACCGATACCGCGGTCGCGCCGGCCGCGGCCACACCCGCCCCTGCAACCGCAACGGCGCCCGCCGCAACTCTGGCTCCCGCAACGGCGGCGGCTCCGGCTGCTGAGCCCGCGAAGGCTGCCAGCAACGTTGCCGCCGAGGATCAGCCGGTCGCCGACAAGCTGCGCGAGCAGCTCGCCAGCAAGTCTCTTCGCACCTTCGATCGCAAGAATGAGCGCGCTGCGGCCGAGAAGTTCTACTCGGCCCGCGACTACGCACCGGTCTTCACCAAGGCCGGCAAGCTGAACGACACCGGCAAGGGCGTCATCGCCCGCCTGAAGGATGCGGCCGCCGACGGCCTCGATGCGTCAGACTATCCGGTGCCGGATTTCACTGCTGCGACGACGCCCGATGCGCTGGCCGACGCCGAGCTGAAGCTCGCCGCCAGCATGCTGGACTATGCTCGCCAGGCGCAGAGCGGCCGCATGCACTGGTCGCAGGTGTCGGCGGACATCCTCTATCCGGAGCACCCGATCGATCCGGCGGAAGTGTTCGCCAACGTGACCTCGGCCAAGGACGCCTCGGCCGCGCTCGACGGCTACAACCCGCCGCAGAAGCTTTACAAGGAGCTGAAGAAAAAGCTCGCCGAACTGCGCGGCCAGGGCGAGGGTCCGGTGATCACGATCGCCGACGGTCCCACGCTGAGATACGTCCCTGCACGGAAGAAGCAGGCCGCGGTCGAGATGGACGATCCGCGCGTGCCGGACCTGCGCAACAAGCTCGGCATCACCGAGGATACCGACAGCACCAAGTATGACGCGACGGTCGCGCGCGCAGTTGAGAAATTCCAGAGCAGCGTCGATCTAAAGCCGACCGGCGTGCTCGACGAACGCACGGTGAAGGCGCTGAACAACCCGAAGCGCGACCGCCAGATCGACACCGTGATCGTCAACATGGAGCGCTGGCGCTGGCTGCCGCGCCAGCTCGGCGCCGCCAGTGTCGGCAATGCCTATGTGATCCTCAACATTCCCGACTACACGCTGAAGGTGATGCAGAACGGCGCGCAGGTCTGGACCACGCGCGTCGTCACTGGCAAGCCCGGCCAGCACGCCACACCGCTTCTGACCGAGACGATGAAGTACATCACCGTCAATCCGACCTGGAACGTGCCGCCGTCGATCATCTACAACGAGTATCTGCCGGCCCTGCAGCAGGATCCGACGGTGCTGCAGCGCATGGGCCTGAAGCTCGAGCGCAACCGCGACGGCTCGATCCACATCTCGCAGCCGCCCGGCGAAGCCAACGCGCTCGGCCGCATCCGCTTCAATTTCCCGAACAAGTTCCTGGTCTATCAGCACGACACGCCGGACAAGTACCTGTTCGCCAAGGATGAGCGCGCCTTCAGCCACGGCTGCATGCGCGTGCAGAATCCGGATCAGTACGCGTCCGTGCTGCTCAACATCACCGAGCCGAACCAGCACTACACGCCGGAGCGGATCCGCAGCATGTACGGCTCGAGCGAAGTCGATCTGAAATTCCCGACGCCGATCCCGGTCAACATCACCTACCAGACCGCGTTCGTGGACGATGCCGGCAAATTGCAAATCCGCAGGGACATCTACGGCCGCGACGCCACCATGCTGTCGCTGCTCAGAAACGGCCGCGGCAAGGATCTTGAAGCCGTGGTGGCGCACGCCCAGCCGAGCTACGCGCGGCCGCCGAGCAGCAGCCTGCCCCCGGGCGTCAACGTTGCCGGTGACAACAGCGGCTTTGGCTCCTCCGGACCGAACTTCTTCGAGCGCCTGTTCGGTGGATTCGGCCAGCCGGAGCCGCAACCGGTCCGCCGCGGCCAGGCCCAGCAGCAGCGCCGGGTCATCACTCGCTAGACTGCCTCTCCGCCCGATTGCGATAAATATTGAAGTAAAATCAACGATCTCGCTCAAAAAGCGAGATCGTTTACGTTAACCATTTGCCATGGCGTCGGGGGAACAGGGCTATCTTTTGCCACACTCCCCCAGTTAGTTAAGCCCAACTTGGGGGCGGGTCGGTAAACCTCGGTTAACCCTCCCGCTTTAAGAAAGCGTTCACCGTCTTCCGCAGGGGGTCTGCGAGGATGCCGACCGAACGCTCGTCGACTGGGTGGGCTCATAGTGCTGGCTGTTTTCGCACGCCGCTACAAACCGCTGTCGCTGCCTAAGGCCGGATATCAAGTCGGCCTGACCGCGCTATTGCTGTTGGCGGGCGCCGGCTCGGTGCACGACGCGACTGCGCTGAACCAGACCCGCACCCTCTCCTTCCACCACACCCACTCCGGCGAAGACCTCACCGTCACCTTCAAGCGCGATGGCCGCTACGATGAAGCCGCGCTGAAGCAGCTCAATCACTTCCTGCGCGACTGGCGTTCCCAGGACGAGACGGTGATGGACCGTCATTTGTTCGACATCCTCTGGGAAGTCTACAGCGACGTCGGCGGCAAGCAGCCGATCCAGATCATCTCCGCCTATCGCGCCCCTGCCACCAACGCCATGCTCCGCCGCCGCTCCTCAGGCGTTGCGCGCCACAGCCAGCACATGCTGGGACATGCGATGGACTTCTTCATTCCGGGCGTGCCGCTCGAGCAGATCCGCTTCGCCGGTCTGCGGCTACAGCGCGGCGGCGTCGGCTTCTATCCGACCTCGGGCTCGCCGTTCGTGCATCTCGACACCGGCAGCATCCGGCACTGGCCGCGGATGACCCGCGAGCAGCTGGTCCGGGTGTTCCCGGATGGCCGCACCGTCCATGTCCCGACCGACGGCACGCCGCTGAAGGGCTATGAACTCGCCAAGGCCGACATCGAACGCCGCGGCAATGGCGACGATGCTGCGACCATCAGCAAGCCGACCCTCTTCGCCAAGCTGTTCGGGGCCGGCAAGTCGGGTGACGATGAGGACGAAGGCGCGGCCGCCGTGAACGACAGGCCCGCCGCCCCGACCGTGGTTGCGGCAGCAGCGCCCGCCAAATCCGCCGAGCCCGTTCCGCTGCCGCGCGCCAAGCCGCAGCAGTTCGCCGCCGCGATCCAGCTCGCGGCCGCCGACGCGCAGCTCGTCCCGATGCCGAAGGCGAAACCGGCCGTGCAGGTGGTGCAGACCGCCGAGAACACCGAGCCGCAATCGCCCGCCGACATCATCAATGCCCGCGGCTTCTGGGGTGACGAGTCGGCAGCGCCGAAGCAGGCGTCGGCCGCGCAGATCGCCGCGCTGAAGGCGCGTGAGGCGGTCGGCGGCGCCGATCCGCAGACCACTGCCAGCACGACTGACAACTTCAACAAGGCGCTCGCCTATGCGCCGGCTGCGTCCTCACCGGTCGATCGCGCCAATATCGTCGCTGCCACCGCACCGATCCCGCGCAATGTGCGCCCGACGCGCAATGCGGCAGCGCCGGCCACCGAAATCAACACCGTGATCGCGAAGGGCACGCCTGGCCAGGGCGTGATCACGACGTCGGCGCGGATCTCTGCCGCCAAGGGCAACGACATCTGGATGCGCGTCGTGATGCTGGCGCCGAGCGCGAGCAGCGGCATGCTGACCACGGTGCTTGGCGACACCGACATGAATATGATGCGGCAGCATTTCGTGAAGCCGCAGGCCGCCGTCGCCATGACCTTCTCGGAAGATCCGATGATGGGCATGACCTGCGATCGCTTCTCGGGCTCGGCGACCGCGCTGCTGACCACCCAGTCCTTCGTGCTGCGCACCGCCTCGCTGCGCTGAACCTCCTCGACAACATCACTTCAGCAGCCATTTAAGCCGGCAGCCCTGCCTTGAGCAGGCCGGCCTCGTAGCGCGCCCGGTCGGGCTCGCGCCTGTAGTGCTGGGTTGCCAGATGCGCTGCGACCGAGAAGCTCGGCTCGCGCTTCAGCACCTCGGTCGCATGGGCTGAGGCCGCCACCGAATTGCCCATCTGCGCCAGGGTCGCGGCGAGGAAGGCGTGATGCGTGTGGTCGGGCCGCGTGATCCGCGAGAACGCCTCGGCCGCATCGGCATATTTCTCGGCGCAATAGCAGGCGCGGCCGAGATGGCTCCAGAACCGCTCCGGATGGAACGGATTGAGGCGCATCGCCCGCTTGATCCAGTCGATGCCCTCCTCCGGCCGCCCGAGCCAGGTCAGGAGCTCGCCCTGCTGCACCACGACCAGGTCGTAGTTCGGATTGAGCGCAAGCGCGCGCTCCTGATGGAAGGCCGCCTTGTCGTGGTCGTCGCGGTTGAGGTTCAGCGCAGCGAGGATCCGGTGCACGTCGCTGTCGTTGTCGTCGAGCCTGAGCGCGATCTCAAGCTCGGCGGCGA
This sequence comes from Bradyrhizobium embrapense, assembly GCF_001189235.2. GTDB lineage: Bacteria > Pseudomonadota > Alphaproteobacteria > Rhizobiales > Xanthobacteraceae > Bradyrhizobium > Bradyrhizobium embrapense. Next base: position 375,538 of record NZ_LFIP02000006.1, read on the forward strand.
CCTGCGCGAAGGTCGCGTCGCGGTCGTCGCACCAATTGTAGACCCAGGTCTGGCCGAGCACGCAGGCCCGCCAGGCGTGCGCATGGGCGTAGTTGGGATCGAGCACGATGGCCCGCTCGAGCAGGCGCTGCGCTTCCATATTGTCGTCGCGCGCCGAGCGGTGATGCAGCACCTTGGCGGCGAGCACGCACTCGTAGGCCGCCATGTTGTCGGTCGGCTTGCGCTTGACGCGGTCATGGGCGGCGGCCTCGACACGGCCCGGCAAGGTCGCCACGATCGCGCGCGTCATCTCGTCCTGGATGGCGAAGATGTCGGCAAGCTCGCGGTCGTAGCGCTCGGCCCAGACGTGCCGGTCCGCCTCGGCATCGATCAGTTGCACCGTGACGCGGATCCGGCCGCCCGCCTTGCGCACGCTGCCCTCCAGCACATAGTCGACGGCGAATTCCTTCGCGACGTCCTGCACCTTCACCGCCTTGCCCTTGTACACGAAGGTCGAGTTGCGCGAGATCACCAGCAGATCGTGGAAGCGCGACAGTTCGGTGATGATGTCCTCGGTGAGACCGTCGGCGAAGAATTCCTGCTCGGGATCGCCGCTCATATTGACCAGCGGCAACACGGCGATCGAGGGCTTCTTGGCGACGACAGGGGCGGCGGCCACGCTCGGATGGTCGGTTGCGGAACTGGCGCACGATTCGAGATGGATGCGGAAAACCCGGATCGGGCGCGCGATGTTCTTGACGATCTGGTCGCCGAGATCCTCGAAGCTCAGATCCTCGAGGCGATCGCCGACTTGATCACGGACCGCACCGGAAATGCAGATGCCGCCGGGTTCGGCCAGCGTCTCCAGACGCGACGCGACATTGACGCCGTCGCCGAAGATATCGGCACCGTCCACAATCACGTCGCCGAGATTGATGCCGATACGAAACTGCATCCAGCGCGCCGGCGCGACGTCGGCGTTGCGCCTGGCCATCCTGCTCTGGACCTCGGCCGCGCACAGCACAGCCTCGACCACGCTGTGGAATTCGACCAGCAGGCCGTCGCCGGTGGTCTTGATGATGCGGCCGCGATTTTTGCTGATGGCCGGATCGATCAGCTCGATCCGATGGGTCTTGAGGCGCGCAAGGGTGCCCGTCTCGTCAGCCTCCATCAGGCGGCTAAAGCCGACCATGTCGGCGGCGAGGACCGCAGCGAGCCGACGCTCTGGTCCTGGCACGTCCATCTGAACGATCTGCCCGGTTACCTCACCGGCAGACTAGCAAATCCCGGGATGTCACCCAAGCCTCGCCAAGAGGCTTGGCGAGTTGCCCCGGGCGGGCGCCTCGGCCACGCCGGACCGGCCGCCTGCGGCCTCAGAGCATCCCGAGCGCCTGCATATAGGTCTCCAGGATGGTTTCCTGCTCCTGGCGCTCGTTGGCATCCTGCTTGCGCAGGCGCACGATGGTGCGCAGCGCCTTGACGTCGAAGCCGTTGCCCTTGGCTTCGGCATAGACGTCGCGGATATCGTCCGAGATGGTCTTCTTTTCCTCTTCCAGCCGCTCGATGCGCTCGATGATGGACTTGAGCTGGTCCTTGGCAAATCGCGTTGCGGGTTCATCCTGAACGGCGGCAGACGTGGTGGCCATCGCGTACTCCTGAAATGGCAATGAAATGTCGCGCGAATACGCGCCACGCGCACCGCTTGTTGCGGGCGACCCTCGATTTTGGAGCACGTCCCGTCAAGGAAACATCGCGCTCATCCACAGCGCGCCCACAGGAGATGCGGACGACCACGGAACTGGCGTCACATTAGATCGGGAATTAATGCCCGGTTTGGGCCTTCTTCATCGCCGCAAGTTGATCCGGCGTCGCGCTGCCCTGATACTTCGCCTTCCACTCCTCATAGGGCATGCCGTAGACGGCCTCGCGGCTCTCGTCCTTGCTCACCGCAAGGCCCTTGGCGTCGGCCTCTTCCTTCAACCAGTTGGACAGGCAATTGCGGCAGAAGCCGGCAAGATTCATCAGGTCGATGTTCTGCACATCGGTCCGGTTGCGGAGATGATCGACGAGGCGCCGGAACACCGCGGCCTCAAGTTCTGTTCTGGTTTTGGCGTCAATGCTCATGATCGTGATCCCGGTGTGATGCGCTCACCATATTGATATCAGATGGGAATTGTCACAGATTTTGCCATATCGACGCGCAATACGGACCAGTCCGGCCACACTGGCCACGGTCCCGCAGCGTGTGGGGACGGGCGCCCCGCCCGTTGACAGTGCCGGCCGGGCACGCGAAATCGACAATGATTTGATATAGCTTCGCCGCATGAGCCCAACAGATTCTCTCGCCCCTGCTCCCCGCACCATCCGCCTGATCCTGGCCGGCATCCTGCCGGTGCTGGCGCTGGTCGCGGTGTGCCTGTGGACGAGCCCGGCGGCCGCCGATTTCCGGCTCTGCAACAACACCTCGAGCAGGGTCGGGATCGCGCTCGGCTACAAGGATGCCGAGGGCTGGACCACGGAGGGCTGGTGGAATGTGTCCTCGCGGACCTGCGAGACCCTGCTGCGCGGCAATCTTGTGGCGCGCTACTACTACATCTACGCTCTCGACTACGATCGCGGCGGCGAATGGTCCGGCCAGGCCTTCATGTGCTCGCGCGACAAGGAATTCACCATCAAGGGCACCGAGAATTGCCTGGCGCGGGGCTTTGACCGCACCGGCTTCTTCGAAGTCGACACCGGCGAGCAGCGTGCATGGACCGTCCAGCTGACCGAAGCCAACGAACAACAGCCGCAGAAAGTCCCGGGAATGCCGGGCGGCGTGGCCCCGGGAAGCCCCGGGGCGATGCCGGGCCTGCCCAACCCGCCGCCGGGCGCAGCGCCTCCGGGCGCGTCTGGTCTGCCGCCAGCCGCACCACCCGGAAACAAACAATGAGACGCCTGCGCCGAATCAAGATCCTCGCAACACTCGGCCCGGCCTCCTCAGACAGCGCCATGATCCGCAAGCTGTTCGAGGCGGGCGCCGACGTATTCCGCATCAACATGAGCCATACCCCGCATGACAAGATGCGGGAGCTGGTCAAGACCATCCGCAATGTCGAATCGAGCTACGGCCGGCCGATCGGCATCCTGGTCGACCTGCAAGGGCCGAAGCTGCGGCTGGGTTCATTCGCGGAAGGCTCGACCCAGCTCAAGAACGGCCAGAGCTTCACGCTGGATTCCGACAAGACGCCGGGCGACAACAGCCGCGTCCAGCTTCCGCATCCGGAAATCCTCGCTGCGCTGCGGCCCGGCCATGCGCTGTTGCTCGACGACGGCAAGGTGCGGCTGATTGCCGAGGAAACCTCGCCCGACCGCGCAGTCACGCGCGTCGTGATCGGCGGCAAGATGTCGGACCGCAAGGGCGTCAGCCTGCCCGACACCGACCTGCCGGTCTCCGCGATGACCCCGAAAGACCGCGCCGATCTCGAAGCCGCGCTGCCGGAGGGTATAGACTGGGTGGCGCTGTCCTTCGTGCAGCGCGCCGAGGACGTGATCGAGGCCAAGAAGATGATCCGCGGCCGCGCCGCCGTGATGGCCAAGATCGAGAAGCCGCAGGCGATCGATCGCCTCGCCGACATCATCGAGGCGGCGGACGCGCTGATGGTGGCGCGCGGCGATCTCGGCGTCGAGTTGCCGCTGGAGCGGGTGCCGAGCCTGCAGAAGCAGATGATCCGGATGGCGCGCCGCGCCGGCAGGCCGGTGGTGGTCGCAACCCAGATGCTGGAATCAATGATCCAGGCGCCGGTGCCGACGCGCGCCGAAGTCTCCGACGTCGCCACAGCCGTCTACGAGGGCGCCGACGCGATCATGCTGTCGGCGGAATCCGCCGCCGGCAAATTCCCGGTGGAAGCGGTCTCGACCATGAACCGGATCGGCGAGGAAGTGGAGCGCGACCCGACCTATCGCAGTGTGATCAACGCCCAGCGTGTCGATCCCGAGGCGACGGTGGGCGACGCCATCGCCGACGCAGCGCGGCAAATCGCCGAGACGCTCGATCTGTCGGCGATCATCTGCTGGACCTCGTCGGGCTCGACCGCGATCCGCGTGGCGCGCGAGCGGCCGAAGGTGCCGGTGGTCGCGATCACGCCGAACCTCGTCACCGGGCGCAAGCTGTCGGTGGTGTGGGGCGTTCATTGCGTGGTCGCCGAGGACGCCCACGATCTCGACGACATGGTCGACCGCGCCGGATCGATTGGATTCCGCGACGGCTTTGCCAAGGCCGGCCAGCGCGTCATCATCGTTGCCGGCGTGCCGCTCCGCGCGCCCGGCACCACCAATATGCTGCGCATCGCGTCGGTCGGACCGAACGGCGACGCGCAGCTGTAATTCGCCACGCCGGGCCACGCTGTGCTGCAGACCGTCAGCCCTGCAGCGACGCGTCGAGCGTAATCCTGGTGTTGAGCAGCTTCGACACCGGGCATCCGGCCTTGGCCTTGCCCGCCAATTCCTGGAATGTCGCGTTATCCGCGCCCGGAATCTTCGCCGACAGCGTCAGATGCACGGCGGTGATGGCGAAGCCGTCGGCGACCTTCTCCAGGGTCACGTCGGCCTTGGTCTCCATGTGCTCGGCCGTGAGCTTGGCTTCGCCCAGGATCAACGACAGCGCCATCGTGAAGCAGGCGGCATGCGCTGCGCCGATCAGTTCTTCCGGGTTCGAGCCGGGCTTGCCCTCGAAGCGGCTGGCGAAGCCATAAGGGTAATCCGAGAGCGCGCCGCTCTTGGTCGAGATCGCGCCCTTGCCGTCCTTGATGCCGCCCTGCCATTTGGCCGAGCCATGGGTCGTCGTCATGCGTTGCTCCATGAGGTTGGTTGAACCCAGCCCGCAAAGCTACAACGCCAATGCGACAGAAGTGTTCGACCTCAGGCGCCGACCAGTGCCTTCGCCGGGGTCGTCGCCTGCACCACGAGACCACGGGCACGCGCATCCATCACGCCGACCGCGCGCAGCGCGAGCAATGTCACGGTCTGCACCGCGTCGCGCAGCTTGATCGGATCGTCGAGATTGGACGGCGCCAGCGGGCCGACCAGCGCTTCATGCAGCGCGCCCAGCAAGGCGGTGGCGGCCAGCGCCGTATCCTGCGCCGGCAGATGTCCGGCGCGCACGGCGGCGTCGATGCGCATGGCAAGCTCGCCGGAAATATCGCGGCGGCTGGCGAGGCGCGAGGCGGTGACGTCGACATCGACCGGCTCGGCCAGGATGCCCCAGGCGAGCTTGCGCTGCGACAACACATGGACCGCGATCGTCGTCACCGCGGCGGCGAGCGCGGATGACGGGCCGGGCGCGGCATCTGCCGCACGCCGGATCGCCGACAGTTCGTCGCGCGAGACCTCGGTGATCAATTCCGAGATCAGCTCGGCCTTCGACGGGAAATAGCGATACACAGTGCCTGCCGCGACATTGGCCCGCACCGCGACAGGTGCTATCTGGACCGCGGCCATGCCGCCCGCCGCCGCCGCGTCCCGCGCAGCCGACAGGATGGCGCTGCGCCGGGCAGCGAGCCGTTTCACGACCTGATGAGTTCGCCGGTAGACCATGGCATTCCGTCCCCCACCGTGTGCCCTGGCCGGCGCCCACCGGCAGAACACACGCGTCTTCAATGTTTTGAACGATTGATCCCGCAATCGTCTGAAGAAGTGAACAACTATTCAGACTGAATGACAAGCTGGAATTGTAAGGATTTTGCGACATCCGCATGCCGCCTCCGATTGGACTGGCCGCCGGTCCGCCCCGCGGGTGCTCTGGGCCGCCCGGATTCAGCGACAGATCGGCAGCTGCTAACGGCGCTCGGGTTCGGGTGAGGTTTGCGATGGTAAATCGCAAGCTAAGATGATCGCTCGAAATCGAGACATCCCGTCTCGCGTTGACCCGCGACATCGCGGTCGCATTTACCCGAATTTATCGGAAGCCGTGGTCGAGTGCCCGACGTCACGCGTGGCGTTGCCTAGATGTCACCGGCCGAACCAAGAAAGCTCATGTCACTCTCCATCACCAGCAGCGTGAGTAGCCGTAGCGCGGTGCGAGGGCTGCTGCCGCTGTGCGCCGCCGTGGGCGCCTATCTGTTCTATCTCTCCGCCGGTGAGATCCTGCTGCGCGATTCCGACACCGAGTGGCAGATCAAGGTCGGACAGTGGATCCTCGAACACGGCGCGATGCCGACATCAGACCTGCTCTCGTTCACCCGTTTCGGCGAGCCCTGGATTTCGAGCTCGTGGCTGTCGCAGGTGGCGTACGCCCTGGTGTACGGCGGCGATTGGGCCGGGCCGGTGATCCTGACCTCGATCGCGATCGGCGCGACGGTCGCGATCTTCCTGCATCTGTTGAGCCCGTATTTCGATCCGGCGCGTACACTCCTGATCGCGGCGCTGGCGCTACTGCTGTCGACGATCCACTTCCTCGCGCGGCCGCATGTGCTGGCCCTGCCGGTGCTGCTGGCGTTCATCGGCGGCCTGATGGCGGCTGCAGATCGCCGCGCCTCACCGTCTTGGTGGCTGCTGCCGCTGATGGTGCTGTGGGCCAACCTGCATGGCGGCTTCGTGCTCGGCCTGGCGCTGATCGGACCGATTGGCCTTGAGGCGGTGTGGAGCGCAGAACCCGGCCGCCGCCGGGGGCTCATCGTGCGATGGGGACTATTCGGCGTTGCTGCGCTGGCCGCGAGCTGCGTGACGCCCTATGGCTGGAACAGCCTGCTGGGTGCGACCAAGATCCTCAGCCTCGGCAAGCTGCTGACGCTGATCGGCGAATGGCTGCCCGCGGATTTCAGCAAGCCCAGCTTCTTCGAGGCCACGCTGCTCGGCCTGATCGGCATCATTTGTTACCGCGGGCTGACCCTGTCGGTGCCGCGGATCCTGCTGCTGCTCGGGCTGATCTGGATGGCGCTGAGCCATGTCCGCAACATCGAGGTGTTCGCGTTCATCGCACCGCTGGTGCTCGCCAAGCCGATCGCCGAACAATGGGGAATGGCAGGCGCCCCCGCCGCCCGCTTCGAGGAAGGACGCTCAGTACCCGTCGTCACGACCGTTGCTGCTATCGCAATGGTGATCGGAGCCTGGGTGACGACGACGACGTTCGTCGCGCAGCACGAGTTCAAATTCCTGCCGGCGGTCTCGCCCGTTGCCGCGGTCGACGTCCTCCAGCAACACAGGGCGCAGCGTGTGTTCAGCACCGCACCGTTCGGCGGCTACATGGTGCTGCGCGACATGAAGGTGTTCATCGACGGTCGTGCCGAGCTCTATGGCGAGCAATTCGTGCTCGACTATTACGCCGCGCTCGATGCCCGCGACGTCGGCCAGCTGCTGAACCTGCTCGACAAATACCGGATCGACGCCACGCTGCTGAGCTCGGACTCGCCCGCCGGCAACGCGCTGGACCACCTCAAGGGCTGGAAGCGGCTCTACAAGGACGACATCGCCGTCATCCATGTGCGATCGGACGAGACGGCCAACGCGGTGCCGGCGGCAGAGAGCACGCAGTAGCCCGCGCTACTGCACGCCCCGAATCGCAGCGCCGCCTATCCCCGTCATCATGAGGCGCGAGCGCAACGGCCACCGACCGGGCCGCGCATCCTTCGAGACGCGTTACGCGCTCCCTCGGGATGACGGGGATAACGCAAGGTACTGGCTCAGGTGCGCTCACCCAGCCTAGTTTCCCGTCTGGAGCTCGCCGAAGCGATCCCAGCTCTTGCCGTTGAAGCGCATCAGCTGCATCTGGTCGACCGGCACATGGTCGGCCGGCGAGGTGTTGACCTTGATGCCCGGCAGCAGCATCGGCAATTCCAGCTCCTTGATCGCGAACGCCTGCCGCAGGATGTTCTCGGTCGAGAGATCGTCGCCGCACGCCCTCAGCACGGCTTCCAGCGCCATCGCGCTGTTGTAGGCGTTGACGTAGTTGGTGTCGTGTTGATCGCCTTCGGGCAGGTATCGGGTCATGAAGTCGCGCCAGCCCTTCATGCCCGGATCGTCCTTCCACGCCGGATCGTCCGGATCCTTCACATACGCCGTCGAGATGATGCCGGTGCCGGCCTCGACGCCGGCCGGCTGCATCACGGTCGAAATCCACACCGCGGTGTTGGAGAGGAACGTCATCGGCCGCCAGCCGATCTCATAGGCCTTGCGGATCGACTGCGCCGCAAATTTCGGCGTCGCCGCGATCACGAAGACGTCGGCATTGGTCGCTTTCAGCTTGACGATCTGCGAGTCGATGGTCGGGTCCGTGATCTCGTAGGTCGCAACGGTGACGACCGAATCATATTTCTCGCCGAGCACGTCCTTCAGGCCCGCGAGATAGTCGCGGCCGTAGTCGTCGTTCTGCGAGATGACCGCGAACCGCGCGTTCGGATTCTTCGCCAGCGCATAGCGCGCGTAGAGCCGCGCCTCGTAGCGGAACGGCGCCTGCACGCCCATCGTCGCCTGCGGGAATTGCGCGATGTCGCCGAACTTCGAGGCGCCGGAGGCGAGGAACAGCTGCGGAATGTTCTTGCTCTGGAGGTACTTTGCGATCGCCGTGTTGTGCGCGGTGCCGATCGAGGAGAAGATCAGCGCAACCTCGTCGCTCTCGACGAGGCGGCGCGTCTGCTCCACCGTCTTCGGCGGCGCATAGGAATCGTCCAGCGAGATGAAGTTGATCCTGCGGCCGTTGATGCCGCCGCGCTCGTTCAGCATCCTGAAATAGCCGGCCTCGCCCTTGCCGAGCGCGCCGAACGCCGACACCGGCCCGCTGTAGGGCATGGTCTGGCCGATCCTGATTTCGGTTGACGTGACGCCGCGCATCTCGGCGGTGATTGAAGCGTTGGGCAGCAGCAGGAATGAAATGGCGCCAAGCGCGCCGAATGCCTTGCGCATCGGCCTTCCCTCCCCTCGTTCTTGCCGCGTCTCGGACAGCGCGACCGTGTCGTTTGTCGGCTTGCCTCCAGGATGCCACGGTGCCCGAACGGAGGCCAAGCCTATTCGCCGCGGCGATCTCAGCGCTTGCCGCGCTGCTTGACCGTGATCACGAACTTTAGTCCCGACCACACCGCATCGACGGCGCAGACCTTGACGTCGACCAGGCCGGCCGCGAGCCCGGCCGCGCGCACGACCCTGTCGTCAAGATCGGTCGCGACGCCCGAGCTCTTCTTCGGCCACGACACCCAGATCATGCCGTCGGGCGCGATCGCCTCCCGGTAACGCTCAAGCTTGCCGGCGAGCCCCCTGGCCTCGGCGGCGAACAGATGCACGGCATCGAGCGGGCTGTCTTTTCGATCCGCAGGTCGGCCGGCAGTTCGCCGACGATGTCGTGATAGGGGGCGGACAACCCATCGACAAAAATACAAAAGCCCGGCTTGAGGCCGAGCTTTTGCACAACTGACTTGCCGGGGCTGCCGGCCACCGCGGCGAGGCTTACGCCTGCGGCTGCGGCTCGAGGCCAGTGTCCGGATCGGGACGCGGGCGCGACTTGCCGGCCGGCGGCACCGCGGAGGCGCGCGGCGTCGACGGTTCCAGCACCGACTCGCGGTTGGGCTTCTTGCCCTTGAGCAGGTCGATGATCTCGTCGCCGGTCAGCGTCTCGAACTCGAGCAGGCCCTTGGCCAGGGCTTCGAGGTCGGCGTGCTTCTCGGTCAGGATGCGTGTCGCTTCCTTGTAGCCTTCCTCGACCAGACGCTTGATCTCGGAGTCGATCTTCTGGACCGTCGCCTCGGACGCATTCTGGGTGCGCGAGACCGACATGCCCAGGAACACCTCGTCCTGGTTTTCGCCATAGGACACGGTACCGAGCTCTTCCGACAGGCCCCAACGCGTCACCATCATGCGGGCCAGGCGGGTCGCCTGCTCGATGTCGGAGGCGGCGCCTGAGGTCACCTTCTCGCGGCCGAAGATCAGCTCCTCCGCGACACGTCCACCCATCATGATGGCGAGGCGCGAGGTCATCTGCTCGAGCGACATCGACAGCTTGTCGCGTTCCGGCAACTGCATCACCATGCCCAGCGCCCGGCCGCGCGGAATGATGGTCGCCTTGTGGATCGGATCGGTCGCGACGACGTTGAGGCCGACGATGGCGTGGCCGCCCTCGTGATAGGCCGTCAGCAACTTCTCTTCCTCGGTCATGACGAGCGACTTGCGCTCGGCGCCCATCATCACCTTGTCCTTGGCCTCTTCGAACTCGGCCTGTGTCACCATCCGCTTGTTACGGCGGGCGGCGGTCAGCGCGGCCTCGTTGACGAGGTTCATCAGGTCGGCGCCGGAGAAGCCCGGGGTGCCGCGCGCGATGGTCTTGAGGTTGATATCCGGCGCCAGCGGCACCTTGCGGACGTGAACCTTGAGGATCTGCTCGCGGCCGACGACGTCCGGATTGGGCACCACGACCTGGCGGTCGAAGCGGCCCGGACGCAGCAGCGCGGGATCGAGCACGTCGGGACGGTTGGTCGCCGCGATCAGGATCACGCCCTCATTGGCTTCGAAGCCGTCCATCTCGACCAGCAGTTGGTTCAGCGTCTGCTCGCGCTCGTCATTGCCGCCGCCGAGGCCGGCGCCGCGATGACGGCCGACCGCGTCGATTTCGTCGATGAAGATGATGCAGGGCGCGTTTTTCTTGGCCTGCTCGAACATGTCGCGGACGCGGCTCGCGCCGACGCCGACGAACATTTCGACGAAGTCAGAACCGGAGATGGTGAAGAACGGCACGTTGGCTTCGCCCGCCACCGCGCGCGCGATCAGCGTCTTGCCGGTACCAGGAGGGCCGACCAGCAGCACGCCGCGCGGAATGCGTCCGCCGAGCCGCTGGAACTTGCCGGGGTCGCGGAGGAATTCGACGATCTCCTGCAGATCCTGCTTGGCCTCGTCGACACCCGCGACGTCCTCGAAGGTGACGCGGCCGTGCGCCTCGGTCAGCATCTTGGCGCGCGACTTGCCAAAGCCCATCGCCTTGCCGGCGCCGCCCTGCATCTGCCGCGACAGGAATATCCAAACGCCGATCAGCGCGATGAACGGCAGCCACGAGACGAGCAGCGAGACGAACCACGGCACGTTGTCGCCCGGCGCCTTCGCGGTGATCTGCACCTTGGCGTCATAGAGGCGCTTCACGAGCGTCGGATCGCTCGGCGCGTAGGTCTGGAAGCTGGTGCCGTTGTTGAAGGTGCCGTGAATCTCGGGCCCCTGAATAACGACGTCGCGGACATGGCCCTGATCGACCTCGGTGAGAAGCTGCGAGAACGAGATGTCCGAGGACGACGAGCGTTGACCAGGATTCTGGAAAAGCGTGAACAACGCCAGCAACAGCAGGACAATGATGACCCAGAGGGCGAAATTCCGCAGATTGGCGTTCATGGTCTTCCTTCGTGGTCGCGCGGATCGCGGCCTCTCTCTAATCCTTGGGCAGGCTCTGTGGGAATCCCCAGGGAATCCATCCCGTCGATGCCCTACAATCTAGGTGCCGCTGGGGTCGATGCCAAGGGAACCACGCACGACTATTTACCGCATCCTAGCCCGATTCCCGGTCAAAAAATGACGCAGAATCCGGTGTTTTTCCGGGGTGGTTAAGCCTCCTTGCCGGATTATGACAACGCTTGAAACAATCGAACCGGGCTCACCGGGAACGAGCCCGGCGAGGCGGCGCCGGACTGATCCTGATGCGGCCGGAAGCGACGCTGATGACCGCTCCGGCAAGCGTCTGTTTCAGCTTGGATTCGCGCTTTCCCAAGGACTGATTGACGGCCTCATCGACCGCGGCGAGCAGGGTTTCGACCTTGCCGAGTTCGGCCGGCCCCTCATGTCCGGTGCGATCGATGGCGCGCTTGAGCAGACGGAGGCGGATCTCGTCCGGCATCACCGCGAACTGCGCCGCGTCGAAGCCCGCATCGAGATTATCCTCGCTTTTCAACGCAAGGTAGCGCTCGGCGCCGTCGACCAGCACCTCCAGTGCGGCGTTTGCGCGCGCGATCCGCGCGGCAAGCCGTGCCAGGTTCCGCGCGTCGCCGCCCTCCTCCGCCAGCATCGGCATCAGCGCGCGCAGCCGCGGCCGCGTGAAGGAGGGATCGCGGTTGGTCGGATCATCGGCAAAGCCGATGCGCGCCTTCTTCAGCGTCGCGATCAACTGCGCCTTCGAGATATCGAGCAACGGTCGCGTCAGCATGACGCCGTCGCGCTCGGTCTCGCGCGCCATCGCCGAGAGGCCCGCGATGCCGCTGCCCCGCAGCATCCGCATCAACAGCGTCTCGGCCTGGTCGTCACGGGTATGCGCGGTCAGGATATGCGTCGCGCCGTACTTGCGCGCGGCTTGCGCGAGCAGGCGATAGCGCGCCTCACGCGCGGCTGCCGGCACGCCAGTACTCGGCTTGGGCCCGCTCCAGCGCAACGTGTGATGCGGCAGGTCGAGGCTTCGCGCCAGCCGCTTGACGTCGCGCGCCTCGCGCGCTGCTTCAGCACGCAGGCCGTGATCAACGGTGACCGCCACCAGCCGCGGTCCGCGCGCGAGCGCGCGGCGCCAGCGCGCGGCCAGCCACATCAGCGCGACTGAATCGGGACCGCCCGACACCGCGAGCACGATCGCCGGCGCACGCGCCAGGCCTGCGAACAGGCGCTGGGCGTGGCTTGCCGGGATGGCGGATTGGTCGTCGGGCATCACAGAACCAGCAGGTCGCGGAAGGGCCGGAAGCGGCCTCCCCTTGCTGGTTTAGCACTTCACGCGCTTCTGCTCGCGGTCAACCGCAGCTTTGACCCCGCCGGACGCGCGCGGGTACTTCCGCGTGACCTCGCCGAAGGCGGCGCAAGCGGCTTCCTTTTCCTTCAGCGCCGCCAGCGACTGGCCGAGCCGCAGCAGCGCGTCGGGCGCTTTCGCGGACTTGTCGAATTTGGTGGTCACACCGAGGAAGGTTTCCGCAGCGTCGCGGTATTGCTGGCGCTGGAAATAGCTTTCGCCGAGCCAGTATTGCGAATCCGCCACCAAAGGATCGCTCGGATATTTGGTGGCAAAGTTCTTCATCGTCTCTTCGGCGAGCGCATAGTCCTTGCGCTGCATGTAGCCGATGCCGAGGTCGAACTCGTCCTTCGGCGTCGCCGACGGCGGCAATGTGGTCAGGGCCGCGCTCGCGCCGGGCGGCCGCTGCGGACTGGTGTTGCCGAGTTCGAGCGGCTCGCCCGCCCCGCGACCGCCCGGAGCGCCGACCTGCGCATCACTTGGCATCGGCATCTGACCGCCGCCGAGTGCGCGCGGCACGCCCGGAGCGTTCGGGTTCTGGTTCGGATCGAAGGCATCGCCGCGACCGCGGCGGCCGGGCGCTGCAGCCGGCGCCGGCTCCTGCACGATCGGAGCGGGCGTCGCGATCTGCTGCTGGTCATAGCCGCCTTGCGGCTGCCGGCCGTAACCTTGCTGCGGCTGGCCGTAGCCTGGCTGTGCCTGTGGGTAGGCCTGCGGCTGCTGCGCCGGTGGCACCGCCGCGACATTGGGCTGACCGGCCGGAGCCTGTCCGGGAGCGCCGGGCGGCTGGCCGCCGAGCTGGCGCAGCCGCTCCTCGAGCTGGCGGTTGCGGTACTGCAGTTCCTCGTTTTGGCCGGTCAGTTGCCGCAGCTGGTTCTCCAGCCGCTCGATCCGCATCTCGGCATCGGAATCGTCGGATTGGGCAAACGCTGGTGCGGAAACGGCGAACAGCGCCGCGATCGCCGCGGCGGAGGAAAGAAAATGAAGCCTGGATGACATTTTGCCCTGACGACGAGATCGACGTGAAAAGCGAGCGACATTGAAGGACGGAGTACGCCGGAATTGTGACTTGCCGTTCAAATCCGGGACAGCGTCGCGGATACCGGTTTAGTACGGACCGTGGAACAAGCAAGCGGCCAATTGTATGCGGCTTCGTTCATCCTCATGAAGCCGGGTCGGGCATTCATGCGGCCAAAACAAAACCGGCGCCCGAAGGCGCCGGCTTGGAAAACCCGTCCAGGATCGCGTCAGGAGCTGGCGTTCAGCACGGTGACGGCGCGGCGGTTCTGCGACCAGCAGGAAATGTCGTTACAGACCGCGACCGGACGCTCCTTGCCGTAGGAGATGGTGCGCATGCGGCTTGGGTCGATGCCGCGCGAAGCGAGATACGAGCGGACCGACTGGGCACGGCGTGCACCGAGCGCGATGTTGTATTCGCGCGTGCCGCGCTCGTCGGCATGACCTTCGATCGTGAAGGAATAGCGGTTGTAGGTCTGCAGCCACTGCGCCTGCTTGTCGAGGGTCGCGGTTGCCTGCGGGCTGAGATCGGTCTGATCGCTCTCAAAGAACACGCGGTCGCCGACATTGACCACGAAATCCTGCTGACTGCCCGGGGTCGCGGCGCCCCCGATCGCGCCGTTGGCGTCCAACGGGTTCTTGTTGGCGCAGGCGCCCATCGACAGCGCCACGGCCAGAACCGCAACCAGCTTCATACCCTGGAGATAATTCATTCCCGGAGCCTCCACGCTCACGCTCTTCGTACTACCCAATCGGTCTACAGGGCGATGGTTAAGCGAACGTTCCGTCAACCTTGACGAGACCTTGCTGGAGCCCATCAAATGCCAGGCAATGCCGGAAAGCGCCCCCGATGGTTAATGGGTGGCAAATGTGGCGCGATGGTGAAGGGAAGCCAAGGTTCGCTGGAACCAAATCGCAATAGGCAATTTTGTCACCGTCCGCGACCGGCGACAGAAAGTTGCACGCTTGGAACGCGGTACCCGGTGGCCCTAGTGAACGGCAGCCGGCGGATTCCCGGTCAGGAATGCGGCACGATCGAATGGCGCTCGAATCGATCGATCGTCGGCTGCTGGTGCACGTGGTTTTCGCGCTCGAACAGCATGCGGCGCTCGAACGCCGATGAGCGCATCATCGGGTAGCGATTGAACACCTTGTCGCGCATGGTCGGGAAATCCGCCGCCATCAGGCCGACCGGCTTGAGCAGGCCTGGGAACAGGCGCGGCTCGGCGATGGTCTCGTGGAAGAAGACGCGGCGGTAGAATGCCTGGTGCTCGGGGCGGACGATCGCCAGCCCCAGATCGGCGCCGAAATACTCGCAAGCCATGTAGGCGAGGCGGACAGTAACATAGGGCAGCTCAGGCGCGCGCCGGGCCCGATCGGGATCCGCAACGAATCGCGCGGGATCAATGATGATCTCGTTACGATCGAGCTTGGGATGCAGGATTTCGCCGAACGCCTCCGCAGAACAGGACTCGCGCCACTCGTTCGTCAGCACGCTGATGCGAACCGAACTGCTGAGCTCGCCGTCGATATAGACGCCGAAGGTCCAGGAGTTCTCCAGATCATCATATTGATCCGTGACCCGCTGCTCGGCCGATTCCTTCACGGCGCCTTCGCGCAGATAGGCGCGATAACGCAGATTGTAGATCTCTTCCTTTTCGGCGGGCGTTTTGGCGAGGCGGTAATCAACCTGGTCGAGCAGCTCGGGGCCCCGCGAAAAAGCGCGGGGCGCAACGACGGGGGACCTCATGAACTACTCCGGACTTTCACGACAACTTTTGCGAGCTGGCTAAAACCTTAACAGCTTCTTAATTTTCGTCAAAACAATCGAGACAATACAGTTAACCTTTGACCGCGAGCGGAACTCAGGATAGTGCCGCCACAGGCTTTCACAACCATCGATTGAAGTAATTGAGCTAGATCAAGCAATCGAGCGCGAGGGAACCACGTGCAGCTGCTCGTCGGCGCGCCTGCCGTGCGAGGCGTTGAGCAGCTGGCGGATGCGCACCGCGGGAACCGGCCGGCTGAACAGGTATCCCTGTGCTTCGGTCACCGCGCCGTCGGCGCTGATCAGTTCGAGCTGCTCGTTGGTCTCGATCCCCTCGACCACCACAGACATGCCCAGGTCCGCCGACAGCCGCGCCACGCCGCGCAACAGGGTCAGCGGGCGATCGCTGTCGATGCCTTCGAGGAAGGAGCGGTCGATCTTGACCTTCTGCAGCGGGAAATTGTGCAGATAGCTGAGCGACGAATAGCCGGTGCCGAAATCATCCAGCGAGATCCGCACGCCCAGCGAGCGCAATTGCGACAGCACGTCGTGGGTCAGCTCGGTGTTGTGCAGCAGGGAGGATTCGGTGATCTCGATCTCGAGGCGGTGCGCCGGCAGACCGGAGACCTCGAGCGCATAGCGGACCTCGCTCAGCACGTCGCGTTGATGGAACTGCTGCGGCGAGAAATTGACCGCGACGCTGACCGCCTCCGGCCACTTCATGCATTCCATGCAGGCCTTGCGCAGGATCCAGCGGCCGAGATCGACGATCAGGCCCATATCCTCGGCCACCGGAATGATGTCGACGGGTGAGACCGTGCCGCGCGCCGGATGGTTCCAGCGCAACAGCGCCTCGCACGTCGAGACCTTGCCGGACTTCAGGTTGATCAGCGGCTGGTAGAACAGCTCGAATTCCTCGTTGGCGAGCGCCTTGCGCAGATCGAGCTCGAGGATCCGCCGGGCCTCGACAGTCTGGGCCATCTCGTCGCGGAAGAAGCAGAAGGTGCCGCGGCCGTCGGCCTTGGCACGGTAGAGGGCCATATCGGCGTTCTTCAGCAGCGTGTCGGCGCCGACGCCGGGCGCGGTCATCGCGATGCCGACGCTGGCGCCGATCTCGACAAGGTGGTTGTCGATCTTGTAGCGCTCGCTGAGGCGGTCGACGATGCGCCGCGCCAGGGCGGCGGCGTCCTCATGCGAGTGGATGTTCTGCTGGAACACGACGAACTCGTCGCCGCCGAAGCGGGCCACGAAATCCTCCGGACGCAGCATCTCTCGCAGCCGTTCGGCGACCGCGCAAAGCAGCTGGTCGCCGCAGGGATGGCCGAGCGTATCGTTGACCTGCTTGAACTGGTCGAGGTCGACGAACAGCAATGCGGAGCGATGGTCGCGGTGCTGCATGGCGAGCAACCGGCCGATCTCGTCGCGGAAATTGACGCGGTTGGGCAGCGCGGTCAGTTCGTCGTAGCGCGCGAGATGGCTGATCCTGGCCTCGGCGTCCTTGCGCTCGGTTATATCCTCGACCAGCATGACCGTGCCGCCGCCTGGCATCGGCTGGAACGTCCAGTCCAGCGAACGGTTCTGGGCCGGATCGGGGTCGCTGGTGACGATGTCGCCGCGCTGGGAGCTCTCGATCTCGCAGAGAATTTGTTGCGCCGCCGCGGTCGAGATCGCGCCGGACAGAACGCAGGCATTGCAGATGTCGGTGGCGCTGGCGCCGCGCTGCACGAAATCGTCCGATAGCTGCATCATCTCGATGAAGCGGTGGTTCATCACCGCGAGGCGTCCGTCGTCGCGGAACATGCACAAGCCGTGCGGCATGTTGTTGAGCGCGGTATCGAACTGATGCGCCAGCGCCGCCTCGCGGAAGCTGGCGGTCAGCGCCTTGACGAAGATCGCATGCAGGCTGAGGTTGATGCCCTTCAGGCCGAGGAAGAACAGCACCAGCAGGATCGAAAGGCCGATGTAGTAGAAGTCGCCATGCAGCGCCAGGGCGAGCGACATCGGCCCGCAGGCGACCAGCACGTGGAGCTGCAGGAGCCGCGGCCGTCCGTAGTTGCGGGCCGCGCCGCCCGCCGTGTAGCCGACCGTCACCGCGACGCAGAGCATGTGCGCGATCGCATCGTCGCTGCCGAGTATGGTGACAAAGCACCAGGCGCCCAGCACCATGGCGTACACGATCGCACCGATCGAATAGCGCGGCGCCCAGACCCTGGCTTCCTCGTAGGTCAGCCCGCCACCCTGCCCCTCATCGTATTTGCGCATCCAGACCGCACGGGCGGTTCCGATGGCAATGATCAGGAAGGCGAACGGCCACAGCAGCACATTGCCGGTCTTGAGCGCGGTCATCACGGCGGCGGCGGCCGTGGCGACGCTGCCGAGGAACATCGCCCAGAAATTCTGGCGCATCGAATCCACGAGTGCAGCGTAGAGCACTGGCTCCAGCTCGTCCTGGCTGCCTCGTCGTTTCTGATCCACCAACTGCATCTGCAGACGTACGCGTCCCTTTCCGGCTGCGTAGTTCTAACCGTCGCAGGTGAAGTCTTTCTGAGGGAACATCGTTAGCGAGTCGTTGCCGCGGCTAATTGATAGCCGAAATTCGGCATAAGTTTCAGTGCGCTAGGTAAGAAGTGCCGACCCCCTACGGGGTTCCCCGGAGGAGCTCTGCGCGAGCCTCACGACAACAGCGGCGACCAAGCGGGATCCGAGGCAAAACCCGGGGTCGGCACCCGCAGCTCGTTGCGCCCGGAGACGTCGATGGTGAACAGCGACGGGCCGCTGTTGCCGCCGGGATCGCGGAAGAACATCACGACACGCCCGTTCGGCGCAAAGGTCGGGCCTTCATTGTGGAAGCCCGAGGTCAATATGCGCTCGCCGGAGCCGTCCGGCTTCATGATGCCGATCGCAAACTGCCCGCCGCCCTGCTTGGTGAAGGCGATGTAGTCGCCGCGCGGCGACCAGACCGGCGTCGAATAGGTGCCGTCGCCGAACGAGATGCGCTGGGCCGCGCCGCCGGTTGCCGGCATCACGTAGATCTGCGGCTTGCCGCCGCGGTCGGATTCGAAGCACAGCCGCGTGCCGTCGGGCGCATAGGACGGCGAGGTATCGATCGCCGGCGTGTCGGTCAGCCGGGTCATCGACTTCGAGCGCAGGTCCATCACGAACAGGTTGGAGTTGCCGCCCTGCTGCAGGCTCATGATGACGCGCTGGCCGTCGGGCGAGAAACGCGGCGAGAACGACATGCCCGGGAAATTGCCGACGATCTCGCGCTGGCCGGTCTCGATGTTGAGCAGATAGACGCGCGGGTCGCCCTGCCCGAATTCCATATAGGTGATTTCCTGGGTCGACGGCGAGAAGCGCGGCGTCAGCACGAGATCCGAGCCGCGGGTCAGATAGCGCACATTGGCGCCGTCCTGGTCCATCAGCGCGAGGCGCTTGACGCGGCGATCCGCCGAGCCGCTCTCGTCGACGAACACGACGCGGGTGTCGAAATAGCCCTTCTCGCCGGTCAGCCGCTCGTAGATCTGGTCGGAGATGATGTGCGCGATGCGCCGCCAGTATTCGGCGGAGGTGTCGTACTGCTGGCCGGCGAGCTGCTGGCCGGTGTTGACGTCCCAGAGCCGGAACTCCGCCTTCACGCGGCCGTTGCCCTGGCGCGTCATCCGGCCGGTCACCAGCGCCTGCGCATTGATGCTCTTCCAGTTGTTGAAGTTCGGCGCCGCGTCGATGTTGATCTGCTTCTCGAGATAGGCGGCCTGATCGATCGGCGCGAACAATCCGCTGCGCTTGAGATTGTTGGTGATCACCTGCGTGACGCCGACGCCGACCTCGGTGTCGCCGGGCGTGCCGGCGGCAAAATTCGGGATCGCGATCGGCAGCGGCGCGAAGTCGCCTTCGGGAACGATGATGCGTTTCTGGGCGAAGGCGCTGCGGCTTCCGGCGAGCGCGCCAAGCGCGGCCATGCCGGAGATCATCTGTCGGCGATTGAGGCGAAAGGTCATTGCACGCAAATCATTCTGGTCGGTCATTGTCGGTAAACTTTGTTTGCTATTGGCCAAGCGATGCGGCCGTCCTCAGGTCTTTCGCTCTGTGAACACCGGTGCAAAATACTTCCATTCGTCGAAGAAAGCCGCCGGCAAATTGTACGGCTGGCATTCGATGATCGCGCGCAGCGCGCTCTCTTGATACACCCGCAAATACGGCGTCGACGGCGTGCCTTCCGGCACCGGCATGCCCTCGAGCGAGCCGTCGCGCTTCAGCTTGATCGAGAACACGGCCTCGGTCTGCTGCGCCTCGATGCCGCCATAGGGTTTCTTCCAGCAGCGCTCGACCTGCTGCTTGAACATCGCCCCCCAGGTCGCGGAGTTGTCGGCGGCCTTGCCCTTGGCCGTGCCGAGCGCGGCGTTGGCGTTGAGCGCATCGCCGGTCGCCGCAGCGCGAGTCGGATCACGCTTGTCGAGCAGCGCTGCGATCTTGCTCTGGTCGAACACGCGATCCTTCGGCTTCTGCTCGGGCGGCGGCTTGGCGGCCTGTGCGACAGGCTTCGGGGGCGGCTTCTTCTCTTCCTTCTTGATCGCTTCGGCGATCGGATCGGGCTTCACCGGATCGGGCTTCTTCTCGACCGGCTTCGGCTCTTCCTTCGGCTTGTTCTCGACCTTCTTCGGCGGATCCGGCTTCTTGTCCTCTGGCTTCTCCACCTTCGGCGCCGGCTGCGGCGCGGTGTCGGTCACGACAGGCGGCTTCTTCTCCTCGACCTTGCCGACGGTGTCGTCGACCGGCTTGGCTTCGGCGACCTTGTCGACCAGCGGCTTGGGATTTTCCTTCTTGCCGTCCTTCTGACCGGCCATGAGATGGGAGAGCTGGTCGGGCGAGATCACATCGACGGCGACCGACTCCTCTTCGGGCATCACGTAAGCCCTGGTCGAAAACGAGACGAGGCCCCACCCGATCACGAGGACGTGCAGGACAATCGATGCCGCCAGAGTCTTGTCGACCTTGACCTTCAAATCAGGCTTCCCCGTGCCTTGGCATGGTGGCTATCCGCCTTCCGGGATGATGACGATATTCGCCTTGAATCCCGCGGCCCGGACCTCCCCGAGCAATTTCATCATATCCGTGTAACAAACGTCCTTGTCGCCACGCAGATAGACCACCTTTTCGGCATCCGACCGGGCATCTCCGATCGCCTTGATCTTGGCCGGAAAATCGGCGGCCGTGACCGGCGCGTCGCCGAGATAGAGCTCGACATTCGAGTTGCAGCCGCCGCCGGTGCGCTTGACCGACAGCGTCAGCGGCGGCTGGTTCGACGAGATCGACTTGCCGCCGCTCGCAACCGGCAGGTCGATGTCGATGTTCGACGTCATCAACGGCGCCGCAACCATGAAGATGATCAGGAGCACCAGCATCACGTCGACCATCGGCGTGACGTTGATCTCGGCCATGACCGGCTTGCGCCCGCCGCGGCGGCGTCTGCCACCACCGGACCCTGCCATGCTCATCGCCATGATCGTGCGCTCACAAGGGTGACCACCATAAATCTCAGCCCCGCTCGTCGATCTGACGCGACAGGATGGCGGAGAACTCGTCGGCGAACCCCTCCAGGCGCGCGGCCTGCCGGTTCACCTCCGAGGTGAACTTATTGTAGAAAATAGTCGCCGGAATTGCGGCAATCAGGCCGATTGCGGTCGCAAACAGCGCTTCCGCGATACCGGGCGCCACCACCGCCAAAGAGGTGTTTTTCGAGGCAGCGATCGACTGGAAGCTCGACATGATGCCCCAGACGGTGCCGAACAGGCCGACAAAGGGGCCGGCCGAGCCGACGGTCGCCAGCACCAGCAGCCGGCGTTCCAGCCGCTCCACCTCCCGGGCGATCGAGACGTTCATGACCTTCTCGATTCGAGCCTGCAGGCCGGCAAACGACCGCGACTGGCTCTCGAAGGAGCGCTTCCACTCCCGCATCGCGGCCACGAAACAGGCCGCCATCGACTGGGTCGGCTTGGCCGAAAGCGCCCGGTAGAGTTCCTCGATCGACTGGCCGGACCAGAACGCCTGCTCGAATTTGTCCATCGCCCGTTTGGTGCGAGCGTAGAGCAGGATCTTGTCGATCGCGATCGCCCAGACCCACACCGAGCAGGACAGAAGTCCCAGCATCACGCATTTGACGACCCAATGGGCCTGCCAAAACAACGCGATGAGCGACACGTCGCTCGATGCCAGTGGCAGAGTTGACTGCGCCACGTCGGCGGGATTCATCGGCAATATCCTCTCAACGCAAGTGTCCCAATCAGGCGGGCCGCCAATCGGCGCCGGTTCGACGGCCGCGCGCCCGGCGCGGCAAAAACTGCGCGAGAGCCTCTTACATCTGTCGCATGGGGGGGCCCGTCCGAAGCCGGGCCCTGCTTCCCCTGCCAACATGTCAAAACGAGGGCTTTTCACGCGGCATTCCGACCCTAACCAAACGCTAATCATGGTTAAGGCGAGGTTACCAAAGGGAAATTTGGGGGCGGGAATTGCCGCCGGCTGAGCCGGTTGGCGGGTTCCCGAGATGAACGGATTACAGCGTTGCGGGCTCTGCGTCGTCGAGCAACTCGCGCGTGAGGGACACATCGGCGGCAGGGCTCCCCCCCCCTTGCGGGGGAGGGCTGGGGAGAGGGGTGCCACACGATGCGTGCCGCTCTGCATAGGTTACGACGACAAGCAAACAAAGTTGCGAGAGCGGTGCACTCTTCGATCAACCCGCCCGGGGCCCCTCTCCCCGCCCTCTCCCGCAAGGGGAGAGGGAGCCTGAGAGGCGTGTTCACCTCACGGTCACTCCTGGCGCATTACCCTGCTCGACCGGAATGACGACGAAGAGCACGTCAGGTCAGATGCCTGACGATCGCAAGCCCGGCGAACAGACCCGCGATCGACAGTGCCACCGAGCCCGCGACATACAGCGCGGCAAGCCCAAGCTCGCCGCGCTCATAGAGCAGCGCGGTGTCGAGCGAGAAGGCGGAGAAAGTGGTGTAGCCGCCGAGGATGCCGGTCATCAGGAACAGCCGCCAGGGCTGCGAGGCCTCGCCCTTGAAGGCGAGATAGCCGGCGATCAGGCCCATCACGGTCGAGCCCGTGATGTTGATGATGAAGGTGCCGTAAGGAAACGCGGTGCCGATGCAGCGCGCGCAGGTGACGTTGATCAGATGGCGCAGCGTCGCTCCGAGACCGCCGCCGAAGAAGACGATGAGATAGCTTGCGAGTTGCCCCATTCGGAACGTTGTGCCGCAACGTTACGGTCGTCGCAAGGAAACAAAAAGGGCAGCAGCCGTGGCTGCCGCCCTCGAAAACTCTCTCAACGTCATTCCGGGGCAGCCCGCAGGGCTGAGCCCGGAATCCATTTATCCACCGCACGTGCGGCTCGATAGATTCCGGGCTCGACGCTGCGCGTCGCCCCGGAATGACAGCGCTTACGCCTAGCCGGCCTTGCCGAACAGCTCGTCGACGTAATCCCAGTTGACGAGGCTGTCGACGAACGCCTTCAGATAGTCCGGACGGCGGTTGCGGTAGTCGATGTAGTAGGAGTGCTCCCAGACGTCGACGCCGAGGATCGGCACCGCGCCGTGGACCAGCGGGTTCTCGCCGTTCGGGGTCTTGGCGATCTCGAGCTTGCCGCCCTTGACCTGCAGCCAAGCCCAGCCGGAGCCGAACTGGCCGACGCCGGCGGCGGCGAAGTCGGTCTTGAACTTCTCGAAGCCGCCGAGATCCTCGTTGATCTTCTTCTCCAGCCGGCCGGGCAGCTTGCTGCCACCGCCATTCGGCTTCATCCACTTCCAGAAGTGGATGTGGTTGTAGTGCTGACCGGCATTGTTGAAGACGGCCGCGTTCTTGCCGAACGAGGTCTTCACGATCTCCTCGAGGGACTTGCCTTCGAATTCGGTCCCCTTGATCGCGTTGTTGCCGTTCGTGACGTAGGCCTGGTGATGCTTGTCGTGGTGAAACTCCAGCGTTTCCTTGGACATGTAGGGCGCAAGGGCGTCGTGGGCATAGGGCAGATCGGGTAGCGTGAAGGTCATGGGGTAATGTCCAACAGAGGGTGGGAGACTACACTTAACGGGTCCCCCTTATAGAAGGTTCCACGGCGGAGAAACACCGCATTTTCGGATCGTGTATGACAGATCGGCGCAGCCGAAGACCAGACCAGGACCCAGCGCGATGACCATCGAAATCGACATTCTCAACGGAGATGCGTCGTGGCGACGCGCCGAGCCGCTGCTCAGAGCGGTCTGGAGCCCGGATGTCATGGAAAAGAAGGCATGGTCGGACATCAAATGGGCTCACGCCGATTTGCGCGTGCTCCTCGACGCGCCCGACGACAGCGGGCTCGCCTGCCACGTCGGTATCTATTTCCGGACGATCATCTGGAATGGCCACAAGGTGCACGTCGGCGGCATCGGCGGGGTCTCGACGCGCGCGGACTGCCGGCGGCGCGGCTATGCGTCGCTCGCGTTAGATGCCGCCGTGCACACCATTCGTGCCAATGACGCGGTGAAATTTGCAATCTTATTCTGCGAACCGCACAATTTCGCATTTTACCAGACGCGCGGCTGGCATCCCTTCACCGGCGAAGTGCATTGCGAACAGCCTTCCGGACAGATCCGCTTCGAGGCGATGGCGCCGTTCGTCAACGACATCGTCCGCGCGCCGCGCCAGGGCAAGATCGACCTATGCGGCCTGCCGTGGTGACCCCTGCGCGGGCGCGGGTGGCGAGGACCAGCTGGGACTCGTAACATGTCAATCATCATTTATTGATTTGCCGAGCAACGAGATTGGCCACCGCCCGATCCGCATCGAAAGTTCACCTCTCCCTCGGGAGAGGCGTGGGCCGCGTTTGGCGGCCGTTCTTAGAGAGAACGCCGAAGCAAAGCTTCGGCTACGTGGCATCGAAAGATGCGATCCGGGTGGGTTACGATCTCTCGTTGGAACTGCGGCCCCTCACCCGATTTGCTGCGCAAATCGACCTCTCCCCGTCGGGGAGAGGTGATGCGAGAGCCGCCTGCGTATGACCATCGATGCCTCAATCGACCACGTCAGACCCGCAGCCGCGCCTGCAGTACCGGTCGATCATTTGCTAACGGCCCCGATCCTGCCGACGCTGCTCAAGCTCGCGGTCCCCAATACCATCGCGATGTTCGGCTCGACCTTGGTCGCAGTCGCCGAGACCTCCTACATCGGCCGGCTCGGCACCGAGCCGCTGGCCGGCATCGCGCTGGTGTTTCCGTTCGCGATGCTGACGCAGATGATGTCGGCCGGTGCGATGGGCGGCGGCGTCTCGTCGGCGATCAGCCGCGCACTCGGCGCAGGCGATCGCGACCGGGCTGCCGACCTCGCGCTGCATGCGGCGATCATCGGAGGGTGCGCCGGGTTGTTCTTCACAGTGATGATGCTGGGCTTCGGCCGCAGCTTCTATGCGCTGCTCGGCGGACGCGGCGGCGTGCTCGAGCAGTCGATGCATTACTCGCAGGTGCTGTTCTCCGGCGCGATCTCGATCTGGCTGGTCAACACGCTCGCCTCCGTCGTGCGCGGCACTGGCGACATGCGCATTCCCTCGATGACGCTGATCAGCGTCTCGTTGACGCAGATCGCGGTCGGCGGCGTACTGGGACTTGGGCTGTTCGGCGTGCCGAGCCTCGGCATGCGCGGCGTTGCCGCTGGCCAGCTCACGGCGTTCACGTGCGGTGCGATCTTCCTCGCCTGGTATCTTGCCTCTGGTCGCAGCCGATTGAAGCTCGACTTCGCCGCATTCAGTTTCCAGCGCGCGATGTTCCTCGACATCCTCAAGGTGGGGGCGATCTCATGCCTGTCGCCGCTGCAGAGCGTGCTGACGATCCTGATCTTCACCAAGATCCTGGCCGGCTTCGGCACCGAGACGCTGGCCGGATACGGCATGGGCTCGCGGCTGGAATTTTTGCTGATCCCGATCGCCTTTGCGGTCGGCGTCGCCTCGGTGCCGATGGTCGGCATGGCAATCGGCGCCGGCCTCGTCACGCGCGCCCGCAAGGTGGCGTGGACGGCCGGCACGGTGGCCGGGCTTGTCGTCGGGCTGGTCGGACTTGTGGTCGCACTGAAACCGACGCTGTGGATTGCGCTGTTCACCACCGATCCCCGCGTGACCGCCGCAGCCTCGTCCTATTTCGCGCTGGCCGGCCCGGGATTCGGCTTCTTCGGCGTCGGCGTCTGCCTGTATTTTTCCTCGCAGGGCGCAGCCAAGGTCGGCGGGCCGGTGCTGGCCGGGACCATCCGCCTGTTGCTGGTCGGCATCGGCGGCTGGTGGCTTGCGACCATGAGCGCCCCGGCGTGGACACTATTTGCCCTGGTCGGCGGCGCCATGGTGGCGTTCGGCCTCGCCACGATCATATCGATTCGGCTGACCCGCTGGGGATAACTACCGTGCGTGCCGCGGCGCGTTGCCTGAGCATGACCAGCCAGGGAAGAAAGCAGCAAATTTTCCGGGTATCGCGCGCCTGATCGCGCGAATATGGCATTGCGGAAATCTTTCGACTTGTTATGCAGGCCAACCTCTGGGGAACAGCCATGGCCTGCAAATTCGGATTCGTGATTGCAATCATTGCGACGGCACTTGCCGTGCCTGCCGCGCATGCACAGAGTGCGCCTGAGCCTTTCGGCGTCTGGCAGACCCAGGCCGGCGATGCCCGCGTCAAGATCAGCAAATGCGGTGGCGGCATCTGCGGCGTAGTGGTGAGCCTGCGCGACCCGATTGATCCGATGACCGGCAAGCCGCAGGTCGACAACAAGAATCCCAATCCGTCGCTGGCCAACCGGCCGATCGTCGGGCTGCCGCTGTTCTCCGGCATGCAGCCGGTTGCCGCGGGCAAATGGTCGGGCCAGATCTACAATGCCGACGATGGCGGTACCTATGCGAGCAGCATCTCGGTCACCGGCGAGAGCACGCTGCGGGTCGAAGGCTGCGTCGGCGCGCTCTGCGGCGGCGAGACCTGGACGCGCATCGGGCGGTAAGCGCGAGGCGGGATTTTTCCTTCACCTCCCCCGCAAGCGGGAGAGAAGCAGAGTCCCGATGTTGCAACAAGTCACACCGCGCGCGTCTTCAGCACGTTGGCGGCGGAGGCGTAGCCGCCGCGGGCGCCGTCGATGAAGTGGACGTGGTCGGCGCGCATGACCGACGGCGTGAAACAGGTCATCATCGCGGCATCCTGCTCGTGCAAGCCATAGCGCACGATACCTTGCGCGGCTGCGGCGACCAGGCGCTGCTCGAGCTCGGCGGCGAGCTCCGGCGTGCAATCCAGGATCATGCGCAGGCCGTCGTCGAACTTGCGGAAGTCGGAATTCTCGACCAGCTGCCGCACATAGTTTTTCGGCACGAACTTGCCGACCGGAATATTGAACCGCATCAGCGTGTAGGCCCACAGCGTGAACGCGAGCACCGTGGCACGGCGTAGCGCGAGCGAGCCGCCGCGTCGCGCGCGCGCTTCGTACTCCATCCCCTGCGGCGGCCAACGCAGCGGCGGACCGTTTGCAGGCACCGGCCGTCCAGCCTCCGGGCTCTGCTCGACCAGGACGACAATATCCTCGATCACCTTGCGGAAGGCCAAGGGATCGGCGTTCTTCGCCGGCAACACGAGCACCGAGAGAATCACGCCGCGCGCCGATGGCATCACCTCGAAGCGGCAGGACAGGCCGGACAGATCGGGCTGCGTGCCCTCAGGCGCCGGATCGACCGCGAACTCGCCGCGCTTCATCGCCGCATCGGCGTAAGCCAGGCCGCCACCGGAGAACATCGCATAGGACAGATTGGGCGACGGGCCGAAGCGCGCGACGCGGACGTCGGCACCCGCGGCGCGGATCGCCGCGATCGGCACCAGCGCCACCCGGAGCACGAGGTCGAGGTCGTCGCGCACCCAGCGCGCGGTCGCCGCCAGCGCCTCGCGCGCGCGGTCGAGATCGGCAGGCGCGACCGCGAAGCTCGCGCCGTCGCCGCCGAACACGAAGGGGAATTCGCGGCCATCCAGCGCATTGGTTACGGAGGCGACCACCGCGGCGCCGGCCATGTTGACCGCCTTGTAGCGCTGCGCCGCGATCGCCTTGGTGGACTCCACGATATCGGCGACGCCGACCGTCCAGTCGTCGGGCAGCGGCGCATACAGCGCCGGTTCCATCAGGCGCGCGAAGCCGCGAAACACCGGAATGCCGCCGTAGAAGATCTCGCTGCCGCCAGCCATCGCAACGCCGTGTTGTTTCTGCCTGTGCAAGACTCTCTAGCAGATGCGGCGCGCGTTGGGACGGGGTTTTGAAACTCTTGCCCGAATGGCGCCCGTCATCCTGAAGAGCCGCGAAGTGGCGTCTCAGGGTGACGGACATAGAGGGCTCACGCCGCCTCGCCCGCTCGTCGCCACGGCGGAAACGGATCGCGCAGTTTTGCCCAGGCCTGCGGGTCCATGCCCGGTCGGCCGGTGATCAGGCAGGCATCGAGACGGCGGCGGATGTCGTCCTCGTTCATGCCGGAGCCGATGAACACCAGCTCCTGCCGACGATCGCCGTAGAGATCGTTCCAGCTCCGCTGCATCATCAGTCGCCAATCCGGATGATCCGGCCAGCGCTCGCGCGGGATCGCGGCCCACCACGAGCCAAGGCCTTCGGTCCGTACGATCGCACCGGCCTGGCTCATCTCCGCGCACCAGTCCGGGCGCGTCGCGATCCAGAAATGGCCCTTGGCGCGGATCACGCCTTGCCAGCTCTCGCGCAGGAAGCCGTGAAACCGTACCGGATCGAACGGACGGCGCGCGCGATAGACGAAGCTCGTGATGCCGTATTCCTCAGTCTCCGGCACATGCTCGGCAAAGCCGTAGAGCTCC
The DNA here is from genome assembly GCF_001189235.2 of Bradyrhizobium embrapense. Taxonomy (GTDB): domain Bacteria; phylum Pseudomonadota; class Alphaproteobacteria; order Rhizobiales; family Xanthobacteraceae; genus Bradyrhizobium; species Bradyrhizobium embrapense. Next base: position 403,868 of record NZ_LFIP02000006.1, read on the forward strand.
TTGTGCCAGAGCGGATGCTGCTGCGCGCGTTCATGGACGAAGCGGCCGGTGTCGAGCACGCGGTCGAACGGGATCTTGGCAAAATTCGCCTCGACGAGGTCGGCGTCGGGATTGAGTGCGCGCACGATGGTCGTCGCGGCCGCGCGCTCGGCCGGGGTCGCAGCATCGACCTTGTTGAGCACGACGACGTCGGCGAATTCGATCTGCTCGACCAGCAGATCGACCAAGGTGCGCTTGTCGCCGTCGAGCGCCTCGCCGCGCTGGCTGAGAAAATCGGTGGAGGCATAATCCTTCAGCAGATTGGCGGCGTCGACGACCGTGACCATAGTGTCGAGGCGTGCGACATCGGAGAGGCTGTTGCCGTTCTCGTCGCGAAACTCGAAGGTCGCGGCAACCGGCAACGGCTCGGAAATGCCGGTGGATTCGATCAGCAGATAATCGAACCGGCCGCTCTCGGCGAGCGCGCGCACCTCCTTCAGCAGATCGTCGCGCAGGGTGCAGCAGATGCAGCCATTGCTCATCTCGACCAGCTTTTCGTCAGTCTGGGACAGGTTCGCACCGCCATCGCGGACGAGGTCGGCGTCGATGTTCACCTCGCTCATGTCGTTCACAATCACCGCCACCTTCAGGCCGCCGCGGTTGTTCAGGACATGGTTCAGCAAAGTGGTCTTTCCAGCCCCGAGGAAGCCGGACAAGATGGTGACGGGGAGTTTTTGCATCGAGATCAAACAGTTGCTGGAGGGATAGACGGCGGCGGGACATGGGCTTGTAGATCTATGTTATGTTATAACATAACATAAACTGGCCGCGAGCTGTCAAGCGTCCAATTGACGCCCGGTCCAGCTTTGCCATTGTACGAATGCATGCCCGGATGGAGCGTAGCGCAATCCGGAGCCGCACTATCCAAGGATGGAGCCGCCCCGGATTGCGCTGCGCTTCATCCGGGCTACGAGGGCCTACTTCCCCAATCCCCGCAGCACGAGCTGGTTCAGGCGGCTCGCGAATGCGGCGGGGTCGTCGGGCATCTCGCCGTCGAGGATCTGCGCCTGCTCGAACAGCAACAGCGACAGGTCCTTCGCCTGCGCGGTGTCGGTCGCGAGCGCGGCGACCAGCGGGTGGCGCAGGTTGATCTCGAGGATCGGCTTGGTGATCTCGCCGCGATTCTGCTGGGCGAGCAAACGCTCCAGCGCGCGATCACGCGCATCGCCGCCGGCGACAAGGCACGATGCGCTCGCGGTCAGCCGCTGCGAGGCGCGGACATCGGAGACGCGCTCGCCGAGCGCATCCTTGATGACAGCGATCGTGGTTGCGGCATCGGCGGCGGGCTCGTCCTTCTTGTCGTCCTTGTCGTCGGCGAGCGGGATCAGGCCGAAATCGACATCGCCCTGGCTCAGCGACTTCAGCGGCTTGCCGCCGAATTCGAGCGGCGTCGAGGTCCAGAACGCATCGACGGGATCGGTGAGCAGCAGCACCTCGATGCCGCGGGCGCGCGCCGATTCCAGCTTCGGGTTCGACTTCAGCCGCTCGACGCTGTCGCCGACCAGGTAATATATCTCGGTCTGGTTCGGCTTGAAGTCGTCGACAATTTGCTTCAGCGAGCGCTTCTCGCCCGATGTCGTAGTGAAGCGCGCAAGCGCCAGAAGCTTCTCGCGGCGCTCGAAATCTTCCCACAGGCCTTCCTTGATGACCGGGCCGAACGCGTCCCAGATTTTGGTGAAGGCCTCCGGCTCCTTGTCGCCGAGTTGCTCCAGCTCGCCAATTACCCGGCTGGTGACCGCCTTGCGGATCTGCGCGAGCTGCGGATTGTTCTGCAGCATCTCGCGCGAGATGTTGAGCGGCAGGTCCTCGCTGTCGATCACGCCGCGAATGAAGCGCAGGTACGCGGGCAGCAGCTCGGCGTCGTCGGCGATGAAGACGCGGCGGACATAGAGCTTCACCTTGCCCTTGCGCTCGACCTGGAACAGGTCGAACGGCTTCTGCGACGGCGCGAACAGCAGCACGGCATAGGACTGCCGGCCCTCGGCGCGGTAATGCAGCGTCATCGCCGGCTCGTCGAACGCGCCCGCGATCTGCTTGTAGGCCTGCGTATAGTCTTCCGGCTTGAGCTCGGATTTCGCGCGCTGCCACAACGCGCTCGCCGAGTTGATCTGGCGTGGCTCGCCCTCCTCCGGCACCAAGAGGATCGGAAACTGGATGTTGTCGGAATACTCGCGAACGATGCGCTCGATCTCGTAAGCCTCGAGATACTTGGCGGCATCCTTCTTCAGGTGCAGCACGATCTCGGTGCCGCGCGCGACCCGCTTGGCGGCCTCCTCGCTGGCCGGGGCGATCTCGAAGCCGCTGCCGCCTTCCGACGACCATACCCAGACCTCGTCCGAGCCGGCACGGCGGCTGGTAACGACGATCTTATCGGCTACCATGAACGCGGCATAGAAGCCGACGCCGAACTGGCCGATCAGATTGGCGCCGTCCTTGGCCTCGGTCAGCTTCGACAGGAACGATTTGGTGCCGGAACGCGCGATGGTGCCGAGATTGTCGATCAGCTCCTGACGCTCCATGCCGATGCCGGTGTCAACCACGGACAGCGTGTCGGCCGCCTTGTTCGGGACGATCCTGATCTCCGGCGGCGCGCCGTCGGTGATCAGGCCAGGATTGGCGATCGCTTCATAGCGCAACTTGTCGCAAGCATCGGATGCGTTCGAGATCAGTTCGCGCAGGAAGATGTCGGTCTCGGAATAGACCGAATGCACCATCAGGTGCAGCAATTCGGCAACCTCGGCCTGGAATGGCTGGGATTCGGCGGCGGCAGTTGTGGTCATGCAGAAACTCGGACAACAGGAAAGTGGCGGGAAAGCCCTGATATAGCGCGATAGCGCCGCCTGGCAAGACGAGCGGGGGCGGAACCGTCAGTCCGAGATCGCCGCGAGATAGCGCTCGACCGAGCGGTCGAACGCCGCCTTGGCATCGGAAGCAATGTTCTTGCCCCACCAGGCGCCGTAGATCCGGTCAAAGGCCAGCGGCGCGACCGCGCGCGCGATGCGGCGAACTGCGGAAGCGTTGAGCGGGATGTAATTCGGGTAGGAGTACATGAAGCTGACCGAGCGGCGATCCATCGCGACCATCGCGATGTCGCCGGTTAGGAGCGCGCCGCGCCCGTCGGCGCCCCGGCGCCAATGCAACATGGTGGCGCCGGCGAAATGGCCGCCGCCGCGCAGCAAGAGTATGTCTTCGGAGATGCGGTGGCTGTCGCCTTGCCACGGCACGATCGACGGATAGGGCCGCGTCACCCATTGCGCGTCGTCGCCGTGCAGATAGACCGGCGCATCGTCGAACGCCAAGCCCCAGTCGGCAACCGCGCCATAATAATGCGGATGCGAGATCGCGATCGCCTTTAGCCCGCCGAGCGACCTGACATGCGCGATCGCCTCTGGCGTGGCGAGCGGCACGCAGTCCCACATCACGCAGCCGCCGCGGTCCGGCACCAGCAGCGCACGCTGGCCGATCGCGAAGGACGGCTCGAGCGCCAGCCCAACGAGGCCGAGATCGTCGCGCCAGACGAGCCGATGCCGTTCGGCGAGTTTCTCGCGCGTCAGCCATTCCTGGCCTTTCCAGTTCACGTATTGGCGCTCGTCCTCGCAGATCCGGCAGGACGATGGCGGCGCCGCCGTTTCAGGAAATTGCGCGCCGCATTGTTCGCAAGTCCAGAGGGGCATTGAGACCACACGCGTTGGGATGAAGCTGGTCCCCTGATCTACGTCAGTAGCGCAACGCGTTCAATGCCGGCGGCCCAGTTCCATCTGCAGCTCGGCCGGCGCTGCACCGAACTTGCGGCGAAAGGCGTGGTGGAAATAGGACAGGTCGTTGAAGCCGGCCGTATAGGCGATGTCGCTGACGTTGCGGCCCGCGCCCTGCGTGTGCAGCAGCAGCCGGCGCCAGCAGCAGGCGCTGATGCGAACCGAGGTGGACGCAGACAACCCGCGCAAGACTGCGATCTGCGCGCACCGCGCCGGTTCGACGACCTTCGCGGCACCGCCATCAGGCGCTGGCTGCTCGCGATCCTCAAAACCGTCTGCCAGGAAAAACTCGGCGACCGCATAGCGGCGGACGATGCCAGCATCAAGGACAAGTCCGGGCGGCGCGCCACGCCAGCAATCCGGCAACTCGTCGGTGAGCTGGCCGCGCCGCCCGGCGAGGCCATCGCGCTACGCGAAATGATCGATCTCTCCTGTGGGGAGATCGCCGAGATCATTGGCGTTCCCGTCACCACCGTGATGTCGCCGATCGCGGAGCCTCGCGGCCTGCTGCTCGCGGCGCGGCGAACAGCGCAAGCGGCGGCGGAGCCACCGGCGACAAGGCTCACGGGCGGTGCGTCAAAGCTGACGGTTTACCGCCCCTGGCGGCGATCGCATGAATGGTCTTGACCGCCGAAGTGCCGAGATCGTTCCCGAGATACATGGCGCTTATTATCGCTCGATCACGGCCGCGCGAACGCCTGTTGAACCGCGGCAGACTCCGTGACGCCGTTGGCGATCAGGAGCGCAAGCAACACGCGCGCCTTCTGCGGGTTTAGATCGAGCGAGACCGCAAAGCCGAGCTTGTCGTCCTCGACCTCGACGTTCCGGTTGACATAGCCCGAGCCGACGCGGGTCGAACGCACCACCACAACGCCCTGCTTCGCCGCGGCCGCCAGCGCATCGATCGCGCCCTTCGATGAATTGCCGTCACCGACGCCGGCCAGCACGATGCCCTTGGCACCGCGCTTGACCGCATCCTCGACCTCCGCGGCATCCATGTTGGCGTGCGAGTAGATGATGTCGACCCGCGGCAAGGGCGGCGCATCCGGCAACTTCAGCTTGGCCCCCTTGACGGCTGCGGCCGGCTGCAGGAAACGCAGCGCGCCGGTGTCGACATAGCCGACCGGGCCGGCATCAGGCGAACGGAAGGTCTCGACGCTGGTGGTATTGGTCTTCTGCACCCAGCGTGCGGCATGGATGGTGTCGTTGAGCACCACGAGCACGCCACGGCCGCGAGATTCCGGCGCGGACGCAACCCGCATCGCTTCGTAGAGATTGGCCGGACCATCGGCGCCGATTGCGGTCGAAGGCCGCATCGATCCGACCAGCACGACCGGCATGTCGGTGTCGAGCACGTTTTGCAGGAAGAACGCGGTCTCCTCCATCGTGTCGGTGCCATGGGTGATAACGATGCCGTCGACCTCCTTGTTGTCAACAGCGGTACGGATGCGCTTGACGAGGTCGAACCAGACCTTGTCGTTCATGTCCTGCGAGCCGATCGACGAGATCTGCTCAGCCGAGATCTGGGCGAGTCCGTCGATGCCCGGGATGGCCGCGATCAGGTTGGCCGCGCTGACCTTGCCCGAGTCATAGGCATTGCCGGCGCGCGCATTGGCCTGGCCCGCGATGGTGCCGCCGGTGCCGAGCACGAGCACGCGGGCCAGCGAGGTCCCGGCCGGCGACTGTTGTGCAACGGCCGGCGACGCAAGCCCGATCACAAGGGCTGTGGCAAGGCCGACGATGGTGCGTGCGGAACGAGCCGATCGAAGCGAGTGCAGCGCCATTTCTTCCCCCAGCGATAGATTCTGTGGTACAACTCTTGGTTTTGTCGCGCAAGAAATGGACAAACTTGCGGCGACGCGCGGCCCGAACGATTTGATCCAAATTCAGCGCTGTTTGACCTGCTGTTGAGACGATCGTTTCCCAGAAAACCAATACACAACCGTCGAAATCCTGTTCTAGTATGACGCGGTGGACGCCCCGCGACCTGAGACGCGGGCATAGGGGATGGGGACCGAACCGATGGACGTCAAGGCTGTTCTGCCGCCGCGTGGTCGCGACTATCGCCTCGACCTGCTGCGCGGCTTCGCCAACTGGGCGATCTATCTCGATCACATCCCGAACAACGCGGTGAACTGGATCACACAGAAGAATTTCGGCTTCAGCGACGCGGCCGATCTGTTCGTCTTCATCTCCGGCTACACTGCCTCCTTTGTCTATGCGCGGATGATGCTCGAACGCGGCACCGTGATCGGCGCCACCCGCTTGATCAAGCGGGCCTGGCAGATCTACGTCGCGCATGTCCTGCTGTTCGTGATCTACATCGCCGAGATCGGCTATCTCGCGCAGCGCTATCACGACCCCAATCTCGAGAACGAATTCAACGTCGCGGGCTTCATGCAGAACCCGGCGGAGACGCTCTATCAGGGGCTGATCCTGGCGTTCAAGCCGGTCAACATGGACGTGCTGCCGCTCTACATCGCGCTGATGCTGGTCTATCCGGTGGTGCTGTGGGCGATGCTGCGGAAGCTCAATCTGACGCTCGCCGCCTCGTTCCTGCTCTATCTCGCCGCACGCCACTTCGGCTGGAATCTGCCGGCCTATCCGTCCGGCTCATGGTACTTCAACCCGTTCTGCTGGCAGTTCCTGTTCGTGTTCGGCGGCTGGTTCGCGCTCGGCGGCGCCAGTGAATCGATCGCCTTCATCCGCTCGCGCGCCTTCCTCTGGCTCGGCGGCGCCTATCTATTGTTTGCACTGGTCATGACGCTGGCGGGCCGCTTCCCCGAACTCGGTCAGGCGATGCCGGCCTGGCTCTATGATGCCTTCAATCCCAACGACAAGACCAACCTCGCGCCGTATCGCGTGCTGCACTTCGTGGTCCTCGCCTTCTTCGTCACGCGCTTCCTGCCGCGCGAATGGCCCGGATATGAATGGCCGCTGTTCCAGCCGATTATCAAATGCGGCCAGCAGTCGCTCGAGGTGTTCTGCTCGGGTGTCTTCCTTGCCGTGATCGCGCATGTCGTGCTGGTTGAGGTCTCCGGCAGCCTCTGGATGCAGATCGTGGTCAGCGTGATCGGCATCGTGCTGATGACCGTGCTCGCCTACTACCGATCGTGGTCGAAGAAGGTCGACAAGGCGCCGAAGCCACTCGTGGCTGCGCAGGCGCCAGCGGCCGCGAAGCCGGCGGCGTAGGCGCGTCATCGATGTCGCGAGCCTTCTATCACGATCATCCCGAAATCCTGCAGCTCGAAGCCGAGGTGCGCGACGCCAGGCCAGGCGCCGTCCTTGTCGAGCGCTCGCCGTTCTTTCCCGGAGGAGGCGGGCAGCTTCCGGACCGGGGTGTCCTGAGATGGTCCGGCGGCGTGCTGCCCATCAGCGGACTTGAGCGCGACGAGCGCGGCCTGTGGCATCTGTTTGCCGGCGAAGCCCTACCCTCCGGCAACGTGACGCTCGAGGTCGAGCCGGCATTTCGCGCCCTGATGTGCGAGCTGCACACGCTCGCCCATGTCGTCAATGCACTCGTCTACACGCAGTTCGGCGGCGCTCTTCTCACCGGCGCCCAGCTCAACGCCGACGCCACGTTCCGCGTCGATTTCGATCTGCCGGGAGCCGACAATGACGCGCTGCGGGCGCTCGAGGCGCCGCTGAACGAGGTCATTCGGCGGGATCTTCCGGTGAGCAGCATCTTCATGCCACACGACGAAGCGCAGGCTGTGCCCGGCCTGTTCCGCAGCAAGGCCGTCGCGCCGCCGGCCGGGGACGATGGACTCGTTCGCATCGTCGAAATCCTCGACCTTGATCGCCAGGCTTGCGGCGGGACGCATCTGGCGTCGACAGGGCGCGCCCGACCCGCACGCATCGTCAAGATCGACAACAAGGGCCGCCAGAACCGCCGGATCAAGGTTGCGATCTGACCGGCTCTCGCTTGCCGCCTGCGCTTGCTATTTCGCGAGCGGCTTGCCGGCCGTCTCCGGCGCGAGGGCGATCAACGGCAGACCGATTACATAGATCAGCGACAGCATCGAAATCGCCAGCGGGAAACTTCCGGTGCGGGCAGCGAGCGCGCCGATCAAGGTCGGGCCGGCGGCGCCGAGCACGCGGCCCATGCTGAAGGCGAAACCGGAGCCCGAGCCACGTAGCGCGGATGGAAACATCTCCGGCAGCCAGATCGTGAACAGGCCGAACACGCCATTGGTGAAGAAGCCCAGCACCGGCAGCAAAGCCATGAACAGCACCAGACTGTCGAGCCATTCGATGGCTACCTCATAGCAAACCACGACGGAAATCAGGCCGCCGATGAAGAACAGCACCGCGGTACGGCGCCGGCTACCGAGCCAGCCGGTGATCCATGGCACAAGAAGGCAGCCGATCAGCGTGCCGACATTGGTGATCAAGCCTGCGACCGCCCCCACCTCCTGCGCATGCGCCGGCGTTGCGCCGGCTGCGGCCAGCTTGGTCGAAATCACGGTGGGCGCCCAGAAGTTCGACGACCACAGGCCGAAGATGATACAGGCCATCATCAGCGCAGCGGCCCAGGTGGTGCGCGCCTGATCCCCCGCAAACAAGGCCGCGACCGACGGCTGCTTGCGCGACGCGCTGTGCTCGGGTTCGGGGATGTTGCTGCGCAGATACGCAATCAGCAGCGCCGGCAGGATGCCGAGCAGGAACATGCCGCGCCAGCCGAGCGTACTGCCGATCGCGAGCGTGGCGGCGGCGGCGAGGAACAGTCCGGTCGGCGTGGCCGTGTGCAGCCATCCAGCGAGCCGCACCCGGGTGTTCTCGGGCACGGATTCCTGCAGCAGCGGCGTGCCCGCCGCCCACTCGCCGCCGATGCCGAAGCCGGCGACGAAGCGAAACAATGCGAACATCACGATACCCGTCGCGAGCCCGCACAGCGCCGTGAACAGCGAGTAGACCAGCACCGTCCAGCACATGATCCTGACGCGCCCGTAACGATCCGCGGCCCAGCCCCAGACCATCGAGCAGGCCCAGCCCAGCATGAAGATCGAGAACAAGAGGCCGCCGTAGATGCCGATATTGGCCTTGCTCGGCTCGATGCCGCTGGCGGGCAACAGCTCGCTCAGCGCGCTGACCAGGATATAGCCGTACATCGAGGAATCGAAGCCATCGAGCATCCAGCCGAACCAGGTCGCCCAAAACACTTTTCGCGGCGACACCGCTCCAGGCGCCGCGACCGACGGGGCAACGGCATCAACGATGCTCTCAGTCATGTTTCCTCACACGTTTCTTTTGTGCTGGGGACTATGACGAGGTTTGCGCGAGGAGAGACCACCGGCAAACGGGACGGAGGTATCCGGCATGAGAATGGCGGCGCGGTTCACATCGGCCCGGATCGTCCGCATCCCGGCCGTGCCTGGGGATCATGCCGCGGTTCGCTCGACGGGGCGCGATCGGCTTGTTAAGCCGCGTCCCGCAAGGATGATTTGAGTCGGGACATGACGGTAGCGATCGAGATGGGACAGACGACGGCCGGCGCTTCGGCGGCCATCGACCTCGAGGAGCTGCTGGCCACGCGCCTCCTGGTGCAGGGCAATTCGGGTTCCGGCAAATCCCATCTGCTGCGCCGGCTGCTGGAACAGAGCGCGCCATGGGTGCAGCAGACCATCATCGATCCCGAGGGTGACTTCGTGACCCTGGCCGAGCGATTCGGCCACCTCGTCATCGACGCCGAGGACCATACCGAGCGCAGCCTGCAGGTCGCCGGCGAGCGCGTGCGCATCCACCGCGTTTCCACCGTGCTCAATCTCGAAGGGCTCGACGCCGAGAACCAGATGCGGCGCGCGGCGGCGTTCCTCGGCGGCATGTTCGAGGTCCCGCGCGACCATTGGTATCCGATGCTGGTGGTGGTGGACGAGGCGCAACTGTTCGCGCCTGCGATCGCGGGCGAAGTCTCCGACGAGGCACGCAAGCTCTCGCTCGGCGCGATGACCAATTTAATGTGCCGCGGCCGCAAGCGCGGGCTTGCCGGGATCATTGCGACCCAGCGGCTGGCGAAACTTGCCAAAAATGTCGCGGCCGAAGCGTCCAATTTCCTGATGGGCCGGACCTTCCTCGACATCGACATGGCGCGCGCCGCCGACCTGCTCGGCATGGAGCGGCGGCAGGCGGAAGCGTTCCGCGACCTGGAGCGCGGACAATTCATGGCGCTGGGGCCCGCACTCTCCCGCCGTCCGCTAGGCCTTCGCATCGGTCCGACCGACACCCAACCGCGCAACGCGGCGCCGCGACTGATGCCGCTGCCTGAAGCGGCGCTCGAAGACGCGCGCGCCATCATCCTCGCAGCCCCGCCGCCTGAAACCACGGCCAGGCCGCAGCGCCGGCCGCCGTCACCGGATCTGCTCAGCCAGCTGATGGCTGCCAAGCAGCCGGCACCGGAGGCCGATCCCGAGGCTGCGAAACCGCCACTCAGCGCCGAGCAGCTGGCCGAGCGGCGTGAGCGGCTGGATCGCATCCTGCGCGCCATCCTCGCCGAGCCCGACGCCGGCTTCCGCGCCATCGGCGTGCTCTATCAGGAGTTCGTGGTCCGCTGCCGCATCGAAGGTCTTGGCGCCGTCGTGCCGGAGCTAAGCGATTTCCGCCGCATGCTGACGCGCGCCCGCGCTGGCCTCGGCACCGAGATGGCGGAGGACGACGCGTGGCAGGACGTCTCGCTGCGCGCGGCTATCCTGCCCGAGGACATGCAGGGCGTCTTCATGATGATCGCTCGCACGGCGAAGGAAGGCTGGCCCTGCCCCAGCGACGCCGCGATCGCCCGCGCCTACGGCACGCACTCGCTGCGCCGCGCCCGGCATCTTCTGACCTACATCGAGGAGCAGGGCCTGATCGTCTGCCAGCTTGACGGGGCCGGCCGGCGGATCGTGACGCTCGTCGAACTCGCCTGGGCCACCGCCGCGGCCGACCCGAATGCGGATGATGCGCCCGCGGAAGCAGCCAACAGCTCGGCGCCGTAATCGGCGTCGGCGATGAAGCGCTCTGTCGTGCGTGGTATCCAGCAAACGTTGCACGACACGAAGAGGCTCGCCGAGAGGCGGGCCTCTTGTGTCTGCCGTTGAGGGATCGGGCTGCGGTGGGCCCGTGGCAGGCCCACGCAGTCCCTCGTCTTCAAGCCTCACGCATGCTGCGGCTGCGCGAGCTGGCTGACCTGGGTCGCCGGCGGATCGACAACCAGGGTACCGCCATGGCCGTCGCTCGAGGTCGTGAAGGTCGAGGCCATGTAGTTGCCGAGCAGCGCAATGCTCGCCGTGACGGTGCCGTCCGTCACCGTGAGCGTTCCGCCCGAGCTGGTCCCATTGAAGGTCGGCGTGTGAACGTTCGCGAAACTGATGTTCGCGAAATCGATCGCGTCCGCGCCGGTCATTCCGGCAACCGTACCGGCAAAGCTCGCGGAATTGTCGAGCTTCAGCGTCCCGGTCGCGCCCTGGAACGCAACGGTGGCACTCGACGCCCCCGGCAATTCGAGGGTGGTGCCCGCGGCGATCGTGGCATTGCCGGAGCTTTCGCCCGTCACGTTGAAGGGCTGCCAGGCTCCCCACGCAATGCCGTCATTGGCCCGGATCCAGAGTTGATCGGTGCCCGAGCCGGCCTGATAGGTGGTCTGGGAAAGTTGCGCCGCCGTGATGTCGATCTCGGTATTCGCGGCCTGCGTAGCTCCGTTGACGCTCCAATGCCCGTTGGTATTCGAATCCCACAGCGCATATTTCGTGATGGCATCGCCATCCGCGTCCGTCGCGCTGAACAGGTTCGATGCAGCAAAGGTCTGCCCCGAGACCGTCACGACGTTGGCGACC
>NZ_LFIP02000007.1 GCF_001189235.2 Bradyrhizobium embrapense
CCCGCCGAGGATCTCCTTGATGCGGTCGATCGAGGACAGGATCAGCGTCACGGCTTCCGCCTTCACCGGCATGCCGTCGCGGAATTTGCCCATCAACGTCTCGCCGGCATGCGCCAGCGCTTCCAGCCGCGGCAGTCCGAGGAAGCCGCAGGTCCCCTTGATCGTGTGCACGAGCCGGAAAATGTTGTCCAGGATCTTCGCGTTGTTCGGATCCTGCTCGAATTGCACCAGCTGGTTGTCGACCGTATCCAGGCTCTCGCTGCTCTCCGTCAGGAACTCGCGCAACAGATCGTCCATGAAACCAACCTTCGAAAAACGCCGAAAACGCTGCGGCGCGCGACATCGACGCGCCGGCCGGAACTCAGGTCAGCTTCTCCGCAAAGCGTTTAAGTTTGGTTGAGTAATTGGAAAAGAACGGGATCAACAAAGAGATAAGGCCGCACGATCGGATCGCGCGGCCGGTCGTAACCTTTGCTTAAGGATGTTGCCGCGGCCCCGTTCAGGACGCCGCGATGATGACCTTGTCGCCGTCGAGCGCGAGCGTCACTTTCAACCCGCAGGCATCAGCCAACAGGCGGGTGTAATGCGGCTGCACCGCATGCGCATCGACCGTGTTCGGCGAGCTTGCATTGAGCAGGTCGACGATGTTCTGCGGCACCCGCGCATTGAGGCCCGCGGCCAGGATGCGGAAGCTCATCGTCTCACCCTCACCGACCGGATCGATGGTGAGCGTGCCGCCGCGCGGAATGGTCTGCTGCGCGATGACCAGCATGTTCAGCAGCAGCTTGACGCGATTCTTGGGCATCAGCAGCCGCGGCAAATTCCAGCTCAGCGTCACCTTGCCGTCCTCGATATGCCCCTTCGCCATGTTCTGGGCGTCGCCGAGGTCGATCTGCGCGCCGGAGGAACCCGCGGCACCGAACGCCAGCCGGCAGAACTGCAGCCGCGCCGACGCGGTCTTGGCGCTCTTGCGGATCAGGTCGAGCGCGAAGTCGCGGTCTTCGGGCTTGGGATTGTCGTCAAGGACCTCAAGCCCATTGACGATCGCGCCGACCGGACTGATGAGATCGTGACAGACCCGCGAGCACAGCAGCGCCGCGAGTTCGAGTGCATCGGGAGCGGGACCGGGAGACGAAGTGCCAGACATCAATTGTTTCCTGGAAAGCCGCACGCCGCGGGAGGAGTGCGAATCACGCATGCCTGTGGGCTTGATACACCGCGCAGACGGATGCTGCCAGCTTGCGGCGGGGCTGATAAGGGAACACAAACAGGATATGCGACCGCTGATATGAGACCCGCTCATGAATGAGGCAAGATCGCCCGCCCTTGGCTGCGAGGCCGCCGCGACGCTGCTCGAATCACTGACCAAGCTGGTGATCGAGGCCGGCCAGGCGATCCTTGCGGTCAATCGTTCCACGATGCATGTTGCCGGCAAGGGCGACGGGTCGCCGGTCACGGAGGCCGATCTGGCCGCCGACCAGATTATCGTCGAAGGGCTGGCAAGGCTTGCGCCGCGGATATCGCTGCTCTCGGAGGAGCGCGTCCATCTGGCGACGCCGCCCTACAAGGACAGCTTCTTCCTGATCGATCCGCTCGACGGCACCAAGGAGTTCGTCGCCGGCCGCAACGAGTTCACCGTCAATGTGGCGCTGGTCACGCACGGCGTGCCGCTGCTCGGCATCGTCGGTGCGCCCGCGCTGGGGCTGATCTGGCGCGGCATCGTCGGCAAGGGCGCCGAGCGATTGACATTGCGGGACGACGGCACCGTTTCGCGGGCGATGCCGATCAAGAGCCGTCCATGCCCGCCACGCGGCGCGCCCTGGACCGTTGCGGTCAGCCGCTCGCATGGCGATGCGCGCACCGAAGCCTTCATCGACGCACGCGGCGGCGCGGTGCGCGCCGTGCTGGGCTCGGCCGTCAAGTTCGGCCGCGTCGCCGAGGGCGAGGTCGATATCTATCCGCGCCTATCGCCGACGTCCGAATGGGATGTGGCGGCCGGTCACGCGGTCGTCGTTGCCGCCGGCGGCAAGGTGACCGATTCGAGCGGGCGCCCATTGCATTTTGGGCTCGGCCGCGAGGACTTTCTGGTGCCCGAATTCATTGCGTGGGGCGACCCGTCCGCAGCGGCGTGATTACTGCGCGAGACTTTCTTCCAGCTCCAGCCAGCGCGCCGCGGCTTCCTTCAGGAAGCGCGCGGGATCGGCGGCGAAGGCGTCGCGGCTGTGTTCACGATTGAACAGATAAAGCCTGTTCCCGACGACAGCCCAGAATCTCGGATTGCCGGCGCAGGTCACGCCCCGCACCAGGTCGGTCGGATCGTAGCCGCCGAACTGCGGACCATAGATTTCGGGATGCGCCACGAACGAGGCGCGGTTGCCTTCGTTGCGGAAACGCCAGACCACGCCGCTCTCGGCGGCCTCGTATTCCGGCCGCCCCTGGGTGGCGGCGGCATCGGTGAAGTAGGCGACGGGATCGAATCCCTCGATCGCCAATCCGGAGTAGCGGTTGGTCACCACACGCTCGGTCGTGGTGGCGTCGACAGGCAAAGGGAGCCAAACAGCCGTCAAAATGCCCGCCAACAGGCCGAAAAAGGCCATGCCGCGGCACGATCCATATCTTTCCTGCCGTTGTGCCGTCATAGTTGATACCGATAACATCCGAGTCGAGGGGACACTGGGCGCAACCTAGAGCCGTGCCTGTTGGCATCAGGTTAAAGGGCAACGCCCGGATTTCGATAGCAGGGGTTCTTAATGACTTTCGCATCACGCCTTGCCGCGGTCGCGTTTGCCGCGCTGATGTGCTGGAGCGCAGGGGCGTCCGCGCAGCAGCCCCCACCACCGCAATATCCACCGCCGCAGCGTGAGCAGACACCGTATACTTACGGGCCCGACGAGTTGGTCGGCGCCGGCCACAAGTTCTTCGGCAACGTCTCGCGCGGGCTCGCCTCGGTGATCGAGCGCGCGGTCAGCCAATGGGGACTGCCCAACGGTTACGTGCTCGGCGAGGAAGGCTCCGGCGCGTTCGTGGCCGGGCTGCGCTATGGCGAAGGCACGCTCTACACCAAGAACGCCGGCGATCTCAGGGTCTACTGGCAAGGGCCCTCGGTCGGCTTCGACTGGGGCGGCGACGGCGCCCGCACCATGACGCTGGTCTACAACCTGCCCTCGACGCAGGCGATCTATCAGCGCTTCGTCGGCATCGACGGCTCGGCCTATATCGTCGGCGGCTTCGGCATGACGGCACTGACCGCCAACAACATCGTGCTGGTCCCGATTCGCTCCGGCATCGGCCTGCGGCTCGGTGCCAGCGTCGGCTATCTCAAATACACCCCGCGCGCGACCTGGAACCCGTTCTAGGTCGCTGCGCCGATCGGGCGACTGTGCCGGGGGCGCTTCGGCGCGGTTAGCGATTCACCTTAACGCGGCAATCGGGCTGGCCTTTGGCCGGCCCGCCGTGGCATTGTGATTAACAAATTCCTTCTTTGCTTTGGAGTGACCCTTCATGATCGAGCCGATCATGTACGCGGCGATCGGTTTCCTGATCTCGATGCTCTGTGGCCTGATGATCGTTCCGCTGGTGCATAACCGGGCGGTGCGGCTGACCACGCGCCGCATGGAGGCGGCCACCCCGCTGTCGATGGCCGAGATCCAGGCCGACAAGGACCAGCTCCGCGCCGAATTCGCCATGTCGGCCCGCCGGCTCGAGATGAGCGTCGACCAGCTCAAGAGCAAGACCACGAGCCAGCTCGCCGAGCTCGGCAAGAAGACCGATGCGATCAACCGCATGAAGATCGAGCTCGGCGAGAAGAACGCCGCGATCTTCGCTCTGGAGGCGCGCGAGAAGGCGATGAAGGAGCAGCTTCGCGCCACCGAGGAAGAGTTTTCCGCCAAGACCGAGCTGTTGCGCAACGCCGAGCAGGCGCTGACCGACAAGCAAAGCGAGCTCGGCAAGATCAACGCCGAGCTCAGCGACCGCTCGATGACGGCGGACAGCCGTCAGGTCGAGCTGGTCGCGGTGCGGACCCAGGTCGAGGAATTGAAGAACCGCGTCAGCGATGCCGCCAGGGAGTTCGCGGCGACCGAGGCCCGCCTCGCCCAGGAGCGCAACCAGTCGGAGACCGCAACGCGCGATCTCACCGACGCGCGCGGCCGGGTCGAGAATCTGAGCCAGCGGGTGACCGATCTCGACCGCCAGCTGATCGTTCAGGTCAAGGAAGCTGAGATGCTCGGCAACCGCGTCGTCGATCTCGAGACCCGGCTTGCGACCCAGGGCAAGCTGCTTGCAGAACGCGAATTCGAGAACAGCCAGCTCAAGCAGGCCAACGCCGCCGCCGAGCGGACGATGCAGGAGCTGCGCGAGGAGATCGCTGCGGCAAGCGGCGGCAAATCGTCCGTGCTCGAGAAGCTGCGCCAGGAGAAGGCGGCGGTCGAGGAGCAGCTGCGTGTCGCCCGCGACGATCGCGGCAAGCTGCAGCGCGACATCAACGCGATCCAGCAGCAGGCCGAGAGTTCCTGGGCGACCGAGCGGATGGAGAACGCGCTGCTGCGCGAACGCATCAACGACATCGCCGCCGAGGTGGCCAAGCTCGCGATCCAGCTCGAAGGCCCCAATTCGGCGATCGAGGCGATGCTGGCGGCGGAGCCGACCGTGCCGGCCAAGGCGGCCGCCAAGCCCGCCAACGGCGCCGCAAATGGCGTCCCGCCGGGCAGCGGGATGCCCGAAGGCGGCGGCACGCTCGCCGAGCGCATCCGGGCGCTGCAGTCACACGCCTCCCGCGCCCGCCAGCAAGGCGCTTAATTCTTGCAGGGTTTGGCTTGACACCCCTGCCCGGCACTTCGTAAATCGCACGCTCTGACGAAGCGCCCATTTTCGACCGGCCGGCAACGGCCCTTGGTACGTCAGATCCCGGACGCATAGCTCAGCGGGAGAGCGTTCCCTTCACACGGGAGAGGTCCAAGGTTCGATCCCTTGTGCGTCCACCATTTAGCTCCAGATTTCAACGATTTAATAGATTGATTCCCTTAGCGTGTGCCCCAGAGGAGTCGGGGCACAACGGGGGCACATCGCTTGCGGCACGGCTAGCCAAGAATCGCTTCCTGTCCGGCCGCTGCGATTTCGAGGCTGATCAAAGCGCTTGGCTGATCCGAATACCATCGTAGGCGGACCCCTCGGCTGCACCTACGAGCCTGCCAGCAGCGTCTTCGCTGCTGTTGCTCAGGTGCCACGCGCGACGAACTGGGATTTCGCGCGACAGGCGAACTGACGCCGGGCGACGGGAGAGCCCGCCCGGCGTTCGAAGGATTCGATTCCACCGACGACAGTAAGCCGGAAACCGGGTGCGAGCGGTTCCCGCCGGCGGTCCGGTTCCGGATCCGCTCCGATTTCTAATCCTTGGAATGCGGGTTCCGAGGATGGCTTCGCGCCGACGCCGAACCAAAGATTCCGGCCGCCCGCCGACGCCCGGCGCGCCGGTCAGGAATCGTCGCATGTGCGCCAAACAGCGTCTTCGCAAGGAGATCGTGAGGAACGCAGGCGATCGTCGAAGCAGGCCGAGAAATCTAGCGGAAAGGACGCTGACCACGAGGATTGAATAGCACGTGTCGCGAGTTGATCGTTCGCTGGGGCGGTCTCACCGCCTCGCCTTCTTGGGCGGGGATCAACCGGTGGAAAACGACTCGGAAAATACCAGCCACCCAGCCTGCTGATCGGCGCGCCCCGGCCACTCGTCCTCCGCAGATAGGCCTCCCAAACTCGTCACTCTGGATCTTGCCGGACGAAGACCTGCTGTCCTTTGGGACACACGTCGAACATCGGATGCCCCATGGCAATGCGGAATGTCGTGCGGTCTACACCTATCGCCGCAAAGCAGTGCTCAAGCGTAGTGTTATCATCGACGGCATGGTGCATTGCGGACTCTGAAACTCCCGCGCGCATTGCGTGCCTTAGCAGCTTGAGGACTTCGTCATCGCCTTCCGAGCAGTAAAATTTCAAGCGCATCCTGCCGCGGACGGGATAACAGCCCTTCATCCCGGGCTCCCGATCCTCGCCGCGCTCTACCACGGCGTATCTTGGAATGTCCCGAATGTCCGGAGGCAACCGCTCGCCGTCCTCAGACGGGGAGCCGACGCCATCTGAACCGCGTCCGAGACGCGCCAGAAACCGAATTTCTCGATCCAATCGGAGAATGCATTGGCCCAACCCGGGCCGAGCGGCCCGTCGGGCCAAGCCTTGTGTTCCCACATGCCGCGCAATTGGCGCGCCGCAGCCCGCCATTCCGGGTTGGTTGCCATAGTCGTTCGCCTGTGGACAGACAGTTCGAATCGTGTGGAGTCCTAAGCCCCGGTGGCTCTCGCGAACCAGCTATGTCCATGCGGATATTGGTAGAAAGATATTTGTTGGGACGGGCCAGCGACTCTTGGATCGGATCGGTGAATTGCGGGGAAAGCGATTCGACAAACCCACCGGACGAAACGTAACAGACCGACAGGCGGCGCCCTATCCATCCCAGCCACGTCTATCTTTCAGGAAGATCATCCCGTCTAACGCGGCCAGTTTGGGCTTCGCTTCGGATTCATATCGCCGTCTCGCCGTAACGAAACGTCCTGCGGCTTTTTCGGTGAGCCTGCCGCCCCATGAACCATCCCCGTTCTGGAAGATGGTGATGTTGTGTTCATCGGTATTGACGAAGCTGTTGCCAAGCGACGAGATCCTCCAGCGGCGGTCGAGCCAACGGCTCTTGTGTCCAGCGGCCCCTCTCAGTGCGCGCTCGCGTCGCCCCGGCTCGCAATCATGCCCGTGAGGCACCGTACCGGTACACCCGGACTTGCCGCTTGGTCCATCACAATTGCCTTGCTCAGCGTCTTCGCGGCCCCAGAAGTGCGTGAGGGGGTGCGATCATCAGCCGGCCGGGCGACGAGCAAGGCGGCTCGATCCAACGTGGAACCTCTACGGGGCGACTGAAACTGGCAGTTTTCTAGCATACTGACCTGGGTTTATCTCGACGACCTCCAACGGAGAACCTCCATGTACATACCCCCCCACTTTCGAGATGACGACCTGGAGAACATTCGAGCGACAATCCGCTGCGCCCGATTGGCCAACCTGATCACGGCCACGTCAGACGGGCCCCTTGCGACGCCTCTTCCGCTCTTTCTCGATGAGAGCGAAGGCGAACACGGCGCGCTGTACGGCCACCTAGCGAAGGGCAATCCGCAATGGCGCACGCCCCCGATCGGAGAAGCTCTCGCGATCTTTGCTGGCGCAGAGGCTTATGTGACGCCATCCTGGTATCCCAGCAAACGACAATCTGAACATGTGGTGCCGACATGGAATTACATCGCGGTCCACGCCCATGGGCCGACCGAGTTCTTCGAGGATCCCGATCGCCTGCTTGAAATCGTGACGCGTCTGACGAATATCCATGAGACGTCACGTGCGACGCCTTGGGCCGTCAGCGATGCTCCCGCGGATTTCATCGCCGCCCAGTTGCGTGAGATCGTCGGCGTGCGCATCCCCATCACCAAGGTCGAAGGCAAGCGCAAGATGAGTCAAAACCGCCCCGCTCCTGACCGCCTTGGTGTCGCCACCGGCTTGGCGGTGAGCATACTGCCACGGGATCAGGAAGTTGCAGCCCTTATCCTGATTCAGGGCTGAGGCTATAATGTGCATGACTGGCGCCAACAGGGCCGGTCGACAAAGAGCAAGCCTACATCTGCAGCTCTCACGGGCTCCACCGGCATTAGTCTTGCCGTAACGCCGGTCGAGGCATTGCGGATTGGCGGCAGCGGCGTCCTCTCAGTCGAAAGTTGTTCAACAACCCGGAGCTTCGACTTAGTATTCCGCGTACTGAGAACCCAATTTGCCTCACCAGAATGAACCGGTCTCGGAGAGATCAACCTGGCCCATCGATTGACTCGCAGAATTCACTTACGGAACGGTCAGCTTGAACTTACGCACCGTGTAGAGTCTTGTCCGTATTCTGACAGAGACGCAATGTCGTGTCAGGTCGGCGCGCATAGTAAGCGTTGAGACCTTCCAAAGCCCTTCCGGCCTTATTGCATGCCAACGCTGGCTGGCACGGCCATTGCTTCAACTAAATCGATCCAGAAACAGAGCTAAAGAAGCAACAATGCTCACGCTCTCCACCCGCCCTCTCGCCTCGGAAGAACAGTCCGCCCGTTCAGCTCCCTGGTGCGCGTTGCATCCGTGACGACTCTGTTCGAACCGCGACGATCGCTCCAGACATGTAGACCAGTAAATATCTAAGTCTCGAACACATTCTATCGCACGACCACATTTGCCTTCGGTTTATGCATGAAATCCGCGATTATTTTCGACTGGAATGGCACGCTGCTCGATGATGCCAACGCGGTGCTGCAAACCATCAATGCAATTTTAAGCCGCTTCGGTCGCGCAGCTGTGGATATGCACAAGCTTCGAGAGAAGTTCGAACTTCCTCCTTCGGTTCTTTTCCGCAACCTGGACATGTCGAAAGATGAAATCGAAGTCGTACAGAGCAACGACAACGCCATTTTTCACAACACTTATGAGTTCCTGGCGCGCAACGCGGCCTTACGTAAAGGGGCTCGAAATGTTTTGCTCGCCGCTGATCAGCGAGCCATCCAAACCGTCATTGTCAGCAACCACATTGTTGGACCAATTCGCACACAATTGCGAAGACTTGGGATCAAGACTCACGTCACCGACATCTTGGCATTTGATAGCCGCGCAACTCAGTTTAGGAGCATGAGCAAGCAAGAACGGCTGCGCTTGTATATGCAGGCTAATGATCTATCCGCAGAAAGAACTGTCATCGTGGGCGATATGCCAGTTGAGACCGAGATTGCCCGCAATCTTGGCCTTATCAACGTATCAATCGTGGGTGGATATGTTTCCGAAGGGCGCTTACGCGCGGCAGGGCCCGACTACATGATTTATGATCATCATGAATTATTACCAATCTTACGGAAGCATTGCCTTTTTTAGGGCAGTTGAGTGATCGAAATAACATAACTGAATGTCTTCCGTCGGCTGCCGCTCTCTTTGCACCATATTCGGTGGGTGAGGTCGACGATCGAGCTTCTTTGTCGCTCGGTCGAATCATCGGTTGGTCCGATAACTCGCGCCAAATAGCGCAATTCGTTGCCATGGGGACTACATGTTCTTCTTTCGCCTGGCACGTTGCTTGCTGAAGATCATCCGCCTCGAAAAGCAGAAACTTCAAGGGCTTGGAAAAACAACATGAGCACAACGGCTTTGATCGGTGACGTCATTCCGGGCGCCGATGTTCTGAAACGTGCAGCGCGCATCGGTGCCGAAGTCAAAAATATCGAGCTATCGGGCGATCTACCGGACCGCACGATCGCTGCGATCAACAGCTTGCTTCTCGAGCACAAGGTGATCTTCTTCCGCAACCAACGACATCTCAATGACGTTGAACAGGAGCGCTTTGCTGCTCGTCTTGGAAAGCTAACGCCGCATCCGATGCTCGGCGCCGCCAAGGGGACGGCCTCGCTCCTTGAGCTGGACTCCACTCGCGGCGGCGGTCGCGCCGATGTTTGGCATGCGGATGGGACCTTCGCCGATGCCTATCCCAAGATTTTAGTCCTGCGGGCCGTAGCAATGCCAGCTTTCGGAGGCGACACCGTGTGGTCGAACACAGCTTCCGCGTATCTCGATCTGCCGCCGCCGCTACAACGGCTTGCCGAGGAGCTATGGGCCGTTCACAGCAACGTTTTCGATTACGCCGGGATCGCGCGTGTGCGCGAGGTGGACAAGAAACACTTCGACGAGGTATTCACCAGAACGGTTTTTGAGACCGAGCATCCCGTCGTGCGCGTCCACCCCGAAACAGGCGAGCGGACGCTAGTGCTCGGCGCTTTGGTGAAGCACTTTGTTGGGATCTCCAAATACGACGGACAAAAGCTCTTCGATCTGTTCCAGTCTCATATCACCGCGCCCGAAAACACTGTGCGCTGGAACTGGTTAGTGGGCGATATCGCGATATGGGATAACCGCGCAACGCAGCATTACGCCGTCAACGATTACGGGGACGGGCATCGCGTCGTACGTCGGGCTACAATCGAGGGCGACGTGCCTATCAGCGTCGACGGCCGGAGCAGTGTACCGCGCTTGAGGGTGACCGAATAAATGCCCATCGACGCCAGGCGCTCTTGCGTCTGAAGACGGAGAAAGCCCGGGCAATCAGAGTTATTTCGGGGCAGACGCGGGAACACGCTTTCCGACGCGATATCTTAGCTCACGGGCCAAACCCGGCAGCGTCTCGGTTGATGCATCGTACTGTTAGCTTTGACCGGCAGCTTCGAGAAGCCTCGAGCATCACTGTCATTCGCCGGCGACCGGTACGCGGCCGCCACGTTTCAATTTAGAAAATCCTCGATCCGTGGCCATAAAGCGCGCCAACATGGGAGCGATGAGCTTAGTCGGTTCGACCACTTGACCACCTTCACGCGTAAGGGCTTCTGCATATGCAATGAGATCGCGATGCACGGCCGCCGGCAGCTCCGCGCTCACTTTGACCGGCTTGTCATCTGGAAGCTCTCCTATTTTGAGCTTTGGCATGTTGTCACCCTCTATACGGCGTAAGTATGAGGTCACGATTGACAAGAACACGAACCGGGAAACCAGGTCGTACGGTCAAAGTAGGCTGGATGTTGAGACTGCGTCGAACCACCTGCTGTCCGGTCTGGTTCAGTGAGTCCGAGCCGCCGTGTCGCAATGCCTGGATAATTGCGCTGTCGTTGCTGTTGGTGTCCGAACCGGCGCCCAGTTCAGTCCCCACCGCCAGAAACGTCGAAAGCGCCGCAGCCTTGAACAACTCACCCCAGTGATTGTCGACCTCGTCTTCGAGGCCTGCATACCCTGCTGTGTCAGCGCCAGGCTGCCGCTCGAGAACGACGGAACGTCCATTTGGCATGATCAGCCGCGTCCAGACCAGCAGAACGCGGGACTGGCCGAAGGTGACTTGGCTATCGTATATACCGATCAGACGCGCTCCCTGAGGCACTAACAAGAACCGACCGGTGGGCGTGTCGTATAAGTTTTCGGTGACCTGCGCGGTTACTTGGCCTGGAAGGTCTGATCGAATCCCGGTGATTAGGGCTCCCGGAATGACCGTCCCAGCCTGCACGATATACGGTGAAGCTGGCTTGGTGATGCGGTCAGGGCTGACCGTACGACGGTCCGCAGAGGCGTTCACGAAGGCAAGCTTGCGGTCCTGGCCGTTCTGCGCAGATCCGTCATCGCCGCTGCTCGTTGAGTTCGGTGGCACGGCGCGGTCGCTTCCAACAGCCGGGGCGGCGGCTGGACGCACGTCTCGTCCATTGGTCGCGGCGAACAAATGGCTGATGCGGGCTGCCTCGGTCTCTTGATCTCGGCGCTGCTGGTCCGGATCGGCCCCGCTCGTCGGCAACGGACCTTGGGCGGCAAGGATCGGTCGACCGAGATCCCCGGGGAGCGGCGGACCAAGCTGTGGGACGGGTTGGCGCGGAACGCCAGCATAGTCCTTCGGCAGCGTCGTAATGCCGTCCGCAACATTGTGGTGGTCGGTACTGTAAAGCTCATCGGCCGTTTGATTACGGGAGCGATTGCTCTGTAGCGACCACAACACAGTTCCGCCGATGACGAGCAATGCAACGGCGCTTCCGCCGGCCAAGACCTTCCGCGACAACCGCGTGACGCGCGGATGCTCAGCTCTCAAGCGGAAGCTTTGGGACGGTTCGCCTTGTGTCGCCGGCGGAACTGCTTGCTCGTGATCGTTTCCATTGTTCATGACGACGGCCTCCCGTCGGTCCTGACAATACGGACCTTCTGCTGGTGCTCGCCGCCGAGCCGCAGCTCGGCGGCTGCAAAGAGTCGATCGACAATCAATACGTTGCCGTAAGCGCGATAGTTGACGAGTTCGGTCTTGCCATCTGGACCGATGACAAAGAGCGGAGGCATCTCGCCTTGCACGATGCCTTGCGGGAATTCGACATAGACTTTGCGGCCATCGTCATATACGGCGAGCGGCCGCCAGGGAGGACTGTCCCCCTCGATAGCATAGCGGGAGATGCGCTGCGCCGGCCCCGGAAGAACGGGCTTCAGCGCAGCTGAACGCGACCGTTCGCGTACCGCCTCTGGATAGTACCAGGCAACAGACGGCATGTATGGTCGCTCGCGGGAGCGGAGTTCGATCAGGTAAGTGCGCCGGTCAGTATTGACCACTAGGTTGGTCTCAATCGAAGCTCGAGTCGGCTTGACCAGGATATGGACGCGCCGTGTGTCGCCGCTCCCGCTCTCGGTATCGCCCACGACCCAGCGTACGGTATCTCCGGCCGCGATCGGCCCTGCTCCCGTCAACTGTTCTCCTTCCTCTAGCGCGATATCCGTGATCTGCCCGGGCGCGGCGTAAACCTGATAGAGTGCGCCAGGACTGTAAGCGTAGATTTGCGCCGCGTTGAAATACCCACGTTTGCGCGGTTCGACCCTCGCTGCGCTGTTTGCCGTCTCAACCCGGCTCACGGGTTCGGGCTTTTCCTTCTCGGCCGATTTGCCGCCGAGAGTTGGCTTCCAGAGCGGTGGAACGTGAAGCGGCCGCGAGCTGTCGTCCAGTGCCACTGGAGCAACCGGCAGCGGCGGGACCTCCGCGTCATAGCTGATCTTTGGCGGCACGTAGGTCGCGCACCCGCCGAGCGCCGACAAACAAAGCAAGAGCGCCGACAGGAGCGCTCGCTTTGAGGTCACAAACTCGGGCCGAGGCACATTGAGCTTGCTGTGCGGGAGGAAACGCTTCGAATGAACGTCAGACGGCGTCTTGGTCACTGACTCAACTCCTTTGACCAGTTGATGGCGCGGACGTAGACGCCAAGGGGATTCTTGCGCAGGCGTTCGGCATCGCGCGGCGTTTCGATCACGATCGTAAGAATCGCGGTCCAACGCTCCGTCGAGCTCAACGATCCGTTGTCGTAGGTGCGCTGAGTCCATGCGACCCGGAAGCTTTCCGACGACGCACGAATGACGCTCGAGACGTCGACAGAAATTTGCGCCTTACCCAGCTTGGCAAAGGGGTCATTGTTGCGCGCATAGTCGTTCAGCGCAGCGGCGCCACGATCCGTCGTAAAATCATAGGCCCGGAGCCAGTTTTGGCGCAGAACGATGCCGTCGGCGGGCAGACCTCTAACATCTTCGATAAAGCGCGCCAGATGGTAAGCGATCTGAGCGTCGTTGGGTTGATAGTCGATGTTGGCCGGCGCAACCCTTTGTGTCTGGCCGAGTTGATCGACTTCGACCACCCAGGGCGTGATCGAGCCTTGGCCCGATTGCCAAACAAGGCTACCTGCGAGACCGGCTGATAACGTCAAGCAGCCGAACGCCATCAAGCGCCAGTTCTTGGCCTGCACGCGGGCAGATCCAATGCGTTCGTCCCAAACTTGGGCTGCCTTTTGATAAGGCGTGATCGGTTCGGGCATGCGCCCGTAGTGAACTGATGGTCGTTTGAACATCGATGTTTGCCCCTGCGATCAAGTGATCGGTTTCAAGTCGTGCGAGGGAAGAATTTGAGGCGCTGCTCTGCGTTGGGGGTGCAGTGGTGCGTCTCAGCGCTCTCCTTCAGACAAATCGACGGAGGAGCCGCTGCCGCCGTGATCGCCTGAGCGAACCGCGTGGCCGGCTGCCGATGCGCCGTGCCGAATAGTCTCGGCACGCTTCATGCGCCGCGCCCAATCGGGCTGACCTTCGGCCGAGGTGCTCGCGGCCTGTGCGCCGGCTTCCCCACTTCCGCCGAGCGCAGCCGCCGCACGACGTAACGGACTCATGGCAGCCGAAGTGCCAGCCTCCGCTACGCCGGCAAGGCCGCCGCTGCGATAGGCGGCTGATACTCCGCTTATGACAGCGCCGCCACCGCGCGCGGCGCCTGCAATCGCCCCACCAGCGAGGCCAGCGCCACCGGCAACAACACCTGCGCCTGCCGCAACAATGCCGCCGGCAGCAAGGCCTGTTCCAATCGCGGCGCCCGCGCCGAGCTGAGGTCCGCCCGACACCAGGCCGTTTGCGATACCCGGACCGAAGATACCAAGCCCCAGCAAGGAGAGCGCCGCGAGCACCAGTGTCATCGCGTCTTCGATAGTTGGCTGATTGCCACCAAAGCCAGCGGTGAACTGCGAGAACAGGGTCGATCCAATGCCGACGATGACAGCCAGGACCAGGACCTTGATCCCTGATGATATGACGTTGCCCAAAACCCGTTCCGCGGCAAAGGCGGTCTTGCCGAACAGGCCAAATGGAATGAGCACAAAGCCGGCTAGCGTGGTGAGCTTGAACTCGATCAGGGTGACGAAGAGCTGGATCGCCAGGATGAAGAAGGCGAGCAACACCACGACCCAGGCGAACAGGAGAACGACGATCTGAACGAAATTCTCGAAAAAGCTGATGTAGCCCATCAAGCTGGAGATCGAATCCAGTAGCGGCCGCCCGGCGTCGAGTCCAACTTGGGCGATCTTTCCCGGCCGCAGGAAATCCGATGCAGACAGGCTTGCGCCCGATGCTTTCAGTCCAAGACCGGCAAAGCTCTCGAAGACGATGCGCGCCAAGCTGTTCCAGTTTCCGATGAGGTAGGCGAAGACCCCCACGAAGAGCGTCTTCTTGACGAGGCGCGCGATGATGTCTTCGTCCGGTCCCCAACTCCAGAACAACGCAGCGAGCGTGATGTCGATCGCAGCAAGGGTTGTTGCGAGATATCCGACATCGCTGCCGAGCAGCCCAAAACCGTTGTCGATATAGCGCGTGAACGTTTCCAGGAACTGGTCAATGATCCCCGTACCAGTCATGGCTTGTTCGCCTCAGGTGTCGCCAAGTTCGAATATCCCTGAGGGATCCGGCTTTGATCCTTTGAGACAGCTATCGAACTGGTTGAGCCATCGTGGCCGGAAGCTGCAGCGCTGTCCTTCTTGCCAAAGAAACGACGCCGATTTTCGTCCCAGACGCGCTTACAATGCCGATAGCCCGCTGTTTCCTCCGGAGTGACACCGCGGCAGCGTGCGAGATCGGAGGCGGTTGCATCGGTCGTCTGCTCCGCCTTCGGTGCCGGCGGAGAATCGTCCCCGCCACGCAGCTGAATCGTGCAGGCCGCGACGGCCACCAGACCGATTGTCGTAAGCAGAGACAACGCCTTGAATGCCTTTACGTCGGTCATCAGTGAAACATCTGCACGTTGGAGGATTGATAGCCCTGCCCCGGTGTCAGGAACCGCCGAAGCTGTTCTCGTCCTTGATCTTGGGCTGAGGCGCGCTGAGCCGCTTCGAGGCTCTGCGCCCTGCCCTGCGCCGCCGCCGCAGCCGTGAGATCGGCAAGTTGTTGGGCTTGTAGCGCGAGGATCTGGTTGCCGGCCTGAGTCGCCTGCAGGGCGCCACTGGCGCTCTGGCTTGACGTTACGAGCGCTGACGTCTGGATTCGATTGGTGTCGAGGTTGCCAACAATGCCGGCCTGGACGCGAAGCGCGTCTTGCGTCGCAGCATAGGAATTCTGCCATCGCGATTGAGCGTTGGAGATCAGCAACTGGTTCGACTGGCTGCTGGTCGCTGGCGCGTAGCTTGTCGAGAAGGCATGATCGATCTGCTGCACGTCGTAGGCGATGCGCTGGGCTTGGGCCAGTAATTGCTGGGTGCGCTGGATCGATGATTGCAATTGCTGCAGCGACGAATACGGCAAGTTTGCCAGATTCCTTGCCTGATTGATCAGCATCTGCGCCTCGTTCTGCAACGAGGTGATCTGATTATTTATCTGCTGGAGCTCCCGCGCGGCCGTCAGAACATTCTGGACGTAGTTGGTTGGATCAAAGACGATCAGCGCCCGTGCGGGCAGCGTAACGCCAAGCAGCAACGCGAAGGCGGCCGTGGTCCCCAATAGGCCAAGAGGTCTCATAGCGATTTCTCCAGATTGACGAGATTGGGGATCAGATCTGTCGCCCAGGCGACACCGCGGTGCTGGAGCCAGGCAGGCACGAAGCCGTCGGGTCCATGTTCGGCGGTGAGTTGCGAGATGGCAGCCTGGTCTGTCCTGGAAGAGGCTGCGGTGAATGCGAGCGCAACCTCACCAAGGCCAAGTTCGAACATCCGGTTACCGCGACGAGACTGGCAATAGTAGTCGCGCTTTGGCGTTGCCCGGCTCAGAAGCTCGATCTGGCGGTCATTGAGGCCGAAGCGAC
The DNA here is from genome assembly GCF_001189235.2 of Bradyrhizobium embrapense. Taxonomy (GTDB): domain Bacteria; phylum Pseudomonadota; class Alphaproteobacteria; order Rhizobiales; family Xanthobacteraceae; genus Bradyrhizobium; species Bradyrhizobium embrapense. The sequence goes on from NZ_LFIP02000007.1 coordinate 16,202, forward strand.
GGTAGATGGCAGTGATCTGCGGTTCGATCGCCCGTTCGTTCGGCAGCAACAATCGCGTTGGGCAGCTTTCGATGATAGCCGGCGCAATCGCGGAGCCATCAATGTCCGAAAGCGACTGTGTGGCGAAGATGACGGACGCGTTCTTCTTCCGAAGCGTCTTCAGCCATTCCCGGAGCTGCCCCGCGAAATCCTCATCGTCTAGGGCGAGCCAACCCTCATCGACAATCAAGAGCGTCGGCCGGCCATCGAGATGATCACCAATACGATGGAAGAGATACGCCAGCACGGCGGGCGCAGCACTCGTTCCGATCAAACCTTCGGTCTCAAACGCCTGGACGGACGCCTCGCCAAGACGCTCGAATTCGGCATCGAGCAAGCGTCCGGACGGGCCGCCGAGGCAATAACGTTGTAAGGCGCGCTTTAGGGAGTTCGATTGCAGCAGGACTGACAGACCCGTGAGGGTGCGCTCTTCCCTCGGTGCCGAGGCGAGAGACGTCAGCGCCGACCACAGATGATCCTTGACCTCCGGGGTGACCTCGACCTTCTCCCGTACCAGGATCGCGCCGATCCATTCGGTGGCCCATCCGCGCTCGGAAGGATCATCTATCCAGGCCAACGGTTGCAGCGCGACGGGGTTTTCGTCTCCGTCAGACAAGGCGCCGCCCAAATCATGCCAGTCACCGCCCATGGCGAGCGCGGCCGCCCGAATTGAGCCGCCGAAATCGAACGCAAAGACCTGAGAATTCGGATATCGGCGGAATTGCAACGCCATCAGAGCTAGCAACACGGATTTGCCGGCACCGGTCGGGCCCACCACGAGGGTATGACCGACGTCGCCGACGTGGAGGGAGTAGCGGAACGGCGTTGATCCCTCCGTCTTGCCGAACAACAGAGGCGGACCCTTAAAGTGCAGATCCCTCGCCTCACCAGCCCACACGGCCGACATCGGAATCATATGGGCGAGGTTGAGAGTCGAAATCGGTGGCTGCCGCACATTGGCGTAGACGTGTCCCGGCAGACTGCCGAGCCAGGCTTCGACGGCGTTCACCGTCTCGACCATGCAGGTGAAATCCCGCCCCTGAATGACCTTCTCAACCAGCCGTAACTTCTCGTTGGCCGCATTCGGATCGCGGTCCCACACGGTGATGGTTGCCGTGACAAAGGCTTGTCCGATCTGATCCGACCCCAGTTCCTGCAACGCCGCGTCGGCATCAAGCGCCTTGTTGTGCGCGTCGGTATCGAGCAGCGTCGACGCCTCGTTGGTCATGACCTCCTTGAGGATGGCGCCGATGGACTTTCGCTTGGCGAACCACTGCCGCCGAATCTTGGTCAGCAGGCTGGTGGCGTCGGTCTTGTCGAGCATGATCGCGCGGGTCGACCAACGATACGAGAAGGGCAGGCGATTCAGGTCGTCCAGGATTCCCGGGGTCGTGGCGCCCGGAAAGCCGACAATCGTGAGGACCCGAATGTTGGCTGAGCCCAACATCGGCTCTAGCCCACCGGTCAGCGGCTGGTCGGCCAACAGCGCATCGATGTATATCGGAATTTCGGGCACGCGAACGCGGTGACGCTTGGTCGAGATCGTCGAGTGCAGGTAGGTTAACGTGTCCTGATCATCGAGCCAGGCGCATTCCGGCATAAATCCTTCAAATAGCTGCAGCACGCGGTTGGTTTGATCGACAAACCTGCGGAGCACCTCGCGCGCGTCTGCTCCGACGGTCCGATTCCGGCCCTCATAGAGGAGTCGCTCTGCCCGGGCAGCGCCCTCTTCCGGGGGCAGGTAGAGGACGGTCAGGAAATAGCTGGACTCATAGTGGGCGCCCGCCTCTTCGAACTGAGCTCTGCGCTCGGCGTCGACCAACGCAGACGCAACGTCCGGAAAGGTGTTCGGCGGGTAAGCACCCGCAAAATGGCGTTGCGCTTCAACGAAGACCGCCCAACCAGATCCCAGACGGCGCAGGGCGCTATTCAGGCGACCCGCGACGCCGACAAGTTCGGCCGGCACCGCGCTGTCGAGGTCAGGCCCCCGGAACTTTGCTGTCCGTTGGAACGAGCCGTCTTTGTTCAGGATGATTCCCTCGTCGACGAGGGCTGCCCAGGGCAGGAAGTCGGCGAGACGCGCGTTTGAATGACGATATTCGGCAAAGTTCATCATGACCGAGAACTCAGGTGTTGAGATGGCCTGGAATGCGCAGATGTCGGCGCACCACATCGACAAAGGCGGGATCGCGTTTGGCGGCCCAGACGGCGGCCATGTGGCCGATGAACCAGAGAGCAAGACCCGCGATCCAGAGCCGCAATCCCAATCCAAGAGCTGCCGCAAGCGTGCCGTTGACAATCGCAACCGACCGCGGCGCGCCGCCCATCAGGATCGGCTCGGTGAGCGCGCGGTGAACGGGCACGACAAAGCCTGTGACAGGTTCATCCATCAGATCACCACGCCGCCGCCGAAGGAGAAGAACGACAGGAAGAAGCTCGAGGCGGCAAATGCGATCGACAGGCCGAACACGATCTGGATCAGCCTGCGGAAACCACCCGACGAGTCGCCGAACGCGAGCGTGAGCCCGGTCACGACGATGATGATGACGGCGATGATCTTGGCGACAGGCCCCTCCACCGACTGCAATATCTGATTGAGTGGCTGCTCCCACGGCATATTCGAGCCGGCAGCCCACGCCGGTGCTGACGCCAAAAGAACCATCCCGGACGCGGTCAGTGAAGCGACATCTCGAAGAAAACGAAATTGCGGGCGCATGTCAGTCTCCTGCTGATGAAAGGTTGTAGTCACCGGCGGCGCCGAGCCCAGTGACGATGGCGAGTTCAGCGAGGCGACGGTCACCGCCGCGCCCCGCAAGCACGGCAACGAGGTTGATGGTCTCCGCGATCAGGGCGCGCGGAACCGTGACGACGGCTTCCTGGATGAGTTGCTCGAGTCGCCGCAGCGCGCCGAGCGCGCTGCCCGCATGGATAGTCCCGATGCCACCGGGGTGACCGGTGCCCCAGGCCTTGAGCAGGTCGAGCGCTTCGGCACCGCGAACCTCGCCAACCGGAATGCGATCCGGGCGCAATCGCAGCGACGAGCGAACCAGGTCGGAAAGCGTGGCCACCCCATCTTTGGTCCGCAAGGCTACGAGATTAGGCGCCTTACATTGGAGTTCGCGCGTATCTTCGATCAGAACGACCCGATCGGAGCTCTTCGCGACCTCGGCCAGCAGCGCGTTCGTCAAGGTTGTCTTGCCGGTCGATGTCCCGCCGGCGACGAGGATGTTCTTCCGTGCCGCGACCGCGTCCCTCAGATTCCGTGCCTGCTCCGAGGTCATGATCCCCCTGGCGACGTAGTCGTCGAGCGTGAACACCGCCACGGCCGGCTTGCGGATAGCAAAGGCCGGTGCCGCAACGACCGGAGGCAATAGCCCTTCGAAGCGCTCGCCTGTCCCAGGCAATTCGGCCGAGACCCGCGGCGAGCCGGCATGCACCTCCGCACCTACGTGGTGCGCTACCAGGCGAACAATGCGCTCGCCGTCTGCGGCCGACAAAGTTTCGCCTGTGTCGATCAGGCCATTCGACAACCGGTCGACCCACAACCGTCCATCCGGATTGAGCATCACCTCGATGATCGCCTCGTCTTCGAGGTAGCCGGCAATCGCAGAGCCAAGCGCGCTGCGCAGCATTCGCGCGCCGCGCGAATTCGCTTCCGATTGAATGGAATGAATTGCCACCGCCGCCCCCACTAAACGAGGCGCCTACGGGGCGCCTAAGATGGGATGATTAGAAAAGGCATCGATGGACGTGGCGCAACAAGCCGCTTCAACGATCGTGGACTAGCGTAGAAAAAGAAAGTCTGAGAATTGATACTCGAGGTGACGGTTCGCTGGGAGTGGCTTGCTTACCACTCCACATCGTCATTCGCGGGCAAGAGGATGACCGAGTCCTCATACAACCCAACTGACTCGACAGCGCAGCGAGTGTCAGCCGGCCTGAAGAAGAGGATTGAACTTATCCACGAAGCGATGGATCGGCGCCAGGGCAGCGCGAACCAGACCAGCGTCGCGATCTGCAGTACTACGTTGAGACCAAAAGCGACTTGATAGGCTTGGACGGGCCTATGGCCATCGTTCCTCACCCATTGCTCTAGGATCAGGCCTGTTGCAGATTGTGCCAGAAAGGCCCAGCCAAAGTGCAAGACGTTCAAAGTGCCATTGGCACGACCAGCAAGCTCAGGCGGAAAGTAATCCGCAATTACCGCAAAACTGACCACGGTCGCCGTTCCGGCAATTGCGACAACGGACCAAGGGAAAATGGACGGCAGAGGCGCTCGCAGGATCAAGGCCAGCTCGGCTGCGATAAGCAAGACTGCAACGATCGCTAATACCGTCTCCGCCCCGATTCCCCTTCGTTTGATGTGATGGACCGTCATGCCGAACAACCAGGCACCGCCGCCAAGCATGATCGACATTATGAACAGTTGCCTGACAAGACTTGAACGGTCAAACCCCTCGACGTCTGTCAGCCACGGCGATGCCCACAATCCCTGCAGGGACCAGGACGATCCAACGCAAGTCGCCGACAACGGTGCCATTCGCCAAAAGCGCCGATCGCTGAAGACGGAGCTCAGGGAAGCGGCCGCTGTTGATGGGGCCACTCCTCGTTCAGGCACTACGACGTAGATGAGAATAGCTGTCGCACCGGTCGCGAGGGCCATGATGTCAAAGAGCTGCCGCCAGCCCATCCAGGCGAGCAGGTATTCGACGGGAGCCGTGGCGGTCACCGCTCCAAGCGATCCCAACATGATCATGTAGCCATTGAGCAACGCAACTCGCTCCCTGGGGAACCAAAGGATGATGGACTTCAGTCCTGCCGTGAGCGACGCCGCGACACCAAGCCCGATCATTGCGCGCGCGACCAAGAGGAGTAGGAAGCCGTTCGATACCGCGAATAGTCCGGCGCCGAGTGCTGCGAGCAACAGCAAAACGCTCTGTACGCGACGCGGACCAAAGCGGTCCAATAGAATACCGATGGGGATCTGAACCGCTGCGAAAACAAAAAAATAGACTGACGTAAGCAACCCGAGATCAGCAGCACCAACGCCGATATCCGAGCTGAGATGGCTGGCGATCAGAGCGTTGATCGTTCGAAACAGATAAGAGAAATAGGACCCCGCTGCAAAAGGCAGAAAGACGCGCGCGATTCGACGCCATGCTGTTAAAATTTGCATGCTGGCCCCTTTGCTCTCAGCTCGCTCGAGCCGATAGCGCGTCCAGCTTTTGTCAGTTCGGCTAAATCGCTGCGGTCGTAGGCTGGGGTAGAAAAAGAAAGACCGGCGAAATGCTCTTTCTACATGGTTCAATCAGATTTCTTCAGCCGGTTCCTGACGGCGTATATCTTCTGGAATTTCGCGCAAAAAGCTTTGCCCCTTTTGCAAACGCCGACCGAGCGCCTCGACAAATCCTTCAAAGCGCTCCCGGCCCTTTGCCTGTGCGGCCACCTGCGCGTCGTTGGGTAGCGGTGGCGTGATCGTCAGCCAGAAACGGATGAACAGGGCCAAGCTCTCGGCGGTCAAACCGACGTCGCGTTCCAGTCTCTGCATCTGACGGGAAAGCCGATCTAGGCGCCGGGTAAACGCTGCCTCCCGCCTGTCCGCGCCGTCCGGCGATAGAAACGAGGCAACCGCCGCCTCTACGATCGCAGACCGGGAAAGCTTCTTGCGATCGGCGAGCTCCGAGATCTGTTTCAGAATCTCCGGTGGGAAGTAGACGTTCATCCGGTCGCGCATATTACCTCAGAGCTCCATACCGTCATTCGGGTCCATGGCGACTTGACGGGCGACACCGCGCATCTGCTGGCGTATGAACCGGGACTGACGGATGGCATCCTCGTCGTCGTCAAGAACGGCCGCAAATTCCTCTGCCGGCGTCGGTTCGGTCGTCTCCTTAGCGATCGCGACATGATCGGGGAGTTCGGGCTCACGACGGAGCCCGCTGTTCGCCGCATCTTCCTCGGCCTCCGCGGCTTTGTCAGTTGGACCTCGCGTCGGCTTCAGAGTTCCAAGTGTTGACCATCCGTCCATTCGCGATGACTGACCTGATGCCGCCGGATCGGGCGGTGGCAAGACACGCTCGGTAAATCGCTGATCCTCGTAGTAGCGGACCTTCTTCGCCCGGATTGGCGGCGTGCCCGCCACCATGACGATCTCGTCCATCGGTGGAAGCTGCATGACTTCGCCGGGGGTCAATAGCGGCCTCGCCGTCTCCTGGCGCGACACCATGAGGTGCCCCAGCCATGGGTTCAACCTGTGCCCGGCGTAGTTCTTCATCGCTCGCATCTCGGTCGCCGTACCCAGCGCGTCGGACACCCTTTTGGCCGTCCGCTCGTCGTTGGTCGCGAAGCTGACGCGGACGTGACAATTGTCGAGAATGGCGTTGTTGGGGCCGTAGGCCTTCTCGATCTGATTGAGCGATTGCGCGATCAAGAAACTCTTGATGCCGTATCCCGCCATGAAGGCCAGCGCGGACTCGAAGAAATCAAGCCGTCCGAGTGCCGGGAACTCGTCGAGCATCATCAGAACGCGATGCCGGCGATCGCGGGCGTGTAAGTCCTCAGTTAGGCGCCGGCCGATCTGATTCAGCACCAGACGAATCAATGGTTTGGTTCGCGAGATATCGGAAGGTGGCACCACAAGGTAAAGCGTCGCCGGTCGGCTATTTGCGATCAGATCGGCAATCCGCCAGTCGCAGCGACAGGTCACCTGGGCCACGACGGGATCGCGGTAAAGGCCGAGGAACGACATCGCGGTGGACAGGACGCCTGAACGTTCGTTCTCGGATTTGTTGAGGAGTTCGCGCGCGGTTGAAGCGACCACGGGATGGGCACCATGCTCGCCAAGGTGCCGGCTGGTCATCATCGCCTTTAGCGTGGCCTCGATCGGCCGCTTCGGATCAGATAGGAAAGCTGCGACGCCGGCCAAGGTCTTGTCTGCCTCAGCATAGAGAACATGGAGTATGGCGCCGACTAGGAGCGAATGACTGGTCTTCTCCCAGTGGTTCCGCTTGTCGAGCGAGCCTTCGGGGTCGACCAGGACGTCGGCCACGTTCTGGACGTCTCGAACCTCCCATTCCCCGCGTCGGACTTCGAGGAGCGGATTGTAAGCTGATGACTTTGGGTTGGTGGGGTCGAACAACAGGACGCGGCCATGCCGCGAGCGGAATCCGGCGGTCAGTTGCCAGTTCTCGCCCTTGATGTCGTGCACGATGGCCGAACCCGGCCATGCAAGAAGAGAGGGAACGACGAGACCGACGCCTTTGCCGGACCGGGTGGGCGCGAAACATAGCACGTGCTCCGGTCCGTCATGACGGAGGTAGTCGCGGTCGAGTTCGCCGAGTACCACACCGTCCGGACCAAGAAGTCCCGCCGCTCGAACCTCTTCCGCATCAGCCCAGCGCGCCGAGCCATAGGTCTCGACGTTCTTGGCTTCACGCGCACGCCACACGGACATGCCGATCGCCGCCGCGATCGAAACGAAGGTCCCGGACGCGGCGATGAAGGCTCCCTCGACAAAGACCTGAGGCGCATAAGCATCGTAGACGAACCACCACCAAAAGAAGATCGGTGGGTAATAGATCTTGAGGCCCAACAGTTCGAACCAGGGCCGGCCAAGCTCCGGTTGATAGGCGAGCCGCCAAGCCGTCCACTCTGTTGCTCCCCAGATAGCCAGCAGAACGATCAGGCCGACAACGATCACCTGTCCCCAGAGGATTTTGGTTCCGGACATTCCGAACGTCCCTTCCGCAACTTGATTGGAGAGATTGCTAGAGACCGAGGTCACGCTTCCGACCAAAGCCCCATTCGATGCCCCCACCGTCCTTCACGACGCCGGTGACGTGTTGGCCAAGCTTCTTTTCGAGTTCACGCGACCAGGGCACCAGCTGAAAGCCCAACCCATTATCGATCATGGCGAAGCGTCCCGAGGCTAGCGTCAGCCGCTGGCGATACGTGCCCGCCACATGCTCCCCGGAGTCAGCCTTTACTTGTGGTAGGCGGATGTCGGCCGAGACTTTTGCGCCAGCCTCGTCCAGTTCGCGCCGGCGCAACGTGTTCAGGAGGTCGCGCTGCAAGATAATGCGTTGACCCTGCCGCCGCGCTAGGCCCTCCTGGATCAGATGCTCGGTACGGGCTTCCATGGCGTCGCGGGTCTCCCGCCCAAATCCTCCCATGGCGAGCGGCATGGGGTCGCGCTCGACCAGCCGGTAGTCGAGCCAGGTTGCCCCCTTCGCGGTGACCTGCTCACCAAGATCGAGATCTGAACGGGTCGCGAGCACCAGGATGGGACGCGGGTCGTCGGCTTGACCGAAGCGTCGGACTTCGACGATTCCGCCGATCGGGGGGGCGTGGTCGAAAGCTTCGAGCCCTCGGAAGCGCACGTGATGCGCGCGTCCGTCTATTCCATCGATCAGGGCATAGGCCTCGCCGGTCAGTTCGTCATGCAGTCCACGGTCGACCAGGCGTCCGACAAGCTGGGACGTCGGCTGTTCGCCTTCGATGACGTAGTCGGCAACGCCGCGCGCTTCCCCGCGGTTGGTAAAGACGCGGTGCATGGTCTTGATGATATCACCACGCATGCCGAGGTCGCGAAGATTGCGCTCGGCCTGGAGCCCGACCATCCACTCCCCCGGCGAGGCGGGTGCAGCAAGACCCATCTTCTCCAGGTGTTGAAGGCGGCCGACCATCAGGCGCCGGATCTCGGGATCGGACTTGCCGGAATTCTCCGGGCGAAGATCGATAGTGCCGGTCTCATCGGCCGCCAGCCGGATCTCCCGATCGAGCCGCGTCCATCGTTCCGCTGTGACTTCCCTCTCTAGCGAATTGCGGATCTCGTGCTCCGGTTTTGGACCCAATTCGCAGGCGACCAGTTCCTCGGCGCGGGAGCGCAGGCCTTGGCTGATGTAGTCGCGGGAGATCACGAGATCCGCCCCCTCCACATCTACTCCCCGAACGAGAAGGTGGACGTGAGGGTTGTCGGTGTTCCAATGATCGATAGCAACCCAATCGAGCCGCGTGCCGACATCGGTCTCCATCTGCCTGACGAGATCGCGAACAAAGGCCTTCAGGTCGGTCATGTCACCGGCATCCTCTGGCGAGACGATGAAGCGGAAATGATGCCGGTCGTCCGTGCACCGTTCTGCGAAAGCCAGGCCATCAGCACGGTCGCTGCCAGCATCAAACATCTCGGCCCGCTCACCACTCCGGGTCACGCCGTCGCGCTTCAGATACGAGAGGTGGGCGGTCAGTGGTGCTGAACGGAAGGCTCGCCCTTTGTGCCGGACCACGCGCGCTTTCACCACAACGCGCCGCGTCGAGCTGAACAATCTGGCGCGGCTAAAGGCGAGGCGACCACGGCCAAACGTCGAGCGTCCATGGGCCGCCGAACGCCTGCCGGCTACCGTCTGACCCGAGGTGTGTCCCGCTTTCTTCGCCGCCCGCAGCACCTGGTTGATGAAGCTCTTGGGCTTTGGCGCGCGTGTACTGCGAATGCGCCCAGGCCGAATTCGCAGGTCGCTGTCGCCTGCGGTCATGACCGGGCCTCGAAGAACGCAGCGACACCTACAGTGCCGAAAGCATGTTTGAATGTTCTGGGGAAAGTCTTAGGCGCGGCACGCGCCCCGACCGACCGGCACGCCGGAACCCAAGCCATGTCAATGGCTTGTGGTTCGACCGGCGAGCCCCTTTTATCTCGCCTTCCTAATCGGGCGTTCAAAGTCAACTCATTCCTACGCTTTTCTTCGACTCTTCGCACTTCAGCCATGACAGACTCTCTCCATCGACAACGCACAAACGTCACCACGCCGCGCTTGTGGTTGCAGTCACCAGGCGGGGTCCATGCGTTCCTTCGCGTTCAGCACTTCGGCCGTCGCATGCTCTTCATCAGGTTCATAAGCAGTCCGGCTCCCGTCCCGAAGGGCGCGAGCAGGCAAGAGATAGCGGACATTCCCCGTTTCGCGGCCCCGCCAGGGGACGCTCACCGCGCGGATCTCTAGTTTCGTTCCTCCTCCACATGCCGGGCGCAAACCCAGCGCTAATCCGTCGTAGTCTGCACCGCGGCTACCGTGCAGGCTTCAACCGCAGCCGTTGCGTGATCTTGGCGCCGAACCGGACGTGGAAGTCGGTCTCACTGACCCACATCCGAGGCAGAATGCTCGCAAGCTTGCGCGCGACCGCGGTGATAGCGCACAGCATGCTCGACCGTTTGGCGATCCACAGGCCCCACGCCGGCAGTGCCGACCGTTTCCTGACCCGCAGCAGCAGGCTTGCGGCCGCCTCGCAAAGCGACTCGCGCACTGCGACGTCGCCCTGTTTGCTGATGCGCACTTCATGATCGATCGACATGCCGGACTGGTGCTGTCTCGGCGCCAAGCCAAAATGTGCGCCTACCGATCGCGATCGGGCAAAGCGCCGGGAATCATCGAAGCCGACATTAAACGACAGGGTCGCAACGGGGCCGACGCCCAGAACCGTCATCAGGCGCCGGCAACCTGCATCATGCTGGACCACCTGCAGCAGCACACGATGCAGCCGATCATAACGCTCAAGGATGGCGCGGAGCACATCCGACATGGCTCTAATGGTCATTACGAAGATCGGATCGCTGCGCTCGATCAGCTCGCGGACGCGGGCCTCCAAGGCGCCACGGGCGACCGCTCCAACGAGCAAACCATAGGCCCGCAGCGCACGAATGTTGTTTTCGAAGTCGATCAGTTTGCGCTTGAGCAGCCTAACCTTGACCTCGCGAACGGCGAGACCCTCGCCATCGACGATGCAAAGACTGGTCTCCACAAGACCGATGCCCGACCCAACGAAAAGCCGCATCGGAGCTCTCCTATGTGGCAACGACCAGCTAAGTCGTTGCACCGGGCTGTCGGATTCGCCCACACGGCGGCTATTCCTGTGCACCGGTTTCTCGAAGCCCGATTTGAAGGGCCGCTCTGCCATCAAGTTCCGTAGGCAATCGCAATAGTCATTTATTGCGATGACGTTGCCTGAAGGTTCACAATTGCGATGCGGTGAATCTAAAGAGGTGACGACGCGGTCTTCCCGCGATGAGTTGAATGCCAAGCTGGTCGCCGAAGCCATTGCGGTGCTTCGCGAGTTGGTCTCACGCGCGCGAGACGCCGCAGACGAGTCGTACGATGACGGCCATTCGGTTGATACCTGGAAGAGCGAGGACTTCCGCGCCGCGATCGAGTGCGCCGAAGCAGTGATCGCGAAAGCGGCATCTGCCATGGCAGGGCCCCGCACAGAGTAGGAGCTCGCCGAGTCGACGCATTGCCGGCCGAGGCCGCTAGTCTCGTCAAGACGTGACGTCCTGTGTAGCCCCCGGACGCACATGTCCTGCCTGCCCACTGCTCTCGCTCCTCCGCCGATTGATTGCTGAAGCAAGCCATTACTGGTCATCGTAATGCCCTCGAGTCCGATCGAGCTACAAAAACGCCAGTACGCCTGGGGGCCATCTGCGAGACATCGGGCGACGAGATTGCAATCGTTGCGCAGCGCGAGAGCGCGAACGATGTCGGCCTACCGCGGATTTCCATCCGCTCAGCTCGTTCAACGAACAGCGTCGCGGCTGCTGATGACCTCCAGCTCGCGGTACACGTCGGCGGCAGTTGAATGCCAAGCAAATTTGCTAGCTTTGCCACGTATGCTCGCGTCTCGTCTGGCAAAGGTGCTCCCGCGAGATGTTCTTCGTAGCGAGTTGGTCCCGCGTTGTACGCAGCAAAAGCGCCGCGCGAACCGTAGCGGTCGAGCAGTTCACGGAGATACGCCGTGCCGGCCAGAATGTTGTCACGCGGATCGTACGGATCGCTTCCTAGGTCATAGCGTTGGCGTAGTTCCGCCCAAGTCGCCGGCATGATCTGCATCAGTCCCATTGCGCCCTTGGGCGACCTAGCATGCATGTCTCCAGCAGTTTCGATGCTCAATACCGAGCATATCCACCGCGCTGGGATCGCAAAGCGTCGTGAGGCTTCTTCGATGAAGGCCGGAAGCGTGTGGTTGGTTCGACAGATCGCTGGGAGCGCGGCGGACCCGTTTTTGGCCAGAGCGGTAGTGTCCGATGCGGTCAGAGCAAGCAGCAGCGACGCGACCACCCAAACAGGCACACCTGACCGAGCCAAGTCTGCTATCGTGCTCGCGCCCGTGCGGCGTAAAGCAGCTTCGCGCTGATCATTTGGACCACCGCTGCGCCCGCCAGGCTTGCGAACGTCGGCTGGGACGGAGGAATGGTCCCGCAACCGATCCAACCGAGGAATGGCGGGATAAACACGTAGAACACGCACGGTCACTCCTCCCAGGTCCAGACCGGGAGCGCACAGCCAATCACCGCCGACGCCGGAAGAAAGCCAAAATATCGGCCGTCCATGGAGTCGTCCGACTGCCAATTCATGAGAAAGAGCTCGCCTTCGCCGACGGCGCGGCAGCCCTGCCATTTGGGCAGCGGCCGGCCGCGTCCGTCGCGGTCCTTCGCCTCGCCCACCGCAACATCATCCACCGAAATCGTGAGCCCGCTTCTGCAGACCGTCTGCCCGGGGAGTGCCAAGACCCGCTTTAGCATGGGGACCCCGACCGGTAGATAGCCGTTCAAATCGAGGAAGGTCGCGAGCGGCTCCGGCGGTTGAACGGCGACCAGCTCGGTGACATGGAAGCGCTTCGTCGGTCGTAGGCTGTAGAGACCGATTGGCACGCTTGCCGATGCATTCCAAATGTAGAGTGGAAGTGGCTCCAGGACGATCGTCGCGATGAGTGCGGCAGCGGCCGCAAGCGTCGTGGTCAGCGTCATCAGGCGGCTCGTCATCGCATCACTCTGCGACGATGGAGCCAGGCCTGGTGGCGCGTTCTCGTGTATGGACGCGGGTTTTCGTTGACGGACAGACGGTTATGAACGTGATGCCAATGATCGGGAGCGACGTCAGCCGGATCGATTCCAAGCGCCTCGACGGCATCGATCGTCTGCAACACGCGCTCGACCTTCGGCCAGCCAGAGAGCCGCAGCACGATCTCTCCGCCGGGCCTCACATACGGTACGGTCGAGCAGCGCTGTCCCGGTGCGACCGCGCGCAAGATGTCAATCCGCGAGATGATCGTGCCAAAGTCGTTGGATGTCCAACGGACGAAGGCAAAGATGCTGCCCGGTGCAAATGACAGGACACGGCGGTGACGATCAACCTTTCGTTCCTTGACAACATGACCGAACCGAATGCGGTTTTCGATACGCTTCTCGAGCCACAAAACTTCCACTTCCGTGAGATCGTTCATGCCGCCGCTCCCTGACGCTCGAATCGGGAACGGTATGCCTTGGGCTTAGCGAAACGCGTGTGCCTCTTCTGAAGGTGAGCAGGCCTGGCGGCCTGACGTTGCCAGTCAGTTCCCATGAAAGTTGAGGCTTGGTTCGCCAGAAAGAAGCCCAAGTATATATGGCTAGCAGCAGTACTGAGTTGTGCCCCCTTGCATGCCACGCTACGGCGACGATACCGCGCAACGATTCGCGGCTGGAGTGCGCCGCGCATTCCAGCCGTCGGCGACGAAGTCGAAGGATGGACTTGCACGCAGGGTACGACGTGTCGCTGGATCCGAGACGATCTAGGAAATCGACCAACGTCCGGGCCGATTTCGGATTGGCGCCACGGCGCCATCAATCCGGACAAACCGGTCGCATCGGGAGCATCACCAAATGCGGCGACGAACTGACGCGGGCTATGCAGCACAAGGCGGCCATCACGATCCTGACGAGCATTCCCGACAATTTCAAGCCGGGTCTCGGGAGCCCGTAGCTCGCCGGGAACAAGGATCTGAAGTGCGCCGCGACACCGGCGGCGGTGCGCTGAGGATTTGCTAACGGACATGGCCTAGCGCCGCTCTTTGCCCGCATAGGGAATTGGCGCACGCCGTTTTGCGGGCAGTACGGTGCCGACACCAGGATCCGAGGTTGACTTCTTCTTGCCGAGTTTGGCCCATGCTGTCAGGTCAGCTACTGAATAGACCACGCGTCCGCCAATCTTGTGATACTCGGGACCGGTTCCGTAGGTTCGGTGTTTCTCCAAGGTGCGGCCGGACAAGCTCAAGAAGCGCGCGGCTTCGGACGTGCGTAAGTAACGCGGCGGCTTATCCGTGTTCGGATCGGACATTTGAAAAGCTCCGTGCTCCTTTGGAGCGCGTACGAGGTTCGCCGCGCGTCGACTGCCACGATCGCGGAGTAGAGGTGCTTAGGGGGATGCCGAAGATGATGCGGTGATTTTCGATACCCCCATCGAAGGCACTCGCCGCAGAAGCCTTTCAATGGCCGCCGATCTGTCAGAGCGAGGCTCCGCCCCCTCGGATCGTTCGATTGCGAGGAACCATGTCTTCTGAGCGCGGTCGGAATGCGTTTTTTTGCCGAGCAGCGCTCCGGCGATGATTCGATGGACGCCATCCCTCAGCAATGCGCGGCGGGCGCTCGGACATCCGCGACCCGTTGCGGAGGGCGAGCTGCCGCTATGGGAGCGTCTACCGTCTGACCGTTATTCGGCGAAGTGGACCTCGACGTGCGCTTCCAAAATCGATGGATATCCGAAAGCTCACGTTCCGCAGCACCTTTGATGCGATGAACTTGGAGCGAAATACTCACGGTCCAGAGCTTGAGGAGCGCTCCGGCGGTGCCTGAGATGATCGAGCAATATCTTCCGCGGGTCCGTGGCACGGTCATGCTCAAGCAAGAGCGAGGCTCGACGTGCGGCCACGCTCGGCTGGTATCTCTTGCTCAAAATTGAAATGATCCGCTCGGATCGAGGCTGTGCCCTGGCATGGCTTGCCAATCGATCGAATCCTGACGGAAGCAGATGGCTCAGTCGGACTGACAGAAATTGCAGCCAGTCCGCCGTGTGAAAGCCGGGGCGAGGGGCCGCCGAAGTCGGAAACTCATGGCCGGCAGCCGCGAGCGGGGTAAAATAGTACCTTATGTTATTCTGCTTCCCGGTTTGCCAGCTAGGCAAATTGTAATCTTCCTGCTACATATTGACCAAATATGAAGTGCGAAGACGTCAAATATGCCTACGCCACACAATCCTCCCGCTGCGGTACGACGCGCGCTACGCAAGCTTGGGGCGGACATCCATGATGCCCGTCGACGCCGACGGCTGCCGATGGCGGTCGTGGCCGAGCGCGCCTTCACGTCCCGATCGACCCTGCAAAGGGTCGAAGCCGGTGACGCCAGCGTCAGCATCGGCATCTACGCCGGCGTGCTGCAGGCGCTCGGCCTGCTCGAGGGGCTGGGTCAGGTCGCCGACATCAGCAACGACAGCGTCGGCCAGGCCCTTGCCAGCGCGCAGCTTCCCAAGCACGTCCACCTCAAGCGGCGAACCGGACCATCCCACGATGGCTGACTTCGAGGTGCACATCGATCTGGACGGTCGCACGCGCCCGATAGGGTTGGCGAGGAGCAATCGCGTCAGAGGCGTGGAGACCATCCTCTTCGAGTACGACGCTGCATGGCTTGAGAATCCGGATCGCTTCTCGCTCGAGCCCGCACTTGCACTGACACGCGGCGCATTCGCTCCTCCCGCCCGATTAGCCATCTTTGGCTCCATTGGCGACTCGGCGCCGGACACCTGGGGCCGCCGCCTCATGCAGCGCGCCGAGCGCCGCCTCGCCGAACACGAGGGCCGTGCCGTTCGCACCCTTGCGGAAAGCGACTATCTGCTGGGCGTCGCCGACGAGAGCCGGCTAGGCGCGCTCCGTTTCCGCTGGATCGACGACGACGTTTTCCAGGCACCGGCCCGGGCCGGCGTTCCTGCCCTGATCGAACTCGGCCGGTTGCTCCAAATCACCGAGCGGATTCTCCGGGATGAAGAAACAGATGAGGATCTCCAACTCATCTTTGCCCCCGGCTCTTCCCTCGGCGGCGGGCGCCCGAAGGCCTCAGTCATTGACCAACATGGTCGCCTCTCCATCGCAAAATTCCCGAAGGAGACTGACGACTATAGCATGGAGACCTGGGAAGAGATCGCACTGCGGCTGGCTGGCCAGGCAGGTATCGCCACTCCGCAACACGAACTGATCGACGTCGCCGGCAAGCCGGTCATGCTGTCGCGGCGCTTCGATCGCGACGGTGCGATCCGCATCCCGTTCCTGTCGGCGATGGCGATGATGGGCGCCAAGGACGGTGAGCGCGGCAGCTATCCGGAGATCGTCGATGCCCTTGCTCAACACGGCGCACAAGGGAAAACGGATGCCCATGCCCTTTATCGGCGTGTCGTCTTCAACGTGCTGATCTCCAATGTCGACGATCACCTCCGCAACCACGGTTTCCTGTGGCTGGGAAAGGCAGGATGGTCTCTCTCGCCGGCATACGACCTCAATCCCGTTCCAACTGATCTCAAGGCCCGGGTGTTATCGACGAACATCGATCTCGACGAGGGCACCTGCTCGCTCGATCTGCTGGAGGCCGCATCGGAGTTTTTCGCGCTCACGCTGCCGCAGGCCCGCGCGATTATCAAAGACGTCGCCGTCGTGACGGCAACCTGGCGCGAAACCGCCAAAACGGTCGGCGCCCGCACGGCCGAAATCAACCGCATGGCTAGCGCCTTCGAGCACGAGGATCTAAAACGGGCGCTGGCGCAATGACGAGAACGTTCCTTCACAGCTTCGAGCCAGCGACAGCGAGCCCCATCACCGGCGGCAGACAAAGCTCGAGGCAGCCGACACCAAGCGCTCGTCGCGACCTGCAAGGGCGATGCGGCGACCGCCTCGTTAGAGGCGAGCCATGTCAGGGACCCGGAAGCCGGCCACGCCATCCCTCGCCTCGGCGCCCTTCGCAGCCTGTCTCGTGTCCACGTGCTGGCGCCGGGTGAGCGCCTCTCGACAAATGCAGTCGCCGCTGCTCGTATACTCCACCTCGGGATGCGGATGTTCACCACTATCGGCATAACGCAGCGACCGCGTCATTCAAGCGGCGGGCGTCGACCATTGCTTGTCTTGATGGAGCAGAGCGAAAATGTGATCCTCCGCGACCGGTCGACCGATGAGATATCCCTGCACTTCATCACAATAGGTTTGACGCAAATAGTCGAGTTGCTCGGTTGTTTCGACGCCTTCGGCGACCACGCCGATCCGCAGGTCCCGCGTCAGTGCGATGATCGATTTTACGATCGCCGCATTATCCGGTCGCCTCAGCATGTCCCGTATGAAAGACTGATCGATCTTGATGCGAGTGTAAGGCAGTTTCAGCAAATAAGTCAGCGACGAATATCCCGTTCCGAAATCGTCAAGTGCCACCGTCACTCCCAATTGCAGGAGTGACGTCAGGATCGATGACGCCGGCGCGTACTTCGAGATCAGCATCGACTCGGTTATTTCGATTTCGAGACGATGAGGAGCAACTCTGGCTTGGGAGAGGGCCTGCACGATTGTCTGCAGGATGCCGGTGTTATGAAATTGAGCCGCCGAAAAATTCACGGCGACCCTGAGGTCCGACGGCCAGTTCGATAGCGTCGCGCAGGCGCGTCGGAGCACCCACTCACCGATTCCGTGGATCAGTCCGGTTTCTTCGGCGATTGGGATGAACTCGGTCGGGGAAATTATTCCACGGACAGGATGCCGCCAGCGAAGCAACGCCTCAAAGCCGGTGATTCGGTTCGCGTGAATATCAAAGAACGGTTGGTAGAGGAGGAACAGTTCGTCTCTGTCGATCGCGAACTCCAGATCCCGCTGCAGCGCCCTGCGCTCGTGCGCTGATTTGTCGTCGTTGATCTCAAAGAAGCAGATCGTTCCCGGCCCCGCCTGCTTGGCACGATAGAGCGCAATGTCGGCATTCCTCAGGAGCACATGAGGTACGTCGCCGTCGCGCGGGGCCACTGCGATTCCGATGCTGGTCGCGCCCGCGATCTCGCATCTTTCGATCGCGAATGGTTCGGCGAAGGCGCCGACAAACCGCTCGGCGACTTCCAAGGCGTCCTCCACCTTGGTCAGATTGGTCATAACAAGCGCAAATTCATCACCGCCGATGCGCGCAACGGTATCGGTCTGCCGTACGCATCGCTGTAGTCTCACCGCCGCCTGCACGAGAAATTCATCGCCAGCGAGGTGGCCGAATTTGTCGTTCACGTCCTTGAAGCGATCGAGGCCGAGAAGAAGAACCCGCAAATTCCTCGCCCGTGCGGGCGAGCCTATTGAGGGCACCTTCTAAGCTCTCATTGAAGGCAAAACGGTTCGGAAGTTGGGTCAGGGTATCCCGTCGGCCCCTCCTTTCGGCCTCCAGTTGAGCAATAGCGCGTCTGGTAAATTCGAAGGAATGGGCGAAAACGCCGCGCAGGAGCACGAAGCCATAGGCCACGACCAGGATAGCGACGAGCAGATAGGCGAAATCGTCGTTCTTGCCGAGGCAAATTGCCGTACCCACAAAGATCGGAGCCGTGAACGCAACTGCCGCCGCCGGAATCGTGGCGAAGGCGAATGCGCCACCTGCAAGCATTCCAGAGCAGAGACATGTAATGACGAGCTGCCCGCCATTGGATGCGTTCGCGAAGAAAGCCACCGGCACAATTGCCCAGGCGGTCCCGAGAACCAGCGCATTCCGTACCAGCCGGTGCATGGCCTGGCGCGACACGAACTGAGGCTTCGTCATCAGTCGTGATGAACGCGCTTTCAGGCCTATCGATAGCGCGCCGCAGACGACAGTCGCCGCCCAGATCAGGGCAAAGTTTCTGTCGGGCGAATGCCAAAGGGCAATTGCGAGCACGGTCGCATTGCAGGCGTTGGCCAGCATGATGCCCAGCGAATAGCCAAGCACGAGGGAGATCTGCTCGGCACGAATGTATCCTGCAACCGCTTCATCAGTGACCGGCCCGCCAAATGCCGCCAAATCTCCGGCTAGGAGCTTCGAAAGCCAGGAGTTCAGATATGCTCTCATTCCGGGACCCTGCAGGACTGGTTGTAACGTTGGCGCCAGCTCTGGAAGGTCGCGGCAAATCTTTGACAAAAGATAAACTCTTGATTGTACCAACGCCTCGCGACACCTCCCGACGCACCGGATTCATTGCTGAAGCTTGGACCGGTTAAAATTGAAGACGAACTCCGTTCGTTTCGTACAGAACCATCGTTTTATCGGATCGCAAATCAGAGCTTACTCGCATGCGGAAAGCATCAGTACCGCCGAATAGAACGGCTGGGTGCGAGATCGATCGGGCCTGACGAAGGGATGGCGGCCGCGCGCATTCCGCGGTTGGGGCGCGTGCTCCGACGACTTTCTCTTTGCGTGCCTCGCGGATCGCTGTCCTGCTGCACGGCACGCCAGCCACTAAAAGGGGCGATCTTTCGGCAAAGGGGCCAACGATTTTCAGCGTGTCAAAATCGCACTGCAGCTCTCTTACCCTGGAGCGCAACCAGCAGGCGAACCGCAATCTGCGCTGATTGCCGCGCCGGTGTTTGGCGGGCCTCACGACTGGCATGCCAATCCTCCGCGGCTGGCGGCTTCCAGGAGTCTGCAGGCGACATGAGTTCGAGCGCCATTCTCGTGACGCGATACATCTTCGCACACTTCGTCCAGAACCGCTCGCAACAGGGCAGCCAATTCGGAATCGACCAGACGAAATACCTCAATCCCTCGACAATGATCATGTTTCGGCGTGTATCGAGCGCAATCCCGTCTCGCGGCGATGGGTTTTGTTGAGCTGGATCAAGCGAACATGGTTCTTGACCCTGCCCAGCATCCCGAAAAGTGGACTAAGAATGGTGACGGTGAATGGCAGCGCGCGGATAAACCTGCACTGTATCTCTCTAAAGCTCGGGACACCAAGGACAACGATGCCGAGAGTGTAACAAGCATCTCGACCGATTCGTGCGACAATAACGTTGATGTAGACAAACTCACTGAAGCGCTCGACGAGCTCCTCGCTGAACAATAGGCGGTTTGTCCAATGCTCCCGGCAGCAGCCATTCTGCTTCCAGAGGTGGCGGCCATAGACCCATTGCTGAAGGTAATTGGCTTCTTTGCGAACTTTGACGAGCGCCGACCCAAATTGTGGGCGCGGCTGTAGAGAACCCAACGTGTATCAGACTTCGTAGGGACTCCTCCTTCGGAAACGACTTTTTTGCCGAACGCATAGTCCGGCAAGTTACGAACGTTTCAGCTCGCAGTCTGAGTTGCCGCCGCCGGGCCAGCCAGTCGTTCTTGATTACGAAACGTTCTCGGTCGGACGCTTAGCCGGCTAACCTCCAGCACCGGTTGTAGGCCGATGACTTCGCATCGGTCGGTCGAGGCACAGCCGTCCTTCGGGCAGATCCATCGATCGAAGAGGTCGTTTCGTGCGCTCGATCCAGACAGAGCTGACATCAAGGACAACGCGGCGACGCCGAGTTCCGCTGAGAAGCCGGCCCAACGAAGATGCTTGCGCTGCTCTGAGTGACGCAACAAAGACGAGGACGGCGAGAGCTCCAGCTGCGTGATCCAGTCAACCTCACTCGACGTGACGTTATCAGCCCATCGCCGAACCCTTGTCCCGCGGGTCCGGGCGCGGTCACTCGCAGAGCTCCGCATCGACAAATCCGGCCAGAGCGTGGCCACTCAAACAATGGCAGCGGCCGGGCGATCACCTGGCCGAAAACACGCAATTGCCTGCGGCCTGTGCCACGTGCGCATTCTGTCGGACAAGCGCGCTTCATGTCTGAAACCCGCCTCCGACTGTCTTCGAAAGCCACATTGCGTAAAAACGACGCGGGAGCGCCCCTTGAATAATGCTGGCCCAAATCCTGCACCGGCTATCTGCGCCAGGAAGCTTAACGATGGCAACAAGATGGGATTCGCGTTTGGGCCTTGATCCGTCAATCGACAATGCGGTTGCCGCGCCCGAGGTCGTTTGTCTGCACCACGCTGGGAGAACGCAAGACGTTCCTGCTTGCCACGACCTCGCGCGGCATCGGTCATGTGACCGGACAATTGCGCTCAGAAGAGGGCCGGCGCATGTTCACTTTCACGCGGCACGCCTTCGGTGGTGGGCGATCTCGGTGGGATTCGGAGACAGACAACCATGTCCGTGTAGATCCAAGCATTCGTCGGATGGTGCGGTGGGCCACCGTCAAGGTCGCGAAAGGGCTTGCCGGCGCACCGCTACACTTAGTGAGCCGCGACGCCGGCATTTCGTCATCGACACCGGGCCGTACCCGGCAGATGCCGTTTGATGGCTTCATTCGAAAGCTGGATGAGGCTGCTCCATGTCAATCTGCCTGGCCTAACCCTCCTCCCGCGAGACCCCTTTCCCGCGATCAATGCGGCCTCGGTAATGATCGTCGACATGGCTCGATCAGCAACCTGGCCGCGGAACCCCCAGCACCGCCATTGCCTTCCGCGTCAAGGCTGACGGTTGCCTGCTCGCCCTGAAGCAAGGCGTCAATACATGATTGATGAACTGGATCTGCGAACCTTCACGCGACATCCGCAACGCGACGCTGTGCTCGGCGAAGTGCACGCGCGCCCTTTCACGCGCCTGGTTTCGCCCTTCAGCGTGATCCACTTCGCTTTTCTTGCACAGGGCGAAGCGGCCACGAGCGATCGCTGCCGCTTTATCGATTTTTGCCTCGAGCGCAATCTTACGCCGCCTGAGCAATCGGCGAAACTTCATCAGATTGTCATTGGTCCAGCTACGCTACGCTGGGAGCAGCATTCGGAATTCACAACATTCACCTGGATCTGGACTAACGCAAATCGTTCTGCCGCAGACCAATTTGACAAAGTTGATGGTACCGTCCGATCGCTGATCCGCGCGTTGCGTCAGACTGGACAGTTGCTGGTCGCGATCAGGCTAGAAGTGGAGCAGGACGCCTCGCCGACCAGGCGGGCCGAACAGATTTTTGACAAGAACAGCCTGGCCATGGTTGCCACAAAGAGCGGTGCAGGCGTAGCGGCCTCAGACTTCCGCGTAGACGAAAAAGGCTTCACGAAAATCCTCGTCTGCGACCTCGGGTTGACGTCGCACGATCTCGGAGCGTTGGTGCAACGGCTCCTGGAAATCGAGACCTACCGTCCGTTGGCGCTTCTTGGCTTGTCGACGGCCCTTGAGCTTGCACCATCCGTCGATCGCATCGACCGGCGTCTTGTTGAGGCACTCGAGAAAATGCAAAGCGGTGAAGGGCTGCAGTTCAACAACCATCTGCTTGCCGAGCTGACGGCGCTGGCCGCATCTTTCGAAAGAGGCGCGACCGGCAGCCTGTTTCGCTTCGGCGCCAGCAGGGCCTATAACGAGCTGGTCCAATCGCGACTGTCCATCATTGAGGGCAACGATGTCTCGGGCTATCCAACCTGGTCGTCGTTTCTGGCGCGCCGCATGGCGCCGGCGATGCGAACCTGCGCGACCGTGGAGGATCGTCAGGCGACTCTCTCGGTCAAGCTCGCGCGTACCGCCGATCTGTTGCGAACTCGGGTCGACGTCGAAATCGAACGACAGAATCGTGACCTGTTGCAGGCCATCAACGAGCGCGCGAGACAGCAACTTCGGCTGCAGTGCACGGTCGAGGGATTGTCGGTCGCGGCGATAGGATATTATGTGGTCAGCCTGTTTAGCTATCTTGCCAAGGGCGCGCATCATGTCGGACTGCGAGTAGAGCCCTCATTCCTGACCGCAACCTTCGTGCCGATCGCGGTCGGCGTCATCTGGCTGGTGAGTTACAATGTCCGAAAGCGACACTTCAAGCACGACGACGCGCCCTCGGTTACTTACGACTAGATCTCCTCGAGGGAATCGGTGCGTCCGTCCGGGGAAGCTCGCATGGTCGTGGTGCGACGCTGCCGCAAGATCGCGGCCATCTCCCGCGCAGGGTAATGCCCCGCCCGGACCAGCCGGGCGAGGCATCGTGGATCGAGTCAGTCGCCGTTGCGACGGCTGGGGCGGGACCAGATCAGGCTGAAGCCCTCGCCTTCCTCGTCGGCGAAGAGATTGGCGAAGATCGGAGCGGTGAAGCTCGGATCGTCGAGCTTGAGGCTCAGATAGTCGCGACCCTCGTTGGAGCGCTTGGACCAGCCGGCCCCGATCTCGGCCCGGCCGACGTAGATGCGGTGGCTCGGAGCGTTGTCGTTGGAGCGGTTGGTCTCGGCGACGATACGGACGCCCTTGGCTTGCAGGCTCAGGGTGACAATCTCGCCCTGGAAATCGTTGCCCACCTTCTTGAAAGTACCGATGTTAGCCATGTCACTTCTCCTGTTGTGTTTCGAGCCCGCGACCACCGCGGCCTCGATGGCGATCTAAAGGCCGAGGACGATCGGCGACGCACCCCTTGCGGGCCGGAGCGCAGCGGAGGACGCCGTTGTGGCGACTTTCTTGGCTCGCGAGGAATGGGCGAAGCCCAGGGGAAGAAAGTCGCATCAACGGCGTTGCGGCTCAGACGATCGAGGCGGAGCCGGTCTTCGGCCAGATCAAGCCATCTAAGAGGCCACGTGCGTCCGCGGGCTGGATCGCAAGCTCGGGAGAAGACTTGGCAAATCTCGGTTGGGCTGCACAAGAGGTTGGAACGAATCGGCGAACAAAGAGAAACAACCTGCCGCAAAGGGCGATGTCGTGATGAGAGAACAATCGAGAACGACTCACCGTGCCAAGCGAAGGGATGGGTCCGGCCGAGATCCGCGCAGCCTGGTCGAAGCGCTGCGAAGGGGCTCGCGATAGCTCTCACTCCAGCCACTTGCCACCGTTCAATTACCGATCCTGCGCAACCTGTTCGATGAGGAAGGTGACGATGGATCATCATTCGCGCGTTGCGGCCATGAGAAAGGTTGAGACTGTTGCCCCACCAGTTCAGCCGGCTCCAACAGGCGGGTCTTCGCAAGCAAGAACAGTCACTGCGTCCATGTCGCGCCGCCAACGCAAAACGCGTCAGCAGCCCGATCCCCGCAAGCGTGAGCACCAGGTGCGACGGAAAAGGCCAGGCCGCCACTGACCGCACTAAGGCGGCGCGGCATAACGAGCCAATGCGTGGTGTGGTCAGAACAAGACCAGGCGCGAGCATGGTGGCGGCTTCATTCGGATGGATTAGGAAGGCGTCTTCCACCACCGTCGCAAGCCGCGACTTTGGAGCCAAAGCTGGACGCGCCGGAGTGACAGGCGTCCAGCTCCGCTCGATAGTTTGGAAAAGACGGCGCTCACGCGCCACCGAATTTCCAGACGGGGATGCCGAAACGCCTCGCCTTGTCGGCGAGGTTGTCCTGGATTCCCGTACCCGGAAAATGCATGACGCCGATCGGCAAGAGCTCGAGCATGGCATCATTGCGCTTGAAGGGGGCTGCCTTGGCGTGCTTCGTCCAGTCGGGCTTGAATGCGATCTGGGTCACCTTGCGGCTCGTCGCCCATTTGGAAGCGATCAGTTCGGCCCCCTTGGGTGAGCCGCCATGGAGCAGGACCATGTCGGGATGTTTGGCGTGAACCTTGTCGAGGCGATCCCAGATGAGGCGGTGGTCGTTGAAGTCGAGCCCGCCGGTGAGTGCGATCTTCGGTCCTGCCGGCAACATGACCTCGGTTTGGGAGCGGCGCTTGGCGGCGATGAAGTCGCGGGAGTCGATCATCGCTGCCGTGAGCGTGCGGTGGCTCACCAGCGAGCCCGACCGAGGACGCCAGGACGAGCCGGTGTGAACCTCAAACTGCTCCATCGCCTGGTCGCGGAAGAGTTCCAGGCAATTTCGGCGCTCGATCAGGGTGATGCCCTCCGCCGTCAGGCGCTCGAGCTCGACCGATCGCACCTCTGACCCATTCTGCTCCCGCTGGCTTTTGTGCTGCGCTTGTTCATTGTCGTCGAGCTGTCGTTCGATACGATCGACGGCCCGGTGGAACAGGTTGACTGTTGACCAGAGGAGTTCGCTGAGATCGGGTTCAAGCCGCGTATTGCTCATCGTGGCGACCAGCACGTCGAACATATCGACGATGGTACCGGCGATCATCCGGCCCTCGGGAAGAGGTCTTGGATCTGGCTGGTCGTCGAAGGGGCGATAGCCGAAGAGCTGCAATTCGGTGAGGACGTGTTCGCTCGGAGACGGGTCATGCGTCGGTTCGATGTCGTCGTGGTCGGTCATCGCAAGAGATCCTTTTGGCGGAGCGGCCGCGCCCATCGCGGCCTTCGTGGCGATCACTCAGACGGCGGGCGGAACGGGCCAGAACCCGGAGCGGCTTGTCCGCCCAGGCCCGCAGGGCGTGGGCGGAAGCGAAGGGCCGAAGCGGCAGCGGAGGATGGCGAAGACCGGCTATTTTGCTTCGCGATGCAAAGCGCGCTCGCCAAATCGCGATCGTGTCTTCTCATTGCCTGCGCGCGGCGGAAAATGGCCGGACGCAGCCATTGCCGGCCCGGGCCGCTTGCCGTCCGATCGCCCGCTAGAAGGGCCGAAGGTCGCGTCCTCTCCGCCAATTGGGTTCGGCTATGACCGATCTTTCGCCATCGGTCGAATTACCGCGACTACCCGGCCTCGATCGTGGACGAGCGCAGGAAGCGGGCGGCATCGTCAGGAACAAGTTGAAGCCGCAATGCTGCCCGGAGAACCTCAAGGCCGAAGACATGCAGATCTTCATTGAAGTCGCCGAGCCAAGGCGATAGCGAGATCGCTTCAACGCCGGCGTCCTCCGCGCGCCGGGTAAGGATGGCTTGTACGGCGTCTCCGGCGGCATCGGCGTCACGGGCGATATAGAGCCGACGCAAGCCAGCCGGCAGCAACATGGCTGAGAGATGATTGGCCGAAAGCGCAGCAGCCATCGGCAAGGTCGGCAGGACGCAGCGCAGCGACAGCATGGTCTCGATGCCCTCGCCGGCAGCGAGCACATCATCCACCAGGCCGAAACGAACAGCGTTACCGAGCAAGTCGCCCATGGCGCGCCGTGGGGTGTCGATGGGAGCCTTGCCGAGCCGGATGCGATCAAAGCCGTCCGGATCGAGCCAGGTGCGATGCACGCCGCATATCCGCCCATCAAGATTCGTGACGCTGGCTATCATCGCTGGCCATGTTTCCATCGGCAAATGCTCGTCGGGTCGATAGTAGCAACGTGGATGGAAGCGCAAGCTGCCGCTATGGTGGATACTGACTATTCCGCGACGCCGCAAATAAGCTTCGACCACCGTACCGTCGATGGAGCTGGACATTGCAAACAGGCGACGGGCGGCTTGCGGCGAACCGGCTCGCGCCGCTGGAGCGTCGGCTTTCGGGGCGGCTTGCTGCTCGCAACGAGGTAGCGTTAGAAAGCGTCGCGCCTCCTCGGCAACCTTGCGAAAATCGCGTAAAGCCATACTTTCGCGGATGATATCGAGCAGGTCCCCATGTTCTCCGGTGGCGGCATCGGTCCACTTTCCGGCGGGCCCCTTTGTCGATTCCTGGAGCCGTACGAACAACGAGCGTCCTGGCGTATTGCGAACGTCGCCAACCACCCAGTACCGCCCCACCCGCTTGCCATTGGACAGATAGTGTCGGCATACGCCCTCGGCCTCGCGTGCGAGGCGGCGTACCAATTCTGAGACATCAAAGACCATCACGCGTCCTCCCGCTCAACGAAAGGGATCAAGTTGAGTTTGCTTAAGAGGATGTCGCGCGACGGCGACAGCTTGATCTTCCAAACGGCGCTTGCCATGTCAGCTTCTCCGAACCGGGCGGCCGGGAGCCTCTCTCGGCCTCCAACCCGTTCGCGGACAAGCCTGTCCAGCTCTCGCTCTCGCTTTCGGCGGCAAATGGCGTTCGTTGGCGTGTGCCGCGCTATCGGAAAAAACCAGGTCGCGCCGTCACATGGCGGATCGGATGAAGCTCAAATGGCCGCCGGCGGTGGCAGAGGCGATTATGTTGACTGCCCCTGAGCCAAGACGTTGGGGCGAACACGAAGCTGAACGCACGGAAATGGGTTCGTGGCAGCGATTGTATGAATCAGCCGATCGTGTCGACGCGAGAAGCCAGAGATTCCGATGTCGTCGTCGCAATCCCTGCGCGGGTCTCGATCCCGCAAGAATTCGAAACTGCCCGGACCTGGCAGTCCGCGATGGACATGACGGCGAGAGAGCAGCGCCCATCACCCCTGAACGTAAGGGTAGGCGTACCAGGCCGGAGACCAGGATCTCCGGCTTGGCTGACATTACGCCGCGCGGTCGAGCAACTTCTTGGCCTTGGTCTCCATGTCCAGGCGGACATCTTGATGCGGCTTGTCACGCGCGACGGCGGTGATGCCCTGCACGAAGTCGAAGATGCTTTCAGGCGGGCGGCCCTCCTCCGCCAGCACCGCATCTATCACCTTGCCTGTCTCGGCCTTGGAGAAGCCGCGGCGGCGCAAGAACTCGGTGCGATCCTCGTCACTGCGTGCCACGATCCGCGCGCGAGCGGCCTTGATGCCGTTGACGAACGGCATGGGTGAAGAGTCGGCGAAGCTCGACAATGCCGGGGCTGCCTCGTGAGCAAATCGCGAGGCTGCGTATTTGGAATGGCGGATTGTGATCTCCTCGAAATCTTCCACGCCCCACAGATTGCGATTCTGGCAAACCGCACGAAGATAGAAGCTCGCCATGCCGAGGGTCTTCGCGCCGACTTCCGAGTTCCAACAATAGAAGCCTCGGAAATAGAGGTCGGGCGAGCCGTCGCGAAGACGACCGGCTTCGATCGGATTCAGATCATCGACCAGAAAGATGAAAACGTCCCTGTCTGATGCATACAGGGTCGTCGTGGCCTTGGAAATGTCGACACGGGGATTGTAGATGCCGCTCGACCAGTCGAGTACACCGGGCACCTTCCATCGTGTATCGCCTGTGCCATTGCCGGCGATGCGCTGTACGGCCTCGACCAACTCGTGGTCGTAGATCCGGCCATAGTCGGGGCCGGTGACGGCGCGAAGCTCGACACGGCTCCCCTCGGTCTCGAGCGTTTTGATCTGCTCCAGACGATTGGCGTTCAAGCCATATTGCAGGTTGATGGCTGCGAGTGACGCAGGGAGCTGCCGCAGGTAAGCGGCCGGAGCGCCAACCTGGCTTGCAAGCTGACCGAAGCTCCAATGCGTCGGTGCAACCGGAGTGTCGGAGCCGGGCAACATCAAGGCCAGCCGCTCAGGGTCGGCACGGCTTGCGTTGACATGGATCAGCGCGCTTTCGACCACGCGCGTCCGGCTGCGGTTCGCCCGATCGTGCACCGTGCGGGCCAGCTCATCGAGCGACAGGTAACGCTGATCTGCTGGGCGGGAAAACCACTCCGAGGACACCCGACCGACGCGCTCGCCGCGCCTCACATCCACTTTGTATCCGCCGCTCGCAATTCGGCCGGCATCAACAATTTGCGTATTCATGGCAGCAATCTCCATGACGGGCGCCGGAAGACTCTCCTCCGACCCTCAACCCGTCATGGCCAAGGCCACCCCACTCTGCCTCTCCCTTTTTACGGCCACCCCGAGGCCCAAGACATTCCGGCGCCGCCGCAGCTACCGTCAGGGATGGAAGCCCGAAGGGTGAAAACCCGGCGCAAGCCGGGGTTTCAGCGTGAGCCGACAGCCCGCTCCCGCAGGGAGACGGCAATGAACCCGAGACCTACGGTCCATGGATGCTCACGGCGTGACGATGCCAGATTGCGGCGGCGGAACATACCGATTACGGAAAAGACGAATGTCCCGTGCGCCTCCCGGCCCCCGCACGACTGTACAGGCCACACTATTGATCTCGATGGTCGTCTGTCGCTGGTTCGGCAGTAAGCCGTCTGACGTAACTGAAGAATCAGGGAAGCAGGGGACGGTTGATCGCGATGGACCCAGTTCGGCCCGACGACAGGGCCGAAGTCCAGATGCCCGGAGCCATTCATCGGCCCTGTTATTGCGCGATCCAGTCGCTGGTGATGGCGTGAAGGCTCGGCGGAAGACGAAGGTCCGGCGGCTTCTTGATTCTGAAAGCCGAGTCCGCGCAACGGATCCACGACAGACGGCTCGGCTTGATGGCCGCGCTGCATTGCGAATACGTGGGCGACTTCGCGTACCGTTGAGTCGTCGCTGCGTACTCTGTCTCGGGGCGGCACCGGTCGAGTCAACTCGAGGATGGCGCGCTGGCGACGCAGGTCCTCCTCTGAAGCAGTGAAACCCACACTGTCGCTGGTATCATCTCGGCTCTCGATGGAGTTATCGAAACTGTTGACGGTGTCGTGCCGACGCCGCAGGTCCTGGGCCCCTTGAGGACGCACAGGCTCGACGGGAAATGACGATGCGGCTTGCTGACCCGAGTGGTCGGTTCACGGGCGATATCATGCCGCACAAAGCGAGGATCGTCGGGCAACGCAAGCAGCAACCGCTCCGCCGAAGCTCCCTGCCTATTGGCGGCCCACCGCTCAAGGCACCACTGCCTATATTCGTTCGGAGGCAATACCGCCCGAGCTATCCAAAATGCCGTTGCGGTCGACAATCCCGGTAAGGCGGTCGGTAGGACGACCCTGCGACGGATTTCGCACAAGACGAGGACCGTCGCGCAACGCAGACTCACGATAGGGAGGATTCAAGCGAAACTCGGGCGACGTTCCCCTATCCCGGCCAGCACCGCGCGAAACTCCTGCGACATACTGCCCAGGGAATTGTCGCCCGCGTTGGATGATCCGACTCTTCTCAGCGCGACTGGTTGCTGGCGAAACTCCGTTGGATCGGCTGATGGAGAGGCTTCCGTTCTCGGGTGCTGGATTTCTTCATCCTCGATGATTGTTGGCATAGCGTGCGTAGACAAAGCTCGTTCGATAGAAGCCATACCTAGTCTCCCGGAGAACCGCCAAAGCCGGCTTTCGATAGCGGTAGACTGCCGAGCTTAGCTTACAGGATGCTGACAAGCTCCACGACAAAGGCGGTGCCTGCCTTGAGACGACTCCAGACGTGCGAACTTAAAGCCGCCCGTCGCGCGCGTCCATCTCCCCGGCCGGGGACTTCGGCGACTTCAGCAGCGCAGATCCTGTATCGCCACAGGTAAGACAACAACTTCGCGAATTTACCCCAAATCTCCTAAACGATGACCACACAAGAGAGATTAGATGAAGCCGCGCTGAACGTTCGCTTAACGCGACGCAAGCGGCGCAGGCGGGCGGCGTGGCGTCGAGCCAAAATCGCTCCGTCAAGCAAATCGATCCAGGAGACGTGAATGAAATTGGTGAAGACCTCCGTATTCGCATGCGGCCTTGCGGCTTTCCTTGTTTACCCAGTCATTGCGCAAAGCCTTGCCGCAGATGCCAAGGCTCGCAAAGGCGAAGCATCAAGCGTACAGAGCGGGATAAGCGATGATGACGACCCGTCGCCTAAGCTCAGGGCCGCTGGCGCAAAAGCGGGCAGGAAGTCGACCAAGGGCGCAAAGAATGCAGACGACGGCAACGCGTCCGACAATGAAGCAGTTGACGACCCTGCGTCCAACAGCACGCCGATAGGCAGCAAGCGGCACTGACGCGAAGACCTGTTGGGTCAACCTCCGGTCGCCCTGCGGCCGGAGGTTCAGTTGAAGCGCAACAAGATGGATAGCAGGATTGGGATGGTTGCCAGCTTCCAAGAACACGGCGAAGGAAGGAAGGGTCCAGGCGTGAACTTCCGCGGCTGTCCCGGACGGACGCCCAGGCCCTGACCAACCGCGGCGCAACGGCGGCAATCCTCAATAGCGCGAACAGCTAGATGATCTCGAAGTACCGCCGACGTTCAAAGTCAGTCACCCGATGTTGAACGGCCTCCCACTCCCAGCGCCGGGAGCAGGAAAAGGCCTCGACAAACCTTTCTCCGAACACATCATTGGCCGCCGGCGACTGTGCAAACCGATATGTTGCCTCCGACAGGCTTTGAGGCAGCCTTCCGAAGCGCGGACACATTTCCATGCTTGCGTCACCGACGATCGAAGCCGGCAAGTCCGCATCGGTCTCGACGCCCAGCACACCCGAACCGATAGCACATGAGAGAGCGAGATATGGGTTCATGTCTGCACCAGCCAGCCTGTACTCGAGGCGATGTGAAAACGGCTCTCCCGGAATGGCCCGCACCGCGCAGGAGCGGTTGTCAATTCCCCAGCTTGGGCAGACCGGCGCCCAGTAGCCGGGGACCAATCTCTTGTAGCTATTGAAGTTCGGCGCGGCGAGGACACAGAACTCATTCATGTAATTCAGTTGTCCGCCGACAAAATGCCTCATGATCTTTGAGACGTTGCCAAACGCGTTACTATCGTAAAACGCATTCTGGCCGTCCGAGAACACCGAGATGTGAATATGGCCCGACTGGCCGGGCCAATCCTCACGAACCTTGGCCATGAATGTTGCCATCATGCCTTTCGTCTGCGCCCAGGCTTTTATCATTGCCTTGAAGATGATCGCTCGATCCGCAGCTTCCAGGGCATCACAATGATGAAGTGATGCTTCAATCACGCCCGGCCCTGTCTCGAAGTGCAAGCCGCTGAGAGGTATTCTGGCCTTCTCACAAAGCGCCAAGATCTCGCCGAACAGCTCCTGGTGCGCGACAGAGCGCGCAATCGAGTAACCGAAAGGCCCTCGCGTGAACGGAGCCCATTGGCCGAACGGTTTGTCCTCAATCGTGTCGGCGTTCTCATTGAACAGCATGAACTCGAACTCGAACCCGGCCGTGCAGCCGTATCCGTGATCAGCTGCCCTTTTCAGGACTTTGCGCAGGATACCTCGCGGGCAGATGTCCTCATGTGCGCCCATAAACTCGGCAAGGTAGAGATCCTGATCGCCGAGATAAGACACCAAACGGCCGGTGCCAGACAGAACACGCAGATCGGCATCTCCGAATGCTGAGAGTGGCTTTTGCGTGAATCCTTCGGGAATGAGGCGGTCCGCACAATCCCACGCCAGCACCGCTTCAGAGAACTTGACGATCTTGTCTCCATTCGAGAGATCTTCACCCAGGACGTGCTTACCTCGAAGGATACCGTCAAAGTCGCTCACGCCAATCATCGCCGCACGAGCTGAGTTCGTGCGCGCCACACGGATGGCGGTCATTCGCCGCCTTCCTGCGCCATCAGATCGAACACCTGGTTCATCCGCAGCGCACGCAATTGGCGATAGTCATCCTCAAGCTGTGCCAGGTCGTTATTGACGAGGTACACGATGCCTGGTGTGGACACCAGGTCGATCGTCGGGACCAGCTTTTGGCCTATGGGAACGAATGCGATGGCATCCGCAAAGCTCGAGAGGTGACGGATTGCATCCAATCCGGAGTAACCGGCAACGACACCGCTCATATCGGAGATCAACGAGACGCACAGTGCATGAGCCTGTCGCTTGTAGGCCCCACGCAACCTCATACACTCACCAAATTCCTTGGGATTTGCGTACCGCCAGGCCGTCAGCGACATATGATTGTCACCCAACGCCATGGTCCTGGCCTTTGCCGACATGGTTCCTTGCAGTCTCGCTCCGAAATCAACCAAAACTGGTCCGCGATCATCGACGATGATCTCCGCATGCGCTGGTCCGTTGACGATCTGAAGTGCCTGCAACGCACGCACAAGATAATCGGACAACTCCAGAACGATTGGCTCCCTGGATCCGAGCAACCACTCGCGTGAGCAGACCGACGATGCGCCCTCGACGGGAACGGTCTCATAAGTCCAGGCCTCGGTGATGAACGCTTCTCCATCGATCGAGACGGCATTTACGGTATATTGCTGACCGTTTATTTTCTCCTGTGCAAGCGCCAGTTCATTGAACGCTCCGACCCGGTTCGTCTTTCCGACGATGGCAGCCAGAGCGCGCTCGACATCCGCATCAGCCGAGCAGAAGAACACGTCCTCCGTGCCTGTGCTATTTAGTGGCTTGATCACGATCTCATCGAAGTTCTCTTGACGTTTCCAGCTAGCGATTTCAACGGCATTGTCAGACACGACCTGCCTGATCGATCGCACGCCTGCTGCGGCCAACGCTTCGGACATCCGCGATTTATCACGCCGGGCGGCTGACAGAGCCGTCCCATTCGAAGGCAACCCCAGCCGTTCCGAGATGGAATCGGCGAGCTCAACTCCGGTCTCAGACCCCGCTATAACGAACTCCAGCTCCCTGCCGCGGAGGGCCTGAAGATGAAATTCGACGATCTCGTCGTGGGCCATGCATTCGTGGGGACGAATGACTTCATCGTACAGGTCCGCGTCGAAATGCGACTGGAAGATGGCCGGGATCTGTGCAGCCGACATCACGTGCACCGTTCCAATTCCGTACCGCCTGAACTCTTCAGGTAGAAATCGGCCAGTCGAATATGCATCGACGATTACACATTTGCGTTCGTTCATGCGGTCCTCCGATATTGCGAGTAGACGTTGCCGACAGCGACAATCGTGATGAGAACATTTCCAATGAACGTGTGGAGCGAAGGCACGATACGAGAATCGAAGTACTGGAACAGGAACGTGATGACAGGGGCGGTGGACAGCACCATGTTGACGGTGAAGGGCTCGACGCGGCGGATGCCCTCCTGGATCAAAAGCAACGGAACAATGATCGTGGAAAGCCCAATCGCTGCGATCGCAGGCCAATGCTGCGAGATCTCAAGCACGATGGAGGAATAGTCGACCAGTCCCAGCAATAGGAAAATCGTTCCATAGAACCGATGCGCCAACACTTGTCGGCCGGAAAACCCGCAATCGAATAGTAGTTTGACCAGTATATTTGTGAGCGCCAGCGATAGGCCCGCCACGATTGCGAGGACGATGCCGAAGGACGATTGCGGTCCCCACTGCACACCCGCATTGCCGCTGACCGAGATCCAGATCATATAGCCGCCAATCATCGCAATCGTAACGCTCACGACGATGTCGGTTGCTGGCGGGATACCCTTCCGCCTGATCAGCGCATTCAACCACACCGTTGCGGCGGGTCCTATCGCCACCATGAACGCGACGACGATCGCAGGCTCGGCGTATTTCAGGCCGACAAATAATCCGATCCAGCTGACCGCGGTCACGAGATTGAGCGACACAAAAGCGACGAGCGCTGGCTTCGTCACTCGTGCCTTGCCCGTCCCGTGACCAGCGAGCAGATTGAACGACAGACATACCGCAGCAAAGGACACCAACAGAGCGACGAACAGGTCTGCCTGCTGAAAATACGATGCCGCATACACCTCTCCTGCCGCGCTCAGGACGACGTAAAGCGCCACGAAGAGAACTCCCAGAGCGAAGCGGCTTGTCGATCGTCCGCCGTTCGTTCGAGGTTGCTGTGGCGCAGCACGCAGCCCGAACCATGCCGGCGCGTCGGTTTCGACGAACTCCTTTTTCGATCTAGGCGGACCGCGTTTGGTTTGAAATGTCACTGTCCACCTCTCGTGCTTCTTTGTTCGGCGTACGCAACACACGCCTCTCCGAACGCCGTGAATAGTCGCTTGCTCAGCAGATCGGTCGAGGCGTGCCATTCGGGGTGCCATTGCACGGCGATCTGCAGCGTCGGCGCGCCCACGACCGAAACCGCTTCGACCAGGCCGTCAGGCGCCCACGCCTCCCGTCTTAGGGCGCTGGCGAGCACCTCTATGCCTTGATTGTGAAGGGAGTTGACCTGTGCTTCGACGGTGCGCGCGATCGGAAAGAGCGCACCGTCGGGACATACCCTGATACTGTGCGCGACATCGTACTGGCGATCTCTCGGGCGGTCTGTCTTCTCGGCATGCATCTGGCCACTTCCTAGACTCCACGCGCTAAGGGATGAGCGAAGCGTGCCGCCGAAATAGACGTTGAGCTCCTGCAGACCGCGGCAGATGCCCAGGATCGGCATTCCCTGCGCAATGGCGTTTCTGATCGCTACCCCGGAGAGCCTGTCCCGGGGACGATCACGGATTCCAATCTCGATGTCTTGCTGATCAGGCCCTGGACAGGACGCAGGCGCCCTCAGAATGGCAGGATCGACGTTGGATTCGTCTCCTGTCAACACGAGCCCGTCGAGAGTCCGCATGATCGCCCGTGCGGTCTCAACGGACGCATCTTCAGCGTCGATCGTCGGCAATATGACGCAGGCCACGCCCGCATGATGAAGCAGAGCCTTGACGTACTTGCGCCGCAACCAATCGCGATGCACTCCATCGACCAACAGACGGTTCGAGGTGATGCCGACCACGGCGCGGGCTTTGTCTGGCCGTTGCAACGTCACGCGGGTTGTCCGCTCGTGCTGGCACCGCGCACGGACTGCTCATACAGTCGTCGGTTTCGCTCCTTCAACTGAGTGATGACGCTCGGCTGACCTTGCGGCCCCTTGACGAAGAGCCCTCCCCAGCTTGCGGCAACCTTTGCGTAAGCCGGATCCTGCATCCTGATTTTCTGGGCTTTGTGCAACAGCCAGAACGGGATGCCAGGCGAGAGGTGATGCTCGAGGTGATATTCATCCAGGTTTTGCCCAAGGATAGCCCGCTCCAGGAAATTTCCTTTGCGATTCCTTGTCAGATAGACGTTCTGCGTCTCGGTCTCGCACATCGGTGAATGCTCGGCGAGTTCAACAAACCAGCCAAGCACCTGGAACGTGGTGAGATAGGGCACGATCCAGAACAGGATCACGATGTGGAGCAGCCCAAGGGCATATGATCCGCCCAGGATGCAGATCCAGAAGAGATAGAAGCCATATTTGTCGATAAGTATGCCTGAGCGGCTCTCGTCCTCGGCATCCCTGATCGAAAACCGGTTGGTCCAGAGATACTTCAGGTACGCCACCGTCGCACCGCCAAATATCGGCTTCCAGATCAGGTTGAACGCGTATCGCTCAGGCGGCTGCACGTCGTAAACACCGTTGGCCAGGAAGAACTTCAGGTCAGGATCCTTGTCCGGGTCGCCGAGATATGGATGATGCAAATAGACGTGTGAGATCCGGTAGGCCCAGTGGCGCTGGAACAACGGATAGGCAGCGAACAGAATCCCAAGGACGTAGTTCCAGGTGGTGTTCTTCGCGAGCGTGCGGTGAGCCGCATCATGGGCGATCGTCGTCAATCCACGCTGGTAGGCGCCGATCAGAAGGACCGCGAGCGGATACAACCACCATGAGACCGACACGGTCGCGAGCGTGCACGCCGCGATCACGACGTAGTCTTTCGCGATATAGGCAGCACCCGTTATGTTATCGGGCCTCAGCTCGGAGAGCTGCCTATTGATTTCGCGACTGAATGGAACGGCCTTATAGCGTGACGACCTCAGTTTCCAAGCTTCTGGCTGATTCATGAGAATCCCTTCCTGATCACTTTCTAGGTTGTCAGATTGCGGCAAGCGCCTTGTGCAGATCGCGGACAATGTCGTCGACGTCCTCGATGCCGACGCAAAGCCGGATCGAACCGCCAAATATGCCCGCGGCCTCGCGCTTTTCTCGTGGAACGGTTGTGTGTGTCGTGGAGACGGGATGCGTCACCAGTGTGCGCGCATCCCCAACATTCGAAACGTGATACATCAAGTCGACGTTCTGGATGAACTTGCGTCCGGCCAGCTCGTCCTCCACCTCAAACATGACCATTGCGCCGTGCCCATATGCCGGGTTGAGCGTCTGGTCGACGGTTTCCCGATCGGCGCCTTCGAAGAGCCCCGGATAGAAAACACGGCGCACCTTTGGATGCTTCTTGAGAGCGTCTGCGACGACCCTGGCGTTGGCGCAGTGCTGCTTCATGCGAAGCGGCAGCGTCTCAAGCCCCTGGATCAGTTGGAAGCTCGCAAACGGAGCGATCGCAGCCCCGGTATCGCGCAGCCAAGTCATGCGAGCCTTCAGCAGAAACTCGCTTTTTCCAAGATCGTCGACATCCTGCAGCGCGCTGCGCCAGATAATCCCGCCATGCGCCTCGTCAGGACCGTTGAACAACGGAAAGCGGGAGGCTCCGCGGTAGCTGAACTTTCCATTGTCGACAATCAGCCCGCCCAACGTGGTGCCGTGACCGCATATGTATTTCGTCGCGGAGTACGTCGTGATCGCAGCACCGAGATCTGACGGCCGGCATACCAGTGGCGTCGTGGTATTATCCACCACCAGGGGAACGCCGTACTTCCGACCGATCTCCGCCAGTTGCTTGACCGGAAGCGGAATCAGACAGGGGTTCGAAATCACCTCTCCGAACAGGCATATCGTGCGATCATCGATGGCACGTTCGAACGTCTCGGGCCTTCGAGGATCCGCCGTCCTGACGCTGATGCCAAGACGCTTCAGCGTGTTATGGAGCAGGTTCCAGGTATTGCCATACAGATAGGGCGAGGCGACGACATTATCCCCGACCTGCCCGCTTGCCAGGTTGACGATGGCAAGGAAGGTTGCCGCTTGCCCTGATGCGACGGCGAGCGAATCCCTTCCCGTATCGACCGCCGCATACCTTCTTTCCAGCGCGCGGGTCGTCGGATTGATGATCCTTGTATAGGTGAACCCATCAGCCTTTACGTTGTAGACGTCGGCAATGTGGTTCAGATCGCCATCGAGTTCATAAGCCGTGTTCTGATATATCGGCACGGCCACAGCCTTCGTCACCGGGTCGCGACGGTAACCCGCGTGCAGAACGGCAGTCTCGGGGGACCATGGCACCTGCGCGCTTGCTGCCACGCGAGGCGGCACCTTGACGAGGGCCTGGGACGTCTCATGGGCGGATATTGGTCGCGCTGCCGCACCCTGACCAGGGCGGAAGTATGTCCGGAAGGCGCAACCCAACTGCTGAATCCAACCGGATTGAATTTCCCCGATGCAGCCGATCCGGAAACTCCGCGTCGCAATGTGCAGCTTGGAGTAGATGTAGAGGTTGTGGCTCGCCAGGTGGCGATACAGCCCATCGAATGCTGCCTGATCCGCCATCCCCGACGGCGCAACGAACGCAACGCAGACCGGCGACTGCACGTTGGCGGCCAGCAGCGGGGAGACCACTCCTTCGAGTTCGTTGAGCAGATCGTCCCTGACCTTCTCATACCTGCGTCGACGGGCAGGAATGCTCTCTTCCTCCAGGATCTCCAGTGCCCTGGTCGTTGCCTGAACGATGTGGGTGGGAGGTGTCGAACGCCATTCACCTGTGCGCTCCAGCGAGAGCCATTGGTCTCTCACGTCGAGCACAAATGACCTCGGCTCTTGAACCGCTTTCTCCAACAGTTCGCGAGAGGCGATGACAAACGCTACGCCCGGAGGCCCCTCTATGCACTTGTTGCTCGACGTGACCAGGACGTCAGGGCCCCCCTTGCTCAGGTCAATATCGATGCCGCCAAAAGAACTCATCCCGTCGACGATCGTCTTCACGCCAAGCCGCCTCGCCTCCTCCACGATCGCATCCAGCGGATTGACGATGCCGGTCGTGGTCTCGCAATGAACGAAACACAGGTGCGTAACGCCAGGATTTCGGTTCAGATGCTCGCCGATCTCCTGAGGATCCAAAGGGTCGGTCGCCCGCTTGGCAAGCGTCTGCGCTTCGACACCCCATAGCCGCAGCATCTTGTATATGCGCTCGCCATAGATGCCGTTTATGCAAACGAGTGGTTTGTGGGCTGAAGACACGAATGTTGACAGAGCGGCTTCCATCGCAAAAGAGCCGCCTCCCTGAATCGGGACCACCGAATAGTCGTCGGCATTTGCCAGCAAATCGAGGATCAGCCGCCGCATGCGGGCGGTCACTTCCTTGAACTCGCAATCGCGCGATGCAAGGTCAAGCTGCATTTGGCTCCTGACATCCAGCGATAACGACAATGGACCAGGCGTCAGCAAAGAACGCTGTCTTGTCACACTATTCCCCCTCAGTTGTATTCAACGATGCATCTGGAACAAAACCGCCCCAGCAATCGAGACGGCGAGCGCCGTTCAAGAGCTTTGCGCCCTGCGCGATAGAGCCCCGGTGCGCTCCGGATCGGCAGTCGAAGAAGCTGCCCAGGGACAACCTGCACATCCAGTCGCGGATGCGATGTGACGTCTCGCGAGGCTCTTGAGCGATGTCATTCAGATCTCCCAACTGTTCGCATTATGACCGCCCCTCAAACCCCATTTGGCGCGACGCGCCACTCCGATCCCGCCATACGCATCCCGCAGATTTGAGCGCGAGTGTCGGCTTGTCGCCGCGCGTCGACAGTTCAACCGGACGGCTTACGCGGCGCCACTCCGGCAATATTGAAGTCGGATTAGCCGTGCGCGTCCGACCGTGGCGGCCGGCCCGGATCAGCACGGCGCATTTGATGATCGCCGCTTCCTGCGTGAGCCTAAGACTTGAGACATTCTCACACTGTCGCTCGTTGGAGATTTTTGTACGCTGACGACCCTCGCCGTCTATTTTTCAGATGGTACAACTTGACGTTAGGTGCGTTTCAACCCTCTCCGGCATTTTCTCGTGTGAATTTTTCCTGACGTACGCGTCCACCTTCGGGAGACAAGACGACCTGTGCGGAGGTTCTCGGACGAGCTCCGTAGTCGCCTGGAGTTCAATGACGCTGTCGGAAATCACCTGAGCTCGATGGCCACGGACAGGTGAGCTAGCCTGCTCCGCCCGCTGTTGCGTGCGCGGCGCTTTGCCACATCGGCAAACAGATACGCCGTCTGTTTGCGTTCGATGGAGCGTCCGGAAAGCGGACTTTGGAGCGAGACGATGAGCGCATAGCCGGATGGCGAAGAGTAAGCAGCTTGCGCGGGCTCGAAGGCAGGTTTCTGACAGAACGATGATGGTCTAGAACGCGCGTTGCTTAGGAAATCGCTAGATGATTAAACCTCCTGAGAGCCGCACGTTTTGATCGCAAGTCATGCGCGGTCTGTCAGCAACCGGCCGCTCGATTTCCGTCCTGTCTGCGTAGTGTTCTGTCCCGTAAGTCCGTAGCATAGTTATTGCATTGGTTTCGGGTATCCTGATCGAAGGAGATACCCGATGCGCACCGGACGGCCGAAGGCGCCGCTGACGATTTCGAGTGACGAACGTACGCAACTCACGGCCATCACGCGGTCGCGCTCGTTCCCTGCGGCGCTGACGCTGCGGGCAAAGATCGTGCTGGCCTGCGAACTTGAACCGAGCAATGTCATCGTGGCGACGCGGCTTGGTGTCAGCCCCCATACGATAGGCAAAGGGCTCAATCGGTTCGTCGCAGATCGGATCGAGGGACTCTACGACGAGATGCGTACAGGCCTCGCACGGTTGAGGATGAGGCTGTGGCCGAGATGATCACCAAGACACTCGCTCGCAAGCCCAAAGCCGCAACCCATTCGAGCGTGCGCCATCGCCTAAGAGACGGGCATTGCCAAGAGCACCGTTCATCGCTTGTTCCAACTCTTCGGGCTGCAGCCTCACCGCACTCGCAGCTTCAAACTCTCGACCGATCTCTTCTTTGTCGAGAAGCTGCGCGATGTGGTCGGGCTCTATCTCAATCCGCCTGACAAGGCCGTGGTGCTTGGCGTCGATGAGAAGAGCCAAATTCAGCCCTCGAACGAACCCAGCCCATGCTTCCTATGGGGTTCGGCTACATCGAAGGCGTCACCCACGACTACGAGCGTCATGGCACAACCGCTCTGTTCGCCGCCCTTAACGTGCTCGACGGCGCAATCACCGCTCCATCGTCAACAGGAGTTCCTCGCCTTCCTGCGCCACAGCGAAGCTAAGTGCCGCCCCAACTGGACATCCATCTCGTCGTCGATAACTACGCCACCCACAAGCATCCCAAGGTTAGGACCTGGCTCGCCCGACGCCCGCGTGGGCACATTCACTTCACGCCAACCTACGCCTCCTGGCTGAACCAGGTCGAACGCTACTTCGCGCTCATCACCCAACGTGCGATCCGGCGGGGATCGTTCGATTCCACCGCCGACCTCGTCAAAAAAAATCGACCGCTTTATCCGCATCCACAATGCAGATGCTCGTCCCTTCGTCTGGACCGCAACTGCCGACTCCATTCTCCAGACCTCGCGCGACTTTGTCAGCGAATTTGCCGGACAGAACACTAGGTCGCGCGTGCCACGTTCATGTGGGGCACCTCTGCCGTTTCGAGATGGCCGCGCCTGGCTCGGCGCGTTTGAATTGTCGGACGAGGTTGATACAACAGCACTGAGCAGGGCGAGCTTCGCCTGGCTCGAGGGGTGTGCCCACTCGAGGCGAAGAGACTGTTCATACCGATCAGTGCGCGCGATATCGACAATCAACCTTGTAAGCGGCAAGGTCACGGTTGCGCTCCCATGACCTTGGCCGGTATCCGGTCCGCGCTCGCCTCGCCGCAAAGATGGGCATGCAGCGCGACCACGCATTGATCCGCGCTCCTGTTATTACGCTTTCCCGGGACGATGGTGAGATCGGCAAGTTGATAGAACGGTTCGCGATCGCGGATCAATTGCGTGATCTTGTCCTCCCGGTCCTCGGTCTGCAACAGCGGGCGGGTCGTGTCACGAGCAAGGCGCTTCCTGATCTCACCCGCGTCGGTATTGAGCCAGATCGAGACCCCTTTCTCGGCGACGCGGCGCCGCGTCTCCTCACGCATGAACGCGCCGCCACCAGTGGCGAGCACCGTGGGTCCCCGCTCGAGACACCCCGCGATCAAACTCGCCTCGAGGTCTCTGAAGTACTGCTCCCCTTTGGTCGAAAAAATGTCCGTGATCGACATGCGAGTCATCGCCTCAATCTTTTTGTCGGAGTCGATGAAAGGCAGCCCTAGTCGTCGCGCAAGATGTGGGCCAATAGTGGATTTGCCGGAGCTGGGCATGCCGACGAGCACGATCGGCCGGCCGTCGAGGGCCGCGACAACCTCCTTTGCGGTCGGTGATCGCTCGAACGTCCCTGTTTGTCGGCTAGATCGCAGCGCAAAGCCAGCGCCGACGCCAGCTGTACGCGCCTCTTCGATTGAAAAGTGGGGAATGTTTTTGACACCATCGGGTATCGCAACTTCTCTGCAGACCTCGCGCACGCGCTGCGTGAGCTGCTCTATCTTACGGTCATCCGGTGCATCGCTTCTGCGCAGTCGCTGGAGCTCCTTATAAGTATCGTGATTGGCAATTTTGGCTTTGTAGCTGGCCGGCGTATGAAACTCCGCCTCGAAGTGGTAACCATCCGGCGTGGCGAGCACAGTCTTGATGCCGACAAAGGTCGGAGCGTTCATCCTGAACCAGTTTGCTGTGCTGATTTCGGTGTAGCCTTGCTTCTCAAACGACAGAATGGCTTTCCGGAAGGCCTTTGCAAAATCCTTATCGGACACTTCGAAGACATGGCGCACGGCGTTGCTGATCAGCTGTGAGGCGCCTTCGGGGACATCATTCACAACCATAAGCTGGTCTCTGAGGGAGCTTTCTGTCTTCAATCGACGGCCGAGATGGGGCATCTTCACATCGATGCCCGTTTGTCGGAGATCCTCGGCAACCTGAAGCGCCGCTGCAGTGATCGCTTTCTCTTCGACTGCGGCGCGCGCCACCTCGGTTTGGGCGCGCTCCGAGGCCAGTTCGCGAGTTAGCGTCAATTTGACGGCAGTATCCTCGGCAGGCTGCCGGTCAAAGGGGCGAGGCAGAATCCCTTTCTCCGCAGCAAGATTGATCGAGGCCTCCATGATTGAAGCCGCCAATGTGGGATTGTCCTTCAGATCCTCCAAAGTCGTGTCGACATTGAACATCCCGTGATTAAGGGTCGCCGCCATGCTCCTGACATAGGGCACCGACTTCAGGCCCGGCGCCTGCTGCAGGAGGCTCTGGAGCCGTTGGCTTTTCTTCATAAACAGCTGGACGCTGGTGTCGGATTTAAAGGCGTCCGTTCCGACCTTGATGCCGAGGCTCAAGAGGTTGCCTGCGCTTTGCACGAGGTCATCGGCAATGTACCCATCCGGCCGTGGACTGATGCGCGGAGGACAATTGTCGAGCAGGGCCTGGATACGCTCGCGCGGGTGAGTGGCAGCCGGATAGGTCTCCGCCAGGTTTGGGAAAAGCTCTGTAAGCGCCGGGCTCACCGTCAGCTTGGTATCGCGCGCGCTTTCGACCGTTTCGGGCAGCACCTGCTCATCCATGCTTGCTGCCCATGCCTCAAGCTCGGTGACGAGGAACTCGGCAATTTCGTGGGCGACTGCATGATCTGCAAGCTTGATCTCGGGCCTCGCTCTATCGAGCATGTGCTCGACATCCTGGGCGCTCACCTGCTCCTGGGTCAGCAATTGACGGATGTCGCGATGAAGTTCGTGATGAAACCCCTCGAAAGTTCCAAACACTGCGCGCTCGGCAAACCAACGCCGTGCTTGATGGGATTGCGCCAGAAAACTCCGCTGCAGGCCGCTATAAGTCTCCAAAGTATCCCGCGTCGCCGCGAGGATCTGGCTGGCACGACTGAATTTGTAATCATTGCCCTCGATTGCCGGCGTATGCGACTTTGGTGGCTTGAGCGAGCGAACCCCGCGGGCTTGCTCCTTGTCATCGAACAGGCGAACATGCTCATAAAACTGCGGCCGGTCACCGACGATCACAATCGTATCTCCGTCGAAATCGCCGTCGAGCTTTATCT
The DNA here is from genome assembly GCF_001189235.2 of Bradyrhizobium embrapense. Classification (GTDB taxonomy): domain Bacteria; phylum Pseudomonadota; class Alphaproteobacteria; order Rhizobiales; family Xanthobacteraceae; genus Bradyrhizobium; species Bradyrhizobium embrapense. The sequence goes on from NZ_LFIP02000007.1 coordinate 59,560, forward strand.
GCTCACCGGTCGGGACGGCGACCAACGAACCCGGAGCAAACACCTCGGTCGCCTGCAGGATGCCGACGCAGTCGACCAGCGTGTCCGCCTTGACGCGGTCCTTGCCCTCGGTCCAGCTCGAATGGCACTTGACGTCCTCAGCCGACATCACCAGGCCACGATCGGCGTAGTCGGCCGGCCACAGCTCGTCCGGCACCACGATCAGAATGCCTTTGGCAAAGAAGCTCGGATCGTCGGCCGCCAGTTGCTCCCGCGACTTCTCAGCGACGCTGAAACTGTATTGCATGGCCACGCATCTATCGAGGAATGCCGCAGTCGGGTCCCCATCAGCGGCTGACTTGACGCGTTCGTGGGCAAGCGGGCGCAGGTTGGGATTGTCATAGGGAGACCGCCCGATCAGCACGCCCCCCGTTCCCGTCAACGTCTCGCTCTTGCGCTGTGACACATGGAGATAATCGTCACTGGACGGGACGGCAACCGCGCCGGAACCGTCGATGTGGCCTGCTGTCACCATACGAAACAGATGCTCGCCTATCAGGCTTTCTCCTCCTCTGCTCTCCAGCCAAGCCTTGGCTTTCTCGCGCGCCTCGCCTGCCACTCGCTCACTACGCGGATAATGTTGCAGCGCCGAGGCCGGTACGAACGATCTGCTTGCTTCGCCATAGGCCGGCATCCGATCGGGACCTTCCTTCGGGCCGGCACGGCGAACGGCGAGCATACGCTCGGCGAGTGAGGCCTTGATGAAGCCACAGCCGTCATGCGGTCGCAGAGCAATCGGGCCTTCCGGTCCGGTCAGTCTGAAGGGATGCGCCACGTTGGCCGGGCGGTCTGGCGCCAGCAACAGCTTGAAAGCGCCCTCGAGCGCGTAGTCGTGAGGGCCGAGATCCTTGATTGCGGGGGGCGCCGCAAATCCCCTACGCTGAGTGTACCAATAAGCCTCTTTGAAGGGCGCCCAGGCGCGCATCAGCTTTTCGAAAGACGTGCCCGGAGCTGTTTCGGCATAGGGAATGGCGAGCAGCTTTCCTCCCGAAGGTGCTATTGCCGGCTTGGCTGGAGCACGGGCGGCGATTTCGAGCACGGTCGGTTTTGGTGCCTTCAACTTGCTGCCGCCGAACAGGTCCATGCGGTAGGGCACCCCCTTATACGTGAACGTGCGCGCCAGCATGAGGGCGCTCGGCTTTGCTGGCAGCTGGACGGCGACCACCTCGATCGCCCCTGAGGTCAGCCGATGAAAGATCGAGTATCGTGTCTCGGGATCCGTGGCCAGCGGCCGTCCCTGCATGTCCACCACCGGCAACCGCATCAGACCAGCCTTGCCCTGTGGGGGCCTCGGCTCGTGATCCATGGCTCGCAATACCTCGTGAACATCGAATATGGACGCAGGATATTTGTCTTGGATCGTTGCGGCGTTCTGCTCGACGAATGCGTCCAGCGCATCGACCGGGCTCTCTGCCTCGATTTGCGCGATCAGGTTCCAGCTCATGTTGGAAAGATCACCCTGGATGAGGTCGCGCGTCCTGGCCAGGGTCTCTTTGGTACCGTGCCGGAGCTCTTGCTGCCTCTTGCGCAAATCGGCCTTCTTGCCCTCGATATCCGGTCGCTTGAACATGTTCGCCAGGACCGCACGAGCTTTCATCATCTGATAGATCGAGAGCGCAGGACCGCGACTGGCGAGCGGCCCACGGGTTCGCTCTGCCGCGCTTGCATTGAAGTGCGCCGCAATCTTTTGCTCCACGACCGGCTGGAGATCGTTCAGCAAGTGGAGAGCCACTCTGCGGTGCCAGCGCAGGTGCGCGCTGCGCGCCAGCGGCACCAGCGCGGCACAGAGATTGCCCATGGTTTCGAGATTATTCTCAGCGGCAAAACCAGGGGCACGATGCAGTTCGTTGAGCCGATCCAACCCGGTCGGGGCGAGTGAGCCCAGATCCTCGAACAGCCGAGCCTTCGACAAGGCCTTGAAAATGCTGGCTATGGTCCGAACATCGCTCTGCTCCAGCCGATCATTGTCATAGTGAAGGTGATGGGCCAACTGATGCAAACGATCCTTCAGCAGAGCGGTCTCTGTGATCTCGCCCGCCTCCTCTCCTCTCACGATACTTCGCCCCAGGGCATTGGCGATCATGCCGAACTGAGGCGTCGTGAAGGTACCGAAGCGTTGGCCTGCCCGGCCTAGTCCGCGTGCGACATCCACCAGCGCCCGGTGACACGCTGCGTCGTCGGGCCACTTGCTGAAGCCATTTATCAGATGTGCCATCTGCTGCGGCGTGAAATCGGAGAGCGGGCGGCGACCGACCTCACCCGCGATTACGGCCGCGGCTTGGCAAGTGCCCGGGTCTTCCGACCACTTGCTGAATCCGTTCACCAGATTCGCCAGCGCCTGCTGAGTAAAATGGGAGAGTTGATCGCCACGGCGGCGGACCTCACGAGCGATCGCGATCGTCGCTTGGCCCGCAGATGCTTCCTCGGGCCATTTGCTGAAACCGTTCGCCAGGTTCGCCAGCGCCTGCGGGTCAAAACGCAAGAGCTGGGACGGCACCTGACCTGCGATTGCGACGGCAGCCTCGCGACAGTCCACCGCGTCCGGCCATTTGCTAAAGCCGTTCACAAGCTTTGCCAGCTCCTGCGGGTCAAAACGCAAGAGCTGGGACGGCACCCCACCGGCGATTGCGACGGCAGCCTCGCGACAGCCCGTCGCGTCCGGCCATTTGCTGAAACCGTTCACCAGTTGAACCAGCTGCTGCGGGGCAAAACGCAAGAGCTGAGATGGCACCCGACCTGCGATTGCGACGGCAGCCTCGCGACAGCCCACCGCGTCCGGCCATTTGCTGAAACCGTTCACCAGGTTCGCCAGGTGCTGCGGGACAAAACGCAAGAGCTTGGCCGGCACCTGACCTGCGATTGCAACGGCAGCCTCGCGACAGCCCACCACGTCCGGCCATTTGCTGAAACCGTTCACCAGATTCGCCAGCGCCTGCGGGTCAAAACGCAAGAGCTGGGACGACACCTGACCTGCGATTGCGACGGCAGCCTCGCGACACTCCACCGCGTCCGGCCATTTGCTGAAACCGTTCACCAGGTTCGCCTGCGCCTGSGGGTCAAAACGCAAGAGTTGGGACGGCACCTGACCTGCGATTGCGACGGCAGCCTCGCGACAGCCCGCCGCGTCCGGCCATTTGCTGAAACCGTTCACCAGGTCCATCAGCTCCTGCGGGGCAAAACGCAGGAGCTTTGACGGCACCTGACCTGCGATTGCGACGGCAGCCTTGCGACAGCCCGCGGCGTCCGGCCATTTGCTGAAGCCGTTCACCAGGTTCGCCAGCGCCTGCGGATCAAAACGCAAGAGCTGGGACGGCACCTGACCTGCGATTGCGACGGCAGCCTCACGACAGCCCGCCGCGTCCGGCCATTTGCTGAAACCGTTCACCAGGTTCGCAAGGTGCTGCAGGTCAAAACGCAAGAGCTTGGCCGGCACCTGACCGGCGATTGCGACGGCAGCCTCGCGACACTCCACCGCGTCCGGCCATTTGCTGAAACCGTTCACCAGATTCGCCAGGTGCTGCGGCTCAAAACGCAAGAGCTTAGACGGCACCTCACCGGCGATTGCGACGGCGGCCTCGCGACAGCTCGCCGCGTCCGGCCATTTGCTAAAACCGTTCACTAGGTTCGCCAGTTCCTGCGGGGCAAAACGMAAGAGCATTGACGGCACCTCACCGGCGATTGCGACGGCCGCCTCGCGACAGCCCGCCGCGTCCGGCCATTTGCTGAAACCGTTCACCAGGTTCGCCAGCCCCTGCGGAGCAAAACGCAAGAGCTGGGACGGCACCTCACCGGCGATTGCGGCGGCAGCCTCACGACAGTCCGCCGCGTTCGGCCATTTGCTGAAACCGTTCACCAGGTTGGCCAGCGCCTGCGGGTCAAAACGCGAGAGCTGGGACGGCACCTCACCGGCGATTGCGACGGCAGCCTCGCGACAGCTCGCCACCGAGGAATGTCGGCCGAACGATAACGCAAACAAAGAGAGTGCGATGGGATCGATTTGCTTCATAAGCGTCTTGTCGAGGCGCGACAACCGAACCGCTAAGGCCTGGCAAGCTCTTATGCCGGCCTCACCTCCAGCTTCCCGGCTCAGCTCATTGCATGTCGTGGCGTATCCCCACGAGGACCGGATATTTTCCTCCAACAGCGGCACAAATCGAGCATCGAAGCGGGCAGCTGCGGTTTGCAGAAAGTCTGAACGATCCTGCCTTCCCAGCTGCTTGCTGTAACGTACAACTGCGCGTGAGAAAACGCCGATGTCGCGAGCGCTGGCGATTTCCCTTAAGGCGGCATTTAGTTCATCCGAACGTCTAGAACGCCTTTCCGGTGTTCCAACTTGGACAGTCTGCAGGGCAGCATTGTCGACATGCGACCTTCCGGTTCGGCCGCTTCGGTCAGAGATGGATTGGCCATGCGGCGCTAGCCTGCCTGTTTGCGGGCGGTCAGTGGTCCGATCGGCGCGTTGCCGGTCACCATCCGAAGCCGATGGAGTAATTTCCAGATTGGCTGCGCCACGATCAGGTCCATGGGCTCGCTCCGAGCTCCCAGGCTGCAATGGTTGCGCAGGCGCATCGCCGACGCACCACCTTCCTGGTCTACCACTTCCCTCAGACACGGACTGCGTATCCAGTGGGCGTCTGCTCGCGTGCGAGCTTTCAGCCTCTCGAGCGTCGCGCCATAGCTCCTCGCCACTTTGACGCGAGAAGCCTGCATCTCGCCTTGGTCTCCCACTGTGCGTTCTATAAGGTCTTTGCAGGCCCGGGGTTTGGACATTCTGGATAGGCGCATCGTGGACGCGCCCCCCTTCTGGTCCATCCGCTTCGCGCGACGGGAGAGGGCGCCTTAGCGGGCTTTCCGTCTCTGGATCATCGCGCGGCAGTTCCCCATCCGTTCGCGACGAGCCGGATTCCGGCAAGGAGCGCAAACGACGACGACTTCCACCGATTGCGGCCTGCAACGCGACCCCGAGGAGCCGATGTGCACCGGAGGAGGGAGCAGCAAATCGGCCTGCACCGCTGTCGCGCTGCATGCTGCGAGAATCCGAAGGACCTGAATCCTGAAGCTCGGACCGCATCCGATCCACAATGGAACCGAACGATGGCCCCTCTTCACCAGGAGCACAAGCCGGTTTGGCGCTAGAACCGTCAGCGCCTCGACCTTCAGCGGCATCAAATTCCGAAATGGGCGACTTGTCGCCCTCGTCAATGCGTCTCATTATCTTTATCCAATGTACCTGGATGCCCTGCCTGACGATTGCGACACTCACTTGTCGGCTCGACCGCTATCCTCGTGGTCTGATGAGCCACCGAATGACTTCGTCGAATCAGCAACTGCCAAACACGCGAAGCTCTTTGAATTGCATGCTCCCGTTTAGGCACAAGAGACTTCGAGCTCGCGGTGAACGCAAGCGGAGCCAAGTACGTCCCCTTTTTCGCTGCCCATGTGCTGACCGATCGCCGTGATTCCTTCGCCCTTCGATTGCCCATCGGCAACGCGACAGGCGTATTGAAGACTGCAAATGATGTGCCCATTCCGATCACCTAGAGGCTGGCTCGCGATCAGTATCGTGTATGGTGCAGTCGAGCGACGGACAGCATGCGCAACTCCGATTAGGGCCCGCAAACCGAAAGTAGAACATAGCACAAAAGAAAATGGTTGCTTCATTCGTCAGTGCTTTCGCGGGCATGTCTGCGCGAACTGTACAACTTGACGCAGGGTCCGATTCAAGCCCTGCGCTCTATGTCGCGTGAGTGGCACTCCTGAACTTTCGTCGCTCTTCCGTCATAGGCTTTGCGGCGACGCGCACCCGAGCCAAGCTCGACTCTGTTGGATGGTCAACGGCGCTCGCAATTCGAGAAATCGACGAAAGGCCAATACCTCGGTCAAAATCAGCTATGAGCCCATCGCGATCGAAAGTTTGCGTTTGTTGACTGCCCCACCTAACGCATCCTCCATGCGTTTGCTTATGAACAGCTGACGAACTCAAGCAGGATCCAGGGAACCCACGGCGAATGCGTGATTCTCCGGTCTTAGCGCGAGTGGTCGCCGGCTTAGGCAGATGTTGTGGAGAGCGTTGATGACTGCCGGATGATGACTCCACAGAGCAAGTTCAGGAGCACTATCGTCGTTTGCAGGATCACAGGTCGAAAGGTTTGAAAAACGAGACGCTTGCGAGATCTGATTGGCCGCGACGGACAATGCGACAACCAGCATCGTCGAAATTCTCTGTGCGGGCGCTGATCGCGTCAATGAGACAATGACCGGTTGCTATATGAGTCTATTGCGACCATTCCTTTAATCATAGATTATCGAGTTGCGCGTACTGAAAAGAATTATCGATCACGTAGGTCATTCTGCATTGGGGCATATCGACGCTGGCGCGCTCGGACATGATGACGCGATCCGCGTCCGGATCGCACTATGCGTATTTCCCCCGAAAGCTTGTTCCTGCTTTTCGTTTGCGGTAAGCACATAAGCCGCTGATCGAAAGATCAAATGCAATGGCGACGGATGTGATTTTTCGCTAGCGGTTGGTCCTTAGTGCTACTTCGAAATCCGAGATCTCGTCTTTTACAATGGCCGGCGTCCCCACCCGAGCCTTGACGGGGCCACCCCGGATCAAGCTTACTTCAGCTCGCTGCCGTTCCGCGGCAGCTTAACTCGGCAGAAGCTCCACTTATCGACGCGGAATTGCTGTTCAGACAACCGAGGCCAGCTCTGACCCCGTACCGGATCGAAGATGGTAGCTGCCGCAGATCAGTCGGTATTCGGCGTCGTCGCCATGGTGAAGGTGCCATCGAACGTCAGATTGCCGTTGGCGTTGTAGGTCGGCGTGACCGATCCAAACGCGCTGACTTCCGTGCCATTGCTTAACGAGCCGCGCGTGGAGGTCCGACACGTTCGCCTGCCAATTCTGCAAGTTTTTCGTGCCGCCTTCTTGCATCATCTCCTGCGTTTCCGAGTCCTTGGCGATCCGATCGATCACTCGAACCGCCAGCGGCACGAGGTCTCTAGTGTTCTGTCCCGCAAATTCGCTGACAAAGTCGCGCGAGTTTCTGGAGAATGGAGTCGGCAGTCGCGGTCCAGACGAAGGGACGAGCATCTGCATTGTGGGTGCGGATAAAGCGGTCGATTTTTTTTGACGAGGTCGGCGGTGGAATCGAACGATCCCCGCCGGATCGCACGTTGGGTGATGAGCGCGAAGTAGCGTTCGACCTGGTTGAGCCAGGAGGCGTAGGTTGGCGTGAAGTGAATGTGCCCACGCGGGCGTCGGGCGAGCCAGGTCCTAACCTTGGGATGCTTGTGGGTGGCGTAGTTATCGACGACGAGATGGATGTCCAGTTGGGGCGGCACTTAGCTTCGCTGTGGCGCAGGAAGGCGAGGAACTCCTGTTGACGATGGAGCGGTGATTGCGCCGTCGAGCATGTTAAGGGCGGCGAACAGAGCGGTTGTGCCATGACGCTCGTAGTCGTGGGTGACGCCTTCGATGTAGCCGAACCCCATAGGAAGCATGGGCTGGGTTCGTTCGAGGGCTGAATTTGGCTCTTCTCATCGACGCCAAGCACCACGGCCTTGTCAGGCGGATTGAGATAGAGCCCGACCACATCGCGCAGCTTCTCGACAAAGAAGATATCGGTCGAGAGTTTGAAGCTGCGAGTGCGGTGAGGCTGCAGCCCGAAGAGTTGGAACAAGCGATGAACGGTGCTCTTGGCAATGCCCGTCTCTTAGGCGATGGCGCACGCTCGAATGGGTTGCGGCTTTGGGCTTGCGAGCGAGTGTCTTGGTGATCATCTCGGCCACAGCCTCATCCTCAACCGTGCGAGGCCTGTACGCATCTCGTCGTAGAGTCCCTCGATCCGATCTGCGACGAGCCGATTGAGCCCTTTGCCTATCGTATGGGGGCTGACACCAAGCCGCGTCGCCACGATGACATTGCTCGGTTCAAGTTCGCAGGCCAGCACGATCTTTGCCCGCAGCGTCAGCGCCGCAGGGAACGAGCGCGACCGCGTGATGGCCGTGAGTTGCGTACGTTCGTCACTCGAAATCGTCAGCGGCGCCTTCGGCCGTCCGGTGCGCATCGGGTATCTCCTTCGATCAGGATACCCGAAACCAATGCAATAACTATGCTACGGACTTAGGGGACAGAACACTAGCCGCTGCGCTCTGTCGAGTACTGCCTGTTTGCTACTCTTGCATGGTGACCCACTTGGCACATGAATTGCTGCGAATCTTATCGGCTTGGCTGTTTATCTTCACACCCCCCAAGGCAGGCCAAGCTGGCGAAGCAAACTTGGCGCGGGTGGCTCCTTCAAACACCCGCGCCTTCTTTCCGAAGCGCTAATGGTGGAGAGTTTCGGCAACAGACGCGCTGAGAAGATCAACATCTGGTCCGTAGGATGCATTAGAATGCATGCCGGTTTTGGGGGGGGGGGGGGGGCGAAAGGACAAATCGAAGCTCGCCTGGTACTTGCGGCGAATTAGGAGCTGGCTCGTGCGCCAGCCTCTCACGATCCCTTCACGGGGGTGTGCCGTAGGGCGCGGCCTCAGATTCATTTCGGCTCTCCAGGAAGCGCTTTACTCAGCCGATTTCGAGAAGCGAGTCTCACCTCAGAAAAATTCTCGATGACACGTTTTGTTGCTCGCTTGATGGGTTCACTTAAACCTGATTCCAACTGTTTCCCTCGGGCCGTGGCAACAAACTGTCGAGAGGCAGTTTCGGGTGATCGTTGACGGACCCGGTGAGAATATCGATGGCACGGCTGCTGAAATATCGGCCGAGTTCTTACCTAGGCACACGCGGACGCCGCCGAGCACCGGCACATTGCCCGGCATCCTTGGCGTTTCACCACCCCCGACTAACTCGGCGTGCCTTTTAGACTGCCGCCATAAGCCGCAACCTCCGCCCAACAATCGGCGGTCTCATAAATCCGCACACTCGCGCAATTGGAAATGCGATCAAAGAACCAACGGGCGATGATCTCGGCGGTTGGGTTCTCCAATCCATCGACATCGTTGAGCAGTCGGTGATCGACGCGCTTCAACAGCGGCTCCAGTTCGGCATCCATCTCAGCGAAGTCCCTCACGAAGCCCCTCGCGTCCACCCCTCCGCGCATCACCACTTCCATACGATAGTTGTGGCCGTGTAGGTTCTTGCATTTATGGCCATCGGGGAGATGGGGAAGGCGATGAGCTGATTCAAAACTATAGGTGCGGCCAATCAGCGTGATCACTGCATCATCGTCGTTCATTCCGTAACTCCCTCGCGCCGACAATTTGCTCCGCAGGCAAGGGCCTACTAACCCTCGCCGGCCCTTCTTTATCAGATTGACGGAGCAATGCCAGGCCGAGCAAGGCGGAGAGAGCAGAGCCGAGGCCCGGGAGTATCAGCGTGACAGCATAACCAAACCTCGCCACGGCAAACCCACTCGCTGCGAAGCCCACCAACGCTGACGCCGACATTACCGAAGTCAGAAACGTGACATCTGTCCCTGCCTTGCCCGGCCGGGCGAGCCCGAGAAACCAGTTCGTGAATGTAACATGCTGAACAGCGAGTGCCGCGAAAACGATGCCGACGCCCACGACGGCGCTTACGCGAACGCTGACGTAGCGATCAACCATCGCAAGTGCGCCGAAACTTATCGCCATGACTGCGCAGCCCCCGATCAAGCCTCGCTGCGGTGCCATTTGGCCGATGATGGCGCTGGTCAGCGGCGCTACCACCGTATACGTCAATACGTTCGAAAGCGCTCCGATCCATCCAATGTCGGCTGCGGCGAAGCCGAGGTCAACGAGCCGTAACTGAACCGTCGCGAACGCCACAGCGATCCCGATAACTGCCGGCACGATCAATGCGGGAGTCGTCCACAGACCATGGTAGCGAAAGATCGCGGAGATCGAGAGGCGCTGCGTCGAGCTCCATCGGTCGCTGCGTTGGAGCGGTTCAGAAATAGCGAACACCCAACCAGCGAAAACGGCTAGCAGTATCGCCAAACCCAACAAAGCTGGACGCCAACCGACCATCTCGATCAATTGGAGGCAGACGGCGCCGCCGATGACATGGCCGATGGCCCGCCCCCAACCCAGCAGCGCTGCGCCGAGCGGCCGTTCGCTGGAAGTGAGAGCTTCGGCTATATAGCCCAAAGATGCGATCCGCTGCGTGGCAGCAATGGTCGCAAGTACCAGGGAAACAAGGAAAAGCGAGACAAAATCGGTTTTTGGATTCAAGAACGCCATCGCTGCCAGCACAATGGTACTGGCGACTTGGGTCAGCAAGATCCACGAACGTCTCAGCCCGAGACGATTGAGGCTCCATCGATCCACCACCGGGGCCCAAAGGAAGTTAACGGTGAATGCAAAGAAAGCGGTGCCATATAGGCCGACCAGTTCCAAGCTGGCACCGTTGCCCCGAAGGATCACGGGATGGCCGAATAGATGAACGCGATCGCCAGATACTGCTGACTAGCCAACGCAACCATCCCAATGAGTGGCACGTAACGATTTCCCATCTGCCTATTCCTCCCGAAATCGATTCCGCACGTGCCTTAAGAGAACGGTTTGAACTGATAGCGGCTAGCCGTTATCGGTTCGGATCAGGCCATACTCGATGAATGCAGACCGCACCTGCCCTTCATCTTGTTGAGCCCAATTGCCTTCCCAGTAGACGGCACTGTCGACGTCACATTGACAAGCAAGGCTCCCTGACGGACGCCAGTCGCAGCCATCGCCGACCCAGCGCGTCTCCAGTTCCTCAGGGAGGTCGACAGCGTCATCGCTGGTTAGAAATCCACGGTCCGAGGAGAAGGTGCACTTGCCCGTGGCGTTGTCCTCTCCAAGGGTCGCGCTTGTCGGCAGCAACGCCAGCGCGGCGGCGACGGCTGTGTCTGCCCGCATCATCACGTCTTCACCACGCGTTCGTGCAATCGGGTAATGGCGTCGATCGCCGACAGGATCGCTCCTTCCTGCCATGGCAGCTGCGAGGCGTGCTCGCCTGCCAGCGCGATGCGGCCGTCGATCTGGCACAGATTGCGGTAGTGCTGGGCGCGGGCGGCCTCGGTCCACTGGCCGACGCAGCCGAGCGTGAACGGCACGCGATGCCAGGCCACCGCGACGCCGTGCTCGAATTCGCTTCGGTATTGCGGATGGATCGCGGCGCCGAACTCGACCGCGCTGGCGACCCGCTCGGCCGGCGTCATCGCGGTGAACTCGAACGAATTGGCGCCGCCATACATGTAGGCACCGAGCAGGATGCCGCGGCCGCCGCGGTTGAAGCCGTAGTTCGGATAGGCGATCTGCTGGATCGGCAGGTCGGTGTAGCTGATACCGCCGTAGATCGCCTCATCCTCCTCCCAGAACCGCCGCTTGAACTGCAGCCCGACTTTCACCGAGGCGGCATAGGGCAAGGAATCGATCGCATTCTTCATCGGCGCGCCGACGTCGACCGGCAGCTGGCTCAGGATCGGCAGCGGGATGGTGCAGATGCACCAGTCGGCGGTCGCCTGCTGCACCGCCGATGGACTGGCGGTGTCGACATAGCTCACGGTGACGCCCGAGCCGTTCTGCTGGATCTGCGTCACCTTGGAATTGTAGCGGATGAGATCGCCGACCTCGCGCGCGAACGCCTTGCCGATCATGTCCATGCCGCCGATCGGCTGGAACATCGTCATCTGGAAATCGTAGCGTGCAAAACTTTGCAGATAGCGCCACATCCGCGACCGCAAGAGCTCCTGGAGCGGGATCGGGTCGCTCGGCAGCGGATCGCCCATCAAGCCGCCGCCGGGATTGCGCGCATAACCGCGGAACTCGGCGGAGCCGAGGTTGGCATTGTACTTGTAGTCGCGATCCAGCGCACCCCAGTCGCGCAGCGCCTGGAGCAGGATCTCCTGATCTTCCTTGGTGACGAACTCGTCGAGCCTGCCCTGCTGGCTGATCTTCGCCAGCAGCTCCGCCACCCCGCCCTGGAAATCGGCCTTGATGCTGCGAAAGCGTTGCGGCTTGCCGCCGAATGCACGCGTCGCGTGCAGATAGGCGTTGTGGTTGAGCTGGATGAAGGGTTCCAGCGTCACGTTGAGGCGGCGGCAGTAGTCGAGCAGCGCGCGGTGATGATAGGGAATCCGCCACGGGCCGGGATTGAGATAGAGCCCCTGCTCGAACTGGCAGGTCTGCTTGAAGCCGCCGAGCTCGGTAAAGCTGTCGCCGCCCCGGATCGACCAGTTGCGGCCGCCTGAACGGCTGTTGAATTCGAGGATCTGGACCTTGTAGCCGGCCTTGCGCAGCTCCAGCGCCGCCGTCATGCCGGCAAGTCCCGCGCCGAGGATCAGCACCGAAGCGCCCTTCACGTCGCCCGCGAGCTTGAGCGGCCCCTTATAGGCGGACTCGGATGCGAAGCCGAGGCTCGTCATCGCGTGATACATCGCCGAACTGCCGGCGATGGTCCCGATCAGCGCCAGCAAATCCCGCCGCCTGATCACCGATTCGTTCTGCACCTGCGATCATCCCTCGGCTCGTTCCGACGAAGACGACGGCTCGTGCGATCGGTTTCAAGAAGCGCGCACATTGCAGTGCAGACTGGTCGCACTGCCGCGGTGCGCCTGCGAGACCGTCTTCGATCATGTCATTTTCGATCATGTCATTCCCACATTGGTCCTGTACCGCGTCGTTCCTGGTCGATAAACCAAACATAGCTATCTAACCGGCATTCTGAGGTCGCTAGCCCGATCCGCGGTCGCTTCAGGGGCAGGAGCTGGTCAGTACACTTGAGTTGATGAACCAACGACCGGTCACCTCTGGCGGCTATTAGCGAGCGGTCGATTAGGGCTCGATGCATCGAAGACGCAGATGTTTCATTCCTGGAGGCGTCGCTTGCCGTCCGATGGAAAGCGACGCAGTTGATCACGCGACAGGAAGAACTTGGGCGGCTTCTTAAGCACTCGACTGACCCTGTTGTGCACCAGCAAGAGCGATGCCAACATTTCATGACATCGAAAGGCGGAGAAGCGGACTACCCAGATGTGAAGTAGGCCGGACGATGACTAATATCGTCATAGGGTGTTGCCGATATTCCATGGTGACTTTCGAACTCAATATCGGAGGCTGTTCTAGCCGCACGACCAAGCCGCTTTGCCGGCTATTACCGACGCAGCGAACCAGTGGAACTCAGGAACTCCGTGCGCTTGGCCATAGAGCGGCAAAACTATTCACGCTTCTGAACGCTTGCGATCGGCTATTTCGTATCGCTTGTGTGCCGGTGGTATTGAACCCGACATTGTTCGATGTCAGACCCTCGAAGCGGATGACGCTGAAAAGTGCGGTGATTGGATTGATCTTGTCATCAAGTGCAACGATAGTCGCCTCAGCCGACCGCGAACCGTCTCAGTTGCTCCTCTCGATCGAACAGCTGAGGATTGCAGCATTAGCATGCCCGCCTTCCTGGTCAGCCCACAGCTTGGGTCGCGCCGGCGACACTAGTCACGCAGCTTGTGTGATCGAAGCCGCTTGTGGTCGGCATTTTTCTTGATGACAACCGTCACGATCCAACTATCTACCTTGCTGTGCTTCAGAACGCGTATCCGCCCGATGTCGGTTTGCACCAGTGTCCCTGCAGGCGCGAGGTACCAGATATGACGTCTGCTATCAACGATAGCGGAACAGCTCCACAAAACTGTCAAGTGTGAGACTAGGGGGATCAATCATGCAGGAAATCCCCATGCTGCATCACAACGCGCGGGAACTCCCCGACCGAGATGCGTTCGCGCATCGAGTCGCGCTTAAGCTTGGAGGCTTCCGGAGCCGAAGTTTATCCGATCGTATGAGCTCACCCCGGCTTGAGCGGCTTTTCGAGTCCTTGCCAGCGATAGATCGCAAATGACAGCACCCAACTGACCAGGAAGATGCCAACTACAAGATAGCCGAAATTGGCCAAGCTGGCGTTGAGATCGTCCACCGCGCTCCAGAAGGTGCCTTCAAGGGCCAATTTATTAGCGAGCAGGCCAAGTGTTTCGATGCCGCCGATCAGCAACGCCACGACGACTGAGATTGCCGTAATGGTCAGATTGTACCAGATCTTGCGGATCGGATTGAGGAAAGCCCAGCCATACGCCCCGACCATCAAGACGCTGTCGGTCGTATCGAGAAGCATCATGCCGGCGGCGAAGAGAGCCGGAAATATCATCACCGTGCTGAAGTCCAGCCCTCCCGAAGCTTGACCGGCTGCGACGGTGAAAAGGCTGATTTCCGTCGCGGTATCGAATCCGAGGCCGAACAACAGACCGACCGCGAACATCTGCCAGCTCGCCGTCACCATGCGAAACAGAGGGCGCAAGAGCCGGGACAGCAAGCCACGACCGGACAGAAGCAGATCGAACTCATGCTCTCCAATTCGTTCGCCACGCCGCGCACGCTGAAAGCTCCGCCAGACATCCCGTAGGATCACAAGATTGATGGCAGCAATCGTCAGCAAGAAGAAGGCTGATGCACCGGTGCCGATGATGCTGCCGACCGCCCGGAACTCCTGGAAACCGCTTTGCAGGGCGAGCGCCGCAGCAGCGATCGCGGCGACCGCTACTGCAACCGACAAGGAATGGCCAAGGGCGAAGAAAAGTCCGACCGCGAGAGGGTGCCTGCCATCCTGCATCAGCTTGCGAACGACATTGTCGATGGTCGCAATATGATCTGCATCGACGGCGTGCCGAAGGCCGAGCACATAGGCCAGCAAGGCTGTCGCCAGCAGCGTCGGCCTGTCGGACAGCGCTACGATGGCCCAGGTCCAGGCCAAGCAATTGATAACCAACAAGAAGGCATAGAGCGAGATGATACGACTACGCGAGGCCGCCGATGCGTCGTCTAAGGCAAGCTTTAGATATGTGAACATGATCTTGCTTCGGTAGCGCGTCTAGGCATGAGTTTGGTCACGAACGTTTCCTGTTGCATAAGCGCCGCGCACGCCAAAGCTGGTCCGTTCAGACTGAATACGAACCGACGGATACAGCATCGGATGATCATGGCCATTCGCAGCACGAGGTGGACAATTGCGCTGGTCGCAACGGCAGTGGAGTTGGTTGGCATTTCCTACTTATCAGGGTTGGTGCCCCCTCGCGGTGCAGGTTTCATGCCGCTCTGCTGGGCTAACGTGCTTGACCGCTTCGTGCGGCTTCTATCCTGGCGTCAGCTCGTGTCGCGCGATTGCGCCGCCGCGTTGACGTTGCAATCTGGATCTGCGCCGTGGTGAAGTTTAACGGGCCAACCAGTGCCTCAGGTCACCCCGTCCGACGCATTGCGCATGACCAAAGCTGGCAGCAGGTTTCCTGGCTCCGGTTCGCCGCTCTTACCGCCCCGTCTCAGGATTGCGACTACCGGCTGCATGAAATGGTCATCGCCTCGCCGCTTACAGTTACGCAGGGCAGCTCCGGCATTGTCCTGATAGAACCCAGCCAACGCCCTCAATAGCCTTTCGAACACTACCGATGATAAAGTGAAATGGCCTGAGGGCGCGTCAAGTAGTCGCCGGCGGACAGCGTGAGACGCCGTGGCTGAGGAAAAAGCGGTAACCTAGCCCCTCAGTCTCGGAGTTGCGGACGAGATCGAGGCTCCAGGACACTGCGGCTCTGCCTGCACAGCAGCTCAGAGCGGCGCTGGCCCCACGCAGAAAAAAGGACGCTTGAAAACACTTAGACTGGAAGGCTGACTTCCTCTCTGTCCTTCGTCATGGCGTCGTACACTCTGACCTGGAGCATGGGACGGCGCCTCTTAAGTTCTTGCGCTCCTGCCCAGGCGCCGTCTCTTGTCGCAAACTCGGTTTTCAATTGACCATCGACTTCGAGCACATAACCCGAAGCCGGCAATCGACGACTGGATGCAACCATCTTAATCCCTTAGCATCGACGAATCCGATCGATGCTCCCACTTAATCCGAGTCGCCCTTGCCAGACCAGTAGCCTGGTGAGCGGCATCCACGACGACGAGGCGACAGGCTTATCGCCGCTCATCGCAGAGGAGCGTACGCGCCATCACGGCGGCGATGACGACTTCCGCTGCTTGCTCTGGCGTCTGCTCCGTCGTCCTGAGATGAATTTCCGGCCTTATCGGCGCTTCGTAGGACGCATCGATGCCTGTGAAATTCTTGATCTCACCGGCTTTCGCCTTCGAGTAGAGACCTTTTGGATCCCGCCTTGCGCATTCCTCGATTGGCGTATCGACAAAGACTTCGACGAACTCGTCCTTGCCAATCAGGCTGCGAACCATGTCTCGTTCGGACCTGTAGGGGGAGATGAACGAGCAGATCACGATCAAGCCGCTATCCAGCATCAACTTGGCAACCTGTCCGGCGCGCCTAATGTTCTCCACCCGCTCAGCTTTCGAGAAGCCCAGGTCCGCGTTCAATCCGTTCCGGAGGTCGTCACCATCCAGCAGCATGGCATGCCGCGACATCGCGAGCAGCTTCTGATCAACCAAATTTGCGATTGTCGACTTTCCCGCGCCAGACAGACCGGTGAACCAGACGACGCAAGGCCTCTGATGCTTGAGCGCGGCGCGTTCACTCCTGCCCACCGAAGGCGCCCGCCAGGAAACATTGGTGGCCCGCCGCAGCGGAAACGCAATCATGCCGGCGCCGACCGTACGATTAGTGAAACGATCAATGACGATGAATGATCCGGTTTTCCGGTTGACGTCGTAAGGATCGAATGCGGCGGGCAGTGCGATCGCAACATTGCAGAACGCGATCTCATTGAGAGAAAGCGTCTCGGCCGCCAGGTGCTCACACGTGTTGACATCGATCCGATACCTGATTGCGGTAACGCTGCCGGCAACCGTCTGCGAGCCAATTCGCAGGATGTAGTTTCGTCCGGGAGCGAGCGGGTCGCTGTCCATCCAGATCAGATAAGCGGCGAATTGGTCGGCGACACTGGGGCGTTCGGTTGGCCGCGACAGAAGATCGCCACGGCCGATATCGATCTGGTCTTCAAGCGTAATGGTAACGGCATCGCCGGCTTCGGCATGGACAAGGTCGCCGTCCTGGGTCACGATCCGCTTGATACGGGTGGTGCGTCCGGATGCGGCGACAACGACATCGTCGCCTGCCGAGATCCTGCCGGAAGCCACCGATCCGGCATAGCCGCGAAAGTCCGGGTCGGGCCGGTTCACCCATTGGACTGGAAAGCGGAATGCCTGGCTTGCGGTGTCGGACTGGATATCGACGCTCTCCAAATGCTCGATCAGGCATGGACCATTATACCACTTGGTATGAGCGGACCGATCAACGACGTTGTCGCCATGGCGGGCGGAGATCGGGATCGGAACAATCGAGCTAAAGCCAAGGCCGGCGGCAAAGGCCAGATAGCTGGCGACGCTCCGATCGAAAGCAACCTTGCTGTATGCGACAAGGTCGATCTTGTTCACTGCCAGCACAACATGGCGAATGCCAAGCAGCGAACAGATAAAGGAGTGGCGGCGGGTCTGAACCAACGCACCCTTGCGGGCGTCGATCAGGATGATTGCGAGCTGCGCATTCGAGGCACCGGTTGCCATGTTGCGGGTGTACTGCTCGTGGCCGGGAGTGTCAGCCACCATGAAAGAGCGCCGCGACGTCGTGAAGAAGCGGTAAGCTACGTCGATCGTGATGCCCTGCTCCCGTTCGGCCTCGAGCCCATCCACGAGCAGCGCGAAGTCGATGTCGGCACTGCCGTGCCTGATGCTGTCGCGTTTCACTGCCGCAAGCTGGTCTTGGTAGATCATCTTGCTGTCGTGCAGCAACCGGCCGATCAGGGTCGATTTTCCATCGTCAACCGAGCCGCACGTTATGAATCGCAGCTGGTCCCTTGCACGAGGGTGGACAGGTTTCGATATTGCTATGGAAGTCATCAGAAGTAACCTTCCCGCTTCTTCTTCTCCATAGAAGCGGCTTCATCGGTATCAATCAGGCGCCCCTGACGCTCCGACACCGATGCAGTCTGCATTTCTGCGACGACGTCTTCGATCGTCGTCGCATCGGATTCAATGGCCCCGCTCAAGGGATAACATCCCAGCGTGCGAAAGCGGATCATGCGCATTTGCGGCGTCTCATCGCAGTTGAGCGGCAATCGCCTGTCGTCGACCATGATCGTCGCGCCGTTTCGGCGCACCGTCGGTCTTTGCTTCGCGAAGTAGAGCGGGACGACCGGGATTTTTTCAAGCATGATATATTCCCATACGTCGAGCTCGGTCCAGTTTGACATCGCAAACACGCGCATGCTTTCGCCCGTCCGTATCCGCGTGTTGAACAGGCTCCAGAGCTCCGGCCGCTGGTTGCGGGGGTCCCATACGTGTCCGGCCGAACGGAAGGACAGTATCCGTTCCTTGGCGCGGCTCTTTTCCTCGTCACGCCTGGCTCCGCCAAGCGCGGCATCAAATCCGTAAAGCTCGAGCGCCTGCTTCAGGGCGTCGGTCTTCATCACCTGGGTATGAAGCGCCGAGCCGGAGTCGATCGGATTGATGCCGCGCGCAATACCCTCCTCATTCACATGGACGATCAGCTCGACGCCGAGCCGCTTGGCCGTCGCGTCCCGGAAGCTGATCATCTCGCGGAACTTCCAGTTCGTGTCGACGTGAAGCAGGGGGAAAGGCAATTTTGCTGGATAGAACGCCTTGATTGCGATGTGCAGCAAAACGCTCGAGTCCTTTCCGATCGAGTAAAGCATGACCGGCCTTTTGAACTCGGCGGCCACCTCACGCATGATTTCGATCGATTCAGCTTCAAGACGGCGCAGATGTTTTGGCAGCATATGTGTTCTTTTCGATGCAGGATCTCGGTTCTGCAGCCCCGGCCCAGAGGAGGAATGTCGGGTGCGAGCTCGCCGCTGCGCGTCGCTATCCAAGCGATCAAATGCCGGTTGCGCAGCTGACTGACTGACACTCTCGGGGCATGTCGCATTCCACCGTGGTGCCGCCGGCGCCTGCCTCACACGTTATTGGCGCAGATCAACGCGTTGAGTGGTAGGAAGTCTGGCTAAATCAGCCAGCGTGTTTTGATCGCAAGCATCCAGATCACCCTAAGCCATATTGACGATCTGCTCAAGCCGCGCGACCTCGCCTCGCAAAATCTCAATAGCCGCGTCGCGAGTCCGAATAGCATCGAGCCCTGCAGCTCGATCAGCTTCTGACGCCAACAGTGCCTGTTGCAGCTGCGCTTTCATTGGATCGGCCAGCAGCACATTTTCGGCAAAGCTGGGGGCGGACAGATCTTGTGCCTGCACCACGGACATGTCGCACGTGGCACGAACGTTCTCTGGAAGCTGCCGAGCAGTGTGGACTTGCTCGGATTGATACGGCCCGGACGATGCTGCCGCCTTGCCAGCTCGTAAATCCCACCAGGTTTGGAATATCTGTCGATAGAGTTCAGTTAGATGAGGTCCCCTATCGACAACTCCGGCTTGCTGTGCAAGCAGCAGGTCCTCCTCATAGCCGAGTTCTGTCAAAAGCTTGGTGCCGACCAGATCGGTCACAGTTTGCATCTCTTCGACGCTTAGTTGGGATTGCCATGTCTTGATAGAGCTTTGATCGACCGCGTTTCGTTCCAGGATCTTTCGATCTCCGAAGCTGCTGGATCGAAGATAATCTACTTGTCCCATGCTCGCATATGCGGCGGCCGCCGGATCACAGCCGAGCCCCAATAGCAGGCGCCGAATCTCTTGGTCCGGATGCGCCACCACGAGTTCATATCGCACCAGCTGTGTCTGCGCGCGCGTGCGGTGCGCTGCCAGCCTGGGAAAGCCCAGAACCAAATCGGCGAGTGAAGATATGATGACATCGGGCAGCCGGAGCATGAGATCGGCGAGGCTGGAGACGCTGACCGAATAGGAGCTCTCGGCCCGAAGCGGGATGCCCCACGTGGATTTCAGTGAAGCCGCGATGGCAAAAGGATTGCGCAGCAAGAGGATGTGTGACGCTTCTGGATAGACACGTTCAAGGAATTCGAGCGCCGTCCAATAGCGTGGCGTTTTGTCTATGATGATCCGCTTGCCCGCTGCTGTCAGGTACTGACCGTATGCTGCATCGGCAAAAGCCCGGATCGCAATCGTCCGATCGATGCGTCCTAGGAATTCGGAGGTTGCGACCTCAATCAACGAGGGTCCTGCCGGGTGGCGTTGATCCACCCTTCCAAAAGCTTCAAGTGCCAACATCAACCAGGGTTCAGGCGGAGCCAGGACGTCTGGATGGCGTTGGAGCAGGTGCGCCAGGAGTGTCGTCCCGGCTCGCGGAAGTCCGAGGAGAAAGCAGACCGCAGGCGAACGGCCAGAAGCACAACTCATAATTCAGGTCCTCTCGAAGAGCGAGCCGCGTTCGATTGAGCAAAATAAAGCCGGCCCTAGCCTCAGTTGAGGCGTCCGCTCGTATACCAAGCGTTACTGCTACGAGGATTTCGGCTGCCACTCATGATTTGAGAGCCGTTAAGTTCAATCGGTTGGGCGGGGATCGCAGAAGCGTTTGACAGCTGTGATCGCCCCGATTGCTCGACAGTTAAGGCGAAGTCAAGGACCAGCGCAACTGCACGAAGATTTGCTGCGCATATGGGAAAGATGGAATGAACTATACGGAAGTTTGCCGGGCAACGACCGCGGGGCATGGGGCGATATCAAGTACAGTCGACGCGATTCTGCTTGCCAGCCCATTGAAGACGTAAATGCAACATGCACTTCCCTGGTGCTCGGCGTACACCGGAGAAGTTCGACATATAGAGCGGACAGGCCGGCGAGCGGAACAAAGAACGAGGGCATCTCAAATGGCAGATCGGATCAAATCTTTTCAGCGCGCGATATCGGCCCCGGCGCAACTGCCTGCCGCTGCTCGGCCAACACAATGAGCGTTTTGCACGTCTACCAGCCTGCCCATCGCAAGTCCCACATCGGTCCGAACTGTACCAACTATCTGACTTGCTTGTTCTTGCGGCGTTGTCCCGATTTCTAATCCGCGCTAATGGAAGTCTGTAAAGGATGGAACCCTGGCCCACGATGCCGCCGGATTTACCGAGTCCAGCAACCGCGCCTTATCGTATCTCCACTGACGGACAGGAGATATTCCGGCCGTTCATGTGGGAGATCAGATCGATCAGTGCCTGCCTCGAAGAACTCGCCAAATTTCGTGCCGATGTGCTTGGCATCACTGGGCCACAATGGATGATCCTGATGGCAGTGGACTATCTGGGCAGAGAAAAAGGTGTGTCCGTCAACCTAGTGTCACGCTTGATGCACGTCGATCCTTCCTTTGTCACGACCCACTCAAAAATCTTGGAGAAAAAGCGATTCTTGCTGCGCAAGCCATCCACAGCCGATGCGCGAGTAGTTCAGATGTCGCTGACTGCCAAAACGCGCAAGCATCTTGCAAGTTTGACGCCTCGAGAGGAAGCGCAGGATGTACAGGCTTTTGACGAATTCGGCCATGACGGATCAAGCGAGTTCATGGCCGGGCTGGCCGCAGTGAGGCATCGCTTGGAGAAGGCCCGCTCTGGAATCCAGAAGACCAAAACGAACAATCGTCAGAAATGAAGCTGGCCAATCATCGGACTCTCCCGGCTTTCGAATATTTCGTGAGGCAGCGCGGTCGAAGGTGGTTATGGTCCCTTCACACTGCCGAAGGCTTGCAGGTGATGATGGGTTCAGCACGCAATCGCTCCGCCGCCGTCTATCAAGCCAACAGGGCGCTTTTTCAATTGCTGCTGAGCGCGCCCTATCGCTTGGGAGTTCAAGTTCACCAACAAGCTCCGCGGCCACCGCCTACGCCAAAGCTTTAGCCTAGCATGAGCTTCGACTGCGGCGGCGTGCGGGTCATGACTTGCAGGGATGCGGCTTGCTATTTGGAGCACTCCGTCTCGCCGTCACCGAGAACAATCGTAGCCCTTCAAAGCGATCCGCAGCATTCTACGATCCTTAACGGGAACGAGCGACCATCGAAACTGGAACAATTCGAAGCAGGACCGGTCGTAAGATTGTCTCATCGCTCTCGATCGTAAAGAGCAAAGCGGCCTTCGCGGCCTTACTGCTTTAACCTCAAAGATGACGAAGCACTGGAGCCCGTTCCACGAGAGTGACAAACCATGCGCGTGAAAAGCTCTTTCCACAGCAATTGGCAGGCCCTGCAAAACAATTTTAACGGACGTAAAGGGCGGCCCGCGAGCCACCCTTTTGTGCCGGCTACCAGCGCTGCCAAGTAAGCTACCGCTGATGTCCGAGTCCTATTCCGAGATTTAATGCCTTCTGGCGCAACGCAGCGACGCTGCGTTTGGTCATTTTTGCAATTTTTATGACGGGAGTCCGAGCCTTCGAATGGACTTTGAGCTCTTTGATATCTGCCTTGGTCCACTCGCGCCGCTTAACGCGTTTCTTAGTTGCTTTTTTCACAGTGAATGCTCCTTTTGAGAGGATCGGCTTGTAACATAGTTTTTTCGGAGCGACGACCGTAAAAAAGAGGCAATCATAGGAACTCGCGCCATGATACGTGTTCAGAAGACGAGGCACTCGACTATTGTAAACTTAGTACAGGTGCCGAGAGGCTTCGCCTGGTTATTCGAAGCTATGCCCGCAGACCAACATGTTGCTGGAAGGAAGCGAGCAAGCAGGGCATGGTAAGCTTGAACAAACTCCGAATCAGGCATGTTCGTGATTTGTATTAGGCGTGGAGGCTTAACGCTCGATGACCGTGACACATCGCAGCAATCCCTACCACGGTCGCCCACTAGCTTGGCGCGCTGCGCTGTCTAGACAGTCAGAGCCTTCTTGCGCTGGCGAGAACGCCGGATCGAATCTCCACTTCGCACCCGTCGTCCGGTCTCGGCTCAGAGTTGGAGGGACGAGTCTGTTGCTTTGAACGGCCAGCTTTCACCGCGCTTGACGCGGGGCGAGAAGGGCAATAGCTGCGATTGACTGCCCGCGATGATCTCTCATAGGGAGGCTTCGGCTGACATGAGGATGAGCGGCCACCGCTTCAGCCTTGATGGCGCGATCTTCCTCCAGTTTTCGTCGCGAAGAAAGCGGCCACCTTATGGGCCAAGGCGCGATACATGGCTTAACCTGACCCATCCAAAGCTGACCGACGTCGACTTTTTCCCCGCCGCGAGGCCGGCCTCAAGCTTGCCGGACAAACGACCTTGCGGTGTCTCGATAGCCAGACGTGCTGCTGAATATTTGTTGCTGATCATGGCGCATTACTGCCCGGGGAATGGAAGCTCCTGGACGAGCCGACAAGCCCGCCGATCAGCAGGTCGCCTGACCTTCACGCAATGCCATCCATGGAGCTCGCCGTGCCCGCGTTCACGCGTCGATCAGGTGGTCTCGTCGTCTGCGTACTCAGTTCTTCAAGTGAGACACTATGATGCTTTGCGAACACACCGATTGCGGATTGTCGATCGGCGAGAAGCGCATTTACAGGCGCGCGCCCTGTTCAGCTGGAGCCGACACCAGCACCTAGTCGGTCCCGCAGTGCCGGTCGACTGATGACAAGATCGGTGAGGTCCAGGTCCGGCCGTCTTGCTGCCAATCGTCTTACAAGTTCCCGAGTGCCGTCGACGACGAAGACGCCGCAGTCATAACCGTTCTGCTGCTGTCTTATCGGGGCCTGTTGCGGGTTAGCGTCGAGCCGTTCTGCGAGTTCCGCTGCGAGCCTGTCATTGTATCCTTGGGTGGAATCATAGTGATAGGCAATCGGCCGGCCCCAATTGCGGCGGTCAACCAGCAGCAGCGACCAGTGACTGCCGCGCTGATGTCTATCCGTATCGCTGGCATCGCTTACCGGCAGAAACAGGAAGTCGGCGGTATCATGGCGAATCCACCCTAATGCTCGTTCGGCGACCTCCTTGGAGGGGGATCGCAACATTTGGGCTATCAGGGGATCCACGAACCGCGTCCGAGCGGCGAGATCCGGATTGTTCTGCAACAATTCCTGCGCCAAGAGCTCATAGTCCCGCTGGATATGTTCGTCACCCAGCCATTGCGTGGGGCCCAGCACGGCGTCGCTGCGCTGGCCGGAAGAGGCAACGGTAGCCGAGGGGCCGATCTGAGCACCCGGGACGGGAGACGGGCGAGGATGATGGATGACCTGCGCACCGCGGCGTCCTAGCGGCCCCAATGGGATCGAGCGGGCCTTACCATTGACGGAGATCTGGGTTGGGTCGCTGAACTGGGTCGGCAGGACCCCGATGTTATCCAGGACATTGCGTAAGAAATCCGGCACCGGCTGGCGGCCATCCTGCCAATCCGCGTCGACTCGGTATCCGATGTCCTCAAGCTCCTGAGGTACGCCCGACCGCCCGACGACGAACGCGGGTTTACCGGCAGGGCTGAGCACCGGCGCTGACTGAGCATCGTCGCGCATCTGCTGCGGCGTGTACGGCAGATCAACGAAAGACTGAAGACCGCGGAAGGTATCTGCCGGCCGAGCTGGCGCGTCCGATGGTCCGGTGAAGAGCGGCGGCCTGGCGGCAGCCCCGCCCGCCGGCGCTGACTGAGCATCGTCAGGCATCTGCTGCGGCGTATACGGCAGATCAACGAAAGACCGAAGACCGCGGAAGGTGTCTGCCGACCGAGCTGGCGCGTCCGATGGTTTGGTGAAGAGCGGCGGCCTGGCGGCAGCCCCGCCCGCCGGCGCTGACTGAGCATCGTCAACCATCTGCTGCGGCGTGTACGGCAGATCAACGAAAGACCGAAGACTTCGGAAGGTGTCTGCCGACCGAGCTGGCGCGTCCGATGGTTTGGTGAAGAGCGGCGGCTTGGCGGCAGCCGCGCCCGCCTGCGCTGAGTGAGCATCGTCAAGCATCTGCTGCGGCGTGTACGGCAGATCAACGAAAGACCGAAGACCGCGGAAGGTGTCTGCCGACTGAGCTGGCCCGCCCGATGGTCCGGTGAAGAGCGGCGGTTTGGCGGCAGCCCCACCCACCGGCGCTGACTGAGCATCGTCTCTCACTTCCGGCAAAGTGTACGGCAGGTCGACGAAAGAGTCGATGCCTCGGTAGATCGCCGACGACCCCTCTGGTACCGCTTCCGGCGTCGGCCACTCAAAATCGTGCGGCAGGCGCGGCGACCACGTTAAGCTCGACTCCTCGCGCCGCGGCTCCCCGCTGGCCTGCTCAGGGGAGACGCCCAGCGCTGCGTTCGCCTCGACGAGCCTTAGGTAGCTCCGAAGACGATCGAAGCCCATGTCAGCGTTTCGACTGGCTTTTTTAAAGTCCGTGTGATCGTCGTTCAACGACTTTTGCTGCTCACTGGTGCCGGTGAGCCGGCTTACTATGCTCCCTCGCCCGTTCCCCTGGAGCCAAGCGCCGAATCTGCGTTGGTTGCCGGCCAGATTTTGAACAACTTTTCTCCGGCTCGTATCCTCCGGTTTGAGCAGGCTCAGCTCTGCCTTTTCCAGGCTATCGATGATGCGGGCGTCATCGGGATAAAGATGCAGTGTGGGCGACCGGACAGCATGACCGCGGGGTTTCCGAGACGCTCGCGCTCCGGAAACGTGCTCGGCATCGCTGACCTTGCCTAACGCGAACAATAGATGCTCGTCCTTCGGGAACAACTTCTGGGCAAATTCAATGCGCGCAGCGTGGTCCAATCCGGATATCGAGTAGCCCGCAGATTTAAGGGCGTTAGAAAATCTGCGAAGACTACGATCATGGCGAGCAGCGCTGCCCGACGTCATGCCGCTGGCGTTAAGCCGCTCTGAGAGGGGCGCGTCTTCCGCTGAGGGGATCGTTCGCGGCCGCCCGCCAGAAGCTACATAGCTCGGATCATGATACGAACGAAGGATATTCACCCCCTTCTTCATGTCTTCGTCCTTTGGGAAGTAAGTCTTGACTTGACGGACCAGGGACTCGTGGTCCCCCAGAACAATCGTTAGGCGATGAGCGCCAAGATGATTTCCAAGTCGGCGAAGCGCCTGAGTATAGCGCTTAACCGTCTTCAGGTTCGGCTTTTTCTGATCCGCATATTGGGCAATCGCTTTATCGATAATGTCCCGATGTTCTGCAGAGAGATGAGGATGGTGGTTGCGGCCGCCACCAGAGACAAGACCCGGATCGGGTGGGCGCGCCTCGGCCAAGTGCTGCTCAAAGCCCGCTTGCCCGGCATGGCCGCCCTGATGCTCTTCCAAGACGGGGTGCTGCACCTGGGACCAAGCGGATACATTGGATGGATCGGAATTATACGGGTCCACGCCAGCCTCACGTCCACGAACTCAATTGAGCTGATCCTATCTGGACAGGCTTTCCAGAAGCTGACGAGGCCGTCGCTTGCGGAACAATGCATCGCCACATCCGCAAAATGAAACCGCCCCCAAGGCTCTCGATCGTCGCACCCTTCATGGGTTTCAGGACCTACCTTTCGCCGCCAGGATCTCACGCTGATAGGCGAGGCTCGCGCTGTAGGCGCTGTCAACCTCGGTTCCCGGCAACGTCGTGATGGCAAAGCGCATCATGATCAAATTGGCGCAGATCACGACCGAAAAGAAAGCGAGCATGGTGATCAGGACAAAGCGTCCGGTGATGGGCCGCGCGACTGGATTTGATGCGGTCATTGGTAAGATCCCGTCGGTAATCTTGGGGGACGACGAAGTGGTCCGTTGCGGAGGCGACCTCACCGAGGCCGATGTCGGTGACCCGAAATGTGACCGGCATCGACCGTTCCGACGTGTCGTCGGCCGGCGCGGTCACCAATAGCCGCAGTTCTGTCGTAGTATCGCGAGCCAAGACAATCGTCGGTCGTTCCACGGTCACAGAATCTACGCCGACGACGTGCACGGACGTTTGAGGTGGCCCATCGATGTGGATCGCTATGACGCGGTCGAAGCCGCGCTTGTTAAGCAAGCGTACCGTGTAGCCGTTGCGAATCGAACCATCGCTGAGCCTGACCGCCATCGGATTACGATCGTGCAGCACGTTGACGTCGAGCAGTGTTCTGGACAACAACCCATAAAGCATCATCGCACAGACGACCGAGATCAAAGACGCATATACGATCGTCCGCGGGCGCACCGGCTTGAAGAGCTCCGACTTGCCTTCCATGCGGCGCCTGATATTGATGTCGTTGTCGCAACCGATCAGGCGACCTGCGCGCCCGATCCTCTTCATGACGGCATCGCAGGCGTCGATGCATAGCCCGCACTGGATGCAGCCGAGCTGGGCGCCGTTGCGAATATCGACGCCGGTCGGACAGACCGCCGCGCATTGATTGCAGTCGATGCAGTCTCCGATCTTTCCACCGCGCGCGCAGATCGAATGACCTCTTGAATGAGCAGCGCTGTTCGCCGCGATCGTATTTGTATGTGACATTGAGTGCCCACTCATCGGTGAGCGCGGCCTGGATGCGCGGCCAAGGGCACATATACACGCAAACCTGTTCGCGCATGTAGCCGGCCAACAAGTATGTCGTAACGGTCAGGATCCCGATCCAGATATAGGCGATCGCGGGCGCCTGGAACGTCGCCAGATCGCGCACCAATGTATGCGCATCGACAAAGTAGAGCGCCCAGGCACCACCGGTCCACCAAGCGATCATCAGCCAGACCACGTGCTTTAGCACGCGCTTTGCCGCCCGCTCCACTGTCATCGGGCGTGCAGCAGCCCTCAGCCGGTCGCGACGGTCGCCCTCGACCCAACGCTCTACCGCATAGAACAGGTCGGTCCATGCCGTTTGCGGACAGAGATAGCCGCACCAAATACGTCCGCCCAGAGCGTTCATCAAGAATAGTGCCAGCGCCGCAAGCACGAGCAGCCCGGTGACGTAATAAAGCTCCTGCGGCCACAGCTCGATGAAGAAAAAGTAGAACCGCCGGTTCGGACAATCGAGCAACACCGCCTGGTCGGGGGCGACCAAGCCACGACGCCAACGCACGAACGGCAGCAAATAGTAGATGCCGAGACACACCACCATCAGCCGCCATTTGATGGTGCGGAAATTGCCGCAGACGCTCTGCGGATGGACTTTCTTATGAGCTGTATAGAGAGGCCCATCTTCGCCGATCGGCGGGTCATCGCGCGGACCAGTCTTGTTCAGGGCTAGCTTCATGGCCGACCTTACATCTGGCACGGGTGACTGACTTAGAGCCTCGTCTATGGGCCGGTGGCTTCTCGGCTCATCTCACCTATTGTCCACCACCGAGCGAGTGCACATAGACCGCAAGCGCCTTGATCGTGATGGGATCGAACCGCCCGCTCCAGGCCGGCATGATGCCCGCGCGGCCATAACTGATCGTCTCGATCAGCGTCTCCTCGTCCGAGCCGTACAACCAAATGTGGTCCGTCAGATTCGGCGCGCCGAGCTCCTGGTTGCCTTTGGCATTCTCGCCATGGCAGGCCGCACAATTGTCGGCAAAGATCCTTGCGCCGGCCGCGGCATCGAAAGTGGCGACTGTTGACAGGCCAGACAGCGATCGCACGTAATTCGCTACCGTGGCGATCTCATCTTTCCTGAGGATGCCGTCGCGGCCGAAGGCCAGCATTTGCCCCCCATGGGCCTGGGCATGGCCGGACCGTGCGCCGAACTGGATGGTCTGCTGGATCTGATCGAGCGATCCGCCCCACAACCAGTCATCGTCGTTGAGATTGGGATAACCCTTGGCACCTGCGCCGCCGCTGCCATGGCATGGCGCGCAATTGTCTGCGAACACCGTCTTGCCCCGGGCACGGGCCAGTGCCAGCAGGGCCGGGTCCGTCTCGATCTCTGTCAGAGACACTTTGCCGAGAACTGCCATCTTCTCCGCCCGCAGCTTCTCGAGCCCGGCAAGATCATTGGCGACGCTCGCGCGGGCCGAATAATGAAATACGCCGGTCGTGTAGCTAGAGAGGAGCGGCCAGGCCGGATAGACGACCCAATAGGCGATCGCCCAAAGAACGGTGGCGTAGAAGGTCGAGATCCACCAGCGCGGCAGCGGCGTGTTGAGCTCTTTTATGCCATCCCATTCGTGCCCCGTCGTGGAGCGGCCGGAAATCTGATCGAAGTCGCGGTCAGTCATGGCCTGTCAATCCCGGCACAGCGGCAAGCGCGCCGCAGAGTCAAAACGCCGCTTATTGCCAGGCCACAGCGCATAAACAACAATGGCCATGAAGATGCCGACAAACAACGGCGTCCAGAGACTTACGACGAAGCTTGACGCCAGGTTCTCGACGGCTTTCATCACACGATCCTTCAGCGCAGATTGGCTTTTTCGTCGTAGAGCTTGAAATCGATCAGCGTTCCGAGCATCTGCAGGTAGGCGATGAGCGCATCGAGTTCGGTCGGATTGCCAACGCTTCCGTCGAAATTGCGCACAGCCGCCTTCGGATGCGCTTCTGGAACGAGGCTCGGTCCGCGCTGTCAGGATCGAGCTGGGTCTTCAAGTCAGTGACCGCGTTCTTGATCTGATCTTCGGTATAGGGCACACCGACCGCCCGGTTGGTGCGCAGCTGTGCGGCCATGTCGGTCAGGTCGAGCTCGGTGTGCGCCAGCCTCGAGTATCCGGGCATGACCGACCGCGGGACGATGGCCCGCGGATTGGTCAGATGCGTGACGTGCCATTCATCGGAATATTTCGCGCCGACGCGTGCGAGGTCCGGGCCGGTACGCTTCGAGCCCCATTGAAACGGGTGATCATACATGCTCTCGGCGGCCAGCGAGTAATGTCCGTAGCGCTCGACCTCGTCACGCAATGGCCGGATCATCTGCGAGTGACAAACATAGCAGCCTTCGCGGCACGTAGATGTTGCGGCCTGCAAGCTCAAGCGGGGTATATGGTCGTACGCCCTCCACGACCTCGATCGTACTCTTGAGGTAGAACAGCGGCGTGATCTCGACCAGTCCCCCAATCGCGATCACGGCAAGGATGCTGCGATCAGGATGATCGAGTTCTTCTCAAAGATCTTGTGTCGGTTCCAAAGAGACATGCGATGGCCTATTCCGCGACTTGGAGCGCTCCAGTGTCCTTGATTTGATCGGTCTGCTTTGCATTCACGGTCATCCAGAGATTGGCGGCCATGATCAGCGCACCAATCAGGAACATTGCGCCGCCCGCGGCGCGAATGATGTAGAAGGGATGCATAGCCTCGACCGACTGAATGAAGGAGTATTCGAGGAAACCTAGCGGGGTATAGGCGCGCCACATCAGGCCTTGCAGGACACCAGACACCTACATCGCCGAGATGTAGAGCACGATCCCGATCGAGGCGATCCAGAAGTGCCAGTTGACGAGCTTGAGGCTGTACAGCTCGCGATTCCAAAGCCAGGGAATCAGGCAATAGAGCGCACCGAACGACACAAAGCCTACCCAACCCAGCGCGCCGGAATGCACGTGGCCGACGGTCCAGTCGGTGTAATGACTGAGCGAATTGACGACCTTGATTGCCATGGTCGGTCCCTCAAACGTCGACATGCCATAAAAGGCAACGGAGACCACGAGCATGCGGAGCACCGGGTCTGTGCGCAGCTTGTCCCACGCACCCGAGAGCGTCATCAGGCCGTTGATCATGCCACCCCATGAAGGCATCCACAGCATGATCGAGAACGTCATGCCCAGAGTCTGCGTCCAATCGGGCAGCGCGGTGTAATGTAGATGGTGAGGGCCCGCCCAGATGTAGAGGAAGATCAGCGCCCAGAAGTGAATGATCGAGAGGCGGTAGGAATAGACCGGGCGCTCGGCTCTCTTCGGAATGAAGTAGTACATGATCGCCAGAAAGCCGGCGGTCAGGAAGAAACCGACCGCGTTTTGACCGTACCACCACTGAAACATGGCGTCCTGCACACCGCCCCGGGCGATTAGGATTTCGAACCGAACACGGAGACCGGTAATGCGGGATTGTTGCCGAGGTGGAGCACCGCAATGGTGACGATAAAAGCGAGATAGAACCAGTTGGCGACGAAAATGTGCGGCTCTTTCCTTTTCACCAATGTCGCCAGGAACACGATGAGATAAGTGACCCAGACGATGGTGAGCCAGAGATCGGCGTACCATGCGGGCTCGGCGTATTCCTTTGACTGGGTGGCGCCGAACAGGTAGCCGGTGCCTGCGATCAGGATGAAAAAATTATAGCCAACTACCACGAACCATGGCGCAAGATCGCCGGCGAGGCGCGTGCGGCAGGTCTTCTGCACGACGAAGAAGGAGGTCGCGATAAGCACGTTTCCGCCAAACGCAAAGATCACGGCCGACGTGTGCAGCGGGCGGAGTCGGCCGAAGCTCGTCCAAGGCAGATCGAAATTCAGTGCGGGCCACGCAAGTTGCGAGGCGATAAAAACGCCGACTGAAACGCCTGCGATACCCCAGAACATCGCCATCACTGAGGCAACTTTGATCGGAGCGAGATTGTAAATTCGGCCGGCCCTTGATCTGCGCCGGCGGCAATTGCGCCGGGCGTTCATAGTAGCGATTGAGGATAACGCTTGCGGCGGCCAGGCTGGCGGCGGAAGCGAGCAATGCGTGGAAGCTAAATGCAGAATCGTGCCCCACCGCCCCTGCGAAATAGCAAACGTAGGCAGAAACGGCGAATACCGACATCAGGCCTGCTTCACCCATGGTCATGGATTTCGCGGTGAGGGGTGGGCTTGGCATGTCTTGGCCTCTTTGAAAACGGATTGCCAGGAGATCACATTTCGGGGGGACGGGTTGATCGAGCGCGATCAATCGCCAAAATGCTGCGGAGTGCCGCCGATCTCACGCGCGAGCGCGCGCAGAGTATGTTCGTTGGGACAACCTTTGAGGGGATTTACAGGCTTATACCGTTCGAGGTCGGCCGCGCAGCGGATCCTGGTCTGACACAGGCCGCATACCCGCTGCAAATCGTGCAACACGTCTCCATAGCGGGCGGCCAGCGCATTCTCGGAGAAGCCTGCAAGTGCGAGGCGCTTGCTTAAGAGTTCAGGAGAGCCCGCACTTAGCGCCATCTTTCGAAAGTCGGGCGTCGACAGATTAAGTTCACGTGCGATCGCGTCGATGTCCTGCGCGCTCAAATAGGCCAATTCGGCGGTCCGGGACAGCTTCGCTCGGAATCGGGTGAGCAGATACTTGAACCCCCAAGGGCGACGGACATATCCAGATTGGCCAACCATGTGTCATCCCCTCAGAGCAACCATAGCCGCCCGCGGCAGACTTGTTTTTGACATCCATCAAATAAGGCTCGTCTGTGGGAGAAAATCGGCGGAGCGGAGGATGTCGCGGACAAGAGGGCCCGGCTGCTCAATTGGCGGCAGCATCGCGATGCTGTTGCCTCGATCGCCGCTCGGGAAGACGTTTTGCAAGTCTGGTGCCCGGATTCGCGGAGTGTCTATACGATCAAAATTCGTATACCTCCCTCGCCGAGCTCGGGTTAGCCACCCCATGCCGGGGGCAATGCAAGCGGGGTTCGAAGCTCCATCGCATCGGCGAAGATGGTCCAATCGCGGACACCTTTTTGCTTGCAGAAATCAGTTTCTGCCTGCTGTGCAGCAGCACTCAGCGAGGGCGCATCCACCCGGAACGCTGCCTGACAGGCACGATGCTCGTGGCCGGTATCGTCACAAACGGTCTTGATGAACCGAACGTTAAATGAAGGCATGACACCCCCTGTTCCTGTGCGTTTCCTCATGTTGCATTCTGCCAGCCGCACCAGGCGAGTATGTGATTTGTCTCAAGCAGCACCGAAAAAGATTCTCGCTCCATCGAGATAAGGTCGAGACTTGGGCAGGTGATAT
Source organism: Bradyrhizobium embrapense (assembly GCF_001189235.2). Lineage (GTDB taxonomy): Bacteria > Pseudomonadota > Alphaproteobacteria > Rhizobiales > Xanthobacteraceae > Bradyrhizobium > Bradyrhizobium embrapense. The sequence continues at coordinate 92,238 of NZ_LFIP02000007.1, forward strand.
GAGTGCTCTTTCGTCCGAAGAAGCTCCAAATCAACAAGCGTCGGTTTGGCGGATCACATCTGGTTGAGGTCGCTCAGGAACCACAGCTCTCGTCTTCCCGTGCGTTGGGCCGGCAGAGTTGAGGCGCGGATCCAGAATATTCTCATGAGACGGTTGGGCAGATGGCGATGATCGATCGATCCCAACTTCAATCGCCGAGAATGTGGGAGCTTGTGCCGCCGCGAAACTTGCACGGTACTTGGTCGTCTCGCAAGGCATTCCCGACCGCTCCGCCTGATTGCGAGGCAGCGCGGGCAAAGGTATTTTCGACCGGAACCGGCGGCCGAAGATTACCGGTGGCGGCTAGAACTGCTCGCGCGTGGGCAAATGAGGCGAAGCGGCTTGATCTCGCTCGTGATGGTCCATCCTATCGCAGCAACCGCAAAGCCGATGATCAGGCTGGCCGCAGCCAAGGTTTCGATAAGCCCAAGCTTAAAGACTTCCGCGCCATACCCGATAACTACGATCAGCGCGGGCAAGACCAACGACAATGTGAGGCGAGCAATCAACTTACCATCTCCTTCGACTCTCGCAGCTCAGTGACACGCGCTCGTCATGATGCAATGCGCGTGCGCTGAGCAGCCTGAACATTTGCACATTGCGCGTCCTAGATTTTGATTTTCGTCAAACCCGCTACATGCTGGCGTATTGTGTGATCGATGCGCGCCTCCGCCGGATGACCCGGTTTGCTACGTGTTACCGGCAACGCACCGACAGTTGCCACTCGCCCTTGACCCGTTCTGGACGTGCATCAGCTTCTTTTTGACCTGCATCAATACAGCGGTTCCGGCTTGAGATAGAAAGGACGTACCAGTCAAGCTCAGACACGTGGCAGATTGAAAGACTTGGCGCCCTATCATCTTTTCGCCTACAAATACTGGCAAGTCGGCTCAAGGACTGCCGGACGCACCCGAGCGAAGTGCACCCGGTCGCCTGCGCCGCGTGTGATGCTGGCCACTTCATCGACCCGCGGATCGGTACCATGCTCTGGCCGAGCGCAGCTGGTCCATCTGAATGCCATCGAGCGAATTCGGGCGTCATACCGTTCCCGCACGGACACGCCGCCTGGCTCGCAAGAGCACGTTCGACGGCATCAAGAGTCCACGCCCCACGCTGACTTCGTGGGACGGGGAAACGTCCGACCGACAAAGGATGTTCGACATGACAGACCACGGCGACAATTGTCCCGCCGCGGCCACGCTGGCGGGAACTGCAGTCCACTCCAGCTGCTGTCCAACAGAATTCAATAACAACCGGCGCTGGCTCGAACGGGTCCGGTTTGACTCGACCGGATTCCGGGAACTGCTTCGCAACCCTCATACCTCGGTTGGCGATCGGATCACGTCCCAGCACGATCCGATCGGCGGTTGCTACGTCTCAAAGCATCCGGACCATAACTGGCTTGATCGAGACCATGCGCCGCTTGGGCGAGATCAGGCTGAGCTTGTTGGCGCAGCGGCCGAGCGATCTCGGCGCTAGTATTCGGAAGGTTACCTGATTTTGTCAGTCGGCGGCGATGAACACCGTCCAGGGTCTATTGGCAAACTGACCTGGGAGCGAATTGAAACGGCGCCCTTTGACCGGGAGCTGGAGATCGCGGTGATCGAGGGTCATGCCATTCACCGGCTGGTCTTTCCTTGTCGACGGATCTTCGGCGGCTGGATCAAGGCTATGACCGGAGAGCACGTCGCTGTACAGCCGACGCACTGGCGCATCTGGCCGAGATAGCGGCGCCGCCCTGCACAATAGGTAGCGCAACGAAACGCAGCTGCATCCGGCCTCCTCACATAGACAAGCTACGTACACTCGATCGAACGAGAGGGTCTGCCCGGAAACATGTCCGACCACATTTGGTACCACTATGTCACAGCCGCGGCGGCCGCCGCGCTGGCGGTCGTGCTTCGTGCGGCGCTGGATCCGTATCTTCAGGACCGCACGGCCACGATCATCTACCTTCCAGTCATCGTTTTTGCCGCTTTCGCTGGTGGCCGCGGACCGGCCATCTTCGCCACGCTGCTCTGCCTCATCATCAGCGCGGCATGTCTTGGGAACAACCTCATCTCCGATTCCGCGAACATGATCGATATAGCCGGACTCGCGATAGTTGGCCCCCTGCTCGGCTTCATGGGCGATCGGCTGCGGCGAGAATCAGAGCAGGCACGGTACCGGCAAGCCCATCTGCAGTCGATCCTGGACACCGTGCCGGAAGCCATGATCGTGATTGACGAGAGAGGAATCATCCGCTCGTTCAGTGCCGCGGCGGTGCGTTTATTCGGTTGGTCTCCGGACGAAGTGGTCGGAGCGAATGTATCCGGGTTAATGCCGCAACCCTACCGCGCCGAGCATGACCGCTACATTGAACGCTATCTGACTACCGGAGAGCGGCGCATTATGGGCCTCGGCCGTATCGTGGTCGGCGAGCGAAGCGACGGCTCGACCTTTCCGATGGAGCTTGCCGTCGGTGAGGGCAAAGTGCGCGGCGAACGATTCTTTACCGGCTTCATCCGAGACCTCACCGAACGGCGAGCGCAAGAACGCCGATTGCAGGAACTACAATCTGAGCTCGTACACGTCTCGCGGTTGACCGCCATGGGAGAGATGGCCTCGTCTATTGCCCACGAGATCAACCAACCGCTCTCCGCAATCACAAACTACATGCGCGGCGCCAAGACGCTGCTGGCATCAGACAAGCCGGACGCCAATCGTATTGCTGATGCCATCGAAAATGCCACCCAGCAAGCGCTGCGCGCCGGCGAAATCATCAAGCGCCTGCGGGAATTCGTCGCCAAAGGCGAGACGGAGCACACAATGGAGAATCCGCTCACTATGCTTGAAGAGGCGGTCGCTCTGGCCTTGCTCGGCGCCAAGGATCAAGGCGTGCGGGTGACGATCCACAGCGATCGCGATCTGCCATCGATGATCGTGGACAAGATCCAGATCCAGCAGGTCGCGCTGAACCTGATACGAAACGCGATCGAGGCGATGGCTTCCGGCCCGCGTCGCGAATTGACCGTCGGAGTTGCCAAAATCGACGGCCTCGCCAGGTTTACCGTCGCCGATACCGGTTCTGGCATCAGCCCTGATATCGCCGACCGCCTGTTCCAGCCCTTTGTCACGACCAAAGAGCATGGCATGGGTGTCGGACTATCAATCTGCCGGACGATCATCGAGTCCCATGGCGGCCACATCGCTGTAGAAGCCAATCCGGGCGGCGGCACGGTCTTTCAGTTTACCCTGCCATTTGCGGAGGCTGATGAAGAAGCATGACCATGCGGCGCGTTCTTGTGATCGACGATGACGCCGCGATGCGGGACTCACTCGCGTTTCTGCTTGATGTTAAAGGCTTCTACGTGGCAACCTATGAGACGGCGAGCGGCTTTCTCAGTGACGCCGCGAGCGGTCCGGTTGACTGCATTGTGTCGGACATCCGCATGCCCGGCATGAGCGGCCTGGAACTGGTCCGCAAGCTGAAGGCCGATCGCGTCGACTGTCCCGTCATCCTGATAACTGGTCATGGCGACGTAACGCTGGCGGTCGAAGCGATGAAAGCGGGTGCGGTCGACTTCATCGAGAAGCCCTTCGAAGACGAGGTGCTATTCCGTGCGATCAATAGCGCCTTGGAAGCACGGCCAACCAGGCCAGCGGACGATACGGCGAAACTGCAGGCCGAAGCCCGCCTGGCAGACCTCTCATCGCGCGAGCGTGATGTCCTGCAGGGACTACTGGCCGGCAAGATCAACAAGGTGATCGCCCATGATCTTGGTATCAGCCCGAGAACGGTCGAGGTTTACCGGGCGAACGTCATGGCAAAGACCAATGTTCGCAGCATGTCCGAGTTGATGCGAATAGCTATCGCCGCCGGTCTCTAGCAACATCGCAAGCGACGGAATGCCCTATTCAAGCGACCGGCTGTCCGTTTCAACTGAGCAGATCGCGCCGAGAAGGTCATGTTGCTGATGCGGTGGAGCTTTAAATCGCCTGCGGATTCTTTGCGGAGCGTAAATCGTGCAACACAGGCGAGTACTATTCCTGGCCGTGGACTATTATGAGGCCCGCTCCTTGCCAGTTTGTTCGTGCTCAAGAACATGCGGATCATTTGAGGGCTCGGATTCTTCCGAGGCAGCAGGTCTTTGACTTCGGAGAACAACAATGCTCGGGAACATACTGGTCCACCTTCCAACAGAGCTCCCGGTGCGGGCTGCAATCACCGGCTCGATTTCCTTCGCACAGAGTACCGGCGCGCATCTTGACGTTATAGCCATCGGCTACGAGAGAACAATTATTCCGCTTCTTGCAATTGGCGTAACGGCGGTTACTTCTGTTTTCGAGGTTGAGCAGTCGCGTGCGTTGGAGCGGGCCGAAGCAGCACTTCATGCCTTCGATCTACAGGCACGGAATACCGGCATTTCCTATACGAGTCGCGCGCTGAGCGCGCTTCCAACCGACGCGCGCCGGATCATCTGCGCGAGCGCGCGAGTCCACGACATGACAATCGTTACCCAGCCTCAGGGCGGCTACGATAGTTGCGACAATCTGATACTCAGGGGGATCCTTTCCCGGGCTGGCGGGCCAGTTCTGTATCTGCCACCAACCTTCGACGGCGCCTTCTCGATCAGACGAGTAGGGATTTGTTGGGACGGCAGCCGCCGTGCGGCGCGTGCGTTGCACGACGCAACGCCACTTTTGTGTAAAGCCGATATCCTCACCATCATCGCGACCACCGCCCCGGACAAAGTCCCCGCAGAGAGTTCCACCGCGCATCTGGGAGAGTATCTCGCAAAATCAGGACTTCCTGCGAGGATCGTGTCACTTCCGGCATCCCGGGCAGCGCGGCGCGCTCTCCCGTCGCTTGCGACCGACGAGAGCCTCGACCTGCTGGTGATGGGAGGCTACGGTTGCTCTCAGCTGCAGGAGAGGCTGCTCGGCACCGCCAGCCATATGCTCCGCGGGATCAACATCCCGGTCCTGATGTCACAGTGAGGCGGTACGGGCGGCACGTCGCCGGATCCGCGAAGATGCCATCAAAATGCTGTCGCGATCGGCGCATCCGACGATGCCCGACCTCGACATCAGGCTAGATCACGATTGTCCTTCGGTTCCTACGATTGCGGAGTGCCGGCAGAGCGGACTGTTGAGCCAGGACAACATGTCACGCGAGCCTAGCTCTATGATTCAATTTCCAACTCGGACCACATGAAGTGACGGCCGGGCCGTCGTCCACGTCGATGAGCATACATGGATCCTCATGATCCCGGCTGGCCACTCAAGGCTGACCAGGATCAGAGTCATGATTTGCAGGAGACTTCCTGCGCCGGGCTGAGAGTGACGGTGGGGATAGCTCTTGGAACTCTCCACCGGTGTGGCCGTGCGCTTTCGATTGTTTTCGTGGCGGCCTGCCAGGTCAGCCTTCTGATTCAAAGCTGGCCCAATTGATTTGAGCATGTTCGAGTAGCAGGGGACCGGCGTCGCGCGTCGTTCAAGAGGAACTCAATCATGAGCTTACGCGTAACTACCTAGTGGCTTCTACTTAGGTAAAACATCTGGATTTCACAGTTTGTCAGGAGCGGCCAATCTGCGTGTCATCGACGTTCGCAAGCAAAGTTCGCCATGCACGCCTGGACCGCCAGCTTTCCTGAGACCAGCCGCCATCCACCCAACGCCTTGGGTGGGAAATCCAATCGTGGACCGCTTGGTATGATTGCGACACCGATGCGGTTCACACGCAATAGCGAGATTTACGGAGAGGATGAATCAGCTGAATACCTTTATCAGGTGGTATCGGGGGCTGTGCGAACCTACAAAATTCTGGAGGACGGACGTCGTCAGATCGGCGCATTTTATTTGCCTGGTGACATCTTCGGCTTTGAGGCCGAAGAAAGCCATATCTCCTCGGCCGAGGCGATCTGCGAGACGCACCTGCTCATGGTGAAGCGCACCGCTGTCATCTTTCGCGCCAGCCACCAGAGGGAACTCGCTAGGCAGCTCTGGGACGCGATGGCGCTTGAGCTCCGCCGCTTCCAGGCGCATTCGATGCTCCTGATCAGCAGCGCAGAAGAACGGGTCATCGCGTTCCTGCTCGACATATCCCGCCGCACCACGGAGAACGCGGCCATCGATCTACCCATGTCACGGCAGGATGTTGCAGATTACCTTGGCTTGACCATCGAGACGGTGTCGCGCACTTTCACTCAGCTTGAGCAGAATGGCGCGATCGCCCTGCCGACCACGCGCCGAGTTGAGCTCCGCAAGGACACATTGTCCAACCGCTTTGCGCAGAACTTTGGCTAACGTGATTTGCGCCGGCTCCAGGCTAGGCGGCGCACGCCTCTGTGCTCCGAGCCGGCTGGACAATACAGCGAAGGACATCCAACTGCGGCTTGGGAAACCGGGCACAAATCGCCGCCAGCTTACATTTTCCTCCATGGAGCACCGCAATGATCATCGGTCGCTTGCTTCGAGAGCATCGTAATATCGATCTTCTTTTGGTCGCCCTTCAACGCGAATTGGAGATTTTTGAGGAAGGACATCGTCCGGACTATGAGGTGATTCGCGCGATTATCAGCTATTTTGAGGTTTACCCCGAGGTGTACCATCATCCTCAAGAGGACTTGATCTTTTCCAAGCTCAAGAGGTGCGATCCGGATGGGGCCGCACTGGTCGGCGATCTCGCGCATGAGCATCAGGAAGTCATCGACCGCTTGCACCACTTCGCTCGCGCAATTGACGGTGTCCTGGCAGATCGTGAAGTCTTTCGGCAAGACGTCGGCAAGATCGTACGCGACTTTATAGTATGCGAGCGGCACCACATGATGTGGGAAGAACGGGACTTCTTCCCCGCCGCCGTTGCGGCTTTATCGGCTCAGGATTGGGCCGAAGTCGCTTCCGCCCTCACCGATCACGGAGATCCGCTATTCAGCGAGACAGCTGAAGCGGCCTCCGATGCGTTGAGAGCGCATATTCTACAATTAGAACAAGAAGCTGAGGCCGAACGGAGCGCACTTGCGTTTTCGAGCGCGTTGGCCGGCAACCCGCGACACAATGCGGAGAGGGAGGGGCCACACTGACCGCTGCCGCATTCGGCAGGAAATGGACATCATTCATGGGGCTCAAATGAAGATCGCCTCGCCGGCTCTCAGATCGAGCACAGGCGATATGCTTCTCCGCCCGATGATCGTTTGCTCTAACTGGCGGCGCAAGCGGCATGGCCGACGTTAAAGGCGGTCTGATTCGGCATAAGGCAGTGACCGTAACAGGCTCGGCCACGAGCATTGGCATCGCGCGAACGGACATTTCTGAGCAGAGCTGTCCGACGTCAATTAATGGTTCGTTTGCTGCTTCGTTTCGTCCGGTTTTCTCGCTCGATCTGACCATGATGGGAGGTGCATTTCCAAGAAAGCTCATCCTTGCCGCGGACCGCTTCATCACAATTCAAAATATGATGTATGCGCCGTTGGCATGCCCCACCGGCCAGCCCATCAGTAACCGCGATATTTGAGGCAGCGCAAAGCTTACCAAGCCCCTGTCCGATAATCGGGCGCCCAGAGAGCGAGAGAGGCATCGCAATGCGACCGGACCTAGCACAATTCTACGGGCAGCACCGACTACCGCGCTACACCAGCTATCCGAGCGCCCCTCACTTCTCGGCATCAGTTCGGGAGCTCGACTATCAAGCTTGGCTCAAGTCTCTCGATGGCCAGCAGTCCGCCTCTCTCTACGTGCACGTGCCATTTTGCCGAAGCATGTGTTGGTACTGCGGCTGCCATACATCCGTCACGAAACGCGACGATCCGATCGCGATCTATACAGCTGGATTGCGCACTGAAGCCTACCTCGTTGCAGATGCCATTGGCCAACGACAGGCAATCTCTCATATTCACTTCGGCGGCGGCACGCCGACGATCCTGACACCTGAAGCATTCGCCGATTTGGTCGGCTCGTTGCGTTATTCGTTCGCCATTCTGCCTAATGCTGAGATCGCCGTCGAGATTGATCCCCGCAAGTTGAGCAATGCGATGGCGGAAGCCCTGGGCTATAGCGGGGTCAACAGGGCAAGCCTTGGCGTGCAGAGCTTCGACCCAATCGTCCAACAGGCCATCAACCGCCGGCAGAGCTTCGAACAGACCGCAATTTCGGTCGAGCGGTTACGCCACGCCGGCATTTGCCGGATCAATTTCGACCTGCTGTATGGGCTGCCCGGGCAGACGGTCGATTCGTGCCTGGATACCGTCGGCAAATGCCTCGAATTATATCCGGACCGGTTTTCGGCTTTTGGTTACGCGCACGTCCCAACCTTCAAGAAGCATCAACGCAAGATCGACGAATCCACTCTGCCCGACAGTGTCGAGCGCTATTTCCAATCCGAGATGGTAGCTCACACTTTGGTTGACGCTGGATACGTACGCGTAGGCCTCGATCACTTCGCCCTGCCGCATGACAATCTCGCTGTGGCAGCGAAGCAAGGCAGATTGCGCCGCAATTTCCAGGGATATACTGACGATAGCGCAGTTGCGCTTATTGGCCTCGGTTCTAGCGCCATCGGCCGGCTGCAGCAGGGGTTCGTCGCGAATGCTGTCTCGACCAGGGACTACCTCGCTCGCATCACCGAGGATCGGCTCGCGGCCGCGAAAGGCTATTTGTTGACTGATGATGATCGCTATCGGGCGGAGATCATCGAACGAATTATGTGCGACATGACAATCGATCTCTCCGAGACGTCTCGCCGTCACGGCAGGGATCCGAATTCGGCTGTTGTCGATCGGCCCGGGCTCGACAGCCTTATCGCAGATGGCGCCGTCGTAGTCGAAGATGGCCGGCTTTCCGTAGTCGATGGCGCGCGGTTTCTGGTCCGGAACGTCGCCTCCGCGTTCGACGCTCACCTCGCTCGATGCGGGGCTATGCACAGCGCGGCGGTCTAATCGTGTGAGCGGCGGGCCTGCCACTCTAGCAATCCGCACTTCGGTCACCAGTGAACTGGCTTATGCCCGGTGCGGGCCGATCTCGTGATCGTGGATCATCCTATTTGTCCACCACTTTCATGGTCGCGCGTATCGATCCGCCCATCCATTCCGAACAGGTTCCCAAACCTTCGTTACAGTGGAACCGGACAGATTGCCTGCGCAGCCAGACAGGATCATGCATCGGTTGCTCGAGTACTTCTTGCAGTCGCGTTTGCTCGCATGGTCGCGCTGATCCGGCGGCAAGAAAGCGCCGCCAATTGCATTCGCCTTGGTCGGTACTAAGCCGGTCGGGTGTCGCCAGCCGCAGTCTTTGCTCGCCTCGACAAACCATTATGACCGGATGCTCCAAGCAAACCTTAGTCTAGTGTTGCAATACTCGATGACATCGGTCGCATACCACAGCATGATTGAGCTATGCTGATCCGTGCTTCAACTTGGGGGCGATTTACGGCGGATGTCCTCGCCGGCAATCGAACCATCGGCTGTCCTCCCTCCGCCGATGGAAGTCGGCGATGTGTCCGCATCGCTCCCCTCAGACTTAACTTTCGCCCGGCCGGCTAAGCGCGGCCGGGCTTCTTTTGTCCGAGTTCGGTCGAGATGATCCAGAGAGCAAACGCGTTATGAGCGGGTCAGCGTCCGGGAAGAGAGAGGGAGAGAGAGAGAGAGTAGGATCAATGACTTGTCCGATCGGAGGCCGCGCGCAGTTGCCGGGCGGCGGCGACCATGTTGATCAGCGCCGGGCGAACCTCCTCCCATTTGCGCGTCTTTAGACCACAGTCCGGATTTACCCAGAGCTGCGAATCCTGCAGCCGCTGCCGAGCCAATGCTATCAGCTCCTTCATTTCGCTCGCCTCGGGAATGCGGGGAGAATGGATGTCATATACGCCCGGCCCAATTTGATTGGGATATTTGTAGTTCCTGAACGCGTCGAGCAGCTCCATCTTCGAGCGCGACGTCTCGATCGAGATGACATCCGCATCCATCGCAGCAATAGCGTCGATGATGTCATTAAACTCCGAATAGCACATATGCGTATGAATCTGGGTCTGATCTGCAACGCCTGATGAGCAAATGCGGAAGCTATCGACGGCCCATTGAAGGTAGGCCGCCCACTCCGATCGGCGCAATGGCAACCCTTCGCGGAGGGCCGCTTCGTCGATCTGGATCATGCTCGCACCGGCTATCTCGAGATCGCGGACTTCGTCGCGGATCGCCAGAGCGATCTGCCGGCAGACCTCGCCTCTTGGAATATCATCGCGAACAAACGACCAGTTCAAGATCGTCACCGGTCCGGTTAACATTGCCTTTACCGGCTTACTAGTCAATGATTGCGCGTAGAGCCACCAATCGACCGTGATCGGTTTTGGCCGCAAAACATCTCCGAACAGGATCGGTGGCCTGACACAGCGCGAGCCATAGGATTGTACCCAACCATTCCTGGTAAATGCGAATCCGGCGAGTTGCTCGCCGAAGTACTGCACCATGTCATTACGCTCGAACTCGCCGTGCACAAGGACGTCCAGACCAATGTCCTCCTGCCAACGCAGAGCGCGCGCGGTCTCCTCCTTGAGGAACTTGTCGTATTGCTCGTCGCTTATGGCGCCTTGCGCATGTGCTGCGCGCGCATTACGGACCTCTGGGGTTTGCGGGAAGGATCCAATCGTCGTGGTGGGAAAGGCCGGTAGTCCAAAGCGCTTGCGTTGGATGTCGGCTCGACGGACAAATGGGCTGGCGCGCCGGCCCATGGCCTGGTCGATAGCTCGCATCCGCACCGCGAGATCGGCATCGCGGATCTTTGGTGAAGTCCGGCGGAACGTCACGGCCGACTGCGATTCAGCAAGACTTTCAGCGACATCGTGATCGCCCGCGAGTGCCCGCGCCAGGATCGCAAGCTCACGCATCTTCTGTACCGAAAAGGCAAGCCAGCTCTTGAGATCGGGTTCAAGTCCGGTCTCGAGTTCAACATCGACGGGCACATGAAGCAGCGAGCAGGACGGAGCAATCTGGACATGACCTCTGCCCAGCTTCGCAATCACGGGATCCAGTTGCTGGCGGAGCGTCGACAGGTTTGACCGCCATACATTTCGCCCATCGATGACGCCGAGGGACATGACGAGGTCACTTCGGCGGGCAGCAATGATTCGGCCCAACAGGTTCGGCGCGCGGACCAAATCCACGTGCAGTCCGGCAACGGGCATGTTCAAAGCCGTGTCCAGATTATCGCCGAGATCGCCGAAATAGCTCGCGATCATGATCTTGACGTCAGGAACTTCCCTGGTGAGCCGATCGTAGACGTGTAGCAATGATCTTCGCGTCCCCTCCTCCAGATCAAGGACCAGGCAGGGCTCGTCGCATTGAACCCAGCTTGCTCCCCGTTTGGCCAGTTCTTGCAGAACTTCGACATAGACCGGTATCAGCTCGTCCAGGAGCGACAGCGGCTGGAACGCAGGATCCGCGCTCTTGCCAAGCTTCAAGAATGTGACCGGCCCGATCAGCACAGGGCGGGTCTGGAACCCGAGGGCCTTAGCTTCCTCGTACTCCTCGATAGGCTTTCGCGAGGACAGGCGGAACGTCTGTCCCCGATGAAATTCAGGGACCATGTAGTGGTAGTTGGTGTCGAACCACTTGGTCATCTCCTGTGCGGGTGCGCCATATCCACCCGATCCGTGGCTGCTACTCGCAGTCTGGCGGCCCCACTGTGAACCGCGGGCCATCTCGAAGTACGTCTTGAGCGAAACCGGTTCGGTTTCCGAGGCGTAGACTTCCGGGATAGCACCAACCATGACAGAGGTGTCGAGCACCTGATCGTACAACGAGAAATCGTTCGACGGAATGACAGTGACACCGAGGGAGTTTTGGCGGGCCCAGTTGGCAGCGCGCAGGCCAGCTGCGTCCTCGAGCAATCGCTGTTCGCTGACTGCGCCGGCCCAGTAACTTTCAAGCGCGCGTTTGAGCTCGCGCCTTGGACCGATCCGTGGCGTTCCAAGCGTGGCAACCGGAAGGGAGAGAAGAGACATAGCGCTAACCCCGTAGTTGGGGGCAAAGGCCATGGCGGACGCTAGCACAATCGCCCGAGGGCGGTTGCTTGGCGCACCACCGGGACACCCCGCCCGTGGACGTATATGTGGTCGAGGCAGGTCTCCTGGCTCGCGGGTCATCGCTGCTGTCCGGCCTTCCCGAAGCCGCACAGGCTTCAGTGACTTTGTTGGACAGCGGCTCGCCGCTTACAGTTGCGGGGGCAGCGCCGGCCTGTTCACCGGCTTCCCTCTTAGCTCCGGATCAAGCGCGACCGGAGAACCTCGACGACTTGGATTATCGGCTACAGACCGCTTCCGTCAACCTCTCAGATGGCACTCTCACTTCAATGCCGCCATCGGTGACTCCAATGGCCATTTAACGCCGAAAGTTGACCACGATTGGAAGCTCTCTCCGATACATGTGTCGAGAGAATTGTCGAAGGCGCAATTCGCGGCGCTTCCAACGCGCCAGCATCCTGTCTCTCGACAGTCGAGAATCGCCGCCGGGGGCAAAACATCTGCGCAACCATTCATCAGCATGCCCGGCGCGCATGTTGACTTATGAGCCCACCAATCCTGATAGGCGACTTGCGGTCTCTGATGCCGATAATACTCGGGCACGCATATCGATTCGCCTCAACGCACACTGGGGAGGCCCGTAATGAAAATGGCTGTTTGGAGCGCCGTCGGCGTATTTGCTGTCACCGTCTTTGCGGTCAGCCTGTTCAGGAGGCTGCTGACAGCGTTCATGAATCAATCCGTCAGTCAGACGCTCTCGAGAATGTTGAGCAACTTGAGAGGAAGCTAGCGCGACTTGATCGCTTTTCGCTTACCCGGCCGGCGCGACTGGAAACAGCGGCTCATCCAACCATGAATGCGTAATCGAGGCAGCTGGACGACTGACCGTGTGCGTAGGCTTCCGAACGATTCCAACGCCCGGCGATGATGAGCGTTTTTTGCTTATTATCGTTTGCGAGCCGGTAGAGATCGCGGGCGTTCGGGTGACCACACCGACCGGACGGTCCGACAATCTTTAAAAATGCTTCCCGATTTCTCATCCGTAAACCGGCAGCGCCCTTCGCTTACGCCTCGAAGATCGGCGCGACAAAGCTGAGCAAGCCCGCGCTGATCGGCGGATTGGAAACATTGAAACGAGCGGAGGTCGGAAAGCCGACAAACGCTGCACGAATCCGGCGCGATTTACCGGGTATTTCCTGGCACGAAGGATGCAGGCTCAAGATGCCCGGGCTTCTCCCCCTGGGCAGGTCCAGCACAGCAAATTGAGGTTGTCGCTGGCCCACTGAAGTTAGCGGCGCGTGACGTCGAGTGGGCTGCGCCTGCTCGCGCGGGACATCGGCAGGCGCCCGCGTCACGTTGCCGCTAACTTCTTCCAATCGAGGATAGCATTGAAGGCTGCCGCTTTGACGTGTGGATGCAAAACCGATGGTCCTGCCGCTATGAAGAGAATGTCTGCAAGAGCCACGCTTTGTCTCTGTCAATTGCTGATTTTCCTTGCTGGCCTGGTTGCGACGGGCAACAGTGCGCGAGCCGGCGAAAACGCGCTTGTCGAGCGAGTCAAGTCAACCTGGCGAGCACGAGACGGTGAGACAATCGAGCACATTGTTTCCAAAGTCTCGAAAGTGGCTCACTTCGTCCCTCGAAACTGGGGAATCGCCGAAGGCATCGACCACACCGAGTATGTTTATCTTTCCTGGACCAGACGCCAGGATAACATATCAGACGAACATTACGTTATTACCTGGAAGGTGGGGACCGACGGAAAGATTGAAGTTGCGTCTCCCTATGCAAAGCCCATCGAACTCGGCTGGCGTGCCCTCGCGCTTTCACTCATCGCCAGTGAAGTCACCGACGGAGAAAAAGACGCAAACCTTCGTTTTCTGCATGATCCGGTCAATTTCAACTTTGTGACGACCGCGCGGGGCAAGCTCGGAGATCTACTGCGGCGCGGCCGCTGTCATATCATCGAACCTGTTGTCGTGGATTACGTGACGGCGGCGAATGATAAGCCGACCGAGAAAGCGAACCGTTGGCGCGTTCTGCTGTTGGTGAACTGCAACATACCAGGCCCGCGTTATTTTACGGAGAATGGCGTCATCACCTTCGAGAAGCGCGAGGGGCACGATTGGGAGCCGCAATCTTTCCTTGCCAAGAGGATTGCGACCTCTCCTCCCGGCTCTTGGTTCCGTCACATAGAGCCAAACGAACGGGAGGCGTTGGAGGGGGTGCGAAAGGCCTCGGCAAATAATCAGGACGGCAGCGCTACTCCTTGAGCACCGAGCGGGTCGGGCCAACAGCAAGACCGATACGCTGAAATAGTGACGCGTCCAGCTATGCCAGCAGCAGGCAAGTCTTTCTCCGGCCTGCAAGCCCCCAATCGAGAAAGCCAGGCATCAGGATGGCGCTCGCCTCTTCGGACGAGTAGGCGGCGGAACCAGCACAAAAAGACACATCCGCTCTCGCCAGCGCGACGTGTCATGCTTCACGGACCAAGCGAGGCGATGCTGAGGCCAAGCCCGACCCGGCGTGCGCGCAGCGCATCGCGCGACCAACAAGCACCCGCGGGAGCGAGTGCAGCGACGAGACCGGTTTAAGAGGGACCCCGGGAACGGGGCAGTGATAGCGACGCCGGCATCCTCAATGGCGGCGGGACCCTTTCCCGAGTGCCCCCGGCGAGGAGCTCCGCAGCCTTGCTGCGAGGATGAAAGATCGAACTGAGCTTAATCTAAATTTCCTCGCGCGCATTCGTCTGCGCGTCATAGATCTTGATTTGAAGCGTGGGAAAACGCTTCTTTAGTTCTGCTCCACCAGCCCGGGCGCCGTCTCTGGTTGCGAATTCGGCCTTGAGCCGGCCGTCCACTTCTAGCGCGTAACAAGAGACCGGCAATTCGGGGGTGGCCATAACCATTTCAATCCCATTGTGCGGCGAGGCGGTTGAACATGATGACTAGCGTGAGTCGCCCAAGTCCCGCCAGCGCGAATGCCGCAATGCCTGACTGCAGACACGTGTTGTGGATTAATTCATCGCTCTGAAATCGCGACCAGATCGCAACTCGCAAGAGTGCGAGGACGCCTTTGCACCGCGGCCCGTAAAAGCCGTCCCACATCATTCCGCACGCTACGCCGAACCGTGCTTTCTTCCGTTCGACGAGCATCGACGGCCGGCCAGGCCTATGGAAGTCATTTCGCGCGCAGCGTTTCAGGGCAATGACGGTCGCGGATGCGGCCCACCGTGTAAGTGAAGCATGGTTGCTCTGTGCCGTGGAACCAATCGAGAGGCCGATCTCTTTTGAGCAATCACTCTAATCGTGCCTTGCCAAGCCTCCACTTTCCTTACCATTAACCGCGTGCAGTCCTGTCGAACGATAGAGACTTAGCAGTGCGGCTTCTTCCGCTCGGCGGTGAAGACTAGCACACGACCGCTTTTTCCGAGCCCTTGGAGAAATAGCGTGCCAAGCGCCCTTCCCGGGTCGTGAGTCCAGCGCTGAAAACATGCGGGAATATGTCCGGGAGAGAGGGAGCGAGCTTCGGATCCCAGAGCCGCATCGGAAAATACCCCCGAAGAAATCTCTTGAATCTCACCCAGCGTCAGGTCGTAGGCTGAAAGTATAAGCAAGCTTCCACAAAAGCGCTTCCAAAAGCATTGTCGAAAGATGCCGACCAGACGACGACCTGTGCGCTCAGCAGTCGGCTGTGACGACACCAGTTCGCTGCGATGTTGTGAGCCGATGAACCAAGAGCGAAAGGATATCAGGATGAAGTACCGCGTAATGATGGCAGCATTGCTCGCCATCATCGCGTCTCCCGTTTGCGCGGCGAAACTGAGCGGTGCTCCCCAAATCCTCGACGCCAACACGATAGAGATCGCGCAAACGCGAATTCGGCTCTCCGGTATCGAGGCCCCCGAGACTGATCAGATTTGCCTGGATACTCATGGTCAGAAATGGGCCTGCGGGGTAGCTGCTCGTGATGCCCTTATCAACTACTCGAATGGACGAATATGGGATTGTCAGACCGCAGGAGTAGACAAGTACGGCAGGTTTCTCGGCAGTTGCTTCGTCGAGGGCCAGGACGTGAACGCCTGGATGGTAAGCTCCGGCTGGGCACTGTCATCCGGTCCATCCGCGCATGTTTACCTCATCAATGAGGTGGTGGCGAGCAATGCCTTTGCCGGCCTGTGGTCGGGGGCATTCATCACCCCTTGGGACTGGCGCCGCCGCAACAAGAGCACGATCATTGTCGGCGCGAGCTCGGTGCCGAACAAAGCCCAGGAACTCCTGCTCGGATCTGCTCTGCTATCTGACCCGCCCTCCCCCGACTGCGTGATAAAGGGCACCGTCGACGGTAACGGCGAGCGCACGTATCACTCTCCGGGACAAATCAGTTACGGACAAATCGACATGACGAAGAAGCCGGCTGAACGCTGGTTCTGTAGCGAAAACGAGGCCGAAGCCATGGGTTGGCATAGAGCCGCGCGATAGAGGTCCTATCCATGCGTGCAAACTATCCACAGGGCACTCCGTATCCGACCGAGGTCCCTCCATCCCGCCGCTCGCTGTTACTGTTCGCTCTTTCGGCATCTGTCGTGCCGTTTGCCGGCAACATTGTCGACGCGAAGCAAGCAACAGCGCCGCCGAAGCCGGATAATCAGCTCTCGCCCGATGCTGCACTGAAGCGGCTGATGGAGGGTAACGATCGTTATGTGCAGAGCGCGTCGCGAGGGCGCGATCTGGAACGCGAGCGCCGACTTTTAGTCGATGGCCAGAATCCATATGCGGCGGTTCTGAGCTGCGCCGATTCGCGGGTAGCGCCCGAGCTTGCCTTCGACAGCGGACTTGGTGATTTGTTCATATGCCGCCTCGCCGGTAACTTCGTCAACGATGACACGCTAGCGAGCCTGGAGTACGCAGTCGCCGTACTGAACACGCCGTTGATCCTGGTACTCGGTCACGATCACTGCGGCGCGATAGAGGCCACCATCAACTCGCTTGACGAAGGCAAGCCGGCACCGGGACATATCCGCTCCCTCGTCAGCGCGCTTGCGCCTGCCGTAAGAGGGACCGGCCACCAACCAGGTGATAGCTCCGCCGATGTGATCCGGCAGAATGTGATCGATAACGTCAATAAACTCAAATCCGCCAGCCCGATCCTGAACCCAGCTGTTGAGCAAAAAACACTCGCGATCGTCGGCGGTCTATATCGGCTCGAAACCGGCAGGGTCGACGTATTGGGCTGACGCTGATGCCTTCGCGCTATCGTCCAGCCGGTGTGCCCTCGCCCCCTCAATCAACTGACACAACATTCGCGGATACGGTGCTGTCCTAGTTAGGACGCTCGATGAACAAACTAGGACACTTGGGGGATCGGTGTTGATGGAGCCGCCTTCCTGACAATCGTCAGCCGGCAGCTAACGGCCGCTTCGGTGCGGCCCATGTGAATGGCTATCTCTCGGAGCGTAAGCCCCGGTACGCCGGTGAGCGCGATCAGCGCAATGTCATCCTCAGGCGTCCAATGCTTGGCTCGGTTGATCGGCATAGAGCGTCCCCCACAAACTGCGCCGGTCACTCCTTGGTAACCGATGGGATTTGGGGTGGCCTATCCGTGCGATTACGGGGCCGTTTTCTTTTAGGTCACGTAGGCTGCCGTGCCTAAGTGAATGCGGGAACACCTGCTCCACCGCAAACTGACGACATGCTCAGATTTGATCATCACATGGACGGTGTCGAGTACAGCTTCGTCGGATTGGCTGATTCACTCGTCGCGCCGATCGCTAGTGTGAGCTGTCTCTTCATCTGGTGACGCTCGCCACCTCCAAGGCGTCGCCCACCGCCCCAGCGTGTGCCCCCTCGCTGGGGCCGTTTCTTTGGAACTGCCGTTTCAGTGCGTCAGCGAGCGGAACAGCATGGAAAGGGAATCTACGGTCAAGTCACGATTCTTCAAGTAGTGACAGGCGCTGTAGAGATGACCGAAAATCGTATTCGCGCGGATTTGGCTCGTAAGACCAGCACAGGCGATACGACAAATCGAAGGCTACCATCTGATTGTGGAAGGCCTCGTAGAACATGGGGAAGCGGCTCATCTGCTGGCTATCGCCGTAGCTGAGACCCAAAACCTCACCCGTTTCTACCTGCTCCAGTGCGCCGTACTGACTGGCCTCGAACTCGATGTCGGTCACGATGTTGCTCCATCGTCAGATGATAACCATCTGTCGAGCTTGGCTGTCTTCGCAGCATGATGACTTGTGCTTAACAGGGATCATTCCAGCGACGCTGCTCCATCGGCGGCCGTGAAAGTGATTGCTGACCGCGCGACATGGGTACGATCCGGCGATCGGTCGGGTATATTGATTTCAGTACGCCTTCAATATCGAACAGGTTCAGAACCTGTACGATGCGTACCGTCCGATCCTGGCTATCAAGCAGGACTAAAGATTACATACAGAAGAATTGCGACGAAGATGGCTGTCCAGCCAACCGATGATATGAACAGTGCTACTCGCGTCGACATCATGCTTTTTCTCCTTCGGCAGCCAACGAAGCCGCCAGTGTCGGAAAGAGCAACCTCGTCGAAATTATGTCGAGTTCATACTTGCGCCGCATAAAGCGGAACTAACGCGCACGGAACGTCGCGATCACCGACCGGCGGGAAGATTCGCAGCGCCCCGGCCCATTCCTCGGAAGATCGTTGACCGATCCGGATGCCGACAAGCATCATGATTGTGGGACCTCACCGTATCTTACCCCAGGTCTCTTCGACCAGCGCATCGATCATCTCGGATACATCATCTTGCTCGACATTAAGCGTTAACGAAATCCGCAACCTTGCCCTGCCCGGGGGCGCTGGCGGTCGTATTGCTCGGACATCAAAACCGCGCGCCTGCAGCGCAGCGGCTAGCCGGATTGTGCGTGCGTTGTCACCAACCCTGTAAGGAATGATCTGTGAGCTCGAACGGGTCGGGCGGCCGCAGATGGCGAGCTGACGGTGTGCAAAATCGATAAGATCGATCAGGCGTCGCCGCCGCTCAGGCTCCTCCTGTACAATTAAAAGGGCCTGCCGAGCAGCGACTGCCATCTGGGGCGATGGCGCGGTGGCGGAAATAAATGGACGACACCGATAGACCATGAAATCGCGCAATACGCTCGATGCAGTGACAAGAGCCCCGGCCGCCCCGAGAGCCTTCCCGCAGGTGTGGACCACCAGAATATATCCGCATCCCTGGTAGGGCGCTGTGAGCCCCCGCCCCTGCTCGCCGTAAATGCCTGTAGCATGGGCCTCATCCACAACCAGGAAAGCCTCGTACCGTTCAGCGATTTCAACCAGATCTGCAAGCGGCGCAAAGTCACCGTCCAAACTGTAGAGGCTCTCGATCGCAATCCAGACGCGCCCTACGCCGCCTTTGGCGTGCCAATCGCCAATCGTGTCTTCAACAGATTGAGGATCATTATGGGCGGCTATCCGGAACTCAGCTCGGCCCGCGCGCGCCCCCTCATGCATGCTGGCGTGCACGAGCGAATCGAGAACCAGCAGATCGCCTCGCTGCGGCAGCGTTGTCAAAATGGCAAAGTTTGCAATGTAACCGCTACCGAAAAATAGCGCTGTCTCCGCGCGAAAGAACCGCGCCGCTTCCGTTTCGAGGGCTTCGTGTTCCCCGCAATTGCGGCGCAGGAGCCGTGACCCGCCGGCTCCGATAGGAGTACCAGCCTTGAGCGCAGCGAACAGAGCCTCCTTCATACGTGGCGCGCTAGCCAGTGCTAGATAATCGCTCGAAGCAAAATCAACACCTGCACGTGCCGTGAGGCCGGGCCGCCCGCCCTCTTCTCTCATAGCTTCCACGGCCGCGGAATACCGATGAAGCTTGCTCTGGTGAGTTAAGTTCATTGCTTGATCCAGCCTATGCCATCGAACGGGAAGACGAGGGTACGCCGCGCAGAACGCAGTTGCCTGCCCTCAAGCAGAGTACGCGCGACCTTTGCGCCTTCCCATGGCTGCAGCCCGTCTATCGAAGCCGCCAGTCCCGATTTCGGAGCGCTTCGATCACGTACATAGCCACCGTCGTCTCGGCTCCTATAAGTTACATCTTGTCCGCTGAACGGCTATACTGGCCACGCGGCCGCGCTATCGATCAAGTCTTTGTCCAACAATCTGGCTCGATCACTGGAGCGCGACGCATTTGCGGGACGTTCTACGGCATTCTGGCCAGAACGGCAAAGCACCGCGATAGCTTCCGTCGGGTCGGTCGACGCGATGACCAGGAGCGTTGCTGAGGCACCTTTCGATATGGGCCATCACGACCACTAGCGCGCGCTCGAATGTCTCAAGGACGTTCCCAAATGACCGCCCTCAAGGTGAGCCACATCCACCGACAGTCAAGTAGAACCGGCATTCCACCAGGTCTCCGTACGCTCGCCCGCTCCGGCGCTGCTGCCGCCGCAGCTGAATCCGCGACATCGCAGGAAGACACCTGTGCCTTTAATCCCTTGCACCCAAAAACGCCTCACCGAGGAGGCCCAATGAGAGGACGCGCCTTGCGCTGCGCGCTCTTCTACTCTTGGATAGTCAAGTTGGCAGATTATCGTTTGCCATTCGCGCGCAACCTCGGCACGAACCGGACAGCCGCGCACTACGACAGTGAGTGCGATCCAATTGCATCATAATCGTTCGATGCGTACGAACCGTTCCCAAGGCCACTGCCAATTTTAACGCCAACCGCTCTGATAACCTTGCGGCGAGCATCGCGGCAACCGGAGCAGCGTCGCGGTGCAGCCAATGCAACAGTCACGTTCTGACCGGTTTGGGCCGCGAGTTCGGATGTCTCAGGATTCGTGACGTGATTTGTTCATCGACACGAATGAGTTCAATCCAAGCGAGTTTCGACGGCAGACCGGAACTCGCACCGCTTCGCTGGGATAGATCGAATGATCTGACTTGGCAGACTTGACTGCCGATGTGTCGCATTAATTCGGAAGGCGTCCACTCCTTCCGAACTCAAAACGCTTCCGGAAATCGAAAAGGAAGAGCTCGCCGCATGTACAATGGTTGGTACGGTACGCGGGTTCGGACTTTCGACGGTACAGGTTTGACCGATGGTGAGGCCTGAAGGTCTGCTCGCCTGGCATTTGCCATCGGGCACCTCGCGAGCTCTAATCAGGGCCCGTTGCACGTGCAGTGAGGAGGCACGGGAGTTAGGTCGTTCTTCTGGCTGGCGCCGAGAGTAAGCAGCGACAAATGCGGGCGCGTGCTGGCATTGGGCGGTAATATTAGCTTTGCACGGAGCTTCCTTACAACGGGCAGCGGCGACATATAGGGACACCCGCACGCACCAACACCGATCGCTATCTGAGCTGTCATATAGCACTGATCTCACCAGCAAGGACCGGCAGACGCTGCCGTGTCGGACACCGGGCAGTCGCGCAGTCTCTTGGCTCGGTTTGTATCTTGGGTGCCTTTGCCTGTTGATGAATCTCGACCGAGGACGCGCCCGTCTCGGTCATTTGCTTGGCGAATCGCTGCATTCACCTCGCGCCCTGTCCGCTTGATGACACGATGTGGCTGGAACCAGACAGAGTTGGCGCTAACACCCCGCTGACCCGGCTCGTATCACGCGATTTACTTTTAGGGAAACACAGCTAGCAGGCCCTGTTTGATGGCACATCGATTGCTGGTGAGACGATAAACGGATCAACAGGTTCGTGAGGCCTCACAACTCCCTGTTTGAGAAGAGATGGGAAGCCAGCGCTATCGCCAGCTCTCGCAGTCCTGGTCAAACGGGTGAGGACGGATGCTGCCGCCGCAGTTGTTTGCTTACCGGTCCAAATTCAAGGGCAGCGCCGATGGCCATGTGTTGTTCAGCATTCGGGCCCCTCAACACCGTGTTGTTGACCCGATCCGCTCGGCAAGCGGTTTGGAGAGGAAGGAGCCTGCGGGCTGGTCACGATCAATATCAACTGCGGCAATCGGCGATCTTCTCGGGCTTCACCCAATACGGCCGGCTCTGCCATGCACTCGCAATCTCCGTCCATGACCGGCTACACCGCTGGTCGTCTTATCACCGAGGACAAACATGAACGCTCCGCCAGAAACGATCGCAGCAGAAACGGACGTTTCAGCTGCAACAAGTGATGATCTGTCGCCGCTGCTGGCCGATATCCGCGCGCGCCGTAACGAGTTTGCCCGCGCGCAGCAGGTTCCAGACGACGTTATTCAGGCATTCAAACGCGTTGGCGTCTACCGGGCTTTGGCCGCCAAACGTTTTGGCGGCGACGAGAGAACGCCTGCAGATTTTTGTCGCCTGATCGAGCGAATTTCCGAAGCGGACGGATCGGCCGGTTGGGTCGCCAGCTTCGGCGACGGGGCTCGCTACCTCTCTGCTCTCCCCGAAGACACGCTTTGCCGCGTATATGCCAACGGACCCGACGTGGTGTACGCGGGTGCAGTTTTCCCGCTCCAGCCCGCTCAACGAAGTGCTGCCGGGTTTGTCGTGAACGGCGTGTGGCCCTTCGCCAGCGGATCAACCGGCGCGGAGCTAATTGGCGTTGGAATCACTCTAGACGATGATCCAACAGGCGGACTTGCGCGTATAGCCGTGATGCCAGCCGACCAGGTAACTATCCGTCCCAATTGGGAGGTCATCGGCCTGCAAGGCACCGGCAGTCATGACATCGTTGTCGACAATGTTATTGTACCAGAGGAATGGACACTGATCCGCGGCGGTCCACCGGCTTTCGACGGGCCCCTCCATCGTTATCCTTCCGTGACTTTCGCCGCGCAGGCGCATGCGATTGTGGGCATCGGCATTGCGCGCTCCGCGCTAGACGAGGTGATCGGCATGGCCCGGAGCCGCGCTTCAATTACTGGAGCGCCGGTGATGGCAGAGCGCGGTTACGTCCAGCTGGAGGCCGCCAGAGCCGAAGCCATGCTGCGCTCCGCACGCTCCTTCTTCTATGAAGCCACCGAGGAGCTATGGAACGAAGCGTTGCAGGATGCGGTCCTGCCGAATACGACGAACCTGATGCGCCTTGCCGCGACCAACGCCGCCCGACAGAGCGCCGAGGTCTGCAAGATCGCGAGCGGTCTCGCAGGAACGCAATCACTTTATACCACAAGCAATCTCGCGCGCGCAATGTGCGACAGTTTCGTGGTTGCACAGCACGCAGCCTTGAACGAAGGAACACTTCAGAGCGTAGGTCGTCTCCTGCTCGGGAATTTAGCACCGGCAGGGTTTCCATGAGGGCCGGCCATCCACGAGTACCTCCGCACGACCCGCAACAACGGATTGCCGAATTCCGCATCATGCTCGCTCGCCCGAGAACTCGTCCGGAAGTGTGAGACGCCTATGCGAGCGACTAGATAGCCAAGCGGGAAGCCTTGAACCAGGCTACGGGAACAATCCGCGTGTTCACGGAGGCAATGTCGCAGCTGACAATTCATCCGGACTGCGACAAACTTTTAGCCATTGAGGTAAAAACTCGCGGGCCGAGCCGGGATTGCTCGATCTGTTGCATCGCATTTCGTTCAAGATGGAGATCCTTCGCCGCAGTCTCGGTCGTGCGGGATAGGGAGAGGCCGCCTACCCTATTTTGGGTTGCAACCACTCGCCCCGAAAGACAACAAGGTCCATCAAACGCTGCGAAGCCCGTGAACTATGGATAGTGCTGTGACAGGGTCTTTCGGCTTGTTAGCAAAGAGGGTCACAGTTCACTCTACCCACCGACAAGCGATTCCGCACTCGTCAACTCGCCATTTGTACGCTGCGTACAAAGTTTTGCGCGCGAGCGATACAGCATCTGTTCTACGTGTCCATTAAGTTATGCGCTGGATGCAGCATAGAGTCACCAATGAACAGCGCTGAGTGGAATGGAAGACAGCCAGCCAGCGAAACGTCGTCATCTGATTGACGGGTCTTATTCCCCGGCGATATCACGTCGGGAACATCCTTGTGATCCGCACCAGAATCAAATCATGATAGATCATCACGATCCGACATGAGCGATTCAACCAAAGTCCCGTCGCACAGCGCCGAAAGTATCACGGCGCCTCTGCGGCACGCGACCTTCCGTCGCATCTGGATTGCGAGTCTCCTGTCCAATGTCGGCAGCTTGATACAAGGCGTAGGTGCAGCCTGGGCGATGACGCAGATGACGTCATCAGCTGACAAGGTGGCGTTGGTGCAGACCGCGCTGTTGCTGCCAGTGATGCTGATTTCAATACCAGCGGGCGCAATCGCCGATATGTACGATCGCCGCATCGTGGCACTGGTTTCGCTTGGCATCGCGCTCGCCGGTGCAACTGGCCTTACGGTGGCCGCCTGGCTTGGCCTGGCGACACCGAACGTCTTGCTCGTACTCTGCTTCGTGGTCGGCAGCGGCATGGCGCTTATGGGACCGGCCTGGCAATCATCCGTAAGCGAACAAGTGCCGCTGGAAGCGCAGATACCTGCGGCCATTGCGCTGAATGGCATCAGCTACAATATCGCACGGAGCGTCGGCCCCGCGATCGGCGGCGTCGTGGTCGCTAGCGCCGGTGCAGTGGCCGCATTCGCGCTCAACGCGGTGCTCTATCTGCCACTGATGGCCGCGTTGTTCCTTTGGAAGCGCGTCCGCGCCCCCTCACGCCTGCCGCCTGAAAGATTGAGCCGCGCAATGGTGTCTGGCGTGCGCTACATCAGCAATTCGCCATCGATCAAGGTCGTATTGCTTCGTACCCTTGTAACCGGCGTTGGAGCCGGCGCGATTACAGCGCTGATGCCTCTGGTGGTGCGGGATGTGTTGCATGGCGACGCCCAGACCTACGGCATCATGCTTGGTGCTTTTGGCGTGGGGGCCGTGGTCGGCGCGTTGAACATTGCCGAGATCCGCAGGCAGATGAGCGGCGAAGCTGCGATTCGTGCCTGTGCATTGTCCATGGGCGCGGCGATGGCTGCCGTGGCGCTGAGCCGTCAGCCGGTATTGACCGCGGCCGCGCTGGTCCTGGCAGGCGCCGTGTGGATGCTGACATGGGCGGTGTTCAACATCGCAGTTCAGCTGTCGGCGCCACGCTGGGTGACCGGTCGCTCGCTAGCGGCCTATCAGGCGGCGAGTTCAGGCGGGATTGCCGTCGGCAGCTGGGGGTGGGGCCACCTGACGGACGCGGCCGGCGTTGAAACCGCTCTGCTGGTGTCGGCCGCGCTGATGCTCGCCTCACCACTCATCGGCCGTTGGCTACCCATGCCCCGGGTCGGCGCGCGCGGCGAAGAGCCCGAGCTGCTCGCCGATCCCGAAGTACGGCTCGCCTTGACTGGACGCAGCGGGCCGCTCGTCGTCGAGGTCGAGTACCGGATTGCACAAGAGAATGCCCGCGCGTTTCACAACGTCATGCAAGACGTGCAATTGTCCCGCCAGCGCAACGGCGCCTATGGCTGGTCGATCGCGCGCGACATCGCTGATCCCGAATTGTGGACCGAACGTTATCACTTTCCTACCTGGCTCGATTATTTGCGCTGGCGCAACCGCCCGACCCAATCGGAACGAGCGCTGGAGCGGCGGGCCATTCACTTCCACATCGGTCCTGCACCGGTACGTGTTCGCCGCATGCTGGAAAGGCCATTCGGCTCGGTACGCTGGAAAGACGACACACCCGAGCACGCGAGGGCGGAAATGCGGCCCGAGATGGCAAGCGCGGCAAACGCACGTAGCCGGCCGCTTCGGCCGACCAAGTAACCCGGTTTGCCAAAGCCCGGAACCTTCGCGAACGGATGTGCTTGAATATGCAGAATGCCGAGTTTCAGGCAGGCTCTACGGCTAGTCCAAAGTGCGAGCGGCCCGCCAGCGCATCCGATCTTATGACCAAGGCCGGCCGCGTCACCCGAGCACTGATCGCGCCAGCAGCTAGTATAGCGAAAACGGCTCTGTGCTCGCTTATGTCCGCCTCCATCGATATCGGTGACACATGTTGATTCATATGGGGGACAGTGTGAAGGATCGCCTCATCCCTCCCCGTCCGGACAGCCCGCCTCTCGCATACGCATTCCTGACGCGGCGGGCTCTGTACGTTGTGACCGAGCTATCACTTTCCTGACTGCATGATTCCGCTAGTGTTCGTCCAAGGCAGCCCGTGCGTTCAACGAGCGGCGGGCAATATGAAATGGACAACGCGTTGCGAGAATGAGACGGGACGCTTTGTACGTTAACGTTGCTCCTTGATCTAGCTCCACCCTTGCGCACGCGCCCCGGCCTATCACTCTGCTGGAACGGCATCGGAAAATGTCCTCGTACTGCTTTCGGGTGATGAGCTCCCTGCCGATAGTTCCTCGAACCTTTATATGGTTCGGCGAGACGGAACTGTTTCTCCACCGGCTCAAGGTGGGCTTTCGCTCCATCATGGCGGTGCACTCGAAGGGGTTCGATGCGCGACCATGACTTTATCTCCGGCTTCTTTTTAGGCGCTGGCCGTCGCCGGGCTCGCTTTGCTTTGCTCGACTTACTCGCCGCCGCATTTACCTTGTGAGGACCATCCATGACATCACTCAAGCTGATTGGCTTTGCGCTTGGAGCACTTATTGCGCTGTCCACCGAGGCATTGGCAGAGGACATCACCATCGCCGTCGCCGGACCGATAACTGGGGGCGAGTCCGCCTTCGGCCGGCAAATGAAGAACGGCGCGGAGATGGCGGTGGAGCAGATCAACGCGTCCGGCGGCGTACTCGGCAAGATGCTCGTCCTCGACATCGAGGACGATGCCTGCGATCCCAAGCAGGCGCGATCGGTCGCGGAGAAGATCGCTGCCGCCAAGATTCCATTCGTTGCCGGGCACTTTTGCTCTTCGTCGTCGATCCCGGCTTCGGAAGCCTACGCGGACGGCAACGTACTGCAGATCACGCCCGCCTCGACCAATCCCCTGTTCACCGAGCGCAAGCTATGGAACGTGGCGCGCGTCTGCGGCCGCGACGACCAGCAGGGGCAGGTTGCGGCCGATTATATCGCCAAGCATTTCAAGGGCAAGAACATCGGCATTCTCAACGACAAGACCACCTATGGCAGGGGGCTTGCCGACGAGACGAAGAGGGCCCTCAACAAGGCAGGCGTCATCGAGAAGATTTACGAGTCCTATAACAAGGGCGACAAGGATTTCAATGCGATTGTCTCGCGCCTGAAGCGAGACAATATCGATCTCGTCTATGTCGGCGGCTATCATCAGGAAGCAGGTCTCATCCTGCGCCAGATGCGTGATCAGGGCCTGAAGACCGTACTGATGTCGGGTGATGCCCTGGCTGACAAGGAATTTGCCTCGGTCACCGGCGCAGCTGGAGCGGGCACGCTTTTCACTTTCGGGCCAGACCCACGCAACAAGCCAGCGGCGACTGCCATCGTCAGTAAGTTCAAAGCCAGGAATGTCGATCCCGAAGGGTACACCCTCTACACCTACGCTGCAGTGCAGGTCTGGGTTCAAGCCGCAATCAAAGCCGGCACCACGGATCCGAGGAAGGTGATGGACGTGATCAAGGCGGGCTCCTGGGACACGGTGATCGGCAAGCTGGAATACGATGCCAAGGGTGACATCAAGCAGATCGACTATGTCGTTTACAGGTGGGACGACAAGGGCGGCTATAGCGAGACCAACCCGAGCGCGTTTTGACGCATCTTAGGCCGACGCATCAAAGCTGGCGTGTCTCCCGGAGCGATGATCAATGCCGATGGAGCAGCTTGGTATCCGTAAATAAAGCCGGCACCGCCTGCAAACGCTGATCGTCGACCTTTACCCGATCGACGCACGGCGCGCTCTCCAGATTCAACGCCTCCACCGGGTTGGAGGTAATCGAGCTTGTTAGACCTGCATAGCGCAGGTCTATGAGCAAGCGATCGACAAGATGAAACGGCTGATCGAGAGCCTGCAGACCCACATTTTCCGTGCGGTACGCACTCTTGTCCATCGATCCATGAAGCGGTTCGACCGGAAATTACGCGGCCCCGCCCCAAGAAGAACAAGGGCGGGGCCGCTCCCCTCCCCCGGGGGACGCCGCGCTGCGGATCATAATGGCTATTGTCAAACGTCCATCATCTGCGCATTGACCATTCGGTATACGGCCGAGCGCGTCAGCCGGATTGCGACTTTCGGCCCTCTGCATTTTGCGTGACATTGCGCAAGACGAGTTCAGAAAGCTGCACGACCAGCTGTTTGAGACGCGCTATCTCCCGTCTGCAGCGCACCAGCTCACGCTCTTCATCTGTCGTTGTCGACAGTTCATAGCGGCTTACAACCGCATGATTCATTTGACCCTCTATCCGACCAAATAACCGCGAACGACAATTCAAGCACACCCTATCGCCCCGTAATTGTACGGAAACATCGGCCTTTCGACGCCACGAAACACTGTACGCAGCGATCCAACTGTCTCGCCGAGCCGATCAATGTGTTATCCGCGCTACAGATCGGTCCGTTTCGTACTTACATAAACTCGCTGGCATGACGCGCCAGGAGGCCGCGCTTTGTCCTCTTGGAGCCGGAGCGAATAATCACTTCGGATTTCTATTGCCAGCCTGATTTGCACGTCACGGCGACGACAGGGCGCACCGCCCCCGAAACCTATCGCAGGCTGACGAGGCGATCGCCGTTCCTGCTGACAAGGTCTGCCGATCGTGTTTCAGGGGCTTCAGATCCGGCCGCCGTTCGACGGCATCCCCCCTCACTCACGATCGACCGCAAACCAGATGCACTCTTGCGTAGCCAGATGAGCTGCCCCGGCTCCGCAATTGCTTTGCTCGGCTGCCGCCAAGGCACGATGCGGAAGGCGTCAGTGTCGAGCCGACGTTGGCTGCACGCTCGTGAGCCTTGACGCCGGTTGGAGGGTACCGCAGCTCGGCGGTCCAGGCGATCGCGCACCATGTTTCGTCGTTCTACAGAAGTAAGTGGTTTATCGTCGAGCTTTCAGGGATAGCCAGAGCGTCATCGTCCAGTGCGTTTATGGGCTATCCGGCGTCTCCCCTAGAGATCGCGCAAAGCTCGAATAGGGGAGTAGGAGAAACGTTGAACATCAAGGGGAACCGTGCAGAATGGCCGCGGCTATGGCTGGTGGGGATAGGTGTCGATATCGGCGTGCCCCGGCGATAGAACGGGGTTTGCTTGCCGCACCAAATGCTCATTGCGCGTCTGCGGAGCGTCACGGGCTTGTCCGAGCAAGACCAAGCTAAGCTCGAAAGCATGCCTCACACCATCAAACGGTTCGCTCCTGGCGAGTGCCTGGCGCGCCAGGGGGATCGGCCTGTGAGCTGTGCAGTCGTGATGGGCGGCTTTCTGTCTCGCCAAAGAGTGGCATCGGATCGAATCCAGATAACGTCCTTCTATATACCTGGGGACATCCCCGACCTGCACACCCTTCACTTTCCGGAAATGGATCGCGATCTCCGCAGCATCGGCACCAGCATCATTGCCCTTGTACCCCACTCCTACCTCAGGGAAATCCTCGCGAAGTCTGCCGCGCTCGCCCATGCGTTTTGGCGGGAGACGTTGATTCACACGGCGATCTATCGCGAATGGATCGAAAATCTCGGCTCCCGGGAAGCGTTGCTCCGGCTTGCTCATCTTCTTTGCGAGATCGCCGCGCGGCTTGAGCTCGTCGGGCTTCTGAACAATGGTCGCTTCCATGTTCCATTCACACAGCAAGACATCGCCGATGCATGCGGCCTTTCGACGGTACACGCGAATCGGACGATCCAGGAGCTTCGGCGCAGGAAGCTCATTGAATGGAACGGACATGCTGTTGATCTTATTCAGCGAGATCGACTCGAGTTGCTTGCAGATTTCCGTCCCTCCTATCTGATGCGCTGAATTTCTTGGGCCGTTGCTGCCTGCGCAGCTTTGCCTAGACATCACAGGCGGCGTTCACCTTTCGACAGGTAAGACCGAGCGCTGGTATGTATTGGCTTTGAGGCGAATGCATTGCTCGTGGGCGGAATCCCCAGGGCATTTTTTTGCCCGGCCAGCGCCCCGTCGCGATCTCGCGCAGCGA
Source organism: Bradyrhizobium embrapense (assembly GCF_001189235.2). Lineage (GTDB taxonomy): Bacteria > Pseudomonadota > Alphaproteobacteria > Rhizobiales > Xanthobacteraceae > Bradyrhizobium > Bradyrhizobium embrapense. Next base: position 122,249 of record NZ_LFIP02000007.1, read on the forward strand.
ACGTGTGTCGCCGACGGATTTCGAGGAACGCCGGCAAGATCCACAAAATCTGCATCGTCAATCGTTGGGAGCTCGCGGCCACGGGAGAGCGATTTCCGTGTTGCCAGCACAGCTTTGGCGCTTGGCTGTGATATGCCCGCCGAATGAGCCGCGCCGCGCAACTCCCCGGTAAAGATGCTCGGATCGGGCACCGAGCCCATCATGCTCGGACCACCCCCGTCCAATCTTGGTAAGATGATCATAGCACATTTGAGATCGTCGACACCGACCGTGTGATTAGGCCGGCTAACAAGACGCTCAAAAAGTGCGCTGCTCTGAAGATTCTCTGCCGCCAATCAGCAAGCACGTCAGCTTCTGGAAAGGCCAAAAGGCATGAGATCACGTGGAAAACATGACGCACAACGCGTCTCGATCACGGTGTAGTACGCGACTATCAAAGAACGAGAGCAACACGTACGTCTGCTCCTCTCGAAGGTACTTAGCTGATTGTAAAGGCCCTCGGCTTGAATTGCATGCGGGTCAGCTCAAAGAGCTTGAATCGCACGCGGCGGCACGTTGTATTATCTCAGAGTAGCTAACAAGGGAGTCCGAAAGGACTTCCTGTTGCTGCCGTGATGAGACGCTGATGCGGTCGGTATGTGTGCAGCAGAGACCAACTCCACTGTTGCCACCATCATCTATGAGATGACGCGAAGGAGGAACGCTCGACACCAGATCTGCCCGACATGATCCTTCGCAATTTGAATTTGCGGTAAAATCCTTGCCGCAAATAACCGTCGGCAGCCTCCCTCTGTCGACGGAAGCTGGCGCGATGCTTAGCAGCCTCGCTCCCCCAGACGGACTTCGCCCGGCCATCGATCAGGCCGGGCTTTTTTTTGCTGCCCATGAAAAGCGTAGTTTGAGGCGTTCTAGCCGGCGTATAATGATTGCGCAGAGTTGAGAACGAATTTGAATTGCTCGTGGGTCCATCAGACCGGCTGGGTCTGTCGCGATCAAACCGCTTACAATTCGTACGATGATATGCGACAGTGGTGACCGATCGACGCATTCGAGCGACTGCGGCCTTAAAACTTCCACATGGCGTCGCGAAGCTGCGCTTGCGAGCACCTTCTCGATCACGACAATATGTGTTTAGTACCCGCATCGGGAGCACGGGTGGGTCGATTTGCTTTGAGAGCTCTTAGATCTCTCAAAAATCGCATTTCGCGGAAGCCGCTTGCTCATATTTATGCGATTGCTGCCTCGAAGGGCTTGAATCGCACGCAGCGTCATATTGTACGATCTCACGGCGATGATCCCTAGCGGACGAGCGAAGCCAAACCGGAAATCCGGAGCGATCGCATGAATCAGCCGCGCGTCCAACGCCCGCGATGAGACTTAGTTCGATGGCATTTCCTCTCTAATGAACACGGCGCGATAGCGCATCGGCGATATTGTTGCCAGAAGATGGGATAATGACGGCCGATATTGTTGATGTATGTGTAATCGGGAGTGGCGCCAGCGGCTCGACGGTCGCTCACGAGATCGCACAACGCGGATTGCGAGTACTTCTTCTCGAGCAGGGACGAACACTTCCTCCCGGCGCTTCGCTGGCGAACGTCCAAAATGGCATGGATAGCGCCCTGGTGCAGTCTGCGGCAGGAACGTTGACGCCGTTCGGGCGTCCGTGGACCGTCTGCGCGCTCGGCGGCGGAATGACTTTGTATGCCGGGATAGCCTTCCGCTGTCGCGCCATCGATTTTGACGCACGAGCGCATGTGGCCAGGGACGCGCTCGACCCGAGCTGGCCAATCGACTACACGGACCTACGCCCATTCTATGATGAGGTGGAACAGCGCGTGGGAGTAGCCCGCCTGGCCGGAGCGGATCCGCTCGAGCCGCCGAGCGATCCCCCCGTTCTGCCACCGCACAAATACAGTGTGCAGGGCCAGTTGATCGCCGATGCCGGGGCACGCCTGGGCCGGCTGCCGTTCCCCACTCCATTGGCAATCAACTCGATCCCATATCGCGGCCGGCCAGCTTGTCACTGCGAGGGACCATGCAACGAACATCTGTGCCCGAGCGGCGCGAGGGCCGACGCACGCTCGCCGTTCAGGGGTATCGCCCTGCCGCCGGACGCGCTGACGATTGCGCTTGGCAGCAAGGCCGTCCGCATCGATCTCGGCAACGTCAGTCGCGCCGATGCGGTGGAATGGATAGACACTCTCAACCGACAACGCGCTCGGGTCCGCGCCCGCTGCGTTGTACTCGCGGGCAACGCGGTACAGTCTGCCGCCCTGCTCCTACGCTCGGCGCAACAGGCAGCGCCCAACGGCATCGGCAACGCATCTGGCATGGTAGGCAGTGGCATCTCGTTTAAGATCAGCGGCTACGTGACCGGTAGGACCACGTTGAATCCGCCGACCACGCCCCAGTCCGGCCACCCCTTCTCCACTGTCGCGGTGTCCGATCACTACCTGGACGACGAGGCGCCTTCGGGGCTCGGCGGAATGATCTACGAAGCAAGTCAGCCCGAACGCACGGATTCCGGCGAGATAAGGCTACGGCTGCATTTTTTGGCGGCCGATCAGCCCATGCGCAACAACACGGTCCGGCTGGCCACCAGCCGGGACGGGCTGGGTTTGCCCAAGATCATTCTCGATTACCGGACCCACCCCCTCGACAAGCGCCGACTAGGCTACTTGTCGCGACATGCGTCGAACTTGCTGGCCGAGGCAGGGGTAAAACAAGTCGATTATCAAGATTCCAATTATCAGTTCGGCAGCGGACATCTGCATGGCGGCTGTCGGGCAGGAAGAGATCCGACACAATCGGTGGTTGACCCTTGGGGCCGCGTGCACGACATCGACAATCTCTATGTCGCGGATGGCGGCTTCTTCCCCTATGCCGGGGGCGTCAACCCGACCTTCACCATTCAGGCGAACGCGCTGCGGATCGCTCGAAGAATAGTCACGCAGCTGACGTAACGAGCGCAACGGAGAGGGTTTTGTCGATCAGCACGCCTACTGCCGCCGTGACCGCGACCGACGGGCATGGATCGGCACTGCGACGCGCCCTGCGCGTCACCGCTTCGCAGAAGTGGGACCTCAACAAGCGTTTTCCGGTCGTGATGACGCGCGCGTCAGGCGCGCATGCATGGGACATCAATGGAAAGCAATACGTCGATTTCACTTCCTGTAGCGGTGCCGCACCGCTTGGGGCCGGATACGAGCCGGTCGTGGCGCACGCAGCCGCTGAGATGCGCCGCACCGGCGGGATTCTGCCCGGACCGCTGTCCGTGCACCGGGTCGAACTGGCCGAACGGCTGGCGGAGATCTTCCCCGTCGCGGAACGCTCAATGTTTTTCCGCACCGGATCTTGCGCTACCACCGCAGCCGTGCGCCTTGCCCGCGCGTTCACGGGCATCAACCATGTACTGACCAGCGGATATCACGGCTGGCATGACTGGCAGTTGCAGGACCGCCCCGAGATGGGGCTGCCCAATCGGGACCGCGACAGCGTGGACTTCCGCTACAACCTCGACTTGCTCGATCAGCTGGCAAGTGTCCAGCGCGTCGCCGCGGTGATCGTCACCCCGGAGGTCAACTTCTTCCCGCCAGAATACCATCAGGAACTGCAGAGACTGGTGCATCGGCACGGCGCCCTGCTTGTCCTTGACGAGGTGATGACCGGATTCCGCTACGCGCCTGGCGGGTACCACATGGCGGTCGGCCTCACGCCCGATTTGATTACACTGAGTAAAGGACTGGCGAACGGAATGGCGCTGTCGGCAGTCGCGGGCCGGGCGGACGTACTGGCCGCGGCCGAAAAGACATACATGGGAAACACCTACCAGCGCGAAGTAACCCCGTTCGCCGCTGCATTGAGCACCCTGCACGCCCTGCGCGACGGGACCGCGCTGGCCCGGATGCGCGAGGTCGGCGAGCAATTGATCAAGGGGCTCAACGGCGTCTTCACAAGACAGCAAGCCGCGGCATGGGCGTTTGCCTGGCCCACCATGTTCGACGTCGTATTTGCTGACCCCGAGCTTGGCCATGCCTTCTTCCAGGAAATGTGGGCTCGGGGCTTCCTGATGCAGTATGGCGGGCGTTTCATGCCATCGGCAGCAGTGTCCGACACCGATGTGCAGGCCGCCGTCGAAGCAGCTGGAGAGGCCCTTCCGGCAGCGCTGTCCCGCATGGAGAACCCGGCTCGCGACCCGGATCCGGTCGCAGCTGCAGTACGGTTTGCCAGAGATCATTTCGTTGCCACCCCGGGAGCGGTTCGGCGCTGGTTCAATGCGCCCGTCCACTGACCAGCACACATGTCGAACAGAGAGCAGGGCCATGTCGCAGCCGGATACATTTTCCACATCGCCGGTGCTGCTCGGCGGTGACAACCGGTCGGGCACCACCCTGCTGAGTATCGTGCTCGACTCGCATCTGGATCTGGTAGCCGGGCCAGAGATCGACTTCCTCGAACCGCCCAACCTCGGGCCGCACATTGTTGGTGCCATCGATCAGCTTGCGGCCGCCGATTCGTGGGGCATGGGCACAAGCAAGAACACAATCGATCCGTTCTGGTATGACGGGATGCATTTTGTGGTGCAGTGCCGCCGCTTCGGTCTCGACTTCGATGACGTGCGCGAACTTGTCGGCAAGGTCATGGTCGTCACGGGCAATGACATTGTCTCGTTCGCCGACCGATGCCATCTCATTAACGAGATCGGTGAGTTGCGCCGTGCGCGCAGCGGAGCGCAACGCTGGGGATTGAAACTGCAGCGGAAAATCACCCGGGTCGATGACTTCGCCCGCCTGTGGCCGCGTGCACATTTCGTGCATATCGTGCGGGACGGCCGTGACGTTGCCGCCTCTCATCTGAGGACAGTTCCTGACTGGGGGTACCGAACAATTGCTGATGCTGCGCAGGGTTGGTTTGAAGTGGTGTCCCGGCCGCACAGAATCGCGCCGCCTGGCCGTTATCTCGAGGTGCGTTACGAGGACCTTGTAAGCAGTCCCCACACTACACTGGCGGCGATTTTGGATCACCTCGGCTTGCCGTGGGACGAGGCCGTGCTGCGTCACGCTGAATACGAACACGCGTTGTTCGAACAACCGCACGACCATCCGGCAGCCGAGGCTGCGGGAAAGCCGCTGCATCAGGGGCGGATCGGTCGCCACGTCCAAGATTTGACGCCAGCTGAGATTTCGGAGTTCGAGGAGATCGCCGGAAGTGAACTGGCCCGACTAGGTTATCTGTCCGCCTCAACGCCGTCTGGCGACGCGTGAGCTGCCGGCGCCGATCTGATGCGCCTCACCGGCTGCCAAGCAGCTACCTTGCGCTGCTCGTCGGCCAGACCATTTCCTTGCTGGGCTCCAACGTAACCATGCTGGCGCTGCCGCTCACTGCAATTACGCTACTGGATGCCGGACCGGCGCAGGCGGGGCTCTTGCTGGCCTGCGGTCGGGCACCGTGCCTTTTCGTGAGCCTGTTCGCCGGGGTCATTGTCGACCGTCTCCCGCTCCGACGTATCCTTCTGACCGCTAATCTGGTGATGGCGGTAACGCTCGCCACCATTCCGTTGTGCGCCAGCCTTGGACATCTGGGAATGGTTCAGCTGTACGTGACAACCGTGCTGGTTGGGATAGCCGCGGTGATCGCCGACGTGGCTTATCTGGCGTGCATACCTACAGTCCTCGACCGGTCTCAGCTGGTTCGGGCGCAGAGCTCATTGGAGTTCAGCCAGGCGACTGCGATGGCCGCAGGTCCGCTTCTGGCCGGCTGGCTCATCAACGCCTTCTCCGCTCCAACCGCAATCCTGGCCGACTCCGTCTCATTTCTGCTTGCCGCCGCGTTGCTCTCGCTGGTGCCGATGCGTGCCGCCTCATGCTCAGCGGCCCCCTCGAGCACTGTGCTGGTCCAAATGGCAGAAGGGTTGGCGAGCGTTTTCGGCAATCCGGTTTTAAGGGCCGTTACCCTAGCCACCGGCACATTCATCTTTTGGCTCAACGCGTATTCTGCGGCGTTTCTCCTGCATCTGACCAGGAATCTCGAGTTCGACAGCCGAATCGTCGGCATGGTGCTCGGTATCGGCGCTCTCGGTGGTGTGGTGGGCGCGGCGGGCTCACCGTGGGCGGGCCGGACATTTGGGCTTGGTCCCGTATTAATGACCGGCTTGGCGGTGAGCGCGGCAGGCATGAGTCTTGGAGGCCTGCTCACCGCGCCCTGGTGGGCAGCAGTGGCATGCGTGGCGCTCTCCCAATTCATTCTGTGGATTGGCCAGGGACTCTACCACGTGCAGCAGGTTCCAATTCGATATGGGCTGGTCCCGCAGCACCTGCAAGGCCGGGTCAATGCGAGCATCCGCTGCGTCGTGTGGGGACTGGGCTCGTTGGGCGCACTGGTCGGCGGCGCAGCCGCCGCTGCAACGAGCCTGCGCACCATGTTGCTGGCGAGCAGTGTGCTTGGCACTGCCTCGATACTCTGGATCTGGCGCTCGCCGCTGCGCCGCATGCACAGCTTGCACCTGTAACCATCGCGACGGCCAGTCATGGACATCAAGCAATTTTGCGATACTGATCGGCAGGCGGGTCGGCTGATGCTGTGGCGGGTCGGCGTTCCGGACCCGGTCAGCTGGCGGCCCGACCCGCGCCGTCCGTCCCATGTTCAGGAAGACCACCTTCGCTTTGCGCACGATGGCCGGCCCGGCTGGCTCGGCACCGCCTTCGACTTGCCGGGCGAGTTCAACAGCGCTGCGCTGACCAAATCGATCCTTGGCTGGGTCGACCGGCACGAGGCGCTACGCAGCCGGTTGGTCAAGGATGGATCGACAATCCATCGTGCCACGATCGGACCAGGCGCGGCAAGGCTTGAAAAAACCGTGGTCGGTGACTACGCCGATGGCGATGAAATAGTTCAATTGCTGGAAGAGCTGTTCGACGCAGAGACTAGGCCGGTGTCCTGGCCAGCATATGTCTTCGTGACGATCACACGGCCGACATCGACAAGCCTCCTCTTGGCCTGCGACCACTCCGTCAGCGATGCCTATTCCATCGCTTTGGTGCCATACGAAATTCGCGAGCTGTACACAGCCGCAATCCTCGGAGTGGCGCCCGAGCTGGCACCGGTGAGCAGCTATCTGGACCACGCTGAATCCGAACGAGAGCGACTGGGCGATTTGACCGATGATCATCCTGCTATCGCTCACTGGCGCGAACTGATCGCCGCAAACGGCGGTCAATTGCCGGATTTTCCACTACCACTCGGTGCGCCGGAGGGCACCTTACAACGCACAGGGCGAATGTGGCTGCTCGACGCGGCACAAGCAGCTGAGTTCGATCACGGCTGCAGGTCCCAGGGCGGAAACGCGACGACGGGATTATTCGCCTGTCTGGCGCTCGCCGGAAAGACACTGGCAGACCAACAAGAATTCCTCGCCGTTGCCCCCTTTCACACGCGGTACGACCTGCCCTCGATGCGCTCGGTAGGATGGTATGTCGGGATGGGCCCGGTGCGTTTCCGCCTGGCTGGCACGTTACCGGAGCTCCTGCGCGCCGCGCGGCTCGAGCTCAAGCGAGCCAAGAAAACCGCTCAGGTGCCATTTCCGAAGGCGATGGAGCTGCTCGGCACCGCGCTGCGCGACCGTTTCATGGTCTCTTATATGGACAATCGCACCGTGCCCGGGTCAGACCTGTGGCCGCAGTGGCGGACACGATTTATGATCAGTCGTAGTTCTGATGCTTGCGAGACATACCTGTGGATCAGTCGCTGGCAGGACGGAATTTATGTGCACTTCCGTCACCCCGGCACCGCCCTCGCGCGAACCGCGATGGATCATTATCTCGCTGAAGTGGCGGCGCACGCTCATTTCATCAGTCGCGCTCGTCCGCTGCCGCAAGTTTCGAACTGACCAAAAGGCGCACAGCATCCTCACCTGCGTTTGTTGCACTGAGCCTGGCGATGGCACAGTCCTTGCCAAGTCTCGGCCGTGAGATCAATTCGTCCCAGAACGGCCGAGGAGGCCTACGGGACGATCGGCTGCTGCAGTTATGCTCGCATGGATAAAGGGAGCTTCAAATGAGCCTGCTACGACCAAGTTGTCCGCAGATGCAGACCCGTTTGAACAAGGAAGAGGCCAGGGATGGCGTGAGCATCAACTCACGGCATGAAATAACAATAGCGGCGCCAAGCGCGTGACGAAGTCCGACCAACTCAAGGAGCTACGCGAACTCATGCAATTGCTTTGGCATTTGTTCGAACGAGTGCACGAGCTTCCAAGAGGCCCAGAACATACAGCAGCCGTTCAGACGCTTAAACGCTTGGAGCGCCGGCTGGTAGTCCTGGTTCAAGCATCTGAAACGGCTCGGGCGACTGACCGCAAACTCGCCGGTGGTTCGGCTCGCTAAGCCGGTGATTGTCACACTCTCACCAAAGCCTCGACCTGGCCGCCATCGGCGGGATCTGCAATAACAGCCGAGAACAAAAGGACGCTTGCAAGCCTGTCCGACCGCTGCGTTTGTTCGCCCTATTGATCATTGATTGTGCAGCTTTGGGCGGCACAAACTGCGCAAATCAGTCTTGCAGCTACGAATGAGCGCCGTATTCAAGTAGCCGTTAGAAGCGCGTATTTTTAAGCAATACGTCGCCTTCCACGTCGCGCGGATAATGCGCCGCCACTTCGAACGACGGTAACAGGTCAAGAATGGCCCGCAAAGACAGCTGCCCTTCGTAAAGCTCGCGGTCGCTGTATTCCGTGTAGATGAAGCGCGTGTTGCTGACGGTCTGCATGCCGCCGGCGATGACGTCGGCTTCGGCTCCCTGGACATCCATCCAGATGAAATCGACCCTGTTCAGCCCGGCTTCGTTGCACCAATCGTCAAGCCGCCGCGTTTGAACCGGGACAGGACGATCGAAACGAACCCAATCATACTCAGTCAAATGATTTTTCGGGCGGCGTATCGAGCCGGAAAGGTCCCATTCCTTCGCATCGCCATCTGCATTGCTTGGATGGAATTCGATCACCCCGTTCCGATCGCTGATCGCGATTTCAAGCAACTTCACCTTGTCGAGAGATGGGCCCAGCTTCTTCCTGAAGCGCGCGATCGCTCTGGGGTCAGGCTCGAAGCAGTAGAGCTGCGCTTGCGGGCACAGGTTGAGAAAGTGTTGCGTGTCAGTTCCGTCGTTGCATCCGATATCGAGGATGACCGGATCCGACTTCTCAAGAAGCGAAACAATGTGCTGATGTATTTCCACAGAAGACACCGGTCTTGCCCCAATAGTTGAGATTTGTGCTCGAAGCCGCAATCACATGCCAGACGCCGCCGCACAATGCATATCAACGTATATAATTCATATGTGCGTTCCCCATTTATCCATGGCCATCTGGACGGCGATACCAAAGGGGGGTCTGTCGCGGCGAAAGCCGCAGCAATTGCCCTGGGGCGACAGAGCTATCCGGAAGAACGTAAATCGGAAAATCGTGCACGAGCGTGCGGTCCCTCGCTTCCAGACTAAAGATCGTCTTCCTCAAAACATCGTCGTGCCGGCGCATTACCCGTCGGCGGATCTCGATGGAGTGGTCGAGGACAGAGTGACCGCTCCTGCGCAACGACGACCAATCCCCATCGATCGCAGTTGCAGCCCAGCCAATGTCGCCCTGCCATCTGATAGTCGGCGTTCCAGATCCGCGCACTCACGATCTTCGGCTGACGACTTTTAGGCTGTTTGGCCTGAAGGAGCGCGATCACGCCGGGCAATCCTGAGAGCGCGCTCAGGCCACGCTGACCGCCGCTGAATGATGGTCGCAGAACTCACTGCAACGTTCGCCGAGCCATGTACTGGCGCTCGGAGAAAACAGCATTGGCGCGGCGCGAACTCCTAGGTGTTTAGTCCCAAGCTTTGATGGTGCATTCTTATCGCACGATTCGAAGGATGCGCTATGGGACAAGTTCTACACGGCTGCGCCACCACGACGGAGGCAGTCCGTCGAGCAATACAAAATAGTCAAGAGAGCCTGAGATCACTCGCCAAGCGCTACGGGATCAACCAGAAGACTGTCGCGAAGTGGAAGCAGCGCGAGACCGTCGCCGATCGTTCCACCGGCCCCAAGGAAGCCAAGTCGACAGTCCTTTCCATCGAGGAGGAGGCGATCATCGTCGCTTTCCGGCGACACACGCTGCTGCCGCTCGACGATTGCCTCTATGCGCTGCAGCCGACCATCCCGCATCTGACGCGGTCCTCCCTGCATCGCTGCCTCCAGCGCCACGGCATCAGCCGATTGCCGGAGGTCCAAGGCGGCAAGCCCTCGAAGAAGAAGTTCAAGGTTTATCCGATCGGCTATTTCCACATCGACATCGCTGAGCTCCAGACCGCTGAAGGCAAGCTCTACCTCTACGTCGCAATCGATCGCACCAGCAAGTTCGCCTTCGTGCAACTGGCCAGGAAGACGGGAAGGACCTCAGCCTCGGCCTTCCTCGCAGCTCTGATCGCGGCCGTCCCCCACAAGATCCACACGGTGCTCACCGATAATGGGATCCAGTTCACCTTCCCGCCGCGCTATGCAGACGGCCCGACGGCAAGATACGTGACGCATATGTTCGACATGCGATGCCAAGAAAACGGGATCGAGCATCGACTGACCAAGATCAAGCATCCCTGGACCAATGGCCAGGTCGAGCGCATGAACCGCACGATCAAGGAAGCGACTGTCCATCGCTGCCATTACGACCGACAAGATCAGCTCGAAGCTCACCTTGCCGACTTCATCACCGCCTACAATTACGCTCGGCGGCTGAAGACCCTGAAGGGCCTCACACCCTACGAATACATCTGCAAATGCTGGACTTCCCAGCCAGAACGATTCAAACTCAACCCACTCCAGCAAATGCCGGGACTAAACACCTAGGGGGCATCGATCACGGCCACTCCGACGGGGCACGCGGCCTCCCAGTTGGTCGGGCCCCGAAGTCCATTGGTCGCTCCCGACGAATCGGTTCGGTTCCGGAAGGCTACGCCAATTCGGGCCGTCGACCGCGAGTCACGCTGCGTTCCGCTACCCTTCACTTCGCGGGACCCGCGGCGCGCATCCAGAGACTGCAAGATAAGGGTATAGAGGGAATGTGGTTGTGTTGACGAAATGCAATGTCATTTTCGCAACAGCTTGGCTGCCTTTAGACATGATGACGTCTGCTTCCGACCTAGGACACGCGCAGTCCAGGCGCGCGATTCAGCCGAACTGCAGGCAAGGGGCGCTCCTCATCGTTGGCCTGGCTCTTGCTATCACCGATACTGTTGCAATGTGGCGAAACGCCAACTCGTTCAAATGCTCAGGAGGTCCGCATGAATTTCCGTCCGCTTCACGACCGCGTCGTGGTCAGGCGCATCGACGCTGAAGAGAAGACCGCTGGCGGTATTATCATTCCCGACACAGCCAAGGAGAAGCCCTCGCAAGGCGAAGTCATCGCCGTCGGCCCGGGCGGCCGCGACGAGACCGGCAAGCTAATTCCGATCGACGTCCAGGTCGGCGATCGCGTCCTGTTCGGCAAGTGGTCGGGCACCGAGGTCAAGCTCGACAGTCAGGAGCTGTTGATCATGAAGGAAAGCGACATCATGGGCGTTCTCACCGACGTGTTTTCCAAGAAGAAGGCCGCCTGACCCGGCTACTCGCACACCTCACCCCGACGGGCGTCTGCTCGGCGCACCGAAGGATGAGAGAATAAACCGAAGGAATTGTTTATGTCAGCCAAAGAAGTCAAATTCGGAGTAGACGCGCGCGACCGCATGCTGCGTGGTGTCGACATCCTCGCTAACGCGGTGCAGGTCACACTCGGTCCGAAGGGCCGCAACGTGGTGCTTGACAAGTCGTTCGGCGCTCCCCGCATCACCAAGGACGGCGTCGCCGTCGCCAAGGAGGTCGAGCTCGAGGAAAAGTTCGAGAACATGGGCGCCCAGATGGTGCGCGAAGTCGCCTCCAAGGCTGCCGACGCGGCCGGCGACGGCACCACCACGGCGACCGTGCTTGCGGCCGCAATCGTGCGCGAAGGCGCCAAGTCGGTCGCCGCCGGCATGAACCCGATGGATCTGAAGCGCGGTATCGACCTCGCGGTCGAAGCCGTCGTGGCCGACCTCCAGAAGAACTCGAAGAAGGTCACCTCGAACGAGGAAATCGCCCAGGTCGGCACCATTTCGGCCAATGGCGATGCCGAGATCGGCAAGTTCCTCGCCGACGCCATGAAGAAGGTCGGCAACGAGGGCGTGATCACGGTCGAGGAAGCCAAGTCGCTCGAGACCGAGCTCGATGTCGTCGAGGGCATGCAGTTCGATCGCGGCTACATCTCGCCCTACTTCGTCACCAACGCCGACAAGATGCGCGTTGAGATGGACGACGCCTACATCCTGATCAACGAGAAGAAGCTCTCCTCGCTGAACGAGCTGCTGCCGCTGCTCGAGGCCGTGGTGCAGACCGGCAAGCCGCTGGTCATCGTCGCTGAAGACGTCGAAGGCGAAGCGCTGGCCACCCTCGTCGTCAACCGCCTGCGTGGCGGCCTGAAGGTCGCGGCCGTCAAGGCTCCGGGCTTCGGCGACCGCCGCAAGGCCATGCTGCAGGACATCGCGGTCCTGACCGGCGGCCAGGCCATCTCGGAAGACCTCGGCATCAAGCTCGAGAACGTCACGCTGCAGATGCTCGGCCGCGCCAAGAAGGTGATGATCGACAAGGAGAACACCACGATCGTCAACGGCGCCGGCAAGAAGGCCGACATCGACGCCCGCGTTGGCCAGATCAAGGCGCAGATCGAGGAGACCACCTCGGACTACGACCGTGAGAAGCTGCAGGAGCGTCTCGCCAAGCTCGCAGGCGGCGTCGCGGTGATCCGCGTCGGCGGCGCGACCGAGGTCGAGGTGAAGGAGCGCAAGGATCGCGTTGATGACGCGATGCACGCGACCCGTGCGGCTGTTGAGGAAGGTATCCTGCCGGGCGGCGGCGTCGCCCTGCTCCGTGCCTCGGAGCAGCTCAAGGGCCTGCGCACCAAGAACGACGACCAGAAGACCGGCGTCGAGATCGTGCGCAAGGCGCTGTCCTGGCCGGCCCGCCAGATCGCGATCAACGCTGGCGAAGACGGCTCGATCGTGGTCGGCAAAGTCCTCGAGAACGAGCAATATTCTTTCGGATTCGATGCCCAGACAGGCGAGTACAGCAATCTCGTCTTCAAGGGCATCATCGACCCGACCAAAGTCGTGCGCATCGCGGTCCAGAACGCGTCCTCCGTGGCAGCTCTGCTGATCACCACCGAAGCGATGGTCGCCGAACTGCCGAAGAAGGTCGCGGCGGGTCCCGCAATCCCTCCCGGCGCCGGCATGGGCGGTATGGATTTCTGACGCCGTCCATCAGAGGGGCGACACATGCGGAGCCCTGGCAGGAATGCCAGGGTTTTCAGCTTCGGGCGAACCATCTAGATACCATTTCAGCCGGGTCGGCAGGTGGCGTCGAAAGCCCCATCGGTCATCCATGTCAGGAGCGGTTGGCCCGACCAAGCCGTCTGGTCAGACGCTCTGCACCTCGGCAGGGCAAAGAAAGGAGCCCAACTTGTGACGGAAGCCTGGCCTGCGCGCCATTCCGCCTGACGAAGCTGCCACTGTTCATTCGAGACCTCATCTGAGCAGACGCAGATCCGGTGCCAAGCTCCGGCTTTCACATTCCGCCTACATTTACAAATTCTGACGCGCCGTCCGAAGCGCCAGATACCGTTCCTGGCTCCGGTCTGACATCTCGTCGCCATCGGGCCGTGAAGTGCGCTCAAGAGGACGGATCCTTCAATTTCGCAGCACATCTTCCTGGTATCGACGTATCGCTCCTGGAGCGACGCAACAGCAAGACGTGCAACTGATGCTGTTGAGTGTTCGATCAGGCAGATCGCGGGACTCTGACGAAGGAACAACTTGCTCAAGAGACTGCAAAGATACTCCACTGCTGCTAGCCGTTCGCTTGATCAAAGATCAAGCGGCGCGGCGAGGTTGTCCGGGCTTTACAAGCAACGGCCAAAGCCCACAGAGTCAACCCAGCACTGAGCGCAGCCGCAAGACCGCCAATCCGATGCGTCAGTCTCACAAATGAAGAGACCCCAGCGGGGAATCCCCGCTGAGGCCGAGGTTCGCAAATGAAGCCTATGACCGCCTGCACCAAGATGCGGATGAACTCTCCTTTTGTAGATCAAGCCACCTTGTCAGCGAGCGTTTTCAGCGCGCGGCTGAGAGGACGCGCATGCTCCCCGAATACGCGGCCTGGCTGTAACATTTCGCCGATGGTAGCCGTGCGTCCGGATGTCTTCGCGGATTTGCTCGCTCACCGACCGTACGACACGTTTCTTCCGCCAGTTCCTGTTAAAATGGAGCGGAATGGAATCGCCCCGAGGAACGACGAGAAGGTCGTTCCGTTCGTTCACGTATATATCGTACATGGATCCTCGCTCTCGACGAACATAGGCCGATGCTTAAGCGGTTTGGTGACTTTGACGACACAGTCGCGAGAAAGCCTCATGAGCCGCTTTGCTCCTCGAGAGGGTCACGCTCGAGCCACCGCTTCCACGGCAACGCGGCGGCGAGCGTGAACTAATCAAGTCGCCGGGAGAATCCCGCACGCGGACATCGAAAGACGCCTCGGCGTCTTCCTCAAGTTCAATTTTTACGCCGGTCTTCAAATTGCTCAGCATGCTGTGGCAATAACCTGCAACGTAGTGAGCGAGAGGAAGGCCTCGGGGTCTACAAGCAGCTTGCCAATCAACCTTTTGACGTCCGCTGGAAAACGGCCCTAGCACCTCTGGGGGCCAAGGGCCGGTGCTGGGGCCGCATCTTGCCTGACTCAGGGATAAGCGACGGGCGGCTTGAAGATAAAGAGCGGGCCAAGCAGGGCATTTAGCATATGTGAATCTCGGCCACATTTTCCAACGAGAAGCGATCGTAGCAGACCTCGCACCCCCGCCTGAACTGGATGCGCGCCAATATTCTTTCCACCAAAGCGGCGGTTGACTCGCTTCTGAAAGTTGGGGCCCCCTCTGTCGCGAGGTCGGCGCAGCGTCTCGGTTCGAAATCGCTCAGACATCGATCGGGCCTGACTTCGTAAAGCTCGATGTGGGAATCACCGGTGCCAGTCGGCGGGACGGTCCGGGGCGCCGTGGGGCAGACCGTCAGTCTGATCAAGATTCTTCCGCTTAGCAGAACTCTACTGAGAGACCGGTGCCACGAGCCTGCTGCACGTCGTTCGCTCATTGGGGAAGCGAACAACGCCAGGCGCCAGATTCTAATGCGGAGTAAAGGGGTCCTCGGAACCGCCAGACGCGGATGACCGTCGAGCATTCCCTCCGAACCTACATAGCATGCTGGCAAGGCATGGACTGTTCGGGCTCACCAATACTGGCAGATCGCGGCGGATTGGCTCTTTCCTTGCAAAAAGCCATCGAGCTCATTCTGCCACCGCGTCTTTCGATGTCTCCGCTGCATCTACCCTCGTCATCCATAACTTCCTAGCCTTGCCCTGTATCGAAGCGGCACCGCATCTCCCCAACCAAGAGCAGGTCATACGGGGTGCAACACGCGGCGATCTTTGCGCTTTCGCTTTGACGGAGCCTGGAGCAGGTTCTTCCCCGAGGCACATAGAAGCTTCGGCTTTCCTGCATGAAGAGAAGGTTCGCATCTGCGGCCGTAAACTTTGGATTGGCCTCGCTGACTGGGCCCGGTGGATCGTTTTGTTTTGCGCGAGCTTACAGTCATGATGCCAAAGGTCGCCTCGTTGGTGTACTGGTTGATAGGCAGGCTCCCGGCCTTAAAGTCACGCACGAGCATCGCACCCGTGGAATTATACAGAATACTCTCGAGTTCCAGGATGTCGAGGTGCCACGTGCTTACGTGCTTTTTCGCGACCAAGACGGTTGGGGTGCAGCGGCATCCAGTATGAACCGCGGCCGAATAGGTGTGGCTGCGATGGGCCTTGGCGCCCTTGAGCGCGCGATCCAGGTCGCGGCTTCATATGCAAATCATCGTCGCCTAGGTAAGCTGCGCATGATTGAGAACAGCCATATAGAGCAGCTGTTTGGGCAGATGGTGCTTCGCCGCGAAGTCGTGAAGGCGATGCTTACGGCATCTTGTAGACGTCTCTGGGCAGGGCTCTCCCAATGTCCACCTTGCGTCGGCAACGAAGGTACTGTCGTCCGAATGGTGCGGCCTTGTCGCCGATCAATGCGTCCAACTGTTGGGTGGCCGAGGGTACGACGAGGGGACGCCCTTAGCTAAAATCTATCGTGACGCCCGTATTCTCCGCTTCTTCGAAGGTCCGACGGAGACGCTTTTATCCCATCTTGGCCGCTGTCTTCTTTACAGAGCCACGCGCGACGAAATAGCCGATCTCTTTGTCTCTCTGGGTGCGGCGTCAGTCCATGCGGACGCCATTGAGGAGCTCCGCGGCCTCGATGAGACAGACGGTGCCGTGCTAATCTATGCAGGTTGGCTCACCACATTGGGATTAGCGCAAGCTGTCATGACTGATGGCACTTTCACTGCCTCGGACTGTGCTACAGCGGCGACTGATCTGGTCAGCACCGAACTAGCTGCTGTGCGTTCTAGCGCGCCGACACGCCTAAGTGTCGAACGCCGCACTCGTGCCAGCCAGACGCGGGCCACTTTTTCTTCAAGACCCGGCCTGCTCCATCCGTTCCCCTGTTCTCAGAGACGATTACCTTAAATTGGTACAATATGTCTAACGTCCAGCGACGAGGTGTAGCGAAGGCGATCTGACACGCAGGCATTGCGGATGCGCCGAGTCTCACCTCGACCATGACCTGACCTTGTCAGTTACAACAAGCCGCTGACCGCGCAAAGCTGCCGGTTCATGATGGCGCATCGCGTCAGCCTTAAGATGCTCCATCACCGCCCCGCCGGACGAAGGATCCACGATCGCCCGGCGGGGGACTTTCCGTTGAAAACGATCGGGTGGCTCCTGCAGCATTTTCGCTCTGGACCGTCTCAGCGTCCGCATTTGAGGCGACGTTGAACGGCATACGCTTCCTAGACTAGGCTCGTGCCCGCGCAACAATCCCTACTTCACTGAATCGATGCTTAAAATCGACTTGCATTTCTTCTTTTCTGTTGATGCCTACGACGAAGCAAGCGTCGCTCCTCTGCTGCCCCTTCTGCATGTCGCGTAAGACGAACGCGAATAACCTTCACACCCGCTGGTTACTGAAATGAAGGAAGTTACAGATGTCAAAGTACATTGCCTCATTCAAGCGGAATCCAAATGCTGATATTCGGCTCGTCAGAACACATGGATCGAAAGCAAACGCCTGGAAGCCGTTCGAGCAATCTAATCGGACGCAGTCATCTGTCCGCTCCACGGCCTGAACGTTTATCCCGCAACGATCATAATATTCTAGTCGCGCCGCGGTCGCTGTCTCGCTGGTTGAAAAGAGCGACAACGCGAGATCAAAGGGCGTCTGGCACATTACCGTGAGAAATTCCATTGGATGATCCATGGTGCCAAGAAAATTGAACGGCAGAATGCACAGCACTCTTCCGTCATATCGCCGCATGATCTCACCGACCAGACGCCTTCTTTTAAAGAATTTGTTGGCCTCGCAGCGGACAACAGCCCCCTTGTCCTCCTTCAATCTGCGTGCACGAGGTGGATTGATGTCGATACCAAGGTAATCACAGTCATCGTTCTTGACACCGATAAGGCGGTAGCAACTGCAACCGACCTCAATAATTAGCCGGTATGTGGTCGAACGCAGGAGCTCATGACAGAAGGCTCTCTCACATTCATGGAACTGACGCACCCGAGCGGTGAAGTAGCCCGGACGCATGAGACGCATACCTTCGCCGTCCAGATAGATCGCTCGATTCACTTGACGAGATCCGAACGCAGAGGAGTTCACTGGCGCCTCATCTCATCCCGCTTGGCCGAAACATAAAGTCTGCGACATCGGAGTCCGATCGCCGTGGTCAATTCATCGCTCAGCATGTTCGCGGCCAACGCCACATCTGCGACGGTCTGCTCGGGGCAGATCAGGTCGACCATTGTACCCGGCGCAGTCGAACTCTCGGGCAGATCCGTCACATCGATGCTCATGAGATCCATCGAAACGAAGCCAACGATTGGCGCGCGAGCACCATATATGAAGACATGACCTCGATTGCCGAGGCTACGCGGGAACCCATCTGCATAACCAATAGAGGCGGTCGCGACACGCATCCGTCTCTTCACCGGGTATGACCTGTGGTATCCGATCGCTTCTCCGACCTTTACGCTGCGACATTGAATGATTCGCGTTCGCAGGCGGACGACTTGCGATGGCCTGAAGTCGGGATCACCGGATATGGCAAGGCCGAGAATCCCTCCCCCCGACCGTATGAGGTCGAAATGAAATTCACATCCGGAAAATAGTCCCGCGGAGTTCGACAGCGAAAGGATGGCTTTGGGAAACAGATAGGTAAGTTTACGGAACTGATCCAATTGTTGCCGACTGATTTCGTCGCGCCACTCCGCGCAGGCGAGTTGGCTCATGAACAGAACGACAGGCAGATCCGACAGCACCCTTTCGCTCTCAGCGGCTTTTTGCAGTTCGTCGATGGGAAACCCCAGTCGAGACAAACCCGTGTCGACATGGACACCTGCGGGTAACAGCCGGTTGCGAAGGCGGCAATGCCGAAGCCAAGCATCCAGCTGTTCCCTGCTGTTCAGGATCGGCAGCAAATCATGGCGCTCAATAGCCGCCTCCAAACCGGGCATAGCTCCGTGAAGCACGTAGATCTTCGCAGATAGTGGCAGCACCTTGCGTAAGGCCGCGCCTTCTTCCACATCGGCCACGAAGAAATGCCCGCAGCCAAGCCGCGCAAGAAACGGCGCTATGCGCAGCGCGCCAAGGCCGTAGGCGTCTGCCTTGAGAACTGCGCCGCAAGCGCTTTGGGGCGCCAGCATCCGAAACTTCCGGTAGTTAGATTCTATCGCGCCGAGATCAACAACCATGGTCGATCTCGATGTGTTGGCATAGCCGGCATCTGACGGATTATCAGAGAGATTGGAATTGAGACCAATCACATCCGGCATAAGCCGACCCTCATGTCGCCGTAATGGCGTGTCGATCCGCAGCATATAAGGATCGTACTGCCTCTTCCGCACATGCTGGTCCAAAGCGAAACCCATTACCCGAGCCACCGCCAATCACATGCAAACCTGCGATATCTTTCGCAGGACGGGAAAACGGGACACCATCCGCCGAATAGCAGTCGCAGAACACACGTGCTGACTCCACCGCCGGCACCTTGGAGGAACACCACTTGGCCAGAATTGCGTTGGCACGCGCGAGATCATCCGAACTGAGCCGCAGCTCGTCGGAAACCGGCTTCACATCCCATTCCTGCGAGGTAAAGCTGAACAGCCAGTATCCTTGCTCGATCATGGGAATGAGGAACGCGTAGTCATCGAAGAGCCCAATCATTGGACAGTTCGGCGTGGGCCGTACGGCCAAATGGAGCGCGACGACCTTCTTGACTCGCAACCCCGGTTCGTCTGTTAGGTGCTGACGCAACGGCGACTCCGGTAACCATGGCCCGATTGCGAGAATCACCCGCTTCGCCGAGAGTTCGCTGTTATCAGAGGTCTGGAGAAGAATATTGCGTGGCCCCTTCCGTATTTTTGTAATCGATGTACTCTCTCTTATCGACACTCCCTTGATCTTGAGCCTTTGAGTCAGATCCTGAACGATGGAATCGACTTGACAGTACGAACCACGATCCAACACGACGGACACATCGTCGGGAACCACGAACTGCTCCAGCGATAATAGCCTCTCGACCAGAGCGAAAGATGTTGATAGGCTCAGCTGGCCCGCGCTGCCCTGTTTCGCCAGTTCGCCGGGATTGCGCGTCAACCAAAACACATCACAGTCTCGCCCCTTGGGCCATTGTCCGTCGGGATAGATCCCGCGCCAGAATTTCGAACCACAGTCGATGAGGCTTCTTTCCTTCTGGTTACGACAGATGTTGATCTGGATCCCAGGCGCAAACCCGCTCGTACCAGATCCAACGATATCTCGTTCGGCGATGACTATTCTTTTTTCCGGGCCATCGCTCGCTGCGATGAAGGCAGAACTGAGGCCCATAATGCCAGCCCCGATGACTGCGAGGTCATAGATCTTGTCAGTCATTGAGTTTGTTTCCAGGAGATGGACAAGGCGCTCAGCACTTCGCTGCCACTATTCCGCAAATGATGGGTTTGATTTGGTCGCAGAAACACCAGATCGCCGGCCTTCACGGCCAACTCACCATCGTCGGTCACGACCTGACCGCGCCCGCTCGTGATCCGCCAGATCTCGGTGGATGGATGAGAATGAGGCGTCGACACCGCGAGTGGATCGAGGCGGAATTCGATGAATTCAACCGGAACGGTGATCTCCGGATCATTTATCCCTTCGACGTCCTGTACCAGTACGCCGGGGCTGTAGACCGTTACGTCCCCTAAAGTCATCAGCTGAGCATTCTTCACGGGGTATCTCCAATCATGCAACTCGATCAGACATGCAGCCCATTGCCGATCCTCAGCGGGCGCTCTCAGGCACCGCACCATGCCACTTGAGAGCTCCTGTTGCAGGCCCGCAATCGTAAGCTACCCGACCAATGATCGAATTGAGCACCGTTGCGGCGCGCCAAGGAACCAAACTCAGATTTGTGTCGGCGATGCCATGTTGAAATCGTGCACCATTCTGGACGTATAAGCGGCAGCTTTCGGGGCCATCAAACCGGGCCCGGAACTCCTTGCCGACCACGATCTCCCGAGAGCCGCCAGGCGCACTCACAATCGAAAGCCGGTTTGCGACCGGCTCCAGAAAGGAAGGGATTTCGGTCCGATAGCCCGTGGCCAGCACGATAATGTCGGCGACATGTTCTGTGCGAACGCCGGTGGCCTGCTGGCGCACCCCCAGGCGAAATGGAGATATGGCACGGAGCTCTTCGGCCATGGTGTCGACGCGTATTTCCACCTGAGCGGGATACGAACCTCGACGAACTTCGCGGTCGTAAAGTGCGTTGTAGATCGCGCGCAGTGTCGATGGGTTGACGCCATCGCTCGCCAAAGCCTGCCGTTGAAGGGTTTGCTCTCTGACGGCTTCGCTTTGTTCAAGGAACCATCCGTCATACTGTGGAAAGAACCACTCATTGACGAAGGGACTATCTTCGAGAGCAAATATGCTTGCGCGGCGCGTGACCCAGGCCAAGGCTCCCAGCGCACCGCATGCTCCGGTTAGCAGATGAAGAAATAGTTCTGCTCCGCTTTGGCCACCACCTACCACAACAACACGCTTGCTGGAGAACTCACGGCGCCGCAGGAGGAAGGTACTCGCGTGAAACAGCTGATTCTCCGGTGCATTTCTGCTCCAGTCGGGAACAAAGGGCATCCGGCCTACGCCGACCACTGTCGTACGGGTCTGATAATTGCGGCGATTGGTAGCGATACTGAACGCCTCGCCGCGTAGTTCGACTGCAATGACCTCTTCGCCGAATTGAACGTTCGCAAGCTTTTCGCCCGCCCATTTCAAATAATCTTCAAATTCGCTCCGGCCAACCGAAGCGATACCTCGAACCATGGCTTGATAAAGCCGTTTTTTCTCGTGCAGGTAGGCGAGAAAACTATATGCACTTGTCGGATCTGCCGGTGTTACCAGGTCCTTTAAGGGGCTGGTTTGCATGAAAGCCCCATCTAGAAGCAAACCCGGATGCCAACTTAGCGTCTCCGATCGTTCTAGGATATGTACGGAAATTTCCGGAATCGGGGCCGCGAGCGCTGCCAGGCTCAGATTCGCCGGGCCTGCGCCGATTGCCGTTACCTGATGACCGCTGCCCTTCTTTGACATCACGCTATCCGTAAGATCAGCCACTTAACATTCCCGGCGGGTCGAAAACGCTTGAATTGCTAGAACGATTCCATTGCCACCGATAAGCGTCATCATGCTCTTCAGCAGGTCATCGAAGCTGTGGGCGCTCACGATCTGCCCGGCGATATATGGAAATCCGAATAGGCCAACGAAGTAGGAAAGCGTGAAAACCTGAGAAGCAACCGCCAATGATGTCCCGTCTGTACCTGCAATGAGGACAACCATACCATTCAGAGTCGAATAGCTAAGTCCGTATCCAAGGGCGAACATCGCTGTACCGAGGATGTAGATCTCCGCACTCCCTGCATTCATCAAAAGCAAGAATAGTCCCGCCATGGTGCACAAGATGAGAAACGCAGCGATCCACTCAAGCCGGACTTTTCCGATGACCGGCGCCACCGCGAAGCGCATGAAAACGGCTGTCAACGTGAAGACGAGAAAGAATGTATCGGCGGATTGCCCCCGCGATGAAGCGTAAAGCGTCTGGAACGTGGACAGACCAGAAAACACGCATGCGCCGATTCCGATCATGACGATCGGATAACGCGTATTCGACTTGAAGGCCTCCCGCACGCCCTCAAACGTGAGTCGAACAGCCGCCATTTTGATCTGAGGAGCCTGCGCCAGTGCCCTGCTAGCAAACTCCAGCAGCATGGCGCCAACGAGACATGCAGCCGCGAATAGAGCGTACGCTGCGATATAGGTTCCGAAAATCTCCACGACCGTGCGCCCCAGGGGAACAGCAAGTCCGATCCCCAGCATCTGGGATCCGGAAAGCAAGGTGAGATATTTGACACGAGCCGCAGGGCGCACGCGTTCTAGGATTTGAAGCGGCGCCAGCATATAGAAGATTGACCATCCAATGCCGAGCGAGAGCCCGCCGAAATAAGCGAGGAACAGAGAAATTGGAGCCGCTGCAAAGCAGATCATTGCAATTGCCATCACCACGGCGGCAAGGATGATCGTTCGCATCAACCCGCATGAATCGGCGATCCGGCCAGCCACAAACGAACATAGTATTGTCGCGACCGTACCGGTCGAAATAATTGTTCCTGCTATGGATGCGCTCTGTGGAGCCGAGCGGAGAGCATCCACGAAAAAAAAGCTCGCCCCATAGGACGCGGCCACATTGATGCTACCAAGCATGAATGGAATCGAGACATCGAGCGGCACCTCATCGGGCAACTTCTCGGCGGTGACAATGTTCGCTGCGGCTCTCATGGTGCAACTATTCCCGGGAGGCATCCATCAATGTCTGCGGCCGTCAAGCTGCGCCCATCGATTCTTGGTACCCTTCCGCTTCGTACGGATGAGGGTCGCGCAGCGCAGGCTGCGATGGGATGTCCTTCATGGCCGAGCCAGTGCCACAGAGCTTCCGTTATCCTCGGCATCAGCGGCCAGCCCAGTATGCTGAAGCCCATCAGCCATGTGTAAGCGATCTGATAGTGCGGATTGGAATCAAGACAATCGAGCCATTCGGTTACCGATCTGGACACGTGCGACACGCGCAGACGATCTAGCGAGAGGGCTGAGCACTGTTGGTTGTACAGCCGGTTCAGCGTGAGCATCATCGCATCATCTACGTGACACGCGGCAGAAGACGGCATCGCGTTGATGATGTCCGTACAACGATTGAAGACCACAGCGCTCTTGTCGAGAATCGCATTGTAGCGATCAATCAATTGCTTCGGGTTCAGATCCGTCTCCGCTTCTTCGGGGCAGATTTCCGACAGACACACTCTGAGAATATCGATAGATATATCCGGCACCTGAGCGATTTCACCCGCCCATATCACGTGGCCGCGACTGGTAGAGAACTTCGATCCGTTCAACAAAAGGAAATGATTGAAGAAAATTCGGTCAAATTGACGAAAGGACTCCTGACCCAATGCACATCCGGTAACTCCCACGAGCATCGGGATTGTATTGTCGATACCGGTCGCGCCGATCAGGAAAGTATCGGAATTGCGCGCAAAGGCACTTGGCGTGCCGGATGCCTCCGCATCTTTATGCCCACAATAGAGGGAATGAGCGTAGAGCAACGAGGAGTAGCTAAACAGGATCTGACGTGTGTTGAACTGCTGCGAATTCCAAGCCATTCCATGCAGGCCAGGAACGGTCAACCGCATTCGCTGCCCTTTACGTGCGATATATCGCCTCCCTATCTCCACAAAGCCAGGTTCGATAGCCGCATCGTCCCACGCCCGGACGAGTTGGTCGTTTCGTGTAATTGTGAGAAAGGCAGAGATGTTATCTGTCCATTCTACGATCCGTCCTCGCCTCGACACCGGATTTCGTGCTTCGTCTGGCTCGAAATGATCTCCACACTGTTCGCAGAAGAAGCTCCCTGCGGATGCTCCGCATACGGGGCAGGTTCCGCCAAACCAGCCTCCAATGCAAAAACGCTCTTCCGTTGGCGTCAGAGCAGAGCCGGCATCGTCGACGGGTAGCCGCGCTGCGCGAAACTCCAGCGATCCTGCTGCAGATAGCGCCTCCATGAGCGCGTTGCTGACATTGGAGAACCGCTGAAGATTTTTGCCATGGGCTGGATCATCGAAATGATCGAAAACGATCCCTAGTGAGGCGAGATCACGAGCAATCTCGACATGGAAGCCATGAGCCAAGTCCGACGGGTCGATGTTCTCGCGCGCTGCTCGGACTAGAACATGGTTTTCGAAACCGTCGGTCGTCAGACCGGAGCGAACATGATGCCCTGCCCTCTTCAGGTGCCTTTGTACGACGTCCATTCTGAGAAATGGCCCGGCAGCGTGGCCAAGATGTGCCCTGCCGTTAGCCGTCAAGTTGACGGGCGAGATATATACGTCAGCGGGGTTCGCATTCGCTACGCTTAGCGGCGCGATGATTGGGCTTCTTCTCATATCTGCACATGACATCCAGTAACAGATCCTGAAAACACCCGAATAGACATCCAGATAGCCCACCACGGCAACGGGAATACGCGCGCGGCTCGATAGGTTATGGATCCCATCGGGTGCGGATTTCGAGTCAGAATGTTCAAAGCGTGTCACATACTCTTTGAGTACTTGACGCTCTCCTAGCTGGACGGTTCACGTATCGGTTCACCTCAGCTCGCAACCTGGCCAACCTCTTCACCTTTGCTTAGTCAATCGAACTGATCGCTCCTGGAACGATCGAGATGTCGCCGTGAAGAAGCAAGTGACGCGCCAATTTAAAATCGTTGATTTTGCCCTTGCCGCGGCCTGCATTTAGGTCGACTACCGACATCTGGTCACGAACTCGACAGGCGGCTCGGCCGGGCCGGCAGGAGTCCGCCATAGGTTCTTTTCCCTTCACTCCCTTAAGAGCAACGGCGATCCGTGGGAGGGGTAGCCGGCCCCGGCCAGGCGACTGCGAGTTCACGATCTATGCCAGGCGACCATTCCTGCCCTTGCAAGGTTGCTGATGATCCCCGACCTGTGGACGAGCGCGCAGCGATCAAATAGGCCCGCGCGAAACGGATGCACGAGCTCTCACTGCCAAGAATCCGATGGCTTGCTGCGAAAACTGCAGCGTGCCGACCAGCCGATTGCGCCTGGGAGTAGGTAGTTCCGAGCGTCGCGGAGAACCGGCCGGCCGGCGAACATGCCGACACTCGGAGGGTCGACGAACCCATTGAAGTCAACCGCAGGAGCTTAGCCCCTGTTTTTGAAAAGTTTAGACGGGTTCAGCCCGGCGCCTCGTGGGCGCTCCAATCAACCGAGACCGTACGACAGATAACGTTATTGTGCCTTACCGAGCCGCACAATCCGGGCGCAGGGCGATTCAACCTTCGAAGAGCGAGGCAGGCGTCCTCCGTCGTGCGTGAGCTGTCGGCCTCTTCCAAGGAAGCAAGACCATTTCCAAGTAAGCAAGGCCATCTCGCTAACGTACAGCGCTTTCTCCGCAGAACTGTCCGGTCTCCGCCAAGCTGCGACACCTTCGGGGCACCACCGGGACGAATTTGCGCGGTCGAGAGCAGCAAATTCGACCTTCGATGGCTTCGGTGGCGCGCGTCAAACCATTGCAGCTTCCGATCTCGATCCCCATTGTCAGGCAAAGGCTTCGCGCCAGCACATCGGACCGACCTCCGAAGCCTCGATTTGCTCACGTCATGCCTTGCGTGACCACCATAAATATATCAAGCCCGTTCACGTTACTGTAACGGTCGCCAAGGCTTTTGAACAACTCGCCCATCTGGTTTGACCGAACGGAAAATTCTCCATAATTTGGATCAAACAGGGTCGTCATTCCATTCGACGTCGAGGTCGCAATTGTATGCGCGCCACGCGGTTTAAAACGCAGGCCGATCAGATAGACCGATGGATCGTGGGTGACTTCATTCACTATCTGGGCAATTCCGGAGGACGTTCCAAACTCATATCGAGTCTGATTGTTCGCAGGCTCTAATCCCGCCTCACGCAACATTGCGGTTTTTGCCTGAAGGTTGGTAGAATCGCCCGGCCTGTCACTTCGCAACAACGCCTTGAGCTCTTCATACCGTTGCTGCCGCACTGCTGCCGAGGCATGGCTTTGAGCGCCCGGTATCAGCGCGCTCATTCGGGACGAAGGGCTGCTGGCGAGATTGAGGAGCCACTCCGCCGCCAAGCCGACGCAGATGCCATCGACATTGGCGCCAGGCAATTCGGCAGTTCTGTATTGGAATAAAGGCTGGCTCGGCTCTGGTCTGCTGCAGCAGAGCCCCATTTTATCCGACAGCGCTTCGGGAGGCTGGCTCTCTTCCTGCGCGGGATCCGTAAGCGCTTGCTCGAAGTTGCTGTTGTCCGCCGACTGAACCCAGTTCATCATCTTGATCGGCGCGCGCGTGGCTTGGCCACTTACCGGATTGAACATGGCGTTCGCGTGCCTCTAGCGTATGCTTGCCTGGACGGAGTGGAGCTGGCGAGCCCTACCTGCGAATCATATCGCGACAAGCTGACGACGAGCTGACGAGCAAGAACGGGTTGGAGAAGCGGCCGCAGGGCGTCTCTTGGATGGCCACCTTTTCTGCTCAGCCGGTCCCGGCCGGAATGCCGGCGCCCTGGTCGACGACTCCAAGGATACGGAGTGGTCGGACACAATCGCCGGAGGATGCAATTTTATCCCGAGCTCGAGTTTGGCGCGGCTCTCCAGACAGATTTGACGCGGCGATGGTTCGATTCTGACGCTGTGTTCCGTCAATTCGCCAGCACCGGGCTCGCCGAGCCCGTGCGTCATCATCACTTCGTGCTTCGCTGGGCTGGCAAGCCCGCGACGTTAGGCAAACGG
Organism: Bradyrhizobium embrapense; assembly: GCF_001189235.2. Taxonomy (GTDB): domain Bacteria; phylum Pseudomonadota; class Alphaproteobacteria; order Rhizobiales; family Xanthobacteraceae; genus Bradyrhizobium; species Bradyrhizobium embrapense. The sequence goes on from NZ_LFIP02000007.1 coordinate 149,407, forward strand.
AAGAGCCGACACTTTCCGTTGCGGTGCGGGCTGACAATAGTGCCGAACCACTGCTTTTCATCTGCCACGCGGACAATCCTTAGCCTACCTTATGATGCGGTCGCACTCATGCGCGCAAACCACATTGCCGCCTCTGATGGGCCGAGCCCAACCACGCCTACAAAGCCCGGTGGCGGCATTGGGATGTCCCGATGAGTTGGCCTCCACAGATGCAGGCAGTACCGACTGTTATTTACATATTGCGAATGTGGGGGATGCAGTTGCATCACGCATTCCTCTTCATCCCAGAACAGGTCTTTGACGAAGCACATCTCTTCCCAATTCGGACAACGTCGCGACGTTGAGACAGCGACATGCTCCCAGCCAGGACGGATTAATCCGCTGATCCTCAGTTCACAGCCGCAAGGCCCCTGTACAACGAACATGCCACAAGGACCTGATCCTGGATGGCTGGCAAATTGGCCGTATTGTACGCGACCGGCCTCCAGCTTCTCAATTATTTTCGCCCGCACGTTTCCTCCTTTGCCTCGTGGACCGCCTTGAAGTCGATGTAGATGACATTGTTGTTTTTCAACTCGCGACTTAGCGCGTGTTCCGTCCTATTTGGGACGGCGCTCCAATACCATTCTTCAGCGAACCACCTGCTGAGAAAGCCGCAGATGTCCATCACTAGTTCTCCTCTTTTTTTGGCCGCTGGCGCCCTGCCCAGGACGCTTGCGAATTCTTGCGAGGTCTTGATTGCCCGAATGCAAACCGTGCAAGATCCGCTCGATGATGACCCGGCGCATAGGTTGCGAATTTCCTATCTGGGAGGCTCCGCGGGCATGAGGACCCGACATCTCGATCACAGCACGAGGCCCATGCGGAGCGCCTTGCTCATTGACTGCAGGTACACCGCCGAACAACGCACGCTTCAGCACATGATGTGGCCTCGAGCTTTCACGGTTGAAGCACAATGTTTCGTTGTGTGCGCCGCGTTGAGGTCTCGCGGAGATGTGCTTGATCCTACGGAGGCGTCGAGAGCCACCACCTCATCGCCGCCGGATCGATCGCCATTCTTGGCATGCGCTCCGAATTGGCTGACATCTACATTCCCTCATCGCCCGCAATACCACAGCGTAATTCGCATATTCTCGCTCAATGCTTGGCAAGGGCGATTGCTGCCTCACCAACTGTCCTGCGGTCATTCGCCGCTTTCTGCTCGCCGAGTCTGAAACAGGGCCAATGCGTCATCTATGTGGCCGTGATCGATTCGTCCGGGAGCAACATCGGAGCGGGCTAGCCTCACGTCGCGATGGCCAGGCATAACGTGTCGCTAACCGATAACATCCACGGGTTGATGAGGTTTCGTAAGCTTATGGTCAGGGAAGCTGATTAGTCTATCTCGAGGGACTGCAATCGCGCTGCGGTTGGCGGCGCCTTTGCCACGTCCCTACATGCAACTCCGAACCCCTGTTCGCTAAAAGTCGCTAGCGAGCTCTTGCCTTCTTTCGATGCCGATGGCGCCTTCCGGACGACAAGGTCGCAACTCCGACCATGTGCAGCGAGCTCGTGTCGCCAAACCAAGCGGGCGGCTTGCTTCGCATCGAGGCTGCGCCGGCACCAGTCCGATCGTGGCATGCTGATTGCTCTAGTGAGTCCAGACGTCACTCATCTGGCTATCCTTTATTTCTGAGCGATTCACTGCCCGGCGTCCCTCAGCTTTGGTAGCACCTCGTCTAACCGCCCACTGCATGAGAAATACCATCACCTGGATACAGGTCGCACGGCAAACAAGAATCCGATAACCCGAGCCATGAAGGAAGACTTCGAGCTTATGAACGATACGATGCATCCGGAGAACACCCGCTCCCCGCGGACCAGTGCGGCACGTGGTCCATGACTCATTGGCGCACACCAAAGGACCCGATTGTCAGGCCTTACGACGCCGATTGCCGTTGTTTGCAGGCGCAACGGCGATGGAATCTATGGCCGCTGGCCGCGCTCCTCCTGGGTACGCTGCTCTGGGCCAGCATTTACTGGATCGTCGCAGCGGTCTTCTTATGAGCCAAAGAAGCCCGCGGAACTGACAAATCACAAGTAAAGCTACGTCGGATGGCACGCGCGCACCTCCCGACCTCGGCGATCCGATGGTAAGCCAGGAATATCCCCACCGTCAGTTGGAAGCGGACACTTCTTTCACAGGTCCGCTTTGTGCGTCGGCGCGGCTAGCAGAACATGAATTCGTAACTGAGGCAGCAACACGCCTCCAGCATACCATGCCGAACCAGCTTCGAGGTCACTCAATGTGCCTCAAAGCCGCAAAGCCTATCGTGGACCAAAACGCCAAATCCAGCGCTAATTGCTTGGATGCGCCGATTGCCGAGTGACATTTGCTCCGCGATCGGCGCTGCGGCCGTCCAGCTGAGGCACGGCTTATCGAGGCCCGGCAAAGCCCTACAGCTCTCGCTCTGACCATGTTTCATCCTCACTTCTGTGCGTCTGCCACTCTTGGGCACGCCGAGCCAGCTTATCGTACTCGATCGCAACGTTAAGAAGCCTGTCTCTGGGTTTACCATAAGCGAGTCCTTCCGCCTTTCTTCGCGTTGCTTCCGCGCGGCTTCGCCAGTGGTCGGGCTGGTAGAGTTTACTTTTCGGATTCATGCCGTGAGCATGCAATTTGGACATCAAAGAAATGCGACACCGGCGCTCCGTATAATCACCTAAGGGCTGGCGGCCACCAAAGCGCCATTTGCCACCGTAAGAGGTGTCGGTCGATTTGATTCAAGAAGGGACTTGAATCGCACGCAGCGTCAGATTGTACGATCCTGGACAAGTCGGGACCGCATCCGACAATCCAGACGCTTCCTGCGGACAATGAGAATAGCGAATGTGTCAAACATCTAAACTCATCTGGCGAGAGTCGCTCGGGATCACACGCTTCGGCAGATACGTACCTGCGCACGCGTTATCCAAGGCTACCTCGGCCGGTAGCGGAAGAGATCGAGCCCTTCGATATTTCTACAGAAGGCGCTCTCATCCCGATGGCCGTCTCCGGATTAATGTAAAGCGCAGGCCGACTACACTAAAGATGACCTGGAGGCGTCTCATCTGGATTCGCTACGCAGGATCAATTGCGTCATTAACTATGGTTTGAGCGCACCTGGCTTTTGCTCATCTCATGCCTCGATAAGGCCGGCACCAGGCCGCAGGACGTGTTCGATCCCGTATCGCGCCGACCGTGGCAGCAACTATTGGCCGTGAGGTGGGCTGTGCTCAAGCACCTCAACGCGCCACGCCGAGTACTTCAAGACATCCAGGCATACCAGAGTCGGCGACACGGAACTCGCAGGCATTGCACCTGGCGCTACACGTCTATTGGCCGACGGACAGACCATCTTGCGCTTCGCTCAAAACATCGCAGATCTACCAACCTTAAGGAATGACATGACTCAAGACCAAGGGGCCGGTTTGGCTTCGCTCCTCAAATCCTGCCGCGCCATCGCTCTAGCTGCCGCAGTGATCGCTGTAATCCCGCGGCAGGTCAACGCGCGAGATCAAGCTCCGACTCCCGAGGAGAGACAGGCGTGTATGGAGGACGTGTTCCGCCTTTGCAGCAATCACATACCGAGCCACGTCGCTATCCTTGCTTGCCTCAGATCCAAGTACGCCAGCCTCAGCCAGCAATGCCGTTACGTGATCTCCTCGCGAGATACGGGCAAGAACGGCGGCATCTCGAAGTAGAGGGTCGGGTGGCCTGTTCGCCCGCCTCACGTTCCGAGATAGCCCACCTAGCACGCAGGACGTTCACACGACGTCGGCTGGAGGCAACAAGCACGGTCACTCACGACGGTTTGGTCCCCTTCATGCTTATTTGGATAGGCAAATGCCACAATTGCCCTTCGATACCGTACTGATCGCCAACAGGGGCGAGATAGCCGCCCGCATCGTCAAAACGTTACGTAAACTTGGCCTCCGTTCTGCAGTTGCCTATCACGAAATAGACGCGAGAACACCCGCCGTCTCCATGGCCGACCTGGCCATTCAGATCAGCGGCAACACGCCGATCGCAAGTTATCTCGATACTAGGCAGATCATCGCGGCCGCCGACCAGGCGCGCGCCGGCGCGCTGCATCCCGGTTATGGGCTGCTTTCCGAAAATGCGGAGTTCGCCAGAGCCGTGACAGACACCGGCATTGCGTTTATCGGTCCTCTTCCGGATACTATCGAACTGATGGGGGACAAGATCCGCGCGCGCAATTTCGTTCAGTCCAACGGTTTTCCGGTCACCCCCTGCGTCATCGAAGAAGATGATCCGGCGACATTTGCCTCCAGAGCGCAGGCCATGGGAGCTCCTCTGCTCGTGAAGCCATCGGCTGGCGGCGGCGGTAAGGGCATGCGGATTGTACGCGACCTTAATACCTTGGAGGCAGCCATCGAGCAGGCGCGCAGTGAAGCGGGCCGTTACTTTGGAGATGCCCGACTCTACGCCGAACGACATCTCGAATACCCACGACACATCGAAGTACAGGTGCTCGGTGATCGCTTAGGAAACGTCGTGCATCTGTACGAGCGCGAGTGTTCCGTGCAGCGCCGCTTCCAAAAGATTATCGAGGAAACGCCCTCGCCTGCGCTATCCCAAGAATTGCGGGCTCGAATTTGCGATACGGCGGTTCGCATCGCTCGTGCAGCGAACTACCGGAATGCAGGAACGGTCGAATTTCTCTTGAGCGGAGACGATTTCTACTTCCTTGAAATGAATACACGACTTCAGGTCGAGCATCCGGTCACCGAGATGATTACTGGCGTCGATCTGGTGGCGGAACAGATCTATGCGGCAGCGGGCCGCGAACTTGCATTCTCCCAGTCCGATATCGTTTCGAACGGCCATGCAATCGAGCTCCGGCTGTACGCTGAGGCTCCTGAACGCGGATACGCTCCAACCACCGGAAAAGTACTTCTTCTCGAGTATCCCAATGACGTACGGATCGACAGCGGCATCATGCAAGGCCAGCACATCACGCCGGCGTTCGATCCGATGCTCGCCAAGATCATCGTGCATTCACCAAGCCGCATGGAATCTGTTCTGAAAGCCCATCGTGCAGTCCGCGAATTGGTTTTGCTGGGGTGCGAGACCAATGCGAACTTGCTCGCCCGGATCGTTTCCGACGAGGCATTTCTCGGCGGTCACTTCCACGTCGGATACCTTGAACAAAACCCGCATCTCGCAGCGGGCAATTTTTCTGCCGGAATGTCTGCGTTCCTCGCATCCGCCGCTCTCCTGACGAGGCCGGTCCGCGACTCGGCAGATGCCGTGCCAGAGCTTCATTCAGCGCTCGGCAATTGGAGAAACTGAAGTGTATCACTCGTTCGAGGTTGACGGCGTAGATCATACATTGTGGCTTTCGGCCAGCCGGCATGGCTACCGCCTTCATTTGCGAGACGAGGTGATTGCGCCCGTCGCATTCACCGAGCGCAGCGACAGCAGCGGTATCCTGACCATTGCCGGGCAGAGCGAACCCGTCAGGTTCGTGATCGACGGGGAGCTCATTCACCTCCATATCCGCGGCAGAACGCGTACTTTGCGCTACATCGATCCGCTAGGGGCCTACGCTGCTGGGAATGACGGGACTTGTCCCCTCGTAGCCCGAGCGCCAATGCCTGGGAGGGTTGTCGCGATTACAGTTTCGCCTGGTGACTCAGTCTCGGCGGGGACGGCGCTAATGATGATTGAAAGCATGAAGCTGGAAACGATCATACGATCACCCCAGGACGGCATCGTCGAGCGGATTCACGTCAAGGAGAACGAGAGCTTCGAGCACGACGCCGTACTCGTAACGCTGTCTAAAGAAGGGTTCTGAAATGCAGCGGATCGGTTCTGCGGCGGATGTCGATTCGCAGGAGTTTCGTCGCAACGACCTCCACAACAGACAACTGGCTGCCGAATTGAAGGAGCGCCAACGCTTGGCCCGGTTCGACAGACCTGAGAAAGACATCGAGCGGCTGCGTCGGCAGAACAAGCTGTTTGTTCGCAACCGCATCGCAGCCTTGCTGGATCCGGAAACTCCTTTCCTGGAGCTTTCCACGCTGGCTGCCAACAAGGCTTACAACGGAGAGGTTCCGGGTGCCGCGCAGGTGGTCGGCATCGGCATCGTTGCGGGTCGAGAAGTGATTGTTCACGCTGACGATTCCAGCGTGAAGAGCGGCGCATGGTATCCACTCTCGGTCAAGAAGATCGTGCGGGCCTTGGACATAGCCATCGAAAACCGTCTGCCGGTGGTTCATCTATGCGACTGCGCCGGCGGTTTTCTGCCTTTGCAGGCGGAGTTCTTTGCTGATCGATACCATGCGGGTCGAATTCTGCGCAATCAGTCGATACTCTCGAGGATGGGAGTACCGCAGGTCGCCATCGTCATGGGCCAGTGCACTGCGGCAGGGGCCTATGTCCCCGCGCTTAGCGAATACAACATTGTGGTCGAAGGCACGGGAGCCATTTTTCTTGGCGGCCCTCCGGTCGTGAAGGCTGCCACTGGCGAACAAGTCTCCGCCCAAGAGCTCGGCGGTGCCCTCATGCATACGAGCGTGTCGGGCACCAGTGACTATTTCGCAACTTCCGAGCTCCACGCAATCGCGATTGCGCGCAACGTTGTCGCGCGCTTCCATCAACCGGCGAAAACCTGCATCGATCGCGTAGCGCCCGAGCCGCCCGCCTATGATGCATCCGAACTCTACGGCATCATTCCAGAGGACGCGCGAGCGCAGTTCGACATGCGGGAGATCATCGCTCGTCTGGTCGATGGCAGTCGATTTGATGAGTACCAGCCGCGTTATGCGACATCACTCGTGTGCGGCTTTGCCCGGCTCTATGGATATCAAGTCGGGATTGTTGCCAATAACGGCGTTTTGTTCGGCGACAGTGCGCTAAAGGGTGCTCATTTCATTCAAATATGCGACAAAAACCGAACGCCCCTGCTCTTCCTGCAGAACGTCACAGGCTTTATGGTTGGCCGCGAATATGAGCGCCGTGGGATCACCAAGGACGGCGCAAAGCTGATCATGACTGTGTCCAGCGCGTCAGTCCCGAAGTTTACGATCATTTGCAACAGCTCTCATGGCGCAGGCACTTACGCCATGTCGGGACGCGCGTTTGATCCTCGGTTTGTGTTCAGCTGGCCGAACTCTCAGATTTCCGCGATGGGCGCCGAGCAGGCCGCCGGCGTTCTCACCCACGTCAAGGCGAGACAATTGGCCCGCAACGGAGGGCGGCTCTCTGAGCAGGAACTGGCAGGCATTCGCGAACCGGTTCTTGAAGAATATCGCGAGCGATCAAGCGCCTATTATGCAACGTCCGAGCTCTGGGACGACGGCATTCTTGATCCTGTCGATACCAGGACCGCCCTTGCAATCGCGTTGAGTGCTTCACTCAACGCACCGATCGACGCGCCGCAGTACGGCGTGTTCCGAATGTAAGGCAGGACCGAGCACTTAGGCGCTGACCCAAGCCGGACCGGGAGCTCTCCGTTGCGGTAGTATCCTTCCGGTTTCGCCGTATGCACCTTGATTTGCAGTCTGGCGGGTGGCTTGTAGGGGGCAGATCAGCACTGCTCCGCCCAAAGCATGTGAGAAGCGACTACAAACGACAGGACAGCGGTGCCGACAAGCCGCAAGATTTTTCCACGTTTCCGGGCACTTCGGCTGAATCCTCGTGATCAAGAAGTCGCCGCTAAGGCACATGCGCGGCAGTAGACCTCGCCATCTTTGCTGGCGCAGCAACTGCACTGCTCTCATCGGTCGGCGATCTCTTGACGGCATTACGACATGAAGAGCTTGACCCTCACGTAGCGTCAGGTTGTAGCCTTGCCGAAATGGCGGTGCCCTACTCAACCGATCACTCAAACGTCGACCCTCGGCCGTGCCGCCGATGGGCTTGATAGCTTCATCAAGATAGCCGGTGCCGCGTCTCTTCAACAAAAGCCTCCGATGAAGCGGGACACTCGTCAGATTCGGTCAAATGAACGTGTAAAGTCGATGGAAACGCTGAAATCAATTATTGGTAAAGTTGCCACCGGCGCCACTCTGACGCGCGAGGAAACTGCGTCAGCATTCGACGGCCTGATGTCGGGTCATGCGACTCCGTCGCAGATCGGCGGCTTGTTGATGGGTTTGCGAGTCAGGGGCGAGACGATCGAAGAAGTCACCGGAGCGGTCTCCGCGGTACGCGAGAGAATGCCGCGGGTCGAGGTCGCATGCAATCCGATCAATATCGCAAGTACGAGCGATACCGTTGCGTATTCGGCCAACGTGATGACGTGCGCCTCATTTATCGTCGCCGGAGCCGACGTTCCTGTTGCCAGACATGCCAACAGCGATACATCTTCGGGTCCTAGCACCGCGCAACTATTGGCGCATCTCGGTGTCAACGTCGACCTCAAGCCTGAGGCCGTTGCGCGCTGTGTGCATGAAGCCGGAATCGGCTTCTCATTTGCGTCAGCCCATTATCCGGCGATGCAGCGCGTCGGCCAGATCCGCACCGCACTTGGGACCCACACCATCCTTAACCTCATCGGGCCCCTGTCCAATCCGACCAGGGTCAAGCGGCAGATCGTTGGGATATTCGCTCGCGAATGGGTTCAGCCTCTGGCTTACGTGCTGAAGAACCTTGGCGCCGAATCGGCATGGGTGGTTCATGGCTCTAACGGGCTGGGCGAGGTTACCCTCACCGGGCCGACCTTTGTTGCTGCGCTTGAGGCCGGCACAGTGCGCACCTTCGAAGTGACACCGGAACAAGCCGGGCTTGCCCGCTGCGACAAGGAGACGCTGGAGAGCGGCGAAGCGAAGGACAATGCCGTCGCCTTGCAAAACGTGCTCGACGGCGTTCCGGGTCGATTTCGCGACGCTGCAATTTTGAATGCGGCGGCGACATTGATCGTGGCCGGCCGCGTCGAGACGCTGCAGGAGGGCGTCGCACTTGCACAACATGCGCTTGACAGTGGCAGCGCAGCCGTTCGACTGAAACGCTTGATTGCAGTGTCCAACACGTAACAGGGGCCGGAACACGGTCCCGAGGAAGCCGATTCTGACAAGCGGCTATGCAATAGCAGCTGCGACTGTGCGCCTATTCCTTCGAAATTTCGATGAGCATGTGCCGCGTGCGCGCGCCGTTCAAAGCAGTCCTCGTTAAGAACGCGGTACGAGAGCCATCCCTGTTCATCGGCGAGAGTCTGCTCCAGCCCCTACTGCCGAGATACAGACCCGCGGCATGCGCTGCGTTCCAAAGGAGATAGTCAGATGATGTCATCACAGAAGTTGGAGGCACTCGGATCCATCGCAATGATAGAACACATCATCCGAAAGTTTCGTGAATTGATCGACACGGATTGCTCGATCCCGCCCGAATTGCGGGGTTCGCTGCACGCGACGCTCGATGTGCATCTTCTGGATGCAAAAAAGCGTGTTCTCTTACGCGTACATTGAGCGATAACCTTGGGCAGCACTCTGGTCGTCGCGCGGAGGACATCAATGTCGTGTTCGGTCTCATCATTGCCCTCTAGACACGCGGTTTTCCGAGACTGCGCGCCCAATTGCGGCCGCGAGATGAATCCGAGCCTGCCCAAGCTAACGAAGCATCAGAGTGGGGTATAACCGCAAAGGCAAATCATGACACACTGGTCATCCCCCGTGGTTGGGAATATGCCGTCTATCCAGCCGGCCGATTTCCGTCAGGCTATGCGATATCTGGCAAGCGGTGTCGCCATCGTGACGACCGGAACGGCCGGCGGACGACGTGGACTGACGGTGAGTTCTGTGACGTCCATCTGCATGGAACCGCCGTGCTTGCTCGTTGGCATCAACGCCCAATCTGAAGCGCATGACGCGATCCTCGCTAGCGGCAGTTTTGCAATCAATCTTCTCCACAGTGACCAGGAGGACCTGGCCCTGCGTTTTGGCGGTCAGGAGGGAGTAAAAGGTGTTCATCGCTTCGGCACGGCTTCCTGGACTCAGGGCGTGGTCAACGTGCCGCTATTGTCCAACGCACTTTGCGCGATCGAATGCGTTCTCTATGACCACAAGATCATTGGCACACATAGGATCTTTATCGGACGAATTGTCGCAGCTCGGGCTGGCCATGGCAATCCATTGATCAACTTCCAGGGCGCGCTTCGAACCTTGCCCGTTGCCAAGTTCTGCGCAGAATGCCGTTAGAATGGAATACGCGTTGACCGGACGACTGGTACTGGAGCGATCCTTATCGAAAAATCATCCGGGCAGCTCGTGGACGACTTTGGTTCTTACGGGCTCACCTCGCGTTGAAAAGCGCGCGTAGCTCACGACTGATTAGACCATCCGACCGCACACTGGACCGGCATAGCCCCGACATAAACTACCAGCTTTGGTAGCTCAGTTCTCCTCGGCAGGCGCGTAGTGTCGCGGCAGGATCATCGTTTAAAGGCACACTGCGTCACAATAGCCAGCCAACCTAAGACCTTCGTGCTCAATCCGGAAGCGAGCAAGCGGGTCGTACCATGGGCTTGCGCGAGTGATGAAAGTTGAGACTCGAGGGGCATCCGACAAATATGTCCAGTTACCCGTTTGAAACTTCCGCGATCCTCGATGGCATCCGTCGCTGGGTCGAGATCGAGTCCCCGACGGAACGGCCGGATCAGCTCAACAAGCTGGCTGACGTCGTCGCGGGCGGCTATCGCGACCTGCCGGCTGCCATCGAGCGCATTGCGGGACGTGAACGTTGCGGCGATCACCTGATCGCGCGCTCGTCATGGGGACAGGGCGTGCCGGGCATCCTGGTGTTGAGCCATCTCGACACCGTTCATCCGATGGGATTCATAAAACGACTACCGTTCAAGACCAACGGTGACAGCGCGTTCGGCCCGGGTGCCTACGACATGAAGGGCGGCGCCTATTTAGCCTATCACGCATTTCGGCAGATCTGCGCCGACGACGCGCGCCCGCCGCTCGGCATCACCCACCTCTACGTGTCGGATGAGGAGATCGGCAGTCCCACCTCGCGGGCCCTGATCGAGGCCGAGGGTCGCAAGGCAAAATATGTGCTGGTTACCGAACCGGCGCGCAACGGCGGCAAGGTCGTCACCGGGCGGAAGGGTGTTGGCCGCTTCGATGTCTTCATCAAGGGCGCGCCGGCGCACGCCGGCGAACGCCCCGAACACTGCCGTAGCGCGATCCGGGAGCTAGCCAATGTGATCCAGACGCTCGAGGCGATGAACGATCTTTCGCGCGGCATCACCGTCAACGTTGGCGTCGTCCGCGGCGGCACCAAGCCAAACGTAATTGCCGAACAGGCCCATGCGGAAGTCGACCTGCGCGTGCCGGCTATGGCACATGCAGACGAGTTGGTGTCGAGAATTCTCCGAATCACCTCGCGCACCGATGGCGTTCGCCTGAAAGTATCGGGCGGCTTGAACCGTCCTCCCTATGAGAAGAGCAAGGCCGGCGCCACGCTATACGAACACGCCAGGCAACTTGCCGCTGAGATTGGTTTCGAGCTGCTCGATGCGTTCAGCGGCGGCGGCTCCGATGCCAATTTCACCGCGCCGCATACCGCAACCCTCGATGGCCTCGGCGTAGACGGCAAGGGCGCGCACACGCATCATGAGCAACTCTATATTTCATCGATCGAACCTCGCGCGCGGCTGCTGTATCGCCTCTATCAGACACTGCGATAATCCACGCATCGGTAGGCGAGCGAACTTAAGCGGAGGGCGTCGCGCAATCCGCTCTTGGTAGCGAGCACTCGATCGCTGGACGTGGCAAGCCTTTTCGACAAGGACCCTGCCAGCCGCAGAACCATTCTGATGGGAGCGCCACTTTTTAACGCAGATCGCGCGCTGGGAGCTCTCTACCCGTCGCGGAGGTCCGTCCCGACATACCTTTGGCATGTTCATGCGAAGTTGTCAGAAAGGGCTTGAATCGGACGTAACGTTAAGTTGTACGATCTTACGGTTGGCACGCATCTTCATCCCCCGCCGCGACTGGAAGGATTGACGAATGTCTGAGTTGGTCAGAACAACCCCGCACTGGTTGGTCATGATCTTCATCCCCGACGGCCTTCCGGTCGAAACAGTGACGCAGCGCGTCTTGACCGCAGCCTTACGGCTCGCGGCTAGTTGCAAATGGTTGAGCATTGCAGAACCGCAACACTGTGGCTACCGCAAGCCGGGCCTGCAGCGAGCAGGCGACGTCGGACAAGATCAATGCAGGGTTCGGTGCAGCGCCACTGCAGGGCGCGGCCTTTTCCCGATATTGAACCCGCCCCGCTCTTCTGGCGGGAGACAGCCCCAGAAGCAGTCCGCCGAATGGGCTCTTCGCTCCGCTCATGCCGGCCTACCGGCGCATTCTCGTGCGCAGATGTGCGACAGGCCGTGAGCCTCCTCGACAGGCCGTGAGCCTCCTGAGGTTTTCATAGGGCCTTAGCTGCGGGTGTCACTCGGCGTGACCGGAACAGCACCGGAGAGATTGCCTGGTATCCTGGAGCAACAAGTTGAAAGAGCCTGACGGCGTCAACAAAGTCTTGTTGATCGACCATATTGAAGGCCAATGCCGGGCCATCATCGGCGTCAAGGATGGAGATACCAGAGCTGCCTATATGTGCGGCGAGCCTGTCTGTCAAAGACCGGGCAAGAAACAGTCGTCATGGTGCGCCTACCACTACGGTCAGATGCACACGACCGCCGCCGAGCCGAACAGAACGAGTAATCAGTCGTCAGCGATTCGCCAGGCAATATCCGTTGATCGCAACCATCGCAACAATCAATAGCCACGTTGTCCTGCCGAAGGGTGTGATTATCGTGCAACGGGCAGCGAACCATCTGGTGGGCCTCGCGAGCGCGTTGCGATACCTGTTCGAACCGTTGCGCGGAGCTGATTATATGGAGATTTAGTTGGACCTCTGCACCCTAGTTGAACGCAACGCAGCGTATGCTCCTGATAAAACCGCCATCCGTTTCGAGGGGCAGACTCTAAGCTACGCGAGCCTCAGTCACCGGATAGGGCGGGCGGCCTGCGCCCTCAAGATCCAGTTCGGGGTAGAGCGAGGAGACCGGATCGCGATCCTTAGCCTGAACCGACCAGACTATCTCGTGCTGCTGTATGCGTGCGCGCGGCTCGGCGCAATTCTCGTACCTCTAAATTGGCGCCTCGCGCCCGCCGAGCAGCTGTTCATTCTGTCCGACTCAGGAGCAAACGTGTTGCTAGTCGAGCGGTCCTTCGACGCAGTCCTGCCTATTGTCGCGACGCGGCTGCCTTCTGTTTCTGTTGTCGGGCTAGACTTCGCACCTATCGGCGGAAACAAACTGGACGATCTTTTGGACGCAGACTGTGGTGACGGACGCAATCCGGGTGCGGACCTGTCTTGCCCGCTTTTGATAGTCTACACTTCGGGCACAACAGGACGACCGAAAGGTGCCGTACTGCGTCAGGAAGCGCTGCTCTGGAACGGCGTCATGAGTCAGCACATGCATGACCTCACCTCGGCCGATCACGCCTTGACTGTCCTGCCACTGTTCCACGTCGGTGGACTAAACATCCAGACGACGCCCAGTTTGCATCACGGCGCGACGGTTACTATTCACAGCCGCTTTACAGCGGAGACCACTCTCGACGCGTTCGAGCGCGATCGACCCACTCTGGCAGTTTTGGTGCCAGCCATGATGCGAGCCCTGACCGAGAATGCCCGATGGGATAGCACCGATCTCTCCGCGCTCAGGGCAATCTGTACCGGATCTACTATGGTGCCCCACGATCTTGTCGAGCTCTTTGTCGCGCGCGGCGTGCCGGTCCTGCAGGTTTACGGTTCGACGGAGACCTGCCCGATTGCTGTGTATACTAAGCTCGGCGGGGGTCTCGTGCCCGAGGGATCGAGCGGCCTCGCAGGTCTGTGTTGCGAAGCTGCGATCATAGATGATGCTGGGCACACGCTGCCGGCCGGTGGCGCAGGCGAGATCGCCGTACGCGGGCCCAACGTCTTCTGCGGATACTGGGAAGATCAAGAGACAACCCGCAAGGCTCTGGACGGTGGCTGGTATCGCACCGGCGACATTGGTAGTCGCGACGCCGACGGGTACTTTTGGGTGCATGACCGCAAGAAGAACCTGATCATTTCCGGTGGAGAGAACGTCTATCCGGCCGAAGTTGAACGTGTGCTTGTTGGTCATCCGGATGTTGCAGATTGCGCCGTCATCGGTCGACCGCATCCGCGTTGGGAAGAAGTGCCGGTCGCTTATGTAATCAGGCGACCGGGCGCCCGGATCGAAGCAGAAGCGCTGATCGCGCATGTCCGGTCGCAGCTCGCCCGTTTCAAGGTACCGCACGAGATCATTTTCACGCCAGAGCTACCGAAAACTGCGTTGGGCAAGGCCCAGCATTTCATGCTGAAGAAGGCTGACGCGAGATCAAGCTACAAAGCAAATGGCAATTGAGTTCGGCGGATTGCACGCTAGCTGTACTTCTCAGCGACCCGCAGGTGACATCGTGACGGCGCAAAATGAGCTTTTCCGCCTGGGCATCAACAGGCTGTGCTGCAGCGACTTCGCCACTGTTGACCGTCTCTCGCTCTGATCACATCCCAATGCGCAAAGGTCACTGATGCCGCGGATCATAATCATGAATGCCGGCACGGCGCAAATGTCGGGCTCCGATCTGGTAGCAGCTCAAGTTTTGCTCGCCGGCAACTCGGTTTACCGTTCGGCGTGGTTTGCTCAGGAAGGCGATCTGATAGTGTCCCCCCTATCTATCCCGACGGATCTGCTCTCCTACGTTGGCGCGACGCTGAATTTCGACGCCTCCAGTCTTTCATTGCTTGTACCTGGAGACGGCCGCGAAGCGCCGATTCTCAACGATTACGCACTGCTGTCTGACAGCATGGTTGAGCAAATCAACAGGCATATTCGTCAGAAATCATCCTGGAGCATCTATCCCTGCTACTCCAGCGAAGGCGTGGCGCGGCTGGCGTCCGTGCTGGGTATACAGCAGACTGGCGACGAATTCGCTCTACAGCGTGGGCCTGATCTATTGAATCGCAAGAGCCACTTCCGTCAACTGGCGACAAGTGTCGCGCTTCCGTTGCCCAATGGTTCCATAACGACGAATTCGAACGAACTGTTCCGAGCGGTCAACTCGCTCCGGCACGAAACCGGCAGGGTCATTGTGAAGCTAGACAATGGGGCCGGCGGGGTCGGAAATGTCATTCTGAGCAGCAATGAAGACGGTCCGCTACCCGGGGCGAGAGAGACCCGACAGATTGCCTGGCCGTCGTTTGATTCGGATGTACTTTGGTCTGAGATCACAACTGCGTCATGCAAGACGCTAGTGGTCGAATCGTACCACTTGGCGCGAACTCCGTTCTATCTCGAGTATGAAATCGAGCGTGATGGCTCAATCACTTTCATCAACAGTGGAAATATTCGACTACGCCAGAGCACCGATCGATCTGAACGGGCTCTGATCTGGACAGGACTTGAGCTTCCAAGCGATCTGGGGAATGAGCAATGGTTGACTGCGCAGGCGCATGCCTACCGATTCGTATCTCTTGTACGCAATCTAGGATATCGCGGACCAATTAATATTGACGCAATTTTCGCGAACGACGGACGGCTGCTATTCAATGAAGTGAACGGCCGCTGGGGTGGCGGCTCGGTGTTGCATAGCATTGCCGTCCGGCTCCTGGGCTTCGACTACTCGGGCTCCTACGTTATTTCATCCGTGAGGAACGTTCGATCGAGTTCGCTCCGGACTGCACATGAACGTTTCGCCAAGGAGGGTTTTCTATTCGATGGCACACGCAAGCAGGGCGTGATACCGCTTGCCGTTGACGAAGAGGCTGGCACGGTGGAGTGCCTCGTGATTGCGTACGACCGGGCCGCCGCCGTCGATCTGAAACAACGGCTCCTCACACTGGTTTGATTGGAATCACAGTAACCACATCTATCCTGCCACTCCATTCATTCGAACTTGCCCCTGCTTCCGGTAGTGTGCTGGAGAACGGTATCTGGGAGATGACCCGAAATCCGCGTTCGTCTCGCATGATGCGGATATCCCTTGCCGGCTGCGCTGTTCAGCCGGAGACTGATCCGGGCGAAAACCGGTGGTCCGATGGAGTCCGTCAACGCAGGCCGCGATCAGTCCTGGGGCGATCCCGAAGTGCCGGTCGATCGGCGATGAGGCGCTCGAGGTGCAGCGGCTCACGGTCCGGCCGCTCTCCTTGCGCCAAGCGTGTGACCGGCGCTCGCGTCGCGTCCACCACGAAGGCTCGGCATTCATAGCCGTTCTGCTGCTGGGCCATCCGTCCCGCTTGAAAGCGGGAGCCGAGACGTGCTGCGAGCTATTCTGCACGGCGCCGTTGCAAAGCCCGGCAGAGTCATAGTGATAGGCAACCGCTGCTGTCGGCACGCGCCAATCAACCAGCAGCAGCGACCAATGCGATCCGCCGCCCTCAACTCCAGCATCATTCACCGGAACGAACAAGAAGTTGGCGACATCTGTATCTTCCTCACTGAAGATCTGCAGCACGATCGGCAGGCGGTCGCTCTCACTCGGAACCAGGCGCAATAGCTGGGCTTGCGCCGGCTGTACGAATCCGGTCTGGCGAGCAAGATCTGGATTGTTCCAATACAACTCCTTTTCAACCAGGGCGTAATCGGGGGCGATATGTTCGTCCTGCAAGCATTCGGTCAGGCCAAGCCGCTGTCCGCTGTGCCCATCCACCGAGGTTGTGGGAGTCACGCCATCGGTCCCGGCATCAGTTGGCGTGCGTGATGGCGCAAGCTGGCCTTCATCACGCAATTCTTGAGACAGCAAATCAATCAGGGCCTCGACACCCCGCTAGACATCAGACGAACGCGTCTCGACAGCGGATGGCGTTGCCGGCAGCATGCTCCAATCAAAGTCGGGCGACGTCGGCAGCCACCAGCTCGAGGGGGATCCAGCTGTTGCCGGCCGTGCTACTTGCTCTGCCTCCGGCGCGTGCTCGGGGCTGGCTAACCCGGACCACGCCGGAAGGTCTTCCAACGCCCCCAGAGCTGATCCTGATCGTAAACCGCCGGCAGAAGCAATGGCCAAATGACAGGTCCCTGCGGCGTTCCTTGTTGCGAAGCGGCGTCCACAACGTCCCCCGAGGCAGCTTGCGGCGCCGTCCGGCAGCCTTGTCCACTCTGTTCCTGTGAAACAGAAGCATCCGGCTGATTGGCTGGAGGCTGCGCCAATGCTTCGGCTACTGAAACGCTGATCTGGCTCGACTACCGCTCGAACGCGCCGTTTTGCGGAGCATTGTCGATCCTTTGCCTCTTCGCCGGTCTGGCGCCCGCCGCCTCGTGCTCATCATCGCCAAAAACGTGCTCGGTGGAGAGGAAATCGCCCCAATCAGGTGCATTGATCAGCCCGTCCGCGGAAAATCGCATTCTCGTAGTTCTCGCTCAAGGGGTCTACGTGCTCACCGGGATCTGGAGCCTCGTGAGGGTACGGAATCCGCGCGAGCGGCGAGAGGGTGCTGGCTGCAGGCGGTAACGCCGAGAGTAGTCGTACTCTTCCGTGGCAACATCCGCATGCGAATTGGCGGCTCCTAGTGGTGCATTATCAGGCGCAGCTTATCAGCCGTGCGCCTGAGTTCCACGGCGCGAACACCTGCGGCCGATTTGGCCAGATGTGCCAGTGCGGCACTGGTCTTTGCATGACCGCCGGACCTCTTGTAGGTCTCGACATCCTCATCCAGCGACTCGTCGGATAGTCGGGCGGCAATGCTCTGCTTGTGGTTTTGGCGCAAGTAATTGCTGAAACCGACAAGGAAAGGTGCATAGTTTCTGGCAGTCGGCCGGGATTCTGCGGCTTTGTAGTCTTTGATCAGGTCCGCATCTTCGGGATAAGGGCTGAGCTCAGCACGGGGCTTCCTTGGCGCAATCCCGGCAGCCGACTGAGAGGCCCGCAGATGAGCCAGTGCCGCCGTGATCTGCTGCTCGCCCCCATTCGCCTTAAATGACGCGGCATCTTTATCAAGCGACTCCTCTCCGGTCCGGGCGGCAATCGCCGGTTTGTTATTTGCTAATAGCCACTGGCTCAATTTGCGAATATGACGGGCGATCGCTTGGGCGCTTGCTTCTTCGTATCTGGCTGCGACGAGTGCCTTCTCGAGCGCCGAAACAAGCTGCGCGTCTTCGGGATGGAAGAGGTTCGCGACCGTTTTGGCGCGACTTGCATTGGGTGCAATTCCGTCTGCCGACTGTGAGGCCCGCAGATGTGCCAGTGCCGTGAGAGCGCGCCGTTTGCCACTCTTGTCAAAAGCTGCTGCGTCCTTATCCAGCGACTTATCGTAAAGCCTGGCAACAATGGCCAGCTTTTCATTTGCAAAAAGCCATCGGCTGAATCTTCGGAGAATCCGCCCATTGGTTTGGGCGGTGATCTTCTCGAAGCTCGCCTTGATGAGTGCGTCCTCAAGCGCGGAAATGAGCGGCGCATCCTCAGCATGCAGAGATGCAGGCTTTCTCGCACCGGTCCGCAAATGCTTTAGCGCGGCACGGATTGCCCTGGAGCCACCGGATCGCCGATAGAGATCCATATCTTCGATGAGCGACTGATCCTTATCTAGCCCATCCTCGTTGAGGCGAGCGGCAATGCCCTGCCTGTTGTTTTCGCGCAGGTAGCGACTGAAATCGGTCATAACACTTGCATAGGTTCTGGCAATTTTTGATGTGCCAGCGGTCGCCGCGTCTTCCTTGTACTGCTTGATGCATGCCGCGTCGTCCGGGTAGGCCTTTAGGTCAGGCTGGCCTGCGACCGGCGCCACTCCGCCCGCCACCTGAGAGGTCTGCTCCGGCACGCCACTACCCGCATCGGCGATCTCTCCCGGCTGTTGTTCGAACGCCGCCGCGTCCGCCGAGGGGGAGACCGACGAGTTGTCTTGCGCGCCCACGCTGCTCGACTGCTGAAGCGCGCGACCAGGAGAGGGATCGTTCATTCGCTGTCACTTTCGACGGTGAAATATCTGGTCTCGGCTCCCGCATGGACAATCGGGCAATCAATCGAGGGCGATTAGAGCATCAGCTAACCGCTTTTCTTCGCTGCCTCTTGCACTAAACCCCGGCTTCGCACCCACCGTCCCAAATGGTCCTAGCATCTGCCTGTCTTGCTAGGCCGGACAGCTGTCGAGAACCTGACGAGCCCGCAGCTTTCTACGAGCGGCGCGACAACACGGTCGAGCACGCGCCAGAACACCCGTAGTTCGAAAGCAGTGACGAGGTCGTGCCGCGATGTTGCCCCGGTATTCTTATGAGACAAGTTGTGCGATCATGGTTTCTTCCAGGGCTCCGTTCAGCATTTCGGCAGCCTGGGCGAGGAGCAGCCTGTCCGCGTGGGTGTTTGCGCCGACTCCCTTAAGCCAGAGCGATTTCGGTCGCTGAATTCCACCATCTACGGCCACGCTCATTGCGGCGGGCGGATCAGCTGACGATCGGCGCCCATCGAACGCATCTCCGCACTGGCCCTCCAAAACAGATGGACCCAGCAAAAACGTGTTCACTGCTCGAAGCGCCCGGTTCCCACTTTGACCAATGTCTTCGTCACCTCGTTCCGGTGGAACCTAAAACGGCCGACGTCCCCTTTGTGCGCGCGAGCTCGCTGCGGGACCGTGACGGGTCACCACGTCATTCCTCCGAATGGCTCTCGCCGACGGTCTTCGGCGGATCCCGATTTAACAGCGCGTTCCGCAGCGACAAACCGCTTCGCAGGACAGATCTTCTGCAAGATGGGTGCGATCTGCCGAACTCAGCGTGAGACCTCCGCGCCACTCAACTTACTCGCAGGTACTCGAGCTAACTTGCTTCATGGCCGCTGGTAGAGCTTTCGATGACGCGCCGGTTTGTGCCGCTGCGCTTCGAACAGAAGTAGACCAGCGACCGTCGCTCCCCGGCGGATACAGGCTTCACCTCATGCCGCAGCCTACATGTTGTGACAAGCACCGCTCCAAATGGTGGTCGAAATACCTGCTGCTCGTACGCGCTCGGATATACGACGAATTCGCCACCCTCAAACTCTTGCGCGAGCTGCACAATTACGGAGTACTCAAAGTCTGGATCGCTCTCGGCATCCAAATGGATGCCGACAAACGAACCGGGAGGCATACGATGCAACTGGCATCTGCGAATCACATAATCTGACGATGCTCCCAGGATCGTTTTTAACGCGAATCCGCGCTCTTTCCTTTCAAGCAGATCGATGATTTGCCTCGGCGCTGCGCCATCCACATTGCTGGGACTACGGCCTGGCGGATCCACCCTCACGCGCTTGACAAAGACGTTGTGCGAGTCGCCAGCATCTCCCAACCGCACCTCTTCTTCGGGAATCTCAGCCTGCAGCTGATTGATCCTCGCCAGTTCATCCTGTGTAAATAACGTCTGGGAGCCGATCACGATCGTACCCTTCACCAAGAGCTCTACGCGGAATTTCGTGAGAGCCTCTTCTGAAAGTAGGCCCTTTTTGTCATTTGCTGAACGCGCCATTGGCTTCACTCCGGGGTTTGTTCTTCGGTGCAGAGTTTGGGTCCTGGTTGCATCGAGCCGAATGCTTGTTCCCAATGCTCGCCATCGAACTCGTCTATTCTGATGCTTTCGATCGTTGTTTTATCCAGGCATCGAACATTGATGCTGAATCCGGCTGGGTTCGACCGCGGCCGATAGAATGGCTTGACCCCGCAAACCCGACAAAACGTGTGCCGGGCGATGTTCTTGTTGAACTGGTAAGTGATGAGGAACTCTTCGCCACATTCAATCGTGAGCCTATCGCCAGGCACCAACAAGTGCATAAATCCAGACATCTGGCAGATCGAGCAATTGCATCGAACTGCAGAGAGCTGCCGCGGCGCCCGGACACGGAATTTGACAGAGCCACAATGACAATGGCCACGGTGTTCGATTTCAGATCGGTCGTTTTGTTCAAGTGAGACAATCCGGAGCAGATCGTGGCACCACTGCAAGTTCAGTCGATAGGCTCGATCGAACTCGTCCAAAAAGAAACCGTTGCGATCAGCCGGAACAAGTTCGCCAATGAGGCGGCTTGTCATTTCTCCATGATACCGCTCGGCTGGATCTTTTCCACCGACGTGGCTCCGGAAGTACTCAAGATCGTCGGGGCTCGCGTCAAAGGTTTTGACCGTAGTGGTCCACAGCGCCTGGATCATGTCCGCAGCATGCAACTCAAAGGCGACCATGTAGGCGCAACGCACCACGGGGTCTTTCGCTGACAACCCATCATAGAGAGAATGCAGGTACCGGTTCGTCGTGGCGCTATAGTTGGGACGTATTGCTCTGCCGAGCAGTCGCGATGCATCCCTTCTAAACAGATTTGAGTGAAAATTTTCGGTCAGCAGAATATCGGGTAGCGCCGCCTTGCCACCCTGGAGAACTCGGCCATGGCCGCCCGTCTCATCCCAACAAATGAAATTAGCGACGACGCTGGTCAGTTCAATATCCCTGGGAAGATCCCGATTATGATGCATTGCATCGAATATGAGATCTTTTTGCGACCCTGCCTGCAGGTGGGGAAACGCCTGTGACATCGCCAGGTATTCAGGCAGCAGGCTAACAACCTGCTCTTTGGACAGCTCCTCAGCAAAGGGGTGCGCGCCAAACAGAGCTCGCGCACGCTCAGTCAAATGCGCGCAAAAACTCTGCGGAGGCTGATCCGGTGAAAATCGAGAAGCTTGAGAAGACGTCATTTGGACGATAGCCATGAGGGGAGAACGAGCCCTGAAGAAGCGAATTCTCGTCGGGACCAGCTATTGGCCAGTCGAGACAGACGAGCTGGTTGGCGCGATGGCGCTCATGATCGCCGTCGCCTCCGAGGCGAACTCTACTCTTTGCATCCTCGCGGCCCCCTTAGCCGGGCGTCTTGAGCCCAATCCTGTTCACACTTGGAGCACGCCCATTGATTGAAGCGGCTATAATTCTGTCGGATTACGATCCAGATCAGCCCAATTCCGCGCATGGCTGGCGCCTCCAGGCATCACGCGCAGATTCATGGTGAGTTATCGGCCCGCCCAAAAGCATCGGGATTTTGCGTCACAGGAGGGGGCTCTGTTTGCGCGATCGAGCCTCGCTTGACGTCGGTCGCAAGATGCATCGAATCCCTGCGGTTTCTGCTCATTGCTCATTTTTGACTGTCTACGCGCTTGGGACAGCGCTGCTAGATGGAGGCGTGTCTACCGCGCGCTTAGGAGCTTCCGCCGCGATCTGCGCGAGATGTCGGCAGCTCGCCCCCACGAGCGTCTGAGAAAACACCGCCGCTGCTCTTCCCCGTTCCGCCTGCACTCGTCCGCTCCTGTGGTCTTGCACGTTTCCAGCAATCGCCGTGCCAACCCTGGTTTCGGGCCATAAGTTTCGAAATAGTTTGGTAAATCGTTCATGCCGGCTCGTCAGGACAGGTGTCTTGAGTCTGACACGGGTTGCATTGGCTGTCGGAAATCGAGCAGCGAATAAGTGCCAACCTCTGCCCACGAGGGGCATACGTCCTTGACCGCCAGTTTCCCCCGAATAAGCCTCATAGCTGCCGTGAGCCGGCAAACGAGTCGCCTCAGGTATTCGTCAATTCTTGTTTGAAGTGAAGTGAGCTTGCGGCAATTGGCGTTGAGATCTGCTGGTGCTCCGCGAACTGGCGTTGAAATATGTGCACTAATCTAATTATCGCCGAAAATACGCCGAAAAGATCAGGCGCCTTCCGCTCGGTCGGTAATGTCACCAATGACAAAGTCACGGCCTGATGCAATTGGGCTGGCGTGAGGTTTTCCGAACCGGCCATTTTTGACGGGAAGGAAACTCGCTTGTCACAGACACTTAGTCAGCACGGGGCAGTTAAATCGCGCGTCAATGCGATCCTGCGTGCAACCAGCGGCAATTTCCTCGAGCAATTCGACTTTTTCCTGTTTGGCTTTTACGCCAGCGCTATCGGACGAGCCTTCTTCCCATCCGAAAGTGAAACAGCCTCGTTGGTCAACACTTTCGGCGTGTTCTGGTTGGGTGCCTTAATGCGTCCAGTAGGCGCAATCGTCCTCGGCGCCTATATCGATCAGATCGGCCGTCGAAAAGGCCTGATCATCACACTATCGATCATGGCGATCGGCACTGTCATTATCGCTTTCTGTCCCAGTTACGCGACCATTGGCATTGCAGCCCCGATTATCGTTCTGGCTGGACGGCTGCTGCAGGGTTTTTCCGCCGGCGTCGAGGTCGGCGGCGTTTCAGTCTACCTGGCGGAGATCGCAACCCCAGGCAATCGCGGCTTCTATACATCCTTTCAATCGTCTAGCCAGCAGGTCGCGATCTTCGTCGCGGCGAGCGTGGGCTACCTGCTGAACGAGTCGATGCCGGCCGAAACCGTAGCCTCCTGGGGATGGCGCATTCCGTTCTTTCTCGGCTGCCTTATCATCCCGCTTATCTTCGTTCTTCGTCGAACACTGGAGGAAACGCCGGAATTTCTGGCGATGAAGAAGCATCCGAAAGCCCGCGAGATCTTTGCCTCGGCGCTGGTCGGCTGGCGCATAGTCGTTCTCGGAATGATGATGGCGATCCTGAGCACGACGACCTTCTATTTCGTCACCGTTTACACGCCCACTTTCGGCAAGACGGTCTTGAAGCTGTCCGCTCAGGATGCTCTCCTGGTGACGCTCCTGGTCGCCATGACCAATTTCATCTGGAATCCAATTGGCGGCGCCGTCTCCGACCGTATCGGCCGAAAGCCAGTTCTGCTCGCCATTGCCGGCCTTGCATTGATGAGCGCGTATCCGGCCTTGAACTGGCTGGTAAGCGCTCCCACCTTCGGCAAGATGTTGGTGGTCGCGATGATGTTCTCGTTCTATTTTGGCACCTACAGCGGAACTATGTTGGGCGCGCTCGTTGAGATCGTGCCCGCGCATGTTCGCACAACTTGCTTTTCCCTGGCCTTCGCACTCGCTGCCGCCTTGTTTGGGACCTTTACGCCGTTGGCCTCGACCTGGCTCATTGAGCGGACCAACGACAAGGCTTCACCGGCGTATTGGCTGATGTTTTCAGCCACGCTCGGCATCATCGCGGCACTGACCATCTATCGGGGCACCGCCAAACCGTCGAGAACCGCGGACCGTTCACACCTTGAACCAAATGACAGCACCTTGGGCGTGCAAACGGCATCGCCCTAGCATGGTGCTCCCGGATACAGACAGGTTTCGCCTCGTCGTCACCGCGGTCTCGAAGCTGGACTTGTGTTTTGGTCTGACCGACCTTCTATCCAGATCAACCATCACGGGCTGATACCGCAAGTTCGGCTTCGAGCTTGGGTTGATGCTTGAAAATAGCGTCTATCAGTGCCTGCGCGGGTTGCTCGGTGGCCTCAACCAAGGCCGCCTTCTCAGCGCGTGCAGAGGGGGCGAACACTCGCTTGACGACGGTCGGTGAGCCCTTGAGACCGCATTTGGAGATGTCCTCAACGCCTGCGTCGTGCGCGCTCCATTTCACGATCGGCGCCCGTGCGGCACGTAAGGCATCCGCCATCGCGCCGCGCCGAATCTGGTTTGTCGCCTCCAGCATGGTGATGAGACAGGGCAGCCTCGTGTGCAGGACCTGGACACCACCTTCGGAACGTCGTTCGGCTTCGATTGTGTGTGCGGCGAGATCCAGGGATCTGACCTTGGCGACGTAGGTAAGCTGCAGCACGCCCAGGCGCTTTGCGATGCCGGGCCCAACCTGCGCGGTATCGCCGTCGATGGTCTGCTTGCCTGTGAAGATGAGGTTTACCGGGCCATATTCCTTACCGATCTTTCGGATGGCTGTTGCCAGTGCATACGTCGTGGCAAGGGTGTCGGAGCCCGCAAAGCATCGATCAGTGAGCAGTACGGCGCGATCGGCACCATAGGTCAGCGCCTTCCTCAAAGAGTCTTCCGCCGACGGCGGGCCCATTGTAAGCACGGTTATTTCGCCGCCAAACCGATCGCGCAGTTCCAGCGCGGCCTCAAACGCAAAGAGGTCATATGGGTTGATGATGGTCGGCACACCCTGACGCATGATCGTATTGGTAACGGGGTGCACGCGAATCTGTGCAGAGTCGGGAACCTGTTTGATGCAGACGACATTGTGCACGGAGTTGCTCCAGAAGTTACGGCACTACGAAGAGAACAGCAAGTCTCGTACCACAACGACTCTCCTTGGACTGTGCTCGCCATCACAAAGGCCTGGACGGAGCCGATCGAGCGACCTGACCCGGTTTTGTGAGGGACGAATACCGACATGCGTCGAAGCCCGCGACAGCGCCGTGCCGCCGCCGGGCACGTCAGGTAAGTGACGCCAAGGTCCTTGCGCTCAAAACCGCTTGATCTCGATCCCGTATTTCCTCAACGCGTAACCAATCTGACGCGGCGTTAGCCCCAGCAAGCGCGCTGCTTTTGCCTGCACCCATCCAGATTTTTCCATGGCTGCAATGACTCGCTCGCGATCGGCGATCTTCGCGCCACTTACGAGGACCGTGCCGGGAGGAGCAGCCAGCGAGGCCAACTCGCTGCCGCCTGGCGGAGCCGGCGCGGTCGCTTCAGGTAGCGGAGTGATCGACTTAGCCAGTACCGGCGTGCTCGGGACCGCCGGCATGATCATCTCCTCCGATGTACTTTTCCACAGCATGGCGGAAAGACATTGGCCGTGGCAACAAGCGAAATCATTTCTCACGATCGCTGGCCCGGCGGACAGCGTCGCCGTACGCTGAATGCAGTTTTCGAGCTCTCGGACATTTCCGGGAAAGCCGCAATTCATCAGCACATCGATCGCGCTCGCATCCAAGGTGAGCGTACGCCCGTTCTCGTTATTGAAGTTCCTGAGAAACTCGTTGGCCAGCAGCGGAATATCACTGCGCCGCTCACGCAGCGGCGGCAGGAGCAAAGGAACGACGCTGATCCGATAGTAAAGGTCTGCGCGAAACTCGCTCTTTGCTACGGCCTCTTCCAGGTTCCTGTTGGTCGCTGCTATGACACGAACATCGACCTTGATGGTCTGGTTGCTGCCGACGCGCTCGAACTCCTGCTCTTGCAGAACTCGCAGCAATTTCGCCTGGAACGGCGCCGAAATCTCGCCGATCTCGTCTAGAAATAGTGTCCCTTTGTCAGCAAGCTCGAAGCGCCCCTTGCGCGAGCTGAATGCGCCGGTGAAGGCACCTTTTTCATGGCCAAACAATTCGGACTCCAGGACCGTCTCAGGCAGCGCCGCGCAATTCAGTTTGACGAAGGGCCGCTTGGCTCGAGATGACGACTCGTGAATGGCTTTGGCTACCAGTTCCTTTCCGGTCCCGGATTCACCGCGCAGTAGAACCGTGCTGTTCGATTTGGCTACGATCGCGATCTTATCGAGAAGCCCACGGAGCGCCGGGCTGTCGCCAATAATGCCATGAACTTGGACCTTCTTGCGATCCCGTGCAGGTTGCCTAAGCTCAAACAATTGCTTTTGTAGCCGGTCCTTCTCCACCATCAGCCGTTCGCGGTCGCAGGCGAACAAGCGGTGCAGCTTCACTGTCTGTCCCACCAGATTGGCGATCATGGCAAGCAGCCGTGCGTCGTGATCGAGCCGCAGACTCGACCTTTCGTCGCGGATACGGTCGACTGTCAGCGTACCCACGACCTTGGGGTCGATGCGAATTGGCACTCCGATGAACGAGACGGGTGTATTATCCGAGGCACCCAGCACCTCGAGGTCGGCAGCGCTGAATGCCGGCTCGGCTGCCACATCCTCGGCGACAAGAGGCCGGTCCTCCACGACGATTTGATTGATCGCCTTTCGGGGCAAGCGCATCCGGTACCGTTCGTCGCTGCCTTCGCTCCAGCCGTCGCCCACGGTGATGTCTGGCATCCCGTCATCGTCGAACAGTGAGACGATGCCGTGTCGCATCTGCACAAACGATTGCAGAAGCTCGAGAACGTTGGCCAAGGTGACTTCAAGCCGGCAAGGAGCGGTCAGTATCTTCGATATTTCGAAGATGCCGGTCAGTGCGCTCTCGCGCAATGGCTCGACGGAGAGCTCGCGTTGCGGCTCCACTTCTGAGGCAGGTCTTTCGCGTGCGGAAGCGATATGCAGCATGAGGCGGTCTCCGTTGTTTTGGTCATCCGCCCTGGCGACTTGTTCTGGTTTGCGAGCTTCGTTAGGCATGACATTCTCGATCTAGGGCCAAGTGTTGACGAGACGCCGTAGAAGCGTAACAGCTTTTCGTGGCACGACGATAAACTTTCAGTGCGTTTCTTTTGCGGAATGGATGCCCGACGTCAGCGTAGAACGTAGGTTCCACTGCTGCAGCTCAAGTCAGCTGCCTTGCAAGGCGAGGCCGATCACAGATGTTGCCCACCGTTGATCGGCAGCTCGGCTCCCGTGACGTAGCTCGCAGCATCTGAGCACAGGAAGAAGATGACCTTGGCCACCTCATCGGGCGTTCCCACTCTGCGCAGCGGGATAGTAGGCACAAGACGCGCCTCGGTTTCGGGCGACAACATGTCCGTCCCGATTTCGCCGGGAGCGATCGCATTCACACGAATGCCGTGCGGCGCGTAATCATGTGCCATTTCGCGTGTGAGACTTGCAAGCGCCGCCTTCGACGTCGCATAGGCACTTCCAGCAAACGGATGCACCTTCGATCCGGCGATCGAAGTCACATTGACGATCGATCCTGACCCAGCTTTCAGGTCGTCAAACAAACCCTGCGCCAGCAGGATCGGAGCCACGAGATTGAGATGGAAGACCCTCATCCAAGTCTCGGTGGACGTCGTCAAGGACGTTAGCCGGTCACCATTAGGTGTTTTCGGCGAAATCCCGGCATTATTCACCAGGGCGTGCAACACTCCGCCGCTCAAACGTTTTTTCACCTCGCTCACCGCGCTCGGCAGCATTCGATGGTCGCTGAGGTCGATCTGGACATGATCCTCGTTCCCTGATTCCCACGGGCAGCGCTCGCCGTCAAACGGCTGGCGCGCGCAAGAAATGATACGCCAGCCGGCTTCTGAAAACAGCTTGGCAGTAGCGTGACCAATTCCGCGCGATGCGCCAGTTAGAAGCATCGTCTTCCCTTCTCCTCGATGCGCGCCGGCTTTATCGGCATGAAACGGACAAGTCGAGTGCATCGCCAGCAGCGGGCTCGGGATCGGATCGTCATTTGGCAAATCGAGAGCCACGCCCACCTCCTCTCCTGTTGCGTGCTCGCGCACTCCAAGCAGGAATTGAGCCACCATAACCGAGGCAACGCCGCTCCGGCTTTGCGGCCTGGTGTCGCAGAACGCTTGGCAGGTTCGCAACGGCGCATTCGCTTTGCGACAACAATGGCATGTTAGCAACAAAAACGTCGGAACCGCGCGCTCGCCTAAATGAATACGGGCCTGGAAGCGGCGCGCCCTTTTCTGTTTGCGCAATCCGCGAAAGCGACAGCTGGGCAGCATTTGTCGCGGAGCAACGATCGGTCGGTAGGATCAGGCCTGTTAAGCCGCGCCGTTCAGCGATCCGAAACTGACGTTATCATCCTGGCACGTCCGATTTCCCTACAGCTGCCCGACCTGTCACGCACAGGCCCGTTTGACGGTCGCATATCGCCGCGAATTCCTTTCGCGTATCGTGAACCGGTTCGCTGATTGTTTGAACGGGTCCCCGGTCGCGCCTGCGTCAGTTGGGCGAGCGAGCGGCAGACGGCCTTGAGGACTGTTGCGCCAATCGATCCTGGCCAACAGATAGTCCAGCTACGCCGGAGAGATCGTTTCCGGATCACCCGCGACCGATGTCCCGATGATTCTTTCTTCTCCCTAGCCTTTTGGTGAATAAGTATACTCCCTGCCAGGCGTGCCAGACACCTTCACAAGATCGCTGCGGCGACAGCGGAAGACGAAGATGCGCGCTCAGCGGGTCCAGCACCTTGTACGTCCTACACTTCAGCTGCTAACGGCGGAAAGCTCCTGGCATCAGACTGTCGCACCCGCGCCTTCGAGGTTCTGCAAAGGAGGCACTGTTGGCTCATTTTTCAGTGCAAGGCGCTGCTCGACCTCCCAAGGACATCAATGCATACCATCCCGTCTAACGTCGGCCGCGGTGATATGAGAGTGCAGCCTTGTCCTTGCCCGACGTCAGGACC
Source organism: Bradyrhizobium embrapense (assembly GCF_001189235.2). Taxonomy (GTDB): domain Bacteria; phylum Pseudomonadota; class Alphaproteobacteria; order Rhizobiales; family Xanthobacteraceae; genus Bradyrhizobium; species Bradyrhizobium embrapense. The sequence continues at coordinate 178,510 of NZ_LFIP02000007.1, forward strand.
AACCAAATTCCCAAGGTTCGCGCGAGGCGAAGACGGAGATAGGCGCGCACCTTTTTAGCGCGGCGAGGCAATTGTTGATCGACGTCGGGCTTCGCACTTCCGAGGGTTAACGTCCTCCAGGATAACCTCGCTGCCAGCGGCCACTTCGCCAACGATTCTACGCCGGGAAGACACGTGATAGCACTTTTTGATGCAAAGAGCGGCCATCAAATCAGTGATGGTAAGCTCGACGTTCATGTCCTCACGACCTCTTGGGAAGCTTCTTCAATCAAGATTAGTCGGCTCGGATCGTTTAGGTCGAACTCTATGACGCGTGGCGCACACAGGCGTGCATAGCGTGTGAAAGCGCTTGTCGGAGGAAAACGAATTGCAGTGTCGCACCGCGCAAGGAGATACATTTCGGTAAGGGCGGCAAACCCGCCCTCGACTCCGAGCGCCCCGCTGTGCAACGGTCCGGCCTGAGGGGGCTTGAAGCGCTTGGGAATCGTGAAAACATCGGGAAATATTGCCGAAACCTGCTCAAGGACGCGCGCGCTGTCCGTGCACAGGAACGCCCTCACTGGTTTTGTGTGCGGCAACGCCTTGGCCCTTTCGATGGCATTACAGACCTGTCGCAGGGCGCGCTCCGGATCGGTCCAATAGGGAGCATGCCCCATAATGTCCTCGCCGTTGCCGTGTCGAACATGAATGCCGATCATACTGTATGGCTCAAAGTGCTCGCGATAAATGGCATCAATCCGGGCCTGACTCTCAGGGCGTGGTTTGATGCTCCGAAAGATTTCCCGTTCTGCTTCTTGATCGCAGCGCCACATCAGGCAGGCGTCACAAACGACAGTGTTCGCATCGCTGTCTTGCTGGCCTTGAAATAGTTGATCGAGTTCGTCGCGCTCTCGGAAAATTTGCTCGTCCGGCCGATAGACGCAGTCGATCGATGGCTTATTCCACCAACTCGGGAAGAATGGTCCTGGCAACGAGCGCTGATTGATCTGGTCGTCGCAAATCACCCGTACGCCGGCAATGTCCTGAACTGGTTCAAAGAACACTGGAAAGGCATTGACGAAGGGTTGGTCGAGATAACAAGACCCCCGCCAATCGATGACCAGGTTACGCCCGGTCCGCTGTGCAAAACGCCAAGCAGCCGCCAGCGACCACAGGCAGTCGCCGAATCCCGTACGTCGTCGGGACACTACGAACCTATCATTCTTCGAACCGCTCTGCATGGCCTCCTCCCGGGCTCCTGGTTGGACGAAAGACGCCATTGCAGACATCTCATGTATCATCTCGTCCGATGTCGCGGTCTGAAATTGCGGTGGCGGCGAGCTGCGTCGGTAGAACTTCATATCAGTGCTATCCGTGATGCGCCGATATCTCGCAACACGTTCCGTCTTTTCTTGAGCGGTGTTGCAGCGACGTGCCGATTTCAGCCAAATGCCCGATGCCCGCTCCGTGCGTCGGACGGCCTGGCCTTCTCACATGCAGGCATAGGCATGGCCATGCTCATGAGTTACGGCTATGTTTTGCTTTACACTTTATTGCGGTCCCGGGCCGCGCGCGGCGGAAGCAGACGAATGCCTCGCCGCTCCCACACGAGCCGCAATTCCTTCACGAAATCTTCACGCTTGGCCTGGCCCAGCATGGTTGCGTCGAGCAGCCAGCCGAGCGACGCCTCGCCCTCGATCCGCATCAACATCTCGAACAGCTCATGCGAGATGCGCATACTATCGTGGGCGGAATGTCCCGTGCGGATCTCGCAGACCGTCTCCTGACGATCTACCGCTACGTGCGAGCGGACACGATGAAGCGATGCGTAGGGTGGCAATGAAACGCCTAATGCGCTCCAATCCTGCAATGTTGCCGTCCGCTTCTTGACCAAGAACGGCCCGACCACAAGTCCGTCCAAATCGGTCGTCAAGAACGCAACAATCGCGTCTGACACCGAATCAACGATGGGCTCGGCATTGTTGTTAAACGACGTGTTTAGAAGAATCGGTATTCCAGTTCGCTTTTTGAACTCGTTGATCAAATCCCAATAAGCAGGGTTCGTCTCGCGCGACACCGTTTGCAGACGAGCGGTCCCGTCAACGTGCGTGATCGCACCGAGCACGCTGCGCTGGGCTTCACGCACGCGAACCACAAAGTTCATGAACGGCAGCTCCCTCGTGCCGCTTGGAAGCTCGAAGAACTCGCTCGCATGCTCAACCAGTACAGACGGCGCAAATGGACGATAACTCTCGCGCTTTTTGACCATCTCGTTAATTCGGCTCTTGTTATCGGCTGGGCGCGGGTCCGCAAGAATGCTGCGGTTACCAAGCGCACGTGGGCCGAACTCAGAGCGGCCCTGAACCCAGCCGATTACAGCGCCATTTGCCATCCAGTCTGCCGCACTGGATGCTATGTCATCACTTCGTTGAATGTCGAGGTGGCCTGACCATGCGTTGAGCTCACGCTCCACGGCTTGCTCATTGCCGAGATCGGGCCCCCAATAGACGTCCGGCAGTCGCTCGCGCGGCGCCGGCCTGCCCAGCTCATTTGACACGATCAATGCAGCGCCGAGCGCGCAACCGGCGTCGTGCGCCGCAGGTTGAACAAAGATGTCGTCAAACAGCCCGGAATAAAGCAGTTTACCGTTCAGCGTGCAATTATGGGCTACCCCTCCAGCCAGGCACAAGCGTGCTATGCCTGTCGCTTCACGATGGTGCCGCAGGATGTGAAACACGATCCGCTCCAGCGCCTCCTGCAGCGAAGCGCTGACATCTCGATGTTGTTGGGTGAATGGCATTCCTTTTCGCCGAACCTCGATGTGGCGGACCAGGGCCGGCGCGATACGATCCAGGTGAACGCGATAGCCACCCTTGTCCAACAACTCGTAGAACTGCGCGAAGAGTTCGCGATAGGGAGCGGGATCGCCATACGGGGCAAGCCCCATCACTTTGTACTCGTCGAACAACCCGTAGCCGAGATATCGGATTGTCTCGAGATAGAACAGCCCCAGGGAGTTACGTTCCGGGAAGCTTGCAAGCTGCGCAATTTCGATGCCAGACCCCACCGCCAATAAGCCGGAGAGGAAATCGCCACTACCGTCGACCGCGAAAATGAGACTTTGTTCGAACCCCGACATGGCAAACGCGCTCACGGCATGGGCTTCGTGGTGATTTACGAAGGAAAGCCGCGTCGGATCGATATCGGCGTCGAACTCCCGTGCCAGCAGCTGGCGCATCAACAGTTTGGCGTCCAGCGGCACGGGCTTGGAAACAGAAAGACGCTCGAGCATTGTATTGCAGTAGGCTTCAGTCGCGTAGAACGCGATACGGTCAATCTCGCCGAGCTCAACTCCTGCGGTAGAAAGGCAGTATCGGATGGAGTTACTCGGCAACTTGTTGGAGTGCTTGACGCGGTTGAGCCGCTCCTCTTCGACGGCAGCAATCACGCGGCCATCCTGCACAAGAACCGCAGCACCATCGTGAAGAAATGTACCCGGCAGCTCCGGCGAGCTTTCATAGATTCTGTCAAGACCACCACTTATTCCTAGGCACAACATCCAGCTCTCCATTTGATCATGGCGGAACGACAACTGCGTTCCACCTATCCAATCTGTGCGGTCACGCTCCGTCGGGCTCGCGAGCCAGACAACACCATACAAATTTGCAAATCCGTCTTGGCGCTTCGCGACAGGCGGTCAGAATGTAGCGGTGCAGCCGTCGGCACCGATCGACTAAACAAACGGCCAGAGACCTTGCTCGATCGCGGCCTCTCAAATCCATTGTAGCGACCGCTGCGATAGACCAAGTCATTCCGAGCTACCGCACGACGCATCTGACTGTGACTTTCTCCATTCTCGCTGAACTCACGTCAACGCAGCAGACGGCGCCGAAATACTGCTATCGACGCAAAAAAGGAAAAGACCGTGTAAACGCAAAGCGCAGCGACATGCAGGACAGCACCGTCGACACCGCGTTCAAGCATCGCTGGGCGAATAAGGTCGACCGAATGTGCGAGAGGTAACAAGCCGACGAAATGCTGAAATGAGCCGGGCAGTTGGCTCGTCGGAAAGACCACGCCACACAAGAACACCATAGGACTAAGAACAAGTGTTTGGTAAAACACGAAGTAATCGTAACTTGGCGCAAGAGATATGACGACCATGGCCAGGCTGGCGAAGACAAGGCCAGTAAGGGCGATTGTTGGCATCGCATATAGAATGGATAGCCATGATGCATAACCTAGCGTGACCGCGACGATCCCGATCGCTGTTCCGGCCAGAACGGACTTACTGGCCGCCCACACCAGTTCACCCAAAACGATATCGCCAAGCGTGAGCTCAGTGGAGAGGATTGCTTCCCAGGTACGCTTGGCGTCCATGCGTGCAAAGGCTGCATACATGGTTTCAAAGGTCGCGGACGTCATGGCACTGGTCGCGACCATGCCTGCCGCCAGGAACGCGATGTACGACGTCCCCTCAACGCGCCCCACGATCAGCCCAAGGCCAAAGCCGAGGCCAAACAGATTGGTCAAGGGATCCGCGAGGTTGCCGAGAATCGATGCAAGCGCCACTTTCTTCCATGCTAGGAAGTTACGACGCCATACCGCGATCCAGTTGTACGCGTTAGTGGGCATCACCGCCGCATAACTTTCACCCATCACTCACTTCTCCATCTCGCGCCCGGTCAACCGCAAAAACACGTCTTCGAGATTTGGAGGTCGCTGCAGAACACGAAGTCCCGCTTGCCCCCGCAGTTGCACGCGGACCTGCTCCGGATATGGCGCATAACAGAAGAGCGTCTCTCCACTCACTTCGATGTGCCGCGCATGGGGCCTGATCAGCTCGCGGAGCTGATGTGGATCACCTCCATAGATTTCGACCACGTTGCAGCCAATATGCTCGTCGATTAGCACATCTGGCTTGCCTTCGGCGATCTTGCGTCCACCCTCGAGGACACACAGCCGATCGCACAGGCGTTCGGCCTCTTCCATAAAGTGAGTGGTCAAGAGAATCGTCTTGCCCCGCGCCAGTAGAACTCGCAGACGCTCCCAGATCAGGTGGCGGGCGTGCGGATCCAAACCGGTCGTCGGCTCGTCCATCACGAGCAGATGCGGGTCATTTATTAGCGCGCGTGCCAAGGTCAGTCGCCGCTTCATGCCACCCGACAGTTCTGAGACCCGTGCGTCCGCCTTGGTTTCGAGCCGCGCGAACTCGAGCAGCGACGGTAGGACGGCCTCGATCTTGCGGGCGCTCATGCCAAAATAGCGACCAAACACCAGCAGATTCTCGCGTACGGTAAACTCAAGCTCAAGGTTGTCGAACTGCGGTACGACACCGATCCGCATGCGTGCGACACGAGCGCGCGCCGGTACAGGTTCATTGAGTACCATGATCTTGCCTGCGTCCGGCGAGATCATGCCAAGGAGCATACGGGCGATCGTGCTCTTGCCGGCTCCATTTGGCCCGAGCAGACCAAAACACTCTCCCCGGGCAACCGAGAACGACAGTTCATCGACGATAGTTCTGCCGCCAAATGACTTTCTGACGCCGGCAAGGTCGATTGCTACCGTGGACATGCTCATCTTAGGCCGATTGGAGATGTTTGGCCGGCGGTTGCTTCCTCATGACCGGCTTAGTCCAAAGCTGGCCGTCACACCACACATGCTCAACGCGCCCCCATTGACAGGCCGCCGCGGCATCCGGAAAGAATCCACGCCCGTTCAAGTTCGCGCTCGTGTTGCAGAGCAACGGGAGCCCCGTAAGGCGCTCGAATTCGACGAGAAGCTCAGCGACTTTGTGTGGAGAGCTGCGGGAGATTGTCTGCAGTCGTGCCGAACCGTCCAGATGGATGACAGCGGGAATCTTGTCGCACCATTCCGCCCTGGTCTGATGATCGAACAGCATGTAGGGGTCCGGCATACCTGGGTCGAATATGTCTGGCGCGCGATCCTCCAAGCAGATCGGCGCCACCGGTCGGAAGTGCTCACGACACTTGATGTCGTTGAGATGATCCTTCATAGCCAGTGACGTCGGAGCCGCCAGAATACTTCTGCCGCCCAACGCTCGCGGTCCCAGCTCGGCGCGCCCGGACAGGAACACTACCGGCTTGTTGTCGGCGAGAATGGCGGCAAGCTCACGCAGACTGCACGGCTCGGCCTCCCATTCCGACACCCCCTCGGTGGCCTGCAGAGCCGGACCGCTGTAAACAGACCATTCCAACGGTCCAAACCCATTTCGCGCCGCCATCGCCGCGCAAGCAGCACCTATTGCCGAGCCGCTGTCATTCGGGAAAGGCGGTACCCACACCTCATCGAACAGGCCCGTCGCGCGAAGCGCACTATTCCACTTGATGTTGAGACCGCACCCTCCTGCCACACATAGATTTCGCGCGCCCGGAAGAGAGGAGTGCTGCAACATAACCATCGCGATTTCCCGAACCAGAAGACGTTCCAGGAACATATGGAACGAGGCAAGGATGTCCTCCGCTCGTTTGCCCGTAAGGCGCAATGCGCTTGCCTCGAAAAACCCGTGCGTGGCCGAAAGTAAGGCCTCCGGATTGTGGATGTCTGCGCGGTAGCGACGAGTCTGCTCCGTGTCCGCGGCAAAGCGCTTCTCGTAGAGTTCTTGAAACACTGCGACAATGCCTTCGTCGACAGAGCCAAGAGCGATGTACGCCATCAGCTTGCCGGCGATGCCCAAATCCCAACTGGTGCGGCTCGGCTGCCTGTAAGGCCCGAAGTGAAGGCCGGCGGCAGCATAGGCCTGACCAATCATGGGAAACAGGGATCCCACGAGCCGCGCGCCGCGAGGTTCGACATAGTAAAGGCGGGGAAAAATGGAGCCGTCCCATACCAGACAGAACGCCGGTTTTCCGGTACTGGCAAAGGGGCTGGTGCTATAGGCTGACGCAACGTGGCCCGTGACGTGCGAGTAACTTTTATAAGGAAAAACCTTGTCGCCGAGGATCAGGCCAAAGCCTTCGACGGAATCAAGAAGGCCCTCAGCATGACGCTCGACATATGGCCCCCCTTTCAGCGTGATCGGCACCGCCCCACTAAGGACCTGGAACCGCGACTCGATCTCTCCGTCCCAGCCATCGATGACGAACTGATCAATGTCTCGCGGATCAAGACCATGCTCCGCCAACACACGCACGACATCATCGAGGTTGTCGATGGATTGATAGCGTGCGTTGTTACCGCGCTTTTCCTGCTCGGTGCAAAAGACGAGCCGCCCGTCCTCGACGAGAGCAATTGCGCCGTCATGTGTTAATTTGATGCCGCAGATGCGCATAGGACCCCCTGATCTAATGACCGACAATCGAGTGTTTTAACGACTGCCCCGACTTCCGGAACAGGACGAGCAAGCAGTCTTCGTTGACCGACGTGGTTTGGCAGTGCAGACGCTCCACCTCCAACAAGCTCTCCTTGAAGAGAGAGATCACCGTCTCGGCACCAGCGGCATGACCCCAGTGTCGACAAGTGGCATCACGCGCGGACCCGAACACCAGAGCGCCGTCTGGGGCAAGCATGCTCACCAGGTTGCGGACCGCCGCGTGCATCTCGGAAACGTCATTGAGATAGTAGAGAACCTCGGCGACGACGATCAGATCGAACTTCTCTGTGGTCGAAAACTGCTGAATATTGCACGTTATCCAATTTATATGTGACCGATGCCCGGTCCGCAGGCGCGCCCGTTCGATCGCCTGCGGCATGACATCGACCACCGTTAGGCGTTGGCAACGCGGTGCAAGCATTTCCGTGAATGCCCCGGCTGCGCATCCGACCTCGAGGGCATGCTCGACACCCCCATTGCAAGACGACATCCGGAGTATTTGCGCGTACCGTTCCTGCTCGAACGCACTGCTGTCGAGATGCCATGGATCATCCCCAGCGAGCTCGCGTTCCAGTAATTGATGGTTCTTGTACACAGTCATGCCCGATCGACCTACTTATACCCGCTCGATTGTTTCCGACCGCAAATACTCTCCGGCGCCGCCAAGCGCGATGGACGGTGAGGAACCACCGGCTTCGGAATTGTGCCAGAAGCCAGCCCTGTAGCCACAGGACCAGCTGCACTGTTCGGCGCCTGCAGAACCGCCCGCTCATCTCCTTCAGTCGGCTCGCTGACGATCGTGCGCGACAGCCAATCGCTGTTGCTCAATGTACAAAGGGCATACGCTTTGAGCGGCAGTAAAAGAAAGATGTTTATCGGTGTGTGGAGCGAGAAGCCGAGAAACCGCAATTCCCCCGCCCGCAGTGCAGCTACACTGCACCGAACCATCGTCATCACCGCGATGGTCAGGCCCGTCCACCAAGGTACAGACCCGCCGACTGCGAGCTCGGCAAGCGCAGCCAGTGCTGAAAGAGCGAGTAGCAGTGGGCCAAGATTCTGCCCGACAACGTCCAATGTGAGGTAGCCATCGAGTTCCGGCAGCAGACGCAATGCGAGAAACGTATCGCGAAAGGTGCTGCGCGCCCAGCGCAGCTGCTGACGAAGGTATGGCCCGAGAGTGTCAGGGACAACTGTTGCCGCAATCGCGTCCGGAACATACTCGGTTCGAAATCCCGCCTTGAGCATGAGAATCGTCAGATGGCGATCTTCGCCAAAATCACTCGGCTTTCCGCGAAAGAATTGCGTTTCGTACTGATCAAGCAGCAGGGCAAGCGCAGAGCGACGATACATCGCACATGGACCGCAGCAGCACATGACCGCACCGAAGCGAGCTTGCGCCGCGCGCTCTTCGTTGCACGCCAACCAGTATTCCATGTCGATCAGACTGGTCAGCCATGTATCGTTGCGATTGCTCGCTACCAACTGGCCCATTGCGGCACCAATGTCGGGGTCCCGCATCTTCGCCGCAAGCTTGGTGACCACGTCAGCGGCCAGTATCGTGTCCGAATCCACGTTAAGCACCAAGTCACCGGACGAGCCGCGTATTGCGGCGATCTGCGCTTTGCGCTTGCCAACATTCCTGGCAAGCAAGATGATGCTGAAGCGCGCATCGTTGGCATAGATCTTATGTACAGGCCCCACAACGTCGCGATTTGCCGAGCCATCGTCGACCACATAGACCCGCAGCTCTCCTTCGTAGTCTTGCCTGGCGAGCGAATCCAAACACTGGGCGAGCGTGCCCGGCTTCTCGTTGAAGCAAGGCACGATAATATCCACACTTGGCAGAGCCAGCGCAGATTGTCCTAAATCGTTCCGGAACGATGGGGTATTCTCCCGCTGCGCGTACAGCGCTTGCGCGCTTTTGTAGATGGTCGAGAGCAGCGCGTAAGACGAAACCGCGACGGCGCTGGTTGTAGCGAGCAGGTCCATAGGGTGCCAGTTGTTGTTCAGTGAAGCTGAGGGAGCGGGCGGATCACGAAGCCGCGGCGTTGTAGTGCTGGAACCAGGTAAGAGAGCGCTCTAACCGTCTGATCTCGCCGAGTTGCGTCAGCGCACGTCGCGTCCTCATCAGGAGGATATCCGTCGTGCAGGAGAACAATCGAACCCGGTCGAACGGCTCCGAGTACCGAAGTCACAATTCTGTCCACCCCGGGCTGGGACCAATCTCTCGGATCGACCGACCAGTGCACAGCCGTAAGGCCAGCCTGCGCCGATGTAGCGAGCACCTCTTCGGTCCATTTACCGTAGGGGGCCCGCATGTGCCTGGGCGCGGCCTGCCGACACGCCGAACGAATCGCCTCGCTGGCCATTAGCACCTCACCGCGCACCTGAACCGGCCCGCATCTGGACAGATCCGGATGCGTCATCGTGTGGTTCGCCACCTCGTGGCCTTGCGCGATCATCCGCCGAATGAGTTCGGGCTGCTCGGCTGCGTAGGTACCGATCACAAAGAACGTCGCTGGCACCCGATGTTGCGTCAACACATCGAGAACCTCTGGCGTGCAGAATGGATTTGGCCCGTCGTCGAAGGTCAAATAGACGGGGAAGCTTCCGCTCACATCAGCGTAGTCGCAAGGAACGGTAGACACGGGGATAAGCTCCTTCACAGCTCGGGCCCGTTCCGATCGATCATTGCGCCAGCGGGCCACTCGCTGATCGCGCTTTGAACCGGGAACACCACCACGATCACCTCTTCGATGCGGATCGGCGACAAATTGGGATAGACATCCGGATGCGTGGAGCGGACGCGAAGGCCCGACATGAGGGTCGCGAGGCCCTGTCTCTGCACCAGTCGAGTAAGATGCTTCTCAAGCGCGGGCCGGACCGTCCCGAAGCCAAACGGGACTCCAAGTTCGTGCAGTTTGGGATACATCACCCGCATCGCGTGGCTGATTCCCAGTCCCTCGAGATCCGGCCGCACGGCATACAGCCCAAGTTCTCCCACGAGTAGATCGACCTCACCGATCTTGATGAAGCGGCGCAGTAGTCCGACGTGAGCAGCTACGCCATGGGCGTCGCGACCAATCACGCGGACCTCAGGCCTAGCGCCGGCCCAACTTCTGTTGCCTTCAAATGGCTGCGCATTGAAAGCACCGGTCGGCCCGTAACTTTTGCGAAAAAATTCGGCGAGCTCGGCATGCTCGGTTAGCCGCAGCTCGTTTTCCCAGCGAATGCTCCAATGAACTTGAGTACGCGCGGAAGGAGATTGCGTGGCCCGAGATGCGACAATGTTCATGGCAGGCTTACCTACGCGAGTAATCTCTAGAGGGGGGTCTGTCACACAAACTCACTCACCGGACGCAGATCGATCGAGAAATGCGCCGTCGCGTTTTGTTGGATGCCGGTTCTTCTTTGCGCGCCCGGTGCCGGAGCAGATTGCTTGGGGTGTCACCTTTGTGTGCGATCAGATGATCGCTCCATTGAGGCTTGTCATTCCGACCGAATGCTGTGCCGAAGGCGTACGGACGGGGCCATTTAATCGTGCAGGTGTTATCTGCAGTATGAAGCCCTTCTGCCTCATCTATTGCGGCTATCGGCGCTTTGCCGCTAGTGAGCTGATCATCGATGTGGACCACCTCGTTGACGGAGCGTCGCAGTGACACCAGATCAACTTGATTCTCATGCATCTTCGACACGCCCCGAATGCGATTGACAGTCGAGCCGATAGACTGTCGCCAGATCTATTTGGCATCCGCGATTTGCGCCTGCCGCTGTATCGCGACACTAGGGCGATGCTGATCCGGCCCTCAAGTGTACGCGGGTAAACCGCCGATATGGAAAGGGTTGGAATACACATACGAAGGTTTACCGAACGCTTCGCGTTGCAACGGATACGCGAATTGTGCCGGCCAAGACCGACGCCACTCGTACGCCTTCGCCTTGAATGACCACCCAAGGATCCGACAGCAGCCGCTTGCGTTCAAGGTTTGTCCAGAGTCCACGCACGACCGACAGCCATTCTGGTGTTCCGACCATTTTCCAAACTGATGTTTGCTATCCAACATCCCGCAGTTTGGTAAAATCGATTGTTTCGATAGAAAGCATCCACACGATGGATAGACTCAAAAGATGCGATTCAAAGGACTCGATCTAAACCTGCTCGTTGCGCTCGATGCTCTGATGACCGAGCGCAACCTCACCGCCGCGGCGCGTAAAATTAACCTGAGCCAACCCGCTATGAGCGCGGCAATCGCGCGGCTGCGCACCTACTTCAGCGATGAACTTTTCACGATGCGCGGTCGAGAGCTCGTCCCGACACCGGGCGCGGAAGAGCTCGCGGGTCCCGTTCGCGAGGCCCTCTTGCACATTCAAATTTCGATTATTTCGCGAGATTCGTTCGACCCTGCTCAGTCCAGCCGTCGCTTCAGGGTCATTCTCTCCGATTTCATGACAATCGTTTTTTTTCGACGAATTATGGACCGTATCGCACAGGAAGCCCCGGCTGTGCGCTTTGAATTGCTGCCCTTTTCGGATGAGCCCGACGAGTTGCTCCGCCGGGGTGAGGTCGACTTTCTCATTCTGCCGGAGTTGTTTATGTCGAGCTCTCATCCCAAGGCGACGCTGTTCGACGAGACTCTCGTATGCGTGGGATGCCGCACGAACAAGCAGCTGTCACGACAACTGACATTCGAAAAATACCTTTCGATGGGTCACGTTACGGCCAAATTCGGACGGGCGCTGAGGCCCAATCTGGAAGAATGGTTTTTGCTTGAACACGGCCTAAAGAGACGGATCGAGGTGGTGGTGCAAGGCTTTAGCCTTATCCCACCCATAATATTGGACACCCGCCGTATCGGCACGATGCCTTTGCGACTCGCTAGGCACTTCGAAAAGCGGATGCCCGTGCGGATTGTCGCACCACCCTTGCCTCTGCCCACATTCACTGAAGCATTGCAATGGCCTGCGTTCCACAATACCGACCCGGCGAGTGTTTGGATGAGGCGAATATTGTTGGAAGAGGCGTCCAACATCGCATCGGGCCATCTCGAGACATCTACTCGTAGGCGATGCTAAGTTCAGCATAAGGCCATTCCGGCCGTGTCTCGAGTATTGCGGCACGCCATAATTCTCCGCCGAGGTCGACGGACACCCAACGTTGTTGCGGGACATAATCCGCATTGGTGTGCAAATGTCAGGCACGTTCAATTATTCGCTTGAATCCCACGCTGCGTGAGGTTGTAGGCTGCGCGCCTTGGCTCGCGCTGCCTTAAGCGGCGGTCGACCGGGCGCACAGCCGAACTCACGGCTTTGGCGGAACAACTTGGACTGGTGCCAATAGTTAAGACCGGGTCTTGTTACGAGGCGCGCGGGAGCGGCGAGCCTATTACGGGCTGGTAACGGCTTCCAGCCTCTGATGTCCGCCAACGGCCGAACCGTCCACTGTTGCGGTGATTCCGCGACCTTCCTCTCGCGAGAGCAAGGTCGGACGAAACCGATTCGGACCAGCCGGTGAGACCGCCTCAGACGTGGCCGCGGCCGGTCGTTTAACACCGCAAGCACGTTTGCGCCGGACAAGAAGATATGCGCTTCAAAGGACTGGATCTTAATCTTCTCGTCGCGCTCGATGCTCTAATGACTGAGCGCAGCCTGACTGCAGCGGCACGTAAGATCAGCCTTAGCCAGCCCGCCATGAGTGCAGCTGTCGCCCGACTGCGCTCCTATTTTGGTGACGAGTTGTTTGTAATGAGAGGACGAGAACTTGTCCTGACCGCACGCGCGGAGGGACTCGCCGCTCCGGTTCGTGAGGCGTTGATGCACATTCAGCACTCGATTATCGCACGTGAGGCCTTCGATCCTGCCCGATCGGACCGGCGGTTCAGGATCTGCCTGTCAGATTTCATAACCGTCGTATTCTTCCGCCATGTCGTGGAGCGCGTCGCGCGAGAAGCACCCAATGTCAGGTTCGAGCTGGTGACGCTCAACGATGAACACGATGAGCTACTTCGGCGCGGCGAGGTCGATTTTGTCATCCTGCCGGAACTATTCATGTCCGGTACACACCCCAGAGCGGCCTTGTTCGAGGAGAGTTTCGCTTGTGTAGGCTGCCACACGAATAGTCACTTACTGAGGCGGTTGACATTTGATCGGTATATGTCGATGGGCCACGTTGCGGTCAAGCTCGGAGGCGCACGCAAGACCTTCGTCGAGGATTCCTTGTTACTCGATCTCGGCCTCAATCGGCGCATCGATATTCTTGTGCAGAGCTTCAGCATGATTCCACCCCTGCTAGTGGGCACAGGCCGCATAGGGACCATACCCTTTAGGCTCGCAAAGCATTTTCAAAAAACCGCGCCGCTTCAGATTGCCACGCTTCCCCAGCCATTCCCCACCTTCACTGAGGCAGTCCAATGGCCAGTCCTTAATAACAGCAATCCAGAGAGCATCTGGCTGAGAGAGATATTGCTGCAGGAGGCAGCTCGCATAGCAACTGCGCGTGAAGAGGCATTCAGCATTAGCGCTTCGGAACAAGCGGATGATGCCGGCCCCTTCGCACGATCGGTCTCGCCGTTAGCGTAAGGACTTTAGCAGAGGTCAGCGAACCCGCCGCCCGGACCGTGTCCCAACGTGCAATTTCGGCTCGTCTCGCTCGAACTGATTGTCTCTCGTCAAAGCCCCTCATAGTTGGCGACCGTCACAAGCCCAAGGCCGTCCTTCTCGCACCGGCGAGGGCTCGACGTAAAGCGGTCGCTCGAGCATTGGCCCAGCTTTGAGAGGCAGAGAGGTCGCTACGTGCTCGCGCCAAAGCTACGCTGGCATTGCAAGCCCGGCTTGCGGCCGCGTCGATCTCGAGAGGGCCGAATCGGCTCGGCGGCTAATCACATCAAGGCGGCGAATCGGTCGTGGCGCTCGCGATGAGCGGACGATCCGGACTTGTCGGAGATCCAGCACCACAACGAACGCGGTGCTGATTGATTGTGCATATGAATGTTGGACTCGCTCCGTCCAAGCAAGGCATCGCACGCGCGTGTTGCTCTGTCGCATCACCCGAGTGCGCATCGCTTCTTCGTCTCTCTGCGCCCCCGGTCTGACTTCTTTTGGCCGTACCGCGGCCAAACGTCTTGACGAGGTGCGCTATGCCGACGCAATGACGAACAAGGAGCCGTACGTTGGAGCAATACAGTGGAGTATTCGATCCCGAAGAGCTTTCTGTCTTAGGAAGTCTTTTTGACAGGGCAGTCTCCGCGCTGCCGCCATCAATGCGAACTTCGGAAAATCGGACGGCGATCGCCAAACTCATCCTGGAGCGTACAGCGGCCAGCGACGCTCAGCTGGCATGCTTAACGAACCTGTTGATCACCATTTCCCCTCAGGGTTGATCGCGCGCCGTTCTAAGGATAGTCACCACTCCTGCGCTGGAATGGAAGACGATCCAGCTAGAGCTTTGAAATGACTTGAATCCAACGTGACGTCAGGTTGTAGGCTTTGAAATTGAACAACATGAGCAAAGCTACACCAAGACGGCGTCGATGGCGCATTGGCGAACTTGCGGAAGCGACCGGAGTGACGGTACGCACGCTGCATCATTATGAACACACCGGCCTGTTAGCCGCTTCAGAGCGCACGGACGGCGGCCATCGGATGTACGACCGCGAGAGCATCCAGCGGGTCCATCAGATCCGGGCGCTACGTGAGCTTGGCTTCTCCCTTTACGAGATCCGTAAAGCTATGGAGCGCACGACTTCGCTGACCGACCTATTGCGCAAGCATTTGGAGCGAATAGAGCTTCAAGTTGCTCGAGCAACGCTGTTGCGAGATCGATTGCGCAACATGACGACCGACAGTGACGTTCAGGTCAGCGTAGATGAGCTGCCTGCCACCTTGGACGCCATGTCGCGGATTGAGACGCGTAGTCAAACATCCCGATGCACATGCAAATTGGCTGCAGAACGCGAGGAGCGATGGCGACGCATCCGGGACGACCTCCGCGATTGTATGGATCGCGGCGAACACCCTTGCGGCGAGCGCGCGAAAGCCGTCGCGATTGCCGCGCGCCTGCTGATCGGCGAAATCGCTGGAGCGGATTCCCGGGTTTCGACGATCCTGAAGGTCCTCGCACGCCTAAGCGCCCCACGCAGTTTGGCTGGTTGGGATCCCTGCCTCATGCAATATCTCGATCTTGCCCTCTCCGGCCTAGAGGATCAGCCATACTGAGATCACTAAGGCGGCTTCGGACGGCTTGACCAGCCCGCTTGGCCAGCTCGATCGTCATGGCGGTTCAGCGTGAACCGCCGGCTTTGATGCCCGGCGGCAGCTTTACCAATCACCGGTCAGATTTTCTGCGAGGGTCTCGGCGATCCGCCGCTTTCTCTGATGCATTGAGCGAAGCTCCCGTTCAAGAAAGACTTGAATCGTACGTAACGTCAAATTGTAGGCTCCGCCATGGTCGTTGCCCGAGCTGACACATGCTTCGCTTGGCGATCCTTAAGCGCGGGCCCGTGCTGGCCGCAGACAGTTGGACTTTAGATCGAGCTGAGCACTAGGAGATCTGCAGTGTTGAATAGGTTTTACACTCCAGCTGCAGGTGCAGCCTTCCTTTTCTGTGCCCTCGCCTCGACTGCGCGGGCTTCGGACGTTCATATTGCCGTGGCCGGCCCAATGAGCGGAAGCAGCGCGGCGTTCGGCGCGCAGATGCGCAACGGCGCCGCCGCGGCTGTCGAGGCGTTGAACGCTTCGGGCCAGCTTCCCAACACCAAGGTGATACTGAGTGTCGCTGATGACGCCTGCGACCCGAAGCAAGCGGTCGCCGTTGCAAATAAGCTCGCAATGGCTCAGGTGCGTCTGGTCGTCGGCCATTTTTGCTCGTCTTCGTCCATCCCAGCCTCCGACGTCTATGCCGAAGCAGGTATCATCCAATTATCACCTGGTTCGACAAATCCTCAGCTAACGGAACGCAACATCCAGACCGTGTTTCGGATCTGCGGCCGCGACGACCAGCAGAGCACCGTTGCGGCTGAATACATTCACCGACATTACCACAGCGTCAAGATCGCAGTGCTCGACGACAAGAGCACCGCCGGCAAAGGTATCGCCGACGCGGTTGAGGCACAGCTTCAGGGATTCGGCGAACCCGTCATTCGGCAGAGCTATATAGCCGGGGAAAAGGATTATACGGCGCTGATCTCTAGATTGAAGAGGGACGGGGTACGCCTCGCCTATATCGGCGGTTATCACACCGAGATTGGGCTGATCATCCGTCAGGCATCAGAAGCAGAGGCCGGTCTTACCGTCATGGCCAACGACCCGTTGATGACCTCCGAATTCTGGGGCATCACCAGCAGCGCGGGAAACGGTACGCTATTTACCTTCATGCCCGACATAGCAACAAATGCCAATGCGGCTGACGCCGTGGCCTCACTCAAGGCTTCCGGGCTGTCGTCCGAAGGCTACACACTTTACGCCTATGCCGCAGTTCAGGCGTGGGCGGAGGCGGTGAAGCGGGCCGGTTCCCTCAATGCTGCGCGGGTCGCAACCGAACTCCGTTCACGGCCGATCGAAACAGCCGTTGGTCCGGTCAGGTTCAATACCAAGGGAGACAATGCAGGCCCAGGCTTTGTGGTTTACCGCTGGCTCGACGGGCGTGTTGAAGTGCTCGACCAGAACTGATCGACGCGATCCACAGCCGTTCTCCGCCAACACAGCCACGACACAGATGATGAAACGACATCAGGACCTTGCTGCCGTTATACTCGCGAGCTCTCTTGTGCTCGCGGCTTTCGGAGCGCTTATCGCCTTCGCTGCAGCGCTCGCGGAATTACCAGACGTCGACGTACAGGAGGAGCTACGTCCGATGGTAGACAAATAGCATTCCGATTAAGGCCAGTTCTTGCGACGCTTCACTGCAGACATCCGCAACAGTCTGATCGGGAATGCTGCGCAGTTCCGGCCGTTCCGCTCATGCGACAACAGCCATGACAACCAAACCGCCACGGCAATCTCTCCGTCGACCGCGCATGCTGACAAATGCAACTGTACTTCGCAACTTCCGGCTACCCCACATTGCGCGAAACGCGATTGCTATCCAATCGCTGTTTCGCCAGCGCGTTCCTCGTCAATTCTGCCAGCGCCTCGACCGCTCCCAAGCGACTTATGTCAGACTTAAAGTCTGTGCGAACTCGATCCCACCACTGGCCAGCTTGATGCGACACCGCTCGTTGTGAAGCGAATTGTCGATAACAAGCTCACATTGCTTCCAGCAGGCGGCAACAGGCGTGACGCCACGACAATCGGGCAGAGTTACAACATTGAGAATATTATCGACATGACTTCGATCAGCTCTCCTATCGGAATGCGCATCCCTGGACGTTGTCCTACTTTCGGGCACAGCCGCCGATCCATTTGGCATGAAGGATGGAACGCGCCATCTGACATCGCGGATATTCGGAATATTTAGTGCGTGTTTTGAGCCAAGCTCGTAAAGGCGCCAGATGATGTCACATTGCATATTGTCTGCACTTCGAGTGCAAGTGCTGTGCAAGACGGAACGGACAAATGGAACGACCGAGATTCACAGAAGAGCAAATTATCGCGATACTGAACGAGCATGGGGCTGGTGCGAAACCGGCTGATCTAGCTCACAGACACGAGATCTCTGAAGCGACAATCTACGATTGGAAGGCCAAGTTCGGCGGCATGGACGTTTCGGCCGCCAAGCTGTTGAACGCGCTGGAAGAGGAAAACGCGAACCTAAAGAAGCTTCTGGTCGAGCACATGCTTGGCGTGGATGCACTTCGCGAACTCCTATCAAAGTAGTCGCGACGAATATGCAGGTTCTCACGCCCACGCTGCATGGCGCAAGCCCAGAGCGTTAGCTCCCGCAGAATAGCCAGATCGGCCAAGTGATGCGTTCCACGTCCTTGAGGCCGAAGGCACAAAGCAACCAGGACTCCCATTCCAAAATCGGAGATGATCGAGTGAAAAGCGGCCTTCCCTCAAGACTGAAATGCGCAATCTTTGACCACTTGGACGACGACGGTCGCGATATTGCGCGACAGTATGAAGATCGTCTCAAGCTGGCGGAGGCGTGTGATTCTCTGGGCTTTTACGCTTATCACCTAGCGGAGCACCACTGCACCCCTCATGGCAGAGGGCCCTCGCCGAACCTGTTTCTAGCAAGTCTTGCGCAGCGCACCCGCAGGCTCCGCTTTGGTCCGCTTGTTCTGCTGCTCAACCTCTATCATCCGTTGCGCGTGTTCGAAGAGATCTGCATGCTTGATCAATTGAGCGGCGGCAGGCTCGAACTCGGTATCGGTCGCGGCTCCCAGCCGATCGAATGGGGCTATTTCGGCATCAGCGCAGGCGCGGCGCCAAGCCGCTATATGGAAGCCAGCGAAATCTTAAATGTTGCGCTGAAGGGCGATACGTTATCCTACCAAGGAAGCCATTTTGAGCTGAACAGTGTACCCTTAACTTTGAGGCCTCATCAGCGACCTTCTCCACCGACCTGGATCGCCAGCAATCGGCCCGAATCAGCGGAATGGGCCGCGGCAAATGGTGCAAATCTGGCGTGTGTCGGCCCCGCCTCTGCTGTCCGAAGCATTACGGATGCTTTTCGTTGCCGTCGGGCGCGCTGCACAGCCGCGGACGATCGAGAGCTGTTCCTGGGGTTGGCTCGTATGATCGTGATTGCGACATCTGACGGAGAAGCTCATGCGGCTGCCGAAGCCGCTTATGGACAATGGCTGGATAGCTTTAAGTTCCTTTACGAGCTAAACGCCACTCCGACGCCGCCGGCTCTGCCGCTGTCGTTCGATGCAGCGCTGGAGAGCCAATTGTGCGTCGTCGGGACGCCAGCTTCCGCCCGACAGCAGCTTCTTAACCAGATGGAAGAGGCAGGTACCAACTACCTACTCTGCCAGCTTGCATTCGGGAGCCTTCCGCTCGACACTTCACTATACACCGCGAGCGCGATCAGAGCCGAAGTCATCGATAGCTTTGGCTGACAATGTCTATTCAACTTCGCTACTGTGGGACGCCCGGCCCCTTCTTGGCATGCCGTACGTGCCCATTGACGTACGATCAAGGCGTTCTTTCTTGCTCGACGGGAGATCCCAAACTCATAAGGATATAGGCGCGACCTCAAGCATCACGTTGCCGGCCGCGCAGCCGATGTCGTCGGCAGCGACATGAGACGTTGAATAGCGTTGGCATCACAAAGTGGCTCAACCCGTATGCGAGCTTGTCTTATGCGTCGTCCAGAGCAGGTCAAGGATAGTGGCGCGCGCTATCCGCGGACTGGATGCATCCCATCAAAACTTTCGATTTTACGGATTTCAGCCAAATGCACCATAGTCGCTCACCGATTTCCGGAAAGCATCTTTGACGAAGCTCGTGTGACCATGGACCCCCTTTGCTTTCTGCCAAGTCGCAGGCCGGCTCAAGCCTTTCGCGCCCACATCACCAACGATATCCCTCGACCTTTGAAACCGCGCCACCAGCGGTCCAGCTTCAGCCGGATGGCTCGCCGAACCGTATTGCCCTCATTCGAAGTAGCCGACAGCAATTTCGTCATCCTGAAGGCGTCGCCGAAAATTAGGTGCTTCTCACGCGCATTGGTCGGGTTGCATGCGTGCGTCGCATAGAAGCCAGGCAGTCGCACCGGCTCTTGCGTCAGCCTCGGCAAGGCTTGTCGGCCTGACCAGGCGGACAGCCCCGTTACTTTCGCGATGTTGCGATTCTCAAGCAATGCAACGTCAGCCATCTGACCTTCTCAAACACAAAAAGGACGCGCTGGTATCAGCGGCGCATACTGACTTCGATTTCGGCGACGCGAAAGGCCATGCGACAACACTAGCCGCCCACTTACGCCCTTTGCTCGCGGGGCTCTCATGCCGCCCATCCACTCCACGCTGTTTGGTGTGTTCCGCCTATGCCAACGGCGCTCCTGCGAGGTCGGCCAGCGTGGAGTACGCCGGCTCGATAGCTCAATCAAAGACGGGCGTTCTATCAGGCAGCGCACAGCGCTCTATAGCGACCATACCTTCTTCAGGTCTTTCTGCGAGGCCAGCCCGTCCCTTTCTTTGGTTGCACATGCGCGAGTTGTCTTGTGCAGCGGAACTTTTGTCGCTCACCGCATCGGCTGCCTCGCAAATCGGAACGCACACAAAACTACATGCCAATTTCGTCTAATTAATCTGGAGCAACACTGTGGAACTTGACCCTTCGAATTCACGTATGCAGGACCTTGAGGATCGCATCGACCTGCAACTCGATATCGTGGCCACTCTCGTACGCGAAGGAAGCAACGAGCTCGAGGCAATCCAGCTGCTCAACGCACTCACGAACGAAATGATATCAGCGGAACTGGCGCTCGGCCAGCTCGGCGATACGAGCACCGGTGGCCTTCCTGGCGACGGGCGAGCAGCGCGAATGAGACGGGACCATGGCGTTTACGATCCAGAAGAGCTTCAAATCTTGGGGCGCCTTCTAGATCAGGCAGTGGCCGCCTTACCGCCTGCACTGCGCACTCCGGCCAACCAGACGCGGATTGCCAGATTGATTCTGGCACGTGCGGCGGGCTGAGGCCGCTTCGCTCCTCGGCGATCGACGGCCGCTCAGTGAAAGCTTCATTGCTGGGCTGACCGTGGCGGTGCTCTCCTGCCCACGGATAAGGCCACTTCGAGACCGTGGCTCACCGCTAGGTGAGTGAGCTGCTTCCACGTGCTGATCATTTCGCCTCGAGGAGCGAGACATTCATCCGATTTTCGCTGCACTACACTTCAAACGCTTGATCATGGCATGTTACACGCTCGCAGTTTGCTCCAGGGCAGATAGGGGGACGCGCGATCCGCGATATTCGCGCGAGGCGCCGCACAGTTGACCGCGCCTTCCGATATTCGGATCTTGGCAGCATAAGCTAGCTCCCTGATCGCGGCCGCATTGTTCTAAATTTGCGGGCCACCTGATATTTCGTCGCCAGAACGATTCCTGGCAGATCAACGCAATTGTCGCGATAGCTCGTGCCGGGCCTAAGAGACCCTGCGTTGACATTTGCCTCTTTGTGCCTCGCATCTTGTTGCCAATTCAGAAGCGTCCGACTTTCCCTGGCACTTCGACATTGGGTCATCCGGACTTCAACAAGCGGCACTATAAAGGTCGCTGTAGGATCGACACACATTTTGGCTGTGGCTCCGACTTCTTGCCGCTCAAGACAGGCCGCAGCTCGTCGGCACGCTCCGGACGAAACTTTTACCTTGTACCAGGAGTCGAGGAGTTTTGAGATGGATCAGGTCATATCCGGCCAGGTGCAAACGCCGGAGATTATCGAAAGCATCGCATTTGAAAAAGCGTGGCGCTTTGTCGAGAAGGACCCAGTTCTTGCGCATCATCTCAAGACGTTCCTTCACCGCCGCTTGCGAGCATTACTGGAGTGCTCGATCAGGACCGGCGAACGGAATACCCTGCATCTGGCAAACGAAGCGATACGCAATTTACGAGCGGAGCTGGCGTCGCCGAGTAAACAGTAGAGGTTCGTCGCTCCAGCTGGCCGGTACCCTTGTTATCGGCAGGAACGAGACCGTATCGTCAACTCCGAAGGGGCAGGTCGTGGTCGATCTGAGTTTTCCCTGCTCATCTTCTACGTCGATGACAGCATCAAGGAGCCCTGCTTGTGCAGCTCTCGTGGTCCCCACATCAGTAGGATAGAAGCGGGAGCACACCGACAACGAAGGCGCGACAAGCACGCGCTGTCCCGGCTTGACACAATGCGCACCGTATCTTGTAGCTTGGCGCGCGTCTCGGCAATTTCGATGCGGGCTTCACCCAGCGCGGTGACGAACATTCTGCGGCAAATGATCTTGGCGGCGCACCAGCTCGATTGGCTTTCCTGGCGCAGCAAGAGCAGTTACAGCGCGCCCGATGCCGCTCCGGATCTTGAGGATGGCCGAATTTGGATCGATCAATGCCTCTGATGGATCATTTCCGACGTTACCACAATCTTAAGTCGCCACACGACTCCTGACTCAGGATAAATTCAACTCTCATCCCGATAGGGACGCCTTCATCTGTGCGGCTCATGACGAAACCCGCTGAACGACGCTCAGCCGGATGTATCGCCAGGAACCTGGTTGTGGCGGTGCTTCAGCAAATGCGCTCGCAGCATTGCGCCGCGCAGTGCCATCACGATCGCATCGCCTTCAGGTAAAGGCGCCACGAATGTTGCTGCATTTTCGTCGAGCGTCGCAAGTTAGGCGCCTCAAAACCTGACGCACCGTGCGTTTCGACCCATTTCTTGCGGAGGAATGTTGTGCCTCAGTTACAGCAATTCGCAATCATGTTGTTAAGACGCACGGCGCCGGGGGCCATCAAAAGGAATGACACTGGAATGAAGAGATTGCTGATTCTGATCGCAAGCATCGCACTCGGCGCTGCAGCTCCCGCATTCGGCGCAGACCTCGCCGGGCAGCCTGTCAACATCAAGGCCCCCCCATTTCCGGTGGTAGCCCCGATCAACGACTGGAGCGGCTACTATATCGGTCTCAACGGCGGCTGGGGATCGAGTCACAATTGCTGGGATTTCAACGGCGGTACTTCCGAGGGCTGCCATAATTCGACCGGCGGCACCGTCGGCGGACAGATCGGCTATCGCTGGCAGATCTTCAGAACGGTGTACGGCATCGAAGGTCAGGGAAACTGGGCCAACTTCAGCGGCTCCAATGTCAGCAGTGCCTTCCCAGCGGACACCATTAGCACCAAGACAGATGCATTTGGATTGCTCACGGGCCACGTCGGCTACGCGTTCAATGCCGTGCTGCTTTACGCCAAGGGCGGTGCGGCGGTGACCAGCAACACCTATCACGTCAACTCAGTGGCCAATGGCACCGAGCTTGGCAGGAATAACGATGTGCGCTGGGGTGGCGCGCTCGGCGCTGGTGCGGAAGTCAGCCTGACGCCGAACTGGTCGGTTGGCCTTGAGTATGATCACTTGTTCATGCAGGGCAGCAACGTAAGCTTCCCCACGGCTATTGGCTTCGATCGCGTTCACCAGGACATCGATCTTGTCACGGCGCGGCTCAACTACAGGTTCGGTCCGACGTTGGCAAAATAGCGAACCCCACGCGCGCAAGCGTTAAATCGAGAACCCCGACTAACGGTCGGGGTTCTTTCTCGAGATGCTCTACCGCCTCGCAACCAGCCAGCGCAACCGGCTCGAGCTCGCCTAGGCTTAGATCACTGGCTGGCAGAGCAAACCGCAGGCACACCCGAGGGCACCAAACCAGTCGGCTTTACATGCGTCGTCGAACTCCAGAACCTCACGCAACGTGAGTTTCACGTCGCCTGTCTCAACGAAGCAATGTTCGAATGACATGAGCCTTGCCAGGGCTTGGCGTCAATCGCACTTCCTGGCAGTGAGGATGGGATCTCAAAGAATATTGAGGCGAATGGCGATAGCTGTCGCCTGGATCCGGGTGGTCGCACCCAGTTTTCGCATCGCATTCTTGATATGGAAATTGACCGTATTAACGCTGATTCCTAGGATCATGCCGATTTCCCAGGAAGATTTCCCTTCTGCAACCCACCGCATGCAACTGATCTCCCGTTGCGATAATGCAATTTTTTTCCCACAGCCGCCATTGGTGGATCGAGCTATCTCGCCACAGGCGCTGTGAAAGAGCGAAGCCAGGGCGTTGAGATGACCGATGCGATCCTGAGGATCAGCATCGTCGGACGGAGACGCAAACGACACCACAGATACTTGGCCCAACGGGCCAAATAGGGGCACGCTCATGCCATGCTTCAGGCCAGCCTCCCTGGCCTCATCCAGTACACGTCTCTCGTCCGGTTGAAGCTGATAATGATCAGCCAGTTGGTCCCACAGAAACGGACGCGAATGCATCGGCGTCCGCCGGACCACCGGATCGATGGTGTGGTACTTGCGTTTGAAGTATCGATCGCACCAGGCTGGCGGCCAATTCACAGCGACAGTCGGCGGCGGATACTCAGCCAACCGAAGCGGCTCGACGAAGTTGATGGCGCCGTATGCAACTTCACTGAATCCTTCCTCGGTGGCACGGTTTACAAGAAGATCGAACAACGCTCTCAGCGAATGCGTCTTGTTTGCGCACTCGGTGAAGCTAAAAAGATCCACGATGGGCGCTTCGGCACGCCGGTCCGGCTCGCCATCGCTGCGTTCGCTTGCGTTTGTTTCCGGCGGATCCAAATTCCGTTCCATGAGCTGAACTCGTGAGGCTGGAGCGCGCGCTGCGTCAGACGCCATTCCCGAATTTGTCGCCTTCCGCCAACTGGGGCGCGATAATTATCCTGTCATGCGCCGGGGTCCGGCCGCTATCCTCGTCGGACATCGGACGGCACGCCACGACCGAAGCGTCGTCGAATTCCATCCGATTGATTTCGCTCGCCGATGACCAGAAGGCTAAGCAGGCGATTACCGCATTGTTGTTCGTGTCGATGGTCTGTGCCCTGGACGCTGCCCCAATGCTGAATCGCTTTTGATACGACGGCCATGGCAACCCCGATGACCCTTGATATCCAGCTGGCGACACCAACAAGCTATGAATAACAAGATTGTCTCTATCCAAGGAGCGACTGTGCTGCCCGAAAGACGCGTGGCTTTGCCTCAAGATCGAGCACGATGATATCCGGAACGTTGAGCTTCGCGATTTGGGCGAAATGGAGCACGTTGGCCAACTTGACGGCGCCGGGATCGACCTTCGCAGTTCCGACATCGGCTTTCTGCTTCCTCCCGACGGAAAGGTCATATTTTCTTCCCCATCCTGCGAATTTCTGTCGCGGATTCTTCGCGGATCCTTCGTCCTTCGACGGCGTCGGAAGCGCAATCGGCGACCAACACGGAAGAGCCGAGCCAGCAGGTGACCGCGTGATATAACGGCCCCTCGCCTGATCAGGGGCGTTAGAGAGGTCCAGCGCACCTGAATTGAAGGCACAGATGATCCGCGCGCCAGGCGAGCAACTGGAGATACGCGCCGAAACGAGACCTGCCGGCTGCAGAGGACGCCTTGCATACGCATCTCCATAAGGGAGAGGACCTAGCAGCGCATCAGCAAGTGTTGTACCAACTGGAGACCTCTCCGAATCAAAACAAGAAATTCAAGACAAGAGCCGTTCGGCGCACGCGCGCTTGGAGCAATAGCGACATCTGGAGGAAACGCGACAGCGCCACTTGCGCAACCCTCCCGCGGCCTGGAAAGAGTGCCGCTCGGCGCGGCGCCCCCCCCCAAGCGCCTTTCAAACAGCCAGGCGCTGGCGTACCACTTTCACATCCTGGTCAAGTACCAAGGCTGGCAATTGAAGAAGCCGACCCACAAATGGCAATCGTCTGGCAACCTTAGCCGGTGCCAGGTGCGGCGCGGCCTCCGATTAAGCGCTCGCTTGGACTTCTTCCCTCGTGGAAAGACAAATTCGAACTCCATGGAGCTAGGTGCAAGGCAGGCGAAGAACTTTTCGCAGGGTAGATGAAGTATGCTTTCTCTGTTCTTCGCAATTATCTCGCTCCTCTATGCAATGGTTGGTCAGGCGGGTGGAACCGCGTTCCTAGCGCTCATGGCGTTTTCCGGCTTGCCTTCTACAGAGATGCGCCCGACGGCGCTTGGCCTCAACATTGTTGTCGCGAGTTATTCCACGTGGTTCTTAAACCGCAACAAAGTCATCGACTGGATAACGCTCCGGCCGCTTCTATTGTCATCAATGCCGGCAGCACTTGCCGGCAGCTTGCTGGTGCTCGGGGAGCACGTTTACAGGACGTTGACCGGTCTTGTGCTCATTTTGGCGAGCGCTGTGATGATTGTTCGGCGTGGGAGCGTTGCCCATCGTGTTTGCGAAACTCCGCTCTGGGGAAGCGTAAGCATTGGGGCGATCATCGGGTTGGTTTCTGGTCTGACCGGCGTGGGCGGCGGAGTATTCCTGGCGCCCGCGCTCATGACATTGAAGTGGGCGTCAGCCAGGCAAGTCACCCTGCTGTCGCCTCCGTTCATCCTAGCGAACTCCACAGTGGGCTTCGTCGGAGTTCTTCTCACAGGCCAGCTTCCGTGTTCGGATTCGGCTACTTACGCAATCGCTGCACTAGGAGGAGCCGTCGCAGGAACGGTTGTCGGCCTGAAATGGCTGAGCGAAACAGCTATCAGGTTGATGCTCGTGGCGGTTCTTCTCATTGCCGGCGTGCAGTTGGTTCGCACCTAAAAGCTGTTCGATCTGCCTTTGCTGGGGGCTTTCGTTGCGATCATCAGGGCTCATGACGACAGCCGGAACGGTTCCAAAACGTCGACCTAATGCCCTGAAGCAGAACAGATGCGTATCGTCGGACCTGGACGCGCCAGCGAGCGCGGAGGGTGACAATGCCCGCTCTTTGCGATTCCGGCACAGCCTGCAGCCTGGTTGGGAATTGGTGAACTCGCAGCGCTCACAACGGCGGGACCGAATTAAAGCGCCCCGACGCACCTGCCGGGGTTGGAAGTGCGCCGGGGCAGCCCCAACATCATCAGTACATCCGTGACGATGCTTGGCGCAATGAGACAAGCGGCGTGGCGTAATTGAGGCTCATCCATACTTATGACGTGGAGTGCAAAATATTTTTCACGCCGGTTCGACGGCTCTTGAACCTCACGCTGCGTCACGTTGTACGATCTCGCACCCTGAGTTTCATCAACCGGGACTCCTTGTCTGAAATCCCAGCCAGAAGAGCTTTCTGCTCGATGCATCTTCGCGGAGGCGCCGCGCCAAATTCTTTCCCGGTCCTCGTTCGCGTGTACCATTTTATCCTGCACGACTAGGCAACTCGGAACACTGTATCGCTTCCGAAAGTAATTCCCGCCCAAGTCGCGGAAACCATTGCAAATGGGTTCAGATCCCGTCTGCGCAAGTTGAACAGGCCTGACCGACAAAGATGCGGCAGATTGTCTAGCTTCAATGGCAGGCATAACCGCGGCGAGAAGCGACGACTATCGCTCCTCGACGAGCCTTTCTGCCGCAAGAAAACAACATCGACGCCGAGACCCGCTGGCGCTTTCTCCACCAATACGTGCAAGCGTGTGGAAGAAGCTATTGCGCGAGCCCAGCGGCGGTAGCACGCCCACCTGTCAGTTCGAACGGGATGCGGGAAATCAAGCTGAAAGGAGCCAACTCCGCGTCGCTTTTGATTATGAAGCTTTGCGTTCCGATTGGGCCGAGCATTCCAGCAGCGGTGCATCGAGGCTCGGGATTTCCGGCATCGCCTTGCCGGCGATCGCCTGAAGGTCACCAACCATGCCAACGGTAGATTCGATGACAGAGAGGATTTGCGTCTCGCGCTTGGCCCATTGGCGGCCCATGAACTTGCGCTCCTTGTCGAGATCTTCTCGCATGTCGTTGAATTTTTCAACGACAGCTTCTACCCGCTGGCGGAACCTGGTGCCGGTCAGATACCGGTACACCTGCTCCATTTTGGTTTGCTGGCCTTGCTGCACCAGGCGCGAACTGCTCAAATCAATCAGCCCCTGACGGAGCGCGATCGCGACCGCAACAGCACAGCGGGGATGAGCAACCCATATTCCGTCGATCAGATCGAAAAATTCGACGTGCTTCGGCAGCGCCTGTGAAATGATGAGAGCCACATCTGCGCCACACCGCCTTTGGTCGTCGCGCAGTTTCCCGAGCCAGCCGTCGCTCCATGCCTTCGTACGCTTGGTTTCCCAAAGGATGAGGCCCGCAGGATGACCGATTGAACCGTTGACCTGCTGGACCACGTCCGCACCCAGCTCTCCCTTGCCGATCGGCTCGATTGTATCAGTGGGAAAACGGCTGCGAAGCAGCTCTTCGAGCTCGAGCTCAAGCACTTCGCCCTGAGATTGCTGCGAGCCCTGCTCAGCCTTGCGCTTCAACTCTTCGATCGTCCGCGCCATGGATTCGATCGTTTGATCCTTCTCGAGCACTCGAAAGCGGGCGGCTTCGTCCGCTTCATGCCTGGCTTTGGCCCGGATATCCGCGATTGAGGCCTGCACGCGCTTTTCGATGGTCAGATCGAGTTCACGTTTCTCTTCGTCAAGGGCACGTTGCCTGCGGATCAGTTCGGCCTGCGCCTGCTGCGCCTCAGCAAGTTTGGCATTGTTGGCCTCCAGGCTTTGACGAAGCTCGGCCGCTTCGGCAGCTTTTGCCAGCAGCTCGGCCGCCGCGGCCTGCCGAGCCTTCTTCGCTTCCATGGCGACGAGTTCGGTGCGCTCGGCCGCCAGGCGCGCGGCCACCTGATCCTCGATCTGTTCGCGTTGTCTCGCCAGTTGCTCCTGCTCATGGCGCAAGGCCTCGGCCTTGCGGGCGACCTCGGCATCCTTGTCCGCCAATTGTCGCTGAAAATGTTGGCGAGTTTCCTCGATCAGGGGAGCAGCAAGAGATTCGGTGAGGTGAATCTCATGATTGCAGTTCGGGCAATTGAGAATAGGCTGATGCGCGGCGCCCGCCGCGGGTGCTTTCAGGTTCATGAGCCCTCCTGGCCAATTGGCCCTGTGCTGCCGGCCCAGCGTGGCGCGGACTACCAACCGGATTTAGCGTGATTTCCTGACTCGATCGAACGCCTGGGGCATCCACATCAGCTTTTCCACCGAAAACACCTTGAAAGGTTGAGGTCGACTGGTTCGCCGCCGGCAACGTACAAAAGCCCCTGCGTTGGAGAATGCAGACAATGTGCGCTCCGATGAATGATTGTTCCTGCGCACAATGATTGGGCGGATCGAGCTCGGGCGGCCGAGCTCATGTGAGCCATTTGTTCTCTTACCGGGTGCAAATGATGGCTGGCGCCTGACTTTCTCACCGCTCCCAGTTCGCAGGCTGTCCTGGCAGCTACATCAAAGAAGGGTCTCGAGCTTCAGGAATCAGGGCAGTGTTTTTTGACTTAAAGCAAAGACAGAGCAGAGGATATCCGTCAGCCTGATAGCGTATCAGCGCGGAAAGGTAAGCGTTGCAGACCTCACTCTTGAACAAGTATTGCGATGCTCGCCTGCCCTGGTACACCATCTACCCAACGGTAGCGGATTTCTCTGCTGCGGTCGGCGCCACGACCTGTGAGGCGTGGTTGCGGCGGCTGCCGCCAGACGAATCCGTATCGGTCTACCTTCACGTTCCGTTCTGCCGGTCGATCTGCTGGTATTGCGGCTTCCCAACAAGCCTCACTCACAGCGAGCGGTCGATTCGCAATTACCTGCTGACGGTACGTGAGGAAATTCGTCTGGTCACAGAGCAAACGCCTCACGGTCTTCCAATGAGCGACCTGCATTTTGGCGGCGGCACGCCGACTACCATCCCACCGGCCGATTTCTTGGCTCTGATGGAGCTTTTGCGCCGCTGCTTCGCGTTCAGCAAATCGACCGCGCTCGCCGTCGAGATCGACCCACGCACGTTCACGGCCGAGATGGCGGAAACCTTGGGAGTAGCGGGCGTCAGCCGCGCGAGCATCGGCGTACAAAGCTTCGATCCCGTAGTTCAAAGGGCGGTCAACCGTCTCCAAAGCGAAGCGCAGGTCGCTTTTGTCGTCGAACGCCTTCGCCAGCATGAAATAAGCCGTATTAATTTCGACCTGCTCTTCGGATTGCCGCATCAGACCGTGCAATCCTGCGTGAACTCAGCGCAGACGGCTTTGACTATGCGGCCCGACCGCCTTGCGGTGTTCGGCTATGCCCATGTTCCCTCTTACATGAAACGTCAGCGCCAGATCGACGAGGCGGCGCTGCCCGACAATGTTGCGCGCGCCGAGCAAGCTGCAGCCATGGCAGATACGCTGGTCTCCGCCGGATATCGCCAAATCGGGCTCGACCATTTCGCCCTCCCGGACGACGAACTCGCGCACGCGCAGAAAACCGGCCGGCTGCGCCGCAACTCGCTGGGCTATTCGGCCGATACGTGTAAAACGGTGATCGGCCTTGGTCCGTCAGCCATCGGCCGTCTGCGTGACGGTTACGTCCAGAACGAGACGGCAACAAGTTCCTATTGCCGGCAGATTAGTACTGGCCATCTGGCAACCTTAAAGGGCCACTGCCTCACCGCCGAAGATCGCCTTCGGGCCGAAATCATCGAGCGGCTGATGTGCGACTTGCAGGCCGATGTGGCGGCAATCTGCGTCGCCCACGGATTTGATCCAATTCCTTTTCTTGATTCAGCCGACCGCCTGGAAGCGCTTGCCGAAGACGGGATACTGGACATCCAACAGGGTTTTATCCGGGTCAAGCAGAAGCACCGTTTTGTCATTCGCGCCGTTGCTGCCGCGTTCGACGCTCACCTCGACCGCATACCCTATTAACAAGCTACGTATGTGAGCAGATCCACAATATCAACGCGAATGGCCAAGGAGCAATCGGCGGAGCGCCTGTGGCAGCCAGGCGAGATAGTCATTATGAGGCGTAGCAATCAATTCCAAACTGAGGCCGCAAACTCGAGTCGCCCCCTTGTCGGGACGACCTCAAGCGACGAGTATGATATTCTTCCTAGAGAAATAGTCCTGTTGTGGAGCTTGACGGCTTCTGTTTAGGCCTACTGGAAGCGGCACCCGAGTTGACGAGAGACGCAGATTGCGCGGTTCTGCGGAGCGCTTCAGTAGTACATCGGCCTCATCTTGTGCGGCTCTCGAAGGGGCATCGGAGCGCGATCACCATCACTTCAGACAGTGCGTCAACGGCAATGATCTGACTACAAACACTTGTCCCGCGGATTTGCCGTTCAGGACCGCTATGCGAGACGCACTCTGCCCACCTGGCAATAATACCTCAAGGAAGCGAACCCTGGCCTCCGGAAAGCCCGGCGCCGTCGCGGCCCTTAGGTCTGCAAGCTGCATCGCAAATGCGGGTGCAAACCGTGGGCACGGTTGGGGTTATGGCCAAGCCTGTAGCCGATCGAGACATCAAGGTGCGCTTGCCGTAGGTGCTGCGATCACTGGCGCGCCCCCAACGGAAACAGGTCCTTGTGGTGTGGATTGCCCAAGGCGTTTCTTGGCTCGGCTCGAAGCAGCTTGGGCCGATGGTTGGGCAGAAATGGAG
The DNA here is from genome assembly GCF_001189235.2 of Bradyrhizobium embrapense. Taxonomy (GTDB): domain Bacteria; phylum Pseudomonadota; class Alphaproteobacteria; order Rhizobiales; family Xanthobacteraceae; genus Bradyrhizobium; species Bradyrhizobium embrapense. Next base: position 209,851 of record NZ_LFIP02000007.1, read on the forward strand.
GGCGTAGAGGCGCCAGGCATTGAATTCCGCAGCGACTCGATCTGCGCAGTCAGCACGCTGATCTGGTCCAGGATCCCTTTGAGGTCATTCCGCGCGGCATCGACCCTGCGGTTCAGTTCTGCGATCTCATCGCTAGCCTTCAGCTGTGCCCACTTTACCTCGGACAAGGAAGCTTTGTCATCCAGTGACGACCTCATGATTGAAGTGACTTGGTGAGCTTCCGGCGTCACGACAAACTCCCCGAGGTCAGCCCAAAACCAGGCGACAGCAGCACTGGAACCGACGAGGACAAGGAGAAGCACCAAAACCCGGACAATGCGTCGAGACCGCCCTCGCAACAGCGGTTGCAAATCCGAAGCGACCGCATCGTCAATCATCAACATCGCCCCTCGTCCAGCATCCTTCTTTCGGCCGGCTCGCTTCGTCGATCCGAGCGCTTGCGGTGTCCGCGCGCTCCAGCGATCTCGACTGCCGATAATGTCATACTTCGCGGACCTCCTCGTCCGCTCGCCCGTCTGCTCCCTGCGAGGCGCCCGTGTGCCCACCGAGTGGCCTTGTGCCGGGCTCCTGTATCATAGCGCTGGCGGCGAACATCGGTCCTCGTCTTCGCCGCCGATCGTGCAGTATTTTGCCCTCATCCATAACAACCCTTCTGATTTCCCTTTCTTGGTGCCTGCCGAATGCAAACAGCAACTCGTTTCCGAAAGCGTGTTTGACTAGAGCCGCCTGACGCGCAGCTTTACTCAAGACGGGCCGCTTAAGAGCGACGGCTGAGCCGCAATCCCTCATTCGGAGGGCAGTTATTGCGCATGATCAACTACCAATCTCAGCAGGTTGATCGAGATCACGGGCACATGCCAAGCGGGACCAACGAAGGTCGCGCAAGTGAAGGACCCGCAATGCAAGACAGATTTGGACGCCCCAACTATTTCAATGGAGCTGTTGCGCGCCCGCCGCCACCAAAGTGGTTCGAAGGTTGTTTCGTCCATTCACTTGGGACGTCCATGACGGGCGTCGTCGTGCGATCTGCGAGCGCATACATTCCAGGGACGGCGAGTTCCATATCCTGTCGATTGTCTGGCCCAACGACATCACAAAACGCCATGAGCCATGCCTCGAGGCTCACGAGATTTGCTTGCTGGCGCCTGCCACATCGTCAGTCAAAGGGTTCTTCCAGCAAGGTCCCCCCAACGCCAGCCCAATCTGTCGCATGGCGAGCAGCGAGGCTGTTGTCAGAAGGTGAGACCGAGGGTCTCAGCCTTTCGCCACACCAAAACGCGCTGCTCTTTTGCGGTGCCCCGGCCTGATGCGCAAGTCAATCGCGGAGCAGCTCATCTGCTCCCTCCTCGGGAACGAGAATGTTGAGATGCCACTCTCGGCCAATCAGGCCGGCGTTCTTTCCAATCATGACTGGCTGACACGGATCTGAAGAGCGCATGCGTGATTGGTTTCTTGCGGCGACATCGTTTCTAACGTCTTCGGCCGCCTTGGCATCTGCTTTCCCGTTTCGGCCAACCGGCAAACGATATATCGCAGTTTCGCTGGCGGCTTGCCTGTTCGGCAACTCCGCGTTGGCGCAAACCGGTGACGAGTTCGATTCCGGAAACGACACTGTGGATCAGGCCAGCAAAATAAAACGAGCTTCCAGTCCGGCGACAAAGTCGCGGACCGGTGTGATACGTCAAGTCGTCCAGCCTCGGCATCCACGGTCAGCTGTACGTGCCGACATGCCTGCCGAAAGGCGCAACAATGTGGATAGATCTGCTCATACGCGAACGCAAAAACCAATCGGCCCCTTCGCCAGGTACGACAATCTACGTGAAAAAGGACTGTGGCTCGCGATACCTGGTCCTGCAGATACGATTGATCAGGAGAATGGCGGCGTTAGATCCGCGCTGGCTGATGTCGGCATTGGTTATATCGGCTGGACACATAACACGTTTGTAGACAATCAGCTGCCAAATGCAGCGAGAAGCCCAATCGCAAACCAGCTTTACATGGGGCAGAACCCGACCTTCGCTTCGGCGAACTTCTTGATCGTCACGTACGATCTCACCCGGTTTGGCATTCCCGATGGCCAGATTGTCGTCGGAGCCGAGCAGCAATACTGGACGTGGGATCGCCCGGGGCCTGACAGAGTGGGGCTCAACACGCTCGCCTATTACCAGACTTTTCTCGGCAGGAAGCTCGAACTCAAATTTGGTTACCTGAGAAACCAGAATGAGTTTACCGGCACATTGTTCGGAGGGATGACCGGATCGAACATGTTCGCCTTGATCCAGGCAGGGGTGAGTACCAATGCTACGCCCACGCCGGCGGTCAACCTGAAGTACAATTTTGACGATCGTTTCTACAACAAGATTTCAGTGCAGCGTTCGATCAGCCCGGACGGTCCCTATGCCGAGATAAGACAGAATCCCGCAGGCGTGGACTGGAGCACGGCCAATGCGGGCACGCTTCTCATCGATGAAATCGGCTACAGGAGCAAGGCCGCTCCTGGATCGCCCGACACATGGCTGCGGGCCGGCGCTGGTTTCAACACCAGCCGCTACAAGAATTTGGCGGACCCGAATCAACAGCGAGTGAGCGGCAACAATTTCCATTACATCGCTGCGGACCGGCAATTCTGGCAAGCTGATGCCGTCAGGTCGCCGTCTCGCGGACTCTATGGCGGATTCTCTATCATGGGAGCTCCGCCTGACCTCAACAGAATCAGCCAGTATTACGAGCTTCGTCTTTATACGAAAGGGCCGTTTGATTGTCGCCCCCAGGATCTGATTGCTCTTGTCGCCAGCAACACGACCTGGAGCAAATTCGCCGTGGATGCGGCCTTGGCTAAAGGTCAGCTTGCGCATCGCGATACCCTAGCGATCACGGGCACATATACTGCTCATCTCGCTCCGGGTATCTATGCGAGCGCAGGACTGTCATACATCCACAACCCGACAAGCGTCACGCATACGCTTCAGACGGAGCACGCCCTCAATCTGCTGCTGTCTACGCTGGTATTCTTCTGATTATGGCAAGCGTCGTTCTGCTGTCACCTTCGCGCGGCTCAAGCTGCCCTCCACCGCATTGAACGGTTCTCTTTTCCGGGATTCTCAGCTTTCGTTGGCAAAGCACCTTGAAAAGCCATGGACGAGCGTTGTAATGCCACGGAGCAATGACAAATCTGTCGGCCGCTTGGGACTTACAGTTCGAGGCCGCGCTCTGCGAGCACTTTGGAGTGTGCTCGGAAGTGGATCAGGCAGGTTGGCCAATTGATTGCTGCTCACATTGAGTTCAATGAGCCGCGACGGGAGGGACTCGGGCAGATCGGTCAACTGATTGCGACCGAGCGCGAGCGAGGTGAGCCCGCTCGGGAGAGTGTCCGGCAGGCTGGTTAGCTGGTTGTCGTTCGCATTCAGGATCTCGAGCCCAACCGGAAGATTTACCGGCAGGCTGGACAATCTATTGTCAGCGACTTCCAGCTCAGAGAGGGTCGCCGGAAGACCATCCGGCAAACTGGTCAAGCGATTATGGCTGATGAGAAGACGCTGGAGACCGGGCGTCAACATAGCGGGCAGGCTGCTTAGCTCGTTGTGCCGGGCGCGCAGTTCCAGCAACCTTGGCGGAAGGGCGCTGGGCAGAGTGGTCAGCGAGAGCCACGATAAGTCGAGCAAGCGTGAGCCTGTGTTCTCCGTATTCCTGATTCGTGTGCGCCCCTGCCGCCGATTCTCGGCTTCGCCCTGCCCCTCGTCAACAACCCAATTGTCCAGCATCTGCGCGCGCGCGGAAGCCGCGGTCCGATAGCCCGTCACGGTTTCGACCAAATTCGCCACGGCGCGGTTGAAGCCGCCGAGGTAGCTTTCCTGGTCCGCCCCTTCGGAAAGCCCCGAGGAAGGACCTGCACTCCACTGTGCCTGCCCCGCGTCCCTCAATTTCTCCATTCCAGAATCAAGAATACTCTCAAGATTGCGAAACAGGCGGTTGCACAGCGCGAATGTCACTCGATCACCGCTATACGTGCGCTGCGTCCCCGTCCGACTTAAGTAGGCACGGGTTCGTACAAGCCCTAGCGCGGCAAATCGATCGATACGGCTGCGAGTTTTGCGGTCATTTGGTTGACCAGATAAGTCCGGCAGGACTTTTTTGCGGGCAACGTTTTCCCGTGAGCAGGCTTACCTGTCGATTAGCTGACGAGTATCGCTGCAACCCTCAGGGTCGCTCGTTTGCCACGGGGTGAGCAAAGCAATCCAGCTTACGGGTGAACCGCTCGAGCTTCGCAATGACCAGTTCGGCAGCACTGCCTAGGCATCTGAGAATGTCGGGCGTGAACTCGGCGCTTCGGACCGCCTGCCGTCCTTCATTTCTCGCTACTCGACCGAAACGGCTCTGCTGGTCGTCGTTGCGCTCTATAGCGAAGCCGCTACCGCCTTGCCTATCCGCCAACGTTCCAATCGTTGTAGCGACGATGGTGCGGCAGCTGCGTTGCCATCGTTGTCAGCGTCGACAGGCTATGTCAGCTTATCGAAAGCTAAATGCCCTAGGCTCTCAAATGCGTAGTCGTGGACTGAGTCTGCTCAGTCTTTAGGGGGAGTAGGATGGATCCTTTTGAGGCAGGACAGGTTCAACGCCACGGCGGCATGCCTTCCGCATCTTCCGAACAAGAGGGCCAGCAAAACGAGACCGCGGCGCAGTGGCGGGGAATAGCGGCGGGCTACGCAGCTGCAGATTCAGATCATGCGGAGGCTAACGAGGATCAGGCGCTTGAGAATTGGGCTGCTGAACCTGAGGTGGGACCGCTTGAGGATCGCGAAGAAGCGGTCAGGCGAGTGAATGCTCGGGGTGAGGCCCCCACACTGGATCTCGAATCGCTTTTCCTGACTGGTTTGCCCAGGCTTCCGGATGATATCGTCGTGCTCGATATTCCCTTCAACCGGCTTACGGGTCTGCCCGATGACCTCCCTGCTTCGCTCCGGCGTCTCAACGTCAGTGCCAATCAACTGACCAGCCTCCCTGCGCTTCCAACCGAGCTCACAGGGCTCGACGCGAGCTCTAACCGGCTGACAAGCCTGCCTGAGGTGCTACCTGCTGCGCTGCAGTTTCTCGACGGCAGCTACAATCAATTGACAAACCTGCCCGAACTCCTCCCTGCGCCGCTGGGATTTCTCGACATCGGCCACAATCAGCTGACGAGCCTACCGGAGGTCCTTCCAGCTTTGCTCCATTTTCTCGATGTCAGCGACAACCGATTGACGGGTCTGCCGGAGGCCCTCCCTGCTACGCTCCGATTTCTCGACGCCAGCGACAACCAGTTGACGAGTCTGCCCGAGGATCTGCTGACGCGATTGGGCGCTGATGCCAGTATCGTTCTGATTGACAATCCCCTTCCTGAGCAAGTGCTGACGAATTTAGATACAATTTTGGGCGCTGATGATTACGGCGGTCCGACCGTCCAGCTTTCGCGCGAGGACGTAAGTGAACTGTCCGGAACAGACGACGAGCAGGTCGAAGCTCTCACTGAAACAGTCGCGGGCTGGCTCAGGGGCAATCCGAAGGAGGGCGACAATGAGGTGCTGGCGGCCTGGCAGACTTTTGAAGAAGAGCCGGGCGCCCGGGAATATGCGCTTTTCCTCGACAAGCTGCGAGGATCCGTCAACTCTGACAATGACGAATTCCGCCAGTCGGTCGCCAATGATCTGCGGCAGGCGGCGTTAAACCCGCAATTGTGCAAGCGCTATTTTCAACTGGCCCTGGACGCCAACCAGAGCTGCGAGGATCGCAGAACTTTGACCTGGAACGGCATGCAGACCGCACGCCTCATCGCTGACGTCGAGAACGGCGCCTATAACAACAAGGCCCGGCTTCCCGATCTCATCGATCTGGGGCGGGTCATGTTCCGCCTGGACGCGCTGGAGAAAATTGCGCGCGAGAAGGTTCGCTCGCTAAGCTCGGGCAACAACGCCGAAGGCATCGACGCCATTGAGGTTTTTCTTGCTTACCAAAATAAACTCCGCGAGCGGCTGGGATTGCAACACGTCGCGCCGGACATGCGCTTCTTTGAAGTCTCCGGCGTCACCGACGCTGACGTTGATAGCGCAGAGACATCCGTGCGGGACAAGGAGGCGGCGGAATTCGCCGACTATTTGGCGGTGGACTGGCAACCTTGGGACGACGTTGTGCGTCACATCGCACCCAAAGACCATGCCACGGCGCACGACGAGCTCATTGCTGCAATGGGGACGGAGTTCGCCAGCCGGCTGCAGCAACAGCTCACCGCCAAAGGTTTGATCGGGGTCGGATCGGACCTTGTCGAGGACGCGAAGGTAGAGTTGGGTGCCGCGGTTCGCAAGGAAATTGCCCGCGAGATCAAGGGCGCCCTGAGAGACAAGGTGCTCAACGACCACGGCCTGAAGCTGTGAAGCGGGCTTTGGCTGCAGTAGGCTTAATTCCTGCCTGATGGCGTCGGTCATCGGCCGAGAGCCTTGCGCGGCAAGCGTAGAACCAGATGGCGGAGCGCCGATCCAGATATCGGCGTTGCTCGACTTCTGTTTCATTCCGACGGCTCGCTCGGCAGCCAATCTGTGGCACCCCCGAAGAACACCTTCAATGACCATCTCACAGCTTCGCGATCCGTCAGTTGATGGGAGTGAGGCTCGCGGCCAGAGGGATTGGCCCCGATTCCTGAGGATTTGTATTCAGCATAATAGCTCGTCCTCAACGCGTTGGTCTTGCCCGGATCCCATTCACGCCAGCCTTCCGCGATGATGGGTACATCTATCTTCGTCGACAGGAAGACCACAGTGGCATACGGACGCCAAGGCCGGCCAAGCGCAACGTAGCGCGCAGTGGGCTCGGCAGTCAGCCTGCAATGATCGAAGACGTAAGCACTGTCCTCCTCCGGCGCCTCTTTGCTCTGGGCAGTATACACGACGGCCTGATTGGCGATGCCATGCAACTCACAGTTCCGGAAGTAGGCCTTGGCGTTGCCGAATATGAAATCGACATGCCCCTCGATGTAGCACTCCGAGAAGTATTGTCGTGACATTCGGCCGTTCGGCCCCTTGCCGGCAAACAGCGTGTCCTGAGCGCCGAGCAGGCGGACGCGCGTAATGACGTCCCTGTCTCCCGTAACGGACAGCGCTACTCCTTGCGATGGAGGATTGGTTGGATTGAGCGCGTAGTCGTTCTGGATGGTCAGATTTTCGATCCGGACGTCATCGCCAGCGGCATTCAGTGTAGCCGAACGCGCGGTTCCTCCCGCATTGATTGCGCCGTCGCCATACACAATGACCGTATCCTCCGGTTTGCCGCCAGTCCCTACGATATGAATACCGGATTTGGAGGTTTTGACCTTTTCGCGATAGGTCCCCGGCGCGATCCGAATTTCCCCGCCTTGCGCCGGCAACGCGTCGACGGCTTCCTGCACGGAGCGATAGTCCGCGTTTGCGGCATGCGACACCGATATTGCCTCGGCGTATGCTGCCGGGATGCAGAAACATCCAGCCAGAAGCGCGGCAGACGTCAGGAACATTCGCATTTGATCTTCCCCTTGGTGGCGTTTGCGGCGCGTCCGATGCAGTCGATGTAACGCACCGCCGCGCTATAGCCTCGCGGATGGTCGATACTTTCCTCGCCGAACCAGAACCTGTGCGTAACTCTGGCGATGTCAGCCCTTGCAAACCAATCGCGCAACGGGCGCGGGCCATCAGGCTCACCTTCCGCAATCTCGCCAGTTCGAGCCTATCGATGCGGGCTCTCCCCTGCCGGCGCCGGACTCGTAGCGCCTAGCGGTTAGCGTCTCGGAATGCCCTAGAACAAGTGTCCGATCCGCGCGACAACGTCTCTGCAGCTTGCCCCGGCAGCGGCGGCGACACGTCAGAGTGATCGGCGGTCACCTTTGCATGTTCGAGCTGCCAGATCGCGGAACTGGCAAATCGGACATCCTCGAGTTTCACGTCAAGGACATGCCGCTCGTCTACGCCGCGCATCACCAGTGCGCCATCGTCGCCACGCACATGGCGCAGAACAATCTGCCGATAGACCGGAATCCTCGAGCCCTGCGCGCGCGGATCGTATTTCGCATCGAACGCCAGCGGCCACCGGTTGCCCCTCAGGCACACGTTTTCATAAGTCACGCGCTCGACCAAGCCACCTCGACTGACATCGCTCTTGATGCGCAGACCAGACGTCGTTCCATCCAGCGTCAGATTACGCACCAGTATGTCGCTGGCCCCGGAATTCACCTCGCTGCCGATCGACATGCCGTGCCCCCAGCCGAAATAGTTATCAATGATGGAGATATGGCTGCTTGAGCCATTATCGCCAGCCTTGATAGCGACGTTGTCGTCTCCCGTTCGGATGAAGCTGCGGGTGATGGTCACATCCTGGCTCGCGCCAGGGTCGATACCGTCGGTATTGCGGGCGTCCGCTGGGGCATCGATCGTGAGGCCCCAAAAAGTGGCACCTTCGACCCGGTTCATCGCGATATGAAAATTGGGTGCATTGCGCAAGGTGACACCCGTGAACGTGATGTCTTGCGCATGATCGATCTGGATCAAGCGCGGGGCATTTTGGTTGCCGCCCTCGACTTGGGCGCGGCGGGCCAGTTGCCACCAGGTTTCGCCGCTCCCGACCATCGTTGCACCGCCTTGACCATCGATGATGCCATCCCCGTAGATACCGCCGCCACGGGTTTTGGAAAAGCTAATGAACGGCCGGCAACCATCGCCCTTGCCGGAGATGCGACCACACTGTCCGCGGCCCTTATCGTAAGCAGCTGGTTGGGGGATGGCGATGAGCTTGGCGCCTCGTCCGATCCATAACGTCACGCCCGATTTCATTTCGAGCGGACCCGACCGGAACTCGCCCCGCCCTAAATATACGGCGGCCCCCGACGGACATTGGTCGATGGCATCTTGCAAGGTGACCGTATCTTGCTTGCCGGACGGCACGGGCCGGTCGCACACCGTCTGTGGTGCAATAGGTTCGGTAACGGCGCGACGATCTTGCGCGTTGGCGGCCGGACAGAGAATGATGCAGGCAATGATGGATAACAGACTGCATGCTCGAAAAGGCTGTTTCATCGACCTCGTCTCTTTGCCGCGTGGAACGATGCGGCCTAACACTTGCGCACGCGAACCGATCCGCCGCGGCTCGCCTCACTCGCCGCGTAAGATGACATTTGTAAGACGCAGAGGCTGCAGAGCTGCTCGCAGCAGCATTGCTGCAAGGAGCGATGAACGGCCCTGCAAGGGCACGCGATTTCGCCGATCAGCTCATAGCTGACAGAGGCTTGCGCGCGGGTCACACCTGCGACCTAGGTAGGAAGACTTACAAAAAAATCAGCCTGCAATCCGCCATCGACGTTTTCGGTCATGAACTGAGAGCTGTTCATGTGCCGAGAGGGAACATACTCTGCGCTACAAATGCATCCTCATCTAAAGCTCCTCCAGTTCTTCGGAAGGACTTGTTCGATAAATTTGGACAAGGCGGCATCGCTCGTTCCAGCAATGGTCTGCCGCGGACCCTCAGACTGTTCGACAGTTTGCGAAGCATCGTGCGATGGTGCAGGACGGTAGGCGACGCCCAATGCTTTGTATTGACAACTTCTTCTATAATTCTTTCGATAAGCGGAGCATCAGCCTCGGTAGGGGCAACAGGTCTACGCCCGGCGGTTGCCGAAGACGCGCAACGTATGCGCCCAGCAGGCGGGCCACGTTTACGCTTTCCAACCCCGCCGCGCGGCTCCTGGAGAGCCCGCACTGCAACACCTACATGCTTGTTCTTCTTGAACACCCTCTCAGAAAGCTCACTCAACGTCTTGTTATCACTTCTTTCGAGCGATTGGCCTCTCTCGCCCGGGTAAGCTGCCACCTTGTAGAGCATCTGAGTATGCTTCTCAGTCGACGCGTGTGACAGCTTTCGGCGCTTGCTGACGCCCTCCATCATGGCCCAAATGTAATCGCGATCCGTACCAGACACATTGGCCGACGGTTTGCGGCCGGGATGCCGGTGAAGGCGGCCGCTATCGGCCATCCGCGCTGCATCCAGCTGTTGCTCAAACGCGTCTTGTTCGGCCCGAGCTTGCTGCTCTTCCAGATCGGCGTTCTGTATCGGTGCTGAAACTGCAGAACCAGAGCGTCGAAATCATGCGAGTCCATGCACAAACCTCACCTCGCAGCCTATCCACGTTAGTTCGTATTCGTACAAGCTTTCGAGAAGCTGACGAAATAGCTGTCCGCATATGGCTTCCGACGTTCCTCGACCCCTCTTTTTAGCATCCGCGAGTTCAGGTAATTGCCATTATCAGCCCCCGCTCAAGAACCCTGAGGAACATTGTCCAAACAACTCTCATCAACATCCAGGCGGAGCCAAATGAGGCTGGTCGCTTCCCCGATCACGGGGGCGTGACGTGCCTTGATCTTGGCGAGCGATCACGGCCGATTAAGCACTCTGGCTTTAGCTCTCTAACAAAGAGATTGAACACCTCCGCGTGAGCGCCCTATCCGGAAATATGGTGTCCCATCGGAACCGCGGACGATACGTCCTCTGTCAGCGTGACCAATCAAAAGCGCGTCCGCCGGCCAAAGCACCGCGAACAACAAAAAGCGAAGCCGACAGAAGATCCGCATCTTGACATCCATTCGGCAGTCGGTTCGCAACACGATAGATATTGGAGGCTTTGAGCCTCCGGGTTCACGAACGTCCGTTGCATTTAACGGTCCCAGGATCGACTCGTGAACGTGGCAGCCAGCGGGTCGACAGGATCATTGACGCTCCAAGATTTGCGCGGCCGCGCCTTACGCGCCGCAGTGTCTGCCGCAGATCTCTGCTGGCGTTCATCGGTTGGCGCCGACACTGATAGACAGTCAAGCCTCCGCTCAAGCTCCGCCAATTCTGCCTTACATTCGGCTATGACCGATTGGGCACGAAGCAACTTGACCCTGAGCTCGTCCCGTTGCCTGAATAATTGCTCAGGATCCCAATTATCCTGCATCAGCTCAATCATCTGCCAGCGCAAGCCGCGATGTGTCGTTGTCGCTCAGCTTCAAGTGAACGGCTGCTCGCCCGAGATGACCGATAGAAGAGCTCAAGCCGGGCTCATTGGAGGGGGTGGATGGTGACCGTTCGGAACGCGACCTGAAGGTAACAAACGTCGCCATGCAGGAGCGCGCGCTGTAGAGCGCACCTGCAGAGACTTCTGACACTAACCGATTCATCTGAAAACCCGAATGTGTTGCTCGAGAAACATCATGGCCGCATGATCTTCTCGCATCTTCCAAGCAACCCACATGCCAAATCCGCTTGACAGTTTTCTATTGGGGAATGACGCGCATCTCGCGGCATTCACTCGCTGCAAACGTTCTGTCGTTGCGGTTGAAACAAGCGGCGTCTGAAGCGAGACAGTCGACGCCGCAAGCACAGCGCTCAGAACAGCGACTGCCTTCCTGGCCAAAATGCTCTCACCATTTTTGAGCGGGGCGTCATCGATTGAGAATATGCTATCAACAATGAGAGTGCCGATGACGCGGCCGTGATCGCGCGAATTTCGCATCAGCGGGTCGATTGGCTGAAGCGCGCAATCCGGAGCGGCGGCATTCGATGAGAAAGACTGGGGACGCCACGCACCGATCGTCCTGGGCTCACAGATTGGCCAAATGGGAGGCTTGCCACCACCTCAGTGGCGAACTCGCCGCAACAGCGACACTCGCGACCCCGATCGCACTCACGCAGCTTGCACAGATCGCGATGATGGCGACGGATCTGGCCTGGATCGGCCACATCGGCACCGAGGCGCTCGCGGCTGCCGCGCTCGCCGGTATGATCTTATCGGTTGGCCTGACGTTCGCAGCCGGCGTGATCTCGGCAGTAGGGCCGCTCGCGGCGCAAGCACGTGGCGCGGCAAACCCAGCCCTAGTACGGAGATCGCTGCGCATGGGGCTATGGATTGCACTCGTTCTATGGGCGCCGATCGTGATTTTGCCGGTGCGAGGCGAACAAATCGTGCTTGCGCTTGGCCACGAGCCAGCTATCGCGCGCTTAGCTCAGCAATATCTGCTTGGGCTCACCTGGGGTATCTTGCCGGCGCTGTGGTTTTTGGCGATCCGCAGTTTCATGGCAGCGGTCGATCGCCCGGCACCGGCCTTGTGGATCACGCTCGCGGCCATTCCGACCAACGCACTGCTGGCCTATCTGTTGATCACCGGCAAATTCGGCTTGCCGCAGCTTGACTTGTTCGGAGCCGGCCTTGCGACGAGCCTGGTGAACAGTGGGACCTTTCTGGCCGGTATTTGGTTCGTTGCATGCTGTCGTCCTTTTCGCGACTACCAGGTGCTCCGATATCTTTGGCGGTTCGATTGGCAATTGATGCGCGAGTTCCTTGTGGTCGGCACGCCGATTTCGGTCACGATTTTCATGGAATCGGGCCTTTTCTCTGCGACGGCGCTCCTGATGGGTGCGATCAGCACCACAGCGGTTGCCGCCCATCAGATCGCATTCCAAGTTGTAGCCGCCCTGTTCATGATCCCGTTTTGCATCGGAATGGCGGTGAGCGTGCGCATCGGACACGCACTCGGCCGCAACGATGTATCAGGTATCAGAGAGGCTGGTTTCGCCGCCATGGTGCTTGGAGTCCTGATCGCGGCGATCGCTACGATTGCGGTGGTCGGCACGCGCTTTGAAGTCGCCGAGCTGTTCGTCGACCAGTCGGCCAGCAATGCGGACGCCACGATCAAGCTGACTGCAGCTCTCATCCTCGTCGGAGCGAGCTTCCTCATTACTGATGCACTTCAGAGCATTGCAGCCGGTGGCCTGCGCGGCTTAGGGGACACGCGCGTGCCGCTGTTTTTCGCAGGCATCGCTTACTGGCTGATCGGTCTTTCCGTCAGCTACGTGCTCGGCTTGAAAACTGGCCTCGGTGCCGTCGGTATCTGGATCGGCTTGTCCATCGGCAAAGCCGTTTACGCAGCCCTCCTCGTGATACGCTTGCGTCTTTTGGCGAACAGACCTCCCGTAGCAGCCATGAGCCAGGCTTCAGCTCGAGCGGTGGGCCAACCATGAGCCGAAGTTCCAGCGCGACCGGAAGATGCGCGTGAAGAACAGGCTCTGCAATCTGGGGAGCGCCATGGGGCGGTTCCTCATTCTCGTCGGATACGGGCAGCTGGCTCTCACCCTGCCCTTCGGTCAAGTTGGCTTCAGGGATCAGAGCCCAGCAAACGTTGCGCCTGACGTGGAGGAGCCCGAGCTGGACACAGGGCCCTCGAGGACCTCGAGGGAGGAGAGGCTCCGGACCCTATTGCGTCGGCGGCTGAAGCCCAGCCGAGGAGACCCAATCGTCAATGTCAGCTGCAATTTCCGCGGTGCGGGCTCGCCTCAGCAGACTATCCCGCTCCGCGCCTTCTGGCATGCTCGCCGCCATCTCCACAAGATTCCTTGCAAACGCAGCCAGGCGGTCCTGCAGCGATATTGTTTGCCTCACATGATTTCGCTTTTTCTTCACTGAGGCGCTCATCGTTTCAAGCGTCGTCGCTCTGCGGATCTTTGATCAAGATAACCTCCCACGACACTTTTACCATGCCAACCTAAGTTTAGTTGTGACAACTCTACAACGGTTCACGTGCAGCAAAGCAGATAGTGGGTTTCTCGGCAGGCGCTTGCGGTCGACGAAAATCCATCCGCGGCGAATACGATGCGCCGCTGCCTCCGCGGCATTGAGGACACCCGGGCCGCAGATCGCGCGATCTAATGTGCTGGCGCTGGTGATTGCAGCACCCCGTCCACGAAAACCAAGTACAAGGATCGGTACGCCACTTTTTGTGGCCGGGCAGAAGGCGCCGTCAGCTTCTCGCAAGCTTGCCGGCGTAGCTGTTCTGCCACCATCTGCGGAGTGAGGTGAGCGTGGATAATCCTTTCCCATCCAGTCCGGCAGCTTTGATGCAGGTACAACAGGCCGCCGCGGAACATCGTGAGGAAGGCGAGGCGTCGCAGGAGGCCTTCGAGCGGCAATTGGCAAATGCCGGCGAGCCTCACGAGGCGACCGAGGCTGTACGCCAGACCCCGCCTCCCGAGCCGCCTGAGAATATCCAAAGCGTCATAGAGCGCGCGGTCCAGGCAGAGCGGACGCGCCGGAATCTAAGCCAACGCACTGCGCGGGGATATACTGAGGCACTTTTCAAACTGCAAAAAGATCTGAGGTCTCGTGGCAAAACGATTGCTGCACTGGACCACGACGCTCTGGTAGCGCACGCTGCCAAGTTCATGGCGCGTGACAAAGCAATGGGACCTGCGTTAACAGCGCTCCATAGGCACCTAAATACCAATGCACCTGACGGCCCGCGCCGGCGCTATGTTGTTCCCTCCGTAAAAGAGCCTTCTCCCGTCAACGCCGCCGTGCCTTCGGCGGATATCTATCCGCACCTGTCCGAGACCGACCGTACTCTCATCGACAACTTCACCCGCTTTGTCGGCGGTGGTCTGCAGAAAAGTACCATCTACGAATACGGCCGATCGCTTCGTATCCTGGGAAATGATCTCGGCACTCAGGGCAAGACAATTGGCGGGCTCGATCACGAGGCCTTGGTCTCGCACGCGAGAGTGTCTCTTGGTGAGCCCCCGAGTTTGCTTTCGGCATTGAGCGCGCTGCGAAAGTATCGTGATCCTGATCACGTGCGGCAAGACTTTCTCTCCGAAGAGGATGAAAGCCTGATCGACGGCGCCGTCCAGGCAGCTGCCGCGCGTCGGACGTGGATACCCAACAGAATCGAGATATATTACAAGGCTTTTCACAGGCTGGCGAAATCTCTAAAAGCCCGCGGACTGACAATTGCAGCGCTGGATCATCATGCGCTTCTTGCGCATGCCAAGGCAGCACACGAGGGCGACAAGCAGATAAGCTCCGCGCTTGAGGTGCTTCTCGAGTATCGTGACCCAGCTATCCTGGAAAGGCGCACCCCACTCGATTATCCTCCCTCCGCGAAAGACAAGAGTCTCATCGAGGACGCGGCTGCCGTCAGTAAACGCCCCAGGAAAGCCGTCGAAGCCTCCGTCAAGAATCTCGTCAAGTTTGCAGGGGCCCTCGCCGCCCGCAGCCTCGAGATTGATCAGCTAGACCACATCGCACTTCTCGAGCTTGCAAATAAGCTGTTTCCCAGCAATAAAAGCCTCATCCGCGGGCTCGGCATGATCCGTGAATATCGCAATGCCGAGCGCACTTCCGGTACGGACGGAGCTGCGCTGGCAGATGATGTTCTGGCCTGCTCGCCGATCTTAAGTGTCGACCCGGAGGAGCTTCGGCGGCTCCTGGATGACGAACCGACATTCTCGCAGACGATCGACAATTTGGCGGAGCGTCAGGACGGTATGGCTCCGGTTGATCAGCTGCCAACCGAAAGTCTCGATACCGCAGAGCTTATGGGGATGCTCGCCTCTCCTGGCCATTCGCCAGAAGACGAAGTCACTCAGCCGGATCCGGTTGGTCCCCGGCTGTCGGACGCTGTCGATCCTGGGGACATCTGGTCGGGCGCGGAGCAGGCTGGCTTGTTGCCCACTGAGAGTCTGGATACGGCGAAGCTCCTGGAGATGATCGCTTCAGGCGGCCATTCGCCGACGGACAGCGTCGATCAGCCCGACGCGACCGTTCCCTCGCTGCACCAGAACGTCGATCCCGACAGCATTTGGCTCGAGGCCGAGCAAGCCGGGCGGCTGCCGACCCAAAGCCTGGATACTGCCGAGCTTCTGCAGATGTTCGCGTTCGCTGGCCATTCGCCGGCGGACAGCGTTAATCAGCTAAGTTCGATGTCGTCATGGGATCTTGCGAATTCAACGGCCGACGCGGCGTTCCAGCCGGCGCAATCGCAACCTATGGTGCCAACACTCGAGTTGTATCTTCCGCAAGGATGGGAGCATGGTGAGCAGTGGGCGAGCGAAGATTTTAAGGAAGGAATGCGGCTGCATGGTGTGCTCCCGAACGAAATTCGGCCGGAGACAACATTGACCATCCGCGAATTGGACTACATAGCCAGCATTGGACCGCCAGGCCTGGAGCAGGAGGTGTTTCTTCGCAGAGCCTGACAGGTCGGTCAGAGCAGCCATGCATGGCGCCTTCATAAGATTGCACGGCCTCCCCTTCCGAGAGGCGGCTCGCTGGCGCACGTATATTGACGAATATCATGGGCAGCACGTGAACTGGGGCCGCGCTCCCAGGGAGTTCGCCCAGCGCAACGTCTCAATGCCCTCGCCATAGCTCCACCGGTGAATCGAGCCCGACGCTCGAAATCGCATCGCTTACCCAAGGATTTCGACCTTGACGGCCTGAAGAACGACAAGGCGACTGACTGACCGCAGCGACGCAGATCGGGACCAATGGGAGCCTTCCTGACCAGCTTCGCCATCGTTCACCGGCAGCTACAAAAAATTCGCCTCGTTACCATTGTGGTCCCGGACGATTCCCCCCGAGCGTTTCTTCGACGTCGTTCCTGTTCCCCGCCAACCGCAACAGTTGAGCTGGCGTCGGCGGCACGAGCCGGATCTGCGTTGCCGGACCAAGGTTCGCCCTCTGCAGTTCTTGCTCCAGCAACGCATAATCCGCGGTATATGCTCGTCGCCGCCCAGCCATTCCTCGGTGCCGAGCACGAGCCTACGTCCCCGCAGCGAGGCCGTGGACTCCAAGGCCTGCCTGCGAGCATCCGGAACTTTGGTCGAGGGCGGCGATAAAGTCGCATCATGCAATAGGTGCGATGTGGAGGGCAGATCAACCGGAGCCTCGGGGCTCCGCATTTTGAGAGCCCGGCGCATCAGGAAGCTCCTGGAATAAGCCGGCCTGCCCAGTCCCCTGCCCTGTGTCGCACAGATAGGCGTGTAGCGCCGTCATGCAAGCATCCGCACTCTTGAGATCCCGCCGGTGCTGCGGGGCGATCGTGAGATAGGTAAGCCGATAGATAGAATTGTGCGCCTGCATCAGGTCCGAGATGGTCCGGTCTTGATCGGAGGTTCGCAGCTTGGGACACTTGATGTTGTGCTTCAGGTTCGGCCTGATCACGTCCTCGTTGGTATTGAGCCAGATCGAAATCGCTTTCCGGCCGCTATGATGCCGGACGTCATCGATCATGAATGCTCCGCCACCCGAGTACGGCGGGCCTCGCTCGAGCGCGCGCTTGATCTCATTCGCCTCAAGATTCCTGAAATGCGCCTCGCGGACCTCAGCGAAGATTCGGATTGTAGACTTGCCGGTCTTTGCCTCGATCTGCTTATCGGAATCGATAAACCTCGACTCCAATCGCCTGGCGAGCGCACGGCCAAGACTGGATTTCCCTGCTCCCATCATGCCGACGAGCACGGTCGGTCGCGCGCCGAGGGCACCAAGACTCTCCCTTGTCATCGCGAAGTGCGCCGTGCGCTTCGGGGCGAGCACTTGCCGCCGGCGAGTCAGGCTGGCCCGAACTGCACGCGGAACCACGGTTTATACTCATTCTGCAACGTGAGTATAAATCGCTGGAAGTGAGTTCCATGCCTCTTATACTCACTCCGCAGACTGAGTATAATTCTGGCAGACGACCATGCCGGCCCCTTCCCTGGTTTCCCAGACGACCTATGCCGAGCTTCTCGAGCGCACCGCCAACGCGGCCTACCAGGAAACATTCGCGGAAGACGGCGCCTTCACCTCCAAGACTGTCAATCAGCGCAAGTACTGGTACTTTCAGACCGGCACTGGCTCCGAGCGGTCCCAACGTTATGTTGGGCCCGAGACGCCCGAACTTCTGGAAAAGATCGAGCGACACAAGGAATTCGCGAAGACGAACGCGAGCGTCGGACGCTTGTCTCTACTCTTGTCCGCTCGTCGGCCTGCCTCGTCCCGCCGCCGAGATCGGCGAGATCATTGCAGCTCTGGCTCGCGCCGGCGTCTTCCGTCTTCGCGGCGTCCTCGTCGGAACTATCGCCTATCAGACTTACGCCGCGATGCTTGGCCTCCGCCTGCCGTCCGCCAGCACGATCACCATGGACATCGACATCGCCCAGTTCACCAACGTTTCGATTACCATTGGTGACCGCACTGCTCCGGTGCTCGAGGTCCTCAAGAAGGTCAACAAGAGCTTTCGCCCGGTCTCCAATGTCGTCGACGGTCGTCGCGCAACAAGCTATTCGGCGACGGGCGGTTTACGGGTCGATTTCCTAACACCCGATGACCACACGGAAACGGGGCGCCCACGAAAGCTGCTGGCGCTTCAAACGGACGCCCAGCCTTTGCATTTTCTCGATTTCCTGATCCGAGATCCCGAGCCTGCAGTCGTCCTGCATGGCGCTGGCATCTACGTGCATGTGCCCGCGCCCGCCCGCTACGCCGTCCACAAGCTGATCATCTCACGTCGACGCCCCGAGGGGTTTGCAAAGCGCGACAAGGACCTGCATCAGGCCGAGGTGCTTCTTGCAGCACTCGCCGAGAAGCGCCCCCATGATCTGAAGTCCGCCTGGGAGGAAGCCTACGAGCGCGGCCCCAAATGGCGCCAGCCGATGATCGAAGGACTGGGCTTGCTTGAGCCTTTGGCTCGATATGTCGTGTTCGATAACATCGGCGCGCCCCGTTCGATCCTTCCCGGCATCGACTTGTCCTTCGACAATCCTCCCGCTCGCTACGATTTTAGCCGCGACATCGTGACCTTCGTCGGCAAGGCCCTTGGGAGTTCAGTCAATTGCGCGATCAGCCGCGAGGCCCTGGATGATCATTTCGGCAGCGACGGGCCTGGGCAAGAGGGCCGGCTCGAAGCTTTCCTCAAGAACAGGTCGAGGATTGAGGCGATCGCACGCGCCAAATCCCCGTCGGCTCCCGTCGAGGAACCAGGTTCGCTCTTGATCAGGACATCAGACGTCGGTCATTTCTCGCAACACGTTTTGGCGAATAAACCTCGAGAATCCGGAAAACGCCCAGCATCTCCTAAGCGGCAATAAATGATCGTTCGTTTCATCGTCCAATCCCGCGTTTGATGCCGATCCATCAGGAAATTCCCTCGCCGCCGACCTGACCGGTAACCAATTGCCCGCGCGCCACTGTCGTTCGCGATCTGGTGGAGCACGTCGATCAACCGGATGACGCGCTCGACCGAGGCCGGTTGGAATTTGACGTCGGTCGCGATCTTTTCGAGGCGTTCGACCGAGATCATGGCATCATCTCCGGCGACATCCCTTCAAAGGACGGATTCAGGAAATCCGAAGGCAAGACGACGTTCCAGCCTTCCTTCGCTTGGCCTTTGCCGTCGCTTCCCAGAGCGGGTCGCGGCACCGGCGGGGCTGCGCGCTTCAGTTCGCTTAGTACTTGCTTGTCGACGAAGAGATCGTCTTTCCGGCTCTCGAGCCAGGCGCCGCACACGCCGACGAGCGTCCGGTTGTCGCGACCGAGCGCGAACTCAGCGAATTTGCCGACGTCGAACGCTTTGACGCTGTGGAGTGCGTTTGCGAGTTCCTCGACGCCACCGGTCAGGTCCGGTCGCTCGATGCAGTCGACGAGCGTCCGCTCGACGCCGGTCGCGAGAACGTCGAGGCCACGGCGGTCCGTCGTGACCGTGCCGGACATTTCCTCGGAGCGACGGCGCAACGAGGCGGGTTGCGGACGAACCGAACGGGCCCGATGAGCGTATTCACCTCGCCCGGGCGACCTCCGCTGAGGAGTTGGGTCTGAGAGGTTTCCGAATAGGCGAGTCCGTGCAGTTCAAGAGCGGTGTGGTAGGCAACGACGCCATCGGCGCGTATGCGCGATGCGACCAGTATCCGGTCGGGATGGAAGCTCGCCGGGTCAAGGTGCGGCGGCACGGAGGCGTACACACCCGGCGCGACATGGCGTATCCGTCCAGAGGCGGCATGGTATCTGAGCAGCGAGTCCGAGGACGAAAGCGGCTGGCCCGGAGACACGGTTTCGCGGAACTCGGTCCGAGTGAAGACCGGGTGCGAGGATAGGAACCTCTCAACTTTACCTTTTTACCCTATCATCCCGGCGTGCTCCTTGGGGTACATAGTACCCCAAATTCGGCATTCTGTAGTTCGACATCACTTCAGTGCATAAATTGGGGTATTTAATACCCTAAAAGAAGCAACAAATGAAAACCTATTGGGCGGATGGTCGAGCCCGACTGCAGTCCGCCGTCCGATGAGCCGCAGCCGGAAGACGGAACCGGGACCGTGATGCACCATCGGCATTACCCTGAGCGGGTGCTGCTCTACTTCGGCGGCACGATGCTGATCATGATCACAGCGGTCTTCTCAGTGCTGCTGCTACCGATGATCGGCGAACGCTCCGGACTAAATGGTTCGCTGCCGCCTGACGGGAATGCCGTCGGTTGAAGCGGCCAACTCAACGGCGACCTGGCAGACAATGGTCTTCTTGCGTGCGTCAAACCTAAGCCGTGATAGCGGCTTCGTCGACATGTCGACGAGGCCCGCTCGCCCCCTGCGGTGCCCTCTTGTCCCGATCGGCGTGCTGATGCTGCTGCTCGGCAGCACCGGCAGCCCCCTATCCGGTACTGGCCGAAATAGGCCACTTGCGGGAACAAAACAGGCCAGCGGAATCGAAAGGGGCCGCCTCACGCGAGCGGCCCCTTGCCGGTTTGAATATCGGTCCGTGCTGAAATCTAGCCCCGGCAAGGCGACATTAGAGTTTACAACAACATTGTTGGATTCCGGGAAACTACGGTGATTGCCCACCTACTGCTGGCCGGAAGGCAGGCACTGCTGACCATCTGGAGGCGTCACGCGGCTCACCTTCAGAATATCGATGATCCAAAGTCGCTTAGGCGCGCTCGGCTCGACACCATGCCGAGGGGGCTTCGTCAGCTTTTCGAAAGCTTACTCTGGTAGGATGTCCGTTCAGGTGATCTTGGACGTGAGGCTACGTGGACCCGCACAATTGTGACTCATCCAACGTAACAGTTCGGTCGCAGGTGCAGCATGCCACCTCGGAAGAGCAGCAAGAGGGTCGGCGAGGCACCAGGCGTTTGAGCCGTCCTTGGCGACGACGCTCCCAACCGGCAGCGGTACATGTCCTCATCAGTCTGAAGAAGGACCGTCGCCGAACTGATGACGCGACGAATAATGCGGCGGCTCGGACGCATTAAAAGGCGCAGATTAAGCCTGCATATCAACGGCCGATTGCGGGCATGTTCTCCGCTTTCGACCTCGAGCGTTTGATCTGCGCGACCAGCAATCCTATCGCTCACGTCAACGGATTCTAATAGCCGAAGGATGAAGGCGCCGTTGGAGCAATCTTCGCGATTGCTGCGAGCCCGACGCTCGCCGTGCGATTCCGCCCAGGCCCCTCAGAGAACGACGAGAGTTTCATTGAAATGATGACTCGTGCCAATGGGCGCGGCGAGGCCGCCCTTGACCCGTATCACCTTGCTCTTCGTAGATTCTCCGAGGCGCTTCTTTTAGAGGGCCAGACGATATCTGGACTGGACCATGACGCGCGGGTCAAGTGCGCTCGGAGGCTGTTCCCGCACGACAAGGCTCTCATCTCCGCGTTGAATTTGTTTCGTGCTGCGGAGCTCTGCGCTAAATTTGGATCGTGATGCGGAGCGCGCCTCAGGTCCAGCTGAGCGTTGTAGCTTGGCGGAGTAGTCCTCCACAGTCCTTTGCCAGCTTCGGTTGGCTTGGGCGACGCGGCACGTGACCACCTTTTGCCTTCAAGAGCATGTCGCTCTGTGGAAACTCGCTATTGCCATGGCGTTGGCAATGAACTCACCGTCCGATTTAGCCGGGGGCGATCGGCTCGCTCTGTCCGACAGATGACAGACGATATCCAGGCACGCCGCATCGGCGCCCACGAAGTGGATAAGCGTTTAAGCGTCTCGCCGACATCCTCATTGACTGCGTCGCCCACGGCGACTGGGTCAGCTTTCTGCCACCGCTAACTCGACGACGTTTGGCGTAGCGTCGCAGACGCGGTCATTCGCAATGGATGCGTGTTATTAGCTGCGGAAGATGGCGCAGGTCAGATTGTTGGCACGACCCAGATGATACCTGCCGCGTCTGAGAACCAATTGCATAGCGCTCGAGTCGTCAAAGTCCTGGTTGACAGAACTGCACGCCGCCGCGGCATCGGGCGCCGGCTCATCTCGGCTGTCAGCGACTTAGCACGAAAGGAGGGAAAGACGTTGTTGACGCTCAGCACTGCCACAAGTTCTGTTGCCGAGCGTCTTTACGCCAACGAGGGATGGCAGCGGGTGGGTATCATACCCGGCTGTGTGCTCGCCCCTGACGGACATATCGCTCGGCGACCTTCCTTTACAAGCATCTCTGATGCTGCGTAGTTGAATTGGCGCTTGCTATTTACCGACAAGATCTGTCCGGTCCCGTTCTGATCAATTATCATCGGTGGGGAGCATCACTGATATTGCTGCTTCATTTTATGGCTTTGTGAACAACGACGACTTGGGCTCTCGAGATAAGAAATCGAACGGATCAGACGGTAGATCATTCAAGCGCCGCACGGCCTGTCGGCACAATGGTGAGCCGACGATTGCGGGAAAGTGACCTCGATTTTCCGCTCTCGATCTCGTTCAACGTCCATAGCGCGAAGGCCCCGGAGCCTGAAGCAATCCCTATCATTGCGCTTGATATACTGACCCCGCTCCTAACGATATCGCCTTGAGGCCAAGATAGCGGGCATGTCGCCGCAATCTCACTACGCGAATGCCCTCTACGAAGCCGTCGGATTATTTTTCTGCTCGGGCAGCCGTTGGACCAAATGTGCGATCGAGGCGAACGTCCGCCATAAACTTTCGTATCATCAGGTGCTCCCCTTAAGGTTGCCCAATCTTTACCAAAGTTCGATTGAGCCGCTGCTCGCGATCCTCTTAGCTGCATGTGCGGCTGGCTACAGCGACAACTCATTCGTCTTCGCCGGCTTCGTCGACTGGTGGCTAATAGGAGTCGCGAATTCTATTTTTCGTCGGGATGGCAGCCTTTGCCGAAAAGTGGATAGAGATACTGATGGAACCATTCGAGCTTGCGTGGTGCGAGATCGAATACCAACGGGCTCTCAGATTCCTCGAAACGATCGAGAACAAGGCGGATGATGTCGGGTCCCAGACCGGGGAAATTCAGCCATTCTGATCCGCCATGCGGATCGTGTCCCATTGCGTGGTGAAGCTGAGCGCGAGACACCGCGTTCGCCGGCAAGTGCCGGATCGGTCAGATAGCCGGAAAGCTGACGGGGGGATGATCGCCCAACGGGGCGATGGTTTCCAGTGTCATGTAGCGGCCGCGCTGGACCGCCCACTCGTCGTTCTGCTCGAGCAGGATCGCTCTGACGAAGCGGACGATGGCATCTTCATTGGGGAAGATGCCGACGACCTCGGCGCGGCGCTTGATCTCGCCATTGACCCTTTCGAGCGGATTGGTAACCGGTATGAGGTGTCTCGGTGCCTACGTTCCCGCTGCGGTGTTCTACATCGTGGCGTATGGTGCGACCATCGGGACAGAGGCACCGGGAGCACGAAGTGCGGGCAGGCCGATACACACGATGAGCCGAGAGCTCGAGTTAGTAGCTGGCCGCCTCTGCGACTCGCCCGGTTGCGCTGAGAGCGCGAATCCGTAGTTGTCGTGTCGCCCGCAGCTCCCGTCATAACCAAACGGAAGGGAGACGCGGATGCGATGCGTGATTGGTATTGATGTTCACCAAACCTTCGGCGAGGTGATGATCTGGGAAGACGGCATCCTTCGACATGCCGGTCGGGTCGATATGACCCGAACCGGCCTTGAAGGGTTGGGCAAGAGTCTGCGGTCGACCGATGAAGTGGTGATCGAGGCGACCGGCAACAGCATGGCGGTGTCGCGGGTTCTGTCGCCATTCGTGGCGCGCGATCTCGATCTGTGGGCCTACCAGCGCGGCGTCACGCTGGACTTCTCACGGCCCGGCAAGCCGACCGACAACGCGTTCATCGAGGCCTTCAATGGCCGCTTCCGGGCCGAATGCCTCAACGCCCACTGGTTCCTGTCCCTTGCGGACGCCCAGCAAAAAGTGGAGGATTGGCGCAGATACTACAATGAAGAACGGCCCCACGGGGCGATCGGCAATCGACCGCCGATTTTGCTGCAAAACCACGTCGGCGCAACCAGCCCGCCAACGTGACCAAGGCGCAAAACTCTAGTTCTGGGTGGTCCAAACTTCGGTCTCGCTGCACTGCAGGCCGGACTCTAACTCCTCGTGGAGGAAATACGCAGGGGCAGGTCAAAACTTATTCACTCACCCGCACGGAGCTGCGCAGTGCCGAAATGACGGATGCGGTTCATGCCCTGCGCTATGGAAAGTCTCCTTGCGATGCCTTGCCAACACCTCTTCCGCTCGGTGCATGGTGCAAAGTGCCCGCCGGATCTGGGAAGCGATTGAAGCAAGGTGGGTGGGAAAGAAATCGATAAACCATCATATAGCTCGTTTCGCCCTTTTCCTTTCGGTATTTATCGCGAAGCCAGCTATTGGAGCGCAGACTCTCCGTGGCAATTGTCTCCGCCGTCGTCGGACAGGATTTGTGGCGAGCTGTGGATTCGGCTGATCGGAAAAGTGTGCCGAGATGTTGATACATCATGTAACAGCAAAGATTATGCCTGAGACAGCCCACGATCGCGATCTCGCTTTGGACTTTACCAAAGGAGTGCTCATCATTTTAGTGATCGTCGGTCACCTGATCCAATATATCCTCTACCGAAATGAAGGGTTTTGGGATTCGGCAATTTTCAAATGGATCTACATGTTCCACATGCCCCTCTTTATGGGAATAAGCGGTTATCTTTCCTGCCGAGCGCTGCTGGAAAAGTCCTTCATGCAAGCCATGGGCGATCGTGCGATGCAGCTCCTGGTGCCTATGCTGTTTTGGTTCTCTCTCCTGGCGACATTAAAGTTGGCCATGTTTCCCCGACTGGCGAGCGCACCAGACAACGTTTTGCAGTTCCTGAATGATTTCGCCGGCACCTACTGGTTCGTCTGGGCCGCGTTCATTTGTTTTCTTCTCGCTAAAACTATTTCGATCTGCAATCATTCGTCACCATGGGCCTTGTTCGTATCGGTCGTTCTGGTGGTCCTTGCACCTCTGACCTTTTCCATATTCCCTCTCATAAAGTATACGTACCCGTTTTTCTGCCTGGGATTCTCATTTGCAATGTCGAGAGAACGGTGCACGAGCATGATGCGCTCTCACAGGCCGTTCTTGGCTATGTCCGTCACAATTGCGGCTATGATGTGCTTTGCGATCTGGAGCAAGGACACTTATGTCTACAAAAATCTCGCTTTGGTCCAGGATTTGCTGTCGGCAAAAAATGTGCTTCTGATGTTTCTTGGCTCCGCAGCTGTCTCAGCGGTGATGATTAAGGTCCTGCTTCGATCCTGGAATATTGGTCGTTCAAATCGGGTGGTCCGCTTTATCGCCGCGAAACTGGGACCCAGCACGCTGGTGCTGTACTTGGTCCAGGGTACGGTATTCCGTCTCATGGATTCGATACAGTATGGAGAATCTTGGGACGCCACGATGAGGTCGGCCGCGGCTGCATTTCTCGGGACAATGATTGTTGCTGTCGCGCTAACGGTTCGGTGGGCCGTGCGCGACATTCCTTATCTCTCCCAGCTCGTGCTCGGAGTGCCACCCCGCTCCTTTGTCGGGCAGCCAAATCAATCAGGAGGCTCTCGCAAACCATCGTAGCTTGCGGGACTTGTGAACCTGCTGTCCATTCATGGCGCCCCAATCTGGGTGCCTCGCCGAAAAATGTTCCAGAAGATTGCGTCTTTGCTCCACGCAATTTGCTTCCCCCGAAAGGGACGGAGTAGGGACAGCGATGAGGCGGCTTTGGATGTCGACGCACGAGATGCTAACAAAGAGTTGTTGGCGAGCGTTACAGATCGTCAGACCTCGCGGAGAATATGCGAATTCTGGAAGGCTGCGCCACCATCACGGGGCTTCCATCGCAAGTACGCCATGAGGTCTTCTGTCGATCGGCTTCCAACTATTGCACGCGGAATGACAGCCGTAGTGGTGACTTCGCGCGGCAGTAGTGTGCAGGTCAATAATGCCGGCTCCGCAAGCGACCGTCCAAAGCTATCATTATCATCGACACGATCAGCTCGAAGCTCTGATCTCGCGGACTTCATCGCCTACAACTATGCACGGAGGCTAAAGACCCTGAAGGGCCTCACGCCTTACGAGCACATCTGCAAATGCTGGACTTCCTAGCCAGAACGATTCAAACCCAATCCGCTCCAGCAAATGCCGGGACCAAACACCTAACAGGGCAGTTATAATCATTCAGATTCCTCGTCAGCTTCTCGAAAGCTAAGCCTTGTAGCAAGAACGTGTTTATCCAGGTTCGACGTTAGCTGCTCAGATTTGTCAGGAGAATCGGATGGATGCGTTCAACCACCTCCACCCCGTCCCAGATGTCGAGCGGGCGTACGACGACGAGCTGGGACAGCAGCAGGATTACCCAGCGGGGTTTCAGCAGCACCTGAACCAGTTGCATCCGCACGAGCGCCCGCCCCAGAATTCAAATAACCTCAGCGACCGCGACGTTGTGTCGAACAGAGATGTGGATTTTTTGAGAATGCCGCACGGGGATCGCGTCGGACAAGGCACCTCGCGGTTGCCCTCGGATTCGCCCGCCTTCTCTGGACAAGGCGTCAATCAAGATCTGCTTTTTCCAGGCGCGGATCGGAGTGGCCAGTTGCCAGCCGGCAGTTTCAGTCTGACGGATAGTTGGCACGGTGTGGATGCAGCCGATTGGCCGACGCAAAGTTTCGATCAGGAGGAGCATTGGTGGGCGGAGCCCGGTGATGTGGTGCCTGAGTGGCCAACGACCGCGGCAATTCCTTGGCAGCAAGATCTCGGAGTATCAATCCTCGGCCGACAGCCCCGGCCGGGCGATGGCAGTACGACGGACCTTGAAGACCCCGTCCTCAGGCAATCGCGGCTCGACCACATCTTGGACACCTGGGCCGGCGAGGAGGGGCAGACGCAAGACGAAGACCGCCAAGAGGCCGTAAGACGAATAAGAGCCTGGGCAGAGGCCGGCGACGTCTATGCAGGGCTGGAGCTGTATGATCTGGGCCTGACGACACTGCCTGCCGCCCTCCCGCCCGGGCTCCAGTCGCTCAACGTCAGCGACAACGAGCTGGTGCGCCTGCCTGACACCCTTCCGTCCGGCCTCCGGACGCTTGGCGCCAGCAACAACCGGTTAACCGACCTGCCCGACACTCTCCCGACCGGACTCCAGTCTCTGGTGGTCGGCAGCAACCAGCTGACCGGGCTGCCTGAAACGCTTCCCGAGAGCCTTTCGACACTCGCCGTCTGCAGCAATCGGTTGACCAGCCTGCCAGACAATCTGCCGGCCGGGCTCCAGGACCTCGATGTCCGCGGCAACCTGTTGACCCGCCTACCCGACACCTTACCGACCGGACTTCAGTCGCTTGCCCTCGGTAGCAATCGGTTGGCTAGTCTACCCGACACTCTCCCGCCCGAACTCAAAGAGCTCGAAGCCGACGGCAACCGACTGACCAGCCTGCCTGACACTCTCCCGGCCGAGCTCCTGTTGCTCTTCGCTCGCGATAACCGGCTGAACAGCCTGCCCGAGACCCTCCCGACTGAGCTCCAGAGACTCCACGTCAGCGGCAACAGCCTGTCGAGCTTGCCCGAGAACCTCCCGACCGAGCTCCAGGTGCTCGAGGCACGCAACAATCGGCTCACCAGCCTGCCAGAGACCCTGCTGACCCGGCTAGGGTCTGGGTGCATGGTTTATGTGGAGGATAATGCGCTGCCCGAGCAGGAGCGGACGAATTTGGCGGCAGCCCTGAATGCGCCGAGCTATGCCGGCCCGCGGGTCTTCTTTTCAATGGGTGGAGGAACGATGGTGGACCAGGAACGGCCGCTGTCCAATGCGGTCGCGGACTGGTTGAAGGGCGAGCCGGAGGCGATCGCCGTCTGGCAGAACTTCGCCCACGAGGAGGGGGCCGCGGAATACGCGCTCTTCCTCGACAAGCTGCAGAAGACAGTGAATTATGACAATCCCGAATTCCGAGAGGCGGTGGCCGAGGATCTACGGCAGGCGGCGATCAGGCCGGAATTGCGGCGGCAGTTTTTTGAGCTGGCCTACGGGGCGAGCGAGACCTGCCAGGATCGCGTCACCTTGACCTGGAACGGCATGCAGACCGCACGTCTGAACGCTGATGTCGATGACGGAGCCTATGACGATCGGCTCGGCGAACTCATCCAGCAGGCGCGGGTCCTGTTCCGCCTGAACGCGCTCGAGCCGATCGCCCGTCAGAAGGTCGACTCGCTCGGGTTCGTCGACGAGGTCGAGGTCTATCTCGCCTATCAGGTCAAGCTACGTGAGCGGCTGGACCTACAGCTCATCGCTCCGGATATGCGATTCTTTGATGTTGCCCACGTCACTGAAGACGACCTCGCCGCAGCCGAGATCCAGGTGCGCAACGAGGAGGCGACGGGGTTCGCCGACTATCTGGCAACTCGCTGGCAACCCTGGGAGATGGTGGTGAGTCGGATTGCCCCACAAGCTCATGCACAGATGGAGGGCCGGCTCAGGGAGGCGATGGACGAGGAGTTTCCGAGCCGCCTTGAGCAACGGCTCGCCGACCATCAGCTAACCGGAGATAGCGATGCCGAGTTGCAATTCGGAGCCCAGATTAGCGAGGAGATCGCCCGCGAGATCAAGGGCCCTCTGATGCGCCAGGTGCTTGGGGACCGCGGGCTTGAGCTGTGAAATGGCCATCCTTGCGAGGAGCGTCAATTTTACAGGAACCCATATCTCAGTGACACAGCGTAACTGGCGGCTCAGTCTTGCAAATATCGATTCGTGCCGAGCCTCTGCTAGAGCAGATGGGGTTAGTTTGAATCGATTTGGGATTGAACGAAGCCGCTGTCGCGGCATGTAGGCAGGCATAGCAAGGATTGCCTTTTGTCTGAGAGGATTGCGGGTTTTCGAAGCCCAACCCTTCAGACAGGAGGTTTTCCGATGGCTGAGATCAGCCCACTTCGCCGCCGCATGATCGAGGACTTGACGGTCCGCAATCTGTCACCGGCGACACAGCAATCCTACCTCAACGCCGCAGCGAAGTTGAGCCGGTATTTCGGTCGCTCTCCCGACCGCCTTGTCCAGGAGGATATCCGCGCCTTCCAGGTTCATCTGGTGGCGACGGGATGTCCTGGCCGGCGCTGAACTAGATCGTAAGCGCTTAGCCGGGACCCTTATTGGGGCTGGCTTGACGATTCGCGGAATCGCCACGGCATGAGGATCTTCGATCCTGCTATGAGGATGGCCGTCGATGATCGCCTCGAATGTTTCGGCGATGTAGGCAGCCGGGTTGACGTCGTTGAGCTTGCAGGTGGCGACGATCGACGCGAGCAAGGCCCAGTTTTCTGCCCCCATTTCACGACCGGCGAAGAGCGCATTTTTCCTGGTCAGGCAAACTGGCCGGATGGCGTTTTCGACCGGGTTGGTGTCGAGCTCGAGGCGCCCGTCTTCGAGGAAGCGGGTCAGCCCCTGCCAGTGATTCAGCGCATAGCGGATGTCTTCGGCAAGTGTCGAGCCGCTGGAGATCATCGACAGCTGGTTCTCGAACCACATTTTCAAAGCGGCGACGAGAGCCAACGAATGCTCCTTTCGCGCGGCGAGCCGGATGTCCGGCGATGCACCGCGCACCATGGCTTCGATGGCATAAAGCTGCGCGATGTGCCGAACGGCGGCTTCGGCAATCGGCGACTTGCTGTTGCGTACCAATTTGACGAAGCGCCGGCGCAAATGCTCCAGCAATGCACGAGCGTCCATGGCCCTTGCGGTCGAACGACTTCGTTCAACCGATCATACCCGTCATAGGCGTCGCATTGCAGGTAGCGTCCGCCAAAGCCGTTCAGGAACTGCTCAGCAAAGGCACCGCTGCGACCGGGGGCATATCGGAACAGCACGATCGGCGGACTTGGACCGCTGTGGCCGCGGTCGTCTGAGGCGATCGCCCAGAAGTAGCCTTTCTTCGTTTGGCCGCGCCCGGATCGAGTACCGGCGCCTTGGTCTCGTCCATGAACAGCCGATCCGCCATGGCCAGGTGATGGCGCATGTGTTCCGCAATGGGCTGAAGATGGAAGCAGGCGCGGCCCGACCAGTTGCCCAGTGTCGCCCGATCAAGCCGGATGCCCTGGCGCGCATAGATCTGGGCCTGACGGTAAAAAGGCGTATGGTTGGAGACGATCACGTGCGCGACGGCCGCTTCGGTCGGCAGCCCGCCGGGCACGACTTGCTCCGGTGCGTGCGCCTGCACGACGGGGCCCGCGCAGCGGCGACAGATGTATTTCGGGCGGCGCGTGACCAACACCTGCCATTGCGCCGGGATCACGTCCAGGCGTTTGCTGACGTCTTCGCCGATCTTCGTCATGGCGCCGCAACCGCACGGGCAGAGCGTGCTCGCAGGCTCGATGACCCGCTCCACCCGCGGCAAATGGGCAGGCAAGCAGCCGCGATTGCGATGAGGGCTTTGATCCGTCGCGTTCCGTGACCGGCCCTGGATCACCGCCTCGGCTCTCTCCTGCGCGGCATCCAGGATGCCTTGCGCGATCTCCACGTCTTCGAGCGGCAAATGATACTGATCTGGTCGCAGCTTCTCGGATTTCGCGCCGAACCTGTCGCGTCGTAATTCGCCGAGAATGAACTCCAGCCGGCGTCGGGCTTCTTCCGGCGCCGCCAGTGCCCCCTGATGCTCGCTCAAGGCCACCTGCGTTTGCGCCAATAGCGCCTTAAGGTGTTCGTTTTCGTCGCGCAGCGCCGCGATGCTCATGCGCCATTTCGAGCACATCGCCGCCGCGTGTGCCACGTTCAAAATAGCTGCCGAGTCATTCTGCCGCAGTTATCCCGCCGTCTGCGGGCGCCGTGCTTCTTCCGGGCGGACCAATCTCCAATCCAGCCCTTCGAACAAGGCCGCAAACATCGCCGGCGACATGCGCATCACACCGTCCGCGATCGTTGGCCAAACAAACTTGCAACCTTCGAGGCGCTTGTGCACCAACACCAGGCTCGTTCGATCCCAGACCAAAATCTTGATCAGGTCCGCTCGCTTCGAGCGGAACACGAAGGCTGCGCCGCTGAACGGGTCGAGATCAAGCATCTCCTGCACCTTCGTCGCAAGCCCATCGTGTCCACAGCGGAAGTCAATCGGCCGCGTGGCAACGTAAATCTTCAGATCAGAACCGGCCGCGATCATCGTGACGCTCGCACTGCACGGATCACCCGGGATAGCTGGTCAGCATCTATGGCCGTATCCGTCCGCAGCACGACATCACCGATCGCGATCTCAAGCTTGATCGCCGGAGCCTGACGCTCCTCCAACGCATGGTCTACGACCAGCGGCGCAAATGTCGGCGGGGACGCCTCCCACGGCGGCAACATACCTCGCCGTCAAAACCGCCGTCGCCAATCGTAGATCTGCCGGCGCGTCGCTCCGTGCTTGCGCGCCACCTCGAACACCTGAGCACCGGGTAACAGACTCTCGGCAGCGATCCGAGCTCTCTCAGCTTCCGAACGCACACGACATCCTGACGGCCCTTCAAGGATCTCCAGCCGGCTCACCGACCCCGCCGATGAGCCGTCTAAATGGACGTCAAACCTCCGTCCAACCCGGAGGCTTCTTCGCACGGCTATCCAGATCCCGAAGCAAGGGTTCTGGCTTAGCGCTTACTCCTGAGCGGACAGCGGCACAACATCAGGCCTTGTTACATCTTGTCGGTCAAGGCGACTGGTCGGATCAGCAAGCGTTGGGCAAGATCCGTGAGTTAGCGCTACCGGGCATCGAATGTCACGGAGAGATCGAAGCTTGGATCATCGATGATACGGGCTTTCGTAAGAAGGGGCGGCATTCGGTCGGCGTTGCACGGCAATTGCGGTCAGTTGGGCAAGCAAGACAATTGACAGGTTGCCGTGACGCTTCGCTCGCGAACCATCATGCGGCTTGCCGGTGGCCTATCGACTCTATCTACCAAGGGAATGGGCGACGGACCGTACGTCGGCGCAAAACCGGAGTTCCCAAGGACATCACCTTCAAGACGAAGCCGGCAATTGCACTCGATCATGTGCGCTGGGCCTGTGCGTGGGCTTGCCGCGCGGCGTGGTCCTGATGGACGCCGGCTACGGCCCGATACCGCTCTGCGTGGGAGTATACCGAACTGGGCCTGAGCTATGTGGCCGGCATCTTGCCAGAAACCCCGGTATCGGCGCTCAGAACCGGACCGCGGCCGCCGAAGAAGTGGTCGGGGAACGGACGATCTCCAAAACTGCTACGGCGTGATAGCAAACACCGACCGATTTCGGTCACGAAGCTTGCGATCGGTCCGCCAGCGCATGCTTGGCACAAGATCACGTGCCGTGAGGGCACGGCAGAACAGCTGTCTTCGCGTTTTGCTCGTGTGCGCGTCCATCCGGCGCCCGTGCTGGTAAACTCGGGCGGGCCCTCTCTCGTATTGAGGAAACAGCCGTCAGGTTCGATGCGTCGAGGTTGTTGCCGATCAAGCGGTCCCTTCGCGCGATTAATCAAGCCCGCATCCAAAAACTGAAAGGTTACGTGTGCCTTTCTGGTCGGCAAAGTCGCGAACTCACCTCCGATAGAACAACACGCGACCCAGGGGTATCAGTTGCAGCAGGTAATCGAAATCCGCGACATTGGCGGTGAGAACAGTGAATCCGGCTTTTTGGGCTTGCAGGAATAGAACGCTGTCCTGAAGCGCACGCAACTTGTCGTCCTTCTGATAGCCCTGCAGCCGGCAAAGCATGCCCGAGAGGAGCGCGGCGCGGCCAACAATCTCCACATCCGGAGCAAAGATTCGGTGAGACGGCATGCTCGAGATTGAGGCGCCGATCTGCTCGATAGCCGCGCGCGTCCCAGGATGTTTGGGATCTAGCACCCCGACTGTGTGCATCAACTCCTGGATGGCGACAGTCGAGTGGTTGGCGTGCCGAAGGTCCAATAGGTCCGCGACGATGCTTGGTGCGCGCCCCTGAAGTCCATCGATGTAGACGCAGGTGTCGAGCAGAAGCTCCTGACCCGCCTCGGGCCTATCACCAAGGAACGGAAGTTCGTGATCGGCCCGCCTCGCCAGTGTCGCGCCAGGATCAAACCGCGCCCAACGAAGCGCCGCTGCGAAATCAAATTCCGCCACGTCAGAAGCCGAGCTTGAGGTTGGGGTCGACTGAACCCATCGTCTTCCGGAACGTCTCGCTGAAATTGTCGTCGAGCGCGAGGCTCGCGAGCGCAAATTCGATGAGATCCGTGTCCGCGGCGATACCGGTCTGCTGTTTCGCTCGCTGGATCAGCTTCCGGCTGGTCCGCCCAGCGATCCGCGCCCTCTTCTCTCCGAGCAGCCCCGAATGCTCTGCCGCGCTCATGACGGCGGTAACGCGCCAGGCCGCACCAACCCCGAGCTTACCGATCTTGGTCTTGTGGCCGAGTGTGGAACGCTTGCCGCGGGATGCGGGCTTCTTTGTGCTGATTTTCGGCATTGGTCGACCTTGTATAACAAATCTCGATTTTGTTTAACATAGCGCCTTCCCTCCTCGCCTTCAAGTCGCAAGGGCGGTATCGTCGTAGACGATTTCCATCAGGAGGCAGCTACCGCCCTTCCAGTAGATTTTGGCGCTGCGCGTGGCTTCACGGGCAGGCACCAAGCCCCCCGCTGGACAGTAGCCAGCGAGATATCTTGAACGCGCTCGGATCGGCAGGGCTCCGGAAAGCTGTCGACGCCGTCTGAAGCGCACTCCGATGGAGGTGTAGCGAGACCGAACTTTGGACCACCCAAAACTAGAGTTTTGCACTTTGCTCACGTTGGCGGGCTGGTGGCGCCGACGTGGTTCTGCAGCAAAATCGGCGCTCTGTTGCCGACCCGACCAGGCTGGTGAGCCACCTGGGCTAAACCCGAGCGTACGGCAGTCTGGCGAGGCTCCGCCTACCTTGGCAGGATCACCAAGCAGGGCCGCGGCCAAGCTCACGGAATGCTTGTCGAAGCAGCATGGGCTGCAGCCCGTTCGCCGGGACCGCTGCGTGCATTCTCCAGCGTGTGGCTTCACGACGCGGCAAGCACATCGCGGCAGTCGCGACGGCGCGGAAGCTGGCGATCATATGGCATATGCTGACCAAGAGCACCGACTAGCTCTGGACGAGGCCGGCCCTGCTGGCGCGCAAGTTCCGGAGCATCGAACTGCGCGCTGGACTACCTACCAGGCATGCCAAGCGTGGATCGGCCTATGACCACAATATCCCCGCGAAGAGGGCTGAGAACGCGCACGCGTGGAATCCGCCGAGAAGGAGTATACCAGGTTCACGTCCCGGTGGCGGGCAAAGCCGCGATCCCGACAAAGCAAGGCTTCTGCGACATAGGGCTTGTCTACAACATCCGTGTCGGTTGGCTTAGCGCGCCGCGAGAAGTCCAGGGTGACACCGCGCTGGGACCGCTGTGGACGAATGATGGGTTTCGCGCGCACATGGCCGACCGCACGTGCTTCAGCAACCCGAAGGTCCCCTCAATATCTCGGCGACATCGTCCTCGCCCCGCATGCTTGACAGCGGCCAAACCAGTTACAATCGGCAGAAGGACGGCTGGACGTTTTGCGTCGAGCTAGACACTGGCTCTGCCAAGCTGCCTAGTCTCCAACATCGTGGAGCGCCGAGCTGCAGGACAAGGCCGCCCCGTCTTGGCCGGTAAAGTGGGTCGTGGAGTCAAATCTAATCGACGAGATCCCTTAGCGAGCGTTCATTCTGCAGCGTTACGGTTTTCGACCGCGCAAACGAGCAGGTCGAAGAAGGCCGATCCTGAGAGGATGTCAGTTAGATGGCGGACCGGGTCTAAACAGTAAACCAACATATGGCTTGAACCTTACGTAGCGTCAGATCGTAAGCTCCGAAGAGCACGCGCCATGCTCGCCGCAGCGGGTCATGACATCGGCAAGGCAGAATGTGAGCGCCATGGCGTAAACTGTGATGAGCAATGACTAAGGTGCGCGTGCCAAGAGATCTGTGGACGATGTAAACGTGAGAATACGTGAAGCCGCACCCGCGACTCAATTGTCTTATTGGCCTCGCAATCGCAAACAGCTCGAGCCGTAAATAGAAGCAGCTCGTCCCGAATAGGATTGTACATGCACTGTCGCTGAACGTGAAAACCGGAATTCCCTCTCATAGACGCTAGGCGCCTCCGGCGGAACCCAGGAATGACAGATGTTGGCACTTGACGCGGCAATAACTGAGATTGACCGTTCTCATCAAATACGTGAATTCTCAATCACCGTGCTCAAGCACGCAAAGCAGCTTCGGCCGGCGGATCAAACAGCGTTCCTGCAAAAGGCAGCTTCGCAGTTCCAGCTTAGATTTGTCGAATGCTTCGAGGAAAACATCCTCGCTGGGAAATCCTGGGACTATGCGACCACCTGCAATGCGATAAGCCGGGTGGGCGGGGGTGAGGCTGGGGTAACAGCCTGCGAGCGTATTGCTGCTCGCGTGTCACGGCTTGATAATGCGTTGATAAAGAAGATCGGATTCAGAGCCATTTCACTTCTCGCATCATCCTTCAGTCGGCACTTCAGAGTGACCGAATGCTGTAATGGAGCGATCCGATTGGCCGAATTTTGTGGCGATCACGAGAGCGGATTCCAGGAATTGAACAGTCAAAGTCTGGCGTCGTTGGTGAATGGCTTCAGCAAGTGGCCGAAACAAGCAGCCTGCCAGCGAGCTACGGTCGTAATCGCGAAGGAAGTCATTCGCCGAGCGGGTCGTCCTGGCCGACTCTCGGATTTTGCTCCGCAGGGACTCGCGAACTTGGTGAACGGTTTCAGCAAGTGGGCGGAGGATGCGGTCGTGCGCGAAGCCACAGGGGTGATCGCAGCTGAGATTGTCGACGGTTCCATCGAGATATCCGAATTCACCCGGCAGCATTTGGCGAACCTGGTGAATGGTTTCAGCAAGTGGTCGGAAGACAAAGGCTCTCGGCAAGCCACAATCGTAATCGCGGACGAGATCCATCGTCGAGCCGCCGGGCTCGGCGATTTCAATCAGCAGGACCTCGCGAGCTTGGTGAACAGTTTTAGCAAGTGGCCCGAAGAGGCGGCCTGTCGGAAAGCCGGGGTCGCACTCGCCTGTCAAGTCCTTCACGCTGGGGCCGCCAGACGCTCTCAATATACTCCGCAGGGACTGACCAATCTGGTGAACGGTTTCAGCAAGTGGTGGAACGAGGCAGCTTGTCGCCAAGCCGCAGTCGCACTTGCCCATGAAATCATGGCGGCTCGGCTATCCCATTATACTGAGCAGGCATTGGCGAACCTGGTGAATGGTTTTAGCAAGTGGCCGCAAGAAGTGGCCGTTCGCGATGCCACAATTGCGATCGCGAGCGAAATCATTCGCCGTCCCCGACTCTCTCAATTTACTCAACAGGGACTGACAGACCTGGTGAACGGCTTCAGCAAGTGGCCCGAGGAGGTCGAGCTTCGGAAAGCTACGGTCGCGATCGCGAGCGACCTCGTTCACCACGACGCATGGCCTTCCAATTTTAATCAGAAGGAGCTCGCCAAGTTGGTCAACGGCTTCAGCAAGTGGCCGGAAGAGGCAGTCTTTCGTGAAGCGGTAGTTGCAATTGCGAGCAAGGTGCTCTGCCGCATCGGCTGGCTGTCCAATTTAGGGCCGCAGGACCTGTCGAACCTGGTCAACGGTTTGAGCAAATGGCCCAACGAGGTAGCTTCTCGCCGAGGGACGATTGCGATCGCTGAGGAGGTCCTTCGCCGCTCCGCCAAATTATCCGATTGTACCCAGCAAGGATTGGTAAATCTGGTAAACGGCTTCAGCAAGTGGCCGGAAGATCAAGCCTGTCGCAAAGCGACGGTCGAACTGGCGCACGTCGTCCTTCGCTCTGATGTCGCTCAGTTCTCCGACTACACTCAGCAGGCGCTGGCTAATCTGGTAAACGGGTTCAGCAAGTGGCCTGAAGTAGCCACCTTATGCCAAGTGGCAGTCGAACTCGCTCGCGAGGTCCTTCGTCGCGCCGATCGTCTCGCTGATTTCACCCCGCAGGATATTGCCAATCTGGTGAACGGTTTCTGCAAATGGCCTGAGGAGGCGACCATTGGCCAAGCCGCGCTCGCACTTGCCGGTGAGGTCTATCATCGTGCCGCTCGTCTCTCGGGTTTTACTGAGCAGGGATTGGAGAATTTGATAACCGGCTTCTGCAAGTGGTCGAGAGAGCCGGCATGTCGCCAAGCTACAGTC
Organism: Bradyrhizobium embrapense; assembly: GCF_001189235.2. Taxonomy (GTDB): domain Bacteria; phylum Pseudomonadota; class Alphaproteobacteria; order Rhizobiales; family Xanthobacteraceae; genus Bradyrhizobium; species Bradyrhizobium embrapense. Next base: position 247,100 of record NZ_LFIP02000007.1, read on the forward strand.
GCGATTGCGACAGAAGTCGTTCGCCGCGCCCATCGCAAATAGTGGCTCTGCGACTTTGCTTCTCCGGGTCTGATGACTTGGTGGCTGGTCTTCTGAGCGTGTACGAGAAGCTAGCTCTGCGATGCGATAACGCGATCGTTCGAATCTACGCGCTGGGGCCCGTTGGACACGCACGTCTCGCTCATTAGTGAACCCTGCAAGATTGTTCCTGTCTATCGTCATCGCGGCTCGTCCGCCCGAAAATAGCGCGTCCTCCCCATCGCCACTAAGCCAGTTTCGCTACGCCTTATCCGTGCGACGACTATCGCGACGCTGCCCAAGGCTTCCAAGAAATGCGAACCTGGCGATGACGCCCGGACACCGCAGTGCTCTTGGCTGACCGATGCCGAAACCATGGCCAATGTTGCAAAATGCGAATTGCGCGACGCCATCGTCTGGATTCGGTCAGTGTCGAAATCGTCGTCGCTAGACGCGCCCGTTCCCTACGATCGCCGTGGATCAAATTTGTTGCGAGCTGCCCTCGGTTCGCCGTGCTGTCCGAGATCGCTAGGCTGAAGCGCGTCAGTATTTGCTGGGTTCGAGGCCGAGGCTCGTTGACAATCGCGTGCCGTTAGCTGGCAATCGAAGTTGATCGGGGTTGCCGGAGCGTGCCTTCTCTCCTGCTTTTGGCGCTTAGGTCACCCCCAAGACCAGTTCGGGCTGCAGAGATGTCGTTCGCTCGGGCAAACTGGAAGACGGCCACTGATATCGTTGAAATAGCCTTGAATCGAACGCTACGTCAGGATGTAGGCTTGGGCGCGACACCAGCCTTCTTCATGTCAGGCAGGTGAAGAAAGGATAAGTTGATGAAGGTGACGATTCTCGCTGCTCTGCTGGTTTCCGCCGGAATTGGGCAGGCGAAGGCTCAGATAGCGACGCGCGGACAATCGCAGTTCAATACCTGCAAGCCTTGCCACCAGGTGGGTGACAACGCCAGGAACGCCATCGGCCCAACCCTCAACGGGCTGATTGGACGTAAGGCGGGATCGGTTGAGGGCTATCCCTATTCAGAGGCCATGAAGAACTCTGGGATCACCTGGACCGACCACAACCTCTCCGACTACATCCACGATCCAAAGGCGACGGTTCCCGGCAATAAGATGGCTTTTGGTGGAATGAAGGACGATCAGACGATCTCAGACATCATCGACTACTTGCACACCTTCGATAAGGCGCCTGTTAAGCTTCGTCAGTGAATGGACGGGTCGGTCATAAGAACGTGAGAAAAGCTTCGAGCCGGCGGTAAGTCGTGAAGTTCGCGCTTCTTGGAGCGAGGCACCCATGATCAAGCTTGCACTGGTGCCAATATTTCCATCGGCATGGTCATCCGTAAGCCGTCGAATACGCGGCGGCTTAGCGGGTGATCGCCCGTATGTCGTGTTCTGGCGATCGAGCACAATGGCGCCGATCGCGACAAGATAGCCCCTTATATCACCGAGCGATTAGGTGATGCTCTGTACTGAATCAAGGCTGCGGCGACTGTAAGCTAACCATGATAGGTGGCTTGAAGGGGCTGAAGCTCACGCAGCTTCAGATCGTACATCCTCAAGCTTAGCGTTCTAGCAAGTGAATAGAAGGGGCAGAGAAGTGCGTTAGTGCAGGTATTGGACAAAAGAGATCCGTTGATCGTCCTCCATGTTGTGAACCTCGAGTTCCAGACTTTTGCAGCGACCACCCCATTCATGGTCATGACTGTCTTGGCATGGATCGCATCCCTCGTGGCTAAGGGTCACGTGCCGAGCATAGCCACTGTACAACGTCAGCCCGCACCTCGTAATTGTAAAATCGTAAATGCGATTGTGCGACGGCTGACAAAGCAAGTTCTCAGTCGAGATCTTCCGGCGTGATATCGCGAGCACCGTGCAGCAGTCGCACCATCTCAACGCCGTCAGGGAAAGGCTTCGTAGAAGAGTACGTAGTTGCCGACCGGGAAGCTCCGAATGCTCATACCCAACTCGGGCCGCTGTCGGCCCGCCAGTGGATTCTCGCCAAGCATCTGAAAGACGTTGCCGATTCGATCGAGCACGCGGTCCGCAGCGGCGATATTGTCTGATGCGATGAAGAGCCAAATCTCGTCCAGGTCGGTCTCGGCCTGGGGCCGCCTGGTGAGATTACCCGCCATGCTTCCCGGCTCTCAGCCGTTCACGTCCTCGGGCCTTAATTTGTTCGACCAGTTCGCCGGGCTCAAACGGCTCGGCTGGACCGCTTTCAAGGCCTTCCTGTATGGCAGCACGCAATGCTTCAAGCTTCGCCTTGCGACGCTCCTCGCGTTCTTCAACAAGGCGCAGTCCCTCCCGCATCACTTCGCTAGCGGTTGCATAGCGACCGCTGTCGACGAGATCCTTGATGAAGCTCTCGTAGTGCTTGCCGACAGTATAACTCGTGGCCATACGCACCTCCTTGCCTCATAATATATTACTTTATGCTATAGCCCGCAAGGGGTTTCCAAATACCGCGCCTCGGTTCTCCAGCCACGTGGGGCTATAGAAGGACGGGGGCAAACGGTTGATAAGTGACGAAATCACTTGGCTCAGCCCGTCCGAGGCGCCTTTGCTAGCGCCAACCACCTTCCTGTGGGAGGCATGAACAACGACCAAGGAGGTCAGCCCGCAATGCCCTGAGCACGGGCCCACTATTCTGCGGCGGAGGCCGGGCCTCCACGACGAGCCGCCGGACTTGTCGCGCCGGCGCCTTGAGATTGGCGATAGCTGCGAGAATCGGCACAAGCGCACCACCGAGAAAGATCCCGGCCCGATGACTCGTAGCGCCATCTCTCAATTTTAGGGCGGGAAAATGGGTGACCTTAGTGCCGGCTGGTCAGCGTGATCTCGAGCTGATTTCTCTGGCTGACCAACGCGCCGTTCGTAATTGGCGGCCAGCTGCAACAAGCGCGCCTTGATGAACGGGTCAGCTTGCTCGGCAAGTTCCCGCACGGTCCGCGCCCTCTCTCTACAAAACTCGTCGTCCATGACATCCTACCAGAAATTGTCTCGCTGATAATGCCAGTTGAGAAGCGGGACTGCATATGACCGAGGTTACACTGCAAGATATTTCCTCCAGTCCCAGCCCTTGGAAGCAAGATGTTCGCCTCATTTAGCAACAAGGGTCGGCGTGTCCTTGCCCTTTCCGCCAGGCGACTTTGCACGGGCAGGTCCTGTTCGGCGGAACGACCACTGTGAACCGCTCAGAAAGCGGCGAGGAGATCGCCCTTCAATGCCCCGCTCCTCTCCTCTGAGGCCTCCAGGTCCAGCACAGTGACAGGAGCCAAATCTGTCATGACATTATTGAGCAACAGATCACGCGCAGGGCTTTCTCCATCCGGATGGCATTTTTGCCAAGTTAAGCGCCGCGCGCCTCGCCCCCGGTGCGGGTGACAGTTAAGTTAAGACAACCCTGCTTCATGCTGTTCGTCGACTGGATCGACCTTTCCTGCGGCGTCGCCGCGAGCTCTGATGGCGACTGCGGGGAGCAATAAGTGAATTTGTTGGATCGGTGACCGCTTGCACAGGGACTTCGCTGGATGAGGGATCGATGGTCGATCGAAGCGGCTCTCTTCGAGCGGCGACCGCCCTTTCGAGTGCAGACAGGAATTGCCGCCCCTCTTGTGTAATTTCCCAGCCGAGAGCATCGCGAAAGACAAACTTTGCCGAAAAGATATTCAGATCCGGAGCATGTTCGGCCAACCGCTTCATGCGATCGGTCCAGTCGCGGCCGCTGTTCATCAGGATCTCCACGGCGCGTCGGACTTCGGCAACAGAGGCCCGCCCGGTGGGCTGACCGGCCAGCACTTTCAGGACGGTCAGTTGGAAGGACACCTGCCGTGTCTCCGCTGGGCTGTGTGTGCAGTTCCCGTCCAATGGTTCAAGATCAGGGAAACGTCGTCAACAACGTGCCGCCGTTAACCTCAACTATATTGGCTAACTACGAGCGCCGGCGTCCTGGGATTGCTCGCCGGCTGATGCGCGAGGAGTCCTCGAGCGGGCACGCTATCAGCACGCCGCAGGCTCGTATCGTCCATAACGGACGAACTCGCCTCGGTGCGCTCGTTTTAGAATCGACAGCACAAGCTTTGCGTCGGCCGGTGCAGCAAGTTGCTACAAGGTCATGCGCGGCGTACACCTCCTGGCCCGCTGGGCAGGAGTGTACGGTTCGGACATTCATGGCACCGAGGATATTGTGTCAGGTCCATACTGCTCCAAGGTGGGCAGAATCCGGAACTGCTGTGGCACCGGCGAGCAATGCCTTGAGTGAAGCCGCCACGGGGCTTGCGGCAAAGCCTCAGTTGGAAGCGACGGTCGTAAAGGACCGCCCGGCGCACCAGATACAAGGCATCGCCGGACAGGCGCGAGATCACAAGTTGCCGAAGGCAGCCCGGAGGTGCACGTCAGTCAGCCAACCCGAAGATCCTCGGCTGACGTCTTACCCGAGCGCCCGGCCTTGAGCTCGTAACTGACCCGAGCCCCCTCTTCGAGGGTGCTGTAACCGGCCTTTTCCACGGCACTGATGTGCACGAACACATCGGCACTTCCGTCCTCCGGCCGAATAAAGCCATAACCTTTGCTGGAATTGAACCACTTCACAATACCCATTGCCACGGCAGCATCTCCATCAGTTGAACCTTCGTGATCTAGCTAAGAGTCTCGCAGCCATCAAGATGGGCGGCAAAACGACGCTCGTCCTCCGCGACAGTCACGTCCGCAACTTTCTTGCCCGATGACTGAGATGTTGAGTCTTTTGTGCAGCGGCCGACAGCAACACCCTGACGTCGCAGATCCTCGCTTCAGGGGAGCGGGATTCGGATGGCCGTTCAGCCTGCGGCTCAATCATCCCGCGCCACCTTCTTACAGGAGTGCTGCAGGGCCGACGACGTAGCATCCGCATCCGGAGCCGAGCTGGAGTGAATGCTGCGATCTCCCTTGCAGAACCAGGCGACGGCAAACTCCTTTGCGCAATCCGGAGCAGGATCAGAAATCCGCACGGCATCTGCACGAAACGTACACTCGCTCTTACCATTACACGCTTCTGCAAGTGCATCCGTGGTGTTGCCGCGCGCCGACATCCAGCGGCAATTGCCGCCATACGTGCCGGAAACGACCGAAATGCCCGATTCCGTGATGACATTCCCGGCCGCACCCCGCAGTGCATACGCGGCCGCCGCACCAACAAGTGCGGCAAAGCCGACACTTCCCAATCGCACCAGGAGCCTGCGCTGTTCCGCCGAGGCCGCCTGATAGGCACCGCGAATTCGCCTGCGGGCCGGTACCTCGAAGCCGAAATGCAACAGGATCGCGGCGCAAGTTGCCAGGGCGAAAGCGAGAGCGAACGCACCGAGATGTCCAAGGAGTTGGATCGACGTTTCCCAACGCACCACCGGAAAACGCCGGAAGATGATGATGTGTATAAGATAAAGGGCAAAGCTGGCCTCGCCCAGAAAGACAAGCCACCTTGCTGACAACAGCCGTCCTGCAGTGCTAACGGGATGTGCCGCCGCGACAAGGATGAGCGCCACCGGCGCCGCCAGGGCGATATTGTTGCGTGCAATATCGAACAGGCTCATGGAAGCCCCAAATGGCGACTTGTGGGCGGTAAACCAGAACACCCAACTAATCGCGCCGACGCCAACAAATGCCGCGATGTCGAGCAGAGCACGAGACGGCCTGAAATCCTGCTCCGACCCCACTTCATGGAGCCTTGCCAGGCAACAGCCGAGAACGAACTCCCACACCCTGCAAAACGGCGAAAAGTAGACGATCCAGAGGATCAGCGTGTTCTTCCAGTTCGGTAGAGCCGCCTCTGTTCCATAGGCATGAAGCGCAAACAGGTTGATGCGGCCCTGCAACATGAGCACCGCAAGGTCGATGCCAAGCTCGATTGAGACGGCTCCGACGGCGCAAACAACCGCGGCGGGCACAGTTCTGATCCGCGCAAGCAGAGGGCAAACGAGTGGAAAAACGAGATAGAAAAACCACTCGGTGCTCACCGACCAGGAGACGATGCCGACCTCCTCGTACTGCCAGACGGGAGCTACACCGGCGATATTTGCGAAAAACCAGGTTTGAACCAGCCCGAGTTGAAACGGGACAAGGTGCGTTGAGAATCCTTCGGCCGGCGCCTCGGTTCCGAGGAGCCACGGCCAGACAAACGGTCCAGTCAGCAATTCGACGAGAAAGAGAACAACAAACAGAGGATAGATTCGCGCTATGCGCGCCACGAGAAAGTCCGGGATCGCTTTCCGCGGGCTCCTCACAATCGAGCTGCCATAGTTATATTGAATGACAAAGCCACTCAGCGTGAAGAAGACCGACATTCCGAGCAGGCCGAGTGTCCCGACGCTGATATCGAGTCCGAGGCTCGGTCCTTGCAAGAACACGCTGCCGCCGTGAGACAATGCGACCGCTGCCGCCGCGACAAACCGGATACCGGTCAGTGCGGGTATCTGCTTAACCATCGATGTCGCTCGTCATTTGCGAGTGGGTACAAATCCTGGGCGATCGATGGCGCCAAAGGCACGCAGCTGGACACGCGCTAAAGGCAGGGAAGACTGATCGCATCACGCGAGCGTGCGATGCGATCATTCAAATTCCACGGAAGCTCAATTCGGTTATCAGAGCGCTCTCGCACCTTATTGGTAGGCAGGCCAGCGCTGAAACTCTGACTTCTGGTAGGGCGGCTCAGATTTTAGATCCATATTCCGACCGGTTCTGGCCAAGCTATGTCCCCAGACTGTCATACTTGAACCGCGCCATTGTCTCACCGGAAGCCTTCCTGAATAAGTTGGCGCCAGCTGCTCCCTCTGCGAAGGGAGCTTGGGGCACCAGGTACCCGATGAGAGCCCAGGTCAAAGCAACATGCTCTCGTCTCGGGCAGTCTCACAACGGATACATGCACCAGTTCACGTCCTGTGTGGGGACCGCGAGGCTATCATCAGCCAGCCACACTAGGAGATTCACGTGCAGCAGCGGAGCTGCACAAGGTGCCTATTCTCGTGACACTCCTATTCTAGCGGCGAGGCGCATCCGGCCACCAGCCGGCCCAAGGCAGCCCGGATTGAGATTGCTAACTGAACGCATCGCAAACGGAATGGGCAGCCAATCCGAGCCGCGCGTTCAATCTTTTTGACAGCGACTGCCAAGGAATCTCGCTGCGGATTGGTGCAAAACTTTACTATTCTTGTCCGGCACGGCTGGCCGCACTTTCGCTTGGGCCTGGCGTGCGAGAGAAGGAAAGGAACACGTGATGAAAAAGAAGATCGCTGAGATCAAGACCACGATCCGCACCACCACTCCGTACACGGGTACGCTCTAGGTTGGTGCGGCAGATGCCTTGGATGCATCTACCTGATGAGAGTATAGCGGCATCGGAGGGTGGTCGTTTCGGCCACCCTCTTTTGCGACAGTTCGGGAGAGTAAAATGGTTGATCTGATCCAACAGCGCGTGGTTTCAGCCATATCAGCATCCGTCGAGCTCAGTGCGATCACTATTTTAAAGGCGGAAGCGGGCATGGCGCCGCTGCCGACGATCAAATCGGCACTCACAAGCTCCAATTCTAATTTCTCTATCACTGACGGCGACTGGCGGACCGGCGGCTATCTTGCCGGACTGCAAGCGCTCATTGACGCCGAACTAAGGTGGGCCAAGGAAAACAGGCCCAAACTGGTTGAGGCGGCACAACAATCCTTGAAGCGGCTATTCCCCCTCCTAAACAGCGACGCCTTTACCGTGCCGAAGGATCTCACCAATACCTCGAGCAAGGAGGAACGCACCCGATTCTATCATCATGAATATCAAAACAAGCTCCTGGTCGGACTAGCCGAATTCCTGATCAACTGCGCCCGACAGCTCAACGAGCGTCACATCATCGTCATCGATCGCGCGGCGGCCCTGTCCGGTTCGGCCAAGAACCTGATCAAGCTGCTGGTCAGGCTGGACGACGATGCGCGGCTGTTTCGGTTCGTTCTGATCGATTATGAACAAAGGCTCTATTTCCCGGATGCCAGCGAGGTTCATTTCGGCAGATATAGCTCGCAAGAGCTGGGGCCAACCTTTGATCCGGATCTTCCCGCGGAGAAGCACCGGCAGATCTATGAGGCAAGTGGCGGCAACCCGTTGATTGCAGAGGCTTTGAGCAAATGCACAGCGGCAGGATTACCAGTCGTCGGCTATCTCGACCCGACCGCGACCGTGGATCTCTATCTGGCCAGCCTCAACACCGGGGAACGGCATAGCCTTCTCAAATCTTACATTGAATCCGATTGTACCACGCCCGATTTGATCGCGCAGCGAAACTATGCAACCTTCGAGCCGGCGACCGCAGATCATCTGCACGAGCAGCTGCACGACGCGTGCCTGGAGCGCTATCTGGCAGGCAAGGCGCCTCTCGTGATGCTCCATGCGCTATCGGTACGGGACAAGTACAAGCGTCTAGAGCTGCTTGCAGAGCCAAGTCAGATCCTCCAGAGCATTGGCCTGTACGATCTCTGGTTTGGCTACTTCGGGGAAATTTTCGCCGACCCTGCGCTTCGCACCTACGGCTCCGGGGATGCCGGCGTGAACGCCGCCTTCATCAACGCGGCTTTTGTGCTGTACTCGCTCGGCTGCGGGCGGGTCTCGGTTCCCTATTTGGACGAATTCTACAAAACGTTCCCAAAGAGCCGATACACACCAACGGTTCTGTATGCCCAATCGATGACGTATGGACGCTACCAGCAGCCGGTCAACCTCACGCTGGCCGAAGAGTACGCGTTAAGGAACCTGGAGACCATCGAGCGGGATTTCAGGGAGCACGACAAGTACGACTACATCAAGGTGTTTGCAGAGAACGCCTATGCTTACATCAAGGCCAAACAGCAGAAGTACGACGAAGCCCTCGCGCTTTGCGCCGAAGGCCTTGGCAAGATGCTCAAGGCGTATGGCGACGAGCGATTCAAGCTTCACCAATCGATTTTGATCTACAACACCAGCCAGGTCTATGAACTCATCGACGAACTTCCTCGGGCTGAGAAGCAGTTGCGTGAGGCCATTGCGTATGATCCCTACTATGGAGAGTATCATAATGACCTGGGCAACCTGCTTTCGAAAGTGGCTGGAAGGGAAGCTGAAGCTCTGGAGGCCTATGGGCGCGCCATTGAACTTTGCCCACCCTATTATGAGGCTCACCTGAACAGGGCCGCACTTCACAGCAGAATGGGGGATGCCGCTGGCGCGCTGGCCGATCTCGACAGGACACTTGTCATCAAGCCAAACGAATGGCGAGCTCATTTCGAGAAGGGCAACATCTTGATGCGGCAGGACAGGCCTAAAGCTGCTCTGGAGTCTTATCTAGCGGCGGCCGAGATCAGTCCCAAAAACCCCGACCTACAGAGCAATCTCGGCCTCGCCTATTCCGAGCTTGGCAAGGCGCACGAGAGCATCGCACACTATGTTCGAGCCCTTGAACTCAACCCTCGGCATGCGCTCACCCACAACAATCTCGCCATCGAGTACTTCAACGAGGGCCGGCCGGATATTTCATTGAACCATGCGACGGTCGCTGTCGAGATCGGGGGCGATCCGGACTACCTCCTCACCCGCGAGCACATCGAGAAAAGCCTGCAGGCTGACCTTGCCTCGCGCCGGGACCGAGCTACTGCATCTTCCGCGAAGCCTATGTGAGCTTGCGGCTCACGGCACTCTTGCCATTCGAGCAGCGTGAGACAGGATCGCTCAGGAATTGATGGCTGCATCTCAGAGCTTCGGCTCGGTCTAGCGAATGCTTTCGCGGCGGCCGCCGCAACACAGACTGATCGGCAAGCGACGCGCCTTGGCCGGTCTTATCGCGAGTGACCGAACGCCACAAGAGGTACAGGGAGGTAGATAGGTAATAAGATGCCTTTTGCCAAGCCGTCTATTGCCAGAGCGTTCATCGTTGGCTTGCGGGCTCATCGCACCGATGTCGCATCCCGAAGCCAGTGCCATCTACCTGTCCCTCCGCGTCAAGCGATCCGAAATCCTCGATGAGCTAAGTCAACAATGAGCGGATGGAGCACACGGCAGTTCATCTATCTCTCGCATTTGATCATCCAGATCGGCGGCTGGGCGTTCCGTATCGGCATCCTGATCGGCCTTCTGCAATCCGGCATGAGCGCCGCGGGTCTCGGCATCGCGGTCACTTTTGCGCCGATCATGCTTGGTAGCCTCTTCCTGTCGCCGTTGGTCGACAGGGGCGATCCGATCTCAGCCATGATGATCGTCAATGCCGTTCGCATCTGCGCGCTGCTCGCCATCTTCGGCAGCGACGGAGCCGATTCGTTTCTGAGCTATGCTGCAATGGCCGTCCTGAGCCTGGTCCAGCCGGTCTATTTGTCCGCAGAGATTGCTTTCTTTCGTCGTATCACATCGGAAGACGGCATGATCTCGGTGCTGCGCAATATCGCCAATATCGACTGGCTGACCTATCTCTTGGGAATGTTTGCAGGTGCCATGTTGTCCGACCAATTGCACTTGCCTGGCGTTTTGGCCTTCAATGTATCAGCGATCATGCTGTCATTGGTCGTGCTCCTTGGCATCAAGCAGCAGTTCAGAAGGACGCCAGCCGTGCTTGAGGCGCGCCCCTCCGGAACGGTGCTGGACTTGGCACCCCTCTATCCCGCATTCTTGGCTGTCTTTCTGCTCAACCTCGGCGCCGGCATCATCAACGTCTATCCTGCGATACATGCCACAGCTGACGGGGTTCTCGACAAAAACGTACTACTGACGATCGTCATGGCTAATGGCGTATTGGCCTTGCTGGGCGCGCTGGCGGTCAAGCCGATTTACGACCTGCTGGGCGCTTTGCCAACTATTGCCGGAGCCGCGATGCTGCTTGCGGCATGCCTTGCAATGATGTCACTCGATGCCGGCCTGACTTTGGTCATCGTGTCCAGCAGCGCAATGCTTGGTTTCGGCCAGATATTTGCGGCTGCCGCTCACGCGCACATGGTTTCTTCAGTGGCTCCGGACCGTGCCGGTCGCCTCTCCGGGCTATTTCAATGTTGCACCTATAGCGGCGTTGCGGCAAATGGCATTGCCTTGTCGCTTCTAGGTGATTGGCTTGCTTTCGGCACGATCGTTCTCCTATGTGCGGCGAGCGCATTTGTTGCCTTCGCCGTTGCGACCTTCGCGGTGGTCAGATCAATGGATTCTCAAACATCACGTCCTGCCGATCGCTAGATCAGGGATCCACACCATGCCATGGGATCAGCTGCTCCTTTTAGAACGCCCTTTTTCGGATCCGGCCTTGCCGGGACGACAATTCTACTGCTGGCAATGTTTGCTATTGGACGGGCTGCTATCCGCGTTTCCAAGCCACGCTGCGAGGCTGGACGTTCGTCGGATTTCGTGGGCGAGACCACGAGCCGCGCTCATCGAGAGGCTTGGGCAGGATCATCAATCCGCGCCGGTTCTGATTTTGGAAAAGGAAGGCCCTTTACCTGAGAATGCGAAGTACGCGAATGGGCTCGCCTATGTCGACGATGTGTTTGCAATCCTTGATCTTCTGGCTGCGCGCCACGGATTTCCGGCGCCTTACGCTCGAACGGTCGGCACCTTGTAGGCCATGCTGGTCATCAACGACTCGATGCCAGCAGGAACCGATCGGGAATCTTCAATCGAGCGGCTTGCTTGATCTGCCGGGTTGGAGCTCCGAAAGCCGATGGCTGATGATCCCGGCCCAGTAGTTCTGACAGCGCCCAGCTCTCAAACTGTTTGACAGCCGCGCTATTGCGAGCTTGTCCGTTGACAAACATGTAGATTGAGCGATTGACCGGCACGAAGCCGAACGGAGCCACCAGCTCTCCTTTCTCAAGGTTGCTTCTGACCAGAAGCTGCGAGGATATTGCGGCTCCCAGCCCACTTTTTGCTGCCTCCATAGTCAAAGAGAATGTATCGAAGACGACCTTGCGCGATTCTTGCAAGCATATTGCAGCTGCGCTGGCCCATTCGCTCCAGGCGTCCAGCCTGTCGGCCTCGTGCAACAGTGAGAGCGACAGAATATCTTCCGGGTTTTTGATGGCCTCGAGCGCAGCTGGCGCACAGACTGGGCCAATCATCTCATTTGAAGCGTGCACCTCGCGGTCGGGAAAAGGCCGCTTCAGTGGGCCGGCGACAAACAATACGTCCAACGCACCAACTGCGAGCGCGTCAAGATCGGCTTCGGTTTCAAAGACAAGGTCAATGTCCGGATAGAGTTTGCGGAATCGACCGATACGGGGCAACAGGCCGTGCGACAGAAACGTGGTCGAGCACCCGACCACGACGGTGGGCCCCGCATGGCGTCTTCGTAGCTCGTAGCATCCCTGCTCGAGCATGGTGAACGCGCTCGCGCAGCTGCGCTTGAGCTGTTCGCCGTCGGATGTCAGTCGCACGCCCGAACTATGGCGCACGAATAGTTTCCTGCCGAACCAATCCTCAAGCAGGCGCATTTGGTAGCTTACCGCGCCGGTGGTCATGTTTAGCCGCTCGGCTGCCCTTGAGAAGCTTGGAAACTCGCTGACTGCCTCAAACAGATGGAGGCTTTTCAGGATCGGTAGCTTGCGCATTTTTCTTTCCTGCCTCCCACTGGGACAGCTGTTGTGGAGCCCTGCACTGCGGGCCGATTTTTTCAGGCACGACGACCGCCGTCGCTCGCCGCCGGAAATGGCCACGAACGAGACCTCCTAGGTATTGGCCCTGTCAGGGCGAACTCAAAACGACCTGGCTTCCTGCCCAGCCGGTTGACCAGCCGTCGATCTAGGCACAAACCCTTCAGATCCGGTGCCCTTAGGCACAGTCAGATTCCATATTCGGTGCAGGGTTCATCGCTGCGCGATCTCTCAAGCAAAGCCAAAACCGGGCTTGAGATTTAGAACGCCAACTCATGGCCATCTGGCTCAGCAAAAGGTCGATCCTTCATGAGAAGGCGCATTACCAGTCATATTGCATGACTGCTCGACATTGCGGGCTTGCGTTCGAGCACCTCCAGCGTTGTAGGAATTCGTCCAGTCCCGTTAAACTCTGCAACATCAGGTCCGTCGATTGGCTGGATCTTGGCATCGCTTCGCATCTCGGCTCGATGATTCAGCCGGCGGGCGCGGTAACCAGGGATCGTGAATGGTCTGGAGCCTGGTTCGATTGGTCCGTCCGCCGGTTTATTCAGAACAAAGCCGCCTCGAGGCATAGGTGTATTCAAGGGCTAGTCGACGCGCCGTTTCGATGAGGTTGGCCGCCGCGCTGTGCCCCCCATCGATGTTCTCGTAATAGAAGTAAGGCTGGCCCAGGGCGGCGAGCCTTGCTGCAGCCTTGCGACCGTGCGCGGGATGCACACGATCGTCCTTGGTGGAGGTCAGAATTAAAGGCGCGGGGTATGGCTTGCCCGGCACCAGTTTCTGATAGGGCGAGTAGCCTTCGATCCACGCGCGTTGCTCGGGAAAATCGGGATCGCCGTATTCGCCGATCCAGGAGGCGCCGGCGCCCAATTTGGTGTATCGAAGCATGTCGAACAGCGGCACCTGAATGATCGCCGCGTTGAAGAGCTCGGGACGTTGGGTGATTGCGGTGCCAACGAGTAGCCCGCCCTGGCTGCCGCCAATGACGCCGAGCCGGCGCGGACTTGTGATCTTGCGGCGGATCAGGTCCACGCCAACGGCGATGAAATCATCCCACGTCGTCTGCTTCGCCGCCCGCTGGGCTGCTTGATGCCATTGCGGGCCAAACTCGCCGCCCCCGCGCAGATTTGCAACGACATAGGCATTGCCCTGTTCGAGCCAGAGCCGTCCCACAGGTCCTAGATAAGAGGGCAGCAGCGAAGCTTGGAACCCGCCATAGCCATAAAGAAGGGTCGGAATGGCGCCGTCAAACCTTCCGTTTTTCGGCCGCACCAGGGAATATGGAATTGCCGTGCCATCACGCGAAATCGCTTCGAACTGCTCTACGACATGCTCGGCGGCATCGAAAGCAGTCGGTGTCGTCTTCAATTCCTCGAGTTTTTGAGTTTCGGCATCAAAATACCAGAGCGACGTTGGCCTGAGATAGCTTGAGACGGCGAACATGGCCTGGTCCGCCTCGTCGGAAGCGGCTGTCACGCTGACATTGGTATGTTCGGGCAGCTGGATCGGCGTCGCCGACCAGGCTCCCTGATCGTACTTGTAAACGAACGCTTTGCTTTGAACGTTATCCAGGATCGTCAGGATCAACAGGTTCTTTGTGAAGCTTAGCCCGCTCAGGGCCTGACGAGGCCTAGGTTTGAAGACAAGCGAGGCTTTGGCGTTCAGTGGATCCTGTTTCCATTCAGTCAGGTCATACGAAATCACCGAGCCGGCACTGAAGCTGACATCACCCGACGGCGTCCACTCCTCGTCAAGTTTCACAAGCAGGCGATGATTCACGAGGCCTACGATCTCCGCTTTCTTCGGCAGATTGAGTTTGACGACCCCATCGGGGCGGAAGAGCACGTACTCATGCTCGAAAAACCCGATCGCTCGGATGACCCCGGTCGCATGAACATGACCTTCATTGTCTCGAAGCACCAAGGGCACCGCCTGAACATCGTTCGGTTCGCCGCGAAAGACCTCGCGCGCCTCGCTGAGCGGCTGAGCGCGTTTGAGCTCCTTGACCACAAAGGGGTAGCCGGCCTGCGTCAAGGAGCCCTCGCCCCAGTCCCGTGCAACAAGGAGCGTGTCCCGATCGACCCAGCTGACGCTTTGTTTGCCCTCTGGAAGATAAAAGCCGTCCGCAACGAAGCGCTTTGCCTCACGGTCGAACTCGCGTAGGAACGCGGCATCCTTGCCCCCGTCTGAAAGGCTGATCAGGCAGAGGCGCTCTTCAGGCGGAAGACAGCTGGCGCCTTGAAAGATCCAGTTCTTGTTCTCGGCCACCGCCAAGGCGTCCACGTCAAGGATGGTTTCCCAACGAGGGTCCTGGCGACGATAGCTTTCAAGCGTGGTGCGCCGCCAGATGCCGCGCACATGATCCTCATCTTTCCAAAAATTCTCCAACCCGTGACGTCCCAGGGAGACATATGGAATTCGATCCTTGGCCTGCAAGATTGAGAGCGCCTGTTCGTAGAAACGGTGATAGCGAGGATCTGATTGGAGCACGCCGAGTGTTTTCTCATTCTCGGCACGGGCCCATGCCAATGCGCCCTGCCCTTCGATCTCCTCGAGCCAGAGGAATGGATCCTCAGTGACCGCTGCAGCCTTTCGCTCCTCTGAAAGTGAACGCTCCTGTGAAAGCGCAGCGGAGGTGAAGCAGGCAATCGAAAGCAGCGCTGCGGAGAGGACTGACGTGTTCATGGACTTGCTCCGGCTGAGGTCGTGCGGCCACGCGGGCCTGGCGCGTCAAGCAGAAGCTGCGGAAAGCATGCAACGCATGACATGGCTCGGCTCGCGCTATCTCGCGGACCGTCCTCTGCAAGCTGCATGCCGACCTAAGCGTCCGCAACTTTCAGCCGCTTAGGGCTGCACGACGATGTCCGCTTGTCGACATTGGTTGCCAAGCAGACAGGGCGATGTTGGCGAGACCGAGTGTGAGACAGCACCGTCGGATCTTTTGCGGCCAAGTTCCGGAACAGCTCGTCGTTGGAACGCTTACCTCCAAATGCGAGGTACAATCTTCCGCGCTATTTCATCGGGCAGACTTGTCGACGCGCGCCAGCATGACATAGAGCAGTACGTTGATCAGCAGCCAGATCGCGATCAAGCTGAGGGCAGTGCGCATGGCGATCTCCAATTCGGGACTGTAAGGATCCGCTGAGACGTTCCGTTCATCATGCGGGCCAGCGCGGGCCGAAAGCACCGCGCCAGCCGCCAAACCTGTATTGTGCCGCTCGCCTGCACCGGCAGCGCAATCCGCCATGTGCTGTTCGCCCCGTCAGACCTCCTCGGCATCGGACTGTTAGGCGAGCAGAACTAGGCGAAGCTGTCCGGTGCAGGCAGGACCCACAGTCTGTTCTGCGTATGCATCAGTGGAGCCGCCAGCGCCTCACTGCTTGACTCAACATTTGCATAGGCGGCCTCCTTCAAGGCGGCATCCCCGCGGTCGACATCGTTGAAAGCTTAGAAGCTGATTGAACCCTTCGACCCGCTTGTCGATACCCTTCGTGTAATCGAGCCGGCCCACGCCGATCGCAAACTTGGATCCCTCGAAGTTTTGCAACAGTGACGAGACTTTTTCTTGCTCTGCAGGAGAGAGAGCTGCGGCGAGATAGTCTGCGAACTGCTTGGGATCGATCCCGATTGGGAACTTTTAAGTCGCCTCTGACCGCGCTCTGTGGTGACGACGTCATCCGTGGTCTCCAGTCCGAAATGGGTTCGGAGATACGCTGAGTAATTGTTCAGATCCCGGTTCGTCTGGAATCCGAGCAGGTCATACTTCAGCGTCGACTTCATCAGTTCGCGATGATTGGGGAGGCGCTCGACCATGTCGGGCTCGGACCACGGCGTGTGAAGGAAGAAGCCGGTCGGCCGGTCGATGCCGAGTTCATGCAGTCGGGCTCCGAGCGGGAGCAAATGATAGTCATGCACCCAAAATGCGTCCCGATCCGTACGTCGAAGACGGCACGCGCAATAAAATCGTTGGTTCTCTCATAGCTGTCATAATCGTCTTGCGAGACCGACATCCGGTTGGACGGGACCTGCACTGCCTGATTCATCCGCGTGCTGCGATATCTCGTCCAGTTGTAGGTCAAAGGCGGGCTGGCTTATGTTTCATCTTGCTGGGCAGCGCCTGATGTACTGCCGTTAGCCAACGTTGCCGTGTCGAGCGCATCATGAATTCGAACCATCTCAAAACTCCGTTTGACGATGTTTGCGATTGATTCAGTCGCAGATCAGCCCCGAGAGATATCCCCACGACGCCAGGGTGGCAGGTCCAGCTTTCGGGAAGCTGACCAGTCGCGAGCCAATCGCCGCAGCGGGGACGTAAGGGCCGTGCGCGGTGCGCATTGGATGAGGCTGTCTGCTGGCCCGCACAGGATCCGACGGTGATCCCAGATCGTTGTCTTCGCAGGAGGACACCGCGGCATCCTGCATGGCAAGTCGGGAGCCCGCCACATGGAGCGGCCCACGCAGCGAAGTCATGAAGTGTCGTCCCTGTCCTTGCGTTTGTAACGGAGCAAGTCACGATAACCACCTCGCATCATGTGCAGCCCCATCCGGACAAGGCGAATGGTCCGGCTGCGCAGGTCGTGTGTTTTCCAGCCTCGATCGGGTATGCGGGTCTTGCCGAATAGGCCTTCGGCGATGTTGCGGTAGCTGTTGCCTTCGAGCCACCCGTCGAGTGCACGCAGGGCGAAGATATGCCGGTTGCGGGTACCGATCGATTGGGCAAGAGGTGGCGGTCCAACAGGGCGCTGTTCGAGCGCCAGCCAAAATCGATATGCAGCCAGCGAACGAAGATCGAAGCTGCGGTCGAGCGGCAAGTCGATGCCAATCAGCGATCCGCGCTGCGGAAGTTCATTCAGCCGGAGCCGGTGTTTCGCTCCTCCGAGCGGCATAATGGCATGCCAGCCATCGGCGGCTTGCCGAACCTCGCTGTCAGCCAGTTCAGTGAAATCAAGCCTGTATCGATCGGACGCAGCCGGGCGCACCGCCGTGCGGATACTCAGCACGGTCGACAGCGCCTCAGGCGCCCAGAAAACAGCCTGTTCGTCGAACCGCTTTCTCGGATCAGCTGCGAAACGTCAGTCCCCACTTTCGCCGAAAGTGATCTGAGGATCCGGATCGTCCGCGTTTGATCAATGCGCTGAAGTCCTTTTGATACTCCCGATCGCGGCGCAGCCATTCCCAGGCTATGTCCGCGGCTTCTGCTTTCCTGACATCCTGATATGCGTTCTCTGATCTCCAGTCAGCACCTGACATCTCACCATTTTCCCCGCACGTGTTCTCAACGCACACGCGAGGAAACGGGATGGTTGTGGCCATTTGTGGTTGCACCTATGCCGTTGCTCAACACTTCATGCACTTACCCGATAAAACGATCAACTTTTTCGATGGAAAGCCTTCAATCCACATCCGATACCGCCGCTTTTCGTTTTCCGGGCATGGCCTTCGAAGCGTGTCCTGGCGGGCTGGCGTGGTCAACGGATTGAGGCGATGGAAGATGCCCATAGCGAAGCGATATCTCGGACGATAGCAATGACGGGCCCCGGTATGCGCAATTAGCGAGCCTCAATCGACCGACCGCGGCGCGCGACCAAGGTGCGCCCTCTCCTTTGCGGCCCCAAATTGAGCAAGCGTTCTAGAAAGTCGTCCGCGGCCGTCATCCGTGCCGTAGGGAGCGCACGACATACGGAGATCCAGTTGAGCAGCCTCAGCCAGGTAGGCTGGGAAACGGTCCGGCGCCTGTTCAGCCTGCTTACATGGCTTCGGCTGCACGTACGGTCACCGTGGCGATCGCACCGGTGGCGCGCTCGTTATACGATTGAGGCTCCCGGACCAAAAGATCCGGAGTGGCCTGCTCGCTGGCCAGGTTCCGTTTGAGTTTGTTCACGAGCGAGTCCATCGAGCGCATCCCAGGCGGCGACTACACCTGAAGCGCTAGCAAACGTCGGTTCATTGCTGGCCAGCGCCGGCCCAAGTCGAAGGAGCAATCGATCGCTCCGGCCCGGGCTTCTCGCCACGCTATCGCGGAAAGAACTCCTTTCGGTGCGTCCGCACCATCCCGCGCAGGACGCCGAGGCCGACGGCAAGCCCCTCTTATCCCTCGGCTCGAGAGCGACACGGTGTTGACCTTATCCCAGTCAACCGCAGCCGGTCCATCCAGGTGCATGCGCCGAACCTCGGCTTCGAGCCTTTGATATAGCTGTCTGTCGATATTATCGCCGGCAGGCAGAGGTCCGGGCACGGGCGCAGCGCCCAGGCTCGAACGCAGAGATATATAGCGGACCACGAAACAGCAATTTATCATGTTGACAAGACCCCGTGTGCCCCGGGATGCCTCGCGCCATCGAAATGGTCATTTCCCCTCCCGAAGCGGGAAATCCGTCGAGAGCCGCGATCCTGCAAGCCACCATTGCCGCTCCTTCAACGGATGTTGCTGCGGGCATGTGTCAATCAGGCTTATGCCAGTTCGGACAGCTTGATCATCAATGTCAGTTGCTCGAGTGGATGTGTCATTGATCCGACAATGTCCGAGCTCTGACGCACACAGCCGTTCTGGCATGTCGCCCGATCGAAAGTCTTGCCCCGTGCGGTCAAGTTGACCACTCCTGCGAAGCGCAGTGCAGAACCGCAGCGAGGCTACGCGATCAGCACAGTCTTGCCCTTCCGTCTTTGCGTACCGCTGATTGCTGCACATCGCGGCGGTACCGTACGAACTCGGGGTCCAGTCAACTACCTATGCTCGTCATTGCTCCAGATGACAGCCACATGTCACCTTTCGTTGATGAACGTCGGTCGGTCAAGCGCACAGGAACTCGGCATGCAAGCCCAATCGCCTTCTGAACCCGCCAACCGCCGCATCCATGTTGGCAATTCCTCACTTACCGAACGAATGCGTTCCCAGATCTGCTGCAGCAGCGAACTCTCGTTTCTGATGGAAGCGCATGATGGTATCTCCGCCGCGATCGCCGCGCGCGCAGGTTTCGAGGGCCTTTGGGCATCGGGCCTGTCGATTGCCTCCTCTCTAGGTTACCGGGACGCCAACGAAGCATCATGGAGTCAACTTGTCGATGCCGTCGAGCGGATTGTGGATACTAGCGGGCTTCCTGTATTGGTCGACGGGGACGGCGGCTTTGGCAACTTCAATAACGCTCGCCTATTGGCCCGCAAACTTCATCAATGCGGCGCTTCGGGCGTCGCGCTGGAAGACAGTTGTTTTCCGAAGACGAATTCATTTATTGGTGATCGGCATCCTCTCGCCGAAATCGACGAATTCTCGGGCCGCTTGCGCGCCGTAAAGGACACGGTCTCGGACGATCTCATCCTCGTGGCCCGCATCGAAGCATTAATTGCTGGGCAAGGAATGGACGAAGCGATTTCGCGCGCGCACGCTTACGCTGATGCGGGGGCCGATGCGATCCTCATTCATTCGCGAAAGACCGGAGCGGACGAGATCCTCGCATTCATACGCGCCTGGCAGAACAGACTGCCGGCGTTGATTGTTCCAACGAAATACTATCGAACCCCGGTGTCTGCCTATCGCAAAGCCCACATTTCTACGGTGATCTGGGCCAACCACTCCGTGCGAGCTGCAATAGCAGCAATGCGGCAGGTCTGCGATCGCATCTTCGCTGAGGAGAGCTCTGCGGGCATTGAGCCCAATATCGCAACGCTCGACGAGCTCTTCGAGCTGTTTAAGTACGACGAACTCGCCGAGGCGGAAGCGCGATATCTGCATTCTGGCGATATCCGGCAATAGCTTTCTTCGCGCATTGCACACACGCTCCTGAAGGACGGTCGCCATGCAACCATTTGCTGCGCTACAGCATTCCGTTTCACCGTCCGGTGATGTTCTCGTTCACAGTCCCGGTTTTGGCAATGCCATCAAGCGGCACGAAAATCTTTACCATGCGATGCCCAGCCCTAATCCCTTCACCTGGCGGAAAAACCTGTTGAGATCTACGAACGCGCTGAGCCGGCCGACACGGACGATATTTCGTCCCAGCTGAATGCGGGCGCCCTCCGGAATATCTCCTATGCGTTGCGCCGCAAGCAACTTCCTGCAGCATCTTCGATCGACCGAAAGCGCCTATGGCGCCGTGGGCCAGCGTCCATTGTTATCGCCGGCTCGAATGGCCAGACATAGCGTGTCGCTTTCGTGATGGCCTGAACAAAGACGAGATCCCCGGAAACTAAAGCTATTCAAATGGCTATCACTGCACCCAAGAACGCCGTCATCCTCGCCGCCGGCGTCGGCTCTCGCCTTCGACCGCTGACGGATCTACGGCCAAAGCCCCTGGTCGAGGTCAACGGCATGCCAATTCTCCACAATGCTCTGCGCAACCTGGAGGCAGTCGGCGTCGAAGAGGTGACGCTCGTGGTTGGTTACCGCAAGGACGCTATTCAATACGCGTGCGGTCGCCGCTTCGGTACGCTTGGGATCAATTATGTGGACTCGTCAGCCTTCGACCGCACCGGCAGCGCCTATTCGCTGTGGCTCGCGCGCGACGCGCTGCTTTCCGGAGACTGTTTTGTCCTCGAGGGCGACGTCTTTTTCGAGCAGAATGCGCTAAGTTATCTGCTGCTCAGCCAGGCGAACGACGTGGCAGCAATCGTTCCTTTCGATGAACTGATGGAAGGGTCGGCAGTTCTGTTGTCAGATAGCGGCCTCATCTCGGAGTTCCGAATGAAGCAAACCGGGGCGAACCTGGTCGCGAATGGGCCAAGGCTTTTCAAGACAATGAATCTGTTACGATTTTCGGCAGCAACTCTCAAGGAGAGAATCGTTCCAGCTCTGGACGAGATCATCGGCTCCGGCGTGACCCAGGCCTACACGGAGGAGCTTCTTTCTTATCTTGTCGAACTGCGTGGTCTGCACTTGGCAACGGCACGATGCGATCACCTCAAATGGTACGAAATCGACACGCCTGAAGATCTGCAGATCGCAGAGCGTATTTTTAGGGGAGCTGAGCACCAAGGCATGACCCGCAGAAAGTGAAAGTCAAATGCTTAGATATCTCTGGGATCCGGCGAACGCCATAACAACTGGCGGCCTTCTTCTTTCGTCCGCCAGTCTATTTCTTGCTCTTTCAGGTCGTCTTGAACTGTCGATAGCTGCGGCACTTTGGGCCGTCCTATGCGATCACCTCGACGGGATCGTGGCAGCTCGCACAAAGCATCGCCACCCGGATGTTGCAAAGATGGGAAAGAGCCTCGACGGATTTGCTGACATTATCTACGGCGCAGTTTTGCCTGCCGCGATGGTAATCCAACTCAGCCGCGCTTCCGTTCTCGCCCTGGTGACCGCAACCTCCTTACTCGCAGCAGGGGCAATTAGGCTTAGCTACTTTGCGAACTTCGGCAAATCAGCCGATGGGCGTTTCTTAGGGGTGCCGCTATCATACGATGTTCCGATAATGGCCGCCGCTTTTATCGTTCGGCCGCTTCTTCCGAGCGAACTATTCGTAACTCTCACGCTCAGCATTTTTCTCCTACTTGCGGGATTGCATGTCTCGTCGATTCGGGTGCCATCGCCAGCTCCGGCTATGTACGCCGCGATCACGATCTTCGCCATAGTCGCGTCGGCTATCCTCGCATTAAGGCCTCCCGACTAGGCCAGCTCGAGAAGAAGGATACACACCTACGTTTCACAGAACCAAGGGGAGCAAAACCAGGCGCATTGCGCCAGTCCGCACATCAAAAAAGGTAACAGGACGAAGCCGCTGACGCCTCGCCGCGCGATCGACAATGGCGAGGTGGTGGCCGACTTGCTGATCAGGCGACTTAAGTATCGACAGCTCTTTACTCGTCATAGGTGAAGATGAATTCGACCGCACAATTTGCATATCTTAATGGCCAAATCGTTCCTTGGAATGATGCCAAGGTGCACGTATTCGCACCTGTGACAAAGTATGGCATAGGTGTTTTCGAAGGAATCCGCGGCTATTGGAATAAAGATGCACGGCAAATGTATCTCTTCCGCCTCGCAGAACACCTTGATCGATTTGCGTTCTCGCGAAAGGCAATGCGGTTCGATCTGGGGCCATCCCGAGAAGAGTTGACCGAGGCGCTCGTTAGCTTATGTCGCGCAAACGCGTTTTGTACGACCGTGCATATCCGGATGATGGCTTTCATAGACGGGACCGGCGACATAGGAGCAACAGGTCCGGTAGGAATCGCGATCACTGCGCTGCCGCGGCAGTCCGCTCAGGGATCGATCCAAGGCGCCTCTGCTCAGATTAGTTCTTGGATGCGCATGCCAGACAACGTGATGCCCGCGCGCATCAAGGCTAACGCGAACTATCATAACGCTCGATTGGCAACCATGCAGGCCCAGCGGGATGGTTACGATGTCGCTTTCCTCCTTAACACGAGAGGAAAGCTAGCCGAGGCACCCGCGACGTGCGTGTTCATGGTTCGCGATGGTCAGTTGATTACGCCGAGCGGGACCAATGACATACTAGAATCGATTACACGCCAGACCGTGATCGAATTAGCCCGCAGCCATTTTGGGCTACTGACGGTTGAGCGCGATGTCGATCGAACCGAATTGATCCTCGCCGATGAAGTATTCCATTGCGGCACTGGTGCCGAAATTGCGCCGGTGACATCAATCGACCGTATCCCTGTTGGGAACGGTCAACCTGGAATCAAAACACAGCAATTAATGGAGGTTTATGGGGCGGTCGCCACGGGCAAGAATGGCGCATATGCCTTGTGGCGAACTCCAGTCTTTTGATGGCATGTGTTCAAACGCTTCTTTAGCGACCTGGAAAGATCTTCGCGGAGGCGCGGCAGATGCCATGCTAGATCTCGACGGGCGTGAGCCAATTCGGCCAAAGATTTGTGCGCCCATGGACAAGATCGAAGTAGGCCGCCTGCAATGCTCGTACGACCGGCCCGGGCTTCCCATCGCCCACTGGAAGCCGGTCGATGCCCAAAATCGGCGTCACCTCCGCTCCCGTCCCCACAAGGAACGCCTCGTCGGCCGCATACAGTTCTGAGCGGTTCACGACCCGCTGCTCTACCGGTAGGCCGAGGCGTTCGCGCGCGAGCTTGAGGATCGTATCGCGGGTGATACTTTCCAGCACGTCTTCGCAGAGCGGCGGCGTCACCACTACGCCATCGCGCACGATGAAAGGCGTTGACGTCGGGGCCTCAGCCAAATTGCCCTGCTCGTTTAGCAGCAGGGCCTGCTGGTAGCCGTCTGCAACGGCCTGCATGTGAGCCAATCGTGAGTTGTGGTAGTTGGCGTTAGCTTTGATGCGGGCCGGCATGGCCCGATCCGGAATCCGCACCCAAGAGCTCACTTGGGCCTGGACACCATCGAGCACTGCCTTGGGCACCGGCCGAGCCAGCGCTGTGATAGCGGTGCCGATCGGCCCGGTTACTGTCATGTCTCCCTGACCGTCCAGGTAACTCATGATCCGGAGGTGGGTGCTCTCTCGATACCCGCAGGCCATGAGCAGGTCTGCAGTCTGCTTTGTCAGTTCCGCGGCTGTGAAGGGAGTGTCGAAGCGTACAGCTTTGTGACTGTAGGCCAAGCGCCGCATGTGGTCTTCCATTCGGAATAGGAGGAGGCGGCCCTGCTGCTCGCTCCAGTAGGCTCGCACCCCCTCAAAGACTCCGAGGCCGTATTTCGCGGCCGGGCTGAAGATATGCATTGTGGCCTCCGGCCAGGAAACGATCCTTCCGTTCAGCGATGCGTATGGCGCAGGCAGGGTCATGTTTTCTCCTTAAGGAATGTTGATAGCTCCGCGGAGGAAGCCGGCCTCGATCCGCTTTGCCGGTTATTTGCCGCAGGCAGAAGAAACCCCAATGAGACAATCTCGCTTTTGAGCCGAGTTTCCCGCGCGCTGGAGCGCCGCTACGTCGATGGCACAGGCACGGAGCGGAGTATCGAAGCGAACTCGTGATGGCTTGGTACGATCACATCTGCAGCCCCGGCGGCGTTCACTCGCCTTTGGGTCATGACTTCCCAATTCCCGACCCCATTCGTCTTTGAGCTGCCCGTCACGCTCGGCGTTCCCCTGTCAACTCCCAGACCATAGGGGGCCTTTGCCAAAAGGTCTAGTGGTATAGATCATTACCAGCTAGGCTGAATGTCCGAATTTCCTTCAGACCCTTGGAGCCCGCATGACTGTCGTCGCCGATCTCAGCCGTAACCTTCCGCCACCTGTTCCAGAAACCAACCATGCGTTCCGAGCGGCGCTGAGCGACCTTCTCGTTGAGACGGACTTCACCGCCCTGACGCGCACCCATCGTTTCATGGGGACGGAAAGAGATCGCATCCAAGGCGGGCAATGGCTGGCACGTCGCCTAGGCAAGGCGCTGGCTCCGGAGCGTGTTGTGCTTACCAATGGCACGCTCAGTGCAATGAACATGATTTATCCCGCCATCATGCGCCCGGGCGAGACCCTCCTCACCGAGCCACTCACCTATCCCGCGGTCCCCGCCATCGCCCGGCAGTATGGATTTCGCACCGAATCCGTGGCCTGCGACGTGGACGGTATGGTACCCGCGGCACTTGACGAGGCCTGCCGCCGGTTCAAGCCCAAAGCCTTGTATTGCCTGGCCACGCTGCAGAATCCCACGACCGTCGTCATGCCGCTCTCCCGCCGGCAGGAGATCATTGAAGTTGCCCGGCGCCATAACCTTGCGATCGTGGAGGACGACATCTATAGCGCTTTGCCTGAAGACGCACCGCCACCGATTTCAGCGCTCGCGCCGGACATCAGCTGGTATATCCTGGGCCTCGGCAAGAGCTTCACCGTGGGGCTACGGTTCGCCTATGTGGCAGCCCCTTCGGGCGCCGAAGCCAAGCGAGCCTTTTGGCCTGGGGTACGCTCCACCTTCTGGATGGCGGCACCGATCACGGCTGCGGTGGTCTCACATTGGATGGAAAGCGGCATGGCTAGTCGGCTGTTCGAGGCAGTCCGCGCGGAGGCCGCCGGCCGCCACGCGATGG
This sequence comes from Bradyrhizobium embrapense, assembly GCF_001189235.2. Classification (GTDB taxonomy): domain Bacteria; phylum Pseudomonadota; class Alphaproteobacteria; order Rhizobiales; family Xanthobacteraceae; genus Bradyrhizobium; species Bradyrhizobium embrapense. The sequence goes on from NZ_LFIP02000007.1 coordinate 272,696, forward strand.
CCATTTCCGCACTTGCCGGCCTGGACTTCGCCTCTCCGCCTGGAGCGATCCATGGATGGTTGAAGCTGCCAAGTCGGCAGCGCGAGGCATTCCACGCTCAGCTGAAGGCCCGGGGCGTGCTCGCCGGCGACGCTGCCCCTTTTGTGACCGATGGTGGTCCGGTACCCGACGCTGCGCGGGTCTGCTTCGGGTCTCCGGAAACTCGTGATGAGCTTGCCGTCGGTCTCAAGGCAATCGCCGAGACTACAGTCGAGCTTGGTGCGCGCCCGAGCCTTACGGGCGAACGTAAATGATCTAGCGAATCACGCCAACGACTGTTGGCGTCGAGGTCCTGGCAAATTTGGCGCTATCTGGGAGACCACATCTGCACATGGTGAAACGGACGGTGGAAGGGATCAGCATGTGGCGGAGGATCGTGGATTCCTTAGTCGACGACATCAACCGCGGCGCCCTAGTGCCCGGAGGGCGGCTGCCTTCGGCGCCGGCGATCGCAACCAGATTCGGCGTCAATCGCCTGACCGTGCTACGCGCTCTGTCGCACCTCGAAAACGAGGGCATAGTCAGCATGGAGCAGGGCCGCGGGACATTCGTTTCCCGCGGCCCAATTAACTATCACTTCGAGAACAGGAAGTACTTCGAGGAAAACATCCTCGAGAACCGAAAGAAGCCCTCCCGCAGACTGATTTCGATCGAGCGAGCCGACGCCTCGCCCCCGGTTTGTGCCGCACTTGGGCTCCGCGATGGTGAACGTGTCGTCGTAGTGACCACATTGAGTGAGGCTGATGGCGTGCCGATCAGCTACGGACCAAGTTACTTCCCCGAAAGGTTGCTTCCCAACATAGCTAAAGCTTTCGAAAAGGCGGCGCGGCGCGCCGATGCCATTTTGTCCACCTCGGCAGTGCTGAGGAAGCTCGGAGTAGCGGACTATCATCGCAAATCTGTTCGTATGCGATCGCGGCCGCCAACAACCATCGAGATCGAGCGACTGAAGATCCCAACGACGGAGCATGTGCTGCAGACTGATGTCGTAAACATCGACGCGGAAGAGCGTCTAGTCTCTTTCGGTCAGACCGCCTATGCCGCCAGCCGGGTGGAGTTCGTTTTCGGTGGCTGACAGTTGCGCCACCAGAAGCCCTCTCGGTTGGATATCGTCGCGCACAAAGAGCTGGGGAAACGCGGGTTGATCAAGAGCTTCTCGGCAACATCCTCGCGTCCGCTCTTACAACGGACTCCAAGACAAATCGCTCGATCATCTCAGGAACTTCGCTTGGGGTCACACTGCAAACTCGCTCTACGATCAAGCTCGCCAAATCCGCTGAAGCAAGTCGGCCAACCGCAACGATAACGAGATCAGCAAGCAGATGCTGAGCGATGCTGGTTTCGAGCAATGGCTCGTCAGATGTGAAACGCTGAAACGCACGACGCCAGGCAAGCAGAATGGACCCAGCATCTAGAAGCGCGGCCTGCGGCTCAAGTACAGCATCAACATTGGCAGGTTTGCCGACCGCGGCGGCAAATAAAATGCTGCCGCTGCGACATCCCCCTATCGCGCTCGACAAACTGGACAATATCCCCAGCGAGCCCAACTCCATCCCATTGTAGAATGAGCGTTCCAATGGGCATGAAAGGGGCGACGCTGGATCGGAGCGCTATCTATCGCGGCGTTCGGATGTTGTGCTGCGCCTCTTTTCGCAAACGCTTGGTCCGCTTGCAGACGACCTCATCAAGGCTGCGCCAAAGTATCGCGCCATGATTTAGCGGCTTGATTCTTGGGCAGGCAGCCGGCCCTCCACCCCAAGGGCCCCACATCTCACCTTGTCAGAGCGCGGACTGGCATACTTGCTGTCGATTTAAAGTCGAGCGCACATTCAAATGTCGACCACTCAGTCCGATCCGTACAAAGGTCTGCCGTCATGAGGCTAGTCATCTACGTCGCGTCTAAGTACAACCTGGGGACGTATGCCGCGCAAGAGGGGATAAAAAAATGGCGCACGAGGTTGGACTTCATCCGGGTACGACGTGGCATAAGTGCGACTTTCAATGTCATACACCGCGCGACCTCAACTGGGTTGGCTCACCCAGCCTGCCTGGCGGGAATGAGGCTGGCGAGTTGGCCCGCCAGCAATGGGCTGATAGCTTCATCGACGCAGCCGAGGCTGCAAAATTACAGGCTATCGCCGTCTCGGATCACCATGACATTTGCCTGTCCGCTTATGTTCTGCAAGCGGCGGAGCGTCGCGGTTCGACCGTACGCGTGTTTCCCGCGGTCGAGATCACCTGCTCGGACAACGCGCAATGCATTGTGGTCTTCGATCCAGCGATGACCGTCGACACGCAGAAACTCGCACTCGCTGCGGCAGGAAATATCCTTGCCGCGCCGGCGGCGCAAGCCAAAACTTGCGCGATCGTTCCTGCTCGTGAAACTGTGTCCGGCTTCGTTCAAGCTGTCCAGGGCGAGCAGCATCTGCGCGACACAAGCGTGATCATACCGCACTTTAGCAAGGAGGACGACCACAAGACCCTGAATGAAACCGGCCATCACCCCAGATTTGCGAATTTGCCGATCGACGGCGTCTATATTGAGCGACCATATCATTCGCTGGATGCGACGACCTTGGAAAAGGTCCGCGGGAAAATCGCGGACTGGGGCAGTCGGCGCCGAGCGATTCTCGCGACTGGCGACAACCGTAACGCAGATTGGAGCCGATTGGGCGTCCACGACTGCTGGATCAAGCTTGGCGAGCACTCAATCGAAGCCTTTCGCCAAGCGTTGCTGGCCGACGAAGCGCGAATCGTGTTCGACGCGCCGACGTCTCCGACGGAATACCTGGTGGAGTTGCGCGTAAAGAGCAGCCTCACCGGACCTGCTCCTGTGAAAATATCGTTCAATGACGGCTTCAACGCATTCATAGGCGGGCGAGGATCGGGAAAGAGCGCTTTTCTAGAGTATCTTCGCTTCGGCCTTGGGCGGACCGACAAAGACTTCGACAACAAGATCGACCCTGAGTTTGACCGTGAAGCCAAGCTTATCAGCGAAACGTTAGCAGATGATGGTTATGTGGAGGTGGTGCTTGAACGCGAAGGCGTGAGGGAGACTTGGCGCCGCATCCTCGCGAACAGCGAGATGATTACCGTCAGCGCAGCCGGACGGACGATTGAGGTGACGACCAGGAGCGCTCGGGAGCGCTTTCGAGGACGGGCTTTCCGGCAGAAGGGCCTGTCGAGCACCATGAATAACCCGGCCACCGCATCTGAACAGATCACAGGCATTGCCGCGGCGGAAGAGGTCGACCGCGAGCGAGACGTCAAGAGAGCCATCGAGAACGCCCAACGCAGCGTCGGCACCGCGCTGATCAATTTGGCCGCGCTGTGGCAATCTCGCGTCGACCTGCGGCAAACAACCGAAAAGGTGGAAGATCTCGGACAGCGCATTACGGCGCTGACCAAACGGCTTGAGGAAGAAGGACTCTCCCCTGAGGCTCTTAAGACAATCGAGGATGGCCCAAAGTACGGTCGAGCGAATGATTACATTCGCACTGTCGGCGATCAGGCGAGAGACGCTAAGGTGGAACTGGAGCGACTGGAAAGCGCTACCCTGACGGTCGATTTATCGGCTTACGAGGGCGCGAGCGACTTTGATGAGGCAGCAAGCTTGCAGCGAGACCTGTCGGATGCCAAGGCCGCGATCAAGTCGTCGTTCGAAGCGGCGAAAACTGCTCTCGACGCTCTTTCAACAAAGCAAAGGGAAGCCGCGGACCGGTTTGAGGTTAAGCGTGCTGCCTTCGGCACAACTTACGCCGCGGCCGTTGAAGAGCAGGGTAAGCATAGCAATCTGATAGACGAAGTCGCTCGATTGAACGGCGAGCTGCAGACGGCCGAAGCCGCGCAGGCGCGTGCCCGACGTGCGGAGCTTGCTAAAGCGAATGCCGAGAAGGACTACAAGGATGCAATCACGCAATTGGATCGTCTCGTGAGCCAGCGGCGCGACGTCCTAAAATCCGCCGCCGACGCCGTCGCCGGCAAGTCAAGCAACATGCTCAAGGCGCGGGCTCGCCGAGATCGACTGCCGGCGCAGTACTTGGCAGCGCTGCAGAAGCTGTTTGAGGCGTCCCATACCCAGTCAGTTGAAGAGAGTTGCACGGAGTGGGTCAGTGCGACACTTGCGACCGACGAGATCGAAGGCTGGGCCAAGCTACGCCAGAAGTTTGTCGGGCTTTATGAAGCGAAGATCATGGCCGGGTCACCACCTGATGCGAGTGACGGTATTCTCAGCTCGCTCCAAGCGATCCTGTTCAATGGCGCAAGACCGTTGACAGAGCGGCAGCGCAAGAGGATTTATCTGAACCTCACGGACACAACGATTGCGGGCATCGTGGCAGCGGTTCCGGCGGATTCGATCATCATGTCCTATGTTGACGACGGCAAGGCAATCGATTTCAAAATGGCATCGCCTGGTCAGCAGGCGTCCGCGTTGCTCGAACTTCTGCTGAAACAGTCGGCTGGAACGCTGATCATCGACCAGCCGGAAGACGACCTGGATAACCGAGTGATCATGCGTATCGTGGAGCTTTTGAGAACCTCGAAGTCCACCCGGCAGCTCATTTTTACGACTCACAATGCCAACATCGTCGTCAATGGTGATGCTGATAAGATCATCGCACTGAAGTCTCCTGAGCCATCGTCAAATCCAAACAATAACTCACCTCGCGTTCAGCTTGACTGCGACGGAGCCATCGAGACGCCTGCTGTGAGCGCCACCATCACTTCGATCATGGAGGGAGGACGTGAAGCCTTTGATCTGCGCAGCCGCAAGTATCGGTTTGATTCGCAAGCATGACGTCGGTTTCTCCTTCCGCAAGTTCAAGCCCCATTTACGCGATGCCGATAGCTGCAGGTTAGGCGCTCTTCATTGGCTTCTTGGCAAACTTATTTCCTCGTCACAAAGATAAGCTGAGCTCCAATCGACCAAGTCTCTGCTCCCACCACGAGCGCGATGGCCTCCGCGCGGCTACGGCCACTTTCCAGAAATCGGGATAGTCGACGCCGACGAAGAGTAGCTCCTCGGCCGTCGTCTGATGGAATCTGATAAGCGGCGCGATCTGGATCTTGGTGAGGCCCTTCGGCCGCCCGGCGGATTTCCGCGCGATTTTCAAAGCCAGTAAGAACTTCTTCCAGAACCTCACCAAGAGATACCTTCCGGTGTTCAAGGTCAAAGCTAACCTTTTCAGCAATGTCCGCTTCGCGCGCAGTCGGAAGCCGCAGAGGACTCGAACAAAGGTATGCACGTTGATCGTCGTAGACGACCTTATGTTCTCCATCCGGAACGCTGTTGTTGTCCAATACTGAGCGAATTGCCTTTGGCGTAACAATGAGCGACCGCCGCAAGATCTTTTTCTGCTCATAGTGACCCAGATAGACCTCCCAGTCGTGAAACATGGGAGCAACATAAAATACGCGCGCACCGTCGTGCTCAGCCTTTAGCAGTAACTCGAACTGACCGTCAGGCTCTGCTGTATCGACCTGATATCTCCAGAACTGCTGAGAAAGCTGAGGTCGCGGCGAGGGCCTAAAACGCCGCATGGCTTGGCCCAACTTGAACTGGATCATCAACGGTATTCCCCGGACATTGAACGCAACATCAAAGCCGACGGCAGCTTCTTGGATCAAGCTGAGTAAGAAAGGTACCGCTGACAGACCCGCCGATTTCAGCCGGCGTTCGACTTCGCGCGTTACACCATACCCGTAGGAAAATTCAGATGGACGCTCGTGCAATTCGATTGGCATACCTTAGACCGGCGTGCTTAGAGCCCGACATCGCCGGTCACGTTAGCCCGCCCTCCCCGTTTAGATCCATTTGTACATCGCATCGTACCTACGTATCGACCGAGATCAAACCAGGGAATTCAGTTGCCGTGCGAGTGCTTGTCGCGCTTGGCACAGTTCGCCAAGCATCAGTTGGATTGCGCGAGGCTGGTAGAGCCGCGGAAACCAACGATCAACGGCATCCGGCGGAAATCCAAACGGACCCAGGCCTGGAGCGATGGCTGGCCCGCGAAGTTGGGCGACGACCAGCGCCGTTGTGGCGCAGACGTAGTGCTCATCATCTCGCCGGCGCCGCCGAAGCAAGTAGATGCAGTTCGATCTGATCGACGGGGGTCTGGGCTGCCCATGCCCGCTGCGTCAGTTGCGCTCCGGCAGGGACCTAGCGACGTCATAAATTCCTACCTGGTGCAGCAAGCCCAACAAACCAAGATGGAGCGGGTCTACCACGATCTGACCGGGGGCGAAATTCCAGGTAGCGCGTCGACGCCGTCGTCGAATAATTCATCGACATGCGCGAGGACCTCGATCAGGAACGACAGTTCATTAGCCGGCAATGGGCGAAGCGCGAAACTCAGATCCGATCCGCTATTGACTCGACGCTGAGCATGGTTGGCGACCTTCGGGCGATCGCCGGCAAGGCTATTCCGGACATACAGAGCCTTGAGAGGCCGTTGCTGGAGGTCAGGTTGACCGCAAAGTCGGATGATTGGCGCGGGCAGAACAGAACCATGACGGCCTGCATTGGGTCTGCTGTGCCGCGGATAGCCATCATGCTGGAGCGCGTGGGCTGTTCACAACTTGAGATCAATCGTCATCGCGCTGATGAAACATAAGCAAACTGATCCAGATGATTACCTTACATGGCGTTCGCGTGAGAGGGCCACTCTCAAGAGTGGCCCTGGCTCCGGCCGCATGCTCGTCGATTGATGCGCCGGACGTTCCCGGGCTTACGACGAAGTCACTGTCCTTCGTCCGGCGGGATCTCACCAATTGCGCTGAACGCGTAGAAGCCCGACCAGTGCGTTCTGGTTCTTCAACTCATACACGGCAGCCGGTTTGCCGACACCTGCGACTGCCGGCGCTTTAATTGTGCCAGAGTACTTCTGATCGAGGAACGTGGCATCGAGCTCGGCCGAGAAGGTCAGGTTCGTGACCGGCGACCAGCGTGTGATTGTACCGACCCCCGCGATGTTGAAATCAGGATTGCAGGCACCCGTCAGGCCGAGAGCAACCATGCCAGAGCTGCCGCAGATCTGGGCCTTAGCTGCGTCTGTGTAGCGGACGGCGGCCCAGCCGCCATAAATGCCAGTATTCCAGTACGGATTCCAATTGTGGGTATAACCGCCATTGAACCCGTAGGTCGTGGTCAGCTGCAGAGCTGTACCCGTTGCTGCCGCCGTGCCGGAATAGATCGCATCCGCGATGCCTGCGATACCCATGCTTTGATATGCCCCGCTTCTGGCAAAATTAGCGTACATCGCCCAGGAAGCTGGAATGTTTTCGTTGATGCCGAAGTTGATTGCGCCTTTGGCGTAGGCAGCTTGCAAATTGATGGTGTCACCGGTGCCGGTCGGAATATTCTTGATCGACAAGGCCAGTTGACCAGCCCATCCCCACTTATCGGAGGCGTGTCCAGAGGTTTCGTCCGCGCCGTAGTAGGCAGCATGATTGTTGTGTGCTGCGACCGATGCCTGAAAGAGACCCCAGGCCTGGTCAAGACGCGTCATGCCCACGACATCTGGGGCCAGGCTGCCACCGAAACTCGGTGAGCCATAAACGCCCGTCACAATGCCCGCAGCCGATGCATAGCTCGTGTTCCAGATATTCTTTTGATAGTAAGCGGTCGGATCCTGCATTGAAACCGTCGCCGTCAAGCCCTGACCAAAATCGGCGGTATAGGTGAACTGATTGACTCCAGTATTATTTCCGCCGCTGCCCGGAAGGCCGTCGAAGTTGCCAGCTGGATATTGCACCCAAGGCGAGCTGTACTGGGAGACTGCCTTTCCGATCGTGAATCCGGCAAATTGAATGAACGCGAAATAGACGCCAACCGAACCATAGCCGACATTGCCAACGCCTGCATTGGCCGGCGCGGCTGTACCGCCGAGGGATTGGTAGACCGTGGAACCATTCCCAGCACCAGTGTAGCTACCGGACGCCCAGTTGAGAGTCGTTTCGAAGAAGGTGCGGACCAAGCCGTAGTCAGTCGCTGTGCGCGTATCGATGGTGAAGTCGATGCGAGCACGACCGGTATAAGTACCGCTCAGCCGATTATTGGCACCGGCGGGACCGGAAACGGGTGTCATCACAAAGCTCGAGCTGTCGAGCACCGTGTCAGCGCGGACAAAGCCACCGAGCTTGATGCAGGTGTCAGAGCCAGGCACGTAATAGAATCCGGTGCCGTACAGCGAGCACGCCTTCACATACTGGATCTCCTTGGCCTTTACGGGAATATCGGCGGCCTGTGCCCCGCTCACCCCAATTAAGCCCGCCGTTGAACTCAGCACAGCTCGTTTGATCGTTCGATGTAAGCTTGAGCACGCATCGGAAAATGTCATTGTCCCCTGTCCTTGTTAGACCCCATCGGATCAGGGGTAGCACCGCAAAATAATCGTTTGACGGGCACTCATCGAATAGTGCGATGGTTAGGTTCGTGTTTGATGATGGATGCCCCATGAAAGCCGGCCTCCACCGGTCGGGCTTTTATGCTTGAAGAAAGCAGCCCCGTTACGAACGGCCGCGGGAGCAACGCGGCACATGTAGCGTAAGAAATCCGTTACAAGCCGATCCACTGGAGCGCGCCTAGCCGGTTGGCATGCCGCATTGCGGTGCACGGTTCGGGAAGCTCGAAGTTCCAAGATGCGCAAAATGCAGGTGCGGTCCGTCACCGGTTCACAATGCGCTCTGGCATGCAGGCTACAGCACGACAAGATCAAGTGCGCGGGACGCATGGACCAGCAGACCCGCAAAGCCTCACACTGCGACAACCATACGCGGCCTGATATTTGGCTTAAGCGTCCACAGCGAACTCAAATAGCGAAATGCAACAGTTCTCGTGCCAGTCAACTACCAAAGCTGGCATTTGATTCAGATGACAAGACCGTGTCACCCAAGGTTTGATCAATATTGCACCTAGTCCCATTCAGGGAGCAGAACGCCGGCTGGCACACGTTGCATTCAGATAACTCCTCGGCTCTTGTCATCGTTGCGGCTATGGCGCAGGCCCTCATTTATCGAAGCTGTGGGGGGCTCAATGGCGAGTTTGTGGGGCTACATCGCAAACCAGGCCAACCGGCTCGCGGCGCTGGGCAGCGGAAGCTCGATGAGATCGAGGTGCTGTTGTTGTGGCGGCGGCCGCTTTGCCGTCGCCCTCCCTTCACGGATTTGAATGCGAATTCAGGCGCGCGAGCAACGCCTTAACGGTGGCCTATCGGCCATCGGAGAATTCAACGAAAGAAGCTAAACGTATCCGTTCTTACGAACATGACCATGGCAACAACCTTCCCCAATTTTGAGACTCCATGGTCCGAGTTCGCCGGCGAGGGAAAGAATTATGATCTTTATCGGCCAGGCTATCCGAGCGAGGTCGCCAAGTTCATCGTGGATCACACTCTTCACCACCGCCTGGACGGCGCGGTTGTGGACGTGGGAAGCGGCACCGGCATTTTTACAAGGGTGCTCGCGATCGCGGCCCAGGGGCAGCGCTCCATTATCGGCCTCGAACCGAACGCTGACATGATTCATGTTGCGGTTCAGTCGACACCTGCCGAATTGAACATCGAATTCCGCATGGCACCAGCCGAGCGGCTACCCTTTCCGGAACGTTATGTCTCTGCCGTCGCGGCAGCCACAGCGGCTCATCGCTTTGACAGGCCGGCGTTCTACAATGAAGCCGCACGCATATTGCTTCCGGGCGGGATCTTGGCGCTCGTGCACAATCGGCATCGGTACTCGGACAGTCCCGCACTGTCAGAATATCACGATTTCGTCGAACGATGGATTCCGCAGTATCGCAGGGGTACTTTCACCACAGCAGCCGGGACGTATTCCACGATTGATTTCTACAGTGAGCTCGGAACCGATCTCAGATTCGAGGACGTAAAGGTGGGACAATGGAAATGGGATTTTGATACGAGCCTTCCACACTTCCTCGCACTGAGTTTCTCCTCCAGCCTCATTCAGCGATCGGCTGCCATGGTCGGTCAACAAGCCGTCACCAAAAAGCTGACCGAACTATTTGAGCGTTACGCGCAGGACGGTCTTCTGCGTCAACCGCACGTCACCGAGGTGACTTTTGCGACAAGGCAGTAACCCGGTTATCCCCTTGATCAAATAGGTCGAGATTGGCAATGTCGACGCATCTTGGCTCTCGAACTGAGATACCGTCTCCCTTCGTCTTATAGGCTGCTATTCAGCCGCAACGACCATTTGCGCGAAGGCGCCGCTGATGCGGGCGCCCCCGTTGATAGCGGTGCAATGAGGATTAAAGCTCAGAGCGAGCCTGCCGATTTGAACTGTTCCGGCCGGCTTTGGTGGTGAGCGGCAATGGCGTCCTTGCGCCTGCGGCTTTCGGCAACCATCGCCTCATAGAATTCAACAGCATCTGGATCAAAGTCGCGGCTCGGGCGAGGCTCGGCGACAAAATTCCGATAATTATCGATCCCGCGAACCAGGGTCGCACTGTCTTTGAACCCGCTGGTCTGGCTGACATGCGCTGCGACATATCTAATGGTTATTCCTAGCCGTCGTGTGTCGGAGAAATTCGGCTTGGAACCATGAATAAGCATCGTGTGATGAAGGGAGATTTGGCCGGGCCGAAGCTCCAAATCGACGGCGTCGGCTTCATCGACCTTGACTTCGACATCCTGACCACGGCTCAACAGATTGTTTTTATCGTCGGTGTCTCTATGCGGCAATTGCCCTTGGTGATGGCTGCCAGGAATGACCCGCATGCACCCGTTGTTCCGGTTACTGGGCGTTAATGCGATCCAGGCCGTAACAACGCTTGGTTCGGAGAGCCCCCAATACGTCCCATCCTGATGCCAGCTGACAAAGCTCGGATCGTGTGGTTTCTTATCAAAGTGGCCGGTTGCCCATGCCATGATGTCGGGCCCCAGAACGTCTTCAACCGCGTCCAGAACATTCGAGTTTCTCATGAGATCATTTAGCCACATCATCAAAAGATGCGGCTTTATCTTCGAGCGCGCCCATAGATTTGGCTCCCGACTTTCGAGATCTTCCATGCGCGCCAAGAATTCGTTGGCCTCCTCTACCGAAAGAGCGTCAATCGGACAAACGAACCCCTTGGAACGATATTGTTGAACCTGCGCTTCACTTAATATTTTTGGCATTTTCTCTCCTGGGTAGGTCGTTTCACGTCGATTGACGTGAGCAGGAATGAGGCGACCAACAGAACTGGTGCGCCGATGTCAGTTTGGTCAAAAATCGGCGAGTGCCGACGAACGAACGGGTCTATGGCCTCGTCGAAGATGCTTGGAATTGCTACGGTCGACGACGTTTATGTTGAAGAGGGCGACGAATGACCGAAGCTCGGAAAGTATGGATTTATCTTGCGGGAGATCGGCCAGAGGTCACGCATTGAGCAGTTTGCGGGTCTGCTCGGCCATCGTGGCGAGCGCGGCTTTTGGCTGAATCCGATGCACAAGCACCAGCCTCATCAGCTCAGTCATCATATCGGTGATCTTGACCGCGTTGTCACTCGAGAACGAGACTTGATCTGTTGTAATTGCCAACTGATCAAGAATCGCCGCGTGGTAGGGATTGATGGCGAGGTACTGGTTCCGGAATGTCGGATCCTTAAGCGCCATCAGGTTAACGGGCAGATAGCCAGTGTGCCGGGCAAGAATCATCTGGCCCTCCGGCCCGGCGGCGAAGCGCAGGAATGCCCACAACGCCTTCTGCCGCTCCCAGTCTTTGGTAAACATCATGAAGCCATGGGCAGCACCGACCAGCTGGCCCCCGGCGGCGGGAACTGGCAACTGGCCGACTTTTAGCTCAAATCGCCCTTGGGCTGCCTTGGCGACCGATGTGATACCGCTTGCCGAACGAACAAGGATGCCGCAGGCGCCGGCGTTGAATGCTTGGCGCGCCTGTTCGCGGGTCATATTGACAGTGCTCGCCTCTCCGAAGCGCCACACAACCTCTAACGCCCTCAAGCCTTCAGCCGTATCAAAGGCTATCTCGCTCAAATCGGACTTCATCATTCTCCCCCCAAATGTGGCGATGAGATTCTGAAACATCCAGGCGTTGGAGGCGTCGTACTCGACAAAGCCACCATCAATCGTTCGGTCAAGTGCTGCAACTTTCACGCCGAGCGCGATGATGTCCTCCCAGGTCGAGGGCAGGCTGGACGAGGTGTATCCAACCCGGCTTAGGAGATCCATGTTGTAGTAAATGACGGGAACCGTCGTGCCGAATGGCAGGGCGTGGATGTTTCCCCCCGCTGATACGGCTTCCAAGGCCGCGCTTGACAGGCCGAGCTCGACGACGGCCGTGCTTCCGCCAGCAACGGAATCAAAAGGCTGCGCGTAGCCGCGCCGCGCGAGCAATGGCGCGTAGGTCAGTGACTGCCATGTGCCGTCAGGAAGATCGCTGATCAAACCGTCGCGCAGCGTGATCTGGAGCAAGGGATCCCAGTTTTCGCCTTTGGCTACGAACTCTATAACGATCTCGGGATTGGCAGAGGTGAACTGGCTGGCAAGTTCACCAAGCATTTTCTGGTAGGTGCCGATCGGGGTGCTGATCTTCAATGTTAACTTACGGCCAGCGGCGCGCGCCGAGTGCAAAGCTCCAATGCCGATTGCCGCGGTGCCGGCGACAAGAATATCTCTGCGTCTCAATGGCATAAGCATCTCCAGCGCTACTTCACCGCTCCCCCGGTCATCCCTTCAACAAACCATTTCTGTGCGGCAAGGAAGGCGATGACGAGGGGCAGCACGACAAGGGTAGAGGCGGCCATGAGGGGCCCATAGTCATTGCCAGCCTCTTCGTTCTTGAACGCCATGATGCCGAGCGAGGGCGGCATCAGGGATTGGTCGCGCACCGCTATGAGCGGCCAGAACAGATCGTTCCAATGGCTGACAAGCGAGAAGATGGAGAAGGCGATGACGGCGGGCAGCGCCATCGGCAGCATGATCCTCCAGACGATCGCGAGTTCAGAAACACCGTCGAGCCGGGCCGCATGCACGAGGTCATCTGGAATAGTCTTGAAGAACTGACGAAACAAAAAGATACCAAACGGCGAGACGATATAAGGGAAGATAAGCGCTGCGTAGGTATCGAGTATCCCGAGCTGATGACCCAGAGCAAAGAGCGGTAGCGCTAGCACTTGGTGCGGTAGCAGCAGTCCCACCAACACCAGGCCGAAGAGAAGGCCGCGTCCAGGAAAGCGAAGTTTCGCCAGCGCATAGGCACAAGGCGCGCAAACGAGGATCTGCGACAGCAGAATCATCGTACAGACGAGGACACCATTGCCCATATAGCGCAGCAGTGGTGTCTCACTCAGCGCTTTGGTATAGTTTTCGACGGCATATAGCTTGTCGGGCCAGAAGGAAAAGGACGCCCGAAAGATCTCTCCCGGCGGCTTGATCGACAGCGACAGCATCCACACGAAGGGCAGGAGAATGAGCGTTCCCGTCGTGAGCAGCACCGCGTGTCGAAGGAGGGCCACGGACAGCGGCAAGCGGCTCGGAGAAATTCCGGCGTTCATTGGTAGTGCACCTTGGTGTCCATGAAGCGGACCTGAACGAGGGTGAGAGTCGTTACGATGGCGAGGAATAGGACCGCGACGGCAGCCCCATATCCCGTGCGCAGATACTCGAAGCTTTCGCGGTAGAGCGTGTAGAGCAGAACTTCGGAGGCACGACCGGGGCCGCCTTGAGTTAGCACCTTTACGGTGTCAAAGGCCTCGAATGCTCGTAGCGCCACGACGATGACAACGAACATCGTGACCGGCCCAAGCATCGGCAGGGTGACAGTGCGCAACCGATCAATCCAAAGGTCAGCACCGTCGACATCGGCGGCATTGTACAGCTCCTGCGGGATGCTCTTCAGACCGGCAAGAAACAACACCATTGCGTAGCCGAGGTTCTGCCAGATGCCGATCACGGCGAGTATTGGAAGAGCCACATTCTCATCACGCAGCCAGTTGGCGGTCGGCAGTCCGAGCGCGGCGAGCGCCTGGTTGACGAGACCAATTGTTGGATGCAACAGCGCTTCCCAGGCAATCGCCATCGCGGTGAGCGTCGCCATGAAGGGCAAGAAATGGATGGCGCGATAGAGGCCCCGGCAGGACCGTCCGCCTTCGATGACAAGCGCGATCGCAAGACCGAGGATGACAGTTCCGGGAACGACGATCGAAACGTAGACAACAGTATTGACGAGCGACGCCCGAAAACCCGCGTCCGCGCAGACTTCGCGGAAGTTAGAAAGGCCGACAAAAGAAAGAGACGTCGCTCCAAACCGCCAGTCGGTCAGCGCGATGACGAAGATGGCAGCAACCGGCAGGAAGAACAGTACAACCAGAAAAAAGACCGCGGGCCCAGCCAGCGCCAAGGCCACCAGCGCTTCTGAAAGGGCTCGCTTGCGAGCCAGCTGGGCGGTTGGCAATGGCACTTCGATCGGCATGAGGCGCTTGTCCGAAGCTTCGGATAGAGTAAGAGGCCCGCTCATCTCGCGACCTCTCGGAACGGGGTGACCGCCCCCTTGGAAGAATCCCTATCCGGCCGTAAGCGTCGTCCATCCCGCGTGAACAAGAGAATGCGCTCCGGTCTCACCCCAACATGCAAGGTCTGGCCGGGAACAATATGCGGCGCCCGTTCGGCGAGCAGCCTTGCGATCAAGGGTTGGTCGATGCCGGCCAGATCAAGGTAAACGAAGAGATCTGACCCCATATGCTCGATCATTCGCACGGAACCCGTCAGCGTCCCCTGCCCGCCGCGCTCAGCGAGATAAAACGCCTCCGGGCGAATGCCGAGGGAGAGCGCCGTACCTGTGATTGCATCGGCCTCGATTGTAAGCGTCGACCCGGCCACGTCGATGAGTCCGCGTTCGCGTACCACGCCGTCAAACATGTTGATCTTGGGCGAACCAATGAATTCGGCGACGCGCCGATTGTCGGGATCGGCATAGATGTCTTGCGGCGGAGCAACCTGCAGCAACTCACCGTCGAGCATCACCGCTACCCGGTCCGAAAGGGTCATAGCTTCGGCCTGGTCATGCGTGACATAGACGAAGGTGACCCCAAGCCGCCGGTGCAGCTCCTTGATCTCGGCGCGCATCTGAACGCGCAATTTGGCATCGAGGTTGGATAGTGGCTCGTCCATCAGGAAGACGGCCGGATGGCGCACCATCGCGCGACCGACCGCGACACGCTGGCGCTGGCCACCTGATAGCTGCCCCGGCTTGCGTGGCAACAGGTGGCCGATACCGAGCGATTTTGCGGTATGCGAGACTTCCATATCAATGTCCGCAGTGATCTGGGCGGTTCCTGGCAGCAGACGACCGAGAACGGGCAGCCTCTGCAAGGCAGAGAGTCGGCGCATCCGCAGCGGCAATGCCATGTTCGATGCGACGCTCATGTGGGGATAGAGTGCATAGGACTGGAACACCATCGCGATATCCCGCCGCTTTGGCCGCAGTCCGTCCACCACGCGTTCGGCGATCCGGACCGAGCCCGCATCCTGCACCTCAAGTCCCGCCAGGATTCGGAGCAGCGTCGATTTCCCACAGCCCGACGGCCCCAGTAGCGTCAGAAACTCACCGTCGGCTATCGACAGTGAAACATTGCGGAGGACAGGCACCAGGCTGTAGTCTTTACGAATGCTTTCGATCGAAACCGATGCCACCGCGCTACTTCCCCATCTGCATGAAACTCTTCGCGCAAGCGCGACGAGGAGATCGTCTATCCCCTCAAGCCCAGGCTGAGCTTCAAGACCCTTAGTGCTACAGCTGGATGACACCGATCGAATAATTCGATGCAAGGCCAAGCTATATGCGATGGCGCGCTACTCCAGAGTTCGAAGCGAACATTCAAAGCTTAGCGCGCCCGCTTAGTAATCGCAGTGCGCGGGAACAGAACCTACCACGCGCTGCATCGAGCCTCAGCGCCGATCGCAGCTGGGACACAGCGCAATTTGGCCACCGAACCTGACGCGCCGCGTCTCGCCGGTCCCTCCTGCTCGTTCTCTCCTGGACCAAAGGGGTTTCCACGTGTCCGCGCCGCATCAACACAAAGACCAACCAACATTGTACGTCTTCCGCCGGATGACGCGCGCCTCTGGCCGTCCCTCGCGACACCACGCGAGGCATCGCAACTTGCGATCATTTCGTTCAACAAACGCGACGGCCAGTTTGTTGGCCGCTCTGCGAGCGATTAGAAAGCGTGGGAAATTCGTGTCGAAGTCCGCAGGTGCTCCATTTTGTCTCTCGTTACAGAACGGCTCAGACTTGTTCGCCCCTCTGAAACCAAGGCCATGACGGCGCGCGCGGCCGAGCTGCGCGACCGGGGTTTCGATGTGATCACGCTCAGTCAGGGCGAGCCGGATTTCGAGACGCCGACCGCCGTCCGCGACGCCGCTATCCGGGCGATCCACGACGGGAAGACGAAGTACACGCCGGTCGCCGGCATTAAGCCGCTGCGCGAGGCGATCCAGAAGAGCTTGAGCCGGGATCACGAGCTCGCTTACGGGCTCGACCAGATCACGGTTGGCTGTGGAGCCAAGCAGGTCATTTTCAATGCCCTCTTCGCCAGTCTTGATGCAGGCGACGAGGTGGTGATACCGACACCGTGCTGGGTTTCCTATCCCGATATGGTGGCACTCGCTGGCGGCAAACCGGTCCTCATCGCCTGCGATGAATGCCATGGATTCAAGCTGCGTGCTGAGGCATTGGAAGCGGCAATCACGCCGCGCACGAAGTGGCTGATGCTGAACTCGCCCTGCAATCCGACCGGAGCGGTTTACAGCCGAAGCGAGTTGCAGGCGCTCGCCGCCGTGCTGCGCCGCCATGCCCATGTCCACGTGCTGTCCGACGATATCTATGAAAAACTCACCTACGACGTCGACTTCGCCACAATGGCTGCGGTGGCACCGGACCTCTACGACCGCACATTGACGGTCAACGGCGTCTCCAAGGCCGACGCAATGACGGGCTGGCGCGTCGGTTATGGCGCAGGGCCTCTGCCGCTGATCAAGGCCATGAACCTGATCCAGGGCCAGACCTCTTCGCACACCAGCTCGATCTCGCAATATGCCGCGATCGAGGCGCTGTCCGGCGGACGGAAGCATATCGATGAATTTGCGAGCGCCTTCCTGCAGCGTCGCGATCTTGTGGTCGCCAAGCTCGACCAGGCGGAGGGACTTTCGTGCCGGGTGCCGGACGGCGCCTTCTACGTTTTCCCTTCCTGCGCGGGCGTTATCGGCAAGCGCACACCGAATCGCAAGGTGATCGAAACCGACACTGATTTCGCGATGTATTTGCTCGATGCGTTCGCCGTGGCCGTCGTACCCGGCAGCGGCTTCATGGCTTCGCCATACATCCGTATTTCCTACGCTTCGTCGCTCGCGGACCTCACCCGCGCCTGCGACCGCATCATCGCTGCCTGCGCCACCCTGTCCTGAAGGATCTCCCGTGTTTCCTGCCAAACGCCTGCGCAGCCGCATGGCCGAGACTGGCCTCGTCCACGTCATGGCCGCGCATAGCCCGCTTTCCGCAATTCTCGCAGAAGAAGCCGGATTTGATGGCCTATGGGCCTCCGGCTTCGAGCTGTCGGCACTGTACGGCCTGCCGGACATGAGCCTGATCTCGATGACGCAGCATCTCGACATGCTGCGGGCGATTGCGGGACGCACGAGACTGCCAATTGTCGCCGACATCGATACAGGCTACGGCAATGCGATTAACGTGATGCATGCGATCGGTGAATACGAACGGGCCGGCGCTAGCGCCGTTGTCATCGAGGATAAGACGTTTCCGAAGGTGACGAGCCTTGTTGCCGATGGACGTCAGGAATTGTTGCGGATTGAAGAGTTCCAAGGGAAGATCGAAGCCGCCGTTGCAACGAGACGGGACCCGGACTTTCTCATCATTGCCCGCACCGAAGCCTTAATTGCAGGACTCGGCGAAGCTGAAGCGCTGCGTAGAGCGCAAGCCTATGTAGAGGCTGGCGCCGACATGATCCTGGTCCATTCGAGAAAAACGGATCCTCGCGAGATCGAGAGCTTTTCGCGCGCCTGGACCGGATCGGTCCCTTTGGCGATCGTGCCGAACGCCTACCCGGATCTCGATGCGGAGCGCGTCAAAGCGCTCGGCAACATCCGCATGATGATCTATGGCAACTACGGGATTCGCGCTTCTGCCACTGCCATGCAGGAGACCTTCCGCCGAATCATTGCCGACGGCGGTGTCCACCACGTCCGCAAGGACATTCTACCTGTCGAGGAAATCTTCAAGCTTCAAAGGATGGATGAAGTCAAAGCGGCCGAAGCTCGCTTCCTTGGCTGAACCGTTCGCGACTAACAATTTTTGAAACTATACCTAGCGCTAGAGGCCCGCTGAGACGCCATCCCGACGCCATTAGGAAAGTCTGAGTAGCGGCCTAATACTCTCGAAAGTCGCGCGCGGCCGACGCGAGAGCAGTGATCGCGCCACCCATTTGGCGCTTAGTACCTGTGCAAAAGCCGCCGACAGCAGTCGCGCGCCAAACCGTACGAAACGCACCAAAATTGCTGATTTTGCGCGCGAGCTCCGCCTCATAAGCGGTTATCCCGACGTACGCATCGAATAATGTGATACAGCATCCACGCTTGGCAACGGCCTGCCGTGGCAAGTAGCCAACAGTCCAAGAGGTACCGGAGCGGAAGATGGCTGCCGAATACGATGAGGTGCCCCTCAACGCGGTCCGGGCATTTGTGACCATTGCGCGAGAAGGAAGCGTAACGCGTGCGGCCAACGCATTGGGAATAACCCAGAGCTCGGTCAGCCGCTATTTGGCTGTGTTGCAGGAGTATCTCGGCACAGATCTCGTGGAACGGCGAGGCCGGCGAAGTGAATTGACTCAATTCGGACGGCTGTTCGCGAATACCGTTTCCGAACCCCTTGATACAGTGTGTTTCACCGCCAAGAGGATGCGACGCCGGAACCGATCGGACGCCAACCGGATTGTGGTGCGCACGTCGCTTTCGACCTTCGCTTATTCCTTCCTCATTCCTAATCTCCAGGCGTTTTCTGCGGAGATGGATGGCGTGATCGTGGACGTGATCAGTTCATTGTCTCCGCCGACATCTTCCGACAATTTCGACATCTTGATTACCCGAGATCTTTCCGTCATTGAACCGGCCGACGATTGGGAAATCTACAATGAGACCCTCGTATGCGTCGGCTCTCCAGGTCACGTCGCAGGAAAAACGCTGTCGATTGCGCGTTCAATGCCACTTCTGAACATCACATCGCGGCCTGACATAATGCCCACATGGCTGAGGGCGATGAACCTGACCGCAAGAGAAATAAAGTCGGGGGCACGATACGATCACAATTACCTTGCCCTGCCGGCCGTCATGACCGGAAAATGCCTCCTTGTTGCGCCTGAAATCATTGTTCGTGATCTCGTGCGCGCGGGAGCACTGCACGTGATACCAGGATCCCGCGCGCCAAGCGGTATGCGGTATCGGGCCTATGCGGTCGATCGCAGTGACAATCCCGAAATCGCGCGCGCCTTCTGCCGCTGGGTCGCTCGGCTCTGTAAAAAGGCAGCAATTGCGGAAGCCGCCTAACATCGCATCAGGCGATACCACAAATCATATGAATAGTCACAGCCACCGTAGCTCAACGTGGCCGAAGCTGATCGTTCGAGCGGCGAATGGTCCAATCCACCCGGCCTCTTTACTTTACATTGTTCGATGGCCCTTCCGCGGTCGCGAAAATCGAACCGGAGTGATGCCCAAAGGAAGCCGCGCGCAATGATCCCCCTCACGAGCTTACCTGCGAGGCGGCGTTGTCGGGGCCGCGGTTGCAACGAACCGGACAGCCAAGAGCTTAGGACTTATCGTACTTGCCTTTGCGCTTGTGACGGAGCAATGCGCGATAACCGCCACGGATGAGACGTAATCCCTTCTTGACCAGGCGAATGATCCGGCTGCGAACATCGCTTGTTTTCCATCCTCGATCGGGAATGCGATGCGCGCCGAACAGGCCTGCCGCGATTTCGCGATAGCTGTTTCCTTCCACCCATCCATCTGCGGCACGCAGAGCAAGGATGAGCCAATGCCGGGTCTGGATCGGCAGTGCACGTGGGGAAGGGCCGACGGGACGCTGTTCTAGCGCTCGCCAAAAGCGCTGTGCCGCCTGCGAACGAATGTCGAAATAGCGGTCGAGCGGGAGATCGACGACAATCACTGAGCGTCTCGATGGCAGGTCTCTCAGCCAAAGGCGGTGCTTCGCGCCTCCGAGCGGCACGATGGCATGCCATCCATCTGGCGCCCGACGAAGCTCGCTGCCCGTTAGTTTGCCGACATCCAAGTTGTACCGTCTGGACGACCTCAAACCGATAACAGGGTGGACGGGCAGCACGGTCGACAGCGCCTCGGGCGCCCAGAAAATGGCCTGTTTGTCGAACGCCGTTCGCGGATCTGGGGCGAAACGAAAGCCCCCACTTCCTTCGGAAGCGGTCCGTCGTCGCGTCGGATCGTTGGCTGCCGGTCAGGACCTCATAATCTCTTTCATACTCGACGTCGCGACGTAGACATTCCCAGGCAATGTCCTCCGTTTCTACCGTCTTGGCCTCAGGATATGCTTGCTTTGATCTCCAGTCAGCCGCTGCCATCGTACTTTCTTCCCCGCACGTTCATGCAAGGAAATTGCAGCCCCACGATTGTGACGATTTCTGGTTGCGCCAATGCATCTGATCAATGTTGATCTGATCCGTCGATGGAACAGTCAATTTTTGCGATTAGAGCTCAGTAAGAAATCGCGTCCGCTTCAAGTGCGTCGCCTATTCGCTCTTCGGCCAACCGCGTCGCAGGAGATGACGATAGCCGTGACGCGCCATCCATTTGGCCCGAGCCAAATGAGTGTCGAAAGCACGGCGCGCGCGATCGGGCTCAACGACCGGATCAACATCGAGCACAATGCGCGCGACTTCGCGCCAATCTGCATTATCTGCCTGTGCATCGAGAAGGCGCAGGTAGGTAACGACGTGCTGCTCATCGTATGGCGTAAGCTCAGGCGCGCTGGGCGCCACATCTGCGATCTTAGGATCGGCCGACACTGCCTAGAACTCCTAGCAAACTGAAAAACTCTATTGAAATCTGAGCGACGGTAGCCCGCTTCGCGGCATCTTGGTACCGGATTGATTGCCCTGGTCTACAAAATGTTCCTCGCAGAAACATCGATTGAAGGCGGCCATCGGATATCTGGGGCCTCGTTCCGTCGCTTGTCTCGATTTCGCTCGCTCCGACCTTTGCCGGTGTTGATTTGACGGGTTCATATCGCTTGGAGCGCGATGAGCAGATTTGCGTGCTGCAAGCCCTTGCTCGCTCGTTGCCCAAGTAGAAATCGACGCGTGGGGTTTGGCCGACGCACCTGTTGCCTCCACTCGCTGGCCGATGATGGCTGCTCGGTTTGCTCGGCTGGTGAGAACATTGTTCTCGATTTCGAACTCCACGTGAGAAAATTTGCCGTCTGGTCGCACCGCCGCGAACAAGGCCGCGGTAATCCCGGTTAGCCAAGCATGTTGCGGCCGCCAAATGGCTGACGAACGGTTCGCGGGCGCGCACTGGCCGAGACCTGGATCGATATGGCGCACGGTTCGATCAACCTCTTTCGAGTCGGCGTCGGCGGCTTCCGAATCGAGAAGTCGCCGGCAGGTCACCAGATGCGACGCGCCACGGCGCAACAGCACTGAACTATCCGAACCAGGATCAGCGACGGTTCAGTGGTGGGGTCCGGACGATCTTACGCGCGCAACAGATCGACGCAGTTCCGGTTCACAACGAGCGTGAGGCGTCATTTTGTAATGTATATCGAGGTGCAGTATATCGAGCAAGCGGCATCCTTTCCCGCATGGACTTGCGGGAAACATTCGCCACCAATTTGCGCCGTCTGCGCAATGCGAGGGGATGGTCGCAGGACGAGCTTGCCTTCGAGGCAAAGATAAGCCGGGGCTATTTGAGCGAGCTTGAAACGGCCGAACACTTCGTCAGCATCAAAATCATAGGTCGCCTTGCCGAAAAGCTCGACGTTGAGCCTGCTGAGTTCCTTAAACGCCCTGCCAAAAGGCGTTAGCTAGACCCATCCCAATATTCGGTCATGCTCTCAATCCATTCTTCTGGCTACCGTAGCCGTGGAATGCTGGTCCGGGAGGTCATTTGCGCAGGATGAGTTGGCGCATGTGCAGCAGACCGACGCCGTTCCGGTTCAAAACGTGCATGGACGACGTTTTGTGAAGTATATCGAGGTGCAGTATGTCGGGCAAACGGCTTTTTGTCCCGCATGGATTTGCGGGAGACATTTGCCACTAATTTGCGCCGTCTGCGCAATAAGAGGAGATGGTCCCAGGACGAACTTGCCTTCGAGGCCGAGATCAGCAGGAGCTACTTGAGCAAGCTCGAAAAAGGCACGTATTACGTCAGCATCAAAATCATAGGTCGCCTTGCCGACAAGCTCGACGTTGAGCCTGCCGAGTTCCTCAAGCGGCCCACAAAGAGCGGCCGCTAGGTAGGCACAGCCCAATACGCGTCTTACCCCAATCCATTTTTCTGGTCTCTTCCGTAACCTTTGAAAGCTGCTCTAAGTGATTTCCAGCGCGCATCGTCTTCCCAGCGGCTAGCATGGATTCGAGATGGGCTGACGCGGGGGCGCATCGACGTGGTTGCAATGGTCGTGACGATTTCCGTACCGACATGGGCAAGACAAGCTTGGGGCGGTTTACGAGGAGACGAAAAGGCGGCCGGTGCTGCCACGACTAATGGCCGGCTTGGCCATTCTCAATCACACCCACGAGCTCCGCGGGCGGTGGCTGGAGACTCCCTGATCCACGAGTGCACCTCGGCAACTGCTCTTACCGGCCTGCACAATCTGATTGTGCAGGCATCCGAGCGTGCCGCATGCGTAGACACTGAGGTGTTGATCTGTCGGAATCCTGTCGCCAAACCCGATGCCACGCGCCAGATCTTTCGGCGCAGAAGACGCAGGCAAGAAAGCCGCGACGCTGCGAGGCTCGACGGCTGACGAGGAAGGCTCCCGATATGGGTGTTGGTTCGTAGAGCACGGCTGACTCAAGTCAGGCGGCGCCCAACGGTCACGTAATCCGGGGTGGGCGCAGCGGCTGGGTTGATCAGTCGACGCGCGTCGAATACCGTCTTGCCGGCTATTCGCAACGAGGTGAGCTCGTCGTATTCTGCGTCCGCGCCGCGATGATGACGATTTCGGCCCACTCGACCTCGCGCCGCCAGTCAGACGAGAACCGAATACAGTTCGCGGCGATTCCGATGGCGAACTTGAAGTTCTCCGTAGCGAGCGGGTCGTAGTACTTAACGTCCGCTTCGACCCGCAGAAGATCACGAACGATCTTGATCGAGGCGGATTCGCGGACGTCGTCAGTGTCTGGCTTAAAGGAGAGGCCGAGAACCAGGATTCGTCGGCCGAACAAAGGCCCGCACTTCCATTCGAGAGTAGAGACGATCTGGCCCGGCTGCGCGGCGTCGTCAAGCACGGCATTGAGCATGTTCATCGGCAGGCCAAGTCTCGCCTTTGGTGCGCAGCGCTTGTACGTCTTTTGGAAAGCATGACCCGCCGAATCCACAGCCCGGAACGAGATAAGTCAGGATCTGTGGGGCGAGCCGGCCCAAGGGAGTGATCGGCGACGAGCGTTTGTCGAGATGGACGCCGCGCATGACGCCGAGGGCGTCGATGTCCCCTACCGCAGCGCAGAGATTTGCTATCTCGTTCACCACAGAGACTCGGGTGGCAAGAATTGCATTATTGGCGTATTTGATCATTTCGGCCGTGCGGCTGTTCACCCGCACTTTATCGCAATTCCACGGAACATAGAGTTCCTCGAGCCGCTCCAGCGCCCTCTCATCCTCCTGACCGATCACGATGCGATCGGGCTCCATGAAATCCTCGATCGCTTCTCCTTCGCGAAGAAACTCCGGATTCATACCCAAGCCGAATGCCCCGAGCTTCTTCCGGACGAGTGCTCGAGCTCTTGGCGCACTATCGTGTCCATTGTCCCCGGGACGACGGTGCTCTTCGCGACGACCGACAGATGATGAGGAATGGTCGCGAGATAAGCGCAATCTGGCGAGCGCATTGCCGGACGGCACTAAGGTCGATCGCGCCGTTCTCGGCCGGTGTGCCGACGGCGATCAAGGCGATTTCCGCCATCTCAAGCGAGGCGTGAAGCTCCGTGGTCGCCCTAAAGCGGGCCGATGCAAGCACTGACTTGAGCAGTTCAGGGAGGCCACGCTCATGGATATGCGGCACGCCGACGCTAAGCGGCGCAATGACATCGTTCCGCAGATCGACGCACGTCACGTCGTGCCCCTCCGCCGCGAGGCACACGCCCGAGACGAGGCCCACATAACCAGCGCCGATAATTGCAATGCGCATCACTGCCTCAACTCGTCGTGTCGAAAGGACAGTTAGCGGCGCACGCTCTCGTTTACGAGAATCTTCGGCGAGTACCCGAGAATGTCGCGCGCCTTTCTTGATCGCGGGGCGGCGCCGGCTTGGATTGTCGACAAGACACTCTGCGTCGGAACTCCTCTCGAAGACGACCGCGCCGCGGCGTCCGAAAAGCTCGAGCGAAGCCTGTTGATAGATCTCGGCAAGGCCGTGGACGGAGATCTCCGGCTTGTAGATGCCGATGTTGAAGTACTCGTACTTCCCATGCAGAACGCAAAGGAGATACCCGTGATCGCGTCGGAGACGTAGCAAAACGTGCGGGTCGGGCTACCTTCGGAAAGAATGACAATATCGCGTCGATTGATCACGCATCGCGCGAGATCGGCCGGCAGCCGGCGATCGTCGATACGCACGCCGGGTCCAGGCACGCGACATTGCCGCGGTATTCCTCGTCAGTTGGGATCGCGGCCTTCGCTGGATCGCCATAGATTTCGCTGCTTGAAAGGAACAACAGCCCCTTGAGCCGATCCGAACCCCGATAGAATTCGAGTAGCCGCAGTCCCCAGTTATTCGCGTCGATGGCCTCGACCGGATACTGCCGATAGAATGTCGGCGAAGCGATCGAGGCCATATGGATGACGTAGTCGGCTGCGTCAGCGGCGTCGACTGTTCAAAGGTCATCTGTGACGATGTTGAACGCACGTGTCTCGAGCACCTCCGGAAACTCCGCACTCAGATCAATCAGCCACTGCAGCCGATGCAGGAGAAAGCTGTCGAGCGCGATGATCCGCTTCAGGTCAAGTTCGGACGCTTTTCGCGTGAGGCACTGGAGGAAGTAAAATCTAAGGAAGCCCGCGCAGCCAGTGATCAGGACCGTTGCCCCCGCGAAGCGTCCTCGCGGCAAAGCCGCATGGATGTGCTCAATATCTTCTTTGACGATGAGGCTAGTTGTCACCAGCGCTCCAAACCAGAGGACTGGCGTTCCTGGCGTTGACCCACGAGGCTCGACCCGGTGCCCAAAGCTCTTCGAGTTGATCCTCATTGTGCCGCGTATCCACGCAAGCCCGGAAATCGGTGTGACCCCACGAGTAGCCTGATTCCACCGCCCGACGTTCGTCAGCGATAGGTGACATGCTTCCGTCGTCCAGATCAATTGTTAACACCGGTAGTTGACCGGAGCACGACATTTGTATTCCCGGATAGAAGTGGAGAACGACGTCGCGGACAGTCCTAACGATCGGATGCCCTTCGACGGAGTGACTACTCAGCCATGTCGTGTAGCCTTTCAGTCTTCGCATCGGCGGAGCCAATTTGCCGGCGACGATTCTCGATCAAGATCGCGAGTTCGTGCCGCGCGATCTCGACCTGTGGTCAATCAGCACGGCGTCACGCTGGACTTCTCGCGGCCCTGGCCAACCGACCGACAATGTTCGTAAAGGACGTCAACGGCCGTTTCCGGGCCGAACGCCTCGACATCCATGGGTTCACCAACCTTACGAACGCGTGGGATGAGTGGAGGATTGGCGCAGACAACAACGAAGAGCGTCCCCAGAGGACGATCGGCAATCGTCCGTCGATTTTGCTGTAAATTGCGACCGCGCAACAACCGCCCGGCTCGCGTGATACGAGGCATAAACTCTCGTTCTGGAGACCACACTTCGGTCTCGCTGTACACCAATGATAGCCACTACCAATATTGGGAGGAGATTGCAGAGCTCAGGCCGGTTGGAGCGACCTTGAGGCTCATTGGAATGGGTCCTGACGATAAGGCACACAAGAAGGGACCCATGGCAAGAGACGCCCCCTTTACCAACGGAACTTCAGTCTTGCCGGATCGGACGTCGCTGGCTCAATCCGCCGTAACCACAGCAGGCCTTTTCGCTTGGCGGCCACACCACAGGAGCCGCGGTCTCAATCCCGCCGGAGAATGTTTAACTTCATCGCGAGCCCATCCGCCTACGCCACCAATGTTCCGCCGCTCCTTTTCGTATGGCGAATGTCACGCTTGCTATGGCGCTGGGCTGGATTTGCAGGTTTCTCATGATCGGATGTCTCTGGATGGCGGGCTGGCCGCCTGCGGTAGCGCTATCGGCTGGGATCACTAACCCGCGTTATGCGGCCCTCGTAGTTGAGTGCTTATCCCCCGGCTATTTCGCGCTCACCCTTCAATCGCTCTCGATGGTGATGATCAGTTTGCTGCTAGCCGCGTGGTCGGACCATAAACCCACGCTTGGAGTGGAATCTGGTCGGCATAGGCGGCTCGTACCGTTTCATGGCCAAACCGACCAACTGCGGCCACTGCCGTAGTCGTTATGTTCCTGCTGGTCGCATGGAAGGCGCCCGTTCTTTGCCATGGTCGACATCGAAGAGAACGCGCGGCGCTAGGCTGTGGGCAAAAAGGAAATCCCGCTCTCTCCGATCGCGATTGAGGTCGTGCGGCGGATCGATGCGCTGTTCGAGATCGAACGCTCGATCAACGGCAAGAGCGTTGAGGAGCGCCTTCAGGTGCGGCAGACGCTGAGCCGGCCCTTGGCCGAAGACCTGCAAGTCTACATGCGCGAACAGCTTGCCAAACTATCCCGCGGGCGTGACCTGATCGAAGCGTTCAACTACATCCTGAAGCGATGGGCAAGCTTCACGCTGTTCCTGGAAGACGGCCGCGTGTGTCTCTCCAACAATGCCGCCGAACGAGGCTTGCGAGGCATCGCTCTTGGCCGAAAGTCCTGGCTGTTCTGCGGATCCGATCGCGGCGAGCGGCGCGCTGCTTCCATGTACAGCCTGATCGTCACGGCCAAAATGAACGGCGTCGACCCGCAAGCCTGACTGGCCGACGTCCTTGCCCGCCCGCCCAACTCATCGGCTGGACGAGCTTCTGCCCTGGAATTGGCCCCCGGCATCAACATTCTCCGCTCGAGCGGCATGACCACCCACGTCAACAAAATCCATCACGTCATCACCATCACCCAGGTCGCCAAGGACCTTGGTGAAGACGAAGATTGGCTCCGCGACATCTCGATTGAAATGGAGATCGAGGACGGGGTCATCTGGGTCAATGGCATCGGAGAAGGTGGCGTCAAGGCGTTCACCGACTTCGGAATCGAGAACCTGATCGAGCTTATCAGGTTCTACAAGAAAAACCCCGAACTACGGAAGCGGTGATCCTGTGGCCTACGCCGATACGCCGATTGGATACACAAGGTGCGGTGAGGCGGTCACAGCGTAAGACGCCAAGGAATGTCAGCGTCCCGCCAATGACCATGTGGCGTGAAGCTCCGCACCCGCTCGCCTTTTGGCCCCCCACCGCGCAGCGGGGCCATATTGGTCTTAATCCAGGTCTCGTCGGTGGAGACCGGGCGGCGGGGATCGAGATTGGCCTGCCATGAACGCCAGCGCTGGCGTCTACGCGCGATGTCTGCGCGAGCTCGCTCCAGGGCGAGCAGCGTTTTTTGAACCGCAGCCCTTCGCGTCGGAGAAATAGCCAAACCACATTGTGTCCCGCGCGCGCCGAGTTCATCCTTTAGGGCGTGCAGCGTCACAGTGAGGACAACGGTTTGCACCTTCGGTTAGCGCTTGTCATATTGGCGACAAATACCAACACGATCTAGGTCACGCAGCCGGCAATTAAATGGCTTGAGGCGCGTTTTCCGCGGCTGGCACGGTGCTTGCTTGAAATCACCAGGCAACACGAGGCCTGTCCATGTTCGTCGCCGCAGTCACCTGCTTTTTCGCTCGCGCACAGGCGCTTGCATTAGTGCTTGCAACCAACGGATCGCCTCCGTCACCAGCAGGCAGCCGGACGGGCCCGCGCGCTAGACAACGCGGGGCAGTCCGCCTAGTCGGGCCGTGACGGCTACGGTACGCACCGGCGGGTATCGGCGGTCTCGTCGCGGCCATCACAAAGTTGTTGCCAGCCGATCGGGCATGGTGCGCTTATTCCTGCCACTGATCGGAGAAAAGCGTCTTAATAAGAACTGTCGACTTCGAAACCTGTCGAACCATCGAATTCAATGGACCCGGAAGGAGGTCGCGCTTCATGCGGCGTCTTCCATTCATCATCGCTGCACAGATCACCGCCATCCGTTCCAATAAACGCTGCGGATCTTCGTGAATCTGTCTATTCAATCCGATATCTAGCGATCACCAGTCGCTCGCAGCTGGACAATTAGAAACAACGACCTGGAGAATACCCTCATGAGTGAAACGGCCTTGATCCATAATGTCATTCCTCGTGCCGACATTGTCAAACGCGCAGCGCACATCGGCGCTGAAATCAAGAACATCAAGCTCTCAGACGATTTGCCGGACGAGACGATCGCTACGATTAACAGCTTGCTGCTCGAACACAAAGTCATCTTCTTCCGTAACCAAGATCACCTGGATGACACCGTGCAGGAGCGGTTTGCTCTTCGTTTCGGAAAGCTTGTGCCGCATCCGACGCTCCCTGTCTCAGAGGGTACAGTATCGATCCTCGAGCTTGATTCCACCCGCGCCAACAGCCGAGCTGACCTGTGGCACACCGATATAACCTTTGTCGACGCCTATCCCAAGATTATGGTACTGCGAGGCGTTGTGATCCCACCATTCGGCGGTGATACCCTCTGGTCAAACGCTGCGGCCGCTTATCTCGGCCTGCCGCCGCCGCTGCAACGACTTGCCGACGAACTCTGGGCCGTTCACACCAATGCTTACGACTACGCCGTAAGGACCCGCGTCAGCGAAGCCGACAAGAAGTATTTTGACGACGTCTACACCGGAACGATCTATGAGACCGAGCATCCCGTGGTGCGTGTCCATCCGGAAACCGGCGAGCGCACGCTGGTGCTCGGCGATATGGTGCGGCGGTTTGTTGGGATTCCGAAATATGACGGCCAGAAGCTGCTCGATTTGTTCCAATCACATATCACCGCCCCCGAAAACACTGTGCGGTGGAACTGGAAGGATGACGATGTCGCAATCTGGGACAACCGCGCCACGCAACACTATGCGGTCAATGACTACGGCGACCAGCATCGCGTCGTTCGGCGCGCCACCGTCGACGGCGACGTACCCATCAGCGTCGACGGCCGTTACAGCGTAACGCGTATCAAGGCTTCCAAGCCCGTGCCGAAAGTCGGCTGAGATCGGCCGTGTTCTACGGTGCGATAATCGCGCCGACCACGGGCTCCACGCCCCCCGTAACGACTCTCACCTGAATGAAGATTTGCCGGTCAGGTTCATATGAACTGATCGGCAAGAACGTTGCGTCAATCCCCTAGGCTTCTTTGGAATTCTCTGCCAACAGAGTAGCTGGCCCCCGGGAACGAGTCGGGGCGCGGACTCGCACGTGATTGTCGCCATGGCGTGCCAGCTTGCGAGGTGTTCGTCCCGGCGACGCGCTTGGCGTTGGCTGGTTGGCGGAACCGACATGAAAGCCAGGATGAGATCGCGATTGACCTTGTCGATTGCACCTCGTTCAGTTTGTGACGCACGACCCGGTACCGGCGATTTAAAGGAGTGACGCGCATGGGACTAGACTCTGATTGGGTCGGATACGCGACAGACCACCGCCCGCCGCAAAGCTGACGGAAAAGCCCGCTGGAGCCCCTAATCTGGTAGCACACAGCCGAAACGCGCACTGAAGGCGATGAAGCGGTCGATCTCCTTAATGAGAATTTCCGGCTTGGTCAGAGCGGTCTGCCTATCATTCAGCACACAGGCCCATGCCATTGTCTCAGGATCATCTGTCAAGCTCTAGGCGGGAACAGCAGCGGGCTTACCATCGCCGGCACCTCCCGCGACTAGGTCTGACAGTTGGCTGTCTTTCCGAGCGACGACCCATGTTGGGGCTCGTATTGCCGCACGTAAAAATGCTCCCTCAGGCTCGTCCGCTGCCTCATCTTTTTTGCTCCCGGCTTGAAGTGAAGAGCGGCGTCTCAATGATTGCCGAAGTGGGCCTAAGATGTGCTGGAGTAACCCCATTTGGTGGCGGTTCGCCATGAGCTTTGCTGACCGGGGCCGGCCTCAAGGCCGGGCCTTCCAGCAAAGCTCATGGTCGTCCGCGGCCTGATCCGCGCGCAGGGGTCAAGGCTCGCGAAGCGACCCGCGTAGCGGGCTTGGCCTTGACGCCGAGCACGGATCAGGCACTCGGCCGCACCGGATGCGAAGATGGTCGCGGTTCGCAGCGTCCGGCTTTTACTGCGCGAGCCCGCCGTTATCGAGGCGCTACGACATCGAGGGCGAGCGGCGGCGCTTGAGAGGGGCCGAACAGCAGGGCGTTGGCCTGTTCGCTGCGCCAGGTCTTTAGGCGACGCTGTAGCGTGCGCAGAAGTTTTTGAGGATAGACTCCAGGGTATTCTGCCTGCAATCGCGCCAGGAGTTCGCTGCTGGTCCGCCACGGCTCGGCTTCAAACCATTTGCGCAAATTCGGCGTCGCTCGAATGAGCGGGTCGGGACGGCGACGGCCTCGTTTTGCTTTGACGATCGGCCGATCTGTCGGCCGAGCGCCGCCCTCCTTCCAGGCGGTTCTCAAGCTCGCCAGGAAAAGATCGATCGGCTGCGCGATCGCGCCGGGGTTCGCGACAGGCTCGGCGTCGGTAAGCGCCGCCAACCGCGCCTGCGTTACTCGGATATCGCGCAACAAGGCGACGGGGTCGAGGCTGGTGAAAGTCTCTTGTAAATGGGCGCGAACTTTATCGGACGTGCGCGCGTCGGCGGCTAGCCGTTGATGCGGCGTCGCAGGCGCGCTGTAGGTCTTGCGCACACGAGCGCCGTCGCGCTGCTTGGCGATCAGCTTGAACGACGGTTGGAAGAAGTTCACGAACAGGCGCGCTGAGCGGTAGAGCTGCGCCAGCAGCGTCGCCGCCTCCAAACCCTCGAACCGCCGGTAGCCGACCATCCTGCGCACGACAGCGCCGTTCTTTTGCTCGACGAACGCCTGATCGTTTTTGCGGTATGGCCGGCAGCGCGTGAAAACGATATTGGCCGTGTCGCAGTACGTCTTCAGCGTCTCGTTCATGAAAACGGTGTCATTGTCCGTGTCCAAGCCAAGAAGCGCGAAGGGCAATTGCTTGCGCAATTCCGTCAGCACGGTGCTCAGCAGCGTCTGCTCGCGCACGATCAGCGGCGCGCATTCCGTCCAGCCCGTCGCGACGTCAGTAAGGACCAGGGTCTGTACGAAACTGCCGCGCGCCGATGGACCGCTGTGGGCGACAAGGTCCGCCTCGACGAATCCCGGTGCCGGATCATTCCAATCCGCTGAAGTCCGTATCGGAATACTGCGTCGCAGGGCGTGCGCGGCCGGTCGCCGGCGCTGGCGACCGAGCCCTTCCCGAATCCGGCCCAACGCCCGGTCGATCGTCGCCGCGCTCATCGAAAGCAGTTTGCCGCGGATCTCGGGAGCGAGGTCGAGATGGCCGTGCCGCTCCATCGCCTCGATCAGCATCGGCATCAAGGCTTTCAGCCGCTTGCCGCAAACCCGGTCCGACGCTTCCCAGAGGAGTGCGAGCGCATTGCGTTCGGCTTCACCATAAATCCGGCGCCGCGCCCGACGACCTTTTCGCGACCCATCGTGGCCCCGCAGCAGCCGCATCGCATGTTTGCGATGATATCCAGTGATATTGACGAACTCATCCAATATCCGCGCCTTCTCCACGCGATCGCCCGATCGGTAGCGTTCGCCCACAGCTGCCGTCAGTTCCTTCCTAGTCGCCATGCTCAGCCGCCTCATCGTCGCCCCCGCCCGCCCGTCTGGTCGGGGAGCAACTTACATGAGGCAACAGCCTATCATTCGGGAGCTTCTAAGCTGACGCAATGCGCCCATTCACCGACGTCGCGCGGTATCTACCGTGTTGCCTGCAGACAATCATAGCGAGAAAACACGAGCTTTTGTTCTCAAAGTTGCGGTGCTGAACTGCAAGATTCCATCTTACCGACGGCTATTAGTAGAAAAGCATCTTCCCCCTGTGACGACAAGAAGAGCGACGTGGTAGCTTTGGCGCATTGAAATCATCTTGATAACGGACGTCAGCGAGATATTCCGTCGCGCGAAGGGGCCGGCAGCGTGCACGGGTGCCATACCGCCAGACGTTCGCGCGGCCATCGCTGCATATCTGCGCAGTGGCTGCCCAAAGTCATCGTGCCGACGGTTGTTCGTCCGCACACTCACGCCGTGCATCGGGTTTGCTTCCGGATGTGCGATCAACATGACCGCCAAGGCCGCCCTTGATCGCGTTGGTATCGGCGGTTGCGCACACCTCCGGCCCCCTATCTTCCGGCACAGTTCGGTTCTCCGATTTGGCACGACCTTGTCTGAGATCGGGCAGTTGGTGTCGGCAGCATTGCCCATTCTATTGCCAGCTTCGTCATGATAATCTTGGCCTTGCGCGCTTCACAAGAAGTCGACGAGCTGACGGGGCTGTGCTCGTACTTGTATCCAAACCCTTGTGCATGCTCAGATACTTATCGAGTGCGGCGCGCAGATTGGTCATGTCACAACTCCCGGCCAGGGCAGGCTTCTAACGCACCGGCATGCTGCCGGGATGGAAGCGCGCCAAGCCCTACGTCTACAGCGACGGGGAGATCGATGCGTTGCTGGCGGCAGCGTCGGCTCTGCCGCCAATGGGCGGGCTGCGCTGATGGACCTACTATACCCTGTTCGGGCTGATCGCCGTGACGGACATGCGTATATATCCGAGGCGATGGGCCTGGAGCGTGATGATGTAGCCGGCGTGCTGACGGCCCGGCTGACCAAGTCATGGCTCGTGCCATTGTATCCGACGACGAGAACCGCGTTGGGCTACTACGCCCACCGGCGCGACTCAATGCTCGGATCATGCTGCGGCTCGACCTTCTTCGTTGCCGAACAAAGTCCGCCTGCTGCACGTACGTCATCGCGTCTTCGGGCGATTGTCCCGAGAGATCGGGCTGCGGCGCCGAGGTGATCGTACCGGGCCACGCGTGCACGACTTCCGTCATCGCTTCGCCATCCGGACGCTACTCGATTGGTATCGAAGGCAAGGACGTCGAGCAACACAGTGTCTTCACCTACCTCGGCTACGCCTGCGTGCGTGATAACCTACTGGGATTGACCTGCCACTGCGTATTCCCTCCAGATGGAGTTAGAGTCCGGTCCGCGGAAGGACGGGTAGATGAAGCGAGCAAGGTTTTCGGAAGAACACATTATCGCGGTGTTGAAGGAGCATGAGGCTGGGGAGAAGACGACTGACCTGGCTCGCAAGCATGGGATCTCCGAGGCGAAGCGACAGAAGGCCTTTGAAGAGGAGAACGCGAAGCTGAAGAAGCTTCTGGCTGAGCAGATGCTCCATGCGGCCGCGCTTCGCGAGCTTCTTTCAAAAATGGTAGGGCTCGCGACCAAGCGCGCTGTGGTCGCGCATCTACAGGCCGTCATGAGCCTGTCGGAACGGCGGGCCTGTTTGATCAATGCGCAGATCGGAAGTTGATCCGCTATCGCTCGAGCTGCCCTCGAGAGGCAGAGCTGCGAGGCCGCTGCGCGATCTGGCCCACGAGCAGCGGCGTTTCGGCTACCGCCGGCTGTTCGTCCTGCTGCGGCGAGAGGGCGAGCCATCGGGCATCAACCGGATCTACCGGCTTTATTGCGAGGAAGGACTCGCCGTCCACGAGCGGCGGGCTCAGCGGAAGGCTGTGGGGATCCGGGCCCCGATCCCGGTGGAGGCAGGCCCAACGCGCGCTGGTCGCTGGACTTTGTCCATTCGCCAATTCCGACCACGGCACCGAGTTCACCTGCAATGCCAGCTCGCCTGAAGGACGCCACCGTCGACTGGCACTTCATCGGCCCGGCAAGCCGATGGAGAGCGGCTTCATCAAGCACTTGGCGTACAAAACTCCGAAACTGCAGGTCAGTTTCTCTCGGCCTGCCCCGAGTTGACGGATCAGCGCGGCGTCTCGATCGGCGGTGGGAGGTGATGCCATGAAGCTCGCCTGCAATGTCGCCACGTTGATCGAGCGCCTCTTTACCGAGCGCCCTCATGCGCCAGCGCAGTGTTAGCGGCAACACGATCGCCTCCTACAAGGACACGTTCCGGCTGCTGCTCATCTTCGCAAAGGCGCAGCTGCGGAATCCTCCATCGGCCTGACGCTTCACCGATTGGACGCAACTTTCGGCGCGTTCCTAACAGATCTTGAGGTAAAGCGCGCGCCAGCCCAAAGAAGCGTAACCTGCGTCTGATCGCGATCCGATCCTCCTTCAGGTTTGTGTCCTTCGAGGAGCCGGCACACAATGCGCTGATGCGGCGCGTGCTCGCCATACCGAGCAAGCGGCACGATAAGCGACAGGTGCTCTTACTGACGCGCTCCGAGATCGAGGCGGTTCTCGCGGCGCCCGATCGACGACGTGACTTGGCCGCCGTGATCACACCTTGATGCTAGTCGCGCCCTGGCGGAATCAGTCGAGACGACGCATGCGTACCTGCAAGCCCACCTCGCACCGAAGAAAGCGCCGCCCTGGCGACGCTCAAGCCGTACGAGCGCGGCACGCGAACTCGCTTCCAGCCGAACGACCGCCTGCTCGCCTTTCTGAACGACGACCAGACTAGGAATGGGGCAACCGTGCACGCGATCGACGGTGCCAGCGTGACAACGACGTGTCATATCGGATTGTTCGGCATAGTTCGGTTGTCGATCCGCGAGCCTGACTGACCGATGTACTGGCGCAGCTTCCTGACCATCCTGCCAACCAGGACGCCGACCTGCTTGCGTAGGCTTGGAACGCCGCTTAACGACTCAAGACCGCCGCGGGAGCGCTAAAGAGCGCGTTTATACGCCACGGTCAGGGTCTTCGTCTGGCCGTACCCTGACAAGCTCCTCAAGCGATTAGGCACTATTAGTGCCGTCGCTCGATAGGATCAGGGCCCAACTTGCTGACCGTCCCAACGAAGTGTCGGCCGACACGGCTACGCCCCGCCGCCAGTCTTTCCGCAATCAGATGTCCACGCATTGAGGCCCTACATCGCCGCCGAATACAGAAGCACGGCACTAAGTCCGCCACGACGTTGGAATCAAGCTTTATGCGACCATAGCTTTAGGAAGCGTTGGAACATGACACAGCGCGAGGCTGGATAGTGGATCGCCTCAGCCAGTTTTGCCGGAGATCCGCGGTAAGGTCTGCTGCCAGAAGAAGAGAACTGCGACAATCACCTTGCTGGCGCGCGGTAACGCGAGCGTCAGCTTTGACCGCGCACGGTTTTCTCGACTTGCCTGCTGTGTGACGAGCCGCCAGCCAATGTGAGACATCATTGCAGCGATCGGATCGCGCGAGCTTGTCATGGGCGCCATAGCCATCGACTTTCAGGATGTCGCGATAATTATTATTGAGACGGCGGACCGCGCATTCGCCAGGCCATCTTCGAAGCTATAAGCCACCATCGGGGACCGCTGCGGCCAACGTTCGATCATCTCTGGCATAGGCCCATAAGAAATCCGCCTTTGCGAGTCAGGAGCCGGGAGCGAGTGTCGGCAAGGTGGTTTCGTCGGCAAAGACCCGTACGGCTTCCTTGACCTCGCTGCGATGTCGTCGGCCAGATCTCCAGCTCGAAGTCGAGCTAGCGATCCATTGCGCCATAAACTGCCGGTTGAGCTCGACCTTGTCGCTTTCATGTAACCACCAGCAGCTTCAAGCCTATTTGGTTGGCTCCGCGGCACTCGCTTGAACCAGAACCGCCATGTTACCGGGTTGGTGTTGATTCCTCCACATTTTCTCATGTGCACGCGGAATATCAGCCCAGGTGAAGACCTCGGACAGGCAGGGATTTATGCGCCGATCAACAACAAGCCGATTCGCTTCCCACACTTGATAGAGATTGGCGAAGTGACTGCCCTGGACTCTCTTCTGCCGCATCCAGATAAAGCGCGCATCCAGTGTGAGGTTGTAACCTGAGGTCCCCGCACAGAAGACCACCATTCCGCCTCGTTTCACGACGAAGCAACTGACGGGAAACGTCATCTCTCCCGGATGCTCGAAGACAACATCGACGTCATTGCCCTTTCCCGTAATTTCCCAAATGGCCCTGCCAAAGCGGCGAGCCCTCTCCATATAATCGTCGTATCTACCGGACTCATCTATATTGGGAAGTCGGCCCCAGCAGTCGAAATTTTTGCGGTTTATGACGCCTTTGGCTCCCAATGACATCACGTAGTCTCGCTTCGACTCGTCAGACACGACACCGATAGCGTTGCCGCCCGCTACGGTTATGAGCTGAACCGCCATCGAGCCAAGGCCGCCAGCCGCCCCCCATACTAAAACGTTTTGACCTGGTCGAATGACGTGTGGGCGATGACAAAACAACATCCTGTATGCAGTGCCAAGCGTGAGTGTATAACAGGCGCTCTCCTCCCAGCTTAGTTGAGTTGGCCGGGGTAGCAGCTGGCGCGTTTGAACGCGTGCGAATTGAGCAAAAGAACCGTCCGGAGTTTCATAGCCCCAAATTCGGTGAGAAGGCGACAACATGGGATCGCCACCATTGCACTCGACGTCGTCGCCGTCATCCTGATGGCAATGGAGGACCACCTCGTCGCCGACCTTCCATTTCCTCACGCGGTCGCCGACCGCCCAAACAATTCCGGCAGCGTCTGATCCGGCAATATGATAGGATTGCCGGTGAACATCGAAGGGCGAGACCGGATGCCCGAGAGCTGCCCAAATACCATTGTAATTTACCCCGGCCGCCATGATCATAACCAGGGCGTCCTCTGGCCCTATTGTGGGCGTATGTACGACCTCTAATTTCATTGCGGACCCTGGATCGCCATGTCGCTCCCGCCGTATCACCCAAGCATACATGTGCTTCGGTACATGACCGAACGGCGGACGTTCTCCAATCTCGTAGAGATCTTTTACGACAGGGAGGGTGTGGTCAGCCACGAGCTGACCGCAGCCGCTGTGCTGATCGGTGCCGCCCATGTCTATCTCGATTCAAATGAAAATGGGCCAAGAGGAAATGGACCGTGGGAAAGAAGGCTTTCCGTTGGCCCAGTCTGAGCGCGCAGCATTTCTGCGGTCGAGGAGTCGCTGCGTCGATCAGTATTTGAAGGTTTTAGCTGATGTTGCATGCCGAATTCCTTGTTAGTCAGCTTTGATCCACCGACAGTCATGAAGCAAGCCGTGCCATGGTTCCGTCATCTAGATCAATGACCAAGATTCGTAGTTGACCGCGACGCAAATCTTGTATGTCGCCCCACAATATATACGCAGAAAAGCGCGCGCTTCCCGCCCATCGAATTCGTCGCATTTCATCAGCTTTTCGAGGCGTGCACAGCGCGTCATAAGCCCAGTCGCGTTCCACAGGCAGCCGAAAAACAGTTTCTTGGGCAGCGCTATGATTAGATTGCGGCCAGTAACCAGACAGAGGAAAGTCCGGCTCATTTGTACAGGTCAGGTCGCGGCATTTCCGCGCCGTTCATGAAATTTCATCCTGGTCAGTCGAATGAGTGAAGGCGCTTTCCGGAACCACGAAACCATGGGAGCACTGGAAGGCGGGCCTAGTGTAATCTGGTTGCGAAACCGCGGGCCCCTTCACCGAAGCATAGGACGACTTCATCACCGGCTCTTTTCTTGGAAGCTACAGCAATTTCCTGGACGGGTTGAATGAAGCTCTCATCAATCACGTCGATGTTCGCCGCTTCGTTGCTGCCAAGCACCAGCGCTTCAATGCATTCATTTAGATCAATTGCGGAGCATTTGGCTGTGCTCCGTTTTTCCGACCCAGAAGCACGCGTGCCTACCATGGTTTCTGTAGAGCGGACTCTTTATCGGTTTTCCCACACAGGGCCCTTCAATCGGAGATGGATGGGCACGACAGCGGATTATGATGCCGTTCGCCTGTCGTATCTACCCTTGATGCTCGCTCAAGAATGGCGGTGTCGTGCATCATAAGGACGCAATTGGCATCTGGCGTTGTCAGACATCATGGATCTATCCCTCACGATCTCATCGTGTCCGCCGGTAGGCCCACTGGTGGCCCGGGCTAACCTCGAGGCCGCGTTGGGCTGCCAGCGACTTCGTTTAGGCGGACGACCTCTGGCTGAAGAAGTCGGTGCACGGTCGCGCACATTAAGACGGATACGGTGATTTTATTGAACTGGTTTAATAGCTTGTTGGTCGCAGGATTTCGAAAGACGGTACTCTTCTCGACAGGCTATTCGGGCAACAAGAACAAGAATCTGTCGGCATGCCAGCCGGACGGCCAGTCGCTGCGAAGCTGCTGGTGGAAGCATGTCGCCCACAACGAGCGTGCCGCCACGACATCAGCTCTGTGGATAGGCAGCCAGAAAGCAAATCCGGAGTCCGCTGACGGAGCTGAAGGCTCATACTGCCGCGGTAAGCAACAATGCGCGACGGCACTGACAGTCACCAGCACTGCGACTATAATCGTGGATTGCGCAATGCGTCCCGAGGTCTCAGTGCTGCCAATCAACGTGATTGCAGGGACGCGGCTGGTGGCGAAACCTCTGGTTCGTCTGTCACTCGCGATTCACGAAGGCTGAGAATACTGGAGCTTGGCAGCGGATTACCGCGGCATAGTCCGGCATCGTATCGAGCGGTCGCCAGTGCTGCGGCGGCGTTTTCGTCCACTCGCATCTTCAGCCATTGGCCATTAAGATGGCTTTCAATTTGCACATATTTTTGGCGGTCACGCGGCGTTTCCGGCAAGTTGACAGACGAGACACTACTACTTTGATGCCGATTGTCGCGTCTGTGACATGTTATCCGTCGACAACAGTTTCGCTCGATCCAATTACCCTTACAAAAACGAGCTTTCGCAGTTGGCACGAGCTTTGAAGAGGAGGTGACATCCTCCATCTCATGCTCAAGGATGCCGGCCATGAGACTATCGCCACGTAGTCCACATATGCGTCTCGTGCGTATTACATTGCGCCGGCACCTGTCCAAGGGCAACACCAATTTGGGAGGGGCATGTCGGTGATGCAAGGGACCGTCTATTCACCGAATCAAACCGAGCAGCACGATTTCCATGGATAGCCGAAACAGAACGGATATCGGCGCTACACCAAGCACTCACGTACCGATGGCTGGCCATGATCTCGCCGTCGAACTAAGCGAAACCGCGAAACTCGCTTTGCCGATGGTGCTAACGCATCTTGGGCAGGTCGCGATGATGACCACCGATCTTGCCTTCATTGGGCGGATTAGCGCTGAGGCGCTCGCCGCGGCAGCGCTGGCCACTAGGGTCTATCTCGTTAGCTTCACCTTCGGCGTAGGTTTGCTGGTTGCTATCGCACCCTTGGTGGCTCAGGCGTTTGGGGCGGACAATCTAGCCGTGGCACGGCGCTCGCTCCGCGCGGGGCTATGGGCGGCACTGATGCTGTCGTTTCCGATCATGGCCTTTGCGTTGTCCGGCGAGCGAATATTGCTCGCTCTTGGTCAGGCGCCTAATGCGGCGCGACTTGCCCAGCAATATCTGTTCGGGCTTGTCTGGGGCGTGTTGCCAGCGCTAGGCTTTCAGGCCTTCCGTAATTTCATGGGCGCGGTCAACCGGCCTGAGCCGGTGTTGTTGATCACAATCGCGGGCATGCCGGTCAACGCCTTGCTTGTCTGTCTGCTAATCTATGGGAAGCTAGGCCTGCCTCGGCTGGACCTGTTTGGGGCTGGTCTTGCGACCACCTTGGTGAACTGTGGGATGTTTTTGGCTGTTTTGTGGTTCGCGATAGTGCACCGCTCCTTTCGCGAATACCACCTACTCGCACGACTATGGCGTGTAGATTGGCCCTTGATGCGGCAGCTGATCGTGATTGGAGCGCCGACGGCAATCGCCTCCTTGCTTGGATACGGGCTATTCTCGGCCGCAGCGCTTCTGGCGGGTCTGATCGACACCAACGCGCTTGCCGCTCATCAGATCGCCCATCAGGTCGACGTGATCCTGGTGATGATCCTTTTCGGCATCAGTATGGCGGCGACGGTGCGCGTTGGCCATGCGGTGGGCCGCAACGACGGTCGTGGCGTAAAGCGGACGGGTCTCGTCGCAATGCTGATCGGTGTAGCGATTGCTGCAATTTTGACGCTTATTGTGATCGTTGCGCGCTTTGCGGTCGCCAGGTTGTTTCTGGGCGAACCGACCGGCGATGCCAAGACGACCACTGCACTCGCTGCAAAGCTCCTTTTGGTCGGCTCGAGCTTCTTTGTCACTCAAGCCGTCCAGAGCATAGGGGAAGGTGTCCTGCGCGGAATGAAAGATACGAGGGTACCGCTCGTGTGCTCCGGCGTTTTTTGCCTAATCGGCTTCTCCCTAAGCTACCTGCTTGGTTTGAAGTTAGGCCTGGGCGCCATTGGTATCTGGATTGGCCTATCGATCGGAACGACCGTCTACGCTGGGCTCCTTGTTATGCGATTCCAGCTGCTGGCAAACAGGCTTACTCGGGCCCAGGCGACGAGAACAACACCATAGTCTGCCGATGTCCGTCGAGAGCCAGGGCAGGCCTCGATACACTTGCGACCTGGACGGTGTCCGCTGATTCCGGATGCGAGAAGATCGACCTCGCAGCGCACAAAGTCTGGTCGCAGGACAACGACCCTGCCTCCGCCGCTAAGCGTCAGAAATAGTCGGACCTTATCAACCATCCTTGTAATAGGGCAGCCGGTTATGGTCGGAGCAGCCCGAGGGGAATCGCCTGTCGCGGTTAGCCCGCAACAGGCCACGGCGATCGAATCGCACCCATCCTGCGTAGTTTGTGGCTGCCCCGTAGCAGTACCATGCGCAACATTCGTGAAGTTCAACGCTTGCACTACAGTGTCGGCATGTCGCAACGCGCCGCCGTTGCCCGCAACCTGGGTCTGACCCAGGGGACGGCCTGCAAGTACCTCAATTGAACTCGCCGCGACGGCCTGATCTGCATGTCGCCGCCGGAGTTGGATGAAGACGTCCGGCTCGAGAACCGCCTGTTTCCGCCGCCTTCCGATCTGCCCAGCGACGAGCGGCCGCATCGCGAGCTGCGGTGCCCGAACGTCGCGTTGATGCTGTTGTAGGAGGAGTATTGCGACGCAAACTTTCGACAGCTTAAGCTATGCGTGGTTCTGCGAACGCTGCAAGGAGCGGGCCGGCCGCCTCAAATCGACCCTGCGCCGGGTCCATGTCGCCG
This sequence comes from Bradyrhizobium embrapense, assembly GCF_001189235.2. GTDB lineage: Bacteria > Pseudomonadota > Alphaproteobacteria > Rhizobiales > Xanthobacteraceae > Bradyrhizobium > Bradyrhizobium embrapense. The sequence continues at coordinate 314,267 of NZ_LFIP02000007.1, forward strand.
GCGAGAAGCTGTTCGTCGACTATTCCGGTCACACCATGGAGGTGGTTGACGGGCTCGGCCGCGAGGTGCGTAACACGTAGATCTTCGTCGCCGTGCTCCGCGCCTCAAAATACACCAACGCCGAAGCCAGCATCACCCAGGGCCTGCCGGACTGGATCGCCTCGCACGTTCGGGCCTTTGCCTGTTTCGGCGGCACGACGCGGCGGATGGTGAGCGAGAATCTGAAGGCTGCCATCACCCTGGCCTGCTTTCACGAGCTGATGGTCAACCAGACCTATGCCGATCTCGCCCGCCATCACCGCACCGGCATCATCCCGGAGCGACCGTATCGTCCGCGCGACAAAGCCAAGGTCGAAGTCGGGGTCCAGATCGTCGGACGATGGATTCTGGCCTTCCTGCGCGACCGCCGCTTCTTCTCGCTCACTGCCCTTAACGAAGCGATTTACGCGCTCCTTCGAGCTGAATGATCGACCGCTCCGGATCCGGGGGCGAAGCGGGCGCGATCTGTTTGAGGAGCTCGATCATGCGGCCTTCACCCCCGTGCCGGATGAACCGTACGAGTATGCCGAGTGGAAGCACTGCGGGGTCAACGTCGCTTATCACGGCGAGATGCTAAGCACTACTACAGCATTCTCTCACAACCTCCTGCATCAAGAGGTTTTGGCCCGGATGACCCAGAAAACTGTCGAGATACCCTGCGCGGCAAGCGGGTGGCGTCGCATCTGCGCAGCACGCTGCCGCATCGCTCGACCACGATTTCCGAGCATATGCCGCGTTCGCATCGCATGCTGATCTCTCCTGTAGTAACTGCGGCCACGGATGTTGGTGTGGAACAGGATGGGCGCCTCCTCGGCGGGCGGAGCGTTCCCGTCAGTGCCGTTCTTGAGGATGGCGGCGACCGATTTGCACTAACGGGCGTTGAGCTGAAGGCGACCGCGTAGGCGGCGTCGACGCGCTCCTGGCCATAGCGGCCCCACCATCGATCGCTTGCACGGCTGGCGAAAAGAAAATTGGTGCTATAACCGATCCAGGTCAAGCATTCGGCCGGTGGAGTTGCCCCCGTTAGACCGGACACTCGGCTAGTTTGAGTGATGCAATGTACTCCCGGGGAGAGCGGTAGCCCAGCCGGGAGTGCGGGTGTTCTGAGTTGTAATCCTCCATCCATTGGTCGATCCGCTGCAGCGCGGTGCTCGCATCAGGGACCGGGTTCACACGAACATAGTCACGCTTGAAGGTCTTCACGAACGCCTCGGCCATGCCGTTGCTCTCGGGGCTTTCGACCGGCGTGAAGCAGGGCTCGAGGTTCAGGGCCGCGGCAATCTCAAGGGTGCGATAGGCGGCGAAGATCGATCCATTGTCGGTGAGCCATTGCACTTTGCGTGGAGCCCGTATGTCGGCGAACCGCTGCTCGACACAGTGTACCATCATGTCCCGGATCATCTCGCCGGAGATCCCAGCCGTTGTGGCCACCCAGCCGATGATCTCGCGGTCATGGCTGTCCAGGGCAAAGGCAACCCGCACGATCTCGCCATTCCAGCAGGTGAACTCAAGCGCGTCCGAACACCAGCGTTCATTGGAGCGGCTCGTCATGATCGTTCCGTCATGGGCTCGTGGGATGCGGCGCCCCGTATGCCGGGCCAGCAACAGGCCGCTCTTCTTCATCAGCCGGTAGACGCGCTTGGCATTGACAGGATCGTGGCCGGCGGATCGCCGCTCGCGCTTGAGGAGCGCGGCGATCCGCCGGTATCCATAGCTCGGGCGGCTATCCACCAGGCGCCGGATGTCAGACGTGAGCTCCGTATCCCCGGCGCGGGTCTGGGGACCACGCTTAGGACGCTTGTCACCCGCTCGCTCAACCAGGTTGGAACGGGCGACCCCGAGGGTCTCAGCGATCCGTTTCACCGGCGATCGCGACAGCAAGGTCGGTTTTTTTACCCGTGCAAGGTCAAGAGCCTCCTTGAGGATCTCGACCTCCATGGTCTTGCGGCCCAGCAGGCGTTCGAGGTCTCGAACCCGTTCCTCCAGCCGCCGGACCTCGGACGCGGCGACCACATCCTCGTCGGCCCGCACCGCTTCCTTGCCCCCTTCACTCATCAGCCGTCTCCATCGGAAGACCAGGCTCGGGGAGAGCCCATGGCGACGAGCAACATAGCTGATCGACATGCCCGGTTGCAGCGTCTCGTTGACGACCAAGAGCTTCTGCTCCGTCGTAAACCGCCGCCGGCGGGCAACGCCGGTGATCACTTCCACCTTCGAAAACGTGTCGGACATAGGCGTATGCCTAGGACTAGGCCTAGCTCCTCCGGCTAACGCCGGTGTCCGGTCAAAACGGGGTGCAGTTCAGCCGGTTGCATCTGCGGCGTGCCAAAGAACGATGTGCTGGATTCGTGTCGGTCGCACCTGGCAGCAGCGATAGACCAAGTCAGGGAAGCGTCCGATCCGCGCCTCGCGGAACTGGCAGAACAACTCACCTTCGTCGAGCATGAAGACGACATCAAACGCTGCAAGACCAGGCTCGAACACATCGATCAACCGGCCTTGCAACGTCTGGTGCTTGGTGACAGTGCCGGGCTGAAGGCATGGCGGCTTGCCCAGTTCCCTCACCTTGCCAGGCAAATGCGGGCTCACCCCGATCTCGCTGCCCGCCTTGATTTGGTGCTCAGCATTCCTGGCATCGGCGAGCGCACTGGCGTTCGGGCTGTTGATCTGCATGCCGCGCTTGGCCAGATCAGCCGTGAGGAGGCCGCAGCGCTTGCAGGTCTTGCGCCGTTAGACAAGGACAACGGCCAGTACAAGGGCCAACGTCGCATTCCCGGAGGCCGAGCCAGACTTCGCCGCTCGCTGTTCCGCTCTCCCGGTGGCGTTCCGCTGGACAAAGCGCTCATCGCGCTCCCCCTGACGGCCGCCGGAACGGCCCACAATGCAGCCCTCATCGCCTGCGCGCGAAACCCGCTGATCTATGCCAACACTGTTGTCCAGCGCGGAACGCTCTGGCTCGAAAGCACCATCATGATTTGATGATTGCTACGGCGCTGGTGTTGGCGTGGAAGAGGCTGTCAATCGAGGCGCTGGAGCGGAAAGCCGATCTGAAGCTGCCATTAGGGGGCGCTCACTTTGCGATCCCCGGCACCACAACTCTGTTTGCGGCGCTCTACGTTAGCCACTGCCCAACGCAGTGCATGCATTATAGCTGCCGTCAACGATCAGTTGCTGGTGACGATCCGAACCTGCAATCCCGTTCGATAACGCGTACATGAAGGGAGAATTGCGTACGCAATTCGCGGTTGTCTGCTGCGCGGCGCTATAAAGGCGACGCGTCGAGCGGAGCGTGCTTGTGTATGTAAGCAAACTCCCTAATGGCTACGAGTGTGCGACATTTCGCTCGAAAAACTATAGGCATTCCGGCCGGATCGAACCGGCATAAATCGTGCTTCACCCCGCGCGAGAAAAAAAGGAATTCGTCATGCCACTCGAAACCGCGCCTCTCATTATCGAGCACGTGAGAATTTGCGCATCTTTTCACTGTAACCTTCATTGTGAGCACTGCAGTGCGTCTGCAAAGTATCGAGGTCAATACAAAGGACGCTTGGCGCCATTTCAGCTATCTGTCTGGGAGATAACAAATTTCATAGATTTCTTAATCGACAGGCATTTCCTCAGAAAGGTGTCTTTAACGGGTGGCGAGCCTCTTCTCAAAATCGTGTTTCCGCGCTGCGCAGCCGTGATGTTCCATGCGAACAAGCGAGGCCTTGAGGTCCAGCTGAACACGGTAGGGGGCGGTCAAGTTCCGATTCGTGATGTGGTCTCGCTCTTTGACGATCGCGAGAAGCTAACTTTCCAATTCAGTTTTGATGGTGCAAAGAGGGAGACTGTGGACCGGCTTCGCCGGAAGGCGGGCGTTTACAAGTCTTCGCTCCGTCAGATGGTCGAGGGAGTCAATTGCGGCGCCTTGGTGCAAGCTAAGATGGCTGCCTATCGGCACAACATCGGCGAGGCGCTGAGCGCCTATCGGTTGCTGTCATCGATCGGTGTTAATTCATTCAGAATCAAGCCGATGTTCGCCTCAGGTGCCGCCCTCCACAACGAGGTTGCGCTTTTGGGTTCAGCGGAGGAGATTAAAGAGCTGCAGGAAGCTCTGATCGCAATGGCTGCGCAGAGCCCAACACGTCTCGAACTGCTGCCGCCGGTTTTCGTTGACGCCGCGCAGCAGCGGCCGAACGTTAGGTATGGTAGATGCGACTGTGGTGTCGCCTCGGTCTACCTCTCTACTAACGGCGACCTTTATCCCTGCCCCAGCGTGATCGAGGCTCTCGACCGCCACGAATTCCTCGTCGGTAACGTCCGATCGCCTGGATTTGACCTAGAGGTGGCTTGGCGAACCGCGCCGGCTCTTAAGAAGTACCGGCGGAACAGCGACTGCGCCCAATGCCCGACGCTGGTAGCTCTTTTGAAGGATGTCCAGAACCGTGCGCTTGCCTGCGCATGATCCCCAATGCATGATCGAAATCGTCTCAATTTCTGTGATTCTCGATGGTTGGGGCAACGTCTCGCCCTCTTTAAAGCCGCCGGGTCGACCCGGGTCAGCCCTGATCGTATCCGGAGTTCTGATCGTGCTAGATGCGAGAGCATATCAGAAGACATGAAAGAAGACCTCGTGCTCGTCCGGTTATGTCCCGATGCCGAGCTATATTCCTCTAATCGAAGATGCCGAGGTAAGCGGCGAGTTAGCAAACTGCGTTGTAACGGCGCCGCCCTGAACGCATAAACAAAGTGCAATATTTCGCACCAAAGGTATCGTCGCCATCTCCAACGACTGCCATCGCTTGGGTGTTCCATCACTGATTGTCGACCGGCCTCCTGCTTCCTCCTTGTGCCAGATCGTGTCCGGCCCAAAGTCAGACCCCGACGACCCCGCCTCGTTAGCGTCCGACGTCCTGCCGCCGCCCAAACTGGTGAGGTACCGACAAAGCAAAGGTCGACCCGTACTTCGCGCTTAGCAAGTAGACCCATCTGGGCAGAGGTGTTCGGCACGCGGCGCGCACGCGTTGCCGTGTTACGCTGCAAGTTGGTCTATTGCCGGACGCTGAAGGATGATCGAGGTGACTGCAAGCTCAATCATCCGCTATCGAACAGTTCGTCTAACTCGCGAAGCTAAGGTGCGGAGCGATCGTGGATCGCGACCGTCGCCCATCCGCAGTCATTCGCGCCAAGTACGTACCGGACATCACATTACACTTACGGGCCGGCTGGACACCCGCTCTCACCGATCAACCCGCGCCCCTAGGGGTTTGGCGCCTGGTGCAAAAAGTGAAAGGACGGTGCGCAGGCACAAGCTTATTTCAGCCTGGTCTCATTCCTTTCATCTTAGTCGATAAATCTGATACTATGAGGATAAGCTGAAATATTGACATAGCGATGAGTTATCTCCTCATCGACTTCTATGTCCTTTGTTGCTATGATGCTAACCCACGTGCCGGACTGTTCATCGGTCCACAGTCTTTTTGCATTTGGGTTTGAAGAATGGTTCATTAACGAGCTCAAACCAAAAACAACGTAGCCCGCCAGAGGATCCTCTCGGAGACGCCGATCCTCCCGCACGAAGTAGTATTCCAACATCTCCGTACAATCCAGCAGCTTGGCTGCAGCATCATCAAAACCCCACGTGGGAGCGCGATCAACTACATCTCCAACCTTGAACCGAACACTTGCAAATACCCCGCGACCTTTTTGTGGTATGATTTTAACATACAAGGCGTTGCTGCGATCAAAGACCTTGTTGCCCTCCGAGTGGTCCTTTTCGGCGCTGAGCATGAACCGTTCCTTCATTGTGTTCACCAATTGCCGCTACACCGCTAGCCTTTTTGTGGGCGGTCGGTGCTTCACTATTAGCTAGCCCAGACCTTTAACTAGTCGCTGTGGTGCGTTTCTGTATGTGATACCTTTGGACTGTGGCGCCCGATGCGCTGCACTCATGATAGGCGATTCTTTAACGCTAGAAAACTTGAGTACCTAACATTCTCGCTGACAGCTCTCCGTTCATTAACTCACTTCAAGAGTGAGAATAGATTACCCCCAAGCTCCCGACACCTACCTGAGAAGGTAGTTAGTAGTAGGGGATATGACCTGCTCCCTTGAAACGCCCCGATTTTAAGCTAGGGTCCTGTTCTCCAGCGAGGAGACGGACTTGCCGCAAGCACGCATTAGCGATGCGACGTTCTACGATTGGCGGTCGCCCATGGCGGTATGGAGATTTCCGACGCCCGCAAGCTGAGTATCTCTCCGGCGAAGGCAGCCTTGCGTAGTTTGGGAGGAGGTTTGAGGATTTGGCCTTAAGTCTAGCTTTAAGGTCACGTCGGGAATGCAGGTCAATGTGTTGAGCGCCGAGCGTCGGCGGCGATGGAGTTACGACGAGAAGGACGACGACGGTGCGGGGCTTTACCCGCAAGCGCGCTGAACGCCAGACCTTCCCCGAGCACCTTCCCCGGGAGCGGGTGGTGATCGACGGGCCCACGGCTTGCGAATGCTACGGCAGCAACCGTCTGCGCAAGCTCGGCGAGGACGTGACCCGGACGCTGGAAGTGGTACCGCGCCAGTGGAAGGTGGTCGAGACGGTCCGGAGATGTTCTCCTGCCGCGACTGCGAGAAGATCAGCCAGGCCCCGGCGCCATTCCATGCCGTCGCACGGGGATGGGCCGACCCGAGCCTGTTGGCTATGATCATGTTCGAGAAGTTCGGCCAACATCAGCCTTTAAACGTAAGCGTCGTTCTCAGGCCACGGCTTTGAGGGATTGCGCGCGATAGGCCCAAGGAAGCAGCGTAAGCAGCAAGCTGAGGCCGTCAGGCGGCGTGGTTCCATGGCATAAGCGCGTCGAGTTTGCTGCTCGGCCAACCGTTGGCGATACGCTGAAGCGTTACGGCGAGCCAGGCGAACGGATCGACGTTGTTCATCTTCGCCGTCTGCAGCAGTGTTGCGATAGTCGCCCAGGTTTGTCCGCCGCCGTCCGAGCCGGGGCCATAATGCCGGGTTTCTGACATTCGAAGCAGTGATCGCCTATCCATACCACCCGCTGACTGGCCGAACGGTCGTGGTGACCGGCGATCATGAGCACGACGGTGTTCATTATTTCTTGATTCGGCAACCGCAGGGCGGCTCCTTCCAGGTGCCGGGCTGGATGTTTGATCCGGCGGCATGTTCGACGGAGATTGTAACGGTTCCGCGCCTTCCCGTCAGCCAACTTCTCGAACTTCGTAGTCTGATTGATCAGACCGTAGCCTGTCGTCCGGAGGAAGTAAGCCCCGGAGGATTCGGCGATGAGAAGGCAGTGTCGTACGCAAATGGATCTGTTCCTTCCCCTAACCCAGCCCAGCGACATGAGAGGCGCCGAACGCCAAAGGGCGCTGGCGCTTCTGCGAGCATTGCTGACGGAAGCGGCGACGAAGCCGGCCAACGAACCTCAGGCCAGCGGCAAAAAGGAAGCAAGCAATGAGTAAGGTCACGCCTGCACACCTGGCTCGCGCCGCTTTCGTGTATGTCCGCCAATCGACAGTGTATCAGGTCGTCAACAATCTTGAGAGCCAGCGACGCCAGTATGGCTTGGTCGAACGCGCGCGGCAGCTCGGCTGGGAGGACGTCCAGCTTGTCGATGATGATCTCGGCCGATCCGGTGGCGGAACGGTCCGACCGGGCTTCGAGAAGCTGCTGGCCGCAATTTGCGAAGAGCGGGTTGGCGCCGTGGTATCGCTCGAGGCATCACGCCTTGCCCGGAACGGCCGGGATTGGCACACTTTGCTGGAGTTCTGCGGCCTGGTCGGCACACTGATTGTCGATGAGGAAGCCATCTATGATCCACGCTCACCCAATGACCGGCTATTGCTTGGTATGAAGGGCACCATGAGTGAGATGGAGTTGTCGATCTTCCGGCAACGGTCCCTTGAGGCCATGCGCCAAAAGGCGCGACGAGGCGAACTCCATTTGACCGTCGCCGTCGGCTACGTGAAGACGGATGACAGCCGTATCGAGAAGGATCCTGATCGGCGCGTCCAGGACGGCATCTTGTTCGTCTGCCGCAAATTCGCTGAGCTCCAGTCAATCCGGCAGGTGCTGCTTTGGCTCAGGCAGGAGAACGTTCTCGTTCCAGCGATCGTGCAAGGTCGTGGCAAACGCCCGGTCGAATGGAAGGCACCCGTTTATCACACGCTATACCACATGCTGACGAATCCGGTTTACGCCGGCTCTTACGCCTACGGTCGACGGGGGACACGTGTGACGATCAAGGATGGTCGCAAGCGGATCATGCGCGACACGCTCCGGCGCAATTGGAAGGATTGGGAGGTTTTGATCCACGACCATCATGAGGGCTACATTGCCTGGACTGAGTTCGAGAGGAATCAGCACCTGATCGCCGACAACGCCAATGGGAAGAGCTATATGGGGCGCGGCTCTATAAGACGCGGCGAAGCCTTGCTGCCGGGATTGTTCCGTTGCGCGCGCTGTGGCCGACGCCTGCACATCCACTACACTGGCAAAGGCGGTAACACACAGCGATATGCCTGTCGCGGAGCGTTCGGCACCAAAGCGGCCGACAACTGTATCGGCTTCGGCGGCATGCGGGTCGATCGCGTCATCGCCCAGGAGGTGCTGGATCGACTGCAGCCCCTTGGGATTGAAGCGGCGCTGGCCGCGATGGAAGCCCAGAGCGTGCATCATTGCGACAAGCGCCGGCACATTGGGCACGCAATCCAGCATGCTCAATACGAAGCCGTCCGAGCACGGCGGCAGTACGACGCCGTCGATCCTGATAATCGGCTGGTTGCCAGTGAGTTGGAGCGGCGCTGGAACGAGAGGCTGGTTCAACTGCGCGACCTGGAGGCCCAGCTTGAGACCCTCAAACAGACGCAGCATGCTCCGGCGCTTTCCGCCGCGGATCGCGCGAGGCTAATGACTCTCGGCAAGGATTTGACCAAGGCGTGGAACAGTCCTGGGGCATCCATCGAGACACGCAAGAAGATCATCAGGCAGCTTGTCAAAGAGATCATCGTCGATGTCGTGGGCGACACATTGGCGCTCATCATCCACTGGCAAGGCGGCGATCATACCCAGTTGACGGTCAAAAAGAACAAGATCGGACAGACCCGCTGGACGGTAGAACCCGATGTCCTCGATCTTGTTCGAGCATTGGCGAGGCAATTATCGGACACGGCAATCGCTGCGATCCTCAATCGGTCTGGCGAGTTGGACACGATCCAGCGTCTGCAGTCTCCGGAACACCAACGGCATTCCTGTCTACCGCGAAGGTGAACGAGCCGAGCGCGCCGAAGTGACGTTGGATGAAGCCGCCGACCTTCTGAAGGTAAGTCGCACGACAGCCTTTCGGATGGTCCGCAGTGGCCCCCTTCCGGCCCGGCAACTGTGCGGCGGGGCGCCCTGGATTATCCAGCTCGCCGACCTGCAGCGGGAAGCTGTGTGTCGCGAAGCCGGTGCCAGACGATCACGTCGCCCGATATCTCGAGATCCGCAGCAAAATCTCCTTCCTTTGTAAGGGCATTACCAGATGAGCAGTATGTCGCGCCAACGTCGGAGCCTGCGAACAGCGCATTTTTCCGATTTAGCGTGATCGGACGGATCGAGCGCTCGACGGCGTTATTGTCGAGCTCGATACGGCCATCATCGATGAACCGCGTCAGGCCTTCCCAGCGGGAGAGCGCATAGCGGATGGCGTCGGCCAACTTGCCCTTTTGGCTGATCAGCGCGAGCTTTGCGCGGAGCCATCGCCCGAAGGCTTCGGCCAGCGGGCGGCTTTTCTGTTGCCGAACGAGACGGCGCTCCTCGGCGCTGCGGCCACGCATGTCCTTTTCGATGGCATAGAACTCGGCGATCTGCTTGAGCGCCTCGCTTGCAATGGGCGCGGGACCGGGTGTGGCAAGTTCGTAGAAGTTACGCCGCATATGCGAGCAGCAGAACGCAAGCTGAATATCGCCACGCTCGGCGAGCTTACCATAGCCGGCATAACCATCGACCTGCAGGATTCCCTTGAAGCCTCCGAGATGGACGATCGGTCGATCCGCCTTGCGATCGGGGGCATAGACATAGACGACGCCTGGCGGAGCGACACCGCCCCATGGCCGGTCGTCTGCCGCATAGGCCCAAAGCTGACCGGTCTTGGTGCGCCCGCGGCCCGGATCGAGCACCGGCATCGTCGTCTCGTCGGCGAACAGCTTTGGCCGTTGCCTGAGCTTGCCAAGTAGGCGCTCATGCAACGGACGCAGGTGGAAGGCTGCCTGTCCCACCCAGTCCGCCAACGTCGAACGATCGAGCTCAATGCCCTGGCATGCGTAAATCTGCGCCTGCCGGTAGAGCAGCAGGTGATCATCGTATTTGGAGACCAGCACCTGGGCGACGGTGGCCTCGGTCGGCAATCCGCCCTCGATCAGCTGGGCCGAGGCCGGCGCCTGTATGACGCCGTCCTCGCAAGCACGGCAGGCGTATTTGGGACGCCGGGTAACAAGGATCCGGAACTGCGCCTGGACCAGGTCCAGCCGCTCGCTTCGGTCCTCGCCGATCCGGTGTAACTCGCCTCGGCAGCAGGGACAGGTCTTGTCATCGATATCGACAATGACCTCGATCCG
>NZ_LFIP02000008.1 GCF_001189235.2 Bradyrhizobium embrapense
CGAGGGCACGGTCCTCGCCGGTGTGATCGACGGCGAAACCCAGATCGCCAAACGTCCTCGCCGGTGTGATCGACGGCGAAACCCAGATCGCCAAACGCCCGGCCGGCGTCACCGACGGCTACAAGCTGACCCAGAACACCCTGCCGCTCGCCGGCACGCTGGCGCTCGGGCAGTACAACGGCTACGGCCTCGCCGGCGCCTACACCACCGATGTGACGTTCGGCAATGTCGCGCCGGTCACCGGCAATCTCGGCTTGACCTCCGCGCTGCCGACGGATCGCGCCAACACGGCCTGGTTCGACGCGCCGACGCTCAACAGCTTCGGCCTCGGCGGCGTCAACATCAACACATCAAACAAGATCGCGATCAATGCACCGCTCGAGTTCTCGGCCGGGGCGCAGGTCAAGCTGATCGCGCCGACCGTCGATATCGCAGCCGACATCACCGCGCGCTCCGGCAGCGTCACGGTCAGCAACATCCTCAATGCCGCAACCGGCACGGTCACGCTGACCAATGCGACCGGAGGCGCGTCGCTGACGCTGGAATCCGGCGTTACCATCGATACCCGCGGGCTCTGGGTCAATGCGCAGCTTGACCCGAACAGCGCATCAGGTCTCGGCTTCCTCGACGGCGGCAACGTCACCTTCGATTCCACCGGTGACGTGACGCTCGCCGGTGGCAGCGCGATCGATGTCTCATCGGGCGGAGCCATTCTTGCCAACGGCAAGACGAAGGGCGGCAAGGGCGGCAATGTCACCCTCATCGCCGTGGATCCCGCCGGCGGCGGCACCGCCGTCAATGGAACGTTGACGCTCGGCAGCAGCATTCGTGCGGCCGGCGTCAGCGGCGGAGGCACACTGACCATCTCGACGCCGGGGACCGTGGTCATCAGCGATCAAGCAAGCCTGTTCGGCGGCACGCTGCAAGCGAACACGCCCGCGAAGGCGAACCTCGTCCTGGCGCAGCCGCTGACGATTCCCGCCGGCCAGCCGCTGCCGATGCCGTACAGCACGGTGCTGACGCAGACGCCTCTCGATACACCGCTGCCGGGCGGCGTTGTGCCAGGAGATCAGCGCACGGATGGCAGCGGGCAGAACGGCGTCACCGTTCAACAGGATTGGATCGTGCCGACTAGCATGTCGGCCATCGATTACAATACTCTCACAAACTACACGTCCGGCCAGACGATTCCGGCGGGCACGAACGTTTCTGCTTTCGGTGGCGCCTTCCCGGTCGGCTATGTCGTCCCGTCCGGGACATTTCCGAATGGCATCAGAACGACGGCCTTCACCTACACGATTGCCGCCGGGAATGTGAGCTCGACGGCCACCACGTATGCGCCCGGCGCCGTGATCCCTGCCGGAACCAGCCTCGGCGTCACCGTCGCGGTCCAGTCGCCGGTCGTCCTCACACCAAGCCTCTTCGCATCCGGTTTCGCCAACTACGACGTCAACGGCGGGACCGAGACGCTGGTGACGAATGGGACGGCCGTTGCGCCGACCATGCCGGTCTACCGGTTCACGGCCAGCAGCTACGCCGCGCGGAGCGGTGCCGATCCGGCAACGGCACTGACGTTGTGGCAGCCGCCGCTGTTCACCGAAAACCCGCTGAGCGCGACGCTGACGCAGCGGACCGGCGCCAGCGTAACGCTGCATGCATTGATCAAGGGCGGCCTGGAACACGGCGGCGGCCCGATCGTGATCGGCGACGGTGCGTCGATCACGGTCGATCCCGGTCAGAGCATCAAGCTCGATGCCTATAATCAGATCACGATGGACGGCCGGCTGACCGCGCATGGTGGCAGCATCACGCTGATCAACGAGTCCGACAATTCACTGGAGGCCTCGCGCAACTTCGACGCATACGGCCAAGGCCGTGCCCTGTCGCTCTGGATCGGCGCAAACGCCGCGCTCGACGTGTCGGGCGCGGCTTATACGGCCACTGACAATGCGGGGCGGGCCTATGGCACCGTCACCGATGGCGGCAGCATCAACCTGGGCGGCGCAACCGGCTTCGTAATCGTCCGGCCCGGCGCCGAACTCAACGCCGACGGCGCCAACATCACCGTCAATTCCGCTGCCGGCATGTCACCAAATGCGGTCGGCAGCGCGCAGGCGGTCGTGAGCAATGGCGGCTCCATCACACTCAGCTCGTCGAGCGGCCTCTATCTCGACGGCAATATTCACGCCGCGGCCGGCGGTGCAGGGGGGGCGGGCGGCAGCCTGTCGATCTCGTTGCTCAGCGCAGTCTTCCCCGCCGACGGCTCCTTCGTGCCCGCAAATGCGCTTGTACCCAGCACGATCATCGTGACCCAGACGCACCAAGCGTTGCTGCCCGTCGACATCGCACCGGGGACCGATGCTTCGAACCTGACATTCGGCCAGGCCTTGGTCAGTGCCGACATGGTCAAGGCCGGCGGCTTCGGCAATCTGTTGCTGAGCTCGGGCGACTACATGCAGTTCTCCGGCAATGTGTCGCTCGCGCTTGGCCAAAGCATTACGCTCACGGCTGCGGCCTTCACGTCGGGCGCCGCGGTGCCGGGCCTGCCGGTGCCCGTCGGCTCGCCGAGCCAGCCAGATCCTTCCGCGCCGATTCCGACCGGCGACGTCCTGCTGTCGGCGCCCTATGTATTGCTGCGCGAACCAGTGGCAACCACCGCCGGATTCATCGGCAATCCCGGCTCGGCCGGCGTGCCGAGCAGGGCGAGTTTCGAGGTCGATGCCAACCAGATCGACGTGCAGGGGGTGATCCAGTTCTCCGCGTCCTCGCCGAACAGCATGTATGCGCCCGGCTTTGCCGACATCAGGTTCGTGAGCAAAGGCGACATCCGCTTCCTGGGCATCCCCACGGCGGGGCAGCCGACGAGGCTCTCGACCGACTGGAATCTCGAACTCATCGCCGCCCAGCTCTATCCGGCCACGGGCGTTGTCGCGATCGTCACCGCCGGGCAGAACAATTTTACCGCTGCGCAGTTGGATCAGCCGCCCACGCTGACCATCGGCCGCAGCACCGACACCATTCCGGATGCACCGCTATCCGTATTCGGCAGCCTCGCGCTCGCCGCGCCAATTGTCGAACAGGGCGGCATCGTCCGTGCGCCATTCGGCAGCGTCGTGCTCGGCAACAACAATCCGTTCGACAACCGAATTCCGACGCAACGGGTGGACGTGCTGCCGGGCAGCCTGACCTCGGTCTCGATGGCGGGCATGACCATCCCTTATGGCGGCACCGTCGATGGCGTGACCTACAGCTACAACGGCGCGAGTGTTCGTCCAATCGGGCTGACTAACCTGACCTCGGAAGGCAATCCGCTCTCCGGCATCATGCTGGATGGGCAATCGGTCAACGTCCAGGGCGGCGCCACGCTCGACCTGTCCGGTGGCGGAAATCTGACCGGCGCGGGCTTCATCTCGGGCCGCGGCGGCTCGGTCAACGTGCTCAACACGCCGCTGATCAACGCCAACCCGGCTACGCCTGTCAGCAAGGCAAGCGACAAGGTCTATGCCATTTTGCCCGGCTACACGTCGGCCTATGCGCCCGTTGCGCCGGAAAATGGCGCCGGCGATCCGGCGATCGGCCAGCAGATCACGATTCCGGCAGGCGTGCCGGGCCTGCCTGCCGGCACCTACACGCTGTTGCCGTCGAACTACGCGCTATTGCCCGGGGCTTATCGCATCGAACTTGGTGCGGCCGCGCGCACGCCGATCAGCAGTCCAGTTGCGATCGGCAACGGCACCTACGCGGTCTCCGCCTACACGGGGGTTGCCAATACCGGGATCAGAAGCGCACTTGCATCTCAGGCGTTGATCACGGCCGGAGTAGCGGTACGCAAGTATTCTCAATACAATGAGCAGAACTACAGCGACTTCCTGATCGCGAACACGACGCAGTTCGGCGGCGTGCGGCCACTGCTGCCTGCGGACGGCAAGACGCTGGTCGTTGCGTTCGAGCAGCCATCGACGACGCCGGCTGCAGAGGCATTGTCGTTCGAGGGCACCGCATTGTTCCAACCCGGCCAAGGCGGCTTTGCCGGCCAGCTGGTCACCCGCGGCGTCGGCGAGATCTACGCCGATGCTCCGACCGCGGGCTTTGCCGGCGTATCGGTCCGTGCGGCAGACCTGGATGCGATCGGCGCGCCGCGGTTGATCGTCAACGGCTACGACGCCATCGTCAACGGCACGGTGACCTATATCGGCGGGAGCGACATCTTCATCCGCGACGGGGTTACGCTGACGGCAAGTGAAGTGTTCCTAGTCGGCGGCAATATCACGATCGGCAACAACGTCACGCTCAGCACCATCGGGCAGGGGCCCGCGCCGTTCGACTCCACCTCCCTCGGCATGAGCTACACCACCGCCAGCGGCACCACGGTGCTGGCGCTGTCGAACGGCAACCTCAATTTTCTCGGGTCGAACGGAGGTTCCGGTTCGATCACGATCGGTGCCAACTCGCAGCTCTATTCCGAAGGCACGCTGGTGTTCGCCACCAACGGTGCATCGAGCATCGATCCGTCCGCGCATTTCGGATCGCGCAACATCACGCTCGCGGTCGGCAGCATCAATATCGGGGACAGCGGTACGATTGCCGCGGCCGGCGCGCCGGCCGGCTTCCTTTTCAATCAGGCCCTGTTCGATGTGCTCGTGCACGGCGACCCCACCCATGCCGCGCCGGCGCTGGAGAGGATCACGCTGAGCGCGGCGAGTTCCGTCAACCTGTTCGGTTCGGCCGGACTCGACGCCACCGGCACCGGCATCAATCTCGTGCTGAATACGCCGGCGATCTACGGCTACGGCAGCGCGGGCGATACCGCGACCATTGCAGCTGGCAAGATCACCTGGAACGGTATCGCCGGCGCGACCCCGCCGGCGCTTGGCGCGGGTGGACTTGGGAGCGGTCTCGGCACGCTCAATCTCGTCGCAAGCGAGATCGACCTCGGCAAGTTCGCATCGCTGGACTCGACCACCCCGAGCCGCGTCATCTACGGCTTCGACAACGTCAATTTCACCGCGAGCTCGCAGATCGTCTCCGCCGGCAACAGCTCGCTCTACGTCTTCCAGGCGCCGAGCACGGCTGCCGGCGCGGTGTTCGGCCAAAGCGGCACCGGCGGCAATTTGACGCTGTCGACGCCGCTGCTGACCGGCACGCAGAAGTCGATCATGAACTACACCGCCGGCGGCGCGCTTGATATCACCGTGCCCGCGGGGCTCGCGCCGAGCGCGGCGACCTCCACGGTCTCCGGCGCCGAGATCGACCTGACCGGCGACAGCGTTGCGATCGCCAGCACCGTCCTGTTGCCGAGCGGCAAGCTGGTGGTGAACGCGACCAACGGCATCTCGCTCGGCAGCACCAGCCGCATCGACCTCTCCGGCCAGCCCTCGACGATCCAGCGAGCGACCGTCTACGGCTTCGGCGGCACCGCGATCTTCACCACCAGCCAGGGCGGATTCACGCAGGCGGCCGGCTCGGTGATCGATGTGTCCGCTACCAACGCCAGCGCGGGATCGATCAGCGTCAGTGCGCGTAACGGCACCGTTTCGTTCGGCGGTCGCCTCGTCGGCAGTGCCACCGGCAGCAACACCAGCGGCGATTTCAGCGTCACCGCCGCGAACATGAGCAGCGCCGATTTCGCCGCGCTCAATGCTCTCCTGACTCAAGGCGGCTTGTTCGACGCCCGCAGCTTTGACATCAGGACCGGTGACCTCGTGATCGGCGACGGCGTCAAGGCGCACAGCATGACCGTGTCGGTCGACAGCGGCGGCTTGATTGTCGCCGGCACGATCGACGCCAGCGGCGCCGCCCCCGGCACGATCCGCCTTTCCGCCGGCCACGGCCTCACGCTTGCATCGAACTCCGCGCTCGATGTTCACGGCACGGTGCTGCAGACGGACAGCTACGGCCAGCCGATCGAGGCCAAGAACCGTGGCCATATCGAATTGACGGCGGCGGGCGGTGCGCTCACGTTGTCTTCGGGCGCAACCATGGATCTCTCGACGCCAGACGGCATTGCTTACGGTGACGTAGTGCTGAACGCGCAGCGCACCGGCGAAACCTCTGGTGACATCGCGATCAGCGCCTCAGGCTCGCTCACGATCAAGGGAGCGAACAGTATCGCGCTCAATGCGTTCTGGACCTACGACCTGCCTGCTGGCAGCACCATCAACCAGGCAACGCTCGATGGTTACGACGTGGCGAGCACGGCGTTCATCAACGCGGCGCTCGGCAATACGCGCCTGACGGCGAACTTAGCCGGTTTGTCCGCCTACGGCAGCAGGTTCCATCTGCGTCCGGGTGTCGAAATCACCTCGAGCGGCGACCTTTCGACGTCGGGCAACATCGACCTCTCGATATATCGCTACGGACCGAGTGCGGATACCAATACGGCGTCGGCGACCTACGGTGCGGGAGAGCCGATGGCTCTCGTGGTTCGCGCCGCCGGCAATTTCGCCGTCAATGGAAGCATCTCGGACGGCTTCCAGATGGCAGGCGAGGCGCCAGCGCTCTATTCGGCGGTTGCCGACATCACCGTGAGTTCTGCCTTCCGGATTGTCCGCACAAACTATCTGTTGAGCATTGGTCAGACGGTGCAAACGACTGCCGCCTGGACTGTTCCGACAAGCTGGGGCCTGTTGGTGCCGTTCTATCCGAGGGACCTAAGCGGCCATCGCTATGCCCCCGGGCAGACCATTCCGGCCAATACTATTCTTAACCTGGTGGTCGTTCCGGTCTCCGAGGCATCTTCCGTCGGCGGCGTATTCGCCGCGCCGTCGGGGCCCGCCATCCCGGCCGCAAGCGACGGTACCTCGCCTTGGTCCACCATGTTGGCGAGCGGTTCGCAATCGGCATCGCTGCGGCTGACGGCCGGCGCCGACCTCTCGGCCGCCGACCAGCGCGCGCTGCAACCGGCTCGCGCGCTCAACGGCGGGGGCAATCTGACGCTCAGTGATCCCGCCTATGGCGACTCCGCCAATGGCGCCTACTTCAGCGTGGTTCGCACCGGCACCGGTAGCCTCGAATTGCTCGCGGGCGGCAGCTTCAGCGAAGCAACGCCGTATGGCGTCTACACCGCCGGCACGCAGGCCGCCCCGATTCTGGTCAACGGCAGCAATCCATACGACGTGATCGGCGCGATACGAAATGGCGTCACGCATGCCTGGTATCCGGAGCATGGCGGCGATCTGCTGCTGGTGGCGCAGCAGGATGTCACCGGCTACATCGCGACCGCAGACAACTCGTCCCGCTATGTCGACTCGAATCGGATCGGCAACTGGCTGCAAACCCAGGGGGGCGGCGGGCTGTCGGCGGATCCGACCGCGTGGTGGATCAACTTCGGCACCTTCGTCAAAGCCGACCAGAATGCATCCGGCGCTTCCCTCGTCGGCTTCCAGGGGATCGGTACGCTCGGCGGCGGCAACCTGACGGTCATCGCAGGCCGCAATGCCGGCGCGGCCGACGGCGGCGGCGCAAATACGTCGACCGGGCTCGATCTTGCGGTCGCTTCGACCGGGCGGCTGCTGCCGAACGGAACGCTGTTGCAGACCGGCGGCGGCGACCTGACGCTGAGCGTCGGAGGCATTCTCAATCCCATGAATCCACTCACCGCGTCCGGCGCCTTCGTGCCCGATTATTTCGGTTCGGTTGCCGATCTGCGCGGCAACATCAGCGTTCGTGCCGGCGCGGTCGGAGATGTGGCCCAGAATGGCAGGAGCGGAGGCGCCTCGTCGGTCGATCCGCGCACGCTTGATCCATCCACCTTCAAGGATTCGATGAAGACGCAGGGTCCGACGTTCACGCCGGGCGACGGCACCGTCAGCATCACCACGCGCGGCGACCTCGTGATCGGCGGGGCGAGCGACGCCGGCATGGCGGCACCGGTCAGCGTGAATGGCGGGCCCTACACCCAGGTCAACGGCGACGGATCGACCACGCTGATGAGTTCGGGCGGGCGCACCAATTTCACGCTGTGGACGTCAGCCACCGCGATCGATCTCTACGCGGCGGGCGGCGATGTGGCGCTATTGGCGGGAGACAGCGCCGGCAGGCAGAACGCGAACGGCTTCTATCCGGGAACGCTGATCGTGGCAGCCGCCAACGGCGATATCCGCTTTGGCGGGGGTCTCTCGATCGAGATGATACCGTCGCAATACGGCCAGCTCGATTTGCTGGCGGCGGGCTCGATCTACGGGCAGGGCCAGGTACTGTCGATGTCGGGCGCCGACATGACCTCACTCGCGACGCCGCTCCATCCGGTGCTCGACCTCGGCGCGACAAGAACCAACGCGTCGCCGGACGCGGCCTACCGCACCAAGCCTTTCAATCCGATCGCCTTCGGCGAGGACACGCCCGTCTCCAACCTGCATCAGGGGGATACCCAGCCCGCGCGGGTCTATGCGGGGGTCGATATCGACGATCTCGAGCTTGGGGCGACGCTGAGCATGTTCCGCAGTGCCTCCAGCGGCTTCTATCCCCTTCATAGCACCTGGTATCTCGCGGCCAAGCCGTTCGAAGTGATAGCCGGTCGCGATATCGTCGGCCTCGGTGCTGTGCCGGATGTGTTCTTCAACACCGATCCCACCAGTGTTTCGCTGATGCAGGCCGGCCGCGACATCATCTACCAGTCGGTCAACGTGGCCGGTCCGGGCCTGCTTCAGATCCAGGCCGGCCGCAACCTGTACCAGGGCTACTATGGTTCGCTGACCAGCGTCGGGGATCTCGTCAATCCTGCCAACAATGCGGGCGGCGCCGACATCGCGGTGCTGACCGGCGTCGGCGCGAACGACCCGGACTATTCCGATTTCGCTCGACGCTATTTCGACCCTGCCAATCAGCTGGCAAGCGACGGCACACCGCTCGCCGGCAGCGGCAAGGTGGTGCATGCCTATGGCGCCGAGCTGTTGGCATGGCTCCAGAAGCGTTACGGGTACAGCGGAAGCGCAGCCGATGCGCTCGCCTTTTTCCTGGCGCTGCCGAGCGAGCAGCAGGGCGTGTTCGTCCGCCAGGTGTTCTATGAAGAACTCACCCTCGGCGGTCGCGAGTATAATGATACGGCCGGGCCGCGTTACAAGAGCTATCTGCGCGGCCGCGAGGCGATCGCGATGCTGTTTCCCGACCAGGATGCGAACGGCAGGCCGCTCACTTACTCAGGCGGGCTTACGATGTTCAGCGGCTTCGCGAAGGACGCTTCCAACAATCCGTATCAGGCCGATACCGGTATCCACACCCAGTACGGCGGCGCGATCCAGGTCCTCAATCCGGGCGGGCCAACCATCCTCGGTGTTGAAGGCCTTGTGCCGGGCGCAGGTTCAGGCCTGATCACGCAGGGACGCGACAGTCCGATCGACATCTATTCGCTCGGCAGCATCCTGCTCGGCCAGAGCCGCATCATGACGACCTTCGGCGGCGACATCCTCGCCTGGTCCGCCACCGGCGACATCAACGCCGGCCGCGGCTCGAAGACCACCACGATCTTCACGCCGCCGCTGCTGAGCCATGACAGCTACGGCAATGTCACGCTGTCGCCGGCTGCGCCAGCGAGCGGCGCCGGCATCGCCGCGCTCGCGACCATTCCGGGCACGCCGCCGAGCGACGTCGATCTGATCGCGCCGCTCGGTACCATCGATGCGGGCGAAGCCGGCATCCGCGTCTCCGGCAACGTCAATCTCGCCGCGTTGCAAGTCATCAATGCTGCCAACATCCAGGTGCAGGGCACCTCGACCGGCATTCCGACGGTGCAGGGACCGCCGGTCGCTGCGCTGACAGCCGCGTCAAACACCACCGCAGCCAGCCAGCAAGCCGCTGCGCCGCCGCCAAAGACGAATGACCAGCCTTCGATCATTATCGTCGAGGTCATGGGTTACGGCGGCGGCGACGGCACCCCGTCCGAGGCGGCGCCGGAGCAGCAGCGCAACCCGCGCGACAAGCGGACCTACAACGAGAACAGTGCTTTCCAGGTCATCGGGCTGGGTGACTTGACTGGGTCTCCGCACGGCAATCGTTGATCGGGGAGAAAATCGGGACCGCAGTTGCAGGAAGTCGGGTCGGGATGCACGAACATCGACAGCGTCGGCACGCCGTCATGCTGCAAGCGGCGCGCGACAGGCTGGGCTTGGTCTTCCGCCGCGCCAAATGAAGCGCCCAAACCCGCGAAACAACCGACTCTAAAGATGGCTTCGCTCAGGCCTCCAGCTTCATCTCATGGATGTCCAAAGATTACAGTGCAATTTCAATGTTATAGGAGTTCGCAGTTTTGTTCTGGGTGGCGCGCCATAAATCTCAATGACTTAGATTCATTTTGGCAAAGTCGTCGAATATCGGTTGATGAGCTTCGGCGAACGTTGGCGAACTCGGCCAAGCTAATCAGCAGGCTCAACAGCCCTCATTGAGGGGAGCAGATCGGAGTATCGCGGGGCCAAGCAATGGTGACGACCAGGCACGGGCGGTCTCTTCGGTTGAGAGAAACGGCGATTGCTTGACTGCCAGTTTGCTCAGCAAACGATCCGGCTCACCAACTCGATTCCGCTGTTCGTTCTCGGCGCCATTTTTCGATGTACTCCATTGTGGCGGTCGATCGAGCCAATCTGGGCTTTGCGAGGCCTTCATTCACAGCAAGTAGCCAGTCTGCAATGATAAGTTGCGAGGCCCGGACGCGCCGACGGATAGAGTTCATATACATAGAGTGCCGGCCGGGTTCTGCCGTGACGGGTTACAGGCTGCGAGAGAGGCTCGCGGCGCCCGTCGCGGAGATCCGCGATGTCCAGACACCATCTTCGGGCGTGCGCCGGCGAGGCGGCCGCGTGCCGTGGGTACCGCTCTGGGGTACCGCGGGGCGCGGCGTCGTTGGCCATGCCGAAAAGCGCCGCGACCGGCCGTCAATACAGCGGCATCAAGGTTCTCACTGCCACCGAACGCGCATTCACAGGCCAGAGCTGGCTTACGTTCCGCTAGGCGCTGTCATTCCGTGGTCACGTCCGCAAGGGCGAGCGAGGGACCACCGTTGTTTATGCCGACCGCTTTGTACCAGTCGACGAAAAGCGGCGCGCCAGCGAAACAGTCGACGATGCGCAGGCCATCCCGTTGCTGAAGCGCTTCACGGTGTTCAACATCGATCAGTGCGATGGCTTACCTTCTGAGATCGCAGTGACGGCGCCACCTCCGCCGTCGGGCCTCATCGCGCCAGATGTTGAATACTGATCAAGGCGAGCGGGATCGACTTCCGCATTTGCGGCAATCGCGCCTTCTACGTGCCGGCGGAAGACTACAGGTGCCGCCACCGCAAACCTATCTCGAGCCGATCAACTGGTATCGAACGGCCTTGCACGAGTTGGCGCATGCCAGCGGCCATGCATCGCGTCTCAACCGCCTCGCTGGCGAGCAAGGGTCGCGGATTATCTCCTCCGTTTCGTTACCAACTTCGCTCCAACTTAAAGCCTCCGAAGCGGGAATCGGCGACCACAAAGCCGCGCGACATGGTTCACCGACCGCTCCCGCCGTATCCTCACTAAGGGCAGCGGCCACGTCGTCGACACCCGGACGAACTCCAAGCCGTCAACCGGCGCCTTTGAAGCTAAAATAGCTGCGCGCTTTCAAGAGCTCGTCAATCATGCCTTTGTAGGTTTGAGAGGTGCGGATGTCTTCGCGAAACAGAAGCACGCTGCGGAACTCGATCTGCGGCCGAAGTGGCCGCAAAATCAACCCAGTGTCAGTGAGACCCGCAGCGGAGGTCGGATTCACCATGCCAATTCCGACGCCTGCGAGAACCAGCGCACACACCGTTATAGAACTCGGCGTTTCCGCCACGATCTGCGGCCGGATATCCTGATTTCGCAGCACCGCCTCCAACCGGTGCCGCGCGCGGTCCTCGGGCGCCAAGGCAATGAAATTGCGCTTATGCAAATCGGCGGCTTCAACGAACGGCTTTTTGGCAAGTGGATGGCCGGGGGGTAGCGCGCAGACCGCGTGCACCATCCCAAAGTCCTGGTGGTGTACACCAGTGAGATCGACCTCGTCGGCGGCCAACCCCATATGAAAGCTTCCGCTGACCACCAGTTCCCGAACCATGGACGAGGCGTGAATCTGCAGCGTCAGCGGAATACGGGGATGCCGCTTCTGAAACGCGCGGATTGCACGAGGCACGAGCGTGTTACCGAGGGCCGACAGGCTTGCGATGCGGATCGCGCCCATGCCGAAATCCCTAATGCGCGCGGCCTCGGCGCGCAGCTTGTCGAGACCGACAAAAGCTTTGTCGACTTCAGTGAAGAGAAGGCTTCCCTCGGCGGTCGGCGTCAACCGACCACTCGTTCGGTCGAAAAGGGGAAAACCGACAGATTTCTCGAGTTCAGCAATCGCGCGGCTCACCGCCGGCTGAGTTATGTCGAGCATTTTCGCGGCGCGCGAAGCCGAGCCCGAGATGATGACGGCCCGGAATGTATCGATCTGCCGATAGTGCATCGCTCAGCCTATAAAATGAACTCATAGGTCTATACCATTACGTCAATTGAATGCATACCCCAGCCGGCTATCCTCGATCCGATCCGATCCGATCCGAGGTTTCCATGCATGATCTGACACGCTGCGTCCATCATCCTGCCGTCTCACATGAAGGTTTCGCCAGCCTGGCAGTCCCAACTTATCGCGCCTCGACCATTGTCTATCCCGATCTGCAATCTTTCGCCGAACGGTCCAAGCGCGGTACGGATGGATACAGTTACGGCCTGCACGGCACGCCGACAACGCGGACGCTAGAAGCTCAACTAACGGAACTGCACGGGGGTATCCGGACCGTGTTGGTACCTTCGGGCCAGGCCGCGGTGACGGTCGTTTTTCTTTCCGTACTAAAGCCCGGCGACAAGGTGCTCATCCCCGATACGGTCTATCCGCCGGTGCGCCGGTTTTGTTCGGACTATCTAGTGCCGCGCGGCATCCTGTTCGAGGTCTATGATCCCCTGATTGGTGCCGATATTGCCGGTCTCATCGACGACCGGACCCGTCTGATCTGGGTGGAGTCGCCGGGCTCCGGCACCATGGAAGTCCAGGATGTGCCGGCGATCGTTCGCGCCGCCAAGGCGCGGGGCGTGCTGGTCGGCTGTGATAACACCTGGGCCAGCCCGCTCTTGTTTAAGCCGTTGAAGCATGGCGTCGACTTTGCGGCGGAGGCGCTCACGAAATACGTCGGCGGCCATTCTGATCTTTTGCTTGGATCGATCACCGTGGCCGACCTCGAACTCCGCAATGCGCTCAAGGACACCATGCGCATGCTCGGCATTGGCGTCTCGCCAGACGAGGGATCCCTTGCTCTACGCGGCATCGAGACGATGGGCGTGCGCGTCAAGCACATGGGACACGTTTCCGAAAAGTTCGCGAGACTTCTCGGCGCCTTTCCCGCCGTGGAAAACGTCCTCCATCCGTGCCTGCCATCCTGTCCCGGCCACGACATCTGGGTACGCGATTTTGCGGGCTCCAGTGCGGTGTTCAGCATTCAGTTGAGGCCCGAATTTAGAAATCGGCTGGCGGCGGGATTGTCCGCTCTCAGAATTTTCGCAATCGGCGCATCCTGGGGGGGCACGAGAAGCCTGATTGCGCCAATGAACATGGAAGGCGATCGCAGCGTGCGGCCCTGGGACGAAGCCCGTCCTCTGATACGCATCAGTGTCGGTCTCGAAGATCCCGAGGATCTCTGGCTCGATCTCGTTCACTTCTTTGAAGCGCTTCAGCTAAGGCGATCGGGCGTTGAGACAACTCGCGATCGCTCGAACGTCTAACCTACTAGCTGTCACAGGGAGAGCACGCATGAAGTCGAAGTATGTCCCATTGCTGTTCGCATCGTCATTGGCCGCTTTGGCTATCACCTCACCGGCATTCGCTGACAACGATACTAAGCTGGCGAGCATTCGAAGCAAGGGCGTCATGCGTGTCGCAATCACCCAGACAAGTCCTCCTTGGACCTATCTCGGAGATGACAATCAGCCTGCCGGTTACGACGTCGAAGTTGTCAAGGAAGTTGCCAAACGTATGGGCGTCGCCAAGTTGGAATTCGTTATCGACAGTTACAAGAATTTTGTCGAAGGGTTGGAAGCGGACAAATACGATACGGTCTTCAACGATCTATCGCCGACCAAAGAACGCAGTCTGCGCGTGGATTTTGCCGAGCCCTATGGCGTAGAGGACTTTCGCATTTTCGTTAAAGCCGGCAACAAATCCATTCGCGGCATAAACGATCTCAAAGGAAAATCGGTCGGCGTCACCACGGGTAGCGCCAATGAGGCATGGTCAATCTCGCATCTGCCGGGCGCGACCATCAAGGGATACGATAATGGCAGCTTCATCTTTCAGGATTTGAACAACGGCCGGCTCGACGCCGTGATCATCTCTCATTTCGGCGGGCTGAAATACGCGAAGGCAACAAATATGGGCGTCGAGGAAGCCAGTGATCCTCTGACTTATTCGATCGCTGCGCCAGCGTTGCGCAAGGGTGAGCCATCGCTCAAGGCGGCGCTCAGTTCGGCGATCAAGTCAATGTCAGGGGATGGAACACTCGACAGTTTTGCCCATCGTCTAACGGGCGTGACCTATTCGATCACGCAGGCGATTGCAACGGCCCAAAAAGAAGCAGCCGGAGAATCGCAATAATGGATCTCTTCCTGCGCGCGTTGCCGTTGTTTGCAATGGCGCTTCCCATCACATTATTTCTGGGAACGTCGTCCTTCATTTTCGGGTCTGTGTTGGGAATGCTGGTCGCGCTCATGCGGTTGTCGGGAGTGACACTGTTGCGATGGGGCGCCTTCGCCTATGTTTCCATCTTTCGCGGAACGCCGTTGCTGGTGCAGATCCTGCTCGTCTATTTCGGGCTTCCGCGCCTGGGCATTGTACTCAATCCGCTTGCGTCTGCCATTCTGGCGCTAACGTTATTCTCGGCGTCGTATTTGAGCGAGAATTTCCGCTCCGGCATCCTTGCCGTTGAAAAGGGACAATGGGAGGCAGCCGCAACCCTCGGGATGAGCCGGATCAAGACATTCACACGGATAATTATGCCGCAGGCGCTTCGCATCGCTACGCCGACAGTGGGCAGTCGTCTGATCGCACTGATGAAAGACACCTCCCTCGCATCGACGGTCACGGTGGTAGAACTCACGCGCGTCGCCGAACAGGTGGGAGCAGCGAGCTTCCGCTACCTCGATATGTTTCTCATGGCCGGCGTGATCTACTGGACCATCAATCAGCTTCTGACCGTCCTGCAAATGATAATTGAAGACCGCCTGTCGAGGCACATGTGATGACATCGACCGATCAAGATTTGGTTTGCGTCTCTAATCTCACTAAGCGCTTTGGCGATCTCGAGGTGCTTAAAGGCATCGATTTTTCCGTCCGGGCCGGGGAAGTCGTCGTTATCGTCGGACCCTCCGGTTCCGGCAAGACGACGCTATTGCGGTCGCTCAATTTTTTGGAAATGCCGACATCGGGTTCGGTTTCCGTCTGCGGCGTCGAGGCGGTGTTCGAAGGCGGCAAGTGTATATCGCCGCATGCTGCAAGGCTCTTTCGCGACATCCGATCCAAAACCGCTATGGTGTTCCAGAGTTTCAATCTTTTTCCGCATATGACGGCGCTCCAAAACGTCATCGAAGGCCTCGTCAGCGTCAAGAATGTTAAGAGACCGGAAGCCGCCGACGAAGGCAAGCGGCTCCTCACTCTGATGGGGTTGATGGACAAAATCGATGTCTACCCCTCAAGGCTTTCGGGCGGCCAGAAGCAGCGAGTCGCCATTGCCCGCAGTCTTGCCATGAAACCGGAGGTCATGTTGTTCGATGAGCCGACATCGGCATTGGATCCCGAACTTCGAGGCGAAGTGCTGGCTGTGATGCGGGACATCGCCAAGTCAGGGACAACCATGATTGTTGTGACTCATGAGATGCAGTTTGCGCGCGATATAGCCGATCAGGTCGTTTTCATGGATAATGGGGTTATCGTCGAAACCAATCCTCCTGAGCGCTTCTTCGGCGCTTCGGAAAACATGCGCGTTCGCGCCTTCCTCAACGGAATTGCGTGATGGATCGATGATGAAAAGTCGGATCTGGACGGAAATCGATTTCGGCAAAACGGGCGTGCAATCCGACTTTGCCCGAGTGCCTTATTCCTCTAACACCTCGGCCTACGGCTGGATTCCCGTGCCCATGGTCTGCATCAATGGGCAAAGCGGCCCAACAGCGTTGTTTACCGCGGGTACGCATGGTGATGAATATGAGGGACAAGTGGCCCTTCTCAAACTCGCTCGCGAACTTTCGTCGGCCAAAATTGCCGGACGTGTTATCATTCTTCCCGCGTTGAATCAGCCCGCCGTGGCTGCGGGACGCCGCAATTCACCATTGGACGACGGTAACCTCAATCGTCTGTTTCCAGGCGACGCCCAAGGCACGCCGACAGAAATGATCGCGCATTATGTGGTCACCGAATTATTGTCTATGGCAGATGTGATTATCGACCTTCATTCGGGCGGCTCGTCGCTTGATCATTTGCCATTGGCGCTGGCTCGCGAAGGGAAGGCCGAGGAAGAAACAAAGCAGATCCATCGCCTTCTCAGAAGTTTTGCAGCGCCCTTCAGTGTTATCACCAAGGGCACTGGGGGAGGAGCGGCAAGCACGCTTTATGCAGCTGCCGAGCAGCTTGGTGTTCCCGCCATCACGACGGAGCTAGGCAGCGGAACGACGCTCTCGCGGCAAGGGCTGGAATTTGCCGAAGCCGGACTTCGACGCGTGCTGCGCGACTACGGGATCGCGCCTGATCTGGACGTCGTTCAAGCGCCTGTCACGCGCTTCGCGCGATCTTTGGGACCAGCGAGTTCGATTTTTGCTGTCCATGCCGGTCTGTTCGAGCCCTTCGTGGAGCTTGGACAGGCGGTGACGCGCGGACAAGTGGCTGGAAACCTGCACCGTCTCGACGACCCCCTGGCGAACCCATCGGTGCTGACTTTCAAAGCCGATGGCATCGTTTGCTGGCGCCGATTTCCGACATTAACCGCGGCAGGTGATGCTCTGTATGGAATGATGTCAAACTCAATCGAAGAATGATTGTTACGGGCGCGGATCAGCCGAATCTGAGCCCGATCATCTCGGCAATCGTGAAACGCCCAACCGGCCGTGATGTCCCGATTCTCGTTACCGCAAAAAGCATGACAGACGGCGGCGTTTTGCGTGATCTGTTCGAGCATGACAATGGCGGACATTTGCAAGACGTTGCCTTGTTGGACCGCCTTGTCACCGACAAGCTGAAACTGGAAGCCGAACAGGTCGCCACCGAAGGCTGGAAGTGGATTTCGGTGGCGGTCGACTTCCCCTACGGCCATGCCAAACGTGCGTCGAAAGCCTCGATAAGTCGTTCCAACAATCGGGAGGCAAGGAAGTACCGGCATATTTTCATACCGACCGATGGATCGGAAATGGCGGGGTAGCGCAAGGGCTGGCGCTCGCAAAATCCCTCGGCGCCAAAGTATCGGTCATCTTCGTCGTGGAGCGCTCCTTTCGGAAATAGGAGCACGGAATGGCGAGATGCTCGCAGGATACGCCGAGGTGCGCAAGGAACGGGCCGCCAGCGCACTGGATCGCGCGGTGCCTGCGGCCAAGGAGGCCGGGTGCTCCTGCGAGACGATTCAAGCGGGGAGCCGGCAATCCCATTGGGCCATCATGCACCGGCCAAGGATAGGGCTGCGACCTCATGGTCACGTTCTCGCGCGGGCGCAGCGGACTTTCCGCGCTTCTGATCGGCAGTGTAACCATGTTTGGCTATGCCACTACGTGCGCGTCGGCTCATCCAGCGAAAACCACCACCATGACCGATCCCCAGGTGGTTAGCAGAATGTTTGAGATCGGATAAGCGGGCGTATAGCCCAGCACTACCACCGAGCTGCCGGAGCGCTCCTGGATCGCGGCCATCGCAGCCGTGACCGTCTGCGCTCCGGTCAATGCGCCGAGCAGGAGGATCGAATTCATGTGCAGCACGAAATGACCGAAGCAGAAGCCGACGATCTGCGGCAACAGGGTCACGATCATGCCGCCCAGAAGCAAGCCGATGCCCGCCTCGCGGATGGCGGAAAGGAAAATCGGCCCCGCATGAATCCCGGTCAGGCCGACAAAAGCCGCCAGTCCGAGCGACGTCATCAGGCTGATGGCGCCATCCGGGATCCGGCCGAAATACGGCAGACGAGTGCGGAGATAGCCGACCAGAAGTCCGGCGAGCAGAGTGCCGACGCTGGTGCTCAGTGAGATCGTGATACCGCTAACCGTAAAACTCACGAGAACGCCAACGAGCCCGCCGAGGAAAATCGCGAGCCCCAGCACGACGAAATCGATGCTGGTGCTCGGCGCGATGATGACCCCGATGCTCTTGGCCGCATTCTGCACCACCGGCTCAGGACCTACGAGGCGAAGCAGATCGCCGCGCTGCAGGACCACGCCGGCCGCGATCGGGAGCGATTCACCACCTCGGCTCAATGAGCGCAAATAGAGGCCGCGCGCCCAGTTCTGTTCCGAGGCCTGCCCGAGACTCATCCCCGCAAGCTTGGGATTGATCAGGAACACATCAGCCGGGACCAGAGGGATATCGAGCAGTTCCCGGTCCTCCACCTCCGCGCCGCGCGGTTCGATCAGTTCCACGATCATCTGGCGCGGCGCGGACACCGCGACAACATCGCCTGCCGCGAGCATTGTTCCGGGGTCCGCCTCGAGGATGTGCTCGGCGCGTCGGATGCGGTGAATAAAGACGCGTTGCCCGGGGACGCGCGCTTCGGCGGCGGCAACCGTCAGTCCGGCGATCGCCGCGTGGTCATCAAGGCGGTAGGCGCGCAGCTCGAACTTGCGCCAGGCGGACGCCAGGTCAGGCCGGGCGCGCGTGATGCCCAGGGTTCGTTCTAATTTGAGCGCCTCGGTCTTCAGATCGATCTTCAGCAGCGCCGGAACGACGATCGTGCAGAACGTGATCACGCCGGCATAGCCGAAGATGTAGCAGACCGCATCGGCCACTGCGATGTGCGAGACAAACAGCGCGCGCTGAGCGTCGGACACGGGCAGCGAATTGACGGCGTCGGTCGCCGTACCCATTGCAGCGCTCTGGCTGAGTGCGCCGGACAGGAGTCCGGCGGCAAAGCCGGGGTCAAGTCGCAGCACGTGTGCCACGACGATCGCGGCGGCAAGACCGGTGAGGCTCACGACGACAGCCATCAGCATCGGCTTCAGCCCATCGCGCTTCATCGCCAACACGAATTGCGGGCCGACCGAATAGCCCACCCCGAACAGGAACAGCAGGAACAAGAACGATTTGGTCATGCCGGAGACCGGCACATGCGCGAAATCGCCGACCGCAAGGCCCGCGAACAGCGCCCCCGTGACCGGGCCAAGGCTGAAAGCGCCGATCCTGAAGCTTCCGATCCAGTAGCCCGCGGCGATCACCAGGAACAGCGCGAGCTCTGGATAACGGACGAGGAACTGCTGCAGCCAGATCAACATCGTCGCGCGCTGCGGCTATGTCATCATCATCACCAGCACCATGCCCCAGATGGTCAGCAGCGTGTTTCCGACCGCGTAAGTGACGGTATAGCCGAGGCCGGGAATCTGGCTCTTGGCGCGATCGTTGATCATGCCGAGCGAAGCAGTCGTCGTGCGCGCGCCGGAGCAGCATCCGAGCAGGATCGCGTCGTGGAAGCGGAACAGGTATTTGCCGACGAACATCGCCAGAATCAGCGGCACGGTGGTCACCACGACGCCCCACAGGAAGAGGCTGAAGCCGAGCTTTTGCAGTCCGGCGACAAATCCCGGCCCCGAGGAGATGCCGACCACGGCAATGAAGACGTTCAGGCCGACCGAGTTCATGAACCACACGGTGGGTGACGGGATGCGACCGAACGTCGGGTGCACGGACCGGAGCCAGCCGAAGAACAGGCCCGAGATCAGCGCGCCGCCGGAGGTGGAGAGGGTGAGCGGCACGCTTCCGATCTTGTAGACGAAGGCACCGACAAGGGCGCCGATCGCAATTGCCGCGCCGATGAAGGCGACGTCGGCAATGTCGGTCGCACGATCCGGGCGGCCCAGCATCTTTGTGGTGGCCGCGACATCGGACGTGCGGCCGACCAGGGTGACGATGTCACCGCGGTTGATCTTCGTGTTCGGCAGGATCGGAATCTCGGTCGCGATCGCGCCGCGGGCGATCCTGCGCAGGAAAACGCCGCGGGCGCCCGGTTCTTTCGCCAGTTGCTCCAGCGTCTTGCCATCGACGTCCTTGCTGGTCACGTAGATATCGACGCCCTCGATCGGCACCGCCAGCAGCTCGCGATCGTCGACTTCCTCGGCCTGCTCGCCGATCAGCTGCACGAGCACATCGCGGCGGCCTGCTACGGCAACGACGTCGCCGGCGTGAATCACGGTGTCGGAGGTCGCCTCCTCGATCTTCCCTCCTTGCCGCAGCCGGAGGACGAAGACGCGATGATCAGGAATCAGTGCTTCAGCCTGTGCGACCGTCTTGCCGACCACAGGTCCGCGTTCGCGAACGCGGTAGGCGCGCAAATCAAACTGGTGCCAGGCCGTTCCAGGGCCGCCCAGCTCCTTTTTGCCGCCGTGCTGCTCTTCGTATTTCTTGCATGCGGTCTCGAGATCGATGCCGAGCAGCGCCGGTCCGAGCAGCGCCAGCACGATCGCCGACCCGACCGTGCCGAAGATGTAGGTTACGGCGTAGGCGACCGGCATGGCATCGAGCAGCTTCTTGGCTTCGTCCGCGGGCAGGCCAAGGCGATTGATGGCGTCGGTCGCGAGCCCCATCGATGCTGAGATCGTCTGCGAGCCGGCATAGAGCCCGACGGCCGACCCGACGTCGTAGCCGGCGAGCTTCGCGCCGAGATACGCCGAGAGCAGACAGAAGACACAAACCACGGCCGCGAAGACAGCCTGCGGAATGCCGTCCTGCGCGATGCCACGCACGAATTGTGGTCCGACGCCGTATCCGATCGCAAACAGGAACATCAGGAAGAAGAACGGCTTCAGTGGACCGGAAATCGTGATTCCGATCTGGCCGATGATGACCGCGGCGACCAGCGTCGCGGTGACTGCGCCCAGGCCGAGGCCCTTGTAGGTGAAGGATCCGAAATAGTAGCCGAGGGCCAGCGAAAGGAAGATCGCGATTTCGGGATAGGTGCGGAGCGTCTGGAAGAACCAATTGATCATGATGTCACCCGTTCATGCTGTCCCGGGGCTTCGGCATGCGATCGCTTCGATCTCGCGGGGTAGCCGAAGAGGGCGAGCAACCGTATCGACCGACATCAGACGGCGGCTGGGGAGGACGATGTTGATCTATGTCAACCGCAACTGCCAGAGCCGCGTGATTCCATTGTCTTGCCGACAACGCATCCGTGCGCCTCCGTGATCGCAAGGCCTGCACGAGACCGTTGACATAGATCAAGCCTCGTCAGCGGCTGCCGATCATGCTGCGCGCGATTGCGCAGGCAACAGAGCCTGTCGTTTCCATTCCACCAGCTTGCATCGCCCCGGGAGTGTCAAAAATGGCCGATCTTCTGACCTTAAAGAAATTCGAGGCGCTGAGCCCGTTCGAGATCAAGGATGAGCTGATCAACCTCGCGAAGAGCAATTCGAAGCGGAGTCAGATGCCCTTCCTGAACGCCGGCCGGGGCAACCCCAACTGGATCGCCACGACGCCGCGCGAGGGCTTCTTCCTGCTCGGC
Organism: Bradyrhizobium embrapense; assembly: GCF_001189235.2. Taxonomy (GTDB): domain Bacteria; phylum Pseudomonadota; class Alphaproteobacteria; order Rhizobiales; family Xanthobacteraceae; genus Bradyrhizobium; species Bradyrhizobium embrapense. The sequence goes on from NZ_LFIP02000008.1 coordinate 21,707, forward strand.
CAATTCGCCGTCACCGAGAGCAAGCGGGTGATGGAGCATCCGGCGGGGATCGGCGGCATGCCGCAGGCAAAGGGCATTGCCGGGCGGTTCGAGGCCTGGCTCGCACAGCACAAGGACATGCCGGGCGCGAGCTTCCTGACAGAGATGCTGCCCTTTGCGGTGAAGAAATTCGGTTTCGATCCCGACGCCTTCGTCCACGAACTGGTCGATTCGATCATCGGCGACAATTACCCGGTGCCCGACCGCATGCTGGTGCACAACGAAAAGATCGTGCACGAATATTTGATGTGGGCAGTCTGCGGCGAGCCCCGGCCGGCCGGAAAGTTCGACATCTATGCCGTCGAGGGCGGTACGGCGGCGATGTGCTACCTGTTCAAGTCGCTGAAGGCCAATCGTTTGCTGGTGCCTGGTGATACAATTGCGCTGGCTACGCCGATTTTCACACCCTACATCGAGATGACGCATCTGGAAGATTACGATCTGAAGGTCGTTCAGATCAGGGCTCCTCAGGAAAACAAATTCCAGTTCACCGACGAGGAAATCAGGAAGCTGGAGGATCCGAAGGTCAAGGCCTTCTTCGTCGTCAATCCGTCCAACCCTCCGGGGATGGCGTTGAGCAAGGAGACGGTCGCCAAATTGGCCAATCTGGTCAGGACCAAGCGCCCCGACCTGATGATCCTCACCGACGATGTCTACGGAACTTTCGTGCACGACTTCCGCTCGCTGCTCGGCGAGCTGCCGCACAACACCATCGGCGTCTACTCCTATTCGAAATACTTCGGCTGCACCGGATGGCGGCTCGGGGCCATCGCCATCCACGAGGACAACATCTTCGACAAGAAGATCGCCAATCTTCCGGACGAGGCCGTGAAAGCGCTCGACAAGCGCTATGGGCCGCTGACGCTTGAGCCGCGCAAGCTCAAGCTGATCGATCGCATCGTCGCCGACAGCCGCGACGTGGCGCTCAATCACACCGCCGGATTGTCGTTGCCGCAACAGGTGATGATGAGCCTGTTTTCGCTCTCGGAAATGATGGACGTGAACAAGGCCTATCAGGCTGCCTGCATGGAAATCGTCAACAAGCGCCTGTGGTCACTGCTCGACGGGCTCGGTCTTGCCGACAAGCTAGTCCCGAATCCGAACTACGATGCCTATTACGCCCTGATCGATTTCGAGTTCTGGGCCCGAAAGAACATCGGCGATGATGCCGTTGAATACTTGAAGAAGAATGTTCACCCGCTGGACCTAGCGTTCAGGCTGGCCGAAGCTCACGGAATCGTGCTGCTGAACGGAGGCGGCTTCGATGCACCCGAGTGGTCACTTCGTGTATCGCTTGCGAACCTCCCTGACGATGTCTACGACGATATCGGTCGAGGCGTCCGGACCATCGCCAGAGGCTATCGCGATGCCTATGAGGCGGCGACCGGGACCCAGGGCGGCGCGCGGCGTTGAGTTATCCAGCTGATTGAACCGTGGTTGGCGCCCCGGCGCGAAAGCTGTCGCGGATGATGCTGCCCAGGCGTTCGCCATTGAGGCGTCGGGCCGTCAACCCGGCGATATAGTCCGATTGGGTGAGCCGGCTTGTCGCACGCCAGACGGATTGTTTGGCACAAGCTGCACTGGTCATTCGTGGTATCCGTGATCTACCATGATCATCATGGAGAACGGCAGCGACATATTTCGGCGAACGTTTCACGCCCGGGAGGCGGGCGACGTACGCAATTGGCTGCATCGCCGGCTTGAAGCGATCGACGGCGATTTTGTTTTCAGGATAACGGTCGTGCTGGCCGGGATGCTGTCGACTGTCGCGTTTGCCTTCGGCTTGCTGTCGCTCTGAGCCTTCCGTCCGGAGCGAACGAACTCATGTCGGCGATGAGTTGGCCGCCTGCAGCTCAAGGCCCAGCCGGTGGCGATCAATGCGTTTCAAAATAGCGGCACATTCGACCGGACGCCGGACCCGTCCGGCGGCAAGGGCAGGGATCGGCGCCGCGGCCGCGATTGCGCTGTTCTGCTGTGCGCAGCAGACCGTCGCGTTGCCGCTGACGCCTTTCGGTTCCGAGACCCAGGCTCGGCGGCATTGTCCTGGCGATACCGTGGTCTGGCTCGATTTTCGCCGGGGACGCTACTACTTCAAGGGGCAGAGCCGCTACGCCAGAGGCTTCGACGGCGGTTTCGTGTGCGGGACCGAAGCCCGAGAGAGCGGCTACCGTCGTTCGTTGTTCGGCCTGCGATGATTTCACCCTGAGCGAGCCAGGCGCCCGACGGTCGATTCACCAACCGTAGTAACGCGGCTGGGCGTAGTAGGCCGGCGAATAGCCGTAGCCGTAACCTGCGCCAGGCGGGCAATAGCCGTATCCGGAGCCATAGCCGTATCCGCCGTAATAGGGATATCCGCTGTAGGCCGAACTCGCGATAGCCCCGCCAACGATCGCACCGGCAGCGGCCGCGCCCCAGCCGCGATAGCCCCAGCCGCCATAGCCTCCTCTCCAACCGCGATAGCCCCAGCCACCGCGCCAGCCACCACCCCAACGGACCTGAACGGCGTCGTTGTCGACCGCGCCCTTCATGGCAGCGATGTTGGTCGGTAGTGGCGCCGCCTGGCTCACGCCAATCCCGACCGTGCTCGCAAGCAGGGTCAGAGCCAGCAAGGTTTTGGTGTTCTTCATGACATCCTCCAGATCTGGGTGACGCGCGCGACTGTCATCGAAGCGCCGGAGGCAAACCTGTCAGCCCGCGCCATTCGACGCTTGATCTGGATCAAGCAGCGTCTGTCGAGTCGATGGCACCGCTTCCCATCTGCCTGCTGACGCGCAATCGAAAGCACGCTCTTGAAAACCATTCGCCAGCTCGTGGCCGGAGATGAATTCATCCAGCTCGCAATTCGTCTCGGATTGTTGGCGCTGCTGATCTACTGGTCGTTCGTCCTGGTCCGCCCGTTCGTGCCGATCCTGGCCTGGAGCGTGGTGCTCGCGGTTGCGCTGTATCCGGTGTTCAACTGGCTCACCGGCATGCTTGGAGGCCATACAGGCATCGCGGCCCTCGTGCTGACCTTGACCGCCTTGGCAATCGTCATCGGACCGGCCGCCTGGCTCGGAATCGGGGCAGTGGAGGGGGTGAGGGAGCTCGCCGAACAACTGAGCGCCGGCAACGTCGTCGTGCCATCGCCAATGCCGGAGATCAAGGATTGGCCGTTGATCGGCGGCCCGCTCTATGACTTCTGGGATCGGGCCTCGACCAATCTGCGCGCCGTGCTGCGGGAAGCCGTGCCGCATCTCAAGCCCCTGGCCGGGATCCTGTTTGCGTTTGCGAGCAATGCCGGGGTCGGGGCGCTGAAGTTCCTGTTGGCGGTGGTCGTGGCCGGGTTTCTGTTTCCGAACGGACGGCAGCTTGCCGCCGCGTGCCGCGGCTTCTTGTCCCGTATCGTGCCGGAGCAGAGCGAGCACTTCCTCGATCTTGCCGGCGCGACCATCCGGGCCGTCTCCCAAGGCGTGATCGGCGTCGCCGTCCTGCAATCATTGCTGGCCGGCGTCGGGTTCAAGCTGGCGGGCATTCCGAACGCCGGCCTGCTGGCGTTCGTCGTGATGCTGCTGGCGATCGTGCAGATCGGAGCGGCGATCGTGCTGTTCCCCGTCATCATCTGGCTCTGGTCGACCAAAGACTTCACGACGGCGCTCGCGCTGACGCTGTTCTTCCTGGTGGTCGGCGTCCTCGACAATGTGCTGAAGCCGCTGGTGATGGGGCGAGGCCTGACCACGCCGGCGCTCGTCATCTTTGTCGGGGTGATCGGCGGGACGCTCGCCCATGGCATCGTGGGGCTGTTCATCGGCCCGATCATTCTCGCGGTCGCCTGGGAGTTGATCACGGCGTGGATCCGCGACGACCGTGCCCGCCCGGCAGGCGCGCGATGACACTGCTGCAACTCATCGTGGGATCGACGGTCAGCGCGATCAATATCGTGTTGCACTCGTTGTTCACCGTCATGGTAATCCGGCTGGTGCGGAACGTCGCCCTCAGCTCCCCGGGCCGGTTTGGATTGCTGCTCAGCGGTATGATGGTTGCGACCGCGCTGAGCCTGATGGTGGCTCACACGCTGGAGATCATGGTGTGGTCACTGGCCTATTATGCAACGAGTGCAGCACCCGAGGGTAGCGATCTGATCTATTTCGCCTTTGTGAACTACACCACGCTTGGCTACGGCGACGTGATCCCGGTGAAGGCATGGCTGTTGCTCGGACCGATGGCTGCCATGAACGGCATTCTGATGTTCGGCTGGTCGACGGCGGTGCTGTTCGAGGTGCTGCAAAAGACCATCGAGCGTCACGGGATGCGGTCCTCGTAGCGTCCCGCTCAGTCGTCCAGCCTGGAGAGCTGGTCGCGGTCAACCAGCATGATTTCACGCTGGTTCGAGCCGAGGAAATTGAGCGCTCCGTAGGCGTGCAGCTTGGATAGCGCCCGCGAGACGGTCTCCAGAGTGAGTCCGAGATAGTCGGCGATATCACGCCGGCACATCGGCAGGGCGACGACGCCGACACCGGTCAGCCGGCGATCCATTTCGAGCAGGAACGCGGCCACCCGCTCCAACGCTGTCTTGCGGCCGAGCAACAGCATGTGGTCTTCGGCATGCTGCAGGTTGCTGGTGGTCATGATTAGCAGGTTGCGAGCCAGCGCGGAATCGGAATGCGCCACCCGTTCGAGACTGCTCCGCCTGATCAGGCGCACATCGGTGTCGACGATCGCTTCGGCTGTGAAGCGATGGAATTCGGTATTCTCAAGGCCGAAAATGTCTCCGACGAGATGAAAAGCGCCGATCTGGCGCCGTCCGTCGGAGAGCAGCTTGTAGCTACGGGCAGCTCCTGAAAGCACCTGGTAGACATACTCCGCGGGCTCGCTCTCGCCGTAGATCTCGGCGCCCCTTCTGTAATGGAATTCGCTGGTGATGAAGGTGGCGTGCGGGGCGGTCAGCCCACCGAGGACGCTCGGTACATCGGCCGGTCTGACATTGACGCGAGCGAACATGGACCAACTCTCTGTACGATGACTTGCGGCGCGGGTCGCGCCTCGAAATGCTTGTCCGCGCGCAATGACTACGACACGTCCCGACCGGGCTCTATTGATCTTGAGGCCATTGTCCCAAAGGACAGGGGCGGAATGCGGCAATTTGTTCGTAATTGCTACGCAAGTCCTGGACTACTTTTCAATTTTCACGACGATAGCCTGGTGCTAGCTTTCTGAACCACTGGTCTTCGGGCTCCGAACGCTATGGGCAAGGCAATTCGGCTCTCTGGACTGATCATCCTGCTGGCTACGTTGCTGGCGCCGGCTGGTCTCGCGGCGCAAGAGACACGTCGGCATTCCATGCTGGTGCTGGACCAGTCCGATCGGCGGGACGCCTTCTACTATCAGGTTTTCGCCGGACTGCGCGATGCCGTGAGCGCGCACGGTCACGCTCCGACCACCGTCTATACCGAAAGTCTCGATCTCAATCGCTTCGGCGGTGAGACCTATCAGGACGGTTTCCGCAGATTTCTCGAGGAGAAATATCGGGACCGGCCGATCGGCGTCGTGGTTGCCGTTGGCGCAGCGGCGCTTGAGCTTGCGATCCGCTGGCGCCCCCAGCTCTGGCCCAATACGCCGATCGTCTTCGCACTGGTCGAGGAAGCCGACTTCAGGCGAATGCGACCGCCTCCCGATGTCACCGGCAGCATACTCAGCCTGAAGTTCAAGGATGCCGTCACGGCCGCGCGAGCCGTCGTGCCCAAGCTCAATACCGTCGTGGTGGTTGGCGCGGATTGGGAACAGCAGGTCCTGTTTCACAACTGGAAGGACCAGGTTGCGGCCGGCATCCCGGGCCTCGACATTGTCGAGATCGTCGGACGTCCGATGCCTGACGTCATCGAACAGCTCGCCGCGCTTCCCGACCACAGCGCGATCATTTACACCGGCCTCTACAGCGACGGTAAGGGTAACTACTATCCGCCCTCGGATGCCCTCGCCGCTGTCGCAGCGAAGGCACATCGTCCGATCGTAGTCGCGGCGGAGACGTTGCTCGAGCCGGGCGGCATCGGCGGATTTGTCATCGTGCCGTCCCTGATCGGCGCCGACGCGGCACAGCGGGCGCTGCGGATACTGGATGGCGAAGCGCCGGAGAGCCTGCCGCCGTCGGTCATCGATGCCGTGAAACCGATCTTCAATTGGCGTCAGATGCGGCGCTGGAACGTGAGCGAAGCCAATCTGCCGCAAGGCAGCGAAATTCGCTTCCGCGAACCGAGTTTTCTTGAAAGATATCGTTGGCGCGCGATTGCGCTCGGCACCGCGCTGCTGGTCCAGACCTTGCTGATTGGATTCCTGCTGCACGAGCGGCTTATGCGGCGCAAGGCGGAGGTCGACGCCAGCAATCAGCAGTCCCAGCTTGCCCACATCAATCGTCAGGCGACCGCCGGAGAGCTGTCGTCCTCGATCGCCCATGAGCTCAATCAGCCGCTCGGCTCGATCTTGACCAATGCGGAGAGCGCGGAGCTGATCCTCAGTTCGCCCGCGCCGGACCTTCAGGAGGTGCGGGAGATCATTTCCGACATCAAGCGCGACGATCTGCGCGCGAGCGAGGTGATCCGACGGATGCGCAGCCTGCTGAAGCGTGCGCCGTTCGAGAAGAAGGAGATCGACCTGAACCAGACCATGCGGGAGGCTTTCGACTTCCTCAAGCTGCAGGCCTCGGCGCGCAATGTCGCGATCTACCTGCAGACGTCGCCGCAGACCCTGTGGGTGAAGGGTGACCCGGTTCAGTTGCAGCAGGTTATCCTCAACCTCGCGGTCAACAGCATGGACGCGATGGCCAAAATGCCATACGGGCGCACGATCATCGGGCGTACCGAAGTCAACGGCGCGGCGTCGGCCGTGATTTCGATCTGCGATTCCGGTCCCGGAATTCCCCAGGAGCGGCTGAACGAGATTTTCGATCCGTTCTTCACCACCAAAGAGCAGGGAATGGGCATCGGCCTGTCAATCGCCAGGACGATCGTGCTGGCGCATAGCGGTCAAATCTGGGCCGAGAACCAATCGGGCGGCGGAGCGGCTTTCCATCTTTCATTGCCGCTGGCGGCATAGTCCGTTTGGGCTCTTCCTTCGGCAGGAGGCAGTGCTAATTTAAAGCGGTCGTGGAGGAGAGAGGGCAATGCACGCTTACGTGCATATTGTCGACGACGACGCCTCGTTTCGCACAGCGCTCGAGCGCCGGCTCAAGCTCGCCGGCTACCAGGTTGCGACATATGCATCGGCCCGGCAACTGCTCGATCGATTGCCAGGCGACGAAGAAGCCGGCTGTATCCTGCTGGACGTTCGCATTCCCGGAATGAGTGGCCCGGAGCTGCAGACTCGTCTTAACGAGCTGGAGTCGACGCTTCCGATCGTCTTCCTCACCGGACATGCCGACACCGCGACCACCGTGCAGGCGATCAAGGCTGGAGCCGAGGATTTTCTGACCAAGCCGATCGCGTCGGGACAGCTGATCGAGGCAATCAATCGCGCCGTTGCCCGACACGAGCTGGTCCGCAGCCGGCGAACCAGGCTCGACGCGCTTCGCGCGCTGCTGGCGAGGTTGACGCCACGCGAGCGGCAGGTGTTCGATCAGATCGTGCGCGGCCGGATCAACAAGCAGATCGCCTATGAGCTCGGTACCACGGAGCGCACCATCAAGGCGCATCGTCACCAGGTCATGGAGAAGATGCAGGTGCAGTCGCTTGCCGAACTGGTCTCGATCGCCGAGCGGCTCGGCGCGCGGGAGCTCGATGATGAGGTCAAGGGTTGACCGGTGCGGGCGGCCTAAGGCGGTTCATGTCCCATGGTACAATATGAAAGCTCTGTGACGGCGCGTATTTCCAAAATTGGCCGCGACGATGTCGCGCGCCGGCGAGACGTCGATGCGTCCGTCGCCAAGGCGAGGACGCTGGGCATCACGTCGAGATTCAGCGATAAGGTAGAGGCGCCCGATTTGCCGACCGCGAAAATTGTCCTCGTCGTAGACGATAATCCGTCGATGCTCCGCGGAATTGGGCGGCTGCTACGGGAATGCGGATTTGCATCCAGATTGTTCGAGAGCGGAAATGCCTTGTTGATGGATGGCGAGTTGGATTGCGCATTGTGCCTGATCCTGGACGTCAATCTCAGCGATGGTTCAGGGATTGAACTGCGACACCGCCTGACGGATCGAGGCATCGAGGTTCCCGTCATCTACATCACCGGAAATGACAACCCGGCGACGCGCATGGCCGCAATGGCATCGGGATGCGTGGCCTATCTGACCAAGCCGTTCACGGCAAAATCGCTGATGCAGCCGATCGAACAATTGCTGGCTGGGGTGGTCTAGCGATCGCGGGTCTCGATCATTCGTCAATGGCCTGGTCGAGTGTCAGCGCCGGTGCGCCCTTGCGCACGGTCGCAAAGCCGCCGAGTGGCACAGATGTCGTCACCGTCAGAATGCTGGTGTCGACCACGTCGATCGCGAGCGCCTTTCCGCCGTCCATTTCCTCGATCAGCCTGGGATCGGCAATATCAGCCGCAATACACATGTTGCTCACGCACCAGGTATAAGGCATGCGATGGACCTGCTGCTGGTCAACGGACAGTTTGACCCCGGCTTGCAGGTACATCCCGACCGGAAGGAACAGCTGGAGACGGGAAGACCCGTCTTCGCGCTCGATCAGATCGACGCGAACGGCGGTCTGGCCGGTCCCGAAAGTGCCGGTGATCGTCGTTCGGCATAATGTCTTGGCGCCGCCTGCGGTGAAGCAGAGCTTCCGCCAATCGCCAAATTTGACGTCCCGCGCCACGCGTGCGCCTCGCGAGACGACCTCGGCGCCGTCCTTGACTGCCGCGGGCGGCGGGGGCGACTGCTGGCTGTGCGCAGCGCTGGTGCCGGCAACGAACAGCACCGACGTCGCCAAGGCACCGTACAGGGTACGAGATCGGACCATGGGCACTCCTCCAGCAAATTGCGCCTAGCGAACCTTGTCGAGAAATCGCTCGACCAATGGCGACCAGATGGGAATGGAATCGGGAGAACCGATCAGGAAATGCCCTTCGTCGCCGAATGGCGGCAACAGGTGGTACTCGGCTCGGCCACCGGCGCTCGTGAACGCTTCATACATTCGCTTCGAGAGGGCCGGACCGAAGAAGGTGTCGTTCTCGATGTAGAGCCACAGCATGGGTACCCGTGACGTATGGCCGAAGAAGCCGGTCGCTTTGACCAAACGATCGGGATTGCAATTGTTGTTGGGCTTGCCATCGACCCGGCCGCCGCGGCCGGCTGCAAAGGTGATGATGGCCTTGACTTGCGGAGGATTGAGGCTCGACAGTGCGATTGCGGCCCAACCACCGGCCGATTGCCCGACGACGATGACGCCATCCCGCAGGGTGCGCTGTTCGGCGGCCATGTAGTCGATGATCCAGAGATCGACCTGCGCGACCGCGAGGCCCGGATCGAGGAAATTGGGATTGCTGCATTTCCCGACCTTGGAAAAGAACGGACCATAGAGACCGCGTTCCGGAATATCGATGGCCGCCGCGCCGTAGCCGGTACCGACTGGCGCAATCACGAGATAACCGCGCCGTGCAAACCACATCGCGGCGTCGCGAAACTCGACCAGCGGGAAGAAGCTCCGATCCCTAGCGTTCAGCGACACGCCATGATTCATGATGACCAGCGGGAAGGGGCCGTCACCCACCGGGCGGACCAGGTAGGCGAACATCGGCAGTGGGAGCGGCAGTGCCCAGATCTCCTCCTGGATGCGTTGGGATGCGCCTTGGTCATCGGTATGTGCCGGAGCGGTCAGGCCAAGCAGCACAACGGTTGCGGTTGCGAGGATCCGTAAGCGGTGCTGACGCATGCCATGCGCTCCAGCGGTCGTCCGGCAAACGTGTGGGTCACGATAATCAAGCCGAGCCTGGTTAGAAGCACATCGCCGGCAACGAGGTTTGATCTGAGTCAACGAGCATCGGCCCTTGCGGCGCGACGACATCCGACCATTGCGTTTCATATGGCGGGCATGATGTCGGTCCAGGATGAGACGAGCTGGATCCGCTGGTTTCCGCCGGCGAATTGGCTCGCTGGCTATTGCGGATCCTGGCTCGGAGCGGATGCGATCGCCGGAGTCACGCTGGCGGCCTACGCGATTCCGGTGTCGCTGGCATACGCCGGGCTCGCCGGCCTGCCGCCGCAGATCGGCGTCTACGGCTATCTGCTTGGCGGCGTGGGCTACGCCTTGTTCGGCTCGTCCCGGCAGCTCGCGGTGGGACCGACCTCGGCGATCTCGCTGATGATTGCCGGCGCCGTTGGCATACTCGCCGGCGGCGATGCCACGCGTTATGAACAAATCGTCAGCCTCGTTGCCTTCAGCGTCGCGGTGCTCTGCGTGATTGCCTGGCTGTTCAAGCTCAGCCTGCTGGTACGGTTGATCAGCGATAGCATCCTGGTCGGCTTCAAGGCCGGAGCAGGGCTCACCATCATCATGAGCCAGCTGCCGAGCCTGTTCGGCGTAGCGGGCGGCGGCCACAATTTCTTCGACCGTGCGATCAAGATCGCCGGCCAGCTCGGCGATACAAGGCCACTGGTGCTCGGAATTGGTGTGGCTGCGACCATGCTGCTCCTGCTCGGCGAGCGCAGGCTGCCCGGAAAGCCCGTCGGGCTCGCCGTGGTCGCGCTCTCGATCCTCACCGTCTCCATCCTTGGCCTTGCGGAAATAGGATTGCCGGTGACCGGAAAGATTCCGACCGGATTGCCGGCGCTCGCGCTGCCGACGTTCGGCCTGCTCGAATTTGACGACCTCTTTCCGATTGCCGCCGGATGCCTGGTGCTGGCCTATGTGGAAGGTGTGTCCGCTGCGCGAAGCTTCGCGGCAAAGCACGGCTACCCGCTGAATGTCCGGCAGGAGTTCTTGGGACTCGGCGCGGCCAATCTCGCTGCAGCGTTGGGGCATGGCTATCCCGTCGCCGGCGGCCTGTCGCAGTCGGCGGTCAATGACGCTGCCGGCGCCCGGACGCCCTTGGCTCTCGTATTCTGCTCTGTGACCCTTGCACTCTGCCTGCTGTTCTTCACCGGTCTTCTAACCAATCTGCCGAAGACCGTGCTTGCCGCGATCGTCTTTTCGGCGGTCTACAAATTGGTCGATATTCGAGCACTCGCCCGAATGTGGCGGATCAGCCGGATCGATTTCTATGCGGCGGTCATCGCACTCGTATCCGTGCTGTTCCTCGGAATCCTGCAGGGCGTGCTGCTGGCGGCCGCCGCCTCGATCTTCCTCCTGCTGCTGCGAGCGTCCCAACCCAACGTCGCGTTTCTTGGCCGTCTCCCGGGTAGCGGCCGCTATTCCGACCGGGCGCGCCATGACGGCGTGGAGCCGCTAAACGGGGTGGTCGCCTTTCGCCCTGAGACCTCGTTGCTTTATGTCAATGCCGAGACGATCTTCGAAGCGGTGCTGACCGCACTGCAGACGTCCCCCAACGTCAAGCTGGTGGCCTGTGACCTGTCGGCCTCGCCATTCATCGACCTGGCGGGGTCGCGCATGCTGCACGATCTCCACCAGGAACTCACATCGCGCGGAATCACGTTCTGCATTGTCGGCGCACACGCGCAGTTGCGCGATCTGCTTCAGGCGGATGGTCTTGCCGACAAGACCGACAGCGGAGACTGGATGCGCACGCTCGACAGCGTATTGAGCAGCAGAATGGCATCGGCAAGCCACTGACGCGTGTGGCGGGGCGGGCCGCTCCCGGCTCCAGCTCGGTTGCATCGCAAGATATCCCGGTCGCTCAGCCAATAGGGTTTGTCTCAATCTGGTTGCGGCTTGACTTGGATCAAGCCGGGCGGTGGGCACCGTTCCTACGATTGGAGCGAACCAGCGCCAAAATCGGGAGATATCGATGGCCAACGACGCGAAGCCGGCACAGCAGCGCATCGACCAGTTCTTCTCCGGACCCGGCGGGCGCGCGGACAATTGGCGCGATCTGGTCGAGGCGGCAAAGGCGTGGAGCGGCGGCGGCGACCGTGCGCCGTATGACGCGGCGCTGTCGGCGATTGCGGTCACGGAGGAGTTTCACGGCTACCCGGGCCTGCGCTTGATGACGGCGCTGAAGGAAGCCGCGGCGGCGGGCGACGCCGCCGCCTCGCATATGCTCGCGGCGCGGATCGCGCAGGCGCTTCAGACAAAATCGTTCCGCCAGCATGCCGGTGACTGGAGCACGCAGGACGACGGCAACGGCGACGTTCCGGATTTGCTCCCACCAACGCTCGGACATTCGGCTGCGCGCCGTCCCTACTTCGAGACCCTGATCGTGACGGGAGTGCCTGCCAGCAACTGGCCGGGACTCCTGGCGGAATGGCGCAAGCTGCGGCGTCCGTTCGACGCCTTCATCTATGAGCCTGTGGTCGTCGGCAGCCTCGAGGACGCGTTCTGCGCCACCATCCTGAACCCCAATTTTGCAGCGGTCGTGATCAATGAGGGCTTCGCCCTGCGTTCGCGTCACGACGCGCCGGTGCTTCGATCCATGATGACCGCGATGGGGCTCAGCCATGAATCCGACGCGTCTGCATTGGGGCTGGCTCACATCCTGAAGCGGGTTCGTCCGGAGCTCGACATCTACCTGATGTCGAACCGCGACGTGGAAACTATCGCTGGCAATCCCGCGGCCGACGTGGTGCGCCGGGTGTTCTACTCGGTCGAGGATATCCTCGAACTGCACCTTTCAATCCTCGAAGGCGTACAGGATCGCTTCGACACGCCGTTCTTCGACAATCTGAAGAAATACGCGCAGCGGCCGATCGGGACCTTCCACGCGCTGCCGATCGCACGGGGCAAGTCGGTCTTCAAGTCCGACTGGATCCGCGACATGGGTGAATTCTACGGGCTGAACCTGTTCCTGGCCGAGAGCAGCGCCACCACCGGCGGCCTCGACAGCATGCTGGAGCCGACCGGCAACATCAAGAAGGCGCAGGAGAAGGCCGCACGCGCGCTCGGCGCAGATCGCGTCTACTTTGTCACCAACGGCACCTCGACCTCGAACAAGATGGCGGTGCAGGCGCTGCTGGGTCCCGGCGACATCGCGATCGTCGATCGCAACTGCCACAAGTCGCACCACTACGGCATGGTGCTCGCCGGCGCGCAGCCGCTCTACGTCGAGGCATTCCCGATGACGGAATACTCGATGTACGGCGCGGTGCCCCTGAAGACGATCAAGCAGGCGCTGCTGAACGCAAAGGCCGATGGCCGGCTCGACCGGGTCAAGATGATCGACCTGACCAATTGCACCTTCGACGGTCACATATACAACACTCGGCGGGTGATGGAGGAATGCCTCGCGATCAAGCCCGACCTGATCTTCCTCTGGGATGAGGCCTGGTTCGGCTTCGCGCGGTTCTCGCCATTCCTGCGGCGGCGAACCGCGATGGGCGCGGCGAACGAGATCGAAGCCTGGATGCGCGATCCAAAATCGGTTGCCGCCTACGAGAAGCAACAGGCCGAGCTCGGCAAGAACCCGTCGGACGAGGTGCTGCTCAAGACCAGGCTTATTGCTGATCCGCGTCAGATCCGGTTGCGGGTCTACCAGACCAACTCGACGCACAAGTCGATGTCGGCGATTCGGCAGGGTTCGATGCTGGCGGTCAAGGACATCGAGTTTCACACGGTCGAAGCGCAGTTCAAGGAGGCCGTATTCACGCACGCATCGACCAGTCCGAACCAGCAGCTGATTGCAAGCCTCGACGTCTCGCGGCGCCAGATGGAGCTCGAAGGTTACGGACTAGTGGCCAATGCCATGGAAATCGCGTTTGCCATACGCAATGCGGTCAACACCAATCCACTGATCTCCAAGTATTTCCGTGTCCTCGGCGCGGACGCGATGGTGCCGAAGCAATATCGCCAGAGCGGGTTCACCGATTACCTCGCTGATGGCACCAACTGGGCGAGCGCGCTGAAGAGTTTAAACGACGACGAGTTTTGCCTCGATCCGACCCGCATGACGCTGGTCTGCGGCACGGCCGGCTACGACGGAACGCAGTTCAAGGGTCTGCTTGCCAGCCGCTACAACATCCAGGTCAACAAGACCTCGCGTAACTCTGTCCTGATCCAGTCCAACATCAACAACACGCGGAGCGACGTCGCGCATCTGGTCCGGGTGCTGGCCGAAATCTCCGGCGAAATCGATCGCGGCCTGGCCAAAGGCGGAGCGAACGCCAGGGTCGATTTCGACATGCGGGTCAACAGTCTGATGAAGGACGTGCCCGACCTGCCGAACTTCTCGCATTTCCACGAGGCCTATCGCGGCGATGCGGGCACGAAGACGAACGAAGGTGACATCCGCAGCGGGTTCTATTCAGCCTATGATGCTGCCGGATGTGAATACATTCGCTTGAACGATCCCGAGATCGACCGGCGCCTGAAGAACGGTCCGGCTCTCGTCTCCGCGAGCTTCGTGATCCCGTATCCGCCGGGCTTCCCGATCATGGTCCCTGGCCAGGTCATCACGCAGGAGACCATCGACTTCATGCGCAAGCTCGATGTGAAGGAGATCCATGGCTATGACGCGGCCGAGGGTCTGAAGCTCGTGACCACCGAGGCGCTGGCCAGGATGGGCAGGCCGCGGGCAGCCGCGCCGAAGCTGAAGGCTGCGTCATAAAGGGAAGATATCCCGCAAGGCGCCTTCGCATTCTTGCGGCGATGATCCTTGCGCAACAGGTCGTAACGCAACCGGAGGGACACTATGAGGAAAGTGAGTTTGATCGGAGCTCTTGCTGCACTGTTGTTGGGATTGGCCGGCTTCAGCACACCGTCGCTGGCCGAAACCGGCTCGGTCGCCGTCATCTTCACCAAGGGTGGCTTCATCGTCGGTGTCGGAGGTGGCGAGGGCGTCTTGACCCTGCGCGGCAAGCACTATCCGTTCACGGTATCGGGCATGAGCGTCGGCTTCACGATCGGCGCCTCGACCACCAAGCTTGTCGGTCGCGCCTTCAACCTCAGAGGCCCCGCGTCGATCGAAGGCTCCTACAGCGCGGCAGGCGCCGGCGGGGCGATCGCCGCGGGTGCCGGCGGCGTGCAGTTGCAGAATGCCAATGGCGTGATCTTGCAGCTTAGCGGGCCCAAGGTGGGTGCCGAGGTATCGGCCGCGGTGGGCGGCGTTTCCATCCGCTTGAAATAGGTCTGAAAGACGAGGCCGCGCCCTGCGCGGCCTCATCTTTCAATAGCGCTCTTCGACGAACTTCATCCCGCGCAGACCGGCTTGATCGTTGTAGCGACCCTTGTTGGAGCGTCTGGGCAGCTTGACTTTGTCGCGTTTGATCCGTCCGTGCGGAATTGTCTTCAGCAGAAACGAGATGCAGTTCAGCCGCGCCCGCCGCTTGTCGTCGGAGCGGATGATGTGCCAGGGCGCATGCTTCGAGCTCGTCGCCTTGAACATCAGATCGCGTGCCCGGGAATAATCGTACCAGCGCCGGTAGGATTCCGTGTCCATCGGGCTCAGCTTCCATTGCCGCAGCGGATCGTCGATCCGGGCCCTGAAGCGGCGTTCCTGCTCGTCCATCCCGACCTCGAGCCACAGCTTGATCAGGATGATGCCGCCCTCGATGATGTACTGCTCCATCTGCGGGCAAAGCGAGAGGAAGCGCTTGTGCTCCGCCGGCGTGCAGAATCCCATCACGTATTCGACGCCTGCGCGATTGTACCAGCTACGATCGAAGATCACGATCTCGCCGGCAGCCGGAAATTGCTGCATGTAGCGCTGGAGAAAGAGCTGGGTCTTTTCACGGTCAGATGGTGCCGGGAGGGCCACCACGCGGAACACGCGCGGGCTGACCTTCTCGGTCAGGGCCTTGATGGTTCCGCCCTTGCCGGCCGCATCGCGTCCCTCGAACAGGATGATGACCCTGAGCTTGTGAGTCTGCACCCATTCTTGCAGATGGCAGAGCTTGACCTGCAGCTTTTGCAGCTCTTCCTCATAATCCTTGCGCTTCATCTTCTCTGCGGACTTGTCTTTCGCCATCGATACCCGTCCGTCGTTTGAGCTCTTAGCCCCAGGCAATGACGATGCCGATGTCGCCGGGCATGCCACCGGGGTAGTCGACGACCTGGTAGCGGATGCGGTAGCCGCGCGGCTGCAGATAGTCCGCCCAGAGCTGGTATATTTCCTTGGGAATGCCCGTCAGCGTCTTCTCCCAGCCAGCCTCCATCTGATTGATGGCCCGCCCGTTGTCGGTGCACAGCGTGTTGGGGAAGCGATAGACCTGCACTTCAGTCAGTCCGTTGCGCATCGCGCGCTGAATCACGGTCGAGGCCAGCTTGACCTTCTCGTCCTCGCTGAGGCCGGACGGCTTGCTCAACCGCTCGATCAGGGCGCGCTTCTCGGCCTCAACAGCCGCCGCGCGCTTGGCATGCTCCTCTGCCTTTTCCGTTTCCTTGAGCGCTGCCTGCCTCTGGATCTCGTGCGCATTCGGGATCAGGTCATCGATTTTCTCTCGCATGGCTGGGGTCTCCTGGGCCCGATCTTCCACCGTGCCTGCGAACGGTAGGGGCGAGCCGACCAGCTTCCTTGATCCAGATCAAGCAAGCGCGGTAGGATGATCAGCAGTGTCGATCAAGATTTGCCTGCGTTTATGTTGCAACCGGGAGACTTGGCTTGAACGAACAAATCCATCCGGCAGCCCCGCATCATCTGCCGTTCTTCATTCCCGGCGCCGACGGGTCGGATACCCTGATGGTGGTGATGGGCATCTTCCTTGTAGCGACTGTCCTGTGGGTCGGCACGCTCTACTGGAAACTGCACAGCCTGCCGGAGCGCATGGCGCACAAAAGCCAGAAGCTTCAGTTTGAATTCGTCGCCGTCCTCGGCCTGATATCGCTTTTCACCCACATGCATATCTTCTGGATCGCCGGCCTGCTGCTGGCACTCATCGACCTGCCGGATTTCGGCACGCCGATCCGCAGCATTGCCGGCTCCGTCGAGCGCATCGCTGATGCCACGCCGGGCGCGCCCGCTGCCGAACCGGAATCCGAAGCCGCATCTGACAGCAGCCCCGACGCCCGGACGCGCTCGAAGCAGGAGGTGCACGACCATGCTTGAGCTCATGATCTGCTCGCTGGTGACGATCCTGCCGGATTACCTCTACCGCCGCTATCGGCAAGGCAAGCGGTTCGGCAAGGAGATCACGTTCTTTTCCGTCTGGTACGAACTGAGATGGGGGATCACCGGCTGCCTGATGCTTACGATCTCGCTGATCACGATGATCTTCTACTTCCATCCATCGACAACCTCCGCGGCGATCTACTTCAGGACCGTGCCGATCCTGCCCGAAGGTTCCGGCCGGGTCGTCGAGGTCAATGTCGACTTCACCGCGCCGGTGAAGAAGGGCGATGTCCTGTTCCGGCTCGATAGTTCGAAGCAAGAGGCTGCCCTCGAGACAGCCAAGCGGAAGGTCGCCGAAGTCGACGCGTCGCTGGTCTCGGCGCAGGCCGACGTCGTCAAGGCGGATGCTCAGATCGGGGAGGCGAAAGCATCCTTGCAGCAAGCCAAGGATGAACTGGACGTGAAGAGCGAATTGCAGCGCCGCAATCCGGGCATCGTGCCGCAACGGGACATCGAAAAGCTGCAGGTGCTGGTTGACCAGCGGCAATCCGGCGTCGACGCGGCCAATGCCGTCAAGGAATCGGCGGCGTTGCGCGTCTCCACGTTGTTGCCGGCCGAGAAGGCGAGCGCCGAGGCCGCGCGCGCGCAAGCGCAAGTGGATCTCGACAAGACCTTCGTCCGTGCCGGCGTCGACGGCCGCGTCGAGCAATTTCTGGTTCGCCCCGGGGACCTCGTCGCCCAGATCATGCGGCCGGCCGGAATCATGATACCGGACGAAGCGGGCCGCAACAGGTTGCAGGCGGGCTTCGGGCAGATCGAGGCCCAGGTGATGAAGCCCGGCATGGTCGCTGAAGCCGCCTGCATGTCGAAACCCTGGGTGATCATCCCGCTGGTTGTCACCAGCGTGCAGGATTTCATCGCCGCCGGTCAGTTTCGGTCCAGCGAGTTGTTGGTCGACCCGCAGAACCTGCAAAAGCCGGGTTCGATCCTCGTGTTCCTTGAGCCGCTCTACAAGGGTGGCCTTGACGGCGTCACACCGGGCAGCAGTTGCATCGTCAATGCCTACACCAGCAACCATGACGTGATTGCCGATCCGAAAACCGGCGCGTTGAAGGGTTTTGCCCTCCACGCCGTCGACGCGACCGCACTCGTTCATGCACTGCTGCTTCGGATCCAGGCTCTGCTGCTGCCGATCCAGACGCTGGTGCTCGGTGGTCACTGACGGGCGCGAACAGGGAGACTGCAGATGAAGCCGGACGGCAAGCTTCGCGCAATCGTGGTGGCGGGCATGATCTTCGCACTGCCGGATCATTCGCTCGCGTTCGATCTCGCCGGCGCTTGGGCCACGAGCGCGAACCAATGCGGCAAGGTGTTCGCCCGCAAGGGCAGGGCAAACCAGGTCACGTTCACGAATTTCTCCGGGGTCTATGGCGGCGGCTTCATCGCAGAGGCCGATCGCCTGAGGGGCAAGTTCGAGAACTGCAAGATCAAATCGCGCAAAGATGACGGCAAGGACATCAATATCATCGTGGGTTGCGCTTCGGGGATCATGGTGTCCAACGTGCAGTTCTTCCTCAAGGTCGTCGACGACGACACCATCACGCGCGAGTTTCCGGGTATCGAGGGGATGCAGGTCTCCTATTATCGCTGCAAGCTCTAGCGGCATGCAGCCTTTGACCAAATTCCGCGGCCCGATATGATTGAGCGTTGTGAAGCAAAATCCGATCAACATCGGATTGACCGAGTAGCGCGCCGTGGATCCGAGCAATTTGCCAAGGTCGTTGCGCATCGCCCTGGTCGCCGGGCTCGTGCTGATGCTCGCGGGGGCCACTTTGTTGGCCTATCGCTGGTATCTTCGGCCGACAACGCTCACGGTGGCGGTCGGTTCGCTCGATGGCGAGGCGAACAAGCTCGTTTCGGCGATCGCCGGCAAGCTCACGGAGTCGAAGGCCACGGTCCGGCTTCGCCTGGTCCAGACCACGGGGCCGCTCGAGTCTGCCGCTGCGTTCGCGTCCGGAAAGGTTGATCTCGCGGTGGTGCGTGGCGATGTCGGCGACCTGTCACAGGCCCAGGCCGTGACCGTGCTGGCCCATGCCGCCGTGCTGATCGTTGCTCCGCCCGGGGTTTCGATATCTGACGTGACGGAGCTGAAGCGCACCACGCTCGGCGTGATCGGGGTCGACACCAATCAGAAGCTGATCAAGGTGTTGTCGGGCGAATACGATCTTGCGCGCGCAGGCGTGACGTTCAAGCCGCTTCTGCCCTCGGACGCGCGCCGGGCGCTGGAAACTAAGGAAGTCCGCGCCATCCTGCTCGTGATTCCTCTGACCGAGAAATATCTGTCCCTCCTGCGGAGCGTTGTCCCGCACACATCGCGAACCGGCCCCGTGATGATTGCCATCGAGTCCGCGGGCGCGATTGCAGAAAAGGAGCGCGCCTACGAAAGCTTTGACGTGCCAAAGGGAACATTGCGGGGCTCGCCGCCAATTCCTCCCGATGACCTGACGACACTGCGGACCTCATTCTACCTGGTGGCGCAGAAGACGCTCGGCAACGACCTGATCGGCGACCTGACTCAGTCGATCATGACCGCACGGCACGATCTGCTTGCTGAATTGCCCGGGCTGGCGCAGATCGTGACGCCCGACACCGACGCGGACGCCTACATCCCCGTACATCCAGGCGCTGCCGCGTTCTACGAAGGGACCCGGGAGAGCTTTCTCGATCAATGGGGAAATGCGATTTTCCTGGCGCCGATGATCGCTGGGGGCCTTGCATCGGTGCTTGCCGCCGCCTGGAAATTTCTCCGGCCGGCCGAGACCCCGAGCCGCAAGGAAGCGCTCGACATGCTTTATGCGCTGGGACCTCGGATCCGCGCGGCCGAGCATGTGCCGGAACTGGAAGAGATCGAGCGGGAAATCGACCAGGTGCTGCGGATGCAGCGCAGCCAGCCGGTCGGGGACGACAAGGGCGAGCGTGCCGTCACCGCGGTGAACGTTGCGGCCCATCGGCTCGAAAGTCTGATCCACGATCGCCGCGCCCATCTTGCGTTGCGGCAAGCGGACCAGGTCGGAAGCTGAGCGAGCTGGCGCTTTCCTTGATCTCGATCAAGGGGCGGACGTGGCCGTGCCCGATGCTGTCGACCGTCGTGTCGATGGAGGTGGCCATGTTCCGTTGGGGCAAGACCCTGCTTGCGGTTGCGCTGGTGTCGGTGACATCAGTTGCGGTAGTCGCGCAAACCGCTGACAAGCCGCCGGTCCAGGCCAGCCAGCCGACCGCGGCAGCGGCGCAGCCGGCTGATCAGTTGCTGAAGCCCGAGCAGCTGGAAGCACTGGTGGCGCCGATCGCGCTCTATCCGGACTCGCTGCTCGCCAACGTATTGGCGGCTTCGACCTATCCGCTGGAGGTGGTGCAGGCCGATCGCTGGCTGAAGGAGCGCAAGAGCCTGAAAGGCGACGCGCTGAAGGCCGAGGTCGAGAAGCAAGCTTGGGATGACAGCGTCAAGGCGCTTGCGAGCACCGCCGACGTGCTCGCGATGATGAGCGACAAGATCGACTGGACGAAGAATCTCGGCGATGCGGTGCTGGCCCAGCAGGCCGACGTGATGGACGCGATCCAGCGCCTGCGCAGCAAGGCGCAGGCGAACAACAAGCTGGTGACAACCAAGCAGCAGAAGGTCAGCGTCCAGACCCAGGAGAACAAGCAGGTCATCGTTATTGAGCAGACCGATCCGGACACGGTCTACGTGCCGTATTACGATCCCGCTACTGTCTACGGCACCTGGCCTTACGCTGAATACCCGCCGTACTATTTCGGCTATCCGTCCTATATCGGTGCCGGTGTCATCGCGGCAGGCCTGGCCTTCGGCACAGGATGGGCGATCGGACGCTGGGGCAATTACTGGGGCGGCGGCTGCAACTGGGGCAATCGCAACGTCTATGTCAATCACCGGACCGCCAACATCGCAAATGGCTGGCAGCACAATTCCGCGCATCGCCAGGGCGTTCGCTACAACAACAGCAGTGTGCAGCAGCGCTTCGGCGGCAACACCAACCGGGCCGGTGTCAGCGACCGGATGAACTACCGCGGCCGCGACGGTCAGCAGGTCCTCAACCCCGGCGGCGATCGGCAAGGCGCGGACCGCGCAGGCGACCGGGCGGGAGACCGCGGTGGTGATCGCGGCGGAGACCGTGCAGGTGATCGTGCCGGAGATCGTGGAGGCGATCGCGCCGGAGATCGTGCCAAGGGTGGCGACCGTGCCGGTGCAACCGATCGTGCCAAGGGTGGCGACCGCAGGGGGACCAGCAACAAGGGCGGTGGCGATCGCGCAAAGGCCGCCAACCGAGGCAATACGGGCAATCGCGCGGCTGCGGCAAACCGTGGCGGCGGTGGGAACCGCGGCGGTGCCATGAACGTGTCGTCCGGACGGGCAGCTGCGGCGGCGTCGGCGCGCGGGCGATCGAGCATGGCCAGCATGCCGCGCGGCGGCGGCGCAAGCTTCGCCGGCCGCGGTGGCGGCGGAGGTGGTTTTCGAGGCGGTGGAGGAGGTGGTGGCTTCCGTGGCGGCGGGGGTGGACGGCGTTCCGACATCGCGCTCAAGCACGATATCGAGCTGCTTGGATATCTCGCCAACGGCCTCGGCTATTACCGTTTCAGCTATCTCGGCAGCAGCAAAGCCTATGTCGGCGTGATGGCACAGGAAGTCGAGCAAGCAATGCCGGCGGCGGTGACACGCGGCGCCGACGGCTATCTCAGGGTCTATTACGACAAGCTCGGGCTCAAATTCCGCAGCTACCACGACTGGCTTGCCGCCGGTGCCAAGATTCCATCTCCGTCGGAGGCTTCACGATGACAGGCACTTCGTACTTGCGATTGGATCGCCTGGCTTTGATCGGCATCACGGTGGTAGCGGCATTCGTCTTGCTGCTAGCTCCGGCTCGCGCTCAGCAAGGCTTCCCCAATCCGGAAGATGCGGCATCGGCGCTGGCAGCGGCCGTCAAGGCCGGTACGAGCCGGGCCATGCTGAAGGTGCTGGGTCGCGATGCTGCCGACATCATCGAGTCCGGCGACGATGTCGCCGACGCCAATGCGCGAGAGCGCTTCCTGTCGGCCTACGACGCCAGGCACTCGATCAAGGCCGACGGCAACAAGAAGGCCACCCTGATACTGGGGCCGGACGATTTCCCGTTCCCGATCCCCCTCGTCAACAATCAGGACGGCTGGAGTTTCGACGCGGCTGCGGGACGTCGCGAAATCCTCTACCGCAGGATCGGCCGCAACGAGCTTGCGGCGATCCAGACTTGTCTCGCCTATGTCGACGCGCAGAATGAATATGCCGAGAAGGATCGCGGCGAGGGCGTGGGCACCTATGCCCAGCGCATCGTCAGCAGGCCGGGCAAGACCGACGGATTGTTCTGGCGCGACGACAAGGATCCGAGCCCGCTCGGTGAGCTGGCGGCCCAGGCCGCGGCGGAAGGCTACAAGGTCGGCGAGCAGGCCGAGCCGTACCACGGATACTACTATCGCATCCTGAAGGCCCAGGGCTCCGATGCCCCGGGCGGTGCGCTGAACTATGTCGTGAAGGGCAAGATGATCGGTGGATTTGCACTGGTCGCCTGGCCCGCCGAGTACGGCAATTCCGGCGTCATGACGTTCCTGGTCAACCACGCAGGCATTGTCTACCAGAAGGACCTCGGCCCACGCACCGATTTTCTCGCCAAGCGCATGATCGCTTTCGATCCGGATCACACCTGGAAGAAAGTGGATCTTACCAATCCTTGAACGAGGAGGAGCTGCCGCGATGCGATGCATGATCCGCTCCGTCGTATTGGCGCTTGTGGCGATGGTCTTGTTGGTCACGCCATGCTCGGCGCAGGCGACCGGTCATGTCCAAGTCAAGTTCGTGAAGGCAGCTCTCGTCGTGGGCGGCGGCGGAGGGAGCGGCACGCTCATCTACCGCGGCCGTCACTATCGGTTCATCGTGTCCGGCTTCAGCCTCGGCGTAAGCGCGGGTGCCTCAGTGACCTGGCTGGAAGGTACTGCCTCAGGCATCAGGGAGGTCAACGATTTCGCCGGCAGCTATACGCTGGTCGGAGGAGGCGGTGCGTGGGCCGCCGGTGTCGGCGGCGTGAGCATGCGAAATGAACACGGTGTTCTGCTTACGCTCAAAGGGCCGAAAGCAGGACTGGAATTTGCGGCAAATCTGGGCGGGCTTACCATCTCGCTCAGATGAACTTCACGGCACATGCAAGACGATTCGGGCGTCACTCCGCGCGGCCTGATCCGATGTGCGGGTTGAGTTACAATAAGGACGGTGGCGCGGAGCGAGACATCCCCAACGCCGCAATTGATCCCGAACCCGACGCTATCCAACGCGAGTGCGAGACTGTATTGAGGTCGCCGGCTGCGGGCGTCGGGGGGCGCCGGCGGCCCGCGATCGACCTCGGCTGCTTGTTACCGGGCGATCGAACTTGCGCAATAACGATGGATTTGACGTGGCGAAGACCAAGAAGGCCCGCGCGGCTGCTGGCGCGAAGAAGAACAGCAAGGGATCGACGCGTTTCGGGATCTCATCCTCCTCGCCACTCGGCATGCTGGGGCTGCATCTTCTCGAGCAGTGGAAGAACTCCGGGCGTGACGGCATCGTCTTCCTTGCGGACAGCGAGAACAGGGCGGAGCGCCTCGGCAGCGTGCTGCATTCGCTCGATCCTTCGCTCGAGGTGCTGGTGTTTCCGAGGCTGAATACCTTGCCGTTCGACGGGCTGGAGCCGTCGCGCGAGATCGCCGGCCGGCGGAGCTCGGTGTTGCGGCGTCTTGCGAAGAGCAGGAAGCCGGTCTTCCTGGTGTCGACGGCCGAGGCGATCATGGAGCGGTTGCCGCTGCCCGCCAGCTGGGGCCGCCTCAGCATCAGCCTGAAGGTCGGTGCGCGCCATTCCGAGCAGGATCTCAAGGATCGTCTGGAAGCTCTGGGATACGATCTCGACGAAGAGGCGGATTATCCCGGAAGCGTCCTGTTCCACGGCATGACGTTCGAAGTGTTTCCTGCCGGCGCGCTTGGGCCGTTCAGGATCGAGCATTCCAATGGCGTGATCCGCAGGATCGCGGGGGTGGATCCCAACGAACACGACGTCGTCTTCGATACGGAGGAGCTGCTGATCGATCCGATGTCGGAACGGATCGCATTGGGAGGCAAGCGGGCCCAGCGGGCGGCGCTGCCGGATTATTGTCAGCGCGCCCGCTGGATCGCTGACGCGGGCGTCGCAGGTCACGCCGACAGCTGGCTGAGCACGATCAAGGAGGCGGCCGGCCGCAGAGAGGCGGACCGCGAGTATTTTGCGCCTGCCGACTGGAAGCGGCTGACCAAGCGCATGACTGCGCTGCCTCGCAAGGCGGCGTTCACTCCGACGCCTGATTTCTCGAAGGTGGCCTCGTCGCGAAAAGCGCTCCGCGCATTCGTCGCCGACACGCAGCGCGCCGGATCGCGGCTGCTGTTTGTTGCGGCGGTGGAGGACGACCTGCGCGCGATGGAGCGCATGAGCGGGATCAAGGCGGAGCGCCTCGCAGATTGGAGCGAGGCGGCGAAGGGGTGGAGCGGCGAAGCGGCATTGCTGGCTGACTTCGACACCGGCTTCGTCGGTTCTGGCCGCAAGCCGCTTGTCGTCGTGACGGCGACCGACGTGCTCGGCAGCCGCGCGCATCATCCGCAGCCGATGGCCAGAGCCTGGAGTGCGGCTTTCGATCATCCCGACGTGCCGGACCGCGGCGCGGTCGTCGTTCATCTGCAGCGCGGGCTGGCCGTGCTCGATGGTTTGCAAACCTACGACCTGGGGAAGGAATCATCGCGCGAGATGATCCGCCTGGCATTCGCCGGCGATGACGCCGTGCTCGTTCCGCCCGCCGACCTTGCGCTGATCTGGCCGTATGCGGCCGAGCGCGGCAGACTGACACTGGACAAAGCGGACGGAAGCACGTGGTGGGCGCGACGCACCAAAGCGGAGCAGGAGATTCAGCTTGCCGCCAAGGCGCTTGCCAAACACATCGCGCAGCGCCGCCGCCGGCGCGCGCCCAAGCTGGTCGCTCCCGGTCCCGCATACGAGCGGTTCGTCGCGCGCTTTCCGTATTTCACGACAGTCGACCAGGCAAAGGCAATCCGGGACGTGCTGGATGATCTTGCATCGGGTCATCCGATGGACCGGGTGGTCTGCGGCGATGTCGGGTTTGGCAAGACCGAGGTTGCGTTGCGCGCGGCGGCGGCGGTTGCCCTGTCAGGCAAGCAGGTTGCCGTCGTCGTGCCGACGACCGTTCTGGCAAGACAGCACGTCGCAACGTTCCGCAAACGGTTCGCGCCGCTCGGCATCGACGTCGGCAGCTTGTCACGCGCAACGTCGGCTGCGGAGATGAAGCAGACGAAGCAAGCTCTGCGAAGCGGAAAGATGAAGGTTGTGGTCGGCACCCAGGCGATCGCCGCGAAGGACGTCAAATTCGCCAGGCTGAGCCTCGTCATTGTCGACGAAGAGCAACACTTCGGGGCGGCGGAGAAGGCCAAGCTTTCGGGCCTGGCGAAGAGCGTCCATACGCTCTGGATGAGTGCTACGCCGATCCCGCGCACGCTTGCGGCAGGTCTCGCCGGATTCAGGGACCTCAGCGTGATCGCATCCCCGCCGGTGCATCGGCTTCCGGTCGTGACCAAGATTGCGCCGCTTTCGGATGCCGCTATTGCCGCCGCCCTGCTGCGCGAGCAGCGACGTCACGGACAGAGTTTCCTGATCTGTCCGCGCATCCAGGACCTAGATCCGCTACTGGCGCGCGTGCAGGCGATGGCCCCGGAGCTGCGCATCGTTTGCCTGCATGGCAGGCTGCCGGCCGACGAGCTTGACGACCGAATGATGAGCTTCGTCGAAGGCGAGGCCGACGTGTTGCTGGCGACCAACATCGTGGAAAGCGGTCTCGACATTCCCCGGGCGAACACCATCGTGGTCTGTTGGCCGGAGAAGTTTGGTCTGGCGCAGCTCCACCAACTCAGGGGGCGGGTGGGACGCGGCGGCACGCGCGCCTTCGCGTACATGCTGACGGAAACGAATTCGGAGCAATCGGGCAAGCGGTTAGCCGTTCTCGAGGAGTTCAGCAAACCAGGCGCCGGTTTCGCGATCAGCGAGCGCGATCTGGACCTCAGAGGTGCGGGGGATCTGCTTTCCGAGCGGCAATCCGGCCACGTGCAGGTATTCGGGCCGGTGCTCTACAGCCACCTTCTGAAACAGGCTTCGGAGAAAACCAACGACAGGGCTGCGGATCTTTGGGTGCCCGATCTCAACCTTCCACTCGCGGATCTGCTGCCGAGAAGTTACGTGCAATCGGAATCAATGCGCCTCGAAATCTATGGCCGCGTCGCGCGGTGCCGGAGCGAAGACGATCTGGAAGATCTGGAGGAAGAGACCTCTCGCCGTTTCGGCAAGCTGCCGTCGGCCGGGAGGGATTTCTTCACGGCGGCAAGGCTCAGGATTGATTGCAAGCGGCGAGGTATCGTGAGGCTCGACGTCGGGCCGGAGGCCGTCGCAGCGACATTCCTCCCGGGGCGGCTGCCGAAATCCAGAGCACGATCATTACAACGCGACGGCGATCGCGTTTTTTACTCAGGCAAGACCAACGAACCGCCGTTCGAGCGGATCGACGAGCTGCTCGATATATTGGACGAGTGAGTACGACGTTACTCCTGGCCGAGCCTTCATCGTCGGTATTCCCTGACGCGAACGATCACGTCGCCGCTTCGCGGCTCGTGCTCTCTCTTTTCAGCGACGGACTTCATCGCGCGGCGGCTGCAGAGAACAAATCGACTGATTCCGTCCGCTGACATCGCCGTGACATGTAGCGCCGGTAGTGCAGGTGCGAGGCGGTCCGTCCGCCGTCTTCCAGCCTGCTCCGAGCAATCGGAATGCCCCCTTCCAGGTATGAGTCGACGGTATCTGGAGCGGGCTATGTCGTTCAGATACCGGCATTTTTGAGCTCAAATATTGTGCACGGAGCCGGAATCAGCGGCGCCGGAGCGGGCTTCGATTTTCGCTTTCTCAGTAGGAGTACGCGTTTTGCACATCGTTCCGCCCGGTGTTGCCCAAACTTGTGCCCGCTAGCGGTATCTCAAATATTTACGTTGTATTTCAATGACTTGACGAAATACCGCAGTTCAAATGCCCGTGATATTTGTGCAACATTTGCCCGAAAACAGCCGTAACTTACCTCAACGCGAGCGGTCTTTTGTTGCGTGATCGGGGGCCTTCTGTCTCATATGGAACTGCGACGGAGGGGGGCATCCCAAGGTCGTCCCGTTCTAGGTGGTTCGCTTAAGTCCCTCGCGTTCATGCGGGTGTGTCCGAAGGCGCGAAGCGACTGAGCGGGGATTTAAGGGACAAAGGGAACCAACCTGAGGGTGTTGCTACCCGGCGGAACCGGAACCTTCCCTGAGATAGAGCAACTTGGAGGTTTAACATGAAGATGGTTAAGAGCCTTATCCTCGGCTCGGCGGCGGCTCTCGTCGCGGTCGGCGGAGCTCAGGCGGCCGATCTTCCCGTCAAGGCCAAAGCGGTCGAGTACGTGAAGGTTTGCTCCCTGTATGGTCCCGGTTTCTATTACATCCCGGGCACCGATACCTGTATCAAGCTGGGCGGCTACCTGCGCGTCGACGTCCTGGCGAACACCAACTCGGACCACACCGGCAACACCTCGGGTGCCGCCGGCGCACAGAACCGGTTCACCAACGGCTACACCTGGCGCTCTCGTGAAGACCTGAACATCGATACGCGCACCGCGACCGAGTACGGCGTCGTCCGCACCTTCTTCGATGCGACGTTCTCGTGGACGACGGACACCTACGCTGGTCTGGGCAACGGCGCGACCGTTTACTCGCCGATCGGTACGGTTGGTGCGCCGAACAACGCTGGTTCGGGCAACGTGGCCGCCGGTACCGTCGGCGTCTACTACGCCTTCATCCAGTTCGCCGGCTTCACCATGGGTAAGGCGGTCTCGCAGTTCTCGGCTCCGTGGGCCAACTATCCGGGCAACAACTTCGACGGTCTCGTCGGCGGCGGCGGTACGATCACTGGTGTGAACCAGTTCACCTACACCGCTCAGTTCGGCAACGGCGTGTCGCTGTCTCTGTCGGCTCAGGATCAGACGGCCTACTACCAGGCTGGCGTGAACAACATCCTCGCGGGTGGCGCTTACGGCACCAGCGACTACGCCGGCACGATTTCGCCGGACCTCGTCGCGATGCTGCGCGTCGACCAGGCTTGGGGTCTGTTCCAGGCGTCGTTCGCGGCGCATGACAACCACGCGGCCTACTACGGCGGCACTGAGTTGACCGGTCATCCGGACGACAAGTGGGGCTGGGCTGGTCAGTTGGCCTTGTCGATCAAGAACATCCCGACCGGACCTGGCGACACCATCAACTTGCAGGGCGTCTACACCAACGGTGCGACGCGCTACAACATTCAGGACCTCGCTGGTTCGGCTGGTGCCAACACCATTTATGGTGGAACCAATCTGCCGGGCGTGTACCAGAGCGTTGGTCTCGGTATTGCTCCTGACAGCGTGTTCGGTGCCATCGGCGGCGTGAACACCGGGCAGCAGCTGGTCACGACCTGGGGTTTCCGCGGTGCATACGTGCACAACTGGAACCCCTACTGGAACACCTCGATCTACGGTGCTTATGCCGGCATCACCTACAACGATACGGCTAAGACCCTGCTCTGCGGCGTCGGTGGCGTGGGCGGCTCGGTCCGTACCACCCTCAATGCTCTGGGCGGCGCGATCACCACCTGCAACCCCGACTACAACATCGCGCAGATTGGTACCCAGACCCAGTGGACCCCGGTCAAGAACCTGACTTTCACGGCAGACCTGACCTACACCCACCTGGATCAGAAGTACGCTGGTACGGTCTCGGCGCCCAGCGCCACGATCGGCAAGCCTGCTGCTCTTTACGAGCTGAAGGACCAGAATACGGTTACCCTGCTGCTCCGCGCTCAGCGCAACTGGTAATACCGGTTGATCTGACTGCAAGCTAACAGAGCCCCCGGTGGAAACGCCGGGGGTTTTGCTTTACCCGGTGGGGACTGCTCACTAGCCATTTTTCTTTCGCGCGACGTCATAATTGGGTCATTGACGCAGACCAATCCACGGCGGACGTTTGTCCTGCCATGACGGTAGCCCAACAAATAGTTCGTATAATCCGCGAGCAGCCAGGTCTCACAGAGCGCCAACTTGCTGAGCGCATCTTCGGGGAGGGAGCCTCCATACAGCGCGTCAATCCAACGTGCCGAAAGTTAGTGGCGATGGGTTGGCTGCAACGGCATGGCCGAGGATGGGCGGCGGATCCGTTCACCTATCATCCTGCGAAACCTAACCTCTGAGCCGAGAGAGTTCGGCTGATCCGTTTATCGCGATGAAGGGCTATCGCAAGGATTCGAAATTGCCCATAGGGAGGCGTCGATAGGGCGAGTTACAAATTGATCTAACGCTCGTTAAACGAACGCTCCAGCATAACGAGATTCTATGACGTTGAAGCTTGCTCTCCCCCCGGAATTCCATAAACCGACAAAGAACTTTTAAGCCCATAGTTGTTCCGCTGGTGTGTGTCAGAGCCAACAAAAGGCCCTGTCCTCCAGCACTTCTTAGTCTGCTAGCGACCGTAGACGTTCACGCTTGTTCGCGAAAACGCGCTTGAATGGCTGCGACGCGTTGATGTCGTCCATCAGGAGATCGGAGCGCCCAATGTCCACCACCAACAAGCTGACGCTCAATTTCCGCTGCCCGGCGGAGCTTGAGGGGCTGATACCGCGGCCCATTCCGGCAGCGCAGGGCATTCCCGACTGGCTCAAGGCCATGCCTGCGACGGCCTTCTCTTCGATCAACCTGCACGACGAGGACACCATCAAGCGCTGCCCGCCATTCGTGGACGCGATGACCTGCGGGTTCCTGCTGCCGCTGGTCTGCGATCTCAAGGTCGAGGATGGCGAAATCACCTGGGACCACGACCTCCCGCCGGGAGGC
This sequence comes from Bradyrhizobium embrapense, assembly GCF_001189235.2. Classification (GTDB taxonomy): domain Bacteria; phylum Pseudomonadota; class Alphaproteobacteria; order Rhizobiales; family Xanthobacteraceae; genus Bradyrhizobium; species Bradyrhizobium embrapense. The sequence goes on from NZ_LFIP02000008.1 coordinate 51,851, forward strand.
ACACCCGAATTTCCGCGTTCGCCGATCGGATTTCACGATCCGGGTCAGGTCAGCGGCACACCATTGTTCGAAGCGGGCCGCTTCTTTCTGAAATTCCACAATCTGTGGACCGTCGAGGCGCCTGAAGGCTACGCGATCTACTTCACGCATCCCGTCAACCGCTTCGACCTGCCGTTCACCACACTCAGCGGCCTGGTCAATTCCGACCTCTATACCGACAATTGGGTGCACTTCCCGGCATACTGGCACGACCGGAATTTCCGAGGTGTCCTCCCGAAGGGGACCCCCATCGCGCAATGCATTCCGGTCAAACGAGACGACTGGATCGCAGAGACATCTTCCTTCACCGCGGAACAAGCCAAGCGCGTCGGTGAATTCCGGAGTGAGCTCAAGCGCCAGCCCAACCTCTACCGCAGAAAATTCAGGGCCTGAGGCGCGACGAGATTTCGTTCAATCCGCTCAGCCTGCTTCCCCGCCGAGGAATTTCGCAGCGTCGCTCTGCGCGAAGAAGAAGCGGCCACGCGATCCCGCGGCCATGACGAACGCCGCGCGTCCCAGAAGCTGGGGCTGACCACGAATGACGGAACGCAGCTCCGCTTCGGCAGCGTCCCGCTCACCCTGCTCGAATAGCGATGTGGCAAGGTAGGCGCGGGTCGAGCGATCATCGGGGTACTGGGCAAGCACGCGACGGAACGCATCGGCGGCCGCGGTGTAGTCGCCGTGCAGGATCAGGACCCGCCCGAGTTGGTTGAGAACGTCGGGGCGTCCCGGCGCAGCATCGCGCGCGGCGGTCAGGACACGCGCAGCCCGCGCGAAGTCATTGGTATCATGCAGCAGCCGCCCGAGATCAAGCTTCAGATCGACGCTGTCAGGGGCCAGCGCGAGGCCGGCCTCGACCGTGCTGATCGCCTCGTCGTATTGACCGGCCTTGGCAAGCTGCCCGGCGAGTTCCTGAAATGAAGGGAGATATGGCGGGCGGCGTGCAACCGTGCGCCGAAGCTGTGCCAAGCCGTCCGTGGCCCGCCCCGCACCGCACAACAATGCGCCAAGCAACGTCTCGACCTCGCCATCGTCGCCGCGGCGCGCAACCCGCTCGAGCGGCGCAATCGCCTCGGCTTCCCGCTTCTGTCCCCTCAAAGCATGGGCGAGCAGAAGCGCCGCGTTCCTGTCTGTGCGGCTGGATTTCAGGATATTGACTGCAATCTGCTCCGCCTGAGCGAATTGCTGCGTTCGTAACGCCATTGCGCCTTGTTGCAGCGCTTGAGCGAGGAAATTGTTTTGCCTGCCACTCACGGGAAGCTTCCGGAGAATGCGAGAGAGAATGTCATTCGGACTTAGCCTGCGCCCCTCTGCGCGTCCATCAACAGTCTCGTGAAAGCACGACATGATGACAACCGGAGCAATCCGCTTGCCAGAACACCCTGACCATGATGCTCAAAGTCCAGCGCAACTGGTGGATCCCGGTCGACCACTGAGATGATCTAACAGAGCCCCCGGCGCTAAAACGCCGGGGGTTTTTGCCTTCAAGAGCTGGCTCTCGTCGATCAGGCGGCGAGCATGTCGCGCACCATCGGCACCACCTTGCTGCCGTAGAGCTCGATGCTCTTCATCAGTTTCTCGTGCGGCAGCGGCCCCGCCGAATATTTCAGCTGGAAGCGCGCCGCGCCGAGCGCCTTCACGGTCGCCGCGATCTTGCGGGCGACGGTTTCCGGCGCGCCGACATAGAGCGACCCATGCTCGGCCTCGGCGACGAACTCGTCGCGGCCCATCGGCGGCCAGCCGCGCTCCTTGCCGATTCGGTCGCGCATCACCTTGTAGTCGGGCCACAGCTCCTCGCGGGCCTGTGCGTCGGTCTCGGCGACGTAGCCTGGCGAATGCACACCGATCGGCTGCGGCGTCCGGCCGAACTGCTGGTAGGCGCGCTGGTGCAGGTCGACATAGGGCGCAAACCGCTTGGGATCGCCGCCGATGATCGCGAGCATCAGCGGCAGGTCGTAATGCGCCGCGCGCACCACCGATTCGGGGCTCCCGCCGACGCCGATCCAGGTCTTGAGCCGGCCGTGCTCGACCGGCGGATAGACCGACTGGCCCTTGAGCGGCGGCCGCAGCTTGCCTTCCCAGCTCACCGGCTCCTGCTTCAGGAGCTCGGTGAACAAATCGAGCTTCTCCTCGAACAGCTCGTTGTATTGCCTGAGGTCGAAGCCGAACAGCGGGAACGACTCGGTGAACGAGCCGCGGCCGAGGATCACCTCGGCGCGGCCGTTCGAGACCGCGTCGACGGTGGCGAAGCGCTGGAACACGCGGATCGGATCGTCCGAGCTGAGCACGGTCACCGCGGAGCCGAGGCGGATGTTCTGGGTGCGCGCGGCGATCGCCGCCAGCACGGTCTCGGGAGAGGAGATCGCAAAGTCGGCCCGGTGGTGCTCGCCGAGCCCGATGAAATCGATCCCGAGCTGATCGGCCAGCACCGCCTCGTCGACGACGTTGCGGATCACCTGGGCGTGGGGCAGCGGCGCGCCGGCCGCACCCTTGGTGACGTCGCCGAATGTGTCGAGCCCGAATTCGAGAGAGGTCGTCATCGCATAGTCCAGTTGTCGGCGTGGCGGTGAATCCGCCACGGGCCACCCATCGCACGCGGGCCGAAAGATCGTGGTGCTGCGGAGATATCCGCAAGCCTGCGCTGTGGAGCCTTTGGTTGGAGATGCAGCAGAACTATGGCCTGTTCGCCGACCGGCAAGGTCACGTCGCGAAACGCAGCGTTTCCAGGCCGCTTGTATCCGGCCGTGGTTTCGAGGCTGCGGCGATCAGCCCGCGGTGACCAGTCAGCCCGGGATGACCAGGAAGCCGGCCCGCGGGAAATGCACCACCACGTCGCCTGTGCGATCGTCTGACCGGCGGATCGCGATGTGCTGTGCCGACAGCGAGACGATCTCGCCGCGGACCGGGATCTTGCCGTAGTCATCCGGCATCACGCTGACGATATCGCCGGGCTTGCGGCCGTTCGGATCCGCGGGGTCGCCGAAAACCGGCGACTCCGGCTGCGCCTTCGCCGCGATCTCGAGCGCGTCGGCGGACGATATCTCTGTGCGCGCGCCGTGGCCGATGGCACGGATGCGCTGCTCCCAGGCCGCAACGCGCGGGAAGTGCTTCATGATCTCGTCCATCGTGGCGAGGCTCTGCCGCGCGTACCACACGTTCATGTAGGCGCTGACGTCGGCGAGGCTGAACTCGCCGAACAGCCATGATCGGCCGTCGCCGAGTTGCGTCTCGATCCAGTCGACATTGGCGCGGAACTGGTCGCGCATCTGCGGCAGCGCTGCGGTCATCGCCGCGACGTCGAACTTGGCGCCGCGCAGCTTCTCGCGATCCGCGATGAATTCCTGCGGGACCTTGTCGCCGATGAAGCCGAACACGAGGTTCACGGTGTTCTGGAAGAACGGCCGGTCGCTCCACATGCCGATCGCCCAAGGCATGCCGGCATTGCCGGCGGGAAACAGCGTCGGCACCGGATAGCGCCGCTCCAGCTCGCGGACGATGATCTGGGTGTCGCAATAGATGTCCGCGCCGATCTGCATCGTCGGCGTGCGGCGATAGCCGCCGGTCATCGGCATCAGTTCCGGCCGCGGCATGATGCGGGAGATCCGCACCGAGTTCCAGGCCAGCTTCTTGAATCCGAAGATGACGCGGATCTTCTCGGAGAACGGCGACTGATCGAAATGATGCAGGATCGGCGTGGGCTGCGACATGGCCTTCTCCCGGGATATGGGCGTGATCTCCTCGGATATTGCCACTTAGCCTGACAAGATTTCGCGGTATCGCAACCCATTTCTCCCCGGAAAATGACGCGCGCGCCGTCAGAACGGCTCCGCCCATGGCCGCAGGTCGAGCTCCAGCGTCCATGCACTGCGATGCTGGTGATGCAGCACCCAATAGGCGTCCGCGATCGCCGCGATGTTGAGCAGCCCATCCGGCCCGCGGTCGTCCTTCAATTGCGGACGCAGGCTCAGCAGCCGATCGCCCTCAATGCCGCCGTCGACCACGACATGGCCGACATGGATGCCTTGCGGCCCGAATTCCCGCGCCACGCTCTGCGCCAGCGCGCGCAGCGCGGCCTTGGCGGAGGCGAACGGTGCGTAATTGGCCTTGCCGCGCAGCGATCCGCTGGCGCCGGTGAACACCAGCGTGCCGCCTCCCCGCGCCAGCAGGGCGGGGATCGCGGCCTGTGCGAGCTGGAAGCCGCCGAGCGCGTGCTCGCGCCAGTGCTCCTCGAAGCGCTGCTCGCTGACCTTGAGAAACGGCGCCGGCCGGTTGGAGCCGGCGTTGTGCACCGCCATCGCGAGCGGCGCGAGCTTCCCGGCCGCCTCGACGAAGCGGGCGGCACCCCCTGCCGTCGAGGCATCGCCGACGACATGGGCGACCCTGGCGCCGGTTGCCGCGAGTTCGGCCGCCGTTGCGGCAAGCTTCTCGGCGTTGCGCCCGGCGATCGCGACGGGATAGCCGCCGGCCGCAAAGCGGCGCGCAATCGCGGCGCCGAGGCCGTTGGATGCGCCGACGCCGGCGATCAGCACGCTGCCTTGCACCGCGGTCGGCTCGAGGTTGGATCGGTCGTTCATGGCTTGCTCCATCCAGGTGCCCGCGGTGCAGGCGACATCATTCGTCGGACGCCATCGCGACGATGCCGTCGCGCACCGTGCGCAGAACCGCGTCGGATCGCTTCGGATCGGTCAGCACGCGCGAGATCGCAAGCGCGCCGACCATCGCGCTGACCGCGACGATCGCACGGGAATCGTCATCGTCGCCGAACGTCTCGGCGACCTTGGCGATGAAGGACTCGATGTGCGGCTCCATCACCGCGCGGCATTGTTCGTCGGCGCGGCCGACATCGGAGATCAGCGCGCCGATCGCGCAGCCTGATTCCGGCTGGTCGCGATGGGTACGGCTGAGATAGCTGCGGACCAACGTGTTGATGCTGACCGGCTTGTCGGGATCGCGCGCTGCGTGCGCCGAAGCTTCGCCTGCATTCAGCGCCTGCTGCAGCGCCGCGGCGATCAGCTCGGAACGCGAGGCAAAATGCCCATAGAAGCCGCCATGGGTCAGCTTCACCTGCTGCATCAGGCTGCCGATACTGAGCGCGTCGAGTCCCTTGTCGCGGATCTGGCTCGCCGCCTCGTTCAGAATCCGCTCACGGCTCCTGGCCTTGTCGGCCTGGGAATGGCCCATGTCGGTCAACCCCTGTTTGACTCTCATTCTGGATTATGACCATCATGCATCTGGATGACAAGCATCATCCAGAAAAATTGTCAGTCACAAGGCAGGGAGGAGCAGATGTCCGGCAGCGCGAGCGAGGGGCGGGTCCGTCACGAGCGGCACGACCGCATCCTGAAGATCATCATCGACAATCCCGCGAAGAAGAATGCCTTCAGCCCGGAGATGATGGCTGAGCTGTCCGACGCGCTGACACTGCTCGACACTGACGACGGTCTCTGGGTCGGCGTGCTCTGTGCCGCCGGCGGCAGTTTCACCGCAGGCCTCGACATGCCGAAATTCTTCGGTCCGACCGCGTCGCGCAAGCCGCTGCCGGAGGGCAACGTCGATCCGTTCGGATTGTCGAAGCGGTGCCGCAAGCCGATCATCACGGCGGTGCAGGGCATCGTGTTCACCGTCGGCATCGAGATGATGCTGGCCGGCGATATCGTTATTGCCGCGGACGACAGCCGCTTCTGCCAGATGGAGGCGAAGCGCGGCATCGCGCCGCTGGCCGGGGCGCATTTCCGCTACATCAGTCGCGCCGGTTGGGGCGATGCGATGTATCACCTCCTGCTGTGCGACGAGTTCACCGCCGCGGAAGCGCATCGGATCGGCCTCGTGCAGGAAGTCGTGCCGGCCGGTCAGCAAATCGAACGGGCGATGGCGCTAGCCGAGATCATCGCGCGCAACGCGCCGCTCGGAATCCAGGTGACGAAAGAGGCCGGCCGCAAGTTCATCGAAGCCGGCGAGCAGGCGGCGATTGCGATCATCCCGCAGATCCGCGAACGCGTGCTCAACACGGCTGACGCGGCCGAGGGCATCAAGTCATTCGTAGAGCGCCGGGCCGCGGTGTTCCAGGGACGCTAATCCCAGGGCGCAAGCCTAGCGAGACTCGCTGCGTTCACGATACGTGCACGGATGGCGCCTGTGACAATGTTGTCGCAGCCGCATCTATTTCGATCGCGACGACCGTACGACGACTCTTGTCGGGATTCATCGAATCAGGGAGATTCGAATCCATTCATTAAATTCGATTTCGTCCCGCTTTCACTCAAGCGTCCGGTATGGATTCCCATGACAAACGCACGAGTAATTGTAATCGGAAATAACAAGGGCGGCTCGGGCAAGTCGACAATTGCCATGCACGTCGCTGTCGCGCTGATCAAGGCAGGTCAGCGTGTCGCCACCATCGATCTCGACAACAAGCAGAAATCGCTGACGCATTACGTCGAGAACCGGCGGGATTGGGCGCGGGAGTCCGCGCTCGAGCTGGGCATCCCGACGCATATGTGCTTCGAGACCGTGAGCGGCCGGAGCAGCGAGGTCGAGACGCTCGGGCGCAGCGCGCTTGCCGAGATCGTCGAGCGGCTCAGCCGGTCGCATGATTTCGTCGTCATCGACTGCCCCGGCCACGACACCTATCTGACGACGTTCACGCATTCGCTGGCCAACACGCTGATTACGCCGCTGAACGACAGCTTCGTCGACTTCGACGTGCTCGGCACCGTCGATCCGAACGACTTCAAGGTGACCGGGATCAGCCATTATTCGAAGATGGTGGAGGAAGCGCGCCGCGAGCGCAGCGCGCACGATCAGCCGGCATTCGAGTGGGTGGTGCTGCGCAACCGCCTCTCGACGCTCGGATCGCGCAACAAGCGTCTGGTCGGCGAGGCCCTCAGCGAACTGTCGAAGACGCTGAATTTCCGCCTGGTCGACGGCCTGGCCGAGCGCGTGATCTTCCGCGAGTTCTATCCACGCGGACTGACCGCGGTCGACGATGTCAATCAGCTCGCGCTCGGCGGCCGGCCGACCATGTCGCACGTCACCGCATGGCTTGAGATGGAGCGGCTGATGACGGCGATCATGCTCAGTCATCTGGTGGCGCGCCCGGCGGAGTCGGTCGACGCCAACCGCGACGCGGCATAGGCAAAGTCGGATCGCTGATCGCTACCGGCAGTCGGCGTTGCCCGCATTGGCAATGGTCAGGAACGTGATCGTTGCGGGAGCGAAGATGATCGCTCCCGCGGGAGCCGGCTCGCCATTCAGGGCGGGCATCTGATCGGAAGGCCCAAGCGCAAGCGTGCTGCCGTTGAGCCGAACATTGCCGTCGACAAGCCTTTCGCTCGCCAATGTGTAGCGTTGCGAGGCCGCCGGCAGTGTCAGCCTGCGCCGCATCCGCCGATCATTGTTGATGACGAGCAGGGCTATTCCATCAGGCGTATCGCGCGCGCAATGTGCGTAGACGTGCAGACCAGGCTGCTCGGCGACGCGGGCATCGAGCACGGTGGTTCCCATGAGCCGTCGCCACAGCAGCGCGGCCCAGTAGTTCGGCCGCGGCAGATGATTTTCCTCGTCGAGCAGCCCGTAGTCGCTCGCGGCAAGCGTGTTGTGCATTACCACCTGAACGCCGGCCTTGGCGAGCCGCCCGAGCTGATCGAGATAGCGGAACGTATCGGTGAAGGTCGCGGCCCAGGGATTGCCGCCGCATGCAGTCTCCGCGGTCTCGGTCAGCCAGATCGGCTTGCCCGGCGCAAGCCGGTCGCGCAGCGCTCGGTACAAGGCGAATGTCCTGCCGGTTCGTGACAGCCATTGGTCCGACAATGCCCGCGTCGCGGTGCGATCGCCGGCGCATCGCGCCGAGAGCGCGCCATAATGATGGTAGGAGACCGCGTCGATGCCTTGTGCCGAGACGGTGAAGCGCGCTCGAGCATCCGCGCCGGTGCCGATCGTGCCCGGGCCGAGGATCGCCACGTCGGGTGCGGCCTCCTTCATGAATGCGCGGAACGTTGCAAAATCGCGGCCGTAGGCCGCGGCATCGTAGTGCTCGGGGGCGCTGCCGATGGCCGGCAGATCGGGCTCGTTCATGAACTCAGCTGCAGCGATCTGGCCGCCGGTCGATTTCGTGAAAGCGAGAAGTTGCCCGGCCTGTTCGGAGGTCCATCGGCCTCCAGCGTCACGCGTGCCGGTGCTGATCGCAAAGGACGTGACGATGGGAGCGCCGACGGCAAGCGAGAAGTCGATCACGTCCCGCCACTGCCGTCGCGTCAGCACGCCCTTGAAGCCAGCCGGCGGCGCAGCCGGTGGCGCGTCGGAATCCGCAAAGAACGTGCTGTTGGCCCAGGTCCCGCTGACGCGTAGGTATGCGGGCGCGAGAGCCGCTGCGAGCTTGCGTAGCCTGCCATCGTGCAGATCGATCGGCGTGCGCGCCGCGAACCGTTCCGGCTTTGCACCCGGCCTTGCGGCGGCATAGGGCTTCCAGAATTGCCCGCCGGTCACCTCAACCATCTCGATGTTGTAGGACTGGAAGCGCGGGTCGATGGTCGCGACGCGCGGCATCGTCGCGACGTCAAGCGTCGGTTCTGCCGCGCTCGCCCTCGCGTAGACGAAGACGGCGGCCATGGCCCAGGCGACGCATGCGATGCGGCGACGCGGATATGCGCTTACGACGCGCACGGCTCCTCGCGGCGTTCGAGTTGCGGTGGCTCACAATGCCGCCGCGACCCGCCTGAATCAACGCTATGGCGCGCCCTGCGGCTCGTTCGCGATGCGGTCCCACAGCGCACGGATCATGTCCTTCATGACCAGCGCGTCCTGCCAGCGGTCGGACAATTCGCGGCCGTCGGGCCCGGTGATGGCATAGGGCGGCGGACCGAGCTCGCACAGGAATGTCAGCGTCGCATCCGGCCCGGCGCGCCTCCGCCAGGAGCGGATGCCGTAGTCCCACCAGTCCATGAACAGCGACACCCAGTCCTGATGCTGCGGAAAGCGGGGCGAAATCTGCACCTGCTCGCGGCTCGCGATGCGGCCGTGGATGCCCCAGGCATGGTCGAGGATGCGATGGATCATCGCATGATTGACGTCATCGACCGGCCAGGCAAATTCACGTCCGACCAGATAGTGCGAGAGATCGGCAGTCAGCCGCAGATCGGGAAAGCAGTCGAGCAGATCGAGCGTGAACAACAGGTCGGTCGTCATGCGGTCGCGATGGGTCTCGACATGCACGGCGACGCCGGCCTCCGCGGCGAGCCGTCGCCAGCCTTCGAGCAGCGGGACGCAATCGGCGAGCCGGCGCGGCCGAACGTCTGGCTGCAGGTTGACATGATCGGCGCCGAGTTCGGCGACCAGCTCCAGCACCGGCTTCAGGTCGTCGACGTTCTTCGGATAGCATTGCGCCTGCCAGATCATGCCGTGCGCGCGCAGGAAGCTCGTCACCTCGCGTGCAAAGCTAGGATCGATGAAGCGCACGCCGGCGCCGTCAAACCCGGCATCGCGGATCATCGCGAGCTGGGTTTGCAGCGGCCATTCGTCCTCATCGGCCACCCGCCGCTCCATCGCCCAGAGCGACTGCAGGACGCGCAGCTGCTGCGTCACCGATCAGGCCCGCGCCGGGATCGCCGCGGGCAGCTCGGCCTGTTCGCTCATGTCGGCGGCGATGTTCTCCTGATAGGTCTCCGGACCGATCCAGATCGCAATCACCGTGCAGGCCGACAGGAACATCGCGTAGCAGGCGACCGGCCACCAGGTGCCGTAAGCCGCCACCAGTGCGGTGGCGACGAACGGCGCCGGGCCGCCCGACAGCAGCGAGCCGAGCTCGCGCGCGAAGGCAAAGCCGGCGAAGCGACGCTGCGGCGGGAACAGTTCGGCGAAATACGCCGCCTGCGGCCCGAACATTGCCGCCGTCACCACGGCGCGCGCCAGTATGAAGGCGAGCGCGATCATGATCCACTCCTTGGTGCCCACCATCCAGAAGAACGGGAAGGCGAGCGCGACGCCGGCAAGTGCGCCGAACATGTAGACCGGCCGCCGTCCGATCCGGTCAGACAAGGCGGCAAAGCCGAGGATCGCAAACAGCTCGACCGTGAAGGCCAGCATCAGCGCGCTGAGCGCATCGGCTTTCGGCACGCCGAGTGTAGTAATGACGTAGCTCAGCCCGAATACCGGGAAGAAATAGCCGAGTCCGTTTTCGGCCATGCGCGCGCCGAGCACGACGAAGAAGTTGCGCGGGTGCCGGCGCAGCGCCTCCATCGCGGGATTGCTCTCGACCTTGCCGCGCGCCACCACCGCATCGGTATAAACCGGCGTCTCGGTGATGCGCACGCGGACGAAGATGCCGACCACGATGAGCAGGAAGCTCGCCAGGAAGGGTAGGCGCCAACCCCAGCTCATCAGCTGCTCGCGCGGCAGCATCGTCACCAGCGCGAAGGCGCCGGCAGCGAGCAGATTGCCGACGGAAACACCGAGCGGCGCGAAGCCGCCCCAGAAGCCGCGATGCTTCGGCGGCGCGTTCTCGACGAGGTAGATCACCGCGCCGCCATACTCGGCGCCGGCGCCGAGGCCCTGGATGACGCGCATCGCGACCAGCAGGATCGGCGCCCAGATTCCGATCTGTGCATAGGTCGGCAGGAAGCCGATCGCGGTGGTGCCGATACCGATCATCAGCAGCGTTGCGACCAGCACTGGCTTGCGGCCGTAGCGATCGCCGAGGATACCGAACAAGAGGCCGCCGAACGGCCGCACCACGAAGCCGACGCCGAAGGTCAGGAACGACAGCAGCGTGCCGACGACAGGATCGCTCTTCGGAAAGAACAGCTCGCCGAACACCAGTGCGGCCGCCGTGCCGTAGAGGAAGAAGTCGTACCACTCGAGCGCGGAGCCGATGCTAGCGGCCATGATCACACGCAGGCGCGATGTGCGAGCACCATCTCTTGCCATCTCGGTCATTCGTTTCCCCGTTATGTCTGTTTTTATGGTCATTTTGATCGAGCACGATCTCCGCGTTTGCCGCGTGGGATCGTGCCCGTGAAAGCAGCAATGCCCGCGGCTGGCCGCGGGCATCGTCGTCAGTCTCAGGCGGCGCGCGTGAAATACGATTTCTTCGACGCCGACTGCGTCTCGTAGATCGATCCTTGTCGCTTGGCCGGCGGCAGCGGCATCCGCACCGGCACGTCGGTCAGCCGCGGGGTGACCACCGGCGGCCCCGCCAGCAGCCGGCTGTTGAACTCGTCGAAATCCTTCACGCCCATCAGCGGCCAGGCGTCGCTGGCCGCCACTTCATAGAGCAGCAGATTGCGCGGCCGGTTCGACGTGTTGGTCGCCGAGCCGTGCAGCGCGCGGACGTGGTGGAACGACATGCTGCCGGCCTTGCCCATGCAGGGCACCGCGCGCTTGATGTCGTCCTGGATCAGGTCCGGATCGATCAGCCCGGCGAAACAGCCGTCCTCGCCGTGATGATCCCACATCGTATCGCCGGTGTGCGATCCCGGCGTCACCAGCATCGGGCCGTTCTCGATGTCGCAATCGTCGAGCAGCACGCCGATCGCGAGGATGTCGTCATTGGTGTGCGGATAGAACGCCCAGTCCTGATGCCACTCGACCGGCGAGCCGTATTGCGCCGACTTCATGTTGAGCTTGGAGCCATGCAGCCGGAGTCCGGGACCGATCAACTTCATCAGGATCGAGATCACAGCCGGGCTGCGGACGATTTCGTCGAAGATCGGGTGCACCTTGTGCGGCGCCTTGATGCGGCGGACGCGCGGATTGTCCGGCGTGTGGCCGGGCTCGAGGTCGTAGACGTCGGTGTGCTCGGTCACGGCAGAGGCCCCGGCGACCAGTTCCGCGAGCACGGTACGCACCCTGGCGAGGGTCTCTTGGTTGAGCACCTCGGGGACCACGATCACACCGTCGCGTTTGTAGGCTTCGGCCTGTTCGTCCGAAATCATGCCGTTTCTCCTTTTTGCTTCATGTTAGCGCTAACATTGAGCAATGCTAGCGCTAACATCATGGCTTGGCAATCCGGAATCGTGCAGGCTCCGGCCTATGAGCTCCGAACTAACCGCCCCTGGGACCGGCCCGGCCGGTGCCGCGCCCACCCTTTCAGAGGTGGCCAAGCGCGCCGGCGTCTCCTCGATCACGGTGAGCCGGGTGGTGCGAATGCCGGACCTGGTCGCCCCTGAGACGAGGGCGCGGGTCGAGCGGGCGATGCGCGACCTCGGCTATGTCCCGAACCTGGTCGCAGGCGCGCTGGCGAGCGCGCGGACCAACTCGGTCGGCGTGCTGGTGCCGACCATCGCCAACGCGATCTTTGCCGACACGGTGCAAGGTCTGTCCGACAAGCTCGAACCGCTCGGCTTCTCGGTGATCCTGGCGCAGTCGCGCTACGATGCGACGCGCGAGGACCGCATGCTGGCGGCGCTGCTGTCGCGCAGGCCGGAGGCGATCATCATGGTCGGCTCGCCCGCGACGGAGGAGGGCAGTCGCCTGCTGCGCAATGCGCGGATTCCGATCGTCGAGACCTGGGATCTGCCGGCCAATCCGATCGATGCGGTCGCGGGCTTCGACAATTACAAGGCCGGTGTCGCGGTCGCCAAGCATCTGGTTGCGCAAGGGCGCAAGCAGCTCGCCTTCATCGGCGGCGACGATCCGCGCGGCACGCGGCGCTGGTTCGGCTTCAGGGACGAGGCGCTGGCCAGCGGCCTCTCCGAGCCGCGCCGGCTGATCCTCGACCGCAAGGACTCCGGCAGCGTGGCGGCGCATGCACGCCTGCCCGGCGTCGATGCGGTGTTCGCCGCCAACGATGCGCATGCGATCGGCTTCATGTCGGGTCTGCGCAAGGCCGGCCTGCTGCGTGACGGGCCTGCGTCAGTGCAGCCGGTCGCCGTGATCGGGCTCGGCGACCTCGAGATGGGCCAGCTGATCTCGCCGACATTGAGCACGATCAGCGTGCATGGCGATGCGATCGGCCGCACCGCGGCGACACTGACACTGGAGCGCGGTGGCGAGCGCCGCATCGATCTCGGCTTCGAGCTGGTGCTGCGCGACAGCGGCTAAAGCGCGATGAGTTTGGATCGAATCGGTTCGGCCACGGATTCGGCTCACCTCTCCCCGATGGGAGAGGTCGATTTGCGAAGCAAATCGGGTGAGGGGCTGCAGCTCCACAGAGAGACCGTAACCCCTCACCCGGCGCTTCGCGCCGACCTCTCCCAAGGGAGAGGTAAATCTGCGCGCGTGCTCTCACCGTGCCGCGACGCCGGAGTCCACCGCCTCGAGCAGACCGATGAGGCCGCGTAGAATGGCTATCGGCGAAGGTGGACAACCCGGAATGTGGAGATCGACGGGAACGACCGCGGAGACCCCGCCGACCACCGCATAGCTGCCGGCAAAGCATCCGCCATCCCTTGCGCAATCGCCCGCAGCGACGACCCATTTGGGATCTGGCGTCGCCCGGTATGTGCGCTCCAGCGCCTCGCGCATGTTGTTCGTGACCGGACCTGTGACGAGCAGGACATCGGCGTGGCGGGGCGAGGCCACGAACCGGATTCCGAACCGTTCGACGTCGTAATAGGCATTGCCGAGCGCGTGAATCTCCAGCTCGCATCCGTTGCACGAGCCCGCATCAACCTCGCGGATCGAGAGGCTGCGGCCGAGACGGCGTCGTGCGGTGCGGCCGACCGCGGCCGCGAGCTCCGCAAGCGCCGCATCGTCCGGCCGCGGCGCCTGTTCGGTCAATGGCTGGCGAAACAGGCTCTCGAACAAAAGTTTGCGCATCGCCCCCGGTCCTCAGAGGTCCTGCCCCGAATAGGAGCAGTTGAACGATTTGTTGCAGAGTGGGAAGTCCGCCACGATGTTGCCTTCGATGGCCGCCTCGAGCAGGGGCCATTGAAACCATGACGGATCGCGCAGATGACATCGGTCGATCCGATCGCCGTTCAGGCGGAGCCAGACCAGGATGTCGCCCCGGAAACCTTCGACCAGCGCGATGCCTTCGGCCGCTTCGCTCGCAGCCCGCAGCGACACCCTGACCGGGCCGGCCTCGAGGCCAACGAGGATCTGGTACGCCAGCGCAAGGCTCTGCTGGACCTCGCGGATCCGGATCCAGACCCGGGCGTTGACGTCGCCGTCGCCGAGAACAGGGACTTCGAAACGCAAGCCATCATAGGGGAGATAGCCGGGCTTGCGTCGGGCATCATGGTCGCGGCCGCTCGCACGCCCGACATAGCCGCCGGCGGCGAATTGCCGGGCGAGCGCCGCGGTCACGATGCCGGTGCCGACGGTGCGATCCTGCAACGAGGCGGTGTTGTCGTAGAGTTCGATCAGCGCAGGGAAATGCCGGCGGATCTGGTCGAGCGCGGCCCGGATTGCGTTGGGTCCATCGCCGGCGATGTCGCGCGCCACGCCGCCGGGAACGACAAGGTCGCGCATCAGGCGGTGGCCGAATGCAGCGTCGGCCGCGCGCAATACAGCTTCGCGCAGCACGGCGCAATGCGCCTGCATCAGTGCAAATGACGCGTCGTTGCAGATCGCACCGATGTCGCCGAGGTGATTGGCCAGTCGCTCGAACTCGGCCATCAGTGCGCGCAGCAAGACCGCGCGGGGCGGCACCGCGATCTGCTGCGCGGCCTCGACCGCTTGCGCGAATGCCAGCGCATAGGCGACCGTGCTGTCGCCGGAGACCCGGCCGGCGAGGCGCGCGGCCTGCTCGACGGCGCTCCCCGTCATCAGTCCTTCGACGCCCTTGTGGGTGTAGCCGAGCCGCTGCTCGAGGCGGACCACCGTCTCGCCGCTCGCCGTAAAGCGGAAATGTCCGGGCTCGATGATGCCGGCATGCACCGGGCCGACCGGAATCTGATGCAGACCGTCGCCTTCGGCCGGAAGGAATTGATAAGGCGCCGGATCCGGTGCTGCATCGAGGCGCTCGCCCAGCGGGAAACGCATCGGCCATCGGCCATGATCGAGCCAGGGACGGGGATCCGGCGTGCCCGCGGCCTGAAGCCCGAAAAGGTCGTGGATGGTGCGCTCCAGGCGAAGCGCCGGAGGATGGCAGGCCGCGACCGAGGGGAAGCGGCGGTCGGGACAATCGAGGCTGACCACGCCGATGTCGGAGGTGCGCTCGTCGACGATGGCCATATGCACGCAGGATGGTTCGCCCCAAAGCCCGAGCAGGCTCAAGCCGCCATCGGCGAGGGCGCCGGCGGCGGCACGCCAGGCATCGCTGTCCACCACCGCACGCGGCCATGGATGGTGCCGTTCGACCTTGCGGCCTGCCCGGATCAAATCGATCAACGTCGGCATATCCCGTTCTCCCTCGCTAACCCAGGAGGTTGGCGACGTGCTGGAACCAGACGACGAGCGGCCCCGGAAGGTAGATGCCCGCAGTCAGCACCAGCGCGAAATGCGCGAACATCGGCAGATAGGATGCATCGGCCGGCGCGGCACTGCCGCGCGGCTCGCCGAACGCAAGGCTGGTCAGGCGCAGGATCAGCGCGCCGAAGGCGAGCAGCAGGCCGAACACCAGCGGGATGGCGAGCAGCGGCTGGCGTGCGAACGTGGAGCTGACGATCAGAAATTCGCTCATGAAGATGCCGAGCGGCGGCAGGCCGGCGATCGCGATCACGCCGATCACGAGACTCCAGCCGAGGGCCGGATGGGATTCAGTCAGGCCGCGAATGTTGGCGATCCGCTGCGTGCCCTTCACCTGTGCGATGTGGCCGACGGCGTAGAAGATCCCCGACTTGGTGAGGCTGTGCATCACCATGTGCAACAGGCCGGCGAAGTTGGCGAGCGGCCCGCCCATCCCGAACGCAAACACGATGATGCCCATGTGCTCGATCGAGGAATAGGCGAACAGCCGTTTGATGTCGCGGCGGCGGTAAAGCATGAAGGCCGCGAACAGCAGCGAGGTCAGTCCCATCGTCACCATCAGCGGGCCCGGCGATATCGCATCCGGATTGACGGTGAGCAGGATCTTGAAGCGGAGCACCGCATAGAGCGCGACATTGAGCAAGAGGCCGGACAGCACGGCGGAAATCGGCGTCGGTCCTTCGGCATGCGCGTCGGGAAGCCAGGCGTGCAGCGGCGCCAGGCCAACCTTGGTGCCGTATCCGAGCAGCAGGAAGATGAAGGCGACGTTGAGCAATGCCGGATCGAAGGTTGCGGCGCGGCTGATCAACACCGTCCAGACCATGGCGTCCTGGCCCTCGCCGATGACCGGCAGCGCGGCCATGTACACCAGGATGGTGCCGAACAGCGCGAGCGCGATGCCGACGCTGCCGAGGATGAAATACTTCCAGGCCGCTTCCAGCGCCGCATGGGTCCGGTAGATGCCGACCATCAGGACGGTGGTGAGCGTGGCGATTTCGACTGCGACCCACATCAGGCCGATATTGTTCGACACGAACGCGAGGTTCATGCCGAACATCATGATCTGATACATGGCATGGTAGAATCGCAGATAGCCCGGCGTCAGCCGCCCGGTCTCGAGCTCATGGGCGATATAGCTCGCGCTGAACACGCTTGTGGTGAATCCCACGAAGGTGTTGAGCACGATGAAGACGATGTTGAGATCGTCGATCAGCAGGTACTGGCCGGGCTGCGGGCGCTCGATGACGAGCAGCGAAAGTGCCGCCAGCAAGGTGCCGAGGCTGGCCAGGATATTGAGCGCCGCGGTCAGCCGGTAACCGGGCAGCGCCGCAAGCACGGCCGCGGCACAGATCGGTATCAGGAGAATCCAGGCGACGGCATCCGACGCGGCGGTCATCGACGCTCCCCCCTGAATTCATCGAGCGCGCCGACGTCGACGGTGTCGAACCGTTCCCGGATCCGGAACAGGAACACGCCGATGACGATGAATGCGATCAGGATCGAGAACGCGACGCTGATCTCCACGACGAGCGGCATGCCCTTGGCGCCGGTCGCGGCCAGCACCAATCCGTTTTCCAGCGACATGAAGCCGACGACCTGGCTGACGGCGTTGCGACGCGTCACCATGACGAGCAGTCCCAGCAATACCACCGACAGCGCGAAGGCGAGGTCTTCGCGCGCCAGCGGATCGGCGGCGCCGGTCACGCGGAGCATCACCATCATGGAAAGCGCGACGAGCCCCATGCCTGCCAGCATGGTCAGGCCGATACCTACCGAGGTCTCGATATCGCGATGAATACCGAGCTGCTTGACGATCCGGTGCAGCGCCACCGGGATGATGGTCGCCTTGAAGACCAGCGCGATCACGGCCGTTACGTAGAGATGCGGTGCGTTCTGGACGAATGCCTGCCAGGCCACGGAAAGCGCGAGCACCACTGCATGCAACGCGAAGATGTTGAGCAGCGCATACAGGCGGTCCTGGTAGAGCATCATGAAGCTGATCAGGACGAGCCCGCCGGCGAGCAGATGGGCGATGTCGAAGGCGAGGTTGTGCATCAGAAGCCCCGTGACACGAAACGAAGCAGCGTACCGAGCAGGCCGAGCATGAGCGCGGCGCCGAGGAACTCGGGGACACGGAAAACCCGCACCTTCGCCGTCGCGGTCTCGAACACGGCAAGCAGGAAGCTTGCGACCGCAAGCTTGAGGATATAGGCGGCAACGCTCACCAGATAGGACAGCGGACCCGCGCCTTCGGTGGTGATCCGCCAGGGGAAGAACACGCAGATGATCAGCGAGATGTAGAGCAGCAGCTTGAGGAAGGCGCCGAACTCGATCATGGCGAGGTGACGTCCGGAATATTCGAGGATCATCGCCTCGTGCACCATGGTCAGCTCCAGATGCGTCGCCGGGTTGTCGACCGGAATGCGGGCATTCTCGGCGAGCGCCACCATGATGAGGGCGATCATCGCCATGCCGAGCGAGACGCGCAGTCCGACTTCCGACGACGCCATGAAGGTCGCGACCGTCGACAGCTGGGTCGAGCCGGCAATCAGCGCGACGCAGAACACCATCAGCAGCATGGCCGGCTCGGCCAGCGCGGCGATCATCACCTCGCGGCTGGAGCCGATGCCGCCGAAGCTGGTGCCGACATCCATGCCGGCAAGCGCGAGGAAGAAGCGCGCGCTGCCGAGCAGGGCGACGATCGCGATCAGGTCGGCGCTCCAGCTGAACTCCAGGCCTGTTGCGAATGTCGGGACCAGCGCCGCGGCGACCCAGATGGCCGCGAACGTCACATAAGGCGTGACGCGGAACAGCCAGGATGCGTTTTCGGCGAGCACCACCTCCTTGCGCAGCAGCCGCAGCAGATCGCGATAGGGTTGGAAGACCGACGGTCCCCTCCGGCGCAACAGGCGGGCCTTGACCTTGCGCACGACGCCGGTCAGGAGCGGCGCGAGCAGCAGCACGAGCGCCATCTGGCCCAGCTGAACAAAGATGTCCGAGATCACGACCATATCGCGAGCACCAGCAGCAATGTGATCAGGGTTGCAAACACCAGACTGAGGTAGCGGCGGATGGTCAGGAACTGGAGCTGGTTCAGCCGATCGGCGAAGAACCAGACGACTTCGGTGACGGGCGTGTACAGCCGCTCCCAGACCAGATCGTGCATCTCGACCTTGAAGCGGGCCGGCCGCAATTCGCCCGGCGCGGGCATGTCGACATGCTCGCGGGCCTGGAAAACCAGGGTGCCGAACACGCGGCGGATCGGCTGGACGAAGCTCGTTCCGGAATACTGCGCCGCCGGCGTCGGATCGGTGAAGCCACAGCCCCAGGCAGGTCCGCGCCGGATCGCGCGCGAGGCAAAGCGATGGATGAAATACACCGCAAGCGACGCCGCCGCCGTGATGAATACAAACACCAGCAATCCGTTGTAGGAACTGCGGCTCTCCGCGATCGGCGCGATCGAAAGCCAGGGATCGTCCGCCTGGAGCGGCATCCGGTGGCCGGTCATGGCCTGCGCGACCGGCGAGAGCGCGTCGATCACCAGGCCCGGCAGAATGCCGGCGAGGAAGCAGAGCGCGGCGAGGCAGAACATCGCGGCAAGCGAATAGCGATCGACCTCGCCGGCGGCTTCCGCGGCCGGGCTGCGCGCGCGGCCGAGAAATGTGATTCCGAAGGCCTTGACGAAGCATGCGGCGGCGAGCGCCGCCGCCAGCGCCAGCAAGGCGCCGACCGCGGGCACCATGATCTTCAGCACCCATTGCGGCAGATCGGGGCTCTGGAGGACGGCCTGAAACATCAGCCATTCGGAAACGAACCCGTTGAACGGCGGAAGCGCCGAGATAGCGACGCAGCCGACGAGAAAGGCGAAGCTCGTGAGCGGCATGCGGTGGATCAGGCCGCCGAGCTTCTCCATGTCGCGTTCGCCGGTCGACGTCAGCACGGCGCCGGCCCCGAAGAACAGCAGGCTCTTGAAGAACGAATGGTTGAGCACGTGGAACAGCGCGGCCGTGAAGGCGAGGGCCGCGGCCAGGCCGAGGCCGCTCGCCTGAAATGCCAGCGCAAGGCCGAGGCTTGCGAAGATGACGCCGATGTTCTCGATCGTGCTGTAGGCGAGCAGGCGCTTGAGATCCTTCTCCATCAATGCGTAGAGGATGCCCATCACGGCGGTCGCGCCGCCGAGGATGAGCACGACGGCACCGGCTGACCAGCTAGGCGGCCCGAGCAGATCGAACACGACGCGGATGAATCCGTAGATGGCGACCTTCGTCATCACCCCGCTCATCAGCGCCGAGACATGGCTCGGTGCTGCGGGATGGGCCAGCGGCAGCCACACATGCAATGGAACCAGGCCGGCCTTCGATCCGGCGCCGAGCAGCATCAGCGCGAGCACCAGTGCGGCTTCGGACGGGGTGTGCTGGGCGGTGCGGATAGCCACAAAACTATAGCTCCCGCCCGCTCCCGCCAGCAGGCCGAAAGCGAGCAACAGAGCCAGCGTCCCGAAGCTTGCCATCACGAGATAGACATAGCCTGCGCGCGTGTTGTCTGCCTCACGGTGATGCGCCATGACGAGCGCCCAGGATGCGAGCGACATGAATTCCCAGCATAGCAGATAGGTGAACGCATCGTCGGCCAGCACAACGAGGTTCATTCCGGCCAGGAACGCCGGAAAGAAGGGCAGGATGCGCTTTGGCGCTGACTCGTGATTGCCATAGCCGAGGCCATAAAGACTTGCGGCCGCACCGCCGAGATTGACCACTGCGAGAAAGAATGCGGCGAGCGCGTCGAGGCGGAAATGCGATCCCAGCCACGGCAAGCCGACAGGTAATGTCAGTGCGGTCGTGCCGGGGTGGGCGATGAGCGCGAACAGGGCGCCAGCCAATGCGACCAACGAGATCGCAAAGGTCGTGCCGTAGACAATGGCCGTCGATCGACGCGATCCGCCTGCTGCGATCGCGAGAGCGGTCGTTCCCAGCAGTGCAGCAACACACCAGACCTGCTGAGTGACCGCCGGGATCATGTCTGCACCTTGGGCGAGCCGGATCCGGCCTTCAATCGCACGCCGCGGCCGCCGCCGTTGCTGGCGGCACCCTCGTTGATGACTTCGACCCCGGCCGTGCCGAGCGCGTCGATCAGTTTCACAAGCGAATCGACATTGCCTCGGATGGTGCCCTCGCTCGCCTCCATGCGCTGGATGGTTGGCACCGAAAGTCCGGACAGCTCGGCGAGCTGCCGTTGGTCGATGCCGAGCAAGGCTCTGGCAGCTCGTAGCTGGGCCGCGGTGATCATCGATTGAGGCCGAGAGTCGAGTTTATTTGAATATCAGTTATGCACAATAAGTAGTAATGCTACAAGAGTAATAAATGATGTTTCATACATCAATTCTGGGCAGCCGGAGCTTGGGCCGCAGCGGCGCGCCGACGGAAGATGCACGGCTGCGCGCTCAATCGGAGATTTTTCGGTAGATCGCCGCGGCGCGGCGCAGCAGCCGGCCCTTGCGCTTCCGCGCGTGCATGCGCTGGTGCTTGGCCTTGCGCTGCCGGGCGCGTTGCGCCAGCGCATCGGCGCTCTCGAACAACTCGCGACGCACCTCGTCATCGTTCAATTCGCCCAGCAGCTGCTGTCCCTTGCGCAGATGCTTCAGGACGGTCCGCCATGACGCGTATTCGTCGGGAGGCAATCCGCCTTCCGAGAACTCGATGGCGTAGCGCAGCCGCTTGCTGGCAAGCCGGACACGGTGCCGCTTGTTCTTGCCCATGCCCTGCAGCCCGCGGCTCTTCTGGCACAGCTTGCCATGCCACCGTGCCAGCCGGCGGGCATGAAACACCGACACCGGCACGGCCCGCCGTTGCGCGGCACGGCGGTCCTGCCGCGTGGTCCAGGGGCCGCTGCCGACCCAGTCCCACATGCCGTCGAACCATTGCCAGTAACGGTCGCTCTGCAAGGCTTCCTTGAGGGCTTCGAACGCATCGGCGCGTGCCGTCCTGAGCATCAGCTCTTCCGGCAAGCCCTTGCTGTTCTCGATCGCGACGTCGAGATCGCGCGTCGCACCCAGATGCGCGCTCAGCCACTTCAGCTCGGACTTCAGCCGCTTCCATTCGGTGTCCGCCACCATCGGGCCGTAGAAGGCGACCGCGGCCTTCAGCCGCGTCAGTGCAATACGGGTCTGGTGGAGCGCAGCCGGGTCGCCATTGCTCACGGCCTCGTGGTTGGTCGCGACTTCCTCGAGACATTCGGACAGGATCAGGCGAAACGCGGTTTCGCAACGCATGGCTTCGCTGAGGTGGCGCGGCCGCTTTGGGCGGACAACGCGCCCCCTGTCCGGACTTGCCGCTGACGTCATGACACTCCCGTGGCGCCGCCGCCGTCGCAACGCGACACATGGCTCCGGGCGGAAGATTTCCCGTTTGATCGTTGTCGATCAAGGGTTTTCTGCTGGGACGCAATGCAGCGATCCAGCGGCGCAATTAAAATGTCGCAATCAATCCTGTCGCGGGGGCTCATTCCAGTCAATGTGCGGAGCTCGCACTGTCGGAGGCGCCGGAGTTTTGGCGCTGCCGCAGAACGCGACGCGACAGTGGATTTCGGCGATCATAAATATTTCGTGCGCGAAATATCTTGATATTTCGCATGCGAAATATATAACAACGCCATGAAAGCGGAACACCGGCTGATCTTTCTCCTGACCGTGGCCTATCGGCGGCTGCAGCGCGCCATCGATCAGGAGACGGCCGCGCACGACCTGACGTCGGCGCAGGCGGGCGTGCTGTTCTTCCTCGGGCGCAACGACGGCGCGCTGATCGGCGACGTCTCGCAGGCGCTCGACATCGTGCCGTCGGCGATGACAGGACTCGCCGACCGGATGGAGCGTGCCGGCCTCGTCAAGCGCCGCCGCGACGGTGAGGACGGGCGCAGTCAGCGGCTGCATCTGACCGCGGCGGGGCAGGAACTCGGCAAGCGCGCCGCAACCAGGACCCGGGTGATCAACAATCGCCTGATGGACGGATTTTCGGAAGCCGAGATCGACGTGGTGTCGCGCTGGCTGACCAGCCTGCAAGACAAGTTTCCGAAGGACAAAGACGGCTAGCGCGCCTTCAGGCGAAACGGGTACCAGTTCGCGTCAAGCAGACGCATCAAACAGGAAGCAAGCAATAGGAGCGAGAGATGAGTGAAGTGGTCGTAGCGCTGGACGGTGGCGTTCTCACCGTGACGATGGAGCGTCCGGACAAGAAAAACGCGATCACCAACGCGATGTATGGCGCGATGGCCGACGCGCTCGAGCGCGCGGAAAGCGATACTGCGATCCGCGCCGTGCTGCTGCAGGGCGACGGCGACAGCTTTACCGCAGGCAATGACCTTGCCGATTTCGCGGCGGTGTCGCGCGGCGTGCAGGGCGAGCGTCACGTGTCGCGCTTCCTCGCCGGGCTTGCCAAGGCGACGCGGCCGCTGGTTGCCGCGGTGCAGGGCAATGCGGTCGGGATCGGCACCACCATGCTGCTGCATTGCGACCTCGTCTACCTCGCGCCGACCGCGCGGCTGATCACGCCGTTCGTCAATCTCGCGCTGGTGCCGGAAGCGGCCTCGACCTATCTGCTGCCGCAGCGCATCGGCCATGCGCGGGCCTATGCGATGTTCGCGCTCGGCGAGCCGGTCGAGGCGGAGACCGCGGTCTCCATCGGCCTTGCCAATGCCGTGGTGCCGCTTGCGGATCTCCGCGCCAAGGCACGTGCGGCGGCGGACGCGCTGGCGAAGCGGCCGTTCGGCTCGCTCCAGCACACCAAGGCCTTGATGCGGGATCCCGCAGGGATCAGCGCGCAAATGGCGCGCGAGAGCGAAATCTTCCAGCAGCGGCTGATGAGTGCGGAAGCCCGCGAGGCCTTCGCCGCCTTTGCCGAGCGCCGCCAGCCTGATTTTTCCAGGATCGCCGGGTAGGCAAGCAGGGCCGCCCCGCCGGGGCGGCCCGATCGCTTTGGGGTTGACGGCATCGCCAGCATCGAACATCTCCTGTCGGGGCATGACGCAACCCGCGAGGCGAGGCATGGGCGACAGTTACACGCTGCGCGGCGATGGAATCGCCGCAATCATTCAAGCCCAGGGCGCCGAACTGTCGTCGCTCAGGAATGCCCAAGGCACCGAATTGCTGTGGCAGGCCGGCGCGCAATGGCCGCGCCACGCGCCGATCCTGTTCCCGATCGTCGGCCGGCTGAAGGACGACACGCTGCGCCACAACGGCAAGACCTATCCGATGACGCAGCACGGCTTTGCGCGCGATCGCCGCTTTGTCTGGGTCGAGCAGGGACCGCGATCGTGCAAGCTCGCACTCACCGACGATGCGGAAACGCGCGCACGCTATCCTTTCGCGTTCAGGCTGGAGGTCACCTACACCGTCGGTGACGCCGATCTCGACGTCGCCTTCGAACCGGCGACGACATCCTGCCCGCCTCGCTCGGCGGTCATCCCGCTTTCAACTGGCCGCTGGTGCAGGGGCTGCCGAAGGAGGCTTACACGCTGACCTTCGGCAAGGCTGAACGCGCGCCGATCCGGCGGTTGACGGGTGGATTGATGCGCCAGCAGCCTGAACCCAATCCGGTCAAGGGCAGAACGCTTGCGCTGTCGGAGGAACAGTTCGATGACGACGCGATGGTCTTCGATCAGGTCGCAAGTACATCGATCCTCTTCACGGCGACACTAGGCCCAGCAGCAGCCACCCAAGGCCCGGCGATCGAAATGTCCTGGCGCGGCTTCCGCGAGCTCGGCATCTGGTCGAAGCCTGGCGGCGCGCCGTTCCTCTGCATCGAGCCGTGGCACGGCTTTGCCAGCCCCGCGGAATTCGACGGTGAGTTCGCCGACAAGCCCGGCCTGATGCACATTGCGCCGGGCGCACGTCGGTCGCTGGGCTATCGCATTCGCGTCAGCTGAGGGGTCGTTTTCCCGATCGGCTCAATGCGCTGCGCGGGTGCTGAGCACGCTCGTGATGGCGCCGACCGATGGCGGATTTTCATGCGCCCAAGCCTCGTGCGCGGCCAGGTCGCGATAGTGTTCGGCCATGCGCAGCAGCCGCTCCCGGATCCCGGCATTTGCCTCGTCCTTGGCCTGATCGGCCAGCTGTGCGGCGCGTTCGAGAAGCGTTTTCGGATCGATCACGACAGGCTCCAAATCCGGTTTCGCCTAGCGGACAACTGTTACAGCCAAGCACAGTTCCTGCCATGGTTTGATGACAACGCCGGTGATGCGCCGCAGGTCCAACGTTCGATGCCGTCGAGGCTGCTCGGGAACCTAGTTGAACGCCATGCCGCCGCTCATCGCGATGGTCTGACCGGTCATGTAGGGATTGTTGACCAGCAGCATCACGGCCTGTGCGACTTCCTCGGCGGTGCCGAAGCGGCCGATCGGGATCCGGCTGACGAGGCCGCTCTGTCCTTTCATCATGTCGGTCTCGATCAGCGACGGCGCGACGGCGTTGACGGTGATGCCCTCCTTGACGAGGCGCGCGGCATAGCCGCGGGTCATGCCCTCCATCGCCGCCTTCGACGCGTTGTAGTGCGGCCCGATCGCGCCGCCGCCGCGCGCCGCGCCCGAGGAGATGTTGACGATGCGGCCCCATTTCCGGGTGCGCATCATCGGCAGCACGGCCTGCGTGCAGAGAAATGCCGATTTGAGGTTCACCGCGATGGTGCGGTCGAAATCCTCTTCAGTGAGATCGTCGACACCCCTGACGATGGCGATGCCGGCATTGTTGACGAGGATGTCGACCGGGCCGAGCTCGGATTTGGCGCGCGCGACGAGGCCCGTGACGGCCGCCGCATCCGAGACGTCGGCGGCGATCGCCACGGCCCGGCCGCCGGCAGCGATGATGCCCTTTGCCAGCGTCTCCGCTTCAGCCGACCGCTCGCGGTAATTGATGGCGACGGCAGCACCAGCCTCCGCCAGCATCTTGACGATGGCCGCACCAATGCCGCGCGAGCCGCCGGTCACCAGCGCCACATGTCCGTGAAGGCTGTTTGTCGTCATCGGCCGTCCTCCCTTGCGAATGCGGAGAGGTTCGCAAACGGGGAGCCGGGGAGCAACGCAACCCTGCTCAAATCTGCGTTGCCGCAGGCGCTCTTGCGGGCAAAAAACCGGCATCCGGAGCCGGAATCGGCCTTGCGTCCGGCGCGGGCCGGCGTCAAAGGTTGGGGCATCATTCTGTCCAGCCCACCCACGAGAGTCCGATGAGCAAACTGATTGTCCGCGCCGGCGATTTCACCTTTGACGCCCGTTTCGAGGAGCAGCTTGCCCCGAAGACGGTGGCCGCGTTCCGCAAGGCGATGCCGTTCGAGAGCCAGGCGATCCATGTGCGCTGGAGCGGCGAGGGCGTCTGGATGCCGCTCGGCGATCTCGACTTCGGCGTCTCCTATGAGAACCACACCAGCTATCCGGCGCCGGGCCAGATCATCCTCTATCCCGGCGGCATCAGCGAGACCGAGATCCTGCTCGCCTATGGCGGCGTGCATTTCGCCAGCAAGATGGGCCAGCTCGCCGGCAATCATTTCATCACGCTGACCTCGGGGCTGGAGAACCTCACCGCGTTCGGCAAGACCGTGTTGTGGAAGGGCGCGCAGAACATCCGCTTCGAGGAAATCTGATGTGACCGAGGCCCGCTA
The DNA here is from genome assembly GCF_001189235.2 of Bradyrhizobium embrapense. Classification (GTDB taxonomy): domain Bacteria; phylum Pseudomonadota; class Alphaproteobacteria; order Rhizobiales; family Xanthobacteraceae; genus Bradyrhizobium; species Bradyrhizobium embrapense. Next base: position 77,875 of record NZ_LFIP02000008.1, read on the forward strand.
TCCGCGCGATCTCCGCGGCTACGGCCGCAATCCGCCGGATCCGAAATGGCCCGACGCGGCGCGCGTTGCCGTGCAGTTCGTGGTCAATTTCGAGGAGGGCGGCGAGAACAACATCCTGCACGGCGATCGTGCCTCGGAAGCGTTCCTGTCCGACGTGCTGGGCGCGCAGCCTTGGGTCGGCCAGCGACACGCCAATATCGAGACCATGTTCGAATACGGCTCGCGCGCCGGCTTCTGGCGGCTGTGGCGGATGTTCACCGAGCGCAAGCTGCCGGCCACGGTGTTCGGGGTCGCGATGGCGCTGAAGCGCAATCCGGATGTCGTCGCGGCGATGCAGGAAGCCGGCTGGGATATCGCCAGCCACAGCCTGCGCTGGGTCGAGCACAAGGACATGTCTGAGGACGAGGAACGGGCGGAGATCGGCCGCGCCATCGCCGTGCACACCGAGGCGACCGGCGCGCGGCCGCTCGGCTGGTACACCGGTCGCTCCTCGATCAACACGCTGCGGCTTCTGATGGAGGCGGGCGGCCTGCGCTATCTCTGCGATTCCTATGCCGACGATCTGCCGTACTGGATCAAGGCCGCCGGCACCGAGCCGCATCTCGTGATCCCCTATACGCTCGACGCCAACGACATGCGCTTCATCAACCCGCAGGGCTTTGGCGGCGGCGACGAGTTCTACACCTATCTGAAGGACAGTTTTGACGTGCTCTATGCCGAGGGCGCAACGTCACCCAAGATGATGTCGGTCGGCCTGCACTGCCGCGTCGTTGGCCGTCCCGGCCGCGCTGCCGCGCTGATGCGCTTCCTCGATTACATCCAGAAGCACGACCACGTCTGGGTGCCGACCCGGCTTCAGATCGCCGAGCACTGGCACGCCAATCTGAAGCATCTCGCAGCGGACGCGTTCGAGATCGCCTAGCGCGGTTCCGCGTCAGCCGATCCAACGCGCCATCCCGAGTGTCCGAGTTGCACCGAACGAATTGCTGCGTTGCACAGACGTCAGAAGCGATCCGGGATTCCGCGCGTTAGCGGCCTGCAATGCGGGAGCAGGCGGGTTGATGCGGAATATCCTTGCCGAAGTGGAACACACGTTTCGATGGGTTCCCGATTGGGTCGTAGGTCTCGGCCTGATTACGGGCGCGATCGTCGTTGCGCTCATCGTTCACTCGATCGCGCAGCGTCTCGTCCATCGGATGGTTGGATCGAAGAACTCGGTCGCGCCGTTGCTGCTCGACCGGACATCGGGGCCGTCACGGCTGGCGCTGTGTCTTGCCGCCGTCGCGCTGGTGCTACCGCTGGCGCCGCTCGACGATCTGCTGCGGCAGACGCTCAGCCATGTCTTCGGCGTCGCCGTGATCGCGCTGGTTGGTTGGATCTCGATCCGGGCCGTCGATATGGCGTCGGCCAGGTATCTCAACAGATTTCGCCTCGACGTCGCCGAGAATTTCCTGGCGCGCAAGCACGTCACCCAGGTCCGCGTCTTCAAGCGGGTCACCGACACGCTGATCGTCATCATTGCGGTTTCCACCGCGCTGATGACATTCGACTCGGTCCGGCAATACGGCGTCAGCCTGTTCGCTTCGGCCGGCGCCGCCGGCTTGATCGTCGGTCTTGCGGCAAGGCCGCTGCTCAGCAATCTGATCGCCGGCGTGCAGATCGCTGTCACACAGCCGATCCGGATCGAGGACGCCGTCATCATCGAGAACGAATGGGGCTGGGTCGAGGACATCGCCTCCACCTATGTCGTGATCCGGCTGTGGGACTGGCGGCGCATGGTGGTGCCGCTGTCCTATTTCATCGAGCGTCCGTTCCAGAACTGGACGCGGGACGCGCAATCGCTGATCGGCGCAATCGCGCTGCATGTCGACTACAGCGCCGACGTGCCGGCGATCCGCAAGCGGCTGGAGCAGGTGGCCAAGGAGTCGCGGCTCTGGGACGGCGCCGTCGTCAATCTGCAGGTGATCGACACCCATCCGCGCACCATCGAGCTGCGCGCGCTGGTCAGCGCACGCAATGCGCCGCAGTCCTGGGACTTGCGCTGCGAAATCCGCGAGAAGCTGTTGGCGTTCATCCGCGACGAAATGCCCGACGCGCTGCCGCGGGATCGGGCGATCCTCGCGCCTGCCGTCGATGATTTCGGCCGGGCGTTCCTGCGCGGTGCGCCGGCACGCCAGCGCGGGGCGGCGCCGTCACGCAATTAGCTCATGACCTGCTTCAGTGCCCGGCCATATGCCGGCCGATCTCCGTGAGGTCGGCCTCGCTGGCGCGGGCCTCGTGCACGAACGCGCCGTGGAACATCACGACCAGCCGGTCCGACAATTCCAGCAGCTCGTCGAGGTCTTCGCTGACCAAGAGCACCGCAGCGCCCCGATTGCGCGCCGCCATGATCTCGGCGTGGATCTGCGCCACCGCCGCAAAGTCGAGCCCGAAGCACGGATTGGCCGCGATCAGGACCTCGACGTCGCCCGAGAGCTCGCGCGCCAGCACCGCGCGCTGCACATTGCCGCCCGACAGCGCCGCGATCGGCGTTTCCGGCGTGCGGGTCTTGATCTTGTAGCGGTTGATCTTGCGCTCGGCGTCTTCGCGGAACGCCGACCGATCCAGCCACCAGCCGCCGCGTGCGAACGGGGCGCGGTCGAATTCGCGGAAAGCGATGTTGTCGGCGACGCTCATGCCGCCGACGCAGGCGTTCTTCAGCGGCTCCTCGGGCAGCAGCGACATCTTGTGGCGGCGCATCTCCTCGCGGCTCGCCGCATAGGCTTCGCCCTGGACGCGGATCACACCGCTCTCGGCTTCGCGCTGGCCGGCCAGCACTTCGACCAGCTGGCGCTGGCCGTTGCCGGAGACGCCGGCGATGCCGACGATCTCGCCGCTCTTCACCGTCAGCGACACGCCGTGCACGGCGATCGCGCCGGCATCGTCGAGCGCGGTGAGCTTGTCGAGCTCGAGCCGCGGCGCGCCGGTCTCGCCGGTGCGCGGCGGCTGCACGGTCAGCTGCTCGGCGCCGATCATGGTGCGGGCCATCTCGTCGGGCGTGAGGTCGGCAACGCGGCCGGTGCCGGCGAGCTTGCCGCGGCGCAGGATCGTGACGTCATCGGCAAACGCCATCACCTCGCGGAACTTGTGTGTGATCATCAGGATGGTCAGTTCGCCCGCGACCACCATGGCGCGCAGCATGCCGAGCACCTCGTCGGCCTCGCCCGGCGTCAGCACCGAGGTCGGCTCATCCAGGATCAGGAAGCGGCGCTTCAGATAGAGCTGCTTGAGGATTTCGCATTTCTGCCGCTCGCCGGCGGAGATGTCGGAGACCTTTGCGTCGAGCGGCACCTTGAACGGCATCCGCGAAAGGAAGGCCTCGAGCTCCTTCTTCTCCTTGCGCCAGTCGACCACAGAAGGCACATCATCGCGCGCCAGCACCAGGTTCTCGGCGACCGTCATCGCCGGCACCAGGGTGAAATGCTGGTAGACCATGCCGAGCCCGAGCGCGTGCGCGTCCTTGGGATTGGCGATGGCCTGCTGGCGATCGCCGACGATGATATCGCCCTCGGTCGCGTGGTAATAGCCCATGATGCACTTGACGAGCGTGCTCTTGCCGGCGCCGTTCTCGCCGAGCAGCGCGTGGAACGAGCCCGGGCGCACCTTGAGCTCGACATTGTCGAGCGCAAGGAAATCGCCGAACCGCATCGTCATGGCGATGGCGTCGACGCCGAACGCGCCTGTGGGTAGCGGCGGTTCGCCGATGATCACGACAGCGCCCCGATCAGATCGGCGGACTTCGTCACCGCGCCGAACACACCGCCCTGCATCTTGATCATCTTCAGCGCATGATCGTGGTTGCTCCTGTCGGTCGCGCCGCAGCAATCCTCGACCAGCACGCATTCGAAGCCGCGGTCGTTGGCCTCGCGCATCGTGGTGTGGACGCAGACGTCGGTGGTGATGCCGGTCAGCACGATGTTCTCGATGCCGCGCAGCCGCAGCATCAGCTCGAGATCGGTGGCGCAGAACGAGCCTTTCCCCGGCTTGTCGATGATGGGTTCGCCCGGCAGCGGCGCGAGATCGGGAATGATCTCCCAGCCCGGCTCGCCGCGCACCAGGATGCGGCCGCACGGCCCGGGATCGCCGATCCCGGCGCCGATCTGGCGCGAGCGCCAGCGCTTGTTGGCGGGCAGGTCGGCGAGATCAGGCCGGTGGCCTTCGCGGGTGTGGATGATGTGAAAGCCCTGCGCGCGCATCACCGCGAGCAGCTTCCTGATGGGCTCGATCGGCGCACGGGTCAGCGAGAGGTCGTAGCCCATCTTGTCGACATAGCCGCCGACGCCGCAGAAATCGGTCTGCATGTCGATGATGATCAGCGCGGTATTCTCTGGCCGCAAATCGCCATTATAGGGCCAGGCGTAGGGCTCGGACTTGATGAAGCGCTCGGACATGGAATGATCTCGCTGGCTCTATCGGGTGATCGACAATTCGGCGGGCGCGCCGGTCAGCGTGCGCTTCGGCGAGCAGGTGATGATCATGATCGCCAAGGTGAGGATGTAGGGCGCGGCGTTGAACAGATGATAGCCGGAGGTGATGCCGACCGATTGCAGCGCGGGCCCGAGGGCTGCGGCGCCGCCGAACGCAAGCGAGGCCCACAGGCACAGCATCGGATCCCAACGCGCGAAGATCACCAGCGCCACCGCCGTGATGCCCTGTCCGGAGGAGAGGCCTTCGTTCCAGCTGCCGGGATAGAACAACGACAGGAACGAGCCGCCGATGCCGGCGAGGAAACCGCCGACCATGGTGGCGCGCAAGCGGATCAATAACACGGAATGGCCCATCGCGCGCGCCGCGTCGGCGCTCTCGCCGGCGGTGCGGATCAACAGGCCCCAGCGCGTGGTTTTGAACGCCCAGTACAGCAGCGGTGCGATCGCGACGCCGATCAGGAACAGCACGTTGATGCGCAGCGCCGCGCGCACCTGCGGCACGTCGCTCCACCAGCCGAAATCGATCGCCGGCAGCCGTGCCGCGGTCGGCTCGATCAGCGGCTTGCCGAGGAAGAACGCCAAGCCAGTTCCGAGCAGCATCAGCGCGATGCCGACCGCGATGTCGTTGACGCGCGGCAGCGAGCAGATGCCGGCATGCAGCGCGCCGAACAGCGCGCCAGTGATCCCGGCCGCGAGCACGCCGAGCCAAGGCGAACCGGAGAGATAGGAGATGCCGTAGGCGCTCATCGCGCCCATCACCAGCGTGCCCTCGAGGCCGAGATTGATGCGGCCGCTTCGCTCGGTGATGCACTCGCCGAGGCTGACGAACAGGAACGGCGTCGAGACGCGGATGGCGCCGCCGAACACGGCGAGCGGAACGGTCCAGAGCCCGAGCGATGCGTCCGCCATGTCAGGACTTTCCCTTCAGGAAGCCGATCCGCCCGTAGAGCGCGTCGCTCGCCAGGACGAACACGAAGATGATGCCTTGCAACACCAGCACCGAGGCGTCGGGCAGGCCGAGCCGCCGCTGCAACAGGCCGCCGGAGGCCGAGATGCCGCCGAGCAGGATCGCCACCGGAATGATCGCGAGCGGATTCTGCCGCGCCAGGAACGCGACAAGGATGCCGGTGAAGCCGTAGCCGGCCGCGAGGTTGGCATTGGTGCGGCCCTGCACGGCCGCGACCTCGATCATGCCGGCGAGGCCCGCGCTGCTGCCGGCAAGGAAGCAGACGGTCAGGATCAGCTTGCCGACCGAGAGCCCGACGATCTTGGCGGCGCGGATGTTGCCGCCGGCAACCCGCGCGGCGAAGCCGAAGGTGGTGTGATAGATCAGGATGTAGGCGGCGACGGCCGCAACAAGGCCGAACACCAGCCCCCAGTGCACGTCGGTGCCGGGAATGGTGCCGATCATGTTGGCGGCGCCGATCTCGCGGGTCGACGGCTTGTTGAGGCTCGCCGGATCGCGCATCGGTCCCTCGACCAGATGGTTCAGAACCGCGAGCGCGATATAGACCAGCAGCAGGCTCGAGATCGTCTCGTTGACCCCGCGATATTGCCGCAAGCCTCCGGACAGCGTGATCCAGAGACCGCCGCCGATCATGCCCGCGATGACCATCGCGATCTGCACCACGATCGGCGCCGCACCCTGCAGCGCCAGCGCTGCCGATGTCGCCGCCAGCGCGCCGATCAGCAGCGCGCCTTCGCCGCCGATGATCACCATGCCGAGCTGCGCCGGCAGCGCCGTGCAAAGCGCGGTCAGGATCAACGGCGCGGCGCGGGTCAGCGTGTTCTGCCAGGAGAACCACGTCCCGAACGCGCCGTAATACATGTAGAAATAGAGGTCGAGCGGGTTCTTGCCGTAGAGCGCGATGAAGCCGCCGAACACCCCGAGCGCGCCGACCAGCGCCGCGCCCGGGATCAGGATGTATTCGATGCTCGCGCCGTAGCGCTGGAGGAAACCGGGATCGGCGGCCGGAGCAACGCCGGCCGCCTCCACCGATTCCGCCGCCTCGGTCGTCACGCGGTGGCTCCGATCACGCCCTCGACCAGATAGTCCATCTTCTCGAGTTCGGGATCCTGCTGGCCGCGGTCGGTGCCGGAAGCAATCACCGTCTTGCCCTTGTTGTCGGCGATCGGACCCTTGAAGATGGTGTAGTCGCCGGACATGAACTTGGCCTTGACGTCGTCGGCAGCTTTGCGCGCCTCCGCCGAGACCATCTCGCCATAGGGCGAGACCTTGACGATCTCTTCCTTGAGGCCGCCGCGATAGAAGTTCGGGATCGCCTCTCCAGCCACGATCATCTTGACGAATTTCGGATAGAGCGCTTCCCAATTCCATTCGGCGCCGGTGAGATAGGCCTTCGGCGCCAGCGGCGACTGGTTGACGTGATAGCCGCACACCATCGCGCCGCGGCGCGCTGCGTTCTCGACCATCGTCTTCGGTCCGTCGACATGGCAGGTCAGCACGTCGACGCCTTGGTCGATCAGGCTGTTGGTGGCCTCGGCTTCCTTGACCGGCATCGACCAGTCGCCGGTGAAGATCACCTGCGTGGTCGCCTTGGGATTGGCGAGCCGGGCGCCGAGCGTGAACGCGTTGATGTTGCGCAGCACCTGCGGGATCGGCTTGGCCGCGACGAAGCCGAGCTTGCCGCTCTTGGTCGAATAGCCGGCGACGATGCCGGAGATGTATTGCGCCTCGTCGATGTAGCCGAAATAGCTGCCGGCGTTCTTCGGGTCCTTGTCGGTCCACAGCCCGCCGCAATGCTCGAAGCGCAGCTTCGGAAATTTGGCCGCCATCTTGAGAACGTGCGGGTTGTAGTAGCCGAACGAGGTCGGGAACAAGAGTGTGGCACCGTCGAGGTTGATCATGGACTCGATGGTCTTCTCGACCGCATCGGTCTCCGGCACCTTCTCTTCCTCGACCACCTTGATGCCGGGAAGCTTCTTCAGCGCCGCGGCGCCCTGCGCGTGGGCCTGGTTGTAGCCGTAGTCGTCGCGCGACCCGACATAGATGAATCCGACCGTGGTTTCCGCTGCCGCTGCGCCGCGAACGCCGAGCGTGCTGCCGAGCGCCAATGCTGCGCTTCCCTGCAATAAATGCCTTCTTGAAATCCTGCCAAAATCCATCGCCTGCTCCCTCCGGCGGGCCGGCCCGCCTGTCCTTGCCGCAGCCGCCATAGCGACGGCGCTTGACGGAGTGTCGCAAGCTTCGTGCCAGAGCCTGTTTGGCGATCACAATTCCATAAGCGTTTGAATATGAAAGAGAACGTTGAACGGCACGTGGCGGTTCGGACCGCGATCGGCGTCGATTTGCCTATTTTTCGAGCTATCTATCGGTGTTGTATGCAATACCGTTAAGCAGTCGCTAACCGCCGGACGGCCGATGCAAGTCCTCATGGGACGGGATGCTCAAACCGCGATTTGCCGGCTGGTGAATCGGATCGGGCCTGCTACGAGTGAGGCGGGCTGCAGCGCCGGGGCGGACTGATGGGAAACAGCATGAGCGAGACCAAACCGTCCTCGAATCCGTCGTCCCTTGGCGAGGAGATCGTGGCGCGGATCGATCAACTCGCGGCGATCTCCGAGACGCCGGAGTATCTGGCGCGCGTCTTCCTCACCGACGAGCATCGCAAGGCGGCCGATCTCATCCTGTCGTGGATGCGCGAGGCCGGCATGAGCGCGCATCTCGACGCCATCGGCAATGTCTGCGGCCGCTACGAGGGTGAGCGGCCAGGCCTGCCGGCCCTGATGCTCGGTTCGCACTACGACACCGTGCGCGACGCCGGCCGGTGGGACGGCCCGCTCGGTGTCATCACCGCGATCGCCTGCGTCGCCGATCTCAACCGGCGCGGCAGGCGGCTGCCGTTCGCGATCGAGATCGTGGGTTTTGCCGACGAGGAGGGCGTGCGCTTCGCCTCGACCCTGCTCGGCAGCCGCGCGGTCGCCGGCACCTTCGACGAGAGCGTGCTCAACACGCGCGATCGCGCCGGCACCTCGATGCGCGATGCGCTGATTCAATTCGGGCTCGACCCCGATCATATCGGCAAGGCGGCGCGCGCCCGCCGCGAGCTGCTCGGCTATGTGGAGCTGCATATAGAGCAGGGGCCGGTGCTGGAACAGAACGCGCTGCCGGTCGGCGTCGTGTCAGCGATTTCAGGCGCGACGCGGCTCGCTGCCAATCTCACCGGCGTCGCCGGCCATGCCGGCACCGTGCCGATGAAGCTGCGGCGCGACGCACTGACGGGCGCGGCCGAATGCATCGTTGCGATCGAGGAGTTCTGCAGGAGCGACGAGGCCGGCCTGGTCGGCACCGTCGGCTACATCAACGCGATGCCCGGCGCCACCAACGTGATCCCGGGCAAGGTGTCGTTCACGATGGACATCCGCTCCCAGAGCGACACGCATCGCAAGCGTGCTGTCGCCGATATCGTGCGGCAGATCGAGGCGATCGCAAGGCGTCGCGAACTCGCCTTGCAGATCGACGTCACCCACGAGAACCGCAGTGTGCCCTGCGCGCCATGGCTCAAGACGCAGATCGCCGCGGCGGTCGCGGCCGAGGGGCACGCCGTGTTCGAGCTGTCGAGCGGCGCCGGCCACGACGGCATGGCGATGGTCGACGTCGCCGATATCGGCATGATCTTCGTGCGCTGCCGCGGCGGGATCAGCCACAATCCCGCCGAGCATGTCGAGCTCGCCGACGCCGACACCGGCGCGCGCGTGCTGCTGCGCCTCGTCGAGAATTTCCGAGCGCACGGTACAGTGAATAGCTGAGGCCGCCGCGAGGCGGCAGGTACCGATCCCGGCTCCGCCAACCTCAACCCGTGCCGATTCTGGACAGGGCCGACGCCAATGCCGGCTTGGCTCCGCCTATTGCGGGAACATCGTGAACCGCTAGACTTGGCGTCAACGGGGGGAAGGACATGCGGTCGTCCGTCGTCCAGGACGTTCAGTTCCCAAAGCAACCGGCGCTGCAGCTGATCTATGACACGGCGCCGATCGGTCTTGCTTACCTCTCTCCGGATTGCCGTTACCTCCAGATCAACCAGCGGCTCACCGAGATATGTGGCATCTCGGTCGAAGGCCATCTCGGACGCACGGTGCATGATTGCGTGCCCGGACTCGCCACCGCGGTCGAGGGCATCGTTCGCTCGATCATGGAGACCGGAGAACCAGTGACCGGCGTCGAGGTGTACGGCCAGCGTCCGGGCCACAATGACGAACGATGCTGGATCACGCATTGGCATCCGCAGCGCGAGCCGAACGGCAGCATCGTCGGGGTCAACGTCGCGGCCGAAGAGATCACCGACCGCAAGCGCAGCGAACGCGAGATCCGCGCCGCGCGCGATGCAGCCGAGAAGGCCTTGCATCATTTGCAGGAGACCCAGGCGTCGCTGATCGAAGCGGAAAAACTTGCGGCGCTGGGTAGGCTGGTGGCCGGCGTCGCGCATGAGATCAACAGTCCGGTCGGCACCAGCCTCACGGTCGCCTCGGTGCTGGAGCAGAAATGCGCGGCCTTCGCCGCCGAGGCCGCGCGCGGCAAGCTGAAGCGCTCGACCCTCAGTGATTTCATCGAGGTGGTCGAAAGCGCGTCGGCGCTTTTGGTCGGCAACCTCAAGCGCGCGGCGGACCTGGTGCAATCCTTCAAACAGGTAGCGGTCGATCGCAGCTATTTCGACCGCAGCCAGTTCGATCTCGGCGAGGTGACCGAGCAGGTGCTTTCGAATTTGCGTCCGGCCTTGCCGAAGAACAATCTGGCGCTCGGGGTCGATTGCCCGTCCGGTCTTGCGATGAACAGCTATCCCGGCCCCTACGGCCAGGCGCTGACCAATCTGTTCGTCAACTCGGTCGTGCACGCATTTCCGGACGGCAAGGGCGGCACCATCACGATCCGGCTGCGCGCGCTGTGTACCGACCAGGTGGAGATCCTGTTCGCCGACGATGGCTGCGGGATGAGTCACGACGTGCTGCGGCAGGCCTTCGATCCCTTCTTCACCACGCGCCGCGACATCGGCCGCATCGGGCTCGGCCTCCACATCGTGCACAACATCGTCACGAACCGGCTGGGCGGCGAGCTCCTTCTGGACAGCGCCCCGGGCATGGGGACCAGCGTGCGGATCACGCTGCCGCGCCTGGCGCCGCAGCGCGCGATCGATCATTGAGGCCGGACTGGCGGGCTGAGAAGGAAATGCTCTCCGGCTTTCGGGCTGGAAAACGTCCTTCCAAGGTACCGGCGCAAAAGGCATTCCGTGACCCTTGCTTCTGCCCCCGTCGTCGCGACATTGTTGCGGTATTCTTTGTTGGTACGACGATGAGCCAATCCGCATTCGAGCCCTTCGGTGAGCCGGTTCCCGCGGTCGATTCCTCGGCCGCGAGCGAGGGTTTGTCGAAATGGCTGAAGACCGCGGGCACCAGCGTGTTCTGGGTGCTGGTGGTCGGCATCGTGCTGGCGCGCGCGGTCTATTTCGAGCCCGGCGTGTTCAGCTTCGAGCACGCGATTGCGTGGGCGCAGGGTCTGTTCGCCGCGCTTTAGCCGCCGGCATGCGCGGCGCCGTCTTCGCGGCCCGCGTCTCCCGAATGATCCCCTCGAACGCCACCGCCGCCGGCACGTCCAGCCGGCCGGGCGATTTCAATTGCCACAGCGTGCGCTCGATTTGGACGCCCTTGATCGGGATCACCTTGAGCTTTCCGAGCTTGACCTGATCGTCGATCGTCGCGACCGACACGATGGCGACGCCGACCCCGGCCGCCACCGCCTGCTTGATCGCCTCGGTGCTGCCGATCTCGAGCGTGCGCTGCGGTTCGACGCGGTGGGCGGCCAGCGCCTGTGCCACCACCTCGCGGGTGCCGGAGCCGGGCTCGCGCACGATCAGGATTTCGTCGTTCAGCAGGCGGACGTCGATCGGCCCTGTGGCGGCTGCGAAGCGATGATCCGGACCCGCGATCAGGACCATCACATCGGTGCGCCAGGCGGCGCTGATCAAGTTCTCGTCCTCGACCGGCCCCTCGACCAGCGCGATCTCGATCTCATGTCCCAGCATCAGCGCAGCGATGTCAGAGGTGTTGGCGCTCACCACATGCAGGTCGATGCCGGGAAACGCGCGGTGAAACACGCCGAGATATTCCGGGATCATGTAGGTCGCGATCGTGGTGCTGGCGCCGATGCGCAGCGAGCCGCTATCGAGATTGCGCAGTGCCTGCAATTCGTCCTCGGCGGCCCGCTCGGCCGCGAACAGCGTCTCGGCATGGCGGGCCAGCGCCGCGCCCTCCCGGGTCGGCCGCACCCCCTTCGGCGTGCGGTCGAGCAGCCGGCAGCCGACCTGCAGTTCGAAATCTCGCACGCCCTTGGAGATCGCCGGCTGGCTGATGTGCAGCAGATCGGCGGCGCGGGAGAAGCTTCCAGTTCTCGCCACGGCCGCGAACAGGCGGAGCAGGTGCAGGTTGAGGGACATAACTTCTCTCTATCGGGGCAGTTCGAAAAGATATTAGCCAAGAGGCGCCCATAGGCGCATAAAATCTTCTCTGAAAAGAGGATTTCGTGCCGCAACAAGAACAAGACCAGGGGCAGAAGCAGGGCGTGCTGAGGCGCGTATTCCTGCTCATTCCGGGCATTCTGCTCTGCGGGGTGGTCACGATCGTCTCGCTCGGCATCCAGGCCGCCGAAGAGCGGGTTTTCGAGCACCCCTATATCGAGGCCCTGGTCGTTGCGATCCTGCTCGGCATGGCGGTCCGCACCGCCTGGGAGCCCGCGGAGCGCTGGCGCTCGGGCATCGCCTTCAGCGCCAAGCAGCTGCTCGAGGTCGCGGTGATGCTGCTCGGCGCGTCCATCAGCTTCGCCGCGATCCTGGCCTCGGGCTGGCTCCTGATCGGCGCGATCGCGCTGACCGTCGTCATCATGCTTGCGGTGAGCTATGGCCTCGCCCGCCTGCTCGGGCTCAAGGCCAAGCTCGCGATCCTGATCGCCTGCGGCAACTCGATCTGCGGCAACTCCGCGATTGCGGCGGTAGCGCCGGTGATCGAGGCCGATGGCGATGACATCGCCTCGTCGATCTCGTTCACCGCCATTCTCGGCGTGCTGATGGTGCTCGGCCTGCCGCTGCTGATCCCGCTCTTGAAGCTGACGGCGACGCAATACGGCATCCTCGCCGGCCTCACGGTCTATGCCGTGCCGCAGGTGCTGGCGGCGACCGTGCCGGCCGGCATCGTCTCGACCCAGATCGGCACGCTGGTGAAGCTGGTGCGCGTCCTGATGCTGGGCCCGATCGTGGTTACCCTTTCGCTGCTCGTGGCGCGGCGGCGCAAGGCAGGCACCGAGGCCGGCACGGCCGAGGAGGGTCCTGCAAAGGCAGCCGCGATCAGCCCGTTCAAGCTGGTGCCCTGGTTCATCATCGGCTTTTTGGTGCTGGCCGCCCTGCGTTCGTTCCAGCTGGTGCCCGACATCGCAATCGCGCCGGTGACGAAGACGGCCGCGATTCTCACCGTCGTGTCGATGGCCGCGCTCGGGCTCGGCGTCGATGTGCGCGTGCTCTCGACCGTCGGCGGCCGCGTGACGGCGGCCGTCACGCTGTCGCTGATGCTGCTGCTGGCCCTGAGCATCGGCCTCGTGCACTTCTTCAAGTAGCCGCGAGGGGGCGCTACTCGGCGGCCTTCGCGGTCTTGCCGAACAGCCGGGTCGGTGCAGGAAAGCCGCAGGACGTGCCGTCGGTGATCTTGACCTGGTCTTCCCAGGGCAGGCGGAAGCGGCCGGACACCATGTCCTGCATGAAGGTGTAGGGGCAATCCATCGCGCCGCCCTTCACCGCGACATAGCCGCGGTGCCAGAGTTGATAGATGTTGTTCTCGACGCCCCAGTTGATCCGCGCCTCGCGCACGAGGTCGGGCCGCACCTCGGCGGTGATGATCTCGTCGGCCCGCCCCGTGGTCCCGTGCGCGATGATGCTGCCGTCGAAATTGACGATCATGCCTTCGCCCATCGAATCGAACGAGCCGTCCGAGCCGCACATGCAGACATTGGCCGTCACCATCAGGTTCTGGAACGCGTTGGCCTGGTTGGTGAAGCGCCAGCTGTCGCGGATCGGCGCGGTGTAGCCTGCGGTGCGGATCATGATCTCGGCGCCCTTGTAGGCGCATTCGCGCGCCATCTCCGGGAACATGCCGTCGTGGCAGATGATCAGCGCGATCTTCGCGCCCTTCGGCCCGTCGATCACGGGAATGCCGATGTCGCCCGGCTCCCACGGCTCGACCGGAATCCAGGGATGGAATTTGCGGTAGTAGAGCTTGATCTCGCCGTGATCGTCGATGATCAGCCCGGAGTTGTAGGGGTTGCCGTGCGGATTGAACTCCATGATGGAGAAGCAGCCCCAGATCTTGTTGTCGATGCAGGCCATCTTGAACGCCGCAACTTCAGGCCCGTCGAGCCGGCACATGATCTCCGGGTTGGTATCCATCGATAAACCATGCAGCGAATACTCCGGGAAGACGACCAGATCCATGGTGGCGAGATTGCGCCGCGCCTTGCCGACCATCCAGACGATGCGCTCGGTCTGCCGTGCCAGATCGGCCTTGGTCGCGACCGCGGGCAGCTGCAGCTGCACCAGTCCGATCACCACGCCGTTGGGTGATTTGTTGAGGCCGCCAAGTCCATTCATGCCTGTCCTCTCGCCTGTTTGAAATGGGCTGTCTTTCGCGAACGATGGTTTTCGTTCGGTCGGGCTTCCCGTCCGGCTTCCGGTTAGCAACGATCATGCCAGCAAGATCGAACGACCGGCAAATCAGGTGCCGGTGAGAGCGCGGGAGGATGGCGCGGAGAACGGCTGCGCGCGTGTCCCAACAGATTGAGATGCCGGACGTTTCGGGCGGTTGCGGTCGGCGGGCGTATCATTGCGCGATGGCACGCGGTTTGCTTAATCAGGCGCAGGTCTTCTCGCAGTCGGGGTGTGCGTCATGGCGAATTCAAGCGGGACAATCGCGGCGGAGCCGGCGCCGATCACGCTGGACTGGAGCAGGACCGCGCTCGTCATCATCGACATGCAGCGCGATTTCATGGAGCCGGGCGGCTTCGGCGAAACGCTCGGCAACGACGTCAGCCAGCTTGCCCGTGCGGTGCAGCCGATCGCCGCGGTGCTCGCGGCAGTGCGTGACGCCGGCTTGCTCGTGGTCCATACCCGCGAGGGCCATCTGCCCGATCTCTCCGATGCGCCGCCGGCGAAAGTCGAGCGCGGCGCGCCGTCGCTGCGGATCGGCGATCCCGGACCGATGGGGCGGATCCTGATCCGCGGCGAGGCCGGACACGACATCATCCCCGAGCTTTATCCGCTCGAGAGCGAGATCGTGATCGACAAGCCGGGCAAGGGCGCGTTCTACGCCACCGAATTCGGCGACATCCTGCAGAAATACGGCATCGAGAATCTCCTGGTCTGCGGCGTCACCACCGAGGTCTGCGTCAACACCACGGTGCGCGAGGCCAACGACCGCGGCTACCGCTGCGTCGTGATCTCCGACGGCTGCGCGTCCTACTTCCCGGAATTCCACGAGATGGGCCTGAAGATGATCAAGGCCCAGGGCGGCATCTTTGGTTGGGTCACCGATTCAGCCGCGGTGCTGCAGGCACTGACTGGTTAAAGCGCGATGAGATCGAGTTGAATCGTCATCGCGCTTTAGCTCCTTGTTTGAGCATGATCTTCTCGGAAAACCGCTTCACACTTTTCCGGATCATGCTCTAGAATGCTTCCTCGTTAGCAACACCCACGCGCGCCAACAGCACGCAGCGGCCGAACTCTGATGGTCTGGCTCCCCGGCCCAGGCCTTCTTGTTCATCATCGGCTAGCATCTCGAGTTGTTTTGCGAGCCCCGAAAGGCTGTTGGCGATGTTACGCAGCACATTCGCCTGCTTTGGGGAGACTGCGCGGTCTTTTGATTGACTCCTGTAGCTCCGGGCCAAGTCTCGGCATTCCGCTGCTGTTAGCACCAAAGGGCTCCGCGTCAATCCAGACAAAAAGGCCGCCGGCCCTTGGGGAAGCCAGCGGCCCTGGGGCAGGGTATTGCTCGCGTAGTGGGGGCTACGCGCTTTCTGATTAGCCCACCCACCGCCGGCCAACTTGAGCGAGATCAACTCCGCTTCCACGTGGGGCGCGCGGCCGGGTAACGTCCTGTTGTTGGCTTATGGTCCAACCGGACTTCGCGGCAACGCTCCGAAGCCGAACATCAATCGCTCCGGCCGACGAAATCGATCAGACAGCAGACGATGTGACAAGCCCTCAGCCGCCATATGTGCTGGCCACGATGATCGGGCCGAGCACCGTCAAGATCACATTGCCAACGGCGTAGGGAACGGCAACGCCGAGGACCGGGGTCTGGCTCTCCGCCATCTCGCAGGCGCCGGTTACGGCGGCATCGACGGTCATCGCGCCTGCCAGCGCGCCGCAGGTCACCACGGGATTCATGCGTAGCACGTAAAAGGCAAACAGTGTGGCGACCACCAGTGGCACGATGGTAATGACAAGGCCCATGCCGACAAGCATCAGGCCGTGCGCCTGAATCGCGGTCCAGGCGGCTGCGCCGTTGCCAAGACCTATCGCCGCGATGAAGCCGCCCAGTCCGACATCGATCAGCGTTTGCTGCGCGGCCGGCGGCAGCGCGCCTATGGTTGGCCGGCGCGAACGCAACCAGCCGCAGACGAGGCCGGCGATCAGCGCGCCGCCGCCGCCACCAAGAGTGAGCGCGACGCCGCCAACTTTAATACTGGCAAGACCCGCCAGCAGGCCGACGGCGATACCGGCGGCAAGGAAGGCGATATCGGCGCGGTCGCCTGTCCGCAGGATCTGGCCGACGTTGCCGGCGGCTCCCTCGATATTCCTTGTGCTGCCGACCAACGTCATGACGTCACCCACATAGACACGCGTATCCGCGCTCAACGGCACTTCGCGGCCCATCCGCGTCAGCGCACGCAGGAAGACGCCGCGCGCATTGCCGCCGACCTGTTCGGCCACGTCTCTGAGCGACCGACCGTGAAGCTTGCGATTGTCGACCAGCACTTCGATCACATTGCCGGGAATTGCCTTAAGGATCTCGTCGGCGTCGATTTCGTTGCCTATGATAGGTCTGGCGGCGACGAGGGCTGCGGTGCGTCCGGCGATGACGATGTTGTCGCCAGCCTCCAGCGCGGTGTCCAGATGCGGCTCTATGTCGATCCCTTGACGAACGATGCGTTCAACGACGGTCCGGCTGCCGATTTGCTCCTCAATCGATTTGACCGATCGCCCAGCGGCGGTCGACACGAGATAGGCGCGAGCTTGAAACTTCCGGTACGAGAGATTTTCGGCTGGCGGTGCTTCGCCCCCGGCAAGCTCGGCTTCCAGCTTCTTGGCCTCGGCTTTAAGGTCGACGCGCATCAGCTTCGGTGCGACGAACGGTACAAATAGCAGTGTCAGAATGTAGCCGAGCACATAGGTGACGGCGTAGCCGGCTGCGATATTGGCTTCCTGCTGCTTCAGCACGTCGTCTGGCAGGCCGAGCTGGGCCAGCGCGCCCGACGCGGTGCCGATAACGGAGGATTGCGTCAGCGCACCCGCGGCGATTCCCGATGCCGTGCCAGGATCAAGTCTGAAGCTGAATGCGAACGCAAGCACGATCAGAAGCCCGGTGCCTCCCAGCACCAGCGCCATCGCGACCTGCGCCAGCGTACGCAGGCTGAGCGAAGCGAAGAACTCAGGCCCGGAGCGGTAGCCGATCGTGAATACAAAGAGGCTGAAGAGGATGACGCGGAGCACGGGAGGGAATGCAAAGCTGCCAAACTGCCCGATCAGCACCGCCACGATGAGAACACATGCCGTGGTCCCGATCGCAAATCCGTGAATCTTGACGCGGCCCAGGATCGTGCCGACGGCAATGGCCAACAGCAAGAAGATTTCCGGAGCAGCGGAAATGATCCACCTGATGGTGCTCATATTGCATTTCTCCTGACCAGCCTTGCGGGAGTGTAATTCCGGAAATTCAAGGGATTGCTTGATTCATATCAAGCGGAGGCATGCAGCGCTTGCGAGGGAAGAGCGGACGCCGTTGCCTCACTCGTCGGCTGGCCAGTGCCTTGCGCGGCTCGTCGACACAACGCGGATAGCCGTCCCGCGAAGTGTTCTCATCTGCCGCGCGTCAGGGTTCGGCTTAAGAATTCCGGCGAATTCAGCTGGGAGAGCGGGAAACTCAACGCCCAAGACTGAGTAAGAGGACTCCAAAGATTTGACGCGGCTCAAAATTGTCTGATGCCTTGAGCAGTATGATTCAGCTCCAAGACGCGGGAGTTGTCTCATGGACGACGAAATCCTTTATACGGCGAGCATTGTGATCTTGGGACTAACCCCATTTGCGTTCGCTGCGATCGCAATCTTTATGTGAGAAGCTGGCCTCGGTTCGCGGTTTCTTCATTTCTGCGCATCGGCTAACGGCCCAAAGGCGGAGACCGAGACATCGGATCCCGCGCCGCTGTCAACACCGCGGCGGCCAACGACCGCGCGGCTAACGCTGCGTCGTGATCTCTGACGGCTGCGCATCCTACTTCCCGGAATTCGACGAGATGGGCCTGAAGATGATCGGGGCCCAGGGCGGGATCTTTGGCTGGGTCGCCGATTCAGCCGCGCTGCTGGAGGCACTGGCTGGCTGGAGCGTGCGACGGCGAAGACACTCCGATCCTCTTACGCTTGCGGAACGGAGAAGAGTTCGTAGCCCGGATGCAGCGCAGCGAAATCCGGGACCGGTCTCCGCGGCCCGGAATCCCGGATTGCGCTGCGCTGCATCCGGGCTACTGGCCCGGCGGAGCGGCGGCAGAAGTTCACCTCACCCTTGGGTAAGCGCAGCATGCCGCACAATTTCGGAATATTAGAAATATATCCCTGAGTTGCCCGACGTGTCAAGTTGCCTGATCGCGCACCGGCTGCCGTCAGCTACTGTGCATGGGGTTGTTTTCGATATTTTGGCAGCGGCCCCCTGCGACAGCCCGATATCATCATCTTGCCCTAGCCGCCTTTCACCGCGCCCGCGGTGAGACCGGCGACGATCTGGCGCTGCGCCATCACGGTGAGCAGCAGCACCGGTGCCGTCACGATCAGCGCTGCGGCGGCGAGCGGGCCCCAGCTCAGCTGGTCGAACGAGATCATGTTGTAGACCGCGACCGGCAGCGTGCGGGTCTCGCGCCCGGCCAGCACGATGCCGAAGACGAAATTGTTCCAGGAGAAGATCACCGCGAGGATGAAGGCGACCGCGAGCCCGGGCCTCGCGATCGGCAGCGCGACATGGCGGAACACCTGCCAGCGCGTGGCGCCGTCGATCAGCGCGGCTTCCTCGAGCTCCAGCGGCGTGGTCTCGAAATAGCCGATCATGATCCAGATCACGATCGGCACCGTGACCACGAGGTGGATGATGATCTGCGGCACCAGCGTGCCGAGCAGGCCGAGCCACTGGAACAGCAGGAACAGCGGGATCAGATACGAGAGGCCCGGCGTGATGCGCGCGATCAGGATCACGATCGCCGATTTATGTGCGGCCATCCGCGCAATGCCGTAGCCCGCGGGCACGCCGACCAGCATCGCAAGCGCGGTGGCGCAGCCGGTGACGACGAGGCTGTTGCTGAAATAGGTCAGGAAGCGGTTGGATGCGAACACATCGGCATAGTTCCTCCAGGCGAAATGCTCCGGGATGAACACCGGCGGATAGGAGGCGTTGTCGATCTCGAATTTCAGCGACAGCGAGGCCATCCAGAGGAAGAACAGGATCGCCGGCGAGACGATGACGAACACCGACAGCCACAGCCCGATCCGGCCGAGGATAGCGCGCGGGTTCATGCCTCGCTCCCGAGCTGCGACGTCCACAGCAGGCGCTTGCGCAAGTAGAGCAGCAGCGCCGCCAGCGCCACGATCAGCAGGAAGAACACCACCGCGATCGCCGAGCCGTAGCCGAGGTCGTAATAGACGAAGGCGACGCTGTAGAGATAGACATTGATGGTCTCCGACGCCGATCCCGGTCCGCCTTGCGTGATCGCGAAGATGATGTCGAAGCTCTTCACCGCGTCGATCATGCGGATCATCCCGGCGATGAACAGGAACGGCATGATGAGAGGAAGCGTGATGAAGCGGAACACCTGCCAGAAATTGGCGCCGTCGATCTGCGCGCTCTCATAGGGCTCGGTCGGGATCGCGGCGAGGCCGCCGAGCACGATCAGCATCACCAGCGGCGTCCATTGCCAGGTCTCGACCAGCACCAGCGAGGGGATCACCGTCGTCGGGTTGAACACCCAGAGCTGCGGCGGCAGGCCGACCAGCGACAGCAGATAGTTCAGGATGCCGAGCTGCGGGTGGAACATCATGGTCCACACCAGCGCGATCGCCACCGGGGTCGCCATCATCGGCATGATGAAGATGCCGCGCAGGAAGCCGCGCGCGGCGAATTTCTGATGAAACACCACCGCCGCCAGCGTGCCGAACACCAGCGGCAGCACCACCGACAGCGCGGTGTAGGACAGCGTGTGCCCGACCGCCTCGACGAAGCGCGGATCGGTCGGCAGCCGCAAATAGTTGGCGAGCCCGACGAAGACGGTCGGCGAGCCGACCTTCCATTCCTGCAGGCTCATCCAGATCGTGAACACCCATGGAAAGATGATCACCGCCAGCACCACGACGAGTGCCGGGATCACGAACGGCCAGTAGGACGGCGGCCGCCATTCACGCGCCGGCGGCTGGTTCTCGACCGCCGCCAGCTCAGCCTGTGTCACCACGCTCACGCTTTTTCACTGCGCTCCAGGATGGGGCGAAATTGCTCGTGTGCCTTCTTCAGCTCGGTGGCGGGATCGGCGCCCGACAGGGTCGCGGTCAGCGCCGCGCCGACGATGTCGCGGAATTCGGCGACCGGGATGATGACGGGCAGGCCGAGCTTCGAGATCTTGGCGGAATCGACCACCGATTGCAGCCATTCCTTGGTCTTGACGCCCTTGGCGACCTCGGCGTCGTCGACGATCGAATTGCGGAACGGCACGCCGCCGCCGGCCTGCAGCAGGCGCGCGCCCTGTCCCTTCGAAACCACCCATTGGCAGAGCAGATAGGCGGCTTCCTTGTTCTTGCTGGCCGCGGCGATGCCGACGCCGTCGCCATAGGTCGAGGAGAACTTGCCCTTGGGGCCGGCGGGCACCAGCGTGTAGCCGACCTTGCCGACGACGCGCGAGGCGGCGGGGTCTTCCAGTGGCGGCGCCCAGCCGTCGGCGTCGATCCACATCGCCGCGCGGCCTTGTGTGAACGAGGCCATCGACTCCATCCAGTTGAAGCCGGCGACGCCGGGCGGCGCGCATTTCGTCAGCAGCCGCTGATAGAGTTTCGTGGCCTCGATCGCCTCGGGGCCGTCGGTCAGGATGTTGCCCTTGGCATCGAGGAATTCGCCGCCATAGTTCAGATAGAAGTTGGTCCACATCGCCATGTTGGCGTTGCGCAGGCCGCGGCCGACGAAGCCGTAGATGCCTTCCTTGGAATCGGTCAGCTTTTCGGCGGCGACCACCATCTCATCCAGCGTCTTCGGGACCTCGACGCCCTTCTTCTGGAACAGCTCCTTGTTGTAGTAGAGGATGAAATAGTCGACCGACCATGGCAGCGACAGCATCTGGCCCTTGTCGTTGCGCGCATATTGCAGGCCGGCGGCCGAGAAATCGCTCTCGACGAGGTCCGGCAGCGTCATGCTCGGATCCTTGAGGTAGCCCGACATGTCGGCGAGCCAGCCGGCCTTCTCGAATTGCCGCTTCTGCACGTGATAGCTCAGATGCACGACGTCGAAGCTCGGCTTGCCCGACGACAGTTCGATCACGCATTTCTGGCGCTGCTGCTGCTCGGGGACCTGCTCGGATTCGACCTTGATGCCGGTGAGCTCGGTGAATTCCTTGATGTATTTTTGCAGATTGTCGCCGCGCGGTCCCTTGACGAGGCTGACTTCCAGCGTGGTGCCGGAATATTTCTTCCAGTTGACCTCGGCGCGGGCCGGAAATCCGGTCAATCCAACGGCGCCCGCGGCGGCGGTGCCGGCAAGCATCTGCCGGCGCGAGATCAGGTGATGCGACATTCTTCCCTCCCAGGACGGTTCTTGTTTGGGAGAGATACTAGCGTCTCAACTTTCCGTGCCTAGCCCCCACATGCGCGGCGCCGCTGCATAACGTTGCGCCGCGCATGGTATGGCAGTTATGCCTTGACGAAGGCGAGCAGGGTGCCGTTCGCCGCCGCCGGCGGCACGGTGATGCCGCCGCTGCTCTTGACGCCGGCAGAGCCCAGCGCCTTCTCGGTGGCGGCGAGGTCGGCCGCGATCACGAGACCGGCGCCGCCGCGCTCGGGCAGGCCATCCAGCGATACGCCGGGATAGCGCTTGCCGAGCTGGTCCCTGGTCAGGAACACGAAGTCGGCGCGATCGCCGCCGGACGGCACCGCAACCGCACTGTCGGAATCATTCCTGACCGCGATATCGATCATCCTGGAGAGATGCGCGGCGTCGGTTGCGGGATCGGGCGAGACGATCAGCACCTGCTTGAGACGTTTTGCCCCATTGGCGTGCGTCATCAATTCGGGAATCCACACCGTCTCGCGGGTCTTGTGCTGGCAGGCGAAGATCCGGACGCCGCCCGGCGCCTCGGCGGTCGGCCACTGGAAGGTGCGGAATTTCGCCGCCGAGACGGTGCCGTTCGGCAAGGTCACTGGGCGCTCGAAATCGGTCGGCCCGACCGGCGGATAGCCGCGCGCGCGGATCTCCTCGGCGCCGGCGGTGGAATCGACGGCGGTGAACGCGATGCGTTCGATGCCTTCGCCGCGCTTCTCGAGGAAGGCGCGCGCCGGCGCATTGTGTTCGGTCGGCGTCAGCACGCCGAGCAATTCCATGTAGTCGGGGTCGAACATGATGGTGTAATTGCCCGATCCCATATGCGCGCTATGGGTGCCGCGCGGCGACACGGTGAAGCCGAGCCGCCTGTAGTTCTCGGCGGCCTTGTCGAGGTCCTTCACCATGACCACGGCGTGATCGATTCCAATGACGTTCTTGAGTGCCACTTGTTGTCTTCCCGGCTGAAATAGGAGAGTAGAGTAAAGCTAACCAGAATGGCCGGGCGCCCGCAAGAAAGGATCATGATGAGCAGCAATGCCGTGCGCTGGCCCAATTCGCTCTGGGCAGCAGTGACGCCTTCAGGCCCTGATTGTCCCGAATTGACCGGTGCGCAGCAAGCCGATGTCGTCATCATCGGCGGCGGCTTCACGGGCCTGTCGACCGCGCTGCATCTGCGCGAGGCCAATGTCGGCGTCGCGATCGTCGAGGCCGCCGAGCCGGGCTGGGGCGCGTCCGGCCGCAACAACGGCCAGGTGATCCCGACGCTGTCGCGCCCGGATCCCGATGACATCATCAAGCGGCACGGCGCTGCCGGCGAGCGCTTCGTCGCGATGCTGCGCGACAGCGCGGCCATGCTGTTCGACGTCGTCAAGCGCTACAATATCGAGGCCGAGCAGGAGCAGGCGGGCTGGGTGCAGCCGGTGCATTCGCCGGGCCGCATCAAGATCGCGGAGCGGCGGGTGCAGCAATGGTCGAAATTCGGCGCGCCGGTCGAATTGCTGTCGCGCGACCAGACCAGGGACATGCTCGGCTCGGATGCCTGGTACGGCGGTTTCTGGAACAGGACCGGCGGTCACGTCAATCCGCTGGCGCTGGCGCGGGGCCTTGCGCGGACCGTGCTCGACCTCGGCGCGCGGATCTATGCCCGTTCGCCCGCGCTGAGCTTCGAGCGTCGCGGCGATCGCTGGGTGGTGAAGACCGAGCGGGGCGAGATCTCCGGCCGCGCGCTGGTGGTCGCAACCAATGCCTATAGCGGCGAGTTCGCGAAATCGCTGGTGCCCGAGATCGCGACCGAGGTGATGCCGGTGCTGTCGTGGCAGATGGCGACGCAGCCGCTGTCGGACAATGTCCGCAAGACCATCATCCCCGGCAGGCAGGCGATGTCGGATACCCATGGCGAGCTGTATTTCGCGCGCTACGACGCCCGCAATCGCCTCGTCACCGGCGGGGCCGTGCTCGGTCCGGGCGACAAGACCGGGCGGCTCAAGACACGAGTGACCGAGCGGTTGCAGCGGCTGTGGCCGCAGATCGGCGACGTCTCCTTCGACTATGTCTGGAACGGCTATGTCGGGATGACCGCGGATTTCCTGCCGCGCATGCATCGGCTCGGACCGAACGCCTATGGCTGGACCGGCTGCAACGGTCGCGCCGTCGCGCTGACGCTTCCGCTCGGCCGCGAACTGGCGAAAGCGGTGCAGGGCGTGCCGGAAAGCGAGCTGGCGCTGCCGTTCACCGAGCCGGTGCAGTACATGGCGCACGGACTGCTGCGCAAGCTCGCGCCCTGGATGCTGGTGCTGTACCGGCAGCGCGATGCGCAGGAGCTGGTCAAGGGCGATCGCTTCGAGCTGCTGCGTTGGGCGGAGCATTTGCTCGCCGCGCGCCGCTCGCAGCAAAGGTGAGCGGCCCGATCAGGCGATCAAGGCATCGCGCTTGCGCGTGAAGTCGCCGCCGGGGATCGCCGACAGCAGCGCCTGCGTATAGGGATGCTGCGGCCTACCGAACACCTCGGCGGTCAGCCCTTGCTCGACCACGGCGCCGTCCTTCATCACGGCGACGAGATCGCAGATCTGCGCCGCGACCCGCAGATCGTGTGTGATGAAGATGATGGAGAGGCCGAGCTGCTGGCGCAGTTCGGCGAGCAACCTCAGGACTTGGGCCTGCACCGAGACGTCGAGCGCCGAGACCGGCTCGTCCGCCACCAGCACATCGGGCTTCAGCGCCAGTGCCCGTGCGAGCCCGATGCGCTGGCGCTGGCCGCCGGAGAATTCATGCGGGAATCTGTCGCCGGCGGACGGATCGAGGCCGACCAGTTCGAACAGTTGTCGGGCTTCGGCGATCGCGATCGCCCGATCGGCGCCGTGCACGATCGGTCCCTGCGCCACCAGCTCGGCCGCCTTGCGGCGCGGATTGAGCGAGGCGAACGGATCCTGGAACACCATCTGGATGTGCCGGGTCGCGCGCCTGATCTCTTCGCGGCCGAGCCTCGCCCAGTCCTTGCCGTTGAGCACGATCGATCCGCTGTCGGGATCGATCAGCCGGACGATGCAGCGCGCCAGCGTCGATTTGCCCGATCCGGATTCGCCGACGATGCCGAGCGTCGCGCCGCGCGGCAGGCGCAGCGAGACGTTCTTCACTGCCTCAGTCACTCGTGCGCCGCGGCCGAGGAAGCCGCCGGTGCGGTAGGTTTTCGAGACGCCGTCGATGGTCAGAATGTCCTTGCCGGAGAGGATGCGCGGCGGCGGCGCCGTCAGCGGCGGGACCGCCGCGATCAGCTGCCTGGTATAGACATGCTGCGGGTCGTTCAGCACCTTGTCGGCCGTGCCTTGCTCGACGATCGCGCCGTGCTGCATCACCACGACGCGGTCGGCGATCTCGGCCACCACGCCGAAATCATGGGTGATGAACAGCACCGCCGTCTTCTTGCGCTGCTGCAGATCGCGGATCAGCTTTAGGATCTGCGCCTGCGTCGTGACGTCGAGCGCGGTGGTCGGCTCGTCGGCGATCAAGAGCTTCGGATCCAGCGCCAGCGCCATCGCAATCATGGCGCGCTGGCGCTGGCCGCCAGACAGCTCGTGCGGATAGGCCTTTGCGGCGGCCTTGGGATCGGGGATGCGCACGTCCTCAAGCAGCGCGAGCACGCGCCCATTGATCTCGGCTTTCGAGAGAGCGGTGTGGATCGCAAACATCTCGCCGATCTGGTCGCCGATGGTGCGCAGCGGATTGAGCGCCGTCATCGGCTCCTGGAAGATCATCGCAATCCCGGCGCCGCGCACCTCGCGCATTTCGGCGCTATCTGCAGCGCAGAGGTCGCGGCCGTCGAACATCATGCGGCCCCGTTCGATCGTGACCTCATTCGGCAGCAGCCGCATGATGGCGTTCGCCATCATCGATTTGCCGGAGCCGGACTCGCCGACCACGCAGAGGATCTCGTTGGAGGCGACCGAGAGGGAGACATCGGACAACGCATGCGGCCGGTCGGCGCCCTTGGGCAGGCGCACCGTCAGGCCGTCGAGCGAAAGGACGGTGTCGCTCATCGGCTCTTCAGCCTCGGATTGAGTGCATCGTTGAGGCCCTGGCCGACCAGCGACACCGCGAGCACGGTGACGAGGATCGCAATGCCGGGGATCGCCGAGACGTACCACTGCACCCGGAGCACGTCGCGGCCGAGTCCGATCAGATTGCCCCAGGAGGCGACGTTGGGATCGGACAGCCTCAGGAACGCCAGCGCGCTTTCCAATAGGATTGCGACCGCCATCACCACGCTGGCATAGACGATCACGGGCGGCAGCGCGTTGGGAAGGATCTCGCCGAGAATCAGCTGAAGGTCTTTCATGCCGAGCGTCTTGCCGGCCTGGACGAATTCGCGGTTGCGCAGCGACAGGAACTCGGCGCGGGTCAGCCGCGCCGGCGCCGGCCACGACACCACGCCGACCGCAATCGTCACCGTGGTCAAGGTCGAGCCGAACACCGCGACCAGCACCAGTAGCAGCACGAAGTTCGGCAAGGTCTGGAACGCTTCCGTGATCCGCATCAGAACGTTGTCGACCCAGCCACCGTAATAGCCGGCGAAGGCGCCGACCAGGATGCCGATCAGAATCGCGATCACGGTGGCGACGCCGCCGATCAAGAGCGATATCCGCGCGCCGTAGAAGATCTGCGCGGCGATGTCGCGGCCGGAATTGTCGGTACCGAGCAGGAAGCGCGGGTTGGAGAACGGCCAGACTAGCGGCCGGCCCGCCAGGGCGAGCGGATCGCGCGGATAGAGGAAGCTGGCGCTGACCGCCATTGCGACGATCAGCAGCAGCAGGATCAGGCCGATCACGGCGGCCGGGCTGCGGAAGTAGCGTTTCGCTGCGTCCATCGTCAGCCCTCCGCCGCGATGCGGGGATCGAGCCGTGCGTAGAGCAGGTCGACCACGAAGTTCACGACAATGACCAGCAGCGCCGACACGAAGACGATGCCGAGCAAGGTGTTGAGGTCGCGCTGCACCACGGATTCATAGGCGAGGCGGCCGAGGCCGGGCAGCGAGAACACGCTCTCGACCACGACCGAGCCGCCGAGCATGGTGCCGGCCTGCAACCCGATCAGCGTCACCATCGGCAGCAGCGCGTTGCGCAGCACGTGGCGGGTGATGACATGGGTCTCGTCCAGACCCTTGGCGCGGGCGGTGCGGACGAAATCGAGGTTCAGGACCTCGAGCATCGAGGCGCGCATGATGCGCAGATAGATCGCCAGGAAGATCAGCCCGAGCGTCAGCGTCGGCAGCACCAGATGCGCGGCGATATCGAGCACGCCCCGGACTCCGGTCTGTACCGTTCCGATGTCCTGGAAACCGCCGGATGGCAGCCATTGCAGATAGACCGAGAACACCACGATCGCCATCAGCCCGAACCAGAACGAAGGGGTGGCGTAGAAGATCAGGCCGAGTGTCGAAATCAGGGTGTCCGGCCAGCGGTTGACGCCGCGCGCGGCGATCACACCGAACAGGAGGCCGAAGAAGAACGCGAACGATAGCGAAGCGGTCATCAACAGGATGGTCGGCGGCAGCCGTTCCAGGATCACGGTCGCGACCGGCTTGCCGTAGATCGAGGAGAACCCGAGATCGAGCCGCACCAGGTGCCACAGATAGTTGCCGAGCTGCGCCGGAACCGAGAGGTCGAGCCCGTAGAATTTGCGCAGCTGTTGTGCGGTCGCGGCGTCGCCGCCGCCCATCTGCGCCATCAGAGCGTCGACGGTGTCGCCCGGCGCGAGCTGCAACAGCAGGAACACGCCGATCAGGATCAGGAACAGGGTCGGGATCGAGGCGGCCAGCCGCCGCCCCGCAAGGCTTAGGATACGCATGACTTTTACTCTGTCATTGCGAGCGAAG
The DNA here is from genome assembly GCF_001189235.2 of Bradyrhizobium embrapense. Classification (GTDB taxonomy): domain Bacteria; phylum Pseudomonadota; class Alphaproteobacteria; order Rhizobiales; family Xanthobacteraceae; genus Bradyrhizobium; species Bradyrhizobium embrapense. Next base: position 105,316 of record NZ_LFIP02000008.1, read on the forward strand.
CGAAGCAATCCATCGCGCAGCGCGCGCGGAAGGATGGATTGCTTCGTCGCTTTCGCTCCTCGCAATGACGGTGTGGATGGATCCGCGCTCCATTGAGATTGAAACTGCGGTCAACTCACGCGCTCAGCCAAAGATCGTGCCAGCTCGCCGAGCCCCAGCGCGGCGTGTTGGAGTGGTTGCGCGCCTTGGCCGTGATCACGGTGACGAAGATCTGCTCGATCGGCATCCAGACCGGCAGCTCGGTGTTCACCTCCTTGACGAAATCGGCATAGAGCGCCTTGCGCTTCACCGGATCGACCTCGGTCGCGGCATCGTCGATGGTCTTGTCGACCGTCTTGTCCTCCCAACCCCACTGGTTGGTCCACGGCGCGCCCTTGGGCTGGCCGGAGCGGTACCACACCGTGGTCGAGACCGCGGGGTCGTTACGGTACTGGTGCCAGCCGGTGGCGAGATCGAAGGCGTGGTCGTCATAGACCTGCTTGAGGAAGCCGCCGCCGTCGTTGCGCACGATGTCGACCTGGATGCCGACTTCGCCGAGCGACTGCTGAATGAAGGTCGACCACAGCGAGATGTCCTCGCCCCACGGCGCCGGCAGCAGTTTCAGCGCGAAGCGGTTGCCGCCGGTGGCCTTGAAGCCGGCCTCATCCAGCAGCGCGATCGCCTTGGCCTTGTCGTAAGGGTATTGCGGTGTGTTCGGTCCGGGATAGAAATCGGTGGAGGTCGACGGGATCGGGCCGGTGCCGAGCTTGGCGAAATCGCCCAAAAAGTTCTCGATGAAGAACGGCACGTTGATCGCATGCGCGATGGCGCGGCGGACGCGGATGTCGGACAGTTCCTTGCGGCGGAAGTTGAACTCGATGGTGTTGGTGCGGGCGTTGCCCTCATTGCCCTTGGTCTGGACGATGAAGCGCTTGTCCTTGCCGAGCCGGGCCATGTCCGAGATCGTCAGCCCCGAGAACGGGCTGTAGTGCAGTTCGCCGGCCTCCATCTGCGCGGCCGCGGCGGCGCGGTCGGTGATCACCTTCCAGACGATGCGGTCGAGATAGGGGGCGTTCGGGCGCCAGTAGTCGGGGTTGCGTTCAGCGATGATGTATTGGCCGCGCTCGTATTTGACGAATTTGAACGGGCCGGTGCCGACCGGCGCCAGATTGGTCGGGTTCTGCCTGATGTCGCCGCTCTCATAGAGATGCTTGGCCGAGACGTAGCCGAGGTCGGGCAGGGCGCGCAGCAGCAGGTTCAGCGGCATCGGCCGCTCGTAGCGGAAGATCGCGGTCTGGGGATCGGGTGTATCGACCGAGGTGAGGAACAGCTGCAGCGTCGATCCGTAGTTCAGGATCTTCTTCCACATGTTCATCGCGGTGAAGGCGACGTCCTCCGAGGTGAACGGCTTGCCGTCGTGCCAGGTGATGCCCTTGCGCAGCTTGAAGGTGACGGTCTTGCCGTCCGGCGTCGCCTCCCAGCTCTCGGCGAGCACGCCGACCGGCTGGCCGCTGGCGTCGAGGTCGACCAGATTCTCCTGGATCTTTCCGCCGATGATGTAGACGCCGGTCGAGGCCTGGATGCTCGGGTTCAGCTGGCGCTGCTCGGCGCCGTAATGGACGTTGAACACGCCGCCCTTGCGCGGGGTTTCCTGCGCGAATGCCCGCATCGGATTGATGACGTTGGCCGCAATCGCGGCCGAGGTCAGCAGGGCCGTGCGGCGGTTGATCTCGAGGCGGGACAAATCCATACGCGGGGTCTCCAGAACATACATAAAGGCTTGCGGCAGGGGCCGGCCGATCGGCCGTGGCGCCCTTTACGATGTTACGATGGAATGGGAACCCGAGTCATTTTCTAATGCCTCGGTCTTTTGGAGGATCGTTTCCGAAACCTGAAGTGGCGCGCTGCGACGCGCCGCAACCCGAACTGTACGCAACATTGTCGCGCGCGGGCGGCGCGGGATGCGTCGAGTGATTCTCTCGGGGGGGGCCGTTTCGGGAGCCCCGAAGCCGCGCAAACGCTGTAATTTTAGGGGTCGGAAGCGACTTGACTGGAGAAAACACTGGAAAAAACCCTGATTCGGGGGCTGTCCACAGCGATATTGTCGTGGCGAGTGCAGAAAACACTGTTTTTCTCGGCGTTTTCCGCCATATCGTGCCCACTCCAGAATCAATGGAGCAACCATGGCTACCCAACTGTCGAAGTCGCAAGTGATCGAGAAGATCGCGACCACCACCGAACTCTCCAAGCGCGACGTCAAGAACGTTTTGGACTCGCTCGTCGATGTCGGCCACAAGGAGCTGAAGAAGGCCGGGGTGTTCCTCGTCCCCGGCTTCGCGAAGTTCGTTGTGGTCAAGAAGCCTGCGACCAAGGCGCGCAAGGGCACCAACCCCTTCACCGGCGAAGAGATGATGTTCAAGGCCAAGCCGGCCCGGAAGATCGTCCGCGCACGGCCGGTCAAGGCCGCCAAGGACGCGGTTTAAGATGGAAAGGCCTCCGGTGACGGAGGCCTTTTGCTTTTGAGCCGTCGCTACCTGCCCTAGGTTGCTGCCTGCCAAAGCAAGACCCTGGAGCTTCGACTTCGGCTGGATCGAAGCCGAAGCTCTAGACCACCGGCGACCGGCCACCATCGACATTGATGGCGGTGCCGGTGATATAGGAGCCTTGCTCCGAGGCCAGGAAGCAGGCGAGGTTGGCGAACTCCTCCGCCGTGCCGATCCGGCCGAGCGGCGTGCCCTTGGCAAGGTTCTTGGCGAACTCCCCGAAATCGGTGTCCGGCGCTTGGGCGGCGTGCCGCTTGACCCACTGATCACTCATGATCAGCCCGACCAGGAGCGCATTCACCAGGATGTTGTGCTCGCCGCCTTCATTGGCCATGACCTTGGTCAGGGCCATGCCCGCGGCGCGCGACACCGAGGTCGGCGCGGAATTGCCGGCCGGCGCCTTGGCGAAGGTGTTGAGCACGTTGATGATGCGGCCCCATTTGCGCTGCTTCATGCCCGGCCACACCAGCCGGCTGAAGCGGATCGCAGCGAACAGTTTCAGGTCGAGGTCTTCCTGCCAGGCTTCGTCGCTGATGCTCTCGAACGCCAGCGTGCGCGCGGTGCCCGCGTTGTTGACCAGCACGTCGATCTTGCCGAGATCGGCGACGATCTGGTCGTGAGCCTTGTTGATGTCGGCGGCTTTCGCGACGTCGCAGACATAGTCGCGCACCACGAGGCCGTCCCTGGCGAGTGCCTCGCGCGCGGCGGCGAGATCGGCCGCGCCGCGGGCGAGGATCGCGACCTTGGCGCCGGATTCCGCAAACCGCCGTGCCACGGCGATCCCGATGCCCTTGCTGCCGCCGGTGACAACCGCGACGCGGTCCTTCATGGATAGGTTCATTGTTGTTCTCCCTGGGGCTGGCCCTCGGAGAACGCTATCAAACCGACAGCGCGACCAACAAGGTCATGCAGAGCAGATGTGCTGTGACGATGATCGCGAGATGGAGTGGGCCGGGCACCTGTCTGCTGTGGCTCTGCATGTGCGTTCTCCCGGTTGCACGGTGAGGCGAGCACCGCTGCCTGTCTCCCTCCCCCTGGAAGGGGGAGGGCCGGGTGGGGGGTTGCTCTCCACGGACGCCGGCGCTCGCGGAGGCAGGATCCCCACCCGGTTTGCGCGTTCGCGCAATCCGACCTCCCCTTTTCAAGGGGAGGTGAAGAACCGCCGCTAGTTCAGGCTCGCGCCGGCGGTAAAGCTGCGGTCGACGGCCTTGCTAACATCCAGCGTCTTGCCGAGGATACCGTAGCGCGTGGCGCGGTCGGAGGCGGCCTGAACCTCCTTCACCACGGCCTCGTCGATCGCGATCGGGCTCGTCTTCTGTGCGGTGTAGGCGGCAAGCAGCACGTCTTCCGGCAGTTTCGTAAGTTCGGCCGTGCTCTTCGCGTATTCGGCAAGATGGTCGAGCGACCACAGCCGCGCCTTGTTCAGCCGCTGTACGAGGTCCTGCACCGCCGCGCGCTTGGTCGCGATCGCATTGTCGGAGGCGACGATGAAAGTGACGGTCGGTGTCAGCCCCTCGCCGTCGGCGACCACGCGCGCGTTGTCCTTCAGCGTCGCGTAGGAGACGTAGGGCTCCCACACCGCCCAGCCGTCGATCGAACCGGCAACCAGCGCGATCTTGGCGTCGACCGGGCCGAGCGGGGCGAAGCTGGCATCCTCGATCTTGTTGCCGGCCTTCTCCAAGGTCGCGTCGATCAGGAACTGGCCCCAGCCGCCGCGGGTGCCGGCGAGGCGCTTGCCCTTCAAATCGGCTGCGGTCTTGATCGGCGAATCCGCCCGCACCAGGATCGCCTGGGTCTTCGGATCGGCGCGCGTGCCGCCGATCGCCTTGATCGGTGCGCCCGCGGCATAGACCGTGAGGAAGGCGAGGTCGCCGGTGTAGCCGACGTCGAGCGCACCGGCATTGAGTGCTTCGAGGATCGGCGCTGCGGCCGGGAATTCCGACCATTCGATCTTGTAGGGCAGGTCCTTGGCGAAGCCGGAAATCTCGAGCAGCGAGCGGTTGCCGCCCTTCTGGTCGCCGACGCGCAGCACGATCGGGTCTGCCGCGAACGCCGCGGCCGACGTCGACAGCGTGATCACGGCGGTGATCAGCGCGGCCGCGGTGCGGCGGGTGAGAGTGTTGGGAGAACCCGAGCGGGTCAGTTTGCGCATATGCATTTTCTTTCTGATTCATTCGCTGCTCGTCGGGAAGCGCGGCAGCGTTCGAGCAAGTCTATGAGCAAGCCGTTCGCCGTCAACGAAACGGAAAACTGAAATCAGCCCGCGCGCAGCAAGGATGATCTCGCCGGACCGTCATGCGTAGAAGACATCGCGCAAGCGGCGATGTTTCGCTCAAATTTGGTGCAACCGGAGGCGTTCTGTTTCAGGTCTGCGCCGTTATGAGGGCGAAAATCCTTTCATCGTCGCGCGCTGCGATCGTGGAGAGTTCGGCTGCCGCGCCGACCACATTCGAAATTCCATTTCATTGACGATGAAGTTGCCGCGCCGCATCATTCCCGGGTTGCTTTGAGTGCAATAGCGCCGGAGAAATCCGCTTTTTCTGAACCATGAGCTTCGAACGACGGGGCGCGCAGACGGAGACCTTCTGCGTGCGGGGCGGAGCCTTGCCGAAATGCAGGAGTGATGATGTCGACGAACAACAAGAAGACGGTGATGGATCGCCGCACCTTGCTGCGCGCGGGCGCCGCCGCAGCCTTTGCCGCGCCGATCGGCGCCTATCACGCACAGGCCTTTGCGCCGCGCGCGATCACGCCGGCGATCGATTTCTCCGAATTTCCGATCTGCAAGACCGCATCCGATGCGCCGCCGTTGACCGGCGCGCCGCGCAAGCTGAAACTGTCCTGGAACGCCGGCGCGGTCTGCCTTGCGCCGCTGCCGGTTGCCATCGACCACGGCTTCTTCCAGAAGCAGAATCTCGACGTCGAGCTCGTCAACTATTCCGGCTCGACCGACCAGCTGCTGGAGGCCATCGCCACCGGCAAGAGCGATGCCGGGCTCGGCATGGCGCTGCGCTGGCTGAAGCCGCTCGAGCAGGGCTTCGACGTCAAGATCGCCGCCGGCACCCATGGCGGCTGCATGCGCGTCCTGACCCGGACCAATTCCGGTGTCGACAAGCTCGCCGATCTCAAGGGCAAGATCGTCGCGGTCGGCGATCTCGCAGGTCCTGACAAGAACTTCTTCTCGATCCAGCTCTCCAAGCTCGGCATCGATCCGGTCAGGGATGTCGACTGGCGCGCCTATCCCGGCAATCTCCTGAACGTCGCGGTCGAGAAGGGCGAGGTGCAGGCCTTCCTGTCGTCGGACCCGCTGGCCTATCTCTGGCTCAAGGACACGCAGTACAAAGAGGTCGCCTCCAACCTCGACGGCGAGTACCGCGACAAGAGCTGCTGCATCGTCGGCCTGCGCGGCAGCCTGGTGCGCGAAGAACCGCATGTCGCGCGCGCCATCACCCAGGCGCTGCTCGATGCCGCGATGTTTACGTCGCAGAATCCGGACAAGGCGGCAAAGTCGTTCCAGCCCTATGCGCCGAAGGCGGCGAGCCTCGCCGATCTCGAGGCGATGGCGCGCTACCACACTCATCACCATCATCCGACCGGCGAGGTGCTGAAGCGCGAGCTCAAGGGCTACGCCGACGACCTGAAATCGGTGCAGGTGTTCAAGCAGAGCACCGACACGGCCAAATTCGCGGAGCGGATCTATGTCGACGTATTCAGTGTCTGACACGGCGGCCACCGCCGCGCCGCGCGCCGCGGTCACCTTCTCGAATCTGTCCGGCAGCTATGGTGTCGGGCTTGCGGCGAGCCTCGTCTGGCTCGCGTTCGGGCTGTCATGCCTCTATTGGCCCGATGTCGGCGACTGGTCGCGAACCTCTTCGCTCGGCATCGGCGCGATCGTCATCGCGGCCTTCATCCTGTTCGGCACGTTCAGCGCCGATTATCTCGGCGGCGCCGGGCAGGCGCTGCGCAAGCGCGCACCATGGCTGGTGGCGTTCGGCGCCTTCATCACGCTGTGGGAGGTTGCGACCGCGAAATTCGCCTGGCTGCCGCTGCCGTTCTTCCCGCCGCCGCAGTCGATCCTCGAGGTCTATACCGACGATCTGCCGAAACTGCTCGACAGCGTGTTCGCCTCGATCAAGCTGCAGCTGGGCGGTTACATCATCGGCGCGACCGTCGGCTTCATCACGGGCGTCTCGATCGGCTGGTCGCAGAAGATCGGCTACTGGGTGCATCCGGTGCTGCGCTTCATCGGGCCGTTGCCGGCGACCGCCTGGTTGCCGATCGCGTTCTTCACCTTCCCGTCGAGCTGGAGCGCCTCGACCTTCCTGATCGCGCTCGCCACCGGCTTCCCGGTGACGGTGCTGACCTGGTCCGGCGTGGCAAGCGTCAGCAGCGCCTATTACGACGTCGCGCGCACGCTCGGCGCCAAGCCGTCGTTCCTGGTACTGAAAGTCGCGATCCCCGCCGCGCTGCCGCATGTGTTCGTCGGCCTGTTCATGGGGCTCGGCTCGTCCTTTGCGGTGCTCGTGGTCGCCGAGATGATCGGCGTCAAGGCCGGCCTCGGCTGGTACCTGCAATGGGCGCAAGGCTGGGCGGCCTATGCCAACATGTACGCGGCGCTGATCGTGATGTCGCTGCTCTGCTCCGGCGCGATCACGCTGCTGTTCAAGACCCGTGATCGCCTGCTGGTCTGGCAGAAGGGCGTCGTCAAATGGTAGTGCAATCCGCAGCCGAGGCGATCACCTATCCCGCGGTCGGCGCCGAGCTCGATATCGAGGGCGTCAGCCACGCGTTCGATATCGACGGCACAACCTTGCCGGTGCTCGACAACGTCAGCCTTTCGATCGCGCCGGGCGAGTTCGTGGCGCTGCTCGGCCCGTCCGGCTGCGGCAAGTCGACCCTGCTGCGGCTGGTCGCAGGGCTGGAGAAGCCGCGCAGCGGCTCGCTGCGCGAGGATGACGCCCGCATCAGCGGCCCGCATCCATCGCGCGTCGTCGTGTTCCAGGACCCGACGCTGTTTCCGTGGCGCTCGGTGTGGGACAATGTCGCGCTCGGGCTGGAAGCGCAGGGCATCCTGAAGGCGCAGCGGCATCGGGTCGATGCCGTCATCGAGCTGGTCGGGCTGTCCTCGTTCCGCAACGCCTATCCGCACCAGCTTTCCGGCGGCATGGCGCAGCGCGTGGCGCTGGCGCGCGCGCTGGTCAATGATCCGAAGATCCTCGTGCTCGACGAGCCGCTCGGCAAGCTCGACTCGCTGACGCGGATCGCGATGCAGGCCGAACTCGTGGCGCTGTGGCAGCGCAAGGGTTTTACCACGCTGCTCGTCACTCACGACGTCGAGGAAGCGCTGGTGCTCGCCAACCGCGTCATCGTGCTCTCCGATCGTCCGGCGCGGATCAAGGCCGACATCGCGGTCGCCCGGCCATATCCGCGGCATCGCGGCGATCCATATTTGGCTGATCTGCGCAAGCAGATCCTCGGCCTGCTCGGACTGGAGGCGACATGGTGACGACAGCGGCGCGGGAGCTGCCGCCAGCGAACGAGCCTGAGCACATCGCGCGCGCATTGCGGCTCGCCGAGGTGTTTGCCGCGCGCGCCCCCGCACATGATCGCGACGCCAGCTTTCCGTTCGAGAATTTCGCCGATCTCTCGCGCGAAGGCCTGCTGGCGCTGACGGTACCCGCCGCGCTCGGCGGCGCAGGTGCCGGTGCCCGCGATGCCACGCGCGTGCTCGGCATCATCGGCAAGGCCGATCCGTCGACCGCGCTGGTGCTGTCGATGCATTACATCCAGCATCTGGTGATGGCGCGCAGCACGCGCTGGCCTACCCGGCTGTCGCGCAAGCTTGCGAAGGAGACGGTCGAGGGCGTGGCGTTGATCAACGCGCTCCGCGTCGAACCCGAGTTGGGCTCGCCCGCGCGCGGCGGCCTGCCCGCGACCACGGCGCGGCGCACCGAGACCGGCTGGCGGCTGACCGGCCGCAAGATCTATTCGACCGGCACGCCGATCCTGAAATGGTATTCGGTCTGGGCGAAGACCGACGAGCAGGACGCCCGTGTCGGCTTGTTTCTGGTTCCTGCCGGATTGCCGGGAACGCGGATCGAGCAGACCTGGGATCATCTCGGCCTGCGCGCCAGCGGCAGCCACACCGTGGTCTTCGACGACGTCGTGTTCCCGCTGGATTACGAGATCGACGTCCGCAAGCCCGACGACTGGAAGGTTCCTGACGTCACCCAGGCGACCGTGCACGCGATCTTCGTCGCCGCGATCTATGACGGCATCGCCCGCGCCGCGCGCGACTGGCTGGTCAAGTTCCTCACCGAGCGGGTGCCGGCCAACCTCGGCGCGCCGCTGGCGACGCTGCTGCGCATGCAGGAGGTGGTCGGCGGCATCGAGGCCCGGCTTGCGGTCAATGCCCGCCTGATCGACAGCTTCGCCGCCGATTTCGATAACGGCTTCCCGCTGTCCGCGATCGAGTCTAACATCATCAAGCTGACGGTGACCAATAACGCCGCAGCAGTGGTGGAGGATGCCTTGTCGCTGACCAGCAATCACGGCCTGTCGCGAACCAACCCGCTGGAGCGGCACTACCGCGACGTGCTGTGCGGCCGCGTCCATACCCCGCAAGACGATGCCACCCGCGTCTCCGCCGGACGCTTCGCGCTGGGCGTCTGAAAACAACAGCCAACAACAACGGAGTTGCCAGTCATGCCGGTCGAGTTCATCGGCTTCATCACCAACAACAATTCGTCCGAGACCATCGTCCGGTCCGGCCCGGTACTCGATCCGCCCTATATCGAGACGGTGGCGAAGGCCCATGAGCTCGCCGGCTTCGACCGCGCGCTGCTGGCGTTCCACTCGACCACGCCCGATGCGCTGCAGGTCGCGCAGCATGTCCTGACTATCACCAAGCAGCTGAAAGTGATGATCGCGCAGCGGCCGGGCTTCACGGCGCCGACGCTGCTGGCGCGCCAGCTTGCGACGCTGGATCAGTTCTATGGCGGCCGCGTCTCGCTGCACGTCATCACCGGCGGCAACGCCATCGAGCTGCGCCAGGACGGCAACACGCTCGACGACAAGGACGAGCGCTACGCCCGCACCAGCGAGTTCCTCGATATCGTACGGCTGGAGTGGACCAGCGAGAAGCCGTTCAACTACAGCGGCAAGTATTACAACGTCGAAAACGGCTTCTCGCAGGTGAAGCCGTTGCAGAAGGGCGGCATCTACACCTTCGTCGGCGGCGGCTCGGACGCTGCGGTCGAGGTCGCGGGCAAGCATGCCGACACGTTCGCGCTGTGGGGCGAATCCTATGCGCAGGTGCGCGACGTCACCGCGCGGGTTCGCGCCGCGGCGGCCAAGCACGGCCGGCCGACGCCGCGCTTCAGCCTGTCGGTGCGGCCGATCCTCGCCGACACCGAGGAGAAGGCATGGGCGAAGGCGGAGCATATCCTCGCGCGCGCCACCGCGTTGCAGGACCAGACCGGCTACCGTCGTCCCAATCACGCGACCGACGGCGCAAAGCGGCTCTTGGCGCTGGCCGATCAGGGCACGCGCATCGACAAGCGGCTGTGGACCGAGATCGCAAAGCTCACCGGCGCCAACAGCAATACCACCGCGCTGGTCGGTACGCCCGAGCAGGTCGCCGATGTGTTCGCGGACTACTATGATCTTGGTGTCAGCCATTTCCTGATCCGTGGCTTCGATCCGCTGGTCGATGCCATCGACTATGGCCGCGAGCTGATCCCGCTCACGCGCAAGTTGATCGAAGCGCGCGACCAGCAGCGCGGGATCGCCGCCGAATGATCCGTCTCATTGTCGCGGCGGCGCTTGCGCTCGCCGCCATCGACGCCGCCTTCGCGCAAGTGACGCTGCGCGTCGGCGACCAGAAGGGCAATTCGCAGGCCGTGATGGAAGCGGCCGGCGTGCTCAAGGACGTTCCCTACAGGATCGAGTGGAAGGAGTTCGCCGCCGCGGCGCCGCTGCTGGAGGCGATTGGCGCGGGCGCGATCGACACTGGTCTCGTCGGTGACGCGCCGTTCACGTTCGCGGCTGCCGCGAAAATTCCGGTCAAGGCGATCGCGGCGGTGCGGCAATCGCGCGACGGGCTTGCGATCGTGGTGCCGGAGAATTCCGCGATCAAGAGCTTCGACGATCTGCGCGGCAAGAAGATCGCAACCGGCCGCGGCTCGATCGGCCATCAACTGATCCTGGCGGCGCTGGAATCCAAGGGCTGGCAGGCGAGCGACGTGCAGATCGTGTTCCTCGCGCCGTCGGATGCCAAGGTCGCCTACACGCAAGGCTCGGTCGATGCCTGGTCGACCTGGGAGCCGTATGTCAGCCAGGAAGAGGTGCTGTTCAAGTCGCGCCGCGTCATCACGGCCGACGGCATCACGCCCGGTCTCGGCTTCCAGGTCGCGACGCCGGATGCCATCAAGGACAAGCGCGCCGAGCTCGAGGATTTCGTGCGGCGGCTTGCAGCCGCGCGCGCCTGGTCGCAGAACAATATCGAGGGCTACGCTGCGACCTGGGGCCGGCTGATGAACATCCCGCCCGCGGTGGCGGTGAACTGGCTGACGCGGGCCAAGATCCGCATCGCGCCGATCGACGACAGCGTGGTGGCCGACGAGCAGAAGACCATCGACCTCTACGACCGCTGGGGCCTGATCCGGCAGAAGATCAACGCGGCCAATGTCGTCGACCGGTCGTTTGGCGCGGCGGTGGAGAAGGGCGCCGGGCTGTAGCTTTGCGAATGCGCGATCTCTGCTGCTTGCTGCACATCTTGAGAGAGCGCGGCGTGTGACACCCCCTCTCCCTAACCCTCCCCCGCAAGGGAGGAGGAAACCCTTCCGTTGGTGCCTTCCTCACATCGATGCAGCTAGCGCAGGATGTTTACCTTCGTGAGGTGAACACATTGGTCGGGCTCCCTCTTGCGGGGGAGGGCTGGGGAGAGGGGTAAGCCGCGGGCGCGCCTGTTGGCGTGATCGCGAAATAACCATCCACTTCGCGATGGCGACGCCGGAAGGATTTTTCCGGGTTCTTACCGGGGGGACTAGCAACGTTGCTATTTTCTGGACGCCCTTGCGGCGTCGTCCGGCACCGCCAAGATCAAACAGACGAACAATCGAGTCCGGGAGATCACCGTGGGCCTTCAAGAAACTCGCATCGAGTCGCTGCCGTTTGTGACCGCTGAACTGAATTATCTCGCGCCGACGCCGGGCAAGCCCCGGACCTACGCTTTCGATCCGCCGCCCGGCGAACCCAAATCCACCGCGCTGCCCGAACCTCACAATGTCCCGATCTTCGACGGGCGCCTGATCGCCGACAGCTTCTCGCTCGATCGCGAGGGTTTTGCGCTGGTCAAGCATCCGACCATCGTGAAGGATTATTACGACGACAACGAAGTCCGCAACGTCTACTACCCGGCCGTCGAAGCCTTCCTCAAGGCAACGCTGAAGGCGGATCGCGTCTTCATCTTCGATCATACCGTGCGCAAGCGGGTCGAAGGTGCGGCCGATATCCGCGGCGGCGGCCCGCGCCAGCCGGCAACCCGGGTCCATGTCGACCAGACCGCCGTCTCCGGCCGCAACCGGGTGTTCGAGCATTTGCCGGACGAGGCAGAGCAACTCGTCAAGGGCCGCGTCCAGGTGATCAATCTGTGGCGCCCGATCCGCGGCCCGTTGCTCGATTCACCGCTCGCGATGGCCGACGGCACCACGGTCGCCCCGGAGGATCTGGTCGCGTCCGACCTGATCTACCCGAACCGCAGCGGCGAGACCTATTCGGTGAGGTACAATCCGAACCATCGCTGGTTCTACATTCCCGAGATGACGCCGGACGAGGCGATCCTGCTGAAGTGCTACGATTCGGCGACCGACGGCCGGACCCGGTTCGGGCCGCATACCGCCTTCGTCGACCCGACCACGCCTGCGGACGCCGCGCCGCGCGAGAGCATCGAGCTGCGGACGCTGGTGTTCCATAAGCAGTAGCAGTCATCACAGGTGCGCTCCCTCTCCCGCTGCAAGCGGGAGAGGTGAGATGAGCCTGCGGATAGGCTGAACCCACCAGCTCTGCCGCCAAAGTTGGCACCATCAGCCCAATAATGTTACGCCCGCCCCCGCAACTGCTCGGGGAAAGGGCTGCTCATGGACGGCGTGGTGACGAAGGAAGCAGCGGGGATCGGGTTCCGCGCCCTGGTCCTTGCACTTCTGGCATTGGCCTCTGGCCACATGCTGTCGACGCTGCTGCGCACGATCCCTGCGATCAGCCTCGATCTGATGGCGCGTGATTTCGGCACCTCGCCGCAGGCGCTGGCGAGCCTCACCTCGATCTATCATTTCTCCTTTGCCGCCTCGCAAATCCCGGTTGGCGCCGCGATGGACCGTTTCGGCGTGCGGCCGGTGTCGCTGAGCCTTCTCGGAGGTACCGTGGTCGGGACTTTGGTCTCGGCGCTCGCCACGGGCCGTGCGAGCTTCGTGCTCGGGCAACTGATGCTCGGCATCGCCACCTCCGGCATGCTGATGTGCCCGATGACGCTGGCGGCCAAGCAGATGTCGGCGGCGAAGTTCGGCCTGTGGTCCGGCCTGATCCTCTCGATCGGCAATATCGGCATGCTGCTGTCGGCAAGCCCGCTGGCCTTCGTGGTCGATCAGTTCGGCTGGCGCGCCGGCTTCTGGGGCTCGGCCGGCTTCGGCATTGTGGTGCTGATCGCGGTGTTCGCGCTGGTGCCGCGGCAGCCGGCGGCGCATGCCGATGATTCCTCGCCCTTGCTGCAGATGGCCGAGGTGCTGCGGCTCGGCCTGTCGCGCGGCCTGCGCGGACTGATCGCGCTGTCGCTGGTGTCGCTCGGTGCCTCGCTGGTGCTGCGCGGCCTATGGGGCGGGCCGTGGCTGATGGATATAAAGGGGCTCAGCCGCATCGAGGCCGGCAATGTGCTCGGCCTGTTCACGCTGGCGATGATCATTGGCCCGGCCTGTATCGGCGCCATCGATCGCAAGTTCGGGCATCGCCGCACCATGGTGGCGTCGACCCATGCCATTGCCGCGGTGCTGCTGGTGCTGATGGCCGCCGGCGCGCCGCACTTCCCGGTCTCGAACCTGCTCGGCGTTGCCGTGATGCCGGTGCAATATGACCTGGTGCTGCTGGTTCTGATCGGGTTTGCGACCTCGGCGCAGCCGCTGATCTACGGCATGACGCGGCAACTCGTCGCCGCCAAGGACACCGGCAAGGCGCTGTCGTCGGTCAATCTCGCGTTCTTCCTCGGCGCGGCGCTGCTGCAATTCAGCACCGCTGGCGTTGCCGCGCTGTTCGGGCTGCCCGCGGTGCTGCTGTTCATCGCCGGTGCGCTGGTGATCGGGATCGTGCTGTTTTGGCTCTATACCTCGGCGGCGGTGGCGATAAGATAGCGGTCTGTTCCACCGCTCCCGGAAATCACGTGTCCACGCCTGCCAAGATCGATCCGATCACCCGTTCCGTCGTCCAGCACCGCCTGTCGTCGATCGTGAAGGAGATGGGCGAAGCCATGCTTCGCACCTCCTATTCGCAAATCCTCAATTCCAGCCGCGATTTTTCGCTGGCGATCTGCGACACCAGCGGGCGGCTGATCGCGCAGGCCGACCATATCCCGGTGCATGTCGGCGCCCTGCCGTGGGCGACGCTCGCGGTCGAGGAACGCTTCAAGGATGTCGCGCCCGGCGACGTCATTCTGCTCAACGACCCCTATCAGGGCGGCAGCCATCTGCCTGATCTCACCGCCTTCGTGCCGGTGTTCGACGGCGGCAAGCGATTGCTCTGGACCATCGTGCGCGCGCATCAGAGCGACATCGGCGGCGCCACCCATGGCGCCTACAATCCGGCCGCGACCGAGATCTACCAGGAAGGCATCCGGATTCCGCCGATCAAGCTCTACGAGGCCGGCAAGCCGCGCGAGGACCTGCTGGACCTGCTGGCGCTCAATATCCGCAACCCCCGTGAATTCCGCGGCGACCTTGCGGCGATGCTGGGTGCCGCGCATCTCGGCGAGCGCCGCGTCGCAAAGCTGTTCAGCGAGTTCGGCGTCGAGACCGTCGAAGCCGCGATCGAGGCCATTCTCGACGCGACCGAGCAGCAGACCCGCGCGGTGGTGTCGAGCTGGAAGGATGGCATATTCTACGGCGAGGCGCTGCTCGACGACGACGGCCATGGCCGTACCGACATCAAGATCGCAGCCAAGGTGACCAAGAAAGGCAGCGACATCGAGGTCGATCTCACCGGTTCCGATCCGCAGTCGACCAGTTTCGTCAACTCGTCGCATGCCAACATGCAGGCTGCGGTCGCGATGGCGTTTGCCTATCTGATCGACGCCGATATCCCGAAGAACACCGGCGCGCTGCGGCCGCTGAAGGTGGTGGCGAAGCAAGGCACCATCGTGTGGGCCGATCCCGGCCGTCCCGTGACCTTGTGTACCAGCCATCCCTCCAACGAGATCGTCGAGGCCATCATCAAGGCGATGTCGGCGTCCTGCCCGGATCGCGTGATGGGCGGCTGGGGCCGCAGATTCCGCATCGCGATCCAGGGCGAGGATCCGCGCAACGGGCGCAATTTCATCTGGCACATGTTCCAGGCACGGCCCGGCGGCGGCGCATCGCCGGGCGGTGACGGTTATTCCTCGATCGGTGAGTGGCACTCGGTGGGCGGACTCAAATTTGGCAGCATCGAGGTTGCCGAGGTGCGCTTTCCCTTGCATTTCCGCCAGCACGAGTTCCGACCGGATTCCGGTGGCGACGGCCAGCATCGCGGCGGCCTCGGCGTCGCGCTCGACATGGTGCTGGAGACTGAGAAACTCGCCAAGGGCAACACCGCCGGCGACGGCGCGCGCCACGGCCCCTGCGGCATGCTGGGCGGCAAGGACGGCCAGCCGCATCGCTACCGCCTCCTGTCGGAAGGCCGCGCGCCGCGGGTGCTGAAGACCAAGGAGGTCGGCATCGAGCTGCGCCCCGGCGATTGCCTGGAGATCCGCTCGTCCGGCGGTGGGGGCTGGGGGCCGCCCGAGAAGCGATCAGCGGAGGCGCGGGCGCGCGACGCGGCTCAAGGTCTGGTTTCGAAGGCGTTATAGGGCAGCGATGTACACGATTGGGGTTGACGTCGGCGGCACCTACACCGACCTGGTTGCGACTGATCAAACCGGGCGCACCGTGTTCGCGAAATCACCATCCACGCCGGCCGATCAGTCGGTCGGCGTCATGGCGGGACTCGAAGAGCTGGCGCGCCGCCTCGGCGTTACGCGCGCGGCGATGCTGGCTGCGACCGATCGGCTGGTGCACGGCACGACGGTTGCGACCAATGCGCTGCTGGAACGCAAGGGCGCCAAAGTCGCGCTCTTGACCACCGAGGGCCATCGCGACGTCGTCGAGATGCGCGAGGGACTCAAGCCGGATCGCTACGATCTGCGCACGCCGCCGCCCGAGCCGCTGGTGCCGCGCGAGCGGCGCTTCGGCGTGCGCGAGCGGCTGAAGGCCGACGGCAGCGCCGCGGTTGCGCTCGATGCGACGGCACTCGGCGATGTCATCGCCGAGGTGAAGCGGTCGGGCGCGAACTCCGTCGCGGTCTGCTTCCTGCACGCCTATCTGAATCCGGCGCATGAGCTCGCCGCGGTCGAGCGGCTTAGCAAGGAGCTGCCCGATGTCAGCGTGTCGCGCTCGAGCGACGTGCTGCCGCAGATCAAGGAATACGAGCGCGTCTCGACCACGATCGTGAACGCCTATGTCGCGCCGACGGTGCGGCGCTATCTCACCAATCTGGAGCGCAGCCTGCACGAGGCCGGCTTCAAGGGCTCGCTGTTCGTCGTGCTGTCGCATGGCGGCATGGCGCCGGTCGAGGAAGCCTCGCGGCTTGCCGCGGGCACCGTGCTGTCGGGGCCGGCCGGCGGCATCTCCGGCAGCCGCCGCTGCGCCGAGATGCTCGGGATTCCCGATCTCGTGCCGTTCGACATGGGCGGCACCTCGACCGACATCTCGCTGATCGCAGACGGCGAGGCGTCGCTGTCGGCCGACGGCATACTGGCCGGCCAGCGCATCGCGCTGCGCAGCCTCGACATCGCCAGCATCGCGGCGGGCGGCGGCTCGATAGCCGGCGTCGATGGCAGCCGCACGCTCCGGGTTGGGCCAGAGAGCGCGGGCTCGGTGCCGGGGCCGGCCTGCTACGGCAATGGCGGCACGGCCGCGACCGTCACCGATGCCAACGTCGTACTCGGCTATCTCGATGCGAGCGCCTTCATGGGCGGCGCACGGCCGCTCGATCGCGCGGCGTCGGAAGCCGCGGTCGACCGCATCGCCGAAGCGCTCGAATTGTCGCGGATCGAGGCTGCCGCCGGCATCTACAAGATGATCAACCTGAAGATGGCCGACGGCATCCGCCTGATGACCTTGCGCCGCGGCGTCGATCCCCGAAAATTCGCGCTGCTCAGCTTCGGCGGCGCCGCCGGCATGCATGCGGCCGAGGTCGCGCGCGAGCTCGAGATCAAGCGCATCATCGTGCCGACGGTCGCCTCCGTGCTGTCGGCCTGGGGCATGCTGACCAGCGATCTGCGCTATGAGGTCAGCCGGACCCATTACGGCACGGGGCGCATTTCCGCCGACGAGGTGAGGGCGCTGTTCGCCGGACTGGAAGAGCAGGCGGCCGGCCGCTTGCGCGACTGGTTCAAGGGCGACATCGCGATCGAGCGCTCGGCCGAGATGCGCTATGGCGAGCAGGTGTTCGAAATCGACGTGCCGCTCGGCGACCTCGACCTCTGCGCCGCGGATCTCGTGGCGCAGATCGAGGAGCGTTTCCATCGCCGCCACGAGGACCTCTACACCTATGCCTCGCGCGGGCAGGAGGTGGTGTTCGTCAACGCCCGCGTGGCCGCGGTCGGCAAGGTGGCGCCCGGCGGCGGCGACATTGGTGAGGCTGCCTCAGCCGCACCCTGCGCGCCGCGCGGCAAGCGGCAGGCCTGGCTCGGCGCCTGGCGCGAGGTGCCCGTCTATGCGCTCGACGATCTCAAGCCCGGCCATGCGCTGGCCGGTCCCGCGATCATCGAGGCCGAAACCACCACGGTTCTGGTCGACAGCGGTGATCGTGTTACGGTCAACCCGCTGGGCTGGCTCGACATAACATTGCGCTGAGCGCCGTCTCCGCCATCAACAATTCATTTTTCCGGCATTGGCTTGGGCGATAAGCTCTGCGCGCTGGGAGGGAGCGCCGGTCGGTGCCGGCGTTGTGGCGATGTTGATGCAAACAACAAGACAAACTGCGCTTTCGATATCACTGGCCTTCGCAGCTGTTCTCGCGTCGGCGCCGCTGCACGCCCAGCAGGCGCAGGACGCGGCCGGCGGCGAGATCCGCGTCGGTAACGTGATGCCCTACACCGGGCCGCTCGCGGCGTTCGCGACCATCGGGCGCGCCGAAGCGGCTTATTTCGACATGGTCAACGAGCATGGCGGCATCAACGGCCGCAAGGTCAGGTTCATCTCGGTCGATGACAGCTCCAATCCGAAGACCGCAGTCGAGCAGACCCGCGATCTCGTCGAGAAGCAGGACGTGCTGTTGATGTTCGGCTCGTTCGGCACGCCGAGCAACCTCGCCGTCCGGAAATACCTCAACGAGAAGAACATCCCGCAGCTGTTCGTCGCCTCCGGCGACGAGGAGTGGGCACATCCGAAAACCTTTCCCTGGACCATGGGCTGGCAGCCGACCTTCCGCGCCGAGGGCCGCATCTACGCCAATTACATCCAGGCGGCGTATCCCTCGCGCAAGATCGCGGTGCTGTGGCAGAACGACCAGTTCGGCCGCGACCTGTTCAGGGGATTGCAAGAAGGGCTCGGCGATACCGCGGGCATGATCGTCGCCGATCTCGCCTTCGACGCATCGGAGACCAGGATCGAGAACCAACTCGGGATATTGAAGGACTCCGGCGCCGACATCCTCGTTTTCGACGGCGCGCCGGCGATCGCGGCGCGCGCGATCCGCGTCGTGGCCGGGATGGATTGGCATCCGGTGTTCATCCTCGACAATGCCTCGGCCTCGATCGCCAGCGCGCTGCAGCCAGCTGGCCTGCAGAATTCTCTGGGCGTGATCTCGACCTCGTTCCTGAAGGATGCCGGCGACGCTTCCTGGAAGAACGATCCGCAGATCAAGGCATGGGACGCCTTCATGGACAAGTACTATCCCGACGGCGACAAGGACGACATCTACGCCGTGTTCGGCTATGCCGCCGCCGACACGCTGATGCAGGTGCTGCGCCAGTGCGGCGACGATTTGTCGCGCGCGAACATCATGCGGCAGGCCGCCTCGCTGAAGGACTATCAAAGTCCGATCGCGCTGCCCGGGATCGTGATCAACACCGGGCCGAAGGATTTCCGCCCGATCAAGCAGATGCGGCTGGTGCAGTTCGACGGCAACGCCTGGCAGCCGATCGGCGACGTGATCGAGAGCGCGTTCACACCGGTGCGCGAGGATAATTGAGCACCGCAGCCGCTCCAACACCGTCACCCTGAGGAGGCCGCGCAGCGGCCGTCTCGAAGGGGCGACGGCCCCGGCTGGTGGCCGTGCATCCTTCGAGGCTCGCCCAGCGGCGCAATTGCGCCGCAAGGCTCGCACCTCAGGATGACGGAGCAAAAGTGGTGCTGTTGGCGATAAGCGCTACTTCTTCAACCCGTAATTCAACAGCCCGCCCTTGTTCTTCGGCGGATGCGCGCGCAGGCCTTCCTCGTTCGGCTCGGTGCCCCAGCCCGGGCGATCCGGGATCACGAGATGGCCGTCGACGAACTCCGGCACGTGGGTGAACAGCTCGTGGTCCCAGGCCAGCCGATCGATGTCGGTCTCCATGATCCGCAAGTTCGGCACCGCGGCGCAGAAATGCGCGTTCATCATGGTGCAGAGGTGGCCGTAGAAATTATGCGGCGCGACGTTGACCTCGAAATGCTCGGCGGCGGCGGCGATCTTCATCGATTGCCAGACCCCGTTCCACGGCGTGTCGATGATCGCGACGTCCATCGCCTGCTCGGAGAAGTAGGGCAGGAATTCGCGCAGGCCGAGCAGCGTCTCGCAGGATGAGATCGGGTGCGGGCTCTGGCGGCGGATATAGCCGAGCGCCTGCGGGTTGAAGGTGTCGATCTCGACCCAGAACATGTCCATCTTCTCGATGGCGCGCAGGATCTTCAGATAGCCTTCGGTCTTGGCGTTGAAGTTGAGGTCGAGCAGCAGGTCGACATCCGGCCCCGCGCCGTCGCGGATCGCCTCCAGATGCATGCAGAGATTGCGCAGCACGGTTCGATCGACATTGATCTCGGGCTGGAACGGCGAGCCGAAGCCGGGGCGCCAGCCTTGCGGTTTGCCGTCCGTGTAGACGAAGATGTTGGTCTTCATCGCCGAGAATTTCTTCTCGCGCACCTCGGCGCCGATCGCCTTGACGCCGTCGAGGTCGGTGATGGCGGGCTTGTACCAGTCGGGGTGATTGATGCGCCAGGTCGCGCAATGCGACCAGTAGACCCGCACGCGGTCGCGGATCTTGCCGCCGAGCAGATCGTAGCAGGGCACGCCGAGCGCCTTGGCCTTGACGTCGAGCAGCGCGTTCTCGATGGCGCCTAACGCCAGCGCCACCACGCCGCCGGCGGCGGGGCGGGTTGCGGCGAACAGCTCGACATGGATCCGCTCGTGCTCGAACGCGTTCTTGCCGACAACGCGTGCCGATAGCCGCTCGATCGCCGCGGTCACGCCGGGCGCGCCGAAGCCTTCGTCATATTCGCTCCAGCCGACCAGCCCGTCCGCGGTCGTCACCTTGACGAAATGATAATTCCGCCAGCCGGCATCGCAGGCGAGCGTCTCGACGCTTTTGATCGTGGTGGATTTGCTCATGGTTTCCTGCCCGGGCCGTTGTTGATGTTGGGAAGTACCAACAACGGATCGGCCGAGGCGTCAATTCGCGCCAGGGCAGGGCGACAATGCAGCCCCGTCATTGCGAGGAGCGTAAGCGACGAAGCAATCCAACTTTCCCCGAGCGATGCGATGGATTGCTTCGCTACCCTCGCAATGACGGGGAGGGAACGTATGCACCAGCCGTCACCCTGAGGAGCGCGCTCTTGCGCGCGTCTCGAAGGGTCGACGGCCGGCTCTCTCCGTGTGGGTCTAGCGGGGCCGTGCATCCTTCGAGACGCCGCTTCGCGGCTCCTCGGGATGACGGTGAGGGAGTGTTCAGCTCTGAGGCCGGAACAATGTCGGCCGCTGCCGTTCGAACGTCTTGCGGCCGCGCTTGAAGCCCATCAGCACGTCGGGCAGTTCCGCGATGGCGTTGGTTCCGCTGTCGGTGTCGAGCACGACGATGTCGGCGGGATGGCCGACCGCGATGCCGTAATCCCTGAGGTTCATCAGCCGCGCCGGCAGTTCGGTGACGAGGTCGAGGCAGGTGTCGAACTCGCCGATTCCGGCATGCGCGGCGTTGGCGTAGAGATTGGCCATCCGCAGCAGCGAGGCATCGCCGAACGGTGTGAAGGGATTTTGCACGTTGTTGGTCGCGACCGAGCAGAGCACGCCATCGGCGACCAGCCGATGTGCGGCGGTCATGCCGCGCGGGGCGTTGTGGGTGGCGTCGCGCCCCATCAGATAGAGGTCGGTCGCCGGCAGCACGGTGACCGCGACGCCGGCCGCGGCGAGCCGCGCGCTGGCCGCCCTCAGGCTGTCAGGCGGCAATGCGGATAGTTTGGTCGCGTGCCCGATCGCGACGCGTCCCTGATAGTTGCGCCGCTCGGTCTGCCGGCAGACCTCCTCCATGTGCGACCACGACGGATCGAGGTCGAAGTCGAGATGGAAGTCGACGTCGATGTCGAACTCCTGCGCCAGATCGAAGATGCGCGCAATGTGCGCGTTCGGATCGGTGTCGACATAGGGGCAGCCGCCGATCGCTTCGGCGCCGTCGTTGAGGGCCGTAACCAGCAACTCGTCGGCGCCGGGATCGTTGGTCAGGCCCTCCTGCGGGAAGACGCAGAGCGACAGATCGAGCGCCCAGGCATAGTCGCGCTTCAGCGCCTTCACCGCCTCGAAGCCGCGCAGGCCGATCCGCGGATCGATCTCGACATGGCTCCGCATTCGCGTGGTGCCCGCGGTGATCGCGCGCTCGATCACTTTCGAGCCGCGCGCATAGACGTCCTCGACCGTGAAGTCGCGCTTCATGGCCGACACCGCGCGGATCGCTTCCGCGAGGCTGGCGTGGTCGTGGCCGCAGCGGCCGAGCAGGCAGGCCTTGTCGAGGTGGATATGGGTGTCGACGAAGCCCGGCAGCACCAGCCGTCCGCCCAGATCGACCTCGACGGCCTCGCAGGCCAGCTGCGGCGCGATCGCGGCGATCCGGCCATCGGCGATGCCGATATCGACCGCCGACGCGGAGCCGCGCGTCGCGGCACGACGGAGGACCAAGTCGAAGGCAGGTTTCGCGTTCATCGGAGGAGGCGACATGGGCTGGTTTGAGCCTAGCGGAAGGGAGGGGAAGGAGCAGCACCAGATTGTGTGCAGATTGGCTGCCGAATTGTCTAAAAAAGATGCATACACTTTTTCAGCCAGATTGTAGAGTCCTGATCATGCCAGGAGGCCCGCCATGCCCGTCACCGCCGAAGCCGACGCCCGCCCGATGTCCGATGCCGAGATCGTCGAGGCGTACCTGACGGCGTCGATGATCCCCGATCCCGACGCGGCCGCGGCCTACATGAAGCCCGGCACGGTGATCACTTTCACCGGCGGGCGCGAATTCGACCATCCGCGCGGGCCGACCGGCTTCAACGCCAGGCGCTATCGCTGGGTGAAAAAGAAGATGGACCGCTTCGACGTCTGCCCCGGCGCCGGCGAGACCGTCGTCTACAGCGTCGGCACGCTCTACGGCGAATGGATCGACGGCACGCCGTTCGAAGGCAACCGCTACGTCGACCGCTTCGTGGTGAAGGGCGGGCAGATCGTCAAGATGGACGTCTGGAACGACAGCGCCGAGCGGATTTTGCTGCAGCGGGGGATCGAGGCGTAGGGAACGCGCAGCCGTCATTGCGAGGAGCGAAGCGACGAAGCAATCCATGTCACGGCAAGCGGCGCGATGGATTGCTTCGCTTCGCTCGCAATGACGGGGATAGAGTCGAGGCAACCGTCAGCGCCGCGCGGCCTTCGGCAGCTTCACCACCTTCTCGCCGCTCGCCTCGTCGGCGTAGGGCGCGAGGATATCCAGCAGATCGCGGCCGCGCTGCGGGCTCGGTGCGACCAGCGCGCGCGTCGCCACGGAATCCAGGTGGTGGTGCATCAGCTCCATCGCCTTCGCCACATCGCCCTTCACCAGCGCCGCGATGATCGCGCGATGCTCGTTGATCGCGCATTCCGATGAATGCGGCCGGCTGTACAGCGACAGCGTCAGGCAGCAGCGGTAGGCGACCTCGCTGACGTAGCGCACCAGGATCGGGCTGCTCGTCATGTGGGCGAGCAGGATGTGGAATTCGGTGGCGAGCCGGATCGACACCGCGTCGGCGCCGTCGCGGGCACGATCCTCGGCGTCGACATGGGCGGTGAGTTCGGCGATCTGGGGTTTGGTCAGCTTGCCCGCGAGCTGCCGCACCACCAGCCGCTCCAGCTCGATGCGGATGTCGAAGGCATCGCGCGCCTCCTGCCAGCTCGGTGTTGCAACGACCGCGATCCGGTTCCGGCGCAGCTCGACGAGGCCCTCCGCGGCCAGTTGGCCGAGCGCATGGCGCGCGATGGTGCGGCTGACGCCGAAACGCTCGCCGAGCGAATCCTCCGGCAGCTTGGCGCCGGGCTCCAATGCCTGCTCGATGATCGCGCGCCGCAATGCACGGCAGATCACGCTGACCTTGTCGGTCGATTCAGCCGTTTTGCTGGTGCGGTCGCGCCCCGCCATTGCCGCGAATCCTTCTCGAAAGGTGCTTAGAACGCCTCTTTATCATACCGCAAAAACAATCGACCGCCCGAATTGCATGCAGTTCTAGCTGTGGATTGCCCAAAAGGAAGCCGGCTCTCCAAGGCACTAGGCGCGCGATCCCCCTGATTTCCAACGGGTTCGGCACTGGCATCCAGCTTGCATGCACTTTGCCCGTGATGCGCATGCAACCAAACTCCGAATTTGCCGGCGAGCCGATGGCCGCCGGATCCGCGCCGACTGCGATCGAGCTGTCGGAGGCCTCCGTCACCTTCGGCCGCGGCGCCCGTGCCGTGCCGGCCCTGTCGACCACCACGCTGCGGATCGCCGACGGCGAGTTCGTGGCGCTGGTCGGGCCATCCGGCTGCGGCAAGTCCACCATCCTGCGGCTGGTCAGTGGCCTGGCGCGGCCGACCACCGGCGTCGTCATCGTTGGCGGCCGCGAGGTCGCGGCGCGGGCGATGCGGGTCGGCATGGCGTTCCAGAACCCGACCATGCTGCCGTGGATGACGATCGAGAAGAACATCATGCTGCCGCTGAAGATCGTCGAGCCGTTCCGCTCGCAATTCCGCAAGCTGCGCAAGACCGAATTCCGCGACAAGGCCAATGCGCTGCTGGAGCAGGTCGGGCTGAAGGGGTTCGGCGGCCGCTATCCCTGGCAGCTCTCGGGCGGCATGCTCCAGCGCGCCAATCTGTGCCGGGCGCTGATCCACGAGCCGCGCATGCTGCTGCTCGACGAGCCGTTCGGCGCGCTCGACCAGTTCACCCGCGAGGAGCTGTGGGGGATCCTGCAAGAGCTATGGATCACCCACAAGCCGACCGTGCTCCTGGTCACCCACGATTTGCGCGAGGCCGGCTTCCTCGCCAGCCGCATCTGCGTGATGAGCGCGCGTCCCGGCCGCATCCTCGATGATTCCAGAGTCGATTTCGCCCGCCCGCGCACCGTGGCGATGACGTTCGAGCCCGACTTCGTCGCGCTCAACCAGAAACTCCGCGCCTTCATCGTCGATGCGCGCACCGCGGCGCGCGAGGGAGCCTGACCATGCCCATGTCAGACATCAGGCAGAAGGCCTGGTCGGCGGCCCTGATCGTGCTGTTCTTCGTCGCCTGGGAATTGTTCTGCCTGATGACGGGCATGTCGGACCTGGTGCTGCCGCGACCGTCGCAGATCTTCGTCACGCTGTTCGAGAAATTCCCGATCCTCTGGCCGCACATCATCCAGACATTGCTGACGACCATGATCGGCTTCGTGCTCGGCGTGGCGCTGGGCGTTGCGCTGGGCGCGGTGATCGGGGTGTCGAAAACCGCTTATGATACCTGCTATCCGCTGCTGGTCGGCTTCTCCTCGATTCCGAAAGTGGCGGTGGTGCCGATCTTCGTGCTGTGGTTCGGCTCCGGCACCGTACCGGCAGTGCTCACCTCGCTGTCGATCTGCTTCTTCCCGATCGTCGTCAACATCGCCACCGGCCTTGCCACCACCGAGCCCGAGCTCGAGGACGTGCTGAAGGCGCTCGGCGCCAGCAAGTTCGACATCCTGTGGAATGTCGGCTTGCCGCGGACGATGCCGTTCTTCTTTGCCTCGCTGAAGGTCGCGGTCTCCTACGCCTTTGTCGGCGCGGTGCTGTCGGAAACCGTGGCTTCGAACCGCGGCATCGGCAACGTCATGATGACCGCATCCTCCAATTTCAACGTGCCGCTGGTGTTCGCCGGCCTGTTCGTGCTCGCCGGCCTCGGCGTCGCGCTCTACGTCCTGTTCTCGCTGATCGAGGGCCGGGTGACGGGCTGGGCGACGCGCAAGGACAACGTCATCGCCACCTGAATCGTTTCGTCATCGCCGTTCACTGGAGTTGAGGAGGTCGTCATGCTGAAGACAATAAGCGCTGCACTATTGGGATTGGCCGTGGTCGCGGGGCCCGCGCGCGCCGAGGACACCACCATCAAGTTCACGCTGGGCTGGAAGACGCAAGGCTCGGACGCTGCGTTCTTCTACGCCAAGGACAACGGCTATTTCAAAGAGGAAGGCCTCAACGTCGTGATCGACCAGGGCGAGGGCTCCGGCGCGACGGTGACGCGCATCATGTCGGGTGCCTATGACGCCGGCTTCGGCGACATCAACGCGATCATCCAGAACGCCGCGGCCAAGCCGCAGGATGCGCCTGTGATGGTCTACATGATGTGGAACCAGCCGCCATTCGCGATCGTCGCCAAGAATTCGAGCGGCATCAAGTCGATCAAGGATTTCGAGGGCCGTACGCTCGGCGGCGCGCAGGGCACGCCGACCACGCGGCTGCTGCCGGTGTTCGTGCACAAGAACGGGCTCGACGGCGAGAAGATCAAGATCTCCAATATGGCGCCGAACCTGCAGGAGCCGATGCTGATCAAGGGCGACATCGACGCCGCGCTGGTGTTCAACATCACCAGCTACTTCAACCTGGTGCTCAACCGCCAGGACCCCGACAAGGACTTCAAATGGTTCTCATTCGGCGACTACGGGCTCGATCTCTATTCCAACGGCGTGATGGTCTCGCGCAAGCTGATTGCCGCGAACCCGAAGGCGGTAGCCGGCCTCGTCCGCGCCATCAACAAGGGCGCGATCGCGGTCGCCAGGGACCAGAACGCCGCGATGAAGGCGGCGCTCAACTACGACAATCTGATCAATGTCGAGGTCGAGAAGCGCCGGCTGCAATATTCCTTCGAGAAACTGATCGTTTCGCCGGAGATGAAGGACATCGGGATCGGCGACGTCAGGGACGACCGCATGGCGCGCGCCATCGGCTTCATCGTCGAAGGCTACCAGCTCGCCCGCACGCCGACGCCGGCCGAGGTGTTCTCGCGCGAGTTCCTGCCGCCGCGCGCGGAGCGCGAGCTGGTGTATACTGCGAACTGACTGGCCCGTCATTGCGAGGAGCCAACGGGTCGCGCGACGCGCGCCCGATGACAGGCTCCGCGGCGAAGCAATCCATCTTTCCGCATGCGGAGGCATGGATTGCTTCGCTTCGCTCGCAATGGCGACCAAGCGGAGCATGTTGATGAACGTCACGGCAACTCGTCTGTTCAGCGGTTCTGACCAGGGCATCCGCAAGAACGTCATGCTCCGTCACGTCGACGGCGTCATTACCGAGATCTCCGAAGCCGCGCGCCCGGAGGCCGCCCCACGCTCTCTGATCCTCCCGGCCTTCATCAACGCCCACGACCACGCCCGCCCGCGCGCATCTTCGTTCGGCGCGGTCGGCATGCCCCTGGAGAGCTGGATCCTGCGCACGGTGGTCGGCACGCCGGTCGATCCCTATCTTACCGCAGCGTCGGCGCTTGCCCGCGCAGCGCAGGCCGGCTGCGCGGCGATGATGGTGCACTACACTCGGCCGAGCGGCACCATGCCGTTGCTCGACGAGGTCAAGGCGATCGGCCGCGCCGCCGGCGATGTCGGCATCCGCATCGCCTTTGCCATGGCGGTGCGCGACCAGAATCCGATCGTCTATGGCGACAGCGAGCCGGTGCTGGCAGGGCTCGCCAGCGACGAGCGCAAGACGATCGAGGAGCTGTTCGTCCGCACACCGATGTCGCCGAAAGCCTACATCGAGCTGACCGATGCGATTGCCGCCGCGATCGGCGGGCCGAAGGTCGACGTGCAGCTTGGTCCTGCTGGCGTGCAGTGGTGCTCGAAGCCGCTGCTGGAAGCGGTTGCCGAGAATTCCGCGCAGACCGGCCGCCGCGTCCACATGCATCTGCTCGAGACGATCTATCAGCGTGCCTGGGCTGATGAGCGCTTTCCCGGCGGCATCGTCCGCTATCTCCGCGACATCGGCTTGCTCTCCGAACGGCTGACGCTGGCGCATTGCATCCACGCCCGGCCCGACGAGATCGAGATGATCGCGGCGTCGGGCGCGCGCATCGTCACCAATTTCTCCTCCAACCTGCATCTGCGCTCCGGCCTGGCGCCGATCGCCGCCGCGCACGCGTGCGGCTGCGCCATCGCGGTCGGCGTCGATGGCCTGGCGCTCGACGAAGACGACGACGTGCTGCGCGAGATGCGGCTGGTGCAGATGATGCACGGCGGGCTCGGCTTTAAGCGCAGCTGGACACCGCAGGAGTTTTTCGCGCTCGCGATCCGCAATGGCCGCCGCGCCACCGGTGCGCCCGGCACCGGCGAGCTCGCCGTCGGCGCGCCGGCCGATTTCGTCAGCATCGATCTCGACCGGCTGGAGCGCGATCAGATTGTTGATGCTGATCCGCTCGACCTCTTGTTCGCACGCGGCAATGCGTCGCTGCTCTCTGAGCTTGTGGTCGATGGTCGCACCGTCGCCAAGGCCGGCCGGTGCCTTGGTGTTGACCTTCCCGCCATTGAGCAGGAACTTCGCGGCATCCATCGCGCGAGCGCGGCCACATACGCGCATGTCTTGCGCGCATGGCCGCGACTGTCGCATCGGCTGCAAGGCTGGTTCGAAGCGCAACTGACCTGCAATTAGCTGCACAATCCACGCTTCGCGCTGCGCAGCAGCGCCGATCATGCACGCTCTAATTCCGTCAAGCGGAAGAAAATTCCACTTGCATCACACAGTCGGCGCGGCTTCAAGTTCAACTCAACAAAGAAACTGAATCAGCCGCTGTCACCGGCTGGTCATGTTGTTCGCGAGGAAGCCTGATGGGTGCGTTGTCGCATCTGCGGATTGTCGAGATCGGAAGTGCAGCGGCGACGAGCTATTGCGCGCGGCTGTTCGCCGATTTTGGCGCCGACGTGCAGAAGGTCGAGCCGCCGGAGGGTGATCCGCTCCGCCGCACCGCGCCGCTGACGCCGCAGGGGCACAGCGCGTGGTTTGCGTTTCTCAATTTCAACAAATCGAGTGTCGTGCTCCAGCAGGGCGACGCCGCGCGCCTGCGCGAGCTGGTCACGGGCTGCGACATCCTGCTCGACGGGCGCGGCATCGCTGCGGCGGATTGTCCCGACATCGATCTCGCTGCGATCAAGCGCGACAACCCGGGCCTGATCCATCTCGATCTCAGTTGGTTCGGCGATCGCGGTCCCTATGCCGATTTCGCGGCAACCGACTCCACGATCCGCGCGCTCACCGGCCTCGTGAAGCTGGTTGGACCCGAGCAGGGACCGCCGATGCACGCGCCGGATTTCCAGACCGGGATCCTCGGCGGGCTGTGGAGCTTCATCGCTGCGGCGTCTTCGGTGCTGGGACGTATGCAGGACGGGCGCGGCCGCGAAAGCCATCTCAGCCTGTTCGAGGCCTCTATCGCCGTCACCGAATACATCATGTTCGAGGCGTTCCAGCGCGGCGACATCATGCGGCGGATCGGCGTCAACCGGTTCTGGCCGACCTTTCCGGTCGGCATCTACGAGACCAAACAGGGCTGGCTCGGCGTTACCACGGTGACCCCGGCGCAGTGGCGCGCGTTCTGTGAGATGCTCGGGCTCGATGAGCTGCGCGACGATCCGACGCTGGTCATGGGCGTCGACCGGCTGCGCCACGTCGCCGAAATCGAAGGCAAGATCCTGCCGAAGCTGAAGCAGCGCACCGTGCAGGAATGGTTCACTGAAGGCCTCAAGCGCAAGATCCCGATCGTGCCGGTGCCGGAGATATCGGACCTGATCGCCGATGAAGAGAAACTTGCGCGCGGCGCCATCGTTCCGATCACGGTCGGTGACGAGGCCGGCTTCTCCGCCGGCACGATGCAGCGGCTGACGGCAACGCCGCCGCTGCGGGGCGGCCGGGTACCCGATCTCGGCGAGCAGCAGGCGAGGCGTGAGGCCGCGCCGCGTGTGCCGGGGCCGAAGCCGGCTGCGACCGATCGCCTGCCGCTCGAGGGCATCCGCGTCGTCGACTTCTCGATGGGCTGGGCCGGGCCGATCTGCACCCGCACGTTCGCCGATCTCGGCGCCGACGTCATCAAGATCGAGGCGACGCAATATCCGGACTGGTGGCGCGGCGTCGACCGCCGTCCGGCCTATGTGCTGGAGCAGATGTACGAGAAGTCGGTGCGCTACTGCATCATGAACCGCAACAAGCGCGGGATCACGCTCGATCTGACCCGGCCGAAGGGGCTTGCGCTCGCAAAACGCCTGCTCGCCGATGCCGACCTCGTGGTCGACAATTATTCGGTCGAGGTGCTGCCCAAGCTCGGCCTCGGCTACGAGGTGCTGAGCAAGCTCAATCCGAAGCTCGTGATGATGTCGATGTCGGCGTTCGGCGCGGGCAGCGTGCACCGCGATTGCCGCGCCTATGGCTCGACCCTGGAGCAGGGCTCCGGCCTGCCGAGCGTGGTCGGCGATCCCGGCGGCCCGCCGGTGATGAGCCACACCGCGTTCGGCGACGCCGTCGGCGGCCTCAACGGCGCTGCCGCGGTGTTGACCGCGCTGATCCATGCAAAACTCACAGGGCAGGGCCAGTTCATCGATCTCGCACAGATCGAATGCATGATGCCGTTCGCCGCACCCTGGATCGTCGCGCATTCGATCGACGGCAAGCCGCCGTCCAAATTTGGCAACCGCCATCCCGATTTCGTGCCGCATGGCTGCTTTCGCTGCGAAGGCGACGACAACTGGATCGTGGTCGCGGTATCCGACGACGCGATGTGGCCGAGACTCGCGCGGCTGCTCGGCCGCGAGGATTGGGCGGCGGACGACACGCTCAGGACGGCCGCGGGCCGCCGCGCGATCGAGGCCGAAATCGAGGCTGCGATCACGGCATGGACCTCGAACCGCGAGGCCGATGCGGCGATGGCCGCACTGCAATCTGCTGGCGTCGCCTCCGGCGTGGCCCGCCTGCCGATCGATCTGCTTGACGACCCGCAGCTTGACGCCCGCGGCTTCATCCAGCAGGTCGACCGCGCCTTCATCGGCAAGCATCCGCAGCCATCGATGCCGTTCCGCGAAGGCGATGCGCCGTTTGCGATCCGCTCGGTGCCGCCGACGCTCGGCGAGCACAATCGCGAGATTCTTTCCGGCATGCTCGGCCTCTCCGACGCCGAGCTGGAAGAGCTCACCCGCGAGGGCATCATCGGCACCGAGATGCTGATGGAGGAGCAGCTGGTGAAAGAGAAGAAGCGGGCGGCGGGCTGATGGCAGCAGGGCCACCGGCACAGCGCAGGACGGAGGTTGCGCGCGACGGCGCACAGCCGCTGCTGTCCGTGCGCGGGCTCGGCATCCGCTTCAAGACCACGCAGGGCATCTGGCAGGCGACGCGGCGGATCGATTTCGATATCGCGCCGGGCGAGCGCGTCGGCATCGTCGGCGAGAGCGGCTGCGGCAAGACCATCACCGGCCTGTCGATCCTGCGGTTGTTGCCGGGCAACTTCGCCGGGCTCGACGGCAAGATCCTGTTCGACGGCACCGATCTCGCCTCCTGCAGCGCGCGACAGATGCGCGCCATCCGGGGCAAGCGGATCGCGATGATCTTCCAGGAGCCGATGAGCGCGCTGGATCCGGTCTTCACCGTCGGCCACCAGATCGCCGAGACGCTGCGCGTCCATACCGATGTCAGCTACGAGGAAGCCCGCGCCAAAACGCTGGAGATGCTCCGCCGCGTCGGCATCGCCTCGCCGGAGCGGCGGATCGACGACTATCCGCACCAGCTCTCCGGCGGCATGCGCCAGCGCGTGATGATCGCGGCGAGCCTGATCTGCGGGCCGCAGCTGCTGATCGCGGACGAGCCGACCACCGCGCTCGACGTCACCGTGCAGGCGCAGATTCTCGAGCTGCTGCGCGACATCAGCGAGACCTCGAAGACCGCGCTGATGCTGATCACCCACGATCTCGGCGTCGTCGCCGAGACCTGCACGCGGATGATTACGATGTATGCCGGCGAGGTGATCGAGGACGCCACCGTCGACGAGGCGCTGGTGCGGCCGCTGCATCCCTATACGTCCGGCCTGTTGCGCTCGCTGCCGCATCTGAGCCCGCGCCACGGCCGGCTGCCGTCGATCCCCGGCCGGGTGCCGTCGATCGCGGAGATGCCGGCCGGCTGCCGCTTCCGTGCCCGCTGCGCCCATGCGGCCGAAGGCTGCGAGGCCGAGCAGAAATTGCAGGATGCCGGCGGCGGCCGCAAGGTGCGCTGCTGGCGCTTTGCCGAGCTCAATCTGCCGGGCGCGCTGCACCCGCCCGAAACGCCTACTGCTGCGAAGGTCGCGACGCAATGACCGCGGCATCCGCTGAACAGCGCGACGAGCCCATCGTCTCGGTGCGCGACCTCCAGGTTCGCTTCCAGACCTCGGACCGCCGTGCCACCGTGAAGGCGGTCGACGGCGTCAATTTCGACGTTCGCCGCGGCGAGACCTTCGGCATCATCGGTGAGTCCGGCTCGGGCAAGACCACGATCGGCCGCGCGCTGGTGTTCCTGCTGAACCCCAGCGCCGGCGCCATCCTGCATGACGGCATCGACCCGATGGCACTGTCGCGCCGGGAATTTCAAAATCATCGCCGTGACTACCAGATCATCTTCCAGGATCCGAATGCCGCGCTGAATCCACGCATGACAATCCTTGCGTCCGTGCTGGAGCCGCTGGAGCTTGCCGGTGTCGGCAGCCGCATCGAGCGCGAGCGGCAGGCGCGCGAGGCATTGGAGCGCGTCGGCCTGCCGCAGGAGTTCGGCGAGCGTTATCCGCATCAGCTGTCCGGTGGCCAGAAGCAGCGCGTCGTGATCGCGCGTGCACTGACGCTGAAGCCGAAACTGATCGTCTGCGACGAAGTGGTGGCCGCGCTTGACATGTCGATCCGCGGCGACGTGCTCAACCTGTTTGCCGATCTGCAGCGCGATCTCGGCCTGACCTACGTCTTCATCACCCACGATCTCGCCGTGGTGTCGCATATCAGCGAGCGCGTTGCGGTGATGTATCTCGGCCAGTTCGTCGAGCTTGGGCCCACTGAAGAGGTCGCCGAGCGGCCGCTGCATCCCTACACAATCGCGCTGCTGTCGGCCGAGCCGCGGCCGCTGCCGTCGTCGATGCGACAGGAGAGTCGCATCGTATTGCAGGGCGAGGTGCCGAGCCCGATCGATCCGCCGGCGGGGTGCCGCTTCCGCACCCGCTGCCCGCACGCGCAGCCGCTCTGCACCGAGCGCGTGCCGGAGTGGCGCGAGCTGAAGCCCGATCACTGGGTGGCCTGTCATTTCGCCGACCGCCCGAATTATTTGCCCAACGTACCGGAGAGAACGCCATGACGATGACGACACGACGCGAGGCCATGGCGCTGATCTCGGGCGCGCTGGCGAGCACCAGGCTTGGCGGCCGCGCCTTCGCACAAAGCGCGCCGAAGAAGGGCGGCACCTTGCGGATCTCGGCGCCGGCCAATCCGTCGAGCCTCGATCCGGCGACCGGCGGCGCCGGCTCCGACCACGCCTTCCTGTTCACGATGTACGACACGCTGACCGAATGGGAGTTCGACACGCTGAAGCCGAAGCCGGGGCTTGCCGAGAGCTGGAAGTTTACCGATCCGAATACGCTGGTGCTCAACATCCGCTCAGGTGTCACCTTCCATGACGGTACGCCGCTCGATGCGGAAGCCGTCAAGTTCAACCTCGATCGCAACCGGAGCGATGCGAAGTCGAACATCAAGGCCGATTTGTTGTCGGTGGAGGCGGTCGAAGTCACCGGCCCGCAGCAGGTGACCTTGAAGCTGAAGACGCCGGATACCGCGCTGCCGGGCATCCTCTCCGATCGCGCCGGCATGATGGTGTCGCCGACCGCCCTGAAGGCAGCTGACGGTGGCGTCGTGACCCGCAAGCCGGTTGGCGCCGGTGCTTATGTGTTCGTGAGCTGGGCCGACGGCGAAAAGATCGTGGTCAAGCGCAACGAGAAATACTGGAAGCCGAACCGGCCCTATCCGGACGGCATCGAATTCTCGATCATTCCGGAACTGACGACGGGGGCGCGCTCGGTTTCCGCGGGCCAGAACGACCTGATCTACCAGCTGCCGCCGCGGCAGAAGGCGATCATCGAACGCGCGTCGAGCGTCAAGGTGGTGCACGGCCCGACGCTCTACGTGTTCCAGATCTTCCTGAACTGGGCCAAGCCGCCATTCGACAATGTCAAGGTCCGCCAGGCGCTGAACTTCGCGATCGATCGCGAGGCCTTCGTCAAGGCTGCGCTCGCCGGCCTCGCCGAGCCGGCCTGCATGAACTTGCCGAAGGCGCACTGGGCTTATGATGCCGAGGTCGCAAAGCTCTATCCTTACGATCCCGACAAGGCGCGCAAGCTGCTAGCAGAAGCCGGTTTCAAGGAAGGCACCCCGATCGAGATCGGCGGCTACACAGATCAGGATTCGGTGCAGCGCGAGGAGATCCTGATCGAGCAATTGCGCAAGGCCGGTATCAACGTGAAGTTCGTCAACGGAACGGTCGCGGAAGCCTCTGCTGCATTCTTCGGTGCGGAGAAGAAGGGTGCCGGCTTGCTCTCGGCCTGGACCGGGCGGCCCGACCCGAGCCTCACTTATTCGCTGATGTTTACCGGGGAAGCCTATTACAATGCCGGCCGCGCCTCGGTGCCTCCGGAGCTCGAGGCCGCAATCAAGGACTCGCGCGCCTCGGAGGATATCGAGGTCCGGCGCAAGGCCTTCGCCGCCGTGCAACGGCTGGTGATGGAAAACGCCTTCGTGGTGCCGCTCGCGTTCCAGTTCGAACTGGTCGCCATGAACAAGAAGGTGCAAGGCTATCGGCCGAACCTGCTCGGCAAGCCGAAATACGACGACGTCTGGCTGGAGAGTTAATCGATGGCGCGACGGTCACCGGTCAAGGTCATCGGCAGCCGCCTGTTGCAGGCGCTGCCCGTGATCGTGCTCGCGACCTTGATGGTGTTCGCGTTGCTCAAGCTGGTGCCCGGCGACATCGCCGTGACGCTGGCAGGTGACAACGCCACCGATGCGCGGATCACCGAGATCAGGCAGCTCTACGGCCTCGACCGGCCGTTCCTGGTGCAATACGGCGCCTGGCTCGGCCATGTCGTGCAGGGCGACCTCTCGCAATCGCTGCTGACCGGCGAGAAGGTCGCCGATTCGATCGGGCGCGCCTTCCCGAATACGCTCTTGATCGTCGTGATCGCGCTGATGCTGGCACTGGTCACCGGCATTCCGATGGGCGTGATCGCCGCGATCAAGCCGAACGGCTGGATCGACAAGCTGATCAGCATGATCGCTTCGCTCGGCGTCGCGGTGCCCGGCTTCTGGCTTGCGATGATCCTGGTGGCGGAGTTCTCGCTGAAGCTGAACTGGCTGCCGGCGACCGGCGCGAAATCCTTCAGCGCCTCGCCGATCGATGCCATCAGGCACGCGCTGCTGCCGGGGATCGCGATCGCGGCCTATGGCATGGCGGAGGTGGCGCGCCAGTTGCGCGGCGCGTTGCTGGAGGTGCTGTCATCGCAATATGTCCGCACGCTGCATGCCAAGGGCCTGTCGATGTCGCGGATTCTCTGGCAACACGGCCTGAAGAATGTCGGCGTCAATCTGCTGACGATCATCAGCCTTTTGGTCAATCGCATGCTGGCGGCGACCGTCGTGATCGAGGCGGTGTTCGCGATTCCCGGCCTCGGCAGCCTGATCGTGCGCGGCGCGATCCAGCGCGATTTCCCGATCGTGCAAGGCGTCGTCTTCACCATGGTGGTGGTGGTGATCGTGGTCAATCTGGTCACTGATCTCTTGTGTGCCGCTGTCGATCCGAGGATCGAGCAATGACCGACACGGCGCTCGCCTTTCCGAAGGCTCCGGCCAGGCCGACCCGGCTGCGGCGTTTGCTGCGCTGGCTCGCCGGTGATCTCCGTGCGGCGCTGTCGATCCTGGTGCTGTCTGTGCTCGTCATCGTCGCGATCGGCGCGCCCTGGATCGCGCCCTATGCGCCGACCGCGCAGGACGTCAACAACATGCTGGCGCCGCCGGGGCCTGCGCATCTGCTCGGCACCGACGATCTCGGCCGCGATGTGTTCTCGCGCCTGATCTACGGCGCGCCGGCCACCGTCTATGCCAGCCTGCTTGCGGTCGGCGTTGCGGTCCTGATCGGGCTGCCGGTCGGCCTCGTCGCCGGCTATTTCGGCGGCTGGATCGACGACATCATCAGCCGCGTCATCGACACTTTCCTGTCGTTCCCCGCCATCGTGCTGGCGATCGCGGTCACCGGCGCGCTCGGCATCGGGCTCACCAACGGCATGATCGCGATCGGCATCACGATGTTTCCGGCGCTGGCGCGCATCGTCCGCGCCCGCACCCTGATCGTGCGGCAGGAGCTCTATGTCGATGCTTCCCGCGGCTTCGGCGCGCCGACCTGGCATATCCTTGTACGACATGTGCTGCCGAACACGCTGCAGCCGGTCATCGTGCAGGTGACCTTGCTGCTCGCAGCGGCGCTGCTGGCGGAGGCCAGCCTGTCGTTCCTCGGCCTCGGCATCCAGCCGCCGGACCCGAGCTGGGGCGCCATGCTGGCGCGTGCCTATCAATATATGGAAATCGCTCCGGAGCAGATGTATGCGCCGGGCGTTGCCATTCTCGTCGTCTCGCTGGCGTTCAACGCGCTGGGCGAATCCTTGCGTGTCGTGCTCGATCCCACGATGAAGGATCGCTGACCTCTGGTGGAATGATCATGTCGTTCAAGAAATTACTGATTGCCAACCGCGGTGAGATCGCGATCCGCATTGCCCGCGCCGCCGCCGAGAGCGGCATCGCGACGGTCGCGATCTATTCCGCCGACGACGCGGCCTCGCTGCATGTCCGATCCGCCGACGCGAGCCACGAGATCCCGGGCCGCGGCGCACGGGCCTATCTCGACATCGAGGCTGTCATCACGGCCGCCAAGGCCACGGGTTGCGACGCGCTGCATCCGGGCTACGGCTTCCTCAGCGAGAACACAGAGTTGGCGCGGCGCTGTGCCGACGAGAAGATCACATTCGTCGGCCCGTCTCCGGACGCGCTCGATCTGTTCGGCGACAAGGCCAAGGCAAAGGCGCTGGCTAAAAAGTGCGACGTACCGATCATTGCCGGCACGTCGGGTGCAACGACACTCGACGAGGCAAAGGCCTTCTTCGCCTCGCTAGGCGCCAATGCCGCCGTGATGGTCAAGGCGATCGCCGGCGGTGGCGGGCGCGGCATGCGCGTGGTTGAGGACCTGGCGAAGCTGGATGAAGCCTATGCGCGCTGCCAGTCGGAGGCCAAGGCGGCGTTCGGCAGCGATGCGGTCTATGTCGAGCGGTTGATCCGCAAGGCGCGCCATATCGAGGTGCAGATTATCGGTGATCACCATGGCGCGATCAGCCATCTCTGGGAGCGCGAATGCACCATCCAGCGCCGCAACCAGAAGCTGATCGAGGTGGCGCCGAGCCCGTCGCTGAGCGAGAGCCTGCGCGCCCGCATCATCGAGGCCGCAAAGCAGCTCGCGTCGGCCGCGCGCTACGACAATCTCGGCACCTTCGAATTCCTGGTCGATGACGAAGCCGGGGAGGGCGAGGGCGCCTTCGCCTTCATCGAGGCCAATCCGCGGCTCCAGGTCGAGCACACCGTCACCGAGGCGGTGCTCGGCATTGACCTCGTGCGGGCGCAGCTCGCGGTCGCCGCCGGCGCGACGCTCGCCTCGCTTGGGCTGGCGCAAGCAGCCGTGCCGCTGCCGCGCGGCTATGCGATGCAGCTGCGTGTCAACATGGAGGTGATGGACGAGAAGGGCGTGACGAAGCCGACCGGCGGCACGCTCAGCGTGTTCGACCTGCCGTCCGGCCCCGGCGTTCGCGTCGATACGTTCGGCTATTCCGGCTACCGGACCTCTGCGGCGTTCGACTCGCTGCTGGCAAAGGTCATCGTGCATTCGCCGAGCCCGAAATGGACCGAATTGGTACACAAGGCGTCGCGCAGCTTGCGTGAATTCCGCATCGGCGGCGTCGCCACCAACATCCCGTTCCTCGGCGCGATCCTGGCGCATCAGAGTTTTGCGCGGAACAAGATCAGCACCAACTTCATCGATACCCATGTCGCGGCGCTGGTTGGCGCCGCGCAGGCGCATGCCGCGCCGCTGCTCGAGGTGAGCGAGGCGACTACGGTCAAGGCGGCCGCCAGCGAGGCGGCGCCGGAGGGCTCGCTCCCGGTGCCCGCGCCGTTGCAGGGCACCATCGTTGCGATCGAGGTCGCGGAAGGCGATCTGGTCCGGCCCGGCCAGCAGATCGCGGTGCTGGAATCGATGAAGATGGAGCATCTCGTCACCGCACCGCATGGCGGCCGGGTGACGAAGATCGCCGGCGGTCCCGGCGTCACGCTGATGCATGGCGAGCCGATCCTGTTCCTCGAGCCCGCCGAGGTCGATGGTCATCACACCGCGGAGGAAGCCGCGACCGATCTCGATCACATCCGTCCTGATCTGGCCGAGTTGATCGCGCGCAAGGCGATCACGCTGGACGAGAACCGCCCGGCCTCGGTGGAGCGCCGCCGCAAGACCAACCAGCGCACCGCGCGCGAGAACATCGCGCAGCTGGTCGATGAGGGCTCGTTCGTCGAATACGGCTCGCTTGCGATCGCGGCACAGCGCCGCCGCCGCAAGGTCGAGGACCTGATCAAGAACACGCCGGCGGACGGCCTGATCGCCGGCGTTGCCACCGTGAACGCCAAGGATTTCGGCGCTGACGGCGCGCGTTGCATGGTGATCTCGTACGACTACACCGTGCTCGCCGGCACGCAAGGCCACATGAACCACAAGAAGATCGACCGCATGCTCGGCCTTGCCGAGCAGTGGCGCATGCCGCTGGTGTTCTATGCCGAGGGCGGGGGCGGCCGTCCCGGCGATACCGACCGGCTCGGCATGACCGGCCTCGACGGCCCGTCCTTCGTGCAGTTCGCAAAGCTGTCCGGCCTGGTGCCCGTGGTCGGCGTGGTCTCGGGCTATTGCTTCGCCGGCAACGCCGCGATGCTCGGCGTCTGCGACGTCATCATCGCTACGAAAAATGCCTCGATCGGCATGGGCGGCCCGGCGATGATCGAGGGCGGCGGGCTCGGCGTTTATCATCCGGCGGAGGTCGGCCCGGTCTCGTTCCAGTCGCCGAACGGCGTGATCGACATCCTGGTCGAGGACGAGGAAGAGGCGACCACGGTGGCGCAGAAATATCTGTCCTACTTCCAGGGCGCGGTGGCCGACTGGAAGGCGCCGGACCAGCGGCTGCTGCGCCGTGCGATCCCGGAAAATCGCCTCAGGGTCTACGACATCCGCAACGTGATCGACCTGCTGGCCGACGAAGGCTCGGTGCTGGAGATCCGGCGCGATTTCGGCGTCGGCATGATCACGGCCTTCATCCGGATCGAAGGCAAGCCGTTCGGCCTGATCGCCAACAATCCGAAGCATCTCGGCGGCGCGATCGATGCCGCGGCCGGCGACAAGGCCGCGCGCTTCATGCAGCTGTGCGATGCCTTCGACATCCCGATCGTCTCGCTGTGCGACACGCCGGGCTTCATGGTCGGCCCCGAGGCCGAGAAGACCGCGATCGTGCGCCATGTCGCGCGGATGTTCGTCACCGGCGCCAGCATCACCGTGCCGCTGTTCGGCGTCGTGCTGCGCAAGGGCTATGGTCTCGGCGCACAATCGATGATCGGCGGGGGCTTCCACGCCTCGTTCTTCACGGTGGCATGGCCGACCGGCGAGTTCGGCGGCATGGGCCTCGAAGGCTATGTCCGCCTCGGCTTCCGCAAGGAGATGGAGGCGATCGCGGACCCCGTCGAGCGCGAGACGTATTTCCAGACCAAGGTCGCCGAGCTCTACGCCAACGGCAAGGCGGTCTCGATCGCCTCGGTGCTGGAGATCGACGAGGTGATCGATCCCGCCGACACCAGGCACTGGATCATGGCCGGCCTCCGCTCGGTGCCAAGGCCGGAGCCGCGCACGCACCGCAAGCGCCCGTGCATCGATGCGTGGTAGGGGCTGACGAAGCGTGCATCAAACTCGGTGTCGTGCCGGCCTTCGCCGGGACGACGGCGGTCGATCGGCGGGCGCCTCGCGTCGGTGCGAGAGTTAGCCCAACTGCAACTCCGCATACCCCTTTGCGGCCACCTCGTCGCACCGCGCCCGGTAAGCCGGCGCGCTGCCGCTGTAGCGGGCGACAATGCGGGTCTGCTTGCCCTCGACATTGCGGTTGATGCCGGTCATCCAGGAATCGACCTCGTTCGACAGCAGCCCGACGCCGAGCGCCTTGACGTGATCGGTCCAGCCTGCGGTGCCCTCGGGCGTCGCGTCGAGGAAGGTCAGGCCTCTCTGTTGAGCGAAGCGGAGCAGGCCGGTGACCCAGTCGACGCTGTACTCGATGCTGCGCGGGATGTTGCCGAGCGCGGTGTGCGGGCCCATCAGCATCATCATGTTGGGGAAGCCGTCGACCATCAGCCCGAGATAGGTTTCCGGCCCGTGCGCCCACTTCTCCTTGAGCCGCGCGCCACCGGCACCATGGATATCGATCTTGTCGAAGCTGCCGGTGATGGCATCGAAGCCGGTGGCGTAGATGATGATGTCGAAGGCGTAGTCCTTCTCGGTGGTGCGGATGCCCTCGGGTGTGACCTTTTCGATCGGCGTCGCCTTCAGGTCGACGAGCTCGACATTGTCGCGGTTGTAGACCTCGTAATAGAAGGTCTCCAGCGGCAGACGCCGTGTGCCAAAACCGTGGTTTGTGGGGATCAGCATCTCGGCAACCTTCGGATCCTTGACGCGCTCACGGATCTTGCGCGCGACGAAGTCACTGATCGTGGCGTTTGCCGCCCGGTCGATCAGGATATCCTTGAAATTGCCTTGCCAGATGCCGAAGCCGCGCTCGCCATAGAGTTTTTCGTAGAACGCCTCGCGCTCGGCGTCGCTGACCTCGAACGCACCGCGCGGATCTGGCGTATGGACGAAGCAGGCGAAGGTCTCCTTGCAGCGCGCGAAGATTTCTGGATAGCCGGCCTTGATCTTCGCCTGCGTCTCGGTGTCGATCTTGCCGTTGTGCAGCGGCGCCGCCCAATTGGCGGTGCGCTGGAACACGGTGAGATGTCCGACCTCGCCGGCGATGGTCTGGATGGTCTGGATGCCGGTGGCGCCGGTGCCGATCACGGCGACGCGCTTGCCGGTGAAATCGACCTTCTGTTTCGGCCAGCGCGCGGTGTGAAACGATTGCCCCCTGAAATCGTCGATGCCCTCGATCCGCGGCAAGGTCGGGGTCGACAGCGGGCCGATCGCGGTGATCAGGAAGCGGCAGCTGTGCTGCGCGCCGTTCTCCAGCGTGACCTGCCAGCTTCGCGTGTCGTCCTGGTAGATTGCTGACGTGACGCGGCTCTCGAACTGGATGTCGCGGCGAAGGTCGAACTTGTCGGCGACGTAGTTGCAGTAGCGCAGGGTCTCGGGCTGCCCGGCGAAATGCTCCGACCATTCCCATTCCTCGAGCAGCTCCTTCGAGAACGAGTAGCCGTAGGAATAGCTCTCGGAATCGAAGCGCGCGCCGGGATACCGGTTCCAGTACCAGGTGCCGCCGACGCCGGTGCCGGCCTCGAACACCCGCGTCGTGAGGCCGAGCTCGCGCAGCCGGTAGAGCTGGTACATGCCGGATAGGCCGGCGCCGATGATGATGACGTCGTAGTCCAGCGCAGCCGTCTCGAGGCTGTTGTCCTGGCGCAAGGCTGCCACCTGTCGTCGCTCCCTGATCGGTTGATTGCCCGCAAGGCTAGCCGGTCCTGCTGCCGCCGACAAACATCGCGGCGCGGGGCAGCCATCGCGATTTGCCGGGTGCAGCTTCGCTGCATCCGTTCCGTGCGGCGGGCTGCCCGCTGCGCGGCTTTACTCTGCCGCGGAATTTCCTCTATCGTCGCTGCGATTTGTGCAGGTCATTCCGGATTCGATGCTTCGCATCGCGCCGCAATGACGGGGTCATAAAGCCCAAGGAACAAGAATGAAGAACGATCCCGTTGACGTCCTGATCATCGGCGCCGGGGCCTCCGGTGC
Organism: Bradyrhizobium embrapense; assembly: GCF_001189235.2. Taxonomy (GTDB): domain Bacteria; phylum Pseudomonadota; class Alphaproteobacteria; order Rhizobiales; family Xanthobacteraceae; genus Bradyrhizobium; species Bradyrhizobium embrapense. The sequence continues at coordinate 146,658 of NZ_LFIP02000008.1, forward strand.
CGCGATAGCCTGGAGCCTCGCCGATACCAAGATGCACATCCTCTGCCTTGATCAGGGCGGCTGGATGAACCCTGCCGAATATCCGAGCACCGGCCGTGACTGGGAGGCGAAATTCTACGGCGAATGGTCGTCGAGCCCCAATGTCCGCAAACGGCCGGAGGACTACCCGATCAATGACGACAATTCGCCGATCAAGGTCGTCAACTTCAACGCCGTCGGCGGCTCGACCGTGATGTACACCGCGCACTGGCCGCGGCTCCATCCCTCCGACTTCAAGGTGAAGACGCTCGACGGCGTCGCCGACGACTGGCCGATCGATTACGACGCGCTGACGCCGTTCTTCGAGGAGAACGATCGCATGATGGGCGTCTCGGGCCTGTCGGGCGACCCGCTGTCGCCGCTGAGCCATCCGCCGATGCCGCAGCAGCCGCTCGGGCTGTCCGGCCCGCTGATCGGTAAGGCCATGAACAAGCTCGGCTGGCACTGGTGGCCGTCCGACACCACGGTCGCGACGACGGATTACGAGGGCCGGGCGCGCTGCATCAATCTCGGCCACTGCACGCCGGCCTGCGCGCAAGGCGCCAAGGCCTCGACCGACATTACCTACTGGCCGCACGCGATCCGCGCCGGGGTCGAGCTCAAGACGCATTGCCGGGTGCGCGAGATTCTGACCAACGAGCACGGCATGGCCTCCGGCGTCGTGTACTACGACAAGGACGGCGTCGAGCAATTCCAGCCGGCCGAAGTCGTCATCATCGCCTGCAACGGCGTCGGCACGCCGCGGCTGCTGCTCAATTCGGTGTCGGGGAAATTTCCGAACGGCCTCGCCAACTCGTCGGGCCTGGTCGGCAAGAACCTGATGTTCCATCCTTATGCGCAGATCTACGGCTACGTGAAGGAGCCGACCGACAGCAACCGCGCGCCGCCGACCTGCCTGTGGAGCAAGGAGTTCTACGACACCGATCTGTCGCGCGGCTTCGTCCGCGGTTACGGCATCCAGTTCGGCCGCGGCGCCGGGCCGGTGTTCGAGGCGGTCGCGAGCGAGCAGAAGGGGATCCTGCCCTGGGGCAAGGATCACCACCGCGTCTTCCGCAAGCTCAACGGCCATCGCCTTGCGGTATCGGCGATCTGCGAGGATCTGCCGGAGGAGCACAACCGCGTCACGCTCGATCCGGTTTTGAAGGACAGCCACGGCATCCCGGCGCCGAAGATCGACTACACGATCAGCGCGAACAGCCGCAAGATGATGGACCACGGCCTGGCGCGCGGCCGGGAGATCCTCGAGGCCGCCGGCGCCACCGACATCTGCATCAACGATCCGATCCCCTGGGGCGGCTGGCATCTGCTCGGCACCGCGCGGATGGGCACCGATCCGGCGCGCTCCGTGGTCAACGAATGGGGCCGCGCGCACGACGTGAAGAACCTGTTCATCGTCGACGGCAGCATCTTCGTCACCTCGGGCGGGGTGAACCCGACCTCCACCATCCAGGCCCTCGCGCTCTACATCGCCGACCAGATGAAGCAGCGCCTCGCCAATCTGTTCGACTGAGACCGCCAGAGACCGACATGTCCGATAGCAAACAACTGACCGCAGCCCAGCGCGCCGATCTCCGCACCGTCGCCGCGATGATTGTGCCCGAAAGCGCCGAGTACAAGGTGCCGGGGGCCGATGATCCGGCGATCCAGGCCGACATGCTGGCAACGCTCGGCCGCGACACCGCGCTGGTCGCGCAGGCGCTGGATCATCTGGCTGATCTCGCCGGCAAGCCGCTCGCCGAGCTCGATGAGGCCCGGCGCGACGCGGTGGCGCAGGAGTTTCGCAAGCTTGGCGGCGTCGCCGCGGCGACGCTCGTCCGCGTCGTGCTGCAATGCTACTACCGCGACGACCGGGTGCTGCGCTCGCTCGGGCTCGAGCTGCGCGCGCCGTTCCCGAAGGGCCATGTGCTGCCGGACGGCGACTGGTCGCTGCTCGATCCGGTCAAGGCGCGCGGCGGCACGTTGCGGCGGGCGACCTAGCCGATCGGGCAGGTGCAGGGCAGGCACGGGCGTAACCACTTGCGACGGCGGGAGCCGGTCACCATCTGAGGGGACCAAAGGATTCTCGCCATGCTGGATTTTACCTCAGATGCCGCCGGTGACGCGCTGTCACCGCGAACGGCTGACGCTGCCCAGGTCGCATCTCAAGTCGATGACCGGGCCTTGCTGGATGCCTATTCCAATGCCGTGATCGACGTCACCGACCGCGTCGGTCCCGCCGTGGTCCGGGTCGAGACCGGGCCGAAGGTGCGGAGCGCCCGCGAGCGCGGCGGGCTCGGCTCGGGCATCGTAATCTCGCCCGACGGGCTCGTGCTGACCAACAGCCACGTGGTCGGATCGTCGAAGGAGATCCGCCTGCGCGACACCGAGGGCTTTGTCACCGATGCCCACGTGCTCGGCGTCGATCCCGACACCGATCTCGCGCTGCTGCGCGCCGACGGCGCGCGCGATCTGGCCTATGCCTCGCTCGGCAATTCCAAGACGCTGCGGCGCGGTCAGCTCGTGGTCGCGATCGGCAATCCGCTCGGCTTCGAATCGACGGTCACCGCCGGCGTGGTGTCGGCGCTCGGCCGCTCGATCCGCTCGGTCAGCGGGCGCACCATCGAGGACGTGATCCAGACCGACGCCGCGCTCAACCCCGGCAATTCAGGCGGGCCGCTGGTGTCGTCGAACGGCGAGGTGATCGGCATCAACACCGCGATCATCAACGGCGCGCAGGGCATCTGCTTTGCGGTGGCCTCCAACACCGCGCAGTTCGTGCTGTCGGAGATCATCCGCCACGGCCATGTCCGCCGCGCCTATATCGGCGTCGCCGGCCAGACCGCGCCGGTGCCGCGGCGTCATGCGGTGCTTGCCGGCGTCGAGAACAAGATGGGCGCGCTGCTGATGCAGATCGAGCCGGACAGCCCGGCCGCGCGCGCCAGCCTGTTGCCCGGCGATGTCGTGATCGGGCTCGACGGCATCGAGATCCACGGCGTCGACGACCTGATCCGTGCACTCGATCACAGCAGGATCGACCGCACTTTGTCGATGGACGTGCTCCGCCTTGGCCGCCTGCGCGCGATCGACATCCACCCGATCGGGAGGAAGCCGGCGAAGCAGTGAGCGTTGCGCGATCCGCGCACGAGATGCACCCTCTCCCCCTGTGGGAGAGGGTGACGAAATCGAGCGGAGCGAGATGAAGCCGGGTGAGGGGTTCCCCTCCACTAGCTCATCTGTGGAGACAACCCCTCAGCCAGCGCCGTAGCCGACGCTGCGCGTCGGCGTTGTTTAGAAACGGCGGCCGTTGGCCGCCTATGCCACCTTCTCCCACAAGGGGAGAAGGAAGAGGGGTTTGCGGCAGCGCCGCCAGCAGTTCGTCGGAATGCGATCCGCTGCGCGTGATCGCAGCTCACCACCCGTATGGCCACCGCCACCCCTCATAGAGATCCCAAGACGACACCAGGGGCGGCGCATAGGGATCGACCCGGTCGTCTTCAGGGCGATAGCGATAGCGTGGAACAATATAATAATCCCACGGAGTCGGCGTGATCATGGGCGTCGTGATAACGACCCTCGCCCGTTCATGAACGACTTGTGCCTTCCGCGCCCGGGCTTCAGCACTGGACACTCCGAGGTTGCACAGCACCAAGGCTGCTCCGAGAGCGCACGCGAAGCTCGCAATCTTCATCTTCATGCATCGGCCTCCTGACCTGAGAGTGCACGCTCCATGTGCACCAAATGACGCACCACATTAGCATAGACTGAAAGAAAGGCGGCGCCTATCGACCCTTTGCAGACTGCGCCGCCTTCCAGGCGGTGAGCGTTCGAGGCATCGCCGCCTATCCCCGTTCGGCGCATTCGCCTATGGTCGGCCACATGGATATAGCCGGCTTCGACCTCAACTTGATGAAGGCCTTTGATGCGCTATACGCGGAGCGCCATGTGACGCGCGCCGGATCGCGGATCGGCCTCAGCCAGTCGGCGATGAGCGGGGCGCTCACGCGCTTGCGAGAGCTTCTTGGCGACGAGCTCTTCGTGCGAACGCCTTCAGGCATGCAGCCGACGCCCCGCGCCCATGACCTTGCCGGTCCCGTCTCGGATGCGCTCCGGCTGCTCCGGAGCGCGCTGCAGGCCGATAGCTTCGACCCGGCGACGGCCGACAATACCGTCACGCTCGCGATGAGCGACTATGCGGCGTTCGTTCTGTTGCCGCCGCTCATGGCCCGCCTCAGCATCGATGCCCCGCACGTCAACGTGCGGGTCTGCGGGATCTTCGGGCGTGACGAAGCCGTCACGCTGCTCGACAGCGGCGAGGCGAATCTGGCGATCGGTTTCCCCGTCGAGACGTCGGCGCGCATCATCAGCAGCCCGCTGTTTTTTGAGAGTTTCGCCTGCGTCGTGCGGAAGGGGCATCCGGCATTCGCGGATGGTCCAAGCCTCAAGGCTTTCGCAGCGGCGCCGCATCTTCTGGTCTCTCCGGAAGGCGACCGCTCCGGGATCGTCGATCTGAGGCTTGCCGATCTCGGCCTCGAACGGCGCGTCGTGCTGAGCCTGCCACAATTCCTGGCCGCGCCCTTCGTGATCGCCGGGACCGACCTCGTCGCGACGCTGGCCTCGCGGGTCGCACGGAGGTTCGCCGGGACCGGAGCAGGCATCGCAATTTATGATCCGCCGCTCGAACTGCCGACCTGGCCGCTCCACCTGATGTGGCACCGGCGGGCGGATACCCATGGGGCCATTGCCTGGCTGCGCGGCATCATCACCAAAATCGCCGCCTCGGCCTGACGCCATCGGCGCGATCGATAACGCCACATCAGAACTCGCGATTTCCATCCGCATGGCCGTTCCGCTTTGTTGGGTTCACCGAAATTGAAGGGTGATCGAGATGCGAGTTTTGGTAACAGGCGCGACCGGCTTGATCGGCGGTGCGGTCGCGCACCGATTGAAAGAGGCAGGTCATGACGTCGTGGGGCTGGCCCGGTCGCAAGCCAGTGCGGCCAAGCTGCTCGACCGAGGCTTCGCGGCGGAGATGGGTGAACTTGCCGACCCGGCGAGCCTGGTCGCGGCGGTGCGGGGCGTGGACGCCGTCGTCCATGCCGCTTCGCCCAACGATCAGAACGCTGCGTCCCTCGATGAAATTGCGACACGTGCGATCCTCGCAGCCCAGCGTGGAACGGGTCAGCGCTTCATCTATACCAGTGGCAGCCTGGTCTACGGTTCCACGGGTGACACGCCAGCGACCGAGCGCACGCCGCTGAACCCGATCGAGATGGTCCGCTGGCGCCAGGCGCTGGAACGCGAGATCCTCGCCGCCGAAGCCGAGGGCGTCCATCCCGTCGTTATCCGGCCCGCCTGGGTCTATGGCAATTGGGGCGGCGCCGCGATGATGATGGTCGCATCGGCGAAGGAACATGGTGCAGCGCTTCATGTCGGTGACGGTCAAAATCGCTGGTCGACCGTGCATGCCGACGATCTGGCCGATCTCTATGCGCTCGCGCTCGAACGGGCGCCGGCGGGATCCGTCTTCAATGGCGCGCACGGGTCGGCGCCGCGGCTCATCGAGATCGCACGCGCAGCGAGCGAGTTGGGCGGTGCCAGGGGCCGCGTAGCGGCATGGCCGCTCGAAGAGGCGCGCAAGGTGCTCCGGGGCTTCGCCGATGCGATCGCCTCCGATCAGACCATCTCGGGCGACAAGGCGAAGCGTGAGCTCGGCTGGAATCCTTCACGCGGATCGATCATCGACGAGTTGCGCGCTTATGCGTTGGCGGTGGCTTAGGTCATGCACGTGATATTCATCAGGCTGCTAGCCGCCGCCTTCGCCGGTGCAGGTCTGTTCAATGCGATCGCGACGTCGACGACGCGGAGCAACTTTGTCCGATGGGGGTATCCGGCGTGGTGGTGCCGGGTCACCGGCGGATTGGAGATATCGGCCGCAATCCTGGTCGCACTACCGGCAACCCGCACAGCGGGCCTGGTCCTCTGCGCCGTCATCCTCGCAGCGGCAGCTTTGACCGTCATGCGACATCGGGATTTTTCCCATCTCGCACCGATCGCCTGCTTCGCTGCCTTGCTGGTGATGGCGAGCTGGATGCCCTGAAAGATCGCTGGCTCCTGACACTTGAGGAGGGTGCCGATCGGCTTGGGATGCCCGGGGGACGCCCGCTGAGCAGGGGTCACAGCAAGTTGTTCGAATAATGAAGATCACATCAGGAAATTGCCAGGGGCTAACGAGAATGGCGCGAATTTGTGCGCGAATGCTGTGAATTGCTTCACAGCGCTTTCGCAGATCAAGCCTAAGATGATGACGCGCAACGAAGCGCTGTTCTGAATAGGAAATTGGTCATGGCGATCTCGCACACCATGCCGTCTTCTGTTCGCAGTCATGACGGCTTGATTATTTTTGGCTACATAGCGTTTTCAGTACTGATGCTCGCTACAATCTATTTTGCATCGAGCGGGCCAAGCTTCACTGATGCCGATTTGGCAACCATGACGATGATGCCGTAATGCGCTTGGTCTCGTGGTGCTTCTTCAGCGCGCTTGTCTTGGCCGTAGCCGTTTGGGCTCTGCTAGGTCCGCCGAAGGCGGACGCGACAAGCGTGCTTCCCGCGATTTCAAGAATGCGCTGAGCAGAAATGAAAGGGGGCCCGCCGAGTGAGGCGGCTTCGCTTCGTTCCGTTGGTTTGGCTTTTTCCTCCCTGGACTTCGGCCGATCATCGCAAGGTGGTCGGCCGTTCCTTTTGTGGATGCCGCGGCAGGGTCGAGCCGAACACGTCGCAGCTGGTCTGCGACCACGTCATCCCGCATCGTGGCGACGAGCGCCTGTTCTAGGATGAAGGCCAACGCGGGCCTGAAGCAGCTGCTTGATGCCCCTGGCAGGGTTCGCAGAAAATTCGGAATAATAGAAGATATCGCTGAGTTGCCCGACGTGTCAAGTAGCTTGTCCTGGGGCCGGGGGCGGCCCCTGCTACTGTGCATGGGGTTGTTTTCGATATTTTGGTGGCGGTCATCCAGCGCGGACTTGTGTCCGCGACCTTCACCGACATCCGCCTTCGCCAACGCTACGGCGGACACGAGGGGAGAAGGGAAGTGCGTCGCTACCGCAACGCCGCCAGCAGCTCGTCGGGCTGCTCGACCATCATCATGTGGCCGGCGCCCGGCAGCACCACGATGCGCGCATTCGGTGTCGCGGCGGCGAGCGACTTGCCGGCCTTGGCGGGGGTCATCATGTCGCGCTCGCCGAGCACGAAGGTCGCGGGCACCTTGACCGCAGCGGCGGCGGTCAGCGCGTTCTGATAGGCGTTGCAGGCGTTGAGGTCGTTGTAGAGTACACCCGGTTTCGCCTCCTGCAGCACCCGCTGCGCGCCCTGGTGCATCCACAGGCCGGGCGCGAGGCTGCCGCCGAGCTCGGCCTTGAAGCCGAGGCCCCAGATCGAGACCATGTCGATCGCGGCGACGTCGTTGGCCTCGGCGGCCTTCAACAGATCGGGGCCGACCGTCATGGTCGCGGCGGTGCCGATCAGCGCGAGGCCGGAGACCCTGTCGGGATGCCGCGCCGAGGTCTCGATCGCGATCAGCGAGCCCATCGAATGGCCGATCAGTCGCGCCTTCGCTGCGCCGGCGGCGGCGATCAGCGCCGCGATCCAGTCGGCCATCTCGGCGATGGTCGCGAGCGGCTTGCCGACGGAGCGGCCGTGGCCAGGCAGATCCGGCGCCAGCACGGAATAGCCGTGATGCGCGAACCAGCGGCTGTGCAGCGCCCAGGTCGAGGAATCGAAGCCGGCGCCGTGGATCATCACCATCGCCGGCAGCGAGGGATCGAACGGCTTGCCGCCGGTCGCGATGAAGGTGTCTGACCCGTTGACGGAAAGCTGCATGGGCTCAAGTCCTTTGCGAGGCGCGCAGCGCCTGGCCGAGATCGTCGATGATATCCTGCGCGGTCTCGATGCCGACTGAGAGCCGCACCAGCTCCTCGCCGATGCCGGCGGCCTTGAGCTGATCGGCATCCATCTGCTGGTGCGTGGTGCTGGCGGGGTGGATCACCAGCGTCTTGGCGTCGCCGACATTGGCGAGATGGCTGATCAGCTTCAGCTGCTCGATGAACTTCTTGCCGGCGGCGCGGCCGCCCTTGATGCCGAAGCTGATGATCGAGCCGGCGCCGCGCGGCAGCAGCTTCTTGGCCAGCGCGTAGTCCGGATGGATCTCCAGCGACGGATGCAGCACCCAGTCGACTGCCTTGTTCGCGGCCAGCGCGTCGAGCACCGCATGGGTGTTGCTGATGTGGCGGTCCATGCGGACGCCGAGCGTCTCGATGCCTTGCAGCAGCTGGAAGGCATTGGTCGGCGACAGGCAGGCGCCGAAGTCGCGCAGGCCCTCGGTGCGGGCGCGCATGATGAAGGCGGCCTTGCCGAACTGCTCGTCGAAGACGATGCCGTGATAGCCGGCATAGGGCTCGGTGAGCTGCGGGAACTTGCCGGATGCGCGCCAGTCGAACCGGCCGCCGTCGACGACGACGCCGCCGATCGCGATGCCGTGACCGCCCATCCATTTGGTGGCCGAGTTCATCGTGATGTCGGCGCCGAGCTCGATCGGCTGGCTCAGATACGGCGTCGCGAAGGTATTGTCGATCAACAGCGGGATCTTCGCGTCGTGCGCGATTTGTGCTACCGCCGGGATGTCGAGCACCTCGAGGCCGGGATTGCCGATCGTCTCGCCGATCACGAGCCGCGTATTGGGCTTGATCGCGGCGCGAAACTCATCGAGCGCGCGCGGCTTCACGAATGTCGTGGTGATGCCGAAGCGCGGCAGCGTGTGCGCCAAGAGGTTGATGGTGCCGCCATAGAGCGAGGCGGAGGCGACGATGTGGTCGCCGGCATTGAGCAGCGTCGCGATGGCGAGATGCATCGCGGCCATGCCGCTCGCGGTGCAGATCGCGCCGACGCCGCATTCGAGCGCGGCGATCCGTTCCTCCAGAACCGCAGTCGTCGGATTGGAGATGCGCGTGTAGATGTGGCCGGCGCGTTCGAGGTTGAACAGCGCCGCGGCGTGGTCGGCGTCCTGGAACACGTAGGATGTGGTCTGATAGATCGGCACCGCGCGCGCGCCGGTTAAGGGATCGGGGCGCTGGCCGGCGTGCAGGCTCAGGGTTTCGAAGGCAGGCGGCTTGGGTGCGGGCATGCGAAGCTCGTCAGGTCAGTCGATCGGAGTGATCGGTGCGTTGGTTTAGACGTGAACTGCGGTGCGAACACGGCCGACATTGCCGAATACGCGCAGATAGCGCTCGACCTCGGACGGGATGCCGGTCGCCTTCTCCGGGTTGTCGGAGAGCTTGACGGCGGGGCGTCCGTCGACCGACGTCACCTTGCAGACGATCGAGATCGGATCGAGCTCGGCGGTGCCGTCAGGCGCGCAGCCGACGAAATCGTTGGTGAGGTTGGTGCCCCAGCCGAAGCTGACGCGCACGCGGCCCTTGAAGTGATGGAACGTCTCCTCGATCGAGCCGACATCCATCGCGTCGGAGAACACCAGCAGCTTCTCCTTCGGATCGCGGCCCTTCTGCTTCCACCACTTGATGATCTCTTCGCCGGCGGTGATCGGCGGCGCGCTGTCGGGACGAAAGCCGGTCCAGTCGGCGACCCAGTCCGGCGCATCGCGCAGGAACGGCTTGGTGCCGAACGCATCGGGCAGCGCGATCAGCAGGTTGCCGCCATAGGCGTGGCGCCATTGATCGAGGATGCGATAGGGCGCCCAGCGCAGCTCCTGGTCGTCGTTGGCGAGCGCTGCGGCAACCATCGGCAGCTCGTGCGCGTTGGTGCCGATCGCCTCGAGGTCGTTGTCCATCGCGAGCAGCACGTTCGACGTTCCGGTGAAGGACGGACCGAGGCCTTCCTTCACCGCCTCGACGCACCAGCGCTGCCACAGGAAGCCGTGGCGGCGGCGCGTGCCGAAATCGGACAGCCGCAGGCCGTCCAGCTTGCGCAGCCGCTCGACCTTGGCCCACAGCTTGGCCTTGGCGCGGGCGTAGAGCACGTCGAGCGCGAAACGGCCGTAGGTCTTGGTCGCCGCGCGCGAGCGCAGCTCGTTGAGGATCGCGAGCGCCGGGATTTCCCACATCGTGGTGTGGGTCCATGGCCCGTGGAAATGCAGCTCGTACTGGCCGTCGACCTTGTGCAGCTCGTATTCGGGCAGGCGGAAGGTCGAGAGCCAGTTGATGAAATCGGGCGAGAACATCTGGGTCTTGCCGTAGAACGTGTTGCCGGCGAGCCAGATCAGTTCCTTCTTGGAGAAGCGGATGGTGCGGGCGTGGTCGAGCTGGGCGCGCAGCTCGCCCTCGTCGATGACCTCGGCAAGCCGGATATGGGTCGACCGGTTGATCACCGAAAAGGTCGTGCGCGTGTCCGGATAGCTTTCCCGGATCATCTGCTGCATCAACAGCTTGTAGAAATCGGTGTCCAGCAGGCTGCGCACGATCGGGTCGAGCCGCCAGCCGTGGTTGTAGGTCCGGGTCGCGATGTCTGTCACGGTCATGCGGGAACCTTAGCCTGCCCCGCGCCGCCCGCCCAGTGGGTATCGGGCGGAACATGGCAGGTCAGCGCGCTATGGTCCGCCGTATACGGCCGACCGTGGCGGCGACATCGGTCCAGGCCGGCTTGCCCGGGGCAAATTGCTGCCGGAGGAAGGCGGCGAGCTCGGCGACCTGGCCGTCGCTCATGCTGTCCTTGAAGGCCGGCATGTAGCCGAGATCGGTCACCGCGGGCTTGGCGATGCCATGCAGGATCACCTGGATCAGATTATCGGGGGCGTCGCTGTGCAGATTGCTGTTCAGCGCCAGCGACGGCCGGCTGCCGAACAGCGGCGGGCCGCCGACCTCATGGCAGACCGCGCAGGCGCCTTGATAGATCCGTGCGCCCGCTGACGCCGCGGTGGTGACGGCTGTGCGTGTCTCGAGCTTTGCGGCCAACGCATCGTGGGCCGACCGATCGGCGGCCTCGTTGAACGAGGCGAGATAGACCGCCATCGCGCGGATGTCCTGGTCGGGCAGCGCGGCGAGTTCCTGCACGACCGGTGCCATTGGCCCAGCGGCGACACCGTGCAGGCGGGACTCGCCGGTGCGCAGATAGGTATAAAGCTCGTCCTCGCTCCAGCGGATCGGGGCCTTCGACAGCGATGTCAGCGCCGGCGCCTCCCAGGCCTCCGCGAAGCCGCCGGCGAGATAGGCGCTTTGCCGTTCGGCGCCGAGCGCATTGCGCGGCGAGTGGCAGGCGCCGCAATGGCCGAGCCCCTCGATCAGGTAGGCGCCGCGATTCCAGATATCGGACTTCGATGGATCGGGCTGGAACGTGCGCGGCTGATGGAACAGCGCATTCCACCCGGCGAGCAGCGGCCGCAGGTTGAACGGAAAGGCGAGCGCGTTCGGCGGCGTCTCGGCGCGCACCGGTTTTTGCGCCATCAGGTAGGCATAGAGCGCCTGCAAATCGGCATCACTGGTCCTGGCAAAATGCGTGTACGGAAACGCCGGATAGAGATGCCGCCCGTCGCGATGAATGCCCTCGCGCATCGCGCGCTCGAACGCGGGATAGGACCAGGCGCCGATGCCGGTGTCGATATCGGGCGTGATGTTAGTCGTATAGATTGTGCCGAACGGCGTATCGAGCGGCCGGCCGCCGGCGTTGGTGATGCCGTGCTCCGACGTGTGGCAGATCGCGCAGGCGCCGAGTGCGGCGAGCTCCTTGCCGCGCGCGATCGTTGCAGTTGAATAGACCGAGGCATCAGGCCGGGCGATCGGCGCAATCGCGCGCCACGGCAGCACCGATGCGCCGATCCCGATTGCCGCTGCGCAGAGCGCGGCAATGCCGGCGAGCACCCCTCCGCGTTTTGCAAACGGATTCTGCCATCTGTTGAGGTCGGCCGTCGGCGCAGGCGGCGGAAGAGGGGCGGGCGCTGCGGGTTGCTCGCCGCGCAGTCCCTTCAAGATGCGCTCCGGCGTGAACGGTGGCTCGCGGAAGCGGACGCCGGTCGCGTCATAGATCGCATTGGCGATCGCAGCCGCGCTCGGCACCGAGGCGGACTCGCCGACACCGAGCGGCGGCTGGTCCTGCCGCGGCAGCATCAGCACGTCGATCTTGGGCAGCTCGGGGAATTTGATGATGGGGTAGGCGCCCCATTCCCGCGCCGTCACCGCGCCGCGCTCGAACGAGACCTGCTCCATCAACGCGCGGCTGGTCGACTGGATCACGTTGCCTTCGATCTGGTGCCGCACGCCTTCCGGATTGATCATCAATCCGGAATCCTGGCCGGCAACGACGCGCGTCACGCTGACCTCGCCGGTCGCCTTGTTGACGGCGACGTCGGCGATCCAGGCCGACCACGCCGCGCCGTAGCCCGGAAATTTGCTGTGCACGTAGAGCGCATAGGCAAAGCCGCGGCCGCGCACGATGTCGCCCTCGGCCTCGGGCTCTTTCCATACCGGGCGCGGCGTCCAACCGGCGCGCTCGGCAACCGCGTTGACGAGATCGACCGCACGCTTGTCCTTCAGATAGCGCAGCCGGTATTCGATCGGATCGACCTTGGCCTCGGCGGCAAGCTCGTCGATATAGGATTCATGCGCGAACGTATTGGGCAGCGCCGAGACGCCGCGAAGCCAGGACGCACGCACGATCGGCGCCATGTCGTGGGCGGCGACGCGCATGTTCTCGTAATCATAGGGCGGGATCGCGGTGCGGTCGCCCATCTCGAACACTGCCGCTTCAGGCGCGATCCGCCCGGTGAGCAGCAGCGCCAGGGTCGGCGCACCGTTCGAGGGATAGCGCGTGGAGAAGTCGTAACCGGCGACGCTGCCGTCGGCGTTGAGCCCGCCATTGACGTCCATCAGCTGCGCGGTGCCCTTCGGCTCCCAGGCATGTTCCTGCTCGCGGGTGAGCTGGACGCGCACCGGACGGCCGACCGCGCGCGACAGCAATAGCGCATCGGCGGAGACGTCGTCGGCGCAGTTGCGGCCGTAGCAGCCGGCGGCCTCCATCCGGATCACGTCGATCTCGGATTCCGGCCGCTGGATCAAAAGTGCCAGATCGCCGCGCAGGATGTGCGGGTTCTGCGTGCCGGACCAGACCCGGATCGCGCCTTCGTTGTAGTCGGCGACCGCGCAGGACGGGCCGATCGAGCCGTGCATCTGGTAGGGCCAGACGTATGTCCGTTGCATCGGCTTGGCTGCCGCCTTGATCGCGGCATCGACGTCGCCCTTGTCGATCAATGTGCGCGGCGTCGAGGGATTGGCGCGCAGCGCTTGCTCGATGTCGGAAAGATCGGTCAAATCAGGTCCCGGTTTCCAGCTCACCTTGAGCTGCGCAGCGGCCTTGATCGCGTTCTCCTCGCGCTCGGCGACGACGCCGACGAAATCGCCGATCCGCACCACCGCGACGAGGCCGGGGATATCACGCACCGAGGCTTCATCGACCGCGATCAGGCTGGTGCCGACGAACGGGCCGGCGTCGACGCCGGCATAGGGCGGACGGACGACGCGGCCGTGCAGCATGCCGGGCACGCGCACGTCGTGCACATAGACCGGCTCGCCGGTGGCCTTCGCCGGCAGGTCGACGCGCGGCACCGATTTGCCGACCACGGAATACGCGCTCGCTTCCTTGACCGCGACGTCGTCGGCGAGCTCGAGCCGGATGGTCTCGTCCGCGATCAGCTCGCCGTAGCTGATGCTGCGATTGTCGTGACCGCGAATCAGGCCGTCCTCGATCATGAGCTCATCGACCGGCAGCTCCAGCCGCTCGGCCGCGCGCGCGAGTAAAAAATGCCGCGCTTGGGCTGCGGCTTTGCGTAAGGGAATGGCGGTGATCTGGATGGTCTCGCTCGCGATCGTCGCGCCCTGGTTCGGCACCACGCCAGTATCGCCGAGGATCACGACCACGCGGGCAAAGGAGACGTCGAGCTCTTCGGCAACGATCTGCCCGAGCGCGGTGCGGATGCCGGTGCCGAGATCGACATGGCCGTTATAGGCGTTGACCGAACCGTCTGATGTGATGGTGATGAAGGTCTCGAACGCGCCTTCCGCGCCCAGCACCGCCGGGCGAACGACCGACAGCGAGCCGCGCTTGCGTTGCTCGGGAGCCTTCGCCTCAACCATCAGTCGCGCGCCTCGAGCGCGTGGCCGGCGGCGCGCATCGCTGCGCGGATGATCTCGATATGCGCGCCGCAGCGGCAGAGATTGTAGCGCAGCGCTTCCAACACCTCGTGCTCGGACGGATTGGGATTGCGGGTCAACAGCGCCTTGGTGGTGATGATCATGCCGTTCAGACAATAGCCGCATTGCGCGGCCTGCTCGCGGATGAAGGCATCCTGCACGGGATCGGGATGCTCGCGGCTGCCGAGCCCTTCGAGCGTGACGATGCTGCGCCCTGCGCAGCCCTCGATCGGAATCACGCAGGCGCGCGCGGCGACGCCGTCGATCAGCACCGCGCAGGCGCCGCACTCGCCGAGCCCGCAACCATATTTCGGTCCGTTCAATGCGAGGTCGTTGCGCAGCACGTAAAGCAATGCGGTGTCGGGAGCGGCGTCGACATCATGATTCCTGCCGTTCACGGTCAGGCGCATTGCCCTGGTTCTCCCCTTGATGTTTGCGCTGCAATGTCAGCGTCAAATCCGCCAATGAGGATAACGTTTGTATACAAACGTGCAAGCGGCGGCATGCCGCGCTGCAGCGAGTGCACGCTTTATGAACAGGGTGCGCAAGCGAATGGCAGCTTTTGATCGCAAAGCCCGCTTGACAGGTTTGAGACCTGCGCGCAGGATCATTCGTATACGAACGATATAGGCAGGGAGGCGGAAGCGCAGTATGATCGACCGCCGCCACAAGTCCAGGCTTGGTCACGATGGCTGACACAATGACCGCCGCCGCCGGCGACAAGATCCGCTGCGATGCCTGTCCGGTGATGTGCTACATCAAGCCGGGCGCGGCCGGTGCGTGCGATCGTTATGCCAATCACGACGGAACGCTGGTGCGCGTCGACCCGCATGTGGTGCTGGAGCGCACGGTCTCGCATGGCGGCAAGCTGGTGCCGTTTCAGGTCAGCGGCGATTGGGACGGCAAGATCGTCCGCCAGCCCGAACTGTTCGTCACCGCGATCGGCGCCGGAACCACCTATCCCGACTACAAGCCGGCGCCCTTCATCGTGTCGTCGGAGGTCGACGGCGTCGACATGGTCACCGTGGTGACCGAGGGCATTTTCTCGTATTGCGGCGTCAAGGTGAAGATCGACACTGACCGCTATCTCGGGCCGGAGACCGCGACCGTGCGGGCGGACGGGGAGGCGGTCGGGCATGTCACGACCAGCGAATATGGCTCGCAGATGCTCTCGCTCGGCGGCGTGCATCATCTGACCGGCGGCTCCAAGAAGGAGGGCCGCGTCACCTGCGACACGCTGATGGATCTCTCGAACTGCAAGGCGGTGGAGTTGACCATCGACGGCGGCGCCACCGTCGTGGTGCAAGCCGGCAAGCCGCCGATCGTCAACGGCGTGGCGGAAGAGCGGATGCGGGTCGGCTGCGGCTCGGCGACCATCGGCATGTTCGCCAAGCAATGGCATGGCAAGGTCGATGAGGTCGTGGTGGTCGACGACCACATCACCGGCGTGCTCAGCGAGCACCAGGCCGGCAAGCTGCTCGATATCGCCGACACCGGCATCAAGATGAAGGGCCGCCGCTCGACGCCCGGCCGCTATTTCCAGGTCGCCGATCCCGGCACCGGATGGGGCGGCACCAACATCTCCGATCCGCTGTCGATCCTCGGTCCCTTCAATGCGAAGGAGGCGCGGCCGGGGCTCACCATGCTGATGGTGTCGACGACCGGCGAGCACGCGTCCTACTACGTGCTGGACGAGGCCTTGAGGCCGATCGAGACCGAGATGCCGCCAGACCTCAAATTCTCGGTCGAGCGCATCCAGGAGAATTGCGAGCCGGCGCTGTGCACCGTGCTGTTCATGGGCGGCGCGGGCGGATCGCTGCGGGCCGGCGTCACCGATAATCCGGTGCGGCTGACGCGCTCGGTGAAGGATGCGCTGACGCGGGTAACCAGCGGCGGCGCGCCGGTCTATGTCTGGCCCGGCGGCGGCATAACCTTCATGGTCGATGTCACGCAGATGCCGGCCGGGGCCTTCGGCTACGTGCCGACTCCGGCGCTGGTCGCGCCAATCGAGTTCACGATGCGGCTGTCGGATTACGCGGCGCTCGGCGGCCACATGGACTACGTCCGGCCGCTGTCGTCGCTGCGGGACAGCGCCGAAGTGCGGCCGATGCCGTATCTTCCCGGGCGGCGCGCATGAGACGGCTCCCGCAAATCGCGCTTCTTCCCGACGGCAAGCGGCTGCATTTGCAGGACGGTCCCATTGATCTCATCGTCGAAGCCAAGGGCAGGGACAAGGACGTCAGCGCCGCCTATCAGGCAGCGGCGGAGCGCTTCACCGGCTTGCTTGATGAGCTTTGCGCGGAACTCGCCGAGCTGCGCAGCGCGGCCGATCCGCAGCGCGGCGGGCTGAAAGGCGTGGTCGCGCGGCGCATGCATGCGGCGGTTGCGCCGTTTGCCGCCGACGGCTTCATCACGCCGATGGCGGCGGTCGCAGGCTCGGTCGCCGAGGAAATCCTCGGCGCGATGCTGCAGGCCGCGACGCTCGACCGCGCCTATGTCAACAATGGCGGCGACATTGCCTTGCATCTTGGCGATAGCGAGCAATTCACCGTCGGCTTGATGGACCGGCCCGACCACCGTGGCGTGATGCGCACCATGACCGTCGACAGCGACATGCCGGTCCGCGGCATCGCGACAAGCGGCCGTCACGGCCGCAGCTTCTCGCTCGGCATTGCCGATGCCGTCACCGCGCTGGCGCGGACGGCGTCAGCGGCCGATGCCGCGGCGACCGTGATCGCCAATGCGGTGGATCTGCCGGGTCATCCCGCGATCCTGCGCGTTCCCGCGAGGGAGTTGCAGCCGGACAGCGATCTCGGCGCACGGCTGGTGACGCGCGATGTCGGGCCGCTGTCGGACCACGAGATCGAGCAGGCGCTCGAGGCGGGAGCTGTGCGGGCGCGCGATCTCCTGACGTCGGGATTGATCGAGGGCGCGGCATTGCGTCTACTGGGCGAAACGCGCCTTGTCGGTGCAGCTGGGAACGGGACGCCGGCGCCGCACGCGTTTAAAAGAAGAGAGTCAGAAATCGTGCTGCAGGCATGACCGGGAGCGAGGCACAATGAGCGCCGTCATTCGCAAGATCGTCACCGTGGTCGAGGAGACCCATCTGGAGATGGGCAAGACCATCGACCCGCCGACCCGCCGCGCGGCCGCGATCGCCGTGATCGAAAATCCCTTTGCCGGCCGTTATGTCGAGGATCTGTCGCCGCTGATCGCGATCGGCGAGGAACTCGGCGAATTGCTTTCCAAGCGGGCGGTCGCCGCGCTCGGCATCGACGGCGCCAAGGCGCACAGCTACGGCAAGGCTGCTGCCGTCGGTGAAAATGGCGAGCTGGAGCATGCGGCAGCGATCTTGCATCCCAAGATGGGGGCGCCGGTGCGCAAGGTGCTCTCCAAGGGTGCGGCGCTGATCCCGTCGTCGAAGAAGCGCTCAGGTCCCGGCACCACGCTGGATATTCCGCTCGGGCACAAGGATGCGGCCTTCGTGCGCAGCCATTTCGATGGCATGGAGGTGCAGATCAACGACGCGCCGCGCGCCAACGAGATCATGGTCGCGGTTGCGGTGACCGATAGCGGGCGGCCGCTGCCGCGCGTCGGCGGGCTGACGGTCGACGAGGTCAAAGGCGAAGACGGATTGCGATAATCTCTTTGAAAGAAAAACTGGAGGACGGGATGCGTGGTTATTTCGTAGGGGCGGGATTGGCGATTGCGGTCGCGGCCATGGCAACGAGCGCCATGACGACGCAGGCCATGGCGCAGAGCGAAATCAAGATCGGCGAGATCAACTCTTACTCCTTGCTACCGGCGTTCACCGAGCCCTACCGCAAGGGCTGGCAACTCGCAGTGGAGGAGATCAATGCGGCCGGCGGCATCGGCGGCAAGAAGCTCGTCGTCATTTCCAAGGATGACGGCGGCAAGCCGGCCGATGCGCAAACCGCGGCCAACGAGCTGGTGTCGAGCGAGAACGTCGCGATGCTCACCGGCACGTTCCTCTCCAATATCGGCCTTGCTGTCTCTGACTTCGCCAACCAGAAGAAGGTATTCTTCCTGGCCGCGGAGCCGCTGACCGACGCCATCACCTGGTCGAAGGGCAACCGCTACACGTTCCGCCTGCGGCCGTCGAACTACATGCAGGCCGCGATGCTGGTGGAGGAGGCCGCGAAGCTGCCAGCAAAACGCTGGGCGACAATCGCGCCGAACTACGAATACGGCCAGTCGGCGGTCGCGGTGTTCAAGAAGCTGATGTCGGAGAAGCGGCCCGACATCCAGTGGGTCGACGAGCAGTGGCCGCCGCAGGGCAAGATCGACGCCGGCCCAGTGGTGCAGGCGACTGCCGCCGCGAACCCCGAGGCGATCCTCAACGTCACCTTCGGCGCCGACCTCGTCAAGCTCGTGCGCGAAGGCAACACCCGCGGCCTGTTCAAGGGCCGCACCGTGGTCAGCTTTCTGACCGGCGAGCCGGAATATCTCGATCCGCTGAAGGACGAGACGCCGGAGGGCTGGATCGTCAGCGGCTATCCCTGGTACTCGATCAAGACGCCCGAGCATGACGCATTCCTGAAGGCCTATCAGGCCAAGTACAACGACTATCCGCGGCTCGGCTCGATCGTCGGCTACCAGACCATCAAGGCGGCGGCCGCAATCCTCGCCAAGGCCGGTTCGAGCGATCCGGAGAAGCTGATCGCGGCGGCGGAAGGCATCTCGATGTCCTCGCCGTTCGGCGAGATCACCTTCCGCAAGATCGACCACCAGTCGACGCTCGGGGCCTTCACCGGCAAGACCGCGCTGAAGGATGGCAAGGGCATCATGGTCGATACGGCCTATCGCAAGGGTTCGGACTATCTGCCCAGCGATGCCGAAATCGAGAAGCTGCGGCCGAAGGATTGAGGCTGCGAATAGAGCGGAGCCTCGTGGTTCGAGACGCGCGGCGTTGCCGCGCTCCTCACCATGAGGGTCTTGCCCCTCATCCTGAGGAGGCGCGAAGCGCCGTCTCAAAGGATGAGGCCCCGATGCAAGTTCACGTCAAAGCGGACCGCCCATGGCCTTCTACGTCGTCCAGTTCCTGACCGGTCTTGCCAGCGCGGCGTCGCTGTTCCTGGTCGCTTCGGGCCTGTCGATCATCTTCGGCGTGACGCGGATCGTGAATTTCGCGCATGGCGCGTTCTACATGCTCGGTGCCTATGTCGCCTTCACGCTGACCGAGCGCTTCTCGGGCGCGTTCGGCTTCTGGGGCGGCATCGTCGTCGCGGCGCTGGCGGTTGCCGCGATCGGCGTGCTGGTCGAGATGGTGTTGCTGCGCAGGATTTACCATTCGCCCGAGTTGTTCCAACTGCTCGCCACGTTCGGCCTCACGCTGATGGTCGAGGACCTCGTGGTGCTGATCTGGGGGCCGGACGATCTGGTCGGCCGCCGCGCGCCAGGCTTCAAGGGTGCGATCGATTTCTTCGGCCAGAATATCCCAAGCTACGATCTGTTCCTGATCGTGCTCGGGCCCGTCGTACTCGGGGTGCTCTGGCTGTTGTTCCAGCGCACCCGCTGGGGTGTGCTGGTGCGCGCGGCGACGCAGGACCGCGACATGGTTGCCGCACTCGGAGTCAATCAGAAATGGCTGTTCACCAGCGTGTTCGCGCTCGGCGTCTTCCTCGCAGCGCTCGGCGGCGCGCTGCAGATTCCGCGCGATGCGGTCAATCACGCGATGGATTTGCGCGTCATCGTCGAGGTCTTCGTCGTCGTCGTGATCGGCGGCCTCGGCAGCATCATCGGTGCCTTCGTCGCGGCGGTACTGGTGTCGGAGCTCAATGCCTTCGGCATCCTGATCTTCCCGAAGATCTCCATCATCCTGGTGTTCCTGGTGATGGCGGTGGTGCTGATCGTCCGTCCGTGGGGGCTGTTCGGCAAGCCGGAAGCGCCGGTGCGGCGCACGCCTGGCCTGACCGTCAATCCGTGGCGGCCGCTGACAGCGAACGAACGGCTGGCCGCCATCGCGGTGCTCGTCGTCGCTGCCGCGCTGCCGTTCGTCGCCGGCAACTATGTGCTCACGGTCGGCTCGGAGATCGCGATCTTCGTGATCTTCGCGGTCAGCCTGCACTTTCTGATGTCGGTCGGCGGGCTCGCCTCGTTCGGCCACGCCGCTTATTTCGGCCTCGGCGCGTATGGCGTGGCGCTGCTCGCCAAGATGGCGGGCTTGCCGATGATCGCCTGCCTGCTGCTCGGCCCGCTGCTCGGGCTGCTGGGCGCTGCCGTGTTCGGCTTCTTCGCGGTGCAGCTCTCGGGCGTCTATTTCGCGATGCTGACCCTGGCGTTTGCCCAGATCGTCTGGTCGATCGCGTTCCAGTGGGTGTCGGTCACCGGCGGCGACAATGGCATTCTCGGGGTCTGGCCGGAGAAATGGGCGGCGAGCCCGTCGCATTTCTACTGGCTGTCGCTCGGCATTGCCGCGCTCGCGGTCGTGATCCTCCGCATCATCGTGTTCTCGCCGTTCGGCTTTGCGCTGCGCGCCACGCGCGACTCGCCGCTGCGCAGTGAAGCCGTCGGCATCAAC
Source organism: Bradyrhizobium embrapense (assembly GCF_001189235.2). Taxonomy (GTDB): domain Bacteria; phylum Pseudomonadota; class Alphaproteobacteria; order Rhizobiales; family Xanthobacteraceae; genus Bradyrhizobium; species Bradyrhizobium embrapense. The sequence continues at coordinate 167,405 of NZ_LFIP02000008.1, forward strand.
GGCAAGCGGATCCAGTGGACCGCGTTCGTGATCGCGGGCACCGTTGCCGGTCTCGCCGGCGCGCTGTTCGCCTACCTCAAGGGCAGCGTGTTCCCCGACAATATGGGCATCTCGCTGTCGGTCGATGCGCTGGTCATGGTGCTGCTCGGCGGCGTCGAGACGGTGTCGGGCGCGGTGGTCGGCGCGATCGTCTACAAGGCACTCAACATCTGGCTGGTCAGCCAGACCGATTGGTCGAAACTCGTGCTCGGCGCCTTCGTGGTGCTGATCGTGGTCGCCTTCCCGAAGGGCATCGTCGGCACGCTGGAAGCGTTCCTGCATCGCCGCCGCAAGTCTTCATCGTCGGCATCGCCCGTGCTGACCTCCCGCATCGAGACTGCCGAATGAGCATGGCCCCCACATTGCTGTCGGTCGAGGACTTGACCAAATCGTATGGTGGCGTGCATGCCGTGCGCGGCGTCTCGTTCGAGCTGCGCGCCGGCGAGATCCTCGCTTTGATCGGACCAAACGGCGCGGGCAAGAGCACCTGCTTCAACGTGCTCAACGGCCAGATCATTCCGGACTCCGGTCGCGTCAAGCTGCTCGGCGAGGACACCACCGGCAAGAAGCCGCGCGTGATCTGGCGGATGGGCGTCGGCCGCACCTTCCAGATCGCGGCGACATTCCCGACCATGACAGTGCGCGAGAACGTGCAGGTCGCGCTGGTGTCGCATGGCGGGCAATTGTTCAACCTGTGGGCCTCGACCGCGCGGCACGCGCGCGAGGAGGCCGGGCGGCTGCTCGACCTGGTCGGCATGGGCGCCTATGCGGAGCGGCCTTGCGGCGAGCTCGCCTATGGCGACGTCAAGCGGCTCGAGCTTGCGATCGCGCTCGCCAACCAGCCGAAGCTGCTCTTGATGGACGAGCCGACCGCCGGCATGGCGCCGCGCGAGCGCGTCGAGCTGATGCGCCTGACGGCGCGGATCGCGCGCGAGCAGTCGATCGGCGTGCTGTTCACCGAACACGACATGGACGTGGTGTTCGAGCATGCCGACCGCATCCTGGTCCTGAACCGCGGCACCTTGATCGCCGAAGGCTCGCCCGAGGAGGTCCGCGGCAACGCCCAGGTGCGCGCGATCTATCTCGGTGAGGGCCTGGTCTATGATGCGCGGCACCGCGAGGGAGCATCCGCATGAAGCTCACGGTGAAGGACCTCAACAGCTTCTACGGCCCGGCGCACATCCTGTTCGACATTGCGCTCGAGGTCGGCGAGGGCGAGGTGGTCGCGCTGCTCGGCCGCAACGGCGCCGGCAAGTCGACCACGTTTCGCTCCATCGTCGGCCTGGTCGAGAACCGCTCGGGCCGCGTCATGTTCGAGGGGAGGGACGTCTCTGATCTGCCGACGCATGCGATCGTGCGTGGCGGGCTCGGCTATGTGCCGGAGGAGCGGCGCATCTTCACGGATTTGACCGTCGAGGAGAATCTCGAAGTCGGCCGCCAGCCCAAGCGGCCTGGCGCGCCACAATGGGATCGCGACAAGCTGTTCAAGCTGTTTCCAAATCTTGGCGAGATGCGCGGCAGGCCCGGCGGGCGCATGAGCGGCGGCGAGCAGCAGATGCTGACGATCGCACGCACGCTGATGGGCAACCCGTCGCTGGTGCTGCTCGACGAGCCGTCCGAAGGGCTGTCGCCGAAGATCGTGGAGCAGATGGTCGATGCGATCCTGGCGATGAAGAAAGAGGGTGTCAGCATCGTCGTCTCGGAGCAGAACCTGCATTTCGCCCGGCTGATCTCGGATCGCGCCTATATCATCGAGCGCGGCCGGATCTGCTTTGGCGGCACCATGGCGGAACTCGATGCGCGTCCGGATGTCCGCGACGCACATCTGTCGCTGTAACGGCGAGGTGGGACGATGGCGAGGAGTGCGGCACAGAAGCGAAGCGTCAAGGCGGCCAAGTCGGGATACGTTCTCGACGAGCAGATCGGCTTCATCCTGCGCCAGGTGTCGCAGCGCCACGCCGTGATCTTCGCCCGCGAGATCGGCATCAACCTGACGCCGACGCAGTGGGCGGCGCTGTCGAAGCTGTCGGAGGTCGGGGCATGCTCGCAGAACCAGCTCGGGCGGCTGACCTCGATGGACGTTGCGACCATCAAGGGCGTGATCGACCGCCTGACCGCACGCGGCCTGACCGAGACCTCGCCCGATCCCGACGACGGCCGCCGCCTTCTGGTGAGCCTGACGCGCGCCGGCCAGCAGATGGCCGACAAGGCAGCTCCGAATGCGCTGGTGATCTCCCGGGAGACATTGGCGCCGCTCGACGCCAAGGAGCGCGAGACGCTGATGGCGCTGCTCGGCAAGCTGCGGTGATCGGCAGGCGCAGGAGATGGGTAGAGCGCAGCGAGACTCGTCGGCTTCGTTTCGCTGAGCTCTACCCACCCTTCGATTCCAGGCCAAGCACCAGCGCGACGGCGCCGACCAGCACCAGGCTGAGGGCCCACACCGTGTCCAGGTTGAACCAGCTCCGGGCCACGAATTTGAGACCGAGATAGCGGTAGACCAGCCACGCCAGACATCCGCCGGCCGCGATCATCGCGCTGGCATGGACGATGGCGACCAGCACGGCCATGGTGAGGCTGGTGTCGATCAGGGCGCCGGCGGCTGCGTGGCCGTGGTCCGGCTCGGCCGCGCGGCATAGTCCGAGATAGACCGGCACCAGCATCAGCGCCGCGCCGTGGGCGATCGCCACCGCGAACGACCAGAAAGCGAGCTGCGTCGGCGGTATGCGCGCCAGCGACCGCGGATGGCGCCGCTCGATCAGCCGATAGATGCCGAAAGCGATCACAGTCGCGCTGGCGCCGATCCGGATCGTGCGCTGCCATTCGACGAGGGTGATCAGCAGCGCGAAGGGGAGGATCACGAGCAGCATCGCCAGCAGGTGACCGATTGCGAGCGGGCCAAGCGCGGCGAGCAGCGCGCGCGAACTCCTCTGCATCAATCCGGCCGAAACCGCGAGCGGCCAGCCCATGCTCGGGTTGATCCCGTGGTAGACGCCGCTCGCAATCACCGCCAGCCACAGCCAGACCGGTGTCCAGTCGGCCGCACTCACGTTCAGGCCGACGGATAGCAGAACGAATCCGTCGAGCAGTCGCCGCCGTCGAGCCGGATCTGGTGTGCGCGGTAGCCGTCCGGGAAGCCGACCCAGTAGTCCTCGGCGAGTTCGAGCCCGCCACCCGGGCTGGCATGCGCCATCACCTCGGCGCCGGGAATGCCGTCGGGATAGAACTGGTCATCCCAGGTCGAGTACAGCGAATTGGTCCAGTAGACCCGCTTGCCGTCGCGGCTGATCTCGACCATCTGCGGACCGCCGGCAAATGCCTGTCCGTTGGGATGCGGAGTGCGGCTGATGATGCCGCCGATGCGGACCGATCCGGCGAGCTTCGGCTTGCGCGGATCGCTGACGTCGTATTGGCGCATCTCACCGGTGGCCCAGCAGGAGACGTAGAGGAACCTGTCGTCCATCGACAGGTCGATGTCGGTCACCAGCGGCGGCACGGCGCCGAAGCCCTGCAGCAGCGGCGGCAGCTGCTCCTTCGGCGCGGGCTCGGGCGGAATCGTCGCCGTCTTCTCGATATGAAACTTGCCGCCCTCGCGCCACCAGGTCCAGATCGAGCCCTCGAGGTTGGTGGTGTCGACCACGACGCCGACGAAGCCATATTCGCGAACCGGATCGTGCGCGGGCCGCACCTCCAGCGCCATCTGATGGTTGGCGCCGAGATCGATGGTCTGCACATTGCGGCGCGCGTGCAGATCCCAGAAGTGGATGCGATGGCCGTATTTGTTGGAGAGCAGGTCTTCCGGCACGATGCCGTTCTCGAATTGCGGCGGCAGCGCCCATTCGCTGCTCACCATGTAGTCACGCGGCAGGTTCCACCAGAAGTCATAGTGCTTGGTCTGGGGACCGCGATCGATCTCCCAGCGTCCGAGCACCTCGAAGGTCTCGCAGTCCATGATGAAGACGCCGGGCGGCCCGTCGGTACCGTCCTTGCCGCCGCCGCCGAGCGTCGAGACGTAAATGCCGTCCGGGCCGCAGTGGATGGTATGCAGCCGCGAATAGCCGGTCTTCCTGAACACCTCCTCGGGCTCGATGATCTTGTGGATCTTCGCCTGGGTCGGATCCGGCCTGGTGTCGATGACGTAGATCCGCGACGACCGCATACCGGGCACGATGAGGTAGCGGCGTTCGATGAAGGCATGTCCCGCAAGCGGGGACAATGCCGACGAACACGCGTTCCAGCCGAAATGGTGAAACTCGTCGCCCTTGTTGGGCATCGTCACGGTGTGGACGATCTTGCTGTAGGTGGGTGAGCCCGGCTTGACGTCGATGACGGCGAGCGCGTCGGGCTTGGAGAAGTCCGGGCTGAGCAGCACAGTGTAGGCGAAGTTCTCGGCCGGAGCTTCCATCGCAAGCTTCGGCGACGCGTGAAACGTGGGATCTGGCCTCATCGTCATCGTGCTGCCTCCTGTTTGCCTGGTGTGGACCAACACGGCACGGCGGCATGCGACGGGAACTAATCGTCGCGCGGCTCCTGCGAGCGCCGCCGGCTGGGTTCGCGTGGCGGCACGATATACCTCAATGATGACGTGCGAAAGCAACGTTCCGGTGGGGTAATACGGATGCCGGCGCGCCCCGGATATCGAACTGCTTACTTCGCCAAGATCTCCGGCACCTTGCCTGCGGGCGGTGTGTTGCGGCTGCGCTGGGTGCGGACGATGCCGTCGATGATGGTCATGCCGATGCCGGGCAGATCGCCGAGCTGGACGCTCTCCAGGATGTTCTTGCCCGGCGAATGCTGCGCCTTGTCCATCAGCACGAAATCGGCGGAGCGGCCGACCTCGATCAGGCCGCAATCCAGCTCGCGCATCCGCGCGGTGTTGCCGGTCGCGAGGCAGAACGCCAGCTCGGCCGGCAGCTCGCCGAGCGACGACAGCAGCGAGACCATGCGCAAAATGCCGAGCGGCTGCACGCCGGAGCCCGCCGGCGCGTCGGTGCCGAGGATGACGCGATGCAGATCGCCCATCTCGCGCGCGGTGCGCAGCGTGAACAGCGCCGAACGCTCATTGCCGTTGTGCACTAGCTCGAGGCCACGCTTGCAGCCCTCGCAGATGCAGCGGATCTGATCGTCGGGCAGCGCGGTGTGGCCGCCATTGATGTGGCCGACCACGTCGGTGTCGGCCTCCAGCACCACGTCCTTGTCGATCAGGCCGGAGCCCGGGATCGAGGGGCCGCCGGTATGGATCGTGCTCTGGATGCCGTATTTGCGCGCCCAGCCGACCATCTTCCGCGCGGTGGGGCCGTCCTTGACGCCGCCGAGCCCGACCTCGCCCAGCAGCTTGACGCCGGCGGCGGCCATCTCCTTGAAATCGTCTTCCACCATCTCGCATTCGATTACGGGCGCGCCGGCATGCACCTTCACGCCGCCCGGCCGCAGCGTCCAGAACGCGCGCTGCGCGAAGATCGCCATCGCCTTGACGCCGACCACGTCGCGCGGCCGGCCGGGCATGTGCACTTCGCCGGCGGAGATCATGGTGGTGACGCCGCCATGCAGATAGCTGTCGATCCAGTTGATCTGGTTCTGCCGCGGCGTCCAGTCGCCGGCGACCGGATGGACGTGGCTGTCGATCAGGCCCGGCGCGACCGTCGTGCCCATGGCGTCGACGATCGTGGTGGCGCCTTCGGTGTCGACGTCCTTGAGGCGGCCGATCGCGGTGATCTTGCCGTTCTCGGCGACGATGGTGTCGGCATCCAGGATCGGCCGCTCCAGGGCTCCCGACAGCAATAGCCCGATATTGCGGATCACCAGCTTGCTGGGGCCGGTGGCCTGGGGCGCGTCGTGAGCCATGGGTGTTTTCCTTCTGTTTTCTTTCCGGAATTGCCCGGGAATTTGAGCCCGGCTTGACTTTTCGATCAAGCCGGATTATTCGTTTGTATACGAATGATCGTATACAAACGATCCGGCCGGTCAACTGGTTCAAGCCCTTGCCCCGCCGCAGCACAAATCAGGGGTTGGTGCGATGAGCAATTTCAACCAGGAAAGCGTCCTCAGCGTTCATCACTGGACCGACACGCTGTTCTCCTTCAAGACCACGCGCAATCCGTCGTTCCGCTTCCGCAACGGCGAGTTCACCATGATCGGGCTCAAGGTCGGCGAGAAGCCGTTGCTGCGCGCCTACAGCGTCGCCAGCGCGAACTACGAAGACACGCTCGAGTTCTTCTCGATCAAGGTTCCGGACGGCCCGCTGACCTCGCGCCTCCAGCACCTGAAGGAGGGCGATGAGATCATCGTCAGCCGCAAGGCCACCGGCACGCTGGTGATCGACAATCTCGAGGACGGCCGCAACCTCTATCTGATCGGCACCGGCACGGGGCTGGCGCCGTTCCTCAGCGTGATCAAGGATCCCGAGACCTACGACCGCTTCGAGAAGGTCGTGCTGCTGCACGGCTGCCGCCGCGTCAAGGAGCTCGCCTATGGCGAGATGATCACCGAGCACTTGCCGCAGGACGAACTGATCGGCGATCTGGTGCGCGATCAACTGATCTACTACCCGACCGTGACGCGCGATCCGTTCCGCAACCGCGGCCGCATCACCGACCTCATCACCTCGGGCAAGCTGTTCGCCGATATCGGCCTGCCGGCGCTCGATGCCGCGCATGACCGCGTCATGATCTGCGGTTCGCCGGCGCTGGTCGCCGACACCCGCACGCTGCTGGGCAGCCGCGGCTTCATCGAAGGCAATCACGGCGAGCCGGCGCAGTTCGTGGTGGAGAAGGCGTTCGCCGAACGCTGATCTTCGCGGCGAAGGCTGAAGCAATCCATCTTCCGGTACAGCCGGGAGCAATGGATTGCTTCGCTTCGCTGGATCAACCCGATGCGCTAGGGCCTGACCGCCGGCGTCTCGATCGGCATGCCGTGCGCCCGCGTCATCAGATAGAGCTCGAGCTCGACCAGTTCCGGCGAGCCGTAGTCATAGGCCTGCGCCCGGATGCCGGTGATGCAGGCGCGCAGCCGCCGCTGCAACGAGCCGAGCGATTGCCATTCCAGCCGGTACAGCGGGTAGCCAGTCGGCTGCCCTTGCGTGATCGCGCTGCCCGCGAGCTTCTTGTCCCAATTGTCGTCGTGGCAATTGGCGCAGGCCAGATTGAGCTGGCCCTGCCGCTGCATGAACAGTTCGCGGCCCTTGTCGACGAACGGCGCCAGCTCGGGATCGGTGCCGGCGGCGATCGGCATGCCGCGCGATTGCTGCGCGACATAGGCTGATAGCGCCAGCAGCTCGCGGCTTTCATAGGCGAACGGCGAAGCCTGCTGATGGTTGGTGCGGCAGAGGTTGATCCGCCCTTCGAGGTCGATCGGCTTGCCCAGCGTCTTCTCGAAGGCGGGGTAGTGCGCCGCGACGCCCTTCATGCTGACGCCCGCGTCACCGTGGCAGTCGGCGCAGGCCTTGTCCGCGCCGCCGGCCTTGCGCGTCCACAAAGCCTCGCCGTCGAGCACGAACAGCATGCCGGGATTGGCGGTGTCCTCGTCCTGCATCGCCTTGGTGTCCGCGCTCATGAAGCTATAGCCGGAGCGGCGTTCGGCCAGCGGGATCTCCGTGGCGAGCGCCGCGCCCGACATCGCCGTCAGCAGCGCGATGCAGACCGCAAATTTCATTCGACCGTGATCGAAGCCTGCGCGGTCTCCGAAAACCCCTTGTCGCCGATCCATTCGAACTCGAACTTGCCGCTCTCGGTCACGGTGGTGAAGAAGGTGATGAACGGATTGGCCGCGATCGCCGGATAAAGATCAGCGCGGAACACTTCCGTGCCGTTGAAGCGGCAGGTGAAGCTCGTGATGATGTCGCGCGGCACCACGCTGCCCGACGCGGTGTGGCGATAGCCGGTCTCCATGATGTGCGACATCAGCGTCTTGATCTCGATGACGTCGCCGCGCTTGGCCTTCTTCGGTATGTTGATCAGGGCCGACGGCATCAGGTCGCCTCCTCGGTGCAGGCGGCGAGCGTCACCACGACATCTGCGGTCGCCGACCAGAACGTGTCGTCGGACAGCCGTGCGATGGCGGTGACCTTCTGGCTGTCGGCGAGGCGGATGCGGGTCGATATCTGGGCGCGTCCGGCGCGCGGTCCCAGATAGAAATTGCCGATGTTCGGCTGCGGGTTCTTCTCGTTGAAGATGTGGATGCTCTTCACATACTCGTCCGCCGTCATCGGGCTTAAGACGCTGACTGTCATCGGCACCGTGTTGCCGTTCTCGACCAGCGGCGGGATGTCGAGCTTGACCTTGCCGGTGCGCACATTGGCCTCGCCGACGACATTGCGGATCGCGGCCTGCAGCATCGCCGGCGTTGCGTCCACGGGACGCACGATCACCAGCGCTGCGGCGCCTCCGGCAAGGCCCAGAACCGTGCGGCGTGTCGTGTGGTTTGAATTCGCCATCGATTGGTCTGTCCTAGTTCCGCAGTGTCACAAGATAGGCCACAATATCCTCGATCTGCTCCGCCGACAGGATCGGCTTGCCGCGCCATGACGCGCCGACCCGTGTGAGCCCGTCGACTCGATAGTAGGACGGCATGATCGTCGCACCATTGAGATGCGCCGCATCGACCAGCCGGAGCCGCAACTGTCCCTCCGACCAGCGGCTGCCGCTGCCGGTGAGGTTCGGCGCGAGGTCGCCCTGGAACGCCTGCTCGGGAAATGGGCCGCTGTGACAGAGGATGCAAGCGGAGGAACGCTCGACGACCAGCGCGCGGCCGCGGGTTGCGTCACCCTTGGCTCCGGTTAGCGAAGCGGGGATCGCATCGCCGATCACGGTATAGGGCCGCAGCTCTTCGGCGCCGGCGGGCGCACAGGCTGCGAACAGTGCCGCGGCGAGCAACGTTGCGAGGGCGAGCCTAGCCAAAGATGTCTCCCGTAATCGTCCCGAACCAGGCGAGTGCCTGGTCGGCCTCGCGCTGGCGCACCTCGGGCGGCGCGTCCACCGGGCTGGTGGTCACCTCGGCCTCGGCGTACTGATCCTCCTTCGGCTGATAGATGCCCTTCAGCGAGAATGCATAGCCCGGCGCGACGGTGTTGTAGCAGGCGCCGTCGAGCCGCGGCGTCTCCGGCGGCTTGCCCGCAAGTGCGTTCACGATCGCGGCTGCACAGGCCCGGCCTTGCGCCGCCGCCGCGGAGGCGGATTTCGGAATCCCGCCGGCGATCGCGGCATCGCCGATCACGTGGATATTGGGCACGAGCTTCGAGGCAAAGCTGACCGGATCGATCGGACACCAGCCGGTGTGGTCGGCGGCGCCGGCGATCTCCGCAATGCGGCCGGCGCGTTGCGGCGGGATCACGTTGGCGACCGCGGCGGTGTAGTTGCCGAAGTCGGTGACGATTTCGCTCGTCGCCGGATTGACCGACGTCACGCGTCCGCCTTGCGACAGCGCGATCCGCTCGATCATGTCGGGATAGAGCTCCGCCCAGGCCTTCTCGAACAGCTTCTGCTGCGAATAATTGTCCTTGGCGTCGAGCACCAGGATCTTCGATTTCGGCTTGTTGGCCTTCAGGTAATGCGCGATCAGGCTGGCGCGCTCGTAGGGCGCGGGCGGACAGCGCAGCGGCGCGGCCGGCACCGCGATCACGACCAGGCCGCCATCGTCCATCGCCTCGAGCTGCCTGCGCAGCAGCATGGTCTGCTCGCCGGCCTTCCAGGCGTGCGGCATCTTCTCCGCCGCAGCCTCGTCATAGCCGGGCAAGGCGTCGAAGTGCAGGTCGATGCCGGGAGCCAGCACGAGCCGGTCATAGGAGAGCGTTGTGCCGTCAGAGAGCGCGATGCTGCGCGCCTGCGCGTCGACCTTGGTGGCTGCCTGTGCGGCAACCGTGATGCCGTCGGCCGCAACCTTGTCGTAGCTGAACTGCTGCACGGCAAGCTCGCGCAGACCCGCGATCACCTCGTTGCTGAACGGGCAGGCGGTGAAGGTCTTGTTCGGTTCGACCAACGTGACCTGAAGTCTTGCATCGAGCCGCCGCAGCGCCCGCGCGCAGGCCGCGCCGCCGAAGCCACCGCCAATAACCGCGATGCGCGGCGCCGCTTGCGCCAGCGCCGGACGCGCCAGCGCGGCCGCCGCGACGACGGCGGCGCCACGGACCAGATCCCTGCGCGTCGGACGACGCGTGACGGTCATGCACGAGATTCCGAAAGAGGAAGCGGTGGCCGGTCGGGGCCGCCGCTTCCGGTTGATCAGGCGAAGGAGATGTTCTGGTTGCGCAGCGGAAAGCTGCGGATGCGCTTTCCTGTCGCCGCGAAATAGGCGTTGAGCACCGCTGGCGCCGCAACGCCGATGGTCGGTTCACCGACGCCGCCCCAGAACCCGCCGCTCGGCACCATCACCGCTTCTACCTTCGGCATTTCGTTGATGCGCATCGAGTTGTAGGTGTCGAAATTGGTCTGCTCGATGCGGCCGTCCTTCACGGTGCAGCCGCCGTAGAACAGCGCGCTGAGGCCGTAGACGAAGGAGCCCGCGATCTGTCGCTCCACCTGCGCCGGATTGACGACATAGCCGGGGTCGGTGGAGGCGACGATGCGATGCACCTTGATCTTGCTACCGTCGGTCACCGAGATCTCGGCGGCGCCGGCAACGTAGCTGCCATAGCCCATCACCTGCGCGATGCCGCGATAGACACCCTGCGGCGCCGGCGTGCCCCAGCCGATTTTCTCGGCTACGGCATTGAGCACCGCGAGATGCTTGGGGTGCTTGCCCATCAGCTTGCGGCGGAATTCGAGCGGGTCCTGGCCGACCGCCTGGGCCAGCTCATCCATGAAGCATTCCATGTAGATCGCGTTGTGATTGACATTGACGCCGCGCCAGAAGCCCGGCGGGACGTGCGGATTGCGCATGGAATGCTCGACCAGCAGGTTCGGCACCGAATAGCCGATCGCGGCCTCGCCGGATTGCGCCACCCCCTGGAACGCGGCGGGGTCCATGCCGTTCTGCAGCGCTTCCGGGCGTAGCGAGAACAGGATGGATTGACCCGATAGCCGATAGTGCAGCGCCACCAGATTGTTGTCGGCATCGAACGCGCCGGTCAGCTTGCACTGCGTGATCGGGTGATATTTGCCGTGCTGCATGTCCTCTTCGCGCGACCACAGCAGCTTGATCGGCGTGCCCGGCATCTGCTTGGCGATCGCCACCGCCTGCCGGACATAGTCGGTCATGCCGCGCCGGCCGAAGCCGCCGCCGAGCATCAGCTTGTGCACGTCGACCTTCTCGGCCGGCAGGCCGGAGGCTTCGAGCGCCGCCGCGAACGCCGCCTCGCCATTCTGTGTGCCGCACCACACCTCGCATTTGTCCGGCGTGTAGAGCGCGGTGGCGTTCATCGGCTCCATCGTGGCGTGGTTCTGATAGGGATAGCTGTAGACGGCTTCCACCTTCTTGGCCGCGCTGGCGATCGCCGCCTTGGCGTCGCCATTCTGGTTGCCGACATAGGCCGGCTGCGCATTGTCGAGCCCCTCGGCCAGCCACTTCGCGATCGTCTCGCTGGAGACTTTTGCGTTGTCGCCTTCGTCCCAGACGATCGGCAGCGCATCGAGTGCGGTCTTGGCGTGCCACCAGGTGTCGGCGACGACGGCAACCGCGCTGTCGCCGACCGGCACCACCTTCTTGACGCCCTTCATGCCCGCGATCTTGGCTTCGTCAAAGCTCTTCAGCTTGCCGCCGAACACCGGGCAATCCTTGATCGCGGCGTTCAGCATTCCCGGCAGCTTGATGTCGATGCCGTAGATCATCTTGCCGGTGGTCTTGTCGACGGTGTCGAGACGCTTCAGGCCCTTGCCGGCGATGGTCCAGTCCTTCGGGTCCTTCAGCTTGACGTCGGCCGGCGGCTCGAGCCTGGCCGCGGCTTCCGCGACCTTGCCGTAGGTCGTGGTCTTGCCCGACGGGGTGTGGGTGATCACGCCGTTGGAGACTTTGCACTCGGTGGCCGGCACCTTCCACTCATTGGCCGCGGCCTGGATCAGCATCACGCGCGCGGTGGCGCCGCCCTTGCGGACATAGTCCTGCGAGGTGCGGATGCCGCGGCTGCCGCCGGTGGAGAAGTCGCCCCAGGCGCGCTTGCGGGCGACGCTCTGGCCGGGGGTCGGATATTCGGTGGTGACCTTCGACCAGTCGCATTCCAGCTCTTCGGCGACGAGCTGGGCGAGGCCGGTCAGCGTGCCCTGGCCCATCTCGGAGCGGGCGATGCGGATCACCACGGTGTCGTCAGGCCGGATCACGACCCAAGCGTTGAGTTCAGGCGTGCCGTCGGCGGCGCGCACCACGGAGGGGCCGCCGAACGGCAGATCGAGACCGAGCGCGAGACCGGCGCCGGCGGCTGCCGTGCCGATCACGAAGGCGCGGCGATTGAGCGTGACGTGCTGGTTCATGGCTGCCTCCTCATCATGCGTTCGCGGCAGCATGGATCGCCTCGCGCACCTGCTGGAAGGTGCCGCAGCGGCAGATATTGGTGATGGCGTCGTTGATGTCGTCGTCGGTCGGCTTCGGATTGTCCTTCAGCAGCGCTGCGACGGCCATGATCATGCCGCTCTGGCAATAGCCGCATTGCGGCACGTCGCTCGCGATCCAGGCGAGCTGCACCTTGTGCATCACGCCGCCAGCCGCGAGGCCCTCGATGGTGGTGATGTCCTTGCCGGCCACTTCGCTCACCGTCACGCCGCAGGAGCGCATCGCAACGCCGTCGATATGCACCGTGCAGGCGCCGCATTGTGCAATGCCGCAGCCGTATTTGGTCCCCGTCAGTCCGACATTCTCGCGAATCGCCCAGAGCAGGGGCGTGTCGTCCTCGACCTCCACATTGATCGTCTTGCCGTTGATTTTGAGGTTTGCCATCGCTTTTCCCTGAATGGTCCAATCCTCCGATTGAACTTCGGGGCGATGTTGGCCTTGAAACTGGAACGGTTCAAATCAAGAATATGCGCTTGCAGCGCGGAAGAAAGTTGATGGCGCGGTGTATGGTCGCGCTCCGCGCATGCAACATGCCTGTCATGCCTTTTGCGGTGAGGCGACGGCCAGCCGCAGGAAGCTCATGACGCTACCGAGCACGGCAAATCCGGCGCCCAGCGCCAGCGCCACGGTTGCGCCCTCGCGATCGGCAAGCGCGAAGCAGAGCGCGGCAAGCGCGGCACCGGTGGTCTGTCCGGTCAGCCGCGCGGTCGCGACGATGCTGCTGGCGCTGCCGCTGCGATGCGATGGCGCGCTCGACATGATCGCCTTCATGTTGGGCGTCTGGAAGAAGCCGAAGCCGATGCCGCAGATCATGGTGCGCCAGACGATGTTGGCGATGCCGGGCTCGGCCGGCAGGGTCGCGAGCAGCACCATCCCCGCGCCGAGCAGAAGCATGCCGATGCCGCCGAGGATGCCGGCCGGATAGCGATCCGACAGTCGGCCGCCGATCGGCGCCATGAAGGCTACCACCAGCGGCCAGGGCGTCATGAAGAAGCCGGTCTCGACCTGCGAGCGGTGCAATATGTCCTCGAAGTAGAACGGCAGCGACACGAAGGCGAGCCCCTGCACAGCAAATGAGCAGACGGCCGTCGCGGCCGACAGCGCGAAGATCGGACGGCGGAACAGATCTATCGGCAGCATCGGCGCCGGATGATCGGCATGCCGCCGGGTCAGGATCCAGCCGAACAGCAGGGCTCCGACGAGCTCGGCGATGACGAGCGCAGGCGCCGTCTTGTGGGCGGCGCTGCCGATGCTGATGATGAAGAGCCCGAGGCAAGCGCAGGCCAGTGCCGCACCGGCGAAGTCGAAGGCGTGGGTGGCGCGCGGCGTCTTCGGCAGCGTCTTCACGCCGATCAGCAAGGCGACGATGCCGAACGGAATGTTGACGGCGAACAGCCAGGGCCATGGCCCGAGCGCGAGGATGCCGGAGGCGATCGTCGGTCCGAGCGACATGGCGCTCGCGACCACGAGCGCATTGTGACCGAAGCCGCGGCCGAGCATCCGGCTCGGATAGACGAAGCGGACCAGCGCAGTGTTGACGCTCATCAGGCCGCTGGCGCCGAGCCCCTGCAAGGTGCGCGCGACCAGGAGGCTCGGCAGCGACCAGGCCAGCGCGCAGCCGAGTGACGCCAAGGTGAACAACAGGAGGCCGCCGAGATAGATTCGCTGGTGTCCGACGATTTCGCCGAGCGCACCGAGCGGCAGCAGCGTCGCGACCAGGGCGATCTGGTAGACGTTGACGACCCAGACCACTTCGGCAGGGCTGACATGCAGATCGCTGGCGATCGCGGGCAGCGCGATGTTGGCGATCGCGGTGTCGAGCGAGGCCATCGCCAGCGCGGTGAAGATCGCGGCTACCGCCCAGCGCCGCCGTTCCCAAGGCAAGCCATCTGGCAGTCCATCGGTGATCGGCGCAGCAGCCGCGCCGGTGGTCGGGGTCTTCTCGAGCATGCCTGAAATTGTCTCCGGGACCGCCATGTACTACGCCGGCAGTCCGTTCCCCAGCCGCGCCATTGCATGATGCATATGCGAAGCGGCCCTGCCGGGAGTACAATTGCATACGGGTGGACGCGGGCAGCGCCGTAACCACCGCCGGGACGACATTTCCCGATGCGCGATTGTGCATCTGTGGGTTCGCCGCGCGAGCCCCGGGAATGACGGAGTCTAACCTTCCTCCGCCAGCGCGCGGATGCTGCGCGCGAGTCCAAGGATGCGCGGGCCGCATTCGCGCTCGATCTGCTCGGCGCTGAAGCGGTAGGAGGGAACGCCGCAATTGACCGACAGGCATTCGCCGGTCGGCGTGCGATAGAGCGGGGCGGCGACGCCGAAGATCTCGCGCCGCCATTCGCCGAGCGAGATGGCAAAGCCGCGTTCGCGGCATATTTCCACATCGGGCAATGTGCGTTTCTGCACGTAGTCGAACTCGTCGGGACGCTCGGCCTTGACGCGCGCAACATAGGCGCCGAGCTCCGGCTCGGTGAACAGCGACAGCAGGGCGCGCCCGACCGCGGTCGGCGCCAGCGTGCTGACAAAGCCGACATCGGGCACATGCGGTGCGGTGTCCGTCGTGCGCAGCGTTTCGACATAGATGAAGTCGATCCCGAACGGCATCGCGATCGACACGGTGCCGCCGGCATAGGTCGCGAAGTCGCGCATCAGCGGACGGGCGAGCTGGCGCACCTTCAGGGCTGACAGCACGGGATAGGCGGCGGCGAGCGCGCCGAGCCCGAGCACGAAGCGACCCTTGGCATCGCGCCGGAGATAGCCGAGTTGCTCCAGGGTGTAGGTCAGCCGCGACACCGTCGGCCGCGACAGGCCGGTATGCAGCGCGAGCTCGGCATTCGACAGCGAGCCCGGGTGGCGACGGAACGCCGCCAGCACGTCGAGCCCGTGCGCCAGAGTGGTCGCAAAGGACGGATCCGCCTGAATTTCGGCAGGAGAAGATGCTGTCATACGGAATATTGGTCTCGGACTGCCTGATTTGTCAATATATCGAAATGAATTTGCAAATCGTGTCGATGTCAGGTTATCTGCCGGACATAAAGACAAAGAACCGCTGGAGCGAGGCGCCTTCCGATGACGATGACCGAGCAAGCCCGAGACGCAAAGCCCGCCGCGATCGACAAGGCGCGGCTGCGCCTGAAGTATCAGGAGGAGCGCAACAAGCGGCTGCGTCCCGACGGCAATGACCAGTATCTCCAGATCAAGGGCCAGCTCGCGCATTATCTCGACGACCCATACACGCCGGTCGTGGAGCGCGCGCCGAAGACCGACCATGTCACCTTCGCCTTCATCGGTGGCGGCTTTGCCGGGCTCGCCACTGCGGCCCGGCTGACCGAGGCCGGGGTCAAGGACGTCCGCATTGTCGAGAAGGGCGGCGATTTCGGCGGCACCTGGTACTGGAACCGGTATCCCGGCGCGCAATGCGACACGGCGTCGATGGTCTACATGCCACTGCTCGAAGAGACCGGTCACATGCCGTCGGAGAAATACGCGCATGCGCCGGAAATCCTGGCGCACTGCCAGCGGATCGGGCGGCAGTTCAATCTCTACGACAACGCGTTGTTTCATACCGAGGTGACGAGCCTCGACTGGGACGCGGCGCAATCGCGCTGGATCATCCGAACCAGCAGGGGCGACGCCTTCAGCGCGCAATATGTCGGCATTGGCACCGGCCCGCTGCATGTGCCGAAGCTGCCCGGCATTCCCGGCATCGAACGCTTCAAGGGCCACTCGTTCCACACCAGCCGCTGGGATTACGACTACACCGGCGGCGATCCCCGGGGCGCGTTGATGGACAAGCTTGCCGACAAGCGCGTCGGCATCATCGGCACGGGTGCTACGTCGGTGCAGTGCATTCCGCATCTCGCGCGCGCCTGCAAGGAACTCTACGTGTTCCAGCGCACACCGTCGTCGGTCGACGTGCGCGGCAATGGCCCGATCGACCCGGACTGGTTCGCCGATATCGCAACCCCGGGCTGGCAACAGCGCTGGCTGGAGAATTTCACCGCCAACCAGGCCGGTGGATCGGCCGAAGAAGATCTGGTGCAGGACGGCTGGACCGACCTGTCGAAACGGATTCGCGCCAAGGTGATGCTGCTGCCGCGCGAGCAGCGGACCGTGGAGAACATGCGGGCCGTGTTCGAGGATTCCGACTTCGAGAAGATGGAGGAGATCCGCAACCGGGTCGACAGGATCGTCGGTGACCCCGAGACAGCCAGGAATCTGAAAGCCTGGTACGGCCAGCTCTGCAAGCGGCCATGCTTCCACGACGCCTATCTTCAGGCGTTCAACACGCCGGGCACCCATCTGGTCGATACCGATGGCAAGGGTGTCGAGGAGATCACCGAGAACGGGGTCGTCGTCGCGGGCAAGGAATACGAGCTCGACTGCATCATCTACGCATCGGGCTTCGAGGTCGGCACCGAGTACAAGCGGCGGGCGGGGTTCGACGCGACGGGCCGGGACGGCATCAAGCTGTCGGAGTATTGGGCCGAGGGCATGCGCACCAAGCACGGCATCCATGTGCATGGCTTCCCCAACCTGTTCTTCGTGCAGCCGACACAGGGCGCCAACCTGATCTCCAACGTGCCGCATAATCTGACGGAGGCGGCGCGCACCATCGCCCTGATGGTCGGCCATGCACAGGACAACGGTTTCAAGGAAATCGAAGTCAGCAAGGAAGCCGAGGATCGCTGGGTCGAGCTGCTGCTGACCGCGGTCGGTCGCATGATCGGCGGACCTGACTGCACGCCCGGCTATTACAACAACGAGGGACGCGAGCCAGGGCCTGCGGCCAAGCTCAATGTCGGCTATCCGGCGGGCGCGTTGGCCTACTTCAAATATATCGACGAGTGGCGCAACAGCGGCCGGTTCGAAGGCCTGCAGTTTCGCTAAGCGAACGGGACTGATCTTCGCCAAACGAGGGAGTGCTTGAGTAATGACCCAGACGACCGCAGGTGAAACGTCGCACGAAGGTCCGAAGGCGGCATCCGCGCCGGTCATTGCGCAGCACGAGGCGACGCTGAAGGCGCTGCCGTTCGCCGACACCAGGGATTTCGACGACGCCGCGCGCGGCTTTCTCGGCACGATCGAGAACGCGCGCGTCACCTCGGCCCAGGGCAGGGTGGTCTGGAGCCTCGAGCCTTACGGCTTCCTCTCCGAGGAGAAGGCGCCTGCGACCGTCGATCCGAGCCTGTGGCGGCAGTCGCGGCTCAACATCCATCACGGCCTGTTCGAGGTGGTGCCGGGCGTTTACCAGGTGCGCGGGCTCGACATCGCCAACATGACGCTGATCGAGGGCGACAAGGGCGTGATCGTGGTCGACACCCTGACCTCGATCGAGGGTGCCCGTGCCGCGATGGAGCTGTACTTCCGGCACCGCGGCAAGAAGCCGGTCGCCGCCGTGATCTTCACCCACACCCACACCGACCATTGGGGCGGCGCGCGCGGCGTGCTCGATGACGCCATGCTGGCGGCGGGCGTGCCGATCATTGCGCCTAACTTCTTCATGGAGCACGCGGTCTCCGAGAACATCATCGCGGGACCGGCGATGTTGCGCCGCGCGCAATACCAGTTCGGACCGTTCCTCGCCAAGGGCGTGCGCGGCCAGGTCGATTGCGGCCTCGGCAAGACGATGGCGGCCGGTGGCGTCGCGCTGCTGCGGCCGACCGACCTGATCATCGCGACCGGCGACAGGCGCGTCATCGACGGCGTCGAGTTCGAATTCCAGATGGCGCCGAACAGCGAAGCGCCGGCAGAGATGCATTTCTTCATTCCGCGCTACAAGCTGCTCAACCTCGCGGAGAACTGCACGCACAATTTCCACAATCTGCTGCCGTTCCGTGGCGCCGACGTCCGCGATGCGCTGGCGTGGTCGAAATATCTCGGCGAGGCGCTGCAGATGTGGGGCGGCAAGGCCGAGGCGATGTGCGGCCAGCATCATTGGCCGGTCTGGGGAAAAGAGCGGATCGACACCATGATCCGCCAGCAGCGCGACCTCTACAAATACGCGCATGACCAGACCATCCGCCTGATGAACCACGGGCTCAACGCGGCCGAGATTGCCGAGACGATCCGGCTGCCGCAGAGCCTGGAAGGCGCCTGGCACGGCCGCGGCTATTACGGTCACATCAGGCACAATGTGAAGGCGATCTACCAGAAGTATCTCGGCTGGTACGACGCCAATCCGGTCAATCTCGATGCCTTGCCGCCGGTTGCGGCCGGCAAGAAGTATGTCGAATATATGGGCGGCGCCGATGCGATCCTGAAACGTGCCGCCGCGGATTTCGCCAAGGGTGAATTCCGTTTCGTCGCGCAGGCCGTCAGCCATCTGGTGTTCGCCGAGCCCGACAACCAGGAGGCCCGCGCCTTGCTGGCCGACACATTCGAACAGCTCGGCTATGCCGCTGAAAGTTCGACCTGGCGCAACGCCTATCTGTTCGGCGCGCAGGAGCTGCGGCAGGGCATGCCGAAGACGCCGCCGCGCTCGCCGATGCCGCGCGAGACGCTCGCTGCGCTGCGCACCGAGCAGCTCTGGGACGTGCTCGGCATCCGCCTCAACGGCCCCAAGGCCGAAGGCAAGCGCATCGTGCTGAACTGGAGTTTTACCGACACCGGCGAGACGTTCGTGCTCAACCTCGAGAACTCGGCGCTGACCTACGTCAAAGGCGCGCAGGCCGCCGATGCGCACGCCAGCTTCACGCTGGCGCGCAGCGTGCTTGACGAGGTCATTGCCAAGCTGACCACGTTCCCCGACGCTGTCGGCGCCGGCAGGATCAAGGCGTCCGGCGAGCCGCTGCGGCTCGGCGAATTGATGGCGCTGATGGACGAATTCCCGCGGATGTTCGAGATCGTCGAGCCGAAGCGGACGGCGGTGACCTAGGCCACGCTCGCGGAATTAGAACCATCACCCTGAGGAGCCGCGTAGCGGCGTCTCGAAGGGTCGACGGCCCGGCTGGTCGGACCGTGCATCCTTTGAGACGCGCTTCGCGCTCCTCACAGGATGACGGGTCGATAAGTGCCCGCTCAAATCCCGAGATACGCCGCCTGTACCTGCTTATTGCCTGCGAGCTCGGCGCTGGTGCCTTGCATGATCACGTTGCCGCTTTCCAGCACATAGGCGCGCTGCACCAGCGACAGCGCGCGGCTGACATTCTGCTCGACCAGCAGGATCGCGGTGCCCATCTTGTGGATTTCGCCGATCTTCTCGAAGGTCACGTCGGTCATCACGGGGGCGAGACCGAGCGAGGGCTCGTCCAGCATCAAGAGGCGCGGCTTCAGCATCAGACCGCGGCCGACCGCGACCATCTGCTGCTCGCCGCCGCTCATGGTGCCGGCGAGTTGCTTCCTGCGGTCGGCGAGGCGCGGGAAGATGCCGTAGACCAGCTCCATCGTGCGCGCGCGATCCGCCTTGGCTTTCGGGGTGTAGGCGCCGATCTCGAGATTTTCCTGCACCGTCATGTCCGGAAACACCTGGCGGCCTTCCGGGACATGTGCGATGCCGAGCTCGGGGATCCGGTAGGGCGGCAGCGTCGCGAGGTCGACGCCGTCGAACGTGACCTTTCCGGCGAACAGTTTGACGAGGCCGGAGACCGCGCGCAGCGTCGTGCTCTTGCCGGCGCCGTTGGCCCCGAGCAGGCCGACGGCTTCGCCCTCGCCGACCGAGATGCTGACGTCGGTGATGGCAGGGACCGAGCCGTAGCTGGCGCTGACGCGGGAGAGCTCAAGCATGGGCGTCTCCCTGCGCCGGCGGATGCACGTAGGAGCCGAGATAGGCGCGGATCACTTCCGGGTTCTCCACGATCTCCTTCGGCGCTCCCTCGGCGATCTTCTGGCCGTGGTCGAGCACCACGATGTGGCGGGCGACCGCCATGATCGCGCGCATCACATGCTCGACGATCACGATGGTCAGGCCGCGGGCGGAGAGCTTCTTCACCAGCGCCACCGCCTGGTCGATCTCGGCAGGGTTCAGCCCTGCCATCACCTCGTCGAGCAGCAGGATCCTTGGCTGCGTCGCCAGCGCGCGGGCCATCTCCAGCCGCCGCTGGTCGATGGTGGTGAGGTCCTTCGCCGGCGTCTGCTCCCTGGCGCTGAGACCGACGAATTCGATTGCTTCAAGCGCCTTGTCGCGCGCGGCGGCGACATGGCGGTCGCGCAGGAAGGCGCCGGTCATCACATTGGCGAGCACCGTCATCGCGCCGAACGGCTTTGCCACCTGGAAGGTGCGGGCCATGCCGAGTGCGCAGACGTCGTGCGGCCGGAGGCCCACGACCTCGTGACCGAAGGCGAGCACCGATCCGGAGTCCGGCCGATGAAATCCCGTGATCAAATGAAAGCTCGTGGTCTTGCCGGCGCCGTTCGGCCCGATCAGTGCCACCGTCTCGTTCTCCTGCACCGTGAAGCTGACGTCCTGCACCGCGCGCAGACCGCCGAACCGCTTGCTGAGACCCTTGATGACCAGTGCTTCCGCCATCGTAACCTCAGGCCCGTGCCGGCTTGCGCCGGACATAGCGGTGATAGACGTCGGTCGCAAACCCGATCAGCCCGGTCGGCCGCCACAGGATCACCGCCATCAGGATCAGGCTATAGACCGTGAGCTGGATGCCGCCGACCGAGCTGCCGAGCCAGCTTTGCAGCAGCGCCGAGGTGGTCTCCAGCAGCACGGTGCCCATGACCGGCCCCCACAGCGTGCCGATGCCGCCGACGATCGACACCAGCGCCGCCTCGATCGAGACGTTGAAGCTGAACGCGGTCGCGGGATCGATAAAGTAGATGTACTGGGTGTAGAAGGTGCCGGCGAGCGCGGTCAGGAATGCGCTGATCATGTAGATGTCGCGCTTGACCTTCGGTGCGTTGACGCCGATCGCCTCGGCCGCGTCCTCATCCTCGCCGATCGCAACGAGGTAATAGCCGATCCAGGATTGCTCGATCCGGTGGGTGATCCACAGCCCGACGACGAGCAGGCCGAGCACGACGTAGTAATACGACGACTTCTCCTCGAACTGCATCATCAGCGGCGCGCTGCCGAGATTCGGGATCGTGGTGCCTTCGGCGCCCCAGGCGAAATCGCGAAATTTCAGGAAGATCAGCATCAGTACCTGCGCGGTCGCGATGGTGGCGATCGTGAAATAGGGGCCGCGCAGGCGGAAGCAGAGCCAGCCGATCGGCAGGCTCGCCAGCATCGCGACCACGCCGCCCGCGATCATCCCGATCCATGGCGAGATGCCGTAGTTCACCTGCATGATGGTCGAGGTGTAGGCGCCGAGCCCGAAATAGGCGGCGTGTCCGAGCGACAGCTGCTTGGCATAGCCGCCCATCAGGTTCCAGGCGACGCCGATGAAGGAGAACAGCAGGATGCGGATGAAGATGTCGATCGCAAACGACGAGGTGACGAGCTGGGGCAGCGCCAGCATGACGACGGCCCCGATCGCCAGCCGCAGCCATTTCATGTGGTCTGAGGTCTGCATCAACGGCCCCTCCTGGCGCCGAGCCCGCTCGGCCTGAAGGCAAGGGTCAACAGCAGCAGCGCGAACACCACGATCAGGCCTGAATCGGCGCCGACGAACTGGATGCCGAGCGATTCGGCCACGCCCATCATCAGGCTCGCGACCAGCGCGCCCATCACATTGCCGAGCGTGCCCATCACGACCGCAACGAACGCCATCAGCACGAACACCTGGCCGACGAACGGATAGGCCGAATAGAACGGCATCAAGAGCGAGCCGGCGGCACCGGCCAGCGCCAGCGCGGTGCCGAACGCGACTGCGAACACGCGGTTCGGATTGATCCCCATCAGCATCGCGACGTCGCGGTTCTGCGACGCCGCGCGCATGGCGCGGCCGAGGTCGGTGGTGTGCAGGAACACCCAGAGCAGCCCGCTGAGCGCCATCGCGACCGCAAAGGCGATCAGCTTCGCCACCGGAATGTACAGCCCTCCGATGTGCCACGCTTCATCCGAATAGGAGGTGTGGACGGTGCGGTAGTTGGCGCTGAACAGCATCAGCGCGAGATTGAGCAGCAGCAGCGACAGCGCGAAGGTCAGGAAGATCTGCGGCATGTCGTTCGGCCCGAGCACTCTGCGGATCAGGAAATGCTGGATCAGGACGCCGGCGATGAACAGCACCGGCATCGAGATCACCAGCGAGACCAGCGGATCGACGCCGAATTGGGTGGCGAGGAAGAACGAGATATACATCCCGATCATTACGAACTCGCCCTGGGCGAAATTGACGATCTTGACCACGCCGAAGATCAGCGTGACGCCGATGCTGACAAGCGCGTAAATGCCGCCGATGAGCAGGCCGTTGATGACAGCCTGGGCCAGTGTCTCCCACATGCGATGCGACCGCGGTTCAGGTCTTCATCAGCGGGGCGCGGGCGTCTTCCTTGGGGAAGATGCTGGCGAGGTCGGCATTCTGCCATTGCACGCCGACCGGGCGGCCATAGACGTTCTTGCCGTCGGGGCCGAACTTCACCTTGCCGCCGGGCGCCATCGCCGCATAACCCGAGGAGACGTCGAGCGTCGAGAGCGCCTCGCGGACCTTCTTCGGATCGGCAGAGGCGGCGCGCTCCAGCGCGTCAGCCAGCATGAAGGTCTGCGCGACCAGGCCGCCGGCATATTCGAACGCGAACTCGCCGGTCCGCTTCTTGAACTCGGCGTTGACCTTCTGCGCATCGTCGTTGACGTCGTGGTTCCAGTGCGCCACGCCCTGCAGGCCCTCGGCGGCCTTACCGACATTCTTGTAGAAGTCCGGCATCACGAAGCCGCCGGAACCGCCATTGATTGCGATGTTGAGCCCAACCTGCTTCACGGTGCGCACGATCAGGATGAGGTCGTTGAGATAGGACAGCGAGAACAGCGTGTTGGCGCCGGAGGCCTTGACCTTGTTGATCAGCGGGCTCGCATCGGTGAAGCCGGCCGAGTAGGGCTCGAACATCACGATCTCGACGCCTTCGCCGGGCGCCAGCTCCTTCAGCCCGTTCGAGGTCGAGGTGCCGAACGCGGTGTTCTCGAAGATCACGGCGACCTTGGCCTGCTCGCTGACCAGCTTGGCCATCTGCAACTGCGCCTTGGCGAATTGCGAGGCGCGCGCGAACGGCGTGAAGGTGTAGGTGCGTCCCTTGTTGAGCTGGTCGGAGCTCGATCCGGTGATGATCGGAACGTGAGCGCGCTCGCAGACCTCGCTCGCGATCAGGGTCAGCGCGCTGGCGTAGCAGCCATGGATCGCCGACAGTTTGTTGCCGGATATCAGGCGATCAGTTTCGGTGCGGGTCACCGTGGTGTCGCTCTGCACGTCGGAGACGATGAGGTTGAGCCTGGCGCCGCCGAGCGACTTGATGCCGCCGGCTTCGTTGACCATGTCGACCGCGAGCTTCGCTGCTGCAACGCAGCCGATGCCGATCTGCGCCATGCTGCCGGTGCTCGGATAGAGCGCGCCGATGTTGATCGGGTCGGCGGCCCAACCGCGCAACGGCACGGCGCCGAATGCGCCGGCCGCGAGCACGCCGCCCGTCTTGGCCAGGAACTTGCGGCGCGTCAGCTTCCGTGAGGCTTTGGTCGGCGCGGCATTATTAATGGCCGACGGCTTGCGGTCCCCTGTCATGGCGTTCCCCCTGTGCGACCACGGCACGGTTGCGCCGTCCGCGCGCTTATTATTTTTTGCTCAAGCGGGGCGCATAAGAGCACGTAATTCGTCAATCGCAAAGGCGATATCGGTCGCGTCATGGGGAAACGCGTTGCGACGGGTGCGTCGCAGCAATCGCCCGACGCGCGCGCTTCGTTGCGTGGCAGTTGCGCAGAACACTACGGCATTATTGACAATCGAATGACCCGACGGACCGGCGCAGCCCGACGGACCGGCGCAGATAGTGCCGACAGTCCGCCGGATCATTCAATTGGCCGCTGCAACTTCTATTCCGCGCTCGCCACCAGCTTGAAGCGCGGCTTGGCCTCCATCAGGCTGCGATAGGCGGCGAGATAGTCGAGCGCCATGCGGCGTGCGGTGAAGCGGGTCTCGAACTGCTTGCGGATCGCATCGCGGTTGAGCGTCGAAAGCCGGCCGACCGAGGAGATCGCGCTGATCTCGTCTTCGACGATGAAGCCGGTCAGCCCATCCTCGATGATCTCCGGCACCGAACCGCGGTTATACGCAATGACGGGCGTGCCGCAGGCCATCGCCTCGATCATCACGAGGCCGAACGGCTCCGGCCAATCGATTGGAACCAGGAGCCCGATCGCGCCGCTGAGAAAGTCCGGCTTCTCGCGGTCGCTGATCTCGCCGATGAACTCGACCAGCGGATTGTTGGTGATCTGCGGCTTGATCAACTCGTCGTAATATTCCTGGTCGGCGCGATCGACTTTGGCTGCGATCTTCAGCGGAATGCCGCAGCGGGTTGCGATCTTGATCGCGCGATCGACGCCCTTCTCCGGCGCGATGCGCCCGAGTACGGCGAGATAGGATTGCCTGGCCGGTTGCGGTGTCAGGAGATGCTCCGGCAGGCCGTGATGGATGGTGCGCACCCAGTGTGCCTGCGGCACCGGCCGGCGCTGCGCGTTGGAGATCGAGATCACCGGGACCTTGGAGAAAGTGTTGAAGACGGGCTGGTGCTCCGGCAGGTCGAGCCGTCCGTGCAGCGTGGTCACGAACGGCGTCGGCTGCCGCGCGAACAGCGACCACGGATAATAGTCGAGATGGAAATGCAGGAAGTCGAACTCGTCGTCGTCGGCTTTCTGCCGCACGCGCTCCAGCATCACCATGTGCAGCGCATTAGGGTCGCGGACGGAACCGTCGAGCCGCAGTGCCTTCGGCCAGGTCGCATCGAGCTTCGCGGAGGTCTGGGAATCGCCACTGGCGAACAACGTCACGTCATGTCCAAGTGTTACAAGTTCTTCGGTCAGCCAGTGCACGACCCGTTCGGTGCCGCCGTAGAGCTTGGGGGGAACAGCCTCCGTCAGCGGGGCAACCTGCGCGATGCGCATTTCTCCGTCTCCATGTTTGTAATGTGGATGAACCCTCAGCCCTCTGATGGCACCGACATGCCAAAGACGGGAACGTTCTCGCACGTGCGAGGTTCCTTAGATGTGAGAGATCTGCCGCTTCTTTCTTCCATCACACTGTGGTCTTGCTGATGCCATCACGCTCCAACAGGTTTTTGCCGACGCCAGCGTTGCAAAATTGTTGCGCACTAATGGCTGCATCAAGGAATCCCACCGCCGCCCTTCATGTCATCGTGCACGAGAGTGTCGACTAGAATTTTCTCGTTCACCTTCAACAGCTTTGCAGGACGTCATGGACCATCTGTCAGGATACGCGCATCGCCCATTCCCCTTTGTGCTGCGCTATCTGCGTCGGCGGCTGCCGTCGCATGTCGTGATTTTGTCGGCCGTCGTCGCGGCGGTTGCCTGCTCGGTAGGCACGCAGTACGGCGTGAAGAATCTGGTCGATGCGTTGTCGGCAGGGCCGTCGGCCGCGAGCGGCGTATGGCTGGCATTCGCTTTGCTCATGTCGCTGATCGCAGCCGACAACTTCCTGTGGCGGATCGCGAGCTGGACCGCGAGCTACACCTTCGTCAGCGTCAGCGGCGACCTTCGCCGTGACATGTTCCGGCATCTCACCGGCCACGCGCCAAGTTATTTCACGGATCGGCTGCCAGGCATGCTGACCAGCCGGATCACGGCAACGTCGAACGCGGTCTACACCGTCGAGAACATGTTCGTATGGAACGTGTTGCCGCCTTGCATCGCGACTTTCGCGGCCATCACCCTGGTTGGAACCGTCAGCCTGACAATGTCAGCAGTGCTGATCCTGATCGCGGGAACCATGGTGGTGGCGATGTTCCGCATGGCCGCCGCCGGCCGGCCGCTGCATGACGACTTCGCCAACAGGGCGGCGGCCGTGGATGGCGAAATGGTCGACGTCATCAACAACCTCCCGCTGGTGCGCGCGTTCTGCGGCCTCGGCTATGAGCACGACCGCTTCGACGCGACCGTCAATCGGGAACTCGTCGCGCGCGGCCGCTCCCTGCGCTATCTCGAAAAGCTCCGCCTGGTTCACGCCGGCGTGACCGTCATCCTGACCATCGCGATGCTGGCCTGGGCGCTCTCGCTCTGGCAGCAGGGCCAAGCCACCACCGGCGATGTCGTGCTGGTCTGCACGCTCGGCATCTCGATCCTCAGCGCCACCCGCGATCTCGCCGTTGCGCTAGTCGACGTCACCCAGCACGTCGCCCGCCTCACCGAAGCGCTGGCGACGCTGTTGCAGCCGCACGAGCTGAAGGACCATCCGGAGGCCGAAACGCTGGTCAAGAGCGGCGCGGCGATCGCATTCAACAATGTGTCGTTCCGCTATCCCGGCGGCTTGCAGGTGTTCGAGCGGTTCAGCCTGCGCATCCAGCCCGGCCAGCGGGTCGGTCTCGTCGGGCAGTCCGGCGGCGGCAAGTCAACACTGTTTACTCTTCTGCAGCGGTTCTATGACGTCGAACAGGGCAACATCACCATCGACGGCCAGGATATCTCCCGCGTCACCCAGCAGAGCCTGCGCGCGGCGATTTCGGTGGTGCCGCAGGACATCTCGCTGTTCCATCGTTCGATCCTCGAGAACATCCGCTACGGCCGGCCGGACGCCACCGACGACGAGGTGCTGCGGGCGGCGGTCGCGGCACGCTGTGACTTCATCGAAAGCCTGCCGGAGGGCATGAACACCATTGTCGGCGATCGCGGCGTCAAGGTCTCGGGCGGCCAGCGCCAGCGGATTGCGATCGCGCGTGCCTTCCTGAAGGACGCGCCGATCCTGCTGCTTGACGAGGCCACCGCGGCGCTCGATGCTGAATCCGAGGAGGCGATCCGCGAGGCGTTGTCGCGCCTGATGCGCGGGCGTACGGTGGTGGCGATCGCGCACCGGCTCGCGACGCTGCGCAGCTTCGACCGCGTGGTCGTGCTGCAGGGCGGCCGGATCGTCGAGGACGGTCCGCCCGATATCCTCGTGAAGGGCAGGGGCCCCTACCGCGACCTGGTCGCGCGCGAGATGGGGCGCCTCTCCACCAGCGCGGCCTGACCCCGCGTCATCGAAGCCTGTTCTTGCGTTCCAGTGCGTTCGTTCGAATCAGGAAAACGGCCAATAAAAGTCGCCAGAGGTTCAGATGGCAGCTGACGTCGTTACGCAGATCATCACTGCTCGCATCACGGAGCACGTCGCCGAATCGCCGTTCTACATTCCGATGACGGGCCCCGCGGCGCGGCCGCGGCGCTCGCTCAAGCATGACGACACTTTCATCGTGCTCGACAGCCACGGCGATATCGGAGCCTCGGCCGGTGGGCCGGACGGACTGTTCAATGCCGATACGCGCTACCTCGCGCGGCTGGAAATGGTGCTGGAGGACGTGCAGCCGTTGCTGCTCGGCTCCAACATGCGTGATGACAATTCGGCGTTGACGGTCGATCTCACCAATTCCGACGTCTATCGCGACGGCCGGCTCACGCTGCAGAAAGACACGCTGCATATCGTCCGCTCGATCTTCCTGTGGCGCGGCACCGCCTATCAGCGTATCGGCCTGCAGAACCACGGCGATCACACGGCAAGCTTCGATCTTTCGTTGCTGTTCGACAATGATTTCGCCGATCTGTTCGAGGTGCGCGGCGAGCGGCGGCCGCGGCGGGGCATCGGCTCGAGCAAGCTGCTCGGCCCGACCGACGTCGTGCTGGAATATTGCGGCCTCGACGAGCAGACGCGGATCACCGCGCTGCATTTCGATCCGCGGCCGACCCGGCTGTCGGTCAACGCCGCGACCTATCATTTTGATCTCGAGCCCGGGCAGGTGACCTCGCTGTTCGTCGCGGTGTCCTGCAACAAGCCGATCATGCAGAAGCCGGTGCCGTTCTTCCGCGGGCTGCTGGCGCATCGCCGCGAGATGCGGAACTCATCGGCCGGCGCCGCCAGCATCGAGACCTCGAACAACATCTTCAACGAGGTGCTGTGCCAGGCGATGGCCGACCTCAACATGCTGATGACGGAGACGCCGCAGGGCCGTTATCCCTATGCCGGCATTCCCTGGTATTCGACGACGTTTGGCCGCGACGGGCTGATCACCGCGCTGCAGATGCTGTGGCTCGATCCGCGGATCGCCAAGGGCGTGCTGAAGCGGCTTGCGCTGTTCCAGGCCAAGGCGGTCGATCCGCTGTCCGATGCTGCGCCGGGCAAGATCCTGCACGAGATGCGCGGCGGCGAGATGGCCGCGCTGCGCGAGGTGCCGTTCGCGCATTACTACGGCAGCGTCGATTCGACCCCACTGTTCGTGCTGCTCGCCGGGCTTTATTTGGAGCGCACCGGCGACTTGGAGACGTTGCGCGAGCTGTGGCCGGCGGTCGAGGCCGGCTTGCAATGGATCGACGGTCCGGGCGATCCGGATCGCGATGGATTCATTGAGTACCAGCGCGCGACCGATGAAGGGCTCCGCAATCAAGGCTGGAAGGACTCCTTCGACGCCATCTTCCACGCCGACGGCACGCTTGCCGAGGGCAATATCGCGCTGGCGGAAGTGCAGGGTTATGTTTTCGCCGGCAAGCAGCTGGCAGCGCGCGCGGCGCGCCGGCTGGGCTTTACGGACAAGGCCGCCAAGCTCGATGCCGAAGCCGAGCGGCTGCGCGAGCAGTTCGAGCAGGCATTCTGGTGCGAGGAGCTCGGCACCTACGCGCTGGCGCTCGATGGCGCCAAGCAGCCGTGCAGGGTGCGTACGTCGAATGCCGGACAGACATTGTTTTCGGGTATGGTGCGGGAAGATCGTGCGCGACGGGTCGCCGCCGATTTGATGAGCCAGAAATTCTTCTCGGGCTGGGGCATCCGCACCGTCGCCGCGGGGGAAGCGCGCTACAATCCGATGTCCTATCACGACGGCTCGATCTGGCCGCATGACAATGCGCTGATCGCGCTCGGCTTCGCGCGCTACGGCTTGAAACATTCGGTCGCGCATCTGTTCAAGGGCCTGTTCGATGCAGCGAGCTATATGGAGCTGCGGCGGTTGCCCGAGCTGTTCTGCGGCTTCCGCCGCGAGCGCCGGCGCGGCCCGGTGCTTTATCCGGTGGCCTGTGCACCGCAGGCTTGGGCGAGCGCGACGCCGTTCACGCTGCTGGAGGCCGCGCTTGGCCTCGAGTTCGACATCGCGCGCGGGGAGATCCGCCTGCGCGATCCGCGGCTGCCGGAATTCCTCAACGACGTGGTGCTGCGCGACCTCAGGCTCGGCGCGTCCAGCGTCGATCTGCGGCTGCGCCGCCATGGCGACGAGGTGTCACTCGAGGTGCTGCGCACGCGCGGCCAGATCCAGGTGTCGATCGTGCTGACGCATTGAGCGTCGTCGCACGGCAGGCGCGCGCCGGAAAATCGTGGGGAGAGTAGGATGCGTTTGAGGATCATGGTGATGCTGGTCGCAGCGGCGCTGCTGACATGCGCTGGTGTCCGCGCCGCCGATGATGAATCGCCGTCGCCGACGCCATCGCCGCCGGCGGAGCAGGCGCCGCCAGCAACCCAGGCGCCGCCAGCAACGCAGGCGCCGTCGGCCACGCCCGCGCCGCCGGCAGCCTCCGCGGTACCGAAGGAGCCGTCCAAAGAATCGTCCAAGGAGCCATCGCCACCACCCTCGGTGACGGTGATCGGTGCGCGCGATGCGCACGGCATTCTCGGGCGCGACGTGCGCAGTTCCGCCAATGAGGACATGGGGCGGATCGTCGACGTCATCGTCGATCGCGATGGCAAGGTCCGCGCCGCGGTGATCGATTTCGGCGGCTTCCTCGGCGTCGGCAGCCGCAAGATCGTGGTCGATTGGAACGCGCTGCGTTTCGCCGGCGTTTCCAGCAAGAGCGACAGCATCACGCTGGACCTGAACAAGCAGCAGGTGAGCGCTGCGCCGGAATACAAGGAAGATACGCCGCTGATCGTGCTCGGCGCGGCCGGCAATCTCCATCCATGGGACTACGAACATTAGGGGGCCAAAGCTGGTCGCGCGTCCGAACTCTTCCTTCGAGACGGTTGGCGACGATCGTGGCGAGCGATCTGCCGGCGGCGCCAACGTTGTGTCAATTGTTCCCAATCAGCCCAATCCAGAGCAGCCGCGCCGGCCGTCGCGCGAAAGCCAGCGCGGGCTCGACTGGTTCATCTTCTTCCTGGCCGACGTGCAGACCGGCTTCGGCCCCTTCATCGCGGTCTATTTGACGACGCAGAAATGGACCCAGGTCGAGATCGGCTTCGTGCTCTCGATCGGCGGCATCATCGGCCTCTTGGGCCAGGTGCCCGGCGGCGCGATCGTCGACGCAGCACGCTCGGAGCGGGTGGTCGCGGGTTGGGCGGTCGCCGCCATCGGCGCCGCCGCGCTTGCCTACGCGCTCTGGCCGATCTTTCCGGTGGTGACGCTTGCCGCGATACTGCACGCGCTCGCAAGCTGCGTGCTAGGTCCGGCGATCGCCGCGATCAGCCTCGGCCTGGTCGGGCCGCTGGCGATCGGCGAGCGGCTCGGCCGCAATGCGCGCTTTGCCTCGCTCGGCAGCGGCTCGGCCGCGGCGTTGATGGGCGCCTGCGGCTATTTCCTGTCGAGCCGATCGGTGTTCCTCGTGACCTTCATCCTGGCGATCCCGACGTTGCTGTCGCTGGCGCGGATCCGCGAGCGCGAGATCGACAATGCGCAGGCCCATGGCGAGGTGAAGCGCGAGATTCCGGACAAACGAGCGACTAGTATCATCGGTCTGGTGCGACAGCGGTCGCTCCTGATCTTTGCCGGCGCGATGATGCTGTTCCAGCTCGCCAATGCCGCGATGCTGCCGCTGATGGCAGGCGTCGTCACGACACGGTCGAGCCAATGGGCGCCGGTCCTGATCGCGGCTTGCATCATCGTGCCGCAAGCGATTGTCGCGCTGTGCTCGCCGTCGGTCGGCCGCAAGGCGCAGGCCTGGGGCCGGCGGCCGCTGCTGCTGATCGCGTTCGCCGCGCTGGCGATCCGCGGTCTGTTGTTCGCAACGGTGCGGGATCCTTACCTGCTGGTCATGGTGCAGATCTTCGACGGCATCACCGCGGCGATCTTCAGCGTCATGGTGCCGCTGATCGTGGCCGACGTGGCGTTCGGCAGCGGCCATTTCAACCTGGCGCAGGGCATCGTCGGAACCGCGGTCGGGATCGGCGCGTCGCTCAGTACGGTGCTGGCCGGCTATGTCAGCGACAAGCTCGGCAGCAGCACCGCCTTCATGGGGCTGGCCGGCGTCGCCGCGCTGGGGTTGTTCATGATCTGGCTGGTAATGCCGGAGACGCGGCGGACGGCATGACGCAGGCAGGTTTGGCCCTGCGGCGCTCTTCCTCCTGCATGCGCAGTCATATATGAGTGATTTGCTGGCGGAACGAGCCGGTAGTCCCGTGGATTAATCAATCCAAAATCGTGATCTGGTAGGGATCGACGCAGCGCGGGCAGGCATTTCGACCGAGGAATCGCATGGTAAATCGAACGACGACGGCGCAAATCACCGGAGCGATGCGGCGTTGGGGGCCTCCCGCCTTTGTGACCTTCGCGGCGATGGTCACACTTGCGTCATTGACCGGCGGCGTCGCGGCAAAGCAGCAGCGTCCTGCAGCAACGGTCGAGGCGACCGCGCCGCGCGCCGCGGGCGAGCCGATCATGGCGATCGTGTCGATCAAGGCCCAGAAGGTGACCTTCTACGACGCCGACGGCTGGATCTACCGCGCACCGGTGTCGAGCGGCGTCAAGGGACGCGAGACGCCGGCCGGTGTCTTTGCGCTGATCGAGAAGGACAAGGACCACCACTCGACCCTTTATGACGATGCCTGGATGCCGAACATGCAGCGCATCACCTGGAACGGCATCGCGCTGCATGGCGGTCCGTTGCCCGGTTATGCCGCCTCGCACGGTTGCGTGCGGATGCCTTACGACTTTGCCGAGAAGCTGTTCGACAGGACACGGATCGGGATGCGGGTGATCATCGCGCCGAACGATCCCGCCCCGGAGGATTTCACCCATCCCGCGCTGTTCGTGCCGAACGCCCAGGCCATCGCGGCGGCACCGGCACGCGCCGAGACGCTGTCCCGCGAAGCCGCGGATGCCGCCAAGGTGGCCGACGAGGCAAAGAAGGCTTCCGTGGCCGCGACGAAGGAAGCCGCCTTGTTCACACCGGCATCATTGCGCAAGCTGGAAAAGGCCAAGATCCGTGCCGAGGCCGAGCTTGCGTTCGCCGACAAGACCCTCGCCAATGCCAAGACCGACCAAGCCAAGGCACGCGCCGAGGATCTGAAGCAGAAGGCCGCCGCCAAGGCCGCCGAAGCGACGACGCAGTTCGAGGCGGCCCAGGGCGACGCCAAGCCGAAGCTCGACGCCGCAGCGGCCGCAAAGGACGCCGCCAAGGCGGCCGAGATCAAGAAGGCCGACACCCAGAAGGCGGCAACCGAGGCGAAACTCGCGCTTGAGCCGGTGTCAGTCTACATCAGCCGCGCGACGCAGAAGCTTTACGTCCGGCGCAACACCCATAAGCCCTGGGCCGATGGCGGCGAGGTGTTTGATTCAAGCATCGAGGTTCCCGTCACCATTCGCGATCCGGACCAGCCGATCGGCACGCATATCTTCACGGCGATGGCCCGCAATAACGACGGCAGCCTGCGCTGGACCGAGGTGACGATCGACGACGGCGACAATGCCAAGAACGCGCTCGACCGCGTCACCATCCCGCAAGATGTGCTCGATCGCATTGCGCCGACCGCCGTGCCGCGCTCATCGATCATCATCTCGGACGAGCCGCTGAGCGCCGAGACCAACTACCGCACCGAGTTCGTTGCCGTGCTGAGCAACCAGCCCCAGGGCGGTTTCATCACACGCAAGCCGACCCGGCCGATGGAACCCGACGACATGGTTGCGAGCGGGGACGGGGATGGTTTCGGCTTCTTCTCTCAGCGCAGCTGGAATCCCCAGTTCGGCACCCAATACGGCTATCCCCAATACGGCAATCCGCAAGCACCGACCCAGTACGGTTCCCCCTATTACGGCAATCCCCAAGCCGCCAATCCGCGTCGCCGCGGCGGCCAGAATTACTGGCAGTCGCAGCAGGACTGGTAGCAGGGCGCTGCGGCGGGATCAGCGAACACTCTGCGTGTCGGACGGCGGTGTGACACCGCCGTCCAATCGCGTTGGCGCCGTCACGGGCGAGCTTCCAGGATCAGGTTGAACGGCGTTTCTGCCGCGCGGCGGAAACGTGAGAAGCCACCCTGCCGCGCCACCTCGCGCAACCGGGTCTCCCCGGCCTGCGCGCCGAGTGCAAGCCCGACCTCCTGATCCAGCGACGCCGGCGTGCAGATCATCGTCGACGCCGCGTAGTAGACGCGCCCGATCGGATTGAGATTGTCCTCCAGCCGGTCGTTGGCGAACGGCTCGATCAGCATGCAGGTGCCGTCGTCAGCGAGGGTGGAGCGGGTATGCCTGAGCGCGCCGACCGGATCTCCCATGTCGTGCAGGCAATCGAAGAAGCACACCAGGTCATACCTGTTGGCTGGGAAGTCCTTGGCGGAGTGCGTCTGGAAATGGACGCGGTCCGACAATCCCGCCTCCTTCGTGGCCATCCGCGCCGTCTGGATCGAGCCGTCGTGATAGTCGAAGCCGTAGAAGGTCGATTTCGGAAACGCCTCCGCCATCAACCGGGTCGAGACGCCGTGGCCACAGCCGACATCGGCGACGACCGCGCCCTTCTTCAGCTTGTCGACGACGCCTTCGAGCGCCGGCAGCCATTCCTGCACCAGATAGTGCTTGTAGCTGGTGCGGAAGAACCGGGCGGTGCCGCAGAACAGGCACTCGCTGCGCTCGTTCCAGCCGACGCCCTTGCCGGTCTTGAACGCGTCGGTGATTTTCGGCTCGTCAAGAAAAGTCGCTCCGACAAGGCTTCCGACGGCGCCGAGGAAGACCGGGCTGTCCTCCTGGGCGAGCGCGAGCGCCTGCTCGGGCAGCATCGAGAATTTTCCGGTGGCGCTGTCATACTCGACGTAACCGGAAGCGGCCTGCGCCGAGAGCCATTCCTGAACGTAACGCCCGGCTGTTCCTGTTGCCTTGGCCAAGGCCGCCGCGTTCATCGGTCCTTGCTGGGCGAGAGCCTTGTAGAGTCCGAGCTTGTCGCCCAGCAGCATCAGCGAGGCGTTCATCGCCGCGCCGACATCGCCAATCATCTTTCCCATGAATGAATTAAGACGCTCCTCGTTGACGTCCATGATGTCGCTCCATCGCAATTGGGTTTTTGCAAAAAGTCCATCATTGCCAATTTCATGTGTGCGCTATCGTCCAGGCAGAAGGCCTTGGGCGCCGACATGATCGCACGAATGGGGTCGGCGGCGCAGGCTGAATGTCACAAGGCGGCTGGGATACCAGCTTGGCGACTTCACAAGCCTGCGAGGCGGACGCCTTACGCTGCTGCCCGCGGCATGATGAGCTTCCTGTACAGCGCGCCGTAGCAGGCGGCCGACAGGTCCCAGCTGTAGGACTTGGCCATCGCGCTGGCGCGCATGGCATTGAGGCGATCCTTGGCGCGATAGGCGTCGAAGGCGCGCCTGACGCCGCCGAGGAAGGATTCCGCTGACGGCTGCGAGAACAGAAAGCCGGTCTCGCCGTCGGCGATGGTCTCCGCCAGCCCGCCGGTCTGGTGGCCGATCGGCAGCGAGCCGAAGCGCTGCGCATACATCTGGCTGAGGCCGCAGGGCTCGAAGCGCGACGGCATCAGGGTGAAGTCGCTGCCGGCGAAGATCCGGCGCGCCTGCGCGTCGTTGAAGCCGATGATGACGCCGATCGCGTCGGGCCGGCGCCGGTGCGCGGCCACCAGCGCGTCTTCGATCGCGGGTTCGCCGCTGCCGGTGACGACGATCTGTCCGCCGTCCCGGATGATCTCGTCGGCGGCCGACAGCACGAGGTCGACGCCCTTCTGATGCACGAGCCGCGCAACCAGGCCGAAGATCGGCCCGCGCGAGACCGCAAGGCCGAACTGCCGGCGGACGTAGTCGGCGTTGGCCTGCTTGCCCTTCCAGTCGCCGGCACCGAACGGCTGCGCGAGCTGTGCGCAGTGGCGTGGGTCCCAGCTCTCGTCGATGCCGTTGAGGATGCCGGTCAGCTGGTCGGCGTCGGAGCGCACGCGGAGCAGACCTTCGAGCCCGCAGCCGAGCTCGGCGGTCGTGATCTCCCTCGCATAGGTCGCGCTGACCGTGGTCAGATGCGAGGCGTAGACGAGGCCGCCCTTGAGGAAGGACAGCTTGTCGTAGAACTCCAGCCCGTCGATGTGGAACGAGCTCTCCGGTGCGCCGATCCGTCGCAGCGAGTCGCGCGGAAACAGGCCCTGATAGGCGAGATTGTGGATGGTCAGGATCGACGGAATCCGTAGCTCACGCCATGCGAGGTAGGCGGGTGTGAGCGCGGCCTGCCAGTCGTTGGCGTGAACGAGGTCCGCTGCCCAATTCTTGTCCAGCGTTCCGGCTGCAAGTTCGGCAGCGGCGGAGGCAAAGCGGCCGAAGCGGATGTCGTTGTCGGGCCAATCGCGGCCGGACTCGTCGCCATAGGGATTGCCCGGCCGGTCGTAGAGCTGCGGACACAGCAGCACATAGACTGGCAGCCCGTCCTTGGTCGAGGCGCGCCCGAGCGTGCAGGCCGGCATTTCGGCGAGGGCCTCGCAATGTCCAACGATTTCAATATGAGTGAACTGTTCGACCACGTCCCGGTAGCCGGGAAGCATGATCCTGACGTCGCTCCAGGGGCGGAGCGCCCGGGGAAGTGCGGCGGAAACGGCGCCGAGCCCGCCCACGCGGACGAAATCGTCCATCTCCGTCGTGACGAATAAGACCTTCAACAAGCGCCCTCATTCCAGCCCGTGACAGGGCTCATGCAAGATCGGGTCCAATCTGCCTTTGAGTAAAATGCAAGACGGCCCGCGGTCCCGGTCTGGACGAGACGCTTTCCTGCCAGGGCGGCTCACTTTAGGGTCGCGCGACGCCGAACAATGGAAACGACGAAGCTGGAGGAAGCCTTGGCAACGACAATAGCCGCCGACGATGAGGGGAATTTGACACGGAGCTTTGACGGCCTTCGCGTGCTCGATTTTTCGACCACGATCGCCGGACCTCATTGCACGCGGATGCTTGCCGACATGGGCGCGGAGGTGATCAAGATCGAGCCCGCCGAAGGCGAGACGATGCGGACGCGGCCGCCGCTGCGCAACCATTGCTCGACGGCGTTCGGCCAGCTCAATATCGGCAAGCACAGCCTCGTGCTCGACCTGAAGTCGCCGGCCGGCGTCGAAGCCGTGCGCCGGCTGATCGCGACCGCCGACGTGCTGGTGGAGAATTTCCGCCCCGGCGTGATGCGGCGCCTGAAGCTCGACTATGCCTCGATCCGCGACATCAATCCGAAGCTGGTCTTCTGCTCGATCTCCGGCTACGGCCAGACCGGCCCGTCGGCGGAATTGCCGGCCTATGCCCCGGTGATCCATGCCGCGTCGGGCTACGAGATGGCGCATCTCGCCTATCAACCGGGCCGCACCCGGCCGGATTATTGCGGAATCTACCATGCCGACGTGCTGACCGGGGTCTACGCCTTCGGGGCGATCTCGGCGGCGCTTTATCAGCGCGGAGCGAGCGGCAAGGGCCAGCATATCGACGTCTCGATGCTGGAATCGATGCTGAGCCTGACCCTGAACGAGCTGCAGTGGTCGCAATTCGAGGTGAAGCAAACCCAGCGGCCGATGTTCGGCCCGATCGAGACCAGCAACGGTTACGTGATGGTGGCGATCGCCAGCGAGAAGACGTTCCAGAACCTGATGCAGGTGATCGGCCGGCCGGAATGGGTGTCCGATCCGCGATTCGCCAGATATTCCGATCGGCGGGAGAATTGGGCGGGCTTGATGGAGGGCGTGGAGGCGTGGTCGCGATCGGTCGACACGCAGGCCTGTCTTGCTGCGCTCAATGAATATGGCGTGCCGTCGTCGGCCTATCGCACGGTGCGCGAGGCGCTCGCCGATCCGCAAATCGCCCATCGCGGTGCGCTGGCCGAGGTCGAGGACGGCGGCGGCAGCTTCAAGGTGCTCAACCTGCCGTTCCGGATGTCCGGCGCTGCGGTCGGCGCGCGCAAGCGGATGTCGACACTCGGCGAGCACACGCGGTCCTATCTGAAGGAGATCGGCCTCTCCGAGGATCAGATCGCAGGCTTCGCAGCGCGACCGGCTAACACGGCGAGCAGTTAAGCCTGCGGCTTTTCATCCGTTTTACGGTCTTGTCGTGCGCGGCGATTCCGGACAAGCTGCTTGCCAACGTACGACGATCCGGAACACCGGACGTCGCCCACTTGGGAGGGAGCATCGATGAAGCTGGCCAGGCGCGCGCACGCAGTTGCGCGTATATTTCTTGTGGCGGGATTAGGTGCAGTGGCGTCAGCTGCACCGGCCCATGCGCAGAAGCAGGGCGGCACGCTCACCGTCGGCCAGGAACTGGACATTCCAGGCTTCGACCCTCTCAAGGTCGGCGTCTACGACACGTCAGCCAATACCGCTGCGGCCGCGATCTTCGACACGCTGATGACACTCGACGACAAGGGCGAGCCGGCACCGAAGCTCGCGCTGTCGTGGGAGCATGCCGAAGACTTCAAGACCTGGACCATCAAGCTGCGGCCCGGCGTCAAATTCCACGATGGCACGCCGTTCAATGCGCAGGCGGTGAAGGAGAACTTCGATCGCCAGAAGGATCCGGCCAACAAGTGTCGCTGTGCGTTCTACATCACCAGCATCAAGAGCGTGGACGTCATCGATGATCTCACGGTGCGCTACAATTTCAGCGACCCGTCGGTGAACTTTCCGGCGACCCAGTCGATCCAGAGCTCCAACAACGTGATGCAGTCGCCGACCGCGTGGAAGACCAAGGGCGATGACTACAACCGCAATCCGGTCGGCACCGGTCCGTATATCCTGAAATCCTGGACCGCCGGCGACCGCATGGTGCTCGAGAAGAACCCGGACTATTGGGACAAGGGCAAGCCCTATCTCGATCGCATCATCCTGAAGCCGCTGCCGGATGCGCAGTCGCGGTTTGCCTCGCTGCAGTCGGGTGAGGCCGACATCGTCTGGGACGACGAGGCCGACGCCGACAACATTATCAAGGCGCGCAAAGACACGAGTCTCACCGTGCATACCTATCAAGGCTCGGGGGCTGCAGTCGCTGCCTTCAACACCAAGGTCCCCCCGTTCGACGACGTGCGCGTGCGCCAGGCGCTGGTGATGGCGCTCGATCGCAACAAGATGTCGCAAGCAATTACCAATGGCCTGGCGCGACCGGCCAGCAATCCCTACGGCGACGGTTCCTGGGTGAAGTGCAAGGATGACGGCGCGTTGCCCTACGATGTCGAAAAGGCCAAGGCGCTGCTCAAGGATTACGGCAAGCCGGTCGAATTCAAGATGCTGGTCACGGCGACGCCGCGCGGCCGCACCGGCGGTCAGGTCCTGCAGCAATTCTGGAAGCGCATCGGCGCCAATATGGAGATCGAGCAGGTCGATCAGGCGACCATTCCGCCGCGCGCCTTCATGCGCCAGTTCCAGCTCACGCCGTGGCGCATCGTCGATCTCGCCGATCCCGATCCGCAGATGTATGCCAATTTCCACACCGGCAGCCCGGTTGCGCTGGCGAACTACTCCAATCCGGAACTCGACCGGCTGCTGGAGCATGCGCGAACCACCGCCGATGTCGCCCAACGTACCGAGGACTATTGCGCGATCAGCCGCCTGATCAACAAGGAGGCGATCTGGTTCTGGACCTTCCAGAATACGTACTACGCGATATCGAGCGTGAAGGTGAAGGGCGTGCCTAAAATGTTCAATGGGGTGCTCGACGTCTCCTACGCCTGGAAGGAATAGCGTTTCATGCTGTTCTTTGTCGCGCGCCGGCTCCTATACCTGGTGCCGGTGCTGATTGCGGTCTCGGTGCTGACCTTCGTCATCGCCTCGCTATTGCCTGGCGATCTCGCTTACGTGATCCTCGGCGACCAGGCGACGCCCGAGAATGTCGCGGCGCTGCGTCACGACATGGGGCTCGATCAGCCGATCTGGCTGCGCTATCTCGGCTGGCTGTGGCACATCCTGCAGGGTGATTTCGGACGATCCTTCCGCACCGGGCAGACGGTGTGGCAGGCGGTCAGCGACCGCGTCCCGGTCTCGTTCGAGCTGATGATTTTCGCTGAACTGATCGGGCTTGCGATCGGCGTGCCGCTCGCGATCGCCTGCGCCGCCAAGGCGGGCTCCGCGTTCGACCGCTTTATGACCGGCACGGCCTTTGGCATGCTGTCGGTACCGACCTTCCTGTCCGCGATCCTCCTGATCTATTTGTTCGCGGTCGAGCTGCGCCTGTTGCCGGCAACCGGCTACGTGCCGTTCACTGAGGACCCGGTCGCGAACCTGCGCTTCATGGTGCTGCCGGCACTGACGCTCGGGCTCGCGGAATGGCCGGGCATCATGCGGGTGCTGCGCTCCGATATGATCGCAGCGCTTCAGGAGGACTATATCGCGCTCGCCAAGGCTAAGGGCCTGAAGCCGTCGCGCATCCTGTTCGTGCATGCGCTGAAGCCGTCGTCGCTGACGCTCGTCACCATCACCGGCATCAACATCGGTCGGCTGATCGGCGGCGCCGTGATCGTCGAATCGATCTTCGCATTGCCGGGGATCGGGCGCCTACTGGTCGGCGCGATCTATACCCGCGACCTCATCATCCTGCAGGGCGTGGTGCTGCTGGTCGCCGCCGGCTTTGTGATCATGAACTTCATCGTCGACTTGCTTTACGCCGTGCTCGACCCGAGGATCCGCCATGGCCACGCTTGAGCTCAGCCTCGACGAGACCGAAGCGGCGCCAGTGCAGCGGAGGCGCCGGCTGGGCACGCTGTTCTGGTGTGCGATCGGCTGGACGGTGCTGGTGTTCGCGGTCGCGATCTTCGCCGACCTGCTGCCGCTGCCGAGCCCGACCGACATGGACATGCTGGAGCGGCGGGCGCCGATCTCGGCCGAACATTGGTTGGGCACCGACGGCCTCGGCCGGGATGAGTTGGCGCGATTGATCTATGGCGCGCGGATTTCGCTGATCGTCGGCCTCTGCGCGCCGATGATCGGGGTCACGATCGGCGGCGCGCTCGGCATCCTCGCCGGCTATTTCCGCGGCCGCTTCGAATCCTTCGTGGTCGGCAGCATGGATGTGCTGCTGGCATTCCCGCCGTTGATCCTGGCACTTGCGGTCACCGCCTATCTTGGCCAGTCGATCTTCAACCTGACCTGCATCCTCGGCGTGCTCGGCATTCCCGCCTTCATGCGGGTGGCGCGGGCCGCGACCTTGACGCTGGCGCGGCGCGAATTCGTCATCGCGGCGCAGGCGCTCGGCGCCACCCATGCGCACATCCTGCTGCGCGAGCTGTTGCCCAACGTGCTGCTGCCGCTGATCGCCTTCTTCCTGCTCGGCGTTGCCGTCACCATCGTGGTCGAGGGCTCGCTGTCCTTCCTCGGCCTCGGTGTGCCGCCACCGATCTCGAGCTGGGGCAGCATGATCGGGGAGGGGCGTGAAAGCCTCGATGTGGCGCCGCGGCTGGCCTTCATTCCGGCGATTGCGATGTTCCTGACGGTGCTTTCCTTCAACCTGATCGGCGATACGATGCGCGCGCTGACCGACCCGAGGCAGGGCGCGCTATGAGCGGGGCGCTGCTTTCGGTCGAGGACGCAGTAGTCGACTTGCCGACGCCGCGCGGCAACCTGCGGGCGGTGGATCATGTCGATCTCGCCGTCGGCGCCGGCAAGACGCTCGGCATTGTCGGCGAATCCGGCTGCGGCAAGACCATGCTGTCGCGGGCCGTCCTGCAGCTGCTGCCCAAGAAGGCCAGGCTGTCCGGCCGCGTGATGTTCGACGGCCAGGATCTCACGACGCTGTCGGCGGAGAAATTGCGCAAGCTGCGCGGCCGCTCGCTCGCGGTCGTGTTCCAGGATCCCATGACCTCGCTGAATCCGGTGCTGACCATCGGCACCCAGCTGATCGAGACCATTCAGGAGCACCTCGAGCTCGATCTTGCCCAGGCCAGGCAGCGCAGCACCGAGCTGCTGGCGGCGGTCGGCATTCCCGCGCCCGAGCAGCGGCTGGCGCAATATCCGCACCAGCTCTCCGGCGGCATGCGCCAGCGCGTCGCGATCGCGGTGGCGCTGTCCTGCGAGCCGCAGCTTCTGATCGCGGACGAGCCGACCACCGCGCTCGACGTCACGATCCAGGCCCAGATTCTCGATCTCTTGGCGCGCGAGCAGCAGCGCCGCCACATGGCGATGATCATCATCACGCATGACCTCGGCGTGGTCGCCGGCCGCACCGACGAGGTCGCGGTGATGTATGCGGGGCGGGTCGTCGAGCGCGCGCCGACGCCTGCGCTGTTCAAGCAGATGCGGATGCCCTACACCGAGGCGCTGCTCGCCGCGCTGCCGAAGCTCGACGTGCCGCCGCATACGCCGTTGCCGGCGATCTCGGGACGGCCGCCGGATCCGACCCGGCCGTTGAAAGGCTGCTCGTTCTCGCCGCGCTGTCGCTATTCCGCCGGGCGCTGCAGCACCGAGAAGCCGCGGCTCAGTCCGGCCGAGACACTGGAGCATCTCTATGCGTGCTTCCATCCGCTCGCGGCGGGGAGTGGCGCATGATGTTGCAGGTCGCATCCGATCCGCTGATGCAGGTGGAAAATCTCGTCGTCGAATATTCGGTCGGGGGCAAGACCATCCATGCCGTCTCCGATGTCAGCATCGAGATCGCGCGCGGCGAGACGCTGGGGCTGGTCGGCGAATCCGGCTGTGGCAAGTCCACGCTCGGCCGCGCCGTGCTGCAATTGCGCCAGGCGGTCTCCGGCAAGGTGCTGTTCGACGGCCACGATCTCACCACCTTGAAGGGCGAGGCGCTGCGCAACATGCGCCGGCGTGTGCAGCTGATCTTCCAGGATCCGATTGCATCGCTCAATCCGCGGCGGCGGATCGGCGATATCGTCGCCGAGCCGCTGGTGATCGCGGGCGTGAGGGATCCCGAGGAGCGCAAGCGGCGCGTCAGCGAGGTGCTGTCGGCGGTCGGGCTCGATCCCGCGCTGGTAAGCGGACGTCTGCCGCACGAATTCTCCGGCGGACAATGCCAGCGCATCTGCATCGCTCGCTCGCTGGT
Organism: Bradyrhizobium embrapense; assembly: GCF_001189235.2. Taxonomy (GTDB): domain Bacteria; phylum Pseudomonadota; class Alphaproteobacteria; order Rhizobiales; family Xanthobacteraceae; genus Bradyrhizobium; species Bradyrhizobium embrapense. The sequence goes on from NZ_LFIP02000008.1 coordinate 210,115, forward strand.
GCTCAACCCGGAATTCGTGATCTGCGACGAGCCGGTGTCCGCGCTCGACGTCTCGATCCGCGCCCAAATCCTCAATCTGCTGGAGGAGATGAAGGCGCGCTACGGCCTGACCTTGCTGTTCATCGCCCACGACCTCGCCGTGGTGAAGGCGGTCTCGGATCGCGTTGCGGTGATGTATCTCGGCCGACTCTGCGAGGTCGGTCCGTCGGAGCAGCTGTTTGCGCGGCCGGCGCATCCGTATACCGCGCTGCTTATCGAGGCGATTCCGGTGCCGGATCCGGATGTCCGGCCGACCACGAGCGTGCCGGTCGGCGAGCCGCCGTCGCCGATCGCGCCACCGTCGGGCTGCCGCTTCCGCACCCGCTGCCCGCGCGCCGATGCGCGCTGCGCCAGCGAAGTGCCGGAACTGCGCGTGGTTGCGCCCGGCCAGTTCGCGGCTTGCCATCATCCACTGATCTGAATACTCACGCCTCTGAATGGTAGCGCGTTGGCCTTCGAACGAGCTGCATGGCGGCTTGCTCGAATATGGGGGTCTTGAACGTTTGTCCCGGGCGGGCAGGCGTGGCAAGGTCCGCCGCAAGAACAAGCTTCGGGAGAACAGCGATGAAGAGTTTCCAGGTCGTCGATTTCAACGCCCCCTTGAAAGAGGTCGATCAGCCGACGCCGCAGCCGTCCGGCACCCAGGTGCTGATCAAGGTGAAGGCCGCCGGCGTCTGCCACAGCGACCTGCATATCTGGGAGGGCGGCTATGATCTCGGCCATGGCCGCAAGCCGCTGTCGCTGAAGGACCGCGGCGTCTCGCTGCCGCGCACGATGGGCCACGAGACGGTCGGCGAGATCGTCGCCTTCGGCCCCGACGTCAAGGACGCCGACAAGGGCGGCCTCAAAATCGGCGACGTCACGCTGGCTTATCCCTGGCTCGGCTGCGGCAAATGCCCGACCTGCCTCGGCGGCGACGAGAACATGTGCGCGATCAAGCCGAACGCGCTCGGCGTCTATTGCGATGGCGGCTATGCCGATCACATGACAGTGCCGCATCCGAAATATCTGCTCAACCTCAAGGGGCTCGATCCGGTCACGGCCGCACCTTACGCCTGCTCTGGGGTCACGACCTACAGCGCGCTGAAGAAGGTCGAGAAGGATCTCGACACCCCGATCGTGATCTTCGGCGCCGGCGGTCTCGGCCTGATGGCGCTCTCGCTGTTGAAGGCGATGGGCGGCAAGGGCGCGATCGTGGTCGATATCGACGCCAGGAAGCGCGAGGCGGCTGAAGCTGCCGGTGCGCTCGCCACCGTCGACGGCAAGGCGCCCGACGCGCTGGAGCAGCTCATCAAGAAGGCGGGTCAGCCGATCCGCGCCGCGATCGACCTCGTCGGCAACGCCCAGACCTCGCAGCTCGGCTTCGACTGCCTGACCAAGGGCGGCAAGCTCGTGATCGTCGGCCTGTTCGGCGGCGGCGCGACCTGGGCATTGCCGCTGATCCCAATCAAGGCGGTCACCATCCAGGGCAGCTATGTCGGCAATCTGCGCGAGACGCAGGAGCTGCTGGATCTGGTGCGGACCAAGAAGATCTCGGCGATCCCGGTCACGCCGATGCCGCTGGCAAAGGCAAACGAGGCGCTGACCAATCTGCAGAAGGGCCAGCTCGTCGGCCGCGCCGTGCTGACGCCGTAACGCGGCCCGGCCCATTCGTCATTGCGAGGAGTTCGTGACAAAATTGCAGAGCAATTTTGCACTGAAGCGACGAAGCAATCCATCTCTCCGCAAGCGGCGGCATGGATTGCTTCGCTTCGCTCGCAACGACGGGTGCAATATTCCCTGCCGATCCCGGAGATTTCCATGGCCGCCAACGACGCACTCCACATCGCAGTTCTCGGTGGCGATGGCATCGGCCCCGAGGTGATGGCGCCGGCACTCGAGGTGCTGCGCAGGATCGAGCCGTCGTCCGGCCTTAAATTCCGCTTCACCGAGGCGCCGGCCGGCGCCGGGCATTACAAGCAAACCGGCAGGTCGATGCCGGAGAGTACGATCCGGCTGTGCGAGGAGGCCGACGCGATCCTGCTCGGCGCGTGCGGCCTGCCGTGGGTGCGCTATCCCGACAACACCGAGATCGCGCCGCAGATCGAGTTGCGCATCATCTTCGATCTCTATGCCGGCGTGCGGCCCGCGCGATTGATCCCGGGCGTGCCGAGCACGATCGTCGGCGCCGATCAGAAGGGCATCGACCTCGTCGTGATCAGAGAATCGACCGAAGGCCTGTTCGCCTCGATGGGCAAGGGCGTCGTTACCGACAGCGAGGCGCGCGAGACCATGGTAATCACGCGCCGGACCTCGGAGCGGCTGTTCGATTTCTCGTTCCGGCTTGCCGAACGCCGCAAGGCGCGCGGCCGCGTCGGTGGCGGGCTGACATGCGTCGACAAGGCGAACGTGTTCAAGGCATTCGCGTTCTTCCGGAGCATTTTCGACGAGACCGCGAAGCGTCATCCCGACGTCAGGGCCGATCACCTCTACATCGACGCTGCTGCGGCCGCGCTGGTGAAGCGCCCGTGGGACTTCGACGTCATGGTGACCGAGAACATGTTCGGCGACATCCTGTCTGACCTCACCGCCGGCCTGATCGGTGGCATGGGCATGGCGCCGTCGGCCGACATCGGCGACCGCTACGCCGTGTTTCAGCCGTGTCATGGCACGGCGCCCGACATCATGGGGCAGGGCAAGGCCAACCCGACTGCGATGATCCTGTCGGCAGCGATGATGCTGGACTGGCTCGCCGACAAGCACTGCCTCGAGAGCGCCGCCGAAGCTGCCGAAAGCATCGAGCGTGCCGTCGACAAGGTCTATGCCGGTGGTATCAAGCCGTTCGAGTTTGGCGGCAGCAACGGCACAGCCGATGTCGCGAAGGCCGTGCTGGCGGCGCTCTAACAAAAAAGGTGAGGGGGCCGAAGCCCCCTCGTGGACGACTAGCGCCGATGTCCGCCGTGATGGCCGCCACCATGATGCCCGCCGTGATGGCGGTGCCCGTGATGATGATGGCGCGGATAGTAGTGCGGACGATGATGCCATCCGTGATGGCGCGGTCCATAGCCGTAGCCCGGTTGCCAGTAGCAGCGGCCCCAGCGATCGCAGACCTGGCGCACCTTGTCGACATTGGACGATTCGCCTGCGATGTGGCTAGCCTGCGGAAGCCCGTTCGGCATCGCCGATGCCGCACCGGACATCAACGCTGCGCTTCCGAGCGCGGCCAGTCCAATAATTGCAAGCTTGATATTCATTGAGATCTCCTTGGTTGAAGCCTGAAAACGTCCGTGTGGCCGCTTCGTTGCTGCGACAAAAAGACAGGCACGCACACTCGGTTCTGGCGACGGCGGTTCAACGTAGGAAATGCGGGAGTTGTGAGGTCGCTCCATGCGCGGGCGACAATTGGCCGCGCGACAGATTGGCGAGGCGCAAACAAAACGTGGCGACGTTTGGTCGCGCTTCGCGGAAAAGCGCTCTACTGCGTGGTCAGCGGATGTTCGGCTGCCTTGCTGAAGAAGGCAGCTTCCTCGGCGGTGGCTTCGAGGAGTTGCTGGTCCTGGTCGTAGACGTCGTTGCGGAACTGGATGGTCCGGTCCTTCGTCATCCACGCCGTGAGGTAGACCCAGGCTACCGGCACCTTCTTCAGCATGCGGACGTCCTGACGCTGTCCGGTGGTGATCGCGGCATCGATGGCAGCGCGGGTCCACTGCGGTTGGTCTTTCAGCAACCATGCCGCGAGATCGCGGACATTGTCGACGCGCGAGCAGCCGTGCGAATCGAAGCGATAGTCGTCGTTGAACAGGCTGTGCTGATTGGTGTCGTGCATGTAGACCGAATAAGAGTTCGGCATGTCGATCTTGACCGCGCCGAGCGCATTCCATGCGCCGCTCTGCTGACGCACCGTGATGTTCGGCGCGTGATCGCCCGACCAGTCGAGCGAACGCGGATCGATCGGGTTGTCGTGGGCGTCGAGCACGTCCATGTGCATGCGCGAGAGGTAGGTCGGATCCTTGCGCATATGCGCCGCGATCTCCGTCTTCGTGATCGATGACGGCACCGTCCAGGTCGGATTGAGGATGACGTCGGTGATCTCGGACGTCAGCGTCGGCGAAGGTTTCTCGGTCTTGCCGACGATCACGCGGTAGCGCCGCACGACCTTGTCGTCCTCGACGGCCTCGGCGAAGGTGGCGGGAATGTTGACGACGACATAGCGCTGCCCGAACTGGAAATCCATCTGCTCAAGCCGCTCCAGCGAAGCCTCCAGCTGCTTGATCCGCTTCTGCACGGGCACGTTGAGCGCAGCCAGCGTCCGCGGCGTCACCGTGCCGGTCGCCGCGAGCCCGTGGCGTGTCTGGAAGTGCTTCACGGCGTCGGCCAGGACTTCATCATAGGCGCCGGCGGCCTTGTCGGCGGAAAGGTCGCCGGTGATGATCAGACGCTTGCGCAACAGATCGTCATTGGCGCCCTGGACACCCAACGCAAATTTCGCGTCCGCAGGGATCGCGGGCCAACCGCCGCGGGCGGCGAGATCGGAATAGCTCTTCACCACGTCGCGAATGCGTTGGGCGCTGCCCTGGTCGTAGGTCGGCTCGCGCGACAACGCGAGCGCGGCAGCCGATCGCGTTTCCGCGCCCGTGGCCGACGCGGCCGGTTTGGCTTGGCCCGGCTGGGCGGCCGGTGCCGCAGGCAACAGCGCATGATGAGGCGGCACGGTTGCAGTCGGGCCGGGCGCACCCGCGGTTTGTGCGAATACCGGCAGAGCCGCAAGCATCGTAACCACGGCGACGAGTGTCAGTCTCTGCATATATCGATTCTCCGGACTGCGTCGCTTGCGCGAAAAAATGGAAGGCAGCGCGTTCGTTCGGAGGTGATGATCTATCTCGAGACCGTTGCGTCTTGGTTAAGTTTTGGTTGCAGTCAGAACGTTACCGTGACCGTCCTGCCGGCCCGGGGCTAGCGGCGCCGAACGGACGAAGAAAAAGCGCTGCCATCGCCGATGGCAGCGCTTTGACATCTTCCCGGTTCGACCGGCGCGTGGCGATCCCGATGACCGGTCGCGGCCGATCCGCTCGCTCTGGTCGATCGCGTTCGCGGTGTCGCGATCGTACCCGTGCTGCCGTTCAATCTTCGTTGGCGGCGATCGATTCCATCAGCGACACCAGTTGGCGCTGCACGGTCTGATCCTTGATCTTGCTGTAGGCGCGCAGCAACCGGAGGCTGAACGCGCTATCGAGGAACAGCAGGCTCTCGACTTCGCGGGCCTTGTTGTCGCCGTCGTAGAAGAAGGTCACCGGCACATCGAGCGCGCTCGCGATCTGCTGAAGGCGCGCGGCGCCGACGCGGTTCACACCCTTCTCGTACTTCTGAACCTGCTGAAAGCTGACGCCCAGCTTGTCGCCGAGTTCCGCCTGCGAGATCTTCTGCTCGACACGGCGCAGACGGATCCGCTTGCCCAACTCAATGTCCGGCTTGCCGGCGCTGCGCTGCTTCATCTTCTTTGCTGCTGATCTGTTCATTCTTGTGACCCGTCCTTCAAATCGAGAATCCCTGGCCCGGTCGGGTCAGGGACACGTTGATGATGTACCGCGTTAAGCTCAAGTGGATCGTCAGTTCGTCCGAACGACGAAATCCAAGAAGATCGCGGGATGGTATCCAAACGCATTTGCGCGCATTGGAAGCACCCAAGTACCGACTCGGTCGACTACCTGAAGTCGACCGCGCCGAGGTGTCTGTCGACACCCCGCCCTCTACATTTGGCAAAATATTGACCAAACCACAACTAGCGCGAGTTTGATCGACACAGATTTTGCGCGCATGCTTACTGGGCGGCATTGCACTGCGCCCGTAGTTCTACGGGCAGCCAATATTGTACGAGCGTCCTAGTATGGATGCAACCCCAGCTAGTGCATCCTGAGGTCGCGGCGACGGTCTGCGGTTGCTTGACGGAAGCACCGCAAATACGAAAAGTTTGCCGTAAGTCCAAGTCAGGCTTTCGGAATGTTGCTGGACAATTGCCTAAAAGTTCTGAATCATCAGAAACAATTGTGCGCCTACGGAAAGCCGGCGAACTCTGGCAGGAGAGGCCAAATGAAGCGGAAGAGGGGAACACCTCGACTCTACCTCGCGGCTTCGGGAGTGGAAGATATGCCGGTCGCAAATACGGAAGAACGATTGCTGGCGCTGCTGGCAACCCTGGAAGAATGTCAGGCGTTTCTGACTGACCGAGCGAACACGGAGACGGCGCGGCTGTTGTCCCTTGCCATCCTCGAGCTCCGGATGGAACTGCACAAGGTGACGGATTCCGAGCTGAAGGCACTGTGTGACATGATCGCGTCGGAAGAATCAGTGCAGGAACCGGCGACCAGGCAGTTGCCGCCGTATCTGCGGCTGATCAAGTAAGTCAGCGGCCCGCGCGATGCGCGGGACGCCTCCGGCCCTGTATCGTGCGGGTCAGCCCGCGGTGACGTCGACGGCCTCTGTGCCCTCGAGCACGCGACGGGCCTTATCCCGGTCGAGGTCACCTTCCCAGGCCGCGACCACGACGGTGGCGACGCAGTTGCCGATCAGATTGCCGACTGCGCGCGCCATGCCGATGAACCAGTCGACCGACAGCACCAGCACGAGGCCGATCGCCGGGATGCTCGGCACCGCATTGAGCGTCGCAGCCAGGATGACGATCGCCGAGCCCGGCACGCCGTGCGCGCCCTTCGACGTGATCAGCGACACGCCGAGCACCAGCATCAGGTCGCCGAACGACAGCGGCGTGTTGGTTGCCTGCGCGATGAAGACGACCGCCAGCGTCAGGTAGATCGAGAACGCGTCGAGGTTGAATGAATAGCCGGTCGGAATCACGAGGCCGACCACCGAATCCTTGACGCCGAAATGCTCCAGCTTGCGCATCACCTGCGGCAGCACCGCATCGGAGGATGCCGTTGCGACCACGATCATCAGCTCCTCGCGCAGGTAGCCGAGAAACTTGAGGATATTGATGCCGGCCAGCGCCATCACGGCGCCGAGCACGCCGAGCACGAAGATCGCGACCGAGACGTAGAACAGCGCCACCAGCGACAGCAGTTGCTTCAGCGAGCCGACGCCGTATTTGCCGACCGTGTAGGCGACGGCGCCGAGCACGCCGATCGGCGCGAAGCGCACGATCAGGCCCATGGCGCGGAACAGCACGGTGGAGACCGCGTCGATGAACGAGGAGATTTTCTCACCCTTCTCGCCGCCGACCAGCGCGAGGCTGACGCCGAAGATGATGGCGAAGAACAGGACCTGCAGCACGTCGTTGCGCGACAGCGCGTCGAACGAGGTGGTCGGGATGATGTTGAGCAGGAAGCTGCCGATGCCCTCGCCCTTCAGCTTCTGCGCGTTGCTGGCATAGTTGCCGAGTGCCTTGGCATCCAGCGTCGAAGTATCGATGTTCATGCCGTGACCGGGCCCGAACAAATAGGCCAGGATCAAGCCGACCACGAGCGCGACCGTCGTCATCGCCTCGAAATACACCAGCGCCTTGACGCCGACGCGTCCGACCTTCTTGAGGTCGCCGGCGCCTGCGATGCCGTGCACCACCACGCAGAACACGATCGGCGCCACGATCATCGAGATCAGCTTGAGGAAGGCATCGCTGAAGATTTTCAGCCCGATCGCGAAATCGGGCGCGGCCATGCCGATGATGATGCCGAGCAGCAGCGCGACCAGCACCTGCACGAACAGCGATGTGTAGAGCGGCTTGCGTGCAACTGTAGCGTCCGCGGCGATGGTCGACATGAACTCCCCCTGTTCTTGGCCGGTGTCCTGGTCGGCCGAACCTGTCCCATCTTAGCAACTTGCGTGCCAAGATGTCGCAGGTTTAGGGGCATTTGCCCGCTCAGTCGCCGGATTCGAGGGTGCTGGTCACCGTGTAGACGACGCCGTGGGGCAGGAAATCCACCGTGGCCTCGCCGCCCAGCTGGTCGCGGGCGCTGCGCTCGATCAGCCGGGAGCCGAAACCGCGCTGCACCGGTTCTGCGACCGGAGGGCCGCCAGCCTCCGTCCAGATCATCCGGAGTTTCGGTCCGGGGCCATCGTCCAGGATTTCCCAGTCCAGCGTAACCGTGCCGGTGTCGTTGGACAGCGCGCCATATTTGGCGGCGTTGGTCGCCATCTCGTGGAGGAGCATCGACAGCACCAAGGCAAGCCGGGGCGACAGCGGCACGCGGGGTCCGAACATCCTGACCCGTTCGGAGGCGTTCAGCAGATAGGGCCGCAGCACGCGGCTGATCACGTCCTGCAGGTCGGAGCCCTGCCATTTGTCGGTCGAGAGCAGATTGTGCGCCTCGGCCAGCGCACCGAGCCGTCCCTCGAACTTGTCGCGCTCGGCGCGGCTCGCGCTGCGGAAGGTTTGTGTGGCGATCGATTGCAGGATCGCCAGCGTGTTCTTGACGCGGTGGTTGAGCTCCTCGATCAGCAGGTCGTGCAGCATCTCGCCGCGCGCGATCGTGGTCGCCATCCGCACCGCAAAGCCGAGGCCGACCAGAAGCAGGATGCTGCCGATCACGCTGGTGATCGCGAGCGAGCGCCACAGCGGCGCCACCAGCGAGTTCTCGGCGATCCCGGCGGCGACCGTCCAGCCGGTGACGTGCGATCGGGTGAAGCCGGTGATCAGCGCGACGCCTTCGAGCGAGACCGTCGGCAGTGTCGCCTCGCTGCGGCGGAACATCTCGGCAAACAACGTCGGCGAGGCGCGCTGCCCGATGGTCGCTTGCGGGTTTGGCACGCGGGCGAGATTGACACCGTCGCCGTCGAAGATCGAGATGGTCCAGTCCTGGTTCAGGCGCTGCTTCTCGATCATGGCCTGGAAGACCTCGATCGGCGGGCTGAAGGAGATGTCGTAGAGCACTTCGCCGTCGCGGATCACCGGCACTTCGACGGTGATGATCAGTTGCTGCTTCACCTCGCCGAAGAACAGGTTGGAGTATTGCGGCTGCCGCGTCGTAAACACCTTCTCGACGATCTCGAGATTGTTGCGCGGCGGCAGGCTCGCGGTGTCCGGCGTCAGCGAGGAGAACGCCTGGCGTCCCCGGCGGTCGGCCACCAGCACCACGCCGTCCTTGCCATACTGGTCGAGGAAGCCCGTCGCGACGCGGCGGAAATTGCCGAAATCGCTGTCGCGCAGCGAGTCGGTCAACGCCAGCACCTGCAGCCCGCCGGTCATGCGCTGCATTTCGGCATCGAGCAGCAGGCGGATGCTGCGCGCCGTTTCCAGCACGCGCTGGGTCGCAGCCTGACGATCCCGCTGGTAATTGTGGAAGACGATGCCGACCGCGAAAACGATCAGCGGCAACATCGTCCCCGCGACCAGAAGCGCGAGACGCACTGGCAATGTCAGTTTCGGCACGAAGTCCCCGGGGCGGCGCCCATTTCGCTGTGAGCGTAGGGGCGGCGGGAAGGTTCCGCTAAAGCAAATGATGGTTATCTGAAAATTCTGTGGCGCACGGTGTGCGCCGCAGAACAACCCTTGGTCAGAGATTGCTCTCTGTGATCGCGGCATAAACCATGGTGCGCAGCTCGCGCCGCAGCGGATAGGCGCTCGACGGCAGCACCTGGGTCATGAAGATGGTGATTAGCTCCTCGGCCGGATCGATGAAGAACGATGTCGTCGCCGCGCCGCCCCAGTTGAATTCACCCGGGCTGCCCGCGATCAGCGTCTGCGCCGGGTGCATGGTGACGGCGAAGCCGAGGCCGAAGCCGATGCCGTTATAGGCGGCCTCGGCGAACATCGAGCGCGACATCGCCGGCAGGTCGACGCCGCCCGGCAGATGGTTGGAGGCCATCAGCCTCAGCGTCTTCGGGCCGAGCAGCCGGACGCCGCCGAGTTCGCCGCCATTGAGCAGCGCCCGGCAGAAGGTCAGATAGTCGGCCGCGGTCGAGCACAGCCCGCCGCCGCCGGAGACCAGCGAAGGCGGCGACAGGAACGAGCTGGTGGCCGGATCGTCCTGCAAGGTCAGCGTGCCCTTGCGCTCGGCAGCGAGCGGGTTGAAGCCGCCCTGCGGGTCGGCGGAATAGCAGGCGGCAAAGCGGTGCGCCTTGTCCGAAGGCACGAAGAAGTCGGTGTCGTTCATGCCGAGCGGCTCGAAGATCCGCTCCTTCAGGAACTGCTCGAACGGCATGCCGGAAATCTTGCCGACGAGATAGCCGAGCACGTCGGTGGAGACCGAGTAGTTCCAGGCTTCACCCGGCGAGAATTCCAGCGGGATCTTGGCCAGGTCCTCGATCATGCTGTCGAGCGTGCCGGCCTTGATGACTTCGCCGATCTTCTTCTCGCGATAGGCTGCGTCCACGTTGGAGCGCTGCTGGAAACCGTAGGTGAGGCCCGAGGTGTGGCGCAGCAGGTCGACGATCAGCATCGGCCGCGTCGGGGGGCGGGTCAGGAAGGCCGGCGCGGTGCCCGCGACGAACACGCCGAGGTTCTTCCATTCCGGAATATATTTGGCGACCGGTTCGTCGAGCGCGACCTTGCCTTCCTCGACCAGCATCATGAAGGCGACCGAGGTGATCGGCTTGGTCATCGAATAGATGCGGAAAATGGTGTCGTCCTTCATCGGCGCCTTGCGCTCGAGATCGGCAAAGCCCTGAACGGTGGAATGCACGATCTTGCTGCGGCGGTAGATCAGGACCTGGGTGCCCGGAAAGCGGCCGGCATCGATGTAGCGGCTCTTCAGATGCGCTTCGAGGCGGTTGAGGGCGGTGGTCGACATTCCCGCGGATTCGGGTGAGGCAGGCGTGGGAGCTAACATCGGGCATTTTCTCCGGCTGGCGAGGCAGCCCTTGATAGCCGAAAAGTGTCCGCTGCAGCAATCGGCCGCCGCTTACCGGCACCTCGCCGGTAGTGTACGCTCGCCCCTGCAATCGCGCCCTCTAGGGATACGGGAAACGCCGAGATGACCCAGTTCAACGAAACCGAACTCACGACAGCCGTCATCCGCAGCTTCGACCAGACGCCCGATCCGCGGGCCAAGTTCCTGCTGCAGGAACTGGTGAAGTCGCTGCACGATTACGTGCGCAAGACCGATCTGACCTTCGAGGAATGGGACCACGCCATCGGCTTCCTGACCCGCACCGGGCAGAAGTGCACGGACATCCGCCAGGAATTCATCCTGCTGTCCGACGTGCTTGGCGTGTCGATGCTGGTCGATGCCGTCAATCACCGCGATCGCGACGGCGCGACCGAGACCACCGTGCTCGGCCCGTTCTATGTCGGCGAGCACAAGGTGACGCCGCACGGCACCGACATCTCCGCAAGCCTGCCCGGCGAGCGCATGTTCGTGCAAAGCCGCGTCACCGACCTTGACGGCAAGCCGCTGGCCAATGTGCCAGTCGACGTCTGGCACGCGGACGACGACGGGTTCTATGACTCGCAGAAGCCGAGCTATGCCAGCGAAGGCCCCTCGTCACGGGCGCGCTTCATCACCGATGCCGACGGCCGCTTCTTCTTCCGCACCATCGTGCCGTGCAGCTATCCGATCCCGACCGATGGCCCGGTCGGGCAGATGATCACCCAGACCAACCGTCACCCGATGCGGCCGGCGCATGTGCACTTCCTGGTCAACGCCAAGGACCATGAGCCGCTGATCACGCATGTGTTCGTCGAAGGCGACAAATATATCGACTCCGACGTCGTGTTCGGCGTGAAGGACGAGCTGATCGCCAAGGTCGAGCGGCGCACCGATCCCGTGATGCCCGACGGCCAGCGCTCGGATGGTCCGTGGAGCCTGATGACCTACGAATTCCATGTGAAGCCCGGCGGCGGAATGGCGCCCGCGCCGCTCGGCACCAAGGTCGCCGAAGACGCCTGATCGCTGTCGAGCAAACCCTCTGCTCAATTCATGTGCGATGCACAAGAATTGAGCGAGTCGCATTTTTTGGCGGCGCGCTGCGACCCCTGCGCGCCGCGACAAGTTGCGCAAAACATTGCATTAAAATCGATTTTTGCACTGCAGTAGCTTGGCACAAGGCTTGAATAGTCAAGCTCCGACGCCATTGAAGTCGTCCCTCGAGGCCACCCCATCGGATTTCTGACGCCGCTCGTCCGGGCCTCCCCGGTGCATGCCCTTTTGCGCCCTGCGCGCGTCGCCACCCGACGGAGGGCGCTCGACGCACAGACGCATCACCGCAACGCAACGACGCAAAGGACGACCGATGACCAAACCCATCAACAAGCGCCCAGGCGATGCGATCAGCCGTCGCCGGCTCCTGAAGGCGAGCAGCGGCGCCGCCGCGCTGCTCGCCGCGGCCAGGTTCAACTTTCCCGCTGGTGCATTCGCTGAAGGCGCAGGCCCGGAAGTGAAGGGCGCCAAGCTCGGCTTCATCGCGCTGACCGATGCCTCGCCGCTGTTCATCGCCAAGGAGAAGGGCATCTTCGCCAAATACGGCATGCCCGATGTCGAGGTGCAGAAGCAGGCCTCGTGGGGCACCACGCGAGACAATCTCGTGCTCGGCTCCGAGGGCAACGGCATCGACGGCGCGCATATCCTGACCCCGATGCCGTATCTGATCTCGGCCGGCAAGGTGACGCAGAACAATCAGCCGACGCCGATGTACATCATGGCGCGGCTCAATCTGAACGGTCAGTGCATCTCGGTCGCCAAGGATTATGCCGATCTCAAGGTCGGCGTCGACACCACGCCGTTCAAGGCGGCGCTGGAGAAGAAGAAGGCTTCCGGCAAGCCGGTGAAGGCCGCGATGACTTTCCCGGGCGGCACGCACGACCTCTGGATCCGCTACTGGCTCGCCGCCGGCGGCATCGATCCCGACAAGGACATCGAGACCATCGTGGTGCCGCCCGCGCAGATGGTGGCCAACATGAAGGTCGGCACCATGGATTGCTTCTGCGTCTGCGAGCCGTGGAATCTGCAGCTGATCCATCAGGAGATCGGCTACACCGCGATCACCACAGGCGAACTCTGGGACAAGCATCCGGAGAAATCGTTCGGCCTGCGCGCCGCCTGGGTCGACAAGAACCCGAAGGCCGCGAAGGCGCTGCTGATGGCTGTGATGGAAGCGCAGCAGTGGTGCGAGAAGATGGAGAACCGCGAGGAGACCGCGGCAATCTGCGCCAAGCGTCAGTGGATCAACTGTCCGGTCGAGGACATCACCGATCGCATGAGGGGCAAGTTCGACTACGGCACCGGCCGCGTGGTCGAGAATTCGCCGCAGCAGATGCGGTTCTGGAAGGACAATGCGTCCTATCCCTATCAGAGCCACGACCTCTGGTTCCTCACCGAGGACATCCGCTGGGGCAAGTATGAGGCGGGTTTCGATACCAAGGCACTGATCGCCAGGGTCAACCGCGAGGATCTCTGGAAGGAGGCCGCCAAGGAGCTGGGGGTGTCCGACATTCCGGCCTCGACCTCGCGCGGCAAGGAGACTTTCTTCGATGGCAAGGTCTTCGATCCGGAGAATCCCGCCGCCTATCTGAAGTCGCTGTCCATCAAGCGCGTCGATGTCTGAACTCTCACAGGGCCGCGCTCGCCTGCGCGGCCCATCGCATGACCACGGAGATTGTCTGTCAATGTCGATGCATGCCATGAAGACCGAAGTGTCGGCGGTGGCGATCCCGCCAGCCGCTGCCGCGGCGCCGGTCGTGACCATGACGCCGAAGCGCCCGCCGCGCGCAGAAGCCTATGCGAGGATGGCGAAGGAGACCGCGGCGCGCGTGGTGCCGCCGCTGATCGTGGTCGCGCTGCTGCTGGTGGTGTGGGAGCTGATCTGCCGGCGCGCCGGCTCCAGCCTGCCGCCGCCTTCCAAAGTGTTCAGGGATACCAAAGAGCTGATCCTCGATCCGTTCTTCGACCATGGCGGCATCGACAAGGGCCTGTTCTGGCATCTCTCCGCCAGCCTGCAGCGCGTCGCCTACGGCTACTCGCTGGCGGCGATCGCAGGCATCGCGCTCGGCACGCTGGTCGGACAATCGGTCTGGGCGATGCGCGGGCTCGATCCGCTGTTCCAGGTGCTGCGCACCATCCCGCCGCTGGCCTGGCTGCCGTTGTCGCTCGCGGCGTTCCGCGACGGCCAGCCCTCGGCGATCTTCGTCATTTTCATCACCTCGGTGTGGCCGATCATCATCAACACCGCGGTCGGCATCCGCAACATCCCGCAGGATTACCGCAACGTCGCCGCGGTCGTGCAGCTCAATCCGCTGGAGTTCTTCACCAAGATCATGATCCCGGCGGCCGCGCCCTACATGTTCACCGGCCTGCGCATCGGCATCGGCCTGTCCTGGCTTGCGATCGTCGCCGCGGAAATGCTGATCGGCGGCGTCGGCATCGGCTTCTTCATCTGGGATGCGTGGAATTCCTCGCACATCAGCGAAATCATCCTGGCGCTGTTCTATGTCGGCATCATCGGCTTCGTGCTCGACAGGCTCATTGCGGGCCTCGGCAAAGTCGTGACCCGCGGCACGGCTGCAAACTGAGGGACGAGTCATGCAGGCCTATCTGAAGCTCGATCACATCGACAAGGTTTTCACCCGCGGCAGCACCACCACGGAGGTTCTGAAGGACATCAGCCTGACGATCGGGAAAGGCGAATACGTCTCGATCATCGGCCATTCCGGATGCGGCAAGTCGACCCTGCTCAATATCGTGGCCGGCCTCACCGGCGCCACCAATGGCGGCGTGCTGCTGGAGGATCGCGAGGTCAACTCGCCGGGGCCCGATCGCGCCGTGGTGTTCCAGAACCACAGCCTGTTGCCGTGGCTGACCGTCTACGAGAACGTCAAGCTCGGCGTCGACAAGGTGTTCGCCAAGACCAAGAGCAAGGCCGAGCGCAATGCCTGGGTCATGCACAATCTCAGCCTGGTGCAGATGGCACACGCCAGGGACAAGCGGCCGAGCGAGATTTCGGGCGGCATGAAGCAGCGCGTCGGCATCGCGCGAGCGCTCGCGATGGAGCCGAAGGTGCTGCTGCTCGACGAGCCGTTCGGCGCGCTCGACGCGCTGACCCGGGCGCATCTGCAGGATTCGGTGATGGCGCTGCACCAGAAGCTCGGCAACACCATCTTGATGATCACCCACGACGTCGACGAGGCCGTGCTGCTGTCGGACCGTATCGTCATGATGACCAACGGCCCGAGCGCGCGGATCGGCGAGGTGCTCGAGGTGCCGCTGGCGCGTCCGCGCAAACGGCTCGAGCTCGCGACCCACCCCGGCTATCTGAAATGCCGGCAGCGCGTGCTCGAATTCCTCTATGAGCGCCACAGCTTCGTCGAGGCGGCATGAGCAGCCCTCGGCTCACGTGAACAGTCTTTCTGCCTCGCCGCAATGGCGCGGCGAGGAAGCAGCGTGCACGGAGGCACACATGACGGAAGACCAGGTCAGGCTCGTCCAGCAGACCTTCGCCAAGGTCGCACCGATGTCGGAGCAGGCGGCGGTCATCTTCTATGACCGCCTGTTCGAGGTCGCGCCCGGCGTGAAGGAGATGTTTCCCTCCGATATGACCGAGCAGCGCAAGAAGCTGATGGCAACGCTTGCCGTCGTCGTCAATGGATTGAGCAATCTGCCGTCGGTGCTTCCGGCCGCGAGTGTGCTCGCCAAGCGCCATGTCGGCTACGGCGCCAGGCCCGAGCATTATCCGGTGGTCGGCGGCGCGTTGCTGTGGACGCTGGAGAAGGGGCTCGGCGACGCCTGGACACCTGACGTCGCCGCGGCATGGACCGCGGCCTACGGCACGCTGTCCGGCTATATGATTTCGGAGGCCTATGGGGCGCAGGCGGCGGAGTAGGGAGTCGCCTTGAGCCACCACTGGCGACCGGCACAACGATCCGTCCACGTCATTGCGAGCGCAGCGAAGCAATCCATCGGTCATACAGGCGGCGCGAATGGATTGCTTCGTCGCTTCGCTCCTCGCAATGACGCGTGAGGAGGTTTGGCCGCTCAGTCGATTCCGTCTATGGTCGCACCCGTTTGCCAACGAGTGCGAGCCCAAAATGATGTTCCTGGAAACGCCGCCGAAACTGATCCCGACCGAAATCTTCTCTGCTGTGCCCGCCGAATTCCGCCGCAAGGTGGCGAGCGAATGGGCCGACGCCAACCGGCCGGGCGCGGTGACCGACTGTTTCATCGAGGGGCCGTCGTTCGATGCGTCGGGCAATCTCTACATCGTCGACATTCCGTTCGGCCGCATCTTCAGGATCGCGCCGGACAAGTCATGGACGCAGGTCGCCGAGTATGACGGCTGGCCGAACGGGCTGAAGATCGACGCGAAGGGCCGCATCCTGATTGCCGACTACCGGCACGGGCTGATGGAACTCGATGCCAAATCGGGCGAGGTCACGCCGCTGCTGCGTTCGCGCAATTCGGAATCGTTCCGCGGCTGCAACGACCTGCACATCGCCTCGAACGGCGACATCTATTTCACCGACCAGGGTCAGACCGGGCTGCACGATCCGACCGGCCGGGTCTATCGTCTGCGGGCGAGCGGTGCGCTCGACTGCCTGATCGATACCGGCATCAGCCCGAACGGGCTGGTACTGGATCCGCACGAGGCGGTGCTGTTCGTCGCCATGACGCGGGACAATGCGGTCTGGCGCGCGCCGTTCATGAAGGACGGAAGCGTCTCCAAGGTCGGGCGCTTCTGCTCGCTGTTCGGCACGAGTGGACCCGACGGAATGACGATGGATAAAGCGGGACGGCTGTTCGTGGCCCACGCCTCGCTCGGCCACGTCTTCGTGTTCGCACCGAACGGCGAGTGCATCGCGCGCATCAAGTCCTGCGCCGGACCAAGCTGCACCAATGTCGCGATCGGGGGCGCCAGCCGCGACCGCCTCTACATCACGGAATCGGTGACGGGCACGGTGCTGGTCGCCGACATCAGCGGGATCGACGGTTAGCTACGGTCCGCCGTCGTCCCGGCGAGGTCGCGAGGCATAACCCCAAATCTACGTTACCGGACGACGCTGCGACCGCAATTTGCTTTCGCATCTGCCCCTGTGGTGATGAGTCCCGGCCTACGCCGGGGCGACGATGACGAGACATTGCTGCCCATTTCCTCTATCGTCGTATGGGGCGAGAGGCGACCCACGCACAACGAGGCGATCGTGCAGACAAAAAAATTCGGCAGCAACGGCCCGCAAGTCTCGGTAATCGGGCAGGGCACCTGGTATCTCGATCGCGGTGACCGCAAGGCGGCGATCGCTGCGCTGAAGCGCGGTATCGATGCCGGCATGACGCATATCGACACCGCCGAGATGTATGGCGACGCTGAACTCGTGATTGCAGACGCGATCGCCGGCCGCCGCGACGAGCTGTTCCTGGTCTCGAAGGTGTTGCCGAGCAACGCGTCGCGGCGCGGCACCATCACCGCCTGCGAGCGCTCGCTGAAGCGGCTGAAGACCGATCGCCTCGATTGCTATCTGCTGCACTGGCGTGGAACCACTCCGCTCGCCGAGACGGTCGCGGCGTTCGACGAATTGATCGCGGCCGGCAAGATCCGTTCCTGGGGCGTCAGCAATTTCGACGCAGACGATCTCCATGAACTGCGCGATGTCACGGGCGAGGGCAAGATCGCCTGCAACCAGGTGCTCTACCATCTGCGCGAGCGCGCCATCGAGCACGCCGTGATCCCGTGGTGCGAGCGGCATGGCGTGGCCGTGGTCGCCTACTCACCGTTCGGCCACAATGATTTTCCGTCCCCGTCGAGCAAGTCAGGTGCGGTGCTGCAATCGATCGCGCAGGCGCACCGGGCGACGCCGCGCCAGGTCGCGCTGAGCTTTCTCACGCGGCTGCCGCCGGTGCTCGCGATTCCGAAGGCGTCGACCGCGGACCACGCGGCGGAGAATGCCGTGGCGGGAACGCTCAAGCTCAGCGGCGACGAGATCGCCGCGCTCGATGCGGCGTTCCCGCGCGGGCCAAAGCCGCGCTCGCTGCCGATGCTCTAGTTCGAGGATTCACGAGAAGCTCCGCTCCACACAGTTCTTAACAAACTGTTGCGGTTGCGGCCGCGCACCGGCTGCGGCGGGCGGTCGCGCGCGCTGGTGCATATCGGAGTCCCGTTTTCGGGCATTGTTCTCGCAGCGGAATTGGCGTTCTGTACGAACAGCAGATTCCCCTTATTTTGCTCATTGAGATTGCCGTGACACCGCCCCCCGCCGTAGCCGCCAGGCTGGACAGCGTTCCTCTTGCATTGCCCGCGAAAACGTCCGTTGCACGCAAGGCGCCGGCCCACACCGACCGGCCGTTCAAGGGCATTGCGCTGATCCTGCTGTCGACCGTGTTCCTGGGCACCTCCGACGTCACCGCGAAATATCTGTCGTCGTCGCTGCCTTCGATCGAGATCGCCTGGATCCGCTTCCTGGTGTTCGCGCTGATCATGACGCCGGCGATGCTGCCGGGCTCGCCGCTGTTCGCGCTGCGCAGCAGCCGCCCCGGCCTGCACGTGCTGCGCGGCGCTGCGCTGCTCGGCTCCTCCCTGATCTTCATCACGGGGCTCGGCTTCCTGCCGATCGCCGAGGCCTCGGCCACCAGCTTCGTCTCGCCGCTGTTCGTCACTGCGTTGTCGATCGCTTTCCTCGGCGAGAAGGTCGGCATGCGCCGCTGGGTCGCGACCGCGGTCGGCCTCGCCGGCGTGTTCATCATCCTGCGGCCGGGCACCAGCGCCTTCCATCCAGCGGCTGTCTTCCCGCTCGTCTCGGCGCTGGCCTGGGCCGCCACCCTGATCCTGACGCGCATGATGAGCGGCAGCGAACGTCCGATCACGGTGATGACCTATTCGTCGATCGTGGGCGTCGCCATCGTCAGCGCGCTGGTGCCGTTCGTCTGGGTCACGCCGACCTGGCACGACATCATGTTCGGCATCCTGATTGGCGTCGCGTCAACCGTCGGACAGTGGATCGTCGTGCTGGCGTTCCGCTACGGCGATGCCTCGGTGCTGGCGCCGTTCTCCTACACGCAGCTACTGTGGGTCAGCATCCTCGGCTTCCTGATCTTCGGCGAAGTGCCCGATAGCTGGACCATCCTCGGCGCCGGCTTCATCGTCGCCTCTGGCCTCTACACCGCGCATCGCGAGCGCGTCCGACGGTCGCAGTTGCTGGACGTGGCCAACGAGCCTTCGCCGAACGCCTGACCAACGCGTATCCATTTTACAACAGATGCCCTGAATCCGACCTGATGCGCTGACTGTGCACGGCTTGAGAAGACGCGCCTCCCGCGAGTTGCAAGATAGCCCATTCGGGTCAAGCCGCGTCCGCGCGGCGCTATCGATTTGGGGCTGGGGCAATGCGAGAGTGGGGCTGCGCGCGAATCCGTCTGCGAGGCTGGTTGATGGTCGCGATCATCCTTTCAACCGCTCTGCTCGCCGGGCCGGTTGTCGCACAAAACGGCGGCGCCGGCGGCGAGGGTAACTATCAGTCGACAGGACAATATGGCGGTGCCGGCGGCATTCCCGGTGTGAGCGGTGGCGTCGGCGGCGACGGCGGCGCTCCGAATCGCTCATGCCAATGCACCGGTGGTGGTGGCGGCGGCGGCGCTGAGGGCGCCGCCGGAGGTGCCGGCGGCCCCGGCGGGAATAACGCCTCTCCCGGCGGCGGTGCCGGTGGCGCGGCCGGACAGGATGGCGTTGCTGGAACGATCGGTTCATTTACCGCGAGTGGTGGTGGCGGTGGCGGCGGCGGGCTCAGCGGAACGTCCAGCGCGACGCTGAACAACACCGGGATAGTGATGGGCGGCAATGGCGGCAGGGGCGGCGACGGTGGCGTCAACGCCTCGAACCCTTCAGCCCAAATCGCTGGCGGCGGCGGTGGTGGTGGTGCGGGCGGCAGTGCATTCACCATCACCGGCGCAGGAATCCACTCAAACAGCGGCAGCATCACAGGCGGCAATGGCGGTGCGGGCGGTGCCGGCGATGTCGGTGGCGGCGGCGGTGACGGCGGCAGCGGCATCGTCTTCAGTGCGCCAGGCGCAACGATCAGGAATTCCGGCTCGATCTCGGGTGGCGCGGGCGGTGGTGGCGGCGCGCAGGTGTCCGATGTCGACGCGAATCAAGGCGAGCCGTCCACCGGCGGCACGCGGGGGAAGCCCGGTGCAGCAGGCACGGGCGGTTCCGGAATCGTCGGTAGCGGCTTGACCATCATCAACAGCGGAACGATCACCGGTGGCGGCGGCCCGGGTGCGCAGGGCAACGCGATCGGCTTCACCGGCGGAGCCAATACGCTGACGTCGATCGGTGGAACGCTCAGTGGCAATCTTGCGATTGCAAATGGTGTCGGCGCCAGCCTGACGTTCCTGCAAACCAGCGCGGCCGGCGCGTCGGGCGATGTCACCATCTCCGGCATCACGGGCCTCAATGGCTTGGCCACCGACGCCTCGGTTGCCGTCAAGCTGGATGGTGGGCGCTCGCTGATCGTCACCGGTGCCAGCACCTACACCGGCGGCACCTCGGTGAGCGACGGATCGACGCTCGTCATCCGCAACAGCAATGCACTCGGCAGCGGCACGCTGAAGATGGGCGAGACGCTTGCCGGTCTCACCAGGCTGGTGCTGGACGGCAACGGCGTCAACATCGCCAACACCATCGTCATCAACAGCGATCCCATCATCACCGTCGCCGCCGGTACCACAAACGCGATGTCGGGGCCTATCAGCGGTGCCGGCGATATCGTGCTCAACGGGGGCGGCAGGCTGGTGCTGTCCGGAGCGAATACATATACCGGCGGCACCACGATCTGCGGCACTGCGTGCGGCGTTGCCGGCGGCAGCAGCGTGCTGCTAGTCGGCGTCGACACCGTGGGTACGCCGGGCGCGATCGTCTCGTCGGCGATCGGCACCGGCCTGCTGAGCTTCGACGGCGGGACGCTGCAGGCCGGCGGCAACTACACGATCGCGAACAACGCACAGGTCAACGCTACCGGCGGCAGCATCGACGGCAACGGATCCACCTTCACTTACTCGGGCAACATTGGCGGCGCCGGTGGACTGTCAGTGCTGGGCGCTTCGGCCTTCGTCGGCCGTGTGGTGTTGACAGGCTCCAACACCTATGCCGGCGGAACCACGATCTGCAATTGCGCAACGCTGCAACTCGGCGACGCCAGCCACACCGCCTCGATCGTCGGCGAAGTCGCTGTCAACGGCAGGTTCGAGATCGTCAACGCCAACACGGCGGGCATCACCAAGATCGTCAACGACGGCTCCAACGGCGCCAGCACGACGTTCCACAATTCCACGACGGCGTCGACGGCCGTGATCGTCAACCGGAATTTCGGCGCCACGGTGTTTCGCGACAGCAGCACCGCGGGCAATTCCACCATTACCAATGGTGACAACACCAATGGTAACAACGTCGGCTCGACGTATTTCCTCGAATTTTCGTCGGCGGCGTCGGCGAAGATGACGACGTCCGCCACCGGCTATATAAGTTTCTTCCAGAGCAGCACCGCGGCGAACGCGACCATCGACAACAGCGGCGTGACCTATTTCGGCCCGTTCGGCGAGGCGACCGAAGCGCCGACCGCAGGCAACGCGACGATCACCAACCGGTCCGGCGGCGCGCTGATCTTTGCCGCATATGCGACGGCCGGAAACGCCATGATCACGACCGAGAGCGGCGCGAGCGTCAAGTTCGTCGACAACGCGACCGGCGGTGCCGCGCAGTTCATCACCCAGGGAACCGGCTATGTCGACTTCGGCGGCAGCCTTGGGCCGAACGGTGATGGTCGCATCACCGCAGGTTCGATCGCGGGCTCGGGCACTTACTACATCGGTGGGGGCAACACGCTCGCGGTCGGTGGCAACAATCTCTCGACAGTCGTCAGCGGCGTGATCGCGGATTCCAATCCCTGCGGTTGCGGCCCGGCCGGGCCTGGCAATCTGGAAAAGACCGGCAGTGGCACGCTGACTCTCTCGGGTGTCAACGCCTATACCGGAACCACCGTTGTCAATGGCGGCATTCTGCAGGTCGATGGCTCGATCGTGTCGTCGAGTTCAGTCACGGTGAACTCAGGCGGTGCGCTCTCCGGCATCGGCACTGTCGGCAATACGACGATCGCGAGCGGTGGCATTTTGCTGCCAGGCAATGCGACACCGGGCACATTCCTCAACGTGGCGGGCAATGTCGCCTTCCAGTCTGGTGCGCTGTATCTGGTCGGCCTCAATGCGACCGCCGCCACATCAGCCAAGGTGACCGGTACCGCGGCGCTTGCCGGATCGGTGGGTGTCAGCATCGCTGCCGGCAGCACGATCGCCAGGCAATACACCATCCTGTCGGCGGCCGGCGGTCGCAACGGCGTGTTCGCCGGTGTCGCTTCAACAGGGTTGCCGTCGGGTCTGGTTGCAACGCTCGGTTACGACGCAAACAATGCCTATCTCAATTTCGCGCTCGATTACGCCGTGAAATCGAAGCTCAACGTCAACCAGAGCAACGTTGCCGCGACGCTGCAGAACTTCTTTAGTGGCAATGGCGGCATCAACGTGGCTTATGCGGGACTCTCGCCGAACGGCCTGACCCAGGCCTCGGGCGAGGGGGCGACCGGATCGCAGCAGGCGACGTTCAACGCGATGAACCAGTTCCTAGGTCTGCTGACCGATCCGTTCGTCGCCGAGCGCGATGGTGGTTTCGGTAGTGGCGCGAGCGCTACGCCGTTTGCCGAGGAGAGCGCGTCGCTGGCGTACGCGGCGCGCACGACCGAGCCACGCGATGCGCTGGCCGCGATTTACGCCAAGGCACCGCCGCCGCTGCAGCCCGACTTCGAGCAGCGCTGGAGCATCTGGACAGCGGGCTATGGCGGTTCGCAGACCACCAGCGGCAATGCGGTGCTCGGCTCGAACAACACCAGCAGCAGCGTTTACGGCACCGCGGTCGGAGCCGACTACCGCTTCTCGCCGAACACCATTGCGGGCTTTGCGCTCGCCGGCGGTGCTACCAGCTTCAGCACCAACGGTCTCGGTTGGGGTCGCTCCGACCTGTTCCAGGCCGGCGCGTTCGTTCGCCACACCGTCGGCGCGGCGTATCTGAGCGCCGCGCTCGCCTATGGCTGGCAGGACATCACCACCGACCGCATCGTGACCGCCGCGGGCGTCGACCACCTGCGGGCGAACTTCAACGCCAATGCGTGGTCGGGCCGGCTCGAAGGCGGCTATCGTGCCGCCACGCCTTGGATCGGGCTGACACCTTACGCGGCGGCGCAATTCACCAGCTTCGAGCTGCCGGGCTATGCGGAGAGCGTGGTCGCCGGTGGCGGTGCCTTCGCGCTGAACTATGCGGCAAAGAGCGTTACCGACGTCAGGAGCGAACTTGGCATCCGCTCCGACAAATCCTTCGCGGTCGATGGCGGCATCGTGACGCTGCGCGGCCGCGTCGCCTGGGCGCACGACTTCAACCCGAACCGCAGCGCCGCGGCCGTGTTCCAGGCGCTGCCGGGGGCGGCCTTCGTGGTCAACAGTGCGGCGCAGGCCAGCGAGTCCGCGCTGACCACCGCCTCGGCGGAGATCAAGTGGCGCAACGGCTGGTCGGCGGCTGCGACTTTCGAGAGCGAATTCTCCAGCGTCACCCAGTCCTACGCCGGCAAGGGCGTTATGCGCTATACGTGGTGACCCTCCGTGCTATAGCCTCCCGCAGCGAACGCCTGTCGCGGACTTGATCCGCGACCATGTATTTCGCGAGACGAAATACGCATCAAAATGAGTGGGACAAAACCCACGCGGGAGGAAACATGCGCGCAGCGATCTTCAGAAACGGCGAGATTGTCGTCGACGAGATGCCGGAGCCGAAGCCGGGCGCCGGCCAGGTACTGGTCAAATCGCTCGCCTGCGGCATCTGCGGTTCCGATCTGCACGCACGCAAGCACGCCCACCGCATGGTGGAGCTGAGCAAGTTCCTGCCGGGCCGTACGCCGATGGACCTGTCGCGCGACGTCGTGTTCGGCCACGAGTTCTGCTGCGAGATCCTCGATTACGGCCCGGGCACCACGCGCAAGCTGAAGCCCGGCACGCGCGTTTGCTCGCTGCCGGCGCTGCTGACGCCGGAGGGCCCGAAGGGCATCGGCTATTCCAACGATTATCTCGGCGCCTATGCCGAGCAGATGCTGCTCAGCGAGCCGCTGCTGCTCGAAGTGCCGAACGGGCTTGCCGCCGAGCACGCCGCGCTCACCGAGCCGCTCGCGGTCGGCGTCCATGCGGTGGCGATGGCGAACATCAAGGGCGGCGAGGTGCCGCTAGTCATCGGCTGCGGGCCGGTCGGCCTTGCGGTGATCGCGGCGCTGAAGATCAGGGGACTCGGCCCGATCGTTGCCGCCGACTATTCGCCGGCGCGGCGCGCTCTCGCCGAGAAGATGGGCGCCGATGTCGTGGTCGATCCCGCCAGGACGCAGCCCTATGCGAGCTGGGCCGAGCACGCCCAGATGACCCAGGCGGAGAAGGCGGCGCGGCCGCCGATGCAGGCACTGCTGCCGCCGCTGAAGCCGGCGCTGATCTTCGAATGCGTCGGTGTGCCCGGGGTGTTGCAGCAGGTGTTCGAGGGCGCCCCGCGCAGCGCCCGAGTCGTGGTGGTCGGGGTCTGCATGGAGACCGACAAGTCCGAGCCGATGCTCGGCATCATCAAGGAGCTCAACGTCCAGTACGTGCTCGGCTACACGCCGGAGGAGTTCGCCTATTCGCTTCGGCTGATCGCGGAAGGCCAGGTCGATGCGGCATCGCTGGTCACCGGCCGCGTCGGCATCGACGGCGTCGCGCAGGCCTTTGCCGATCTCGCCAATCCCGAGGCGCACACCAAGATCCTCGTCGAGCCGTGGCGTTGAGTTGACGGCGCCGGTTTGCATTTCGCGACGCCGAACCTATAGTTCGCCGTCTCATATCGCACCGACAGCACGCACCTCATGCGCGTTTCAATCATCACGGGAGGCGGCTCCGGCATCGGCGCCGCCGTTGCACGCCGGCTTGCCGGCCCTGATCAGGGGCTGATGCTGCATGGCCAGGGCGCCGAAGCCAGCGGGCTCGCGCGGCTGAATTCGGTTGCGGAGGAATGCCGCAGCAAGGGCGCGAAGGTTGCGGTCTCTACCGGCGACCTCGCCGGGATCGGTGCGGGTACGTCGCTGGTCGAGGCTGCGCGCGCCGCGTTCGGGCCGATCGATGGCATCGTGCATGCCGCGGGCTTTGCCGACCGCCGCGAATTCGCCAGTCTGCCGCGCGAGGCGCTGGAGCGTGCCTTTGCCGTAATGGCGGCTGCATTTCATGAAATCGCGGCGGCTGCGCTGCCCGATCTCGCGCGCAACGCGCAAGGCCGCGTCGTCGCGGTATCGAGCTTCGGGCCGCATCGTTTTGTGCCTGGCGCCACCTATCCGGGATCGGCCGCCGCCAAGGCTGCGCTCGAAGTGCTGGTGAAGGCGCTGGCAATCGAGCTTGCCGCATCGGGCGCGACCTCCAATGCGGTGATGCCCGGCTATACGCGCAAGGATCCCGGCCTGTTCGGCGCGCTCGACACCGCGACCTGGGAGCGGGTGGCGAAGGCCAATCCGATGCAGCGGCTGGCCGAACCCGACGAGATCGCCGCGGTCGTCGCCTTCCTGCTGTCGCCGGAAGCGGGCCACATCACCGGCGCCACGCTGCCGGTCGATGGCGGTCTGACCTTGATGTGACGGCATGAGCGAAGCCGCGTCCGCACAACAGGTTGACGTCGTCGTGCTCGGCGCCGGCATGGTCGGCGTCTCTGCCGGCCTTGCCGCACGGCAGCGCGGGCACTCCGTCATCATCGTCGACCGCCGTGAGCCGGGCAGCGAGACCTCCTACGGCAATGCCGGCATCATCTCGTCCGGCTCGATCCTGCCGCTCAACACGCCATCGCTGCTGAAGAACCTGCCGAAATACCTCACCAACACGCATCCGGCGCTGCGCTGGAATCTTCCGTGGGCGGTCGCCAATGCCGGCTGGGTGATCCGCTTCCTCGCCGCAGCGACGCCGGCCCAGACCAAGCCGCGCGCCGCCGCGCTGCACGGCCTGATCGGGACGTCGCTGACGCTGCATCGCGACTGGATCGTGCAGGCGGGCGCCGGCCATCGCATCCGTGAGACCGGCTGGCTGAAGGCCTGGCGCGGCGACGGGCTCGCGGCCGCCAGGGCCGAGCAAGCGGCGCTCGCCGAATTCGGTATCAAAAGCGAAGTGCTCGATCGCCAGGCGATCTCCGCACTCGAGCCGAACATCATCCCTGCCTACAGCGTTGGCCTGCTGCACAGCCAGACGGCATCGGTCGATTCACCGGGCGCGGTGGTCAAGGCCTATGCGCAGATGCTCGCCGGCAACGGCGGCACGGTGCGGCAATCCGAGATCCGGCGGATCGCACAACAAGGCGCCGGCTGGCGCGTGCAGCTTGTCGACGGCGAGATCGCCGCGCGACATGTCGTGGTCGCGCTCGGGCCATGGTCGGCCGAACTGTTGCGGCCGCTCGGCTATCGCGTGCCGCTGGCATTCGAGCGCGGCTATCACCAGCATTTCGTGCCGAACCCGGCACGCAAATTGCTGCGGCCGATCCATGATGCGGAGGGCAGCTTCCTGATGACGCCGATGGAGCAGGGCGTTCGCGTCACCAGCGGCGTCGAGCTCACCGCGCGCGACGCGCCGTCGAACTATGCGCAGCTCGAGGCGGTGGTGCCGATGGCGCGCGAGGTGGTGGAATTTGGCGACGCGGTCGGCGAGCGCTGGCGCGGCGCGCGGCCGACGCTGCCCGACAGCCTGCCGATGATCGGCGAAGCGCCACGGCATCGCGGGCTCTGGCTCGCCTTCGGCAACCAGCATATCGGCTTCACCACCGGGCCCGGAACGGGTGCTGCGGTCGCGGCGATGATCGCAGGCGCCACGCCGCCGTTCGACGTGAGGGCGTTTTCGCCTGCCCGGTATATCGCGTGACTTGCGCGAGGCCGCCTGCGATGCTGGGCGTCATACGCGGCAACCGAGGGGCAGGATGAACTACGTCTGGGATTTCGGGATCCTCGCCAAGTACAGCCATCTGTTCTGGCTCGGGCTCGGCTGGACCGTGGCCTACACCATCGGCACCATCATCCTCGGCACCTTGATCGGCCTGATCGTCGGGATGCTGCGGCTGCGGCGCATTCCGGTGATCGACTGGCTGCTGATCGCCTATATCGAAACCTTCCGCTGCACGCCGCTGCTGGTGCAGATCATCTGGTTCTACTACGCGTTTCCGGTCGTGATCGGCGTCAACATCCCGGCGCATGTCGCAGCCGTCAGCGTGCTGTCGCTCTATGGCGGCGCGTTTTATGCCGAGATCGTCCGCGGCTCGATCGAGAGCGTGCCGGTCGGGCAGTGGGACGCGGCGAAGGCGCTCGGCTTCCGCGGCTGGCGGCTGATGCGGCTCGTGATCCTGCCGCAGGCGCTGAAACCGATGATGGCGCCCTACGTCAACCAGTCGGTGACGCAACTGAAGAACACCTCGCTGGTCTCGATCATCGCGGTGCCCGATCTCGTCTACAACGCCACCCTGATCAACGCCGACACCTACCGGCCGCTCGAGGTCTACACCATCGTGGCGGTGATCTACTTTGCGATCCTGTTTCCCTCGACGCTGGTGGCAAGGCGGCTGGAGCGCGGGCTGACCTACGACAAGGTCTGAGACGGCCCTTCTCGCTCTCCCCGCTCTTCGCGGGGAGAGGTGAGGCGGAGTCAGCCTGACGTCAGATATTCAGCTCCACCGGCACGTCCTCGGCCTTGACGCCGGCGAGGCCGAGGCCCTTGACGAACCATTCGCGCATCTGGCCGATGCCGCGATTGTAGTCGATCCACACCGAGAGGAAATCGCGCCACCGCTTGTCCTGTTCGCGCCGCACCGCCGTGCCGCTCGCGATCGTCACCGACGGCGAGGCCAGGATCTTGTAGGTGCCGAGGTTCGGGTTCTTGGCGATCGCGGTCAGCCCGAGCACCAGCGCATTGACCACGCAATCGACGCGGCCCGACGACATTTCCAGCATCACCTCGTCGCGCGACTTCAGCGACTTGATGGTGGCGTTCGGCGCAAAGCGCCGCGCCACGGCCTCGTTGGCCGAGCCGACGTCGACCGCGATCTTGACCTCGGGCTTGTTGATGTCGGCCCAGGTCTTGGCCTCCAGCCCCTTCTTCAGCATCGCGCCGAACGGATGCGGGAACACCAGGCTGGTGAAGTCCACCACCAGCGCCCGCTGCGGCGTCGGGTTGAGCGCAAAGCCGAGATCGATCTTGTTGGCCTGCAGATCGAGAATCGAATTGCCGTAGGTCGACTCGACATATTCCAGCTTGACGTCGAGCAGTTTGGCGAGGTCGTTCGCCATCTCGATCGAGAAGCCGGACCAGGTGCCGGTGGCGAGGTCCTTGTTGAAATACGGCAGCTCGCCCGGCAGCACCGCGATCCGCAGCACCTTGTTGGCGCGGATGCGATCCAGGGTGTTGTCGGCGGTCTGCGCCGAGGCCGGGGTTGCCATCGCGGCCGCGAGTGCTACGCCGCTGCCGATCCCGAGCGCATAGCGCAGCGCGTCGCGGCGATCTTCGGAAATTGCGATGTCGTCGGATTGAGTCAAGCGGGCCTCCCTGCACCAGATCGGGGAAGCCTAGCGTCGGTATCCGGCGCCAGCAAGGGCGCGGGCCTGCGCCCAAAGTAGGCGAGCCGAAGAGGAGATGCCTATCTCTTAGCCTGGCCCAGCTTGCGCCAAGCTATCGCATACAGCCGGCTTCCGCAGGGGCGCACTGCCAAAATATCGAAAACAACCCCATGCACAGTAGCCGGGGCGTACCTGCATTCGACACGTCGACTTGACATGTCGGGCAAATCAGTGGCACTATTCTATTATTCCGAAACTGCGCAGGTGCGGCCTTCCCCTCTCCCCGTGAGAGCGGGGGAGGAGAAATCGAGACTGCCCAGCTCAATACCGTCCCGGCACGTACATCTCCGGCGGGATCGGGCCGCGGTGATAATCGGGGTTGCGCACCCGCGGCGGCAGCACCACCGGTTGGTGGGCGACCTGCTGATAGGGAATCTGGCTGAGCAAATGCGAGATGCAGTTGAGCCGGGCGCGCTTCTTGTCGACGGCATCGACGATCCACCACGGCGAGTCCGGCAGGTGCGTGCGCTCCAGCATCGTCTCCTTGGCCTTGGTGTAGAGCTCCCAGCGGGTCCGCGCCTCGACGTCCATTGGGCTCAGCTTCCACTGCTTCAGCGGATCCTGGATCCGCATCGAGAAGCGGAACGCCTGCTCCTCGTCGGTGATCGAGAACCAGTATTTCAAGAGGATGGTGCCGGAGCGGATCAGCATACGCTCGAATTCCGGCACCGACTTGAAGAACTCCTCATACTGCTCGTCGGTGCAGAACCCCATCACCTTCTCGACGCCGGCGCGGTTGTACCAGCTGCGGTCGAACAGCACGATCTCGCCGCCGGCCGGCAGGTGCGAGACATAGCGCTGGAAGTACCATTGCGTGCGTTCGCGCTCGTTCGGTGCCGGCAGCGCCGCGACGCGGCAGATGCGCGGATTGAGCCGCTGGGTGATGCGCTTGATCACGCCGCCCTTGCCGGCGGAATCGCGGCCCTCGAACAGCACCACGACCTTCTGCTTCTCGTGCTGCACCCAGTCCTGCAGCTTGACCAGCTCGCCCTGCAGCCGCAGCAATTCGCGGAAGTAGAATTTGCGGTCGATCGACGGCTTGCCGGCGGCGCCGTCGTGGTCGAGCTCGTCGAGCCTCATGTCGTCGAGCTCGAGCTCGAGCTCCTCGTCGAGGCTGTCGGCCATCTCCTGATGGATGCGGGCGCGCAAGGCTTCGTCGCGGGAGGCTTCATCACGGGCGGCTTCGTCGGTGAGGTCGGAGGCGGTCATGAAGGTCCGTCTTTCAGTGTGTTAGATGGAGCGACGGAAGCATTGACGGGCGATGTTACCCCTCTATGACAACGGCATGACCGCTGTTTCACGCCAGCGCGCGGACTGTGCTATCAAGCGCTGACAAGATCAAAAAAAGGAGACGCCGATGATTTCGCTCACGCCAAAAGATATCCTGCCGGAGGACGGCACCGCCGGCACGCTGGTCGGACGGGTCTGGCTGCCGCAGGCCGGCGGCCCGGCCGTGGTCGCGGTGCGGGCGGACGGCGTGTTCGATGTCACCGCGCGTTTCCCGACCGTAAGCGCGTTGTGCGAGGAAGCCGATCCCGCGGCGGCGTTGCGCGGCACGCGCGGCGAGCGGATCGGCGATTTCGAGGCCATTCTCGCCAACACACCGCCCGACGGGCGCGACGTGACAAAACCGCATCTGCTCGCGCCGGTCGATTTGCAGGTGCTGAAAGCCGCCGGCGTCACCTTCGCGATCTCGATGCTGGAGCGGGTGATCGAGGAGCGGGCGCGCGGCAATCCGTCGTCGGCGGAGGCGATCCGCAAGGAGGTGGTGCGCCTGGTCGGCGACGATCTCTCCAAGTTGAAGCCCGGCTCCGAGCAGGCGATGCGGTTGAAGCAGGTGCTGATCGACCAGAACGCCTGGAGCCAGTACCTGGAGGTCGGCATCGGCCCCGACGCCGAAATCTTCACCAAGGCGCCGACGCTGTCCTCGGTCGGCACCGGCATGGATGCCGGGCTGCATCCGAAGTCGACCTGGAACAATCCGGAGCCGGAGGTGGTGCTGATCGTCTCCGCCGCCGGCAAGATCGTCGGCGCCGCGCTCGGCAACGACGTCAACCTGCGCGATTTCGAGGGCCGCTCCGCGCTGCTGCTGTCGAAGGCCAAGGACAACAACGCCTCCTGCGCGATCGGCCCGCTGCTCCGGCTGTTCGACGGGACCTTCTCGCTCGACGACGTCAGGAAGATGGATGTCGGCCTCACCGTGAAGGGCGCCGACGGCTTCGTGCTCGAGGGGCATTCTTCGATCAGCAAGATCAGCCGCGACCCAACCGATCTGGTCGCCCAGACCATCGGGCCCGTGCATCAATATCCCGATGGATTTGCGCTGTTCCTGGGCACGATGTTTGCGCCGGTCAAGGACCGCGACGCCAAGGGCGAGGGGTTCACCCACAAGCGCGACGACATCGTCACCATCGACGCGCCGCAGCTCGGCAAGCTCGTCAACCGCATGCGGGGCAGCGACGAATGCGAGCCATGGACCTTCGGCGTTGGCGCGTTGATGAAGAACCTGGCGCAGCGCAAGGTGCTGTGACGTAGAAACGTCGCGCGCAGGGTGTGTTGGACGGGCTCCGGCGCAACCCGTCCTGTCACGTGGCGATGCACGCCGCTCTGTGACGTGCTATACTTCGCTGCTGCCGCCCTCGTTGTCGAACATGTTCAGAAACCTGGGCGGCAGATCAATCGCATGCCGCAACTTGTGCGCGCGCAGATGCGCGAAACTCGGAGCGACCGCTTGTCGCGCCGTTATGTGAACCAGTTCATCCTCGTTCGCGCCGATCCGTTTCAGCATATGGGCTCGACGCGAACAGAAGGAGTCGCGGACATGAGCGAGCAGCCATCAAACGGAATGCCCGATTGGCTCACGACGGACATGCTGGTGATCGCCGTCGCACTGGTGATCATCGTGATGGGCATCTGGATCGCGCCGTAGCTGCGCGGCCTACGCGGCGATGCCGCGCCTTACAGGCCGATCATCCGGAAGATCATGCCTCCGATATTCGGGCCATGATGGTGGTGGCGCCGATGACGGCCTCGCGGAGGTTCGTCGTTGCCTGCGGCCATCGAGGTCCTGCCGCCGTCTTGCTCCGGGCCGACCGCGTCGAACGCGGCCTTCTGCTCGTCGCTGAGCGAGCCGTAGAAGGTGTCCAGCGCCGGACGCACCGTGCCGATCGCCTGAAGCATCGTGTCGAGCCTGGCTCCGACCGCTGCAAGGCGTGCCGGTGGCGTGCGCGCGTCGGTGGGCGGACAGGACGATTTCAAGATGTCCTCGGCTTTTGTCGCCGCGTCGCGCAGGGCATCAAGGCTCGCCCG
The DNA here is from genome assembly GCF_001189235.2 of Bradyrhizobium embrapense. Lineage (GTDB taxonomy): Bacteria > Pseudomonadota > Alphaproteobacteria > Rhizobiales > Xanthobacteraceae > Bradyrhizobium > Bradyrhizobium embrapense. The sequence goes on from NZ_LFIP02000008.1 coordinate 242,048, forward strand.
CTGCGCGTCTGTTGGCTTGACGTCGCGTTCGATGACGTCACCGGGCCACGAGATGGCAGAAGGCTGCGCCGTGTTGCAGGTGGCGTTGTCCGACGTCGCCTCACGCTGGCCGCGGTGCTGATCGGCCACCAGCGCGGTCACCTTGGCTTTCTGGTCGTCGCTGAGCAGCCCGTAAAACTTCTCCAGCGCCGGCTGCAGAATGCCGACCGCGTCGCGCATCGCCTGAAGCCGCTGCTGCATCGCGGCGAGGCGGCTCGGTGCGGTCAGCGGCACGTCCTTGGGACACGAATTGAGGATGGTCGCGGACGCCTTCTGCGAAGCGTTGGCGAGGTCGTCGAGCGCGGCGCTCTGCTCCGCGTTGGGTTGAATGGCGCTGCGGAATTGCTCGATCGGGAAGCCCGCGATATCGCCTCTGTCGCTGCCGCACATGTCGGCAAGGGTGGTGGCTTGCGCGCGTGCGCTGGACCGGCCTGTTGTCGGCGGACCGGCGCGGCCGGGCAGGTAGTCGGCATAGCCGCTCAGGGCATCGTAGTCATAGGGACCGAACAGACCGGTGTAGAGGTCGCCATAGCCGTAATCCCAGAAGTACGGGTCATAGCCCCAGCCCCACCAGGTGTAGTCATAGAGATCGTAATAGGCATACGGCCAGAACACCGGGCCGACCCAGCCATAGCCGCCATGCGGATGGCGCCACCACCCGCCGTTTTGATGGCCCCAGGCTTGATGGCCCCAGGCAGCGCCGGCGGCGGCGGTCGTGATCGCGGCGCGCGTCATCGGGTTGCGCAGGCCGCCGGGTCTGCCCATCGCGGTTCTGATCTGGCGTGAGCCCAGCGAGCGTCCGACGACGTTCGCATTGTGCCGCATCGCGGCGGGTGAGGCGGCATGCCGGCCGGCGGCTATGCCCGGCGCGCTGCGTGCGGCGCGAGCGGCAGGACGGAATTGAGGGTGGTGCGCGCCGGCGCCGCTGAACCTCGTCCCGGCTCTTGCTGCGGGACGAATGGTGTGAAAGCCGCCGCCGCGCGGAGCGCTGGCGTGAAAGCCGCCGCCATGAAACCCGCCGCCGCCACCGCGAAATCCTCCGCCGCCGTGGAAACCGCCGCCACCATGAAATCCACCGCCGCCCCCATGGAAGCCGCCACCGCCATGACCTCCCCCTCCGCCACCATGGCCTCCGCCGCCGCGCGCGGCATCGGCACGACCTGCGAACAGCGCTGTCGATGCCGCCACTGCGATGATCGCGGCGAACGCCAACACGGCGTATTTGCTGCGGGCGCCCGTCAGCATGGGTTTCACCCTTCGAACAGTGATGCCTGATGTCAACATCGCACGCCGCCGCCGGGTTCCAGCGGCGATGCGGATATTTGCCGGATCGCCCTGGTGCCTATTGAACCGCGAACCATTCACCGCCGTCGTCCTGGCGTAAGCCAGGACCGATTACCCCAAATGGCAATCGTTGTGCGACACCGGGGCCACGATCCCGTTCATCACCGAATGCGATGGTTATGGGCCTGGCTTTCGCCAGGACGACACTGTGGTGTAGCTGCAGTTCGATTCACCAACCCTACACCGGCAGCGCCGTCGAATACTTCACCTGGCTCAGCGCAAAGCTCGACTCGATCGAGGCGATGCCGTCGAGCCGGGTCAGCTTGTTCTTCAGGAACGCTTCGTAGGAGGAGAGGTCGGCGGCGACGACGCGCAGCAGATAGTCACGGTTGCCGGTCATCAGATAGCATTCGAGCACCTCGTCCCATTTCGAGATCGCGCGCGCGAAGCGGTTGAGGTCCTCCTCCTTCTGCCGCGCCAGCTTGATCGAGATGAAGACCGAGACATGCAGCCCGATCGACTTCTGGTCGACGGTTGCGATGTAGCGGGAGATCACGCCGCGCTCCTCGAGCAGCTTGACCCGGCGGTGGCAGGGCGACACCGACAATCCGACCTTGTCGGCGAGGTCCTGCATGGTCATGCGGCTGTCGGTTTGAAGCAGACTCAGGATCTTGCGGTCGATGGCATCGAGGGCAGGCATTGGGATGAACTCGTAGGTTAAGGCCGGATCGTGGGAATTTATCCCAATTTTTCCTCTGCTGTCGCGTGGAATTGAGATTTTCGGCGGCTGCCGCGGCAGTAACATCGGAGATATCGCCCGGACGATTGCCAGGAACACTGACATGGGTATTGCGCCTGAACGCCTCGACATGCTGTCCGCTTTGGCCCGCAAGGTGCTGTGGCTGTCGTCGTGGACCATCCACCACGCCAACCATGTGCGGCCCTCGACCGACGGGCTGAAGGTCGGCGGTCACCAGGCCTCGTCGGCGTCGCTCGCCAACATCATGTCGGCGCTGTATTTCTCGGTGCTCCGCCCGCAGGACCGCGTCGCGGTGAAGCCGCATGCGAGCCCGGTGTTCCACGCGATCCAGTATCTGTTCGGCCACCAGACCCGCGACAAGCTGGAGAATTTCCGCGGCTACAAGGGCGCGCAGTCCTATCCGTCGCGCACCAAGGATGTCGACGATGTCGACTTCTCCACCGGCTCGGTCGGGCTCGGCGTGGCGCAGACGCTGTTCGCTTCGCTGGTGCAGGACTACGTCAAGGCGCATGGCTGGATGGGCGACCGGCCCGAGGGCCGCATGATCGCACTGGTCGGCGACGCCGAGATGGACGAGGGCAACATCTTCGAGGCGCTGCTGGAGGGCTGGAAGCATGGCCTGCGCAACACCTGGTGGGTGGTCGACTACAACAGGCAGTCGCTGGACGCCGTGGTGCGCGAGGGGCTGTGGGCCAAGTTCGAGACCATGTTCCGCAATTTCGGCTGGGACGTGGTGATCGTGAAATACGGCAAGCTGATGCTGGAGGCGTTCGCCGAGCCCGGCGGCGAAGCGCTCAAGCGCTGGATCGACAACTGCCCGAACCAGATGTACGCGGCGCTCTGCTTCCAGGGCGGCGCGGCATTCCGCAAGCATCTGCGCGACGATATCGGCGACCAGGGCGACGTGTCGGCGCTGATCGAGCGCCGCAGTGACGACGAGTTGCTGGCGCTGATGTCGAACCTCGGCGGCCACGACATGGCGAGCATGATCGAGGCCTTCGAGGCGATCGACCATGACCGTCCCGTGTGTTTCATCGCCTACACCATCAAGGGCGTCGGCCTGCCGATGCAGGGCCACAAGGACAATCACGCCGGCCTGATGACCGTGGCACAGATGGAGAAGTGGCGCACGGCGCAGAACATCCGCACCGGCCATGAGTGGGACAAGTTCGAGGGCCTGTCGCAGGAGCCCGCGCAGCTCGAGGCGTTCCTCGCCGCGGCACCATTCAACCGCGAAGGACGCCGCCGGCTCTCGGCGCCTCAAATCGACGTGCCGGAGCGGCTGGCATTCAAAGCCTCCGCGCAGATGTCGACGCAGCAGGGCTTCGGCCTCGTGCTGCACGAGCTGGCGCGCGGCGAGACCGAGCTGGCGTCGCGCATCGTCACCGTTTCGCCCGACGTCACGGTGTCGACCAACCTCGGCGCCTGGGTCAACCGCCGCGGTCTGTTCGCGAAGGCGGAGAACCATGACCTGTTCCGGCAGGAGAAGATCCCGTCCGCCTACACCTGGGAATACTCGCCTGACGGACAGCACCTCGAACTCGGCATCGCCGAGATGAACCTGTTCATCATGCTCTCTGCGCTCGGCCTGTCGCACCAGATCAACGGCGCACGGCTGCTGCCGGTCGGCACGCTGTATGATCCCTTCATCGAGCGCGGCCTCGATGCGCTGAACTATGCCTGCTACCAGGATGCCCGCTTCATGGTGGCCGCGACTCCGTCAGGCATCTCGCTGGCGCCGGAAGGCGGCGCGCATCAGTCGATCAAGACGCCCTTGATCGGGATCGGACAGGACGGGCTCGCCTCGTTCGATCCGGCCTTCGTCGATGAACTTGCCGTGATCATGGGCTGGGGCTTTGGCCACATGCAGCGCGAGGGCGCCGAAGGTGGTTCGGTTTACTTGCGACTCTCGACGAGAACGCTGGAGCAGCCGCAACGGATCATGACACCGGACCTGCAGCGCGACATCACCGATGGCGCCTACTGGATGCGCAGACCGGGCCCGAACTGCGACATCGTCGTTGCGTATACCGGCACCGTCGCGCCGGAGGCGATCGAGGCGGTCGGCCTGATTGGCGAGAGCCACCGCGATGTCGGTCTCCTGGCGGTCACCTCTGCCGATCGGCTCTATGCGGGGTGGTCCGCCGCACGGAATTTGCGCCGCGACCGCCGCGGCACGCAGCATTTGAGTCATATCGAGCGCATGCTGGCGCCGCTCGGCCGCGACTGCGGCATCGTGACCGTGATCGACGGCCATCCGGCCTCGCTCGGCTGGCTCGGCAGCGTGCGCGGCCACCGCCTCGAGGCGCTCGGTGTCGAGCATTTCGGCCAGACCGGCACGATCGGCGACCTCTACCGGCACTACGGCATCGACGCCAACGCCATCATCGACGCGGCGGAAAGCGTGTCGGTCGGCGCTCCGGTGCGGCATCGCAAGATGGCGGTGTGAGCCATCATTCTGCCCTCGTCATTCCGGGGCATGCGAAGCATGAGCCCGGAATCCATCGGGCTGCGGAGTTGGTGGAGGAATGGATTCCGGGCTCGCGACTACGTCGCGCCCCGGAATGACGGTTGGAGCAAGCCTTGCCACGCCAGCGGCAGCGACATTATATGCCGTTCGCGTGCACGAGCCGCGCCCCGCATATGGCGGGTTCAATTCGCCCTGCTTTCGTGCAAGGATGCCTGCCGAACGCTTTCCGTTCCCCTTATCCATACGCCCCCTACAAGAGGTTTCCGATGGTCAATCGCATGCAATTCTACATCGACGGCGCCTGGGTCGATCCCGTCGTCAAAGGCAAGTCCACCCCCGTCGTCAATCCGGCGACCGAAGAAGCGATGTATGAGATTGCGCTCGGCTCCAAGGCCGATGTCGACAAGGCAGTCGCCGCCGCCAAGCGCGCCTTCGAGACCTATTCCCAGACCAGCCGCGAGGAACGCGTCGCGCTGCTCACCAAGATCGTCGAGGTCTACAAGGGCCGCATGAAGGAGATCGGCGCCGCCGTCTCCGACGAGATGGGCGCGCCGCTACCGATGGCCGAGAAGCTGCAGGCCGGCGCCGGCCTCGGTCACCTCATGAACACCCTCGAAGTGCTCAAGAAGTACGAGTTCGAGGAGACCATGGGCACCGCCGTGATCGTGCGCGAGCCGGTCGGCGTCGTCGGCATGATCACCCCCTGGAACTGGCCGCTCAACCAGATCGCCTGCAAGGTCGCGCCCGCGCTCGCCGCCGGCTGCACCATGATCCTGAAGCCGTCGGAGTTCACCCCGACCTCGGCGCTGATCTTCGCGGAAATCCTCCACGAAGCCGGCGTGCCGAAGGGCGTGTTCAACCTGATCAACGGCCTCGGCCCGGAGGTGGGTGCGGCGATGAGCGAGCACCCGGACATCGACATGATCTCGTTCACCGGCTCGACCCGTGCCGGCGTCGACGTCGCCAAGCGTGCGGCGCCGACCGTGAAGCGCGTCAGCCAGGAGCTCGGCGGCAAGTCGCCGAACGTGATCCTCGAAGGTGCCGACCTGACCAAGGCGGTGACCGGCGGCGTGATGCACATGTTCAACAACTCGGGCCAGTCCTGCAACGCGCCGTCGCGCATGATCGTGCCGCTCTCCAAGATGAAGGAAGTGGCCGCGATCGCGAAGGGCGTCGCCGACAAGACCAAGGCCGGCGATCCGCGCGCTGACGGCACCACGATCGGTCCTGTGGTCAACCGGGGCCAGTGGGACAAGATCCAGGCGCTGATCCAGAAGGGCATCGACGAGGGCGCAACGCTGGTCGCCGGTGGCCCGGGCCTGCCCGAGGGCGTCAATAAGGGCTTCTATGTCCGTCCGACCATCTTCGCCGACGTCACCAACGACATGACGATCGCCCGCGAGGAAATCTTCGGACCGGTGCTCACCATCATCGGCGCCAAGGACGAGGCCGAGGCGGTGAAGATCGCCAACGACACGCCCTATGGTCTCGCCGGTTACGTGTCGGCCGACACCGTGGAAACCGCGCGCCGCGTCGGCCGCCAGATCCGCGCCGGCAATATCAACCTGCAGGGCGTGCCGAACGAGCGCACCGCGCCGTTCGGCGGTTACAAGCAGTCCGGCAACGGCCGCGAGTGGGGCCGTTACGGTCTGGAAGAATATCTCGAGGCCAAGGCCGTCGCCGGCTACAACGCCGCGTAAGCTCGATCCACGAGAGACACGATTTCCGGCGCCGGGGCAGGCAACTGCTCCGGCGTCAGACGTTTTGGAGACGCAAGATCTTGAAAGTGCGAATCTTGCGAAGATGAAGATTGTAGTTTCGCCGTCATTGCGAGCGAAGCGAAGCAATCCATCTCTCCTCACGCGCGGACAGATGGATTGCTTCGTCGCTTCGCTCCTCGCAATGACGGCCGGGCTAACCTCCCGGCGCCCCCTGGGTGTTGACGTAGAGCGCATAGATCGACTGGCTCGCCGCCATGAACAGGCGGTTGCGCTTCAGTCCGCCGAAGCAGAGGTTGGCGCAGCGCTCCGGCAGCGCGATGCGGCCGATCATGACGCCATCAGGTGCGAACACCACGACGCCGTCGAGTTCGGGATCGCCCATGCCCCAACCGCACCAGAGATTGCCGTCGATGTCGCAGCGCATGCCGTCGGGCGTGCCGCGGCCGGCATCGATGAACACGCGCTTGTTGGAGATTGTTTTGCCGTCGGCGGAGACGTCATAGGCGAGGATCTTGCGGTTCGGCTCGCCGCGGGATTCCACGACGTAGAGGATCTCCTCGTCCGGCGAGAAGCACAGCCCGTTCGGGCCGAGCACGCCTTCGGCGACGACGCTGGCCTTGCCGGTTGCGGGATCGAGCCGGTAGACGTTGGGCGCGATTTCCGGATCCGCCTTGTAGCCTTCGTAATTGCCGAGCAGGCCGAAGATCGGATCGGTGAACCAGATCGAACCGTCTGATTTCACCACGATGTCGTTCGGCGAGTTCAGCCGCTTGCCGCCGAAGGAATCGATCAGCACCGTGATCGATCCGTCATATTCGGTGCGCACCACGCGACGGCCGCCATGCTCGCAGGTGATCAGCCGGCCCTGGCGGTCGCGGGTGTTGCCGTTGGCGAAGTTCGACGGCTTGCGGAAGATGCTGACCGCACCGCTCTCTTCCTCCCATTTGAGGATGCGCTGGTTCGGGATGTCGCTGCACAGCAGATAGCGCCCGTCGCCGAACCACACCGGACCTTCGGCCCAGCGCAGGCCGGTGGCGATGCGCTCGACGGCGGAAAGCTTCAGCCAGTATTTCTCGAAGCGCGGATCGAGCGCGTGGATCGCGGGATCGGGATAACAGGTCGCGGGACGCCAGCCGGCGGAATGAACATCGGACATTTGCTGTTCTCGTTGTTGTGTATCGATGGTGTTTCCTTGAGCGCATGGTTTGCTATCATTGTCGGCCTGCGACCGCAATTCGGCTGCAGCAAACCGGAAAGACGAGGGACGGCATGCCACGCATATTGATGACCGGCGCATCGGGCGGAATCGGCACGAGCCTGCGCAAGCTGCTGCCGCCGATCTATCCGGACCTGCTGCTGAGCGACATCAAGCCGCCCTCCGATCTCGGCAGCAACGAACAGTTCAAGGCGGCCGATCTCGCCGATCTCGCAGAGGTCGAGGCGATCTGCGAGGGCGTCGACGGCATCCTGCATTTCGGCGGCTATTCGGTCGAAGGCTCGTGGGACGCGATCCTGCAGGCCAACATCATCGGCACCTACAACCTGTTCGAGGCGGCGCGCAAGCAGGGCGTCAAGCGCGTGATCTTCGCCTCGTCCAATCATGCGGTCGGCTTCTACCCGCGCCATCACCGCATCGGCACCGACGTCAACGCGCGGCCGGACAGCCGTTACGGCGTGAGCAAGGTGTTCGGCGAGGGCGTCGGCGCGCTCTATGCCGACAAGCACGGCATCAAGGTGACCTGCATCCGGATCGGCAATTTCGGCGAGGCGCCGCTCGATCACCGCAGGCTCTCGATCTGGCTCAAGCCGGAAGATCTGGTGCAGCTCTGCCGCATCGGGCTCGAACATCCCGACATCCATTTTGAGGTGCTGTACGGCGCGTCCTACAACGAGCGCTCCTGGTGGGACAATCACCGCGCCTATGATCTCGGCTATCGTCCGACCGGCCGTGGCGAAGATTTTCGCGAGCACGCGATGGCCGAGCAGGCCAAGCTGCCGCCGGACCCGGTCGGCGACTTCTACCAGGGCGGCACGTTCTGCAGCATGGAGTTCGACGGCGATAGGACAAAGGTGATCGACTGGAAGAAGTGATCAGTCGTCGCACTGCGGCAGCTGCTTCACCGCTTCAGTGTGCTCTCGCTGCGGCTCGTTCGAGCTTTGCCCCGAAGCCTTCGGTGCGCTTCCGGGCCCGTCATAGGTCTGGGAGAAGTGCGCGAGCGGGAAGGTGAGGCTGATCTTCTGCCCGGTCAGGTTCTTGGCTTCGACCACGATCGTTTGCGCGTGCTTCAGCCGTTCGATCAGCTCGCCATTGGCCTCCAGCGTGCCGCCGCAGCCGAGCGTGTAGCAGTGCGTCCTCGCGACCTGCATCGGCTCGTCCTGATCGATCTTGAGGCTGATGGTGCCTTCCAGCATGGTCCGCGTGCCGACATTGGCGGTGAGCAGCGCGCGCGTGCTGGTCTGCGGCGAGATGCTGATGGTGCCGCCCGACGGCGCGCACTGGCCGCGTGCGGCGGCGGCGACGAAGCAGCTCGCCTCGGTGAGGCACGTCTTGGTCCAGGGCTCATAGGTGAGCTCGGTTGCGCGCGGATCGGCCGCCTCGGCAATTCCGCCGAGCGCGAGCTGTGCGGCAATCGATCCCATCAACAAAGCCACGTAGCGCATCGCCGTCTCCTTCACGAGGAGGCCGCGTATCGCGCTATTGCGGCTTTTTGTCGTTGGAGATGCGCACGAGGTAGTCCGCCTTGCTGTACTGCATGTGATCGACGCAGAGCTGCGCCAGCGCCCAGCTGTCGCGGCCCCTCAAGAGCTCGATCATCAATTCGTGCTGGCGACGCGACAAGGCGAGCCCCTCGCTGTCGGCGAGGTTCTTGGCGCGCATCGGCAGCGTCAGGTTCATGTAGTCCTGCAGCGAGCGGACCAGATAGGGATTGCCGCAGGCGGAGAACAGCGCGAGGTGGAATGCATCGTTGCTCTCATGGATGCCGCGCATGTCCTGCGCGTCGGCCCTGAGGCAGTAGTGCCGTTGCAGCTCGCTCAACTGGTCGATCAGCCTGTCAGGCGCGGGCAGGGCGATCATCAGTGCGGCCTGGCGTGTCAGCATCTCGCGCACCTCGTAGATCTGCCGCACTTCCTCGACCGAATAGAACCGCACGGTGGCGCCGACATTCTTCTCGCGCAGCACGATGCCCTGGCGCTCGAGCTGGAACAGCGCCTGGCGGACGAAATGCCGGCTCGCGCCGTAGCGCTGCATCAGGGTATCCTCGACCAGCCGCAGGCCGGGCGCGAAGCGGCCGAAGATGATGTCCTCCTCCAGCCGGCGGATCACTTCCGCCTGTTCCTCCTCGCGCGAGGGGGCCTGGAGTTCGGGCAAGGTGGGCTCGGCTGTCATGCGCGCTCGGCTTCGGGTCGATGCCGGAGGTCAGCACGACGCTATGGTTATTGTCAATAATGGGGGCGATTTTGCCGCAAAGCGGCCAGGCTTCTGCGCCAGATTATCTCGTATTGACAATAATTCCCGCCGCTCCTTAAGTGCGGCCGACCAATGACGGGAAGAGAAGAAAATGGCCGACGGACTTCGCAAGGGACTGACCAGCTATGGTGACGCCAGCTTTTCGCTGTTCCTGCGCAAGGCGTTCATCAAGGCGATGGGCTATTCGGATGATGCGCTCAATCGCCCGATCGTCGGCATCACCAACACCTACAGCGACTACAATCCCTGCCACGGCAACGTGCCGCAGATCATCGAGGCGGTGAAGCGCGGCGTGATGCTGTCGGGCGCGATGCCGTTCGTGTTCCCGACCATCTCGATCGCCGAGAGCTTTGCGCATCCGACCTCGATGTATCTGCGCAATCTGATGGCGATGGATACCGAGGAGATGATCCGCGCCCAGCCGATGGATGCGGTGATCGTGATCGGTGGTTGCGATAAGACCCTGCCGGCGCAGCTCATGGCCGCGATCAGCGCCGATCTGCCGACGGTGGTGATTCCGGTCGGGCCGATGGTGGTCGGCCATCACAAGGGCGAGGTACTCGGCGCCTGCACCGACTGTCGCCGGCTGTGGGGCAAGTATCGCGCCGGCGAGATCGACGATGCCGAGATCGAGGCGGTGAACGGCCGCCTCGCGCCATCGGTCGGCACCTGCATGGTGATGGGCACCGCCTCCACCATGGCCTGCATCACCGAGGCGCTCGGCCTGTCGCTGCCGATGAGCGCGACCATCCCGGCGCCGCATGCCGAACGCTTCCGCTCCGCCGAGGCCAGTGGCCGCGTCGCCGCCGAAATGGCCAAGACCAAGGGACCGAAGCCGAGCGAGATCCTGACGCCGGCCTCGTTCCGCAACGCCCAGATCGTGATGCAGGCGATCGGCGGCTCCACCAACGGGCTGATCCACTTGACCGCGATCGCCAACCGCTCGCCGCACAAGATCGACCTCGAGGCGTTCGACAGGCTCGGCCGCGAGGTGCCCGTGCTGGTCGACCTCAAGCCGTCGGGCGAACACTATATGGAGCATTTCCATCATGCCGGCGGCGTGCCGAAGCTGATGGCGCAGCTCGGTGACCTCATCGATCTCGATGCCAGAACCATCACCGGCCAGACCCTGCGCGAGGTCGTCGCCAATGCGGAGGACGTGCCGGGGCAGGATGCGATCCGCTCCAAGGCGAACCCGATCAAGTCCGAAGGCGCGATGGCGATCCTGCACGGCAATCTCGCGCCGCGCGGCGCCGTCATCAAGCAGTCGGCGGCGAGTCCAAAACTGCTGCAGCACACCGGGCGTGCGGTGGTGTTCGAGTCGGTCGAGGACATGACGCTGCGGGTCGACGATCCCGCGCTCGACGTGACTGCCGATGACGTGCTGGTGCTGCGCAACGCCGGCCCGAAGGGCGCGCCCGGCATGCCCGAGGCGGGCTATTTGCCGATCCCGAAGAAGCTTGCGCGCGCCGGCGTCAAAGACATGGTCCGCATCTCCGATGCGCGGATGAGCGGCACGGCGTTCGGCACCATCGTCCTGCACATCACACCGGAGTCCGCGGTCGGCGGACCGCTCGGCCTGGTGCGGAACGGCGACATGATTCGGCTCGATGTCGCGAGGCGCAGCATCGATCTTTTGGTCGACGAGGCCGAATTGCAGAAGCGCCGCGCCGCGCTTGCGCCGACCGGCACGCCGGATTGGGCCAAGCGCGGCTACGCGCATCTGTTGAACGAAACCATCTTGCAGGCCGACGAGGGCTGCGATTTCGACTTCATGCGTGCCAAGGGGAAGTAGCGCGCGTCGTTCGGCGAGGCTGCCGAATTGTCGATAATTTAAGCGACGCAGCGCTCGTTGGCGCCTACTGCGAGCTGAATATCTCTGTTTTATTGACAATCCCGCGGGACTGGTGGGATGATCGCGTCAATCAAAAACAGGGGGAACGTCGCGATGGGCTATTCAGCTGGGATCGTCGGGATCGCCATGGCCGCGGCAGCGCTGCTGCTGCCGGCGCGCGCCAGCGCGCAGGAGGTCAAGCACTTCCGCTTCGCCTATGACCAGCCGCGCAACACCGGCTACTCGGTCGCCGGCGATCTGTTCGCCGAGAAGCTCAAGGAGTTGAGCAAGGGCACGATGATCGTCGACCAATATCCCGGCGCGCAGCTCGGCCAGGAACCGCAGCTGCTGCAGCTGGTCAAATCAGGCGATATCGAGTTCGCGATCATCTCCTCGGCCAACACCGCGACGATCTCGCCGCAGGCCGGCGTGATGTCGCTGCACTTCCTGTTCCGCAACGACGCCCATGTGATCAAGGCGCTGGCGGATCCGCAGGTGTTCGACGCCATCAGAACGATGATCGACGAGACCGCGCAGGGCCTGCATGTGATCGGCACCGGCTCGCAAGGCGTGCGGCACATCTACAGCAAGCGGGAGATCCACAACGTCGGCGACCTCAAGGGCATGAAGGTGCGCGTGCAGGCGACCGCGACCGAGGACGCCATGTTCCCGGCCTATGGCGCGCAGACCGTGCACATGCCGTTTGGCAGCGTCTACACGTCGCTGCAGACCGGCGTGGTCGATGCGGCCGAGAACAGCATCAACGTCTATCTCGTCAACAAGCACTATGAGGTCGCGCCGGTGCTGTCGATCACCGAGCACGAAGCCAATAATGCGCTGCTGTTCGTCTCCGACAAGCTCTGGCAGGGCCTCTCCGCCGAGCAGAAGCAATGGGTGCAGGCCGCTGCCAACGAGGTCAGCGCCAAGGAGCCGCAGAAGGCCTTCGAGCTGGAGCGGACTGCGTTGACCAAGCTCAAATCGTTCGGCGTCAAGGTGGTCGAGGACGTCGACAAGAAGAGCTTCACCCCGATCGCCGATCCCTATCTCGACAAGCTCGCCAAGGAGCTCGGCCCGCATGCGGAGAAGATCAAGAACCTGATCCGCGCGGTCAACTAGAGCCCGGGTCGACGGGAGCGCGCGCCATGGCCATCGCCGACAGGCTGGTGCTGCAACGGCAGCGGCATCTGAAGTGGCGGGCGCTGGATCGGCTCGAGCTGATCCTGATGATGCTGTGCGGCCTGTTGTGCTTCGGCTTCTCGCTCTCGGTCACCGCCGACATCGTCACGCGCACCATCGGTCACCCCTGGCTGTGGCTGCAGGAGGTGACCTCGACGCTGTTCATCTACGCGATCTTCATTGGGGCTGCGGTCGCGACCCGGCGCAACGATCATCTTTATCTCACCGCGCTCTCGGAGGCGATGCACGGCCGGTCGCGGCTGGTGGTCGAGATCGTCATCCGCCTGGTGGTGTTGGGCGTCGCGTTTTGCCTGGTCTGGTACGGCTATCAAAACTACCTTCGCGGCTTCGGCAGCTTCCGGCTGCCGTCCGGTACGCCGATCGCCTCGCTCTATGCGGTGATCCCGCTGTCCGGCATCCTGATCGGCCTGTTCACGATCGAGCAGCTCGTCAACGGCATCCGCAACGGCTTTGAGCACTCGGAGCCGCCGGACGAGGACCTTGCGATCCCAGCGATCAACACCGGCGCGACCACGGGAGTGCGGCCGTGAGCGCGCCGGTCGTGCTGGTGCTGATGTCGTCCTGCTTCCTGTTCTTCGGCTATCTCGGCGTGCCGGTGCCGTTCTCGCTGATGGCCGGCGTGTTCATCGGCGCGGTGCTGTCGGATGTGTCGCTCGCCGCGATCATCCAGAAGATCTTCGACGGCGTCGATTCCGAGGCGCTGCTGGCGATCCCGTTCTTCCTGCTGGTTGGCGAACTGATGAGCTCGGCGAACGTCGTGGTCCGCATCGCCAATTTGTCGGTGTCGCTGGTCGGGCATATCAGGGGCGGGCTATCGCAGGTCGTCGTCGTCTTCAGCATGTTCTTCTCGGAGATGTCGGGCTCGACCACCGCCGATGTCGCTGTGATGAGCCGGGCGCTCGGCGGGCCGATGCGAAGGGAAGGCTACGAGCCGGCCTTCATCGCCGCGATCATCGCCTCGGCCTCGACCATCGCGGCGCTGGTGCCGCCGAGCATCACGGCCGTGGTCTACGGCGCGGTCGGCAACGTCTCGATCGCCGGCCTGTTCATGGCGGGCGTCGTGCCCGGCCTGATGATCGGCTTCGGGCTGATGATCTATTGCTATTTCTTCGGCCCGTCAGGCCTGCGCAAGCCGCGCGCGCCGCTGCGCCAGATCGCGTTCGCCGCCGGCGACGCTGCGCTGCCGCTGATGATCCCGGTGATCCTGCTGGGTGGCATCCTGACCGGCTGGTTCACGCCGACCGAGGCCGGCGTGGTCGCCGTTGTCTACATCATCGCCGTGGTGATCCCGGCGCTCAATCGTGGTCATCTGAAGAAGATCCCGTACGATTTCTGTCTCGCCGGTCTCATTTTTTCGCTGCCGCTGATCACGATCGGGGCGGCGAACGCGTTCGGCTGGATGCTGGCCTATCTGCGCGGTGCGATCTACATCGCCGACTGGATCACCTCGATCGCCGGCAACGATCCGCATCTCATCATGCTGCTGATGGTATTGCTGTTCACGGTGGTCGGCGATTTCATCGAGCCGGTGCCGACCATCATCATCTTCATGCCGCTGGTCAACGCGCTGACCCAGGCCGGCGACATCAACGGCGTCCACATGGGCGTGGTGCTGATCGCAACGCTCGCCTTCGGCCTGATCACGCCGCCTTACGGGCTGGTGCTGCTGATGGCTTCGAAGTTCGTCGGCATCAGCTTTGCCAGAGCGCTGCGGGCGGCGCTGCCGATCTATGTCGTGTTCCTGGTCACGATCTGCTTCACTATCTATTTTCCGAAAGTCGTGCTGTGGCTGCCCAAGCAGGTAATCCCGGAATCGGTCGGCTGCTTCAAGGCGCCCGGCGGCACCGGATACATCTGCCCGAATTAGGCGTGTGCTCATCAATCCACTACGCATGCGACAAGCGATGACCGCTCCACCGCTGAAAGCGGACATCATGGCGTCGAAGGGCGAGAGCGGCTCTGGGCCAACATCAGAAATAGTCCGCCGCGCGGTTGGATTAACGAGAGATCTTTGTACCAACCGCCGGTTTGGACCAATTCGTCGTCACCTCATTCAATTCCGCATCGGTTCTTGAAAGAAAGGGTCGCTACTGATGGCGTTCACATTGCAGCGGCACCGTTTATTTGCAAACTTCCACGTTTGACGTGAGGCCGGAATTCCCAGTTCGGACCGCTTCAAGGTGACAGCCCGGTTTGACTGGCCGACACCCTCCCGACGAACTACATATCATTTGCCCTGTCGGCTGAGGTTTCGATTTCGCCTCTGCATTCGGCTTTGCACTCTGGGCATAGGCGCTCTCATTTAACCCACCCAATGCCGTTGATAGTAAAACTGCAACCAACGTAGCGCGCACACTAAAATTCGACATGCCCCGCCTCTTTTGCTCATATGGATCAAAATATTAATTTCTCGCGCGCACCCCGGCTAATACTGCGAGGCGCTTGCCAATACAGAAATCGTAACACTGCTTGTCACTCAGTGTCACTAGCGTCAAAGTCCGCTGCGGCTCAAAATGCGCCACTCGAATTCCTCGCAAGGTGCATGGAGCAGCAGCGAAGACTTTGCATGCGGCACGAAAATGCTGAGCCCGATCGCCTCAGGCACGCTTAAACCTTCAAATGAAGACCAGTTCTGGTCGATGGTCGCCCTTCGCAAGCGCGCAAGGCGGACGGTCCCGGACCTATGCATACCCGCCTTGGGAAGGCCGTCGCACGCCTACTTCGACTTGCTGGTGAACTTCTTCACCGCGACGCGGAAATCGTCGGTGTGCATCGAGGTGATGATCTTGTGTTCCTCGGCGTCGAGCTGCTGCTTGGTCGGCGTGGTGGCCGCCTGATAGACCAGCGCCTTGGTCCCGGCGATCGCGGCGGGCGGGTTTTTCGCGAGGCGCTCGGCGAGCTGCCGCGTCGCGGCCTTCAGCTCGGCGGCGGGGACGATCTTGACCACCAATCCCCATTCATAAGCCTGCTGCGCGGCGAAGCCGTCCTCGGCCAGGAAGATCTGCAGCGCGCGGCGGGTCCCGACCGTGCCGACGATACCGACCGTGCTGCCGCCGTCGGGCGACACGCCGATCTTGGCATAGGCGGGCGTGAAGCGGGCATCCTCCGCGGCGATGCACAGGTCGGTCACGAAGGCGAGGCCCATGCCGGCGCCGGCTGCCGATCCGTGCACGCTGGACAGCACGATCTTCGGCATTCGCCGCACCGCCTCGATGAAGGCGTGATAGTGATGAAGCATCTCGCCGACCACGGGGGCGACGTTGTTGGCTTCGGTCGCAGCGCCGATGGTCTGCAGATCGCCGCCGGCGCAGAAGGCGCGGCCTTCGCCCTCGATGACCAGCACGCGGACATCCTTGTTGGCTTCGACCTCGGCGGCGAGCTGCTCGAGCTTCTTGGCAATCGTCATATCGATCGCGTTGAACGCGGCCGGCCGGTTCAGCGTGATGGTCGCGATGGCGCCGTCGATGCGGAGCAAAGCGGGGTCGTTGGCGGAGGCGGGTGCTGGCATTTTTGAAGACCTTGGGCTTGTTGTTTCCGGGCATTTAAGGCCTAGGCGGCAGCCGTGGCAATCCGGCTCCGCGCGAAGGCGCGGTATAGGGTGGCCAGAATCCCCCGAGACCCCCTTGCATCGGCGCGAGCCATGAGGCCAAATGGCCGTCAGCCTTCGGTACGCAGACACGAGCGCTGTGGGGACGGGGCAAGCAAGCTAACATCGACAAGAGGAAACGGCATGGGTCACTCCTGCTCGCGCGTATGTGGGTTGTTCCGATGACAGGCTCGGTCGTCATCGTCGGCGCCGGACATGCCGGCTTCCAGCTCGCGGCATCGCTGCGCCAGGCCGGCTTTGCCGAGCGCATCGCCCTGCTCAATGACGAAGGCCATTTGCCGTACCAGCGGCCGCCTTTGTCGAAGGCCTATCTGAAGGGGACCGGTGGGCCCGAGACCCTGATGTTCCGGCCCGACAAGTTCTACCAGGACAACAAGATCGAGCTGATCACCGACCGCGCCCATGCGGTCGACCGCAACGCGAGGAAGGTGGCGCTCGCTTCCGGCACGTCGCTCGACTACGGCCATCTGGTGTTCGCGACCGGCGCGCGGAACCGGCTGCTCGATATTCCGAACGCCAGGCTCGACGCTGTCCGCTACCTGCGCATTCTCGACGAGAGCCAGGCGTTGCGCGATCTGATCGCACCCGGCATGCGCGTCGTCGTGATCGGCGCAGGCTTCATCGGGCTCGAATTTGCCGCCACCGCGCGGGCCAAGGGCCTCGAGGTCGACGTCGTCGAGCTCGCCTCGCGCGTGATGGCGCGCGCAGTGACCGCAGAGATCTCCGAGTTCTCGCAGTCGCGCCACAGCGCTGCCGGCATCCGGATCCATCTCGGGGTGCAGGTCACGGCGATCGAGGCCGATGGTACGAAGGTCACCGGCGTCAGCCTGAGCAACGGGACGCATATCCCGGCAGATCTCGTCGTGGTCGGCGTCGGCGTGCTGCCGAATGTCGAGCTCGCCGCAGAAGCCGGCCTGCCGGTTGCATCGGGCATCATCGTCGACGAGCATCTCTTGACCGCCGATCCGAACGTCTCCGCAATCGGCGATTGCGCGCTCTACACCAGCAAGCGCTTCGGCGGATCGCTCCGGCTGGAGTCGGTGCAGAACGCGACCGACCATGCGCGCTGCGTGGCGGCGCGGCTGACCGGCAAAACCGAGGTCTATGACGGACTGCCGTGGTTCTGGAGCGACCAGGGGCCCGACAAGCTGCAGATGGCGGGTCTCACCACCGGCTACGACCGCGTCGTGGTGCGCGGCGACCGCGCGCAGGGGGCGTTCTCGGCGTTCTGCTACCGCGGCGACAAGCTGCTCGGCATCGAATCGGTCAATCGCGCCGGCGATCACATGTTCGGCCGCCGGCTGCTCGGCGCCGGCGGTTCGATCACGCCGGAGCAGGCGGCGGATGCGAGCTTCGATTTGAAGAGCGCGCTGGCTAGTTGAATCGTCGTCCCGGCGTCGTGTGCGATTGCGCACGGGGCCGGGACCCATACTCCGCGGCGCTGGTTGGTGGAGACGAACGCAGTCACTGCGCGCGTGCCCCAAACTGTGGCCGGTGGCTATGGATCCCGACGTGTGGAGAGAACGGCCTTCACCTCTTCAACCGTCGGCATCGATGGCGCGGCCCCCATCCGCTGCACGCAGATCGACGCAGCAATGTTCGCATAAGCCAGCGCGTCGCCGAGCGGCTTGCCGATGGCGAGCTGCGAGGCGAGGGCGCCGACGAAGCAATCGCCGGCGCCTGTGGTGTCGACGGCCTTGACCTCGCGTCCGGGCACAAGCAGCGGTTGATCCTCGACCAGCGCCAGCACGCCGCGCCTGCCGAGCGTGACACAGACGGTCTTGCCATGCCCGAGGGTCCGGGCCGCCTCGGCGAAGCGGGATGGATCGTCGCTGTCGCGCAGCTCGGCTCCCGTCAGCAGGCCAAGCTCGGTCTCGTTGAGAATCAAAACGTCGACCAGATCGAGCAGTGCCTTGTCGGCCTGTTTCGCCGGCGCCGGATTGAGGATCGTGGTGGCGCCGGCGGCGCGGGCGCGGCTGAAGAACGCGGCGATCGTCGGCAGCGGGATCTCGAACTGGCTGACAGCGACGTCGCCCTTCGCAAGCACGGGTGCTGCGACATCGTCGGCATCGACCAACCCGTTGGCGCCCGGCACGACGACGATGGTGTTGTCGGCATTGGCAAGCGTGATGATCGCCGTGCCCGAATGGGTGCCGCCGGTGTCCTTGACGAAGGGGAGATCGACGCCTTGCGCGGCGAGGAAGGCTCTCAGCTCCTTGCCGAACGCGTCGATGCCGAGCCGGCCGACCAGCGTGGTCGGCACGCCCTGCTTGGCCGATGCCACCGCCTGGTTGGCGCCCTTGCCGCCGGGGAAATACAGCACCGCCTCGCCGGCGACGGTCTCGCCTATTTTCGGATGGCGCTCGGCGGTCGCCACCACGTCCATGTTGATGCTGCCGGCGACGAAGACGCGCCCCATGACCTGCCCCCTCAGCCCTGTCAGACCGCCGCGCCGAACTCCTGCTTGACCGCGGCGATGTCGGCGAGCGTCGGCAGGCCGGCCTCGTTGCCGAGCTTCTGGATCTTGAAGGTCGATGCCGCGCGCGCGAACTCGAAATGCTCATGCCAGGCTTTGCCGGGATTGGCGAGATAGGAATAGATATAGGCGCCGTGGAAGACGTCGCCGGCGCCGTTGGTGTCGATCACGCGCTTGCGCGGGATTGGAAACGCCGGCAGCGTTTGCACCTTGCCCGCCTCGTCGTACCAGAGCAGGCCGCGCTCGCCCATGGTGACGCCGCCGACCTTGCAGCCGCGGCTCTTGAGATAGTCGAGCATCTGCTCCGGGGTCTTGTCCATCTGCTCGCACAGCCGCTCGGCGACGATCGCGACGTCGATGAAGGCGAGCAACTCGTGGGTGTTGGTGCGCAGGCCGCCGCCGTCGAGCGAGGTCAGGATGCCGTCCTCGCGGCACAGCTTCGCATAATGGATGGCGGCGTCCGGCTGGTGGCCGTCGATGTGCAGCGCGCGGCAGCCCTTGATGTTCAGGAGCGGAAAGGGGTGGATGTGCTGGTCGTCGCGGCAGCGCACGATGGCACGCTTGCCGTCGTTCGGCATGATGAAGGACAGCGAGGAGGAGTTCACCTTGCGCGGATGGAACGAGATGCCGTACCTGTCGGCCATGTCCCAGAACATCCGTCCCAGCCAGTCGTTGGCCATGGTGGCGATCAGGTCCGGCTCGATACCGAGCTTGGCGCAGCAGAACGCCGCGGTCACCGCGTTGCCGCCGAACGACACGGCGTAGGCGTCTGCAACGTGCTTTTCGTCGCCGACCGGCATGTGATCCGTGATGAAGGTGACGTCGATATAGGTCTGTCCAATGAAGAGAGCCTGCATTCGCTTCCCGTCGTCGCTTGGTGTGGTCCCGGCCGACAATGAGACTAGCACCGCTGGTCGGCCGATATCGCTGAAATTATTCGCAACCCTGCTTGGTTTACAGGTAGAGATGATGGATGTGCCGTCCCGTTCTGGTATGCGGCATAACGGCCGGTAGCAGGTCGCGGTTCCGGGATTCGCAGGGAGAAGCACAATGACGGCAGATTCGGGGAGGCCAATGCCATGATTACCGGTCTCGATCACGTCGTCGTCCTCACCGGCGACATCGCTGCCGCCAGCGCCGCCTATGAGACGCTGTTCGCGCGGGCGCCGGCCTGGCGCAACAGCGGCGACGGCGCCGACCGCGTGCTGTTTACGCTCGACAACACGACGCTGGAATTGATGGCGCCGCGCGGCGACGACGCGGCCGCCCAGCGCGTCCGCAGCGCGCTCGTCACGCAAGGCGAGGGGCTTGCGAGCCTCTGCTTCCGCACCAGCGATATCGCCCGGACGCACCGCAGGCTGGACCGGTTGACGCTGAAGCCAGAGCCCGTCGCCGAGGTCGAGAGCCGCGACGAGGCCAGCGGCGCCACGCTGTCATGGAAGCGGACGCGCGCGGCGACCGACGCGACGCGCGGTGTGCGCATGTTCTTTTTGGAGCGGGAGCAGGAGCGGCCGCTGTCGGTGCGCACCACGCCGGCCTCGATCACCGCGATGGATCATGTGGTGGTCTCGACCGCCGATCCGGAACGCGCTGCCGCGCTCTATGGCGCGCGGCTCGGGCTCGACATGGCGCTCGACCGCTCGCATCCGGAGTGGGGCCGGCTGATGTTCTTCCGCTGCGGCGACCTCGTGGTCGAGGTCACGCACCGGCCGGCCAAGGACAGCAGCAAGGCGGAGACCGACGCGCCGGACCGGCTGCGCGGCATCTGCTGGCGCGTCGCCGATATCGAGGCCACGCGCGCGCGGCTGGTTGCCGCCGGGGTCGACGTCTCGGAGATTCGCACCGGCCGCAAGCCCGGCACGCGCGTGATGACCGTACGCAACGGCACATGCGGCGTGCCGACGCTCCTGGTGCAGCCCTCACAGGGGAAGCCAGACTAGGGGCGTTCGTTCTGCGTGTCGTCACGGCAGCGTGCGTGGCGCGCAAATGAGTTCTATTCGTCATTCCGGGCTCTCGCTGCGCGAGCCCCGGAATGACGAAAGAGAAATATTCCCGCATGGCCGTCACGACAACATTCGTTCTCAAACGCCGCGCGTCATGCTACACTTGACAGTTCAGCATCACCGGGCGATCGATTTGGCGAAAGCAAAGCGGATACAGAGATGGCAGCGCGATCCCCAGGGGATGCGGCTGCGGATTCTCGAGGCGGCCAAGCAGGAATTCGCCGCCCACGGCCTCGCCGGCGCGCGGGTCGACCGGATCGCGGCCAATGCCGACGCCAACAAGCGCATGCTGTACTACCATGTCGGCAACAAGGAGGATCTCTATCTCGAGGTGCTGGAAGGCGCCTACGAGAAGATCCGTGCCGAGGAGCGCAACCTCGATCTCGAGCATCTCGATCCGCCCGAGGCGATCGGACGCCTGATTGATTTCACGTGGAACTATTTTCTGCGCAACCCCGAGTTCCTGGCGCTGCTGAACACGGAAAACCTCGCCAAGGCAAAGCACCTGAAGCGCTCGACCAAGGTCAAGTCGATGCACTCGCCCTTTGTCGAGATGATCCGCACTGTGGTGAGGCGCGGGGTCGAAAGCGGCGATTTCCGCGACGAGGTCGATCCGGTGCAGCTCTATATCTCGATTGCGGGGCTGGCGTTCTTCTATCTCTCCAACAGCGCCACCTTGAGCGTGATCTTCGGCCGCGACCTGCTCAAGAAGGACGCCCGCGACGAGCGCCTCGAGCACATGACCGCGCTGGTGCTGGCGGCGCTGACCGGCAAGTCCACTGCAACGTTTGGCAGCGCGATGCCGGTGCTGCGCACGGCCGAACACAGGGCGGTGTGAACGCATCGCAGCCCTGTAGCCCGGATGGAGCGAAGCGCAATCCGGGCAACTCTATCCGTGGACAGATCGGTCCCGGATTGCGCTCCGCTTCATCCGGGCTACGCGTCCTTCATCGATAAAAATTTCGTCTGACGAAAGTCGCGTGCTTGCCGCGATTTTACCGCGCGCGAGGGGCTGGACAGTATTTATCCAACGGGTTAATTTCTGCACGAACAGAGAAGACTGCAAGGGAGTGTGGCGTGGCGGAGGCAAAGAGCCCTTCGGGCCTGTCGAGGGTGCTGAATGCGGCGTGGGTGCGTCCGTTCCTGTTCCTGGTGGTCATCGTGGTGGCCTGGGACCTCGCGATCCGTCTGTTCCACATCCCGGCCTATCAGATCCCGTCGCCTGGCGACGTCGTCGCGGTGCTGTGGAGCGACTGGCCGGAGTTGCTGCGGCAGTCCTGGCCGACCACCTATGCGACGATCTGCGGTTTCCTGCTCTCGGCGCTGTTCGGCATTCCCACAGCGATGCTGATCGCGGGTTCGAGGACTGTCGAGAGCTACGTCTATCCGCTCTTGGTGTTCTCCCAATCCGTGCCGAAGATCGCAATCGCGCCGCTGTTCGTGGTGTGGTTCGGCTTCGGCATCATCCCCAAGGTGATCTCCGCGTTCCTGCTCGGCTTCTTCCCCGTCGTGGTCTCGGCGGTGCAGGGCTTCAAATCGGTCGATCCCGATATGGTCGACCTGGCGCGCGCAATGCAGGGCAGCCGCTTCAAGGTGTTCTGCGCAGTCAACCTGCCGCATGCGATGCCCGCGATCTTCTCCGGCCTGAAGGTGTCGGTGACGCTTGCTGTGGTTGGTGCCGTGGTCGGCGAATTCGTCGGCTCCAATTCCGGCATCGGCTACGTGATGCAGCGCTCGATCGGCACCTTCGACCTGCCGACGATGTTCGCCGCATTGGTGATCCTGGCGCTGCTCGGCGTCATCCTGTTCTGGATCGTCGACCGCATCGAGCGGCTGGTGATCCCCTGGCACGTCAGCCAGCGCGACGACATCATCTTTGCCACGTAGGATTTGTGCACAGAAACAACAGCAAACGTCATTGCGAGGAGCGATAGCGACGAAGCAATCCATTTCCCCACTTGCTGCACGATGGATTGCTTCGCTGCGCTCGCAATGACGAAAAAGAACAACGGGAGGATTATCTGATGCGATTGCTCACTGCCGTTATTGCCGCACTGGCCTGGACCGCGCTCGCGGTGGGGCCGGCGGCTGCGGCCGACAAGGTCGTGCTGATGCTGAACTGGTACGTCTATGGCGAGCACGCGCCGTTCTATTACGGCAAGGCCAAGGGCATCTATGCCGCCGAGGGTATCGACCTCGAGATCCAGGAAGGCCGCGGCTCGGCTGCGACGACGCAGGCGGTGGCGGCCAAGACCGCCGATTTCGGCTATGTCGACGTGCCGACGATGATGCGCGCCGCGGTGAAGGGTGCGCCTGTGATCGCCACCGGCGTGCTGCTGCAGACCAGCCCGATGTCGGCGATGGGCTTCGTCGACAAGAACATCAGGAAGCCGGAGGACATCAAGGGCAAGACGGTCGCGATCACCCCTGCGGATTCGATGACGCAGATCTGGCCGCTGTTCCTGAAGAAGACCGGCCTGAAGGAAAGCGACTTCAATACCGTCGCCGGCGACGGCCAGACCAAGCTCAACGCCGTGATCAACGGCCAGGCCGATCTCCTGCTCGGCTATGTCATGGACCAGTCGATGAAGATCAAGGACGCCACCGGGAAGGACGTCTATCCGATCAAGTTCGCCGACTACGGCATCAACATGGTGTCGTCGGGCATCATCGCGAACTCCGACTATGTGAAGGCCAATGGCGATTTGGTCCGCCGTTTCATGTCGGCGACGACCAAGGCGGTGGAGGCAGCCGAGAAGGAGCCGAAGGCGGCGGCGCAGTCGATCCTCGACGCCAATCCGAAGGGCGGCAAGCTCGACACGCTGACGCAGGGCTTCGAGCTGACGATCCCGCTCTATCGCACGCCGGAGACCAAGACCAAGCGGCCGTTCCAGGTCACCGACCAGAACATGACCGAGTCGGTCGATCTGATGGTCGAGTATGGCGGCCTCGACGCCAAGGCGAAAGCCAATCCGAAGGCGTTTTACACCAACGACTATCTGCCGAAGGGTGACTCGTAAGCCATGAAATCGGCAATCAAGAGCGCTGCCGAGCAGCCCGCCGCGCATCTGCGCCTGGTCTCGGACCGCGCGGCCGGCGCCACCGCCGGCATCAAGCTGTCGGGCGTGTCGAAGACCTACCGCTCGCGCGACGGCGACGTGCCGTCGCTGCGGCCGCTCGACTTCACCATCAATGACGGCGAGTTCTTCGTCGTGGTGGGGCCCTCCGGCTGCGGCAAGTCCACGCTGCTCAAGATGATCTCCGGCCTGCTGCCGCCGACCACGGGCGAGGTGCTGGTCGACGGCGAGCCGGTGACGAAACCGCACGGCAATGTCGGCATCGTGTTCCAGAACGCGCTGTTGCTGCCGTGGCGCAACATCCTCTCCAACGTGATGCTGCCGATCGACATGAAGCAGCTCGCCCGCGACAAATATCTCGCCCGCGCCAAGGCGCTGCTGAAGCTGGTCGGGCTCGAGGGCTTTGAGAAGAAGCTGCCGTGGCAATTGTCCGGCGGCATGCAGCAGCGCGCCTCGATCTGCCGCGCGCTGGTGCACGATCCCAAGATCATGCTGATGGACGAGCCGTTCGGCGCGCTCGATGCCATGACGCGGGAGCGCATGAATGTCGAGCTGATGCGGATCCAGCGCGAGACCGGCAAGACGGTGCTGCTGATCACGCATTCGATTCCCGAAGCCGTATTCCTCGCCGACCGCGTGCTTGTCATGACCGAGCGGCCCGGCGCGATCGCCGCGATCTACGACGTGCCGATGCCGCGGCCACGCTCGCTAGAGACGATGTCCGATCCCGTCTTCACCGAGCTGGTGCAGCGGATCCGCAAGCATTTCTTTACCCAGGGGTCGCTGGACTAACACCGAGCCTCCAATGCCGCCTCGCATCAAAGTCAACGATATCGCCTTCTTCGAACGGCCGCTGCCGTTCGTCCGGCCATTCCGGTTCGGCGCGGTGACGATCACCGCGTCGACCCAGTTGTTCGTGCGGGTCGAGATCGAGGTGGAAGGCAAGGGCCGCGCCACCGGCGCCAGCGCCGAGATGCTGGCGCCCAAATGGTTCGACAAGCGGCCGCACCTGACGGAAGCGCAGTCGCTCGACGGCCTGCGCCGCTCGCTTGCGATTGCGCGCGAACTCTATCTGGCGAAGGGCTTTGACACCGCGTTCGGCCGGCATGCCAAATGTATCGGCCCGCAGGTTGCGGCCTGCGCCGCGGAGGATATTCCGCCGCTCACCGCCGGCTTCGGCCCGGCCGAGATCGACAAGGCGATCCTGGATGCGTTGCTGCGCGCGGCCGGCGTGAATTTCTTCGAGGGGATGGCCGGGAATATCGCCGGTATCGATGCGCGGCTAACGCCGGATCTCGACGACGCGGTCATCGCGCGGTTCCTGTCGACGCGCAGGCGGCTGGATCGTGTCGCCATCAGGCATACGGTCGGGATGGACGACACGGTTGAGGGGGACGGCGGCGTCGCCGACCCCAACGAGAATGCGGATGCGCGCTATTTCAAGCTCAAGCTGAACGGCGATCCCGCCCATGACGCCGCGCGGCTGGCGCGAATCGGCCGAGAGCTCGCAAGGCTGCCTTACGCCACCAAGGTCACGCTCGACGCCAACGAGCAATATGCCGACCTTGCGGCGTTGAGCGCACTTGTCGACCGGCTCGATCACGACGCGGCGCTTCGGCCGATCGCGGCAAACCTGTTCTACATCGAGCAGCCGATGCCGCGTGATATCACCAAAGCCTCGCCGCTCGGGGGGCTGGCCACGCGCAGCTTCATCATCGATGAGGCGGACGATTCCTATGATGCCTTCCCGCAGGCGCGGGCGCTCGGCTATCGCGGCATCTCCTCGAAATCGTGCAAGGGCATCTACAAGTCGGTCATCAACGCCACCCGCGCGGCAGCGTGGAGCGCGGATGGCGGCGAATATTTCATCAGCGGAGAGGACCTGACCTGCCAGGCCGGGCTCGGCGTGCAGCAGGACCTTGCTCTCGGTGCGCTGATCGGCGTCGCCCATGCCGAGCGCAACGGACATCATTACGTCGACGGCTTTGCCGACACCCCGGCCGATGAGGCCGACGCTTTCCTCACCGCGCATCCCGATCTCTACATGCGCGACGGCGGCAAGGTTCGCCTTGCGATCCATGACGGCGATCTGCTGACGGGATCGATCGCCGCAGCATCAGGCTTTGCCAGTTCGATCCATCCGGACTGGTCCACCATGCAGCCGCTCAAGCGGCCAACACCACGCGTTTCGCAGGAGCAGACGATATGACGACCAAACGCCTCGGCCTGATCATGAACGGCATCACGGGCCGGATGGGTCTCAACCAGCACCTGATCCGCTCGATCGTTGCGATCCGCGAGCAGGGCGGCGTGCTGCTCGCCAACGGCGACCGCATCATGCCCGATCCGATCCTGGTCGGCCGCGACGCCGAGAAGGTCGGCGCGTTGGCGAAGCGCTACAACATCGAACGGCACACCACCGATCTCGATCGCGCGCTCGCCGACAAGGGCGATACCGTGTTCTTCGATGCCGCCACCACGCAGGCGCGGCCCTCGCTGCTGACCAAGGCGATCAACGCCGGCAAGCATGTCTATTGCGAGAAGCCGATCGCGACCAATCTCGAGGAAGCCGTTGCGGTGGTGAAGCTCGCCAATGCCAAGGGATTGAAGCACGGCACGGTGCAGGACAAGCTGTTCCTGCCCGGCCTGAAGAAGCTCGCCTTCCTGCGCGACTCCGGCTTTTTCGGCCGCATGCTCTCGGTGCGCGGCGAGTTCGGATACTGGGTGTTCGAGGGCGGCTGGCAGGAGGCGCAGCGGCCGTCGTGGAACTACCGCGCCGAGGATGGTGGCGGCATTATTTTGGACATGGTCTGCCACTGGCGCTACGTGCTCGACAATCTGTTCGGCGAGGTCGAGAGCGTGGTCTGCATCGGCACCACGGACATTCCCGAGCGCTATGACGAGAAGGGCGGGAAGTACCAGGCGACCGCCGACGATTCCGCTTACGCGACTTTCAAGCTGAAGGGCGGCGTGATCGCCCATATCAACATGAGCTGGGTGACGCGGGTTTACCGCGACGACCTCGTCACCTTCCAGGTCGACGGCACCCATGGCTCGGCGGTGGCGGGCCTGACCGACTGCGTGATCCAGGCCCGCCAGGCGACGCCGCGGCCGGTGTGGAATCCGGACGAGAAGCGGCTGCACGATTTTTATGCCGACTGGCAGAAGCTGCCGGAGAACGTCGTCTACGACAACGGCTTCAAGGAGCAGTGGGAGATGTTCATCCGCCACGTCTGCGAGGATGCGCCCTACAAATACACCCTGCTGGAAGGTGCCAAGGGCGTGCAACTCGCCGAATGCGCGCTGAAGAGCTGGAAGGAGCGACGCTGGATCGATGTCGCCCCGATCGTGGTCTGAGAAAGGGCTTTGTCATGAACAAGCCGGTCCTGCCGATGTCGTCGCTGTCGCTGAAGCTGCCGACCGCTGGCGGCAGCCTCGAAACCTATCGCCTGGCGGCGTCGCGGAGCTTTCCGGCAAAGCTCGAGGGCGCGCTCAATCGCGTCGCGTTCTCCGCCGCCCATGTGGTCGCCGATCCGCGTGCCGATATCGATCCCTGGCTGGCGGCCGCGATCGACTGGGACCGGACAATCGCGTTCCGCGAGCATGTCTGGGATCTCGGCCTCGGCGTCGCCGAGGCGATGGACACCGCGCAGCGCGGCATGGGCCTCGATTGGCCGACCTCGCTCGAACTGATCCGGCGCTCGGTGAAGGCGGCGAAGGCCAGAGGCAACGCGTTGGTGTTCTCGGGCGCCGGCACCGATCATCTCGCGGTCGAGGACGCGAAGTCGATCGACGACGTGATCCGTGCTTATGAGGAGCAGATCGCGGCGGTGGAGAAAGCCGGCGGGCGCATCATCCTGATGGCCTCGCGCGCGCTGGCAAAGCTCGGTAGGAATGCGGAGGATTACGCCAAGGTCTATGGCCGCGTGCTGTCGCAGGTCCGCGAGCCCGTGATCATCCATTGGCTCGGCGACATGTTCGATCCGGCGCTCTCAGGCTACTGGGGCACGGCCGATCTCGACAAGGCGATGGACACCGCGGTCGTGATCATCAACGCCAATGCGGCCAAGGTCGATGGCGTCAAGGTCTCGCTGCTCGACAAGCAGCGCGAGATCGACATGCGACGGCGGCTCGATCCGCGCGTGAAAATGTACACCGGCGACGATTTCAACTATGCGGAGCTGATCGCCGGCGACGACAAGGGTTTCTCGCATGCGCTGCTCGGCATCTTCGACGCGATCGCGCCGGCAGCGTCCTATGCGCTGTCGCGGCTGGCTGCGGGCGACGCGGCCGGCTTCCACGACGTGCTGGGCCCGACGGTGCCGCTGTCGCGCCACATCTTCAAGGCGCCGACCCGCTTCTACAAGACAGGCATCGTGTTCATGGCTTATCTCAACGGGCATCAGGATCATTTCACGATGGTCGGCGGGCAGGAGAGCGCGCGCTCGACCGTTCATCTCGCCGAGCTGTTCCGGCTCGCCGACCAGGCCGGGCTGCTCGCCAATCCGGAGCTGGCGACGCAGCGGATGAAGACCGTGCTCGCGACGCGGGGCATCGACGCCTGATGCGCGACTTCTCCAACGACCATCGCTGGCTGTCGCTGAACACGGCGACGGTCCGCAAGCAGGGCGATCTCCTCGCCATCATCGATGCCTGTGCGCGTCACGGCATCCGCGCCATCGATCCCTGGCGCGACCAGGTCGCCGCCGTCGGCCTCGAGCGCGCCGCGCGTGCGGTGCAGGACGCCGGGCTCGACCTGTCAGGCTATTGCCGCGGTGGCATGTTCACGGCTGACAGCGCGCATCGCAGCGAGGCGCGCGACGACAACCGCCGTGCGGTCGACGAGGCGGCAGCGCTCGGCGCGTCCTGCATCGTGCTGGTGGTCGGCGGCCTGCCGCAATATTCGCGGCCGGGCAGCGCAGCGTCCAAGGACATCGCGGCGGCGCGCGATCAGGTGCATGACGGCATTGCCGAGCTGCTGGACTATGCGAAGCAGGCAAAGCTGCCGCTTGCGATCGAGCCGTTGCATCCGGCCTATGCCGCCGACCGCGCCTGCGTGAACACCACGAAACACGCGCTCGACATCTGCGACGCGCTCGATCCCGGCCGCACCGGCGCGATCGGAGTTGCGCTTGATGTCTATCACATCTGGTGGGATCCCGAGCTCAAGAGCCAGATCGCCCGCGCAGGCAAGGATCGCCTGCTCGCGTTCCATGTCTGCGACTGGCTGGTGCCGACCAAAGACATCCTCAACGATCGCGGCATGATGGGTGACGGCGTGATCGATATCAAATCGGTGCGCGCGATGGTCGAGGCGCAGGGTTTTGCGGGCTATTCTGAGGTCGAGATCTTCTCGAATGACTGGTGGGGCCGGCCGCTGGATGAGGTGCTGCAGACCTGCATCGAGCGGCATCGGACGGTGGTTTGATCCGACGGCAGGTTCGGTGGACAAGGCGAAGTGTGCCCGGTATTCCGGATGCGGTGGGTATGAACGGCGCTAAGGGCCGTTGAACCCCGCGGTCCGGACCTTCGGAGCACGACATGCGTTTGAGCGATTGCCACAATTTCCACGACTTCCGCGAGCTGGCGAGGCGGCGGCTTCCGGGGCCGATCTTCAACTATATCGACGGCGGGGCGGACGACGAGGCGACGCTTCGGCAGAACACCGCGAGCTTCGAGCGTTGCGATCTGGTGCCGAATATCCTGCGCGGCGTCGAGAACGTCGATCTCTCGGTCACCGTGATGGGCCAGAAGCTGGCAGCGCCGTTCTATTGTTCGCCGACCGCGCTGCAGCGCCTGTTTCATCATCAGGGCGAGCGGGCCGTCGCTGCCGCCGCGGCGAAATACGGCACGATGTTCGGTGTGTCCTCGCTTGGCACCGTGAGCCTGGAGGAATTGCGCAAGGCCTATGCGACGCCGCAGGTCTATCAGTTCTATTTCCACCGGGACCGCGGCCTGAACACGGCGATGATGCAGCGCGCTAAGCAGGCCGGTGTCGACGTGATGATGCTGACGGTCGACAGCATCACCGGCGGCAACCGCGAGCGCGATTTGAGGACCGGGTTCTCGATTCCGTTCCGGCTCACGCTCGGCGGCATGCTGCAATTCGCCATCAAGCCAGCCTGGGCCATCAATTACGTCACGCATGAGAGTTTCAAGCTGCCGCAGCTCGATGAGCATGTCGATATGGGCAGCGGCACCATGTCGATCGGGCGCTATTTCACCGAAATGCTCGATCCGGCGATGACATGGGACGACGTCTCGCAAATGGTCCGGCAGTGGAATGGCCAGTTCTGCCTGAAGGGCGTGATGTCGGTCGATGATGCCAAGCGCGCGGTCGAGATCGGCTGCACCGGCATCATCCTGTCCAATCACGGCGGCCGACAGCTCGATGGCTCCCGGGCGGCGTTCGATCAGCTGGCCGAGATCGTCGATGCCGTGGGCGACCGGATCGACGTGATGATGGACGGCGGCATCAAGCGTGGCAGCCACGTGCTGAAGGCGCTGTCGCTGGGCGCCAAGGCCGTCGGGCTCGGACGATTCTATCTTTATCCGCTGGCATCGGCCGGCCAGGCCGGAGTCGAGCGGGCGCTTGGTCTGTTGCAGGCGGAGCTGGTGCGGGACATGCGGCTGATGGGATGCTCCTCGATCAGCCAGCTCTCCCGTGCAAACCTGCGGTTCAGATAGCCGCCCATTATCCCGCCATCACGAAAGGTCCTGCGTCAACGCGGCGCCGATCTGCTCCAGCGCCCAATCGACCTGATCGGGCGTAATCACCAGCGGCGGGGCGATCCGGATGGTGTGGTCATGGGTGTCCTTGGCGAGGATGCCCTTCCCGCGCAGCACCTCGCAGTAGCGGCGCGCAGGACCGGCTTCGGGCCGAAGCTCGACCGCGAGCATCAGCCCGCGTCCGCGCACTTCGCGAACCGTGTTGGCACGAATGCTCCGCAATCCCTCGAGGAAGCGCGCGCCTTGGGCGGTCGCGTTCTCGATCATGCCTTCGTCGACCAGCACGCGCAGCGCCGCGCGCGCGATCGCGCAGGCGAGCGGATTGCCGCCGAAGGTCGAGCCGTGCTGGCCGGGCTTCAGCGTGCCGAGCACCTCGTTGTTCGAGAGCACTGCGGAGACCGGATAGAAGCCGCCGGACAGCGCCTTGCCGAGCAGCGTGACGTCGGCCTCGATGCCTTCGTGCTGTTCCGCCAGCAGCTTGCCGGTGCGCCCGAGCCCGGTCTGGATCTCGTCGAGGACCAGCATGATGTTGTTGCGGGTGCAGAGCGCGCGGACTTCGGCGAAATAGCCGGCGGGCGGAATGATGACGCCGGCCTCGCCCTGGATCGGCTCGACCAGGAAGGCGACGGTATTCGGCGTGATCGCATCTTCCAGCGCCCTGGCGTCGCCGAACGGAATGATCCTGAAGCCCGGCGCGAACGGACCGAAATGCTTGCGGGTATCAGGGTCGGTGCTGAAACCGACGATCGCAAGCGTGCGCCCATGGAAATTGTCGGCGCAGACGATGATCTCGGCCTGGTCGTCAGGCACGCCCTTGACCTCGTAGCCCCATTTGCGCACCGACTTGATGGCGCTCTCCACCGCCTCTGCGCCGCTGTTCATCGGCAGCACCTTGTGCGATCCGGTCAACTCGGCGAGTTCCTCGTAGAACGGGGCGAGCTGGTCGTTGTGGAAGGCTCGCGAGGTCAGCGTCAGCCGGCCGGCCTGCTCGACCATGGCGGCGAGGATCTTTGGATGGCAATGACCCTGATTGACCGCCGAATAGGCCGACAGGCAATCGAGGTAGCGTTTGCCGTCGGTATCCCAAACCCAGACGCCTTCGCCGCGCGACAGCACGACGCCGAGCGGCGCGTAGTTCTGGGCGCCGAACCGCGCTTCCCTTGCGATGAAATCGGAGACTGGCGGACGCATGCTTCGTCACTCCAGTTGGGCCGGCACGATGGGTGCCGCCCTGCATATTATCACTGATTTGGGTATCGGCCCGCGCGGCTTAAAGGATTGCTGTGGACCAAATTCGGTCCATTCTGTTCGTGCTACGAATCCTGATCGCGGTGCGCGAGTTCGAGCGTGACGAGCCGGGCGAGCAGCGTCGCCGGATAGAGCTGGCCGAAGATCGCCTCGACATTGCAGAGGCTGCGCGCAATCGGATGCAGCGGCGCGACGTCGCCATAGCCCGTCGTTGTGAGCGTGGCGAAGGAGAAATAGATCAGCTGGCTCGCGAGCGATGGCCGGTCCTCGACCTTCATGCCGGCAAACGCATCCGGCACCAGCGTGCCGATGAAGGTGTAGAGCGCCGCGAAGATCACCGCCACCGTAAGATACAGCAGCACCGCGCCGATCACGCGGTGATAGGTGACGCGTCCCGGCGCGAAGGTCGCGCGCGCGACCGTCACCGCCATCGTGATGCCGACCAGCAGCCACGAGGCGGCGAACAGATTGAGATCGAGGATCGAGGGCGAGCGCAGCCGCAGGATTGCGCCGGTCACGATCATCGCGAGCGCGACCAGCATCGTGACGACGGCAATGGCGCTGCCCGACATCACGAATACGCCGCCGACCAGGAAGATGGCGAGCAACAGCTCGAACACCTGGAACTCGAACAGGCCGAGCGCCTGCAGCGGCGCCACCACGAACATCATGACCAGCAGAAGCACGGTGAGCACCGTCAGCAGCGAATCGCCCCAGCGCTCGCGCAATTGCTCTGTCGTCATCGAATCAAGCACCGCGCCGGCATGGCACGCTGAGGAAGCCGCGGAAGCGCACCCGGCCGCCGCGCACCGGCTCGCCGTCGAGCACATAGTTGGGGAAGCGCTTGAGGAAGCGCGAGATTGCGATGGCGCCTTCGAGGCGCGCCAGCGCCATGCCGGCGCATTGATGCGCGCCTGTGCCGAAGGCGAGGTGGCGGTTCGGCGTGCGCGCGACGTCGAAGTCTTCAGGGTTGGGGAACTGTGCGGGGTCGCGGTTGGCGGCGCCGATGCACAGCGTCACCAGCGTGCCGGGCGGCAGCTTGATGCCGCCGAGCTCGGTCTCCTCCACGATCATCCGGTTGCCGAGCTGGTTCGAGCTCTCGTAGCGCAGCATCTCCTCGACCGCGGTCTTGATCAGCTCGGGCTGCGCGATCAGCCGCTGCTTCTGCTCGGGATATTGGGTGAGCGTCACCAGCCCGTTGCCGATCAGGTTGGTCGTGGTCTCGTGCCCGGCGTTGAGCAGGAAGATGCAATTGTGCAGCAATTCCTTCGCGGTCAGCCGCTCGCCATTGTCCTCACCCTGGATCAACCGCGTCAACACGTCGCGTTCGGGATTGCCCGGCTTGGCGCGGCGGCGTTCGACCAGGGTTTCGAGATAGGCGAGGAAATCCTTCACCGCATCATTGCCGCGGTCGAACGCGTCCTTGCCGATCACCGGCTCCAGCGCGCCCAGGATCGCCAGCGACCAGTCGCGCAGCGGCTCGCGCTCGTCGTGCGGCACGTCGAGCAAATTGCCGATCACCTCGACCGGGATTGCGGAGGCGAAGTCGCCGATCAGCTCGAAGCGGTCGCGGGTCTCGATCCGGTCGAGCAGGCTGTCGACCAGCGCGATCAGGTCCGGCTCCATGCCGGCGATCGCCCGCGGCGACAAGGCACCCATGATCAACCGCCGCACGCGGGTGTGCGCCGGCGGGTCATTGAAGACGAGGCTGGTCGTGTGATGCTCGTAGAGCAGCGAGTTACCGTATTTCGGCAGGAACTCCTTCTTCTTGTCGGAGGAGAACGTCCTGGTGTTCTTGTAGGCGGCGATCAGGTCGTCGTAGCGGGTGAGAAAATAGCAGCCGTTCGGCAGCCGCTTGACGGGCGCGTGTTCGCGCAGCGCGCGATAGGTCGGGTAGGGGTCGGCGTAGAAGTCAGCCGTCAGCTTTTCCAGGTCGAAGCGGTCAGCCAGCTCTCGCGCGTGCCCGTTCATGGCGGATATCCAGCCCTTTATTAGTTTCATTTGCAACTATCGTAAGCTGCGGGCAAGGGCCGCGCAACACAATTTGCAGGATCGGGAGCAGCGCGCCGTGCGCCGCGCGATGCGAGGAAATCGCAGAGCCATATGCGGTTTTGCGCTTTGATGAAGCTTGCGCGCGCCTCTACAGTCGCGACCAAACAACAGAGAGCCGGAAACGCCGATGCACGCCCGAGCCGAGTCCGCGGCCTCTTGGCCCGAGGAGATTTTTTCGATTTTGCAGCGCTTCGAGGTGCGTCAGGTGCCCTATGTGCCGGACGCCGGGCATTCCGAACTGATCGAGCGCGTACTGGGATCGTCTTCGATGCGCGGCATTGCGCTAACCACCGAGGAGGAGGGCGTGGCGCTGCTCGCAGGCGCCTGGGCCGGCGGCCAGCGCGGCGTGCTGCTGATGCAGTCGAGCGGGGTCGGCAATTGCATCAATATGCTGTCGCTGGTGCAGATCTTCCGCCTGCCGTTCCTCACCCTGGTGACGATGCGCGGCGAGTGGGGCGAGTTCAACCCCTGGCAGGTGCCGATGGGCTCGAACACCCAAGGCATTCTCGAATTGGCGGGGATCAAGGTGCTGCGCGCCTCGCGTCCGGACGAGGTGCGCGAGGTCGTCGAGGCCGGCGCGGCGCAAGCCTACAACGCCTGCACGCCAACCGCCGTGCTGCTGTCGCAGCGTCTGATCGGGGCAAAGGTCTTCACCAAATGAGCAAAGCCAATCTCCTCGACCGCCGCGCGGTGGTTTCCGAACTGCTCAGGGATCGCAAGGGCGCCTTCGCCGTCGGCGGCCTCGGCGCATCGACCTATGACATCGCCGCCGCCGGCGACCACGACCGCAACTTCTATCTCTGGGGCGGCATGGGCGGCGCCGTGATGATCGGGCTCGGCCTCGCACTGGCCCAGCCGACGCTGCCGGTCGTCGTGATCACGGGTGACGGCGAGATGCTCATGGGCATGGGAAGCCTTGCGACCGTCGCGCTGCAGCAGCCGAAAAACCTCTCGATGATCGTGCTCGACAACGAGGCCTATGGCGAGACCGGCGGCCAGGCCAGCCATACCGGCGGAACCGCCGATCTCGCGGGTGTTGCCAAAGCCTGCGGAATCGCCGATAGCCGCGCGATCAGCACGATGGCCGAGGTCGAGGCTTTTGCGTCGTCTTTGCAAGATGTTACGACCGGACCACGGTTTGCCAGCGCGAAGATCGATGGGACCAATCTGGAGCGCGTGCTGTCCAGCCGCGACGGCACCTACATCGTCAACCGCATCAGAGGGTCGATCGGCCACACTCCAATTTAAAGTAGCTCTCGCGGTGCAATAGAACCTTGACTTTTGGTAAAGTGAGTGATTACTCACGACCCAAATGTCGACCTTACGCATGACGAGTGACTTGCGGCGTCAGTTGATCCTGAGCGCCGCAAAGCGGTGTTTCGCCCGCAACGGCTTTGCCGGCACCACGACCAAGAGCGTGGCGGCCGCGGCTGCCATTTCAGAAGGGCTGCTGTTCAAGCACTTCCCATCGAAGGCGGCTCTCTACGCCGAGATTCTTGCCGAGGAGTGCGAGGCGGATCCCGATCTCGTGCATCTGCTCGGCCAGGAGCCGTCGACTGCGACGCTGGTTGAACTGGTGCAGGGCATGGTCGGCCACTTCATGCAGTTGCGCGACGCGCCGGACCAAGAAGAGGCGCAGCGGATGCGGCTGATGGTGACGAGCCATCTCGACGATGGCGAGTTTGCGCGCCTGCTCTACGACAAGGTCGGCAAGCTGATCGGCCCGACCTTCGCTGCCTCGCTCGAGCGCGCGATCGCCGCCGGCGAGGCGACGCGGATCGGCGACGAGCCGCTCAACCTGTTCTGGTTTGCGCACCATACCGTGCTTATGGGCGCGCTGACGCAGCTGCCTGCGACACCATGTCTCCCCTATGGCGATGCCGCTGCGGCCGAGCGGCAGCTCTGCCAGTTCATTCTTCGCGGCATCGGACTTACCGAAGCCGCAATTTCAACTCATTTGGGCCGCCAGCCGTCGCCGAGCGCAGGACCGTCGGTAACTGCAGAAAGTGCATGACATGAATATTCAGACCGAAAGCCACATCTCGGGGCAACCGATCAAGGAGAAGCAGGCCAAGCGTCCCGTCCGTCTGGTGCGCTGGTTCATCATCGTGGGATTGTTGCTGGCCCTGCTGGTCGGCGCGCTGGTCGGCTTCAACGCCTTCCGCAGCCACATGATCGCGCAGTTCTTCGCCAACAATAAGCCGCCGCCGTCGAACGTCTCGGTCGCCGAGGCGAAGACCGAGGTGATTCCGAACCTCTTGACCGCTGTCGGCGATCTCGTCGCGGTGCATCAGGTCAACGTCACCAGCGACGTGTCGGGGCGTATTACCGAGATCCTGTTCACGGCGGGCAGCCATGTGAAGGCGGGAACGCCGCTGGTCCAGCTGTTCGATGCTCCGGAGCAGGGCGACCTTGCCAACTACAAGGCGCAGGCGACCGTGGGCGAATTGCAACTCGATCGTGCCAAGCAACTCGCGTCGCGCCAGTTCGGTCCGCAGTCGACCGTCGACACGGCGCAGGCCGCTTACGACCAGGCCAAGGCGGGCATCGCCAAGACCGAAGCCCTGATCTCGCAGAAGCTGGTGCGTGCACCGTTCGAGGGCGATCTCGGCGTGCGCCAGGTCGAAGTCGGCCAGTATCTGACGGCCGGCACGCAGATCGTGTCGCTGACCGACCTGTCGGTGCTGTATGCGAACCTGACCGTGACCGAGAAGCAGAGCTCGCAGATCAAGGTCGGCCAGCTCGTGCGGGTCGCAGTCGACGCCTATCCGGGGCGCACCTTCGAGGGCAAGATCACGACCGTCGAGCCGCAGATCGCGACCGAGACCCGCAACATCCGGGTGCAGGCCACGATCCAGAATCCGGACAGCATCCTCAAGCCCGGCATGTTCGCGACCACCACGATCGTGATGCCCGAGAAGCCACCCGTCGTGACCATTCCCGAAACCGCGGTTGACTACACGCTGTACGGCGACTCGGTGTTCCTGATCACGGAGAAGAAGGGCGACGACGGCAAGACCACGCTGACCGCCGAGCGCACCTTCGTGAAGACCGGCAATCGTGTGCAGGGCCGCGTCGAGATCCTCAAGGGCCTGAAGGCCGGGGACAAGGTCGTGGCCGTCGGCCAGATCAAGCTGCAATCGGGCATGCCTGTCGAGATCTCGAAAGATCCGGCGCCGCCGGTTCCGGCCGAGCCGCCGCGCTACTGATCTTCACAATCTGAACTCGGAGGGCCGGTTGGCCCTCCGCCACATGTTGCCGCAACCGGCAGACAACACGAATCGAGTTGGCGATGGCCTTCACTGATATTTTCATCAAGCGCCCGGTGCTGTCGGTCGTCGTCAGCTTGCTGATCCTGTTGATCGGCTTGCGCGCGGCGATGGTGCTGCCGATCCGGCAATATCCGAACCTGTCGAATACCGTCGTGACGATCACGACGTCGTATCCCGGCGCGTCGCCGGAGCTGATCAACGGCTTCATCACCACGCCGATCGAGCAGGCGGTCGCGTCGGCCGAAGGCGTCGACTACATGACGTCGAATTCGGTGCTCGGCACCTCGACGATCCAGGTCTACGTCAAGCTCAATCACGATCCGAACCAGGCACTCACCGAAGTCCTCGCCAAGGTCAATTCGGTCAAATATCTGATCCCGAAGGAAGCCTTCGATCCGGTCGTGACCAAGGCGACCGGTGACACCATCGCCGTGATGTATCTCGGCTTCTCCAGCGAGGAGCTGACCGGATCGGCGATCTCGGACTATCTGACCCGCGTCGTGCAGCCGGTGCTCTCGACGGTCGACGGCGTCGCATCGGCCGACATCCTCGGCGGCCAGACCTTCGCGATGCGCGTCTGGCTCGACCCGACCCGGATGGCCGGACGCGGCGTGTCGCCGAACGACGTTGCGGCCGCGATCGCAGCCAATAACTTCCAGGCGGCCGCCGGCCAGACCAAGGGCTTCTTCATCGTCTCCAACGTCTCGGCCAATACCGACCTGCAGAACATCGATCAGTTCAAGCGAATGATCGTGAAGGCGAAGGACGGCGGCTTCGTGCGCATCGAGGACATCGCGACGGTGGAGCTCGCGGCGCAGTCGACCGACGCCAGCGTCGCCTTCAACGGCGAGCATGCGATCTTCATCGGCATCAAGGCGACGCCGCAGGGCAACCCGCTGACCCTGGTGAAGGGCGTCCGCGCGCTGTTCCCGGACCTCGAGCGCAACCTGCCGCCGTCGATGAAGATGAAGGTGGCCTACGACTCCACCAAGTTCATCCAATCGTCGATCGACGAGGTCGAGAAGACGCTCACCGAAGCGGTCCTGATCGTGGTCGTCGTCATCTTCCTGTTCCTGGCCTCGCTGCGCTCGGTGATCATCCCTGTCGTCACCATTCCGCTGTCGCTGGTCGGCGTCTGCATCCTGATGCTGGCCGCAGGCTTCAGCTTCAACCTGCTGACGCTGCTGGCGATGGTGCTGGCGATCGGTCTCGTGGTCGACGACGCCATCGTGGTGGTGGAGAACATCCATCGACATCTCGAGGAGGGCCTGCCACCGGTGCAGGCATCGCTGAAAGGTGCGCGCGAAATCGTCGGTCCGGTCATCTCGATGACGATCACGCTCGCCGCGGTGTACGCGCCGATCGGCTTCCTCGGCGGCGTCACCGGCACGCTGTTCCGCGAATTCGCCTTCACGCTGGCCGGCTCGGTGATCGTGTCGGGCGTGATCGCACTGACGCTGTCGCCGATGATGTGCTCGGTGTTCCTCAAGAGCGCTGAAGAGGGCCGTTTCGCCAAGCTGGTCAATCGCGTGTTCGGCGCGGTGACGCGTGCCTATGGCCGCCAGCTCGACCGTTCGCTCGACTACCGCCCGATCACGGCCCTGTTCGCCGTGACCATCCTGGGCCTGGTCGGCTTCCTCTACATGCACATCCAGAAGGAGCTGGCGCCGCAGGAGGACCAGGGCATCGTGTTCGCGGTGACCAAGGCGCCGAAATACGCCAACATCGACTACATCGATTTCTACGGCGACAAGATGGACAAGGAGTTCCAGAAGTTTCCCGAAACCGACCTGCGGTTCATCCTGAACGGCATCACCGGTCCGCAGGGCGGCTTCGCCGGCATGCTGCTCAAGCCGTGGGATGAGCGCAAGCGCTCGGCCCAGACGCTGCAGCCGCTGGTGCAGGCCGAGCTGTCGAAGATCGAGGGCGTCAGCGCGTTCGCGTTCAGCCTGCCGCCGTTGCCCGGCGGCCCCGGCGGTCTTCCGGTGCAGATGGTGATCTCTTCGACCGCCGGCTTCCAGCAGGTGTTCGACCAGATGAACAAGCTGAAGGAAGCCGCGCGCAAGAGCGGCCTGTTCATCGTCACCGACAGCGACCTCGACTTCAACCAGCCGGTGGTCCGCGTGAAGGTCGATCGCTCCAAGGCGAGCGACCTCGGCATCACCATGCAGTCGATCGGCGGCGCGCTGGCGACGCTGCTCGGCGGCAACTACGTCAACCGCTTCAACCTGGAAGGACGCTCCTATCAGGTGATCCCGCAGGTGCCGCGCGCCGCCCGCCTCGCGCCGGAATCGTTCGACAACTATTATGTGCCGACCGCGACCGGGCAGCTGGTGCGGCTGTCGACCGTGGTTTCGGTCGAGACCGGCGTCGATCCGAACGCGCTGACCCACTACAACCAGCTCAACTCGTCGACCTTCCAGGCCGTGCCGATGCCCGGCGTCTCGATGGGCCAGGCGGTCGAGTTCCTGCAGGGTGAAGCCAAGAAGCTGCCGTCCGGCTTCAGCTACGACTTCCTCGCCGACTCCCGGCAGTACGTCCATGAAGGCAACCAGCTGCTGGTCACCTTCGCGTTCGCCATCATCATCATCTTCCTGGTGCTGGCGGCGCAGTTCGAGAGCCTGCGCGATCCGTTCGTGATCATGATCTCGGTGCCGATGGCGATCGTCGGTGCCCTGATCCCGCTGTTCTTCGGCGTTGCCACCATGAACATCTACACCCAGGTGGGCCTCTTGACGCTGGTCGGACTGATCACCAAGCACGGCATCCTGATGGTGGAGTTCGCCAACGAACTGCAGCTCAACGAGGGACTGGACCGCCGTTCGGCGATCGAGATGTCGGCCCGGATTCGCCTGCGTCCGATCCTGATGACGACGGCGGCCATGGTCACCGGCCTGCTGCCGCTGCTCACGGCCTCGGGCGCCGGAGCGGCGAGCCGCTTCTCGATCGGACTCGTCGTCGTCACCGGCATGACGATCGGCACGCTGTTCACCCTGTTCGTGCTGCCGATGGTCTACACCGTGATCGCGACCGACCACCAGGCCGCCGCCCGTTCGGACCGCGCCAAGCAGATCGCCGACTACGAGCTCGAAGGCCGCGGCGGCGCCTTGAAACCGACCTGAGCCCTCCAAGCTCATGCTCGCAGGGAAGGCGGCACTGGCGAAAGCCACTGCCGCCTTTTCTTCGTCTCGTGCTAGCCTCGCCGCAAAGATTGGGAGGAAGCAGGCATGGCGAGCGAATTTGCGGCGGGCAATTACCGGTTCATTCCGGCCGTGTTCCAATATTCAAGCGGTGCGCAGGCCAACGCTGGGTATGAGATCGAGCGGGTGCGCTTCGATCGCCTGGTGCCGCTTGCGGCAGGCTTTGCGCGGATTGCGGCCTACATCAAGGACGCCGGCCGGCCGCTGACCTCGTTCTGTGCCTGCGAGCTGCGTTCGCCGGCAGCCTTCACCGAGGACGGCTTCCGCGCCTTCAACCAGCACTATGTCAAGACGCTCGCCGAATGGGGCCTGTTCGACGGTACTATCAATCCGGTGGCGCGCAGCAATGTCTGTCCCGAGATCGATCCGCCGGCCGAGCCGTCGTTCCACGCGTTCTCGTTCACGCGGCCGAGCACGAGCACGTCACCGTCCTTCGTGATCGCCGGCGGCGCCGAGGCACGCAGCGGCACGGCGAGCTACCCCGACCGCATCGTCTGCTATCGCGATCTCAGCCCCGGCGCGTGGCGCGAGAAGGTCCGCTTCACTGCCAGTGAGATGGAGCGCCGCCTTGCCGAATTCAGCTTCGGCTGGCAGGACACGACCGCGGTGCAGGCCTACACCGTGCACGACATCCATCCCGTGCTCGCCGACGAACTGGTCCGCCGCGGCGCCACACGCTCGGGCCTGACTTGGCACTTCTGCCGGCCGCCGGTGATCGATCTCGAATACGAGATGGATTGCAGGAGGGTGCTGCGCGAGGTGGTGGTTTAAGTCGAGAGGCAGTTGATTTTGCCGGTCCCGTCATCCTCAGGGACGAGGGGAGCGAGCCTCGAAGGATGCACGGCCCGGCTGGTGGCCGCCGACCCTTCGAAACGCGCGTTCCGCGCTCCTCAGGGTGACGGGGAGAGGATAGGCGCTCGCTGTGGTACGACCCACTACCGCGCCTTCGGATCGAGCGCGTCGCGCAGACCGTCGCCGACGAGGTTGAACGACAGCACGACCAGGAAGATCGCGAGCCCCGGCCAGATCGCCATCCATGGCGCGCTGGTCAGGAAACGTTGCGCGGCGTTGAGCATGCTGCCCCAGGACGGCGCCGGCGGCTGCTGGCCGAGGCCGAGGAAGGACAGCGCGGCTTCGGCGATGATCGCGGCAGCGATCGACAGCGTGGCCTGCACCAGCAGCGCCGGCAGGATGTTGGGCAGGATGTGGACCAGCGCGATGCGCCAGCGCGGATTGCCCATGGCGCGCGCCGCCTCGACATAATCCTCGACCTTGACGCTCATCACCTGGCCGCGGGTCAGGCGGATGAAAATGGGTGTCGCCGAGACGCCGATCGCGATCATGGCGTTGCTGAGACTTGGGCCCAGGAACGCGGCGAGCGCAATCGCCAGGATCAGGAACGGGCAGGCCAGCATGGCATCGGTGATGCGGCTGATCAGCGCGTCGATGAAGCCGCCGCGATAGCCGGCGACGAGGCCGAGCGGCACGCCGATCGCAAGCGCGATGCCGACCGAGATGACGCCGGCGAGCAGCGAGGCGCGGGCGCCGAACACGACGCGCGCGAGCACGTCGCGGCCGAGCTCGTCGGTACCGAACCAGTGCTGCATCGACGGCGCCTTGCGCACCAGCGACCAGCTCGTCGCGACCGGATCGTAGGGCACGATCAGCGGCGCGAAGACGGCAAGCAGAACAAAGAGCGCGATCACGGCAAGGCCGAGCACGGCGCCCTTGCGCCGGATCAGCCGCCGCAAGGCGCGCCGTGCCGGGCTCTCCAGCGTCTCGGCGGCGGTAAGCGAAGCTTGTGTCCTGAATACGGCGTCGGTCATCCGGTCAGCCCCTCAGCCGAGGGTTGACCAGGATGTAGGCGATGTCGGCGATCAGATTGAGCGTGATGTAGATCGTCGCCGTCGTCAGCACCACGCCCTGCACCACCGCATAGTCGCGGTTGAATACGGCGTCGACGATCAGCTTGCCGAAGCCCGGGATCGAGAAGATCTGCTCGGTGAGAACCGCACCCGACAGCAGCGTGCCGAGCTCGAGCGCACCGAGCGTGATGATCGGCGTCAGCGCATTGCGCATCGCATGCTTGAGGATCACCGTGCGCTCGGACAGCCCCTTGGCGCGTGCGGTGCGGACATAGTCGCTCTCCAGCACCTGCAGCATCGCGCTTCGTGTGTGCCGCATCAGGACCGCTGCGATCGCATTGCCGAGCACGAAGGCGGGCATCACGGACGCGGCGAGGCTGGCGCGCCAGTTTTCGGTGAGCGGCACATAGCCGGAGGCCGGCAGCCAGCCAAGTTCGACGGAGAACAGGAAGATCAGCATGATGCCGAGCCAGAAATTCGGCGTCGAGATACCCCACAGCGCGAACAAATTGGCGCCGTAATCCCAAGCGGTGCCTTTCTTCACCGCCGAGATGATGCCAGCGGGGATGCCGATCAGGAAGGCGACCACGATCGCCATGCCGGCGATCTGCATCGTAACCGGCAGCTTCTGCGCGATCAGGCTCGACACCGGCATCTTGTTGCGCAGGGACTCGCCGAGGTCGCCCGTCAGCACGCCCTTGACCCAATAGGCATATTGCACCGGGATCGGTTGATCGAGGTGATATTGCTGGCGGATCTGTTCGATGACGGCCGGATCGCGCTCCTCGCCGGCCATCACGAGTGCCGGATCGCCGGGCAGCAGATGTTGCAGCGAGAAGATCAGCAGCGAGACGAAGAACAGCGTCGGGACCAGCTGAACCAGCCGCTTGGCGAGGAAGTTCAGCATGGTCGGTCTCGCATGCGCTGCGCTGTGGCGATCATTTCAGTTTCAGCCCGACCACGCGCACCAATCCATCCGGCATCTGCCGGTATCCCTCGACCTTGGTGGAGTGCGCGATCAGGAGCGTGCGGTGATAGAGATAGATGATCGGCTCGTCATTGAGCACGATCCTGGTCATCTTCTCGTAGATCGCCTTGCGCTGGGCGGGATCGTTGATCAGCCGCGCATCTTCCATCAGCTTGTCGGCTTCCGGGTTGGAGTAGCCGCCATCGTTCTGCGGCGCCCTGGTGTGCAGGAAGACGTAGGAATTGCCGTCAGGATCGATGCGGCCGCTCCAGTTGATCTGGAACACCTGGAATTCGCCCGCCTGGGCCTGCTTGAACGTCGTCGCAAATTCGACCACGCGGATCTTGATGTCGAAGCCCGCTTCGGC
Organism: Bradyrhizobium embrapense; assembly: GCF_001189235.2. GTDB lineage: Bacteria > Pseudomonadota > Alphaproteobacteria > Rhizobiales > Xanthobacteraceae > Bradyrhizobium > Bradyrhizobium embrapense. The sequence continues at coordinate 285,685 of NZ_LFIP02000008.1, forward strand.
CGCCATCGACTGCACGACCTGGGCCACGGCTTCGTTCTCGGCCCCTTTAGGGACCATGTAGTCGATGGCGACCGGCAGGGTGACGCCGGCCTCCTTGAGCAGCGCCTTGGCCTTGGCAAGGTCGCGTCCCCGAACCGGAAATGTCTTCTGATAGTAAGGATGCGTCGGGCTGACCCACTGATTGCCCGGCGTGAACTCGCCGTTGAAGACGACCTGGTTGAGTGCCTCGCGATCGATCGAGAGATCGAGCGCCTGCCGCACCTTCTCCGACTGGCTGAGCGGCCCCTTGCTCTTGTCGTTGGCGATGTTGATGGTGAGGCCGAGATAGCCGAGTTCAGGTGCCGTCGACAGCACCAGCCGCTTGTCGGCGCGGACGTCCTTGATATCGGTGGCGAGCACGCGCTCGATCAGGTCGAGCCCGCCGGATTTCAGATTGGCGAGCCGCACCGTGGCATCGACGATCGGAAGGAACACGATGCGATCGATGAAGACGTTATCCTTGTTCCAGTAGTCGGCGAATTTCTCGAACACCATGCGGTCCTGCTGCACGCGTTCGACGAATTTGTAGGGTCCGGCGCAGACCGGATGCAGCCCGAATTTGTCGCCCGCCTCCTTCACCGCCTTCGGCGAGACCATCATGCCGGCGCGGTCGGTCAACTGGGCGATCAGCGGCGAGTAGGGCGTCTTGAGCACCAGCTTGATGGTCAGGGGATCGACGACGTCGACATGGTCGAGCGCCGCCAATTCCGGTTTGCGAAACGAGGCCGGCAGTGTCAGATGACGCTCCAGCGAGAATTTGGCGGCCTCGGCGTCGAATGGTTCGCCGTCGTGGAACTTGACGCCCGGCCGGAGCTTGATCGTCATCTCCTTGCCGTCGGCCGAGTTCTCGTAGGATAGCGCGAGCTGCGGAACGATGTTCAGCTTCTCGTCAATGTCGAACAGCTTGTCGCAGAACGCCGAAAACACGATGCGCCCGACATAGGTGCGCCCGATCGAAGGATCGAGAATGTCGGGGTCCTCGGCGATCCCGATGCGAAGCGTCGTCTCGGCACGCGCACTCGCTCCGCACCAGGTCACGAGGGCCGCCATCAGGACCGCCAAGCGCCAAAATCTCATCGCCAACCCCTTATTTCCTACGTCTTTATTTCCTGTGAAATAACCCCACGCCGCTCCGAGGCTTCCGCCGCATTGAACGCCGCCACCAGCTTTTCCAGTGCCGGCGAGAATCCGCCGTCGGACGGCACGATCGCCTCCGCGCCGGGCAGCTCGCCGGTCCGGTGACAGGCCGTTGCATATCCGGTGCCATCTTCGCGCAACTGCGGCACTTCGCTGCGGCAGCGCGCGACCACATAGGGGCAGCGGGTATGGAAGCGGCAGCCCGTCGGCGGATTGAGCGCGCTCGGCAGCTCGCCTTCCAGCACGATGCGGCTGCGTTTGGCACGCGGCTTCGGCACCGGGATCGCCGACAGCAGAGCGCGGCTGTAGGGATGGCGCGGGGCGGCGAACAGTGCTTGCGCCTCCGCCGTCTCGACGATGGTGCCGAGATTCATCACGGCGACGCGGTCCGCGATGTGCTTGACGACGGCGAGATCGTGCGAGACGAAGATGTAGGCGAGCTTCAGGCGATCCTGCAGGTCGCGCAGCAAATTCAATATCTGCGAGCGGATCGAGACGTCGAGCGCCGACACCGGCTCGTCGCAGATGATCAGCTTCGGCTCGACCGCGAGCGCACGGGCAATTGCGACGCGCTGGCGCTGGCCGCCGGAGAATTCGTGGGGATAGCGGCGCGCAAAGCGCGGCTCGAGCCCGACCAGACGCAACAGCTCTTCGACCCGCGCGCGGCGGTCTGCGGCCGGGACGAGATTGTGCAGCGCCAGCGGCTCGGTCAGGATCTGGCTCACCATCATGCGCGGGTTGAGCGAGGCGTAGGGGTCCTGGAAGATCAGCTGCGCATCGCGGCGGAACGCGCGCAAATGCGCGGCATCAAGCGTGCCGAGGTCGCGGCCTTCGAAGGTGACGCGGCCAGCGTCCGGCTCGATCAGCCGCAGCACCAGCCGGCTGACGGTTGATTTGCCGCAGCCGGATTCGCCGACCAGCGCCAGCGTCTTGCCGGCCTCGACCGTGAAGCTGACGCCGTCGACCGCCTTCACATGGGCGGTTGGCCGGCCGAACACCGAACGTTCGGCGACGAAATGCTTCACCAGCCCTTCGACCTCGAGCAGCGCAGTCATGACACCAGCCGCTCCAGCGGGGCGCGGATGCAGCGCGAGGCGTGGGTTGCGCTCAGCAGCGCGAGCGGCGGCGGCAACCGGGTGCACGCATCTTCCACGAACGGGCAGCGCGCCGCGAAGCGGCAGCCCGTCGGCGGGTTCGCCATATTCGGCACCATGCCCTCGATGGTGGCGAGGTGGCTGGTGCGGCGGTCGAGCCGCGGGATCGAGCCGAGCAGGCCGACCGTGTAGGGATGTTGCGGGTTAGCGAACAGCTCATCCACCGGGGCACGCTCGACGATCTCGCCGGCATACATCACCGCGACCTCGTCGCAGACCTCCGCGACGACGCCGAGATCGTGGGTGATCAGGATGATCGCAGCCCCGCTCGCGGCCTTCAGCTCGCGCATCAGGTCGAGGATTTGCGCCTGCAGCGTGACGTCGAGCGCGGTGGTCGGCTCGTCGGCGATCAGGAGCTGCGGATCGCAGGCCAGCGCCATCGCGATCATCACGCGCTGGCGCATGCCGCCGGACAGCTTGTGCGGATAGTCGTCGATGCGTTTCTCGGGCGAGGGGATATGCACGCGGCGCAGCAGCTCGATGGTGCGCTCGCGCGCCGCGCGCCGGGAGCCGCCGCGGTGGCGCAAAATCGTCTCGGTGATCTGGTCGCCGATGGTGAAGCTCGGGTTGAGTGAGGTCATCGGCTCCTGGAAGATCATCGCGAGGCGATTGCCGCGCAGGTCGCGCAGCGTCGCATCCGGCACGTCGAGCAGGTCGAAGCCGTCGAAGCGGATCGCGCCGGAGACCGCGGCGGATTGCTTCGGCAACAAGCCCATGATCGCGAGCGAAGTGACGCTCTTGCCGCAGCCGGACTCGCCGACCAGGCCGAGCGTGGCGCCCTTCGCGACGGACAGATCGACACTGTCGACGGCATGCGTCATGCGGCCGTCGTCACCATGGAAGGTGACGCGCAGGCCCTCGATCTCGATCAGCGGGCCGGCGGTCATGCGCGGCTCTTGGCTGCCGCTGCGATGCCGGCCTCGATCCTGGCGCGGTCGCTGATTCCGGCCGGGTTGTCCCGGGTCGGCATGAAGGTCCGGAATGGAACCCAGTGTTCACGGCTGACCGCTTCGAGCCGTTCGAGCTCGCGCAAGGGATCGGCGTGGTCGTCGACCCGCAGGTCGAGCAACGGCCATTGCTCGGTGCCGTGGATCAGCAGCGCCGCCGATTGCTTGCCGCGCTTGTCGCCGCCGGCTGCTTCACCGGCGAACATCGCCTTGATCAGCCGCACTGCGAACGGCAGCTTCTCGTTCGCGGCATAGACGCGTGCGGTCTCGTCGAGCACGGAGGAGCCGGCCAGCATGTTGCCGGCAATCGAGAAGCCGTCGCCGGCGATATGGCCGAACCAGTCGATGCAATCCTTGCCGGAGTGGGCGGCGATCCGGCCCTTGCTGTCCATGACATGCACCTGCCGGCTCTCGCGGCCGCTGTCGGGCGCGAGCAGCGCCGCGATCGTCTCATGCGGGCTGTTGCCGTCGCGCAGCAGCGCGAGGCCGTCGATGCCGTAATAGGGATTGACCAGCGCCTGTGTCGCGATGGCGCCGATGTCCGGTGCGATGTGCGGCACCAGCGCGCCGACCGCGAAGAACCGCGTCGCGACCGCGATGCCGAGCTGGCCGGTGGCGCTGTCGCGGGCGATGATCGACCAGGTCATCCGAAACCTCTAGCGGCCCGCGGCGTAACCTTGCATGCCGCGCGGATTGGCGGCGGCACGGCGGCGGGGGCCGACCTTCGAGGCCGCGGTGAGGCGGCCTTCCGACCAATCCGGGCCAATCTCCACCACATGGCCGCGGCGCTTCAATTCGTCGACGGTCGGTTTCGGCACGCGGTTTTCCAGCACCAGCACGCCGGGCCGCGAGGTGCGCGGCCAGAACGAGATCGGGAAATGCTCGGAGTGCCAGGCCGGCGCGTCGATCGCCTCCTGCAAATTGAGCCTGGCGTGGACGTGGCGCAGGAAGAACTGCGTGATCCACTGATCCTGCTGGTCGCCGCCCGGCGAGCCCCAGGAGAGGTACGGCTCGCCGTCGCGCAGCGCCATGGTCGGCGACAGCGTGGTGCGCGGCCGCTTGCCCGGCGCCAGCGAGGCCGGGTGATTTTCTTCCAGCCAAAACATCTGGGCGCGGCTGCCGAGGCAGAAGCCGATCTCGGGAATCACAGGCGAGGATTGCAGCCAGCCGCCGGATGGCGTCGCCGAGATCATGTTGCCGGCTTTGTCGATGATGTCGAAATGCACGGTGTCGCCGCGTACCTCGCCGAACCGGCCGACCGTCGGTTCGCCCGCGCCCATGGCGCCGACCGCCTCGCGATGTCCTTCCGCGTGCCGCAGCTTCACGACACCGCCGAAGCCTGCGACCGAGCCGGGGCGGAAGTCGAGCGACGCCTTGTCCTTCGAGATCAGCTTGCGTCGTTCGTTGTTGTAGGCATCCGACAGCAGCGTTTCGATCGGGATGTCGGTGAACTTCGGATCGCCGTAGAACGTCTCGCGATCAGCATAGGCGAGCTTGGCGGCTTCGATCTGCAGATGGATGAAGTCGGGGCCTGCGGGATCGAGCCCGTCGAGCTCGAAACCCTTCAGCAGCGCGAGCTGCTGCAGCATCACCGGACCCTGGCTCCAGACGCCGCACTTCTGCACGGTGTAGCGGCCGTAGTCATAGGTCAGCGGCGCCTCGATGGTCGGGTGCCAGCGCGCCATGTCGTCGGCCGACAGCACGCCGCGATGCGGCGAGCCGGAGACGTCCATGACCTCCTGGGTGCGGCAGAACCTGTCGATCGCCTCGGCGACGAAGCCCTTCGACCAGGCCTGTCGCGCGCGCTCGATCTGCGCGATGCGGTCACTTCCCGCGCTCTCCGCCTCGGTCAGGATGCGAGCGTACGTCTCAGCAAGCTTTTTGTTGGTGAACATGGTGCCGGGCTTCGGCACCTCGCCATTGGGCAGATAGACCTCGGCCGAGGTGCTCCAGTATTTCCGGAACAGCTGCTCGACGGTCTTGATCGTGGCGGAGGCGCGCTCGACCAGCGGATGGCCGTCGCGGGCATAGCCGATCGCGGGCTCCAGCACGTCGCGCAGCCTCAATGTGCCGTAGTCGCGCAGCAGCAGCATCCAGGTTTCGAACGTGCCGGGCACGCACGCCGCGAGCAAGCCGGTGCCGGGCACCATCTCGAGGCCTTCGCTGCGATAATGCGCGATCGTCGCCTTGGCCGGCGCCGGTCCCTGGCCGCAGATCACTTCGGTCTTGCCGCGCTTGACATCGTGCACGATGAGCGGGACGTCGCCGCCTGGGCCATTCAGATGCGGCTCGACCACCTGCAGCGTGAACGCCGCCGCAACGCCGGCATCGAAGGCGTTGCCGCCCTTCTCCAATGCCGCCATGCCGACCGCGGTCGCGATCCAGTGCGTCGAGGTGACGACACCGAAGGTGCCTTCGATCTCGGGCCTTGTGGTGAACGGATCGGGATTGACGTTGCTCATGCTGCGCTTCCGGCTGGGTCTCTAAAGGGTCTCTCGACGGGTCTCCTCGCGCGCGCACTTGATCACAGGCGGGCTGGTATGCCAACCGCTTGGTGGACATGGCCGCTCCCATCCGCGTGATCATGCCGGAACGGCGGCGGCGGGGCTGTTGACGGCGTGGCAGGCGACGCCGTCGATCAGTTCCGGCGCCTTCTCGCGGCAGAGATCGAAGGCGAGGGGACAGCGCGGATTGAACGCGCAGCCCCGTGGCGGATCGATCGGGTTCGGAATCTCGCCCTTGACCGGGATGCGCTGGCGGCCGGACATCGCAAGGTCCGGAACCGCGCCGAGCAGCATCTTGGTGTAGGGCATCCGCGGGTTCTCGAACAATTTCCGGCCCTCGGCGATCTCGACGATGCGGCCGAGATACATCACGCCGATCCGGCTCGCCATGTGGCGGACGACTGCCAGATTGTGACTGATGAAGAGATAGGTCAGGCCGAACTTGTCCTGCAGATCGCGCATCAGGTTGAGGATCTGCGCCTGCACCGAGACGTCGAGCGCCGAAGTCGGCTCGTCGCAGACGATGAACTCGGCCTCCGACGCCAGCGCGCGGGCGATCGCGATGCGCTGGCGCTGGCCACCGGAGAACTCATGCGGGAATTTTTGGCCGTCGTCGGGGTGCAGACCGACCAGCGACAGCAATTCGCCGACCCGGGCCTTGATGTCGCGCTCGCCCTCGATCAGGTCGAAGGCGCGGATCGGCTCGGCCACGATAGCGGCGACTCGGTACCGTGGATTGAGGCTCGCATAAGGGTCCTGGAAAATCATCTGGATGCGCCGGCGCAGCCGGCGGCGCGCCTGGCCTTGTCGCGGATCGGTCATCGAGATGCCGTCGATGACGACTTCGCCCGAACTCGGTGGCAGCAGGCCAACGACCATGCGTGCGACCGTGGTCTTGCCGGAGCCGGATTCGCCGACCAGCGCAAACGTCTCGCCGCGCTTGATGTCGAAGCTGACGCCGTCGACGGCCTTCAGGAATTCGAGATGGCCGCCTTCGATCACCCGGTTGAGCCATGGCTTGGAGACGTCGAAGATGCGGCGCAGGTTCCTGACCTCGATCAAGGTCCCGTTCATGCCGCGGTCTCCTTCGCCGGCTCGAACAGGTGACAGGCGACCGATTGGTCACCTTGCCGGATCGGCTCGGGGCGCTCGACGCGGCAGCGATCGAAGACGAACGCACAGCGCGGATTGAACGGGCAGCCCGGCGGGATCGCCGACAGCCGCGGCATCGCGCCCGGGATCTGGACGAGGCGCTTGTCCTCGCCCGCGAGCGTCGGGATCGCGCCCATCAGGCCCTTGGCGTAGGGATGCAGCGGGTTGCGCACCACTTCCTGCACCGGGCCGATCTCGGCGATGCGGCCGGAATACATCACTGCGACGCGGTCGCAGGTCTCGGCGATCACCCCCATGTCGTGGGTCACCAGCATCACGGCGGTGCCGTGGTCGCGGCCGAGCCGCTTGATCAGCGCGATGATCTGCGCCTGCACCGAGACGTCGAGCGCGGTGGTCGGCTCGTCGGCGATGATCAACTCGGGCTCGGCGCAGATCGCAAGCGCGATCACGACGCGTTGGCGCATGCCGCCGGAGAATTCATGCGGGTAGCCGTCGATGCGCTTCTCCGGCGCAGGGATGCCGACCTCGGCCAACAGGTCGATGGCGCGCCGGCGCGCGGCGCTTTCGCTCAAGTTGGTGTGGGTGCGAATGGTCTCGATGATCTGGTCGCCGATCCGGTAGAGCGGATTGAGGCTGGTCAGCGGATCCTGGAAGATCATGCCGATCCGCTTGCCCCTGACGCGGCGGATTTCTTCCGGCGGAAGATGGTCGATCCGCGTGCCCGACAGCTCGATCTCGCCGCTACAGATGCGGCCGGGCGGATCGATCAGCCCGATCACGGCAAGGCCCGTGACCGACTTGCCGGCGCCGGACTCGCCGACCACGCCGAGCACCTCGCCCTTGGCGATCTCGAACGACACGCCGTTGATGGCGCGCAAGGTGGCGCGGCGGGTGACGAATTCCACCTCGAGGTTACGCACGGAAAGAACGGGTTGGGTCATCGGAGCTTCGGGTTGAGTGCGTCGCGCAGCCAGTCGCCGAGCAGGTTGATGGAGAGGATCAGGCCGGCGAGCGCAATGCCCGGGAAGGCGACGATCCACCATTCGCCGGCGAACAGATAGTTGTTGCCGATCCGGATCAGGGTGCCGAGCGACGGCATGGTGTCGGGCATGCCGGCGCCGAGGAACGACAGCGTCGCCTCGGTGATGATGGCCAGCGCGAGGTTGATGGTGGCGATCACCAGGATCGGTCCCATGGTGTTCGGCAGCACGTGGCGGAACATGATCTTCGGCGCCGGCAGGCCGATCAGCTGCGCCGCCGCGACATAGTCCTTGTTCTTCTCGACCATGACCGAGCCGCGCACGGTGCGGGCATATTGCACCCAGAAGCTGAGGCCGATCGCGATCACGAGCACGCCGAGCGTGCTCATCTCGTCGAGCCGGTTGCCGAGCAGCGATTTGGCGACGCCGTTGACCAGCAGGGCGATCAGGATCGCCGGGAAGGTGAGCTGGACGTCGGCGATCCGCATGATCACGCTGTCGACCACGCCGCCGAAATAGCCGGCGACCAGCCCAAGCGCGATACCGAGTGCGCCGGCGAACACCACGCCGGCAATGCCGACCGCAAGCGAAATGCGCAGGCCGTAGAGGATCGCGGAGAGCACGTCGCGGCCCTGCTCGTCGGTGCCGAGCAGGAACGGGCTCTGGCCGTCGGCGGTCCACAGCGGCGCGATCCGCGAGTTGATCAGTTGCAGCTGTGCCGGATCGAACGGGTTCTGCACCGCAAGCCAGGACGCAAAGATCGCCAGCAGGAAGAAGAGCAGCGTGATCGCGGCGGCGACCATCGTCAGCCTGGAGCGGCGGAACGAATAGAAGATGTCGCTGTCGAGCGCGCGCCTGAACCAGCCGGCAGGTGCCTGGTGGCCTTCGCTGCGATGGGGGACGACGGCGTCGGACATCGGTCAGCCCCTCACGCGGCGCGGCCGACGGTCGAGCGCAGGCGCGGATCGACCACGGTGTAGAGGATGTCGACCACGAGATTGATGGTGACGAAGATCAGCGAGACCATCAACAGATACGCGGCCATGATCGGGATATCGACGTTTTGCACGGCCTGCACGAACAGAAGCCCCATGCCCGGCCACTGGAACACGGTTTCGGTGATGATCGAGAAAGCAATAACCGAGCCAAACTGCAGGCCGGCCACCGTGATCACCGGAACCAGGGTGTTCTTCAGCGCATGGCCGAAATGGATCGCGCGGGTGGTCAGCCCGCGGGCGCGGGCGAAGCGGATATAGTCGGTGCGCAGCACCTCCAGCATTTCGGCGCGCACCAGCCGCATGATCAGGGTCATCTGGAACAGCCCGAGCGTGATCGCCGGCATGATGATCGCCTTCCATCCGGAGACGGTGAGCAGCCCGGTCGACCACCAGCCGAGCTTCACCACCTCGCCGCGGCCGAAGGAGGGCAGCCAGCCCAAGGTCACGGCAAACAGATAGATCAGGAGGATGCCGATCAGGAATGTCGGCAGCGAAATGCCGATCAGCGATACCGCCTGGAATAATCTGGCGAGGATGGTGTCGCGGCGCAGCGCCGAATAGACCCCCATCAGGATGCCGGCCACCATCGCAAAGATGGTGGCGACGATCGCAAGCTCCAGCGTCGCCGGCATGCGCTCAGCCAGCAGCGAGGAGACCGGCAGGCGGAACTGGTAGGACACGCCGAACTTGAACTGCAGCGCATTGATGAAGTAGCGGCCGAACTGCACCAGCACGGGATCGTCGAGGCCGAGCGAGTGCCGGATCTCGGCGCGCTGCGCGGCCGAAGTGTCGATCGAGACGATCTGGTTGACCGGGTCGCCGGCGAAGCGGAACATCGCGAACGCGATGACGCCGACGGCAAGCATGACGCCGATCGCCTGCAGGAAGCGGCGAAGAGTGAACGCGAGCATCTCTACCTTTCACTGCTATTGACATTTGGCGCGCGGCTTTGCGCGACCGGAAAACGCGAAGTCCCGGAAGCCTGCGCTTCCGGGACCCAATTCGCTGCAACCACTATTCACCCTGCTTGGTCGCCCAGTACAGCAGCACCTGGTTGTCCGCGCGCTGGGTCAATTTGACTTTTTTCGACACGCCCCACACCAGCGGTTGCTGATGCAGCGGAATGTAGCCGTAATCCTTGATGACGATCTCGTAGGCCTGCTTGATCAGCTGGTCGCGCTTGGCGGTGTCGCTTTCGACCAGCACCTTGTCGGTGAGCGCATCGACCTCCTTGTTGCAATAGCCGCCGAGATTGGCTTCGCCCCTCGTCGAATCCTTCGGATCGTCGCGGCAGCCGAGGATGTCGTGCAGCACGTTGTGCGAGTCCGACGTCGCGGGCGTCCAGCCCAGCATGAAGAACGAGGTCTGGTAGCCGCCGGGCTTCAGCACCTTGCCGAAATACTGCGCCTTCGGCTGCGCCAACAGGTTCACCTTGACGCCGATGCGGGCCAGCATGCCGACCACCGCCTGGCAGATCGCGGCGTCGTTGACGTAGCGGTCGTTCGGGCAATCCATCGTGACTTCGAAGCCGTTCGGATAGCCGGCGTCGGCCAGTAGCTTCTTGGCACCGTCCGGATCGAGTTTCGGCCGGGTGAACTCTTTCGACAGCGGATAGAGCTCGGGCGCGATCATCAGGGTCGAGGGCGTCGACATGCCGCGCATCACGCGGGTCTTGATCAGGTCGACGTCGATCGTCTTGTAGAAGGCTTCGCGAACCCTGATGTCCTTGAACGGATTCTTGCCCTTGACGTTGGAATACAGCAGCTCGTCGCGGGCCATATCCATGCCGATGAAGATGGTGCGGATCTCGGGTGCGGTCATCACGGTGGCGACGCCGCTGGAATTGACGCGCTGGATGTCCTGCAGCGGAACCGGCTCGATGACGTCGACCTCGCCCGAGAGCAGCGCGGCGACGCGGGTGGCGTCGGAGCCGATCGGGGTGAAGATGATCTCCTTGAGATTGTGCTCCACCTTGCGCCAATAATCCGGAAACGCCTTGAACACGGTCTTCACGCCGGGCTGATGGCTCTCGATCGTGAAGGGGCCGGTGCCGTTCTCGTGCAGCGCCGCGTAGCTCGGCGTGGTAGCGGAGGCCGGCGTCGGTGCGACCGAGTTGTTCTCCTCGCACCACTTCTTGTCCATGATGTACCAGCTATCCCATTGCGAGGTCAGGATGGGATTGGGCGAGTCCAGCGTCACGTCGACGGTGTAGTCGTCGACCTTGGTGAACTTGGCGTCGGCCGGGACGTTGCTGAGGAAGTTGGAGCCCTTGGCGCGGACGCGGTCGGCGGAGAACAGCACGTCGTCGGCGGTGAAGGGGTCGCCATTGTGGAATTTCACGCCCTTGCGCAGATGGAAGCGCCATTTGGTCGGGGTCAGCGTCTCCCAGCTTTCCGCCAGTGCCGGAATGATCTTGAGGTCCTTGTCGCGCGCGGTGAGGCCTTCGTAGACGTGGGCGTGGTGCGCGATCGTCGTGGTCTCCTTCAGGGTGTACGGATCGAGCGACTTCAGCTCACCCTGATTGGCATATTTCAGCGTCTGAGCCGATGCCGGCAAGGCAAAGGCGACCAGCGCGACGGCAGTCGCCGCAAACAAACTCCAACGTACCGACATGTGATCCCGCGTCCCCGTTTTTGTCCGCCGGCTGCTTTGTCCGGCTGGTATTATTGATGCATGTTGCCAGAGTTTACCGACGGCGCAAGCGCGATTTCCCAAAGGGTTAATCGCCTCGCGCGGGTGCAGCGCAATGAATGCGATATGAGGGTAGGCGGCCAGCGCGGGCGCGTGACATGCGACTTTCGGCGTGCCGCTTGCCGGTCGCCGAATGATCGCCGGCGAGCCCAGTTCGGGCCGGTCGCTCCAAACGGTTTGGTTGACCATAACGGATGATTGAGGCCGACTATAGATCGGGGCGGATACGGCTCGCTTGCGCGACGGACCCGGTCCCGGCGATACTGCGACGCGCCAAGGCGAACAAGGCGCATTTGAGGAGGCGGAAATGAAAGTCAACGTCGAGATAGATTGCACGCCCCTTGAAGCGCGACAGTTCTTCGGCCTGCCGGACGTGGCACCGATGCAGAACGCGGTCATGGACAGGCTGCAGCAGCAGATGCTGTCGAACATCGAGAAAGTCTCGCCGGAAGCATTGATGCAAAGCTGGTTCACCTTCGATCCCAAGCTCGCCGAGCGCTTCCAGGACATGTTCGTGACGATGGCCGGCCTCGGCGGCATGGGCAAGAAGGACAAGAAATAGTGGTGGCCGCGAAAGGGAGCGTTGATGCGGCCGAACGCCGATTGCGCCCACCCAGCGTATTTCTGATGCTGGCGGAAGCGCGCGGCGTGCTCGAGCTGAATTCGAGCCTGCTGCTGTCGCCGCTGCTGATGCAGGCGCCGAAGGGCGACGGTCATCCGGTGCTGGCGCTGCCCGGCTTCCTCGCCAGCGATCTGTCGATGGCGCCGATGCGTCGCTATCTGAAGGAGCTCGGCTATGACGCCTACGCCTGGAACATGGGCCGCAATCTTGGCGGAATCTCCAGCCGGCGGGCTGCGCTGCGCGACCTGTTGAAGCGGGTCCATGAGGCGTCCGGGCGCAAGGTCTCGATCATCGGCTGGAGCCTCGGCGGCGTCTATGCGCGCGACCTGGCGTCGCAGATGCCGGAACTGGTGCGCTCCATCATCACGCTGGGCAGTCCGTTCGCCGACGACATCCGCGCCACCAACGCGACCCGGCTGTACGAGCTGCTGTCCGGCGAGCAGGTGGACGACATCCCCGAGATTCGCGCGGCGATCGCCGGCGACATGCCGGTGCCGGCAACCTCGATCTATTCTCGCACCGACGGCATCGTGAACTGGCGGACCTCGCGGGTGCGGCCGTCGGCGACCGCCGAGAACATCGAGGTGCATCTCGCCAGCCATCTCGGCCTCGGCGTCAATCCCGCGGCGCTGTGGGCGATTGCGGACCGGCTGGCGCAGCCGGAAGGGGAGTTCCGGCATTTTGACCGCTCGGGCCCCTTTGGCATTGCTTATGGGCCGGCAGAACAGGCACTATCCTAACGGCGAGAAGCGCCGCCAAGGCGCCCGCGTGAGTTGGCTCTCGGGAGGAGATCATGAGCGACGCCAAGAAGCTGTCCTCGCTGGACGCATCGTTTCTGTATCTGGAAACGCCGGAGATGCCGATGCATGTCGGCAGCATGGCGATCTTCCGCCTGCCCGACGGCTACAAGGGGGACTTCTTCGAGGAGTTCAAGGCGATGATCGCCTCGCGGCTGCACATCGCGCCGATCCTCAAGTCGCGCCTGCAGAAGGCGCCGCTCGACATCGACCACCCCTCCTGGGTCGAGGACGACCAGTTCGACATCGACCGCCACATCTTCCGCGCCAGCCTGCCCGCACCGCACGATCGCGCCACGCTGGAGCGCATCGTCGGATGGATGCACGCCAAGCTGTTGAACCGCGCCCGCCCGCTCTGGGAGTTCTATGTCTTCGAGGGCATGAAGGACAACGAGATCGGGCTTTACTCCAAGATGCACCACGCCTGCATCGACGGCGGCGCCGGCGCGGCGCTGACCAGCATGATTTACGACCTCACGCCGGTGCCGCGGCAGATCGCGCCGCCGAGCGCGAAGAAGGTCGCGCAGGAGCCGCGCGACATCGCGGCCAATCTGATCGACGCCTATCAGCAGCTCTGGACCCAGCCGTTCGAGGCGGCCGCCGCCGCGCAAAAGAGCCTGGAGCTGCCGCGCTCCGGCAAGAGCGACCTCGGCTCGATCCTGTTCGACAACGCCATGTTCCAGATCGAGAGCGCGGTGAAGTTCGCAGGCTCCATGCCGACCGTGCTCAAGAGCCTTTCCGACGTCGTCGCCAAGGTCGCCGATCCGCGGTCGCGCGAGAGCCTGCAGGCAATGTCCTCGCCGCCGACCATCCTCAACAAGGCGATCTCGTCCGAGCGCAGCTTTGCTGGCACCTCGATCTCGCTGTCGCGCGCCAAGGCGCTGGCCAAGGTATCGGGCGGCAAGCTCAACGACGTCGTGCTGGCGCTCGCCTCGGGCGTGGTGCGGCGCTATCTGATCAGCCAGGGTGCGCTGCCGAACAAGTCGCTGACGGCCGGCGTGCCGATCTCGCTGCGCGAGGAAGGCAACGCCGAATCCAACAACCAGGTGTTCGGCATGGTCTGCTCGATCGCGACCGACGTCGAGGACCCGAAGAAGCGGCTGGAAACCATCATCGCGCAGTCCACCAAATCCAAGGAGATGTCGCATCCGCTGCGTGCCCTGGTGCCGCAGGTCTCCAACATCTCCCTGTTGGGCGCGCCGATCCTGGTACAGATCATGGCGCTGCTCTACAGCCGCTCCGACCTGTCGAACGTGCTGCCGCCGGCGACCAATATCACTGTGTCGAACGTGCCGGGGCCGCGGCAGACGCTGTACGCGGCGGGCGCAGAGCTGCTGCACATCTTCCCGGTCTCGATCTCGACGCACGGGATTGCGCTCAACATCACCGTGCAGAGCTACCGCGATCAGCTCGATTTCGGCTTCATCGTCGGTGCCAACATCATTCCGCATGTGCAGGTGATGTGCGACATGCTGCCGCTCGAATTCGATGCACTCGAGGCGGCGTTTGCGCCCCCGCCTGCCGACATCAAGGGCGCGGCCGAATAGAAAGACCTGTCCATGATCGACATGCCACCGCTGCAGTTTGCCGAGACGAACGGCATCCGCATAGGGTTCTACGAAGCAGGCCCCAAGACCGACACACCGCCCGTGGTGCTGTGCCACGGCTGGCCCGAACTGGCGTTTTCCTGGCGTCACCAGATCAAGGCGCTGGGCGAGGCCGGCATCCGGGTGATCGCACCGGACCAGCGCGGCTATGGCGCGACCGACCGGCCGGAGCCGGTCGAAGCCTACGACATGGAGCACCTGACCGGCGACCTCGTCGGCCTGCTCGACCACCTCAAGATCGACAAGGCGATCTTCGTCGGCCACGACTGGGGCGGCTTCGTCGTCTGGCAGATGCCGCTGAGGCATCCGTCGCGGGTCGCCGGCGTCGTCGGCGTCAACACGCCGCATTTGGACCGCGCGCCTGTTGATCCGATTGCGCTGTTCCGCCAGCGCTTCGGCGACCAGATGTACATCGTCCAGTTCCAGGACCCGGCACGCGAGCCGGACCGGATTTTCGGCAGCCGGGTCGAGCAGACCTTCGATGCCTTCATGCGCAAGCCGGCGCCGCGCGCCGCCGATGCGCCGCCCGAACAGCCGATCGCCGGCGCCGGCGCCTCGGCGCGGCTCAATCTGGCGTTCCCGCAGATGATCGCGAATTACGACGCCAGGCACGATCCGCGGACGCCGATCCTGTCGGCCGAAGAGAAGAAGGTGTTCGTCGACACCTTCACCAAAACCGGCTTCACCGGCGGCATCAACTGGTATCGCAACTTCACCCGCAACTGGGAACGATCGGCGGGGCTGGACCATCACGTGAAGGTGCCGTCGCTGATGATCATGGCCGAGAATGACGCGGTGCTGCCGCCCTCGGCCGCCGACGGCATGGAGAGACTGGTGCCGGATCTCGAAAAATACCTTGTCCGCGACAGCGGCCATTGGACGCAGCAGGAAAAGCCTGACGAGGTCAGCGCCAAGCTGATCGAGTGGCGCAGAAAGCGATTTGGGTAATTTCTGGCCGTCATAGCGAGGAGCGAAGCGACGAAGCAATCCATTCTATCCGCTTGCGGCACGATGGATTGCTTCGCTTCGCTCGCAATGACGGCTGAGAGGCAAGGCAGGGGGCACTTCGACAATGGCATCCGGCAACAGACTGAGTCCGATCCCGCATCCGCCGACGAAGCCGGTGGTCGGCAACATGCTGTCGCTGGATTCGAACGCACCGGTGCAGCATCTGGTCAAGCTCTCCAAGGAGCTCGGACCGATCTTCTGGCTCGACATGATGGGCGCGCCGCTCGTGATCGTCTCCGGTCACGATCTGGTCGACGAGCTCTCCGATGAGAAGCGCTTCGACAAGGCGGTGCGCGGCTCGCTGCGCCGGGTGCGCGCGGTCGGTGGCGACGGGCTGTTCACCGCCGACACCAAGGAGCCGAACTGGAGCAAGGCGCACAACATCCTGATGCAGCCGTTCGGCAACCGCGCCATGCAGTCGTATCACCCGAGCATGGTCGATATCGCCGAGCAGCTGGTCAAGAAATGGGAGCGCCTCAACGCCGACGAGGAGATCGAGGTCGTCCACGACATGACGGCGCTCACCCTCGACACCATCGGGCTGTGCGGCTTCGACTATCGCTTCAACTCGTTCTATCGCCGCGACTACCATCCCTTCGTGGAATCGCTGGTGCGCTCGCTCGAGACCATCATGATGACCCGCGGCCTGCCGCTCGAGGGTCTTTGGATGCAGAAGCGGCGCAAGACGCTCGCCGACGACGTCGCCTTCATGAACAAGATGGTCGACGAGATCATCGCCGAGCGACGCGGCAACACCGACGTGACCAGCGACAAGAAGGACATGCTGGCGGCGATGATGACCGGCGTCGACCGCTCCACCGGCGAGCAGCTCGACGACGTCAACATCCGCTACCAGATCAACACCTTCCTGATCGCCGGCCACGAGACCACCTCCGGCCTGCTGTCGTGCACGATCTATGCGTTGCTGAAACATCCCGAGGTGCTGAAGAAGGCCTATGAGGAGGTCGACCGTGTGCTTGGTCCCGACCTCGATGCGCGGCCGACCTATCAGCAGGTGACGCAGCTCACCTACATCACCCAGTGCCTGAAGGAGGCGCTGCGGCTATGGCCGCCGGCGCCGGCCTACGGCATCGCTCCGCTCAACGACGAGACGATCGGCGGCAAGTACAAGCTGAAGAAGAACACCTTCATCACCGTGCTGGTGATGGCGCTGCATCGCGATCCCTCGGTCTGGGGCCCGAACCCCGACGCGTTCGATCCGGAGAATTTCAGCCGCGAGGCGGAGGCCAAGCGGCCGATCAATGCCTGGAAGCCGTTCGGCAACGGCCAGCGCGCCTGCATCGGGCGCGGCTTCGCCATGCACGAGGCGGCGCTCGCGATCGGCATGATCCTGCAGCGCTTCAAGTTGCTCGACGTGCATCGCTACCAGATGCACCTGAAAGAGACGCTGACGATCAAGCCCGAAGGCTTCAGGATCAAGGTGCGGCCGCGTGACGACAGGGATCGCGGCGCGTTCGCCGGCAGCACGAGCGCGGTTGCGGCTGCGCCGAAGGCACCGCGCGCGCCGACCACGCGCCCCGGCCACAACACGCCGATGCTGGTGCTCTACGGCTCCAACCTCGGCTCGGCCGAGGAATTGGCGACCCGGATGGCCGATCTGTCGGAGATCAATGGTTTCGCGGTACGGCTCGGGCCGCTGGACGACTATGTCGGCAAGCTGCCGGAGGAGGGCGGTGTCCTGATCATCTGCGCCTCCTACAATGGCGCGGCGCCCGACAATGCGACGCAGTTCGTCAAATGGCTTGAGAGCGACCTGCCGAAGGACGCCTTCGCCAAGGTGCGCTACGCCGTGTTCGGCTGCGGCAACAGCGATTGGGCCGCGACCTACCAGTCGGTGCCGCGCTTCATCGACGAGCAGCTGACCAAGCATGGCGCCCGCGCCGTCTATCCGCGCGGCGAGGGCGATGCGCGCAGCGATCTCGACGGCCAGTTCCAGAAATGGTTTCCGGAGGCCGCGAAGGTCGCGACCAAGGAATTCGGCATCGACTGGAATTTCACTCGCACCGCCGAGGACGAACCGCTCTATGCGATCGAGCCGGTGGCGCAGGGCGCGGTCAACACCATCGTGACGCAGGGCGGCGCGGTGCCGATGAAGGTGCTCGCCAACAACGAGCTGCAGAACAAGGAAGGTGCCCATCCGTCGGAGCGCTTGACCCGGCATATCGAGGTCGAACTGCCGGCCAGCCTGAAGTATCGCGTCGGCGACCATCTCAGCGTGGTGCCGCGCAACGATCCGACCCTGGTCGATTCCGTCGCGCGTCGGTTCGGCTTCCTGCCGGCCGACCAGATCCGTTTGCAAGTCTCGGAGGGCCGGCGTGCGCAATTGCCGGTCGGCAACGCCGTGTCGGTCGGGCGGCTGCTCACCGAGTTCGTCGAACTGCAGCAGGTCGCGACCCGCAAGCAGATCCAGATCATGGCCGAGCACACCCGCTGCCCGGTGACCAAGCCGAAGCTGGTGGCCTATGTCGGCGACGACGAGGCCGCGGCCGAGCGCTATCGCGCCGAGGTGCTGGCGAAGCGCAAATCGGTGTTCGACCTGCTCGAGGAATATCCGGCCTGCGAGCTGCCGTTCCACCTCTACCTCGAAATGCTGTCGCTGCTGGCGCCGCGCTATTACTCGATCTCGTCGTCGCCGGCCGTCGCGGCGCAGCGTTGCAGCGTCACCGTTGGTGTCGTGGAAGCACCTGCAAGCTCGGGTCGCGGCATTTATAAAGGCGTCTGCTCGAACTATCTGGCGCGCCGCCGCGCCGGCGACACCGTCCATGCCACAATCAAGGAAACCAAGGCCGGCTTCCGCCTGCCTGACGACAACACTGTCCCGATCATCATGATCGGGCCGGGCACGGGCCTCGCCCCGTTCCGAGGCTTCCTGCAGGAGCGCGCCGCGCGCAAGGCGAAGGGCGCGACGCTGGGCCCCGCGATGCTGTTCTTCGGCTGCCGCCATCCGGAGCAGGACTTCATCTATGCGGACGAACTGAAGGCGTTCGCCGCCGATGGCATCAGCGAGCTCTACATCGCGTTCTCGCGCGCCGACGGGCCGAAGACCTACGTGCAGCATCTCGTCGCCGCGCAGAAGGATCGCGTCTGGGAGCTGATCGAGAAGGGCGCGATCGTCTATGTCTGTGGCGATGGCGGCAAGATGGAACCCGACGTCAAGGCGACGTTGATGTCGATCTATCGCGAACGCACTGGAGCCGACGCCGACGCTGCCGCGCGCTGGATCGAGGAGATGGGCACAGGGAACCGCTACGTGCTCGACGTCTGGGCCGGCGGGTAATTGCTACGTTGTAGCCCGGATGAAGCGAAGCGAAATCCGGGGCCAGTCGACCTGCGTGCGACTGGAGTGCACCCCAAAAGTGAGACACGGGAAATTAGGGACAGTTCTCTAACGGAGAACCTATGCCCAACAAATCACCCCGTGTTTTCAGCCGAGAGTTCAAGCTTGAGGCGGTTCGCCGCATTCTGGCGGGCGAGCGGATAAGGGCGCTTTCAGACGAGCTGAAGGTGCTGCGCAAGGATCTCTACGCCTGGCGCGATCTATTTCGGGCAGGCGGGGCGGCAGCGCTGCGGCCGATCGGCCGCCCGCGCAAAAGC
>NZ_LFIP02000009.1 GCF_001189235.2 Bradyrhizobium embrapense
AAAGGTCGAGGGAGTGTTCGGGTACAAAGGTCGAGGGAGTGTTCGGGTACGGATATCAGGTCTACCTGTTTCCCGGCAGCAGACGGCAATTCGCGCTCCTGGGGTACCTCGGGCAGCGCATCCTCGTTGATCCGCCCTCGAAACTGGTTATGGTGCAGACCGCCGTCGATGAGAAGTCCCCCGAAATCTGGCGTCTGTGGTCGGCCGCGGTCGCGCAGTTCGGGTGACGCCACCTTCCTTCTCCCGACGAGTGAAAGAGAGGTCACTCCGCCCTCGACTGTCGGAAGATGAGCCGAATGAGCTGCGAGGTCCGCTGCTGGCCCGAAGCCGTCTGTGAGGGCAGCGCAGAGCGCGTCTGCTCTGCCCCCGAAATCAGACGTCGACTTGTTCTGCTATTGCGAGGGCATCGTCGACCTCGATGCCGAGATATCGAACGGTGCTCTCGATTTTGGTATGCCCCAGAAGGAGCTGTACGGCTCGCAGGTTGCCGGTTCGGCGATAGATCAAGGTCGCCTTTGTCCGGCGAAGGGAATGCGTTCCGAACAGATGCGGGTCCAATCCGATGTTGGCGAGCCAGCGGGATAGCAGGCGGGCATACTGGCGCGTCGTCAGATGTGCACTCAGCCGCCGGCCAGTGAACAGGTAATCTCCTGACTTCTTGCCCGTAATCCGCAGGTAGTCGTCGATTGCCTGCCGGGTCGACTCCGTCAGTTCGAATTTGACTGGCCGGCCGGTCTTCTTCTGCCGGACCGTCGCGCGGTCGGCCGAATATCCACCCGGCGCAAGGTCCTCAACTTTCAAAGCTACGACGTCGCAGCCACGCAGCTTGCTATCGATGGCGACGTTGAACATTGCCAGATCGCGCATCCGGCCTTCGACCTGGAGTTTGGTTCGGATTGACCAGACGTGCTTCGGACGGAGCGGCGGCTTTGCGCCGACGATCTTCCCCTTGTTCCAAGGAGAGTGCTTCACGATGGCGGGGATGGTGCTTGGCGTAAGAGTCATGTTGACCTCCTCAGCTAATGAGGCTGGTCATGTTCAGCCCGGAGAACTTCCAATCCGGCGTCCGCTTCTAGACGATTGGAGACGTACTTGCGTCCAATTCGATCGATGGCAGGACCGATTTTGACCCACAAGAGACATGGCGGATCTCCAACTTGACGCAGGTCAACACGAGATGGGCCAAGCTCGGAAATAATTGATCAACTAGTCAAGGAGTTGGTCATGCCAGAACAGAGCAGCATGCATGTACACCTGAATTGGGCCAAAGAGCGGATCGACGAGATGGACGCCGCATTGGCTTCCTTCGAGGTCAGAGCTGACCAGGCAAAGACCGAGTCCAAGGTAAAGGTCGATCAGATCGTCGCCGATCTGAAAGAGCGTCGTGACGAATTTCGAGCGCTGCTCAAAACGCAAGTGGAAGCCAGCGAAGACGCTTTGGCGTGCGCCAAGACGGATCTTGAAAAGCAATGGAACGGGTTCGAAGGCCAGGTAAAGACCTATTTCGAAGGCGCCGGCAAGCAGATCGAGCAGCAGCAGGCCACATTCAGGGATATTGCAGCGGCGCAGGCGAAGGCCTGGAGCGAGGCGGCGGAGAAATTACGCGAGGCGGCGGCCAAAGTGGCCGCGGCCCGCAGCGTCGATGTCGATGCCGCACTCAAGCAGATGAAAATCGATGCGGCTGAAGCGGAAGCGCGTCTTCAGAAGCTAAAGCAGGCGGGGAGCGAGTCCTGGTCGGTCCTGGGCGCCGCGTTGGCGGAATCCCGCAAGGCATTCGATCAAGCCAACCAAGCCGCATGGGACGCCCTGAAGGGCTCTGGCTCGAAGAGCTGAACAACCGCTTGGTTCGCAACAGCCAGTCCAGGAGGGATGTATGGCAACCGATGTCCTGATTTCGCGCGAGTTGAAATCGCTGCAGGACGAGCTTGCGAGTGCCAAAAACAATCGCACCGCAGTGGTCGAGCAATCGGCTGCAGCATCGCCCCCACCGGCAAGCGCCACGGCGGCTTCGGCGCCGGACGAAGCCGAGCTGCAGGGTTACCTGCGCCAACTCGCTGACGAAGTCACCGAACTGTTTGGTGAGGCCGAGAAGAGCATTTCGGCCCACCCGACCCAGAGCGTTGCCGGCGCACTGGTCGTCGGCATCTTGATCGGCCGCCTGCTCGGCAGGCGCTGAGGAGCCCAACCATGATCGATCATCTTCTGCGCGATCTTCAGGTCCTGCGCAAAGCGGACATGCTGGTCGGGAAAATTTGGCTCAACGTGCTCGCGCGCCGGCTTGGCTTGTTGGCTTTTGCGGCTCTGATCGCGGTGTTCGGGCTCGGAATGGCAAATGTCGCCGGTTATAACGCGTTGCAAAATTCGCTTGGAACCGTCTGGGCGGCTACCGTTCTGGCGCTCGTGGATTTTACCATTGCAGCGATCGTGCTCCTGATCGCTCTAAGGTCCCATCCGGGACCGGAAATTGACGTGGCGCTCGAGGTCCGCAAGACCGCGCTAGAATCCCTTCATGAGGATGCGCGCGACATCAAGCTGACGATCGATGTCTTGGGCCAGGAGATCAGGAACGTGAAGCAGAGCGTGACCGCGCTCGTGCACAATCCGCTCGACGTCGCGGCGGAAAAACTGCTGGTGCCAGCCGCCTTATCGGTGCTCCGAGGACTGCGGTCGAAGAAGGAGCATTCGTGACCACACCGGCGCAAGTGCCTGCAGGTGCGCCGTTTCGCTTGCAGTAACGCCCGGATCGGGCGCGCGAATGTAGGCCGCGCGGCGCTTGATGAATTCTGCAGGTTCTTTGGCTTTGACTAAAGCATGATCCGGAAAAGTGCGAAGCGGTTTTCCGAGAAGATCACGCTCAGTCAAAGAGCTAAAGCGCGATGACGATTCAACCTAATCACATCGCGCTTTAGGGGAGAATTCTGAGACGCCGCCTCAGTTGGCGGCCTCTCTCGCACGTCGCTCCCTTAGCTGAAGGTGCAGCCGTCCATCAGCAGGTCAGCTTATTTGTACGGAGCGGGAGTGGCCGGGTTAGGGCGCGGTGGGTGGCTTTTTGGACCCTTTGCAGACATTCCGGCTCCTATGCGCTCGGGCCGCGCATCATGCGGTCGCGTTCATGAGATGGTCCGATACCGTAGAGATGAACGCGCGTAGACGCTCAAGACGCCTTAGGTCCCGGTGGTATCCCATCCAAATGTCTCGCGCTGGCGGCGGCCTTGGCAGTTCCAGCCTGCGGATACCCGGGATCTGATTGCCGACCACGCGGGGCAGGACAGCGATGCCGACGCCTTGCCTGCACATGCGTCCCTGGACGTTGCGGTTGTTCGATCGAAGGACCGGTCTGGCGTTGGGGAAACTCTCGATGAGCCACGCGATGTCAGGGAAGTGGCCCGTGGATGTGTCATGGGTGATAAGCCGGAAACCGATCCCATCGCCATATTTGGGATCGGCCGCCTCCTCGGCGATGTAGACGCCGTATTCGAGCCTGAAGAGCCGCCGCTGAACGACATCGGCAGTGTCGAACGGAACGATCCGAAAAGCGATGTCGGCCTCTCGTTGGGCAAGGCTGACCCGGCGCGTGCCGGTCAGGATCTCGACGTCGACATTGGGGTAGGCTTTCGAGAAATCCGCCAGGATAGGAGGAAGAACATAGGCCCCAAACCAGTCCGCTGACGAAATGCGCAGGCTGCCTTTGAGATTCTGCTCCCGCCCCGCAAGCCGGCGCTCCATGGCCAGCGCGCCTTCTTCCATTTGCTCGGCCAGCGCGATGATCCCGTGGCCCTCTTCGGTCAGAACAAGACCGTCCGCTGTGCGCTGGAAGAGCGTGTGACCGATCGCCTGCTCAAGTGCGCGAAGACGCCTGCCGACGGTCGGATGGCTTGTCTGAAGAGCGCGCGCGGCGCCGCCGAGCGTGCCGGATCGCGCAATAGCAAGAAAGATCCTGACGTCGCTCCATTCCATCGCGGCCATCCACACAAAACTGAACGCCGAGAGTACAGTTATGTCAGTTAAAGAACAAATCTAAGCACCTACGTTCCGGCCATCGCCATCGTCCTGCCCTTCTGTGGATTCCCCTGGCTGTGCAACCCAAGGGAAGCTGGTCCGGAGGGAGCAGAGAGATTTCCCAGAGCGGCGGCAGAACGCGGCGGCAGGAGATAGAAATATGCAGATCGGATTTATCGGTCTCGGCAGTATGGGCTCAGCAATGGCCCTGAACCTGGTGAAGGCCGGCCATGACGTGCGGGCCTGGAACCGGAGCAAGGTCGCCCAGGAAAGCGTCCGCGGGGTAACGCTGGTCAAGCTTGCGGCGGATGCATTCGAGGCTGACGCAGTCTTCACGATGCTGTCCGACGACTCGGCCATTCGGGAGGTGGTCCTTGACGCCGGCTTGCTGGCAAGCGCGCAACCAGGGCTGACCCATGTCGTCACATCGACGATCTCCGTCGCTTTCGCGCGCGAACTGCAGCTCCTGCACGAAGAGGCGGGCCTTGGCTATGTGTCCGCACCGGTCCTCGGTCGACCGAACGTCGCGGCGAGTGGCCAGCTCAACATCCTGGCGGCCGGGAAGGCCGATGCAATTGCCGCGATCGAGCCGCTGCTTGCCCCCCTCAGCAAAAAGGTCTGGAAGTTAGGGGAGAACCCCGCTCAGGCGAACGCGGCAAAGCTCGCCTGCAACATGATGATCGCGATGGCTATCGAGGCGATGGCCGAGGGTGTCGTGCTGACCGAGAGTGCCGGCCTCGACCGTGCGGATTTCTTTAAGCTCATCCTGGGCACCCTGTTCTCGGGCCGCGCCTATGAGAGCTACAGCGCGCAGATCACGGAACGATCATTCGAACCGGGTTTCAAAGCCAAGCTCGCTCTCAAGGACATGCGCCTTGCGACTGAGGCCAGCAACGAGATCGGACGCACGCTCCCGATGCTTGAAGCTGTCCGCGAGGGGCTCAGCAAAGCTGTCTCGGCGGGCCTTGGGGAGAAGGACTGGTCGATCATGGCCGATATGACGGTTCGTGGCGGCGATAGTGTCGCGTCGTCTGAAAACAACGCGGAGAGGAAATACTGAAAACCTGGCTCATCACAGCCTTGAGCGTGGGCCACGAGCTCCGTTTGAACGTCAACATCTGACCGGAAAGCGATCATGATCGCAACTTTGAAGGGGTTTACCCAGCAGCTGGTGCCGGTGAATGGCATCAAGATCAACGCCGTCACGGGGGGCTCGGGCCTGCCGATCCTTCTGCTTCACGGTTGGCCGGAAACATGGTGGGAATGGCACCATGTGATGCCGCTGCTCGCCGAGCATTTCAGCGTGGTGGCCATGGATCTGCGCGGCGCGGGCTTTTCCGACTGCCCGCTTGACGGCTATGACAAGGCCACGATGGCGCGCGACGCGCACGAGGTCATGGTTGCCCTTGGACATGAACGCTACGCCGTGTGCGGCCATGACATTGGCGGAATGGTGGCGTTGCCACAGGCCGCCATCTATCGGAAGGCTGTTACCCACCTGGCCGTCCTCGACGTTCCGCTTCCCGGCTGGACCGGATGGGAGGCGACGACCGCAAAGCTCTGGCACTTCGGCTTCCATATGAACCGGGATCTGCCCGAGCGCCTGATTCATGGCCGTGAATATGACTATGTTTCGACCTTCATGGCAGAGCGGTTCTACGATCACAGCACCTTCAATCCGGCGGACATCGAGATCTACGCCAAGGCGATGGCGCTTCCCGGACGCACGCGTGGCGGCATGGAATGGTATCGTGCGTTCGCCGCCGACCATGCAGCCGCGCTCGAGTACAAGAAGCAACCGCTCGAGATACCTGTGCTCGGCCTGGGTGGGGACCAGCGCTTCGGTGCGCAGATGGTGCCGATGCTCAAGGAGTTCGCCACCAATGTGAGGGGCGGCTCGATCGCGCGGTGCAGCCACTATGTCGCGGACGAGCGGCCGGATGAAGTCGCATCCGCCCTGATCGAGTTCGTCAAGGCCAGTTGAAATTCAGCGCCCAGCACCGTCATGGGCCGGGCGGATCGCGATGCGGTGGGCGAATTGCCCCCGCAGCGATCGCGACGGATCGAATACACAGCAAAGGAGACTGTCATGACCGCACCCGTCATTCGCGGCGTCAATCATATTGGCATCACGGTGCCCGACATCGAAGCCGCAAAATCGTTCCTGATAGAAGCTTTCGGCGGCCAGGTGATCTACCAGTCCTTCGGACCGCAGGATCCGCCGCGGCAGGGGCCCGAATTCGAGCGGGCCGTCGGGGCTTTTCCCGGAACGGTCGTGCGTGCGCAGGCGATGGTCAAGATCGGAGCCGGACCCGATATCGAGCTCTTCGAGATGCACGGTCCCGAGCAAGCCAATCCGATCCGGGCAAGCGACTTCGGCATCACCCACTTCGCTCTCTACACGGACGACATCGACGCATCGGTCGAGCGCTTCGAGAAGGCGGGAGGCACAGCATTCACCGCGCCGCGCGCAATTCCCTATGCAACCGAGAAAGGTCCTGGAAACAAGGTCTGCTACTGCCGCATGCCGTGGGGCACGACGATGGAATTCATCACCACGCCGGACCGCATGGCCTATCATGACCAGACGGATCTGCGCAGGTGGCAGGACGCGGGCTGAGCAGGGCGCGAGACCCGCATCAGTTGATGCGCGGCGATGCCGACGCTGCGGAAGGTTCGACGAGTGCGCAGCCACGACGGCTGTCGTGGCGGATCTACCGCGCCGGCGGTCAGCTCATCCGGTTGAGCCTGACCTTCGTCCGCGCCTGTCCCTGATCTCATCGCGTCTTGGCGCGGCGCCATCACAAATCAGAAACGCGAATTCTCAATCCGTGCACCGAAACGACGTGCGGATAACCGCGCGCGATGTCACGCTTGCGTTCGCCGCGACGCTTCGCTTACGAGGTCGCGAGCGGACGCGCCGAACTTCCGGCGACCCGTTGATTTCAGATCATTGTCCATGGAGATTGCGATGAAGGTCACTGCCTCGATCATGCTTGCCACAGCGCTCGCGCTATCGTCCGCGCCGGCCAAGGCCACCGTGCTCGATCTCTCGACCATGACCTGCAAGCAGTTCGTCGAAGGCGGCGACGACACCATCAAGATGGTGCTGGTCTGGATGGACGGCTGGTACAAGGGCGATTCCGACGAGGCGATCATCGACACCGACGTGTTCGTCGAGAACGCCAAGAAGTTCGGCACCTATTGCGGAAAGAACCCGACCATCAGCATCGTCAACGCCGCCGAGGCGGTGCTCGGCAAGTAGTTATCCCGGCAGCATCGCGAACGCGCTCGACACCATCGCCACCGGCTTGTTGTCGGTGGCGGAGGAGAGCGTGACGCGGCCGAAGCTCATGGTGCGGCCGAGCCGGACCACGCGCGCGTCGGCCAGCACGTCGGAGGCGGTCACCGCGCGCATGAAGTGGGTGGTCTGGTCGACCGTCGTCATCGGACGATAGCCCTTGTTGGCGGCAAGATTGGCCAGCACCATCGCAGTGTCGGCGAACGCCATCAGTGCCTGGCCGCAGACGATGCCGCCATTGCGGCACAAGCGTTCGGAAAACGGCATGCGCAGGATGGCGCCGGGCTGCCAGTCCGCATTGCCGCCCGCGGGCGGCGCGATGTCGAACTGCTCGATCGACAGATTGAGGTCCTGCACCCATGGCGCAAAGACGTCGCCGAGCACGCGTTTGGCGTCGTCGATCCCGAATTCACCGGCCTGCTGCATGGCGTTCCGCTTCCTTCCCTGATGGCTTGTTTGTCGTCTATCGCCTAGTTGCGCGTGACATGCACGGCCGGCCGCTTGCCGTCATTCCACTTGCCGTCGATCGCCCGTTCGATCTGGGCGGCGAGCTGCAGCAGGAGGCCGTCATCGGCCTGCTTGCCGATCGCCTGGATGCCGAGCGGCAGGCCGTGCTCGTTGGTCGCGAGCGGCAGCGAGATCGCCGGGATGCCGCAGAGATTGGCAAGCGGCGTGAAGGCGAAGTTGCGCCAGAGGTTGCCGAACCAGTCCAGCACCGACGGATTGTCGCTGATGGTGAGATATTCCCTGGTGCCGATCTTCGGCGTCGGCAGCGCGGTGATCGGCGTCAGAATGATGTCCCAATCCTCGAAGAAGGCGCCGAAGCCGCGCGCCGTCGTGTTGAACACGGCCTGCATGCGGGCGCGGTCGGCGAAGCTGAAGTCGCGGCCATGCTCCCAGATGCGGATGTTGATCGGCTCGATCAGGTCCGCCGGCGGCCGCGTCAGTCCGCGTGCCGCGAGCATGTTGCCGATCACGACGGCGAAATTGCTGATGTAGCAGGTGGTCTGCGCCGCGAAGGCTTCCCGGTAGTCGATCGCCGGCAGCGCGTAGTCGACCTGATGGCCGAGGCTTTCGAGGAAGCGGCCGACCCGTTCGAGCTCGGCTGCGATGTGCGGCGTCGCGCGATAGTCGCCCCACGTGTGCGACAGCGCGATTCTGAGCCGGCCGGGGTCGCGCGCGATCATCGCCGTATAGGGCTCGGCCGGCGTCCAGAACGGCATGAACTCGCCGGGTGCGGGGCCACGGCAGGCATCGACGAAGGCGGCGGTGTCGCGCACCGAACGCGACTGGCAGCCCTGGATCGAGACGAGGCCGGTGAGATCGGACAGATGCGGCGCGAGCGAGAACACGCCGCGCGACACTTTCAGCCCGATATTGCCGTTGACGCCGGCGGGAATCCGGATCGAGCCGCCGCCGTCGGTCGCATGCGCGATCGGCACAGTGCCGGCGGCAACCATCGCCGCGCTGCCGGCCGACGAGCCGCAGGTGGTATAGTCGGTGTTCCAGGGATTGCGTGTGACATAGACCGCGGGGTTCTCGGCCGAGCTGCAAACCCCGAACTCCGGCGTGGTGGTGCGGCCGATCAGATTGAGACCGGCCTTGCGCAACTTCGTCGTCAGGAAGGTGTCGGCCGCGGCGCGGTTGCCGCGCATCATCAGCGAGCCCATCTCCTGCAGGCGGCCCTTCAGCGTCGGGCCGAGATCCTTCATCAGGAAGGGCAGGCCGGCGAACGGCCCGTTGAGATCGGCGCCGTCGCGCGCGGGATCGGCGATCACGTCGTCGAACAGCTCGACCACGCCGGAGAGCGCCGGATCGACCTTGGCTGCGGCGGCGGCAGCCTGCGATGCGAGCTCCCGCGGCGTCAGCTCGCCATTCCGGACGCGCTCGGCAAGCGCCGTCCCGTCATGCCGCGTCCATTCGTCCCAGCTCATCGCCAAAGTCATTTCGATTCCTTTTCTGCTTTGTTGCGCAGTGTAGTTTGGGGGGCGGTCCGGTCAAACCATCGCGCGGGCGCTGGCTCGCGCGCTGCGCTGCAAGCGCCATGCCCGGCTTGAAAATGCCCCAGTTCTGGCGCCCAATCGCCCCTCGTCAGTGGTGGGGCGTCCATGTTCCGCGGGTTGGTATTGCTGGGCGGCGTGATCGCGATCGGGCTTGCGCTCGGCAGCTGCACGCGATGCGGTCCGATCTGGGACGACTGGATGCAGTCGCCGAAATCCTGCAAGTCAGACAATCTCTAGGGCAGGGCAGATACGCTTGTCATGGCCACGCTTGTCATGGCCAGGCTTGGCGTCGGCTTTCTTGCGGTGATATACCGCTGGCGAAAATGCAGGGAGCGTTTCTTATGAGAGTTTTGGGCGCAGTTGCGGTTGCGGTGCTGCTGTTGGCGCCGGCCTATGCGCAGATGCCGAACGTCAATCTGATGCCTGAGGTCAAGACCAAGACCCAGGAAGAGAAGGATCAGGACGCGGTCACCGACCGGGCCTACAAGGACTCGCTGAGCAAGATTCCGGATGCCAAGGGGGCGGCCGATCCCTGGGGCGCGGTGCGCAGCGATGCGCCGAAGGCGGCGGCCCACCCGGCCAAGCCGAAGACCAGGACCGGAAGCTCCGCCCAGCCCGGAAGCCCGGCGCAGCGCAGCCAGTAAGCCCCACCGGGGCGAGCTTCACCGGTTTCCCGCAGACTCGGATTCTCAAGGCGCCGCCCCTATATTGAGGGCGTCAGTAGGTCTGGAGTTGCGGCAATGGTGTTTCGTCCGCGCGATCTCGCCAGCCGGGCCGCACGGCGCAAGCCGGATGACGGCTATCTGCGCGAGACTTTCAGCCTGCCGCGCGATCAGGCCCGGCTGCGGGCCCGCGACTATCTCAAACGCTACCCGAAGGCGGCCTATATGAGCGCCGTCGAAAGCTGGCGCGAATTGCCCGGCGGCGACATCGAGTTCACGATGCGGCGGCTGGCAAGCGCGGACTGAGGCTTGCCGGACGGACCGCCTCAATCCTGATCGCGGTGTCCGTGGCTGCGTCCGAGCCCGAGATTGTTCAGCTCGCGGTCGATCCGCAGCTGTACGCGGCGGATCGCCAGCAGGTCGAGTTTTGCTTCGGTCTTGCCCGTGAAGACCCGATCGCCGATCTGGAAACGCCATTTCCAGACGCCGGGCATGTGCTGAGTGACGGTGAATTCGACGCCCTTGTGGATCATCTGGAACGGTTCCGCGAATGAATGGCGGTCGTCGATATCTAAATCAGAAGTTGTAGCAATAATTGACACCCGTCAAACGATAGAGTGAATCGTCGCGCCCGTTCGGACGTCGTTGTGAATCCCGAAGTGGATCCGTTCGCCGGCGGCGTCGCCTTGCCTCGGGATGCGCAATCGGTGCGTCGGCCGGAGAAGGGAGTGTTACGAACACTGCCGGAACCCGAGTCTTCTCGTGAACGCTACGTAGTTTTTTTGGGCGTCAGGAGGGGTACCAAGGTAGTATGCAGATTGTGCCATCGGCTCCGCCAAATCCTTCTGTAACTCATTGATTATCTGATGCAGTCGAGACGAACGCCGAGCCCTGCTCGCGGAACTTTGTTCTGCCCCGGAGAACTACGGATCGCACTGCGCCGCAGCCCAAATGCTTCGACAATGGCTCCCGTCGGCGCGTTCGGATCCGCGGGTTTCGTTCGGACTGATGCCTGACAGCGCAACGCCGCCCGCTTGAAATGCTTGCGGACGGCGCCGGCCCTAGCCCCAGGAAGGTGTGCAAAATCCTGTAGCCGGAAGCCTATACAATCTGTGCGACAGGACATGTCCCAAATTGGCTATCACAGCGATCAATCCGGACCGCGCCGCCTCGGCGCTTCAGCGCGCTGGGGTCACCTCCGGAAAATCGCTTCGCACTTTTCCGGATCATGCTTTAGGCCACTCCGTATCCTCCCGGAATTGTTGCGAGCGCGAGGAGAACTAGGATTTTGGAGCCGGGGCAGGTTTTCAATTCGGATGATTTTCAGATTTACCCGGCGGGCCGTTCGCGTGACGCGGCCCTCTCATTTCCACTAAGCGGCCCCTTCGCAGGGGCCGTTTCTTCTCAGTTCAGAGTTGCTTTGTTCTATCGTGGATGCGGCAAAAGCCCTTCTGACGTCCAAGCGAACCCCACTTCAGAATCCGGAGTTTGCTGCCATGTTCAAAACGGGCGGCCTTCATATGAATTCGAAAGAGCCCGCCAATACCATTGGGTCCGTTTGACGGGGCGTATGGCTGAGTCGGCGATGTGGTGCGCGTTGGGGGCGGAACTTGGGGCCTTAGGGAGTGGTAGCCGAACCGCAGCTTCAAGGTGAAGGACGACGACAAGAAGGAAGACAGGCGTCCTCAAGACGCAGCGGCCAAAGACGAACCAGAATTCATGAAATGAAGAGGCCGCCAACTGAGGCGGCCTTACTGATCGCTCCTAGCCGCGAAGATTTGTCCGCAATCACATTGAAAGGTCAACAGATAGCCGCGCGATCCCGGATCAGCACGCTCTTTACCCATGAGCTTCATGCTTCGCGAGCAATACGGGCACGGGAACGCGCTCATCTCCCATTGCTGTTTTTCCTGGCTGCGCTTCGTCAAACCGGGCTCCCCGGCGGCTCGGGGTGCAGTTGACCCTTCCGATTTTCGTGATGCTCAATGAGCTTCTTGATGGCGTCCAGCGTCTGCTGATCGGTGATGTTTCTGGCAAGCGTCCGGTAGTGGTTGCTGATCCCATCCAGTTCGACACATCTCTCGCACAAGGCGCGCTCCCCACGTTTCGCGGGCGGGAGCGCAATGGTCTCTCAGTCACCGGTGACGGCCACGGATGGGCGGTGATGTGTGCCTAATAGCACGGCGGCAGATTCGTTCCCGAGGAACTGCGTTCACCCACGGAGAACACCGGGTCTCCCCTTAAGGAGAACCACGTAGGGAACGAGTTTGCCGCCCTATAGAAAACCGTTATGCCCAGAGGCGTGCATAGGGCTCGGTAGTCCTACTGAGAACGCCAAGAACATCCAGCTAAGCGATTTAGGACACTCTCAGATTCGAATTAGGACACTCGGGGTCAAATACGGACAGCACCTACCCATCAGAAAGAACATATTGCGAACGTAGAACAAACGTGGTACGAGACTCCCATCAACAACGCGTTCCGCCCGAGCCTCATCTCCCGTTTTTCCCGCTAGCGAATCCCCGCCATAAGGAGCACATCCCAAATGTCCGCTACTGCACTGCGTATCGTCGAAGGATCCTCCATGGACAAGTCCAAGGCCCTCTCAGCCGCGCTCTCCCAGATCGAGCGCCAGTTCGGCAAGGGCTCGGTGATGAAGCTCGGCAAGAACGACCGTTCGATGGATGTCGAGACGGTGTCCTCGGGGTCGCTGGGGCTCGACATTGCGCTCGGCGTCGGCGGTCTGCCGAAGGGGCGTGTCGTCGAGATCTACGGGCCGGAATCGTCGGGCAAGACCACGTTGGCGCTGCACACCGTGGCGGAAGGCCAGAAGAAGGGCGGCATCTGCGCCTTCATCGACGCCGAACATGCGCTCGACCCGGTTTATGCGCGCAAGCTCGGCGTCAACATCGACGAGCTCCTGATCTCGCAGCCCGACACCGGCGAGCAGGCGCTGGAGATTTGCGACACGCTGGTGCGCTCCGGTGCGGTCGACGTGCTGGTGGTCGATTCGGTCGCGGCGCTGGTGCCGAAGGCCGAACTCGAGGGCGAGATGGGCGATGCGCTGCCGGGCCTGCAGGCGCGCCTGATGAGCCAGGCGCTGCGCAAGCTCACCGCCTCGATCAACAAGTCCCACACCATGGTGATCTTCATCAACCAGATCCGCATGAAGATCGGCGTGATGTACGGCTCGCCGGAGACCACCACCGGCGGCAATGCGCTGAAGTTCTATGCCTCGGTCCGCCTCGACATCCGCCGCATCGGCGCGATCAAGGAGCGCGACGAGGTGGTCGGCAACACCACCCGCGTCAAGGTGGTGAAGAACAAGCTGGCGCCGCCCTTCAAGCAGGTCGAGTTCGACATCATGTACGGCGAGGGCGTCTCCAAGATGGGCGAGATCCTCGATCTCGGCGTCAAGGCCGGCATCGTCGAGAAGTCCGGCGCCTGGTTCTCCTATGACAGCCAGCGGCTCGGCCAGGGTCGCGAGAATTCGAAGGCGTTCCTGAAGGCGAATCCCGACATCACCGCCAAGATCGAAGCCGCGATCCGGCAGAATTCCGGCCTGATCTCCGAGCAGATCCTCGCCGGTACGCCCGAGCGCGACGCCGAGGGCGAAGAGCCCGCCGACGAGTAAGCCTGAGGCATGATCCGGAAAAGAGCGAAGCAATTTTCCGGAAAGATCATGCTCAAGCGATCAAATCATTTCGCTGCAAGCGGGCGCTGAGGACGTTGAGTTGCCGACGTCTTCGGCGCCTGTTTGGTTTTGCGCGGCGTTGAAACCGATATCTGGCGCTTACCCGCGCGCCAGCGCCTTTTCCCGGCTCGCGACCAGCGCGCGCAAGTCTTCCGTGACCGCGACCGATTGATGCGTCTTCTGGTCGGTCGCGACCCAGATGATCTCGCCGGTGGCGCGCAGGTCCTCGGAGCCCTTGGCGAAGATCGCGAGCGCAAGCACGATCGAGGAGCGGCCGATCCTGGCGACGCGGACGCAGACCTCGATGTCCTCATCGAACCGGATCGGCGCCTTGTATTCGACGACCGACTTCACGGTGTGAAAGTCGATGCCGGTCCGCGCCACCTCGCCGAGATAGTCGTAGCCGAGCGCGCGGAAATACTCTGTGATCGCGGTGTCGAAATAGGTCAGGTAGTGCGCGTTGAACACCACGGCCTGTGCGTCGACCTCGGAATAGCGGACGCGAAACGGGAAGTGGAACCAGAATTCCTCGCGCATGTTTCCTCCTGCCGCAGGCAGCCTCTGTTTGTCGCGCGATCAGTGGCTGTCGATTGCAGTCTCTTATGACGTGATGTGCAGTGATGGGCTTCGCGGAGTTTATCATCGGGCCGCGCTTTGCGCGGACCCGTTGGCTCCACCCATCCTACACTAACCTTGATCGTCGCCCGCGCTATTCCGCCGCCTGCGCATAATCCTCGATCGGCGGGCACGAGCACACCAGATTGCGATCGCCATAGACATTGTCGACGCGGCCGACCGGGCTCCAGTATTTGTCGGAGCGCGACACGCCGGCCGGGAAGCAGCCCTCGGCGCGGGTATAGGCCCGGTTCCAGGCGTCGTCGGCGATGTCGTGCACGGTGTGCGGGGCGTGGCGCAGCGGCGAGGCCTCGACCTTCCAGCGGCCGTTCTCGATCTCCGTGATCTCGCCGCGGATCGCGATCATCGCGTCGCAGAAGCGGTCGATCTCGAACTTCGATTCGGATTCCGTCGGCTCGATCATCAGCGTGCCTGCCACCGGGAAGCTCATGGTCGGCGCATGGAAGCCGTAGTCGATCAGCCGCTTGGCGATGTCGTCCACGGTGACGCCGCTGGTCGTCTTCAGCGCCCGCGGGTCGACGATGCATTCATGCGCGACGCGGCCGCGCTCGTTGCGATACAGCACCGGGAAGTGCGGCTGCAGCCGTGCGGCGATGTAGTTCGCATTGAGGATCGCGATCTCGGTGGCGCGCGTCAGGCCTTCGCCGCCCATCATCAGGATGTAGATGTAGGAGATGGTCAGGATCGACGCCGAGCCGAACGGCGCCGCCGAGACCGGGCCGATGGCGTGTGCCGTCGCGCCGTCGGTTGCGGGATGGCCGGGTAGATAAGGCGCAAGATGCGCCTTCACGCCGATCGGTCCCATGCCGGGGCCGCCGCCGCCGTGCGGGATGCAGAACGTCTTGTGCAGGTTGAGATGGCTGACATCGGCGCCGTAATCGCCGGGCCGCGACAGCCCGACCTGCGCATTCATGTTGGCGCCGTCGAGATAGACCTGGCCGCCATGGGCGTGCACGATGTCGCAGATCTCGCGGATATGCTCCTCGAACACGCCGTGGGTCGACGGATAGGTGATCATCACGGCGGCGAGGTTGGCCGAATGCTTCTCCGCCTTGGCGCGGAGATCGTTGACGTCGACGTCGCCGCGCGCATCGCAGGCGACAACCACGACGTCCATGCCGACCATCGCGGCCGAGGCCGGGTTGGTGCCGTGCGCGGAGGAGGGGATCAGGCAGACCTTGCGGTGCGGCTCGCCGCGGGCGAGATGGTAGCCGCGGATCGCAAGCAGCCCGGCATATTCGCCCTGCGCGCCGGAGTTCGGCTGCAGCGAGACCGCGTCATAGCCGGTGATGTCGCACAGCCACTGCTCGAGCCGCTTGAACAGCGCGTGATAACCCTTGGCCTGATCCGCCGGCGCGAACGGATGCAGATTGCCGAACGCCGGCCAGGTCAGCGGGATCATCTCGGTGGTGGCGTTGAGCTTCATCGTGCAGGAGCCGAGCGGGATCATCGCGCGGTCGAGCGCGAGGTCGCGATCCGAGAGCTTGCGCATGTAGCGCAGCAGCTCGGTCTCCGAGCGGTGGGTGTTGAAAACCGGGTGGGTGAGGAAGGCGCTGGTGCGCCGCAGCTCCTTCGGCAGCGCCTCGCGCGCCGCCGCCTCGATCTCGGCAAAGCTGAGCTTGCCGCCGAACACGCGCCACACCGCCTCGACGGTCTCCGGCGTGGTGGTCTCGTCGAGCGCGATGCCGAGCGTGGTCGCCCCGATGCGCAGATTGATCCGCTCCGCCTGCGCGCGGGTGACGATCTCGATCTGCTTGGCGCCGGCCTCGACCGTCACGGTGTCGAAGAACGCTTCGCTGGTCGGCGCAAAGCCGAGCTTGCGCAGGCCGGCAGCGAGCACGGTGGCGCGGCGATGCACGCCGCGCGCGATATGGGTCAGGCCTTCGGGGCCGTGATAGACAGCATACATCGAAGCGATCACGGCGAGCAGCACCTGCGCGGTGCAGATGTTGGAGGTCGCCTTTTCACGACGGATATGCTGCTCGCGGGTCTGCAGCGCGAGGCGATAGGCCGGTGCGCCGCGCGAATCCACCGAGAGGCCGACGATGCGGCCGGGCAGCGAGCGCTTCAGCGTGTCGCGCACCGCCATGTAGGCGGCGTGCGGTCCACCATAGCCCATCGGCACGCCGAACCGCTGCGCCGAGCCGATCGCGATGTCGGCGCCGAGCTCGCCGGGCGAGGTCAGCAGGGCCAGCGACAGCAGGTCCGCAGCGACGATCGCAAGCGCACCCTTGGCGCGCAGTGATGCGATCGCCGGCCGGAGGTCGCGCACCGCGCCCGTGGTGCCGGGATATTGCAGCAGCGCGCCGAGCACATCGGCCTTGTCGAGCTCGGTCAGGGGATCGCCGACGACCAGCGCCCAGCCGAGCGGCGCGGCGCGCGTGCGCATCACCGCGAGCGTCTGCGGATGCACCTCCTTGTCGACGAAGAACACCTTCGCCTTTACCTGCGAATGGCGCTCGGCGAGCGCCATTGCCTCTGCGGCCGCGGTCGCCTCGTCGAGCAGCGAGGCGTTGGCGACGTCGAGCCCGGTGAGATCGCAGATCATGGTCTGGAAGTTGAACAGGGCTTCGAGCCGGCCCTGGCTGATCTCCGGCTGATACGGCGTATAGGCGGTGTACCAGGCCGGGTTCTCCAGGATGTTGCGCTGGATCACCGCGGGCAGGATGGTGCCGGAATAGCCCTGGCCGATCAGCGAGGTGAACACCTGGTTCTGCGCGGCGAGCTCGCCCATATGCGCGAGCGCCTCGGTCTCGCTCAGCGCGCGGCCGAGCTCGAGCGGCGCCTTCTGGAGGATCGACGCCGGCAGCGTCTCGTTCATCAGCGCCTGCAGGCTCGCGGCGCCGACCGTTTCCAGCATCGCGTTGACGTCGCGCGGTGAGGGTCCGATGTGGCGGCGGACGAAATCGGTGGCGGGTTCGTTGATCGGCTTGAAGGGCGCGTTCATGGCGAAATCCTTGGGATGATCCTCAGGCGGTGTGCGCGGCGTAGGCGGCCTCGTCCATCAGGCCGCCGAGTTCGCCCTTGTCGGCAATCTTCAGCTTGAAGAACCAGGCCTTGCCGCCGGCATCCGAATTGACCAGCGCGGGATCGGCCGTCAGCGCCTCGTTGACCTCGATCACTTCGCCGGTGATCGGCGCGTAGACGTCGGAGGCGGCCTTGACGGATTCGACCACCGCGGCGGCCTCGGCCTTCTTCAGGCTGCGGCCGACCTTGGGCAGTTCGACGAACACGACGTCGCCGAGCTGCGACTGCGCGTAATCGGTGATCCCGATCGTGGCGACGTCGCCCTCGATGCGGAGCCATTCGTGGTCGGACGTGTACAGCGTCGTCATGGGGATCGATCCTTCAGCGTTTAGCGTTTGTAGGTGTTGGGGACGAAGGGCGTGGCGGTGACCTTGAGCGGCAGCCGCTGGCCGCGCACTTCGGCGAAAACGGTGGTGTCGAGCGCGGAGAGCGATGTCGGCAGATAGCCCATCGCAACCGGCGCATTGAGGCTCGGGCCGAAGCCGCCCGAGGTCACCTTGCCGATCGGC
Source organism: Bradyrhizobium embrapense (assembly GCF_001189235.2). GTDB lineage: Bacteria > Pseudomonadota > Alphaproteobacteria > Rhizobiales > Xanthobacteraceae > Bradyrhizobium > Bradyrhizobium embrapense. Next base: position 17,832 of record NZ_LFIP02000009.1, read on the forward strand.
TCGGTCGAGGCCGGATCGGCGAACAGCATGGCGCCTTCCCGCACCGGCGCGCGACCGTCGGGCTTCAACCCGACGCGGCGGCGGGCAGCGCCTTGCGCAAATTGTGCGAGAATCTTGTCGGCGCCCGGAAAACCGCCGGCGCGGGCGCCGCCGCTGCGGCGAACCTTCTGTACCGACCATTCCAGCGCGCCTTCGACCGGGGTCGTCGTGGTGTCGATGTCGTGGCCGTAGAGGCAAAGCCCGGCCTCGAGCCGCAGGCTGTCGCGCGCGCCGAGCCCGATCGGCAGCACGTCGGGATTGTCCAGCAGCGCGGTGGCCAGGGCTTCCGCCTTGTCGGCGGGCACTGAAATCTCAAAACCGTCCTCGCCGGTGTAGCCTGAGCGCGAGACGAAGCAGTCGATGCCGGCGACAAGGCGGGGGCCGGCGTCCATGAATTTCATCGAACCGACATCCGGGCAAAGTTTCGCGAGCGCCGGTTCGGCTTTCGGCCCCTGCAGCGCGATCAGCGCGCGGTCGGCCAGCGACACGATCTCGCAGGTGTCGGAGAGATGCGCGCGCAGATGCGCCTCGTCCTCTTCCTTGCATGCGGCGTTGACCACCAGGAAGAGGCGGTCGCCGAAATTCGCCACCATCAAATCGTCGAGCAGGCCGCCGTCATTGTTGGTGAATTGCGCGTAGCGCTGCCGTCCCGGCGCGATGCCGACGATGTCCTGCGGCACCAGTTTTTCCAGCGCGAGCGCGGCGTCGCCGACCTTGCCGGACTTGGCCCTCAGCACGAGCTGTCCCATGTGGGACACGTCGAACAGGCCGGCTTCCTTGCGGGTGTGCAGGTGCTCCTTGAGCACGCCGGCCGTGTATTGCACCGGCATGTCGTAGCCGGCGAACGGCACCATCTTGGCGCCGCGCGCCAGATGCAGCGCGTGCAGCGGGGTCCGTTTCAGCGGGGAAGTTTCGTGCGCAAGCATCACAGGGCCCTCGCAGTTCCCGCCGGGGACCCATTTCCCCTTGAGAAACCTGCAGAAAGCCCCATCTGTCGCTGTGCCTGAGAGTATTATCCCGTCGGCGGACGCAATCGGGGAGAACCCCAGCGCCTCTTTCCAGATGTCAGACGTCACGCGGTCCTTTTGCCTGAGAGTTTCCGGGGCGGTTGCTCCTTCGGCGCCGGCGGCAAGGCCGGTCTCTCCCGACGTGACGGGGTAACAGGTAGGTAGAAAACACGGCGCCGCCAAGACTGTCAACGCAGCTGCAACAACTATCCAATGGGCTTTGTGCTGCCGCGGCAAGCCCATGATCCGCCTGCACAGTTTCTGGACACCGCAGCTGGCAATGTCTAAAAGCGTTCGGCCGGAAAATGACGCCTTTTTGCGGCTGGCCGGCCCCTTTTTCCGATTGGATGAACATGAGCAGCGTCAACGACATCAGGTCGACATTTCTGAACTTCTTCAAGGAGAACGGCCACGAGATCGTGGCCTCGTCGCCGCTGGTGCCGCGCAACGACCCGACCCTGATGTTCACCAATGCCGGCATGGTGCAGTTTAAGAACGTCTTCACCGGCGTCGAGAAGCGCAGCTATCAGCGCGCCACGACGTCGCAGAAATGCGTCCGCGCCGGCGGCAAGCATAACGACCTCGACAATGTCGGCTACACCGCGCGCCATCTCACCTTCTTCGAGATGCTCGGCAATTTCTCGTTCGGCGACTACTTCAAGGAGCGCGCGATCGAGCTCGCCTGGAACCTGATCACCAAGGATTTCGGGCTGAAGAAGGACAAGCTGCTCGTCACCGTCTACCACACCGACGACGAGGCGGCCGGCTACTGGAAGAAGATCGCCGGCTTCTCGGACGACCGCATCATCCGCATCCCGACCTCGGACAATTTCTGGGCGATGGGCGACACCGGCCCGTGCGGTCCGTGCTCCGAGATCTTCATCGACCGCGGCGAGCACATCTGGGGCGGACCTCCCGGCAGCCCGGAGGAGGACGGCGATCGCTTCCTCGAGTTCTGGAATCTGGTGTTCATGCAGTACGAGCAGGTGACGAAGGAGGAGCGCGTGGCGCTGCCGCGTCCCTCGATCGACACCGGCATGGGCCTCGAGCGCATGGCCTGCATCCTGCAGGGTGTCGAGAGCGTGTTCGAGACCGATCTGTTCCGCCATCTGATCGATGCGGCTTCATCGGCGCTCGGCCATGGGCCGAACGCGCAGAACGTGGCATCGTACCGGGTGATCGCCGATCACCTGCGCTCCTCGGCGTTCCTGATCGCCGACGGCGTGCTGCCGTCGAACGAGGGCCGCGGCTATGTGTTGCGCCGGATCATGCGCCGCGCGATGCGCCACGCCCAGCTGCTGGGCGCGAGCGAGCCGCTGATGCATCGCCTGGTCTGGGCGCTGGTCCGCGAGATGGGGCAGGCCTATCCGGACCTGGTGCGCGCGGAGAAGTTGATCGAGGAGACGCTGCAGCTGGAGGAGACCCGCTTCCGCAAGACGCTGGTGCGGGGCCTGTCGATCCTCGACGAGAAGAGCGCCGGCCTCAAGAAGGGCGACATGTTCGACGGCGACACCGCCTTCACGCTGTACGACACCTATGGCTTCCCGCTGGACCTGACCCAGGACGCGTTGAAGTCGCGCGGCATCAGCGTCGACCAGGCCGCGTTCACCGACGCGATGAACCGCCAGCGCGAGAAGGCGCGTGCCTCCTGGGCGGGCTCCGGCGAAGCGGCCACCGAGACCATCTGGTTCCCGCTGCGCGAGAAGCTCGGCGCGACGGAGTTTTTGGGCTACGAGACCGAGAGCGCCGAAGGCGTGGTGACGGCGCTGGTCAAGGACGGTGCCGAGGTCGGCGGCCTCAAGGCCGGCGAGAGCGGCGCGATCGTGCTGAACCAGACGCCGTTCTATGCGGAGTCGGGTGGCCAGGTCGGCGACGTCGGCATCCTCACCGGCGAGGGCGTCAAGTTCCGCGTCACCGACATGCAGAAGAAGGCCGGCGACCTGTTCGTGCATGTCGGCACGGTGGAGCAGGGCACCTTGAGCGTCGGCACCGCGCTGCAGCTCGAGGTCGACCACGCGCGCCGGTCGGCGATCCGCGCCAACCACTCGGCGACGCATCTGCTGCACGAGGCGCTGCGCCAGGTGCTCGGCGACCATATCGCGCAGCGCGGCTCGCTGGTCGCGCCCGATCGCCTGCGTTTCGATTTCGTGCATCCGAAGCCGATCACCCCGGAAGAGCTCGCCCGGGTCGAGGACATCGCCAACGATGTCGTGCTCGAGAATGACGACGTCACGACCCGCATCATGGGGGTCGACGACGCCCGCGAGGCCGGTGCGCGCGCGCTGTTCGGCGAGAAATATGGCGACGAGGTTCGCGTCGTCTCGATGGGCAAGAGCGCCCGCGAGCACGGCCAGAACGCGCTCGGCTGGTCGGTCGAGCTCTGCGGCGGCACCCATGTCCGCCGCACCGGCGACATCGGCCTGATTTCGGTGACCAGCGAGAGCGCGGTCGCCTCCGGCGTTCGCCGCATCGAGGCGCTGACCGGACATCACGCGCGCAAGCACGCCAATGACACCATGATGCTGGCGAAGACCGCGGCGGCCGAGCTGCGCACCTCGATCGAGGATGTGCCGGCGCGCATCGCCGCCCTGATGGAGGAGCGCAAGAAGCTCGAGCGTGACCTGTCGGATGCCAGGAAGAAGCTCGCGATGGGCGGTGGCGGAGCGTCGTCGAACGGTGCGGCCTCCGGCGTGCGCGAGGTCGGCAACGTCAAGCTGCTCGCGCGCGCGGTCGAGGGTGTCGAGACCAAGGACCTGAAGAGCCTGGTCGACGACGGCAAGAAGCAGATCGGCTCCGGCGTGGTCGCGATCGTCGGCGTCACCGAGGACGGCAAGGCCGGCATCGTGGTCGGCGTTACCGCCGATCTCACCTCGCGCTTCAACGCGGTCGAGCTGGTGCGAAAGGGCTCGGAGGTGCTCGGCGGCAAGGGCGGCGGCGGCCGGCCCGACATGGCGCAGGCCGGCGGCCCCGACGGCGCCAAGGCCGACGCGGCGCTGTCGGCGATCGAGCAGGCCATGACTCAGGCATCGGCTGGCGCCTGACGGAGAGGCTGATCGTGGCGACGGCTCCCGGGAGGCCCACGATCAGCGATCCCGGGTTGCGCGAGCGTCTCTACGAGCTGCTCGAGCAGGACCACCTGCCATATTCGGTCGGCTCGCGCTTCGTCCGGCTCGTTATCGCGATCATCACCGTCGATGTGCTGGCGGCGATCCTGGCATCGGTGCCGGAGATCGATGCCCAGTTCTGGTGGTTGTTCACGGCGATCGAGATCGCCGCCGTGATCGCCTTCGCACTGGAATACGCGGCGCGGCTCTGGAGCGTGGTCGGCCGCTCGCTGCGCGACATGACGCCGTCGCAGGCGCGGCTGGAATACGCCTGCTCGGCGCTCGGCGTGATCGACCTGCTCGCCTTCCTGCCGTCGGCGATCGCGCTTGCGGTCGGCGACAAGACCGCGCTGGTGCTGTTCGGCATGCTGCCGTTCCTGAAGCTGGTACGCTATTCGACCGCGATGCGCTCGCTGCTGGCGGCGATGCATGCCGAGCGGCGCACGCTGTTCGGCTGCGTCGTGATCCTGACCGGCGCGGTGTTGCTGTTCGCGTCGTTGCTCTATGCCATCGAGCACAAGGTGCAGCCGGACAAGTTCGGCACCATGCCGCAGGCAATGTGGTGGGCGATCGTGACGCTCGGCACCGTCGGGTACGGTGACGTCGTCCCGGTGACGTTGCTCGGCCGCATCGTCACCGTGGTCGCGATCGTGGTCGGCTTTGCGATGATCGCGCTGCCGGTCGCGATCATCTCGACCGCGTTCGCCGACGAGGTGCGGCGGCGCGACTTCGTGGTGACCTGGGGCATGCTGGCGCGGGTGCCGCTGTTCTCGCATCTTGGCGCGGCCGAGATCGCCGATATCATGCGGCTGTTGCGGTCGCAGACCATCGAGGCCGGCGAGATCCTGGTGCGGCGCGGCGATGCGGCGTCATCGATGTATTTCATCACCGCGGGTGAGGTCGAGATCGACCTGCCAAGCCAGCGGGTGCGGCTTGCCGACGGCACGTTCTTCGGCGAGATCGCGCTGCTGCGCCGGACCAGCCGATCCGGCACGGTGACGGCGATGCGCAAGACCAAGCTTTTGCTGCTCGATGCGCAGGACTTCCATGCCCTGATCGAGCGGATGCCGGCGCTTGCCGCGCATGTCCGGGAGACCGCCGAGGCGCGGCTTGCCGATCCGCTCGCGGCCGGTGGCGACCTTGCCGCCGGTGAAATCGCCCAAGCGCCGCACGAGACTGACGGCGGTATCCGCGATTAGAGCATGGTCCGGAAAAGTGTGAAGCGGTTTTCCGAAAAGATCACGCTCAAACAAGAAGCTAAAGCGCGATGACGATTCAACCCAATCTCATCGCCTAGTCGCGGCGCAGGAACACGTAGTCCGCCGAATACGCTGCGCCCTTCAATGCGCCGGCCTTGTCGCAGGCGCCGCTCAGCTCGCCGCCGGAGGTGTTGATCCGCTGCACAGTGGCGACGCTGGTCAGCAGGCCCTTGCCGCGATGGGAGATCACCTCGAGCTTCAGCCAGGGAATGTCGTTTGGCGTCGCGCCGGGCGCGCTGCCGGCATTGCGGGCGGTCACGGCGCTGCCATCGACATGTTCCCAGTTCGGACCCGCATAGTGCCGGCCGACCGTGCGGCCATCGGCGATCAGGGTGGCGACCGGCTCGCGGAACGACCAGGCGAGCTTGCCCTCGGTGACCGGCTTGCACTCGTAGACCTGGACGCCCTCGGCATGGGTGGTGAGGACCGCAGTCTCGTCGGGCGCCGCAATCGGCTCGGGCAGGGGATCGGCAGCGAGTGCCGCCGACCCGGTGAGCAGGAACGATGCGAGCGCAACGGCTTTGACAAGGGCCATGATCACGCTCGCACCTGTTGTCCGGCTACGGCGGCCTCAGGCCGCCATCGCCTTCCCGAGATTGTCGGCGACCTTGTCGAGGAATCCGGTGGTCGAGAGCCAGCGCTGGTCGGCGCCGACCAGGAGCGCGAGGTCCTTGGTCATGTAGCCCTCTTCAACGGTCGAAACGCAGACCTTCTCCAGCGTGGTCGCGAACTTGGCGAGCTCCGGATTGTTGTCGAGCTTGGCGCGGTGGGCGAGGCCACGCGTCCAGGCGAAGATCGACGCGATCGAGTTGGTCGAAGTCTCCTTGCCCTTCTGGTGCTCGCGGTAGTGGCGGGTCACCGTGCCGTGGGCGGCTTCGGCTTCGACCGTCTTGCCGTCCGGGGTGAGCAGCACCGAGGTCATCAGGCCGAGCGAGCCGTAACCCTGGGCCACGGTGTCGGACTGCACGTCGCCGTCATAGTTCTTACAGGCCCAGACATAGCCGCCGGACCACTTCAGCGCCGAGGCCACCATGTCGTCGATCAGGCGGTGCTCGTAGGTCAGGCCCTTGGCGTCGAATTCCTTCTTGAACTCGCGGTCGAACACCTCCTGGAAGATGTCCTTGAAGCGGCCGTCATAGACCTTCAGGATCGTGTTCTTGGTCGACAGATAGACCGGGTAGTTGCGCATCAGGCCGTAGTTGAACGAGGCACGGGCGAAATCGACGATGGAGTCGTCGAGATTGTACATTTCCATCGCAACGCCCGGACCGGTCGTCTTGAACACTTCCTTCTCGATGACGGTGCCGTCCTCGCCGACGAATTTCAGCGTCAGCACGCCCTTGCCGGGGAACTTGATGTCGGTGGCGCGGTACTGGTCGCCGAAGGCGTGGCGGCCGATGATGATCGGCTTGGTCCAGCCGGGAACCAGGCGCGGCACGTTCTTGCAGATGATGGGCTCGCGGAAGATGCAGCCGCCGAGGATGTTGCGGATGGTGCCGTTCGGCGACTTCCACATTTCCTTGAGGCCGAACTCCTTCACCCGGGCCTCGTCCGGGGTGATGGTGGCGCATTTGACGCCGACGCCGACCTTCTTGATCGCGTTGGCGGCGTCGATGGTCACCTGGTCATTGGTCGCATCGCGGTATTCCATGCCGAGATCGAAATACAGCAGTTCGACATCCAGGAACGGGTTGATCAGCTTGTCCTTGATGTACTGCCAGATGATCCGGGTCATCTCGTCGCCATCGAGCTCGACGACGGGATTGGATACCTTGATTTTTGCCATGACGGAGAGGCCCTCTTGGGAACAGCGCGCTTTTGACCGCGGGATGGTGAAATACGCCTGCGCTATAGCACCGCCTGGACGCGGGCGGAAGCGGACCGGTTATGCACTTTAAGCCCATCTTTTCAGCTAAAATGGGACCTGAGTGGCCGTCCCCGCGACGATATACCAGGTCACGAACGGGCCGGCGATCAGGGCCCCCGGCAGACTCGATCCAGTCCGCCGCCAGGTGAAGGTCGCAATCACGGCGACGATCGCGAGCAGCGGCACGAACTGGATCGCGACGATGGTCGAGAGCGGCACGAAACCGGGGTCCGGGAGCGGGTTGAACAGCTTACCGGTCAGCCACATCGTGCCGTATTGCAGCACCAGCAACACGATGAAACCGAAGGTCAGCGCCAGGATGTTGGTGAGGTACAGCGCCCCGCGCGGCGCATCCATGGTCGAGAAATTCCGGTGCAGCACGTGCAGCGCCACCACGAAGAACGCCGTGAACGGAATCAGATAGATCAGGAAGATGAGGAATTGCTTCGCGCTCATCAACTTCAATGCGACGATCCAGAACCTGAAGTCGATCTTGAAGGCGAGGTCGGCGAGCCAGAGCGCGGCGTAACCCGCCGCAACCGAGATCAGCGCGATCACGACGGATTGACCGACGAGGCCGGCCCGGCTGGCCCGCTTCGGAGCGAACCGCATCAGGGCCAGCGTGATCAAGAGGTTGATGGTGGCCCAGACCAGGATCTGGTTGGTGATGCCCTGGGGCAGGAATGCGCTCGGGGTGACGAAGGTGCCGCCCAGCGCAAAAGCGGGGTAGTAGGTCAGCGCTGGGATGAAGGCGGACAGGATGAATGCCGTGGTCCAGCGCCGCCCGCTCGCGGCCTGATGCGGCGGCATGGTGCCGTCGGCGACCGCCGGCAGCCGCAGGCGGGAGAACATCGATGCCTCCAGCAGCCCGTCGAATGTTCCGATCACCAGCGCAACGAACCCGATGAGGGCGATGAGCGTGCCGATCTCCTTGCGGAACCAGATCTGGTCGCTGGCCGGGCGCGGGGTGCCGCCCTTCAATGTCTTGGCGAACCAGTCGAGGCTGTAGCCGATCGCCTCATGCGAGATGTGCTCGGCCGGATGGGTCATCGCCGGGGTGTACAGCACCCGCGCGGTGCCATTGGCCGGATCGCCGTAGACCTTGCCCGGCTCGACCGCGCCCTGCGTGCCGAACAGCGCCCAGAGTTTTGGGCTCGTGGTGACGTCGCGGGCGAGGTCGACGCCCCACATCAGCGTGGAGAACTCCTCGTACTGGGCGAACACCAGCGCGGTGTTGCGCGGCCAGCTCGTGGTACCCTCGGCGGCGAATGGCTTGCCGGTGGAGGAGCCTTCGAGGACCATCGACTTGTAGTCGTTGGGCATGGCTGCGGCCGCTGCCAGCACGGTCCAGCCGCCCATCGAATGGCCCTCGAGCCCGATATTCTCCTTGTCGACGAAGGGCAGGCTGCGGAGATAGGCAAGCCCGTCAGGTCCGCCAAAGCCGTTGGCGAAGGAGGGCGGGTCGCTGTAGCCGTGGCCGGTCTGGTCGAGCGCCAGCACCACATAGCCGCGGCGCGCGAACTCGATGGCGAAGCCGTCCTGGGTCTCGCGCGAATTGATATAGCCGTGGACGGCGAGGATGCCGGGTGCCGGGATCTGCGGCGTCGCGTTCGGCGGGATGTAGAGCAGGGCGCTCATGGTGTTGCCCTTGGCGCCCTTGAACCTGACATCCTCGATCCGGATGCCGCCCGCGGTCTGCGTGAGGTAGGCGAGCAGGCCTCCCGCCACGATCAAGACCACGCCCACAATCGCCAGCGTCCATCTGCCCCGCATTGTCCCCCCAAGGTGTCTCGCCGTTCAACCGGCGTCTCAAGCGTGCCTTTACAGCTTCGCTTTGGTTGTGGTTGATAGCCTATCCGAAGGCCAAGCGCGCGCAAGCGGCAGCCCTCGCGCAGTGCGAATGGGACTCCGATTGAGGATTCGCAAACGCGGCTAACCCTGTTATCTCCTTGGAGAAAATGGTCGCGCGCAAAACCGGTGCAAAGCTGGTTGCGCCGTCCTGCATGAGAGTTTGAATCAGCCGCTTCGGAAGCTGATTCAAAATCTCCAGACGTTGAATCAGAAAGTGAAGTGAGATGTCCGGCACCGACAAGACCAAGGCAGGGCACGACCTTGCCGGTCCCGTCGTCATCCTGGTCGAGCCGCAGCTTGGCGAGAACATCGGCATGGCCGCGCGCGCGATGGGCAACTTCGCGCTGACCCGAATGCGGATCGTCAATCCGCGTGACGGCTGGCCGAACCTTGCCGCCCAGCGCGCCGCCGCCGGCGCCGACCACATCATTGGTTCCGTCGAGCTGTTCGACACGGTCGAGCAGGCGATCGCCGATCTCACGCTGGTGTTTGCCACCACCGCACGTGCCCACGACCAGGCCAAGCCGGTGGTCGGGCCGGAAGGCGCGGCGGGCGAGATCGTCCGCCATGTCGCATCCGGCGGCGGGGCCGGCATCCTGTTCGGACGGGAGCGCTCCGGCCTGACCAATGAGGAGGTCGCGCTCGCCAACCGCATCATCACCTTCCCGGTCAATCCGGGGTTCGCCTCGCTCAACCTGGCGCAGGCGGTGCTGCTGATGGGCTATGAGTGGTTCAAGCTTTCGACGGCGGGCGCGCTGCCGTTCGCGATGCCCGAACGGTCCGAGCCGGCTTCCCAGCACCAGATGCAGGCGTTCTTCGACAACCTCGTCGCCGAGCTCGACAAGGTCGAGTTCCTGCGACCGGCGGAGAAGCGCGACACCATGCTGGTGAACCTGCGCAACATCTTCACCCGGATGGACCCGACCAAGCAGGACATGCACACGCTCCATGGAGTCGTGATGGCGATCGCCGAGGGGCGCAAGGGGCCGGCCAAGGGCGGCGTGCTCGACGGCGCCCAGGCAACCCGGCTACGGGCGCTGCTCGCCGAGCAGGGGCAGGGCGGTGCCGCCGCCGACAGCTCCAGCACGGTGCGCGGCCTCGCCCGGCTGCTCCGCCGCAATCCGACCGACGCCGAGCGGATCCTGTGGCAGGCGCTGACGCGGGACCGCCGCTTCGCCGGCCAGTTCAAGCGCCAGACCCCGGTCGGCCGCCACATCCCCGACTTCGTCTCCTTCGTGCACCGGCTCGCGATCGAGCTGGTCAATGCCGGCGAGAGCGACGCCATCGGCATCGACCGCGCCAAGCGCAGAGCCTGGCTCGAGGCGCGCGACTATCGGGTGATCGACATGCAGGTAGCCGATGTCGAGCGCGACCTCGACGTCGAACTGGCGCGGCTGGAGGGGAGTTTGCGGCAGGGGCGGTGAGCTTTCGCCGTTATGCTGATCGCCTGATGGCGTCGAGATTGATCGCGACCTCTCCAAACGTCTTCCCGGCTTTCGCCAGGACGACACCCTCATCGTAGCGCGAGCTTTGAGTCACACGCCGCACTCTCGCGACATGCGACTCGGACTTGACGTCGATTTGCCCGACGGCCCTCTTCGTTAATCAGGCCGCGCTGTAGCCGCCGTCGACCACCTGCGATGCGCCCGTCATGAAGGATGCCTTGTCCGAGCACATCCAGACCACCGCCTCCGCGATTTCCTCTGGGACCCCAAGGCGGCGTGCGGGCACCTTGGCGATGATCTCGTCGTAACGCTCGTCCATCGTCTCCTTGGTCATCGGCGTCTTGATGTATCCGGGATTGACGCAATTCACGCGGATGCCGTCCTGGGCATATTCGATCGCCGCAGACTTGGTCAGCCCGACGACACCATGCTTGGTCGCGACATAGTGGGCTGATGTCGCTAGTCCGACCAGCCCGGCGATCGAGGCGGTGTTGACGATCGCGCCGCCGCCGCCCTGCTTCAGCATCTGTGCGACCTCGTATTTGAGGCACAGGAACACGCCCATCAGATTGACCGAGAGCATCTTCGCCACCGAAGCCTGGGTGAGTTCATGGATGCGCTGGCCGGGCGGTCCGACGGAGCGCCCGGCAACGCCCGCATTGTTGAACGCGGAATCGATCCGCCCGAACGCAGATACCGTGCGTGCCACCATGTTGGCGACATCGGTCTCGTCGGTGACGTCACCTTGGATCGCGATCGACTGGCCGCCTGCGGCGTTGATGAGCGCGACCGTCTCATCGATTCCGTCCCTCGACAGGTCGGACACCGCGACGCGCGCGCCTTCGCGCGCCATGGCAATCGCCGTTGCCCGGCCGATGCCGGAGCCACCGCCTGTCACCAATGCCGCCTTGCCGTCCAGAATACCTGTCATGACAAACTCCTCCCGCGCTTTGCTTCGATTGCGATCAAGCCTTCGAGATGCCGCCGTCGATGACGGGTCCCAGCGGCTCGTAGCGTTCGCCGCTGAAGCGCGTCAGCTGCAATTGCTCGAGCGGATAGTAGTCGGTCGGCGAGGTGTTGATCTTGATGCCCGGCAGCAGCATGTCGGATTCGACATCCCTGAGGTTCGCCGCCTGCTTGATGATGTTTTCCGACGAGACGTCGTCGCCGCACTGCTTGAGCACCTGAACCAGGATCTGGCTGGTGAGATAGCCGGTGACCGCGTAGATGTCGTTCCTGGCGGCCGCCGGATCGTATTTGTCGAGGAATGCGCGCCATTTCTGGATCGCGGGATCGTTGTCCCAGGCCGCGTCGACGGGATCCTTCAAATAGGCACTCGAGATGATGCCCTTGGACTCGCCGAAGCCGGCTGCCTTCAGCGTCGAGCCGGCGGAGGAGGCGTTGTTGCCGATGTAGTGCGCCGGCTGCCAGCCGAGCTCGGCGATCTTCTTGATGCCTTGCGCCGCGAATTTCGGCGTGGTCATGCTCATGAACACGTTGGCGCCGGCGGATTTGCAGCGGACCACCTGGCTGTCGATGGTTGGATCCGCCGTCTCGTAGGACAGCTCGGCCACGATCGCGGACGTCTTGGCGCCGAGGCCGTCCTTGAAACCCTTCAGCACGTCGCGTCCGAAATCGTCGTTCTGGTAGACGATGCCGATCTTGGGATCGGTCTGTGTCGACAGGACGTGCTGCGCGAAGGCTCGCCCTTCGATCTGGTAGCAGGGCTGGAAGCCCATGGTGTAGGGGAAATTCTTGTAGTCGCCGAACTTGGTGGCGCCCGAGGCGATGAAGAGGTGCGGGACCTTCTTCTGGTTCATGTATTTCATGATCGCGGCATTGGTCGGCGCACCGAGCGGCGCGAACAGCACGTCGATCTCGTCGCCTTCAACCAGCTTGCGCGCCTGTTCCACCGTTTTGGCCGGGCTGTAGCCGTCGTCATAGGTGATGTATTTGATTATGCGGCCGTTGATGCCGCCTTGCTCGTTGATCATCTTGAAATAGCCGCCGGGCGTGCGGCCGATCGACGAATAGACCGCGGCCGGTCCCGAATAGGCGTCGATGTTGCCGATCACGATCTCGGTCTTGCCTTTGGCGATGGCAGGCGTGCCGAGCAGCAGCGTCGCCGACGCGGCGGTGCCCTTGATGAGATCACGACGAGTGAGCTGGGGTGAACGGTTCCTTGGCATTGTCATCCTCCGTTTCTTGTTGTTGGCCGTTTGGCATTATTGGCCGTTTGGCAGCCTCTGACGGGCATGTCGGCTCAAAGCATTTCACAGCCTCCGAGCCGGATCAAACCAGTCTAGGAGTGATGTGCGGCGGAACTTGTGTGCAGTCGCTATTGCCGGAAATATTCGCGCGGTGTCAGGGTCCGGCGCGGCAGATCGAATGATCCGCCGCGCCGGACGCCAAGATTGATCAAGCCGCCAGGGCCCGGCTCGCCGCGCCATCGCGCGTGCGGAGCTCGCGCAGCGGAAACACGCGATCGTACGCGATGTTGAAGACGAACGCGTAGACCAGATAGAACGCGACGATCGAGATATCCATCATCAGCGCGGCCCACAGCGAGACGCCGAGATACCAGGCGACGAACGGGATCAGCAGCACGATCAGGCCGGCCTCGAACAGCATCGCGTGTGCGACACGGATCGGCACCGTCTTGGCGACACGGCCGGTGACGCGGACCAGCGCGTGGTCGAAGCCGAGGTTGAACAGCAAGTTCCAGATCGTCGCCACCGTCGCGGAGACGACGCCGATGACGCCCATATGGGCGACCGGCTGATTGAACAGCCACGCGGCTGCCGGCGTGAAGATGGCGATACCGATCAGTTCGAACAGGACTGCGTGCCTGATCCGGTCGGAGAAGGAACGCATGGACATTTTGAAACCCCTTATTCTTGTTTGACGCGTTTTCTTCACGCGAACGGGTATCCGCTTCGCTTGAAAACGCTTTCGTCGTTGTGACCGGATTTCTATCTGATATTGTGGGATAAGAAAGTTAGGTAATATCTGGAAAAGAGATAGATGGCCGTCTCCATGGACCAGCTCGAATCCTTCGTGGCGGCGGCCGAGCAGGGCTCGTTCTCCGGTGCGGCGCGGCTGCTGAAGAAGGCGCAATCGGCTGTCAGCACCCACGTCGCCAATCTGGAGACGGACCTCGGGATTGCACTGTTCGACCGGGCCGGTCGTAATCCGGTGCTGACCGAAGCGGGCGCCCGGCTATTGCCGGAAGCGAAATTGATCCTCGATCGCCGCGAGCATCTGATCGGTGTTGCCAGCAGTTTCGAGGCGCATGTCGAGAAGCGCCTGGTGGTGGCGATCGACGAACTCTATCCGGAGAGCGCGGTCGGGGAGCTGTTCGCGGAATTCGCCGGGCGTTTTCCCCATGTCGAGCTGGAACTGCTGTTTCCGATCATGGAGGACGTCAGCCGCCTCGTACTCGACGGCAAGGCCGATGTCGGCGTGATGTGGCGGCAGGAGCAGCTGCCGCCCGAGCTCGGCTTCAAGACCATCGGCTGGGTGCCGCTGCAGCTCGTCTGCGGCAAGAACCATCCGCTGGCGCATGGAAGAGTGGATTGGGAGGAGCTGAAGCGGCATCGCCAGATCATGGTCACGGTGCGTAACGAAGGCACCGAGCGGCACCGGCTGCGTGTCGCAGCCGAGGTGTGGTGGGTCGAGAGCCACTGGGTGATCCTGCAGATCCTCAAGCAGGGCGTCGGCTGGGCGCTGATCCCGGCGCACATCATGGCGAGTTCGCCGGTGGCCGAGGACCTCGCCATTCCCGAACTGGAGTTCGACGAGGGCGCGCATCCCGTTGCGCTCGAAGTGGTCTGGCACAAGCAGCGGCCGGCGGGGCCGGCGGCGAAATGGCTGCGCCGCCGCTTCGCCACGCGACCGCCGATGCTCCGGATGTGACGGGACGGGCGCGTCGGACAACGTCGCTCGCCCCATGGGAGCTGACAGCTCGACGGCGATGTGTTGCCATGCGCGTTGCACTGACTGGACAGGGTGGAGACGATGGCGAAGCAGTTGGAAGGCAAGGTCGCAGCCGTGACCGGGGCGGCGTCGGGCATCGGACTTGCAAGCAGCGAGGCGATGCTGGCCGCCGGTGCGCACGTGGTGATGGTCGACCGTGACGCGGCCGCGCTGCAAGCGATTGCCGGCAGGCACGGCGATGCGGTGATCCCGCTGGTCATCGACCTGCTTGATCCGAAGGCCTGCGCGACGCTTCTGCCAAAGATCCTCGAACAAGCCGGCCAGCTCGACATCCTGCACGCCAATGCGGGAATCTACGTCGGCGGCGATCTCGTCGACGCCGATAGCAGCGCGATCGACCGGATGCTGAACCTCAACGTCAACGTCGTGATGAAGAATGTGCATGACGTGCTGCCGCACATGATCGCGCGCGGGACCGGCGACATCATCGTGACGAGCTCGCTCGCCGCGCATTTCCCGACGCCGTGGGAGCCGGTCTATGCCTCGTCGAAATGGGCGATCAACTGCTTCGTGCAGACGGTGCGGCGCCAGGTGTTCAGGCACGGCATTCGCGTCGGCTCGGTCTCGCCCGGGCCGGTGATCAGCGCACTACTCGCGGACTGGCCGGCGGAGAAGCTCGCGGAGGCCAAGGCGGCGGGCAGCCTGCTGGAGGCGAGCGAGGTCGCCGAGGTCGTGATGTTCATGCTGACCCGGCCGCGCGGCATGACGATTCGCGATGTCGTGATGCTGCCGACGAATTTCGATCTGTAGCGGAGCGTTCCTGCCGCCTCAGGCGGCGCCGCGATCGAACGCCGGCGTGGAGTCTTTTTTCGTCAGCCGGCGCAGGGCCGCAACGTTGGTGGCGACGGAGGCGAGGCGGCACTGTGCCTTGCCGTCGGATTTCGCCTCGTACAGCGCGGCATCGGCAACGGCTAGGAGCTCCTCGGCCTCAGTGCCGTGCTCGGGCGATACGGCGACACCAACGCTGACGCCGACCTTTGCGAAGGTGCCGTCGGCCAGCCGCTAGGGCAACGTGACAGCCTGGATGATGCGCTGGCCGATCCCGAGCGCCTGCTCGGCGCCGGCGCCGTTCGCCAGCACCACGAATTCATCGCCGCCGAGCCGTGCGATCACCGCGGTCTCGGGCAGCGCGCGCCGCAGCCGCTCGGCGGCCAGCATCAGCACCTGGTCGCCGGCCGCATGGCCATAGGTGTCGTTGATCGGCTTGAAATCGTCGAGGTCGAGGAATAGCAGCGCGAACGGCTTGCGATGTCCGGCCGGAGCCGCCAGCTTCGTGTTCAGCGCGGCGACGAAACCGGCGCGATTGCGCAGGCCGGTCAGGGTGTCGTGATGGGCAAGGTGGCCGTTCTCGCGCTCGGCGCGCATGGTCGCGATCAGCATCTTGTTGAGGCGAAAGGCCGCGACCGTCATCGCCGCGAGATACATCGGCACCTGCAGGAATACGATGAACAGCAGCGGCTCGCCGCCCAGCGCCGCGCCGGGCACGATCGGCCCGAGGCTGAGCAGGATCATGGTTCCGGCAAGGCGCGGGGCGCTGAAGTTGCGGAAGCAGATGCCGCCGACCATTGCCGCCGCAGACAGCGAGGCCAGCATCGCAACCACCCAATCGCCGCTTGCAAGGCTGATCAGCATGCCGAAGCCGACGCTCGCGCTCCAGGCGACCGCAAGGACGAGGTGGAGATCGGTCGGCGTCGGCCGCCCTTCGCGTGCCGCGCGATGCGCAGCCACGAGCACCGCCAGTCGCGAGAGGCAGATGACGAGTTCGAGGATGACCCAGGCGATGAACGGCGCGGTCGGCTCGCGGATCGCAATCACGGCTGCGACTGCGACCGTATTGACCGCGCCGGCCGCGAACACCGGCAGCGAGCCATAGAGATCCCCGATCAGCGCCGCGCGGATGTCATCCGGCACGCCCGGACCCGCATCGGCGAGCCAGCGCGTCACGCCCCAGCGCGGCTGGCTGTATCGTCCTGTTTCGGACTGCATTGTTCTTGCCTCGTACTTTCACGTCGCAACTGACCCGGCCGGACCTAACAGGCGTTTAAGGCCGCGGCGGATCGCGCGGTGTGATTGACGACAGGTAAATCCGGCGGGCGATCGCGCCGCTGAATACCGATGCCGGAGGCTGCGATGCGGCCGTTGGCCGCGCCGATCCGTTCGGCCAGCGGTTAATTTTCGACCGGCAGCGGTCGCGTGTTGCGGTGATATCGCGGTGATCCTATGAGTTGACCGGGCAGGCGCGACATCTCGCCTGTCGGGCACTCCGGAACGGGTGCCGGCAATCTGCAATGCGCCTGGCGTCGCGGCGTTCGGCGGCCAGTTCTACCGGTTGATGGCTGGCACGACGCCGATACGATTCAGATGACAGAACATAACCTCGTCGCTGCAAGCAGCGAGCCGCGCACCCGGGACAGCCTCATCCGTGATCTGCGTCGCCTCGGCGTGCAGCCGGGCGAGACGCTTCTGGTCCATTGCGCTATGAGCAGGCTTGGTTGGGTGGCCGGCGGCTCGGAAGCCGTGGTGCGTGCGTTGCTCGGCGCGGTCACCGACGGCGGCACGCTGGTGATGCCCGCGCAATCATCGCAACTCAGCGACCCCGCCAATTGGCGCGCCCCGGCTGTCCCGCAAGAATGGATCGAGACGATCCGCGCGAATTTGCCTGCCTTCGACCCGCGCACGACGCCGACCCGCGACATGGGCGCCGTCGCCGAGCTGTTCCGGACCTGGCCAAGCGCACAACGGAGCCAGCATCCGACCTGCTCGTTTGCCGCACTGGGTCCCGAGGCGGAGAAGATCACCGCGCAGCAGCCGCTTGGTGCGCCGTTCGGTGACGAGGGGCCGCTCGGATATCTCTACCGATCGTCCGCGCGGATCCTGCTGCTTGGCGCCGGCTTCGATGCCTGCACCGCGTTCCACTTGGCCGAGCAACGGGCGTGGCCGGGCTTGCCGCGCATCGCGGAAGGCTCACCCATGGTCGTCGACGGCGAGCGCCGCTGGGTTCGGTTCGACGTTGCTGCGGCATATCCGGACGGCTTTCCGGAGATCGGCGCGCAATTGCTCCGGCAGGGGCTGGTTCGGAGCGGCAGCGTCGGCGCCGCCACCTGCCATCTGATGTCGTTGCCGCGCATCGTCGACGCGGCCGCCGGGATCATGGCCGCGCAGCCATTTCCGTTCAGATGAAACGGGCGCGCGGCGCCTAGACTGCCATGAGTTCGTCCGCGCGGCCCGCGCGCTTCGCCTTCTTCAGCCTGGCCGGCGCGAACAGATTGCTTGCGGCAAGACCCGCGGTATCGGCAACGGTCGGATCGCATGACACCATGGCGGCGACGATGGCGCCGTCGATCAACAGCGCGAGCTGATGCGCGAGCACCGCCGGCTCAGCCGCGCCCATCTCGCTGGCGAGCTTCTCGATATGCGCCAGCACCACCTTCTTGTGCTTCAGTGCGATGTTGCGGAACTGCTTGGCGTCCTTGTCGTGCTCGGCGACCGCGTTGATGAAGGGACAGCCGTAGAAGCGCTCCTCAGCAAACCAGCTCTTCAGGGCAGGGAAGATCCGCGCCAGCTTGGTCTGCGGATCGCCGCCGCCGGCCTCGATTGCGCCGATGAACCATTCGCGCCATTGCCGGCCTTCGCTCTCCAGCACGGCATGCACGAGGTTGGTCTTCGAGCCGAACAATTTGTAGAGCGTGGTTTTGGCGGTGCCGGCCTCGTCGATGATCGCATCGATGCCGGTGGCGTTGATGCCGTTCTTGCAGAACAGATGCGTCGCCGCACTCAAGAGGCGCCCGCGTGCGGACTCGTCGTCGCCGGCGGCGAACGCGGCGGCAGGTTTTTTCTTCGCAATCGTTTTGGCCATGCGCGGCAGTAAATCGGAGCGCGGTGAAATCATCAAGTCGCATCTTCACGGGGGCGGGCATGTGCGCCGTCCTGCGCTCAAAGTAATCGCGGCAGCGCGGCAGATGCACCGCGTTTGAGCAGCCGCGCCCTGATCAATCCGTAGGCAGGCAGGGCTAACCGGCTGCGCGATTTCACCTTTTGATCTGGCGGAGGACTGGCACGCTTCGTGCAGGAAACAGACCGTTCGGTATCCTGACCAAATCCATCGCTCCCAGGGAGAAAACTGATGACCGCTGTCGCTCAAAAAACCGCACTGACCGGCTGCCTCGCGCCGATCGACAGAGGCGGGCTCGAGCAGCTGATTGCCAACGGCAAGGCCAACCCGAAGGTGATCAAGACCTTGAAGTGCAGAACGGTGGCCGAGGGCAAGTTCCGTCACGCCAACTACATCCGAAACCTCGCGCCCTACATCGTCGACGAGCCGCCGGGCTTGCTCGGCGACGACACCGCGCCCAATCCGTCGGAGGCCTCGCTCGCCGCGCTCGGCTCCTGCCTTGCGGTCGGCCTGCACGCCAACGCGGTGCATCGCGGCTGGATCGTCAACAAGCTCGAGCTCGAGCTCGAGGGCGATCTCAACATCACCGCAGTGTGGGGCACCGGCGACGTCAGCGAGAAGCCGGTCGGCTTCACCGATGTCCGCGTCAAGGTCGACATGGAATGCGAGGGCGTCGCGCAGGACGAGATCGACGCGCTGGTGGCGCATGTGAAGAAGTGGTCGCCGGTCGCCAACACCTTCACCCGTCCCGTCAATCTCGAGGTCAGCGCGTAAACGCTCGATCGGCAATTCAAGGTGCGGAGACCAACCATGGGTTCACTGGCTTTATCGCGGGTCGCAGCTCAAGATCCCGCACCGACCATCACCGACGAGGTCGCGCGTCTCGCCCGTCAGGAGCTGGCACCGCTCGCATCCGCGATCGATGCCGGCTCGGTCTATCCCGGCGAATTCCTGCGCCGGCTCGGCAAGGTCGGTGCGTGGAGCAGCCACGTGCCGCAGGAGGGGCCTGCCGACCTCCGCTGGGCGATCCAGTCGATGGCCGCGCTCGGCGAGGTCTGCGGCGCCACCGCCTTCATGGCGTGGTGCCAGAACACGCTGGTCTGGTACGTCGCCAATTCCACCAATGTGAAGCTCGCCGCGCGCTTCGGCAACTGCTTCTCCAGCGGGCGTGCGCTCGGCGGCACCGGGCTCTCCAACCCGATGAAGAGCTTCTTCGGCATCGAGCGGCTGAAGCTGAAGGGCCGCAAGGTCGATGGCGGCTACATCGTCCGCGGCGCGCTGCCTTGGGTGTCCAATCTCGGCCCCGACCACTACTTCGGCACGATCTTCGAGCGCGAGGACGAGGGCAACAAAGGCGAGCCGGGCGGCACGGTCATGTTCCTCGCTGACTGCGCCGATCCCGCGATCACGCTGACGCCGTGCAAGCCGTTCCTGGCGATGGACGGCACCGGCACTTACGGCGTCCAGTTCCGCGACGTGTTCGTGCCTGACGAGTTGATCCTGGCGGAACCGGCTGCACCGTTCGTCAGGAAGATCCGCGCCGGGTTCATCCTGCTGCAGGCCGGCATGGGCCTCGGCCTGATGAGGGATTGCATCAACATCATGGACGAGGTCCACGCGCCGCTCGGTCACGTCAACCGCTATCTGCCGCAGCAGCCGCTGCAGTTCCGCGAGCTTCTTGCCGAGTTCGAGAAGGAGGCGATGACGCTGGCCAGCGATCCCTACAACACCGACGACAGCTACTGGCGACGTGTCGTCGCGCTGCGCCTGCGGATCGGCGATGCCAGCGTCGCGTTCGCGCATGCGGCGATGCTCCATTGCGGTGCGCGCGGCTACCTGATGAGCCACCGCGCCCAGCGCAGGCTGCGCGAAGCCTATTTCGTCGCCATCGTCACGCCCGCCACCAAGCAGCTGCGCAAGATGCTGGCTGACGGCTGAAGGAGTTCGGGACCACCACGACTGCAACCACGAACAGGAGAGAGCCATGACGGACGTTCTGATCACCGCCGGCGAACTTGCCGAGCTCGTCAAGAAAGAGCCGTGTGTCATCATCGACACGCGGAATCCGGATGCCTATGCGGGCGGCCATTTGCCCGGTGCCGTCAATGTGCATGACATCTTCACGTTCCTGGCGACCTCGACGCCGGAGGGCATCCACGAACTGAAGACCAAGTTCGCCGATGCCTTCGGCGCCGCCGGTCTATCCGGCAAGGAGACCGCCGTGATCTACGAGCAATCGATGAATTCCGGCTTCGGCCAGTCCTGCCGCGGCTACTATTTGCTGACGATGCTCGGCTATCCCAAGGTGAAGGTGCTGCATGGCGGCTTCGATGCCTGGAAGGCGGCCGACCTTCCCGTGACCACCGACGTTGCGGTGCCGCCGAAGGCCTCCTTTGCGATCGTGCCGGAGGCCGGCGACATCATGATCGACGCCAAGGCGATGCTGGCGGCGGTCGGCAAGCCTGGCGTCGCGATCCTCGACGTGCGCGACGTCGACGAATGGATCGGCGAAAGCTCGTCTCCTTATGGGAAGGATTTCTGCCCACGCAAGGGCCGCATCCCCGGCGCGGTGTGGCTCGAATGGTACCGGATGATGAAGCCGACCGCCGAGGGCCCACGCTTCAAGTCGAAGGACGAAATCCTGGCGGAGTGTGCGACCGTCGGCATCTCGCAGACCACGCCGGTCTATCTGTACTGCTTCAAGGGGGCGCGCGCCTCGAACACCTTCCTGGCGCTGAAGAACGCCGGCGTGAAGGACGTGCGGATGTACTTCGGCTCCTGGAACGAATGGTCGCGCGACCCCTCGCTGCCGATCGATGAGGGCTTGCCGACCGCGGCCGTCGTCACGGGCAAGGCGGCATAGAACCTGCATGTTTGTCGGCGTCCGGCGGCGCAAAGCGCGGCCGGACGCCGATCAATGAACCGGATCGCGGAGCTCTCCCCGTTTCGGTGCGACAATGGGGCGCAGCATGTCCACCTTTGACGATCCCTTCGATGCCGATCGCGCGCTCACGCGGTCCGGCTGCGCCTGCGGCCAGCATCGCTCGACGGCCGAGCACGATCAGTCCGCACGTACGTGGCGCTGTGAACCGGTGGCCGGCGTTAGCGAGGAGAAGCGGTACGAAGGCATCGTCGCGTCGGCGGTGATGCGGGCGGTGTTTCCGCAAGACATTGCGCGCCGCGCCTTCCTGAAATCGGTCGGTGCCGCGACCGCGCTCGCCGCGCTGTCGGAGTTCTTCCCGCTGAAGACGGCGACGGAGGCGTTCGCCGACGCCGGAACACCGGAGAAGAAGGATCTCAAGGTCGGCTTCATCCCGATCACCTGCGCGACCCCGATCATTATGGCCGCGCCACTCGGCTTCTATGCCAAGCAGGGCCTCAACGTCGAGGTGGTGAAGACCGCCGGCTGGGCGGTCATTCGCGACAAGACCATCAACAAGGAATATGACGCAGCCCACATGCTGGCACCGATGCCGATCGCGATCTCGCTCGGGCTTGGTGCCAACGCCATTCCGTTCACGGTGCCCGCGATCGAGAACATCAACGGGCAGGGCATCACGCTTGCCATCAAGCACAAGGACAAGCGCGATCCAAAGGACTGGAAGGGCATGAAGTTCGCCATTCCGTTCGACTACTCCATGCACAATTACCTGCTACGCTACTATCTCGCCGAGCACGGCCTCGATCCGGATACCGACGTGCAGCTCCGCTCGGTGCCGCCGCCGGAGATGGTCGCCAATCTGCGCGCCGACAACATCGACGGCTTCCTCGCGCCCGACAACATCTGCCAGCGCGCGATCTATGACGGCGTCGGTTTCCTGCACATCCTGTCCAAGGAGATCTGGGACGGCCATCCCTGCTGCAGCTTTGCCGCCAGCCGCGAGTTCATCACGACGGCGCCGAACTCGTTCGCGGCGCTGACGCGGGCGATCGTCGATGCCACCGGCTATGCATCGAAGGCCGAGAACCGCAAGCAGATCGCGGAAGCGATCGCGCCGGCCAACTACATCAACGCGCCGGTGACGGTGCTGGAGCAGGTTTTGACCGGCACCTATGCCGACGGCCTCGGCGGCGTGAAGACCGATCCGAAGCGTGTCGACTTCGATCCGTTCCCCTGGCAGTCCTTTGCGGTGTGGATGCTGACGCAGATGAAGCGCTGGGGTCAGATCAAGGGCGACGTCGACTATCACGCGGTCGCCGAACAGGTCTATCTCGCGACCGACACCAAGAAGGTGATGGCCGAGATGGGGCTTGCGCCGCCCGCCGCCTCGTACAAGTCGTTCTCGGTGATGGGCAAGAACTTCGATCCGGCCAAGCCCGACGATTATCTGGCGAGCTTCAAGATCAGGAAGTCGTCGTGAGGGGCGTGGCTACCCGCATGCTCGACGATACGGCACGGCGTATGGGTCCCGGCCTGCGCCAGGACGACGGGTTGAGGGAGCGCGCATGACACTCTCACTCCGCCTCCGCGCCGCCATCGTCTCCATCGCGCTGCTCGCTGCCTTTCTCGGCGCCTGGCATCTTGCGACCCGCAGCACGGGGGCGACGGCCAATATGACTCCCGAATATGCAAAACTGATGGGGCTGACCGCAACCCAAGGCAAGTCCGCGATGCCCGGGCCGCTCGATGTCGGCGCCAAGCTTTGGGAGCATCTGAAGCGGCCGTTCTACGACAATGGGCCGAACGACAAGGGGCTCGGCATCCAGCTCGCCTATTCGATCGGGCGCGTCGGGCTCGGCTATCTGATCGCCGTCATCGTCGCGATCCCGCTCGGCTTCATGATCGGCATGTCGCCCTTGATCAGTAGGGCGCTCGATCCGTTCATCCAAGTGTTGAAGCCGATCTCGCCGCTGGCCTGGATGCCGCTGGCGCTCTACACCATCAAGGACTCCTCGATATCGGCGATTTTCGTCATCTTCATCTGCTCGGTGTGGCCGATGCTGCTCAACACCGCCTTCGGTGTCGCCGGCGTGCGCAAGGAGTGGATCAACGTCGCGCGCACGCTCGAGGTCGGCACCGTCAGGCGCGCCTTCACCGTGATCCTGCCGGCGGCGGCGCCGACGATCCTCACGGGCATGCGGATCTCGATCGGGATCGCCTGGCTCGTGATCGTCGCCGCCGAGATGCTCGTTGGCGGCACCGGCATCGGCTATTTCGTCTGGAACGAGTGGAACAACCTGTCGATCACCAATGTGATCATCGCGATCCTTCTGATCGGCCTCGTCGGCATGCTACTCGACCAGGTGCTGGCGCGCTTCACGCGCATGGTGACGTTTCCGGAGTAGCGATGACTGACAGGTTCATTTCCATCGAGGGCATCGCGCGCCGTTATCCCGGCGCGGGCGGCGGTACCACCACGGTGTTCGAGAACTTCTGGCTGTCGATGGCGCGCGGCGAGTTCGGCTGCGTGATCGGGCATTCCGGCTGCGGCAAGACCACGGTGCTGAACATCCTCGCCGGGCTCGACGAGCCGAGCGAAGGAACCGTCATCGTCGACGGGCAGGGCATCGAAGGTACCAGCCTCGACCGCGCCGTGATCTTCCAGAGCCATGCGCTGCTGCCGTGGCGCACGGTGCTCGGCAACGTCGCTTATGCCGTGAGCTCGAAATGGCGCAAATGGGATCGCGCCCGGGTCAGGGCCCACGCGCAGAGATTCATCGATCTCGTCGGGCTGACCGGCTCCGAGCACAAGCACCCGTCGGAGCTGTCGGGCGGCATGAAGCAGCGCGTCGGCATTGCGCGCGCGCTGTCGATCACCCCGAAGATCATGCTGATGGACGAGCCGTTCTCGGCGCTGGACGCGCTGACCCGCGGCACCTTGCAGGACGAGGTACGGCGGATCTGCCTGGAGACCGGGCAGACCACCTTCATGATCACCCATGACGTCGACGAGGCTATCTTCCTCGCCGACAAGATCTTCCTGATGACCAACGGCCCCGGTGCTGTGCTGGCCGAGATCGTCGAGAACCCGCTGCCGAAGGAGCGCGGCCGCATCGACCTGCACCGCCATCCCTATTACTATGCGCTGCGCAACCATATCGTCGATTTCCTGGTCAGCCGCAGCAAGAGCTTTGCCGCCGAGGTGACCGGTCACGATCCGCGCCACGTGCCAACGGTGCGGCCCGGCGTCGGCGAGCCCACGATCGTCTCGCCGCCGCGCGTCGTCGAACCCAATCCCGCGCAGAGCGTTGCGCGCTGAGCCCAAGGAGGAAGCCTCATGAAACGCGAAGACCTCACCGAAAAGCTGCTCGACATCAAGCGCGAGAAGGGCTGGAGCTGGAAGCACATCTGCGAGAGGATCGGCGGCTACTCAGAGGTCCTGATCGTCGGCGCGATCCTCGGCCAAATGAAGTTGACAAAGCCGCAGGCGGCCAATGCCGGCGAGCTGTTCGGGCTGTCGAAGTCGGAAATCGCGATGCTGAACGAAACGCCGATGCGCGGCATGCCGATGCCGCCGACCGATCCCCTGATCTACCGGTTCTACGAACTCGTGATGGTCAACGGTCCGGCCTGGAAGGCGCTGATCGAGGAAGAATATGGCGACGGCATCATGTCGGCGATCGACTTCGACATGGTGATGGAGCGCCTGCCGAATCCAAAAGGCGACCGCGTCAAGATCACGATGTCGGGCAAGTTCCTGCCGTACAAATATTACGGCGCCAGCGGCAACGTGCCGGAATACGGCTTCAAGGAAGAGTGAGGGGAGGGGGCGCGAATGGCGAGTAGCGAATCGAATCGCTACTCGCGAATGGCGAATGACGTCACAGGATCGTGCCCGGCGCGTAGCTCGCCGCTTCCGGCTTGGCCCGGGCCAGCGCCTCGACCTGCTCGGCGAAGTGATCGACCTGGGCGCCAGCGTCGCCCGAGTTGGCGCGACCCTGCGCGAGCACGAGCTGCAATTCGGCTTCGCTGAGGCCAAGACGCTTGTCGGCGGCGAGACGCTGCAGCAGATCGTTCTGCACGATCTTGCCGGTGCGCAGGTCGCCGATGGCCGCGACGGCGTGCTCCTTGATCGCCTCATGCGCGCCTTCGCGGCCGGCGCCCTTCTTCACCGCTTCCATCATGACCGTGGTGGTCAGCAGGAAGGGCAGATAGCGGTTGAGCTCGGTGGCGACGACGGCTTCGAACACCTCCATCTGGTCGAGCACGGTGAGCAAGGTCTCGAGCAGGCCATCCATTGCGAGGAAGGCGTCGGGCAGCATGACGCGGCGGACCACGGAGCAGGACACGTCGCCCTCGTTCCACTGATCGCCGGCGAGCCCCGCGGCCATCGCGAGATAGCCCTTCAGGATCACATGCAGGCCGTTGATGCGCTCGCAGGAGCGGCTGTTCATCTTGTGCGGCATCGCCGACGAGCCGACCTGGCCCTTGGCAAAGCCTTCGCTGGCAAGCTCATGGCCCGCCATCAGGCGGATGGTCTTGGCGAAGTTGCCGGGACCGCTGGCGAGCTCGGTGAGGACGCTGACCGCACGGAAATCGAGGCTGCGCGGATAGACCTGGCCCACGGCATCGAGCGCTTTGGGCAGGCCGAGGTGAACGAGGATGCGCTGCTCGAGCGCGCGCGCCTTGCCGGCGTCCCCATTGAACAGTGTGATCTGGTCGAGGCGGGTGCCGACGGCGCCCTTCAGGCCGCGGGCGGGGTAGGTCTGCAGCACATGGACGAGGCTCTGATGCGCCAGCAGCATCTCTTCGCCTGACATGGCGATGCGCTTGCCGAGCGTCGTGACCTGCGCGGCGACGTTGTGGGTGCGCGCGGTGAACGGGATGTCGCGCAACTGCTGCGCGCGCTTCGCAAACCGAATCAGCGCCGCGATGCTCTTGGTCTCGACCAGCTGCAACGCGCGGTAGACCTGCAATTGTTCGACGTTCTCGGTGAGGTCGCGGCTGGTCATGCCCTTGTGCAGGTGCTCATGGCCGGCCAGATCGCAGAACTCCTCGATGCGCGCCTTGACGTCGTGGCGGGTGACGCGCTCGCGCTGCATGATGGAGGCCAGGTTGATCTGGTCCTTGACGCGCTCGTAGCTTTCGATCACGCCGTCCGGAACTGGAATGCCGAGATCGCGCTGGCCCCTCAGCACGGCGATCCAGTAGTCGCGTTCGAGGCGAACCTTGCCCTCGCCACTCCAGATGGCGCGCATGGCGGGTGAGGCGTAACGTTCAGCGAGAACGTTGGAAATGTGATCCTGGGACATGATCCCGCTCTCTTGGCATTGCCTGAGGCTGGCTGCAAGTCGCGACCTGTCATGAATCGTCAGGTCTGGTAGCACCTTGGCCGGACTTGCGGTGTTGGCGCCACCATACCAGATCAGTGGATACGCCGCCTCAGGCAATCCCGGGGCGGCGCCGGCATTCCCGGGTGCGGGACAGGACGTCCTACTCGCCTTTCGCCGCAGCAAATGCCTCGCGCACCTCCTTCACCGGCGCCATGTCGCGCACGAAGCTGAACGCGCCCTGGTCCTTCATCTCGCGGGCACAGCGCAGGAACGCGGCTAGCGCGTGCCGCTCCATCGCGCCGCCGACGCTGATGCGCTTGACGCCGGCGGCGGACAATTGCTCGACGGTCAAGGTCGGATCGGCAAAGCCCATCACGAGATTGAATGGCCGCTTCACGGCCGACACCACGGTCCTGATGGTGCCGATGTCGTACAAGCCCGGAGAATACAGCACGTCGGCGCCGGCGGCCTCGAACGCCTGCAGCCGCTTGATGGTGTCGTCGAGATCCTTGCGGCCGTGCAGGAAGTTCTCCGCGCGCGCGGTCAGCGTGAACGGGAACGACAGCGCCCGCGCCGCTTCGACGGCGGCCTGAACCCGCTCGACCGCGAGCGAGAAGTCGTAGATCGGATGCTGCGGGTTGCCGGTCGAATCCTCGATCGAGCCGCCGACGACGCCGGCCTCGGCGGCGCGGGTGATCGCCTTTGCCGCGGTCTTCGGATCGTCCGCGCCACAATTTTCCAGATCGGCGTTGACGGGCAGGTCGGTGGCCTCGGCGATCACCCGGCAGTTCTCGATGATGGCATCGACGCTGACGGTTGCGCTGCCGAGCGTGTTGGCGAGCCCGAGGCTGGTGGTCGCGAGCGCCTCGAAACCCATCGCCGCGAGCAGCTTTGCCGTGCCGGCATCCCAGGGATTCGGGATGATGAAGGCGCCGGGACGCTGATGCAGTTCGCGAAACCGTGCTGCCTTGTCTGCCTGGGTGCGCATGTGAACTCCTGATGATTGAAAAATGCGACTGGCTCAGCGATAGGGCGGTTTCGGCTATCAGCCAAATTTGTTATTTCTTTCGATATCATCAGCTTTTTGCATGAGGCGAAGATGGACAGTGACGCGCTCAATACGTTCCTGGTGGTGCATCGCCGCGGCGGAATCTCGAATGCCGCGAAGGCGCTGCACCGCTCGCAGCCGGCGATCTCGCGGCGCATCGCGCTGCTCGAGCAGGAACTCGGCGTGCCGTTGTTCGAGCGCATCGCAGGCAAGACCAGATTGAGCGATGCGGGGCGGGTGATGGTGCCCTATGCCGAACGCGCGGTGGCGGCGGCGCAGGATGCCGAGAATGCGGTGCGCGCGCTGCTGCGTGACAATTCCGGTCCCGTGGCGTTGGCTGTGACCGGCACCCTTGCGGGCGAGCGGCTCTCGAAGGTGCTGAAGCGTTTTGCGCGCCGGCATCCGGATGTCGCGCTGACGCTGCGCACCGCGACCAGTGCCGAGGTCAGCGATCTGATCCGGCGCGGCGAAGCGACCATCGGGTTGCGCTACGACCGCGACCGCTCGGGCGAACTCGATTGCGAGGTGCTGTTCGCCGAGCCGCTTGGGGTGGTCTGCGCGCCGGACCATCCGCTGGCGGGATGCCGGGTCGGCAAACTCGCCGATCTCAGGGACGAGCGCTGGATCGCATTTCCCGAGGTGCCTGGACGGCGCGAGATAACTGCTTCGCACGTGTTCGCGCTGTTCCTGACGCACGGGCTCGGCGAGGTCGCCTGGACGCCGGTCGACAGCCTCACGGCGCAGAAGCGGCTGGTCGAGGCCGGACTCGGGATCGCGCTGCTTTCACAAAGCAATGCGGCGGAGGAGCTGCGCGCCGGCTCGATCGCGACGATCCGCGTCGGCAATCTCACCGCCAGCCATGAGGTCGTCGCGGTGACGCGGCATGGCGGCTTTCTCAGCGCCGCGTCGCGCCGTCTGCTCGACATCATCCGGGCTGACTTCACCAAAACGAGGTTCCCAAACACGTCGCGCCGGAACGGTGTCCGGCGCGCGTAAGAATGTCGAATTGGAGCTCAGGGGGCGCGAGAGCTCAGGTTCCCGGCTTACGTCCCCGCCTTCACCTGCGCTGCCGCCACCGCCAGCAGTTCGTCCATCTTGGCGCGAACGTCGCGCTCGGTGGTGGCCTGGCCCTTGGCGGTGAGGTCCCTCAGCACCTTGTGCAGCACGTCATTGTCGCCGGCTTCCTCGAAATCGGCGGCCACCACCTCCTTGGCGTAGGCATTGGCGGCGTCGCCGGCGATGCCGAGCTTCTCGGCGGCCCACAGGCCGAGCAGCTTGTTCCGGCGCGCTTCGGCCTTGAACTTCTGCTCCTCGTCGAGGGCGAACTTCTTCTCGAAACCTTCCTCGCGCTTGTCGAATTCGTTCATGCCGAAGTTCCAATTCCTGCTGAATGGCGGGCTCCAGCTCGTTGCGGCAGCCCCGATGCCTGCCTAGATAAGTGGGAGGAATCGGCAAGACAACGAGCCGTTAAGCCGCAGGCAGAACAGGCGGAATCGGGCCTTTTTGATAGGGCGGTATAAGTGCCCTGAAGGGGGCACTATCGATTGTGCTGGATGGGCCAATCGGATAGGTTGCCAACAGGCATGGTTCTTGTTCTGTTTCCAGTTGGATTGCCCAGGTTCCAGGCCTCCGCGGCAGCTCCGTCGTGGGTCGTAACCCCAAGTCATCCGGAGCACCCAAATCCATGGATTTCAACAAAACACGGTACATCCCAATGAGCCGTCGACGCCGTATTTATGAAGGCAAGGCCAAGGTGCTTTACGAAGGCCCCGAGCCGGGAACCCTGATCCAGCACTTCAAGGACGACGCGACCGCGTTCAACGCCAAGAAACACCAGGTGATCGAGGGCAAGGGCGTCCTCAACAACCGGATCTCGGAGTACCTGTTTCAGCACCTCAACGACATCGGGGTGCCGACCCACTTCATCCGCCGCCTCAACATGCGCGAGCAGCTGATTCGCGAGGTCGAGATCGTGCCGCTCGAGGTGGTGGTGCGGAACGTCGCCGCCGGCTCGCTGTCGCAGCGGCTCGGGATCGAGGAGGGCACCCAGCTGCCGCGCTCGATCATCGAGTTCTACTACAAGAACGACCAGCTCAACGACCCCATGGTGTCGGAAGAGCACATCACCGCCTTCGGCTGGGCCACGCCGCAGGAGATCGACGACATCATGGCGCTCGCCATCCGTGTCAACGACTTCCTGACCGGCCTCTTCCTCGGCATCGGCATCCGCCTCGTCGACTTCAAGATGGAGTGCGGGCGGCTGTTCGAGAACGAGATGATGCGAATCATCGTCGCCGACGAGATCTCGCCGGATTCCTGCCGTCTGTGGGACATCAAGTCGAACGAGAAGCTCGACAAGGACCGTTTCCGCCGGGATCTGGGTGGCCTGCTCGAGGCCTATACCGAAGTTGCGAAGCGGCTCGGCATTCTGATTGAAAACGAGCGGCCGGCCGGCAGCGGTCCGGTGCTGGTGAAGAGCTAAGCTCAAGGGGCGACCGTGAAAGCACGTGTGACTGTGACATTGAAGTCGGGCATCCTCGATCCGCAGGGCAAGGCGATCGAGGGCGCGCTGAAATCGCTCGGCGTCGACGGCATCGCCAGCGTTCGCCAGGGCAAGGTGTTCGACATCGAGCTCGCTGCGACCGACAAGGCCAAGGCGGAGGCCGCGCTGAAGGCCGCCGCGGACAAGCTGCTGGCGAACACCGTGATCGAGAATTATCGGGTCGAGGTTCTGGGCTGACCGGGCGCGCCAAATGATGATAGCCGCTCCCGCCACTTTTCGCAGTGACCGAGTGTTCGTCCGGGCGCTGATGGCCGGCTTGCTGACGGCGGCTGGAATCGGCGCGACTTCGGCTCAATCGGTACCGCCATCCGCCACGATGCCGGCGCCGCCGTTCACGGTCAGCGGATGGAGCTACGAGCGCCGCGGCTCCGATATGCACATGTTCCGCTGCGCCCAAGCGTCCTGCGGCGCGGGCTCCAAGGTGAGCTACCGGTATTACACCGGCGGAAAGCAGATGACGCTCGACCAGTTCCGTGCAGGGCAGGAGCAGATCATCAAGGCGCTGGAGCAGCGGACGCCGGGGCAGCGCATCACGCTGCTCGGCGTCGACGGCGACAAGGGCTCGGCGGGGCCACGGATGTTCAAGGCGCGGCGCCTGACCGTGACCGCCGACGGCGCAAGCGAGTATCAGGTCAGCGGCTTGTTGCTCGGCGGACAAGGCTCCGCCAGCCTGATCAGCTCGGCGCGTGACGAAAAGGCCAGCAACGATAATTACGCAAAGTTTGCCGCCGCAGCCAAGCTCGTGCTGGCGCCCAAATCCAGGTGATGCAATGAAATCAGCCGTCCTCGTCTTCCCCGGCATCAACCGCGAGCGCGACATGGCGCGCGCGCTCAAGCTCGCATCCGGCAATGAGACCGCGATGGTCTGGCACGCCGAGACCGCGCTGCCGCAAGGCACCGATCTCGTGGTGGTGCCCGGCGGCTTCTCCTATGGCGACTATCTGCGCTGCGGCGCGATCGCGGCCCGCGCGCCTGTCATGGACGCGGTGCGCGACTTCGCAGCCAAGGGCGGCCTCGTGCTCGGCGTCTGCAACGGTTTTCAGATCCTCTGCGAGTCCGGGCTGTTGCCGGGCGTCTTGATGCGCAATGCCGGGCTGAAATTCGTCTGCCGCGACGTGCATATGAAGGTCGAGCGCTCCGACACGCCGTTCACCCGCGGCTACAATGCCGGTCAGGTGATCCGCGTACCGGTCGCGCATGGCGAGGGCAACTACGAGGCGGACGAGGAGACGCTGAAGCGCCTCGAGGGCGAGGGGCGGGTGCTCTACCGCTACTGCTCGCCCGAGGGCGTGGTCGACGAGGCCTCCAATTTCAACGGTGCTGCGCATTCGATCGCCGGCATCGTCAACGAGCGCGGCAACGTGCTCGGCATGATGCCGCATCCGGAAAACCACGTCGAAGAGATCATGGGCTGCACCGACGGCCGCGGCCTGTTCGCAGGGCTGGTCCAGCAGTTCGAGAAGGCGGCGTAACCATCATGTTTGGAAGGTGCCTTGCCGCAGCGGCAGCCGCATTTCTGCTGCTTGCGGCGGCTGCGCGCGCCCAGGATACCTCGAAGCTGGACTTTCCGAAGCGTCCGATCACGATGATCGTGCCGTTCACGGCCGGCGGCACCTCGGACGTGATCGCCCGCGCGGTCGCCGACCAGATGAGCGCGGCGCTCGGCCAGTCCATCATCATCGAGAATGTCGGCGGCGCCGGCGGCTCGACCGCGCTGACCCGCGCCGCGCGCGCCGAGCCGGACGGCTACACGATCGCGATCGGCAATGCCGGCACCAACGCCGCGACTTACACCATCTATCCGAAACTGTCGTTCACGCCTGATTCCTTCGCGCCGATCGCCGTCGTGGCGAAAACTTTCGGCATCGTTGCGCTGCGCAAGGATTTTCCGGCCAAGGACCTCAGGGAATTCATCGACTACGCCAGGAAGAATCCGGGCAAGGTCAATCTCGGCCATGCCGGCGTCGGCTCATCGAATTATTTGATCTGCAAGAGCTTCGTGCATGCCGCCGGGATCGACGTGCAGCTTGTCGGCTATCGCGGCGCGGCGCTCGCGCTGACGGACGCGATCGGCAGCCAGATCGACGGCGTCTGCGACGCCGCGGCCTCGGTGTCGCAGGCGATCGACGACAAACTGGTGAAGGCCGTCGTGGTCGGCTCGACCGTGCGGCTCGCCTCGCTGCCGGACCTGCCGACCTCGGCCGAGGCAGGCCTGCCCGAGTTCGAGGCGCAAGGCTGGAACGGCCTGTTCGCACCGAAGGGCACTCCGCCCGAGATCATCGCCAAGCTCAACGCGGCCGCGCGCACCGCGGTTGCGAGCGAGGCGGTGAAGAAGCGCTTCCTCGACCTGTCGACCGTCGCCCCCGACGCCAACGAGCTCGCGCCCGAGGCGCTGCAGCAACTCGTGACCCGCGACGTCGCGAAGTATCGCGCGCTGCTCGCTGACGACAAGAAGTAGCCGGCGAGACTATCTCCGCAATCGGCTTAGCCAGCGCTTCACGGCGTCGGCGGGCACCGTCATCGCGGCGACGCCGAACATGACCAGCACGAGCCCCAGCGCGAGGTTCGACGGCACGGATTCCCCGAGCAGAATTACCGACAGCGCGACGCCGATCGGAATCCGCAAATAGCCCTGCGCATTGGTCGTGAGCGTGCCGAGCCGCGTCAGGCACATGTAGAACAGCATCAGGCCGAATGCGCTGGAGAAGATGCCCATGGTGACGGTGGCGACCAGCGCTTGTGGCGTCGGGTGCAGCGTCCAGGGATGGTCGACGATCAGGGCGACCGGCAGCAGCACGCTGCCGCCGAACAGCAGCGAGCCGGCGGCGACCACCATCGGGTCATAGTCGGAGAGGCGAAGCCCGAAGATCGTGGCACAGGCGAACGAGACGGTGGCGAGCAGGATCGCGCTCTCGGCGACAATCTCCCTGCCGAAGCCCGACAGCGCGTCGAGGCCGATGATCGCGACCGTGCCGGCGAGGCCGAGGATCGCGCCGACAAATTTGAGCAGCGAGGCCGGCTCGTGCCGGGTGATCGCCCAGGTGATCAGGAAGGCGAAGATCGGCGTCGTCGAGGCCAGCACCACGGTGTTGGACGCCGGCACGTAAAGCTGCGCCCAGGTGATCACCAGGAACGGGATCGTCGAGTTGATGGTCTGCTGGAAGGCGAACAGCTTCCAGGCCTTGATGTCGGTCGGGATGCGGATGCCGCGGATCCGCAGCACCACGAGCAGGAAGAGGGCTGCGACCAGCGAGCGCGCCGAGATGAAGGTGACCGGCGGAATCGAGCCGAGCCCGATCTTGGTCAGCGGATAGGTCGAGCTCCAGCAGCAGGCCAGCGCGAGCAGCAGTGCATAGTCGCGCCAGCCGCGCGCGCCGGGCGCTGCGGTCGACGAAATCGGCGTGATCGCGCCAGCCGCCACGCCGCCCGTCTTCGCGCCTCGTTTCAGCATGATCTTTTCGGAAAACCGCTTCACGCCTTTCCGGGTCATGCTCTGGCTGTGCTCTTCGGCACCTTGATTTGGCTCCCCGCGCATGGCCGCGCATCAAAACTGATACTTCGGGAGCTCATCCGATGCCAGCGCAAGTTTGACGGCGCTGCGTGCCGCTCAATCCCGCGAGACGGTATTCGGAATGACCGGCTCGGTATCCGCGGGGCTGGACTGCGCGCCGGTATCCGACGTCGTATCCCACCATTCGCCCAGCGCGTCGATCAGCGGCACCAGCCGATGGCCGGCCGGCGTGAGCTGGTATTCGACGCGCAGGGGATAGCCGCCGAATTCGGTGCGCTCGACGATGCCGGCGTCCTCGAGCTTGCGCAGCTCGAGCGTCAGCATCTTGTGCGAGATGGTCGGGTTGTCGCGGCGCAGGTCGCTGAAGCGCTTGGTGCCCTGCTTCAGATAATAGATCAGCAGCGTCGGCCAGCGGCCGCTCAGGACCTGCATCACTTCCTCGATCGGGCAGCGGGAGACAAGAGATTTCATGGCGGCTCGTGGTTACAAAAAGGTGCGTAATTTACTTCACGGATGTGGCGAATAGGGTCCGGCTCCGCTGCGCAGCGCGACCGTCGGACATCATCGGAGACCACATCATGGAACCTATCCTTATCTATGGCTTCCCGCTCGGAAGCTCCATGGGGCTCGTTGCAGCGCTCGAATGGCTGCGCCAGCCCTATCGCCTTTGCCGCGTCGACATGCTCGGCGAGATGCGCGAGCCCTCCTATGCACGGATCAACCCGCGGCATGAGACGCCGGCCTTCGTCACCGACCAGGGCAGGGTGCTTACCGAGAACATGGCGATCGCAAGTTGGCTCGCGGCACGCGATACCGAGCGTCGCATCAGCTTCGACCCGTTGTCGCCGCAGGCCGACCGGATGCGTCAGCTGATGGCCTACGTGAACACCGGCTTCACGGCCGCGTTCAGTCCGCTATGGGCAGCGCTGGAGATGCAAACGCCGAATCCGGCGATGCAGTCCGCGCTGCGGCAGTGGGGGCGGGACAACGTCGTGCGGCGGCACGACCGGCTCGAGGAACTCGTCGGCGATGCGCCGTTCCTGCTCGGCGACCACCCGACATTGGCGGATGGGCTGCTGATCGGTGTCGCGCGCTGGCTCGACTTCCACGCCGTCGCCGACCGTGATCGCTGGCCGAAGCTATCGGCGCTTCGGGCGCGCCTGGAGGCCGATCCGGCCGTGATCTACGCCACGGCGCTGGAGAGCGGCGAGAGCAGCCCGGCGGGGTCCGGTGCCTGCACCGGTCACGTTGCGCTCGCCGAGGTGATCGAGCGGTACGGCACACCGCGTCCGTGAGGATTCCGGGCGATGAGAGGGAGGTGATGGACGCCGGATTGGCGTCCACCGGACCGAATTTGCCGAAGACCTAGCGAAGGACCTCGTTCAGCACCTCGCCATCGACCTGGTGCGGCGTGGTGCCGAGCAGCCGCATGATGGTCGGCGCCACGTCGATATTGCGCATGCGCCGCACCACGGTGTCCCTACGGATCTGCGGGCCCGCAGCGATGAAGGTCGCGCTCATCACCGGAAGCTCGGGATCGTGACCGTGGGCGCCGTAGAAGTTCGGCATCGACAGCGCGGTGGTGGCCGAATTGAACGGCGCATCGCCCTGGCGCGCGACGCCGGGGTTCTGGATGCCGTCGAAATTGTAGCCGGGCGCCATCAGCGCGAACACGTCGCCATAGTCCTGGCCGACGGTCTTGCTGTTGCACTGTCCGGTTCCGGCGTCGCATTGCAGCGGCCGGGTCTCGACGACAGTGAAGATGCGCTGATCCTTCAGCGAGTAGTTGAAGCGCGCATTGGGATCGACCGCGTTCTTCACCGCATCGGTGATCTGCGCCACCAGGGCCCGGTAGGTTGCCAGGTCGACAGTGCCGCCGAGCTCGCGGTTCTGCAGGTTGACGTAGATGTCGGCGGCAGGACCCGAGGTGCGAACCCCGACCTTGCTGGTGTCGATGCCGGCGTTGCGCAGGATGTTGGTGAGATTGACCGAGGTGTGGAACGGCGCGAAGCCGTGATCCGACACCACGACGACGTTGCTGTCGCGGCCCGCCGCGTCGACAATCTGCTTCACTGCCTTGTCGGCGGTCTGGTAGGCGAAGCGGATGTAGGAGGCGTAGCGCTTGACCTTGGCCGGATCCTGGTTGCCGCCGATCGAATTCGGATCGGTCGGGTTGGTGCCCTGGCGCGGATCGGTCAGCAGGAACTGGTGCTCGGAGCCGTCGGGCTGTTCGATATAGACCATGACGAGGTCGGCGTCCGGATGGGTCTTGATCGCGCGCTCGCCGATATTGGCCTGGTAGCGCACGAAGGTCTTCACCATGTCCTCGTACATCGTCTCGATCTCGACGTCGGGGAAATTGGTGAAGCCAGGGCTCAGGCGCTCCGGAATGCGGAAGTCGGCCTGCGGACGCCAGAAGCCGATGTTGTCGTTGATGTCGTCGACGTCGGCAAGCACAGGCGTGTTGCGCGGGATGTAGTTGGCGCCGTAGCGGGCGAAGCGCACTGTCGAGAGGTCCGGCGACAGCGCCGAGACGAAGTAGGCGGCGCCGACCTTGGCGCCGCTGCCTTCGAAGAAGAACGGCGCGTTCTCGCCGCCGAACTTGACGTAGGCCGGCCCGGTCGACGGCGCGTGGAACGGTCCTGCGGTGATGCCGCGGTTTTCGTCGAAGAACACCAGCGTGTCGTAGTTCACCTTGCGGTCATTGGTGGTGTCGATCGCGGCGACGCGGATCGAATATTTGACGTCGAGCGTCGGTGCGCTGGTGCAGGTTGCGGTCGCCGCCGCGGAGCACGAGAACGTCTCGATCGGCGCCGAGGTCACCAGCACCGGGCTGAACGAGAAATGGCCGGCAGCCTGCAGCGCCGCGACGATGCCGGGATCGGCCGTGAAGTCGCTGCGCGACAGCGAGAAGCCCTGGGCCCCGATGCCGCCGAAGGCGCCGAACGGTACCGTGAAGTCGGTCACGCGGGTGGGCTGGGCCGGCTGCACCACGGTCTTGTTGATCGAGATGTCGGCGCCGTCGCCGCCGGGCCACGTCGCCGTGACGACCTTCTTGCCCTGCTGGCGCAGCTGCACCCAGAGCGGTTGTGCCGTCGGGTGCGCCGAGGGACCGAGCGGGCTCTCGCTGTAGCCGCCGATCGGCGCCGCAAAGCCGCTGATGCTGCTGGAGATCGGGCCGACGATCGGCTGGAACGTGTTGGAGGGGATGTCGTTATGCACCGCCGTCGAACCGGTCGCGATCGCAATATGCGAGACCGCGGTGAGCGACGGCGACGCCGTCACGTTCTGCAGTGCCACGGCACCGCGCCGGCTGAGCCGGGCGAGGCCGCCGTCGCGCGGCAGCACGCCTTCCTCGATGAATTTCTGGATGAAATCGGGCTTGGCGCCGTCGAGCGAGATCATCACCACGCGCGGCTTGCGGCCGTGATGACCGCCGCCGTCATGGTCTCGATCTTGATCCTGGTCCTGATCGTGACCGCGGGACTCGCCGATGCCGCGATCGCCATTGTCGCCGTCCTGGCCGGCTCGCACTGGAGTTGCAACGCATGCCAGCGACGCGACAAGCGACATCGCGGACGTCACGGAAACAAACGTCTTCAATTTCATGAGAATGCCCCAACTTCGCTGCGCGAATGCACAAACGGAAACCGTTCAGCAATCTTCGGGGGCTTGGCTGACGCGCATGTGACGCGCGCGCGACGACGCAACGACAGCATGTCGTGGTGTCACGGCTCGCGTCTGAATGCGTTCACGCGAAGAACGCGCGTGAACACAACGCGCTAGCGCTGCGCCTTCGATTCAAGGCGTGGCGATGTAACGTCTGCATGACAGCGTGCGTCCACAGACCTGGCGCGTTTTCGAGCGAAGCGTGTAGAAAGCGCGTCAAAGAAAAATGGGAACGGCCTCTAACCCCTGTTACGCCGTCTTCTCCGCGGGCACCTTGCGCTTGGTCCGCTTGATGGTGCCGGAGAAGCTGAACAGCGGCCGCTCGGCCGATATCAGCATCCCGCGCACGAAGATCAGCGATCCGCCGGCGCGGGTGACCTCGCCGGTGCATTCGATCAGGTCACCCTCGCGGGCTGCGTCAAGGAATTCCGAGGCGAACGAGACCGTGACGCCGGGACCCTGGAGCACCGGGGAGGCGAGCGCGAACAGGCAATAATCCGCGAACGTCATGAGGCAGCCGCCATGGACGTTGCCGGAGCCGTTGAGGTGCTTGGCGCCGACCCGGAACGCGCAGGCGATGCGGCCGTTCTCGTCCATGCGGTGGTAGAATGGGCCGGTATGGGTCTCGAAACTGTCCCGGGTCCAGGTCCGCCAGCCGGCGAATTCGCCTTCGGTTTCGACGTGCAGGTCAGGGCGGCGGTTGAATGCCGTATTGAGTGCGCTCTTGGCGAGTTCGTTCACGAAATCTGGCCTTCAATTATCGGGTTCGGGACCTTAAATCCGATCCATCCCCATTGTGCAAATCCCAGGCACAGATTCTGGCTGCAAATCCCGGGCCGCGTCCAACCGCCGCAAAGCTCTGGACAGGCCGGAAATGGGCCGTAAAAGGCCTTTTCGCCCCCGTTCGATCTACCTATTAAGGGTCCCATGACCGCGCCCAAGAACGACCCCAAGAACGAGCCTCAAATCACCCCCGAACTCGTCGCCGCCCACGGGCTGAAGCCGGACGAGTACGAGCGCATCCTGAAGCTGATCGGGCGGGTTCCGACCTTCACCGAGCTCGGCATCTTCTCGGCGATGTGGAACGAGCATTGCTCGTACAAGTCGTCGCGCATCCATCTGCGCGGGCTGCCGACCAAGGCGCCCTGGGTGATCCAGGGCCCCGGCGAGAATGCCGGCGTGATCGATATCGGCGACGGGCAGGCCGTGGTGTTCAAGATGGAGAGCCACAACCACCCGAGCTACATCGAGCCATACCAGGGAGCGACCACCGGCG
The DNA here is from genome assembly GCF_001189235.2 of Bradyrhizobium embrapense. Taxonomy (GTDB): domain Bacteria; phylum Pseudomonadota; class Alphaproteobacteria; order Rhizobiales; family Xanthobacteraceae; genus Bradyrhizobium; species Bradyrhizobium embrapense. Next base: position 56,573 of record NZ_LFIP02000009.1, read on the forward strand.
TCGGCGGCATCCTGCGCGACGTCTTCACCATGGGTGCGCGGCCGATCGCCTGCCTGAATGCGCTGAGCTTCGGCGCGCCCGAGCACCCGAAGACCCGGCATCTGGTGTCCGGCGTGGTCGCCGGCGTCGGCGGCTACGGCAATTCGTTCGGCGTGCCGACGGTCGGCGGCCAGGTGCGCTTCCACACCCGCTACGACGGCAACATCCTGGTCAACGCGATGGCGGTCGGTCTCGCCGACGCCGACAAGATCTTCTACGCCGCGGCCTCCGGCGTGAACATGCCGATCGTCTATCTCGGCTCCAAGACCGGCCGCGACGGCATTCACGGCGCCTCGATGGCCTCGGCCGAATTCGACGACGCCTCCGAGGAGAAGCGTCCGACCGTGCAGGTCGGCGATCCCTTCGCCGAGAAGCTGCTTTTGGAAGCTTGCCTCGAGATCATGGAAAAGGGTTGCGTGATCGCGATCCAGGACATGGGCGCGGCGGGCCTGACCTGCTCGGCGGTCGAGATGGGCGCCAAGGGCGACCTCGGCGTCGATCTCGATCTCGATGCGGTGCCGACCCGCGAGACCGGCATGAGCGCCTACGAGATGATGCTCTCGGAGAGCCAGGAGCGCATGCTCATGGTGCTCAAGCCCGAGAAGGAGAAAGAGGCCGAGGCGATCTTCCGCAAATGGGGACTCGATTTCGCCATCGTCGGCTACACCACCCCGAGCAAGCGCTTCGTCGTCAAGCACGGCGGCGACGTGATGGCCGATCTGCCGATCAAGGAACTCGGCGACGAGGCGCCGGTCTATGACCGTCCGCATGTCGCCTCGACCGCGCTGCCGATGATCCGCGGCCAGGACGTCAAGCCGCCGCTCGGCATCGCGGAGGCGCTGACGAAGCTGATCGGCACGCCCGAACTGTGCTCGAAGCGCTGGGTCTGGGAGCAGTACGACCACGTCATCCTCGGCAATACCATGCAGCGTCCCGGCGGCGATGCCGCGGTGGTCCGCGTCGAGGATGGCCCGAAGGGGCTTGCGCTCACCGTTGACGTCACGCCGCGCTATTGCGAGGCCGATCCGTTCGAGGGCGGCAAGCAGGCGGTCGCGGAAGCCTGGCGTAACATCACCGCGGTCGGCGGCCGGCCGCTCGCGATCACCGACAATCTCAACTTCGGCAACCCCGAGCGGCCCGAGATCATGGGCCAGTTCGTCGGCTGCCTGAAGGGCATCTCGGAAGCCTGCCGCGCGCTGGACTTCCCGGTCGTGTCCGGCAACGTCTCGCTCTACAACGAGACCAACGGCCGCGGCATCCTGCCGACGCCCTCGATCGGCGGCGTCGGCCTGCTCGACGACTTCACCAAATCGGCGACCTTGGCGTTCAAGGCGGCGGGCGAGGCGATCCTGCTGGTCGGCGATACGCAAGGCTGGCTCGGCCAATCGGTCTACCTGCGCGATGTCTGCGGCCGCGAGGAGGGCGCTCCGCCGCCGGTCGATCTCGCCACCGAGAAGCGCAACGGCGACGTGGTGCGCGGCATGATCCGCGCCGGCACCGCGACCGCGGTGCACGACGTGTCCGACGGCGGGCTCCTGATCGCGCTCGCCGAGATGGCGATCGCAAGCGGCATCGGCGCGCAGCTTTTGGCGGCGCCCTCCTCGATCGTGCCGCATGCCTATTGGTACGGCGAGGATCAGGCCCGCTACATCGTCACCGTGCCTGCGGCCGACGCGGGTCTCGTGCTGGCCAAGATGAAGGGCGCCGGCGTGCCCTGTGCGCGCATCGGCACCACCGGCGGCGACGTGGTTGCGGTGGCCGGCGAGCCGCCTGTGACCATCGAAAGCCTGTCCCGCGCCTTCGAGCACTGGCTGCCGAACTACATGCAAGGCGCTGCCGCCTGATCCAGATGGATCAGGCGCTGCAACGCCGAGCGAACAAATTCTCAATAGCGCGATGAATCCATCATCGCGCTATTGTCTTGTGTCCAGGCGCGATCCTCTCGGATCAAGCGCTAGGTGGCGCCGCGGATCGCGCGCCAGGCAAAGATGATGATCACTGCGCCGATGAAGCCGGCGACGAGATAGCTGATCCATCCGCCGCCGAGCGATATGCCGAGCAGACCCAACAGCCAGTTCGCCAGCGCGGCGCCGACGATGCCGAGGATGATATTCATGAAGATGCCGGTTCCGGTCTTCATGAACATCTCGGCGAGCCAGCCGGCCAATCCGCCGACGATGATTGCGGCGATCCATCCAATTTGAGGGTCGTTCATCTCATGACTCTCCTTGAGGTCAGCAGTCCAGCCAGCATAACCGAGAATCACGTGGCCACATGTGACCAATGGCAGGTTGTGCGCAACTTGTTGGCGACGGGCTCAAGCCTGCCGCGCACGGCGCTGTCGCCGTTCGGCCGCGGTGACAAGGATGCGGGGGCCGGGGCCCTCGGCGCCGAGCCTGTCGTCGCCATTGCGCAGCGGGCAATCGGTGAGCGAAAGGCAGCCGCAGCCGATGCAGCTGAACAGCTTGTCCCTGAGGTCGGTGAGATCGCTGATGCGCTGCTGCAGCGCCGCGGTCCAGGCGCGCATCGCGCGCTCCCATTCGCGCATGGTCGGCGCGCGATCGAGCGGGATCGCGGCGAAGGTCTGCCTGATCTCTTCCAGCGGAATCCCGGCGCGCTGCGCGATCCTGATCACCGCGATGCGCCGCAGCACGCCACGCATGTAGCGGCGCTGGTTGCCGCTGGTGCGCCGGCTCGCGATCAGCCCCTTGCTCTCGTAGAAGTGAAGGGTGGAGACGGCGAGGCCGCTGCGCCGCGCCACTTCGCCGACTGAAAGCTCTTGTGCAAGCGCCATTTGTCTCGAGATCCCGGATTAGAAGTCCTGCAAGCTGCGAGCCTTGACCTCAACCATACTTGAGGTTCTATAACAGTCGCGGGCTTGCAGGGGCAAGCTTCCGGCCGAGAGGCTGGGGTTCGTTCTTGGAAGCGAAATGCCGTCCGCATCATCCTCGTCGCGCCGCTGGCTCGGGCTTCGCCCCAAGCCGATCGGCATCACCCTTGTCTTGCTGATTTGTGCCGCGGCCGCGTCGGTCGCCTGGCGTGCCGGCGGCTCCAGTGCGTCCGCCAGGGCCACGACCGAGGCCCCGCCGACGCCGGTGGCGGCCATGGTGGTGCGGAGCGAGACTTTGCCCCGCTCGATCGAAGCAATCGGTTCGCTGCAGGCGGTGCGGCAAGTGATTCTGTCGCCCGAGGTTGCCGGCCGCGTCACCGCGATCAATTTCGATGCCGGTGCCGATGTCGCCGAGGGCGCTGCGCTGGTGCAACTCTATGATGCGCCGCTGCGCGCCTCGCGCGCGGTTGCGGTTTCCAAGGGACGCTTTGCGCAATTGCAGGAGAAGCGTTCGCAGGGGCTCGCGCCGTCCGGCTTCGTGACCCAGGAGACGCTGCAGCAGCGGCAGGAAGACCTCAAGCAGGCCGACGCCGCGGTCGAGCAGCTCGATGCGCAGATCGCGCAGACGACGATCCGTGCGCCGTTCGCCGGCCAGATCGGCCTGCGCAAGGTCAATCTCGGCCAATACGTCAATGCCGGCGATGCGCTCGCGACGTTGACCGCGCTCGACCAGCTCTACGCCAATTTCACCGTTCCGCAGCAGCGCCTGTCAAATCTGAAGGTGGGAGGCGCGGTGACGATCCGTACCGATGCTTTCCCCGATCGGGTGTTCGAGGCCACGATCAACGCCATCGAACCGCAGGTCGCCGAGGATACCCGCAATGTCCTCGTGCAGGCTTTGTTCAGCAATCCCGACCGGCTGCTGCGGCCTGGGCTCTTCGTGATGGTGAATGTCGTGCTGCCGCCGCAGGCGGACGCCATCGTGGTGCCCGTCACCGCGATCCAGATCAGCGCGTCCGGTGAGAGCGTGCTGGTCGTGCGCGACAACAGGGCGATCGGCGTCGCGGTCAAGACCGGGCAGCGCATCGGCGAACGCGTCGTGGTGGAGCAGGGGCTCTCGCCCGGCGACCACATCGTGACCGCCGGCCAGCTCCGCGTCATGCCGGGCGCTGCCGTCCAGATGACAATGGCGGAGACGCCGGAGAAGGGACGCTAGTCCGCGGGCAGCGTTCGAGGCAGGCATCATGCATTTCACCGACATCTTCATCCGCCGGCCGATCCTTGCGACCGTCGTCAGCCTGCTGATCCTGTTGATCGGCACCGCCGCGATGGTCTCGCTGCCGGTGCGGCAATATCCCAGCATGGAGAGCGCCACCATCCAGGTCGATGTGTCGTTTCCCGGCGCGACCCAGGACGTCATGCAGGGCTTCGTGACGTCGGTGATCGCGCAATCGATCGCGACCGCTAACGGCATCGAGTACATGACGTCGAACTCGACGCTCGGCACGAGCCAGATCAAGGCCAAGCTGGTGCTCAACGCCAATGCCGACCGCGCCATGACCGAGGTGCTCGCCAAGGTGCAGCAGGTCAAGTACCGCATGCCGGCCGGCGTGTTCGACCCTGTGATCACCAAGATCACCGACGGCGCGTCGGCGGTGCAGTACATCGCCTTCACCAGCGACACGCTGACGCCTGCACAGATCACCGACTTCGCCACCCGCGTGGCGCAGCCGCTGTTGACGTCGGTGCCCGGCGTGGCCTCGGCCGACACATCGGGCGGATCGTCGCTGGCGATGCGGGTATGGATCGATCCGTTCAAGCTCGCAGCGCGCGGCCTGACCGCGGCTGACATCGCCGCGGCTCTCCGCGCCAACAACGTGCAGGCGGCCCCCGGGCGGCTGCGCGGCGAGATGACGGTGACCAACATCACCGCGGCGACCGACCTGCGCAATCTCGACGATTTCCGCAAGATGGTGATCAAGACCGGCGCCGGTGGCGGCGGTCTGGTGCGGCTCGGCGACGTCGCGACGCTCGAGATCGGCGGTGAGAATTACGATTCCAACGCGCGCGACAGCGGCAGGCCCACGGTCTATATCGCGGTGCAGCCGACGCCCGATGGCAACCCGCTGGAGATCGTCGCCGCGACCGCCAAGGTGATCGAGGACCTCAACCGCGTCGCGCCGCCCGGACTAGAGGTCGCCGACGTTTTCAACATCGTGCACTTCGTCAAGGCCTCGATATCGGAGGTGCAGCACGCACTGGCCGAGGCGATCGCGATCGTCGTGGTGGTGATCCTGTTGTTCCTCGGATCGTTCCGCTCAGTGCTGATCCCGGTCGTCACCGTGCCGCTGTCGCTGGTCGGCACCGCCGCGATGATGTTGGCGCTCGGTTTCTCCATCAATCTCCTGACATTGCTGGCGATGGTGCTGGCGATCGGGCTCGTGGTCGACGATGCCATCGTCGTCGTCGAGAATATCCATCGCCACATCGAGGAGGGGCTGAGCCCCGCCGACGCGGCCCTGATCGGCGCGCGCGAAATCATCGGTCCGGTGATCGCGATGACGATCACGCTGGCGGCGGTCTATGCGCCGATCGGCCTGATGGGCGGCCTGACCGGCAGCCTGTTCCGCGAATTCGCCTTCACGCTGGCAGGCTCGGTGGTGGTCTCGGGTGTCATCGCGCTGACTTTGTCGCCGATGATGAGCGCGCAGCTGCTGGGAAGGGCGACTTCGCACGGCCGGTTTGCCCGTTTCGTCGAGCATCAGTTCTCGAAACTGTCGCGCGGCTACAGCCGGCTGTTGGCTGCGACGCTCAAGATGCGCGCCGCGGTGCTTGTGGTCGCGGTCAGCGTGCTGGCGGCGATCGTGGTGCTGTTTCTCGGCAGCCAGCGCGAGCTCGCGCCGTCCGAGGACCAAGGCTATGTGTTCACCGTGCTCAGGGCGCCGCAATATGCCAGCGTCGACTACACCACGCGCTCCTCGGACCAGATCGAGCAGCTGTTTCGCTCGTTTCCCGAATACCACGCGAGTTGGTTCATCAACGGCACCGACGGGCAGAACCATGCCTTCGGCGGCATCACGCTGACCGATTGGGACAAGCGCAAGCGCTCGGCCAACGACATCCAGAACCAGCTCTACGGCATGTCCTATGGCGTGCTCGGCGCCAGCGTGACGCCGTTTCAGCCCGCCGCGCTGCCGGCGGCAACCGGCGGCCTGCCGTTCCAGATGGTGGTGCGCTCGGCCGGCGATTTCTCAACCATCTATCAGGAAGTCGAGACGCTGAAGGCGGCCGCCTGGAAGAGCGGGCTGTTCGTGTTCGTCGACAGCGACCTTGCGTTCGACAGCCCGACCGCGCGGATCACGATCGATCATGCCAAGGCGGCCGAGGCCGGCGTCAGCATGCAGACCATCGCCGATACGCTCGCGGTACTGGTCGGCGAGAACTACGTCAACCGCTTCAACTTCTTCGAGCGCTCCTACGAGGTGATCCCGCAGGTGCGGCAGGCCGACCGGATCACGCCGGACAATCTCGGAAACTTCAACGTCCGCTCGAGTTCCGGGCAGATGTTCCCGCTGTCGACGGTGATCAAGGTCAACGTGAAGCCCGAGCCGAATCGGCTGCCGCAATTCAACCAGATGAATGCGGCGACGATCTCGGCGGTGCTCAAGCCCGGAGTCACCATGGGGCAGGCGGTGGCGTTCATGCAGGCGCAAAAGCTGTCGCCGGGCATGACCGTCGACTGGCTGTCGGACAGCCGGCAATATGTCCAGGAGGGCAACCGCCTGATCGTCACCTTCGGCATGGCGCTGATCGTGATTTTCCTGGTGCTGGCCGCGCAGTTCGAAAGCTTCCGCGATCCGCTGGTTATCATGGTGACGGTGCCGCTCGCGGTCTGCGGCGCGCTGCTGCCGCTGTATTTCGGCTTCACCACGCTGAACATCTATACCCAGATCGGGCTCGTCACCCTGATCGGGCTGATCTCCAAGCACGGCATCCTGATGGTGAGCTTCGCCAACGAGATCCAGCACCATGAAGGGCTCGACCGCGTCGCCGCGATCCAGAAGGCCGCCGCGGTGCGGATGCGGCCGGTGCTGATGACGACGGCCGCGATGGTCGCGGGCCTTGCGCCGCTGCTCTATGCCGACGGCGCCGGCGCGGCCAGCCGCTTTGCCATCGGCATCGTCGTGGTGATGGGGATGCTGATCGGCACGCTGTTCACGCTGTTCGTGCTGCCGACCTTCTACATCCTGCTCGCTCGCGACCATCGCGCGGCGGCCGCCCCGCGCCTGGAAAGCGTGGCGGTGAGGGACGAGATCGCGGCGTGATCAAAGCACGTATTTCGAGCCGGGAATCCTGCGCAGCACGGCGGTGGCGGCCCAGCTCAGCGCCACGGTGGCGAAGAACGCAATCGCGGCCTTGGCGATCGCCGGCAATTCCATGTCGAACAGCCAGTATTGCAGCCACAGCACGATCGGATAGTGCACCAGGAACATGCCGTAGGCGTCGCCCTGCATGCGGTCGAGCAAGGTTGGCCCCGGCGCCTTCGATTGCAGGAAGTAGGCCAGGATCGCGAACAGGATCGAGGCGCTGAACAGCACGTAGAAGGTGCCGTAGGACGCGAGATACCAGCCCGGCAGCGGATCGGGGTTACCGATGACCCCGCGCTTGATGTAGATCATCACCCACATCAAGCAGTACGGGATCACTGTGATGCCGGTCCAGAACCAGCGCCGCTCGGTCAGCCGCCCGTTTGCGCTGAGCAGCCCGCCCTCGAGGTTGGCCGCCCCGATCCCCGCACCGATGAAGAAATAGGACGCATACAGCAGTACCCGGCTCGCCTGCACCGAGAACGGTCCGAGCTCGAACCAGTAGTTCTGGCCGTAATGCACCAGCATCGGCAAATAAGCGGCGGCACTGACGACGACGAGGAACAGCCAGAACTTCGAGGGACGTTGAAATCCCTTGATCGACAGGCGGTTGATCGGCTCGAGCAGGCGCGATGACACCCGGTACAGCACGCTCGCCGTCAGGTCGAAGGTCATCAAGACCCAGACGAACCAGATCGGGCCGCTTGGCCACGGCCCGTAAATCATGGTCTTCCTCCAGAACTCGGCGAAGGTCAGGTCCGGCGTTGCGCGCAGCGCGATCGCGTAATAGGCGATCGGAATCACGGTGAACGCGCAGATCACGAAGGGCAGGCCGAGCCGCAGCAGCCGGTCGCGCAGAAAGATCAGCCACGGCTTGTGGCCGAGCCCGGGCCAGACGAACAGCCCCGACAGGAAGAAGAACATCGCCATGAAGAAGCTGTCGGTGGCGAGCACGATGCAGTCGAAGCCGATCCACGACGTTGGGTCGGTGTGGCCGAAATGGGTGTAGGGGATCACCGCATGATGCAGCAGAACGACGAGCGTCAGGAAGGTGCGGGCGCGGTCCAGGGCGACATTGCGCTTGTGGAGCTTCGGTGCGGCCTGAACGTCGACGGCCGGAGCCGCGTGAGCAATCGATTTCATGGTGCCCCCAGCCGGGTCTGCATCCGGATGTTGCAATCGGGAACCCGATTCAGCAAGGCCCAATCGTCCCGATTCGGTGGTGTCGAGGTCGGTCATTTCAGTGGATCTGTTTCGTTCTGGAACCGGGGTCGGTAGACGGCGTTATCGGCGGACGCGCAAGGCGCGCGCGGATTGTGGAGCAAGCAATGACACTGCTGAAATGGGCGTTGATCTTCCTGGTCGTCTCGATCATCGCGGGCTTGCTCGGCTTCACCGGCATTTCCGCCGCCTCCGCCGACATTGCGCGCTTCCTGTTTTACGTGTTCGTCGTGATCTTCCTGGTGCTGCTGATCCTCGGGCTCACGATATTCAGGGTCTAGCGGCGATCCGGCCGAACGCTTCCGCCGTCATGCCCGGGCCTTGCCCGGGCATCTCCGCTTTCAGGCTCGGTGACACGCGCCGAAACGGCCGGGCGAGGTCCGGCGCGCGCGGCAGGGGCGATGATCTAGGCGACTTCCTCGATCTTCACCTTGTCCGGATAGAAGGCGAGGTGGCCCGCGATCTCGGTCATCGCCGGGAACGGCGCCTCATAGGTCCAGATCGCGTTGTCCAGCGTCTTGCCGTTGGCCTTGATGCTGAAGTAATTGGCATCCCCCTTGTAGGGGCAATGCGTGGTCCGCTCGGTGCGGGTCAACAGCTCCATGTTGGCGTCCTGCCGGGGGACGTATTGCACGGCCGGATAGCTCGCTTCCTTCAGGGTCAGCGCGTGGCTGGTCTCGGCGATGACGACGCCGTCGGCGGTGACGCGGACACGCTTGGCATTGGGCGTGATCGTGATCGGATGGTCGGGGCCGGGGAGCTTCATGATTCTGCGCCTCTTCTCGTCATTTCGGCGTGATGGCTTGTGACCGATTGATGCAGGTTTAAATCGCTGGGAATGGGAATATAGTGTGCCCCGCGATGACCTAGAAGACCTCAAGCGCCAGGTTTTGGCTTAGGTTTCTTCTTGGTTTTCCTGGCCGAATCGGCCCTGATTCGAATGACCTGACGGAGGTGGACTGGGATGCCGATGGACGCCCGTGATATCGAATCGATGATCAAGGCAGCGATCCCTGATGCCGAGGTGACGATCCGTGATCTGGCCGGCGACGGCGACCACTACGCGGCCACTGTCGTTTCCGAGTCATTCCGCGGCAAGTCCCGCGTCCAGCAGCATCAGATCGTCTACCAGTCGCTGAAGGGCCAGATGGGCGGCGTGCTGCACGCGCTGGCCCTGCAGACCGGCGTGCCGGAAGGCTAGGCCCCGGCCAACGGGCGGGGCCACAAGCGATGGCAGATAATCCGCGCGGCGCGATGTTTCGCGTCATCGTGCCGAACCAGCACAGCCGCGTCACCAATGCCGAGCTGTTCTTCGACCTCGTCTTCGTCTTCGCCGTCACGCAGCTGTCGCACACGCTGCTGCACCACTTCACCCCGCTCGGCGCGGTGCAGGTCACGGTACTGTTCCTCGCGGTTTGGTGGGTGTGGGTTTACACCACCTGGGTCACCAACTGGCTCGATCCCGACCTGACGCCGGTCCGCCTGCTGCTGTTCGTCCTGATGCTGGGCGGGCTGCTGCTGTCGACCTCGATCCCGACTGCCTTCGAGGGCCGCGGGCTGTGGTTTGCCGGGACCTATGCGGCGATGCAGGTTGGTCGCACCGCGTTCTGGCTGCTGGCGACGCCGCGGCGGCGAACGGCAGTTCGCCACAACGCCATCCGCATCCTGGCCTGGTTGTCCTGCTCGGCCGTGCTCTGGATTCTCGGTGGCTTCGCCGAGCACGAGACGCGGCTGTGGTTCTGGCTCGCGGCGCTAACAATCGAATATGTCGCGCCGGCGCTGCGCTTCTGGACCCCGAGGCTCGGCTTCTCCTCGATGGAGGCTTGGTCGGTCGAGGGCGGCCACATGGCCGAGCGCTGCGCCGGCTTCATCATCATCGCGCTCGGTGAAGCGATCGTGGTCGACGGCGCGACCTTTGCCGAGCTGACCTGGACGCCGGAGAATGTCGCCGCGTTCATCTCGGCGCTGGTCGGCAGCATCGCGATGTGGTGGATCTATTTCCACAAGGGCGCCGAGGCCGGCTCGGACATGATCTCCAAATCAGAGGAATCCGGCCGCGTGGCGCGGATCGCCTACACCTATCTGCACATGCCGATCGTCGGCGGCATCATCCTCACCGCGGTCGCCGACGAGCTGGTGCTGAAGCATCCGTCCGGCCACTCCGATCTGAAGACGATCGTGAGCTCGGTCGGCGGCCCTGCGCTGTTCCTGGTCGGGACCATCCTCTTCAAGTTCGTGATCCGCAACTTCCTGCAGCTCTCGCACGGCGTCGGCATCGTCGCGCTGGCGATCACGGCCTATCTCGCGCGCGAGATGTCGCCGCTGATGCTCTCGATCGTCACCACCGCGATCATGATCGTGGTCGCGGCGTGGGAATCGATCTCGCTGCGGTCGAGCGGGGAGGAATAAAGGGTAGGGGTGCAGTCCATCCACGTCATTTCGAGTGGAGCGAAGCAATCCATCCGACGGCCTGCTGAGCCATGGATTGCTTCGCTCGGCTTGCTACGACGCGATTGCGAGAATTGCGCTCGCTACTCCGCGACCAACGCATGCACCGAGAACATGGCGTTGGCGTCGGTCCAGCTGTCGCGTACCGTCCAGCCAGCGCTGCGGGCGAGCGCGGTGAAGCGTTCGAGCGAGTATTTGTAGCTGTTCTCGGTGTGAATGCTTTCGCCCGGACGGAATGCGAAGGTGTTGCCGAGGATGCGCACGGTCTGCGCCTTGCGGCTGATCAGGTGCATCTCGATACGATGGCGGTCGCGGTTGTAGATCGAGCGGTGGGTGAAGCCCGACAGGTCGAAATTGCCGCCGAGCTCGCGGTTGATCCGAACCAGCACATTGAGGTTGAAGCGCGCGGTGACGCCGGCCGCATCGTTATAGGCGTCGTACAGCACGCGCTCGTCCTTCTCGAGGTCGACGCCGATGATCATCTGCGCGCCGTGGCCGAGGATTTTTCGCGCACTGCGCAGGAAGGCCAGGGCCTCGCTCGGCTCGAAATTGCCGAGCGTCGAGCCCGGGAAGAAGCCGACCTTCGGCATGGCAGCGACCGCCTCGGGCAGCGCGAACGGCGTGGTGAAATCGGCAGCGACCGGATAGATGCCGAGACCCGGGAAATCCCGCCGCAACCCGTCGGCCTGGGCCTTGAGGAAATCGCCGGAAATGTCGACCGGCACATAGGCGGCGAATTCGCTCGTTTCGAGCAACAGGCGCACCTTGGTGGTCGCGCCGGCGCCGAACTCGACCAGCGCCGCGCCATCCGGAATGATCGCGGCGATCTCGCTGCCGCGGTCGCGCAGGATGCCGAGCTCGGTGCGCGTCGGGTAATATTCCGGCAGCACCGTAATCTGCTCGAACAGCTCCGAACCGGTGGCGTCGTAGAAATATTTCGGCGATAGCCGTTTCGGGTGACGGGCGAGATCGCCGATCACATCGCCGGCAAACGCCGCGGTCGCTTCGTCGAACGGATACGCTTTGGCCAAAGCGGCGGCATGCACATTCATGATACTCTCCCGAACGCGCTTACCGACGCGTCATCGATGTCGACAGGACTCTGGTCAGGCATAGTCGGCGAGGCGTACCCCCGTGAATTGCCAGCGATGGTGCGGATAGAAGAAGTTGCGGTAGGTGACGCGGCTGTGACCGGCGGGCGTTGCCAGCGACGAGCCGCGCAGCACGAGCTGGTTGACCATGAACTTGCCGTTGTACTCGCCGAGCGCGCCTTCGATCGCGCGATAGCCCGGGTAGGGCGAATAGGCGCTGCGGGTCCATTGCCAGACGATGCCATAGGCGTCGTTGAGCAGGCCGGCGCGGGCCGCGACCTCCCATTCCATCTCGGTCGGCAGATGCTTGCCGGCCCAGCGAGCGAAGGCGTCGGCCTCGTAGTAGCTGACATGGCAAACCGGAGCCTGCGGATCGATCGGCTGCAGGCCGCCGAGCGTCATGATCTTCCACTCGCCGTCGATCTGACGCCAATGGCCCGGCGCCTGCCAGCCCTCGTTGCTGACGGTGCCGAAGCCGTCCATCAGCCACAGCGTGGCTGTGGAGTAGCCGCCGTCCCTGATGAAGGCGAGCCAGTCGGCATTGGTGACCAGGTTTTTCGCGAGCTTGACCGGGCCGACCAGCGCGCGATGCGCGGGCTTCTCATTGTCGAAATGGAAGCTGTCGTCGGCGTGGCCGACGGTGTGGATGCCCTCGTTGAGCGTTACCCATTCCTCGGGCCCGCGCCGCGATGCAGGGAAGCGCCACGCCGGATCGTAGGCCGGAGGGATCGGGTTCTGGGCGAAGGCATGCAGGATGTCGGTGTACATCAGCTCCTGATGCTGCTGCTCGTGATTGAGGCCGACCTCGACCAGCGGCACCAGCGCCTCGAGCTTGTCCGTCGGCGCTGTCTGGAAGAATTTCACCACCTCGGCGTCGACATGGCGGCGGTAGGCGGTGACTTCGTCTGATGTCGGCCGGGTCAGGTGGCCGCGCTGGTGGCGGGCATGCCGGGGGCCGGCGCTGACGTAATAGGAATTGAACAGATAGGCGTAGTCCGGATGAAAGGGCGTGTAGCCCTCGACGTGCTCGCCGAGCAGAAACTGCTCGAAGAACCAGGTGGTATGGGCGCGGTGCCATTTGGCGGGGCTCGCATCCGGCATCGATTGGATCAGCTGGTCTTCCGCCGACAGCGGCGCGACCCGGCGCTCGGTCTCGTCGCGGACGGCGCGATAGGCGTCCACCAGCCGCTGCGCGAGCGACCCGGATTCGGCGGATAGTGACGGGGGGGCGGCGGAAATGGCGGCCGCGGCAGAGGCTGGTTTCGTCACAGGGGTCTCCGATTCAGGGGAAAGAACGTTGCTTCGGCAATCCGGTTCCTGACGGACAGTTCGTCCTAGATAGGGGCTCCGTTACGGGAAAAAAGCCTCCCCCATGATGATATTGGGCCCATCAGATAATCCCCGGCGCTTTTTGCGGTGCCCTCCGGCTGCCTTCGCATGCCAGATTTCCGCCATTTTGCTTTGGATGCACAATGGTTTGAGCTACATATATAGCCAGTCACGGGTTAGAAGGGCGGGCCGGCCCGTTAAGGCCTGAGAGCGCCGCCTACGCAAGGAAGCGAAAATGAGCATCGAGCAATTCATCGACAACGAAGTGAAGTCGAACGACGTCGTGCTGTTCATGAAGGGCACGCCGCAATTCCCGCAGTGCGGGTTTTCCGGTCAGGTCGTGCAGATCCTCGACCACATCGGTGTCGGCTATAAGGGCCTCAACGTTCTGGAATCGGCCGAGTTGCGCAACGGCATCAAGGTCTATTCGAACTGGCCGACGATTCCGCAGCTCTATGTGAAGGGCGAGTTCGTCGGCGGTTGCGACATCATCCGTGAGATGTTCCAGGCCGGTGAATTGCAGCAGCTGTTTGCCGACAAGGGCATCCCGGTCGACGTGGCTGCCTGACCTTGACGGCGCGCCAGATCGGCACGGCGCGGCTCGAAGTCATCGTTACGGACATCACGACCCTGCGCGTTGACGCCATCGTCAACGCGGCCAATTCATCGCTGCTCGGGGGCGGTGGCGTCGACGGTGCGATCCACCGCGCCGCGGGTCCCGAATTGCTTGCAGAATGCCGTACGCTGCATGGCTGCAAGACCGGCGATGCCAAGATCACCGGGGGCTATCGGCTTCCCGCCAAGCACGTGATCCACGCCGTCGGGCCGATCTGGCATGGCGGCACCCAGAACGAGGATGCGCTGCTCGCATCCTGCTATCGCCGCGGCATCGAGTTGTGCCAGGCCAACGGGCTCGGCTCCGTCGCATTTCCTGCGATCTCGACCGGCGTCTATCATTTCCCAACAGACCGCGCCGCCGCCATTGCGGTGAAGGCCGCCGTCGATGCCCTGCCGTCGGCCCCAAGTCTTACGCAGGTGATCTTCTGCTGCTTCTCGGCCCAGAGCGGCGAGCTGCATCAGCAGGCCCTGGACGCCTTCGGGAGCCCTTGTGCCTGATGATACTGCCGCTACACTTCCTCGTGATTTCCGGGGAGGGATAGTTCAAATGCATTCATTTCGTTTGGCCGGCGCGGCCGCGGCCTCCGCGGTGTTGCTGGCGGCATCGTTGGCGTACGCGCACACCGAGGGCACCTACGAAATTCCGGCGGGTGCGCATTTCAACCCCGACAAGCTCGCCAGGATCAGCGAGTTCTTCAGGAACGAGGTCGCGACCGGAAAGATTCCGGGCGCCATTGTCCTGATCCAGCAGCACGGCAAGCCGGTCTATCACGAGGCCTTCGGCGTGCAGGACGTGGTCAGCAAGGCGCCGATCACCGATAAGACCATCTTCCGCCTGGCATCGATGTCCAAGTCGATCACCGCCGTGGTGTCGATGCAGCTCCTGGAAGAGGGCAAGTACAAGCTCGACGATCCCGTCTCGAAATACATCCCCTCCTTTGCCAACATGAAGGTCGGCGTCGAGAAGAAGGCCGAGGACGGCACCAAGACGCTCGAGCTGGTGCCGCTAGAGCGGCCGATCACGATCCTCGATCTGATGACGCACACGTCAGGCATCACCTACGGCTTCTACGGCGACAGCCTGGTCCGTAAGGCCTACAAGGAAGCCAATATCTACGGCGGAGATTTCGATCTCGCCGAATTCGCCGAGCGGATCGCCAAGCTGCCGCTGCACAATCAGCCCGGCGCGCTCTGGCAATACGGCCATTCCACCGACATTCTGGCGCGCGTGATGGAGGTGACCACCGGCGAGAAGCTCTCGACGATCGAGCACCAAAGGCTGCTCGACCCGCTCGGCATGACGGACACCGGCTTCTTCGTCACCGATCCGGAGAAGCAGAAGCTGATGGCAGAGCCTATGCCGAACGACAGCGACTTCCGGGTCGGCCGGGTCAACGATCCGACCAAGGTCAAGAAATGGGAGTCCGCCAGCGGCGGCATGGTTTCCACCATGGCGGATTATTCGCGCTTCGCCCAGATGCTGCTCAATGGCGGCACGCTCGACGGCAAGACCATCATGAAGCCGGAGACGTTCAAGGAGCTGACGACCGACCGCGTCGGTCCGGGCTCCGGCGTTGCGCGCGACTTCTTCTACTTTCCCGGCGACGGCTTCGGCTTCGGCCTTGGCATCGCGGTGCGCACCGATCCGGGCACCGCGAAGCCGCCGCCGCCCGGCGATCTCGGCGAGCTGAAATGGGATGGCGCCAGCGGCTGCTATTACATCATCGACCGCAAGCAGGACTTCTTCTTCGTCCTGCTGGAGCAGACGCCGACCGAGCGCCAGCGCATCCAGCGGACGTTGAAGCAGCTCGTCTATGAAGCCATGGAAAACTAACATGCGTGGGTGCCGCGCACTCGTCGCGGCACTCGTGCTCGCGTCCGCTGCAACGGTTGCACAGGCCGGCTCCCCGGGGCCGGCTGCGCACAGCTTCTCGGCGGAGGGGCTCGCCAAGGTCTCCGACTATGTCAGGAACGAGATCGCGACCGGGAAGATCCCCGGCGCGATCCTGTTGCTGCAGCAGCATGGCAAGCCGGTCTACTACGAGAATTTCGGGGTTCGCGACGTCGCAACCGAGCTCTCGATGAGCGTCGACACGATCTTCCGCCTCTATTCGATGTCGAAGCCGATCACGACCGTCGTGGCGATGATGCTGGTGGAGGAGGGCAGGCTCGCGCTCAGCGACCCGGTGTCGAAATACATCCCGGCCTTTGCCGACATGAAGGTCGGCGTCGAAAAGCGCGGCGACGAGGGCAAGGCGGCGATGACGCTGGAGCCGCTCAAGCGTCCGGTGACGATCGAAGACCTGATGCGCCACACGGCAGGTCTGCCCTACGGCTATTATGGCGGCGGCGTCGTGAACAAGACTTACGCCGATGCCGGCCTGTTCAACAACGATCCCGACAATGCCGAATTCGTGGCGCGGCTCACGGCGCTGCCGCTTGCCGAGCAACCCGGCACGCAATGGGATTACGGTCATTCCACCGACGTGCTCGGCCGCATCATCGAGGTGATCACGGGAAAATCCCTGTTTCAGGTCGAGAAGGACCGGCTGCTCGGTCCACTCGGGATGAACGAGACCGCATTCTATGTTGCCGACCGGGCGAAATGGCCGCTGATCGCCGAGCCGATGCCGAAGGACCGCAGGATCAGCCCGGTGGCCGACGTCAGCGACCCGCGCCGGCCGCTGCGCCGGGAATCCGGTGGCGGCGGCATGGTCGGCACCATCGGCGACTACGCGCGTTTCTCGCAGATGCTGTTGAACGGCGGCCTCTACGAGGGACGGCGCTATCTGAAGCCGGAGACCATCGCGCTGATGGCGAGGGACCATATCGGTCCGGAAACCGGAGTGGTGCACGACAAGAACTACTATCCCGGTCCGAATTCCGGCTTCGGCCTCGGCTTCGCAGTCCGCACCTCGGTGCCGGAGAACACGTCCTGGCCGCTCGGCGAATATCGCTGGGACGGCGTCGGCGGCACCTTCTTCTTCATCGATCCCGCCGACGATCTGTTCGGCGTCTTCATGGTGCAGACGCCGTCACAGCGCGGCCGGATCCAGCAGGAGCTGAAGACGTTGATCTACCAGGCGATGGGGCGATAACCGGCTTCGTAGCCCGGATGGAGCGCAGCGCAATCCGGGGAAGGCCTCATCCGAGGTGCCAAATAGCCCCGGATTACGCTGCGCTGCATCCGGGCTACAATCTACAGCCGGACTTACGCCCCGCGCACGATGTCCCTGACGTGGCCGATCGCTTCCTCGATCATCGCTGCGGTGACATCGAGATGCGTGCAGGCCCTGATCCGGCCGTCCATCATCGCCAGCGTCACACCGCGCTTGCGCAGCTCGGCGATCATCTTGTCACCTGATACACCGGCGCCGTCGGGCTTGAAGAACACGAGGTTGGTCTCGGGCGTCTGCACCGCGATGCCGTTGATCTGCGCCAGCCCGCGCGCCAGCGCCCGTGCATTGGCATGATCGTCGGCGAGGCGGTCGACATGGTGATCGAGCGCGTAGATGCAGGCGGCGGCGCAGACGCCGGACTGCCGCATCGAACCGCCGAGCCGCTGCTTCCAGCGCCAGACGTCGTCGATGAAGGCGCGGGTGCCGGCGATGACGCCGCCGATCGGCGCACCGAGTCCCTTGGAGAAATCGATCCAGGCCGAATCCCAGCCCGCCGTCATGTCGCGCGGCGAGATGCCGGAGGCGACCGTCGCGTTCAGCAGCCGCGCACCGTCCATATGAGTCGCAAGCCCGTGGTCCTTGGCGATCCGCACGACCTCGTCCAGCGCGGCCTTCTTCCAGATCGTGCCGCCGCCGATATTGGCGGTCTGCTCGACGCTGACGAGTACCTGCGGCGGCTGGTAGCGGGTGCGCGGATGCAGCGCGGCGCGGAACGTCTCCGGCGTGAACTGGCCGTCGTCGCCGTGTAGCTGCGTGATCTGGAAGCCGCCGAGCGCGGCATGCGCGCCGCCCTCGCGCGCGATGATATGCGCGGTCGCATGCGCCAGGATCTCGTCGCCGGGGCGGCAAGTGGCCAGCGTGGCCGCGACGTTGCACATCGTGCCCGACGGCATGAAGACGGCGGCTTCCTTGCCGAGCAGATCGGCGACGCGGGCGTTTAGCTCATTGGTGGTCGGATCGTCGCCCACCTGCTCGTCGCCGACCTCAGCCCTCGCCATCGCCTCGCGCATCGCCGGCGTCGGCTTCGTCTGTGTGTCCGACAGCAGGTTGATACGGACGGCAGGCGCCGTCGGATCGGGCCGGGCGGGGGTGTAGTGCATGATGTTTCTCTCGGTCGATATGCGCTGACTTTAGCCAAACAAAAAGGCCCCGGCAAAACCGGGGCCTTTCGGATCTCGCATGCGTGCTGTGATCAGCGCGAATAGAATTCGACGATCAGATGCGGCTCCATCTGCACCGGGAACGGCACGTCGCCGAGCGCCGGGATGCGGACGAACTTCGCGGTCATCTTGCCATGATCGACTTCGAGGAAGTCGGGCAGGTCGCGCTCGGGCAGCTGGGCGGCTTCCAGCACCGGGGTGAGCTGCTTGGAGGCTTCCTTGACCTCGATGACGTCGCCGACCTTCAGCTTGTAGCTGCCGATGTTGACCTTGCGGCCGTTCACCTTGACGTGGCCGTGGTTGATGAACTGGCGGGCGGCGAACATCGTGGCGACGAACTTGGCGCGATAGACCACGGTGTCGAGACGGCGCTCGAGCAGGCCGATCAGGTTCTCGCCGGTGTCGCCCTTCAGGCGGCTGGCCTCGACATAGATGCCGTGGAACTGGCGCTCGGAAATGTTGGCGTAGTAACCCTTGAGCTTCTGCTTGGCGCGGAGCTGCACGCCGAAGTCGGAGAGCTTGCCCTTGCGGCGCTGGCCGTGCTGGCCGGGGCCGTATTCGCGGCGGTTCACGGGGCTCTTCGGGCGGCCCCAGATATTCTGGCCCATGCGGCGATCGATCTTGTACTTCGCCTCACTGCGCTTTGTCATCGCGTCCTCTTTGATAGCCGTCGCATTCGGCGACCGGCGTTTTGTCAGTCTAGGGTTTGAGGAGACGCGCCCTCCTGTGTACCGGCCAAAAGGCCCGTACCGACAGGTCCGCCTCGAAAGCTCGGGGAGAACCACGGGTCGCGAAACGCATCGCGGGCCGAAAACGGCCCGCGAGCAAGGGTGGTCTTAAGGAGAAAGTCCGGCTCTGTCAAACGAAACGCAGGGGCGATTTGGGCCAAATCGGCGTCAAAATCGGCCGGTTTCGCCGCTCAGAGCAGGATTCCGGCCGCCCGGACCGGCCGGGTGTCGAGTTGCGGCCGGATCGCGGCCAATTCCGCGGCGATTTCGCCGCCGAGCACCTGCTCCAGCCGGGTCAGGGTCCGGGCGATCAGGGCGGCATCGCAGACCAGATGGTCCCAGCGCAGCACCACATCGACGGTGTGGTCAGGCTTGATCACGCCATAGCTCAGCAGGAACGGCCCCGGGCTCAGCGCGTGCAGCTCGCCCGCCGCACCTGAAGCCGGCAATGAACCAGCTGATCCGACGCCAACGGGCTCGGCTCACGGCGCCGGCTTGGCCAGGGGCTCGCCGGCCTTGACCACATAGACCCCCAGCACCTTGAGGGGCTTGTCGCCGGAGGTCTTGGCGTCGTGCACCGCACCTTCCGGAATCTGGTAGGAATCGCCTGCTTTCAGCTTCAACGGCGGCTTGCCGTCGATCAGAAGCTCCAGCTCGCCTTCGAGCACATAGCCGGTTTCGGCGCCCGGATGGGTGTGACGACCCGACGCACCCCCGGCTGGAACCTCGGCAATCGCCGTGACCGTGTTGTAGCCCGCCGGGAAATCGACCTTCTGCAGCGGCGTCCGCTTGATGCCGCTCTGCTGCGCAACGGCAGCGCCGGCAAGGGCAATCACGGTGAGACCAAGCAGCAATTTCCTGAACATGCATTTCCTCCCCAACCGGCGGAAGTCTAGCAGCGCGGAATCGCGGCGAAAAGCACAGGATGTGTGATGTAGGCTTCCGACATCGAGATTAGTCCGTTCATCCGATAGCGCGCAGGCCTGCCCCTGCGACATCGTGCCTCAATTGGTCTGATGCGCAGCGCGATCGCGTGGAGAGGACTCGCAAACGAGCGAATTTTGATCGTTTTTGCGAAGACAATCAGGAACACGGCATCGGATTGACCTGAATTGCGACATCGTTCGTTAAGGCTGCTCGCCCTGGGGTTGAGGTTGGCACAAATTGCACATTACACGCTGGGCATGTTGCGCTATCATTTGAATCTCAAAGCGAAATAGCTCGTGACGACGTTCGATGCGACGGATCACGCGCCGCGAGAGCGGCTGCGCATATGGACGCGCGCACGAATAACAACGGAGTGGATGAGGAAGACTGCCTGACGCAATCAACGCCGCCGAGACGAGCGGCACCCAAAAATGGAAGGGCGCGTGACAATGCAATCCAGCACGATGTTCGGCCACCAACGCCCACGGTAGTGCGCGGACAGGTGCACTGGCATGTTCCGCGCAGAGAACACCTCCGCTGAGTCGCAGCCGCACGACGGCATCGAGACCGATGACATGGTCTGGATTCCCGGCGGCACGTTCCGCATGGGCTCCGATCACCACTATCCCGAGGAGGCACCGTCGCACCGGGCGTTGGTCGATGGCTTCTGGATCGACCGCACGCCGGTGACCAACGCGCAATTCCGCGAATTCGTGCGCGACACCGGCCACATCACAGTCGCCGAACAGCCGCCCGATCCGGCGCAATATCCGGGCGCGCTGCCCGACATGCTGTACGCCGGCTCGCTGGTGTTTTGTCCACCGCATCGGGTCACGACGCTCCGCGATTGGAGCCAATGGTGGACCTTCATGCGCGGCGCCAACTGGCGTCGCCCCTACGGCCCGCGCAGCAACATCAACGTGCTCGGCAGCCATCCGGTGGTCCACGTCGCCTATGCCGACGCGCTCGCCTACGCCAAATGGGCCGGCAAGGAGCTTGCGACCGAAGCCGAGTGGGAGTTCGCAGCGCGCGGCGGCCTTGAAGACGAGGAATTTGCCTGGGGCAATGCCCTGACGCCCGGCGGCAGGCACATGGCCAACACCTGGCAGGGCAATTTCCCACTGCAAAATCTCTGCGAGGACGGTTTCGACCGCACTTCGCCTGTCACCGCGTTCCCGCCGAACGGTTACGGCCTCTACGACATGATCGGCAATGTCTGGGAGTGGACCGCCGACTGGTGGTCCGCACGCCATGAAGCTGACGCCGCAAAACCCTGCTGCATTCCGCGGAATCCGCGCGGCGGCCGCGAGGAGGCGAGTTACGACGCCGCCCAGCCGTCGATCAAAATTCCCCGCAAGGTCCTGAAGGGCGGCTCGCATCTCTGTGCGCCGAACTACTGCCGCCGCTACCGCCCGGCCGCGCGCCATGCCGAGCCGGTCGATACCTCGACCAGCCATGTCGGCTTCCGCTGCGTGGTGCGGCGACCCGCTGCCGTCTCTCGCCCACCGGACTGAAGGCCTTCGCAATGCAGGGAGTTTGCCAATGAGCAACGACGCCGACAACAACAAGCAGACCGTCAAGAACCAAGCGATCGACCGCCGCAACCTGTTACTGGGCACCTCCACGCTGGTTGCAGCAGCGACATTGACCTCCGAAGCGCTGGCGCAGGCGCAGAAGGCCGCGCCGGCCGCAAGCCCGTCACCCGCCGCGCCATCCGGCCGCAAGCCGAATATCCTGGTGATCTGGGGCGACGACATCGGGATCGCGAACATCAGCGCCTACTCGAACGGCCTGATGGGGTACGAGACGCCCAACATCGATCGCATCGCGCGCGAAGGCATCAAGTTCCAGCACTACTACGGCGAACAATCATGCACCGCAGGCCGTTCGGCATTTCTCACTGGCCAGCACATCATCCGCTCGGGACTTAGCAAGGTCGGCTATCCCGGCGCGCCGATGGGCATGAGCCAGTTGGATCCATCTGTCGGCGGCCTGCTCAAGAATCTCGGTTACGCCACCGGCCAGTTCGGCAAGAACCATGTCGGCGACCGCAACGAGTCGCTGCCGACGGTGAACGGGTTCGACGAGTTCTTCGGCAACCTCTATCACCTCAACGCCGAGGAAGAGCCGGAACTGCCGGACTATCCAAAGGACCCGGCCTACCGCGCCAAGTTCGGGCCGCGCGGCGTCCTGCGCTGCAAGGCGACGGATCGCGACGATCCAACCGTCGATCCGCGCTTCGGCAAGATCGGCAAGCAGACCATCGAGGACACCGGCGCGCTGACCAAGAAGCGAATGGAGACGATCGACGATGAGACGTCGGCGGCTGCAATCGATTTCATGAAGCGGCAGCAGAGCGCGGGCAAGCCGTTCTTCTGCTGGTTCAACGCAACCCGCATGCACCTGCGCACGCATGTGCGCGCCGACCATCGCGGGCGCTACACCCACGGTGACAGCGAGTACATCGACGGCATGATGGAACACGACGACATCGTCGGTTCGCTGCTCAAGACGCTAGATGAGCTGGGAATCGCGAACGACACCATCGTCGTCTATTCGAGCGACAACGGGCCTCACATGAATACCTGGCCCGACGGTGCCATGACCTGGTTCCGATCCGAGAAGAACACTAACTGGGAAGGTGCCTTCCGCGTGCCCTGTCTGGTTCGGTGGCCCGCAGCGATCAAGCCTGGCACCGTGACCAACGAGCTGATGAGCCACAACGACTGGCTTCCGACATTCTGCGCAATCGCCGGCGAGCCCGATATCGTGGGCAAGCTGAAGGCGGGCTACACCGCCAACGGCATCAACTACAAGGTCCATCTCGACGGCTACGACCAGTCCGCATTCCTCCGCAATGTGAGCGGATCGGCTGCCAACAACAATGGCACCAAAAGCGCCCGCGACAAATTCTTCTACTCGGACGATGACGGCCTGCTGGTGTGTTTCAGGCAGGGTGACTACAAATACGTCTTCTCCGAGCAGCGCAAGGAAGGCACGATGGGGCTGTGGGCCGAACCCTTCACCACGCTCCGCCTGCAGAAGATCTTCAACCTGATGCAGGACCCCTTCGAACGGGCTGACATCACGTCCAACACGTTCTGGGACTGGAATCTCAATCACGTCGGCGGCGCCTACGGGATGATGGAGGAGGTGTTCCAGTTCGTCGCGACGTTCAAGGACTTTCCGCCGCGTTCATTCCCGCCGAGCTTCAATCCCGCCAACATCATGGAAAGCATGATGGAGGGGATGAAGCAGAAGAAGGCGCTTGCTGATGGGATGGATGTGGAGAAGGTTCGCGCCGAACTTAACAAGATCATCCAGCAGCAACTCCAAAGTCGCTGACGCCGCGACCCGGCCCACCCTGCGGCGGGCCGGGTCCACTTCGATCTCAACGAAATGCAGTCGAGGATCATGTTGGTCCCACTCGCTCGCCTTGCTCGGCAGATGCTTTTGATGATCCTGCTTGCGCCTGGCTGCAGCGTTATTCTGTGCAGCGCGGCTTTCGCGCAGGCCGACCCGCTGCCGTCCTGGAACGACGGCGCGGCGAGGACGGCGATCGTCGATTTCGTCGCGCGAGTCACGACGCCGGGCGGGCGGGACTTCGTGCCGCCGGCCGAGCGGATCGCCACCTTCGACAATGACGGCACGTTGTGGACCGAGCAGCCGTACTATTTCCAGCTCGCCTTCGCGCTCGGCCGGGTCAAGGCGATGGCGTCGGAGCATCCGGACTGGAAGGCCCGGCAACCGTTCAAGGCGGTTCTGGAAGGCGATAGCAAGGCGCTGGCTGCGACCGGCGAGAAGGGTCTGCTTCAGATCATCGCGGCGACGCATGCCGGCATGACCACCGATGCGTTCGCGGCCTCCGTGCGGGACTGGCTCGCGACCGCAAAGCACCCGCGCTTCAACCGTCCCTACGACAGCCTGGTCTACCAGCCGATGCTGGAGCTGTTGGCCTATCTCAGGGCGAATGGCTTCAAGACCTTCGTCGTCTCCGGCGGGGGCGTCGAATTCATGCGGCCGTGGATGGAGCGGGTCTATGGCATTCCGCCGGAACAGGTGGTCGGCTCGTCCGGCGTGGTGAAATTCCAGATCGGCGCCGACAGCAAGCCAGTGCTGGTGAAGGAGGCCAAGGTCGAATTCATCGATGACGGTCCCGGCAAGCCGGTCGGAATCAACCGCTTCATCGGCCGGCGTCCGATCTTCGCGTTCGGCAATTCGGACGGCGATCTGCAGATGCTGCAATGGACCACGGCCGGATCGGGCGCGCGCTTTGCCGGCATCGTGCACCACACCGACGAGGCTCGCGAGTATGCCTATGACCGCCAATCGAAGATCGGCAAGCTCGACAAGGCGCTCAATGCGGCTGCCGCGGGCGGCTGGACCGTGGTCGACATGAAGCAGGACTGGAAGGAGGTCTTTCCGCCCTTGACCACGGCCGATGCCGCGAAGGAGGCGAAGCCATGAGCGGCTACGATATCTTCGCCTGGATCGTGCTCGTCATCCTGGTCGCCAGCGCGATCGGCGTGTTCTGCATCGCGGGCTGGCTGCCCGGGCATATCGCGAAGTCCCGCAATCATCCCTATGCGCAGGCGGTGACCGTCGCCGGCTGGATCACTCTGATCTGCGGCTTCGCGCTGTGGCCGATCGCGTTCGTCTGGGCCTATGTCGACGTGCCGGCGCCGCGCCGGGCAGGAGATGCGTGATGGGTGTCGCGATCTTCAACACCTATCTGGTGCTGCTGTTCCTGCTGGTGCATTTCGGAATCGTGCGCTTCAACCTGTTCTGGAAGGCGTCGCCCTTCATCGTGCTGGTGCTGCTGCTGTTCGGCCTGCTGGTGCCGATGGGCTGGGGCGCGCCGCAGGGCTCGGCGCTGGTGGTGCGCAACGCGGTGTCCATTGTGCCGGATGTGGCTGGCGAGGTGACCGAGGTGCCGGTTATCGCCAATGCGCCGCTGAAGGCCGGCGACATCCTCTTCAGGATCGATCCGACGCCCTACGATGCGCAGGTCAAGGCGATCGCCGCGCAGCTCAAGCTGTCGAAGACCCGGCTGGCGCAGATGACGACGCTCTACGAGCGCGACGCGGGGCGTGGCTTCGACGTCGAGCAGCGGCAATCCGAGGTCGACCAGCTCAGCGGCCAGCTCGAGGCCGCGCAGTGGAACAGCGACAAGACGACGGTGCGCGCACCGGCCGACGGTTACGTCACCAACGTCGCGCTGCGCAAGGGCGCGCGGGTGGCGAACCTGCCGCTGTCGCCGGTGATGGCGTTCATCGATACCTCGAACACCATCATCGGCGTCGAGATCAACCAGATCGACGCGCGGTATGTCGCGCCGGGACAGGAGGTCGAGGTCACCTTCAAGTTCGCGCCGGGACAGATTTATTCCGGGAAAGTCGAAAGCGTGTTGCAGGCGGTGGCGAGCGGCCAGGCCACGACTTCTGGCACCGCTGTCGCGCCGAAAGCGATCGAGGCGGTGCCGTTCGTCGTGCGCATCAGGCTCGACGATGCCGCCTTCGCCAGCCGCCTGCCGGCCGGCTCGACCGGAACGGCCGCGATCTACACCGACCACATGAAACCCACCCACGTCGTGCGGCGCGTGATCCTGCGCCAGCTCGCGATCGTCAATTACGTCAATCCGTTCTGAGGGCTTATCAATGGTGCGCAGGACACGATCATCGGTAACGGCAGCGGCGCTAGCAGTCGCCGCGCTGTTGCTCGCCGCGATCGTGCTTGCGGCGTCGCCGGCCGGCGCGCAGGATGAATCGCTCGCGCAGGAACTTATGGTCGGCACCAAGGAGGCGCCGCCGTTCGCAATCAAGAATGGCGACGGCGAATGGAGCGGTATCAGCATTGAGCTGTGGCGCAAGCTCGCGGATCAGCTCAAGCTGCGATACCGATTCGTCGAAGTGTCGTCTGTCGCCGCTTTGCTTGATGGACTGCAGGCTGGAAAGTTCGACGCCGCGGTGGCGGCGATCACGGTGACGCCGGCGCGTGAGAAGCAGGTCGATTTTACGTTACCTTACTTCCAGACGGGGACCGGAATCGCGGTGCAGACCGACCATGTTGCCAACTGGACGCCGGTGGTCCGCTCGATCGCATCCTACGGTTTCGTGCAGGCGGCGCTGGCGCTGCTTGGCCTCGCCATCCTCGCAGGGCTCTTGATCTGGATGTTCGAGCACAATTCCAACGAGGGATTCGGCCGCGGGCTGGCCCATGGCCTGAGCTCCGGCGTGCTGTGGTCGACTCACACCATGACCCAGCGCGTGGTCGGCGGCGCCGCGCCGATCACGCTGCCCGGCCGCATCGTCGCGGTGGTGTGGATGATCGTATCCGTCATCGCGATCGCAGTGTTCACCGCCGGCATCACTTCCGCGCTGACGACCAAGCGGCTGCATGGCGCGGTCAATTCGATCGGCGATCTCTCGGCGGTTCGCGTCGGTGTGGTGCAGGGGACTGCGACCGAGGACGCGCTGTCGCGGATGCGCATCAAGCACCACAGGGTTGCCTCGGCCGCGGAAGGCTTTCAGGCGCTGCAGCAGGGCAGCATCGATGCGCTCGCCTATGACCGGCCGATCCTCGCCTGGATGATCCGGCAGGGGAGCCTGTCGGCCGAGCTCACCGACGTGACCTTCGAGCCGCAGAGCTATGCCATTGCGCTGCGGGAAGATCGCGTCTTGCGCAAGCGGCTCAACATCGCGCTGCTGGAAGCCGGGCAATCGGATTGGTGGAAGGATGTGCTGTTTCGCTATCTGGGGCAGACAAATTGAGGCTCGCATCGGAGCGGACCGCACGAGTGAAGGCAGATGAATTCAGCCGGCGCCGGACGCGCCGGGCAAGGAAGCGGGAGGTAGCAATGGGAACGTTCGGACGCAGCAGGATGATGGTGATCGCGCCGTTGTGCGCAATCGCATGGGTGGCGGCGCCGCGCACGGCCCTGGCGGACGCTGGTGGATTGAGCTTCTGGCTGCCCGGCTCGTTCGCAAGCCTGACGGCGGCGCCGGCGATGCCGGGCTGGGCTTACGAGACGATCTACATCCACCTCGATCAAAGCGCCAACGCGAGCAAGAATTTCGTCATCGGCAACCGCGTGCCAGGGTCGGTCGTCGCCGGTCTAAACGCGCATGCCGACGTTCTCGTGGAAGGCTTCACCTATACATGGGCGCAGTCGGTCCTTGGCGGGCAGGCGGCCATCACCTTCCTCGCGGCGCCGGGCAATGTCGGTGTCGGCGTTGACGCCACGCTGACGGGGCCGCGCGGCAACAGCATCTCAGGCGTCGCGACCGACAACCGCACGACGGTCTCGGACGTGTTCTATCAGGGCACCCTGAAATGGAATCAGGGCGTCAACAACGAGATGTTCTACATCTTCGGCAACATCCCGAGCGGGACCTATGATAGCACGCGTCTCGCCAATCTCAGCTTTGGATTCACTGCGGTCGACGTCGGCGGCGCCTATACCTATCTCAATCCGGCAACCGGCCAGGAGTTTTCCGTGTTGGCCGGCGTCACCTACAATGGAATGAACAAGGATCTTCAATACCAGAACGGCATCGACTTCCACGTCGATTGGGGATTGTCGCACTTCGTCGCCAAGAACGTGCATGTCGGCGTCGCCGGCTACTATTTCCAGCAGCTCACCGGCGACAGTGGTGCCGGCGCCAAGCTCGGCGACTTCAAGGGACGGGTCGCCGGTATCGGCCCGCAGGTCGGCTTTATCTTTCCGGTGGCCGAGGGCTATCAGGGCTATCTCAATTTGAGGGGCTACAAGGACTTCGCCGCAGAGAACCGGCCGGAAGGGTGGACGGCCTGGATGACGTTCCAGCTGTCGCCCGCCGCGCCGGAGGCCGCACCGACGGCGAAGCCGATCGTGCGGAAGTATTGAGGCACGTCGACGATCGACGCCTACGGCTTGATTCCGGCGAACGCGGCGGCGATGCCGCGCTGGAATAGCGACCAGTCGAAGCCGAGCGCAAGCGCGAGGTAGCCGCGGTCGATCATCGCATTGGCCTGCTCGGCGGTGCGCGCGACGCCGCCGATCGGCACGCCGCTCTTCATGATGCCTTCCTCGGCGCGCTGCATCAGCGCGACCACTTCGGGATCGTCGGGAGACCCGCGCTTGTTGATCGAGGTGGCGAGATCGCCGGGCCCGATCACCGCAAGGTCGATGCCGGGGGTCGCCATGATCTCGTCGATGCGATCGACGGCATCGACATGCTCGATCGTGATCATGCAGATCATGTCGTCGTCGGCGGTCGCCATGTAGTCGTTCATCGAGACGCCCCAGCGGAACGGTGCATGGAACGGGCCCCAGAGCCGGTCGCCGTTCGGCGGATAGCGCACGCTGCGCGCGGCCTTCTCGGCGTCGCCGCGGTTGCAGATCATCGGAAAGTTGATGCCGAGCGCGCCGATATCCATCGGCGCCTTGGCCAGGTGCGGCTCGTTGGCGGCGATCCGCACCATCGGCACGCATGGCGTGCCTGAGGTTGCGACGATCATCGCATGCGCGGTGCCGAGATCGATCGGGCCGTGCTCGAGATCGACGATGATCCAATCCAGGGACTGTGCCATGATCTGCACGGTCTGGATGCTCGGAATGGTCGCGATCGCGCCGAAGGTCGGGCGCCGGTCGCGCCATGCCTGGCGCAGGCGGTTGAGCGGCGTCAGCGGTGCTGATGTCAATGCAGTGCTCCCTCGATGAGGCGAGGGGAAGCTAGCAGTACAGGGTGACGCCGGAAAGCATCAGGCCGGAACGCGGCCGCCGAAGAAAGGCATCAGCGCCTCGGTCAGCCTGTGCGGGCGCTTCGAGGTGAAGATCATCTCGGCACCGGCCTCATCGCTCTCCGAGCCTGCCGGGCCGAGCAGGTCGGCGACGCGGCGGGCGATCGCCGGCGCCGGATCGATCCAGTCGACCGGCCAGGGCGCCAGCCGCGTCAGGCGTTCCAGCAGCAGCGGATAATGCGTGCAGGCGAGCACCACGGTGTCGGTGCGGTCCGGGTCATGGGCGCCTTCGCCGACGAAGCAGGGCGCAAGCTCGGCCACGATCTCCTCATCGCGCACCCTCTCGCCGCTGAGCGCGGCTTCCGCCAGTGAGGCGAGCTCGCCGGAGCCGACCAGCGTCACCTCGCAGCCCTGCGCGAAATCCGAGATCAGCTTGCGGGTATATTCCCGTTTCACGGTGCCTCTGGTGCCGAGCACCGAGACCCGCCGTGTCTTCGACGAGGCGCAGGCCGGCTTGATCGCCGGCACCGTGCCGACGAAGGGCAAAGGATAGGCGTCGCGCAGGTGCGACATGACCAGGGTCGATGCCGTGTTGCAGGCGATCACGACGAGGTCGGGCGCGTGGGCCTCGATCAGCTCGCCGACCAGCGGCACCACCCGGGCAATGATCTCGTCCTCGGTATGGTGGCCATAGGGGAAGAACGCGTCGTCGGCGACATAGACATAGTGGGCGTCGGGCCGGGCGCGGACGATCTCGCGCAGCACGGTGAGACCGCCGAGGCCGGAATCGAACACGAGGATGGTCGGGGGAGTGGACACGCGGAAACTCTATCCGAACCTGGGTTACCATTCAGTTGTCTTTGCCTGCCGGGCCTTTGGGGCCGACAAAAGGCGGTGAGGGCGGGAATTTCATGTGGCCTTGACCCATCCCTGCAAGTATCACGGCAAACCATTGCTGCGACGTGCGAAATCCAAACGGGGCCATTCGACCATGATCCGCAATACCACCGCGAGCTGGGGCTCGCTCGCCCGTGCGTTCCACTGGGTACTGGGCATCGCCATCATCGGCATGCTGGCCTATGGCTGGTGGATGAACCACTTCCCGGCGCGGGCAGACAAGTTCTTCTACGGCTCGATCCATGCCGATATCGGCTACATGGTGCTGCTGCTGACCGTGCTGCGGGTGCTCTGGCGCGGCGTCAACCCGACCCCGGCGCTGCCGGCCGACATGCCTGCCTGGCAGCGGATTGCCGCGCACGTCAACCACGGCGCGCTCTATGCCGTCACCGTCCTGGTGGCGATGCTGGGCTGGGCGCATTCCGGGTCCCGCGCCCAGGACTATTCGAGCTTCTTCGGTCTGTTCCACGTTCCCCAGATCACCTCGCCCGACAAGGCGGCGGATGCCTATGAGGGGCGCCACATCTTCTTCGCCTACGTCCTGCTCGCGCTGATCGTGCTGCACCTTGCCGCGGTCGCCTTCCATCATTTCGTCAAGCGCGATCGGGTCGCAGCGCGGATGATGGGGGCGGGCGAGGCCGACCCCGCCCGTTAGCTGGACCGCCAAGTCCGGACTGCCAGGTCATGACTGCCGGGTCATGGCGTCGCACCGGCGCCGGCGCTAATCTGTCGGTGAATCCGGGAGGGCCATCGCGGCCAGCACGCTCGTGGATGATTTGACGCGGGATACTGCGAACTGGCGGATGCCGGACGAGAGCGCGCCGCACGCCGCCACCTGGATGGCGTTCGGTGCCAGCCCCGCGATCTGGGGCGGCAAGCTGCTTCCGGTGGCCAGGGAAAACCTCGCCAATATAGCCAAGGCGATCGCGGGCTATGAACGCGTCAACATGCTGGTGCGCGAGGAGGACCGCGAGATTGCCGCGCGGCTGTGCGGCCCCTCGGTCAGCCTCGTCGTGCAACCGGTCGACGACGTGTGGATGCGCGACACTGGACCGGTGTTCGTGAGGGACCCGTCGGGGCAGCTTGGCGCGGTCGGTTTCAACTTCAACGGCTGGGGCAACAAGCAACGCCATGCGCTCGATGCCGAGGTCGCCGCGCAGGTGGCCCGGGCGGCGCACGCAACGTTCATCAAGGCGGGCCTGGTGCTGGAAGGCGGCGGGATCGAAGTCGACGGCGAGGGGACCGCCATCATCACCGAGAGCTGCGTCCTCAACCCAAATCGCAATCCTGATGTCTCCAGGGACAAGTGCGAAGCCGAGCTGTCTCGCCTGCTCGGGCTGGAAAAGATCATCTGGCTGCCCGGCATCGCCGGCAGGGACATCACCGACGGCCATACTGACTTCTACGCGCGATTTGCCGGTCCCGGCGTTGTCGTGGCGGGCCTCGAACCGGACCCGTCGTCGTTCGATCACGCGGTGACCAGACGACACCTCGATATCCTGCGCGGCGCTGTCGATGCGAAGGGCCGGCGTCTGGATGTCGTGGTGTTGCAGGGCCCGTCGACGGTCCGTCCAAAGCACGGCAGCAAGGACTTCGCCGCCGGCTACATCAATTTCTACGTCTGCAACGGCGCCGTCATCGCGCCCGAATTCGGCGACGCGACCGCGGACCGCAACGCGCGCGATATCCTGCGCGAGCTGTTTGCCGACCGTGAGATCATCCAGCTCAATATCGACGGCATCGCCGCCGGCGGGGGCGGCATTCACTGCGCCACGCAACAGCAGCCGCGTTCGTGATGCGAATGGCCCGGCCGCGACGGGGCGCGGCCGGCTCGTTCGACGTTCATCAGTTGTGCAAGCGGCGCTAACCCGCCGGCATCTGTTTCTCGACCAGACGCACCCAGTAGGACGCGCCGTGGCCGAGGATGTTGTCGTTGAACTTGTAGGCCGGGTGGTGGCACATCGGGCCGTCGCCCATGCCGAGGAAGACGAACGCGCCGGGGCGCGCTTCCAGCATGAACGCGAAATCCTCAGCGCCCATGACCGGCACCAGATTGTCGTTGACGCGGTCGGCGCCGGCCACATCGCGGGCGACCTCGGCGGCGATGCCGGCCTCACGCGCGTGGTTCAGCGTCACCGGATACATCCGCCCGTAGTCGGTCTCCGCCGTGCCGCCATAGGCCTTGGCGATGTTGGAGGCGATCTCGCCGATCCGGCGCTCGACCAGGTCGCGCACGCCGGGATCGAGCGTGCGCACGGTGCCGCCCAGCGTCACGGTCTCCGGGATCACGTTGAACGCGCTGCCGGCCTCGAACATCGTGATCGAGATCACAGCGGATTTCAGCGGATCGACATTGCGCGACACGATCGATTGCAGCGCATTGATGATCTGGGCGCCGATCAAGACACTGTCGACCGCCTCGTGCGGGGCGGCACCGGCGTGGCCGCCCTTGCCGCGGATGACGATCTTCAAGGTGTCCGACGACGCCAGCATCGGGCCGGGCGTGGTCGCGAAATAGCCCTCGGGCAGGCCGGGCATGTTATGCAGGCCATAGACCTCCTGGATGCCCCAGCGAACCATCAGGCCGTCGTCGACCATCGCCTTGCCGCCGGCGCCGCCTTCCTCGGCGGGCTGGAAGATCACGACCGCGGTGCCGTCGAAATTGCGGGTCTCGGTGAGGTATTTCGCAGCGCCGAGCAGCATCGCGGTGTGGCCGTCATGGCCGCAGGCGTGCATCTTGCCGGGGATCTTCGAGGCGTAGGCGACGCCCGAGGCCTCCGCGATCGGCAATGCATCCATGTCGGCGCGCAGCCCGATGGTCTTGCCCGAGGCGGACTTGCGGCCGCGGATCACGCCGACCACGCCGGTGCGCCCGATTCCCGTCACCACCTCGTCGCAGCCGAACTCGCGCAGCTTGTCGGCGACGATGCCGGCGGTGCGATGCACCTCGTAGAGCAGTTCGGGGTTCTCGTGGAAGTCATGGCGCCAGGCGGCCATTTCATCCGAGAGGGCGGCAACGCGATTGACGATGGGCATAGGGAGTGTCCGTTTCTTGTGGGCTTGTCGTGAACCTTGTAGGGCGGGTTAACGTAACGCAACGCGCCGACTTGTCACGCGAAAGCGACTGCTATTCCGGAGCAATTCGGACTCCAATTCGCAGTTGCGAATTGGAGAATCCCGAGATGGTGGCCCGAGATTCCGAGTTCACGCGCGGAGCGCGTGCCGCGGAACGACGGCGAAGATCCTCAGGTCTCTCCGAATACCCGCTTGAAGATCGTATCGACATGCTTGAGGTGATAGCCGAGGTCGAACTTCTCCTCGATCTCGGCATCCGACAGGTACTTCTTCACATCGGCGTCGTGCTTCAGCAGCGTCTGAAAGTCGCCTTCGCCGCGCCACACCGGCATCGCGTTGCGCTGCACGAATTTGTAGGCGTCTTCGCGGCTGGCGCCCTTCTGGGTCAGCGCGACCAAAACGCGCTGCGAATGCACGAGGCCGCCGAGCCGGTCGAGGTTCTTCTGCATGTTCTGCGGGTAGACCAGCAGCTTCTCGATCAAGCCGGCGAGGCGGACCAGTGCGAAGTCGAGCGTCACGGTGGCGTCGGGAGCCATCATGCGCTCGGCCGAGGAGTGCGAGATGTCGCGCTCGTGCCACAGCACGACGTTCTCCAGCGCCGGCGTCACATAGGCGCGCACCATGCGCGAGAGGCCGGAGAGGTTCTCCGACAGCACCGGGTTGCGCTTGTGCGGCATTGCCGAGGAGCCCTTCTGGCCCTCGGAGAAGAACTCCTCCGCTTCCAGCACCTCGGTGCGCTGCAGATGGCGTACTTCCACCGCAAGCCGTTCCACTGACGCTGCGATCACGCCGAGCGTGGCAAAATACATCGCGTGGCGGTCGCGCGGGATCACCTGCGTCGAGAGACTGGCTCCGGCCGCAGGCCCATCGCTTTCGCAACGTGCTCTTCGACCCGTGGATCGATCTGGGCGAAGGTGCCGACCGCGCCCGAAATCGCGCAGGTCGAAATCTCATCGGGGGCGGCCAGCAGGCGGGCGCGGGCGCGTGCGAACTCGGCATGGGCATAAGCGAGCTTGAGGCCGAAGGTGACCGGTTCGGCGTGGATGCCGTGGGAGCGGCCGATGGTCGGCGTCATCTTGTGCTCGAAGGCGCGCGTCTTCAGCCCGCTCTCGACCGCCAGGCGGACCAGCTGGACAGTGCATTGGTCAGGCACTCCTGCGCGATGCGATAGGCGGTGGCGGCGACCGTGCCGCTGATGTCGGCGAGGTCGCCGTGCAGATCGAGCTGGATCAGCGGCTGCGTCGTGCGCGATCGCCAGCTGTCGACGAGATCGACCAGGCTTGCCTCCAGCGCGAGCTCCTCGGCTGGCGGATGGCGCAGGCGGTTCAGCGTATCGCACGGGCAGGCGATGATGCGGCGCGTCGCCTGCGAGATCATCCGCGCGTCCTGCGCAATCTCGGTGCCCGCAGCGTACTTGTCGCCCGCGCTTGCCTCGATCGTGGTGGCGAAAGCCAGGATCGCGGTGAGGTTCTGGCCGAACTCGTCGTGCAGCTCGCGGGCCAGCGCGCGGCGTTCGTCGCTGCGGAGGCGGGACACCCGCAGGGCGGGCGGGCAGCGGATTTCGGCGGCGGCGACGGGACCATCACCGATTTCGTCAGGGAGTACGTCACGCCGAAGACGATCGTGGAGATGATCGGCGGGATTCCACCACCGGGACATTCGTGGCACCGCCGGCGGCCGCGCAAGGGTCGGTGTTCACGCCGCTGCCGCCGCCCCGGATGCCGCCCAAGGATGAGCAGCAATAGGAGGCGCGCACCAAGGCGAGGGTGGCATAAAAGTAGGGATCGCCAATAATCGGTCAGCCGGGTGGACAGTAGTCATCCGGAATTCCTCAATTCCCTGAACCGTGTAGTCTGTGGATAACCGGGGCTAGATTTCATCCCGAAGCCATTTTCCCGGCAAAGGGGCCGCTGCGTGAAGCGGCCCCTTTCGATTCCGGAGCCAATTCCAACACTTGTCGTTCCGGTGCCGTGAGGTGGGCTCAGAGCACCGTCAGGAATGCGATCGCAAGAACCATCAGCCAGCCGACGATGACGAGCCGGACCAACCGCGCCGGCGGTGCCTTTGGCGATGTCCTTGAAGGTCTCTGGGCGATCCATGCACGCCTCTCCCGGGGCAGCCGAGGGAGACATAGGCGCGGACTGGCGGGTCGTCCCGGCTGCTCACGGAACGGTGCAGCGTGCGGTACGGCCGGGCGGGCGCCCGTCGGCCTGTCCAGGCCGCATGGCTGTCATCTCGCAAAGTTTGTCTGACAGATATTGAAATCTGTCAGCGAGATGGTGTATATGCTCATTAGCCCAAGGGAGGAGGGCGCCCAGTGGCTGTTCCGGCGTTTGGCCGGGGGAGCCGTACTTAATTTGACTACCTCGAAGGACTACCTCCATGACGATAGAAATCTTTCAATTGACCGCCCAGATTCAACAGTGGCTCAACCTTCGCGTCGCCCGCCACTTGGCCGCCCAGGCCGCCAAGTTCACCCGCGGGCAGGACAGCGATAACCAGACGGTAAACGCATGAACGAGGCGGTGGTTTTGACTCCGGAGCGGATCCTCGAAGCAACCGAGGATGTTTTGAGGCGCTTCGGGCTCGCCAAGGCCACCGTTGTCGACGTGGCCCGTGCGCTGGATGTCAGCCACGGCAGCGTCTACCGCCATTTCCCCAGCAAAGCTTCGCTCCGTGACGCGGTCGCCAAACGCTGGCTCGACCGCGCCAACGAGCCGCTGTGCAAGCTCGCGGCAAGCGATGGCCCGGCGCCGGAGCGGCTGGAAAAATGGCTGCGTACCGCGTTTGCGATCAAGCAGAAGAAAGTCTGCGACGATCCCGAGATGTTCGCGACCTACCTCGCGCTGGCGCAGGGCGCGCGCGAGGTGGTGGAAGCCTACAAGGACAAGCAGGTCGATCTGATCGCGAAAATCCTGTCCGACGGTGTCGCGCAGGGCGTGTTCGAGGTCGACGATGTGAAGGCGACCGCGCGGGCCGTGTTCGACGCCACCGTCCGCTACCATCACCCGGCACATGCCGAGGAATGGGCCAAGCCGGAATGCCCGGCGCGGATCGACGCGCTGATCGCCCTGCTGCTGCGGGGTGTGCGGGTGTGCAAGCACTGACCGACCTGCCTTCCGACATCCTCTGATCATTTGACGCCCTTGGCCCGATTGCGAGCCTTGGGCCGCGTGTGCTTGATATCCGTCAAGATCAGTTCTGCTCTTCTCGATCATTCTGCGGACCACCATGCGGCTTGCGCTCTTTGCCGATATCCATGCCAACCGGCAGGCCTTCGCCGCCTGCCTCGATGCTGCGCGCGCGCGCGGCGCCGAGCGGCTGATCTGCCTCGGCGATATCGTCGGCTACGGCGCCGATCCGGAATGGGCCGTCGACACGGTGATGGACCTGGTCGCGAAGGGCGCGATCGCGGTGCGCGGCAACCATGACAATGCGATCGGCGTGCCGAGCGACGGCATGAATGCCGACGCGCTGGCCGCCATCGACTGGACCCGCGGCCGGCTCAGCGCCGGGCAGAAGGCCTTCCTTGCCGAGCTTCCGATCTCGCGGGAAGAGGACAACCGGCTCTACGTGCATTCCGAGGCGTCCGACCCCGCGAGGTGGCGCTATGTCCGCGACACCGCCGATGCCGCGCGCAGCATAATGGCGACCGAATTGCCGATCACGTTCTGCGGCCACATCCATCGTCCCGGCCTCTACTCGATGTCCTCGACCGCGAAGATGACGAGCTTCGTTCCGACCGCGGGCGTCGCGGTGCAGTTGCTGACCGGCCGGCGCTGGCTCGCCGTGCTCGGCTCGGTCGGCCAGCCCCGCGACGGCGATCCCGCGGCATCGTTTGCGATGTTCGACACGATCAGCCGCGAGATCACCTATCACCGCGCGCCCTACGACGTCGCGACTGCCGCGGCGCGCATCAAGGCGAGCGGCCTGCCGCTCTGGCTCGCCGATCGCCTCGCTGTCGGCAGGTGATGTCGGTGGCGGCGCTGACGATGCAGCCGGGCGCCGAGATCGATGGCTTCACCATCGGCGAGCGGGTGCACCGCGGCGGCATGGCGACGTTGTGTAGCGTCACCCATCCCGGTATCAATGTGCCGCTGCTGATGAAGGTGCCGCTCACCGCGGAGGGCGAGGATCCGGCCGCGATCGTCAGCTTCGAGATGGAGCAGATGATCCTGCCGCGGTTGTCGGGGCCGCACGTGCCGGCCTGTTTCGGCACCGGAGATTTCGAGCGCCAAGCCTATGTGGTGATGGAGCGCATCCCAGGGCAAACGCTCTACAAGCGGCTCGATGCCCTGCCGCTGCCGTATGAGGAAGTGAGGGTGATCGGCGGCAAGGTCGCCACCGCGCTCGCCAGCCTGCATCGGCAGAACGTGATCCATCACGACATCAAGCCGAGCAGCATCATGTTCCGCGAGCGCGGCGAGGCGGTGCTGATCGATTTCGGTCTCTCGCACCACCAGCATCTGCCCGATCTGTTGCAGGAGGAGTTTCGGCTGCCTTACGGTACCGCGCCCTACATGGCGCCGGAGCGGCTGCTCGGGGTGCGCGACGATCCGCGCAGCGACCTGTTTTCGCTCGGCGTGCTGCTGTATTTCTTCACCACAGGCGTCCGCCCGTTCGGCGAGACCGAGACCTTGCGGGGCATGCGCCGGCGGCTGTGGCGCGATCCGTATCCGCCGCGCAAGCTGAGGCCCGACTATCCGCCATGGTTGCAGGAGATCGTGCTGCGCTGTCTCGAGATCGACCCTGCGGCGCGCTATCCGACCGCGGCGCAGCTAGCCTTCGATCTCGGCCACCCCGAACAGGTGAAGCTGACGGCGCGGGCGCAGCGGCTGAACCGCGATCCGCTCGGCACGGTCTGGCGCCGCCGCTTCAATCTCGGGGCGGCGCCGCCGCAGCCGAAGTCCAATGCCGCGGCCCAGCTCGCATCGAGCGCGATCGTTGCCGTCGCGCTCGATCTCGGCGAAGAGGCCGAGGCGCTGAACGAGACCATCCGCGTCACCGCCGAGCAGGTGCTGTCGACGTCGCCATCGGCGCGGCTCGCCTGCGTCAACGTGCTGAAACTCAATCGACTGGCGATCGACCGCGCGCTTGACGAGCAGGGCCAGAACAGGCATGTCGACCGCCTGGTGGCGCTGCAGCACTGGGCGCGGCCGTTCAAGCTGGAGGAAAGCCGGCTGACCGTGCATGTGCTGGAGGCGATCGATCCCGCCGCCGCGATCCTGGAATTCGCCGCGGTCAACCTGGTCGACCACATCATCATCGGCGCGCGGCAGAACTCGATGCGGCGCGCGCTGCTCGGCAGCGTGTCCGCCAAGGTCGCAGCCGAAGCGCCGTGCACGGTGACCGTGGTGCGGCCGTCGCGGCTCGTGCCTGCGACCGAAGCGGGCGATGAGGCGGCGAACGCCGCGACCACGCCGCCCGCGGTTTTCTAGCTACGCTGGATCAGATCGCCTCGCCGCGCGCGGCTGCGGCGGCATTGCGGATCGCGGCGATGTTGGTCTTGTAGGCCTCGACGGTGCCGCCCTTGAACACCGCGGAGCCCGCGACGAAGGCGTTGGCGCCGGCGGCGGCGAGTTGGCCCGCGACGTCGGGCGCGACGCCGCCGTCGACCTCGATGTCGATCGGACGGCCCGCGGTCATTGCCCGGACATCGCTGATCTTGCCGATCGCCGAGCGGATGAAGGCCTGGCCGCCGAAGCCGGGATTGACCGACATGACCAGCACGAGGTCGATCAGGTCGAGCACACATTCGATCGCGCTCACAGGCGTCGCCGGATTGATCGAGACGCCGGCCTTCTTGCCGAGCGCGCGGATCGCCTGCAGCGAGCGATGCAAATGTGGGCCGGCTTCGGCATGCACCGTGATGTGGTCGCAGCCCGCCTTGGCGAACGCCTCGAGATAGGGGTCGCAGGGCGAGATCATCAGATGGGCGTCGAAGATCTTCTTGGTGTGCGGCCGCATCGCCTTGATGACATCGGGGCCGTAGGAAATGTTCGGCACAAAATGGCCGTCCATCACGTCGAGATGGATCCAGTCGGCGCCGGCCTGGTCGACGGCGCGGACCTCCTCGCCGAGCTTCGAGAAATCCGACGCCAGGATCGAGGGGGCAATAACGAGGGGACGCGGGGTGAATGACTGAGTCATAGCGCAGTTCCGAAAGACTTCAGGGGGCGACGGGTGATCCCGCCTAACATGCGGACGCGTGGCGGGCAATGCGAGCGGACGGCACCGCACAGCCGGAAATTTCTGCCGCCGGCGGCAGCTCTTGCCGGGCGGGCGGAACCCGCACCGATGCGCCAAGGCCTGGTTTTATTGGGTTTTTGCCATGGCACGCCGCTTGCTGCGCCGTGGCAAGCGTTTGAGCCGCCAGGCGCGGCCTTGTTGGAGTATTGCCATGTTATTTGCCATTGGCGCTGCGTCATCCGCCATCGATCTTTTGAGCTCGCTGATGTCGTCGAAGTCGGCGACGCAGACCGGCAGCTCCAGCCAGGCAAGCCAGTCGAGCGGGCTGTTCGCACCCTCGACCACGACGTCGACCAGCAGCACCAGCTCCGGATCGAGCAGCAGCACCCCGCAGATTTCGCCGCAGACCATGAGCGCGCTGCTCGACGCGCAGAGCCAGTCGCAGACCACGGCTTCGACCAGCACGCCGCCAACCGGCCGCGCCGATGCGCTCAAGGACCTGTTCTCGCAGATCGACGCCGACGGCAACGGCCAGATCACCAAGACCGAATTCGAGAATGCGCTCGGTGCCGGCGGCACCAACATCGCGCAGGCCGACGACGTGTTCTCCAAGCTCGACAAGAATGGCGACGGCAGCGTCAGCCTCGACGAGATGTCGCAGGCGTTGCAGGGCCACAAGGGCGGCGGCCACCATCATCGTCACATGGAAACCGGCTCGACCGATGGATCCGGCGCCAGCAGCGGCGCGGGCGGATCGAGCTCAGATCCCTTGATGCAGGCGCTGAACGGCGCGACCTCGACGTCGGTGACCAACAGCGACGGCTCGACCACCACGACGACGACCTACGCCGACGGCTCCAAGGTGTCGATGACAACGCCAGCGACAGCGTCGACCACCGGCAGCTCGAATTCCTCCTCCGCCGGCAACAACGCGACCTCGTCCTACAATTTCATCGAGCAGCTGATCGAGCGCCAGTCGCAAGCGATCTCCGCCCAGGCCTCGTCGTCGCTCTCGGTCAGCGCCTAACCGAATTTGTCCCGCCAACTCGGCAGCGCGCCGGGATAAGGCAGGGCGGTCGCTGAATGAACGCCGCGTGCGATGGCGCGCGCCACCGTGTTGGCGGCGACCCCGCCGAGCTTGCTCAGGCCGAACAGCGGATCGACCACCTTTGCGCCGGTCGCCGCGGCAAACACCACATCGCCGTCGAGCGGGGCGTGCACCGGGTAGATCGCGCGCGCCATGCCGGTCTGCGCGATCATTGCAAGGCGCCGAGCCTGCGGTTTTGTCAGTTGCGCGTCGGTGACCACCACCACGAGGGTGGTATTTTCAGCAGCGGTCGCATCCGCGCCGCCCTTCAGGCGCATCTTCAGCATGTCCGGCGTGAACGCGGAGGGCAGGCCGCGTCCGCCGAACTCGCCATCGACCTCGAACGGCGCCGCCCAGAACCACGGCCCGCCGCCGACCGTGGCGCTGCCGACTGCGTTGACCACCGCGAGTGCTGCGACCTTGATGCCGTCGTCGGTCACGGCCGACGCCGAGCCGAGGCCGCCCTTGAGGTTGGCGGTGGTCGCGCCCAGGCCAGCGCCGACGCTGCCGAGCTCGAAGTGGTCGGAGGCGGCATTCGCCGCGGCGTAACCGAGATCGCGATAGGGCGGAAAGCGTCCCCACGCCTTGTTGCCGCCGTTGAGCAGGTCGAAGCAGATTGCGCCCGGCACGATCGGGATCACCGCATCGCGGATGCGAAAGCCGCGGCCGCGCTCGGCAAGCCAGGCCTGCACGCCGCCGGCCGCATCTAACCCGAGCGCCGAACCGCCCGACAGCGTGATGGCGTCGATCGCCTCGACGACATTGTGCGGCGACAGCAGCGCGTCCTCGCGGGTGCCCGGGCCGCCGCCGCGGACGTCGATCGAGGCCACCGCCGGCCGCTCGAACAGGATGGCGGTGACGCCGGAGGCGATCACGGCGTCGTCGGCGTGGCCGACGCTCACGCCGGCAATATCGGTGAGAAGGTTTTTCACGGTGCGTCCATCCGCCTGCTGTCCGATCGATCCGATATAGCAGCCACGGCGGATAAGCAAAACGCCCCGGCGGACCGGGGCGTTTTCGTATCTCTGTCGGATCAGACGCGAAGGGCTCAGGAGCCCTTCGGATTGATCTCGGTGTAGTTGCCCTTGGCGTCCCACTTGTAGACGACATAGTCGATCGCCTTGATGTCGCCCTTGGCGTCGAAAGCCATCTTGCCGAGCACGGTGTCCCACTCGCCGGCCTTGATGGTGTCCATCACCTTCTTGGCGTCGGTCGAGCCGGCCTTGGCGACGGCCTGGGTCCACACCTGCATCGCGGCGTAGGTGTAGAGCGTGTAGCCTTCGGGGTCGATGTTCTTGCTCTTGAACTTCTCGACGATCGCCTTCGCGGTCGGCTTGTTGCGCGGGTCGGGGCCGAAGGTGAACAGCGTGCCTTCGGCGGCGGGGCCGGTGATCGAGGCGAACTCCTTGTCGTTCATGGCGTCGCCCGCCATCAGCACGGTCTGCAGGCCCTGGTCGCGCATCTGGCGAAGGATCAGGCCGGCTTCCTGATGGTAGCCGCCGACATAAACCAGATCGATATTGTCACGCTTCAGGCGCGAGACGATCGAGTTGAAGTCCTTGTCGCCCTTGTTGTAGGACTCGAACATCTTCTCCTGGAAGCCGGCCTTGTTCAGCGCCTTCTTGGTCTCGTCGGCGAGGCCTTTGCCGTAAGTGGTCTTGTCGTTCAGGATCGCGACGTTCTTGCCCTTGTAGTTCTTCACGATGTAGTCGGCGGCGACCAGGCCCTGCTGGTCGTCACGGCCGCAGACGCGCGCCACGTTCCAGAGCTTGCGCTCGGTGAACAGCGGGTTGGTCGAGGCCGGGGTGATCTGCAGCACGTTGGCGTCGGCATAGGCCTCGGAGGCCGGGATCGACGACGACGAGCAGAAATGGCCGGCCACGAACGGGATCTTCGAGGAGCCGATCTTTTCCGCGATCGAGCGCGCCTGCTTCGGATCGCAGGCATCGTCGTCGGATTCCAGCGCGAGCTTCTTGCCGAGCACGCCGCCGGCGGCGTTGATGTCGGCGACGGCCTGCTCGGCGCCGTTCTTCATCTGCCGGCCGAAAGCGGATTCGGAGCCCGTCATCGGGCCCGCGACGGCGACGGTGATGTCTTGCGCGAACGCGCTCGCCGATAACGCGAACGAAGCGCCCAATGCCAGGCCGATCAGCTTCAGTGATTTCATGAGACGTCCCTCGTGGTCGTTGCCTCTTGTGGAAGGGCTCGGCACGCCGGGCCCCAAAACCGCGGGCATTCTCGGCTGATTTCGCAGCGAAGTCACCGGCAATTTTCAGGCAAATCGACGCCGCTTACCCGTGCCGGCCGCCTTCAAGATAGGCGGCGCGGATTTCCGGGCGCTGCAGCAATTCGCTGCCGGTTCCGGTCAGCGTGATCAGGCCGTTGACCATGACATAGCCGCGATGGGCGAGCTTCAGCGCGTGGTTGGCGTTCTGCTCGACGATCAGCACGGTGAGACCGTCCTGCCGGTTCAGCGTGCGGATGGCGTCGAAGATCTGCCGTGCGATCAATGGCGCCAGCCCGAGCGACGGCTCGTCCAGCATCAAGAGGCGCGGCCGGCTCATCAGCGCACGGCCGATCGCCAGCATCTGCTGCTCGCCGCCGGACAGCGTGCCGCCACGCTGCGCGATGCGTTCCTTCAGCCGCGGAAACAGCGCGAACACGCGCTCCAGCCCGGCCTCGCGCTCGGCGTCGCTGCATTC
The DNA here is from genome assembly GCF_001189235.2 of Bradyrhizobium embrapense. Lineage (GTDB taxonomy): Bacteria > Pseudomonadota > Alphaproteobacteria > Rhizobiales > Xanthobacteraceae > Bradyrhizobium > Bradyrhizobium embrapense. The sequence continues at coordinate 99,181 of NZ_LFIP02000009.1, forward strand.
GGTGGCATCGGCGCCCATCTGCAGGTTCTCCGCGACGCTCATGCGCGGAAAGATCCGCCGGCCCTCGGGCGATTGCGCGATGCGCAGCCGCGCGATCTCGTGGGTCGGCACGCCGGTGATGTCGTGGCCGTCATATTCGATGGAGCCGGCGCGGGCGCGCGGCCGCCCGAAGATCGTCATCATCAGCGTCGACTTGCCGGCGCCATTGGCGCCGATCAGCGCGACGATCTCCCCTCGGTTGATCTCGATGTCGACGCCCTTCAGTGCCTCGATCTTGCCATACGCCGCTCGCACGCCGCGCACCGCGAGCAGGGGTGTGGTCATCGCTCGCTCCCGTCTTCGCCAAGCGCGCGATTGTCCGTTCTCCCTCCCCCTGAAAGGGGGAGGGTTGGGGTGGGGGTTGCCTCCGCTTGCGCCAATCTCTCCATGTGCATGACCAGATCGCTGAGCACGCCCTCCAAATTCGAAAGCACGTCGTTATTCCAGTAACGGACGACTGTCACACCTTTCTCAGCGAGCCATTGCGTTCTGCGATCGTCTGCCTGCTTGCGCAACTCGGCATGCTGCCCGCCATCCACCTCTACGGCGAGATGAAGGCGGGAGCAGTAGAAGTCGACGGTGTATGGACCGATCGGATGCTGCTTGCGGAAAGAAAAACCATTGAGTTGATCGCGACGCAACGCGCGCCAGAGACAGGCTTCGGCATCGGTCATGTTGACGCGGAGAGATCGCGCACGGGCCGTCATATCTTTCGTGCGGGAAAAGCGTGACCCCCACCCGCCCGCTTCGCGGTCGACCTCCCCCTTGCAGGGGGAGGTGGGGGATTTGGCGGCTGCGCTCATCACGTGCCGCTCTCCATCACGGCGATCGCTTCTTCCTCGTCGGCGCCGAGATAGGCGGCGATCACCTTGGGGTCGTCGCGCACCGCCTGCGGCGTGCCTTCGGCGATCTTGACGCCGTAATCCATGACCACGACGTGATCGGAGATCTCCATCACGACCGACATGTCGTGCTCGATCAAAAGGATCGAGGTGCCTTGTTCGTTGCGGATCGACAGCAAGAGCTCGTTGAGGCCGCCGCTCTCGCGCGCGTTCAGTCCGGCCGCCGGCTCGTCGAGGCAGAGCAGGGCGGGCTCGGTGCACATCGCGCGCGCGATCTCGAGCCTGCGCTGGTCGCCATAGGGCAGATTGCCCGCGGCGTCGTCGGCGCGGTCGAGCAGGCCGACGCGGTCGAGCCAGGTCCGCGCCAGATCGATGGCGCGCTTTTCGGCTTCGCGCCAGGACGGCAGGCCGAGCAGGCCCAGCACGGTCAGGCCCGAGGCGCGCATCAGCGCGTTGTGCTGGGCGACCATCAGATTCTCCAAGGCGGTCATGCCGGGAAACAGCCGGATGTTCTGGAAGGTGCGCGCCACCTTGGCCTGCTTGGAGATGCGGAAATCGTTCAGCCGCTCGAGCTGGATCATGCGGCCGTCATCGTGAACGAGACGGATCGCGCCGCCACTCGGCCGGTAGAAGCCGGTGATGCAGTTGAACACGGTGGTCTTGCCGGCGCCGTTCGGCCCGATCAGCGCGGTGATCTTGCGCCGCTCGGCGGTGAAGGAGAGCTCGTTGACCGCGACGATGCCGCCGAAGCGCATCATCAGGCGGTCGACGGTGAGGATATGGTCGCCGCTCATCCGTGGCCCTCCTTGACGAGGTCGGAGGAGATCGCCTGGTTGCGCTCCAGGAACACGGTCGGCGCGCGATGGCCGACCAGTCCGCGCGGCCGCCAGATCATCAGCAACACCATTGCCATGCCGAACACCAGCATGCGGTACTGATCGAGGCCGCGGAACAGCTCGAAGCCGCCGATCATGCAGAGCGCGGCCAGCGCGACGCCCAGTTGCGAGCCCATGCCGCCAAGCACCACGATCGCAAGCACCAGCGCCGATTCCTGGAAGGTGAAGGATTCCGGGCTGATGAAGCCCTGCCTTGTCGCGAAGAACGCGCCGGCGAAGCCGCCGAACATCGCGCCGGTCGCGAACGCCGTCAGCTTGGTGGTCGTGGTGTTGATGCCGAGCGCGCGGCAGGCGACCTCGTCCTCGCGCAGCGCCTCCCAGGCGCGGCCGATCGGCAGCCGTCGCAGCCGGATCGTCACCCAGTTGGTGAGCAGCGCCATCGCCAGGATCAGATAGAACAGGAAGACGAGGCGGTGGGTCGGCGAGAACTCGATGCCGAGCTTGGCGGCGAGCCCGTCGTCACCCGGCGTCAGTGGAATGCCGAACATGGTCGGTCGCGGAATCCCCGAGACGCCGTTGGGGCCGCCGGTCAGGCTCTGCCAGTTGATGATGACGAGGCGGATGATCTCGCCGAAGGCGAGCGTCACGATCGCCAGATAATCGCCGCGCAGCCGCAGCACCGGGAAGCCGAGCAGCACGCCCCAGAACGCCGCCAGGATGCCGGCGAGAGGCAGGCAGACCCAGAACGACAATCCGAAATTGGTCGCGAGCAGCGCGTAGGAATAGGCGCCGACCGCATAGAACGCGACATAGCCGAGGTCGAGCAGGCCGGCGAGGCCGACCACGACGTTGAGGCCCCAGCCCAGCATCACATAGGTCAGGACCAGGATCGACAGGTCGAGAATGTAGCGCTGGTTGTAGAAGATGACCGGCACGAGGAAGGTGAACACCAGCAGCGCCGGCGCCAGCCAGCGACCGGCGAACGAGAACGCCGATTGCACCGGCTTCGGCACGATGCTGTCCTTGTCGACCGGTCCCCACCACTGCCGCAGCAGCTCGACGATGATGCTGCCGCCGAACACGGTGCCGACGAGAGCGGCGAGATCGCCGAACCGGGTCCAGTAGATCAGGCCGCCTTGCGGGCCGGCCTCGGTGCGAATGCCGATCATCAGCGAGAACAGCACCAGCGCGACCAACGCGCTGATCAGGGCTTTCTTGAGAATGAAGGCGCTGCCCGAGGGCTGCGCGGCGGGCGATGGGCGGGCTGAGGTCGCGCTCACGAAGTGCCTGTCAGACTTTTTCGACTTCGGGACGGCCAAGCAGGCCGGTCGGCATGAAGATCAGCACCACGATCAGGATCGAGAACGCGGCGACGTCCTTGTACTCCACCGAGAAATAGGCCGACCAGAACGTCTCAATCAGACCGATCGCAAGCCCGCCGAGCATCGCGCCGGGCAGCGAGCCGATGCCGCCGAGCACGGCGGCGGTGAACGCCTTGATGCCGGCGACGAAGCCCATGAAGAAATCGACCAGGCCGTAATACAGCAGATACATCATGCCGGCGACGGCGGCGAGCGCGGCACCGATCACGAAGGTCATCGAGATGGTGCGGTCGACGTCGACGCCAAGCAGTGCGGCCATGGTCTGGTCCTGCTCGCAGGCGCGCATGTCGCGCCCGAGCCGGGTGCGCGACACCAGCCAGGTGAACAGCGCCAGCACCACGATGGTGGCGAGCACGACCATGATCTGGATGTTGGAGAGCTGCACGGCGAAGCCTTGCGAGCCCTCGTGCAGCGTGTAGCCGCCGGTGATGATCGGCGGCACCGGCTTGACCCGCGCGCCCTGCGACACCTGCGAGAAGTTGGTCAGCACGAACGACATGCCGATCGCCGACAGCATCGGCGCGAGGCGGAACGAATGCCGCAACGGCCGGTAGGCGATGCGCTCGATGGTCCAGCCATAGAGCGCGGTGATTGCCATCGAGACCAGCAGCACGATCAGCAGGATCAGGGGGATCGCGGTGAGGCCGAGCGACACCAGCACCAGGAACGAGATCAGCGCGATGAAGCCGCCGATCATGAAGATGTCGCCGTGGGCGAAGTTGATCATGCCGACGATGCCGTAGACCATCGTATAGCCGATGGCGATCAGGCCGTAGATCGAACCGAGTACGAGGCCGTTGATCAGTTGCTGGGCGAAATAATCCATGCGCTGCCGTAACTCGAGGGGTGACGCGCCGAGGGCCCCCGGCAGCCTGATCCGTCGCGTCGTGGTATTTTCTAACAGCGGAACCCCGGCGGCGGCAACAGCGTGGCAGCTGCAGACAAGGGCTTGTACATAACTACTTTGGCGGGTGCGGTTCCGATGTCACAGGGGCGACACCTCGTTGCCTTGCAATGATCACGCCGGAACCCGTGTTCCCCGCGCAATCGGTGGAATTTCAGCCCGGCGGGGCCGGAAGCCAGATCCGGAGGTGCCGGTTCAGTGCAAATGAGCAGATGCAACAAAAGGGGGTCTCGCCGAACGGCGAGGCCGTTAGCTCATTTGTTGCTGCTTTCTGTTCAGGCCAACTGATCGGCGAAGCGGCCGCGGAAGGCGTATGAACCGAAATGCGTGAGCTCGCTGCGCAGGTCGAGCCAGATTTCGCCGCCGAGATCGAGCCAGCGCCGGCAGAAGGCGTAATCCTCCGACAGATACTCGCCGGTCGTCTTGTCGATCATGCATTCGAACAGCGAGACGCGGTCGAGGTCGGCGCGAACCAGGTTGCCGGTGTTCAGGTCGTTGCTCTTGTGGTTCGCCCGATATTTCAGTTCGGGATGGGCGTCGCACAGCCTGACGAGGGCGGATCGTTTCATCATCAGGAAGCCGGTGCCGGCATATCGGACCTTGGCGAAGCCGTCGCCGCGCGCCGTAAGCTGGTCGCCCTCCCATGTGACGACATAGTCCAGCGAGGATGACGCGAGGTTCTTGCGCTTGGCATCCGCAGCCCGCTGCACCTTTGCCCAATCGATGTGCTTGAGCGGGTAGGCCGCGGCCGAAACCTCGGCGTCGCAATCCAGCAGCCGGAAGACAGACTCGGGTTCGAACCCGATATCGGCATCGATGAACAGGAGATGGCTCGCGCCGGATACAAGGAACTGGTGGGCTAGCTCGTTGCGGGCGCGGACGATCAGCGATTCGTTTCCGATCAGATGGAACTGGATGTCGATGCCGCGGGCAGTGGCTGCGGCCTGAAGCTTCAGGGCGGACAGCACATAGGCCATCTTGAGGTCGCCGCCGAAGCAGGGCGTCGCGACAAAAATACGGGTTCTTTCGGTCATTTTACCCCCTTTATCCCGGCCGGCGCGGGTGCCGGCCCGGCCGATCGCATCGATCCGGAACCATCGCACCGCGCTTAACCTTAACAAAGGGTTTAAATTGCCGCCGGCAATTGATCGGCGTTACCTCGCGGGCTGAACCGTCGCTGCCCAAATGGCGCCGGAAGCACGGGAAGCGGCAATGTCGAACAACTGGCGGATCAGCTCCTTCAACGGCGCGCTGCTTGCGGCCTATTTCATTCCGGTCTGGACCATCATCGCCTTCAGCATCATGGTGTCGCCGATCCACGGCCTCTATGAGCGGCCGAGCGTGTCGATCGCGCTCTATGCCAATGACTATCTGCACCTCGGCAAGATGGCGACGGTGCGGCTGGCATGGCTCTTGGCGCTGGCGCGGATCACGGTGGTGGCGTTCTTCGCGGTGTTCCTTGCGTTGGCCGCGTTCTCGCCGCTCCGCAAGACCAGCAGCGGCGGCGACGAGGCGCTGGCGGTGGCGCTGTGCCTCGGCAGCGTGCTGAGCTTCGCCAGCATGATGATGGCCTCCAAGGTCGGCGAGATCGAGGCATTGCGGATGCATGCCGCCGAGCTTCTGATGCTGCTCGGCACCGCGATCGTAATGCTGTTCGAGACCGCGCCGAAGCGAGCCGCCGCGTTGCCAGCTGCCAAGGCGCCTGCCGCTGAGGCGGGGGCGCCGGCAGGCGAGCTATCCCTTCAGCAGCCCTAGTTCGGCAATGATCGCGCCGGCTTCCTTGACGGCGTGGTTGGCCGCAGGCACGCCGCAATAGATCGCCTGCTGCAGCAGGATCTCCTTGATGTCTCCGGGCGTGAAGCCGCCTTCGCTGAGCGCGGCGCGCACATGCAGGCGAAACTCGTCCCACTGGCCGAGCGCGACCATCGTGCCGATCACCAGCACGCGGCGGGTGCGGTGATCGAAATGCGGCCGGGTCCAGATGTCGCCCCACGCGTAGCGCGTGATCAGGTCCTGGAAGTCGGTGTTGAACGCGTTGCGGTTTGTGATCGACCTGTCGACCCATTCGTTGCCGAGCACCTTGCGGCGCTGCGTCATGCCGTCGTCGCGGCGCTGATTGTCGTCCATGAATGTCTCCTCACGAAATCGTAGCCCGGATGGAGCGCAGCGCAATCCGGGGTTCAGCATTCACAGCAAGGACCGGTCCCGGATTTCGCTTCGCTCCATCCGGGCTACGCAGGTCTTGCGGTCAACGTTGCGTCAGGAAGCCGACCACGGCTTCCGTGAACGCGTGCGACTGCTCGACATTGGAGATGTGCGCGGCGTCGAGCAGCGTCATGCTGGCGCCGGGAATGCCGCTGCGGATCATCTCACCGGCCGACACCGGCGTCGCCATGTCCTGCTTGCCTGCGATCACGAGCGTCGGGCTCTTGATCCTGGGCAGGAGCGCGCGCTGGTCGAGCGTCGAGAGCGCTTCGCAGCAGGCGAGATAGCCTTCTACCGGAGAGGCCAGCAGCATCGCCTTCATGCGCGCGGTGGTCTCCGGCTCGCGCTCGCGGAAGTCGGCGGTCAGCCAGCCCGCGATCACGGTGTCGGCGACGGCTGCGATGCCGCCTTGCTTCACCGCCCTGATGCGGTTCAGCCAGTTGGTCGGATCGGGGTAATAGCAGGCGGTGTTGGCGAGGATGATCTTGCCGAATCTGTCAGGCGCGTTGGCCCCTAACCACTGCCCGACCATGCCGCCCATCGACAGGCCGCACCAGTGCACCTTCTCGATGTTGAGGTCGTTGAGGATCGCCAGCACGTCGCGGCCGAACCGCTCCATCGAGTAGGGCCCCGCCGGCACGCCGGATTTGCCGTGGCCTCTGCGATCGTAGCGGACGACGCGGAACATCTGCGTCAGCGCCCGCATCTGCGGCTCCCACATCTGCAAGGTGCAGCCGAGCGAGTTCGACAGCATCAAGGTCGGCCCGCCATCGCGGCCATCCACCTGGACGTTCAGCAGGCATCCGTCGGCATTGATCATCGGCATCGGCTCGTCCCTCTCGTTATCCCGCTACTTGTCATCCAGCGAGGCCAGCAGGCGGTCGATCAGCGCCTGCGAGGCGCCCTGATAGGCCATCGGCTCGAACAGGTCTGCGATACGCTTGGTGTCGAGATGCGCGGTGACCTTGGCATCCGCGGACAGCACGTCGCGCAAATGCTTCTTCTCCGCGACCGCCTGCTTGCTGGCAGCTTCGATCAGATGATGAGCGTCACTCTTGCCGATCTTTTCGGCCAGCGCAAAGGTGACGGCTTCCGCCATGATCAATCCATGGGTCGCATCGAGATTGGCGCGCATCCGCGCGGCGTCGACCTCGAGCCCTTCGGCGAGATCGACGATGGCGGCGAGCGCGCCCGAGGTCACCAGCATCAGGGCCGGCAGGGTCGGCCATTCCGCATGCCACGGGCCGGCGCTGCGCTCATGGTCCTGCACCTGCGCGGCGAGCATCGTGGCAGCGAGGTTCGGCGCCATGGTCGCGGCCCCCAGCGCGCTCGCAGCGGCGACCGGATTGCGCTTGTGCGGCATGGTCGAGGAGCCGCCGCGGCCGGCGCCCGCGGGCTCGAAGGCTTCGCCGACATCGGTCTGCATCATCAGCGAGACGTCGCGCGCGATCTTGCCGCAGCTGCCGGCGAGGATCGCGAACACGGAGGCGGCCTCGGCGATGCGGTCGCGGTGGGTGTGCCAGGGCGCATCCGGCAGGGGCAGGTCGAGCTCCTTCGCCAGCGCTGCTGCGACCGAAAGTCCGTTGTCGCCGAGCGCTGCAAGCGTGCCGGCGGCGCCGCCGAATTGCAGCGCCAGCGTCTCGCGGCGCAGGCGCAGCAAGCGCTTGCGGGAGCGGTGCAGGGCCGCCGCATATTCGGCGAGCTTGAGCCCGAACGGCATCGGCAGCGCATGCTGCAGCCAGGTCCGCGCCACCACGGCCGTGTGGCGATGGGCGCGGGCTAGCTTCGCAAAACCCGCAACGGCGCGGTCGAGGTCGGCGAGCAGGGCATCGATGCCGGCGCGCAACGACAGCATGGTCGCGGTATCGATGACGTCCTGACTGGTCGCGCCCCAATGCACATAGCGCGCCGCCTGGGCATCCTTCTTGGCGACATTGGCGGTCAGGGCCTTCACCAGCGGGATCGCCAGGTTGCCCGAGCGCGTCGCGGCATCGGCCAGCGCGGCGAGGTCGAATGATTCGGCCTTACAGGCCGCGGCGATCGGTCCGGCACTGGCCGCGGGAATCACGCCGCAGGCCACCTCGGCGCGGGCCAGCGCGGCCTCGAAGTCCAGCATGTTTTGCAGGGTGGCGGCGTCGTCGCACACCACGCGCATCGCGGCGCTCGACAGCATCGGCGCAAGCAGGGGGGAGAGGGCTGTGCTCATGGCGCGCGACCTAACCACTCCTGCGCGTCGCTGCCAATGCCCCGCGTTGCCGTCATATTCAGCAAGCGGATTGCGCGATTTCGTGAACGGCGGACGCGTCTTGCTGCGCTGCGAATATGCATCGCACATCCTCCGAAGGTGCCCTTTCCTTTGCGCGTCGGCTGCTTTACTTGGGGGCAAAGGTTTCTTGCGACCAAAGGAGGTCCCCCATGGCCATGACGATGACCGGCGAAGTCCAGCTTGCGGCGCCGCGCCAGGCTGTGTGGGACAAGCTCAACGATCCCGAGGTGCTGAAAGCCTGCATTCCCGGCTGCGAAGAGCTGGAGAAGACCGACGAGGGCGGCTTCCGCGCCACCGCCAAGATGAAGGTCGGCCCGGTCTCCGCCCGCTTCAAGGGCAAGGTCATGTTGAGCGACCTCGATCCGCCGAACGGCTACAAGATTTCGGGTGAAGGCGAGGGCGGGGTCGCCGGCTTCGCCAAGGGCGGCGCCACCGTCGGCCTTGCCGACAAGGATGGCGGCACGCTGCTGAGCTACAACGTAGAGGCGCAGATCGGCGGCAAGCTCGCCCAGCTCGGCCAGCGCCTGATCAACGGCGCCGCCAAGAAGCTGGCGGACGAATTTTTTGCAAATTTCGCCAAAGCGGTGCAGGGTTAGCCCTGCAGGCGGGCCGGCTCATTCAGGCCCCGCGATGCCTTGCCGTTATGTCCTGGAAGGGTGGCTCGAAAGGTTGCCCATCGCGGGGCGCGCCCATATTATGCCGTCTGGAATGATTTTAAACCGCCTGCTTCGCCGATATGCGGTGGGGCAGATAAGAGAGTGCTGATGGCCAAGATTTCAATGATCGTGAACGGCAACCCCGTTAACGCGAACGTCGACCCCCGTACCCTTCTGGTCCAGTTTCTGCGCGAAAACCTGCGGCTGACGGGTACCCATGTCGGCTGCGACACCTCGCAGTGCGGCGCCTGCGTCGTGCACCTGGACGGCAAGGCGGTGAAGTCCTGCACGACGCTTGCGGTGATGGCCGACGGTCATGAGGTCAAGACCATCGAGGGGCTTGCGGCCGACGGCGCGCCGCTGCATCCGATGCAGGAGGCGTTCCGCGAGCATCATGGCCTGCAGTGCGGCTTCTGCACGCCGGGCATGATCATGACCGCGGTCGACCTCGTGCATCGCAAGGGCCACGACCTCTCCGACGAGGTGATCCGCGAGGAGCTGGAAGGCAATCTGTGCCGCTGCACCGGCTACCAGAACATCGTTGCTTCGATCGCCGCCGGCGCCAAGGCGATGGCCAAATCGGACCTCGCCTAAATCAGCAATTCGTCGCGACCGCGATCAGGACAATCCAATGTACGAATTCAAATATCATCGCCCCGGCACCGTACGGCAGGCCGCCAACCTCTTGGTGAAGAACGAGGACGCCAAGCTGATCGCCGGCGGTCACACGCTGGTGCCGGTCATGAAGCAGCGGCTCGCGAGCCCGCCGCATCTGGTCGACCTCTCCCATATCGAAGGTCTCGACACCATCGAGATGAAGGGCCGCTCGCTGGTGATCGGCGCCACCGCCAAGCACGCCGAGGTCGCGAACTCCGCTGTTGTCGGCGAGGCGATCCCGGCGCTGGCCGAGCTTGCCGGTCTGATCGGCGATCCCGCCGTGCGCCACCGCGGTACCATCGGCGGCTCGCTCGCCAACAACGACCCGACAGCCGATTATCCGGCCGCCGTGCTGGCGCTCGGTGCCACCATCGTCACCAACAAGCGCCGCCTGAAGGCCGAGGAGTATTTCCAGGGCCTGTTCTCGACTGCGCTGGAGGCCGACGAGATCATCACCAAGGTGATGTTCCCGCTGCCGAAGAAGGCGGCGTACATCAAGTTCCGCAACCAGGCTTCGCGTTACGCGTTGGTCGGTGTGTTCGTGGCCAAGCGTCCGTCCGACGTGCGCGTCGCGGTCACGGGCGCGGGCTCCGACGGCGTGTTCCGCGTCGCTGCGTTCGAGGAGGCCCTGAAGAAGCGCTTCTCGCACAAGGTGCTCGACGGCATCGCGGTTTCGGCCGAAGGGCTGAACAGCGACCTGCACGGCAGTGCGGAATATCGCGCCCACCTGATCGGCGTTCTGACGCGCCGGGCGGTGGAAGCCGCCAACGCCAAGGACTAGCTAAGGACTACATCCAAGGGACTAGATCCGAACTGGATCCCAAGGATTAGATCTGACGCGTGATGTTGCTAACCCCTGTTCGAAGACTGGCAGTTCCATGAGCGCATCGGCGTTACCCACTTCCGTCGATGCGCTCGAGGAGCTGCTGACATCGCGCGGCTATCTCGCCGAACGCTCGCTCGCGACCGTGACCTATCTGGCGCTGCGCATGGGGCGGCCGCTGTTCCTGGAAGGCGAGGCCGGGGTCGGCAAGACCGAGATCGCCAAGGTGCTGTCGGCGGCGCTGGGGCGCAAGCTGATCCGCCTGCAATGCTATGAAGGCCTCGACGTCGCCTCCGCCGTCTATGAGTGGAGCAGCGCCGCGCAGATGATCGCGATCCGCCTTGCGGAAGCTTCCGGCGATACCGATCGCGACCAGCTTGCGAGCGACATTTTCGCCGAGCGCTTCCTGATCAAGCGGCCGCTGCTGCAGGCGCTGGAGCCTGACGTTGCTGGCCCGCCGGTGCTGCTGATCGACGAGCTCGACCGCGCCGACGAGGCATTCGAGGCGTATCTGCTCGAAATCCTCAGCGACTTCCAGGTCACCATCCCCGAGCTCGGCACCGTGAAGGCGCCGGCGCCGCCGATCGTCATCATCACCTCGAACCGCACCCGCGAGATCCACGACGCGCTGAAGCGCCGCTGCCTCTATCACTGGGTGGATTATCCCACCGCCGAGCGCGAACTCGCGATCGTCAAGTCGCGGGTCCCGAACATTTCCGCAAAGCTGTCGCAGCAGGTGGTGCGCTTCGTGCAGGCGCTGCGCAACCAGGATTTCTACAAGTCGCCGGGTGTCGCCGAGACCATCGACTGGGCCACCGCGCTGTCCGAGCTCGACGCGCGCTCGCTGACGCCGCAGGTGGTCGGCGACACGCTCGGCGCGCTCTTGAAGTACCAGGACGACATCGCGCGCATGCAGGGCGATGCGTTGCAGAAGACATTGAAGGAAGCGACGAGCGAGACGTAAGTCGCGCCGCAATAAAGGTTCGTCATTCCGGGGCGCGCGGAGCGCGAGCCCGGAATCCATCGGGCCGCATCATACGTGGATAAATGGATTCCGGGTTCACGCTTCGCGTGCCCCGGAATGACGAGGCAAAGACACGATGCCCATCAACCACCTCAATCCGCCGACCGGCCACATGGCCGACAACGTGATCGGCTTTGCCCGCGCGCTGCGGGCGGCCGGGCTTCCGGTCGGGCCGGGCTCGGTGATCGATGCGCTCGACGCGCTGCAGCTGATCGAGGTCGGCAACCGCTCCGACTTCTACGCCACGCTGGAGGCGATCTTCGTCAAGCGCCACGAGCACGCGCTGATCTTCCGCCAGGCCTTTATGCTGTTCTTCCGCGCCGCCGAGGAGTGGAAGAGCATGCTGGATTCCGTCCCGCTGCCCGACCATGCCAGGAAGAAGCCGCCACCGGCCTCGCGCCGGGTGCAGGAGGCGATGGCGCAGCCGGCGAAGAGCGAGGAGCGGCCTCAGGCCCAGGAACAGGAGCTCAAGCTCTCGGTTTCCGACAAGGAGATCCTGCAGAAGAAGGATTTCGCGCAGATGACCGCGGCCGAGATCGCCGAGGTGACGCGCGAGATCGCCAAGATGCGGCTGCCGCAGGCCGAGCTCGTCACCCGCCGCTACCAGCCCGACGCGCGCGGCTTGCGGCTCGACATGCGCCGCACCGTGCGCAACTCGCTGCGCACCGGCGGCGAGATCATCGATATCAGGAAGCTCGGCCGGATCGAGAAGCCGACGCCGATCGTGGCGCTGCTCGATATCTCCGGCTCGATGAGCGAGTACACAAGGCTATTCCTGCACTTCCTGCACGCCATCACCGATTACCGCAAGCGGGTCTCGGTATTCCTGTTCGGCACCCGCCTGACCAATGTGACGCGGGCGTTACGGGCGCGTGACCCCGACGAGGCGCTGGCGAGCTGCACGTCCTCGGTCGAGGACTGGGCCGGCGGAACGCGGATCGCGACCTCGCTGCATAGCTTCAACCAGCTCTGGGCCCGCCGGGTGCTCGGGCAGGGCGCCATCGTCCTCCTTATATCCGATGGACTAGAACGGGAGGCCGATGCCAAACTGGCCTTCGAGATGGACCGTTTGCACCGCTCCTGCCGCCGCCTGATCTGGCTCAACCCGCTGCTGCGCTATTCAGGCTTCGAGGCCAAGGCGCAGGGCATCAAAATGATGCTGCCCCACGTTGACGAATTTCGCCCGGTGCATAACTTGACGTCCATCAAGGGCTTGATCGGGGCGCTGTCGTCGCCGCCGCCGGCGCACCACCGCAGCCTGATCCGTTCCGTAGCCTGAGAAGCCTGACCCGATAGCAGGAGGCCACCATGCTGAACCGCGACGAAGACATCCTTCAGGCCGCCGAGACCTGGCAGAAGCAGGGCCATGGCGTGGCGCTCGCCACCGTGGTCGAGACCTGGGGCTCGGCGCCGCGCCCGGCCGGCTCGAGCCTCGTCATCAATGACGACGGCACGTTTCTCGGCTCGGTCTCCGGCGGCTGCGTGGAGGGCGCGGTCGTGACCGAGGCGCTCGACGTGATCGCGAGCGGCCAGCCAAAAATGCTCGAATTCGGCGTCGCCGACGAGACGGCCTGGAATGTCGGCCTGTCCTGCGGCGGCACCATCCGCGTGTTCGTCGAGAAGGTCGGTTAGCCGTGAAGATCCAGGTCCTCAAGGAGCTGAACGCCGAGCGCGCCGCGCGCCGTCCGGTGATCATCGTCACCGACACCACTACTGGCGAGCAGCGCCTGGTCAAGGCCAAAGACATCGCCGCCGATCCGCTGCGCGCCGAGCTTTCCAAGCAGCTGCGGATGGGCAAGAGCGGGAATGTCGAGGTCGCGGGCAACAAGCTGTTCCTCAACGTCTACGCGCCGACCGCAAAGCTCGTGATCATCGGCGCGGTCCATATCAGCCAGGCGCTGGCGCCGCTGGCGCGCTCGCTCGACTATGACGTGACGGTGGTCGATCCGCGCACGGCGTTTGCAACCCCTGAGCGTTTCCCCGACGTGCCGCTGGTTGCCGAATGGCCCGACGTCGCGCTGCCGCCGCTCAACGTCGATCATTACACCGCGTTCGTCGCGGTGACGCACGATCCGAAGATCGACGATCCGGCGCTGCTGCATGCCTTCGACCGTGACTGCTTCTATATCGGCGCCCTCGGCTCGCGGAAGACGCACGCCAAGCGCGCCGAGCGGCTGCGCGCGCAGGGCGCCAAGGAGAGCGACATCGCCCGCATCCATGCGCCGATCGGGCTTGACATCGGCGCGGTGTCGCCGTCGGAGATCGCGGTCGCGATCATGGCCGAGATCACCGCGCAGCTGCGTTTGCCTCCCAAAGAAAAAGAAGAAGCGGCATGAAGTTCGGTCCCGCCAGTCCGGCCGACGCGATTGGCGGCGTCACCGTGCATACGCTTCGCCAGGGCACGCTGGTACTCAAGAAGGGCACCACGATCGGCCCGGATGAGGCCGATGCGCTGACCAGGGCCGGCGTCAAGGACGTCGTCGTGGTGCGGCTCGAGGAGGGTGACGTCTCCGAGGACGTCGCAGCTGCAAGCATCGCACAGGCGGTGGCGGGCGAGGGCGTCAATGTCGAGCGCGCCTTCACCGGCCGCGCCAATCTGTTCGCGGCGCGCCCCGGCGTGCTGGTGGTCGACCGTGCCGCGGTGGATCGCATCAACGGAGTGGACGAAGCGATCACCTTCGCGACGCTCGCGGCGTTCAAGCCGGTGGTCGAAGGCGAGATGATCGCAACCGTCAAGCTGATCCCGTTCGGCGTCGAGGGCCGCTTGCGCGATGCCGCCGTCGCGGTCGCCGGCAAGGACACGCTGCGGATCGCGCCTTACGTGATCAAGAAGGTCGGCGTGGTCTCGACGCTGCTGCCTGGCCTCGCGCCCAAGGTGATCGACAAGACGCTGCGCGTCACCGCCGAGCGGCTGGCGCCGGCCGGAGCCACCATCATCGCTGAGCGCCGCGTGCCGCATGACGAAACGGTGCTCGCAGCCGCGATCAAGGAATTGCTCGGCCTCGGGGCCGAACTCGTCATCGTGTTCGGCGCATCCGCGATCGCCGACCGCCGCGACGTCATCCCGGCCGCGATCACGGAGATCGGCGGCGCCATCGAGCATTTCGGCATGCCGGTCGATCCCGGTAATCTGCTCTTGATCGGAAGCGCCGGCGGCGTGCCGGTGCTGGGCGCGCCGGGTTGTGCGCGCTCGCCGGTCGAGAACGGCTTTGACTGGGTGCTGATGCGGCTGCTCGCCGGCATCAAGGTAACGCGGTCCGATCTCACCGGCATGGGCGTCGGCGGGCTGCTGATGGAGATCGTGACGCGGCCGCAGCCGCGCACCGTCCCCGACACCGAAGGCAACCGCAACGTCGCGGCGATCGTGCTCGCCGCCGGCCGCTCGACCCGGATGGGCGGTCCGAACAAGCTGCTCGCCGATCTCGACGGCAAGAAGCTCGCGCGAATCGTCGCCGAGCAGGCGCTGGCCTCGAAGGCCTCGGAGGTGATCGTCGTTACCGGCCATCAGGCCGACCTGGTCGAGCAGGCGCTGGATGGACTCAAGGTCAAGTTCGTCCGCAACCCGGATTTCGCCGGCGGCCTCGCGAGCTCGGTGAAGGCCGGCATCTCGGCGGTCTCCGACAGCGCCGATGGCGCGGTCGTCTGCCTCGGCGACATGCCGCTGATCGATGCCAGGCTGATCGATCGCCTGATCGACACCTTCGCCCCCGACCGCGGCCATCTGATCGCGGTCCCGGTCAGCGAGGGCCGCCGCGGCAATCCCGTGTTGTGGTCGCGGCGTTTCTTCAAGGAATTGATGACGCTCGACGGTGACATCGGCGCCCGTCACCTGATCGCCAAGCATGCCGAAGTGGTCGCCGAGGTCCCGGTCGAAGGCAACAGCGCCTTCCTCGACATCGACACCCCGCAGGCGCTGGAAGCGGCGAGGCGGGGCTAGCTCCATCCGCTGTCGTCCCGGCCAAGCGAAGCGCGCGTGGCCCAGAACCACCGATGCGAATTGTCTTGCGAGGCTGGGGCCGCTACCCTCCAACAACAACGTTCGGTGGTTTTGGGGTCCCTTCGCCGGGACGACGAGTGGATGAAGCTCGTTTAAACCGTCATTCACCATCTGGAAACGACCCCTGCGTACAGTCCGCGCCGGACTTTGGGGGATTTCCGCTTGATCATTTCGACCGCCGCCGCGCAGCGCCGCGCGCTGACGATTCTCGTCCTGACATTGCTGCTCGGTGCCACGCGTTTCTCCGTGGAAAACTTCGTCCCCAAGGCTCATGCGGCCGGCGCGTTCGCGGTCGGCAAGTGCGGGGCGTATGGCCAGGCCTACGACTATCCGGCGGAGGGCGCGGCGCGCGCCGCGGCGCTGAAGCAGTGCAAGGGCGATTGCGCCACCGTCACCATGAAGCGCGCCTGTGCCGCGCTCGCGATCGACATGAAGAATCCCTGCGGCGCCCATGGCTATGCGGTGGCGCCGAAAATCTCGAGCTCGCTCAATGCCGCGACCAAGAAGTGCTACGACTACGGCGGCAAGGAATGCGTGATCCGCGCCTGGGCCTGCGACGCCAAGGGATAGGTGCGGGCAGCGTGCCGGCGATCCCTGCGGTCATGCGGGCTCCAACAGGTCCTCCAGGAAACGAACATCGGCGTTTGACGGGCAGGTGAGGGATGCTCGGTCAGGACTGGTGTTCGCCACCTGCCTGCCGCTAAACTTTACCCCATGCAGTTCGACACCAAGATCGCGGTCGTGATCCGCACCGACCTGGAAGTCTGGCAGAAGCTCAACGTGGCGTCGTTTCTCGCTGGTGGCATCGCCGCTTCCTTCCCCGAATGTATCGGCGAGAATTACCAGGACGGCTCGGGGACGAAATATCTGTCCCTGATCGGCCAGCCGATCCTGATCTACGGCGCCGATCGCGCGCAACTGTCGCGCGCGCTGGAACGTGCGCTGGCGCGCGACGTGAAGCCGGCGCTCTACACCGAGGACATGTTCAAGACCACGCATGATGCCGCCAACCGCGAGGTGGTGAAGGCGGTCGCACGTAGCGACCTCAACCTGGTCGGCCTCGCCTTTCGTGCCGAGCGCAAGGTGGTCGACAAGGTCCTCGATGGGCTGAAGTTTCACACATAGCGCGACACCGCTTCCCGCCGTCATTCCGGGGCCACGCGCAGCGTCGAGTCCTGGAATCCAATCATCCAGGAGTTCTGCGGCTCAATGGATTCCGGGCTCTCGCTTCGCGAGCCCCGGAATGACAAAGAACGTGCGGTGATTTGATCGCGCTCAAGCCGGCGAACAGCAACCTTTTGTAAGGGAACGCGTTACCTCATATCGAATTGACAATGACTGACCAGTCAGTCATATTGTGGTCATGACAAAGCGCACCGGAAGCACGACCCGCACCCAGCCGACCAAACGCCGGACCACGATCCGGGCCGCCGCGGCGAGGACCCCGAAGGTGACCTCGGCCAAACTGGCTGAGGTCAAGCCCGCCTCGAACCGCGCCGAGAAATCGGCCGAGCGGCGCGCGGCGATCATCGAGGCGGCGATGGATGAGTTCATCGCACGCGGCTATGCCGCGACGCGGCTCGACGACGTCGCTAAGCGCGCGGGCGTCGCCAAGGGCACGCTCTATCTCTACTTCAAGGACAAGGAGACGATGTTCGAGGAGCTGATCCGCACCGCGCTGGTGCCGCTGATCAGCCGCATGACGGCGCTGCCGACCATCACCGGTCCGGTGCGCGACGCGGTGGAGGGATTTGCCGAGACCTTCATGCGCGAGGTCGTGGCGACCCGGCGTGGCGACATCATCCGGCTGATCGTGTCCGAGGGGCCGCGCTTCCCGGCGATCGCCGATTTCTATTTCCGCGAGGTGGTGTCGAAGGGCCTTGCCGGCATGAAGGCATTGGTCCAGCTCGCGATCACGCGCGGCGAGATCAAGCACCGAGAGCTCGGGGATTTCCCGCAGCTGGTCGTGGCGCCCGCGATCGTCGCGGTGATCTGGCAGAGCCTGTTTTCCCGCCACGCGCCGCTCGATGGGCTGGCGATGTTCAAGGTGCATCTCGATCTGATCTTCGGCGAACGGAGCAAGAAATGACCGCGTCGCGCATGATGAGGCTGATCGCCGCCGTCGCGCTGGCGGCGGCGCTGGCCGGCTGCAAGGAGAAGCGGGATCCCGGCTTCCAGGGCTGGGTCGAGGCCGACATGATCTTCGTCAGCCCGGATGAATCCGGCCGCGTCATCAAGCTCAACGTCCGCGAGGGCGACGAGGTCAAGCCCGGCGATCTGCTCTATTCGGTCGACGACGATCTGCAGCGCGCCGATCTCAACCAGAACAACGCGACGCTCGCCAACGCCCAGCAGAGCTACGATCGCGCCGCCTCGCTGCGCGGCACCGGCGCCGGCACCCAGGCCAATCTGGATGCCGCCGTCTCGGCGCTGCGCGTCGCGGAGGCGCGCGTCGTCACCTCGCAGACGCGGCTCGACCGCCGCAAGGGCTTTGCGCCGATCGCAGGCTCGATCCAGCAGATCTATTTCCGCGAGGGAGAGATGGTGCAGGCACAGCGGCCGGTGCTGTCGATCATGCCGCCCGGCAACATGAAGCTGCGCTTCTTCGTGCCGGAGACCGAGCTGCCGAAGCTTGCGCTCGGCGACGAGGTGAGGGTGACCTGCGACAATTGCGCCAACGATCTCACCGCCAAGATCTACTTCATCGCCACCACGGCGGAGTACACGCCGCCGGTCATCTACAGCCTCGATGAGCGCAACAAGCTGGTCTATCTGATCCAGGCGCGGCCGAGCCGGCCCGATAGCTTACGCGTCGGCCAGCCGATCAGCATCTACCTCAATCCCAAGACGCCGGTGGCGGATCGCAGATGAACGGCGGCCCCACCAGCGCGCAGCCCAACGCAGCTTCCATCGCGATCGATGTGAAGGGCCTGACCAAATCGTTCGGCGGGCGCGAGGTGGTCCACGACCTGTCGATGCAGGTCAAGCGCGGCGAGATCTACGGATTCCTCGGCCCCAACGGCAGCGGCAAGACCACGACCATCCGCATCCTCTGCGGCCTGCTGACGCCGGACAGCGGCGAGGGCACCTGCCTCGGCTACGACATCCGGCGCGATGCCGACAAGATCAAGCGCAAGGTCGGCTACATGACGCAGCGCTTCAGCCTCTACCAGGATCTTTCAGTGCGAGAGAATCTGGAGTTCGTGGCGCGGCTCTACGGGATGCCCGATGCGCGCGGCGCCGCGCGCGACATGATTGCGCGCATCGGGCTGACGGGGCGGGAGGAGCAGCTCGCCGGCGAACTGTCCGGCGGCTGGAAGCAGCGGCTCGCGCTCGGCGCCTGCACGCTGCCCAATCCGCAATTGCTGCTGCTCGACGAGCCGACCGCCGGCGTCGACCCCAAGGCGCGGCGCGATTTCTGGAACGAGATCCATGCGCTTGCCGCCGAAGGCCTCACTGTGCTGGTCTCGACCCATTACATGGACGAGGCCGAGCGCTGTCACGAGATCGCCTATATCGCCTACGGCCACCTCCTGGCGCACGGCACGGTGGACGAGGTGATCGCGAAGTCGGCGCTGTCGACCTGGACGGTGACGGGCGAGGATTTCAACGGGCTGATGGCCGAGCTTGCCGGCAAGCCCGGCGTCGACATGGCGGCGCCGTTCGGCACCAGCCTGCACGTCTCCGGCCGTGACAAGGCGGCGCTGGAGAGCGCGATCGCGCCATATCGCGGCAATCCGAAGTGGCACTGGCAGCCGAGCGAGCCGTCGCTCGAAGACGTCTTCATCGACCTGATGGGGCGCTCCAAAGACAACTTTCAGGGATAGGGTCCGATGAGCGCGACGGATACGATCCGGAATGGCCAAGACAGGGAGCCGGCATTCGGCTTCTGGCGGCGCAGCTATGCGATGCTGGTCAAGGAATTCATCCAGCTTCGCCGCGACCGCGTCTCCTTCGCCATGATCATCATCATCCCGGTGATGCAGCTCTTGTTGTTCGGCTTCGCCATCAACACCACGCCGCGTCATCTTCCGACCGCGGTGCTGTTGCAGGAGGATACCGACCTCGGACGCTCGATCCTGAAGGCGATGGAGAACACCTCCTATTTCCGCTTCACGCGCGAGGTGCACACGGTCGAGCAGCTCGATGAGCTGCTGCAATCCGGCAAGGTGCTGTTCGGCGTCGAGATCCCGCGCGGTTTCGAGCGTGCGGTGCGGCGCGGCGACAAGCCGGCGCTGCTGGTTGCGGCGGATGCCACCGACCCGGTGGCGTCGGGCACGGCGCTCGGAACGCTCGGGACGCTGGTGCAGTCGGCCCTGGCGCACGACCTGCATATTGGTGATCCCCCGGAGATGCCGTTCGAGATTCGCGCCCATGCCCGCTACAACCCCGCGGCGGAATCGCGGCTCAACATCGTGCCGGGCCTGGTCGGGACCATCCTGACCATGACCATGCTGATCTTCACCGCGCTGTCGGTGACGCGTGAGATCGAGCGCGGCACCATGGAAAGCCTGCTGTCGATGCCGATCAAGCCGGTCGAGGTGATGTTCGGCAAGATCATCCCCTATGTGATGGTCGGCTTCATCCAGGCCGGGCTGATCATCGGCATCGGCGTGTTGCTGTTCGGCGTGCCGGTGCTCGGCAGCCTCACATTGCTGGGGTTGCTGACCACGCTGTTCATCACCACCAATTTGTCGATCGGCTATACGTTCTCGACCATCGTGCAGAACCAGCTGCAGGCGATGCAGCTCTCGATGATGTTCTTCCTGCCGAGCATCCTGCTCTCCGGCTTCATGTTTCCGTTCGCGGGCATGCCGGTCTGGGCGCAATATATCGGCGAGGGCCTGCCGCTGACTCATTTCATCCGCATCGTCCGCGCCATCATGCTGAAGGGCGCGGCGATGCCGAACCTGCAATACGACACGATTGCGCTCGCCGCCCTGATGCTGTTCGCCATGACCATCGCCGTGACGCGCTTCCGCCGCACGCTCGATTGAGGCAGAATGACGCAAGAAGTTATTCTGGTGCGGTGATCGGGCGATGACGATGGCTGGCTGGTGGGGCGGCGAGAAGACGAGCGATACGACGGTATCCGCCGATTTCCATCATGCGCTGATGCGCGAGGTGATGACCACGGAGCTGCTGCGCATCAAGGTGCTGATCGGCACCGCCGTCATGCTCGGCGCGATCAGCCTGCTGGTGTATCTGTTCGCGCCCGAGGCGGTCAGCCGGGTCTGGCACGGCAACCTCAGCCCGGTCTACATTTTCTACGTCACCGGTCCGCTGATCCTGTTCGAGATCTGGGTGCACGGGGCGATCAGCTGGTACATGCGCAAGGGCCGCGACCTGCCGGTGATCCGGCGCTATATCGGCGTGCTGGTCGAGACCTCGCTGCCGACCATCGTGCTGGCTCTGCATATCGACAGCATGGGCCGCCAGGCAGCGCTCGGCTTCGTGGCCCCGCTGATCTATTTCGTCTTCATCATCCTGTCGACGCTGCGGCTCGATTTCTGGCTCTCGACCTTCACCGGCGTCGTCGCTGCGACCGAGCTGTTCTACATGGCGGTGTTCTTCCATGCGCCTGACGGCATCGCGGCCGATCAAGGCATCTATTATCACGCCGCGCGCAGCACGATCATCCTGATCTGCGGCGTGCTGGCCGGTGGGGTGGGCTTGCAGCTGCGCCGCCAGTTCGCGGCCAGCATCGCCGCCGCCACCGCCCGCGACCGCATCACCAACCTGTTCGGCCAGCACGTCTCGCCGCAGGTGGTCGAGCGCCTGATGGCGGAGGGCGCCACGACCGCGAGCGACATCCGCCGCGTCGCGGTGATGTTCGTCGATTTCCGCAGCTTCACCGCGGGTGCGCGCTCGCGTTCGCCGCAGGAGGTGGTGGACCGGCTCGACGGTGCCTTTGCCGTGCTGGTCGAGATCCTCGATCGCCACGGCGGCATCGTGAACAAGTTTCTCGGCGACGGCTTTCTCGCGCTGTTCGGCGCGCCGTTCGAGACCGGCGACGCCGCGCATCAGGCGGTTGCCGCCGCGCGCGAGATGCTTGATGCCAACGAGCGCACCAATGCGTCGTCGAGCTGGCCGCTGCGGATCGGCATCGGCATCCATATCGGCGAGGTCGTGGCCGGCAGTATCGGCTCGCCGCGGCGCAAGGAATACACCGTGATCGGCGACACCGTGAACTTTGCCGCGCGGCTCGAGGCGCTCAACAAGGAGCTCGGCTCGCAATTCCTGATCTCGTCTGCCGTGCGCGAGGCGCTCGGCGACGAATGCAAGGACGCCGTCTTGCGCGGCGAGATCCCGGTGCGGGGTTACGAGCACCCGGTGCCGGTCTGGCAGTTGGGATAGGCCGCAGCATTTCGCGCCTGAGGTATCAAGGTAGCGATTGACGTCGCGCTCCCATACTCATATAGATGACTATATGAATTCAGCTCTCGACGATCGCCTGCCGCGCTACCAGCGTCTC
Source organism: Bradyrhizobium embrapense (assembly GCF_001189235.2). GTDB lineage: Bacteria > Pseudomonadota > Alphaproteobacteria > Rhizobiales > Xanthobacteraceae > Bradyrhizobium > Bradyrhizobium embrapense. The sequence continues at coordinate 121,287 of NZ_LFIP02000009.1, forward strand.
CGCGACGACCTCGCGGCGCGCATCAACCGCAACGAGTGGCGTCCCGGGGACCTGATCCCCTCCGAGGCGGAGCTCGGCGCGCATTACGGCGTCGCGATCGGCACCGTGCGCAAGGCGATCGATCAGCTCGTCAGCGACGGCGTGCTGGAGCGCCAGCAGGGCCGCGGCACCTTCGTGCGCCGCGCGCGGTTCAATTCCTCGCTGTTCCGCTTCTTCCGCTTCCAGTCCGAGAGCGGCGAGCGCCGCGTGCCGCAAAGCCGCATTCTGCGCCGCAAGGCGATGCCGGCGACGTCGGCGGTCGCCTCGGCGTTGCGCATCGGCGTCGGCGAGCCCGTCATCAGCCTGTCGCGGCTGCGGCTGATCGACGACGTGCCGCTATTGGCCGAGGAAATCTGGCTGCAGCGATCGCGCTTCGAGGCGTTGCTCGCGCTCGATCCCGCCGAGTTCGGTGACCTGCTGTATCCGCTCTACGAGGACCGCTGCGGCCAGGTCGTGGTCTCCGCCGATGAAATCCTCACCGTCGAGATCGCGACCGAGATGCAATCGCGCTTGCTGCGATTGGAGGCCAACGCGCCGCTGATCGTGATCGAGCGCCTGGCCTTCGACCTGGAGCGGCGGCCGATCGAATGGCGCCGCTCGCGCGGGCCGGCGGATCGCTTCCGCTACCACGCCGAGATCAGATGAGCGCGGCGGCAACATAAACAACAAAACAGATTTCAGGGAGGAATGATGGCAAACTGGTACAGCGAATGCTCGCCGCTCGAGCGGCGCACCTTCTGGGCAAGCTTCGGCGGCTGGGGGCTCGATGCGCTCGACGTCCAGATGTTCAGCCTCGCGATTCCGGCGTTGATCACCGCTTTCGGGATCAGCAAGGCGGACGCGGGCCTGCTCAGCTCGGTCACGCTGTTCTTCGGCGCGTTCGGCGGCTGGCTCGGCGGCGCGCTCGGCGACCGTTTCGGCCGCGTGCAGGCCTTGCAGATCACGGTCGCGACCTTTGCGCTCGCGACATTCGCCTCGGCCTTCGCGATGAACTACAGCCAGCTCGTGGTGCTGAAGGCCATTCAAGGCATCGGCTTCGGCGCCGAATGGGCTTGCGGCGCGGTGCTGATGGCCGAGATCATTCGCGCCGAGCATCGTGGCAAGGCGCTCGGGGCCGTGCAGAGCGCCTGGGCGGTCGGCTGGGGTGCCGCAGTGCTGTTGTCGGCCTTGGTCTTCACCACTGCGCCGGCCGACATCGCCTGGCGCATCCTGTTCGCGGTCGGCCTGATCCCGGCGCTCTTGATCCTCTACATCCGCCGCGGGCTGAAGGAGCCGCCGCGCGCTGCAGCGCGCGAGGCCGAGCCGCCGTTCTTCGCCACGCTCGCCGGCATCTTCCACCGCGACGTGCTGCGCTCGACCTTGATTGGCGGCCTGTTCGGTATCGGCGCCCATGGCGGCTATGCGGCGCTGACCACATTCCTGCCGACCTACTTGCGCGAGGTGCGGCTTCTCTCGGTGCTCGGCTCCAGTGCCTATCTCGCCGTGATCATCGTCGCCTTCTTCTGCGGCTGCGTGGTCTCGGGGATCATCAGCGACCGGATCGGGCGACGCGCCAACGTGACGCTGTTCGCCGCCGCCTGCGTCGTGACGGTGCTGATCTACATCTTCGCGCCGCTCACCAATTCGCAGATGCTGGTGCTCGGCTTTCCATTGGGCTTCTTCTCGGCCGGCATTCCCGCCAGCATGGCGGCGCTGTTCAGCGAGCTCTATCCGGCCGGCGTGCGCGGCACCGGCGTCGGCTTCTGCTACAATTTCGGCCGCATCGTCTCCGCGGCGTTTCCCTTCCTGGTCGGCTACCTCAGCGATCACATCGGCCTTGGTGCCGCGATCGGGATCGACGCGGCGTTCGCTTATTCGCTAGTGCTGATCGCGGTGCTGATGCTGCCGGAAACCCGCGGCAAGGTTTTCGAGCAGGCCGCTGCCACGCGCGCGTGATGATGAGGAATGATCATGACAACGAACGAACCTGGGTTGACGCGGCGGAAATTTGCCGCAGGAGTGATTGCCGCGCTGTCGGCGGGCGGATTGGCGGGTAAGGTGAGGGCTGAGGTGCCGAAACAACTCGCGATCGATACCCACGCCCATGTCTTCCATCACGGGCTGAAGCTCGCGCCCGGCCGGCGCTACGCGCCCGATTACGACGCGCCGCTCGCGCTCTATCTGCAGCAGCTCGACCAGAACGGCATCACCAATGGCGTCCTGGTGCAGCCAAGCTTTCTCGGCACCGACAATTCCTATCTGGTCGAATGCCTGAAGGCGACCAATGGTCGCCTGCGCGGCATCGCCGTGGTCGACGTTGCCGTTACCGCCGACGAACTGCGCACGCTCGATCGCGCCGGCATCGCGGGCATCCGTCTCAATCTGGTCGGCCAGAAGCTGCCTGATCTTGCGTCGGGCGAGTGGACGGCGCTGCTGGCTGAGATCAGGGCGCTCGACTGGCAGGTCGAGATCCAGCGCAACGCCGGCGATCTCGCGACGCTCGCACCAAAGCTGCTCGATCAGGGCGTGAAGGTCGTGCTCGATCATTTCGCCTTGCCCGATCCGAAGCTCGGCGCCGACGATCCCGGATTTCAATCGGTCCTCAAGCTTGGCGCGACGCGCAACGTCTGGGTCAAGATCTCGGCGCCCTATCGCAATGGCCCGGCCGGCGAGGCCTTCGCGAAGCAGGCCTATCCGCTGCTGCGCAATGCTTTCGGCGTCGACCGGCTGCTGTGGGGCAGCGATTGGCCGCACACCCAGTTCGAGGCGACGCAGAGCTACGCGAAGAATCGCAAATTCCTCGACGCGCTCGTCACCGATGCCGACGAGCGCGCCCGCGTGCTCGCATCACCGCGCGAGCTGTTTCGATTCTAGCTCGCGCGCGATTGTACCGAGTGCTCTGAAGGGCGTCGTTGCCGCTGTGTTACGATGACGCCATCGGAATGACCGGCACAGGGACACGCACAATGCAGCGCCGCTATATCACCGTCGACGTTTTCACCGACCGCGCCTTCGGCGGCAACCCGCTCGGCGTGGTGCTCGACGCCGAGGGACTGTCGACCGCGCAGATGCAGGCGATCGCGACCGAGTTCAACTATTCCGAGACGACCTTCGTGCTGCCGCCGCAGGATGCGGCCAACGACGCCCAGGTGCGCATCTTCACGGTGCGCTCGGAAATTCCGTTCGCCGGCCATCCCAATGTCGGCACGGCTTTCGTGCTGGCGAGCCGGGCGGCGAAGACGCCGGAGCTGCTGAGGTTCGAGGAGAAGGCGGGCCTCGTGCCGGTCAAGGTGCTGACCGACGGCGGCAGGGTGATCGGCGCCGAGCTGACGGCGCCGCAAGCGTTGCAGCGGACCAACGAGGTGAGCGCGGCCGCTGCCGCCGCGTGCCTGTCGCTGTCGGCGGCCGACGTGAAGACCGATCGGCACGCGCCGCAGGTCGCCTCGGTCGGCCTGCCGTTCCTGGTGATCGAGATCGCTTCCCGCGAGGCGGTCAAGCGCGCCCGGCCCGATGCCGCGGCGTTCGCAAAGGTCCTGGCCGAGATCGGCCGCGACGTCGTCTATTTCTACACCCGCGATGTGCCGGCGAGCGAGCAGCCGCTCGATTTGCAGGCGCGCATGTTCCATCCGGGCGCGAGCGGCCTGTCGGAAGATCCCGCCACCGGCAGTGCGACTGCCGCCTGTGCGGCGCTGCTCGCCGATATCGATCCCGCGCGTGACGGCGAGTTGCGCTTGCGGATCGGGCAGGGCGTCGACATGGGCCGGCCGAGCCTGTTGCTGACGCGGGTGAAGAAGCAGGGCGGCGCGATCACATCGGTGCATGTCGGCGGCGGCTGCGTGAAGATGATGGAGGGAACGATCAACCTCCGGGGCGCGGAAAGCTAGCTGCGTCCTCATCGTCCGCGACATCTGCTTGTCCGCCAGCAGCGCCGGAGGCGCGGACATTGCTCCGGCCTGCGAAGGTCCGCGCGTCGATATGTCGACGGGCCCGCCGTCTTTCTTGACCTTGGTGGCCCCGAGCGAGGCGCGTTTCGCGAACCCGCGAGCCAATCGACGAAATTGCTTTGATATTCGAGAGGCTCTCCCGGCAGGGCCGCTTTTGATGGCGGCGCTCGCCCGTCGACCACACAGGGATGTGAACGGCGTTGGTCCCGCGACCGAAAAAATCGCCTTGATTTAGGAGCATATGCACCTACTTTTCGGCATATAAGGGCATATGCTCTTATATCTAACAAGCGGGAGCGTTGCCATGAGCGAAGCTACTATTCTGGTCAGCGGGGCGACGGGACGAACCGGAGGTGCTGCCGTCGACGAACTGCTCAAGATGGGCAAGACGGTGCGTGCTTACGTGCGTTCCGACGGTGAGCGGGCGGCGGCTCTGAGGCAGCGTGGAGTCGACATCGCCATCGGCGATTTCACTGACATCGACGCCATTCGCGCGGCCATGGAAGGCATCCAGTCTGCATATTTTCTCCATCCGATCGCGCCGGGAATCATCGGGGCGGCCGCCTATTTCGCACAGGCCGCGAAGGAGGCCGGCGTCACCGCGATCGTCAATATGTCGCAGATTTCGGCACGCCGGGAATCAGCAAGTCATGCGGCACAGGACCACTGGGTTTCGGAGCGCGTTTTCGACTGGTCGGGTGTGGCAACGACACATCTGCGCCCGACGTTCTTTGCCGACTGGCTGGTCTACCCGCATTTCGGCAAGGAGATCTGGGCAAAGAAAAAGATCGAATTTCCGTTTGAGAACGGCCGCCACGCGCCCATCGCCAGCGACGACCAGGGCCGTGTCATCGCCCACCTCCTGGCCAAGCCGAGAGGCCACGAAGGCAAGATTTATCCGCTGCACGGACCGGTGGAGATGAACCACGCCGAAATCGCCGCCGAGATGAGCGAGGTGCTCGGCAGCAAGATCGAATACGCGCCGACGTCGATCGAAGTTTTCAGGGAGAAGATGGAAAAGCTCTACAGGTTTCCTCCGTTCCTGGTGCAGCACCTGGTCGAAGTTGCCCAGAATTATCGCGACGGCATCTTCTCGGGCACCAACGACGCCGTCGAGAAGATCACGGGAACACCGCCCCTGACGTTCCGCCAGTTCATCGCGCAGAACCGCGCCGTGTTCGCCTGAGCAAGCTCGAAGCCATCATGAGGTTTGAAAATGTCTCACCCACAAACCGAGCGACACCCGTTTTTGGACGATCTGATCGCTGATGCAGAGCTCGTCAGCTCCGTGCTGCGGGGGCCTGTCGCTGGACGCGATGACATCCGACGCGTCGTCGACACTGTCGGAACCTTCTACGCGTCACAAACGCCCACCTTTGTGCAGAAGGTCGGCTCGCGGCTGTTTCTTGAGTACGAGGCCGTTCTCAACAGTGGAGAGAAGCTGAGCGCAGCGGTCATCGTCGATCATAACGCGGACGGATCAGTCCCGCGCGTCAGCGTGCGAATGAGCCCGCTCGGCGCAGTGCTCGCGCTCGCCACCGGTCTGCGCGAGCGGCTTTCGGCAAAGCTGCCGGAAAGTCTCTTTCTTTGAGTTGAAAAACGAGCCAGCAGCGCGAATGAACCGCACTGGCATCCAAATCCGGAAAGGTAGAGCGTCATGGATATCAAGAATGCAACCGTCTTCATCACTGGTGCCAATCGCGGCCTGGGCCTCGCCTTTGCGCGCGAGGCGCGCCGCCGCGGAGCCGCCAAGGTCTATGCGGGCATGCGCAAGACCGATGGATTCAATGAGCCCGGCATCATCCCCGTGAAGATCGACGTCACCGACCCGGCATCGATCGCAGCTGCCGCTGCGCTGGCGGCCGATACGACGATACTGGTCAACAACGCCGGCATCGCCGCTCTGGTCGACGGGCCTCTGTCGGCCGACGTTGCGGCGCAATCGGCCCGCATGTTCGACACCAATTATTACGGCGTCGTGCGCGTCACGCACGCCTTCGAACCGATCTTGTCGACAAGGCAGAACGCCGCCATCATCAACGTGCTCTCCGACATCGTGTGGCTGCCGCGGCCGATTCTGACGCCCTATGCCGCGTCCAAGGCGGCGGCGTGGAGCTACACCAACCAGCTCCGCTTTCATCTACGCGAACGCGGCGTTCAGGTTCTCGGCCTGCATGTCGGCTTCGTGGACACTGACCTGACCAACGGAATTGACGTGCCGAAGGCGAGCCCCGAGGACGTGGTGCGCCAGACCTACGACGCCCTCGTCGCCGGCAAGAGCGAGGTGATGGCCGACAAGGGAACGGCGGCCCTCAAGAGCACGCTTGCGGCCGAGGAGCCCGGCTACATCACGCCGCCGCAGGGGTTTTGAGAATATCCCTGGGCCCGTGCCGCGCCTATATTCGCGGCGCGGGCCGCGATGAAAACGAGAACGACAAGGAGCGTTGCCGGTGAACAGATCGCTGGGAATCGATCAATGCAACTGCTTCGCCATGAGGAAGGCCAACCGGCGAATGTCGCGCTTTTATGACGCCCACCTCGAACCGGTCGGACTTCGCATCACTCAGTTCCTCACGCTGGCGGCGCTGAACGAACTCGGCAGCGCCGCCGTCAACGCGCTCGCCGAGCAGCTCGACATCGAGCGGACCGCAATGGGCAAGATGGTCGGCTTCCTGGAACGTGACGGCCTCGTTCGGATTCGGCCATCGCCCACCGACAGACGAAGCCGCCTCATCGAGCTGACCGATGCCGGCCGCGGTGTTCACGACAAGGCCGCGCCATATTGGCAGCGTGCCCAGCGAGAGTTCGAGCTGCTGAACGGCGCAAAAAATGTTGCCGTGCTGAGAGGGGCCATGCGCGACATGGTCGTTGGCGATATAACGCCGAGCTCATCCGAGGACTGAGCGCCGCTTCCGATCGCGAGCGCGGCCGCGTGCTCGCCGCCACGAGCAGCGCCATGACGGCAATCCACGCACGGATGCACGCGCTAAACCTGCGGCGCGACCAGGTTCTCGATCCTGACGCCGTCGCGCTCCTCGATGATCTCGGCGATCCAGCGCCGGTGGCAATGCTCGTGGTCGCGCTCGTAGCAGAGGATGCAGACCGGGCCGGACTTCTTCACCAGCGCCGACAGCTCGTCGAGCTGCTCCTTGGCCTGCGCCGTCTTGAGGTGCGCCGAATAGATCTTGTGCAGCAGGCCATAGTGTCCGCTGCGCGCCGCCTCCCGACCGCTCTTCGGCGTGCCGAGGCCGCGGAGGTGGACGTAGCCGATTCCGCGCTCGTCGAGGCCTGCGGCGAGCTGGCTCTTGGAGAAGCCGGGGCGGCGCGAGGAGGCCACCGCGCGGACGTCGACCAGCAGCTTGACGCCGGCGTGCTGGAGCTCGTCGAGCACGGCCTTCGACGGCGTCTGCTCGTAGCCGATGGTGAACAGCTTTTTTGCCTTCGCCATCGGCGCTGTCTCACTTCACCCGTTCGATCAATTCCATCGCGCCGGCGGGCGCGCGGACCTTGCCCTCGTGGATCACGTAAGCGAACACGTCGCGCGGCACCTTCTTCGGTACTGATTTGTCGACCTTCGGCAGGTCGTCCGGCTCGCCTCCACCGGCCCAGTCCTGAAACCGCTTGGCCCAGGCGTCGAGTTGCTTCGGCGGATAGCAGGTCTTCAGTTCGTCATTGCCCTTCTGCAACCGGGCATAGACGAAGTCGCTGGCGACGTCGGCAATCGCCGGATACTTGCCGTGCTCGGCGAACACCACCGGCACCTCGTGCTCGCGAATGAGAGCGATGAACTCGGGCACGCAAAAGCTGTCGTGACGCACCTCGACGACATGGCGCAGCGCGCGGCCGTCGAGCTTGCGCGGCAACAGCTCGAGGAACTTGCCGAAGTCCGCGCCGTCGAACTTCTTGGTCGGCGCGAACTGCCAGAGCACCGGGCCGAGCCGGTCCTTCAGCTCCAGCACGCCCGAATCATAGAACCGCTTCACCGAATCGCCGGCCTCGGCGAGCACGCGGCGGTTGGTGGCGAAGCGCGGCCCCTTCAGCGAGAAGATGAATCCATCAGGCACTTCGCTGGCCCATTTGCGGAAGCTCTCCGGCTTCTGCGATCCGTAATAGGTACCGTTGATCTCGATCGAGGTCAGCTTCGAGGCGGCATAGGACAGCTCTTTCGATTGCGCGAGCTTGTCCGGGTAGAACACCCCGCGCCACGGCTCGAATGTCCAGCCGCCGATGCCGATATAGATGTTGCCTGCGTCCGTCTTGGTCGTCTTGGTGTTCGTCTTGGCGTCTGTCTTGGTCGCCTTGGTGGGAGCTTTGGCCACGACTGCACTCATCGCGAGGAGGGGGAACGGGATCAAAGAGTAGTCAAAATAATCGTGATTGGCCAGTTTGCCAGATTGCCGCGCGGGTGCTTATCGTGGTTGTCGCTCTTCGCTACGATGCGCCAAAATGGAGAACGATACATGCGCATGCTGGTTGCGGCCGCCCTCCTGATCGCGTCCTCCGCTGCCATATCGTCCGCTGCGATGGCCGACGAGGTCGACGATGCGCACAAGCTCGCGATCACCGGTCGCGACGCCTACTGGAATTGTCTCGCTCGCGAATATCCCCGCGACAGCAACAAGGCGATGTCCGATCAGGAGTTCACCTCGCTGATCGCCAATGTCTGTCCCTCCGAGCGGCAGAACTTCCGGGTGTCGCTGATCGACTTCCTGTCGCTGCAGTTTCCAAAACAGGATGCCGACGCCAACCTGACGACGGCCAACCGCGCGATCGAGCAGGCGCAGAAGGACATCGTGACCGCCTTCGTCAGGCGCAGGGCCGCGGCGAAATAGGTTCCCGAATCCTGTTGCGGCCGGCCGATTTTTGATATCAATCCGCGCAGGCGAGGGATCATCGGCATGAGCTCAAAATCGACGGCAGGCTTCCTGGGCGCAGTGGTCGCAGCCATCGTGCTGGCGGCGGCGTTCATCTACGGGCCGTCGCCGAGCCAGCTCCGTAACCCGACTCCGCCCGCAGCCGTGCAGCCGCAGGCGGCGCCCGCCGCCGAGGCCGCGCCGGCGGCCCCGGCGCCGCGCGGCCCGGTGATCCGGGAAGTCCCGAACAACTAGCACCATTGCCCCTTGCGGATCGCATGGGGGCTTCCTATCTGGCTCATAACGGCGACGTTGAGCTCCAGGGGCTCCGGCGCTGGGACGACCACGGCAATGTCGGCTGCGCCGGATGTACGCGCGCCCCTTGTTCGTGGTCGTTGGCATTTTCAGGGCTGTTTTGCCCGGTTTTCCCGCTTCCCGAGACCGCGTTTGGGCCGGCCCGCCTTGGCAGCGGGGGAGGCTGCGGCTATACGCTGGCGCTCATGAATGACGCCATCAAGCTAGCCCCCGAAACCGCCTCGCAGGCAGCAAGTTTGCCGCAGCTTTCGGTGGTCGTCCCGACCTTCAACGAGCGCGACAATGTCACGGTGCTGTACCGTCGGCTCGACGCGACCCTGAAGGACGTGTCCTGGGAGGTCATCTTCGTCGATGACAACTCGCCCGACGGTACCTGGGACGTCGTCCGCGCCCTGGCGCGGAAGGATTCCCGCGTCCGCTGCATCCGTCGGGTCGGCCGACGCGGCCTGTCCGGCGCCTGCATCGAGGGCATCCTGGCGTCGAGCGCGCCCTATGCCGCGGTCATGGACGCCGATCTCCAGCATGACGAGACCCAGCTCCCGAAGATGGTGGCGCTGCTGCAGAGCGGCGAGGCCGAGCTGGTGGTCGGCAGCCGCTACATCGAGGGCTACAAGAGCGAAGGCTTCAACAAGCAGCGCGCCGGCGCCAGCGCATTTGCCACCGAGATCGCGCGCCGCGCGCTGAAGGTCGAGATCGCCGATCCCATGAGCGGCTTCTTCATGATCCGCCGCGACCGTTTCGAGCAGCTCGCGCCGCAGCTCTCGACCCAGGGCTTCAAGATCCTGCTCGACGTCGTGGCGACGGCGGAGGGCAAGCTGCGCACGGTCGAAATTCCCTACACGTTCGGCGCCCGCCAGCATGGCGAGAGCAAGCTTGACTCGATGGTCGCGCTCGACTTCCTTGGCCTGGTGCTGGCGAAGCTGACCAACGATCTGATCTCGCTGCGCTTCATCCTGTTCGCGGCGGTCGGCGGGCTCGGCCTGCTGGTGCATCTGTCCGTGCTGTTCATCGCGCTGGAACTGTTCAAGGCGCCGTTCCCGGAGGCCCAGGCCACTGGTGCGATCGTTGCCATGACCAGCAACTTCATCCTCAACAACTTCCTGACCTATCGCGACCAGCGGCTGAAGGGCTTTGGCATCCTGCGCGGCCTCTTGCTGTTCTATCTGGTGTGCAGCGTCGGCCTGCTCGCCAATGTCGGCGTCGCGTTCTCGGTCTACGACCAGGAGCCGATCTGGTGGCTTGCGGGCGCGGCCGGCGCGCTGATGGGCGTGGTGTGGAACTACGCGATGTCCGGGCTGTTCGTCTGGCGCAAGCGATGACGGCGGCATGAACGCGAACGAGGCGCGGCTGGCCCGGAACACCGCCCTTGCGGTGTGCGCGCTGGTCATCCTGAGGCTGGCGGCCGCCGCATGGACGCCGCTGACCTTCGACGAAGCCTATTACTGGATGTGGTCGAAGGCGCTTGCCGGCGGCTATTACGATCATCCGCCGATGGTCGCGGTCGTGATCCGGCTCGGCACCATGATCGCCGGCGACACGCCGTTCGGCGTGCGGCTGGTTTCGATCCTGCTCGCGCTGCCGATGAGCTGGGCGATCTACCGGGCCGCCGAGATCCTGTTCGGCGGCCAGCGCATCGCCGCCAGCGCAACGATCCTGCTCAATGTCACGCTGATGGCCGCGGTCGGCACGCTGATCGTGACACCCGATGCGCCGCTGCTGGTTGCCGCCAGCTTCCTGCTGTATTCGCTGGCAAAGGTTCTGGAGAGCGGCCGCGGCGCCTGGTGGCTTGCGGTCGGCGCCAGCGCCGGCCTGGCGCTGCTGTCGAAATACACTGCGCTGTTCTTCGGACCGGCGATCCTGATCTGGCTTGCTGTCGTGCCGAAGCTGCGGCGCTGGTTTCTTTCCCCCTGGCTCTATCTCGGCGGCCTGGTTGCAGCCGGCCTGTTTGCGCCGGTCATCTCCTGGAATGCCGATCACCACTGGGTGTCGTTCATCAAGCAGATGGGCCGCGCCCGGATCGAGGACTTCCGGCCGAACTACATCGCCGAGCTGATCCCGACGCAGTTTGCATTCGCGACGCCGTTGGTCTTCATCCTCGGTGTGATGGGCCTCTATGCGCTCTGCCGGCGCCGTGCCGGCGCAATGCCTGCGCGCGTGCTGGTCAACGCGATGTTCTGGACCATCGTGGTCTATTTCACCTGGCACGCGCTGCATGCGCGGGTCGAGGCCAACTGGTTCGCGCCGGTCTATCCGGCGTTTGCGGTGGCGGCCGCGGTCGCGGCGATCCAGGTGCAGTGGGCGCCGCGCCAGCAGCGCACGATCGATTTCTGCCGCCGCTGGGCCGCGCCGTCTGGCGTCGTGCTGTTCGCGCTGCTGATCGTGCAGGCCAACACCGGCATCCTTTCGGGCTCTCGCCGCGACGCCACCGTGCGCAGCGTCGGTGTCGGCTGGCAGGAACTCGCCAGCGAGATCGAGGCGGTGCGCGCGCGAACCGGCGCGAGCTGCGTGCTGGCGCCGGATTACGGCACCGTCGGCTGGCTTGCCTTCTATCTTCCCAAGGGCACTTGCGTCGCGCAGCAGGGCCAGCGCATTCGCTGGGTCAACATGCCCGAGCCGAGCAAGGCGCAGCTGTCCGGCAAGCTGCTCTATGTGCACGAGGTCGAGCAGGCGATGCCGGCCTCGCTTCGCGACAATTTCGCTAACGTCGAAACGGTGGCCGAGGCCAAACGCATGCGCGGGCCGCTGGTGATCGAGACCTACGCGCTCGATCTGCTCGACGGCGCAAAGGGCGAGGTCTTCGATCGTTCGCCGCCACCGGAACTGCAGTAAAACCGTCGCTGTTGATGTCGGATCGTCCGGTTCCGGCCCGTCTTCCAGGGAGCCGCCAACCACGCGAGGTTCCAACCATGACCAGTCCCGTCCTCAAGCCCGCCGTCGAACTCGCAAACAGCAACGCCAGACGCTTTCCCAATGAGAGCGCCGACTATCGTCTGGCGCGCCAGGCGCTGCTCGTCGAGGAGATCGAGCTGCGCCGGCACATCGCGCGCGTCGCCGAGCTGCGCCGCAGCTTGCCGCCGGGCGGCGAGGTGACCGGGGCCTATCAGTTCATCGGCGAGTCCGGCACAGCCTCGCTCGCCGATCTCTTCGGCAACAAGCAGACGCTGATCATCTACAGCTACATGTTCGGCCCGCAGCGCGAGAAGCCGTGCCCGATGTGCACGTCGTTCATGAGCACTTGGGAGGGGAAGCTTCCGGACATCGAGCAGCGCGTCTCGTTCGTGTTCGTGGCACGCTCGCCAATCGCGCGGCTGATCAAGGCGAAGAAGGCGCGCGGCTGGACGCGTCACAAGGTCTATTCGGATGCGTCGGGCGATTACACGCGCGACTATGTCAGCAAGGATGACAGCGACGTGCCCGGCTACAATGTCTTCACGCACCACGACGGTGCGATCCGGCATTTCTGGGCGGGCGAGATGGGTGCCGGCACGGTCGACCCCGGCCAGGACCCGCGCGGCGCGCCGGACATGGATCCGCTCTGGACCCTGCTCGACACCACGCGCGAGGGGCGCGGCGCGGATTGGTATCCGAAGCTCAGCTATTGAGAGATGGTTTTTGCCCGATCCCCGCGCGATTACGGGGGCCATCGGCAAGGAAATTCTCCCTAGGATTAATCTCGGCATGCGGCGGCGGTGCCGCGTGCCGGAATGTCCCATCATGGGACAAAAAAGCCACTTTCGCGGTCCAATGCCATCTTAAAAAAGCCCTACGCCACAGGCACTTCCCGCGTTGCAGGGGATCGCATCCGGTTAAGTCGCATTTAACTAAAAGTCGCCTTAATGGCCGTCTGTGCCCCCGCGCGACGTTGAGCCGAACATCGTTCGACGATGCGTCGGGTGAGGGACAAAGGTGGACCTGTTTTGAGCGCCGGGCGTATGGGTACGAGTGCGAGTGCGTATGTTCTTGGGGCGCCAAGCCGCAAGAAAATCTCCCGAAAAATCCTCCCACAGCATTTCCTCGGCAGCGCCGCGGTGGCGGGGCTGGTGCTTGGCTGCGCATGGACAGTCTATGCCAACATCTTTGCGGCGAGCGTCTATCCGTCGGTAGGCCATGCGTCATTTGAAGCGCCGGTGGTGAAGCGCCCCGTTGCGGTTGCCGCGCGGCCCGCACCCGCGTTCAACGAGGTATTCGCGTCCCTGACTCCGGCGCCGGGGGCACCCGCCAAGACCCCTGCCAAGACCTCTGCCAACGCCGAGGTCGCAAAGTCGGAAGCCCCGACACCGTCACTTATGTTTAACGATCGGTTTGCGGCCGCCGCGCCGGTGGGCGTCGCCTCCAGCGTCGTGGCCGACGCCGCACCGCAGATCGATCCGATCAAGCAGGCCGCTGAACCCAAGGTCGCCGTCGCGGCGAGGGCGGTTGCGACGGCAGAACTCGCCGAGACATCGAAGCCGTTGCCGGCGCCGAAGTCGGTCGAGACCGCCAAGAAGCAAGCCGCCGCCAATCTGAAGGTGGCGCTCAACGATCCATCTGCGACGGTTGAGTCCAAGGGAACTGAGAAGGCGCCCGAGGCCAAGCAGGCGACCAAATCCGGCGGCGTCCGCGACATGGCCGCACGCGCCAAGGCCGCGGTGATGTCGATCGCATCGAGCGAGCGGCAGACCATGGTCGAGAAGCTGTGGGGCAAGCGCGAGTCGAGCGGCGGGCTGCTCTCCTTCGCTTCGGCCGACGCCAATGTCACCGGCAGCATCCCCTCGACGCTGGACCAGAACCCGATGCTCGGCGGCTCGCCGCCCTATGATCGCCAGACCGCGGTCTACGACATCTCGGCCAAGACCGTGTATCTGCCCGACGGCACGCGCCTCGAGGCGCATTCGGGGCTCGGCTCCCGGCTCGACGATCCCAGATCCTCGCATATGAAGATGGTCGGCGTGACGCCGCCGCACATCTACGAACTCAAGCCGCGCGAGGCGCTGTTCCACGGCGTGCCGGCGCTGCGGCTCAATCCGATCGGCGGCGAGGGCAAGATCTTCAACCGCGACGGTCTGCTCGCGCACACCTTCATGCTCGGCCCGAACGGCGACTCCAACGGTTGCGTCTCGTTCAAGGACTATTACGCGTTCCTCGACGCCTATCGTAACAAGGGCATCCGCCGCCTCGCGGTCTTGGCGAGGATTCAGTAGACGCATTCTGCTGCAGGGGTGCTTGGCCCCTTGGCCTGTCCCACCGTCGTCAGCTATGTTCGGCGACGTGAATCTGGGCGCAGGGCAGGCATATGACACTGGTTCAGGAGACCGGCCGCCGGCGGCCGTGGGGCAGGATCCTGCTGATCGCGCTGCTCCTGATCATCGCGCTGCCGATCCTGTCGCCGCCGCTGTGTCGCACCTTCCTGTTTCAGCCCTTCAGCATCCCGGCCAGGTCGATGATGCCGACGCTGGAAGTCGGCGATAATCTCTTCGTTTCGAAATTCGCTTACGGCTACACCCACTATTCCCTGCCGTTCTCTCCGAAACTGTTCGAAGGGCGCATCTTCGGATCGTCCCCGGCGCGCGGCGACGTGGTGGTGTTCCGGCTGCCGAAGGATGACCGCGTCGATTACATCAAGCGCGTCGCCGGGCTGCCCGGCGATCGCATCCAGATGCGCGACGGTCAGCTCTACATCAACGAGACGGCCGTGGTGCGCGAGCGGATGCCGGATTTCGTCGGCGATGACGCCTGTGGGTCAAATGGCCAATCCAGCGCGCGGCGCTGGCGCGAGACGCTGCCGAACAATGTGAGCTACGAGACGCTCGATTGCATCGATCACGCGTATTACGACAACACGCCTGTCTTCACTGTGCCCGCCGGTCAATTCTTCATGCTGGGCGACAACCGCGACAATTCCACGGATAGCCGTGTGCCGTCGATGATGGGCACTATTCCGCTCGAGAACATCATCGGCCGTGCCGGGCTGATCTATTTCTCGCGATCGCCGGAGGGAGTGATCAGGACCGGGCGCATGGGGACGGTTGTCCGCTAGGGATGCCCAGCGGTCGGCGTCGATCTGGAAGCGGAGGCATTGTCGCCATATCGTGTGTCGCTATATTGTACTGATCCAGGGCGATTCCGAGCTCGGCAACGGATCTGGCGCAAAGCGAACATGTCTCCCACGCCCCCCATCGAAACCCCACCGCCGATCACGACCGAAGCGTTCGTCGATGCCGCGGCCGCCGTTGTCCGGCTCGAAGAGATCTACGAGCGCAACACCCAATTCCTGCGCGATCGCTTCGAGGCCTATGTCAACGGCGCCACCATCACGACGCGGGTGCGGGCGCACTACCCGTTCGTCCGCATCACGACCTCGTCGCATGCGCGGCTCGACTCGCGGCTCGCCTATGGTTTCGTCGCGGGACCCGGCATCCACGAGACCAGCATCACCCGGCCGGATATCTTCCGGACCTATCTCACCGAGCAGATCGGGCTCCTGATCAAGAACCATGGCGTGGCGGTCGAGATCGGCGAGTCCAGCGAGCCGATCCCGATCCATTTTGCCTACCGGCGCGACATCAATATCGAGGCGGCGCTGACCATCGCCGACAGCTCGGCGTTCACGCGGTCGCTGCGCGACGTGTTCGATACGCCTGACCTTGCCGCGATGGACGATGCGATCGCCGACGGCACGTTTGAGCTGACGCCGGGCACGCCCGAGCCGCTGTCCCTGTTCCGTGCCGCGCGGGTCGATTACTCGCTGCGCCGGCTCTATCACTACACCGGCACCGATCCGGAGCACTTCCAGAATTTCGTGATCTTCACCAACTACCAGTTCTATGTCGATGCCTTCGTGCAATCGAGCCTGCAGCGTCTTGCGTCGGGCGAGCAAGGCCTCGATGCATTCGTCGCGCCCGGCAATGTGATCACGCGCAACGCGCTGGCGGGCGGCGGCACGAGCGGGACGGCGTCGGGGCGCGTCCCGCAGATGCCGGCGTTTCACCTGGTCGAGCCCGGCTATCGCGGCATCACCCTGATCAACATCGGCATCGGTCCATCGAACGCGCGCAACATCACCGATCACGTCGCAGTGTTGCGGCCGCATGCCTGGCTGATGATCGGCCATTGCGCCGGCCTGCGCAACACGCAGCGGCTCGGCGATTATGTGCTGGCCCACGGCTATGTCCGCGAGGATCACGTGCTCGATCACGAGCTGCCGCTCTGGGTACCGATCCCTGCGCTTGCGGAGATGCAGGTTGCGCTCGAGGAGGCGGTCGGCGAGGTGACCGGGCTCACCGGCTTCGAGCTCAAGCGCTTGATGCGCACCGGAACGGTGGCGAGCGTCGACAACCGCAATTGGGAGATCAGCGGGCCGCAGGTGATCCGGCGGATGTCGCAGTCGCGCGCCGTCGCGCTCGACATGGAATCGGCGGCGATCGCCGCTAACGGCTATCGCTTCCGCGTGCCCTACGGCACGCTGCTGTGCGTCTCCGACAAGCCGCTGCATGGCGAGATCAAGCTCGCGGGGATGGCGAGCGAGTTCTACCGCCAGCGCGTCGGCCAGCATCTCCAGATCGGGCTGAAGGCGCTGGAGCGGCTCAAGCAGCAGGAATCCGAGCGCCTGCATTCGCGCAAGCTGCGCAGCTTCGCCGAGGTCGCGTTCCAGTAAGCCCGCGCCGGGCGCGCGGCGATCACGCCGTGATGTTCTTCCACATCTGCATCTCGGTGCCGATCGCGGCCTTGACCTGCGGCCGCGCCTGCATGCGCGTGAGATAGGCGGCCAGCGGCGGCCATTGCGCGACGTCGACGTCGGCGGCGCGGAGCAACAGCAGGGCCCAGGTGAGATGCGCGTCCGCGACCGTGAAGCGGTCACCGACCAGAAATTCGCGGTCGGCGAGGTGCGCCGATGGTACCGACAAGGTCTGGCCGATCCTGGCACGCGGCTTGGCGAGCGATGCCTCGTCCTTGTACCAGAAGGTTGGGAACAGAAAGCCCTTGTGGATCTCGGTGCCGATGAAGCTCAGCCATTCCTGCAAGCGGTAGCGGTCCGGATGGCCCGCCGGCGGCGCGAGGCCGAGCTCTGGCTTGAGGTCCGCGATGTATTGCAGCACCGCAGCGCTCTCCGTCAGCCGCTCGCCGTTTTCCAGCACCAGCACCGGCACCGCGCCCTTCGGCGCGACGGCGCGGAAGTCGTCGTCGTCCTCGAGCACCTTCTTGGTCCAGAGATCGACCATGTGATAGCGGGCGTCGATGCCGGCCTCCATCAGCGCGATCCGGCTGGCGAGCGAGCAGGCCATCGGCCAGAAATAGAGCTGCAGCATGACCGGTGCCTCAGGCGAGGGCGTTGCCGCGCGCGATGATCGCAAAGCGGTCGGACAGTTCGGCGAGCGCAATGTCGTGAATGAGCCGGGCCGCGATCGTGCCGCCCTTGCCGTCGGGCAGGTCGCGGGTGGCGCAGCTGTCGGCATCGATCGTGGTGCGGAAGCCGAGATCGAGCGCGGCGCGGGCGGTCGAGCTGACGCACATGTGCGTCATGAAGCCGGCGAGCACGAGCTCCTTGCGGCCGGTCGCGGCGAGCTGTGCGTTGAGGTCGGTGCCGGCGAAGGCGTTCGGCAATTGTTTCTCGATCACGATCTCGCCGGGCCGGGGCGACAGCGGCGCGATGATCGCGCCGCGCTCCGCGCTGCGATCGAACAGGCTACCCGGCGCGCCCTTGTGCGCGATGTGAATGATCGCAGCGCCGCTCTCCCGCGCGCGGCCGAGCAAGGCGGTGGCGCGCGCAATCGCGGGGCCGGCGTCGGGCAGTGCCAGCGGGCCTGCGAGATACTCGTTCTGGATGTCGATCAGCACCAGGCAGCTGTCGCCGAGGCGGGGCAGGGTGAGGTCGATGCCGGCAAGCTGCATCAAGGTCTTGGCTGTGGTCATGGTCCTGAGAACTCCGGAGGATGCGTCTTGGGAAAATATAGCCACGGACCCGCCTGCCATTATGCAGGGATATTGCAGCCAGTGGCTGCGTTATTGCAGCCAGGCGGGATG
Organism: Bradyrhizobium embrapense; assembly: GCF_001189235.2. Lineage (GTDB taxonomy): Bacteria > Pseudomonadota > Alphaproteobacteria > Rhizobiales > Xanthobacteraceae > Bradyrhizobium > Bradyrhizobium embrapense. Next base: position 139,417 of record NZ_LFIP02000009.1, read on the forward strand.
CGATGTAGCCTCTGGCCATGAACTGGGATGATCTTCGCATCATCGCCGCCGTCAGGGACGAGGGCACCTATGCCGGCGCCAGCGCGCGGCTGCGGATCGACGAGACCACGGTCGGCCGCCGGCTGGCGCGGATCGAGCGCGCGCTCGGGCTGCGCCTGTTCGAGGCTGCCGACGGCGTCCGCAAGCCGACCCGGCAGTGCGACGTGGTGCTCGCGCACGTCCAGGCGATGGCCGCCCATGCCGAGGAGATCGGCCGGATCGGCGAAAGCCTGCCCGGCCCGGTCGGCCGGCTGCGCATCGCATCCACCAATGCGATTGCAGAAGAAGTGCTGGCGCCGCGCACCAGCGAATTGCTCGGCGCCAATCCGGGCCTTACGCTGCAATTCCTGACCTCGAGCGACAACGTCAAGTTCTCGCGCTGGGAAGCCGATCTGGCGATCCGCCTGCGCAAGCCCGACAAGGGCGACTTCGCGATCTCGAAGCTCGCCGAGGTCAGGCTGTATTTCTTCGAGCCGGTCGCGACATCTGCGGGAGAGGCGGTCACCTGCGCCTATCCCGATGAGCTCGGAGCGATACCCGAGACGCAGTTTCTGCGTGGAAAACGGCTTCGCGCGCGTTGCGTCACCGACAATGTCCGGATCATCCACAGGCTGATCCAGTCGCATCAGGCGGTCGGCGTGCTGCCGGAGCACAGTTGCGTCGACCTTTTGACCGACCGCCGTCTGCGCACCACGCTGCTGCCGAAGCGGCGCGACGTCTGGCTTCTGGTGCAAAACCACCTCAAGCGCGATGCGGCGACCCGCGTCACCATCGACTGGCTGCGCGCCTGCTTCCACGACGTCGCCCGGGGCGGGTGAGGTGGCGACGGGAATGCGAACTTGCCCTTTCGTCATTCCGGGGCTCGCGAAGCGAGAGCCCGGAATCCATCGGGCCGCAAGTTTCGCTGAACAACAGATTCCGGGCTCGGCGCTACGCGCCGCCCTCAGGTGCGCAATTGCGCACCGGGGAATGACGAGAGAAATGGAGTTAGATCGCGGCCTTCAGATTGGCGAAGGCGTCCTGGACGTATTTGGTGAGCTGGCGCTTGCCGCCCTGCTCGAGCCAGGCGTCGACCGCGATGCGCAGCGCACCGCTCGCGGCCATCGCGACGAGACGAAGACGGTCGCGGCGGTCCTTGCCCGGCCACAATTCGCGCAGCGTCTCGTAGACGACCTGCTCCCGATGCTGATCGCTGCGGTGCTTGCGGGAGCTCAGCACTTCGCTCTCACGGATCAGGCGCGAAATCGCAACCGTTCGCGACGTCTGGAAGCGGGCGGACATTTCTAGCAAGGCCTCGCGGACGACGTCGATCGGCTCGCCCGCGGCGGCATGGTCGCGGATCGATGCCTTCAGCGCGTCGTCATAGCCGGCGATATGGGCGAGCAGGATGTCGTCCTTGCTCCTGAAATAGTAGAAGAAGGTCCTGCGCGAGATGCCGGCCGCCGCCGCGATCTCATCCAGCGTCGTCGCCTCGAAGCCGTTGGCCAGAAACAGCTCCATGCCGACATCGGCGATGCGTCGGGTCGTCTCGCGGCGATTTCGCTCGCGCAGGCCTTCGGTCTTTGCAGACGTCTGGGTTTTCGTCTCGGGCATCGGCCGCGTCTCTCATGAACAGGCAATCAGGGCAAAAGCATTTTGCGGCCTCGGGTTCGCGCGGCCGTCGGCGTCAACGCGCGCAGTGCGCGGTTGGACATGCGTCTTCCGGTCGCAGGCGGCGGTCCCGGCCATAAAACCGCCCAACACAATAATTACACTAAGTGTAATATTTACACCAAGTGTAAGTCAGTGGGCCGGCAATGACATCTTGCTCGCGCGTATGCCGGATCAAGCTGCTTCCGGCGGCAAATGGATTCGTGAGCAGGCGGGGGGTACCGCTCCGCGGCTGGGCGGCGGCGAACCTGCTCGCTCTGCTGGTCTCGGGCTGCGCGACGGCGACGCTGGATCAGGCAGGCTCGCTTCGCTCCTACGACAATATGGTGCAATCGGACGGGATGTTGACCCGCTCGCTGCTGCGGGTCAACAAGGATGAGGTGCTGGCGGCGAAAACCGTCAGGATCGTCCCCACCGTGTTCTCGGAGCGAACGCCCGCGCCGTTCACGGCTGCACAGCGCCGGCTCGTGACCAACGCGGCTGATCGCGCATTATGTGCGGGCCTGAGCGAACGCTTCTACGTGGTTGCGTCGGAGCCGGCCGATCTGACCGTTCACGCCGTCATCACGCATGCGGTGCCCACCGATCCGACGGCGGTCGGCGTCTCCAAGGGTGTGTCGGTAGCGAAGTCGATTCTGTTGCCCGGCGTGCCCGTGCCGGTGCCGCGGATTCCGGTGGGACTCGGCAGCCTGTCGCTCGAGGCCGAGGCACGCGATCCGGCCGGGCAGCAGAAGGCGGCGATGGTCTGGGGCCGCGCGGCCAGTGCCTTCGACAACGGGCGGATGTCGGAGGAGGGCGATGCGTACGGCCTTGCGGCATCGTTCGGCGGCGATTTCAGCCAGATGCTGGTCACCGGCGTGACGCCGTTCGGCGGCGTGCCCTCGATACCCTCGATGCAGCGGCTCGGCTTCCTGCTCGGCGGCGCGCCGAAATATCCGGCGTGCGAAGCGTTCGGGCGTGCGCCCGGTCTCATCGGCATGGTCGGCGACAGCGCCGGCGTGCCGCCGGACTGGACCGACAAGGGACCGGTTGCGGCGAAGGTGGAGTGATAGGCAAGACTGCGGCAACGTATTGAGCGACGCGTCCCGGAAAACTATCCTTCGTCATTCGGGGGCGGCGCGTAGCGCCGAGCCCGGAATCCATAACCACGGCTGTCGAGATGGCCTACTACGTCGATCTCCTTGCCAGCAGGAAGCACGGCACCCGCTATCTGGGTGTGACGAACGACATCGTGCGTCGCGTCCACGAGCACCGAACCAAAGCGGCTCCCGGGTTCACGTCACGATACGGGGTCGACAAGCTGGTCTGGTTTGAAATCTACGACGACGCGGCCACCGCGATCACACGGGAGAAAGAACTGAAGAAATGGCGGCGCGATTGGAAGGTGCGGCTGATTGAAGAGCAAAATCCCGTGTGGGTCGATCGCTTTCCGGGAATATCCAACTGACATTCGTGGTTATGGATTCCGGGCTCACGCTTCGCGTGCCCCGGAATGACGACACAAACAAAAACCCCGGCATCGCTGCCGGGGTTTTGCATTTCGTGAATTGCCTTGAGAGGCTGGACTTAGAAGTCCATGCCGCCCATGCCGCCGCCCGGAGGCATCGCGGGGCCGCCGGCGTTCTTCTTCGGCAGCTCGGCAACCATCGCTTCCGTGGTGATCAGGAGCGCGGCAACCGAGGCAGCGTTCTGGATCGCGGTACGGACGACCTTGGTCGGGTCGATGATGCCCTTCTTGACGAGGTCGGCATAGTCGCCGGTCTGGGAGTCGAAGCCGTGGTTGTAGGCCTTGTTCTCCAGGATCTTGCCGACGATGACGGAGCCGTCTTCACCGGCGTTGATCGCGATCTGGCGAGCCGGAGCCGACAGCGCCTTGCGCACGATCTCGACGCCGGTCTTCTGGTCGTCGTTCTTGGTGCGCAGGCCCTTGAGCTGCTCGGAAGCACGGAGCAGGGCGACGCCGCCGCCCGGGACGATGCCTTCCTCGACTGCCGCGCGGGTCGCGTGCATCGCGTCATCAACGCGATCCTTGCGCTCCTTCACCTCGACTTCGGTCGCGCCGCCGACGCGGATCACCGCGACGCCGCCTGCGAGCTTGGCGAGACGCTCCTGCAGCTTCTCACGGTCGTAGTCCGAGGTGGTCTCCTCGATCTGCGCCTTGATCTGGGCAACGCGGGCGTCGATGTCGGCCTTCTTGCCGGCGCCGTTGACGATCGTGGTGTTTTCCTTGTCGATCATCACCTTCTTGGCGCGACCGAGCATCTGCAGCGTGACGTTCTCGAGCTTGATGCCGAGGTCTTCCGAGATGGCCTGGCCGCCGGTCAGGATCGCGATGTCCTGCAGCATGGCCTTGCGGCGATCGCCGAAGCCCGGAGCCTTGACGGCCGCGACCTTCAGGCCGCCACGCAGGCGGTTGACGACGAGGGTGGCGAGGGCTTCGCCTTCGACGTCCTCAGCGACGATCACCAGCGGCTTGCCGGTCTGCACCACGGCCTCGAGCAGCGGCAGCAGCTCGTTCAGCGAGGAGAGCTTCTTCTCGTTGATCAGGATGTAGGCGTCGTCCATCTCAACGCGCATCTTGTCGGCGTTGGTGACGAAGTAGGGCGAGATGTAGCCGCGGTCGAACTGCATGCCCTCGACGACGTCGAGCTCGGTCTCGAGCGACTTGGCTTCCTCGACCGTGATCACGCCCTCGTTGCCGACCTTCTTCATGGCGTCGGCGAGGAACTTGCCGATCTCGGCATCGCCGTTGGCCGAAATGGTGCCGACCTGGGCGATCTCCTCGTTCGAGGTGACCTTCTTCGAGTTCTTCTGGAGGTCCGCAACGACGGCTTCGACCGCGAGGTCGATACCGCGCTTCAGATCCATCGGGTTCATGCCGGCGGCGACCGACTTGGCGCCTTCCTTCACGATCGCCTGGGCGAGCACGGTCGCCGTGGTGGTGCCGTCGCCGGCCGCGTCAGCGGACTTGGAGGCGACTTCGCGCACCATCTGGGCGCCCATGTTCTCGAACTTGTCCTCGAGCTCGATCTCCTTGGCGACGGTGACGCCGTCCTTGGTGATGCGGGGAGCGCCGAACGACTTTTCGAGCACCACGTTGCGGCCCTTCGGACCGAGCGTGACCTTCACCGCGTTGGCGAGAACGTCTACGCCGCGCAGCATCTTGTCGCGCGCCTCGACGGAGAATTTGACTTCTTTAGCTGCCATCTGAGTTTTTCCTTGAGAGGTTTACCTGGGAGGGAGGGAGGCGCTTAGGCCGCCTTCTTCTTGGAAGCGGGGACGTCGAGCACGCCCATGATGTCGCTTTCCTTCATGATCAGCAGGTCTTCGCCGTCGATCTTGACCTCGGTGCCGGACCACTTGCCGAACAGGACACGGTCGCCGACCTTGACGTCGATGGGGATCAGCTTGCCGGCTTCATCGCGGCCGCCCGGGCCGACGGCGATGACTTCGCCCTGCGAGGGCTTTTCCTTGGCGCTGTCCGGAATGATGATGCCGCCAGCAGTCTTCTCTTCGGCGTCGATGCGCTTGACCACGACGCGGTCGTGAAGCGGACGGAATTGCATGCAGTCCTCCTAAATATTTGCGGATGCTGTAGATTTTTGGAGTGTTAGCAGTCCAGCCCGGCGAGTGCCAGGATGGTTGCGAAGGAGATAGGTCAAGCCTTGGCGGCGGGCAAGTGCCTCTAGCAGAAAAATTGGCACTCGCGGATGACGGCTGCCAAAACATGCCGAGATCATTTCGGCATCCTTAATGCCGCACCGAGGGGCACCGCGGCTATTAGCAGATGCGGTAAGCTGCTGCTAACGCAAGAAATTTCAACAACCTATTAAACATTTGGGCTTGTGATGGGTTAGTCGCGTGCGTCACATTTCTCTCATGTGAGCGCATCCATTGCCCGGTGGTCCGGCGGGGAGGTCGGCCACCACGTGAATGCGCTCCGTCACAGGAGGTTGGCATGGACTCGCGAGTTGGTGGGGGTGTTTCCGACGATTTCCGGAAGCAGTTGCTGGGGTATGGGCTGACGACGGCGCAAATCCTTTATCGGATGCCGGATCACCCCTCGTTGCTGCAGACCTATGTCTGGCAGAACTACGACCTGTTTCCGAAATTTCCGGCGCTGCAGGATTTCCTCAGCTTCTGGCAGCAGAAGCTCGAAGGCCCGCTGTTTTCGGTGACGGTGGCGCATTCCAAGCTGGTCAAGCCGGCCGAACTGCGCGCCGTCGACGGCGTGTTCCGGCTGCATTGATCCGCCCGGGCGGGCAGGGCGCGCGGTGGGCGCCTTTGTCCACCTCGCGCAGCGCGACTTGTGTTAGCCTTCGCCGTCACAAGAAGACGGGAGGCGAACAATGGCCAAGAAGACGGCATCGAGATCCGCAGCCAAGACCGCGGTGAAGAAGAAATGGTCGGGGCTTGGCGCCGGTGCCAAAAAATCGTCCGCGCGGAAGACCATCAAGTCGAAAGGCCGCGTTTCGGCGGCCAGGAAGAGCGCGCCCAAGAGAGCGGCCAAGGCGGCAACCAAGGCGCGGCCGAAGCAGCGCGTCGCGATCAGCCATCACCGCGAAGAGGATTTCAAGGCCGACGGGCTGCGTGCCTACGCCAAGTACCGCGACCTCGGTATCGCCGCAGCCTCTCATGGCCTCGCGCAGGCGCATGTCATCCGGCTGCAGGGACCGTGCAATCCGGATGAAGTCTCGAAGCTGCACTTCCACGACATCGACTTCCAGATGGTCTATGTGCTCAAGGGCTGGGTGAAGACCTACATGGAAGGTGAAGGCGAGACGCTGATGCGAGAAGGCAGCGCCTGGACCCAGCCGCCGCGCATCCGGCACATGATTTTGGATTATTCCGACGACGTCGAACTGCTGGAAGTGATCCTGCCGGCTGAGTTCAAGACGGTGGAGTTGAAGGCGTAGCTTTCTGTCATTCCGGGGCGCGCGTTCGCGCGACCCGTTGGCGCCGCCCCGGAATGACGAAGAAAACGTATCGTAGCCCGGATGCAGCGCAGCGAAATCCGGGATTCACGCACACGGTCAGCACCGCCCCGGATTGCGCTTTGCTCCATCCGGGCTACGGCTACGTCAGCATCCCCACGATCGCGCCCATCAGGCACGTCGTCAGCGTCCCTGACACAATCGACTTCAGGCCGAGCCCGTTGATTTCGTCGCGCCGTCCGGGCGCCATGATGCCGAGGCCGCCGATCATGATGCCGAGGCTCGCGAAATTGGCAAAGCCGCACATCGCGTAGAGCATGATCAGCCGCGAGCGCGGATCGAGCGCGTCCGGGCCAAGCTTCGACAAATCGACATAGGCGATCAACTCGTTCAGCACGGTCTTGGTGCCCATCAGGCTTCCCGCCGTGATCGCCTGCGGCCACGGCAGCCCCATCAGCCAGCACACCGGCGCCATCAGGTAGCCGAGCAGCCGTTGCAGCGAGATCTTCGCGCCGCCGATCTCCGGCAATAGCCCGATGATCTTGTTCGCGAGATAGACCAGGGCGACCAGCACCAAGAGCATCGCGATGATGTTCATCAAGAGCTCGAGCCCCGCGGCGGTGCCCTTCACGATCGCGTCCATCGTCGACGACACCTGGACATCGGGATCCTCGAGCGATCCGCCGGTACGCTTGTCGGATGTCTCCGGCACCATGATCAGGCTGACAAGAATGGCGGCCGGCGCACCCAGCACCGAGGCGATGACGAAATGCGCGGCGGCATCCGGGATCAGCGGCGCCAGCAGCGTCGCGTACAGCACCAGCACGGTGCCGGCAATTCCGGCCATGCCGCCGGTCATCACCAGAAACAATTCGCTGCGGGTGAGCTGGCCCAGATAGGGGCGGATGAAGAGCGGCGCTTCCACCATGCCGAGGAAGATATTGGCTGCGGTCGAGAGCCCGACCGCGCCGCCGACGCCGAGCGTGCGCTCCAGGATCCAGGCCATGCCGCGCACCACAGGCGGCAGCACGCGCCAATAGAACAGCAGCGTCGTCAGCACGCTCATCACGAGCACGATCGGCAGCGCCTGGAAGGCGAGGATGAAATCCGAGCCCGGCGCCTTCGGATCGAACGGCGCCGGGCCGCCGCCGACATATCCGAACACGAAGGCGGTGCCGGCGCGCGTCGCCGCTGCGATCGTGCCGACGGCATCGTTGATCGCGCCGAACGCCTGCGTCACCAGCGGCACCTTGATCAGCACCAGTGCGGTGACGACCGTGACGCCGAGCCCGATCGCCGCCTGCCGCAACGACACCATCCGATGATTCTCGCTCAACGCCCAGGCGATCACCAGCAACGCCACCACGCCGAACGCCGATTGCAACTGCAGCATCACGCCCCCAAGAACCTCAACGGATTATGGCAGGGGCTTCGCGCAGCGCAATGCTGTTGCGCGTTGATCCCGAATCCATTGACAAGTTGCAGGGGCTCAGCCACGCAATCGTGCATGTCCTCCGCCATGCCGGCCGGCGCCCGCGATCTGCTCGGTCACAGACCGTTCCTGTTCTTCCTGTCGTCGCGCAGCCTGTCGCGCTTCTCCAGCCAGATCGGCGCGGTCGCGATCGGATGGCAGATCTATGACCTGACCGGCAGCGCGTTCGAGCTCGGCATGGTCGGTCTGATCCAGTTCCTGCCGACGGCGCTCCTGGTGTTCGTCGCAGGCCATGCTGCCGACCGCTTCGAGCGCAAGCGCGTGGTGCAGGCCTGCCAGGTGGCGGAAGCGCTGACCGCTTTGTTTCTCGCCGGAAGCACATTTGCCGGCACCATTTCCGAGATCCAGATCTTCGTCGCGACCTTCGTGCTGGGGATCGCCGGTGCGTTCGAAAGCCCGGCGACCGCCGCGCTGCTGCCGCTGATCGCTCCGCAAGGTTCGCTGCAGCGGGCGACCGCGATCTCGAGCGGCGCGGCGCAGGTTGCGACCATCACGGGACCCGCGCTCGGCGGCTTCGCCTATGCGCTGATGCCGAGCGCGCCCTACGGCATCATGATGGTGTTCTGGCTGTTCGGCGCGCTGCTCACCGGCGGAATCGGCCGCTTGCAGCAGGCGGCAGCGAAGAACGGCGAGGTGTCGGATGACCTGTTTGCCGGCGTCACCTTCGTTCGCAGCAATCCGGCGATCCTCGGCACCATCTCGCTCGATCTGTTCGCGGTGCTGTTCGGTGGCGTCACTGCGCTGCTGCCGATCTATGCGCGCGACATCCTGCACACCGGCCCGCTCGGCCTCGGCATCCTGCGCGCGGCGCCGGCACTCGGCGCGCTCTTGATGACGATGGTGCTGGCGCGTCACACCATCAACCGCCGTGTCGGCATGCGCATGTTCCAGTCGGTGATCGTGTTCGGTGTGGCGACGGTGGTGTTCGCGCTGTCGCACTGGATGTGGCTATCGGCCTTGGCGCTCGCGGTGCTCGGCGCGGCGGATACGATCAGCGTCGTGATTCGCTTCTCGCTGGTGCAGCTGGCGACGCCGGACGAGATGCGCGGCCGCGTCGGCGCGGTGAATTTCCTGTTCATCAACGCGTCCAACCAGCTCGGCCAGTTCGAAAGCGGCGTCACCGCCGCGCTGCTCGGCGCCGTGCCGTCGGCCGTGCTCGGCGGCGTCGCGACGGTTGCGGTGGCGCTGCTCTGGATGAAGCTGTTCCCGACGCTGCGCGACGTAGAGAAGCTGGAGTAGGGCTTCTTACCTCGCCCCGCTTGCGGGGAGAGGTCGACGCGAAGCGGCGGGTGAGGGGGACTCTCCGCGGGTTCGTCTCTCACCGTCGTCGTGAAGGCTCGCCCTCGCGCTGACCTTCTTCCCCCGCGCACGATTTCGGAATAATGGAAAAATACTGCTGAGTTGCCCGACGTGTCAAGTCGCCGTGTCGGGCGCCGGCAGTCGCCGGCTACTGTGCATGGGGTTGTTTTCGATATTTTGACCGTACGCCCTGCGAGGGCATGGCCGGGACAATTCCGGCCATGCCCTCGTGTAGCTCTGCCGCAAGCGAAAAAGGGAAGATCAGCCCCGACCGACGAACGGCATCTTGGTCGCCATCACAGTCATGAACAGCACATTGGCGTCGAGCGGCAGGCCGGCCATGTAGGCGACGGCGTCGCCGACCGCTTTCGCATCCATGCGAGGCTCGTGCTTGGTGGTGCCGTCCGGCTGCAGCACGCCGGGGCCGTTGACCATGCGATCGGTCATCGGCGTCGCGGCGTTGCCGATGTCGACCTGGCCGACCGCGATGTCATACATGCGGCCGTCGAGGTTGGAGGCTTTGGTGAGGCCGGTGATGGCGTGCTTGGTCGAGGTGTAGGCCGCCGAGAACGGCCGCGGCGCATGCGCCGAGATCGAGCCGTTGTTGATGATGCGGCCGCCGCGCGGGGTCTGGTCCTTCATGATGCGGAAGGCGTGCTGGGTGCACAGGAACGGCGCGGTGAGGTTGGTGTTGACCACGGCCTGCCACTGCTCGAGCGGCAGGTCCTCGAAATGCACCGGCGGCGCGCCCATGCCGGCGTTGTTGAAGAGAACGTCGAGCCGGCCGTAGGTCGCCTTGACCTTGTCGAACAGCGCGGCGATCGCGGCCGGATTGGCCATGTCGGCCGAGACGCACAGGCTCTTGCCGGCGGGGCCGAGCTTGGCGGTCTCCTCCAGCATCTCGATGCGGCGGCCGGCGAGCACCACGGTGTAGCCCTTGTCCATCAAAGCGAGCGATGCCGCGCGGCCGACACCGGTGCCGGCGCCGGTGACGAGTGCGATCTTGCTGGTTGCTTCGGTCATCCGAGTTTCCTCTTACTTGGTTTTTGCTTCGGTTTCGTTCTTGTAGGGTGGGCGCGGAATGTTCTGGTGCGCCGCGCGCAGCGCCGCCGACCAGCGCGAGCGCAAATCGTGGAAATAGGGCTCGCCGGCCTCGATGCGGTGGTTGAGATCGGCCTCGCAGGCGTCGGTGCGGACCACCAGCACGTCGATCGGCAGGCCGACGCCGAGATTGGAACGCATCGTCGAATCCATCGAGATCAGCCCGGTCTTGAGCGCCTCGTAGAGCTCGACGTCGTAATGCATGGCGCGGTCGAGCACCGGCTTGCCGTATTTGTGCTCGCCGATCTGCAAATAGGGCGTGTCGGTGGTGCACTCGATGAAGTTGCCGGCGGTGTAGACCATGAACAGGCGCATCCGCGAGCCCTTGATCTGGCCGCCGAAGAGGAACGAGACATCGAACGAGATGTCCTCGGAGCGCAGCGCATCGCCCTCGGTGGCATGCACCGAGCGGATGGCGCGGCCGATCCGCTGCGCCGCCTGGAACATGGTCGGCGCGTTCATCAGCGTCTCGAGCTCGCCGGTGTGCGGATCTTCCATGCCCTCAGTCAGGGTCGACAGCACCGACTGGCTGATCGCGAGATTCCCCGCGCTGGCGATCGCCATGATGCGGTCGCCGGGCTTTTCGAAGATGTGCAGCTTGCGGAAGGTCGAAACGTTGTCGAGGCCGGCATTGGTGCGGGTATCGGCGATCATGACGAGGCCGTCGCGCACCAGAATTCCGCAGCAATAGGTCATTTCCAGCCCTCAAACGGTCCGGGTTTCTCGGCGCCAAACGTGTAGCCAATTTCGAGGTCGCATCCAACCCCAATTCCCCGTGACGGGACATGCGATGGCCCGTCAAAAGTGGGCCGGCGGCGGTCCGTGTCAGGCCCTGTTCCACCGCCAGCCGCCCGTGCTTGCCCGGCCCCGTTCTGTGTTGCGCGCAGCGGGCAATGATCTGCACCCCCTGTCATTGCGAGGCCGATGGCGTTGTGGTCGACTGCCTGCAATCGACAAGAACAACAAGAATTCCGGGAGGCGAGAATGTCATTCAGACTGGCTACGTGCATCATGGCCTTGGGCGCAGCCGTGATGGCCGCGAGCCCTGCATCGGCGCAGAAGAAGGGAGGCACGCTCCGGCTCTATCACAACGACAATCCGCCTTCGACCTCGCTGCTCGAGGAATCCACCATCGCCTCGGTGATGCCGTTCGCGGCGGTCTTCAACAACCTCGTGGTGTTCGATCCGGCCAAGGTGCACGAATCGATCGACACCGTGATCCCTGATCTCGCCGAGAGCTGGATGTGGGATTCCACCAACACAAGGCTCACCTTCAAGCTGCATCACGGCGTGAAATGGCATGACGGCCAGCCGTTCACCGCCAGGGACGTGCAATGCACCTGGCGGATGCTGATCGGCAAGAGCGAGACCCAAGACTCCAAAACCCAGGACTTCAAGCGCAACCCGCGCAAGGTCTGGTATTCGAAGCTCAAGGACGTCAGCATCAATGGCGACGACGAGGCGACCTTCGAACTGACCGAGCCGCAGCCCGGGCTGCTGGCGCTGCTCGCCAGCGCCTTCTCGGTGGTCTATCCCTGCCACGTGCCGCAGCAGGTGATGCGCACCAAGCCGGTCGGCACCGGGCCGTTCAAATTCGTCGAATTCCGGCGCGGGGATTCGATCCGCCTGGTGCGCAACCCCGACTACTTCAAGAAGGACCGTCCGTATCTCGACGAGATCACGGTGCGCTCGATCGACAGTCGCGCCACGCGCATGCTGGCGTTCGCGACCGGCGACTATGACATCACCTTTCCGTCCGACGTCAGCATTCCCCTGATGAAGGACGTCAAGGCGCGGGCGCCGAGCGCGATCTGCGAGATGACCTCGACCAATCTGCAGATCAATCTCTTGGTCAATCGCGTCAATCCGCCGTTCGACAATCCCGAGATTCGCAAGGCGATGTCGCTGGCGCTGGATCGCAATGCCTTCAACAGTATCCTGTTCGAGGGCACCGGACGGCTCGGCGGCGCGATGCAGGCGAGGCCCGAAGGCGAGTGGGGCATGCCGCCGGAGATCCTGTCGACGCTGATGGGTTACGGACCCGACACCGGGAAGAACCTCGCGGATGCCCAGGCGATCATGCAGAAGCTCGGCTACAGCGACGCCAAGCCGCTGTCGATCAAGATCCAGACCCGCAATTTGCCGACCTATCGCGACCCGGCCGTGATCCTCGCCGACCAGCTCAAGAAGATCTACATCACAGCCGAGCTCGATATCCTCGATACGCCGCGCTGGTACTCGCGGCTGCAGCGCAAGGATTACACGATCGGCCTCAATGTCACCGGCGTCAGTGTCGACGATCCCGACGGCAACCTGGTCGAGAACTACTCCTGCAACTCCGAGCGCAACTACACCCAGTATTGCAATGCCGAGGTCGACAGGCTACTCGCCGCGCAGTCGCGTGAGGTCGACAAGGACAAGCGCCGCAACATCGTGTTCGACATCGAGCGCCTCTTGGTCGAGGACGCGGCGCGGCCGGTCATCCTGCACTCATCGGCCGGCAATTGCTGGCAGCCTTATGTGAGGAATTTTCATCCGCACGACAACAGCCAGTACAACAATCTGCGCTTCGAGGATGTCTGGCTGGACAAGTGACCGCGATGCAGCGGAGAGCCCAGGCCGTCACGGCTCCTGCTTACCTCCCGCCGGTGCGCCGACGAGGAACGCATCGTCGACCGGCACGCCGAGTGCGGTGACCAGCCGGTTGGTCTCGGCGGCCATGCCGACGATCGCCAGCATTTCCTGATATTCGGCGTCGGTCATGCCCTTGGCGCGTGCGCTCGCGGTGTGCGAATGAATGCAGTAGCTGCAGCCATGCGCAACAGAGACCGCGACATAGAGCATCTCCTTGACCTTCGGGTCGAGCGCGCCGGGGGCCATCACCTCCTTGATGCTCTCCCAGGTCCGCCGCAGCGTCTTCGGATCATGCGCGAGCGCGCGCCAGAAATTGTTGACGAAGTCCGAGTTCCGCGTCTTGCGGATGTCGTCGAAGACGGCGCGGGCCTCAGTCGAGAGCTCGTCGTCGGAAAGCAGCTTTACGGTGGCCATGAGTTGTCTCGCTGGTCTTGTTGAAGCAGCCATCATAGCACCCCCGCCGTCGTTGCGAGGAGCGAAGCGACGAAGCAATCCATGCCTCCGAAAGGGGGCAGATGGATTGCTTCGCTGCGCTCGCAATGACAGATGCGAAGAGGGGTCAGCCTTACGACTGCGACTGGCTCTGCCACTGCCCGGGGCGGCCGGCCTGGTCGACCTTGACCGCGACGGTCAGCGTCTCGTTGCCGCCGCCATAGCGGGTGCCGCGGACCGGGGCGGCGCCGAGATAGTCGAGGCCGATCGCGACGCGGGCATGGGCATCGGTGGTGCAGATGCCGTTGGCGGCGTCGAAGCCGACCCAGCCCAAATCCGGCACGAAGGCCTCGGCCCAGGCGTGGCCGGCCTGCTGGTTGACCATGCCGTCGGAGCGCAGGAAGTGGCCGGAGACGAACCGCGCCGGAACGCCGCCGGCGCGCGCGCAGGCGATCAGGATGTGCGCGTAGTCCTGGCAGACCCCGCGCTTCAGCGCGAACGCCTCGGAGGCCGAGGTGGCGCTGTTGGTCGGGTCTTCGTCGAAGCTCATGTGCTCGTAGATCTGCACCATCAGCGCGTGCAGGAAGCCGAGCACGTCGCTACCTGCTTCCGCGCGCAGCTCGCGCACCAAGCTCGTCATCGCCGGGTTGAGGTCGGTCAGCGGCGTGGGGCGCAGGAACAGGCTCGGCGGAAACCGCTCGTCGCTGCCTTTCAGCACGCCCCCGGTGTCCTGGGTCTCGACCAGACCTTCGCAGTGGATGGTGAGATCGGTGATCGAGCCATGCGTCAGCACGTGGGTGACGTTGCCGAACGCGTCCTCATGGATGTCGAGCCGGGAATCGGTCGAGACGTCGATCTGCCAGTCCGCGACATACTGGCCGTCATGGCTGCCCGGCGTCATCCGCAGAATCTGGATCACGCCCGAGGCCGCCGGCTCGTAGCGATAGGTGGTGGTGTGGGCTATCCGCAGGCGCATGGCTCAACCGCAGTTCAGTCGATTTTTCGGGCAGGAGCATCGTGTCCGGCCTCATGCCGGGCATCACGTCTTCGTCCTAATCGGCCGCGAAAGCAAGACTTCGATGGCCGGCGCGGGGGCCACCATGACGACAATTTGAGCACGTTTTCGGCCGTATCGGTCAGATCAGATACTGCTTGGTGATGATCTCACCCAGCCGGGAATTGTCCGCGATGAATTCCTGGATGAATTCGTGCACGCCGTGCTGAAAGATATCGTCCATATGGCTGTGCTCGAGCCGGTTCCGGATGCCACGGGCGTGGCGCTGGGCGGCGCCCTGGCGGCCATAGGCGACGCCGATCTGGTCCAGATTGCGCACCAGGTTGCTGTAGCAGCTGGCGAGCGACCGCGGCAGGGTGTCGTTGAGGATCAGCAGGTCGGCGATCAGCCACGGCTTCAGGGTTTCCCGGTACACCCAGTGATAGGCGGTCGTCGCCGACACCGAGCGCAGGATCGAGGTCCACTGGTAGTAGTCCAGTGGGCCGCCGACATGCTCTTCCTCGGGCAGCAGCACGTGATACTTCACATCGAGAATGCGGGCGGTGTTGTCGGCGCGCTCGAGATGCACGCCGAGCCGCGAGAACCAGTAGGCGTCGTTGCGCAGCATGGTGCGGTACGCCGAACCGTCGAAGCGCAGCGAGGTCTCCTGCACGAAGCGCAGGAACTTCGCCAGCTCCTCGCGATTGGCGGGACCCTTGTTCCAGACAGCCTGCAGCTCGATCCACGACGAATTGATGGTGTCCCACATCTCCGACGTCAGCGCGGTGCGCACCGAGCGCGAATTGAGCCGCGCAGCCTCGATGCAGTTCTTGATCGAGGAGGGATTCTCCGACGAAAAGGACAGATACTCGACGACGTTTCGCTCGTTGGCTTCTTCGTAATGGTCGTAGAACGCCGCGCCGACGCCGGCGGTGAGCAGCGCGGAGTCCCACTCATTGGTCTTGCCGATATAGGCCGCGGGCAGCGCGGTGACGCGCAGCGTGGCGTCGATCGTGCGCGCGAGATACTCGGCGCGTTCGACATAACGGGCCAGCCAGAACAGGTTTTCGGCGGTGCGCGACAGCATGCGATAGTCCCTACAAGACGAAACGTGTTTCACCTCCCCCTGAAAGGGGGAGGTCGACGCGCAGCGGCGGGTGGGGGTCCTCTCTCCATTCGGCGTATGCGGCCGACCCCCACCCCAACCCTCCCCCTCGCAGGGGGAGGGAGGTCTCGCGCAGCGCGTTGGGCTTCAAATCACTCACTCAGTATCCAGGTGTCCTTGGTGCCGCCGCCCTGGCTCGAATTGACCACGAGCGAGCCTTCCTTCAGCGCCACCCGCGTCAGTCCGCCGGGGACGATGGTGGTCTGGCTCGAGCCGGTCAGCACGAACGGGCGGAGGTCGACATGGCGCGGCGCCAGGCCCTTGTCGGTGCAGGTCGGGCAGGTCGACAGCGCCAGCGTCGGTTGGGCGATGAAGCCCTCCGGCTCGCGCTTGAGCTTGTCGCGGAATGCCTCGATGGTCGCCTTGGTGGCGGCGGGGCCGATCAGCATGCCGTAGCCGCCCGAGCCGTGCACCTCCTTGACGACGAGGTCGGCGAGGTTGTCGAGCACGTAGGACAGGTCCTGCGGTTCGCGGCAGCGCCAGGTCTGCACGTTCTTCAGGATCGGCTCCTCGCTGAGGTAGAATTTTACGATGTCCGGCATGTAGGAATAGATCGCCTTGTCGTCGGCGATGCCGGTGCCGACCGCGTTGGCGAGCGTGATGTTGCCGGCGGCATAGGCCGACATCAGCCCGGGGACGCCGAGCGCTGAATCCGGACGGAAGGTGAGGGGATCGAGGAAATCGTCGTCGACGCGGCGGTAGATCACGTCGACACGTTTCAGCCCCTCCGTGGTGCGCATGAACACCTCGTCGTTCTTGACGATGAGGTCGCGCCCCTCGACGAGCTCGATGCCGAGCTTGTCGGCCAGGAACGAGTGCTCGTAGTAGGCCGAGTTGTAGACGCCGGGCGTCATCAACGCGACCGTAGGTTCAGCCGAGGCGCTGTGCGGCGCCACCGAGCGCAGCGCCGACAACAGCTCGTCCGGATAGCGCTCGACCGGGGCGACGCGGTGCCGCGCGAACAGGTCCGGAAAAAGCCGCATCATGATCTCGCGGTTTTCCAGCATGTAGGACACGCCGGACGGCGTGCGCGCATTGTCCTCCAGCACGATGAAATTGTCCGGATCGGTGCGGATGATGTCGATGCCGGCGATGTGGACGTAGATGTCGTGCGGCACGTCCTGGCCGTTCATCTCCGGACGAAATACCGGGTTCTGGAAGATCAGGTCCTCGGGGATGACGTTGGCGCGCAGGATGTCACGGCCGTGATAGATATCCTTGAGGAACATGTTGAGCGCGAGCACGCGCTGCTTCAAGCCCTTCTCCAGCAGGGTCCACTCGGTCGCGGACATGATGCGCGGGATGACGTCGAACGGGATCAGCCGTTCCTGGGCCTCGGAATCCCCGTAGACCGCGAAGGTGATGCCGATCCGGCGGAACAGCAGCTCCGCTTCCTGGCGCCGATATTCGAGCGCATCCGGCGGCGTCTCTTTGAGCCAGCGGGAGAGCTCGTGGTAGGCCGGGCGGAGATCCTCGCCGAGGCCGTTCATCTCATCGAACGCGACTGCCATATATCCCGACTGCCCTCCCAAGCCAGCCCTCACGAGCCATGTGACACAGTGCATGACTTGATGGGATGGTAGCAAGGGGCGGGCCAGCGCGATATGCATTGGCTTGTGGCATTTGCTAAGGGGAAGGCGGAAGGCCTGCCTGAAAAACCGGCTGAGGTCTGCTTAATTCGGCGGCAAAACCCCGTGACATCAAGGCACTGGATCGGCAATGTCAGGGGATCAAGTTTAAGGAATGAGACCATGAGCGAGATCGTCACGGCGGGGATATTGGTGATCGGCGACGAGATCCTGTCCGGCCGGACCAAGGACAAGAACATCGGCTTCATCGCCGAATACCTGACCAATATCGGCATCGACCTGAAGGAGGTCCGCGTCGTCGCCGACGACGAGGCCGACATCGTGTCCGCCCTTGATGCGCTGCGGCATAGATACACCTACGTGTTCACCACCGGCGGCATCGGGCCGACCCATGACGACATCACCGCCGACAGCGTGGCGAAGGCGTTCGGGGTCGATATCCACCATCATCCCGATGTGGTGGCGCGGTTCAGGGAGCGCTGGAGCGAGCAGGACCTCAACGAGGCGCGGCTGCGGATGGCCCGGGTGCCCGACGGCGCCGAACTGATCCAGAGCGCGACCATTCTGGCGCCGGGCTTCAAGCTCGGCAACGTCATCGTGATGGCCGGCATCCCCACCATCATGCAGGCGATGATGGACATCGTGGCGCCGACCCTGAAGTCCGGCGTGCGGATGCTGTCGGACTCGGTCCGCGCCGATGCGCGGGAAGGCGACATCGGCGGCCCGCTGCGGGCGATCGCGGAAGCCAATCCCGACACCATCATCGGCAGCTATCCGTTCCAGGACGAGAACCAGAAGCCGAACACCAATCTGGTGGTCCGCTCGCGCGATCCGGAGAAGCTCGCCGCCGCCATGGCCGCGGTGAAGGAGATGTTGAAGCAGGTGCAGGCCGCACAGAAGAAGCCGGCGGGTTGAGGCGACATGGTTGAGAGAAATTCTGAATCGAGTGCACAGGATCGGGCCGGCAGGCCGTTCCCGGTGTCGTGGGATCAATTCCACCGGGATTGCCGGGCGCTGACCTGGCGGCTCAACGAGGTCGGCCCGTTCCATGCGGTGATCGCGATCACCCGCGGCGGGCTGGTGCCGGCGGCGATCGTGGCGCGCGAACTCGGCTTGCGGGTGATCGATACCGTCTGCATCGCCAGCTACGACCACGACAAGCAGGGCGACCTGAAGGTCCTCAAGGGCATCTCGGAGCAGACCGCCAAGCTCGGCGGCGGCACCGGCAAGGGGCTTCTGATCGTCGACGACCTCGTCGATACCGGCAAGACCGGCAAGCTGGTGCGCGAGATGCTGCCGGATGCACATTTCGCGACGGTCTATGCCAAGCCGAAGGGCCGGCCGCTGGTCGACACCTACATCACCGAGGTGTCGCAGGACACTTGGATCTTTTTTCCCTGGGACACCGCGCTGTCGTTCCAGCCGCCGATCAGGGATGGGGCGGCTTAAGGAGTCACCTCGCCCCGCCTGCGGGGAGAGGTCGATCGCGCAGCGATCGGGTGAGGGGACTCGCCGCGCGTTCAACTTTCACCATCTTTGCGGAAGCGCCCCTCACCCCAACCCTCTCCCCGCAAGAGCGGGGCGAGGGGAAGGAAGACCATGCCCCTGCAAAACCGCGTCACCCCGACTGGCGATATCGTCGCTACCCATCATCGCGGCACCTTCACCGGCAATCGCGGCATCATCCACGACCCCGCGACGCGGACGCTGCTGAACAGGCGCTGGTCGTCGCCGGCGTGGCTCACCTGCGTCTGCGAGTTCAGGGGACGGCGGCGTGAGGTGATGAGCCGGCAGAGCTGGACCGAGCTGTTCTTCCTCGATGAGGCAACCGCATTCGCGGCCGGGCACCGGCCCTGCTTCTACTGCCGCCGCGACGACGCCAAGCGGTTTCGTGCCGCGTGGGAGGAGGGCAACGGCGTGAGCGACCTCAGCGCCAAGGCGATGGATGCGGTGCTGCATGCCGAGCGGCTCGACCGCGGCAAGAAGCGGCTGCATCCGCTGCCGAAGCCGATCGATGAGCTGCCCGATGGCGCGATGGTGCAGGCGAACGGGGAAAGCTTTCTCGTTGCCGGTGGCAAGACCTTGCGCTGGTCGTTCGCCGGCTACGTGCCGGCCGACGCGACCGCTCCCGCCATGCTGCTGACGCCGCCGTCGACCGTTCGTGCGTTCCAGGCCGGCTATCGGGCGGTGCTGCATCCGAGCGCGGCGGCTGTTTTGGGCTGAGCCGCCCGCGCTGCGCCTACGCCAGCCGCTGTCGCGCCAGTTTCGCGCCGTTACCGAGCGCGATGAGCTTGGCTTCGGCGATATCGCGCCGCATCGGGGCCATGCCGCAATTGGTGGTCGCGATGATGTTGCGCTTCGGCACGTATTTCGCCACGGCCTCGATCACCTTGACGACGTCCTCCGCAGTCTCGACCTCGTCGCTGGCGACGTCGATCACGCCGGCCTGCACGATCTTGCCGGGCAGCGCGGCGAGCAGCTCGATCGGCACCTTCGAATTGCGGCACTCGATCGCGACCTGCTGGATCGTGCTCTTGTCGATCACCGGGAAGGTCGCTTCATATTGCCGCCATTCGCCGCCGAGCGTCTGCTTCCAGTCGGTGTTGGCCTTGATGCCGTAGCCGTAGCAGATATGCACAGCAGTCGCGCAGGAGAGGCCTTCGGCGGCGCGCTCCAGCGCCTTGATGCCCCAGTCGCGCACCTCATCCATGTAGACATTGAACGCAGGCTCGTCGAACTGGATCATGTCGACGCCGTCGGCCTGCAGCGCCTTGGCTTCCTGGTTCAACAGCTCGGCGAAGGCAAACGCCATCTTGACGCGGTCGCCGTAATATTGGTCGGCGATGGTGTCGATGATGGTCATCGGACCGGGCAGGGTGAATTTCAGTTTGTTTTTGGTGTGGGCGCGCGCCGCGCGCGCCTCGCTTTCATGGACGCGGCCCTTGAGCTGCAGCGGCGCGACCACCTGCGGCACCATGGCTTTGTAGCGGTCCTTGCGGATTCCCATCTCAACCTTGTGGGCGAAGTCGATGCCCTCGATCCGCTCCAGAAAACCGTGCACGAAGTGCTGGCGCGCCTGCTCGCCCTCGGTGACGATGTCGACGCCGGCATCTTCCTGCAGCTTGACCGCTAGCACCGTGGCGTCGCGCTTGGCGCGGGCGAGCTCGGCGCCTTGCGATTTCCAGGGCGCCCACAGCATGTTCGGCTCCGCGAGCCATTCCGGCTTCGGCAGGGAGCCTGCGATCGTGGTTGGAAACAGCATGGGTGCCTCCCGATGGGTTCTGATTGAGCGCCTGTGTGCCATGTCCTAGAGTGGAGGTACAGAACAACAAAAGTCTTTGTGATGGGGAAGTGGACGCCGATGATCGACCTGCACTACGCGCCGACGCCGAACGGCTGGAAGATCTCGATCATGCTGGAGGAGCTGGGGCTGCCCTATCAGGTGATCCCGGTGAACATCCGGGCCGGCGAGCAGTTCCGCCCGGAATTCCTGGCGATCAGCCCGAACAACCGCATCCCCGCGATCGTCGACCATGCGCCCGCCGACGGCGGCGGGCCGTTCTCGGTGTTCGAGACCGGCGCGATTCTGATCTATCTCGCCGACAAGACCGGCCGCTTCCTGTCCAGGGAGCTGCGGGCGCGGTCGAACGTCATTCAATGGGTGATGTGGCAGATGGGCGGCCTTGGGCCGATGCTCGGCCAGCACGGCCATTTCGCGCTCTATGCGGCCGAGAAGATTCCCTACGCGATCGAGCGCTACCGAGACGAGACGGCGCGGCTCTATGGCGTGCTCGACCGCCAGCTCGGCAGGACCGGCGCTCATATCGCTGGCGATGACTATTCAATCGCCGACATCGCCTGCTTCCCCTGGACCATGACCCACAAGGCGCAGGGCTTCACCCTCGACGACTACCCGAACATCAAGCGCTGGTACGCGACCGTGCGTGCCCGCCCGCAGGTGCAGGCGGGGCTTGCGATCGGAAAATTCGTCAAGGAGCCGTTCGACGAGGAGTCACGCAAGAACATGTTCGGCCAGCGTGCGAAGGAGCTGGTCGAGAAGAAATGACCGTCGTCATTCCGGGGCGCGCCCCGGAATGACGAAAGAGAGAGAACTACAACAAAAGGAAACGCCATGATCGAATTCTTCTTCGACTGCTCCAGCCCGTGGACCTATCTCGCCTGGCACAACATCCAGCCGCTGGCGAAAGAGTTCGACGCGCCGATCAGCTGGCGGCCGATCCTGGTCGGCGGCATCTTCAACACCGTCAATCCGTCGGTCTACGCGCAGCGCGAGACGCCGGTGCCGCTGAAGGCGCGTTACATGAAGAAGGATCTGGCCGACTGGGCGCGCTCGGCCGGGCTGGCGATCAAGATGCCGCCGACCGTGTTCCCGGTGAACAGCGTCAAGGCGATGCGCGGCTGCATCCTTCTCGGCAACGAGAAGATGGTGCCGTTCGCGCGCGCGGTGTTCGAGGCCTATTGGGGTGACGACAAGGACATCTCGCAGGACGCGGTGCTGGCCGAAATCTGCAGCAAGCTCGGGATCGATCCGGCGCAGTTCTTCGCCGGCATCGGCGACCAGGCGATCAAGGACCAGCTCAAGGCCAACACCGATGAGGTGATGGCGCGCGGCGGCTTTGGCTCGCCAACGATCTATCTCGACAAGACCGACATGTATTTCGGCAACGACCGCCTGCCGCTGATCCGCGAGGCACTGGCACGCCTCAAGGCGCGAGCCGCCTGATGCCGAAAGCCGTTGTTTGCCGAGAGCTCGGCCCGCCCGAGCGTCTTCAGCTCGAAAATTTTGCCTCGATGTCCTTGCAGCCGGGACAGGTGCGCGTCGCCATCCGCGCCGCCGGGATCAATTTCCCAGACATCCTGATGGCCGCCGGCGAATACCAGCTCAAGCCGCCGCTGCCGTTCACGCCGGGCTCGGAAGCTGCCGGCGATGTCGTCGAGGTCAATGACGCAACCGGGGTTGCCGTCGGCGACAAGGTGATCGTCAAGATGCGCTTCGGCGCCTATTGCGACGAGACCGTTGCGACACCGTCGCAGCTCGTGCCGGTGCCGTCGACCTTCGACTATGCGGAAGGCGCGACCTTCCTTGCCGCACACGGCACTGCGTATCACGCGCTGATCGACCGCGGACAGATCGAGCCGGGCGAGGTCCTGCTGGTGCATGGCGCCGGCGGCGGCGTCGGGCTTGCCGCGGTCGAGATCGGCAAGCTGCTCGGCGCCACCGTGATCGCGGCGGCCTCATCCGAGGAGAAGCTGGCGATCGCCAAGCAACGCGGCGCGGATCATCTCGTGCTCTACGCGCGCGAGCCGTTCCGCGATGCTGTGAAGCGCCTCACCGACGGCCGCGGCGCCGATGTCGTGTTCGATCCGGTCGGCGGCGAAGTGTTCGAGAACTCGATGCGCTGCATCAACTGGGGCGCGCGCATTCTCGTCGTCGGCTTCACCGGCGGCATCGGCCTTGCCCGCACCAATCTGTTGATGATCAAAGGCGCGAGTGTGCTCGGGGTTCGCGCCGGCGAGGCGGTGCGGAAGGATCCTGCGCTCGGCGAAGTCAGGTTCAAGGCGTTGAGCGAATGGGCCGAGGCGGGCCGGGTGCGGCCAAATATCTCACACCGGCTGCCGCTGGAGGATTACGCGAAGGCGATGCGGCTCCTGATCGAGCGCAAGGCGATCGGACGCGTGGCGCTGATGATGCAGTAGTTCGTCATTGCGAGCGAAGCGAAGCAATGGATTGCTTTCGTCGCTTTGCTCCTCGCTATGACGGCTATGCTTTAGTGAATTCCCCATCTCGCAGGAATGCGATGGTCTGCGCGATCGCATCCTTGTTGCGCACCAGCCAGGGATGTGATGTGCGGATCACGATGTGATCGGCCATGCCGTCGAGCCGGGTGTTGGCTACCGACACCCGGCCGTCATGCGGCCGCGGCATGCCCATGGATGTGATCGGATAGACTGAGCGGTTGCCGGCGATGATGCCGGCCTCATAATCGATCGCCGGCAGCAATGCGCTGGTCGCGGCATCGCGGCGGGTGACGAGCTGCTGTCCGGCCGGGCCGAAGAAGGCGCGATAGGCCGCGAGGTGTTTCAGGCGGTCGGCGATCTCGCTGCCGCCATTCGGCGTGCCCAGCATCACGACGCGGCCGAGCCGCGTGGGCCGATATCTCGCCAGGTAGACGCGCGCCAGCAGGCCGCCCATCGAATGGCAGACGAAATGCACGGAGCCGTCGCAGCTCTGGGCGAAGTGATCGAGCGAGGGGTGGATATCTTCGGCCAGCGCTTCGAGCCCTTTGCGCCGGCTGTCATAGTCGAGATTGAGGGTGGCAAAACCGGCATCCTTGAGCGCCAGCTCCATCCTGCGAAACGAGCGCGCCGTCCTGCTGATGCCGTGCAGCAGGACGACGCCGTCCGGGGTGGACGCCGCGGGACGCCGTTCGCTCACTTATACTCGCGCTCTTGCCACCACGGGAAATAGTCGGGCATATCCGACGAGACCTTGTTCTTGAACTGCGCCGGGCGCTTCTCCAGGAACGACACCACGCCTTCCTTGACGTCCTCGGAGCGGCCGCGGGCATAGATGCCGCGGCTGTCGACCTTGTGCGCCTCCATCGGATCGTCGGCGCCCAGCATGCGCCACATCATCTGGCGGATCAGTGCCACCGACACCGGTGCGGTCTTGGCCGCGAATTCCTTGGCGAGCGCGCGTGCGGTCGGCAGCAGGTCGTCGGGCGGCACCACCTTGCTGACGAGCCGGCCGGCGAGCGCTTCCTGCGCCGGGAAGACGCGGCCCGAGTAGCACCACTCCAGCGCCTGCGAGATGCCGACGATGCGCGGCAGGAACCAGCTCGAGGCGGCCTCCGGCACGATGCCGCGCTGGGAGAATACGAAGCCGAAGCGCGCGGCTTCGGAGGCGATGCGGATATCCATTGCGAGCTGCATGGTGACGCCGATGCCGACTGCGGGACCGTTCACCGCGGCGATGACAGGCTTCAGGCACTTGAAGATGCGCAGCGTCACCTGGCCGCCGCCGTCGCGCACCTGAGGATCGCTGTAGTCGACGCTGCCGTCGGAATTGCGCTTGACCGGACCGCGCCGCGCATCGCGGTCGAAGGTGTTGGCGCCGGAGGAGAGGTCGGCGCCGGCGCAGAAGCCGCGGCCTTCACCGGTCACGATGATCGCCCTGACGTCGTCGTCCTTGTCGGCTTTGTCGAACGCATCGATCAGCTCCTGCTGCATCGTGGCGTTGAAGGCGTTGAGCTTGTCGGGCCGGTTCAGCGTGATGGTCAGGATCTGCTCGGCGACCTCGTACTTGATCGTCTCATACGCCATGGGAATGATTTCCTTCCTTCGATCTATTTGTCATTGCCGGGCTCGACCCGCAATCGATCTCTTCTTTATGAAGAAGATGGATGCGCGGGTCGAGCCCGCGCATGACAATTTGGAAGGCCGAGGCGCTACTTCTTCGGCGGCGCAGGCCACGGCTTCTGCAGGCCGCGCAGGCCTTCGAACGCCTTGCCCATGCCGAGCACGCCGATGTCGTCGAAGCGGCGGCCGATGATCTGGACGCCGATCGGAAAGCCCTTCTTGTCGTAGCCGCCGTTGATCGACAGCGCGGGATTCTCCGACATATTCCACGGCACGGTAAAGCAGATGTGCTCGAACGGCTTTGCCGGGTCGTTGAGCGGTGCTGCGAACTCTGCCGGGAAGTTCACCACCGGCGACACCGGCGAGATCACGTAGTCGACCTCGCAGAACAGTTTTGCGGCCGCCGCGCGGATCGCCATCGTCTGGTTGAAGCCGCGCACCACGTCGACGCCGGAGAGCTTTGCGCCGGCCTCGGCCCAGTTGAGGATATAGGGCAGCGTCTTGCCGCGATCAGCCTGCGACAATTTCGACAACTCGTCCCAGGTTCGCACACGCCAGAAATTGTCGAGCCCTTCGAGCATCTCCGGCGTCAGGATGCCGTCGATCTCGGTGATGACGGCGCCGGCGGATTCGAACGCCTTCGCTGCCTTGACGACGATTTCGCGAACCTCCTTCTCGACCTTCTGGCCGGAGCCGGCGTCGAGCATCAGCCCGATGCGCAGCTTGCGCGGCGACTTCTCCAGCGCCTTCCAGTTCACCTCGAGCGCCGGCAGGCTCATGCCGTCGCGGCGATCGGGGCGCGACAACACGCTCATCATCAGCGCGGCGTCGTCGACCGTGCGGGTCATCGGCCCTGCGACGCGGCCGACATAGGGCGGGTCGATCGGCACGCGGCCGAGGCTTGGCTTCAATGCGACGAGGCCGCACCAGGAGGCCGGCAGCCGCACAGAGCCGCCGATGTCGGTGCCGAGATGCAGCGGACCATAGCCGGCTGCACCCGCAGCGCCCGCGCCGGCGCTCGAGCCGCCCGGGTTCTTGCTGACATCCCAGGGATTGCGGGTGAGGGGATGGAACGACGACAACCCCGACGACAGCATGCCGTAATCCGGCATCGTAGTCTTGGCGAAGATCACGCAGCCGGCTTCGCGCAGCCGCGCCGCCGGCGGCGCATCCTTCTCGGCCGGCACGAGCTTGACGCTGGCAGAGCCCAGCGGCACCGGCTGGCCTTTGGTGGCGACGTTGTCCTTGATGGTGACGGGCACGCCGTCGAGCGTGCCGGCCGGCTCACTCTGCTGCCAGCGCTCGGTCGCGGCCTTGGCGACCTTCCGCGCGCCGTCGGGGTCGTACAGGTACAGCGCCTTGATGTGCGGCTCCCAGGTCGCGACCTGGGAGATGATTTCCTCGAGCACCTCGGAGGGCGAGAACTGTTTCGCACGATAGCCGGCGAGCAGGTCGACGGCCGAAAGATCGTGCAGCGACGTGATGGCGTCCCCTTTCGGCTTATGCATGCGCACCTGCCGGCATACGTTTCTCGATGATGCGGGCGAACATGCTGGCGCCGATCGGCAGGATCTTGTCGTCGAGAACGTAACCGGGGTTGTGCACGGGCACTGAACCGTCATGGCCGACCCAGAAATACGCGCCGGGTATGGCCTGCATCATGTCGGCGAAATCCTCGCTGCCCATCTTGGGCGTCGAGCGGGTGATCACCTTGGCCGGATCGACCACGGTGCGCGCGACTTCCTCGACGACGCGGGACTGCTCTTCCTGGTTCACCAGCACGCTGAAGCCGTCGCGGATCTCGACCGAGATTTCGGCGCCATAGGCCACCGCAAAGCCGGCGGCGATTTCGCGCATGCGCTTGCGGATCAGCTCACGGATCTCGTCGGAGAAGCAGCGCACCGTGCCGCACATCCAGGCTTCGCCGGGAATGACATTGTACGCCGAACCGGAATGGATCTGCGTGATCGAGAGCACCGCAGCCTGCAGCGGATCGACGTTGCGGCTGACGATCGACTGCAGGGCCTGGCCGAGCGTCATTGCGATCACGACCGCATCCTTGGAGCGCTCCGGCATGGCGCCATGCGCGCCGTAGCCCTGGATCCTGATGTCGAAGAAGTCGGCCGCGGCCATTGCCGGGCCCGGCAGGATCGCGATCTCGCCATGGTTGAGGTCGGGCGCGTTGTGCAGGCCATAGACCTCGTCGCAGGGGAACTGCTTGAACAGGCCGTCCTTGATCATGGCGCGGGCGCCCCCGAGGCCTTCCTCGGCCGGCTGGAAGATGAAATGCACGGTGCCGTCGAAATTGCGGGTCTCGGCGAGATAGCGTGCCGAGCCGAGCAGCATCGTGGTGTGGCCGTCATGGCCGCAGCCATGGAAGCGGCCGGGAATGGTGGAGCGCCACTTCAGATTGGTGTTCTCCTCCATCGGCAGCGCGTCCATGTCGGCGCGCAGGCCGATCTTCTTGCTGCCGTTGCCCTTGCCCTTGAGCACGCCGACCACGCCGGTGCCGCCGAGGCCGCGATGCACCTCGATGCCCCAGCTCGCGAGCTTCTCGGCGACGATGCCTGACGTGCGGACCTCCTCGAAGCCGATCTCGGGATGCGCATGCAGATCCCGTCTGATGGCGGTGAGTTCGTCGGCAAAACTGTCGATGCGCTCAATGGTCGGCATGGTCTCTCTATCCGTTTGTGCGTGATGGGGAGGAGGGGGTGAAAGCTGGGCCGTTAGGCTTGATACGAATGCCCGGTCGCAAATGTTTCCACGGCAGCGTCGCGGGATCGGCCGGCATCGGGCCCGGCGCGGCGCAGATCAGCAGCTTCTCGGCGATCGGCTCGAAATCGGCGCGGAAATGCACCGAGCTCTTGTTGACCAGGATCTTCTGCGCGGTCGGCTCGATGCCGACATAGCGGTACATTGCCTGGTCGGCAAGCTGGGCCTTGTAGGAGCCGACCACGACCCGGACGTCGCCGATGCGCAGGCAGGCCGAGGGTCCCATATCCATGTCGCGGCCGCCGTAAAACGGCCCCGGTGCGACGAACCTGCCGTCCGAGAGTTGTTCGACGACGAAGGTCTCACGGTACGGCGTGTCGCCGGGAATGCCTGATTTGCCGCCGAGCTCGAGCGTGACTGATGCCCCGACGCCGGCCGCATGGGCGGCCTGCGCCGATGCCGAATCGCAAATCACGCCGGTCGCGGCACTCGCGCCGTTGCGCACCAGCGCGCGCAGCATGCCGGTGGTGTCGGAATTGCCGCCGGCGCCGGGATTGTCCTGGGTGTCGGCGATGACGATCGGTTTCGTCGCCAAGCGCGCCAATTCCATCGCATGGCGGACGCCATCGTCGGGCGAATAGATGCGGCCATCGAAGTCGTCTTCATGGCCTTCGACCAGCGCGAGGATGTTGTCGGCAGCGGCGTCCGCATCGGCCTGGGTCCGGCCGTAGGCGAACACGCTCGGACCACAATCCCTGAAATCGGCGGCCGGGAAGCCGAACGCAAACGAAAGCGTCGGCACCGCCTCGCTCTGCAGCGCGACGACCTTTTGATAGATGCCCCTGGCCGGCTGGTCGTTGGTGCATTGCCAGCTGATCGGGATCAGGAACGGCACTTGGCGGAACGCCTTGGCGAGGCGCTGGCCGGACTTGAGCAGCAGAGCCAGGTGCCTGGCGCAGGCGCGGCCGGTGTCGGCCATGTCGACATGCGGATAGGTGCGGTAGGCGATCAGCGCATCGGCATGCGCGATCATTTCGGGCGAGACATTCGCGTGCAGGTCGAGGCTCGCGACCAGCGGCACATCCGGACCGATCACCTTGCGGACGCGGGCAAGGATTTCACCTTCGCCGTCGTCGAGGTGCTCGGTCACCATGGCGCCGTGCAGGTCGAGATAGACGCCATCGATCGGCCCCGCAGCGGCAATGCCGTCGACAATCTCCGTCACGATGCGCTCGAAGGCATCTTTCGTCACATGGGCCGACGGAGTTGCGCCGGCCGCGACCGTCGGGGCGAGCTCCCAGCCATTGGCTTCCGCGGCCTCGACGAATCCGGCGAGGCCGGCATTGATCTTGCGCATGACCTTGAGCACGTCGGCGCCGTGCGTCATCGACGGCCAGCCGCCGCCATGCACGAAGTCGTCATAAGTTGCCTTCGTCGGTGCGAAGGTGTTGGTCTCGTGCAGGAAGCCGCCAACGGCAATGCGGGTCATCAAGTTGGTCTCGGTACGTTTCTTCGATCGTGGTGCGATCGGAACGGTGCGCGCCACGATCTCGTTTCGTTGGTTTGAGCGCGAACTTTCGGGGAGGCCAGTGTCCGCCCTCCGGCTCACGCTCTAGCGCGCGACGTTAAGCGTGTCGTCGCGCCAAGCGCAAGCCGTCGAGCACTTCCGGATTTGCATGCCCTATGGGCGTAAAGGCCCAAGGCAGGCCAAAGCCTGCGATCAAGGCAGAGACCGCGGCAGCGGCCGAGGCTACGGCTAAAGAATTAGGCCGTGGCCAGAGCGCTTTCCGAAACGGGACGGAAATTCGCAAAATCCCAGCCGCGCCCAGGGGCAGCCTCGAGCAGCGCCCGGGTGTAGGCCTGTTGCGGATTGGTCAGCACCTCGGCCGCCGGTCCCTGTTCCACGACGCGGCCACGCTGCATCACGGCGACGTCGTCGCAGATCTGTGCGGCGACGCGCAAATCATGCGTGATGAACAACAGCGCGATGCCGAGCCGGCGCTGGATCTCGTCGAGCAGATTGAGAACCTGCGCCTGCACCGAAACGTCGAGCGCGGACACTGCCTCATCCGCCACCAGCACGTCGGGATCGAGCGCCAGCGCGCGCGCGATCGCGATGCGCTGGCGCTGACCGCCGGAGAACTGGTGCGGATAGCGCGAGATCGCGTCGGGCGGCAGATGGACGAGCTCGAGCAGCTCGCGGGCGCGCGCCAACGCATCCTTGCGCGGCATGCCGTAATTGATCGGGCCTTCCGCGATGCTCTCGCCGACGGTGACGCGCGGATTGAGCGAGCGATACGGGTCCTGGAAGATGATCTGGATCTTCTGGCGATGCGGCTGCAACAACCGGCGCGACAGGTCGGAGATCTCGCGGCCGGCGAGCCGCACCCCGCCCGAGGTCGGATCGATCAGACGGACGATGCAGCGCGCCACCGTCGACTTGCCGGAACCGCTTTCGCCGACGATGCCGAGCGTGCGGCCCTTGCGCAAGGTGAGCGTGACGTTGCTGGCGGCGGCGACCTCGCGGGCCTTGCCGTACAGCGAGCGCTCCCGGTAGACCTTGCTGAGCTCGTTGGCTTCCAGCACAACCGGCTCCTTGGTCTCCGGGCGCGGCGGGCGCGGCACGAGGCTCGGCACCGAGGACAACAGGTTGCGGGTGTATTCCATCTTCGGATTGCGCAGCACGTCCTGCAGCGGTCCGGCTTCGACCAGCCGGCCGTGCCGCATCACGGCGACTCGGTCGGCGATCTCGGCCACGACACCCATGTCATGAGTGATGAACAAAACGGCCGTGCCGTGGTCGCGCTGCAGGTCGCGGATCAGCGTCAGGATCTGCTTCTGGGTGGTGACGTCGAGCGCGGTGGTCGGTTCGTCCGCGATCAGGAGCTTCGGTTCCAGCACCAGCGCCATCGCGATCATGATGCGCTGGCGCTGGCCGCCGGACAGACGGTGCGGGTAGGAGGAGAAGATGCGCTCCACATCGGGCAGCCGCACATGCTCCATCATTGCCAGGATCTTCTGACGCCGCGCACGGGAGTCGAGATCGGTATGGGCACGCAGCACCTCGTCGATCTGGCGGCCGACCGGCACCACCGGATTGAGCGCGGTCATCGGCTCCTGGAAGATCATCGCCATCCGCGTCGCGCGCAGTTGCCTCAAGCGCCGGTCGGTCGCGGTCAGCAGTTCCTCGCCGACCAGCTTGACGCTCCCACCCGACGGCACCAGCGTGCCCTTCTGCAACAGGCCCATCGTGGTGAGCGAGGTCACCGACTTGCCCGAGCCGCTTTCGCCGACCAGGCACAGCGTCTCGCCCTCGCACACCTGCAGCGACAGGTCGTCGATGATCCGATGCGCGTCCGCCTTGCGGCCGAGGCCGACGATGAGGTTGTTGATGTCGAGGACGACGTTGGAAGAGTTGGTATTGGTCACTTGCCCTCACGCTGTTTCATGCGGGGATCGAGCGCGTCGCGCGCGGCGTCGCCGATCAGATTGATGCTGAGAATGGCGATCGAGAGCAGCAGCCCCGGCCAGAAGATCAGCGACGGCTTGACCTGGAAGAAGGCGCGGCCCTCGGCCATGATGTTGCCCCAGGTCGGTGTCTCCGGCGAGATGCCGGCGCCGAGGAACGACAGGATCGCCTCGGTCAGGATCGCCGATGCGCAAACATAGGTGCCTTGCACGATCAGCGGCGCGATGGTGTTCGGCATTAGATGCCGCCACATGATCTTTGGCAGGCTGGAGCCGAGCGAGATCGCGGCCTCGACATAGGGCTCCTCGCGCGCGGTCAGCACCACCGAGCGCACCAACCGCGCCACGCGCGGGATCTCGGGGATGGTGATCGCGACCATCACGGTCCAGATGCTGGCGCCGGACAGCGACACCACGGCGATCGCGAGCAGGATGGCGGGGATCGCCATCAAGCCATCCATCACGCGCATCATCACCGCATCGACCCAGCGGAAGAAGCCGGCAACGAGGCCGATCAGGAGGCCGACGACGATCGAGAAGACAGCGGAGCCGAGCCCGATTACGAGCGAGATCCGTGCGCCGTAGATGATGCGCGACAACAGGTCGCGTCCATAGGCGTCGGTGCCGAGTAGGTATTGCGCGCTCGCCGGCTTCAGTCGTTGCGCCGGCGTCAGCAAGAGTGGATCATGCGGCGCAAGGAGCGGCGCGAAGATCGCCATCAGGATGATCAGCGCAAGGCAGATCGTCGCAACCGCGATGATCGGCGTCGAAGTGAGGAAGCCGAGCTTGACGCGGAACGGCCGGGTGACGGGGATGGTGGATTCGGGAAGGGTTTCGATCGCCATTGCTCAGTACCGGATACGAGGATCGAGCAGGGTGTAGGCGAGGTCGATCAACAGATTGACCGCGACATAGATACCCGACGTCAGGAGGATCATGGCCTGGATCACCGGATAGTCGCGCGCCAGCACCGCATCGACGGTGAGGCGGCCGATGCCGGGCAGGTTGAACACGCTTTCGGTGACGACGACGCCCGAGATCAGCAGCGCGAAACCGGAACCGATCACGGTGATGACCGGGACCGCGGCGTTGCGCAGCGCATGGCGCAGCAGCACGCCGGTCTCGCCGATGCCCTTGGCACGCGCCGTGCGCACGAAATCCTCACCCAGCACGTCGAGCATCGAGGCCCGCGTCATGCGCGCGATCAGCGCGACATAGATGAAGGAGAGGGTGCAGGTCGGCAGGATGATGCGCTCGAAGAACGGACCGAAGCCGGCGGAGATGCTCTTGAAGCCCTGCACCGGTACCCAGCGCAGATCGATCGCAAAGACTTGGATCAGCACATAGCCGATCACGAACACCGGCACCGAGAAGCCGAGCACCGAAAGCCCCATCACGCAGCGGTCGATCCAGGTGCCGTGCTTCCACGCCGCGATCACGCCGAGCGGCACCGCGACCAGGATCGAAAGGACGATGGTGGCGAGCGCGACCGAGATCGACGGCTCGAGGCGCGGGCCGATCATCTCGAGGATCGGCTTGTTCGAGATCAGGGAGACGCCGAGGTCGCCGTGCAGCAGCTTGGCGATCCAGGTGTAGAACTGGATGTAGATCGGCTCGTTCAGACCAAGCGAGGTGCGGATGCGATCGAGCTGTTCAGGCGTTGCATTGTCGCCGGCAAGAATGGCGGCCGGGTCGCCCGGCGTCAGCCGCAGCAACAGGAACACGAACAGGGCCACCACGCCCATCACGGGAACGGCGGCGAGGATGCGGCGGATCAGATAGCCGAGCATCGCTGCTATCTCCTGCCGTCAGATGGTGCGAAGCGAAGGCTGGGCCGCATCATACTCATGGTGTCCCCGTGATGTGTCTCATGCGCTTCTGCGTCTTGTCTCAAAGCCAGCGCGAACGTGATGAATTTGCAGGCAAATACTGTGCCAATGGCGACGTTATATCAAGGCGCGGTTCGGGCCGTTGGAGGCCTCCCTTGGTTTGAAGCTGCTATTTCGAATTGCACTTGTCGTCGTGTGCCACCGACCTGAAACGACAAGTTCATTCACGCTCGCATCACGCCGCACCAATTGGCGACGAACAGCGCGATGCTCTTGGTTGTCTTGCGAAGGCTGTCGAGCTCGACACGTTCGTTGAACGCATGTGGGCCGACACCGTAAGGACCATAGCAAAGGGCAGGGATGCCGTAATCGACGCAATAGTAGCGAGTGTCGTTGACGGCCGTCGACAGGCGCTCCTGCATCGGAGCCTGGAAGATGGATTGATGGGCTGCCGACAGCGCTGCTTCCGCTTCGCTGCCAGGCTCGCACACCGCCGCGTCGGCTTGAAAGCCACTCCACACCAGCTCAGCCGGATTGTCGGACAGGAAGTCGTCGGCCTTGTGCGCCTCAGTTAGGCATTCCTCGATGCCGCGCATCGCCTGCTGCGGCGTCTCGCCGGGCAACAGGCCGAGCCGGCAATCCAGTTCACACCACGCCGCGGTCGAACTCGCCCAGTCGCCGCCCTTGATGATCCCGACGTTGAACTTGATCGGATTCTTGACGCTGCGGAACCAGCTGTTGTCGAGTGCCCGGGCATTGAGCGCCTTGGTGTAATCCTGGAACGCGCGCACCAGATGCATCGCCGACAGGATGGCGCTGGTGCCGGCCTCGGAATAGGCGACGTGCACCGGCGTGCCGCGAACGCGCAGGCGAAACCAGACGGCGCCGACCTGGGCGCGCGTGAGCGTGTGTCCAGTCGGCTCGGGAATGAGGCAGGCGTCGGCGCGATAGCCGCGCATCAAGGTCGACAGCGCGCCGTTGCCGGTGCTCTCTTCCTCGGTCACGGTCTGCAGATGGACGCGCCCGCCCGGGGCGTACCCGGCGTCTCTGAAAGCGTCGAGCGCGAAGATCATCGCCGAGACGCCGGCTTTCATGTCCTGCGCGCCACGCCCGAACATCCAGCCGTCTCGCACGGCGCCCGAGAACGGCGGCTGCTCCCAAAGGTCGGCGGGTCCCTCCGGCACCACGTCGATATGACCTTGCAGGATCAGACTGCGTCCGCTGCCTTTGCTGTTGAGCGTCGCAACGACCTGCTGCGATCCGGCAAGGTCGATGCCGTCCATCGGCGCAGCCTTCGGATGGCTCATCAGGTTGACGTCGGCAAGGCTGAACGTATCGACGTCGTAGCGGCGCTTTGCGAATTGCTCCGCCAGCCAATGCTGTTGCGGCGCTTCCTGGCCGCGCAAGCTGCGGAACTGCACCATGCGCGACAGGAACGCGACCTGATCGTCGAAGTTTCGATCGACGGCCGCGCACAGCTCTGCGGCAATCTGATCCGGCTTGGTCAACGTCCCGGTTGTCATGTCGCGCCTTTCGTGGAGCCCAGCGCAGCGGCCTGAGCGTTGACCGTTTCGGAAAGGCGGCGCACCGAGTTGGTGTGCGTGCGGGAGGCGAGGTTACGTACCGGTCCGCCGAAGAGATCGCCGCCGGCGCAGCTGCCGTCGGGATTCCTGCGTTGGACCGCAATGCCATGCGTGCCCGCTACCCCGATGCGCATTGCCCCCTCCCGCGCTGAAACACTTTTCCCCATCGTGACGCTAGACTTTGTCATGCGGTGTTTCTCAGCGAATTCCAACCTGGCCACACGCAAATACGCACATATTCTTCCTCTTCGGTTGGATAATTAGGGGAAAGCTGCGCGGGTGGTCTTGGTCGCATCGACCTGCGACGGCACCATGGAGGGCGTGTCGAGGTCGCGCCAGTCATCGATCGCTCCTGCGACCATCTGCGCCGTCGCAGCCGACAGCGTCCAGCCGAGATGGCCGTGGCCGGTGTTGTAGAACACACCCGGAATCCGTCCGGCACGAACCACCGGCATCATGTTCGGCATCATCGGGCGCAGGCCGGCCCACGGCACGACTTTCGAGGTGTCGATGCCGGGGAAATGCTGCCGCACCCAATCGACCAGCGGCTGGATGCGATCGGCGCGGATGTCGCGGTTGAAGCCGTTGAACTCGGCGGTGCCGGCGACGCGGAAACGGTCGGCGCCGAGCCGGCTGGTGACGATCTTCGCGGCTTCATCGAGCAGGCTGACGGTCGGCGCAGCGTCCCGGCTTTGCGGCGCATCGAGCTGCACGGTGATCGAATAACCCTTCACCGGATAGACGTTGACGCGGTCGTTGAGCAGGCCGGCGAAGTGGCGGCTCGCGACGCCGGCGCAAATCACGATGCCGTCCGCCTGCAACTCATGTCGCGTCGCGCTGTCGGCATCGTGTGAAGTGGCTTGGCTCCAGCCGATACGGAAGCCGCCGTCGTCGCGTGCGATGCTGTCGACGTCGGCTTCATGGACGAAGCTCGCGCCGCGGCGGATGCAGGCGTCGGCGAGGCCGCGCGTGAACTTGTGGATATCGCCGGTCGCGTCCGACGGCGTGAAGAAGCCGCCATAGCAGGTCGTCTGCAGCGCGGGCTCGATGCTGTGGATCTCGTCCGCCGTCACCGGCCGGCGGTCGAGCCCGCCTTGCTGCAGCAGCGTGTTGACGCGCAGGCCAGCCTCGAAGCCGGCCTTGTCGTGATAGACGTGCAGGATGCCGCGGCGTTCGAGATCGAAGGCGATGTTCTCGCGTTGGGCGATCGAGAACAGGTGCTTGCGCGCTTCGATTGCGAGCCGCGTCGTCTCGATGGTGTTGCTGCGATAGCGGCCGATGCTGCCGACGAATTCGCCGATCCAGGAATATTTGTGCCAGCTCGGCTTCGGATTCATCAGCAGCGGCGCGTCGCTTCTGAGCATCCAGCGCAGCCCCTTGAGGATGGTCGCTGCGCTGTTCCACACTTCTGCGTTGCTGGCGGAGAGCTGTCCGCCGTTGGCGAACGAGGTTTCCATCGCGGCGTAGCGATGTCTGTCGAGGACAGTCACCCGGTAGCCGCGCTCCAGCAGGGCATAGGCCGTCGTCACGCCGGTGATGCCGGCGCCAATGATAGCGATGTGAGGCATGGTGGTCTTCAGGCTCCCGTGGGTTAGAGTCGCCGAACCGCCGGTGAAACCGGTTGTTTCGACGCCCCATCTGTCACGGTACCTGAGAGCTTGATCCGCATCGGGCGCGGGCCCGATGGCGAACTATCCCCTTCGGTGGACGAATGGCCCTTGATGTACGGCCAAGTCGTCTCTCTCCAGATCGTCCTGATGAAACGGTCCTTTTGCCTGAGAGTTTCCGGGGCGGTTGCTCCGTCGGCGCTGAAGCAAAAGCACGAATGCCATTGCTTCAGTCTCTCCCGCATCATCGCGTTGGACGGCCGGACCGTAGGCGAAGCCTCAAAATTGAACAAGGCCAAATTTCGATCCGGCTGTGCCAAACTGTTGTGCAGTGCAAATCAGCCTTAGTCGAGCGTTGCGAGCAGCGCTGCCATCAGACGGCCGCGCTCGGCGAGGCTGTCGACTTCGATATGTTCGTTCAAAGTGTGGGCGTCGGCACCGCGTACGCCGAGGCCGTCGAGGGTAGGGATGCCCATCGCACCGGTGAAGTTGCCGTCGGAGCCGCCGCCGGCGCTGCCGTGCGGCAAATCAAGACCCATGTCGGCGGCGAGACGCTTCGCCTTTTCATAGAGCGCCATGGTGCCGGCATCCGGCTCCCACACCGGGCGCGTGACGCCGCGCGTCACCTTGAATGTCACGTCATTTGCCGTGCCGGACAGCGCCAGCATGCGCTCGACGCCGCGGTCGAGATCGGCCTGGCGCTTGGCCATGCTGAGCGCTTCGCCGGTGCAGGTCGTTGCGACGCAATTGACCCATTGGCCGCCATGCACGATGCCGACCGAGAAGGTGCAGTCCTCGGTGGTCATGCCGTCGATGGCGATGATCTGCCGGGCCATTTCGCGGATCGCGGAACGGCCGGACGAAAGCGTCGCGCCGGCATGGCTCGGCTTGCCAGTGGCTTCCAGATTGAAGCGCGCGATCGCGTAGCGGCCGGTGACGACACCGTTGTTCGGCCGGCCGGGCTCCGGCACCAGCACGTATTTGTTGCGTGCGGCTTCCGCCTCGATGATGTCGCGCGTCGACGGCGTGCCGACCTCTTCATCGGGCGTGAACAGCACCGTGATCGGCAGCGGCGTCGTGAAGGAGGCGCGTGCCAGCTGCCTGATCGCCTCGATCGACAGATAGTTGCCGCCCTTCATGTCGAAGATGCCGGGCCCGAAGCACTTGTTGCCTTCGCGCCGCCATGCCAGCTTTTCGATGGTGCCGACCGGATGCACGGTGTCCAGATGGCCGGCGATGAGGATGCCCGGCTGACCTTGTTTCGGATGGGGAAAACGGGCGCGGACGCAGCCGGCAAACCCCTGACGCCCGGCGATGCGTTCGATCGTCGCACCCATGATCGCCATCTCGCGCGCGGCGAGATCGAGCATGCGCTCGACCGCGGCCGCATCCCATGTCGGGCTCTCGCATTCCACCCAGCTGCGCAGCCCCTGCAGCATCGCTTCGGAATCAAAAGGAAGATTGGCGGGGTTCATGTCTTTTCTCTCTTGTTGTTTGTTCGCGCCGATACGCGTTCGCGTGCGTTACGAAAAGCTCCGAAGACGACTTTGTAAAGTCAAATGCGCTGCACCCGCCGTTCATTCGTTCGTATACGTTCGATCCTGCCGGAAACCGATTGACGCGCATTGCGCTTGATGCAA
The DNA here is from genome assembly GCF_001189235.2 of Bradyrhizobium embrapense. Lineage (GTDB taxonomy): Bacteria > Pseudomonadota > Alphaproteobacteria > Rhizobiales > Xanthobacteraceae > Bradyrhizobium > Bradyrhizobium embrapense. The sequence goes on from NZ_LFIP02000009.1 coordinate 176,965, forward strand.
GTCTCGATTTCACAAGCCATACAGCATGTTAGTTCGCCTAAATAACGAACCGCATGCATAACGAATAAGCCGGCTTTGACCAGTTACACGTCAGGAGAGATTGCATGTTCCCTATCTCGCGTTGGAAGCACCGCACGCTAGCGGCTGCGTTGACGGCGCTCGCGCTGTCGTTCGCGCCGCAGGAATTGTCGTTTGCGCCGCAGGCCGTGGCCGCGGACAAGACCATCACCGCGGTGATGCATTCGGATCTACGGGTCATCGATCCGATCCTGACCACCGCCTACATCACGCGTGACCACGGCTACATGGTCTACGACACGCTGATCGCGACCGATTCCAACTTCAAGATTCAGCCGCAGATGGCGGACTGGAAGGTCTCCGACGACAAGCTCACTTACACGTTCACGCTGCGCGACGGCCTGAAGTGGCATGACGGCGGGCCGGTGACCGCCGAGGATTGCGTGGCCTCGCTGAAGCGCTGGGCCAAGGTCGACGGTATGGGCCAGAAGCTGATGGATTTCACGGCGAGCATCGAAGCCACCGATGCGAAGACGATCACGCTGAAGCTGAAGGAGCCCTACGGCCTGGTGCTGGAGTCGATCGGCAAGCCTTCGTCGCGCGTCGCCTTCATGATGCCGAAACGGCTGGCCGAGACGCCGCCGGACAAGCCGATTCCGGAACAGATCGGTTCGGGTCCGTTCAAGTTCGTGCAGGCTGAATTCCAGCCCGGCGTGAAGGCGGTCTACGTCAAGAACAAGGATTACGTGCCGCGCAAGGAGCCGGCGAGCTGGACCGCAGGCGGCAAGGTCGTGAAGGTCGACCGCGTCGAGTGGGTCACGATGGCCGACGCGCAGACCGCGCTGAATGCGCTGCAGTCAGGCGATATCGATTTCCTGGAGAACCCGTCGCTAGACACGCTATCGGTCCTGGAAGCCGACAAGGACATCAAGATCGAGACGCTAAACAAAGCCGGCTTCCAGACGCTGGGCCGCATGAACTTCCTCTACCCGCCGTTCGACAACATCAAGGTTCGCCAGGCGGCGCTGCTGGCGGTCAACCAGAAGCAGGTGCTCGACGCGCTGGTCGGCAATCCCAAGTATTACAAGACCTGCGTCGCCTTCTTCATCTGCGATACGCCGTTCGCGACCGATGTCGGCGGAGAGACGTTGTTGAAGGGCGGCGACATGGCGGCGGCCAAGAAGGCGCTTGCCGAGTCGGGCTATGATGGAACGCCTATCGTCATCATGGCGCCCGGCGACGTCACCACGCTCAAGGCGCAGCCGGTTGTCGTCGCCCAGCAACTGCGCGACGCCGGCTTCAAGGTCGACCTGCAGGCGACCGACTGGCAGACTGTGGTGACCCGTCGCGCCAGCCAGAAGCCGCCGAAGGAGGGCGGCTGGAACATGTTCTTCACCAACTGGGTCAGCGCCGACGTCTCCAACCCGATCGCCAATCTCTCGATTGGCGGCCAGGGCAAGAATGGCGGCTGGTTCGGCTGGGCCGAGGATGCCAAGATCGAACAGCTGAAGGATGCGTTCGTCCGCGCGACTTCGCTCGACGAGCAGAAGAAGATCGCGGCCGATATCCAGAAGGAAGCCTACGAGCAGGTCATCTACATCCCGCTCGGCCAGTATCAGGGACCGAGCGCATGGCGGAAGTCGCTGACCGGTGTGCTCGACGGACCGGCGACGCCGATCTTCTGGAATATCGACAAGTCCGAGTAGGCTTCAGGCTTCACGCAATACAAACGGCCGGGACTTGTCCCGGCCGTTTACGTTTCGCGCAGCCGCTCCGCGGCGGCGGTCGCTAATTCGCATGGCCTGATTTGGCGCGGCCCGCGCTCGACAGGCTCGAGAGCTGGGTCTGTCCGACACCGGCGCCGTTGACCCAGACCATTGCGCCTGCGGCGAACGCCAGCAATCCGCACAGCACGATCGCGCCGCGAAGCCATAGCCGGTAGATCGCGCGCTCATGGGGTGGCGCATCGCGGAATCTCTGTGCGTTGAGCCCGTTGCTGCAGTGAGCCGCGTCGTCACCGTGCTCGAGGACAGAAGCGCCATGATCAGGCGCGTCGACAATCTGATTGCGACCGGCAATCCGATTGCTGTTCGCAATCGTCATCGCCTATCTCCAACTCATTGATTTCGAAATGTGAGGGCCGCGAAATGTGCGGCCAGAACTTTCCAACGCCTCAAGACTACCACGTTCGGCGATCGCGGCATGTGAACCGCACCACAGCCGGAAGACACGATGTGGTGATGCGAACATCGAGATACCGTGCGTACCTGACCAGCCGGTCGGCGCGCACTGGCATACCAAATTGATTGACGCCGGTTTTAAGGTTCCCGTTAGTATTGCGTCGTAATCTGGCCGCCAGTTTGTGTACCTACCGCGACAGGCCCATGGCCGACGACCATAGCAGGCCCACGCCGGCCAATGCGCAACAGCCAATGCCGACCGAGCAGCGCCGTGCCGGCGCGCGCCGCCGCGTCCTCAAGTCGGGAGCGATCGAGTTCGGCAATGAAGCGATCGCCTGCACGGTCCGCAATCTCTCGCCTCAGGGCGCCTGCATCGAAGTCAACTCACCGCTGTGGTTTCCCGACTGCTTCACCCTCGGCGTCGACGGCCAGCGGTGGCCGTGCCGCATCGTGTGGAAGAAGCAGAAGCGGCTGGGACTGGCGTTCGGTTAGGGCTCCATCCCCGGCGGGCCGCGTCGCGCCGATTTGCACGAACAGTTGTCGTCTATTTCACAAACTACCCAAGGTTACCGGGGTATGGTCCAACGGGCCGATATGGGCGCCCCTCCAGCATGCACGCTCTCACCGTGCAAGGGTGGCGCCCATTGTTTCGCTGCTGTGGATCCACCCAGCCTCGGGGAAATTGTGATGACCATCAATGTCAAGGCCTACGCGAACGCCGATGATATCCTGATCGCCTGGCAGCCGGACACCTGGTCCAACGACTGGGTTGGATTCCAGCTCGAGCGGCGCAACAACATCACGCAGCAGACGATCGTGCTGTCCAACCGCATTCCGCCGAAGCCCGGCGAGAAGCCGGTCGCGGACGCCGGCATCTCCTCGACGCAATCGCCGTTCCGGCGCTGCATTTGGACCGATCACAGCGTCGTCGACACCGACAACGTCTCCTATCGCGTCACCGCGATGAAGAGCGGCGCGAACGGGACGTTCACGCCCGATGCCGCCTCGGTGTCGGCCTGGACGACGCCGGCGGTCGCGTCGGGCGATGCGGGCGGCGGCTTGTCGGCCTATTTCAACCGGGGCACTCTGATGTCCCAGATCGTCAGCCGCTTCGTGAAGGGTGATACGTCCGACGACTCGCTGCGCAATTTCGTCAAGGGCCTGTCCGATCCGGCCAACCAGGCGCGGCGCTACCTTTCAGGCGATGCACTGCACGAGATCCTGGCCTTCCTGCACGATGCCGATTTGCGCGGCAGCCAGGTCCATGCTGCGATCTACGAGATGAATGACGAGGAGCTGGTCGGCGCGCTGAAACCGTTCGGCAGCCGCGGCAATGTCCTGCTCGGCAACGGCAGTGCGACCAAGCCGAACATCGCGGGCGAGCTCAGCGGCGCCGGTCTGACCGTCAAGCATCGCGATCTGTCGAATGCGGGCAGGTCGTCGCCCAGCGTCCACAACAAGTTCGTGGTCGAGAGCGACGCGCACGGCAACGCGATCCGCGTGCTGACCGGCAGCACCAACTGGACTACCACCGGGCTGTGCACGCAGCTCAACAACGTGCTGATCATCGAGAATGCGGTGATCGCCAAGCGCTATCTCGATCAGTGGGGCAGGCTGGTCGCTGCGGGCAACGCCATGCCGCCCGCGCTCAAGGCGTCGAATTCCACTCCGACCAGCGACGCCAACATTTCGGTCTACTTCGCCGCGACCAACGGCGAGGCGGAGTTCAAACCCGTGCTGGACCTGATCAAGAACGCCAAAGACGGCGCGCTCTTCCTGATGTTCATGCCGGGTCAATCGCCGCTGCTTAGTGCCCTGCTGGACCGCGCCCAGCAGAACGACATCTATGTTCGCGGCGTGGTATCGACCATGATGCCCAGCAAGAACGGCAACATCGTTTCGGTCGGCGGGCAGGTGGTGAAATCGGGCGCGCCGCAGCAATCCTTCCACGACGACGTGCAGCTGCCGCATGGCGTGAACGCGACCAACGAGCCCTCCTGGGCTGACGTCGAATTCAGCGTTCAGCAGATCCGCAACGCGGGGATGATCGCGATCGTTCACTCCAAGACCATCGTGGTCGATCCGTTCTCCGACAATTGCGCCGTCATCACCGGATCGCACAATTTCTCGGTCGCGGCCTCCGAGAAGAACGACGAGAACCTCGTGATCATCCGCGGCAACAAGCAACTCGCCCAGGCCTATGCGCTGCATATCAACGGCGTCTACGACCATTATTCCTGGCGCGGCTATCTCGGCAGCGGCGGCAATCCGGATCAGATCTACTCGCTCGACGGCTGGAAGCCGGGCGGCGGCAAGGAGCAGGAGCTGGATTTCTGGATGGAGGAGCCGGTGCCGCCACGCCCGACGCGCAGCGGAGGCGGCGGCGGCGCGGCGCGACAGCCCGCCGCGGCTGGTGGGGCTTCGAAGAAGACAGCCGTCAAGAGGGCGCCTAAGAAAGCTGCGAAAAAAGCAGCGAAGAAATCCGCAAAGACGGCAGCCAAGAAATCGGCGAAGAAGGTAAAGGCCAAGAAGCCGGCCAAGGCCGCAAAGGCAAAGGCCAAGAAAACCAAGAAGGCCAAGGCCAAGAAATAGTCGCGGTCGCGCGAGCGCGCCTGGTGCGGGCGGTGGGACTCGAACCCACATGACGTTGCCGTCGAGGGATTTTAAGTCCCTTGCGTCTACCAATTCCGCCACGTCCGCATTGCGCCAGGCGGGCCGATTACTAGCGCGTTTGCCGGCGGAGTGGAATTGTCATTATCCGCTGCTAACGGGCGCGGTTTCAAAGGCTTAAGGCGTGGTTTGCAATTCCATTTGCTTCCGCGGCCGGGCATTGGGATAAGCAGCGCGCCGCCGCGATTGAGCCTCAATCCGGACACCGGCGGCTGCTTTAGGCAATCTCAACACTGTCGGGACTAAGAAAGCTGAATGTCTGTTCGTCTTCCACGCCGCCCAAATCTGTCGCGCGCGGCAGCCATGGTTGCGCTGCTCGCCTCGGCTGCCGGAGTTTCCGGCTGCGCACAGATCGGCGAGAGCGTGCCCTCGGCCTTCGCCGATCCCGCCAAGTACGATCTGTATGACTGCAAGCAGCTTGAGACCGAGCGCAAGGGCCTCGCGAGCCGCGCAGAGGCTCAGGAAAAGCTGATGGCCAAGGCGGAGACAGGCGTCGGCGGTACCGTGGTCTCGGAGATGGTCTATCGCAACGAGCTGATCTCGATCCACGCCCAGCAGAGGCTGGCGGAGCAGGCCTGGCGCACCAACAAATGCCACGAGAGCCCGCCGGATGCGCCTGCGGCGGCCGTACCCGCAGCGCCTGCGCCGGGGGCGAAGGGTCCGCGCGCGCCGCGAGGCCTCGTTCACTGAACGCGCGCTTCGAACTGGTCTCTCAGGCGCGCCAGTCGTAGATCCAGTCCTGCCGCGCCAGCATGCGCTGCGGACCGATGGCGCGGATCGCGAGATCGCGCGCGATCGCAAGCGGTCCGCTCAAATGATAGATGCGGCCCTGCTGCCGCGCCATGCGCTGCACTTTCAGCACGCGGCCTCGCCGCATCTTCGCGTAGCGCTTCAACGCGGCGGGAATGCCCGCGGTGTTCTCGCCGGTGCAGTCGGCCAGGGCCTTGGCCAGCACGGCCGCATCCTCGATCGCCATGCCGGCGCCCTGCGCGGCAAACGGCAGCATCGCATGCGCGGCGTCGCCGAGCAGCGTCACCGCGCCTTCGCTCCAGCGGCCGATGTCGGGCAGGGTGAACAGCGCCCATTTGCGCCAGCCGTCGACCGCGCCGATCAGCATCCGCGCGGTGGCGGGCCAGCGCGGATGGGCGAACGCGCCCTTGATCTCGTTGGCGTCGCCGGGGGCGCTCCAGCCCGGCCGGTTCCAGGTGCCCGACACGATCGCGACCACGTTGACCTGGCGCCCGGCCGAGATCGGATAGGCCACGAGATGCGCATCCGGCCCCATCCACAGCTGCACGCGCGGCGCAGTGTATTCGCGCGGCAGGGCGGTCGCGTCGAGCGTGCCGCGCCAGGCGATCAGGCCGGAGAATTGCGGTTGGACATCCGGAAACAAATGTCCACGGACCGACGACCAGATGCCATCGGCGCCGATCAGCGCAACCGCCAATTCCTCCTGCCGTGCGTTGCCGTGGCGCTGCACCACCGTCAGGCCCTTGGCGTGCTTGGTCACGTCCTCGAATTGGCAGCCGAGCCGCAGATCGATATCGGGATGGTCGTTGACGGCGGCCTGTAATGCGGCCTGCAGATCGGCGCGGTGGATCACCCAATAGGGGGCGCCGGCGCGGAACTCGGCGGCATGGCCGAGCGGCATCCGCGCAATCTCGCCGCCGGCCCGCGCGCTCAGGATGTTGACGGAGTCCGGCGTGACCGCGCGCCGCGCCAGCGGTTCCTTGAGCCCGAGCTCGACCAGGATGCGGCTCGCATTGGGAGAAAGCTGGATGCCGGCGCCGGCTTCCTCGAGCCGCTCGGCTTTTTCCAGCACGACGACGCGAAAGCCCTGTGCCGCCAAGGTCAGCGACGCCGTCAGTCCTCCGATCCCGGCGCCGGCAACGATGACGGTTCGCGTCAGCGCCACGGAACGGTCAGGCGACCTTGTCTTTCAGCACGCATTCCGGCGGCCGTGCTTCGCCGGCAGCAAGGTCTGATGCGAAGCGATAGAGCGTCGAGCAGTACGGGCAGATGATCTCGTTGTCGTTGCCGAGGTCGAGGAACACGTGCGGATGGTCGAACGGCGGGTTGGCGCCCACGCACATGAACTCCTGCGACCCGATCTCGATCACCGAGACGCCGGCATCGTTATGGAAGTGCGGGACGACGTGGTCGGACATATTCTCACCTTGGTAGCAACGATGGGCAGACGCAATCAACTGCATGCGGCATCGCGAAATGCCGCGCACCATACTGGCGGGAACAGTTGATTCCTAGAGCCCCGATGGCTCATTTGCTCATGCAAATTCGACACAATCTTGTCGTCCCAGAGAAGCCCTTCTTTGGTCGGAGCCGTTGTGTCGCAAAAACGGCACACTATTTCCAGGCGAACTGAACAAGGCGAATTAAAGTTGAGGTTTCCAGCGGAATGAACGGGGTGCGCCTCACTCTTGCGATGGTCGGCCTGGCCGCGAGCGCTGCCGTGGGCGCGGCCATTTGGCCGCATGCCCGGGACGCCGGCATGGTGCTGTCAGCGCGGAACGATCCGGCTGCGCTCGCCGACCTCAGGCTCAATTCCGTCCTGCGCAACAACCCGGCGTTGATATCGGACAATATCGAGGCAGCGCTCGCCGCGGGCGATGCCGATCTTGCGACCAGCTTCGTCGCGCTCGCAAGCGAGCAGAACATCGCGCTCAGCACTGAACTTACGAAGCGTGTCGACGACGCGCGCGAAGAGCAGTCGTCCACCACGCATTTCGCCAAGGGATTTGCCACCGGCCTCGTGACCGGCAATGCCGACGACGTTGCAAGCCTGTCCGGCACGGTCGCCGGCGATCTGTTCGTGTTCGGTGACGTCAGGGACGTCGTGCGCGAGGGCAAGCATCTCGTGATGGGCGAGGACACCGACCAGCTGGTGCTTGCTCTCGCAGCCGCCGGGCTCGCCGTGACCGCGGCCACCTATGTATCGGTCGGCGGCGTTGCGCCGCTGCGCGCCGGACTGACGCTGGTCAAGGATACGCGCAAGGCCGGACGGCTGAGCGAGGGGATGATCGAATGGGCCGGGCGCTCGACCCGCGAGGTGGTCGATCAGCCGGCGCTCCGTGAGGCGGTCGCGTCCGGCTCGGTGCTGCGTCCGGCGGAAACCGCAACCGCGATCCGCGCGGCATTCCGCGCCGAGAAGGCCGGCGGGCTGGTGCGCGTCGCCAAGGACGTCGGGCGCATCGGCGAGGCAGCCGGAGTTCGTGCCGCGCGCGACACGCTGAAGATCGCGGAGAATCCGCAGGAGATCGCGCGTGCGGCCCGCATCGCGGAGACGAAGGGCGGCCAGACCCGCGCGATCATCAAGCTGCTCGGCCGCGGTGCGCTGCTGCTCGCGGCCGGTACGTTCAATCTCACCATGTGGCTGTTCGGCGCGCTGCTCGCGCTGTTCGGCTTCCTGTCGTCGATCAAGGCCACCACCGAGCGAGCCACGGCATGGTGGCTCAGACGCAGCAAGGCGCTGCGCCTGAAGCGGCAGATGGCTGCCCAGGCTACCTTGGCGAGCATGCCCGCCCAGGGCTAAGCTTGCGGTCGCCGGTCGATCGCCAATCGCACGTCCCAAGTCGCAAGAAAACAAGTCCCAAGAAAAAACGGAATCGAAGATGCCGAGTTTCCACCACGGCGATGTTGAGATTGCCTATATCGACGAAGGCGCGGGCGAGCCGATCGTGCTGGTGCATGGCTTTGCCTCGAGCAAGAACGTCAACTGGATCTATCCGACCTGGGTGTCGGAGCTCGTCAAGGCCGGCCGGCGCGTCATCGCGCTCGACGATCGCGGCCACGGCGAATCCGCCAAGCTCTACGACGTTGCGCAGTACGAGATCGCGACCATGGCAAGCGACGTGATCGCGCTGATGGACCATCTCGGCATCGCGCGCGCCGACATCATGGGCTATTCGCTGGGCTCGCGGATGACGGCGATCCTGGCGCGCGAAAATCCGGATCGGGTGCGTTCGGCGATCCTCGGCGGCATCGGCATCGGTTTGATCGAGGGCGGCGGTCCCGGCGAGGCCGTCGCGCAGGCGCTGGAGGCGCCGTCGCTCGACGACGTCACCGATCCGGTCGGCCGAACCTTCCGTGCTTTCGCCGATCAGACCCGATCCGACCGCCGCGCGCTCGCCGCCTGCCTGCGCGGCTCGCGCCGGCTGATGACGCGCGAGGAGGCTGCCGCGATCGGCGTGCCGGTCCTGATCGCGGTCGGCAGCAAGGACGAGATCGCGGGCTCGGCATCAGCGCTCGGCCGGATCATTCCGGGATCGCAGGTGCTCGACATTCCGAACCGCGACCACATGCGGGCGGTCGGTGACAAGGTCTACAAGACCGGCGTCATCGACTTCCTGTCGCGACGAAAATAGCTCGTCGGCATCGTCCGTGGCGAAGGCGCGGGCGGCTGCGATCAGCACCACGAAGGTCGCAACCCACACCATGCGCGCGCCGTAGCGGTCGTGCGGCCCCGAGATCACGCCGCAGACGACGGCATTGCCGAGCAGAGCGAGCGTCACCGTGCCCGCCAGCAGCGTCAGATCGTCGAGCCGCCGCTGCCACAGTCCGCGGCCGAACAGGATTACGACCAGCAGCATCGAGGCGAACGCGACCGGCACGTGGATGCGATTGATTGCGGTGAAGTCGAGGCGCCACCGCTGTTGCCGCGCGGCGCGCATCGGCGCGACTTGCTTCGGAATATAGCGTTCGATGATGCCGTAGGTGTGCGGGATCCAGCCCGAGGAGCCTTCTCCGGTCGCGACATGCATCAGCTGGTCGGCGGTTGCTTTCAGCGCCGCCTTGGCCTGCCATGTCGGATATTCGGCGAGCGAGCGCACCACGATGTGGCCCATCTCGTCATTCAGTCCCTGAAAGCGGCCGAGCGTGTCGAACATGCTGTGGCCCCACAGGAAGTCGTCGGCGGTCGGCGGCAACTCGTCGCGATAGGGGCAGAGCTTCAGGTCCTCCTTGGCGCAATGATCGCGCAGATATTGCGCGACGATGCCATCCTGCAGCATGCGGCCGAAGGCGACGCCATAGCCGCCCGGGGTCCAGGCCAGCTGTCCCGACAGCGCGAGGTTCGCCGCCAGCAGCATCACGGCGCCGGTGACGATGGTCAGGCTGCCCTGCGCCAGCCCCGCGACAGAGAGGCGGCGGCCGAACCAGGGACGCAGCATCCAGCCGACGCAGCACAGGCCGAGCAGCACCGCGAGCGTCGCGCTGTGTGTGGCCGCGGAAAACGCGATGAATCCGAACAGCAGCGCCTTCTCCAGCGTCGAGATCCTGTCGCCGTGCAGGACGAGGACGTAGAGCGCGATCACCGCAAGGCCGGCAAAGATGTCGGTCAGCAGCATGCTGGCGAGCCAGGGCAGCGCGGTGGTTGCGATCAGCGCAAGGCTGATCGCGATCAGCCGAACCGGCCGGGCGAGCTGGAAAACGCGCAAAGTCAGCTGCAGGATCCACAGCGTCGCCAGGGTCTGGATGCCGAGGTTGAGCCAGAAGCCCGACGTCTCACCGGCATGCAGGTAGATGCCGAACACCGTGGACCGGCTCGGCACCAGATAGCCCTCGTACCAGCGCGCCAGATAGCCGCCGGTATCCCACTGGAGCAGCGGGTAGCCGTTCCAGAAGGCAGGCGCGAGCAGGAGGAGGGGAATGGCAATGGTGGCGATCCAGACCGACCGTGCATCGGTCAGGCGCCCACGTAACGTCCGGGTGTTGATGGTATTTCCCCCTTTTATTGGAGCCGACCATGCCCAAAACCACACTGCGGACGAAATCCGCCAATAGTTGCAGAAGCACGGCTTGATTTCGGCGAAATCCCGACCAACTCCCCTAGACGTCGGCCCGGAAGGGCGTTCGGCTGGGGTTTACCGTACCGAGCCTTCCCGGGACGCGCTGGGTTCACCGTGCTATAACGCACATCAGAACAACCGAATTGCGAGAGCAGCCATGGCAGTTCATCAGGTCAATCCGCAGGGGAGCAAGCTGGCGGCGCTCGATCCGATCTGGGATCGAATCCGCGGCGAGGCGGAAGACATCCTGCGGCGCGAGCCGGAGCTCGCATCCTTCATCTATGCCACCGTGCTGCATCATGAGCGCCTCGAGGATTCGGTGGTCCATCGCATTGCCGAGCGGCTCGATCACGCCGCGCTGTCGGGCGATCTGATCCGCCAGACCTATGGCGAGGCGTTGCGCGATGAGCCCGATATCGGCAACGCCTTCCGCGCCGATCTCGTCGCCGTCTACGACCGCGATCCCGCCACCTCGCGCTTCATCGATCCGTTGCTCTACTTCAAGGGCTTCCACGCGCTGCAGACCCATCGTCTCGCGCACTGGCTCCATCAAAAGGGCCGCAAGGATTTTGCCTTCTACCTGCAGAGCCGCTCGTCGGCGGTGTTCCAGACCGACATCAATCCGGCAGCCAGGATCGGCCGCGGCATCTTCCTCGACCACGCCACCGGTTTCGTCTGCGGCGAGACCGCCGTCATCGACGACGATGTCTCGATCCTGCATGGCGTCACGCTCGGCGGCACCGGCAAGGAGAACGAGGATCGCCATCCGAAGATCCGCCACGGCGTGCTGATCGGCGCCGGCGCCAAGATCCTCGGCAATATCGAGATTGGTCATTGCGCGCGCATCGCGGCGGGCTCCGTCGTGGTCAAGCCCGTGCCGCACAACGTCACGGTCGCAGGCGTGCCGGCGAAAATCGTCGGCGAAGCCGGCTGTGCCGAGCCGTCGCGCACCATGGATCAGATGCTCAACGCGATCGGGCTTTGATTTCATTCGCTTTCTGATCGGCGCGGCGCTTTTGCGTGTGCGCAACATCGCGTCGCCAAAGCCTGAAAAGGCGCTGGCGATCTTTGCCGTCTCGTCCTAAAACTCCCCCGAAAATCATCGACCCGATTGGAGACGGCTGTGGACGTACAGGAAGTCAGGAAGCTCGACGCGTATCTCAAACGCGTGTTCAGCAATCCCAAGATCCGCGTGGTGCCGCGGCCAAAGAAGGACGACTCGGCCGAGGTCTATATCGGCGAGGAGTTCATCGGCGTGCTGTTCGTCGACGACGAGGACGATGATCGCTCGTTCCAGTTCCAGATGGCCATCCTGGAAGAAGATCTGGGCGAGCAGGGCTGAACGGCCTCAAGGCCGTCGTTGCGAGGAACCCGTGGAGCGCGTCGCTCCGGCGCAATGACGGCGTTACCCCTTCGCGCTGTGCATCTGCGTGGAGAGACGGTTCATCGCGGTGCCGATGTCGCGCCATTGCGCCAGCCAGCTGCGCGGAAAGCGGAAGGTCAGGTCGGCGCCCTCGATGCGCTGCTCACTCAGACACATGCCGGGCGTCGAGGTATCGCGCGTGCAGCGCGCGATCAGCTGCGGCTCGGTCGCGGTGAACAAATCCTCGCCGCCGTAGGGCGTGCCGTCGCGGAACGCGCGCGCCGTCAGGCCGTCATCGGTGTTCGCGCGTTCGTCGAGATAGCGCGGATAGATGGTGCGCAGGCGCATGTCCGGCGCGAGTGAATCATGGTGTGCGGCGATCGACACGAATATCCTGTCGATCGGCTGCACCTTGTCCTCGACCGTTTCGGCGCTGTAGTGCTTGGGCGCGGCAGGCGCCTCCAGCGACGGATAGAGGAAGCTGAGGTCGACACGCTCCTGCGGTCCGGAGTGGCGCTGGATCTTCATGCGCACCGCCATGGTCGGGACGTTGAACAGCGTGCCGCCGACGCTCACCGGCAGCCGCGACGGATCGCTCGGTGGGACGGTCGTATAGGTCGGCCACAGCAGATAGGCGACGAGCGCAATCGCACCGGCCGCGATGACCGCGGAGGCGATGATCGGAACCAGATGCGCGCGCGGATTGCGGCGGGTGTCGCGGGCGAGATGCTGGGCAGTCGAGAGGAGCGTCATGAGCTAAGGCAAAGAGCAGGTCAGGAGTGGCCGAATCACCTGTCGAATATGCCACGTGACGCGGAATTTCCGTACGATTCCAATGGAATCCCGAAGCGGATGGCCATGCGCAAACGCCGCGCCGGGCGCCGGCGGTTAACCTTTCCTTAAGGATGATGTGGCGGCCGGCCGCCAATTCTGCGAAGCAGGGTGAGTGGCCTGTTGCGTAGCGGAAGTCCCAATGTCGCCCGATACCCTGAATTCGCTGTTCTCGCTCTTCATTGGCTTCGCGCTCGCCGGCGCATTGGCCAGCGGTTATCAGGCGATGGCGGAGCGTCCGGCCGGCTTCGGCCTGCTGCAGGAGGGCGTGGCGCCGAAGACTTTTGCCGCGGTCCCGTTTCTGGTCTTCGCCGCACCGTTCATCATCATGCGCAACACGCTGCGCGGTGCGCGCATCGAGCGCCGCCGGTTCGAGTTCGTGATGATGGCGACCGTCATCTCCGGCTTCTGGAGCCTGATGTCGGGCACCTTCTTCGTGATGACGCTACGCGCTGCCGGCGTGATCGGCTGATTGGATCGTGATCCGCGCCGGATCCTGATCCGTGTCCGGATCATGACTGCACTTGCTTGAAACCAAGTCGTCCGCTGTGCCAAGGTCGCCCTAGTCCAAGGAGACCTTCATGGCGATCTACGAACTCGACGGGCAGGGCCCCGATCTTCCCGCCGATGGCAGCTTCTTCATCGCCGACAGTGCGGTTGTGATCGGCAAGGTGCGCCTCAAATCCGCGGCGAGCGTCTGGTTCGGCGCCGTGCTGCGCGGCGACAATGAGTGGATCGAGATCGGCGAAGGCTCCAACGTCCAGGACAATTCGACCCTGCATGTCGATCCCGGCTTTCCGCTGACCATCGGCAACAACGTCACCATCGGCCACAATGCGATCGTGCACGGCTGCACGCTGGAAGACGGCGTGCTGATCGGGATGGGATCGATCGTGATGAATGGCGCGCGCATCCGGCGCGGCAGCGTCGTCGGCGCCGGCTCCGTGATCACCGAGGGCAAGGAGTTTCCGGAAAACTCCCTGATCATCGGTGCGCCCGCGCGCGTGGTGCGCACGCTGGACGCCGCGCAGGCGGAGGCGTTGTCGCGGCCGGCGAAGTCCTATGCGATCCGGGGCCCGCAGTACAAAGCCGGGCTGAAGAAGATCGGCTGAAGCCTCAGCGCTTCCGGCCCTGCTTGCGTGTGCCCTTCGGCGTTGCGGGGGCTTGCTTTGCCGCCTCCCGCGGTCTCGCTGCTTCCTGAAGTCTTGCGCTCTTGCGCAGCGCATCCTTCAGGTCGATCGGAATACCGTGCTTCTTGAGGAGGTCGGCGAAGGCCTCGTCCGCGAGTTCCTGCAACGTTGCCATCCGGTCGCGGCCAAGCTGCTTCAGCTTGTCGGCGGTATCGTCGTCAAACTCGATCAGCTTGCGCAAATTGCATTGCTCCCAAACTGTATTGCCCCAACGCCTGTGGGAACCGGCGTATTGCGGACCCGTTGATGTCCGCAAGGGAGAACTGCCATGGGCAAATTATCCGTCACTGCTGCAGTCGCGACAATCGCCATTCTGCTGGCACCCGCTGTTACCATTGCCCAGGGCACTGGGAGCGGTACCGGGAGCGGCAGCCCCTCGTCAGCCAGCCCGGCATCGCCGCAAGCAACGTCGCCGCCGCCCGGTACCAACAGCGCCGGCACCGCGCAATCCTCCGGCCGGCTGAACGCCGGCGAGGGCGTCACCACCGGCGCGGCGTCGAACGAAAGCGTCGACAAGGCGATCGCCGACGAGAACAGGACAGTCGACAGCCGCGTCAAGGGCATCTGCCGCGGCTGTTAACTTTTCGCGGCTGCATCTTGATGAACGCGGGTCGCGCAGAAGTGAGCGTGACATGAGCGCGCGGCCGAAGCCGCGGTCCTACATTGAGTTAGCATGCGCGGGACGCGGCGGAGGAGGCTTGCAAAGAAAAGCCTTGAAGAGAGGAGTACGGGTGATGTTGCGTAAAACGATGATTGCCTTGCTGGCGACGGCATCGGTCGGCCTGTTCACGACCGCCGCTGCGTCGGCGCGAGGTGGTTTTGGTGGGGGCGGCTTTCACGGCGGTGGCGGCTTTGGCGGCTTCCACGGTGGCGGCGGCGCTTTCCGCGCCATGGGCGCGGGCGGTGGCTTCCGGTCGGCTGCGATCGGCGGCGGCTGGCATGGTGGAGGTTGGCACGGAGGAGGGTGGCACGGCGGAGGCTGGCATCGGCGCGGCTGGGGCTGGGGCTATCCGTTCGCGGCGGCCGCGATCGGCTTCGGCCTGGGCTATGGCGCCTACGATTACTATGACGGCTACTATGGCAATCCGTACTACGCCGGTTACGGCTATGACGACGGGTATGGCTACGGCTATGGATATGGTGATGGCGGCTGCTACGTCGTGCGCCGTCGCATGCTGACGCCGTATGGCTGGCAGGTGCGACCGGTGCAAGTCTGCAACTGAGACATCTGCCGACGCATGGCCGGTCCATTGGATCGCCATGCTGATGATGTTGGAGTGATCGGTGCGGCCTCGGTGTCATGATGCCGGGGCCGTCGCGCATGCAGCTTGCAGTGCATCGCGGCGGTGAGTGCGTGAACGCCTTGCGAAAGCAAATGATCCGGCTGCAATTGGAGCTGGGCCCCAGAGGACCTCAGAGATGTTGA
The DNA here is from genome assembly GCF_001189235.2 of Bradyrhizobium embrapense. Classification (GTDB taxonomy): domain Bacteria; phylum Pseudomonadota; class Alphaproteobacteria; order Rhizobiales; family Xanthobacteraceae; genus Bradyrhizobium; species Bradyrhizobium embrapense. Next base: position 192,447 of record NZ_LFIP02000009.1, read on the forward strand.
CCATTCCTGATCTGACATTGCTGTTCATGGTCGTTGTTTCGGGCCTCGCCACCGCATTCGTTTATTTGCTCCACGAGCTCGAGCCGAAGCTTGCGCGGCTGCGACAGCGAGGCAATCGCGACATGCGCGAGCGCACCAGGTAGGCGGCAACGCGGATTGCTGCGGCTTAGGCCGCGGCGATGTTTTGCGTGATGTGCGTCGTGAGGTGGCGAGCGGAAGCCGGCTTGCAGACCTCTCGCGCTTGAGGCCGCTCTCGATTCCGAAGTCAGATGCTTCGGTCCGGAGAGCGGGGTTCACAGCCTCAAAAAAACAAGGCCGTCGACGTAGTATACCGTCAACGACCTTGCCAGCCCCGGATATTGAAATCGGCTCACGCCATCCGGTGATTAAGGATGACTCGGATTCCAACTCGGATATGTGAACCAGTTCACAAAGTCCGGATTAATTCACCCTAACGGGCACTTATGCGGGCTGTCGCCGGCAGGCCTGGAGCTCGGAAATTCCATTAACATACTGATTTCGTTATAGATTTGACGAATTTTGGTAGCGGGGCCGAAGCATCTTTCGGTCGTCAACCGCGCGACCCGTGACGCTTCCGGTTGGCGCTCCGGGTGGCCTTCGAGCGCTTGCGCGGCTCGGGCTCGGCGGCCGGCTCGTTGGCCTGCGCGCTCGCGAGCGACTGGCGGAGGCCCTCGACCTGCTCGGTCAGGGCTGCGACCTGGTCGGAGAGCTTCTTGGTGTCGGCCTGCTGCGCAGCGAACTGCTTGCGAATGCTCAGCACCTGGTCTTGCACTTCCTGCAACTGGTCGATGGATTCCTGCTGGGTCACCTCCATGCCCTTGGTCTTTTCCACCAGGGCCTCGGAGACCTGTGCTGTCCGCGCCTGCAATTGACGGACGGCGACCATCCGATCGGTCTCCGGCACGCCGCCGCTGAAGGCCCGCCACAGCGCGATCGAGCCGATCCCGAACAGCACGAGCACCAGCGCCACCGCGCCGATCGCGATCGGCTGCACGCCAGTCAGGCTGCCAGTTTGCGAATTCCGGGGGGCAAGTTCGACCATGCGACCAGAACCGGACATCAATTGAAAGATTTCGAATAGCACAACCGCGACGCGGGCAAAACCCCCGGAAATTCAAGCAGGTGGCGCGGGGAGTGCAAAACTTGCCGCGCCGGTGCCTCAAAACGGGACTGTCCGGCGCATCCGGACCTCAGCCCGTCGGCGCGATCAGGCCGACCCGCATGTCCTTCGCCAGATAGACGCAAGCGCCGTCGGCGAGCACGCGGCCGTCGGCGATGCCCAGCACCAGCCGGCCGCGCCGGACCTGGCGTACGTCGACCTCGTAGCGCACGAGCCTGACCTCCGGCGTGATGTGGCCCCTGAACTTGACCTCGCCGACCCCAAGCGCGCGGCCTTTGCCCGGGGAGCCCGACCAGCCGAGCCAGAAGCCGATGATCTGCCACATGGCATCGAGGCCGAGGCAGCCGGGCATTACGGGGTCGCCGGCAAAGTGGCAGGCGAAGAACCAGTGATCCGGCACAACGTCCAGTTCGGCGGCGACCCGGCCCTTGCCGAAGGCGCCGCCGTCGATGCCGATCTCGGTGATGCGATCCATCATCAGCATCGGTGGCGCCGGCAGCTGCGCATTGCCGGGGCCGAAATAGCCGCCCGCGCCCGAGCGCAGCAGATCCGCCTTGCTGTAGGACGGTTGCGGCGTGTGAAAATCATGCGGGTTGAACAAGATGGCCACCGACATTGGGGTTATGGTTGAACGTTAGGCGCGGCTGCGCCGGGTGGCTTTTGGCTGCACCGGCGGGGACATGCCGGTCAGGCGCAGCGCCGCGGCCATGAAGGCCCAGATGTCGTCGGTCAGCCTGGCCGGATCCGGCCGCCGGTCGGCCGTGAGCGCGCCGATCAGCGCCTGGCGGATGCCGCCGATCATCAGCGCGATGGTGAGGTGGGGATCGAGGTTGCCGGGTACGATCCCGTCGCGCTGCGCAGCCTCGATCATGCGCGCCCCGGCTGCCAGCTGCCTGGTGGTGAAGGCGGTCTCGACATCAAGCACCTCGGGCGCCCGGCTCAGCGGTCCGATCACGAGCGGCGCAAACGGATGCTCGTAGTGAAAGGCGACATAGGCGCCGATCCGCGCCTTCTCCCGGTCCGCCCAATTCCTGGCGGACAGCCTGGCACCGCCGAATGCCGCCTGATCCAGTCGCTCATAGAAGTCTTCGACGACGGCGGCGATCAGCCCGGCCTTCGATCCGAAGTGGTGATAGGCGAGCCCGACCGAGACCTGCGCCCGCCGCGCGACCGCCTGCATCTCGAGGTGCCCAAGCCCCTCGATCAGTTCCTGTTGGGCCGCCGAGAGCAGCCGCTCGCGTGTGCCCAGGTTGGTCGCGCGCATCGTTTGTCCATAGCTGAATTGAATTCAATTCAATCTGCCGGCTGGGAGAATGTCAAGCGTGGGGCGCCGGACGGCCGAGCAGGCGCTCGCCGCCCAATCGCTTCAATGACGGCCAGTGGAAGAGGCAGCTTTGCGGTCGGCATCGCGGCGCTCACCGCCATCGTGCAGGTAGTGCCGGCCGCCGCGCGGGATACTGACGGCCGTTGCGCCAACTCGTCCCCGAGTCCTGGCTTCCAGGAAGGTCACGTCCCTTGAAAAGGTTGCGGCCAGCCTTTGGGGGAAGGCTGGCCGCGCGCGAACCGGTCTGGGACGGGGAGGGGTGGGGATGTGACCGGGTCGCGAACTCGATTCCTGGTTGCCGCTCAGCGCGAGCTTGCGGTTGAAACTGCGGGGCGGTTGTCGCCGAGCGAGACCCACACATTGGGATCGCTCTGCGATTGCCGCTTGACGAAGCGGTAGCCGGTCTCCGTCCAGGCGACGATGCTCTCGTTCTGGTTGTCGAGCACGAATTCGCCCTTGTCGGTCTTCACCGTCAGCACCGCGTGGCCTTCGCCCTTCTTGTCGCGCACCACCGTGATCAACAGGGCCTCGCGCGGCCAGCCGGCATCCATCAGCATCTTGCGCTTCAGGAGCACGTAGTCCTCGCAGTCGCCGTAGCCATCGGTCGGCAAAGACCACTTCTCGATCACGCCCCAATGATCCATGTCGGTCATCGGCTTGATGGTCTCGTTGACCCACTTGTTGACCCGCACGAGGTCGCGCCAAGCGGTCTGCGACATCACGATGTCGCGTGGTTGCGTCTTGCCGCCGCGGCACTCGGCGGGATTGTCGGCGCAGAATTCGACCCAGCCGATCGGCGAACGCGCAACATCACCGAGGCTGGCGTAGACCACGTCGCCGGCCTTGGCCGACACGCACGTCGCAAACAGAATGGCGGCAACCGCCAAACCTTTCCCCTGTCCCCTGAACCCAAACATCGTGGCCCCCGTTCTTCTTGTTGGGACCACGTTTCGCATAAAGCCTTTGCGCCGCCGCTAAGTACGCAAAGTAGATTTGACGCGAATACTGGTAAAAGCTGCGGCGAATTAGATCTTTACTTGAATCGAATTCGCGTAAAATTTGAAACAACTGCAATTGATTCAAATTTTATGCATTAACGCGGCAGGCATTGCGCCAGCGCCGTTTGTTGCGCCAAAAGCTGCGGCCGTTAACCGCCGATTTCACTGGGCCAAACGCGCCGAAGGCGGCCACCGGTGCACCGATGGCCGCCTTCGCGGGCTGAAAACGGGAGTCTTGAGCGGTTTTTCGCTTTACCTCGCGGTAACGCTCTCTTCGAGGGTTTCCGCGGACTGCTCGTGGACGAACTCGAGCGCGAAGCCTTCCTCGAGATTTCGCACCACGCGGGCCTGCACCCGGCCGAGCATCACGAGCGACTTCAGCGGCGGCCGGTTCTCGGCGGCGATCGCGGCGCCGGACAGAGAGAGGTCGATGATGCGGCAGGTCATCCGCGTGCCGTCTTCCTGGGTGAGCAGGGCGATCGGGTTGCGCGGCACGATACGATCGTGACGGCGATCCTCGGGCAGATTGAGGATGTCCCGGTTGGCGAGCCAGGTGAGCTGGGCGGCGAGCTTGTCGCGCTTGCGCGCGGTGGCGCCAATCGTCATCGCAAAGCCGTTGTCGATGATGCGGGTGATGCGGCCCTCGACGCGGCCGATATGGTCGAGATAGGCGATCACGCGGTCGCCGACATTGCCGATGCCGGGCGCCAGCAGCGCAAGGCCTCCCGGGGACATATTGATAATCTGGCAGGGAAACTCGCGCCGGTCGGGCAGCATGTAGCGGCCGAGCAGGTGCACCTTGACGCGCTGGAAGCGGCGCCGCTCCTCGGCGACGGGGACGACGGTAGTTTTCTTTTGTGCAAAAGACATCACAACAAACCTGGCCACCGTCCATTCGGAGCCCCGACGACGGTAAGGCTGATAGGGTTAACAGGGCGTTACAGTCGAGGCGGGGAACCCGCCGCGTCAGGTTTCCCGAACCATCGCGCCGCGGCCTGGATAGTCTGCGCCAGATCCGGTTCGATGTCTGTGGCCCAAGCCACAAACCCGTCGGGACGCACCAGCACCGCGTTCAAGCCCAGCCGATCGCCGGCGCGGCCCTTGCTGTCAATCGCCGCGCAGGTCCGTCAAGTCGCAGCCGATCGGGCCCGATCTGGTGTCGTTCGTGATCTCGCGAGGGCAGCGCGCGTTACTTGGCTTCGGCGTCCATGGCCGGCTCGGCGGGCGCCGCCGCTGGTTCGACGGTCACGGCCTTCAGCACCTTGTGCTTCGCCGCGCGGATCTCGAGCTGCAATGGCGGCTGATAGGACCCGGCCGGCGGCTCGAACATGAAGGCGTGGTGGCCATCGCCCTTGTTGAGCTTGAGAAGATCTTTGCGGAATTGATCGGCGACGACTTCGGCAACGTGATCGCCGTTGAAATAGATATCGATCGCGACCCGCTTGTCGGGGTGGTGATCGTACAGGGCCCAGCCGGCGATCCTCTCCTCGTTGAAGACGTCGACATGGCCGGTGACGTCGCCTGAGAGGCTCTCGATGCCGGCTTCGATCACCTCGATGTCGCTTCTGTAGATCGATCGCGTCACGTCGAAGTTGAAATTCGCCGTATCGACGCATTGGTCGAGCAGGTTCTGCCGGTGCTCCTTCATTCGTTGCAGCGTGTCCAGCTCGCCCAGCTTGACGTACATGCCAACGATACCTTCGATTCCTGAATTCATGGTTCGTCCCCGCAAATGCTACTCGCTTCCCGCTCAGCTGCGTTCACAATCGATGGTTTCCTGCGATGCTTCGTTACGGAAAAATACTCCCGTCAAGAGTTGAAGCGCCTTATCCCACGCCAAGGTCTGTCATGAGGACCTTCATGACAGGCATTCATGACATCCCGATCATCCGCGTCTGCACGCATGATGGACCTGGAGCCAAGCCCGGAATCCGGACCGTGCCATGGCCGGAAGTCGGCAAAAAGGCGGCCTTGATCGAGGTCGGCGCCTGCGGCGTCTGCGGAACGGACCTGCACATCCTGAAAGGACATTGGCCGAAGCCGCGCAACGCATATGCGCGGCTCGACACACGGACGATCTATCCGTTCATCGAGGACGGCGTCGCGCAGGCGGTCGTGGGCGCGACGGCGATGAAGCCGGTGAAGTCGACCATCGTGCCGTGGCCGGAACTCGCCGTGTGTGAGGCGGATCAGGCCGAGCCGATCCGCCGCTGCGGTTCTGTAGTCAGGCGGCCTGGGCCGCCTGAGCGGACTTGTCGGCGGGCGGCGGCGTCCATGCGGCGAGGAACGGCTTGACCACGTCGTCCATGAATTTGTCGACCGGCGACTCCGGCTTGGGTTGTGGTTCGAACATCTGGACGATCATGAAGACCACACCGATCACCGCGAAGATCGCGGCGGCCGGTCCGAAGCAGGCGGCGCTGAACGCGAGGTTCAGCGTCAGGCACACCGTCTCGCATAATCCGGCGACGGCGACGATGCCGGAGAACGCCTTGTCCCTGACGGAGGAGTTCGGGTCGGAGAGGACCTTGTTGAACTCGATGGTGTTGATCACCGCGAACGCGGCCGACACCGCGACGCCGAGCCATTTCAGCGCCTTGTTGATGTTCTGAAAGTATTTGCCCCATTTGGTGGCGTTGCCGGCGATCTGGCCGTCGGCGCGGAAGGCGGCACGGACCTCGGCCGCCCCCTTCCTGACGAACTCCTCGTCGACCTTCCCCATCTCGAACTCCGCATGGGTCAGCACGTTGCGGTCGGAAAAGGTCAGCTCCAGCTGGCCGCGTTCGCGGAAGCTGAAGTTCTTGAAGCCCTCACTGACCGATTTGATCATGGACGGTACGGACTCGGCCGCCTGTCCGGCCAGCATGATCGTGGTGACGATCGTGTTCGCCTTGCCGGTGTCATCGAGCTTGTTCCAGTCCAGGAAGCCTTTGAAGGCGTAAAGCAGACCGCCGCCAAAGGCGATCATCTTGAAGAGGCCGGCGACCTTGGGGCCGTATTTCGCGAGCTTGGATTCCGCGGCCGCGATGTTGTTGAAGCCGAGGTCGTGCAGTGAGATCAGGAAGTCGGTGGCCGCGGCTCCGAGCTCCGCGGCCTTGCCGGCATCCTTCATGATGGTCTGGAGCTCGTCTGCCGCTGCCTGAAGCCGCAGCCGGGTTTGCGTCGGATTGGTCGGCGTCACGATGTAGATCTTGATGAACTGCGCGATCATGTCGCCGAGCCAGGTCTTGATATCGTCCGGGTCGGTGAAGATCACGTCGTTCGCCAGCGCGATCGCAGGCCGCAGCACGAAGCATGTATGATACTTCTGCGCCAGCTCGCCGCTCGGCTGCAGGCAGGTCAGCAGGGTCGACGTGTTGTTGACGAGCGTCATGTCGTGCGTCGTGATGATCCTGTTCATCATCAGGTTGATCTGCTGGTCGGTGGTGACCTGGTCGAACAACGCCTTGGCCCATTTCTCCGCGCCGTCATTGATGTAGTCCTGGATGCGCGGCTTGGTCATGATGTAGGCGTCGATGACGAGCGCGTTGTTCTGCCTGTTATAGCCGGGGTCGTCGCCGAGTCCCTTGGTCAGGAAAAGGTCGAGCTTGTCGCTCTCGGCGGCGCTCAGGGTATGGCTGGGCGCGCCCGGCCCGGTCATGTGCGAGAAGCCCCAGCCGAGATAGGCCGGTGCGAACTTCGTCTGGTAGAACGGCAGGTCCAGATTGATGGTGTCGATCCGCGACTGCGGAAGCTGAGGCCGCGTTTCGCCGAAGAACTGGCCCAGCCAGTCCGGATTCATCGCCCATTTCGTGTTCTGGATCAGCAGATCCTGCGCATTCTCCTGCAACAGCTTGGGATCGGGTTGCAGCGTGACGAGCTCGGCGATCGACAGGTTGCTGATCGCGACGAGCCGCGGCGCGACCGCCGCCGTCGCCGTCGCGGGCTGCGACGCCGCATGCGCCCGGCCGCTCCATGCGAACGCCTGCGGCGTTTGCTCGCCGGTCGCCGGATCGTATTTGTGCAGCGATCCCGAGAAGCTCAACCCGTCATTGGCGAACGCGATCGCGCCGCTGGCCGGCCACAGCGGGGAGATGCCGAAGCCCGGCTTGGCGAACTGGGCCATGAAGGGAATGTCGAGCTGGAGCAGATTGTCCTTGTTGATGGTCATGCCGCAATATGTCGTGACGTCTTCGTCGGCAAACCGGATGATCGATATCGGCAGGCCGCCGTTCGGATCGAGCTCGTAGCCGAGCGTGACGGCGACGCCCGCATCGGTCGGCCCGCCCAGAGCCGGCGCGCGGGCGACCTGGGTCATGAACACCGTGGGCGGCACCGCGCCGCAGACTTCGTGCGCCACCGCGACCGATTCATGCAGGCCGAGATGGATCTGGCCGCCGAAAGCAAAGCGGTCGCGGGTGAAGTGGATCACGCCGGACGAGAAGCCGAGGTCGGTCTTCTGGCTCCAGGTCAGCGTGTCGCCGGAGAAATACGGCGCGACGATCGGCTGGCGGTTGACCGTGACCTTGCCGCCTTCGAGCGAGAGGCGCGTGATGGCGGCGTCGGCCGCGTAGCCTCGTGTCGCGCGGTCCCAGACATGGACGTCGAAATGACGCGTGGTCGCGGCAATGGCGATGCTCGGACGCGGCGTCATGAGCTGGCGGACGATGGCTGCACGCGATTGACTGGTCATGGGCGTGGCTCCTTGGCCTGACGGGCTATGGGCAGGGAAGTGATCAGGACGGCGCAGCGATGCGGAGTGAGCGGGCGAACCGGTCGCCCGCGCGTCATTGCACGTTTTTCGGTGCGACGCCGGTTGCAAGACCGAGCGGGGCGGCAGTCTGGTTGACGAAGTCGGCCACCGCCTCACCGTAATAGGTGGTGATGTCGGTGACCATTGACGGCCCGTCGAGGCCCCAACCGGCGGGATAGCTTTGGGTTTTGGTCCGCTTCCGGCTGATCGCGGTGTTGACCTCGTTGATGAAGGTGTCGACCCTGTAATTGTCGGGGCCGATGAAGGCGCGGGTCTGCCACGTCAGCTGCAACGGCGGATAGGCACTCTTCCACTGCGCTTCCACGGTCCGGGCCAGCGGCGCCGCGTCGAGCGCCTCCAGCTTGAACATGATGAAGTCGAGCTGCTCGACGAAATTGGCCTCGCGCGCGATCAGCCGGTTCATCATGAGGTTGATGAAGGCCGGCGACGTCGCCTGGTTGGCAACGGCGCTCGCGTAGTCCGGGCGCATGTTTCGGGTCTCGCTGAGGGTGAGCCCTTCGAGCCTCAGCGCGATCGTATCGCGGTAGATGGCCCGCCCGGCGGCGAGGGCGTCCGTCGAGTTCAGTTCGGTCCGCCATCGTGCCTCGCTCTTCGCCGCGTCCACGGTCGCGGCAAAGCCATGCAGCGCGCTGCGGCCGATCGCCGAGCACACCAGCGCGCCCGCAGTGCGGTCGACCAGCGCGGGATTGGCAGGGGCGAAGTTGGGCGGAGGCTCGTCGGGAAAGAACGTGCCTTTCACCGACGGCGCGTTCTTGAGCTGGCTGAGGAAGACGCCGGGCACGGTCGACGCCATGCCGCCGTCCGTCATGTTCACGACAGGGTCAGGCCGAAAGAATGACATGGGACGATGCCCGCTGAAACGAATGAAAAATGGGTCTGCAATATGGAGATGAGCATTAGCATAACAGCAACTAAAGAGCGAGAGTTTTTTTATTCGAGAATGGCTGCGCTTCGATTTCGATCCTGCGCTGCGGCCCGGGCAGCGCCCGTGTTGCAGTGCTCCCAACGGGCCACAGCGATGTCGAGACCGGCCCGATATCGCTCGCCGGGACGGCGGCCCGGCGCTAACATCCGCGCATGCAATCGAACCGTGTGCCGCCGAGCGCAACGTTTGCGTGGGGAAACCTGTCCGAGGACTTCGCGCTGTTCCGAACCCTCAGCGCCGAGCAGCGGCTGATCGCCTTCGGCGCGATGACCCGGCGCGATCTGGTCCGTGGCGAGCTCCTGGTCGAGCAGGGGGGCGCCTCGGATTCACTGTTTCTGGTGCTGCACGGTGCGCTCGCCGTGCACCGGACCGATCATCCCGAGCCGATTGCGGAGCTTCGCGCCGGCGAGCTGGTCGGCGAGATCGGCTTCTTCGCCAACATCCCGCGCACGGCCAACGTGATCGCGATCCGCGATTCCAGCGTGCTGGTGTTGACGCGCGCGGCCTATGCGAGGTTGGTCCAGGAAACGCCGGGGATCGTCGAGGCGCTGCTGGCCGCGCTTGCCCAGCGGTTTGCCGTTCAAACTGCGCGGCTGTTGCCTGTCCGGGCGTCGCCGAAGGCGCGCACCGTCGCGCTGATTGCGGGCGGACGGGAGCCGGTGCCGCCTGCCTTCGAACGGCGTTTGCGCGAAGGCCTTGCTGCCGCAGGTGCCGAGATCGTCGATCTCGCGCGCATTCAGGCGATGTTTCCCGGCCGCGCGCTTGACGCCTCCGAGGTCGCCGACTGGCTGAACCGGATCGAGTACGACGCGCCGCTGGTGGCTTATTTCGGTGGTGCTGAAGCATCCGAATGGGCGCGCAAGGCCATTCGCCAGGCCGACCTCGTCGTGTTCGCATGCCGCGGCGATGCTCCGCCGCCTGATCTCGCCGAGATCGAGAGCTTCGCCTGCGCCGTGCATCCGGCGTCGGCGCGTCGCCTGGTTCGTATTCATGATGTCAGGCGCAACGAGGTTAGCGGTACCGCGGCCTGGCTGGCACGGCTGCCTTGCTTCATGCATCACCATGTCGCGCTCGAGGACCAGATCGATATCGAGAGCCTGGTGCGCTTCCTGTGCGGTCGCGCCGTCGGGTTTGTCGCCGGCGGCGGCGGTAGCCTCGGCACCGCGCATGTCGGCGTCTACAAGGCGTTTCGCGAGCGCGGCGCGATGTTCGACATCTTCGTCGGCACCAGCGTCGGCTCGGCGATGGCGGCGGGCTTTGCCAAGAACTACGATGCCGAGCATCTCGAGCGCGGCACGCATGAGATCTTCGTCTCCAGCCGCAGCTTCCGCCGCCCGACCTGGCCGCGTTACGCGCTGCTCGACCACAAGGCCTTCGACCGGGCGCTCGCCGATCAATACGGCCACACCTGCCGGATCGAGGATTGCTGGCGGCCGTTCGCGGCAGTCGCGACCAACCTTTCGACGCACAGTCTCGAATTGATCAGGACCGGCCTCGTCTGGCAGGCGGTGCGCGCATCGAGCGCCATCCCCGGCCTGCTGCCGCCGTTCTACACCAAAGACGGCTCGATGCTGGTCGACGGATGTCTGGTCGACAACGTTCCGCTGGCGCAGATGCATCAGATGAAGAGCGGGCCCAACCTCGTGGTCCATTTCGGCGAGCCGGCAACCGAGATGTTCGACGTCGACTATGCCGCGCTGCCGGGGCGGTTCGAGTTGCTCGCGTCGCTGCTGACGCCGTTCCGGCGGAAGGCGCTCCCGGCAGCGCCCAGTGCCATCAACGTGCTGTGGCGCAGCCTCGTCGCGCATCAGCGCTACGATACGCTGCCGACCACGCCGCTCGACTTCGTGATGCGCCCGCCGACGCCCGATGGCATCGACGTGACCGATTTCGACCGCCATCAGGAAATCTTCGAATCCTCGTATCGCTGGGCTCACGAGACCATTGCCGCTTCGCAGGCATCGCATCATCCGGCCATTGCGGCCATCGTCGCGTCGGCCATAGCCGCGGACGAGAGTGCGGATCGGACGACGACGGTGATCGCGCCCGCGACCCAGCAGGCCCGCGTCGGTTGAGCCGCTTGCAGGCGGAGGCGAAGTCGACCATCGTGCCGGACTGAAATCCGGAGACGACAATGCCTTTCGAATTGATTCTGCGCGGCGGACGGGTGGTCGACCCGTCGCAAAAGCTCGATGCCGTGACCGATGTCGCCTTTGCCGGCGGCAAGGTCGCCGCGGTCGGCCGGGAGCTGAAGGCCGATCCCGCAACCGAGGTCCGCGACGTCTCCGGGCTGATCGTCTCACCGGGGATCATCGACCTGCACACCCATGTCTATTGGGGTGGCACCTCGCTCGGTATCGACGCAGAGGAGTTCTGCCGCACCTCCGGCGTCACCACGTCGGTCGACACCGGCAGCGCCGGCCCCGGCAATTTTGCCGGTTTCCGCAAGCACGTGATCGAGCCGAGCCAGGTCCGCATCCTCGCCTATCTGCATGTCTCGCATGCCGGCATCTTCGGCTTCTCCGATCGCGTGATGGTCGGCGAGAGCGAGGAATTGCGGCTGATGAATCCGGTCGATGCCGCGCGCGTGGCGGACGTGAACCGCGACCTCATCGTCGGCATCAAGGTGCGGGTCGGCCTGCATGCCTCCGGCACCTCGGGGCTGGTGCCGCTCGAGATCGCGCTCGAGGTTGCCGAAGAGGTCGGCATGCCCTTGATGGCGCATATCGACCATCCGCCGCCGAGCTATGAGGAGGTGCTCGCGCGCCTGCGCCCGGGCGATGTGTTGACGCACGCGTTCCGGCCGTTCCCCAACACGCCCGCGACCGCGCAGGGCACGGTGAAGAAGGCGGTGCTGGAGGCACGCGAGCGCGGCGTGCTGTTCGATATCGGCCATGGCAAGGGCTCGTTCGCCTTCAAGACCGCGCGCGCGATGCTCGCCAACGGCTTCTATCCCGACACCATCTCCTCCGACATCCATCAGCTCTGCATCGACGGCCCGGCGTTCGACCAGGTGACGACGATGTCGAAGTTCCTCTGCATGGGAATGTCGCTGCCCGACGTGATCGCCGCCTCGACCGTCAATGCTGCGATGGCGTTGCGGCGGCCTGAGCTCGGTAGCCTCAAGCCGGGCAGCGCCGGCGACGCCACGCTGCTCACGGTCAGGGAAGGGCAGTTCGACTATGTCGACGTGGTCGGCGAGCACCTGACCGGCGATTGCAAGATCACGTCCGAAGGCGTCGTGATCGGCGGACGCTGGTGGCATCCGAGATAGCGCGCGTACCTACAAAATCCTCGTCCGCTCTCTTGCCACATTTCAACTAGATCAGCGAATGCAAAGCCATGACCGCGGCCTCGCGGCTCTCCACCGGAACGAAGAAGCTGACCGAATGCGATGACAGGACATACTTGTCGGCGATGATTCCGTGGCGTTGCAGAATCTGAATCGCCTCGTACGGCAAGTCCGAGGAAATCCCGCCGAAGCAGGTGAGGCTCACCGAACTCAGGGCCTCGCGCTGTTTGCGCAGATCTTTGCTCCCATTCAGCGTGCGCAGCAACGCGTCGAGTGTCTCCGAATCGCAAGTCATCATGATGCGAGTTTTTTCGGCGCTGAATGCCGAGGCGAGCAGTTGCGGCCAAGGCAGGCCATTTTGCTTGAGGTGCTGCGCGAACTTCTCAAAACCTTGATTGAGGTCCGCCGAATCGATTTCCACGTGCTCAATGCGAGCCATCGAGTTGACCGCCAGGACCTTTCCGTTCTCCATGTCCGCGACCTCCTTCATCACTTGCGTGCTGTGTCGAGCGCCGCCCCACTTTCTCAAGACCAGAGGCACGTTCTGGCTGTGGGCCAGCTCCACGCTGCGAAAGTGCAGGACCTTGGCGCCCCAGAAGCACATTTCGGCCAGGGATGCGAAATCGAGCTGACGCAACGGCTTTGCGTCCACGACGATGCGCGGGTCAGCCGAGCAAACTCCGTCGACCTCCTTGATGATCTCGCAACACTCCGCCTTGAGCGCCGCAGCCATGGCGACCGCGGTGGTGTCGCTGCCACCCCGGCCAAGCGTCGTGATTTCCTTGGTCAGCGGGTTCACGCCCTGAAAGCCTGCCAGAACCACGATGCGTCCGCGATCGAGTTCTTCGCGCACGCGAATGGGCCGCACATCCAGAATGCGTGCGGAGGAGTGGGACCCGTCGGTCATGACACCGGCCTGGCTGCCGGTAAAGCTGATCGCCGGCACGCCGAGATCAGACAGCGCCATGCTCATCAACGACATGCTGATGCGCTCGCCGGTGGTCAACAACATATCGAGTTCGCGGCGATTGGGATGCGGGCTGACCTGATAGGCCATCCTGACGAGTTCATCGGTGGTCTTGCCCATCGCTGAAACGATCGCCACGACCCGATGACCACGGCCATGCAGGTCGGCGACGCTGCTCGCCGCCGCGCGGATTTTTGCCGGTGTTTCGAGACAGGCGCCGCCGTATTTCTGCACGATGATGGGATTGCTAGGCATTGTTGCCCGCGTCGTGCTGGAAGGCGCAGCCGAACCCGATCAGATCGTTCTCCCCTTCGACGCTTTTGCGGTTTTTGATCGTTTCGCCACGACCCGCACGGCGCCCCCGTTGCGCTTCTTGGTATCTGCTTCCGCGTGCTGAGCCTTCGTCCCGCCGCGGTGAGCGGCGTATTCCTTGCCGTCGATCGGCGCGACATGCGGTGGATCTCGATCGAGATACGGTCGCCCGATGCCGAATTCCGGCCCACGCGCATCGATCCATTTCCAAAGCGCATCGGTGGAGACCCAACGCTCCGCCCGCGTCGCGCCTTTGACGCTCACGATATCGGCGGCAAGCCCGTGGCCATAGCCGCCGCGGAAGCTGCCTCCATGGTATGATTTGTCGGATGCCGCCTTCAGGCCGCTCGCAATCGATTGACGATAGTCATCGCGGAACGCGCTGGTGATGCCGGGCGCCAGGCCGGCCTGCTCCGCCGCGTAAAGCGCGTGAAACAGCTTGAGCTTGAAACTCCGATCCACCCCGCCAATCACGTAGTCGATCATCGGCATGCCCATCCTTTCCGCCGCCTTCGGATCCTTCCACGTGAAATCGTTGTCGACGCGCCGGGTGAACGTCCTGGTGACAGTCACCGTCTTGCGCTTCCGCTTGACTGTCACTTTCCGCTGCTCCTGTACGCTGATGGTGTCTTCCTTCGGCGTCCGCTGATAGAGCGCCCAAAGGTACCGGTCGATGCACACATCGACGACGAGGCATTCCTCGGAAATATCCAGGGGTCTCGCGGCCTCCTCGGTGTTACCGGACACTGGAGGCGTGCTCGCCGTCGCCGCCTGCGCCGGCGATGTTTCGGCCGGCAGCGTCTGCGACGACTCCGGCAATGCAGCCACCACGATCGACTTCGGCTCGCTCGGGCTCGCCGTCGCATCAACGGGCGTCGCCGGCGCCGGTTCAACCGCCATCGCCGCATCGGCGTTAGCGACGGCGTTGTCCATGAGGTCTGCTAGCGGGGCGGCTGCCATGTCGGACGCCGGCCCCGTTACGGGTTCCACAGGCATCGCGGCTTCCGCAGTCACTTTGGCGGCGCTGTCGACTGCAGTGGTCTGACGCGCATCAGCAGGTTCGGCGTTGGCGGCGAGAGAGGGAACGAGCCCTTCAATGGACACTGCGCCGCTGTTCCCGATGCCGGCAGAGCCAGCAAGCCAGGCAACAAGCCAACCTGCGAGAACGACGGTCCCGCACAATTCCGGAGTCGCAATTCGCCGCGGGTTCATCATCCCGTAGCCTCCAAAGGCCCGATCCGAGCCCCGTTGCACCGCCCAGCACGCGACGGCATCGATCATTCGGATCAAAATGGAAACGCGCAATGGGCGGACATCGTTAACGCTACGCTTTTTCAGAAGGTGTTGCCCGACCGCAACGCGCGGACGCGAGCAATCCGGCACGTGCGTGCCGTTGCGTTCGGTGATTTTCGCCAGCGATCGAGCTCTGCTTTCCGTTCGGGGCAGAAGCGTCGTCTTTGCAGTCGGCCGGCTACTTCAGGTCTACACTCAACTTCGGACATGTCGCTGCACTACGCCGACTGACGCGATGGGCCATCAGGGGACATCGGCCGCGCCATTTCTTATGTCCACTATAGGCCTACAATAAGCCTCGCCAGTCGAGCCGGGATGGCGACCGCTCGTCAGAAGGCTGTCGCGAATTTTGTTGGTCTCGTTTAACCTGCCGAAGCTCGTGCGATTTACTTTCGAGAGGACAACATGGTGCGTCTCCTTGCCTTGGTTCTTGCCGTGTATTGCTATCTGCAGCCTGCGCTGGTTCGCGCGGACGACACAGCGAAGCAACTCACGGGGAGCTGGAAACTGACGGCGTGGACCATTCAGATTATCGGTGGCGAGCTCACGGAACCTATGGGCCACGATCCGAAAGGCCGGGCAGTTTTTACGCCGGATGGGTACGTCGCGTTCATCATTGTCGCGGGAAATCGCAAACCGGCAGCGAACGATGCAGAGTCGGCAGCGCTGCTCAAATCGCTCCTAGCCTACACCGGTCCCTTCACAATCGATGGCGACAAGTTTACGACCAAGGTCGACATTTCTTGGAATGAGCTTCTCACCGGGCAAGACCAAGTGCGCTTCTTTAAGCTGGAAGGCGACAAGCTGAGCCTTAGAACAGCTGAACAGGTCAGCGCCGTCTATCCCGGCAAGAAAGTTGTCGGAATGCTCACCTGGGAACGCGAACACTAAGACCGTTCGAAGTCTGCTTTGGGTCAAAACCGGACGTCCGGCGTTCCGACTGACGCGTCAGCTAAGGGCCAGCAGCGGACCTCGCAGCTCATTCGGCTCATCTTCCGACAGTCGAGGGCGGAGTGACCTCTCTTTCACTCGTCGGGAGAAGGAAGGTGGCGTCACCCGAACTGCGCGACCGCGGCCGACCACAGACGCCAGATTTCGGGGGACTTCTCATCGACGGCGGTCTGCACCATAACCAGTTTCGAGGGCGGATCAACGAGGATGCGCTGCCCGAGGTACCCCAGGAGCGCGAATTGCCGTCTGCTGCCGGGAAACAGGTAGACCTGATATCCGTACCCGAACACTCCCTCGACAGCTCGGGCCAGCAGCGGACCTCGCAGCTCATTCGGCTCATCTTCCGACAGTCGAGGGCGGAGTGACCTCTCTTTCACTCGTCGGGAGAAGGAAGGTGGCGTCACCCGAACTGCGCGACCGCGGCCGACCACAGACGCCAGATTTCGGGGGACTTCTCATCGACGGCGGTCTGCACCATAACCAGTTTCGAGGGCGGATCAACGAGGATGCGCTGCCCGAGGTACCCCAGGAGCGCGAATTGCCGTCTGCTGCCGGGAAACAGGTAGACCTGATATCCGTACCCGAACACTCCCTCGACCTTTGCCAGATACGTCTCGGAGGCGCGCACCGTGGTCGCATCAATCATCCACTGTGCAGGTATGATCTGTTTGCCCTCCCACGCTCCATCGTGGGCCAGCAGACGGGCGAGCCGGGCATAGTCGCGCAGTACCGCATTGAAGAACCCGTGCGCTACCTCTCCGCCTTCCGCATCAATCATCCATTTGGCATCGGCTTCCGTGCCGATCGGCTGCCAGACTTTTTCTTGGAGATAGCCGCACGTTGATTGACCAGTGGCGTAACGCAGCACGAGACCAAGCACATCCGCCTCGATGCTGGCGTAATGGAATCGCGTCCCCGGCGGCGCGACCCGTTGGTTGAATTGCGCGATGCTGGCGACCGTGCCTTTTTGGGAAAACCAGTGCTTGCGCACCATGTCGCCCCACAGGCGATCGAGGTCGCCTCCTTCGCCTTTCGCTTCTTCGTTCTCTTCACCGAACTTCACGCCAGATGACATGTGCAGCAGCGCGCGGATCGGGGTTGCACCGTATTCCGTGCCTTTCAAGCCGGGAACATAGGTCTCGGCAGCATCGTCGATCGACTTGATCGCGCCTTCCGCTGTCGCGATCCCTATCAGCATGCCGTTGATCGATTTTGCCATCGACTGCGACGTCCGGGCCATCAGCGGAAAACGACGGACCACCATTGATTTCGGCAGCCCAACTCCGTTTCGCCGACGCCGCAACGCAGGTTGCCGCAACTCCGGCCAGGACAGAGCGTCGCGAGAGTCCTTTCCCGGCGCCGGTATCGGGCTTTACGGAACTTCTCATCGGTCATTGCTCCGAGCTACCGCTGCGCCGCTCGCAAGAGTGATAAAATCGCGCCTTCGCATAACCTCATCTCAAGAATGTCGGACCGAAACAACATAGCCTAGCACAGCGACGCGTCCCTAATCCGCTATGGGTCAAAAGCGCAGGTTTGACCCGAAGCCGGTGACTTCCGGTCTGTCCCCAACTTCGGACATGTCCCTGCGCCGCGTAAACTGCCGCGATGGGCCAACTGGCGACTTCAGGGACCTAGTCTGATATGCAGACGCCCCGTAGACTGAAGCGGCCTGTATCAGCTTAGTGGTAGCGAGAGACTATTGATGAAGTGGCTGACGACCGCGTATCGCTCCTTCGATATCGCCGGAAAGCTTGCATGTCTGGCGGGGTTTGCCGTTCTTACCTCAATTGCCTTTGCAGGGATGGCCGTCGCCGAACCACCAGGGGCCACGGCACTGCCTGGCCAAACCTTTCGTGATTGCTCCGACTGCCCCGAAATGATGGTGATTCCGGCTGGGAGTTTCCTTATGGGATCCTCCGACGAAGAAGCGGCGCGTGACGCCGGAGCCGCCTTGCCTAGCAGTGCACGCAAATATGCCGAGAGAAGCATAGCGTACGAACATCCCCAGCATTCGGTCAGCATCAGACACACCTTCGCGCTTGGAAAGTATCGCGTGACACGAGGCGAGTTCGCAGCTTTCGTGCGTGAAACAGGTTATTCAGCCGAAGGCGGCTGTACGTTCTGGATAGACCACACTTATCCGGTGAGGCCGGAGGCTGGATGGCGGGACCCCGGCTTTCTGCAAACGGATCGAGATCCGGTGGTGTGTGTCAGCTGGCAAGACGCGCATGCCTATATCGACTGGTTAAATGGCAAGGTACATGATCGGGCTGGCTCAGGCAGCGGCGAGTTATATCGGCTCCCGAGTGAGGCCGAATGGGAATACGCGGCTCGAGCAGGAACCCGTACGGCGCGATGGTGGGGTGATCCCATAGGCTCGGGAAACGCTGATTGTGATGGATGCGGTAGCCCGTGGGATAAGCGGCAGCCAGCTCCAACGGGCAGCTTTCAAGCCAATGCATTCGGAATATCAGACGTGCTTGGCGACACATCGGAATGGATTGCGGATTGCTGGCGCGAAAACTACGTCAATGCCCCGCAAGACGGCAGTCCGTTTACGATCGCTAACTGCGATCTGCGTGTGATGAGAGGCGGCAACTGGACCAATGAGCCTTGGGTCTTACGGTCTGCCCAACGTAGCAGGGCAAAGCCCGACAGACGCGCTAACTACATCGGTTTTCGGGTCGCTCGAACGCTTCCATGAAACGCGACTCATTCGGTCTGCTCGTGCCTTTCGCTCAGTCTGCTTTGGGTCAAACTGCGACATCAGGGCCTCGGGACCGGGCGTCTGCTGTACTCTCGGACCCGGACGTCTTGACGATGGCACCGGAGGTCAGCAACGGGCCACCACAGGAATACGTCGCCAACTGAGGCGGCCTTTGGCATCTTGCCCAAACCCACCGGCGTTTTCTTACTGAACGATTTCGGTTAAGGGCTTGCCCTTATCGACCACGAAGACGTTGATCAGCTTCAGCGTCTTATCACCACCGATCTTGAATCCCGCGTGCGGCACGCCGCGCTGGTTGATAACTCCGGCGCCTGTGGGTAGTTCGCGCTGCGAGCCATCTGGCAGGATCAGGGTCGCGCCCTGAATGACGTACACGATCTCCTCGCCGTAGTGTGTATGAAGCGGGAGACTTTCACCCGGCGGGACTTCAAGATAGACCTCGATGGCTTCCATGTTAGTCCCAGCCACGTCAGCCCGCTTCAGTTCTTTGCGGACGATTTGAGCATGAGCGGTAGTGGCGGAAATGAGCAAAATCAGCGCGGCAATACGCAGCATAGTCAATGTTCCCTCTTGCAAAGAAGGGAGAATGGCACCTCACGAGATGACCGTCCAGCCGCAGCTCACTTCCAGGAGACTCCATTCAGCCATGGTGAACTCGGCTGACATGTCGGTTGTGGGTCAAAAGCCGTCCGTGGCGGCCAAACCGGCGGCGTCTGCTCTGCCCAAATGATCTGACGGGCTGACGGACGGGTGGACCTTCGGCTTCGGGCCAATAGGGACGTCGCAGCTTGGCCCAAAACGTAAAGAGGCCGCGAGCGAGGCGGCCTCGGTTTGCAGTGTTTTCGATGCTAACTGCGCCTGGCCTGCTCGGCGGCGCGCCGGGCGTCGATCGCGTCCAGGACGGCGAGTTGTGCCTGTTCAACCGACGCTATGGCGTAATCGATCGCGAAACCGGCGTCTTCTTCCAGAAGCGTTGCGCGCTCCTCGGCAAGGTTGGCCTTGATATCATGCTTTGCTTTGAGCGCGTACGCCTTCAAGGTGTTCACGTCCGCGGTGATTTTTGCTTGCAGCGCCTGCCTGTCTCTGTCGGCAGAATCGCCGACCGACTTGATTTGCTGGCTCACCTTTTCGACGGCCATCTTTGCAGCCGAAAGCGCCTCTGCCTTCCGCGCTTCGATCTTGTCACGCGCTTCCTTTTGTGCGGCAGCAAAGGCAGTTTCGGCATTCTTTGCGCGCACCGACAATTCGGCGAGTTGTTCAGAAAGTGGCTTCATTTGCTCCTCCTTCAGGTAAGCGCCTCCCGAACCGGCTCGCAAGTAACGCGCTCTCGTGCGAGCCATGTTGATCTGGGTCAACTTTTCCTGAGAACGAGCAAGGAGGGCGCGAAACGATACCTCGATTGGGTCAAAAGCAGCCGACGACGATCGAGCAGAGCAATTACTGCGTCGCCGTCAGGAGCGGACCTCGGTGAATCCACGCCCTAATGGCAGGGCCGGGGTGCCGCGAATGATGCGCAATCGCGGCAAGTTTTTTCGCGCCGATCGATGTCGCGCGACTCGTTTTGCGGTTCATGCCGTTGTCGGTCGGGGAAGGGCGGTCCGGCTATGTCGACGCGGTCGGCGAGCACCTGACGGGCGATCGCAAGATCGCATCCGCGGGTGTCGTGATCGGCGGCCGCTGGTGGTACCCGAGATGGGGGCGCGTGCTCGCAAACCCGTATCGGCTTCGTCCTCGCGACGTGATCCAGACGATCAGTTGCTGTGCCGCGCCTTCGTCAACCCACGTACTTTCCCCGGACGTAGTCGCCCGGATAGCGCGCCCGGCCAAAACCGGGCAGAAGACAGACACATTTCATCCCCAAGACATTACTTGAGCGCACCCGGCGGCCTGTTAGAGGCCGCCGGGTTTTTGCTTCCCGTCAATTGCATCGAGTTGTCGCCACGCATGAGCTGGTGCGGGTGCGTCCACCTTACGTACTTTCCCCGAACGTAGTCGACCGGAATAGCGCTCACGGCAAGAACCGGGCAGAAAGGATACGCTAGACGAAGCAACTGCACGCGGGTTCTTCGAGGAGCAGCCAAAATGATCATCAACATTCAGAAGCTCAATGGCCTGTGGCACCTCATCGTCGGATCGTGCAAGATCCAAACTCCGTTCCTGGAGACGCAGGAGCGAGCGCGGGTCGTCGCGTATGCCCGACGGGTCTACCCTGGTGCCAAGGTTTTCGAACGCGACTGATCCTTGCGATCGCGCCCAACATGGCTCGCGCTAGAGCTATCTCGCATGTTGGCCGCGAATGATAAGCAACCGCAGCAATTATTCGCACCGATCAATGTCGCGCGACTCGCCTGGCGGTTCAGACGGTCATCAAAAAAAGATCGGCCGTACGAATAATGTTCACGCCTTGCGCCCCAGGTCGCGCACCACATCTCCGCACCGCAATTCTTGGATGAGGTTTGGTTCCCAAACCGCCCAGTTGCGAATTGTGGAGATGGACTATGGACTTCCTCGGTTTTCTTAATGGTTCAGGTTTAACCCAGCCTGCCATTTGGATCGCTGCTGCGGTCGCATGTGTGATCCTGCTGCGTATATCGAACGTATTTCGCTACATTCCGAACAATCAGGTCGGCATCGTCGAGAAGCTGTGGGCGATCAAGGGCTCGATCGACGACGGCTTCATCGCGCTGAACGGCGAGGCCGGCTACGAGCCCGAGGTGCTGCGCGGTGGCCTGCACGTGATGTTTCCCTTCATGTACCGGATCCACCGCTCGGACCTCGTGACCGTCGGCCAGGGCAAGATCGCCTATGTGTTCGCGCGCGACGGTGCGGCGCTGGAGCCGTCGCAGGTGCTCGGCGCCAACGACACCGAAGACAAGTCGGATTTCCAGGACGCGCGCCGCTTCCTGCTCGGCGGCGGCCAGAAGGGCCCGCAGCGCAAGATCCTGCGCGAAGGCACCTATGCGATCAACACCACGCAGTTCGCCGTCATCACCGACGAGCGCGTCTACGGTCATGCGCTGAGCGAGCGGGAACGCGGCGTGCTCGAGAGCATGCAGCTCACCATCACCGAGCGCTGGGGCTTTGCGCCGGTGGTGCTGGCGGCCGATCACGATCTGGTCGGCATCGTCACCGTGCATGACGGCCCGTCGCTGCCTCCCGGCGAGATCATCGCGCCCGAAGTCGGCATCGAACTGCGCGACGCGGCGACCTTTCACAACAATTTCCAGGAGCCCGAGAAATTCCTGAGCGCCGGCGGCTATCGCGGCCGTCAGCTCCAGGTCATCGTCGAGGGCACCTGGTACATCAACCGCCTGTTCGCGACCGTCGAGGCGGTGCCGAAGACGGTGATCCCGGTCGGCAATGTCGGCGTCGTGATCTTCTACACCGGTCCGCGCACCGACGACGTCTCGGGCGAGCAGTATCGCCATGGCGAGCTGGTGCTGAACGGCAGCCGCGGCGTCTGGAAGGACCCGCTGTTGCCCGGCAAATACGCGTTCAACACTTATGCCGGCAAGATCGAGGTGATCCCGACCGTCAACTTCATCCTGAAATGGATGCGCGGCGAGGTCGGCGCGATGAAGCTCGACGAGAACCTGTCGGAAATCTCGCTGATCACCAAGGACGCGTTCGAGCCGACGCTGCCGCTCTCGGTGGTGATGCATATCGACTACAAGAAGGCGCCGATGATCATTCAGCGCTTCGGCGACGTGAAAAAGCTGGTCGAGCAGACGCTCGACCCGATGGTCAGCGCGTTCTTCAAGAATATCGCGCAGAAGATGACGCTGATCGAGCTGCTGCAGAACCGCGCCGCAATCCAGGAGGAAGCGGCCCACGACATGAAGGCGAGGTTCGAGAGCTATTCGCTCGACCTTCAGGAGGTGTTGATCGGCACGCCGCGCGCGGCCGTAGGTGACCACACCATCGAGAACATCCTGATCCAGCTCCGCTCGCGCCAGATCGCGCGCGAGCAGGTCGAGACCTATCAGGAGCAGGAGAAGGCCGCGGTGCAGGAGCGCGCACTGAACGAAGCCAAGGCGACGGCCGCGGCGCAGACCGCGCTGACGCAATCGCTGATCCAGGTCAGGGTCAATGAGAACGAGGGCGCGGCGGCGCTCGCCCGCGCGCAGAAGGATGCCGAGACCCGCAAGGTCACGGCGGCCGCTGTCGGCGAGCAGTCGCGGCTGGAAGGCCAGGGCGAGGCCGACCGGGTGCTGGCGGTCGGTACCGCCAATGCGCAGGCGACCAAGCTGTCGGTCGATGCCTATGGCGGGCCGGAATACCGGCTTGCCGAGCAGAACTTCGCAAAGTTCGCCGATGCGCTGACGCGGATCAATCAGCCGCTGGTGCCGCAATTCCTGATGTCGGGCGGCCAGGGGCAGGAGGGCAACAGCGCCGGCCTGATCCCGACGGCGATGCTGAGCTCGATGTTCGGGCAGATGATGCCCGGCGCATTAGAGAAGCTGAGGGACGAGGCACCGAAAGCCGCGCGCCGGACCAACGGCCAGTGAGGTGGCGACTCGGGCTAAGTCGAATACCGGAAAGTGCGCTCCCTCTCCCGCTTGCGGGGGAGGGCATTTGCATAAATTCGGAATATTAGAAGTCTACAGGTGAGTTGCCCGACGTGTCAAGTTGCGACCGTCGGCTACTTTGCATGGGGTTGTTTTCGAGTTTTTTGGCAGCGCGCAGCGGGACGGCCCGGGGTAGGGCTTCCTCCGCGAGCTGCGTTGTGGAGAAAGCCGATCAACTTGCCTGGTCGCCGCAGCGGCTCATTCCGTCTTGTCGACGTTCCAGAACACCGGCGGTGCCGGGCCTTCCAGCACCCCTGTGAGCGATTTGCGCCAGGCGCTCGGCAGGCGGAACTGGCCGAGCGGGACATAGATCACCTGCTCGTAGGCTTGCTTCTGGATCTCCACCGCGAGCTTCTTCTGGTCCTCAGGCGAGGTGGCGCGCGCGTAGGCGTCGCGCATCTGTTCGAGCTTGGCGTCCTCGGGCCAGCCGAACCAGGCCCGCTTGCCGTTGGCGGCGATCTGGTTGTTGACGATCGGATTCATCACTTCGGTCGCGCCGGTGAAAGTGAAAAACAGGTTCCAGCCGCCTTCCTTGGGCGGCTTCTGGCTGGCGCGGCGGCTCACCACGGTCTGCCAGTCCGTCACCTGCGCGTCGACGTTGAAACCGGCCGCGCGCAACAGCTGTGCGGCGACTGTCGGCGGTCCCTTCAGCGTCTGGACGTCGCCGGGGATCATGATCACGACCGGCGTGCCGTCATAGCCCGAGGCGGCCAGCGCCTTCTTGGCCTCGGCCATGCCGTTGCCCTTGATCAGGGTCTCCGCGCCGGTGTCGCTGGCGAGCGGCGTGTTGCAGGCGAAATACGAGCCGCAGATCTCGTAATATTTGGCGTTGCCGACGGTGGCGTCGAGCACGTCCTTCTGATTCATCGCCAGGAATGCCGCGCGGCGGATCTTGGGATTGTCGAACGGCGGGTGCAGGAAGTTCATCCGGCCCTCGATCTGGAAACCAAACTTATTCAGCACGCCGACGGTGAGATCGGAATTGGCTTCGAGCACCGGCACCAGGTCGATCGAGGGTTGTTCCAGAAAATCGATGTCGCCGGATTGCAGCGCGTTGATCGCGGTCTGCGCGTCGGGCATCGTGATCCATTCGACGCGATCGACCTTCGCGACCTTGCCGCCGGCCAGCCAATCCGGCTTTTCCTTGCGCGGCACGTAGTCGGCATTGCGCTCATAGACCGCCTTCACGCCGGGCTGGAATTCCGCGGCGACGAACTTGAACGGCCCGCTGCCGATCTGCTCTGCAATCTGCTTGCCGGCCGGCGTCTCGGCGAGCCGCTTCGGCATCATGAAGGCGACGTAGGAGGAGGGCTTTGCCAGCGACTCCAGCACCAGGCCGTACGGCTCCTTGAGCTTGAGCACGATCGTCTTCGGTCCGCTCGCTTCGAGCGAAGCGGTGAATTCGGCGAGCTTCTGCGCCATGCCGTCGACGACGGTCCAGCGCTTCAGCGAGGCGATGCAGTCCTCGGCCGTGACCGGCGTGCCGTCATGCCATTTCAGGCCGTCGCGCAGCGTGAAAGTGTAGGTCAGCTTGTCGTCCGAGATCGTCCAGTCCGCCATCTGCGGCCGGACCTTGAAGCTTGAATCGATGCCGAGCAGCGTATCGTAGACCATGTAGCCATGGTCGCGGGTGATGTAGGCGGTGGTGAAACCGGGATCGATGATGCGCAGGTCCGAATGCATCACCGCCGAGATGGTCTTGCCTTTGCCTGCGGCGATGGCGCGCGATGACAGGAAAGCCGGGGCCGCGATCGCCGGCGGCACGCTGGCCGCGAGCTTGAGGAGCATTCTGCGCGAAACATCGACCATTCGCCGTCCCCCGATTTTGTCGTTGCGCCGGCCGTAGGCCGCAGCGAGCCGCATGCTTCACCAATCCGTTACTGAATGCAAGCAAGCGCCGTGCCGCCAATCTCGGAATATCGGCGGCGACCTTCGCATGGACCGGCGACGTGAATGTTCGATGACCGCAGCCGCGGCGCGCGCCGCGTCCGGCACTGCGCAAGCGCGCATCCTGCATAGGAGCCTGCGCTTCCTGCCGCACCTCGCGGGCTGTTCGGACGGCGATCCGCCGTGTAGGCTTGTGCTCTGCCGGCCAGCAATAAGGCCATATCCCGCACATCCTGAGGGAACAAGCAGTCGAGGGAGACCAGAAGAACCGTCATGACCGATATCCGTTACGTAGCACCGCGCACGCTTGATGAAGCGATTGGCGCATTCGCTGCCGCCGGAAGTGCTGCCCGCATCATGGCAGGCGGCACTGATTTATTGGTGCAAATGCGCTCCGGCCTGGTGCGGCCGGGACTGATCGTCGACATCAAGAAGATCGGCGAGATGACCGAGATCACCGAAACCGCCGACGGCGGTTTCCGCGTCGGCGCTGCCGTCTCCGGGATGGAGCTCGCCGAGCATGGGCGCTTCGGCAAGGTGTGGCCGGGCGTGCTCGAAGCGGTGAACCTGATCGGCTCCAAGCAGGTGCAGGGCCGCGCCTCCGCCGGCGGCAACCTCTGCAACGGCTCGCCGGCCGGCGACAGCGTGCCGGCGATGATCGCGGCGGGCGCCGTCGTCACCGTGCAGGGCCCGAACGGCCGCCGCGAGCTCAAGGTCGAGGATGTGCCGGCCGGACCCGGCCGCACCAACCTCAAGCCGGGCGAGATCCTCGTCAGTTTTGCGCTCCCGCCGCGGCCCAAAGGCTCGGGCGATGCTTACTTGCGGATGATTCCGCGCACCGAGATGGATATCGCGGTGGTCGGCATCGGCGTCAGCCTGACCCTCAAGGACGGCGTCTGCACCGTGGCCCGTGTCGGCCTCGGCGCGGTGGCGCCGACCGCGCTGCTGGTGGCGCCGGCCGCGCAAGCGCTGGTTGGCTCGAAGCTCGACGACGCCGCGCTCGAGGCCGCCGCCGCCGCGTGCCGCGCCGCCTGTCGTCCGATCGACGACAAGCGCGGCACCATCGCTTACCGGATCAAGACTGCCGGCGTGCTGCTCAAGCGCACCGCCGCGATCGCCGCCCAGCGCGCGGGAGGACACTAGCACCATGGCGAAACTGCACGTCACCACCTCCGTCAACGGCGAGCCGGTCGAATTCCTGTGCGAGCCGTATGAGACCATGCTCGATGCGCTGCGCGGGCAATTGGGGCTCACCGGCTCCAAGGAAGGCTGCGCCACCGGCGATTGCGGCGCCTGCTCGATCACGCTCGACGGCCGGCTGGTCTGCTCCTGCCTGATGCTCGCGGCCGAGGCCGAGGGCCATGAGATCCGGACCATCGAGGGCATGGCCAAGGGCGGCGAGTTGCATCCCCTGCAGCAGAAATTCCTCGAGCACGCCGCGCTCCAGTGCGGCATCTGCACCTCGGGCATGCTGGTCGCCTCCGAGGCGCTGCTCGCCAGAAATTCCAATCCGACCGAAGAGGAAGTCCGCTTCTGGCTCGCCGGCAATCTCTGCCGGTGTACCGGTTACGACAAGATCGTCCGCGCGGTGATGGAGACCGCTGCCGAAATGCGGGAGACTGCTCGATGAACGTCGTCAACAACAAATGGATCGGCCAGCGTACCATCAGGCCCGATGGCGTCGACAAGGTCACCGGCCGTGCGGCGTTCGCCGCAGACACCACCATGCCCGGCATGATCTGGGGCAAGGTACTGCGCAGCCCGCATCCGCATGCCCGCATCAAGTCGATCAACACCAAGAAGGCCGAGGCGCTGCCCGGCGTCAAGGCGGTGGTGACCTCGCGCGACATCGTCGACTTCAGAATCGAGAAAGGCGCCGTGATGCTCGGCATCCAGGACATGCGCTGGATGTGCCGCAACGTGATGGCGCGCGACAAGGCGCTGTTTCCCGGCCATCCCGTCGCCGCCGTCGCCGCGACCACGGAGGCGATCGCGGCGGAAGCCTGCAAGCTGATCGAGGTCGACTACGAGGTGCTGCCTTGGGCGATCGAGATCGACGACGCACTCAAGCCCGACGCGCCGATCCTGCACGAGTTCAACAAATTCGACGGCAAGCCCTCGAACATCATGGGCCGGATCGAATCCAAGAAGGGTGACATCGCGCAGGGCTTCAAGGATGCGGATGTCGTGATCGAACGCTCCTTCACGACGCGTCCGGTGCACCAAGGCTATATCGAGCCGCATGCCTGCCTGATCTCGGTTGCCGCCGACGGCAAGACCACGATCTGGTCGTCGAGCCAGGGCCAGTTCATGGTACGCGCGATGACCTCGATGCTGACCGGCATCCCGCAGAGCGACATCCGCGCCATCCCCGCCGAGATCGGCGGCGGCTTCGGCGGCAAGACCATCGTCTATCTCGAGCCGCTCGCGACCTTGCTCGCCAAGAAGTCCGGCCGGCCGGTCAAGATGGTAATGACGCGCGAGGAGGTGATGCGCGCAACCGGTCCGACATCGGGCTCGAAGAGCACGGTGAAGATCGGCGCGAAGAAAGACGGCACCATCGTCGCCGCCCATGGCAGCTTCTATCTGCAGGCCGGCGCCTTCCCAGGCTCGCCGATCCGCGGCGCGGTCGGGTGCAGCTTCGCGCCCTACGACATTCCGCATGTGCTGTCGGAAGGTTTCGACGTCTGCTCCAACCGTTCCAAGGTCGCGGCCTATCGTGCGCCCGGCGCGCCGATCGGCGCCTATGCGGTGGAATGCGTGCTCGACGAGCTCGCAGAGGCGCTGAAGATGGATCCGCTGGCGCTGCGGCTGAAGAACGCGGCCAAGGAAGGCACCAAGGCGGCGCACGGCCCGGTGTTCCCGCGCATCGGCTATATCGAGACGCTGGAAGCGGCGAAGAACCACCCACACTACGCCGCGCCGCTCGGCAAATATCAGGGCAGGGGCGTTGCCTCCGGCTTCTGGTTCAACGCCGGCGGCGAATCCTCCGCGCAGGTCAACATCACCGAGGACGGCAACGTCGTCGTCACCACGGGGCATCCCGATATCGGCGGCTCGCGCGCCGGCATCGCCAACATCTGCGCCGAACTGCTCGGCATCGACTACAGGCGCGTCTCCGTCATCATCGGCGACACCCAGACGGTCGGCTTCTCCAATCTCACCGGCGGCAGCCGCGTGCTGTTTGCCTCCTCGATGGTGGTGACGCAGGCGGCCGACAAGGTGATCGCGACGTTGCGCGAGCGCGCCGCGAAGATCTGGGAGATCGACCCTGAGGCCGTGAAATGGGAGAACGGTGCCGCGCATCCCGTCAGTCCAAACGCCGGCCAGTTCGAGCCACTGACGCTCGCCGACCTTGCCGAGAAGGCGCCGTCGCAGGGCGGCCCGATCGGCGCCAGCGTGCAGCTCAACACGCAAGGCGCCGAGGGCGGCTTCGGCACGCACATCTGCGACGTCGAGGTCGATGTCGAACTCGGCATCGTCAGGGTGATCCGCTACACCGCTGTGCAGGATGTCGGCCGCGCCGTGCATCCGAGCTATGTCGAGGGTCAGCTGCAGGGCGGCGTCGCGCAGGGCATCGGCTGGGCGCTGAACGAAGAGTACATCTACAACAAGGACGGCAAGGTCGATAACCCCGGCTTCCTCGACTACCGGATGCCGGTCTGTTCCGACCTGCCGATGCTCGATTGCGCGCTGGTCGAGGTGCCGAATCCGAAGCACCCGCAGGGCGTCAAGGGCGTCGGCGAGGTGCCACTGGTGCCGGTCATGGCCGCGGTCGCCAACGCCGTGCACGACGCGCTCGGCAAGCGCTTCTACAGCCTGCCGATGTCGCCGCCGAAGGTGTCGGCGGCGCTGGATGCACCGGCACAGCAGGCCGCGGAGTAGGGAATGCAGGGCGGGCTACGCTGACGCTAACCCGCCCTACGGTTCCGGCCATTGACGTCTCCGGCTTGACCTCGGCAAGATCGATCGGATGCATCAGGCTCACCGTGAACGGATGAGAATGGCCCACCCCGACGAGCTGTCCGCCCACATGATCTTCGGCCGCGGAGATTGGGCGGCATTGCGCGCCGGCACCTCGCTGACCCTGTCGGACGCCGATCTCGCGGCGCTGCGCGGCCTGAACGGGCCGATCAATGCTGTCGAAGTCAGCGACATCTACCTGCCTCTGACGCGCCTCTTGAACCTGCATTTCTCGGCGGCGCGCAACCTCGCGCAGGTCAAGTCGGAGTTTCTCGGCCGGCCGGCGCGCCGATCGCCCTACATCGTCGCGTTGGCCGGCAGCGTCGGCGTCGGTAAGAGCACCTTTGCCCGTGTGCTGTGTGCGCTG
Organism: Bradyrhizobium embrapense; assembly: GCF_001189235.2. GTDB lineage: Bacteria > Pseudomonadota > Alphaproteobacteria > Rhizobiales > Xanthobacteraceae > Bradyrhizobium > Bradyrhizobium embrapense. The sequence goes on from NZ_LFIP02000009.1 coordinate 221,919, forward strand.
CTGGCCGGCTGGGCGGATCACCCGCGCGTTGAGCTGGTGACGACCGACGGCTTCCTGCATGCCAATGCAGTTCTGGAAGAACGCGGCCTGATGCGGCGCAAGGGCTTTCCCGAGAGCTACGATCTGCCGCGGATGCTGCGGTTTCTCGCCGCTGCCAAGGCGGGCGAAGCTGAGCTCGAACTGCCGGTCTATTCGCATCTGATCGGCGATATCGTGCCGTTGGGGCACCAGGTCATCCGGCAGCCGGACATCCTGGTGTTCGAGGGCCTCAACGTGTTGCTGGCGCGCGGCACGGCGCCGGTGGTGGTGTCGGATTTCTTCGACTTCTCGATCTACCTCGATGCCGATGAGGCCGACATCCAGTCCTGGTATGTCGAGCGTTTCCTCAGGCTGCAGGCGACCGCGTTCCGCAACCCCGCCTCCTATTTCCACCATTACAGGGACCTGCCGCCCGGCGACGCGCGCGAGGTCGCGGAGCGGCTGTGGCGCGAGCATCATCCCGCCAATCTCAGGGAGAACATCCTGCCGACGCGAACGCGGGCCGACGTCGTGCTGCGCAAGCGCGCCGACCATTCGATCGGAGAGGTCTGGCTGCGGGAGACGTAGAAAAGCGTAGGGCGGGTTACGCTGCGCTAACCCGCGGAGCTCACCTTAGCTCCTTCCCCAGCTGAGCAAGCACGGTCTCGCAGGTCATCAGATCGAGATGCCCGCCGCCGGCGTTCTTGAAGAAGGTGATGTCGCTATCCGAAAGCCGGCCGGCAACCTTGCCGGTCGCGAGGTCGTAGTGATCGCCGAGCACGTCGGTTTCTCTGATCGCGCCGCTCGCGATCGGCTGCAAAATGTCGCCGACGCCGTCGAAGGCGGATTCCCTTCGGTCGACGAAGATGCGCGCGCGCCGCGCCGCCTCGTCGTCGGACTCGCGAGTCTCGGGGGTGAAGCCGCCGACCAGATCGAGATGGGTGCCGGGCTTCAGGTTGGCGCCCTTCACCAGCGGCTCGCGCGAGCGGGTGCAGGTGGTGATGATGTCGGCCTCGCGCGTTGCGGTATCGAGATCGGTGACGACTTCAGCGGCGATGCGGTCGCCCTCCAGCAGCGTGGCGAGCTCCTGCGCGCGCTCGACCGTCCGGTTCCAGATCCGCACCCGCTTCAGAGACGGCCGCACCGAGCGATGGCCGCGCACCAGCCAGCGCGCCATCTCGCCGGCGCCGACCACCAGCAGCGTTTCGGCATCCGGCCGCGCCAGATGCTTGGCGCCGAGCGCGGAGTCCGCGGCTGTCTTCCAATGGGTGATCTCGGCGGCGTCCATCACCGCCAGCGGCCGTCCGTCATTGCCGTCGAACAGCACGCAGACCGCCTGCACGGCCGGCAGCTTGCCGTGCGCGAGATTGCCCGGGAAGCTGGTGTACAGCTTGGTCATCATGAAGCGGCCGGCATCGACCGCGCTGCGGGTCACCAGCTGCTGGCCCCTGTCGTCGCCGAGATAGCTGTCGTGCACCGCGATCTTCGGCCGCCGGTGTGCGGCTTCGATCGCCTCGATCAGGATCGGAAAACTCAGGACGCGGTTGACCTCGCTGTCGTCGACAATATGCACGTGCTTCTCTCCTCGGGCGCCCTGGCGCGCCTACCGGAGCGCCAAGGCCGGTCCGGACTGGATAGCGCGTGGCAAGGGCCAGTCAACCGGGCATGCGCCGCCGCGCGGCACTTGCTATCCTGCGCACGTGATTCTCTCGCAGGTCTCCGCAAGCCGTGGTTGCAGTCGTCGTCGCCATCCTGATCTTCATGCTGCTCGGCGGCGCCGCGCTTGCGACCATGGCGGTCCATGCCCGGCTCGGCGAGCATCACCGCAGCGACGAGACCAATACCTCGGTACGGCTGGTCGCGACCCTGTTCGTCACCATGCCGTCGCTGCTGCTCGGCCTGATGATGAACAATTCGGCCAACACCTATGCGGCGGTCGACCGCAACCTCCATGTCTTCGCCACCGACCTCATCCTGCTCGACCGCAGCCTGCGGCCGCTCGGCCCCAGCGCCGACGAGCCGCGCAAGCGGCTGCTCGCCTATGTCGAGCAGGCCCTCAAGGATGCCCCGATCTCGCGCGCTAACGAGGTGTCCGAGCATCTGCTCGACGATGTCGGCAACAGTCTCCGCGAGCTGAAGTTCAACGACGAGCAGAAGATCGCGCTGTGGAACGACGCGCGCTCGGTCTATCGCCAGGCGGTGCAGCAGCGCTGGACCTTCGTCGAGCAGTCCGACGGGTCGTTCCCGTCACCGCTGATCTGCATCCTGGTCGGGTGGCTGACGCTGATGTTCGCCACGCTCGGCTTTCGCGCGCCGCGCAATGCGGTGGTGGTCTCGACCTATGTCGCCGCGGCGGCGCTGATCGCGGCCGCGATCTATCTGATCCTCGAAATGAGCACGCCGTTCTCCGGCCCGATCCAGCTCTCCGACCGCCCGCTGGTGCGCGCGGCCGAGGAGATCAGACGGTAGCTGCCGGTATCCGCACGCGCTCTCGGCTTTATTCCCCTCACGTCCGGCGCTCGGCCGAAAATTCTTCACGCGCCGCCAACGGAATACGGTGCGCCCTTCAGCGTCCTTACGCATGCAAGCCATCAGCATTCGAAAGGGAGACTCATGAAGACGACACTCGCACTCGCGCTCGCTACCGCCGCTTCGTTCGCGCTCGCATCCGCTGTCCTTGCCGCGCCGCCGACCAAGACCGGCACCACGGCGAAGGGCTCGGTCCTGACCGACACCAAGGGCATGACGCTCTACACCTTCGACAAGGACACCGAGGGCAAGTCGGCCTGCAACAGCCCGTGCGCGATGAATTGGCCGGTGCTGAAGGCGGAGGCCAGCGACAAGGCCGAAGGCGGCTACACCATCATCTCGCGCGACGATGGTTCGAAGCAGTGGGCCTACAAGGGCAAGCCGCTCTATACCTTCGCCAAGGACCAGAAGGCCGGCGACACCAACGGCGACGGTTTTCTCAACGGCGCCTGGCACCTCGCGCAGCCGTGAGATCAGCAGGGCGGGTTAGCGCAAGCATAACCCGCCATCGTTCCGCCCGTGAGATTTGCGGCGGGTTACGCTGTCGCTAACCCGCTCCGGATTCGCGCCTCACGCGCGCTGCTTCAGCGCCATGCCCATGCTGATCCAGCTGACGCCGGCGCAGATCAGGTCGACGCTGAGGAAAATGCCGAGCACATACAGGCTCGACACCGGCCAGCGCGCCAGGATCATGGCCCCGAGCACCAGCGTGATCAGCCCGGAGATCGCGACCATTCCCCACGGCGCCGCCGAGTTCATGCCGAACGCCAGGAAGATGCGGACGATGCCGGAGACCACTAGCGCGATGCCGAGGAACAGCGTCAGCGTTGCGGCCGCGAGCAGCGGGTTCTCGAAGGTGATGAAGCCGGCAACGACATAGAGCGCGCCGAGCAGCAGCCAGAACAGGAACTTGCCCCACGTCTTGAACTGGAACGCATTGATGATTTCGGCAACGCCGGCGACGATCATCATGGCGCCGACGAACAGCACGCTGACGACGGTGGCGAAGAACACGCTGCCGAAGGCGAGCACGCCTGCGATCAGGTAGATCACGCCAAGGGCGACGATCCAGCCCCACTTCGCGCGAAGGTTGGCAAGCCCGGATCCGAGGCTGTGAGGAGGTGTAGCGGGTGAGCTGGACGCTGTGGACATCGATCGCTCCCGAATACGAGATCAAAGCATGCTACCATAGGTAACGGAGCCGACAAGGGCAGGTGCCCGACCGGCACCAAATGCATGCTGGCACCAAAGGCGCCGTGACACGTTGATCCAAGTCAACCGGTGTGTTGCCGCGCAGCATTCGTCGTTTAACGACGGCGCATCGGACGACGGACTGTCCGGATCGGAGTGCAAATTGTCCGGATCGCGCATCCACAGAGGAGGTCGACATGCCTACCACGGACGACAAGGACCACGTCTACAAGATCCTCGAACTGGTCGGATCATCGGACAAGAGCATCGAGGCGGCGATCGAGAATGCCGTCAGCCGCGCGTCGAAGACGATCCGGGAAATGAAATGGTTCGAGGTGGTGCAGACCCGCGGCCATATCGAAGACGGCAAGGTCCGGCACTACCAGGTCACGCTGCGGGTCGGCTTCACGCTGGAGTAGGGCGGCCTCAATTCGTCCCTCACTGCAACTGTCGTCGCCCGGCCTGTACGCAATTGCGCGCATGGACCGGGCGATGACGGCTGTCCCGTTCATCACCGAATGCGGTGGTTGGGCCTGGCTTTCGCCAGGACGGCGAATGGAGGGAGCCCGCGTAGTCCCCATCACCGCCGCGACAGCGGCGCGGGTGGCGGCGGGGCGGTGGCGCCGGCGGCGAGCGAGCGCTGCACCATCACGGTGTCGGACCAGCGGCCGTAGCGATAGGCGACGCCCGGCAAATGGCCGACGCGCGTGAAGCCGAAGCGGTCGTGCAGCGCGAGCGATGCGGCGTTGTCGCTGTCGATATAGCCGATCATCTGGCGGAAGCCGGAAGCGGCGCAGGCGTCGACCAGTTCCTGCAACAGCCGGCCGCCGACGCCCTTGCCGGTGAAGCGGTGGTCAATATAGATCGAATGCTTCACCGTGTAGCGATAGGCCGGGCGCTTGCGGAACTGGACCACATAGGCGTAGCCGACCACCTCGCCGTCGCACAGCGCGACGAGATGGGGCAGGCGGGTGTTGCGCAGGTTCTTGCGGCGGTCGCGCAGGTCGTCGGGCTCCGGCGTGCCGCTGTCATCGACGCTCTCCTCGATGCCGTGGCGGATGTGATAGCGGTAGATCGACAGCATCGCATCGACGTCGCTGTCGCGCGAGGGGCGGACGGTGATCTTGTGATCATTCTCCATTGTGCTGCGTCCGCTGGCTATTCGGACACGACATAGGTGTAGAAGCGGACCCGGCCCGTGTCGTCGATCTCTTTGTAGATGCCCTGCACCTCGACCTCGAAGCCCGGGAAGGCATTGAAGCTCGCCTCGAACATCTTGAGGTAATCGATCATCGGCTTGCTGCGTTCCGACAGCCGCTCGCCGGGCACGATGGTGGCGATGCCGGGCGGATAGACCACGAACGGCGTCGCCGCGATGCGGCCGAAGATCTGGTCGATTGGCAGATAATCGACGTCGTTGCGGATCAGGTATTGCGCCGCCTGGCGCGGCGACATCGCGATGTCAGGCAGATGCTCGGGCAGGAATTGCCTGGCCTGCAAGGTGCTGACGCCCCCGTCGCGGAAGAAGCGGTGCATGTCGCCGCAGAGGTCGCGCAGCCGCACGCCCGTGTAGCGCTGCGGGCGGCGGCGGAAGAATTCGGGGATGACGTCCTCGACCAGCGCATTGTCGTCGTGCAGCTTCTTGAAGGCGACCAGCCCCGACACCAGCGTGCCGGCCTTGCTGGCCTCGACGCCTGGTGTCAGCAGGAAGAGCAGGGAGTTGAGGTCGTTCTTCTCGGCGACGATCTGGTTCTCGCGCAGATACTGCGCCACGACCGGCGCGGGGATGCCGTGGTCGGCATAGGCGCCGGTGGCGTGATCGAAGCCCGGCGTCAGCAAGGTGAGCTTGTTCGGGTCGGTCATGGCAAAGCCTTCCGTCAGCTCGGGGAAGCCGTGCCAGGTCTGGCCGGGACTGAGCTGCCAATAGGACGGATTGGTCGCGAGCTGATCGGTCGATATGGTCTCCCAAGCGACATTGTGCACGCCGTTCTCGCGGGCGACGTCGGGGATCATTACGCGGTCCGGCACGAACGGCTCGAAGAACCAGCGCCGCTCCGCGCGCGTCTCCTTCTCCTCGAACTCGCGCTTCACGGCGCGGATCTTCTTGCGTAGCTCGATGCCGAGCCGGATCGTGTCGTCCCACAGCACTTCGCCGGAGCGGCCCTTCATCATCTGCGCGCCCACGTCGAGCGAGGCGAAGATCGGATAGAACGGCGAGGTCGAGGCGTGCTGCATGAAGCTTTCGTTGAAGCGGCGGTGCTCGACCCGGCGCTTCTGGCCCTTGATGTGGCGGTCGCGGATGTGGATCTGCGAGGCCTGCGAGAAGCTCGCGAGCTGCTTGTGGGTCGATTGGGTGGCGATGATGCCGGGCGCCTCGGGGCCGAGATTCGAAAGTCCCATCGCGAAGCGGCCGGAATAGATCGGGTGGAACTTCATGAAGCCGGCCCAGGCCTCGTCGAACAGGATGTAGTCGCAGAGATGGCCGATCCGCTTCAGGATCATCTCGGCGGAGTGGATGGTGCCGTCATAGGTGCACTGCTCGACCACCGCGACACGGAACGGACGCTCTTTCTTCCAGGCGTTCTCGTCCTTGACCAGCGGGTGCTTGCGGATCTGGTCGCGCAAGCTCCCCTCGTCGAGCAGGTCCCAGCGCATCGGGCCGATCAGGCCCCAGGCGTTGCGCACCGTCGGCACATAGACCGGGATGCCGCCGCCGATCAGCAGCGCGCCGTGATGGGCGGCCTTGTGGTTGTTGCGGTCGAACAGCACGAGGTCGCCGTCGGTGACCAGCGAGCCGAGCGCGACCTTGTTGGAGGTCGAGGTGCCGTTGAGCACGAAATAGGTCTTCTCGGCGCCGAAAATCCGCGCCGCTTCCTTCTGCGCCTTCAGCGCCGGTCCTTCATGGGTGAGGAGGTCGCCGAGGTCGAGCACGGAATTGTCGAGGTCGTCGCGGAACACGGCCTCGCCGAGATGCTCGACGAACACCCGCCCGATCGGGCTGCGGCTATAGAACACGCCGCCATTGTGGCCGGGGCAGGTCCAGAGCTGGTTGCCTTCCTCGGCATAGTCGACCAGCGCGCCGAAGAACGGCGTCTTCAGGTTCTCGGCATATTGCTTGAGCCTGGAGATCAGGTTCTTGGCGATGAAGGGCGGGGTTTCCTCGGACAGGAACACGTAGCCGTCGATGAAATCCAGCACCTCGACCGGCAGGTCCTCGAAGCGCTTGCGGCGGATCAACAGGATGATCGGGAAATCGAGGCCGCGCCGGCGCATCAGGTTGATCAACGCCGCGGTCTTGCCCTCAAGACCCTTCTTGCCCCAGTCGACCACCATGCAGCCGATCGCCGCATCGGTCTGCACCGCGATCTCGGCATCTTCCAGCTTGCGGGCGCGGACCACTTCGAAGCCGGAGCGCTCGATCTCCGTGATGATCTGGTTGAACCGGATGCCTTCGAGGTCGTCGGCCTCGAAAACCGGCGCGGCGAACAAGAAGTTGAAGCGTTTGAAATAGTCCATGCGTGTCCCCGAAACTGGTCCGCTGAACCTGTCTGCACAATTCATGACAAAGAGATGACAATCCCGCTGCGACGCCAAGTGCCATGGCAAAATCCGCGTCTTCGCGCTGAACTCCCGATATTGCCAGCTTTCGGAAAGGAAAGGCGTCATGCCCCAGCCTGCCACCCCCAGTGTTGCCGATCATTTGACCGCACTCGCGCGGCTTGCCCCGCTGATTGCCGAGCACCGGGCCGATTTCGACCGCGAGCGCCGGCTTCCCGACGCCGTGGTCCGCGCCCTGGCCGAGGCCGGAATGTTTCGGCTGTATCTGCCGAAAGCGCTGGGCGGGCCGGAATTCTCGCCGCTCGACTTCATGACGATCGTCGAGGCAGCCTCGGCGCTCGACGGCTCGGTGGGCTGGCTGGTCGGCAATGGCGGCGGCATGAGCAGGGCCGGCGGCTACCTGCCGGAGGGGGTGGCGCGGGGCTGGTTCGCCGATCCGCTGGCGTTCATCGCCGCCGCCACCGGGGCGATCGGAACGGCGGTCGAGGTCGAGGGTGGTTACCGCGTCAGCGGTCGCTGGCCGTTCGGCAGCGGTGCACCTCACGCGACCAAGTTCATGGGGCTGGCGAGCGTCAAAGGCCCCGACGGCAAGGATGGCCCGCCGATCTGCTGCTACGTCGATCGCGCCGACGTCCATCTCCACGACACCTGGTTCGCGTCAGGGCTCCGGGCCACCGGAAGCTGTGACTTCGAGATGCAGGATTGCTTCGTGCCTGACAGCCACACCCACCCGCTGGTCGACTTCAAGCCGACCCAGCCGGGCATCCCATACCGCCTGCCGGGTGTATCGGCGTTCTCCTGGACGGTCTCGGTGGTGCCGCTCGGGATCGCGCGCGGCGCGCTCGACGCCTTCATCGCGCTCGCGGGCAAGAAGCCCCGTCTCGGAGGCGCCGGCCAGCTGCGCGACGGCGAGTTGGTGCAGGCGATGGTCGGCCGTGCCGAAACGGCGTTGCGGTCGGCGCGGGCGCTGCTGGTCGAGGGCATGACGGAGCTGATGGCGGCGAGCGACATCGGAGGCGAGCGGCTGGTGGAAGCACGGCTGCTGCACCGGATCGCCTGCGCCAACGCCGGCGAAACCGCCGCCCGAATCGTCGAAATGATCGCAGCGTCCGCCGGGACGGCCGCGATCTTCGAGACCGGCACGCTCGAGCGTTCGATCCGCGACGTCCAGGCGGCGATCAAGCATGTCGCGATGACGCCGAACAGCTATACGCTGACCGGGCGCGCGAAGCTCGGCCTGCCGCTCGGCACGACGCGGTTTTGAGCTGGGCCGCCGGCGCTGCAAGCCTCTCGCGCCGAGCGGTCAGGCGGCGACCGGCACCAGGCCGCAGCGCAGCATCGTCTCTTTCAGATCCGGTGATCACGCATTCGCTCATGCCCGCTTCACGCCGGCGCGTTCAATAGACGAGGTTCGTACCCGGCGGCTTCTCCAGCGCCGCCGCCAGCGTGCGATACGCCTCGCAGTCGGTGCCGCAGATCTCGGCTATCCGCTGCAGATGATACTGCGCCTGGTCGCGATTGCCCTGTTCGATCTGCCACAGGCCGTAGTAGTTCCACGTCAGCACGTGGCTCGGATCGGCCTTCAGCGCGCGCTCGTACCAGACCTGCGACTGCTTGTAGTCGCCGAGCTTGCGATAGGAGTAGCCGATCAGGTTGGCGACGTTCGGATGATCGTCGCGGCCGAGCGCGTGCAGCTGATCGATCGCGGCAGCGTAGTCGTTGCGTTCGTAGATCGTCGCATAGGCCGCGCGATAGCCGTCGCGGAATGCCGGGTCGTCGAAGCCGGATTGCTTGATCGGTTTCTTGACCCTGTGTGTGGTCTTTCTGTCCTTCGCTTGAGGATACGCCGGCGTGGGCGTGCCGTAGCTCGATCCGTAGAAGTCTCCGCCGCCTGCTCCTCCGCCGCCGCCACCACCTCCGCCGGCGGCGATGGCGGTGTGCGGTGGGAGCAGGACGATAGGCGCTGTCAGACATGCCGCAAGCATTGCGAGCTGCGTTGGTGACTTGAACATGCACACCTCCCGAGTAGAAGGACAGTCATTGCTCTGAAGCACTAACTCCCGATCGAGGAGAGCATTCCGCGCGATTTGAAAAATTGTTTGCCGAAGCGGCAATGGCGTTGTCGCTTCCGGATGTCATGCTTGCATGTGCGCGCTGTTGGGTCGCGACGTCGAACAACGGAGCCGAAACTAACATCGGTGTTAGATTGTGCGGTCGTGCGAGAGCAGTGCGAAGGGCAGGCCAGCGCCAATGCGTGCTGCAACTGCCGCTACTTCTGCTCCAGATGCCAGGCACCATCCCAGTCGGCGGCCGGCGGATTTTGTCTGAACGCTGCGACGCGCGTCTTCATCGCGATCGACGGGCCGTCGGCGGGCGCCGCAGCCAGCGCCGCGGTGAAAGCTCGCTCGGCGTCGTCCCAGCGGCGGTCGCGATAGGCGGCGAGACCATCCGCGTAGCGATGCTGCAACTCGATCTGCGCCGGCGTCAACTCGTCCTTCTTGCCGATGATCTCGAACACGGCGACCGGCTGGGTCTGGCCGACGACGACGAGGCGGTCGATCTCGCGCAGCTCGATGGTCGCAGCGCAGGCGCTCGCGGTGGCTTCCGAGATCAGGCTGCGGCTGCCGTAGAACTTGTTGGCGCCTTCCAGCCGTGAGGCGAGGTTCACGGTGTCGCCGAGCACGGTGTAGCTCATCATGAATTCGGAGCCGATGCTGCCGACCAGCGCTTCACCGGTCGCGATCCCGATCCGGATGTCGCAATCGGCCGGAATTGCGCGCACGCCGAGCAGTTCGGGCAGATCCTTGCGCAGCTGGTTGACCTGGCCGATCATGTCGATGGCGGCGAGCGCGGCCAGATGGGTCTGCTCGGCTTCCTCGACGAAGGGGGCGCCCCAATAGGCCATGATGGCGTCGCCGATATATTTGTCGATGATGCCGCGATGCGCATGGACCGGCGCCGACATCGTCGACAGATAGAGGTTCATGATTTTGACGAGACCGCGCGGCGTCACGCCTTCGCTCAAGCTGGTAAAGCCCTTCATGTCGCAGAACATCACCGTCATGATGCGGCGCTGTCCTTCGGTGGCGGCGATCGCCGGCTGCTCGAGCAAGCCCTCGGCGATCCGCGGGTTGATGTAGCGGCCGAAGGTCTCGCGGATACGCTGGTTGTGACGCAGCGTCTCGATCATGCGGTTGAAGGCGGCGGAGAGCTGGCCGATCTCGTCCTGGGTCGTGATGGCAATGGCGCCGTCGAGTCGGCCGGCCTCGACCTCGCGGGTGCTCTCGAGAAGGCGCATGACCGGGCGCGTGATGCCGCTGCCGACCAGCATCGCGAACACGAAGCCGAGGATCGCGGCAATCGCGGTCACCACGCCGGAGATGATGATCGCCCGCTGCTGGGCGCCCATCACCTTCGCTGCGGCCGAAGCGACCTGCGCCAGCATGTCGGTACGAATGCCTTCGATTCTGTTGTTGAAGTCGTCGCGCAGGACGTCGGCGCGGAGCGTGGTCGCTTTCGCGGCCGCAAAGTCCTGGGCGTCGAGCTGGTCGAGCAGCGTCTTGTTCTCGGCATTCAGGCGCATCAAGAGGTCGTTGACGGCATTGTCGATGCGGTCATCGAGGCGCCCGAGAGCGGCGTTGTCCGACGGGGTCGAGGGATCGGCGATGATCGAATCGATCAGCGCGCGCGCGGCGTCGGCCTCGCGCTTGATCTGGGGCTCGATCTCGTCGAACGTCTTGCGCGCCGCGTCGTAGCCGCTGGTTTCTCCCGGCGCCTGCATCTTTGCCATCATCATCCGGCGCATCGCCAGGGATCGCTCCAGCGAGCGGATGTTGACGCGGGCGAGATGACCGTAGGCGGGGATGTAGCGGTTGGTGAGCTCATCCAGGAGATGGCCGACCTGACCCGCCATCACCATCGACAGCAGCGAGGTGATCACCGCAAGGACAATCAGTCCCGCGGCAATGCCGACGATCTTCTGCCTGATCGAATTGCGAAACATGCCGAGCCCCGCCGCAGCTGCAATAAGCGGGTCACCCCGCCATGGCGGCGCAACAGCTAATAGAGTTCCGCGGCCCGCAGTGCAAGCGACCGGCGTGGCGCCGGTCTCGTCGCTGGACCGGGCAAGGTGTCAGGAGCTAGCGCAACCCTTCATAGACCATCAGGCCGCGCGCGATGGCGAGCTTGCGCAGGGTCCGCGGCACCAGCCGCTCCTGGGGATACAGGTAACGCCACGAGGTCAGGACGAGGTCGTGCAGCCTCGTGACGTCGTCCTCGAACGGGGCGAGCAGGCCGGTCAGGCTCGCCGGCATATGGACGCGGGCGGTGAAAGGCAGCAGCAGCAGTTCAAGGTGCGCCCTGGAGCCGGTTTCGGTGGTGGCGGTGACACCGGCGATGGCCGGCAGGGTCTCTTCGACGACACAGGTGATGATGTCTTCGATCTCGCCGCGGCTCTCGCCGGTGAAAAGGGCGGAAAAGCTGCGGTTCTTGAGGTCGCAGCCGAGCAGGGCGGAGGTGCGGGTGCCGGCGACGCGGAACGGAAAGCGGGTCTCGCCGTCATAGGACAGCACGAAGATGTCGGACAGCAGCTCGCGCACCGCGGACGGTTCGAATTCACTCCGGTCGGGTGCACGCGCAGCGCCGCGCTTCGCATTCCAATAGGCGAAGAACTCGCGGCTGGAGCTGTGTTTCATCTAAAGAACCTTGCCCGGCACCTGGCTCGGCGGGACACATCTGTCCCGGTCTTGCTCAGGCGCCTTCCCTTCTCTGTTGTGCAGGGAAGGCTGTGCAGCGTCCATGCCGTGGCCGCGGTTTGGGCGGCTTATCGGCAGCTTTGTGTTGTTAACGTAAATTTAACTATGTCCTTGGCGGCCGTGGAACCTGCGCGTAGGGTCCGCGCGTTCCCGTTCGCCGGCTGCCCCAAGCGCCGGCGTGGTTGGTACACAGGTGGCGTCAAACAGTTTGGTCACCGTGCGGGGAGGGGTGGGGATGTTCTCCCGATCCCTCTGGGGCACGAGAAGACCAGCCGATCAGGGAGGGCGTTCTCAGCGCCCTCCCTTATCTTTTTGCCAAGATATCGTGTCCCGGAGGCAGTGCAGCGCGAGGCGATGCGCTGCAGGGCCGGCTCTGCGTCGCAATACTTTCGTGCTGCGACGCGTCCGGGACACCAGCGGTGTCCGATTTCGGGATTGTGCACTTGCACAGCGGTGTGAAAGCCGCCTATCTGGGATGCACAGCCGCGTGCGAGGTCGCCGACCCCTTGGACTCCCATCCCGAATCCCCGCTCGAGCCGCCGCCGCAGGCGCCGCGCGAGCCGATCCTGACGTTGCCGGCGGCGCTCACCGCCTACGTCCTCCTGATCGCGGTGATCCATCTGCGGGTGCTGCTGCCGCCGGAGATGGAAAACTGGACCATCGATGTCTTCGGCTTCATCCCGAAGCGCTACGATTCGACGCTGCTCGACGTCACCTTCCCGGGCGGAGACGGCGCCAAGGTCTGGACCTTCGTCACCTATTCGCTGCTGCACGCCAACCTCACGCATATCGGCTTCAATGTGCTGTGGCTGCTGCCGTTCGGTAGCGCGCTGGCACGGCGCTTCGGCGCGGTGCGCTTCTTTGTCTTTATGGCGGTGACGGCGGCCGCCGGCGCGCTCGCGCATTTGTTGACTCACGAGCACGCCATAGCGCCGATGATCGGCGCGTCGGCCTCGGTGTCGGGGACGATGGCGGCGGCGATCCGCTTCGCCTTTGTGAAGGGCAGCTTCCTGTCGTTCAGCCGGGGCGATGCCGACGCGGCCGCCAAGGTGCCCGCGCTGTCGCTGTGGCGGGCGCTGCGCAACGGACGGGTGCTCGCGTTCCTGGCGATCTGGTTCGGCGTCAATATTCTGTTCGGCGCCACCTCGCTGTCGCTTGGCGGTGAGGACGCGAGCGTCGCCTGGCAGGCGCATATCGGCGGCTTCCTCGCCGGGCTATTGCTGTTCGCGCTGTTCGATCCGATTCCGCGCGCGCGAGAAGATGCTGCGGATGCGTCGTCGGTGGACCAGTCCGGCCACGTCTGATCGCCGCTTGCGGCTCGGTTCGAATTCCATCATCATCTTTGCGACACAGAACAAAGCGGGCCGGCACATCGAGCCCAGCTACCGACCGCGCCCCGAAACCGAATCGGCGCGGAACTGTTGATTGAAGACTCTGGCGAGCAGGTTCGACCCGCTGAAGCGGGCGCCGAACGGATTCAGGGAGGCGACAATGACGGTACGTTCCATTCTTGATTCAAAGGGCCATCAGGTGATGAGCGTCGCGCCCGGCGCGAAGCTCTCCGCCGCGGTCAAGCTGCTCGGCGAGCGCAAGATCGGCGCCGTGCTGGTGATGGAGCAGGGCCGAATGGAAGGCATTCTGTCGGAACGCGACATCGTGCGCGTGCTCTCGGAGCGCGGCGCGGGTGTGCTGGACGAGCCGGTGAGCGCAGTGATGACGAAGAAGGTCGTGAGTTGCCGCGAATCCGATACCGTCAGCGGCCTGATGGAGATGATGACGACCGGCAAGTTTCGCCATCTCCCTGTCGTCGAGGACGGCAAGGTGGTCGGGCTGATCTCGATCGGCGACGTCGTCAAGCGCCGCGTGCAGGAATATGAGCACGAGCAGGAAGCGCTGCGCGACTACATCAAGACCGCCTGAGCGGCTATTTCCCGGTGGTGCCCGCGCCGTTGGACGGCGGCACCAGGATATCGATGGCTTCCTCGATCGCGCCGATGGCGCGTTCGGCGGCGCGGATGCCGTGTGCGATCAGGTCGTCGGCGCGATGGAAGTCGAACCAGCCGATCTGACCGACGCGCGGCGAGATCAGCATGTCAGGCGGATCGCCGGCGAGGCGCGCACGGGTAATACGGTCCTGCATGATGTTGAAGGCGTCGACCATGACGCTCGAGATCCCGGGCCGACTGGCGCTGCCGAAAAACTCCCGCTTCACGGTTCGTTCGGCGGAGAAGAAGCGGCCGAACCGCCGCTTCGGAGGTTCCGGCTCAATTTCTGCCTCGGCGGTCACCGCGACCGTCACCTCGGGCGCGGCCGACGGCCCGTGATTGTAGATCGTGGTCGAGTGCGCGAACACATCGCTGGAGAGGTTCGCCGCGATAACGATCTCGGCACCGAGTGCGCGGGCGGCCGAGACCGGCACCGGGTTGACCAGCGCGCCGTCGACCAGCCAGCGGTCGCCGATCAGCACCGGCGCGAAGATGCCGGGCAGGGCGTAGGAGGCGCGCATGGCGTCGACCACGCGGCCCTGGGTCAGCCAGATTTCGTGCCCGGTGCGGACTTCGGTTGCGACGCTGGCGAACTTGACCGCGAGGTCTTCGATCATGACCTGGCCGAGCGCCGCCTCGATCTCGGCAGCCAGCTTGGTGCCGCCGATCAGGCCGGAGCCGTTGAGGCGGATGTCGAGGTAGCCGAGCACGCTGCGCGGCTGCAGGCTGCGGGCCCACTGCTCCAGCGTGTCGATGTGGCCGGCCGCATAAGCGCCGCCGACTACGGAGCCGATCGAGGTGCCGACCACGACGTTGGGGACGATGCCATGGGCGAGCAGGGTCTTGATGATGCCGATATGGGCAAAGCCGCGCGCGGCGCCGCCGCCCAGCGCAAGTCCGATCACCGGACGGCGAACCGTTCCCAATCCTACCTTGCCAGGGCCGTCGGAGCTCTTTTGGCCGCGGCCCATCCAGCTATCCAACACGACAAATCTCCTGCCAGCACGAGACTAGGCCGCGCGGCACGGCTACGCCAGCATCGTCCGGTTTCATGGTTATTCCCTGAAGGCATGATTCATGCCCGAGTGGTCCGCGGTAGGCAGGGAATGTGACTGGACCGCGACGATAGGGCTAACATCGGCTTGATCGAGCGGTTCCAAGCCGGGGACGGCGCCCTCGGGAATGTGACAAAGCCTTGGACGCACCTGGATCGCCTTGCACGAAGGCTTGAATTTGCCGCGTTTTCGTTGAAAAGCATGGTGATGACTTCGAGGGGCAACGGCATCGGCGGATGCGGGCGGGGCATGCGGCTCCTTCCGCTATTGACGCTTGCGGCATTTTTGCTCCCCCTGATCCCCACTTCCGTGTCGGCGCAGTTCTTCAGCGACCGGCCGCCGCCGATCCCGCCCGCCTCGGTTCCGGACGTACCCTCCGGCCCGGCGCTCAATTTGGCGCCGCCGTCCGGGCCGGGTTCAGGGCCCGTTCTGCCCGGTCCGTTGACCCAGCCGACCATCGTCCAGCCGTCCATTGCGACCGTACCTCCGGTGACGCCGCCGGCCGGCTCGCCGACCGCGGGGCAAGCGGTGCTGTCGCTGACGGCGCGGTACGGCAAGGACCTGCCGGTGATCAATGGCGGGCTGGTGTGGCGGGTGTTCGCCGACAGGCCGGATGACAACGGCACCTACAAGCTGATCCGCGAGGAGCGCGGAGCGACGCCCAACGTCGTGCTGCCGCCCGGCAATTACGTGGTCCACGTCGCGCTCGGCCTCGTCAGCGCGGTACGTGCCGTCAGCCTGAAGTCGGAGACCGACCGCGAGTCCTTCGTGCTGCCTGCCGGCGGGCTGCGGATCGAGGGCCGGGTCGGCTCCAGCAAGATCCCGGCCAACCAGATCTCGTTCGCGATCTATAAGGGCAGCCAGTTCGACGGATCGGACCGGGGCCCGCTGGTGCCCAACGTGTCCGCCGGCGACGTCGCGTTGCTGCCGGAGGGGACCTACTACATCGTTTCCAACTACGGCGACGCCAACTCGGTGGTGCGCTCCGACATTCGCGTTTCGGCGAGCAAGCTGACCGACGTCACCGTCACGCATCGCGCGGCCGTCATCACCCTCAAGCTGGTCAGCGAGAAGGGCGGCGAGGCGCTCGCCAACACCGCGTGGTCGGTGATCACACCGGGGGGCGACGTGATCAAGGAATCGATCGGCGCGTTTCCGCGCGTCGTGCTCTCCGAGGGCGAGTATCGCGCGATCGCCAAGAACGAGGGCAAGGTGTTCGAGCGTCCGTTCAACGTCGTCAACGGCGTCGATGGCGAAGTCGAGGTCGTGGCGCGCTGACGGTACGGCCGCGCTGCATTTCATGCAGCTGTCATAGTCTCTAACGTGAACTAACCATCGCGCGAATTTGAGCTGTCATAATCGGTGGCGGCGACGCACGGGCTCGCTATTTTTACACGGCGTTAAGCCGCGGCATGACTTGGATGCCACGGGGACTAATGCGCGTTGAGTTCACGTCGTGTCGTCATCGCGCCTTGGCTTTTTGCCTGAGCATGATCTTTCGAAAAGCGCTTCGCGCTCTTCCGGATCATGCTCCGGCGTTCGCGTGAACGGGGCATGCCATGGTCATGGCCAACAAAAAATCAGCAAAGACAGCGGCCAAGTTCAATTCCGAGATGTTCGCCGACGTTCCGGTTCTGCAACGCAAGTGGCAGGCCGCGGTTCGTCCAGGTGAGAAGCTGCCGCACTATGAGGACGTGATGCTCGGCAGTCTCGGCCGGCTCGCCGATCATATCGTGCTGCTGCGGAACGTCGACGGCGTACTGAGCGTCTCGCACACCGGCCGCTACGTCCAGACCTGGCTGAACGACGAGCGCTGGGACATTCCGCTCAGCGCGCTGCCGCCGGACTGCGCGACGGCGTTGTCCGAAGCCGCCGCGAATGCGCGCGAGAACTGCCGGCCCTATCTGGCGTCGGCGCATTGCGTGCGCGACGGCCTGGTGCGGACCTTCGACGTACTGGCGTTGCCGACGCGGTCGCGCTGGGGCGGCATCCTGGTCGGCGTCTATGTCAACGAGCGCAATGCACAGTACAGTCTTCTCGATACGATTTTCTCGGCCACCGACGAGGGCGTGCTGTCGCTCGCCGCGATCCGCGACGCGCGGGGCGAGCCGGCCGACTTCCAGATCGTGCATCTCAACCAGGGCGCCGCAAGGCTGCTGATGCAGCCTGCAACCGATTTGCTGTGGCGCCGGCTCAGCGCCGGCGGCAATCCGCTTGCGGCGCCGGCGGTGATGAATCGCCTGCGCGGCTTCGTCGGCGGCGGTCCCGGCGGCCAGTTCGAGATCGACAGCGGCGATCGCTGCCTGCGGCTCGGCGTCACGGCGTTCGGCGACATGCTGTCGCTGACCGTCTCCGACGTCACCGCGCTGAAGCAGCGCGAGCTGTCGTTCCGCCTGCTGTTCGAGAACAATCCGATGCCGATGTGGGTATTCGACGCCGGCACGATGGAATTCCTCAGCGTCAACGACGCTGCCGTTCAGCATTATGGGTACAGCCGGGAGAGATTTCTCGGCATGACGCTGCGCGAGATCTGGCCGGAGGACGAGTGGGGCGTGCACAGTGCCGCGTTGCGCGAGATCGGCGACGTCTATCAATCGAGCCGCGACTGGCGGCACATCAGGGCCGACGGCACCGAGATCCATGTGCTGACCTTCGGACGCAGGGTGGCGTTCGAGGGCCGTGACGGCTATCTGGTCGCAGTGGTCGACATCACCGAGCGCCGCGCCGCCGAAGCGCGGATCGCGCACATGGCGCACCATGACGGTCTCACCAACTTGCCGAACCGCGACTTCTACCAGGAGCACCTGCGCGAGGCGCTGGAGCGCGGCCTAAGCGGCAATAAGCCCGTCGCTGTGATGTGCATCGATCTCGATCTGTTCAAGAACGTCAACGACTCCTTCGGGCATCCGATGGGCGACCGGCTGCTCAAGCTGGTGGCGGAGCGGCTGCGCGAGGTGGTCCGCGACGACAATGTGGCGGCCCGCCTCGGCGGCGACGAGTTCGCGATCGTGCTTGCCGCCGACGTCTCGCCTAACGCGGCGAGCGGCTTTGCCGAACGGCTGATCGATGTGCTGAGCGCGCCCTACACGATCGACGGGCTCGAAGTCGTGGTCGGCGCCAGTGTCGGGATCGCGCTGTCGCCGGGCGACGGCACGACGTCGGAAGAACTGATGCGCAACGCCGACATGGCCTTGTATCGCGCCAAGTCCGAGGGCGGCGGTGTGCATCATTTCTTCGAGCCGGAGATGGATCAGCAGGCGCAGAAGCGACGCGACATGGAGCGCGATCTGCGCGCGGCCTTCAGCAACGGCGAATTCGAGCTGCACTACCAGCCGCTGGTCGATATCGCGGCCGACCGCATCTCGGGTTTCGAATCGCTGCTGCGGTGGCGGCATCCGCAGAAGGGCATGATCTCGCCCGCGGAGTTCATTCCGGTTGCCGAAGACATCGGCCTGATCGTCGCGCTCGGGGAATGGGTGTTGCGCGAAGCCTGCGCCGAGGCGATGAAGTGGCCTGCCGACGTGAAGGTCGCCGTCAATCTGTCACCGGTACAGTTCCGCAGCCGCAATCTGGTCCAGGCCGTGATCTCTGCACTGGCGCATTCCGGCCTGTCGGCGCGCCGGCTCGAGCTCGAGATCACCGAGTCGGTGTTCCTGGCGGAGACCGAGGCCAATCTCGCGATCCTGCATCAGCTGCGCGAGCTTGGCGTCAGCATCTCGATGGACGATTTCGGCACTGGCTATTCCAGCCTGAGCTATCTGCGCAGCTTCCCGTTCGACAAGATCAAGATCGACCGCTCCTTCGTGAAGGACCTGGCGCGGCGCTCCGACTGCCTGGCGATCGTGCGCGCGATCTCCGGCCTCGGCCGCAGCCTCAGGATCACCACGACCGCGGAAGGGGTCGAGACGACGGATCAGCTCGACTGGCTGCGCGCCGAAGGCTGCAACGAGGTACAGGGATTCCTGTTCAGCGCGGCGAGACCCGGGCACGAGATCGCGGCCTTGATAAGCGGCTTTGCGGAGCGTGCCTCGAAGGCGGCGTGAGCTCTGTCTGCTCGTCATGGCCGCGCTTGACCCGGCCATCCATCCTCTTGGAGAAAAATGATTCTTTGTTGATGGATTGCCGGGTCGAGCCCGGCAATGACGGGTCTACGGTTTCAGAACCGCGTCACGATATCCGACAGCGCCGGGCGCGGGCGATCCTCGCTCGGCCTGGTGGGCGTGCCGATATGAATGAGCCCGGCCAGCTTCTCGTCGGGCTTCAGGCCGAGGCCATCGAGCACGTCGCGGTCGAAGGCGAACCAGCCGGTCAGCCAGCAGGCGCCGTAGCCGAGCGCGGTGGCCGCGGTGACGATGTTCATCGCGCTGGCGCCGGCCGACAATTCCTGCTCCCAAGGTGGCACCTTCGGGTGCGGCTTGGTGAAGGAGACCACGCCGATCACCAGCGGCGCATCGGTCAGGCGCTTCTTCTCGACCTCGATATCGGAGGCGGGCGCGCCGGGATTCTTGCGGGCAAACACTTTGGCGATCACGTCGCCGGCGCGGGCGCGGGCCTCACCCTCGAACACGATGAAGCGCCACGGCGCCAGCTTGCCGTGGTCGGGCACGCGCGCGCCGATGGTCAGGATCGTCTCGAGCTCGGCCGCGGACGGGCCCGGGCCGGTCATCTCACGCGGTTTCATCGAGCGGCGTGTCTTCAGGAGTTCAATGGCGTCGGGCACGGACATGTCCTTCAAGTGGAGTCGTGCCCCCAAGATGGGGGCACGACCAAGCCAGCGAAAGCCGGTTTAGACCGATTGTGAAGATCAGGCGACGGATCGTGCCCGTTTCACGTCCGGCGGCGTTGCTTCATCCACCAGTGCGGCGATTGCCTCGTCGGTCGGCATCACGACCTGGCGTTCGCTGCCGAGGCGGCGGACCGAGACCGAATGGGTCTCGGCCTCCTTCTTGCCGACGACCAGCAGGGCCGGGATCTTGGCCAGCGAATGTTCGCGGACCTTGTAGTTGATCTTCTCGTTGCGCAGGTCGATCTCGACCCGCAAGCCTGCGCGGCGCGCCGCTGCCGCCACCACCTTGGCGTACTCGTCGCCCTCGGAGGTGATGGTCGTGACCACGAGCTGCGTCGGCGCCAGCCAAAGCGGGAAGTTGCCGGCATAGTGCTCGATCAGGATGCCGATGAAGCGCTCCATCGAGCCGCAGATCGCGCGGTGCACCATGACAGGTGCCTTCTTCGAGCCGTCGTGATCGATGTAGAACGCACCGAACCGCTCCGGCAGGTTGAAGTCGACCTGGGTCGTGCCGCACTGCCAGTCGCGGCCGATGGCGTCGCGCAGCACATATTCGAACTTCGGTCCGTAGAACGCACCTTCGCCCGGATTGATCTCGGTCCGGATCCGGTTGCTGCCCTTGGCCTTGATCTCCGACAGCACGGTCGCCATCACGCGCTCGGCATGATCCCACATCTCGTCGGTGCCGACCCGCTTCTCCGGCCGCGTCGAGAGTTTCACCGTGAGCTCGCCGTCGAAGCCGAAATCGGAATAGGTCGACAGGATCAGCTCGTTGATCTTGAGACACTCATCGGCGAGCTGCTCCTCGGTGCAGAACACATGGGCGTCGTCCTGGGTGAAGCCGCGCACCCGCATCAGGCCGTGCATCGCGCCCGACGGCTCGTAGCGGTGCACGACGCCGAACTCGGCGAGCCGCAACGGCAGGTCGCGGTAGCTCTTCAGCCCGTGCTTGAAGATCTGCACATGGCCCGGGCAGTTCATCGGCTTCAGCGCGAACCAGCGCTTGTCCTCGGCCTCGTCGCCGGCGGACTGCGCCGCGAACATGTTCTCGCGATACCAGTCCCAGTGGCCCGAGGTCTCCCACAGCACCTTGTCGAGGATCTGCGGCGCATTGACCTCGTTGTAGTCGCCGAGCAGCCGGCGCCGCATATAGGCGATCAGCTGCTGGAAGATGGTCCAGCCCTTGGGGTGCCAGAACACCACGCCGGGGCCTTCCTCCTGGAAGTGGAACAGGTCGAGTTCGCGGCCGAGCTTGCGGTGGTCGCGCTTCTCGGCTTCCTCGATCTGCTTGAGGTAGGCGTCGAGGTCTTCCTGCTTGGCGAATGCCGTGCCGTAGATGCGGGTGAGCATCGGATTGTTGGAATCGCCGCGCCAATAGGCGCCGGCCACCTTCATCAGCTTGAAGGCGCCTCCGACCTTGCCGGTCGAGGTCATGTGGGGGCCGCGGCAGAGATCGAACCAGTCGCCCTGGAAGTAGATCTTGATCGGCTCGTTGCCGGGAATCGCGTCGACCAGCTCGACCTTGAAGGCCTCGCCTTTTTCGCGGAACACCTGCTTTGTTTTTTCGCGATCCCAAACCTCTTTCGTAAAGGGTTTGTCGCGCGCGATGATCTCGCGCATCCGCTTCTCGATGGCGGCAAAATCTTCCGGGGTGAACGGCTCGTTGCGGAAGAAGTCGTAATAGAAGCCGTTCTCGATCACCGGGCCGATCGTGACCTGGGTGCCCGGCCACAGCGACTGCACGGCTTCGGCGAGCACATGGGCGGCATCGTGCCGGATCAGTTCCAGCGCGCGGGGGTCTTCACGGCCGATCAGCTCGATCTTTGCGTCGGCTTCGATCGGATCGTTGAGGTCGGCAAGCGTGCCGTCGAGCGCCATCGCGACGGTGCGCTTGGCCAGCGAGGGCGAAATGCCCCGGGCGATGTCGAGGCCGGTGGTCCCTTTCGGGAAATCGCGCCTCGCTCCGTCAGGGAAGGTGAGGGCGATCTTGTTCACGGGTTCTGCGGGCTTGAGGTTAGAGAGGCTGTACTGGAATCCGGACTCGGATTTGGGCGATTCTGCCATCGATGTCTCCTGTAGCTCACTCCTGCGAACGAGCGCAGGTAAGCGGAAAGCAGCGGTATAGCAGGGGATTTGACGCCTGCAATCCGGCAATATCAAGAAAATGGGCCGTCAGCCGCACCGAATTCAGGAGAACTCGCCTGCACGTGACGGCTCTGATCGTTGCGACGCTGCCGATCATCGTTTAACGTCGAATGTCGACTGTCCCGCCATCGCGCGCTCCGCAAGGTTCATGTTTTCCCGTCTCCTGCTTTTCGTGGCGTTGCTTCTGGTCCCGGGCATCTTGCGGGCGGAAGAAACACCGGTGGAGAAGGCCGGATTTGCGAAGAGGCTGACCATCTACCTCGCCAAGGGACCGCCGAATGCCTGCGGCGCCGGTTGCGATCGCTGGATCGCGATCGAAGGCGAGATCGATCGGAACGCCGCGGCGCGGATTCGCAGCTTCCTGCTTGCCGTCAAGGACCCGCAGCTTCCGATTTACGTTCATTCGCCGGGCGGAAACGTCGAGCAGTCCTACGCGATCGCGCGGTTTCTGCGTGCACGCAAGGCGATTGCCCGGGTCGGCCGCACCAGAGTGGGCGCCTGTTCCGCGGGCACTGAGATCGACGCCGCCTGCCAGAAGATCAAGGCTGCGAAAGGCGAGGTCGAGGCCGAACTCACCACGCGCAACGCGATGTGCGTTTCGGCCTGCGCCTATCTGTTCGTGGGCGCGACCGACCGCGAAGTGGCACCCGACTCGGTGCTCGCGGTACATAACTCCAGGCTGATGTTCGTGGTCCACGGCCATCCGCCGCCGCAGGTCGTCGCCGATTTCAGGCGGCGTGAGATGGTCAGCGCCGATCGCGACCGCAACCTGTTCCTCGCGGCAATGGGGATCAGCCATGAGCTCAGCGAGCTGATCCGGACCGTGAAGTTCGAGAATCTGCACGTGCTGACGCGGCCGGAGCTCTATCGATTCGGAATCGATACGCGACCGCTGCCGGAAACGATGTGGGCGGTGGAGAAGGAAACGCGGCCCTACGTCCGCAAGATCGCGCAGCAGAAGAAGGGCGACGGCAGCTCGTTCCGCATGATGGAGTGGCGCCTGTTCTGTGAGAACAAGGATCGCGGACGGCTGATGTTCGTGCGCGAGTTCGACGAGGGCGCCGCCGGCAAGAGCATGGTGGTGATGATGGCCGGCGCCACCCGAACCGTCGCGTTCGGCAGGTTGCCGGCGCGGTTCGGCAAATACGAGGTCTGGAGCGACCCGGTGAGTTCGGACATCGTCAAGGCGATGTTGGCGGTTCCGCATCTGCAGATCGGCGAAAGCACGCCGTCGTCGGACGGCAAGGCGGATCGCAAGTCCGACCCCAAGTCCGATGCCAAGGCGGACGTGAAGTCCGACATCAAGCCGGGCTTCACGACATTCGATATCGACACGACCGGGCTGGAGCAGGGCTGGACGCAGCTGCTGGCGTCGTGCCCGGCGACGAGCGTTGGACCGAAGCCGGCGACCCCGCTGCCGGCCGCGGTGTCGCCGAGCGTCAACGCGGTGCCGGCCGCATCGCCGGCGCCGTGAGCGCAAGCGGTACCATCCGATCACGTGCCATCGATCAGGTGCCATGCATTTAGATGCAGTTGCATTGATTTCGAGGTCTGCTATCAACGCGGCGTGAAACGCTTCGCTCCCACCGCATTGATGCTCGGCAATATCGTCACCGGCTGCTCGGTGCTGGCGCCGGCCGGCATGCTGGCGAAGCTGTCTGATGGCCTCGGTGTCACGATTCACACCGCGGGTCTGCTGATCACCTTCGGCGCGATCGTGCTGTGTGTCGGCTCGCCGCTGACGGCGTGGCTGACCAGCCGGTTCGAACGGCGCGCGCTGCTGACGACTACGCTTCTGGTGCTGGCGCTGACCAACGCGGCATCTGCTTTCGCGCCGGACTACGACAATCTTCTGATCATCCGCCTGGTGATGCTCGCGGTTGGTGTCCTCTACACGCCACAGGCGGCCGGCACCGCGGCGCTGATCGTGCCGGTGGAGAAGCGCGGCAGCACGATCGCCTATATCTTCCTCGGCTGGTCGCTCGCCGCTGCGATCGGGCTGCCGTTGATCACCTTCATCGCAAGCCGTTACGGTTTTCGCACGACTTACGGGGTGATCGCGCTGACCGGGCTCGTGAGCTGCCTGCTGCTGTGGTGGCGGCTGCCCGGCGGACTGCATGGTGCGCCGGTCGACTTGAGGACCTGGGCCGATCTCGGCCGCAATCCGACCGTCATCCTGCTGCTGTCGATCACGGCGTTGCAGATGTCCGGCCAGTTCGTGGTGTTCACCTTCATGGGGCCGCTGCTCGGCAAATTGACCGGCGCCGATGCCGACGCCGTCGGCATCGTGTTCGCGCTGTACGGCATCTTCGGGTTCGTCGGCATTGCGATCGCGACCCGCATCGTGGATTCCTGGGGCGCCTGGAATACGTCGGTGCTGTTCACGGTGCTGCTGCTCGCCGGCGTGGCCGGCTGGGCCGTGAGCGCCGGCGCCTACGCATTGATGGCCGCCTCGGTTGCGGTGTGGGGCCTCGGCTTTGCGTCGACCAATTCGATGCAGCAGGTGCGCCTGGTCGGCGCGGCGCCGGCGCTCGCGTCGGCGTCGGTCTCGCTCAATACCTCGGTGCTGTATGTCGGCCAGGCCATCGGCTCCGCGATCGGCGGATTGCTGTTCGCGCGCGAATGGCTCTTTAGCGCGGGCTATGTGGCCACGGCCTTCGTCGCGGCGGCGCTCGCGGTCGTTGTCATGACCCGACCGCGACGGACCGCGCGCACTGCCGCAGCCGAGTGAGCCTTGCGCTTGGCGCGCGCGAGAGCGTTTTAGAGCAAAGTGAGGACTGGTCCACGTGAGGCGCGCCGCGCGTCACCACTTCACGCTCTGGCTGGGCACGATGAATGCGGTCGTGCTCGGCTTGTTCGGATTGTGGGTGAAGTAGCCGTAGGCAGCAACGATCACGACGAGCAGGGCGAGCACGGCCAGCAAATCGATCTGCCGGGGATCGTGCCCGTTGTGGCTGAGTTTCCAGCGCATTGTTGTTTCCTCCCCAAGGGGATCCCAAGGGATCCCATGCGGGTAATGAAATAATGCGTCAACGATCGCCACAGTTCCGCGGGAACAGCCATGCGCGTGGCGTTTGGGAGCGCTGCAGCAGATCAAGCGTCGTTGACGCCGCGTCAACCCTCGTTGACGCCGCGCCAGCGGCCGTAGCGCCAGGGTAGATACCAGCGTGCCCCGAGCGGCTCCGTCTGCGGGACATTGTCGATGCCGGAGGTTCCCCAGGGCTGGCAGCGCAGCAATCTTGCCAGCGTCATCCATCCGCCGGCCCAGAGTCCGAAGCGCTCGATCGCCTCATCGCCATAGACCGAGCAGGTCGGCAGATGCCGGCAGTTGTAGCCGACCAGCGGCGACAGCGTGTGCCGATAGATCCAGATCAAGGCGCGGCCGAAATTGCGCGGCATGCGGCGCATGGCGCTGGCACAGTCCGTGCATTGCGGATGGTGCGGCGTTGAATGATCTGTCGATGGCATACGCAAGTATGTACGTAATCTTGCGGGGGTTCCAAGCGAAGGAACTGTTCAATTGCAGATATTTGCGCCACAGTTCACCGTTATCGCACAGCGCTGGTCGCGGTGCAGCAAGGGTCCTATGGACGGTCCAGGTCAGCAACGCTACCGTTCCCATGACGCGCCGATGACAGACTCGTGGCGCATTGCCATGGGGCCAATTGCCACCGCTCGCATCACCAAGGGCTTGGGGGAAGGAACCAAATTGAGGCTCGTCAGGTCGCTCTCGTTGCGCAGTTGGGTGCTCACCAGCGCCGTTGCTCTTTGCTTCGCGGTTTCCGGCACCGTCACATGGGCGGGTAACTCCACGCAGACCAGCTCGGCCCTCGAAGAACGCAAGCTGCCGATGAAGTTCAGCTGGATCGCATGCCAGCCGAATTGCCGTGGCTGGGTGTCGGCGGTCGGTATCATCACGGCCGACAGCCCCAAGGAATTCGACGAGTTCGCGCGCAGCCGCCAGCTTGCCGGCGCCACTATCGTGCTCGACTCCAGCGGCGGCTCGGTCAACGACGCGATCGCGCTCGGCCGCCGCTTCCGCGGTCTCGGCGCGCTGACCACAGTCGGTACCAGCGTCGTCAATCAGGCCGCGCAAGGCGATCGCGCCAGCGTGCTGCCGGACGCCTATTGCGAGTCGATGTGCGTGTTCCTGCTGTTGTCGGGCAAGACGCGTTATGTGCCACCGGCCGCGCACATCCGGGTGCATCAGATCTGGATGGGCGATCGCGCCGACGACGCCAAGGCCGCCAGCTACACCGCGCAGGACCTGATGATCGTCGAGCGCGATATCGGCCGTCTTGCCAAATACACCTTCGATATGGGTGGCGCAGGCGAGCTGTTGTCGCTCGCACTCAGCGTGCCGCCGTGGGAAGACCTGCACGAATTGTCGGCGGCCGAGTTGCGGGTGACCAACCTCGTCACCACGGATGCGGTTGCCGACGTGCTGCCGCATCAGGACAACGCAATCCCCGTCGCCGAGGCCAAGCCCAAGAACGGCGATCGCTTCGTGAGTAGCGCGATGGAAGGTGAGGCGCTGCCGCAGGCCGCGAAGGCGACCAAGACCGCCGAAGCCGTGGTGCCGACCGGCGGCACCGCCGCGCCGGCGCCGATCCAGCCGTCGCAATAAGGTTTGCAGCCGGGGCTTACGCCGGCTGCTTTGCCTTGGCCTCGATCTGGCCGATCGCATCGACCACGGCATCGAAGGTCAACAGGGTGGAGGCGTGGCGGGCCTTGTAGTCGCGCACCGGCTCGAGCAGTGCGATGTCGGCCCATTTGCCGCCCTGCGGAGGCTGACCGTTTTCCTTCAGCATCTTGCGGACGGTCTCGCGCAATTCGCGCAGCTCGTCGGCGGTCGATCCCACCACATGGCTCGCCATGATCGAGGAGGAGGCCTGGCCGAGCGCGCAGGCCTTCACGTCATGGGCGAAGTCCGTCACCACGGGGCCGTCCATCTTGAGGTCGACCTTGACGGTCGAACCGCACAATTTCGAATGGGCGGTGGCACTGGCGTCCGGCTCGGCCAGTCGTCCGAGGCGCGGAATATTGCCGGCCAACTCGATGATCCGCTTGTTATAAATGTCGTTCAGCATGGGGACAGATGCCTGGTTCCGGCTACGCCGGGCGCTCTTGGCGGCTGGGTCTCACCGTCCTATATATGAACGGCATCGTCCGAAACATAGCCCGGCTATGCTTCCACCGCGGGCCACTTGCGCCGCGGCGGTGCTACAAAAATGGGACTCAGGCGCCCGGCGGTTCGACGATCCGCCCCGTCTGCCCGGTGACACATCCGGCCCAAAGGCAAATGCCTGGCCGGTCGAACGGAGAAGACATGGACGCCTTGATCAAGCCGATTCGCCCCAACAAGCCAACCGACGCCAAGACCGAGCTCGACCCTTCCGAGTTCATGGGCGCCGCCGTTCGAGCCGACCAGCCACGTCCGTCGCGGGCCGAAGCTGAGGCGGCCGTCAAGACGCTGCTCGGCTATATCGGCGAGAATCCGCTCCGCGAGGGCCTGCTCGATACGCCGCGCCGCGTCGTCGAGGCTTATGACGAGCTCTATCAGGGCTATCATCAGGCCCCTGCGGAGGTGCTGAACCGTACCTTCGGCGAGACCGCCGGCTACGACGATTTCGTTTTGGTCCGCGACATTGAATTCACCTCGCAGTGCGAGCATCACATGATGCCGTTCTACGGCAAGGCGCATATCGCCTACACGCCGGTGGAGCGCGTCGTGGGTCTCTCCAAGCTGGCGCGGCTGACCGATATCTTTGCCCGCCGCCTGCAGACCCAGGAACATCTCACCGCGCAGGTCGCGGCCGCGATCGACGAGGTGCTGAAGCCGCGCGGCGTTGCCGTGCTGATCGAGGCGGAGCATACCTGCATGTCGGTGCGCGGCGTCGCCAAGCATGGTGCCTCGACCTTCACCAGCCGCTTCACCGGCATGTTCCGCGACAATCCGGCGGAGCAGCAGCGTTTCCTGTCCCTGGTGCGAGGACCGAACCGGTAATCTCGCATTTGTCCAAGCGAGGTTTTTCGTGTCCGCACCGACCCACGATCACGACCGCGAAGAGGGGCTGGCCTTCCAGCCCAGATTCGATGCGGCAGGTCTTGTGACCTGCGTCGCGACCGATGCTGCGACCGGTGACGTGCTGATGGTCGCGCATATGAACGACGAAGCCCTGCGCAAGACGATCGCGACCGGCGAGGGCTGGTACTTCAGCCGCTCGCGCAACGCGCTGTGGCGCAAGGGCGAGAGCTCGGGCCAGACCCAGCGCGTGGTCGAGATCCGGATGGATTGCGATCAGGACGCGGTGTGGATCAAGGTCGAGCAGATCGGCGCCGCCTGCCACACCGGACGGCGTTCCTGCTTCTATCGCGCCGTGAAGGACGAGGGCGGTCATGTCAGCCTGTCTTTCGTCGACGCCGAGCGGCTGTTCGATCCGGCGCAGGTCTATCGCAAATAACGGGTCTTGCTGGATCTTAACGCGCCGTTAACCATAATTGCGGCAGTTTGACGGGACATGGGCGCCGATTGCCGGCGCCCGGCAAGGCACCCGGACAGATGGCGGTCGACCTCTTCAATGCGACGGCTTCGGCAGGTGTCGATGCATCGCGCCTGAAGGTCGCCGGCTCGATCAAGCAGGCGGCCGCGACCACCGGTACGAGCTTCGAATATCTGCTCACCACCGCCAAGATGGAATCCAATTTCAATCCGCGGGCCGGCGCCACGACCTCGTCGGCGCATGGGCTTTATCAATTCATCGACCAGACCTGGCTCGGCACCGTCAAGGAGGCCGGAAGCCAGCTCGGCTACGGCCAGTATGCCGACGCCATCACCAGGAATTCCGACGGCAGCTATTCGGTCAGCGATCCCTCTGCGCGCAGCGCGGTCATGAAGCTGCGCGACGATCCCGATGCGGCATCCTCGATGGCGGCGGTGCTGACGCAATCCAACAGCTTCAAGCTGACCGGCACGCTCGGTCGTCGCCCGACCGACGCCGAGCTCTATATGGCGCATTTCATGGGCGTCGGCGGCGCCGGCAAGCTGATCTCGAGCGCCGAGGACAGTCCGAGCGCCAATGCCGCCGCGATGTTTCCGAAGGCGGCGGCCGCCAACCAGTCGATCTTCTACGACAAGTCGGGCAGCGCGCGCAGCGTCAGCCAGGTCTATTCGGTGTTGACCACACGCTACGCCGCGGCTGCGAATTCGAGCGACACGCGCACGGCCTTTGCCGCGGCGGGCGGCGGCACCATGAGCCCGAATGCGATCGCAAGTGCTGCGCCGACGCAACCGCTGTCCATGGACACCGCGTCCTATCTTTCGACCTTCCCGAATGCTCGCGCGGCCTCATCGGCCGGTGCGATCTCGACCGTCGCCTCGGCGCAGCCGGCGCCGGCGTTCCGCTCGCTCTACCAGGGCGGCGACCGTTCGGAGCCGATCTCCCCGGCGGTGCACGAACTGTGGGGCAATTCTTCCGCGCTGACCACGTCGGCGACGCCGAAGGTCCGCGCGCCCGGGCGGCTTGATCTGTTCAGCGACCCGAACGGCACCTACAGCAACGGCTAGCGCCGTCTTGCTGCACGCGCGCAGCCCCTGCGCCGTGGCCGTCTTAACGAAACGTCAATAATCCCAAACGTTTATGGTGAACCCTTTGTTAAGCGTCATGGTTTATTTTTCCTTGTAGTGGCGTCGTATGTCGATGCCGTCTCGTTGCGTAAGCCGGCAGGACCATGATCGTTCGGCAGTTCATTAGTTGGATTAGGACCGCTCCAGCGGGCGAGCGGGCAGAGGCGACACGGGCGTTGGCCCGCGCCTGGCTCATTTCGGATCTCACCGAGGACGACCGCATCGCAGCCGAGGGCGCGCTGCTGATGCTGCTCGACGACCCGTCGCCGCTGGTGCGACAGGCGATGGCCGAGGTGTTTGCGTACAGCGCGGAGGCGCCGGCCACGATCGTGCAGGCGCTGTCGGCCGATCAGCCGGCGATCGCGCTGCCGGTGCTGGAGCATTCACCGCTCTTGATCGATGCCGACCTGGTCGACATCGTCGCGACCGGCTCCGACGAGATGCAGTGCGCGATCGCGCGCCGCGCCAGTCTGCCGGCCTCGGTTGCGGCGGCGATTGCCGAAGTCGGCTCGGCGGCGGCCGCGCTCGAGTTGATCGAGAATCCCTACGCCGGGCTTGCGCCGTTCTCCTGGGACCGCATCGTCGAGCGTCACGGCCATCTCGCGGCGATCAGGGAATCGATGCTGCAGCTGGAAGATTTGCCGTCGGCGACGCGGCTGGCTCTGGTCGCAAAGCTCTCCGACACGCTGGCGCAGTTCGTCGTCGCGCGAAACTGGCTCGGCGCCGACCGTGCCGACCGCATCGCCGGCGAGGCGAAGGAGCGTTCCACGGTGAACATCGCCGCGCGCGCCTTCGGCGACGACATGCAGAATTTGATCACGCATCTGCGCGCCACCGGTCAGCTCACCGCAGGGTTGATCCTGCGCGCGCTGCTGTCGGGCAATCTCGATTTGTTTGGCGCCGCGCTCGCCGAGCTGTCCGGACTGCCCTATGGGCGGGTTTCCGCGCTGTTGAACGACCGCGGCGGCAACGGCCTGCAGGCGTTGCTGCGGCGCGCCGGCCTGCCGGAATCCACCTACGCGGCGTTCCGCGTCGCGCTCGAGGCCAGCCACGAGGTCGGCTATGTCGACAGCGGCGACGGTGCGGCGCGGCTGCATCGCCGCATGGTCGAGCGCGTGCTGACCCATTGCGAGACCGATCATTCGGCCGCCGGGCCGCTATTGATCCTGCTGCGCCGCTTTGCGACGGAATCGGCCCGAGAGGATGCGCGCATGTTCTGCGAGGAGCTCGCCGCCGAAGACGCGATCGCGGTGCTGCCTTACGACGATGATCTGATCGCGGCCTGAAGGCCGCGTTTCCCGACATTGACGATATCTGAAGCCGTGGCCGCTGCCGCGGCGCGCTGCTATTCGCCCGGCACGATGCTCGGCGCGAGGATGGCCTCGAGATGCTCGGGGCGGTCGCGGTTGGCGTGGGTCAGGAATTCATCGGCGATGCCGCGAAGCTGCTTGCTCAGCACGCCGGCCACGATCGCGGTGTCGAGCTTGGTGCGGTTCCGCACGATCGCCTGCACGGCGTTGATGTGGTGGGCAATCAATTGAGACGGCACCGCGGCGAGGTCGGGCGCGTGCTCTATGATGCGGCACAGGCTCTCGGCCGCCGCCGCCGCCGAGGGATAACCGAATGTCGCGGCATCGCCCTTGATGTCGTGCGCAGCGCGGAACAGCTCCTCGCGCGTCTTGTCGTTGAAGCCCTCGCGCAGCACGGTGGCGTGCGCGGCGGAGAGGCGGTCGGCCTCGATCGTCATCCATTCCTTGAACTCGCCCGACAGACCTGCGAGGGCCTTTTCGGCGCGGCCGACTGGATCGTCGAGATCGCTCTCGGGAACGCGCAGCAGCACCTTGCGCAGCGGATTCGGCTGCGTGATGACATGGTGCGTGCCGAAGCTCTTGACCTCGATGGCGCCTGGTTTGTCCTTGGAATTGTCCTTGGCCATGACGGTTCCTAAATGGCGGAGCGCGCCTTCTCGAGCAGCGACGGCTGCTGCAGGATTTCGACCTCGCCGCTGCCGCGGCGTTCGGGACCGATATAGGTGTTGGTGGTGTTGCGGCGGCGGTCGGGGCCGAAATAGGTCTTGGTCTTGATGAACGGGCGTGGATTGGCGACCACGTTCATGATGCGCTGGTAGAGGCCCTTGGCCGAGATCGGCTTGGCCAGGAATTCGGTGACGCCGGCATCGCGCGCCACGGTGACGCGGCGCTTCTCGGAATGCCCGGTCAGCATGATGATCGGCGCATAGGGATTGCCCTTGGACTCCGGCTGCCGGATCATCTGCGCGAGCTCGAGCCCGTCGAAGATCGGCATCGACCAGTCGGTGATGACGATGTCGGGCACATAGTGGGTGTACATCTCGAGCGCGGTGGCGCCGTCCTCGGCCTCATAGACCTCGCGCGCGCCGAACGAATGCAGCAGCGTCCGCAGGATGCGGCGCATGTGCGGATTGTCGTCGCAAATCAAAAATCGCAGCTTGTTGAAATCGATGCGATACATGGTCCGGCCCTGATAGGGCATTACCTCGCCAATGCGGTATTACCCGACGTTAACCATATCCCGCCCGGGGTTAATGATTGGTTGCCGGGCTAGGGGGGATGCCGCGCGCCGTCAATAGCCGAACTGCTCGCGCAGGATGCGCTCTTCCAGCGAGTGGCCGGGATCGAACAGCATCCGCATCGCGATCGTCTTGTCGGAGAGCACCTCGACCCGGCGAACGTCGCGGACCTCGTCATGGTCGGCGACCGCGGCGACCGGGCGCTTCTCGTCCTCGATCACCTCGATCACCACGAAGGCGGAGTTCGGCAGCAGCGCGCCGCGCCAGCGCCGCGGCCGGAACGCGCTGATCGGAGTCAGCGCCAGGAGCGCCGCATTGATCGGCAGGATCGGCCCCTGGGCGGAGAGGTTGTAGGCGGTCGATCCGGCCGGCGTCGCCACCAGGATGCCGTCGGCCATCAGCTCGGGCATCCGCTCGTGCTCGTCGATCAGGATGCGCAGCTTGGCGACCTGGTAGGTTTGCCGGAACAATGCGACCTCGTTGATGGCGTGATGCAGATGTACCGCGCCGTGGATGTCGGTCGCGCGCATCAGCAGCGGATTGATGAGCGACTCCCGCGAGGCCGCAAGCCGCGTGCGCAGATCATGCGTGGAATATTCGTTCATCAGGAAGCCGACGGTGCCGCGATGCATGCCGTAGATCGGCTTGCCGCTGCGCATGTTGGCGTGCAGCGTCTGCAGCATCAATCCGTCGCCGCCGAGCGCAACCACGACGTCGGCATCGGCCGCCGGATGGTTGCCGTACATCGCAGTCAGCTGCTCGAGCGCCGCCTGCGCTTCCGAGCTCGCGCTGGCGACGAAGGCGATCTTGTCATACCGCTTGGAGCTAGCCATCGCTCACGAACTCGTTTGGCACGGAACACGCCGCGCTCGTCTATACATCCCGGGCGGCCTTGTCGAGGTGGTCCGGGAGCGGACCGCATGCCTTGCCGGTGCCGCCAAGCTAGCGCAGTTTGCGGATGAAATGCGTAAATGTCGGCCCAGGGAGTGAACGGCATGGCTAACAGTTTTGCGACACGGCTCACCGCGGCGTTGCTGGTGGCCTGCCTCGCAACCGCGGCGCGGGCCGACGACGAGGCGTCGCAGCCATCGCCGTCGCCGAGCGCGCAGGCCGCGAGCGGTCAGAACCCAAGCGGCCAGAAGGGACGGGCAGGGCGCGGCGAGACCGGCTCCGGCTCCGGCGCCAACGCCACGGCCACCACGCCTGCCGCCGAGCAGCACCGCCTGCCGCCGGATTCCACGACCAAGCAATCGGTCGCGCTGCCCGGCCGCACGCTCAACTTCAGCGCGACCGCGGGCTCGATCCGCGTGTTCGACGACAAGGGCGAGCCGCTCGCCGACATCGCCTATACCTCCTATCAGCTCGATGGCGCCGAGAAGGCGAGCCGTCCGGTAACGTTCCTGTTCAACGGCGGGCCGGGCTCCGCGTCGGCCTGGCTGCAATTCGGCAATGTCGGGCCGTGGCGGCTGCCGTTCGACGGCGATGGTGCGGTGTCGTCGGCATCGCCCGAGCTGCAACCGAACGCCGACACCTGGCTCGATTTCACCGATCTCATCTTCATCGATCCGGTCGGCACCGGCTACAGCCGTTTCGTCACCACGTCGGAAGAGGCGCGCAAGCGCTTCTTTACGGTCGACGGCGACGCCAATTCGGTCGCGCTGGTGATCCGCCGCTGGCTGGAGAAACATGACCGGCTTACTTCGCCGAAATATGTCGCCGGCGAAAGCTATGGCGGCATTCGCGGACCGAAGGTGGTGCGCAATCTGCAAATGCAGCAGGGCGTCGGCGTGCGCGGCCTGATCCTGATCTCGCCGGTGCTCGATTTCCGCGACTATACCGGCTCCAGCATCCTGCAATATGTCGCGAGCCTGCCGACCATGACGGCGGTCGCGCGACAGGCCAAGGCGCCGGTGACGCGCGAGGATCTCGCCGACGTCGAGAGCTACGCGCGCGGCGATTTCCTGCTCGATCTCGTCAAGGGGCAGGCCGATGCCGAGGCCACTGCGCGGCTCGCCGACAAGGTCGCAAGCCTGACCGGCATCGATCCGGCGGTGAGCCGCCGGCTCGCCGGCCGCTTCGACATCGGCGAATTCCGCCGCGAGTTCGATCGCAAGAACGGCAAGGTGACCGGCCGCTACGATGCCTCGATCGAAGGCTTCGATCCCTATCCGGATTCCAGCTCCTTCCGCTTCAACGATCCGTCCGGCGATCCCCTGATGGCGCCGCTGACCAGCGCCGCCGTCGATCTCACCACGCGCGGACTGAACTGGCGGCCGGACGGCTCCTATCATCTGCTCAGCGAAAGCGTGAACAAGGGCTGGGAGTTCGGCCACGGCATCAGCCCGCCGGAATCGGTGACGCAGCTACGCCAGATGCTGGCGCTCGATCCGAAGCTGAAGCTGCTGATCGGTCACGGCCTGTTCGATCTCGCAACGCCGTACTTCGCCTCGAAGATCATCCTCGACCAGCTGCCGGCCTTCGCGGGTCCGAGCCGCACCAGGCTCGTGGTCTACCCCGGCGGCCACATGTTCTATTCCCGCGACGGCTCGCGCCAGGCATTCCGCAAGGAGGTCGAGGCGCTGGTGAAGTGAGCGGGTTTGGTTAGCCATAGGTCTCCACGATGAAGTCGATCAGCGCCCGCAGCTTCGGTGTCATCTTGCGGTGCCTCGGCCACAGAATCTGCCGCGCGCGGGCTTGCGTCGTGTAGTTCGGCAGCAGCACCTGGAGCCGCCCCGCGGCGATATCCTCGGCCAGCAGCTCATCGCGCATCAGCACGATGCCGGCCCCGGCCAGCGCCGCATAGCGGATGCCGAACGCGTTGTTGATGGTGAGGCGGCTTCCGACATCGACATGCACTTCGCCCTCCGGCCCAAAGAAGCTCCACCTCCGCGCGTCCGACCAGCCGGGATAGCGCAGGCATTCATGGTGGATCAGATCGCCTGGATGGGACGGCGTGCCGCGCTCGGCGAGATAGCTCGGCGCGGCGCAAACCACGCCGGCGTAAGGCGATAGTGCGCGCGACATCATGGTGGAGTCGGTCAGCGTGCCGACCCGGATGGCGGCGTCGAGGCCTTCCTCGAGCAGATCGACCATCTTGTCGCTGAGCACGAGCTCGACCGACACCTCCGGATACATTCTCATGAAACGAACCAGCGCCGGCGCGAGGCTGTACGAGCCGAAGGCGACCGAGGTCGCGACGCGGAGCTTGCCGCGCGGCGCGCTCAACGCCTCCTCGACCAGCGCATCGCCGGCCTCGGCCTGTTCGAGCAGATGCTTGCAGTGATCGAGGTAGCTGCGGCCGAGCTCGGTGAGGCCCTGCCGCCGGGTCGACCGGTTGATCAATTGCGAGCCGAGCCGATCCTCGAGAAAGCGGATATGCTTGCCGATCATGGTCGGCGACATCCGCAACTCCTTGGCCGCCGCGGTGAAGGAGCCGAGATCGG
Organism: Bradyrhizobium embrapense; assembly: GCF_001189235.2. Lineage (GTDB taxonomy): Bacteria > Pseudomonadota > Alphaproteobacteria > Rhizobiales > Xanthobacteraceae > Bradyrhizobium > Bradyrhizobium embrapense. The sequence goes on from NZ_LFIP02000009.1 coordinate 257,558, forward strand.
CGACACGGGCGAACACGGACATGCTGGTCAGTCGATCCATGATTATAAACCAATTGTCATTTCACTGTGGACCAAAGCGTCGCTTATAGCCTGTAAGATTTCTATTTATTACCATGAGTGAGTAATCGACGCGATGAGGGTTCGATTGCTTCGAAATACCGCCGAATTCGCCCCGAGGGACGCGATCCCGCGCGGGGCTCGAACCAGGACAGGAGTGTCAGGATGCCTTTCCAGATCACGATCAACGGGACCAGTCATTCGGTCGATGCCGACGGCGATACGCCGCTGCTGTGGGTGTTGCGAGACGTGCTCGGCATGACCGGCACCAAGTTCGGCTGCGGCATGGCGCTGTGCGGCGCCTGCACGGTGCATCTCGACGATAGCGCGGTGCGCTCCTGCATCACGACGATCGACAGCATCGGCGACTCCAAGATCACGACCATCGAGGCGGTCGGCAAGACGCCGGCGGGCAAGAAGATCCAGGACGCCTGGCTCGCGCACGAGGTGCCGCAATGCGGCTACTGCCAGTCCGGGCAGATCATGTCGGCCTCGGCGCTGCTTGCGAGCAAGCCGAAGCCGACCGATGCGGACATCGACGACGCGATGTCGGGCAACATCTGCCGCTGCGGCACCTACGTCCGCATTCGCGAAGCCATCAAGCAAGCCGCGCAGTCGGGAGGTTGAGCCATGACGCTGTTGGACAATCTGTCTGAGCGCGCCGCCGATCTGTCGCGGCGCAATTTCCTTCGTGCCACTGCCGTGGCGGGCGGTGGTCTGCTGCTGAGCGTGAGCCTGCCGTTTGCAGGCCGCGAAAGCGAGGCTGTGGCGGCTGGTGACTTCGCGCCGAATGCCTTCATCCGGATCGGCAGCGACGGCAAGGTGGTGCTGACGATGCCCTATGTCGAGATGGGGCAGGGCACCTACACCTCGATCCCGATGCTGATCGCAGAAGAGCTCGAGATCGGCTTGACGCAGGTCCAGCTCGAGCACGCGCCGCCGAGCGACAAGCTCTATGCCAATCCGCTGCTCGGGGTGCAGGCCACCGGCAATTCGAACGCGATGCGCGGCGCCTGGCAGCCGATGCGCAAGGCCGGCGCCACCGCGAAAGCGATGCTGGTCGCCGCCGCGGCGAAGCGCTGGAACGTCGAGCCTGGGACATGCCGCGCCGAGAACGGCGAGGTGCATCATGCGGCCTCGGGACGCAAGCTCGGTTACGGCGAGCTGGCGGCTGACGCGGCGCAGATGCGGGTGCCGGAGAATGTGACGCTGAAGAGCCCGGCCGAGTTCAAGCTGATCGGCACGCCGGCCAAGCGGCTCGATACGCCCTCCAAGATCAACGGCTCGGCGGTCTACGGCATCGACGCACGGCCACCCGGTGTGAAGATCGCGACGCTGGCGCAGTCGCCGGTGTTCGGCGGCAAGGTCAAGCGCGTGGACGATACGGCGGCGAAGGCCGTCAACGGCGTCCGCCAGATCGTGAAGCTCGACGACGCAGTCGCCGTGGTGGCCGATCACATGGGGGCGGCGAAGAAAGGTCTCGCGGCGCTCACGATCGAATGGGACGAGGGGCCTCACGCCAAGCTCGCCACGTCGGATATCGCGCGCGAGCTCGAAGCCGCCACCACGAAGCCCGGCGCGGTCGCGCAGAATGTCGGCGACGCCGACAAGGCCTTGGCGGCTGCAGCGACGAAGCTCGAGGCGAGCTATCAGCTGCCGTTCCTCGCCCATGCGACGATGGAGCCGATGAACTGCACCGTGCATGTGCGCGCCGATGGCTGCGAGATCTGGGTCGGCAACCAGGCGCTCTCGCGCGTGCAGGCGGTGACTGCGAAGATGCTGGACCTGCCGCCGGAAAAGGTCGTGGTGCACAATCATCTGCTCGGCGGCGGCTTCGGCCGCAGGCTCGAGGTCGACGGCGTGATCCGCGCCGTGCAGATCGCAAAGCAGGTCGACGCGCCGGTCAAGGTGGTGTGGACCCGCGAGGAAGACATCCAGCACGACATGTACCGGCCGTACTGGTGCGACCGGATTGCGGTCGGCCTCGATGCATCCGGCAAGCCGGTCGCCTGGAACAACCGCTTCGCCGGCTCTTCCGTCATCGCGCGATGGGCGCCGCCGTTTTTCCGCAACGGTCTCGACCCCGACACGACGGAAGGCGCGATCGATCTGGTCTACGACATTCCGAACTTCCACGTCGAATATGTCCGGGTCGAGCCGCCCGGCATTCCGACTTCCTTCTGGCGCAGCGTCGGGCCTTCGCACAACGTGTTCGTCACCGAAAGCATGATTGACGAGATGGCGGCGGCCGCCAAGCAGGACCCGGTCGACTATCGCAAGGCGCTGCTCGGCAAGTCGCCGCGCGCCAGGGCGGCGCTCGAGCTCGCGGCGGCCAAGGCCGGCTGGGGCAGCAAGCTGCCGGCCGGGCGCGGCCGCGGCGTGTCGCTGCAATTCGTGTTCGGCAGCTACCTCGCGCAAATTGCCGAGGTGGAGGTGGCCAAGGACGGTTCGGTCCGCGTCCACCGCGTCGTCTGCGCGATGGACTGCGGCACCGTGGTCAATCCCGACACGGTGCAGGCGCAGTTGCAAAGCGGCATCAATTTCGGCGTCACCGCCGCGCTCTATGGCGAGATCACGCTAAAGGACGGCCGCGTCGAGCAGACCAATTTCGACAGCTACCAGATGCTGCGCATCGATCAGGCGCCAGCCATCGAGGTCCACATCGTACCGAGCACCGAGCCGCCCGGCGGCATGGGCGAGACCGGAACGTCGGGCATCGTGCCCGCGATCGGCAACGCGATCTTCGCAGCGACCGGGAAGCGGCTGCGGAAGATGCCGGTCGATCCGGCGGTGTTGAAGCAGGCGTGACCGATTGCATGATACCCTAAGGGGGTATATAGCTGCTCCCGGTTCGCAGCAGGCTGATTTGCGGTTAGCATGCTGCTTGGGTGCGATCGGAGCGATCGGGCGGGTGTTAGTGCGACTGAGCAGGTCAGGGCGGGTGCGGGCGGGATGTGCCATTATCCTGGCCTATCTGTTCTGCGTGCTCGCGCCGTCCATCGCGCTTGCGTTCGGAGCGCCGTTTCCGTGCCTGACCGATCGGGTCCAGCCGGCCGTCGCGGTGCATGTGCATGATGCCTCGATGGCGCACGCCGATGGCGCCGCGCACGTTCATGCCGGCCACGATCATGCCGGCATGCATATGCATCACGCGGCCGATGGCGCCGAACCGCCGGTCAAGCACAGCCACGATGGCAAGAGCGCCCCGGGACCGTGCTGCGCGATGATGTGCGTGTCGGCGCTGCCGGCCGTTCTTCCGCTCGTCGCCGGTCCGTTGCATCCGATCGCGACCCGTCTCACTGAAGCCTTCCAGAGCCTGCACGGCGAGGCGCCCGCGCGACTCTATCGTCCCCCCATCGCCTGATCCGCAGCTGACATCGTGGCTGCGCCGCGCGCGTGCGTGCGCATGCCTGTCATTCATCTGAAGATCGGGACAGACCCATGTATTCGCATTTCGGCGCGAGGCTCGCCGCCGTGGCCACACCGCGTGGCAACCGGCTTGGCCGGCGCGCGCCGTTCACATTCGTGTCGCGGATCGCGGCTGCCATCGTCGCGGCCGCACCGCTCGCCGGCTGCATGGCCGACGGCCGGCCAGTCGCCAGCGCAGCCGATCCGGCCAACCCGTCGGCGCACACGGCCAGCGTCGGCTACCGCTCGACGATCGCGCCCTACAGCAGCCTGCGGCCGGCGACGCCGCTGCCCTGGCGCGAGCGCAACGATGGCGTGACGCCGCCGGCGAAATCGAAGTCGGATCGGTAGGAGGGCGCCATGCGATATCTGGCCATTGCGCCGATCCTGCTGCTGACATCCGCGCTCGCGGGATGCGCCTCGTTCTCGCCCGACAGCGGCATGGGAGTTGTCTCCGACGTGACGGAGAAGGCGATCGGCAAGGACGTTGCCTTCGTTCGCACCCAGGACGAGGCCGCGACTGTCGACGCCGCGGTGAAGCGGCTGCTCGCCCGCAATCTGACGGCGGATGCTGCCGTCCAGCTCGCTCTGCTGAACAACAAAGGCTTGCAGGCCGCCTATAACGAGCTCGCGCTGGCGGAGACGGATCTGGTCGCCGACAGCCTGCCGCCGAATCCGACCTTCTCGGCCTCCCGCATCACCGGAGGCGGCGCCAGCGAGGTCGAGCGGCAGGTGGTCGGCGACATCCTGGCGCTGGCGACCCTGCCGGCGCGCTCCGAGATCGCGCGCGAGCGCTTTCGTCAGGCGCAGCTCAAGGCCGCGCTCGCTACTTTGCGGCTCGCCGCCGAGGTGCGGCGCAGTCATATCGCGGCAGTGGCCGCGAACGAAACGGTCGCGCTGCTGACGGATGCGAAGGCGACCGCCGAATCGACGGCGCAGCTTGCCAAAAAACTCGGCGAGACCGGCGGCATGAACAAGCTCGACCAAGCCCGCGAGCAGGTGTTCTATGCCGAGATCACCGCCGATCTTGCCAGCGCGCGGCAGAACGCGGCGAGCTCGCGCGAGCGGCTGGCGCGTCTCTTGGGATTGTGGGACGGCGATCTCGGCTTCCGGATTCCGAACCAGCTCCCGGCGCTGCCGAAGCGGCCGCTGGACCAGCCGTCGATCGAGGTCGCGGCGGTCGGCCACCGTGTCGACCTGCAAATCGCACGGATGGAGATTGTCGCACTCGCCAAGGCGCTCGATCTCACCGATGAGACGCGCTTCGTCACGCTGCTCGACGTCGCCGGCATTGACAGGCGGACGCGCGATCCCGAAGGCCCGCCGTTCAGGGAGCGCGGCTTCGACGTCCAGTTCCAGATCCCGATCTTCGACGGCGGCGAGGTGCGGGTGCGGCAGGCGGCGGAGACCTACCGGCAGGCGATGAACCGTCTGACCGAGAAGGCGATCAACGTCCGCTCCGAGGCGCGCGACGCTTACCGCGTCTATCGCTCGGCTTACGACATCGCGAGCCACTACCAGCGCGAGGTGCTGCCGCTGCGGCAGATCATCACCGAGGAGATGCAGCTGCGCTTCTCCAGCATGCAGGTCGACGTGTTCGCGCTGTTGACCGAGGCGCGGCAGCGGCTCGCCTCGCTGCGCGCGGCGATCGACGCCAAACGCGACTTCTGGCTGGCGCAATCCGACCTGCAGACCGCGATCAATGGCGGCGGCCCGGCGGGCGGGCCATCGACACCATCTTCCGTCGCCTCGGCCGCACCCGCGGCAGGCGGCGATCATTGAATGGAGCCAATACAATGTTCTCACGACGTGGATTTCTCGGCACCGCGGCGCTGGTGACAGCAAGCGCGGTCAGTGGACGCGCGCAGGCCGCCGCCATTCCGGAAGCGCCGACCATGGACAAAGCGGTGATGCAGCCGCCGCTGCATCCGACCAGCGGGCCCGACTACCGGCCCGTGGTGACGCTCAACGGCTGGTCGCTGCCGTGGCGGATGAACGGCGACTGGAAGGAATTCCATCTCGTCGCCGAGCCGGTGGTGCGCGAATTCGCCGACGGCATGAAGGCCAATCTGTGGGGCTATAACGGCCAGGCGCCGGGCCCGACCATCGAAGCGGTCGAGGGCGACAAGGTCCGCATCTTCGTCACCAACAAGCTGCCTGAACATACCACGGTGCACTGGCACGGCATGATCGTGCCTGCTGGCATGGACGGCGTCGGTGGCCTCAACCAGCCGCACATCAAACCGGGCAAGACCTTCGTCTACGAGTTCGTGCTGAAGAACAGCGGGACCTTCATGTACCACCCGCATTCCGACGAGATGGTGCAGATGGCGATGGGCATGATGGGCATGTTCATCGTGCATCCGTGCGACCCGGCGTTTCGTCCGGTCGACCGCGACTTCGTCTTCATCATGAGCAGCTACCTGATCGATCCCGGCACCTATCTGCCGAAAGTCAACGAGATGACCGATTTCAACATGTGGACCTGGAACAGCCGGGTCTATCCCGGCATCGATCCGATGCCGATCCGGCTCGGCGACAGGATCCGCGTGCGGATCGGCAACCTGACCATGACCAACCATCCGATCCATGTGCACGGGCACAATTTCGCGGTGACCTGTACCGACGGCGGCTGGGTGCCTGAGAGCGCGCAATATCCGGAGACCACCACCGACGTGCCGGTCGGCGCCGTCAGGGCGTTCGACATGCTCGCCGACAATCCGGGCGACTGGGGGTTTCACTGCCACAAGTCGCACCACACAATGAACGCGATGGGACATGACGTGCGCAATTTCATCGGCGTGTCGCGAAAGGATCTGGCGAAGGCCGTCGGCAAGCTCGCGCCCGACGCCATGGTGATGGGATCGACCGGGATGGCGATGGGCAACATGGAGATGCCCGCGCCCGACAACACGCTGCCGATGATGACGGGTACAGGACAATTCGGCCCGATCGAGATGGGCGGCATGTTCACGGTGATGAAGATCCGCGAGGGGCTCGGCCGCGACGATTACGCAGATCCCGGTCCCTACGACTATCCGCCGGGCACGGTTGCCTATGAGGTCGACACGCCGGCGGCCGAGCCCGCGCGTCAGCCGCGGCTGGCGAGCGAAAGACCAAGCCATCGATGAAGGGAATGAAGATGTAGCGGATCGACGCGCCATCCCACGACAAGCACGCATCAATCACAGAATGGAGAATCCAATGAAACACCTCACCAGCATCGGCGTCGCGCTGATTGCGCTGTCAATCGCAGCAGTACCGTCGCGCGGCCACGAAAAACACGATCACCAATCCTATTCGGCTGGCGAGCCCGGAGATCCGAGCAAGCCGTCGCGCACGGTCGAGGTCGAGATGAAGGAGATGGAGTTCACGCCGTTCCGCATCGAGGTCAAGCGCGGCGAGCAGATCCGTTTCGTGATCAAGAATGCCGGCACCGAGGATCACGAGTTCCTGCTCGCGACCACCGAGGAGAATCTGAGGCATGCCGAAGTGATGAAGAAGCATCCGCATATGGAGCATGACGATCCGAACGGCGTCCGCCTCGCGCCGAAGAAGACCGCGGAGATCGTCTGGAAGTTCACCAAGGCCGGGACGTTCGAATATTCCTGCCTGATCCCCGATCACCGCGACTACGGGATGACCGGCCGCGTCATCGTGAAATGAAAATGGCAACAAAAGAAGGGATGACGACGATGAACAGGATGATCCGGATTGCAGCTGCAGCTACGCTGGCGCTGAGTCTTAGTGGGCCTTGGGGCGCCGCTTTCGCGCAGGCCGCGTTCATCAACGGCGAGGTCAAGAAGATCGACGAGGGCGCAGGCAAGATCACGCTCAAGCACGGCCCGGCCAAGAGCCTCGGCATGGACGAGCCGATGACGATGGTCTACCGCGTCAAGGATCCCACGCTGCTCAAGCAGGTCAAGGTCGGCGACAAGGTCAGGTTCGAAGCCCAGGAGGGCGACGGCGGCTTCACCGTCACCGCGATCCAGAAGGCGAAGTGAGGCGGCGGCTGTACCGCTGCTCCGCGCAGGATGGGCTGGCGGCTGAAATGGAGCCGGCAGCCGGCAAACCGCGGGCAGCGGAATTCGCCTCGTATTTACCTTAAATGATGGTGCGGGGGGAACGTCCGTGGCAGCGGCGCGTTGCTGTGCATCATTCGGATGCAGAAGGCCCCTCCATGACAGTCAACGCGGCAATACTGATGGCGGCACTGGTGCTGTCGGGAACAGTGTTGGCGCAGAGCTCGGGTCCTTCGGCCGGTCCGGCAGGGGCCGGGCAGGCGGCCAACGTCACCACCACCGGCCAGGCGATCAACCCCGGCAAGTCGGCCGGTGACGGCGACCCGCCGACCGCGAAGTCAGCGAAGCCGGCCGACAGCGGCACGGTCGGCGCAAGCCGTCCGCATAAGCCTGACCGGCGCCTCGAGCACTACCCATAGCTGCGCTCCACCCATCGAGCGGCGAGGGGACAGCAAAAAGCCGGCGCAGTCGTTGTGGCTGCGCCGGCTCGATGTTTGAACGCTTGCCTTGCTCAGTAAACGAGGCCGGTGCCCGGGGGCTTCTCCAGCGCGGCGGCGAGCGAGCGATATTCGTCGCTGTTGGTGCCGGCGAGCTGGGCGATGCGGTTCAGGTGATATTGCGCCTGATCGCGGTTGCCCTGTTCGACCTGCCAGAGGCCGTAATACTGCCAGGTGCGCACATGGGCCGGGTCGGCCTTCAGCGCACGCTCGTACCAGATCTGCGAGACCTTGTAGTCGCCGAGCTTGCGATAGGAATAGCCGATCAGGTTGGCGACGTCGGCACGGTCATCCTGGCCGAGCGCCTTCAGCTGCTCGATCGCGGCGGTGTAGTCGTGCTTGTCGTAGATCGTGGCGTAGGCGGCACGGTAGCCGGCCAGGAACTTCTGATCGTCGATCGCGGAGCTCTTGTCCTTCTTCGCCTTCTTGCCCTTGCTGCCGCTGTCGGAAGCCGGCGGCGCGGGATTCTCGCTGCCTGCGGCGTAGGCCGAAATGACCGGCGCAGCGACGAGCATCATCGAAAGCACTGCGAGGCCCAAAAACTTCCCATGAAACTTCGGCGACTTGCTCATTCCTGGTTGCTCCTGATCGTTCCTGATCGTGCTCGGTAATCCTACACCGAAGCCTGATGACTTGAACACCCAAGGGTGCAGAACATTCCCGGCCGAATCCACGATTGTGTGATGTCAGCGCGTCGCCGGCCGCGCCGGCAACATGACCAAGATGTCATTCACATGAATGAATTCCGTCCATGCCCTTCAGAACGGGTTCAGTGCGCGGCCCCTAAGGTCACGTGCATTGATCGGTGAGGCCGACCATCCGGCCGGAGACCTCTCGATCCCGAAGAGGAGGACCACCATGCTGAAGACGATTTCCGCCGCGCTGCTCGCCATGTCCGTGATCGCAGCGCCCGCGCTCGCCGCCGAAACCGGCAAGACCGCAACCCCCGCGCCGGCGACCTCGACCGCTCCGGCGACCAAGGCCGCTCCCGTCATCAAGAGCGAGCAGCTGCCCTCGAAGGTGCGCAACGCCAACGCCAAGATGCACCACAAGCACTATCGCCATCACCGCCACCACAAGCACATGGGCATGCTGAAGGTGAAGTCGCCGAAGCATGCGACCAAGCACGTCCATGCCAAGGTCGCGACCAAGCACGTCGTGCCGGCCAAGCGCGGCTGATGAAACGAGGCTGAACCCTGATCCGAGGGGCGTCGTTCGATCCACATTGCCCCGCTGCGCCTTTCGGATGCAGAACCGGCCCGTCCGTCCATTGCTTCCCCAATGGCGGCGGGCCGGAGTGCGTCCGGGCTTCGGTTGCGCCTGGTGGGAATAACCGAGTTGCGAATTCCCTCCCTGGCGGTTTATGAGACGCCACCGGGGCAACATGAAACAGCTGACTTTGCGGACTTCATCAAGACTGGCAGCGATCCTGCTGCTCTCGATCCCGCTTGCCGGCTGCCTCACCAGCGATGACGGCGGCAGCTCGACAACTTTCACCGATGATCGCGGCGTCGCCAACCAGCCGTTGCCGGACCGTTACCGCGACCAGATCTTGGCCTTCATGCGGACCTATCTGAACAACCCGGTTGGGGTCCGCGAAGGCGGGATCGCCGAGCCGGTGCAGCGCACGGTCGGCGGCCGGCTGCGCTACGTGGTCTGCCTGCGCTACAGCGCGAAGGAATCCGACGGCAATTACCGCCCGGCCCGGGAGCGCGGCGTCCTGTTCGTCGACGGCCGACTCGACCGCATCCTCGACAATGCCGCCGAAGCCTGCGCCGGCGCGTCCTATGCGGCATTTCCGGAGCTGGAAAGGATGTCGCGCTAGGCGTGATCCGGAAAGTGTGAAGCGATTTTCCGGGAAGATCATGCCCGCGCCATAGATCGCGGCGGCTGAAGTCTGGCCGGATCGTTAGCGAACTCCGATCACTTTTCGGGGAGCGCTGAACTTCACCTTAGCCGTTTGCGACTTACATACAGCCGAAATAGGGCTGCTTAACCGGTGAAAAAGCCTTCCGTGGCAAGGAACAAACGGGCGTTGTTGCGACCCCGTCACAGCTCGGAAACATCACAGGTCAGGCATTGCCCCAAAGCAACCTAATTGGCGTCACGTTGTTTGTCTTAACAGCGCAGCGTTCGTAACGGGGATCAGAGATGAAGACGTTTTTGCTCGGCACGGTCGCGCTGGCCGCCCTTGCTGGTCCGGCATTTGCGGCCGACATGCCGGCCCGCACCTATACCAAGGCACCGCCGCCCTATACCGCTCCGGCGCTCGTCTACAACTGGACCGGCTTCTATATCGGCGGCCACGTTGGCGGCGCGTTCACCGACGGCACCAATCTGATGGGCAGCGACGCGCGCTTCATGGGCGGCGTGCAGGGCGGCTTCGACTATCAGTTCGCGCCCAACTGGGTGATGGGTATCGAGGCGCAGTACTCCTGGCTGCCGAGTTCGTCGAACAATGGTCTGGTGTTCCCCGCCGGAACGGTCGTGACCGGCAATACCGACCAGCTCGGTTCGGTGACCGGCCGCCTCGGCTACACCTGGGGGCCAGCGCTGCTCTACGCCAAGGGCGGCTACGCCTGGCGCGACAACAACAACATCACGGCGTCGGTCGGCGGCGTGCCGGCGGCCTTCACCACCGATGGCGGTCACAAGGACGGCTATACGGTCGGCGCGGGCCTCGAATACATGTTCGCCCCGAACTGGTCGGCGAAGGCCGAGTACCAGTACTATAATTTCGGCAAGACCAATTTCACCAGCGGTCCGGCCGACATTGTCGGCGCGAGCTTCCGGAACGACGAACATACCGTCAAGCTCGGGGTCAACTACCGCTTCGGCTGGGGCGGTCCGGTGGGCTCCCGCTACTGAGTGCGACGTCCATTCACTGCGTTCGAAAAGGCCGGCCTTCGGGTCGGCCTTTTTGTTGGCCTGACGCTTGCTTGTTCAGGCGATATTCACGCCTGATCGTGCAATGCAAAAAATAATTCCTGCATTGCACGGAACTTTCATCGTGATGCGCTATTGTGGGATCGCCGGGCTGGTGGACAAACGAACATGCGTAGTTTTGCGTTAGGGCTGATCATCTCTGCGGTCTCCGTTCCGTGCTTTGCCCAGACCATCCTCAAATCCGAACCCTTGGCGCTTGCGCCCTATGAGGTCGTGTTCGTGCAGGACGCCTCCTGTACGGCCGGCAAGGTGCTCAAGGTGACCGGGTCGATCCGCGGTCTGCATCGGCGGAAGATCTGCGTATCGCTCGCCGCCGAACAGGCGTCGCTGGCGACGGCGACGCCGTAAGGGTTGCAGGACGGCCGCATCAATATCCGGTCCGCCCCTGCGCACCGGACGATCCGCTGTCCCTCAATTCAACGTCGTTCAGTTCAAGCGTGGCTCGAGACCCGCTTCACGATCGGCATCGGCCTTGTTCTTGACCGGGTCCTCGTTCGGCTCGGGCTGGCAGGGCCGGATCTCATAGTCATTGTCCAGCACCGGGCGCGGCGAGGCTTTCTCCTCCTCGGAGACGGTATCCACCACCAGGCCCGATTTCCGGGCAAGCTTCCAGACGTCGGCCTCGGTCGGATAGGCCTTGCTCAGCTTGGCGTCTTGATAGAACAGCGCGTACGGCATTCGTCCTCCGCCAAACAACCGACAACGCCAAGGCCGCCCCCCGGGTTTCAGGCCAGATCGCCGTTCCGATCACGGAACCGTGAGCAAGATTTCAGGCAAGCCTCTGAAAACATGAATCATTTCGAACCTTTCGCCGGCGGGGCCTGAGTCCTTAATGAGCCGTAAACCCCGGAAAAAAGAATCCCCGGGACTCCCCGGGTAGAATCGCCGGATGCTCCGAGCCATGAGAGCGATCCACCAGCCCCCCTACGAACGCGTGCAGCTCGCGCTTGCGGTTGTGCTGCTCGCGGCCTGCGCCGCCAACGTGGCGCTGGTCTGGTCCTGGCTTTAGGAAATTTGCCTCCAGGAAAATTCGGCTCCAGCCAAAATCTGTATGTCGCGGCCCACGCGCTGCGACCTCCATTTCTACAAGGTCGACGGCGATATCCGCGCCCGCGTCGCCGAGATCGACGCTGTTCGTGCTGTCGGGCGGGCACGACTATTCCTGCACGCCGGAGGAGACGCTGGCGGTCGCCAGCGGCATTGCCGGCTGCGAGGCCACCATCATGAAAGGCCTCGGGCATTTCCCGATGAGCGAGAACCCAAGCGAGTTCTTGAAGCATCTGCTGCCGGTGTTGGAGAAGATCGGCGGGCGGTAAAGCGTTTTCAAGCGAAGTGGATACCGGTTCGCGGCTCCGAAAGCGCGTCAGGACAAGAGTCGCCGCCCTCGACCTTGCATGGCGCGGTATGACAGACTGCGCAATCGCACGAAGAGGTTACGCGGGAGGTCCCCATGCTTCCGAAGGCTGAAGCGGCATATTTCGCGATTGCCGACATCTCCGGCTATACCAATTTCCTCGCGGCGGTCGAGCTCGACCATGCCCAGGACATCATCGCCGATTTCATGGACGTGGTGGTGAAGGGGCTGCGCCCGCCGTTTCGCCTCGCCAAGTTCGAGGGCGACGCCGCGTTCGTCTACTCGACCGGGACAATCGACGGCTCGCTGCTGCAGGACGCGATCGAGGGCGCCTATTTCAAATTCCGCCGCCGCCTGCGCGACATCCGCCAGGCCTCGACCTGCGAGTGCAAGGCCTGCGTCGCGATGGGCGATCTCGATTTCAAGTTCGTCGTCCATCATGGCGAGATGGTGAAGCAGAAGATGGGCGGCCGGGAAGAGCTCGCCGGGCGCGACGTCATCCTGGTCCACCGGCTGCTCAAGAACACGGTCGGCGAGAAGCTCGGCGGGCGGGCCTACGCGCTTTACAGCGACGCGGCGATCCGCGCCATGGGCGTCGATCCGGTGGCGCAAGGTCTCATCCCGCATCAGGAGACCATCGACATCATCGGCCATGTGACGCTGTGGGCGCGCGATCTCGAAGCGGCGTGGCAGCACGACGACGCGCAAATGCGGATGGAGGTGACGCGCGAAGACGCCTACGCGATCCTGGAGTTCGACATCGCCGCGCCGCGGCAGACGGTGTGGGAGTTCATCACCGTGCCCGGGCAATGGCGGAAATGGTGGGACGCCGACGACATCGTCGAGGAATCGGGCAAGGGACGACGCGGTGTCGGCACCAGGAATCATTGCGCGCACGGCAACCATACCAATGTCGAGGAGACACTCGACTGGCGTCCGGTCGATTACTTCACGGTCGGCATCACGCTGCCGGTGCCCGGAGCCCCGCGCATCATCATGACCCGGGCCATTCTCGACGGCCCAGACGGAACGTCCCGTTTCGAGCTGCGGATCGCCAAGCCGAAGCCGAAGGACAGGGCGTTCCTCGATGGCGCCGCGGCCAAATTCGCCGAACGCATGACCCAGGCGGTGGCCGGCCTGCGATCGATGGCGGAAGGCAGGCAGCCCGGCGTTGACGCCATGGAAGAGCCGGCGCCGGCGCGATCGAGCGGACGCTTCCTGACCGAGCCGGTGAAATCAGGCGCGCGAGGCTGAGGGTCAGCAAACGTCCGGACAAGAGGGGCGCCGGTTACTTGCCGGATCGCGGTAGCTCGCTGTTGTCGCGGATCGCAGCGCGGACCTTGGCCATGGTCGTCGTGCAATATTCCTCGCGCTCCTTCAGGAAGCGCTGCTGCTGCGCGCGGAAGTTGGCGACACGCTCCCGCACCTCGGATCCGAAGTCGCCGCTGATGTCGAGCTTGGCGAAATGCGGCGGCTGCGCCGGTGGGACTTCCACGACGGTGACCGTCAAGGGCGGGGGTGCGGGGGGCAGGCCTTCGAGCACGGTCGGCACCGGCAGCGGCATGACCACCCTTTGCCCCTCGGCCGCAGGCTTGATCTCCACGGCGGGCCTTGCCTCCAAGGCGGGCTTTGCCTCCAAGGCGGGCTTTGCCTCCAAGGCGGGCTTTGCCTCCAAGGCTGGCTTGGCCTCCAAGGCCGGCTTTGCCTCAAAGGCTGCCTCGACCACGGCCGTCGCGGTGGCGGGCAGCGGAGCAGGTGCAGGCGGCACGGCGGTCCGCGGGGCAGCCGCAGGCAGCTCGGCGTCGGGCAGCTTGCCCTTCACCGACTGTACGAAAGCCATTGTCTGCGCGATCAGGAGATCGCGTTCCTTCATCCACTTCATGGCGCACCTTGAGCGCGCGGATTGCAGCAGAGCAACCCCCGGGAATCAAGCACTCGCCATCATGATGGTTGACGAAGACGTCTCTTTTGCAGGCACGGTGACAAAATTGTGACGTGACCTGCATGCGAGCACAGTCAGCGCTGGCGGGGATTGGTGTTCGGGACGAACGGGATACCGACGACCCGGACCGGTGCCTGACTGGCGGTCGGCACCTGATTCGCTACAGGCCGGGGCGCGGCGCTTGCCGGTGCGGGCGCCGGATCGAGCAAAGCGACGATGCCGGCAGCGACCAAGCTCAGCAGGGTGAAGCTGCCCAGAAGCAGTAGATTGCGGTCGGTTTCGCGGACCCTCATGCGGGAAAAATTGCGTGAAGGGGCAGAATGTTCCGAACAAATCCTCAGGCGCTTTCGCGCGGTTGGGTGCCAAGTTTGAGAAAGTGCGTCATGAACTGACCCGAGCGTGCGAATACATCGGCCTGATGGGCCCGGCGGCAGCGGTCGGGTCCGGCCTAGTGAGTCATCGCCTGGGCAGGTGCCTGTTCGACGCTGCGGGCCTCGATCTGGTCGGCGTAGCGGCCATACTCTTCGGCCATTTCGAGCAGCTTTTCACGAACCGCGGCGTCGGTGACCTGGCGGGCCAGCCGCCGCGCCTGATCGGACTGGAAACGATAATGGGCTGTGTCGGACATCGTGGGCTCCTCACACATGTGTAAGGGCCGTCCGGCAAAGGTTCATCGAGCCGTCATTGAAGGGAGGGCTTCATTGAAGGGAAGCGTTATTGAAGGGTGTTGGGCCGATCAGTCACTGTAGCCGCGACCGGGTGGCCCGCCTTGTCCTCGCGGACCTCGACCTCGAACCAACCCATCTCCTTCAGCTCGCGCGCCTTCTTCTCGGCCGCATCTTCGCTGTCGCGCTTCAGCACGATCCGACTGGTGCCATCCCGGGCAAGGATCAAATAGGTCATTGGCTGAGTCCCACCCCTCATTCTGCATACCGTGTTTCGGGCTGCAAGGACAGAGACAAGGCGAGGGGTGAGTGATCCTACGGGGATGATCCCACGATTCCTGCCAACGCACAGGGCGTCCGGCTGTTTCCAGGCTGCTGTCGATATCGAGCGGCTATGCCGAATGATCGCTGACATCCGAGGCGCGCCTGAGACCGGCGGAGGCTTTCATTGGCGCGCGGTTCGCCGTTGGCTTTCAGTGGCAGGTTTGCGAGTTGCGTCGCGCAAAGTACAATGAGATGATGCATATCATCCAATGGTCGTGGGGACCGGAAGACTACGGCTTCCGTTGAACGTTGTGGGTAATCCAAGCGAGGCTCTTTGATTGAACCGCGAATACGTGCTCGGCTTGGATCAAGGACAATGCGCGGCGCAAGCCGTGTCGATCTGGATGGAGGACTCGATGCCCAGGCACTTCGGTTTGAAGGCAACGTCGGCGGCAGGACGGTCGGCATTCACGGGATCATCAAGGGATTTGCAGCGGCGGACCGCATCGGCGTCTGCGTCGAAGAACCCTGCTGCGGCCAGTTCGCCGCCGTCAAAGCCCGCTTCGCCATGCTCGCAGCTGCCGTATTCTCCCACGAGCTGGCGGGGCTGCTGCGGCCGACGGTCGATCTCGGCCGACTGAAGCTGCGCGCGACGAGGGTGGCTTGCGAGTCTTCATAGCCGGGACGGCCCGCGCGTTTTGTCGCGCTTAAGGTCCAGGCGATCGATGCGTTCATCGATCAGTCGATTCAGTTGCTCGTCCCGCAGCGTATCCTTCCTGTACAGCCCGCCATGCAGGCGATAGGCGACGAGGAGCAGGACGACGGCAACGCCGACGAGATAATAGGGCCAGTTCATCATCGGAACCGCGTTTGGCAGTGTCCATTGTGAAACAGCGAGCCTTTGGCAACTCTGCCAGGCAGCGCTACCGGCGGCTCATCGGCACAACCGCGAGGTCAGCTCAATTGGCGCCCGCCAGGATGAACAGATTGTTGTAGACGGGCAGTGCAATGAGGGCGACCACATAAGCCATTTGGCGTTCGCTCTTGCCGTGCCAAAGCAGCCATATCACGAGGTAGGTCAAACCCAGCTTGGCAACAAGCCACCATTCACCTAGCCACTCCTGAGTGAGCCACATGAATGGGTTCAGTTCGCCCATTCCGCGCTGCAGGATTTCGTTGGTGGTGGTGAGATCCGAGTAGCCCATCAGCAGGGCACAGACCAACAGCATGGCCTTCAGCAACGACGTCCTTGCCCGCAGCTGCGTTTCCGTCATCCGGTGCCTGCCCGAAATCCGCTCATGGCTCCCTGTCGGGCAATTTTGCGGAATGATTTCGGCGAGTGCAAGCCTCCACGAGCCGGTTGTCCAACCCGCCAAGGCGACCATGCTGGGTACTCCGTACCGAGGCACGGCCCACCGACCGTCTGATTGATTTCGCGAAAAGATGGTGCCGGCTGAGGGGATTGAACCCCCGACCTTCAGTTTACAAAACTGCTGCTCTACCGCTGAGCTAAGCCGGCTACATGGAATGATTTGCGGGCTCGCATAGCAGACTTGGCGGGGTAGGACCAGAACTGAAGACCAGAACCTGACGGCCAGAACCCGGAAAGCTGATCGACCGCATCGCCCCCACCGGCCCGGCAGCAAAAAGGCGGCCCGAGGGCCGCCTTTTGCGCATCAGCGTTTCGCCGGAGCTATTGGCAGGGATGCTGGAGGCCGTCGCTGCCGCGGAACCAGGTGCCGGGGGTGCAGACAAAGCCGTTCTGCCGGGCATATTCCTCGCCGCCGATCGGGGCGCGGCCATAATAATCGGGGCCGCCGAACGGGGCGGTCGCGATCGCGGCCGCCGTGCCCACCGCGCCGCCGACCACGCCCGCGGCAACGTCGGCCGGGCCGGGGTCATAGCGGTTATAGCTGCCTTGCCAGTCGCGGTCCCGCCGATAGGTGCGGTGATGGTAGGCGGTGGGAGTCGTTCCCGGCGCCATGGTTTGGCATCGGGCGTCCGGAGCGGCGTTCGAGCAGCGGGCGGCGGTGCCGATGGTCTGTTGCGCCATCGCGGGGGTGGCCAGTGCCGAAGCGAGCAGGGCTGCTGCGCCAAGGATCTTGAGCTGTGTCATGCAGGATCTCCTCTCGTCGTTGTGACGAGCTAATCTCGCCGTGCCGTGCCCGTTCCGGCGCGGCTTTGCCCTGCGTTCAAACCAATGTGAAGTTCCGAAACGTGCGCGCATGATGCGTTCCGGGCTATGCGCTTTTGAGGGGATTTGGATGCAAGCACGCGATATCGACTACACCGCCGGCGATGCCAATCTGCGCGGCTATCTTGCCTTCAAGGAAGGTGGCGCAAAGCGTCCCGGCGTGCTGGTGTTCCACGAAGGGCTTGGGCTCGGCGATTTCGCGATGGAGCGGGCGCGCAGGCTTGCCGAGCACGGCTATGTGGCGCTTGCCGCCGACATGTTCGGCGATCGGCGGCAGGCCGCCGATCTGCAGCAGGCGATGACGCTGATCAGTTATTTGCGCACCAATCCCGCCACGCTCCGGGCGCGGGCCCGCGCCGCGCTCGCGGCGCTCACGGCATTGCCGGAGGTCGATGCGACGAGATGCGCGGCGATCGGCTTCTGCTTCGGCGGCACCGTCGCGCTCGAGCTGGCGCGCGCCGGCGTTGACCTCAAGGCCGTCGTCAGCTTCCATGGCGTGCTCTCGACCACGCAGCCTGCGGCAGCGGGTGCGGTGAAGGCGAGCGTGCTGGTCTTGACCGGAGCCGACGATCCGCTGGCGCCGTCCGATCAGGTCGCGGCGTTCGAGAACGAGATGCGCGCCGGCAAGGTTGCCGACTGGCAGGTGATCAGCTACGGCAACACGCTGCACGGCTTTACCAACCCGACCGCCGACGGCTCGATCATGAAGTCGGCGCTCCACGACGCGCGGGCCGATCGCCGCTCCTGGGCGGCGATGCAAGGCCTGTTCGACGAGGTGCTGGGTTGACGAGCTGCCGGCCTGACAAGATCGGCGATGTGGTGTTTGATCTGCCGTCATGCGTCGGCGCGGGGGATTGATGTTCGGAATCTTGAGTCTTGGCTTTCTGCTCGGCATGCAGCATGCGCTGGAGCCGGACCACATCGCAGCGGTATCGAGCATCGCGGCGCGCCGTACCCATGTCGGTGACATCGTCAAGCACGGCCTGACCTGGGGGCTCGGTCACACGCTCACTTTGTTTATCTTCGCCGGCGCGGCGATCCTGCTCGGGCACGCGATCCCGGAGACGGTGGCGCAGCCGATCGAGACCGCGGTTGGCGTCATGCTGGTCGGCCTCGGCGCGCATGTATGGTGGCGGCTGTGGCGCGACCGCGTGCACTTCCACACCCATTCGCATGACGGCGGCATGACGCATTTCCACGCCCACAGTCACGCCGGCGAAGCCGTGGCGCCTGCGTCCACCCTACCGCATGTCCGTGCCGCGCATAGCCACGCCCACGGCATCCGTTGGCGCACGCTGCTGGTCGGCCTGATGCACGGCATGGCGGGCTCGGCGGCGCTCCTGGTGCTGACGGTATCGCAGGCCCCGAACCCGGTGATCGGGCTCGGCTATGTCGCGCTGTTCGGCGTCGGCTCGATGATCGGCATGGGCGTGCTGTCCAGCGTGATCGCGGTGCCGCTCGCGGCCTCCGCGCGCTGGCTGACCTGGGCCAATCGCGGCCTGCAGATGGCGGTCGGCGCGGTCACAATCGCGATCGGCATCCATTCGATCATCGAGAACGCGTTCACCTGACACGCAGAGGCGCCGTTAACGATTTCTGATCCCGCACGGCCGCATTGACCGGATGCCGATGCTTACGCGTTAGGCTTACCGGAAGTTTGGCCCGCGTCCTTAACCCTTCCGCCGAGCCGTTGGATTAGGCTGCGGGTGGAACAATTCGGGACGCTGGGTGAACATGCGCGGAAGTCTTGCGCTTGCGATGTTGGCTGGGATGACCTCGACGGCGCTGGCCGGCGGCGGCTTCGACATCGTCGTGCCCAACCGGCCCGGCGTGCCCATCATCATCAATGGCGTCGATGCCTCCTACGCGGTGGTCGAAAGCGCGATGGGGCTGGCTCGCAACGAATCGATGGTGCCGACCGTCTATGGCGGCCGCCCGATCGATCCCCAGCCGAATGTCGGCCATTATTATCCGAGCCTCGGCCACATGCCGGGTTACGGCCGCCTCGAGATCGAGCCGCCGGCCAACCGCCGCCTGCCTCAGCCGGCCGAGAGCTATCATCAATCGTGGGGGGCGCAATCCGCGCCGCTGCCGGCACAGTCCAGCGTGCCGGTCGATCCGCCGCCGGTGATCTACGCGCCGCAGTTCAACGGGCCGCAGCCGCTGCCGGGACCTGTGCCGCGGCCACCGCGTCCCCGAGGACCCTAAATCAACTGCGCCAAATCAACAGCCCCAAATCAACAGCCCCATGAACGGGGTGCCTTCATAGCCACCAAGAGCTACGCGACCAACAGAGAGACCATCAGGAGAGAGTAATGCGTCAAATGATCAAAGGACTGATTGCGGCTGTGGCCGTCATGGTGACCGCGCCCGCAATGGCGTGCGGTTTCAACCCTTGCGGCTATTCCGCGCCCGTCGTGAATTACGGCTGCGGCGGTTGTGGTGGCTACGGCGGCTACTACGCCGGTTACGGCGCAGTCGAGCGTCTGCCTGACCCGGATGCCGCTTATCCCAGCGCGCCGCAGCAGTACTATTACGTCAACCAGGGCCCGACCTACACCGGCCCGGGCAATTGGGCCCCGCGTCCGTACTATCGCGAAGGCTACGGCCGCCCGTATTACGGCTATCGCCACTATGGCTACCGTCATTACGGCTACCGCCATCACTACGGCTATCGCCCGCACTATGGCTATCGCTACGGCTACGCACCGCATCGCTACGGCCATCCGCTGCGCCGCTACTACTGATCCGGCGACCAATCGAAGATATCAGCGCCCGTTCGCGTCAAGCGAGCGGGCGTTTTTCGTTCACATCAGCCCGAGCCGGCTGGCGCCGATATAGAGCGCGAGGACGCAGGCGTTCGACACGTTCAGGCTCTTGATCTCGCCGGGCATGTCGAGGCGGGCGACAGTGCTGCAGGTCTCGCGCGTCAATTGCCGCAAACCCTTGCCTTCGGCGCCGAGCACCAGCGCGAGCGGCTGCTGCAGCGGAACCTTGCCGAGATCCTCGGTACCCTCGCTGTCGAGGCCGACGGTCTGGAAGCCGTGGTCGTTCAACTCGTTCAGGGCGCGCGCCAGGTTCTGCACGGTCACCATCGGCACCAGTTCGAGCGCGCCGGAGGCGGACTTCGCCAGCACGCCGGTTGCCTCCGGGCTGTGGCGGGCGGTGGTGACGATCGCCTTCACCGCGAACGCCGCGGCCGAGCGCAGGATGGCGCCGACATTGTGCGGGTCGGTGATCTGGTCGAGCACCAGCACGATGCCCTGCTGCGCCAGCGTGTCGATGCCGGGTGAGGGCAGGGGATCGGCCTCCGCCAACAGGCCCTGATGCACGGCATCGGGGGTGAGGCGCCGGTCGATATCGCCGGGCCTGACGATCTCCGGTGTGACGCGTGTCGCGATGTTTTCGTCGGCGAGCCGCTTGGCGGCGTTCTCGGTGAGGTAAAGCTTGCGGATCTGGCGGTCCGGGTTGGCAAGCGCCGCCGCCACCGTGTGCCAGCCATACAGAATCACCGGTCCGTCGGAACCGGATTCGCGCTCCCGCCGAGCCGGCGGGCGGCCGAATTTCGGCCCTTTTTGGAAGGGTTTACCGCCCTTGCCTCGGAAATTGGGTTTGCGGTCGCGCTCGCTCATGTGAGGCTTGTGTCACTGATATCGCAGAATGGCAATTTAACCGGCAAATTGCGCGCCGGCTTGGTTGACTTTGGGGACCGCCTTCGCCCATAAACGCGCCCGACCGCGCACCCGTTTCGGGGCGTCCGGTTATCAGCGTCATTTCGATGACCCGGTCCGCCGCCACTCGCGCGGCCGGTTCGACGCTGTTGGACGGGGGAGTGTCCCGAGTGGCAAAGGGAGCTGACTGTAAATCAGCCGCCTCATGGCTTCGCAGGTTCGAGTCCTGCCTCCCCCACCAATCCACAACCAGGCACTGATATCCCTGCAAAATATTGAGTTTCGTGGTCCTACTTCAGGCAGGTAAGACGATAGACGGTCGCGCTTCTCAGCTCATGAATTGCTTCTGCAGCGAGGCGTTTGCGATTGGCAGCCTGAGTGTATTTGTAGGCCATCTTGCCGCCGCGCCAACCGAAGGTCGCTTCACCGGTGGCGACAGCGGGATCGACGTGCAGTCGCGATCGCTTACACGTACGCGCGGGAGGGTGCAGATTTGGCGCTCGCCTATCTCAGCGAGGAACGCCGCCGAGGTCAAGGCTCTGACTGAACGCGGGGGACGCAAGGCGGTGCCGATCCCGGGTAACATTCGTGATCCCGAGTCGCGACGATCCGGCTGGGCTATCGTCCAGAGCTCTTCGAGCATCACGCTGTCTTCTCAAATGCCCCGCGGCCGGGCTCCTCGGAGCCCCGGCCGCAGTGGCGTCGTTGCAAGAACCAGCGGCCTCGCTTACTCCGCCGGCTCGACCGCCGCAGGCATTTTCGCGACCGACATCAGCGAGCGCGCCACCTGGTTCAGCAGCTGATCGGCATTCTCTTCCTCGGCCAGCGACTTGGAGAGCAGACTGACGATGGCACTGTGGCGAAGTTGCTGGGCGAGATTGCGCGCCGTGGTGTAGCCCGCCATCTCATAGTGCTCGACGCGTTGTGCGGCGCCGATCAGCGCGAGGTCGGCGGCTGCATTTTCCTTCTTGTCGCCCTCGCCAATGATCTCTTCTCCCTCCTCGATCAGACCCATCATGCCCTTGCAGGGCTTGGGCTTGGCCGATTTGCCCAGAAGCTCGAAGCACTCGTTGATGCGCTCGATCTGGGCTTCGGTCTCGGCGAGATGCTGCTCGAACAGCTCGCGCAGCTGGTCGTAGCGAGCGGCCTGCGCCATCTTGGGAAGTGCCTTCGTCAACTGCTTTTCGGCGTGGAGAATGTCACGGAGCTCGTTTATCAGGAGTTCGCCGAGGCCGGACTCATCCTCAAGCGGCGAACTCTCCGTGACGATGGCGGTGGCAGGACCGGGCTCGCCGGCCTGGATGGCCGGGGACTCCGTGAACACCCAGTCTCCGCCCTCGTTCCAGGGCCCGCGGGTGTCGATCTCGCCATGGTCGCCTGTGCCGGTCGAATCGTTGAAGTACTGGTTGACCAGACCGGGCGTCGGCGCGATACGGCCGATGCTGAACGGCGGCTTGCTCAAGCTTTCGAGCGCGAGCGAGAACGCCTTCATGTGGGTAATCTCGCGGGTCATCAGAAACTGAAGAGCGTCCTTGGTGCCGGCGTCGTCCGTGAAATTGATCAGCCGCTCATAGACGATCTTGGCGCGCGCCTCGGCGGCGATGTTGCTGCGCAGATCGACATCCAGTTCGCCTGTGATCTTTAGGTAGTCGGCAGTCCAGGCGTTGCCTTGCGAATTGAACAGGTTCACGCCGCCGCCTCCGGCGATTGCGATCAGCGGATCGGACTCGGCGGCCTGGCGGTCGAACTTCGAGGGCTTGAGATGCATGCGAGCGAGCGTGCCCACTACTTCCAGGTGGCTTAGTTCCTCGGTGCCGATGTCCATGAGGAGATCCTTGCGGTCCGGATCCTCGCAGTTCAGGCCCTGAATGGAATATTGCATGGCCGCTGCGAGTTCGCCGTTTGCGCCACCGAACTGCTCGAGGAGCATGTTGCCAAAGCGCGGGTCCGGCTCGTCGACGCGAACGGTGAACATCAGTTTCTTGACGTGGTGATACATTGAGAACCTCGACTTCCTGAGCGGGGGATCGGGTGCGAACGGCGGCACCACGTCGTTCGTTCCTAAGGGCGTATCTCGATCATGATGGTGACCGTCCGGCAGGGTAACGTTGACCAGCAAAAGAGATCGCGCCTCTACGGACCGCCGGCCTCGCTGCAATGTCTCGACGGTAGAGAGGGGCTGGCACTGTCTTGATGAGCGACCTCCGGCTCCAGAGCTGCCGACAATAGGAACCTTCGATGCTTCCTGCGTATTCCCTCCTGGAACTGCGCGGAGGTGCTCCAATGACTGAGACAATTCGAGAGACCGAGATCACGGAGGCCGGCGTCCCCGGCGTTTCCTGGGCGGCCGTTGCGGCTGGCGCCGTTGCGTCCCTGGCTTTGACGCTTGTCCTGCTTTCATTTGGCGCCGGCATGGGCTTCGCCGTCGTTTCGCCGTGGGGCAACTCCGGCGTTTCGGCAAGGACGTTCGAGATCGGCACGGGATTGTTCTTCATCGTGATGGCGATGATTTCGTCGTCTCTGGGAGGTTATCTAGCCGGACGATTGCGCTCGAAGTGGTTCGGGTTGCGCGGTCCAGAAGTGCTGTTCCGTGACAGCGCCCACGGCTTTCTCGCTTGGTCCCTCGCTTCAGTCCTCGGCGCCGCTCTGCTCGCGGCGCCTGCCAGTTCGCTGATCGGAGGAACGCTCAGCGGAGCGACCCAAACAGCCGCAAGTTCCGCGCAGTCATCACCCATGGACGGCTATGTCGATAGGCTGTTGAGGTCCGATAACCCGTCTTCGCAAGCTCAGCAAAATCCATCGGACGCGCGAGCTGAGATGGTCCGCTTGTTCACGTCGAGCTTTCGCGATGGCAACGACCTGGCCGCTGGCGATCGTTCCTATGCGGCCAAACTGGTCGCGGCTCGAACGGGGCTAAGCCAGCAGGACGCGGAGAAGCGCGTCAGTGATGTCGTGACACAGGTCAAGACGGACATGGACAAGGCCAGAAAAGCTGCCATGCACACGGCAATCTGGCTGACGCTATCGCTTTTCATCGGCGCGTTCTGCGCCGCGTTTGCTGCCACCGAAGGGGGCGGGCTCCGAGACGGCACCTGGAGCAAGCATCCATTTCGCGCGGCGGTAATTAATCGCTAACCTCAGTCGAAAGGAAAATCATCATGCCGATCCTGTTGTGGCTCCTTGGTATCCCGATCCCCCTCATCATCCTCATCATGCTGCTTCATCACTAGGTAAGGTGAGACACTTAATAGGCCGCGCTGCTTGCAAGCCGCTGCGGGCTTTTGGGGGCTCTCCAGGGACCCTTGGGTTATTGAGGCCACGGCCCCAATAACCCAAGATCGCACCAGGCCGCCTCGGCTTCGGCGACCGTAGAACGTCAAACGCGGGCCCGATGAGCCCGTTCCTGATGCTGAAAAGTGCCACGGGAGATCATGGTCTCCAGGTATCCAGCACCTCGCCGGCTTCCGCCAACTCGATCTGGACATCGAAGCGCTGGGCGTAGAGCTGGAGGGACGCCTCATGGGCAGCATCCGAGGAGGAGCACAAGCCGTCTTTCACGACGATGACGCGGTAGCCGAAGTCGACGGCATCGAGGACCGTCGCGAGTACGCAGACATCGGTCTCTGAGCCGGTCACGAGCAGCGTATCGACATGCTTCTCCAACAAATAGGCTCGCAGCGCTCCGGTTGCGAAGGCTGAATAAACCGGCTTATCGATGGAGTGAGCGGGCGGCGCAAAGCCCTCGAGCTCGGGCACCAGGCGCAGCAGATTGAGATCCATGGTGCCGCGCGTCACCTTCGGCCATTTCTCATAATACGCGCGCCACATGCCGGCTGCATCCCGGGGCTCAACCGGCGGAATAAAGCGCGTGAAGACGGTACGCTCGGGCGCGCGGGCCACGAGCTCTCGAATGACCGGGACGACACGTGGCATCCACGGTGTGGGCCACGGTCCACCTGCGGCAAAGAGGCGCTGCATGTCGATGCAGAGATGCAAAGTGCGATCGCCGGGCGAGGCTTTAAGCCGCCCCATGACCGGCTCCCCGATGCCAAAGCGGAAACCCGTACCATGCCGTCAGGAGGCAAACGAACGCGGCCGTGCCGGTCGCAATGGCCGTGGGCGGGTCTTCGCTTACGATGTAAAGCACGACTGTGATGTCGGCGGCGATCCCGAGCGCGAGAGGAAGCGCGGCTGCAATCACGAGCGCGGAGCCGACGCGGAAGAATTGCGGGTCGTCCTCGCCGTGATAGGCGAGGCGGTGCAGCGATGCGGGCGTCATCAGGAGAAGGATCGAGAATGCCACGGCGAGAAGCCCGGCCGCATGGACGGCCTGCATCCAGCCGGGCAAGGCTTGGAAGGATCTTGTCAGCGCCGCCACCAATTGAAAGCCGAGCAGCGCCTGTCCGCCCGGGATGATGACGCGGGCTTCGGTCAGCAGCTGCTCGATCTTGGTTTTGAGCGGCGTCTCACTCTCCGGGGGCAGCGGTTTGGCTTTCCGCCGCAAAGCCATTCCCAGCCCAAAGAGCAGGCCGAGTCCGATCACGGCCAACCCCGCCCCGACGACGAGGCCGACTTCCTGCCCGACAAGGAAATCGAACACGACGAAAGCGGATGCGCCAAGGCCAAGCGTCAGGGGCAGGAGGCTCCAGCCAGTCAGGCTTGTCGCGACATGGAGCGCCCGGTGTCGGCTTCGGCCATGGCAGGCAATGCAGTGATACATGGATGGGGCAATGAGAAGACCAACGCTGCCGCAGAGCAGCACCAACGCCACGCACTGAAGCGAATGCCCCGCTGGCGACACATCGCGAAAATGCTCCTGAAACACCCCTTGAAAGGCGAAGCCGAATAGGACCTGCGCGCCCAGAATAAGGAGGCGGGATTCATCGAGGGCGGTCTTCAGCCTGGCATCGAGTTCTTTCGTCATTTCATTTTGATGAACTTTTTGTTGCGCTGGCTGGTTCCAAAGAGAAGGCTGACGAAAGGTAAGCATTGCAACCCGTTTCGATGCCTGGGGGCGCTTACGCTGCGCGTAAGAGACACTCGGCGATGCCGGACATGCGGTGCTGTGCGACGCCTTCATGCGCGCCTGTACAGGCTGCTGTCGCGAATTTGGAGGGTGCCGCGGCGCGCAGCCGCCACCACACTCACCCCCGCAAACCGCGCCGCAGCAGCTTGGCGAAATCCTGGGCCACTTGCGACGGCGCTTCGTGCGTCGGGGAGAGGATCGCGATCTGGTACTGGATCTTCGGCTTGAACGGGCGGATGGCGAGGTCCTCGTGAAGGGTTTGCTCACCATGGGTCGACGATGCCGGCGCCGCGGCCCCGGCGGGGTCGACCTGTCGTGGCTCACCGGCATCGGTGTTGCGATGGCGAGCTACCTTGCGCTGCATCGGCTCTTCGGACGTCCGCTGCCGCGGAGCGTTGCGGCGCCGGCCACGGACGCCGCGTCGATCGAACCCGCACCTACATCGACCTGACGCGGCACGCCGTGCGCTCGCCTCACTCCATCCGCGCGAACATCCCCACCAGCGTCTCGCGCAGCCAGCGCTGCGCGGGGACGGTGTCGTTGCGCTGGTGCCAGAACAGGCTGACGATGCGCGGCGGCGCCGGCAGCGGCACCGGCATGGCGTGCAGATAAGGCGCCTGGCGGGATTGTGCGCTGAGGTCGCGCGGCAGCACCGCGATCAGGTCGGATTGGCGCACGATTTCGTAGGCGGCGTTGTAGTGATTGACGATGGCGACGAGGTTGCGCGACAGCCCGCGCGAGCCGAGAAACTGGTCGTAGGTCGGCAAGGTTCGGCCGGCCAGGCTCACATCGACATGCCTGGCGCCGAGGAAACTGCGCACATTCAACCGCTTCTTGCCGGCAAGTGGGTGATCACGCCGCATGAAGCAGGCATAGTCCACCGTCCATAGCGAGCGCGAGCGGATCAGTCCCTGATGCAGCGCCTCATTGACATAAACGCTCAGCACGCAATCGACCCGATTGTCCTCGAGCTGGTCGGCGATCCCGATGATGGTGTTCGGCACGGTGCGGATGCGCGCCGTCGGCGCCATCTCGGCGAAGCGGTTCAATAGCCGCGGCATCACCAGAGCGGATACGTAGTCCGACATCGACAGGCTGAACTCGGTCTGCGCACGGCGTGAATCGAAGACCTCCTCATCGAGCGCGCCGCGGATGCTCTCCAGCGCGCCGCCGATCGGATCCCACAGCGCCACGGCCCGCTGGGTCGGGCGGATTCCCGTGCCGGATCTGACGAACAGGGGATCGCTCAGCGCGTCACGCAGTCGTGCCAGCGCATTGCTGACTGCGGGCTGCGTCATCTTGAGCGTGTTCGCGGCGCGCGTGACGCTGCCCTCTGTCATCAACGCCTCGAACACTTTCAGGAGATTGAGGTCGAGCGTGCGAAACGGCATCGGCAACATTCATGCTGGTGATATACTAGATCATAATTATAAATTATTGCCATAATCGAGGTTTGTCTATCATTCCCCCGGACCGACCTCGCGGCGCGTGCCGACCGCGGGGCGGAGGGGGGCTGTTTCATGTCGATGATTTCGGCGCGCATCGAGCGCCTGCCGTTCGCGCGTTTCCATGTGCACCTGCTGCTGATGGGCGGCCTGGGCTATCTGTTCGACGCGATGGATGCCGCCGTGCTGGCGTTCATCCTGCCGGTGCTGCGCACCGCCTGGGGGCTGACCAATGTCGAGACCGGCGTGCTCGGCTCTAGCACCTTCGTAGGCTATCTGTTCGGTGCGCTGCTGGCGGGGACACTGGGCGACCTGATCGGCCGCCGCGCGGTGATGATGTCGGCGCTGGCGCTCTACAGCGCGGCCTCGCTGGTCAGCGCGGCGGTGGACAGTTGGCCGGCGTTCTTCGCCGCGCGGGTCGTCGCCGGCATGGGCACCGGGGCGGAAAGCGCGATCATCGCGCCATACCTCGCGGAGTTCGTGGCGCGGCGTCACCGCGGCGCCTTCACCGGCGCGCTCGCTGGCTTCTTCTCGTTCGGCTTCGTTGCGGCCGCCTTGCTCGGCTATTTCATCGTGCCGGCCTACGAGAACGGCTGGCGCATCGTGCTCGTCATCACCGCCATCCCGGTCGTGATGCTGTTGTGGTGGCGGAGGTCGCTGCCGGAATCGCCGCGCTGGCTGGAGAGCCGCGGCAGGGTGAAGGAAGCCGAGGCAGTGCTCGACAAGGTCGAGGCGAGCTTCGCGCGCGAGGGCCGGGTGTTATCGCCGCCGGTCCAAGAGCCCGTTGTGCCGGCTGTATCGTCGGGAACGCTGCTGAGCAATTTTGCGGCCCTCTTGGCCGGCCGCCAGGCGCGGATCACGACCATGACCTGGATCATGTGGCTGTCGATCACGTTCAGCTACTACTCCTTCTTCGTCTGGATTCCCGGCCTCTTGGTGCAGAACGGCATGAGCATCACCAAGAGTTTCGGCTATTCGCTCGCGATGTATTGCGCGCAGGTGCCGGGCTATTTCACCGCCGCCTTCTTCAATGAGCGGATCGGGCGGCAGGCCACCATCGCAACCTACATGCTGCTCGGCGGCGTCAGCGCGCTCGGGCTCGCCTTTGCTGCCAGCGACGGGCAGATCTTGGCAGCAGGCCTGCTGCTGTCGTTCTTCATGAACGGCACCTATGCCGGCGTCTATGCCTACACGGCCGAAGTGTTCCCGACGTCGATCCGCACCACCGGGGCAGGGCTCGCCTCGGCGATCGGCCGCATCGGCGCGATCGCCGCGCCTATCCTGGTCGGTTACCTCTATCCAAACTTCGGCTTCGCCGGCGTGTTCGGCGTCACCACGACTGTCTTGTTGATCGGCGCCTTGACGGTGGTGCTGATGGGCGTGCCGACGCGCGGCCGATCGCTGGAAGATATTGCAAGCGAAGCCGTGTGACTACGCGGGCGCTGCCCTCACAGGAGACGTTTATGACAAGTATCCTCTTCAAGAATGCCGCGCTGCTCGATCCGCTGCGCTCCGAGCTGCTCGAAGGCCACCACGTGCTGGTCGAGGACCGCCTGATCAAGGAGGTCTCCGACCGGCCGATCGAGGCGTCGGTCGATCGCGCCATCGACCTCAAGGGCAAGACCCTGATGCCCGGCCTGATCGACCTCCATGTGCATGCGGTCGCGGTCGAGCTCGATTTGTCGCAGCAGGCGCGGATGGCCAACGTGCTGGTCACGCTGCGCTCGACCATGCTGCTGCGGGGCATGCTGAAGCGCGGCTTCACCACCGTCCGCGATGCCGGCGGCGCCGGTTATGCGCTCAAGCAGGCCATCGACACCGGCCTGACCGACGGTCCGCGGCTGTTCGTCTCCGGCCGCGCGCTGAGCCAGACCGGCGGCCACGGCGACGGGCGCGCCCGCTCGGACTATCTGGCCGATCCGACCTGCTCCTGCTGCGTGCGGGTCGGCGCGATCGCGCGCGTCGTCGACGGCGTCGATGCGGTGCGCAAGGCGGTGCGCGAAGAGCTGCAGATGGGCGCCGACCAGATCAAGATCATGGCCTCCGGCGGCGTCGCCTCGCCGACCGATCCGATCGGCGCCTACGGCTATTCCGAGGACGAGATCCGCGCCATCGTCGCGGAGGCCAAGGCCCGGCGTACCTATGTGCTGGCCCATGCCTACACTGCGGAAGCGATCGAACGCGCGGTGCGCTGCGGCGTGCGCACCATCGAGCACGGCAATCTGGTCGATCTGCCGACCGCGCGCCTGATGGCCGAGCAGGGCGCCTATGCGGTGCCGACGCTGGTCACCTACGAGGCATTGGCCAACGAGGGCGCCAAATACGGCCTGCCTGCGGCAAGCGTCGCCAAGATCGCCGACGTCCGCGATGCCGGCCTGCGCTCGCTCGCGATTTATCGCGAGGCCGGCGTCAAGATGGGGTACGGCAGCGATCTGCTCGGACCGTCGCAGCGCTTGCAGAGCGACGAGTTCCGGATACGCGCCGAGCTACTCGGTGCGCAGGCCGTGATCCATAGTGCGACCATGGTCGGCGCCGAGGTGCTCGGCATGGAAGGCAAGCTCGGCCGCATCGCGCCGGAGGCCTTTGCTGACCTGCTGGTGGTCGAGGGCAATCCGTTGCGCGACGTGGGTTGCCTGCTCGGCCAGGGCGAGCAGATCCCGCTTGTCATGAAGGCCGGCAAGGCCGAGGTTGATCGGCTGGGCGGATAGGCTCAATTGACCTCGCCCCACGTGCGGGGGACGGCGAGCGTGCGGCTGAACGATTTCGGAATTTTGGAAATCTACCCGTGAGTTGCCCGACGTGTCAAGTAGCCTGGTCGAGCGTGTCAGTAGCGCGTGATCTGTCGCCTGTTTGTAGCTCGTGAAGTGTCGTGTTTTTGGTGCCCCGGAACCAAGGGGGCGCGATGGGCACGGCATCCATTCACGAGGGTGTACGACGGATGCGGTTTTCAGATTTGCTGGAGCGGACGGAGGCCAAGGAGCTGACGCAGGAGGCGGCGTCGGAGGTTCTGGGGATCAGCGTAAGGACGTTTCAGCGCTGGGCGGAACGCTTTGAGGCGGAGGGCGATGCCGGGCTTGTCGACCGGCGTATGGG
>NZ_LFIP02000010.1 GCF_001189235.2 Bradyrhizobium embrapense
AGCAAATGCTGGTTCCGAGCAAATGCTGGTTCCGACACTTAAGCCTGGCGACATTGTCATCATCGACAACCTCGGCAGTCACAAAGGCAAGACCGTCCGTCGCGCCATCCGCGCCGCCGGCGCAAAGTTGTTCTTCTTGCCGCCCTACAGCCCGGATCTCAATCCGATCGAGCAGGTCTTCGCCAAGCTCAAGACCTTGCTCCGAAAAGCTGCCGAGCGAACCGTCGAAGCAACCTGGATGCGCATCGGCGCTCTACTCAACTGCTTCACGCCCCAGGAATGCGCCAACTACATCGCAAACGCCGGATACGCTTCAACATGAACCAATCATGCTCTAGGCGGCGAGATCCGCCACGACGGCATCGAGCACCGGGAATCCCGACTTGGTCACGCGCAGCCGTCCATCGGCATCGACGGCGATCGCGCCTTCCTCGCGCAGCATCGCGATCCGGTGCGGATCGAGCTGACGGCCCGAGAGCTTCGCATAGCGCCTGGGATCGATGCCTTCGGCGAGCCGCAGCCCCATCAAGAGAAATTCGTCGGCGCGCTCTTCGCTGTTGAGGCTGTCATCGGTGACGACGCCGTGGCCACGCTCCTCGACGTTCAGCAGCCAGGCCTCGGGGCGCCGTTCGGTCGCGGTCGCGTGCCTGACGCCGTCGATATCGAGCCTTCCATGCGCGCCGGGACCGATGCCGGCATATTCCTCGCCGCGCCAGTAGACGAGGTTGTGCTTGCACTCGGCGCCCGCGCGGGCGTGGTTGGAGATCTCGTAGGCCGGCAATCCTTCGCGTGCGCAGACCTCCTGGGTCACGTCGTAGAGCGCGCGCGCGGTCGCTTCATCCGGGGTCTGCAATTTGCCGGCGGCATGCAGCCCGAAGAACGGTGTGCCTTCCTCGATCGTGAGCTGATAGAGCGACAGATGCTCGGCCGCTTCCGAGATCGCCTGCTTCAGTTCGTCGGCCCACATCCGCGGCGTCTGGTCGGGCCGCGCATAGATCAGATCGAACGAGTAGCGGTCGAATGCGCTTCGGGCGATCGCGACCGCGTCCAGCGCCTCGCGCGCGGTGTGCAAGCGGCCTAGTGCCTTCAGCGACGCATCGTCCAGTGCCTGCACGCCCAGCGAGACGCGGTTGACGCCGGCTGTGCGATAGCCGCGAAACCGCGTCGCCTCGACACTGGTCGGATTGGCTTCGAGCGTCACCTCGACATCGTGCGCGACCTGCCAGTGCTTGCCGATCGCATCGAGCACGGCGCCGACGGTCTGCGGCTGCATCAGCGAGGGCGTGCCGCCGCCGAGGAAGATCGAGGACACTTCGCGCCCCGGCACCCGCGCCGCCGTGGTTTCGATCTCGCGGGCGAAGGCGCGCACGAAGCGCGCCTCGTCGACCGGCGCATGCCGCACGTGGCTGTTGAAATCGCAATACGGACATTTCGACAGGCAGAACGGCCAGTGCACGTAGACGCCGAAAGCTTCTCGTTCAGCGTGGCTCAAGGCAGATCTCCGCGAGCTTCACGAAGGCGCGCGCGCGATGCGACAGGCCGAGTCCGAGCGGCGGCAGGCCGTGCTTCTCGATGCTGCTCATCTCGCCGAAGGTCCGCGTGTATCCGTCGGGCAGGAACGCCGGATCATAGCCGAATCCGGCGGTGCCGCGCGGCGGCCAGACCAGGGTTCCGTCGACCCGGGCCTCGACCTCTTCGAGGTGATCGTCGGGCCAGGCCACGCACAGCGCTGAGACGAAGTGCGCCTTGCGTTGCTCCGGCGTCGTGGCGCCGCGTTCTTGCAGCAGGCGCTCGATCCGCGTCATCGCCGCCATGAAATCCTTGCCGTCGCCCGCCCAGCGCGCCGAGTAGATCCCGGGTGCGCCGTCGAGCGCGTCGACCACGAGGCCGGAATCGTCGGCGAAGGCCGGCAGTCCCGTCGCCTTTGCCGCGGCGATGGCCTTGATCGCGGCATTGGCGCGAAAGGTGTCGCCGGTCTCCTCGGGCTCGGCGAGGCCGAGATCGCCGGCCGACACCGCCTCGACGCCATGCGGCGCCAGCAGTTCCCGCATCTCGGCAAGCTTGCCGGGATTATGGGTGGCGATCACGAGCCTTCCGGTGATTCGGCGATGCATGGCCAATCTGACTACGCCACCGCGATCTTTTGCAAGTCGACCAGACGCGCGACACCTTTGCGCGCCAAGGCCATCAGCGCCAGGAATTCGTCCTGCGAGAAGGGCGTCTTCTCGGCGGTGCCCTGCACCTCGATGATGCGGCCGTCGCCGGTCATGACGAAATTGGCGTCGGTG
Source organism: Bradyrhizobium embrapense (assembly GCF_001189235.2). Taxonomy (GTDB): domain Bacteria; phylum Pseudomonadota; class Alphaproteobacteria; order Rhizobiales; family Xanthobacteraceae; genus Bradyrhizobium; species Bradyrhizobium embrapense. The sequence goes on from NZ_LFIP02000010.1 coordinate 2,289, forward strand.
TCGGCCTCGGAGTCCTCGGCATAGTCGAGATCGAGCACCGGCGTGCCCTGGTAGATGCCGCAGGAGATCGCCGCCACGTTGTCGCGCAACACGTTGGTCTTCAGCATGTTGCGGGTCTTCATCCAGTTGATGCAGTCGGCCAGCGCCACCCAGGCACCGGTGATCGAGGCGGTGCGGGTGCCGCCATCGGCCTGGATGACGTCGCAATCGACCGTGATCTGGCGCTCGCCGAGCGCCTCGAGGTCGACGGCGGCGCGCAGCGAGCGGCCGATCAGCCGCTGGATCTCGACCGTGCGGCCGCCCTGCTTGCCGGCGGAGGCCTCGCGGCGGGTGCGTTCCAGGGTGGCGCGCGGCAGCATGCCGTATTCGGCGGTGACCCAGCCGCGGCCCTGGCCCTTCAGCCATGGCGGCAGCCGCTCTTCCAGCGTGGCGGTCACCAGTACGTGGGTGTCGCCGAACTTCACCATGCAGGAACCCTCGGCATATTTGACGACGCCGCGTTCCAGCGACACGGGACGCAGTTCATCGGGCGCACGGCGGCTTGGCCGCATGGAAATCCTCCAGAATTCCGAGAGATTAAGGCTGGGCGTGCTTGTAGGAGGGGGAAGCGGCAGCGGCAAGGGTCTTGCCAAGGGTTTTGGCGGGGTTTTGGCGGGGGTTTTCGGCCCCCGGTATGGCCCGGTACCTGGGGGCCGATTGCATGCTTGTCACCGGCCTTCCGGATCGACAAATTAGGCAGCAATTGTGAGGGACTGGAGTGTGACTCACCACGATCCGATAGGCCTGATCGCGCCGCATGCCGGGCTCGCCCAGCTCAACGAGCGTTCGCGCGACATTTTTCGTCAAATCGTCGAAAGCTACCTTGCGACCGGCGAGCCGGTCGGCTCGCGCAACATCTCGCGCCTGATCGCATTACCGCTGTCGCCGGCCTCGGTCCGCAATGTGATGTCGGATCTCGAGCAGCTCGGCCTGATCTATGCGCCGCACACCTCGGCCGGCCGGCTGCCGACCGAGCTTGGCCTGCGTTTCTTCGTCGACGCCCTGATGCAGGTCGGCGACCTCACCGAGGCCGAGCGGCAATCGATCCAGACCCAGCTCGCCGCCGTCGGACGTGCGCAATCGGTCGAGGCGGCGCTCGGCGAGGCGTTGACCCAACTGTCGGGGCTGACCCGCGCGGCTGCCGTGGTGCTGACGCAGAAGTCGAATGCGCGGCTGAAGCACATCGAATTCGTGCGGCTGGAGCCGGAGAAGGCGCTGGTCGTGCTGGTCGGCGAGGACGGCCAGGTCGAGAACCGGGTGCTGGCGCTGCCGCCCGGTGTTCCGTCGTCGGCCCTGACGGAGGCAACCAATTTCCTCAACGCGCGAATCCGCGGCCGGACGCTGGCCGAAGCGCGGCTCGAGCTCGAGACGGCATTGGCGCAAAACCGCGCCGAGCTCGATCAGCTCACCCAGAAGGTCGTCGCGGCCGGCATCGCGAGCTGGTCCGGCGGCGAGAGCGAGGACCGCCAGCTGATCGTGCGCGGGCACGCCAACCTGCTCGAGGATCTGCATGCGCTCGACGATCTCGAACGCATCAAGTCGCTGTTCGACGATCTCGAGACCAAGCGCGGCGTGATCGATCTGCTCGGCCGAGCCGAGCGCGGCGAGGGCGTGCGGATCTTCATCGGTTCGGAGAACAAGCTGTTCTCGCTGTCGGGTTCCTCCACCATCATCGCGCCCTATGGCGACGCCCAGGGCCGGATCGTCGGCGTCCTCGGCGTGATCGGACCGACGCGATTGAACTATGCGCGGGTGATCCCGACCGTCGATTATGCCGCGCGCATCGTCAGCAAGATGCTGGGCGGCTGACCGGAGTGCATTTCGCTTTCATTTGACGGGTTTTCGTCACCCAAGTCGGAGGTTCCTGTTCCCGAAGGCGGCATGTTGCGCTTGATTTTCGCCGCCCAAAGCACGATATCCCGGCAAGCAATCCCCAAGATTTGAACCGACGCGAGTTTTCGAGAAGGCAAGCCATGACCGATCCGAACCGGGCCAATGACAACACCGAGAATTCGGCGCCGACGGGTGAGCCCGTGGTCTCGAAGCCCTACATCATGCCTGACGATCCCGAAGTGGGATCGGCTGAGGCGCTGGCCAAGGAACTCGCCGAGGCGAAGGACCGGACGCTGCGCACACTGGCCGAGATGGAGAATCTCCGTCAGCGCACCCGCCGCGAGGTCGCCGACGCCAAGATCTACGGCATCACCGGCTTCGCTCGCGACGTGCTCGATATCGCCGACAATCTGCAGCGCGCGCTCGACGCCGTGCCGGCCGAGACCAAGGAAGCGGCGGATCCCGGCCTGAAGGCGCTGATCGAAGGCGTCGAGCTGACCGAGCGGTCGCTGCTCAACGCGCTGGAGAAGAACGGCGTCAAGAAGTTCGATCCGATCGGAGAGAAGTTCGATCCGAACTTCCAGCAGGCGATGTTCGAGGTGCCGGACACCTCGGTGCCGTCGGGCACCGTGGTGCAGGTCGTGCAGGCGGGCTACATGATCGGCGAGCGCATCCTGCGTCCGGCGCTGGTCGGCGTCTCCAAGGGCGGCGCCAAGGCGGCTCCGAGCGCCGACATCACGGTCTGATCCAACCGACTTTGACTGCGAGAGTGTGAGCGCGCTGTCGTGGCTTCACGGCAGCGGCTTCTCATGCGCCTTCGGCCAATAGGTGCCGAAACTCCAGAGATTTCCTTCCGGGTCACGGCAGGCGAAATCACGGCTGCCATAATCCGTGTCACGTAGTTCCATTTCGATTTTGGCTCTCGCCGCCCGAGCCTTCGCATACAGGGCGTCGGGATCGTCGACGGCGATGTAGATTGAATCGGTGCGGCGGCCGGCGACATCGCCGACTATTTTGCCATAGGCATCGTCGCGGCTCTGGCCGAGCATCAGCATCGAGGAACCGTAGGCGAGCTCGGCGTGGTGGATCACGCCGCCGTCGCGATAGACCACGTGTTCGGTGAATCCGATCACGGCCTTGAGCCAGCCGATCATCGCCTCGGCGTCCTTGCAGCGCAGGGTCGGATAGATGCGTGGCGGTTCGATGTCGTGCGTCATGGCGGCTCACCTCGTTGGCTGATGACGCCACTCTGCACGAGGCAATGCGGCTTCGGCTTGAAGGTTTGTTACCAGTCGGGCTGCAGCTCGCCGGAATGGGACAGCCGGCTGTCGGTCAACGTCAGGCGGCGTGCCCAGGCGGTCGGTGATTCCCCGGCAAACTCGACGAATTCACGCACAAGATGGGCTTGATCGGCATAGCCGCTCTCGGCAGCAATTGCGGCCCAGCCGTCGGCCGCGCCAGCCTGCGCAAGCCGGCAAGCCCGATGAAAGCGCATCATGCGCGCCACCGGCTTGGGCGCGAGGCCGAGCTCGGATCGAAACCGGCCGGCGAGGTGTTTGCGGCTCCAACCGATCTCCGAAGCAACCGCCGTGATCCGGGCGGTGCCGCCCGATCGCGCCAACATGCGATAAGCGAACGCGACTTCCTCGGACGGTCCGCGGCCAAGGCGGCGCAACACGAAATCCTCGAGCAGATCGAAGCGGTGCTGCCAGCACGGTTCGGCTCCGAGCTGATCGCGTAGCCGCCGCGCGTCGTGGCCCAGCACATCGCCAATATCGACCATGCGCCCGACGAGCTCAGTGATGGCACCTCCGAAGAAGTGATAGGCGCCGAGCGGCGTGAAATCCATTTGCACGGACTCGGCGCGGCCGTCGGACTCGATGTTGACGGGGCCGGCGTGCAGTCCCGCGGTGAAGCTGAGCTGAAGGTCGGACGGTCCGGGCTGCCGCGCCAGCGCGATCAGATAGGGCGAGCCGAAGCTGACGATGAAGGGCACAATGAGCGGCGCGGTCTGGCGGTGGAAGAACCGGCCCGCGGCCGTCTCGCGATAGCCCGTGATCCCGACAATCAGGCCCGCCATCCGCGGCGATGGCGGACGCCAGGCGAAATCGAATTCGGCGGGGGCCGCAGGCTCGGCCATGCGGACCTCGCGCGCTGGCGCCTAAGCGATATCCGACGACTGGATCCGCTTGACGCCGGCCTTGTCCATGTCGGTCCAGGCCTTGGCCAGCGATCCCTGGGTGTCGATGCCGCGACAGGCGTCCTCCACGACATAGGTCTCGAAGCCGGCCTTGCGCGCGTCGAGAGCGGTCCAGGCCACGCAGAAATCGGTGGCGAGCCCGGCGACGAAAACCCGCTCGACATTGCGCGCCTTCAGATAGGCGGCAAGCCCGGTGGTGGTCTTGCCGTCGGCCTCGGTGAAGGCGGAGTAACTGTCGACGTCCTTGTGAAAACCCTTGCGGATGATCAGCTCGGCCTGCGGGATCGCGAGTTCCTTGGACAGCGAGGCGCCATCAGTACCCTGCACGCAGTGGTCGGGCCACAGCACCTGCTTGCCGTAGGCGAGGTCGATGGTCTCGAACGGCTTCTTGCCTTCATGGACCGACGCGAACGACACGTGTCCGGGCGTGTGCCAGTCCTGCGTCATCACCACATTGGCAAAGCTCTTGGCGATCTTGTTGATGACCGGCACCACCTGCTCGCCGTCCTTCACCGCAAGGCTGCCGCCGGGCAGGAAGCAGTTCTGCACGTCGATCACAAGCAGCGCGGAGCCGTCGTCGGGCTTGATCGCAGCCGCCCAGAGACTCCTGGGAACCAGGGTCGCAAGCGCCAGCGTGCCGAGGCCTGCAACTATCTGTCGTCGATCCAACATCGCGCCCCTCCTCGCTTTGATACCGCTGGAGGAGGCTAGTTCCGTTCGTGGACCTGCGAAAGTCCGATTTTTCGAAAGGCCTGGCGAACCGATCAGCCGCGCGGCTGGATGCCGTCGCGGACCGCGCGGAAGCGCGGGAAGGCCGTCTCCCAATCGGTGCGCGGCGAGCTGCCGATGATCCGCACCGATGTCTGCGCGCCGAACCGCAGCCACTGCACGATGGTCACCGGGGTGTTGTCCTTGCCGCTGATGGCGTCGATCCGGGTCTCAAAGCCGGGCTGGCCGTCGATCCGGATCGGTTCGGACATGGTGATCCGTCCGTCGCGCACGCCGGGGATCGTGGTGGCGATCTGCTGGGCAAAGCGGCCGCGATCGTCGGGCGTGGCCGGCGCCGAGCCGATCACGCCGAGCAGCATGAAGGGTTTGGTCTCGAGGCCCTTGTCGTCGCCGTCGGCCATCAGCAGCGCTGCGCCCGGCGCCAGCATGCGGATGTTCTTGAAGCTGCCGAGCTCGGTGACCTTGAACGGCATCATGCCGAGCTGCTCGTCGACCGGCACCTCCTTGCGGATTTCGGCCGAGGCGAACATCTGGCGGACGGCGTCGTCGGTGTAGATCTTGCTGGCGTTCTCCGGCACCTGGACCGCGACGTACCCGGAGAAGGTCGGGCCCGGCAGGATCATGGAGTAGCGGCGCACATTGCTGGCGCCGTCGCGGGCGCTCTCCACGGTGTAGTAGGCGAGGCCGGCCGACGTCTCGAGGCTCTCGGGCTTGATGTTTCCGGTGCCGGCGGGGTTGGCCTTGAAGGCGGTCACGACCTCGTTGTAGGCGTCCGCGGGCAGGTCGGCGATCAGGACCTTGACGCCCTGGTCCTCGGTCTCGAAGCCGATGAACAATTTGGCGCGGACGAGGCCGACCAGCGGTTTCATCCCGACATGCGCGCCCGGCGGAAACACCACGTCGGCGGCAAAGCCACGACAGGTGGCAGCAATCAGCAAGGCGACCGCAACGAGAGCTCGAAAAGGCGTCATGGGGGATCTACCGGTTTTGCTTGGTGGCCGCGCAACGGGGCCGGTGCAGGGCTGGATGGCCTCTTTCAGTCGGACCGCTTTTAGCGGTTTTGATGGCCCTGCAACAGGCCGCCAAATCTCCGCTCGGGGCCCGCAGGCGCGATTCCATGGGCTTTTCGCCTTGATTGGCAGGCACTTTCCAGTTTCCCGGCATTTCCAAAGAACGCTCACCTGCGGCCGCCAGCGGCCAAACAGCGCGCCCCCGACCCATGCGCCGCTCTCGCATACGACGTTTGTGAGCGTTCACTCAACAGCGCTGACGTCGCGGTCGATGGCGGGAGGGATCATTGCCGATTTGTTAACTTGGTCCGGGCTTGAACCGCTGCCACGGTCGGGCTGACACAATCTTTCAAACGTCAGTCTTTTCAGGCCTCAACGTTGCGTCCAGTCCTTGCGGGCAGGACCCTCCCTCCTATATCAGGCTCACCGTCGCAATATCGCGAGTATGTGAACGTCTGGGGGTTCGGTACGGAGCGCCGTCAGGGCCCAACCAACCTGCCGTAGCAAAGAGGATATCAAAACCATGGGTAAGGTCATTGGGATCGACCTCGGCACCACGAATTCGTGCGTCGCCGTGATGGATGGCAAGAACGCCAAGGTGATCGAGAATGCCGAGGGCATGCGAACGACGCCGTCGATCGTTGCTTTCACCGACGATGGCGAGCGCCTCGTCGGACAGCCGGCGAAGCGCCAGGCGGTGACCAATCCCGAGCGTACGTTCTTTGCGGTGAAGCGCCTCATCGGCCGCCGCTACGACGACCCGATGGTCGAAAAGGACAAGAAGCTCGTTCCCTACAAGATCGTCAAAGCATCGAACGGCGATGCCTGGGTCGAAGCCGACGGCAAGACCTATTCGCCCTCGCAGGTCTCGGCCTTCATTCTGCAGAAGATGAAGGAGACCGCTGAGGCGCATCTCGGCCAGAAGGTCGATCAGGCCGTCATCACGGTTCCTGCTTATTTCAACGACGCGCAGCGTCAGGCCACCAAGGATGCCGGCAAGATCGCCGGCCTCGAAGTGCTGCGCATCATCAACGAGCCGACGGCTGCCGCGCTGGCCTACGGTCTCGACAAGTCGAAATCCGGCACGATCGCCGTGTACGACCTCGGCGGCGGCACCTTCGACGTCTCGATCCTCGAGATCGGCGACGGCGTATTCGAGGTGAAGTCGACCAACGGCGACACCTTCCTCGGCGGTGAAGACTTCGACATGCGCCTGGTCGGCTACCTCGCCGACGAGTTCCAGAAGGAGCAGGGCATCAACCTGCGTAACGACAAGCTCGCTTTGCAGCGCCTGAAGGAAGCCGCCGAGAAGGCCAAGATCGAGCTGTCGTCGACCACGCAGACCGAAATCAACCTGCCGTTCATCACGGCCGACCAGACCGGTCCGAAGCATCTGACGATGAAGCTGACCCGCGCCAAGTTCGAGGCGCTGGTGGCCGACCTCGTCGAGAAGACCATCGAGCCGTGCCGCAAGGCGCTGAAGGATGCCGGCCTGACCGCCGGCGAGATCGGCGAAGTGGTGCTGGTCGGCGGCATGACCCGCATGCCGAAGATCCAGGAAGTGGTGAAGCAGTTCTTCGGCAAGGAGCCGCACAAGGGCGTCAATCCCGACGAAGTCGTCGCGATCGGTGCTGCGATCCAGGCCGGCGTGCTGCAGGGCGACGTCAAGGACGTGCTGCTGCTCGACGTGACCCCGCTGTCGCTGGGCATCGAGACGCTGGGCGGCGTGTTCACCCGCATCATCGACCGCAACACCACGATCCCGACCAAGAAGAGCCAGGTGTTCTCGACCGCCGAAGACAATCAGGGCGCGGTCACCATCCGGGTCTTCCAGGGCGAGCGTGAGATGGCGGCCGACAACAAGATGCTCGGCCAGTTCGACCTGATGGGCATTCCGCCGGCTCCGCGCGGTATGCCGCAGATCGAGGTGACCTTCGACATCGACGCCAACGGCATCGTCAACGTCTCGGCCAAGGACAAGGCGACCGGCAAGGAACAGCAGATCCGGATCCAGGCATCCGGCGGTCTGTCCGAGGCCGACATCGACAAGATGGTCAAGGACGCCGAGGCTAACGCGGCCGAGGACAAGAAGCGCCGCGAGGCGGTCGATGCCAAGAACCATGCCGACGGCCTGGTGCATTCGACCGAGAAGGCGTTGGCCGAACACGGCTCGAAGATCCCGGAGACCGATCGCCGTGCGATCGAGGACGCCGTCAGCGACCTCAAGGAAGCGCTGAAGGGCGACGACGCCGAGGCGATCAAGGCCAAGACCAACACGCTGGCACAGGCCTCGATGAAGCTCGGCGAGGCCATGTACAAGCAGCAGGCCGAGGCCGATGCGGCCAAGGACGCTGCGAAGGATGACGTTGTCGACGCGGAGTTCACCGAGGTCGACGACGACAAGAACAGCAAGAAGTCTGCCTAAGCGGATTTGCGATCATGACCCTCACACCAATGAGCACGCCAGGCGTCTCGGAGGAGTGGGGGTCATTTTTCTTTAAGGCGATCGCTGCATCTTCCAGACAAGCGCAATCCTTGACGCGATTCTCGGCGCAATCCTTTGCGCAATCTTCGGCGATCGCGATGAACTTCGGACGGAATTGAAGGATGTCCACCAAGCGCTGCTATTACGAGACCCTCGAGGTTGAACGGGACGCGGACGAGACCAAGCTGAAATCGGCTTTCCGGAAGCTCGCGATGAAATGGCATCCGGACAAGAACCCGGGCGACGCCACCAGCGAGGTGCGTTTCAAGGAAATCAACGAAGCCTACGAGGTGCTGAAGGACGGCGACAAGCGCGCCGCCTATGACCGCTTCGGCCATGCCGCGTTCGAGCAGGGCATGGGCGGCGGCGGCCCCGGCTTCGGCGCCGGCTTCGCCTCCTCCTTCTCCGACATTTTCGAGGATCTGTTCGGCATGGCCGGGCAGCGCCGCGGTGGCGGTGGCCGCGAACGCGGTGCCGACCTGCGCTACAACATGGAAATCACGCTCGAGGAGGCCTTCCAGGGCAAGACCGCGCAGATCGAGATCCCGGTCTCGGTCACCTGCGAATCCTGCTCCGGCACCGGCGCCAAGGCCGGCACCAAGCCGAAGACCTGCTCGCATTGCGGCGGCGCCGGCCGTATCCGGCAGGCCCAGGGCTTCTTCACGCTGGAGCGGACCTGCCCCGGCTGTCAGGGCCGCGGCCAGATGATCGAGGACGCCTGCGCCTCCTGCGCCGGCTCCGGCCGGGTGACGCGCGAGCGCACGCTGTCGGTCAACATTCCCCCGGGTGTCGAGGACGGCACGCGGATTCGTCTCGCCGGCGAAGGCGAGGCCGGCGTCCGCGGCGGACCGCCCGGCGATCTCTACATTTTCCTGTCGCTGGCCACCCACCAGTTCTTCCAGCGCGACGGCGCCGACCTGCACTGCCGCGTGCCGATCTCGATGGTGACTGCGGCCCTTGGCGGCGAGTTCGAGGTGCCGACCATCGACAAGGGCAAGACCAAGGTGAAGGTGCCGGCCGGGACCCAGTCCAGCCGTCGATTCCGCATCGCATCAAAGGGGATGCCGGTGCTGCGCTCGCGCCAGACCGGCGACATGTATGTCCAGGTTGTGGTCGAAACGCCGCAGAATCTGACCAAGAAGCAGCAAGAATTGCTGATGGAGTTCGAAAAACTCTCGTCCGGCGCAACGCAACCGGAGGCGGCGGGTTTCTTCTCTAAGGTCAAGGACTTCTTCGGAAGCCGCTCCGTCTAGCCGCAGTCGTTATGCTTGACCGTAACGACTTCGATCTATACGTGTTTATGACCGTTTTCTGACAACCGCTCGATTGTGCGCGGTCCCGCCTGGTAGCGACATGCCTCTGCAATCGTCCGTGCGTGCGTCGAAGAAGCCCCTCCGTCTCGACGACGAGGTTCGTTTCCTCCGTTCATGGATGGAGAAGCCGCTGCATATGGGCGCGGTGATGCCGTCCGGACGGCTGCTTGCACGCACCATGGCGCAATATGTCGATGCCGAAGCCGACGGGCCGGTTGTCGAGCTCGGACCCGGCACCGGGCCGATCACCAATGCGCTGATCGAACACGGTGTCGATCAAAAGCGTCTCGTCCTGGTCGAATACAATCCAGGCTTCTGCGCGTTGCTGCGCGAACGCTATCCGCAGGCAAGGGTGGTCCAGGGCGACGCCTACCGCCTTCGCGATACGCTGTGGGACGTCCTGAAGACGCCAGCCTCGGCCGTGGTCTCCGGCCTGCCGCTGGTCACCAAGCCGATGCTGACCCGCCTGAAGCTGGTCCGCGACGCCTTTCTGGCCCTCGCGCCCGGTGCGCCGTTCGTCCAGTTCACCTATTCGGTGGCGCCGCCGATTCCGAAGTCGCTGCCCGGCGTGTCCACAGAGGCCTCCGAGCGGATCTGGATGAACCTTCCGCCCGCGCGGGTCTGGGTGTATCGCAAGGGCTGACCTTCCGGCGCCGTCGCGCTGGGTGCGACCTACACCTGCGATTTCAAAATGTCGGCGCTGAAAATCCTCGTGATCCCGGGATCGCTGCGATCGGGCTCGCTCAACGCGAAGCTAGCCGCCGTGCTGGCGCATGAGCTCGCACAACTCGGGGCCGACGTCACGCGGATCTCGCTCGGCGATTTCCCGCTGCCGATCTATGACGGCGATCTGCAGGCCAAATCGGGCGTGCCGCAGCACGCCGTCAACCTGAAGCGGATGATCGGCGCCCATCATGGCGTGCTGATCGTGACGCCGGAATATAATTCCTCGGTGCCGGCGCTGGTGAAGAACACGATCGACTGGGTGAGCCGCGTGCAGGACCCGCACGAGACCCGCGGCCAGGTGTTCCACGGCCGCGCCTTCGCGATCGCCGCGGCGTCCGGCAACCGGCTCGGCGGCACGCGCGCACTGGCCGCGCTGCGCCTGATCCTGACGGCGTGCCATGCCGCCGTGATCCCGAACCAGCTCGCGCTGTCATTCGCCGAGCAGGCCTATGACGATATGGATCATCTGAAGCATCCGGCCGATATCGACGCGATGCGGGCGCTGGTGCGGCAGCTGATCGACCATTCCCAACGCATGATGTGAGGTGACATGCAGCCAGCCCAGATGATCGCTCCGAAAGACCGGTTGATTGTAGCGCTCGATCTGCCGTCGGTCGCTGCGGCCGAGGCGATGATCGACAGGCTCGGCGATGCCGTCACCTTCTACAAGATCGGCTATCAGCTCGGTTACGCCGGCGGGCTGTCGCTGGCGAAGCAGCTCGCGGGCAGCGGCAAGAAGGTCTTTCTCGATCTCAAGCTGCACGACATCGGCAATACGGTCGCCCGCGGCGTCGAAAGCGTCGCCGCCCTCGGCGCGACCTTTCTCACCGTGCATGCCTATCCGCAGACCATGAAGGCAGCGGTCGAGGCGCGTGCCGGCTCGGGCCTGAAGATCCTCGCGGTGACGGTGCTGACCTCCTACGACGACAGCGATCTGCACGCGGCGGGCTATCGCCTCAATGTCTCCGATCTCGTCGAAGCGCGCGCCAGACAGGCGCAGGCGCTCGGTGTCGACGGCCTCGTCAGCTCGCCCGAGGAAGCCGCCGCTCTGCGCAAGATCGTGAGCGATCGGATGAATCTGGTGACCCCGGGCATTCGCCCCGCGGGCTCGGCGACCGGCGACCAGAAGCGCATCATGACCCCGGCCCGTGCCATTGCCGCCGGCGCTGACTATCTGGTGGTCGGACGCCCGGTGATGGAAGCCGCCGATCCGAAGGCCGCGGCTGACGCCATTCATGCCGAGATAGCTCAGGCGCTCGCCTGAACCAGCAACAAGGGAGAACAGAGATGGCGAAGGGATACTGGATTGGACGCGTCGACGTTCACAACGAGGAAGGCTACAAGCCCTACATGGCGGCCAATCCGGCGATCTTCCAGAAATTCGGCGGCAAGTTCATCGTGCGCGGCGGCAAGTTCACCGGCGTGGAGGGGCAGAGCCGCTCGCGCAATGTCGTGATCGAATTCCCGGACTACGCCACCGCGCTCGCCTGCTACAATTCGCCGGAATACCAGGCCAACATCAAGGTGCGGCAGCCGCACTCGATCGCCGATCTCATCATCATCGAGGGGTACGACAGCCCGTAGCCTCGGACACCGGCCGCCGGTTCGGCTGGCTGGAACAGTCGCCGATGACCGCGGTTTAGGCATGATCCCGCGCCGGAAAACCGGTTTCCCCTTTGCCGGATCATGCTTTATACGGCGGTGAGAGGTGAGCCATGGCTGACATGCGTTTGATCGTTGCGGGAGCCGGCGGCCGGATGGGCCGCACGCTGACGCGGGTGATTTCCGAAACCCCCGGAGCGGTGCTGGTCGGCGCGCTGGAAGCGCCGGGCTCGGAGCTGCTCGGCAAGGACGCCGGCGTGCTCGCCGGCCTTCCCGCCAACGACGTCAAGCTGTCGGCCGATCTGTGGTCGATGTCGGCGAACGCCGACGGCATCCTGGATTTCACCGTGCCGGCTGCGACCATCGCCAATGTCGCGATCGCGGCCGAGCGCGGCCTGGTCCACGTCATCGGCACCACCGGCCTGTCGCAGTCCGACGATGCGGTGATCCGCAGCGTCACCGACCGCGCGATCGTGGTGAAGTCGGGCAATATGAGCCTCGGCGTCAATCTGCTCGCCGCGCTGGTCAAGCGCGTCGCGCAGTCGCTCGACCAGAGTTTTGACATCGAAATCCTCGAGCTGCACCACAAGTCCAAGATCGATGCGCCGTCGGGCACCGCCTTGATGCTCGGCGAAGCTGCCGCTGCGGGGCGCGGAATCGCGCTCGACCAGCATTCGGCGCGCGGCCGCGATGGCCTGACCGGGGCGCGGCGCGCCGGCGATATCGGCTTTGCCTCGTTGCGCGGCGGCACTGCGGCCGGCGATCACAGCGTGATCTTTGCCGGTCCCTCCGAGCGCATCACGCTGTCGCATCATGCCGAGGACCGCGCGCTGTTCGCGCAGGGTGCGCTGAAGGCGGCGCTGTGGGCGCACGGCAAGAAGCCCGGCATGTACTCGATGACCGACGTGCTCGGGCTGAGCGACTGAGCCCGCCGACGAAATCAATCCAGCCAAGCGAAAACGGAATCTGAAATGAGTGATCGTCTTCTTGTGCTCGTTCGTCACGGTCAGAGCGAATGGAATCTGAAGAACCTGTTCACCGGGTGGAAGGACCCCGATCTCACCGAGCAGGGCATCGCGGAAGCCAAGGAAGCCGGCCGCAAGCTGAAGGCGCAAGGCCTGTCGTTCGACGTGGCCTTCACCTCCGATCTGACGCGCGCGCAGCACACGCTGAAGCTGATGCTGGAGCAGATCGGCCAGACCGAACTGCCGACCACGAAGAATCTGGCGCTCAACGAACGCGACTACGGCGATCTCTCCGGTCTCAACAAGGATGACGCCCGCAAGAAATGGGGCGAGGACCAGGTCCTGATCTGGCGCCGCTCCTACGACGTGCCGCCGCCCGGCGGCGAGAGCCTGAAGGATACGCTGGCGCGCACGCTGCCCTACTACGTGCAGGAGATCCTGCCCGGCGTGCTGCGCGGCCAGCGCACGCTGATCGCCGCCCACGGCAACTCGCTGCGCGCGCTGATCATGGTGCTGGAGAAGCTTTCGCCGGAGCAGATCCTCAAGCGCGAACTCGCGACCGGCGCGCCGGTGGTCTATCGGCTCAACGCCGATTCCACCGTTGCATCGAAGGTCGATCTGGCGGGGTAGAGGTTTGATGTTGTCATTCCGGGGCGATGCGCAGCATCGAACCCGGAATCTCGAGATTCCGGGTCTGGTCCTTCGGACCATCCCGGAATGACGAGATAGAGGTCAGTGCAAGCCCACCTGTCCCGCTTCCCAGCCCAGCATTGCCTGCTTGCGGGTGATACCCCAGTGATAGCCGGTCAGCGCGCCGCTCTTGCCGAGCGCGCGATGACAGGGCACCACGAACGACACCGGATTGCGGCCGACTGCGGCGCCGACCGCGCGCGAGGCCCTCGGGCTGTTGATCTTGCAAGCGATGTCGGAATAGCTCACCGCGCGGCCCATCGGCACCTTGAGCAGCGTTTCCCACACGCGCACCTCGAAGTCGGTGCCGATCAGGACGACGCGCAGCGGCTGGTCCGCCCGCCACAACTTCGTATCGAACACGCGCTGCGCCAGCGCGGTGGTGCCAGCGGTGTCCTCGACATAGGTCGCATTCGGCCAACGCCGTTTCATGTCCGCAAACGCCGTCTGCTCGTCGCCCGGGTCGGCGAAGGCAAGGCCTGCGAGTCCGCGGTCTGTTGCGATCACGATCGCGGTGCCGAACGGCGAGGGGTGGAAGCCGTAGCGCAGCGTCATGCCGCCGCCGCCGGTCTTCCATTCGCCCGGCGACATCGCCTCGTGCGTGACGAACAGATCGTGCAGCCGTCCCGGGCCTGAAAGACCTGAGTCGAGCGCCGCGTCGAGCACGCTGGCGGAATCGCGCAGCAGGCTCTTGGCGTGATCGAGCGTCAGCGCCTGCATGAAGGCCTTCGGCGTCAGCCCGGCCCAGCGGCGGAACAGATGGTGCAGTTCATCCGGCGTGACGGCCGCGGCATCGGCCATCGCTTCGATGGTCGGCTGTGCGCGCCAGTGCTCGGAGATGAACGCGATGGCGCGCCGCACCGAGTCGTAGTCGCGCAGCGCGGCGCTCTGGAGGCCCGGCTTGGCCAGGCGCTGATCGTGTATGGCGAGTGTCATCATGGTGTCTGATTTAGGAGCCATGGCGCGTCCAGACCACCCGATTTCTGACAAGCGGGCCTAGTGAATGGGGGTGTAGGTCGGACCGCGTTTCGCGGTATTCAACGCCGCGGTCAAGGCCTTCGAAAAGCTGGCCTTTTCGTCGGGACTCAGGAAGCTGCCGACGCTGACCCGGCGGCCCCGGGACACCAGATAAAGCCGCTCGATGCCGAACTCCTCGTGCGAGATCTGCTCGAACCGCACCCAGAGCGGATTGAGCACCCATTCGGCCACATGGCCGCGGTGGCTGATCCGGCGCACCCGCAGTTCCGACGGCGTGACGGTGATCTCCTCGCTCGCCCTGGCGGTGCGGAAATTGACCTTGAACGCCCAATAGATCACCAGCGCGTCGAGACCGAAGAAGCCGAAGATCGGCCAGGCGCCGAGCCACCAGAACACCGCGCCGGCGACGAAGCTGACCACGGTGACGAACGACATCAGCACGATGAAGCCGGTGCGATTCAGCGAGCGGTGCGGCGTGAGCAGCGCCGAGAACAGCTTCGGCTCCCCCTCGGGCGCATCGACGTCGCGGGCATCGGCCCTGAGGTCTCCCCCGGGGTCTTCGCCCGGATCAAAGTCGTTGCCTGCGGTCATAACGTATCAGTATATCCCGTTCATGGCCAAAATCATCCGCTCTCAACGCGCCGACACCTCAAGCGTTCGGTCCGCGCCGAAGAAGAAAGCTGCGAGAGCGGCAACCCCGCTGCCCAAACGCGCGGCAAAGAAGCCGGCGACCAAGGCCGCCAAGAAGGTTGCCAAGAAAACCGCAAAGCCGAAGCCATGGACGGCGGCGGAGGTCTTTGAGGCGTTCGACCGGTTCCGCAAAGCCAATCCGGAGCCGAAGGGCGAGCTCGAGCACCTCAATCCCTACACGCTGCTGGTCGCGGTGGTGTTGTCGGCGCAGGCAACCGACGCCGGTGTCAACAAGGCGACGCGCGCGCTGTTTGCGGTCGCCGACACGCCGCAGAAGATGCTTGAGCTCGGCGAAGACAGGGTGCGCGACTACATCAAGACCATCGGGCTCTATCGCAACAAGGCGAAGAACGTCATCGCGCTGTCCGAGAAGCTGATCGCCGAGTTCGGCGGCGAAGTGCCGCGCACCCGTGCCGAGATCGAGTCATTGCCCGGCGCCGGCCGCAAGACCGCGAATGTCGTGCTCAACATGGCGTTCGGCGAACATACGATGGCGGTCGACACCCACGTGTTCCGTGTCGGCAACCGTACCGGCCTCGCGCCCGGCAAGACGCCGCTCGAGGTCGAGCTCGGGCTGGAGAAGGTGATCCCGGCCGAATTCATGCTGCACGCCCATCATTGGCTGATCCTGCATGGCCGCTACACCTGCCTCGCCCGCGGTCCGCGCTGCGATGTTTGCCTGATCAACGATCTTTGCCGATGGCCGGAGAAGACCGTCTAAGCCATGATCGTCATCATGTGTTATTAGGCTCGCCCGGCGTTCCGGTGCGTGAATGGGGAGTATAGTGTGACAGAGCAGGTCCAAGATGGTGCCTCACGGGCCACCCAGCCGGCTCTTGCTCCGGCGACGGCGGTCACGCCGAAATCTGCGACCAAGGGCTTCTGGCGCCGCTTCGCCATCCCGCTGTTCGCCGTGCTCGTCGCGATCGCCTTCGTCGTCGTAGCGACCTCGCGCTGGAACGCGTGGGTCGGCAGCGCAAAAATCCAGACCACAGATGATGCCTACATACGGGCCGAGCTCACCCAGCTTTCCAGCCGCGTGTCCGGCGAAGTACTGACGGTCGCGGTCTCCGATTTCCAGCGCGTCAAGGCCGGCGATCTGCTGGTGCAGATCGATCCTGCCGATTATCAGGCGCAGGTCGCGCAGGCCGAGGCGGGTGTGGTCGGCGCGCAAGCCGCGCTCGACAACCTCAACAACCAGGTCGAGCTGCAATATGCGACCATCGCGCAGGCCGAGGCCTCGCGGCTGTCAGCGGAAGCGCAGCAGACCCTGGCGCGTCAGGAGCAGGAGCGTCAGCAGTCGCTGTCGCAAACCGATGCCGGCACGCGGCAGCGGCTCGAGCAGGCGACGGCTTCCTACGCCAAGGCTGAGGCCGATGTGAAAGCCAGCCGCGCGGTGATCGCAGCCCAGCGCCATCAGCTTGAGGTTCTGCAGGGCACCAAGAAGCAGCGCGCCGCCGATCTCGACGCCGCCAAGGCGCTGCTGGCTTCTGCCAGGCTCAAGCTTGGCTACACCAAGATCGTCGCGCCGTTCGACGGCGTCACCGGCGAGCGCCAGGTTCAGCCCGGCGACTACGTCAACATCGGCACCAGTCTGGTCAATGTGGTGCCGCTGCCGAACGTCTATGTGATCGCCAACTACAAGGAAACCCAGCTGACCAACGTCAGGCCGGGCCAGCCGGTCGAGGTCACCGTGGATACATTCTCCGGCCAGAAGCTGCGCGGCACGGTTGAACGCATAGCGCCGGCCAGCGGATCGCAATTCGCGCTGCTGCCGCCCGATAACGCCACCGGCAATTTCACCAAGGTGGTGCAGCGCATCCCGGTGCGCATCCAGTTCGACAAGGACCAGCCGTTGCTCGCGCGCCTGCTGCCGGGCATGTCCGTGGTGACGCGGATCAATACCGGCGAGGCGGCCGCCAATGGCGGAGAGTGACGACCGCAACAGCGGTCCGGTCTCGCGCGGCGACGTCGCGCGCTATCCGCTGTTCGCCGTCGTCGCCGTGCTGCTCGGCGCGTTCCTGGCGAATTTCGACAGCCGCCTGACCACGGTTGGCCTGCCTGACCTGCGGGGCGCGTTCTCGCTCAGCTTCGATGAGGGCGCCTGGCTCTCGACCGCGGCGATCGGTTCGCAGATCTTCATCGCGCCCGCGGTGGCGTGGCTCGCCACCGCGTTCGGCCTGCGCCGCGTCCTCGGCATTCCGAGCCTCGTCTATGCCATGGTCTCGCTGACCATCCCGTTCGTGCACGACTACACGACGCTGATCGCGCTCAGCATTGCGCACGGCATGCTGCTGGGCACCTTCGTGCCGGCGACGCTAATGATCATCCTGCGCAATTTGCCGATCCGCTGGTGGCTGCCGGCGATCGCGATGTATTCGATCCGCGTCGGCTTTGCGCTGGATTCATCGAGCTCGCTGGTCGGCTTCTATGTCGAGCACCTCGGCTGGCAGTGGCTGTACTGGCAGGGTGTCGTGATCGCGCCGCTGATGGGATTGATGGTGTATCTCGGCACCCCGAAGGAATCGGTCAATCGCGACCTGCTGCACCATGCCGATTGGGGCGGTATGCTGCTGCTCGGCGCCGGCCTGGGGATGGTCTATGCCGGGCTCGATCAGGGCAATCGGCTGGACTGGCTCTCGTCAGGCACCGTGATGGCGCTCCTGATCGGCGGCGGCCTCCTGATCGTCGCCTTCATGATCAACGAGATGGTCGCGCGCCGGCCGTGGGCGCATTTCAACGTGCTGTTCTCGCGCAATATCGGGCTCTCGCTGATCGTCATCCTGCTCTACACGCTGACCAGCCTGTCGAATTCGTCGCTGGTGCCGAATTTCCTCGGCACCGTCGGCGGCCTGCGGCCGGAGCAGTCGGGCGCGCTGCTGTTCAGCTACGGTGCGCTGCCGATGTTCGTGCTGGTGCCGATCTCGATTGTTCTGCTTCGTCACCTCGATCCGCGCATCGTCGTGGTGCTCGGCTTCTCGGCATTCGCCGCCGCCAATCTCTGGGGCACGCAGCTGAGCCATGTCTGGGCGCGCGAGGATTTTATCGGCATCGTGCTGCTCACGTCGGTCGGGCAGGCGCTGACGCTGCTGCCGATCATCATCATGGCGCTGTCGAACTCCGACCCGTCACGGGCGACGGCATTCGCGGCCTATATCCAGATCATGCGGCTCGGCGGCGCCGAGATCGGCATCGCCCTGATGGGCACCTGGCTGCGTGTCCGCGAGCAGATCCATTCGAACTATCTCGGCCAGCATGTCCAGGGCGGCGATGTCGACGTCGTGAACCTGCTGAAGCGGTTGGCCGGTGAATTTTCCGGCCACGGCATCGGCGCAGCCGCAGGGCGCGCCGTCGGAACGCTCGCGGCGCTGGTGCAGCGCGAGGCCAACACGCTCGCCTACATCGACGGCTTCTGGCTGTGCTTCTGGCTCGCGATCCTGGCGCTGTTCCTGGTCGCCCTGATCACGCGCGCGCCGCAGGGCCCGCTGTCGCCGGTGCCGTTCGGTTTCGCGAAGATCGTGCTGCGCAAGCCGGACGCCGCCGCGCCCTGATCTGCGAAACCGCGCGGCGTGCATTTCGCCGGCGGGGTCAATTTATAGTGAATGCATCGCTCCGGCTATCTCGCGGGCGTCTGAAATATTTTGCAGGTCGCGTGGTTCCATAAGCGGGGGAACGGGAGCCACGATGATCGAGACCAAGCAGACGGCCGCGCTTGTTTCCATGGCGACGGCGGTTCCACCGCATCTGTTCCACCAGGGACAAGTCCTGCAGGCCGCGCGCGATCTCCTCGCCGACCGTTATCCCGAATTCGCCACGCTCTCCAGCCTGTTCGCCAACACCGGCATCCAGCATCGCTACGGCGTGAAGCCGATCGAATGGTATCTTGAGCGCCGCGGTTGGCCCGAGCGCACGCAGGCGTTCCTGGAAGGCGCGGAGGCGCTGTTCGTCGAAGCCGCCCGCAAGGCGATTGCGCGCGCCGACCTGAGCGGCAGCGACATCGATGTCGTGGTCACGGTGTGCTCGACGGGCATTGCCACGCCAACGCTGGAGGCGCGCGTCGCCGGCAAGCTCGGCTTGCGGACTGATGTATCGCGCGTGCCGGTGTTCGGCCTCGGCTGCGCGGGCGGCGTGTCGGGCCTGTCGATCGCGGCGCGGCTGGCGCAGGCACAGCCTGGTGCGAACGTGCTGCTGGTTGCGCTCGAGCTCTGCACCCTCGCGGTTCGCCATGATGAGCTCACCAAGGCGAATATCGTCGCGGCCAGCCTGTTCGGCGATGGCGCCGCTGCGATCGTGCTGCGCGCCGGCGACGGCGGTGCGACCCGGATCGAGGCGGCCGGCGAAAAGCTGTGGCCGGATACGCTCGGCATCATGGGCTGGACGGTCGATCCGGAAGGATTCGGTGTCGTCTTTCAGCGCACCATTCCGGATTTCGTTCGCGACCATGTCGGGCCGGCCGTTGCCGAGATCCTGGCGCGGATGGAGCTGACGGCCGATGATATCGATCGCTTCCTCTGTCATCCCGGCGGCGCCAAGGTCATCGCCGCGCTGGAGCGCGCGCTCACGCTCGACCAGGGCACGCTTGGTCACGAACGCGACGTCATCGCGGCGTGCGGCAACATGTCGGCCCCGACCGTTCTCTTCGTTCTCGAACGCGCCCGCGCCAACGGCTTGCCGCCGCGCTCGCTGCTCACCGCGCTCGGGCCCGGCTTCACGCTCAGCTGCGTTGCGCTCAGGCACGCGGCATGAGCCTGGCTTCGCTCATTCTTGCGCTGGTCACCTTGCAGCGTCTCGGCGAGCTCGTTCTGTCACGTCGCAATACGGCGCGGCTGCTGGCGCAAGGCGCGGTCGAGGTCGGTGCCGCTCACTATCCGCTCATCGTGCTGGTCCACACCGGCTGGCTCACCGCGCTGTGGATCTGGGGCCGCAACCAGGATGTCAACCTGGCGATACTCGCGGCCTTTCTGGCGTTGCAGGGCTTGCGGCTGTGGGTGGTCGCTGCGCTCGGGCCGCGCTGGACCACGCGCATCATCGTGTTGCCAGGCACGCCGCTGGTCGCATCCGGGCCGTACCGATATTTCCCGCACCCGAACTATGCCGTCGTCGTCGGCGAGATCGCGCTGCTTCCGCTCGCACTGCATCTGCGGGAGTTAGCGCTGATTTTCACCTTGCTGAATCTCGCGGTGCTTACGATCCGGATTCGCGCCGAGAGCCGCGCGCTCTCGGTTGCGGACTGGCCGCGCGTCAGCACGCCATGAGCGACCGGGCGGATCACCCAACCGACAGCCCGTCGGCGGCGACCTGGGCGGGCTTCCTGCTGATGTGCATCGGCATGTTCATGGCGATCCTCGACATCCAGGTCGTCGCGACCGCGCTGCCGACGATCCAGCGTGCGCTGGCGATCTCGCCGTCCGCGATGAGCTGGATCCAGACCGCCTATCTGATCGCGGAGGTGATCGCGATCCCGCTGACCGGATTGTTCACCCATGCGCTGTCATTGCGATGGCTGTTCGCGTTCGCCGTGAGCGTGTTCACGATCGCCTCGGTCGGCTGCGCCGTCAGCGGCGGCTTTGCCGTGCTGCTGGCCTTTCGTGTGCTGCAGGGATTTTCCGGCGGCGTCCTGATCCCCGCGGTGTTCTCCGCCGTGTTCATGCTGTTCCCGGCGCGGCTCCATGCGGTGGCGACCACGATCGGCGGTGTCGTCGCGGTGCTCGCACCGACCGTCGGACCTGTTGTCGGCGGCTGGATCACGCAGACCTGGTCTTGGCCGTGGCTGTTCCTGATCAACCTGATTCCGGGAACGATTGCGGCGATCGTCACGCCGCTGCTGCTTCCGAAGCAGAGCGCGAGTCTCCGCGCATTCGCCAGACTGGACACGTGGTCGCTGGTCCTGCTCGCAGCGGCGCTCGCAAGCGTGATGATCGGCTTGAAGGAAGCGCCGCAGCGCGGCTGGGGCTCGATGTTTTGCCTCAGCCTGCTGGCCGGAAGCATGGCCGGGATGGCGCTGCTGATCCGGCGCACGCTCCGCGCGGCACATCCGATCGCGCGATTGACGCTCTTCAGGCGGCGTTCGTTCGCGATCGGCTGCGCGCTGAGCTTCTGCCTCGGCATCGGCCTCTATGGATCGACCTATCTGATGCCGGTGTTCCTCGGCTTCGTCCGCCGCCATGATGCCTTCGAGATCGGCACCGTCATGCTGGTCACGGGAGTCGCACAGCTCGTCGCCGCGCCGCTGGCGGCCATCCTCGAAAGCCGTATCGGCGCGCTTGCGTTGACGAGCGCGGGCTTCGCCCTGTTCGCGCTGGGTCTCGGCTTGAGCGCCTTTCAGCCCCGCACGGCAGATTTCGGAGAGATGTTCTGGCCGCAAATCGTGCGCGGCGTCGCGATCATGTTCTGCCTGTTGCCGCCGACCCGCATTGCATTGGGTGCCTTGCCGGAGGCGGAGGTTGCCGATGCCAGCGGACTGTTCAACCTGATGCGCAATCTGGGTGGCGCGATCGGGATCGCCTTAATCGACACCATCCTCTACGGGCGAAGCCCAATTTATGGTGAGGATTTTCGTGCACGCCTGCTGGCAGGCGATCTCAACGCGGCACAGGCGATCGGCCTCGATCCAATGTTGCTGATCAACCGTCCGCCAGGTGCGCCGGACGAGGCGGCGGTGGCGTTTGTTCGACCGCTGGTCGAGCGGGCATCGCTCGCGCTCAGCGTCAACGAGGCATGGGCGCTGCTCGCCGGCGTGGCGATCGTCGGGCTTCTGCTGGTACCATTGGCGCGCGATCGGACGCCTGCATCGGTGCAGGTGCCGCGGAATGCCGTCTAGATCGAGGACACGTTGCTGCGCCGCGCCGGCTCGATCAGCTCGCGCCGCGGGCCCGACAGCCGCTTGTACATGTGCACCATGAAGGCCATCCCGAACAGCGGCGTCGCCAGATTGATGATCGGGATCGAGACGAAGGCGGCGATGAACAGGCCGGCGGTGAACACGGCCGCGGCATTCTCCTTGCGCATCGCCTTGGCGTCATCAGGCGAGCGGAAGCGCATCGCGGCGAGCTCGAAATATTCGCGCCCGAGCAGCCAGGCGGTCGCGATGAAGAAGATGATGAAGCCCGCGCCCGCGAACAGCACGAACGGCAGCGCGACCAGGTAGACCAGGACCGTCAGCAGTGCCGTCTTGACGCCTTCGATCGTCGCGAGCGTGACCGGCAGTGCGACGCCGGGATGGTCGGCCGGATAGTGCTCGCGCTCGACATGGTCGGCGACGTCGTCGACGAACAGGCTCGCCACCAGCGAGGTGATCGCCGGCATCAGGAAGATGCCGCCGAGCACGACGCCGAGGCCGGCAGAGATCGAGATGATCCAGGACAGCACGTGCAGCGTGGAATGGAAGCCGGGGCCGAGCATGCCTTCGGCCCAGACCTCGCCGGTTTCGGCAAACCAGCTCAGCAGCCGCTGCAATCCGATTGCCAGCACGGTGATCAGCACCAGCGCAAGGCCGATCGAGCGCCACAGGATCGTGCGCATCGGCGGCGACAGGATTTGCGAAAGCGCCTTGACGGCGGCGTCGAACATGACCGGGTTACCTCTGCAAATTGACGAGCGAGAGGTAGCCACCCATTATGGCTTCGGCAAGTGCCGCGTGTGTCGCGATGAGAGTGTTAATGCGCTAGGCGTCGAGCGGCTTGCCGCGGACGTTGGGTCCCCAGACTCCGATCGTAATGATCACGATGACCATCGCTGCGGTGATCAGGCCGAACACCCCAATGGCGCCGGCCTCCTTCAACATGAACGCCACGATGAAGCCGGAGAAGGTCGCGCTGAGCCGGCTCATCGAATAGACGAGCCCTGCGGCGCGCGCCCGGATCGCGGTCGGGAACACCTCGGTCTGGTAGGCGTGATAGGCATAGGACAGCGTCATGTTGGCGCCGGTCACCAGCACGCCGCTGGCGATCAGGAGCACCGGCTCGGTGAGCTGCGCGAAGGCGAGGCCGAACACCGAGATCGCGGCGGCGGCGCCGCAGATGATCCATTTGCGCTCGAAGCGGTCGGCGAAGGTTGCGGCCAGCAGCGGCGCGAGCGGATAGGCGAAGGCGATGATGAAGGAATATTGCAGGCTCTTGGTGACGTTGATGCCCTTCTCGACCAGCAGCGCTGGAACCCAGTTGGAGAAGCCGTAGACGCCGAACGCCTGGCACAGATTGAAGATCATGAACAGCAGGACGAGCGAGGCATAGGGCGGCCGGAACAGATCGGCATAGCCGGTCTCGATTGGCGCACGCGCCGGCGTGGTCGCTGCGGTGCGGACAGGGCGCGGCGCGGCGGCAGGCGATGCAGCCTCGAGCGTCCGCATGATCTTTTCGGCCTTGGCAAGGCGGCCATGCCGAGCCAGCCAGAGCGGGCTTTCCGGCACGTAGAGCCGCAGCACCCAGATGATCATGCTGGCGGCGGCGCCGATCAGCACCACCCAGCGCCAGCCATCGACGCCGAAAGGCGACAGCGGCACCAGCCACCACGACAGCGCCGCGACAACAGGCACCGCCGACAGCATCACCGCCTGGTTAATGGCAAAGGCCCGGCCGCGCATCCAGCTCGGCACCAGCTCGGTGATGTAGGCGTCGATGGTGATGACCTCGATGCCGATCCCGATCCCGGCGATGAAGCGCCACAGCAAGAGGCCGCCCGGCGTCGTCTGGCACGCCATAATCACCGACGCCGCGCTGTAGAACAGCAGCGAATAAGTGAACACGGTCTTGCGCCCGTAGCGATCGGCGAGAAAGCCGAGGCAGAAGGTGCCGATGAACAGGCCGGCGAAGGTCGCCGCGACGAAGGCGCCGATCCCAGAAAAGCCGAAGAACGCCTGGGTCGTCGTGGTCATCAGCCCGCTGCGGGCGAGGCCCGGCGCGATGTAGCCGGTGAAGAACAGATCGTAGATTTCGAAGCAGCCGCCGAGCGAGAGCAGGATCACGAGCCGCCAGACATAGCCGGAAGTCGGCAGCGCCTCGAGCCGGCGCGAGATCTCGTCAGGTCCGCAAGTCGTGTTGGCAAGATCGGCAACCGAGCCGAGTTCGACGGCGCTCATGATGGTCCTCCCCGAATGGTCCGGCGGCCGCCCTTCTTGCGAAGGCGTGCCGCTCCGGCATGTTTGGCGGCCGGGTGCCAGAAATCCAGACGAACATATCGAAGGAACCGTTCGATATTTTCGATAGCGTTGCTTCTGATGCGCTTGGAGGCACATTTAGATCAGGAGCGTTGCCTCCCAGGCGCCGCGTCCGACCTGTTCGGCGATCAGGGAGCGGATCAGCCGGCACATCTCCTCCATGACGTAGGTCATCGGCCGGTTGCGCAGGCGGCAGAGATAGAGCGTCCGGCTCAGCTTCGGCTCGATCACCTCGCGTGCGACCAGCAATCGCGCTTTCAAGGGCTCGCTGACGAAGTGCGTCGTGGCGATCGTGCAGCCGAGACCTGCGGTCAGCGCGCCGATCATGCCGCTGGTCGAATTGAGGTGCAGGATGGCATTGGCCTCCAGCCGCTTCAGCGGCACGGGGTCATCCAATAGGGCGCGGGCCGACAGCCCGTGCCGCAGCAGGATCAGCGGCAGCTGTGCTACCTCGTCGAACGTGATCGGTCCCTTCTTGCCGATCAGCTTCTCCGTGCCGACGCAGAACATCTGCTCCTCCAGCACCGGCTCGGCGATCAGATCCTTTTCCGACGGCGGATTGTAGACCAGTGCCAGGTCGACCTCGGAACTCATCAGATGCAGCAGTGTCGCGCCGGAGAGACTTTCGGTCAGCGACAGCTTCAGGTTGGGATACTTCGCCAGCACGGTGCGCATCAGCGGCACGCCGATCGCCTTCATGCCGGAATTGGCCATGCCGATCGAGATCTCGCCGGCAATCGCGCTGCCGCCTTCCTTGATTTCGCGCTCGGCCGCCGCCATCGCCCGCAGGATTATGCGGGCATGCTCGTACAGCCGCTCACCTGCCGCGGTCGGTTCCATGCCGCGCGGCTTGCGCTCGAACAGCGGTGTGGCGAATTCCGCCTCCAGATTGGCGATGTGGTGGCTGAGCGCAGATTGCGCGACATTGGCCTGATCCGCCGCCCGCGACAGGTTGCGCTGCTCGTAAACTGCGATGAAATAGCGGAGCTGGCGTGAATCCATACGGGATGAGCGTTCTAAAACGACGAATAGACTATTCGACAGATTATATTTTTCAGATAGCGTGCGGAAGCCTAACCTGCGCCGATCACTCAAACGAGCGCAACGAGCACGGAGAAACCGATGACCGGGAGCGGACTGCCGCTGGAGGGCGTGAGGGTCATCGAGATGACCCACATGGTGATGGGGCCGACCTGCGGCATGATCCTGGCGCAACTCGGCGCCGAAGTGATCAAGGTCGAGCCTCCCGCCGGCGACAAGACCCGCTCGCTCGGCGGTATGGGCGTCTCGTTCTTCCCGCTGTTCAATCGCGGCAAGCGCAGCGTCGTGCTCGACCTCGCCAAGCCCGAGGACCGCGACACGATGCACCGGCTGCTCGCGAGCGCCGACGTGTTCCTGGAGAATTTCCGCGACGGACAGCTCGACAAGCAGGGGCTCGGGCCTGAGGAGCTGCGCGCGAAGTATCCGCATCTGATCATCGCCGGCCACAAGGGCTTTCTCTCCGGGCCCTACGATCACCGGCCGGCGCTCGACGAGGTCGTGCAGATGATGTCCGGGCTCGCGGCGATGACCGGCACGCGCGACAAGCCGCAGCGCGTCGGCTCTTCCGCCAACGACATCATGGGCGGCATGTTCGGCGTGATCTCGATCCTCGCCGCGCTCTACCAGAAGCGCGGCGGCAACACTGATGGCGCCGACATCCGCATCGGCCTGTTCGAGAACTGCCTGTTCCTGGTTGCCCAGCACATGGTCGAATACGAGATGACCGGGCGCAAGCCGCGCTCGATGCCGGAGCGCGAGCATGCCTGGCCGATCTACGACATCTTCGATACCGCCGGCGGCGATCGCATCTTCATCGGGGTCGTCACCGAAGGCCATTGGCAGAGTTTTTGCCGCGAGTTCGGTTTGCAGGAGTTCGCGGACGATCCGTCGTTGAGCTCGACCACGGACCGCATCATGGCGCGCGACCGCATCATTCCGCGCGTCGCCGAGGTGATCGAGGGCTGGAACGTCGCCGACCTCTCGGCGCGGCTCGACGCGCTCAACATCTGTTTCTCGCCGATCAACCGGCCCGAGGACCTTTTGCAGGACCCGCATGTGTTGCGTCCGGGTGGACTCGTCAACAATGTCAACGCTGACGGCAAGCCGTTCCGCGTCCCTGCGCTGCCGGTCGAGTGGAACGGCAGCAACATCGGCGAAGGCCTGACAGTGCCGGTGCTTGGCGCCGATACCGATGATGTGCGCGCTGAACTCGCGCAACAGACAATTTCATCAACCGGAAACGCTGCGTGAGGCTGACATGACCCGCGTCCACGATATCTATCCCAACGACAAGGTAAGCCTGCGCGAGGTCGGTCTGCGCGACGGCCTGCAGCTCGTGAAGACATTCCCCTCCACCGCGGCGAAGCAGCGCTGGGTGCGCGACGAATATGCCGCCGGCGTCCGGCACTTCGAGGTCGGCTCGTTCCTGCCGGCCAAGACCTTTCCGCAGTTCGTCGATGTCCGCGATGTGGTTGCCACCATCGCATCGCTGCCCGGGGCGCATGGCATCGCGCTGGCGCTGAACGAGCGCGGCGTCAACGAGGCGCTGGCCTCCGGGGTCGCCGAGATCGCTTCGGTGGTGTCGGCGACCGAGGAGCACAGCCAGGCCAATGCCAACCGCTCGCGCGAGTCGGCAATCGCGAACATCAAGCGTCTCTGCGAGCTGCGCGACGCCAGCGCACACAAGCCGCTGGTCAATGCCGCGATCTCGATGGGGCTGGGCTGCTCAATCGTGGGTGCGGTCGATCCGAAGGAAGTGCTGCGCCTCACCGAGAAGCTCTACGAGGTCGGCGTCGACATGGTCGCGATCGCCGACACCGTCGGCTATGCCGGGCCGAAGCAGGTCGGCGAGCTGACGCGGGGCGCGGTGAGGATCGCAGGCTCCAGGCCGGTCTGCGTCCATCTGCACGACACCCGCGGCATGGGCATCGCCAATGCCTCCGCCGCGCTCGACGAGGGCGCCCGCGTGCTCGACGGCTCGCTCGGCGGTCTCGGCGGCTGCCCGTTCGCGCCGGGCGCGACCGGCAATGTCGTGTTCGAGGACCTCGTCTTCCTCTGCGAGAGCAAGGGATTTCCGACCGGCATCGATCTCGACCGGCTGGTCGAGGTGCGCGCGATCCTGAAGGCCGAGATGCCGAACGAGCAGCTCTACGGCGGCCTCGCCCGCGCCGGCCTGCCGCGCGGCACCAACGCGAAGGCGGCGTGACGCCTGCGTAGCCCGGATGGAGGCACGCAAGCTCAATCGTGCCGGTGCCCCCGCTTGCGCGGCTTCTTGTCCGCCGCTGTCGGGATCATCACGACGCGGCCGTAGCGCACCCCGCGCTCGGCGATGACGTGGTCGGCGAGGTGGCGGACCTCGCTGCTGGCGCCCTTCAGCGCCGTCACCTCCATGCAGCTGTCGTCGTCGAGATGCACATGCAGCGTGGCCAACGACAGATCGTGATGGCCATGGAAATTCTGCACCAGCCGCTTCGACAGGTCGCGCGCGGCGTGATCGTAGACATAGACCAGTGCCGCGACGCATTGCCCTGACGGCGCGTGCTCCGCGCTCTGTTGCAGGCCGGCGCGCGCGAGATCGCGGATGATCTCGGAGCGGTTCTGATAGCCGCGCGCTTCGGCGGCGGCGTCGATCTCCGCGAGCAGATCATCCTCGATGGTAATGGTGATGCGTTGCATGGACTATCCGTCTTGGTCGTCAGTATGACATTGATCTTGAATCATCATACCGAGCTTGCTAGCGTCGTTTCGCCGGGATTGGTTTGGGCTGGTGCGGTCGTCGCGTGACTGTAGCAGGTATCATGCGGGGGCATGCGCATTGCGTCGTACTGCATGGCGGATATTTCCCGCCGCCGCATCCATTGCAGCATTCGCGCCGATCGCCGAAGCGCAGATGCTTCCCACCGCGCCCGGGCAATTGCCGCCGGTGACCGTGACCTCGCCCGATCAGGCTCCGCCCAAGCGCGCCGGGCCATCGCAGCGTCGACATCACGTCGCCGCTGGTCGCCGCACGCCCACGGCACCGCAAGCGAGCCAAGCTGTGCCGGCGACCGGCGTCAGCGGCCACTCTGCGACCGTGTCTGCCTCCAGCCTGCAACCGACCGCGGCGAGCGAGCGGCAGATCAGCGGCGAGGAGGTGAATGCACGGCCGGTCTCGCGCGTCGGCGAGGTCCTGGAGGCGGTGCCGGGATTGATCGTCACCCAGCATTCCGGCGAAGGCAAAGCCAATCAGTATTTTCTGCGCGGCTTCAATCTCGACCACGGCACCGATCTCGCCATCACCGTCGACGGCATGCCGGTCAACATGCCGACCCATGGTCACGGCCAGGGCTATGCCGACATAAATTTCCTGATCCCGGAGTTGATCCGGTCAATGGATGTCCGCAAGGGTCCCTACTACGCCGACAAGGGCGACTTCGCGTCCGCGGGCGCGGTCGACATCAACTACCTCGATCGGCTTTCCAAGAATATCGTGGAGCTGGCCGCCGGCAGCTTCGGCTACCAGCGCGCGATGGCGGCGGGCTCGACCAAGATCGGTGACGGGACGCTGCTCGCAGCCTTCGAGGCCACCAAGTACAATGGCCCGTGGGACGTGCCCGACGACATCCGCAAGCTAAATGGCGTCCTGCGCTACAGCCAGGGCACCGCGACCGACGGCTTCTCGTTGACCGCGATGGCCTATTCCAACGGCTGGAATTCGACCGACCAGGTGGCGCAGCGCGCGATCGATCGGGGTCTGATCGGCCGTTACGGCTCGCTCGATCCGACCGACGGCGGCATCTCCAGCCGCTTTAGCCTGTCCGGCAATTGGGCGCAGTCCAGCGACTACGGGCAGACCAGGCTCAACGCCTACGTGATCCACTCCTCGCTGCAGCTCTACAACGACTTCACTTACTTCCTTGACGATCCCATCAACGGCGATCAGTTCAGCCAGACCGACAGGCGCACCGTCTATGGCTTCGATGCCAGCCATGCCGCGGATATCCGTATCGCCGGCATCGACACCCAGACCCGGGTCGGTGTGCAGACGCGCTACGACGACATCAATGTCGGCCTGTTCAAGACCGCGCAGCGCGAGATCCTGTCTACCGTACGCAACGACCAGGTGCAGGAGGGCAGCGTCGCGCTGTGGGCCGATAGCACCGCGCGCTGGACTGACTGGCTGCGCACTACGGTGGGCATCCGCGAGGACTATTTCGCGGGCCACGTGCTGAGCGACGCGCCGCAGAATTCCGGCAACGCGCAGGCGGCGATGACGAGCCCGAAGGCCGGCATCGTGCTCGGCCCCTGGTCCAGGACCGAGTTCTACGGCAATGTCGGGTTCGGCCTGCATTCCAATGATATCCGCGGCGCGACCATCACCGTCGATCCCAACGACAAGATGACGCCGCTCGGACGCGTCCCGCTCCTGGTGCGTTCGAAGGGGGCCGAGCTCGGCATCCGCAGCAAGGCGATCGACGGTCTCACCTCGTCGCTCGCGGTGTTCGTGCTCGACTTCGATTCCGAACTGCTGTTCGTCGGCGACGCCGGCACCACCGAGCCGAGCCGCCCGAGCCGGCGGGTCGGCGTCGAGTGGACCAACCAGTACAAAGTGCTGCCATGGATGAGTCTCGATTTCGACCTCGCCTATACCCGCGCCCGCTTCACCGATTTCGATCCGATCGGGAATTTTATTCCCGGCGCTCCGGCCTGGGTCGCCAGCGGCGGCGTCACCTTCGGCCGCGACACCGGCTGGTTCGGCAGCCTGCGCGCCCGCTATTTCGGCCCGCGTCCGCTGATCGAGGACGACAGCGTGCGTTCGCTGTCGTCGTTCATCGTCAACGCCCGCGCCGGCTACAAATTCGACAACGGCATGCGGCTGCAGCTCGACGTCCTCAATCTCTTCAATGCGCAAACCAACCAGATCGAATATTACTATCTGTCGCGGCTGCCGGGCGAGCCGATCGATGGCGTCGCCGACCGTCATGTGCATCCCGCCGAGCCGCTCGCCGTGCGCCTGACGCTGGCGGCGACGTTCTGATCAGTCGCGCGTGCGGCGGATCGAGCTGAAGTCCTCGACATCGGGCTGCACAGGCGGTGTCTCGCGATAAGGCGGGACGATGAGCATCACGACCCGCCGTGTCCGACCGGGCCTGCCCAGCAGCGTCGCCTGTGCATCGAACTCGGAGCGAAAGACGTCGGTTGCGCGCAACGTCGTGCGCGCCATCCAGCTCAGGCAGTCCGTCTGGTCGGCGAAGCACAATGCGGCCCAGCCGCGATCGAGCGTGGTCTTGCGCGGCAGGCCCCAGGTGTACTGATAGGCGAACGGCCGGGCATAGCGCGGATGATCCGGGCTGTAGAAGGCGGCAGCGAAGGCGAGCGCGTCGTCGCCGCTGACGGCGGCGAGCGGCGTCCCGGCCGCGTCGCGCCATCGCGCGGTGAGCTCTGCCGCGGCGGCGTGATAGAAGTCGCGGCCTTCTTCGTAGCCGTAAGCGTTCCGATAAAGGGCGTGGATCGGTGCGCCGACGACGACCGCGAGAATGGCGATCCCGGCCACCATGACAGCCAAGTTGACCGCGTAGAAGCGCTCGATCGGGTAGCTCGTCGTGCACACGATCAGGATCACGAACAGGAAGAGACCCTGCACCGCCCAGAGCGAGGGCAGGTCGGTGCCGACCGCGAGCGAGACGATCGCCGGAAACAGGATGGTTCCAATTGCGACCAGCAGCAGCAGGCGGAGCCCGGCGTTCATCGCGCGGAAATCGGCCGGCAGCCGCGCCAGCCGGGGGCCGGCAATGAATACCCAGGTCACCGCCGGGATCGCGAGCGCTGCGATCAGGCCCAGGATGAAATAGGTGACTTCCCACAGTGCGGCGACATGATCGACGCCGGCATGCGCGAGCGCATAGTCGAACGTCGTCGCCCCTGTCGTGGCGAGCCAGTGCAGATGCGCCCCAAGCACGAGCATGCCGGCCAGCGCCGAGATCCAGGGCGAAGCCGACAGCAGGTAGCGGCGGCGATCCGGATGAAGCACGGAAGCGAACACGAAGCTTGCGACCAGGAAGATCGAGTAATACTTGCCGAGCATCGCGAGTGCGCACGCGGCCCCCGCCGCGATCGCCCAGCCGAGCTGCCTCGGCGCCTCGAACGCACGCAGGAAGCAGTAAGTCGCCAGCGGCCAAGGCGCCAGCAGCACCGTGTTCGCGTTGAACCGCTGGGCATGGAATTGATAGACCGGCAGCAGCATCAACAGCAGCAGCACGATCGCCCGCTTCTCGCCACGGACGAAGCGGCGGGCGATCAGATCGACCGCCCACAGCGCCACCGCCGCGTTGCCCATCGCCATCAACTGAAGCGACCAGTCGGTCAGAGGAAAAACCGCAGTCCAGCCCCGCGCGATCCAGCCCATCAACGGCGGATGCTTGGGGTATCCCCATGCGAGATGCCGGCCGAGCGTCCAGGTCTCGAGCACGTCGGGGTGCAGGCCGGCGCCGAGATAGGCGATGACGAGATATGCAGTCCAGATCGCGACGAAGACGACGAGCAGGATCGGGATCGACCAGCCGGTCTCGATTCCCTCCAGCCATGTGATCAATGGACGACGCCAGCGCGCCGGATCCTTCTCCGACGCCGCGGCCATCGCCGAGAAATTGATGAGCGAAAGCACCGTAAAACTACCGAATGAAAGCAAGCTTGAAGCGCGCGCACCCTAATGATGCGGCCGCGAGAACTCAACGACGAAGCGGGACGATAAGACGGATTCCGGATCAATGGTTGACGCGGCCGGTGCTCGACATGTCGAGCCCGACGCCCGCGTCCGTCACGCCGGCGCGATCTCTGCCGCGGTCATTTCCGCAGCCGGAAGCGCCGTCTCTTCGTCAGTCGCTTCAGGAACAAGCGGCGGCGACTTGCGCTCTGGAAACACACTGAATTCGCCGGCTACCTCCTGGAGCGGCTTTTGCTTGTCGGCCCAGTGCAGGGCCGTGTAGTCGAAACCGTGCACGATGGTGGGTTTGACGATTTCGAAATAGGGCGAGATGTCGAAGTCGCGCGGCATGTAGAGCGAGGAATCGCGGATGTGCAGGATCTCGCGGCGCGCCTTGCGGCTGGCGGCGCGCGTGATCTTGGGCAGGATCGGGTAACGCACGGCGTCGAACGCCTGCGCGATCAGCGCCGAGCAGATGATCTTGGTCGGATCGCCGGAGCCGAACGCGATCATGCGGCGCCGCCAGCGCTGCGGGATCGGCAGCGGAAACAGATAGCGTGCGAGATCGACGATGTTCTTGGTGTCGTACCCGAAGCCGATCCGGTTGATGGCGTAGCGGCACACCGTGGTGCGGTCCTCGAAGGACAGCCCGACCGGGCGGCAGAGGCGGGTGTGATAGGTGAAATATTTCGACAGCGGCGCGGAGGTGACGCCCTCGCCGACATTGGCCTCGATCAGCACATGCTGCTCGCCGTCTGGTTCGAATGCGCCGTCGATCGGTCCGACGAACAGCGCCGCGTGCGACCAGGTCGATTGCGTGAGGTATTTGATGATGCCGGAAATCCGGTTGTTGCCCTCGACCAGCAGGACATCGCCTTCCTGGATGATGCCACGCAGATGGTCGGGATCGCTCGGCGTGAACGGCTCGTAGCCGGGCACTTCCTTCGACAGGTACCCCGCGATCCATTTACCGACGGTATCGAGCATTACGCCCATGGATTCCCCCCAGCGGTTCTACGACCGCTTCCGTTCACTTAATCATGGTCGCAAGCCGTTGCAATTTAGTTCATGCCATCGGCGGATCAATCATGATTGATTTACCATGATGGTTGCTGCGGTCGGTGAGATGCGGCACAGTTCGCGAAGCGTTCCCTTTCTCCGCAAGTCCCCGGAAACCATGCCAGAAGCTATGTCATGCCAGTGACCCGCCGCGATTTCCTGTCGGCGTCTGCAGCTCTCGCGCTGGCGCCCGCGCTCGGCGGGCGAGTTGTCGCCGCGCCGCTGCCGCGCGAGGCCGACATCGTCGTGATCGGCGCGGGGGCCGCGGGCATCGCCGCGGCGCGGCGGATCGCCGCCGCGAACCGCAAGGTGATCGTGGTGGAGGCGTCCGGCCAGGTCGGCGGGCGCTGCCAGACCGATGCAACGACCTTCGACGTGCCGTTCGACCGGGGGGCGCGCTGGATGCACAATCCCGAAACCAATCCGATGATCCGCCTGGCGCGCTCGGCGGGCCTCGACATCGTCACGGCGCCCGCCGGCCAGAAGATTCGCATCGGCCGTCGTTACGCTCGCCCCGGCGAGACCGAGGAGTTTCTGGCGGCGCTGGTGCGTGCCAATCGCGCCATCGACGACGCCTCGCGCAAGGGCGATATCGCCTGCGCTGCTGCCATGCCGAAGGATCTCGGCGATTGGGCCGGCACCGCTGAATTCCTGCTCGGCGCCAATTTCAGCGGCAAGGATCTGAAGGACCTCTCGGCCGTCGACAAGGTGCGAGCGCAGGATCGCAACACCGCGATCGCCTGCCGGCAGGGGCTCGGGGCCTTGATCGCAAAGCTCGGTGAGGGGCTGCCGCTCGTGCTGTCGACACCGGCGCAGCGCATCCTGTGGAGCAATCGCGACGTGACGGTCGAGACGGCATCCGGCAAGATTGTCGCGCGCGCGGCCATCGTCACGGTGTCGAGCAACGTGCTGGCGAGCGGCAATATCAAGTTTGCACCGGAGCTGCCGAAGCGCGCGCTCGACGCGGCCGCCAAGCTGACCCTCGGCAGCTACGACCGCATCGCGTTGCAGATCCCCGGCAATCCGCTCGGGCTGTCGCGCGATGACGTCATCGTCGAGCAGAGCAATTCGACCAGGACGGCTTTGTTCTACGGCAATATCGCGGGCTCCTCGTTGTGCACCATCGACGTCGCAGGCTCGTTCGGCCGCGACCTGTCTGTACAGGGCGAGAAGGCGATGACAGCTTTCGCAGTGGAGTGGCTGAGCAAGCTC
The DNA here is from genome assembly GCF_001189235.2 of Bradyrhizobium embrapense. Taxonomy (GTDB): domain Bacteria; phylum Pseudomonadota; class Alphaproteobacteria; order Rhizobiales; family Xanthobacteraceae; genus Bradyrhizobium; species Bradyrhizobium embrapense. The sequence continues at coordinate 36,697 of NZ_LFIP02000010.1, forward strand.
TATGGCAGCGAGGCCGGCGCCGCCGTGAAGAAGACCAGCGCGACGCGCTGGAATGCGCAGCCCTTCATCCTCGGCGCGATGTCGGCGGCGGCGCCCGGCGCGCAATTCTCGCGCCGGATCCTGTCCGAGCCGATCGGCGCGATGTATCTCGCCGGCGAGGCCACGCATGAGACGCTATGGGGCACGGTCGACGGCGCCTGGGAGAGCGGCGAGCGCGCCGCCGACGCCGCGCTGCGCCGGATCGGAGGGGTGAAGGAGACGACGCCGGAACCTGCAGCGCCCGCCGCAAAACACAAGCGCCGCGCTCTGCCGGGCCGATGAATTGACGGTGGGGTGAGATCGGGTAGCGCTGCTCGATATGCGACCAGAACGCTGCCGCATAACAGCTGTCGTCGCGGCGAAAGCCGGGACCGATCACCCACAGGGGCGTGTCGCAGGAGTGAGCTGTGGCGCCGCGTCGTGCAGCAATCAGGGCCTGTGGTTATGGGCCGCGCTTCGCTTGCCCGGGACGACAGCGGGTTTGTTGCACGATCTTGGAGTCGCACATCCGCCTCACACGGGCAGCTTCAGTTCCATCAGATCCTTGGCCACCACGATCCGGCCCTTGAAATTGGTCTTCACGTCCCGCGTCCAGTCGTCGTCGGTAACATCAGGGTCGTCGCCGGGAACGAAGTGGCTCAGCACCAGCGTCTTGACGCCCGCGGCGGCTGCGATGCGGCCGACATCTTCCGTCGATGTGTGGCTGTCGAGCAGGTGCTTCTTCAGCGTCGCGCCGTTCCTGGTCTTCGCCACCAGCCGATCGACCGCCGGAATGTACAGGCACTCGTGCACAAGCACGTCGGCACCCCTGGCGAACTCGGCGAGCTTCGGATTGTAGGCGGTGTCGCTGGAGAACACGATCACACCGTCCGCCGTCTCGAACTTGTAGGCGAAATTGTCGACGATGGGCGGATGTGGCGTGCGGAACGCGGTGACGGTGACGTCAGGCGTCTTCAGCACCACACCGTCGTCGGTGATGTCCTTGGCGATCAGCAGCTCGCGCGGATCGGGCCGGCCTTCATCCGCGATCCGGGTCTCGACGTCGAACTTGTTCAGCTCCCAATATTCCTTGGTCATCGCCTCGATGCCCTTGGGGCCGAACGAATGGACCGGCGTCGAGAGGCCGGCCGCCCAGCCGTTGTAGAACAGATTGCCGTATTCCAGATTGTGATCGGAATGGTGGTGGCTGATGAAGATGTATTTCACGGACGGGATCGGCACGCCGGCATTGACCAGCTGGCGGCTGACGCCCATGCCGCAATCGATCACGAACGGCGTGTCGTTGACGACGACGAGATTGGCGGGATTGGAGGCGCCGATGCCGACCCGCGGTCCGCCCTTGGTGCCGAGGAACACGATGCGTGTGCGCGGCTTTGTGCCTTGGGCGTGCACGCCGGGGGCCGCGAGCAGGGCAGCGCTGCCGAGCGCCAGTTTCAATGCATTGCGGCGATCGATCATGGTCTTCCTCCCTTGGCTTTATTCCGAACGCGACCCTAACCGCCGCGCAAAATGCCATCAAGCGCAGGCAGGCCGACGATGACCGCGGCTGCTATCAGCGCGTAGCAGATCGCGCGAAACATCTGCTCGCTTGCCTTGCCGAACAGCGCGGCGCCGAACCAGACGCCGATGCCGTAGACCGGACCTACGATCAGCGAGAACTTGACCGATTCGATCGTGATCAGTCCGGTGAACCAGTAGCTGGCCAGCGAAAAGAAATCCGAGGCGCCGAAGAACAGCACGATGTTGGCGCGCGAGATCACCGACGAGATCGGGCGCCCCAGCCAGTAGGCCACGATCGGCGGCCCGCCGGTCTGTGCGAGGCCGCTGCAGAAGCCGGACAGGCCGCCGACGCCGATCGAGAGCGCGGGGTGATCCTTGCCGTGGTAGCGCCAGCCGGACAGCAGCAGCGCGAGCAGCGCCGCGACGAAGCAGGAGATGATCCAGCGCGTCGTCACCGGCTCGAGCACGGTCAGGAAATAAGTGCCGACGGGAACGCCGACCAGCGCGCCTGCGACCATCACCGCGGTGGCCTTGCGGTCGGCGTGGGTCCAGGCGTTCGGCAGCAGCGGCGCCGCGGCGACGAAATCGATGATCAGCAGCAGCGCGGCCACCAGCCGCGGCGCCGCCACGCTGCTCGCGAGCGGCATGAAGATCAGCGCCGAACCGAACCCGGAGAAGCCGCGCGCCGTGCCCGACACGAACGCGATCGCGCAGATCGCAAGCGCGATGTTGGTGGAGATGTCGGAGGGGATCAGGGAGAGAGAGGTCATGAGTGAGCGAAGAGAGCCTCAAACGCGAGCGCCATGTTATCAACCCCCGTCATCCTGAGGTGCGAGCGCAGCGAGCCTCGAAGGATGCACGGCCACCGACGGGGCCATCGACCCTTCGAGGGCCGCTGAAGAAGCGGCCACCTCAGGGTGACGGTGATGGGTTTGAGTCCGCGGCCCTGCAGCTATGCGGCACCCCAGCCCGCCTCACGCCCGCAGCGTGCCGCCGGTCTTCTTGGTCACCTCGGCGACGACCTTGGCGGCGACCGCGTCGATCTCCTGGTCGGTCATCGTCTTCTCGCGCGGCTGGATCGTCACCGCGATCGCGATCGACTTCTTGTCGGGATCGATGCCCTTGCCTTCGTAGACGTCGAACACGCTCACATCAGTGATCAGCTTCTTGTCGACGTTCTGTGCGGCGCGGACGATATCGCCGGCCTTGACGCCGCGGTCGACGATGAAGGCGAAGTCGCGCGACACCGGCTGGAACGCGGAGAGCTCAAGCACCGGTTTGGCGCGCGTCGCCCTCTGCTTGCCTTGCGGGATGCGCTCGAGGATCACCTCGAACACGAGCATCGGACCGTCTGCGCCGAGCGCCTCGGCCGTCCGCGGATGCAATTCGCCGAAATAGCCGAGCACGTTTTGCGGGCCGATCTGGATGGTGCCGGAACGTCCCGGATGCAGCCAGGCGGGACCGCCGGGCACGATCTGCAGCGCCTGCATCGGCGCGCCGGCTGCCGCCAGCACCGCGAAAGCGTCGGCCTTGGCATCCATCGCATCGGCTGCGGCCGTGCCGGTCCAGTGCCGTCCGATCCCTTTCGACGAGGCGTAGCCGTGGCGCACGCCGGAGGCGGCCATGAGCTGGTCTTCCGGGCGGTCGCCGCGGAACACCTGGCCGACCTCGAACAGCGCCACGTCAGGATAGCCGCGGTTGATGTTGGCCTGAACCGCCGCGACGAGGCCGGGCAGCAGGCTCGGCCGCATGTCGGAGAGATCGGCCGCGATCGGGTTGGCGAGCACGAGCTCACTCTGGCCGCCGCCGAACAGTTTTGCCGCATCATTGGTGATGAACGACCAGGTCACGGCTTCCACCATGCCGCGGACGCCGAGCGCGCGCTTGGCGCGTCGGGTGCGCTGCTGCATCGGCGTCAGCACCGGCTTGCGCGGCTCCTCGCCACGCTCGAACGCCGTCATCGGCACCTTGTCGACGCCGACGATGCGCACGATTTCCTCGACGATGTCGGCCTTGCCCTGCACGTCGGTGCGCCAGGACGGGATCGCGATCTTCACGACGGGCCCGTTGCCGGCCAGCATGAAGCCGAGCCGGGTGAGGATCAGCTTGACCTCGACCAACGGCACCTCGATGCCGGCGAGCCGCTTGACCTCGCTGAGCGGGAAGTCGATCACGCGGTCTTCGCCGAACTGCTTGCCGACCACGACGTTCTCGGACGGCGTGCCGCCGCACAGCTCCAGCACCAGTCTGGTGGCGAGCTCGAGCCCGGGCACCATGAAGGCCGGATCGACGCCGCGCTCGAAGCGGTAGCGCGCATCCGAATTGATGCCGAGCTTGCGGCCGGTCTGCGCGATGTTGATCTCGTTCCACAACGCCGATTCGATCAGCACATCGGTGGTGTTGTCGTCGCAGCCCGAGGCTTCGCCGCCCATGATGCCGGCGAGCGACTCGACGCCATGCTCGTCGGCGATCACGCAAGTCTTGCTGTCGAGCGTGTAGGTGCGGCCGTCGAGCGCGAGCAGTGTCTCGCCATCTTTCGCGCGGCGTACGGTGAGGTTGCCCTGCACCTTCTTGGCGTCGAACACGTGCAACGGACGGGCGCGGTCGTAGGTCATGAAGTTGGTGATGTCGACCAGCGCGTTGATCGGGCGCAGGCCGATCGAGGTCAGCCGCTTCTGCAGCCATTCCGGCGACGGACCGTTCTTCACCCCGCGCACCAGCCGCAGCGCGAAGCCCGGACACAGCGCTGCGTCTTCCACCTTGACCTGAACCGGGCAGGGGAATTCGCCCTTGATCGGCCTGATGCCGGAATCCTTGAACTTGCCCATGTCGGCGGCGGCGAGATCGCGCGCGATGCCGTGCACGCCGGTGCAGTCCTGCCGGTTCGGCGTCAGATTGATCTCGATGACGGGATCGCCGAGCGCGGCCCATTCGGCATAGCCCTTGCCGATCGGCGCGTCCGCTGGCAGCTCCATGATGCCGTCGTGGTCTTCCGAGATCTGCAATTCGGCCGCCGAGCACAGCATGCCGCGGCTCTCGACGCCGCGAATGGTGCCGACACCGAGCGTGATGTCCTTGCCGGGGATGTAAGTGCCGGGCGGCGAGAACACGCTGATCAGTCCCGCACGCGCATTCGGCGCACCGCACACCACCTGCACCGGCGCGCCGCCGTCGCCGGTGTCGACCATGCACACGCGCAGCCGGTCGGCATTCGGATGCTGCTCGGCCGAGATCACGCGTGCGATGGTGAATGGGGCGAGCTGTTTCGCCTTGTCCTCGATGTTCTCGACCTCGAGACCGATCATGGTGAGCTTGTCGGCGAGCTTGTCGAGCGGCTCGTCGGTCTCGAGATGTTCCTTCAGCCAGGAGAGGGTGAACTTCACGGCTGCATGCCTCGGTTCTTGTTGGTGGTTACTGATTGATCTTGATCGGTGTTTCCGTTCCCTCCCCCCTTGTGGGGGAGGGTCAGGGAGGGGGGTGAGCCGCTTGCTCCGACCCTGGTCGCCTCGCGGATCGCTTCTACGACTCCTTCCAGATTCGACGTCACTTGTTCATTGGTGAAGCGAAGAACCCGGAAGCCCTCAGAGATAAAGAAAGCATCGCGACGTTCGTCCGCCTTCTGACGCTCCTCGAAATCATGCGAGTCGCCATCGAGCTCGATGATCAGATTTGCGGAGAAGCAAACGAAGTCGACGACGTAATTCTTGATCGGCGTTTGACGACGAAATCCGACCCCGTCCATTCGATTGGCCTTCAGGTGGCGCCACAGCAGCGTTTCGGCGCGCGTCATCGCTTGGCGAAGCTGCTTCGCTCTGTTGCGCTGACGTTCGCTGACGACTGCGTGCGGCATCCTGGGCTACCCCCCTCCCTGACCCTCCCCCACAAGGGGGGAGGGAACGGAGAGAGACCGGATGCGATTATGGTTGAGAACGAGCCTCACGAACTCAATCCCCCCGCGATGGTCGGGATGTCGAGCGGCTTGAAGCCGTAGTGGCTGAGCCAGCGGATGTCGTTCTCGAACAGCTGGCGCAGATCGGCGATGCCGTATTTCAGCATCGCGATGCGGTCGATGCCCATGCCCCAGGCAAAACCCTGGTAGACGTCAGGATCGATGCCGCAGGCGCGCAGCACGTTCGGGTGCACCATGCCGCAGCCGAGGATCTCCATCCAGTCCTCGCCCTCGCCGAAGCGGATCTCGCCCTTGTCGCGGCGGCACTGGATGTCGACCTCGAGCGACGGCTCGGTGAACGGGAAGAACGACGGCCGAAACCGCATGTTGATGTGGTCGACCTCGAAGAACGCTTTGCAGAACTCGTGCAGGATCCATTTCAGGTGGCCGAGATGCGAGCCCTTGTCGATCACGAGGCCTTCGACCTGGTGGAATTGCGGCGTGTGCGTCGCATCCGAGTCGATGCGATAGGTGCGGCCCGGGCAGATCACGCGGATCGGCGGCTTCTGGCTCAGCATCGTGCGCACCTGCACCGGCGAGGTGTGGGTCCGCAGCAGCATGCGCGAGCCGTCTTCCTTCGGCCTGAAGAAGAAGGTGTCGTGCATCTCGCGCGCCGGGTGGCCTTTGGGGAAGTTCAGCTTGGTGAAATTGTAATCGTCGGTCTCGATGTCGGGACCTTCGGCGACCGCAAAGCCCATGTCGGCGAAGATCGTGGTGAGCTCGTCCCACACCTGGCTCAGCGGATGGATGCGGCCGGTCTCCGCCGGCGCATCGCGCAGCGGCAACGTGACGTCGATGGTCTCGGCGGCAAGGCGGGCATCGAGCGCAGCCGCCTTCAGCACGTCGCGCCTGGCCGCGAGCGCTTGCGTCACCGCATCCTTGGCGAGGTTGATCTTCGCGCCTTCTGTCTTGCGTTCCTCCGGCGACATCTTGCCGAGGGTGGCGAGCAAGGCCGAGATCGAGCCCTTTTTGCCGAGTGCTGCGACGCGCACCGCCTCGAGGGCGGCCTCGTCAGCGGCCGAGGCGATCTGGTCGAGGATGGATGTTTCGAGCGTTGCGAGGTCGGACACGGTCAATTCCTGCGCTGAGCATGATCCGGCGGGAAGAGCCGGCTTCCGAACCATGCGCCAAAATTCGGCTGGGTTGTCGCCGCCCGAAGGCCGTAACGTCAAGCAAAAAGCCGGTCATTCGGGCTCGTGGCCGGCGGCATTGAACTTCGCGCGGAGGCCGCGCTACCCAAGGGGAGTGCAAGGAGACCCACACGATGTTGCTGCGATCTTGCCTGGCCGTGCCGGCGGTCCTGTTCATGCTGGTCCCGGCGCATGCCGCGACCGAGGAATGTCCTGCCAAATCGACCCAGATGGACGACATCATCGCGGTGCTGGAGAAGGCGCCGAGCTGCAACCGCGCGATGAAGATCTTCGAGGCGTGCGAATACGGCGCCAGCGGCGACGTCCAGTTCGGTGCCGTGGTCGAGAAGAAATGCGAGGCGGACTTCCTGTCCGGCCTCAAGGGCGGGCCGAAACGGACGTACCAGCACGAGATGCAGGTCTGCGACCGCAAGTACCGGAATGAATCCGGCACCATGTACATCTCGTTTACGGCGTTCTGCCGGGCGCAGGTCGCCCAGCGCTATTCGCAGAAGGCGCTGAAAGCGGGCGCCAGCGCGCGCTAGGATCGCCCGCCAGGATCAGGCGGCCAGCGTGGCCTTGGCCTTCTCGGCGATCGCCTGGAACGCAACCGGCTCGTGGATCGCGAGATCCGACAGCACCTTGCGGTCCACCACGACGCCCGACTTGGACAGGCCGTTGATGAACACGCTGTAGGTCATGCCGAACGGACGGACTGCGGCGTTGATGCGCTGGATCCAGAGCGCGCGGAAGGTGCGCTTCTTGCGCTTGCGGTCGCGGAAGGCGTACTGGCCGGCCTTTTCGACGGCCTGCTTGGCGACGCGGATGGTGTTCTTGCGGCGGCCGTAATAGCCCTTGGCGGCCTTGTAGACTTTCTTGTGCTTGGCGTGAGCGGTCACACCGCGTTTGACGCGAGACATGACGGAAATCCTTGAGATCTAGAAGAAGTGACGGGGCGCCGCGCGAGACGCGGCCGGGTTCAAGCGGATGAGCGCGATCAGGCGTTCGGCAAGAAGTACTTCTTGACGTTGTCGCCGTCGGTCTTGAACAGCACGCGGGTGCCGCGGAGCTGCCGGATCTGCTTCTTCGTCCGCTTGATCATGCCGTGGCGCTTGCCGCGCTGGGCGTGCATGACTTTGCCAGTGGCAGTCACCTTGAAGCGCTTTTTAGCGCCCGACTTGGTCTTCAACTTGGGCATTTAGCTCTCCTGTCGCCCAACACGAATATCGCCCAAAGAGGCGTTCGGCCGGCTAAAATGCTCGTTAGAGCGTTGAAAGTGCTAAGGTTTTTTCCGAATTGAAAGAACCTGCACTGGACGTCGCCACGGCAGCCCTTGATCAGCCGGGCGGCGAAGGCCCGGCTTATGACAGAGGATCGGCGCTTTTGCAACGTTTGAAGCGCGGAACCGGCGGCAGATCGGTCCGCTCCGCAGCAGTCGTCGGCTCCTTTGCATGGGGTTGTTTTCGAGATTTTGGCGGAACCGGTAGCCCGGATGGAGCGAAGCGCAATCCGGGGCAGGTCGCGCCGCGGACGCTGCCGTCCCGGATTGCGCTGCGCTCCATCCGGGCTACCAAAATGGAAACAGCCCGCCGGGCGATCCGGCGGGCCACTTCATTTCAACAAAGCGACAAACTCGAATTAGCGCGGCGCCAGCACCATCACGACCTGGCGGCCCTCAAACTTCGCGTCCTGCTCGACCTTGGCGAACTCGGCAACGTCGGCCTTCACCTTGTCCAAGAGCTTGGTGCCGATCTCCTGGTGCGCCATCTCACGACCGCGGTAGCGCAATGTGATCTTGACCTTGTCGCCTTCCTCGAAGAAGCGCTGCATGGCGCGCATCTTCACGTCATAGTCGTGATCGTCGATCATCGGGCGGAGCTTGATCTCCTTGATCTCGACGACCTTCTGCTTCTTGCGAGCCTCGGCGGCCTTCTTCTGCGCGGAATATTTGTACTTGCCGTAGTCCATGATCTTGCAGACCGGAGGACTGACATTCGGCGAAATCTCGACGAGGTCCATGCCGGCTTCCATGGCCATCTTGATGGCCACCATGGTTTCGACGGTGCCTTGGTTGACACCATCCTGATCGATCAGCTGGATCTGCGCGTTGCGAATCTCATCATTGGTGCGCGGCCCGTCTTTTGCGACTGTGGGCGGGGCTCTATTGGGACGGCGAATGGGTAACTCTCCAAAGTTGTGAAAGGGAAGGCGGATATTTTGAAGCAAGACGCTGCGACGGGCAAGCGAACTCGCTCTTTTAAGCGGCAAAACCGTCAATTGCGAGGCATTTTGGCCACGCTCGGCACATATAGCGGGCGCGCCCGCTCTGCAAGGCGGGCCTGCTGCCGTTGACCGCTGCCGCGCCACGATTGAAAACCAGATCTCTGACACGCGAGTGACCGAACCATGAGCCAAACCACCGCATCCGAGCAGGAACCTGCCTTCATCGAGGTCGGCGAGGGCCATGGCGCACGCCGGATCGCGGTGCGCGCCCGGGCGGGGAGCAATCCCGGCAGCGCCAGTGGCGCGCCGGGCAGCGCAAGTAGCGCGCCGGGACTGTTCTGGCTCGGCGGCTTCAAGTCCGACATGACCGGCACCAAGGCGATCGCGCTCGACACATGGGCCGCCGAGCACGGCCGCAGTTGCGTCAGGTTCGACTATTCCGGCCATGGCGAATCCGGCGGCGAATTCGCCGACGGCACCATCGGCCGCTGGCTAGAGGAGAGCGTCGCGGTCTTCTCGCAGTTCTGCAGCGGGCCGCAGGTCGTGATCGGGTCCTCGATGGGCGGCTGGATGGCGTTGCTGCTGGCGCGCGAGATCGCAAAGCGCGGCAAGGCGAAGGCACAGCTCGCCGGCCTCGTGCTGATCGCACCGGCGCCCGACTTCACCGAGGAATTGATGTGGAAGGGTTTTTCGCCGGAGATCCGTGCCGAGATCGAGACCAAGGGCGTCTGGCTCAGGCCATCCGAATATGGCGACGGCTCGCCCTATCCGATCACCCGTAATCTGATCGAGGAGGGCCGCAACCATTTGCTGCTCGGAAGCAAGATCGATGTCGGCTGTCCGGTGCGCATCCTGCAGGGCGCGCAGGATCCCGACGTGCCGTGGAAGCACGCCTTCGCGCTGGTGCATCGGCTGCCGGCCGAGGATGTGGTGCTGACCATGATCCAGGACGGCGATCATCGGCTGTCGCGGCCACAGGACATCGCGCGCATCATCGCCGCGGTGGCGGAGATCGGCTAACTTCGCCCATCTTGTTCGATGTGATCATCCGCGAAAGCGGATGATCCAGTACGCCGCGGCCTCTCGATTCAAGGCGGGAGCTCTGGAATACTGGATGCCCCGCATGCGCGGGCATGACAGAAGTGGTTGGGAAAGGCGCCATGAACACGACAACGATGCTGCGCGCGTTCTGCGACGCGGTCGAACAGCGCGACGGCAAGGCCTTCGCAAGCCTCTTCACCGAGGACGGCGTCTACCACGACGTGTTCTATGGCGCGTTCGAGGGGCACGCCAGGATCGCCGAGATGATCGACGACTGGTTCTACCGGACTGCGACCGATTTCCGCTGGGTGATGCACGATCCCGTCAGCGACGGCACGACGCTCTACGCGCGCTACACGTTCAGCTACCGCTCGACCCTGCCGGAAGCCAAGGGGGCGCGGGCGATGTTCGAGGGCGTCGCGATCATGCGGCTGCGCGACGGCAAGATCGCGGAATATCACGAGGTCGCCAACACCGCGCCGGCCTTCGTCGACCTCAACTTCGCGCCGGAGCGGATCGCCAAGATCGTCGGCAAGCAGGGCGCTGCGCTGCGGGCGCGGCCGGAGATGAAGCGGCACCTGGAGACCTGATCGTCGCTACTGGCGACTGCAATGCGGCGTGGATCAGGCCGCGGCCGATTTGCGCGTCCGGCGGCGACGGACCGCGGCCCCGCGCACTTCCGATCGCCATTTCGCGACTTCGGCAAGCTCCGTTTCGGGCCGGACTGTCCGCGTTTCCCGCCGCCCGAGAAAGATGCCACCGCTGTCTCCGTCGATCGTGACCCAGTCGCCTGCCGAAATCACCGCCTTGCCGAGTGCGGCGCGCTCGCTGGCGGCGTCGATCGTCATGCCGCCGCAGCCCACCACACACGGTTTTCCCATCTGACGCGCCACCAGCGCGGCATGAGCGGTCCGCGCGCCAACCCTGGTTACGATGCCGCAGGCCACGGCAAAACCGGCAACGTCTGCAGTGCTGGTATCGGGACGCATCAGAATGACGGGATCGCCGGCTGCTGCAAGCCGCTGCGCAGCGTCGGAGTCGAAGACGGCACGCCCGACGGCAATGCCGCCGGACGCACCGATCCCTGCGACAATCGGATCGTCGGCCGAGACCAGGGAAACTTCCTCCAGCGACGCAAGATCGAGATCGCTCAGGCGGTCGAGTGCCTGTTTCGGAGTGATGAGCCGGTCATGGACGAGGTCGATCGCGATCCTGAGCGCGGCGCGGGGCGTGCGCTTTGCCGGACGCGTCTGCAGGATCCATAACTTTCCGTCCTCGACGGTGAACTCGACGTCCTGGACGTCGCCGAACTCATGCTCGAGGCGCGTCAGGACGTTGCCGAGATCGGCGATGAGCATCGGCAATGCGCGGGCGATCATCTCCCCGCTATCCGGCGTGCGCCGGCCCGACACGACGTCCTCGCCCTGCGCGTCGAGTACCAGATCGATGACGGGCTGCGTCGATCCGGTCGAAGGGTCGCGGGAGAACGCGACGCCCGCTCCCGATGAAAGCCCGCCATTGCCGAATACCATGGCCTGCACGGTCACGGCCGTTCCCGCCAGATGCTCGAGTTTTTGCAGCCGGCGATAGGTCTGCGCCCGCTCGCTCATCCAGGATCGATAGACCGCCCGCGCCGCCCGCTCGAGCTGCTCGTCGGCATCCTCGAGCCAGCGATCGTCTCCGCCCTCGATCAGCGCCAGTTCCTCACCGGCAAGACGCTCGATCGCTTCGCTGTCGAGCTCGCGGTCATTGGCGACGCCTTCCTCGGCGGTCAGCGCGGCGATCCGCGCCGCGAAGGGCGCAGGGTCGAGGCCGAGCACGGCCTCGCCGTAACTCTCCAGAAATCGGCGCCGGCAATCCCATGCGAGCCGTGAGCGTCCCGTCGATCGGATCAAGCCGCGCACGGCGCGCGTCGTGCAGCCGACATTGAGGACGGTGTCCAGCATGCCGGGCATCGAGCGGGCTGCGCCCGACCGCACCGAAACCAGCAGCGGACGTCTGTGATCGCCGAAGCGCCTGCCGGTGGAGCGCTCGAGGAACCCGATGCCTTCCTTCAATCCGTCCAGCAAATGGCGCTCCGCAGCCGTCCGCCCGCCGATGATGTCGGCGCACAGCCCGACCGGCAGCACGAACGCCGGCGGCACCGCAAGACCAAGCGCGGCCATCCGGGCGAGATTCGCCGCCTTGGCACCGATCTCTTCGGCAGGGTGCAAAGCGGTCGATCCCCCGCCAATGCATACGATGTGCATGTTGGACCCCTCTTCAGGCTGCCAGATCAGTCATGACGTGCTGCCGGAGCAGATGGCCGAAGCCGGCGAGACGATCGGTCGAACGTTCGATGGCGCGCGCCAGTTCGAGCACCGAGAGCGATGTCGTGGTGTCGTGGTTACCGGTGAAGACCAGCGACGTGATCGCCCGTTCTTGGCAGTCCGCGGCGTGCTCGGCGTCGACAAGACGCACCACCGCGGCAAGCGCGTCCTCGGAATCGGCACGACGGCCCTCCGGTACTTCCGCGGCGGCGGCCAGCCCGCTGGCCGCCGCCTCGGCGGCGGTGACGGCAATCGCGCAGAGTTCACCCAGTGCGGAGATCAGCTGCTTGTCGACGCTCGCCGACGTCAGGGAAGCTATAAAGGCCGCCTGCTCGAGTTCGTCGACGGCCTCCTCCGCGCGGTCCACCAGTTGTTCGATGATCGGCCGGGCACCGAAGCGGTTGACCTCCCTGCGCGCTTCGAGCGCGATGCGGTCCGCCTTCTGCTCGATCCGGCTGGCGCGCGCGGCCAATGCCTTGCCGTCGGTCTCCTGGCCGGCCAGCAGTCCGGCGATATAGCCAGAGATCGTGATGCTGAGGTCGTGTGCCAGCCCGACCTGCCGCAGCACCACAGCAAGCAACGCGCTCTCGACGCGCTCCAGGCGCCTGACCAGCTCGGCCTCGAGTTCGTCCCGCACGGTCCTGACCGAATGACCTGCGAGCAGCGCTTCGGTCGAGAGGCGCAGCGCGCTCTTCAGGAAATCCATTGCTGCCGTGCGGCCGAGCACCTGGTCCAATCGCTCGCCGAAGCCGATACGCGTTGGTGCCGCGTTGCGAACGGCACTGCCGAGCAACTCATTGCCGCCGAGTTCGAGAAAGCCACGATGGCCAACCCGCTGCCGCGCCGCCCATTCGAGAATCTTCGCCGCGTCATCCTTGTTGACCCAGTTTCGCAACAGCTTGCGGGCTTTGTTCCAGTCGATCAGGAACACGAGCGCAGAGCCGACGGCGGTAAGGAATTCATTACGATCCGTGGCCGTCCTGGCCTGCAATCGGCCGGTCACGAGGAAGAAGCCGCCGTCTTCAAATCCCGTCGACGCATGATGATCGAGACCGCTCCATTCGGCGTCGAAGTGGCCGAATAGCGAGACGAAGAATTTTGCGCGAGCCAGGTGCACGTCCGTATAAGTCACGGTCACCGCATTGCGTTTGACGGCTACCACCAGGACATGCGCGTCGGTAGTTCCGATGTCGTTCTGAATCAGGAGCCGGCCGTCCGATCTGGTTGCCATCGTATCAAGGCCGGGATGGTCGAATTTCAGCGCGCGGGTCTCTGCCAGACCTCGCATGAAACTTTCGATCGGCACGCGATCCTCGCTCTGCAGGCCGAACACCCGTGCCCCCGCCAGATTTTCTTCCGAGCAGCCGACGGCAAGCCTGTTCAACGCCTTGTGCAGATCCATGACCAGCCGATGCAGGGTGTCGCCAGCGTCTTGCGCCGCACTTGTCAGACGGGTGATCCGGCTAAGCTCGATCTCAGGCGACGCATCGAGCAGTCCAGCGGCTTGAATCGCATTCAGGCGGCCGCGCGCCCTATCCGCTTCCACTGCATCGCCGGCGCTGACGGAGCGGATCATGGTGTCGATGTCGCCCTGGATCTCCTTCATCAGCTTTGCGAGATTGGGGGCAGTCAGCCGGCTTTCGCCTATCAGATCCGCGCTGTTGATCAAGGATGCGATCGCCGCCGGCGCGATGCCGGCGGCATGGCTCTCAACTGCAAGCTCATTGACCGGACGCCCGGGTTCCCGCGCATGTGCGGCGGCGGCCTGCAGCGCGCTCAGGCGAACCTTGATGCGATCGTTGGCGGACAGACCGGCGGCTACCAGGGACGGCAGCAGTATGTCTGCCTGTCCGAGTTCTTTGAGGATCTGGGCTTTCATGACACACAGGGCAAGATGAGATTTCGGTCTCACCTGTATGCGTCACCCAAGCGGCGCTATCCTTGCGCTAGATCATTCTTAAAACTGTCATGTTAAATCGCAGCGTGGCGTGCAGCCTGAACCGGGCCAAACGACGACGGTGGAGATTCTACGGCGGCGGCGGATTGCTCATCGGCTTGCGCTGGGCGAGTGCGGCCACGGTGGAGGTGCCGATCGGGCCCTTCTCGTCATAGAGCCAGCACTCGCCGATCGCGATGCCGTCTGTCGCGTGGTGATTGACCACCTCGAAGCCGATCCAGTTACTCACCGGCAAACGGTGCAGATAGATCGTGACGTCGCTGTTGATGTAGCCGAGGCCCTGGTCGCCGGCATTGGCGAACGGGCTCGCGAAATCCGCGCCGGTCGCGACATGGACGAACGGCGTCATCTTCACGCCTTCGACGAGCTCGCGGACTTCGCTCATCCACAGCCGCCGTTCGCCGAGCGAGCCCATCTGGCCTGTGATCGGCCGCGTCTCCCATTTGCCGTTCATGCCGAGCCTTGGATCGGCCGGCTTCGGAATGTCGGCGGGCGCGGGCACCTGCCAGTTCGGCGGCGACCACACATTGCCGGGTGCATTTTCCGTCCTGCGCAACAACTGGCAGGAGGCGCGCGCCATGCTGGTGCCGCCGGAGACGAACTCGGCCTCGATCACCTTGATGCGGAGCCCATCGCGTACCAGCCTGGTCGTCACTTCGACCGGCGTCGTGATGTTGGGCAGCCGGAACATGTCGACCGTGAGCCGCGCGGGGACGAAATCGTCGGAGCCGTGGCGCTCCTCGATGACGAAGCCGAGCAGGCCGATCACGACGCGGCCGTGCATCGATTCCGGGCTCCACGGACCGTTCGCAACTGACGTCGGCATGAAGCCGTCGCCATGTCTGGTGAAGAAGGGCTGGTTTGTCATGGTCCGCGACCATGACGGGAACAGCGCGATGAAATCAAGAGGCGGCTGCCGCGCGCCACTCCTGCTGCACGCTGAGATCAGGCTCGCCGCCGGCACGTGACGCCAGCGCCGCGAACGCGTCGCGGGCGATCAGTTGCGACAACGCCCACACCGCAGCGCCGCGCACCAGCGGGCTTGCGTCATCGAGCAGACGACGCGCTTCGGCGGCGAGGTCTGCGTCGCCGGAGTTGCCGATCGCGATCAGCACATTGCGGATGAAGCGGTCACGGCCGATGCGCTTGACCGGCGATTTCGTGAACAATGTGCGGAAAGCCGCATCGTCGAGCCGCGCGAGATCGGCGAGCGCGGGCGCGCGCAACGCATCGCGTGCCGCAAGCTTCTGCTCGCGGCCGGCCTCGGCGAACTTGTTCCACGGGCACACCGCGAGGCAATCGTCGCAGCCATAGATGCGGTTGCCGATGGCCTTGCGGAATTCCTGCGGGATCGGACCCTTGTTCTCGATCGTCAGATACGAGATGCAGCGCCGCGCATCGAGCTTGTAGGGAGCAGGAAACGCCGCGGTCGGACAAATGTCCTGGCAGGCGCGGCAACTGCCGCAATGCTCGGCTTCGGCTTCGTTGCGCGGCAGCTCGGTCGCGGTATAGATCGCGCCGAGAAACAGCCACGAGCCGAATTGGCGCGACACCAGATTGGTGTGCTTGCCCTGCCAGCCGATGCCGGCGGCCTGTGCGAGCGGCTTCTCCATCACCGCGGCGGTGTCGACGAACACCTTCACCTCGTCGCCGGTCGCGGCAGCGAGCCAGCGCGCCAGCGTCTTCAGCCGCTTCTTGATCACGTCGTGATAGTCGTCGCCCTGCGCATAGACCGAGATTGCGCCATGCGATCGGCACGCGAGAATATCGAGCGGATCATCGGCGGGCCCGTAATTGACGCCGAGCATGATGATCGAGCGCACGCCATCCCACAGCACGCGCGGGTCGGTGCGCCGTTCCGGATTGGCCGCGAGCCAGTCCATCTCGCCATGGCCGCCGGAGCCGAGGAATTCCAGAAAATGTCTGCCGGCCTCGCGCGTCGCATCAGGATCGGTGAAGCCGATGGCATCGAAGCCGAGCGCGCGCGCCTCGCGCCGAAGTGCGTCCTTGAGATCGGACGGAGAGAGCCGGACCGCCTGGCTCAGAAGTCGAGGTCCACATAGGTGCGCGACGCCGGCACCCCCGCCAGCCATTCGCTGAGCAGCGGGCGGAACGACGGGCGGGACTTCACCCGTGCGTACCACGCCTTTGCCGCGTCGTCCTCGCTCCATGGCACGTCGCCCAGATAGTCGATCGCCGAGAGATGCGCAGCGGCGGCGAGGTCCGCGTAGGTGAGGCGGTCGCCGGCGAGATAGTTCCGCGTCTTCGCCAGCCAGCCGATATAGCTCAGATGATAGCGCACATTGACCTTGGCGGCGCGCATGATGTCGGGTGCCGGCGGGCCGCCGCCATTGTCCTCGCTCATGAAGCGCTTGTAGATCCGCTCGGTCACCAGCGGGTTGGAGGCTTCCTCGAAGAATTTCTCGTTGAACCACGCCATCAGCCGGCGCACCTCGACACGCTCGGCCGAAGACGTCGGCAGCAGCCGACGTTCGCCGGCGTCGAGGCCATGCGTCTCGTCGACATATTCTGCGATCACAGGCGCACCCGGAATCGGCGGAAATCCCTCGGCGATCAGCACCGGCGTGGTCGCCGCCGGATTGAGCGCCAGGAACGCCTCGCGCCGCTCCCAGACCCGTTCCTCCACCAGGCGCAGATCGAGGCCATACTCGCCGAGCACGAGCCGAATGAAGCGCGAATGCGGACAGAACGGATGGTGATACAGCGTATACATGAAGCCCTTGGTAGTGTCGTGGCGCTTAAGAAACCATCAACCTGTGTGACCTGACCTGTGAATTGGCCGGACCAGTTCCGCTCGTCTCTATGTCGCGTCGGCGCGCAAACCGGAAGCCGCCCCCGCAGATGGTGCGGGTCACAAAAACGCTATAGCCCAGCAAATCGGCCGGGTAACCCATTGTTTGACGATTCTTTGCGATTGCGGCCTATGTGCGAATAAGCGAGAAGAATTCGGTTTTCCACACAGGGCAGATCAGATCATGATGACGGATATGCTGCGGGCGGTGATTCTCGGCATTGTCGAGGGTGTCACCGAGTTCCTGCCGGTCTCTTCGACGGGCCACCTGCTGCTCGCGGAACGCTTCTTCAATCTCGGCGAAGGCAATTTCTGGAAGAGTTTTGCGATCCTGATTCAGCTCGGTGCGATCCTCGCGATCCTCGTGCTCTATTTCACCAGATTGTGGCGCGTCGCGCTTGGCATGTTCTCCAATCCCGACGACCGCCGCTTCGTGATCGGCGTGCTGGTGGCGTTCTTGCCGGCCGTCGTGATCGGCCTGATCGCCGGCAAGTACATCAAGGAATTCCTGTTCAATCCGTGGGTGGTCTGCTTCACGCTGATCGTCGGCGGCGCCATCCTGCTCTGGGTCGATCAGCTCGATCTCAAGGTGTACGAGGACGACGCGACCCGGTTCCCGCTGCTGATGTATTTCTGGATCGGTGTCGCGCAGTGCCTGGCGATGATCCCCGGCGTGTCGCGCTCGGGCGCCAGCATCGTCGCCGCGATGCTGCTCGGCGCCGACAAGCGCTCGGCGGCGGAGTTCTCGTTCTTCCTCGCGATCCCGACCATGGTCGGTGCGTTCGTCTATGATTTCTACAAGAACCGCGCCGATTTCACCTCGGACAATCTCAGCGTCATCGCGGTCGGCTTCGTGGTCTCCTTCGTCGTGGCAATGGTCGTGGTGAAGACGTTCCTCAACTACGTCACCCGCCACGGCTTCACGTTCTTCGCCTGGTGGCGCGTGATCGTCGGCACGCTCGGTCTGATCGCGCTGGCGATGGGAAAGTAAGACCTAATCTCGTCATCCCGGCCTTCGCCGGGACGACGATTGGAGAGGTGCCTACGCGCTCTTCTTCTGGAACTGCCCGGTCGCGCGGAAGCGCCAGAGATATTGCGGGGCGATCGCTTCCATCGAATCGGGCGTGATGCCGAGGCCCGCGAAAGTAAGGCCGGCGGCCTTGGCGGCATCCGACACCACATTGTCCGAACGCAGCATAGCGACCTGGTCCGGCGTCAAGGTGAAGGGGCCGGGCGCGAATTGCAGGACATACGACTGCAGCTTGGCAAGGCCGAACGGCAGCGGCGCCAGCACCCGGTCGCGCTGGGTGATCTGAAGGATGATCTGCATCACCTCGCGCATGGTCAGCACTTCCGGCCCGCCGAGCTCGTAGGTCGCGCCTGCCTTCGCCTTGCCGTCGACGGCATTGGCCACGGCGTCCGCGACATCTGCGACATAGGCCGGCTGCACCTTGTTGACCCCGCCGCCGACCAGCGGCAGCACCGGCGACATCCGCGCCAGTGCCGCAAACCGGTTGGTGAACTGATCCTCGGGCCCGAACAGCAGCGACGGCCGCATGATGGTGGCCTCTGGCAGGGCCGCCTGCACGGCCTGCTCGCCCTTCGCCTTGGCGCGGTAATAACCCGAGGGCGAATCCGCGTCGGCACCGATCGCCGAGACGTGGACCATCCGCCCGCCCACGGCGGCGGCTGCCTTGGCGATGGTCTCGGCGCCCTTCACCTGCACGGCGTCAAAGCTCTGCCCGCCGCCTTCGGCCAGGATGCCGACCAGGTTGATCGCGATATGCGAATCACGCATCGCCGCCTCGACCGAGGCCGGGTAGCGCACATTGGCCTGGACGGCATGAATCTGCCCGACGCGGCCGAGCGGCTGCAGATGGCCGGCCAGTTCAGGCCGCCGCACCGCGACCCGCACGCGGTAATCGCGCTTGCAGAGCGCCCGGACCACGTTCCGCCCCAGAAATCCGGATCCGCCGAATACCGTGACGAGCGTTTCCAGGTTCGATGCCATGAGGTCCATTCCTGCCGGATTCGAGAGCGATTGAGCGTATTTACAGCCTCTGGCGATACGACATCAGCCCAATCCTGTACAGGCTAATTGAATTTTCAATCGCGAATTTGACAAGCGCGTAACCGATCCTTACTAAGCCGCTCCACATGCCCAGGTGGCGGAATTGGTAGACGCGCTGGCTTCAGGTGCCAGTGGCTTAACGGCCGTGAAGGTTCGAGTCCTTTCCTGGGCACCACCCCCTTTTTAAGCGATTGAAATCGCTCAGTATCCGGAGGGCGGCTGCGGCAAAGCCGTACCCGTTGCCGGTGCGCCGGAGGCGAGGCCGGAGCCTGCGCGCCAGTCGGCGTCGCGTCCGCGAGTCTCACACCACCCGCCGCCCCGCCCGCAGGGCGATCGGCCGCTGCACAAAATACATCGCGATCATCGAGATCATCGAGCTCGCCACGACGACGTAGCCGATCCGGTCGAAATGCAGCAGCGAGCCGTCCGCATTCTCTGCGACGATCGCGGCGGCGACCACCGATCCCAGGCCGCCAGACAATTGCTGCACCGACGCTGAGATCGCGCTGAACGAGCCGCGCTGGCTGGCATCGGGGATCGCCGACATCAGCGCCTGCGAGGGGATCATGCGCGAGAAGATGCCGACGAACATCAGCACATTGACGATGATCGCGGTCAGCAGCGAGACGTGGCCGAGATGGGTGTAGATCAGCACCATGATGGCCGACACCACGCAGCCGAAGATGAAGGTCGGATATTTGCCGAACGCATCGCTGGCGCGGCCGACCAGCGGTCCCATCAGGATGCTGAACAGGCCGGAGACCAGATAGATCGTCGGCAGGTGGACGATGTCGATGCCGAGATTGTGCACGGTGAAGGCGCTGCCGAACGGCATCAGCATGAAGCCGCCGGTCGCCAGCAGCGTCGTCACCAGGAAGGCGAGCGTGTAGCGGGGCTGCGCGACGGTCGAGATCAGATGCTGGAACGGGTTGCGGTCGTGCTGAAGCTTGAGATGGCCGTCGACCGGCTCCATGACCAGCGCGATGGTGGCGATCGCCGCGATCGACAGGCCGACGATGGCGACGAAGCAGATGTGCCAATTCCAGTGATTGGCCAGGAAAAGCCCGGCCGGCACGCCGAGCACCTGGCTCGCGGCGAATGCGGTCTGGATGAAGCCCATCACCCGGCCGCGCAGACGCAGCGGAAACAGGTCGGTGACGATGGCGAGCACGACGGAGCCGATCACGCCGCCGAACAGGCCGGTGACGATGCGGCCGAGCAGCAGCACATGGAAATTCTGCGCCAGCGCGCACAGCACGGTGCCGAGCGTGAAGCCGACATAAAAGAACAACAACAGCCGCTTGCGGTCGAAGCGATCGGCAAAGCCGGCGGCGAGGATGCCGGAAATCCCGGCCGCGAAGGCGTAGGCCGACACCGCGACGCCGAATTGCCCGGCCGTGATGTTGAGCGACGGCATCAGGATGGCGCCGAGCGGCGACATGATGATGAAGTCGAGGATCAGGGTGAATTGCGTGAACGCAAGCAGCGCGATCAGGAACGCTTGATAACGCGAGAAGCCGCGTTCCTGCGGCTCGGCGTCGATCGGCGCGGCGATGGTCTGGTCCGACATGAGGCTCATTTCTGAAGATGAGTAGGACGTGCGAGCGGCTGGGCACAGATAGGGCGCCATCCGTGGATTTCATCGGCGCGGACGCGCAAAAAATTATGCGGGACTGTGATCAAAAACCGCGAAACTCCCGCTCCTCCATATGGGTATTGCGAGGCCTCGGGTCATCCCATTGCCAATCGTTTGAATTGCGCGTGATCCAAATGCAACAGAGTTCACGCGATGCTGGGCAGCCGTGCCGGGATATGGCAAGAGCGGGGGCGTAACCCCTGGCTGAGCCGGCCGGCGACCGCCTATCCGCTCGCATCCCCGGCGTTTGGGGGCTAGTGTCGCCTGTCGAATCGATCCGAGACCCGAGGCCTTATTTCATGACCATCCGCCTGCATCGCGGCGACCTGCCCGATCTCACTCGCTATACCGATTCCGTTGCGATCGACACCGAGACCATGGGACTGCATCCGCATCGTGACCGGCTCTGCGTGGTGCAGATGTCGAACGGCGACGGCACCGCCGACGTGATCCAGATCCCGAAGGGCCACACCGACTCGCCGAACCTGAAGGCGCTGCTCGCCAACCCTGCGATCACCAAGATCTTTCATTTTGCGCGGTTCGACGTCGCGGTGCTCTACAACACGTTCGGCGTGATGCCGGCGCCGGTCTATTGCACCAAGATCGCCTCGCGGCTCTCGCGCACCTATACCGACCGCCACGGCCTGAAGGACCTGGTGCGCGAGGTGCTGAACGTCGAGCTGTCGAAGCAGCAGCAGTCGAGCGACTGGGGTGCGCAAAGCCTCAGCGAAGCCCAGCTCGCCTATGCCGCATCCGACGTGCTGCACCTGCATGCGTTGCGCGACAAGTTGAATGTGATGCTGGCGCGTGAGGGACGCACCGATCTCGCGAAGGCCTGCTTCGACTTCCTGCCGACGCGTGCCAGGCTCGACCTCGACGGCTGGGAGGCCGAGGACATCTTCGCCCATTCGTGATTTCGCCCGTTAATGATGGGGCGCGAATTCGTCGCGGCGGGGCCGGTTCCGCCCCGTTTCGGCCAAACTGTTCACGCGTGGTCCCCCGCAGGGGCGCGACGCGAGGTCCGGGCTGCATAATCGGGCGGCTCCGGCTAGGATAGGGGCAATTTCGTGCCTCTGGAGCTCAGGTGAATTCGGTTCAGAATCCAGCCCAGAATCCCGGCTACGTCACGGGCCTCGAGGCGCGGTTTGCCGCCGCCGCACGGCACAGCCGCATGGTGCGGATCCTGCGCATCGCCGTGCCTGCGGTGGTTGGGCTGTCGATGGCCTCGATCATCTTCGTCTCGGTCTACAATCCATTCCGCGAGATGATCCCCAAGCTGCCGGTCGAGATGGACAATCTCGTCGTCTCCGGCACCAAGATCACGATGGAATCGCCGCACATCGCCGGCTTCTCGGCCGAGGGGCGGCCCTATGAGATGTGGGCCAAGGCGGCGATCCAGGACGTCACCGACCCCGATCATGTCGAGCTGAAGACGATCCGCGCCAAGGTGGCGCAGCAGGATGAGTCGACCGTGACGATGGATGCGCGCACCGGCTTCTTCGACAACAAGAAGCAGCTGCTCGACCTGCGCCAGGATATCTTCCTGCAGTCGTCCACCGGCTATGAAGCCAAGCTGACGCAGGCCTTCGTCGACATCAACAAGGGCAACGTGTCGTCGGACGAGCATGTCGACGTCAAATTGCTCCAGGGCACGCTGACATCGGACAGGCTCAGGATCTACAACAGCGGCGAGCTCGTGCGGTTCGAAGGCAATGTCGTGATGTATCTCGACAAGCTCGGCGACAACAATGCGAGCGCGCCCGCCGAGCCCGCACCACCACCACCTCCTCCTGCGCCGCCGAAGGCGCGCAAATCCGCCAACACGAAATGAATTTGATGATGAGACGCTTTCCGCACGGCATCGCAATTGCGGCCTTTCTGCTCGCGCTGTTCGCCGTGAACTACGCCGCGGCGCAGGGCTCGATGTCCGGTGTTCCCAACGCCATGCAGGGCTTTTCGCAGAACCGCGACCAGCCGATCCAGATCGAGGCCGCCGCGCTCGAGATGCGCGACAAGAAGAAGGAGGCGACCTTCTCCGGCAATGTGAAGGTCGTGCAGGGCGATACCACCATGACCTCGAAGATCCTGGTGGTGTTCTACGAGGACAAGTCGACAGCGGCGCCGGCGCCGGCCGCGAGCGGCACCAAGGCTGCCGCCGCTCAGAAGGGCGCGCCGATGCAATCGGCGACCCCGGGCCCCGGCGGCGCGTCCTCGATCAAGCGACTGGAGGCGAAGGGCAATGTCGTCGTCACCCAGAAGGATCAGGTCGTCACCGGCGAGACCGCGATCTTCGACACCAAGACCAATCTGATCACCATGCTCGGCGGAGGCGGCGGCCAGGTGGTGCTGACCCAGTGCCAGAACGTGCTGCGCGGCGACCGCCTGCTGGTCGACATGACCACCGGCGTCTCGCGGGTGGAATCCGACAGCGGCAAGGTGCAGGGCCTGTTCATCCAGTCCCAGGGCGGCCAGAACGGCAAGGGCGGCTGCGGCACGCCGGCCGCCCCCGGCACGACCCCGGCAGCCCCGTCGCCGCTTCAACTTCTTCCGGGCAGCAAGCCGAAATAGGCGCCGCAAAGTAAGCCTCACGTAAGGTGAAGTAGAATCAATAAGTTAGATAATATCTTGCGACCGCGAGGTTGAAGCGCGCGGGGCGAGACTGTATCTACTCCAGCGGCCCGGCCGGACGATGTGCCTTCGAGGGGGAGTTATGTCGGCCGGGACAGGGGCATCCATTCATTCAAGGCGCGGGTGATCGCGCTTTGCCGTGCGAATCGATCGGTCCGCAGGCAAGGTCGCGGGATCACCGTGAAAGGCTGAAGCGAAGCGGGGATGGTGGATTTTCTCGGCATGTTCCGGCGGCGCCCTGCGAAACGCAGTTCCGGATTTGCGCGCGCGCATGACGACATCACGGCGCTCGGCGACCAGTTCGGCGAGATGCTGACGTCACCGGTGCGCGACGCGCCGCCGATGGCGCGTGCCGCTCCGGTTCCCGCCGTCGAGCTGCCGCGATCCCAGCCAGCGGCTGCGGCCGCCCCGGCGCGGGCAAGGCCGGCCAGGAACAACGCCGCTTCAGCGCCGCAGCTCATCAAGCGGCCGGGCTACCTCGCTGTGCACAGCGTGGAAAAGAGTTTTGGCAGCCGCCAGGTCGTGCGCGGCGTCAGCATCTATGTGCGCCGCGGCGAGGCGGTCGGCCTGCTCGGACCCAACGGCGCCGGCAAGACCACGGTGTTCTACATGATCACCGGCCTGATCAAGGCCGATCGCGGCGCGATCGAGCTCGACGGCCATGACGTCACCAAGCTGCCGATGTATCAGCGCGCGCGCCTCGGCATCGGCTATTTGCCGCAGGAGGCCTCGATCTTCCGCGGCCTGTCGGTCGAGCAGAACATCCGCGCGGTGCTCGAGGTCGTCGAGCCCTCGAGGAAGAAGCGCGAGCACGAACTGGATTCGCTGCTCGACGAGTTCAACATCACGCGGCTGCGCAAGAGCCCGTCGATCGCGCTGTCCGGCGGCGAGCGCCGCCGCGTCGAGATTGCGCGCGCGCTGGCGACGCGTCCGAATTACATGCTGCTCGACGAGCCGTTCGCCGGCATCGACCCGATCGCGGTCGGCGACATTCAGGACCTCGTCCGTCATCTGACCAACCGCGGCATCGGCGTGCTCATCACCGACCATAACGTCCGCGAGACGCTCGGCCTGACCGACCGTGCCTACATCGTCTATGCCGGTGAGATCTTGACTGAGGGCAGCCCCGAGGAGATCGTTAACGACCCCGATGTACGCCGGCTTTACCTTGGCGAAGAATTCCGGCTGTAGCCAAAATTTTGCGTCCGTCAAGCCGTGTACAAGCTTCACGGACTAAGATAAGCAAGAATCGAGCCAACTTTTAAGGTCGATCTTGCCTCCATGGCACTGACGCAAAGACTAGAGTTCCGCCAGTCGCAGTCGCTGGTGATGACGCCGCAGCTGATGCAGGCGATCAAGCTGCTGCAACTGTCGAACCTGGATCTGTCGGCCTTTGTCGAGGAAGAGCTGGAACGCAATCCGCTGCTCGAGCGGGCCGCAGACGGGCCGGAGCCACCGGTGGCGGGCGAGCCGGTGATGGAGCGGCCGGACTACGGCGATTCCAACGGTTCCAATAGCTACGGGGACGATGGCGACGCCTCTGACATGGCTGCAGGTTCGGGCGGCGAGGCCGGCTTTGAGCCCGGCCAGGAGGAATGGCTGAACCGCGACCTCGGCACCCGAGCCGAGATCGAGCAGACGCTCGATACCAGGCTCGACAATGTGTTCGCCGAGGAACCGGCCGAAGCCGCCGCGCGCGCCGCGCAGGACGCAGCCCCGTCGGTCTATACCGAATGGGGCGGTGGGGCCTCCAGCGACGACGAATACAATCTCGAAGCCTTCGTGGCCGCCGAGCTGACGCTCGCCGACCACCTTGCCGAACAGCTCGCGGTGGCGTTCTCGGCGCCGGCGCAGCGCATGATCGGGCAGTACCTGATCGACCTGGTCGACGACGCCGGCTACCTGCCGGCCGACCTCGGCCAGGCCGCCGAGCGGCTCGGTGCCTCGCAGCAGGCGGTCGACGAGGTCCTCGCGGTGCTGCAGAAGTTCGATCCGCCGGGCGTGTGCGCGCGAAACCTGAGCGAGTGCCTGGCGATCCAGCTGCGCGAGCTCGATCGCTACGATCCGGCGATGCAGGCGCTGGTCGAGCATCTCGACCTGCTCGCCAAGCGCGACATCGCGGCCCTGCGAAAGCTGTGCGGCGTCGACGACGAAGACATCACCGACATGATCGCCGAGATCCGCCGGCTCGATCCGAAGCCCGGGCTGAAGTTCGGCACCGCGCGGACGCAGACCATGGTGCCCGACGTCTATGTGCGTCCGGGTCCCGACGGCGGCTGGCATGTCGAGCTCAACAGCGACACTCTGCCGCGCGTGCTGGTCAACCAGACCTATTACTCTGAGCTGTCGAAGACGATCCGCAAGGACGGGGACAAGTCGTACTTCACCGATTGCCTGCAGAACGCGACCTGGCTGGTGCGCGCGCTCGATCAGCGAGCCCGAACCATCCTGAAGGTCGCAACTGAAATCGTCCGCCAGCAGGATGGATTCTTCACCTATGGCGTCGCGCATCTGCGGCCGCTCAATCTGAAGGCGGTAGCGGATGCGATCCAGATGCATGAATCGACGGTGTCGCGCGTCACGGCCAACAAATACATGGCGACCAATCGCGGCAGTTTTGAATTGAAGTATTTTTTCACCGCGTCGATCGCTTCCGCCGACGGCGGAGAGGCGCATTCGGCCGAAGCGGTGCGTCACCACATCAAGCAGTTGATCGACGGCGAGGCGCCGTCGGCGATCCTGTCCGACGACACGATCGTGGAACGTTTGCGCGCTTCGGGCATTGATATTGCCCGCCGCACCGTCGCGAAGTACCGCGAGGCGATGCGGATACCATCCTCGGTGCAGCGCCGCCGTGACAAACAGAGCATGCTCGGTAATGCCCTTTCGGCTCCTGCCTCCTCGCCCGACCGCTCGCGCGATACAGCCCCCGTTTAGGTTACTTCTTGAGTATGGCTCCGTCCGAGTACGGAGCGGGCCATCCGCTCGTTGCGTTCGTGCCAAATCGGAATAGTCTCAACCTCTCCAGGCGAAGCGCCATCCAGACAGGGAGGTAACCGGAAGCCCAGCAAGCTCCACGCTCCTGCAAGAGTGATCGAGGCATCCAGCAATCGAGGCATCAAATGACCCTTCGAATCTCGGGAAAGAGCATCAGCATCGGCGAGGCGCTTCGCGCGCGCGTCAGCGAGCGCACCGACGAGGTCCTGCGAAAGTATTTTGATGGCAACTATTCTGGTCACATCACGCTGAGCAAGGATGGCTTTGGCTTCCGCACCGACTGCGCGCTGCATCTGGATTCCGGCATCACGCTGGAAGCCGAATCCAACGCCGCCGACGCCTATGCCAGCGCGGACGCCGCGCTCCTGATGATCGAGAAGCGGCTGCGCCGCTACAAGAGCCGGCTCAAGGACCGCTCGGCCCGCAAGGCCTATGCCGCGACCGCTGCGCTTGCCGAATTGAACGGCGCAGGCCTCAACAGCGCAGGCCTCGACGCGCCGAGCTACGTCATCGAGGCACCCGAGAACGAGGACGAGATCACCGAGTACAGCCCGGTGATCATTGCCGAGGCAACCACTGCGCTGAAGCGGCTGTCGGTCAGCGAAGCCGTGATGGAGCTCGATCTGACCGGTGCCTCCTGCCTGGTATTCCAGCATGGCGGCAGTGGCCGGTTGAACATCATATACCGCCGTACGGACGGCAATGTCGGCTGGGTCGATCCGCCGGCGGTGAGCCCCTGAGGATAGTTGGCAGATGGCATTGACGTCCGAAGCCCGCCCTGCTTATGGTCCGCCGCCTCCGGCAATAAGGGGGCGGAACAGGGTTCGCAGGTGTTGGCACCGCCGATACGTTGGAGTAGAAGCCCTGCCAGCTGGACCCGGGCTAAGCCCGCATCCCACCTCAACTTCTTGACGCCGCCGCTGTAAAGCCTATTCGCAACCTGACGGTTCATTCACCTCGGAACGTCCCAATGCCGATTACCGATCTGGTCGCACCCGAGGCGATACTTCCGGCTTTGAAAGTCATCAGCAAGAAGCAGGCGCTGCAGGAACTCGCGGCGCGTGCATCCGCGCTGACCGGGCAGAACGAACGCGCGATCTTTGAAGTGCTGCTGCAGCGCGAGAAGCTCGGCACCACGGCGGTCGGCTATGGCGTCGCCATTCCCCACGGCAAGCTGCCCAAGCTGGAGAAGCTGTTCGGCTTCTTCGCCCGCCTCGAGCGCCCGATCGATTTCGAGGCGATGGACGGCCAGCCGGTCGATCTGATCTTCCTGTTGCTGGCGCCGGAAGGCGCCGGCGCCGACCACCTCAAGGCGCTGGCGCGCATCGCCCGCCTGCTGCGCGACCAGGACGTCGCCAAGAAGCTGCGCGCCTCGCGCGACGCGCAGGCGATCTACTCGGTGCTCGCGCTGCCGCCGGCGAGCGCGGCGTAATCAACCGCGTCAGCGAACTCGTTCGCGCAACTGTCACCGGAGCATGATCGATGCGCCACGTGATGACGCGCGCCAATGCGTCGTCGACGTTCGAATTCCCGTAGCCCGGATGAAGCGAAGCGCAATCCGGGGCAAATCTCACGGCTGGCACGAGTCCCGGATTTCGCTGCGCTTCATGCGGGCTACGAAGCTGTGTATGCCGCAATTCTCTCAGCAGATCGTCGGCAGCAGGCGACGGACTTCGTCGAGCAGATCGGGCACGGCCTTCTCGTCGCTGGCGAGGTGCCTGAGCAGCGCGCTCTGGAAAAGGCCGTCGAACAGCGCGTAGAGCGCGGCCGGAGACGATGCCGGCTTCCTGTTGCCGAGCTCTGCGTAGCGCGTGGCGATCCGCCAGATCATCGCTTCCAGGCTCTTGTCGATCTCGAGCACGTCCTTGCGAAACGCCGGCTCGAACATCGCCTGCGAGCGCAGATCGTACCAGAGCCGGTGCATGCGCGCTTCGTCGCGCAACGTCGCCGCGAGCTTGGCGAGAAAGCCTTCGGTCAGTTCGTCGCGGCTGCGCGCCGTCGTCACCACCTCGTCGTAGCGCGTCACGCATTTCGCCTTGTAGTGACGGACGCAGCAGCAGATCAGGTCGAGCTTGTCGCTGAAGTAGTAGTGAAACACGCCGTGCGTGAATGCGGAGTTCTGCGCGATCTCGCGCAGGCTGGTGCGCGCGAAGCCGAGTTCGCCAAGCGTTTCCAGCGCGGCTTCGGCAAGCTCGATGCGGCGGGCGTTGAACTTCTCGTCGCGCAGTGTCTCGGCTGCCACCGTCACGCGGTGGGCCGCTCCCGTCGCTTGCCGCGCCATCTCGTGCCTTTCCTGTCTCTTCCCTCGAGCGAACTTATACCGCGCAAACCGCGGCGCACTCCATCTCTTCACAATCATCCTCTTTGACACTTGTCAAATTCAGGCTTGACAAGTGTCAAGTTCCTGGACGAGGGTTGGTTCAATAATTTGGACAACCGTCAAGACGGCTGACCTAACGACATCAAGGAGGAAATGCACTGCCGGGCGCGCCAGCGTTGCGCCTCGCCGATGCCGGCCGCCGTCACCAATGCGCTGAGACCATGCGACCGCCGGCCCATGCCCGCGCCGTCCGCGGCACCAATCAAAATCACCAAGCAAAGGGAGGACTACGTCATGAGTGGGAAGAGCCTTGAAGGTAGGAAAGCCCTGGTCACCGGCGGCGCCCGGGGGATTGGCGCGGCCATCGCGCAGGCGTTGGCGCGGTCCGGCGCCGCGGTCATGATCGGAGATATTCTCGACGACGCCGGCAAGGCCAGCGCCGCCGAGGTCGCCAAGGCCGGGGTGAAGACCGGCTTCGTCAGGCTCGACGTCACCGACGACGCGCAATGGGAGCGAGCCGCCGCCGCGACGGTCGAAACGCTGGGCGGCTTCGACATCTTGATCAACAATGCCGGCATCGAGATCACCTCGCTGGTCGCCGATATCAAGGCCGAGGATGCGCGCCGGATGTGCGAGGTCAACATCGTCGGCACCGTGCTCGGCATGAAGCACGCCTTCCGCGCGATGCGGCCGGGCGGAGCTGCGGGCAAGGGCGGCGCGGTCGTCAACATCGCCTCGGTCGCGGCGACGATCGCCTTTCCGAGCATCGCGGTCTATTCCGGTACCAAATCCGCGGTCGATCGCATGACGCGGGTCGCCGCGATGGAAGCCGGCAAGCTCGGCTATGGGGTGCGGGTGAACTGCATCTATCCCGGCCTGATCCCGACCGACATGGGCCTGCAGCTCGCCCATGACATCGTGAAGATCGGTCTCGCGGCGGACGTCAATGCCGCGGTTGGCTCGGTGGTGGAGCAGACGCCGCTCGGCAAGCTCGCCGAGGTCTCCGACATCGCCGATGCCGCGGTGTTCCTGTGCTCGAACGAGGCCCGCTTCATCACCGGCATCGGTCTGCCGGTCGATGGCGGCATGGGCATGTAGCAAGAACGCGACAACACGCATTTCGGAGGAACGCAATGAGCGAGAAGAAGCCCGTCATCGTCTATGGCGCGTCCGGCTACACCGGCCGGCTGGTCTGCGAATATCTGCGCGAGTACAATATTCCTTTCATCGCCGCCGGCCGCAGCGGCGAGAAGCTCAACGCCGCGATGAAGTCGAATGTCGCCGGCATCGAGACCGCCGACTACGAGGTGGTAACGGTGCCGCACAGCACGGCTGCGCTGACCGAACTGTTCAAGGGCGCCTCGGTGGTGCTCAACACCGTGGGTCCGTTCGCCAAGTTCGGCACCGAGGTGGTGCAGGCCTGCCTCGCCGCCAAGTGCCACTACACCGACACGACCGGCGAGCAGGACTGGCTGATCACGCTCGAACAGGAGTTCGGCACGAAGTTCGGCAATGCCGGCCTGTTGCTCGCGCCAGGCATCGCGCAGATGTACACCACCGGCGAGATCGCCGCGCAGCTGTGCCTGGAGACACCCGGTCTCGACACGCTCGATATCGCGGTGTTCTGGGGCGGCAGCCCGACCATCGCCTCGACGCAGACCATCCTGGTCAACGCCGCGATGGCCAAGGCCTACTATCTCGAGCAGAACAAATACGTCGAGCATCAGCCCGATGCCGGCCTTACCAGCCTCGCCATCCCCGGCCAGCACGAGCTGGCGCTGGCGCTGCCCTGGGGCGGCACCTCGCACCCGGTGTGGTTCAAGCGCGATCCGCGCGTTGCCAACGTGAAGGTGCTGGGCGGCGTGTTCAACCGCGCGCTGATGCTGGGCGTGCCGCAGATCGTCGCCGCAGCGCTCGAGGCGACCAAGGACATGAAGCCCGACGAGCGCTATGCCGCGCTGGCGCAGACTGCTGCCGGCGTGATGAACACCATGCCGCCGCGCGAGAACCCTCGCGTCAACAAGTCGATGGATTCGGTGTATGCCTCCGGCCCGCTGGGGCGCGCGCACTGCGTCATCTACGGCAACAGCAACTACAAGCAGACCGGCATGCTGCAGGCCTTTGCCGCGGCGTATCTGCTGCAGCAGCCGCCCAAGCGCACAGGCTTCGCCTCCGGCTGCCAGGCGTTCGGACATCACGAACTGCTCGGCCAATTGCGCAGCTTCGGCCTGATCGGCAAGCCGGTCCTGACCGTGCATGATTGAGCTTGAGCCCCGATCGGATGGGGCTCAGCATTCCGCTCCCTGAAGCGTTTTCGTCAGGCGGACCGGTATCCGATTTGCTCGAAAACGCCCCTTGCGCGGGTGACGCAGTCGCGCGTCACCCGCCCTTTGCGCGAGGCCCGCCATGCGCTTCATCGATTACCTCGACAAGGGTGCCTCGCTCGGCACTGATGCGCCGTGCCTCACCATGGACGGCCGCGACCTCAGCTATGGCGAGGTGCAGCGGCTGAGCTACCGGATCGCGCGCGGGCTCGAGCGATCCGGCATCGCGCCCGGCGACAAGGTTGCGATCCTGTCCGGCAACGATCCGCTCGCGTTCTCTTGCGTGTTCGGCATCTCGCGCGCCGCCGCGGTGTGGTGCCCGATCAACCCGCGCAACGAGGCGACCGAGAACAAGTTCATCCTCGACCAGTTCGATTGCAGCCTGCTGCTGTTTCATTCGAGCTTCGCGCCGATGGTCGAGGCCGTGCGGCAGGATCTGCCCAAGCTGCGCGCGCTGGTCTGCCTCGATACCGAATTGCCGTTCGCGCCGTCATTCGATCGCTGGCTCAGCGGGCTCGCCGATGATGTCTATCAGCGCGAGACGATCGACGATCTCGCGATGATCCCGGGCACCGGCGGCACCACCGGCAAGCCCAAGGGCGTGATGCTCTCGGGACGCAACATCGAGGCGATGACGGCGCTGACCTTGATGGGCTATCCGTTCAAGGGCCGTCCGGTCTACCTCGCGCTGGCGCCGCTGACCCATGCCGCCGGCGTGCTTTGCTTCCCGATCATGACGCTGGGCGGCCGCGTCGTGATCATGCATCACCCCGACATCGGCGAGTTCCTCACGCTGATCGAGCGCTATCGCGTCACGCACACATTCCTGCCGCCGACCGTGATCTACATGCTGCTCGATCATCCGAGGCTCGATGCGACCGACCGCAGCTCGCTGCAATGCTTCTGGTACGGCGCGGCACCGATTTCGGCGACGCGGCTCGCGGAAGCGTTGCAACGGATCGGGCCGATGGCGCAGTTGTTCGGCCAGACCGAGGCGCCGATGATGATCTCGATGATGGCGCCGGCCGATCACTACAATGCGGACGGCTCCATCGCGATGGAGCGCCTTGCCTCCGCCGGACGGATCGGCCCGCTGGTGCAGGCCGGCATCATGGATGGCGACGGCAAGCTGCTGCCCTCGGGATCGCGCGGCGAGATCGTGGTGCGTGGTTCGCTCGTCATGGCAGGCTACTACAAGAACCCGGAGGCCACACGCGAGGCCTCGGCGCATGGCTGGCACCACACTGGTGATATCGGCTACATCGACGACGACGGCTACCTCTACATCGTCGATCGCGCCAAGGACATGATCATCACCGGCGGCTTCAACGTCTATTCGATCGAGGTCGAGAATGCGTTGCGTGCCCATGAGGCGGTACAGGATTGCGCCGTCATCGGGCTGCCCGACGACAAATGGGGCGAGCGCATCGTCGCCGTGGTGCAGCCGCGCGCCGGCCAAACCGTCGATGCGATTGCGCTCGCCGCCTTCGTCAAGCAGCAGATCGGCAGCATCAAGACGCCGAAGCAGATCGAGGTCTGGAATGATCTGCCACGTTCCAAGGTCGGCAAGGTGCTGAAGCCCGACATCCGCGCGCGGCTGGCCTGAACGTGTATTGACAACTTGCCGGTGACGCCAGAAGACGGTCGTGCGCAATATTGCGCGTGCGAACCAGGGATGGCTGATGTCCCGCGATTTTCGCCTTGACCGTGCTCCGATCGATGTTCTCGCCTACGAGCTCGCCGAGGAGCGGGCGAGCGCACTCGGACGCATGGGCCGCGCGCTGGAACAGGCGCTCGCTAAGCTGCGCGAGTTCGATGCTGCCCATCAGCCCTCCGAAGCAAGACAACAGGCGCGCCGCATCCTTGTGCGGGAGGCCGGTCATGCGCTCTGGATGTTCGTGGTGCAGCGGGAGGCGTGCGGGTTGCGCAACAACCGCATGCTGATGCGCGACTACAACGTGCCCGGCGAGGTGCAGCTCAGCATGGGGCCGATGCTCGCCGCATCAAACACATCGTCATAAAGGATACGGCCATAAAAAATGCGCGGGCGGCCTCGGTGTCGAGGCCTGCCCGCGCATCGAACTCGCGGATGTTGGATTGAGCCGGGCGTCAGTGGACGCTGACGGCCTGCAGCTCGTTGCTCCAGGCGTTCGCGATCGCGGCTTCGCGGCTGTCGGTCAGCATGATCGGCGTGCCGTCGGCGGCATGCAGTGCGAACAGCTTGAGGCCCGGCGCGATCTTCGGCGCCTGCGGAAAGAGATCGGGCACGTCCTCGGAACGGACCTGCTTCACATAGGCGATATGACCTTCGCCCAGATGGGCCAGCGCTTCCGGCGTGACGTTGCTGGATTCGATGGTGGTGGTACTCATGTCACTCATGGTCTCGACTCCTCAGTCAGATAAGCGGTCGAGTCCGCTCCTTGTTTCTATTATTCGTGTTCATTGATAGCGATTGTCTTAATGACCCGTTCAGGTTCTGGCCTCGCCAGGTCGATCGACAACAGCCCGTTCTTCAGATCCGCGCCCAGCACCTGCATCCCCTCCGCCAGCACGAAGGTGCGCTGGAAGTGGCGCGCGGCGATGCCGCGATGGATGTATTGCCGAGCCTTGTCGTCCTGCTGGCGGCCGCGGATGACGAGCTGATTTTCCTCAATAGTTACATCGAGTTGGTCGCGGGTGAAGCCCGCCACCGCCAACGTGATGCGGAGCCGCTCGGGCTGCCCGTTGGTACGGTCGCACCGTTCGATGTTGTACGGAGGATAGCCGTCAGCGCCCTTCACGACGCGGTCGAGCGCACGCTCGATCTCGTCGAATCCCAGAAGGAACGGACTGGACAACGATGGAACACGAGACATTACAAAGTCCTCTCGAAGCGACTTTGAGGGGCCCTTGCGGCACCCCATGCAACCGGCGGGCCGTCTGGCCTGCCGGTCAGTGAGGGATATGGGGGCGATCTGGATAGCGTTCAAGCAGCCCCGAAACCAGCCTAAACGCCCGCAACATGAGGGTAAATTCTTCCCGATCGGTTACGGGCTGACGCGCTTGCGGCCGTCGGCGGTAAATAGATGCAGTTTATCGCGTGGCGCAACCGCCCGGATCCGCTCGCCGACGGCAGGTCCAGTGGCGCCGGGAACCCGGACGATGACCTCGCCCGGCGGCAGCTCGCCCGGATTGGCGGCAACGCCTCGCTCCTCGCGCTGGCGGCTGCCGTAGACGAAGGTCTCGGCACCGACATGCTCGATCGCCTCGACCGTCAGGCCGAGCGCGACGCCGCCGGCGGCAGTCTCGGCCGTGATCACGAAATCCTCCGGCCGGATACCGACGATGCCGGCGCCATCGGCGCCCGCGATCTGGGAGGTCAGCTCGTCCGAACGCAGCGGCATCAGGTTCATCGGCGGCGCGCCGATGAAGGAGGCGACGAAGGTGGTCGCCGGCTTCTGATAGATGTCCAGCGGATTGCCGATCTGCTCGACCTGGCCGCCATTCATCACCACGAGGATGTCGGCGAGCGTCATCGCCTCGAGCTGGTCGTGGGTGACGTAGATCGAGGTGGTGTTGAGCCGGCGCTGCAGCTTGCGGATCTCGACCCGCATCGCGATGCGCAGCTTGGCGTCGAGGTTCGACAGCGGCTCGTCGAACAGGAACACTTTCGGCTGGCGCACGATGGCGCGGCCCATCGCGACGCGCTGGCGCTGGCCGCCGGAGAGCTGCCGCGGCTTGCGCTCCAGCATCGGCGACAGTTCGAGGACGCGGGCGGCTTCCTCGACGCGGGTCTTGATCTCGGCTTCAGCCATGCCGCGGTTGCGCAGGCCATAGGCCATGTTGTTGTAGACGCTCATATGCGGGTAGAGCGCGTAGTTCTGGAACACCATCGCGATGTCGCGATCGGCGGGCTCGATCTGGTTGACGACGCGGCCGCCGATGTCGATCTCGCCGCCGGTGATGGTCTCCAGCCCCGCGACCATGCGCAACAGCGTGGACTTGCCGCAGCCGCTTGGGCCGACCAGCACGCAGAACTGGCCGTCGCCGACGTCGACATCGACGCCCTTGATGGCCTCGAAGCCGCCGGGATAGGTCTTGCGGACGCTGCGCAGCGTGACGTTAGCCATTACTTTTCCGTCTCCACCAATCCGCGCACGAACAGTTTCTGCATCACGACGACGACGAACACCGGCGGCAGCATCGCGAGCAGCGCCGTCGC
The DNA here is from genome assembly GCF_001189235.2 of Bradyrhizobium embrapense. Classification (GTDB taxonomy): domain Bacteria; phylum Pseudomonadota; class Alphaproteobacteria; order Rhizobiales; family Xanthobacteraceae; genus Bradyrhizobium; species Bradyrhizobium embrapense. The sequence continues at coordinate 71,834 of NZ_LFIP02000010.1, forward strand.
CATCACCACAGGCCATTCGGTCAGCGCGTCGGTCGTGGTGATCATCTTGCGGATGCCGACCTGGATGGTCTGCATGTCGTCGCGCGTGGTGATCAAAAGCGGCCAGAGATACTGATTCCAGCCGAGGATGAACAGGATCACGAACAGCGCGGCCATGTTGGTGCGCGAGAGCGGCAGCAGCGTATCCCAGAAGAAGCGGAACGGGCCTGCGCCGTCGATGCGCGAGGCCTCCAGCAATTCATCCGGCACGGTCATGAAGAACTGCCGGAACAGCAGCGTCGCGGTGGCGGAGGCGATCAGCGGCAGCGACAGGCCGGCATAGCTGTCGAGCAGATGCAGATCGGCAACGATCTTGTAGGTCGGATAGATGCGTACCTCGACCGGCAGCATCAAGGTGATGAAGATGATCCAGAAGATCGCCATCCGGAACGGAAACCGGAAATAGACGATCGCGTAGGCCGAGATGATCGAGATCGCGATCTTGCCGACCGCGATCAGCAGCGCCATGATCAGCGAGTTCAGCATCATGTTGAGCACCGGCTCGCGGGTCGAGCCGCTCGTGCCGACGAACAGCGTCTGGTAGTAGGTCTCGAGGAAATGGCCGCCGGGCAGCAGCGACATCTGGCCGTTGGCGATGACGGCGTTGTCCTGGGTCGAGGCGACGAGCGCCAGATAGACCGGGAAGGCGACGATCGCGATCCCGATCCACAGGATGATGTGAGCCAGATAGCGCTGGAAGCCTTCCTCCTCGACCATCAGTAGGTCACCTTGCGTTCGACGAAGCGGAACTGGATGCCCGTCAGCACGACGACGATGACCATCAGAATGACCGATTGCGCCGCCGAGGAGCCGAGATTGCCGCCGAGCAGGCCGTCCGTGTAGACCTTGTAGACCAGCGTTTCGGTCGCCTTGCCGGGGCCGCCGCGGGTCATCGTGTCGATGATGCCGAAGGTGTCGAAGAAGGCGTAGACGATGTTGATGACCAGCAGGAAGAAGATGGTCGGCGACAGCAGCGGGAAGATCACGGTCCAGAACCGCCGCATCGGGCGGGCGCCGTCGATCGCGGCGGCCTCGATCACGCTCTTCGGGATGCTCTGCAGGCCTGCGAGGAAGAACAGGAAATTGTAGGAGATCTGCTTCCAGGCCGCGGCGAGGATGATCAGGGCCGCCGCCTGGTCGCCGTTGAGCAGTGGATTCCAGTCGACGCCCATGGCGCGCAGATAGCGGGACAGCACACCGAGCGAAGGGTGCAGCATGAACACCCAGAGCACGCCGACCACCGGCGGGGCGACGGCGTAGGGCCAGATCAGCAGCGTGCGGTAGAGCGTCGAGCCGCGCAGCGGCTTGTCGGCCATCACGGCGAGCAGCAGCGCGAACGACAGCGAGGACACTGCGATCGCGAACGAGAACGCGAAGGTTCGGACGATCGCGGCGAAATAGGCCGGGTCCTTGAACAATTCGAGATAGTTCTCGAACCACACGAAGCTGGTGGAAAGGCCGAAGGCGTCCTGCAGCAGGAAGGACTGGATCACCGCCTGCGCGGCCGGCCAGTAGAAGAAGATCAGGACGATCGCGAGTTGCGGGGCAACCAGCGCGTACGGCAACAGCTTTGATTGGAAAATCGATTGCTTCTGCATGATCTCGGAAGAATTGGCAGGCCGCGCGCTTGCGGCCTGCCGGGTGCCTCAAGGCATCATCATGTCAGTGGACGGCGGTCTTTTCAAACTGCCGCAGCATCTGGTTGCCGCGCTCGACGGCCGAGTCCAGCGCCTGCTTGGCGGTCTTCTTGCCGGCCAGCGCCTGCTCGATCTCCTCCGACCACATGTCGCGCAGCTGCACCATGTTGCCGAGACGCAGACCGCGGGAGTTCTCGGTCGGCTCCTTGTTGGTGAGTTCGAGCAGCGGGGTCTCCAGATAGGGCTGGTCCTTGTAGAAGCCCTCTTCCTTGGCCTTGGCGTAAGCCGCCTTGGTGATCGGCAGATAGCCCGAGGCCTTGTGGATCCAGACCTGGCGGTCGGTGTCCGAGAGGAAGGTCAGGAATTTGGCGACGCCCTTGTATTCCTCGGCCGATTTGCCGCCCATGATCCAGAGCGAGGCGCCACCGATGATCGAGTTCTGCGGTGCGCTCTTGACGTCGGGATAATAGGGCATCGGCGCGGCGGTGAAGTTGAACTTGGCCTGCGCCTTGACGTTGCCGAAGAAGGCCGACGAGGTCAGGTAGATCGGGCACTCGCCGGAGGTGAAGCGGCCTTCGCCGGTGTTGGTGCGGCCGGCATAGTCGTAGGTCTTGTCCTTCTGCAGCTCGACCAGGTTCTCGAGATGCTTGACCTGCAGCGGGCCGTTGAATTCGAGCACGGTGTCGAAGCCGTCGAGGCCGTTGGCCTTGCTGGCGAGCGGCACGTTGTGCCATGCCGAGAGCTGCTCGAGATTGACCCAGGTGACCCACGAGCCGGAGAAGCCGCAGGTGGCGTAGCCGGCGGCCTTCAGTTTCTTGGCGTCCTCGAACACCTGCGGCCAGGTCTTCGGGATCTCGGCGATGTTGGCCTTCTTCAGCGCGTCGAGATTGACCCACATCACGGTCGAGGACGAGTTGAAGGGGAACGACAGCATCTCGCCCTTCGAGGTCGAGTAGTAGCCGGTGATCGCGGGCAGATAGACGCTCGGATCGAACTTCTCGCCGGCGTCGGCCATCAGCTTGTAGACCGGCTTCACGGCGCCGGTGGCGGCCATCATGGTCGCGGTGCCGACCTCGAACACCTGCATGATGGCCGGCGCGTTGCCGGCACGGAAGGCGGCGATGCCGGCGTTCATGGTGTCGGCATAGCCGCCCTTGTAGGTCGGGATCACCTTGTAGTCGGACTGCGAAGCGTTGAAGTCGTTGGCCAGCTTGACGATGACGTCGTTGTTGGCGCCGGTCATCGCGTGCCACCACTGAATCTCCGTCACCGCAAACGCAGGCGACGCGAATACAAGTGCGGCAGCGGCTGCCGCAGCAGCGCCAAGTCGTCTGAAGATCATCAAAAGCCCCTCCCGGTTGGAACGCCATCTTTCGTTGCGCGCGTTATCAGCGCCGGATGACGTTCAAATGACCGTATAAACGAAAGCCATGGTAGGGGGGAAGCCGAGGCGAAGGGAAGCGGTAAAAAAGGCTGACATCGCAGCCCACGTGCGTGCGGTGCAACGCCGGACGCGACGTTGCACCGCAGGGGCAGGACGTGTTGGCTTGACGGAAAACCGGTGCCCGTCCCACATCGCGTGCGGGACGGGCTTGGTTCGAGGTGCTATCAGCGCTTTCGCTGAGGGCCGCAGACCACGCCCTTGTCGATCAGGCCGCTGATCTCATCCTTGGAGTAGCCGAACTCGCCGAGCACTTCGGCGGCGTGCTGGCTGAACTTCGGCGGCGTGCGGCGGAGGCTCGGCTTGGTGCGGTCGAGGCGGATCGGCGAGGCGACGCCCTTGTACCAATCCTTCTCGATGACGTCACCGCGATGGATCGTATGCGGGTTGGTCAGCGCCTGGTCGATCTTCTGCACCGGGCCGGCCGGCAGGCCGGCGGCGAGCAGCCGGTTGCACAGCGGCTCGGCCTCGTGCTGGCTGAAGACCGCGGCAAGCTCGGCGCGCAGCGCGTCGCGGTTGGCGATGCGATCCTTGTTGCGGGCAAAGCGCGGATCGGTGCCGAGCTCGGGCTTGCCGATCTCCTTGGCGAGCTTGCGGAAGGTGCCGTCATTGCCGACGCCGATGAAGATGTTGTCGGTCTTGGTCGGGAAGATCGCGTAGGGCACGAGGTTCGGATGCTCGTTGCCGGTGAGCGATGGCGGCTTGCCATGCATGAAATAGTTCGCGGTGTGCGGATGCATGATCGCGAGCCCGGTCTCGTACAGCGTGGTCTCGATGAACTGGCCGAGCCCGGAGCGCTGCCGCTCCGACAGCGCCATCAGGATGCCGATCGCCGCATAGAGACCGGTCGTGATGTCGACCAGCGGCACGCCGATGCGCATCGGGCCACTCTCCGGCGAACCGGTCGCCGCGATCATGCCGGTCATCGCTTGGATGATCGCGTCATAGCCGGGATTGCCGCCGCGCGGGCCGTCGGCGCCGAAGCCGGAGATCCGGCAATGCACGAGACGCGGAAACTTCGCGCGCAGCACGTCGTTGCCGATGCCCCATTTGTCGAGCGTGCCTGGCTTGAAATTCTCGATCAGCACGTCGGCGGTCTCGAGCATCTTCATCAGCACGGTGCGTCCGCCCTCGGAGGCGAGGTCGAGGCCGATCGAACGCTTGTTGCGGTTGATGCCGACGAAATAGGCCGCGTCCTCCTCATGGAAGGGAGGGCCCCAGTCGCGCACCTCGTCGCCGGCGGGCGGCTCGACCTTGATCACGTCGGCGCCGTGGTCGGCAAGGATCTGGGTGCAATACGGGCCGCCGAGCACACGCGTCAGATCGATCACGCGCAGTCCGGCCATCGCGCCCGTAGCCGCTGGGGTATTCATGGAAACAACCTTCGCTCAGTTGGGATCGGAAAAATGCGATCCCAGAGCTAACGGTCTTCAGGCTAGGCAGCAATGCTTCCGTCGGCGCAGGCCCATGCAGCAGGCGGCGCGTACGTTCGCCAAGCGAACTGAAAGAAGCGAACTGGCATCTGCAGTGCTCTCTTGAAACGCAATAGTCCGCCACGCGGCACGTGGCAGACTATCGGCAGTCGGTGGACTAGACGACGCTCAGCTTGACGTCGACATTGCCGCGGGTCGCGTTGGAATAGGGGCACACATGGTGGGCCTTCTCGACCAGCGCCTCGGCGTCGGCGCGGGACAGGCCGGGCAGCGAGACGGCGAGCTCGACCGCGAGGCCGAAGCCACCTTCCGAGCGCGGGCCGATGCCGACCGTCGAGGTCACCGCGGCGTCGGCCGGAACCTTGGGGCCGCCCTGGGAGGCCACGAACTTCATGGCTCCGATAAAGCAGGCGGCATAGCCGGCCGCGAACAGCTGCTCCGGATTGTTGCCAGCGCCACCGCCGCCACCGAGCTCCTTCGGGGTGGTGAGCTTGACGTCGAGCGCGCCGTCGAGCGTTGCCGCATGGCCGTCGCGGCCGCCGGTTGCCTTGGCGCTGGTCTTGTAGAGCACGTTCACAGACATCGTGGTCTCCCTTGGTTTGGACCGGGTAGTTTAGGCTTGGGTTTGAATTCGACGAGAGATGTATTGCACACAGTTATATTGTGCACAATGTAAAATATGCGGCCTCACATTTAATTGTTCGCAATTGAATCCGCGGTCACGGGAGGCCAGAATGACCCGGAAAGCGAGATGGATTCGATGGGAATCATGGTCAGGAAACAGACGGCGGCGGATCAGGCGCTGCGGCTCGATAACCAGATCTGCTTTGCGGTCTATTCGACCGCGCACGCCTTCAACCGCGTCTACAAGCCGCTGCTCGACCGGCTCGGCCTCACCTATCCGCAGTATCTCGTGATGCTGGCGCTGTGGGAGCGCGACGACGTGGCGGTGAAGGACCTCGGCGAGCGCCTGTTCCTGGATTCCGGCACGTTGACTCCGCTGCTGAAGCGGCTGGAGGCGGCCGAGCTGATCAGGCGGACCCGCAGCACCGAGGACGAGCGGGTCGTGCTGATCGCGCTGACGCCGCAGGGCCACGCGCTGCGCGAAAAGGCCAAGGCCGTTCCGCAGTCGATCCTCGCAGCTTCCGACTGCACGGTTGGTGAGTTGCTGGCGATGAAGGACGAGATCGTCGCCCTGCGCGACCGGTTGAATGCGGCGCTGGGGGAGTAGGCGGACGGTGGCTAGACTAGAGCCGCTTCCTGGCGAAGGCGCGGCCGCTGTGCGATTTGAGATACTTCTCGAACGCGAGGGCTTTGTACTTGTCTGGGAATGCGCAGTACCAGACCAGCTCCCACGGCTTGAATTTTGAAGTGTGCGCGGATTTGCCGGCGTTCTGCTCGGGGATGCGGCGCTTCAGGTCCTCGGTGGCGCCAACGTATTCCTGGTCAGGTAATTCGATGCTGCGGATGATGTAGACGTACCACATTCGCATCCACTGAAGCGCGGGCAACAGAACCCTTGGCAGTCCGTCTTCGCCCTTCGGGCCACGCCGGACACCACGCTTCGCCCCTCAGGCTCCGCGCGGCTGCGCCACGCGTAGCCCGAAGGGCGAAGCGTGGTGGAGCCAGGCGGGATCGAACCGCCGACCTCTTGCATGCCATGCAAGCGCTCTCCCAGCTGAGCTATGGCCCCTTATCCAGTTGGGTCGATCCTGGGGGATCAATCCCGGTCCGCACGGCCTAGGCGACTCGCGCGGGAGCACCGTTGATCACAGATCGGCGCCGATCTCAAGTCTCTTCGTCGCCGCCGACGTCACCAATGATATCGGTGACGTCCTCATCGCCCTCTTCCTCGTCGGCGATGAAGGTCGAATCGTCGTCGTCATCGTCGTCGATGGTCTCATCGACCTCGATATCGTCCTCGGATTCGGGAACCTGCGCCTTGACCTTGCCGGTGTTCTCCTCGGCATCGGCCTCCTCGAGCGAGACCAATTCTTCGGCCTCGGCGGGCTCCGGCATGTCGGCGGCGGTCGCAGGCGAATTGACGGGGGCGCCACGGCCCCGCGGCGGGGCTACGGGCGCGATCGGCACAACCTCACCGGTGTAGGGCGAAATCACCGGATTCTTGTTGAGATCGTAGAACTTCTTGCCCGTGGTCGGGCAAATGCGCTTGGTTCCGAGCTCGGACTTGGCCAACGTGGTCATCCCAGAATTTTGCTGAAAAACGGAGCTTCACTTGGCTAGTTGAGCCGCCGCTGTCAATAGCGGTGTGCGCGCAAGTGACGGGCGCGTGACGCGGTGTTGCCTATGTGATACCTGCCGCGGCGCGAGAGGACACAATCTTGGCTCATTCCGACACCCCGACGCCGCTGGAATCACGCGCCTGCGGCCCGCTGGCCGGCAAGGTCCGCGTTCCCGGCGACAAATCGATTTCCCACCGTGCCCTGATCCTCGGGGCGCTTTCGGTCGGCGAAACCCGCATTTCCGGCCTTCTGGAGGGCGAAGACGTCCTCAATACCGCCAAATCCATGCGCGCGCTGGGCGCCAGGGTGGAGCGGACGGCGCCTTTTGCGTGGTCGGTCGCCGGCGTCGGCGTCGGCGGCTTCGCCCAGCCCTCGGCCCCGCTCGATTTCGGCAATTCCGGCACCGGCTGCCGGCTGGTGATGGGCGCGGTGGCCGGCTGCCCGATCGCGGCGGTTTTCGACGGCGACGCCTCGCTGCGTTCGCGGCCGATGCGCCGGATTCTCGATCCGCTGGAGCTGATGGGTGCCCGGACCAGCGATATCAGGGAGGGCGGCCGGCTGCCGCTCACCCTGCATGGCGCCCGTTATCCCGTGCCGATCGTCTACAAGACCCCGGTCGCCTCGGCCCAGATCAAGTCCGCGGTGCTGCTGGCGGGGCTGTCCGCGCCCGGCATCACGATGGTCATCGAGCAGGAGGCGAGCCGCGACCACACCGAGCTGATGCTGAAGCATTTCGGCGCCGAGATCTCCTCGGAGAAGGAAGGCAGCCACGGCCGCCGGATCTCGCTGAACGGCGAGCCAGAGCTGCACGGCGCAGAGGTCGTGGTACCCGCCGATCCGTCCTCGGCCTCGTTCCCGATCGTGGCGGCGCTGATTGTCGAAGGGTCCGACGTCGTGTTCTCCGACGTGATGACCAATCCGCTGCGCACCGGCCTATTCACCACGCTGCGCGAAATGGGCGCCTCGATTGACGAGAGCGATGTGCGCGGCGATGCCGGCGAGCCGATGGCGCAATTGCGCGTGCGGGCCTCGAAGCTGAAGGGCGTCGAGGTGCCGCCGGAGCGCGCGCCGTCGATGATCGACGAATATCTGGTGCTGGCGGTTGCGGCGGCGTTTGCCGAGGGAACCACGATCATGCGCGGCCTGCAGGAGCTGCGTGTCAAGGAATCCGACCGCCTCGAAGCCACCGCCGACATGCTGCGCGTCAACGGCGTCAAGGTCGAGGTTTCCGGCGATGACTTGATCGTCGAGGGCCGCGGCCACGTTCCAGGCGGTGGCCTCGTTGCGACCCACATGGATCATCGCATCGCGATGTCGGCGCTGGTGATGGGCTGTGCTTCGGATCGGCCGGTGAAGATCGATGACACCGCCTTCATCGCCACCAGTTTCCCGGATTTCATCCCGATGATGCGCGCGCTCGGAGCTGACTTCGCATGATCATCGCCATCGACGGACCCGCCGCCTCCGGCAAGGGCACGCTCGGCAAGCGGCTCGCCCACCATTACGGCTATCGCCATCTCGACACCGGTGTGATCTACCGCGCGGTGGCCTATGCGATGATGGCGCAGGGTGCCGACCTCACCGACGAGGCGCTGGCGGTGGCCGTTGCGCTCGAACTCGATCCCGAAAAATTCGGCAATCCGATCCTGAAGACCCAGAAGGTCGGCGAGGGCGCGTCGGTTGTCTCGGCCTTTCCGAGGGTGCGCGAGGCGCTGGTCAGCTTCCAACGACAGTTCGCCGCCGATCCGCCCGGTGCGGTGCTCGATGGCCGCGATATCGGCACCGTGATCTGCCCGGACGCCGACGTGAAGATCTTCGTGGTCGCCGATCCCCGCGTGCGGGCACGGCGGCGCACCCTGGAGGCCCGCGCGCGCGGCGAGGACGCCGACGAAGAGGCGGTGCTGGCCGACATCCTCAAGCGCGACGAGCGGGACCAGAACCGCGCCATTGCGCCGTTGCGGCCGGCTCCGGACGCCCACACGCTGGATAATTCCAATCTCGACATCGAGGCTGGCGTCCGCGCCGCTATCGCCATCGTCGAGGCGGCGCGCGCCCGACGCTAAAATAGCCCGTATCGGAGGGCCCTTTCGGCCCGAAAACCCAGCAAAATGGGGCATTTCCTGCTTGCCGAAAACGGCTTGCAGGGCTATATCAGCGCCGTTCGGAGCGCCATCGACCGTGTCGAGGCCGTGTCTGAGCGGGCCGGCGCCGGGTTTTAGCCCTCGCCGCATCTGGAGGAACGCCCGCTCCCAGGTCTTGAAGGCGATATTTTCGTTATCAGGCTCCAATCAATTCAAACGTACCGAACGTGCAGTTTTGCTGCCGGCCCGCTGTTGCACCTCCTGCAATGAGCGGTCGTCAGGGTTTGCGGAACCCTGACACTTCACGCGCGGTGCGCCCATCAACCCGAACGGCCGGCAAGATCCCGCACTGGAGAACAAATGGCTTCGAATACTGTGTCTTCCTATACCCCGACCCGCGACGACTTCGCGGCGATGCTTGATGAGTCCTTTGCCGGCGGCAATTTGCAGGAAAGCTCGGTCATCAAGGGCAAGGTGGTTGCAATTGAGAAGGACATGGCCGTCATCGACGTCGGCCTGAAGACCGAAGGCCGCGTCGCGCTGCGCGAATTCGCCGGCCCCGGCCGTGAAAGCGATCTGAAAGTCGGCGACGAAGTCGAGGTGTTCCTCGACCGGATCGAGAATGCGCTCGGCGAAGCCGTGCTGTCGCGCGACAAGGCACGCCGCGAGGAGAGCTGGGGCAAGCTCGAGAAGGCGTTCCAGAACAACGAAAAGGTCAACGGCGTCATCTTCAACCAGGTCAAGGGCGGCTTCACGGTCGACCTCGACGGTGCGGTGGCCTTCCTGCCGCGCTCGCAGGTCGACATTCGTCCGATCCGCGACGTTGCGCCGCTGATGAACAACTCGCAGCCGTTCCAGATCCTCAAGATGGACCGCCGCCGCGGCAACATCGTGGTGTCGCGCCGCACGGTTCTCGAAGAGACCCGCGCCGAGCAGCGCCAGGAGCTGGTGCAGAACCTCGAAGAGGGTCAGGTGATCGACGGCGTGGTCAAGAACATCACCGACTACGGTGCGTTCGTTGATCTCGGCGGCATCGACGGCCTGCTCCACGTGACCGATATCGCCTGGCGCCGCGTCAACCACCCGACCGAGGTGCTGACCATCGGCCAGACCGTGAAGGTCAAGATCATCAAGATCAACCACGAGACCCACCGCATCTCGCTGGGCATGAAGCAGCTGCTGGATGATCCGTGGCAGGGCATCGAAGCCAAGTACCCGTTGGGTGCCCGCTTCACCGGCCGCGTCACCAACATCACTGACTACGGCGCGTTCGTCGAGCTCGAGCCGGGCATCGAAGGCCTGATCCACGTCTCCGAGATGTCGTGGACCAAGAAAAACATGCACCCCGGCAAGATCGTTTCGACCTCGCAGGAAGTCGAAGTGCAGGTGCTCGAAGTGGATTCGGTCAAGCGCCGCATCTCGCTCGGTCTCAAGCAGACCATGCGCAATCCCTGGGAAGTCTTCGTCGAGAAGTTCCCCGTCGGTTCGGTGGTGGAGGGCGAGGTCAAGAACAAGACCGAGTTCGGTCTGTTCCTCGGCCTCGAGGGCGACGTCGACGGCATGGTCCACCTCTCCGACCTCGACTGGAAGCTTCCGGGCGAGCAGGTCATCGACAACTTCAAGAAGGGCGACATGGTCAAGGCCGTGGTGCTCGATGTCGATGTCGAGAAGGAGCGCATCTCGCTCGGCGTCAAGCAGCTCGAAGGCGACCCCTTCGCCGAGCCGGGCGACGTCAAGAAGGGCGCGGTCGTGACCTGCGAAGTGCTCGAAGTGAAGGAGAGCGGCATCGAGGTCCGGATTTCGGGCACCGAGTTCACCACCTTCATCAAGCGGTCCGAGCTGGCCCGCGATCGCAACGACCAGCGCGCCGAACGCTTTGCCGTCGGCGAGAAGGTCGATGCCCGCGTCATCCAGTTCGACAAGAAGGCCCGCAAGGTGCAGGTCTCGATCAAGGCGCTGGAAGTTGCCGAAGAGAAGGAAGCCATCGCGCAGTACGGCTCCTCCGATTCGGGAGCGACGCTCGGCGACATCCTCGGCACCGCGCTGAAGAACCGCGGTACCGACAAGTAAGCACCCGTCTCGTTGAGGCGAACATCGGGGCCCCGGCGAAAAGCCGGGGCCCTTTTGTTTTGGGAATGCCCGTAGCCCGGATGGAGCGCAGCGAAATCCGGGGTCTTGCATCCGCGGCTGAAGCGCTCCCGGATTGCGCTTCGCTTCATCCGGGCTACAGGTACCTCCAAAGACGGAGCCTTGTTTTCTTCATATTGCGTCGCAATTGATGTATTTGGCTAAGCTGATAGTGACGCTGCGACGGCAAAACGCGCGGATTGCGCGCTGACTGTTTCTGGAGAGATCGGATGTCGCTGGATTCTGACGTGATCGTCGACCGCCGCCGGATCAGGCGCAAGCTGACGTTCTGGCGCGTCGCCGCTGCGGTCATTGCGATCGCCGCCATCGTCGGCGTGGGTGTGATCGCCGCCGGCGGACGCGGCAGCTTCTCGACGTCGAACACGATCGCGCGGATCAATATCGACGGCCTGATCCGCAGCGACCAGGAGCGCGTCGAGGCGCTGGAGCGGCTCGGCAAGTCGAGCTATGCGGCGGTTGTCGTGCACATCAATTCGCCCGGCGGCACCACCGCGGGCTCCGAGCAACTCTACGACTCGCTGATGCAGTTGAAGGCGAAGAAGCCGCTCGTCGTCGTGGTCGAGGGCCTGGCGGCCTCGGGCGGTTACATCACGGCGATCGCCTCCGACCATATCGTCGCCCAGCAGACCTCGCTGGTCGGCTCGATCGGCGTGCTCTTCCAGTTTCCCAACGTGTCCGAGTTGCTCAAGACCGTCGGCGTGAAGATGGAGGAAATCAAATCCTCGCCGCTGAAGGCGGCGCCCAACGGCTTTGAGCCGACCAGCCCGGAGGCCCGCGCTGCGATCGACGGCCTGGTCAAGGATTCCTATGCATGGTTCCGTGGATTGGTGAAGGAGCGGCGCGGCATGGATGACGGTCTGCTGGAGAAGGTCGCGGATGGCCGCGTCTTCACCGGCCGGCAGGCGGTCGATCTCAAGCTGATCGATCAGCTCGGGGACGAAAAGACCGCGATCGCCTGGCTGGTCGCGGAGAAGAAGGTCAAAAGCGACCTGCCGGTGCGCAATTACAAGCTCAATCCGCGCTTCAGCGACCTGACCTTCCTGCGCACCGCAGCATCGATGACGCTCGATGCGTTTGGCCTTGGCGGCATCGCGCGACGGATCGAGCAGGGCGGTGTCGCTCAGGCGGTCGACCGGTTCGGACTCGACGGCATGCTGGCGCTGTGGACTCCCGGAGGAACCGATTAGAGCGTTTTCGAGCGAAGTGGGCGCCGGTTCGCGTGAAGAAAAGGCGTCAAAGCAAAAATCCCGAGCTGCGTTCCGATTCAATCGGAACGGGGCTCCATCGGGAGCGAAAGGCGTGTTGATCAGGGTATTCCCGCTCTGCGGGAATCGCCGCATGCCCCAATTGGGTTATTTGTCACGCGAATTCACGGCGTCCTAAATCGATTTAGCGTCTTGACAGTGCACGGCATTTTCACGGAAATGGGTTTCCGCAAGAGCCCGGATCCCACTTTCGATGATCAAATCCGAACTTGTTCAGCGCATCGCCGAGCACAACCCGCACCTCTATCAGCGGGATGTCGAGAACATTGTGAATGCGATTCTCGATGAAATCGTCGCGGCGCTGGCGCGTGGCGATCGCGTCGAGTTGCGCGGTTTTGGCGCTTTCTCGGTGAAGCATCGCCCGGCGCGTGCCGGCCGCAATCCGCGCACCGGCGAGCATGTGCCGGTCGATCAGAAGAGCGTGCCGTTCTTCAAGACCGGCAAGGAAATGCGCGAGCGTCTCAATCGCGACGAGACTGCGGCGGGCGGCTCCAAGGTCGACGCGCCCAAGGCCGATGCGTAACAAGGCTGGCGCTTAACGCGCGACGTCGAGCGTTGCCGTGCTGCGGGCGAGGTGCCCGCACCTTCTCCATCGTTGCGAGAGATGGTCATGCGAAAGTTCTTCACGGCAGTCTTCGTCGTTCCGCTCGGACTGATTTTCATCATCTTCGCCGTCGCCAATCGTCACTGGGTGACGGTGTCGTTCGATCCCTTCAACTCTGTGACGCCGACGGTTGCGGTCACGCTGCCGCTGTTCGTCGTCATCATCGCCTCTGCCATATTGGGTGTGATCGCGGGCGGCATCGGAACCTGGTTCAAGCAAGGGCGCTGGCGCCGTGCCGCCCGGCAGCACGAGGCGGACGCCCGCCACGTCCGCGCAGAGCTGGCTGACCTTCGGGCGGCGGCCCCCCGGGACGACGCGCAGCGCCGTTCGGCCCCGGCCCAGCTGGGCTTTTACGGGCCCAATGGGCGAGACAAGCAGGGCGCGACGTTGTAGAACCCGCCCCGTCGGATCGGTACAGCCCTGTTCCGGACGCCCGAAAACCCGTTTTGAGACCCGTTTCGAGACCATGCCCCTGCTCGTCAAAATCTGCGGCCTGTCCACGCGCGAGACGCTCGACGTCGCGCTTGAGGGCGGCGCCGACATGGTGGGGTTCGTGTTCTTCCCGCCGTCGCCGCGCCATATCAGCCTCCAGACCGCGCGCGAGCTGGGCGGCCGCGCCAAGGGCCGCGCCGTCAAGGTTGCGCTGACCGTCGATGCCGACGACGCGACGCTGGAAAACATCATCGAGACGCTGCGGCCGGACATTCTGCAATTGCACGGCAAGGAGACCACCTCGCGGCTGCGCGACATCAAGCAGAAGTTCGGCCTGCCGCTGATGAAGGCGCTGCCGGTCGAGACCGCAGCCGACCTCGCGCCGCTGCCGGGCTATGCCAGCGTCGCCGACCGTATCCTGTTCGATGCGCGCGCGCCGAAGGATGCGACGCGGCCGGGCGGTCTCGGCGCGCCCTTTGACTGGCACGTGCTGGAAAATCTCGATCTCGCGCTGCCCTATATGGTCTCCGGCGGGCTCAACGCCGATAACGTCGCCGAGGCTGTCCGCGTCACCCGCGCCGGCGGGGTTGACGTGTCGTCGGGCGTCGAGCGCACGCCGGGCGTCAAGGATCCCGAGCTGATCCGCGCCTTCATCCGCGCCGCACGCGCAACCCAAAGTACGACCCAAGAACTGATGGTTCGATGAATCCAAACCTGCCCAATTCCTTCCGCAGCGGCCCCGACGAGCGCGGGCATTTCGGCATTTTCGGCGGACGCTTCGTCGCGGAAACGCTGATGCCGCTGATCCTCGATCTCGAAAAGGCCTATGCCGACGCCAAGGCGGATCCGGCGTTCCAGGCCGAGATGAACGTCTACCTGAAGGACTATGTCGGCCGGCCCTCGCCGCTGTATTTCGCCGAGCGGCTCACCGAGCATCTCGGCGGCGCCAAGATCTATCTGAAGCGCGAGGAGCTCAACCACACCGGTTCGCACAAGGTCAACAACGTGCTCGGCCAGATCATGGTCGCGCGCCGGATGGGCAAGAAGCGCATCATCGCCGAGACCGGCGCCGGCCAGCACGGCGTGGCGACGGCGACGCTGTGCGCGCGCTTCGGGCTCGAATGCGTGGTCTATATGGGCGCGGTCGACGTCGAGCGGCAGCAGCCCAACGTGATCCGCATGGAGATGCTTGGCGCCAAGGTCGTCCCGGTGCAGTCGGGCGCGCGCACGCTGAAGGACGCGATGAACGACGCGCTGCGCGATTGGGTCACCAACGTGCACAACACCTTCTACTGCATCGGCACGGTGGCGGGTCCGCACCCCTATCCGATGATGGTGCGCGACTTCCAGTCGATCATCGGCCACGAGACGCGCACGCAGATGCAGGAGGCCGAGGGCCGCCTGCCGGACTCGCTGATCGCCTGCATCGGCGGCGGCTCCAATGCGATGGGCCTCTTCCATCCGTTCCTCGATGATCCCTCGGTCGAGATTTTCGGCGTCGAGGCGGCCGGTCACGGGCTGACGCAGTTGCATGCCGCTTCGCTCGCCGGCGGGCGGCCCGGCGTGCTGCACGGCAACCGCACCTATCTTTTGATGGACGTCGACGGCCAGATCGAGGAAGCGCATTCGATCTCGGCCGGCCTCGATTATCCCGGCATCGGCCCCGAGCATGCCTGGCTGCACGAGACCGGCCGCGTCAAATATCTCTCCGCCACCGACGAGGAAGCGCTGGCCGCATTCCAGCTGCTGTCGCGGCTGGAGGGCATCATCCCGGCGCTGGAATCCGCGCACGCGATCGCGAAACTGTCCGAGCTCGCGCCGCAGCGGCCGAAGGATCACCTGATGGTGGTCAACCTTTCGGGCCGCGGCGACAAGGACGTGCCGCAGGTCGGCGACATCTTGAAGGCGAGGCAGAAGTGACCGGCCCAGTGCGCTTCCTTCACCTCTCCCCGKMGGGGAGAGGTCGGCTGCGCAGCAGCCGGGTGTGGGGTCTCTCCGCTCATTCGAACCGAAGCGAAGTCTCGATCATCTCGAGCACGCCTTCGAGATTTTCATACACGTCAGTGTTAGAGACCCGGACAACAAGAAAGCCGCAGGCCTCAAGCACGCCCGTCCTCGCCTCATCGCGCTTCATCTCAGATGATGTTGAATGCGTCACGCCGTCGACCTCGACAATCAGCTTACCGTCGAGTGCGATGAAATCGACGATGTACCGGTCGACTGGGTGCTGGCGACGAAACTTCCACCGCACCAATCTTCGATTGCGCAGCGCCTGCCAAAGCTTGGCCTCGGCGCTTGTCTGTGATGCGCGGAGGTTTCGCGGTCTCGCCTTGAACCGCTCCATCCCCCTCACCCGGCTGCTGCGCAGCCGACCTCTCCCCGGAGGGGAGAGGTATAGCACAGCGATGGTAATAGCATGACCACCCGTATCGACGCACGTTTCGCCGAGCTGAAGCAGCAGGGCCGCTCCGCCTTCGTCACTTTCGTGATGGCCGGCGATCCCGACGCAAAAACCTCGCTCGACATCCTCAAGGCGCTGCCGAAGGCCGGCGCCGACGTCATCGAGATCGGCATGCCGTTCACCGATCCGATGGCCGATGGCCCGTCGATCCAGGCCGCCGGCCTGCGCGCGCTCAAGGGCGGCATGACCTTGCGCAAGACGCTGGCGATGGTTCGCGACTTCCGCAAGGAGGACAACGCGACGCCGATCGTGCTGATGGGCTACTACAATCCGATCTACATCTACGGCGTCGACAGCTTCCTGGCCGATGCCAAGACGGCCGGCGTCGATGGCTTGATCATCGTCGACCTGCCGCCGGAGGAAGACACCGAGCTCTGCATCCCCGCGATGAAGGCCGGACTGAACTTCATTCGCCTCGCGACGCCGACCACCGACGACAAGCGCCTGCCCGCGGTGCTCGCGAATACCTCGGGCTTTGTCTATTACGTCTCGATCACCGGCATCACCGGCGCTGCGACGGCCGATTCGAACGCGGTCGCGGAAGCGGTTGCCCGCATCAAGCGCCACACCAAGCTGCCGGTCTGTGTCGGCTTCGGCATCCGCACCCCGGAAACGGCACGTGCGATTGCCGAGAACGCCAATGGCGCCGTGGTCGGCACCGCGATCGTCGATGTGGTGAGGGCCAATCTCGATGCCGAGGGCCGCGCGACGCCGAAGACCGTGAGCGCGGTGGCGGACCTGGTGTCCGCGCTGGCGCAGGGGATCCGGGGCGCCAAGCAGGCCGCTGAATAAGCCACATTTTGCGGCAACAAGGCCGCAGACGGCGGCTTGCCGGGTTCGCCCGGCCCGCCATATATCCAGCTGGTGCGGGAGCGACCCGCATTTCGGAGCGAACCATGAACTGGCTCACCAACGTCGTCCGGCCGAAGATTCGCAACATCCTGCGGCGCGAGACGCCGGAAAACCTCTGGATCAAGTGCCCGGATTCCGGCCAGCTCGTGTTCTACAAGGACGTCGAGGCGAACCAGTTCGTGATCCCCGGCTCGAACTACCACATGCGCATGGGCGCGGTGGCGCGGCTGAAGTCGATCTTCGATAACGAGACCTGGTTCGACGTCGCGCTGCCCGAGGTCGTCGCCGACCCGCTCAAATTCCGCGACGAGCGCAAATATGTCGACAAGATCAGGGATGCGCGGAGCAAGACCGGCCTGAACGACGCGGTCAAGGTGGGTTACGGCAAGCTGGAAGGCACCGGCGTCGTGGTCGCGGTACAGGATTTCGATTTCATGGGCGGCTCGCTCGGCATGGCCGCAGGCGAGGCGATCGTGCGCGGGCTCGAACTCGCGGTCGAGAAGAAGTCGCCCTTCATCGTATTCGCCGCGTCCGGCGGCGCACGGATGCAGGAAGGCATACTCTCGCTGATGCAGATGCCGCGCACCACGGTCGGCGTGCAGATGCTGCGCGAGGCGCGGCAGCCCTATATCGTCGTACTGACCAATCCGACCACCGGCGGCGTCACCGCTTCCTATGCGATGCTCGGCGACGTCCAGATCGCCGAACCCGGTGCGCTGATCGGTTTTGCCGGCGCGCGGGTGATCGAGCAGACCATTCGCGAGAAGCTGCCGGAAGGTTTTCAGCGCGCCGAATATCTGCGCGAGCACGGCATGGTCGACATGGTCGTGCACCGCCATGACATGAAGGCCACGCTGGCGCGGTTGTGTCGCCTGCTCACCAAGGCGCCGGCGCTCGAAACCGCGTCCAAGCCCACGGTCGCCGTCACCGAGCCGGCCCAGATCGTCACGGCACCGGAGACGGTGCCGGCTGCGCCGCACGCGTGACCGCAAGCGCCGCCCCATCGCAACCCTCGTTCGAGGCGTTGATCGCGCGGATATCGGCGCTGCATCCGAAGCGCATCGATCTCAGCCTCGATCGCATGCGCGGCCTGATGGAGCGGCTCGATCATCCTGAGCGCAAGCTGCCGCCGGTGATCCATGTCGCCGGCACCAACGGCAAGGGCTCGACGATCGCCTATCTGCGCGCGATCCTCGAGGCCGCCGGCCTGCGCGTGCACGTCTTCACCTCGCCCTATCTGGTGCGGCTCAACGAATGCTACCGGCTGGGCGCCGCAGGCGGCGGCAAGCTCGTCGGTGACGACGAGCTGCGCACCACGTTCGAGCATTGCGAGCGCATCAACGCCGGCCATCCCATCACCATCTTCGAGATGGAGACGGCGGTCGCTTTCTGCCTGTTCGCGAAGCATCCGGCCGACGTCGCGTTGCTCGAGGTCGGCCTCGGCGGCCGCCTCGATTCCACCAACGTGGTCGAGACGCCGCTCGCTTCGGTGATTGCGCCGGTCAGTATGGATCACATGGAATTCCTTGGCGATACGCTGGCTCTGATCGCCGGCGAGAAGGCCGCGATCATCAAGCGCAAGGTGCCGGTGGTCTGCGCCGAGCAAGCGCCGGATGCGATGGCGGTGATCGAGGCGGAGGCGAACCGCATGCGCGCGCCGCTGCATGCGGCCGGCCAGCAATGGCATGTCGGCGTCGAGCGCGGCCGGCTGGTCTATCAGGACGAGCACGGCCTGATGGATCTTGCTGCGCCAAAACTGTTCGGCCGGCACCAGTTCGACAATGCGGGCCTTGCGATCGCGACCTTGCGTGCGATCGGCACCTTCAGGCTCAACATCGCGGCCTATGAGGCCGGCATCGTCAGCGCGGAATGGCCGGCGCGGATGCAGCGGCTGGTCGCAGGCAGCCTCGTCTGCCAGGGACCGCAGGGCTCCGAGGTCTGGCTCGACGGCGGCCACAATGCCGAGGGCGGCCGCGTCGCGGCGGCAGCGCTCGGCGATCTTGAGGAGCGCGTGTCGCGGCCGCTGGTCGTGATCGCTGGCATGATGGCCAACAAGGATGCCAACGCCTTCCTCGCCAATTTCGCCGGACTGACGCGTCATATCATCGCAGTCCCGGTGCCTGGCCGCGACAACGGCATGGCGCCGGACAAGCTCGCCGACGCCGCGCGTGCGCTCGGCATGCGGGTCGAGATCGCATCCGGTGTCGACGCCGCGCTGCAACGGCTCGCCACGCTGGCCTATGAGGTGCCGCCGCGCATCCTGATCACCGGCTCGCTTTACCTCGCCGGTCCCGTGCTTGCGGCCAACGGCACGCCTCCTGCATGATGTCGGCGTCGTAGCCCGGATGGAGCGCAGCGAAATCCGGGACGGCTCGATCCGCGGTAGCAGGACCCCGGATTGCGCTTCGCTCCATCCGGGCTACGGGAGGACAACACATCATGCGTTTTGCTGCGATCGCCGACATCCACGGCAACCATCTCGCTCTTGAAGCTGTCCTGTCGGACATTCGCGCGCAAGGGATTTCCGAGATCATCGATCTCGGCGACATGGTGAGCGGGCCACTCGACGCCCGTCCGACCATCGATATGCTGATGGCACTCGACGCGGTTCATCTGCTCGGCAATCACGACCGCTATCTGATCGACCGCCCGCACGAGAAGATGGGCTCATGGGAGCGGCTGACCTACACCCAGCTCGAGCCGCGACATCTCGACTGGTTGCGCACGCTGCCGGCGAACGCGGTCTATCGCGACGCGGTGTTCCTCTGTCACGCCACGCCGCAGGACGACGACACTTATTGGCTTGAGACCGTGCTGCCGGGCGGCGAAGTCCTGATGTCGTCGCTGGAATCGATCGAGGCGAGGGCGGCCGGCGTGACGCAATCGCTGATTCTCTGCGCACACACACATACCGCGCGCGCGGTGCGGCTTCGCGACGGGCGGCTGATCGTCAATCCCGGCAGCGTCGGCTCGCCCGGTTATCGCGCCGGCAAGCCGTATCCGCATGTCGTCGAAGCCGGTTCGCCCGCTGCGCGCTACGCCGTTCTCGAACAGGTCGACGGCAACTGGGACGTCACCTTCCGTCACATCCCGTACGACCACGCAGCGATGGCGGCGCTGGCGCGGCGCAATGGTCAGGCCGAACTCGCCTCGGCGCTGGCAACGGGGTGGATACGCTGACGGAGCTATGCCTTCAACAGCTTCATCGGATCGGCGGCCTTCTGCTTCAGCTGGTCGAGCGTACATTGTTTCGGCGCCTTGTCCGGCCGCCAGCGAAGGATCGAGGTGCCGTGGCGGAAACGATCGCCACTGAAATGGTCGTAGCAGACCTCGATCACGAGTTTGGGCCGCAGCGGGCACCATTGTGCCGAGCGCTCGGTCGACCACCGGCTCGGGCCGCCCGGCGCATTTCCGGTAAAGCCCGGCTTGGCGATCAACGGCTCGAGGCGATCCGTGAGCGCCGGCTTGTCCTGCTGCTTGATCGCCGAGGTGAAGCCCACATGGTGCAGCAGGCCGTCGTGATCGTAGAGGCCGAGCAGCAGTGAACCCACCACCTTGCGGCCGTCGATTTTGTTCGTGGCATAGCGAAAGCCGCCAACCACACAATCGGCGCTTCTGAATTTCTTGATCTTCTGCATGCCGTCGCGGTTGCCGGCCTGATAGGGCAGATCCAGGCGCTTGGCGATGACGCCGTCGAAGCCGCCGCCCGACCGCGCCAGCCACTTCTTCGCGAGCAGATAACTTGGCGTCGCCGGTGAGAGGCGAAAGCTGGAGTTCGATTTCAACTGCGACCGGGCGAACGTTTCGAGCTTCGGCCGCCGCTCGCTCAACGGTCGTCTCGATAGCTGCTTCGCGCTCGGGCAGGCCAACAGGTCGAACACCAGGAACAAGGCCGGGGTCTCCCGCGCGAGCCGCTTCACGCGGCTGACGGCAGGATGGATGCGCTGCAGGAGGTTATCAAAGGAAAACCTCCGGCCATGCGGCACCACGATCTCGCCGTCGAGTACGAAGCCCTTGGCCTTCACTTCTTGTGCTGCAACGACGAGCTCGGGAAAATAACGGCTGAGATCCTCGCCGGATTTCGAGCGCAGATCGACTTTGTTGCCGTCGCGTCTCAGCAGGCAGCGGAAGCCGTCCCATTTGGGCTCGTACTGCCATTGCTCGCCCCGGGGAATGTCAGCCACCGAACGCGCTTCCATTGCAGCAAGCCGAGCCGGTCCGGACGGGGGCTTATGACGCGAGGACGGCAAGCGCTGGGACCTTTCGAGGCAACACACGTCATGCCAACGCAAACGGCCGGCGAATCCGCCGGCCGTGCTCAAAATTATTTAATCAGGAGAACCGGATCAGACCGCAGCGGTGATCCACTGCTGCAGCTTGGCCTTCGGCGCGGCACCGACCTGACGGGAGGCCATTTCGCCGCCCTTGAAGATCATCAGGGTCGGGATCGACATCACGCCGTACTTCGACGCGGTCTTCGGGCTCTCGTCGACGTTGAGCTTCACGATCTTGACCTTGTCGCCCATCGCGCCGGAAATCTCATCGAGAGCGGGCGCGATCATGCGGCAGGGGCCGCACCATTCGGCCCAGAAGTCGACGACCACCGGCCCGGTCGCCTTGAGCACTTCGGCTTCGAAATCGGCGTCAGAAACCTTGCCAACGGCCATGTGAGTACCTCGTTCGGTTGGGATAAAGGGCGCGGTTGAGAATCGCGCCCGGGAGCATGGGGCAAACGTATGAATGCCCCCTTGCCGGGTCAAGCTCGCTCACGCCGACATGAACTTATGCCAGCCCGGCGTCCAGCGCGGAGGCGGAAATCTCCATCATTTCAGGGATTTCGGTCCAGAGCAGGGCGGCGTGGATGATCCTTTGGGGATAAAGTTTTGCCAGCACCGCACGGTACAGCGCGAGCTGCCGGATATAACCCTCGGCGGCGGTCTTTGGCGGCGCGTGGTTGGTCTTGAAATCGACGATCAGGACCTCGTTCGGCGTGACCACCAGGCGGTCGATCTGGCCCGAGACCAGCACCTTCGGCTGGCCCGGCCGCTCCAGCCGGCCCACGATCGAAACCTCGGCACGGCTGCCGGGGGCAAACACCGGCGCAAAGCGCAGATCGACCGTCAGGGCGACCACCTGCCGAGCCAGCGCAGCGCGCTCATCCTCGCTCCAGCCGTCGGCGTTACGCGCGAGATAACCGAGCGCCGCGCCGAGCCGTCGTTCCACCGCGACATCGGGCAGCGATTGCAGCAGGCGATGCACCAGCGTGCCGCGTTGCAGGGCGCGGGCGCGCAGCAGCACCGATTCGCCGGTTCGGATCGGATGGCTGTCGCCGTCAGCCGGATCGGACGGGCGCAGCACGCGCGCAGCGGATGCTTCAGGGGCTGCCGCAGCGCGCAGCCAGGACGGCAGCACGATCGGCGGCGCAGCTGCCGATGCAGAAGCGCCGGTGAGTTCGGCAATGTCGTCCGGCCGCGAATAGCGCATCACCTTGCCGGCCGGCGTCTGCTCTTCTTCGAGCTTAAGCCCGGAATTGGCGAGCCCCCTGGCGATCAGATCGTACCAGGAGGATTTCCGCACCGTGTTCATGTTGCCGGGCATGCAGCCGCCGACGATCAGCCGGTCGGCGGCGCGGGTCATCGCGACATAGAGCAGGCGGCGATATTCGTCCTCGGTGTCGCTGAGCATTGCCTTGCGCGCCTCGGCGACATTGGGGGGATCCTCGGCCTTCTTGCCGGCCCACACCACGACGCCGGGCGCGTTCGGCGCCGCGTTGCCCTGCGGCAGATGGATCAGCCGCAGCCGCTGCGTGTCCGACGGCGAGGTTGTGGTGTCGACCAGGAACACGACAGATGCTTCGAGGCCCTTAGCGCCGTGCACGGTCATGACGCGGACCTCGTCGCGCGAAATCTCCATGTCGCGCTTCACCTCGGTGTCGGCGGCGCGCAGCCAGGCGACGAGGCCCTGCAGCGAGGCCGGCGCCTTGCGCTCGTAGCTCAGAGCCAGTTCGAGAAACTCGTCGAGCGCGTCGTTGGCCTCGTGGCCGAGCCGGCGCAGGATGCGCGCGCGTCCGCCGTCCCCGCCAAGCAGCCAGGCGTAGAACGCGAACGGCGTCTCCTGGGTGAAACGGCGCTCGCATTGTTCCAGGCGGCGCAAGGCGGCCGAAAAGCGTTCATCGGTCGGCGCGTGCGCGGCCAGCGCCTCGCGCAGCGAGCCGCGGCGCTGATACGCCAGCTTGAACAGATCGTCGTCGTCGAGACCGAACAGCGGGCTCTTCAGCGCCACCGCAAGCGCGAGATCGTCCTGCGGCAGCAGCAGCGCGTCGGCGAGGTTCATCAGGTCGATGATCGCGATGTGCTCGGTCAGCTTCAGCCGGTCGGCGCCGGCGACCGGGATGCCGGCGTGCTTCAACGCCTGGATGACAGCGTCGAAGGCGTTGCCGCGCCGCCGCACCAGGATCAGCATGTCACCGTAACGCAACGGCCGCCGGCTGCCGGCGCTGCCGGTCATGGTGCCGCTGGTGACGAGGCGCTTGATCTCGGCCTGGATGCGCCGCGCGAGTTTCACTTCGGGGCTCGTCACCGCGACGCCGTCGAACGGCGCGCGCCAGCCCTCGATGTCCTGGCGGTCATCGGCGACGGCGAGATCCCACAGCTCGATCAGGCTGGGGCCGGCGTCAGCCATCGCATTATGGATCGGATAGCCGTTCTCGACCGCATGGATGCTGCGGAAGATCTCCTGCTCGCGGAACACATGGTCGACCGAATGCAGGATCACCGGTCCCGAGCGGAACGAATAGGTGAACGACACCGGATCGAATTTCAGC
Organism: Bradyrhizobium embrapense; assembly: GCF_001189235.2. Classification (GTDB taxonomy): domain Bacteria; phylum Pseudomonadota; class Alphaproteobacteria; order Rhizobiales; family Xanthobacteraceae; genus Bradyrhizobium; species Bradyrhizobium embrapense. The sequence goes on from NZ_LFIP02000010.1 coordinate 95,293, forward strand.
CCGGCGTCCTCGAACCGCCGCTTCAGCTCGCGCCGACGCAGGTCGAACTCACGGGGTGCTGCGCCCTGGAACGAGAAGATCGACTGCTTCTCGTCGCCGACCGCGAACACCGTGCGCACCAAGCCGTCGCGCGCACCGGCGCCGGAGGTGAATTCCGAGATGATGTGGGCGACGATATCCCATTGCCGCGGGCTGGTGTCCTGCGCCTCGTCGATCAGCACGTGGTCGACGCCGCGGTCGAGCTTGTAATGCACCCAGCCCGAGGAGACGCGGTCGAGCATCGCCAGCGTCTTGTCGATCAGGTCGTCATAGTCGAGCAGGCCGCGTTCCAGCTTCTCGCGCCGGTAGTGCGCAGCCGCCGCGGTCGCGATGTGGATCAGTGCTTCGCTGCGGTCGCGCGCGACTACCGCGCGGCGCCGCTCGATCAAGGGACCGAGACGATCGATCTCCGCCTCGAACCTGTGGCCTGCAACAGGGTTCTTCTTGATGAAATTGTTGGTGATGACGGAGGCGCGCGGCGCGCGGTCGTCGGTCAGGAAGACGCCGAGATACTCGTCGACCTGCGCCGCACCGGTGAAGGCCAGCGCGCTGCGCAGCCGTTCGGCCTGCTTCTGATCCGCCTTGCTGCTGGTGTCGAGCAGCGTCGCCATCTCCTTCCAGCTCGCGCGCGGCAGGTTCGGCCCGTCGACGATCTCGCGCTCGACATCCTCGATGCGATCATCGGAGGAGACGCCGAGCGCCGCCGACATCTGCGCGGCGGCGGCCGCGGCGCTGCCGGCGGCATCGGTCCAGGCCATGAAGTGGTCGCGGCTCAGGCAGGCCTCGCGCACCACCTCCTTGAAAGTGACGTCGGCGGCATTCGCCATCGCCGTCCGCAGCGCGCGGCCGATCGGACTGTCGGGAATCCGCGACGCTTCGAGGAACACGGCGAGATTGGCGCGCTCCATCATCTCGTTCTGGTCGCGATCGTCGAGCACGGCGAACCGCGCCGGCACGTTGGCCTCGAACGGAAACTGTTGCAGCAGGCGGGTGCACAGCGCGTGGATGGTCTGCACCTTCAACCCACCGGGCGTCTCCAGCGCGCAGGCAAACAGCTTTCGCGCCTCGCGCCGCAGCGTGGCGGAGGGATGCGCGATGCCGGCCTCGCGGATCGCGGCATCGAGCGCGGCGTCGTCGAGCGTCACCCAATGGCCGAGCGTCGTGAACACGCGTTCGGCCATGTTCGCGGCGGCGGCCTTCGTGAAGGTGATGCAGAGGATCTTCTCCGGCGGCACGCCGGACAGCAAAAGGCGGATCACCCGCTGCACCAGCACATGGGTCTTGCCGGAGCCGGCATTGGCCGACACGAAGGTCGATGCCTTCGGATCGGACGCGCGCGCCTGCGCGTCGCGCACCGCCGGCGGGATTGGGCGCGGTGCCTTTACCATTCCTCGATCCCCAGGCCGCCGGCGGCGGACCATTCCTTGATGCGCGCGAGGTCGTCATAGGCGCCGTAGCGGTTCGCCCACATCGAGAGGTTCAGCGAAGTGTAGGCCTGGCTCTCGTCGTCGAAGGCGCGGATCAGGGCTTCCAGCTTGCGCCGCGCGGCGTCGGCGGCTTCATCGGGCGGCTGCGGCGTGTCGCTGGTCTTGACCTTCAGCTCCAGCGAACGCTGCTCGCCCGGCGGGTTGTTGCCGCTCAGCCTGACATAGACGAGGTCGCCGACCGAGGAGCCGGCCGGAATATCGGCAAAGCCGCCCTCGCGCAGGATCGCGGCTTCCAGCGTCAGCTGCGGCGACAGCCCCATGCGCACCTGCTTGCCGGTCGGCGGCTGGCCGGTCTTGTAGTCGAGGATCGCAAAGCTGCCGTCGTCGCGCCGCTCGATGCGATCGGCGCGCGCGGAGAGCGTGAATGTCCTCGTAGCATCGAGCGGAATGCCGATCTCGCCGCGGATCTCGGCCCTGATTGCGTCGATGCTGCCGCGCCGCGCCTGTTCCCATTCGGCGAACCACGCCGCGATGCGCTGGAAGCGCGGCCACCACAGCGCACGCGCTTCGGGCCGCTCCATCAGCGGCGCGAAATGCCTGGCCCCGATCTCGCGCAGCGCGCGCATGGTGTCGGCGGGCAGCGCGTCCGCGTAAGTTTGCGTGAACTCGCCGAGCGCCTCGTGGATCGCCGAGCCGCGATCGGCGGCCGACAGCGGCATGTCGACCGGATCGAGCGGATCAAGCTTCAGGATGTAGCGCGCATAGATCGTATAGGGATCGCGCAGCCAGTCCTCGATCGCGGTGACCGACATTTTCAGCGGCCGTGCCTCGCGCGGCGGCCGCGGCTCCGGCTGGGCGATCGGCTTGATCGCGTCGGGCCGGTCGAGCTCGGCGGCATATTGCACGTAGGTTTCGCCGGCCGATGTCGCCGCCTTCCAGCGCGCTTCGCCCGCGACCGCCTCTAACCGGTGCAGGAAACGCGAGGCGACCGCCGGCGCGCCGCCGACCTTGGCGGCGTGGGTGAGGATCACCTCGTCATGGCCGAGCAGCTGCGCGAAGTCGTGCGCCGACAGGCCGATGCGCCGTTCGGGAAGATCGAGCCCGAGCTCGTGCCGCATCGGCCGGCTCAGCCACGGATCGACCCGCGGCGCCGGTGGCCAGACGCCCTCGACCAGGCCGCCGAGGATGACGCGATCGGACTCGGTCAGGCGCGCCTCGAGCTGGCCGAAGATGTTGAGCTGCGCGCGCGCCGAGTCCGGGCGCCGCACCATGCGGTCGGCGAACGCGGTCTGGAACACCTCGGGGTAATCGGCGAGCGGCGTCGCCAGCCCGCTCGACTGCTGCTTGGCGAGCAACTCGTCGAAGGCGGACGCGAGCGATCCCCCGGCGCGCTCCTCGAACACGATGGCGACGCCGTTCCGATCGGCCGACAGCGCGATCAGCACCTCGCGATGACGCGCGGCCAGCTCGGCGAAGTCGTAGGGCTTTGACGACGCCATGCCTTCGAGCGGCGCCAGCGCCGCCTGCAGTTTGGCGATCAGGCCCTCGGCCTGGTTGAGCTCGTTGTCGCGCAGCCGGGCGCGCGGCTCCATGGCATGCAGCGACGAGGTCTCGCCGCCATGCAGCTTGACGAGCTCGGCGCGGAAGCGGGCGAAGTCGCGCGCGAGGCCGGCGGTTCCCGCCTGCGGCCGGGTGCCGCGGAGCAGCGCGAGCTCCAGCACCTCGGTTGCGCGCTTCAGCGCGCCATGGGCGCCGCCGAGCCGGAACAGCGGATGCTTGAGCAGCGCGAGCAAGGTCGGCGGCTCCAGCCCCTTGGCCGCGGCCTCCGCGGTGAGGCGGGCGAATACGCCGGCCGGCGTTTCCATCAGCGCATCGCCGCCGGAATCGTCGAACTCCAGATTCCAGCGGGTCAGCGAGGCCATCACGCGCCGCGCCAACGCGCGATCCGGCGTCACCAGCGCGGCCGACTTGCCGAGATGCCGCGCCTCGCGCATCGCGACCGCAATCGCCAGCGCCTCCATTTCCGGATTGGGCGCCTGGACCACGGCGAGGTTGGTCATCCCGGCGGAAATCCGCGCCACGATCTCGGGCCGCTCCAGCCGGTCGTGCCACTGCGCGGTCGCGGTCGAGGGGCGCATCGTCTCCGACGCCAGCACCTCGCGCCCCTGCGGCGCGGGCTCGGCAAGGCTCTCGACATCGCGGCGCTTGATGCCGAAGCGATCGAGCAGCGCGTGCATCGCGAATTGCGGATGGTTCGACGAGGGCGGCGTTTTGAACATGCCGTCGTCGCCGCGCTCGCCGCCGATCGTGTCCCAGGACTCCTCGTCGAGATCGGTGTCGAGCCCCGGCAGCACCACGGCGCCGTTCGGAAGCTTCGCCACCGCATGCAGGAATTTCGCCGTGGCCGGCATCGAGCCGGTCGAGCCGGCGGCGATCACCGGACCGACATGATGCGTGGTCAGCCGCGCCGCCTCCGCCTCGATCAGCAGGTCGCGGCGTGCCGCGGGCTCGATCCGGCCGATCTCCTTGAGGTAGTTCGGCCAGGCATCGCGCGCGATGCGCAGGAAGTCGAGCGAGTGCTGCCAGTATTTGTCGAGCTGGTCAGGCACCAGGCGGTCGAGCGCGCGCCAGTCGACGCCGCGCGTCACCATGTCGTCCATCAGCCGCGCGAGATCACCGGCGAGCTGCAAGGTCGAGGCAGGGCCGCCGACCACCAGCGGTGCCGACACCGGCGTCTTCGCCCACGCCGCGACCAGATGCGCCAGGGTCAGCCGGCGCTCGAGCTCGCCGAGCCTTGGCGGGATCTCCAGCGGCGCGGCGCCGCCGAAATCGTCGCCCTGGCCGGCGAAGGCGAGCTCGTCCTCGTCGATCTCACCGAGCGCGACGATGCGCGGCAGCACCGCGGCATCGGAATCGAGCACGTCGAGGAAGATTTCGCGCGCCAGCCGTCCGGCGCGGCGGGTCGGCAGATAGAGCGTGGCGGTGGCGAGCTTTGCCGGATCGCTCTGCGCCTCGAATCCCGGTACCAGCCGGCCATCCACCAGCGCCGAGATCACGGTGCGCAGGAACGGCGCAGAGACGGGAACGCTGAAAACGCGCATGGGCTGCCTTGTTCGAATCAGGCGCCAATATAGGGAGCGGCGGCCATCGTTAGCCACCCCTGCAGGTCAGCCATAACAGCTCAATGACGCAGCCGGCCGGCGGCGCGATCGACGGCATCCAGGAACCAGCGCAGCGCCGGATCCTCGGCCGCCCGGCTGGTGTGGATCAGGTCGATCGCGAAGGCAGGGATGTCGATCGGCGGCATCACGACGGTGATTTCGGCGAGCTGCGTGAAGCGGCGGGCGACGCGCTCGGCCATCGTGGCGATCAGATCGGTGCCGGCCACGGCGAACGGAACGGCCACCACATGCGCAAGCGTGACGGCCACCCGTCGCTTCAGTCCATGGCGCGCCAGCAGCGCATCGATCACGCTCGGCAGGCCGTCGCCGCCGGCCGCGGAGAACAGCGCGTGCTGCAGGCTCGCATAATCCTCCAGGCTGAGCGCTTCCGATCGGCTCGCGCGCGCGCCGTCGCGGATGCAGACGAAGCGTTCCTCGAACAAGCGGTGCCGGACGCAGCGCGGCGAGTCCGGCAGGTGGCCGCCGATCAGCGCATCGAGTTCACCGCGCTCCAGCCTGGCCAACGCCGCCGTCGTGTCGGTCAGCGGACGCACGGCAAGCTCGGTGCCAGGCGCTTCCATCCGCAGCAGGCGGCTCAGTTCCGGCACCAGAACGAGGTCGCCATAGTCGGTCGCTGCGATGGTGAAGCGCCTTCGCGCGTTGGCCGGATCGAAGCTCCGGTCGGGCGCCAGCGCGCCCCTGATCTGCCGCAGCGCCTCGCCGATCGGACCGGCCAGCGCCAGCGCCTTCTCGGTCGGCTGCATGCCCGCGCCGGCCCGCAGGAACAATTCGTCAGCAAACAGGGCGCGCAATCTCCGTAGGGCGCTGCTCATCGACGGCTGGGCCAGCCCGATACGCTCGGCCGCGCGCGTGACGTGGCGCTCCTCCATCAGCGCCTCAAAGGCGACCAGCAGGTTGAGATCGACGGCGGCTAAATTCATCCTAGCAATAATGATCATAATGATAATCGATTTCAACAATGCTCTGCCCGCGCTTACGGTGGTGACCGACAGGATGACGAGGCGGAAAGACTTGGGACGATCATTCGCGAGACTGATGCCGCGCGGGCCGACCTTGCTGGTCATCGGCGTCCTGGCCGGACTGGCTTTCCCTGCCTTGGCGGACAGCGTGCGCCCACTGATGGCGGCGGCGATCTTCGTGCTGGTGCTGGGGACTTTTCTCCAGGTCGACGCCGCGGCGTTCCGGCGTGCGCTGGCGCGACCGCTGGTCTCGCTGCTGCTGCCAGCGCTGGCGATGCTGGCCTGTCCCCTTGCGGTCGGCTTCGCCGCGCGCGGCGCCGGATTTCGCACCGAGCTGATCGTGGCGCTGGTGCTGTCGGTGTGCGCGCCGCCGTCGACCGGCACGGCGGCGGTCGCACGCATGCTCGGCTTCGACGCGACCATTCCGCTCGCCGTGACGCTGCTGTCGATGGGGCTGGCGCCGATCACGGTTCCGCTGATCGCAGCGGGATTTGCCGGTCTCGCGCTCGATCCACTGGCGCTCGCCGCGCGGCTCGCGCTGCTGGTGGTCGGTTCCGGCGCGCTGGCGCTCTTGCTGCGCCGCCAGGCCGCTGCGCAATTGGCGCGGCATTCGCGCATCATCGATGCATTTGTGCTCGCCGCGCTGCTGGTGTTCGCGATCTCGACCATGGCGGGGGTGCGCGCACAGATCGCAGCGCAGCCGGCCACCGCGCTGACCTTGGCGGGCCTTGCCTTCGCCTGCAATCTCGCGCTGCAGGCGTTCGGCGCGCTGCTCACGCCGGGTCCGCTGGCCGAGCGGCTGACCACGGGCCTCATTCTGAGCAACCGCAATGTCGGACTGGTCTGGTCGGCGATGGGCGCGGCGGTGTCGCCGATGACGGCGCTGTTCTTCGCCGCCACGCAGTTTCCGATCTATATGATGCCGCGGCTGATCGAGCTGCTGGTCCGGCGCGAGCGCAAGGAGAAAGCCTCATCATGAGCGAGACGATCCTGACTGAAGACCTCGCCGCGCGTTTCGCCCGCATCGCGCTCGGCCATGTCACGCGCGAGTATCCGAACAAGCCGGATCATGTGCTGGCGGGACCGAAGGACGCGCGCACGCCGCGCGAGCTGCATCCGGTGTTCTTCGGCAGCTATGACTGGCACTCCTGCGTCCATAGCTACTGGATGCTCGCCCGGTTGCTCCGTCGCTATCCGGTATCCGACGTAGCGGGCGATATCCGCACACTGTTCGACGCACAGTTCGTTGACGAGAAGGTCGCGGCCGAATGCGCCTATCTTGCGGCACCGACCGCGCGTGGCTTCAAGCGGCCTTACGGCTGGGGCTGGCTGTTGAAGCTGGCGGCAGAGCTCGCGCTGCTCGACGCGGCGCGGTGGTACGAGCAGATCGCGCCGCTGGCCGCAATCTTCGCGCAGCGCTTCCGCGATTTCCTGCCGCTCGCCACCTATCCGGTGCGGGTCGGGACACACTTCAACACGGCGTTCGGGCTTCGCATGGCCGCCGACTATGCCGCGGTGACGCAGGACGATGCGCTCAATGCGCTGCTGCGCGAGACCGCGCTGCGCTGGTACGGCGCCGATCAGGATTGCCCCGCCTGGGGCGAGCCGAGCGGCGACGATTTCCAGTCGCCTGCGCTGATCGAAGCCGAATGCATGCGCCGGCTGCTGGGGCCTCGCGACTTCCTGCCCTGGTTCGACCGCTTCCTGCCGCGGTTGGCGCAACGCGAACCCGCAACCCTGTTCAGGCCCGCCACCGTCACCGATCGCACCGACGGCAAGCTCGCGCATCTCGACGGACTCAATCTCAGCCGCGCCTGGTGCTGGCGCGCGCTGGCTGGTGCGTTGCCGGAAGCCGATCCGCATCGTCCGATCCTGCTGGATGCTGCGCGAGATCATCTCGACGCCGGCCTGCCGCATATCGCCGGCGACTATATGGGCGAACACTGGCTCGCGAGCTTTGCAGTGCTCGCCATCGACAGCGCTGATTGACGACAGCCTTGCCTAAAGGAGGACGAGTTTCGGTCGAATCGGCTTGGCGCGGTCTCGGTTCACCTCTCCCAAGGGAGAGGTGAACGTGCGATGCCGTTCTATCTCAGGCTAATCTCGCCAGGCTCTACGCGACGCTTTCCAGATAGGCTTCTTCCGCGGCCAGGATTGCGTCGGGGGTCCCGACATGCATCCAGACGCCGTCGAGGCGCAGGCCGAACAGCCGCTCCTGCTCGTTGGCGCGGTCGAACATCTTGGTCAGCGAGAATTCGCCGGCAGGGGCGTCGGCGAACAGCGCCGGCGACATGATCGCGGCGCCGGCATAGACGAACGGGACCACTTGGTTCTCGCGCCGCTTGCGCAGCGCGCCGTCCGGCAGCATCGAGTAATCGCCGCGGCCGCTATAGCCGATGCTCGAGGCTGTCGGCGCCATCAGCAGCAGGATATCCATCCGCGCGGGATCGAAAGTTTCCGCCAGCCGCGACAGGTTGGAGCGCACGCCGTCGATCCACATCGTGTCGGCATTGAGATGGAAAAACGGCGCATCGCCGAGCAGCGGCAGCGCCTTCACGACCGCGCCGCCGGTGCCGAGCACCTCGTCGCGTTCGTCGGAGATGATGACGCGCGGGCGGCTGCGGGGCTTGACGTGCTCGATGATCTGGTCGGGCAGATAGTGCACATTCACGACCGCTTCGCTGACGCCGGCGCCGGCGAGCTTGTCGAGCACATGGTCGAGCAGCGGCTGGCCGGCGACGCTCACCAGCGGCTTGGGCATGGTGTTGGTCAGGGGGCGCATGCGCACGCCGAGGCCCGCAGCGAGCACCATGGCTTTATGGGGAGTGACGGGCATCTTCCGGATATTCTCGGTCATTATCTCTCACGCGCCGATCATATCACGGCGATTCGGCAAGCACATCGATCAGACGCCATAGTCACGGGACATGACGGCCGTAAGACGGCAATGGCGACCTCTGCGCCTGTTGGAGCATGATCTTGCCGGAAAGCCGTCTCCTCTTTCCGGATCATGCTCTAGACGTCGGCTTGCGCGCCGCGTCTGGCAGTTTTCTTCTTCTTGTCGCCTTGTTTAAGGAAGTTGACGCCGATCTGGTCGCCGTTGACCCACGCCAATTCGCAGCGGCGATAGGCCAATCCTGTGGACGACAGCAGCAGAAAGAACTCCTTCAGGTTCAGGCCCTCGACCGAGCCTTCGACGGTCAGCTTGGCGCCCGTCTCCGACACGTCTTCCATGGTGCAGTCGCGCCGCCAGGTGCCGTCAATGCCCATCATGTGCGCGGCTATGCCGCGCTCAAACGTGACACGATCGCCCCTGCGTCGTTCCGTCCCCATCGTGTGGTCCCGCTCCCGATCAGGCCGCGCCCTGGATGAGGTGTGGCCTCCGCGACCTTAGGGGAGCTGAGGCTAATAACCCGTAAACTAAGGTACCGGGGGAGGGACGTTAGCTATGTACCAGATCCGGAAGGTGGCCAGTGCCGGATGCGCCAGCGACCGTTCGAGGTAGGTCCAGATCCGCGGCTGGTGCTTCAGATATTGCGGTTTGCCGTCGCGGCGGTTGAGCCGCGCAAAGGTGCCGAGCAGACGGGTGTTGCGCTGCGCCGACATGATCGCATAGAGCTCGGCGAAGCCGGCGGCATCGAAGCTCTCGTCGGTGGCGCGCCGCGCCTTGATGTAGCGGGTCAGGAGCGACAGCTCGAGCTGCTCGGGTACGTCGATCCGCGCGTCCTGCAGCAGCGACACCACGTCATAGGCCGCAGGGCCGAGCAGCGCGTCCTGGAAGTCGATGATGCCGACGCGCAGGATGCCGGTGCGCTCGGCAAGCCAGATGATGTTCGGCGAATGGAAGTCGCGGATCACCCAGGTCTGCGGCGCCGCGGCGGGCTTCTGCAAGAGGCCGCGCCACATCCCGAGGAAGTCGGCGCGGAGCTCATCGCTGACCTGGACGCCGCGGTCGGGCAGGTACCATTCGAGCATCAGCCCGATCTCGATCAGCCAGGCGTCGATATCGAACACCGGGATGGCGTAGCTCTCGTCTGCTGTCAGCGGCAGCGTGTCGGGCAGCACCTCGCGATGCAGCGCCGCCAGCATGTCGACGGCGGCCTCGTAACGCTCGGCGATCGGCTGCGGCGGATCGCCCTCGATCACGCCTTCGGCGCCGAGATCCTCGGTGATCAGGAAGCCCGATTCGAGATCGATGTGGCGGATCGCCGGCGCGGAGAAGCCGTGCTTGCGCAGGCCGTTTCCGATCGCGACGAACGGCCTGACGTCCTCGGCGAGATGCACCGCGGCGCTGTAGGATCTGCCGTCGTAGATCGCCGGGCCGTCGGGGCGGCGCGGCGAGTTCATCAGGATGACGCTGCCGTCGTCGTTGCGCAGTCGCGCATAGGAGCGCGTCGAGGCATCGCCCGGCATCCGCTCGCGCCGGGCATTGAGGAAGCCGCTGCGCTCGAGGAACTGGCGTAGCTCGTGCAGCCGCGCGACCTTCGCCGCACCCTTGCCAAAGCCGGTGATCTCGGCTGCGCGTGCGGCCGATCCGAGCGCCGGGCGGTGGCTGAACGCGATGTCGATGCGGTCCGCGGGCATCGCGTCCGGCGCGCGCTCGGGCCACTCGATCAGGGCGACGATGTCGTCGGGCATTGGCGACAGCCCGATCTCCTCGAGTTCGCTGGCATCGTTGATGCGGTAGAGGTCGGCATGAACCAGCGGAAACGACGGCAGCTCGTAAGTCTGCGCCAGCGTGAAGGTCGGGCTCGGCACTTCCAGCGCATCGTCGGCCGCGATGTAGCGGATCAGCGCGCGGGCGGCGGCGGTCTTGCCGGCGCCAAGGTCACCCGACAGCGTGATGACGTCGCCGGCGCCGATCAGGAGCGCAAGGTCGGCCATCAGCTCTGACGTCGCGGTTTCGTTCGCGAGCGCCACCGAGAATGTCGAGGTCGCCGTCATTCGGCAGCGTTGCGATGGGCGGTCTGGTCGATCGGGAAGTCGCAGGTCACGGTCGTGCCGCGGCCTACGGTCGAATCGACGCGCACCCGTCCGCCATGCAGTTCGACAAAGGAGCGGACCAGCGACAGGCCGAGCCCGGCGCCGCGGTGCCGGGAGCCGTGCGAATGGCTCTCGAACCAGTTGAACACCTTGTCGCGCATCTCGGCCGGAATGCCGGGACCGGCGTCGGTCACCGCAAACACCACGCTGTGCTCGGTGCGGTGCGCGCTGATCGTGACGGTGGCGTCATGCGGCGAGAAGCCGACCGCATTGGCGAGCAGATTATAGAGCACCTGCACCACGCGCCGCTCGTCGCCGACGAAGGCGCCGATGTTGGGCTCGATATCGACCTTGAGCGTGATGCGGTCGGTTGCGAGACGGTCCTGGATGCCTTCGGCGGCGGCCTCGATCGCCTGACCGATATTGACCGGGCCGAGCTCGAGCTTCATCGCGCCGGCGTCGATGGTGGCGAGATCGAGAATGTTGTTGGTCAGCGCCAGCAGCGCGTTGGTCGATTTGGTGACGTAGTCGAGATATTCGGCCTGCTTCGGCGTCAGCGGCCCGGTCGAGGGATCGCTGAGGAAATGCGCGAAGCCGATGATGGTGGTGAGCGGGGCGCGCAGCTCGTAGGAGACGTGGTGGACGAAATCCACCTTCATCTGGTCGGCGGCTTCCAGCGCCTCGTTGCGCTCGCGCAGCGCCCGCTCGACATTTTCGGTGTCGGTGATGTCCTGGAAGGCCAGCAGGGTCTTGCCGTCCGGCAGCGGCACCGTCATGCAATTCAGCACGCTGCCATCCTTGCGCTCGAGCTTGAGCGCGACCTGGGCGCGGTTCTCGATCGCGGTGATCTGCTCGCGCAGTGTCCGCCAGGTCGGCGCGTCGTCGAACAGCGGCCGGCACAGCGCTTCCACCGCCTCGATATGCGGCTCGCCCTGCAGCGCATCGGCCGGCAGCTTCCACATCTTGGCGAACGGCGGGTTGAACAGCTCGGCGCGGCCGTTGCTGCCGAACACCGCGACCGCCTCGCCGAGATTGTCGAGGGTCTCGCGCTGCACCCGGGTCAGGCGGTCGTAGCGGCGCGCGAGGTCCAGGCTCTCGGTGACGTTGTCGAACAGGTAGGTGACGCCGCCCTCGAGATTCGGCGTGGTGACGACGCTGATGGCGCGGCCGTCGGGCAGGAACCAGGTGTAGGTCTCGGCTTCGACCGCGCGATAGGCCTCGTGCAGCTTGGCCTTCCAGGCGCGGAAGTCCGGCTGCTCGGGCAGCTTGCGGTTGGCGCGCAGCCGGTCGAGCACGCTGGAATCGTCCGGGTTGCTGTCGAGGAAGGCCTGGTCGAGGCCCCACAGCCGCCGATAGGACTCGTTGTAGAAGGTGAGCCGCCGGTCGGCATCGAACACCGCGACGCCCGAGGAGAGCTGATCGAGGGTGCGCCGGTGCGCTTCGACCATCCGCGCGATCGCCGCGCGCAGCGCCGCGGCTTCGCTGGCGTCGATCGCAATGCCGGCGCTGCCGCCGGAGAGTTTCAGCGCCTGGACGTCGTAGATCCGCCGCTCGCCGCTGACGACGATCGGCAGCCGGGCGGCATAATGGGCGTTGTCGTTCAGCGCGCGGGTCAGTTCGCTGCGCTGGTCGCTTTCGAGCAGTTCGAGGTTGCGCTGCAGCGCGTCCGACACGCTCTTGCCTTCGGTGGCGCGGACATAGGCCGCGTTGGCATAGCGCAGATTGCCCTCGAGACTCTTGGCCCAGATCGGCCATGGCGCGGCGGCGGCGAAATCGCGCAGCAGCTCGGTCTCCTCCTGCAGCGTCTTGTAGCGCAGGTTGGACTCGGCAAGCTCGCGGCGCAGGCCGCCAAGTTCCCGGATCCGCACGATGGCCTGGCCGCCGATCGCGCGGCCCATCGCCTCGATGGCGCGGCCGGCCGAGGTCGAGAGGTTGAGCAGGAACGCCTCGCCCTTCTCGCGCAGCGCGTCGACCGCGTGATCCATCTGCAGCGCCGGCTCGGGCGGCAGCCAGGTTCCGAACGCGAGGATGCGTTGCGGCGCGCTTTCCTGCGACATCACCAGCGAGATGTCGCCCGAGATCTGCGGCCGGTTGTCGCCCGCGGCCCAGGAGATCAGGACCTGCGGCTCGACGAACAGCAGCGCCCGCAGCCGGTCCGACTGCGCCTGCAGGTCCGTGATCTCGGATTGCAGCTGCTCCTCGTTCCGCGTCGCGCGCAGGCGGGTACGCATCAGAAGGATCGCGGCGACGGCCGAGAAGCCGACCAGCGCGAAGGAGGTCGCGAGAACCGCGACCTCCTGGTGATTGAAGCCGAGATGGTCCGACAGCGCCTGGGCGACCAGGCTCTCGGCGGCGAACGACGCGCGGGCCGGCAGCAATGCTGACATGGCGAGCCCAAGCATGCCGTCGCGCGCCAGTGAGGTGCATGACAGCAGGGTTCGACGCATTGCCGCGACTACGCCCGACATATGTTGCCCCAGAACGCACAAACCTTAAGGCATGATCCGGAAAGCAGCAGAACCGCTATTCCCTCACGGCAAACGTTGGACGTTTGTCCGGGGATCATGCCCAAGCAGGACCCGACAGCCCGACGAAGACCCCCCGTCGCGCTCGAATCAATCCAGAATAGTCCCAACCGGACTCGGCGAGTAAGAGTCCAGACCGTGAACGCAGAATCCGCTGTGAAAAAATGCGGCTGGCGATGTGGATTTTACGCGAATTGACTCCGTATTCACGCGGGGGAGCGTGATCTGCCGGAGAGCGCCGCACACTTCTCCGGTCGCTATTCTAGCGCCCGGTCGAGCCGAAGCCGCCGCTGCCGCGATCGGTCGCCGGCAGCACGTCGACCGGAACCAGCTCGGCCCTGGTGACCGGCGCGATCACCATTTGCGCGATGCGCTCGCCACGCCGGATCGGGAATACCTCGTGGCCGTGATTGACCAGCAGCACATTGATCTCGCCGCGATAGTCGGCGTCGATCGTGCCGGGCGAGTTCAGCACCGTGACGCCGTATTTGGCGGCGAGGCCGGAACGCGGCCGCACCTGGGCCTCATAGCCCGGCGGCAGCGCGATCGTCAGTCCGGTCGGAACCATTTCGTAGCGCCCCGGCAGCAGCAGCAACGGCGCCGATTGCGGCACGGCCGCAAGCAGGTCGAGGCCGGCCGCGTCGGCGGTCTGGTAGATCGGCAGCAGAAGGTCTGCGCCATGCGGCAATTGGCGGACTTCGACCTTGATGGTGGCGCTCACCATGCGATTCCTACTTCTCTTGCGATCCGCGACACCAGCGCGGTCGCGACTTCTTCCTTGGTCATCACGGGCCAGGAGTCGACGGTGACATCCTTGCCCTCGCGCGAGAGCAAATGAACGGTGTTGCGGTCGCCGCCCATCACGCCGGTCGCCGGCGAGACGTCGTTGGCGACGATCCAGTCGCAGCCCTTGCGGGCGAACTTGGCCTTGGCGTTCTCGATCAGATGCTCGGTCTCGGCGGCGAAGCCGATCACCAGCGGCGGCCGCTTCTCCTTCAGTTTCGAGATCGTCGCGAGGATGTCGGGGTTCTCGACCAGCTGCAGCGGCGGCATGCCGGCTGCGGTCTTCTTCAGCTTCTGGCTGCCTTCGGTGGCGACCCGCCAGTCGGCGACCGCGGCCGCAAAGATCGCGACGTCGACCGGCAGCGCGGCCTCGACCCGGTGCAGCATGTCGCGCGCGGATTCCACGCGCATCACGGAGATCCCGGCGGGGTCGCCGAGCTCGACCGGGCCGGTCACCAGCACGACCTCGGCGCCGGCGGCGCGCGCGGCGGTGGCGATCGCAAAGCCCTGCTTGCCGGACGAGCGATTGGCGATGTAGCGGACCGGATCGATCGCCTCGTGGGTCGGGCCGGCGGTGATCAGCACGCGCTTGCCGGCGAGCGGGCGCGGCTGCGGCGGCCGCAGCATGCGGTCGGCGGCGGCAGCGATCTCGACAGGCTCGGCCATCCGCCCGACGCCGGCCTCGCCGGCCTCCGCCATCTCGCCCGCATTGGGGCCGACGGTGTGGACGCCGTCGCGGCGCAGTTGCAGCACATTGCGGCGGGTAGCCGGATTGTTCCACATCAAGGGGTTCATCGCCGGCGCCAGCAGGATCGGCCGGTTGGCCGCCAGCAGGGTGGCGGTGGCGAGGTCGTCGGCATGGCCCTGCGCCATCTTGGCCATCAGGTCGGCGGTCGCCGGCGCCACCACGATCAGGTCGCAATCCCGCGCCAGGCGGATATGGCCGGCGTCGAATTCGCTCTCGGCGTCGAACAGGTCGGTGTAGACGCGCTCATGCGACAGCGCGCTGGCGGCCAGCGGCGTCACGAACTGCTGCGCCGCCTTGGTCAGCACGCAGCGCACCTGGATGTGCCGCTCCTTGAGCCGCCGGATCAGGTCCAGCGCCTTATAGGCCGCAATCCCGCCGCCGATGATCAGGGTCACCCTGGGCTCGCCGGCCGCGCTGGTGACCCGTGGTGCAGGGGCTGCAACCGTCAGGGAACCCGCCGCCGGCGCCTCCGTGGGCTCCGTGCCGCCCTCTGCGAGCTCGCGGAGGATCACCCGGATCTCCTCCTCGACCGAGCGCCCGTTCCTGGCGGAGCGCAGCCGCAGATAGGCTTTCAAATTGTCGTCGAGTTTGCGGATGGTCAGGCTGGCCATGGCGTGCCCTCAGGCATCATTGTGATAGCGATGCTATCACATAGTGCATGCATTGCAATCAGTGCGTCCGAATGGCGAAAAAGATTGCGATCAGGGCGGCGGCAATGACCCAAAGGCCGACGGTCTGCACCCGCGCCTTGCGGGCCTCGGCGCGGGCCATTTCGTCGATCGAGTCCGACGACAGCATGTGGCCCTCCCGCGTCATGGTCTCGAGCTGCTCGAGCACCGTGACGGCGCGGTTGGCGATCGACGGCAAATTGGCGATGATGCGGCTGAGTTCGCCCACACCCGATATCGCGCCCTGAATCCGGCCGGCCGGGCCGAGATTGTGCGTGATCCATTCGCGCACCACGGGGTCGGCGATCTTCCAGATGTCGAGCTTGGGATCGAAGCCGCGCGCCACGCCCTCGACCACCACCATGGTCTTCTGCAGCAGGATCAGTTCGGGCCGGGTCTGCATGTCGAACAGGCCGGTGACCTCGAGCAGAAGCGTCAACAGCTTCGCCATCGAGATTTCCTCGGCGGTGCGGTTGTGGATCGGCTCGCCGATGGCGCGGATCGCTTGCGCGAAATTCTCCACCGAATGGTGGCCCGGCACATAGCCGGCCTCGAAATGAACCTCGGCGACGCGGCGATAGTCGCGGGTGATGAAGCCGAGCAGGATCTCGGCGAGGAAGCGCCGCTCCTTCAGTCCGAGCCGTCCCATGATGCCGAAATCCACCGCAACGAGGCGGCCGGCGTCGTCGAGGAACAGATTGCCCGGATGCATGTCGGCATGGAAGAAGCCGTCGCGCAGCGCGTGGCGCAGGAAGCTCTGGATCACCTTGCGGCCAAGGTCCGGCAGGTCGACCTGGGCCTGCGCAAGGCGAGCGTGGTCGTTCAGCGCGATGCCGTCGATCCACTCCATCGTCAGCACGCTGTGCGCGGTGCGATCCCAGTCCACAGCCGGCACACGGAAATCCGGATCGTCGCGCGTGTTCTCGGCCATCTCGGACAGCGCGGCCGCCTCGAGCCGCAGGTCCATCTCCATCGCGACCGAGCGCGACATCGTGTTGATGACCTCGATCAGCCGCAGGCGCCGCGCCTCGGCGGAATGCGCTTCGGCCTTGTGCGCGACAAAGAAGAAGTCGCTGAGGTCGCGGCGGAAGCGCGCGGCGACATTGGGCCGGAGCACCTTGACTGCAACCTGCTGTCGCACGCCGTCGCGCTCGACCTCGCCGCGATGCACCTGCGCGATCGAGGCTGCGGCCACCGCCGGACCCAGCTGCACGAAGGCCTGCGCCAGCGGCCGTTCCAGCGATTGCGCGATGACAGTCTCGGCCTCCTCCTGCGCGAACGGCGGCAGCCGGTCCTGCAGGCTTTCGAGATCGCGCGCCATCGCGACGCCGACCACGTCGGGGCGGGTGGCGAGGAATTGCCCGAGCTTGAGATAGGCGGGCCCGAGCCGGGTCAGCGCCCGCGACAGCCGCGGACCGGACTTGGCGGAGCGGCGCTCGATCAGCCGCGCCAGCTTCAGCGCGAGCTGCCCGGGCGGCGGCACCAGCGCGGGATCGACGACGCCGAACACGCCCTCGCGCGCAAACACGAAACCGGCGCGGGCAAGGCGCGAGATGTGGGTCAGTGCAGAGATCACAAACGCCAGCCCGAATGCAGCGCCACGATGCCGCCGGAGAGGCTCTGCCATTTCACGCGCGCAAAGCCGGCGGCGCCGATCATGTCGGCGAACGCGTTCGGCCGCGGGAATTTACGGATCGACTCGACCAGATATTGATAGGACTCGCCGTCACCGGTGACGGCGCGGCCGAGCGGCGGGATCACCTTGAAGGAAAACAGATCGTAGATCTTGTCGAGGCCGGGGACATCGACGGTGGAGAATTCCAGGCACAGGAAGCGGCTGCCCGGCTTGAGCACCCGATAGGCCTCGCGCAGCGCAAGGTCGATCTGCGGCACGTTGCGGATTCCAAACGCGATCGTGTAGGCGTCGAACGAACGATCGGCGAAGCCCAGCGACTCGGCATTGCCCTCGACGAACGACGCGCGGTCATCGAGATGCTGCCTGGCGGCGCGCTCGCGGCCGACGGCGAGCATGTCGGTATTGATGTCGCAGACCGTGGCATGGAAGCCGGTGCTCGCGGCCTTGGCGGCCCGGAACGCGATGTCGCCGGTGCCGCCGGCGACGTCGAGCAGCGCGAACGGCCGGTCGCCCTTCGGCGGGTCGAGCGCCGTGATCATGACGTCCTTCCAGGCCCGGTGCAGGCCGGCCGACATCAGATCGTTCATCAGGTCGTAGCGCCGTGCCACGCTGTGAAACACATCGTTCACCAGCGTCTGCTTCTCGCCCAGGGGCACGTCCCTGAAGCCGAAATGGGTGGTTTGATCCGGCCGATCCATCACTCAGAACTCTTACCCTTTTGGTCGCGTTTTCTTCGCTCGAAAGCGCCCAGCCAAACCATAGCGCGGCGGCCGCAATGGCGCTATCACGTCACTTCCAAAAGGTGAATGCCTGCCATGCCGGAATTACCCGAAGTCGAGACCGTCCGCCGCGGCCTGCAGCCGGCCATGGAAGGCTCCAAAATCCTCAAGGCCGAGGCCCGCCGCAAGGATTTGCGGTTTCCGTTTCAAAAAGACTTTATCGCCCGGCTCGAGGGCCAGACCATCACCGGGCTCGGCCGCCGTGCCAAATATCTGATGGCGGACCTGAACTCCGGCGACGTGCTGCTGATGCATCTGGGCATGTCGGGCTCGTTTCGGGTGCTCAAGGACGAAGACGGTGCGACGCCGGGGCAATTCCACCATCCGCGCAGTGATGACCGCGCGCATGATCACGTCGTGTTCCACATGTCGTCGGGCGCGGCGGTCGTGTTCAACGATCCGAGGCGCTTCGGTTACATGAAGATCATTGCCCGCAACGCGATCGAGGATGAGCCGCTGCTGAAGGGGCTCGGACCTGAGCCGCTCGGCAACGAATTCGACGCCGCGATGCTGGCGCGCTCCTGCCACAACAAGAAGACCAGCCTGAAGGCCGCGCTGCTCGATCAGCGCGTGGTGGCGGGACTTGGCAACATCTACGTCTGCGAGGCGCTGTTTCGCTCGCATCTGTCGCCGCGGCGATTGGCCGCGACGCTGGCGACGAAGAAAGCCGAGCCGACCGACCACGCCAAACGGCTGGTCGATGCGATCCATTCGGTGCTCAACCAGGCGATCAAGGCCGGCGGTTCCTCGATCAGCGACCATCGCTTGACCAACGGCGACCTCGGCTACTTCCAGCATTCATTCCAGGTCTACGACCGTGAGGGCGAGACCTGCCGCACCTCGGGCTGCGAGGGCATCGTCCGGCGCTTCACCCAGAACGGCCGTTCCACGTTCTGGTGCCCGAAGTGCCAGAAGTAACATGTTCGAGACACCGCGCATCGAGACGCGGAGGCTGATCCTGCGGCCGCTTGCGCTGTCGGATGCCGCGGCGATCCAGCATCACTTCAACAATTGGAACGTGATCAGGACCCTCGCCACGGTGGTGCCGTGGCCCTATCCCGACGACGGCGCGGAGAGCTTCATCAAGCGCGAGCTGCACAAGATCGCGGCCGGCGAGGAAAGCTATCAATGGGTGCTGGTGTTGCGCGACGGTGACGGCGAGGCGATCGGCAGCATCAATTTCCGGCCGCGCGCCGACGGCCGCAAGGGCAATCGCGGCTTCTGGCTTGCAGAGCCTTTCTGGAATCAGGGCTTGATGACCGAGGCGATCGCCGCGGTGAATGATTTCGCCTTCCTGACGCTCGGCCTCGATCACTTCCATGTCTGCAATGCGCAGTCCAACGTCGCCTCGCGCAGGGTCAAGCAGAAGACCGGCGCCGAATTCGTCGGCCTCGTCGAGCTTCCGCACCACAATGGCGAGTCCCGGGCGGAGAAGTGGAAGGTTACGCGCGAGACCTGGCTGCGCGATCGACCGACGGCTTGACCGCGCCGGCGGGGCCGGAGAACATGGCGCCGATCGCTCCCCAAAAAACGAGAACACAATGGCGATGAACGGCAATTGGCGCGATCGCGCCGCGACGAGCTTTCAGTGCGAGAAGCAGCCAGCTACCTCTAGCCGCGGCATGGTGGTGAGCAATCATCCGCTGGCATCGAGCGCCGGCGCCGAGATGCTGGCCGCCGGCGGCAATGCGATCGATGCAGCGATCGCGACGCTGTTCACGCTGACGGTGGTCGAGCCGATGATGGTCGGCATCATCGGCGGCGGCATGGCGCATATCCGCCTCGCCGACGGCAGCCATCGCTTCATCGACGGCCAGAGCACGGTGCCGAAGGCGGTGCGGCCGGATACGTACATATCGAAGCCCGGCTCGGCGCATGACGTGTTCGATACCGTCGGCAACGAGAATTTGAACGGGCCGAAGGCGGTCGCGGTGCCGGGCTCGCTGAAGGCGTGGTGCGAAACGCTGCGCCGCTTCGGCACCATGAGCCTCGCCGACGTGATGCAGCCCGCGATCAAGCACGCCGCGCGCGGCTACGCGGCGACGCCTTACTTGCATGAATGCATCACCGACGGCGCTGAGGAGATGCTGAAGGACAAGCCGATTGCGGCGATCTATCTGCCTGGCGGCACCCCGCTGAAGCCGGGCGAGCGGGTGGTGCAGGCCGAATATGCCGAGACGCTGAGATACATCGCCGACCATGGCGACAACGCGCTCTATCAGGGACCGCTCGGCGACATCCTGGTCGACTACATGACGAAGCACGGCGGCTTCATCGCGCAGGAGGATCTTGCGACCTACAAGACCGTCGAGCGGCAGCCGATCCGCTGTGACTACCGCGGCTGGGAAATCCTCGGGCCGCCGCCGCCTGCAGCGTCGGGCGTGCACATCACGCAGATGCTCAACATCCTCGAAGGCTATGACATCGCAGGCCTCGGCTTCGGCACGACCGAGACGATCCATTATCTTGCCGAGGTGCTGAAGATCGCCTTTGCCGACCGCGAAGCTGCGAGCGGCGACCCCGCCTATATCAACGTGCCGGTGGAGCGGCTCACCTCCAAGGCCTATGCCGAGGAGCGCCGCCGCGCCATCGATCCCGACCGCGCGCAGGCGTGGGGCGCCGGCGTCAGCCAGCTCGAAAGCGCGCACACCACGCACATGACTGCGGCGGATGCGATGGGCAACGTGGTCGCGACCACCCAGACCATCAACAATCTGTTCGGCGCCAAGATCCTGATCCCGGGCCTCGGCACCGTGCCGAACAACTACATGAACCTGTTCGATCCGCGGCCGGGACACGCGCTGTCGCTGGCCGCAGGCAAGCGCGTCACCACCTCGATGTCGCCGATGATGGCGCTGCGCGACGGCAAACTGGTTTATGCGCTCGGCCTGCCCGGCGGAAAGCGCATCTTCCCGAGCGCGATGCAGGCGCTGATCAATCTGATCGATCACGGCATGGAGCTGCAGGAAGCGGTCGAGGCGCCGCGAGTGTGGACCGAGGGCAATGCGCTGGAGGTCGAGCAGGCGGTGCCGGAGAACATTCGAACCGCGCTGTCGGCGAAAGGCCACAAGGTACAGGTGGTGCCGACGGTCGCCGGCGGCATGAACGCGATCCAGTTCCATGGTGACGGTACGATGTCGGGCGCGGCCTGTTGGCGCGCCGACGGCACGCCGGTCGGCATCGCCGGCGGTCTCGCTCGTGCCGGGGTGCGGTTTGCGTTGAGGTGAGGTGGTCAGGCTCCCTATCCCCGCAAGCGGGGCGAGGTGAACTTACTTCCTGACGCAGATGACGCGGACCACGGCGGCCTTGGCGTCCGCCGATTCGCCCGACGCGTTGACGCCGTGCGCCTTCAGGAAGTTGCGCACCGTGTCGGCCGGCACCAACGCGGCTTGCGCCGGCGGCGCGGCGTTTGCGGGGCCTGCAACGATGACCGGCTTGAGCACCGCGATGCCGGCGAACTTGCCGCTGCTGTCGAGTGCCGCCGCGCCGGAGAACCCGATCGCGGGCGGCGGTGACAGCGCCTGATCGCCGCCGCCGAGTTGCGCTGCAGCGGCCTTGACGCTGCTCGCGGCCGCACCGCCGCCCTGGTTCTGCGGATCGGCGATGCCGGTGACGTCGAGCGCGGTCTGCGTCGCCTGGCCCGCGATGTTGAGCGGCTTCAGTCCGCGTGCGCCATAGATGCGCAGCAAAGCGAGGTCGTGCTCCTTGTCGGCGGCGACCCGATCGGCATTGCCGTAGCCCGGGATCGTCAGCGCGATGCAGTCGTCAGTCGCGATGCGATCGGTGATGATTGCGCCATCGTCGCTGACCACGACGCCGGTGGCATATTCGACGGTCTTGCGCGGCGGCGGGCCGGCCTGCACGCCGGACGGAAATGCGTTGAAGGCGCTCGACATCGCGATCACCACCGGCTCGACCGTGGTCTGCATCGCCTGATCGTAGAGGATGGTGAGGATGCGGACCTCATCGCCCTTCAGGGTGCCGCGCAGATAGAACTTCTTCAGCCCCTGCATGCCCGACAGCACGAAGAAGTCCGGCTTCACCACGGTGTAGTCGATGGTGCGGCCGGCCGGCTCCCTCTTTTCCTGCTCGGCGAGCTTCACTGTGGTCGGGCTCGCCTCCTTGCGCCGGGTCAGCAGCACCTGGACAGTGCCGGTTGGCGAGGTCCATCTGGCGCCGGAGGCGTCGCTGGTGAGCTGCGGCACCAGTTTGGTGGGAATGCCGAGCCGCGCCCCGGTGGCGGGTTCGGTGACGATCCGCCAGCCGACGCTCTCCTGTTTGCGCCGCGCGGTGTCGGCGAGCACGCCGCGCTCCTGCGGATTCAGCACGCCGGTCGGCTTGCCGCCGCGGTTCTTCTGGAATTCCTTGATCGCATTGACCATGCGTTCGCTGACGTCGCCGGTAATCGCGCCGTTATATTCGCCGACCCAGGCGAGGTCGGATTGCAGCGCCAGCCGCTCGGCCTGCGCCATCGCATTGGCGGTATCCTCCGGCTTCTGCAAGGCGGGGCGAACCGGCACGGTCGTGACGGTCTTCGGCTTGGCCCCGGCCGTCGTCGGCGGCGTCAACTGGGCGTGCGCAGCGCTCATGGCTGCGACCATCAATGTTGCCGAAAGCACCAATCTCATGACAAATCCGGGGGAAATGACTGATACTATTGACGTCCACGCAATTAAGCACATCTGCTTGGTCGGCAACAACCGCGCTCCGGTTCAGGCTTCACCCCTCATCCTGAGGAGCGGCGAGAGCCGCGTCTCGAAGGATGAGGCCCCTGGGCGGGCCACATGGTTCGAGACGGCGCTGCGCGCCTCCTCACCATGAGGTTCAAGAGGACAGTACGAGACAATGCTGAGTGCCGACGAACTTGAACGCTATGCCCGCCACATCGTGCTGCGCGAGGTGGGCGGCCCCGGCCAGAATGCGCTGAAGAAAGCGTCGGTGCTGGTGATCGGCGCCGGCGGTCTCGGCGCGCCGGTGCTGATGTATCTGGCCGCCGCCGGGGTCGGCCGGCTCGGCGTGATCGATGACGACATCGTCTCGCTCTCCAATCTGCAGCGCCAGATCATCCATACGACATCGGACATCGGCAAGCGCAAGGTCGACAGCGCGGCGGCGCAGATCCATGCGCTCAATCCGCATGTGAAATTCGAAGCGCATCCGGTGCGGCTGACCGCCGACAATGCGATGGCGCTGATCGCAAATTACGATCTCGTGCTCGACGGCTCCGATAATTTCGAGACCCGCTATCTGGTCGCCGATGCCTGCTTCCTCGCGAAGCGGCCGCTGATCACGGCGGCGCTGGGGCAGTTCGACGGTTCGCTGACCACGATCCGCGCACACGAGAAGAATGCAGACGGCATGTTCAACCCCACCTATCGCTGCCTGTTCCCGGAAGCGCCGCCGCCGGGCACGGTGCCGGCCTGCGCCGAGGCCGGCGTGATGGGCGCACTCGCCGGCCTCATGGGATCGATGATGGCACTGGAGGCGATCCGCGAGATCGTCGGCTTCGGCGAGGGCCTGGTCGGCCGCCTCCTGATGGTGGATGCGCGCGCGATGCGGTTCGAAACCCTGCGCTACGCGCGCGATCCGCAGAACCCGCTCAACGGCGATGCGCCAGGCATCACCGACCTGAGCGGGCATCTCTGAGCCAATTGGGTTGAATCAGCTTACCGCGATGTCGGTCCACCTCTCCCCACCGGGGAGAGGTGAACCTTCGATGCCTCCCTAGCTCAACTTGATCTCATCATTTTTCAGAACGCGGTCGCGGGCTTCTCGCTGTCCATGTGCCGCAGGTGCTCTTCCGGATAGCGGCCGCCGGCCGCAGCACCAGGCGGAAATGCTTCGGCGAGCACGGCAAGATGCGCCGCGGTCAATCTCACATCGAGCGCGCCGAGCGCCTCGGTCAACCGCTCGCGCCGCCGCGCGCCGACCAGCGGCACGATGTCCTTGCCTTGCGCTGCGACCCAGGCAATCGCGACCTGCGCCGGAGAGGCGCCGATCTCGCCGGCGATGCCGCGCAGCCGCTCGGCGAGCGCGAGGTTGGTGTCGATGTTGCCGGCCTGGAAGCGCGGGCTCATCAGGCGGAAATCCTTTTCGCCTGCCTGGTTCTTCGACCAGTGCCCGCTGATCAGTCCGCGTGCCAGCACGCCATAGGCGGTGACGCCGATGCCGAGCTCGCGGCAGGTCTTCAGGATGTCGGTCTCGATGCCGCGCGAGATCAGCGAGTATTCGATCTGCAGATCGGCGATCGGATGCACCTTGTGGGCGCGGCGGATGGTGTCGGAGCCGACCTCCGACAGACCGATGTGCCTGATCCAGCCGGCCTTGATCATGTCGGCCATCGCGCCGATCGTGTCCTCGATCGGCACATTGGGATCGAGCCGCGCCGGCCGATAGATATCGATGTGGTCGACGCCGAGCCGCTGCAGCGAATAGGCGACGAAATTCTTCACGGCATTGGGCCGGCAGTCATAGCCGAGGAAGCCGTAGTTGCGATCGCGCAGCGCGCCGAACTTGACGCTGATCACGAGATTGTCGCGGCTCCTGCTCTTCAGCGCCTCGCCGATCAGCATCTCGTTGTGACCCATGCCGTAGAAGTCGCCGGTGTCGAGCAACGTGATGCCGGCCTCGAGCGCGGCATGGATGGTGGCGATGCTCTCGCTGCGGTCGGTCGGGCCGTAGAAGTCGGACATACCCATGCAGCCGAGGCCGATCAGCGAAACGGTGGGGCCGGTGGAACCGAGTTTGCGTGCGTCCATGGTGGTGTTCCCAAAGTTGTGCAGCGGATGATCCGCCGGCAGATGACGCCGCCGATATGGGCCGATCCGGCTTCCGCGATAAGCTGGACAATCCCGAATGGGTTGTTCACTATATCGAACAATGCAGGATTTCGACCTTCGCGACCTCGACGCCTTCGTGGCGGTGGCGCGCACCCGCAATTTCAGGCGTGCAGCGCTGGAGAGCCGCGTCTCGGTCTCGAGCCTCAGCCAGCGGCTGCGCGACATGGAGGAGCGGCTCGGCGTCCGCCTGATGAACCGCACCACCCGCAGCGTCGCGCTGACCGAGGCCGGCGAGCTGCTGCTCGCCCGCGTCGCACCGGCGATCGCCAACGTCGCGGACGCGATCACGGAGGTCCGCGGCCTGCGCGCCGAGCCGTCGGGCCGGCTGCGCATCAACGCGCCGCCGCCCGCGGTCGATCTGGTGCTGGCGCCGATGATCGCGCCGTTCCTCGCCAGATATCCGCAGGTCGATCTCGACGTCGTGGCGGAGAGCGCGTTCGTGGACATCGTCGCGCAGGGATTTGACGCCGGCGTGCGCTATGGCGAGCATCTCGCGCAGGACATGGTGGCGGTGCCGCTCGGCGCGCCGCAGCGCTACGCGGTGGTGGCGTCGAGCGATTATGTCGCCAGGCACGGCCGGCCGATGCATCCGAAGGATCTGCTCAAGCACGCCTGCATCCGCACCCGCTTCGGCAGCGGCGCGATCTTTGATTGGGAGTTCGAGAAGAACGGCCGCGTCGTGAAGGTCTCGCCACCGGCCAGGCTGATCGCGACCTATCTCGGCCTCGCCTTGCGTGCGGTCCATGACGGCGTCGGCTACTGGGCGACGTTCGAGGGCTATGTCCGCTATGGCGTGAAGTCCGGCGCGCTGGTCAGCGTGCTCGACGACTGGTGTCCGCCGTTCGACGGACCTTTTTTGTACTATCCGAGCCGCCGCCAGCCGCCGCCGGCGCTCGCCGCCTTCGTGGCGTTCGTCGCCGACTGGCGCAAGCAGGCGCGGCGGAAGAGATAGGTCGAGCTCTCACCACATCGTCGTCGCTGCTTTCGCAGGGACGGCACCGAGTGCGTGATTGCAGGATGGGCCCCGATCGGCCGCACCGGCTACTGTGCATGGGGTTGTTTTCGATATTTTTGGCGGCGCCATCCGGGCTACGGTTCTTCTCCTTCCCCCTGTAAGGGGGAAGGCCGGGATGGGGGTCCAGCCGCAGGCGACACTCCATGCGGACAGAGTGGATCCCCACCCGCTTTGCTCTGGCGAGCAAAGCCACCTCCCCTTTTCAAGGGGAGGTGGAGCTGCGAAATCACAGCATGCTCGGCAGCACGCGATCCGGCGGCTTGTGGGCGTCGAGGAAGGTTCGGATGTTGATGATCACCTTCTCGCCCATCTCGACGCGGCCTTCGATGGTGGCCGAGCCCATATGCGGCAGCAGCGTCACCTTGCCGGCCCTGGCGAGCCGCACCAGTTTCGGGTTCACCGCAGGCTCGTGCTCATAGACGTCGAGACCGGCGCCGCCGACATCGCCGGCTTCGATCAGCTTGATCAGGGTGTCCTCGTCGATCACCTCGCCGCGCGCGGTGTTGACGATATAGGCCTCTTTGCGGATCAGCTTGAGCCGCCGCGCCGAGAGCAGGTGATAGGTCGCCGGCGTATGCGGGCAGTTCACCGAGATGATGTCCATCCGCGCCAGCATCTGGTCGAGACTTTCCCAATAGGTCGCCCCGAGCTCTTCGGCGATCATGGGAGCCACCGGGCGTCGGTTGTGATAGTGGATCTGCAGGCCGAAGGCGCGGGCGCGGCGCGCCACGGCCTGGCCGATGCGGCCCATGCCGATGATGCCGAGGCGCTTGCCGCCGATGCGGTGGCCGAGCATCCAGGTCGGCGACCAGCCCGCCCAGTGCTGCTTGCCTTCGGTCAGGATCGAGGCGCCCTCGATCAGGCGCCGCGGCACCGCCAGGATCAGCGCCATGGTCATGTCGGCGGTGTCCTCGGTCAGCACCTTCGGGGTGTTGGTCACCGTGATGCCGCGGGCATGCGCGGCGGTGACGTCGATATTGTCGACGCCGTTGCCGAAATTGGCGATCATCTTCAGCTTGCAGTCGGGCTGATTGATCACGTCCTCGCGGATCATGTCGGTGACGGTCGGCACCAGCACGTCGGCGGTCCTCGCCGCCTCGCCGATCTGTTCCGGCGTCATCGGCGTGTCGTCGAGATTCAGTCTGGCATCGAACAGCTCGCGCATCCGGGTCTCGATCGAGTCCGGCAGCTTGCGAGTGACGACGACGAGAGGCTTTTTCTTCACCGACATGTCCTGCTTTCATGAGGCGCGCGGCTCGCCAAAAACCGAGCCGTTGAGGCCTCATTAACCCGGTTGTTCGACACTGCTGATAGCCGCGCTGTCCCGGCGTTTCCTTCGCGTTTCCTAGGGTTCCCCGATACTTGCCCCGGCTTTCGCAAAGCGGCGATGTCGGGAAATTCGGGTGTTCTGGCTCTCAGGCGTTCCGTCCTCTCTAGCAGAAGGCCGGGCCAAGACAAGAACCCCTCGGAGCCATACGGGCGGGGAACGAACACCGCTGGCGCAGCGGCCTTCGGGCACGGGTTTGGATTTGGGTTTGGGTTGCAGCTCGCCGGATGCGGGTTGGACATCTCGGCAGGAGACGAGTGGATGGTCTGGCGTTTCGGTTCATTGGTGGCTCTGGTCGGGAGCATGCTGAGTGCGTCGGTCATGCCCGGACATTCCGCCAAGGATTTGAGCCCCACCACCAGCGGCCTGCCGATTCCGCGCTATGTCAGCCTGAAATCCGACCATGTGAACGTCCGGGCCGGCCCGACCAAGGATAACGACGTCGCCTGGGTCTACACCCGGTCGGGGCTGCCGGTCGAAATCACCGCCGAGTTCGAGAACTGGCGGCGGGTGCGCGATTCCGAAGGTGCCGAAGGCTGGGTCTATCATTCGCTGCTGTCCGGTCGCCGCACCGCGGTCGTGACGATGAAGAACAAGGACGATCTGGCCTCGCTGTACGATCGCCCCGACGCCACCAGCGCCATCGCGGCGCGGTTGCAGGCCGGCGTCGTCGCGCAGGTCAAGAAATGCGCCAATAACTGGTGCCGGGTCACCGGCAACGGCTTCGACGGCTGGATCGAGCAGCAGCGCCTCTGGGGTGTCTACGCCGACGAGAAGGTGGACTGAGTTTCCACCTACCCGAATGAAAATGGCCGGGACGAGCCCGGCCATTACAACTGAGATCGACGGCAAGATCGTTCAGCGCTTCTTGCGCAGCCGTACGACCATGTCGACACGGGAAATCTCGTAGCCATCCGGCACGTCCGGCATCTTCGACAACACGAGGTGCGGGTCGGGAATGTCGACCAGCTCGTGATTGTGCTCGAGATAGAAGTGGTGATGCGTCGATACGTTGGTGTCGAAATAGGTCTTGGTGCCGTCGACGCTGACCTGGCGCAGCAGGCCGGCATCGGTCAGCTGGTTGAGCGTGTTGTAGACGGTCGCCAGCGACACCGGAACCTTGGCCAGCGTGGCTTCCTCGTACAGCATTTCAGCGGTCAGGTGGCGGGCGCCCTTGCCGAACAGCAACCAACCCAGCGCCATGCGCTGCCGGGTCGGCCGGAGACCGGCAGATTGCAGCATCTCGTTGACGTCATGCCACGGACAGCCGGTCAGGGCCGGGTGGTGCCCAGCGCCCCGCGCAGCCGGGTGCACGGCATCATCGTTCACAGCCGGTACTTCCTCGTTCATATCCACTCTATGCACCCAACTCAGGCAATATTCCTCATAAATATAAAAAGGATGCCCGTCAGATGCAAGTTTTTCGCAACTAGAACGAATCCAAGCTGCGGTAGAAACCTAAGAAGAAACGGCAATTTATCATCGGAATGCCGCTTTGCCGCCCAGTTGGCCCTATGTTAGAGAGCGCGCGGACCACATATGCGCTTTCGGCAGAGATAACAGGTCGGTAGCGTACCCAGGTAGCGCCAAGATGCGGGACGGGTTATTCCGGTTCCCGTGGGTAGATTAGGGTCCGACCAAGCAAAGCGCTTCATCGGGACATCAGAGGTGGAAAGAGGATGCTGGATCGGCGCGGCGGTTACGAATACGAGGATTTGCTGGCTTGCGGACGGGGCGAGCTTTTCGGTCCCGGCAACGCCCAGTTGCCGCTGCCGCCGATGCTGATGTTCGATCGCATTAGCGCGATCTCGGAGAGTGGCGGCGAGTACGGCAAGGGGCTGGTGCGCGCCGAGCTCGAGGTGAAGCCCGATCTCTGGTTCTTCGGCTGCCATTTCAAGAACGATCCGGTGATGCCGGGCTGCCTCGGCCTCGATGCCATGTGGCAAATGGTCGGCTTTTATCTCGGCTGGATCGGCGGCGAAGGTCGCGGCCGCGCGCTCGGGCTCGGCGAGTTGAAGTTCTCCGGACAGGTGCTGCCGCACGCGCGCAAGGTTGTGTACAACATCGACATCAAGCGCGTGATGCGGTCAAAGCTCGTGCTTGGAATCGCCGACGGGTGGCTTTCCATGGACGACGAGATTATTTATCGCGCCAAGGACTTGAAGGTCGGATTGTTCAAGCAGGGCACGGCGCCATCCTGAGCAGGATGATCATGCGGCAACATAAAGGCAGGGCGAGGCGAACATGAGGCGGGTTGTCATCACGGGGATGGGGATTGTCTCGTCCATCGGTAACAACACCCAGGAAGTGCTTGCGAGTCTCTACGAGGCGAAGTCGGGCATTTCGCGTGCGGAGAAGGCTGCCGAGCTCGGCTTCCGGTCGCAGGTGCACGGTGCGCCGACGCTCAATCCCGCCGAGGTGATCGATCGCCGCGCGATGCGGTTCCTCGCCGAAGGCGCGGCGTGGAATCACGTCGCCATGGAGCAGGCGATCCGCGACTCCGGTCTCGAGGAGAACGAGGTCTCCAACATCCGCACCGGCATTATCATGGGATCCGGCGGACCGTCGACGCGCACGCTGGTGGAGGCCGCCGACATCGCCCGCGCCAAGGGCCCGAAGCGCGTCGGCCCGTTCGCGGTGCCGAAGGGCATGTCCTCGACTGCGTCGGCGACGCTCGCGACCTGGTTCAAGATCAAGGGCGTGAACTATTCGATCTCGTCGGCCTGCGCGACGTCGAACCATTGCATCGGCAATGCCTATGAGACGATCCAGATCGGCAAGCAGGACATCATCTTCGCCGGCGGCTGCGAGGAACTCGACTGGACGCTGTCGGTGCTGTTCGACGCCATGGGCGCCATGTCGTCGAAGTATAACGACACGCCGGCGACCGCCTCGCGTCCCTACGACATCAGCCGCGACGGTTTCGTGATCGCCGGCGGCGCGGGTGTCGTGGTGCTCGAAGAGCTCGAGCATGCCAAGGCGCGCGGCGCCAGGATTTATGGCGAGGTGGTCGGCTACGGCGCGACCTCGGACGGTTACGACATGGTGGCGCCGTCGGGTGAGGGCGCCGAGCGCTGCATGCGCATGGCGATGTCGACGGTGAACACGCCGGTCGATTACATCAATCCGCACGCCACCTCGACGCCGGCCGGCGATCCGCCGGAGATCGAGGCGATTCGCAAGGTGTTCGGCACCGGCGACAAGTGCCCGCCGATCTCGGCGACCAAGGCGTTGACCGGCCACTCGCTCGGCGCCACCGGCGTGCAGGAAGCGATCTACTCGCTGCTGATGCTGAACAACGGCTTCGTCTGCGAAAGCGCGCACATCACCGAGCTCGATCCGGTGTTCGCCGACATGCCGATCGTGCGCAAGCGCATCGACAACGCCAAGCTCACGACCGTGCTGTCGAATTCATTCGGCTTCGGCGGCACCAACGCCACGCTGGTGTTCAGGCGGCTTGATGCCTGATTTCGACTCTCCTCGCTTGCTGAGGGAGATCCGCAGGCGGCCAATGGGGATATTGCAACGATCCGGAATGGGGTGGGAATGATTATTGAACCGCGCGTGCGAGGCTTCATCTGCACGACGGCACATCCCGTCGGCTGCGCCACGAATGTCCGCGAACAGATCGCGTATGTGCTCAAGCAGGGTCCGGTCGCGGACTGCCCGAAACGGGTTGCCGTGCTGGGCTGCTCGACGGGCTATGGTCTCGCGAGCCGCATCGTTGCCACCTTCGCCGGCGGCGCCGATACGATCGGCGTGTCGCTGGAGCGCGAGCCATCGGAAAAGAGAAGCGCCAGCGCCGGCTGGTACAACAACCGCGCCTTCGAGATCGAGGCCCAGAAGATCGGACGCTCGCCGCTCACGCTGGAGGGCGACGCCTTCTCCGACGAGATGAAGAAGGACTTCATCGGGCGCGTGCGCGAAAAATTCGGTCAGCTCGACCTGTTGGTCTACAGCATGGCAGCTCCGGTCCGCACCGATCCGGACACCGGCAAGACCTATCGCTCGGTGATCAAGCCGCTCGGCGCTCCGGTCGAGATCAAGACGCTCGACACCGAGACCGGCGAGGTGTTCCAGACCACGCTCGAGCCCGCGAACGAGGAGCAGACCGCGGCCACGGTCGCGGTGATGGGTGGTGACGACTGGAAACGCTGGATCGACCAGCTGGCTGACGCCGGCGTACTGGCGCCGGGCTTCCGGACACTCAACTACACCTATATCGGCAGCGAGCTGACCTGGCCGATCTACTGGAACGGCACGCTCGGCCGCGCCAAGGTCGATCTCGACCGCAAGGCGGAAGCGATCCGGGGCCGGCTCGGCGCGGACGCCGCCCGCGTCGTCGCGCTGAAGGCCGTGGTCACCCAGGCGAGCTCGGCCATTCCGGTGGTGCCGCTCTATGGCACAGTGCTGTTCAAGGTCATGAAGCAGCTCGGGCTGCATGAGGGCTGCATCGAGCAGATCGACCGCCTGTTCCGGACGAAGCTCGGCAAGGGCGTCGCGCTCGACGATACGCAACGCATCCGGGTCGACGATTGGGAGCTTTCGCCCGAAGTGCAGACGGAGGTGTCGCGGCGCTGGCCGCTGCTCACCACCGAGACGCTCGGCGAGCTGGCGGATCTCGGCGAATACAAGAGCCAGTTCCTGCGCCTGTTCGGCTTCGGCATCGACGGCGTCGATTACACGCAGGACGTCGATCCGCGCGTCGTGCCGGGTTAGGCGGTTCGGGAAGCTACTGCTGTCATCCGGCTACGCGAGCCTCACCCGGCCGCGATCTTCTCTGCCCGCTGGAAGGCGGGCCGCGCCACGCAGCGGTCGATATAGGCCTCGAATGACGGCCGCGGCGGCACCATCTTGAAGATGCGTACCGCAAAGTTCAGCCCCGCGCCGATCGCGATGTCGGCGGCGGAGAACTGCTCACCGAGGATCCATGGCCCCTTCTGCAGCTCGGCGTCGAGCACGTCGAACACCTGCGCCGCGCTGCCCCAAGCGGCGGTGCTGGTCGGCACTTCGAGCTTGGTGAAGAGCTGGATCAGGGCCGGCTCGATGCAGCCCGGCGAGAAGAACAGCCATTGCAGATAGCGTGCGCGCTTCGGATCGGTCACGGCCGGCGCAAGCTTCGTTTCGGGATAGCGGTCGGCGATATAAGCGCAAATCGCCGCAGCCTCGGCGAGCTGCGCATCGCCGTCGGTCAACGCCGGCACCTTGCCCATCGGGTTGATCTTGAGGAACTCCGGTGACTTCTGCGCGCCGGTGCTGATGTCGGTCAGCACCCGCTCGTAGGGCAGGCCGGATTCTTCGAGCAACCAGATCGCGGAGAACGAGCGCGAGCGTGGCGACCAGTACAGCTTGATCATGGTGCTTCAGCCTTTCTGCGACGTGGACGAACGGGCCCGTTCATCGCGCGTCCGGCTCCAATTGGCAACATACGACGGCTGGACGAGCGCTCCGGCCTCAAATCGATATGCTGGCCAACTCAATGATCTGGGGCAGATCAGCCGCAAGCCCTCTTCCACCGTTAATACTTCATCATCAACCCGTTCAGCGGGTTGATCTTCTCCGCTTCATACAAGAAGCCTTCACATTCGTACCAGCGCCAGGCCTTTTCGTTTCCGCTCGCGCATTTCAGCCAGACCTCGTCGGGCATCTGCTCGCGTGTGAAGGCAAGCAAATGGCGCCCGACGCTCCTGCCCTGATAGCTGGGGGCGACGAAGAGCTGATCGAGGTAATGGTCGGATATGTGCAGCGCCAACATGCCGGCGAGCGTACCGTTGTCGTCAGCGACGAACAGACTCCAGCCTTGCGCGATCTCGTGGCGCACACGCTCGCGCAGATTGGAGAGCAGGGCGTCATTGGCCTCGGCGAGACCAGTCGTGACCCAGCTCTCCATCCAGACCAGGGCGATCTCGTCATACTCGTCCGGCCGGGCGATGCGGATCACCAGTGGCGTCATTGTCGATCTCTCGGACTGCGATGCGTCTCGCGTGGAAGCGCGGCGTCTGTGGTGCGCTCAACCTACAGGATGATGATGCAGCCGGCGAGTTTTCGTCATCCGGTTCATGCGCCGCGTGTGCCAGCCCAAACAAAAAGGGCGGCCTCTCGGCCGCCCTTCGTTGTTTCGCTTCGAGCACGCTTACTCGCCGGCAGCTTCGCGCGGCGCCGGAGCGTCGGCCTTCTGCTTGGCCTCGAGGTCCTCGCCGGTCTCCTGGTCGACCGCCTTCATCGAGAGGCGGGTCTTGCCGCGATCGTCGAAGCCGAGCAGCTTGACCTTGACCTTGTCGCCTTCCTTGACGACGTCGGAGGTCTTCTGCACGCGGTTGGCCGCGAGCTGGCTGATGTGGACGAGGCCGTCCTTGGCGCCGAAGAAGTTCACGAAGGCCCCGAACTCCATCACCTTGACGACGGTGCCCTCGTAGATCTGGCCGACCTCCGGATCGGAGGCGATCGACTTGATCCACTTGATCGCAGCCTTCATCGCCTCGCCGTCGTTGGAGGCGACCTTCACGGTGCCGTCGTCCTCGATGTTGACCTTGGCGCCGGTCTTCTCGACGATCTCGCGGATCACCTTGCCGCCGGTGCCGATCACTTCACGGATCTTGTCGGTGGCGATCTTGAAGGTCTCGATGCGCGGTGCGTATTCGCCGAGTTCGGCGCGCGCTGCGGTCAGGGCCTTGGACATCTCACCCAGGATGTGGATGCGTCCTTCCTTGGCCTGGCCGAGCGCCACCTTCATGATCTCCTCGGTGATGCCCTCGATCTTGATGTCCATCTGGAGCGAGGTGATGCCCTGGTCGGTGCCGGCGACCTTGAAGTCCATGTCGCCGAGATGATCCTCGTCGCCGAGGATGTCGGACAGCACCGCGAAGCGCTGTCCTTCGAGGATCAGGCCCATGGCGATGCCGGCGGTCGGCCGCTTCAGCGGCACGCCGGCGTCCATCAGCGAGAGCGAAGCGCCGCAGACCGAAGCCATCGAGGACGAGCCGTTCGACTCGGTGATCTCGGAGACCACGCGGATCGTGTACGGGAACTCGTGATGCGGCGGCAGCACCGGGTGGATCGCGCGCCAGGCGAGCTTGCCGTGGCCGATCTCACGGCGCTTGGTGCCGCCGAGGCGGCCGGTCTCGCCGACCGAGTAGGGCGGGAAGTTGTAGTGCAGCAGGAAGGTTTCCTTGTACGTCCCCGACAGCGCGTCGATGTACTGCTCGTCCTCGCCGGTGCCGAGCGTGGTCACCACCATCGCCTGGGTCTCACCGCGGGTGAACAGCGCCGAGCCGTGGGCGCGCGGCAGCACGCCGGCTTCGGCGATGATGTTGCGCACGGTCTTGACGTCGCGGCCGTCGATGCGCTTGCCGGTGTCGAGGATGTTCCAGCGAACGATCTTGGCTTCCAGCTCCTTGAACACCGCGGCGACGCGGAGCTTGTCGTATTTCGGTTCCTGGCCCTCCGGGAAGAAATGCGCCAGCACCTTCTCCTTGACGGCGCCGACCGCGGCATAGCGTTCCTGCTTGACCGGGATCGCGTAGGCCTTGCGCAGGTCCTGCTCGGCGATGCCGAGCATCTCCTTTTCGATCTCCGAATTGTCGATCGTGGTGACTTCGCGCGGCTCCTTGGCGGCCTTCTCGGCGAGCTCGATGATCGCGTTGATGACGGGCTGGAAGTGGCGGTGGCCGAACATGACCGCGCCGAGCATCACGTCTTCGTTGAGCTCCTTGGCTTCCGATTCGACCATCAGCACGGCGTCGGCGGTGCCGGCGACGACGAGGTCGAGCTGAGTTTCGGCCATCTCGTCGAGCGTCGGGTTGAGGATGAACTCGTCATTGGCGAAGCCGACGCGCGCGGCGCCGATCGGGCCCTTGAACGGCGCGCCCGACAGCGTCAGGGCGGCGGAGGCGGCGACCAGCGAGACGATGTCCGGATCGTTCTCCATGTCGTGCGACAGCACGGTGACGATCACCTGGGTCTCGTTGCGCCAGCCGTCGACGAACAGCGGGCGGATCGGGCGGTCGATCAGGCGGGAGACCAGCGTCTCCTTCTCGGTCGGACGGCCCTCGCGCTTGAAATAGCCGCCGGGAATGCGGCCCGCGGCGTAGGTCTTCTCCTGGTAGTCGACCGTGAGCGGCAGGAAGTCGACGCCTTCGCGCGGCGCCTTCGCGGCGACGACGGTGGCGAGCACCACGGTCTCGCCGTAGGTCGCCATCACGGCGCCGTCGGCCTGGCGGGCAATCTTGCCGGTTTCCAGTTTGAGGGGACGGCCACCCCAGTCGATCTCGACGGAATGCGAATTGAACATTTCGGTTTCTTTCATGGTTTCACGAAAGCACGGCGCCCTGAAACACAAAGACCATGCCAAGACGGCGAGATACTGATGCGCTTGTCGCGACCAGCATCCGGCGATCCTGCCATGGTCCCTGGATTTCGGATGGCGTCCATCCTTTCGGTCATCTGGGCATCTTGCCCGGTCCAGCGGCCGGATTGCTGCTGGACGCTAGTGTGCATGGTGCGATTGCCATGCTGTTGCGCATGATCATCTTTCGACAATTCGAAAGCCCGAGTTCACGGACGACCATGCGAAAACGCGCGCGAACCTCGCGCGCGTGCTTCTCAAATCAACGACGGATGTTGTGCTTCTCAAGCAGCGCCTTGTAGCGCGCCTCGTCCTTGCGCTTGATGTAGTCAAGCAGGGAGCGACGCGTCGACACGAGCTTCAGGAGGCCGCGGCGTGAATGGTTGTCCTTCACATGGCTCTTGAAGTGCTCGGTGAGGTTGTTGATGCGTTCCGACAGGATCGCGACCTGGACCTCGGGCGAGCCGGTGTCGCCGGCTTTGGTGGCATTCGTCTTGATGACTTCCGCTTTGCGTTCTGCGGTAATCGACATCGTCAGTTACTTTCATTGTTGCGAGCCGGACCGGCAGTCAGTCCGTTCAGGTTGAACACGCGCTTGGGGATGAGTTCGCCATTGCCAATTTCAGCAAGCGCGAGAAGCCGGCCTGCCACCGTGACATAGACTGTGCCGCTAGTATTGGGCGCATCCCGTCCGCGCAACAAAACGGCCTGGCCCCTGTGGAGCCTTGCCGCATCAGCCCGTGTGACGGCCAGTGCCGGGATGTCGTCCAGCGCGGTCTCAACGGGCAAAAGCGCGTCGGCGAGGCTGCCCTCGCCAGACGCGGCTCTATTGCATAAAGCCTCCAACTGTTCCAGCGGAATCATGTCCCGTTCGGTAAACGGACCGACAAGGGTCCGCCGCAGGGCGCAGATATGGCCGAAACAGCCCAGAATTCGGCCCATATCGCGGGCCAGGGCCCGGACATAGGTTCCCTTGCCGCACTCGGCCTCGAACACGGATTGTCCGTTATCTCCATGTTCTACAAGGGTTAATTCGTGAATCTCGACTGGGCGGGGCTTCAGTTCCACAGTCTCCCCGTCGCGCGCTAGGTCATAGGCGCGCTCGCCCTGCACCTTGATGGCCGAATATTGCGGCGGGATCTGCTCGATCACCCCAGTGAAACGCGGCAGCAGCTCGCGGATCGAATCGGCGGTCGGCCGGCTCTCGCTGGTCCGGACCGGCCGTCCCTCGGTGTCGTCGGTGTCGCGTTCCTCGCCCCAGCTGACCGTGAAGCGGTAGCGCTTGCGGCCGTCCATCACGAACGGCACCGTCTTGGTGGCCTCGCCGAGCGCGATCGGCAGCCCGCCGGAGGCGAGCGGGTCGAGGGTGCCGGCATGGCCGGCGCGCTTGGCCTGGAACAGGCGCTTGAGCACGGCGACGGCCTGCGTCGAGGTCATTCCGATCGGCTTGTCGAGCACCACCCAGCCGTGGACGTCGCGCTTGTCGCGGCGCGGCTGCTGGTTTTGCTTGCCGTGCTTCTGGCGCGGGTCGTTGTTGGTGCGGCGCGCATCGTCGGTGCGCGGCCCGGCAAAGGCGTCCCGCTCAGCGTCGCGCGCGTCGGCATCCTTCGCGTCGATCACGCTGTTGGTCGTCATCACAGTCATTCCTCGTCGTCCGAATCGGGTGCAAGGTCTCGCTGCACCGCAGGTGTCCGCAGTAGTTTCTCGATGCGCTCCGCCTCGTCGAACCGCTCATCGACGCGGAAGCGAATGTCGGGTGCAAATTTCAGGTTGACGCGATGCGCGATCTCGCCGCGAAGGAACTTCTTGTTGCGCTCGAGCGCAGATATCACCGTGTCGGTGTCGCGGCCGCCGAGCGGCATCACGTAGATCGTGGCGAGCTTCAGGTCCGGCGACATACGCACCTCGGGAACGGTGATGATGTGGCCTTCCAGATCGGGATCGTGAACCTCACCCTGTGACAGAATCTCGGCAACTGCATGGCGAACCGTTTCGCCGACGCGCAGCTGACGTTGCGATCCGCCGGGGCTGGAACTCTTCTTTTGACGGGGCATGACCTTTTTCCAAAACCGTCGCGCCCGCCGGCCGTGGCCGCGGGCATCAATGTCCTAGCTTTGCTTTCAATCGGACGATGCGCGGGTGGCCGGACTGAAGTCCGGCCACGTCGTCGCATTTTCAGTTAAATGGACCCAACACCTAGTAAGATCTGCTCTTCGTAAGATTTGGACTTACAGAGAGCGCTGGATCGTCTCGATGCGGTAACATTCGATCACGTCGCCGACGCGCATGTCGCCGTAGTTCTCGAATGCCATGCCGCACTCCTGGCCGGCGACCACTTCCTTCACTTCATCCTTGAAGCGCTTCAGCGTCGACAGCTTGCCTTCGTGCACCACGACGTTGTCGCGGATCAGGCGAACATTGGCGCCGCGTTCGACGGTGCCGTCGGTGACGCGGCAACCCGCGACCTTGCCGACCTTGGAAATGTTGAACACTTCCAGGATCTGCGCGTTGCCCAGCATGGTTTCGCGCAGCGTGGGGGCGAGCAGGCCGGACATCGCCTTTTTGATGTCGTCCACGAGGTCGTAGATGATGTTGTAGTAGCGGATCTCGATGCCGTTGCGCTTGGCTGCGGCCGCCGCTTCCTTGTTGGCGCGAACCGAGAAGCCGATGATCGCGGCGTTGAAGCCTTCCGCCAGCGTGACGTCGGACTCCGAGATGCCGCCGACGCCGGCATGCAGGATGCGGGCGGCGACCTCGTCGGTGCCGAGCTTCTCGAGCGAGCCCAGGATCGCTTCCAGCGAGCCCTGCACGTCGGCCTTGACGATCAGCGGGAACTCCTTGCGGCCCGCGGTCTTGAGCTGCGACATCATCTGCTCGAGCGAGCCGCGCATGCCGGAGATCGAGGCAGCCGCGTTCTCGCGCTTCTGGTGCGCGCGGTAGCTCGTGACCTGACGGGCGCGGGCTTCGTTCTCGACGACGGCGAGACGGTCGCCGGCTTCCGGTGGGCCGTTGAAGCCGAGCACCTCGACCGGCACGGACGGGCCGGCCTCATCGAGATTCTCGCCCTGGTCGGAGATCAGGGCGCGGACGCGGCCCATCTCGGCGCCGGCCACGATGATGTCGCCGATCCGCAGCGTGCCGCGCTGGACCAGCACGGTCGCGACCGGACCGCGGCCGCGATCGAGCTTGGCTTCGATCACCGTGCCTTCCGCCGGACGCTGCGAATTGGTCTTCAGGTCGAGGATTTCGGCCTGCAGCGCGATCATCTCGAGCAGCCGGTCGAGATTGGTCTTGTTCTTTGCGGAAACCTCGACGTCGACGACGTCGCCGCCGAGCGATTCGACCTGCACCTCGTGCTGCAGCAACTCGGTGCGGACGCGCTCGGGCCGCGCATCGGGCTTGTCGATCTTGTTGATCGCCACGATCATCGGCACCTTGGCCGCCTTGGCGTGGTTGATCGCCTCGATCGTCTGCGGCATCACGCCGTCATCGGCGGCGACCACCAGCACGACGATGTCGGTGACCTTGGCGCCGCGGGCGCGCATCGCGGTGAACGCGGCGTGGCCGGGCGTGTCGATGAAGGTGATCTTGGTGCCGCTCTCGGGCGACAGCACCTGGTAGGCGCCGATATGCTGGGTGATACCGCCGGCTTCGCCCGACACCACATTGGCGTGGCGCAGCGCGTCGAGCAGCGAGGTCTTGCCGTGGTCGACGTGACCCATGACCGTGACCACGGGCGAACGCGGCTCGGTGTCGGTGGAATCGTCGACAACGTCGAACAGGCCTTCCTCGACGTCGGAGGCGGCGACGCGCTTGACGCTGTGGCCGAGCTCTTCGGCGATCAGTTGCGCGGTGTCGGCGTCGATCACGTCGGTGATCTTGTGCATCGCGCCCTGCTTCATCAGCATGCGGATGACATCGACCGCGCGCTCCGACATACGGTTCGCGAGTTCCTGGATCGTGATCGCTTCCGGAATGATGACTTCGCGGACCAGCTTTTCCTTCTGCTCGTTCGACGCATGTCCCTTCAGGCGCTGGGTGCGACGGCGGAACGAGGCGATCGAACGCTCGCGCACTTCGTCGACGTTGAGCGCGGTGGTCACGGTCAGGCGGCCGCGCTGCTTCTGCGGGCCGGGCTTGTGGGTGGTCTTCGGTGCGGCGGCGGGACGCACGATGCCGCCGGGGCGGCGCACCAGACGCGGACCTTCGTCCTCGTCGGCTTCGGCGGCAACGGCCGGCGGTTTCGCCGGCGCAGAGGCCGGCGTGCGCGCGGTTGTCGTGGTCGCCGGGCGGCCTGCGGGCGCGCGGGCGGCCGGAGCAGACGCGGGTGCGGCTGTGGCCGGCTTGGCCGGTGCAGCGCCAGGCGTCGCGCCCGGCTTGGCTTCGCCCTCGCCGAAGCGGCGCTTGGCCTCGACCTCGGCCTTGCGCTTGGCCTCTTCCTCGTGGCGGTGACGCTCCTCTTCCGCCTTGCGGCGGGCCTCGGCGGCCTCGCGCTCGATCTTCTCGGCAGCCTCGCGGGCGGCACGGCGCTTGGCTTCCTCTTCGGCCTGGCGGCGTTCCTCGATGTCGCGCTGACGGGCGTCGGCCAGCGCGCTGGCGCGCGCGGAACGCTCGTCTTCGGTCAAGGTCGGCAGCACCACGCCGGAGCGGGTGTTGCGCTGTTGCTGGCCGGGAGGCGGGCCCGAGGGGCGGCCCTGCGGCGGCCTCGGGGCGGGCGCCGCCGGCTTTGCAACCACGGGCTCCGGCGCATGCGCCTCGCCGGGACCTTCGCCACCGACGCGACGCTTGCCGCGCTTCTCGACCACGACCTGCTTGGTCCGGCCGTGGCTGAAGCTCTGGCGCACGGTGCCCGTCTCGACGCGCGGCTTCAGCGACAACGTCTTGCTCGGGACACTCAAAGTCTTGTCGCCAGGGGTCTTGGTATCAACCATTCAGCAGTCCTAATCTCGTTTCGCTGTGCGTTTACCGCACAAATCCTTCAACGTGTCGTCGTTTGCTGAGCATGATCCGGTCGGAAAGACGGCATCCGCCTTCCTGGATCAGGCTCTGGAATTTCTGGCCGCTTCGGCGGTCTTGTCGTCGTCGGCCATCCGGTATCGGACCAGCATCTGGCAGCGCGACAGGAACGTCTTGCTCGCCGGGCCCGCGAGCAGCGCAGCATGTATCACATTTGACCGCCCAAGTGCCAAATCCAATTCTTCCGACGTCAAAACATTGACGACGGCGATTACCGGCGATTCACCACGTTTTTCGCCCCTTTGCCGGACGATCGCGTCCAATTTGCGGATTCCGTCCGCTGCGCCGTCGGAAGCGTGGATCAGGGCTGCAGTTTCGTTCCGGTTGAGTGCGTCCTCGACCTTGCCGAAGCCTGCCACGACCTGACCGCCCTTGGCGGCCATCGCCAGGGCCTCGGTGACGCTGCGGACCAGGAGAGCGTCGGTGTCGGCGGGGAGGGTCGGCGCGACGCGGACATCGCGCTTGAATCCCTTGCTAAATTGGTGACGGCGGACCGCTTCCGCAACGCTGCGCCGCGATGCGGAGACCCATAATCCGCGGCCCGGCAGCTTGCGCTTGAGGTCCGGGATCACTTCGCCCGTGGGTGCGACGACGAACCGGATCAACTCGTCGATCGGACGCACCTCGCGGCTGACCGCGCACATCCGCGTGGTCGCGGACTTCTGCGTCCGCGGCCCATCGTCGAGATCGGGGTCAGCCTGAGCGAGCATCCGTAGGGCATCTCCATCATAAATCTGCGCGAGTTCTTATCGCAAAGCCGGTATCCACCTTTGCGGAACACGCGCTACGACGCCGCTTCTGCTTCGGCGGCCTCGGCCTCCTCGGCAGGCTTGGCGAGGTCGGCTTCGGTGATCCAGCCGGCCTTCAGGCGGGCCTGCATGATCATGGCCTCGGCCTCGTCGCGCGTGATCTCGATGCCATCGAGGAACCCGGCATGCTTGGTCGGCTCGCCGCCTTCCTTGCGCTCGGTCCAGCCGACCAGATCATCGGTGGCGCAGCCGGCCAGATCCTCGACGGTCTTCACATCGTTCTCGCCGAGCTTCACCAGCATCTTGCCGGTGATGCCAGGCACGTCCTTCATGGCGTCCTCGACGCCGAGTTCCTTGCGCTTGGCCTCGAGCTCAGCCTCGAGCTGCTCGAGATATTCGCGGGCGCGGGTCTGCAGCTCGGTGGCGGTCTCCTCGTCGAAACCTTCGATGCCGGCGAGCTCCTTGACGTCGACCAGCGCGAGCTCCTCGACCGAGGTGAAGCCTTCGGAGGCGAGCAGCTGGCCGACCACCTCGTCGACATTGAGCGCTTCCATGAATACGCGGGTCGAGTTCTCGAAGTCGGCCTGGCGGCGCTCCGACTCTTCCTGCTCGGTCAGGATGTCGATGTCCCAGCCGGTCAGTTGCGAGGCGAGGCGGACATTCTGGCCGCGGCGGCCGATCGCCAGCGACAGCTGGTTGTTGGTGTCGGGAACCACGACCTCGATGCGTTCGCGGTCCTCGTCGATCACGACCTTGGCGACTTCAGCCGGCGCAAGCGCGTTGACGACGAAGGTCGCGATGTCGGGCGACCACGGGATGATGTCGATCTTCTCGCCCTGCAGCTCGTTCACCACGGCCTGCACGCGCGAGCCGCGCATGCCGACGCAGGCGCCGACCGGGTCGACCGAGGAATCGCGCGAGATCACGCCGATCTTGGCGCGCGAGCCGGGATCGCGGGCGACCGCCTTGATCTCGACGATGCCGTCGTAGATTTCGGGCACTTCCTGCGCGAACAGCTTCGCCATGAACTGCGGATGGGTGCGCGACAGGAAGATCTGCGGGCCGCGGGTCTCGCGGCGGACGTCGAAAATGTAGGCGCGGACGCGGTCGCCGTTGCGGAACACCTCGCGCGGCAGCATCTCGTCGCGGCGCACGATCGCTTCGCCGCGGCCGAGGTCGACGATCACGCTGCCATATTCGACGCGCTTGACGATGCCGTTGACGATGTCGCCGATGCGGTCCTTGAATTCCTGGTACTGCCGGTCTCGCTCGGCCTCGCGCACCTTCTGCACGATCACCTGCTTGGCGGACTGCGCGGCGATGCGGCCATATTCCAGCGGCGGCAGCGTGTCGGCGATGGTGTCGCCGACCTGGGCGCCCGGATTGGCGCGCTGCGCATCCTGCAGCGAAATCTGGTTCGACGAGTTCTCGACGACATCGACCACCAGCATGTGGCGGGTCAGCCGCAGCTCGCCCTTCTTGGCGTCGATCTCGGCATGGACGTCGGTCTCGCTGCCGTAGCGGGCGCGGGCGGCCTTGGCGATGGCGTCTTCCATCGCCGCGATCACGATGGAGCGGTCGATCGACTTTTCGCGCGCAACTGCGTCTGCGATCTGCAGCAGTTCGAGTTTGTTGGCGCTGACTGCCATGGCTTAGTCTCCTTCGAATGGATCGATCTCGCCACGGCGCGCGCGCTCGGCGGCCAGGCGGTGCTTTTTGGTGTTGGTCGGGGCCGGCTTCTTGCCGGGCTTATGAGCAGGCTTGTCACCAGGCTTGGGTTTCGGCTTCTGGCTCTTCGCCGGATCGCTCTTCTTGGCGTGGGCCGGCTGCGGCGGCGCGAGGCCGAGCTCGCGGCGCAGCTCGCGCTCGGCGGCCTTGCCGCGGCGCATCGATTCCTCGATCAGCTCGTCGGTCAGCACCAGCCGCGCGTCCGAGATGTCCTCCATGACAAGGACGACCTCGGCGTCCTCGGTCGGGCGCGGGTCGTCGCGCCTGACGCGGACCGCATTGCCTTCTACGCCGGCGAGCAGGCCGCGAAATCGCTTGCGGCCCTGATGCGGCACCGCCATCTCGATCTTCACGAGATGTCCGGTGTAGCGCTCGAAGTCGGAGCGGCGCACCAGCGGCCGGTCGATGCCGGGCGAGGAGATTTCCAGCCGGTAGGCGCGCTCGATCGGATCGGCAACATCGAGCACCGGCGACAACGCACGCGAAATCGCCTCGCAATCCTCGAGCTGCATCGAGCCGTCGGGGCGCTCGGCCATGATCTGCACGGTGCAACCGGCGTCGCCGGAAACCTTGATGCGCACTAGGCGATAGCCCATGCCCTGCAACACCGGGACCGCGACCGCCGCGACGCGGGCCGCGACCCCGGGCTCGACGACGAGCCGCGGCTCGGCGAGCAGTTCGGTGTCCACGGGCGTGGCGGTCGGATCGGTCATGTCCAGTGTCAAAGGCTGTCTAGGGTCTAACGGC
The DNA here is from genome assembly GCF_001189235.2 of Bradyrhizobium embrapense. GTDB lineage: Bacteria > Pseudomonadota > Alphaproteobacteria > Rhizobiales > Xanthobacteraceae > Bradyrhizobium > Bradyrhizobium embrapense. Next base: position 138,787 of record NZ_LFIP02000010.1, read on the forward strand.
TGTCTGAGGTCTGTTGTGTTGTTCAGGTGGCCTTAAGGGGCCGCTAACGCTACCTAAGCCGGATCCGGCCTCGCCGGGTCCCGTCAGGTAATAAAAAAGAGCGGGTCCCGGGGGGCCCACTCTCCTACGCGATCGTATGAGATACCATAAGTTGCGCCCGATATAGCCCTTTTGCCGGGGCCCGGCAAGGCCTCCGGCCTGGGCGGAGGGCGATTTTGCGGCCTGGAGGGTGCAGGTTTGGCCTAACCCTCCGTTTACGAACCGGGCCATAGATTGCCGAAAATCGGCAGAAGTCGCCGGTTGGACAAGGCTCATGACGACAGCCCCCGCGCTGATCCCGGAACTCGACGACATCGTTCGCCGCGGCGACCCCAGGCGCCGCGCCGAGGCCGCGCGGCGGCTCGGCGATCTGTTCCTGCAGGGTGCGGCGAGCTTTCGCCCCGACCATATCGACCTGTTCGACGGGGTGCTGACCAGTCTGGTGCCGCATGCCGAGCTTGCGGCGCGCATCGATCTCGCCGAACGGCTCGCGCCGCTCGCCAACGCGCCGCGGTGTCTGGTCGGGCAACTCGCCCACGAGGACGAGGTCGCGATCGCTGGCCCGGTGCTGCGCCGCTCGCCCGTCCTCGACGATCGGGTGCTGGTCGAGATCGCCAATGCCAAGGGCCAGGGCCATCTGCTGGCGATGAGTGAGCGATCCAGGCTCTCGACCGCACTGACCGACGTCATCGTCCGTCGCGGCGATCGCGATGTGATCCGAAGCGCGGCCGGCAATGCCGGCGCCGCGTTCTCGGACGCATCGTTCACCACGCTGGTGCGTCGCGCCGCTCAGGACGGCGTGCTGACCTTGCGGATCGGCCGCCGTGACGATCTTCCGCCCGTGCATCTGAAGAGCCTGCTGGCCGGTTCGATCGACGTGATCCGCCGCCGGTTGCAGATCGTCGCCAAGCCGGAACGGCAGGCCGAGATCAAGCTGGCGCTGAACGAGATCGAAGGCGTCGTCGCCCAGGTCGAGGGCCGCGATTTCGCTGCCGCGCAGCGCGCGATCCTGGCCCTGCACCGCGCCGGCGAATTGAACGAGGCCGCGGTGGCAGGCTTCGCAAAGGCCTTCAAATACGAGGAATGCGTGGCGGCGCTCGCGGCGATGACCGGCGTGAAGATTGTGACGCTCGATCGCCTGATCGCCGGCGATCGCTACGATCCGATCCTGATCGCCAGCAAGACGATCGGTTTCGAATGGCCGACCGTGCGCGCCCTGATCCTGATGCGCCTCGGGCAGAACCGCGTGCCGTCGCCGGCCGATATCGAAGGTGCGCGGGTGAATTTCGTCCGCCTGATGCCGTCAACGGCGCAGCGCGTCGTGGACTTCTGGAAGTCGCGCTGAGTCGAGCGTCACACGACCATTGGCGGTACGCTCTCCCCTTCGTCATTGCGAGGAGCGAAGCGACGAAGCAATCCATGCTTCCACGCAAGCGGACAGATGGATTGCTTCGCTTTGCTCGCAATGACGAGGCTGGGCCGCAGCATCAAAAATCCCTTCCCAAAAATTGCATCGGCCCGCTATGCTTTGCGCAAGGCGCGACACAGCGCCAACGGGGAGATTGCCATGCTGACGGACGCCGACATCCAATCGCACGCCGAGCGGATCCGCGACGACGGATACACCGTGATCGAGCGCGCCGCCTCGCCGGACCTGGTCGAGGGATTGAAGGCGGCGGTCGAGCGGATCGAGAGCGAGCACAATCTTGGCCTCGCCCGGACCTCGTTCGAGGGCTTCAAGACGCTGCGCATCAACAACCTCCTGACCTATGACGAACTGTTCTGGGAGGTGCCGCTGCATGACAACGTGCTGCCGGTGGTCGAACGCGTGCTGGACAAGGAATGCCTGTTGTCGTCGTTCTGCTCGCTGGTGCTCGGTCCCGGCCAGGAAGCGCAGCCGATCCACGAAGACACCCAGTTGATCCCGCTGCCGCGGCCGCACATTCCGATCACGATCAATGCGATCTGGGCGCTGTCCGATTTCCGCGACGACAACGGCGCGACGCGGATCATTCCGCGCAGCCACAAGTTCAAATCGTCGCCGGAGTACGGCAAGCATTACGACGCGGTCACCGCGACCATGCCGGCGGGCAGTGTGATGCTGTTCGACAGCGCGCTGTGGCATGGCGGCGGCGCCAACACCAGCGATGCCAGGCGCTTTGCGTTCTCCTGCGCCTATTGCTGGGGCTGGATGCGCCAGCAGGAGAATCTGCAACTCGGCATTCCGCGCGAGACCGCGGCGCGCTTTCCGCGCCGCTTGCAGGAATTGTGCGGTTACAGCGTCTACAAGGGCCAGTTCGGCCACATCGACAATCACGATCCGATCGAGCTGCTCGGTCGCGAGCGCGGCAAGCGCATGGTTTGGGAAGCGACCGACGTCAGGAAGGCGCGGATGGCGGGACAGGGATAACTGTTCGTCATTCCGGGGCTCGCGCAGCGAGAGCCCGGAATCCATTTTTCAGCTTGCACGCGGCGCAATGGCTTTCGGGTCCGTGCTTCGTACGCCCCGCAATGACGACGATTTAGGCCAAGCGCCGAAATCGCAGATATGCCGCCTTGCGCCCTTCGCGCTCGGCCTTGGCGCCGTAGCGCGTCATGGTGTAGTTCGGCCACGGCTCGAGCCAGTCGATCGCGCGCTCGGCGAGCCAGGCGAAGTCGGGCGAGCGCATCAGATGTGCGAGCGTCCACGCGCAGTAATCGTCGATGTCGCTGACGAAGCGGAATTCGCCGCCCGGCGGCAGCAACCGGCTCATCGCCGCGACCGTTGCATCCTGCACGAAGCGCCGCTTCCAGTGCCGCCGCTTCGGCCAGGGATCGGGATGAATGAGATCGACGCGCGCCAGCGAGCGGGCTGGCGCCCAAGCCAGCAGCTCGGCGGCGTCGCCGGCGAACAGACGGATGTTGGCGATATTTTGCGCCTCGATCTGGGTCAGGATCTTGGCCATCCCGTTGACATAGGGCTCGCAGCCGATGAAGCCGGTCGCCGGAAAAGCCTGAGCTTCCGCGATCAGATGCTCGCCGCCGCCGAAGCCGATTTCGAGCCTGACGTTTTCAATGCCATCATCGAATAGCTCGGTCAGCGCCTCGGGTGCGGGCGCCGAGATGTCGAGCGAAAGATGCGGCAGCAGCGTGTCGATCAGATCGGCCTGGTGCGCGCGCAGTTTGTGACCCTTGCGCCGCCCGAAAAATGAGCCGCGCGAATGGGCCATCGCGCCATCGTCGGACGAATCGCGATCGTCGCTGTCGTTCGGAGCAGGGGTCATCGCAGCGTCTGATAGAGCCGGTAGAGCAGCCGTGCGCGCGGCTCGATCGACGAGATGTAGAGCTGCTCGTAATGGGTGTGCGCGCCCTTGCCGTCGACGCCGAGGCCGTCGAGCGTTGCGGTATGCGGCGCGGTGAAATTGCCGTCGGAGCCGCCGCCGGTGAATACATCGAGCAGCTCGAAGCCGAGTTCGCCGGCAAGCTCCCTGGCGTGCTCGTAGAGCGCGGCGCCGGCATTGCTCTTCTCGTAGGGCGGACGGTTCAATTCCCCGGTCACCTTCACGCTGACGCCGTCGGTGCGCGAGGTGATGCCGAGGATTTTCGGCACCAGCTCGTCGGCGTCGGCCATGGACGGCACGCGCATGTCGACTTCGGCGTAGGCCTCTTCGGCGATCACGTTCGGCTTGGTGCCGCCGCGCACCACGCCGACATTGACGGTGACGCCGCGCGCAATATCGTTCATCGCCTCCAGCGCCAGGATCACATGGCCGAGTTCCCGGATCGCGCTGCGGCCATCCTCGGGGCGCGTGCCCGCGTGTGCCGGCGCGCCCTTGATATGCACGTCGAAGCGCGCGACTCCCTTGCGTCCGGTGACGATCTTACCGCCGTCGCGCGCCGGCTCGGTCACCAGCACGTATTTCGCCTTGCGTCCTTCGGCCTCGATCAGCGCGCGCGAGGTCGGGCTGCCGATCTCCTCGTCAGAGACGTAGAGCTGGGTGATGCCGAGCGGCGGGCGCGCGTCATCGGCGCAGACCTGCCGGAACGCGTGATAGGCAAGATACGCGCCGCCTTTCATGTCGTAGATGCCCGGGCCGAACGCGCTGTCGCCTTCGATCTTGAATGGTAACCGTTCGATGAATCCCATCGGATGAACTGTGTCGAGATGGCTCAACACCAGAATGCCCGGCGCGTCCTGCCCCCAGGACGAGCGCGCGACCAGGTGATCGCCACAGCCGTCGCGTCCGGCAACGCGGTCGACGGTGGCCGGCAGGTCGCGATATTCAGAGGCGACGAGGTCGGCCAGTCTGTTGACCTGGTCCGGCCGCTCCGTCGGCGATTCGATCTCGACCCAGCGGCGAATGCCGTCGAGGATCTCAGCTGCTTCGAACGGATTGCTGGGCATGCTGCTGTCGTCGCCTGTGAATTCGCGTTGTCATTCAGCGCACGCGCCGAGCCATGATCCGGAAAAGCGTGAAGTGGTTTCCGGAAAGATCATGCACAAACAAAGAGCTAAAGCGCGACGACGATTCAACGGAACTCGCCGCGCCCTAGCGTGCGCCGGAATGACATATTCCAGATTTGACGATCTCTCAAACGGATATGGCCGGATCAGGCCTGCTCGGCGGCCTCACGTGCCGCGATCTGCTCGACCAGCTCGACGATGCTGCGGCGGAGCTTGGCATCCGCTATCCGCGTGAACGCCCGGGTCAGGGCCAGGCCTTCGGCGGTTGCCAGAAAATCGGACACATAGGCCGGCGAGGAGCCCTCGCTGAAGCCGTCGGCGGTCTTGACGCCGCTCGGGCCGCCGTCGAACAGGAAAGAGACCGGCACCTGCAGGATTTCGGAGATCTGCTGCAGCCGGCTGGCGCCGACGCGGTTGGTGCCCTTCTCGTATTTCTGCACCTGCTGGAACGTCAGGCCTAACGCCTCGCCCAGTTTTTCCTGGCTCATGCCGAGCATGATGCGCCGCATGCGGACGCGGCTGCCGACATATTTGTCAACAGGATTGGGCGCTTTGGTGGACATTTCCAACTCTCCTAAGGGATTGCGCGCCCGGGGGGTGAGGCAAGTTGGACGTGGAGTATGCCTCAGGCGCCGGTGCCGTCAAATCCTGCAAGGAGGATCGGGACGAAATGCGGACAATTTGCGCAAAGGGGCTGACTTGGCTTGTGATTTCGCGTGGACCCGTACAATGCGAAGTGCACGGTCGATCTGTCAACAGGTGGAATCACACTGAGGTAAATTTCGACACTTTTTCGGGTTCGTGTGACTATCGGCGATACGCGCCGTCAGGGTTTTCGCCTGACAAAACGCTTCCGCAGGACGATTGCGAGGGCAACTAACACAATCACTGCGGCCGGGATGTTGCCGACACGCGCATAGATCGTCGGCGCGATGGCCGCCGGCAGGCCGGCATCGAGCACGCCTTCGATGCCGAGCCCGAGCTGGGCGACGGTCCGCCCCAGCGGGTCGATGATGGCCGAGATGCCCGTATTCGCGGCGCGCACCATCGGCAGGCCTTCCTCGATCGAGCGCAGCCGGGCCTGCTGCAGATGCTGATAGGGGCCGGTCGAGATTCCGAACCAGCCGTCATTGGTGACGTTGATGATCCAGCCGGGACGGTCGTCGCGGCTCACGACGTTGCCGGGGAAGATCGCCTCGTAGCAGATTAAGGGCAGCGCGCGCGGTGCATTCGGAATATCGAGCGTGCGGCGGATCGTGCCGGGAATGAAGCCGCCCTGCACCTTGGTGAGCTGCACGAAGCCGAGCTTCTCCATCCAGTCCTGGAACGGCAGATACTCTCCGAACGGGACGAGGTGCAGCTTGTCGTAGACCGCAAGCACGCTGCCGTCATGGTCGATGACGTAGATCGAATTATATGCGCGGGTGACGCGGACGCCGGGCGGCAGATCGGGCGCGCGCACCGAGCCTGTGATCAGCACGGTTCCCTTCGGCAGCAGATCGGCAATCTGCGCCATCGCGTCGGCTTCCTTGGTCAGGAAGAATGGAAACGCCGATTCCGGCCAGATCAGGATGGTGGCGTCGCTCACGCCGGTCGAGTGCGGCCCGGAGGCACGATCCGACAGAGTGAGATATTTCTGCATCACCGCCGCCTTGGCGGAGTAGTTGAATTTGGCGTCCTGCTGCAGATCGGGCTGCATGATGCGCAGCTTGACGCCGCTGACCAAACTGGTCGGCTGTTGCGAGAGGCGGACCGCACCGAACGCCAGCATCGCGGCGAGCACCAGCACCGCGGCCACCGGCGCGCGCCACGGCTTGCGGCCGCGCGAGGCACCGTCGATCAAGACGGCGGGACTTGCGAAGATCGCGACGGCCAGGAACGTCATGCCCCATAGCCCGATCAGCGATGCGCTCTGCGCCAGCGCCAGGGGCTCGGTCAGCGCGTAGCCGAACGCATTCCACGGAAAGCCGCTGAGCAGATGGCCGCGCAGCCATTCCGAAATCGTCAAGCTGACCGCCAGCGCCAGCACGCGCGTGGCGTCGCGCGGCCAGATCAGCCTTGCCAGCGCGAAGCCAAAGGCGGTGAACAGCGCAAGATAGGCGGGCAGGCCGAGCACCGCGAACGGCGTCAGCCAGGCGAAGGTGTCTGCGTCGACGAAGAAGGCGTAACCGATCCAGTACAGTCCCGGCACGAAATAGCCGAGGCCGAACCAGAAGCCGGACAGCGCTGCGGCGGGTACGCCGCGCCAGCGTCCGGCAGCGCTGCCATCGATCAGCCAGACCGCGATCGAAAACGTCAGGAACAGCACCGGCCAGGCGTTGAACGGCGCCATCGCCAGCGAGGACAAGGCGCCCGCTGCGAGCGCGAGCACGACGCGCCTCCAGCCCCAGGTCAGGATGACGGCGAGGCCGATCGATCGGAGCCTGTCGGAGAGCCTCACTGCGGACCGGCTCCTTCGCCGGGCGGCGGCTGGTTGTCATTCGCCTGCGGGTTGCCGGAATCCGGGGCCTGCTCGCGGCGTCGCTCGCGCTCCTTGCGCGGCGCCGGCCGTTCCTTGCGCGTCGTGATCCGCACGCGCTTGACCCGGCGCGGATCGGCATCGAGCACCTCGACCTCGTAATTGCCGGGCCCCGAGATCACCTCGCCACGCACCGGCAGGCGGCCGACGAATGACACCAGATAGCCGCCCAGCGTCTCGACCTCCTCGCCGGCCTCGCCGGTGACGAAATCTTCGCCGATCACCGAGCGGACATCGTCGAGGCTGGCGCGCGCGTCGGCGATGAAGGAGTTGTCCGGCTGGCGGACGATGGACGGCGGCTCGTCGGAATCGTGCTCGTCATCGATCTCGCCGACGATCTGCTCGACGATATCCTCGATCGACACCAGCCCGTCGGTGCCGCCATATTCGTCGACCACCAGCGCGAGATGGATGCGCGAGGCCTGCATCTGCGCCAGCAGGTCGATCGCGCGCATCGACGGCGGGATGTAGAGCAGCTTGCGGATGATGTGGGCGTCGGCCAGCGGCAGCGCGAGATCGACGCTGCGCAGATCGAGCCCGGCCGGGAACGGCTTCTTGCGCTTGGTCTTGGTCGCGTCGGTGACGCGCGCTTTCGCCGTCATGAAGGCGAGCAGGTCGCGGATGTGCACCATGCCCTCGGGGTCGTCGAGGGTTTCGTTGTAGACCACGAGCCGCGAATGCGCCGCGCTCTCGAACAGGCTCATCAATTCGCCGAGCGGGATGTCGCGCTTGACCGCGACGATGTCGGCGCGATGGATCATGACGTCGGCGATCCGCCGCTCGTTCAGCGACAGGATGTTGCGCAGCATGGTGCGCTCGATCGCCGAGAAGCCGACATCGTCGGGCGTCGAGGCGTCGAGCACCACCTGCAGATCGTCGCGCACCGAGCCGGCCTTCCAGCCGAACAGCGTTCGGATCGCACGCACCAGCCAGCCTTCGGCCGCCGGGCGCTGCACCTCGCCTTCGTGGACGACGACGGGCAGGTTGCTCACGTTGCGCGGATTGTCATGGGTCGGGTCGGAATCCGGCATGTCAGGCGATCCGATCCGCATAGGGGTCGGGAATGCCGAGGGAGGCGAGGATCTCGCGCTCGAGCGCCTCCATGTTCTCGGCATCGTCGTCGTTCTCGTGGTCGTAACCGATCAGATGCAGGAAGCCATGCACCGCGAGATGGCTCAAATGATGGTCGAACGGTTTCTGTTCCTCGTCGGCTTCCCGCCGCGTCGTCTGATAGGCGATCGCGATGTCGCCGAGCATGCGCGGGGCATCGCCTTGGCCGCCGGCGCCTTCCGGCTGCAGCGCCGGAAACGACAGCACGTTGGTCGGCTTGTCGATGCTGCGCCAGTTGGCGTTCAGGGTGCGGATTCCGGCGTCGTCGGTCAGCATCACCGCCAGCTCGGCATCCGCGACATCGGCATCGGCGATTGCGGCGGCAGACTCGATGGCGCGGTGAATCACCGCGTCGGCATCGGGCTCGGCCTGCCAGCATTCGGCGGTGACGAGAACCTCGGTTGCAGGGAAGGCAGACACGTTCGTTTCAAAATCTGCGTTATGGCCGGAACCCGCATCGCGCGGGCTCGCGGCCGAAGCTATTGGTCTCAAGATCTGGTGTTTGCCGGCTTTTGCGGCAATCCCTCATAGGCGGCCACAATGCGCGCCACCAATTCGTGGCGGATGACGTCCTCGGCCTTGAAATGCACCTGCGCGATGCCTTCGACGCCGTCGAGCAGCTTCACGGCTTCCGCGAGCCCCGAGGTCTGCCCAATCGGCAGGTCGATCTGCGACGGGTCGCCGGTGACGATCATCCGGCTGTTTTCGCCAAGACGCGTCAGGAACATCTTCATCTGCATCGTCGTGGTGTTCTGTGCCTCGTCGAGGATGATGGCGGCGTTGGTCAGGGTGCGGCCGCGCATGAAGGCGAGCGGCGCGATCTCGATCTCGTTGCCCTGCAGCGCGCGCTCGACGACGCGGGCATCCATCAGATCGTACAGCGCATCGTAGATCGGGCGCAGATACGGATCGACCTTCTCCTTGAGGTCGCCGGGCAGGAAGCCGAGCCGCTCGCCGGCTTCGACCGCGGGCCGCGTCAGGATGATGCGATCGACTTCCTTGCGCTCGAACAATTGCGCCGCATGGGCGACCGCGAGCCAGGTCTTGCCGGTGCCGGCCGGGCCGATACCGAACACCAGCTCATGCCGCTTCAGCGCGCGGATGTAGGAATCCTGCGCCGCGGTGCGGGCGCGCACCGGACGCTTGCGCAGATTGATCGTCTCAAACGTCGGCTTGGCGGTCTTGTTGTCGAATTCGAACAGCGAGCCCTGCGCGATCACGGCGCGGATCGCGCCTTCGACTTCACCCTGGTCGAGATCGTGTCCGGCGACCGCCTGGGCGTAGAGTGTCTCCAGCACGCGCCGCGCCGCGTCGCAGCCGTCGCGGGAGCCCGCGATGGTGACATGGTTGCCGCGGGAATCGACCACCACGCCGAGCCGCCGCTCGATCAGCGCCAGATTTTGTCCATAGGGGCCGACCAGCGCGGATGCGGCGCGGTTGTCGTCGAAATCGATGACGACCTGAGTCTCAGGTGGCATTTGCATGTCGCGGTCAGGTTTGCGGCTGGGAGCGAGCGAAGACGAATCCGATGCGCTTTTGGGCAAGGATTTCAGGCTCCAATGGTCTGCGAAATGAGGCCGGGTGCGGATTGCGTTGCGAGCTCGCCGATCAGGCTGTAGCGCTCGAGGCTGTCGATCCTCACGGAGCGGACCTGGCCGATGATGTCGGGTGACGCCATCACATGGGCGGGCTGCAGATAGGCGGTGCGGCCGACGATCTGGCCCGGATTGCGCGCGGCGCGTTCGAACAGCACATCGACCGTTGTGCCGATCGCAGCACGGTTGAAGGCCGATTGCTGGCTGTCGATCAATTCCTGAAGCCGCCCCAAGCGCTCGTCCATCTCCGCCGCTGACACCGTCTCCCGCATCTCCGCCGCCGGCGTACCTGGCCGCGGCGAATACTTGAATGAATACGCCGCAGCGTACCCGATTTGCATGACAAGCGCGAGGGTGGCGGAAAATTCTTCCCTGGTCTCTCCGGGGAAGCCCACGATGAAATCTGATGAAAAAGCAATGTCTTGCCGTGCCGCCCGGAACCGGTCGATGACCCGCCGGTAGTCATCGGCGGTATGTTTGCGGTTCATGGCGGCCAGGATCCGGTCCGCCCCGGATTGCACCGGCAGGTGCACGAACGGCATCAGCTCAGGCAGATCGCGATGCGCTGCGATCAGGCTGTCGTCGACGTCGCGCGGATGGCTGGTGGAATAGCGCAACCGCATGACGCCGGGAATGGTGGCGAGGTGCTGCAGCAATTTGCCGAGCGGCCAGACCCGGCCGTCGGGGCCTTCGCCGTGATAGGCGTTGACGTTCTGTCCGATCAGCGTGAATTCGCGCACGCCGTTGTCGGCGAGCTGCTTGACGTCGTCGATGATCCTGGCGACCGGTCGCGAGACTTCCGCGCCGCGCGTATAGGGCACCACGCAGAAGGTGCAGAACTTGTCGCAACCTTCCTGCACCGTGACGAAAGCCGAGATGCCGCGGGCGCGGATCGCGTCCGGCTTCGGCTGCGGCAGGAAGCCGAACTTGTCCTCGACCGGGAATTCGGTTTCGAGCGCGCGGCCGCTTTCCTTCGCGCGCTTCAGCAGCGCAGGCAGATGATGATAGCTCTGCGGCCCGACCACGATGTCGACGGTCGGCGCGCGATGGATGATCTCGGCGCCTTCGGCCTGCGCGACGCAGCCCGCGACCGCGATCTTCATCTCGCGGCCCTGGCGTGCAGCCTCGTCCTTGGCGACGCGCAGCCGCCCGAGTTCGGAATAGACCTTTTCCGACGCCTTCTCGCGGATGTGGCAGGTGTTGAGGATCACGAGGTCGGCGTCTTCGGCGCTCGCGGTCTCGACAAAGCCCTCGCCGGCCAGCGTGTCCACCATGCGCTGCGCATCGTAGACGTTCATCTGGCAGCCATAGGACTTGATGTGCAGCTTGCGCGGCGGCGTCATGGAACCCTGAGTACGAAAATGGAAACGGCGCCATCAGGGCGCCGTTGCTGAAATATAGCTTAAACGGGCGAAAATCCAGCGGTCCGGGGACGGTTTAGTAACCTCCCCTTGAAAGGGGGAGGTCGCTTTGCTCGCCAGAGCAAAGCGGGTGGGGATTTGCTCTCTCTGCACGCAGCGCCGCCCGCGGCTGGACCCCCATCCCGACCTTCCCCCTTTCAGGGGGAAGGAGAAGAATGCTCACGCAACTGGGGTTTGGCCCCTGTCTGGGCGATCAAATCGGGCAATTGGCGCATATCGGCGAAGGTTACGGCCGCACCTGCCCGGCGCAGCATGTCCTCATGTTCCGCCGTGCAGTGGCTGCCGCCGTGAAATCCGAGCACGGTCATCCCGGCAGCGCGGGCGCCGGTGACGCCGGCCACGCTGTCCTCGATCACGACACAGCGCGCCGGGCTGGCGCCCATCCGGTCTGCGGCGAACAGGAACAGATCGGGCGCCGGCTTGCCGCGTTTGACCTGGGTGGCGGAGAAAATATGCGGCGCCAGCTGATCGTAGAGCCCGGCGCAGGTCAGGCCGTGATGGATCTTTTCCGGCGTGCCGCTGGAGGCCACGCATTTCGGCAAGGTCAGGGCTGATATCGCCTCGCTGACATGCGCGATCGCGTTGAGATCGTCGGCATAGAGACTGAGCGTCGCGTGCTTGACCTCGGCCTCGAAGGTCTCGGGCAGCGCGCGTCCGATCTCGCTCTCGACGATCCGCCGCGCCTCGCGGTCGGACACGCCGAGGAAGCGCTTCAGCACGCCATCGGGCGTGATCGGAAAGCCGTGCCTTGTCAGCGTGTCCGCATGCGCGCGACAGGAGATCACCTCGCTGTCGACCAGCACGCCGTCGCAATCGAAGATGACGAGTTCGAAGCTCATGTTCCGTTGGTGCGTTTTCTTCACGCGAACCGGTGCCCACTTCGCTTCAAAACGCTACGGCTTACGACTTGCCGTCGTCGTCGAGCGGCACGCAATAGAGCTCGAGACGGTGATCGACCAGCTTGTAGCCGAGCTTGCGCGCGATCTCGGCCTGCAGCTTCTCGATCTCCTCGGAGGTGAACTCGATCACCTTGCCGTCGCGCAGATTGATCAGATGGTCGTGATGGCTCTCGGGCATCTGCTCGTAGCGTGCGCGGCCCTCGCGGAAATCGTGGCGCTCGATGATCCCTGCATCCTCGAACAGCTTGACGGTGCGATAGACCGTCGAGATCGAGATCTTGTCGTCGACCGCCACGCAGCGGCGGTAGAGTTCCTCGACATCGGGATGATCCATCGCCTCCGCCAGCACCCGCGCGATCACGCGGCGCTGTTCGGTCATGCGCATGCCGGTCGCGGCGCAGCGCGCCTCGATGCCGGTATTTTTGTGCGCAGGCGGGATTTTCACCGTGGTCATGGGTTTCGGGCCGTATTCTTCAAACCTGAGTGGCAGAGCGGGAGGTGTTCTGCCATCGCGCCGATGTTACGACAAGTCGCGCCGCATCAGAAGCGCGTTCAAATGTTCCCCACCGGGCTGCTTGTAATAGCGTTCGCGGCGGCCGATCACGCCGAATCCGGCCCGTTCATAGAGTCGTCGCGCCGGCTGATTGTTCTCTTCCACCTCGAGGAAGATGGTGCGGATGCCGCGGCCGGCGAGATGGCCGAGATGGGTCAACAGCAGGTCGCGCGACAGGCCGCGCCCGCGCTGATTGGAATCGATCGCAATCGACAGGATTTCCGCTTCGTCCGCCGCCATGCGCGAGACGGCAAAGCCGATCACCGTGCGTCCCTGGCGCAGGCGGTGCACCAGCGTGTTGCGCTCGGTCAGCATCGCCTCGAATTCGCCTTCGCCCCAGCCGCGATGAAACGACGCGCCGTGCAATTGGGCGAGCCGCGCCGCATCGCGCAAGGAGGCGGGCTCGACCGCGGGCGTGCCGCCGCCCCACCATCGCGACAGCCAGCCGGTCATGTCGATGGCGGCGCGCTGATGACCAAGCGATCCCTCGGCGGCTTCGCGTCGGGCGCGCGCAGATAGAATGGCCGCGGCGGTGCGGTGTCGGGATCCACGGCGGCGCCGACCCAGCCGACCCAGATGATGTCGGGTGCGGGCTGCCTGTCGACCTTGACCGGCGGCGGGCCGTCGGCAGGCCAGCGCTCGGCGAGGATGTTGGCGGCGTTGCCGACCAGATGCAGCGCGCCGTATTGGGAAGCCTCGAACACCTCCGCGATCGGCGCGACCTTCGGTTTGAGGATCGGGCCGCCGTCGCCTGCAACCAGCTGGAAATAGACGTGATCGTGCCGCGCGTCGATCGCCGACAAGATCGGGGATGTGCCATTCTCGGCAACGACCGGCGCGGCGTAGGCGGCGAGCGTCGACAGCCCGACGATCGGCTTGGAAGCTGCGAGCGCAATGCCGCGCGCCGCCGACAGTCCGACGCGCAGGCCGGTGAAACTGCCGGGACCGGTGGTGACGGCGATGCGGTCCAGCCCGGCAAAGCCGATGCCGCTTTCTTTCATCACCCGCGCGATCAGCGGCATCAGCGCCTCGGCGTGGCCGCGCTGCATCGCCTGCGATTCGATCGCAATGGTATTGCCGGAGGTGGTGTCGAGCAGCGCCGCGGAGCACGCGTCGAGCGCGGTATCGATCGCGAGAATGATCATGGGAGGGCGAATGGCGAATACGAAATGACGAACAGGAAATTCGAGGAGAACGCGATCCGCGATCCGCCACGCGCCATTCGCCGCTCCATCACATCGGCCGGACTTCCTGCACGTCGGGCACGAAGTGCCGCAGCAGGTTCTGGATGCCGTGTTGCAGGGTCGCGGTCGATGACGGGCAGCCGGCGCAGGAGCCCTTCATGTTGAGATAGACGATGCCGTCCTTGAAGCCGCGGAAGGTGATGTCGCCGCCGTCATTGGCAACCGCCGGACGCACGCGGGTCTCGATCAGGTCCTTGATCTGCTCGACCGTCTCGGCGTCGGCCTCGTCGAAGAACTCGTCTTCCTCGTCGCGGGCCTCGTCGCTGGCAGCGGAGCCGTCGGCGAGCAGCGGCGCGCCGGACATGTAATGCTCCATGATGGCGCCGAGGATCGCGGGCTTGAGGTGCTGCCAGTCGCCATCCGCCTTCGTCACGGTGACAAAATCGGCGCCGTAGAACACGCCGGTGACACCCGGCACGGCGAACAGCCGCTCGGCGAGCGGGGAACGCGCGGCGCTCTCGACTGACGAGAATTCCAGGGTGCCGCTGTCGAGCACCGTGCGGCCCGGGATGAACTTCAGGGTGGCGGGATTGGGGGTAGCTTCGGTCTGAATGAACATTTGCTGTCTCCGGCGTCGCCGGTTCAAGGCCGGCGCGTTGGGTTCCCCTACCAGATGGCAATTAAAAAGCCGGCGATCAAGCTGCAAAACCGCGGTTCCGGGCCCCAATCCATGCTCTGGAGCGGCCTCAAAGGCCCGCTCACGCTAGGACAGGGCGTCGATCTCGGCGTCGGTCAGGCCGCCGGGCACGATGGTCACCGGAATCGGGAACGCCCCCATGGTCTTGGCCATGGTGGTGATGATCGGCCCGGGGCCCTCGGCGCCCGGATTGGCGGCCAGCACCAGCATCGCGATATCGACGTCCTTGTCGATCACGTCGAGAATCTGCTCGGTCGGGTCGCCCTCGCGAATCACCCGCTCGGGAGTGATCGCGGCGATGCCGTTGGCGCGGCCGGCGGCGCGGTCGAGCGCCTCATTGGCGGCCTCCTCGGCCTCCGCGCGCATGATGTCCGCGACCCCGAGCCATTGCTGGTTCTGGTCCTCGGTCTCGATCACCCGCAGCATCACGACGCCGCCGCCGACCCGGATCGCCCAGCGGCTGGCGTAATAGACCGCGCGGTCCCATTCCGCGGTGTCGTCAACGATGACGAGGCATTTCGGCTTGTGACCTGTCTCGTAGCTGCGTCGCTGGGTGGTCATGCATGTCCCGGTGCTGAACCAAACCGACCCATGCTGCCACACTCCCTCCCCGTTGGGGAGAGGGAGCGCGCAGGTCTGCCGGTGATGTCAGCGCTGGCGGATGAAGCCGACGATGTCTTTCGTGGTGCGCATGGTCTCGTCGGCGATGATCCGTGCCCGGTTGGCCCCGTCGGCCAGGATCGAATCGACATGGCCGGGATCGGCGACCAGCCGCTTCATCTCACCTGCGATCGGCGCCAGTTTTGCGACGCACAGCTCGACCAGCGCGTTCTTGAAGCTGGAGAACTGTCCGCCACCGAACTGATTGAGCACCTCCTGTTTGGTGATCTCGGCGAGCGCCGCGTAGATGCCGACCAGATTGTCGGCTTCGGGGCGCGTCTCGAGGCCCTTTTCGTCGGAGGGCAACGGCTCCGGATCGGTCTTCGCCTTGCGGATCTTCTGCGCGATGGTGTCGGCGTCGTCGGTGAGGTTAATGCGCGAATTGTCCGACGCATCCGACTTCGACATCTTCTTGGTGCCGTCGCGCAGGCTCATCACCCGCGTCGCCGGCCCCGTGATGAACGGCTCCGGCATCGGAAAATAGAGGCCGTCATCGAAGCCGTGGCCGCGGATCGAATCGCCGAAGTCGTTGTTGAACTTCTGCGCGATGTCGCGGGACAGTTCGAGATGCTGCTTCTGGTCCTCGCCGACCGGCACATGGGTGGCGCGGTACAACAGGATGTCGGCCGCCATCAGCACCGGATAGTCGTAGAGACCGACGGAAGCGTTCTCGCGGTCCTTGCCCGCCTTCTCCTTGAACTGGGTCATGCGGCTGAGCCAGCCGACACGGGCGACGCAGTTGAAGATCCAGGTCAGCTCGGCATGGCCGGCAACCTGGCTCTGGTTGAACACGATGTGCTTGTTCGGGTCGATGCCGGCGGCGATGAAGGCCGCGGTGACCTCGCGGGTGTTGCGCGCGAGCTCGGCCGGTCCGCCCCAGACGTCGACGCCCTGCGTGATCGCGTGCATGTCGACGACGCAATAGATGCAGTTATGGGTCTGCTGCATCTTCACGAAGTTGACGATGGCGCCGAGATAGTTGCCGAGGTGCAGATTGCCCGTCGGCTGGACGCCTGAGAAAACCCGTTCAACGAACGCCATGGTCTCGATTCCCGGAAATGATCGGCTTTGCGGCGTCGTTTGCCACTTAAGCCCTGCGCGCGCAAGTCAGGCGGGGCGTCTTTGCCTGACGGCGTTAACCGCGTCGCGCCAGCCGGTGACGCCGAAAAGCTGCAAGAACAGCCCGTAACCGGCGATCCCGGCCGCGATCAGCACGAGGAGAGAGGCCGCCTGCACGAAACCGTGGCGGCCGGCTGCCGGCAGCGCGCCTGCCGCGAGCCAGAGCAGGACGCCCATCGCGAGCGCTGCGGCCAGGATGCGCGGCAGCCGGCGGCGCGCCGCGGCGTCGATCGAGAAGCCGAAGGTTGTGGCGCCCCTGCGGATCAGCGCCAGCGCATTGCTCCAGGCGCCGAGCGCAATGCCCGCGGCAATTCCGTTGGCGCCGAAGATACGGCCGAGCAGGAAGGCCGCCGCAATCGCCACCACGATAGCCTTCAGCGTCGCAAACAGCGGCGTCAGCGTGTCCTCGCGCGCAAAGAATGCCGGCGACAGCGACTTCACCAGTACATGTGCCGGCAAGGCCAGCGTCAGCCAGATCAGGGCCTGCGCGGTCGCCGCGGTATCCTCGGCGGTGAACGCGCCGTGCTCGAACAGCATCCGCACGATCGGCTCGCACAGCACCATCAGGCCGAGCGTCGCTGGCAGCGCCAGCCCGACCGCAAGCTCCAGGGCACGCGATTCCGCATGCGCGATCGCGCTGGGCTCGCCGCTGCGCACCGCGCGCGTCATCTCCGGGATCAACACGGTGCCCATGGCGACGCCGACGATGCCGAGCGGCAGCTCAAGCAGGCGGTTGGCGAAATAGAGCCAGGACACCGCCGATGGCGAGGTCGATGCGATCACGGCGCCCGCCACGACAAGCCATTGCGGCGCGCTGCTCGCAATCATGCCGGGGATCGCACGGCCGAGAAAGCTGCGCATCTCGGGATCGAACGATATCCGCAGCGGTGCGGCGAGCCTTGCGCCGCGCAGCGCCAGCATCGAGAGCTGCAGGAAGCCGGCGACGCCGATCGTCGCGGCCATGATCAGTGCGGCCTGCATCGGGTCCTGTTGCCGTACCAACAACACAACCATCACCGATATCAGCGCGATGTTGAACAACAGCGGCGAAAACGCCGTCAGGGCAAAGCGTCCCTGCGCATTGAGCAGCGCCATCATCACGGTGACCGGGCCGGCGAAGGCGAGATAGGGCAGCATCAGCCTGGCGTTGTCGACCGCGAATTGCAGCGTCTCGCGGCCGACAAAGCCGGGCGCGATCGCCGCGATCACCAGCGGCATCAACGCGCCGATCACGAGCGCGGCGGCGATGACCGCTGCGCTGACGGTGCCGAGCACGCGGCCAGCAAACGCGGTTGCCGCGGCCATGCCGTCGGCATCGCGCGCCTTCAGCCAGGCCGGCACCAGGGCGGCATTCAATCCACCCTCGGCCAGCAGCCGTCGCACGACATTCACAAGCTGGAATGCCGCCAGGAAAGCGTCCGCCACCGGCCCCGCGCCAAGCAGCGCCGCGATCACGGAATCGCGTACGAAGCCGAGCAGTCGCGAGGTCAACGTTCCCGTGGAGACCGTGAGGAAGGAGCGGAACATTGGCTCTGTATAGCAGCCGCTTCCCTTGCTGGCGCTAGCCGTAACGTGATAGGTCGCGGCTCTTGTTGGGTGGCGTTAACACAGGGCAGGTCTATGGCTGACGCAAAATACGACGTTCTCGGGATTGGCAACGCGATCTTCGATGTGCTGGTGCAGACCGACGAGGGGTTCCTTGCCCGTCACGGCATGACCAAGGGCTCGATGCAGCTGATCGACGAGGCGCGCGCCACCGCGATCTACAGCGACATGGGCGTGGCGACCGAGATGTCGGGCGGTTCGGCCGCGAACACCATCGTCGGCGTCGGCAATCTCGGCGCCCGCGCCGCCTATGTCGGCAAGGTCAAGGACGACCAGATCGGCAAGCTTTACGTCCACGACATCCGCGCCGCCGGCGTGACCTTCGATACCGCGCCGGCCAAGGCCGGCCCGGCCACCGGCTGCTCCTACATCCTGGTGACGCCGGACGGCGAGCGCACCATGAACACCTATCTCGGCGCGGCGCAGGACCTGACGCCCGACGATATCGATCCGGCCCAGATCGCAGCCGCCAGCATCATCTATCTCGAGGGCTATCTCTGGGATCCGAAGAACGCCAAGGACGCCTTCGTGAAGGCGGCCGATATCGCGCATGGCGCGGGCCGCCAGGTCGCGCTGACGCTGTCGGATTCATTCTGCGTCGATCGCTACCGCGACGAATTCCTCGCGCTGATGCGCAAGGGCACGGTGGATCTCGTGTTCGCCAACGAGTCCGAATTGCACTCGCTGTACCAGACCTCGGATTTCGACACCGCGCTGAAGCAGTTCGGCAAGGACACCAAACTCGGCGTCGTCACGCGCAGCGAGAAGGGCTGCGTCGTGATCTCAGGTGATAGCGTCGTATCGGCGCCCGCCTCTCCGATCGACAGGCTGGTCGACACCACCGGCGCCGGCGACCTGTTCGCCGCCGGCTTCCTGGTCGGTCTCGTCCGCAACATCGGTCATGAGAATGCCGGCCGCCTCGGCGCGCTCGCCGCCGCCGAAGTGATCCAGCACATCGGCGCCCGGCCGCTGGTTTCGCTAAAGGATCTGGCGAAGCAGAAGGGGTTGTTGGTGTAAGGGCGAAGCTCTTTCTTGCCTCTCCCGCAAGCGGGAGAGGCAGAAGAGCAACATCACGCCGTCTTCGCCGCCTTCAGCCCGAGCCGTTGCTCGACTGCATCGCGCATCACGAATTTCTGGATCTTGCCGGTCACCGTCATCGGGAATTCATCGACGAATTCGACATAGCGCGGGATCTTGTTGTGGGCGATCTGGCCCTGGCAGAAGGCGCGGACCTCGTCGGCGGTCAGCGTCTCGCCGGCCCGTACGCGAACCCACGCGCACAGCTCCTCACCGTAGCGCTGGTCGGCGACGCCGAAGATCTGCACGTCCTGGATCTTCGGATGGCGGTAGAGGAATTCCTCGATCTCGCGCGGATAGAGATTTTCGCCGCCGCGGATCACCAAATCCTTGATGCGGCCGACGATGTTGCAATAGCCCTCGTCGTCGATCACGGCGAGGTCGCCGGTGTGCATCCAGCCATTGGCGTCGAGCACCTCGCTCGTCTTTTCCTTCTCGTCCCAATAGCCTGACATCACGCTGTAGCCGCGGGTGCAGAGCTCGCCGCGTTGGCCGCGCGGCACCACCTTGCCGTCGAGATCGACGACCTTGACCTCGACATGCGGATGGATGCGGCCGACGGTGGAGACGCGGCGCTCCAGCGGATCGTCGGTCGCGCTCTGAAAGCTCACCGGGCTGGTCTCGGTCATGCCGTAGGCGATCGTCACCTCGCGCATGTTCATCTCGGTGTTGACGCGCTTCATCACCTCGATCGGGCAGGGCGCGCCGGCCATGATGCCGGTGCGCAGCGAGGACAGGTCGAAGCGCTTGAACTCGGGATGATCGAGCTCGGCAATGAACATGGTCGGCACGCCGTACAGCGTCGTGCATTTCTCCTGCGCGACCGTCGCAAGCGTCGCCAGCGGATCGAAACCTTCGCCGGGATAGACCATGGTGGTGCCGAGCGTGACCGAGGCGAGATTGCCCATCACCATGCCGAAGCAATGATAGAGCGGCACCGGGATGCAGATGCGGTCCTGCTCGGTCAGGCGCATCGCGCGGCCGGTGAAGTACCCGTTGTTGAGGATGTTGTGATGGGTCAGCGTGACGCCCTTCGGCGAGCCGGTGGTGCCGCTGGTAAACTGGATATTGACGGGATCGTCGAACTGCAGGCTGTCGCCGAGCGCCGCGAGCTGCTCGCGATGGCGCTTGCCGCCCATCTGCGACACTTGCTCGAATGGAATCGTGCCCGGTGCCGCCGGCCCGCCGATCTGGATCACGGCGCGCAGCTGCGGCAGCCGCGCCGAGCGCAATTGGTCGGGTGTGGCGCTCGCAAGCTCCGGCAGCAGCGTGTTCAGCATCTCCATATAGGCCGAGGTCTTGAACGCGGTCGCGGTCACGATCGCGGCGCAGCCGACCTTGTGAAGCGCGAATTCGAGCTCGCTCAACCGGTAGGCGGGATTGATGGTGACGAGGATCAGGCCGGCTTTTGCGGCGGCGAATTGCGTCAGCGTCCATTCCGGCCGGTTCAGCGACCAGATGCCGATCCGCTCGCCGCGTTGCAGGCCGAGCGCGAGGAAGCCGGCGGCCAGCGCTTCGACGCGGTCGGCGAATTCGTTCCAGGTCCAGCGCACATTGTGGCTGGACGAGACCAGCGCTTCGCGCTCGCCCCAGCGGGCGCGTGCGCGGTCGAGGCTGCGGCCGATGGTTTCGCCGAGCAGCGGCGTATCGGAAATGCCGCAAACATAGCTGTCTGCCTTGGGTGCCAGAATATTGGGTGACAAGCTCGTCCTCCTCGTCGTCGCGTTCGTGTCGTCACGCTTTTTGCGCGATCTTAGTCGTTTGGCGTCGGCAGGACAGGCCCGACCTATGGCGGGCATGAAAAATCCCTCCCCGTGAGGGGAGGGATTTCTTGTTGCCGGACCGGAACCTCAGGCCGCCCTTTGTCCGCTGCCGGCGTCGAGGCCGGCATAGATGCCCTTCTCGAAGCCTGCGAAGGCCTCGAGGCTATGCTTGTCGGCGAACGGCAGCAGCTGGGTCAGGATCACGCCGCAGACGTCGCGCGACGGATCGATCCAGTAATAGGTGTTGGCGAGGCCCGCCCAGGCGAGGCTGCCGGCGCTGCGGCCTTCCGGCGTCTTGGCGGTGTTGATCAGGAAGCTCAGGCCCCACTTCTTGACGATGTCGGGCCAGAGATCGACGTCGTTGGTGTACATCGGTGCCGCCGTCGTCATCTTGTCGACGGTGAGCTCGCCGATGTGGTTCTGTCCCATCGTTGCGACGGTCTCGGCCTTCAGCACCTGATTGCCGTTGCCTTTGCCCTTGTTGAGGATCATCTGGCAGAACTTGATGTAGTCCGCCGCGGTCGAATAGAGGCCGCCGCCACCCATGTGGAATTCAGGGTTCTGCTCGAGCTCGAACGGGATCGCGGCGAGCATGCCGTCCTCGCCGCGCGCATGCATGCCGACCAGCCGCTTGCGCATGTCGTCCGAGATCTTGAATGCGGTGTCGCTCATGCCGAGCGGCGCGAACATGTTGTCGCGCAGATAGGCATCGAGCTTCTTGCCGGACGCGGCTTCCACAGCCTTGCCGACGAAGTCGATATTGGTGCCGTATTCCCAGCGCGTGCCGGGGTCGGTCATGATCGGGGTCTTCAGCGCGGCGTTCAGGCAGGTGATGATGCCGGGCGTGCCGGTCTTCTCCAGGTATTTGCCGAGATTGGCGTCCCACATGTCGTAGGCGAAGCCGGCGGTGTGGGTCATCAGCTGGCGCAGCGTGATCGGCTTTTTTGCCGGCCGCAGCTGCGGCTCGCCCTTGGCGTCGAAGCCGTCGAGCACCTGCACGGCGGCGAGATCGGGCAGCAGCTTGCCGATCGGCTCATCGAGCGAGAGCTTGCCCTGCTCGACGAGCTGCATCGCGCCCGCTGACGTCACCGCCTTGGTCATCGAGGCGATCCAGAACACGCTGTCCGCCGTCATGGGATCGTTCTTGGAGAGGTCGCGCTTGCCGAACGCGCCCTCGTAGATCACGTCCTTGCCGGTGGCCGCGACGGCGACCACGCCGGGAATCTCCTTTGCCTCGCTCTTCTGCCGCAATACCTGATCGATCTGAGCCTTGCTCTGCATTGGGGGCGTCCTCCGGTGGGGGTTTATTGTTTTGAAACGGGGCGGATCATCCTCCCGCTTTCGGGGTCCCGCAAGGCGGCCGCGATACGATGCTGTCGCGATGTCGTGACAGCCGGCCCGGCAGGGCGGCCACGCTCAAACAGCTGTTCACCACGCGCGCAGATTTTGCGGTGGACTCCGCAGCGGTCCCGGTGACCCCACAAGGCGGCCACGGTAACGTGATCCACGAGTTGATTTTCGTACCTGTTTTTTTGCATTAACGCATTCAGATCGCTGCACAAACGGTGCGGCGGATTGGGCTGGATTTGACGAAAAGATTCGTCATTTCGCGCCTCGCGGGGACGCAGCAATGATTTCGACTTGGAGTGAATGGAAGCGCTATCCGCGGCCGGGCCGCGGCGAGAATATCGAGGCGCCGGTCAGCCCGGGTCTTTACGAAGTGCGCTACGCAGGTACCGGCGCCCTGCACTCGTTCGAGGCCGTCGACAATGTCGCCCAGGCACTGGCGCTGCTGCAGACCGGCACCAAGTCCTGGTTCGGCCGCCGCGATGCGCGGGCGCAGGCCGACCTCGAATACCGGACTTGCGCAACCTCGACCAAGGCGGATGCCAAGGCGGCGGCCGAGCGCATGATCGGCCGCCGTGAAACCTACATGTCGGGCGGCGCGATCTGACGGAAGGAAGAATGTCACTCCGGGGAATCTCGAGATTCCCCGGTGCGCAATTGCGCACCTGGGGTTCGATGCTTCGCATCGCCCCGGAATGACGTGGACAGGGTCGCATTTGCGCGCCAGCAGATGAGCGTCACGGACAATGCATCGCGTCGGCTTTCCGCTTATATAGGCGAAGACCTCCCAAAGAAATTCCAGGAGTAACGCCATGACCCCGCCCGTTGCCGCACGCGCCACGCCATCCGCAGCATCCACCCTGCAAAGCCGCCTGAAGGATCCGTCGCTGCTGCGCGACCGCTGCTATATCGACGGCGCCTGGGTCGGCAGCCCCGAATTCGCCATCAACAATCCGGCGACCGGCGTGGAACTGATCAAGATCCCGCAGCTCGGCGCCGACGACACGACCAGGGCCGTCGAGGCCGCCCAGCGCGCATTTCCGGCCTGGGCCAAGCTGACCGCAAAGCAGCGCTCCAATATCCTGCGCAAATGGTTCGACCTGATCATCGCCAACCGCGAGGACCTCGCGCTGATCCTGACCTCCGAGCAGGGCAAGCCGCTCGCTGAAGCGCTCGGCGAAGTCGATATCGGCGCGGCCTATGTCGAGTTCTTCGCGGAGGAAGCGCGCCGCGTCTATGGCGAGACGATTCCGACCCAGCGTCCGGACGCCCGCCTGCTCGCGATCCGGCAGCCGATCGGCGTCTGCGGCGCCATCACGCCGTGGAATTTCCCGAACTCGATGATCACGCGAAAAGTGTCGCCGGCGCTGGCCGCCGGCTGCACCGTCGTGTTGAAGCCCGCCAACGAGACGCCGCTGTCGGCGCTCGCGCTCGCCGTGCTGGCTGAGAAGGCCGGCGTGCCGAAGGGCGTGCTCAACATCATTACCGGCGATGCGCCGCCGATCGGCAAGGTGCTGTGCGAACATCCGGCGGTGCGCTTCGTCGGCTTCACCGGCTCGACCAATGTCGGCAAGATCCTGTACCGGCAAGCATCGGTCGGCGTGAAGAAGCTCGGCCTCGAGCTCGGCGGCAACGCGCCCTTCGTGGTATTCGACGATGCCGACATCGATGCCGCGGTCGAAGGCGCGATCGTCTCCAAGTACCGCAACATGGGCCAGACCTGCGTCTGCGCCAACCGTCTCTACGCGCAGGACAAGATCTACGACCAGTTCGTCGAGAAGCTGTCGAAGAAGGTCGCCGAGATGAAGATCGGCGACGGCACCGAGTCCGGCGTGACCCAGGGACCGCTGATCAACATGAAGGCGGTCGAAAAGGTCGAGCGGCACATTGCCGACGCCGTGAAGGGCGGCGCCAAGGTCGTGACCGGCGGCAAGCGCTCGGCGCTGGGCCGCAGCTTCTTCGAGCCGACCGTGCTGTCGGACGTGCGGCCCGACGCGCTGGTGGCGCAGGAGGAGACCTTCGGCCCGCTCGCGCCGGTGATCCGCTTCAAGGACGAGGCCGATGTGATCGCGATGTGCAACGCCTCGCCGTTCGGCCTCGCCTCCTACTTCTATTCGCGTGACATCGGCCGCGTCTGGCGCGTCGCCGAAGCGCTGGAGTCGGGCATGGTCGGCGTCAACTCCGGCCTGATCACGACCGAGGTCGCCCCCTTCGGCGGCGTCAAGGAATCGGGTCTCGGCCGCGAAGGCTCGCGCCACGGCATGGATGAATATGTCGAGATCAAATACGTGATGATGGCCGGCGTCTGATCAGCTGTCGTCATCGCCGCTGAATTCGCCGTCTGCGGACGATGCCTCCGGCATCAGGTGATCGCGGACGGCGGTCGCGCCAGTCAGGTTTTCGGCTGTGACCTGGATGGCTCACCGGGCGGCGTCTGACCCGGCACTGCCCCGAGATCCACGGCGCTTTGGTTCTCACGTTTCAGCTTGTGGGCGCGCGGTGCGTTCGCATTGGCATATGGCTAAGGCTTGCTCTTCGGCTGGAACGCCTGGTTGGAAAATGGCTGCTCGGCAGGCGTGCGCAACACGATGAAGGCGCGGTCCATCGATTGATGACAGGTGTTGCAGCCCTTGGTCAGCTCGGCGAACTCCTTCGCGAACCGCTCTGGGTCTTTTCGGTCGATCGCTTCCGTCATGACGGAAATGGACGAGGCGAGTGTCGTGACGTTGGAGACCGGAATTCCGCGGTAGAGCAGCGCCGCCTCCACGAGGCTCTCCCGGAGCTGCTGCAGCTCGTAGGCCGCGAGCGGCCAGTTATGGGCCGTTCCCGCCGACCACAGCTTGAGGTGCTGCAGCTGCGCGGCGGTCATGATGTTGGCGAGCTGAGGGATATATCGCTCGGCATTGCCCGCCCCGGGAGGTGACTGGGCCCAACTGGTCGGAATCACCGCGGCGGCCGACATGGCGAGCAACAAGGCGGTAAATGGCTTTACTTTCATGCGCGTTCCAATTCTCGACGGGCGCGATCCTTGCCAGGGACCCAATGCGAACCCCGAGGATGCACGCCTTCCAGTGCCTCATCTTGATTCAACATGCGGCCGGCAAGGGGGGCTTGCTTTGATCCAGCGCAAAGGGACATCTAGCGCGGCGCTTCGAAGCCGCCTTTTAAATGGACTTCGCCAGCCGCAGCCGGAAAGCAAGGCGGCCGCAGCCGAGAACTCGCCTGACCAGATGCGCCCGTCACACGCCCTTGTCGTTCGGATTGGCGACGGCGTCCTTCAGCGGCGCCGTCATCGGGAAATTCAGGTTCACGTTCTTCGGCGGGATCGGCCGCGTGAACCATTTGGCGTAGAGCTCCTGGAATTCGTTGCTCTTCATCATGGCGACCAGCGTCCTGTCGACCAGCGCCTTGAACTCCGGATCGCCCTTGCGGATGATCAGCCCGTAGGGCTCGGTGCGCAGGCTGTCGTCGATGATGCGCCAGTCCGACGGATTGGGGCTGCCGGCGATCAGGCTGGCGAGCAGAATGTCGTCCATCACGAAGGCGTCGCTACGTCCGGTGGTCAGCGCGAGGAACGATGCGGCATGGTCCGGCGTCAGGATGTTCTTGGTCTGAAAATTTTTCGCCTGGGCGCGTGCGCTGAGCAGCCCGATCGAGGTCGAGCCTGAGGTCAGAGAGACCGGCCTGCCGCCGAGATCCTCGAAGGTCTTGATCGGCGCGTCCTTCTGCACCACCGCGCGAATGCTCGACACGAAGATCGTGGTGCTGAAGGCGACGACCTTCTGCCGCTCCAGCGTGTTGGTCGCGGGACCACAGACGATGTCGATGGTGCCGTTCTCGATCAGCGGTATCTGGGTGGAGAGCTGGACTGGCTGCAGCCGGGTCTCCAGCGCCGGCAGCTTGAGTTCGTCCTTCACCGCATCGACGATCCGCGCGCAGAGGTCCATCGCAAAGCCGACCGGCTTCTGGTTATCGTCGAGATAGGAGAACGGGACCGAGACGTCGCGGTGCCCGAGCCGGATCTCGCCGATGTCGCGGATCTTGGCCAGCGTGCCACCGGGCGATTGGGCCTGTGCCGGGGCTGATATCGTCGCCGCAAGAAAAGCCAGGAAAGTCAATTGCTTGAGTGGATTATTCATCAGGTGCTCGCGCTCGCCGGCAGAATTGGATACGATCAGCCCAGATTTTATACATTGGATTGCATAATCGGCAATCTGATTTTATACAATCATCGCCAAGTCGGATACCGTAGCTTGACGCCAGCCAGAGAGATGCCGGATGGAACCCGCAACCGCCACAATCCATCGAGGGGCCGGACCTCACGGTTCCGCGCCTGACGCCGTGCGTGAGGCGCTGCGGTCCGCGATCAGCTCGGGCGAGCTCGCGCCCGGATTGCAGCTCCGCCAGGACGAGCTCGCTGCGCGGTTCGGCACCAGCCGCATCCCGGTGCGCGAGGCGCTGCGCCAGCTCGAGGCCGAAGGCTTTGTCACCTTCCTGCCCAACCGCGGCGCTGTCGTCTCCGACCTGTCGATCGACGAGGTGATCGAGCTGCTCGAGATCCGGATCGCGCTCGAATGCCACGCGCTGCGATTGGCGATCCCTGCGATGGGCGAGATCGATCTCGAACAAGCGACGAAAATCCTCCGCGCCTACGACGCCGAGCCCGATCCGGCGCAATGGGGCGCCTTCAACTGGAAATTCCACGCCACGCTCTACGCGCCGTGCAACCGACCGCGCCTGCTCGGCATGATCGAGGCGAATTACGGCCACGTCGGCCGCTTCACGCGGGCGCTGGTGTCGCAGGCGACCGGCAAGGAGCGTCCGCAGCGCGAGCACTACCGGCTGCTCGAATTCTGCCGTGACGGCGAGGTCAAGAAGGCCGTCCGCCTGCTGCGCGATCATATCGAGGAAACGCAGAAGACGCTGCGCTCGGCGCAGCGCCAGGCGGTGCGCGATGCGAGCCCCGAACGCTCGGTCTGATCGCTCGAACAATCTGAATCATTGCAGGCCCCGCAGCGGGCCTTTGGGAGACTATGCGTGAAGACCAATGACGTCGAAATCCTGGTGATCGGTGCGGGCATCGTCGGCATCGCCACGGCCTACTACCTCGCCGTCCAGCACAAGCGGTCGCGTCTGCTGATCGTCGACGAAGGCCAGCCGATGGCGCTGACCTCGGCGCAATCGGGCGAGAACTACCGCAACTGGTGGCCGCATCCGACGATGGCCGATTTCACCAACCACAGTACCGACCTGATGGAGGAGATCGCACGCCGCAGCGACAACCGCATCCACATGACGCGGCGCGGATATCTGCTGGTCACGCGCGAGGAGAAGCCTGAGGCGCTGCTGCAGCAGCTCTACGCCGGCTACGGCGAGCAGGCTGCAAGACTGATCCGCCTGCATGAAGGAGCAAGCCGCGGCTATGTGCCGCCGCATTCGGCGGACTGGCAGCGGGCGCCCGACGGCGTCGACGTCCTGCAGGGGCGCGATCTGATCCAGGCGCATTATCCGACGTTCGACAAGGAGGTTACAACCGCGCTGCACATCCGCAGGGCGGGGGACATCAGCGGTCAGCAGCTCGGCCAGTACATGCTGGAGACCATGCGCCCGCTGGGTGCGCAGTTTCAGCAGGCGAGGGTGGTCGGCATTGCGAAGAGCGATCGCTTCGCCGTCGACGTGCTGGCCGATGGCGCGCGGCAGACCATCAAGGCCGATATCATCGTCAATGCCGCGGGGCCGTTCGCCGCGGATGTCGCGGCGATGCATGGCGAGCAGCTGCCGATCGTCAATGTGCTGCAGCAGAAGATCGCCTTCGCCGATCGCAACCGCGCGGTCGATCGCAGGATGCCGTTCGCGATCGATCTCGACGGCCAGACGCTGGCCTGGTCCGACGACGAGCGCGAGGCGCTGTCGGCGGCGCCGGAATTCGCGCGCCTGCTGGCGCCGATGCCGGGCAGCATCCATTGCCGGCCCGACGGCGGCGATCACGGCGAGTGGATCAAGCTCGGCTGGGCCTTCAACACCGAGCCGACCACGGCGCCGGTCCGCGAGCCGGAGCTCAATCCGTATTTCCCTGAAGTCGTGCTGCGTGCGGCAAGCCGGCTGCAGCCGCGCCTTGCGCAATATCTCGGTGCGCTGCCACGCGACCGCGTGCACTACGGCGGCTACTATCCGATGACGAAGGAGAACTGGCCGCTGATCGGCGCGGCGAAGACATCGGGCGTCTTCCTCGCTACCGCGCTGTCGGGTTACGGCACGATGGGCGCCTGTGCTACCGGCGATCTCTGCGCTCGCGTCGTGGCCGGCGCGCCGGCGCCCGCATTCGCCCGCAGCCTCTCGCTCGCGCGCTATGACGACAGGGCGCTGATGGCCGAGCTCGCGGCGAGCGAAAGCCGCGGGTTGCTGTAGTTCAACTCACCCTCGTAGCCCGGATTGCGCTCCGCTCCATCCGGGCTACGTCCACGCAGATCGCCTTAGCCGTTGCCGCCCTCATTGCCGAAGGCGCCGTGGCGGCCGACGCCCGACGCAAAGCGCGTCGCACCCGCCAGCGTTTCGCCCGACCCGATCACCTCGAGCCCGCCGCGCATCTCGTTCCTGATCGCGTCTTCTTCCTCCAGATCCCACTGCCGTAGCGCCGACAGGCGATCGGCGCGCATGCAGTTCTGCGGGAATTTCGCAATGTCCTTGGCAAGCGCAACGGCGTGCGCGCGCGTCTCGCCCTTCGGCACCAAGCGGTTCGCGAGCCCCATGCGAAATGCCTCGGGCCCTGCGACTGGACGTCCGGTGAGGATCAGATCGATCGCCTGCGAATGGCCGATCAGGCGCGGCAGGCGGATGGTGCCGAGGTCGATCAGCGGCACGCCGAAGCGACGGCAGAACACGCCGAAGGTGGCGTCCTCGGCGACGACGCGCATGTCGGCCCACAGCGCAAGCTCCATGCCGCCGGCGACCGCAAAGCCCTCGATCGCGGCGATCACCGGTTTCGACAGCCGCAGCCGGCTCGGTCCCATCGGCGCGATCGTGTTGTGGCCGCCGATCTCGCGCTTCTTCTCGGGATCGCCCGCCGCCACTGCCTTGAGGTCTGCGCCGGCGCAGAAATAGCCGCCGGTGCCGGTGAACACCGCGACCGATGCGCTTGCGTCGGCGTCGAAGGCAAGGAATGCGTCATACAGCTTCCGCGCGGTGGCACCGTCGACGGCGTTGCGGTTGCGCGGACGGTTGATGGAGATGATGGTGACGGGACCGTCGCGCTCGACGAGCACGGTATCGGCATCGGACATGGATCGCTCCCTGAGTTCGTTGGTTGGAGCCAACCTAGCGGTCCCGGTCAGGCAATGCCATCGCGAACGAAAGCGACGCGGATGGTCGGGTCCCCGATCGCCTCATGCGCATCCTCGAAGCGAACGCGGCGGGTGATGACGTGTTCTGGGTGGTAATGGCCTGCCGCAACATGGGCAACGCAATCCGGCAGTTCGGCGCGAACATTGACGCGGCTGACCTTCAGCGTGATGCCGATTCCATACATATGCCGCAGCGGCACCGGCGTGGTCTCGGCAAAGTCGCCATACATCCGCTGGCAGATGCCGTTCGGTTCCGTTGCGCGGAATGCCAGCAGGGTGCTGGCGTCGGTCGCGGTCGCATCGATCACGATCGGGAACAGGCCGGGCGGCTCGATCGACAGGCCGCTTGGGGCTTCGATGATGCCGGCACCGAGCGACTTCGCCTTGGCAAGGCGCGGCGCGTGGTCGTCGAGATAGACGACGCGGCTCGCACCGCGCGCCACCGCCGCCTGCACCGCGAACATCGCGAGCGACTGGGCGAAGCCGCCGATCACGAGCACGTCGGCGCCGGGCCGTTGCGTGAGCCAGCGCGCCACCGCGCTGAACCCGTCGGTCGCGCCGTCGGCCAATCCCGCGGTTTGCGACAGGGCATGGCCGTTCGGTTGGCGGACCAGCATGTGATCGGCGAACGGCACGCGGATCAGGTCGGACAGGCCGCCGCCATATTCCACGCCGCAGACCGGCTTCAACCCGTAGGAGGAACGGAAGGGCACCGCCGTACAGGCATTGGTGTGTCCGCGGCGGCAGCGGTCGCAAGCCCCGCAACTGATCTGGAACGGGACGATGACGAGGTCGCCAGGCGCGAAATTCCTCACGGCGCCGCCGACGTCGACGATGCGGCCGGCGGTCTCATGTCCGAGCGCAAATGGACCTGCGAAGCCCGATCGGCCATGCACGATCGCAAGATCGAGATCGCAGCGCGTCACCGCGAGCGGCTGCACCAGCGCGTCGCGGTCATCCTGCAGGCGCGGTGCCGGAACGTCCCACCACTCGACCTTGTTGCCGCCGATATAAGTCAATTGCCGCATCGTGCACTCTCCGTTTTGGTCGGAGAGTGCAGGGAGGCGGCGGTGACGACAAAAGGTATGTCTTCAACAGGGGTGAATGGGATTCACCTCAGGCCGTCATTGCGAGGAGCGGAAGCGACGAAGCAATCCATGCCTCCGCAATCGGCGAAGTGGATTGCTTCGCTTCGCTCGCAATGACGGAGAGGTCAGACCTTCAGCTCAGTCCCCGTCACACGGCGATACGCTTCCAGATACCGCTTGCTGGTCGCATCCACCACGCTGGCGGGCAGCGGCGGGGCGGGGGCGTCGCCGTTCCAGCGGCCGGCGTGGCGCTCGACGTCGAGATAGTCGCGCAGCGGCTGCTTGTCGAAGCTCGGCTGCGGCTGGCCGGGCTTGTAGGCATCGACCGCCCAGAAGCGCGACGAATCCGGCGTCATCACCTCGTCGATCAGGATGATGCGGCCGTCCTTGTCGCGGCCGAATTCGAACTTGGTGTCGGCGATGATGATGCCGCGGGCGCGGCTGGTCTGCTCGCCGAAAGCGTAGACGTCGCGCGCCATCTTCTCCAGCGACGCAGCGACATCAGCACCCACGATCTCGCGCACCCGCTGAACGGTGATGTTCTCGTCATGGCCGGCCTCGGCCTTGGTCGCCGGGCTGAAGATTGCAGGCTCGAGCTTCTGGCTCTCGACCAGGCCCGCCGGCAGCTTCTCGCCGGCGAGCGTGCCCTCGGCCGCGTATTCCTTCCAGGCCGAGCCGGAGATGTAGCCGCGGATCACGCATTCGATCGGAAACACGGTGGTGCGCTTGCACAGCATCGCGCGGCCGAGGATGTCGGCGCGATGGTTCTTGAGTTCGGGCACCGCGCGGATGATCTCGTCGGCATCGGCGCTGATCATGTGATGCGGCACGGTGCCTTCGAGTTGCCGGAACCACCAAGCGCTGATCTGGGTCAGCACCGCGCCCTTCATCGGAATGGTTTCCGCCATCACCACGTCGAATGCCGAGATGCGGTCGGTGGTGAGCAGCAGCACGCGATCGTCACCGACGGCGTAGATATCGCGTACCTTGCCGCGGCCGATCCGGGGCAGGGGCAAATCGCTGGACAGCATCGCGGTCATGGGCGTGGTCTTTCCGGGTGGCTTCAACGACGAGCGCCCGCACGAGCCGTGCGGGCGCGAGAGACTAACACAGGAAATAGCTCACTCCGGCAGCGGAATGAACTCGTGTTCGTGCGGAACTTGCGCGAAACGCCCGGTTTTCCAGTCCTGTTTGGCCTGCTCGATCCGCTCCTTCGAGGAGGAGACGAAATTCCACCAGATGTGGCGCGGCCCCTCCAGGGCGTCGCCGCCGAGGAACATCATGCGGGTCGGTCGCAGCGTCTTCACGGTGATGCGGTCGCCGGGCCGGAAGATCAGGAGCCGCGGCCCCTCGTGGCGGTCACCCGCGATCTCGACCTCGCCGTCGACGAGATAGATCGCGCGCTCCTCATGATCGGGGTCGAGCGGCACCGAGGTGCCGGCCTGCGCGGTCACTTCGGTGTAGAACCATGGCGAGACCATGCTGACCGGCGAGCTGATGCCGAACGCCGAGCCTGCGATCACGCGCGCGGTGAAGTCGCGCTCCGAGATCATCGGCAGGTCGCCCGCGCCATAATGCTGGAACGACGGCGCGATCTCTTCCTTGCCGGCCGGCAGAGCGATCCAGCTTTGCAGGCCGAGCATCTTCTGGCCGTCGCGACGCTGCACGTCGGGGGTGCGCTCGGAATGCGCGATGCCGCGACCCGCGGTCATCAGGTTCATCGCGCCGGGCTGGATCTCCTGGATATTGCCCTCGCTGTCGCGGTGCATGATGCTGCCGTCGAACAGATAGGTGACGGTGGCGAGCCCGATATGCGGATGCGGCCGCACATCCATGCCCTTGCCGGCGAGATATTGCACCGGACCGAAATGATCGAAGAAGATGAACGGCCCCACCATCTGCCGCTTGCCGTGCGGCAGCGCGCGGCGCACGGCAAAACCGTCGCCGAGATCGCGGGTGCGCGGCACGATGATCAGATCCAGCGCGTCGCAGGTCTTGGGATCGCCGAGTTCGGGATCGGTCGAGGGCTGCCAGCTCATGGTAAAGTCTCCTTCTTGCTTGCCTTGATCATACTCCAACCGTCGTCCCGGCCAAGGCAACGGGTCGGCGGGAAGCGCCGCCCGATGACAAGGCGCCGCACGAGCCGGGACGACGAAGTACTTCTGGCGTGTGCGCGCGCGTGATAACAGCGTAAACTTGGAAACCGGGGGTGCCGATGGTTTCTCTGATCAAGCCGGGCGCAAGGTTGTTGCAGGTCGATGGTCCCGTGATCGAAACCGCGCGGCTCATCCTGCGGCCATGGCGCGCATCCGACGTCGTCGACAACACGCGGATGCTGTCCGATCCCGAGACGGCGCGCTTCATCACGCCGGATCATCAGCCCATCACGTCCGAGTTGAAGGGCTGGCGCAACGCCGCCGTCATCTCCGGCCACTGGGCGCTGCACGGCTTCGGCATGTTCGCGGTCGAGGAGAAATCCTCCGGCCGCTACATCGGGCGTATTGGCCCGTATTGTCCGCCGGAATGGCCGGGCTTCGAGGTCGGCTGGGGCATTGCCAGGGAGTATCGCGGCAAGGGCTATGCGGTGGAGGCGGCGCGCGCCGCGATCGATTTTGTATTCGCGAACTTCACGGTCGACCGTATCATCCATTGCATCGATCCGGCCAACGTGGCCTCGCAGGCAGTGGCGCGGCGACTGGGGGCGGTGAACGAGGGCCCGGGCAAGCTCGAGGGCGACGTTGTCGATATCTGGGTCACGCAGCGCAGCCGCTGGCCGCGCGATGGTTCTTGAAAAATCGCCCCTGACGGACGATTCTCTGCTCACCTTGGAGATCGCACCGACCGATGACCTTTGCCGCGACCGAATTGTGCCTGCGCGCCGCCACCGTGACGCTGCTGCTGGTGCTCGCGGCCTCGATGGTCGCGGATTTCGGCAAGGTACTGGCCGGGCGACTTGCGGCCGCCTTCGCGCTCGGTTCGGCCGCGCATGCGGTGACCGCGTCGATCGGTGCCGGGCCGCCGGTCTCGGACTGGCATGCGCCGCTGATCGCGCTCTCGACCGGCGCTATCGTGGTGTTCTGGCTGTTCACGCGCGCGCTGTTCGATGATGCGTTTGTGCTGCGCTGGTGGCACGGCCTGATCTGGGCTGCGGTCGTGGCCTACAGCTTCGTCAGTTGCATGTGGATCGCACCCGCCGGTCACGCACGGTTCGCGATCACCATGGTCAATTCGCTCTCGCTCGTCTTCATTGCGCTTGCGGTGGCACAGACCATCACCTCGTGGTCGCCGGATCTGGTCGAGCGCCGCCGCCGTGTCCGCGTCTTCATCGTCGTTGCCTCTGCGCTGTATGGCGGAATGAACGCGCTGCTTCAGATTGCCTATGCCGGCAGCCGCGTGACCGTGGAATGGGCCAATCTGGTGAACGCGGCCGTGCTCACCGCTGTCGTGGCCGCGATCACCTGGGCGATGATGCGCGTCGATGGCGCCGACCTGTTCACGGTGCCGGCAGAGGCCGTCGTGCTGACGAAGCCGGCCGCGGTCGAGGAGGCGGCGGACCAGAGACTGGTCGATGCCCTGATGCGGCTGATGGCGGACGAGCGTATCTATCGCCACGACAACGTCACGATCGGCACCCTGGCAGCCCGGCTGAAGATTCCCGAATATCGACTGCGGCGGCTGATCAACCAGCGGCTCGGCTATCGCAACTTCAACGTCTTCCTCAACAACCACCGGATCGAGGAAGCCAAGGCCGCGCTCGCCGATCCCTCGCAGGCCGAGGTCCCCGTCATCACCATCGCCATGGACGCCGGCTTCCAGTCGCTCGGCCCCTTCAACCGCGCCTTCAAGGCGACCACAGGCGTGACCCCGACCGAGTACCGGAAGAAGGCCAACGCCGTGTAATCGTCGCTGGGCGGCTCCGCTCGACCCTCTCCCCTTGTGGGAGAGGGTCGCTTCGCGCAGCGAAGCGGGGTGAGGGGTCTGTCTCCGCGGATAGAGACCCCTCATCCGTCGCGGACTGCGCCCGCGCCACCTTCTCCCGCAAGGGGAGAAGGGAGAGGCTGCCTCGTCCCTAAACCACTACAATCGTTGAAAGATTCCAGAATCGGCGAGCCGTCCGCAATCCTCGACTAGCCCCATTTCCAAATCCGGCGAGCGCCACTGCGCCCGCTCCGGCCTGATCCCGGCCACGCGCCCATCGCGCGATGCCGGAGGATCCCGTGACCCGTCGAAAGCTCTTTCTCATTCTCGCCGCCAGCACCGCGTGCGGCGCGCTGGCGCTGTCCGCCGCCCGTGCCCGCGACGTGCCGAAGGTCGCAACCGGCTTTGTTGCGAATATCGTCTGCTCGGAGACCTTCGTCAGCGGCCTCGACCCCAGGCGAAACGTGACCGAGACCATCGATGCGATGCCCGGGGCTCGCCTGCTCACCTGGGCGATGGATACCGAGGTCGACCTCGATCGCCGCGACGTCACCGTGACGCTGTTCGGGCTCGGCCGCAGCCATGCGGTCTATCGCGAGGGGCTCGGCTGCACCCTCGAACATGGCGAGATGCTGGCCGATACCGCGCTTCCGCCTGCGAGGCCGCAAGCCGCGTCGCTGCCCGAGATCGCCGGTCCTGTGCTCGTCGCGCCGCAGAGCCCGCAGCTCGCGGCCGCGCTCGACCGCGCCTTTGCCGAGCCGGCGGAGCCGCCGTTCCGCCACACCCGCGCCGTCGTGGTGATGAAGGACGGCCGCATCGTCGCCGAGCGCTATGCCGACGGCATCGGCATCGAGACGCCGCTGCTCGGCTTCTCCATGAGCAAGTCGGCGATCTCGGCCCTGATCGGAATCCTCGTGCGCGACGGCAAGCTCGCAGTCGACCGGCCGGTGCCGATCGCGGTCTGGCAGGATCCGAAGGATCCGCGCCACGCGATCACGGTCGACGAGCTGTTGCGCCACACCGCCGGGCTTGCGCTCGGCAGCTCGCTGGAGGCGTCGCTGGCGTCCGTGCTCGAGCCGGTCAACCGCATGAAGTACATGGAATCGGACATGGCCGCCTTTGCCGAGCGCGCTGCACTGGAGGGCGTGCCCGGCCGGGTCTGGAATTATCACGACGGCAACTACCTGATCCTCTCGCATCTGATCCGCAACGCCGCGGGCGGGCATGCGGCTGATGTGATGCGCTTCGCGCGTCGGGAGTTGTTCGATCCACTCGGCATGCGCAATGTCGTGATGCAGTTCGATGCTGCGGGCACGCCGGAAGGATCGGGCGCGATGATGGCGAGCGCACGCGACTGGGCGCGTCTCGGCCAGCTCTACCTCAACGACGGGATGGCCGGCGACAAGCGCATTCTGCCCGAAGGCTGGGTCAAGTACTCCGCATCGCCGACACCGAACGGCTGGGTCGGCATCGGCGCCGGCTTCTGGACCAATCTCGGCGACAGCCTTGGCGCCAACTTCCGTGTCAAGCACGGCTGGCCGCGCGACGCCTTCTTCGCCAAGGGCACGATCGGGCAGTATGCGATCATCGTGCCGTCGCAGCACCTCGTCATCGTGCGGCTCGGCCGCTCGCCGAACATGCCGCCCGAGGCGGACGGCGTGTTCGAGCTGGTCCGGGATGTGGTCACTGCGACGTCGACAGGCGCGCGGCTCGCGGGCGGCAATTGATGGAAACGTCACGCAACATCGGCGCGATCGTGAATTGAATCTCCGGAGCAGGTGAGACCCTCTCCGTCATTCCGGGGGCATGCGAAGCATGAGCTCGGAATCCATTTCGCCGCGCGTGATGCCGCTTGACACCGTCGTCCCGGCCTGCGCCGGGGACGACAGCGGCGCTTGCGACGGCGACGATCGCCCTTACTGCCTTCCCAGCTGCGTCGCCTGCTCCACGCGGTCGAACCGCTCGAGCGTCAGGATCGCGTCGGCGAGCTGGTCGGCGCGCTTGTCGAGCACCGGGCGGGCCAGCGTCAAAAACTTCTGCTGCATCGCCTTTGCATCGGGGAACGAGGTCGGCTCACCCGAGGGGTCGGCATAGAGGCGCTCGTGGGTGCCGTCATCGGTGGTGATCGAGACGCGGGCGCCGAACGGGTGCGTGCGGCCGACTTCGAGGCGGTCGTCCTGCACCACGTCGAACTTGTCGGCGAGCGCGTCGATGGCCTTGTCGCCGAGGCGGTCGTAATCATCCCAGCCGAAATGGCCCTGGTCGAGCGCGATCGCGCCGGTGAAGAACATCGAGAACTGCCCGCCGACCACCGAAGTCGGGTGACGCTTGGTGGCGGCATCGCCGGTCAGCGTGATGCCGTTGCGGTGCAGGCCGATCTCGACCTTCCTGATCTGGTCCGGCGTCAGATTGTGCTCGCGCCGCATCGCGATCAGCGCGTCGATTGCGGCATGGGTATAGCGGCAGCTCGGATACGGCTTCACGCCGATCTTCAGCGTCTCGTAGGTGCTGCCGAGGCCGGCCACCGCCTTGTCCGGATGCGCGTCGTCGGTATAGCCGACCAGGAGGCCGTGCTTGCCTTCGACCGACTCGCTCGAACCGATGAAGTCGTTGCGCGCCAGGGTCGCAGCGATCACGCCGTTCATCGCGGCGGCGCCGACCTGGTAGCGCTTGTTCCAGGCGCCATTGACCAGGAATTGCAGCGAGCCGGCGGCCTGGCTGCCGGAGACGCCGAACGCGGAGACGATCTGCTCCTTCGACAGTCCGAACAGTTTTGCCGCCGCCGCCGCCGCGCCGTAGGTGCCGGCCGTCGCGGTCGGGTGGAAGCCCTTGGCGTAATGCGAGGTCGGATCGAGCGCGTTGCCGAGCCGGCAGCACACTTCATAACCGGCAACGATCGCGGTCAGCACGTCGCCGCCGGAGGCGCCGACCATCTCGCCGACCGCAAACGCGGCGGGCACCACCGGCGCGCTCGGATGCAGCGAGGAATCGGCGTGGGTGTCGTCGAAGTCGAGCGAATGGCCGAGCGCGCCGTTGAGCAGCGCCGCCACCGCCGGGGTCCAGGTCTTGCTGTCGCCGAACACCGTGGCCTCGCCCTTGCCGTCCAGCGCCAGCGCCTCCAGCATCTTCATCAGCGAGGGGGTCGATTCCGCATCGCGGCGGGCGCGGATGGTGCTGCCCAGGAAATCCAGCGTCAAAACCTTGGCGCGCTCCAGCACCTCCGGCGGAATATCGGAATATTTCAGGTCGGCGACGTAGGCGGCGAGCGTTGCGGTTTCGTGGGCCATCGTGTTTCCTCAATTTTGCGGCGCAGGGTAGGCGGGCGGGTTTGGCCTTTCAAGCCACCTTGCCGCCGCGGGCAGCAGCCATGCTTCGGGTCGCTGGACGTCAAGTCATGTAACACGGGCCTTTCCATTGATTGCGGATCAGGGTGCATGAGGACCTTCGCAAAACGCATGTTCGACAAGCTTTGGACCCGCAAGACGCAACTGGCGCTGGCGGTCCGGATCGCGTCCGCCGGCGTGGCGGCCTATGTCATCGCGGTGGCGCTGAACCTCATGCTGCCGCTCTGGGCGGTGCTGACCTCGCTGATCGTGACGCAAATGAGTGTCGGCCGCTCGCTGAAGGCGACGCGGGATTACATGCTCGGCACCATCGGCGGTGCCATTTATGGCGGTGCGATCGCGGTGCTGATCCCGCATTCCGGCGAAGGCAGCCTGCTGGCGCTGCTGGTGCTGGCGATCGTGCCGCTCGCGTTTATCGCCGCGCTCAATCCCAGCCTGAACTCGGCGACGGTGACGGCGGTGATCGTGCTGCTGCTGCCGACGATGCATCATTCCAATCCGCTGGATTCCGCGATCGACCGTGTCCTTGAGGTGACCGTCGGCGCGCTCACCGGACTTCTGATCTCGTTCCTGGTGCTGCCGTCGCGCGCGGTCAGCCAGATCCGGGTCAATGCGTCAAAGCTCCTGGAACTGCTCTCGGCGGCGTTCGCCGAATTGCTCGCCGGCCTCACGCGTGGGCTCGACAACGACGCGCTGCATCGTATCCAGGACGGCATCGGCACCGCGGTGACCAATCTGCACGCGACCGGCCTCGAGGCCGAGCGCGAACGCACCATGCATCTGTCGTCGGGGCCGGAGACCGGTCCGTTGCTGCGAACGATCCAGCGTCTGCGGCACGACGTCGTGATGATCGGGCGCGCCTGCGTCGTGCCGCTGCCGGCCGATATCCAGGCCAGGCTGGCGCGGCCGCTGGCCGAGGTCAGCAAGGCGATCGTCACCTACATGATGGCGGTCGCGACCGCCCTGCGCGCCGGCAGCGGCCCGGCCGACATGGCGCCGGTCGATGCCGCGCTGCATGCCTATAGCGAGGAGGTCGCCGCGGTGCGCAGCGAGGGCCTGACCCGGGGCCTGCCGGTCGATGCCATGGAGCGGTTCTTCGCGCTCGGCTTCTCGCTCGACCAGATGCGGCAGAACCTCAGCGACCTCAAGCGCTGCCACAGCAATTGGTGCACCAACGAGGATGCTGCCGAGAAGATCGTTGCGGAAACGTCGGAGAAGAGCGCGGCATGACCTTGGGCTAGAGCATGATCCGGAAAAGTGCGAAGCGGTTTTCCAAAAAGATTATGCTCAAACAATGAGATGAGATCATGATGCGACTCTGAGGAAGCGCATCATGATCTAGGTCAAGCGGCGCGTCAGGCCTTTGCTCTCCATGCGCCAGATCAGCAGGTCGATTCGGTCCTGACCGAAGAACGGCTCGTTCTCGAACACGAAGGTCGGTACGCCCCAATGGCCGGAGGCCGCGTGTGCGTTCTCGTTGTCCTTGATGACCGCTTCATAGCGATCGGGATCGGCCGTGATCACCGCATCCATCGCCGCGAGATCGAAGCCGGCGGCACCGGCGGCCTTGGCGAGATGATCGCCCTCGTTCCAGCCTTTTACCGAGCCGTCCCACAGCACGCGGCTGATCGCGGCCGTGAAGGCGAGTGATTGCCCTTCGAGCTGGGCTGCAGCGCCGAGCCGGGTCAGGCGATGGATGTAGGGCTGGTGCGCGGCGACGTCGAGCGTCGTCATGTCCTGCACGATCGGGTCCGGTCGCGGAAAGCGGAACGGGATGTTCTCATGCTCGGCGACGCGACGGGAGTCGAGCACGACATAGCGGGCGAATTGCGGATTGGTGCTCTTGAAGAAGCCGGGCACGCGCACCGCGAGCGGATAGACCGGCCGCAAATTCACCGCGAGGTCGTAGTCGGCGACCATCTTCAATGTCTTCGGCAGCGCCAGATAGCTGTACGGACTGCGGAATGAGAAGAACAGATCGACCGACAAGGTCATGGGCTAGCCTCCTCGTCGACCATCATCCAACCAGTCTGCGTGCCAGCAGGCGGAAACGCAAGATCAGGAGCGTCGCATAGACCGCAGTGCCGAGCGACAACCCGATCCAGACGCCGGGCGCGTCGAGCCCGGCCCAGAACGCCAGCGCAGAGGCCGACGCGAAGCCGATCAGCCAGTAGCTGATGACGGCGAACAGCAGCGGCACCTGGGTGTCGTGCATGCCGCGCAGCGCGCCGGCGGTTGTGGTCTGCACGCCATCGGCGATGAAGAAGGTCGCGCCGATCAGCAGCAGCGTCGCGGTGAGCTGCGCGGTGGCGTCGGAGGCTTCGCCGAGGAACAGCGCTGCGATCTCGAAGCGCGCCAGGATCACCGCGAGCGTCATGACGCTCATGAACACGCCTGACAGCGCGACCGCGACAAAGCCGGCACGCTGCACCGCATCGGGGTCGCGGCGGCCGACCGCCTGGCCGACCCGCACGGTGGCGGCCATGCTGACGCCGAACGGCACCATGAACAGGATTGCCGCGATCTGCAGCGCGATCTGGTGGGCCGCCAGCGCGGTGGTGCTGATCAGGCCCATCAAGAGGCCGGCCGCGCCGAACAGGCCGTATTCAAGCAGGAACG
Source organism: Bradyrhizobium embrapense (assembly GCF_001189235.2). Taxonomy (GTDB): domain Bacteria; phylum Pseudomonadota; class Alphaproteobacteria; order Rhizobiales; family Xanthobacteraceae; genus Bradyrhizobium; species Bradyrhizobium embrapense. The sequence continues at coordinate 179,127 of NZ_LFIP02000010.1, forward strand.
CGATCGAGATCGGCGCGCCGATCGTAACCAGCCTGCCCAACAACGGCCAGTCGATGCGCCAGACCCGGCTGAACACGTGATACTTGCGGAACGGGCGGCGACGCGCCGCGAACCACACGCCGGCGAGGAAGGTGCCGAGATTGACGATCGTGGTCGCAAGTCCGGCGCCGAACATGCCCAGTTCGGGCATGCCCCATTTGCCGTAGAGCAGAAGATAGACCATCAGCGCATTGGCCGGGATCGCCGCGAGCGTGATCCACAGCACCGGCTCCGGCCGGTTCACCGCGCTCATGAAGCCGCGGATCGCGATGAACCACAGCGCCGGCAAGATGCCCCAGGCGAGCCCGAACAGATATTGCTGCGCCAGATGCGCGGTGGCCTTCGTCTGGCCGAGCGCGAGCAGGATGCGCTCGCCCTGGAACGGCAGCGCCATCAGCGGCAGCACCATGAAGAATCCCGCCCACAGGCCGACGCGGAGCGCGCGCCGCATCACCCGCGGATCGCGGGCGCCGAACGCCTGCGCGGCAAGCGGCGAGACCGCCGACATCATGCCCATGCCGATGGTGAAGCTGACGAAATACACGGTGTGCGCCAGTGCCGCCGCGGCGACGTTCTCGCTGCCGAGCCGGCCGATGAAGGCGAGATCGGTCGTCATCATCGCGATCTGCCCGAGCTGCGTCAGCGCCAGCGGCACGGCGAGCTTCAGCGTTTCCGCGAGCTCGGCCGTCAGCAGCTTGCGAGGTGGGACGACGGCCGTGCGCGACGCGGCCGGGTCGATCTTGTCGATGCAGGTCATGGTCGTGTGCCTAGCACGGCGGACCGGCCAAAAGCATGGCCAAGCTGCCCAAACGCGACGATCTCACGCAGAGGTCATCGCATCCCGAGTTGTCGTTCGCGCATGATCCCAGCGCGGGTTAGACGCGGATCACGATCGCGCGGGTATCCGCTTGATCTTGGCGCCGAGCGCGTTGAGCCGTTCGTCGATCCGCTCATAGCCGCGCTCGATCTGGTCGGCATTGTTGATGGTGGAGGTGCCGTTGGCGCACACCGCGGCGAGCAGCATCGCCATGCCGGCGCGGATGTCGGGCGAGTTCATCGGCGCGCCGCGCAGGCGGCTGGGACCTGCCACGATCGCGCGGTGCGGGTCACACAGTACGATCCGGCCACCCATCGCGATCAGATTGTCGACGAAGAACATCCGCGACTCGAACATCTTCTCATGCATCAGGATGATGCCGTCGCACTGCGTCGCAGTGACGATTGCGATCGACATCAGGTCCGCCGGGAAGGCCGGCCAGGGCTGGTCCTCGAGCTTCGGCACATGGCCGCCGAAATCGTCCTGGATCTTCATGGTCTGGTTCGACGGCACGACGAGGTCGTCGCCCTCGATGCCGCAGACGATGCCGAGCCGCTCAAAGCCCATCCGGATCGAGCGCAGATGCTCGACGCCGGCGCGCGCGATGCGCAGCGGCGACCGGGTCACCGCGGCGAGCCCGATCAGCGATCCGACCTCGATATGGTCGGGCTGGATCGCGAAACTCGTGCCGCCGAGCGTCGCCTGGCCGTGCACGATGATGGTGTTGGTGCCGACGCCCTCGATCCTGGCGCCGAGCGCGACCAGGAAATTGGCGAGGTCCTGCACATGCGGCTCGGACGCCGCGTTGCGCAGATAGGTGGTGCCGCGGGCAGCGACGGCGGCGACCAGCGCGTTCTCCGTCGCGGTGACGCTGGGCTCGTCGAGGAACACGTCGGCGCCCTTCAGGCGCGAGGCGCGGAATTCCAGCCGGTGCGTCGCAGTGACCGTCGCGCCGAGCTGCTCGAAGGCCAGAAAATGCGTGTCGAGCCGGCGGCGGCCGATCACGTCGCCGCCGGGCGGCGGCAGCGCGACCTCGCCGCAGCGGGCGAGCAGCGGACCCGCCAGCAGGATCGAGGCGCGGATGCGCGCGCAGAGCGCCGGATCGAGATCGGCGGCGCGAATCTCCTTGGCATGGATCTGCAGCGTATTGCGCTCGGTCCATTCGGCGCTGGCGCCGACCGAACGGCACAGCTCGACCAGCGTCTCGGTGTCGCGAATGCGCGGCACGTTGGTCAGCGTGACCGGGTGCTCGGTGAGCAGGGCGGCTGCGATGATCGGCAGCGCAGAGTTCTTGTTGCCCGACGGCTCGATGGTGCCCGAAAGGCGGCGGCCGCCTTCGACGATGTATTGGATCGGCGGCACGCGGAATGTCCCCTAAACGCATCATCCAGATTTGGATTCGAACTTGGCCACGCGAATTCCGTAACGGAATCAATGGCTGCCCGGCACCGTAACACAACTCCCGGCGTAGCTTCCACCCGAAAGGTAGCAGTGCGGCCGGGCGGATCGCGCGGTCACGGAGACGTCATGTTCGCCAAGCCATCGCGCCGGCAGCCGCAAGCCGGCCGGCCGCGATCCTCAGATGTCGATGGTGGCGCTCAGCGAGTTTTCCTGGATGAAATCGCGGCGCGGTTCGACCACGTCGCCCATCAGCTTGGTGAAGATGTCGTCGGCCTCGTCGACCTCCTTGACCTTCACCTGGAGCAGCGAGCGCGCCTCGGTGTCCAGCGTGGTCTCCCACAGCTGCTCCGGATTCATCTCGCCGAGACCTTTGTAGCGCTGCAGCGAGATGCCCTTGCGGGCGGCGTCGGTCACCGCCTCGAACAGGTCGACCGGACCATGGATGATCTGCTCGGCGTCCTTGCGCCGGAGCTTGCCCGCCCGCACGTAGATCTCCTGCAGCCTGGTCGCATATTCGTCGAGCTTGCGTGCATCGGCCGAGCCGAGAAACGCGTCGTCGATCACGGCCACTTCCTTGACACCGCGCACGGTGCGCTCGAAGTGGAAGCCCTGGCCCTCCGTGAAGGTGCCGACCCAGCCGCGCTCGACCTCTTCGGCCACGGCGTCCAGCCGTTTGGCGATGTACTCGGCCGCCGAGTTGGCGGTGGCGACCTCGCCGGTGATCCTCGGGCTCAGCACGCCCGCGATCGCGGCCTGCTCGATCACCGCGCGATTGTAGCGGCTGTGCAAATTGCGCAGCACAGAGCGGATCACCCGCGCGTCTTCGACCAGCGACAGCAGGTCACGGCCCGATCGGTCTTCGCCTGAGGCCGGCTTGAAGACGCATTCGTCGAGCCCGGTCGAGATCAGATAGTCCTCCAGCGCGCGCTCGTCCTTCAGATATTGCTCGGACTTGCCGCGCGAGACCTTATAGAGCGGCGGCTGGGCGATATAGAGATAGCCGCCATCGATGATCGAGCGCATCTGGCGATAGAAGAAGGTCAGCAGCAGCGTGCGGATATGGGCGCCGTCGACGTCGGCGTCGGTCATCACGATGATCTTGTGATAGCGCAGCTTGTCGACCGAGAAATCGTCGCTGATGCCGGTGCCGAGCGCGGTGATCAGCGTGCCGATCTGCTCCGACGACAGCATCTTGTCGGGGCGCACGCGCTCGACATTGAGGATCTTGCCGCGCAGCGGCAGCACCGCCTGGAATTCGCGGTTGCGGCCCTGCTTGGCGCTGCCGCCTGCCGAGTCGCCCTCGACGATGAACAGTTCGGACTTGGCCGGATCCTTCTCTTGGCAGTCGGCGAGCTTGCCGGGCAGCGAGGAGACGCTGAGCGGGTTCTTGCGGGTCAGCTCGCGTGCCTTGCGCGCGGCCTCGCGGGCTGCGGCGGCCTGGATCACCTTGCCGACGATTTCCTTGGCTTCCTTCGGATTCTCCTCGAACCACGCGGCGAGCGCCTCGTTGAGGACGTTCTCGACCACCGGTCGAACCTCCGAGGACACCAGCTTGTCCTTGGTCTGCGACGAGAATTTCGGATCGGGCACCTTCACCGACAGCACCGCGGTGAGGCCTTCGCGGCAATCGTCGCCGGTCAGCGCGATCTTTTCCTTCTTCGCATTGGCCTCGGCGTAGCCGTTGACCTGGCGCGTCAGCGCGCCGCGGAAGCCGGCCAGATGGGTGCCGCCGTCGCGCTGCGGGATGTTGTTGGTGAAGCAAAGCACGTTCTCGTGGTAGCTGTCGTTCCACCACAGCGCGGCCTCGACGCCGATGCCATTGGCTTCCGAGCGCACCATGATCGGCGCCGGCACGATCGCCTTCTTGTTGCGGTCGAGATATTTGACGAATTCCTCGACACCGCCGGAATAGTGCATCTCCTCGCGCTTCTCGACCGCGTGACGCATGTCTGAGAGCACGATATGGACGCCGGAGTTGAGGAAGGCGAGCTCGCGCAGCCGGTGCTCGAGCGTCGCAAAATCATATTCGACGTTCTTGAAGGTTTCGGTCGAGGCGAGGAAGGTGACCTCGGTGCCGCGTTTGCCCGGGGCATCGCCGACCACCTTGAGCGGCGCCACGGCATCGCCGTGCGCGAATTCGATGTAGTGTTCCTTGTCGTCGCGCCAGATGCGCAGCTCGAGCTTGCTCGAGAGCGCATTGACGACGGAGACGCCGACGCCGTGCAGACCGCCGGAGACCTTGTAGGAATTCTGGTCGAATTTTCCGCCGGCGTGCAGCTGGGTCATGATGACCTCGGCCGCCGAGACGCCTTCGCCCTTGTGGATGTCGACCGGAATGCCGCGGCCGTCGTCGTAGACGGTGACGGAATTGTCGGCGTTGAGGGTGACCAGGACGCGGCTCGCATGGCCCGCCAGCGCCTCGTCGATCGCGTTGTCGACGACCTCGTAGACCATGTGATGCAGGCCGGACCCGTCATCGGTGTCGCCGATATACATGCCGGGCCGCTTGCGGACAGCGTCGAGGCCCTTCAGCACCCGGATCGATTCCGCACCATATTCAGCAGGAATGGGATGCTCAGATTCGGCAGGGGTCTGCCGGGCAGGTTCAGTCATGTGAGGCCTTCGAGGATGTCCCGAATCAGCTGCACAAAATGAGGCGCTGATTCCGCTATTTGTGCCATGAAAGACGAGTTGCGCCTAGCGCAAAGTCTCCGTCTACAAACTATTGAATAAATAGGATTTTTTAGGCCTTTTTCAAGGTCTTCAAAGGCCGATTCGGGAGGCTCTGAAAAGCCCCTTTCGAGGGCGGATTCCGAGCTCCCATCGAGGCCGATTCTGCATCGCCGGAAACATCATGGGACCAGGCTGAATTGGAGCGGATTGGGAGGCTCGCTTCTCCCGACCGGCCGTCGCCGGCTACTGTGCATGGGGTTGTTTTCGATATTTTGCCGATGCGCTCCGCAACGGCGCCATCGCTTCAGATTGCCCCAATTAGCCGCGCCGCGTGGCGCGGCCGGATTCGACGTCGAAAATCTCCCCCGTCGGGCCGATATCGACGAAGGCGGCAGGATCGGCGCCGGTCATCCAGACCTGCGCGCCGAGCCTGGCGAGCTCCTCGAACAGCGCCTTGCGCCGGTTGGGATCGAGATGGGCGACGACCTCGTCGAGCAGCAGCAGCGGCACGATGCCGGTCATCTCCGCGACCATCGTGGCATGCGCCAGCACCAGCCCGATCAACAGCGCCTTCTGCTCGCCGGTCGAGGCATCGCGCGCCGGCATGTTCTTCGGCGCGTAGACCACTTGCAGATCGGTCAGATGCGGGCCGTCGAGCGTGCGCCCGGCGGCGGCGTCGCGGGGACGGCTGGCGCGCAGGATCTCGCGGTAGCGGTCCTCCACCGCCGTTGCGGGCTCCTGCAGCAGCGCATTCTCCATCCAGCCGTCGAGCATGATCTCGGCGGACGGGAAGGCCGACGCCGCGCCGCGCTCATGCAGCATCACGGCGAGCTTGGCGGCGGTCTGGCCGCGCGATGCGGCGACCGCGACCGCAAGCTCCGCGGTCTCGCGCTCGATCGCATCACACCAATGGTCGTCGTAGTTGCGGACCTCGAGCAGCCGGTTGCGCGAGCGCAGCGAGCGCTCCAGCGCCGAGACCCGGCTGGAATGCTCGGAATCGATCGCCAGCACCAGGCGGTCGAAGAAGCGCCGCCGCTCCGACGCCGCACCCATGAACAGGCCGTCCATCGCCGGCGTCAGCCACACGATGCGCAGATGGTCGCCGAACGCGGTTGCGGACCCCACCGGTTCTCGGTCGATGCGGCAGCGCCGGCTGTTGCTCGCCTCGCCGGTCGGGGGATCGATGCCGGTGCCGAGCGTGGCGAGGCCGAGCGCGCCCTCGACTTCCGCCGAGACCGCCCAGGAGCCGTCGCCCTGATTGTCGGCGATGTCCTCCAGGGTCGCACGGCGCAGCCCGCGGCCCGGTGACAGGAACGAGACCGCCTCCATGCAATTGGTCTTGCCGGCGCCGTTCGGCCCGACCAGCACCACCATGTCGCCCGCGACCTGCAGCGTCGCCGCCCGATAGTTGCGGAAATGCGTCAGCGACAGGCGATGAATGCGGGACGGGGTCATCTCAGCTCGTCATTGCCGGGCAGTCGTGCCCAGCCACGACGCAATCTAGTGCTGATGTGCGCCAAGAGAAGTAGCGTCACACCCGCATCGGCATCAGCACGTAGAGCGCGCCCTTGCTGTCGCGGTCCTGCACCAGGGTCGGCGAGCCGGGATCGGCGAGCTTCAGCACCGCGACCTCGCCCTCGATCTGGGCGGCGATGTCGAGCAGATAGCGCGAGTTGAAGCCGATATCGAGCGCGTCGGAGGCGTACTCGACCTCGAGCTCTTCGGTGGCGCTGCCGGAATCCGGGTTGGTGACCGAGAGCACCAGCTTGCCTGGGGACAAAGCCAGCTTCACGGCGCGGCCGCGTTCGCTGGAAATGGTCGAAACGCGGTCGACGGCGGCCTCGAAATCCTTCTTGTCGACCACCAGTTCCTTGTCGTTGTTCTGCGGAATGACGCGGCCATAGTCCGGAAAGGTGCCGTCGATCAGTTTCGAGGTCAGCACCACATTACCGAGCGTGAAGCGGATCTTGCCGTCCGACAGCTCGATCGAGATCTCGGCGTCGTCGCCCTCGATCAGCCGCTGTACCTCGCCGACCGTCTTGCGCGGCACGATCACGCCGGGCATGCCAGTCGCGCCCTTGGGCAGCGGGAGGTCGATCTGGGCCAGACGATGACCGTCGGTCGCAACCCCGCGCAGGGTCGCCGCCTTGGCGCTGCCGGCAGCGTGCAGATAGATGCCGTTGAGGTAATAGCGGGTCTCTTCGGTCGAGATCGCAAACTGGGTGCGGTCGATCAGCCGCTTGATGTCGGAGGCCGGCAGCGAGAACGAATGCGTCATGTCGCCGGCGGCAAGGCCCGGGAAATCGCTCTCGGGCAGCGTCTGCAACGTGAAGCGCGAGCGGCCGGCGCGCACCGCGAGCACCGAGCGGTCGCCATCGGCCTCCAGCACGATCTGCGAGCCGTCGGGCAGCTTGCGGACGATGTCATAGAACATGTGCGCGGGCACCGTGGTCGAGCCGGCGGTTCCGGTCTCCGCCGGCAGCGTCTCCGTCACCTCGAGATCGAGGTCGGTCGCCTTCAGCGACAATTTGGCGCCCTCGGCGCGGATCAGCACGTTGCCGAGGATCGGGATGGTGTTGCGGCGCTCGACCACGCGGTGAACGTGACCCAGCGATTTCAGGAGTTGCGCGCGCTCGACGGTGACCTTCATTGCAATACCCGCCAGATCCCTCAGATGGAAAAGCCGGGCGGCCGTTCAGGGCAGCACCGCGGCATTGGAAACCCGATAAGCCGGATCAATACCGGATTTGATCAAACCCACGGGGGGACCGCAAGGTGGCGCGGATGGGCGGCCGGTGCAAGAGATACGGGCGCGAAACGGGCCCCGTTCCCCACGTTTTGGGTCGGAAAAAAGTTTAGCCCTCCCCTCTCGATAAAGGGAAGGGCTATGGGCCGATCCGGCCGGATGAGGCAGGCCGTATTCCTGCAGTCTCATTCCTGCAATTGCCGCTTCAGCGATTCGACTTCCTCGGACAGCGTCGTGTCCTTGGCGACCAGTGCCTCAATCTTGCGCACCGCGTGCAACACCGTGGTGTGGTCGCGGCCGCCGAAGCGCCGGCCGATCTCCGGCAGCGAGCGCAGGGTCAGCGTCTTGGCCAGGTACATCGCAACCTGGCGCGGACGCACCACGTTGGCGGTGCGGCGGGACGACAGGAGGTCGGAGCGGCTGACATTGTACTGCCGGGCGACGACGCGCTGGATGTCCTCGATCTTGATCCGCTTCGGCTCCTGCGGGCGGATCAGGTCGCGCACCTCGCGCTCGGCCATCTCCAGCGTCACCGGCTGGTTGTTGAGCTTGGAGTGCGCCAGCAGGCGGTTGATCGCGCCTTCGAGGTCGCGGCCATTGTGGGTGATGGTGCGCGCCAGATAGTCGAGCACTTCCTCCGGCACGTCGAAGCTTGCGTGGTGGGCGCGGGCCGCGGCGACGCGCGACTTCAGGATGCCGAGCCGCAGTTCCTCGCCGAGCGAGCCCATCTCGACCACGAGGCCACCGGCCAGCCGCGAGCGCACGCGGTCGTCGAGGCTTTCGAGGTCGGACGGCGGACGGTCGGCCGCGATCACGACCTGACGGCCGGCATCGATCAGCGCGTTCAGCGTGTGGCAGAACTCGGCCTGCGTCGACTTGCCCTGCAGGAACTGCAGGTCGTCGATCACCAGCACGTCGATGCCGCGCAGCGCCTCCTTGAACGCCAGCGCCGTCTGCGTCTTCAGCGCCGCGACGAAGCCGTACATGAACTTCTCGGCGGTGAGATACAGCACCTTGCGCTCGCCGCCGGAATTGCCGGCCCAGGTCACGGCCTGCAGCAGATGCGTCTTGCCGAGGCCGACGCCGGCATGGATGTAGAGTGGGTTGAACATCACGGGGTCGCCGCGGCGACCTTCCGCGACCTGGCGCGCAGCCGCATGGGCCAGCGTGTTGGAACGACCGACGACGAAGCTTGCAAAGGTCAGGCGCGGATCGAGCGGCGAGCCGCCGAGCGCGTCATGGCTCGCGGACACCGGCGCGGTCGCGAACGAGCGCAGTTCAGGCGCGGGACGGCCGTCATGGCGCTCGACACGGCGCACTTCGGCCGGCGCGGCCGCTTCCTTCACCGGAGCCGTCGCGCGGATGGCCGAGCGCACGGTGAGATCGATGCGATGCACTTCGGGCATCTCGGCCTGCCAGCAGGAGAGCACGCGTTCGGCGTAATGCGCCTGGATCCAGCTCTTGAGGAACCGGGTCGGAACCGACAGATGCACGCTCTCATTGTGCACGCTCTCCAGATCCATCCGTGCAAACCAGCTCGTGTAAACGTCCTCGCCGACGCTCGTCCGCAAACGTCCCTTCACCCGCGACCAGCGATCCTGTTCCGTGTTCGTCATTGCCTTCGTACTTCCAAGTCTGAGAGATAATTGTTGCGAAAGCGCCGCGCAGGTTTCCTGCCACGACGCGACCTCTAGCGGGCGCGATCTGCTCCGGACAAAGCTCTCCCGTGTGGCGGCCATGCGCCACGCGACAGGTCAGCTGTTTGGAGAAGATGCGTCCCGCGAGGTCAGCGCGTACTCGACGGCGCCTGCGGGTAAGGGCCGACGTCCGAGGAGTTGATTACGGCACCACTGGAGAGCTGCACTTCAGCTGTCGTTGGTTCGACTGCAGTGATGATCCCGTAAGGCATAACTCCTCCCCCTCCCGCCGCGACGTATCGCGGCAAGTTGTCAGCTTGCTGGTGTCTTCAAATGCGAACTGCCGCTACCGAACACCGAGATGCCCGGCGCTTCGCCGCCGCGTGTCGTCGTCAACCCGTTCGCTCGCGCCGCGTTCCCGCTGCCGGATTCCGACTGACGTCCTGGTCTCTCTTGTTCGATCCCCCAATTTACCGGGGCATCGCCGGAGATATTTAGACACAGGTCGACCGTCCCCATATCGCTATGAGCCGTCAATCCAGCTTCGCTTGGAAAGCGTCGCTAACGCACACACCGCCGCCGATTTGTGCGTCCGCCCTTGGTTCTCAAACCGCGCTGATCTGCAGAGCCGTGGGCGTCGCGAACAACAAATAGATACACCAAGCGTATTTTCTGACAATCCGTGGATTCGACGGGGATCGAGACTCTTCGCGACTGTTGCGGTGTTGCCGACACAGAGCTGCGAAAGCAAGGTTTTGAATCAGCGCACAGATTCACGCGTGTCACAAACGACGGTGCAATACCAAAAATTTTTCATAGAAAATTTACATTCGGTCTCGCGCCGGTCATTTTTCCAATCGCTGTTCGGCGCTATGTGCATAAGTAATTCGCGAGACGTCATTTTTCGCGATTACTTTTGCAGGGTAACCCCGCTTCGCAATTTTCAACGCGAGATGTTCGCGTATTATTCCATCTACCTAGCTTAGCGCAGAACAATCTGTGCGCGAGTGCGGCGCGTTAAGCATATTGAGCCGGTAGAACTACGGACGCGGACGAAACATGACACGCAGTTCGTTGCACGGCAACGCCTGCTCTTCTCGCGTTGTGAAACTTCCACGACAAAATGCGAGACCAAAACAAAAAGCCCGGCGCAAGCCGGGCTTCGTGACAAATCTGTTCCTCAGTCAACTCACGCGCGCGAGCGTTACTCGCTGAGCTCGCTTGGTCGCCTCACTTGGCGAGCTTGGCGATGCTCTGCGTAAGGCGCGACACCTTCCGGCTCGCGAGGTTCTTGTGAATGATGTTGCGCTGCGCTGCCTTCATCAGTTCGGGCTCGGCCTTGCGCATCGCCTTGAGTGCCGCCTCGCGGTCGCCGCTCTTGATCGCTTCCTCGACGGTGCGCACCGCGCCACGCATCTGCGTGCGACGCGACTTGTTGACGATGGTGCGGCGGGCAATCTTGCGGGTCGCCTTCTTGGCGGAGGTGGTGTTGGCCATGGTTCTCTAACTGTCCTTCGGCGGTGATCGCTCGGTGGTCGGGCTTGCGCGCACCGGCCGGTTCAAATCTCTACTCTGATGCTATTTGTCCAAGGTGGATTTCTTGGGTGTCCTTGAGGCGGCCATGCCAAGGCGCATAATGCTGCCCCCGCATGCGGCACTGTCCAAAGAACAGCGGCGGCAGGATTGCGCCCGCCGCCATCGGCCGGTCTTATAGATGGCGCAGGCTTAACCGTCAACGCTTTCGGGACCGAAAAACGGCCCGAAATCGGCCTCACGAGGGCCGGATAAGCCGCTGAAGAGGTTGAATTTCCGGGGGCCGCCCGGTAAGGCCTGACGACGCGTGGGGCGCGACAGGGAGTTATGGTGACGCATGATCCGCGGCTTTTTCCGCCTGATCGGCCTTCTGCTGCTGGCCGGCAGTTTCATCTTCATGGTCTATGACGGGGCCCGCTACGTCGCCGACCAGAGCCTGCGGTTCACCCAATTCGGCCAGTTCTGGAACGATATCCACCAGTCGAGCCAGCAGGCGTTCCATGCCTGGGTGGATCGCTTCGCGCCCTGGCTCTGGAACAGCGTGATCCGCGTGCTGCTGGAGCAGCCGGTGTTCGCGGTGCTCGGCATTGCCGGCATCCTGCTGATGATCCTGTTCCGGCCGCGCAAGCCGCTGATCGGCTACGCACGCGACTGAACAGGCAGCGGCCCGCTTGAGCTTGTCTTCGCTGCAGCCGTTCAGTAACGGGGCTGCCATCATCCGCGTAAGGACATATATAGGTGACGGCCGGCCCGCAGGCCGCAGCCCGCGTCGTCCGATGTCCCGCCTGGAGGTATCCATGTTGTTCATGCGCAAGACCACCGCGTTGCCGAGCGCCGCCGAGGCGCTGCCAGGCCGCGCGACGCCGATCCCGACCGCGACAACCCATTTCGTGAATGGCAGCAAATTGACGCCGCCCTATCCGCAAGGCCTCGAGCAGGCGGTGTTCGGGCTCGGCTGCTTCTGGGGCGCGGAACGGAAGTTCTGGGAACTCGGCGACGGGATCTACACCACGGCGGTCGGCTATGCCGGCGGCCACACGCCGAACCCGACCTATGAAGAGGTCTGCTCGGGACGCACCGGCCACACCGAGGTCGTGCTTGTCGTGTTCGATCCGAAGAAGGTCTCTTACGAGAAGCTGCTGAAGACGTTCTGGGAGAACCACAACCCGACGCAGGGCATGCGCCAGGGCAACGACATCGGCACACAGTATCGTTCCGCGATCTACACGTTCAGCGACGCGCAGCGCAAAGCCGCCGATGCGTCGCAGGCGATGTATCAGAAAGCGCTGGCCGCCAAGGGCCTCGGCGCGATCACGACCGAAGTGGCTCCGGCCGGCGAATTCTACTTCGCCGAGGACTACCATCAGCAATACCTCGCCAAGAATCCGGCGGGCTATTGCGGGCTCGGCGGCACCGGCGTGTCCTGCCCGATCGGCGTCGGCGTCACCGCCTGATCGCCCTGGTCATGCGCTAAATCGAGGGGGAGGCGGGCTTCCCGGCTCCCCGCTCGGTGCTCGAAAACCCTTTATTAACCATAAGTGGTGCAAGACTGGGCCTGTCTCGCCGTTGAGGGATAGGTCCGGTGCCGGTTGCACACGCGTTACGATTGCCGATCACTGCCGTTGTGGCTGCGCTCGCGCTGTCTGGCTGCATGAGCACGTCGGGTCCGGTCGCCGTCGGCCCGCAAGGCGTCGACGCCGTGACCTATGGCCCGGCCTACGCACCCGCCCCGGTTGCCGATGCAGGCGGCGGTGGTGCGATCAGCGCATTGCGCTCCGCCTTCGCCAGCACGTCTCCTGGTTATGGTTATCCCGCGCCGGGCCCCGCCCCGGTGGTTTATGCCGCCGCCTCCGGTGGGCCCGCCGGTTACGACAACTCTTATTATCTCGGCCCGGGCGACAAGCTCCGCGTCGTGGTCTACGGCCAGGAAGGCCTGACCAACTCCTATGCGATCGACGCCGCCGGCGCGATCACCATGCCGCTGATCGGCTCGGTGCCGGCACGCGGCCGCACGCCGGCCGGGCTCGCCGGTGAAATCTCGGCGCGGCTGCGCAACGGCTTCATCCGCGAGCCTTCGGTCGCGGTCGAGATCGAATCCTACCGGCCGTTCTTCATCCTCGGCGAGGTCCAGGCTCCCGGCCAATATCCCTACGTGCCGAACATGACCGTCGAAAGCGCGGTCGCGATCGCCGGCGGCTTCTCGCCGCGCGCCCGCCGCGACAGCGTGACATTGACCCACACGGATCCCTCCGGCGCCGGCCGCTTCGTGGTGCCGCTGGGCACGCCGATGAGTCCGGGCGATACGGTGTTCGTCAGCGAGCGCTGGTTCTGACCACCGCTCGTCATGGGCGGACTCGACTGCGCATCCATCTACGAAGAGTCCGCACGAAGATGATGGATTGCCGGGTCAAGCCCGGCAATGACGGTCAGCGCAAATGCTTTCCAAAAAACTCCATGCTGCGCGGCCAGGCGATGTCGGCGCTCGCCTTGTCGTAGCTGGCGCGCTCGTCGCAATGGAAGCCGTGCTGCGCGCCGGGATAGATGAAGACCTCGACCTCGGGTCGCTTCGACTTGATGGTCTCGACATCGCTCAAGGGAATGCCGGCATCCTTCTCGCCGAAATGCAGCTGCGTCGGCACCGCCGGCTTGTCGTCGGCGAAGCGGATGATGGCGCCGCCGTAATAGCCGATCGCGGCCGAGAGCCCGGTCAGCTTGGTTGCAGCCGCATAGGCGATGCTGCCGCCGAGGCAGAAGCCGATGATGCCGACCGGCCCGATCGACTTGACCGCGTCGATCGCCGCCTGGCTGTCGCGCAGCATCGCGGCGAAGTCCGGATTGGCGACGAACTTCCGGGCCTCGGCCACTTCATCGGGGGAATAGCCGCTCTGGAAGTTCGGCGTGATGCGGTCGAAGATCGACGGCGCAACCGCGACATAGCCTTCCTCCGCCAGCCGGTCACAGACCGAGCGGATGTGATGGTTGACGCCGAAGATCTCCTGGATCACGACGATCGCGCCCTTCGGCGCACTGGTGGGATCGGCGCGATAGGCACCGAATTCAAATCCGTCCGACGCTTTCAGTTTGATGTCTTGTCCCATGGTCCATCCTTGTCATGTTGGGGGTTGCATGAAGCTTTCGATGATGAGGGTTAGCGCCACATCCAGTTCTCGCCCCAGTCGGCCTTCCAGCCGGTCAGCCGGTGTTTGCGAAATTGCAGGAAGAGACGGTCATGGTGCGGGAACAGCCCGCTGCCGCCGAGGTCGCGGAAGGTCAGGAAGATCTCGTTGCCGGGCCGGCCGCTGACATAGGCGAGCGGCGTGCCGAGTGCGCGCTGCGCGTCGTCGACGCCCATGCCGAACACCAGCGGCGTGTTATTCGACAGCGTCGCGGTGAAGGTAGACGGGGCCGTTACGAACGGCTGCTTCTGCGCGCTTGCTTCCGTTGCTGCGGCGGTCAGCAACAAGGCGGCGACAATCGTCTTCATGAGGCAGCCTTTCCCGGCGCGCCGGTTTCAAGGCTATCGAGGAACGGCAGCACGGCGGCGATGAAGGCCTGCGGCTGGTCGATGTTGACGGCATGGCCGGCGTTCGGAATCACCGCCTTCTGTGCGCCAGGGATCTTCGCCGCCATGTAGTCGGACGCCGCCAGGAACGGCGTGTCGTCGGCGCCGACCACAACCAGCGACGGCACCTTGATCCCCGGCAACGACTCGATCACCCGCGCATCGCGTTGCGCCAGCATGCCGCGCGCGGCGAGCGCGAGGCCGCGGGCGTTGCGATGCGTGACCGACGCGCGCTCGGCACTCGCCGACTTCAGCACGTCGAGCCCTTCGCGATCGAACCGATCGCCGGTGTCGCGGGCGCGTTTGTTCCAGACCTCGCGGGCGTCGTCTTTCTTGAATCCCGGGCCGGTGTCGATGATCAAGAGCGCGCGCACCCGCTCCGGATGGGCGCGGTGGAAGGCAAGCGACATGTAGCCGCCGAGCGAAAGGCCACCAACGATCGCCTTGTCGGCGCCGGCGGCGTCGAGCAGGGCGGCGATGTCGCCCACGGTCAGGGCTTCACTATAAGCATCCGGATCATCGGGATAGTCGGACTGGCCGTGTCCGCGCATGTCCCACAGAATCAGCCTGTGCCGCTTCGACAGCGCCTCGATCTGGCCCCGCCACATCGCAGAGGTCGACGAGTAGCCGTGGGCGAGGATCAGGGGTGGGCCGCTGCCGTGAATCTCGTAATAGATATCGACGCCGCTGCGGTTGAGCTTGGCCATTGACGGGCTCCTTCTGTTGTCGATGTCAGGTCCGGCAGCGCACCCGACCTTGGTAGGAGTGATCGATACGGCATCAATGCTGGCATTTCAAAAGCTTCATGCCATTGCCGCATCGCACAACCGGCAGTCTCCGCAATTTATTCTTTTCGAGCAATTCCAAATTGGATTGCCTCCAGCCGGGAACCGGATCATTGTTTCGGCAACTGTCGCTTACCCGGTGGGCGACAGCCATGACCCAACAGTGAGTTGCCGCCGTAAGCGGCTTCCGACACCGGAAGGGGAGAGAGATGCCAAATCTCAATATCAACGGGCGGAATATGTCCGTCGAAGCGGCCAGTGACACGCCGCTGCTTTGGGTCATCCGCGAGCAATTGCAGATGACGGGCACCAAATTCGGTTGCGGCGCCGGTCTCTGTGGCGCCTGCACGGTTCACCTCAACGGCGAAGCGGTGCGGTCCTGCCAGACCTCGCTCGCCGACGCCGTCGGCAAGAAGATCACCACCATCGAAGGCCTCTCCGCCAAGGGCGAACATCCCTTGCAGAAGGCCTGGGTCGCCGAGCAGGTGCCGCAATGCGGCTACTGCCAGTCCGGCCAGATCATGCAGGCGGCAGCGCTGCTGTCGAAGAACACCAACCCGACGAAGGAAGAAGTGGTCGCGCATATGGACGGCAATCTCTGCCGTTGCATGACCTATTCACGAATCCAGAAGGCGATCATGCGCGCTGCGTCCGACATGCGCACCGCATCGGCCACCGGATCCGAGCGGAGGGCCACATGAACAAGCACGTGACAAACCTCGCTCCTGAGACGACCGACCTCAGCCGCCGTTCCTTCCTGGTCGGCACCGCTGCAACCGGCCTCGTGCTCGGCTACGCCGCGTCCGGCGTCGATCATGCGCTCGCGGCGCCCGCGCCCGCCAATTTCGAGCCGAGCGTCTGGTACTCGATCGCGCCCGATGGTCTCGTCACCGTGACCTGCGGCAAGGCCGACATGGGCCAGCACGTCGCCTCGACGATGGCGCAGATCGTGGCCGAAGAGCTCGGCGCGAGCTGGAAGGACATGCGGGTCCAGCTCGCCTCCAACGATCCGAAGTTCAACGATCCCGTGCTGGGCGCGCAGATCACCGGCGGCAGCTGGTCGACGATGATGAACTTCGACGCCATGAGCCGCGCCGGCGCCGCCGGGCGCATCGCATTGACCGAGGCGGCGGCAGCCTCCATGGGCGTGCCGGCCAGCGAGCTGGTGGTGCGCGCGTCGACGATCAGCCATCCGAAGTCGAAGAAGTCGATGTCCTTTGCCGACGTCGTGAAGAGCGGCAAGGCGACCAAGACTTTCACTGCGGATGATCTGAAGGCGATCAAGCTGAAGTCGCCCGACCAGTACACCATGATCGGCGTCTCGGTGCCGCAGCTCGACATTCCGTTGAAGGTCAACGGCACGGCCAAGTACGGCATCGACGTGATGCTGCCGGGCATGGTCTATGGCGCTTTGGTCACCCCGCCGATCCGCTACGGCGCCACCGTGAAGTCGGTGGACGATAGCGCGGCCAAGAAGGTGCCGGGCTTCATCAAGGCCGTCACCCTGGACGACAAGACCACGACCACGACCGGCTGGGTCGTCGCGGTCGCCAACACCTATGCGCAGGCCAAGAAGGCGGCCGAGGCGCTGAAGATCAGCTATGACGGCGGCCCGAACGCCAAGCTGTCGAGCGATGCGCTGTTCGCTGAAGCCAAGCGGCTGCAGGGCTTGAGTGATTCCGGCGAGTTCTTCGTCAAGGACGGCGATCCGAACGCCGCCTTCGGCGCGGCGGCCAAGGTGTTGGAGGCGGAATACACCACCAACATCAACATCCACGCGCCGATGGAGCCGATGAACGCCACCGCGGAGTTCAAGGGCGACATCCTGCACATCTATTCCGGCAACCAGTTCGCGACCCGGTCCGGCGCGATCGCCGCCGGCGCCGCCGGAATCGATCCGAAGTTCGTGGTGATGCATCAGATGTGGCTGGGCGGCGGCTTCGGCCGGCGTCTCGACGCCGACATGATGGTGCCCGCGGTGCAGGCGGCCAAGGCCGTCGGCAAGCCGGTCAAGGTCATCTACACGCGCGAGAACGACATGACGATGGATTTCTCGCGTCCGTTGACCTACCAGAAAGTAAAGGCCGGCGTGGACGGCGACGGCAAGCTCGTCGCATTGAGCCACGACGTGGTCTCGGCCTGGCCGACCCAGCGTTGGGGCATCCCCGACTTCCTGTCGCCCTCGGTCGACAAGAAGGGACCGCTCGATGCGTTCACGGTGAACGGTTCGGACTTCTTCTACACCGTCCCCAACCACTATGTGCGGGCGATCAAGAACGAGATGGCGCACAACGCCACCCCGTCGGGTCAGCTCCGTTCGGTGGCGCCGGGCTGGACGTTCTGGGCGGTCGAAAGCATGGTCGACGAGATCGCGCATGCGACCGGCAAGGACCCGGCCCAGCTTCGCGTCGAGCTGCTAGACGGCAAGGGCAAGAACGACGGCGGCGCGCAGCGTCTCCGTAACACCTTGCTCGCGGCGATGGGTCTTGCCGGCTACGGCACCAAGAAGCTGCCGAAGGGCGAAGGCATGGGCGTTGCCTGCGTGTCGTCGCAGGAGCGCGCCACGGCGAGCTGGACCGCCTGCGTCGCCCACGTCGCCGTCGCCCCCTCGGGCGAGGTGACGGTGAAGAAGCTGACGGTTGCGACCGACGTTGGTACGCAGGTGAATCCCGACGGCATCCGGGCCCAGGTCGAGGGCGCGGCGCTGTGGGGCATGTCACTGGCGCTGTTCGAGAAGGCGACGTTGAAGGACGGCGGCATCGAGCAGACCAATTTCGACAGCTACACGCCGCTTCGGATGAGCCAGCTGCCGGAAGTCGCGGTCAACGTCATCGCCAATGGCGAGAAGGCGACCGGCGTCGGCGAGCCCGCGGTGACGGTGGTGGCGCCGGCGATCGGCAACGCCGTCTTCAACGCGGTCGGCGCCCGCGTCCGCGGCCTGCCGATCACCGCGGAGGC
This sequence comes from Bradyrhizobium embrapense, assembly GCF_001189235.2. Taxonomy (GTDB): domain Bacteria; phylum Pseudomonadota; class Alphaproteobacteria; order Rhizobiales; family Xanthobacteraceae; genus Bradyrhizobium; species Bradyrhizobium embrapense. The sequence goes on from NZ_LFIP02000010.1 coordinate 197,278, forward strand.
CGTCAAGGCTGCGATGAAGGCGTAACGGCCTGAACCAATGACGACGCCGGAGAGCTTGACCGCTCTCCGGCGTTTCTGTTTGCTCCGGGCGTTGGCCGCGTGGGGGCGGCATCGACGCCCTTAGCGCTGCAAAAATTCACGACTGGCCGGCGCTGCAGCCGCCCGCAGGTATTTTCAGTTGGCCTGATTTTGCTGGCGGATTTTGGCGGTCGCTCAAATTGTACCCATTGCACTCAACCGCCGTTCAGCATGCCCATTAAGCCGGAGGGAACGCATCGTCAGCTAGCGTCCTGGCGTCGGTCGATACCGCGACGGGGATTTCATGACAGCCTTGGCCAACAACCAGACTTCGAAGCGCCGCCTGCTGCTGGCGTCAGATCGAAGCGATCAGAGCAACGAACTCGCCAGCATCCTGCGCTCGGTGGGTGAAGTCGATACCGTTCCGACCTGGGACATTCCCGAGCAGCCGGCCCGCGACCTCTCCGGCATCGTGGTCGACATCAATCTGCGCTCGCCCGAAGCCGTGCAGATGGTCCGCGCCAAGCTGCAGGCCGATGCCTATCGCGAGATGCCGCGGCTGTTCGTGCTGGCGGATGCGCTGCATCACGCCTCGATGCAGGCCTGGGCGCTCGGCGCCACCGACACGATCTCGCGGCCGTTCGACGCGCGCGGCATCCTGCAGCGCATCCGTGCGGCGTTTCCCGACAACAGCGGCTATGACGAGACCGACCGCGGCAAGGCGCTCAACCGCGGCGTCGAGGCCGCGCATGGCGTGATGGTCAAGATGTTCGAGCGGATGCGCGCGGGCGAGCCGCTGAAGTTCGAGGACATCGTTGCCGCCGAAAACAAGATCCTCAAGGCGATCAAGCACAACTCGCTGCGTGAATGGCTGACCACGGTCGGCTGCCATCACCAGGAGACCTATCGCCATTGTCTGTTCGTGACCGGCTTTGCGGTGGCGTTCGCGCAGCATCTCGGCATGCGCGACGACGACCAGCGCCGGCTCGCGCGCGCTGCGCTGCTGCACGACGTCGGCAAGGCTTTCGTTCCGGTCGCGCTGCTCGACAAGCCTGGCGCGTTCACGGTGGAGGAGATGGCCGAGATGCGCGAGCATCCGCGCCGCGGCTACGAGGCGCTGTCGGCGCAAGGCGGCTTCCCGCCGGAAATGCTCGACGTGATCCTGCATCATCACGAATTCCTCGACGGCACCGGCTATCCGAACGGGCTCAGCGGCAACCAGATCAGCGACATCGTCCGCGTCACCACGATCGTCGACGTCTATGCCGCGCTGGTCGAGAAGCGCGCCTACCGGCTGCAATTCACTCACGCCAAGGCGTTCTCCATGATGGAGGAGATGGGCGGCAAGCTCGACCAGCAATTGCTGCAGGCGTTCCGCCCGGTGGCGTTCGGGCATTATTGAGCCCGTCGTCATTGCTCCGCCACTCCGGGCAATAGCGCGTGCGGCGCGGCGTTAGCCAATCAACGCAAGTCGTCCTCCATACCTCCGCCTAGATTTCGGCGATCATCGGCGAGCGACCGGTGCTTGGGCAGGTGAGGACGATCATGGACACGGCAACGACCGGGGATTTCGACATCCCTGCCATTATCGCGGAAACCCTCGTCGATCCCGTCGCCTATGCCGACGACCGCATCCACGGCAGCTATCGCTGGCTGCGCGCCAACAACCCGCTCGGCATCGCGCGGCCCGAGAAGTTCGATCCGTTCTGGGTGGTGACCAAGCACGCCCATATCCAGGCCATCAGCCGGCAGAACGAGCTGTTCCACAATGCCGACCGGCCGACCACGCTGACCAACCGGGCGCTCGAGGAGCGCGTGCGCAAGATCACCGGCGGCCCCAATCTGGTGCGTTCGCTGGTGCAGATGGATGCGCCCGACCATCCGAAATACCGCGCGTTGACTCAGGGCTGGTTCATGCCGGCCAATCTCGGCAAGTTCGAGGGGCGCGTCCGCGAGATCGCGCGCGCCACCGTGCGGCGCATGCTCGACCGCGGCGGCGCCTGCGATTTCGTCGAGGACGTCGCGCTCGGCTATCCCCTGCACGTCATCATGGAGATCCTCGGCGTGCCCGAAGCGGACGAGCCGCGCATGCTCAAGCTGACGCAGGAGCTGTTCGGCCCGCAGGATCCCGACACCGCACGGGTCCGCGACGCGCTGAGTGCCGAGCAGGTCTCCGTGATGTTGCAGGCGATCGTCGCCGACTTCTCCGCCTACTTCCGCAAGATCACCGAGGAACGCCGCCAGAATCCGCGCGACGATCTCGCGACCGTGATTGCGAACGCGAAGATCGGCGGCGACTACATGCCGGAGCACGATCAGACCAGCTATTACATGATCGTCGCGACCGCGGGCCACGACACCACCTCATCCTCGACCGCGGGCGCGATCTGGGCGCTGGCGAGGGACCCGGCCGAATTCGCCAAGGTGAAGGCCAACCCGGAATTGATACCGGGCCTGGTCGACGAGGCGATCCGCTGGATGACGCCGGTCAAGCATTTCATGCGCTCGGCCACCGCGGATACCGAGCTCGGCGGCCGCAAGATCGCCAAGGGCGACTGGCTGATGCTGTGTTACGCCTCGGGCAACCGTGACGAGGAGGTGTTCGAGGACCCCGATCGCTTCCGCAGCGACCGCAAGCCCAATCGCCACGTCGCATTCGGCTATGGCGCGCATCTGTGTCTCGGGCAGTATCTCGCCAAGCTCGAGATGCGGATTCTGTTCGAGGAGCTGCTGCCGCACCTGAAATCGCTGTCGCTCGACGGCGAGGTGAAGATGACGCAGGCTTATTTTGTCAATGGCCCAAAGAAACTGCCGATCCGGTTCGAGGTGAATTGAGGTTTGGCCGTCATTGCTTCGTCGCTTCGCTCCTCGCAATGACGAGGCGAGTCGTCACTCCAGCATCTTCCGCAACTCCGCCTTCGCGACCTTCTCCAGCGTCGAGCGCGGCATCTCGTCGACGAAGCGGATCTCGCGCGGCACCTTGAAGTCGGCGAGCGCGGAGCGGCAGGCGGTCATGATCTTGTCGTGCAGGTCGGCGGGCAGCGCCGCGACGCCGGTTTGCGGGATGATGAAGACGACCGGAACCTCGTCCAGCATCGGGTGCTTCTTCGCCACCACGGCGGCTTCGCGCACGCCCGGCACCACCGCGATCACCTGCTCGATCTCGGAGGCCGCGACGTTCTCGCCGCCGACCTTGAGCATGTCCTTGGAGCGATCGCCGAACCTGAGGTAGCCGCGCTCCAGCATCGTGACGCGGTCGCCGGTGATGAAATAGCCGTGCTCGTCAAAGCTTTCGCGCGTCGCCTTCTCGTTGTGCAGATATTCGGCGAACAACGACAGGCCGGGAATGCCCTTGATCAGCAGATTGCCGGTCTCGCCGACGCCGGTCGGCGCGCCGTCATCGTTGATGATGCGGATTTCGTATTCGGGTGCGGCGCGGCCGATCGACATCGGCGTGTTGGGCTGGTCGACCTCGCCGATGATGCCGTGGGTGATGGTTTCGGTCATGCCCCACCAGCCGATGATCTTGATGCCGAACACGGCGAACGCCGGGGGCTCGTTCACGGCGGTGCCCCAGAGTCGGAACTTGTGGTTCTTAGGAACCTCGTGCTCCAGCAGCGCCTTCATGCAGAACGGGATCGTCGAGGTCCAGGTCGCGCCGTGCTCGAGCGCCACCGGCCAGAAGCGGCTCGCCGAGAAGCGCGGCTGGATCACGCAGGTCGCCCCGACCCACAGGCTCGCCAGCATCGAATAGGCCAGCGCGTTGGTGTGGAACAGCGGCAGATAGGTCTGGTGCACGTCAAAGGCGTGCAGATCCTGATGGGCGGCGTTGATCTTGGCGCCCCACAGTGCATTCGCATGCGTCCATAGCACCGCCTTCGGCCGCGACGTAGTGCCGGAAGTGTACTGCACGCTGCACGGCGCGAGCGGATCGATCGGGCGCTTCGGCCGGTCGGCGCTGTCGGCGAACAGCGCGTCAAAGCTGTCGGAGCGCGCAGGTAGCTGCGCCGGCGCCTGCCCCGCGTCGTGCGAGGTCACCGCGATCCAGCGCAGCCCCTTGCAGTTGGCGGATATCAGTTGGGCATAAGCCGGCTGGGTGATCGCGGCGACCGCGCCGCAATGGCCGGCGAAATATTCGATCTCGGCCGCAGCCGAGCGGGTGTTGGTGGTGACGGCGATCGCGCCGAGCTCGAGACAGGCGAACCACGCCATGATCGCCTCGACGCAGTTGTCGAGATGGATCAGGACATGGTCGCCCTGCTTGATGCCGCGCCTGGCGAGGCCCGCCGCGAGCGCGCCGACGCGCTCATGGAATTCGCCGTAGCTCCAGCGCCGCGCCGGCGCATCGAACGGCGCCCAGATCAGGAATGGATGATCGCGGCGCACCTCGGCGCGCATCCTGAGCAGCCACGGCACGTCGAGCCCCGCAAACGGTCCGACGATGCCCGGCGCTGCTTTCGAACTGGTCATGTGTCCTCCCGCGCAGCCTTGCCGGCCGCGATTGATCTTGGTTGGGAGCAGTTCTGCCATCGGCGCGCGCCGAGAGCAAATCGGGATTTGCTGAGCAATCTTGTGCTAAAGCAGCGCGTTCCGTCGCGCGGAACGGATTGCTCTAGTCAAACCGCGCGCAGTCGGTCGCGCATTCGCGTTGTTCGTTGTCTCGCAACGACGAGGCTAATCGCGCTCATACGACGAGATCTCGATCAGGCTGCCGTCGGGGTCGCGGCAATAGACCGAGCGCAGCGTGCCGCGCGCGCCCTGCTTGGCGACGGGGCCTTCCTCGATCTTGACGCCGTGGGCCTTCAGATGCGCGACCACCTCCTCGGGCGTGCTCGACGTGAGGAAGCAGAGATCGTCGCTGCCGGCGGCCTCATGGTCGGCGGTGAACCATTCCACCTTGTCGGCATCGAGCGGGCGCACATTGATCTTCTGGTTGCCGAACACCAGCGAGGTGCGCGGCGTCTTGCCCTTGCCGGGGTCGAACACCTTCACCTCCATGCCGAGGATCCTGCTGTACCAGGCAACCGAGCGCACGACATCGGTGACGTTGATCACGAGATGGTCGAGCCCATTCACCTTGACGGACATGATCGATCCTCTTCGGTCCGGGAGCGTTGCAGCTTAGTCTTTTGTCGCGGTCGGTGTCGCACGTGTCGCACTGGCCGCGTTAGACATTGTTTGTTAGAACCGCGGCGCACGCAACGCAACAGAAACGGGCAGGGGTCAAACCCTGCGGGATCGGGAGAGACTTCATGATTTCACGCCGCGCCGCGCTGGGCCTGATCGGGTCGGGGATTTCGACATTCGCGATCGGCCGCGCGTCTGCTGCCGACTATCCGGCGCGGCCGGTGCGCTGGATCGTGGGCTATCCGCCGGGCGGTGCCACCGACATCATCGCGCGCCTGATCGGACAGCGGCTGTCGGAGAAGCTCGGCCAGCAATTCGTGATCGAGAACAAGCCGGGCGCCGGCAACAATATCGGCACCGAAGCTGCGATCAATGCCGAACCGGACGGCTATACCGTGCTGCTGGTCAATCCGGCGAACTACATCAACGCCTCGCTCTACGCCAATCTAAAATTCAACTTCGTGCGCGACGTCGCGCCGGTCGCTTCCTTCAACCGCGTGCCGAACGTGATGACGGTCAACAAGGATGTGCCGGCGAAGAACGTCGCCGAGTTCATCGAGTACGTGAAGGCCAATCCCGGCAAGGTGAACATGGCGTCGTCCGGCAACGGCACCTCGGTGCATCTGTCCGGCGAGATGTTCATGTCGATGACCGGCTGCAAGATGCAGCACGTGCCGTATCGCGGCGCCGCGCCTGCGATCACCGACATGCTCGGCGGCCAGGTGCAGGTGATCTTCGACAACATGCCGTCGATCATCCAGCACATCCGCTCCGGTTCGCTGCGCGCGCTCGGCGTGACGACCGCGGAGCGCTCCTCGCAACTGCCTGATGTGCCGGCGATCGCCGAGACCGTGAAGGGCTATGAGGCGAGCGCGCTGTTCGGGATGGGTGCGCCGAAGAACACGCCGAAGGAGCTGATCGCCAAGCTCAACACCGAGATCAACGCCGTGCTCGCCGAACCCGACATGAGGAAGCGCCTGGTCGAGCTCGGCGGCGACTCGCTGATCCAGACGCCGGAAGCGTTCGGCAACGACATCAAGGCCGAGACCGACAAGTGGAAGAAGGTGGTCGAGTTTGCCGGCCTCAAGGTCGAGTAGCCTCGCACTGAACACGCGGGCCGGGTCCAGCCGCGGGGCGAGCTTGTCCGGTCGCCCGCTCCGAAGAGTTGACCGGCCTTGATGCAGAATAGAGTGGCCTTCGGGAACCATACCCGTTATGCCGCGCTTGATTGACTGCGGCTGTTTTGGACCGGGAACGGGTGGGATCATGCGCACATCGCGATTGGCAGTGCTGGTGTTGGGAACGATGACGCTGGCCGCGTTGGCCGGCATCGATCGCGCGTCCGCCGATCCCTATGACTACCCGTGGTGCGCGCAGGGCCCGAGCCTCGGCTATCCCGGCGAATGCGCCTATCGGACCTACGATCAGTGCCTTGCGAGCGTGTCCGGACGCTACCTGGCCTGCGGGGAGAACCCTCGCTTCCTGTTTCGCGCGCAGCTGCAGCCGGAGCAGGCTCCTGTGTATCGTCATGGGCACCGTCACCGGCATCGGCATCACCGGCAGTAGTCGCCGGCCGGGAGGGCTTCTGCTCTCCGCCTGCGATCGTCCCAACCATCTGGTGTCGCGACGCCCCGGCATTGACGTGATCGTGAAGGTAGGCGCTTGACGTCGTGCCGTTTGCGCCTATACTAAACCACATGGTTAAGTATCAGGACGAAACGCTGGACCGCACCTTCGCGGCGCTTTCCGACCCTACCCGCCGCGCGCTGCTGGCGCGGCTCGGCGAGCAGGAAAGCCTGTCGGTGAGCGAGCTGGCGCAGCCATTCGCGATGTCGCTGCCGGCGATCATGAAGCATCTCGACGTGCTGACGGATGCCGGCCTGGTCGCGCGCGAAAAGACCGGCCGTACGGTCGCGTGCCGGCTCACCGCGCGGCCGATGGAGCAGGCGATGAACTGGCTCAATCGCTATGCGCAATTCTGGTCCGACAATCTCGACCGCCTTGCCGCTTTTGTGGAGGAAGACCCATGGCAACCAACAAGTCCGCAGCCGCAGCCGACGCGGGCCTCGCCGCGCGACCAAGCCTCACCCTCACGCGGCGCCTCCGCGCCCGGCCGGAAAAGGTCTACGCCGCGTGGACCGAGCCGGAAAACCTAGTGCAATGGTTCGGTCCGGGCCGGGTCAAGCCCGGCACGACGCAGGCCGAGCTCGATGTCCGTGTCGGCGGACGCTACCGGATCAAGTTCACCGGCGCCAACGGCGAATATCACGAGGTCGGCGGCATCTATCGCGAGGTGGTGCCGAACCAGAAGCTGGTGTTCAGCTGGGCCTGGCATTCGACGCCGGAACGCGAATCCGAGGTGACGGTGTCGATCAAGCCCGACGCCGGCGGCACGTTGCTCACCTTCCATCACGCGCAGTTCGTCGACGAGACCGCGCGCGACAATCACCAGCGCGGCTGGACCGAATTCCTCGGCAATCTCGCGCAGTACGTCGACGCCTGAACCGCAACGGAGCATCTCATGCAACAGCACAAGATCGTTTCGCGTGACGAATGGATCGCGGCCCGCAAGGCGCTGATGGCTCGCGAGAAGGAGCTCACCCGGGCTCGCGAAGCGCTGAGCCAAGAGCGCCGTGAGCTGCCGTGGGTGAAGGTCGACAAGCACTACGTGTTCGACGGTCCGGCCGGCAAGGTGACGCTCGGCGACCTCTTCAAGGGCAGGCCGCAGCTCGTGGTGCAGCACGTGATGTTCGCGCCGGAGTGGGACGCAGCGTGCAAGAGCTGCTCGTTCTGGGTCGACGGCTTCGACCGCATGGCCCCGCATCTGGCAGCGCGCGACACGACGATGGTGGCGATCTCGCTTGCGCCGTCAGCCAAGCTCGAGGCGTTCAAGCAGCGGATGGGCTGGACCTTCGACTGGGTGTCGTCGGGCGCCAATGACTTCAACTACGATTACGGCGTGTCGTTCACGCAAGGCCAGATCGATGCGGGCGACGCGAAATACAATTATGGCACGACCCCGCTCTATGGTCCCGAACTGCCCGGCATCAGCGTGTTCTTCCGCGACGAGAAGGGGAGCGTGTTCCACACTTACTCGACCTTCGCGCGCGGCCTCGACATGATGAATGCGGCCTATCACTATCTCGATCTGACGCCGCTCGGGCGCCACGAGGAGGGCTTGCCCTATCCGATGGATTGGGTGCGGCTACGTGACCAGTACCAACCGGCGCCGGTTCAGGCATCCTGCTGTCACTCCTGATCGTCATTTGCGAGCCAACAGGTCGCAGGGGTGCGCGCCTCGTTGGCTCCGCGCAGTGACGGGGAACCGGACAACAGGAAACGCCCATGCCCTACGTCGATGGTTTCGTCGTCGCCGTGCCGAAGAAGAAGCTCAAGGCCTATGCGAAGCTCTCGAAGATGGCCGGCAAGGTCTGGCGCGAACACGCGCGCTGGATTATCGCGAGTGGGTCGCCGACGACGTCAAGCCGGGCAAGCTGACCTCGTTTCCGCAAAGCGTGAAACTGAAGGCCGGCGAAACCGTCGTGTTCGCCTGGATCACCTACAAGTCGCGCGCCCAGCGCGACAGGATCAACGCCAAGGTGATGGCCGATCCCCGTCTGGCGTCGGCGATGGACCCGAAGACGGCGCCGTTCGACGTCAAGCGGATGATCTATGGCGGCTTTGCCAGCCTGGTGAAGGTCTGAGGCGGCACGCTTTCGCCGCAATCCGTGCAGTAACCGGCCGTTAAACATCACGACCGGCAAGTCGCGCGATGCCGCTTGCGTTTGCTTGGCGATCCCGTATACTTTGCAGTACAAAGTGCGGGCAGAAGATGCGCGACCTCGACAAGGCGTTGGCCGATATTCTCGCGATCCGCAGCCAGATCGCGGCGGGAACAGCATTCCGCGGCTACGGTCCGGCGACGGTCGCCGCCACCAGCGGCATCGCGCTGATTACGGCGCTGGCGCAATATTTCTGGCTCGATGATCCGACCCATCAACCGATCGTGTTCCTCGCGGGCTGGGCGGCAGCCGCGCTGCTCTCGGCGGTGCTGATCTGGATCGAGATGCAGGCGCGCTCGCGGCGGCATCATTCCGGCCTTGCGGACGCGATGGTGCAGCAGGCGATCGAGCAGTTTGTTCCCGCTGTCATCGCCGGCGTGCTGCTCGCGGTCCTGCAATGGAAATTCGCGCCCGAGACGCTGTGGATGCTGCCCGGTCTGTGGCAGGTGCTGGTCAGCCTCGGCGTGTTCGCCTCGGTCCGCCTGCTGCCGCGCACGATCGCGCTCGGCGGCGCCTGGTATTTCCTGTCGGGCTTCACGGTGCTCTTGATCGCAAGCCAGAGCCACGCGCTGTCGCCCTGGACCATGGGTCTGCCATTCGCGATCGGCCAGTTGCTGCTCGCAGCACTGTTGTATTTCGCTTCCGGAGGCAATGATGTCGAAGACTGACGTGACCACCGCGCCATTCGCCTATGATGGCCTCGACCGTGTCATCCACGAGAAGGCGCGGCTCGGCCTGTTGACCTCGCTAATGGCGCATCCGAAGGGGCTCGCCTTCGCCGATCTCAAGCAGCTCTGCGGCCTGACCGACGGCAATCTCAGCCGGCATCTGCAGGTGCTGCAGGAGGCCGGCCTCGTCGACGTCAACAAGGGCTATGAAGGCAATCGCCCGCACACCACCTGTCGTCTGACCAAGAGCGGCCGCCGCCGCTTCCTCGACTATCTCGCCGTGCTCGAGCAACTGGTGCGCGACGCGGCCAAGGCCGCCGGCACGGCTGAAAGGGCCGGCGGCAAGACTGAAAAGCCCGCCGGCAAGCACGAAGGCGCGCCCGGGCGGCTCGGCGTTCAGACGATTTGATTATTCCATTTTTTACCTGGAGACTTTGTGATGCAAAGTAATGTTGCCCTCAAGCCGGAAGCCGTCGCGAGGCTCCATGTTGGCATCATCATGGACGGCAACGGCCGCTGGGCGACGCGGCGCGGCCTGTCGCGCCTGCGCGGACATGAGGCGGGCGTCGAAGCGATCCGCCGCATCGTCGAGGCCGCGCCTGACCAGGGCGTCGGCACGCTGACGCTCTACGCGTTCTCGAGCGACAATTGGCGCCGTCCGAAGGCTGAAGTCACGGCGCTGATGGGCCTGCTGCGGTTCTATCTCGCCAACGAGATCGCAGCCTTGGTGCGCAACGGCGTCCGTCTCACCGTGATCGGCCGCCGTGACCGGCTGCCCGACGGCATCGCCGCCGCGATCACGCGCGCCGAGGCCGAGACCGCCGACGGCACCACGCTGCATCTGCGCATCGCGATCGACTATTCGGCGCGCGACGCGATCCTAAGCGCGGCCGCGCGCGCCGCCGGCGCAGGCCAGCTGAGCCGCGAGGCTTTTGCGGATCTCATCACCGGCGAGGCCGGCCTGCGTGACGTCGACCTGATCATCCGCACCTCGGGCGAGAAGCGGCTGTCGGACTTCCTGCTCTGGGAAGGCGCCTATGCCGAGCTGCATTTCACCGAGCGGATGTGGCCCGAATTCGAGGCCGACGATCTCGCCGACGCGCTCGCCTCGTTCCATCGTCGCGAACGCCGCTTCGGCGGGCTGACCGCGATCGCGCCGGCGGAGGTACCGAATCTCTAGCGCACAGTCGCGCTGTCAGTAGTTCCAAAGCCCGGCCGGGGGGTTGGGCTCTCTCTACGCAGATGCGGGGACGAACGATCACGCCAACCAAAGCGGGAGCGATCATCCATGCGCATTCTTCTCATCAACGTGCCGCATCCGGCGATCGGCAGCCGGATCCCCGACGACCATTTACCGCCGCTCGGCCTGCTGTCGATCGGCGGTCCCCTGATCGACGACGGACATGAAGTCCGGCTTCTCGATGCCGAGTTCGGGCCGATGCCGCTTGCGGCGATCCTGGTGGAGGCATCGCGGTTTTCGCCGGATGCGGTGCTGTTCGGCCATTCCGGCTCGACCTCGGGCCATCCGGTCATCACGCAAGTGGCGCAGGCGATCGTCAGGGCGGTGCCCGGGGCGCTGATCGTCTATGGCGGCGTGTTCCCGACCTACCACTGGCGCGAGATCCTGCGCGAGGAGCCTTACGTCACCGCGATCGTGCGCGGCGAGGGCGAGGAGACCGCGCGCCGCCTGATGCGGGCGCTGGAGTATGGCGGCGATCTCGGCTGCATCGACGGCATCGCATTCCGCGACGATGATGGGCCGCGCGCCACGCGGCCCGCGCCCGTCATACGCGATCTCGATGCCTATCGCGTCGGCTGGGAGCTGATCGATCACGCGCGCTACAGCTACTGGGGAGGGCTGCGCGCCGTCGTGGTGCAGTTCTCGCGCGGCTGTCCGCATCTCTGCAATTATTGCGGCCAGCGCGGTTTCTGGACGCGATGGCGGCACCGCGATCCCGTTCGCTTCGCCGCGGAATTGGCGCGGCTCCATCGCGAGCACGGCGTCAAGGTGATCAACTTCGCCGACGAGAACCCGACTGTCTCGAAGAAAGCCTGGCGGACCTTCCTCGAGGCCCTGATCGCGGAGAATGTCGATTTGATCCTGGTCGGCTCGACCCGTGCCGACGACATCGTCCGCGATGCCGACATCCTGCATCTCTACAAGAAAGCGGGCTGGCAGCGTTTCCTGCTCGGCATGGAGAACACCGACGAGAAGACGCTGGAGCTGATCCGCAAGGGCGCCACCACCACGATCGATCGCGAGGCCATTCGCCTGATGCGCCGGCACGGCATCCTGTCGATGGCGACCTGGGTGGTCGGCTTCGAGGAGGAGACCGATCGCGATCACTGGCGCGGCCTGCGGCAGCTGCTGTCCTACGATCCCGATCAGATCCAGATGCTCTACGTCACGCCGCATCGCTGGACCCCGTATTTCCGTCTCGCGGCAGAGCGGCGCGTCATCCAGACCGATCGCCGGCTCTGGGACTACAAGCATCAGGTGCTCGCGACCCGGCACATGCCGCCGTGGCGGGTACTGCTCTGGTTCAAGTTCACCGAGATGGTGCTGCAATGCCGCCCGAAGGCCTTGCTCCGCGTGCTGCTGCACCGCGACGCCGGGCTTCGCCACGCGATGCGCTGGTACACGCAGATGGGTCGCCGGGTCTGGCCGCACGAGATTCTCGGCTTCCTGCGCGCTCGCAGGTTGAGGCACGGGCCGACGGTGCGGGAGTTTTGGGGCGCGCCGCAAGATACGGAAGAGGAATCGATGTCGTCGCAGCGGCCTGAGCGCCGCGTCGGCACATCGCGCGCGGCGTAAATCGATACCGTCATGCGGTCTTCTGGATAACTGGCGCTGATGACTGGACGCTGGAGTCATCAGCGCGATAATTTCCAGATCGGCTGCGCAGAACAAAAAGAACCGTGGCGGTCGAGGCTTTCAGTTGAGCATACAGGTTGCGATTCTAAAAATATTGGCCAGTCACGTCAGCGGCAGAGCTACGCTCGATTCACTCAAGCACGACCTCGCCATTCTCTCCTCGAGCGGCGACGACTGGCATGCGCGGATCAAGCGCCTGGCGTCACGGGTTCCCGAACTCGATATCTTTAGCAATCGCTACGTGCTGCGTGACGTCGAAGGCTGGGAGATCACAGCGGCCGGTCGTGAGTTCCTGCGCGCGCTGGAGGCCGTCACGCAAGACAATCTGCCGCCTGTGCCATTGGCCGAGTCCCAGATCCGCGAAGAGGGCAAGCTGATCGTGGTCGGTCACCGCTTCAGGAACAAGGCGCGGCCGCAGCGTGACCCGGAGCCGAGCGCATCGGTGCGCCGCCGGCCGTTCCGCGAGCCGCGTTGAACCTCATGGCCTCGCGCGCGACCTAACTTCGGGACGTGGCTCTGGAGGTCGCAAATGACTGCTTTGGCTCAATCGATCGCACGCGTGTTTCCGGCCAATTCGCTTCGGAGCAATATCGCCCGGCATGTCCTGCTGTTCGGCTTTGCGATCCTGTTCGTCGCGGTGCTCAGGGCGAGCTATGGCCTCGATCTGAGCGCGGGCTTCTTCTGATTTTTCCGGCGGCACGTCATATTGGGTTAACCGGACCGGGATAGCAAAGCGCAGCCTTCCTTGCATCTCGAACCGGGGCCGATCTTCCATGGACAAGCCGATGCGCTGCCAGTGCGGCAGGACGCGCACCATTGTGCTCGACAGGCATTTCCGCACCGCGCTGCTTTGCCCCAAATGCGATGCGACCGAACTGGCCCGGCCGGCCAAGCCGGAGGAAGAGGCCTTGACGGCAAGCTGAAGCGCGGCGGGGTTAAACCCTCATCGCGCTCCAGCTCGTTGTCCAAGCATGATCTTTCCGGAAAACCGCTTCGCACTCTTCCGGATCATGTCCGAGCGCGGTCGTTTTCGGCGCCAAAACACGCTAGGTTCCGCTGACGAAACGGTCCAAAGCGAAACCCGATGCCGCATTCTTCCGATACTACCGCTGCGCCCCTCGCGGGCGTGACTCTTGCCGACGTGCGCCGCGCCGCCGACGTGATCCGGGATTCCGTCATGGTCACGGCGTGCAACGAGAGCCGCACGCTGGGCGAGATCTGCGGCTGCCGCCTGTTCCTCAAATTCGAGAACCTGCAATTCACCTCGACCTTCAAGGAGCGCGGCGCGCTGAACCGGCTGCAGGCGCTGTCCCCCGAGGAGCACAAGCGCGGGGTGATCGCGATGTCGGCCGGCAACCACGCCCAGGGCGTGGCCTATCACGCCAAGCGGCTCGGTATCCCCGCCACCATCGTGATGCCGATGGGCACGCCGATGGTGAAGATCGAGAACACCAGGCGGCACGGCGCCGAGGTCATCATCACCGGGCAGACGCTGGAAGAATGCTTCGCGTTCGTCGACGCGCATGCCGCCGAGCGCGGCCTGATCCTGGTCCATCCCTATGACGATCCGCTGATCATTGCCGGACAGGGCACGATCGGGCTCGAAATGCTCGAGGCGGTGCCGGAGCTCGATATCCTGGTGGTGCCGATCGGCGGCGGCGGACTGATCTCGGGCATCGCCACCGCGGCGAAGGCGATCAAGCCGTCGATGCAGATGATCGGCGTGCAGGCCCAGCTCTATCCGTCGATGTACAATGCCGTCAAAGGCGCGCAGCTGCCGATGCGCGGCGATACGCTTGCCGAAGGTATCGCCGTCAAGGCGCCCGGCCAGATCACCACCAGAATCGTTCGCAAGCTCGTCGACGACATTGTCCTCGTCAGCGAGGACCAGATCGAGCGCGCGGTCGCGACCCTGATCTCGATCGAGAAGACGGTGGTCGAGGGCGCCGGCGCCGCCGGCCTCGCGGCGGTGCTCGCGGCACCGGAACGCTTCGCCGGCCGCAATGTCGGCCTCGTGCTGACCGGCGGCAATATCGACACCCGGCTGATCGCCTCGGTCCTGACCCGCGAGCTGGCGCGCGAGGGACGGCTGACGCAGCTGGCGCTCGACATCGTCGATCGGCCAGGACAGCTCGCGGCGGTGTCGATCCTGCTTGCGGATGCGGGCGCCAACATCATCGAGGTCTCGCATCAGCGCACCTTCTCCGATCTGCCGGCCAAGGCGACGCTGCTCGAGCTCGTGATCGAAACCCGCGACCGCGCGCATCTGGAAGAGGTGCTGGCGCGGCTCGGCGCTGAAGGATTCGCGGTGCGGGAGACGTAGCAACGCGCTCCTCAGGATGACGGGTCAGATATGCAGACGAATTTCGCTAATCCTCACCCGCCGCAAGTTCGGCGAGCTTCGCGATCGTGTTGATGTTGCGTGCGGTGCCGCTGGCGGCGGCGGGGATCTTCAGCTTGGAGCGGCCCATCCCGCTGCCATAGGCGACATAGATCTCGCGCTTGCCGAGCTGCACCTGCTCGTCCTGCTGGCCCTTCACGTGCTTCAGGGCGTCCTTCGGCGGCGGCTCGTCGAGGAAGATTGCGACCGTAAAATTCGGCGGCGCTTTCGGAAACGGATTGGCCTTCAGCACCGCGGCGATCTCGTCCGCGCTCCGCACCGCAACGCCGACCGGCTTGCCGGCATAGGCGTGCAGCCGCTGCTCCAGCGCGGCCTTGACCTTCGCTGCGCCGAGCTTCGAGGAGAACACGACATTGCCGCTGGCGATATAGGTCTCGACGTCGGCAAATCCCGCGTCGAGGCACATCGCCTTCAACTCGGTCATTGGCAGCTTGCCGGTGCCGCCGACATTGACCGCGCGCAACAAGGCGACGTAACGCGGCATCACGACCTCACGTCAGCAGCAGTGCCATGCCCGGATCGCCCTTCTGCATCGCGCGCTGATAGGCCGGGCGCGCGGCGATGCGGCCGAGATAGTTCCTGATGTTGGGGCAGCGGCCGAGGTCGTAGGGCAGGAAATAACGCATCGTCGTCAGCGAGAAGCCGATCATGATATCGGCGGTCGTGAATTCATCGCCTGCGAGATAGCGCGCGTCGCGCACCCGCGCCTCGATCAGGTCGAACGAGCGGTCGACCCGCGCCTTGGTCGCGACCAGCATCGGATTGTCGGCCGCGAGGTTGAGGCGGTGCAGGATCATGCTGCGGCCCATCTGCGCCTGCAACGTGCCGTTGGCGAAGTGAAACCAGTACAGGAACTGGGCGAAGTCGGGATGGTCTGATGGCAGCGTCAGCCGTCCATTGCCGTATCTCGCGACGATGTATTCGACGACAGCGCCGGATTCGGCCAGCACCAGCGCGCCGTCGGTGATGACGGGCGCGGCGCCGATCGGATGCAGTGCCTTGTAGTCGGCTGGCGCCAGCATCGTGACTGGATCGCGCGTGGTGCACTTCAGCTCATATGGAATCTCCAGCTCCTCGCACAGCCAGACGATGCGCTCCGATTGCGACTTGCCGAGATGGTGAACGGTGAGCATGCGTGCGCTCCCTTCTCAGGCGGCCTTTTTCTTCTTCGCCGGCTTCTTCCCGGATGTCCTGTCGGGTTTCGTATCGGGCTTCTTTTCAGGGCTCTTCTCCGGCTTGTTGGCCGGCGGCGGCTCTTCCATCGCCTTCTTCATGGCGCGGGCATAGGCGTCGGCAGCATTCTCCGCCGAGTTCTGCAACCGCTTGGCGGTCGCGGTGGCGTTCAGGATCGTGCTCTTGGCGAGGTGGCGGAAGCGCGCCTTGGTCTCCTTGTCCTTGGCCTTGGCGGCGCGCGCGACCCAGACGGCCTGGCGCTTCCTGGCAGCCGCCATCACGGCCTTGGTCTGCGCTCTTGCGGTTTGCCGGATGACGGCGTCGAGGTCGGCTTCGGCCATTCAGATACACTCATTGACTGGATGTACGCCGGGGTGGGCGCACGGTGGGAGGAGGGGAGGTATCACTAGCGCAACCCGCGCCGTTTGAACATGCGATCCTTTGCGATGCCCCCGAGGGGCGCGGGCCGGCGGATGGTTGCGCGCGCTCCATCCAGGCAGGGCGCACGGCGTCGACGTCGCGAAGAATGATCCACGACGGCCGATGCGGTTAACCGTGTTGCCGGTTTCTTGCAGGCTCGTCTGAGCGCAGCTTGAGTCTCAATCCGCCGCTGAACCCGGCGGCACCTTGGCGCCGGCGAGCAATCCGGCCAATTCCACCTGTCGGCCGAGCCCGGTCTTCGCCAGCACGGCCTTGAGCTGGTTGCGCACGGTTTCGCGGGAGATGCCGAACGCGACGGCGATGGCCTCGACGGTTCGTCCTTCGCCGATGCCGCGCGCAACCCGCGCTTCGGCGGGCGTCAGGTCGAACAGGCCCTGCAGCACTTCCGCGGTCGGCACTTCCGATGGCACCACCGGCGTCACGATCACGATCGCCAGCGCGCGGTCGAACAGGTCACGCGCCGCGCCCTGGATCGGGACCAGATGCACGATCAGCGGCGGGCGATCGTCCTGCGCAGCGATCGGGACCGAGCGGACCTCGGCGCTGATGAGACCCTGATCGAGCGCGGCCAGCGCCTGCGCGAACAGCGCGTCGGCGGCGGTTGCCGCCAGCGTCAGGCGATCGGAGCGATCCTGCATCACATCGGGCACCAGGCGGTCGAACAGCGGGTTGGCCGCCATCAGACGGCCGCCGCGCCGCAGCACCGCCGCGGGCAGTCCGAGCATCGCCAGCGACTCGGTTGCCGCCCTGGCGCGCTCCATCCCGAGCCGTGCCGACAGCAGCGCCGCCCGCGCCAGATGCGGGCGCAGCGCGTCGAGCTGCTCGATCGCTTCCCGCTCGATCGGTCCGTGCCGGTATTCGCGCTCGACGCTGTAGATCAGCACGTCGCCGCTCGGCACCGGAATCGCAGTACCGGCGCCCCATCCGAGCCCGCGCGGACGGAAGAACTCGCGGATCTGGAAATCCTGCTGCACCTCCTCGGGTGTGTCGAACACGTCGATGTCGCGCAGGAAGCCGGCATGATTGGCCGCGAGCAGGCGCGGCAACCGCCCGTTGCGCTCGTGCCAGCCGCCCTCGACATAGGCCACCGTGTCGTCGTGCATGTCGGGGGATGCGACCCAGCGGACGTCGTGCGGGGCTGCCGTCAGCAGCACGATACCGCGCGCTCGCGCGATCCCGCCGACCTGATGCAGCACGTTCGGCCACAACTCGGGGACGACAGCGGCCTCATAGGCCAGGTCAATCAGGTGCTCGTGCAGGTCGTTCGCCATCGGTCATTCCAGGAAAATATTGCTGCCCAAAAGATTAACCCATCGATCGCGAAATTATTGCGTAGAGCAATTCAGCCCGAGCCACGAGTCCGGGCTTTCCCGGTGCGCGCCAGCGCGCGTCACGAGGAATTGCGGCGTTTCGGCGGGCTTGTTCGGGATTTTCGCGCGGGCGCGGCGGGCCCGGCTCGTTTGGCTGCGACCCGGCGCGCGGCGGCCAGCGCAACCTGCGCCCAGACGACGAGTTCGTCGGGCTCATCGAACAGCCGTTCCGGCACCCGCCAGAATGCGAGATCGATGGTCACGCCCTGCTTGGCGTAGTTGAGCGGCGGGCTCGCCGCCGCCTCCCTGAACGTCTCGCGGTTCTGATCGTCGACCCGCACGTAGAATGTGTTGTCGGTGACCATCCCGAGCATCACGCCGTCGCAGAATACGCCGGTCTTGCCGAACATGCGCCGCATCGTGATTCGGCCGAGCGGCGCGAGTTGCTCGCGCAGGAATTCGGCAAAGGCAGGACTGGCAACCATTCCCGGTCTCGCAAGGCAATCAGCCTGCCGAATGATGACCGGAACCTCTGCGTCCGACAACCGCCGTGACGCGATCCGGAGTCTTGAGGAGGAGGTTGCCTGAATGCTTGGACGGGGTGAATTGGTCGAGTGGCGTGGCTTGCAGGAAGCTCTCGCCCGAAGCTGTCGGGAGGACACCTCGGTGCCTCCCGACATCAGCACTTAGTTGCAGCCGCAGCCGTGCGAGTGGCCGCCGCCAAGGATCCCGGACAGAATGTTGGTGTTCTTGAGGCTGATCGGCAGGATGGCCGAAACGTTGGTCTTGTTGCCGTTCAGGACGTTCACGCCGCCGCCGAGCACGTTGACGTTGTTGAGCGCGTTGACATTGAGCGCGGAGACCGCGGTCGTGATCGGGGCGATCACCGAACCGATCAGGCCACCGCCACCACCGCGGGGGCCGCCGGCGAAGGCCGGCGAGGCGACGAGCGAGGCAAGAGCGACGGCGACGATATACTGCTTCATGACTTCCTCCGTTGTTATCAAGCCAAGCCGTTTGCTTGGTCGCCGCCACTATTCACGTTCCGGATTCGCATACAACTTGAAGTGGTTCTTTACTCTAATACTTAGCGTTAACCATGTTATCGAAATTCCTGATGCCTTCATCTATGCTGATGATGCGATCAAAATCGGTCGCGAAGCGCTTCAGACGGGACACCGAAATCAACCATAAATTGCACATTTAACGGCGGATTAACCATGATTTCCGACGCTGTGAGCGGAGGGTCGCGTCCATGATTCGGCGTGCGTCGTTGGCGGCGGTTGTTGTTGCTTCGCAGCTCGGCGTCTCTGCGGCACTTGCACAGACCGTTCCGGCGGGGACGGTAACCGTGAATACAGGCTCGATCGGCCTGCGCACGGGCTACGATTCCAATCCGACCGACACGCTGGGCGCCCGCGGGAGCATGTTCGCAACGCAGACGATCAACTACGATTATCTGCGCGGCTCGCTGCAGGACGGCATCATCGGACTCAGCGTCAAGTTCGCCGACACGCAATACGATCCCGGCGTCGCAGCCCCCAGCACCACGGCCATCATCGCGGCCAGCGGAGCGATCGAGCTTGCACCGAAGCTGGCGTTGCGCACCACGTTGACGACGACGGTCGACGACAATTGGGCGCGCCGCTCGCATGGCGTCCAGCTGCGCAACCGCGTCGAATACGACACCACCGATTTTCGAATATTCGCCAATGTCGACACCGGCATCAACGCGCTCAACGAGCGAAACATCTTCACGCTGGGTGATTTCCTGCCCCAGGACGAGAACTTCGTGACGCGCACCTTCATGCCCGGCTTCGCCTACAAGTTCGGGACCGGCGAGATCGGCACGTCGCTCGTGCTGTCGCGCGTGGCTTATCTTGCGACCGACATTTTCGGCCTCGATCGCAGCCACAAGATCGTGCAGCCGAACGTGTTCTTCACGGTGAAGAGCAGCGGCGTCGAAGTCGAAGGCTCCATATCGCCATACTTCGCGAGCTACGACACGACCGATTTCGACGACGTCAAGCAGCTGCTCTACACCGCCAAGGCCAAGTACCAGGCCGGTTCATGGACCTTCGGCGTCGGGTCGTCGCGAACGGTCTCGGACACCACGCTCTCGTTCGCCTCGCGCGATGTCGGGCAGTCGAACGAGGCCTCGGTCAGCTACAAGTTCGACGACAAGAACGCCGTCAGCCTGCTGGCGCGCTATCGCCGTGACGATTATCTCAACACCGATCTATGGAGCACGACGTTCCTCACCGGCCTCGATTTCGCGCACGATTTCGGCGACGGATATATCGGCACGGCCGGCGCCTCTGTCCGGCAGGTCCGCCGGCCTGACGAGGTCCAGCCGTGGGCGGTGAACGTGCAGATCGGCTTCCAGAAGAAGCTCGATTTTGGCGAAGCGCCGAAGGCCGCCGATGCCAAGGTTACCGAGGTCAAGCCCAAGATCTGACCCGACGGTCGTCGCCGCGTGTGGCGAAATTGAACCCGTGTGACAGTCGGAAATACTTCCGAAGCGTCTCGAAACGTATTCGGCTTGAATTGTCGCGGCGGTAGGCCTGCGAGCGTCACACGCTTGCAACGCCGCGCGCGAACCTTCGACCATGAACATCCTTTAATTTGTATCCGCGCGACTTGTCGCGCCTGCTGGGCGGCGACATGTGGTCGAGCCATCGCCGGCTCAGGGAGGGCCGATGATCAGCCGCAGGGCGCTTTCCGGATTGTTGATGACGCTGGTCGGACCCTCATCGGTCACCGGCAACACGCTGGCACTCAGTCACTGCCAGGGATCGTGCGCGAATGTCGATCTGCCGGCGCTTGGCTACGACACGTTCTGCCGGTCGTTCTTCGATATCGCGGCGAGAGGAAAGCTGCGCGCAGTCGCCACCGGGCAGGGCATCCGAAGGGAAATGCGGTCGCTGTTCCGGGAGCGGCGGCTGTATAGGCCATCGCACGACGAGATCCGGATTCTCTGGCGCGGCACGGCGGATGGATTCTCGGTCGTGAAGGTCGAGTTCGATCTGGAATGCGGCGTGCCGGTGCGCGGATGTCTCGGGATTCCCGACGGCCCGCTCAAGGGATTGATCCTGCTCGGCCACGGTATGGCGAGCACGCCGGAGCGGTGCTTCGATGACGCCGACAAGGACTACATGAACGCGCTCGGCAAACAGCTTTGCCAGGACGGCTATGTGGTCTGGTGTCCCTACATCGTTCAGATCGGAAACCAGGAAAGCCAGAACAACATCGCCGCGATGCTGGCATCCCATAGCGTCTCCGCGCACAACGTGTCGTGCGCCTCGATCGACGCCGGAGAGATCGTCTGCCGCAAGCTGACCGGTGTGTCAGGTCTGAATGTCGGCGTCTACGGGGCGTCCTGGGGTGCGCTTCTGGCGCTGCATCTGGAAGCCGCCACCGGACAAATGCGGCCGACCGTCATCTCCGGATATATGCGCGACGAGAGGAAGCTTCTGACGTCGTCCGTCGTCAGCAAGAACCTCGGCATCGAGCTCGCAACCTACATTCATTTCGCCAACAGCCGCGCCAGGTATACCGGCGCGGAGCTCGCGTATCTGCTCTCTCCGTGTCCGCTGTTCGTCGAGATCGGCAGCCGCGATGCTGCAAACGCGGTCGAGCTCGGGCGGGACGAGAAGTTCGCGGAGATGCGATCCGTCTATGCGTCATCGGCCCATCCGGATCTGATCGAGATGGACGTGTTCGACGGCGTGCATGAGGCCAGCGGCAAGCGCGCAAGGCCATGGCTGTACGGCCATCTGGCGTCGCCGGCGTATCAAGAGACGTCTCGCTTGAAGAACGCCATCGCGTTGTGAGGACAGTCGTCGCTGTGGCCAAGCTCGGCTCGGTCGGCTCCGCGCGTTGCGAGGATCCCCGATCATTTGCCTGCGACAGCGCGCCGCTTCGAGAGGCAGGCTTCGACCAATGCGATCAGCTCTTGCCGCAGGGCAGGCGATGCCAGAATATCCAGCCGCGCGGCCTCGTGCACGACGCCGGCGACTGCTGCGGCAAGCACCCGCGCGGCGATCCGGGTATCGGTGGCGTTGCCCCGCATGTTCGCGGTGAACAGCGCCTCGCAGCCCTTGCGATATTCCGTCTCGAACCGGCGATGCGTGGCCGCGCCGGCTGCATCACGCGGCGCTTCCTCGAGCAGAACCCGATGGGCCGCGGGAAAGCGGCGATGCACGTCGATCATGCCGTCGACGAATGCGACGATGCGGCACGCTCGCGATCTTGTGTCGTCGGTCGCGGTGCATAGCACCGCCAGCAATTCATCGAAGTGCCGACGCCTGGTTGCCTCGACCAGCGCAAGCTTGTTGGGGAAGTATTGGTAGAGCGATCCGATGCTGACGCCGGCCCTCTCCGCCACCGCATTGGTCGTCGTCGCGGACCAGCCGCGCTCGCCGAGAATGTGAGCGGCGGCGTCGAGGATGGCCTCGATGGTAGCACGCGAACGGGCCTGACGCGGCACTTTCCGCATCTTGCTCGTCGCTGCCGGAATGCGAGTAGCCACTTGGACCTCTCCGCCAGTAATGTGAGCCAAGTGCTCACATTTCGCCCCATCGACGGGCCAAGTCAAAGGATTGCACATGGCAGCGATCGAGATCGGCCGCGAGGTCAGGTTGAAGATCAGGCCGCAGGGCCTGCCCGGACCGCAACATTTCGAAATTACCGAGACTCCCGTGCCAACTCCCGGCGCAGGCGAGGTGCTGGTGCGCAACCGCGCCTTCGTCGTCTCGGCATCACTCCGCCAAATGGCGAGCGAGGGAGCGGAGGACATACCGGGCGTGCCGTTTCCCGCGCTGCGGCCTGGCGACGGTCTCTTCGGCGAGACGATCGGAGAAGTGATGACGGCGCCCGCCGGCGGGAGTCTGTTGCCGGGCGATATCGTGCAGCACATGTTCGGTTGGCGTGATTACGCCATCGTACCTGTCGCGCGATGCGTCCGGCTGGACGCGCCGTTGCCGGAGCCGCTAGGTTACCTCGGCTATCTCGGGCATGGTGCGACCGCCTATGCGGCACTGACCCGCGGCGTGCGGATCGCAAACGGCGAGACGGTCTTCATATCGAGCGCCGCCGGCGCGATCGGTTCGATGGCCGGGCAGATTGCTCGCTTGCTGGGGGCGGGCCGCGTGATCGGCAGCACCAGCTCGCGCGCGAAAGCGGATCGCCTGATCACTGAACTCGGCTACGACGCGGTGGTGGTCCGCGACGGAGACGAGCCTTTCGTCGACCGGCTGAACGAGGCGGCCCCCGACGGGGTCGATATCTTTCTCGACAATGTCGGGGGCGAGCAGCTGCAGGCTGCGATTGGCGTAGCCCGCGAAGGCGCCCGCTTCGTCATCGTCGGGACGCTGTCGGGTCAGCTCGCGGTGGCAGGAACAGGCCGCACCGCGCCCGTCGTGCTGGATTCGACTCAGATACTCTTGAGGAAGATCACCATCCGCGGCTTCAGCGCCGACGATCATCCGCAGGCGCGTCAGGAATGGTTCGCCCGCCTTGCGGCTTGGTCGCGGACCGGCGACATCCGTCTTCCGCATGTCATGATCGACGGGCTTGAGCGCGCCACATGCGCCTTGTCCGATACGATCAACGGGCGGTATCTCGGCATGGTCGTTGTGAGGCTTTGATGGCGGCAGCCTCCAGAGGGAGCCGTAACTCAAGCGCGGTCGTCACGGGCTGGTGTCGAGCGGCCAATTCGGTCACGGGATTGTCGGATGCGGATTTAGCGCGTTATGATCTCTTGTGATGCGCCTTGCCTATCCTCGCCTTCTCCGGTCTGAGGGAACTCGACGTCATATCCATCTCGTGGAGCTTGTTGGTAGCCGAAGGGTTGGACAGCATGAGTGGTACGGAACGAATGCGCGGTGGATTGGCAGGGCTTCTGGTATCGGCGGGATTGGCGGTGATCGGGATGTCGGCGGCCCATGCTCAGGCGGGGCCGCCCGGACCTCCTGCGGTGGGCGTGTTCGAGGCGGTGAAGCGGCCGGTCACCGAGACCAATGAGTTTCTGGGGCGCATCGAGGCCCCCAACCGCGTCAACGTGGTGGCGCGCGTCACGGCGTTTCTCGAGAAGCGGAACTTCGTCGAGGGCGCCGAGGTCAAGGCCGGCGACCTCTTGTATCAACTCGAGCGCGGTCCGTTCGAGGCCGACCTTGCCTCGAAGAAGGCGCAGGTCGCCCAGTTGCAGGCGACGCTGGTCAACGCCAAGCTGACCACCGATCGCGCCAAGGCCCTGATGGGCGGACCGGCCGGCCAGCAATCGAACGTCGACGCGGCGGTCGCCAACCAGCAGAGCCTCGAGGCACAGGTGCAGGCCGCGCAGGCGCAGGTCGACCTGTCCCAGATCAATCTCGACTACACCGAGATCCACTCGCCGATCGATGGCAGGATTGGGCGCACCTCGGTCACGGAAGGTAACGTCGTGACGCCGAGCTCGGGAACCCTGACGACCATCGTCAGCCAGGATCCGATGTACGTCACGTTCCCCGTGCCGGTGCGCGAGGCGCTCGATCTGCGCGACCGGTATGCGACACGCGGTGGCTTCAAGGCCGTCATCATCCGGCTGCGCCTGCCGAACGGCCGGCTCTACGAGAAGACCGGTGAGCTGAACTTCGTCAACAACACCATCGCGCAGAACACCGACACCATCTCCCTGCGCGGCACCATCCCCAACCCGTCGACCTATACGTCGGTTGCGACCGGCGGCTCGGTCCGCGAGCTCACCGACAATCAGTTCGTGACCGTGCTGCTGGAAGGCGTGCAGCCGGTCGAGGTGGTGGCGATCCCGCGCTCGGCGGTACTGTCGGACCAGCAGGGCGAGTATGTCTACGTCGTCGGCGCGGACAACAAGGCCGAGCAGAAGCGGATCCAGCTTGGGCAATCGACATCGACGATCGCCGCGGTGACAAGCGGCATCGCGCTTGGCGACAAGGTGATCGTCGAGGGCTTGCAGAAGGTCAGGCCGGGCGAGGTGGTCGCGCCGGGGCCCGCCAGCGCGCAGATCCAGTCCAGCATGAAGGTTTCGGCGGACGGCGGCACCGGCAGCGCGCCGAAATCGACGGGCAATAACCCATGATTTCCGCCGTCTTCGTCGATCGTCCGCGGCTTGCGATCGTCATCGCGTTCGTGATCACGATCGCGGGCGCGCTGGCGCTGATGCAAATCCCGGTCGCCCAGTTTCCGGACATCGTGCCGCCGCAGGTCACGGTCTCGGCCGTGTTCCCCGGTGCATCGGCCGAAGTCGTCGAATCAAGCGTCGCCCAACCGCTTGAAGCGCAGGTCGTCGGCGTCGACAAGATGCTCTACATGAAGTCGACCAGCGGCAATGACGGCAGCTATACGCTGACGGTCTCGTTCGCGCTCGGCACCGACCCCGACATCAACACCGTCAACGTCAACAACCGCGTGCAGAGCGCGCTGGCGCAATTGCCGACCGAGGTGCAGGCGCAGGGCCTGACCGTGCAGAAGAAATCCTCGGCCGTGCTGCAGTTCATCGTGCTCTACAGCAAGAGCGGCGAGCAGGATCCGCTGTTCATCACCAACTACGCCATCATCAACGTGCTGGACGCGATCTCGCGCACGCCAGGCGTCGGCCAGGCCTCGCTGTTCGCCAAGCTGAACTATTCGATGCGGATTTGGTTCGACACCCAGCGCCTGACCAGCCTCAATCTGGCGCCGTCGGACGTGATCGCCGCGATCCGCGCCCAGAGCGTGCAGGCGCCGGTCGGCCGCATCGGCGCGCGTCCGATCAGCAACGACCAGCAATTCCAGTTCAACGTGCAGACCCAGGGCCGCCTGACGACGTCCAAGCAGTTCGGCGACATCGTGCTGCGGGCCAATCCCGACGGCTCGGTGCTGCGGATCAGGGACGTCGCAACCGTCGAGATCGGCGCGCAGAACTCGGACTCGGAGTCGCGGATCGACGGCAATCCCGGCGTGCCGATGGGCATCTATCTTGCGCCCGGCGCCAACGCCGTGACCACGGCCAAGGCCGTGCAGGCCACGCTTGCCAAGCTGTCGGAGCGGTTCCCGCCCGGGCTGACCTACCTCGTGCAGTACGACTCCACGACCTTCGTCTCCGATACCATCAAGGAAGTGATGAAGACGCTCGGCGAGGCCTTCGTGCTCGTCGTGATCGTGGTGTTCCTGTTCCTCGGTAATCTGCGCGCCACGGTGATTCCGGCGGTCGCGGTTCCTGTCAGCCTGATCGGCGCCTTCGCGGTGCTGCTGGCGCTCGGCTATTCCGCCAACACCGTCTCGCTGCTGGCGATGGTGTTGGCGATCGGCATCGTGGTCGACGACGCCATCGTCGTGGTCGAGAACGTCGAGCGCGTCATGGAGGAGGAGCCGGAGCTGTCGCCGGCCGACGCCACCAAGAAGGCGATGGCGCAGATCACGGCGCCGATCATTGCGATCTCGCTGGTGCTGCTGTCGGTGTTCGTGCCGATAGCGTTCATTCCCGGTATCTCAGGTACGCTGTTCCGCCAGTTCGCGGTGACGATCAGCGCCGCGATGGTGATCTCGGCGCTGAATGCGCTGACATTGTCGCCGGCGTTGTGCGCGGTGTTCCTGCGTCACGGCGGGCCGCGCCGCGGCATCATGGGACGGGTGCTCGGCGGCATCGACTGGGTCCGCGACCGCTACGCCGGCATCGTACAGCGGCTGGTCCGCGTGGCGGTGTTGTCGCTGGTTGCGGTGCTGGTGTTTGCCGGCGCGGTGTTCGGCGTCTCGAAGATCACGCCGACCGGATTCCTGCCCGAGGAAGACCAGGGCGCGTTCTTCATCGCCGTGCAGCTGCCTGACGGCGCTTCGGTGGCGCGCACCAGCGAGGTCACCAAGCAGGTCGAGGCGCTGTTGAAGAAGAATCCGGCGATCGACCACGTGCTGTCGATCATCGGCTTCTCGCTGCTCGACGGCGCCAGCGAGCCGAACTCCGCCTTCATGGTGGCGCGCATGAAGGCGTTTGCGGACCGCAAGGCCACGACCGAATCGGTGCAGGCCGCGATCGGGCAGACCTTCGTCGGCGGATCGCAGATCCGCCAGGCCTCGGTGCTGCCGTTCAACCTGCCGCCGATCATCGGGCTCTCGACATCAGGCGGCTTCGAATATCAGCTCGAGGCGCTGGAGGGGCAGGATCCGGCTTCGCTCAGCAGCGTGATGAGCGGGTTGATCGGCGCGGCGAACCGCAATCCAAATCTGGCGCGCGTGTTCTCGACCTTCACCGCGACCAACCCATCGATCTATCTCGATATCGACCGCGCCAAGGCGCAGGCGCTCGGCCTCAACATGGCCGACGTGTTCACCGCGCTGCAGGCCACGCTCGGCGGCATCTACGTCAACAATTTCAACCTGTTTGGCCGCACCTGGCAGGTCAACGTGCAGGGCGATGCGGCCGACCGGCGCGACATTCCCGACATCTGGCAGATCTATGTCCGCAACACCGGCGGCGAGATGGTGCCGATCCGCTCGATCGCAAGCCTGCGCATCGTCACCGGCCCGCAGGTGATCACGCGCTACAACAATTATCGCTCGGTCACGGTGAACGGCAGCCCGGCCGCGGGCGTGTCCTCGGGCACCGCGATCGCGACGATGGCCGACCTCTCCAAGACGACGCTGCCTTCGGGCTATTCCTATGAATGGACCGGCACGGCCTATCAGGAGCAGGCGGCGTCCGGCCAGACCGGCATCATCCTCGCGCTCGCGGTGCTGTTTGCCTATCTGTTCCTGGTGGCGCTGTATGAGAGCTGGACGATTCCGATTCCGGTGCTGCTGTCGGTCACGGTCGGCGTGTTCGGGTCTTATCTTGCGATCAAGCTTGCGGGCCTCAACCTCGATCTCTACGGCCAGATCGGCCTCGTGGTGCTGATCGCGCTCGCCGCCAAGAACGGCATCCTGATCGTCGAATTCGCCAAGGAGCAGCGCGAGGCCGGCAGGCCGATCGCGGAGGCCGCGACGATGGGCGCGCAGATGCGGTTCCGCGCGGTCATGATGACCTCGATCGCGTTCATTCTCGGCCTGGTGCCGCTGGTGGTTGCGACCGGCGCCGCGGAAATCAGCCGCCGTGCGGTCGGCACCGCGGTGTTCGGCGGCATGCTTGCCGCCAGCTCGATCGGCATCTTCCTGGTGCCGATGCTGTTCGTCACCTTCCAAGGCTGGCGCGAGGGTGCAAAAAGCCGTTTCGGCCGTCGCGGCAAGGCGGAACATCCTGCCTCGCATTAGCGTGATCCGGAAAGATCCCGCGTGCGCAACGGGCGAATGTGCGGCGACGATCAGCCTAATCCCATCGCGCATTGGCCGTGCGGGTGAGGCGGGGCTATACTTCCCGCCCCGATCGATGGAGTTCTGGATTGAGCGTTGCCTTCACCAAGGAAGAAAGTGCCGAGACTGCGTCCGAAACGCTGTTGCCGGATCGCCCCATTTCGCCGCATCCCAATCTGGTGACCGAGGCCGGCCGCAAGGCGCTGGAGCGCCAGCTCCAGGAGGCGCGTGAGGCCTACGAGGCTGCGCAGCAGCTCGACGACGTCAACGAACGGCGACGCCAGTCGGCGGTGCCGTTGCGCGACACGCGCTATCTCACCGAACGGCTCCGCACCGCGCAGGTCGTCCCCGACCCCGCCTCGACCGAAAGCGTTGCGTTCGGCAGCACCGTGACGTTCAGCCGCGCCGATGGCCGCGTGCAGACCTATCGAATCGTCGGCGAGGACGAGGCCGATCCAAAGGCGGGCTCGATCTCGTTCGTCTCGCCGGTGGCGCGATCGCTGATGGGCAAGGCCGTGGGCGACGTCGTCGGATCGGGCGCCCAGGAGCTGGAGATCGTCGCGATCGCCTAGCTCGACTGGTTCTTGTCGCACTCGCGGGGCGCGGTCGTTGCGGACGGCGATCGTTAGACTAGTCGGCCGCGATGAAGCGCAGCGTGCCAGCGCGACGCGTCGGCTTGCCGGTGTCGTTGGTATGATTGACGCCGTCCATCACGGGTACTTCCGGGAAATCGAACGGGCTTACCCCGTCGAGGCAAGCCACGTTGACGGCATAGAGACTCTGGTCGGATCGCCGTTGATGATGGGTGTATATTCCGCAGCGAGAACAGAAGAAGTGCTGCGCCGATCCGGTATGGAAGCGGTAGCTCGTCAACACGTCCTCGCCTTGCAGGAACTTGATCCCGCCCATTTCTGCCATGGCGACGACGGCGCCGCGCATTCGGCAATAGGAGCAGGTGCAGCGGCGAATCGAATTGAGGTCGTCGCTGAGCGTCACCTCGAAACGCACCGCGCCACAATGGCACTGGCCGACTCGCATCTTCATGTCGTCCACCATGCTGCCCGTGTGTCTCCTGTTCGGAGTGAACGTATCTCCCGGTTGCGAGCCGGACAATCTTCAAGAACTCGCCCATGGTGCGAGAAAAACTAACGTGGAGCGGATCGTTGCTCCGATCACGCCGCCGGCAGGGCAAGCCGCTCGATGGTCTGAATATGCCGTGCGAGCAGGCTGCAGGCCTGTTCCATGTTGCGCGCGCGCAGCGCCTGCAGGATCACGCGATGATCCTGGCTCGGCCGCGGCCGCCAGCCGGCGTTGCGCGCCATAGCGAACACCAGTCGTGAATTTGCGAGCTGCAATCCGTCGAGGCTGGCGAGCAGACGCGGCATCGCGCAGGGCGCCACCAGCGCGTGATGAAAGGCGCGGTTGGCCAGTTCGAATTCCTCAACCGTCTCGGCATTGTCGCCTTCGATCAGCGCGACCTCGATCCGTGCCAGATGGGCGGATGTGTACCTCGGCGCGGCATTGCGCAACGCGACCACCTCGAGCGCGGCGCGCATCTCGGCGATCTCCTTCACTGACTTGGTATCGAGCGGCGCCACCCGCACCCCGCGCCGGGGCACCGCAACGACGAGATGCTGCGCCTCCAATTGCCTGAAGGCCTCGCGCACCGGGACGTGGCTCGAATGGAATTCCCGCGCGACATGGTCCTGCCGGAGCGGGGCATCCGGCGGCAAGGCGCCGCTGATGATGCGTTCGCCGATCGCCTCGGCAATGCGTCCCGCGGTCGTCGAATTCTCGCCGACGTCAGTCATAGATTATCTATCATAAAAATGGGTGCGCCCTCGCTCGGCCTCGGGTAGCATCGTTTCAAACCCATGATCATAGATAATATATCCAATTATCTATGATCCATCGCAAACGAGAAGGCAAGCCCGATGGTTGATGTGGTTGAGATCGAACGGACCGACAGAAGCAGCAGCGCACCGCTCCGCAAGAACTGGGAGCGTGCCGAAGCCGAGGCGCTCTACAACCTGCCGTTCGCGGACCTGATGTTCCAAGCGCAGGGCATCCATCGCGCCAACTTCAATCCGAACCACGTCGAAACCGCGAGCCTGCTCAGCATCAAGACCGGCGGCTGTCCGGAGGACTGCGGCTACTGCTCCCAGAGCGCGCATTACGACACCGGCCTGAAGGCGACCCGCCTGATGCCGCGGGACGAGGTCGTCGCGGTCGCGCAGCGCGCCAAGGACGCCGGTGCCACCCGCTTCTGCATGGCCGCGGCCTGGCGTACTCCCAAGGACCGCGATCTCGATCAGGTCTGCGACATGGTCAGCGCGGTGAAGGGGCTGGGCATGGAGACCTGCGTCACGCTCGGCATGTTGACGCCAAAGCAGGCCGAACGGCTCTCCGACGCTGGGCTCGATTTCTACAATCACAACGTCGATACCTCGCCGGAGCATTACGACAAGATCATCACCACCCGCACCTTGCAGGACCGCATCGATACGCTCGCGCATGTGCGCGACGCCGGCATCAAGGTCTGCTGCGGCGGCATCATCGGCATGGGCGAGCAGGTCGAGGACCGGCTCGGCATGCTGATGCTGCTTGCCAATCTCCCGAGCCATCCGGAAAGCGTGCCGATCAATCTGTGGAACGAGGTCAAGGGCGTGCCGGTCAACGACACCGCCGAGCGGCCCGATCCGATCGCGCTGGTGCGGCTGGTCGCGACCGCGCGGATCATGATGCCGAAGAGCGTGGTGCGGCTGTCGGCCGGGCGGCAATACATGACCGATGAACTGCAGGCGATGTGCTTCCTCGCCGGCGCCAACTCGATCTTCATCGGCGATGTGCTGCTGACCACCAAGAACCCGCAGCGCGACCGCGACGCCGATCTGCTGGACCGGCTCGGCATCACGTCGCGGCTGGCCTGACGCAATCATCCGGCGCGCGCGGCGACACTCGCCGCGCGACCAACCATCATCCTGAGAGTGAAGCATGAGCGCAATCCATGCGGCCAACGCCGCTGATTACGCCGCGGCCTTGCACGCCCTGAGCAAGGACGATCGGCTGCGCGGTCTCAAGCCGCGTGCGGGCATCGATTTCGTATCGAACGACTATCTGGCACTGGCGAGCGCGCCGCGCATGAAGCAGGCCGTCCTGGCCGCGCTCGAGGCCGGCACGCCGATCGGCGCTGGCGGCTCGCGGCTGCTGCGCGGCAATTGCGTGGAGCACGAACGGCTGGAGGCCGAGGCCGCAGCGTTCTTTCGCGCCGAGACCGCGCTGTTCTTCGGCGGCGGCTATGTTGCCAACTTCGCTGTGCTGACGACGCTGCCGCAGCGCGGCGACCTGCTCGTCCTCGATTCGCTGGTGCACGCCAGCATTCACGAAGGTGCACGGGCCGGCCGGGCCGCGTTCCGGTTCAGCGCGCACAATGATCCGCAGTCGGTTGAGGACACCATTCGCGGCTGGCGCGCCGAGGGTGGAACGGGCCGGGTCTGGATCGTGGTCGAAAGCGTCTACAGCATGGACGGTGATGCCGCGCCGCTCGACGAGCTCGTTGCGATCGCCGAACGGCACGACGCATTCCTGATGGTGGACGAAGCGCACGGCACCGGCGTCTACGGCGAACAGGGCCGCGGTCTGACCGCGCGCTATGAGGGACGCGAGAATCTCGTGATCGTGCATACTTGCGGCAAGGCGCTGGGCGCCGCCGGTGCGCTGGTCACGGCCTCTACGGTGCTGCGCGACTTCATGGTCAACCGCTGCCGCCCGTTCATCTTCGCCACCGCGCCATCGCCGCTTGTGGCCGTCGCCGTGCGCGAGGCGCTGCTGATCCTGCGAGAGGAGCCCGAGCGTCAGCAACGGCTCGCAGAACTGGTCGCGTTCACGCATCGCGAGCTCGATCGGCGTGGCTGGCGCAGTCCGTCGCGTTCGCAGATCGTGCCCTATATCGTCGGCGACAATGCGCGCGCGATGCGGCTTGCCTCGGCGCTGCAAGCGCGCGGCTTCGATATCAGGGGCATCCGGCCGCCGACCGTGCCGGCGGGCACCGCGCGGCTGCGTATTGCGCTGACCCTTAATGTCGACGAGGACGACGTGCGCGCGCTGCTCGATGCGCTCGTCGCGGAGACGCAGGGCTGGGCGCAATGATCAGCCGGATCGTGGTGACCGGCACCGATACCGGGATCGGAAAGACGATCTTCTCCGCGGCCCTCGCCGGCTTCTTGGGTGCGAGCTATTGGAAGCCGGTCCAGTCCGGCCTTGAGGAAGAGACCGACGCACAACTCGTGGCGCGGCTTGCGGGCCTTGCGGCCGATCGCATCGTGCCGGAGCGCTATCGCCTTCGGACGCCGGCGTCGCCGCATCAATCCGCCGCGATCGACGGCGTGCGCATCGATCCTGCCGCGCTCGACGTGCCCGACACGCGGGGACGGCCGCTGGTGATCGAGGGCGCAGGCGGGCTGATGGTGCCGCTCAATGACGACACGCTCTATATGGACATGTTCGAGCGATGGCGGCTGCCGGTCGTGCTGTGCGCCCGCACCGCACTTGGCACCATCAATCACTCGCTGCTGTCGGTCGAAGCGTTGCGCAGGCGTCGGATCGACATCCTCGGAATCGCCTTCATCGGTGAGAGCAATCCCGAGAGCGAGCGCGCCATCTGCGCGTTCGGGCAAGTGCGCCGGCTCGGCCGGTTGCCATGGCTGTCTCCGCTCACGGCAGACACGCTGCGGGCGGCTTTCAACGCCTCGTTCCAGCGCGACGATTTCAATCTATGATATCAGCTCAGAGATCGCCGATCTGGCACCCCTTCACCCAGCACGCGCTGCACGACCGGATGACCAGGATCGTGCGCGGGGAGGGTGCCTATCTCTACACCGCGGATGACCGCCGCATCATCGATGCGATCGCGTCCTGGTGGGTCGTGACCCACGGCCATTGCCATCCGCATATCGTGCGCGCGATCCAGAACCAGGCCGAACAGCTCAACCAGATCATCTTTGCCGGCCATACCCACGATCCGGCGGAAGCGGTTGCCGCGCAGCTCGTGAAGCTGGCGCCGCCTGGCCTCGACTATGTATTCTTCTCCGACTCCGGTTCGACCAGCGTGGAAGTCGGGCTGAAGATGGCGCTCGGCTATTGGCACAATATCGGCGTGCCGCGCACGCGGATCATCGTCATGCAGCATTCCTACCACGGCGACACCGTGGGGACGATGTCGGTCGGCGCCCGCGGCGTCTTCAACAAGGCGTACGAGCCGCTGCTGTTCGACGTGGCATCAATCCCGTTTCCCGCGGCCGGCCACGAGCAGGCGACACTCGATGCGCTCGAAGCCGCATGCAACGAGAAAACCGCGGCGGCGTTCATCGTCGAGCCGCTGATCCTGGGCGCGGGCGGGATGCTGATGTATCCGCCCTGGGTGCTGAAGGAAATGAAGCGCATCTGCGAAGCCCATGACGTGCTGTTCATTGCCGATGAGGTGATGACCGGCTGGGGCCGCACCGGCACCTTGTTCGCGTGCGAGCAGGCCGACGTCACGCCGGACATCGCCTGCTATTCGAAGGGCCTCACCGGTGGATCGCTGCCGCTCGCAGTGACGCTCTGCCGTGCCGAGATCTACGATGCGCACTATTCCAGCGATCGTTCGCGAACCTTCTTCCATTCCAGCTCCTACACGGCGAATCCGGTCGCCTGCGCCGCGGCAAGGGCGAACCTCGAGCTGTGGCAACACGGCGCGGGCGAACGTGCCACATCTCTCGCAGCGATGCAGGAGCGGCTGATCGCACCATTCCGCGCCGACGCCCGCTTCGAGAACGTCCGCCGCACGGGCACCATCACCGCGCTTGACCTGAAGGCCAGCGATGCAGGCTATCTCGCCGGCATCGGTCCGAAACTTCAGGCCTTCTTCACGCGTCGAAACCTGCTGCTGCGCCCGCTCGGCAACACGATCTACCTGATGCCGCCCTACTGCGTGACGGAGGCGGACCTCGTTGAGATTTATGCCGCGATTGCCGATGCAGCCGACGAGCTGGCCTGAGCCCGTGACTGACGATTTGCATCGCGTGCCGTCCTGCACGCGATCGGTTCTCATAAAAAATCGGCGTGCCGTTGGGGCACGCCGATAGGCTGGATCACGCGTGCCTGTGTGGCGCCGGCCTTGCTGCGGGATGCTGCGGGTGGGGCGCAGGATGCGGCCGCGGTGCGGGCCGCGACACATGCGGTGGCGGCGGACGCCGGGGCGGCGGCGG
This sequence comes from Bradyrhizobium embrapense, assembly GCF_001189235.2. GTDB lineage: Bacteria > Pseudomonadota > Alphaproteobacteria > Rhizobiales > Xanthobacteraceae > Bradyrhizobium > Bradyrhizobium embrapense. The sequence goes on from NZ_LFIP02000010.1 coordinate 231,599, forward strand.
AGCACGATGCACAGCCGCGTGCGCGACGCGCGACGCCGGCGGATGCGCAGCCGGGCGTGGCGCAGGCGGCGCGTGCTGTGCGATCTGCGGTCTCGGCGCATGCGCGGCTGGCGCTGCGACGTGCGGTGCCGGAGCGGGATGGTGGGCGGCGACAGGCGGAGCGTGTCCGGTCGGCGGTGCATGTGCAGCCGGCGAAGCGCTTGCCGCAGGCAAGGCGTGTCCCGTTGTCGACGCGTGTGCCGGCGGTAGCGCGCTTCCGGTCGGCAGAGCGTGCCCCGTCGGCGTTGCATGTGTGGGCGGCAGCGCGTTTCCGCTCGGCAGAGCGTGTCCTGGCGGCACGGCATTTCCGGTCTGCGGAGCATGGCTTGTCGCGGATTGCGCATGATGCGGCGGCGGCGCCGCGATCGGCTTGCCCGGGTGCGCGGCGATCACGCCCGCGCCGCTGAAATGTGCTGCGTGCGCGGTCGCGGCGACCGCCGGATGACCGTGGTTGTTGGCGAGCGTCAGCGCCGGATCCTTCATCGCCGCTTCCGCGTGCCGGGTCTGCTCGGCGGTCGCAGCCACATGGTGCTCGTTCGCGGCGGCGAGCTGCTGCGGCGTTGGTCTCGCCGTGATGCCGCCGGTGCCGCCGTTGTAGCTGATGTTGGTCGTGTTGTTGATGACGGTCTTGTTGTAGACGTTGGTGACGGAGACATTCGAGATGTTGTTGACGGAGCGGTTGTAGAAGAAGTTGCCGCCGCGCCAGTAGCCGCCCTCATAGCCGACGCCGGTGTAGCCGAAGCCATAAGAGATGCCGCCGTAGAAGCCGACGGTCGCTCCCCAATAACCGGCGTGGAAGGCGTAGACGCCATCGTTCCAGGCCCAGTAGCCGGGTGTCCATAGCAATTCAGGCGCGGGCGGCAGCACCCATGTGCCGGGAACCCAGTAGTAACCGGTATCGTCGCTCCACGCCCAATAGCCGGGAGTCCAGATGTAGCCGTCGCCAGGGATTGGCGGCTGCTCGTAGACAGGCAGGGGCGGCGGTGCTGCATCGACGCTGATGCTGATGCCGATGGCAAGCTGCGCGCGCGCTGGCGCGGGTGGAGAGAGACAGCAGAGGCTGAGAGCTAAGGCGAAAGGCAGTCCAGCGATGCGGCGCATGGCAGATACTCCAATCTTCTTCCCCCAGCGTTGGAGTGAATAGTGGCCGCGACATGAACCCGTTGTGAATGTTTGTGCCGACACCATGATTTCGCGGTCGCGCGTCGATGAATGCGTTAACGACAGCGAATGCGCGTCAGCTCGGTGTCAGGATGGAACGCAAATCACGACGACTCGCAGTTCGGATATAGACAGCACGAGACGCGAGCGCTTCGCTCTCGCCCGCTTCATCACTGCGCCGAATAGTCGAATTTTCGATTTGAATTGGACGATGCCCCCCTGCGCGTCATCAATCGATCATCGGAACATCCGGCCCGCACGAGGCCGGGCAGGGAGGTTTGAATGGCGCGATCCGCCGACATCGATATCAACGCGGGCGCGCGCCTCGACCGGCTGCCGATCTGCCGATTCCATTGGCGCATCCTGGCCCTGATCGGCGCCGGCATGTTTCTCGATGCATTCGACATCTATCTGGCCGGCGGCGTGCTCGGCGCGGTGCTCAGGGAAGGCTGGTCGACACTCGAGCTCAACGCCGCGTTCGTCTCCGCGACCTTTGTCGGAATGACGATCGGCGCCTGGTTCTCCGGCATCCTTGGCGACCGCTTCGGCCGCCGCTTCTCCTATCAGATGAATCTTGCGATCTTCGGCCTCGCGTCGATCGCCGCGGCCTTCGCGCCCAGCATGACGGTGCTGATCGGCCTGCGCTTCGTCATCGGCATCGGGCTCGGCGCCGAGATCGTGGTCGGCTATGCGACCTTGACGGAGTTCGTGCCGGCCGCCTCGCGTGGACGCTGGATCGGGCTTTTGGCCGTGATCACCAACTTCTCGCTGTTCGCGTCGTCCATGATCGGCCTGTGGGTGATCCCGACGCTCGGCTGGCGTTACATGTTCGGCCTCGTCGGGATACTGGCGATGATCGTCTGGTTCCTGCGCAAGTCGATGCCGGAATCGCCGCGCTGGCTCGCCGCCAACGGGCGCGGCGACCAGGCGGAGGCGATTCTGTCGGCGATCGAAGCGGAGGCCGCGCGCAACACAACGCTGGCTCCCGTCGTCGCCGGCGCGCCGGTGCAGGAATCGCCCGGTGCGGTCTGGCGCCTGTTCCAGCCGCCATATCTTGCGCGCACCTTGCTCGGCAGCCTGCTGCACATCGTCGTCGGCTTCAGCCTCTACGGGTTCATCGGCTGGCTGCCGACCTTCATGGTCAAGGGCGGCCACAGCGTGGTCTCCTCGCTGGGCTACACCAGCGTGATGGCGCTGGGCGGTCCGGTCGGATCGCTGATCGGGCTCGTGCTGGCGGACCGGCTCGGGCGCCGGCTCTCGATCGTCGGCTCGTCGATCGCGGCAGCCGTGCTCGGCATCGCCTACCCCACCATGCCGGATGGTGTCGCGCTCGCAACCGTGGGCTTCCTGCTGGTCACCGCGATCTACGTCATGCTGGCGACCGGGTTCGCGATGCACGTCCCGGAACTTTTCCCGACGCGCTACCGGCTTCGCGGGACCGCGATCTGCGCCACGTCGGGGCGGATCGCGACCGCATTGGTCCAGTACGTCGTGGTCGCGATCTTCGCCTGGCAGGGGTTGACCGGCGTGCTGACGACGCTGGCCGGCATCCTCGTCTTCCAGGCCGTAGTCTTTCTGATGTTCGGATTTGAGACCAAGGGGCGCTCACTGGAGGACGCCTCGGCCGTCCCAGACGGCGAGGCAGCAAGTCACGCGTCGATGGCGAGGAGGCCGGCGGACATCGGTGCCTAGCGCAGATCGGAGCACGATGCCTTGATCCGATCGCGCAGCCAGCCGTTGGCATGGCTCTGATCGTATCTGCGATGCCAGTACAACATCCAGTCGAACGGCGCGGATTCGAACGGCAGTTCCTCCATCCGCAGACCGTCGTCCATCAGCACTGCGGCGAGATGCCGCGGCATCACCGCGAGCAGATCGGTGCTCTTCAAGACGTGAGGTACGACCAGCCAATGCGGCACATTCAGCGTGATGCGTCTATGGTGACCGCGTTCGGCGAGCACGTCGTCGACGAAGCGAAGGTCGGTCGGGCTCATCGAGACCTTCATGTGGTCCTGCGCGATGAAGCGTTCGAAAGTCAGCCGTCCGCGCTTGATCGGGTGACCGCTCCGCATCAGGCAGACCATGCGGTCGCGCAGCAGCGTCTCGGACCGGATCGATGCGGAATGTTCGAGCCCCATGCTGACAGCAACGTCGATCTCGTCCCGCTCCAGCGCATCGATCGTCAGGGCGGGTGGCAGGTGGATGATGTTGTAGGAGATCCGCGCTTGCGGCGGCCGCGCAGCGGCAAGTCGCGGCAGCAGCAGGCAGGCGAGAATGTCCGACATCCTGATCGTGAAGCTGCGTTCGGTCCGGCCCGGATCGAAGCCCGCATCGCTCGCCATCACCCGCTCGACCTGACGCAGCACCTGGCGCAGCGGCTCCGCCAGTTCGGTGGCGCGCGGCGTCGGCTTCATGCCGCTCGTCGTCCGCACCAGCAGCTCGTCCTCGAACATCGCGCGCAGCCGGTTGAGCGCGTTGCTCATCGCCGGTTGACTGAGGCCGACGCGGTCGGCCGCCTTGGTGACATGCCGCTCGGTCAGCAGTGCGTCCAACGCGACGAGCAGGTTGAGGTCGATGGATCGGAGATTCATGCCGTCATTCATATCGTGAATATCGAGAGATCGCAAATCCATTTCATCGATGGCGATGCGAGGCGTATCAGTCGAGCTGAACCTAGGAGGCATCAATGAGCTTTGAGACCATCAAGCGCGACGTGAAGATCTGCATGTTCGACCAGTACGGCACGGTCGTCGACATGCAGGACGGCCTGACCAAAATCGCGACGCCGTTCCTTCAGAAGAAGGGCTGGAAGGGCGATCCGAATTCCTTCGTCACCTGGTGGCGTCGCACCCATTTCGAGAACTCGATGATCGATGCGCTGCTGCATCGCGAGCACACGCCCTATCGCGAGATCGGGCATCGCGCGGTGGCCCACGTGATGGACCGCGCCAGGATCGACTACACGACCGACGAGGTGCGTTACCTCGTCGGCGAGATCGAGAAGCTGGTGCCGTTTCCGGAGGTGCCGGAGGCACTGGCGCGGCTGCAGGCCAAATACAAGCTGGTCGTGCTCTCGAACGGCGATCCGGACATGCTCGAGACCGCGAAGCAGTACCACAAGGTGCCGTTCGATCGCGTGATCTCGGTGGCCGAGGCCAATTCGTTCAAGCCGCATGTCGCGACCTACACCAAGGCGGCCGAGATCATGGGCGTGAAGCCCGATCAGGTGCTGTTCGTGGCCAATCACGCCTTCGACTGCATCGGCGCCAAGTCCGCCGGCATGCGGACGGCCTTCATCGACCGGCGCAGCCGCCCGTTCGGCATCACGCCGCACCAGCCCGACATCCTGGTGCCGTCGATGAAGGACCTCGCCGATGCGATCGTCTGATCGCGAGCCGCTGTCGGGCATCAGGGTTCTCGACCTCTGCCGGGTGGTCTCCGGTCCATTCGCCACGATGCAACTCGGCGATCTCGGCGCCGACATCGTCAAGATCGAGGATCCCAGGCAAGGCGACGAAAGCCGCCGCTACGGGCCGCCCTTCATCGGCGGCGAGAGCGCGTATTTCCTGTCGGTGAACCGCAACAAGCGCAGTTGCGCCATCGATCTGAAGTCGCCGGCGGGGCGCGATGCGGTGCTCGATCTTGCATCCGCCGCCGATGTCGTAATGGAGAACTTCCGCCCGGGCACGCTCGACAAATGGGGCCTCGGCTTCAACGCGCTGCGGGCCCGCAAGGGCGACATCATCCTGTGCAGCATCTCGGGATTCGGCCGCACCGGTGCGGATGCCTTGCGTCCGGGCTACGATCTGATCCTGCAGGGCGAATCCGGCGTGATGGACATCACCGGTGATCCCAAGGGGCCGCCGACCAAGGTCGGCACCTCGATCGCCGATCTCGTCACCGGCTTGTATGCGTCGCATTCGGTGCTTGCCGCCTTGATGCGGAAGAGCCGCACCGGCGAGGGCGGTCGGGTCGACGTCTCCATGCTCGACGCGATGGCGTCGCTGCTGACCTTCAACGCCGGCATCTACTTCGCCACGGGAGAAAGCCCGAGGCGCCGGGGCAACGTCCATCCGACCATCAGCCCGTACGAACCGTTCGAGGCGCGTGACGGCTGGATCAATGTCGGGGTCGCGAACGACAAGTTCTGGGCGGCCTTTTGCGACGTCATCGACCGGCCGGATCTGCGCGATGATGCGCGTTTCGAAACCGCCCCGCAGCGTGCGGCGAGCCGGAACGAACTCATCGCGGTCCTCGCTCCCATCTTCGCCCGCAGGAGCTGCGCCGATTGGCTGCAGGCGCTGGGCGCGGCCGGCATTCCCTGTGGCGCGATCAAATCGGTCGGCGAAGTCTGCGAGACGCCGCAACTCACGCAGCGCGGCATGGTGCAGACCGTCCGCCATGCCGCTGCGGGAGATGTGAGATTCATTGCCCGGCCGACACGGTTCGGCGACGAACCGCCGGCGCCTTCCACGTCGCCGCCGATGCTCGGCGAACACACGCGCGAGGTGCTTGCGGAATGGCGCGGCTGGACCGACGATCGGCTGGAGAGATTCGCCCGCGACGGCGCGTTCGGAGACTTTGGACGGATCTTCGTGCGATCGCCCAAGTGAGCATCAAGTGAGCATCAAGTGAGTGTCGCCATGAGAGATATCGCCGAGCAGATGATGCGCCGCGCCGTCGAAGACGAGCGGCAGGAATTCGGCTCGTTCTTCCTGTCGCGCTTCTTCGGCCTTGAGATCGCCTACCAGGGCGAGGCGTGCATCGTCTCCTTCGACGTCGAGAAGCCCATGTTCAACCCGCAAGGCACCTTGCACGGCGGCGTTCTGGCGACCGCGCTCGACATCTCGATGGGGCATCTCGTCAACCACGTCGCGGGGCCCGGCACCACGCTCGAGATGAAGGTGCAGTACCTCGCCGCGGTCCGCGAAGGGCGCGTGACCTGTCACGCGACCTTCCTCAAGCGCGGCCGCAAGACCTTCTTCCTGCAATCGCAGGCATCCACCGCGGCCGGCGAGGCGATTGCGCATGCCACATCGACCTGGCAATTGCTGAGCCGAGGCTGAGAAGCGCGGCCGGTTCGCATCGGCGCGTTGTCGCGCTGCCAGGTCCCGTTCCTGCGCGCGAAACGGCCACGAGCATTGCCCGGATCGTGATCTCGTTTCATACTATGATGCCGGAAGCGCACCTCCAAGGCGCGGCCGGCGCGAAGATGCGAGAGGCGATACCTTAAGGGCGGAGAGACGGCGATGCGGTTTCGTCTCGCGTTTGCTTTTGTATCGATGGCGGCGCTGCTCGCTAATCCGATTGCCGCCGTGTCGCAGGACATGTTGCGCAGCGTTGACCTCGACAGTCCCGACATGACGACGTCGGAGATGACACGCGCCGAAGTCGACGCGCTCCTCAAGGCCGCGCCTCAAGGAGACCGACACACCGTGGATTTGGACGGAAAGCGGCTGTCGCGCCTCGATCTCTCGGGCCTCGACTTTTCCGGCGGCAATCTTCATCTTGTGAAGCTCAACCGGACCGATCTGAAAGCCGCACGCTTCGATCAGGCCAAGCTGAATCAGGCCTGGCTCATCGACGCAGATCTGACGGGGGCGTCTTTCGTCAAGGCGTCGCTGCTCGGCACGCAGATGCAGCGCGCCAGGCTTGGCGGCGCCGATTTGAGCGGCGCTCGCATCACCGCCGATCTATCCGGTGCCAGCCTGGTCGGGGCCAAGCTCGCCGGCGCGGATTTGAGCGCCGATATGCGCAACCAGTCGATGGGTCTGATGCGGGGCGTGCTCAAATCCGCCGATCTCCGCAACGCGGATCTGAGCGGCGCCAATCTCGCGCGCGCCGATCTCGAATTCGCGCAGTTGCAGAACGCCAATCTGGCGAACTGCAACCTCAGCAAGGCTGACCTTGCGGGAGCCGACCTCTCCGGCGCCAATCTCGCCGGCGCCGATTTCACCGAGGCCGACCTAGCGTCGGCCGTCTTGCCCGGCGCGACGGCGCTGGCCGGGGCCCGCAATCTGGACAAGGCCCGGAACCTGGACCTGGCGCGGCGGCCGAACTAGCGATTGAATTGCAGTGTCCTGCAGCAGGACTTATGTTCTGTTTTGAGGGGGCTGCTGCCTCGCAAGGGAGGTCCTCCATGAAAGTCAAGGAAGTGATGCACAAGGGTGTCGACTGGGTCAGCCCCGATACCCCGATCACCGAAATCGCAAAATTGATGCAAGGGCACGACGTCGGCTGCATTCCGATCGGGCAAGACGATCGTCTGATCGGGATGGTGACTGATCGCGACCTCGTCTGCAAAGGTCTTGCCAGCAAGAACTTCAACCCTGCGCGCACCACAGCGCGCGATGTGATGACCGAAGGCATCCACTGTTGCCGGGAAGACGATGACCTGGCGAAGGCGGTGCATCACATGGAAACGCTGAAGATCCGCAGGCTGCCTGTCATCAACAAGAGCAAACGCATGGTCGGCATGATCAGCCTCGGCGATGTCGGCCACTTTGCCGGTGCCGATCTCATGTCCCAATGCATGAAGAGCGTGTCGGCGCATCATTGAGGCGAGGCCGGTCTGCCGGAAACCGGCAGGTCGGCCGGCACCATGGCCGGACAACGATGCGCGTAGAAAAAACGACGTGGCGCACCCGACACGATTCGAACGTGTGACCTTTGCCTTCGGAGGGCAACGCTCTATCCAGCTGAGCTACGGGTGCGTGCAGGCCACCATTTAGCTGATTGGCTCCGGGTCGGCAACGGCGTTGTCCGGCCCGTTAACGGCTGTAAACTGCCTGCGCCAATATGACAGGTCTTCCGAAAAGGCCGTCTTTCGAGGGAGTTTGCCCATGCGTCCGCTGGAATTCGGCTGGTATCTGCCCACGCATGGCGACACCACGGCCTATGGGCTGATGGAGGCGCAGGTCGCGGGGTCGGCGGAACTCAGCGAGCGCGTGGTCAAGGCGGCCGAGGATGCCGGGTTCGAGTATCTTCTGATCCCGGTCGGCTCGGTGTGCTGGGAGGCCTGGATCTCCGGCGCCTTCATGGCGGCGCGCTCGGCGCGGATCAAGCCGCTGATCGCGGCAAGGCCCGGCTATATCAACCCGGTGCTGATGGCCAAGATGATCTCGACCTTCGACCAGATGTCGGGCGGGCGGATCTGCATCAATTTGATCGCCGGCCAGAACGAGAGCGAGGTCGAGGCCGAAGGCGTCCGCTACGCCAAGGAGGAACGCTACGCGCTGATGGACGAGGAGGTCTCGATCCTCAAGGCGCTGTGGACCACGCGTGGTCCGGTGAACTTCCAGGGCAGGTTTCACACCATCTCGGGCGCGCATATCCGCCCGCGTCCGCTGCAGCAGCCGTTTCCAAGATTCTATCTCGGCGGCGGCTCGCGGCAGGCCTGGGAGGTGTCGGCGAAGCACTCCGACGTCCATCTGTTCTGGGGCGACCTGCCGGAGCGGATCGCGGACAACATCGCCGAGATCAGGCGGATGGCGCAGGCGCATGACCGCGGCGACGCGATCGGCTTCGGCATGCGGCTGCAGGTGATCTGCCGCGCGAACGAGGCCGATGCCTGGGAGGCGGCCGACCAGCTGGTGCGCCACGCCACCGAGCGGCAGAAGCAGGAGATGAAGACGCTCTATGTCAGGTCCGAGGCCAACCAGCGCGTGCAGCAGCTCGCCCGCGACTATGGCGACCTGCTGATGCCGCATCTGTGGACCGGGATCACCAAGGTGCGACCCGGCGCCGGCATCGCCGTGGTCGGCAATCCCGAACAATGCGCCGCGACCCTGCAGCAGTTCATCGACGCCGGCTGTCACTCCTTCTGCCTGTCCGGCTATCTGCACGACGAGGAGGCCGAGCGGTTCGGCCGCCTGATCCGGCCGATCCTTGCCGCCAACAATCGCGGGCGGCTCGCGGCGTAAGATGCAGTCCGAATATGCGAGGAAGATTTCCAAAAATTCACGCGCAATTCGGATTCCAACCGGCAATGATCTGGCCTGATCTCGCGCCTCGCGGCGCCAACGGAGTTTGAACCATGCACCATCGAGCCTGGCTTGCGGCACTGGCGCTGCTCGCCGTGACGGCGGCTCACGCGCCGATCGCATCGGCAACGCAGGCGCAGATCGAGCGTGACAAGAAGCCGGTCAAGGAGATCGCGAGCGGTCGCATTGCCGTCGGCAGCGCGACGTTCCCGGTCTACCTCTCGGCCGACTGGTCCAATCCGCTGCCGGACGTCACCCGCGCAGTGCTGGTGCTGCATGGGGTGCTGCGCAATGCCGACGACTATTTCCGCGCCGCGCTGAGCGCGCAGGCCGCGGCCGGCGAGATCGGCAAGAGCACGCTGATGATCGCGCCGCAATTCCTGATCGAGCCCGACGTCGACGCGTTCAAGCTGCCGCCGGAGACGCTGCGCTGGAGCCTCTATGGCTGGCAGGGCGGTGAGCCCGCGGTCGCGCCGGGTCCTGTGAGCTCGTTCGAGGCGCTCGACGCCATCCTGACAAAACTCGGCGACCGCAAGCTGTTTCCGAACCTGAAGCAGGTCGTCGTGTTCGGGCATTCCGGCGGCGGCCAGGTGGTGCAGCGCTATGCGATCGCGGTGAAGGGCGATCAGGTGCTGCTGCGCGAGGGCATCGGCGTGCGCTACGTGGTCGCCAATCCGTCCTCCTATGCCTATTTCACCAAGCAGCGGCCGGAGCCGGCGATCGCGGCGACGTGTGAAGGCTACAACAGCTGGAAGTTCGGCATGGACGACCGTCCGCCCTATCTCGCCGAGCCGACACCGGCGGCGCTCGAGCAGGCTTATGTCGCACGCCGCGTGATCTATCTTTTGGGAACGCTCGACACCAACCCCAATCATCCCGCGCTCGACAAATCCTGCATGGCGGAGGCCGAAGGGCCGTATCGCTACGCGCGCGGGCATTCCTATGTCGCGGCGATGCAGGCCCGCGACAACGGCACCCCGAACCACAGCGTGTGGGACGTGCCCGGCGTCGGCCACCAGGGTGGCAAGATGCTCAACTCGCCCTGCGGCCTGACTGCGGTGTTCGACATCCCCGGCTGCGAGGCCGCGCGCTAAAGCGCACCGAGATCAGGTTGAATCGTCATCGCGCTTTAGCTCCTTGTTTGAGCATGATCTTTTCGGAAGACCGCTTCGCAGATTTCCGGATCATGCTTTAGAGCTCGCGCGAAAGCCCGCTGATCGCGATGTGGTCGCCTCAAGCCGGCACGATCACCTTGCCGATCGGCCACAGCGCGATGCCGGCAAGCTTGAGATGCGCCCAGGCGAAGGGGATGCCGATGATGGTCGCCGCCAGCAGGATGGCGGTGATCACGTGGCCGATCGCAAGCCACCAGCCGGCCAGGATGAACCAGATCAGATTGCCGATCACGCCGAGTGGTCCGGTTCCGATATCGGACATGCCGGTGACTTCGTCGCGGCGCACCGCACGCGAGCCGAACGGCAGCAGCGTGTAGACCGCGATGTTGAACGCCGCCCGCGCCCAGGGCAGCCCGATAATGGTCACCGCCATGATGACGGCGGCGATCAGCCAGCCGAACGCCATCCAGGCGCCGCCGATCAGGATCCAGAGGATGTTGAGGAGGATAGACACAGGCTGCATGGCTGACACCTTCGCGCCGCTTCCGACGCCTCCAATATAGGCCGATGTCGGGCGTGGCGGTAGGTATGGGCGGAGCGCGGGCTCGCCGCGTTGCATCTCCTTTGATCGCGACTAAGCTCGCGCCGCCGGGCAGGACACGAGAAATCCGCCTCGGAGGGGGAGTTTGTACAATTTCGGAATAATGGAAGAATGCCGCTGAGTTGCCCGACGAGTCAAGCTGCCATATCGAACGCCGGCAACCGCCGGCTACTTTGCATGGGGTTGTTTTCGATATTTTGGCAGCGCGCGCCCTGCGACACGCTATCGCATCCGGCTGTCGGGCTCGTTCGATAGCCTGGCCATGACGACGCGGGCACGTCAGTTGCGGAGAAGGGAATGCAGTCCCGTCGCGATGCCCCTGATCTGCCCTACCGCCGAAAACCGCTGGCGCGGGAATAGCCCTGACGGCCTTCCTGGGCCGGGCGTGCCGCCATGCTGGCGCGAGTCTCGCTGGTGACCGGCGTCGCGGGCTTCAGGTCCTCGAGGAAGATCGGCTTGGCGAAGTAGAAGCCCTGGGCGTAGCGGATCTTGGTCGCCGCCTGCAGATAGGTGAGCTCCTCGTAGGATTCGATGCCCTCGGCGATCACGGTCATGCCGAGCGCCTCGCTCAGCGATTCGATCGCGCGCAGGATGCCCTGGCTGCGCGGCCGCTTGTGGATGTCGGTGATGAAGGAGCGATCGATCTTGATCTCGTCGGCGGTGATGTCGGCGAGCGCCGACAGCGACGAATAGCCGATGCCGAAATCGTCGATCGAGATGCCGACGCCGATGCCGCGCAGGATCGGCACGATCTGGTCCTGGAAATGCGACCGGGTCACGAACGCGTCCTCGGTCACCTCGATCATGAATCGCTTCGGAAAGCCGGTCTCCTCGATCGCACTCGCGAAGCGGCGCATGAACTCGAGGTTGGAGGCCTGCTTGGCGGCGACATTGATGCTGATCGTCGCCGTGGGGCCGAACGTGTCGTTGATCAGGTCGATCGACTTGACGATCTCCGCCAGCACCAGAAACGTCAGCTCGTCGATCAGGCCGAGCTCCACGGCGAGGTTGATGAAGGTGCCCGGCGCCTGGATCACGCCCTCGTCGTCGCGCAGCCGCACCAGCGCCTCGATGCCCTTGATCTCCTGGGAGCGGATATCGACCTTGGGCTGGAATGCGCAGCAGAAGCGCTTTTCCAGGATCGCCAGCCGCAGCGACTGCTCGATCTTCATCCGCGCCAGCGCCTCGCGCTCCATGCTGTTGTCGAAGAACGCGGTCGCCCCCTTGCCGCTGTTCTTGACGCGATACATCGCGATGTCGGCGTTCTGGCGCAACGCCTCGTAGCTCCGGCCATGCACCGGGTAGAGGCTGACGCCGATCGAGGTCGAGGCGAAGATCTCGGAGTCCTCGATGAAGAACGGCGCCTTCAGCCGTTCCTGCATGACATGGATGAATTCGGCAACCTCGTCATTGCTGCTGATCGGGTTCAGCAGCAGCAGGAATTCGTCGCCGGAGATCCGCGACAGGATATCGGTCTCGCGCAGCGCGTGGCCGAGCCGCTTGGACAGCTCGACCAGCAGCGCATCGCCGATCGCATGGCCGTAATAGTCGTTGATGTGCTTGAAGTTGTCGACGTCGAGGAAGGCGAGCGCGAATTGGCTCTGCGAGGCGTCGCGGATCAGGCCGTTGACGCGATGCTCGATCACCCGCCGCGTCGGCAGGCCGGTCAGCTCGTCGTAGTAGGCGGAGCGGAACAGCTGGTCCTCGAACGCCTTCTGCTCGCTGATGTCGGTCGAGGTCGAGATCAGGAGATTGCGGCCGGCGATCTGCACCGGCCGATGCGAGGTGAGGAACACGTATTTTGATGCGCCGCAGGCGAGGACCTCCTCGAGCACCACCGGACGGCCGCTGCGCAACAGGTCCAGATTGGCGGCGTGGCGTTCGTCGCCCGGCGATGGCTGGCTCGCGCCGGCGGCCAGCTGCAACTGGCTCGCCGCCGCTTCGTTGACCAGGATGAACTGGCCCTGCTCGTCCTGAACGGTGACGCCCGCCGGCAGCAGCTGGAGAAGATCGCGCAGGATGCGCAATTCATTGCTGAAAATGTCGTCCTGACCGGTACCTGCTGTGCCCGCCTGAAAATCGTTTTTGGTGAAACTATGCATGCGCCGACCTTGGCAAAGTCCGTTGTAGTTTTGGTTAAGCGGACTTGCTAAATGCCGTGACAGAAAGAGACCCGGGCTGCTTTCGCAAGCCGTCGCGGCAATCGTCATTAACAGAGTATCAATGTCGGCATCGGGCGCCGGTGAAAGCGATTGCGGCGCGCGCGGTTGCATCGGCGCGCGCAAATAAAGCGCGTGTACCGAAAAGCAGACTTATCAACAGTTGGGGAGATTGCACTGCATGATGCAGTGAACGCCGGTCTTCAGGTAACTGATCTCGGTCTTGCCGTCGAAGGGTCGCAGCGCCGACTTCAACAGCTTGGTGCCGAAGCCGGCTTCGCCGATGACCTCGACCACCGGTCCCTCGGTTTCGTCCCAGATCACGTTGAGACGCCCGTCGTCCACCGTCCATGACACCTGCAGAAATCCGCGCGGCGAGGAGAAGGCGCCGTATTTTCCAGCGTTGGTTGCGAGCTCATGGAAGATCAGCGCCAGCGAAACGGCGAGCTTGGCGGGCAGGAATAATTGCTCGCCATTCAGATTGAATCGCACATGGCCGTAGGGGCCGAGCTCCGAGCGCAGCAAATCCTTGATATCGCAGCCATAGCCATCGACCCGCGCGATCAGGTCGTCGGTCGCCGCGAGCGCGCGGATGCGATGGTCGATGCGCTGCCAGACGTCGGGCCGGTCCTGCAGCGCCTGATGCAACACGGCATGAATGGTCGAGGATTTGTTCTTCAGCCGGTGCTGCAATTCGTCGACCACGATCTTGCGGTACTGCTCCTCCTCGATCAGCCGCTTGGAAACTTCGCGCTGCTGCGCGACCAGGGAACGGTAGTGCTCCACCCCCCAGATCGCGATGCCGCACACCACCCAGAAGATCATCAGCAGCGCAAAGCGCGCTGGATCGGCGTGCCCGCTGCTGAAATTGAGCAGCACGCCGAGCAGGCCGCTGGCCAGCGCGGTCGCGATCCCGATCCGGAAGCCGCCAAAGGCGGTGGCGAAGAACACCGCCGGGAAATAGGGCGTGAAGAACACGTCGGGTCTGATCTGGGCGAGCCCGAAGCGCGCGGCCGTGGCCAAAACGAGACAGAACACGGCGAAGGCCGCCGCATGCAGCAGCGATGGCTGCGTATCGCCTCGCCAAACCGCCCTGAAATCGTCGATCCATTTCGCCATCGGTCGCGCCAGTTCACGTGAACAGGCGATCCAAAATAAGGCCGCTGCGACCGAAAAACCGCAGTTGTGGCCTTTTGGCCACAGATGGACCTCGCTGGCCGTTAACCGCACCTGTGCTTGCGTTGGCGGGAGCGGCTGAGGAATATCCGCAACATCAAACGTCAAGGGGGTATCGGTATGGGACGGCTGGACGGCAAGGTCGCGGTGATCACCGGCGCGACGAGCGGCATCGGGTTGCGCACGGCCGAGATCTTTGTCGCGGAGGGCGCGAGGATCGTGATCGCCGGGCGCCGCGCGCCGGAGGGCGAGGCCCTGGCGCGCCGGCTCGGCGAGCCTTGCGTGTTTCGCCAGACCGACGTCACAGTTGAGGAGCAGATGCAGGCGCTGATCGGGCTTGCAGTCGAGAAGTTCGGCCGGATCGACTGCCTGTTCAACAATGCCGGCGGTCCGGCGCAGACCGGCGGCATTGAGGGCCTCGACGTCGAGCGGTTCGACGCCGCGATGGCAACCCTGGTGCGCAGCGTCATGCTCGGCATGAAGCATGTCGCGCCGATCATGCGCCAGCAGGGGTCCGGCAGCATCATCAACAACGGCAGCATCGCCGGCCGGCTCGCCGGCTTCTCCTCGTCGATGGTGTATGGCGCCGCGAAGGCCGCGGTGATTCACTTCACAAAATGCGTGGCGATGGAGCTCGGCGAGTCCGGCATTCGCGTCAACTCGATCTCGCCCGGCGCGATTGCGACCGGCATTTTCGGCAAGGCGCTCGGGCTGTCGACCGAAGCGGCAGAGCAGACCCCGGCCGTGATGCGCGAGGTCTACAAGGCGGCGCAGCCGATCCCGCGCGCGGGCCTGCCCGACGACATCGCGCATGCCGCGGTGTTCCTGGCGAGCGACGAGTCGAGCTTCATCAACGGCCATGACCTCGTGGTCGACGGCGCCATCACCGGCGGCCGCAATTGGAGCCAGCAGCAGGCGGGCTATGTCGCGCTGCGCAAGGCATTCGATCAGGGGGCGGGATAAAGCAGCACCATCCTCATTGCGAGCGAAGCGAAGCAATCCTTGAAGCCTCATCGCTTCGCATCTCGCAACGACGAGGGGAGGAAGATGGCAAATGGTCGATCTGGCGAGCTCCCACGAACAGCTCCTCCGCGTTAGCGCCAGGCTCGAGCGGAAGCTGCACCGTCTTGCCGCCGTGATCGTGGTTGGCACCCTGTCCGGGATCGCGGTTGGCCTCACCCATGGCAGCGGAACGGGACCTTTGATCACCGGTGCCGTCTACGGTTTCCTGCTCGGCGCAATCATCGGGACGGTCGAACTGTTCGTGCTCGAGGATTGGGACTGGCTCAGCCGCCTGTCCTTTCTCGCCAACCTGGCGGTGCGCAGCGCGGTCTACGCCGCCATCATCATCGGCATCCAGCTGTTGCACCCAGGCGAGCGCATTGCGGGGATACCGTGGGGGGCCTCGTTTGGAGATTTCTGGTGGGGCTTCGCCTACTCCGCAGGCGTCTCGGTGCTGATCAACCTGGGCTTCGCGATCGCCAATCTGATCGGCCCGCGCGCCTTCATGAACTTCGTCACCGGGCGCTATCACACCCCGGTCGAGGAAGACCGCTTCGTGCTGTTCGTCGATATCGCGGGGTCGACCGGGCTTGCCGAGCGGCTCGGCGGCATCGGCATCCATCGCTTCCTCGACCGCACCTTCCGCCTGCTGACGCAGTCCGTGGTCGATTATCGCGGTGAGGTGCTCAATTACATCGGCGACGAGATCATCGTGACCTGGCCGGAGGGGCACGGCGCGGTCGATTGCCGGCCGCTGCTCTGCTTCGTGGCAATGCGCCGCGCACTGCAAAAGGCGGCGCCGCAGTTCGAGCGCGAGTTCGGCGCGGTGCCGCAGATCCGGGGCAGCCTGCATTTCGGTCCGGTGATCGTCGGCGAGATCGGCGACATCAAGCGCGCGATCGTGTTCAACGGCGACGTCATGAACACCGCAGCCCGGCTGGAGGAGCTGAGCCGCAAGGTCGATGGTGGCTTTCTCGCCTCGCGTGCGGCGATGGCGCGCTTCGCCGCGCCGCCGCCATTTCCGGTGAGCGATCTCGGCACCTTGCCGATCCGCGGCCGCGTCGACGGCATCGACGTGGTTGGGATCGAAGCGGCGGCGTAAGCTCTCATTTCTGCTACAAGCGGGCGGAAGTGACAGCAACGTTCTCATTGCACCAGAACCGCCAATCGATCGCAGGGTATCTGATCGCGCTCGATGCCTAGGCGGTCATGCTGGGGCGCGAAGCGATGGAATTGTACCATCGGCGCGTCGGCCCGTGTTTTTCCGGCGTGGATAATCCGAGGGCCTTGCCAGCGAAATCGATCGCGACGATCGCTGTGATGTCGGCGATACTGAACGTGTCACCCGCAACGAACGCCGTTTCGGATAGCCGTGCCTCGAGATCGCCGTAGAAATCAGCGATCCGGCGATGGCCACGGACCACCAGTTCAGGGATCTGGTCGTAGCCATGAGGACCTGCGATCGCCCGCCCCTTGAGGCCGGGGGCTCCGTTGCGCACGGCCTCCATGACGGGAGCGAAACCCTCCAGCTCCATACGGCGCTCCCACATGGTGACGGTCGCTTTCTCCTTCGGCGAACCTCCGAGTAACGGCGGGTTCGGATGCGTCTCTTCGAGATAGCGGATGATCGCCGGTACTTCCGCTATGGCTGTCCCATCGTCCAGCATGAGGGCGGGTACGACGCGCCGCGGATTGATTGCCGCGTAGGCGTCGGAGAACTGTTCGCGCGAGGCGAGATCGACCGGCACCAAGGGCATCGTGATGCCTTTCTCGGCGAGATAGATCCGGACGCGGCGCGAGTTGGGCGAGGCCGAGGACTGATAGAGCTTCATGGTGGATCTCCCGCAGTCAAAGCTTTGAGCCGCCGCCGACCTGGATGGTGTCGCCGGTGACCCAGCGGGCGGAATTCGAAGCGAGAAAGGTCACCGCGTCGGCGACGTCGTCGGCATGACCGATCCGTTGCAGGGCTTGCATCTTGAGCGCGTAATCGCGGCCTTCATCCGTCTTGGCGAATTCCGACATGTCGGTGTCGATGATGCCCGGTGCCATGGCATTGACGCGGATGCCGCGCGGTCCAAGGAGCGAGGCGAAGTGCTTCACCATCGTGTCGATCGCGCCCTTGGTGGCGGAATACGCCGACAACTGCCCGACAGCGGCCCGCGCGGCCAATGACGACGTCATCACGATGCTGGAGCCGTCGCCCAATATGGGGAGCAACTGCTGCACCAGGAAGAACGGCGCGCGGACGTTGACCGCGAACATGCGATCGAAATCCTCGACGGTCTGCGCCTCGATGGTGGCAGGTACCGCAATTCCCGCGTTGGCGACGAGAATGTCGAGTTGGCCGACGACGAGCTTGCGCACCTCGGCGGCGAGCCTCTGCGCGCCATCGGATGCGGACAAATCGGCGCCGACGGCGTCTGCCTGCCCACCGGCTTCGCGAATCTCCGCGACCAGGGAATGCGCATCCTCGGCCGAATTGCCGTAGTGAACGATGACGCGGGCGCCGGCGAGAGCGAGTGCGCGGGCGGTGGCGCGGCCGATACCGCGGGAAGCTCCGGTGACGAGAGCAGTTCGGCTGATGAGGTTGGTCATGATTTTTCTCCTGATTGGATTGTCGTCGGGGTTGGTCAAGCGGCGGTCTTGCCGCCGTTGACGCTGATGATCTGGCCGGTGATGAACGATGCCTTGCTCGAGGCCGCGAACACGATGGCGTCCGCAAGCTCCTCGGGGCGTCCGGCTCGCTTCAGCGGAATTCCGGCGACCAGCCCGGCCTTGCGATCGGCGGAGCCCGTGAATCGGTCGAGCATCGCGGTCTCGATCGGACCCGGTGCGATGGCGTTGACGCGCACGCCGAAAGCTGCGGCCTCCAGCGCGGCGGATTTGGTCAAGCCTTCGACAGCATGCTTGCTGGCGACGTAGAGCGAAGCGTTCGGTGCGCCGCGGCTGCCCATGGTCGACGAGATGTTCACGATGCTGCCGGAGCCTTGTGGCTGCATGACCCGGAGCTCGTGCTTCATCGACAGGAGGACACCGAGGACGTTGGTATCGAACGTCGCCGCGTAGCTCTCGGCGGTTTGCTCGGTCAGCGGGCCGGGCACGCCTTCGGTGCCGGCGTTGTTGACTGCCACGTCGATCCGGCCGAACCGCTTGATCGTCTGCTCGATCAGTGCCGAAACGTCGCTCTCGCGCCGGACATCGGCGCGGACGAATTCGGCTTCGACGCCGTGCGAGCGGAGTTCAGCGGTCAGCTCGCGGCCTGCATCGTCGTGGCGCCCAGAAACGACCAAGCTGGCGCCCTCGCGGGCGAAGGCGAGCGCGGTGGCGCGGCCGATACCGGTAAGGGCACCTGTAATCAGGACAACGGGTTTGCTCATGTCACTCTCCAATTGGTGCGGCCGATATGCTTGATCGGCCTGGTTCGCCAACCCGTCCGCAGCGGGGCCTCGGAGGCGTTTGCGTCGGCATGGCTTCAGTGACAGGAGATCTAGTTGGGGCTGGCTTCCTTGAGAAAGACTTCGTAAGGTCGAAGCTATACTTTCGAGGGATAGCTATGGAGTTCCGGCACCTTCGTTACTTCGTCGCCGTGGCCGAAGAGGGCAGCTTCTCGGTTGCAGCCGAAAAGCGCCTGCACACCGCGCAGCCATCATTGAGCCGTCAGATCCACGATCTCGAACTGGAGCTTGGCGTGCAGTTGTTCGTGCGCGGACCGCGCGGCATCGAACTGACGCCGTCGGGGCGCGTCTTTCTCGACCACGCGCGGGTGGCTCTGCTGCAGGTCGAGGCCGCCGCGGAAGCCGCGAGGCGTGCCGCCCAGCCGGCGAAATCGGCGTTCTCGATCGGGTTTCTCACTGGCTACGAGATGGACTGGCTTCCGGCGGTCATGAATATCCTGCGCGGCAAGCTGCCCAGCACGGAAATCACGATCCGTAGCGAGGACTCTCCTGAGCTCGCTGCGGCACTCACGCGGGGCAAGATCGACCTTGCGTTCATGCGTCCGGAGAAGAGTGCGGCGGGTCTTCAGTTCAAGTTGCTCCGCCATGATCCGATTCTGGCCATGATGCCACGAGATCATCCGCTTGCGGCACGCTCCGCGGTGCGTCCGAAGGATCTGATGGGACAGACCTACATCGGGGTCTCCCTGGCAAGGGCGCCAACGCTGCGCGCGGCGATCGAGGACTTCTTCAAGCGTCACGGGCTGGCGATCGAGGCAGCGCACCAGGCCGAAAATCTGGCGATGGCTGTTTCACTGATCGCCTCCACCGGGGGCATCAGCCTGCTTCCGCTCTATGCGCAGAACTTGATCCCGAAAACCATCGTCTCCCGCCCAATCCAGGGCGCGCCGCCGATGGTCGATCTGGTGATCGGCTACAACGAGACGAACCGCTCTCCGTTGCTGCAGTTCGTGCTTTCGCGGGTCGATGAGATCAAGTTTCAGGCGCTGAGCCACGAGGGGAGCTAGCGTCGGGAGAGCGGGCTCGTCTCGGAATGTCGGCGGATGACATCGCGCTGTTTGGGCTGCGCCCCCATCCTCATCGGTGTCCCGGCGAAGGCCGGGACGACGTCTGGAGGCGGTCGCGCGCGCTACCGATCTCCGTCATGCTGAGGTGCGAGCGAAGCGAGCCTCGAAGCACGACGGCCCGACCGTGGCCGTGCCTCCTTCGCGACGCGCTTCGCGCTCGCCGGGATGACGGGACGAACATCAGGACGGCTCTTCCCTCACGCCTTCTGCTTCGCCGCTTCCTTCGCGAGATCGGGCGCATTCACGGCCGGGATCGCGACGCGGCCTGTGCCGGTATGCTGGAGCGCTGCGGCGGCCTTGTCGTTCTGCATGATCTTGGCCATCACGGCCTGGCCGGCGCGTTCAAACACGGCGCGGTTGTCGACCAGGAACTGGCGCGACTTGCGCAGGCCGTCGATATAGCCGTTGATCTCGGGCACGACATAGCGCGCGACCATGTCCCAGCTGCGGCGCGTGTTCTCCGGGTTGGCCCAGTCATGGGCGAAGCCGATGATCGAGCCGACGCCGCCGGAGACGTCGACCAGGTTCTTGATCATCTTGATCAGGTCATCCGGCGTGCCGATGGTGGACGCAGCACCTTCGACGAAAGCGGTCTTGTCGACGGCCTCGTCCGCCGAGGCGAACGCGGTCAGGCCCGGCCGCATCAGGGTGCCGACGTTATATTCGTTGTGCCAGCGCAGCAGCCCGGCGCCGGCCTCGCGCCGCGCCTGCTCGCGGGTCTCGGCGATGTGCCAGGACAGCAGCACGCGCCAGTTGGCGCGGCTCACCGTGGTGCCGGCCTTCGCGGCGGCGTCCTCGGCGAATTGCCATTGCTGCGGCAGCGCCATCAGGCCCTGGGTCGACATCGAGCCAAGCGAGATGATGCCGATGCCGTACTTGCCGGCGAGCGTCATGCCCGACGGCGAGATCTGCGAGGCCACCACGAACGGCATGTCCTCCTGCAGCGGCAGGATCTGCAGCGCGGCGTCATGCATCTCGAACCAGTCGGTCTTGGCGGTGACGCGCTCGCCGTTGAACAGGCGGCGGATCACCGCGATCGCCTCGTCCTGGCGGTCGCGCTGGGTCATCGGGTCGATGCCGAGCGTATGTGCGTCGGAGGCGAGCGCGCCGGGGCCGGAGCCGAAGATGGCGCGGCCGCCGGTCATGTGGTCGAGTTGCACCATGCGCTGCGCGACGTTGAAGGGGTGATGATAGGGCAGTGAGATCACGCCGGTGCCGAGCCTGATCCGCTTGGTGCGCTCGCCGGCGGCGGCCAGAAACATTTCCGGCGAGGCGATGGTCTCCCAGCCCGAGGAATGGTGCTCGCCGCACCAGAATTCGTCGTAACCGAGCGCGTCGAGCTGCTCGACGAAATCAAGGTCGCGGCGGAATTGCAGCATCGGATGCTCGCCGATCGGGTGATGCGGGGCGAGGAAGGCTCCGAACTTGAGGCGCGCCATGGGTCGTTCTCTCCGGATGATTGTTTTCGTGGGGCTTTCCGCCAACCTACGGGGTGGCCCGGGGCAAGGCAATGCTCCGGGGTTGCGGCGCCCGCATGGTTGTTGCGCAAATCGGCGGCGATTGCCGTCCTCCGGAATGTTTCCCAGCGCATCAACGCAAATTGCGCGACGGAGCGCAGGCAAGCGGGGGATGGTCATGGATGACGTGCCCGTGAACCAACGCTTACGTCCGAGGTAATCGAGCTGATGACCGGAATCTGCTGATGTCCGCCATAACGTCATTTCGGGCAGGACCGGGCATGCACCAGATCGTTTCGACACGGGCGGAGACCTCCCGCCGCTGGTGGGTGCTCGCGATCGTGGTGTCGGCACAATTCATGTTCGGCGTGGATGCCTTCATCGTCAACGTCGCGATCCCGACCATTGCGACGGAGCTGCATGCGACGCCGGCGCAGCTCGAGGCCGTGATCGCGATCTATCTGATCGCTTACGCGACGCTGGTGGTCACCGGCGGCCGGCTCGGCGATATCTACGGCACAAGGAACGTGTTCGTTGCCGGCGTCGCGGGCTTCTCGTTGACCTCGCTGTGGTGCGGTCTGGCGCAGTCCGGACCCGAGTTGATCGTCGCGCGGCTCGCGCAGGGCGCGACGGCGGCGCTGATGGTGCCGCAGGTCTTGGCGACGCTGCATCTCTTGTTCTCCGATGCCGCCCGCGCGCGGGCGTTCGGCATCTACGGCATCGTGCTGGGGCTCGCCGGCGCGGCCGGCTTCATGCTTGGCGGCGTGCTGGTGGCGCTCGATCTCGCCGGCCTCGGCTGGCGCGCGGTGTTCTTCGTCAACGTGCCGTTCGGCGTCATCATCATCGCTGCCGCGCTGAAGATCATGCCGACGGTGCCGCGCCGATCCGGCACGCGGCTCGATCTTCCCGGCGCCATCGTGCTGTTTGCGGGCCTGCTGTGCCTGATCGGGCCGCTGCTGTTCGGTCACGATCTCGACTGGACGGCATGGGTCTGGCTGGTGATGGCGGTAGGTGTTGCGATCATTGCCGCCTTCGTGCGCTTCGAGCGCAGCGTCGCCCGCGGCGGCGGCATGCCGCTGATCGATCTGTCGCTGCTGTCCGATCGCGCCTTCATGCGCGGCCTGGTTGCGGTGTTTTTCTTCTTCTTCGCCAATCTGTCCTTCTACCTGGTCATGACCATGTTCATGCAGAAGGGCTTGCGGATCGCGCCGCTGGAGGCCGGGCTGGTGTTCGTGCCGCTGGCGCTGACCTTCGTGATCGCCTCGCGCCACAGCGGCGTGCGCGCGAGGCATCGCGGCACGCTGGTGCTGATCGAGGGCTGCGCGCTGCAGATCGTCGGGCTCGCCGTGCTGGTCGCGACGGTTCAGGCGATCGCATCACCGTCGGCGCCGCTGCTCGCACTGGTGCTCGTCATCTTCGGCTACGGCCAGGGTCTGGTGATGGCGCCGCTGTCGAGCGCGGTGCTGTCGAGCGTGAAGCCTGCAAGTGCCGGTGCCGGCTCCGGCATGTACGGCACGACGACGCAGATAGGCAACGCGGCCGGCGTTGCCGCGATCGGCGCAGTGTTCTTCGCCGTCGAGACTGCGGCATCTGCGCGTCTGGCGCTGTTTGCGGCATGCGCATTGTTTGTGCTGTCGATCATTATTTCAGCCGCATTTCTGTCATGGATGCGACGTGCGCGCGCATAGATCCGCGCGATCTGGCGCAGACTTTCGAAAAGTTGGTGCCCGAACAAGGTGCTAAGGCAACTATCTCGGCTAGCCCGTCGCGCGATCACGCGTTAATGCCGATTCTCACATTTCCGCAGGGAAAGACAGCGCACGGTCTTTTCATTTTGCAGTGCAGCAATTATCTGATCGGGTGACACAGAAGAGTGAATCACCTCAGGAGTTGCTGTTGTCCCTGGTCAACAACGTCGAATTCTTGCGTCATCTGCCAAAGATGAACGCGTTCAACGGTCTCAGTGCGCTTGCGCCGGCCGTGCCGACGCCGCTCGTCGAGACGACCGAATTCGGCGTCAATCCCGGCGATCTGAAGATGTTCTCGTTCGTGCCCGCGCAACTGGCGCGGTCGCCTGCGCTCGTCGTGGTGCTGCATGGCTGCGGCCAGACGGCTGCGTCCTATGATCTCGGCGCCGGTTGGTCGACATTGGCGAAGCATTACGGCTTTGCGCTGCTGATGCCCGAGCAGCAGGCGATCAATAACGGCAACACTTGTTTCAACTGGTTCAATCCGCAGGACATCGCGCGCGGGCAGGGCGAAGCCTGTTCGATCCGGCAGATGATCGCGCAGATGGTCGGCGCGCATCAGATCGATCCGCGCCGCATCTATGTGACTGGACTGTCCGCCGGTGGCGCGATGGCCTCGGTCATGCTCGCGACCTATCCGGATGTGTTCGCGGCCGGCGCCATCATCGCCGGCCTGCCGTTCGGCGTCGCCACTGATCTGCGCGAGGCGCTCAATGCCATGATGCATGCGAGCGCACTGTCCGCGCCCGAGCTCGGTGGTCTGGTCCGCAACGCGTCCACGCATGACGGCGCATGGCCGAAGATCTCGGTGTGGCACGGCAGCGCCGACCGCACCGTGCATCCAGGCAATGCCGATGCGATCGTACGGCAGTGGCTCGACGTTCACGGCTTGCCGCTGACCGCAATGTCGAAGGCGCATGTCGACGGCCATCCCCGCGAGGTCTGGTGGAACGCCGACGGCGAAACGCTGGTCGAATCGTTCTCCATCACCGACATGGCGCATGGCACGCCGCTCGGGCTGGCCGACAATGACGAGCGCTATGGCGTGGAGGGAGCGTTCCTGATCGAGGCCGGGATTTCCTCGTCGTATCACATCGCGAGCTTCTTCGGCCTGACCGACAAGGTCCGTCAGCCGCATATCGCGCCGACCGGAGTCCCGCGCGAGCGCGCCGACACGATCTCGATGACAATCCCGGTGCCTGCCGAAGCGCCCGAGGTCGCATCCGGCCGCAAGAGCGACCGGCCGCGCAAGCGACGGAGCAGGGCTGTCGACGTTGGCGGCGTCATCACGCGGGCGCTGACCGCCGCAGGCCTGATGAAGTAACTACATCTCGCCGGTCAGGAACGGGTTCGTCATCCGCTCCTGGCCGATGCTTGATCCGGCGCCGTGGCCGCAGATGAAGCCGACGTCGTCGCCGAGCGGCAGCAGCTTCTCCTTGATCGACTTGATCAGTTCCGGATGGCTGCCGCCGGGCAGGTCGGTGCGCCCGACCGAGCCGGCGAACA
This sequence comes from Bradyrhizobium embrapense, assembly GCF_001189235.2. GTDB lineage: Bacteria > Pseudomonadota > Alphaproteobacteria > Rhizobiales > Xanthobacteraceae > Bradyrhizobium > Bradyrhizobium embrapense. The sequence goes on from NZ_LFIP02000010.1 coordinate 256,067, forward strand.
GCACGTCGCCGACATGGGCGAAGCGCAGCTCCTTGTTGAAGAACACCACGCTGCCCGGTGAGTGGCCGGGGCAGTGCAGGATATCGAAGGTGAGGTCGCCGATCGAGACCTGATCGCCCTCGTCGAGCCAGCGATCCGGTCCAAAATTGCGCACCCCGGTCATGCCGAAGCGCTCGCCGCTCGAGACCACGTTATCGAGCAGGTATTTGTCCGCGATATGCGGGCCCTCGATCTTGACCTGTAGCGCATCGCGCAGTTCGGCGGCGCCGCCGACATGGTCGATATGGCCGTGGGTCAGCCAGATCTTCTCGACTGTCACGCCGGTCTGCTTGATCGCGGCCTGGATCTTCGCGACGTCCCCGCCGGGGTCGATCACCACGGCCTTCTTGGTCGGCTCGTCCCAGATGATGGTGCAGTTCTGCTCGAACAGCGTCACCGGCACGATGATCGCGCCGGCCTTTGGTTTGGTGTCGGTTGTCTCGTTCATGGGGGCACCATAGGCTACCGGGAAATGCCGTCAACACAAACGCCAAATGCGCTTGCCCCGGCGTGTGATCCCAAAACGGACCGTGATAAGGTCACCTCCAGCCGAACAGGTTCGTGAGCAGGCTGGCATGCAGTTGCTCTCGATCCCGATTAAGTCCTCGCAGTCCGGAACTTCATGACCCAGGCCCCTAATTCACCGCTCGGCGGACCCCGGACCACCGCCCGCGCCTTCTTCGTCGCGGACCGCATCAACACGTCCGGCCTCGAACGCGGCGACGTGCTGGCCACGACGCCGTTGGCGTTTCGCGTCAATGACAACGGTGTGGCGATCCTGTTCCGCTATGGCGTCGTGGTCCTGATCGGCCTCAATGCGCTGGAGGAAGATGAATTCCTGCGCAGCCTGCAGTCGCGCATGACCGGTCTGTTCACGCGGCGCGAGGAGGAGATCGCAATCATCGAGCTCGCCGCCGAGAAGGAAGACCAGATTCCGCCGGGCGGTCCGATCTATCTGCAAAGCCTGTCGCCGGAGCGGCTGATCCTGGTCGGCGAAGCGCTGGCCAAGAGCGTAGTGCTGGCGCGGCATGAGCGTGAGGTCCGGGCGGTGTTCGACACCACCGAGCCGTTGGCGCGCGAGCTCGCCAAGGGCGGCCAGGTCCGTGGCGGCCGCGTTGCGATCCTCAAGCACATCGGCAATGCGCTGTTGGTGCGGCATCGTGTGGCCGGCCCGGTCGAGGTGTCGGAGAAGCCCGACATCCTCTGGGACAAGCCGCACCTCGAACGCCTCTATGCCCGGCTCGAGGACGAGTACGAGTTGAAAGAGCGTGCGGAATCGCTGAACCGCAAGCTAGCAGTCGTCGCCGAGACCGCGCAGGTGCTGACCGACATCATCGACACCAGCCGCTCGCTGCGGCTCGAGCTGATCATTGTCTTCCTGATCCTGTTCGAGGTGCTGATCACCATTTATCAGCTGGCGGTGGCCCGGCATTAGGCTTGCTCGTAGCCCGGATGGAGCGAAGCGAAATCCGGGAATCTCGCCAGTTGTGCCAGTGGTCCCCGGATTGCGCTTCGCTCGATCCGGGCTCCGCGCTACGCCGCCATCTTTCCGTCCTGAATTATGCGTCATCCCTGAACTTGCGGACAACCCCGGGGACACGGGGGCGACGAGCGAGGGGGAATGGATGGACCAGGACGACAGGGACTGGTGGCGGCGCGGCATCTTCTATCAGGTCTATCCGCGCTCGTTCGGGGATAGCGACGGCGATGGCGTCGGCGATATCAGGGGGATCATCGCGCGGCTGCCTTATCTGAGGCGACTTGGCGTCGACGCGGTCTGGCTGTCGCCGATCTTCACCTCGCCGATGGCCGATTTCGGTTACGACATCTCCGACTACACCGGCATCGATCCGCTGTTCGGGACGATGGAGGATTTCGACGCGCTGGTCGCGGCCGCGCACGATTCCGGCCTCAAGCTGATCCTCGATCTGGTGCCGAACCATACATCGGATCAGCATCCTTGGTTCATCGAGGCGAAGAGCTCGCGCGATAACCCGAAGCGCGACTGGTACATCTGGCGCGATCCGGCGCCGGATGGCGGTCCACCCAACAACTGGCTGTCGGAGTTCGGCGGCAGCGCCTGGACGTATGACGAGGCCTCCGGCCAATACTACTATCACGCCTTCCTCGCGCAGCAGCCCGATCTCAACTGGCGCAATCGCGAGGTCAGGGACGCGATCTACGATGTGATGCGATTCTGGCTGCGCAAGGGCGTCGACGGCTTTCGCGTCGACGTGATCTGGCACCTGATCAAGGATGCCGAATTCCGCGACAATCCGCCGAACCCGCATTATCGCGAGGGCCGGCCACCGCACGAGAAGGTGCTGACGCAATATTCGACCGATCAGCTCGAAGTGCACGCCGTGATCACCGAGATGCGCCGCGTCACCGAGGAGTTCGACAACCGCGTGCTGATCGGCGAAATCTACCTGCCGCTGCACCGGCTGGTCGCCTATTACGGCAATGATCTGCGCGGCGCGCAGATGCCGTTCAATTTCGCGCTGCTGTCGACCTTGTGGAGTGCGCGCGCGGTCGAGCAGATCATCGCCGACTATGAGAAGGCGCTGCCGCCGGGGGCGTGGCCGAACTGGGTGCTCGGCAATCACGACCGGCCGCGGGTGGCGAGCCGGGTCGGACCTGCGCAGGCGCCGGTCGCGGCGATGCTGCTGCTGACGCTGCGCGGCACCCCGACGCTGTATTACGGCGACGAGATCGGCATGCGTCAGCTTGCGATCGCGCCGCACGAGGTGCGCGATCCCTTCGAGAAGAACGTGCCTGGCATTGGCGTCGGCCGCGACGGCTGCCGCACCCCGATGCAATGGAGCGCCGAGCGCTATGCCGGTTTCTCGACCGCGCGGCCGTGGCTGCCGCTGGCGCAGGATTTCGCCCGCGACAATGTCGCGAGCCTCGAGGCGGACCGGGCGTCGATCCTCAATTTCTACAAGGCGCTGATCGCGCTGCGGCGAAAGCTGCCGCAGCTCGTCCATGGCAGCTACGAGCCGGCAGCGGCGCATGGCGATGTCCTGCTCTACCGGCGGCGCAGCGCCGAGGGCGTCGTCGTAATTGCGCTGAATTTCGGCGCGGCGCCCGCGTCGGTCTCCTCCAGCGCCATCGGCTTCAGCAACGAGGTGCTGCTCTCGACCTTCATGGACCGGCAGGGCGAGAAGATCGAAGGCGTGCTCGACCTGCGCGGCAATGAGGGCGTGATCCTCGGCCCGCACCAGGATGATTAGCGGGATGTGCGGGGCGTCTTGGTATCGATATCGCTGCGCTTGAGCAGGTAGTCGAGCCCGCCGACCCGGTACCAGCGATAGCCGTAGGCCTCGATCAGAAGCTTGTGACGGCCATCGCCGCCGCGGCTGTGATCCTCGGTCAGCAGGTTGACCAGGAGATTACCGGCGTCGTCGGGTAGCCCAACGTCGAAAGAAATCTCGAGCGGCTTCTCCGCGAAATTGTGCACGAACAGCACCGAGTTGTTGCGCCAGTCGTAACGAATGACCAGAACGGCAGGATTTCGGGTGCTGATAACCTTGAAGTCCCCCCAGCCGATCTCGGGGACTTCCTTGCGCATGCGAATGATGCGTTCGGTCCAGTTCAGCATCGAATTCGGGTCGCGTCGCTGCTTGGCGGCGTTGACGTGTTCATAGCCATACGGACCTTGGTCGATCACGGGCACACATGGCCGATCGCTCTCGGTAAAGCCGCCATGCGGCTCGGTCGACCATTGCATCGGCGTGCGCGCGCAAGTGCGCTCGGGCAAATCGAGATTGTCACCCATGCCGAGTTCATCGCCGTAGCGGATCACGGGCGTGCCGGGCAGCGTGCACATCAGACTGTAGGCGAGCTCCAGGCGCCGCCGGTCGCCGCCCAGCATGGGCGCGAGGCGTCGACGAATGCCGCGGTCATAGAGCTGCATGCTCTTCTCGGGACCGAACGCCTTGAACACTGTCTCGCGCTGCGCCTTGGTCAGGCGGCCGAGGTCGAGCTCGTCGTGGTTGCGCAGGAACAGGCCCCATTGCGCCGTTGGAGGCCGTGGCTTGGTCGCCGTCAATGCCTTCGCCAGCGGCTTCGTATCGGCCGATGCCAGCGCGTAGAACAGATGCTGATTGACGTGGAAATTGAACATCATCTGCATGCGGTCGCCGTCGCGCCCGAAATACTCCATGTCGGTCTCGGGCAGTACATTGGCCTCGGCGAGGATGATCGCGTTGCCCTGGCGCCATTGCAGGAATTCGCGGAACGATCGCAGCATGTCGTATTGCTCGACCGGCTTGCGGACCGATGCGCCCTTGGTCGCGATCACGAAGGGCACGGCGTCCATGCGGAAGCCGGAGACGCCGAGCTGAATCCAGAACCCCATGATCTTGAGGATCTCGGCCTGCACGTGCGGATTCGATGTGTTGAGGTCCGGCTGGAAATCGTAGAAGCGATGGAAATACCAGGCGCCTGCCTGCTTGTCGCGCGTCCAGGTCGATTTCTGAACGCCGGGAAACACCATGCCCGTGTTGGCGTTGGCCGGCTTCTTGTCCGACCAGACGTACCAGTTGCGAAAGGGCGAGTCCTTTGAGCTCCGTGCGGATTTGAACCAGGCGTGCTGATCCGAGGTGTGATTGACGACGAGGTCGATGATCACGCGGATGCCGCGTTGCTGGCAGCCATGGGTGAACTCGACGAAATCGCCCAGCGTGCCGTAGCGCGGATCGACGCCGTAATAGTCCGAGATGTCGTAGCCGCCGTCCCTGTTGGGCGAAGTCTGAAATGGCATCAGCCAGATCGTGGTGATGCCCAGCCCATCCAGATAATCCAGACGCCGCAGCAGGCCGCTGAAATCGCCAATGCCATCGCCATTGGCATCCATATAGGTGCCTACAGACAGGCAGTAGATCACGCCATTCTTGTACCAGAGGTCGTCGATCACGAGGCTATCCTCTCCGGTCCGCCGTGGCGGTTCGGAGATAAGCGGCGAGGCGGCAACGGGTTCCTGCCCGAAGTGTCGTCCCGCAAGGTGCAGGCCGACACCATGAGCCGACACCATGAGCCGTGCAGCGTATCCTCGACCAGCGGTCGAACGATGATGCCTTCGGCGCGCTCCTGCGGTGGTCGGCGACGTATTTGTCGCGCCGGCTCCACTTTTCCGGATCATGCTCGCGCGGAATCGGCTAATCTCGTCGAATGGAGTTATCGGCCCGCCAGATCGCGCTCGTGCCCGCGCCCGACCGACGCCAGTCGGAGACCGCGCTTGCGATCGCGCGCGGCACCGCGCGGCTTTTGAGATCGCTGGGTTTTTCCTGCATCAGCGAATTGCCTCTGCCGTCCGGCCGCCGCGCCGATCTGGTCGCGCTCAACGAACGCGGCGAGATCTGGATCGTCGAGATCAAGTCATCGCTCGAGGATCTGCGCGCCGACCAGAAATGGCAGGACTACCGGATGCATTGCGACCGGCTGTTCTTCGCATTCACGCAGGATCTGCCATGCGAGATCTTCCCCGCCGACACCGGCCTGATCATCGCCGACGCCTACGGGGCGCATCTGCATTGCGAGGCGCCGGAGCATCGCCTGCCTGCGGCCACCCGCAAGGCGATGACGGTGCGGTTTGCGATGGCGGCGGCGCAGCGGATCAATCGCCTGGTCGATCCGCAGGGGCACGAATTTTAGAAGCGCGGTTCCGTAGGATGGCTGGAGCGAAGCGGTCTCGCTCCGCTTCCACCCATCCTGCAAAAGCAAATGGCCGGGCAGTAACCCGGCCATCGCAAAACAATATCAATGCCGCTTAGCGCGGCGCGCGCTTGGCGAGGATGCGCTGCAGGGTCCGGCGGTGCATGTTGAGGCGGCGCGCGGTCTCCGAGACGTTGCGGTTGCACATCTCGTAGATGCGCTGGATGTGCTCCCAGCGCACCCGGTCCGCCGACATCGGATTGGCCGGCAGCTCGGACTTCTCGGTGCCGGTCGCAAGCAACGCAGCAACGACGTCATCGGCGTCGGCAGGCTTCGAGAGATAGTCGACGGCGCCCATCTTCACCGCGGTGACGGCGGTCGCGATGTTGCCGTAGCCGGTGAGAACGATCGCGCGCGCCTCGGGACGCTTGCGCTTCAACGCCGAGACGACGTCGAGGCCGTTGCCGTCGCCGAGGCGGAGGTCGACGACCGCGAAAGCGGGCGCGGCGCGGCCGATCTCGGCGAGACCATCAGACACCGTGTCGCATGACTTCACTGCGAACCCGCGCGTCTCCATCGCGCGCGACAGGCGTTCCAGGAACGGCTTGTCGTCCTCGACAATGAGGAGCGAGCGGTCGGCATGGTCATTCAGTTCAGCGATGGCGTTCACGATCCATTTTTCCCTGTGGCAGACATCCAATATATGGGGGCCTACTGCGGCGCTGCCAAGGCAGCCGAAAGTCGCGTGCAGCTCTGGAAAGAGCGCTGCATCCGGTATGCCAGGAGGTGCGATTAAGAACCTTTCTCAGGACTCGGCTTCGTCGCCAGTGCGGCTTCCTCGAAGCGCTCGCGGGGCCAGACGATCTGCACCACGGCGCCGTGATCGGGGAACGGCCGATTGGTAAACGACACCTTGGCTCCGGTACGTTCCAGCAGCGTTCTTGCGATGAAAACGCCCAAGCCCAGGCCGCCACGGGCGTTTTGGGCCTCATCTGCGCCCCGGCGGCGCGACAAATACGGCTCGCCGATCCGCTTCAGCATGTCAGGTGCGATGCCCGGGCCGTCGTCGGAGACGACGATCTCGATGGTTTCGGCGTTCCACCACGCGTTCACCTCGACGGTCTGGTGCGCGAAATCGACCGCATTTTCCAGAATGTTTCCGACGCCGTAAAGGATCGCGGGATTGCGCGCCGCGACCGGTTCGCGCGTTGCTGCGACAGCAAGCCGCACCTTGATGTTGATGCCGAAATCGCGATGCGGCGCCACCGCCTCCTCGATCAGGGTCGACAGCTTCATGGTGTCGAACGGCGCGCCGCTCGATGACAATTGCGCAATCTTGCTCAGGATGTCGCGGCAGCGCTGCGCCTGTTCGCGCACCGTCTTGAGGTCGCCGGCGATCGCTGGATCATGCACCGTCTTCTCGAGCTCGCGCGAGATCAGGAAGATTGTCGACAGTGGCGTGCCGAGCTCGTGCGCGGCGGCGGCGGCGAGGCCGTCGAGCTGGGTCAGATGTTGCTCGCGCGTCAGCACCAGCTCGGTCGCGGCGAGCGCATCGGAGAGCTGGCGGGCCTCCTCGGTCACCTGGAATGCGTAAAGGCTGGTGACACCGATCGCGAGCAGGATCGAGAGCCAGACGCCGACCAGATAGATCGGCGGCAGCACCAGCGGATCGTCGCCATCCCAGGGCAGCGGCAGATGGTAGAAGAACAGCGCCGAGGCGCAGGCGACTGCAAGGCAGCCGAGCGCGATTGTCAGCCGGATCGGCAGCACCGTGGCCGAGATCAGCACCGGCGCCAGGAACAGGAACGAGAACGGGTTCTGCAATCCGCCGGTGAAGTACAGCAGGCCGCCGAGCTCGACGATGTTGATGGCGAGCAGGGCCGCGGCATAGGCCGGCTCCAGCCGCTGCATCGGGTTGAAGGCGATCTGCAGCGCCAGATTGAGCAGCGCCGAGAACGCCACGATGATGACGCAGGGGACGATCGGAACGTCGAACTCCAGTCCCTGGGCCACGATAAAGATCGCGACGAGCTGGCCTAGCGCGGCAAGCCAGCGCAGCCGCAGGATCGTATCCAGGCGGACGTAGCGGCGAGGTTGGCGGAAATCAGAAGCGACGTCGGTCATGTCAGGGACCTTAGCTGTGCCGTGGGCGGCGCACAAATTCGCGACTTAGCGCAAGCACGCGAGGCAAGCCTTGCGCTTATTGTCGCAATGGCTCAATGACGGCCATATGCAACAGAGCGGGACGGGTCAGGGACACGCGCCCGCGGCCGATCAGGGCGGATCGGCCGCGATCGACGTTGCGCATCTGGTCAAGGTCTACAAGGCCACCCGCGCGGTCGACGACATTTCCTTCCGCATCGCGCGCGGCAGCATCACCGGCCTGCTCGGCGGCAACGGCGCCGGCAAGACCACGACGATCGCGATGATCATGGGGCTGGTGCTGCCGACCTCGGGCAGCGTCGCGGTGCTGGGCGCAAAAATTCCGGAACAGCGCTACGAGGTGCTGGGCCGGATGAATTTCGAGAGCCCCTATGTCGACATGCCGATGCGGCTCACGGTGCGGCAGAACCTGACCATCTTCGGGCGACTTTATGCCGTGAAACATCTGCGCGAGCGGATCGACCAGCTCGCCGCCGATCTCGATCTCAAGGAATTCTTGGACCGCTCCAACGGCAAGCTCTCCGCCGGGCAGAAGACCCGCGTCGCGCTGGCCAAGGCGCTGATCAACGAGCCGGATCTGTTGCTGCTCGACGAGCCGACCGCATCGCTCGACCCGGATACCGCCGACTGGGTGCGGCAGCATCTCGAGACCTACCGCAAGACCCACAACGCGACCATCCTGCTGGCCTCGCACAACATGCTGGAGGTCGAGCGCCTCTGCGACCGCGTCATCATCATGAAGCGCGGCAAGATCGAGGACGACGACAGCCCCGAGGCGATCATGGCGCGCTACAACCGCGACACGCTGGAAGAGGTGTTTCTCGACGTGGCGCGCGGTCGCCTCCGGGAGGGCGCGCCAGAGGGGACACCATGAGCGAGATCGTCAGCCATCAGCCGCGCGGCATTTCACTGCAACGCATCAATGCGATGGTGCTGCGCTATTGGTATTTGCTGATGTCGTCGTGGCCGCGGCTGCTGGAATTGGTCTACTGGCCGGCCTTGCAGATCATCACCTGGGGTTTCCTGCAGAACTACATCTCGCAGGCGTCCGGCTTCTTCGCCAGGGCGGGCGGCACGCTGATCGGCGCCGTGATCCTGTGGGATATCCTGTTTCGCGGCCAGCTCGGCTTCTCGATCTCGTTCCTGGAAGAGATGTGGGCGCGCAATCTCGGCAACCTGATGATGAGCCCGCTGAAGCCGATCGAATTCCTGCTCTCGCTGATGATCATGAGCCTGATCCGGCTTGCCATCGGCGTGATCCCGATGACGCTGCTGGCGCTGTTCTTTTTCGGCTTCAACTTCTACGCCATCGGGCTGCCGCTGATCGCGTTCTTCTGCAACCTGATCTTCACCAGCTGGTCGGTCGGCGTATTCGCCTCGGGCCTCGTGCTGCGCAACGGGTTAGGGGCGGAAAGCATCGTCTGGACGCTGATGTTCGCGGTGATGCCACTCGCCTGCATCTACTATCCGGTCGAGGTGCTGCCCACTTGGCTGCAATATGTCGCCTGGACGCTGCCGCCGACCTATGTGTTCGAAGGCATGCGGTCGCTGCTGATCGACCACGTCTTCCGCGCCGACCTGATGGCCTGGGCGCTGGCCATCAATGCCATCCTGTTCGTTGCCTCTTTTGCGGTCTTCCTTGCCCTTTTGCAGAGCGCCAAGCGCAACGGATCGCTGCTCGCGGGTGGTGAATAAATGTCACTTTCACGTGGATTCTCGGTGTTTTAGCCCGATATCGGCCCCAGATTCGGCTCGCAGCGCATTGACGCATTGTTACGCAGCGGTCATTCTGCTGCGGCGCAAAACAGGGGTCTGAAAATACTATGCCCATCGGTGAATTTGGCGGTGCCCCGCCACTAGCGGCGGAAGGCAGCCCGGCACTCACGACGCCGCTATACTGGATGTATGAGATGGCGCATGCGTCGCTCAATCCGGTACGCGCCGTGACGGACGCCACCAAGATCCTGTTTCAGAACCCGCTCAATCCGTGGACGCACACCGAGTTCGGCAAGTCGATCGCCGCCGGCTGCGAGTTGTTCGAGCGCACCACGCGCCGCTACGGCAAGCCGGATTGGAACCTGCCGACCACCGAGGTCAACGGTATCCGCACCGCGGTCGAGGTTCGCACGGTCTGGGAAAGGCCGTTCTGCCGCCTGCTGCATTTCGATCGCAAGCTGACGCGCCCGTTGCGCGCGCCGCAACCGCGGGTGCTGATCGTGGCGCCGATGTCGGGCCACTATGCGACGCTGCTGCGCGGCACGGTCGAAGCGTTCCTGCCGACGCATGAAGTCTACATCACCGACTGGGCCGACGCGCGCATGGTGCCGCTCGCGGAAGGCCGGTTCGATCTCGATGACTATGTCGATTACGTGATCGAGATGCTGCATGCGCTCGGCGGCAACATGCATGTCATCGCGGTGTGCCAGCCCTCGGTGCCGGTGGTTGCGGCGGTCTCCGTAATGGAGGCGAATCACGACCCGTTCGTGCCGCTGTCGATGACGCTGATGGGTGGTCCGATCGACACCAGACGCAATCCGACCGCGGTCAACGATCTGGCTGCGGAGCGCGGCATCGAATGGTTCCGCAACAATGTCATCACCAAGGTGCCGTTCCCGCATCCGGGTGTGATGCGCGACGTCTATCCGGGCTTCCTGCAGCTCAACGGCTTCATCAGCATGAACCTGGATCGGCACATGGACGCGCACAAGGCGCTGTTCGCCAATCTGGTGAAGGGTGACGGCGATCTCGTCGACAAGCACCGTGAATTCTATGACGAATATCTCGCGGTGATGGACCTCACTGCCGAGTATTACCTGCAGACCGTCGACCTCGTGTTCGTCAAGCATGCGCTGCCGAAGGGCGAGATGACTCATCGCGGCAAGCCGGTCGATCCGTCGAAGATCCGCCGCGTCGCGCTGATGACGGTCGAAGGCGAGAAGGACGACATCTCCGGTCTCGGTCAGACAGAGGCAACGCACGCGCTCTGCACCGCGATTCCGAACCATCGCCGCGTGCACTATGTGCAGAAGGGCGTCGGCCACTACGGCGTGTTCAACGGCTCGCGTTTCCGCTCCGAAATCGTGCCTCGGATCTCCGATTTCATGGTTTCGGCGGCCAATACCCGGCTTTCGCTGGTTGCCGCGGCCGAATAGGTATCACCCCGGCCGTGATTGCTGCGGTCGCGCAAGTCACTGATTTAACTAAAAGAATCTCAAATCAGCGAAGGCTCAAGTGATGAATTTATTTTCATTCCTTGGGTCTTTTTTGCGACTCTGATTCATCGCAAAAATACCGGTTCCGACCCCAGCCTGTAGAGGTCAATTAACGGCCAGCCCCTGTATATTGGGCAAATGATTTGTTTTTGCGCCGAGCGCTTTCCCTGGCGGCGGATATGGCAAAGTTCGGGCGAACTCCTGCTCCCCGGACTCTCAGAAATGGCTACTCGCGCCCTCCTCTATCGGCGGCCTGCCGAACCCGCGACCGTATTGGTCAGACACGGCTCCCAGTTCTTCACCGTCAGGCTGCGCCGGCACAGGCGCGCGCGCCGCTACACCCTCAGGATACATCCGACTGACCGCGAAGCGATCCTGACCATGCCGCCACGCGGCACGATCGTGGAGGCGAAGGAGTTCGCCAACATTCATGGCGGCTGGATCGCCGCCCGCCTCGGCCGTTTGCCGAAGGCCGCGCCGTTCCAGCCCGGCACCGTGGTGCCGCTCCGCGGCGTGCCGCATCGGCTGGTGCATCGCTCGGGCGAACGCGGCACGGTCTGGACCGAGACGCGCGACAGCGGCGAGAAGATCCTTTGCGTCGCCGGCGGCGTCGAGCACATGGACCGCCGGGTGCACGACTTCCTCAAGCGCGAGGCGCGCAAGGACCTGCAGAAGGCGGCTGCACTTCACGCAGCGGAACTCGGTGTACGGGTGCGGCGGATCTCGATCCGCGACCAGTCCAGCCGCTGGGGCTCGTGCACCTCGGCGGGTTCGCTGTCGTTCTCGTGGCGGTTGATCCTGGCGCCGCCCTTCGTGCTCGATTACCTCGCCGCGCATGAAGTAGCCCATCTCGTCGAGATGAACCACTCGGCGCGGTTCTGGCGGGTGGTCGACAGGGTCTGCGCGTCGGTCACGCGCGCCAAGAACTGGCTCGACACCCACGGCAACGACCTGCACCGCTACGGGATTCAGGAGTAGGCAAGCTCTCCAATCCGACCTCCGCTGTCATCACCCGCGAAAGCGCGCGATCCAGTATTCCAGAGGCATTTGTATTCAGCCGATAAGCCGCGGCGTACAGGGTCCCCCGCTTTCGCGGGGGATGACGGTCTGAGCGTGAATGCAGGCGCGGTACGTAGCCCGGATGCAGCGTAAGCGTAATCCGGGGCAGCTTTCACCGATGGCGTGGAGTGCACCCCAAAAGTGAGACACGGGAAATTAGGGACAGTTCTCTAACGGAGAACCTATGCCCAACAAATCACCCCGTGTTTTCAGCCGAGAGTTCAAGCTTGAGGCGGTTCGCCGCATTCTGGCGGGCGAGCGGATAAGGGCGCTTTCAGACGAGCTGAAGGTGCTGCGCAAGGATCTCTACGCCTGGCGCGATCTATTTCGGGCAGGCGGGGCGGCAGCGCTGCGGCCGATCGGCCGCCCGCGCAAAAGCGATGCCGTTGTGCCGAGCCTAAAGG
>NZ_LFIP02000011.1 GCF_001189235.2 Bradyrhizobium embrapense
TCGGCGTGGTGATGGCGCCGGCATTGTCGACCTCGGTGCCCATCATGAGCACGAAGCCGCCGCCTGACGTGACCGAGGACGGCGCATTGGTGGTGATCAGCGCGCCGCTCTCGACCACGATCTTGCCGCCGGCGCCGGTGAAGCTCGGCAGATAGGTCGTGCCGCTCTGGATCGAATAGAGCCCATTGGCGAGGAATTGGCCATCGGTGATGTTGGCGGTCGAGGCGATCAGCGAGCCGACATTGATCTGGCTGGCGCCGCCGAAGATGATGCCGTTCTGGTTGATCACCAGCACCTGGCCGGGCGCGGTGATGCGGCCGAGGATCTGGCTCGGTCCGATGTCGCCGACGACGCGATTGAGCGCGGTCCAGTTGCCGGCCTGCTGGTTGAAATTGAGCGTGGTCTGGCTGCCGACGTTGAAGCTCTGCCAGTTGAGGATCGCCTGCGGCGCGGTCTGATTGACGGTGACCGTGGTCTGGCCGCCGCTGGCGCTCTGGCTCGGCAGCGCGGCGCCTTGCCAGAGGCCCGAGCCGGGCGCAGCGCCCGGCGCCACCTGAAGCCCGCCCGGCCCGAGGCCGTTCGGCACCGCCACCTGCGGCAACGTGGCCGATCGCTGCGAGGCCGCGGCGGCGCTGCGTGCGGCGGACTGCGCGGCCTGCAGCGCCTGGATGGCCTGGGTCGCCCGCATCAGCGCGCCCTGGCTTTGCCTGGCGACTTCCGTCGCCTGCCGGGCCGCGGCGGTTGCCGCGTCGCTGGCGATCGCCGGCGCCGACGTCGTCGTCGCGAAATTGCCGAACGGCCGCGCGGAAGCGTCCTCAAGCCCGCTCAGCAGCAGCGCCAGCGTGCTCGTTCCGGCGAGCAGCACGGAACGGGATACCAGTCCGATCCGCTGCCGCGGAGGAAGCGGCGCGACCCCACGCAGGTCAAGACGAGAACGGCGGATGGCTTTCCGGCGAGACGGCATGGGAAATTCCCCGGGAACAGCGGACGGAGGGATGCACAGATCCGATCTGCGCAGATGCTCGCCATACGGCTTCACCGCATGTCAGGCTTCTCGTCCCCAAGGACGCCATTGGATCGGCGGGACCGAACGACAAAATCGCAACCTGCTCACAATTCCTGCGCACAGGCGATCCGCGCTTTCATGGGTTCGCTCGACATCAGCTCAGCAGCACAATGCCGCCGGGCAGATGCCGCGCCTTCGCGCCAAAGATCTGCTGGAACATGGCTAGGATGCCATCGACATTGTCGATGCGGAACCGGCCGTTGACGAGACGGCGTTCCAATTCCGCGTTCGTCACCATGACCTTGCCCGATCGGTAACGGTTGATTTCGGTCACGACGTTGCCGAGCGGGGCGTCATGAAAGATCAGCATTCCGTCGCGCCAGGCTGTCACCTCGGCGGGATCGACCGACATTGGCGCCGCGAGACCAAGCGCTGCATAGCTCACCTGTTGCCCCGCGCGCAGCGCCGCGACGGCGCCGTGACGGGTGACCTGGACCTCACCTTCGAGACATGTCACGCAGGTGTTGCGCTGCTCATGACGGACGTTGAACTGCGCCTGCCGCGCACTCATCTCGCCGTCACCGGCAACCACGCGCAGCTCGCGGCTCACCGAAGCTGTCGCGATTACGGCTTCCCCGGTCAGGATCTCGATGCGATCGAAGCTGGCTTCGTCCGACTGAACATTGACGCTGGTTCCGGTGTTCATCGTCACCTTGACACCGCCATCGATCGCGAGCTTGCGCTGCTCGCCAGCAGCGGTGCGATAATCCGCCATCACGTCCTGCAGCGACGGCCACAGCTGCAGCGGCGGCGACACCACGAGATACGCGGCGGCCGATGTCGCCAGCGCCCCGCCGAGTACCGCCCGCCGCGTCATTCGCGGCTGCCGCCGGATATCCCCCAGCATGGAATCGCCACGCCGCTTCAACAGGTTGGCGCCGGCCGGGCCGAGCTGATCCCACAGCAGGCTGGCCTGTGCGAGTGCCTCCGAATGAGCGGTGCTTTGGCCTCCCCAGTGCCTGGTTTCCTCAATGTCCCGCCAGGTGGCTTGACCCGATCCAAGCCGCTGGACGCGTGCAAGCGCCTCGCTCTCGATCGCGGTCAGCTCCTCCGACGGTTCGTCGTTACGTGTCATCGGTCGGGCGTTTCCCTCGACAGCACTTCCATCCAAATACGCGACACTCGGACCCTCTCCTATCAGGACGTTTCCCGCGGTGCCGGACCGAAACGCCTTGTGACCTTTTTATTAAACCGCCTGGCGCAATGCTCGAGCGCGGCTTTCAGCTCAAGCTCCACCAAGCGCTGCGAAACCCCAAGACGCTCGGCGATTTCCCGGAGCGGCGCGCCTTCCAGGCGGGATGCGAGCAGGATCGTCCGGCGGCGCGGCGTGAGTTCCTCGAGCACCTGCTCCAGGTGCGCAATCTGCTGCCGCGATTCGACCTCGCGCTCCGGCCCGGGCGCCGCGTCGGCGATCTCGAGCATCGGCTGCACCTCGAACCGCTTGATGCGGCGCGTCTCCTGGCGCTCCCGGCTGATCGCAAGATTGACCGCGCTGCGCAGCAGATAGCCGATCGGGCGATCGATCACACCCGGGCCGCTCTTGTCGCGCAAATGCAGCCACGTCTCGTGAAGTGTCTCACGCGCCTTCTCATCTCCGAGACGCCGCGCGAGGTGCCGGCGAAGCTCATCGTAACGCTCCACCAGCAATTGCCGGAGCGTCGTCCAGGTCGTTTCGGTCATCGTGCAACCAATCCCCGGCGTCTCGGGTCCGAGGCAACGCAGTCTCCGGTCTCGGAAGGTGGGCGAGCCGATACCGCCATTGTAACGGGCTGCGGCATGTCCGGCGGTGGCGGCCGGCCAATCACAACAGCGCGCAACATTGCAGCAATAGCCTGGTCACGCGCGTCGTCATCTGTTGAACCAAGCAATTGGGGCTGCAAGACTTCTCCGGCAGGGCCGATCCAGAACCTGAACTTGATCCGATAGCTGCCCGGTGCGGTCAGCGCAGAGCGACAGAATACTTCCTCAACACGGCTCTGGACGCTCGCAAGATATGGCTTGAAGAGGTGTATTGGTGTCGTTTGTCGCTCCGCCACCATCGGAGCGATCGTGAAGGCATTGGTCCCGACATAGATCGCGACCAGACCGGTTCCCTCGAGCAGAAGCTGGAGCGCCATATCAGGCTTGACCGATCCCCTGACGGCTTGCCCGCGGCGGCCCGCGGCCAGGGTGGCATCGTAGACGACCTGAAGTCCCGAAGCAGCACTGTAGGCGTCCAGCGCGGCGGCCAGAGGTTGGGCGCCGATATCAAAGTCGACAGGCGCCGATGCCCGACTTGATTCAAGACTCTCGGCCATCGTCGCCGTTTGGATATTCCCGGCAACGACAGTGCCTATGATCAGCGCAAGAAAACGCTGCCACATCGGATAATGACTCGTGCGCAGCGCAATCTATCGACACAAAGAGGAGCTTGAAGACACCGCATTTGACCCGCCCCGGCAGGATAAGTTTGACGTACCGATGATCGATGCAGTGTTCGTCGGAACCCAGGGCACCCGCAATATAAGAATAGAATATGACAATCTGCTAACGACGGCGGCAGCCGCTGCGCGCCCTACAATGCCGCGAGAATGAGTTCGCATGGGGCTGCATCAAGGAAGGCCGGCCTGAGCCCGCGGCCGTGGCGGTGATCTGTTTTTGAATGGCTGCAGCGGCCTGAGAACGTGGTGGCTGGGTTTTTCACTTGGCCTGACTACCGTAGCAAGGACTGGCCTCATGCGGTGCGTATCGAGCACCACAAAAACAAGGCGCTGGTCTGGCACCCGCTCGAAGAGATCCTCGAAGGAGAGATCGTGAAGCTTTATGCCGAACTGTAGGAGGTTTTGGGCCATCTGCCGAAGCTTGGCGTTCCGATGATCATGCGCCGGATCGAACGGGGTGAGCGCAAGGGCGACGCCAAAGTATGGTCCTATCCCGGCATGGAGAAGGTCGTGCAGCAGATGCGCAAGAAGATCGATGGCGTATCGAAGCTGTTCACGCTTGACGCCTGTCGACACGGCGGCATGACAGAGCTCGAGGAAGCCGAGCTGACAGACGGTCAGGGACGCGCACTCTCTGGGCACAAGACCGCACAGGCCTATCGCGGCTACGCTAAGTAGACGATGGCACGAGCGTTAGCTGCGACCCGGAAACGCCACGCGCATCTCCTAGCGCAAAAGGAGCTCGATCAGGTTGTTGACGAAGCGGCCTCGGCTCAAGATGAGACGCGCCAACTGTCTCCAGCGACCAAGACCGGAACGGGCTCGCAGAGATAGACTTCAACCTTCGCTCAGCGCGGCAAATCGCAGGTGGCATTTTAGCTGCCGGCACCGCGCCAGGTCGCAATCGGACTTGTCGAAAGCTCGAATTCCCCAACCGAATTCTGACATCCAATCGGCGGCCGATTGAGCGGCGCTCAATTCTGGCGTGATTTTCCGCGGTCGATTCATCGGAAGACAAACCCGGCACAGAATTTTCAAATGCGGGGTGAATCGAATTTTCAAACGCCTAAAAATCTCCGACGCAGCAAATCTAATTTACATAATTAATTCAGATGCTTATATATGGCTGGGGCGGGAGGGATCGAACCTCCGAATGGCGGAATCAAAATCCGCTGCCTTACCGCTTGGCTACGCCCCAACGCGCCGATCGAAGGCCACGCCGGTCTATAGGGTGAGTCCGGCCTTTTCAACAGGTTGACGCGCGAAAAGGCACGAAAGCCGCGGGTTGATGCCGGCCGCCTTTATCATAGGGCGAGGCTGCGATGGCCGAAACAGACCGCGCGATGTCCGCTCGGACAGTTGAGAGCCCGCTTGTTTCATGGGAAGACAATTTCCAAACGCCTCGTCGGGAGTAACGCCATGACCTACCGTGCGCCGATCAACGATATCCTGCTGTCCCTCAACCATGGTGCGGGGCTCGCAGCCGCCCTGGCGGCCGGCCACTACGGCGATTTCGACGGCGACATCACCGCCGCGGTGCTGGAGGAAGCCGGCAAGTTCGCCTCCGACGTGCTGGCGCCGCTGAACACGGTCGGCGACGAACACGGCATCAAGCTCGACAACGGCAAGGTGACCACCGCGCCGGGCTGGCCCGACGCCTATCAGCGCTGGACCGCTGCGGGATGGAACGCGGTGTCGGGACCGGAAGCGTTCGGCGGCCAAGGCCTTCCGCTCGCGATCAACGCTGCCTGCACCGAGATCTGGAGCGCATCGAACGTCGCCTTCGGCCTCTGCCCCTTGCTGACGCTGTCCGCGATCGAGGCGCTCGATGCCCATGGCAGCGCCGAGTTGAAGAAGGTCTATCTCGAGAAGCTCGTCACCGGCGAATGGACAGGCACCATGCAGCTCACCGAGCCCAACGCCGGCTCCGACGTCGGCGCGCTGCGCACCCGCGCCGAACGGGCAAGCGACGGCACCTACCGCCTCAAGGGCACCAAGATCTTCATCACCTATGGCGAGCACGACATGACCGACAACATCGTGCATTTCGTGCTGGCACGATTGCCCGACGCGCCCGCCGGCACCAAGGGAATCTCGCTGTTCCTGGTTCCGAAATTCTTGGTCAATGCCGACGGCTCGCTCGGCGAACGCAACGACATCCATGCCTCCGGCGTCGAGCACAAGCTCGGCATGCACGCCTCGCCGACCTGCACCATGACCATGGGCGACAAGGGCGGCGCGATCGGCTTTCTGATCGGCGAGGAAAACGCCGGCATGCGCTGCATGTTCACGATGATGAACCAGGCCCGGCTCGGCGTCGGCCTCGAAGGCGTCGGCATCGCCGACCGCGCCTATCAGCAGGCGCTGGCCTATGCGCAGGAGCGCCGGCAGGGAAAAGCGATCGGCCACAAGGGCGACGGGATGGATCCGATCATCGCGCATCCCGACGTCAAGCGCATGCTGATGCAGATGCGCAGCATGACGGCGGCGGCGCGCACGATCTGCTACGCCACCGCGGTCGCGCTCGACGTCTCGGTACGCGCCAAGGACGCCAAGGTCCGCGCGGATGCCGCGGCGCGCGGCGCATTGCTGACCCCGATCGCCAAGGCATTCTCCACCGACATCGGCAACGAGGTCGCCTATCTCGGCGTGCAGGTCCATGGCGGCATGGGCTTCATCGAGGAGACCGGCGCCGCGCAGCATTACCGCGATGCCCGCATCACCTCGATCTATGAGGGCACCAACGGCATCCAGTCGATCGACCTCGTCACCCGCAAGCTCGGCGCCAATGGCGGCGCTTCGGTGTGGGCGCTGCTCGACGAGCTCGCCGCCACCATCAAGCAGGTCGAGACCTCCAACGATCCGGCGTTCGGCACCACCGGCGCGAAGCTCCGCGACGCCCACGCCGCGCTCGAGCGCACCAGCAAATGGCTGCTCGAGCGGCTGGCCTCCGCGCCGAACGAGGCGCTGGCCGGCGCGACGCCCTATCTGCGGCTGTTCGGCGCCACGCTCGGCGGCTGCATGCTTGCCGGCGAGGCGCTGGCTGCGAAAGCAAACGGCGAAGCCGAACCGCAGCGCTACGTCGCACTGGCGCGCTTCTTCGCCGAGAACGTCTCGGTGCAGGCGCCGTCGCTGGAAAAGACGGTGACGGAGAGCGCCGAGGCGGTGACCGGCGCGGACGCAGTGCTGGCGGGCTAGGACCCTTTCCGCTGTGATTGCGAGAGAAGGCGCAGAGCGTTGTACGCGCCGCAGGCGGTGTCCGTTCGTTTGATGCACACGTCCGCCTAGTGATCGGACAAGCTGCCGACGATCGATGCACGGCGCGACAGTTCGATCCAGTTGCCGTCGGGATCGAGGATCATGGAGATCCGCGCGACCTCGCCAAGCGTCACCGGCGCGAGGCCCTCGCGCACGCCCTTGGCGCGCAGTTCGCCATGCACGGCGTCGATATCGGCAACCTGCAGCGTGATGTAGCGCCAGCCCCGCGCGCCGCGAACCGGATCGGCGGTTGCGCCACGATCTTCGCTGAGCAGGATCAGGCTGTCGCCGAGGCGGAACGCCGGACCGTCAGACCAGGATTGCTCGGCGAAGCCGAGAATGTCGCCGTAGAACCTGCGATGCGCGGCGAGGTCGCGCACCGCCATGGAAACCGCAATCTGGGTGATGCCGTCGTGTCCGGGCGCCACCAGGCAAACGCTGTTGCCGTCGGGATCGGCCATGCGCTGCGGCGCTCCAACGCCGTCGCGCGCAATGATCAGTTCGCGATAGCCGCTCGGCGCTGCATCGCCCAGCGGCTCGACATGATGGTTGAGCTTGATGACCGAGCCTTGCACGTCATGCCGGTATTGCTTCTGCCCGCGCCGGATCGGCAACACGTGGTCGAAGCGAACGCCGGCGTCCTGCTGCCAGAACCGCAGCATCGGCTCCAGATTGTTGGTGGAAAGGCCGACGTCGATCACGTTCTTCGCGAGTTGCATGCCCGGTCTCCCCAGCCGCCGTGCGCGCTCGCCGGACCGGCTCAACCGGGAAAGCGATCACCAAACATCGGCAAGCCGCTGCGCGACTGTTCGCGCGTCGCCTCGTCCTGGATGACGTCCCAGTGCTCGGCGAGCACGCCACCCTCGATGCGCACGATGTCGGCGACGACTGATGCCGCCGGCAGACCATGACCGCTGAACCGTGCAGAATGACGGAAGCGCCGCTCGCCGCGTCGACATGGTTCTCATAGCGCAGCGTCGCGGGCAAGCCCTTGACGAGACCGAACAGCCCGTCCCGGCCGGGCGCAATGCGCGCTGTGCTGGATGTAGCGCGGCGACCGGAGCCGCTCGGCGGCATAATCGCGCTTGTTGAACAGGATATCGAACGCGGCGAGCACGAACTGGACGCGGCGATCCTGGTTGGCTTCGCTCCCTTGAGAATATCAGGGCTGCTTGCGGACCAGCGGGATCTGCAGATTGGTCGGACGATTCTGCTCGGTGTCGAATCCGCGGCCGTCGACATTGCGAGCGCCCCAGAACAGCAGGTCGCCCCTGAGATAGACCAGGTCGTATTCCATGAAGTTGGTCCCTTCCTTGAGGCCGAAGGGGAGGAACGACTTGCCGAAGATGCTCTGCGGCACATCGACCGCCCACGGCGCGTAGCCGGCGACCGCGACCTTGTTGAGCACGTCGACAAAGCCCTGCGCCAGCGGCGTGACCTCGTAAGCCTCGTCGGCAACGAAATCGACCTTCTTCGCACCCGGTGCGATCGGGTGTGCGCCCTGCCACTGCAGGTGCCCGACGATCCTGATCCGCGCCAGCGGCACCTTGCCGTACGGATCGGCCGAGTTGACGACCACGAGCTCGAACCGGTCGGAGGACTGATAGGTGAAGGCGCGTTTGAGATAGAACGGCTTGATCGAGCCGTCCGGATTCTTGCTCGGCCGGATCTCGGGCGCGATGCTCTCCCAGTTTCCGGCAAGTGTCTGCTTGATCGTCGCGACGTCCGTATCCATGGCGCTTGCCCTCGTTTGAACGCCGGGAGATTGCGCGGCGGCACGGCCGAGCCCCGTCAGCACCAGCAGCGACAACAGCAATGCTCCGAGGTTGATCCGCATGCACAAGCTCGAGGCTGACCTCGCGACGCTCCTCTGCCCGCGAGGCAGAGCCCGCGCTGGGAATATGCGTCGCTATAGTGGGCACTGGCCGGCTTGAAAAAGATTTTGTAAGCTGGCCCCATGCCTGCGAGATATGCCCACAAGAGATGATAGCGATTGGAAAGGCCGTGATTGGGAGACTGCGATGGAGCTCCGGCATCTGCGCTACTTCGTTGCCGTGGCCGATGCCGGCAGCCTGACGGTCGCCGCCGAACAGAAACTCCACACCTCGCAGCCTTCCCTCAGTCGGCAGATTCGCGATCTCGAGCAAGAGGTCGGTGTGCAACTCTTGAATCGCGGCGCTCAGGGCATCGAGCTGACCGCCGCAGGCAAGGCGTTTCTCGACCATGCCCGCATGGCGCTGTTGCAGGCCGAGGCCGCCAAGGAAGCGGCGCTGCGCGCAGCCCAGCCGCCAAAGCCCGTCTTCTCGCTCGGCTTCCTGTCGGGCGCCGAAATCGATCTGCTGCCCGAGGTGACCCGCGTGTTGCGCGAGGGATTTCCCGGCATCGACATCCGCCTGTCGAGCGATTACTCGCCCCTGCTCGCCAAGGCCCTGATGCGACGCAAGCTCGATGCGGCCTTCATGCGGGCCGACGAGAGCATGGAGGACCTGGCGTACAAGCGCGTGCGCACCGATCCGCTAGTGTTCGTACTTCCGAGCAACCATCGGCTGGCGGCGCAGTCAGCCGTCGCGCCGGAACACGTCACGGACGAGACCTTCTATCTGCCGTCCAAATCCGCGCCGGCGGTGCGCCGCGCCGTGCTGGACTATTTCAACCGCGCCGGCATCGATCCGAGGCCGGAGCACGAGGTGCATAATGTTGTGCACGCAATATCGATGATCACCTCGACGCATGGCGTGATGCTGCTGCCGGCCTACACCGCGCGCTATCTGCCCGACAGCATCACCACCCGGCCGGTGCAGGGCGAAGCACCGACGCTGGATCTCGTGATCGCCTATCACAAGGCCAACAAATCCCCGATCCTGAAGCTGTTGCTGTCGCGGGTCGGCCGGCTGGCCACGGCGCCGGCCGGAAACAATCAGTGAGGACCGATATGCAAGCGGGCCTCGTTCAGACCTTTCGCGCCTTTGCCTACAACAACGCCTGGGCCAATCATCGCCTGCTCACGGCATGCGCCGGCCTCGGCCAGGCGGAGTTCGCCGCTGCGCGGACCGGGTTCTTCCCGAGCCTGCAGGCGACGCTGAACCACATCTACGTCATCGATCTCTTCTACGTCGACGCGCTGGAAGGCGGCTGGCTCGGGCCGCAGGCGTGGGCGAACGAGGTGCCCTACCCGGCGGTCGCGGCGCTGCAGGCTGCGCAAGGCGCGATCGACCGGCGCCTGATCGCTCACTGCGATGCGCTGACGCCCGAACGGCTCGATGATGTGGTGAAGGTCAATCGCGACACTTCCGTGCAGACCGAGCGGCGCGACCGCCTGCTGATGCATCTGTTTCAGCACCAGATCCATCACCGCGGCCAGGCCCACGCGATGTTGTCCGAGACCACAGTCAAACCGCCGCAGCTCGACGAATTCTTCGCCGCCGGCGAGGCGCCGCTCCGGGCCGCCGAGTTCAAGGATCTCGGCTGGAGCGAGGCCACCGTCTGGGGCGGCTAGTGCACCGTTCCGGGTATCCACCTCGCTCGAAACGCCTTCAAATGACAGGTCCCGCCGGTTACCGTGGAATGGTTCCCGATCCGGAACCAGGCCTTGAATACCGACGTCTCCGCGCTCACCTGTGGTGAAACGTGGGGAACTCTGTCAATGCCTTTCGCCAATCATCGGGGCCAGCGCATCCATTACACCGTCGAGGGATCCGGGCCGTTGATCGTGCTGCAGCACGGCCTGTTGCTCGACGCCGCAAGCTGGAAGCAGTGTGGCGTGGTCGACGCGCTTGCCGATCGCTTCCGTGTCGCCTGTGTCGATTCGCTTGGACATGGCCTGAGCGACAAGCCTACCGATCCGGCCTTCTATAATCAGGCACAGCGCGCCGGCGATGTCGTCGCCGTGATCGACGATCTCGGCGATGAACGGGCGCATGTGGTGGGACATTCGATGGGCGGCTGGGTCGCGGTCGGCGTCGCCCGGTTCTTCCCAACGCGGCTGGCGTCGCTTTCGATCGGCGGCTGGGATTTTCTCACCGGGCTGCCGCGCGGCAATGCCGGCCCGCTGACCTACAGCGCCTTCATCACCTTTGCCCGCCGCACCGTACCGGAGCTCGCCGAATGGGTGACGCCCGATCTCGAGGACGGCGTGCGCGCCTGCTTCAATGCGCTCGGCCAGGTCGACGGCGCCAAGGACGCCGTGCTGTCCTCGCGGGTACCGGTGCTGCTCTGGAACGGGCAGGACGACGGACCGCACGCGCCAATGCAGCGTTTTGCCGCCGAGAATGGCCTGTATACGATGTCGGTCCCCGGCGACCATCTCGGCGCGCTGCTTCAGCACGGCGACGCAATCGGCCGCGGCATCGGCTCGTTCGTCGGGCGCGGCTAGAGCGTTTAGGTCGAACAGCGCCCCCGACTCTGCTGTGCTCCCTCTCCCCGTCCTTCACGGGGAGACGGTGTGCTGAGGGACTTTCTCCATATAAACGTTGATAGCTGTGTGCGGAGGCTCCCCCTCACCCGGAACGCATCCAGCAATGCGTTCCGACCTCTCCCCGCACGCGGGGCGAGGTGAAGCGTCCCCCGCGCTAGACCGGCTCCGGCATCCCCGCAAGCAGCTTGTCGAGCGTGATCGGGTAGTCGCGCACCCGCACGCCGGTGGCGTTATGGACCGCGTTGGCGACCGCGGCGGCGACGCCACAAATGCCGAGCTCGGCGACGCCCTTGGCCTTCATTGGCGATGACATCGGATCGGTCTCGTCGAGGAAGATCACGTCCTGATGCGGGATGTCGGCATGCACCGGCACCTCATAGGCGGCGAGGTCGTGCGTGATGAACAGGCCATGACGCTTGTCGACCACCAGATACTCCATTAGCGCGGCGCCGACACCCATCGTCATCGCGCCGATCACCTGACTGCGCGCCGCCTTCGGATTGAGGATGCGGCCCGCCGCGCAGACCGCAAGCATTCGCCGCACCCGGATTTCCGCGGTGTCGGCATCGACGCCGACCTCGACGAAATGCGCCCCGAAGGTCGATTGCTGATAGGTCTTGGCGAGGTCGCCGTACTCGATGGCGTCCTCGGCCACGAGATCGCCTTGGCCGGCTGCCTGCGCCAGCGGCGCGCTGCGATTACCCGATCGGACCACGCCATCGGCGAATTCCGCCTCTTCCGAGTTGAAGCCGAGCTTCTGCGCAATGCTCTCGCGCAACTTGACGCAGGCGGCATAAACGCCAGCGGTGGAGTTGTTGCCGCCCCATTGCCCACCGGAGCCACAGGACACCGGAAAGTCGGAATCGCCAAGCCGCACCACGACCCTCTCCAGCGGCACGCCCATCATCTCGGCCGCGGTCTGCGCGATGATGGTGTAGGAGCCGGTGCCGATGTCGGTCATGTCGGTCTCGACCGTCACGGTGCCCTGCTGGTCGAGACGAACGCGCGCGGCCGATTTGGTGACGAGATTGTTGCGGAACGCTGCGGCAACGCCCATGCCGACCAGCCAGCGCCCGTCGCGGATTTGGCCGGGCTTCGGGTCGCGCTTGTCCCAGCCGAACCGCGCCGCACCATCGCTCAAGCATTGCACTAGTTGCCGCTGCGAGAAGTGCCGCTCTGGATGCTCGGGGTCGACCTGGGTATCGTTGCTGATGCGCAGCACGACCGGATCGATGCCGAGCTTGTCGGCGAGTTCGTCGATCGCGATCTCGAGTGCCATCATGCCGGAGGCCTCGCCGGGCGCGCGCATCGCGTTGCCCTCGGGCAGATCGAGCGCCGCGAGCCGCGTCGCCGTCATCCGGTTGGCGCCGGCATAGAGCAGCCGCGTCTGACTGACCGCCATCTCGGGCTCGCCGTCCTTGACGTTGCCGGACCAGCTTTCGTGCCCGATCGCGGTGATCCTGCCATCGCGCTCGGCACCGATGCGGATGCGCTGGATCGTCGCCGGACGATGCGTGGTGTTGTTGAACATCAGCGGACGTTGCAGCGTGACCTTGACTGGACGGCCTGCTGCGCGGGCGCCGAGCGCGGCGAGCAATACGTCGGCGCGCAGGAACAGCTTTCCGCCGAAGCCGCCGCCGATATAGGGCGACACCAGGCGGACATTCTCCTTCGGAATGCCAAGCGTCTTGGCCATGTCCTCCGCGCCCCAGGCAATCATCTGGTTGGAGGTCCAGACCGTGAGTTTGCCGTCGTCCCAGGCCGCGATCGATGCATGCGGCTCCATCATCGCGTGGCCCTGATCCGGTGTGGTGTAGGTGGCGTCGAGCTGCACGGGCGCCGCGGCGAAGGAGACGGCGAAATCGCCGACCGCGGTATCGGCCGGACCGCCGAATGACGGCGTCGGCGTACCGGCGGCGTCGATGGCCGCGGCAAGATCGAATTTGCCATCGCCCTTGACGTAATCGATCCGGACCAGTTGCGCCGCGGCGCGGGCTTGTTCGAAAGTCCCGGCGACGACGACGGCGACGGCCTGATGGTAATGCGCGATCTCGGGGCCGCCGAGCAGCGGCGCCGCGTTGCGCTCGCCTTTGCCGAGCTTGCCTGCGTTCTCGGCGGTGACGATGGCGAGCACACCGGGCGCCGCGTTTGCGGCCTCAAGATTGATCGTTGCGATCCGACCTTTGCCGATGGCCGATCCGACAACATAGCCATAGGCTTGGTTGGTCACGACGTCGTGGCGCTCATAAGCGTAAGGCGCGGTGCCGGTGGTCTTCAGCGGTCCTTCGATCCGGCTGGTCGGATGGCCGATCACCTTGAGCTGGTCGATTGGATTGAAGGTCGCGGGATGTTCAAATCGCATGATCTCAAGCCCTTCTTAAGCTCTGGCCTCGCGCAACACCGCCGCCAGGGTTCGCTCGGCGAGTTGCAGCTTGTACGCATTGTCCTTGGTCGGCTTTGCATCGGCAAATAGTCGCGCGGTGACGGCCTTGGCGCCATCGGGCAATTTTGCTTCCGCCGCCTCGAGCCGCCACGGTTTGTGGGCGACACCGCCGAGCGCGACGCGGCCAGTGCCGTCCGGCTGCACGATCGCGGCGACCGAGACCAGCGCGAATGCATAGGAGGCGCGGTCGCGCACCTTGCGATAGGCCTGCTTGCCGCCGACCGGCTTTGGCAGCGCCACCGCGGTGATCAGCTCACCGGGCTGCAGGACGGTTTCGATCTCAGGGCTATCGCCGGGTAGCCGATGCAGGTCCGCGATCGGGATGCTGCGCGTAGCGCCATCGGGCCGCACGGTCTCGACCACGGCGTCGAGCGCGCGCATCGCCACCGCCATGTCGCTCGGATGGGTCGCGATGCAGGCCTCGCTCGCACCGACCACGGCAAGCTGGCGGCTGAAGCCGCCGATCGCCGCGCAGCCGCTGCCGGGCTTGCGCTTGTTGCAAGGCAGATCGGTGTCGTAGAAATAGGGACAGCGCGTCCGCTGCAGCAGATTGCCGGCGGTCGTCGCCTTGTTGCGCAGCTGGCCAGAGGCGCCGGCAAGCAGCGCACGCGACAGCACGCCATAGTCTCGCCGCACGCGGGCATCCGCCGCCAGATCGGTGTTGCGCACCAGGGCGCCGATCCGCAAACCGCCGTCCGCGGTTTGCTCGATCCGGTCGAGCGCAAGGTCGTTGACGTCGATCAGATGCGCCGGCGTCTCGATCTCGAGTTTCATCAGGTCGAGCAGATTGGTGCCGCCGGCGATGAATTTGGCGTTCGCGGTGCTGGCAGCGGCCGTGGCCGCCGCGCCCGGCGAAGTGGCACGCTCGTAGCTGAATGCTCTCATGCACTCCTCCCGGCGACCTCGCTGATCGCCTCGGCGATGTTGGAATAGGCGCCGCAGCGGCAGATGTTACCGCTCATGCGCTCGCGGAGTTCGGCATTGGTCAACCGCACTGGCGCATTCAAATCTGCCGTGACATGGCTCGGGATGCCGGCCTTGACCTCGGCGAGAACAGCGACCGCCGAGCAGATCTGGCCCGGCGTGCAGTAGCCGCATTGATAGCCGTCGTGCTCGACGAACGCCGCCTGCAGCGGGTGCAGACCGTCCGGTGTGCCGAGGCCCTCGATTGTCGTGATCTCGTCGCCCTGGTGCATCACGGCAAGCGTCAGGCACGAATTGATCCGCCGCCCATCCACGATCACCGTGCACGCACCGCATTGGCCGTGGTCGCAACCCTTCTTGGTGCCGGTCAGATGCAGGTGCTCGCGCAGGGCATCGAGCAGCGTGGTCCTGGTATCGAGCTCGAGCTGATGTGTTTCGCCGTTCACGTCAAAGAATACTCGCGTCATCACGGGCTCTCCGGTCGGTACGGATTGGGCGGCAGCAGGCTGCGGTGTTGCGATCGACGACGCCGCAAGCGAGGCGGCGCCAACGATCAACATATGGCGCCGGGATAGTTCCAAACGTCCGGATATCTGCATGCTGCCACGATCCTCATGGTCAGCCGAACGCGGAACCACGACAACGACGGGTCGGCTCGGTCTGTCAGTTGAGGGGAAATGCCGCGGCGAGCGGAATGTTTCTCGCGGAAGGCTAAACTGCTCGGGAGCGCCACGGCGGCTGCGGGCGGGCCATGTGCGCCAAGATGGCGCGACCGCCGCCACCGGTAGCATCGTCGTGCACCATCCAGCCTACGACCAACGTCCCTCGCCCCGAAATCACGACATTCCGGTTAACTGCATTGCGCCGGCCTCATGCTCGCCCAGGGGGAAAAGCGATCCAGAACACTTGGGACCTGCACGGGATCATGTAGGATGGCGATCGCGACCTCCGACGGCGACGCTGCCGGCCGACACTCGAACCGCTCACTCCGGGACTGCCTGATGACCGCGCATGTCATAGTCACCGACGAAGCCGCCACACGCGTAGTCCGGCTGCGCAGGCCCGAGAAGAAAAACGCGATCACCCAGGAGATGTTTCGCGCGATCAGCGACGCCATCGACAAGGCGCAGAACAATCCGAAGATCCGCTGCCTGATCATCACCGGCGGCTCCGGCGTGTTCACCGCGGGCAACGACATCGAGGACCTGCTCGCGCAGGGCACCTCGACCGGCGAGACGCCACCCGCGTCCGACCTGGTCAAGCTCCTGTATTCACTGGCCCACAATGTGAAGCCGATCATCGCCGCCGTCGACGGCGTCGCGATGGGCATCGGCACCACGATGCTGTTTCACTGCGACTATGTGCTGGCGAGCAAGACTGCGCTGTTCTCGACGCCGTTCTCCAATTTCGGTCTGGTGCCGGAAGGCGCCTCCAGCCTGCTGATGCCGCGGACGATGGGCCACCAGCGCGCCTTTGCGATGCTGGTGATGGGCCGCACCATGTCGGCCGACGACGCCCGCGTCGCTGGTTTCGTCAACACCGTGGTGGCGCCGGGGCATGCCGAGGTCGAGGCGCACAAGGTGGCGCGCGAAATCTGTGCACTGCCGGCCGAGGCGGTGGCGATCTCGCGCCGCCTGATCCGGCTGCCGCCGGAGGACGTCACCCGCCGCATCGAGCAGGAGAACCATTTGTTCAGCGAGCGGATGCGCTCCACGGAAGCGATCGGCGCCTTCAAGGCCTTCATGGCGCGCACGAAGGCTTGAAACGAAGCGTCGCAAAATTGTAGTGGCGTCGCGCCATGATCGTGTGTTCCATGATCGTGCACGCCATGGACAGGTCATGAGACAGCACCGCCTTACGCCCCTCGCCGCGCTCTGCGCACTTGGCCTTGCCGCGGCAAGTCCCTGCCAGGCGCAGACCGCAGCTCCGGTGAACCTGCGCATCCTCGCGATCAACGATTTCCACGGCTATCTGCGGCCGCCGCCGGGCGGCATCCGCATCACCGATCCGGCTGATGCGACCAAAAAGATCATGGTGCCCGCCGGCGGCGCCGAGCGATTGGCAACCGTCGTCAAGCAGCTGCGTGAAGGCCACAAGAACAACGTCTTCGTCGCGGCCGGCGACCTGATCGGCGCGAGCCCGTTTTTGTCGGCCATGTTCCACGACGAGCCGACCATCGAGTCGCTCTCCATGATGGGGCTTGCGATCTCGTCGGTCGGAAATCACGAGTTCGACGAAGGCAAGGACGAGCTCTTGCGGATGCAGAATGGCGGCTGCCACCCGGTCGACAGATGCCAGGGGCCGCACCCCTTCCTGGGGGCCAAATTCCGTTATCTGGCCGCCTCCACGATCGACAAGGCCTCCGGCAAGCCGGTGTTTCCGCCCTACGAGATCAAGGAGTTCGACGGCATTTCGGTGGCATTCATCGGGCTGACGCTAAAGAACACGCCGAACCTGGTGTCGCCGGCCGGCGTCGCCAGCCTCGAATTCCGCGACGAGGCCGACACCGTTAACGCGCTGATCCCCGAGCTGAAGGCGAAAGGCGTCGAGGCGATCGTGGTGCTGATCCACGAAGGCGGCTTTCCGACCGGCGACTACAATGAATGCCCCGGCATCTCCGGGCCGATCGTCGACATCGTCAAGAAATTCGATCGCGCGGTCGACGTCGTGATCTCCGGCCATACCCACCAGGCCTATGTCTGCGAGATCGACGGGCGGCTGGTCACATCGGGCGACAAATACGGCACGCTGGTCACCGCGATCGACCTTCAGCTCGATCCGAACAGCCATGACGTGACCAGCGCCAAGGCCGACAACACCATCGTGAAGATTTCAACCACCGCCAAGGACCCGGAGCAGAGCGCGCTCCTGGAATCCTATGACCGGCTGGCCGCGCCGATCGCCAACCGCGCGGCCGGCTCGGTCACCGAAACACTGTCGCGTACGCCCGCCGAGACCGGCGAAAGCGTGCTCGGCGATATCGTCGCCGACGCGCAGCTGCGCGCCACGAGCTCCGAGCCGAACGGCAACGCGGTGATCGCCTTCACCAATCCCGGCGGCGTACGCACCGACATCGTCAAGCGCGAGGACGGCGCCATCACCTATGCCGACATCTTCGCCAGCCAGCCGTTCCGCAACCAGTTGGTGACGATGACGCTGACCGGCAAGCAGCTCAAGGACGTGCTGGAGCAGCAATGGGCCGACCCGAAACGGCCGCGCCCCCTGCAGGTCTCGAAGGGCTTTGCCTATGCATGGGATGCGAGCAAGGGCGATGGTGCGCGCATCATCGCCGCGCGGATGTCGCTCGACGGCAAGCCGATCGACCCGGCCGCGAGCTATCGCGTCACTGTGAACAATTATCTCGCCGAAGGCGGCGACGGCTTCACGGTGTTCAAGGAAGGAACAGCGCAACAGTTCGGCATCTACGACGTCGATGCGCTCTATGCCTACTTCAAGGCCAACAGCCCGGTCGGACCGGCAGCCGGCAAGCGGATCGAGCGGATCAACTGAGTAAGGCTTCGCATACGGAACACCCTGTTGCCCGTCGTTGCGAAGAGCGCAGTGACGAAGCAATCCATGCTTCCGTGCGCGGGCAATCGATTGCTTCGCTTCGCTCGCAATGACGAGGAATGAGCTTGCCTTAATCTAGGCCTTTCCGGACGGCCGCTAACGGCCTAGATTACGGGTACTCCTCGCACGCGCCCCCATTGCGCCGGGAATTTGCATGACACTGCTTCTGACGCACCCCGCCTGCCTCGATCACCTGACCCCACCCGGACATCCCGAACGCCCCGACCGGCTGCGCGCGGTTGCCGAGGTGCTCGGCGAGGATCGCTTCGAGGCGCTGGTGCGCGACCTCGCGCCGGAAGGTGACCTCGACACCGTTCTGCTCTGTCACGGCGAGCACTATGTCGGCGAGCTGCGCCACATCGCGCCGACCTCCGGCATGATCTATATCGACGGCGACACCTCGATGTCGCCGGGCACCTGGGAAGCCGTGATGCGCGGCGTCGGCGGCGCGGTGGCGGCGACCGATGCGGTCATGGCGGGCAAGCATCAGAACGCCTTCGTCGCGGTGCGCCCGCCCGGGCATCACGCCGAGAAATCGACGCCGATGGGCTTCTGCTTCTTCGACAACGTCGCGATCGCCGCGCGCCACGCGCAGCGCAAATACGGCATCAAGCGCGCTGCGATCATCGATTTCGACGTCCATCACGGCAACGGCACGCAGGATATCTTCTGGGCCGATCCGACCGTGATGTACTGCTCGACGCATCAGATGCCGCTGTTCCCCGGCACCGGAGCTGCAGGCGAGCGCGGTGAGCACGACACCGTCGTCAACGCGCCGCTGGCGCCCGGCGATGGCGGCGCCAAATTCCGCGCCGCCTTCGAGAACCTGATCCTGCCGCAGCTCGAGAAGTTTTCCCCAGAGCTCGTCGTCATCTCGGCGGGCTTCGATGCGCATCACCGCGATCCCTTGGCCTCGATCAACCTGACCGGCGAGGATTTCGGCTGGGTCACGCGCAAGCTGATGGACCTCGCCGACAAGAGCGCCGGCGGCCGCGTCGTCTCCGTGCTGGAGGGCGGCTACGACCTCGAGGGCCTGAAAGAGTCGGTGGCATCTCACGTCACCGCATTGATGGGCGCGTAAAACCCCGCCACAATACGCCCGCAAAAATTCGATTGATTCTGCGCCGGGGCGAGCATGGCCTGCGACGGGTCATGTTTGGACGACGAGATCCGATCACGGTCCGATCGGCGCACTGGGAACATATAATGGCCGAAAATACTCAAGCCGACGTCAAGAAGCTCTCCTTTGAACGCGCGATCGAGGAACTCGAATCGATCGTCAAGCGGCTTGAGGACGGCAAGGTCCCGCTTGAGGAATCGGTCGCGATCTATGAGCGCGGCGAGGCGCTGAAGCGGCGCTGCGAGGAATTGCTGCGCCAGGCCGAAGCCCGCGTCGACAAGATCACCACCGACGCCTCGGGCCAACCGAACGGCACCGAGCCGCTCGACGTGCAGTAGCGCCGATACGCCGCGATCATGCGACATGATGTCCGCCTCGGCGGGCGATTGTTGCTGCGCATTTCCATCGATTCACCACGCCGCGCCGCGACCGCGGCGACCGGGTGTGACTGCGAATCAGGCCGATCCGGACCCTCCCGGCGGCCGCTAAAATAGCCAAAATGGAACCCGGTCCCAGCCCAAGCATTGAAAAGCCTAGGCTTTTCAGGACAACGCATAGGAACCCTGCACCGCCTATCGGGTTGGCTTTGGCTGCGGCTTTGGTGTAATGCTTCCAGTTCTATGGGCATTTGAGGGTGGCGGGCGGCCCGGATTTTCGGGCGGCATGCACCTCAAATGGTTCGACAAAACTGAACCGGGACGGGTGAAGAGCGACCAAGGTGATGCATATCACGTGGTCCAATCCGGAGTGAATCTAGGCTTACAACCAGGCAGGGCCTGCCGGGACGGCACCCAGTGTCTGGCATTCGCTGCGCGGTGAGCGCGCCAACCCATCTCGCGTCGGGCCGTTCGTTCCGACAGGCAAAAATTGGAAATTCGCTGTGACCACATTTAGTAAAACGCCGCTTCTTGACACTATTCACACGCCGGATGACCTGCGCAAGCTGAAGGTCGAGCAGGTGCGGCAGGTTGCCGACGAGCTCCGCCAGGAAACCATCGACGCGGTGTCGGTGACCGGCGGCCATTTCGGCGCCGGCCTCGGCGTGGTCGAGCTGACCACCGCCATCCACTACATCTTCGACACCCCGCGCGACCGCCTGATCTGGGACGTCGGCCACCAGGCCTATCCGCACAAGATCCTGACCGGTCGTCGCGACCGCATCCGCACCCTGCGCACCGGCGGCGGCCTCTCCGGGTTCACCAAGCGCACCGAGAGCGACTACGATCCGTTCGGCGCCGCGCACTCCTCGACCTCGATCTCGGCCGGCCTCGGCATGGCCGTGGCGCGCGATCTCTCCGGCGGCAAGAACAACGTCATCGCCGTGATCGGTGACGGCGCGATGTCGGCGGGCATGGCCTATGAGGCGATGAACAACGCCGGCGCAATGAACTCGCGCCTGATCGTGATCCTCAACGACAACGACATGTCGATCGCGCCGCCGGTCGGCGCGATGAGCGCCTATCTGTCGCGCCTCTACTCCGGCAAGACCTACCGCTCGCTGCGCGAGGCCGCCAAGCAGATCAACAAGCGCCTGCCGAAGATCCTCGCCAACCGCGCCAACCGCGTCGAGGAATATTCCCGCGGCTTCATGATGGACGGCGGCACGCTGTTCGAGGAGCTCGGCTTCTATTATGTCGGCCCGATCGACGGTCATAACCTCGACCATCTGCTGCCGGTGCTGAAAAACGTCCGCGACATGGAGACCGGGCCGATCCTGGTTCACGTCGTGACCCAGAAGGGCAAGGGCTACGGCCCGGCCGAGGCTTCCGCCGACAAGTACCATGCCGTCGTCAAGTTCGACGTCGCGACCGGCACCCAGGCCAAGGCCAAGCCGAACGCGCCGGCCTACCAGAACGTGTTCGGCCAGAGCCTCGTCAAGGAAGCCCAGAAGGACGACAAGATTGTCGCCATCACCGCGGCGATGCCGTCGGGCACCGGCGTCGACATCTTCAACAAAGCCTTCCCGGAGCGCACCTTCGACGTCGGCATTGCCGAACAGCACGCGGTGACCTTCGCCGCCGGCCTCGCCACCGAAGGTTACAAGCCGTTCTGCGCGATCTACTCGACCTTCCTGCAGCGCGGCTATGACCAGGTGGTCCATGACGTCGCGATCCAGAGCCTTCCGGTCCGCTTCGCGATCGACCGCGCCGGCCTGGTCGGTGCCGACGGCGCGACCCATGCCGGCTCGTTCGACAACGCCTATCTCGGCTGTCTGCCGAACATGGTGATCATGGCCGCCTCCGACGAGGCGGAAATGGTCCACATGGTGGCGACCCAGGTTGCGATCAATGATCGTCCGAGCGCGCTGCGCTATCCGCGCGGCGAAGGCCGCGGCGTCGAGATGCCGGAAGTCGGCGTTCCGCTGCCGATCGGCAAGGGCCGCATCATTCGCGAGGGCAAGCAGGTCGCGCTGCTGTCGTTCGGCACCCGCCTCGCCGAGTGCGAGAAGGCGGCCGACGAGCTTGCTGCCCACGGCCTCTCCGCCACGATCGCCGACGCGCGCTTCATGAAGCCGCTCGACGAGGAAATGATCATGAAGCTCGCCCGCGACCACGAGATCCTGATCACGATCGAGGAAGGCTCGATCGGCGGCTTCGGCTCGCATGTCATGCAGTTCCTGTCCGACAACGCGATGCTCGACAGCGGCATGCTCAAGTTCCGCTCGATGATCTTGCCCGACGTGTTCCTCGACCACGACACACCGGCGGCGATGTATGCCCGTGCGGGTCTCGACGCCAAGAGCATCGTTGCCAAGGTGTTCGAGACCCTCGGCAAGGACTACAAGACCGAGACCGTCAAGCTCGCATAATCGCTTCGGGCGGCACCTGCGGGTGCCGGCAAGTTCATGAAGATCTATCTGGCAGGTCCTGACGTGTTCCTGCCGGACGCCGTGGAGATCGGCCGCCGCAAGGCGGAGGTTTGCGCCTATCACGGGCTGACAGGGCTGTATCCGCTCGACAACAGCATCAATCCCACGGCCGTGGGCGCCTCGCTCACCATCTTCAAAAGCAACGAGGCGATGATGGAGTCTGCCGACGCCGTCATCGCCAATTTGACGCCGTTTCGCGGCCCCAGTGCCGACGCAGGCACCGTCTACGAACTCGGCTACATGGCGGGACGCGGCAAGCTGTGCCTCGCCTATTCGAACGATCCCACGTCCTACGCCAATCGCGTGGCGCGGCTGCAGCAGGTCGTTCCGGCATCCGACGGACGCCTGATCGACGCGGAGGGGCTGACGGTGGAAGAGTTTGGCTTGCCCGACAATCTGATGATGATGCACGCGCTCGATCTGCACGGCAGCCCGCTGGTGACCCCGCGGGAGCCTGCGGCCGACCTCTGGCACGACCTCACCTCCTTCGAGGCCTGCGTGCGGCTCGCCGCCGCACAGCGCCGGCAGGGCGCCAAATGACCAAGCAAGTGACCAAGGCGGGCGACAACGACAACGACGCATCCGCCGGCAAGCGCATCGACGTGCTGCTGGTCGAGCGCGGCCTGTTCGAGAGCCGGGCGCGGGCGCGTGCCGCGATCGACGCCGGCCTCGTCACCGCCGACGGCAAGCAGATTGCGAAGGCATCCGAGCTCGTCGCGCCCGGCGCCGAACTCACGGCCGAGCCGGCGCATCCCTATGTCTCGCGTGGCGGCGTCAAGCTCGCCGGCGCGCTCGAGCACTATCCGATCGACGTCGAGGGCCATGTCTGCCTCGATGTCGGCGCTTCGACAGGCGGGTTCACCGAAGTGCTGCTCGCCAACGGCGCGAGCCTCGTCTTCGCCATCGATGTCGGCCACGGCCAGCTGCATCCCTCGCTGCAGGGGCATCCGAAGATCATCTCCATGGAGGAGACCGACATCAGGAATTTCGAGGGCAAGCGGCTGCCGGCGCGGCCCGACGTCGTCGTGATCGATGTCAGCTTCATCTCGCTGAAGCTGGTGCTGCCGGTGGCGCTGTCGCTGGCAGCAGCCCCGATGCATCTGCTCGCGCTGATCAAGCCGCAATTCGAAGCGGCGCGCAAACACGCCAAGCGCGGCGTCATCCGCAACGCGATGGTGCACCAGGAGATCTGCGACGACATCGCCGCCTTTGCCGGCTCGCTCGGCTGCACCGACATCCAGGTGTTCCCGTCGTCGATCACGGGCGGCGACGGCAATATCGAGTTCTTCCTTGGCGCGCGCCGTGGCTGAGCTACTCACCATCGACCATGTCGGCCATCGCGGCGACGGCGTCGCGATCAACGCCGCGCAGTCGATCTTCGTGCCCTATACGCTGGCCGGCGAGACCGTCGAGGTCGAAGACGTCCCGGGCAATCATCCCGACCGGCGGCGGCTGATCCGGGTGACGCAGCAAAGCCCCGAGCGGATCGCGCCGTTCTGCCCGCATTTCGGCGTCTGCGGCGGCTGCGCGATCCAGCACTGGAATGACGCGCCCTACCACGCCTGGAAGCGCAACATCGTGGTCGAGACGCTGGCGCAGGCAAAGGTCGCGACCGACGTCGCGCCGCTGCTCGACGCCCATGGCGCGGGCCGCCGTCGCATCACGCTGCACGGACGCATGGGGACCCACGAGGTGCTCAAGGTCGGCTTCGCTGCGGCCGGTTCGCATGACATCATCCCGGTCGACCGCTGTCCGATCCTCGATCCGGCGCTCGATGGCGCGCTCGAGGCCGCCTGGGCCACAGCCGAGCCGCTGATCGCGATCGGCAGGCCGCTCGATATCCAGGTGACCGCGA
The DNA here is from genome assembly GCF_001189235.2 of Bradyrhizobium embrapense. Taxonomy (GTDB): domain Bacteria; phylum Pseudomonadota; class Alphaproteobacteria; order Rhizobiales; family Xanthobacteraceae; genus Bradyrhizobium; species Bradyrhizobium embrapense. Next base: position 23,940 of record NZ_LFIP02000011.1, read on the forward strand.
CCCTCAACGGGCTCGACATCGACGTGCGCGGCTCCGGCGCGCTGCCGACCAGCCTGATCACCACGCTGTCGCGGGTCGCCGAGAAACACCGGCTGGCGCGGCTGACCCGGCATGGCGAGCTGGTGCTGCAGCGTGGTTCGCCCGAGGTTGCCATCGGCAAGGCCAAGGTCGTGCTGCCGCCGGGCTCGTTCCTGCAGGCAACCGTCAAAGGCGAGGAGACGCTGGCGGCGCTGGTTCGCGAGCGCTGCGGACGCGCCAAGCACGTCGCCGATCTGTTTTGCGGCGTCGGTCCGTTTGCGCTCCGCCTCGCCGAGAAGGTGCGGATCGCGGCCTTCGACAACGACGCCGGCGCGATCGCGGCGCTACAGAAGGCCGCGCAATCGACGTTGGGGCTGAAGCCGCTCAAGGCCGAGGCGCGCGACCTGTTCCGCCGCCCGCTGATGCCGCAGGAATTGCGCGACTATGACGCCGTCGTGTTCGATCCGCCGCGACAGGGCGCGCAGGCCCAGGTCACCCAGCTTGCGGCGAGCAAGGTGCCGGTGATCGTCGCGGTGTCCTGCAACGTCGCGACGTTTGCGCGCGACGCAAAAATCCTGATCGATGGCGGCTACAAGATATCAGCCGTCACTCCGGTCGATCAGTTCCGCCACACCCCACATGTCGAACTGGTGGCGCGCTTCGCGCGCTGAGGCATTGCGGCGACTATCGCAGCAGGCGGCGGTCTCGATATAATCCGCATCTCATGTCCCACGATTCGCTGCTCGCACGCATCATTCCCGTGCTGGCCGACGTGCCGGGCGTCGCCGCCATCGTGCTCGGCGGCTCGCGGGCGCGCGGCACGGCGCGCCACGCCTCCGACACCGATCTCGGCCTCTACTATCGGAACAGCACCGCGCTGGATATCGACCGGCTGCGCGCAGCGGTGACGGCCCTCGTCGACGATCCCACGACCGCCCATGTGACGCCGGTCGGCGATTGGGGTCCGTGGATCGTCGGCGGCGCCTGGCTCAGGATCGGCGGCCAAAAGGTCGACCTGCTCTACCGCAGCATCGATGAGGTCTCGGCGGTGATCGATGCTTGCCGAAACGGCGAGATCAGCATGCACTACCAGCCGGGCCATCCGCACGGCTTCTGTACGGCGATCTGGATGGGCGAGGTCGCGCTGTGCCGCGCCCTGCATGATCCCGATGGACGCGTCGCGGCGATGAAAGCCAAGACTGTGCCCTACCCGCCCGCGCTGCGCGAGGCGCTGATCCGGCGCTTTCAATGGGAAATCTTGTTCGCAATCGAGAATGCCGAGCTCGCCGTGCCGCGCGGCGACGGCACGCAGACCGCCGGCTGCGCCTATCGCGCGCTGGCGTGTATCGCGCAGGTGCTGTTTGCCCTGAACGGGCAGTATCTGATCAACGAGAAGGGCGCGCTGGCAGAGGCGGCGAATTTTCCGGTGACGGTTCGCGACCTCGCCAGGCGCGTCGCCGAGGTCTGGCGGCAGATCGGAGCCGGGCAGCATGCAGCCGCGTTGCAGACCTTGCGCGAGCTCGAGAATGACGTTCGGAAGATATTGTAGTCCCGCAGGGTGGGTAGAGCGCAGCGAAACCCATCAAGCTGTCACCGCGTTGAGAAATGATGGGCTTCCCTTCGCTCTACCAAGCCTGCGCGAGCGCTACCGTCCCCAGCGATCCTGCCAGATCTTCTCGCCGATCGTGCAACTGACTCGCGGCTCGTTCTCTGCGGTCCGCACGATCGATCGCTCGGGGGTACGGCCGGCAACTTCGAGCAGCAGTTTGGTGCGGATCGCCTCCTTGAACTTCTCGCGATCCTTGATCGACACCACGAAGGAGCCCGGCCCGCCGATCACGCAGTCCTCGTAGTACCAGTCGAGATTTTCGATATCCATCGTCGAGTAGGACGGCTCCTTCACCATGATCGGCAGGCCGTTGATGACGATGCCCTTGTCGAGCGCCGCATCGCGCGCCGGCGTGATCGGCGTGCCGTTGTTGTTGGGGCCGTCGCCGGAAATGTCGATCACACGACGCAGGCCGCGATGCGGATTCTCGTCGAACATCGGGATCGCGAAATAGATCGCGCCCGAGATCGAGGTGCGCGAGGCGCGGCGCACCGGCGTCTTCATGATCTCGGCGGAGACCGCATCGGCGGATTCGGGGCCGTCGATCACCCGCCAGGGAATGATGACCTTCTGGTCGTTGGAGGCGGCCCACTCGAAATAGGTGATCGATATCTTGCCGTTCGGGCCGGCCTTCAGCGCCTGCAGGAATTCCTTGGAAACGATCGCTTGCGCATAGCCCTCGCGCTGGATCGCGAGCTCGTCCATGTCCATCGAATAGGAGACGTCGACCGCGATGATCAACTCGATGTCGACGCTCGGCGTGGATTCCTTTTCGGCCAGCCGGCCTGTCTGTGTTCCCGGGCCGGGCGCGGCAACACCGGCCACATCGCCGCTGGCCAACATGCCCGCGACAAGCACCGCTCCGATCGAGACATACCAGCGCATTGCGGCCCTCCCGTCGTGTCCTGTCATGGTGACACGCAAATCAGGCGCCGAAAAGCGCAGATATCATCTGTCCTTCACATTCAAGTTAGGGGCCTGCAAGTTGGACGCCTGCAGGCTAGTCGCTTGCAGACCAGTCAACACTTGCCATGCATGAGGCAACGCGCGCCGTGCCGTTGCCGCAATGACGCCGTGCAAATCGAACGGTTCCAACACGCGCGGGAAGACGGTATTCTTAGGGAGCAATCGCGAGGGAGTGCGATGCCCGATACCGTCGCCAAGCCGAAAACCAGGACCAAGACCAAGGTCGAGCGGCCACGCCTGCACAAGGTGATCCTGGTCAACGACGACTACACGCCGCGCGAATTCGTCGTCACCGTGCTGAAGGGCGAATTCCGCATGACCGACGATCAGGCCTACAAAGTGATGCTGACCGCGCACCAGCGCGGCGTCTGCGTGGTTGCGGTGTTCACCAGGGATGTCGCGGAGACCAAGGCGACCCGCGCCACCGATGCCGGCCGCGCCAAGGGCTATCCGCTGCTGTTCACCACCGAGCCCGAGGAGTAGCGGCCCTCATCGCTCCGCTGGCGCGGGCTGCGCCCGCTGGCCGAGCACAATGTCGGCGACGACCGCCCCCATCACCAGCGCGCCGCCGATCACGGCACGGAGCGACGGCACCTCGGCGAACGCCAGCCACACCCAGAACGGCATCAGCGGCGTCTCGAGCGTTGCGATCAGCGAAGCCTGCGCTGACGGCAGCAACCTCGAGCCGACCGTGAACAGGGTGAGGCCGAGACCGACCTGGCATGCGCCGAACATCGCAAGCACGCCGAGATCGGCGCTGCTGACCGCGCCGATGCCGAGCCCCAACGGCAAGCTGACGGCGCTGCCGAGAAAGTTCGAGAGCGCCGCCGCGGCAATCATCGGCGTACCCTTGTGCCGCCGGATCACCACCGTCATCAGGGATGATCGCCAGCACCATGACGCAGGCAAGGCCGATACCCCTGTAATCCGTGATGCCGCCGGCGCCGCTGACGGTGATGGCCACCCCCGCGAGCGCGACGAGGCTCGCCAGCAATGTGCCGGGCCGCGCCCGCTCGCCGAGCCAAAGCCAGGCGATCGCAGCCGCTGCAAATGGCTGCATCGCGATGAGAATGGCGACATTGGCGACGCTGGTCAGTTGCAGCGCCGGAATGAACGTCACCATGCCGAAGGTCGAGAGGCCGGCCACGAGCCATCCGCTCGCGGGCATCGCGACGAGATCGCGCACGCCACGGCGGCCTTGCGTCGCGACCAGGAACAGCGCGATCGCGCCGCCCCCGAACAGACCGCGCCAGAACAGGATGGTCCAGGAATCGAAGTGCAGCAGCCGGGTGAAGAACGGCGCGGTGCTCCAGGCAGCCGCTGCCGCCACGACCAGCGCGATCCCGGTGCGATGCTGCGCGGCTGCGTCAGTCACGTGGCACTGTCGCTAGCTCGCAGCGGCAACCGGCGCCTCGTCGAACAGGCCGTAGACCCGTTCGGCCTTGGCAAATCCCGCGATCGGAAACTCGCCGAGATCGCTCCAGCCGCCGTCGTGAATGCCGGCGAAGCGCTCGGAGGCCACGACGGTGCGGCCGAGACGGCCGGCGATCTTCTCGAGCCGCGCGGCGAGATTGACCGCCGGACCGATGCAGGTGAAGTCGAGTCGGTTGCCGCCGCCGATATTGCCATAGAGCACGCGCCCGAGATGCAGCGCGACGCCGAAGCGGAAGCGCTCGACGGCGTCGCCATTGGGGAATTGCAGCGCCTCGACCCCGGCGCGGGATGCGCGCGCCGCCTCCAGCACCCGCGAGCACACCTGCACCTCGTCGCCGAGATATTCGTCGACCGGGAACACCGCGAGCAGTCCGTCACCCATGAACTTGAGCACCTCGCCGCCATGGTCGCGGATCGCGGTGACCTGGCAATCGAAATAGAGGTTGAGTATCTCCACGACGGTCTCGGACGGCAAGCGGTCGGACAGCGCGGTGAAGCCGCGCAGGTCGGACAGCCAGATCGCGGCATCCATCGTGTCGGCATGGCCGCGTCGGATCTGACCGCCCATGATGCGCTCGCCGGCCCGGTTGCCGACGTATGTGTCGAGCAGCAGCGAGGCGGTTCGGCGCAACGTGACGATCTCGATATAGCGCGACAGCGGGACGGTGATCGAGCGAATCGCATCGAGCTGCTCGTCGGTGAAGCCGCCCGGCTGCTTGGTGGTCCAGCTCGAGGCGTTCGGGGGACCGGCGGTGTTGATCAGCGGCAAGCCGATGTAGTCGGTGACGCCCTCCGCCTGCAGGTCGACGATAATGGGAAAGCGTCTGCTGGCGGGGTCGTCGAGTCGCGCGCGCACCTCGACGCCCTGCTTGAGAACGATCGCCAGCGGGCTGACGGCAAATTCCGGGGTGTCCTCGATGTTGTGATCAACGCTGCCGGTGTCGACCTCGGCGCCCGGCTTCCAGATGAAATGGCGGCCGTAGATCTCGGGATGTAGCGTGCGCACGAAGACGCCGATCCGCCACAACGGCAGCCCGGCCCGCACCAGGCGTTCGCAGCATTCGGCCATCATCTGCGCCGGGGTCGGCGCCGATCGCGCGCCGCCGATCATCCACGCGATGATGTCCCGAAGCTCCGACGCGTTCATGGCATTCCCCAGGCGAGCAGGCGAACCGGCACTTGCCATTATACAGGGGTTCAGCGCCCGGTCTGCCCGCGGTCGCGCAGAAAATGATCCGCCAGCACGCAGGCCATCATGGCCTCGCCCACCGGCACCGCGCGGATGCCGACGCAGGGGTCGTGGCGGCCCTTGGTCAGGACGTCGGTATCGGCGCCCTTGCGGTCCACGGTCCGGCGCGTGGTCAGGATCGAGGACGTCGGCTTGACGGCGAAGCGGACCACCACCGGCTGGCCGGTCGAGATGCCGCCGAGCACACCGCCGGCATGGTTGGACAGGAAACGCGTCCCATTGTTGCCGGTCCGCATCTCGTCGGCGTTCTCCTCGCCGGATAGTTCGGCCGCGCCGAAGCCGGCGCCGATCTCGACGCCCTTGACGGCGTTGATGCTCATCATCGCCGCAGCCAGATCGCTATCGAGTTTTGCGTAGATCGGCGCGCCGAGCCCGGCCGGCACGCCCTCGGCGACGACCTCGATGACGGCGCCGATCGAGGAGCCGCTCTTCCTGATGCCGTCGAGATAGCTTTCGAAGAACGCCGCCTTGTCCTTGTCGGGACAGAAGAACGGGTTGTTGGCGATCTCGTCCCAGTCCCACTTCTCGCGGTCGATCTTGTGCGGCCCCATCTGCACCAGCGCGCCGCGCACCTTCACCTCGGGCAGGACCTTGCGCGCGATCGCACCGGCTGCGACGCGGGTCGCGGTCTCGCGCGCGGACGAGCGCCCGCCGCCGCGATAGTCGCGCAGGCCGTATTTCGCCTCATAGGTGAAGTCGGCATGGCCGGGGCGGAATTTGTCCTTGATCTCGGAATAATCCTTCGAGCGCTGGTCGGTGTTCTCGATCAGGAGCGCGATCGGCGTTCCGGTCGTCACCTGCACGCCGCTTTCCGGATGCGCCATCACGCCGGACAGGATCTTCACCGCATCCGGCTCCTGGCGCTGGGTGGTGAAGCGCGACTGGCCGGGCCGGCGGCGGTCGAGATCGTGCTGGATCTCCTCCGCCGTCAGCGGGATCATCGGCGGACAGCCATCCACCACGCAGCCGATCGCGACCCCATGGCTTTCGCCGAAGGTCGTGACTCGGAACATATGGCCGAAAGTATTGAAGGACATGGCGTGTCGTAACGCGCAGGGTCGGCAGCGTCAAACGGGTTTCATGACCCCCAGGACGCGGCTGACCCGGTGCCCTTAACTATGTTTCCGCAGGCCCGCCGCGCCGAACACGTAGACCGCGCCCTGCTCGATCGTAAGGTCGGCGGCCGAGGCCGGGGTCTCGAAGCCGAGCGCCACCATCAGCGCCCGCGCGGTGCCGCCATGGGCGACGGCGACTGTGTCCGAGGTCACCGAGCCGTACCATTCGGTCATCCGCGCCTGCACGTCGACATAGCTCTCGCCGCCCTCCGGCGCGACCTGCCACTTCTCGGCGAGGCGGCGGGCATAGACGACGGGGTCGGCAGCCTGCGCCTGCGCCAGCGTCGAGCCTTCCCACGTTCCGTAGGCGATCTCGCGCAGCCGCGCGTCGAGGGTGTAGTCGCCCGCCGGCAGGCCAAGCTCGCTGCGCACCAGCTCCATGGTCGCGCGCGCCCGGATCAGCGGGCTCGCGACGAACGGCAGCGTCGTCTTGTCACGGCCGTCGCGCACCAGGAGATCGGCGAGGATGCGGCCGGCATGTGCCGCCTGGACGCGGCCGCGCTCGTTGAGAGCAATATCCTGCACGCCCTGAAGCCGGGCTTCGGCGTTCCATGAGGTCTCGCCGTGACGGATGTAGTAGATCGTTGGCACCGGCATTCGCTTCGCATTTTTCCGGCCCGGAGGTACACCAGCACTTCGGCTGGCGACAAGCCCTAATCGGCCGCAGCGGAGGCGCCATGCGCACAGGTCGGCGCAACCGGAATAGCCACGCCGTCAGGGTGTTATGTTTGATAAGGCGGCTATCGCCGAGACCATCGAAGACTGGGATGCATGACCGCGTTTCGTCAAAGTGTCGAAGCAATGATTCCGGCGCTCCGCCGCTATGCGCGCGCGCTGGTGCGTGACACGGATATCGCCGACGATTTGGTGCAGGACACGCTGGTGCGCGCGCTGCGCTCGGAGCGGCTGTTTCTCGGCGGCGACGTCAGGAGCTGGCTCTACACGATCCTGACCAATTTGAACAAGAACCGGCGGCGCTCGCTGGCGCGGCGGCCGCCCCTGATGCCGCTGCTCGACAACAATGCCGACGCCAGCGGCACCGAGGCCGAGGGACGCGACATCGAGCGCGCGCTGTCGACGCTGGTCGAGGAGCAACGTTCGGTGCTGCTGCTCGTGATGCTGGAGGGCATGAGCTACCGGGAGGTCGCCGATATTCAGGGCGTGCCGATCGGCACGGTGATGTCCCGCCTCGCCCGCGCGCGCGCCCATGTGCGGGCCTCGATCGAGGGCCAGCGCCCGGCGCTGAGGCGGGTGAAATGATACTGTGCGCGATGACAGGCATTACGCATGAGCGATTTTCGAACGAGATTTGGCAGAGACGACTGATATGACCGATCCGAACATCCCCGTCACCGAAGACGAGCTGCACGCTTACGTCGACAACGAACTGCCGGCCGAACGCCGCGGCGATGTCGAGGTGTGGCTCGCCACGCATCCCGACGACGCGGCACGGGTGCAGTCATGGCGCACGATGGCCGAGATGCTGCATGCGCGCTACGACACCGTGCTGGACGAGGCGGTGCCGAAGCGGCTCGAACTCGAGCGGCTGGTGCGCCAGCCGCGTCGCTGGGTCTATGGCGCGGTGGCGGCGACGCTGATGGCCTTCATCGCCGGCGGCGGCGTCGGCTGGATCGCGCGCGGCGCGACCGCTGCGCCGTCGACCTTCCAGAGCTTCACGCTCGATGCGCTGGATGCGCACCGGCTCTACGTGGTCGAGGTCCGTCATCCGGTCGAGGTGCCCGGCAGCGAGCGCGATCATCTGCAGCAATGGCTGACCAAGCGCTGCGGCTGGGACGTCCGGGCGCCCGACCTCACCGGGCTGAAGCTGGTCGGCGGCCGCCTGCTGCCGGGGCCGAGTGGGCCGGCTTCGTTCCTGATGTATGAGAGCACGTCCGGCGAGCGCTTCACGGTCTACACCGCGAAGGCGAGAACCGAGGCGACCCAGATGCGCTATGCCGTGCAGGGCAACGACGGCGCGCTGTTCTGGGCCGATCGTGGCGTTGCCTATGTCGTCAGCGGCGGCACCGACCGCACGCGCCTGACCCAGGTCGCGCGGGCCGTCTACGACCAGATGGAGAAGAACGGCGGCTGATCTCCCGTAGATTTACGGGAGATCAGCCGCGAGCATTGTGCCGTTTCGAGTAAGTGAATCCAGCCTCACTCGGCGTCCCAATTCCGACATTGAAAATTTCGATTCGCGTCATGGACGCGTCTCATTGTCGTACCGGATGCTCACGCGAAGATGATCCGCGCCCGATCCGCCGATCGGCGCACGCGGCCTCGATTGGGGTTTTGTGTACCGCGCTGGTCCCCCTCTCGAGGCCGCACTCTTTTTCCGCAGTCCGATCTGCACGCCGCAGATTTGGACGTCGGACGGCCGGTCATCCTTTGACGCTCTCGCAATGGCCGCGTCTACCCCGATAGAGTCCGGGGTAGTGCTGTTTCGCGTCTATAGCGTCTTTTGGGGCGCGCTCCCGGCGGTCAGCCGAGATCGCTGCGCGGATTGTAGGAATTTCGCTCCCGCCACGTCTGCATCAATGCCTCAAGCTCGGCATCGTTCCCGTCGGGAAGGATGATGCGGGTCGTGACGTAGAGGTCGCCGACGGTCCCCGCCTTCGCCAGCCCCTTGCCCTTGAGGCGGAAGGTACGGCCGCTCGAGGTGTTCTTCGGGATCGACAGTTCGACCGCGCTGCCGAGCGTCGGCACCCGGACCTTGCCGCCCAGCACCGCCTCGTAGAGGGTCACAGGCAGATCGATCCGGAGATCGTTGCCGTCGACCTTGAAGAACGGATGCGGCGCGATCGAGATCGTGATCAGGAGGTCGCCGGGCGGATGGCCTGGCGCGGTGTCGCCCTGCCCCTTCAGCCGGATCTGCTGGCCCGCGGTTACGCCGGGCGGAATCTTGACGTTGAGCTCGCGGCCGGTCGGCAGGCGGACGCGCTTGCCGCCGCCCCTCACCGATTCCTCCAGCGATACCGTCATCGCTACCGAAAGGTCGAGGTCGACGCCGACCCCGCCGCCATCGAATTCAAACGGGCTGGCCCGTCCGCCGCGCGCACCGCCACCGCCACGCGCAGCGTTGCCGAACATGCTGTTGAGGATGTCCTCGAAGCTGCCGCCACCCATGCCACCGCCGGGGCCGCCGCGGAAACTGTACTCGAAGCCGCCGGGACCGGCACGGCCGCCGGCGCCGCCGCCAGGGAAGCCCTGGAAGCGCGGCTTGCCTTCGGCATCGATCTCGCCGCGGTCGAACTGCTTGCGCTTGTCCTCGTCGCCAACGATCTCGTTGGCCGCGTTGATCTCGGCAAAGCGGGCAGCCGCCTTCGGATCGTTCTTGTTGTTATCAGGGTGATGCTTCTTGGCGAGCTTGCGATAGGCGCTCTTGATCGTCGCAGCGCTGGCGCTCCGCTGCACCCCCAGGACCTCATAGGGGTCACGCATCCGTCACGTCTCCTTCACGGGAAAATCAGTTCTGGCCGGGAACCCATCCGGGCCCGCTTTGTCTTCATGTGGGGACTCAGTGGCATTTTTGCAACTAGCGCCTTTCCGCTCCGATCGATCAGAATGGGGCTGAGATTATCGTTCTGACGCGTTTTCTTCACCCCAGCCGCGCCTTCGCTCGAAAACGCGACCGGCGGCATCGGCCGGAACTTTCAGGACTTGCTCCAGGGCTTCATGCTCTGGATCTGCCAGCGCCCCTGTCCGGCCTTGCAGGCAGCGCCCTGCAGCCAAGTCTCGGTGGCTCCATTAACATAGCTGGCAAGGAAATCCCGGCACGTCTTGCCATCCTCGCCCGCATAGGCCTGGGCCAACGGCGTCACCGAGCCGCGCGCGCCGGTCTGGGGATTTTCCCAGGGCTGGCTGGAATCCTTGTCGCCCTTGGTGAGCACGTCGGAGGCGGCGTTGCGGGCGAAGGCAAGATCGCTGTCGGTCGGCATCGCCGTGTTGACCCGGGTCAGGCTGATCGAGCCCGTCACATCCGTGTCGTCCAGTTTGGCGAAGGCATCGGTGCGCGACAGGCTGCAGCCGCTGGCGCCGACGCCGATCAGGATCAAGGTCACCACCGCGCCCGCGGGATGGATCGCCGATAGGCCAACGCGCCCCCATGCCCTATATAGGGCTAGAAACGCGCTCTCGGACGCGGGCGAATGCAAATCGGGACTCCTGACATGACCGACACGACCTCCATCAAACACCCGACACCGTTAACATCGGGTGATTTCACCGCGGCGGAGGAGCCGTTCGCCCTGTTCGGCGAATGGTTTGCGGAAGCGGCCAAGTCCGAGCCGAACGATCCGAACGCGATGGCGCTCGCCACCGTCGATGCCGACGGGCTGCCCGACGTGCGGATGGTGCTGATGAAGGGCTTCGATGCGGACGGCTTCGTGTTCTACAGCCATATTGCCAGCGCGAAGGGCCGCGAATTGGCCGCAAACCCTAAGGCCGCTTTACTGTTTCACTGGAAATCGCTGCGCCGCCAGGTGCGCATCCGCGGGCTGGTGACGCCGGTGACCGATGCCGAGGCCGACGCCTATTTCGCCACCCGGCCGAAGCAGGCGCAGATCGGCGCCTGGGCCAGCAAGCAATCGCAGCCGCTGGAGAGCCGCTTCGCCTTCGAGCAGGCGATCGCCAAGGCCGGCGCGAAATACGTCATCGGCGAGGTGCCGCGTCCGCCGGGCTGGAGCGGCTGGCGGATCACGCCGCAGCGCTTCGAGTTCTGGCACGACCGCCCGTACCGCCTGCACGACCGCATCGAATTCCGCCGCGACGGCGCCGGCAGCGCGTGGTCGAAGGTGCGGCTCTATCCCTGAAAAACCGCGACCGTCATGGAAGGGCGAAAGCACGAAGCGGGTCTTCGTGTAAGATGACCCCGGCCATCGACGTCCCGATCCCCAATCGTTCGAAGATGTCGATATCAGGCACGGCGCCGCGCGCGGCGAAAACGAAAGAAACTGTCGATGACCCGCCCCTCCAATGCACCGCGGCGCACGCTGCTCCTGACCGGCGCGAGCCGCGGCATCGGCCATGCCACCGCGATCCGGTTTTCATCCGCCGGCTGGCGCGTCATCACGCTGTCGCGGCATGCGTTCCCGGAGGTTTGCCCCTGGGGCGCCGGGCCGGAGGATCACATCGAGGTCGACCTCGGCAGCCATGACGACACCGTGCGCGCGATCTCGGAAATTCGGCAGCGGCTGGACAACGACGAGCTGCACGCGCTGGTCAACAATGCTGCGATCTCGCCGAAAGCTGCGGGCGGCGGCCGGCTCGGCACCATGGACACCGACATCGAGACCTGGACCCACGTCTTCCACGTCAACTTCTTCGCGCCGATCATGATCGCGCGCGGGCTGATCGAGGAATTGAAGCACGCCAAGGGCGCGGTGGTGAACGTCACCTCGATCGCCGGCTCGCGCGTCCATCCGTTTGCCGGCGCGGCCTACGCGACGTCGAAGGCGGCGCTTGCGGCATTGACGCGCGAGATGGCCTCGGACTTCGGCCGCGTCGGCGTTCGCGTCAACGCGATCGCGCCAGGTGAGATCGATACCTCGATCCTGTCGCCGGGCACCGAGAAGATCGTCGATCAGCAGATCCCGATGCACCGGCTCGGCACCCCGGACGAGGTCGCCAAGATCATTTACGTTCTCTGTACGGAGACCAGCTCTTATGTGAACGGTGCGGAAATCCACATTAACGGTGGTCAGCACGTCTGAGCTTGGCCTGGATGTAAATTCGGGGGGAGAGAGGTTCGAGGCGATCCCGGCCGCCGCCGCGGCCGTACTCCAAGGATTGCTTCGATTGCAGGCGTAACGACGCAGACGAGGCTTCTGCCTCCGATAGGCCTCAGCCTCTAGTCGGCGTAGAACCGGCGAGACTTCTTCTCAAACGGTTGCAGCGCGATGTCGTTCAACGCGCTGGAGCAGTCGTCTTCGTCCTCGCCATCCAACATCGCAGCGCCACAGTAACGGCAAAGTCTCGGCGAAATCGCCTGCACCTTGCCTGCTGCGCGGTCCTGTTGATAGCGCGCAAAGTCGATGACGTTACGCCGTGGCGTTATGATCTTCTCAACCATTGCTGTCCTCCGGCTTCGAGGCGGGCGTTATCGCAGACAAGTTTCGCCCAAACGTTCAGCGCAACGCTCAAATTTTAGCAGAGGAAATAAGGCAGAAAACGCGTCCCAAAACGCGACGTATGGAACCGGTTACAGCCACTTCTTCCACCTGAATATCCAGTACGGCACGATCGCAGCGAACAGCATCATCACCAGCGCGATTGGATAGCCGTGTGTCCATTCGAGTTCCGGCATGATCTTGAAATTCATGCCGTAGATCGAGGCGATCAGCGTCGGCGGCATAAGCACCACCGCCATCACAGAGAACAGCTTGATGATGTTGTTCTGTTCCAGATTGACCACGCCGAGCATGGCGTCGAGCACGAAGGTGATCTTGTTGGAGAGATAGGACGCGTGGTCGGTCAGTGAGGCGACGTCACGCTGCATGGTCTTGAGCTGCTCGCGCATGTCCTTGGACCATTTCACGCCCTCCACGACAGCCGAAAGGAACGTGACGAGGCGGCCGATCGAGACCAGGCTTTCGCGGACCTTCGAGGTCAGGTCGCCCTTGCGGCCGATCGCGATCAGGATCTGCGAATATTGCTTGGCGTGGCCGTGGCGTTCGCTCTCCGGCTCGAAGATGTCGTGGGAGACCTGGTCGATGTCGGCGCCGCAGCGCTCCAGCAGGTCCGCGCAGCGGTCGATCACCGCATCCAGCAGTTCCATCAGCACCTGCTCGCCGGTGATGCCGGGGGCACAGGCCCGGGCCAATTTGTTCTCGACCAGCGCGAATGGTTTCGGCAGGTCGTAGCGCACCGTGACCAGGCGATGGCTGGTCAGGATGAAGGTGACCGCCGTGGTCCGCGGCATGTCGGTGTCGGATTGGCACATCAGCGTCGCGGTCATGTAGCGCGCGCTGTTCTCGATATAGAGCCGGCTGGAGATCTCGATCTCCTGCATGTCTTCCCGGGTCGGAACCGCGATCCCGGCGAGCTTCTCGACGGCCCGGTCCTCCTCGACGGTCGGGTTCACCAGATCGACCCAGACCGCCCCCTCCGGCAGCGCGCCGAGGTCGGTCGCAGCGGCCTTCTTGAGGGAGAAATCGGAGGGAACGAACACCGACAGCATCACGAGCTCCGAGACACAGGATTGGAAAAAGGGTTGGCAAGACCCGTCGATCTAGCGCGATTCTGGCTGGCGCTTCATGACCGGGCGATTAACCGGACATCCACCTTGTGGCGGCCGGGCGGCGGTGAGCGTGACGTTGAAGCGGCTTCGATTGAGCGACCGTTGCCTGTTTGCACAAAAACTGGCCCCACACCAGAAGACTTGCGGCAAAAAAGCCACAGGCGAGGTCCCGCGATGCGGCAAAGGCATCTAAACTCTGGGAATAATGGCACGTTTCGGGCAATAATGCGGTTCATGGAATCGTGGCGTTTGGGGCGCAATCGTGGCGCTTGGAGACGCGGATTTTCGATTGGAACGTAATCATGTCGTCGTTCAAAGTTACCTTTGGGATACTGGCCGCAGGCCTGATGTTGTCAGGCTGCATGCAGGCCACGACCTATGAGGCAACCAACACTGCAGCCTTCAAGCCGCGTGACAAGGAACTGCTGGCCAAGACCACCTACGTCAAGACGCCGGTAGCCGAGCCGTTCCGCCGCGCCATCGTCGAGTATCACCGTAAGGAAGCCCCCGGCTCGATCGTGGTCGATTCCGACAATCATTACCTCTACTACGTGCTGAACGACGGCAAGGCGATCCGCTACGGCATCACCGTCGGCGAGGAAGCCATGGCCTGGTCCGGCATTGCAAAGGTCGGCAGCATGACCGAATGGCCGGCCTGGCATCCCACCCCAGGTGAAATCTCGCGCCTCGGCGTTCCGACCTTCGTGGCACCCGGCCCGGACAATCCGATGGGCTCGCGCGCGATGTATCTCTACTCGGGCGGCAAGGACACGCTGTTCCGCATCCACGGCACCAACCAGCCGGAATACATCGGTTCGTCGATCTCCTCGGGCTGCATCCGCATGACCAACGAGGACGTCATCGACCTCTACAACCGCGTCAAGCTCGGCACCATCGTCGTGGTGCTGGAGCCGAAGCACGGCGACTCGCCCTACAAGCCGCAGATGGCGCTGCAGGGCGGCGGCAACGTTCCCTACTGATCCCAGTCACGTCGCAATCGCGATCAAAGGCGCCGGCTTTGCCGGCGCTTTTTTGTTGGCCGCGGCTTGGTCTCGGCAGCGCCTTCAGGCGCCGCCGCATCAGCTGATTTCGCCGCATCCGACTCATCGGCCTTGCCACGGTCGGCTTCGTCCGGCTTGGATGAGTCCGGCTTGGACCCGTCTGATTTAGCCGCGACCTCGCGCGGCGGCGCCGCTTCGGGGCGCCCGGCCGGCAACAGCGGCGCGACACGCGGCAGCGGATCGTAAACATTCCACTGGCAGATCCGGTAATTGTTGCGACGCTCCGTCAGGTCGAGATGGATGTGGTCCTCGTGGTACCAGTCCGAGCCCGGGCCGAGCACGGTGGAGAAGCGGGCGCAGACCGAATGCAGCACGGTCTCGCGCAGATCGCGCGGCACGCTGCGGTCGGTCAGCGAGATCGATTTGCCGTTGGCAAGACCGAGGGCGCGGACGTCGAGCGCATTGGCGCGGCCATGTTCGGAGAGCTGCGCGCCAGCGACGCGATTGCGGCCGCGGCACTCGAACGAGTCGAAATTGTCGAGGTTGCTGATCCCGCCCCCGAGGCTCTGCGCCAGCGGCGCGATATCGGTACGGACCCAGTCGGCGACCGCACTTGCCATCTTGCAGCGGAGGATCGCCGCGGGCTTGACTGCGACCTTGCGCTTGTCGGGCAGCGCGATGGCCTCGAGCCGCACCAGATCCTCGCCGCCGCAGCCGCCGGCGCCATGGATATCCGGAATGCTCGGTGCGATCGCGATCTCCTCGGTGAGGGCCTGCCGGCAGGCCGATAGCTGCGGCCTGGGCGGCTCGACCGGTTTTGCAACTTCGGCCGGCTTGGCCGTTTCGCCGGGTGTAGCAACCGCCGGAGGCTGCGTCTCGGCCGCGGGCGGCGCGGGCCCGGCCGCAGGCGGCGCCTGGTCTGCTGGCGGCCCTTCCGCTGCCGCCGGCGCCTCTGCCGGACGCGGCTTTGGCAGTGGCACCGCCGAGCGGCGGACCGCCTTGTGTGCCCGGTGCGGCCGGATGCCAAGCAGATCGTCCCATGGAAAGCTCGGCGCGCCGCGGGCGGCCCCGGCGGGCCCCGCTTGCATGCCAAGGCACAGCAGCGCGGCGGCAGCGGTAACCATTGCCGCGCGCCCGCGACGAAACGCGCCATCAGGCCATTTTCGGCTTGCTTTCTCCGCGCTACAGTTCATGTCAGTTCCATGATTTTACTGCCGGCCGTCCAAGATGCCGGCAGATCATGCGTGAGGATCGAGGAGGGATTTGCGTATGCTTGGCTTGATGCAAGATTGGCCCTTGCTGTGTCACAAGATTATTGAGCACGCCGCCAAATATCACGGCACGCAGGAAGTCGTGACCCGGTCGGTCGAAGGTCCCATTCATCGCACCAACTATGCCCAAATTCACGCCCGCGCGCTGAAGGTCTCGCAGAGCCTGGAGCGCGACGGCATCAACCTCGGCGACCGCGTCGCCACCATCGCCTGGAACACTTGGCGCCACCTCGAGGTGTGGTACGGCATCATGGGGATCGGCGCGATCTGCCATACGGTCAATCCACGACTGTTTCCGGAACAGATCGCCTGGATCGTCAACCACGCCCAGGACCGCATCGTCATCACCGACCTCACCTTCGTTCCGGTGCTGGAGAAGATCGCCAGCCAGCTGCCGAGCGTCGAGCGCTACGTGGTGCTGACCGACAAGGCGCACATGCCGCAGACCTCGCTGAAGAACGCGGTCGCCTATGAGGACTGGATCGCGGCATCCGACGGCAAGTTCAAGTGGAAGACCTTCGACGAGAACACCGCCGCGGCGATGTGCTACACCTCCGGCACGACGGGCGATCCCAAGGGTGTCCTGTATTCGCACCGGTCCAACGTGTTGCACGCGCTGATGGCCAACTCGAAGGACGCGCTCGGCACCTCCGCCTCGGACACAATGCTTCCGGTGGTGCCCTTGTTCCATGCCAACAGCTGGGGCATCGCCTTCTCCGCACCGTCGATGGGCACCAAGCTCGTGATGCCGGGCCCAAAGCTCGACGGCGCCTCGGTGTACGAATTGCTGTCGACCGAGAAGGTCACCCATACCGCGGGCGTCCCGACGGTGTGGCTGATGCTGCTGCAATACATGGCCGCCAACAATCTCAAGCTGCCGGATCTGCAAATGGTGATCTGCGGCGGCTCGGCGATGCCGCGCTCGATGATCAAGGCGTTCCTCGACATGGGCAGCCAGGTGCGGCACGCTTGGGGCATGACCGAGATGAGCCCGCTCGGCACGCTGGCGACGCTGAAGCCGCCGTTCACCGAACGCACCGGCGAGGAGCGGCTCGACATCCTGCAGACCCAGGGCTATCCGCCGTTCGGCGTCGAGATGAAGATCACCGACGATGCCGGCAAGGAGCTGCCGTGGGACGGCAAGACCTTCGGCCGTCTCAAGGTCTCCGGCCCCGCCATCGCCAAGGCCTATTTCCGCGTCGATGCCAACATCCTCGACGATGCCGGCTTCTTCGACACCGGCGACGTCTCGACGATGGACGAGCACGGCTACATGCGGATCACCGACCGCTCCAAGGACGTGATCAAGTCCGGCGGCGAATGGATCTCCTCGATCGATCTGGAAAACCTCGCGGTCGGCCATCCCGCGGTGGCGGAAGCCGCCGTGATCGGCGTCCATCACCCCAAATGGGATGAGCGGCCGCTGCTGATCGTGCAGCTCAAGCAGGGCCAGAGCGCCACGCGCGAGGACATCCTGAAGTTCATGGACGGCAAGATCGCCAAGTGGTGGATGCCCGACGATGTCGCCTTCGTCGACGGCATTCCCCACACCGCGACCGGCAAGATCCTGAAGACGGCGCTGCGCGACCAGTTCAAGGACTACACTTTCCCGACCGCCGCGGCATGAGAATTCACCCTCTCCCCTTGTGGGAGAGGGTGCCGAGCAAAGCGAGGCGGGTGAGGGGTTCTCTCCGCGGATAGAGACCCCTCATCCGTCGCGGACTACGCTTAGCCGATGCAAGGCATCGGCCTCCATTTCGAAGGACGGCGGCCAAAGGCCGCCTATGGCCACCTTCTCCCACAAGGGGAGAAGGGAGGTGTCGACCGCCACATCACGCCCAAATCCCTTGAATTCGCCGCAGGTCCGTGGTCTCACACGGGTCATTGGCGGCGGCTGAGGTCGCCGGGGGCAATCTCAACCGGCAGATTATTCGACGATGGCGCGCAGGTTTTCCGCTCCCTACCAGCAGGAGCCCGTGTCCGGTCTCGCCACCTGGTCGCGCAATCTCGCCATCTTCTCCGTCGTCGCGGTGGTGGTCTCGATGATCATCGTCCGCTTCGGGTTCCTGGAGGTCAAACCGGCGCTGGCGACCTTCTTCGGCGCGCTGGGCCTCGCCGGCCTGTCGATCCTGCTCGGGCTGGCCGCCTTCGCTGCGATCTGGCAGAACGGCACCCGCGGCATGGGCCGGATCCTGCTCGCTTTCATGATCGACGCCGCAATCCTCGCCTATCCGGGCTACCTGACCTATCAATACCGCAAGCTGCCGCGGCTCTACGACGTCACCACCGATCCGATCGACCCGCCAAAATTCGAGGCGCTGGCGCGGCTGCGCACCGGGGAAGGCACCAATCCGGCCGCCTACGCCGGCCTCGCTTCCGCCGAGCGGCAGCGCGCCGCCTATCCCGATATCGAGACCGTCGAGTTGGAAACCCCGGTCGACCGCGCCTATGAGATGACCCTGCGGCTGGTGAACCGCCGCAAATGGCTCGTCATCGACGCACGCGCGCCGCAGCCGCCGCGCCGGATCGGCCGCATCGAGGCGGTGGCACGCACGCCGATCATGGGTTTCCGCGAGGACGTCTCGATCCGGGTCACGCCCGATGACGAGGACTCGCGCGTCGATATCCGCTCCGCCTCGCGCTATTTCGACACCGATCTCGGCAGCAACGCCGCGCGGGTCAAAAAGCTGATCGAGGACCTCAACGCCGCCGCCGAGAACGACAATTCGAAGCCCGCCAAGAAGGCAGCCCCGGTCGCGCCCAAGGCGCCGCCGGCGAAGTCGGTGAAGAAATAATTCACCCGTCATTCCAGGACATCGCGCAGCGATGAACCCGGAATCCATTTCACGACACAGCCTGCGGTCTGATGGATTCCGGGCTCGTGCTTCGTACGCCCCGGAATGACGAGTCAGGCCATCCGGTACGTGCCGCCGATTACGGGATCGCCATCCGTCGCCACGACACCGCGCGCGACCAAGTCCTCCAGATGCGCCAGCACCGAATAGCCGGCGGCATTGGCGAGGCGCGGATCGAGCCCGATATAAATCGCTCGCACCATGGTCGGGATGTCGGCCTCGCCCTTGGCCAGGCGATGCAGGATCGACGCCTCGCGCGCGCGGCGATGCCGCGCCAGGAAGCGGACAAAGCGCGTGCCTTCCGGAATCTCCGGACCATGGCCGGAGAGATAGAGCTGCTCGGGACGCTGCTCCAGCCGCTCCAGCGAGGCCATGTAATCGATCATCGAGCCGTCGGGCGGCGCCACGATCGAGGTCGACCAGCCCATCACATGGTCGCCGACGAAATTGATGCTGCGCTCGGCCCAGGCGAACGCCAGGTGATTGGCGGTGTGGCCGGGGGTTGCCACCGCCTCCAGCGCGAAGCCCGCACCCTCGATGACGTCGCCGTGCTTGACCTCGATGTCGGGCCGGAAATCGCGGTCGGCGCCGGATTCCGGATTGTGCTTCTCGCTCTCGAAGCGCGGGCGCGAGGCGCGGTGCGGCCCCTCGGCATAGACGGGCGCACCAGTCGCGGCCTTGATCCGCGGCGTGTTCGGCGAGTGGTCGCGATGGGTATGTGTGACCAGGATGTGGGTCACGGTCTCGCCCCTGACCGCATCGAGCAGCGCCTTGGCATGCGCCGCATCGTCGGGACCGGGATCGATGATCGCGACCTTGCCCTCACCGACGATGTAGCTGACCGTGCCGGTAAAGGTGAACGGGCTTGGATTGTTGCAGAGCACGCGGCGCACGCCGGGGCGGACCTGTTCGACCACACCGGGCTGCAGCGGAAATTCGCGGTTGAACGGGACGTCGTCGTTGTCGGCCATGGGAGGTGCCCCGAATGCGATCTTGCAGGATGGGTAGAGCGCAGCGAAACCCATCATGCCAGCCGCATGGTGGGCAGTAAGATGGGTTTCGCTTCGCTCTACCCATCCTACGCTGTCGGGGATGGCGTCCCTTACGAGAACGCCTGGATGCCGGTGATGGCGCGGCCGAGGATCAGCGCGTGGACGTCGTGCGTGCCCTCATAGGTGTTGACCGTCTCGAGATTCGCGGCGTGGCGCATCACGTGATACTCGATCTGGATGCCGTTGCCGCCGTGCATGTCGCGAGCCATGCGGGCGATGTCGAGCGACTTGCCGCAATTGTTGCGCTTGACGATCGAGATCATCTCGGGCGCCATCTTGCCCTCGTCCATCAGGCGGCCGACGCGCAACGAGGCCTGCAGGCCGAGCGCGATCTCGGTCTCCATGTCGGCGAGCTTCTTCTGCACCAGCTGGGTCGCGGCGAGCGGCCGGTTGAACTGCTTGCGGTCGAGCGTGTATTGCCGCGCGCGGTGCATGCAGTCCTCGGCGGCGCCGAGCGCACCCCAGGAGATGCCGTAGCGGGCGCGGTTGAGGCAGCCGAACGGACCCTTGAGGCCGGAGACGTTGGGCAGCAGGGCGCTTTCCGGCACCACCACGTTGTCGAGCACGATCTCGCCGGTGATCGAGGCGCGCAAGCTGAGCTTGCCGCCGACCTTCGGCGCCGACAGGCCCTTCATGCCCTTCTCGAGGATGAAGCCGCGGATCTGGTTGTCATGGGCGGCCGACTTGGCCCACACCACGAACACGTCGGCGATCGGCGCATTCGAAATCCACATCTTGGCGCCGTTCAGCTTGTAGCCGTCGGCGACCTTCTCGGCGCGGGTCTTCATGCCGCCGGGATCGGAACCGGCGTCCGGCTCGGTCAGGCCGAAGCAGCCGACCCATTCCCCGGTCGCAAGCTTCGGGAGATATTTCTTGCGCTGGTTTTCGTCGCCATAGGCGTAGATCGGATACATCACCAGCGACGACTGCACCGAGTTCATCGAGCGATAGCCGCTATCGACGCGCTCGATCTCGCGCGCCACCAGGCCATAGGCCACGTAGCTCGCATTGGCGCAGCCATATTCCTCGGGCAGCGTCACGCCGATCAGGCCGAGCTCGCCCATCTCGTTGAAGATCTCGCGGTCGGTCTTTTCTTCCAGATAGGCCTTGGTGACCCGCGGCAACAGCTTGTCCTGCGCATAGGCCCGCGCGGTGTCGCGGATCAGGCGCTCGTCTTCGGTGAGCTGGTCGTCGAGCAGGAACGGATCATCCCACTGGAAGCTGGCGGCAGCCGGCTTGTCCTTGGCCTGGGGGCGCACGCTCATGAAACATCCTTTCGCATCGTCACTCGGAAATTGGCGGATAAATTAAAGCGCTATGCTGCGAAGCGCAATTGGTGATCCTCTCACCGTCCTTCCGGGGCGATGCATGGCATCGAACCCGGAATCTCGAGATTCCCCGGGGCGCAATCCCGCCCCTGTGGTTCTCGCTTCGCGAGCCCGGGAATGACGGGTGCTAGCACTCCAGCCTCTCGTTCGACACGATCTCGATGCCGAAACCGGACAGACCCTTGTAGTCGTGCACCGACGAGGTCAGGTGCCGGATCGAGGTGATGCCGAGATCGCGCAGGATCTGCGCGCCGACGCCGACCTCGCGCCATTGCTTGTTGCGATCGGCCTCCGCCGATTTCTGCTCGCTCACCGGCTGCACCGGAACTCCGGCTGCACCGTCGCGCAGATAGACCAGCACGCCGCGGCCGGCATCCTTGAAGTGCCGCAGCACGGCTTCCATCCGTGCCGGACCGGTGAAGAGGTCGGTCACGATATTGGGCTTGTGCAGCCGGGTCAGCACGTCCCGGCCGTCGCCGATGCCGTTGTAGACGAAGGCGGCGTGCATGATCTCGTCGAACGGCGAGCGATAGGCATAGCCTTGCAGCGGGCCGATCGGGCTTTCGGTGGTGAAGGTCGCGACCCGCTCGATCAGCTTCTCGCGCGCCTGGCGATAGGCGATCATGTCCGCGATCGTGACATGCTTGAGCTTGTGGGCAGCGGCGAATTTCGCGACCTGCTCGCCCTTCATCACGGTTCCATCGTCGTTCATCAGCTCGCTGATGACGCCGACCGGCGGCAGGCCCGAGAGCCGGCACAGATCGACCGCCGCTTCGGTGTGACCGGAGCGCAGCAACACGCCGCCATCGCGCGCGATCAGCGGGAAGATGTGGCCGGGCCGCGCGAAATCGTTGGCGCCGGCATTGGGATTGGCGAGCGCGCGGCAGCAGGAGGCGCGTTCGTCGGCCGAGATGCCGGTGCCGCCATCGGGCTTGTAGTCGATCGAGACGGTGAAGGCCGTGGTGTGGTTGGACTCGTTGTGCGCCACCATCGGATCGAGCCGCAGCCGGCGGGCGTCCTCGGTGGTGATCGGCGCGCACACGATGCCGGAGGTGTGACGGATGATGAAGGCCATCTTTTCCGCCGTGCAGAACGACGCCGCGACGATCAAATCGCCCTCGCCTTCCCGATCGTCATCGTCGGTGACGACGACGAGTTCACCCTTCGCAAAGGCTTGCAGCACTTCCTGGATCGTATCGGCCATTGTCCTGACATCTCGCTTTATGCAGGCAGTGGATTAGCCGGGTTCCGATGTCAGCGCCAGTATCATTATGCAACCCGCTATGCGTCCGGCAGGCATACCAGCGGGTGACAAGCAGGGTCCCCTACGGCAGCACCTCGCGCCGGTCGCTGAGCCGGGCGTCCAGCTCGGCGCGCTTGTCGTCGAGCAGACCGGCGTCGGCGGCCTCGATCACCGAATAGAGCTCGCCGGCGTCGCTGAGCCGGGTCACCGTGACATAGTCGGCGCCGGCCGCATAGAGGTCGTCGACGCCGCTCAGGAGGTCCGCGGTGGCGACGACCTTCGCGGTCGGATTGAGGGCGCGGACGTGGCGCACCAGCTTCTCATTGTCGGCGCCGACCAGCAGGAAATCCGGCACGCTCAGGATGATGATCTCGGCCTTGCCGATGCCGGCATGCACCAGCGTATCGACATTGCTGATGTCGCCATAGATCACGTGCATGCCGCGGTCGGTCAGCGTGCGGAACACCAGCGGGTTGAAATCGATGACGCTGATCTGCTCGAGCAGCGACTGGTTCTGCCGCTCGATCTGGCTGATCAACGCACTTGCGGCACGGAAAAAGCCGAGGATGACGATGCGGCGGATCTCGCCATGCCCGCCCTCCTGGGCGGCCTCGCCGCGGCCTTCACCCTCCTGGTCGAGGTCGCGCAGCCCGATCCGCTTCAACGGGCCGATCAGGCCGCGCACGATCTGGTCGCTGCGGCCCATCGCGAAGGTCGAAAGCACCGCCAGCACCACGAAGGCGAAAGAGGCCGCGTTCGCGGTTTCGGCGCTGATATGGTTGGCGGCGACGCCGGTCTGGATCACCACCAGCGAGAACTCGGAGATCTGCGCCAGATTGATCGCCGGCAGCAGGCTGGCGCGCAGCCCCTGCTTCATCAGATAGAGCGGCGTGAATGTCGTGACCAGGCGGCTCATCACCGTGAAGGCCGCGATCACAAGCGCGAGCCAGATCACCTGCAAGCCCGGGATCGGGATCGTCATGCCGAGCGCGACGAAGAACAGCGTGATGAAGAAATCCCGCAGCGTCGTGACCTTGGCGGTGACGTCGAGCGCGTAGGGAAAGGTCGAGATCGAGACGCCGGCGACCAGCGAGCCCATCTCGCGCGACAGATGCAGCCGCTCGGCGATCTCGCCGATCAGGAAGCACCAGGCGAGCGCACCGAGCAGCACGAGCTCGGGCCGGCGCGCGATCTGGTGGAACAGCCGCGGCAGCACGTAGCGGCTGAGCACCAGCGCCGTTGCGACCAGCACCGCAACGCGGGCGATCGACAGCAGCACGACGCTGATTTGCAGATTGTCGAGGCTCGGCTGCACCGCCAGGAACAGGATCGCAAAGATGTCCTGCAGCACCAGCACGCCGAGCGTGATGCGGCCCGGCAGCGTATCCAGCTCGCGCTTCTCGTAGAGCACCTTGACGATGATGACGGTCGAGGACAGCGCGCAGGCGACGCAGAGATAGACCGCATCGAACTTGCCGCCGCCGATCGCAAGCCCGATCCCGGCAAAGAACGCCGCGCCGATCAGGCAGCCGCCGATCAGTTCGCCGGCGCCGGCGAACAGGATCACCTTGCCGGCACGGATGATCTTCTTGAGGTCGATTTCCAGCCCGATCATGAACAGCATGAAGATCAAGCCGAGCTCGGAGATGACGCTGATCGATTCCTGGGACTTGACCCAGCCCATGCCGAATGGACCAATGAAAAAGCCGGCGATAAGGTAGGCCAGTATCAGCGGTTGCCGGGAGAAATGGGCCAATAGCCCAATCCCCCAGGCAAACAGGATACAGAGCGTGATATCGGGAATCAGTTCATGCATGCGTCCAAGACTTCCTGTTGCCGCAACCTAGAGGGCCGGGCGTGAGGATCAACCGAGCAATGTGTCACATCCGCGCAGGCGGCATTTTTCTGGCAGTTCTGCTCTGCCTGCTCACCGTGCGCATGACGGAGGCGCTAGCACAATCCTCGGCAAGTATTGAACAAAATTTCGCGAACTCGCTGACCGCGGTGCCGTCGGAAGGCCTCACCGCATCCGGTGCATTCTACGTGCCGGTGTATTCCAGCGTGTCGATGAGCCAGGGCAAGCTCAGGGCCGATTTCTCGGCGACGCTCAGCGTGCACAACGCCTCCGAGACGAAGCCGCTGGTGCTGAAGCGGATTGCCTATTTCGACACGGCAGGCAGGATGGTGGAGAGCTACCTCAAATCGCCGGTCGCGCTAAAACCGTTTGCGACCATCGAGGTCGCGATCGCCACGTCAGATACCCGCGGCGGCACCGGCGCGAATTTCGTGGTGGATTGGGCGGCCGCCGGCGAGATCGCGGAACCGGCGGTCGAGGCATTGATGGTCGGCAGCGTCGGCGCCGGGCACTACGCCTTCATCAGCCAGGGTCGGCCGATCAGGCTGACCGGCAAGAACTGACTTCACAGGAGGCCGCTTCCCGCGGACCTTCTCAACGACAACAACACGGAGCGAAACGTCCATGTCCACCTCAGCCCAGTTCGACTTTGCACCGCTGCTTCCGGCCGGCCTGCCTGCGCCGGCTGCGCGATGGACCGGGCTTGCCAAATACTCCTTCGTCGGCGGCAACAACGACCCCGATCAGGTCCCGGTCGACGGGTTGCTGGAAGCGGTCAATGCCGTGCTGAAGCGCGAGGGCAGGAATCTGGCGACCTATAACCTCGCGCACGGGCCGCAGGGCTATCTGCCGCTCCGCCAGTTCCTCACCGAGAAGCTGAAGCGCGATGCCGGCATCGCCTGCACGCCGGAGGAGATCATGATCGTCTCCGGCTCGCTGCAGGCGCTCGACCTGGTCAATCAGACGCTGCTCGCCAAGGGCGACACCGTGCTGATCGAGCAGGAGACCTACCAGGGCTCGCTGAACCGGCTGACCCGGCTCGGCGTCAATGCGGTCGGCATCCCTCTCGACGGCGATGGCATCCGGATCGATGCGCTGGCAGCAGCGCTCGCCGACCACAGGCGGCGCGGTATCACGCCGAAATACATCTACACCATCCCGACGGTGCAGAACCCGACCGGCTCGATCCTCCCCGAGAGCCGCCGCGCCGAGATGCTGAAGTTGTCCAAGGAATACGGCGTCCCGATCTTCGAGGACGATTGCTATGCCGATCTGATCTGGAACGGTGAGCGGCCGCCCGCGATCTATGCCATGAGCAAGCATGGCGGCGTGATCCATATCGGCTCGTTCTCGAAGTCGATCGCGCCGGCGCTGCGGGTCGGCTTCATCGTCGCGCCCTGGGAGATCATGTCGCGGATGCTGCCGATGAAGACCGATGCCGGCTCCGGCGCGCTGGAGCAGATGGTGCTGTCGGAATATTGCACGCCGCATTTCGCGACCCATGTGCCCAAACTGACGCGCGGACTGCGCGCCAAGCTCGACACGCTGATGGAGGCGCTGAACGAGCAGTTCGGCACGTCGGCCGAATTCGAGGCCCCGAAGGGCGGCATCTTCCTCTGGGTCAAGCTGCCCGACAATGTCGACACCATGAAGCTCTATCAGGCGGCACTTGCCGCCGGCGTCTCGATCAATCCGGGACCGGAATGGTCGACCAGCAAGGCGCATTCCACCAGCCGGCTCCGCCTCTGCTTCGCCAGCCCCTCGCACGAGCAGATCCGGGAGGGCGTCGCCGTGCTGGCCGAGGTGTGCCGCAAGGAGTTCGGCGTGCCCGCACGCAGCAGCAATGTGGAGAAGCGCGGCTAGAGCATGCTCCGAAAAAGTGCGAAGCGGTTTTCCGAAGATCATGCCAAAGCAAAAAGCCCGATGACGATGCAACCAGATCTCATCGCGCTTTAGCAGGCCACATTCGCCGCCTCACGCGGCCAGGTGAAACTCCACATGCACCTGTCCGCTGCCGCTCGACGGGAAGTAGTCGCAGAGTTGCTCGGCGGCGCCGCGGAAATCGTACCAGCCCAGCGCGGCAAACAGCATGATGGTATCGGCCATTCCGCCCTCGCCGTTGCACCTTGTGGCGTAATCCGGAAGCATGTCGAGGAACTCCCGGTAACGGCGCTGCTGCCACAGCTCGAGAACGCGCAAATCGACCTGCCGGTTGAATTCGCTGGCGATTGACGTCCAGGCTTCGGGCCCGAGCTGCTTGTTCGGCAACAGCCGATGCGACAGCGATCCGCTGGCGAGCAGCGCGACCCGCTCGCCGGACAGCGCAACCGCACGGCGGGTCGCTTCGCCGAGCAGCCTGCTCTCCTCGATCGACGTGAACAGCGGCGATGCGACGGAGACGACCTTGGCCCGGCCATCCTGGTTCAGGTAGTGCATCGGGACGATGGTGCCGTATTCAAGACCGAGGCTTTCGACCCGGTGCGCCATCACATTGAGCCCATCGCCCGCCGCTTCGCGTGCAATCGCCTCTCCAAGCGCAGTATTCCCCGGCCAGTCGTAGCGCAGGTCCTTGATCATCTGCGGCGCCTCGTGGCTCGTGAACGAGCCGCGATGCCGGGCATTGGCGTTGACGTGGTAGCCGAAATTGGACAGCCAATGGGTATCGAACACCACGAAGGTGGATACATCGCGGTCCCTGGCGCGGCGGCCGAGTTCGTGCAATGCCGCGACCGCGCCGGCCCTCGCGTCATGCAGCGGGTGATCCGAACGTTCCGACAGCATCAGGGATGGTACGTGGCTGACCTTGGCAGCGAGAACGAGTTCACCCATCGACGTGATCATCCCCTTGCTTGTCAGGCCGCCTTGGGGGCGTCGCTGCGGAACGCATTCAGAATGCGCAGCAGCAGCACGATCGAGACGTTGCCTTTGCCTGCCTCTATGAGAGCAATGTAGCGCTGCGACACGCCGGATCGGCGGGCCAGTTCGCGACGCGTCATGCCGATATTCGCCCGCGCCCCGCGCATGGCCTCGCCCAGTTGCCGCAGGAAATCGCTTTCGGAAAACGACTCAACGCCAGGCCCGGACGAACGTGCCGATCGGTCTATGGAGGAACTATTTCCGGTCACGACATGCCCCTTTTGATTGCTCATCATCGACGAGCGGGATTTCCTGTCCTTGACGCGGATCAATGACAGGAAACCGGCGGGGCCTGCCACTTATCGTACCGAAAACGGCGCCTGATAGGGCCGGCCGAACGGCACGCCGTTGACCACGGTCTGCACCGGCTTCAGCAGCAGATTGCCGTCGCGCTTGTTGTTGCGGGTGTCGACGAAGGTGACCGGTCCTTCGATC
Source organism: Bradyrhizobium embrapense (assembly GCF_001189235.2). Taxonomy (GTDB): domain Bacteria; phylum Pseudomonadota; class Alphaproteobacteria; order Rhizobiales; family Xanthobacteraceae; genus Bradyrhizobium; species Bradyrhizobium embrapense. Next base: position 51,524 of record NZ_LFIP02000011.1, read on the forward strand.
AGGTCCATGATCGCGACATCGCCGGGCGCGCCGCGCTGCAAGGTGCCGATTTTCGGGGTGCGGTTGATGATCCGCGCCGGCACCGAGGTCGCCATCGCCACCACCTGATCCAGCGAGGAGCCCATCGCCAGGAACTTGCTCATCACGTTCGGCAGGAACGGGATGCCGGGCGAGTTGCCGGAGAAGACGTGGATGTCGGAGGAGATCGTGTCGGGGGTGCAGCCGGCAGGGATCGCGATCTCGGCCACCGTGAAATCGAAGCTGCCGCCGCCGTGGCCGACATCGAACAGCACGCCGCGCTGCTTGGCCGCGAGCGCCGCCGGCAGCAGCTTGCCGTCCTGCACGATGTTGGTGAAGGCACCAGACATGTTCGGCGCGCCGGAATAGGCGTGGGTGAGGATATCGCCCGGCCGCAGCAGATCGAGGATGCCGGACATCAACTCCCTGGTCTCGACGCCGCCGATATGCACCATCATCCGAGCCGGCCAGCCGCACATCTCGCAGGCCTGGATGCCACGCTTCAGCGGCTCGATGCCGTGCTTGAAGATGACGTTCTCCGACATCCGCACCTTGACCCCGATCAGGAAGTCAGGGTTTTCAGCCAGCGCCATGGCGCAGGCTTCGACCTGGGCGTTGTCAATGTTGTAGAGCTCGGCCACCGGGAAGGCCGACAGGCCGTTATTGGCGATATGGAGGAAGGCGTAGATCCGCGTCCGCGACTGCGCCACGATGAAGCGCCGCAGCGCCGCGAGATTGTTGACGCCGGCATCGCCGGCCGAGACGACGGTCGTGGTGCCCTGGAATTGCACCAGCTCGTCGGCGGGAATCCCGATCGCCGAGCCGTACGGGTAGACGTGGCAGTGCAGATCGACGAGGCCCGGCATCACGAGCTTGCCCGACGCGTCGATGGTCTTGACGGCGCGCGCGGCCGGGATCTCGTCCTCGATCGCTTCGATCAGGCCCCAGCGAATGCCGATGTCGCGCCTGCCGCGCAGCGACTGGCTGGGATCGATCACGTCGCCGTTCCTGATTACGAGGTCGAACTTGTCGTCCGGTCCCATCGCCGCAGCGGCCGGCCCCGCGATGGCGGCAGCAGCGGCCGATCCCGTACCCTTCAAAAAATCCCGGCGTGAAAATTTGCTCACAACGTCCCCCCGAACATTGATTTTTGTGGCGCGATGATGCGTCGGACGCAGTGGTTAAGCAAGGCCGCCGAAAGAGGCGATAACGCTCATTGCTCAGTCGCCCAGCGAACGCACTCGTGCGTTGCGCTGCGGCAGTTGCTGAACAAGCGTTCAGAAAACTCCACCGGTTCCTGAGGAACGTTCCGATATCTGCACGGTTTTCTCCTCGCATCATTTGAGGAGGATGAAATGAAAAAGATTGGTTTTGTTGTTGCGGCGATTGGTGCGCTTGCGATAGCCGTTCCATCGATCGCGAGCGCCGAGACCGTCGTGATCAAGCGCGGCCATCACCACTGGGACCATGGCTGGGGCGCGCGCGCCGAGATGCGCCATGACCATGGCTGGCATCGCGGCTGGCATCACGACCATGACCGCGCAGTGGTCATCAGGCGCGATCGTTATTAACCGTCGGCAGACACGAAAGACCGACACAACGGAAAATGGCTCCTCGCGGAGCCATTTTCTCGTTCTTCGTCCTGATCAGGTGCTCCCGGGATTTAGTCCCACGCCGGAGCAAAGCCCGGATTGACGCAGCGCATGTCCTTGCGCAGTGCGGCGATCGCCGTGCGGTCGTCATCGTCCAGCCTGACCTTGAGCGCATCGAGATTGGCCTTTTGGCTCTCGGCGCGCGAGGCTTTCGGAATCGCCGCAACGCCGTCCTGGTCGAGCAGCCATTTCAGCGCCACCTGCGCTGCCGTTGCATTATGCTTGCTGCCGATTTTCGCCAGCGTCTCGTCGGTCGCGAAACGGCCCTGCGCCAGCGGGCAATAGGCCACCAGCGGGATCGATTTTGCCGCGAGATATTTCCGCACCGCCGTCTGGTCCAGCATCGCGTGGTATTCGATCTGGTTACAGGCGATCGGCGCCTTGATGTCCTCGACCACGGTCTTGAGCAGCGCGGTAGTAAAATTGGCGACACCGATCGCGCGGGTACGGCCTTCCTCCTTCAGCTTCATCAGCGTCTCGAACACGGCCGGCAACTTCATGTTCCGCGACGGCCAGTGCACCAGATAGAGGTCGACGTGATCGAGCCGCAGCTTGTTCAGGCTCGCGTCGAACGCTTTCCGGATCGCATCCGGAGCGAGGTTCTCGTGCCAGACCTTGGTGGTCACATGCAGGTCCTTGCGCGCGATCTTGGCGTCCGCGATAGCGGCCCCGATCGCCTCCTCATTGCCGTACATCTCGGCGGTGTCGATATGCCGATAACCGAGCCCGAGCGCGCTCTCGACCGCCGCGCGGCAGGCATCGCCCTGCATGCGGAAGGTGCCGAGCCCGAGCTGCGGCAGGCTGATGCCCTGTGTCTGCAGATTGTCCATGGATAGCTCCTGACGCGTGGGACGCCGATGTCATCGACGACGTCACGCCAGCAAATGGTCTGTAAGGAATGAAATTGGCAGAACTGCCGGCGCACAGTCTGCCCGCAAACCGCCACGTTGCGCAAGGCGCCCGCAATCAAGATGTCGCGACGGCCTATGCGAGCCTAAATATGTTCCGCCATGATCTGGCCGGGCCGCGCATCCGGCCGCGGCTCGATGTCGACCGACCAGAGATCATGGTTGTCGACGTCTTTCAGCGTCACTTTCATCACGCCGGTCCTGCCGTCGATATCGACGCGGCCAAAGAATTGCAGGCCGAAGCACGGCGCGAGATTGTCGCCCTGCTCGGCCGTGCAGCCCTTCTGGTACATCGCCTTCGGGCCAAAGGTATTGTCCAGCTCGCCCGGCGACCAGGTGCCGGCGTGCAGCGGGCCGGTGACGAATTCCCAGAACGGCTCGAACTCCTGGAACACGGCGCGGTTCGGATCATAATGATGCGCCGCGGTGTAGTGCATATCCGCCGTGAGCCACACCGTGTTGCGGACGCCGGCGCGCTTCATGAAGCACAGCAGGTCGGCGATCTCGTGCTCGCGCCGCTCGGGCGGCCCGTCGCCGAGCGCGACCGCATCGAGGCTGACGAGGCCGATCGGCAGATCGGCGGCGATCACCTTCCAGACAGCATCCGAGGCCACCAGCTCCCGCTTCAGCCAGGCAAGCTGGCTCTCACCGAGGATGAACGCCTGGTCGGGATTGCCCTGCTTGTTCCAGCTGGAATCGCGGTACGAGCGCATATCGATGAGGAAGATGTCGAGCAGCGGCCCGTAGGCGATCTTGCGATAGACCCGGCCGTCGCGCTCCGGCATCAACCGCATCGGCATGAATTCATGGAAGGCACGGCGCGCCCGCGCCACCAGGCGCGAGGTGCCGTCCGTATCATAGCCGGTCGCGTCAGCAGTGCCGATCGGCGACCAGTCGTCGGCCACCTCGTGATCGTCCCACTGCGCGAACATCGGGACCTCGGCGTGGAAGGCGCGGAAATTCTCGTCGAGCCAGTTGTATTTGTAGTTGCCGCGAAACTCTTTGAGGCTGTGCGCGACGACGGATTTCTCCTCCGTGACGATGTTGCGCCAGACCTCGCCGTTCGGCAGCGCCTGTTCCGCCGGCACCGTGCAATCCGCATAGACGTGATCGCCGGAATGGATGAAGAAATCGGGGCGCTCGTTCAGCATGGTGCGGTAGCTGCGCAGGCCGCCGCGCGCGGGGTCGATGCCCCAGCCCTGCCCCACCACGTCGCCCGACCAGACGAACGAGACCGAGCGGCGGTCGGCCGGCGCGGTGCGGAAATGCCCGACCCGGCTTTTGCCGGCGATGCCGTCGCGATCCTCGAAGCGGACGCGATAGAACAGGTCCTGGCCCGGCGGCAGGTCGTCGAGCAGCAGCTTTGCGGTGAAGTCGCGCTCGGCCAGCGCGTCGGCGGTCACGCTGCGCAGGATAGTAGCAAAGCTCTCGACCGCTGCGCATTCGATCTGCATCCGCGCGGCGCGATCGGCCCGGGCCCAGATGACGGCGGAATCGCTGGCAACGTCGCCGGACTGGATGCCCGCGATCGCGGGCCGGTCCGCGGCGCGGCTCAAATAGGGCCTTGCCAGCGCGCCCAGTCCTGCCAGCGCGGCCGTCGACGCCGAGCGCACCAGAAGCTGACGCCTTGTGAGGCCTCGCCCCTTCGCGGAGATCGCTGTCGGCATCGAATAACCTTCGTCGAATCGCAACGAAGGTTTTGCCTGCGCCGTTTGACTCCGCCCTTACGGTTTCTTGACTCTGCGCCGACGGTTTTGCGACGGCGGTGTGACTCGGGGGAGATTGAGATCGGAACGTGTTGTTCGGCTGGAGCGCTCAAACGCCAAGCCCGTCATCCTGAGGATCTCACCGCTGCCAGTTACAGATGCCGCCGGTGCGGCAGGGCCAGGTCTGGATCCTTGTGTCGCGGGCTTCGGCGTTGAGCGGGTTCGAGTGCCGACGGGCGAGCTTGGCGCGAGCATGCACGTGTGCGGTCGCGCGCTTCTTCTCAGGTTGTGGCGTTACCCGGGTCGTGCGGACGGGCTTCTTCGGCGCGACTTTCGGCTCCTCAATCTGCGGCTCGACATTCGCATGCTGATCGGGGCCATGGTCGCCCTTCGCCTCGACCGGAACCGGCTCGAACTGCGCCGGCGGGCCCAGCGGCCTCGGGGAAAGCACGGCGCGGGAGAGATCGAGGCTGAGGAATTCGCCCGGGCGGTAGTCGTCGGCCATCGCCGCGCCGCCCCAAGCCAGGCACGCGGTACAAACACTTGCAACAAAAACGCTTTTCAGGACCGTCAAAAGGGCCTCCTGAAACTACTCGAACGGAACAGCCATCATGTAGGAGCCCGGCCGCGCAAATCCAGCCGCTGGTTGCGGGCGGGTTATCGGTCAACCAGGGCCGCCGAGGAAAGTTCCGCGGCCCCGTTCACGCCAACCGGTAGCGGCGTCGCTCGAAACCCCTCTGCCCTACTCCGCCGCCTGCGCCAGCGGCTGGCCGATCGCACGCTCCAGCCGCGCGCATTCGGTGCGGAAGCGCGCGACATTGCCTTCCTTGATGTGGCCGTAGCCGCGCACGAGGTCCGCTGCCTTCGCCAGCGCCACCAGCCGCGGCAAATCGAGCGGCTTCTTGCCGTCGAGGTGACGCAGGACCATCGATGAATACTCCACCGGCAGCGCGCGCTCCATCTTGCGCTCGGCGGTATAGCCGAAAATGTCGAACGCGGTGCCGCGCAGGCCCTTCAACCCCGCCAGCAGGCCGAACGCCTTGAAGATCCACGGCCCGAACTCGCGCTTCTGCAAGCGACCGGTGACGGGATCGCGCTGCGCCAGCAGCGGCGGCGCCAGCAGCACCTTCAGGCCGGAATTGCCCTCGAACTGCTCTCTCAGCGCCTTGCTGAACTCGCCGTCGGAATAGAGCCGCGCGACCTCGTACTCGTCCTTGTAGGCCATCAGCTTGAACAGGCCCTTGGCGAAGGCCTCGGTCAGGTCCTGCGAGCCCGGCGCTGCCGCGGCTTCGGCTGCGCGGACGCGCGCGACGTCGTCGAGATAGCGCTTGGCGTAGGCCGCGTCCTGATAGTCGGTAAGGAACTTGGCGCGGAACGCGATCGCTTCGTCCAGCGTCTTCTTGGCGGGTGCGGTGCCTGCGTTCTTGAAGCGCGCGGCGCTGACCACGCGCTGCAGATCATGCGCGGCGAGCCGGCCCCACGAGAATGCGGTCTTGTTCATCTCGATCGCGGCGCCGTTGAGCTCGATCGCCTTCAGGATGGCCTCGAGCGACAGCGGGATCGCGCCGCGCTGGAATGCGAAGCCGAGCATGAAGGCGTTGGTCGCGATGCTGTCGCCCATCAGCGCGGTGGCAAGCCCGGTGGCATCGAGGATGTCGAGATCGTCGGGCCGTACCGCGCCGTTCAGCGCATCGCGCATCGAACTGGCTTCAAAGTCGATGTCCGGATCGATCACGAAACTCGCGGTCGGCAGCAGGTCGGCGTTGACGACGGCGCGCGTGACGCCGCGCTCGGCGCGGCTCAGCGCCGGCACGCTGGTGGCGACGACGAGGTCGCAGCCGAGGATCAGATTGGCATTGCCGGGCGCGATGCGGACCGTGGTCAGCATGTCGGACGAGGGTGCGAGCCGGACGTGGCTCATGACCGCGCCGTTCTTCTGCGACAGGCCGGTGAAGTCGAGCGTCGAGCAGGCGAGCCCCTCGACATGCGCGGCCATGCCGAGCAGCGCGCCGATGGTGATGACGCCGGTGCCGCCGATGCCCGTGATCAGGATGTTGTAGGGATTGCTGAGCGCAGCCGCGGACGGCGTCGGCAAATCCGCGAACAGCGCCTTGGGATCGGCGGCGGTGCGGTCGGCCTTGCGCAGCTTGGGATCCTGCACCATCACGAAGCTCGGGCAGAAGCCCTCGATGCAGGAGAAATCCTTGTTGCAGTTCGACTGGTCGATGCGGCGCTTGCGGCCGAGCTCCGTCTCCAGCGGCTGCACCGAGACGCAGTTCGACGCCACCGAGCAGTCGCCGCAGCCTTCGCAGACGCGCTCGTTGATGAAGACGCGCTTGGCCGGATCGGGAAACAGCCCGCGCTTGCGGCGGCGGCGCTTCTCCGCGGCGCAGGTCTGGTCGTAGATCAGGACGGTGAGGCCCTGGATCTCGCGCAAGGTGCGCTGCACGGCATCGAGCTCGCGGCGATGGTGGATGGTTGCGCCGGACGGGAAGTAATTGGCGGGATATTTGTCGGGATCGTCGGAGACGATCGCAAGCTTCTTGGTGCCCTCCGCCCAGACCTGATGCGCGATCTGCGCCACCGTAAAGCCGCCCTCCGCGGGCTGGCCGCCGGTCATCGCCACCGCGTCGTTGTAGAGGATCTTGTAGGTGATGTTGACGCCGGCCGCAGCCGCCGCGCGCAGCGCCAGCAGGCCGGAATGCGTGTAGGTGCCGTCGCCGAGATTCTGGAACACGTGCTGTTCGCTGGTGAACGGCGCCTGCCCGATCCAGCTCACGCCCTCGGCGCCCATATGCGAGATGGTCTGGGTGTTGCGGTTCGGCACCGACAGCGCCATGCCGTGACAGCCGATGCCGGCCATGGCGCGGCTGCCCTCGGGAATCTTGGTCGAGGAATTGTGCGGGCAGCCCGAGCAGAAATACGGCGTACGCTGCAGCTTCGCCGTGCCGGTGCCTTCGGCCGGGCGATCGAACGCCTCGAGTTTGGCCAGCCGCTGCTCCAGCAGCGGGCTGTGGTGGCCGAGCTTGCGCAGCCGTGCGACCACCGCGGCCGCCACCATGGTCGGCGTCAGTTCGCCCTCGCTCGGCAGCAACGGCGCGCCGCTCTCGTCACGCTTGCCGACTACCGATGGACGCTTCGAGGCATCCATGTTGTAGAGGATGCGAACCAGCTGGTCCTCGATGAAGCCGCGCTTCTCCTCGACGACCAGCACGTCCTGCAGGCCTTCGGCGAAGTCCCGCGCGCCGCGCGCTTCCAGCGGCCAGGTCAGCGCCACCTTGTAGATGCGCAGGCCCAGCGCCTGCGCATCGGCGTCGGTGATGCCGAGATCGGCGAGTGCCTGGCGCAGATCGAGATAGGCCTTGCCGGTCGCCATGATGCCGAGCCGTGCCGGCTTTGAATCCAGCACGATGCGATCGAACCGGTTGGCGCGGGCGAACGCCGCGACCGCCTCCATCTTGGGCCCATGCAACCGGCGCTCGGCCTCCAGCGGCGGATCCGGCCAGCGGATCGACAGCCCGCCCGGCGGCATCTCGAAATCGTCGGGCATGATGATCTTGATGCGATCGGGATCGCTGACGATCGAGGCCGAGCTTTCCACCGTCTCCGAGATCGCCTTGAAGCCGACCCAGCAACCGGAATAGCGCGACAGCGCGAAGCCGAGGATGCCGAGATCGAGATAGTCCTGCAGCGTCGCCGGATTGACCACCGGCATCAGCGCCGAGGCGAACACCTGCTCGCTCTGATGCGCCAGAGTGGAGGACTGGCAGCCATGGTCGTCGCCGGCGAGCGCGATCACGCCGCCATTCGGCGAGGTGCCGGCCGAATTGGCGTGCTTGAGCGCATCGAGCGAACGATCGACGCCGGGGCCCTTGCCGTACCAGATGCCGAACACACCATCGACCTTGGCGCCGGGGAACATGCCGACCTGCTGGCTACCCCACACCGCGGTCGCCGCCAGATCCTCGTTGAGGCCGGGAACGAAAGCGATGTCATGCTCCTTGAGGAAGGATTTCGCCCGCCACAGCGCGTGGTCATACATACCGAGCGGCGAGCCGCGGTAACCGGAGATGAAACCCGCGGTGTTCAGCCCATGCGCGCGGTCGCGTTCGCGCTGCAACATGGGCAATCGGACCAGAGCCTGGGTACCGGAGAGGAAAATTCGTTTGGTATCCAACCGGTACTTGTCGTCCAGTCCAACTTCGATCAACGCCATCAGTTTCAGGCTCCCCGCCGATCAGGTCACGCCGGTCCGAACCGGTCTCATTATCTTCCGAATGATCATGCATCAGCATGCACTGATTTTGTTATGCATGAACAGCCCCGTTCCATGGCCGCAGCACATATCTCCGCCGAGCGCGCGAGGCCTTGCCGAAGCCCGGCATCTTTGAAACGGTGGCGCGCAAAAGGAGACCAAGGATGATCAAAGTCGAATCCGCGTTCACGACGGAAATCGTGGAGAACGGCGGTTTGTTGGTGGGTCCCTGGCGCAGCCCGAAGCAGATGCTGCAGGCCCAGACCTACGACTCCCACGCCTCGATCCACGACGATGCAACCGCGCAGAAGCTCGGCTTCCGCGGCGGCACGATCGAGGGACCGACCCATTTCAGCCAGTTCGCTCCACTGTGCGAGCGGATCTGGGGCCGGGCCTGGTTCATGACCGGATGCCTGTCGGCGCACTATCGCAATCCGGTGTTCGAAGGCGAGGAGGTGCAGGCCCAGATCGAGAAGCCGAAGCCGGGCCAGACCGTTTGCACCATCGGGATGATCAAGCGGGACGGCACCGAGATCCTGCGCGGCACCGCCTCGATCGACGGTGACGGCAGCGAGACGGCGCTGAGCCGCCGGCTCGGCGAATTGAGGCCGCTGGCCGATCCCGTGATCCTCGCCGACATCAAGATCGGCATGAAGACGCCGCGGCAGGCGATCAGGATGGATTTCGACCAGAACATGGGCGATCTCTATCCGTTCTCGCTGGCCGACAAGCTCAAGGTGATCACCGAGCCTTCGGACTATTATTCGCTGGAGCACAATCCCTGGGGCCGCGCCATCATCCCGATGGAGATGCTGAGCGTGCTGTTCCAGTACCGCGCGCGCGAGGACCGGCTGCCGGTCCGCGGTCCGGCCGTCGGACTGTTCGCCGACCAGGAGATCCGCCTGCTGCGCGGGCCACTGTTCCCGGGCGAGACCTATTGGGTCGAGCGCGAGGTTGTTGCGCTCTCGGGCAGCAAGCGTACCGAGAGCATGTGGGTGCGCTCGACCGTGTTCGATGCCGACAACGCCGTGGTCGCGACCATGCTGCTGAACGGCGCCAGCATGAAGGATTCCTACGCCAACTACGAAAGCGAGCACAAAGCGCTTTACGGCTGACGCGACAGCCAACTCACCCGCAAGCCGCCGAACCAAGGACAACAACAATGGCCCGCCTGCCCTATCTCGAAGCCGATCAGGTCGCTCCCGAGTATCGCGACATGCTCAAGCGCAACACCAATTTGCACAAGCTGCTGGTGAACTCGCCGGACATGGCGCGCGCCTTCAACGGCATCGGCGGCTATATCCGTTTCAAGAGCAAGCTCGATTCGCGGCTGCGCGAGCTTGCGATCCTTCAGGTCGGCTGGCTCGAGAAGTCGGAATACGAGTTCACCCACCATGTGAAGATCGGCAAGGAGTTCGGTGTCACCGACGCGGACATCAAGGGCCTGATCGCCGAGACCGCGGGCGAGCCGTCGCAGCTCGAGCCGCTGGCCAAGGCGATCCTCAAGGGGGCCCGCGAGATGGCGCGCGAGCTGGCGATGTCGGAGGCGACCTTCGCCGAGATCAAGCGAGAGCTGTCCGACGAGCACATGACCGATCTGGTGCTGACCATCGCGTTCTACTGCGCCGTGGTGCGCGTGCTCGCCACCATGCAGATCGACAACGAGCCAAGCTACAGAGAGGTACTGCAGCAGTACCCGATCCCGGGAGTGAAGTGACATGCGCCTGCAAAATCGCGTCGCCATCGTCGTCGGTGCCGGCCAGAGTCCCGGCGAGGGCATCGGCAACGGCCGCGCCACCGCCCTGACCTTCGCCCGCGAAGGCGCCAGGGTGCTGTGCGTCGATCACAATCTGGCATCGGCGCAGGAGACCGTCGAGCTGATCGCGGCCAAGGGCGGCACGGCGATCGCCTTCAAGGCGGACGTCACCAGGAATGCCGACATCAAGGCGATGGTGGCGGATGCGCATGGCCGCTGGGGCAGCGTCGATATCCTGCACAACAATGTCGGCGTCAGCCTCTCCGGCGGCGACGCCGAGCTGCTCGACATCACCGAGGAGGCGTTCGACCGCTGCGTCGCAATCAATCTGAAGAGCTGCGTCCTCGCCGCCAAGCACGTGATCCCGATCATGCGCAAGCAACAGAGCGGCTCGATCATCAACATCTCGTCGATGGCCGCGATCACTACCTATCCCTATGTCGCCTACAAGGCGACCAAGTCGGCGATGATAGCGTTCACCGAGCAGCTCGCCTACCAGAATGCGCAATACGGCATTCGCGCCAACGTGATCCTCCCGGGATTGATGAACACGCCGATGGCGGTGGACACACGCGCGCGCGAATTCAAGAAGAGCCGCGCCGAGGTCGAGGCCGAGCGCGACAGCAAGGTGCCGCTGCGTCACAAGATGGGCACCGGCTGGGACGTCGCCAACGCTGCGCTGTTTCTCGCCTCCGACGAGGCGAATTTCATCACCGGTGTGACGTTGCCGGTCGATGGCGGCGCGAGTGTGCGGCGCGGTTAATCGGTACGGCCAACAACCCAATTAACCCCAGGCGTTAACCTATGTAATCATTTGCGGTTAATCACTGTGACGATGTCATGTGTTGTGCAACGCAATGATTCGAAAAAAATTGAAGTATTCCAATGACACGGCGATGTGACGACGCTTCCACATAAATCGAAATCCTGACTCGTTATGGTCGCACGAAATTCATCTGCGCCCGGTATCTGGCAGCCCAAGTCTATTGGAGCGACTAGACCGATGAGCGAAGAATTCGAACTCAGACCAGATCAGTGGGATGCATTGAAAGCGTTGCGGGCTCCCGCAGCAAACCCTTCACGGCTGAACCGGTTCGCCGTCGAAAGCCTGATCACGCTCGGCTATGTCGCCGTGCGCGGCGAGTCGTTTGAACTGACGCCCGCAGGCCGCAAGGTGCTGGTCCGCGGCTCGTCACTCCTGCTGCTGGATATCGCGGCCTGATTCCCGCCAACTGACACCAACGAGGGCTTCAGTTTTGAATAGATCGAAACCGAAGCTCTCGTTTCTTGTTTTGACGCGTTTTCTTTACCCGAACCGGTATCCATTTCGATCGAGAACGCCCTGCACACGCGGCATCATGCCGCGTGTGCTTTTCCGGGAATGGTCGCCTCGCCGTGCTGGGTCAGCGGCTTCATCCCGGTGACGGTGCGCAGCAGCACATAGAACACCGGCGTCAGGAACAGGCCGAACACGGTGACGCCGATCATGCCGGAGAACACCGCAACGCCCATCGCGCGCCGCATCTCCGAGCCCGCGCCGGTCGACAGCACCAGCGGCAGCACGCCCATGATGAACGCCATCGACGTCATCAGGATCGGCCGCAGCCTCAAGCGGCTCGCCTCGATCGCGGCGCGGATTGGGGAGCGCCCGGCGAATTCGAGTTCGCGCGCGAATTCGACGATCAGGATGGCATTCTTGGCCGACAATCCAACCAGCACGATCAGGCCGATCTGGGTGAAGACGTTGTTGTCCCCCTTCGACAGCCAGACGCCGAACATCGCCGCCAAGAGGCCCATCGGCACGATCATGATGATCGAGAGTGGCAGCGCCAGGCTCTCATAGAGCGCGGCGAGCACCAGGAACACTAGCAGGATCGCGAGCGGAAACACCCAGAGTCCGGAATTGCCCGCGATGAACTCCTGATAGGTCAGGTCGGTCCATTCGAAGGCAAAGCCGGGCGGCAGCGTTTCGGCGGCGATCCGGGTAGCCGCTTCCTGCGCCTGGCCGGAGGAGTAGCCGGGCGCGGCAGCCGCGTTGATGTCCGACGACAGGAAGCCGTTGTAGCGGATCGCGCGCTCCGGACCCGCGCTCTGGCGGACCTTCAACAGCGCCGACAGCGGCACCATGTCACCCGACGACGAGCGCACCTTCAACTGCCTGATGTCGTCGGCCCGCGCGCGGAACGGCGCGTCCGCCTGCACATAGACCGAATAGGTGCGGCCGAATTTGTTGAAGTCGTTGACGTAGTAGGAGCCGAGATAGATCTGCAGCGTGTTGAAGACCTCCGTGACCGGCACGCCGAGCTGCAACGCCTTGGTACGGTCGATGTCGGCGAACAGCTGCGGCACGTTGACCTGGAAGCTCGAGAACACGCCGGCGATCTCCGGCGCCTTCTGCATCGCCGCCATGAACGCCTTGGTCGCGTCGTTCAGCGCCTCGTAGCCGAGGCCGGCGCGGTCCTCGATCTGCAGCTTGAAGCCGCCGATGGTGCCGAGGCCGTTGACCGGCGGCGGCGGGAACATGGCGATGAAGGCATCCTGGATCCCGGCATATTTCTTGTTCAGCGCCATCGCGATCGCCGGACCGCTGAGCGACGGATCCTTGCGCTCCTCGAACGGCTTCAGCGTCGAGAACACGATGCCGGCGTTCGACGAGTTGGTGAAGCCGGAGATCGACAGGCCGGGAAACGCCACCGAGCTCTCGACACCCGGCTGCGTGAGCGCAATGTCGCTCATCTTGCGGATCACTTCCTCGGTGCGGTCGAGCGTGGCGCCGTCGGGCAGCCGGGCAAAGCCGACCAGATACTGCTTGTCCTGGCCCGGCACGAAGCCGCTCGGCACCTGCTTGAACAGCACGCCGGTCAAGCCGATCAGCAGCACATAGAGTCCGATCACCACGGCCTTGCCGTAGATCACCTTGGTGACGGTGCGGCCGTAGTTTTCCGACGACTTCGTGAAAACCTTGTTGAAGCCGCGGAAGAACCAGCCGAGCGACCGCTCCATGATCCGGGTCAGCCAGTCCTTTGGCTCGTGATGGCCCTTCAGCAGCAGCGCCGACAGCGCCGGCGACAGCGTCAGCGAGTTGATCGCCGAGATCACGGTCGAGATCGCGATGGTCAGCGCGAACTGCTTGTAGAACTGTCCGGTGAGACCGGAGATGAAGGCGAGCGGCACGAACACCGCGATCAGAACCAGCGCGATCGCGATGATCGGGCCGGACACTTCCCGCATCGCCTGGTTGGTGGCGTCGCGTGGCGACAGGCCGGATTCGATGTTGCGCTCGACGTTCTCGACCACGACGATGGCGTCGTCGACCACGATGCCGATCGCCAGCACCAGGCCGAACAGGCTGAGCGCATTGATCGAGAAGCCGAACACATGCATCACCGCGAAGGTGCCGACGATCGACACCGGCACCGCGATCAGCGGAATGATCGACGCACGCCAGGTCTGCAGGAACAGGATCACGACCAGCACGACGAGCGCGATGGCCTCGAGCAGTGTGTGGATGACGGCCTCGATCGAGGAGCGCACGAATTGCGTGGGGTCGTAGACGATCTGGTACGACACGCCTTCCGGCATGTTCTTCTTGATCTCGGCCATCGTCGCGCGGACATGGTCTGAGATCTCGAGCGCATTGGAGCCCGGGGCCTGGAAGATCGGGATGGCGACCGCCTGCTTGTTGTCGAGCAGCGAGCGCAGGCCGTATTCGGAGGCGCCGAGCTCGATCCGCGCGACGTCGCGCAGCCGCACCACTTCGCCGCTAGAGCCGGTCTTCACCACGATGTCGCCGAACTGCTCCTCGGTCGACAGCCGGCCCTCGGCATTGACGGAGAGCTGGAGGTCGAGGCCCTTGACGCTCGGCGAGGAGCCGACCACGCCGGCCGCGGCCTCGACGTTCTGGGCCTGGATCGCGCGCACCACGTCGCTCGCGGTCAGCGAATGCTCGGCGGCCTTCTGCGGATCGACCCAGACCCGCATAGAATAGTCGCCGGCGCCATAGAGCTGGACGTCGCCGACACCGTCGATCCGCGCCAGCCGGTCCTTGACGTTGAGCACTGCATAGTTGCGCAGATACGTCATGTCGTAGCGGTTATTCGGCGACAGCAGATGCACGACCATGGTGAGGTCGGGCGAGCTCTTCTTGGTGATGATGCCGAGCTGGCGCACCACGGCCGGCAGGCGCGGCTCGGCCTGCTGCACGCGGTTCTGCACAAGCTGCGTTGCCTTGTCGGGGTCGGTGCCGAGCCGGAACGTCACCGTCAGCGTCATCGCGCCGTCGGTGGTCGCTTGGCTCGACATGTAGAGCATGCCCTCGACGCCGTTGATCTGCTCCTCGATCGGCGTTGCCACCGTCTCGGCGATCACCTTCGGATTGGCGCCGGGATAGGTCGCGCGCACCACGACCGACGGCGGCACCACATCGGGATATTCCGAGATCGGCATCGCCACCAGCGAGATCAGGCCGGCCAGGAAGATCAGGATCGATAGCACGCCGGCGAAGATCGGCCGGTCGATGAAGAATTTGGAGAGATTCATGGCTCCGCCCCCGCGTGCAGCGCCTAGCGCTGCACGACGTGCTGGTTGGTTTCGGTAGATGCCTGCTGCATGCCGCGCGCGCCCATTTCGGCGACTTCCATCTTCAGAAGTGCGCCGGGGCGCACGCGCTGCAGGCCGTTGACGACGATGCGGTCGCCGGATTTCAGGCCGGCGGTGACGATCCGCAGGCCATCGACCGCGCCGCCAAGCGTGACGGAGCGATAGACCGCGCGGCTGTCGTCGCCGACCAGCATCACGAATTTCTTGTCCTGGTCGGTACCGACCGCGCGCTCGTCGATCAGCACCAAGGTCTGCTGCTTGGGTTGGCCCATGCGGACGCGGGCGAACTGTCCCGGGATCAGCCGGCCGTCTTCGTTCTTGAACACGGCGCGGACGCGGATGGTGCCGCTCTGCCCGTTGACCTGGTTGTCGATGAGCTGAATGTGGCCCTTGGCGCTGAGGCCGCCCGAGGTGACCATCTCGACCGGGATCTGATCGAGGTTGCCGCGCTTGCCCGAGGCATCCGCGATCGAGTTCAGCGCGCGCAGCACGACTTCCTCATCGGCATCGAAGCTCGCATAGATCGGATTGACCGAGACCAGCGAGGTCAGGACGGGCGACGAGGTGCCCGCCGCGACGAGGTTGCCGACCGTGACCTCGATCCTGCCGACCCGGCCGTCGACCGGTGCGCGGACTTCGGTGTAGTCGAGATTGAGCTTTGCGGTCTGCAACGCGGCTTCGGCAGCCTTGACGTTGGCGATCGCCTCGCGATTGGCGTTGTCGCGCTGGTCGAAATCGCGCTTGGTGACGATGTTGTTGCCGACCAGCTGGGCGCCGCGCTCGACCTCGCTCGTGGTGAACACCACGCGGGCCTTGGCGGCCTCGAGCTGTGCCTGGGCCCGGTCGACCTCGGCCGCGTAGGGCGCGGGGTCGATCTTGAACAGGATGTCGCCGGACTTCACCAGCGCGCCCTCGGTGAAGTTGGTCGAAAGGATTGCGCCCGCCACCCGCGGCCGGAGCTGGACGCGATCGACGGCCTCGAGCCGGCCCGAGAAGTCATCGAACAGGGTGGTCGGGCGCGGCTGGATCACGGCGACGGTCACCGGCACCGCCGGTTCAGGGGCGGCAGCTGACGCGGTCGCCTGTGCGGCATGGAAATAATGGCCGGTCGCGATCGAACCGGCCACCGCGAGGGCACCAAGGATCACGACACCGCCGACGATGCGCCGGAAACGGCCGGAAGGGGGGTTTTGGATTGACGAAGGCATTTACGCGCTCCAGATATCTGTAGTGTTCGCTACAAATGTGGAGCTGGACGCCGGTTCGCAAGATACTTATGTATCGAGCACTATGAATTTATTATCTCATCCGTGGGGAAGTGGGAAGACGCGGAAAAACATCACGTGCAACAAGAGGATAAGCCAGGGACAATTCGTCACAGAAACGGCACCCGGCTTACGGAGCAACGAAAAATGGGAATGGGACGCCCCCGCGCCTTCGACGCGGACGCCGCTTTGGACCGGGCCATGGACGTATTCTGGCGCCACGGTTACGAAGGCGCCACGATCGCGCAGCTCACCGAGGCGATGAGCATCAATCCGCCCAGCCTTTATGCCGCCTTCGGCAGCAAGGAAGGCCTGCTGAAGGCCGCGCTCGACCGCTACACCGAAAAGCGCGACGCCTGGATGGAAAAGGTTCTGGGCGCCTCCACCGCGCGCAAGGTGGCCGAACGATTTCTGATGGAGCACGCGGACGCCCAGACCGATCCCGCCAACCCGCCCGGCTGTCTGCTGGTCCAGGGCGGCCTTGCCTGCGGCACCGGCTCGGAAAACGTTCCATTCGAACTGGCGGCGCGCCGCACCCGCACCGAGGACCAGTTGCGCGAACGCTTTGTCCGCGCCAAGGCCGAACGCGACCTCGGCGACAACGCCGATCCGGCCATGCTTGCCCGTTATCTCTCCGCGGTGACATCAGGCATGTGCGTGATGGCCTCCTCGGGTGCTAACCGCGAGACGCTGCGCGAGATCGCGGCGGTGTCGCTGAAGGCGTTTGAGGAGCAGACGAAGGGGTAGAGCGGTTCACGCCAAGCGCATGCGAGCTGCAACGGGGTTGGGAGTGACCGGCGATGAATCAATTAACCGGCTGGCTGCCAGGTCTCAACACCCTCCGTCGATATCAGGGGGCTTGGCTTCCACACGACATCTTCGCCGGGCTTGTGCTCGCGACCATGCTGGTGCCGGTCGGCATCGCCTATGCGGAAGCGTCGGGCTTGCCCGGCATCTACGGACTTTATGCGACGATCATCCCGCTCCTCGCCTATGCCTTGTTCGGGCCGAGCCGCATCCTCGTCCTGGGACCGGACTCGGCGCTTGCAGCCGTTATCCTTGGCGTCGTCGCTCCGCTATCGGGCGGCGATCCGATGCGCGCGGTAACCTTGGCCGCCATGATGGCGGTCGTCTCCGGAACGATTTGCATCGCAGCCGGCATCGCGCGGTTGGGATTCCTGACCGAGCTTCTCTCCAAGCCGATCCGCTACGGCTACATGAACGGAATCGCCTTGACCGTTCTGATCAGCCAGCTGCCGAAGCTGTTCGGGTTCTCCATCGACGGTGATGGACCGCTGCGCAGCCTCTGGGCGATCGTCGGCGCGATCCTTGACGGAGAGACAAATTGGGTCACGCTCGCGATCGGCCTTGCGACGTTGGCGGCGATCCTGCTGCTCGCGCGCAACAAGCGGTTGCCGAGCATTCTGATTGCCGTTGTTGCGGCGACGGTCGTCACCGGTGTGCTCGGTCTCGGGGCGCGCTATGGCGTGAAGGTTCTGGGCCAGCTTCCCCAAGGCCTGCCGGGTTTCGCCATTCCCCGGATCGGCTATGGCGATATCGCGCAGGTGCTGATCGGCGCTTGCGCCGTCGCGCTGGTTTCATTCGCCGACACCAGTGTGCTCTCGCGGTCCTACGCGGCAAGATTGGGCGATCGCGTCGATCCCAACCAGGAGATGGTGGGGCTCGGCGCTGCCAATCTGGCCGCCGGATTCTTTCAGGGCTTTCCGATCAGCAGCAGCAGCTCACGCACGCCCGTCGCTGAAGCTGCGGGCGCGCGCACCCAATTGACCAGCGTCATCGGCGCGCTCGCCATCGCCTTTCTGCTGCTGATGGCGCCGAACCTGCTCCAGCACCTGCCCAACGCCGCGCTGGCCGCCGTCGTGATCGCGGCCGCGCTCGGCCTGTTCGAGATCAGCGACCTCATGCGGATCTACCGCATTCAGCAGTGGGAGTTCTGGCTATCGATGGTCTGCTTTGTCGGCGTGGCCGTGCTAGGCGTGATTCCCGGAATAGGCCTCGCCATCGTGCTCGCCATCGTCGAGTTCCTGTGGGACGGCTGGCGGCCGCATTCCGCCGTGCTGGGCCGCGCCTCTGGCGTGAAGGGCTATCACGACATCACGCGATACCCGGATGCGCGCCAGATCCCCGGGCTGGTGCTGTTCCGGTGGGATGCGCCGCTGTTCTTTGCCAATGCCGAGTTCTTCAAGGAGCGCGCGCGGGATGCTGTGGCGAAATCCCCGACTCCGGTTCGCTGGCTGGTGGTCGCGGCCGAACCTGTCACCAGCGTCGACGTGACCGCCGGTGACATTCTCGCCGAGCTCGACGAGGCGTTGCACGCACAGAAGATCGAGCTGTGCTTCGCCGAGCTCAAGGACCCCGTCAAGGACAAGCTGAAGAAATTCGGCCTGCTGGCGCAGCTCGGCGAGAACAACTTCTTCCCAACCATCGGCGTTGCCGTTGCGCGCTACCTCGAGATCAATGACGACGTGACCTGGGAGGACTGGGAAGACCGGGCTGGCGCCTAGTTCGTTCCCCAGCCATCTGCGCGGATCACCACATCGTCTGCCGCGCGCGTTCCGGCCATTCGCGATCGTATTTCTCGCCGCCAACCGTGTGCTCGCTCATCTCGGCAAGGATCTGACCGGGCGTTGGCAGGACCTTCGGGTCGATCCGCTTGTCCGGGTTCCAGAGGTCGGAGCGCACGATCGCGCGGGCGCACTGGAAATAGATTTCATCCACATTCATCACGATCACCGTGCGCGGTGCCTTGCCCTCCATCTCGAACGAAGCCAGCAGCTCCGGCTCGGCCGTGACATAGGCGCGGCCGTTGACGCGTAGCGTGCTGCCCGAGCCCGGGATCAGGAACAGCAGCCCGACGCGAGGATCGCGGACGATGTTGCGCAGCGAATCGCAACGATTGTTGCCGCGGCGATCCGGCATCATCAGCGTCTTCGCATCATGGATGCGCACGAAGCCCGGCAGGTCGCCGCGCGGCGAGCAATCGAGCCCTTCCGGGCCCGAGGTCGCGAGCGACACGAATGGCGACTTCTCGATGAGCACACGATAGAGCGGCGTCACGTGATCGGCGACCTTCACGGTCGATGCGTCGTTCGGGAAGCCGTAGATCGCCTCAAGCTGCTCGATCGTGGAAATCACCGACATTCGTGCTGTTCTCCTCTGTGGTTGATCGTCTCTTGCTAGCCGTCCCAGCGTTCGCCCTTGATGATGCGGACAAGCTGTCGCGCGTGATACTCGGCGGTGCCGGAATTGACGATGGTGAAATCGGGCGTCGATGTGCTCTCGTCCACGGTGCGCGCCAGCCGCTGCGCGAGCAGACCGTCGCTGCTGCGCGCCCGCGCCGCCAGCCGCGCCGCGAGCACGTCCGGCGGCGCCGTGACCGACACTACGAGCGCGTTGGCATAGTTGCGGCGCGCTGCCGCGATCACCATGCGCGAAACGTTCGCGATCACGGTGCGCCCGGCACGGATTTCGTCGTTGATCGCCCGCGACAACGCATAGCGATGGCCGTGCGCTTCCCAATGCATGGCGTAGTCGCCGGCGGCGATCGCGCGCTGGAAGGCTTCCGCACCGACCTCTTCATTGTCCTCCGACGCCGAGGCCTGGCGCGTGATCAGGCGGCGGGAAAACACGATGTCACGGTCACCTGCGCAGGCCGCCTTCGCGAGCCCCAGCAGCGTATCCTTGCCGGCGCCGCTCGGGCCGACCACCAGGATCAACCGGCCAGGACCGATCGCTGTGCGCGGCCCGGCGATGACCGGCGTGTCGGTCACGCGACCCTCCCCCCTTCGCGCCAGACGCTGCGCACGACCGGCAGGTCGCGCGCGACGTGGACGCGGATCAGATCGGCACGCCGGCCGACCGCGATCTCGCCGCGATCGGTGAGGCCGACCGCCTCGGCCGGCGTCTTGGTCACGGTGCGGACGGCGGAGGCGAGATCGATCGCCGGCACATGCCGCGGCAGCTGCAGCGCCGCCATCAGCAGGCTGGAGGGGATGTAGTCCGACGACAGGATATCGAGCATGCCCTCATTGGCAAGATCGACGGCGGCGATGTTGCCGGAATGTGAGCCGCCGCGCACCACGTTCGGCGCGCCCATCAGGATGTCGATGCCGGCAGCGTGCAGCCCGCGCGCCGCTTCCATCGTGGTCGGGAATTCTGCGACCGCGACCTTGTCGTTGACGGCGTCGACCACGTTTTCATCCGTGGTGTCGTCATGGCTCGCCAGCGGAATCCTGTACTCATGCGCCAGCGCGACGATCGCGCGGGTGTTGGCGACGGCATATTCCTTCTGATAGGCGAAGCGCCGCGCGAACAGCACGTCGAGCTGGGCGTCGGTCATGCCGCCGCCCTTGCCGCGGTAGTAGTCGCGCAGCTTGACCTCGTCGCGGAACTGGCGCTGGCCCGGCGTATGATCCATCAGCGACATCAGCCGCACGTCGGGCCGGTCGATTAGCTCCTTGGCCTCGGCGACGACATCAGGCATCGGCACTTCACAGCGCAGATGCAGGAAGTGATCGGCGCGCAGCAGATTCTCCTCGCGCGCGGCCGAGATCGCCGCCGCCAATATGCCGGCGCGGCCGTCGGCATCCTCCGCGCCGTCCTCGCGCCAGACCCGCAATGAGTCCAAAACGGTGGTGATGCCCGAGGTCGCGAGCTGCCCGTCATAGGAGATCACGGCCGCGACCGGATTCCAGAACACCTTCGGCCGCGGCACGTAGTGCATCTCGAGATGGTCGGTGTGCAGCTCGATCAGCCCGGGCATCAGCAGATCGCCGGCAGCATCCTCGGCGGCCTCAGGCGCCCTGCCCTCGCCGAACTCCGCGATCCTACCGTCCGATATCGCAACCCAGCCCTGCTCGATCACGCGATCGGCGAGGACCAGCCGGGCGTTGCCGATGATGGTGTCTTGCTTGGCGGTCATTTCAAACGGTCCTTCAGGCGGCAGCGGCGAACGAGGTCACGTCGACGATGCGGTCGGCGATCAGATGACGGATTTCGTCGTCATGGACAATCGCGACCATCGCGACGCCCTTGGTCTTTTTCTCCGCAATCAGCTCGACCACCACTGCGCGATTCGCCGCATCGAGCGAAGCGGTCGGCTCGTCGAGCAGCAGAATCGGCAGGTCGGAGATGAACCCGCGCGCGATATTGACGCGCTGCTGCTCGCCGCCGGAGAAGGTCGAGGGCGGCAAGGTCCAAAGCCGCTCCGGAATGTTGAGCCGGCGCAGTAGTCTGCCGGCGCGCTCGCGGGCTTCCTCGCGCGCCACGCCGTTGACGATCAGCGGCTCGGCGACGACGTCGATGGTCGCGACCCGCGGCACCGCGCGCAGGAACTGACTGACATAGCCGATGGTCGAGCGGCGGATGCTCAGCACCTGGCGCGGCTCGGCGGTCGCGAGATCGACGACCTTGCCCTGGTGACGGATGCCGATCCGGCCGCTGTCGCAGCGGTAATTGCCGAAAATCATCTTCAGGATCGAGGATTTTCCGGCGCCCGACGGGCCCGACAGCACTACGCATTCGCCCGGCTCGACGTGGAACGAGACGCCGCGCACCACGGGCAGCTCTACGCCGCCCTGCAGATGCATGGTGAAGGTCTTCTCGGCGTTGGCAAGTTCGATCATCGCGGTCATTGGCAAGCTCATGGCGGAAGTATCGAGGAAACGAGCAGCTGGGTATAGGGCTCGCGGGGATCGTCGAGCACCTGGTCGGTGAGTCCGGTCTCGATGACGCGGCCACCCTTCATGACCATCACGCGATGCGACAGCAGGCGCGCGACCGCGAGATCATGGGTCACGACGATGGCGGCAAGACCAAGCTCGCCGACCAGGTTGCGCATCAGATCCAGCAGGCGCGCCTGCACCGAGACGTCGAGGCCGCCGGTCGGTTCGTCCATGAACACCAGCCGCGGCTCGGTGACGAGGTTGCGCGCGATCTGCAGCCGCTGCCGCATGCCGCCCGAATAGGTCTTCGGCGCATCGTCGATGCGGCCGATATCGATCTCGACCCGATCCAGCCAGGTCGATGCGGTATCGCGGATCCGGCCGTAGTGATTCCACCCCACAGCCATCAGCCGCTCGCCGACATTGGCGCCGGCCGAGACGCCCATGCGCAGGCCCTGCGCCGGGTCCTGATGCACGAAGCCCCAGTCGGTGCGGAACAGGAAGCGCCGCTCCGCCTCGCCGAGTTCGGCGAGATCGCGCAGCACGCCGTCGCGCATCCGGTAGGATACCCGTCCCGCTCTCGGCGCGAGCTGCGCGGACAGCAGTTGCAGCAGTGTCGACTTGCCCGAACCGGATTCGCCGACGATCGCCAGCACCTCACCGGGATAGAGCGCGAACGAAACGTCGCGGCAGGCCGCAAGCCGGCCGTAATTCTTGCCGAGCCCTTCGGCCACCAGCAGTGGCTGATCGTCGTCGAAGTTTGCCAGCTCAGACATGCGCCTTCTCCTTGTGCGGCGCCGCGCTCTCGGTGCCGTGATGGCCGGCGGCCTGGCGCTGCTCGCAGAAGTCGGTGTCGGAGCAGACGAACATCCGCCCGCCTCTGTCGTCGGTGACGATCTCGTCGAGATAGGAATTGTCCGCGCCGCACAGCGCGCAGGGCGCGTTGAAGCGGTAGCGCGTGAACGGGTGATCCTCGAAATCCAGTGACACGACCGTCGTGTAGGGCGGGATCGCATAGATGCGCTTCTCCCGGCCGGCGCCGAACAGCTGCAGCGCCGCGCAATTGTCCATCTTCGGATTGTCGAATTTCGGCGTCGGCGACGGGTCCATCACGTAGCGCGCGTTCACCTTCACCGGATAGGCGTAGGCGGTCGCGATGTGGCCGAAGCGCGCGATATCCTCGTAAAGCTTGACGTGCATCAGCCCGTATTCGGCGAGCGCGTGCATGCGCCGCGTCTCGGTCTCGCGCGGCTCCAGGAAACGCAGCGGCTCGGGGATCGGCACCTGATAGACCAGTACCTGTCCGGCGTGCAGTGACGCCTCGGGAATCCGGTGCCGGGTCTGGATCACGGTCGCGTCCATCGTCGAGGTCGTGGTCGCGACGCCCGCGGTCTTGCCGAAGAATTTTCGGATCGAGATCGCGTTGGTGGTGTCGTCCGAGCCCTGGTCGATCACCTTCAGCACGTCGTCGGGGCCGAGGATCGCCGCCGTGACCTGCACGCCGCCGGTGCCCCAGCCATAGGGCATCGGCATCTCGCGGCTCGCGAACGGCACCTGATAGCCGGGGATCGCGATCGCCTTCAGGATGGCGCGGCGGATCATCCGCTTGGTCTGCTCGTCGAGATAGGCGAAATTGTATGTCGGCGCATTCATTCCGCGGCCTCCTGCATTTCAACGGCCTCGTTGGCCTCCGCGAACTCCTGCCGCAGCTTGCGGAGCAGGCCGAGCTCGGACTGGAAGTCGACGTAGTGCGGCAGCTTGAGATGCTCGACGAAGCCGGTCGACTGGACATTGTCGGAGTGCGACATCACGAATTCCTCGTCCTGCGCCGGCGCGCCGACCTCCTCGCCGAGTTCGCCCGCACGGAGCGCACGGTCGACCAGCGCCATCGACATGGTCTTGCGCTCGCTCTGGCCGAAGGCAAGGCCATAGCCGCGGCTGAAGCACGGCGCCTCTGATGTCGAGCCCTTGAACTGGTTGACCATCTGGCACTCGGTCAGCTCGATCGAGCCGAGCGGCACGGCGAAGCCGACATCCTCGGCAAAGAACTCGACCTCGACCTCGCCGAAGCGGATCTCGCCGGCGAAGGGATGGTTGCGGCCATAGCCGCGCTGCGTCGAATAGCCGAGCGCGAGCAGAAAACCCTCGTCGCCACGCGCCAGATTCTGCAGCCGCAGATCGCGATCGGCCGGAAAGCTCAGCGGTTCGCGCGTGAGGTCGCCGACCGGCGCGTCGCCATCTGCCTGCGGTGACGGTTCGATCAAACCATCGCGGCCGAGAATGTCGGTGAC
This sequence comes from Bradyrhizobium embrapense, assembly GCF_001189235.2. GTDB lineage: Bacteria > Pseudomonadota > Alphaproteobacteria > Rhizobiales > Xanthobacteraceae > Bradyrhizobium > Bradyrhizobium embrapense. The sequence goes on from NZ_LFIP02000011.1 coordinate 75,658, forward strand.
CCGCGGCGTCGCCGCCTGCGAGGCCTCCGCGATCGCCGGCTGCTCCGGCACAAAGCCTTCCGCGAGCTGCGGATCGAGCAGGCGATGGGTGTAGTCAAAGGTCGGCCCCAGGATCTGGCCGCCCGGAACATCCTTGAAGGTCGAGGAGATGCGCCGCCGCACCTGCATCTCGCCGGTATTGACAGGCTCGGTGGCGCCGAAGCGCGGCAGCGTGGCGCGGAAGGCGCGAACCAGGAAGATCGCTTCGATCATGTCGCCGCGCGCCTGCTTGATCGCGAGCGCCGCGAGCTCGCGATCATAGAGCGAGCCTTCGGTCATCACCCGGTCGACCCCGAGCGCGAGCTGTTCGGAGATCTGCGCCAGCGTCACCTCGGCGACATCGCGATCGCCGCGCCGCTCATGCGCGAGCAGCCGATGAGCGTTCTCGATGGCGCGCTCGCCTCCCTTGACAGCTACATACATCGCTCACACTCCGCTTGCGATCAGCCGCGTGGTGCGCGGGATCGCGACAATATTGTCGTCATGGACCAGCACGACATCGATGCCGCGCGGGAACAGGGCTTCGTTGATCGACAGCCGCTGGAACAGGTCGCGCGGCTTGATCATCGCCTGCAGCAGCGCGCTGCCGTCGATGCCGGGGCCTTTCAGCTCGAAGGCCGGACCCTGCGTCAGGCTGTCGACCTGCAGGATCAGCGTGGTCGACCGGTCAGGATATTCGCTGCTGCCGAACGCGAAGCGCTCCAGCGCCGGCAGGTTCGCGGCATCGCCGATCAGCGCGAAGCTTGCGATCGCGGAATCCGCAACCACCGGCGCGCTGGCGTGGAACTTCAGCCAACGGGCGACGTCCGGCGTCGCCGACATCGCGGCATCGAGCCAGATCGGCGTGTCGTGATCGAACAGCGTCAGCGCGATCGCGGCCGAGCCGCGCATCATACCGGCCGGCGTTCCGACGCTGGCGGCGACGCGCTGCACGCTGCCCGGACGCGCCATCGCATCCATCACGGAGCGGAACGTGGATTGCGCCGACAGCACCTTGTCGGCAAAGCCTGCGGGCATTTCGGCAATCGTCGTCATTGCATCACCCCTCACCGCGCACCATCGTGTAGAAATCGACCCGCGTTGCCGCGCTCTCGGCGGCCTTGCGGGCGCGTTCGGCATTCATGGCGACGCGCAGCGGCGCGATCACCTTGGTCTCCACCTCGCCGGACAATGCCGCCGACTGCACCATGGCGTCGCACAGCGCGATCATCTGCGCCTTGTGCGCATCGCGGCCGAGCGTGTAGCCGAAGCCGACCTCGCCGCTCGCAAGCCGCACCGCTGCGCGCGACACCGTCGCCTCGCCAAGATTGAACGGCGCACCGTCGCCGCCGATCCGCCCGCGCAGCATCACGAGGCCGTTCTCCGGCTCGCGCAGGTTCTGATGGCTAGGCACAGCGATCGCCGCGAGCCGGCCTGCGATGTCGGCCGCGGCGGAGTGCGCCAGCACGGTCATCGCCGCCTTGCGCTGGGCCTGTTTGCTGTCTGGTCCGGTCAAGCTCATGGGCAACCTTGCTTGTATCAAGTTGTCTATGATAATAGACAACTTGATAGCCGAGCGCCATGACTGTTTCGTGACAAACCAAAGATTTCTGGTATCACCGCGCCATGAGCATGCAGGAAAGTTCCGGCGTCGCCTTGTGGCGGCAGGTCGCCGACGGCATCGAGCGCGGCATCGCTGACGGCCGCTTTGCCGCGGGCGAAAAGCTGCCCGGCGAGATGGAGATCGCCGAGACTTACCGCGTCAATCGCCACACCGTGCGGCGGGCGCTCGCCGCATTGGCGGAGCGCGGCCTGGTGCGCGCCGAGCGCGGCAGCGGCACCTATGTCGAGGCCCAGCGCCTCGCCTACCCACTGCGTTCACGCACGCGATTCTCCGAGATCGTCGGTGCCGGCGGCCACGAGCCGCGCGGCCAGTTGATCGATGCCGGCAGCGACGTCGCCAACCGCGAGATCGCGCGCGAGCTCGGCCTGAAGATCGGCGCGCCGCTGATCCGGATCGAAGCGGTGCGGCTCGCCGACCGGACGCCGATCTGCGTCTCGACCACCTGGCTGTCGGCCGAGCGGTTTCCCGATGCCGGCAACGTCTTCGCCAATGTTCGCTCGATGACCAAGCTGCTCGGGCACTACGGCGTCAAGGACTACCGCCGTTCGTCGACCCGGATCACCGCGGCGATCGTCGATGCGACCGACGCCGCACGGCTCGATCTGCCGCTGGGCCGGCCGGTGCTGGTGGTCGACGCCACCGACGTCGACATGCTGGACCAGCCGCTGGCGACCAAGCGCTCGCGCTTCGCCGCCGAGCGGGTGGAGTTTCTGGTCGAGAACGGCTGACTGTGCCGGCGCACTGACGGGGCAGCTCTCCCCTTGCGGGAGAGGCTTAGGCCGCCTACGGCGGCCGTCCTCAAGAACGCCGAAGCGAAGCTTCGGCTATGTCGCATCGCCAGATGCGATCCGGGTGAGGGGTATCTCTCCCCGGACACGTCGGCTTCTGAATTCGCTGAGCGATACCCCTTATCCGGCGCTTCGCGCCACCTTCTCCCACAAGGGGAGAAGGCTTGAGCGCGCGGCAAGCTACACCACCGCCCGTTGGCCGATGATGGCAAAGCGCAGCTTGCTGGAGATGAAGTCGATCGCCGCGACCGCGATCAGGATCATCAGGATCAGGAACGACACCTTCTGCCATTCCAGCACGCGGATCTGCTCGGCGAGTTGCAGGCCGATGCCGCCGGCGCCGACGATGCCGATGATGGTGGCCGATCGGGTGTTCGATTCGATGAAATACAGCACCTGGCCTGCGATCACCGGCAGCACCTGCGGCAGCAGGCCGAAGCGGATTTCGTGCAGTGCATTGCCGCCGGAGGCCCGAATGCCCTCGACCTGCTTGCGGTCCGCCGCCTCGATCGCCTCGGAGAACAATTTTCCGAACGCGCCGAAGTCGGAGACCATGATCGCCAGCACGCCGGCGAACGGACCGAGGCCGACCACGTTGATCCAGACCAGCGCCCAGATCAGTGTATCGACGCCGCGGATCGAATCCAGGAAGCGGCGCACCGGAAAGCGGATCAGGTTCGAGGGGATGATGTTGCGTGCGGCCAGCAGGCTCACGGGCAGCGCGAGCAGCGCCGCGAGCGTAGTGCCGAGCAGCGCGATCGAAAGCGTCTCGCCGAGCGCCTGCATGTAGAGCGGGAACGACGTGCCGGGATTCGGCGGGATCATCAGCATGGCGATCCAGCCGAGTTGGCTCATCCCCGAGATCAGCTTCGTGGGCGAGAAGTCGAGATCGACCAGACCGTAGACGAAGATCGCGAACGCCGCGGCGATCATCGTCGGCATCGCCAGCCGTGCCGACGCGGGACGATCGAACACGCCGGGATATTTCGCGCGCAGTTCCGCGGTGTCCGGCCTCGGCAGCTGGCTCATCGCCGGGTCTCCTTGCCGAACAGCCGGCCGCGCAGCCAGCCGGTCGAGATGTCGATGATGAAGACGGTGACGATGATGGTGATGAGGATCGCGCTGACGTCGGAATAGTAGAATTTGCGGATCGCGACCACGAGCTCCTGACCTATGCCGCCGGCGCCGACGAAGCCCATCACGGAAGCTTCGCGGACGTTGATCTCGAAGCGCAGCAGCGCATAGCTGGCGTAGCCCGCCGAGACCTGCGGCAACACGGCAAAGCGCATGCAGGACAGCCAGCTCGCGCCGGTGGAGCGGATGCCCTCGACCGGCTTCATGTCGGCGTTCTCGACGATCTCGGCAAACAGCTTGCCGAGCGCCCCGGTGGTGTGGATCGCGATCGCGAGCACGCCGGCCATCGGCCCGAGACCGAAGGCGATCACGAAGATCAGCGCGAACACGATGCCGGGCACGGTGCGGGCGAATTCCAGCAGGCGACGGACCGTGAAACGGACCCACGGGCCCGGCGACGTATTCTGGGCCGCGAAGAAATTGAGTGAGAAGGCGAGCACGGCACCCGTGAGCGTGCCGACATAGCTGATCAGGATCGTCTCGCCGAGCATCTTCAGCCATTTGTGCCACCCCCAGAACCATTCGGCGGGATCGGTCCAGACCCGCGCGCCGGAATCCAGCGTCAGGATGCGATCAAAATAACTGACGAAATTGCCGAAATAGGTGAACAGCGTGCGCAGGTTCACTTCCGCGCCGAACGCTGCGATCACCAGCACCGCGCAGAATGCCGCCGTTGCCAGCGCGGCCTTCGACCGCTTGCGTGCGACGGACTTGCGGTAGGCGCCCTCCAGCGTCGCCAGTTGCTGCGCTGGAAGAATGGATACGGCGGTCGCCATCGGCGCTTGCAGTCCGGTTCGGAGTTGAGTGGAGAGAAAGGGCCGGGCCATGCGCCCGGCCCTCGTGACGTCAGGCGCGCGATCAGCTCGCCTTCTTGCGCAGTCGGTCGACGAACTTGATCAGTTCGATCGTGCTGTCCCAATCCTTGGTCGTGGCCGGATGGAAGCCCTTCTTCTGGCCGTCGGATAGACGGTCGAAGGCGGCCTTGTCCTTGGTCGGCGCTTCGAAGAAGGCCTTGGCGATCGCCGCCTTCAGGTCTTCCGGAAGGTCGGAATTGTAGGCGTAGGGGCCGTTGATGATGGGCGACGACTTGTTGATGATCCGGAAATCCTCCTTCTTCATCGCCGAGCCGTCGGCGTTCTTCAGCATGCCCTTGGTCAACATCTGCGCGAGCGTCGAATCATCGTCGTTGGTCCACTGGTTGGCCGCCATGTCGACGGTGCCCTGCGCCAGGGCGAGGATCGCGTTCTCGTGGCTGCCGGTGAACACGACCTTGCCGAAAAAGCCCTCGGCATCATGGATGCCCATCTTGTCGAGCTCGAAGCGCGGCACGTTGTTGCCCGAGGTCGAGTTCGGATCGACCAGGCCGAGGTTCTTGCCCTTCAGGTCTTCCACCTTCTTGTAGGGACTGGAAGCCTTGACGAAGAACACCGAATAGTAGCCGGTCGAACCGTCGGCGTTCATGTCGTTGGCGAAGGCGTCGGTCTTGACGCCGGTCAGCCGCGCGCGGGCGAACGAGGCCGAGCCGTAGCTGGCGATCTGGATGTTGCCGGCGCGCTGGCCTTCGATGACGGCCGCGTAGTCGTTGGCAATGCGCAGCGTGACCTTCACGCCGAGCTCCTTGGACAGATAGGCCGTGAACGGCGTCCAGCGCTCGGTGACGCCGGAGGCGTTCTCGGCCGGCACCACCGCGAAGGTGAGCTCGGGATATTTTGCTTTCCAGTCCTGCGCGAATGCCGAGCCGGTGAACGCCAGCACGGCGGCGCCGGCCAGAATGATGCGACGAGTGAACATGACTACCCCTCTTTTGTAGTTACACCTGTTGGCCAGGCAAAACGCCCGGCCTCGCAGATTGGAAAATGCGCGCCGCTCAGGCCGCGGCAGCGGTGCCGAGCGCCGGAACCGTCGTGCCGTCGGGCGCGGGCATTGGCGCGCCGCCCATGACGTCATTGGCCTCGAGGTCATAGAGCTCGCGCGCGATTTGGTCGGTGAGTGCCGCCGGGGCGCCGTCGAACACCACGCGCCCTGCCGCCATGCCGATCAGCCGGTCGCAATAGGTTCGTGCGAGATCGAGCGAGTGCAGATTGCAGAGCACCGTGATGCCGAAATGCTTGTTGATGCGCAGCAGTGCGTCCATCACGATCTTGGTGTTGCGCGGGTCGAGCGAGGCAATCGGCTCGTCGGCGAGAATGATGTCGGGCTCCTGCACCAGCGCGCGGGCGATCGCGACGCGCTGCTGCTGGCCGCCGGAAAGCTGGTCGGCGCGTTGCGCCGCGAGCTGGGCGATGTCGAACTGATCGAGCGCGGACAGCGCAAGCGCCCTGTCCTGCTCCGGCCAGACCTGCGCCAGCGAACGCCAGGACGGGATCTGGGCAAGCCGGCCCATCAGCACGTTGGTCAGCACGTCGAGACGGCCGACGAGATTGAACTGCTGGAAGATCATCGCCGAGCGCGCCCGCCACTGCCGCAGCTCCTTGCCGCGCAGCGCCGTGACGTCGGTGCCTTCGAACAGGATACGGCCGGAGGTCGGATCGGCGAGACGGTTGATCATCCGCAACAACGTCGACTTGCCGGCACCGGAACGCCCGATCACGCCGACGAAACTGCCCGGCGCGATCGAAAAGGATGCGTTATCGACAGCGGCTTTTGTGCCGAACCGGCACGTCAAACCTTCCACCACCAACATGCAATGCTCCAACCGCGTCACCTTGGGCCATCGCTATCCCCGGCGTTTTACAGTTATGTGACGCTGGCGCTGCGGTGCGGCGATCGTTCACACCCGTCTTTGCTGATCCCTTGCCGTCATCGCAACGTCATGATGTTGTCATCAAGCATCCAGATGACGAACGCGCATCCCCACGGAAGCACAAGATTCTTGATGATTTGCGGAGGCCCTGATGGCCGGAAAAACACTCTCGGTTGTGCCGACGATCGACCCGACCGCGGCGGTGCGCGAGAGCAAGCTCGGCAGATATACCGAGGTCGGCGCGCGCACGATCCTGCTTGAGGTCAGCATGGATGACTATTCTTACGTCGTGAACGACAGCCAGATCACCTACACCTCGATCGGCAAGTTCTGCTCGATCGCGGCGATGACCCGGATCAATCCCGGCAACCACCCGATGCATCGCGCGACCCAGGCGCATTTCACCTACCGCGCCAGCGCCTATTTTCCCGGCGAGAGCGACGACACCGACTTCTTCAACTGGCGACGTACGCATCACGTGCATATCGGCCATGACGTATGGATCGGTCATGGCGCGGTCGTGCTGCCTGGGCGGAACATCGGAACCGGCGCGGTCGTCGCCGCTGGCGCGATCGTGACCAAGGATGTGCCCGCCTATACCATCGTTGCCGGTAATCCGGCGCGTCCGGTCAAGCGGCGGTTTTCGGAGACGGTCGCGGATCGCCTCACCGCGCTCGCATGGTGGAACTGGGATCACGAAACACTTCGGCGTGCCCTGCCCGACTTTCGCAAGCTCGCGGTCGAGGAATTCCTCGACAAGTACGAGGCCGAGGCCGTATCCCAATCGCACGACAAACAACGGAGCGCCGCATCGTGACGGACATTTTCATTGAAGGCGGTCGCACGCTGGTTGACGGTGCCTTGGTCGAGACCTCGCTGCGGACCTCGGGCCGCGACATCGGCGCGCTCGACGCCGAGCAGGGCCGCGCCGCGCTCCACATCGATGCCGGCGGCCTCCTGGTGCTGCCCGGCATCATCGATTTGCATGGCGACGCGTTCGAGCGGCAGATGATGCCGCGCCCCGGCGTCGACTTCCCGACCGACGTGGCGCTGATCGACAGCGACCGGCAGGCGATCGCCAACGGCATCACCACCGTCTTCCATGGCACGACCTGGTCGTGGGAGCCCGGCCTGCGCAGCGCGGAGAATGCGCGCAAGCTGCTCGATGCGATCGAGGCGCTGCGGCCGCAGCTCGCCGCCGATACCCGCTTCCATCTGCGCCACGAGACCCATAATCTCGACGCCGAGGCCGAGATCATTCAATGGCTCGGCGAAGGCCGCATCGACCTGTTCGCCTTCAACGACCACAGCAACGTCAAGCCGAAGAAGCGCAACCAGCTGGCCGAACGCGCCGGGCTCTCGCTCGAGGCCGTCAACGACATGCTCGATCGGGTCGTGGCGCGTCGTCCCGAGGTGCCAGCCTCGATCGCGCGACTGGCTGCCGCTGCACGCGCGGTCAACATTCGGATGCTCTCGCATGACGACAACAGTCCGGCAATGCGCCAGGAGTTTCGCGCACTGGGCGCCACGATCGCCGAATTCCCCGTCAATGAAGAGACCGCGCGCGATGCCGCGGCCGCGGGCGACTTCATCGTGTTCGGCGCGCCCAATGTGGTGCGCGGCGGCAGCCACACCGGCTGGACCAGGGCATCCGACATGATCGCACACGGCCTCTGCTCGGTGCTGGCGTCGGACTACTATTATCCCGCGCAACTGCTCGCCGCCTTCCGCCTCGCCGGCGACGGCATCCTGCCGCTGACCAAGGCCTGGGACCTGATCTCGTCGGCGCCGGCACGCGCGGCAGGGCTCGCCGACCGCGGCGTGCTCGCTGCCGGCCGCCGCGCCGACATCATCGTCGTCGACGACAAGGTGCCGCTGCGGCCGCGCATCATCGCCGTGATCGCGGCGGGACGGCTGGTGCATCTGGCGGACGCGAACTGCCTCGTCCATTCACTGGCACCGCGCAAGACGGTTGCGGCAGCATAGTCAGGACCTATCCTGCCGCCATGGCCAACACTCCGCGCTACGCGATCTATTATGCGCCGTCACCCGACAGCGCCCTGCACCGCTTCGGCTCGACGCTGCTCGGCTACGACGCCGTGTCGGGCGACGACCTGCCGTTTCCCGCCGGCGTCACGCCCGACTGGCGCGAGGTGACGGAGGATCCGCGCAAATATGGTTTTCACGCCACGCTGAAAGCGCCGACCGTGCTCGCCGATGGCCGGAACGAGTTCGAGCTTCTCGACGCCTGCGCCGCCTTCGCCGGCCGTGCGCGGCGCATTCCGGTGATCGAACCTGTCGTCGATGCGATCAGCGGCTTCATTGCCGTGATCCCGTCGAGCCGTTCCGATGATCTGCAACAGCTTGCCGCCGACTGCGTCACCGAATTCGACACCTTCCGTGCGTCGCTCACGCCGCAAGATCGCGCGCGGCGCAAGCCCGAACGGCTCACGGAACGGCAGCGCGATTATCTCGATCGCTGGGGCTATCCGTACGTCATGGAGGAATTCCGCTTCCACATGACGCTGACCGGACGGCTGAGCGAGGAGCGGCGCGGCCCGATCGTGGCGCGGCTGCGCGAGCGCTTCGCGGCGATCGACCTTGCGACGCTCTCGATCGACCGCATCGCGCTGTTCAAGCAGACGGATGGCGCATCGCGCTTTCGGATCATCGGCAGCTGGCCGTTGCAGGCGAGCTAATTCGGCGGCGCCAGCTCGGCCAGCAACCACTTCTTGAATGTCTGCAGCGCACGATTGCGCTGCGCGCCCGGCGGATGAACCAGCCAGTAGCCGCCGGTCACATGGCCGACCGGCAGCAGCCGGCGGATCGTCCCGCGCCGTTCACTCTCGGCGATGAAGGGTTCGAGCGCGAGCGCAACGCCCGCGCCGCGTTCGGCGGCCTGCAGCGCGGCCACAAAGCTGTCGACCGAGACCGCGCGCGTTGCGAGCGGCACGGGCTCGCCGGCATGCCTGAACCAGAGCGGCCAGGCTGCGGGGAACGTCGTCACATGGATCAGCGCGGCGCGGCCGAGGTCGGCGGTGGTGCGCAGCTTCAACCGCCGCGCCAGCGCCGGCGCCGCGACCGGAACGGTCCTCACCTCCATCAGGCGATTTGCGACGACGCCTTCGGGCTTGTCGGGGCCGAAGCTGATGCCGGCATCAAAAGTCTCGGTATCGAAATCGACATTGCGGTTCGAGGTCTCGATCGCAAGATCGATCCCGGAATGCCGGGTGAGAAACGAGGATAGCCGCGGGATCAGCCATGCCGACGCGAACTGCGGCAGCACCTTCAGCCGCAGCCGGTGCTGGCCGGCCGCCTCGACGGCCGACTCCGCCTGGGCCAGCAACGCGAATGCGCGACCGCTCGCAGCCGCCAGCTTCTCGCCGGCATGGGTCGGCCGAACGACGCGATGGGCGCGGTGAAACAGCGCGGCGCCGAGATGGACTTCGAGATTGCGGATGCGATGGCTGATCGCCGAGGCGCTGACATTCAGGACGCCGGCAGCCTCCTTGAAGCTGCCGAGCCTGACCGCGACGTCGAACGCTTGCAGGGCCAGGAGATGCGCCGGCCGAAGACTCGCTGCCGCGAGGTCGTCCCTTCCCTGCGATGGTCGCCGGCGCCCCGGCTTCGGGTTGTTCCTGCTCATGCGCCGATCCTAGCGGCCGGCCACTGTCGATGTCCCGCGAAAAATCAATTCGGATGAATGTCATTCATCCGAACCCGGTTCGTTTCGCTTGTCGCGCGAGGCTCAATGCGAAATCCTTTCGCTCGAAGCGGACCGGCGGCAAGCCCGGCCGACAGAGCGGGAGGACGGCGATGACGACACAGCTCGCGGACGAAGCATCCATGGTCGATCGCATCCTCAGGCATATCGATACCAGATCAACCGATCTCAGCGACGGCGTCTGGCATGAACCCGTCGCGCATTATCTGTCGCAAGATCGCTTCGCGGCCGAGATCGAACATGTGTTCCGCCGCACGCTGACGCCGTTCTGCCCGTCGGCCGCGCTCGCCGAGATCGGCGCCTATGTCGCGCGCGACGCGGCGCTGACGCCCGTTGTCGCGATCCGCGGCGCAGACGGCATCGCACGCGCGTTCCGCAATGCGTGCCGCCACCGCGGCGTGCAGCTGGTCGACGGCGCCGAATGCCGGAAGGCGCTGACCTGCCGCTATCACGGCTGGACCTACGGCCTCGACGGCCGGCTCCGCGGCATCCCCGATGATTACGGCTTTCCCGGCCTCGACAGGAGCGCGCACGGCCTCGTGCCGGTCACCTGCATCGAGCGCGACGGCCTGGTGTTCGTCTCGCAGGACGGTCCCGCTGCCACGTCGGACGCCGGCGACATGCCGACGCTGTTCGGTGACGACTGGAAGCTCTACGCGACCACGACGCAGGAAGTCGAAGCCAACTGGAAGATTGTCGCGGAAGGGTTCCTCGAAGGCTATCACATCCGGTCGACGCATCAGGATACGTTCTACCCGCTGCAATACGACAATCTCAACGTGATCGAAGCCTTTGGCCGCAACAGCCGGATCAGCTTTCCCTATCGGCGCATCGAGAAGCTGCGCAACGTGCCGCCCAGCGAGCGCAAGACGACCGGCATGCTGACGCACGTCTACCACCTGTTTGCGAACGTGATGCTGTCGACCTTCCCGACCAACCGGCTGATGACCGTGCTTGAGCCGCTGGCGGTGGACCGCACTCGGCTCGTCACCTATACCCTGTCGAACCAGATCGCCGCCGAGGATGGCCGCGCCGCGGTCGCCCAGGGACGCGACTTCGTCACCGCAGGCGCGGCCGAGGATCGCGAGATGGCCTGCGCCGCGCAGCGCGGGCTCGCAACCCGGGCCAATGCCCACTTCACCTTCGGCCTGTTCGAAGGCGCCATCCGGCATTTTCACCAGAACCTGGCTGCGGCTATCGAGAGCCGCACGGACGCCCGCTGATCCGCTCCAACATTACCTATCGAGGACAGAGTATGCTGGACCATCCGACCGTCAAATACCGAACCGAGCAGGCCATCGCGATCGTCACCATCGATCGCTATGACGAGGCGCGCAATGCGGTCAATCCGGAGACCGCGCAGGGGTTGGCGCAGGCGTTTCGTGCCTTCGGCCGCGATCCGTCGCTGTCGGTCGCAATCCTGACCGGCGCTGGCGGCGCGTTCTGCGCCGGCTTCGACCTCAAGCGCACCGCGGCCGGTCATCGCGGCCACCGCGTCGAGAACGGCGACGGGCCGATGGGCCCGACGCGGATGAAGCTGTCGAAGCCGGTGATCGCCGCCGTGGAGGGGCCGGCCGTGGCGGGCGGGCTCGAGCTTGCGATCTGGTGCGATCTCCGCGTCGCAGCAACCGATGCCATCTTCGGCGTCTATTGCCGGCGCTTCGGCGTGCCGCTGATGGATCTCGGCACCGTGCGCCTGCCGCGGCTGCTCGGGCACAGCCGCGCGATGGACATGATCCTGACCGGACGCGGCGTCTCCGGCGAAGAGGCCGGGCGGATCGGGCTCGCCAACCGCGTGGTCGCGTCAGGCACGGCGCTCGCCGAGGCGCGCAGCCTCGCCCATGATCTGTGCCGTCTGCCGCAGGCGGCGCTGCGCAGCGACCGGCTCTCCGCGATCGAGCAATGGGAGCTCGGCTGGGAGCAGGCCACGCTGAACGAGTTTCGTCTCGGGCTTGCGACGGTCGCGAGCGGCGAGACCGAGGCCGGCGCACGCCGCTTCGCAGCGGGCAAGGGCCGCCACGGCGATTTCGCCGACATCGCCTGAGAAACCGATCGCGACGACGGCGGACGCTATTCCTCCACCCGGGTCCGCGCGATGATCTCGGCGGCGCCCTTCGCGAGCAGGTCCATGCCGACGGCGCGGCCGAGTTCGCGCGGCCGGTCCGCCGGTCCTCGCCGGGCCACCTGGATGAAGCCGGCACCGGCCTCGTCGAGCACCGAGGCGCGCAGGGTCAGCTCGCCTCCGGCGAGCGTGGCGTGGCCGGCGATCGGCGAATTGCAATGGCCGTTGAGCACCCACAGCACCTCGCGCTCGGCCTCGGCGGCAAGCCGCGACGGCGCATTGTCGATTGCAGCAAGCCGCGCCCGCGTCGCCCAGTCGGTCTCGACGCACTCGACCGCAACGATGCCCTGGCCCACGGCCGGCAGCATCTCGTCGAAGGAGAAATCATGGGCGATGCGCGCGGTCATGCCGATGCGGTCGAGGCCGGAACGTGCCATCACAAGCGCATCCGCCGGCCCCACCTCGCCGCCATCGGGCAGCCGCTGCTTGTCGCCGCGATCCAGTTTTGCAACGCGCGTGTCGGCGGCGCCGCGATAATGGATCACGGTCGCTTCCGGAAACAGCCGGCGCAGATAGGCCGCGCGGCGCACCGCGTTGGTGCCGATCATGAAGCCCTTGCCGCGCGCGGCGCGGAGCGTCTCCAGCGACAGGCCCGGCCGCAGCACGAGACTGTCATTGGCGGCGTCGCGCGCCAGCATCGCCGCGAGGACGAGCCCCGGCGTCTCCTCATTGCCCGGCACGTCCTTGAGCGAATGCATCGCCGCCTGCAGCGTGCCCGATCGCATGGCTTGGCGGATCTCGGCGACGAAGGCACCGCCCTTGCCGCCGTGACGCAGCAGCTTGCTGGTCTGGTCCTGGTCGCCGCGGGTCTCGAACTTGACGATTTCGACGGCAAGGTCGCTCGCCGAGGCGCGCAGCAGCCGCGCGACCTCGTCCGTCTGCGCCAGCGCCATCGCGCTCTTGCGCGTCCCTATCCGCAAAACCTGTCCCGACACGAAAGCTCCGCTGGCGTGATCATCAACGGCTGGGGATTAGAACAAAAGGTCAGTCAAAACAATGGTTTTTGCCCCGGCTTGGCCACGCTCAGGGAATCTCCTCGACCAGCGCCACGCCGGCCTCGCGCATCGCGGTGGTGGCAGCGGCAAGCGAACCGCCGAGATCGATGCCGCGGCAGCCCGGCAGCACGACCGCCGTCTCGAAGCCGAGCCGCCGCGCATCGAGCGCCGAATACTGCACACAAAAATCCGTGGCGAGGCCGGCCATCACGACCCGCCTGAACCCACGCTCGCGCAGATAGCCGGCGAGCCCGGTCGGAGTTGTCCGGTCATTCTCGAAGAACGCCGAATAGGAATCGATCGCGGCCCGGAACCCCTTGCGGATCACGAGCTCGGCCCGCTCGGTCGCAAGGTCCGGACGAAACGCGGCGCCCGCAGTGCCCTGGATGCAATGATCCGGCCACAGCGTCTGCGGCCCATAGGGCATGGTGATCGATGAAAACGCCGCCGCGCCCGGATGCGAGATCGCAAACGAGCTGTGACCCGCTGGATGCCAATCCTGGGTCAACACGACATGATCGAAGTGCGCCGCGAGCCGGTTGACCACGGGCACCACGGCATCGCCGTCGGCCACCGCCAGCGCGCCGCCGGGGCAGAAATCGTTCTGCACGTCGATGATCAGCAAGAGATCGTCGGGCTGGATGTGCATCACGTGCCGATCCGCAACGATGCGCGCAGCTTGCGCAGGCAGGCGATCACCGACAGCGCGGTGATGCGACCGGTCTTGGGGTTCTCCGAGGGGATGTTCTCGATCATCATCGAGAACCGTGCGGAATCGGAATCGACCTCGATGCGGTGGGTGTTGCGCGTCACCGTCGGATCCGCCCAGATCTCGACCCTTGTGCGATCGGGGCCGATGCCGGCGAGCGACAGCGCCACGGCGACGTTGAGATTGGCCGGAAAGCCCTTTGCGGCGTCGCGCGCGCTGCCCTCGAAGATGCGCAGCGGCTCGGTGATGCCTTCGATCCGGATGTTGTTCTCGACCAGATGCGGCGCGCCGACCAGGCCCGCGACCGGCTTTCTAGTCACCAGCTTCGCCGAATGGATGGTACCGATCGCCGCCGCGGTCACCGCATCGAGCCCGATCAGCGCGCCGGTCGGCACGATGATCTGGCCGCCATGGGCTTTGGCGAGATCGATCAGGTCCTCATTCTGCAACAGCGCGCCGACGCTGAGCACGACGGCGGTCTTGCCGCGCGCGACCACCGGCGCCACGATCGCGCGCACGACCTTGCTCGGCGCGCACTCGACCACGATGTCGGCGACATCAGCGAGCTCTTCGATCGGCACCAGCTTCGGCGCGGACTTGAGACCTTCGACCCAGGCGCGGTGCTTGTCGGGGCTGTTCGCGGACACCGCGACCAAGGTCAGGCCTTCGATGCCCCGATCGAGCGCCTTGACGACGTCCGTGCCGATTGCGCCGAGGCCGGCGACCGCAACCCGCGTCTTCGTCTTGCTGTCAGCCATCATTTCCCGCCAGCGAGCATTTTGACCAGACGATAGAGATATTCCTCGCCCTCGTAGAACGACTTGACCAGCACGCGCTCGTCCTTGCCGTGGGCGCGGTTGTCGTCGACATCGGATCCCAGCCCGGAATGGCCGTAGGTCGGAATCCCGGCATTGCGCAGATAGCTGCCGTCGGTGGCGCCGGTGCTCATCACGGGGACGATTTCGGCATCGGGCCAGAACTCCTTCGACAGCTTCTCGATCGATCCCATCACCTCCTCGTTCAGCGGTGACGGCGGGCTCAGAACGGCCTTGCCGGTCGGGGTCACCTCGATCTGCTTGTCGGCGAGCACCCGCTCGATCGTCGCCTCAACGCCTTCGACCGGCTCGCCGGGCAGGATCCGGCAGTTCACCTTGGCGGTTGCCAGCTGCGGCAGCGCATTGATGGCGTGGCCGCCCTCCAGCATGGTCGCGACACAGGTGGTGCGGAGCTGCGCGTTGTAGCCCGGATTCTCCGACAACCGCGCCAGCGCCGCCGGGTCAGGCTGCGGCGCAAGGATCGCCTTGATATCGTCGGCATGCGACTTGTCGACCTCGGCGGTCTTGGCGAAGTAGATCCGGGTCGTCTCGTTGAGATTCATCGGGAAGTCGTATTTGGAGAGCCGCACCAGGCCCTCGGCGAGCCGATAGATCGCATTGTCCTTGCGCGGCAGCGAGCTGTGGCCACCACGATCCTTCACCGTGAGCAGGTAGCCGATCGAGACCTTCTCGCTGGTCTGCACGCTGTTACGGATCGCCTTGCCGTTCTTCAGGCCGACGCCGCCGCCTTCGTTGAGCGCGAACTCGGCATCGATCAGGTCGCGGTGGTTCTTGATCAGCCACTGGATGCCGAGAGCGTTGGCATCGAGGATCTCCTCGTCGGTCTCGAGCGCGACGATGATGTCGCGATCGGGCTTGTAGCCCTCCTTCTTGTAGCGGATCAGATTGGTGATGAAGGCCGACGCCATATACTTGTCGTCGCCGGAGCCGCGGCCGTAGAAATAGCCGTCCTGCTCGGTGAGCTTGAACGGGTCGACCGTCCAGTCCTCGCGAAGCCCAGGGACGACGTCGATATGGGCAACCAGGAGGATCGGCTTGCGCGCGCCGGAGCCGTGCAGCCGCGCCACCAGATTGCCCTTGTGAGGCGCCGGCGAGAACACGTGCACGTCGCTCTCGGGGAAGCCCGCGGCCCGGAGCCGCGCGCCCATCGCCTCGGCCGCCTTCTGGGTGTCGCCGGTCGCGGTGGTCGTGTTGATCTCGACCAGCTCCTGGTAGATGCCGCGGGCGAATTGCTGCTGCTCGGTCAGTCCCTGCGCGCCGGCGCCGGACGCGAGCAGGAGCGGCGCGACCGCTGCCGCAAGCTGCAGCGATCGAACCATGTTTCGGGTCTTGTGCGACATCGTGCTCTCCCAGAATTCCACCATCTCGGGCGCGAATTCAGACAGGCGATACGCGTTTTGGCAAGACGCCGAGCCCTTCAATTTCCGCGCGCATGCCTAGCGCTTTCGCGCACGCTATTTGGGGTCCTTATTTCGCATCCTTGACCGCGATCACCTCGATCTCGACCAGGAAGCCGGGATTGGCAAGTGCGGCGACGCCGACCACCGAGCGCGCCGGCAGGTTCGGCTGGCTGCCGCCGAAGAACTGGGTGTAGCCCTCCATGAAGGCCTTGAAGTCCATCGGCGCCGCCGCGCTGTGCACCAGGAACACCTGCATCTTGACGACGTCGCCCATGCCGAGCCCCTGGCCTTCCAGGATGGCCTTGATGCGGCCCAGCACGCCGACGGTCTGCGTCTTGGTGTCGCCATAGGCCTGCGGGCTCGACGGATCGGCATCCTTGTTGATGACCGGCGGCACCTGGCCGCTGACATAGACCGTCGTGGTGTTGCCGGTGACGGTCACGGCCTGCGCGATCGGGAATGTCGAGTTGGGAATCGGATGCCTGACCACGTCAGCCGAAGCGGCAGTTGCTATCGCCGACAGTGCGGCGCCCAACACGATACCGATGAACTTCATCGAACTCTCTCCAAAATGGTTAGCGGCGGGCGTCCTGGACGTCCTTGGTCGTCACCGCGTCCTGATAGCTGTTGCCGAAGTGCGTCCGCAGATAATTCACAACCGCGGCGACCTGACCATCGGTCATCATGTCGCCGAATGCCGGCATGCCGCGGCGGCCGTTCACGACGAGGTAGATCGGATAGCTGCCGGTTTCGAGACTCTTGTTGCCGGCGAGCGAAGGATAGCTGCCGGCGCCGCTCGCGCCCGTCGCATCCGGCATGTGGCAGCCCTGGCAGACATTGCCGAACAGCTCTTCGCCGGTCATTTCCACGAAACGATAGCCCGAAGAGAAGGTGCGCTTGCCCGCCCCGCTGTCCTCGCCAAGCGCCGCGGTCGCCGACATGAGCGCCAGCGCCGCGATCACGGATGTTGCTGTCCGCACCATCATGTCTTCACCACACGTTCGTGCAATCGGGTAATGGCATCGAGCGCCGACAGGATGGCGCCCTCCTGCCAGGCCGGAAGCTGCGAGGCATGCTCGCCCGCCAGCGCGATGCGGCCGTCGATCTGGCAGAGATTGCGGTAATGCTGCGCCCGTCCGGCTTCGGTCCACTCGCCGGCGCAGCCGAGCGTGAACGGCACCCGATGCCACGCCACCGCGACGCCGTTCTCGAACTCGCTCTTGTACTGCGGATGGATCTTGGCGCCGAACTCGACGGCGCTGGCGACCCGTTCGGCCGGTGTCATGGCGGTGAACTCGAAGGAATTGGCGCCCTCATACAGATAAGCGCCAAGCAGGACGCCGCGGCCGCCGCGGTTGAAGCCATAATTGGGATAACCGATATTGCGGATCGGCAGGTCGGTGTAGCTGATGCCGCCGTAGATCGCCTCGTCCTCTTCCCAGAACCGCCGCTTGAACTGCAGCCCGACCTTCACTGAGGCGGCGTAGGGCAAGGAATCGATCGCATTCTTCATCGGCCCGCTGACGTCGAGCGGCAGCTGGCTCAGGATCGGCAGCGGGATGGTGCAGATGCACCAGTCGGCGGTCGCCTGCTGCACCGCTGAGGGACTGGCGGTGTCGACATAGCTCACGGTGACGCCCGAGCCGTTCTGCTGGATCTGTGTCACCTTGGCGTTGTAGCGGATGAGATCGCCGACCTCGCGCACGAACGCCTTGCCGATCATGTCCATGCCGCCGACCGGCTGGAACAGAGTGGTCTGGAAATCGTAGCGCGCGTAGGACTGCAGATAGCGCCACATCCGCGACCGCAGCAGTTCCTGCAGCGAGACCGGGTCGCTGGGCAACGGATCGCCCATCAGGCCGCCGCCGGGATCGCGCGCATAACCGCGGACGTCGGCGGAGCGCAGATTGGCATTGTACTTGTAGTCGCGATCCAACGCGCCCCAATCGCGCAGCGCCTGCAGCAGGATCTCCTGATCTTCCTTGCTGACGAACTCGTCGAGCCTGCCCTGCTGGCCGACTTTCGCCAGCAGCTCCGAAACCCCGCCCTGGAAATCCGCCTTGATGCTGCGAAAGCGTTGCGGCTTGCCGTCGAATGCGCGCGTCGCGTGCACATAGGCATTGTGGTTGAGCTGGATGAAGGGTTCCAGCGTCACGTTGAGCCGGCGGCAATAGTCGAGCAGCGCGCGATGATGATAGGGAATCCGCCACGGGCCGGGATTGAGATAGAGCCCCTGCTCGAACTGGCAGGTCTGCCTGAAGCCGCCGAGCTCGGTAAAGCTGTCGCCGCCGCGGATCGTCCAGTTGCGGCCGCCGGCGCGGTTGTTGAATTCGAGGATCTGGACCTTGTAGCCGGCCTTGCGCAGCTCCAGCGCCGCCGTCATGCCGGCAAGCCCCGCGCCGAGAATCAGCACCGAAGCGCCCTTCACATCGCCCGCGAGCTTGAGCGGCCCCTTGTAGGCGGACTCGGATGCGAAGCCGAGGCTCGTCATCGCCTGATACATCGCCGAACTGCCGGCGATGGTCCCGATCAGCGCCAGCAAATCCCGCCGCCTGATCACAGATTCGTTCTGCACCCGCGTTCACCCAGCCACTGGTTTCGATGGCGAAGGGAAACGGTTGACGCGACCCGTGTCAAGAAAGCGCACGCGCTTGCACATGCACCCACACGCGCTTTTGATGCGTCACGCGACCGAACCATCACACCACGCGTTCGAGTTGCACGCGCCGGCAGTCCATTTCGAAGTCGAGCCCGACCACCGGCGGCCGGTCGAAATGCCAGGTCAGGCCGTTGCGCAGTGCGCCGCGGCGGCCGAGCTCGCTTTCGAGCACTGGGTAGGCGTCATGCACGGTGTAGAGCTGCACCGCGGTGGTGTCGCGCCAGGAGGCGCCGAACGCGCTCATCCGGCGTTCCATCTCGCCAAGTACGAATTTGGCTTTGGCCAGGATGCCGGCCGGGCTGGTATCGCCGAGCGCGACGGTGTGATCGCGATAGTTGGCCTTGCCCTCGACCGACTCGCCGCTGCCGGCGACGACGAAGCTCGTCGGTGCGTCCTTCGCCGCCGGCACCGTGTAGCAGAAGGCGTGGAACGACGGCTCCGCGGGCGGATCGAGTTGTGGACAGACATTGCTGCGCGCCACCGGATTGACGCCGTCGCGCATCACGCCCCAGGCGATCAGCGTCTTGATGTAGATCTCGTTGAAGGCCTTGAACGCGTCCTCGGTGAACGGCGCCGGCGAGCGCAGTTCGCACGCAGCGAACGCGGTCAGCGGACGGCCGGCGCCTTTGATGATGTCGGCAATCTTCTCGAAGCCCGCGCTCAGCGGCACAGGCTCGGAGAACCTGGCTCGCTCGATGGCATAACCGGGCAGCGCACCGATGCCACAGGAATACTGACTGACGCCAGGCATGAAGCGGTAGCCGCCGTTGGGAGCCCCGATGGTGTTGGTCATGGTGCCTCTGTTGGATACGGTCGTCGCGATGATGTTCTGCCAGGGAGGATACGCTGGAATATTGCGATGTCATCACCGCTGACTACCAGTCCCTGCTTTCGCAGGGACGACAATGCTTTGCGCAGCCGCCGAGCCAAACGTTCGGGTTCTCGCGGCATGATTTGCCGAGGCCTGCATCTCGTTCCCCCTTTTCACCTCGAAGAGGGCGCAGGGAAAGCGAAAGGGCTTGCGCCGTGGGGCAACGCAGTGGGCGCGCGCACGTGAGGCGGGCACCGGCGGCCGGGTTCCCTCTCCCGTTGCGGGAGAGGGTTAGGGAGAGGGGTGCTACACGACGGGCTCTCTCCGAATTTATCAAACAGCAAGCGAACGAAATTGCGAGGGCGCGCCCTCATCGATCGTCGCGCCCGGGGCCACCCCTCACCCCACCCTCTCCCGCAACGGGAGAGGGAGCCCAAGAGACGTGCTCAACTCACAACATTCCGCGGCATCTCGCGCCCTTAATGCGCTTTGGCGACGTAGGGGCAACCGCCTTCATCGAGCGGACGGAAGGCCTGGTCGCCCGGCACCGTCGCCAGATATTCGTAGAGATCCCACTTGCTCTTGGACTCTTCCGGCTTCTTGATGCGCATCAGGTACATGTCGTGTACCATGCGGCCGTCCTCGCGCACGACGCCGTTCTGGGCGAAGAAATCATTCACAGGGGTCTTGCGCATCTGCGCGATCACGGTCTCCGAATCCGCCGAGTTGGTGGCGGCGACCGCCTTGAAATAATGCCGCAGCGCCGAGTTGACGCCGGCCTGGTAGGCCGTCGGCATCGCGCCATGCCGCTTGAAAAACTCCTGGGCGAAGACGCGGGTCTCGGGTGTGCGATCCCAATAGAAGGAATCGGTGAACAGCAGATCGTGGGCATGCGCGAGGCCGAGCGCCGGCACGTCGGTGAGCGTCACCTGCAGCGCGACGAGCTGCATGCTGGCGCGGATGTTGAACTCGTCGGCCTGCGACACCGCGTTGCGGAAGTCGGAGCCGGCGTTGGCGAGCGCCAGGATTTTTGCGCCGGACGACTGCGCCTGCAGCAGGAAGGAGGAGAAATCGGCGGTGTCGAACGGATGGCGGACCGCGCCCAGCACCTTTCCGCCGGCCGATGTCACGGCCTTGCTGGCGTCGCGCTCCAGCGCCTGGCCGAACGCATAGTCCGCGGTGAGGAAGAACCAGGGCGTGCCGCCGCGCGCGACCACGGCCTTCGCCGTCGCGTTCGAGGACGCATAGGTGTCGTAGGTCCACTGCACGCTGGTCGGCGAGCACTGCTTGCCGGTCAGGTCGGACGAACCGGAGCCCGAGATCAGGAACAGCTTCTTGCGTTCGCGCGTCACGGTCTGGATCGCGAGCGCCACCGCCGAGTTGACGCCTTCGGCGATCACGTCGACACCCTTGTTGTCGATCCAGTTGCGCACGATGCCGGTCGCCACGTCAGGCTTGTTCTGGTGGTCCGCCGAGATGATCTCGATCTTCCGTCCGCCGACCGTGCCGCCGATCTCCTCCGCGGCCATTTGCGCCGCGATCACCGAACCCGGGCCGTTGCCGTCGGAATATTGCCCGCTCATGTCGGTGATGATGCCGACGCGCAGGACACCGTCCTCCGCGCGAGCCGCGCCGGCGGCAAGAGAGAGACACGCGGCAGCGATTGCGATCAGGACAGGCGAGCGTTTCGTGGTGGACATTTCGTTCCCAGGGATTCGGATGGTTCGGACAAACTCCTGAAGGAATCAGGGGGCGCGGGCAACCCCGCGGCCAGCATGGCGCTCTGCGATTCAGCGCGAGAATTCCGGGAGGAGGAACATGCCGCGTCGCAGGTCATGCGAACGCCGCGACGAAATTTGGCCGCGGCGTTTTCTATAGTGCTGAATGGTTTCGCGATCGCCTCAGCGCCGCTCCCACAACTGCCGCGTCAGAATGCCGACCTTGCGCTCGATCGCGTCGGCCGCATCGAGGCACATGTCCTCGCGATAGCGCGAGCCGACGATCTGGACGCCGACCGGCAATCCCTCATGCAGGCCGACCGGCACCACGGCCGCCGGCAGCCCCAGCACGTTGATCGACGAGATGAAGCGCAGATCGTTCCAGAACAAGTCCTTGACGCGCTGGTCGCCGCCGAGGTCGGCATTGACCTCCGGCGTCTTGCGCACCGAAGTCGGCATCAGCACCAGCGGATATTGCTCGAGGAAGGTCATCCAGCTCCTGATGTGGCGCGAGCGTTCGGCGATCGCCTTCATGTAGCCGGCCTGATCTAGCGGATTGGCCAGCGCCATGAAGCCGCGGAACGTCTTCTGGAAGTCGGCGCTGGAGGTCGCCAACATCTGCTCCTGCTGCAGGATGCGGGTCTCGGTCATGATCAGGTCGCACCAGAGCTGCCAGACCTTGTTGAGATCGGGTACCTCGACCTCGCTGACCGCGTAGCCCGCATCGGCCAGATGATCGGCCGCCTTGCGCTGAAGCGCGATCACGCCGCGATCGGTCACCATGTCCTCGGGGATTTTTGCGAGCGCGACCTTGACCGGTGCGGCGGGCTTCGGCCCCGTCAATGGCGCCGGAACGTACCAGGGATCGCGCGGGTCGCGCTGTGCCATCACCTCGAGGCCGAGGCGGACGTCGGCGACGTGGCGCGCCAGCGGTCCCTGCGACGACATGAATTGCGCCATCAACGGCCGTTCCGCCGTGGCGCTGGGATTGAAGGCCGGAATCCGGCCCTGGGTCGGCTTGATGGTGGCGATGCCGTTGCAATGCGCCGGCCAGCGCAGCGAGCCGCCGATGTCGTTGCCATGCGCAATGGTGCCGATGCCGGCCGCGATCGACGCGCCGGCGCCGCCGGAGGATCCGCCGCAAGTCACCTCCGCATTCCAGGGATTACGGGTCAGGCCATGCAGCGGATTGTCGGTGAAGCCGCGCAGCGAGAATTCCGGCGTGTTGGTCAGGCCGATGATGACGGCGCCGGCCTTCTTGAGATTGGCCGTCACCGGCGAGTCGCCCGGCGCGATATTGTCCTTGAAGGCAACCACGCCGTTGGAATTGGCCTGGCCTTCGACGTCGATGTTGATCTTGATGGTGACCGGCACGCCGTGCAGCGGCCCGACCGCGCCGCCCTTCGCCTTGCTCGCCGCCAGCGTCTCGTCGGCGGCCCTGGCCGCCTTCAGCGCAGCGTCGCCGAGATCGACGACGACGGCGTTGAGCGCCGGGTTGGCTTCCTTCTTGCGGTCGAGATGGGCGCGAACCACCTGCTCCGACGTCACTTCGCCTTTCCTGATCGCCGCCGCCGTCTCCACGGCGGACCATTGCCAGATCGGTGTAGTCGTCACGTTGTGCTCTCCCATGATGCTCAGTGCTTGTTGTTGGCTTCGAAAACCGCGTGCCTTCAGTCGCGTGGGTCGATCGGTGTCAGCGTCGAGGCGCGCGCCTCGATCACCTCGGCAACAGTGAGACAGACATCCTCGCGGAAGCGGCCGGCGATCACCTGAACCCCGACCGGCACGCCGCCGGCGGTCCCCGTCGGCACCACGACCGACGGAAAGCCGAGCGCTGGGACGGCGAGCAGCGGCCGCTGCGCATCGAGCAGCGCCCGCACCACCGTTGCGTCTTCCTGATCCTGATCGAAGCGAAACGGCAGTTGCGCCGAGACCGGCAGGATGATGACCGGGCACCGTTCCTGGAACAGCTGCCAGGCCCGCACGATCGAAAGCCGCTGCTCGAAGCAGGCCAGCACCTGATCGCCATTGAGCTCGGGTGCATAGGCGATATGGCCGTCCAGATTGTAGCGGCTGCGGTCGTCGCCGAACTTGCGGATCATCGGCGCCAGCACGCGCCGCTCCTCATTGATGACGAGGCGATGCCAGAGATCGGCGGCCTCCGCGAGCCGCGGCGGGGTGGTCTCCTCCACCGCAAAGCCGGCTTCCGCAAGCCAGCGGCCGGCGGCCCGCACCGCTGCGCTGACCTCCGGCGCTTCGTCGCCGAACGGCGTCGCCGCGATCGCAACGCCGACCGGACGCTTGAGCGGCGCGCCCTGCAGGGGTACCGGCAGCCACGTGCCGTCGCGCGCATCCGGTTGCGCCATCGCGGCGAGACCAGCGCGCAGATCGGCGACCGAGCGCGCGAGCGGCCCCTGCACCGACATCATCTGCGCGGTGATCGGACGATCTGTTGTCGCCGACGGATTGAATGAGGGAATTCGGCCCGGCGTCGGGCGCAGACCGGCGACGCCGCAGGCATAGGCGGGATAGCGGATCGAGCCGCCGAAATCATTGCCATGCGCGATCGCGCCCATGCCGGAAGCGACCGCCGACGCCGCGCCGCCGCTGGAGCCGCCCGGCGTCAGGTGCCGGCCCCAGGGATTGTGGGTCGCGCCGTGCAGATCGTTGTTGGTGAACCAGCGGTGCGAGAACGCTGGCGTGTTGGTGCGGCCGACGATGACGGCGCCCGCCTTGCGGAAATTCGCGACGACCGGGCTGTCATCGGTGGCGATCACGTCGCGGAAGGCGACGACGCCGTTGGTGGTGGCGTGGCCGCGTTGATCGACGTTGACCTTGATGGTGACCGGTACGCCATGCAGCGCGCCGAGCTCCGCGCCTGTCTTCACCGCATCATCTGCGCTATCCGCCGCGGCCAGCGCTTCGTCCGCCAGCACCTCGACGACGGCGTTCAGCGCCGGATTGACCGCAGCGATCCGGTCGAGGCTGGATTGCACGGCCTCCCGGCTCGAGATCGCGCGCGTCGCGATCGCCCGCGCCAGATCGACCGCCGACCAACTCCACAATTCATTCTCGCGCCGCGTGACCATTGTTGTTCCCTCCAACGCGTATGCAACCGTCATCCGGTGCGGTTCAGTCGAGCCGCAACGGCTGGTGAAAGACCGGCAGATCCATGCGCCGGTCCTCCGCGGGGACGACCACCGCTTCGGCGCTCAGCACATGCTCGAGCATCACGCGCCGGGCACGCGCGGCGTTGCCGGAGCGGAACGCGGCCATCAGGCGCTTGTGAAACTCGATGTTCTCGCAGGTGAAGCTGGATGCGAATTCCTGCACGCCGAGCTTGCCGATCAAATGCCGGATCGCCTCGTTGACGAAGCGGGCGACCAGGCCGAGCAACGGATTGGGACAGGCCTCGATCAGGATGTCGTGGAAATCGATCTCGGCGTGGCGGTGGTGCTCCCAGTCGGCAATGCCGCCGGGATGATGCTCCTGCACCGCGATCGCCTTGTCGAGCGCGGCGAAATGCGCCGGCGTGAGGTGGCCGACCACGCTGAAGGCGAGCTCCGGCTCGATCAGGCGGCGGATCTGGTAGATCTGCGCGGTCGAGATCGACTGGAAATAAAAGTAGTTGCTGAGCAGGCCGACGATCCGGTTGATCGACACCGGCGCCACCCGCGCGCCGCCGCCGGGACCCGTGGTGTTCTGCACCAGCCCCTGCACTTCCAGCGATTTGAGCGCCTCGCGGATGGTCGAGCGGCTGCAGCCGAACATCTCGATCAGCTCGACCTCCTGCGGCAGCCGGTCGTTCGGCTGCAAGCCGGCCTGGAAGATGTGGCTGCGGATCAGATCGGCGACCGCGTCCGAACGCTTGCGCTTGATCGCGGCGCGCCGCGACGGGTCCAGGGAGGGCAGAGCCGATTTATCCATTTTATGATCATAAATAGGATCGAGACAGCTTGGCAAGCCTCCAGTGGCCTCAAGGGGGACAATCCTGCCCTCAAAGCGGACTTTGGCTCACGGCGTGGCGCATCTGCCGACAGAATCCTTCGACGAGCTGGGCAAGCGCGTCGAAATTGACGAGCAGCCGTTCGGCCCGCTCCCGGTCAACCGAACCAGGCGCGAACGATTCCGTCAGACGCCGCTGACGATCTGCACGATCCCGGCACATTATGGCCCTGCTTTCGGCAAACTCGAGTTGCTCGCGTCGGCGGCCGAGCTTGTCTTCTTCCTCGAGCAACCGCTTGTTGAGCAGCGATCTTGTGCCGGTTGGAAGATCCGGACGTTTCAACAGATCCAGGTGGTGGTCGATGTTTACGCGCGCGATGGACTCATTCACGTCGGTGCCCCCCGCCAGTCGCAGGCTGGGCCGGCGAGGCTTGGCTTCAACGTGCAAGAACTGCTCGATCTCCGCAAGGAGTTGACGAAGCTCA
Organism: Bradyrhizobium embrapense; assembly: GCF_001189235.2. Taxonomy (GTDB): domain Bacteria; phylum Pseudomonadota; class Alphaproteobacteria; order Rhizobiales; family Xanthobacteraceae; genus Bradyrhizobium; species Bradyrhizobium embrapense. Next base: position 101,369 of record NZ_LFIP02000011.1, read on the forward strand.
TCGGTCGAAAACCGTTGCAGGGCATCGAGGACCTGGCTTCGGGAGCTCTCCGGATAGACGTCGTCGTCTTCGGCCATTGGCGTGCAACAAGTCAGAAAAAAGCCCTGTCAGGCGGGCACCATGCATTTGTATGAAAAAGTAGCGACAACCATTGCGCGGCGCTCGGTCCAAGCAGGACAATGCCTACGCAAACAATGAATTTCTCTCATCGCGCGCGCTCGCGAATCCAATCGCCTTCAAGATAAGTTACGGGCGGAACAGCGCCAAGTGCACTCTGTGCCAGCCGCGCTCTGCGCCAGCCATGGGCCAAATTTTTGGTTGCCGCATCCTTAAGGCCAAAACGGGCCGTTGCAAAAATCAAAGCAGGAAGTTGCGGATACGCCCGCATCGGAGATGCAGCATGTGAGCGGAGCAAACGGCGGCGAGTCCAGATCGCTCAGTTCGTTCCGCGCTGCGCCTCAAGCCTGCGGCTGTAGCGTGACATCGCAAAGCAGAACACGAAGTAGATCACCCCGACGAAGATGTAGACCTCGACGCTGAAGGACTGCCAGGCCGGATCGACGATCGCGGTCTTGGCGGTGGTCAGGAGATCGAAAATGCCGATGATCAGCACCAGGCTGGTGTCCTTGAAAAAGGCGATGAAGGTGTTGACCAGCGGCGGGATGACGTGGCGGATCGCCTGCGGCAGCACGATCAGCGCGTTCTTCTCCCAGTACGACAGCCCGAGCGCGTCGGCGGCCTCATACTGTCCGCGCGGCACCGCCTGCAGGCCGCCGCGCACCACCTCCGCGAGATAGGCGCCGGCATAGAGGATGAAGGCGATCTGCGCGCGCAGCAGTTTGTCGATGTTGACGCCGTCGGGCATGAATAACGGGAACATCACACTCGCCATGAACAACAGGCTGATCAGCGGCACGCCGCGGATCAATTCGACATAGAGCACGCAGAGCGAGCGGATCGCCGGCAGCTTCGAGCGGCGGCCGAGCGCGACCAGGATGCCGAGCGGGAAGCCGAAGGCGAGCCCGAAGGTCGCGAGGATCAGGGTCACCGGCAGTCCGCCCCAGCGGTCCTGGGTGACGAAGCTGAGGCCGAGGAAGCCGCCCCACATCAAACAACCGATCACGATCAGGGCGGCGGCCCACAGCAGGAACAGTTCCTTGCGCCAGAAGCTGCGGCGGCTCGACACCGCGAACAGCGCGATGAAGATCACGACCACGAGTGCCGGCCGCCACTGCTCGTCGAACGGATAGGTGCCGAACAGGATGAAGCGGTACTTCTCGGGCACGACGGCCCAGCAGGCGCCGGCGCCGCGCAGCGCGCGGCAGGCGCTGGTGTCGTTTCCGGAGACGGTCCAGATCGCGTTGGCAATGCCCCATTGCCAGAGACCGATGAGCGCCTTGCCGAGCAGGAAAAGCATCACCAGCGTCATGATGCTGGACGGGATCGACGCGAACAGGTTGGCACGCAGCCAGGCGGTGAACTGACCGCCCAGCGCCCGGGGTGCGGGCCGTGGCGCGATCGGCAGCGGATCCTGCGGAAGGTGGGCGACCGAACTCATGTCAGCGCTCCATCAGCGCGATCCGCGCATTGTACCAGTTCATGAACAGGCTGATGCCGAGGCTGATGGTGAGGAACACCATCATGATCAGCGCGATCGACTCGATCGCCTGCCCGGTCTGGTTCAGCGTGGTGTTGGCGATCGAGACGATGTCCTGATAGCCGACCGCGACCGCGAGCGAGGAGTTTTTCGTCAGGTTCAAATACTGGCTGGTCATCGGCGGGATGATGACGCGCAGCGCCTGCGGCAGCACGATGTGCTGCAGCACGAAGCCGCGCTTCAGCCCGAGCGCCTTGGCGGCCTCCGACTGGCCGCGCGGCACCGCCTGGATGCCGCTGCGCACGATCTCGGCGATGAACGCCGAGGTATAGGTGACGAGCGCGATCAGCAGCGCGAAATATTCCGGCGCCAGGGTCAGGCCGCCGACGAAGTTGAAGCCGCGCAGCTCCGGCAGCGTGATGCTCCAGCTCGCGCCCACAAGCCACGATACCAGCGCGGGCAGCGCGACGACGAGCCCGAGCGCGTAAGGCCAGGTCGGCCGCGCGCGGCCATCGCGCATCTGCTGCGCGATCAGGCGGCGCCTGACGAGATGGAACGCGATGAGGCCTGCGACCAGCGCCAGGACCGTCCACCAATTGGCCTCATGCATCGGCACCGACGGCAGGATGAGCCCGCGGTTGGACAGGAACACGCCCTCGACCGGCTTCCAGGCCTGGCGCGCCGCCGGCAGCCCCTGCATCAGCACGTACCAGAACAGCAGCTGCAGCAGCAGCGGCAGGTCGCGCAGCACCTCGACATAGACGGCGGCAAGCCGCGCCAAGAGCCAGTTCGACGACAGCCGCGCGATGCCGACCAGCGTGCCGATCACGGTCGCCAATACGATGCCGATGACGGCGACCCGCAGCGTGTTGACGATGCCGACGATGAAGGCGCGCAGATAGGTGTCCTTCGGCGTGTAGTCGATCCACGAGTCCGCGATCGGCATGCCGGCTTCGCGGCCGAGGAAGGCAAAGCCGGTCGAGATGCGCCGCACCGAGAGATTGTGAACCGCGTTCGACCACAGAAAGGTGACGATCGCGACCGCGATGGCGACCACCAGGACCTGCCAGAACAGGCCGGCGACGCGGGGATCGCTGAGCGAAAGCCGCCAGTGTCGCGAGGGAGGGCGTTTCGGCGTCGATGTCGTCACAGCACAAGGATCCCGGTGAGAAGCGATCTTCTGCCATGCGCGAGAGCATATTCGGGTCTGCGCACTTCATATGTTGCACCAAATCAATGTTTGTGCAACATATGTTTCATGGCCCAGGCTCAGCCGAAACCATCGCCCCTGAACGAATTGTGCAGCGCATTGCCATCGCTGCCGATGCGTTTGCAGGAGGTCGGTCGGTTTGTCGCAGCCAATGATTACGACGCCACCACCCGCTCGATGCGCGAGCTCGCCTCGGTCGCCGGCGCCGATCCCGCCTCCTTCACCCGTCTGGCCAAGGCGCTCGGCTATTCCGGCTGGGACGAATTGCGCGCCGCACTCACCGAGGCGCGACGGCCGGCGCAAGGTTCGCCGTTCTCCGGCCGCGCCAAAAGGCGCCGCGGCGGGCCGAATGCCGACGTCAAGCTGGTGCACGACAAGCTGGAGGCCGAAGCTGCGGGGCTTGCGCGGATTTCCGCGAGCGCGATCGCGGACGCCGCGCGTGCGCTGCACGCTGCTAACCGGATCTGGATCACGGGCTTTCGCAGCTGCCGCAGCGTCGCGGAACTCTTGACCTACCAGCTTCGCCTGTTCCGCCCCGACGCCGTGCAGCTGGTCGGCGGTTCCGGCCCGTTCGATCTCGACCACGGCGCCTTCCGCGCCGACGACGCCGTGGTCGTGATCGGCTTTGCGCCTTACACCTCGGTGAGCGTCGAGACAGCGCGCGCGGCGCATCAGGCGCGCGCCACGCTGATCGCGATCGCCGATACCATCAGCGCGCCGATGGCCGAGGGCGCCGATCATCTTCTGCTGTTCGAGGCCGCCGCCTCGCCCGGCTTCTTCCCGAGCCTGACCGGCGCGATCGCGGTGGCGCAGTCGCTTGCCGCCGTCGCCTTCACGCTGGGTGGCGCAAATGCAAAACGCAAGCTGGAGGAGACCGAGGGCCGGCTTGCCGAGATGTCGCAATATTTCGTCGAGAAAGGATAAGTATCATGGCCGCCAACAAGAGCCGCGTGATGCATCGCAGCCTGCGCGAGACCCCACCGAAGGCGATTGGCGGTGAAGGTGTCTGGTTGATCGCGGAGGACGGCCACCGCATCCTGGATTCCTCCGGCGGCGCCGCGGTCTCGTGCCTCGGCCATCAGCACCCACGGATTCTTGCCGCGATCGCCAAGCAGGCATCAAAAATTGCCTATGCCCACACCGGCTTCTTCTCGTCGGAGCCCGCGGAAGAGCTCGCCGAACGGCTGGTCGGCCACGAGCCCGGCGGCCTCGGCTATGTCTATTTCGTCAGCGGCGGGTCGGAGGCGATCGAGGCCTCGATCAAGCTGGCGCGGCAATATTTCATCGAGCGCGGCGAGCCGCAGCGCGCCCGCTTCATCGCGCGCCGCCAGAGCTATCACGGCAACACGCTCGGTGCGCTGTCGGCCGGCGGCAATGCCTGGCGCCGCGAGCCCTATGCGCCGCTGCTGTCGCCCTCGTTCAGTCACGTCACCCCCGCTTTTGCCTATCACGAGAAACGCGACGATGAATCGGAGGCCGCCTTCGTCGCGAGGCTCGCCGCCGAGCTTGAGGCCGAATTCCAGCGGCTCGGCCCCGAGAACGTTGCCGCCTTCATCGCCGAACCCGTGGTCGGCGCCACCGCCGGCTGCGTGCCGGCGCCGGAGGGTTACTTCAAGGCGGTGCGCGAGATCTGCAACCGTCACGGCGCGCTCTTGATCCTCGACGAGGTGATGTGCGGCATGGGCCGCACCGGCACGCTGCATGCGTGGGAGCAGGAAGGCATCTCGCCCGACATCCAGGCGGTCGCCAAGGGGCTCGGCGGCGGCTACCAGCCGATCGGCGCGATGCTCGCGAGCGGTGCCATCGTCGACACCGTGCGCAACGGCTCCGGCGCGTTCCAGCACGGTCATACTTATCTGGCGCATCCGCTCGCCTGCGCCGCCGCGCTCGAGGTGCAGAAGGTGATCAGCGAGGAGAAGCTGCTCGACCAGGTCAAGGAGCGCGGCCGCCAGCTCGAGCAGCGGCTGATCGAACGCTTCGGCAATCACCGCCATGTCGGCGACATCAGGGGCCGCGGCCTGTTCTGGGGCATCGAGCTGGTGGCCGACCGCGGCACGCGGCAGTCGTTCGACCCCAAGCTGAAGCTGCATCAGCGGATCAAGTCCGCGGCGTTTGCCGGCGGCCTCGGCTGCTATCCCTCGGGCGGCACCGCCGACGGCCAGCGCGGCGACCATGTGCTGCTCGCCCCGCCCTATATCGCAACGTCCGGCGACATCGACATGATCGTCGAAAGGCTCGGCGCTGCGGTCGACAGCGCGCTCAGGGACATTGGACATTAGGAGGAGGACAGAATGTACAGGGCATTGATCACTGCAACCGTTCTTGCTGCAAGCATCACCGGCGCAAGCGCGGCGACGCTCGACACCGTCAAGCAGCGCGGCACGCTGGTGTGCGGCGTCTCGACCGGCTTTGCCGGCTTCTCGGCGCCGGACTCGCAGGGCAACTTCAAGGGCCTCGACGTCGACTATTGCCGCGCGCTTGCCGCCGGCGTGCTCGGCGATGCCAGCAAGGTGCGCTACGTAGCGCTGACCGCGCAGAACCGCTTCACCGCGCTGCAGTCCGGCGAGATCGACGTGCTCTACCGCAACTCGACGCAGACTTACTTGCGCGGCACCACGCTCGGCCTGCGCCAGGGCCCGGTCAATTTCTACGACGGCCAGGGCTTTGTGGTGAAGAAGGACCTCGGCGTGAAGGAGCTGAAGGATCTCAAGGGCGCCACCGTCTGCGTCGCGCAGGGCACTACGCATGAGGTGACGCTCGGCGACTACGGCCGCGCCAACGGCATCGACTGGAAGCCTTTGGTGTTCGATCGCCCCGACACCATGTACCAGACCTTCTTCGGCGGCCGCTGCGATGCCATGACCCAGGACGCCTCCGCGCTCGCCGGCGCAGTCGCGACCGCGGCACCGAAGGCCGACGACTATGTCGTGCTGCCGCAGACCATCAGCAAGGAGCCGCTCGGCCCGTTCACCCGCAACGGCGACGAAGTGTGGAGCGACATCATCACCTGGCTGCACTATGGCCTGGTCGAAGCCGAAGAGCTCGGCGTGACGCAGGCCAATGTCGACGAGATGGCGAAGTCGCAGGTCCCGGCGGTCCAGCGCCTGCTCGGCGCATCCGGCGATCTCGGCTCGCGGCTCGGCCTCGACAACAAATGGCTGGTCGGGGCGATCAAGGCCGGCGGCAATTACGGCGAGATCTTCGAGCGCAATGTCGGCAAGGCCAGCCCCCTGAAACTCGAGCGCGGCCTCAACGCCACCTGGAGCAAGGGCGGCTTGATGTACGCGATCCCGTTCAAATGATGATCTGAGAGATCTCGAATCTATCCCTTCCGTCATTGCGAGCGAAGCGAAGCAATCCATCGCGGCACAAGTAGAGAGATGGATTGCTTCGTCGCTATCGCTCCTCGCAATGACGAGGTTGATAGTTTCATAGCCTCTGACATCCCCCGCACGCGGGGGGAGCCCCCTCACCCTAACCCTCTAAGAGCGAGCTTCGCTCGTCTCGCCCCCGCGAAGAGCGGAGAGGGAGCAGAAGTAGCGACCCCATGCGCATCACGCTCATTCACGCCCTGAAGCACTCGATCGTGCCGATCGAAGCGTCATTCGCAAAGCATTGGCCGGAGGCGCGGCTGATGAACTTGCTCGACGACAGCCTCTCGGCCGACCTCGCGCGCGACGGCAAGCTCACCGAGCGCATGACCGAGCGGTTTCTTGCCATGGGCCGCTACGCGGTCAGCACCGGCGCTGACGGCATCCTCTTCACCTGCTCGGCGTTCGGCCCCTGCATCGAGGCGGTGGCGCGCGCGCACGCGCCGATGCCGGTCCTGAAGCCGAACGAGGCGATGATCGAGCAGGCGGCGGCGAAGGGGAAGCGCATCGGCCTGCTCTCGACCTTCCCGCCGACGCTGGTGTCGATGCCGCCGGAATTTCCGCCAGAGGTCACGCTGGTGCCGAAACTCGCCGAGGGCGCGCTGGCGGCGCTCGATCGCGGCGACCGCGCCGAGCACGACCGCATCGTGGTCGAGGCAGCCACGGATTTGCGCGACTGCGACCTGATCGCGCTCGCGCAATACAGCATGGCGCCGGCGGCTGAGCGCGTCACTGATGCCACCGGCCGCGAGGTGCTGACGACGCCCGACAGCGCGGTCAAGAAACTGAAGGCGATGCTTGGGGCATGATCCCCGTCATTGCGAGCCAACGGGTCGCGCGAACGCGCGCCCGATGACAGGTTCCGCGAAGCAATCCATTTTACCGCATACCCGGATCGATGGATTGCTTCGTCGCTTCAGCGCAAAATTGCTTTGCAACTCTGTCGCGAGATCCTCGCAATCACACAAAGTCGTCGCCTACGCGCCCGCATCATTCACATTCAGATCGACGCCTTGCGGATCCTTGATCGTCGACACCGCGATCAGCGAGATCAGCGCCAGCAGCCCGATATACACGCCGACCCGCCACGACTCGCCGTAGGTGCCGATGATCCATTGCGCGATCATCGGTGCGAAGGCGCCGCCGAAGATGGCGCCGAGCGCGTAGCCGATCGAGACGCCGGAATAGCGGACCTTGGCCGGGAACAGTTCGGCATAGAGCGCGGCCTGGGGGCCGTAGGACAGGCCGAGCGCGATGGTGAGGCCGACGGCGCTGATGAAGAACAGCAGGAGATTCTTGCTGTCGATCAGGAACCACATCGGCACCGCCCACAGCACCATCAGGCCGTAGCCGATCTGGAAGCAGCGCACGCGGCCGATCCTGTCGCCGAGGATGCCGCCGAGCAGCGTGAAGATGAACCAACTGACCGCCGCCAGCGTGCCGATCAAGAGCAGCTGCTCCGATGGCATCTTCAGCGTGTTGGCGCCGTAGCTGATGATGAAAGCGATCAGGATATATCCGGCCGCGTTGTTGGCCATGAAGATCAACGCGGTACGCAGGATCTCCTTGGCATGATTGCGCGTCAGGTCGCGGAGCGGCGCGGAGGATTCCTTGTGCCGGCGCTGCATCGCCTTGAACACCGGCGACTCCTCGACGGTGCGGCGGATCACGATGCCGACGACGATCAGCAGGATCGAGAGCAGGAACGGAATCCGCCAGCCCCACTCGATCATCGCCTGCTTGCCGAGCGTGGTGGTCAGCACCCACAGCACGCCGGTTGCCAGGATCATGCCGAGCGGCGTGCCGACCTGCGGAAACGAGCCGAAGAAGCTGCGCTTGTCGACGGGCGCCGACTCCACCGACATCAGCGCCGCGCCGCCCCACTCGCCGCCGGCCGAGAAGCCCTGCAGGATGCGCAGAAGAATAAGCAGTGCCGGCGCCCAGGCGCCGATCTGGGCATAGGTCGGCAGCAGACCGACCAGCGCGGTCGCAGCACCCATCAGCAGCAGCGTGACGACCAGCATGTTCTTGCGCCCGAAGCGGTCGCCGAGATGGCCGCAGACGATGGCCCCGAGCGGACGGAACAGGAAGGAGAGGCCGAGCGTCGCGAACGAGACGATCTGCGCCAACAGCGGATTGTTGGCGTTCATCGGCGCGAAGAACAGCGCACCGAACACCAGGCCGGCGGCCTGCGCGTAGACGAAGAAGTCGTACCACTCGATCGTGGTGCCGACCAGCGTTGCGGTGAGGACCTTGCGCTCCTCATCCGACAGCGTAGCGCCGCGCGAGCGCGCGGAGATTTCGATGGACATGTGGCCTCCCCAAACCCGTTCTTGGCCGTGCGGGCGCGGTCGGCGCGATGCGCCCGTCCCGCACGGATGCTGGTACCGGGATAGCAGAGGTTTTCGCGCGGCACGAGTTAAATAGTTGCAGCAGCAACGATAATGCGCGAGCCCGCGCGCCCCGGACCGGGCTACCTCACCCGTGACCGGCGGGCAGCCATCCCGAAACGCCGATTGTGCACCGCAACAAGATCGTTACGATGCGAGGATTCCCAAGAGGTTGCTAAGTGTCTGACATCAATGCCGATGCCTGGGTTTCCTCAGGCCACCGCCCGATGGGCTTTCCGGAATTCGTCGTCGTCATCGCCTCCATCATGGCGCTCAACCCGCTGGCGATGGACATGATGCTGCCGGCGCTGCCGAACATCCGCTCCGCGTTCCAGATCGCCGACGCCAATCGCCCGCAGATGGTGCTGTCGATCTTCCTGGTCGGCTTCGGCGTCGGCCAGTTCGTGATGGGCCCGCTGTCGGACCGCTTCGGCCGCCGCCCGGTGCTGCTCGGCGGCATGACCGTCTACACCATAGCCGGCCTGCTCGCGATCATGGCGCCCTCGTTCGAGACGCTGCTACTGGCGCGCGCGCTGCAAGGGCTCGGCACCGCCGCGACCCGCGTGATCGCGACCTCGATCGTGCGCGACTGCTACGCCGGACGGCGGATGGCGAGCGTAATGTCGCTGGCGATGATGGTGTTCATCGCGGTACCCGTGATCGCGCCGTCATTCGGCCAGGCCGTGATGCTGCTGACGCACTGGCGCGGCATCTTCGTGCTGTTGATGATCTACGGCGTGATCGCGCTGGCTTGGAGCGCAGTGCGAATGCCGGAGACGCTGCCTAAGGAGCTGCGCAAGTCGCTGGCAATCCCGGAGGTGCTGTCCGCGTTCCGCCAGACCGTCACCAACCGCCAGACGCTCGGCTATGCGCTCGCCGCCGGCGGCGTGCAGGGCTCGCTGTTTGCCTTCGTGTTCTCCTCGCAGCAGATCTTCACCGAGATCTTCAAGCTCGGACATTACTTCCCGGTCGCCTTCGCCGCCTGCGCGGTCGGCGTCGCGATCGCCGGCTTCCTCAATTCGCGCATCGTCGGCCGCATCGGCATGCGGGTGATCTCGCACGCCGCGCTGACCGGCTTTGCCGTGGTCGCCGGCGCGCTGTTCCTCGCGGTGAAGACCGACACGCTGTCGCTGGCGCTGTTCATGGTGCTGTCAGTCCTGATGATGTTCGCGTTCGGGCTGATGATGGCGAACTTCACGGCGCTCGCGATGGAGCCGCAAGGCAAGATCGCCGGCACCGCCTCCTCGCTCTACGGCACCATCACAACCCTGCTCGGGATCGGCGTCGGCACCACGATCGGCCAGGATTACGATGGCACGCTGCTGCCGTTCGCGACCGGCTTTTTCCTCTGCACGCTGGCGGCGCTCGCCGTGGTGCTGGTGACGGAGAAGGGCCGCATGTTCCGGCCGCATCATCATCCGATTTGACGGTACGTAGCCCGGATGCAGCGAAGCGCAATCCGGGACGGTTTTGCCTGCGGCACGAGCCCCGGATTTCGCTACGCTCCATCCGGGCTACGATTTTGAGATCGCGTCAGGCTTCGCGAGTCCGTCCAACGTTGGCCCGCACCGGCGCCGCCACCCGCCGCGTCGCCGCAAATCCCTCCATCCCGAGCTGCCATTGCAGCCCGACGATCGCGCCCTTGGTCGGCTGCAACAGGCCGAGTGCGCTGAACAGCGTGAACGGCAGCCAGATCGCGAGCTGCAACCAGGCCGGCGGCGCGTAGGTCATCTCCATCCACAGCAGCGCCGGCACCACGATGTGGCCGACCACGACGATCACGAGATAGGCCGGGAAATCGTCGGCGCGCTGCGGGGTGAAGTCCTCGCCGCAGACCTCGCAATGGTCAGCAACTTTAAGGAAGCGGCCGAACAGATGGCCCTGCCCGCAGTTCGGGCACTTCATCGCAAAACCGCGCAACATTGCCTTAGGCAGGGAAACCGTCTCGGTCATTGTCGTTTTCCTTTCGCCGTTGTCCTTGACCTGATCTGATGATCCATACAATATGCCCTATGTAGCATACAATCAAAGACAAAGCCGCTGGATTGCATGGATTGGATCCCTACAGTTTCGGAATGGCACGGCCCGATGTTCCTGCGCATCGTTGACGCGCTGGCGGCCGATATCGCGAGCGGACGTCTGGTGCGCGGCCAGCGGCTGCCGACCCACCGCGCGCTGGCGACGGCGCTCGGCATCGACCTCACCACGGTGACGCGCGCCTATGGCGAGGCTCGGCGGCGCGGGCTGCTCGATGCCCGGGTAGGTCAGGGCACCTTCGTTTCGGAGACCACCGCGCGCGCGGCGTCCGAGCTGGCAGCGCCCGTCAACATCGACCTTTCAATGAACCTGCCGCCGCAACCCGTCGAGGCCAATCTCGACCTGCGCATCGCACAGGGACTTGGCAACATCCGTTCCGAGGCCGGGTTTTCGGCCTATCTCGGCTATACGCGTCCGGGCGGCACCGCCGAGGAACGCGAGGCCGGCGCCGCGTGGCTGCAGCCGCGCGTGCCGAACGCATCGGCCGACCACATCGTGATCTATCCGGGTTCGCAGGCGATCATCTTCAACGCCCTGCTGGCGCTGACCTCGCCCGGCGACGTCGTGCTGACGGAGGCGTTGACGTTTCCCGGCATCAAGGCTGCCGCGGCGCGGCTCGATATCCGCCTCGTCGGCATTGCGATGGACGCCGAGGGCGCGCGGCCCGACGCGCTGGATGAGGCCTGCCGCAAGCACAAGCCGAAGGCGGTCTATCTGGTGCCGACGCAGCAGAACCCGACCACCGCGACGATGGGCGCGGCACGACGCAAGGCAATTGCGGACATCATCAGGAAGCGCGGCTGCGTCCTGATCGAGGACGACGTCTACGGCCCGCTCGAACCACAAATGGCGCCGATCGCCAGCTTGATTCCGGAACGCACCTACCTTGCCGCGAGCATCGCCAAGTGCATCGCGCCCGCATTGCGCGTCGCCTATCTGCTGGCACCGGACGCGAGCGCCGAGCAGCGGATGCGCGCCGGCATGCAGGCCACCATGCAAATGCCGCCATCGCTGATGGTCGCGCTGGTCACGCAATGGCTGCGCTCCGGCGTCGCCACTGAGATCATCCGCGCCATCCGCAACGAGGCGGCCGCGCGCCAGCAGCTCGCGGCCCGTTTCCTCAAGGGCGTCGCCTATGCGGCGCGGCCGGCGAGCCACCATCTCTGGATGCCGCTGCCGAAACATTTCGATGGCACCGACCTGCTGTCGCATCTGATGCGCAACGGCCTTGCCGTGGTCGGCGAAGATGCGTTCGCGACAGGCGACGCAGCGCCGCGCGGCCTGCGCGTCTCGCTGGGCGCCGCACGCAACCGCGCCGAACTGAGCCAGGCGCTGCAGGTGCTGTCGAATGCCGTGCGTTCGCCGGTCGGCGCCATGCAAATTGTATGAATTTCGACCATCGTCAGGGAATAAACTCGCTCGAAAATGATTATGGTGCGGGGACGTCTGCGCTAAAACCGCGGCGTTCGATGCAGCAGGCGGGGGCGGGCTTTTCAATGTCGTGCAGATATGTCGTGCGGACACTTCGCGGAGCGGCGAGTGCGATCGTGTGTCTTGCATTTGTCATGTCCGGCGTGGCGCACGCCACCGACGCCCCCGCCCAGTCGCCGGAGAAGCTCGAACGCATCACCGCGTTCTTCGACAACGAGGTTGCGACAGGAAAGATTCCGGGCGCGGTCATCCTGATCCAGCAGCACGGCAAGCCGGTCTACCTGAAAACCTTCGGCTATCGCGACGTCACGACCAAATCGCCGATGCGGCCGGACACGATGTTCGCACTGCATTCGATGACCAAGCCGATCACCAATACCGCCGCCATGATGCTGGTCGACGAAGGCAGACTGTCGCCGCAGGATCCGCTGTCGAAATACATTCCGGCCTTCGCCGACGTGATGGTCGGCATCGAGCCGGATGGCGGCAACGATCTCGGCAAGCTCGAACTGGTGCCGCCGATCCGCCCGGTCACGATCGAGGACCTGATGCGGCACACCTCGGGCATCACCTACGAATATATCGGCGCCGACTGGATCCAGAAGCTCTACCGCGCAGGCCATCTGTTCGACGGCAAGTTCGACAACAAGGAATTCGTGGCGCGGCTGGCCAGGCTGCCGCTGTCGCGGCAACCGGGCACGATGTGGCGCTACGGTCATTCCACCGACGTGCTCGGCCGGGTGATCGAGATCGTGACGGGCAAGTCGCTCTATCAGTTCGAGAAGGAGCGCATCTTCGATCCCCTGAAGATGAACGACACAAGATTTGTGCTCGATGCCGAGACCGAACGATCGCGGCTGGCCGAGCCGCTGCCCTCGGACACCATCCTGATCGAGGGGGAAAACGACCGGCGCGCGCACCCGGAGTGGGAATCCGGCGGCGGCGGCCTGGTGTCGACCATTCTCGATTACGCGCGCTTTGCGCAGATGCTGCTCAATGGCGGCGAGCTCGACGGCAAGCGCTATCTCAGCCCCACGGCCTTCAAGACCATGACCACGGACCATATCGGGCCGGGCTCCGGCGTCGGCCGCGACTATTGGTACTTCCCCGGTGACGGTTTTGGTTACGGCTACGGCATCGCCGTGCGCACCGACCCCGGCATTGCCAGGCCACCGCCGCCCGGCTCGATCGGCGAGTTGAAATGGGACAGCGGCAGCGGCACCTATTTCGGCGTCGATCCGAAGCTCGACATGATCTACATCATGCTCGAGCAGACCCAGAACGAGCGCCAGCGCATCACGCCGGCGTTCCGCAAGCTGGTCTACGACGCGTTCGGCCCGGACTAAACCACTATCAGCGCGTCCGTCATTGCGAGCTCCGCGATCTCTGGAATACTGAATTGCCCGCATGCGCATGGTCGAGTGATGACCATGCGAGAGACGTCTGCACGATTTCGGAATAATGGAAATATAACGCTGAGTTGCCCGACGAGTCAAGCCGCCATGTCGAACGCCGGCAGCCACCGGCTACTGTGCATGGGGTTGTTTTCGATATTTTGGCGGCGTGCCCCAACAACTCGGCACCCGTGCGGTCGCGCCGCCGTCACACTTCAGCGGCTAGATCACGTAAAACCCGTGCGTGCCGTCACGGCGCAGCTGGTCGACCAGGCCATACTCCCAATCGAGATAGGCCTGCATCGCCTGCTCCGCGACCCCGGTGCCTTCATAGGGACGCCGGTAGCGGTGCGCAGGATCGGGCCGCGGCACGACGCGCGGCGGTCCGACTTCGAGTCGGCCCTCATAGCCGCCGTCGAGCACATAGACCTCCCAGCCCATCTGCGCGAGCCAGGACGCCGTCATGTCGGCACGGATGCTCCTGTCGTCGGTCAGCACGATGCGCCCGCCGCGCACCGGGGCCGCCATGTCGATTTCCTGCACCAGCTGGCCGCCCGCATAATGCCGGAAACCAGCCAGATGCCCGGCGGCGTATTCCTCGGCGTCGCGCACATCGAAGCGATACAGCGTGCGCTGCGCATCACCTTGCAGCGCGGCGAGTTCAGCGGCGCCGATGTGACGGACGCCGGCGCGATAGGCCACGTCGCGTGCATTGTCGGCGGCGCCCTCGAACGGCCCGACGTCGCCGCGCTTGCCGGCGCCGTGCTCGAGCTGGTGTTTGGCCAGCGTCCAGCCGATCGTGCCGTTGCGCAGCGCCCGCACCTTGTTCGGCAGTCCGGCATTGATCAGCGATTGCGTGCCGATGATCGAGCGGGTGCGGCCGGCGCAGTTGACGATGATGGTGGTGTCGGGATCGGGCGCCGCGCGCCCTGCGCGCAGCACCAGCTCGGCGCCGGGCACGCTGACCGAGCCCGGGATGTTCATGGTGGCATATTCGTCGAACCGACGCACATCGAGGATCGCGATATTGGCCTTGTCCGAGATCAGCGCGGCGACCTCGTCGGCGCTCAGCGACGGCGTGTGCCGGCGCGACTCGACCAGTTCGCCAAAGGCCTTGGCGTAGGAATTGACGTCCTCGAATACCTCGTAGCCGGCCGCCTTCCAGCCCTGCAAGCCGCCGGCAAGGGCCGCGACGTTGCTGTAGCCAAAGGTGCGCAACTCGCCGGCCGCGGCAGCGACGAGGTCCTCGCCATTGTCATAGAGCACGATCGGCACGTCCTTGCGCGGCAGCCGCAACTCGGCTTCGAACGCGATCCGGTCCGCCGCCATGTTGGCGGCAAACAGCGGATGGCCGGTGGCGAAGTCCGCCTCGTGCCTGACGTCGAGCAGTGCAATCTCCTGGCGCAGCAGCAGCTTTGCACGGACGGTCTGGGGCGTGACGGAAGAAACTGTCATGAGATGCTGGCCTGGGCAGGAAATGCGCAGGCCTGCTCTAGGCCGAAATCGCGCGCCGTCAATAGCCTTAACCCGCCCGCAACCCCGATCTTCACGAGAAGGGGTTGCGGGAACGAAAGTCTGTCATCCCGCTTTGCTCAACCGGGGCGCGCTTGCTACGTTCCAATCGGCCCCGTTGGCGCCGATCAGGCCTTCCGGACGAGAGAAGGCAGCGGGGCCGGCCTGAAGTTCTGGGAGGATGACCGTGAGATCAGTCGGAAATGAACCATTGTCGCGTCACGCCCTCGCTTTCGTGCTGGCCGGCGGACGCGGCAGCAGACTTCAGGAGCTCACCGACAGGCGCGCCAAGCCGGCGGTGTATTTCGGCGGCAAATCCCGCATCATCGATTTCGCGCTTTCCAACGCGGTGAACTCGGGCATCCGCCGCATCGCGGTGGCGACCCAGTACAAGGCGCACAGCCTGATCCGGCATCTGCAGGGCGGCTGGAACTTCTTCCGCCCGGAACGAAACGAGAGCTTCGACATCCTGCCCGCGAGCCAGCGCGTCTCCGAGACGATGTGGTATGTCGGCACGGCGGACGCGGTCTATCAGAACATCGACATCATCGAGGCGCACGGCACCAAGTACATTCTCGTGCTGGCCGGCGACCATGTCTACAAGATGGACTACGAGATCATGCTGAAGCAGCATGTCGAGAGCGGCGCCGATGTCACGGTCGGCTGCCTCGAGATGCCGCGCGCGGAATCCTCCGGCTTCGGCATCATGCATATCGACGAGACCGGCCTGATCCAGTCGTTCCTGGAGAAACCGGCCGATCCGCCGCCGATGCCCGGCAAGCCCGACAAGTCGCTCGCCAGCATGGGCATCTATGTCTTCAACTCGGAATTCCTGTTCGACGAATTGCGCCGCGATGCCGCCGACCCGAACTCGGCGCACGATTTCGGCAAGGACATCATTCCCTACATCGTCAAACACGGCCGCGCGATCGCCCATCAGTTCAACGATTCCTGCGTCCGCTCCGGCGACGATCCGCGCGCCTACTGGCGCGACGCCGGCACCGTCGATGCCTATTGGGGCGCCAACATCGACCTCACCGATGTCGTTCCGGAGCTCGATCTCTATGATCGGTCGTGGCCGATCTGGACCTATGCCGAGATCACTCCGCCCGCCAAGTTCGTTCACGATGAGGAAGGCCGCCGCGGCCAGGCCGTGACCTCGCTGGTCTCGGGCGCCTGCATCATCTCGGGCGCGTCGCTGCGCCGCTCGCTGCTGTTCACCGGCGTCCACGTCAATTCCTACGCCAATGTCGAGAACGCGGTGATCATGCCCTATGTGAATGTCGGCCGCGGCGCACGGCTCAGAAACGTCGTGATCGATCGCGGCGTGCGGATTCCGGAAGGGCTCGTGGTCGGCGAGGATCCCGAGTTCGACGGCAAGCGCTTCCGCACCACCGAGAACGGGATCACGCTGATCACCCAGTCGATGATCGACAGGCTCGAGACATGACGCCCATCCGCGTCCTCGCGGTCGCCTCGGAAGTCTACCCGATCGTCAAGACCGGCGGCCTTGCCGACGTGGTCGGCGCGCTGCCGGCGGCGCTCGGGCAGCACGGCGTCACGCCGCGGACGCTGGTGCCCGGCTATCCGGCCGTGCTGAAGGCACTCGCCGCGTCGGAAACGCTGCTGCACTGGGGCGAGTTCTACGGCGGGCCGATCCGCCTGATCGGCGGCTCGCATGGCGGCATCGATCTTCTCGCTCTCGACGCGCCGCATCTCTATGCGCGCCCCGGCAATCCCTATCTCGCTCCCGACGGACGCGACTGGCCCGACAACGGCATCCGCTTCGCGGCGCTGTCGCGGATGGCGGCCGAAATCGGCCGGGGTGCAATCGAGAGCTTCGTGCCCGACATCGTGCATGCGCATGATTGGCAAGCCGGACTCGCGCCGGCCTATCTGCATTATGGCGGCCAAAAGCGGCCGGGCACGGTGATGACCGTGCACAACCTCGCTTATCAGGGGCAATTCCCGCCGGACATGCTGGCGACGTTCGGCCTGCCCGGTGAGGCATATTCGCTGCACGGCGTTGAATATTACGGCACCATCAGTTTGCTGAAGGCCGGCCTGCAATTCGCCGACCGCATCACCACGGTGTCGCCGACCTATGCGCAGGAGATCCAGACCGATGAGGGCGGCATGGGGCTCGGCGGCCTGCTCCGCGAGCGCGCCGACGTGCTCAGCGGCATCCTCAACGGCATCGACATCGATGTGTGGAATCCGGCCACCGATCCCGACATCGCCGCGCGCTTCAGCACCGAGCAGATGGCCGGGCGCGCAGCCAACAAGGCGGCGCTGCAGCGACGCTTCGCCCTCGATCCGGCGCCGGATGCGATGCTGCTCGGCGTCATCAGCCGACTGTCGTGGCAGAAGGGCCTCGACCTGCTGCTGGAGAACATTCCGACATTGCTCGGCGAAGGCATTCAACTCGCGCTGCTCGGCAGCGGCGATCGCGACCTGCAGGATCGCTACGCCGCGCTGGCGCGCGACAATCCGGGGCGGATCGCGGTCGTGATCGGCTATGACGAGGCACTGGCGCATCTGATCCAGGCAGGCTCTGATGCGCTTGCGGTGCCGTCGCGGTTCGAGCCGTGCGGCCTCACCCAGCTCTGCGCGCTGCGCTACGGCGCGGTCCCGATCGTTGCCAATGTCGGCGGCCTTGCCGACACCGTGCTGGCCTTCGACGAAGCCGCGATCACAGGCAGCGCCGCAACCGGCGTCAAATTCGCGCCCGTGACCTCGGAGGCGCTCGCCCACGGCCTGCGCACGGCGAACCTGCTGTTCAACGACAAGGTGACCTGGCGCCGGCTGCAACAGGCCGGCATGGCCACCGATGTCTCCTGGCACAATCGCGCCGGCCGCTACGCTGCGCTCTACCGCGAGCTCGCCGCGGCGCGGGGATGAAGCGCGATCAATTCAACAGATCGCAGGACGCGATGCGGTTGATATCGGCCAGGCGCCGGTCGGGACTGCCCTTGAGATCGAGGCTCGCAACGAGATCGAGCAGCCGGCCATAGGCACGGTCGGCGACCGCGACGGGCAGCGGCTCCTCGTCGAAGATTTCGACGTAATTGCCGACGAGACCGCTCAGCAGCCGGCAAACGCCGCGTTGCTCCGGGTCGTTCTTGCCCAGGGTCTCGAGTTTTTGCTGGAAGGTCCTGAAGGTTCGCAAGCCGTGCGGCTGTCGCGAAAGCCAAGCGTGAAGATCAGGAGCGTGTAGATCAGGAGCGTGCAAATCGGGATTATGTAAATCAGTCATATCGGCCTCTTCAAGCAGGAGAAGAAGCTACCGGCTTATACAGCCGATCTCGGTTCCGCGCCATGACAGTTTTTGCATGCACCCCCTGCCCGGCCGCGGAGGCCGTGTCATCGGATTGGTACGCAGCCTCGCTAGGCTATTCTGGTTTGGTTAGAGCCGCGCGAGTGCCGGCAGAATCCTGTAGCGCGCGATCTCGTGCGGATAGTCGCCGCGATTGGCGAGCAGCACGATGCCGAACCGGCGCGCCAGCACCAGGCCGATATAGGCCGAGGCATTGTTGAGACCGCCGGGCTTGTCGATGACGGTGACGCCGTCCAGCCGCACATGCTCCCACGCCATCGCCTGCCCAAACTCCGCATCGACACGAAAACTCTCGCGCATGGTCATCTGCAATGCCGCGCGCAGTTGCGGATCGATTACCGCGCCGTCGAGACAGGCGCGCAGCAAGATGCCGAGATCGCGCGCCGACGAGAACATTTGGCCGGTGCCGGGAAAATCGTAATAGCTCTGCTGATTGCCGGGTGGACCGATCGCCGTGCCGTCGTGGGCGTAGCCCTGAACCATGCGCTGCATGATCTCCGGCGGCATCGCCGCGCGATTGTCCTCGTCGCGGTCCGGAACGAAGGTCGAGGTCATGCCGAGCGGCTTGAGGATGCGACTCTCGATCAATGTCGCGATCGGCATGCGATAGCGCTGTTCCAGCACCAGCTGCAGCAGGACATAGCCGGCATGGCTGTAGACGCGCTGCTTGCCCGGCTGCTGCCCTTTCTGGGGCGTCCAGGCATTGAGCATCGCGATGAACTGATCGCGGCTGAAGCTCTCGTTCGGCCAGGGCGGATGATCGGTCGGCAGCAGCAGCCCCGATGTATGGTTGACGAGCTCGCCGATGGTGACGCGGCCGACATAGCCGGCGTGCAACTCGGGCAGATACTTGCCGACGGGATCGTCCAGCCGCAATTCGCCGCGCTCGGTGCCGAGTGCGACCAGTGTCGCCTCGAACAGCTTGCGCAGCGAGGCGAGGTTGAACAGCGTGTCGGAGGTGACCGGCCGCTTTGCCGCTGCGTCAGCGAAGCCGTAGTTGAAGAAGGCGACCCGACCACCAGCATAGACCGCCGCGGCCAGGCCACCCGGATCGACCGCGGTTGCGGTCGGCGCCAATTCCGTCGTGACGATGTCCCTGATCTGCGCATCCATGTCGGAATCAGCCCGCGCTGCCGTCAGCACGCTGGCGGCAACGGCAAGCAGGACAGCCGCGATCCGGGCGAAGAGCCATTGTCTGAAAGTCCAGTGTTTCATGAAGAACGAATCGGGACACCGTTTTGAAGTGACCGGCAGGAGAAGCTGTTCAGCCATCGAGAGATGGCGACACCGTGATCCTGCCGGGTGCAATTCACGCGCCCGAGTTCACGATCGTGCGTGTTTCACCGTTACCCGTTCCGTCCGGGAAGGGGCGGCCCGATCGCTGTTCCGGCGGTCACTGCCGGAAACCGCGATCGCGACCGCCCTCCCACTCCAGCCACGGCGCGGGAACTGCAATGGAACTAAGAAATGCGGTGCATTTGAAAATGCGGGGAGCGTGCCGCGACGGAGAGGCAATACCAACGCTTACCGCTCTCGCCGCCGATATATCTGGTCTCGCCACATTCCGCTCCCGATCGGGGACGGTTTCTTACTAGCAACAATTCGTCAATCAACGGTTGAGTAGGCCCATCAGGTTCGATTTACACGACACGGCTGCGTGTGACGAATTGTCCTGTTCCAGATGCCCGATACAAGCGATGCGCGGTTAGGCGTGGATTAACCATCGATCACACCACGTGTGAGACTTATGTCGCGCGCGACCCGACGATCGACCGCGGCAACGACGCGAGCAGCAGCACCAGGCAGACACAGAGCAGCACGATGTCCTTGAACAGGAACTCGCCAGCCAGATTCCAGGCCATCGGGTCGGTCGACAGGCTCCATTTCACCACACCCGGTGTCGTGAAGAAGAACGACCAAGTCACTGCAAAGGTGATCACGCCCATCAAGGCGCCGATCGCAGACAGGATCGGGCTGAACGCGCCGGCGGCAAGCAGCACGGCAATGCCGAACTCCGTGACGCCGAGCACATAAGCCTCGCCGCGAAGGCCGAACACCGACAGCCACGAGACGAACGGGCTGTTGCTGATGAATTGCACGATGCCTTGCGCCGACTGCAGCGTGAACTTCTGCATGCCGAACGACACGAAGATCACCACCATGACCCAGCGCAGGATCGCAAGCAAACGATAAGACCCCTCGCCGTGTTCGGCGATTTTGAACGACAGATCCATGCGGATGTTTCTTTCCTTGCTACGGTGCCACCATCGGCCGCGGCTGCGGCGCTCTTGGCAGGACTACGCAGCCTGCCTCCAGGCGCGTTACGCACGGGACCGGCAGCAGCCTTCACAAGAATGTGCGGACGGGGTGAAGGGCGGTCGCCGCCGCGGCGACGGCCTCACGCGCGCTGGCGCAGCGGCCGCGCGGCATCCTTTGCCGGCACAGGCATCGTGAAGCCGTACAGGAACAGGTCCACCACCATGTCGGCGAACTCGCCGGGGTCGACGCCGCCCTTCGGATCGTACCAAGTGTGGCTGAAGTTCAGGATGCCGAACAGCATCATGCTGTAGATCTTCTTGGTTCGCTTGACGATCTTGCCTTCCTTGTCGAGCTTGACCAGGAGGTCCGAGACCGTGTCGACCAGCTGACGCTCCAGCGCCTTGATCGCATCCTGCTCGGTCTCGCCGAGGAACGAGAGGTCGTTGAGGATGACGCGCTGCTCGTCGCTCGAGCGCGCATTGAGCGCGACGATGGCCTGGATCGCGGCGCGGAACTGCTCCAGCGTCGCCGTCTTGCCGGCCATCGCGGCCTCGACGTCGGCGATCATCTCGCGGATATGTGCATCGAGGATCGCGAACAGGATCGCTTCCTTGGAGTCGAAATAATGATACAGCGCGCCGCGCGACAGCTTGCAGGCATCCGCAAGGTCGGCGATCGAGGCGCGCATGTAGCCCTGCCGTGCGAACAGGCCGCAGGCGGTGGTGAGGATGCCCCGCTGGATCTCGTCGTAATTTTCTGAGCGCGTCCGCGCCATTCCATTCTCTCTTGTGCACCTTCGGGGCCGCCGGAATCGGACGGCGCCCGTCTCTCTATACTATTGCAGCTCCACGCCCTCCTCCCCTTTGCGGGCACCATCCACCAGAAGTGATCGAGTAAGCCACGCCGGTTCATTGACCTGCGTCAAAAAATAATTTGAACGACCGGTCGGATTATATTAGAGTGCCCGCTATCAAGCAAGCGGATTGCACGCCGGGACCAACCCGGCGGCATCGAGGGAGGCTGCCCGTGGATTCTCAGAAGGTCGATGCTGTCGTGATCGGAGCCGGGGCCGGCGGGCTGTGCGCCGCGGCGCGTCTCGCCCATGGCGGGCTGCATACCCTCGTCGTCGACGACAAGGATCGGCTCGGCGGACGCGCCTCGACCGAGGAGATCGACGGCTTCAAGGTCAATATTGGCGCGATCGCAATCGAGTTCGGCGGCGTGTTCGAGGAAACCTTCCACACCGTCGGCGCCCAGCTCGATATCCGCGCGCCGGAGCCTGCGAGCTCGTTCTTCATCGACGGCAAGGTGATCGATGTCGGCCGCGGCGGCTGGTCGCTGCTGCTCGGGCAGCTGACCAAGCAAGCCTCGCGCATCCTGGAGAAATTCGCCGATGCCCGCTCCGGCAACCTGCCCCACGGGCGGCAATCGACCGAGGACTGGCTGAAGGGCTACACCAGCAACGCCACCGTGCACGCGCTGTTCCGCAATCTCTGCGCGGCGATCTTCGCCTGCAACGCCGCCGAGCTGCCGGCCCGCGCCTTCCTCACCTACTTCACCAGCAAGGGCGCCTTCAAGAAGTTCGGCTTCTGCCCGCAAGGCACGATCGGCGTCTGGAACAGTCTTGGGAGCGCGATCCGGCGCAATGGCGACATCTGGCTGGGCACGCCGGCGACCACGATCCACACCGCCAACGGCCGCGTCGAAGGCGTCACCGTGCTGCGCAACGGCGAAAAGACGCGGATCGACACCGATCTCGTGATCAGCAATGCGGGGCCGAAGGCCACCGTCGCGCTGGCCGGCAGCGAGGCATTTCCGGCTGATTACATCGCGAAGGTCAAGAACGACCTTCGCCCGGCCGCCAATATCGTCATCAACGTCGCGAGCCGCGAGCCGCTGATCAACCATCCCGGCATCGTCACCTTCGGCAAGACGCGCCGGCTCTGCAACATGGCGAACCTTTCCGCGACCTGCCCCGAACTGGCGCCGCCCGGCTGGCACCTCTACGTCGCATATGCCGTGCCGGTGCCGGCGCTCGGGGATTTCGACGCCGATACCGAAGTCGCGCTCGCGCTCGAAGATCTTCGCGAGCAGTTCGGTAATTTCGACCAGGCAAGAATCCTGTCGATCCGGGTGATGCGCGACGATTGGCCGGCGCAACGCAGCTGTGCCGGTTACGACCTGCCGCGCGAGACCGGCATCGAAGGCCTGTGGTGCGTCGGCGATGCGGTGAAGCAATACGGCAATGGCGGCACCCAGGCTTGCGCCGAGACCGCCAAGATCGTGACCGATGCGATCTTCGCCGCGCGGCCGCGTCGATCAGCCGGCCGGGTCTGAGCACGATGCCGACGACCATCCCGCATCCGATGCCGCAGGCAGCGCCCCACGCCGTGCCGGCGCCGGATGCCTTGCTCGAATTCCGCAACATCCGGATCGTCTACGACAACGCGATCGAGGCGATCCGCGATGTCTCGATCGCAGTGCCCGAGGGCAACATCGTCGCCCTGCTCGGCTCCAACGGTGCCGGCAAGTCGACACTGCTGAAAGCGATGTCCGGAATCCTCTACACCGAGGAAGGCGTGATCGAGAACGGCAGCATCCGCTTCCGCCACGACGAGGTGCATCGACTCGCGCCAGACGAGCTGGTCCGCCGCGGCATCGTGCAGGTGCCGGAGGGCCGCCGCGTGTTCGCCGCGCTGACCATCGACGAAAACCTGCAGATGGGCGGCTACATCAGGACCGGCGCCGAAGCGCGCGAGCGCCGCGACAAGGTGTTTGCGCTGTTTCCGCGGCTCTACGAGCGGCGCGACCAGATCGCCGGCTATATGTCCGGCGGCGAGCAGCAGATGCTCGCGATCGGCCGCGCGCTGATGACCGATCCGGCGTTGCTGGCGCTCGACGAGCCCTCGCTCGGCCTCGCGCCGCTGATCATCGACCGCATCTATGAGGTGATCGTCCGGTTGCGCGACGAGCTGAAGATGACGGTGCTCTTGGTCGAACAGAACGCGCAGCGCGCGCTCGACATCGCCGACTACGGCTACATCCTGGAGACCGGCCGCGTCGTGCTCGACGGTACGGCAAAGAAGCTCACCGCCAATGAGGATGTCCAGGAGTTCTATCTCGGCGTCTCCTCCACTGGCCGTAAGAGCCTGCGCGACGTCAAGCACTACAAGCGCCGCAAGCGGTGGCTGTCGTGACGACGCTGCTTACAGTCGAGAACCTGTCAAAACGCTTCGGCGGCCTGCACGCAGTCGCCGATGTCAGCCTGCGTGTCGCACCCGGCGAGATCTGCAGCGTCATCGGCCCGAACGGCGCTGGGAAGACCACGCTGTTCAACATGATTTCAGGCGTGCTGCGGCCGAGCGGCGGCCGCATCAGGTTCGACGGCATCGACCTTGCGACCATATCGCCATGGAAGTTCGCCGCCGTCGGGATCGGCCGCACCTTCCAGAATCTGGCGCTGTTCAAGCACGGCACCGTGGTCGAGAACATCCTGACCGGACGCCACACCCATCTGCGCTCGACCGTACTCGACGCCGTGGTGTTCTTCGGCCGCACCCGCAAGGAGGAGATCGCGGCCCGGCAGCGCGTCGAGCACATCATCGAGTTCCTCGAGATCGAGCATGTCAGGGACGCCGTGGTCGGCACGCTGTCTTACGGCCAGCAGAAGCGCGTCGAACTTGCCCGCGCGCTCGCCTGCGAGCCGAAACTGCTGCTGCTCGACGAGATGGTTTCCGGCATGAACCAGGAGGAGACCGAGGACATCGCGCGCTTCGTGCTCGATATCCGCGACGAGCTCGGCATCACCGTCGTGATGATCGAGCACGAGATGCGCATCGTGATGGACATCTCCGACCGCATCCATGTGCTCAATTTCGGCCGCAAGATCGCCGAGGGCACGCCCGACGAAATCAGGCGCGATCCGGCCGTCGCGGACGCCTATCTCGGCGGCCAGCGCGCCGAAGCGATGAAGGCGGGCGCCTGATGTCGACGATGGACAGCCTGCGCACCACCCATCCGCCGCTGCAAGCCAGCGCCCCGCGCATCGCAACCGTGGCAGGAGCCGATGCGCTGCGGACGGCGCTTGCAGATGCCGCCATCACCATCCCGCAATTGCTGCGGCAGCGTGCCGCCATGCATGGCGATGCGCTGGCGCTGCGGGAGAAGGATTACGGCATCTGGAATCCCTATTCCTGGCAGCACTATTACGAGACCGCGCGCGCGGTCGCGCTCGGCCTGCTCTCGCTCGGCATCAAGTCCGGCGACCGTGTCGCGATCGCCGGTGAGAACACGCCGGAATGGTTTTATGCCGATCTCGGCGCCCAAATGATCGGCGCGGTCGCGGTCGGCATCTATCCGACCAATCCCTGGGTCGAGCTGCAATATATAGTCAAGCACTCGGGTGCCCGTATCGTCGTTACCGGCGATCAGGAGCAGACCGACAAGGTGCTCGATGCGATGGCCAATAATGGCGGCCTGCCGGACCTCGAGGCCATCGTCTGCATCGACATGAAGGGCCTGCGGCACTACCGGCAATCGGAACTGATGTCGTTCGACGCACTGTGCGAACGCGGCAAGGCCTACGCCGAGGCGAACCCGGAGGCCAATGTCACTCTCGACCGCCTGATCGGCCAGGGCGCGCCCGACGATGTCTGCATCCTCGTCTACACCTCCGGCACGACGGGCCCGCCCAAGGGCGCGATGCTGACCCACCGCAATCTCGTCTACGCCGCCTATGCCTACGCCAAGACCGTCGGGATCGCTGACAAGCCGTTCGAGGCGGTCAGCTATCTGCCGCTGTGCCACGTCGCCGAGCGCTGCTACGGCACGGTGACGCATCTGGTGCTCGGCGGCACCGTGTCCTTTGCCGAGTCGATCGATACGGTCGCGATCAACATCCGCGAGATCGCGCCGACCTTCTTCGTCGGCGTGCCCCGCATCTACGAGAAGCTGCAACAGGGCTTTCTGTTTCGCCTTGGCGAAAGCGGCCGGCTGCGGCAGGGCTTCACCAAGGCCTGCCTCGCCTGGGGCCGCACGCTGTCCGATCGCCGGCAGGCCGGCAAGGCCAATATGCTCGATCGTGCCGCTTACGGGCTGCTTTATCTCCTGATGTTCCGTAATCTGCAGCGCCATCTCGGCTTTGCTTATAGCCGGCACCGGCTGTGCGCCGGCGCTTCGATCTCGCCGGAGACGTTGCGCTTCTTCGACATCATCGGCCGCCCGGTATCGCAGGGCTATGGCCTCACCGAAAGCGGCGGCGTCGCCTTCATCCAAACCGAGAGCCACCATAGGATCGGCGGCTGCGGCGTGCCGCTGCCGCAGACCGAGTGGAAGTGCGAGGCCGACGGCGAAATTCTGCTGCGCAACCCCGGCGTCTTCAAAGGGTACTTCCTCGACGAGAAGGCGTCGACAGCCTCGCTGGAACAAGGCGGCTGGCTGCGCACCGGCGACATCATCGACATCCTCGACAACGGCGAGATCGCCGTGGTCGACCGCAAGAAGGCTATCATCATCACCGCCGGCGGCAAGAACATCGCCCCGTCCGAGATCGAAAACGCGCTGAAGGATTCCGAATTCATCAAGGAAGCGATCGTGGTCGGCGAGGCCAAGAAGTATCTCGGCGCCATCGTCCAGGTCGACTACGAGAATGTCGGCCGCTGGGCCCGCGATCGGGCGCTGGCCTACACCAACTACAAGTCGCTGTCGCAGCTGCCTGAAGTGCACGAGCTGGTCGAGCGCATCGTGGGCGAGACCAACAAGCGCTTCGCCCGGGTCGAGAACATCCGGCGCTTCGCCATCCTCGAGAAGGAGCTTGACCATGACGATGGCGAGCTCACCGCCACACAGAAGGTGCGCCGCGCCATGATCGAGAAGAAGTTCGCGCGCGAGCTTGCCATCATCTACCAGGCGGAGGGTTGAATGCAGTATCTCATCCAGCTGCTGATCTCCGGACTCGCGATCGGCGCGATCTACGGCCTGATCGCGATGGGCTTTGCGGTGATCTACAAGTCGACCGGGCTGGTCAATTTCGCGCAGGGCGAGATGACCATGATCACGGCCTATATCGCCTGGACGATCTCGACCACGGTCAGCGGCAATGTTTTCATCGTCGCAATCGGCGCGATCCTGGCTGCGGTCGTCCTCGGCCTCGTCATCGAGCGGCTGGTGATGCGGCCGATGCTGGGCGAGCCGGTGTTCGCGACCGTGATGGTCACGATCGGGCTTGCTGTGATCCTGCGCTCGGCGATCAATTTCGTCTGGGACGCCTATCCGCACGCACTCGACATCGGCATGGGCCGCGGCATCGTCCACCTCGGCGGCATCGGGCTGCGCACCGGGCAAATCGCCGTCATCGTCACGCTGCTGGCGCTGCTTGCTGCGATCTGGGCGTTCTTCCGCTACAGCAAGGTCGGCGTCGCGATGCGCGCGGTCGCGTCCGACGATCGCACCGCGCTGTTGATGGGCATCAGCGCCACAAAGGTCCATGCGCTGGCCTGGGCGGCGTCGTCGGTGATCGCCGGCATCGGCGGCGTGTTCTTCGCGCTGTCCTATGACCTGTCGCCAGCGATGTTCCAGCTCGGGCTGAAGGCGTTTCCGGCCACGATCCTCGGCGGGCTCGATGCCGTGCTCGGCTCCGGCCTCGGCGGCCTCCTGATCGGCATCACCGAAAGCCTCGCCGGTGGTTATCTCAGCTCCGGAATGAAGGAGGTGGCGGGCTTCGCCATGATCATCGTCGTCCTGATGGTCCGCCCGTTCGGCATTTTCGGCGAGCGCGACATCGAGAGGGTGTGATGCGGACCGGTGATTACAAGCAAACCTATGGCGAACTCGTCGCGCTGATCGACTCTCCGCCAGTGTGGCTCTGGTCGGCCGTGCTGCTGCTGGCACTGATCGCAGCGCCCTATCTACTGAACTCTTACGCGTTGTCGTTCCTGATGATCATCCTGATCACGACGACCGGCGCGCTCGGGCTCAACATCCTGACCGGCTACACCGGCCTCATTTCGCTCGGCCATGTCGGCTTCCTCGTCACCGGCGCCTATGCCTACGCGGTGCTGGTCTCGAAGTACCACATGCCACCACTGGTCGGCTTCCTCGGCGCCGGCGTGGTGCCGGCGCTGGCGAGCCTGATCGTCGGCGCGCCATCGCTGCGGCTCAAGGGGCTCTATCTCGCCATCACCACGCTCGCCTTCTCGTTCATCATCAACACCGTGATCCTCGAGATGCGCTGGCTGACCAACGGCGCCCGGGGCATTCAGGTGCAGCGGCCGGAGATCCTCGGCATCAGCTTCGACAGCGACGCGGCTTTTACCTATCTCTGCCTGGTCGTCGCGGCGCTCACGCTGTTCGCCACCCTCAACATCCGCCGCAGCCGGGTCGGTCGCGCCTTCGTCGCGATCCGCGACAACGACACCGCGGCCCGCGTGATGGGAATCAACCTGCACGCCTACAAGCTGTACGCCTTCGTTACCTCGGCCTTCATCACCGGCATCGCCGGCGCGCTCTACGGCATCTATCTGTCCTTCGTCAGCGTCGAAGGCTTTCCGTTCCTGCTCTCGATCGAGGCGCTGGCGATCCTGATCGTCGGCGGCCTCGGCTCGGCGCTCGGCGCCGTGCTCGGCACCATCCTGATCGTGCTGCTGCCGGAGGCGACACGGGTCGCCTTCAGCCTGTTCAGCGCCCAGATGGACGCGACCTTCACGACCGGGGCGCAGGAGCTGAAGAGCATGCTCTACGGCCTCGTCATCATCCTGTTCCTGCGCTTCCAGCCCCGCGGACTGGTCGGCGCCTGGCACGACATCAAGCGGGCCTGGGTGCACTGGCCGCTGCGCTACTAACCAAAAAAACACGTAACACCATGAGGAGGAGACAATGATCAGACATCTGGCGGCAGCCGCGCTGCTGCTATCCACGGCCTGTCTTGCCATCGGCCCTGCTGCCGCCGCCGATCCCGGGATCACCGACACCGAGATCCTGATCGGCGACGTCGAGCCCCTGACCGGGCCGCCCGCGTTGCTCGGCGTCGCGGCCTCGATCGGCCACAAGATCGCGATCGCAGAAGCTAACGCCGCCGGCGGGATCAACGGCCGCAAGATCAAGTATGTGCTGGAAGACGACGGCTACGTCACCGCGCGCACCATCCAAGGCGTCAAGAAGGTGATCGACGTCGACAAGGCATTTGCAATGATCGGCATCTCCGGCTCCGGCCAATCGATCGCGGTGATGCCGCTGCTGGAGAAGTCGGGCATTCCGACGGTCATCGACGTCGGGCCCGTCAAGCCACTGTGGGAGCCGCCGCGCAAGAACGTGTTCGTGGTCGGCCAATCCTACGAAGAAGGCATCGTCGATCTCGTCAACTTCCTCGCTGACAAGAATCCAGGCAAGAAGTGGGGACTGATCACCCAGGATGACGATTACGGTGTGGCCGTGCACGACGGCTTCGATTCGGTGGTCAAGGCCAAGAAGCTGAATGTCGTCTACAGCGGCAACTACAAGAAGGGCCAACAGGATTTTTCGTCCGACATGCTGCAGCTCAAGGAGTCAGGCGCCGAGGTGTTCCTGGCCGGCGGCATCATCGCCGAGAACATCGCGATGATGAAGGAGATCGAGAAGCTCGGCATCAAGCCGGTGACCGGCATCTTCTGGCCCGGCCGCGTCGAACCGGTGCTGAAGCTGATGGGCCCGGCCGGCGACGGCATCTACGCGGTCGACTATGTCGAACCGTTCGCGGGCGCCGCCGGCAAGGCGTTCCTCGAGAAGGCCAAGCCGCTGGTGTCGGAGGCCGAGTTCAAGGGCATCAACCGCTACACCATGACCGGCTATGCTGCCGCCAGAGTCCTGATCGCGGCGATCGAGCGCTGTGGCAAGCAACCGACCTGGGCCTGCACCATCTCCGAGCTGGAGAAGACCAGGAATGTCGAGACCGGCGTGATGGCGCCGATCAGCTTCGGACCCGGCGTCCGCTTCTCCAACCAGAAGCTGCAGATCATGCAGGCCGACACGGCGACGCTCAGCTTCAAGCCGGTGAACTAGAACCATGAAGGTCCTGATCGTCTTTGCCCATCAGGAGGCGCAGTCGTTCAACGCCGCACTGCTGGCGCGGTCGGTGGCGGAGCTGAGCGCACTCGGGCATACGGTCAGGATCTCCGATCTCTATGCCATGCGCTTCAACCCGGTGGCGACCGCCGAAGACTTTGGCGAGCGGCGGTTCCCTGACCGGCTGCAATATGACCGCGAGCAGAAATACAATCTGCAAAAGGAATCGCTCAGCGGCGACATCGCCGCCGAGATCGAGAAGCTGCTGTGGTGCGACATGCTAATCCTGCAGTTTCCGCTATGGTGGTTCTCGGTTCCCGCCATCATGAAGGGCTGGATCGACCGCGTGTTCGTCAATGGCGCGGTCTATGGCGCCGGCCGCCGTTACGACACCGGCGGCCTCGCCGGCCGCCGCGCCATGGTCGTGACCTCAACCGCCGCCTATCCTGGAATGTGCGCACCCGACGGGCTGGTCGGCGCGCTCGACGTGGTGCTGTGGCCGATCCAGAATGGCACCCTGGCCTATGCCGGCTGCAAGGTGCTGCCGCCCTTCGTGTCGTATTCGGTGAACTTCGTCGACGAGGCGAGGCGACATCGCTACCTCGACGACTACGCCGAGCGGCTGCGGCAAATCGAGAGCACCGAGCCGCTGTTCTTCCATCCGCTCGCTGATTTCGGCGAGGATTGGCGGCTGAAGCCGGGGATTGCGCCAAGGACTGTTGGGCAGGGCAGGTCGACGACGCCGTAGGTCAACCGCTCACATCCGCTTGGCGACTTCCTCCAGCATCACCTCGGTGGCGCCGCCGCCGATCGTCAGGACCCGCGCGTCGCGCGCCATGCGCTCGATCGGCGTGCCGCGCATGAAGCCTGAGCCGCCGTGCAATTGCAGGCAGCCATGCACGACCTCGTGCAGCACCTCAGGCGACAGCGCCTTCACCATCGACACTTCGCGAAGACAATCCTTCCCGGCCGCCGCGAGCTCGGCGGCCTGATAGGCGAGCGCCCGCGCCGCTGCCGCCTTCGCGGCGAGCTGGGCGAGCTTCAGCCGCACGCCCTGCTGGTTCCAGAGCGGGCCGCCGAATGCCTGCCGCGTCTTCACATAGTTCGTCGTCAGCTCGATCGCCTTGGCCGACTCGCCTGCGCAGATGCCGCCGATGCAGATGCGCTCGTTCTGGAACGTCTCCATGATGCCATAGAAACCCTTGTTCTCCTCGCCGAGCAGGTTTTCCGCCGGCACGCGCACGTCCTGGAAGCCGAGCTCCGCGGTGTCCGAGCAGAGCCAGCCATGCTTGTCGAGCTTGGTTGCCGTGATGCCCGGCGTGTTGCGCTCGAGGATGAACAGCGAGATGCCGCGGCTGCCCTTGGCATGCGGATCGGTACGCGCGGCGACGATCAGGATGTCGCCATAGACCGCGTTGGTGATGAACATCTTGGCGCCGTTGATCACCCAATGATCGCCCTCGCGCCGCGCGCGCGTCTTGAGGCCGGCAACATCCGAGCCGGCGTCGGGCTCGGTCACGGCGATCGAGCAGACCGTCTCGCCGCGGATGATCGCGGGCAGATATCTCTGCTTCTGTTCCGGCGTGCCGCGCAGGCTGATGTGCACCGCGGACATGTCGGTATGAACAAGGATCGACGAGGTGAAGCCGCCGAAGCTCGAGCGCCCGAGCTCCTCGGCGAACACCATCGAGGCCAACGGTCCCATATCGGTGCCGCCATACTCCGTCGCATGGCGCATGCCGAGGAAACCGAGCGCACCCATGCGGCGATAAATCTCGCGCGGGATCTTGCCGTCGCGCTCCCACGCCTCGGCATGCGGCACCACCTCCTTCTCGACGAAGCGGCGGACCTGCTCGCGCAGCATACGCAGTTCCTCGGGCAGATTGGGCGGCTCCGGGAAATGGAATTCGGTCTCAACGAGCTGGCACGGATCAGAGGTCATGACGTTCATTGTGGTGCCCTCTCGTAGCTGATGTGAAGATGGCTGCGCAGAAAAGCTGCAAGGGATGCGATCGCCTCGCGCGCGTGCGGAATCTCGGGGAACATCTGGAACACGTGAATCATGCCGTCCCAGACCTGGAGTTCGACTTCACAGCCTGCGGCCCTGGCCCGCGCGGCAAGGTCAACCGAATCGTCGCGCACGGTTTCGCGGTCGCCAACCTGAACAAGGAGCGGTGGCAGACGAGTGAGATCGGCATAGAGCGGCGAAGCCAATGGATTACGGGGATCGCCGTCCTTGCCGAGATAGTTCCTCGCCAGCGCCAGAATCATCGCGCGCTGATGGATCGGATCGGCCTCAGCCCGGCTCTCGTAGCTTGCGCCGCTCGCGGTGAGATCGGTCCAGGGCGACATCAGCGCGCCGGCAGCGGGGAGCGGCAGGCGGCGATCCCTCGCCGCGAGCATCGTAGCGAGCACAAGATTGCCGCCGGCGGAGTCGCCGGCGAAGACGATATCGGCAGGACGCAGCCCTTGGCGGCGCAGATAGTGGTAGGCAGCCAGTACGTCATCGAGCGCCGCCGGAAACCGGTGCTCCGGCGCCAGGCGATAATTGATCGAAAGCACACGGCAGCCGGACGCATCGGCAATTCGCGCGGCCAGGTCGCGATGCGAGGCGACCGAACCGATGCGGAAACCGCCGCCGTGAACATAGAGGATCGCCTTGTCGTGCGGTGCGCCCGACGGGACGAGCCATTCGCCGTCGACGCCGCCGGCGGAGACCGGCTGGCACATCACCGGCACCGAGCAGCCGTCGAAGGCCGCATCCCAGTCGCTACGCATCTGCGCGACGGTGGTGTCGCGGGTCCAGCTGCGATAGATCGCACGCAAGCGCTCGATCGCGCGTTCGACCGGATCGATTGCGATATCGTCGCCCGCGCTCGCCATCTCAGCCGCCGATGCCCATGCCGCCGGACACGCCGAGCGTCTCGCCGGTGACATAGGCGGCCTGGTCGGACGCCAGGAACAGCGCGGCGGCCGCAACCTCCTCCGGCTCGCCGAGCCGTCCGAGCAGCGTCGCGCCGGTCATCGCCTGCAGGATCTTGTCGCCGCCCTTTGCGACGGCCTGTTCCAGCATCGGCGTGCGGATCGGCCCCGGCGCGATTGCGTTCGCGGTGATGCGAAAGCGCGCATTCTCGCGCGCGATGCTCCGGGTGAAGGAGATCACGCCGCCCTTGGCCGCGGAATAGACCGCGCCGCCCTTCGAGCCGAGCCGGGCCGCCTCCGAGGTGACATTGATGATGCGGCCGAACCGCGCCGCCTGCATCGCCGGCAGCGCCGCGTGGGTGCAGGCCAGCACCGAGGTGAGATTGACCGCGATCAGGCGCGTCCAGTCCTCTGCTGACGTGTCGGTGAAGAAGGCATGCTGATCGATGCCGGCATTGTTGACGACGATGTCGAACGGGCCATCCTGCGCCATCACGGCTTGCACGGCCGTGGCATCGCTGACATCGAGCCCGGCAGCCACTCCGCCGGTCTCCCGCGCAAGTTCCGCGGCCGTGGCGACGTCGAGATCGGCGATCACGACCATGGCGCCCGCGCCGGCAAAACTGCGCACGATCGCGGCACCGATGCCGCGCGCACCGCCGGAGACGAAGGCGCGGCGGCCATCGAGACGTCCGAATGGCAAGGCCGCCACGTCAGCGCCCCTTGAATACCGGCTTGCGCCGCTCGATCACCGCGGCGAGCCCTTCGCGCGCATCGGCCATCCCCGAGAGCTCGGCGACGGTGCGCGCCTCTTCCGACAGGCATTGCTCGATGCTGCTGCCGGTGCCGGCCCAGACCAGGCGCTTGGTTGCCGCCAGCGCTTTCGGTGCACCGGCCGCAAGCTCGCGCGCCAGCGCAAGCGATGCAGCGGCAAGCTCGGTATCGGGCACGACCTTCGTGACGATGCCCATTTGCAGCGCCTCGGCGGCCGGGATCACCGGGTTGGTCAGCAGGATCGACATCGCCCGCCGCAGGCCGACCAACCGCGATAACGTCACCGAGACGCCAGCATCCGGCGCCATCGCCACCCGCGTCGCGCCGGCGAGGAATTTTGCCGATTCCGCCGCGATCACGATGTCGGACGCGCAGACCAGGCCGAAGCCGCCGCCCCCAGCCGCAAAGCCCTGCACCGAGGCGATCACTGGCGCCTCCAGCCGCAGCAATCCGGTCACTGCATTCTGAAGGTACGCGGTGGCCTGGCGGATATAGTCCGGCAGCTTCTCGCCCTTGGAGGCAAAGGCGCGGACATCGCCGCCGGCACAAAAGTTCGTGCCCTCGCCGCTCAGCAGCACGACGCGAAGATCCGGATGGCCGTGACAGACCATGATGGCGTCGCACAGCGCGCTCAGGAGCTCGGCGCTCATGCCGTTGGCCGCGTCAGGCCGGTTGAGCCGCAGCCGCGCGATGCCGTCGGTGATGTCGAGCAGGACGGGACCCTTGTCGATCATGGCGAGACCTTCCCTAAACCAGGAATGACAGCGTGTAGATCGCCTTGTCGTTGTTGACGAGGATGACCTTCTTGCTGGCCATCCGCAATTCCCCGTCGACATGGCGCAGCCGGTATTCGTTGCGCGCCGCCCACAGCGTGTCGTCGCGCAGACTCGATTCGAAGATCAGGCTGTTGCTGGCTACCGCGATATCGCCATCGTCCGGCTGCTCGTCCATCAGCTCGATGTTAGAGACCAGCCGGCGCAGGTTCGACTGCGGCGTCTGGGTGAAGTGCTTGCCGGTCATCAATTGCCGAACGCGCAGCGCGATCCGCGAACGGTTGTCGTAGATAATCGACATCTGCCGCTCCGGATCGATGTCGGCGCCATTGGCCGGCACCCAATAGATCCCGTCGTCGGTCCAGAGCCTCTCCCAGGCCTCGTATTGATGCTCGTCCTGCAATCGCGCCTCGCGATAGAGGAAGGCGGTGACGGCGCACATCAACGTGGCGCTGCTCTCGCGCGACAACATCAGGCCGGCTCCATCAGCTTGCGATAATGGGTCCAGATGCCGCGCGACGGCACCTCGTCGGTGACGTGGCCGACCGTGAAGCCGAGCTCGTCCTGCCGCTGGCGCTTCTCGCCGCGGCCAAGGAAGATCCATTCCGGATTGCGCGCCAGCACGCCGCGATGGCAGCGCTCGTACATTTCGGAATCATCTGCCAGCAGGAAGCCGGCCGGGCCGACCGAGCCCATGGTCTGCTGGCGCAGCCTCCGGTTCAGGTCGGGCGCGCCCTTGAACTGCAGTGCGGTGACATGCTGCACGCTGTCGTCGACGCCGAGCGGCTGGATCACGAACATCTGGATCTCGGCGATGAACAGGTTCGGGAAGATCATCACATGCGGCGTGCCGTCGATCATGATCTCGCGCGCCGCGGTATCGCCATAGGCGGCCTTCATCCGCGCTGTATAGTCCGGCAACCGCTCCTCGCTGGTGCCGAACCAGCTCATCGGCGCGTCGCGCTTGCGGAACTCGGGCCGCAGATCGATCTCGGTATGGCCGTTGCCGTAGTCTCGGGTCAGCGCGGTCGAGGCGCCGCCATAGAGCTTGCCGATCATGCTGTCGGCGACACCGAAGATCGAGGTGTGCACGAAGGCCGGGTGATAGCCGTCGCACTCGTTCTCCAGGATGAACTTCCAGTTCGCCTTGACGCGGTGCTTGAGGAAGCCCGCGGTGATCTCGACCTCGCCCTCCGGCGACGATCGTACCAGGCGATCGATAGTCTCGGCGGCGCCGCCGAGATGTTCCCTCAGGGTCGGGCCATCGGCCGCGAACGAGCCGAACACGAAGCCGCGATAGGACTCGACGCGCGTCACTCGCCCGAGCGCCAGCTGCGCCTTGTCCTGCCCCTCGTAGCCGTCCGGGAAGGCATAGCCGACCAGGCGGCCGTCATTGGCGAAGGTCCAGGAATGGAACGGACAGGTGAAGGAGCGCGCATTGCCGCGCTCGAAAGAGCAGACCTGGTTGCCGCGATGCGAGCAGCGGTTGAGCAGCAGATTGACCTTGCCCTGCTCGTCGCGCGTCATGATCACGGATTGCGGGCCGATCGACTTGACGACGTAGTCGTTGGCGTTGGGCACCTCGCTCTCGTGCCCGACATAGACCCAGGTCCGGTACCAGATGTTCTTGAGCTCGGCCTCGAAGATCTCCGGATCGGTGTAGAGCGATCCGTGCACCCGGTCGGGTCGGATCAGCCGCTCCCATGGCGAGACGCCGGTCATAATATTCATCGCTCCGTCTCCCTCGCCGGCCGCTTGCGCGGATGCTTTCACCGGCCGCCAATAATAATCCGAACGACCGTTCGGTCAATGAATAGCACGGGCGCGACGAGCGGGCAAGCTTCTTTGCGAACCCAGCGCCGATCGCCGGAACAGTGCGCAACGATGCAATCACCGGTAGTTGGCGACGCAACCATCTCAGCCCTGCGCCGCGCCGCTATCACCGCCTGCGATTTGCTCCAGCATCGACTTCGGCGTCGTCGCAAGCTCGATCTTGAGCTGGTCGCAGATCGCCCGGCGCAGCAGCCGCTCGATCCCCGCGACATCGCGATTGGCCGCACGCGCGCCCTCGCCGCTCGCCCAGAGCAGAAGCTGTCCCAGTTGCCGGTCGCCATCGTCCCGCATCGCCTCGATCGCGGCGACGTCCAGCAGATCGCCCCCGATGCGCGGCGTCGCCGGAAGCTCCGGATGCGCCATGCCGTCAGCCAATCGTTTGACCGCAGCAAAAGTATCGTCCTGCAGACGCACCTGCTCAAGCAGCGGTCCAGCCTTCCAATCGGCTGCGAGCTTCAGGCCGTTCAGCGCATAGATCGCCGAAAACACCTGGCCACGGACGAAATCGTCACGGCTGTTCGGCACGACATGGCTTTGCAGGGCATCGACGATGCCGTCGATCAGCCGTTCGAAGGATGCACTCATGCCGCGGCTTCCAATGCGCGTTCGAAGGCCCGCACGATCGAGGGCATCTGGCTTGCCATCACGGCAAGCCGCATGTCGTTGAAGCGATCGACCTCGAAGGCGCGCACCGCGCACATCTGGATCGCCGCCGCCTGATACAGCGCGTAGGCCTCGTAGAAGGCGAGACTCTTGTCCGACACCGCAATGCCTGAGGCGCGCTGATAGAGATCAATCACCTCGGCGCGCTCGAGCACGCCATAGAGCCTCCGGCTCCCGGCATTGAAGGTCGGCATCATCGCCCAGGCCAGATCCTCATGGGGATCGCCGAGGTGCGCGAGCTCCCAATCGAGGATGGCGGTGATCCGCCCGTTGCGCTCGATGAAGTTACCGATCCGGTAGTCGCCATGCACGATGGTGCGGCATGGCGGCTGCGGGCAGTTGTTCTCAAGCCAGCGCCCGCCCCAATCGAGCAGCGGATAATAGCGCGCGGTCGGACGCGCCAGCGAAGCGCGCCAGCCGGCGATCGCGCGGACTTCGGCGCGTTCTCCGCCCAGTTGCATCGATGCAAATGGCGTTGTGCCCTTATCGATCCGGTGCAGCGATGCCAGGATCTCGACGAATTGCCGGGCGATCGCACGCTTGCGGTCCGGATCGAACTCGCTCGCCGCCCATGGCGCGGGAACCTCGCCCTCGACATGGGTGCAGATGAAGAAGGGAAAGCCGATCTCGGCGCCGTGCTGTTCTGACGACACCAACGCCGGAACCGGCACGCCGCTGCCGGCCAGCGACTGCAATGCATGGACTTGCGGCAGCACGGAGTAAGGTGCAAACAGCCCGTTCGGCGGACCGACGCGCAGGATCAGTTTGCGATCCCCGTCGGCCGCAGAACGCGCCACGAAAGCATAGGTGATCCACGAGAAGCCGGATGATTTGCGGCCAAAGCTCGTGATCTCCGTCCGGCTCCCGGAGATCCGCGACAGATGCTGTGCGAGCGCCGTTTGCACCACGTTGTCATTGACCGCGACCGGACGAAC
The DNA here is from genome assembly GCF_001189235.2 of Bradyrhizobium embrapense. Classification (GTDB taxonomy): domain Bacteria; phylum Pseudomonadota; class Alphaproteobacteria; order Rhizobiales; family Xanthobacteraceae; genus Bradyrhizobium; species Bradyrhizobium embrapense. The sequence continues at coordinate 138,843 of NZ_LFIP02000011.1, forward strand.
AAGCTCCGGCGCGGCCGACACATCATCGGGTCGTTTCGCAACGTCCTGCATCAATTGACCGACCTCGCATAGCCCTGCCACTTCTCCTGGCGCAGCGCCGACTTCATGATCTTGCCGGAACCGGTCAGCGGCAGCGGTTCGAGACGGATGTCGACCGAGCGTGGGCACTTGTAGCCCGCGATCAGGGTGCGGCAATGCGCGATCACCATGTCGGAATCGAGCTGCGCGCCGTCCTTCGGCACGACGATCGCGTGCACTGCCTCGCCCCATTGCGGATCTGGTACCGCAATGACAGCGCATTCCTTGACGTGCTCGTGCTGGAAGATCGCGTTCTCCACTTCTCCCGAATATACGTTCTCGCCGCCGGAGACGATCATGTCCTTGAGGCGATCGACGATGTAGACGAAGCCGTCCTCGTCCATCCAGGCGCCGTCGCCGGTGTGCAGCCAGCCATTGCGCAGCACGCGTGCGCTCTCCTCGGGCTTGCGCCAGTAGCCGAGCATCACGCCGGCGCCGCGGATCGCGATCTCGCCGACCGTGCCGCGCGGCACTTCGTTGCCCGCGGGGTCGATGATGCGGATTTCGACACCAGGCGCCGCGCGCCCGGCTGATTTGCGCTTGCTCGCCAGCGGTCCCTCCAGCGCGTGGTATTCCCACGGCAAGATGGTCGCCAGCGCCGCGCTCTCGGTCATGCCGTAGCCCTGGTGGAAGCGCCAGCTCGGCAGAACGCGCATCAGCTTGACCAGCAGCGCATCCGGCATCGGCGAGGCGCCATACTCGCAATCCCTGACGCTGCTCAGGTCATACGTGCCGAACGACGGATGATTGAGCATCATGTTGAGCATGGTCGGCACGAACAGGCAGTAATCGACCTTATGCTCGGCAATCGTCTTCATCGCGAGCTCGGGCTCGAATTTCGGGATCGTGACGTGGGTGCCGCCCACCAGCGTGAGCGCGATCATCGGCGAGGTGCCGGCCAGATGAAACATCCCGGCCGAATGTAGATACCGCGTGTCCTCGCGGAACCGGAGCGCATAGATCCAGACCAGCGATTCATAGATGATGTTGGCATGCGAAAGCATCACGCCCTTGGGAAAGCCGGTGGTGCCGCCGGTGTAGAAGATGCCTGCGAGATCGTTGTAGGCGCCGGATGCATCCTCGATCGGCGCATGCGCGACGAGTTCGTCATAGCCCTGCATCCCTTCGGGGACCCGTCCCTCGTCCAGATAGACCATCGCGGTGAGTGATTTCGCGCCGCGCAGGCCCGATGCGATCTCGGCAAAGGCCTTGTCGACCAGCAGCAGTTTTGGCGTGGAATCGTCGATCGCGTAAGCATTCTCGGCGACCGCCCAACGCGTATTGAGCGGCACCGCGACCGCGCCCGCCCAAGCGATGGCATAGAGCGCTTCGATATAGAGATCGCTGTTGTGCGCAAGGATCGCGACGCGATCGCCTGCCTCGATGCCGAGCCGCCGCAACCCGCCCGCGGCGCAGGCGACGCGTTGTCCGATCTCCTTCCAGCTTCGCGACCGTCCGGCATGGATGGTGCCCGGTGAATCCTTGCGCAACTGCACCGCCGAGATAAGCGCCTGCGTCAGCTTCATGTTTCCTCCTCAACCGCCATCCGGCCGCGCACACCTGCGGATGTTTCCGTCATGCGTGAAGCCGATTTGCCGCCCGGAGATTCTCCAGTTGATAATCCGGACAGACGGTCTATTATTGCATGGCCGACGCGACGGGTAAAGCCCTTGAGGGCACCGCCGCAGGGATCAACGAGCCCCGCAAAAGAGGGCGTCATGGGAGGGGAAGATGCGGAAGCCAATCACAACGCTTGCCGTGTGGGCGTTCGCGCTCACCGGCGCGCTCGGAACAGCGAACGCCCAGAAGGCCTATGGTCCCGGGGTCAGCGACACCGAAATATTGCTCGGCGCCAACGCGCCCTACAGCGGACCGGCGTCGATCTATGCGAGCTTCCCGAAGACCATGCTCGCCTATTTCACGATGCTGAACGAAAAGGGCGGCATCAACGGCCGCCACATCAATTTCGTGATCCGCGATGACGCCTACAGCCCGCCCAAGACCGTGGAGGTCACGCGCGCGCTGGTCGAGAACGACAAGGTGCTCGCGATCATGGCGCCGTTCGGCACGCCGACCAACGCCGCGATCCAGAAATATCTCAACAGCAACGGCGTCCCGCAACTGCTCGTGCAGAGCGGCGGCACCCGCTGGAACGACCCGAAGCAGTTTCCCTGGACGACGCCCTACTCGCCGACCTACGTCAACGAATCCCGGATCATTGCCCGCTACGTGCTGCGCGAGAAGCCCGACGCCAAGATCGGCGTGTTGCTGCAGGCCGACGACATCGGCAAGGATTTTGTGCTTGGCTTGAAGGAAGGGCTGGGTACGAAAGCCGACACCATGATCGTCAAGGAGGCGATGTATCAGTCGACCGAGCCCACGATCGACTCGCAGATCGTGAATCTGAAGGCATCCGGCGCCGACACCATCCTGATCGCCGCTCAGAACAAATTCGCCTCGATGGCGATCCGCAAGATCCATGAGCTCGGCTGGAAGCCGCTGATCTTCCTCGGCTCTACCGCCAATTCGATTGCGGGCGTGCTGGTGCCGGCGGGCATCGAGGCCTCGAGCGGAATCCTGACCACGACATCCTACAAGACGCCGAACGATCCAGCCTGGACCAACGACGAGGGCATGACCGACTATCTCGCCTTCGCCGCCAAATACATGCCGGGAATGGACCCGAACGACGTGATCGCGGTGACCGGCTACACGACGGCCCAGCTCGGCGCCATCATCCTGCAGCGCTGCGGCGACAATCTCACGCGGGAGAACGTGCTGAAGCAGGCCACCAACCTCAGCGGCATCGAGCTGCCGATGCTGCTTCCGGGCATCACGATCCAGACCACGCCGCAGGATTACGCCGCGATCACCGAGCGCCGCTTCGCCCGCTTCGACGGCAAGACCTGGGTGCTGTTCGGCGACATCGTGGGCGCGGGCCCGGCCAAGGACTGATCCCGCTCCGCCCATCCGACTGACCGAGCCGGCTCAAACACAAGGACAAGAACAATGCTGACAGCCCAGGACGATCTCATCGGCCATCAGACTCCGCAGCCGTTTGCCAAGGCAGGCGGCGGCGATGTCAGGTTCACCGAACGCTACTGGTACACCGCACATCCGATCGACGGCCGCGAGCTGCTGATCGACATCGGGCTCGGCTATTACCCGAATCGCAACGTGATGGACGGGTTTGCCGGCATCACGATCGGCCGCCGCCAGCACAATTTCCGTGCCACGCGCCGGCTCGGGACACGTCCACTGGAGACGGAAGTCGGCGGACTCAGGATCGAGATCGTCGAGGGCAACAGCCTGCACAGGGTCTCGCTCGCCGACAATCCGTCCGGAATCAGCTTTGAGCTCGAGTTCAAGGCAAGCTTTCCTGCGGCACAAGAGAAGCAAAATTTTCGCGAGCGCAACGGCGTCGTCGAGGAGGACCTCGCGCGCGTCTCGCAATTCGGCCGCTGGCGCGGCTGGATCGTCGCCGACGGCAAGCGCTACGACATCGAGCCGGAACTATGGTGGGGACAGCGCGACCGCTCCTGGGGCCTGCGCTCGGAGATGCGCACCGACGAGACCACGCCGCCGGTTGCGACCCATCGCAATTTCTTCTGGACCTGGTCGATGTTCCAGTTCGAGACGTCGGCGCTATCGATCTTCATCAAGGAGCGTACGCCGGGCAAGCCGCATTATCTCTCGGGCACCGAGTTCCGCCGCGAAGCTGACGGATCGGTTTCGCATCGCGAGGTGACTTCGGTCGAGCACAGGATCGAATGGGCCGACGATCCGCTCGGCCAGACCATCACGGCGGCCGACTTCACTTTCAGCTTCGATCGCGGCGAGCCGCGCCGCGTCAGGATGCACGGGCTACCGACCCGATTTTATCTGAAGGCCGGCATGTATGGCGGCCTGCAAGGCTGGACCCATGGCGACGACCGCGGCGAGAACCATGCCGCGCACGACATCTGGAACCTCGACGACGCGGCGACGCGCGCTGTCGCGCGCACGCTATCGGACCATGTCGTCCGGCTCGAGAGCGGCACCGAGACCGGATTTGGCATCAGCGAGTATGGCGTCGCCGCCGGCTATCCGCTCTATCCGGGACCGCAGAAATTCCCGGCGATGTGATCGGGATGGACGGGCAAGGCACGCGCGTCGCGCAGGGTGTCGATACCGCGTGCGATCCTTGGGACGGCAAGGCGGCGGAGGCGCTGGTCTCGCTCGAGACCGTCGCCGCGCTGCGCTATCGCAGCCGCTTCGGCGACGGCAATCTCAACGGGCGCTCTTACGGCGGCCAGATCCTTGGCCAGGCCATGATGGCCGCGACGCTCAGCGCGCCCGAAGATCGCCCGGCGGCGATGCTGCAGCTGTTGTTCCTGCGCGGCGCCGATCCCACCCGGCGCATCACATTTGACGCGACGGTCCTGCAGGATGGCAAGCGGTTCTCGTCGCGTCATGTCGTCGGCAACCAGGGCAACGGGCACACCGTGCTGAGCGCGCAGGCGACGTTTTGCGCACCGCAGCCGGGTCCGCGGCACGCGGTGCCGTTCGCGCCGTTGGAGGATCCTGAGAGCCTGCCCGATCTGACCACGATCCCCGACGGGCTGATGGCACAGTTGCGACCGCTCGGTCCGTATTCGCAGCACATCAAGCCCAGCATGGATTTCCGCATCCCCGAGATCGAACGTCAGCTGTCGGCCGCGACGGCAGAGCCACGCCTGCGCTTCTGGATCAGATGCCGACAACCGCTCGCCGCCGGTTCGCGCACCCAGGCCGCGGTGTTCGCCTATCTCTCGGATTGGTGGCTCAACTTCTCCAGCGTCAGCGGCCATCTCCGCGACCTGCAGGAGCGCGCGCCACTTTATCTGTCGAGCCTCAACCATTGCATCTGGTTTCATCGCGCATTTTCGCCCGACGCCTGGATGCATGTCGAAACCGAGAGCCCCTGCGCCGATGGTGGCCGCGGGCTGTCGATCGCGCGCGTCCATGGCCGCGATGGGGCCGTGCTCGCGACCTCGATCCAGGAAACCTTGATGGTGCATCCCGACGGGGATGCGTAAGCCACGCCGTGATAGTTGAGCGCATGTCGTGATCGCGGCTGAGTTGCAGCCGTTGCCAGCTATCGGTTCCATCACCTGTTGAATCCCGGCAACACCGCCAGACAAAATGCGCAATCGTGCCGATTGCGCAATTTGAATCATGAAGGCGCCGCATCGCTGTCAAATCCTGTCTGCGGGCGACGCAACAAGAACACGATTGGGGAAAACCACCATGCAGCAGGCAGTCTCGGGCGCACGGAATGCGGAATCGCCTGGATACGTCCTTTACTTCCAGCTCGCCAGCAACGGCGCGAGACGCGCGTGCAGCCTGACGATCCAGGCGGAAAGCGCCGACGAGGCGGCGCGGATTTTCCGCGAGAACTGGGGCACGATTGAATCGATGGCACGCGACGGCGTGAGCACGGGAATGGTCGGCTCGGCGCCCGTAAGCCTCGCGATGTCATGAGGCGCATCGCGCCTTACAGAGCGATCCTACGCTTGAGGCGTGACAGGGCAACGACCGCTGACCTCAAGCCAGGATCGCGCGACCATTTGACGCTCTAACGTGACAATCAAACATGAGATGCGGGGCTCGCCCACAAGCGCGAGCCCCATCGCGTCTTAGAACGATTCAAATCCAATCCGGTTAGAGGGATTCAAGTCTGCTCCGGTTCTTTTCGCGCGCGCCGACTGCTAGAGGCGCGACGTGAATACGTTCGTGTGAATCGGAAGTGCAAGAGTGCCTGTGAATGCTGATGGCCGGAATGTCGGCGACCGTCGAAATGCCGCCGACAAGGGCCGCACCCACCTGCTGATCGGCGCGGCATTCCTTATCGCCGATATCTCCTCCGCGGTGACGCCGGCAAGCGCCCAATCGAGCGTCCCCTTGCCGCCGGTCACGGTCGACCAACCAACACAGAAGCGCAAGCCCGCCGCTGCGGCGAAGCCGGCGCAGCGAACGCAGGCGGCCGCCGCGGCACGGCAGCGCAGTCGAAATGCGCAACCGGCGCCACCGACACCTTCGGAGCGCGCTGCCGCTGCCGCCGCCATGCTGAACGAAGCCAAGCTGCACTATCGCGCGATGCCGAGCTCGACCACCTTGCGCAGCGGCGCCTCACCGCTCGACACCGCGCAAACCGTCAACATCGTGCCTGAGCAGGTGCTGAAGGATCAGCTGCCGCGCAATCTCGATGACGCGCTCGCCAATGTCAGCGGTGTCACCCAGGGCAACACTTTGGCCGGCACCCAGGATGCGGTGATGCGCCGCGGCTTCGGCGACAACCGCGACGGCTCGATCATGCGCAACGGCATGCCGCTGGTGCAGGGTCGCAGCCTCAACACGGCGGTCGAGAGCGTCGAGGTGCTGAAAGGCCCGGCATCGCTGCTCTACGGCATCATGGATCCCGGCGGCATCGTCAACACCATCAGCAAGCGCCCCGAGCTCTATCAACATGGCTCGGTCACCCTGCTCGGCTCGACCTTCGCCAACAACAAAAACGGCGCCGACGGCACCATCGACATTACCGGCCCGATCGGCAATGGCGGCCTCGCCTATCGCTTCATCGGCTATGGCGTGAGCGAGGACTATTGGCGCAATTTCGGCCGTCACCGCGAAATGCTGGTGGCGCCATCGCTGGCCTGGTACGGCGACAGCATCACCGTGCAGCTGAATTACGAGCACCGCGAGTTCATCACGCCGTTCGACCGCGGCACGGCATTCGATTCCGCGACCAAGGCGCCGCTAGCGATCCCGGCGACGCGCCGGCTCGACGAGCCCTTCAACAACGTGTGGGGCACTTCCGACCTGATGCAGGCCTCGGTCGAACACCGCCTGAACCAGGACTGGAAGCTGTTCGCGGCCTACAGCTACAACACCGAGACATTCAGCGCCAACCAGCTTCGCATCACCGGCATCAATACCAAGACCGGCGTCGAGACCCGCAGCAATGACGGCACGCAGGGCTCGCTCAGCAATGCGAGCTACGGCACCTCCTATCTGCAGGGCAATGTCTGGCTCGGCAGCATCCGCAACGAGGTGCTGTTCGGCGGCGACGGCCAGTATCGCACGATCTACCGCGACAATCTGATCCGGCAGGCGACGCCGAGCTTCAACTTCTACAATCCGGCCTATGGCCTGATCACGCCGGGCACCACGGTGTCCGCTACCGACAGTGCCCAAACCGACAAGCTCGGCCAGTGGTCGCTGTTCTTCCAGGACACGGTGCACCTGACCGAGCGCTTCGCGCTGGTCGGCGGCGTGCGCTACATGGAATACGACCAGATCGCGGGCAAGGGACGCCCCTTCATCACCAACACCAACGTCTCGCAGGACAAGGCGCTGCCGCTCGGCGGCGCGATTCTCAAGCTCACCGACGAGGTCTCGCTCTATGCGAGCTACACCCAGTCGCTGAAGCCGACCTCGACCATTGCACCGCTCAGCGGCGGCGTCGTGATCGGCTCCAACATCGCCCCGGAAGAGGGCACCCAGTGGGAGACCGGCGTCAAGTTCGACTTCAACAAGCGGATCTCCGGCACGCTTGCGCTTTACGACATCGACAAGAAGAACGTGCTGGTTTCGCAGCTCAACGCTGCGACCGGCATCGTCGAGTACCGCACCGCGGGCAAGGTTCGCTCCCGCGGTGTCGAACTCGACGTGACCGGCAGGCTGACCGACAATTGGAGTATGATCGGCAGCTACGGCTATACCGACGCGCGCGTCACCGACGATCCGGTGCTCGTCGGCAAGGCGCTGCAGAACGTCGCGCTCAACACCGCCTCGCTCTATCTGGTCTATGATTTCGGCACCACGCTGCCGGGTCGGCTGCGTCTCGGCGGCGGCGCGCGCTATGTCGGCGACCGGCCCGGCGATGCCGCCAACAGCTTCGCGCTGCCGGCCTACACCGTGGCGGATGTCTTCGCCACCTACGAGACCAAGGTCCAGGCGTTCCCGGTGATCTACCAGTTCAACGTCAAGAACCTGTTCGACACCGTCTATTATCCCTCGGCCGTCAGCAATCTGGCCGTGGCGATGGGCGACGCGCGGCGTTTCTCGCTCTCGGCGACGGTGAAATTCTAGCATGGCCACGGCACGGACAGCGATCGGACTGCTGGCCGCTCTGGCCGCGCTCGCGTACGCCTGCACCGCGGTCCGCGCCGACGAGCTGACGCTCTACTCGACCCGCGAAGCCAATCTGCTCGAGCCTGCCGTCGCGGCGTTCACGGCAGCGACCGGCACCAAGGTCACGACCGTCTTCGTCGAGGACAGCCTGGTCAAGCGACTGATGTCTGAGGGCGACAATTCCGCCGCGGATGTCCTGCTGACCATCGGTCTCGACAAGACGACCCAGCTTGCCGCGCGCGGGCTGACGCGGGCGCTGGCATCACCGCCCCTCGAGCGGGCGGTGCCGGCGAACCTGCGCGGCGGCGACGGCAGCCAGTGGATCGCGCTCGCAATCCGTCCGCGTGTGGTGTTCGCACGCAAGGATGACGCGCTCGCCGCGATCACCTATGAAGAGCTCACCGATCCCAAATGGCATGGCAAGCTGTGCATGCGGCCGGCTGCGCACCAGAACAATGTCGCGCTGATCGCGGCCTACCTCGCGCATCACGGAACAGATGCGACGGAGAGCTGGCTTGGCGGACTGAAGCACAATCTTGCCCACAAGCCGGCCGGCAAGGACAACGACGTGGTCCGCGAGATCGCGGAAGGACGTTGCGACATCGGGATCGGCAACACGGTCGCGCTCGCGCAGCTTCGCGACGGCCGCGAAGGCAATGACTGGCGCGGATGGGCGGAGACCGTGAAGGCGGTGCCGACGGCGTTCGCGGGCGGCGGCAGTCACGTCAACCTGACGGGTGCCGCGATCGCCCGCCACGCGCCGCATCCGGCCGCGGCGCGCGCGTTCCTCGAATTCCTCGTCACAGCCGAGGCCCAGACGATCTTCTCCGCCGCCGAGCTGGAATACCCGGTGCTGGCGACCGCAAAGCGGGCGCCGATCGTGGCGGAAATCGGATCGTTCGCTGCCGATGCTCTGCCGATTGACCAGATCGCTTCACATCAGGCTGCCGCAATCGCCCTGATCCGAAAGGCCGGATTCGATGAGTGATGTCCGACGCCCAATCAAGGCCGCGCTGCTGCAGGTCCATTCCCTCGCCGGCCTCGCGCTGGCGCTGCTGTGGGCGGTGGTCGGCCTCACCGGCGCGACGATGGCCTTCGAGGACGAGATCGAGGCCAGCCTGAACAGCCACATCATGCGCGTCGACGCCAGTGCGAGGCGGCGGCTGACACCGGATGAGCTGGTCACACGGCTGCAGTCGGCGGGCGACTTCGGCAGGGCCTCCGCCGTGACGATGGCAAGCGACCCGTCAGCGGCCGCACGCATCCGCTTCGCCCGCAGCGAAGGCGGCGCGCGGCCATCCTCGGTCTATGTCGACCCCTATGACGGACATGTGCTCGGCTCGCCGTCCGGCGAGGACTTCTTCGCGACCGTCCGCAAGCTGCATCGCTGGCTGCTGTTGGCCGGCGACGGCAACGGCATGGGACGCAAGATCACCGGCACTGCCGCGATTGGCCTGATCGTGATGCTGATCACCGGCCTCGTGCTGCGCTGGCCGCATCGCGCGCGCAGCGTGAAGATGTGGCTGAAGCCGAACCTCGGCCTGCGCGGGCGCGGCCTGCACCGCTCGCTGCACGCCGTGATCGGCACCTGGGTGCTGCCGGTCTATCTGGTGATGACGCTGACCGGCCTGTGGTACTCGTTCGAGTGGTACAAGGCCGGCGCCAACTGGCTCCTGGCGCGGCCTCAGCCCACGGATGCTGGGATGCAGCCCAAGCCACCGCGCGGCGCGGCTGCGGACAAGCGCGAGGCCAAGACCGACAGCAGCGCCGAGGCAAAATCGCTCGCCTTCGATCGGGTCTGGACCACGTTCCTGCAGCAAGAGAAGAACGATTACGGGCGGGTCCTGTTGACCCTGCCGGCCGGCGCGGGCACGGCCGTGCGCGTGCGGTCATGGCCACGGGATTCGTCGCTCGAGAGCGTGCGTGACGAATTCCGGATCGATGCCGTCACCGGGCACGTGATCTCGTCGGATCGCTACGCGGACAAGACGTTCGGCGAGCGTGTCCTTGCCGGCGTGCTCGACATACACCGCGGCGCCATCCTGGGGTGGCCCGGCAAGCTCGCCTTCATGCTGGCCGCCGCCATGATGCCATTGTTCGCCGTGACCGGCCTGCTGCTCTATCTGTCGCGCCGCAAGCACCGGCGCCTCGTTCGGCCGCCGATGGGCCGCCTCGTTCCGGGCGAATAGACCGCGCCATCAGCCGAGGCCGCACGCCGCGAGCCGTGCCCGCAATGCGTTGTCCGTTTCAGTCGCGAGTTCGAGCAATCCACGATAGGGATCGCCCGATATCCCGAGCACGGCGGCGAACGCAGGCTCGGTCTTGAGGCCGTCCGCCCGCAATTTGCCGACGGCTCGCCGCAGCCGTCCGTCATCTAGCGCAAGCAACCGCCGTTCGACATCGAAATGAATCCAGCCCGGCTGCCGGTCGACCGGGCGCCGGTCACCGAACAGTTCGAACGGCCAACCGTCCCACACGAATCGGGCAATCACCGGCCGCGCTTCCGAGGTCCATCGGTAGAGGGCGAAATCAGCGGCCGATCGATAGTGGGCCCAGACGGTCTCGGCAAACGCGTCCGGATCGAACGCATGACAGACGACATCGATGTCGCTGCCGGCTACGGCCAGGTCGAGCGGCAGCGTTCCGACGACGCGTGGATCGAACGGCTTGAGCCGCTCCATCACGGCGGAGCTGGTGACGGCAGATGCGTAGTGCCCGATAGCCATCGCACGGCATTCCCTCAAGTTCGTAGGGTATCATGCGCGCGTGGAATACGTGAACCTCCACACATGCTCGAGGCCTTGAGAGGGTTTGCAAGCGGAACGGGTCGATCCCGACCGCGTCAGCATGGTCGAAACCGCCCCCGCCAAATAGAGAACAGGCGGGACTGCCTCGCAATCCCGCCTGTCCAGCCGATGGTCGCTATGACCCGTCGAAAAATTAGCCGAACTGGTTCATCGTGTTGTGGGCGCCGCCCGCCTTGAGGGCAGCCTCGCCGGCGAAGTACTCCTTGTGATCGTCGCCGATGTCGGAGCCCGCCATGTTCTGATGCTTGACGCAGGCGATGCCCTGACGGATCTCCGCGCGCTGCACGTTCTTGACGTAACCGAGCATACCCTGCTCGCCGAAATACTCGCGTGCGAGATTGTCGGTCGACAGCGCAGCCGTGTGGTAGGTCGGCAGCGTGATCAGGTGGTGGAAGATGCCGGCGCGCTTGGCCGAATCCGCCTGGAAGGTGCGGATCCGCTCGTCGGCTTCCTTCGCCAGCGGGGTGTCGTCGTACTCCGCCTTCATCAGCTCGGCGCGGTTGTACTTGCTGACGTCCTGGCCGGCTTCCTTCATCGCGTCGTAGACCTGCCAACGGAAGTTGAGGGTCCAGTTGAACGACGGCGAGTTGTTGTAGGCAAGCTTGGCGTTCGGGATGACCTTGCGGATGCGGTCGACCATCGATGCGATCTGCTCGATATGCGGCTTCTCGGTCTCGATCCAGAGCAGGTCGGCGCCGTTCTGCAGCGAGGTGATGCAGTCGAGCACGCAACGATCCGCGCCGGTGCCGGGACGGAACTGGTAGAGATTGGAAGGCAGCCGCTTCGGACGCATCATCTTGCCGTTCTGGTTGATGATGACGTCGCCGTTGCGCGCATTGGCAGCCGTCACTTCCTCGCAATCGAGGAAGCTGTTGTACTGGTCGCCGATGTCGCCGGGCTTGTGGCTCACAGCGATCTGCTGGGTCAGGCCGGCACCGAGCGAGTCGGTACGGGTCACGATGATGCCGTCTTCGACGCCGAGCTCGAGGAATGCGTGGCGGCAGGCGCGAATCTTGGCGATGAACACCTCGTGCGGCACGGTGACCTTGCCGTCCTGGTGGCCGCACTGCTTCTCGTCGGAGACCTGGTTCTCGATCTGCAGCGCGCAGGCGCCCGCCTCGATCATCTTCTTGGCGAGCAGGTAGGTCGCCTCGGCATTGCCGAAGCCGGCATCGATGTCGGCGATGACGGGCACGACGTGGGTCTGGAAGTTGTCGATCTTCTCGATCAGCGCCTTTTCCTTGGCCTTGTCGCCTTCCTTGCGCGCCGCATCGAGCGCGCGGAAGATGTCGTTGAGCTCACGGGAATCCGCCTGGCGCAGGAAGGTGTAGAGCTCTTCGATCAGCGCCGGCACCGAGGTCTTCTCGTGCATCGACTGGTCGGGCAGCGGGCCGAATTCGGAACGCAGCGCAGCGATCATCCAGCCGGAGAGATAGAGGTAACGGCGGTCGGTATTGCCGAAGTGCTTCTTGACCGAGATCAGCTTCTGCTGGGCGATGAAGCCGTGCCAGCAGCCGAGCGACTGGGTGTACTTGGTGCTGTCGGCATCATAGGCGGCCATGTCGGCGCGCATCAGCGCAGCCGTGTAGCGGGCAACATCCAGACCGGTCTTGAAGCGGTTTTGCAGGCGCATGCGCGCCACGGCCTCGGCGGTGACGCCGTTCCAGGTGTCTTTGGTCTTGAGCAGCGCTTCGGCCGCCTCAATCTCGCTCTGATACGAAGCCGGTCCCTGGATGGCCCGGTCGCTGATCCCGCGCGGTTGGAAGTTCATGTCCGTGATCCCTTCGGTGACGAAATAACTGCACCGTTTGTGACGCGCGGCGTCATCGGGAGCTAGACCTGGCGCGGAAAACTTGTCATAACTTACAAGATACCGATGTATTGTTGTAAGAATTTTACAAGTCTTGGATGAGACAATGGTAACCTCAAGCGCCCGTTCCGTTTTCATGGGCCCGCGGCTGCGACGGCTGCGGCGCGACCTCGGGCTGACCCAGGCCGACATGGCCGCCGACCTCGAAATCTCGGCCCCCTATGTCGCGCTGCTGGAACGCAATCAGCGGCCGGTGACGGCCGACATGCTGCTTCGTCTGGCCCGCACCTACAAGATCGATCTGGCCGACCTCGCCGGCGACGGCGGCGCCGATCACACCGCGCGCATGCAGTCGATCTTGAAGGAGCCGATGTTCGCCGACATCGACATCCCCGCGCTCGAGGTCAGCGACCTCGCGGTCAGCTATCCCGGAATGACCGAAGCCTTCCTGCGCCTTTACACCGCCTATCGCGAAGAGCAGCTGGCGCTTGCCGAGCGGCGCGCACCGGATCTGGCGGGAGCTGCCTTGCTGCCGGGCGAGAATTTTGACGCCAACGATCCCGTCGCGGAGGTCAGGCGATTCCTCGCCGCGCGCCGCAACAACTTCGCCAACCTCGACGATGCCGCCGAGCGCCTGGTCCACGAACCTGCGGGCCCGGCCGGATTCATCGAACGGCTTCGCGAGCGTCACAAGCTCCAGGTCCGCTATTTGCCGCCCAACGTCATGCTCGGTTCAGTCAGGCGACTGGACCTGCATCGCAGGCAATTGCTGCTCGAGGATTCGCTCGATACCGCGGGCCTCAATTTCCAGCTCGCTAAGCAACTCGCCTATCTGGAACTGGAAGGCGAGATCAGCGCGGCGGTGGAAGACGGCAAGTTTACCAGCAAGAGCGCCGAGTTGCTGGCCCGCCGCGCACTCGCGGCCTATGCGGCGGCCGCACTCATCATGCCGTACTCGGTGTTTGCTAAAGCGGTCGAGACGCGCCGTTACGATCTCGAGGCGCTGGCGCGCCAGTTCGGCACCAGCTTCGAGCAGACCGCGCACCGCGTCACGACCCTGCAGCGGCCGGGGCTCGAGAAGGTGCCGTTCTTCCTGATCCGCGTCGATCCCGCCGGCAACATTTCCAAGCTGCTCGACGGCGCCGGCTTCCCGTTTGCCAAGCACGGCGGCGCCTGTCCGCTATGGTCGGTGCACGATATCTTCAAGACGCCGCGGCAGATCGTGACGCAATGGCTGGAATTGCCCGACGGTCAGCGGTTCTTCTCGATCGCCCGCACCGTGACCGCCGGCGGCGGCGCGTTCGGCGCCATCCGCGTCGAGCGTGCGATCGCGATCGGCTGCGCCGCCGAGCATGCCGGCCAGTTGATCTATACGCGCGACGGACAGGGGCCGAACGCGGACGAGCCGACCCCGATCGGCGTCGCATGCCGGGTCTGCCATCGCCCGAGATGCGCGGCGCGGTCGGCGCCGCCGATCGGACGGGAGATTCTTCCCGACGATTTCAGAACCTCGAGCGTTCCGTTCGGCTTCTCGGCGGATTGACGCGGTCGATCAGCCCTGCGGCCGGGTCTGGTCGTACAGCACCCGCGCGCGGATGGTGCCGTCGATGGCTCTCAGATCGGCGAGCAGTGCCTCGCCCTCACCGCCGACAACGTCGGTTTCGAGCACGACATAGCCGACTTCCGGATCGGTTTGGAGATATTGTGCCAGGATGTTGATCCCGTGCCGGGAAACCGCGTCGTTGACCTGACGCATGACGCCTGGAACGTTGCGGTGAACATGGATGAAGCGAGTGCCGGTCGGCCGCGCCGGCAATTGCACCTGCGGAAAATTGACCGCGCCGAACGTCGACCCGACATCGGAATAATCGATCAGCTTGCGCGCGACTTCTCCGCCGATGCGATCCTGCGCTTCTTCCGTCGAACCGCCGACATGCGGCGTGAGAATCACATTGGGCAGGCCCTGCAACGGCGAGACGAAACGCGCCTCGTTCGACACCGGCTCGATCGGAAACACGTCGACCGCGGCACCCGCCAGCCGCTCCTCGCGCAGGGCGCTCGCCAGCGCATCGAGGTCGACCACGGTGCCGCGCGAATTGTTGATCAGATAGGCTTCACGCTTCATCAGCTGGAGCTGGGCTGCGCCGATCATGTTGGCGGTGGCCGGCGTCTCCGGCACGTGCAGCGATACGACGTCGCTTGCTGCGAGCAGCGCGTCAAGCGACTCAGCGGGCTCGGTATTGCCGTGGCGGAGCTTGTCGGTCTGATCGAAATAGATCACGCGCATACCCATGGCTTCGGCGAGGTTCGACAGCTGCGAGCCGATGTTGCCGTAGCCGACGATGCCCAGCGTCTTGCCGCGCACCTCGCGGCTGCCTTCGGCAGACTTGTCCCAGCCGCCGGCATGCGCAGAGACCGAACGCGGAAAGATCCGGCGGAACAGCATGACGATCTCGGCGATGGTCAGCTCCGCCACGCTGCGGGTGTTGGAGTATGGCGCGTTGAACACGGGGATTCCGAGCTTTCGCGCGGCGTCGAGATCAACCTGATTGGTGCCGACCGAAAAGCAGCCGACGACGAGCAATCGGTCGGCGGCCTCGAGGATTTCTGCGGTCAACTGCGTCCGCGACCGAATTCCCAGCATATGGATGCCCGACAGCGCTTGCTTGAGCTCTTTGGGCCCCAGCGCCTTGGGCAGACGTTGCAGCTCGGTATAGCCGTTCGCCTCGAACATCCGGACCGCGGAATCATTCACGCCCTCCAGCAGGAGCACGCGTATTTTGGTCTTGGGAAGCGACAACATCATCAATATCCAGGCTCGTGGGCTCGGGCAGGTCATGCACGGGCAGTTTCGACGGATCAGGTGATAACATGGAAAACAATCGCGTCAGAAGCCGCCATGGGCGGCTCGCCGTGCGATTTCCGATGAAGCCGCCTCGATTCGCGCCCAGATGCAGGGCAGGAACCGATTCAGCCCATGTTCTGGTCAATTCGCCGGTAAAGCCCCCGTTGCGGCTCCGAGGGCGTTCGAACGCCCGCTCTGGCTCGCCAGCCGGAGGTCAATCTCAGCCGTACTCTGCTCGGGGCCGAGCGTTATGTCCGGAGCGCTGGTCTCTTCTTTCCAGTGCCGGCAAGCCTGCTGCCGTTGCGAGAGCAGATCAGCAAATAGCCGCCCCTGACGTCTTGTCGAACAGATGCGTTCGCTCGAGATCGAGCGCAACGTCGATGACGTGATCCGGCTCGGCGGCGACGCCGACCGGCATCTGCGCCGTGAACGCGAATGCGCCGACGGTCCCGATCACGAGCGTGTGCGGCCCCAGCGGCTCCACGTCTTTCACGAGCAGGCGGATCGAAGAACCCGCCGGCGCGCCTTGCGGCAACACATGATCGGGCCGCACGCCGAGCACCACGGGCTTGCCGACGCTGCCCGCATAGGCTGCCTCTCGCGATTTGGGAAATCTCAACGCCGTACCGGACGGCTCGGTGAAGGTGAGCGCGCCGTCGCGGGCTACGATTTCGCCATGGATGAAATTCATGCTGGGCGCACCCATGAAGCCCGCGACGAACAGGTTAGAGGGCTTCTCGTAGATCGTGATCGGATCGGCAGCCTGCTCGATCCGGCCTTTGTTCATCACCACGACGCGATCGGCCATCGTCATGGCTTCGACCTGGTCGTGCGTGACGTAGACAATGGTCTTGGCGAGCCGGCGATGCAGCGCCTTGATCTCGGTCCGCATCTCGATGCGGAGCTTGGCGTCGAGATTGGACAACGGCTCGTCGAACAGAAACACATCCGGGCTGCGCACGATGGCACGGCCGATCGCGACGCGCTGGCGCTGTCCGCCGGAAAGTTGCTTGGGCCGGCGTTGCAGATACTGCTCGAGGTCTAGGACGCGCGCCACGTCACCCACGGCCTTCTCGATGCTGGCGCGCGACTCGCCCCGCACCTTCATGCCATAGCCGATGTTCTCGCCGACCGTCATGTGCGGATAGAGCGCGTAGTTCTGGAACACCATCGCGCAGTTGCGCAGGCCCGGGCGCAACTGCGTGACGTCGCGGCTGCCGATGCGGATGGTCCCTCCGGTGACGGCCTCCAGTCCCGCGATCATGCGCAATGTCGTGGTCTTGCCGCAGCCGGACGGGCCGACCAGCACGACGAACTCCTCGTCGGCCACCTTGAGGTCGAGCCCTTCGATGATCTTGTAGGGTCCGTATGCCTTGCTGACGTTCTCGATCTCGACGTGCGCCATGGAATCCTTTTCCGTCCCTTCGACGGCAAGTCAAGTCCCGGATGAGGCTCGCGCATCATCCGGGACGCCTCGGTTGAAAGCTAGTTCTTGGGCGGCAGGCCCATCGCCGCACGATAGGCCGCGAGCTGCTTGGCCCGGCCGAACTCGTCGGTCAGCCGGTTCCACTCCTTGGCCATCGCATCGAGCGCCGCCTGCGGCGTGGTCTGGCCGGCCAGCGCCTTGCCGAGTTCGATCTCCACCACCTCGGTGTAGGAGAAGTAGCCCGGCAGCCGCATGTCGAGCGCGACGTTCTTGGCGTTGATGGAGTCCGACTGCGCGCCGAGATATTCCTTGGCCTCTTCCGGCGAGAATATCTTGCTCCACAGTTGCAGGTTGGCGGTGTGCGATTTGCGATAGGGATTGACGCCGCTGCCTCCGGTGATCGCCGCCTGGCCCGACACCTCGGGGCTCGTCAGCGTCTTGACGAAATCCCACGCCGCCTGCTGGTTCTTGCCGGCCTTCGGCACCGCGATCTGCCAGCCGCCGAATGCCATGAACGGGCCCGGAAGCACGCTCGGGAATTTGTCCCACTTCTTGGTCTTGGCGTTCCAGATCTCGTCCGAACCGGGCAGCATCGCCGAGCCGACCTTGCCCGAGATCTTCGACTGCTTCGGGTCGGCCGCGATGACACCCGTGTCGCCCCAGCCGATCGATTCCGCCACCTGGCCGCCGGCCACGGCAGCGTTCACCTCGCCGAACGAGAAGTTCAGCGCGTTGGGCGGCCCGAGCTTCGACGCGCGGATGTATTCCTCGAGCCCCTTCACCCAGCCCGGGTTGTTGATCTGCGCGTCCATCGTCTCGGGGTCGAAGAACATCGCGCCCGGATAGTTCGGATTGTTGGTGTAGGCGGCCGCGTGGCTGAAGAAGAACCAGAACTGCTGACCACCGCGGCGGAAGGCTTCCGCCGTTCCCCACAGGCCCTTGTCCGGCCGCTGGAAGAACTCCGCAATGTCGAGATACTGCTTCCAGGTCTTCGGCGGCGCGAGGTCGTAGCCGTATTTGGCCTTGAACGCGTCCTTTTCCTTGGGATCGCCGAACAGGTCGGTGCGGTAGGTATAGGTGTGGACGTCGCCGTCCATCGATTGCGAGTAGATCTTGCCTTCCCACACCATCAGCCGTTCGCGATAGGCCGGCTCGATGTCGTCCCAGTCCTTGCCGGACTGCATCTCTTTCGGCATCTCGCTGAGATAGGGAACGAAGTCGGGCAGCCAGGCCGGCGCGAAGCTGACGAGATCGAACGTCGCGTCCGACGCCGTGAGCGATGTCGCGATCTTCGGATAGAGCTCGGACCACGGAAACTCGACGACATTGACCTTGCCGCAGGTCTTCTTGGCCCATTCGTCAGCGCCAAGCTTGAGCGCGGAGGCGATATACGGTCCGGTCTGCGACGCCACCGTCAGGGTGACGCCGGTGTAATCCGGACTACAGGCCGCATTCGCCTGGCTCGCGGCACAGGCCATCGCCAGCGCGGTGGTCAGCATCAGGAACTTTCGTCGCAACATCGTCTCATCCTCCCTACACAGTTTTTTGCTATTTGATGGCCCCGAGCAGCAGGCCCGACCGCATCATCCGGCTGAGCAGGCCCGCCATGATCATCATGGGAACGATTGCGACGAGCGCCGCAGCCGAGATCGCCCACCATTCGTCGCCGCGCTGGCTGTTCTGTCCCGCCACCAGGATGGGCAGCGTCTGCCATCTGGAATTGGTCAGGAACAGCGCGAACAGGAACTCATTCCAGACGAAGGCCAGCGTGATCATGAACGTCGCCAGCAGCCCGTTCATCGACATCGGCACCACGATGCCGAAGAAGATGCGCCAGCTCGGCACGTTGTCGACCATCGCCGCCTCTTCGACCTCGATCGGCACCGCCTCGAAGAAATCGCGCATCAGCCAGACCACGATCGGCAGCGAGAAGGCGACGTAGCACAGCGTCAGGCCGACGAAGCTGTCGATCAACTGGAAGCCGAGCCGGCCGATCTCGCTGTAGAGCAGATACAGCGCAAAGGCGGTGACGATCGGCGGGAACATGCGCTGGCTGACGAACCAGAACAGGATGTCCTCATTGCCGAGGATCGGCCCGGGCAACGGCAGCCGATTGGCGACGACGGCAGCGACCAGCGCGATCGGAAACGCGAGCAACAAAGCCTGCGGTCGGGTGAATCCGAACGTCGCGTTGAACAGCAGATAGCCGCCGAGCGCGAGCACGAAGAACACGAGCCCCGCACCAAGGCGGACCTTGAATTCGAACCGCACCAGCGCGTAGGCCGCCATCGCGCCAATCGCGGTCGCGATTGCCGCCGCCGACAGGCCCACGATCGTCGAGTTGAGGAAGGTCCGGAAGAACTCGCCGCGGATCCCCTGATAGAGATCGATGAAGGGCTGCAAGGTCGGCGTGAAGTCGATGAACGGCAGATAGGTCGGCCCGCCGACCACGCCCGGCGGCGTCTTGAACGCGGTCACCACCACCCAATAGAGCGGGAATACTGTGATCAGGCACCAGAGGAAAACGCCGACGGCGACAACGCGGCGGCTCCATGGCGACAGTCCGGTCAAGCCATGTCCGCTCATCGGCGCTTCTCCAGATGCGGCCGCAGCAGCGCCAGATAGGCGACGCCGATGATCGTGATCGCAATCAGGAACAGGAAGCTGAGCGCCGACGTGTAGCCGAGATTGAACTTCTTGAAGCCCTCCTGATAGGCGAACAGGGTCAGCGTCTCGGTGTCGACGCCCGGCCCGCCGCCCGTCATCACGAACACCGTGTCCATGATCTTGTAGCTCTCGATCAGGCGGATGAAGACGATCGCGGCCGAAATCGGCAGCAGCATCGGAAAGGTGATGCCCCAGAACTGCTGCCAGGCGCTGGCATTCTCGAGCTCGGCGGCCTCGTAGACGTCTTCGGGCAGCGTTTGCAGACCGGCCAGCATCATCAGGATGACGAACGGGGTCCACTGCCAGACCTCGACCGCGATGATGCAGGCGAGCGCCCAATGCCCATTTGTGAGGAACGGCAGGTTGACCAGACCGAACTGTGACAGGAACTGGTTGAGCGGCCCCATCGTCGGGTTGAACATCATGCGCGCGACCAGCGCGACCGCGACGGGCGCGAGCAGCATCGGCAGCAGCAGGGCGACACGAAACAGCCGTTCGCCCGGCACCCGCGCATTCAGCGCCAGGGCGACGCCGAAACCGATCGCGTATTGCAGGGCGACCGCGATGAAGGCGATCAGCGTCGTCGTGAATAGCGCACTCCAGAACCGCGGCTCCTGCAACAGCGTGGAATAATTGCCGAGCCAGACCACCCGCGGCGGGATCGGCGGAATCAGGCGATAGCTCAGGAAGCTCGTGGTGAGCGAATAGATCAGCGGAAAGATCGAGATCGCCAGCACGACGAGCACCGCCGGCCAGATGAAGACATGCTTGATCGGATCGTTCCGCATCATCGCGCGATCATCCCTTCAGCAGCGCGTCGATCTCCGCGCGCCGCGGCATCGCGGGCGCGGTGCCCGGCCGCGTCACCGAGATGCCGGCCGTGGCCGACCCGAACCGCGCGGCCTCGAGCGGGTCAGCACCGTCCGCGAGCGCCGCCGCGAAGCCGCCGACGAAGGCGTCCCCCGCGCCGGTGGTCTCGACCACCTTGCCGGCGGCAAACGGCGGCACGTGCAGCGAGCGGTCCCGCGCATGAAACAACGCGCCGCGCTCGCCGAGTGTGATCAACGCCGTTCCGGCGCCTTTCGCCAGCAAGGCATCGCCGGCGCGGCGGGCGCCGGCGAGATCGCTCACCGCAATGCCGGTCAACCCTTCAGCTTCGGTCTCGTTAGGAACGACATAATCGCAGAGCGCAAACAGGCTGCTATCGAACTTGATGGCCGGCGCCGGGTTGAACACCGTGATGCTGCCGGCGGCGCGCGCGATCTCGAGCCCGCGCCGCGCCGCATCGACCGGTTGCTCGAGCTGGGTCACGAACACGCTGGAGTCGCGGATGGCGTCCGCCACCGCATCGACATCGGCCGGACCGATCCCGCCCGCTGCGCCCGGCACCACGATGATCGCATTATCGCCGCGTGTCTCGTGGACGTAGATGAATGCCGCGCCGGTCGGCGCGTCCGCCGTCCTGGCGACGCGCGGCCGGATTCCCTCGACCTCCCAGGTCTTGATCGCAAGCTCGCCGAAAGCGTCGCTGCCGATCCGCGAGATGAAGCTCACGCTGGCACCGGCCCGTGCGGCCGCGACAGCCTGGTTGGATCCCTTGCCGCCGGGCCCCATCGCGAATCCCGAGCCGGCGATGGTCTCGCCGATCGCCGGCATGTTGCCGGCGCGGAACGCGAGGTCGACGACGAAGACGCCGAGGACGGCGACGCCTTTCTTGCTCATGTTGTCACTCCCCGTCCGGCGCGATGACGCCCTTGCTGAACAGGAAGCAGCCGTAGAAGCGCCGCTCGCCGGTCGCGATCACGCAATAGGCCGCCTTGGCCTTCTCGTAGAATGCATGGCGCTCGACGCCGACCAGCGGCCAGGATCGTCCTTCGGCGCGATCGATCGCGGCCTGCACCTCGCGCTGCACGGCGGGCACTTCCTGAGGCTGCCCGACGATCTCCATGCGAACAGCGGCATCGTCCACGAATGTATCGAGCGGCATCACGGAGAGAACGGCTTCGACCGCCTTGGCGGCACTCACATTATCGATGCGCAGCAGCCGGCCGAGCACGCTCTGACGCGCGATCGAGTCGGCCGGGAAATTGGTGTCGCACACCACCAGGCGATCGCCGTGCCCCATCGCCCGCAGGGCATAGAGCACGTCGGCATTGAGCAGTGGATTGATGCCCTTGAGCATGTTGCGTCCCTCCCTTGTCTTCAAAATCGCCGGACTCTGACGGTCCGGATCCCTCAATCGTATCACCGTCGCGAGACGCCTCTAGTCACCATACGGAATCCAGATGTTCTTCACCTGCACCGCATGGCGGAGCAGGATCGGCCCCTCGCTCGCCGCCTTGTCGTACCAGTCGATCGCGTGGCCGTGATCGACCAGCGTCCGCTTGAGATTGCCGATCGAGAGCCGTTCCGCCGTCGCCGAGGCGTCCTGCGATCCGAACGCCCAGAGCGCGTCGACATCGTCATGCTCGGCAAGGACCTTGACCAGCTCGCCGCGATCGCCAGTGACGATGTTGACGACGCCGCCCGGCACGTCCGAGGTCTCGAGCACCTGGTAGAAGTCGGTTGCGGCGAGCGGATGCCGCTCGCTCGGTACAGCGACGACCCGGTTGCCCATCGCAATCAGCGGCGCCACGAGGCTGATGAAGGCAAGCAGCGGCGCCTCGTCTGGACAGGCGACACCGACCACGCCGATCGGCTCATGCATCGCCAGCGCCACGCCGCGCAGCGGCGGCGCATGGATGGCCCCTTCGAATTTGTCCGCCCAGGCGCCATAGCTGAACAGCCGCTCGATGCTGGCATCGACTTCCGCGCGCGCCTTTGCTGCCGAAATGCCGGTCATGTCGGCGATGCGCCGGGCGAACTCGTCGTCGCGCGCGGAGAGATTCTCGGCAAGGTAGTAGAGAATCTGGGCACGATTATGCGACGTCGCCCGCGCCCAGCCCTCGGCGGAGCGCGCCGCGGCCACAGCATTGCGGATATCCTTGCGATTGCCCTCGCCGGCTTCGCCGAGACGCCGGCCCTTCGGCGAGAGCACCGCGCGCGAATAATTGCCGTCCGGACGCACCTGCTTGCCGCCAACGAACAGTTTTGCGGTCCTATCGATCGGCGGCACGTCAAATCCGGCGCCAGCAGCGGACGCCGTCGGCAGCGGCGATGCCTTGGCCCGCGCCTTGCGCCCGCTCCAGGCCTTCGGCTTGAGATACTCGTACATGCCTTCGCGACCGCCCTCGCGGCCGAAGCCGGACTCGCGATAGCCGCCGAAGCCGACGCTGGCATCGAACAGATTGGTGGCGTTGACCCAGACCACGCCGGCCAAGAGTTTCGGCGCGATGTCGAGCGCAAGCCCGATCGTCTCGCTCCACACGCTCGCGGCAAGGCCGTAGCGCGTGTTGTTGGCGAGCATCACGGCCTCGTCCGGCGTGCGGAACGTCATCGCCACCAGCACCGGCCCGAATATCTCCTCGGTCGCAACCGTCGACGACGGATGCACGTTCCACAGCAGGGTCGGCGGATAGAAGCAGCCTTCCGCCGGCATCGCGCCGGACGTCTGATATTTCTCGGCGCCCTCCTTCACCCCGGTCTCGACCAGCGACTTGATCCGCTCGAGCTGCACCGGCGCGACCACCGCGCCCATGTCGATCGCCTTGTCGAGCGGCATGCCGACGCGAAGCGTCTCCATGCGGCGGATCAGCCGCCTGCGGAAGGTCTCCGCAATGCCTTCCTGGAGCAGCAGCCGCGAGCCGGCGCAGCAGACCTGGCCCTGGTTGAACCAGATGGCGTCGACCACGCCTTCCACCGCGCCATCGATATCGGCATCGTCGAACACGATGAACGGCGACTTGCCGCCGAGCTCCAGCGTCAGCGATTTTCCGGTCCCTGCGGTCGACTGGCGGATCAGCCGCCCGACCTCGGTCGAGCCTGTGAAGGCGATCTTATCGACACCGGGACTTTCTACCAGCAGTGCACCCGTCGCGCCGTCGCCGGTGACGACGTTGAGCACGCCCGGCGGTAGCCCGGCGTCCGCAGACAGTTCGGCGAACAGCAGCGCGGTGAGCGAGGTGAACTCCGCCGGCTTCAGCACCACGGTGTTGCCCGCGGCGAGCGCCGGCGCGATCTTCCACGCCAGCATCAGCAGCGGGAAATTCCACGGAATGATCTGGCCGATCACGCCGATCGGCACCTGATCGGCGAATTCACGGTCCTGCAACTGCGCCCAGCCCGCGTGATAGTAGAAATGACGCGCGGCGAGCGGCACGTCGAGATCGCGAGTTTCGCGGATCGGTTTGCCGTTGTCGATCGCCTCCAGCACGGCGAACAGCCGGGCGTGACGCTGCAGCATCCGCGCCAACGCATAGAGATGACGCGCGCGGCCGTGACCGCCAAGCTTGGCCCACGCGACTTGCGCGGTGCGCGCGGCGCTGACCGCCGCCTCGACATCGGTAGCGTCGCCCTGCGCGATGCGCGCCAGCGTCTTGCCGGTGGCAGGCTCGCTTGTCGTGAGATGTTTGCTCGCATGCGGCGCTGTGAACTTGCCGGCGATGAAATGCCCGAACGTGGCGCCATGCCGCGCCAGCCAGGCGCGCGCCTCGCCGTCCGGCTCGGGCGCGGGGCCATACTCCATGGTCTCGAAATAGTTTGCGACGCTCATCGCTGGAGTCTCATCCCACGGGGTGGCGGTTGAAAGCCGAGTAGCGGCCGGTCACATGATGCTCGAGCTGCCGCTCGATGTCGGCGAGCAGGCTGGAGGCGCCGATGCGGAACAGATCCGGCTCGAGCCAGTCGCGCCCCAATTCCTCCTTCATCAGGAACTGGTAGGTGAGCACGTCCTTTGCCGTCGAGATGCCGCCGGCCGGCTTGAAGCCGATCTTGTAGCCGGTGCGCTCCTGATAGATCCGGATCATCCGCAGCATCGCCAGCGTCACCGGCAGCGTCGCGTTCACGCCCTCCTTGCCGGTGGAGGTCTTGATGAAGTCGGCACCGGCCATCATGCAGACCATCGAGGCCTTGGCGACATTGCGCAGCGTCTTGAGGTCGCCCGTGGCCAGGATCGTCTTCAGATGCGCGTTGTCGCAGACCGCGCGGAAATCCCGGACCTCGGCGTAAAGCGCCCGCCAATCGCCGGTCAGCACGTGCTCGCGCGTGATGACGATGTCGATCTCCTGCGCGCCGTCGCGGACTGAGGCCTCGATCTCCTTCAGCTTCAGCTCATGCGGCACGAGGCCTGCGGGAAACCCGGTCGAGACCGCAGCGACCGGGATCCCGGATCCATGGAGCGCTTCGACAGCTGTGCCGACGAACCGATGGTAGACACACACTGCGCCGGTATGCAGGGCGCGCCCGGCAAAGCCGAGCTTCTCCATGACATCGCCGCGCACGGGCGCCTTGGCCTTGGCGCAGAGGCGCTTGACCCGCTCGGTCGTATCGTCGCCGTTGAGCGTCGTCAGGTCGATGCAGGTGACTGCCTTGAGCAGCCACGCCGCCTGCGCGTCCTTCTTCACGGTTCGCCGGCCCGGCAGGCTCGCAACCCGGCGTTCGGCGGCCGACAGGTTGATCCTGATGTCGTCGACCCAGTCCATCTCAAGCGCACGGCCGCTGTTGCGCGGCAGCGGATGAATATGCTCGCCTCCCGGGGAAGGCGATTGCGCAGCCAACGGGGACGGATTTTGTATGAAGACGCTTTGCGTCATGGCGGCGCCGTGCAGTCCTAGCGAATCGACGGAGCGGCCAGATAGATTGAATGTGCCGATCGCAACATGTGATCCTCCTCTGACCTTGCCGCGGGCTTTGCCGCATGCCGGGAACGACGTCGTCTCGACACCGGATCAGCCCGCCGGACTGGATGTTATTATTATAACAGATCGACGTTGCTAAACTCACAACATTGTAAGATCATTGTCAATCGGATAAGCAAGCTCGGCGACCAAAATGGCTGAAACTTCCAACGCACGACCAAGCGAGACACGCGTCCAGCGCCTGCAGAGGCTGCGCCGCGCCGTCGAATCGAGTGGCGCGCTGCATCTGAAGGACGCCGCCGAGCTTCTCAAGGTTTCCGAAATGACGGTGCGGCGCGACCTTGCCGGTCCGGAAGCCGCACTCGCCTTGCTCGGCGGCTACGTCGTCAATGCCGCGTCGCCGACCGGGATCAAGTACACGTTCGAGCAGGAGATCGACCAGCACACCCAGGACAAGCGTCTCGCCTGTCGGGCTGCCGCCGCCTCCATCAAGGAAGGCGATACGATCTTCATCGACTGCGGCACCACGATGCAATCGCTGGCGGACTGCCTGCCCGAGGATCTGCCGCTCTCGGTGATCTGCTATTCGATGAACGTGGCCTCGATCGTGACGCGGCGGCCGGCCACGCAGGTGATGCTGATGGGCGGGCTCTACCATCCCTCGTCGCAGTCGTTTGCATCGGACGACGGCCTGTCCTATCTGCGGCGGCTCGGCATCAACAAGGCCTTCATCTCCGCCGGCGGCGTGCACTGGACCCGCGGCGCGAGCTGCTCGAATTTTCACGAAGTCGCCGTCAAGCAGGCCGTCATCGAGACCGCGATGGAGAGCATCCTCGTCATCGACGCGAGCAAGCTCGGCAGCCTCAAATCGGCGTTCTTCTCCGATATCGGCGCGTTCTCGCGGATCATCGTCGGTGGCGCGGCGTCAGCGGACATGCGCAAGCACTTCCGCAGCCTTCCCGTCGAGTACGTCACCAGCGCAACCTGACCCGGGCGGGGGCTGGCACGCCCGGATCAGGCTGCATACGATGCGCGGGCTCGCGGGACCACGCATCGAACTCCTTCGGCTTAGTTGCAGGCCGGCTTCGCCTTGTTGCAGACGTCGGTCAGCTCCGGCGGCGGCTCCTTCTTGAACACCGTCTTGTAGGATTCCAGCACATTGGACTGCGTCACCGGCAGCGACTGCACGCCGACCCAGGCCGGCGTTTCCTTGCCCAGCAACGCATTCATCATCGCCATCGCCTCCGCGACGCCCTGATCATAGGGGCGTTGCGACCCGGTCGCCTTCAGCGGCCCGCCTTTGGCGATCTCGATCGCCGATTGCAAGCCGAGGTCGACGGTCGTGACGGGAATGTCGATGCCCTGCGCGCGCATCGAGCTCAGCGTATCGAGCGCCGGCTGATCCCAGACCGCGTACAGGCCCTTGATGTCAGGATTGCCGGTGAGGAAGTCACCCGCGATCTGCGACACTTTCGGAGGGTCGGTGAAGTCGACCTGCTTCATCTTGATGTCGGGACGGTTCTTCTGCATCCACTCGCGGACGCCCTTGGTGCGCTCGTTGGTGCTGAAATAGTCGACACCGAAATTGACGAGGCCGATGGTGCCGCCCTGCGGCATGCAGGAGGCCAGGATCTGGGCTGCGATTTGCCCGTTGCCCAAATTGTCCGCCGAAATCATCGAGGCGTATTCCTCGGGATGTTTCAGACCGGTCGGAATGCTGTCCATCAGCACCAGCTTGATGCCGGCCTTGGCGACCTTCTTGTAGGTCGGTGCGGTCGCGGTGAAATCGACCGGAATCGAGATGATGCCGTCCGGATGCTGCTGGATGGTGTTCTCGATGTCGGCGATCTGCTTGTCGACCTGATATTCGGCAGATGCGACGCCGGTCACCGTCACGCCGTACTTCTTCAGCGTATCGGTGATGCCCTGGATCTGCAGCTGCGCCCAGTCGAGGTTGACGGTCTGCATCGAGATGCCGACCTTGAAATGCTTCTCCTTGACCTTGGCCGCGTCGGCGTCCGACAGCGCGAGCACCTCGGGCGAGGCAGCCTTCTCGCCGTGCGGCCCCTGGCCGACGATCGATTTCGGTCCAAGCGTCGCGAGATCGACGCCCTTGACGCAGGTTGCCGGCACTTCGGCGCGCGCCGAGGGGGCGATCGAAATGGCCGTCGCCGCGATCAGCGCGGTCAGCGGCAGGGTTTGTCGCAAGATTGGCTTCATTGTTTCCTCCCTTTTTTGGTCGCCGATTGACCGGAGGCCGGCGGCCTTGCCCCTACACTTTTCCGGGTCGTGCTCTAGCGCTTCGTGAAGGCGACCGCGGCGACGATGATCGCTCCCTTGATGACGAGCTGCAGCGGCGAGCTGACGCCGAGCAGCACGAGGCCGTTATTGAGCGTGCCGATGATGAGGCTGCCGAACAGCGTTCCGAGGATGTAGCCGCGCCCGCCGAACAGGCTGCAGCCGCCGAGGATCACGGCGGCAATGACGTCGAGCTCCATGCCCTGCACGACGTCGGGCCGCGCGGCGTGCGAGCGCGCGGACAGCACCAGCGCCGCAAGCCCGGCCAGCGCGCCGGTCAGCACAAAGGCCGCGGTCGTCACCCATTTGGTGTTGATGCCGGAATAGAGCGCTGCGGTCGGATTGCCGCCGACCGCATAGATGCGACGGCCGAACACGTTGTAGTGCAGCAGCAGGATGCCGACGATCATCGCCACCAGCGTCCAGGCGATCGGAACCGGTATGCCCAAAAACGTGCCTTCGCCGAAGATTGCGAAATAGGTCTCGTTGGTGATGATGACCGGCTTGGTGTTGGTCACCATCATCGCCAGCCCCCGCGCCATGCTCAGCGATCCCAGCGTGACCAGGAAGGACGGGATCGAGAGCTGCGTGGTCAGGATGCCGTTGAGCAGCCCGACCAGCGCGCCGGTGCCGAGCCCGGCGGCGGCGCCGACGATCCAGCTGTTGCTGATCTGGCTCATGGCGAGTGCAGCCGCCATGCCCGACAGCGCCAGTGTCGATGCGACCGACAGATCGATCTGACGTGCGATGATCACGAATGTCATGCCGACCGCGATGATCGACACCAGCGTGGTCTGGCGTCCGATATTCAGGAAATTGTCCACCGACAGGAACCACGGCGATGACAGGCTGAACACGACCAGCAGCACGACGAAGGCAAGGTACAGCATGTAGGGGCGCTCGCCCCGCAGCAGATTCTGCAACAGCTTGCGGCGCCGATCGGTTCGGGTCGACGCGGCGACGACATTGGGCGCGGTGAGTTCGGTCATGCGGGCAGCTCTTGCAATACGCCTTGTCCTGAAGCCTGGTAGATCTGCAGGAGATGATGCAGCTCTTCGGCATCATCGATCTCGCCGCGATTGAGCGTCCGCGCCACGCGTCCGTTGACGATCACGGAGATGCGGTCGCAGAGTTCGATCAATTCGACGAGATCCGACGAGACGATCAGGACTCCAGTCCCTTCGCGGGCGGCATTGCGGATCACGCCGTAGATTTCCTCGCGGGCGCCGACGTCGACGCCGACCGTCGGCTCGTCGAGCAGCAGCACGCGCGGCCGTGGATCGTTCCATTTTCCGAACACGACCTTCTGCTGGTTGCCGCCGGACAGCGTCCTGACCAGGCTGGACACACCTTGCGCCTTCACCGAAAGCCGCGCGACGGCCGTTTCCGCACGCCGCGCGGCGGCGCGTTGCTGCATGAAGCCCCAGCGCGAGAAATGCGGAATCCGCGGCAACGTGATGTTGCGTTCGATCGAATGATCGAGGACCAGGCCCTGCACATGCCGATCCTCGGGCACCAGTGCGACGCCCTGTTCGATCGCATCCGCAGCGCTCTTCGGCAGCCACGGCCGGCCGTCGATCTCGAGCGTGCCGCTCCCGGCCGGCCGAAGCCCGAAGATGGTCTCCAGTACCTCCGTGCGCCCGCTGCCGATCAAACCGGCAAGGCCGTGGATTTCACCCTTCATCACCGACAAGTCAACGGCGGACAGCCGGTCGTTGGAGACGCCCGACAGGGACAGAACCGGCGCTGAATCGAACGTGCGCGCTGCCGCTGGTGCGGCCCGCGATACTGCCGGCGCCGACCGATCGGTTCCGATGATGGCATTCACCAGCCGCTTCATGTCGGTATCGGCAGTGACGAAGGTGCCGGCATTGGCGCCGTCGCGCAGCACCGTGACACGCTGCGAGATCTCGAACACCTCGTTGAGCCGATGCGTCACGTAGATCACGCCGACGCCGCGGCGCGTCGCCTTGCCGATCGCGTCGAACAGGATGCGGACCTCATCCGAGGTTAGCGAGGAGGTCGGCTCATCGAGGATCAACAGCCGCACCTCGCCCATCAGCGCCTTGGCGATCTCCGTCATCTGGCGATAGGCGAACGGCAGCGAGCCGACCGTCGCCTTGGTATCGAGCGGAATGCCGAGCTCGCTCAGGAACGTCTCCGCCCTGGCCATCAGCTCGCGCTTGCGGACAAAGCCGAACCGCGCACGCGGCTCGCGGCCGAGCAGCAGATTGTCGGCGACGCTCAGGGACTCGACGAGACTGAGGTCCTGATAGACGACGGCGATCCCCGCCTCGCGCGATCTTGCTGGGCTGTCGAACGTCGCAGGTCTGCCCGCGATCTCGATCGTGCCGCTGTCGGCGGCATGAACGCCGCTGAGGATCTTGATCAGCGTGGATTTTCCGGCACCGTTCTCGCCCAGCAGCGCGTGAACCTCGCCGGAGACGACCTCGAGGTTGACGTCGCGCAGCGCGCGCACGCCGCCGAAGCGCTTGTTGATGCCACCGACCATCAAGAGCGACGCCGACGGCCGGGGCTCTGCCGCGATCGAACCGGACAATTCCATCCTCCTCCCGTCGCCCGCGCGAGACGCTGATGCGATGATGACATGATGTTATTTTTGCAACTTGTTGTGTTATAATTCTATCACATCGGGTGGGCTGTCAATGGGAGATCGCGCCGTCGGGCGCCCGATTTGGGGACCGGCCGGTGGCGATCAGGCCCGGCACCCCCGACACACGCGAGCGGCCTTCCCATGCACAGTGGAAGCCGGCAGGTTGTGCTCGGCTGCCGTCGCTCACCTCATCAAAGCCTATACCGGTGCATCACGATGAAACTGAGTGCCGCGATTGCCGTCGCCCTGATCTCGCCTTGCCTTCCTGCGACGGCGCAGCAAGGCGGAGCCGCGCTCTACGCACAACGCTGCGCGCAGTGTCACGACAGCAGCAACACCGATATCCGCGCCCCGAGCCGCACCGCGCTGCAATCGAAGTCGTTCGATGAGGTTCTCGGTGCGATCACCACCGGTGCGATGGCATCCTTCGCGCAGGGGCTGACCAATGACGAGAGGGCGGCGATCGCCTCGCTCGTCACCGGCAAGACTGCCTCGCAGGCGTCGGCCGACAGTGCAGGCCAATGCGCGCAGGGCGAGGCCGGTTTCCCGCAGCCGATCGACGGACCACGGTGGAACGGCTGGGGCGCGGATCTCAGCAACAGCCGGTTTCAGCCGGCGGCGATGGCCGGCCTCGCGCCAGACCAGGTCCCGCGGCTGCGTCTGAAGTGGGCGTTCGGGTTTCCTGACACGTCGGTCGCCTTCGCTCAGCCGACGGTCATCGGCGGCTTGCTGTTCGTCGGCGGCGGCGACCGCAAGGTGCACGCCCTCGATGCCAAAACCGGATGCACCCGCTGGGTGTTTCCGACCGACGCACCGGTCAGGGCGGCCATCAGTTTTGCGCCGATGAAAAACGGCCAGTCCGCGATTTTCTTCGGCGATGTGCTCGCCAACGTCTACGCGGTGAATGCGACGACCGGTGCGCTGATCTGGAAAAGCAAGGTCGAGAATCATCCGGCCGCCCGGATCACCGGTGCGCCAACCTTCTATTCCGGCGTCGTCTATCTCGGGGTGTCATCGATCGAGGAGGCCACGGGATCTCGGCCCACCTACCAATGCTGCACGTTTCGCGGCAGCGTCGTTGCGCTGAAGGCCGAAACCGGCGCGCAGATATGGAAGACCTACAGCATTTCAGAAGCTCCGCATCCCACCCGGACCAACGCCATCGGGACCCAGCTGTTCGGTCCGGCCGGCGCGTCGGTCTGGTCCGCACCGACGATCGATGTGGAGCGCCAGGCGCTCTATGTCGCGACATCGAACAGCTATGCCGATCCGGCGACCGACACCAGCGATGCCATCCTCGCGCTTGATCTAGCGACCGGGCGAATGCTTTGGCATCAGCAGGCAACACCCAAGGACAGCTTCGTCGTCGCGTGCTTCGGCACCGACCAGAGCAACTGTCCGCAGGACCGCGGCCCCGACCACGATTTCGGACAATCGCCCATCCTGGTGACCTTGCATGACGGTCAACGCGAGCTGGTCATCGGCCAGAAATCCGGCGTCGTACATGCACTCGATCCCGACCATGAGGGCAAGATCCTGTGGCAGACGCGGATCGGCCAAGGTGGCCCGTTGGGAGGGACCGAATGGGGCTCCGCCGCGGACCAGGACCGAATCTATGTCGCCAATTCCGACGTGCGGTTTTTGAGAGACGGCTCGAGGCGCCTCAGCTCAAGCGAAGGCGGCGGCCTGTTCGGACTCGATCTTGCGACCGGGAAAATCGAAATGCAGGTGGCGCCGGTTGCCTGCGGCGACCGCCCCCAATGTAGCCCCGCCCTCTCCGCAGCGGTCACTCTCATTCCCGGCGTCGTCTTCTCGGGCGGCGTGAGCGGCTTCCTGCGCGCCTACGCCACCGATGATGCGCGGCTGCTTTGGGAGATCGACACCGCGCGCGACTACACGACGGTGAATGGTGTTCCGGCCCGTGGCGGCGCCATGGACGGGCCCGGATCGGTCGTCGTCGACGGCATGCTGTATGTCAATTCAGGCTATGCGCAATGGGGCGGCCTGCCCGGCAACGTGCTGCTGGCCTTCGAGGTCGGCACGCCCTGACAACTGCTATTTTCGGATTTGCGCTGGCACGTTGAGCACTACTCGCGACGGACTATTCGTGCTTTGATGTCGGCCAGGATCGGCTGATAGATCCGACGGGAGGCCTTCTGGTGCTTGGTGACGTGCTACGCAACATCACGTCAGGGGCCGCTTACTCCGCGCCCAACAATCGTCCCTTGTCAGGTTCCGAGCGCCGTAGAATCGGAGCGGCTCGCTGTTGCGATTCCCCGATAGCAGGGACATGTCTCACGAGATCGACCGACATGGCTGCCGCGCCACAAATAGACGCGCATGTCGTTGCGCGCAAAAAACACAGAAACTATAAGTGCTTGGAAAGATGGTCGGAGTGGCAGGATTCGAACCTGCGACCCCTGCGTCCCGAACGTAATCAG
This sequence comes from Bradyrhizobium embrapense, assembly GCF_001189235.2. Classification (GTDB taxonomy): domain Bacteria; phylum Pseudomonadota; class Alphaproteobacteria; order Rhizobiales; family Xanthobacteraceae; genus Bradyrhizobium; species Bradyrhizobium embrapense. The sequence continues at coordinate 171,718 of NZ_LFIP02000011.1, forward strand.
CGGCCGAAAAAATCAACAAAAACAATGAAGGTCGATCCTGATTGACCACCTTTATCGCTGTTTGTTCACGGGGTTTCGGTGGTCAATCGGTGGTTGGCGTCGGATCTTAAACCAGCGAAACCGACGGTGTGCATAACGATCCGTCGGAGGTTCGAGTCGCTAGAGCGCTACCGCCTTTCCCCACACCAACCGAACCTGCCGTACATCATCCGATCGCGTGCGTGAGGCCATTCGTAACTTCGTAACGCGCGAGCGAATTCGAGATCCCCAGCATGGTCGGTTTTCTTCTATTCACTTGGCTAGTCGCTTATCGCCTTTTCAATCTCGACAGCCACTTGCCTAAAGTGAGCCGCCAAGCGTTCGTATAGCTCGCGCTTTTTATCGTCCGTAGCGCTCATAGCGATCTGGTGCGCCAGATCGGCTTCAGCGCGAAGCTTCTTCACGCTCGATACCATGTCTTCCATGGCGTTTTCCTGCACGCTAGGAGCGACCAGTTCGCCTTGATAAGAAACGGCCTCTCCTTTGGCTGGCTTCAGGACATGAGGAGGAAGAAGGCCGCGCTCACGGCGAGCCCCATCAGCCCAAAGCTGAGCACCACGTATTCAACAACCTCAATCTGATCGAACATACGCTTTAGTCTGCGCCGCTTGGCAGGCGACCGCATTTAAGTATGCACGTCAGCGTTGTTGCTGTAACGGGTAACTAGTTCGCTTAAAATCGACTACTGCGATTCACATAGTGAAATGACCGCGGCGCTCGCCAAATGCCCCAATGTGCAGATTGCATGTGTCAATTGGGGTATCCAGTGAATTACGCTGAACTGCCTATGCAGGCCAGGTTCCTCGTTCGAATTGGAACCACCGGCTGGATGGTTTATGACCGAGAACGGAAGGGCCCGGCTCTTCTCAAGAACGGCGATATCGCCGAGAAACTTACCAAGGAGCAGGCCGAACTCATTAAAGCGCGCCTCGTTCTCCAGCAGCACCGGCACGAGGGAAAATGAAGCAGACTTCGCGTCGCCCGGCCACCTCGCCCTCTACCACGGCGAGCGCTTCCTGCACTGGATCAGGCTCGCGTCCGGCGATGGCGCGGAGCTTCGAGTGAGCGAATTGGTTTCGGTCTCGCTGAAGAACTTGGCCCCCTATGCGATGATCGCTACAGGTTTCGTGATGGTGCTGGCCGGCCTGATTGCCCGATCGCGGCAGAAGCGATTTGAGGCAGAGCTGGAGAAGACGGAGCCGAGACCACCGGGACAGAAGCCACTAAAGAAGGTGGCACCCGTTCCGCGTTCATCGAACGCGAAGACAATCGACGCCGATTAGGGCGCCGGGCAAGTCTTAGAGGATCAGGGCTGAAGACAGGCCGTAGTACGGCCGTCGCAGACATGCCGACGGATTCTCGACCTATCCCAGGTCCGTGAGATCGATGCACAAAAACGGCGCGCTGGCAGTATTCTAGAACGAGATGCCACCTGGCGGTCGCTGCAAAAGTCGATGCGAGTGACATGTTGGAGGGAGCCGCCGCGCATTTACCTCCGCGGGATGTCTTCTCGATCTTGAACGACGGCTCGGCGCTTTCGACGGTGTTGCACGATGAGTTTTGGCTTGCCGGGTGCGGCTATCGGCGAGAGGCGAGACTCGGTCCTTGTGTCCGCGCTTGATCGGGGAGACTGCTCTGCAGCGCCGCTCGCCTTTCCGCGACCGCATGATCGAATAGCTCAAGGACGAGGCCAAACACCACCATGTCCTCCTGTTCGATGGCTCCTTCGTCGTGGCACTTGAGGGTTTCGCCGATGATCGCGTCGACCTCCCGTTGCGATGCCAGCAGATCCTGCTCACACCCAGCATTGCGAACCTCCGATACCGCGGCGAGAATGCGGCTGCGATGGCTGGTGTTAACCACCCGTTCGTCCCGGTTCAGATAGCGCCGGAGCCAAGCGGCGGCTGAACCGATCCCGGAGAGAAAAAGTAGGGCGAACCAGAAGTAGTCGCTGTACTTGTCCAGAAACGTCCGCTCGGTCCCGTTGATGACTGCTGCGGCGCCCCGGTGTACGGAAGGCTCGGCCTCCTTATCCGTCTCTGGTTTCGTGATGTGCGCCGCGCCGGCCACACGTTGCGTGATCGTATCGCGCACCGCGAAAAGCTGTCGATAGAAGGTCGCTGCCTTGGCTTCCGACAGTTCTTTTCTGGCCAGGATGAGATGGTTGACGCTGATGGTGTCGATCTTGTCCTCGGGCCAGGCCGGGTTACCGTTGAAGGCGCTGCCGGGGATTTCATCGGCCTCGTAGCGTGGATGCCGCAGGGCGATCGCCTCAGATGCTTGGATCGGAAGAAACTTCGGCGCCCCGCGCGATCGGGACGTCGCGGCGATGGCCGCAGCCGTGATCTTGCTATCGAGAGGCCCGACGGCGAGATACGCGTCTAGAGTGTTGTCCTGCGCAAGCTTTTCGATCTCTTCGGTTCCGAATTGGGCCGTGGCAACCTTGTCGGGCTGCACGCCTGAACCTTCCAGGATTGTCCGCAGGAGCGCGACGTTGGCGCCGGTCTGTCCGATGATGCCGACCTTGTGTCCCGCGAGATCGGCGATCTCACCGATCTTTGCAGCGCCCTTCTTCTTGGAGTTCTTGCCCGCGCGTGCGGACGGCGACCATATGACGATGTAGTTCTTACGCAGGACGGCCACCGTCTGCGCATCAGACGGCATGGCGAGGTCGCCGCGACCGATTGCCAGGTCGGTTTTGCCGGCCCCCAGGAATGTAAGGGATTCGGCCGCTCCGGCGGTAGTGATTGGGGACAATCTAACCGTCCTGCTTTCCTCTTCGAAGGCCTCCGCCATCGCTTGGACCACCTGATGGTCGTCGCTCCCTGAGGGGCCGACGGCGATCCGGAGGGTCTCCGGCTGCAGGACGTAGAATAGGGCGGCCGCGGCGGCGCCAAAAATGATGAATCCCAAAGCCAGCAGGATCAGGAGCCTTCGTTGCCGTCGATCGGAGGCACTCCTGACTGCGTCGGACGGTGGCATCAGCGGACTCCCTAAGCAAGTCCCTGCTGGGAACCTGGGACGAACCGTCGCCGAACCCGAATGTTCCGTCAGACGCATGCGGACGAACCGGAACCTTGCCATCATTGGAGGGTTCTCGACCCTGCCGCATATGGCGGCGAGGAGAGAGAAAGATGAACAAGCTTCTACTGACAGCTGCGATGGTGGCGATGATTTCAACGGGCGCGATGGCGCAGTCCACCGTCACCACCACCACCGGCACCGGACATACTGCCGCCGTGCAGATCGAGCCGGAATACCGCACGAAGATCCGGTCTTACGTCACCGAACACAAGGTCCGTCCCGTGGAGACCCGCGAGAAGATCGTTGTCGGTCAGCCGGTGCCGCGCGAAGTCGAGCTCGAGGCGGTCCCTGCCGAGTGGGGTCCCTCGCTCACCAAGTACCGCTATGTCTACTCGGGCGAGCGCGTGATGCTGGTCGATCCGTCCACCCGAGAGGTCGTTCAGGAGATCGACTAGGCCCTCCATTAGCGGGTCGCTGTAGAAGCGGCCCGCCACTCCATTCCGGCCCCCGCCGATAGCTGATTTCTCATTTATTTTGTGTTCGTCCGCGGGTGCTGCTGAGCCATGGCTGCGATGCCTGCAGCATCTTGCGTCGAGACGAAGAGCGAGACGCCTGCGCGGCTCCGCAGCGGCCCGCGCATCCGAAGCGTTCGGCAAAGCTGCAGAAAAACTGCCTCCGACCGGCGTCTCGCCTTCGAGCGGACCGAGCCATTTGCTCGTGGATGGGGTGACGGAATTCTGCCTGCAAAGGCATCGGCCGCGCCTTCCATCGCGCCGCCGCGCTGCGTGCAGATCGACTAGCCGTCACCAGTGGCGGTAGTGGTGATGCCAGTGGTGCCGAATGACCGGATAAGAGCCGCGGTAATAGGCGTAGGCCGGGCGGACGACGCGACGATAGCGATAACCGTAGGAAGCGGGCGCCGTGTAGTAGGTCGTGGTGTAGCCGCCGCCCCAGCGATACGGCTCATCGTACCCGTAGTCGTAGGCGTACGGGCCGCCATAATAGCCGGCGCCGTAGTAGCCGGGGCCGCTGTAGTAACCGTAACCCGGTCCCCAGCCGTAAGCCGAAGAGGCGAGCCCGCCGATCACGGCACCGGCAACCAGGCCACCGGCGATCCCTGATCCCCATCCGCCTCGCCAGTGAGCTTCGGCAGGAGCCGTCGTGGCTACAGAGGCCAGACCGAGGGTGCCGACCATCAATGCCGATATTGCAAGCTTCTTCATCAAGGATATCCTTTCATGTTGCTCGAGCGCCCCGCCAACAACGGGAAAAAACGGCAATGGTTTCGCTCGGCGCCGACGCAGCTTAACTCGAGAACATCGAGCTTCCGCCACAACAGGAAGTTCAACGTTGCGTTCAGTGCCGCGCCGCGGAAGCGCTCCATGGCCATTGCCTGACGTGGCCGCGTTAACTTTGTTGAGTTCGGCGAGAATCGTCTTACACAGTCGGACTTCTGCGGGCGCCCGAAAAGAACCAGGTGGGACGCGAGGCCCTCAACGGCGTTCCGACAGGAGGCGATAGGCAGGGGAGGTGCGGTGAACTTCCAAGTCACTGTGCTCGAGATCCTGGTTAGTATCCCGAGGGGGTTCGCCGTCATGGCCGACCTCAAGCGCGATATGGCGATTCTGGCGACGAGGGGGCGACTGGGCCGAGCGGACTAAGCGCCTCGCCGCTCGCGCGCCCGAACTCGACATCCTCTCGCATGGTCGCGCTTCTGAAAGACGGATGGCACATCACTGAGAAGGGTCGTGCCGTGCTTGAGTTAATGCAGGTGGGACCGCCGAGATGCGGACGGAGAACGCCGCGCCTCGGCAAGCCGTCGGCTTCAGGCCCCACTTCGATGTCCCAGCTTCTTGCCGCCAAGCGCTCTGGCCGAAGCCGGCGCCTGCACCGTCGCCGTGCGGCACGCGACACGGCCGCCGAAGCGTGTTGGGTACGTATTCACCGACTCATTTTGGGTGATCGGGAAAAATAGGAAACTTTGCTGACGTCTTGAGTTACCAGAAGCTGGATCGGTCGCCGGGAGCGTGAAGATGGTCGACGGTGTCGTCTTGAAGAATGCCGCGGAGACCGCCTGGACAGTCTACCGGGCGCGCCACTCTGACGTCGGTCCGCAGGACAGCCGGCGCTGCCTTCTCGAACGCTACCTGCAAAGGAAAGGGGAAGAGCGAGAGAGCGATACCGAAGAACTCGCCGGCTTCGGGATTGCCTACCTGCACCGCCTCCCCGGAGACGGATGAAGACGAGCATGAAAATGCTCGTCATACGCGTAGCTCGGGGGAGCACAAGGCCCTTTGCGACGCTGCTCGCGATCGCCTTTCTCATCTCCGCGGTCGTCGTGATCGGCTTGCGGGTCGTCTTTGGTGACTGATCGATGCGGATCGCGCAGCTTGCTCCCTTGGCCGAGAGTGTTCCTCCAAGGTTGTATGGTGGCACGGAGCGGGTGATCGCATGGCTGGTGGATCAGCTGGCCGAACTCGGGCACGACGTCACCCTGTTCGCGAGTGGAGATTCGAGAACGAAGGGGAAGCTCCATGCTGTTTGGCCGCGCGCGTTGCGGTTGGGGCGGAAGGGCGTCGATCCAAATGCCGCCTGCGCTCTGCTGATTGAGGCCATCGCCGAGCGCGCAGGCGAATTCGATGTGATCCACTCGCATGTCGACTGGTTGCCTCTACCAGTCCTAGCTCGCTCGGGTGTGCCGTTTCTGACGACCATGCATGGGCGGCTCGATCTTCCCGGCTTGTCCGACGTCGTCGGCGCGTTTCCGCAGGCCCCATTCGTCTCCATTTCAGACAATCAACGCCAGCCCCTTCCGGGCGCGCACTGGATCGCGACGATTCCGCACGGACTACCCAAGGATCTGTTTTGGCCGTCTTACGAATCGGGTTCGTACCTGGCTTTTCTCGGGCGACTTACCGCGGAGAAAGGCCCAGAGGATGCAATACGCATCGCCCGCGCCGTCCGGATGCCGCTGCGGATTGCCGCCAAGATTCCCCGTGCGGAGACGGTCTACTTCAAAAAGAAGCTCGAGCATGAGATCGACGGAGAGAATATCATGCTGATCGGCGAGGTAGACGAAGTCCGCAAGCAACCGTTCCTCGCGGGTGCCGCCGCCTTGCTGTTCCCGATCAATTGGCCCGAGCCCTTCGGCCTGGTGATGATCGAGGCAATGGCGTGTGGGACGCCTGTGATCGCCTATCGCTCCGGATCGGTCCCGGAAATAGTGGAGGACGGAGTCACCGGCTTTATTGTGGACAGCGAGGAGCAGGCGATCGAAGCCGTCAAGGAAGCCGTGCGGCTGGACAGAAGAACGGTCCGCGCCCGCTTCGAGGATCGTTTTGTCGCCCGTCGCATGGCGAGGGAATACGAAAGCCGGTATCGCGAGCTGGTCGCACGCAGTTGACGCCGCTCGAAGAACTCGGTGCTGCTGCTCTCGCGCTCAAGTCCGACGGTCAGTCCGACGCTGTGGCGGAGAGGGAATGGCCAGCGGTCTTTGCCCGTTCGGCCCAGGCCAGAACTCCAGGTGCGTTAGCGGGCGGACGAGGGTTCTGTAGGTTAATGCGCGCTTGCCATTCCGCGAAGCAGCATCCCCGGCTCGCCGGAGAAAGTCCTAGCATCGATCTCGCGCAATTGCCGAAATTTCCCGATTCGGAACCGAACGCCACGCCGAGGGTTGATCGGCTTCCACATTAGGGAGATTCAGATGAACAAGCGTTTATTCTTGGCCACGACCGCTGCGGTCGCCATCGCGACTTCGGCGTTTGCGCAGTCTTCTCCAAACACGTCAAGCTCCAGTCCGTCCACGACGCAGCGTCAGCAGGATACATCGACCACGTCGCCCTCGACATCGACCACGTCACCCGGTTCGTCATCCGGACCCGCACCGACGAATCCTTCGTCGAATTCCGCCCAGACGCAGGCTCCGTCGACGAACGGTCAGACCGCGGCCGGCCAGTCGTCCAATTCCGGAAGCGGCACGAACACGACACAAGCGCCTGCCCCGAACAATTCGGCCAACCAGGCTCAGACCAATCCCTCCAACCAGGGCACAACACCCTCGAACCAGGCGCAGACCAATCCGCCATCAAGCACGAACAATCAGACGCAGAGCGCCAATCCGCCCGCGTCGAACACCAACCAGGCGCAGTCGCCGATGGGTAGCGGATCGACAAACGCCGCGCAGCAGCCAAACAATCAGCAAAACACTGCTGACCGTTCCTCGAACACCAACGTGAATGCCGCGGCGAACATCAACGACCAGCAGCGGACGCGCATCAGCACGTCGATCTCGCACCTAAACGTGCAGCCGCTCACCAGCGTGAACTTCTCGTTATCGGTGGGCACCGTCGTGCCGCGGGACGTCCACCTGCAGCCACTGCCCGCCGACGTCGTCGAGATCGTGCCCCAGTATCGAGGCTATAACTTCGTCCTGGTGAAAGACGAGATCGTGATCGTGGAGCCGTCCACCTACAAGATCGTGACGGTCCTGCCCTACTCCGGCCGCTCGACCGCGTCGGCGCCGGCGCGCACCGAGCAGCGTAGGGTAACGTTCAGCGACCGCGATCGCGAGGTCGTCCGCAAGCACGCCAAGGCGCGCCCGGTCGAACGCGAGAGTCGCACGACCGGCAGTACCGTCCGGACCGAGATGCGGACCGGCGAGCGCGTGCCGGAGGACGTTGAGATTGAGACCTTCCCGGACGAGGTCTATCGGGATGCTCCGAGCCTTCGCGAGTACCGGTACATCAACCGGGACAGCCGTACCTACATCGTCGAGCCCCACGAACGTCGCATCATCGAAGAGATCGACTGACTCGCGCAAAGGAGAACATGATGAAGACCGTCCTTCTAGTCTAGGAGCGCTCGGGGCCACGCTGTCGGCCTCTGCGGGTGCCGCCCAGTCGCGCCCGCGGCCATCGCGACGACCGAGGTTGGTGGCGCCAAGCAGATCCGTCTCTTCTGTGACGAGTATGGCCGTTGCTGCCGGACGCCGACCCGCGGCCCCCGCTACGTCCACCGCCGCTACGGCAGGGACGACGAGTATGTGGTTCGCCGAAGTCACGGCCACTATGGCCGCCCCCGGCTGCTACGTCCGCGGCTATGGCTACTACGGTGGTCCCCCGAGCATCGGCTTCAGCTTCGGCACCCGAAGCTGGTGAACTTGAGAAGGGGCCGCTCTCCGAGCGGCCCCTTCGATTCTATTCTGCTTTCGCGGAGCACTCGCCTCGCCTGCCCTCGGAAGTTCAGATCCGGCACATCCGCCATAAGCCCACGGTTGTTGGCTGTGTTGGGATTTTTCTTGACCTCCCGGTGCACACCCGTGCGTACGCCACTTTCTAAGCGCTGTGAAACTTGAACTCTCGCTCCAATCCGTCATGGGCAAGTTTGAGCCAGCTTCAGACAAACAACGGCCATTCCAGCAAACTATTGGAAGCGTCGGCGCCTGTGTTCGGAGCGGCGTTTGGATCGCCTGCCTCGTGGGCCAATTGACGAACGCAACCGGAGCGGCGACCTGCTACTTGCAGCCGCGGCAAATCGTGAGCTTGCCCTTTAGTTTGTCATCTTCCCTGGGATCGACCGATTGCTGCCCAGAGACACGATCCGCTTCTTGACCGCGCTTGGACTGCTTTGCCGCGCGCGACCTGACGGGTCGCGTCGTCCGGCTTGACGCGTCATTGTCGTCGACGGTGCCGACGCTAAAGCCATCGTAATCGGTGGCCGGCTTGGCCAATGGCGGCAGCCTGCCGATCGCCGGTGCTGGCGAAACATCGTCGGGCGCCGACGGCGTGTCCTTGACAGTGGCAGATGGTGGGGCGGATGCCAGTGGCGGCACATCTTTAGCGGCTCGGGCTGGAACCGAGCCCTTGGCGGTCTCCGCCGGCGGCGGAACGTCATCCATCGCCGGTGACGACCCAACATTGCTCTTTGCTGATGACGTCGGATGTTTGCCCGCCACCCGCGGCGGCGACACGCTCGGTGCCGCCATCGGCGGCCAAACGCTGTTGGTGGGGGCGGCGGCCGGAGGTGCCGTCCCCTGTCCACTTAACGGCGGCGGCGGAGCAAGCGAAAGTGGCGGGGCCAGCGACGTCTGACATCTCGCGCCGTCGTGGAACAAAACACCAGCGGCCAACAAGCCAAGGGCAAACAGCGCAGCGTTTTTCATTTGGCGTTTCGCAAATCGCTTTGACTGAAAGGAATGGATCGCGTGACTTGGCCACGTTTCGGCAAAAATATCCATGCCTGAGATGGCGGTCAAAATTGACGGAAATGGGGAGTCAACGGCGGAAACGAGCGCACTTCGGTCCGCTTGTGGTCTTTCGGCAACCCTCCTTATCAGCCCCTTGAATGGATTCGTCGCGAGTCCTTAGGAACGCGCATCGTCTGCGACCGTTGCTCCGCAAGCTCAGCTCAGAAAATGGAGTAAGCAATGGGACTCTTCACCAAAGACATCAAAACGCTGAATGACCTTTTCGTGCATACCCTGCGTGACATCTATTATGCGGAGCAGCAGATCATGAAAAACCTCCCAGACATGATCGAGAAGGCAAGCGACCGAGCTCTGAAGAAGGGATTTGAAACTCATCTCGCCGAGACGAAGAACCAGATCATGCGACTGGAACGAGTCTTCAAGATGCACGGCGTCGAGGCCAAAGGCGTGAACTGCCCTGCGATCGATGGCATTCTGGAAGAAGCCAGTGACGTAGCCGGCGATGTCGACGACAAGACGGTGCTGGATGCGGCACTTATCGCCGCAGCCCAGGCCGTCGAGCATTACGAGATCACCCGCTACGGATCGCTGATTGCGTGGGCCAAGAGGCTGGGCCGTAATGACTGCGCTGCCGTTCTGCAGGAAACCCTCGACGAGGAAAAAGCAACGGACAAGAAGCTGAACGATATGGCCGTGAGCGGCGTCAATCAACGCGCCGCCTAATTCATCACAGCCGCACAATCGGCTACCCATGATGACAGCCGGCCAACGGTACGGCCTGCATGTCGTGCGCAATCATTCGGAGCTTAGCGGGAATGAGCGTTAAGGACACTTTCGTAGGAACTGCCAAGCAATTCGTCGCCGAGATCGTAGGTGACGGAAGGCTTGCGAATGAGGGCTCGCGTCAAGCGGTCGGGAGGCGGCCGGAAACGGTCGACTTTGCAGACGATGTGGCAGGGGAAAGGCCGATGCTGCAACCCGATGAGCTGCCTGGTCCACCGGAGGTGCTACATCCGGATGAAAACCGGTTGACTGCTTTGCTCGGCCACGCCGCGCTGGCTGTTTGGGCGGACCTTCCGCGGGACGCGCAGGAACGCCTGTTCGCAGCAGCGGCAGCCGACGAAGAAATGGCAAACGCCCTTGCCTTGTTTCTGCATGATCGGCATCCGAGGACGGCGCACCCGCCCAGGCCGACACGGCTAGCGTAGGCCGGAACACGCCGCCGATGAGACACAGATGTCAGTCAAACCCGAAAAGCCGAAAATGACATCGCCGAAACCTTCGAAGGCGGAGCGCGGCAAGCGACGCGTTATCGTGGAGCACACTGGCAAGGCCGAAATGCAAGACCACGATCTTGTCCATGCCGAGGGTGGGACGGTCGGGCTCGGCGAAGGCGATGATCTCAACCTCGACGACTAGCCAATGACGCGAAGGATGACCGAATGACCAACCGTTTTGAAGGCAAAGTCGTGATCGTGACGGGCGCGGCGTCCGGCATCGGAGCAGCAACCGCGCGCCGCTTTGCGTCCGAAGGAGCGAGCATCGTGCTTGTTGACCGCGAGGAGATGAAACTCGCGGATGTCACGAAAGAACTTGGGTTCGGCCGCGCCCTTGCTCACACGGCAGACGTCTCTGACCCAGACGCCGTGGACGAGATGGTGGCGACCACGATCAAGTACTTCGGCCGGCTCGACGTCCTCGTGAACAACGCGGGCGTTCACGAAGGCGGAGACCCCAAGACCATTACGAACAATCAGTGGCGCAAGGTCATGGCCACCGACGTGGACGGTGTGTTTTTCGGCTGCCGCGCTGCGCTGCCCCATTTGGAGAAAACCAGGGGTTCGATAGTGAACACCGCCTCAGTGTCGGGGACCGGTGGTGACTGGGGCATGAGCCCGTATAACGCGGCGAAGGGCGCTGTGGTCAATCTTACGCGCGCTCTCGCCATGGATCTCGGTAAGAGAGGCGTGCGCGTCAATGCGGTTTGTCCATCCCTGACGCGGACCGGAATGACCGCCGACATGATGGACGACAAGGAACTGCTGGCGAGGTTCGCCGAGCGAATCCCGCTCGGCCGCGTCTGCGAACCAGAGGAGATCGCCTCCGTGATCGCTTTCCTCGCAAGCGACGATGCGAGCTTCATGACCGGCGCCAACGTGGCCGTCGATGGCGGCGTATCTGCCTCGAACGGCCAACCGCCGCAGCAGTAGCCGGTGTTGAGCACGACCCGCCCCCTGCCGGCTCCTCGAAGCCAAATGGCTGGGCCCGACGTCCTTCTAGGAACAATCCTCGTGTCGCCCCCGTTTTCTGGGAATGAACAAGCTCCTTTCACTGCCCGCTTGGGCCGACGACGAACGTGTGCATGCCATCGTCGAGACTCCGCGCGGGAGTACCTGCAAAATCGATTTCGACCCAGAGCTCGGCTTCTTCACCCTTTCCAAGCCTTTGATGTCCGGACTCAGCTATCCATACGATTGGGGCTTTATCCCGTCCACGAGAGCCCCAGACGGCGATCCGCTCGATGTTCTGATCATCCATGACGCACAGACTTACCCCGGCGTAGTCCTCAAATGCAGGCCGGTCGGCATCCTCGAGGTCGAGCAGAAGGCCCACGGTAAGAAGGAGCGTAACGACCGCATCTTCGCCGTGCCGGACCGCTCTCCGGCCGAAACAGAGCTCATGGATATCCGTCATCTCCCCTCTCGCGCATGCGATGAACTCGAACAGTTTTTTCGGGCCACGAACGCTCTGGAGAACAAGCAGCTGAAATTCCTAGGCTGGCGGGGGCCGAGACGTGCCGTCAAGACCATCAAGCGGCTGTCAAGGTAGCGCGCGAGCTCCGCAGTCTCCCAGGCGGAGAGCATGTCTGCCACGTCGAAATCAACCCCTCCGCTACTGATTAGACCTTAGTGGCCGTGGTGCGTGACGGTGCTGACTCTGAGCAGGTGCTCGTATCGGCCGAACTGCGGCTGAAGCAGCGGTACTCGGTCCGATTCGATTGGTGAGCGACACGATTTCATTGCAGCGTCTCCCGCCGAGCAACGGCTGGTTCGAGTACCACGAGAGCGGAACCTTCGTGAGGATGCTCAAGCCAGGCAGATCTCCTGGCCTGACAAGAAACGGCCCCAGCGAGGGGCCGACGTTGCAACGCCGCAAATTGCCACTGTTCCCGAACGAGAACGGCCCCAGCGAGGGCACTAGCTGGGGCCGTGAGGTGACGCCTGAGGGGTGGCCAGCGTCACCAGATGAAGAGACAGATCACGCCGACGACAAGCGCGACCGACGCACCAGCCGCCAGTCCAATGACGCTGCACTCCACACCGTCGATGTGATCGAATTTGAACATGCAGGCCAGTCTGAGGTTGGATGGTGGTTCGCGCATTTGCTTTTGAATGGCAGCAAGGCGACTTGTTGCTCTGTGTAATCGCGGGGATTTCCCGGTCGGCCCAGACTGCCCGCATGTCACCATTTGAAACGATGCAACTTGCCGAAGTAAGCAATGGCCGGATGGTCGGACCGGTCGAGCCGGACGCGCCTCCATGAGGCTGCCGATAGCTGGAGGAAGGGTTGCTTGTCAGATCGAGGCTCTTGAACGATCTTCCGTCTACCGGATGATCCGCCGTGCTTCGCATCCGCACTCCGAGCCGGCTCTTTGAGCGGAGCGCGCGGCGAAGCAAGGCGTTGGCGCTTAGCAGCCATGAAGCTACTAACAGAGTATATTGAGCACGCTTTGCAATTTGAGCGCCTCGCCGCCGGCGAGAGTGATCTCAGGCTGAAAGCGCAATTCATGCAGCAGGCGAAGGACTATCGGAAGTTGGCGGCCGATCGGGCCAAGCGCTACGGGCTTCCGCCACCGAGCCCTCCGTCTGAGGCTGAATAAGTCTTGTTGGATCCTTTCCGGCGTTACAGAACCGTCTCGATCAGACCCAACGTCCTCGCCTCCTGCGCCTCCAAATACCAGTTTGACGTCGCCTTCTGCATGACCTCATCGATGGTTACGTTCGATCCCAGGATTAGATTTTGAAAGCCCTCGTTCTGTATGGCGATCGAGCATTCGATTTCGTTGAGCGTCGCTCTCACAACCGCAATGCATGTCGTTAAAGGGCCATCGATCACCAAGCTCTTCGAAAGCTTGCGTTCATGGATCATCAGTCGCGTGCCGCGCGCGACGTATCTGTTCGGCCGCGCAAAGAAGCTCATGAACGTAACGCCCGCCGAATAAATCACAGCCTTACCGAGGAATACAAAGCGACGTTGCGGCTCCGTTTCGCTCGCGAACCGCACGTCCTCCCCCATCATTCGGGCGACCTCGGGGTCCCCACCCAAGGTCGACAGCTCGATCACGACAAGGTCTTTGCCGGCCGCGTTGTCGAACTGCGTTCGAAAGGCGGTGTACATGTTATAGTCGACAATGCCAGAGAGGCTAATCGCCGGCGATTTGAAGGCAGTCGCCGGTAGCGTTGCGAGTTGCATCTAATATCCTTTCGCGGCTTCAGTTCTCTGACTACCCGCAGATGCCGTACCGGTTCCCGATCGGCCTACGCACCGAGCGGACTGGCTTTAGGAATCTGAAATTACTCCCGGGATTTCATCACGGAACAATCATGCCAGCAGGATCGTGGTCCGCTGAAGAAGAGAAAGGAGCTATTGCAATTGATCCGGGAGACCGGGATGACATGGCGCGGGATCGCCCAGAAGCTCGGCCGTACCGAGGCGGCGGTCAGCGCCCGGCTGACCATCATCCGAAAGCGGAGTATCGGGACCTATGACGCTGAAGGGTTCAGCTAGTCGCGCCGATTGTTCAGTTTCTTTTCCACTTCCTGCGAAGCCGCGATGGCTGCTTCGCTCGCAGCCAGGACGCGATAACCGTGCTCCATCCGCTCAAGAAAATAGCGAGTGAACGTGTCGTCGGCCGTCTCTTTGGCCCGCCGGTAGTGTCCAGCCCTCACCAGGTAATCGTCCGCGCTCATGACTGGAAAATCCATCAGCGTCCGGAGCGTTCCAGGGCGCCGGAGGGACAGCGCCCTAGCGGACCGCCCCGCTAACCGTCTCTTCCCATGCGCGATCGGTCGATGCCAGCTCAGGTCGCCTAAAGAAAACGACCCCAGCATCCGGATCATGCTGGGGCCAATCTGGATCGCTGACCGCTGTCACGTAGCAGCAGCAGCCGTCGTTTAGGGCTGAAAAAATACGAAATGAAAATCACCTGCCCTGCGGCGTTACCATCGCGTAGCCCGGCCGCTGCAAAAATAACCCGTGTGAATCTGCTTCCAGATTTTCTCAATACACGTGGAGAAGCCGGAATTTTGTTCCTTTCGCGGAACCATACCGCCTACCTCGGCAGTATCGTCGTCTTTTACCCCTGCGGCTGAGGACCCGTAGTCAATCCCATGACCAAATCGGTTTTGGACAACCGACGCGTCGAGGAGTTGCTGCGTGCGATGCGCGAGGAGCTCACGCAAGGCCTGTTGCTCCTGGGCGGCTGCTGGACACCGGAAATGATGCGAGCGCTGGATTACTCTCCGCCGAACGCGCAGCGGTGCAAAAACGGGAAGCATGAAACGGCCGCGAAAGCTACATATGGTCTGAGCCTCTCAACCATTTTCGTTCAATCGACTGATCAACAAAAGGGCTGCTCCGCCCTAAGGTCAGAGAGCTGGCTGCCAACGTTCACCGCGGCGGCCGCGTTCCTAACGATTTCTTCATTGTTGATCCCAGCCGCTGCTCAACCCGCTTGCGGCTGTTGCCGACCTTCTTGACCGCCTTCTTCACGGACCCCGCAGACTTGCCGGCCTTCCGCGCCTCGTAGCGGACCTCATGGCCCTGGCCACTGGCGACGCGTGCCCTGTCCTGCTTGCGGCCACGCGCCGTCTGTTTTTTCGCTTTCTTCGCCATTCTGGCATCCCTCATCCGCCGCATTTTCTTGCGGCAAATCCGGGAACAGTGATTCACCGGACTTGGTTCCTAACCTGCATAGGGGCATAACCCTGGCTCGGCAACGTTCGGATCGTCCCTTGCTGGCAAGGCCTTGGTGGGTCGAGCCGGTTCGCGGATTCTGTTAGCGCCGCCGCGCGACCCAGATCCCGACCAGGAAGGCGACGAAGAGCGACTGCAAAGGCGCCTTCCTGGTAACCTCACGTAGCTGCTCGCCCCAGCGCAGCGCGAAGCCGTGCGAAGGCTGCTGGGGTTCACGACGGGGCGCTTTGGAAGTCCGACCAATGTCCTCCTGCTCGATCAGCCCCGAGGCTTCCGTTATCGCCGAGGCTTCTTTCATATCCATGCGGCTCTCCTATCACACGGGCGGGCCGACTTCCGCCGCGGCTTGGTGGTCAGCTTCTTCGCTGTCTTTGCCATCGGGCAAAACGCAAGATGAGATCACCAGTTCCAATTGCCCACTGGAACGTTGGCGACCACGCCCGTTTGAATCAGCTCATTATTTTGTGGATTTGCGTTGTGGCGTTTCAGCGGAGGAAGCCGGAGGCGATCGGAGCGAAGGCGCTCTTCCTAGGCTTCGTCGCGCCCGCGCTGGCGACGCCGATCGACAAGGTGCCGAGCGGCGCCCGCTGGATCCACGAGATCAAGTTCGACGGCTACAGGGTGCAAGTGCACCTCGCCGACGAGGAGATGAAGATATTCACCCGGCGCGGGCACGACTGGACCAAACGATTCAAAAAGATCGCCGACGATACCTGGCACATCTCGGCGGCATCGGCGATCATCGACGGCGAGATTGTTGCGCCGGCTGCCGACGGCACCACCGAGTTTTCGGTGCTACAGAACGAGCTGCGCGACCACTCGACCAAGATCGTGCTGGTGGCCTTCGATCTGCTCTATCTCAACGGCCGCGACCTGCGGAAGCTTCCCTTGAAGCATCGCAAGGCCGCGCTGAAGAAGCTCGTCGCCGGCTCCGCCATCCAATTTAGCGAAGGCTTCGAGATCGACGGCGCCGAGATGCTCGCCCATACGTGCAGGCTCGGCTGTGAGGGCGTCGTATCGAAGATCGCCGACAGTGTCTACCCGATAGGCGACCGCAGCCGCGACTGGGTGAAGAAGACCTGCGCTCAGCGTGAGACGCTGACCATCGCCGGCGTTGCTCTTGATGGCAACGACTGGGACGGCATCTATGTCGGCCAGCGCGAGGGCGACGCGCTGATCTACGCCGGCAAAGTCGACCACGGCTTTGACAAGGCCTCGGCCACCGACCTTCGACAGCGCCTGACGCCGCTAATACGCAAGACGCAGCCCTACACCGAGCCCAACAGGCACGAAGGGATCTGGGTCGAGCCGAAGCTGCTCGCCAAGATCAAGTACCGGGCCAAATCCGCCGAGGGGAAGGTGCGACATCCTTTCTTTTGCGGCCTAAGGGAAGACCTATGAGCTCACCGCGCTGCACCGTTTGCGACGGCCGCTGGGTCTGCTAGAATCACCCGGATCAGCCTTGGACCGGACACCTGCGGTGGTGCCGGCGCGCGATGCCCGCGGTGCAACAAGCCCGAGGATGGCGAGATTCCGGAAACGCCGCCACATTTCAGTCCTGACGGACATGAAGTTGCGGCAATACCGGTCGCCCCCTGCGACTGATCAAGGTCAAGAACCGAAAGCACCCGGCGGAACACCGGGTGAAGAATGCCTTGCCGCGATCGCCAGGTCAGTAGGTCTTCTCCACGAAGGCTCCGCCCCTCAAGGAGGGCGCATGGTCACGGATTCGGAGGAGGAGTTATCCAACTCAGCGATTTGTCCTTCGATGTCTTTGATTTCTCTTACACGTAAAATCCGCAGGGCGTCGTCGGTGAAACGCTCAGAGAACCACAAGACCTAGCTGGAACTCCTCGATTCCCCAAAACGTTTGCGAGGCAGGCTCGAATGTTGGGATCGCGAAGACATGAAATGGATTCTAGTCGTATTGGTTGGTGGCGTAGCGCCGGTTCAAACCGATCTGGTGTTCGAGAAGCTCTCCGATTGCCTGACCGCTGAGGAGCAGTTGCAACAGACTTATGCGAACGCCTACAGCGCCTTGAGTCAACGCTCGACGATGGATGACGGCGAATTCGACAGGCGCCGTGGACGCCACCACCGCCGAGCTCGAGAAGAAGCCGCCGGAAAACTTGCGAATGCCGGGACCTGCATTCCGCATAATGGCACGGATCAGCCAATCACCTCTCTGGTTCAACCAACGCCGACGCCTCAGCAACCCTCGCCCGCACCTTCGCCAAGCCCAAAGCCATAGAGCCAGCTCTTACATGTCATGTCAAAACCGGCGCCCGAGCTGCAGCAACGCTTTTTTTGCACCGAAACGGCCCGTCCATTCAGGACGAGCCGCGTCTGATCGAATAGGATCAGTGCATGTGAACTAACCAATACCCAGCACCGCCAACAACGATAAGCGTGGGGATCCCCCACAACAAGATTACGGGCATTCCTAAGTCTCCACTATAAGCGAGAAGGGCTTACTGCTCGGTGCAGACCTTCGTGGTCTTCACCGCGGATTCAGCTTCCGTCTTCGTCTTGTAAACGCCGTCGCCCACCACTGTCGTGGTTGTGGTTGTCGGCTTGCTGTCGACCACAGTGCACTTCTTGGTGCTGGCGTCGCGTACGATATAGAACTCAGCTGCGCTAGCGGCCTGCGTAGCAAATGCGAACGCTGCGAGGGCACCGCATACAATGAGCTTCTTCATTTCATGTCTCCTCCAATGGACTTCAAAGTAGCCATTGCCAACAACAACTTGGGTGGGAGGTTCCTATTTTTCCCGATTGATATGACGCGGTTAAACGGCATCGTGGCCGTCTCGAGCTGCGGCCCGCTAGCGGTATCGCTCCCACGGTGCGGTCCCCGGCCCCTTGATCGTAGTGGAAGTACATCCGGCCGAAGCCGTCCGCGCCGTGCGAGGACTAATCGTGTTCCGACCCGAGCCCGATGTTGCGGCCATTGCTCGATCGCTTTTCGTGCTACCAGCTGAGAGCATCGCGGCGCGCTTCTGTGGCCTCAGCGTTGAAGCGCAGGATCCTGCTTCACGGGGCAATTCGAATGGCGCAGCTCGACGCGACCTGGTCTCGATGTTGAAGGATATGGCGAGTGCCTGTGTCGCCCAGCCCTCCTCGCCAGCGCAAGTCCGTCATTTGACCGATCGTGCCGCCCGGATCGCGCTCGCCCGGCGTACCGTGACTGCCGTCGTTCTCCCGAACGACCTCCAGGAGAAGGATTGCGAAGACCCGCCGCGCGCCCACAGCACACTACGCTCCGGTATCGGCTACACCCCGCTCCGTATCGTTCCGCACGAAGCCGAACTCGACCGTGCCGCAGATATCCTCAACGCCGGCATAAGATTGCCATGCTGGTCGGAGCCGGCGCACTTGGCGCGACCGACGAGGTCATCGCGGTTGCAGACCGACTATCTGCCGGCTGCGCCAAGGCGCTGCTTGGCAAAGCCGTGCTGCCAGATGACCTTCCCTGGGTGACCGGCTTAATTGGCCTGCTCGGCACCGAGCCGAGCTACGACCTGATGACGCAGTGCGACACGCTGCTGATGGTCGGCTCGGCTTTTCCATACTCGGAATTCCTGCCCAAGGAAGGCCGCGCCCACGGTGTCCAAATCGACATCGATGCCGGCATGTTGTCGATCCGCTTCCCGATGGAGGTCGGCCTTGTCGGGGACGCCACCGAGACGCTGCGCGCCCTGCTGCCGCGGCTAAAGCAGAAGGCCCCAGACGGCTGGCGCAAGTCGATCGAAGGCAAGGTCCGCGAATGGTGGACCACGCTCGAGGATCGGGCACGGCAGCGGGCCAATCAGTCAATCCACAGCGCGTCTCCTGGGAGCTCCCACCTCGGATTCCTGAACCAGCCATCGTCACCAGCGACTCCGGGCCGTGCGCCAACTGCTTGCCATTCAGATCCATGAGCCGCTTCATTGGCGTTTGCTTGAATGGCTCACGATCAACGCAAACCGTGGCGCGATTGGCTGGGGTTCTGCCGGGCGGGTATCATCAGGCCCTTGCCAGCAACTGCCGCCGGTAGCGAAGCCCATCAAAGGTCAGCTTCGATTCGCTCGCCTCGCCCTGAGCGACCTCCGCCTCGAGAAATGTCTCAAGGTCGGGCAACGCACGACGAGCATTGCCGGTTTTTCCCGATCCAAGGAACGAACTGATTCCTGCCACGTTCACGGATCGAAACAAATGCGGAGTGTGGCTGCGATGGGCGCTGGTGATCAGCTTGCATGCTTGTCCGTGGTGGCATTTTTCTCTCTAGCCCTGATCGTGACGTCCGGCCTATTCGTGGAATCAAGAGCCATGAAGAACTTCACGTTGCCGGCCGCCCAGCAGGTCCGGGCGCCGCTCTAGCAGCGAGACCTTCGACTGCCATCATCCCTGCTGTCCGTAAACGTCTGACCCGGCGCCGCTTCAGGTGATGCGGCTAGCCGGGTGCCACATCGCACCGTTCGACGCGACATTCTGCGCTAGAGCTCGTAGGCAAACGTCAGCTCCGGCGCAGCCGAGGAACCGCGCCGGAGCCCTTTTGGGGGAAGTTGATTGTGTGCCTTAGCACTGGCCATCAACCGCGGCAGAGGCCGACAGTTCCCAGCCTGGTTGCATGTTTCTCCCGAAAACCAGGCCCAGCCTTGACTCCGGAGTGTTGGCGCACGGGCAATGGTTTCGACGTTAGGAGACAACCCGAGGCTGATTGGCAAAACGGCCGCCGGCGTCGTTCTTGGTGCGGGCTTCCTGGCTGCTTCCGCGATGAGCGCATCGGCTGCGATCGTATGCTCTGGGCAAGTGTGCTGGCACACCCACGAGGTTTTCGATTATCCAAGAGACTCCGGCGTCTTTGTCCATGAAGACAATTGGCGTTGGGGACCGCACGAGCGGTTCACTTTCCGTGAGCACGAGGGTCGGGGTTATTGGCGCGGGGACACGGGGACCACCTGGCAGTTCGCGCCCCAACCATGCGAAGAGGCCGCCAGTTGGCGGCCTCCTTTTTGCGAAAGAGATGTCGGGAACGATTGCCGTTTTTTCCCGTTAGTCGGCGCCGGTGCCGATATGCGGTCCGACATTGCGGTGACGGTTTGATGCCTCTGTTTCGATACTTTCTGTTTACAGGCGCGCTGCTGCTTGGATTGCTGTTTGTCGCGGATTGGTACTTTCCGGCACCGCCGGCTGCCGTTGCCCGCAACCACATCGACCGCGCAACGATCCGCATTCACTCCCGGCACCAATGGCCGGAAGCGATACGAATGGATACAAGCGCTTCGCTCGTCACCGCCTCACCCGCGCCCTCGGCTCCCCTCACTGCTCAAGCTCCCGCACCGCGGCCGGCGGCTGTCGCAAAGGCTGACCCGCCTAGGTCACCTCCGTCGAAGGCGCTCGAGCAAATCGCGCGACATGCAAAGCCGCCCCGGCACGCGCAGGGCGACAGAAGTCCACGGTTTGCACAGCGCGGCCAGCGCGTTGCAAGCTATCGCGACCCGGAATGGCAAGGAGGGTGGCAAGGCTGGTCATTCCCGAGGTGGTGAGCCGCCGAGAAGGTCCCATGACGATTGCCGGAAGGGTGCATTCGTCGCTTCCATTGCCCAACGAATGCAGCCAGTTCTTCCGGCGACAACGGACTGGCCGCGTCACCGCACGCGGCCAGCCATTTCTGCGCACGTCAGGTGAGTTCCATTTCAACAGCGATGCGCACCAGATCGGAGTGGTTCTTCGCGCCAAGCTTCTGCTTGAGGAGGGACGTGGTGTTGGCGACAGTCTTGTAGGAGATGCCGAGCGCCGCTGCGATGTCGACGATCTTGTCGCCGCGGCCGAGCAACCGCAGGATTTCTAGCTCCCGTGCAGATATCTGCGAAGCGGGATTAGCCTTGATCGCGGCGCTGGCGAAGGCAATTGCCTCCGCGAGGTGCGGCGAAATGAACCGCTCGCCGGCCGCGACCTTGCGTACCGCTTTCACAAAAAGGCGCGGATCGTCGCTCTTCGAAAGATAGCCTTGCGCGCCCATCTCCACAGCCCGCACGACGAATGCGGGATCGTCATTCATGCTGAACATGATGATACGGGCGTCCGGATCGTCCTTGCGAATCCTGCGCAGCAGTTCGAACCCGGAGACATCGGGCAGTTTGATATCGATGACGGTCACGTCCGGCCGCTTCTGTAGGAAAGCTCGATGACCAGCCTTGGCATCGGCAGCCTCGTCGATCTTCACTGTCTTGTCTGCGGCAAACAGGGATCGGCAGCCCGACAGCACGACGGGATGGTCGTCGACGATCAATATCCTCGTGGCTGATTTGGCGGTATCGTGCACGCTGCCTCCACAGCCTAAATAGAACTTAGCGCGGAAATTGAAAGAGAAGAATCGCCGAATGGAGCCCGCCGTGCCAAGCCTCGCAGATCGACTGTGGAACCGCCTTTCCCTTCGCGCCCGGCTGTTGCTGCCCATGGCTGCAATGGTTGTCGGAGCGCTGCTGCTCGGCGGCCTTGCGCTGCAAACCTTCTCGCCCGAACAGTTCGAAGATGAGAATGCCCAGGGCACGCGTTCTGCCCAGCGCGTAGCCGAGGCGCTGAATGCTGCGCTTGCGGCCGCGGACAACCCGCAACCAACGCTCGATGCGTTCGCAGCCTCGCTTCGCCCCCCTGCCGCCATCGCATTCGTGCCGTCGGGACCCGACCGGCGGAACGTGCCCTCTGAGACTTACCATGGCAGCGTTCCCGCCTGGTTCACTGCTCTGCTGCAGATTCCCGAGCTCGGCTCAACCCATCCCGTCGCTATCCGAACGGCACATGTCGGTGATATCGTCTTCAGACCTGACCTGTCGGCCGAGATCCTGGAAAAGTGGGTGGGCTTCCTGGCCATTGCCGGATCGAGCGCTGCGCTGATGCTGCTCGCCGGGCTCAGCGCCTATTTCACGACGGGTACGGCGCTTCGCCCGCTGACGCATCTTGGTGCCGGACTGACCCGGATGCGAAATGGCGTTTATGATACTCCGATCCCGCTGGCCGGTCCGCCAGAAATTCGGAAGAGCTGTGCAGAAGCCAACGAGCTCGCCGCGACGCTGAAGCGCCTCAGCCGCGACAATCGGGACCTGCTGCGCAAGCTCGTTGCGGTCCAGGACGACGAGCGCCGCGAGCTGGCCCGGGAGCTCCATGACGAGATGGGCCCGCTTCTGTTCGCGATCCGCGCCAATGCCACGGCGCTGTCCGATCCCGAGGCTGAAGGCCCTCCTGAGCCAGGCTCGCCGGCGCACGGCATTCTCAGCGCGACGGAAGCCTTGCAGCAGGCGAACCGGCGTGTGCTGGAAGGCCTGAGCCCGGTCTACATTGGGGATCTTGGGTTAGCCGTCAGCGTGCGGGCGCTGCTGCGCAATGCCCAATCCCAGGCTCCCGGCCTCCGCGTGACATCCCGGATCGATCATCGCTTGGATGACCTCGACGGCCTGCTCTCACAAACCACCTATCGCGTCATCCAGGAGGGTGTGACCAACGTGCTCCGACATGCGAAGGCGACAACGATCTGCGTCACGGCGACTGTTAACGGAGGTCAGATCGAGATCGACGTATCCGACGACGGCGTCGGCCTACCGCGGGACCTGACGTTCGGCAGAGGCCTGACCGGAATGCACGAACGCGCGCGTGCGCTCGACGGAGACCTGCAGTTGCTCCGCGAGCAAGGCCAGACCATCGTGCGCTGCCGTCTTCCGCTCGACCAACTGATCGCCGGATGACCGTGGACCTTGACGCGTGTCACCGGTTGCTTTGGTCTCTCCGGGCCGACCCGAGCTCCTCAAGCACGGTCCCGAACGGAGGTGTGAACCGTAACGTGACGGCAAACAGGAGCACATATTCGCGACACGGCTCGCAGACGAGCTGATTGTCGAGACCGGCCTTCATTGGGCCAGTGCATTTGGGGCATGTCATGCCGGCGCGATGCCGCATCGAGCCCAAGGTTCCTAGAGATCACGAGTGGCCTTGCGGTCGATCGGCAACCGGCTCGAACGGAGCAGGTCGTAGACCAATTGCGGACGAGCGCATCGAGGGCGGAGGCCGATCGCTCAATAGCCCTGCCCTAAGCACTGGAGGGCTTGGCGGGTATGCGGCTCCTATTTGCGCCAGCGTTGCGATCGGACACCTACGAACCTTGCTCTAACGCCCGAGCCCGACCGGCCAGAGTAGTGATACTCCGAGCGAAACGGCCAGAAGCAGACATGAGCGTCGATTCCAAACCGAACCTTCTTCTTCGAAAGCCACGTTGTTGTCGACGAGTCGGTTGCCGTCTTGATGCGAATACGTGCAATGCCTTCAGAGTTGCGCGCCCAATTGAGACGAGAGCCGTTCGGCCTCTTCGCGTAATCGCGGCCCCAGGCCGCCTGCGTGATCGGCGGTGAGGCGGGAAGATGGACCGGAAAGCGCGAGAGCGC
This sequence comes from Bradyrhizobium embrapense, assembly GCF_001189235.2. Taxonomy (GTDB): domain Bacteria; phylum Pseudomonadota; class Alphaproteobacteria; order Rhizobiales; family Xanthobacteraceae; genus Bradyrhizobium; species Bradyrhizobium embrapense. The sequence goes on from NZ_LFIP02000011.1 coordinate 195,379, forward strand.
CGACAAGGCTTCCTTCGGGGCCAAAGACCGGCATCGCAAGCGACGCAACGTGCGGGTCGGTTACACCGCAGCTATAAATCGGAACTTGGATGTCCGCCGATTTCTGTCTGGCTTTTCCGCTGAAGGCACTTAGGACCTGGGCAATCGACGAGCCGTCCATTGGACGCGCGTCGCCTGGACGGACATTCATTCGAAGTTGATACGGCGAGTCCGCCCGGAACAGGCAGATCCGTTGATTGCCACGCCGAATGTAGAACGACGCAGTTTCAAGCGACTCAGCGGCGAGACGCTCTAGCACCGGCACAATGCGCTCCTCCATCGCGAAGGATTGCTGGTAGACGGAGCCGATGCGGGCGCACTCGACGCCGAGGCGATAGCGCCCATCTTCCAATCGCTCGATCAATTCGAATTTTTCCAGCGAGATGCAAAGACGCATGATCGTACTCTTCACGAGTGACGTGCGGCGGGCGAGCTCCGTCAATTCCAGCGCATCGTCTCCGCGTCGAAAGGCCGTGAGCACCGCCAACACCCTTTCGGCCGATGCGACGCCTTCAAGCTTCGGCCTGTTTCGTACTCCCTTCAGCATTCTTTTCCACGTCCGCTCGTTTTCGAGACCTGACCTGCAGGAGTCTCATAACCTCCCAGCTTGATCCTCAGGTCAATACGTCCTATTGAAAATGAAACGGTGTTTCAAAATTAACAACACTATGATACCGTTGTTCCAGGGCAGGACGCAAAGGGAAGGAAAATGCAAATCGGAGCTTCGGTGGCTTTTGGTCGAACTCCGCCCTCATCGGGTGATGGGTGCGGCGCATTGTTTGCCGGAGCTATAGGGACCCGCAGCAGGACAAGAGGTGCCCCGCAGAGGGCCGGCGTGACCTCGTGATCCCGCGCCTTCCGCCCGAACCCGCCGCGTTGCCGCTCTACGGCGCCTTCTGCGCCGAACTGCGAGCGCGCGGCTTTGCCGGCGATCTGACTGCGGGCAACGCAGACCGAACGGTCATGGCGACCGACAATTCGATCTATCAACTGACCCCGCAGGCGATTGCCTTTCCGCTAGATGTCAACGACCTCGTGCGCATCGCGAAGCTGCTCGGCGAGGAACGCTTCGCGGATGTGCGGATTGCGCCGCGGGGCGGCGGCACCGGCACCAACGGCCAGTCATTGACGGAAGGCCTCGTCGTCGATCTGTCGCGCCACATGAATCGTATCCTGGCCATCGATCCGCAGGGGCTGACGGCGCGTGTCGAGGCAGGCGTCGTCAAGGACCAGCTGAACGCGGCACTCAAGTCTCACGGCTTGTTCTTCGCGCCCGAGCTTTCGACCTCCAACCGCGCGACCATCGGCGGAATGATCTCGACCGATGCCTGCGGCCAGGGATCGTGTCTCTATGGCAAGACACGCGACCACGTGCTCGAACTCACGACCGTTCTTTCCAATGGCAGCGTTTGGCATTCCCGGCCGCTGGATCAGGCAGGACTGGCGCAGGCCCAGGGGCGACCGGATCTCGCCGGAAGCATCCATCGCGAAGTCGACAGGCTCGAGCGCGAAAACGCGACGCGCGTCGCCGAACTCTTCCCGAAGCTCAACCGCTGCCTGACGGGCTATGACCTCGCCCATGTCAGGACCGCGGATGGGCGTTTTGACTTGAATGCGATCCTTTGCGGCTCCGAAGGCACGCTTGGTTTTCTGGCGGAAGCCACGCTGAAGGTTCTGCCGCTGCCGAGCCACACCGCGCTCGTCAACGTGCGCTACGACAGCTTCGATGCAGCGCTGCGCGACGCACAGGTTCTTGTTCCCTTCGGACCCGCATCCATTGAGACGGTTGATTCCAAAGTTCTTGCGCTCGCCCAGGACGACCTGATCTGGGCCGATGTCACCGGCTTCTTTCCCGAGGACGGTGGCGAGCGGGCGCGCGGCGTCAACCTTGTCGAGTTTGTCGGCAACGATGAGGCGGAGGTGGAGCGCGCGGTTGGCCGCCTCGCTTCCTTACTGGACAGCTCCGGTGCAGGCCGGCGCGGCTACACCGTTGCGCGCGGCGCCGAGGATGTCGAGCGCATCTGGGACATGCGCAAGAAGTCGGTCGGCCTCCTCGGCAACATGAAGGGTGACAAGCGGCCGATTCCCTTTGTGGAAGACACCGCCGTTCCACGGGAGCACCTTGCCGACTACATCGCCGAATTTCGCGCGGCGCTGGACCGCCGCGGGCTCGACTACGGCATGTTCGGCCATGTCGACGCCGGCGTGCTCCACGTCCGCCCCGCGATCGACATGAAAGCGGTCGGCGCCGAGGCGCTCGTCCGCGACGTGACGGAAGAAGTCGTGGCGCTGACGCAGCGCTACGGCGGACTGCTGTGGGGCGAACATGGCAAGGGCGTTCGGTCCGAGTTCTCGCCCCGCTTCTTCGGTCCGCTCTATCCGGTTCTGCAGGCCATCAAAGCGGCCTTCGATCCACGCAACCAGTTCAATCCCGGCAAGATCGCGGTGCCGGAAGGCGGCAAGCTTCTGAGCGTCGATGGCGTGCCGACCAAGGGAAACAGCGACCGCACCATCCCGCCAGTCGTGCGGGCCGGTTACGATGAAGCCCTGCACTGCAATGGCAATGGCGCCTGCTTCAACTGGGATCCTGATGACGCCATGTGCCCCTCCTGGAAGGGCACGCGTGAGCGCCGTCATTCACCGAAGGGCCGCGCCCAGTTGATGCGCGAGTGGCTGCGTCGGCTGGCCGTGGCAGGGAGCGATCCGCTTGACGAGGCGCGCCGCCTGCGCGCCCGCCCGGACTGGATCGCCTTTCCGTCTCGCCTGCTTGCAACGCTGCGCAACCGCAACGACTTCTCTCACGAGATCCATGAGGCGATGGCCGGTTGCCTCGCCTGCAAGTCCTGTTCGGCGCAGTGCCCGATCAAAATCGACGTGCCGACGTTCCGGGCGAAGTTTCTCGAACTTTATCATGGCCGTTACCTGCGGCCCCTGCGACACCATCTGCTGGCGGCCCTGGAGCGATTGGTACCCTGGATGGCAAAGGCGCCAAAACTCTTCAATCTCGCCACCGCTACCGGCCTGCCTGCAACGATTGGGCTCGTTCACACACCGCCTCTGTCGAACCTGAACCTTGATCGCGAAATCGCGCACCGCGGCGTCGCGTTTGCAGCGGAAGGTTTGTCAAAACTGTCTGACGCCGAGCGCCTGACCAGCGTTGTCATCGTGCAAGACGCTTTCACCAGTTATTACGACACGCGGGTGCTGCTCGACCTCGTCGATCTCCTGACCGGGATCGGCTTGCGGCCCTGGCTTTCGCCCTATCGACCGAACGGCAAGCCACTGCACGTCCACGGCTTCCTCGGCAGGTTCGAACAACTCGCTTCCGCGAACGCGACCGCTCTTGAGGACATCGCTGCCTCCGGCGTTGCGTTGATCGGGCTCGATCCCTCCATGACGCTGACCTATCGGTCGGAATATGCCCACGCGCTTCCGGGACGCGACGTCCCGCAGGTCCAGCTCGTGCAGGAATGGCTCGCCCAGCGTCTCGACGGCATTCCGCCGGCGGCATGGCAAGAAGAATACTGGCTGCTCCCTCACTGTACCGAGCGGACCACCGCGCAGGCGGCTGTGGCGGCCTGGTCGAGCGTGTTCGAGGCATTCGGACTCAAGCTATCGGCCTTGCCCTCAGGCTGTTGCGGGATGGCCGGTACCTACGGCCACGAGCGCGAGCACCGGGCGATGTCGGAACGCATCTACCAGCTCAGCTGGGCCGTACACGTCGCCGAAAAAGGCAAATCAGGCCGTCTGCTCGCGGACGGATATTCCTGTCGATCGCAAGCGAAAATCATAGACGGCGTTCGCTTGCGTCACCCGATCGAGGTTCTGTGCGCGCACGTTGCGGAGAGAGGCGGCGGCGCCGGCCTCCGCCGCCTCGCCGATGCGCAGGGCTGAACCCGTCAACACCAACACAAAGGAAGCACATGATGACAGACCGCAAACAGTTCAGACTTGGCCTCGTCGGTTATGGCGAGATCGGCAGCACCCTCGGCGCGGGCCTCCGCAAGGCCGGCCTCCAGCAGATTGCCTGCTACGACAAATATGCATTCGACGGCCCCTATTCCGATATTATTCAGAGCAGGGCGAGCGAAGCCGGCGTCACCCTGGTGCGCTCAAACAAGGAGCTGGCCGACGCGAGTGACCTGATCTTCAGCGTCACGCCGGGTTCGGCGTCGCTCGAAAGCGCCGACGCCTTTGCGCCGGTTCTCACCAACAGGCACACATTTCTCGATTTCGCTTCTGCCACGCCGAAAATCAAGAAGGGCGCTGCGGAAAAGCTGGCGTCGAGCGGCGCGCTTCTCGGCGACGGCTCGATCGAAGGCACGCCGCTTCACGGCTACTCCATGCGCATGCTGTCAAGCGGTCCCGCCGGCGAGCGCGTTCGGGACTGGCTCGTTCCATGGGGAATGCAGATCGAATTCACCGGCGAAGTTCTCGGTACCGCATCCGGCATCAAGATTCTCCGCTCCGTCCTCATCAAGGGTATCGAAGCGCTGACGGACGAGATGCTGCTCGCAGCCCGTCAATACGGGATCGACGAAATCGTGCTTGCGTCCGCCTCCAAGACGCTTGCGCGGCCATGGATGGATACCGTGCACAGCCTCACACCATCAGGTGTGATCCACGCCAAGCGCCGCGCCGAGGAACTCGAAATGTCGGCGGACGCCGTCCAGGATGCCGGCGTCGAGCCGATCATGGCGCGCGCGATCGCGGCGCGCCTGCGCTGGAAGGAAAGCCTCGGTCTCAAGGACCACTTCAAGGGCATCGTGCCGCGCACCTACCAGGAAGCGCTCGACGCCATCGAATTCAAGGCCGGTCTGACACGATCGAAGAAGGCCTGACCACACTCTCCATTCACGCCTCCCATCATCAGGATTTAGTCATGTCCATCGGATTCAAGATACACACCCGCCAACGCAAGGTCGAACAGGCCACAGTCGAAAAGTTCAAGGCCATTGCGGTCGCCAACATCAGCGACTCCATGAACCGCATGACGCATGGCGGCCCCCGTTTGCGGCCGCTGCATGCGGGAGGCGCGCTGGCCGGCGTTGCCCTGACGGTCAAGCAGCGTCCCGGCGACAACCTCATGGTCCACGCTGCGCTCAATCGCGCCAAGGCCGGGGATGTCATCGTCGTCGATGCCGGCGGCGACCTGACCAACGCCATCATCGGAGAACTAATGATATCACACGCGCAGCAGATCGGGGTTGCGGGCGTGATCATCAACGGCGCCGTGCGTGACTATGGTTGGATCCGCGCGAACTCATTTCCGGTCTACGCGGCGGGCGTGACGCATCGCGGTCCCTACAAGAATGGACCGGGCGAGGTGAACGCGCCGATTGCGATCGACGGCATGATCATTCAGCCCGGCGATTTGATCGTCGGCGACGACGACGGCTTTGTCTGCATTCCCTACGAACAGACCGAAGCGGTCTATGACGCCGCCAACAAGAAGCAGCAAGGCGAAGCCAAGACGATGGCAGCCATCAAGGCCGGTACCGTTGACCGCTCCTGGGTCGAGCGCGCCCTCCAAGAGGCGGGCTGCGAAGGAGTCTAATCAGCAGTTTGCGCGGCGCGTCGCACTCGGACGAGCCATCACGCGCAACCATGAACACCGCAGGGGAGGATAAGGACGTGAGCGAACAGTCTGTGCAATCACTCGAACGGACAACGATACGCCGGGTCGTTCTGCGGCTCGTTCCGTTCCTGATGGTTTGCTACTTCTTCGCCTTGCTCGACAGGGTCAATGTCGGTTTTGCCGCGTTGCAGATGAACAAGGATCTCGGGCTGACGCCGGCGATGTTCGGCTTCGGCGCGAGCTTGTTCTTCTTTTCCTATTTCCTGGTCGAAGTTCCGAGCAATCTTGCCTTGCAGCGCTTCGGTGCCCGCCGCTGGATCGCGCGGATCATGATCACGTGGGGACTGATCACGGCCTGCATGGGTCTGGTGACCGGGCCGTACTCGCTGTATGCGATGCGGTTCATCCTGGGAGCTGCGGAAGCCGGCTTCTTTCCGGGCGCAATCCTCTATCTGACGTACTGGCTGCCGAATGAATACCGCGCGCGCATCCTTGCGACCTTCACGGTTTCCATCCCGCTGGCGACATTCCTCGGATCCCCGCTGTCCGTATCGCTGCTCGAACTGGACGGCGTTCTCGGTCTCAAGGGCTGGCAGTGGCTGTTCATCCTGGAAGGGCTTCCCACGGTTCTGCTCGGGATTACCTGCCTTTTCGTGCTGACCGACAAACCGCGCGACGCAAGCTGGCTGAGCGACGCGCAGCGCGAATGGCTGATCGGCCGTCTCGACGAAGAGGCTTCGCATAAAAAGCCCGTCGGTCACATCTCGCTGTGGGAACTCGCGCGCAACAAGTACTTCCTGACGATGGCGCTGGTCTGCTCAGGCGCATCGGCAACCGGCAGCGTGTTGTCGGTATGGCAACCGCAGGTCCTCAAGGCGTTCGGCCTGACCAACCTGCAGACCGGCTTCGTCAACGCGATTCCGTACGGCATTGCCACGGTGCTCATGATCCTGTGGGGTCGACATTCCGACCGGAGCGACGAGCGGAAATGGCACACTGCGCTTCCCCTGCTGCTCGGGGCGTTCGGCCTGTCCTATCTCACTTTGTCCGGAAGCCTTGCGACCACCGTTGCCGCCGTATCCTGCGCGCTGGTCGGCGCCTATGCCTTCAAGGGACCGTTCTGGGCGTTGTCATCCGGATGGTTGTCGGCCACCACGCTGGCCGCGGGCATCGCGGGCATCAACGCCATCGCCAATCTGATCGGCGGCGGCATCATGGTCAACGTCGTCGGGCTGATCAAGGAGTCAACCGGGAGCTTCGCGCTCGGCATGTTGCCGGTTGCCGCGATCGATGCGGCCGCTGCCATCAGCGTGCTCGTTCTCGGCCGTGCGGCCGCTCGCGAAGCACGCGCGGCCTCGACCGCAGCATGAGCCAGCTTGGACGGGAGCCACACGTGATCACCTTGATTAGTCGCCGCCATTGCCTTGCGTTGCTTTCGGCCGGCGCCGCGCTCGGCGCGACAACGCATCATGCCTTCGCCCAGCCGGTGCCCTGGTCTTCGGGCACGGCGGCCCCATCAATCGCCGTGCCGCCAAATGCGACCGACTGCCACCATCACATTTACGACAGCCGGTTTCCGCCGGCGCCGAGCGCGACGCTGCGGCCGCCGGACGCCAGCGTCGATAATTATCGCCAGTTGCAGCGCCGGCTCGGGCTCGCGCGCAACGTGGTAGTGCAGCCTTCGACCTACGGGACCGACAATCGCCTGCTGGTCGAATCGGTCAAGGCGTTCGGCAACAACGCACGTGGCATCGCCATGCTCGACGCCACTGTGACAACGGACGAGATCAAACGCCTCCACGCCATCGGCATTCGCGGCGTGCGGTTCGGCACACGGCTTCCCGGTGGCGCCCCGATAGACGACTTGGCGCCGGTCGCCCGCAAGATCGCCGAGTTCGGCTGGCATATCCAGCTCGTGTCGGACGGCGACAAGATCGTTGAGCTGAAAGATACTCTGGAGGGATTGCCTGTCCCGGTCGTGTTTGACCACATGGGTCACCTTCCCGAGCCAGCCGGCCCGGATCATCCGGCGTTTGGCGTGATCGCCAGGCTCATTGAAACGCGCGGCGCATGGGTGAAGCTGACTGGCGCCTACATTCTCTCGAAAAGCGGCGCGCCGACCTATGCTGACCGGAACCGGCTTGCGCGGGCCTTCGTCAAGCTTGCCCCCGAAAGGCTCGTCTGGGGCAGCGATTGGCCGCATCCCACGTCGCCTGCCGACGCAAAACCCGATGATGCCGTGCTGCTCGATCTGCTGGCTGTTTCGGCACCGGATGCAAAGCTGCAGGCTCAGATCCTCGTCGACAACCCCGCTGCGCTCTACGGCTTCTGAACGCACGGACGCTCATCAGGAGAAAACCCATGAAAGCAATCCATGGTGCTGAAGTCGCTCGGCGCGATGTCTTAAAAGCGGCTGGCTTGTTTGCGATGTCGACGGCGGTCGGACTGCAGGGCGGCCACGCTGAGGCCCAACAAGGGGTGGTGCCGTTTTCGTCGGGCACCGAACCTCCGAAGACGTCTGTTCCGGAAGGTGCTTGCGATTCCCACATCCACATCTTCTCGCGGCAGTTTCCCGCTTCGAGTCACTGGAAAGGCGAGCCGGTGATCGATAGCGACGTACCGGCCTACCGATCGTTTCAAAAACGCATCGGAACCAGCCGCGTGGTCGTGGTGACGCCGTCGACCTATGGCGTCGACAATCGCGCCACGCTCGACGGCGTCGCGCAATTCGGCAATTCGGCGCGCGCCGTGGTCGTCGTCGATCTCGATATTTCCGATGCGGAACTAACGCAGATGGCCGCGAAGGGCGCGGTTGGCATCAGGGTCAATTTTGTGACGTCCCAATCATGGGGGGTAACGACTGCCGAGCGCCTGGAGACGATGGCCAGAAAGGTCCATCCGCTCGGCTGGCACGTTCAGGTTTACATGACAGGCGACCAGATCGCCGATCTCCAGAGCATCTTGTCACGACTGCCGACACCGGTGGTGATCGATCACATCGCCCGCTTGCCGCCCGCTCAAGGCGTCAATCATCGCGCCTATAAGGCGGTCCGCAAGCTGCTTGATGGCGGACGGACCTGGATGAAACTTTCCGGGGCTTACCTCAACACTGCGAGCGGACCTCCCAACTACGCCGATGCCACCGAGGTTGCGAAGGCATTCGCCAAGGCCGCGCCAGAGCGAATGGTCTGGGGAAGTGATTGGCCGCATCGCGGCGAAAAGCACATGCCCGATGATGCGGGCCTGTTCGACCTGTTGGCACAGTGGACGCCGGATGAAACTGCCCGCAAGAAAATCCTTGTCGATAATCCGAGGCAATTGTACGGCTTTCTGTAGCGTTGGAGAAGCAAACACCCCGCGAAGGCTACGTGGATCTGCCAGCCATGTCTACAATGGGTCTTTGTCGTGCGTAAATGGATAGGGCGACACGCGGCCGCGGTCGTCGGCCAATATTCTCGCGTCGGATCGTCCATGACCTTCCAAAGTGGTTGTCGCGACGCGGTATTGCGCTTTTGGACGCACGTTCTGGCCGTCAGGCGGCGCGGATGGCTGCGATCAGGCTCTGTTTGCCGAGGATGTTCATCACCCATGTGAGGTTATAGGCGAGAACATGCAGCGCCATCTCGGCGGCGACGTTCCGTAGGTGCTCCATCTGGATGTGGGACGCATCCATGCGGGCTTTGATCGTGCGAAGGGATGCTCGACCGTCTCCGCACGGCGTCGGGATTGGAATCGACCGTCTCTGGACCTCCTCGACCACATGGTCATGCTCCCAACGCGAGATGCGGCGCTCCTTGGATGGCGTACATTGGCTCTTAGTCGCGCAGCTTTGGCACGCTGCCGTCGACCAATAACGGCGCAGCGTCATTCCGTGCTCGATGTTGGTGTAGTGATAGGGCAGCAGCTGGCCGGATTGGGCAGCGGTAGACGTCCTCATCAGGCAGGTAGGCGAAGTCCTGCTTGCCGAACCGGCCCTCCGCCTTGGCGTTCGACGTCATGGTTTGGGCAAGGTGACTGCAACGCCGGCCTCTTCGCAGGCTAGTATCTCCTCTCAATCAAAGTAACCACGATCGGCGACCGCCTCGTGCTTCTTGGCGCCTGCATAATGCTGAAGTAGAGCCAGCGGATGGGCGGCTTGCTGCCTTTGCGATTTTGGGCCGACCCTCCGCGAACACCATCGCTCTCATCGGGAACAGAGCGTTCATCGAATCATGCGCTACTAACTTGCCGCCTATGAATGGATCGCCATAAAGCCGGTGCTCCCCAATAAGCCACGTGGCCTGCCGCGCGTGAATGATCGCCGTGCCCTCAATAGCATCTTTTTGGATTTGCGGTCCGGGGCACCATGGCGGGATCTGCCGAAGGCCTCGCTTGCCGTTGCCCATGATGCGGCTGTTCAGATAATCGACACCTCAGCATGCAGCCTGCATCAGGAGGAACTAGCGCGCAGGCTCTCTATATCCATATCCCAAGTTGTTTTATTACGCGTATCATATAATATCGGCGCCACCGATCCGGGAGGAAGTGCGATGTCGAACGCAGCGTGGAAGAAAACCACTTGCAACATCTGCTACGTCAACAAGGATAGGGGCGCCTGGTCTATCCCAAAGGGCGAAATCGATGCACTGGACGATCCAGAGCAGGTCGCGCGACGCGAGTTTGCCGAGGCCGGCGTCCCTCCGCGACTCTGTTACAGTTGGCGGGGCAGCCGCGCCACTCTCGGACCAAAGCCTGACCGATGTGCAATCTCTACTCGATCACGACCAATCAAGCAGCCATCGCCGCGCTGTTCCGCGTCGTGAACCGGTACGTCGGCAATCTGGCGCCGATGCCAGGGGTTTTTCCCAATTACAAGGCGCCGATCGTGCGCAATGCGGCCGAGGGCCGAGAACTGGCGACGGCACGGTGGGGCATGCCGTCATCGCAGCAGGCCATGATGGAAGCAACCAAAAAGCGCGCGGCAAAGCTCGAGGCGAAAGGTAAGGCGGTCGATTTCAAGGAATTGCTGCGGATGGAGCCGGACGGCGGCACGACCAATATCCGCAACGTGAAGAGCAGGCACTGGACGAGATGGCTCGGCCCCGAAAACCGCTGCGTGGTGCCGTTCAACTCCTTCAGCGAGTTCAACAGGGCTGCGGGCGGCGATATCTGGTTCGCGCTCGACGAGAGTCGCCCCCTCGCCTGCTTCGCCGGCATCTGGACCAGCTGGACGTCCGTCCGCAAGGTCAGGGAAGGCGTGACCACCAACGACCTCTACGCGTTCCTGACGACGGAGCCCAATGCAGAGGTCGGAGCCATTCACCCGAAGGCGACGCCGGTGATCCTGACCTCGCCGGCGGAGGTAGACGTCTGGATGACGGCACCTCCGGACGAGGCACTGAAATTGCAGCGGCCGCTTGCCGACGGAACACTCCGGGTGGTTGCTCGTGGCGTCAAGGAAGATACGGCCGGGCTCGGGACGTGACCATCGAGATCGATGACGACCAGGCAATTGCGCCGCTCCGGCAGCGCAAGATCATCCACATCGACATGGATGCATTCTATGCGTCCGTCGAGCAGCGGGACAATCCAGACCTGCGTGGCAAGCCGGTCGCCGTCGGAGGCTCCCGCGAACGCGGCGTCGTGGCGGCGGCCAGCTATGAAGCCAGAAAGTTCGGAGTTCGTTCGGCCATGCCGTCCGTCACGGCAAAACGACAATGCCCCGATCTGATCTTCGTCAAGCCGCGCTTCGAGATTTACAAGGCCATCTCGCAGCAGATCCGCGACATCTTCGCAGAGCACACACCGATTATCGAGCCCCTGTCGCTCGACGAGGCCTATCTCGACGTGACCGACAACCTGCAGCGCATTCAATGGGCGCGCGACGTCGCGCTCGCTATCCGCGCCAAGATCAAAGCCGAGACAGGTCTGAACGCTTCGGCCGGCATCTCCTATAACAAGTTTCTGGCAAAGCTTGCCTCGGATCACCGCAAGCCGAATGGCCAATACGTCATCACGCCTGAAATGGGCTCGGCATTCGTGGAAGTCCTGCCCGTCGGCAGATTCCACGGCATTGGTCCTGCGACCAGCGCCAGGATGAATGCCCTGGGCCTCTACACGGGGCTCGATATGCGCAATCAGTCGCTCGCATTCATGCAGGCCAATTTCGGCAAGGCCGGAGCGTACTACTATTGGATATCAAGGGGCGTCGATCATCGTGAGGTCCGCGCCGATCGAATCCGGAAGTCGGTCGGCGCAGAAACCACTTTCTCAAGCGATTTGACCGAATTCCAGACATTGGCAGCCGAACTGCAGCCACTCATCGACAAGGTCTGGCGGCACTGTGAAGACAAGGCAGCGCGTGGCCGAACGGTGACCCTCAAGGTAAAGTTCAACGATTTCGAGATCATCACGCGCAGCAGGTCGGTACCTGCTGCGGTTTCAAGCCGCGCAGAACTCGAGCGAATGTCGATCGCGCTGCTTCAAAACGAGATGCCCTTTTCCAGGTCAGTCCGGCTGCTGGGGGTTTCGCTTTCGTCCCTACAGAACGACGATGCGGCGCCACAACTTGACCTGCCGATCTGAAGGTCGCAGCTACATAAGGACACCGCCAAATCCGGACGATACGGCCAATCGCCATGCCGCGGAAATCCGAATTGCCCAAGCAGCACTATCGCATGATTGCAACAGGTTCGGCAGGGGCGCCGAGGATCGGCCGGCGGCAACACCTGCGATCGGGGCAGCGGCACACGCATGAAGAAGACGGTGCTGGCCGAGTCTTGATCGATGCATTGAAGGCCTCGACCAGGCGTCATTTGTCCGTATCGACGAGCCCTGTACCGAGTGCCACCTTCCGCGCCGGGCCGGCGAGATGAGCGCGACAAGCTCTCATCTCGCCGCGCGTCTTTCACGAGCGCATCATAGGCTCGAGACGGGAGCAGCCTTCATCGCCGGCTCCGAGTCCGCATCGGCCTTGAAGCCCTTCGCGGACAAATCCCGACCGAGCGTCTCAGGAAGCAGAAGAGAGGCCAGAACGAAGACAGTTGCGGCGGGAAGGGCCACGGCGACCATGCCGTTCAGCAGGCTTCCGCCGAAATGAGCGGCCGCAAGGGGCACGATAACCGGCGCGATGCTGCCAAGACCACGACCGCCCATATAGAACGTGGACACCGCCGTCGCGCGCAAATTGACCGGATAGAGCTCCGAGATCCAGACGCCCGTCACGCCGAGCGCAACGTTGCCAATCCCGAAACCGATATAGAGCCAGAACATCGGCCACTCGGTCTTCGAGCCGGCATAGAGCTGACCTCCCCATACCGCCATGCCAACCAGGGATCCGATCCAGAACAACGCCGGCACGAGAGCACCGAATCGGCGGCCAGCCCTGTCGTTGAAAAAGCCGTTGGCGAGATAGCAAATGCCGCTGACCACGGAAAGAAGAACGGCCGTGGTGCGAACCACGTCGCCCGGCGTGTGCATGTCCCGGAGCAACAGCGTCGGAATGAAGGAGACGACGCTGTAGTAGCAAAGCATGTAGCTCATCAGCCACACGCAGGCAGTGACGGTCTGGCGCGCCAGCCCGTTGCGAAACAGATCCGCCAGGGGAAGCGTGCGGGCCGCCTCTGCAACCTGACCGGCCTTGCGTTGCGCCTCGTACTCCAGCCAGATTTTCGATTCAGGCATGAAGAAGCGGATGAAGATGATCAGCAGGATCGGCATTCCGCCGCTCAGCAGGCCGATGCGCCAGCTCCACTCGTCGCTGAACGTCGCGATAAGCCAGATTCCGACGATCGACGCCGTGGACGATGCGATCACGGCGCAGCCCTGAAGCGCAGCCGCGCCCAGGCCGCGGCTGCCTTTTTTCCAGGCCTCGTTGAAGAGCACCATGCCAACGCCGTACTCGCCGCCAAGACCGATGCCGGTGATGAACCGCAGCACCGCAAGCGACCAGTAATTCCATGCGAACGCGGAAATAATCGCCGCGACCGAGAACAGCGCGATCGTGAGCTGAAGCGAGGTCTTTCGGCCAAGGCGATCACCGATGACGCCGAACAGGGCCCCGCCGATCGCTGATCCGAAGAGCGTCAGGGCCTGCAGGGAGCCGATCTCGGTCAACGATAGCGACATTGACCGCTGGATCGCCGGCAAGAGAAACGGAAAGATCAGGACATCGTAGAAGTCGAGAATGTATCCCAGCATCGCCGAGATCATGATCGAATAGCGTTGCCTGGCCGTGTAATCTTCCACACCTGAGACGGTCTTAGACATGCAATGCGTTTCCCGTTGAAAGAGCTGAACAGTGGATGATCGTCGCCGAAGCGCTTTCCGCGTCATTGGGAGCCGCAATTGCGACTCCGGGTCCCGGTTCGATGCCGAGGCCTAGCGGCCGGGCGCCCTCAACTCCGGGTAGGCAAACTCGCCCTTGTCGAGGATGTGAATATCGTCGAGCCAGAGACTGCAGCCGCGAAGCGGGATATCGAGATGACACGGCGTGTCGTTCGTGCCGCCAAGCTCGGTATTCGGTCCCGTCGAGAACAGAACGTTTCCATAAAAGGAAAGCGCGTTCATGATGTGCTCCGACGCGAGTTGCTGAGATGCAGCTATATGGTGCCAGTCGGCGCGCTCATTCGATCCCCACCCGATATGCGAGACTGCCCAACCTCGCGGATCGCCGAAACTGTCGATATAGCTCCTGATGAGCGTCGCGTCGGTGCCTTCGCCCTTGAGGTCGACGATGTAGCCGTCCTTGATGGTGAGCGTGACCGGAGACTGGATGTAGCGCTTGAATGCGCAGAGAATGTCGCCCGGCATCAGGACGACAGTGCCGTTGACGTCCCCATCCGTGGCCTGCGTGAAAGCAAATCCTGACGGGAAATGATCCCAGCGGCCCGGTTCATCGGTGTATCCGTACTCGGAAATGACCGGATATTGCTTTAGGCCGTAGGTCACATCCGTTCCGCCCGGCGACGTGATGCGCATGGTTCTGGCTGACTGCAGGAGCGTCCGTGAGAGCTCGGTCCGCCGGCGGAGATCCTCAGTCGGGAACATCTTCTTGAGAATGTGGAACGGCTCCATGACGCGCAGAATGCGCGTGCCTGCCTCCTGAATTTCGAGTTGCTCGCGCGAGAACAGCAGGCCCAGAAGATCAATCACCATGTCCACGCGCTTGAGCGTGTCGATCGCCGGCTGGTTGCCGCTCAGCGCGTGTCTGCCCTGCTGGCCCGCAACCTTGCTCTGGCCGTACTTTGGAACATTGAGGTGGAAAGTTGTCGCGCCAAGGCTCCGCGCGGCCAGCATGAACGTCTGGGCATACTCCGACTGATCCTCGCCGCCGCTCAGGACAGCCACGACCTCGCCTTCGCTCACCTTGCAGAGTGCAAGTTCGGCCTTGAACAGTTCGAGCATATCAACATCGATGCGTTGCCGGGTCATCTTCAGTCATCTCCTTTGCCGGGCATGTAATCGCAGCGCTCCGACCGGTCTTTCGAGCGGTCAGGCGAGGACGTCACTGACGATCGAAAGGAAGCCTTCCGTGTCGTCGATGTGCATTTGGTGACCTGCGCCCTCCAGTCGCTTGATCTCGATGGACGGCAATAATCGTTGAATCTCTCTCTCATCTTCGGGACGGATGACGTCGCCTTTGCCTGCAACGAGCAGCCAGGTTCGGACGCTGAGGTTGGCGAGATCGTTGTGAATGTCATCGTGATGAAAGCCCTTGTGACTTTCGATCAGGGCGCGCTCGTCGCAGGTGTGCATCCACTCGGCCCGGGCACGGATGTGCTTTTCGGGCCAGCGCGGCGCGGAGGGGCTTCGCAGCGCCGCGTCCGCTTCTCCAAGCCTTGCGCTATGAAGCAGCTTCAGAAGAGGCCCGATCGGACTTGGATAGGCGCGGCGTCCGGGGCCGGAGACCGGAGGATCGACCAGGATCAACTGTCTCATGGACGATGGCCGCCAGCGTGCGGCACGAATTCCGATCCGGGCGCCCATGGAGTGGCCGAGCAGGGTATACGCGCCTATTTCCAGCGCCTCGGCGAATGCGACCAGATCCGAGGCGCAGGCATCCAGCGAATAATTGAGATGCGGCCCGCTTTCGGAAAGGCCGCGTCCCCGGACGTCGAGTACATAGACGTCATGTCCGATGCACAGACGTTCCGCGATGAACGCCCATTGTGCCGCGGCCGTCGAGATGCCCGGGAGGATGATGATGGCAGGACCGGCTCCGCCGAAGCGCAGGTAATGCTGGCGGACGCCATTTGCGCGCACGTGAGCGCCGTAGAGCAGACCGGAGACCTGGGCGACACTCATGTCGGGCGATCCTGCGTACGATCGGCTGGCAGCGCATGAAGCCGCTCGGTGACTTCCGAGGTGGGCATCACATCTGCGTACTTGCTGGCTATATCGAACAGGTTGACGGCGTGCGAAGTCGGCGAACGATCGTAGACAGCATCGCTCGGCACGATCGATTTGAAATTCAGCGCGCATGCATCGACGACCGATGCCCGGACGCAGCCGCTTGTCGTGCAGCCGGTCACCACCAGTGAATCGATCCCGGCCCCGACGAGATATGTCGTGAGCGGGGTGCCGAAGAACGCGCTTGCCTGCGTCTTTGGCAGCAGCAGCTCTCCCGGCTCTGGAGCCACCTCGCGAACAAAGTCGTAGCCCTCGGGCGGGATCTGCATGATGGCTGGAATTTTTGCCGCGAATGCCCCCTGGTCATGGCTGACCTTGCAGGCGACATGCGGAAATATCACCGGCCATCTTCTGCCGCGAAACAACCGCATCAGATCGGCAATCTGCGCTATGGCCTGCCAACCAGCCTCACCGCAGCTGGTTGGATATTGCTTGATCGCCTCGCGGATCGGCATCGGCCGGTCACCGACCGAGCGGTACTGCACGTCAATCACCAGCAGCGCGGGCCGCTTGCCGAATCCAGCCGCGCCACCCAATCCTGCGATCGCGTAGGTCTCGCGCTCTTCGAGCGGTATCACCCTGTCCCAGGGCTGCGCTTTGCCGATCATCCTTGTGCACCGGTGCTCGTGGGGAGAGATGTCAATGAAGAGGAATGGCGGTCGCGTCGTACTGGTAGATCCAGTCGTAACGAGCGGCGGTCGCTTCCGGCGCCCACTGCGTCCTGATGTAGTCTCCCGCCGTTTCGGCCCTGGATAGCGCCGGGTTATGAAAGATCGGCAGCATCCCAGCCGCGGAGTTCACAACCCTGGTTGTGCGATCCAGGCGCAGGCTTTGATATGTCTGGAAAGCTCTCGCAGGATCGCTTGGGTGCTGCTCGAGGCACCGGGCGAGAACGGAGGCGTCCTCCAACGCCATGTTCACTCCCTGACCGAGATATGGCAGCATGGAGTGGCACGCATCTCCAAGAAGCGTGACCCGTCCTTGCGACCAACCAGCCAGCGTGGGCCGCACGAACAGGCCCCATTTGTGAAGGCTTTCGACGTTGCTGACGAGCGCGATGATGTCGGGATGCCAGCCCACGAAGTCCTTCAGGCACTCCTCGACAGACCCCTTCTCCGACCAGGATTCCAGGAGCCAGTCGTTGCGATCGACCTGCCCCGAGAACGTCATCAATTCCGTGTTCTGCCAGCGGACCGGATATGCCGTGACATGTGCGTTCGGCCCAATCCATGTCGACACCACGGGCTCGCGCTGATGCGGCTCGAGGCGGTCGACCGGCACAAGACCACGCCAGGCGATTGCGTTGGTGTACTGGCTTTCGATCTGGCCGATCAGCCCGGTTCGGACCTTCGAATGCGAACCGTCGGCGCCGATCAGCGCCCGACCTTCGATCTCGCGGCCGTCCGCGAGCCGGGCCAAAACTCCGTCCCGGCTCTGGCTGAATCCGACAACATGGGCGTTCAGATGGATGGCGTCCGCCTTCGCGCGCCGTACGCCGTCGACAAGGATCTTCAACAGGTGCGCGCGCAGCAGAAGGTAGGGCTGGTTGCGGGCTGCGTCGGTGCTCCGGTCATACAGGGACCACGTTTCACCGGTGTTCCAGAGCCGGATGGAACGTCGCTCGGCCGCGATGCAATTTTGTTCGACTTGCTCGGCGAGGCCGAGATCGCGAAGTACGCGCACACCGTTCATGGAGACCCAAAGACCGGCGCCGACTTCACGCAACTCGGACGCCTGCTCGAAAACGTCGCAATCGATGCCGCGTCGGAGCAGCGATAAGGCCATCGCCAAGCCGCCGATGCCCGCGCCCGCAATCAAGACGCTCGTTCTTTTGACCTGATCAATACTCATGATACCTCCAAAAAGTAGCTGCGCCGTCTCGCGCGGTTTCAAGCGGCATCCTGCCGGCGCGCAAGGCTCTTCACGGCTTCGAAAATCTTGGTGTAACCGGTGCAGCGGCAAAGATTGCCGTCGAGATAGTGCCGGATTTCAGCGTCTGTCGGGTGTGGCGTCGTCTCCAAGAGCGCCGTGACTGCCATGATGAACCCGGGCGTGCAGAAGCCGCACTGCAGACCGCCATGAAGCACGAACGCCTCCTGGATCCGGGATAGTCCGTCTGGTGGGGTCACACCCTCGATTGTGGTGACCGCGCGCCGGTCCACATCGACCGCGAGCGTTGTGCAGCTCGAGATCGGTTCACCGTCAAGAAGGACCGTGCAAGCGCCGCATACTTCCATGTCGCAGGAACGTTTCGTTCCCCTGAGGCCCAAACGATCTCGGATGAGGTCGATCAGGAGCACATGGGCCGGGACGTCGACGGCAATCGTCTTGCCGTTCAGCGAGAACGAGATAGCCAATACCTGTGTCATTTCGGCCAGCTCCCGCCGGCGATGATCGCCTCATCGGCGTTACGCAGAAGAAGCACGCCTGCAAGGTGACGCTTGTAATCGGCCCCGCCATGTCGATCGGCGTTGACTTCGAGCTGATCCAAGGCTGCGGGAAGAGCTGTCTCAATCGCCCGACGGGCCTCTGCTACCGCTACGTTTCGGAGGGCACCCTCGACGATCGTCAAAGGCTGTGGCCGCGAACCAAGCGCGCCGACCCGCACACGGGCGCTCGTGATCGTGCTCCTGCCGGGATTCAGTGACCAGGCCATCGCGACGTTAACGGAAGGCCTCTCACCATGCTTGAACCGGCGATAGGTTACGGGTCCTGCGGGCCGCGGGAACACGATCACTCTCAGCAGCTCGTCAGGCTCGCGCACCGTTTCCATTTCGCTTCGGATGAAATCATCAGCGTAAACTTCACGCGTCCCCCGGGATCCCTCGAGCACCAGCCGTGCGTTGAGAGCGGCGAGCATCGTCGGCGGATCGGCGTGAGGCTCTCCGAAGCAGAGATTGCCGCCGATTGTCCCAACGTTCCGGACCCTGATGTTTGCGACCTCGGCGCAGAGCGACGCAAGCGCCGGCACGTGCTCGCGGATAACGGGATCGCCGCTGATCTTTCTGTGCGTGCAGCGCGCGCCGATCTCGATCTCGTTCATGCCGTTGACGGCAATGCAATCGAGCCCGGGGATACCCTTGATGTCGATGAGGCGGTCTATACGGATGACGCGCATTTTCAGCGCGAGCAGCAATTCGGTGCCGCCGGCGTAGAACATACCGTCCCCGGAATCGCCGACGGCACGCACGGCGTCGGCAATCGTCGAAGGCCGCTCGAATTGGAAGGGTGACGGCAGCATGATCAGGCCGCGCCCAGCATTTCTTTGAGTCGCTTCTCGAACTCTTCGAAGTTCTGATCGACCCGGCGTTTGATGATGCCGAACCCCATGCTCGCGAGCCGGCCCTGCACGTCGACTTTCGCGTCCACGGCAAATGTGGATCCAGAACCGGCCTGCGTGACGGTTACGTCGAGGACAACGGCCAGCCGCGTTCCTGTGATCTTGTCGCGGCCCGTAGCGCGGGTACGCACGTGAGACGGCTCGGTAATCGATTCAACGATGATGTCAGCCGGCACTTCGAGCTTGAAAGGACCGATCTTCTGCTTGACGGTCGCTTTGTAGGTTGCAAGCCGCTGGATTTCCTCGACGCTTTCGCACCCGGGAATGCAGCTCGATATGCGTGGAACGTCGAGCAGCGTGCTCCAAAGCTGCGCCGGGGTCGCCGGCACCGCCATTGACATGTTGAATTCCATGAATTCAGTTCCTCTTCCGGAGTGCGCGCCACACTTTTTCGGGTGTCATCGGCAGATTGGTTATTCGGACGCCGTAGGCGGCGAACAGCGCGTTGGCGATCGCCGGAGCGACCGGCAGGATTGCTCCCTCGCCCATTCCTTTGGCGCCGCCAGCCCCGGGGCCGTCGCCGTTTTCGACAAGTATCGTGTCGAACGAGGGCGGCACGTCGGTGATCCGCGGTATCGAATAATCGATCGGAGTCGCGTTGACGGGTTGCCCGTCCTCGAACTCGAGCGCCTCGTGAAGCGCGTGACCGAGCCCCATGACAGCGGCGCCCTCATCCTGACCTTCCGCGGCGAGGCGATTGATCACACGGCCGACGTCGGCGGCGCTGGCGTACCGAGGCACACGGATCTCGCCGGTTTCCTCATCGACCACGATCTCTGCGAGACCTGCGGCTGTCTCCCAGAACAGAGGTGACTCCGCCAGGGAGCCTTTCTTCGAGCGCGGCGTGATGGCACCGCGGCCGACGACTTCTCCCGAATCGACACCCAGACTGCGGTGAAATATCTGATGGAAAGTGAGAACGTCTGGACCGGTCGAGACGCCTCCCTCGACGAGTGACAGTCCGTCGCGGGGAAGCTCCCAGACCTCTGCAACCATGTCGATAATCTGATCGGCTGCGTCGAGAGCGGCGCTCTCGACAGAGAGGCCGACGACGACGGTCGAGCGGCTCGCGCCGGTACCCCAGTCGTAAGGAGCGACCGCTGTATCCGAGCGCAGGACGGTGACCGCAGACACCTTCTGCTTCAATGTCTGCGCCGCGATTTGGGCCATCGTCGCGTGCGCGCCCTGACCAACCTCGATGCTGGAGACCGCAACGAGAATCGACCCATCGATCTTGAGGCGCACGATCGCGTTGCTGATCGGCGTATTCGCCGGATCGGTTGCGGCAAGCGCCAATCCTTGCGCCTTGCGGTTGGAGGGTTGCGCGTCCGGCGCGAACGACCGCCTCACCCGGCCGATCAACTCGCTCATGTCCATGTCGAGCGCGCGCAGGTCGGGGCGGATGCGCTCGCCACGGGAGGCCAGGTTCAGCATGCGGAACTCGGTCGGGTCCATGCCGATTGCCGCAGCCACATTGTCCATGTGCGATTCCTTGGCCCAAACCGCCTGTGGGCCACCGATTGAGCGGAACGCCGCGCCAGGGACGGTGTTCGTGTAAACCGCACATGCTTCGAGCCGCATGTTCGGCACCACGTATGGGCCCATGATGCGGTTCGCCGATTTCGTGGCGACTGCTGAGCCCGTATCTGAGTACGCTCCGCCGTCGAGCAGAAGCCTGGCGCTCTTCGCGAGGATCCGTCCGTTGGCATCGACCGCGGTGCGAATCGTGATGTCAGCGCCGAGCCTTCGGCAGGTGAGCATCGATTCAGCCATGGATTGAGCCACCCGAACCGGGCGGCGCACCTTCCAGGACGCGGCGGCGACCAACGGCTCGATCTTGACGGATGCCTTGCCGCCGAATCCGCCGCCAACGAACGGGACGATCACGCGGACCTTGGCCAGCGCCAGGCCGAACAGCCTGGAGAGCACCTTCTGAACCGCGGTCGGCGTCTGCGCACCTGCCCAGACCGTCAGGGAGTCTCCCTGGAAGTCGGCGATGACAGCATGCGGCTCCATCGCGAAATGCGAGATTGCCGGAAACGTGAAGTGGTCCTCGTGAACGTACGCCGCGACCGCCTCCGCAGCTTCAACATCTCCGACGTTGTTCCTGTAAGTGTGGAAGATGTTGCTGCCCGGTGTCGGCCTGGCGCCGCCCTTGAAGTAGAAGTCTTCGAGGTTTTCATGATGCTCATGGATGAGCGGCGCATCCGCCATCATCGCTTCACGGATGGTCGTTGCGTGCGGGAGTTCGTCGTACGCGATGTCCACAAGCTCCGCGGCGGCTTCGGCGATCTCGATAGTCTCAGCGATCACCACGGCGACCGGCTCGCCCACATACCGGACCCGGTCGATTGCCATGATCGGCCGGTCCTTAAGCACGACACCCCAGCAACCGAACGAGACGACATCCGCTCCGATGAGCACGTCGACGACGCCGGGTACGGACCTGGCGACGCTCACGTCAATCGACGAGATGCGCGCGTGAGGAGCCGGCGAACGAACCACAAAGCCGTGCAGCATCCCCGGGATCACGAGGTCGGTAACGTATTCTGCCCGCCCCGTAACCTTCTCGATGAGGTCGGGTCGTACGGCACTCATGCTGTCAGTCACCGACATGCTCGGATCCGGGGTGCGAGGTCACAGCCGAATGGTCAGGAAGCCTGCGCGGCTCCTCCCCAGGGGCAATACTCAACCTCTACCCCAATTATCACTCGTATGCAAGCGCTACACTCGTATACGAGTGATAGCCCTACCCGCCGGACGGATAGGGCTCGCGGTCGGACGGCATGGATTCTTGGGGGCAACGAATGTACACAAATGATCAACTCGGAACTTCCAAGGCCGAGCCATCCAGCTTTGTTCAGCCGAGCCACGGGCAAGTGCCGCAAGAGGACGAAAATCGTGCAACCGAAAACCAGGACGGCTCCGACGGAGAAGCCGAAAGAGGCCGCACAATCTTACAGGTTGGACGATGCACCAGGATTCCTGTTGCGCGTCGCGCTCCGTACCCACACATCGATCTTTGTCGCGAAAATGATCGAAGAACTGACCCCACCCCAATTCTCGACGCTGGCGAAACTGAGGGAAGTCGGATCATGTTCTCAAAATCACCTGGGGCGACTGATCCACTATGATTCAGCAACGATCACTGGCGTCATCAATCGCCTCAAATCGCGCGGGCTGATCAAGAGCTCCAAGGATCCTTTGGATCCACGACGACGGCAGATCGAATTAACGGACAAAGGGAGGCGGACGGCGGACGCTGCGATCGAGACCATTGCTGAGATTTCCGGCGAGACATTTGCCCCGTTGACGAGGGAAGAATTTCGGACTCTGACCGAGATTCTCAAGAAAATCATACGCCGCTGAGCCCCACAGCGCTGAGCCGGCCGACAAGCTGATCCCGTAGACGCTTCAACCGCCGCCGAGCAAAAAATGGCCCGGCACAAGCCGGGCCAAGTCCAGGGAGGAAGCGAAGGATGTGGATCCTTCGCAAACGCCGAACGCGGATATCGATCGAAGACAGCCCAACGAACGATCTCAGCGACAGAACTATCCGGTATGCCGCCCGGCATTTTCTGCTGAAGAAGGCGGAACTGCGCTAGCTTCCGGCATTTTCGCGTGACAAGGCCAGGATGAGCCACATCGGCACGCGCCATGCTGCATGAACCTGGGACCAGTCGGTCGATAGCCGACGACGACCCGATCACAACAATTGATCGAGCCCATCACCGACCATCTTTCGAATGCCGGCTTCATCGCACGATCGATCGACGCCGTTCCCTGAGCGGCTATCCCGCGCGCCTGCGCAGGGCGCGGACGATTTTTGTCCTGAAGCGCGCGAGATCGAACAGCAATCTAGGGACTCTCCTGATCGCAATCGCTTTACCCACGATCGCGAGCCGCAGAACGCGGACCAATCTAGCCAGGCCCAATTCCATGAATGCTTGCCGGACATGTGGCTGGTCGGCGATCGAAAGCATATTGTCCGCTACAACGATGCACGATCTGAGCTCGGGTTTCTTCTGCAGAACAAAGTCACGGCCTGCCGCCGCGAACTCCAGTTCCTGAGCGCTCAGGGATATGCTGAAGACAGTTCGATTATCCTCCGCCATATTCAATTGCCCCCGAACGATCGCCCGGCGCCGCCTTCGGTCTTTCGATGATTCAGCCTGCGCGGCCTGGCTTTCGCCTTCCAATCGGCAACACGTCCGTGCCGGCTTTCTGCGAAACAGTTCCTTGCTAGCATCGGGGGTCGCGGCATTTTCTGGCGAAAACCCTTGCGGACAACCGTGAAAGCGCGATCGGCGGAGCCGATTGACGCGGGAACGCGGCATTTTCCACCGTCGGGGCGGTGCGCGGTCTGGCGCCGCGAGACGCGTCTTGTCCCCAGCACGTTGAGCCTTCCAGCTGCTTTCCCCATCGCGGAGCCCGGCGATGAGCGGCCGTGACAGTCATCATCCGGGAAGGAACGAGGCTAACCCGCGGGATCAGATTCTTGCTTCCTCGCGTTACTTTTCGGTGACGAGCATTTCCCCGAGCGCTATCGTCACCCGGACTCCAGGCGCGCCCCTTATCTCCGCCTCCTGAATTGCGGGAGCCGTAGCCAATAACGAGCGAGTTCGATGAGCATGTTATCCACGTCCGAAATGGATCCTGGCTTTGCCAGAATGAATTTGCCCGAGCTTCGGATCAACTACGATCCGATTGATCCGGATCAGTTCGATCGGCCGATCACCTCATTCTGCATCGAAACCGGTGAAGACAACGACGAGCTTCCGCTCCACTCACACAAGAAAGGGCAACTCGTAGTCGCTTCACATGGATCGGTGATGTGTCGTGCCCCCGGCGGACTATGGATCGTTCCGCCGCAGGGAGCCGTGTGGATACCGGCCGGCGTCATGCACAGCAATTGCGTCTCGGACAATGGAAAGGTCTACGTCGTCTTCATCGATCCGCAGGCGAGTACGCTTCCGAGCACATGCTGCACATTCACGATATCATCGCTCGTCCGTGAACTGATCCATCGGCTCTCCGTTTTTCCTCCCCTGTATCCGGTCGAGGGGCCGACCAGCCGGCTCGGACGCGTGCTGCTCGACGAATTGGTGCAGATGTCCACCGAACAGATGTACTTGCCCATCTCCACCGACAGCCGGCTTCAGCATCTCGCGGCATCGCTGCTCAATGACCCCGGCGATCGCAGCAGGATCGACGAACTGGCGACCCGATATGCGATGAGTGTTCGGACCTTCGCCCGCCTGGTCTTGAAGGAAACCGGGATGACGTTCGGACGCTGGCGACAGCGCCTTCACATCCTCGTCGCGCTGCAGAGGCTGTCTGCGGGATCTTCCGTTCAGGCCGTCTCGCTCGATCTGGGCTATGAGACCCCCAGCGCCTTCATAACCATGTTCAAGAAGGCAATGGGCAAGAGCCCGCGCCGCTTCCTTGCCGAACGATCCAGCTTCGTCGGCCGTGAGCCCTTGGCTTGAAGACCTCGCCCGGGAGCCCAGGCCCCAACATCGCAAGCTGGGGCCGCAGCTCGCAGCGTCTCCTATCGCGAGTTGAATGGGACGAGAGGGTATTGGAGCGCAGCTTCGGCGACCGACTGCGGCGCCACCACGCGAGGCTTCCCGTTCTGCCCTTGGAGGATGGTCACGTCGCTGCCCATATTCTGGCCATTGGCGTCGAACTTGATCTTGCCGCTGGACATCAGGATAGGCGTCATATCCGTTGCTTTAAGCGCGGCGTGGATCGCTGCGGACTCGGAAGAACCGGCGCGGCTTACCGCGTCCGCAACAATCTGAACAGCTTCGAAGGCACACCCTGAATTCCCGTCGACCCAGTCATTTGGATAATCGGACGCAAATCGCTTCAAGATCGCCGCGGCGTCGGGCGCCTTCGGATTGTACCACAGGGTCGAGAGTATCGCGCCGTCACCGTACTTGCCCAACGCGTCATAGTACGCCTTGTCCTGCGCGCCATTCGAGTTGGGTGAGAAGATCATCTTGGGATTCCACCCCTGCTTGGTGCATTCCCGAATGATCATAATGGCATCGTTGACACGCGTCACGGAGACCAACGCGTCCGCGCCTGACGCTTTGGCTTTTGCAACCTCGACCGAGAGATCCTTGGCTCTTTCATCGTATGGAATATACTCGGCAATCCTGAGAGGCACTTCGACCTCCTTCCAGGCCTGATCGATGCTCGCCGCGGTCGACTGTCCCATCGTATTGTTGAGGTGCATGACGACGGCGCTTGTTGGAGCGTCCTTGATCGAGGACAGGATGGACTTCAGCTCCATGAGGGACTTCCTGACGATTGTCAGGGACGTCGGGTAATACCTGAACACCTCGTTGAATCCTTGAGAGGTCACCTGGGTCGCGCTCGCGATGTGAACGACCATAGGCACTTTTGCGGCTTCTGCGGCCTGAAGCGCGGAGATGGTTGCTCCGGAATCCCACGCGCCGATAAGTACCGTGCACCCCTGCCTGATCAGGTTCTCGGCGGCAATCCGTCCGTTTTCCGGCCGGCTTTGCGTGTCCGCATGGATGATTTGCAGCTCTATACCGAACTTCTCCTTTGCGAACTTCGCACCGACATCGATGCCGCGTACGCAAGCCTGCCCCGGAAAGGCCAGGACGCCACTGCTCGGATTGATTGCGCCGACGCGGACTTTGGCCGGGCTGGCCGCTCTTGACTGCCACGATGCGAGTCCGACTGCGGCGCCAATTCCGCTACCGATCAAGGACCGGCGGGTCAAACCGCTTTCGCCGTGCTTTCTCATGGAATTCCCCCTTTGGTTGGCTGCAAGAATAATGATCGGTCTGATAGCGCTCACCGAACAGTCAGGCGCCATCGCCAGGGATCTGTACTCGCGGCCCGGCGCTTCACGAGATGCGCCGCCCGCATGATTTGGCTCAGGTTCTGACTTCCGCCTTGACGAGGTTGTCTTCGCTCTCGTCATAAAGCGTATCGATCAACGACCGATACCTCTCCATGATCTGCTTCCGACGCTTCTTCCGAGTCGGCGTCATCATGCCGTTCTCGGGAGACAGCTCTTCCGGCAATATCCGGAACGCCTTGATCTGCTCGGCCCTGGCGAGCCTGCCATTCGCCTTGCCGATCTCTCCTTCGATCATCCGCACCACGATTTCGGAGTTCGCCAGTTCCGAGTACCGGTCGATGCGAAGACCGTGCGATCTGGCCCAATCCATCGTTGCGGTCGCGTTCACCTCGATCAGCGCGGTGAGGTACTTCTTTCCTTCTCCCAGCACAGCCGCCTCAGAGATAAACGGGCTACGCCTGAGCTCGTTTTCGATCTGCGTCGGGCTGATGGATTTTCCATTGGAAGTGTTGATGATCTCCTTTTTTCGATCGACCAGCCTGAAGAGGCCCGTCGAATCGACGTCCACGATGTCTCCGGTGTAGAGCCAGCCATCGCGCAGAGCGGATTTGGTTTCTTCCGGCTTATTCCAGTAACCGACAAAGAGTCCGGGTCCCCTGACAATCATTTCCCCGTCTTCGAGAACAGCGGTCTCCCAAGCCGGATCCCGCAGGGGTACGCCCACGGTGCCAGCTTCCGGCCATTCCGCCATCTGCACCAGATTGGCGCCGACCAGCTCCGTCTGTCCGTAACATTCCTTCAGCTGCAATCCCCATAGCTGCCACAGCGACATCAGCTCGGGAGGCATCGCCGCGGACGAGGTGTATGCGACCGTGAGTTCCTCGAACCCGACCTCACCAAGCAGCGGACGGAAGACCTGTTGCTGGCACAGGGCAAAGAGGCCGGAAATGAACGGGTCCGGCACGCCTCCGGCCTGACGATCATCAAGGGCCTTGCGGGCGATAGTCATCGCGAGCTGATAGTCCTGCTTCTGCTTCTCGGACCCAGCGTGAACCTTGCTGAGGATCTGGGTGGCATACCGCTGGAAGAACCGCGGCGGAGCCATGAAGTAGGTCGGCTTCACTTCCTTGACGGTTTGAGCGAACTCTGCGCTGTTCTCGCCGAAATACGGCACTAGGCGGATGAGCAGAGGCAGTGTCGTTGCCTGTGCGCGTGCCACCGTGTGTGACATCGGCAGGTGCACGACGACACGGTGGACATCGGAGCGCAACTTCGACGTGAACAGGGTTACGCTGTGCGCACCAGCAAGCAGCGACAGATGGGTCAGCATCGCTCCCTTCGGAAATCCCGTCGTGCCGGACGTGTATCCGATGCTGGTCAGGTCGCTCGCCTTTGCTTTTGCGACCTGCTCCTTAAGAAAGATGTCAGCGTCAACCGATGTTTCGCTCCAGAAGTCATGAAGAGAGACGACGTTCGCCGGCCCGCCTGTCTTCTTCCACGCGGGATCGAGCACGATAATTCTTTTCAACTGGTCAGCATGGCCCGATGCAAGGACGGTACCGAGCTGAAGTTCACTCCCGACGAACATGAACGACGTTCCGGAGTCGCCCAGATAATAGCCGACCTCCTCCGCCGATGAGGTGAAGTAGACGCCGACCATGATGCCGCCGGCACAAATGATCGCCATGTCCGCAAGAAGCCATTCCTGGGACACATCCCCCATGATCGCCGCGCGATCGCCGCGTTCGAAGCCAGCCTTTTGCAGAGTGGCCGCCAACCTGGCCACCTCGTCCGAATACTGCTTCCAGGTCGTGGCGATCCAGTCACCGCGCCGTTTTTGCTTGAACGCGATCTCGTCAGAAAGCTCCACCCTCCGCTGGCTCAGGAGCCGCGGAATGGTTACGTCGGCGAGTTGGGCGCCTGACGCAAAACCCTCGGCGCTCACCTCAACGCTCCGCGAAGCGCTTGCGCTTTTCAGCGAAGGCGGCAACGGCATCGCGCCGGTCGGGCGCGGCAAAGGTGATCGTCTCGAGGGCGGTCGAGGTGTCAAGGAGAAGATGCGCGTACTGCTTGATGATCTTGTTCACGCAATACTTGGTCCAGATGATGGATTCTCTTGGGCCGCTCGCGAGCATCTCCGCGTACTCGATTGCAGCATCCTTGACGTCCCTGTTCGAAATCACCTCGTTGATCATGCCGATGGACGCGGCCTTTTCCGCGGAGATGAAGTCACCGGTCATCAGGTAGTGCTTCGCCCGGACGGGTCCCATCAACAGTGGCCACATCACCGCGCCGCCATCGCCCGCGACCACGCCTGCGGTAACATGCGTATCGGCAAACCTCGCGGCCGGACTGGCGAATATGACATCGCAGAACAAGGCGAGAGTTGCCCCGAGACCGACCGCGACGCCGTTGACCGCGGCGATGATCGGCGCCTCGACTTCCAGCATGTTCCGGATCAGATGGCGTCCGCCCCGGGTCGGCGACGGGATCGGACTCTTGTCGAGCGTTTTCTGATCGCCGCCCGAACAGAACCCCCGTCCCGCCCCCGTCAGAACGATCGCGCGGACCGCCTTGTCCTCGTCCAGCTCGACGAAGACCCGTTCGAGCTCGCTGTGCATATCCCAATTGATCGCATTGAGGATCTCCGGCCGGTTCATCGTGACGATGGCCACACCGCTCGGCCGCTTCTCGACGATCAGATATTTGTAGTTCTGCTTCGACATGGCTATCTTCCGTTGCTTCCTGTTGGCCTTACTTTTGCGGTCGCATGGCGCGGATCTGTCCGAGAATATCTTCCGTAGGCCGGACGACATTGTTCCTGTCGTTGAAGTGGGGGATCACATACCGGCCGCACATGTCGATCGCTTCCATGATCTTCTCGTGATTGACGGAGTCGAGATGGAGAAGCACCTCGTCGACGCCCATCGCCTGGAACTTCTCGATCTGACGAATGACGGTGTCCGGGCTTCCGCAGACCGTTGTCGCGGAGTGGTTGAGCAAGTAGTCCCAGTCCTTTCCCGCGCGCTCCATGGCTGGCACGCTCTCGCTCATATACGCATAGTCGTCGGCGAGCTTCGCGAGACGGGGATAGGCGTCCGTTGAAATCCTCGCATAGTGCATGAGGGGCTCGGCGTAATCGTCCTTCGCCTTCTGATCGGTTGACCCGATGCCGAAGAAAAGCGGAATGCCGATGCGCGGCCGATCGAGCGGGCTTTGCTCGTCACGCTTCCAGCCGCGACGGTAAGTGTTTAGAAGCTTTTCCTGGACCTCCCATCCCTGGTAGATGCAGCTACTCATGACGGCGAGGCCTTCGGATCCGGCCCAGCTGTGGCTCCGCTCGCTGGTCGCAGCGATGCCGATCACCGGATGCGGCTTCTGTATCGGCTTCGGCACCAGCATCCGCGGCGGGATCTGATAGTACTTGCCCTCGAAGGTGAAGATATCTTCGCGCATCGATTTCTTCAGGAGCGCGATGCCTTCCTCCATCTGGGCGAGAGTTTCGCTCGGATCAACGTTGAAGGCGCGCATGGCGATGGTCGTGTTGGCCCGGCCGGCGTAGAATTCCATGCGGCCATGCGACAGGATGTCGGTTACTGCCAATCGCTCCGCCGATCGCAAGGCATGATTGATCTTCTGCGGCATCAGCGTCACCGCTGACCTCAGCTTCACGCGCGACGTAACGGCTGCAAGGTACCCGTAGACGACCTCCGGCGCGGAGCTCGAGATGCCGCCGAGCGCAACGTGCTGCTCGGAAAGCGCGACGCAGTCGAATCCGACCTTTTCGGCCAGACGCACCTCGTCCACGAGTTCATGGAGCCGGCGGGCATAGCTCTGCCCGACCTGGGTTTCTTGCTCCGACCAAAACCCGAACGTAAGTGCCATCTTCTGGATCCTCATGGAGTGTCAAGATGGCGAAGCATTTCATGGGCGCGGCAACATTTTTGTTCGAATGCGCCACGCAGTTAGATGACTTTCCAAATTTTGTGCTGTGAGCAGTCAACGCCTGCCCTTTCGCAGCCAACGCCGCTGAACGTGGCGCGACAATCATTCTCGGCGTCCATCCGAGGAGGAGCACGAGAGATTCAGACGGCGTTGCTTTGGCTTCCAAACGAGACAGCCAGAAGATCTGTTATCGCCGCGAGACATCGCTCGCCGATTCCCGCCGTCGAGCCGAACGGGTTGCCGATGATGCCGTTGGCCGTGACGGACTTGATCCCGTTGCTCCACATTGCCTGAAGCTGCTCTTCGGATAGCGCACCGAGATGCCCGACCTCGAACCGATCGAGCCTGACGCTGTCGGGGCGGAGCAACATCATGAGCGAGGTCTCCGCGATATCGGCATGTCCTCCAACAGCATTCGGGTCACCACCCGCTTGCTCGACGGCGCTTCGCCATCTCTCGATCCAGGCGACTGCATCGCAATATGCGTCGATCTCGACGTCCACCGGAACGGCGCTCCTCAGCCGGGGAAGCATGTCGCGGAGCGCGGGAAAATTCCCGATATGGCCTGAGAACAGCAGAATGCGCCTGAAGCCGTGCCTCGCAAGACTTGTGCAATAATCCAGGCAGATCGATTCGAACGTCTCCGGGCGAATGGAGATCGTCCCCGGGAAGGCCAGATGATGGGCTGAACAGCCGACCTTGATGGTGGGCGCGATCATGGTACGTCCCAGCTGCCGCGCCAGGCTTGCCGCGATGGCGTCTGCATGATCCGCATCCATGCAGAGCGGAAGGTGCGGTCCATGTTGCTCCACCGCTCCGCAGGGTATCAGGACGGTCGATACCCCCGCAGCAAGGGCGGCCGATACCTGTTCGAAGCTCATCAGTTCAAGACGGAGCGCGTCAGGCCATGCCGGTGCGGTCATTCACGCTTTCCTTGGCTGTTTCGACAGGAAGCGCGAACGCGCCTGTGCCGAACTATCGTCTACCAGATAGGCCGCGAGATCCTCGATCGTCACCGCCTCGAGCGCAGCATCGTCCATTTGGCCCGTCAGGTTCAGCGAACGCTTGATCGCCGCAAACAGCTTGCGCTCCTTTCCGCGAAGATATCTGCATACCTCCCCGGCTCTCA
The DNA here is from genome assembly GCF_001189235.2 of Bradyrhizobium embrapense. Lineage (GTDB taxonomy): Bacteria > Pseudomonadota > Alphaproteobacteria > Rhizobiales > Xanthobacteraceae > Bradyrhizobium > Bradyrhizobium embrapense. Next base: position 226,643 of record NZ_LFIP02000011.1, read on the forward strand.
CCATCACTTCCGCGGTGCTTGCGATCTCGTTGATCGCCCCAATTTGGAGTGCCCTTTGGGCGTCGGTCAAGTCGCCCCAGTAGAGCAATGCCTGCGCCTCACGATGCCCAAGCTTCTGCACTGCCTTCCGGATTCCCTTGGCTGCAGGCAACAGGCCGTGGTTGATTTCCGGGAACCCGACCTTGCATTCATGGTTCGCCACCACGTAGTCGGCGTGAAGAAGAAACTCCAAGGCCCCGCCGACTGCGTATCCACGCACGGCACACACGAAGGGCCCGGGGTATCTCTCCATCTCGCAAAGAAGCGCATGGAAGCTCCTCATCCGAGGCCGTGATATTTCGATGCCGGCGACCTCCTTTATGTCTCCGCCCGCGCTGAAGAAGCGCTCGCCCTGGCCGGTCAGGACAATGCCCGGCGGCGACGCCTCGCGAGACAATGCGCGAAACTTGTCCAGCAACCGGCCAACAAGGGCATTATTCAATGCGTTTGCCGGCGGCCTGTTCATGGTCATGGTGACCACATCGCAGTCGCGTTCGATCAGAAGGGCGTCATCGGCTTCCATGGAAACAGCCTAAGCGAGGCCTTATGGAATTGATTGCGGTACACGCTTTCCTCGACGCCGCTGCTCGACACAAATGGTCGTGCCCGGGTTATTTCGCGGCATCTTCTGCCGCGATCGCTAAGGCCGCCTTTTCGGATGATGGCTAGTCCCGTCATTCAGGACCGTTACAATCCAAGATAAGCGCGCTGAATCTCGGGATTGTCCAGCAACTCGTCGCTGGATCCGTGGAGCACGATTGAGCCGTTCTCCAGAACGTAGCCGCGATTGGCCAACGCAAGCGATTTCGCCACATTCTGCTCTACCAGCAGGACCGTGGCTCCCTGCTCGTGCAGGGACTTCACCACACGAAACATGACGTCCGTCAGCGCGGGCGACAACCCGATGGAAGGCTCGTCAAACATGACGACCTCGGGCTTCGACATGATTGCACGGCCGATAGCCAGCATCTGCTGCTCGCCGCCCGATAGCGTACCGGCCAATTGCCCCCGGCGCTCACGAAGCTTCTCAAACAATTGATAAACGAAGTCGAGCGTTTCGGACTGCCCCGCCTTCGCGCGCTTCAGCGTCCCTCCGAGCAGCAGGTTTTCTTCCACAGAAAGACTTCCGAAAATCTGCCGACCTTCCGCGACCTGGGCAATGCCGCGCTCGCAGATCTCCCATGGCGGCATCCCGGTGATATCAACACCGTTCATCTTGATGACACCGCTCGAGGATCGAACGATGCCCGAGATTGATCTGATGAGTGAGGTCTTCCCTGCGCCGTTCGCGCCAACGACGCAGATCAATTCGCCTTTGTGGATCTGCAGGGAGACGCCGTTCAAAGCGCAGGATCCATCGTACGCGACACAGAGTCCATCGATCGTCAGAAGCGCACCACTAAGCATGGAAGCCTGCCCCCAGGTAGCTCTCGAGGACTTTCGGATCTGCAACCACCTCTCCGGGAGATCCCTCTGCGATCTTGGCGCCGTGATGCAGCACCACCACACGCGAGGCCACTTCCATCACGATGCGCATCACGTGCTCGACAAGGAGGATCGTCAATCCACCTTCGGCAAGCTTCTGCAGTACGCCTACAATACCCGCAGCTTCAGTCGGTCTCAGACCCGCCATAACCTCGTCCAGCAACAGCAATTTGGGCCGGGTCGACAGCGCCTTGGCCGTTTCCAGCATTTTCCGGTCCGGCAGCGTTAGTTGATCCGTCCTCGCGTGGGCCTTGGCGGCCAGACCAACGCTTTCAAGAGACTCGTACGCCTTCGATCTGGCCTCGCTTACGTTTCTGGTCCAGCTGAAGGCTCCGATCATGGCATTCTCGAGCACCGACATCTCACGCATCGGCCGCACGATCTGAAATGTTCGCGCGATACCCATCCTGCAAACAGTCTCGGGGGGCGAATTGTCGATCTGGCGGCCTTCGAACAGCACCCGGCCGCTGGTCGGCTTCAGGGCACCAGCGACCAGGTTGAAGCATGTCGTCTTTCCCGCTCCATTCGGTCCAATCAGCGCTGTGATCCGCCCGGCTCGAAGTGAGAAGCTTACATCCTTCACCGCGACCAAGCCTCCGAACGATCGGGACAGGTTCTCGACCTCGAGCAGAGTTGTCATTCTTCGACCTTTCGGGACTGCCACAGCAATGCCGTGGGTGGCGCCTGGATAGCTTTGCAAAGGCGCACAATCGCCGGCCAGATGCCGTCTGGCAGGAACCAGACGACCGAGATCAGGACAACACCGTAGGTAATATTGTTCAGTCCCGGTATCCGAAGACTGTCGCCGAGCGCGCTCATCAAGTGATTGAGCGGGATCGCGGCGAGCGACCCGACCAGCGGACCGAACGTGGTCCCCAGCCCCCCGACCACGGGCCCTATCAGGACGTCTACCGATAGCCCCATCCCCATGATCGAGTCCGGGAATATCGACCCCTGAACGAGCGCCAGAACGCCACCGCCCGCGGCAGCCGTTGCGGCCGATATCGAGATCACGAGAATCTTGTGCTGGAAGGTCCGGACGCCGAGTGCGCGTGCGGCCGATTCGTCGTCGCGCATCGCCCGCCATACGTATCCGAGGTAGGATCGTGAAATAAACTCGGTTCCGATTATTCCCAACGCCGCCAGTGCAAGCGCGACGAAGTAGTAGAAGCGGGCATCGCCGCGAAGCATGGAGATCTCAATCCCGCCTGTTGGCGCAGGAAAGAACAATCCCTGCATTGCGCCCACGAACTCCCAGCCACTGAACATGATCCTGGCGAACTCGGCGGCGGCAATCGTGAGCAGCGCGAAATAGATACCGCGCACCTCGAACCGAAAGCTCAACCAGGCGATCGACGCGCCAACGGATCCGGCGAGGATCATTCCGGTCAAGAGCCCGACCCAAGGCGAAATGCCGTACTTCACGTAGAGGACACCGACGGAATAGGCTCCCAGCCCGACAAAGAGGGCGTGACCGATCGATAGCTGCCCGCCGATCCCAAGCATCAGGTTCCAGGACTGTCCGAGGAAGGTGAACAACAATACGATCGTCATCAGCGAGATGACGTACGGGTTTGCCAGCATCCCGACCAATCCCAGGACGGCGAAGACCGTTATTCCGGCAAGCCACCGTGTCCGTTCCAGCCCACGGTCAAATTTCTTTTGCACCAAAAAACCCCCTCGGACGGAAAACCAGAATGATGATCAGGAGCGCGTAAGGAAGCGCCGTCTTCATCGAAGGCGTGAACATCAACGCCGCGATTGCCTCGGCGACGCCGATCACCAGACCTCCGAGGAGTGCTCCGCCAAAGCTGCCGAGCCCGCCTACGATGACCGTCACGAAAGCAAGGAGAGTGAAATCGACGGCGAGATATGGTTGAGCGTCGAACAGGGGAGATATCAGGGCGCCGGCGACCCCTGCGCAGGCTGCCCCGATGCCAAAGGTAACGGCATAGACTCGTGGAATGTTCAGTCCAACGATGAGACCGCCCAAACGATTGTCGGCCGCCGCCCGCAGCGAGCGGCCGAACGAGGAGAACTTCAGATACGCTCCAAGCAGAGCTATAAGCAGCCCGGCTGTCGCTGCCGCCTGCAATCTCGCCAGGTCGAGCGTCACAAGGCCGAGAGACACGGTCTGAAACGACAGCTGCGAAGCAGTGGGACGCGGATCCGGCCCGAACGCGACCAACAGGGCTCCGCTAAAGAGCAACGACAGGCCGATGAAAACAATGAACTGATAGTGATGCGGCCGGTTCACGAACCGCTTCACGATCAGCGCTTCCAGCAGATATCCGAAGACGAACATCACGACCGCAGCGATTGCTGCCGCCACGATGATCGGGACGTTCCACAGCCGAACCGTCCAATAGCCGACGTAGACACCGAACACGACCATCTCGCCGTGCGCAAAATTTACGACGCGCATGACGCCGAATATGATGGTCAGGCCTAATGCAATGAGGCCGTAAACGAGACCGAGCAGAATGCCGCTCGCAAGAACGTTTAGCCAGAGCGAGAGCATCAGCAAGCACTGACCGGCGCGAGCGAATGCCGGGTATTGGACACCGCAACACTCAGATAGGCTGCCACCCGCAGCTGGCCGCGCTCGGATGGGATCGAGACCACCCCGGCGTTGAACTCCCACCTGATCTGGTCGGCGAACATGATCCCCCGCATTGGCATTTCTCCTGCGTTTGTGACAGATATCCTCTTGGCCGCCGGACGCTATGACCTGAGCCTTTGCTTCGCATTCTCGGTCGGCGTCGGGGGCGCTATTCTCACTGGGTGCGACACTCATTCGGCAGCCCATGCGCGGGACCTTCTAACGCTTCGGTACGGTGAATTCGCCGTTTACGTAGACAAGCGGCTCGCGATCGAGGTTGGTTGTTTGGGCAACGACTTCGCCGACGAAGATCGTATGGCTGCCGGCATCGTACGAACCAGACACGCGACAGTCGAAGCTGCAAATTGCCTCGATGAGGCTCGGCGCACCTGTCGTGAGTTGACGCCACAAACCGTCAGCAAAGCGTATGTCGCCCTTGCTTCCGTCCTGCCCGGCAAACTTCTTTGCCAGCTCGGCGTGATCCGCCGTGAGAATGTTCCAGCAGAATGATCCGCTCTGCTTTATTGTCTCGTGGCCACCGGCGGACTTGTTGACGCAAACGAGCACGCTCGATGGTTCGGTTGACAATGAGCACCCGGCCGTCAACGTCAAACCGTGCCTCCCCGGTCGCACACCCGTCGTCACGATAGATACCGCGCCGGGCACGTTGCGCATTGCGCTCCGGAATTCCGCACTGCTGAACACCGGGGATGGTTGGTTTGGCATCGGTGACACTCGGAAGTTCATGGTGATGGGTTCCCGCAAATATTCGAACCGAGTTGTCCGGAGCCGGCTAGCCGCCCTGCTTGTTCGACGCCTGAAAGAGCTGGATCGTGTTGTTTTGCGGATCCTTCAAGCAAGCCACACGACCATGCGCCCCCATGTCCCGCACTTCGCCGAAAATCTCGGCTCCCAGGGCGCGGGCCCGATCGAGCCTCAGTTCCAGATCATCCACTTCAAATACGACGACCGCGTTCCGAGCCCCGTCGGAGGCCGACTCTCCCGGACCTGCGATGCAGAAGGCGGCCTTCTCTCCGGCGAATTGAATCCATTTGGCGCCGTCGGCGAAGCGGATCGTCAGTCCAAGCGCTTCATAGAAGCGGGCTAACGCTTCAGGTTCCTGGGCGGTAAGATAGATGTGCTTAAGCTTCATCTCTTGCTTTCAGTTCCGGGCCCACCGTCAATCCGTGACCTCCGGCCACGCTTGTCTGATGATACTTGCGCCGCGCGGTCGGCATTAATGTTCGAAGTTTTCACCCCGCGCATCGCCCATCAGCATATTATGCTGCTGGCTATCGGGGCCGACTTGTTTAATTTCCAACGCATGCAACGGCGAGAGACGATTCATGGCGTCACTCGGAAACCCTGCCGCTTTTCGGCAGAGCGTTCGGGCGCGTATCATCGCTTGCGCCGGTTGCGATTTGCCTGACACTGATCCGTTGATCATCCATCTAAACCCGCTGCCGCTGAGCGCTTGCGCAGATCGCGAGTTATCCGATGACCGAATTTTCCTTTACTGGACGCTGCCGGCGCATTCGCGCATCAGCGAACAAGCTCCATTCTTGAGCCGTCGCATGTCGCATGAACAAGGCTTTCAAGATGCTCGCTTTCTCGTGTCGTGGAACTGCGCTTCGCGTTGATGTGGCGCCGACTGAAGCGCAAAATCGGTCAACCTTGATCGCCCGCAGCCCGTTGCATATGGGGGCGGTCGCCCTTTTTCCGCCTTGGGTGTCCTCACGGTAGAATGCGAAGATCGCGATCCCTATTGTCAGGCGAACTCCAGGATCAGCGCATCGACCGCGAGCGTTGCGCCGGCGGCGGCGTGGATCTTCTTCACCGTACCGTCGCGCTCGGCGCGCAGCACGTTCTGCATCTTCATGGCTTCCACGACTGCCAAGGTCTCGCCGGCCTTGACCTCCTGGCCCTCGGTCACCGCGATCGACACCACGAGACCGGGCATCGGACACAGCAATTTCTTGCCGGTGTCGGCGGCCGAGACCACCGGCATCAGCCGCGCCGAGGTCGCCTCGGTCTCGGTGAAGACATAGACCGGGACCTCAAAACCCTGATGCGCCAGGCGGAAGCCGTTATTGATCGCCCGCACCTGCACGGCGACGAAGTTGCCGTCGATGGTGCCCTGCCAGACCGGCTCGCCCGGCACCCAGCTCGACACCAGATTGTGCGGATTGCCAGGCAGCCCGTCGGCGCCAATGAAGCGCACGGTGATGGCATCGCCCTCGCGCGCGACATCGAGCGCGACTTCGGCGCGCTCGAGCCACACCGCGCGGCGGCGCTCGCGCAGCACGACGCGGCCGCCCATCTGGCCCGAAATCTGCCGCTTGCGCTCGCCCAGCACGTGATCGATCGCAGCCCCCACCGCCGCAAGGCGCCGCGCGATCTCGCCTTCGGGCGCACGCGCGGAAAACCCCTTGGGGAATTCCTCGGCGATGAAGCCGGTCGAGAGCCGGCCCTCGCGCCAGCGCGGATGGTTCATCAAGGCCGACAGGAACGGAATGTTGTGCCTGATGCCGTCGACATAGAAGGCGTCGAGCGCGGTCGCCTGCGCCTCGATTGCGGCGGCGCGCGACGGGGCATGGGTGACGAGCTTGGCGATCATCGGATCGTAATGGATCGATATTTCGCCGCCCTCCTGCACGCCGGTGTCGTTGCGGATCGTGATGCCGTCATGGCTGGCCTCGGCCGGCGGACGGTACTTCACCAG
>NZ_LFIP02000012.1 GCF_001189235.2 Bradyrhizobium embrapense
AGCCTGGCGACATTGTCATCATCGACAACCTCGGCAGTCACAAAGGCAAGACCGTCCGTCGCGCCATCCGCGCCGCCGGCGCAAAGTTGTTCTTCTTGCCGCCCTACAGCCCGGATCTCAATCCGATCGAGCAGGTCTTCGCCAAGCTCAAGACCTTGCTCCGAAAAGCTGCCGAGCGAACCGTCGAAGCAACCTGGATGCGCATCGGCGCTCTACTCAACTGCTTCACGCCCCAGGAATGCGCCAACTACATCGCAAACGCCGGATACGCTTCAACATGAACCAATCATGCTCTAGCCGGGCCGTTGCGTTCTGTCGCGGCGGCAATGGGTGCAACCGGGCGGGCGACGCAGTAGAGTTCGTTCGGGGCGCCTTGCGCGCATCCACGGGTTCCCTGCGAGACCTTGCAATGTCGACGTACGGCCTGGAGCGGCTATTTTCGCCTCGAAGCATCGCCATTGCCGGCGGCAGCCCCCGCCCGTCGTCGCTCGGCGCGGCGGTGCTGCGAAACCTCAAGGCGAGCGGCTTCGCCGGCAAGGTCGGCATCGTCAATCGGCACTATGCCGATGTTGACGGCGAGCCCACCGTTGCCGACCTGAAGTCGCTTCCGTTCGTTCCGGACCTCGTCGTCATCAGCGCACCGGCGGCGGCGATCCCGGAGATCGTCGCGGAGGCCGGGCTCGCCGGGGTTGCCGGTGCTGCGATCCTGTCGGCCGGTCTCGGCCATGGCGCAGGCTCGCTCGCGGAGATCGTGGAGCAGGCGGCGCGGCGGCACGGCATGCGCCTGCTCGGGCCGAATTGCCTCGGAATCATGGTGCCGCGTGCGAAGCTCAATGCGAGCTTCGCCTCGCATCAGCCGTCCGATGGCCATGTTGCACTGATCTCGCAGTCCGGCGCGGTCGCGTCGGCGATGATCGAGTGGGCGGCGGAACGGCGGCTCGGCTTCTCCGGTATCGCCTCGATCGGCGACCAGCTCGATGTCGACGTCGCCGACCTCCTGGATTATTTCGCGCTCGACGATCACACCGGCGCGATCCTGATCTACCTCGAAGCGGTCAAGGACGCGCGCAAGTTCATGTCGGCGGCGCGCGCCGCCGCGCGCATGAAGCCGGTCGTCATCGTCAAGTCGGGCCGGATGGCGGAGGGGGCAAGGGCCGCCGCGACCCACACCGGGGCGCTGGCCGGCTCCGATGCGGTCTATGACGCCGCGTTCCGCCGCGCCGGTGTGCTGCGGGTCTACGATCTTCGCCAGCTGTTCGATTGCGCCGAGCTGCTCGGCCGTGGCTTCGTGCCGCGCGGCAACCGGCTCGCGATCCTGACCAATGGCGGCGGGCTCGGCATCCTCGCCACCGATCGGCTGGCCGAGCTCGGCGGCGTTCCCGCGACACTGACGACGGAGACGATCGAGCGGCTCGACAAGATGCTGCCGCCGGGTTGGTCATGCGCCAATCCAGTCGACATCGCGGGCGATGCCGATGCTGCCCGCTACGTGGTGGCGCTCAACGCGCTGCTCGATGACCCGAACAGCGATGCGGTGCTGGTCGCGAATGTCGAGACGGCGGTGGCGCCGGCCGATGGCATTGCCGAGGCGGTGGCGCAATGCGTGCGTGAGCGTAGGACGAAGCGGAGTGCGGTGGCAGCACTGGTGCTTGCGGCGTGGGTCGGCGCCGATGAGCGCACCGGCGCGATCTTCGAGGCGGCGCGGATTCCGCACTTCCCGACCGAGGACGATGCGGTGCGCGCCTTCATGTATCTGGTGCGCTATCGCGAGGCCTCCACCGCGCTCGCCGCGACCCCGCCTGGCGTCGCATCGGTGTTCACGCCGGAGACGGCCGCGGCGCGGCACGTGGTCGTAAACGCGTTGTCGGAAGGGCGCGCCTGGCTCGATCCGGCCGAGATCGTCACTCTGTTCGAGGCCTATCGCATTCCGATCGTGACGACGGTCGTCGCCGACAATGCGGAGGACGCGGCCGAGAAGGCGGCGCCGTTCCTCGCCGAAGGGCATGCGATCGTGGTCAGGGTGTTCTCGCGCGACATCAGGCACGCGGCTGATGTCGGCGGCGTCATCCTCGACCTGCGCACCAGGGAAAGTGTCGTCGAGGCCGCCCGCACAGTCATGCAGCGGGCACGCAGCGCGCGGCCCGATGCCACCCTGCAAGGCGTGACGATCCAGCCGATGATCGTGCGGCGCGCGGCGCGCGAACTGATCCTCGGCATCGCCGACGATCCGACCTTCGGGCCGGTGATCGTGTTCGGCCGCGGCGGCCCTGCGGTCGAGGTGATCAACGACAAGGCGCTGGCGCTGCCGCCGCTCGACATGAATCTCGCTCGCGAGCTGGTCGGACGCACGCGAGTCTCGCGGCTGCTCGGTGGCTATGGCGATGTGCCCGCTGTTCCGGCCGATGTGGTGCCGCTCACTTTGGTCAAGCTGGCGCAGATGGCGGCCGACATTCCCGAGGTTGCCGGCCTCGACATCAATCCGATGCTGGCGGACCAGACCGGTGTGCTCGCGCTCGATGCGCGGGTGGCGATCCGCAAGCCGGCGCGGCTGTTCGCCGGTCAAACCAGATTGGCGGTCAGGCCCTATCCGTCGCAATGGGAGGGCGAGCTTGCGCTGCGCGACGGCTCGCGCGTCGTGGTGCGGCCGATGCGGCCGGAGGACGAGCCGATGATCGCCGAGTTCTTCAAGCGCGTCACCGCCGAAGATCTCAGGCTGCGCTTCTTCCACGCGATGAAGGAATTCTCGCACGCCTTCATCGCGCGCCTGACCCAGCTCGACTATGCGCGCGCGATGGCGTTTGTGGCGCTCGATCCGGCGACCGGCGAGATGATGGGGGCGGTCCGGCTGCATTCGGACTCGCTGTACGAAAACGCCGAATACGCGATCCTGCTGCAGTCCGATCTCAAGGGCAAAGGGCTCGGTTGGGCGCTGATGCAGCTCCTGATCCACTATGCGCGATCGGAGGGATTGAAGCGGCTGTCCGGCCAGGTGCTGACCGAGAACACCACGATGATCGGGATGTGCCGCGATCTCGGCTTCACCGTGACGATGGATCCGGAGGATCACAGCATCGTCGACGTCGCGCTCGATCTCCGCAAGCCGGGAGTCGAGGCGGTCGGCTCCGATATCCTGATCCGGGCCGGGGCGGCTGCCCGCTGATACCAGCAGCGGCAGCCGCGATCGGGTCGGATCAGATCTGGCGTTCGACCATCTTGAACTTGAGCTCGGCGATCGCTTCCGAGGGATTGAGGCCCTTCGGACACGCCTTGGCGCAGTTCATGATGGTGTGGCAGCGATAGAGGCGGAACGGATCCTCGAGATTGTCGAGCCGCTCGCCGGTCGCTTCGTCGCGGGAATCGGTGACCCAGCGCGTGGCCTGCAGCAGCGCGGCGGGACCGAGGAAGCGCTCGCTGTTCCACCAGTAGCTCGGGCAGGAGGTCGAGCAGCAGGCGCACAGTATGCACTCGTAGAGACCGTCGAGCTTCTCGCGGTCCTCGTGGCTCTGCCTCCACTCCTTCTGCGGCGTCGGCGTCGTGGTCTTCAGCCACGGCTCGATCGAGGCATACTGGGCGTAGAAATTGGTGAGGTCGGGGACGAGGTCCTTGACCACCGGCTGGTGCGGCAGCGGATTGACCTTGACGGCGCCGCCGGCGCCGACGTCGTGCATCGACTTGGTGCAGGCCAAGGTGTTCTGGCCGTCGATGTTCATCGCGCAGGAACCGCAGACGCCTTCGCGGCATGAGCGGCGGAAGGTCAGCGTCGGGTCGATGTGGTTCTTGATCCAGATCAGGCCGTCCAGCACCATCGGACCGCAATCATGGGTATCGACATAATAGGTGTCGACGCTCGGATTCTTCCCGTCGTCCGGGTTCCAGCGATACACCCGGAATTCGCGCGTCTCTGTGGCGCCGGCCGGCTTCGGCCAGGTCTTGCCGCCGGAAATCTTCGAATTCTTTGGAAGTGCGAATTCAACCATGCTTGCTCGCCTTCGTTCTCAGTAGACCCGCGCCTTCGGCGGGATGTACTGCACATCATTGGTCATCGTGTAGTCGTGGACCGGACGATAATCGATCGCGGTCTTGCCGGCCGGATCGATCCAGGTCAGCGTGTGCTTCATCCAGTTCTTGTCGTCGCGGGTCGAGAAATCTTCGCGCGCATGCGCGCCGCGGCTTTCGGTGCGGTTCGCCGCCGAATCCATCGTCACGATCGCCTGCACGATCAGATTGTCGAACTCCAGCGTCTCGACCAGGTCGGAATTCCACACCAGCGAGCGGTCCGACACCGAGATGTCGCCGACGCCGCCATAGACCTTGTGAATCAGGTTCTGGCCTTCATGCAGCACGTCGCCGGTGCGGAACACCGCGCAATTGTTCTGCATCACATGCTGCATGCTGTCGCGCAGCTTCGCGGTCGGCGTGCCGCCGGAGGCGTGGCGGAAGCGATCGAGCCGGCCGAGCGCGAGGTCGGCCGAATCCTTCGGCAGCTCCGGCTGCTTGGCGTTCGCCGTCAGCTTGTCGGCAAGGCGCAGCGCCGCGGCGCGGCCGAACACCACGAGGTCGATCAGCGAGTTGGAGCCGAGGCGGTTGGCGCCGTGCACCGAGACGCAGGCGGCTTCGCCGATCGCCATCAGGCCCGGCACCACCGAATTGTCGTCGCCGTTGCGCTTGGTTAGCACCTCGGCGTGATAGTTGGTGGCGATGCCGCCCATGTTGTAGTGCACGGTCGGCACGATCGGGATCGGCTCGCGGGTGACGTCGACATTGGCGAAGATCTTCGCCGATTCGGAGATGCCCGGCAGCCGCTCGTGCAGCACCTTCGGATCGAGGTGATCGAGGTGCAGGAAGATGTGATCCTTCTTCTTGCCGACGCCGCGGCCTTCGCGGATCTCGATCGTCATCGCGCGCGAGACGACGTCACGCGAGGCGAGGTCCTTGGCCGACGGCGCATAGCGCTCCATGAAGCGCTCGCCCTCGGAATTGACGAGATAGCCGCCTTCGCCGCGCGCACCCTCGGTGACGAGACAGCCCGAGCCGTAGATGCCGGTCGGATGAAACTGGACGAACTCCATGTCCTGCAGCGGCAGTCCGGCGCGCAACACCATGCCGCCGCCGTCGCCGGTGCAGGTGTGCGCCGAGGTGCAGGAGGCATAGGCGCGGCCATAGCCGCCGGTCGCGAGAATCGTGGTCTGGGCGCGGAAGCGATGCAGCGTGCCGTCATCGAGCTTGAGCGCGATCACGCCGCGGCAGACGCCCTGGTCGTCCATGATCAGGTCGATGGCGAAGAATTCGATGAAGAACTCGGCCGAGTGGCGCAGCGACTGGCCATACATCGTGTGCAGCATGGCGTGCCCGGTGCGGTCCGCGGCCGCGCAGGTGCGCTGGGCCTGGCCCTTGCCGTAGTCCATGGTCATGCCGCCGAACGGGCGCTGATAGATCTTGCCGTCCTCGGTGCGCGAGAACGGCACGCCCCAATGCTCGAGCTCGTAGACCGCGTCGGGCGCGTTGCGCACCATGTATTCGATCGCGTCCTGATCGCCGAGCCAGTCCGACCCCTTCACGGTGTCGTACATGTGCCAGCGCCAGTCGTCCGGATGCATGTTGCCGAGCGAGGCCGAGATGCCGCCCTGCGCCGCAACGGTGTGCGAGCGGGTCGGGAACACCTTGGTGATGCAGGCGGTGCGTAGGCCCGCTTCCGAGCAGCCGACCACGGCGCGCAGGCCCGCGCCGCCGGCGCCGACCACGACGACGTCGTAGGTGTGGTCCTGGATCGGATAGGCCTTGCCATTGGTGGCCGGGCCACTGCCGTTGGTGGCCTTGCCGTTTCCTTCACCGGCCATGGGTTATACTCCCGACGACAATTTAAGGATTGCGTAGATCGAGGCCAATGCGACCGCGACGCAGAAGAAGTTGTTCGCCATCACGCTGGCGATCTTCAGCTTCTCGTTGTGGATGTAGTCTTCGATCACGACCTGCATGCCGATCTTCATGTGCCAGGTGCTGGCGACGATGAAGAGCAGCAGGATGATGGCGATCGGGATCGAGCCGAGGATCTGTGCCGCGCCGGCATGGTTGCGGCCGATCAGCATGATCACCACGACGATCACGGGAACGATCAGCAGCGTCATCGCCACCGCGGTAAGCCGCTGGCGCCAGAAATCGCCGGTGCCGGTGTGGGCGGAGCCGAGGCCGCGGACGCGCTCCAGCGGCGTGCGCATCGAAGAGGGGCCGCTCATCGTCCACCTCCAACCGCGTAGGCAATGATCCAGACCAGCACGGTCAGCGCGATGCCGGCGACCAGCGCGCCCCAGGTCAGAGCTTCGCGCTCATTGGCCTTGAAGCCGTAGCCGAGGTCCCAGACGAAATGCCGGATGCCGCTGCACAGATGGTGCATCAGCGCCCATGTGTAGCCGAACACGATCAGCTTGCCGATCGCGCTGCCGGTGAAGGCCTGGACGTTGGCATAGGCGGTGGGGCCGGAGGCGGCTGCGATCAGCCACCATGCGAGCAGCAGGGTGCCGAAATAGAGTGCCACACCTGTGGCGCGGTGGACGATGGACAGCGCCATCGTCAGCGTCCACCGGTAGGTCTGCAAATGGGGTGAAAGCGGTCGTTCGATCCTGGCGGTCATCGGCGGGCTTTATGGTGTGAGGGACCGCGGCCGGCCCATCGGGGAACGCGGTAGAGGAGTTCTATTTACGGAGTCGCACCCCGCCGCGCAACGGCCAAATAGCCTTCGGTCGAACCGAAGTTCATTGTTAGAGTTGCCGAATTCTGGTTGATCCGCAGTGTGGTATACGATATGCAAGATCGCTCGAACCAAAAAATGAATCTATGATCATGACATCACCCAGCGAGCTGAAGGCCGCGCGGAGGGGGCGTGAGGCGTCGATTTGCCCCATTGTTCCACCGGATAATTGGCTGTTGCCCTGATCTTAGGCGCCGCTCCGCGTGACGGGCGAAACGCAGTTGCACTGGAGTCGCTGGCGGCTTGCGGCCGAACGGCACGCCGCGACCGGCCACTGACGCGGCCAGACTGCAGATGTCGGAGCCGGCATGCGGACGATGCCGGCGCGATACCGCAGCGCATCAACCAACGTCTCCAGGCCATTCATTCAGAGCCGACCGGATATGCGGAATTCGCGATTCGCCTTCGTACGTCGATAGGAGGACGCACGCGAGATCTGCATGAGGTCCTGCGCAGTCGCACCGATACTCCCGAACCTGAAAAGCGGTTATTGCTCGCGAGCGACAGTCGCGAGACGCCGCCGAAGCATCCGCTCTGGCGACACCAACCTGATGCTGCACGAAAAGGACAATGGCCGGCCTCGATCCCAGGGAGTTGCTCGAGCTTGCGCTGCTGCTGATCGCGGTCGGCGCGCTGTCCGGATTTCTCGCCGGCCTGTTCGGCATCGGCGGTGGCGCGATCCTGGTGCCGGTGTTCTACGAATGCTTTCGCCTCGCCGGCGTGCCGCTCGAAGTGCGGATGCCGCTCTGCATCGGTACCTCGCTCGCGATCATCATCCCGACCTCGCTGAGCTCGTTTCGCGCCCACTATCGCCGCGGCGCGGTCGATATGGAGATCCTGAAGCGCTGGTGGCTGCCGATCGTGATCGGCGTCGCCGCCGGCAGTGTCACCGCGCGCTTCGCGCCGGAGCCGCTGTTCAAGATCGTGTTCGTGCTGGTGGCCTGGTCGGCGGCGGCACGGCTGCTGCTGGCGCGCGAGACCTGGAAGTTCGGCGACGACGTGCCGAAGGGATTTCTGATGCGCGTCTACGGCTTCTTCGTCGGCTTGCTGTCGACGCTGATGGGGATCGGCGGCGGCCTGTTCGCCAACTTGCTGATGACTTTCTATGGCCGGCCGATCCATCAGGCGGTCGCGACGTCGTCAGCGCTCGCGGTGCTGATCTCGATCCCCGGCGCGCTCGGCTACGTCTATGCCGGCTGGCCCGCCGCCGCGCGCTTTCCCGATGTTACGGCGCTGCAGCTGCCGTTCGCGCTCGGCTACGTCTCGCTGATCGGAGCGCTGCTGGTGATGCCGACCACGCTGGTCACCGCGCCGCTCGGCGTCAAGGTCGCGCACGCGCTGTCGAAGCGGGCGCTGGAGGTGGCGTTCGGGGCCTATCTCTTCATCGTCGGCGGACGGTTCGTGATCAGTCTGTTGGGCGGCGCATAACCTCCCCTTGAAAAGGGGAGGTCGCTTTGCTCGCCAGAGCAAAGCGGGTGGGGATCTGCTCTCTCGGCTTGCAGCAGGTCTGCGGCTGACCCCCATCCCGACCTTCCCCCTTGCAGAAGGAGAAGACAGGCAGGCTGCGACACCGAGCTACTTCGCGTAGATATCCTTATACGTATCGCGCAGAATATTCTTCTGCACCTTGCCCATCGCGTTGCGCGGCAATTCGTCGACGACGAAGACGCGCTTGGGCATCTTGAATTTGGCGAGCCGCCCGTCGAGCGCCTTCAGCACCGAGGCCTCGCTGATATCGGCGCCCTTGTTGCAGACGAGGACGGCGGTGACGCCTTCGCCGAAATCGGCATGCGGCACGCCGATCACGGCGGATTCGATCACGCCGGGCATGGCGTCGATCTCGCTCTCGATCTCCTTCGGGTAGACGTTGAAGCCGCCGGAGATCACGAGATCCTTGCCGCGGCCGAGGATGTGGACGTAGCCCTTGTCGTCGATCTTGCCGAGGTCGCCCGTGATGAAGAAGCCGTCGGCGCGGAATTCGGCTTTGGTCTTCTCCGGCATCCGCCAATAGCCCTGGAACACGTTCGGGCCCTTGACCTCGATCATGCCGATGGTCTCCCGCGCGAGCTCCTTGCCGGTCTCGGGATCGGTGACCCGCACCGAAACGCCGGGTAGCGGGAAGCCGACCGCGCCGGGCACGCGGTCGCCGTCATAGGGATTCGACGTGTTCATGTTGGTTTCGGTCATGCCGTAGCGCTCGAGCACGGCGTGGCCGGTGCGCGCGGACCATTCGCGGTGGGTGTCGGCGAGCAGCGGCGCGGAGCCCGAGATGAACAGCCGCATGTGTTTGGTGGCGTCCTTGTTCAGGCCGGGGTTCTGCAACAGGCGGGTGTAGAAGGTCGGCACGCCCATCATCACGGTGGCGCGGGCCATCAGCTTCAGGATCGCGTCCGGATCGAACTTCGGCAGAAAGATCATCGAGGCGCGCGAGAACAGCGTCACGTTGCTCGCCACGAACAGGCCGTGGGTGTGATAGATCGGCAGCGCGTGGATCAGCACGTCCTTGTCGGTGAAGCGCCAGTAATCGACCAGCGAGTAGGAGTTCGACGCTAGATTGTCGTGCGACAGCATCGCGCCCTTGGAGCGGCCGGTGGTGCCCGACGTGTAGAGGATCGCGGCGAGGTCGTCATTGCCGCGCGGCACCGTGGCGAAGTCCTTCGGCGCCTTGTCGGCGGTCTCGGTCAGCGAGCCCTTGCCGCTGGAATCGAGCGTTTCGACCTTCGCCCCCACCTTGGCGGCGATCGCCATGATGCCGTCCAGCTTGGACGGATCGCAGACCACCAGCGACGGCTCGGCGTCGGTGATGAAGTATTCGAGCTCGTTCAGCGTGTAGGCGGTGTTGAGCGGCAGATAGACGCCGCCGGCGCGCACGGTGGCGAGATAGAGCACCAGCGCCGAAACCGACTTCTCGGTCTGCGCCGCGACGCGGTCGCCCGGCTTGACGCCGCGCTCCACCAGCACGTTCGCCATCTGGCCCGCGCGCGCGATCAAATCGCCATAGGAGATGCGGCTGCCGTCGAGCTGCTCGATCGCGAGCCGATTGGGGTCGTCGAGGCCGTCGAACAGGCGGGAAAACAGGTTGGCGTTGGTGGTCGTGTTCATGCAACATCCCCTGAGGGGCGAAAGCGCCGGTAAAGGTCCGGCTGGATTAGCAAAAACGCCCTTCGGAAAGCAACGGAGACAGTTTGCATGACAAATAATGGGAAACGCGTGGCCTGGGTCACCGGTGGCGGCACTGGAATCGGCGAATCCGGGGCGGAATTCCTGGCTGCGGACGGCTGGACCGTGGTGGTGTCCGGCCGTCGCAAGGAAGAGCTCGACCGCGTGGTGGCCAACATCGCGAAAAAGGGCGGCAAGGCCGAGGCGATCGCGCTCGATGTCAGCAACAAGACCGCCGTCAACAAGGCAGCTGAGGCGATCGTCGCCAAGCACGGCCGCATCGACCTTTTGGTCAATAGCGCCGGCATCAACGTGCCGAAGCGCAGCTGGGCCGACATGGAACTGGAGGGCTGGGACAAGCTGGTCGAGGTCAATCTCAACGGCGTGCTGTATTGCATGCGCGCCGTGCTGCCGACGATGCGCAAGCAGCAGGACGGCTGCATCATCAACGTCGCCTCCTGGGCCGGCCGCCACGTCTCGAAGATGCCGGGTCCGGCCTACACCACGACCAAGCATGCGGTGCTGGCGCTGACCCATTCCTTCAACATGGACGAATGCGTCAACGGCCTGCGCGCCTGCTGCCTGTCGCCGGGCGAGGTCGCAACCCCGATTCTGAAGCAGCGGCCGGTGGTGCCGAGCGAGGCCGAGCAGGCCAAGATGCTGCAGCCGGAAGATTGCGGCCGCACCATCGCCTTCGTCGCCAGCATGCCGGCGCGGGTCTGCGTGAACGAGATCCTGATCAGCCCGACCCACAACCGCGGATTCATTCAGACGCCGGCGAACCGGGACTAGGTCTCCTCCTTCCCCCTGCAAGGGGGAAGGTCGGGATGGGGGTCGGCCACAGGCGACACTGCTGGTGGAGAGAGCTGATCCCCACCCGCTTTGCTCTGCGTGCGAGCAAAGCGACCTCCCCTTTTCAAGGGGAGGTTGACTTACGTAGCCCGGATCAAGCCTTGTAGCCCGGATTTCGCTTTGCTCCATCCGGGCTACATGCTCACTCGCTGATCTCGTTCAGCTCCTTGCCGGTATGCTCCGGCACGCAAAAGAACACGCCGACCGCCATCGCGATCATCAGCACGGGGATGCAGAGGAACGCCAGCGCGAACGAGCCGGTGCGCTGCTGGAGCGCGATCGAGACGAACGGGAATAGCACGAAGCCGACGAAATAGGCGATCGCCCAGACCACGCCGTTGGCGGCGCCGCGGATGCGGGTCGGGAAGATCTCCGCGGTCAGCGTCGTGCTCGGGCCCCAGAAGCCGAGGAAGCCGAGACACCAGAGAAGTCCGAACGTCCACAGCAGCACGCGATCCTCGGAATAAACCCAGAGCGTCATGAAGATCGCGCCCTCGATCAGGGTGATGATGAAGGTGCGGCGGCGGCCGACCTTGTCGATCAGCCAGCCGACCAGGCACAGGCCGAGGAAGCCGCACAGTCCGTAAAACACGTAGAACAGGCTGTATTCGGCGGTCGACCAGTGCTTCTCGGTCGAGAGGTAAAGCGGCATCCAGGCGCCGACCGTGCCGTAGATGCAGGTCGAGGCGCAGGCCACGAACAGCGCGACGAGCGTCGAAGGCAGCACGTCGGGCATGAACACCTGGCGGATGCCGACTGACTTGGCCTTGCCGAACCAGGCGCTGTCATCGGCGCCCACCGTGCCGCCGCGCGCCAGCGTTTCCGAGATGCGCCGCTTGCGATCCTGCGACCGCACCCAATAGGGCGATTCCGGACAGGTGGAGCGGATATAGATCGCGAGCAGCGCGATCGCGCCGGGCACCATCACGGCGATACGCCAGCCGAAATTGGCGGCGACGAGGCCGGTGATCGCGCCGGCAAGCGTGGCGCCGATGCACCAGGCCGAGCGCGTGATGCTGATGACGCGGCCGCGCAGGCGGGCCGGCCAGGTCTCCGCCACCAGCATCGAGCCGAGCGACCATTCGCCGTTGAGCGCGAAGAACAACAGCGAGCGCGCGATCACGAACACCGTAAAGGTCGGCGAGAGCGCCGCGACCGGCATCAGAAGCGAGAACAGCGCGATGTTGACGGCGAGCAGCGTGCGGCGGCCGTAGCGGTCGGCGAGCCACGGCCAGAAATAGAGCCCGGCGATGCCGACGAACAGCGCGATCTGCATGCCTGAACGGTATTCCGGCAGGCTGAGCTGGAATTCCTCGATCACCATCGGCGAGATCAGCGCGAAGATCACGCCGTCCATGCCGTCGAAGCCCCAGCCGAGCGCGTTGGCGGTGGCGATGTGCCAATGGGTTTTCGTCAGCTCGGTGCTGCCGGCGACGGCGCGGTAGTTGGCGTATTGCAGATGCTTCTGCTCGAGCGGGCCGACGTCGCCGTCGGCATCGTTGACCGCAGGCGCGGCGCACCCGTCCGCCGTCATGCTGCTCATGATTGGCATCCCCACGACTGCCTGCGGCGAAGCCGCACCGCAATCTCAGGCTGAACCAATTGCAGCATAGCGGCAAGCGAATTGCTCGCGGCAGCGCACGCGTCCATTCCGTTGAGTGGAATGCGCGGGCGCGCTGCGTAAAGCGCCGCATGTACGAAGCGCGTCCCGCCCGGTTTCAGGAATCACAAAGAGTTATTTCCGGAAACCGCCCGGAAAACCTGCCGTAGCTCAGGTCGACGACGACGCACACACCATCCAACCCGCGCCGTTGTTGCCCCTTCATCGCCGGCGAAACTGAGCCGGCCAGATTGCCCATCGGGAGACGAACCATGTCGAAGCGTATTGCCTATCTTGCCGCCGCCGCCTTCAGCGCGCTCGCGATCACCGCCACCGTCGTGGCGCCGGTCCGCGCCGAGGAGAAGACCGTGATGGTCGGTGGTGCCGCGATGTTCCCATCGAAGAACATCATTCAGAACGCCGTCAATTCGAAGGACCACACCACCCTCGTCGCCGCGGTGAAGGCCGCCGGTCTGGTTGGCACGCTGGAAGGCAAGGGGCCGTTCACGGTGTTCGCGCCGACCAACGCCGCGTTCGGCAAGCTGCCGGCCGGAACCGTCGACAATTTGGTCAAGCCCGAGAACAAGACGACGCTGACCAAGATCCTCACCTACCATGTGGTGCCCGGCAAGCTCGAAGCCTCCGACCTCACCGACGGCAAGAAGCTGAAGACCGCCGAAGGCGAGGAACTGACCGTGAAGCACCAGGACGGCAAGGTCTGGATCGTCGATGCCAAGGGCGGCACCTCGATGGTGACGATCTCCAATGTCAACCAGTCGAACGGCGTGATCCACGTGGTCGACACCGTGCTGATGCCGGCGACGTAACACCCCGCGGCCCGATTTAGTCCCTGGACCGACCTGCAAGACAGTGAGCCGGAGCCTCGCTCCGGCTCGCATTTTTGTGACCGTGCGAACTGGCATATATCGAACTGATGATGCGCGACCCCGTAACGGACCGCCGGTTCCCGGCGTATAAGCCGGTAACGACCATAAGCAGAGACATTCCATGACGAGCCTTGCCGTCAGTGACCACCAGGCAGAGACCGCGGCGCCCGCGAAGGTGATTCAGCCGGTCTGGGTGCGGCTGGTGCACTGGATCAACGCGTTCGCGATGATCCTGATGATCATGTCCGGCTGGCAGATCTACAACGCCTCGCCGCTGTTCGGCTTCACCTTCTCGCACAGCATCACGCTCGGCGGCTGGCTCGGCGGCGCGCTGCTCTGGCATTTCGCGGCGATGTGGCTTTTGATGGTCAACGGCCTGATCTATCTGGCGCTTGGCTTCGCCACCGGCCGCTTCCGCAAGAAGCTGCTGCCGATCACCCCTGGCGGCGTGATTGCCGACACCAAGGCGGCGCTGACCTTCAAGCTCTCGCATGACGATCTCAGCAAGTACAATTCGGTGCAGAAGCTGCTCTATGCCGGCATCATTACCGTCGGCGTCGTCATCGTGCTGTCCGGCTTGTCGATGTGGAAGCCGGTGCAGTTGCATTGGCTGGTATCGCTGTTCGGCGGCTACGACATCGCGCGCTATGTCCACTTCACCTGCATGGCGCTGATCGTCGCCTTCCTGGTGATCCATGTTGCGCTCGCGCTGCTGGTGCCGAAGAGCCTGCGCGCCATGATCATCGGGCGCTGAGGGAGGTCACCATGCGTCGTCTCAGAAAACTCCTGATCCCTGGCGTCGACAAGAAGCTGCTTGTGCGCGACGCAGTGAAGACGATGCCGGAGCTGACGCGCCGCCGCTTCATCACGGCCGGCACCAGCCTCGGCGCCTTGACGCTGTTGACCGGCTGCGACGTGGTCGATTCGTCGTCGGCGGAGGAATTGCTGAAGAAGGTCTCGAAGTTCAACGACGCCGTGCAGGCCTGGATGTTCAATCCGGATGCGCTGGCCCCGACCTTCCCCGAGAGCATGATCACCAAGCCGTTTCCGTTCAACGCCTATTACGATCTCGACGATGCGCCCGAGATCGCAGGCGCGGACTGGAAGCTCGAGGTGCGCGGGCTGGTCGAGAACAAGAAGTCGTGGACGCTCGACGAATTGTACAAGCTGCCGCAGGAGAAGCAGGTGACGCGCCACATCTGCGTCGAAGGCTGGAGCGCGATCGGCAGCTGGACCGGCACGCCGCTGCGCGATTTCCTCAAGCTGGTCGGTGCCGACACGCGCGCCAAATATGTCTGGTTCCAGTGCGCCGACAAGGACGGCTATAATTCACCTTTGGACATGCGTACCGCGCTGCATCCGCAGACCCAGATGACGTTCAAATTCGCCGACCAGATCCTGCCGCGCGCCTACGGCTTCCCGATGAAGATCAGGGTGCCGACCAAGCTCGGCTTCAAGAACCCGAAATACGTGCTCTCGATGGAAGTCACCAACGACTACAAGGGCGGCTACTGGGAAGACCAGGGCTACAACTCGTTCAGTGGGAACTGATGTCGCTCCTTGAAAGCCTCACGCGCTATCGATGCCGAGGGAGCTTGGTCAATTTCTGCAGGGCCTGTTGTGCAGATCGAACGACATCATGCCATGCGGGGTCATCGAGGATGGCCGCGTTGTCGTAATCATTTCCAGCTGGAGATTTGTGGGCGGCAAGCGTCTTGCCGAATTCGATTAGGATTGTCGCCTCGGCGGGCGATAGCCAGCCCTTTTTCTGACCTGCTTCTAATTCATCCGTATCAGGATATGAGCAGACGAACTCGACATACGACCAGTGCGGGTTCTTGTTGTTGGGATCGAGCCACGTCCGTCGCTGGAGATCGAGATTCCCGATCTCATCCAAGGATGACCACCAGATTTTCCGGACTAAACGGCCGGTCTCTTCATTCGTGACGCTCACGCGCAGTTCCTCCGACGTCCAATTTCTTCTGAAACGCCGACAGCACCGCCCCCAACGCCAGCATCGCGGCCGAGACGTTCAGTGCAAACGACAGGCTGCCGACCGCGTCGGTGATGGCGCCGACTACGATCGGGCCGAGCGTCTGGCCGATGCCGAAGGCGATGGTCATCGCCGCGATTGCGGTCGGCCAGGCTTCCGGTGGGTAGTTGAGGCGCACGAAGGCGGTGGTCGAGCCGACCACGGCGAAGAACGCGACGCCGAACACCAGCGCCGAGATCGCGAGCAGCAGAGGCGAATGGCCGAAGATCGGCAGCGCCGCGCCGAGCGCGTTGACACCGAGGATGATGGTGGTCGCGAGCCCGCCGCGGTCGAGCGCCAGCACGCGCCGCCAGACCCATGGCGTCACGAACGCGCTGATGCCGATCAGGCTCCAGAACGCGCTCTGTGCGGCTGCGCCACCGCCGCCGTCGCGGACATAGGCGATCATGAAGGTCATGTAGGCGATGTAGCCGGCGCCGAACAGGAAGTAGGCGGTGAGGTAGATCAGGACCGGCGCGATGGCGAATTTGGTACGCACGATGCCGCCGGCGATCGCATTGGCGTGGAGTGGCGCCAACATCAGCGGCACGATCATGATCGCGGAGAGCAAGGTCATCGCCCACCACACGATCCACCATGAGCCGGCGCCAAAGCCCTGCAACACGAACGGCGCGATCAGGCCGGATGCCAGGATGCCGACGCCCGGCCCGGCATAGAACAGGCTGAGCAGGAAATTCGCGCGCTCCGGCCGTGATTGCGCGATGGTTGCTGCGAGCGCGCCGCCGCCGACGAAGCCGAACGCGGCGGCGAAGCCGGCCAGCAGGCGGGCGAAGCTCAGCACTGCGAAATTGCCTGATATGGCGCACAGCGCCAGCGAGAGCACGCAGGCCAGCGTCGACCAGCGCACCGACGCGGCCAGCCCGAAGCGCCGGATCAGGCGCGAGGCGAACAGCGCGCCGACCAGGTAGCCGGCGGCATTGATCGTGTTCATGAAGCCGGCGGCCGAATACGACCAGGCCAGCTGCTCGCGCATGTCGGGCAGAACAAGCGAATAGGCGAAGCGGCCGATGCCGAGACCGACCGTCGGTGCGAGCGACAAAATCAGGATCAGCCGCGCGGGATGCGGGTAGGCTGGGGAGGGGGCTCTCACAATTCACTCCGGCAATATCGACATTGTGGCAGGCCGCGCCGGTCCTGCCCAGCGCCGTGGGCGGCAACACTGCCTTGCGGATCGGGCAATCAGGCGATCAGGACCAGCGCGACGCCGATCACGGTCAGCAGGGTTCCGGCGACGATCCGCGCGGTGATCTCGACATGCTTGAGCATGACGGCGCTCAGCGCCACGGTCACCAGCGGGTAGATCGCAGCGAGCGGCGCCACCAGCGTGATCGGGTCGTTGCGGACCGCGGCGAACAGGCTGAGCGCACTGAGCCCGTTGCTGATTCCGGTCAATGCAAACCAGAACCGGCCGTCACGCGGCGCCTGCACCATGAAACTGCCCTTGCGGACGCGCTGCACCGTCAGCACCACCAGCGAGGACATGATGTAGCCAACCAGGCAGGCCCATAGCGGGCTCGGCCAGATCGCCAGCCCGAGCTTGGCAATCGGCGGCACGATGCCGCGCACCAGCGCGCTGGCGAGCGGCAGCAGCAGGGCCCAGCTGCGCCAATGACCGAGATCGCGCGGCCGGGTCACGGTAATGATCGCGGCACCGGCCACCGCGACCACGAGCCCGATCAGCTGTTGCGGTGCGAGCGGCTCGTGCAGCAGCACCACGGCGGCGGCGACCGCAAGCAGCGGCGCCAGATTGCCCAATGTCGAGGTGATGACAGGTCCAAGCGCCCGGTTCGAGGCGAAGGTGAGGAGCGTCAGCGAGGCCGGGAAGAACAGGCCGATCGCCATGAAGATCGGCAGGCCGCGCCAGACCATCGGCTCGCCATGCAGGATCAGCGGCGACAGCATGAGGAATAGCAGGGTGAAGGATGGCACGCTGATCGCTGCGCCCGACAGCGGTTCGACGGTACGCAGGCCAAGCTGCGCCAGCACGACGCCGGCGCCGAGGAAAATGGCCGAGGCGAAGGCGCAGATAATGGCTGCGGTCATGAGGTCCGTCTTGTTGGCTTCTCTTGGGGCGCGGTTGGCTCTTTGCGGGTCATTTTGGCCCTGTCCGGGGTGCCTTGCCAATCGGTGCGGGGCGTTTTAGCACTCGCGCGGAATGATGGCGGGCATGCCCGATTGAGCGAGGTAACGACCATGGCGACCCATAAACTGCTGCTTCTCCCCGGCGACGGCATCGGCCCCGAAGTGATGGCCGAGGTGCAGCGCCTGATCGACTGGCTGAACGCGCAGGGCATCGCGAAATTCGAGACCGAGCAGGGCCTGGTCGGCGGCTCGGCCTATGACGCGCACAAGGTGTCGATCTCGGAAGCCGACATGGCCAAGGCCAATGCGGCCGACGCCGTGATCTTCGGCGCGGTCGGCGGTCCGAAGTGGGACAGCGTGCCCTACGAGGTGCGCCCCGAGGCCGGCCTGCTGCGGCTGCGCAAGGATCTTGGCCTGTTCGCCAACCTGCGTCCGGCGGTGTGCTATCCGGCGCTGGCGGATGCTTCGAGCCTGAAGCGCGAGGTGGTCGAGGGTCTCGACATCATGATCGTGCGCGAGCTTACCGGCGGCGTCTATTTCGGCGAGCCGAAGACCATCACCGATCTCGGCAATGGCCAGAAGCGCGCGATCGACACCCAGGTCTACGACACCTTCGAGATCGAGCGGATCGGCCGCGTCGCCTTCGAGCTGGCGCGCAAGCGCAAGAACAAGGTGACGTCGATGGAAAAGCGCAACGTCATGAAGTCCGGCGTGCTCTGGAACGAGGTCATGACCCAGCTCCATGCGCGCGAGTACAAGGACGTCACGCTGGAGCATCAGCTCGCCGATTCCGGCGGCATGAACCTCGTCAAGACGCCGAAGCAGTTCGACGTCATCGTGACTGACAATCTGTTCGGCGACATGCTGTCCGATATCGCCGCGATGCTCACGGGCTCGCTCGGCCTGCTGCCGTCGGCCTCGCTCGGCAAGGAGGACGCCAAGACCAAGGAGCGCAAGGCATTGTACGAGCCTGTGCACGGCTCGGCGCCTGACATTGCCGGCAAGGGCCTTGCCAATCCGATCGCGATGATCGCCTCGTTCGGCATGGCGCTGCGCTATTCCTTCGGCATGGGCGATCTCGCCGACAAGGTCGATGCCGCGATCGCCGCCGTGCTCGCCAGCGGATTGCGCACCGCCGACATCAAGTCGGCGGGCACCACGTCCGTCAGCACGGCGCAGATGGGCGAGGCAATCCTGAGCGAATTGCAGAAGTTGCACGCGTAACGGCTCGCCCCGGAATGACGAAGCCCAAAACAAAAATGCCCGGCCGGAGCCGGGCATTTTCTTATCGGCTATCAGCCGAAATTCAGTACAGCGGGAAATTCCGCGGATAGCCGCCGAGGTCGGCCGGCGGGCTGAGCGGCTGGCGGTCGATCGGACGGTTGTTGTTCTCGCGCGCGAACGACGGGTAGCCGACGTCCGGCGGATAGGCGTAGTCGTTGAACTTGCGGTCGCCGGGCAGCACTTCGGTGCCGGCGTCGAGCCAGGAGCGCGTGGTGACGTAAACCCGGGTGCGCGGCCCCTGCTGATAGACCCGGTTCGGACCCTGCGCGCCGTAATAGCGGCGGCCGTCACGGTCATACTGCTCTTGCTGCTTGCGCTTGCTCGGGGTCTGCTGCGCGCTGGCCGCGGTCATGCCAAACGCGGTTGCGGTGACGGCAGCCGCGGCAAGCAACACCACGAGCTTGTTCGCGGCAGGGAATTTCAAGGTCATCGCATCCTCGTCATTACGGCCCCCATTGGGGGCTGGCGCATCAGCCAAAATCACTCGGAACACATTGTAGCCATGGTGGGAGGCCGTCACTAGGTCAATTGCGCCACACCATCAGAGATAATGCGTGTCCAAGCGCAAAAGTTTCATGAAAACCAGTACGTTGCCACGGTCTCGCCATCAAAGCGCGCCGCGCAGAAGCGGGTTCTCGCTGCCTATCACCCAGTCGGCCGACAGGGCAGGCGGGCCGGAGGTAACGCAGTCGGTGCGGCGCAGCTCGGCATGCGCGAACAGCGCGGCGAGCCTTGGGTCGTTGCCCGCGGCCAGCAGGGTCAGGCGGTTCAGCATGCAAATGATCGCAGCGCGCTGGGCCGGCAGGCTGGCGCCCTGGCAGGTCCAGCCCGAGATGCGCAAATCAGGTGCATCGGCCTGCTTGAGGAAGCCGAGGCAGGCGCGGCTGCCGTCCGGCCGCGCCGGACGCAGCAGGGCGACGCTGCCGAACTTGCTGTCGACGATGCCGGCGGCCTCGAGGTCGCGGACGCCGCCCGGGTCGAGCCGCCCGGCAATCTCGGTAACCGCGGATCCCATGGCCTCGCCGCCGGGGCGGTAGATTTCCAGCTCGGCCGCCGGTGCGCCGTTGGCATCGGTCCAGCGGAAGATGTCCTTGCGGCCGCCCTCGGGATGCCGGAAGATTTCGTAAGTCTCTGTTTTATCTCGCGGATCGAGCCTGCTCACGGCGAAGGCAGGCGCCTGCCGGCCAGCCAGGCTCCAGCCTGCGGCGGCGGGGACCGGCGTCGCCGTTGCCTCCGGCAGTTGCTTCCATAGATAACTGCCGAGGGCGGCGAACAGCGCGAGCACGGCGGCATAGGCGAACAGCCCGGAGAGCGTGGCGTAGACCTCATCGACGAAGCTCGTCAGCGCGGACAGATTCCTCGTATGATGGGGCGGGGCCGGATCGGCCCGAAATAAACGCATCAAAACGCTCAAAAGCTTGCGCAACGTTGTCTTGACAGGGTTTCTCGCATAGAAGCGCTGCCTCTTCCCTTTCCTTGAGTTACGGGGAAACGGGCATTTTTCGTCGGAGAGTGAACGATGGGTTACAAAGTCGCGGTGGTCGGAGCGACCGGCAATGTCGGGCGCGAAATGCTCAACATTCTCGACGAGCGCAAATTCCCCGCCGACGAGGTCGTCGTGCTGGCCTCGCGCCGCAGCGTCGGCATCGAGGTCTCCTATGGCGACCGCACCCTGAAGGTGAAGGCGCTCGAGCACTATGACTTCTCCGACATCGACATCTGCCTGATGTCGGCCGGCGGCTCGGTCTCCAAGGAATGGTCGCCCAAGATCGGCGCCGCCGGCGCGGTCGTGATCGATAATTCCTCGGCCTGGCGCATGGATCCGGACGTGCCGCTGATCGTGCCAGAGGTGAACGCGGATGCAGCCGCTGGCTTCACCAAGAAGAACATCATCGCCAACCCGAACTGCTCGACCGCGCAGCTCGTCGTCGCCCTGAAGCCGCTGCACGACAAGGCGACGATCACGCGCGTCGTGGTCGCGACCTATCAATCGGTGTCGGGCGCCGGCAAGGATGCGATGGACGAATTGTTCTCGCAGACCAAGGCCGTCTACACCAATGACGAGCTGGTCAATAAGAAGTTTCCCAAGCGCATCGCCTTCAACATCATTCCGCAGATCGACGTCTTCATGGAAGACGGCTTCACCAAGGAAGAGTGGAAGATGATGGCGGAGACCAAGAAGATCCTCGATCCGAAGATCAAGCTGACCGCGACCTGCGTGCGCGTGCCGGTGTTCGTCAGCCACTCCGAGGCCGTCAACGTCGAGTTCGCCAACCCGATCACGGCGGACGAGGCACGCAACATCCTGCGCAACGCGCCGGGCTGCCTCGTGATCGACAAGCACGAGCCGGGCGGCTACGTCACGCCCTACGAGGCCGCCGGCGAGGATGCGACCTATATCAGCCGCATCCGCGAGGATGCGACCGTGGAGAACGGCCTGTCGTT
The DNA here is from genome assembly GCF_001189235.2 of Bradyrhizobium embrapense. Classification (GTDB taxonomy): domain Bacteria; phylum Pseudomonadota; class Alphaproteobacteria; order Rhizobiales; family Xanthobacteraceae; genus Bradyrhizobium; species Bradyrhizobium embrapense. Next base: position 21,108 of record NZ_LFIP02000012.1, read on the forward strand.
CTGGTGCGTGTCGGACAATCTGCGCAAGGGCGCGGCGCTGAATGCGATCCAGATCGCGGAAGTCCTGATCAACCGCAAGCTGATCACCGCGAAGCAGAAAGCGGCCTAAAGGACGGGGACCAACGGGGGGCGCAACCATGTCGGAACAGTTGGCTCCCACCCCATCGAGCCCTCCGACGCCTCGCATCATGCGCGGCTTCGAATATGTGCTGTTCAACAGCCGCTGGCTGATGGCGCCGTTCTATGTCGGCCTGGTGGTGGCGCTTGCCGTGCTGCTGCTGAAATTCGCGCGCATGCTCTGGGAATTCGTCCTGCATGCGTCCGGCTACAAATCGACGGAAGTCATCCTCGATGCGCTGGCGCTGATCGACGTCACGCTGGTCGCCAACCTCATTCTGATCGTGGTGTTTTCAGGCTACGAGAACTTCGTCTCGCGCATCGACACGTCGGGCAATCCGAACTGGCCGATCTGGATCACCAAAATCGATTTTGCCGGGCTGAAGCAGAAGCTGCTGGCGTCGATCGTCGCGATCTCCGCGATCCATGTGCTGGAAGCGTTCCTGAACATCGATGCCGCGTTCGACGCGACGCGGATGACCTGGCTCGTCGCGGTGCACCTGGTGTTCGTGATCTCAGCGCTGCTGCTCGCGCTGTCGGATCGCTGGGGCGGCTATCACGGTGATGAGTAGCCGATCGCGCGCAGCTACGCGCCGGCCTTCACGGCATCGGCAACGCTGATGAATTCCTTGGCGACCCGGTCGAGCACGAACAGCGAGCCCTCGGCGACGCCGAAATAGGCGCCATGCAGCTGCATCTCGCCGCTTTCGACGCGCTCGCGGACAAACGGGAAGGTCATCAGGTTTTCCAGCGAGCGGAATACCGCGGCCTTCTCGATGCGGGTGACGAAGTCCTGCATGCTCTCATGGTCGCGCTGCTCGACCACCTCGCCCGGCTTGATGAACATCTGCATCCATTTGCCGATGAAGTCGCCGGGCGTCAGCGGCTTGATCTTGTCGATGAAGGCGCGGATGCCGCCGCACTGGGCGTGGCCCAGCACCACGATGTTCTTCACCTTCAGCACGGTCACGGCATATTCGAGCGCGGCCGAGACGCCGTGGGCATTGCTGTCGGGCTGATAGACCGGAACCAGATTGGCGATGTTGCGGACCACGAACAATTCGCCGGGTCCGGCATCGAAGATCACTTCCGGCGAGACGCGGGAATCGCAGCAGCCGATCACCATGGTCTCGGGGAACTGGCCGCGCTCCGACAGGTCCCGGTATCGCGACTGTTCAGTCGGCAACCGCTGGGTCGCGAACGTCCGGTAGCCGTCGATCAACTGCTTCGGAAAGAATTTCATGGCCTCTGGCTAACCACATGCTGGTGACGGGAACAAGACTTTCGGCGTGCCGCCTGAGATGATACGGCAGCATTGAACGATGGTTCCGCCGAATGCCCAAACAATGGACAGTGGCGGACCCGGAGCCCCCTGGAGAATGCCGATGACCCGTCCGCGCCGCAGCCTGTTGTTCATGCCGGGATCGAATGCACGGGCGCTGGAGAAGGCCCGCACGCTGGCGGCGGACGGCATCATCCTCGACCTCGAGGATTCCGTTGCCCCCGACGCCAAGGCGGTGGCCCGCGAGCAGATCGCCAAGGCGGTCGCCGCCAAGGGTTTTGGCAAGCGCGAGGTCCTGATCCGTATCAACGCGCTCGACAGCCCGTGGTGGGTCGACGACATCGGTATGGCCGGCAAGGCGCAGCCGGACGGGATCCTGGTTCCCAAGATCTCCACCGTCGAGGATTTGAAAGCTGTCGCCGACCGGCTGCGCGGCGCTGACGTCTCGATCCGGGTCTGGGCCATGATCGAGACCGCGCGTGCCGTGCTTGACGCCGACAAGCTTGCCGCGGCATCGAAGGATTCCGAAATCCGGCTCGCCGGCTTCGTGTTCGGGCCGAACGACATCGCGCGCGAAACCCGGATCCGGATGAAGCCGGGCCGCGCGGCGATGATCCCGATGATCACGCATTGCATCCTGGCGACCCGCGCGCACGGGCTCGAAATCCTCGACGGTCCCTATGGCGATATCAGCAATATCGACGGCTTCGCCGAGGAATGCGCGCAGGGCCGCGATCTCGGCTTCGACGGCAAGACGCTGATCCATCCGAGCCATATCGATGCCTGCAACGCGATCTTCACGCCGCCTGAGGCCGAGGTCGCCGAGGCCCGCAAGATCATCGCCGCGTTCGAGCAGCCGGAGAACGCCGCGCGCGGTGCGATCCAGCTCGACGGCCGCATGGTCGAGCGCCTGCATGCCGAGATGGCCAAGCGCACGATCGCAATCGCGGATGCGATCGCCGCGATGCGGTCGTGACGACCGTCGATCCTGCGGCGAGCGCTAGTCCCGCTTCAGGCTCATGATGTAATTCGCGAGATCGTCGGCCTCGCCTGGCCCGATGATGATGTTAGGCATCGTCGGATGACTCGTTTTCAGGAATACCTTCAGCCAAAGCACGGTGGTTGAAGGCCGGTTGGCGACGGCGGCGAAGTCCGGCGGGACTTTCTTCGCGCCCGTCGCGAGCGGGCCGACGAGATGACACTCCATGCACCAGGCTTCCGCCAGCCGATGCCCGGCCGTGATGCTATCCGAAGGCTGTTCCGCGCCGTTGGCCTGATGCAGGCGCAGCAGCAGGAGCGCCGCCATCCCGACCAGCAGGATCAGCAATGCGTGACGCCAGACGGCGTGCTGATTCAGCATCGATTTACCTTCAAGACGGTGATCTGCCGTGGCGTACAGCCTCACCCAGCGCTTCGATCGTGGGGGCGTTCGGACAGTATTGCTGATAGCACGCACCGGAGGTGCCGGCAGCGAGATCATGGTCGCACTGCCGCTTGTGGCCGCACAGGCTGCAGACTCGCTCCATGTCGCGCAGCACCAGTGTCTCGGCGCGCGCCAGCTTCTCCCGATCGATCCCGAGCGCCTCGAGCAGCATGGGCAGTTGGTCCGCACTGTGCGGACCCTGGCGCGCCAGCGCCATGAGGTCCTCGGGGCTGATCCGCAAGTCGCTCGCAATCTGGCTGAAGCTTGCGTCGTCCAGTTCGCGCAGTTCGCCGAGCTCGCGCTGATGCTTCAGCCAGTTGCTGAACAGATCGATCAGATATTCAACGACGGGGTACTGGGCTTCTGTGGTCATGCGCACCTCCGATAAAGAGTGGCCGCCTATCTGAAACCTTCTGCGCGATCTCGCCTTGCGGCAGATCAAATCCGCTCAGGCTTGGCCGAAGCGCTCCGCCGCCCACGCATAGAGGCTGCCGGGGATCGGCGCCTCCTTGCCGCGTCCTTTCGGCGAGATGTGCAGGCCGATGATTGCGGGATCGTTCAGGTAGCGCGAAATATCCGACGGCTCGAAGAACAGTCTTGGTTCGGCATGCACCGCATAGAACGAGCGCTTCGGCAGCGCGTGCTGTAACTCGCCTTCGCGGCGTGCGAGCGCGGTCAGCGCGGCGGGGCCAAAGATCGCGACGCGGATGTCGGAGAGGCGATTGGATTTGCCGCGCAGCTTGCGCATCGCGAAGGTCAGGCGGTGGCGCAGCGCCAGCCAGTCCGGCGTGAGCTCGTCCTGCTGCATCAGCGCTTCGAATGCGCGTACGATCGGATCGTTGTGCGGCAGATACAGCACGGAGTTGCCGAGCTGCCGCGGCCGCTCCCAGGCAAAATAGGGCTTTGCCGGATCGATCTCGACACCCTTCAAGAGCAGCACATCGGCGTCGAGCCAGAGCCCGGCGCGCTGCGCCATCAGCCGCATGCGGAAGAAGTCGCTGAACTGCAGGATGGTCCAGTCGCGCCATGATCCGTCGCGCTCGGCCGGGCGCAGCCGCTCCGAGAACGAATGCGGCAGCACGGCCTCGGCCTCGGCGTTGCCGATGCCATCCGGCAGGCCGGGAATTGGATCGAAACTGTAGACGGTGACCTTGTGCCCGGCGGCCAGCTGCGAGCGCAGACAGGTCCGGCGCAGCGCGTCCATCGATCCATGCCAGAAGGTGACGATGTCAGGCAGCATGGGCGTCAGCCATCAGCAGGTTCGTGAGGAGACAATCTCGCAAAGAAAAGCCCCGGCGCCTGAAGGCACCGGGGCGCGACGAACGGATGCGCCTCAGGCCCAGGCGCGTTCCTTGAGCCTGGCTTCATAGCTGTCGATCGACGACTTCTTCTCCATCGTCAGGCCGATATCGTCGAGGCCGTTGATCAGGCAGTGCTTGCGGAACGGGTCGATCTCGAACTTCACCGTGCCGCCGTCGGGACCACGGATCTCCTGGTTGGGGAGATCGATGGTCAGCGTCGCATTGGCGCCGCGCTCGGCATCGTCGAACAGCTTGTCGAGGTCTTCCTGCGACACGCGGATCGGCAGGATGCCGTTCTTGAAGCAGTTGTTGTAGAAGATGTCGCCGAACGAGGTCGAGATCACGCAGCGGATGCCGAAGTCGAGCAGCGCCCAGGGCGCGTGCTCGCGGCTCGAGCCGCAGCCGAAATTGTCGCCGGCGACCAGCACCTTCGCATTGCGATAGGCGGACTGGTTGAGGACGAAATCCGGGTTCTCGCTGCCGTCATCCTTGTAGCGCTGCTCGGAGAAAAGCCCCTTGCCAAGGCCGGTGCGCTTGATGGTCTTGAGGTACTGCTTCGGAATGATCATGTCGGTGTCGACATTGATGATCTTCAGCGGTGCCGCGACGCCTTCCAGCGTGGTGAACTTGTCCATCGGTGCTCTTCCCGGGCCAAAAAGTGGGGGTAGGGGCTGGATATCTATCTCGAATGTGACACCGGTAAAAGGGCCATTTCTGCACAGCTAGCCCGCATCGGCCTCAATCGCCTCCATATCGGCGTCGGAGAGGCCGAAATGGTGCCCGATTTCATGGATCAACACGTGGCGGACGATGTGGCCGAGGGTCTCGTCGTGCTCCGCCCAGTAGTCCAGGATCGGCCGTCGGTAGAGCCAGATGAGGTTGGGGAGGCGGGCCACGTCGCCATGGCTCTGCTGCGGCAGGCCGATGCCGTGAAACAGGCCGAGCAGGTCGAACTCGCTCTCGGCCTGCATCTCGTCGAGCACCTCGTCGGTCGGGAAGTCGTCGACACGGATGATCAGGCCCTCGCAGAGGGCCCGGAACGTTGGAGGCAGGCGCTCGAAGATCTCGTGCGCCACGGCCTCCATCTCGGCGAGCGAGGGGGCTTTTTCTGTGGTCCACATGACACTCCTTTAGCGCGAGTGCCTCAGCCGGCGCCAGCGCAGTTGACCTTGGCGGTGCAATGGGAGACCGTGCGGCCCAAGATTGGGGCTCAAGAATGGGGCTTGGGTGGCGTGATGAAACGGATCGTGACGGCAACGCTGTTGGCGGTGGCAGTCGGGCTCTCGCTCCCGGCGGGAGAGGCGCGGGCACAGAGCGCGGCGGCCGAAGCGCGCATCGGTGAGCCGGCGCCGGTCGTGCGCGAGCGTGTCGTCGAGCACCGCCGGCTGAGGCGCGTGCCGATTTACCGGTCGCGCCCCGATCATTGGGAACCGGATGTCATCCCGCGCTACAATCCCGGTCCGAACGCCGTGCGCGATTGCACCGCGACCTATGTTCAGGAGCACCGGCCGAGCGGCACCGTGATCACGCCGCGCATGAACTGCTTCTGGCGCCCGGGCTAGCTCGTCTTCGAGCAGCGCGGCAGCTAGAGGTGACGCTGGCGCACAGCGCCGATCAGTCCAGCCGCGACGACCGCTCCTGTCGTTCCATAGACCGCGAGCGCCATCAGCATTTGCGTGAGATGGCTCGCCGTTCCCCTGCCGCCGCCCGGTCCTTGCGAGGACAGCGCGACATCAATTGAAATCATGGAACCAGCGAGCACTGCCGCGGCGAGCGTGGACCATTTGCGCGAGCCATGTTGTGTCATTGGCGATCTCCTGTGCGAGGCTCCTTACAACATACGACCATCGTCTATTCCGGTTTTACGCACGGACATGAAAATTCCAGCGGCTGTGCCGGAACCTGCGCGCGCCAGCGGCATTCACCCAAGTGGCGCAGTCATTCACATCCCATTCACGTCGCCCGCATTTGGCTTGCGATCTGCGTCGCGGCAACGGGGGTCGATTCGCATGTCATGGCGCTTTCGAGCGAAGCGGATTCCGGTTCGCATGAAGAAAGCGCGTCAAGGCAAGAAGCTCGAGTCGTCGTTGCAAGGCGTGACATCAGGGGATCAAGGAGAAAACTCATGAAGGTGATGAAAGTTCTGGGGCTCGCGGCCGTCGGCGCCGTGCTGGTTGTGGCGGTGCCGGCCGAGCGCGCGAGCGCGATGTCGCTTGCGACGCCGGGCACTGCCGCAGCGGTTCAGGACAACGCGAACCAGACGACCACCCAGGTACGCTGGGGCCATGGACATCACCGTGGCTGGGGTCGCGGACATCACCATGGTTGGGATCGTGGACACCATCGTGGCTGGGGCCATCGAGGCCACTGGCGCCGCTGATCGCGCGGCGTATCAGCGCAGTTGAGACACAGGCCCGTGAGCAGCGGGCCTGTTGTCGCTCCAGCCATCAAACCGGCAGATTCGCGCGCCCGAGATGACATCAATCGCAATCTACAGGAGTTGATCATGATGAGATGGATCGGTGTTGCCGCGGTCGCTTGTGCATTGGCGCTGACGGCGCCGGCATCGGCAAGTGCCGTGGCGTCAGCCAAGCCGCAGGTCGCGGCACAACAGCAAGCGGCGGGCAAGGCGACCGACTTCAGCGCGCAGCGCCATCATCGCCACTACCATCGTCACCATTATCACCGCGGCTACCGGCCCTATCACCGGCCGTACTACCAGCCCTATTCCTATTACCGGCCGTACGGCTCCTATTATTACGGGCGGCCTTATTACTATCGGCCGTATCCATACGCCGTGCCGGCGCCGTTCACCTTTGGCTTCGGGTTCGGCCCGTTCTGGTGATGCAACTGGCGGCGTTGCGATCGTCGCCGACATTCCACGTCGGCTATCGCGCCGGCGGCTTCCATCGTCACCACTGGCGGCCGTGTCGGGTCTATTGGTGAGGGCTGAAATGACAGCGGGCGCCTCACGGCGCCCGTTTTTCAGTCTAGTCCCAGTCCTTCAGCTTCCAGGACTTTATCTTCCACGGCGTCAGGTTTTCCATCCGCCATTGCGTCCAGCGCTCCGGCGGCCAGTGGCTGAGGCGCGAGGTTTCCTTCACCTCGGGCAGCGGATCGATGATACGTGGTGCGGCGCGACGGCGCTTCTGCCGCGTCGCCTCACTGATCATGTCGACGAATTCGGGTTTGTCCGCCACGGCACGCACTCCTTGCGAAGACTTGGTTTCGCAAGGAGGCAGTGTGCGTACGTCATGTTAACGAGCCGTTTCCACAACGGCTCGAGCTTGAGACAAGCCATAGCGTTTTCGAGCGAAGTGGAGTCCGGTTCGCGTGAAGAAAACGCGTCAAAGAAGAGAATCGGGCTTCGGTTCTGATCGGGTCAGAACCGAAGCTCCCGCGCTTGCCTTACCGCCAGTCGCGGACGTCGACGAAGTGGCCGGCGATCGCGGCGGCCGCAGCCATCGCGGGTGACACCAGATGGGTGCGGCCCTTGAAGCCCTGGCGGCCCTCGAAGTTGCGGTTCGAGGTCGAGGCACAGCGCTCTTCCGGCTTCAGCTTGTCCGGGTTCATCGCCAAGCACATCGAGCAACCCGGCTCGCGCCATTCGAAGCCTGCCGCGATGAAGATCTTGTCGAGGCCTTCGGCTTCCGCCTGCTCCTTCACGATGCCCGAGCCCGGCACGATCATCGCGTTGACGTTGGCGTTGACGGTCTTGCCCTCGGCGATCTTCGCCGCGGCCCGCAGGTCCTCGATGCGGCCGTTGGTGCAGGAGCCGATGAAGACGCGGTCGAGCTTGATGTCGGTGATCTTGGTGCCGGCGCTCAAGCCCATATATTTCAGCGCGCGGTGCTTGGAGAGCCGCTTGGCCTCGTCCGCGATCTTGTCGGGATCGGGCACGAAGCCGGTCACCGAGATCACGTCCTCCGGGCTGGTGCCCCAGGTGACGATCGGCGGCAGCTTGGCAGCGTCCAGCCGCAGCTCGTGATCGAAATGCGCGTCCTCGTCGGAGCGCAGCGTCTCCCAATAGCGCATCGCGGCATCCCAGGCCGCGCCCTTCGGCGCCTTCGGGCGGTCGCGCAGGAAGTCGAACGCCTTCTGGTCGGGCGCAACCAGGCCGGCGCGGGCGCCGCCTTCGATCGACATGTTGCAGACCGTCATGCGGCCTTCCATCGAGAGCGCACGGATCGCCTCGCCGGCATATTCCAGCACATAGCCGGTGCCGCCGGCGGTGCCGATCTCGCCGATGATCGCCAGGATGATGTCCTTGCCGGTCACGCCGTCGGGCAATTTGCCGTCGACGATCGCGCGCATGTTCTTGGCCTTCTTCTGGATCAGCGTCTGCGTCGCCAGCACGTGCTCGACTTCCGACGTGCCGATGCCGTGCGCGAGTGCGCCGAACGCGCCGTGGGTCGAGGTGTGGCTGTCACCGCAGACGATGGTGGTGCCGGGCAGCGTAAAGCCCTGCTCCGGGCCGATGACGTGGACGATGCCCTGGCGCTTGTCGAACTCGTTGTAATACTCGATGCCGAACTCCTTGGCGTTCTCGGCGAGCGCCTTGATCTGCTCGATGCTCTCGGGGTCGGGGTTGGGCTTGGTGCGATCGGTGGTCGGCACGTTGTGGTCGACGACGGCGAGGGTCTTCTCGGGCGCGTGCACCTTGCGGCCGGTCGCGCGCAGGCCTTCGAACGCCTGCGGCGAGGTCACCTCGTGCACCAGGTGGCGATCGATATAGATCAGGCTGGTGCCGTCTTCGGCCTCGTGGACCAGGTGGTCGTTCCAGATCTTGTCGTACAGCGTGGTCGGTTTGGACATGAGCTTCAGCTCCAGAAGAAATTCGGTGGTGAATGGCGGCGAGCGCGGGCAGGCCGCGCCGGCAGGCGAGAGCGTCCAGGCAGCGTTACGCTGCGGGTCTAAGCTCTGATGTCGCCGACGTGGCAAAGCGCCCGAAGAAGCGGCCGGGCAGCCGCGAGCGATCGTCGATCACGACGCGCTGGCAGCTCTGACTTGGGTAGCGCTGGCTTGCTTGATCCGGAACCATTCTAAATTTCTAACACAGGGCTTACGCCCGCGACAATCGGTCGATACGCGGGCCTGTCCATCAGATAGGTATGCCGCAACGAAAAAGCGCGGGGCAGGCCCCGCGCTTTTGACCACATTCCCTGAAGGGAAGAGTTACTCGCCGACGGCGGTCTGGCGGTCCTGCTTCTCGACGATGCGGGCCGACTTGCCGCGCAGGTTGCGCAGGTAATACAGCTTGGCGCGACGCACCTTGCCGCGACGCACGACCTTGATCGAGTCGATCATCGGCGACATCACCGGGAAGACGCGCTCGACGCCCTCGCCGTACGAAATCTTGCGCACGGTGAAGCTCTCGTTGAGGCCGTGGCCGGAGCGACCGATGCAAACGCCTTCATAGGCCTGCACGCGGGTACGCTCGCCTTCGACCACCTTTACGTTGACGATGACGGTGTCGCCGGGGCCGAATTCCGGGATGGTCTTGGTGGCGGCGAGCTTGTCGAACTGCTCTTTTTCGAGCTGCTGAATAAGGTTCATTGAAATCTCCATCGGCGGCGCGCCCAGCCTTCGCGGGCTGCGCAAACGTCCATCTATCCTGCGCGGGGTGCGGATTTGGCCGCCCGTATAAGGCAAAGCGCAGGGTTTGTCACCCGTCTGTCGTGTTTTTTGTCCCGCGCGGAGCGGTTTTTTGGCCGGCCTTCCGGGCCCACAGATCGGGCCGCCGGGCTGCCGTCAGGGCCTCGGATTGGGCCAGCCGCCAGGCCGCGACCTTCGCGTGATCACCGGAAATCAGGATTTCAGGGATCTGGCGGCCCTCGAACTCCTGCGGACGGGTGTATTGAGGGTATTCCAGTAGTCCCTCAGAGAAGCTTTCCTCGGTTCCCGAGGCATGCTTGCCCATCACCCCTGGCAACAGGCGCACGCAGGCGTCGATCAGGGCCATCGCGGCGATCTCGCCGCCGGACAGCACATAATCGCCGATCGAGACCTCCTCGAGCCCCCGCGCCTCGATCACCCGCTGGTCGATGCCCTCGAAGCGGCCGCAGACGATCAGGGGGCCGGGCCCGGCCGCCAGTTCCACCACTTGGGCCTGGGTCAGAGGCCGACCCCGTGGGCTCATCAAGAGCCGCGGGCGGCCAGGCGCGGTATCAGCGGCATCGATTGCCGCCGCGAGTACGTCGGCGCGCAGCACCATGCCCGGACCGCCGCCGGCCGGCGTACCGTCGACGCTGCGGTGCCTATCGGTCGCCGACGCCCTTATATCGCGCGCCTCCAGCGCCCAGAGTCCGCTGGCCAGCGCCTTGCCGGCCAGGCTGACGCCGAGCGGTCCCGGAAACATGTCCGGGAACAGGGTCAGCACGGTGGCGCGCCATGGCGTCGCCTGGGACGGGGTCTCTTGCGATGTCATGGCCTCTGGTTACGGCACCACGGCCGTGAGGTCGAGGCTCTGCATCATTGCGGCGGCGTCGACCGCGCGGCGGAAGTCGGCGAGCTTGAATGTCGCGACATTGATCTTGCTCAGATCGAGCAGGCCCTCGGCGGCGAGGCCGGCGAGCTGGCCCGGCGCCGTCCGATCGTACATGAACTGCCCGACCACTTCCCAGTCATTGGCCAGCATCTCGCGGAACGAGAGCTCGAGCGGCACTTCGGCGCTGCCCATCAGCACCATTCGGCCGCCGCGGCTGAGCGCGCGCAGGGACGACAGCGTGGTCGAGGTGCTCTTGGCGGCGCCGAGCAGGTCGAGCGCGACATCGGCGCTGCCACCGGCGGCGCGGCGGATGATCGCAAGATCGGCGGCGGCATCGCCAGTGACGACGGCTGGAATGACGCGCGGGCCGAACGCATCGCGCAATTGCTCGAGCGCGGCCTGTTTGCGTCCGACCGCGACGACACGACCCGCGCCCATCGCGACCGCGAGCATCACGCCGCCCGAGCCGAAATAGCCGGTCGCGCCGTTGACGATGATGGTCTGTCCGCCGCGCAGGCCGGTGCGCTGCAAGCCGCCGAACGGCACAATCAGTTTTGCCAGGCCGATCAACTCGGTCGCCGGTCTGTCGTCGAGATTGGCAAGCGGCGTGACGCAGGCGGCAGGCCAATGCGCGATCTCCGCGAACACCCCGTCGCGCCAGCGTGCCTGCAGCGCGAACGCCTCCGGCGTCGTCACCGTCGCGGTAAGGCCGATCAGGATCTGCGGCGGATCGCGATCCGGCACGTCGCCGCGCAGATGCGGGCTCAGGAAGACGCGGTCGCCGCTCCGCACATGCGTGACGTTGTCGCCGGTGGCGACGATCCGCGCGATCGCGTTGGTCCCCGGCACGAACGGCATCGGCGGCAGGCTGTAGGGCAGCGCGCCCGACAAGAGCTTGTTGGTATAGGACAGCACCATGCCGGCTTCGATCCGGACTACGACGCCATCGGGCGCGGGCCTCGGCGTTGCGACATCCTCGAAGCGAAGATCATTGTGGGCGTGCAGCCGCCAGGCCTTGTGCGTGCTTGTCATTGGGATGCTCCGTGACACCAACGCTATAAGTAGCCCGGATGGAGCGCAGCGCAATCCGGGAGCGGACCATCCGCGGCGAGAGCGGCCCCGGATTGCGCTGCGCTTCATCCGGGCTACAAGCCAAACCGCATTTTGCGTCACGCCGCCGTCGGGTCGTCGGCGAGATGCCGCGCAAGCGCGACGGCCAGCGGACAGATCGCCAGCGCCGTGAGCGCGGTCGCGGTGGTGGCGAGCGTCGGGCCGAGCGCGTCGCCAAGCAGGCCGTAGATGACAGGCGCGATCGCGCCCGATCCGATCGTCCCCGTATAGAACAGCGCGAAGGCGCGCTCGGTCTGATGCGGCGGTGTGAGCTCGGGCACCGTGCCATAGAGCACCGAGGAGGTGCCGTTGAGCATCACGCCGAGCAGCGGCAGCAGCACGATGGCAGGCGCCAGCGGCAATACCAGCACCGCAAGGATCAGCGCCGCCGTGCCGCCTTCGGTGATGAGCACGGTGCGCAGCGTGCCGATGCGCGCGCCGAGCCAGCCGCAGGTGAATTTCCCCGCGGCGCCGCCGATGAACACCAGCGCCAGCGCGAGGCCGTTGGTCGGCAGCGAGGCCCCCTTGTCGCGCAACAGGAACGGCAGGAAGGTGAGAAAACCCATCCTGACCGCGGTGTCGAGGATTCCGATCGCGAGCAACCAGTAGAAGCCGCCGCCGGTAGCTTCGTGGCGTGATGCGGCGACCGTCTTGCGCTCTGCGCCCTTGCCGACCGACGGCATCCAGAGTGCGATGCAGATCGCGACCAGCAGGCCTGCAAGCGCGAGCACGAGCAGCGTGTGCCGCCACGACATGATCACGAGCAGGATCGAGGTCAGGGCCGGGATCGCCGCCTTGCCGAGGTCGCCACTGAAATTGTAGATGCCGAGCGGGCCGCGCGCCGCCGCGCCGTAGGCGCGCGACACCGCCGCGGACGCGATCGGATGCTGCGTGCTCGAACCCGCGCCGGAGAGCGCGAGCGCCAGGCCAAGTCCGATGACGCCGCCGGGCAATCCGGCCAACACATAGCCGAGCGCCGACAGCACCGTGCCTGCGATCAGGATGATCTTGCCGTCGATCCGCTCCGCGATACGCCCGACCGGGATCTGCAGCCCGGCCATGGCGCCGGCATAGAGCCCGCGCAGCAGCGCCAGCAAGCCGTAGCTCAGCGCGAACTCCGCCTGCCAGACCGGCAGCAGCACGTAGATCAGGTCGGTGTAGCCGTCATGGAGGGCGTGGTTGAGCCCGGTCACCGTCAGTGTTCGGGGCGCATGGACATGGTCGGAACGGGATGCGCCGGCTTCCGCGGATGCGCTCATCGTTGGCGCCCAAAGCAAGAAAAACTAAAGATAGAGCGGCTGTACACTGGAGAAGGTCTTCGAAAATCGATGACTTGTGAGTGGCTTGCTGCGCAATATGCGCCCGAACGGTCGCTGTTACAAATCAGTAATAATCGGATCATACGTTAGAAAATCTGGTATTAAGACGTCATGTTCGTCCCACGCCGCAGCCTGCCGCCGCTCAATGCGGTTCGCGCCTTCGAGGCCGCCGCGCGGCTCGGCAGCTTCAAGGAGGCGGCCGCCGAGCTCAGCGTCACCCATGGCGCGGTCAGCCAGCAGATCCGGCTGCTCGAGGAGTGGCTCGGCGCGCCGGCGCTGTTCCGGCGATCGGTGCGGCGCGTGGTGCTGACACCGGCGGGTGCGGCGTTGTTGGCGGAGTTCGCTCCGGCACTCGACCGGATCTCCGCCGCCGTGCAGCAGCATCGCGAGCGGCGCGGCGATGCAGTGGTGGCGGTGCTGCGCGTCAATGCGCTCGCGACCTTCAGCCTGCGCTGGCTGTTGCCGCGGATGAGCCGGTTTCGCGCCGAGCATCCTGATATCGAGGTGCGCTTGAGCACGTCGAACGATCCGGTGGACGCGCTGCCTGACACATTCGACGTCGTGATCCGGGGCGGTCCGGATACATTTCATGGCTTCTCGTCGCGCTTCCTGGTGTCGGAGCGGAGATTGCCGGTGTGCAGTCCCTCGCTATCGGCGCAATTGCCGCTGCATGAGATCGCGGATCTCTCCAGGCATACGCTGCTGCATGTCACGTCGATGCCGCGGCTGTGGCGCGACTGGTTGACCGAGGCCGGGCACTCCGCGCTGGAGCCGGCAGCTTCGCTGACGTTCGATCATTTCTATCTAACGATCCAGGCCGCGCTCGATGGCCTCGGCGTTGCGATGGGTCCAACCGCGCTGATTGCGGACGACCTCGCGGCCGGGCGGCTGGTGACGCCGTTTCCGGCCGTTAGCCTGCCGGCGCGAAGCTACTTCGCGTATTTTCCGGCGGGCCGCAGCAACGATCCGCATAGCGCGGTGTTCTGCGACTGGCTCGAGCAGCAGGGCCGCATGACTGGCTGACGAAAAATGTTTGATCAGGCTGCCGACGGATCGTCGCCGTCGATTTCCTGCGGCAGGTCGATCACGACGCGGCCGGCGTCGAGATCGACGGTCGGCACCACGGCGTTGGTGAAGGGCAGCAACATCGTCGCGCCTTGCTTTGGTGCGATCTCGATGATGTCGCCGGCGCCGAAATTGTGGATCGCGATCACCTTGCCGAGCGGCTGCTCTGTGGTGGTCACCGCGGCGAGCCCGATCAGGTCGGTGTGGTAGTATTCGCCGTCGTCGGTTTCCGGCAGCCGGTCGCGCGGAACATAGAGCTCGAGGCCGTTGAGCCGTTCGGCATCATCGCGGCTGGCGACGCCCTTCAGCGTCACCACCAGATGGTCCTTGGCCTCGCGCGCATGCGTGACCTCGAACTGGCGCGTGCCGTCCTTGGTCATCAGCGGGCCGTAATCCTTCACGGCCAGCGGATCTTCGGTGAAGGTCCACAGCCGGACGGCGCCGCGCACACCATGCGCAGCGCCGATACGGGCGACACAGACCGGTGCAGTCACCGTGGTCGCCGTTCCGCTTAGGCCTTGGCGGCGGCTTCGGCCTGCGCCTTGCGCTCCTTGCGCGGCACGGCCTTTTCCGGGTTGTTGCGCGCGGCGCGCTTGACGACGCCGGCGGCGTCGAGGAAGCGGGTCACGCGATCCGACGGCTGCGCGCCCTTGGCGAGCCAGGCCTTCACCTTGTCCATGTCGAGCTTGAGGCGGGCCTCGTTGTCCTTCGGCAGCAGCGGGTTGAAGTGGCCGAGACGCTCGATGAAGCGGCCATCACGCGGGAAGCGCGAGTCGGCGACGACGACGTGATAGACCGGACGCTTCTTGGTGCCTGCGCGAGCGAGGCGGATAACAACGGACATTTAGTTCTCCTTCAAAGGTCGATGTGTTCGATTGATTGGCATTCCGCGTCGCGCCGGCTGCGTGCGAGCCGTCGCGACGAATTCCTCATTTCTTCTTGCCCGGGAAGCCGCCGAGCCCCGGCAGCATCGGCTTGCCGGAAAGGCCGGTCAGGCCCGGCACGTTCGGCAGGCCGCCGCGCAGCCCGGCCGGCAAATCCTTCGGCAGGCTCGGCAGACCGCCGCCGGCGCCGCCCTGCATCTTCTCGGCGAGCGCCTTCATCTCCTCGGGCGAGGGCGGCTTCATGCCGCCGCCGAAACCCATCGCCTGCGCGATGCCGGCGAGCGGGCCGCGCTTGCCGCTTCCCATGGCCTTCATCATGTCGGCCATGTTCCGGTGCATCTTCAGCAGCTTGTTGACGTGCTCGACGCTCTGGCCGGCGCCGGCCGCGATCCGCTTCTTGCGGCTCGCCTTCAGGAGGTCCGGATTCTTCCGCTCCTGCCGCGTCATCGAATCGATGATCGCGACCTGGCGCTTGATGATCTTGTCGTCGATCCCTGCGGCGGCGATCTGGTTCTTCATCTTGGAGATGCCGGGCATCATGCCCATCAGGCCGCCGATGCCGCCCATGTTCGCCATCTGCTGCAGCTGTTCGCGCATGTCGTTGAGGTCGAACTGACCCTTGCGCATCCGCTCGGCGGTGCGCGCGGCCTTCTCGGCGTCGATATTGGCCGCGGCCTTCTCGACCAGCGAGACGACGTCGCCCATGCCGAGGATGCGGCCGGCGATGCGGTTCGGATGGAAGTCTTCCAGCGCATCGGTCTTTTCACCGGTGCCGATCAGCTTGATCGGCTTGCCGGTGACCGCGCGCATCGACAGCGCGGCGCCGCCGCGGCCATCGCCGTCGACGCGCGTCAGCACGATGCCGGTGAGGCCGACGCGCTCATCGAACGAGCGCGCCAGATTGACCGCGTCCTGGCCGGTGAGGCTATCCGCGACCAGCAGCACCTCATGCGGGTTGGCGGCGGCTTTGATCTCGGCCGCCTCCTTCATCATGTCTTCGTCGAGCGTGGTGCGGCCGGCGGTGTCGAGCAGCACGACGTCGTAGCCGCCGAGCTTGCCGGCCTCCAGCGCGCGCCTCGCGATCTGCGGCGGCATCTGGCCGGCGACGATCGGCAGCGTCGGAATATCGAGGTCGCGGCCGAGCACCGCGAGCTGCTCCATGGCCGCCGGGCGGTAGACGTCGAGCGAGGCCATCAGCACCTTGCGCTTGTCGCGCTGGACCATGCGGCGCGCGAGCTTGGCGGTGGTGGTGGTCTTGCCGGAGCCTTGCAGGCCGACCATCATGATCGGGACCGGCGGCACGGAATTGATGTCGATGGTCTGGCCGTCGGAACCGAGCGTGGCGACCAGCTCGTCGTGGACGATCTTCACGACCATCTGGCCCGGGGTCACCGACTTGACGACGGTGGCGCCGATCGCCTGTTCGCGGACCCGGTCGATGAAGCTGCGGACCACCTCGAGCGCGACGTCGGCTTCGAGCAGCGCGCGGCGCACCTCGCGCATCGCGGCATCGACGTCCTTTTCGGTGAGCGCGCCGCGCCCCGTCAGACGATCGAGAATGCCACCAAGCCGTTCCGACAGATTGTCGAACAATGCCGTTGTCCTTCGTTGCGCTCGTGAGCGCTCGCTGCATTCACTTGCCGTCATGCCCCGCGAAAGCGGGGGTATCCAGTGCGCCGCGACTCCTCGGTTCAAGCCGAGCTGCCTCTGGAGTACTGGATCACCCGCTTTCGCGGTTGATGACCAGATAGTTTGCCTTGGCACCGTGCCAAGATGGCGCGCCAAGACGATGGTCCAAACACTTTCGCGCCCGAGGGCGCATCGCGCTGTCGGGCGTTGGCCTCTGGCCTCCAGGACCAGTCGGCGGGTCGAAAAGAAGGATCTTTCCGAGAAAGTCGCGGCGTTAAACGCTGCCGCAGCGGCAAAGTCAAGGAAAGTTTCGCGGCAAGTCGGCTCGCCTTGACCTTAAGGTATTGAAGTTGCGTCGATTTACCGCGCCGGTTCCGAATTCTGCGTCGTCCCCCATATAACCGGAGCCAGCCTCCTGTTTGGGAACCCGCTTGCCCATCACCCGCCGCCGCGTTCTCGCCAGCCTGACCGGAGCCGTCGCAGCACTCGGCGTGCCCTCGATCTGGATGTCCCTGATGAAAACCTATGACGGCCCCGTCTCCGATCATTTCGACGGCCTGCACTTCTTCGATCCGGATGGCGCGGCGCCGAAATCGCTTCGAGAGGTGCTGCGCTGGCAGCTCGGCGGCGCAAGGCAGCGCGCGGTCTGGCCGGATTGGGCGCCGAGCCCTTATGCCGATACGCCGCCGCCGCGGGTCGATGGCGACAGAGTGCGGCTCTGCTTTGTCGGCCACGCCAGCTGGCTGATCCAAACCGCAGGTCTCAATCTCCTGGTCGATCCGGTGTGGTCGATGCGGGCCTCGCCGTTCGGCTTCGCAGGTCCCAAGCGGCACAATGACCCCGGCATAGCATTCGAGAAGCTGCCCAAGGTCGACGTCGTGCTGGTGTCGCACGGCCATTACGATCATCTCGATGTCGCGACGCTGTCGAAGCTTGAGGCGGCGTTCAGCCCTCGCGTCGTGACGCCGCTCGGCAACGACGTCACGATGCGCGCCTCCGATGCCGCGATCAAGGCCGAGGCGTTCGACTGGCACCAGCGCGTCGAACTCGGCGGCGGCGTTGCCGTGACGCTGGTGCCGACGCGGCACTGGTCGGCGCGCGGCCTGTTCGACCGCAACAAGGCGCTGTGGGCGAGCTTCGTGCTGGAGACGCCGGCGGGCAAGCTCTACATCGTCTGCGATTCCGGCTATGGCGACGGCCGGCATTTTCGCCGGGTGGCCGAGGCGCACGGCGCGCTCCGGCTCGCGATCCTGCCGATCGGCGCCTACGAACCGCGCTGGTTCATGCGCGACCAGCACATGAACCCGGAAGATGCGGTGAAGGCGCTGGCCGATTGCGGCGCGGCGCAAGCGCTGGCGCATCACCACGGCACGTTTCAGTTGACCGACGAAGCGATCGACGCGCCGGCGATCGCGCTGGGTGAAGCGCTCGACGCTGCGGGCGTGCCGCGGGAGAAGTTTGTCGCGCTAAAGCCGGGGCAGGTGTTTGAGATTTAGAAGGAAGGGTAGCCTGGATGGAGCGCAGCGAAATCCGGGGAAGTCCATCCGCGGAGAAGCCGACCCGGATTTCGCTGCGCTCCATCCGGGCTACGCCTGTGGCTCTACTTCTCCTTGATCGCCCAGGAGACGGTTACGTTGACGGTCAGCGTTTCCTCGCCCTGCGCCACCGGCGTCGGAGCCGCAAATCCCGCCGTGGCCATCTTGGCGCGGAACATCGGGACCGGCGCCGAGCCGACCTCCGCGATGTTCAAGGGCGCGCCGAGCGTGACGCCGGCGGCCTTGGCGTAGATCTCGGCCTTGCGGCGGGCGTCGGCGATCGCGCGCTCGCGTGCCTCGTCGAGCAGCTTCGAGGCCTGCGACACCGAGAAATTGAGCCCGCCGATATCGTTGGCGCCGGCGCCGACCAGCACGTCGATCACGCTGGCGACCTTGCTCACATCGCGCAGCTTGATCGTGACGCGATTGCTCGCGTGATAGCCGACGATGCTGGGCGGGGCGTTGTTCGACGACGGGGTGCGGTTGGCGAATTGCGGCTGCAGCGACAGCCGCGAGGTCTGATAGTCCTTCTCCGCGATGCCGGCGCCCTTCAGCGCCGCCAGCACCTTGCCCATCGTCACATTGTTGGCGTCGGTGGCCTCTCGCGCGGTCTTGCCATCGGTGGTGACGCCGGCGTCGAGCTGCGCCTCGTCGGGCGCGGCCGACACGGTGGCCTCGCCCGTGACCGAAATTGCTGGCGGGAAGTCGGTATCGGCCATGGCGGGTGCGGCGAGCAGGGTGGTCGCGAGGAAGGCGGCGGCGAACGGGACGCCGGGGAAAAGGCGATGGGTCATCTGGCTCACTTCAGGGGTACGTAGACGTTGATCACAAGCTTGTCTTCGGCGGTCTTCAGCGGATCGGTGATGTATTCCTCGATGAAGGTGTCCTTGGCTTCGAGCTTCTTGTCGTCGAGGTGATTGGTGATCGCCTCATAGGTGTTGTCCATGTTGTCGTAGGACCCGCGATGGACGAATTTGAGCGCCTTGCCGTCGGGCGAATTGCCCATGCTCATGTTCTTGCCGAGGTTCTTGACGTCCTGGTCGACCGGGATCTCGGCGATGAAGGTGAACCCGGTGTCGTCGGTCGAGGTGTAGACGATCATCGGATTGCCCGCGGCCTTGACGCCGTCCTTGTCGAGCAGCGCGGTGAGCTGCTTGAACGCCTCGATCAGCGCGTCGAAGGCCGAATCCCAATTGGCCGTGCCCTTCAGCATCACGACCTTCTTCGGTTCCAGCGTGAACGGCTCGCCGAACGGGTCGGCGGTCTGCACCGCAGCGGCCGGGGGCGGTGTCGGGGACTGCGATGCGGCGGGGCTGTCAGCCGGCGACTTGGTCTCGGCCGGCGGGGGCACCGGGGTTGCCGATGGCGCAGGCGCTGGGGTCGGGCTTGCCGCCGGAGCGGGCGAGGCTGATGGCGACTGGGCGGACGCCGGGCTTGCCAGGGCGATCGTGGCCAAAGGGAGCAGCGCGACCAGGGCCGCGCGGAGCGTGCTGATACGGTTCATTCGGTATTCTCCATCCCCTTCCTCAAACGGCCGCTCGATCTGTCCCGGCGCGCACGGTCCGTGAGGCGCGATATTCCTAACACGCGAGTTCTGCATTCGTCCCATGACAGATGTGTCATAGGGCCATTCAGACTGGTGCTCCAATTCCGAAGTTCGCAAGCAAGTGCGGCGGAAACTATGCGAACTTCGGAATTAGAGGAGCACCAGCAAACGATTGTTCCTAGTGCGGTTTCGAATTTGAAGCTCCTACAGAACCCGCGGAGCCACCGGAGGAGCTTCAAATTCGCCGCACTAGCCAATCGGCCACAACTCGCCATATAACCGGGCAGAATTTAGGAAAATCGATGAGCGCGCTCGCCAATCACGCATTCGCCAAGATGAACGGCATCGGCAACGAGATCGTCGTCGTGGACCTGCGCGATTCCAAGGCGCAGGTTTCGGCTGACGAGGCGCGCGCCGTGGCGTCGCCGGCCGGCGGCGTGCCCTATGACCAGCTGATGGTGTTGCAGCCGCCGCGGCTCGACGGCACCGAAGCGTTCATCTCGATCTACAACAATGACGGCTCGGAGGCCGGGGCCTGCGGCAACGGCATGCGCTGCGTGGTGCGGCGGATCTTCGAGAAGACCGGCCAGACCACGGCGACGTTCCAGACCCGCGCCGGCCTGCTCAATTGCTGGCAGGGGCCGGCGCCGGATCTCTACACCGTCGACATGGGCGCGCCGAAGTTCGGCTGGCAGGACATTCCGCTGGCTGAGGAATTTCGCGACACCCGCTACATCGAGCTGCAGGTCGGGCCGATCGACAATCCGGTGCTGCACTCCCCCTCGGTGGTCTCGATGGGCAATCCGCACGCGATCTTCTGGGTCGACGACGTCGATGCCTACGATCTCGAACGTTTCGGACCGCTGCTGGAAAACCATCCGATCTTCCCGGAGCGCGCCAACATCACTCTCGCCCATATCGTCGATCGCGACCACATCACGATCCGCACCTGGGAGCGCGGCGCCGGCCTCACCAGGGCCTGCGGCTCGGCGGCGTGCGCGACCGCGGTCGCGGCGGCGCGACTGAAGCGCGCCAACCGGATCGTCGAGATCACGCTGCCCGGCGGCAAGCTCGGCATCGAGTGGCGCGAGCGCGACGATCACGTGCTGATGACCGGCACCGCCGATTTCGAATATGAGGGCCGCTTCGATCCGGCGCTGTTCGCCAGCGTCGCCTGATCGGGTGCGAGATCGATCATGGGCGTCGATGTCGTCACCTTTGGCTGTCGCCTCAATTCGTTCGAATCCGAGGTGATCAGGCGCGAGGCGGAGCAGGCGGGACTTTCCGACACCATCGTCATCAACAGCTGCGCCGTCACCAATGAGGCGGTGGCGCAGGCACGGCAGTCGATCCGCAAGCTGAAGCGCGAACGCCCGGCCGCGCGCATCGTCGTCACCGGCTGCGCGGCGCAGACGCAAAGCCGGATGTTTGCCGAGATGGCCGAGGTCGATCGCGTCGTCGGCAATGACGAGAAGATGCGCGGCCGCGCCTGGCAGGCGACGCGTGCGGCGTTCGCTGCGCCGTTTGGCGTCGATGCGAGCGAGAAGGTCGCGGTTGCCGACATCATGGCGGTGACCGAGATGGCGCCGCATCTGCTCGACGGCTTCGAGCGCGGCCTGCCGCGGGTGTTCGTGCAGGTGCAGAACGGCTGCGATCATCGCTGCACCTTCTGCATCATCCCCTACGGCCGCGGCAATTCGCGCTCGGTGCCGATGGGCGCGGTGGTCGATCAGGTCCGGACGCTGGTCGAACGCGGCCATGCCGAGATCGTGCTGACCGGTGTCGATCTGACGAGCTATGGCGCCGACCTGCCGGGCGCGCCGAAGCTCGGCCAGTTGACCCGGCAGATCCTCCGCCATGTGCCCGAGCTGAAACGGCTGCGCATCTCGTCGATCGATTCGATCGAGGCCGATCGCGACCTGCTCGATGTGATCGCCGACGATCCGCGGCTGATGCCGCACCTGCATCTGTCGCTGCAATCGGGCGACGACATGATCCTGAAGCGGATGAAGCGGCGGCATTCACGCCGGGACGCGATCGATTTCTGCGCGCAGGTACGCCGGCTGCGGCCGGACATCGCGCTCGGCGCCGACATCATCGCGGGCTTCCCGACCGAGACCGAGGAGATGTTTGCGCGCTCGCTCGATCTGGTCGCGGAATGCGATCTCACCTTCCTGCACGTGTTTCCGTATTCGCGACGTCCGGGCACGCCGGCGGCGCGGATGCCGCAGGTCGAGGGCGGGACGATCAGGGAGCGCGCCAGGCGGCTGCGCGCAGCCGGCGAAGCCGCGCTGGTGCGCCGGCTGGCTGCGGAAGTCGGCGCGACGCGCGAGGTGCTGATCGAAAGTCGCACGCAGGGCCGCACCGAACACTTCCTGCCGGTTGCGATCGATGGCCATATGTCCGGCACGGTGCGGCGGCTGGCCGTAACCGGTCACGACGGCACGCGCCTCGTTGCAGTGTCCGCCGGCGTTCGCTGAGGCAAGGCGCGCGCTTTCCCGGGGCGGCGTGCCACTCTTTCGTCGTTCCGGGGCGCGCCTTTTGGCGCGAGCGCGGAATCCATTCGTCCACTTGTCGTGCGGCCCGATGGATTCCGGGTTCTCGCCTTCGGCGAGCCCCGGAATGGCGACGGAGTATTTCGGTCGCGACATCGCACACGACGTTCTCAGTGCGCGCGGCTGCCGGGCCTTGGCGAATGCGAGGCGCGAACCTGCCAGAACCGCAGCAGGCGGTCGGCGTTTGCGCGGGTCAATTTCGTAAACTGGCTCTTCGCATTGGCGAGTTCGACGGGGCCCATCGAGCCGGTGGTGTAGCGGCATTCCATCACCGCGGCGGTGGTCTCCCAGCTCAGGCCCGCTGCCCGGCACGGCACCAGCAGGCCCTCGCTGCGCAGGCTTTGCATCAGGGAGCGGATCACCTCGATGCTCGACGGCGCGAGGTCCGCCAGCGCAACGATGGTCTCCTCATATTTTCGCTGCCTGGCGAAGCCGAGCAGGGCGGCCTCGTCGAGCTCGCCGCTGTCCTTGAGCTTTGCGATGTGGCGTCTGGCTGCGGTGAAATCGCGGACCTGCGACATGTCGCGCTCGACGCCGGCGGCGACCGCGGCGACCGCGTGCCGGATTTCCTCGTACAGATACGGCGGGGCACGTTCCAGCAAACGGCCGCGCACCTCTTCCGTGGCCCGACGCAAGAGCTGAAGGCGGAGCTCCGCCGGCAGGTCCGCGCGGATGCCGGTCTCGACTGCGAGGACCGGATCGTGCTCTGCCTGCGCGAGGATGACGGCAAATCCGTCCGGCGATACCTTGGCGCCGGGATTGGTGACGAGGCGATGGCTCACGCTGGCAAAGCGACGGGCCAGCAGCGCATCCGTGACGACTTCCTTCAGCCACCAGCGGCCGGCGACGGCGAGCAGATGCTGCTCGCTCTTGGTCTGCGCGATCTCGACCAGGTCCTCGGCGCTGAGGCGCGAGGACTCCTGCAGCATCGGCCGCGCGATCCGGATCTCGTCGTTGCTGGCGAGGCGGCGAACGATCGTGGGCGGTGCCTGCGCGACCGGGGCGAGCTGCTCGCTGATCTCGGCAAGCGCCATCCGGGCGCTGATCTCGGCGAGCGCGCGCAGCTCGATGGTCTTGACCAGCCGCTCGAGCACATTGTCGAACAGTTCGATCTGCTCGCTGTTGAAGCTGCCGGCGGAGTGGAGGAAGAGATCCGTGACGCGCTTCGCCGTCGCGATGCATTTTTCGGCGGAGCCGGCGCGTATCGCAGCCTCGACCTCGTCGACAATTGCCTGCCCGGCAGCCAGCATTGCTCGTCCTGAGCCCGTCCGATTGCTTGTTCTAAGCCAGTTTGCAGCTTTATCGAGCGGACCTGAACGTTTCGTAAGGATAACGATCAGTAGAATCCCGGAGGAAGCTCCACCACTGGAAAGCGCGCTACTCGCCGTTCCAGCCGCAGGCCTTGAGCCGTTCCTGCATGTGCGCCGGCGCCGGCGCGACGACATGCACCGGGTCCTTGTTGCGGGAGATCGGGATGCCGATTTCGCGCGAATGCAGATGCAGGGTCGGCTCGCCGAAGCGCGGACCGTTACCGTAGATATTGTCGCCGACGATCGGCCAGCCCATCGCCGCCGAATGCACCCGGAGCTGATGGGTGCGGCCGGTGACCGGCTCCATCGCGAGCCAGGCGATGCCCTCGCCGCGGCCCAGCACCTTCCAGTTGGTGATCGCCTTCTGCCCGTCCGGGTCCGGCTTCTGCCACCAGCCGCGTTCGGCGTTGAGCCGGCCGAGCGGCATGTCGATGGCGCCTTCGTCCTCGGTCGGGCCGCCCTCGACCACGGTCCAATAGGTCTTGGAGATCTTGCTGTGCTTGAACAGCAGCCCAAGCGAGGCGGTGGCCTTGCGGTGGCGTCCCAGGACGAGGCAGCCGGAGGTGTCCTTGTCGAGCCGATGCGCCAGCACCGGCGGCCGCGGCAGGCCGAACCGCAATGCGTCGAACGAGGCCTCCAGATTGGGGCCGCCCTTGGGGCCGCGGTGCACCGGCAGGCCGGCCGGCTTGTCGATGACCAGCATCAGGCCGTCGCGGTGGAGCACCCGGCCCAGGATTTCTTCCGCGGTCAATTGGGGAACATCGATCAATTCGTCGAGACTTTCGTTTGTGAGCCGAAACGGCTAACACGTCCGCGCCATGAACGATACCACGGGAACAAAACAGAGCTGGTGGCAGCGCCTGAAAGGCGGCCTGAAGCGAACCTCGAGTTCGATCGGGACCGCGGTCGCCGACCTCGTCACCAAGCGCAAGCTCGATTCGGCCATGCTCGATGACATCGAGGATGTGCTGCTGCGCGCCGACCTCGGCACCGATGTCGCGGTCCGCATTGCGCAGGCGGTCGGCAAGGGCCGCTACGACAAGGCGATCTCTGCCGACGAGGTGAAGGATGTGGTTGCGACCGAGGTCGAGAAGGTGCTGGCGCCGGTGGCCAAGCCGCTCGAGATCGATGCGACGCTGAAGCCGTTCGTGATCCTCGTGGTCGGCGTCAACGGCTCCGGCAAGACCACGACGATCGGCAAGCTGGCCGCGAAATTTTCTGCCGAGGGCCGCAAGGTCATGCTGGCCGCCGGCGACACCTTCCGCGCCGCGGCGATCGAGCAGCTCAAGGTCTGGGGCGAGCGCACCAAGTCGCCGGTGATCGCGGGTGCCCAGGGCTCGGATTCGGCAAGCCTCGCCTTCAGCGCGCTGACGGCGGCCAAGGAGCAGGCGCGCGACGTGCTGCTGATCGACACCGCCGGTCGGCTGCAGAACAAGTCCGAGCTGATGAACGAGCTCGAAAAGGTCGTGCGCGTCATCAAGAAGGTCGATGCGTCGGCGCCGCATGCGGTGCTGCTCGTGCTCGACGCCACGGTGGGACAAAATGCGCTGTCGCAGGTCGAGGCATTTCATCGTACGGCAGGCGTCACCGGCCTCGTGATGACCAAGCTTGACGGCACCGCGCGCGGCGGCATCCTTGTCGCGCTGTCGGAGAAGCACAAGCTGCCGGTGCATTTCATCGGCGTGGGCGAAGGCGTCGAGGATCTTGCGCCCTTCACCGCGAAGGATTTTGCCAAGGCGATTGCCGGAATCGAGAGTTAATGGACAAGACCCAGCCGCATCCGCTGTTCAAGCTTGCGACCGAACTCGGGCCCCTGCTCGTGTTTTTCGTCGCGAACGCCAAGTACCATCTGTTCGTCGCGACGGCTGCGTTCATGGTCGCGATCGTGGCCGCCATGATCGCGTCCTATGTGGTGACCAAACACGTGCCGATCATGGCGCTGGTGACCGGCGCGATCGTGCTGGTGTTCGGCACCCTGACCTTGGTGCTGCACGACGAGACCTTCATCAAGGTCAAGCCGACCATCATCTACGGCCTGTTCGCGGCCGTGCTCGGCGGCGGGCTCTTGTTCGGCCGCTCCTTCATCGCCGTGATGTTCGACCAGATGTTCAATCTGACGCCGCAGGGCTGGCGCATCCTCACCATGCGCTGGGCGCTGTTCTTCGCCGGCATGGCCATCCTCAACGAGATCGTCTGGCGGACGCAGACCACGGATTTCTGGGTCAACTTCAAGGTATTCGGCGTGACGCCGCTGACCATGATCTTCGCCATCGCCCAGATGCCGCTGACCAAGCGCTATCACCTGGAGCCGGTTTCGCTGGAAACCAGCGAGGCGGAAGCCGGCGACCTGCGGAAATAGATCGGAACGCAGCGCGGGGATTGCGCCGCGCTGCGTTCGAGGCTCAGAGCTCAGCTCTTCTGCTTGGCGACGATCTTGTCCTTGATCTTGTCGTAGGTCGCCTGCGGCAGGATGTGCTTCTGCACCAGTTCATCCTTGCCCTTGTAGGGGCGGCCCTTGATGATCGCGGCCGAATAGGCCTTGCCGACACCGGGCAGCGCGTCGAGCTGGTCAGGGCTGGCGCTGTTGATGTCGAGCAGGTCGTCCTTCGCCATTCCCGTCGTCTTCAGATCGGGCGCCGCCGTTTTCGGCGCTGACGCCGTGTGGCTCTCGGATTTGGCGGCGGGCGCGGCCGGCTGCGGCGACTGGGCCATCGACGGCGTGGCCGTCATCAGGCCGAGCGTGAGCGCGGTAGCGAGAAGTGAGGCGAGCGTGGTCTTGCGCATATGTCCCCTCCAGAGGAACGTTGATGTCAACGTCACTGAGTTGGGGGTGCGTTCATGGCGTTGCCGTGGCCGCGAAATGAACCGCAGATAAATGTGTCGAAGTATTATGCCGCAGGTGTTTGCTCGCGTCGTTCATGCGCAATTCAGGGTCGCGAGTCACGGCATGCCGACGCGACTACTTGTCCGCGCGCAGCGCCTTCTCGATCTCGACCTTGAGCACGGTGTTGACGTTGTCAGGCGTCACCGGGCCCACCAGCTTGTAGACGATCGTGCCGTCGCGCCCGACCAGGAAGGTCTCGGGCACGCCGTAGACGCCCCATTCGATGGAGGCGCGGCCGTTGCCGTCGACGCCGACGATGCCGAACGGATTGCCGTAGCGGCCGAGGAAGCGCCGCGCGTTGTCGGGCGAGTCCTTGTAGTTGATGCCGATGATCTGGAAGCGCTGGTCCTTCCCGAGCTCGGTCAGCAGCGGCGCCTCATCGTGGCAGGGCACGCACCAGGACGCCCAGACGTTGACGATCGAGACCTTGCCCTTGAAGGCCGCGGGATCGAGGCCGGGGACGGGCGCGCCATCCTTCACGAGGCCGTCGAGCGCGGGCAAGGCGGTCTGCGGTGCCGGCCGGCCGATCAGGGCCGACGGGATTTTCGAGGGATCGCCGCCATAGAGCCGCAGCAGGAACAGCCCCGCGAGGGCGAGGAAAACCACCAGCGGCAGCACCACCAGCAGGCGGCGGGCTTGCGGCGGACTGTTGGTCGCCTGCTCGCTCATCTGATATCCGCCGCGCTGCGGCCGGAGCGGCGCGTGACGCCGCTGGCTTCGATCTCCTTGAGGCGCGCCTGCTGCCGGCGATAGTCGGCGATGATCCAGACGATCAAGAGCAGCACGACGGCCGCGACCAGTGCGTAGGACGTCACGATGAAGGACGCGTAGGGGCCAAGCGACATCGTGCTACGCCGCCCCGATTTCTTTTGGGCCGGCGGACGTTTCGCTCGTAAACGTGACGCGACTGGCTTGCATCATCTGCAGGCTGCGCACACGCCGGCGCAGGATCTCGTTGCGCATCGCCGCCAGGTGCAGCGTGATGAAGAGCAGCGAGAACGCGATCGCCATCACCAGCAGCGGCCACAGGAACGCCTTGTCGAGCGTCGATCCGCCCATCCGGAGCACGGATGCCGGTTGATGCAACGTGTTCCACCAGTCGACCGAGAATTTGATGATCGGGATGTTGATCGCGCCGACCAGGGTCAGCACCGCCGCCGCCCGTGCCGCGCGCGAAGGATCCTCCACCGCGCGCCACAGCGCCATCAGGCCGAGATACATCAGGAACAGGATCAAGACCGAGGTCAGCCGCGCGTCCCATTCCCAATAAGTGCCCCACATCGGCCGGCCCCACAATGAGCCGGTGACCAGCGCAAGGAAGGTGAAGGCGGCGCCGATCGGGGCGGCGGCTTTCGCAGCGACGTCGGCGAGCGGATGCCGCCACACCAGCGTGCCGAGCGCGGCCACGCTCATGACGCCCCAGACGAACATCGACAGCCATGCATTCGGCACGTGGATGAACATGATCTTGACCGTGGCGCCCTGCTGGTAGTCGTCGGGCGCCATCGCCGACTGGTACAGCCCGATCGCGAGCAGGATCGCGGTCACACCCACGAGCCACGGCAGGATGCGCGCGGTCAGCGCCAGAAACCTGGTCGGATTGGCGAGGTCGGTCAGCGTCTCGGTCAGCTTCATGGCACCCTGATAATCGTCCGGTGTGTCACAGGCAATTGGCCGAATTCCCTTCGGCGAGATTTGATCGAGCTCAACTCAGTCCAGCCCGTGCCGCAGGCTCGCGGCGGCGGCAAACGGGCCGATCACGAGGCAGGCAAGCGACAACGCGCAGAGGATCGAGAACGGTGTTCCAAAGGGCAGGGGTCCCGAGATCGCCGCCTGCGAGGCCGCGACACCGAAGATCAGCACCGGGATCGACAGCGGCAGCACCAGCACCGCGAGCAGTAGCCCGCCGCGATGCAGCGTCACCGCCAGGGCCGCGCCGATCATGCCGGTGAAGGTCAGCGCCGGAGTTCCCGCCAGCAGGGTCGCGGCAACCGCGAGCGTCGCGGTGCCGTCGAGATTGAGCAGCAGGCCGAGCACCGGCGTCGCGACGATCAGCGGCAGCCCGGCGGCGATCCAGTGCGCCAGCGCCTTGGCCGCGCAGGCGAGTTCCAGCGGCGTCCGGCTCATCACGATTAGGTCGAGCGAGCCGTCCTCATGGTCCGCCGTGAACAGCCGGTCCAGCGTCAGCAGGCTCGCCAGCAGCGCGCCGAGCCAGAGGATGGCGGGGCCGAGCCGCGACAGCAGCGCCAGATCGGGCCCGACCGCGAACGGCATCAGCACCGTGACGGTGAGGAAGAACAACACCCCGATCAGCGCCCCGCCGCCGGCGCGCAGCGCGATCCGGATGTCGCGGCGAATCAATGCGGCCAGTGCGCTCATGCCGCGCCTCCCATCCGCAGATCGCGCGCATCGATGCCGAGCGGAAGGTGGGTCGCGGCGACGATCAGGCCGCCGCTCGCGAGATGATCGCGCATCAGGGCGACGAACAGCGCCTGTCCGGCCGCGTCGAGCGCCGACGTCGGCTCGTCCAGCAGCCAGACCGGCCGTCGCACCGAAAGCAGGCGCGCGATCGACAGCCGGCGGCGCTGGCCGGCGGAGAGGTAGGCCGCCGGCAGGTGCGCGGCATGCTCGAGCGCCACGGCCGCGAGGCATTGGGCGGCATCGCGGGTCTCGCCGCCGAGGAAATCCCGCCAGAAGGAAAGATTTTCCGCGACGCTGAGCGCCGGCTTCAAGGCGTCGCGATGGCCGAGGTAGTGGGCCTGTTCGGGCAGGCTGAGCTCGGCGTCGCCGCCTTCCAGCGCGATAGACCCTTCGGCGGGAACCAGCAGCCCGGCAAGGACGCGCAGCAGCGAGGTCTTGCCCGCGCCGTTGGGCCCGGTGACGGCGAGCGCCTCGCCGGCCGCAGCCGACAGATCGAGGCTGGAAAACACCTCGCGTCCGCCGCGCACGCATTTCAGATTTCGTCCCGAGAGCCGCATGGTTCGTTGTGTCACAGCCCTCTGAAATCTTTCGCTACCGCGTGAGAATTTTTGGGTCACGCAGCGTTGTCGCACGCTTGTCGGTGTGGCGGCGCTTCTAGAAAGGTTCTATAAGCCCGGAACTTGATGCAGCACACACAATCGGCGGCCGCAACCCACCCAGGCCATCCCCTCGGCCAGTGTCGATCGCCGGTGTTTAGTTACCCTTGCCGGGTATAACTGAAAATTGGGATTCCTCGCATGACCTCGCTCGACAGCTTCAAATGCCGCAAGACCATGAAGGTCGGCGCCAAGTCCTACGTCTATTACAGCCTGCCCCAGGCAGAGAAGAACGGACTGAAGGGCATTTCGAAGCTGCCGTATTCGATGAAGGTTCTGCTCGAGAACCTGCTGCGCAACGAGGACGGCCGCACCGTCAAGAAGGAAGATATCGTTGCGGTGTCGAAGTGGCTCAGGAAGCGCCAGCTCGAGCACGAAATCGCATTCCGCCCGGCGCGCGTGCTGATGCAGGATTTCACCGGCGTTCCGGCCGTGGTCGATCTCGCGGCGATGCGCAACGCGATGCAGAACCTCGGCGGCGATGCCGAGAAGATCAACCCGCTGGTGCCGGTCGATCTCGTCATCGACCACTCGGTGATCGTCAACTTCTTCGGTGACAACAAGGCGTTCGCGAAGAACGTCACCGAGGAATACAAGCAGAACCAGGAGCGCTACGAGTTCCTGAAGTGGGGCCAGAAGGCGTTCTCGAACTTCTCGGTGGTCCCGCCCGGCACCGGCATCTGCCATCAGGTCAATCTCGAATATCTCGCCCAGACGGTCTGGACCAAGAAGGAGAAGATGACGGTCGGCAAGAAGACCGGCACCTTCGAGGTCGCCTATCCGGACTCGCTGGTCGGCACCGACTCGCACACTACGATGGTCAACGGCCTTGCCGTGCTCGGCTGGGGCGTCGGCGGCATCGAGGCGGAAGCCTGCATGCTCGGCCAGCCGCTATCGATGCTGCTGCCCGAGGTGGTCGGCTTCAAGCTCAAGGGCCAGCTCAAGGAAGGCGTCACCGCGACCGACCTCGTGCTGACCGTCACCCAGATGCTGCGCAAGCTCGGTGTGGTCGGCAAGTTCGTCGAGTTCTTCGGCCCCGGCCTCGACTATCTCTCGGTCGCGGACAAGGCGACCATCGGCAACATGGCGCCCGAATACGGCGCGACCTGCGGCTTCTTCCCGGTCGACGCCGCGACCATCGATTACCTGAAGACCTCGGGCCGCAAGGCCGATCGCGTCAAGCTGGTGCAGGCCTATGCCAAGGCGCAGGGCCTGTTCCGGACCGCCAAGTCGGCCGACCCGGTGTTCACCACCACGCTGACGCTCGACCTCGGCGACGTCGTGCCGTCGATGGCCGGGCCGAAGCGCCCCGAAGGCCGCATCGCGCTGCCGGCGGTGTCGACCGGTTTCGCGACCGCGCTGGTCGGCGAATACAAGAAGCCCGAGGGTGAGACGAAGCGCTTCGCGGTCGAGGGCCGTGACTTCGACCTTGGCCATGGCGACGTCGTGATCGCGGCGATCACCTCCTGCACCAACACCTCGAACCCGAGCGTGCTGATCGGCGCCGGCCTCCTGGCGCGCAAGGCGGTCGCCAAGGGCCTGAAGGCCAAGCCCTGGGTGAAGACCTCGCTCGCGCCGGGCAGCCAGGTGGTGGCGGAATATCTCGCCAATTCCGGCCTGCAGGCCGATCTCGACAAGGTCGGCTTCAACCTGGTCGGCTTCGGCTGCACCACCTGCATCGGCAACTCCGGCCCGCTGCCGGAAGACATCTCGAAATCGATCAACGAAAACGGCATCGTCGCCGCCGCCGTGCTGTCGGGCAACCGTAACTTCGAAGGCCGCGTCTCGCCGGACGTGCAGGCGAACTACCTCGCCTCGCCGCCGCTGGTGGTCGCGCATGCGCTCGCCGGCACCGTGACCAAGGATCTCGCGGTCGAGCCGCTCGGCATCGGCAAGGACGGCAAGCCGGTGTTCCTCAAGGACATCTGGCCGACCGCCAAGGAGATCAACGCCTTCATGAAGAAGTACGTCACTGCGACGATCTTCAAGAAGAAGTACGCCGACGTGTTCAAGGGCGACACCAACTGGCGCAAGATCAAGACCACGGAAAGCGAGACCTATCGCTGGAACATGAGCTCGACCTATGTGCAGAACCCGCCCTATTTCGAGGGCATGAAGAAGCAGCCGGATCCGGTCACCGACGTGGTCGACGCCCGCATCCTCGCGATGTTCGGCGACAAGATCACCACCGACCACATCTCGCCGGCCGGTTCGATCAAGCTGACCTCGCCCGCCGGCAAATTCCTCAGCGAGCACCAGGTGCGCCCCGCCGACTTCAACCAATACGGCACGCGGCGCGGCAACCATGAAGTGATGATGCGCGGCACCTTCGCCAACATCCGAATCAAGAACTTCATGCTGAAGGGCGCTGACGGCAATATTCCGGAAGGCGGTCTGACCAAGCACTGGCCCGACGGCGAGCAGATGTCGATCTACGACGCCGCGATGAAGTACCAGGCCGAAGGCGTGCCGCTGGTGGTGTTCGCCGGCGCCGAATACGGCAACGGCTCGTCGCGCGACTGGGCCGCGAAGGGCACCCGCCTGCTCGGCGTGCGCGCGGTGATCTGCCAGAGCTTCGAGCGCATCCATCGCTCCAACCTGGTCGGCATGGGCGTGCTTCCGCTCACCTTCCAGGACGGCACGTCGTGGTCCTCGCTCGGCCTCAAGGGCGACGAGAAGGTCACGATCCGCGGGCTGCAGGGCGATTTGAAGCCGCGCCAGACGCTGACGGCCGAGATCGTCTCCGCCGACGGCGGCAAGAAGGACGTCCCGCTGCTCTGCCGCATCGATACGCTGGACGAACTCGACTACTATCGCAACGGGGGCATCCTGCATTACGTGCTGCGCAAGCTCGCGGCCTAAGCCCCTTGTTCGAGCATGATCTCCGCGCAAACGCCTTGCGTTTGTCGCGGGGAAAACCGCTTCGCACTTTCCGGACACGCTCTCGCGCGGATTTGTGATCGGTGCCTCACTGCTTAGTGAGTAGCGGCTAAAAAGAAGGCGGCCTATGAAAAGGCCGCTTTCTCGCGTTTTGGGGCACGCAAGTTCAGGGACAGACTTCATGCTCCGTACAATTACGGATAGAAATCATCACGACTGGTTCGCAGTATGACAGCGATGATGGCCTATAATTCTATCTCGCGATGGTCCAGCGCGCTTGGGTTCTGCGCGATCGTTGCGATCATCCGCCCCGCGCACGCCGATCCGCGTGCTGTCGTCGAACTCTTCACCTCGCAGGGATGCTCGTCCTGTCCGCCCGCGGACAAGATCATCGGGGAGCTCGCGAAGGATCCCAACGTCATCGCGCTGAGCATGCCGATCGACTATTGGGACTATCTCGGCTGGAAGGACACGCTGGCCGATTCCCGTTTCAGCGCGCGCCAGAAAGCCTATTCGCACATGCGCGGCGACCGCGACGTCTACACGCCGCAGGCCGTGATTAACGGCTCCGCGCATGTGATCGGCAGCGACCGTGCCAGCATTGAGGACGCCATCAAGGACACCGAGAAGAGCGGCAGCGTGATGTCGGTGCCGGTGACGATGACGCTCACCGGCAAGCAGATCAACGTGTCGGTCGCCGCATCGAAATCGCCCGCGGCGTCGCGCGGCGAAGTCTGGATCTGCTCGATCTCGAAGTCGGTACCGATCTCGATCGCGCGCGGCGAGAACCGCGGCCGCGAGATCACCTACCACAACGTGGTGCGCAATCTCCTCAAGGTCGGTGACTGGAATGGCTCGTCCGGGAGCTGGACCGTGCCGCTGGAGAACATCACGCGCGATGGTGTCGACGCCGCGGCCGTCTACGTCCAGGACGGCAATCGCGAAAAGCCGGGCCCGATGCTCGGCGCCGCATTCACCTCGCTGCGCTAGTTTCAGTCGGCCGCGTCGTCGAGACGCATGCGTGCTGTCGCGCCGCCTTGCGCGGCGGCGAGCGCGCGTCCGGTTTTTCTTGAAGCAAGGCGCCGGGGCCTTGCGCAAGTCTCGATCGCGCGTTGATCGAGCAGGGCCCCAAAAACAAAAAGGACCAACTTTCGTTGGCCCAGTGTTGGGATTTGATTCCCCTGCGAACAGGCCCGATCCCGACGGCCCCGGGGGGCTGGGGGCTGAGGAATCCGGAACCGAAAGGACCGGGCCAACGCAGGATTATCTTTTCGCAGGGCAGCGGGGCGGGCGATGGGCGGAAGTGGGGCAGCAATATGATTCTGCTAACGTTCCCGTGACTCTTCGGTTTTCCGGACAATTCGTCGCGCATGCCCGTGGTTAAGGGCTGGTTGCATTGCGAATGGCCCCTTGCGGCGTCCTTCGCTTAGCGCAATCATGTCACTCTCGTGACGATCCCGAGGTGGGGGCACCGGGCTTCGGAGCTTGATCGTCACCGGGATGACAGGAGGCGCTCGATGAGTTTGATCTCGGAGGACACCGATCCGAGCGGGAGTCGTGCCGCGGCGCGTCCCGCCGCCGCGACCCCTCAGCCCAACCGCGTGACATTCAACCGACTTGAGCTCAACCGCATTCTGAATCTCTACGGCCGCATGGTCGCCGACGGCGAGTGGCGCGACTATGCGATCGACTTCCTCAAGGACCGCGCCGTGTTCTCGGTGTTCCGGCGCGCCTCCGAAATGCCGATCTACCGGATCGAGAAGGATCCCCGGCTCGCGCGCAAGCAGGGCATGTACAGCGTGATTTCGGCGACCGGCCTGATCCTGCGCCGCGGCCACGAGCTCGAACGGGTGCTGTTCGTGATCGATCGCAAGCTGTCGCTGGTGTAGGCGCGGCAAACCCGCCGCTTCGTAGCCCGGATGCAGCGCAGCGCAATCCGGGGCTGCCATAACAGCGGATGGACTTGTCCCGGATTGCGCTGCGTCTATCCGGGCCACGCGGTCGTCGTTCCAATCCGCCGGAAACCGTTGTGCAGCCCACGCCGAGCGTGTGCCGCATCGTCAGTATTTTCCCGGCGCAAAAGAAAAGCCCCGGCCGCATGGCCGGGGCTTGCAAGGCTTGGATTTGCAAGGCTTGGATCGATTGGCTGGCGCGAGCCGCTTAGTCGCGCTGGCCGAGCAGCTGCAGCAACAGCGTGAACAGGTTGATGAAGTTCAGGTAGAGCGACAGCGCACCCGTGATTGCCGCACGCTCTGCCATCACGCCACCCTGCGAGGCGTAGCCGTAGATGTAGTCGTTCTTCAGCCGCTGGGTGTCCCAAGCGGTGAGGCCTGCGAACACCAGCACGCCGACCACCGAGACGATGAACTGCAGTGCCGAGCTGGCCAGGAACAGGTTGACCAGGCTCGCGATGATGATGCCGATCAGGCCCATGAACAGGAACGAGCCCATGCCGCTCATGTCACGCTTGGTGGTGTAGCCGTAGAGGCTCAGCGCACCGAACGTCGCCGCGGTGATGAAGAACACGCGCACGATCGAAGTGTGCGTGTACACCAGGAAGATCGACGACAGCGACAGGCCCATCAGCGCCGAGAACACCCAGAACAGAAGCTGGGCGGTCGCGGGCTGCAGGCGGTTGATGCCGGCCGAGATGACGAACACCATCGCCAGAGGGGCGAGGATGAACAGCCACTTCAGCGGGCTCACGAACATCGCGTAGCCGAACTGCGTCAGATAGGCATTGCCGAATTTGGCGACGGCGGCGGACTGGTCGGTCGTCACCGCGCCCATGTAGACGCCGAGCGCGGCAAGGCCGGTGATGGCCAGGCCGATGCTCATGTAGTTGTAGATGCGCAGCATGTAGGCGCGCAGACCGGCGTCGACGGCCGCAGCGTCAATGCGCCCGGCGGCCCGGCCGAAAGGAGAAGCGTAGTTGCGGTCTAGGTCCGACATGGTCGAATTCCCGTGGTTGGTCCCGGTGGAGCGCAAGGGATTTGCGGCGCCGGTCGTAAATCTATCTCAGATGGCTCGGTTTGCGGAACATTAATTGCGTGTCATTCAAACCGACTATCCGACCCGAGTGGTATGTGGGAAATTAACACATCCGACGCAAGCTTCCACGCGCGGCCGAATGTCGCTCTGGCCTAGCATTTTCAGGCAAAACGGCGCTGCCGCCGCTACAAATTGTCACAAATTCCGCAGCACCGAGGCCGGCTTCTGGTTCAGCGCGAGCAGCGTCCCCGCCAGCCCCAATCCGACGGTGACGACCAGCGCGGCGACCACGACCAGCGCCGCGCTGCCGGCCTGCCAGATGAAGCTCAGCGTCATCAGCCGCGTCACGATCAGCCAGGCGGCGACCGAACCTGAGATCACCCCGAATATTGCGGTTGCAAAGCCTATCATCAGATACTCCAGCGCGTAGGCGCCGAGCAGTCGCGCCCGCGTGGCGCCGAGCGTCTTGAGGATCACGGCGTCATAGACGCGGTGGCGGTGCCCGGCGGCGAGCGCGCCGCCCAGCACCAGGATCGCCGAGATCAGCGTCACGGCGCTGGCGCCGCGGATCGCCAGCACCAGATTGCTGACCACGGTGCCGACCGTCTCCAGCGCCTCGCGGACCCGGACGCTGGTCACCATCGGGAATGCGTCGGCGACCTGCTTGATGATGCGCGCGTCATCGGTGGCGCCGGCATGGGGTTCCGTCAGGGTCGCGACGTGGCTATGCGGCGCGCCCTTGAAGGCATTCGGCGAGAACACCAGCACGAAATTGATGCCGAGGCCCTGCCAGTCGATGTTGCGCAGATTGGCGATCTTGGCCGGCACATCGCGGCCGAGCACGTTGACCACGATCTCGTCGCCGATCTTCAAGGACAGTCCGTCGGCGATCTTCTTTTCCATCGAGACCAGCGGAGGTCCGCTGTAGTCCGGCCCCCACCATTCGCCCTCGACGATCTTCGAACCCTTGGGAATTTCGCCGGTGTAGGTCAGGCCGCGGTCGCTTTGCAGCACCCATTCCGAATCGACCGACGGCTTGAGCTGGTCGGCCTTGACGCCGCGCGCGGCGACAATGCGCCCGCGCAGCATGGCCACGTCCTCGATGGTCGAGTCCGGAGAGATCTGCTTGAGGAAAGCACCAAAGCGGTCGGCCTCGGTCGAGGGGATGTCGATGAAGAAGAACGACGGTGCCCGTTCCGGCAATGCGGCCAGGAACTGTCGGCGCAGATTGCCGTCGATCTGGGTGATGGTGACGAGCACCGCGAGGCCAAGACCCAGCGACAGCACGACCGAGGGCGTCAGCGCGCCCGGCCGGTGGATGTTGGCGATGGCGAGCCGCAGCATGGTCATGCGGCTGCGCGGCAGCCGCCGCGCCACCGCCATCAGGATCTCGGCGATCCCGCGTAGCAGCAGGAACACTGCGATCGACGAGGCGACGAACACCGAAGCCACCCGCTTGTCGTAGGCGAGCCCGATCGCGACGCCGATGAGAAGCGCGACCACCGCCGCCATCAGCGCGAGATAGCTCCAGCGTGGGCGGTGCCACTCGCTGGCGACGGTTTCGCGGAACAGCGCGGCGACCGGCACGTCATGGACCCGGCCGAGCGGCCACAGCCCGAACGCCAGCGCGGTGAGCTGGCCGTAGAGGAAGGAGAGCGCCAGCTCGTCGGGATGCAGGGCCGGCACCACCGGCAGCGGCAGCAGCTTGCCGAACAGGCCGACAATGATGAAGGGCAGCGCGGCGCCGAGTACCAGCCCGATCACCGAACCGATCCCGGCCAGCACCACCACTTGCGTGCAGTAGATCGTGAAGACGTCGCGGCCGGTGGCGCCGAGCGCCTTGAACGAGGCGATGACGTCGCGGCGCCGGTCGATATGGCTCTTCACCGCGTTGGCGACGCCGACGCCGCCGACCAGCAGGGCGGCGAGGCCGACCAGGGTCAGGAACTGGGTGAAGCGGTTGATGGTGCGCTCAAGCTGCGGCGAGGCGTTGTTGCGGCTGCGGACCTCCCAGCCGGCCTGCGGCGCGGCAGCCCGCGCGCCGTCGATCAACGCGGTGGTGGCGCGATCGTCGTTGGCGCCGTCGGGCAGCTTCACCCGGTAGATCCAGCGCACCAGGCTGCCGGGCTGCAGCAGGTCGGTGGCGCGCAGGCTGACTTCGCTGATCAGGAAGCGCGGGCCGAGGCCGACGCCGCCGGCGAGCTTGTCGGGCTCGGCGGCCACCACGCTGCGGATCTGGTAGGTCGCGCTGCCGATGGTGACGCGGTCGCCGAGCTTCAGGTCGAGCCGCGCCAGCAAGGTTGAGTCGGCAGCCGCGCCGAAAACGCCGTCGCGTTCGGCAAGCAGATCGGCGACCGGCATGTTCGGCTCGAGCGTCAGCTCGCCGAGCATCGGATATCTGCCGTCGACCGCCTTGAGCTCGACCAGCGCCAATTTGCCGTCGCCGCTGCGGGCCATCGCGCGCAGTGTGGCTGCAACCGAAACCTCGCCACGGGTGCGCAGATACGCGACCTCGTCGGGCTTGGCCTCGCGCGAGATCAGCGAGAATGCGACGTCGCCGCCGAGCAGCGTGCGGCCCTCGCGCGACAGGCCGTCGCCGAGGCTCGCAGCGACCGAGCCGACGCCGGCAATCGCCATCACGCCGAGCGCGATGCAGGCGATGAACACGTAGAAACCGCGCAGGCCTCCGCGCAGTTCGCGCAGCGCGTAACGGAAGGCAAGCGACGACGCGCGGCCTTGCACCGCAACTTCGGATGCAATGCTCATGTCGCGGCAAAGCTCATGTAGTTGACTGCCCGTCGATGCGGCCGGAGCGCAGCCGCACCACACGATCGCAGCGCTGCGCGAGCGCGAGATCATGCGTCACCAGCACCAGCGTCATGCCGCGCTCGGCGTGCTTGGCGAACAGCAGGTCGACGATCTGCTTTCCCGTCGTCTCGTCGAGATTCCCGGTGGGCTCGTCGGCGACCAGGATCGCGGGATCGGGCGCCAGCGCGCGCGCGATCGCAACGCGCTGCTGCTCGCCGCCGGAGAGCTGGGTCGGATAGTGATGCAGCCGTTCGCCGAGGCCGACCGATTGCAGCTCCCGCGCGGCGCGCGCTGCCGCATCGGGATTACCGGCGAGTTCGAGCGGCACCGCGACATTCTCCAGCGCCGTCATGGTCGGGATCAGATGGAACGACTGGAAGACAATGCCGACCTGGCGGCCGCGGAAGCGCGCCAGCTCATCTTCGTCGAGGGCATTGAACGACGTGCCGTCGACGACCACTTCTCCGCTGTCAGGACGTTCAAGCCCCGCCATCACCATCAGCAAGGTCGACTTGCCCGAGCCCGACGGGCCGATCAGGCCGATCGCCTCACCCGCTGCCACACGAAGGCTGATATCTTTGAGGATATGAACCCGTGCCGCACCGGTGCCGAGCGAGAGATTGACGTTCCTGACGGCAATGGTGTCCGGCTCGACGCCGGTCAATGAAGAGGATTCGATGAGACTGTCCATGGCTCGGTCATATGGCACTTCCGCAGCTGCGGTCGAGGGCCGGTTGAAAATCTTCGTGCACATACTCGTGTTGCTTATGGGCTTGATGACGGCGGCAAGTGCGCAGACGCCCGGATCCGGGGACGGAAAAGAGAAAGGCCCGGCGCAAGGCGCCGTGAAGCCGATCAAGATGGTGGTCCTGGGCGATTCCCTGAGCGCCGGGTATGGTCTCCCGGGCCCGGCGTCATTTCCGGTCCGGCTGCAAAAAGCCTTGGAAGCCAAGGGGATAATGGTCGAGATGACCAATGCCGGGGTGTCCGGCGATACCGCTTCGGGCGGCCGCGAGCGGCTCGACTGGTCGGTGGCGGATGGAACCGATGCGGTGATCGTCGAGCTCGGCGCCAACGATGCCTTGCGCGGCATCGATCCTGCGGTGACGCGTGCCGCGCTCTCCGACATCATCACAAAGTTGCAGGCGCGCAAGATCGCCGTGCTGTTGTGCGGCATGCTCGCGCCGCCGAACTATGGCAGCGACTATGCAGCGAAGTTCAACGCGATCTATCCGGATCTGGCGAAATCGCTCGGCGTGCCGCTCTATCCGTTCTTCCTCGACGGCGTTGCTGGTAATCCGAAGATCAATCAGGCCGACGGCATGCATCCGACGGCCGAAGGTGTGGACATCGTCGTCAAGAACATCCTGCCCACGGTGGAGGCATTTCTCGGCGCATTATCAGGGCAACGCAGTTGAAACGCGGGCAGCGAGCCGTGTCGTGTCCGTAGGTTTACGAGCTGTTAACGGGTCATGCTTCGCAGAGTCACATATCTCGGGTACAAATAGGCATCGGTGATTCGTCACCGGGCTGTTATGGGGTGCGGGCTCCCAAAACCCGCGCCAAGCATCGAGGATTATTGCGATG
This sequence comes from Bradyrhizobium embrapense, assembly GCF_001189235.2. Classification (GTDB taxonomy): domain Bacteria; phylum Pseudomonadota; class Alphaproteobacteria; order Rhizobiales; family Xanthobacteraceae; genus Bradyrhizobium; species Bradyrhizobium embrapense. The sequence continues at coordinate 60,898 of NZ_LFIP02000012.1, forward strand.
CCGCGTCTGTTCACTGGACTGGAAATTCCGGCCGAGATCGGCCAGACACTTTCCAATTTGCGTGGCGGCCTTCCCGGCGCACGCTGGATCGATCCCGAAAATTATCACGTCACTCTGCGCTTCATCGGCGATATCGACGGCATCTGGGCCAACGAGATCGCGACGATGCTGTTTCGGGTGAACCGAAAACCGTTCGAGGTCAAACTGCAGGGCCTGTCGAGCTTCGGTGGACGCAAGCCGCGCGCGGTGGTTGCCGCCGTCGAGCCCAGTCGGCCGCTGATCGAACTGCAGGCCGAGCTCGAGCGGATGATGCAGCGGATGGGGCTCAATCCCGAGGGCAGGAAATTCACGCCCCATGTCACGCTCGCGCGTCTGCATGACGCATCGAGTCAGGACGTCGCGGATTATCTGTCGGTGCGCGGCTACTTCCCGAGCCGCAGCTTCATGGCGGACCGCTTCGTGCTGTTCTCGTCGCGCGCGTCGACCGGTGGCGGCCCCTATGTGGTCGAGGATTCCTACGAGCTTTGCGCGTAAGGCATCGGAGATCGCGGCGAGATCGCGCTTCCCGGCCCGGCGAGGTCGTGCGGTAGGCCGGGGTGTGCAAGGGCTTGCGCTTGCATACCCCATTGGCACAATTCACGGCTTGCAATTTGCCGCGCACTAGGGCCGTAAGGTGGGCTCATGCTGTCCACCTCGCCGAGTTCCTTCCTCGAACACTACAAGTCCCTGGTCGCCTCCGGTGCGATCGAGGCCGATCCCGCGCAAGCCCGCGCCGCCGATGCATTCGGCGCACTCGATGAGCGGCTCGCGAGCTACAAGCCGCCGCGCAAGCAGGGTCTGTTCGGGCGGCTGTTCGGCGGCAACGGGGACGACAAGCCGCCGCGCGGGCTCTACGTCCATGGCGAGGTCGGCCGCGGCAAGACCATGCTGATGGACCTGTTCTTCCAGCAGAGCCCGGTCGAGCACAAGCGCCGCGCGCACTTCCACGAGTTCATGGCCGAAGCGCATGAGCGCATCTACGGCTACCGCCAGCAGATCGCGCGCGGCGAGATCGCCGACGGCGATGTGATCGCGCTCACCGCGCAGGCGATCTTCGACGAAGCCTGGCTGCTCTGCTTCGACGAATTCCACGTCACCGACATCGCGGATGCGATGATCCTCGGACGGCTGTTCGCAAAGCTGTTCGATCTCGGCACCGTCGTGGTCGCGACCTCGAACGTCGCGCCTGACGATCTCTACAAGGGCGGTCTCAATCGCGCGCTGTTCCTGCCGTTCATCGCGCAGATCTCCGACCACATGGATGTGCTGCGGCTCGATGCACGCACCGACTTCCGGCTCGAGAAGCTCGCCGGCGTGAAGATGTGGCTGGTGCCCGCCGATGACGCGGCTCGCGATGTGCTCAGCGCGGCGTGGCGCAAGATGACCGGCAACGCGCCGTGCAAGGCGCGCCTTATCGAAATCAAAAAGCGTTTGCTGACAGTGCCGTGCTCGTCGCATGGCGTCGCGCGCTTCAGCTTCGCCGACATCTGCGAGAAGCCGCTCGCCGCGTCCGATTACCTCAGGCTGGCGCACGACTACCACACGATCCTGATCGACCATATTCCGGTGATGGATTACGCCGAGCGCAACGCCGCCAAGCGCTTCATCTCGTTGATCGACACGCTCTATGACAATGCGGTGAAGCTGATGGCCTCGGCCGAGGCCGATCCGGTGTCGCTGTACCTTGCGACCGACGGCATCGAGGCGATGGAGTTCAAGCGCACGGCCTCGCGCCTGATCGAGATGAGCTCGGAATCCTATTTGGCGCTGCCGCACGGCCGCAAGGACTCCTCGGCCAGCGGCTCGTCGACCGGTCTGGTCGAGACCTGAAGTTCAACCGTGAAATTCGGCCCTCATATTCGGTCTTGCGTGCAGTCCGGTTCGGAGCAACTTTTCGTGTCTCCGGGCGGATGTTGCTGGCATGCCTGATCGAATTGCAGGCACGGCCGGCAATCGGGCAGGCCGCGACTTGAATGGATCATTCGAAAGGGATAACCACCCTTGCAACCGACTTCCCTCCCTCCTGCACCAGTTCAAAGGACTGATTTCCCATGGCACGCGACAAGATTGCTCTGATTGGCTCCGGACAGATCGGCGGAACGCTGGCGCACCTCGTCGGCCTCAAGGAACTCGGAGACGTCGTGCTGTTCGACATCGCCGAGGGCGTGCCGCAGGGCAAGGCGCTCGACATCGCGCAGTCGTCGCCGGTCGACGGCTTCGACTCCAACCTGGTCGGCGCCAACTCCTATGAAGCGCTCGACGGCGCCAAGGTCTGCATCGTCACCGCCGGCGTGCCGCGCAAGCCCGGCATGAGCCGCGACGATCTGCTGTCGATCAACCTCAAGGTCATGGAGCAGGTCGGCGCCGGCATCAAGAAGTACGCGCCCGACGCCTTCGTCATCTGCATCACCAACCCGCTGGATGCGATGGTCTGGGCGCTGCAGAAGGCGTCCGGCCTGCCGCACAAGAAGGTCGTCGGCATGGCCGGCGTGCTCGACTCCGCGCGCTTCCGCTACTTCCTGGCCGACGAATTCAACGTCTCGGTCGAGGACGTCACCGCCTTCGTGCTCGGCGGCCACGGCGACACCATGGTGCCGCTGACCCGCTACTCGACGGTTGCCGGCATTCCGCTGCCCGACCTCGTCAAGATGGGCTGGACCTCGCAGGCGCGCATCGACGAGATCGTCGACCGCACCCGTAACGGCGGCGCCGAGATCGTCAATCTGCTCAAGACCGGCTCGGCCTTCTACGCGCCGGCGGCGTCCGCGATCGCGATGGCCGAGAGCTATCTGAAGGACAAGAAGCGCGTACTGCCCTGCGCCGCCTATCTCAACGGCGAGTACGGCGTGAAGGACATGTATGTCGGCGTCCCCACCGTGATCGGCTCCAAGGGCGTCGAGCGCATCGTCGAGATCGAGCTCGCCGGCAAGGACCGTGAAGCCTTCGACAAGTCGGTCGGCGCGGTGCAGGGCCTGGTCGACGCCTGCAAGAAGATCGCGCCCGATCTGCTCGGCAAGTAATCTCGATCGGCAATGGCCCCATAGGCGATTTCAATCGCCTGTCGGGCGCAAGGTGATGAAATTCCGACGAATTTTGTAGTTGCGCGAGTCTTGGTATGTGGTATGCCAGAACCAGGGCTGACGTGAAGTTCGCCGCACGAGGGTTTGGGAGCGTCTTTCCATGAATATCCACGAATACCAGGCCAAGGCACTGCTGCATGAATTCGGCGTGCCAATCTCGCGCGGGGTGCCGGTGCTGAAGCCGGAAGATGCCGACGCGGCGGCCAAGCAGCTCCCCGGTCCGATCTGGGTGGTGAAGAGCCAGATCCATGCCGGCGGCCGCGGCAAGGGCAAGTTCAAGGAGGCATCCGCCGGCGACAAGGGCGGTGTCCGCATCGCCAAGTCGGTGGCCGAGGTCGACGAATTCGCCAAGCAGATGCTTGGCGCGACCTTGGTCACGGTGCAGACCGGCCCGCACGGCAAGCAGGTCAACCGCCTCTACATCGAGGAAGGCTCCGACATCGACAAGGAGTTCTATCTCTCGCTCCTGGTCAATCGCGAGACCTCCGAAGTTTCCTTCGTGGTGTCGACCGAAGGCGGCGTCAACATCGAGGACGTCGCGCATTCGACGCCGGAAAAGATCGTCTCGTTCTCGGTCGATCCCGCCACCGGCATCATGCCCCACCACGGCCGCACCGTCGCCGAGGCGCTGAAGCTGAAGGGCGATCTGGCCAAGCAGGCCGAGAAGCTGACCGGTCAGCTCTATAACGCCTTCGTCGCCAAGGACATGGCGATGCTCGAGATCAATCCGCTGGTCGTCACCAAACAGAGCCAGCTCCGTGTGCTCGACGCCAAGGTGTCGTTCGACAGCAACGCGCTGTACCGCCATCCCGACGTGGTCGCGCTGCGCGACGAGACCGAGGAAGACGCCAAGGAGATCGAGGCGTCGAAATATGACCTCAATTATGTCGCGCTCGACGGCACGATCGGCTGCATGGTCAACGGCGCCGGCCTCGCCATGGCGACGATGGACATCATCAAGCTCTACGGCATGGAGCCGGCGAACTTCCTCGACGTCGGCGGCGGCGCCAGCGTCGAGAAGGTCGCAGCTGCGTTCAAGATCATCACCGCCGATCCGAACGTGAAGGGCATTTTGGTCAACATCTTCGGCGGCATCATGAAGTGCGACGTGATCGCCGAGGGCGTGGTCGCCGCGGTGAAGCAGGTCGGCCTCAAGGTGCCGCTCGTGGTGCGCCTCGAAGGCACCAATGTCGAGCTCGGCAAGAAGATCATTCGCGACAGCGGTCTCAATGTTCTCGCCGCCGACAATCTCGATGATGCCGCACAGAAGATCGTGAAAGCCGTCAAGGGAGGCTAGCGATGGCCGATCATCTCGACGCTCCGACCCCGCTGGACGAACACCGCAAGCTCGCGGTTTTCGCGGGAGAGTGGAACGGCGAAGAGGTGGTCTATCCCTCGCGCTGGACCGCGGGCGGTCCAGCCACCTCGCATGTCACAGCGCGCATCGCACTGAACGGTTTCTACCTGATCCAGGACAGCGTGCAGAGGCGCGACGGCAAGGAGAGCTTCGCGACCCACGGCGTCTTCACCTACGACCGCGAGGATCGCGCCTACAAATTGTTCTGGCACGACTCGCTCGGCTACTACCCGCCGTCGCCGGCGTCCGGCGGCTGGGCCGGCAAGTCGCTGATCCTGGTGCGCGGTTCGCTACGCGGCAATGCCCGTCACGTCTACGAGGTCGTCGACGACAACACCTACAACATGAAAATCCAGTTCTCGCCTGACGCGGAAGGGTGGGCCGACGTGCTCACCGGCGTGTACCGGCGTATCCACTAAACCCTTCTCGTCTCGCGAAAGCATCCCATGTCCATTCTGATCGACAAGAACACCAAGGTCATCTGCCAGGGCTTCACCGGCAAGAACGGCACGTTCCATTCGGAAGCGGCGATCGCTTACGGCACCAAGATGGTCGGCGGCGTGGCGCCGGGCAAAGGTGGCTCGACCCATCTCAACCTGCCGGTGTTCGACACCGTCGCGGACGCGCGCGCCAAGACCGGCGCCGACGCCAGCGTGGTCTATGTCCCGCCGCCTGGCGCGGCGGACGCGATCTGCGAGGCGATCGATGCGGAGATCCCCCTGATCGTCTGCATCACCGAGGGCATTCCGGTGCTCGACATGGTGCGCGTCAAGCGCTCGCTGTCGGGTTCGAAGTCGCGGCTGATCGGGCCGAACTGCCCCGGCGTGATGACCGCCGGCGAGTGCAAGATCGGCATCATGCCGGCCAACATCTTCAAGCCCGGCTCGGTCGGCATCGTCTCGCGCTCCGGCACCCTGACCTATGAGGCGGTTTTCCAGACTACCCAGGAGGGCCTCGGCCAGACCACTGCGGTCGGCATCGGTGGCGATCCGGTCAAGGGCACCGAGTTCATCGACGTGCTGGAGATGTTCCTGGCCGACGAGAACACCAAGTCGATCGTCATGATCGGCGAGATCGGCGGCTCCGCCGAAGAGGATGCCGCCCAATTCCTCAAGGACGAAGCCAAGCGCGGCCGCAAGAAGCCGATGGTTGGGTTCATCGCTGGTGTTACCGCACCTCCCGGCCGCCGCATGGGTCATGCCGGTGCGATCATCTCCGGCGGCAAGGGCGACGCCGGTTCCAAGACGGCGGCGATGGAAGCCGCCGGCATCAAGGTGTCGCCGTCGCCAGCGCGGCTCGGGCACACGCTCGCCGAGATGCTGAAGTAACCTCCGTCAGGCCAGGTTCCCTTCGGATTTTAGCGGAATTTTGGGCGGGTTCTCCTTGGGGAACCCGCCTATTTGTTGCGTTTTGCCGCGAGAATGTTGATCAATAAAATATGAAAATTAATTCATTTCTTGGTTCTTTTAGGCAGGAATATCCGACCTAGATAGGGTAAAGGGTATCTATCCAGCCGGCGCACTTCCAGACCGGCGTCAGCGCCGTCTCCTACGCGCGAACCGAAAAATCACCAGGACTGCCCCATGTCTCGCCAAGACGCGAATGCTGCTTTTGCTCTCTCATCATTCCTGCAGGGCACCAACGCCGCCTATATCGACGACCTCTACGCCCGCTACGAGCAGGACCCAGCGTCGGTTGACGCCGAATGGCAGGATTTCTTCAAGAGCCTGAAGGACGCCCCGGCCGACGTCCAGAAGAATGCCGAGGGCGCCTCGTGGGGCCGCGACAACTGGCCGGTGACGCCGCGTGACGAGCTGACCTCGGCGCTCGACGGCAACTGGGCCCAGGTCGAGAAGGCGGTTGGCACCAAGCTCGCGGCCAAGGCACAGGCCAAGGGCGCCGAACTGTCCGACGCCGACGTGCACCAGGCCACCCGCGATTCGGTTCGCGCGCTGATGCTGATCCGCGCCTATCGCATGCGCGGCCATTTCCACGCCAAGCTCGATCCGCTCGGCATCGAGGCGCCGCGCGACCGCGAGGAGCTCGATCCGCGCTCCTACGGCTTCAGCGAGGCCGACTTCGATCGCAAGATCTTCCTCGACCACGTGCTCGGCCTCGAATACGGCACGCTGCGCGAGATCGTCCAGATCTGCGAGCGCACCTACTGCCAGACCCTCGGCGTCGAGTTCATGCACATCTCCAATGCCGCGCAGAAGGCGTGGATCCAGGAGCGCATCGAGGGCCCGGACAAGGAGATCAGCTTCACGCCCGAGGGCCGTCGCGCGATCCTCAACAAGCTGATCGAGGCCGACGGCTTCGAGAAGTTCTGCGACACCAAGTTCACCGGCACCAAACGCTTCGGCCTCGACGGCGGCGAATCGCTGATCCCGGCGCTCGAACAGATCATCAAGCGCGGCGGCAATCTCGGCGTGAAGGAGATCGTGGTCGGCATGCCGCATCGCGGCCGCCTCAACGTGCTGACCCAGGTGATGGGCAAGCCGCACCGCGCGCTGTTCCATGAATTCAAGGGTGGTTCGGCCAATCCGGACTCGGTCGAAGGCTCCGGCGACGTCAAGTATCACCTCGGCGCCTCCTCGGACCGCGAGTTCGACGGCAACAACATTCATCTGTCACTGACCGCGAACCCCTCGCATCTCGAGATCGTCGATCCGGTAGTGATGGGTAAGGTGCGCGCCAAGCAGGATCAGCACGGCGATCCGCCTGACATGCGCATCTCGGTGCTGCCGCTTTTGATGCACGGCGACGCGGCGTTCGCGGGCCAGGGCGTGGTGGCGGAATGCTTCAGCCTGTCCGACCTGAAGGGCTACCGCACCGGCGGCTCGCTGCACTTCATCGTCAACAACCAGATCGGCTTCACCACCTATCCGCGCTACTCGCGCTCGTCGCCTTATCCGTCCGACGTCGCGAAGATGATCGACGCGCCGATCTTCCACGTCAATGGCGACGATCCGGAGGCCGTGGTGTTCGCGGCCAAGGTCGCGATCGAGTTCCGGCAGAAATTCCACAAGCCGGTCGTCATCGACATGTTCTGCTACCGGCGTCACGGCCACAACGAGGGCGACGAGCCGGCGTTCACCCAGCCGGTGATGTACAAGAAGATTGCCTCGCATCCGTCGACGCTCGAGATTTACGCCAAGCGGCTGGTCGCCGATGGCGTCTTGACCGAGGGCGAGGTCGAGAAGGCCAAGGCCGACTGGCGCGCCCGGCTCGATGCCGAGCTCGAAGCCGGCTCGGGCTACAAGCCGAACAAGGCCGACTGGCTCGACGGCAAATGGGCCGGCTTCAAGTCGGCCGATCAGGAAGAGGACGCCCGCCGTGGCGTCACCGGTGTCGATGTCGCGGTGCTCAAGGAGATCGGCCGCAAGATCACCAAGGTGCCGGACGGCTTCCGCGCCCACCGCACCATTCAGCGCTTCCTCGACAACCGCGCCAAGGCGATCGACACCGGTGTCGGCATCGACTGGGCGACCGGCGAGGCGCTGGCGTTCTGCACGCTGTTGCAGGAGGGCCATCATGTGCGCCTGTCGGGCCAGGATTCCGAGCGCGGCACGTTCTCGCAGCGCCATTCGGTCCTGATCGATCAGGAGGACGAGAGCCGCTACACGCCGTTCAACCATCTCGGCGGCGAGGATACCGGCCATTACGAGGTCATCAACTCGCTGCTGTCGGAAGAGGCGGTGCTCGGCTTCGAGTACGGCTACTCGCTGGCCGAGCCGAATGCGCTGACGCTCTGGGAAGCCCAGTTCGGCGACTTCGCCAACGGTGCGCAGGTGGTGTTCGACCAGTTCATCTCCTCGGGCGAACGCAAATGGCTGCGCATGTCGGGCCTCGTCTGCCTGCTGCCGCATGGCTACGAGGGGCAGGGACCGGAGCACTCCTCCGCGCGCCTCGAGCGTTATTTGCAGATGTGCGCCGAGGACAACATGCAGGTGGTCAATCCGACCACGCCGGCAAACTACTTCCACGTGTTGCGGCGCCAGCTGCATCGCGAAATCCGCAAGCCACTGATCCTGATGACGCCGAAGTCGCTGCTGCGTCACAAGCGCGCCGTGTCGCGGCTCGACGAGCTCGGCAAGAACGCCACCTTCCACCGCATCCTGTACGATGACGCGCAGATGCTGCCGGACGAGAAGATCAAGCTGGTGCCCGACGACAAGATCCGTCGCGTCGTGCTGTGCTCCGGCAAGGTCTACTACGACCTGTACGAGGAGCGCGAGAAGCGCGGCATCGACGACATCTATCTGATGCGCATCGAGCAGCTGTATCCGGTGCCGCTAAAGGCGCTGGTGCAGGAGCTCAGCCGCTTCAAGCGTGCCGAGGTGGTCTGGTGCCAGGAAGAGCCCCGTAACATGGGTTCCTGGCACTTCATCGAGCCCTATCTGGAATGGGTGCTGAACCAGGCCAACGCAGCCAACAAGCGTCCGCGCTATGCCGGCCGTCCGGCATCGGCGGCGACCGCCACCGGCTTGATGTCGAAACACCTGGCGCAGCTCAAGGCGCTGCTCGACGACGCACTGAACTAACGGCCTTCACTGAAGCCATGCCCCGCTCTGTGCGCAACTGCGCACTGGAGCGGGGCATCCGGTATCCCGCGTCATCCAGCCTCACCGCTGTCGTCACGGAGTACCGGGTCGTTCGCTTTGGTGGACGGTGGCGGACCAGGTTTGTGACTGCCAAATTTTGCGACCGCAAGGTTATCGAGGAAAAGATCATGACTGAAATTCGCGTTCCAACGCTCGGTGAATCCGTGACTGAGGCCACGATCGGCCGCTGGTTCAAGAAGGCCGGTGAAGCCGTCGCGGTGGACGAGCCGTTGGTGGAGCTGGAGACCGACAAGGTCACCATCGAGGTGCCCGCGCCGGTCGCCGGCACGCTCGGCGAGATCATCGCCAAGGATGGCGAGACCGTCGCCGTCGGCGCGCTGCTCGGCCAGATCAATGACGGCGCGGCGCCGGCCAAGCCGGCTGCCGCCGCCGCGCCTGCCAAGGCTGCCGCCCCGGCTGCTGCGGCTCCTGCCGCCGCTCCCGCGCCTGCCGCGCCAAAAGTGCCGCCGGCGGATGCGCCGCTGGCGCCTTCGGTGCGCAAGCTGTCCGCCGAAAGCGGCGTCGACGCTTCCACCGTTCCGGGCTCGGGCAAGGACGGCCGCGTGACCAAGGGCGACATGCTGGCCGCGATCGAGAAGGCCGCCTCGGCGCCGACCCCGGTCAACCAGCCGGCTGCCGCCGTGCAGGTCCGCAGCCCCTCGCCGGCGGACGATGCCGCGCGCGAGGAGCGCGTCAAGATGACCCGGCTGCGCCAGACCATCGCGCGCCGCCTCAAGGACGTGCAGAACACCGCCGCGATGCTCACCACCTTCAACGAGGTCGACATGACCGAGGTGATGAAGCTGCGCGCCCTCTACAAGGACACGTTCGAGAAGAAGCATGGCTCGAAGCTCGGCTTCATGGGCTTCTTCACCAAGGCGGTCGTGCAGGGGCTGAAGGACATTCCGGCCGTCAACGCCGAGATCGACGGCTCCGACCTGATCTACAAGAACTACTACCACATCGGCGTCGCGGTCGGCACCGACCGCGGCCTGGTGGTGCCCGTGGTGCGCGACTGCGACCACAAGTCGATCGCCGAGATCGAGAAGTCGATCGCCGATTACGGCCGTAGAGCCCGCGACGGTCAGCTCAAGATCGACGAGATGCAGGGCGGCACCTTCACCATCACCAATGGCGGCATCTACGGCTCGCTGATGTCGACGCCGATCCTCAACGCGCCGCAGTCCGGCATCCTCGGCATGCACAAGATCCAGGAGCGGCCGATGGTGGTCGGCGGCAAGATCGAGGTGCGGCCGATGATGTATCTGGCGCTGTCCTACGATCACCGCGTCATCGACGGCAAGGAAGCGGTCACCTTCCTGGTGCGCGTCAAGGAGAGCCTGGAAGATCCGGCCCGCCTGGTGCTGGACCTCTAAGGTCAAGTCGCACGCGGCGCCCGATCGGCTCGGGCGTCGCGATTCGTTGGGTGCTTACGTTTGGGGATCGCTGTGACGGATAAAGTCGTTGTCATCACCGGCGGCAGCCGCGGCATCGGCCGCGCCACCGCGCTCGCGGCTGCTGCGCGCGGCTATCGCGTCGTGGTCGGCTACGCCACAAACCAGGCTGCGGCGAACGAGGTCGTTGCCGCGATCGAGACGAAGAACGGCAAGGCGATCGCGGTGAAGTGCGACGTCGGCAGCGAACAGGACATCCTGGCGCTGTTCAAGGCGGCGGATGCCTTCGGCACGCTCGGCGCCCTCGTCAACAATGCCGGCATCGTCGGCAAGAGCGGCGTGCGTGTCGACGAGATGTCGGCCGAGCGCATCCAGCAGATGATGGCGGTCAACGTCACCGGCAGCATTTTGTGCGCGCGCGAGGCGGTGAAGCGGATGTCGACCAGGCACGGCGGCCAGGGTGGCGTCATCGTCAACCTCTCCTCGGTCGCGGCGAAGCTCGGCGCGCCCAACACCTATGTCGACTATGCCGCCTCCAAGGGGGCGATCGATTCCTTCACGGTCGGCCTCGGCTACGAAGTCGCCGGTGAAGGCATTCGCGTCGCCGGCATCCGGCCGGGACTGATCGATACCGACATCCATGCCGCGGGCGGCGAGCCCGATCGCGCCCATCGGCTCGCCCATATGGTGCCGATGAAGCGCGTCGGCACCGCGGACGAAATCGCCAACGCCATCGTCTGGCTGATCTCGGACGAGGCTTCCTACGTCACCAGCGCGATCCTCGACGTGTCGGGCGGTCGCTAGAATACGATCAAACGGGAAGCGGTCTTCCGACTAGATCGCGCGCCCGCCCAACTGTCACCGAGTTTAGCTACAGGATCTCAATCATGGCTTCTTACGATCTCGTCGTCATCGGCACCGGCCCCGGCGGTTACGTCTGCGCGATCCGCGCGGCGCAGCTCGGCATGAAGGTTGCCGTCGTCGAGAAGAACGCGACGCTGGGCGGCACCTGCCTCAATGTCGGCTGCATGCCGTCAAAGGCGCTGCTGCACGCCTCCGAGATGTTCGAGGAAGCCGGACACTCCTTCGCCAAGATGGGTGTCAGCGTCCCGGCGCCGAAGCTCGACCTGCCCGCGATGATGAACTTCAAGCAGCAGGGCATCGACGGCAACGTCAAGGGCGTCGAGTTCCTGATGAAGAAGAACAAGATCGACGTCCTCAAGGGCACCGGCAAGATCCTCGGTGCGGGCAAGGTGGAGGTCTCCGGCGACGGCAAGTCCGAGACCGTCGAGACCAAGAACATCGTCATCGCCACCGGCTCCGACATCGCGCGGCTGAGGGGCATCGACATCGACGAGAAGCGCATCGTGTCGTCGACCGGCGCGCTGTCGCTGGAGAAGGTGCCCTCAAACCTTCTGATCGTCGGCGCCGGCGTGATCGGGCTCGAGCTCGGTTCGGTCTGGCATCGTCTCGGCGCCAAGGTCACCGTGGTGGAATTCCTCGACCGCATCCTGCCCGGCATGGACGGCGAGGTGGCGAAGCAATTCCAGCGCATCCTGGAAAAGCAGGGCTTTACCTTCAAGCTCGGCGCCAAGGTCACGTCAGTCGACACCTCGGGCAAGACGCTTCAGGCCAAGGTCGAGCCGGCCGCGGGGGGCGCTGCCGAAGCCATCGAAGCCGACGTCGTGCTGGTGTGCATCGGCCGCGTGCCCTACACCGAAGGCCTCGGGCTGAAGGAAGCCGGCGTTGCGCTCGACAATCGCGGCCGCGTCGAGATCGACGCGCACTTCTCGACCAATGTGAAAGGCATCTACGCGATCGGCGACGTCGTGGCCGGGCCGATGCTGGCGCACAAGGCGGAAGACGAGGGCGTTGCCTGCGCGGAGATCATCGCGGGCCAGGCCGGCCATGTGAACTACGACGTCATCCCAGGCGTTGTGTATACCACGCCGGAAGTGTCGTCGGTCGGCAAGACCGAGGAAGATCTCAAGCAGGCCGGCGTCGCTTATACCGTCGGCAAATTTCCGTTCACCGCGAACGGCCGCTCCAAGGTCAATCAGACCACCGACGGCTTCGTGAAGGTTCTCGCAGATGCGAAGACGGATCGGGTGCTCGGCGTGCACATCATCGGCATTGAGGCCGGCGAAATGATCCACGAAGCCTGCGTCCTGATGGAATTCGGCGGTTCGGCGGAGGATCTGGCGCGCACCTGCCACGCCCATCCGACCCGCTCCGAAGCCATCAAGGAAGCCGCGCTTGCGGTGGGCAAGCGCGCCATCCATATGTGATCGAACATCCCGGTGCGAGCCGGGTCGAGATCACAGTGATGTTGCGCCGTCTGCTTCAGCCGTTCTGGGTCCTGCTTGCGATCATCTTCCTGATCGAGGCCTGGCTATGGGATCACGTCGAGCCGATCGTGGCCCGGGTGGTGGCGTGGATTCCGCTGCGCGCGCTCAAGCAATGGCTTGCCGAACGGGTCGATGCGCTGTCGCCGGCAATGACGCTGATCGTTTTCGTGGTGCCGCTGATCCCGCTGTTTCCGCTCAAGCTGGTCGGCCTCTGGCTGCTCGCGAATCAATACTGGTTCAGCGCGGTCTCGCTGATCCTGTTCGCCAAGATCGTCGGCGTCGGCGTTACCGCTTTCCTGTTCGACGTGACGCGCTCGAAACTGCTGGAGATGCCTTGGTTCGAGGCGCTCTATAACTTCGTGATGGCGCTGCGCGCCAAGGCCACCGCGCTGGTCGAGCCGGTCAAGCGGCGCATCCTCGAGATGATCAGGGGCGATGGTGACGGCTGGACCGCGCGCACCCTGCGCCTGATCGCGCGCTTCCGCAAAAGCGTCCACCAGACCAGCAAGGTCCTCTGAGCAACGACCCTCGTCCCGTCATCCTGAGGCTCGCTTCACTCGCACCTCAGGATGACGGGCGCATAGTTCTATCCTCGTCATTGCGAGCGAAGCGAAGCAATCCATAGCTCGGCAGAACGGACGGATGGATTGCTTCGTCGCTATCGCTCCTCGCAATGACGGAAATGCAAGGACTCACATCCTCTCAGGATGACGGCGCCGGAGCTGTGGGCCTCAATGCAGATGCAGCAGATGCGGCTGGAACAGGCCGAGCAAGGTCATCGCGACGCCGGCGAGCGTCACCAGGCCGGACACCCAGGCCAGCGCGGCGATGCCGGTGATGATGGTCGCGGAGGCCAGCACGATGGCGATCTGGAAAGCGGCGGAGGCAAGCTCGAAATGATGATATTTCGCGGTGGCCTCGTCGCGCTCGTGCTCGGCGTGCTTGGCGCGTTCGGAGAGCTGCTCTGAACCCTCGCCGGTCTCCGGCTCCGAGCGGTAGCGCGCCGCGGTCTTCTGCCAGTCGTCGATCTGCTTCTGCAGCGCGGCCTTGGCCGCCTCGTCGGTGGTGGTCGCAAGGTTCAGCTTGCCCTGCTCGGCTGCGGTCTGCACCGCGGTGCGGCGGATGCTCTTGGCCTGGAAGAAGGCCCAGAGGTTGGAGGCTTCGACGTTCTTGCTGATCGATTCGGTCTGGGCGCCCTTGCCGAGCGTTTCCGACAGCGCCAGGCAGAGGGCGATCACGGCAATCAGGAGCGCGATCTTCTTGTTCTCGCCCGACGCATGCTCGGCATGCTCCGCGTGCTCCATACTTTCCTGTGCGCTCATGATTCCCCCTCCGGATGAGACCGCGCCACGATTGCCGAATGCGGCGTACAAGGCAAGTGCCGAGCGATTTGTGGCAGCCGTATGAATATGAACGACGCAAGATGAACGGCGCCTTGGTGCCAACCCCGCGCCGTATTTTGAACTAAGGTCCGGGCGTTCAGCCGCGCGGATGCGCGGAGCGATAAACTTCCAGGAGGCGCTCGCTGTCGATGCCGGTGTAGATCTGCGTGGTCGACAGCGATGCGTGGCCGAGCAATTCCTGGATCGCGCGCAAATCGCCGCCGCGGCTCAGCAGATGCGTGGCGAAGGAGTGCCGCAGCGCATGCGGCGTTGCGCTGTCGGGCAGGCCGAGCGCGCCGCGCAGCCGCTCCATGGTGAGCTGGATGATGCGTGGGCTCAAGGGTCCGCCGCGTGCGCCGACGAACATCGGCCCGGTCGGGCTGAGCTGATGCGGACAGATCGCCGCATAGTCCGCGATCAACTGCAGCACGTTCTGCAGCACCGGCACCATCCGGGTCTTGTTGCCCTTGCCGGTGACGACAAGCACGTCGCCTTCGCCCGGCTTCGGCACGTCGCGGCGCTTCAGGCCCAGCGCCTCGGAGATGCGCAGACCCGAGCCATAGAGCAGAGCCATCACGGCGGCGTCACGCACCAGGATCCAGGTCTCGCGGGTTTCGCCGGCGCGCTCGTCGGCGTCGGCAAAGCGTTTCGCGGCTTCCATGTGGATCGGCTTCGGCAGGCTCTTCGCCACCTTGGGGGCGCGGATAGCCGACAGCGCACCGACCTTGCCCTTGCCTTCGCGCTCCAGGAAACGTCCGAACGAGCGCAGGCCCGCCAGCGCCCGCATCAGCGATCGCCCACCGATCTCGTCGGCACGGCGCATCGCCATGAAGGCGCGGACATCGCTGGCCTCGAGCGCGGAGAATGCCGCAAGCGTCACGCGCCCGCCCCAGTGCCCGGCCAGGAAGGCCAGGCATTGCCGTACATCGCGGGCATAGGCCTCGAGCGTCTTCGGCGACAGCCGCCGCTCGGCGCGCAGATGCGACAACCAGCGCGTCATCTCCTGCGTGACCGTGACGTCGGCGCAGTCGAGCTCGAGCGGTGGGATGGGCTGATCGGTTCTGGCCATGTCGTAAGGGCTGTTGGCGCTGCTAATCTCCTGATTATATCGCACTGCCTTCGTTTACTGTTCGCTAAGACCGCGCAGCGGTGCTAGCCCGGCTCAAAGCTCCGATTCAAAAGCTCTGATTCAATGGACCACACCACGCGCCCCAGCCCCGTCCCCGCATCGACGACACGGATCGTCGACGTGCTCGTGCCTGTCGCGCTGAACCAGACCTATTCCTACCGCGTGCCGCGCGGCATGGAGCTTGCGCCCGGCGACGTGATCTGTGTTCCGCTCGGACCGCGCGAGGTCGTTGCGGTGGTGTGGGCCGAGAACGCCAGGCCGGATCCGCGGCTGCACAACCGGCTCAAGGACGTCAGCGAGAAGCTCGATGTTCCGCCGCTCCGCGCGGAGCTGCGCCAGCTCGTCGACTGGGTCTCCAATTACACGTTGTCGGCGCGCGGCATGGTGCTGCGGATGACGTTGCGGATGGGCGAGAACCTCGGGCCGGAGCGGATGCGGCTCGGGGTGCGCCTGGTCGGCGAGCCGCCGCGGCGCCTGACGCCGGCGCGCCGGCGGCTGATCGAGGTGCTGTCGGATGGCTTGCTGCACGGCAAGTCGGAGGCGGCGCGGGAGGCCGGCGTCAGCTCGGGCGTGGTCGATGGCCTGGTCGACGAGGGCACGCTGACGGTCGAGGCGATGCCGCCGCCCGCGCCGCCTCCGATTCCTGATCCCGCCTTTGCGCAGCCGGATTTCTCGCGCGAGCAGCGCAGCGCGGTCGACGTGATGCGGACGCTGGCGGCGAGCGGCAGCTTTCACGTCGCGCTGCTCGACGGCGTCACCGGTTCGGGCAAGACCGAAGTCTATTTCGAGGCGATCGCGGAGAATATCCGCCGCGGCAAGCAGACCCTGATCCTGATGCCGGAGATCGCGCTGACCGGCCAGTTCCTCGACCGTTTCGCGCAGCGCTTCGGCGTGCGGCCGCTGGAGTGGCATTCGGAGCTCACGCCGCGCACGCGGGCGCGGAACTGGGCGGCGATCTCCGAGGGCAAGGCGCCGGTCGTGGTCGGCGCCCGTTCTGCGCTGTTCCTGCCCTATGCCGATCTCGGCCTCATCATCGTCGATGAGGAGCATGACCAGGCCTACAAGCAGGACGACGGCGCGCATTATCACGCGCGCGACATGGCGGTGGTCCGCGCGCATATCGCAAAGATCCCGATCGTGCTGGCGTCGGCGACGCCCTCGGTCGAGAGCGAGGTCAATGCGCGCAAGGGGCGCTACCAGCGCGTCGCGCTGCCGTCACGGTTCGGCGGCCAGCACATGCCGCATATCGAGGCGATCGACATGCGCCGCGCGCCGCCGCCGCGCGGGCGCTTCATTTCGCCAATTCTGGCCGAGCAGATTCGCCATGCGATCGAGCGCCGCGAGCAGGCGCTGCTGTTCCTCAATCGCCGCGGCTACGCGCCGTTGACGCTCTGCCGCGCCTGCGGCCACCGCTTCGCCTGCACGATCTGCGACGCCTGGCTGGTCGATCACAGATTCCGTCAGCGGCTGGTCTGTCATCACTGCGGCTTCTCGATGCCGCGGCCGAACAGCTGCCCGCATTGCGCCGCCGAGGAATCGCTGGCTGCGGTCGGCCCCGGCGTCGAGCGCCTGCAGGAGGAGGCCGCGAACATCTTTCCCGAGGCCCGCACGATGGTGCTGTCGAGCGATCTCATCACCTCGATCGAGACCATGCGCAGCGAGCTCAACGAGATCGCCGAGGGGCGCGTCGACATCATCATCGGCACCCAGCTGGTGGCCAAGGGGCACAACTTCCCGCGGCTCAACCTGGTCGGCGTCATCGATGCCGATCTCGGCCTCAGCAACGGCGATCCGCGCGCCGCCGAGCGGACGTTCCAGCTCTTGAACCAGGTGGTCGGCCGCGCCGGCCGCGAGCAGGGCCGCGGCGTCGGCTATCTGCAGACCCATCAGCCGGAGCATCCGGTCATCAAGGCTCTGATCGCCAACGACCGCGAGGCGTTCTACGCCAGCGAGATCGATATCCGCGAGCGCACCGGCTATCCGCCGTTCGGCCGGCTGGCGAGCCTGATCGTCTCCGCCGGCGATCGGCCGACGGCGGAGGGCTTCGCACGCAAGCTTGCGGCGGTGGCGCCGCTCGACGAGCGGATCCAGGTGCTCGGCCCCGCCGAGGCGCCGCTTGCCGTCATCAAGGGCCGCTACCGCTTCCGCCTGCTGGTGAAGTCGCTGCGCAATGTCGACCTGTCGCAATATCTGCGCGAATGGCTGGAGGCGGGTCCCAAGACCAAGGGCAATCTGAAGCTCGAGGTCGACGTCGATCCGCAGAGCTTCCTGTAGGCGAGCCACCAAAGAAAAAGCCTGCCGTCATTTGCGACGGCAGGCCTTTGGCGCGAGGCAGGCCTCGCGGCGGATACGCAACGCAACGCTTACTGAAGCGCTTACGAGACGACCTCGGCGGTGACGCGGCCGACGCCGCGGCCGGTCAGGCCGATGGCCCGGGCTGCGCCGGTCGAGAGGTCGAGCACGCGGCCGCGGACGAACGGGCCGCGATCGTTGATGGTGACGACGACGCTGCGGCCGCCATGGGTGACGCGGAGCCTGGTGCCGAACGGCAGCGAGCGGTGGGCGGCGGTCATGGCGTTCTGATTGAAGCGCTGGCCGGAAGCGGTGCGGCTGCCCGACTCATTGCCGTAGAACGAGGCCATCCCCGAGAATGAGTGGCCGCCGGACGGCTGGACCGATGCATTGGCGTCGCGCCAGGACGAACCTTCGGCGCGAGCCTGATGATGATGATGGCGATGATGGTGGTGCCTGGACTTCGCGGACGCCTCCGTCACGCTGCCCCCGACCAGAATAGTTGCGGCTACAAACGCAAGCGCCGTACGCGAGCGGGTCACATTGCCCGTCGCCTTCTTGATATTCAGCATTGATAAGACCCTCAGACAGTATTGCCACTAACGTGGCAAGTGGAACCCCCGTCCCTTCGTTGACCAAGGCCGTTTGGTTTCGCAATGAGGCACGAATTGGGCAGTAAATCCTGATTGTCTCCGGTTGAAATATCTTGTTACCGCCTTGGGGTATTCAATCGAGGTTCCGTAATCTTGTGCATTAACCAATTTTTAACGATCAGTATATTTGCTTATACTGATTAAACGGCTGACGGTAAGTTTTCAGTAAGTAATAGCCAAATGAAACGGCGGCGCGCTTCGGGTTCCTTGCGCGCCCGGCCATGGGCCCATGCAAATTTCGATGGAACAAATCCGCGTCGGCGCGCATCGGAGCGGTTGCGCTGAATTTCCGCGCGTCGAATTTTTCTGATTCGACCGTCCGCTGCGGTCGCCAAAAACCGCGTGCGACAAGGCGGCTCTCACGATGCCGTCATGTTGCACCTGCGCGATTGCTATGTTAGCAAAGCCGCGATTTTAACGGTCCCGGCACGTCCTGTGTCGGTCGAAAATCGAAGTCCCGCTTGAATTCCAAGGGCTTGGATCGCTAGGCGCTGCTTTGGTGGCGACGGTTTTTCCCTTGCGAGTTTGACAGCAAAAAAGAGCGAGCTCGTGGCTGCTGAAGATCCGTCCGTTTCGGGAGTGTCCGGTCGTTACGCAACGGCCCTGTTCGAGTTGGCGCGCGACGAGCAATCCGTCGATCAAGTCCGGGCCGACCTCGACAAGTTCGAGGCCATGCTCAACGAGAGCGCCGATCTCAAGCGCCTCGTCCGCAGTCCGGTGTTTGCCGCGGACGCCCAGCTGAAGGCGCTGACCGCGGTGCTCGACAAGGCCGGCATTGCCGGCACGTCGGCAAAATTCCTCAAGGTGCTCACCGCCAATCGCCGGCTGTTCGCCGTGGCCGATGTGATCCGCGCCTATCGCGCGCTGGTGGCGAAGTTCAAGGGCGAGGCGACAGCGGAAGTCACCGTCGCCGAGCAGCTCAGTGACAAGAATCTCGACGGGCTGAAGGCCGCACTGAAGTCAGTGACGGGCAAAGACGTCGCGCTCAACGTGAAGGTCGATCCCTCCATTATTGGTGGCCTGGTGGTCAAGCTCGGCAGCCGCATGGTGGATAGTTCGCTTCGCACCAAACTCAATTCGATCAAGAACGCGATGAAAGAGGCAGGCTGATGGACATCCGCGCCGCAGAAATTTCTGCGATCCTCAAGGACCAGATCAAGAATTTCGGCCAGGAAGCCGAAGTCACCGAAGTTGGCCAGGTGCTGTCCGTCGGTGACGGTATTGCCCGCGTCTACGGTCTCGACAACGTTCAGGCCGGTGAAATGGTCGAGTTCGAGAACGGCACGCGCGGCATGGCGCTCAACCTCGAAACCGACAACGTCGGTATCGTGATTTTCGGCGCCGACCGCGAGATCAAGGAAGGCCAGACCGTCAAGCGCACCCGCGCGATCGTGGACGCGCCCGTCGGCAAGGGGCTGCTCGGCCGCGTCGTCGACGCGCTCGGCAACCCGATCGACGGCAAGGGCCCGATCCAGGCCACCGAACGCAAGCGCGTCGACGTCAAGGCGCCCGGTATCATTCCGCGCAAGTCGGTGAACGAGCCGATGGCGACCGGCCTGAAGGCGATCGATGCGCTGATCCCGATCGGCCGCGGCCAGCGCGAGCTGATCATCGGCGACCGTCAGACCGGCAAGACCGCGATCGCGCTCGACACTATCCTGAACCAGAAGCCGCTCAACGCCCAGCCGGACGAGAGTCAGAAGCTGTACTGCGTCTACGTCGCGGTCGGTCAGAAGCGCTCCACCGTTGCGCAGTTCGTCAAGGTGCTCGAAGAGCAGGGCGCGCTGGAATACTCGATCGTCGTTGCGGCGACCGCGTCCGACCCGGCGCCGATGCAATACATCGCGCCGTTCACCGGCTGCACCATGGGCGAATATTTCCGCGATAACGGCATGCACGCCGTGATCATTTATGACGATCTGTCCAAGCAGGCCGTCGCCTACCGCCAGATGTCGCTGCTGCTGCGTCGCCCGCCGGGCCGCGAAGCCTATCCGGGCGACGTGTTCTATCTGCACTCCCGTCTGCTCGAGCGCGCCGCCAAGCTCGGCAAGGATCATGGCTTGGGCTCGCTGACGGCGCTGCCGGTCATCGAAACCCAGGCCAATGACGTGTCGGCCTACATTCCGACCAACGTGATTTCGATCACCGACGGTCAGATCTTCCTGGAAACCGATCTGTTCTTCCAGGGCATCCGTCCCGCGGTGAACGTCGGTCTGTCGGTGTCGCGCGTCGGTTCGTCGGCGCAGACCAAGGCGACCAAGAAGGTCGCCGGCAAGATCAAGGGCGAGCTCGCGCAGTACCGCGAAATGGCGGCGTTCGCGCAGTTCGGCTCCGACCTCGACGCCTCGACGCAGCGTCTGCTCAACCGCGGCTCGCGCCTGACCGAGCTCCTGAAGCAGCCGCAGTTCTCGCCGCTGAAGATGGAAGAGCAGGTCTGCGTGATCTGGGCCGGCACCAACGGCTATCTCGATGCGCTTCCGCTCAACAAGGTGAAGGCGTTCGAGGATGGCCTGCTGTCGCTGCTGCGTGGCAAGCACGTCGAGATCCTCAATGCGATTCGCGACAGCCGCGATCTGTCCGACGACAGTGCTGCCAAGCTGAAGGCGGCGGTCGACGGCTTCGCCAAGACGTTTGCTTAACGAGTGGGGCGTCGCCCGGCTCGCCGCCGGGCGTGACGAACAGAGGCTTGCGATCTGACCATTGTGGTCGGATCGCCGGGGTGAACGAAGAATGGCGTCACTAAAAGACATGCGGGTCCGCATCGCCTCGACCAAGGCGACGCAGAAGATCACCAAGGCCATGCAGATGGTCGCGGCCTCGAAGCTGCGCCGCGCGCAGAACGCCGCCGAAGCGGCGCGGCCCTATGCCACCAAGATGGATGCGGTGATTTCCAACATCGCTGCCGCGGCCAACGGCTCGCCCGGCGCGCCGGCACTGCTCGCAGGTACCGGCAACGACCAGGTGCACCTGCTTCTGGTCTGCACCGGCGAGCGCGGCCTGTCCGGCGCTTTCAACTCCGCCATCGTGCGTCTGGCGCGCGAGCGGGCGCAGTCGCTGCTCGCGCAGGGCAAGGAAGTCAAATTCTTCTGCGTCGGCCGCAAAGGCTACGAGCAGCTGCGTCGGACCTATGAGAAGCGGATCATCGAGCATCTCGACCTGCGTTCGGTACGGCAGATCGGCTTCGTCAACGCCGAGGACATCGCGAGCAAGGTGCTGGCGCGGTTCGAGGCCGGCGAGTTCGACGTCTGCACGCTGTTCTATTCGCGCTTCCAGTCGGTGATCGCGCAGATCCCGACCGCGCAGCAGATCATTCCGCTCGAAGTGGCGGCGCCCGCGGCCGGCGTGGCTCCGACGACCTCGTACGAATACGAGCCGGAAGAGGATCAGATTCTCGGCAGCCTGCTGCCGCGCAACCTCGCGGTGCAGGTCTTCCGCGCGCTGCTGGAGAACAACGCCTCGTTCTACGGCGCGCAGATGAGCGCGATGGACAGCGCGACGCGCAACGCCGGCGAGATGATCCGCAAGCAAACCCTGATTTACAACCGAACCCGTCAGGCCCAGATCACGAAGGAGCTGATCGAGATCATCTCCGGCGCTGAGGCGGTCTAAGGCAGATTTTCGAAGGAGAACAGTTCATGGCTACAGCAGCCAACCAGATCGGTCGCGTTACCCAGGTCACGGGCGCCGTGGTCGACGTGCAGTTCGAAGGCCACCTTCCGGCGATTTTGAATGCGCTCGAGACCAAGAACGGCGGCAACCGCCTGGTGCTCGAAGTCGCGCAGCATCTCGGTGAATCGACCGTCCGCACCATCGCGATGGACATCACCGAAGGTCTGGTCCGCGGCCAGGAAGTCATCGACACCGGTGAGCCGATCCGGGTGCCGGTCGGCGAAGGCACGCTCGGCCGCATCATCAACGTCATCGGCGAGCCGATCGACGAAGCCGGTCCGATCAAGTCCGACGGCCTGCGCGCCATCCACCAGGAAGCGCCGACCTACACCGACCAGTCGACCGAAGCGGAAATTCTCGTCACCGGCATCAAGGTCGTCGACCTTCTTGCTCCGTACGCGAAGGGCGGCAAGATCGGCCTGTTCGGCGGCGCCGGCGTCGGCAAGACCGTGCTGATTCAGGAACTGATCAACAACGTCGCGAAGGCGCACGGCGGTTACTCCGTGTTCGCCGGCGTCGGCGAGCGGACCCGCGAAGGCAACGACCTCTATCACGAGTTCATCGAATCGAAGGTCAATGCGGATCCGCACAATCCGGATCCGAGCGTGAAGTCGAAGTGCGCGCTGGTGTTCGGTCAGATGAACGAACCGCCGGGCGCCCGCGCCCGCGTCGGTCTGACCGGCCTGACGGTCGCCGAGCACTTCCGCGACCAGGGCCAGGACGTGCTGTTCTTCGTCGACAACATCTTCCGTTTCACCCAGGCGGGTTCGGAAGTGTCGGCGCTGCTCGGACGTATTCCGAGCGCCGTGGGCTATCAGCCGACGCTCGCCACCGACATGGGCGCGCTGCAGGAGCGCATCACCACCACCCAGAAGGGTTCGATCACCTCGGTGCAGGCGATCTACGTGCCGGCCGACGACTTGACCGACCCGGCGCCCGCCACTTCGTTCGCGCACTTGGACGCCACCACGGTGCTGTCGCGCGCGATCTCGGAAAAGGGCATCTACCCGGCGGTGGACCCGCTCGACTCGACCTCGCGCATGCTGTCGGCGCTGGTCGTCGGTGAAGAGCACTACAACACCGCGCGCCTCGTCCAGCAGATCCTCCAGCGCTACAAGTCGCTGCAGGACATCATCGCCATCCTCGGCATGGACGAACTGTCGGAAGAGGACAAGCTGACGGTGGCTCGCGCCCGCAAGGTCGAGCGCTTCCTGTCGCAGCCGTTCCACGTCGCCGAAATCTTCACCGGTTCGCCGGGCAAGTTCGTCGACCTCGCCGACACCATCAAGGGCTTCCGCGATCTCTGCCAGGGCAAGTACGACCATCTGCCGGAAGCGGCGTTCTACATGGTCGGCACCATCGAAGAAGCCGTCGAGAAGGGCAAGAAGCTCGCCGCGGAAGCGGCCTGAGCTTCAGGATGTCGTCATCGCCGGACTTGATCCGGCGATCCATCGAACGAGAACTTTTTTGACTGATGGACCCGCGGGTCAAGCCCGCGGGTGACAGCGCAAAGAACGGAAAGACCATGGCCACCTTCCACTTCGATCTCGTCTCTCCCGAAAAGCTCGCCTTCTCCGGTGAGGTCGATCAGGTCGACGTTCCCGGTGTGGAGGGTGATTTCGGTGTGCTCGCCGGCCACGCTCCGGTCGTCGCCACGATTCGTCCGGGTATCCTGACCATCACGACCGCCGGCAAGCGCGAGAAGGTGATCGTGCTCGGTGGTCTTGCCGAGGTGTCGGATAAGGGCCTCACCGTGCTCGCCGACGTCGCGACCACGATTGCCGAACTCGATCGTGCGAAGTTCGCGGAGACCATCAAGGAGATGGAAGAGAAGCTCGCCGAGAAGGAAGGCTCTGAGCTCGATCACGCGATCGAGCGGCTCGACCACTTCAAGAGCATCCAGCACGAGCTCAACACCACGGCTATGCACTAAGGCGCGATTGCCGGCCTGCGATCGCGCCATAGCGTCGAGTGAGCCGGCCCCTTCTGAAATCGCTCACACTTTTCCAGCTATCGTCTGCCAAGATTGATGCATTCAACGCTCGCCAAACCCCGGCGTGCGTTGAGTGCCTGTTGCGCCCTGAGCCGTCTGACGGCATCGTGCCGGCATATTTTCTGGGTTCCGCGGCTGGCACTCATGAAACGTAAGATCGCAGCGACCATTGCGGCCGATATTATGGTCTGGTCCGCTCCACGCGATGTCTGCGCCAGGCGCGACAGCCATTGCCAATGCGAACGGCTCCGCGGTCGGTCGGAACCAGGCGGCAACCCGGAACATGTGAAGCAGCTTACAGCGAGGATCGGGCACACATGCCAAGCTGCGCCGCGATGACGAACTGGCCCGACCGCACCGCGATTTCATCCCCCGACGTCACGGACAAGAAGCTGTGCTGACTTTCTCGACCGACGCTCTCCGCCCGCAGGACCGCTTCGAGCACTGGTGCGACGTGCGCGGCAAAAACCTGTTCGGCGTTACCATCGAGCTCGAGCGCGACAGGCGATCCGATTTCCACGGACGCTTTTCCGCGACGCCGGTCGGCGATGCCGTGCTGGCGGAAATGTCGGCTTCGTCCTACCGCGTCAGCCGGACGTCATCCGATATCCGGCGTGTTCCGAGCAACAGCCTGCATCTCGGCTGGCAGGTGCGCGGCCCCGGCCACATGAATATCGGCCGCGACCGCGTCCAGTGGGTCGGCAACGGAGATATGGTGTTCGGCCATTCCAATCTTCCGTTTGCCTCGACGCCGGATCGGACCGACGGCTTTCGCTTCTTCAGCCTCAAGATTCCCGTCACCGACGAACTCGTGCTCGGTGCCCGGATCGAGGACGTGCCGCTGGTCGCGCTGGCGCGCGATGCGAGCCTGACCCGGCTGGTCGGAGCCATGTTCCGCTCCATGACGCGTGATCCGGCGCAAGCCGGGCAGTTCGCCGACGAGGCCACGCATATGGTGCGCCTGGCGCTGCTTGCGCGCGGACGGGTGCGGCCGCGCCAGGATGAGATCCGCGCGGCGCTGCATGCGGGCTACCTCCATGCTGCGCGCGAAATCCTGCTGCGCGATCTGCATCGTGCCGCGCTCACGCCGGCTGCGGTCGCCGCCGAGCTCGGCATTTCACTGCGGCAGTTGCATGCCCTGTTCGAGCCGACCGGACTGTCGTTCGCGCGAACGCTGACGGCGGCCAGGCTGAAGGAGGCGAAGCGGCTGCTCTCCTCGATGCAGGAGCCCGGCATCGACGAGATCGCGTTCGCGTGCGGCTTCGACAGCATCGCGACCTTCTACCGCGTCTTCCGCGCGACCTATGGCATGACGCCGGGCGACGCGCGGCGCCTTCCGTCGCAGGATCAGCACGCGCATGATCCGGAGAGTGCGAAGCGGCTTTCCGGAAAGATCGTGCTCGAACAAGCGTCTAAAGCACGATGACGCTTCAACCTGATGTTATCGCGCTTTAGCGAATTCCGCGAACCGGATCGCGACTGTGCGATAGACCTCGCGGCGGAACGGCACCACGAGGTCGGCGACGCGATCGAGACGCTCCCAGCGCCATTGATCGAATTCCGCGGGCTGGCCGTTGCGCGGCGTCAATGGATCGATCTCGTCGTCGCGTCCGGTGAAGCGCAGCGCGAACCATTTCTGCCGCTGGCCGCGGAATTTGGCGAGCCGATGCGATGCCGGCCCGTCATAGGCCGGGAATTCGTAGCTCAGCCAGTCGGTCTCGCCGAGATAATCGGCATTGACCGCGCCGGTTTCTTCCCACAATTCGCGCATCACGGCCTGGCGCGGATCCTCGCCGTCGTCGATGCCGCCCTGCGGCATCTGCCATTCGAGGCCGGGCAGCACGATCTCCGGACCGTCGTCCTTGATCCGGTGGCCGATCAAAACGCGTCCGTCGCCGCTGAACAGCGCGATGCCTACATTGGGGCGATAGGGTTTATCTGATGACATTTCGACCGGTGCGCCGCGCGTTGATCTGGCCGATTGCCCGGCCAATTACTTGGCCGCCAGACCGGCGAATTCCTTCACGACGCGCTCATAGACCGGACGCTTGAACGGCACAATCAGCTCCGGCAGATTCTTCATCGGCTCCCAGCGCCAGGTGACGAACTCGGCCTTGTGGCCGCCGCCGGGGTGGGCGACGTTGATCTCGTTCTCGTCGCCGGTGAAGCGCAGCGCGAACCACTTCTGGCGCTGGCCACGGTAGCGGCCCTTCCAGGCGCGGCCCGCGACGGTGCGCGGGATATCATAGATCAACCAGTCGGAGACCTCACCGAGCTTCTCCACGGATTTGATGCTGGTCTCTTCATAGAGCTCGCGCCGGGCGGCCTGAAACGTATCCTCGCCGGGATCGACGCCGCCTTGCGGCATCTGCCAGACATGCGCGTCGTCGACATGCTCGATGCCGCCGGCACGGCGTCCGATGAAGACCAGTCCGGCCGTATTCAGCAGCATGATGCCGACGCAGGTTCGATAGGGCAGGTCTTCATAACGTGCCATGCCGCCGCTACCTCGCAGTTCCCGGCGCCACTCCGACCCGGCCCCCCGGCAAGGTCTTGAGTTGCACCAACAGATTGATCTCTAGCCCGATTTTGATTTCAGCATCGCGGTTGTCAATGGCACGAGCATGATGCCTTTGGAGTCCAATGTCTTGAGCCAGGCGCCGAGCCGCTCGATCGAGACCGGCAGCGCCGAGGCGACGCCCACGGCCGTGCCGCGTTCCTTGGCGATCGTTTCCAGTTTGACCAGCGCGCGGTCGATTTCCGCCGATGTCGGCACCACGTCGATAGCGAAATCGGCCTTGGCGAACGGCAACGACTGGCCGGCCGAGAGGCTCTGCGCGACGCTGCGCGGGGTGGAACCGTCGTCGAAAAAGCTCAGGCCGCGCTTGGCCGCCTCGCGCACGATGGGCTGCATCACGGGATCGGTCGCGACGAACCGGGCTCCCATGAAATTGGTGATCCCGGCATAGCCCTGCAGGCGGCTGAGGTGCCAATAGAGACGATCAAGGTTCTGCTCGGCACTCAATGTGGTCAGCAGGGTCTGCGGGCCCGGATCGTTGTCGGGATAGTCGAACGGCTCCATCGGGATCTGCAGCAGGATCTCATGGCGCTGGCCCCTCGCGCGTTCCGCGAGTTTGCCGGGATCGGCGCCGTATGGCGTGAAGGCCAGCGTCACCGCCGGCGGCAGCTTCATGATGGCGTCAGTGGTCTTGGCGGCGCCGACGCCGAGGCCCGCGACCACGATGGCGACCACCGGCATCCGGGCCGCCTTGGCGCGGTCGGCCTCGCCCGCATAGACCGTGAACGGCTTCAGGCCGTCAGCGACCACCGGGATCATGCCGTAGCGCGACTTTTCCAGCAGGCGGGGGTCGATCCCGGTCATCGCCAGTGGCGGCGCGTCGCCATCCATCGCCTTTTCGGCTGGATCGCCGGCGCCGATCACCACGTCCTGGCGCTTGCCGCTGGAGCCGTCGATGATGGTGACAGTCCTGGCATCGTTCTTGGCGTCGCCGGCTGCGGCCGGACCCTTGGCAGCGGATTTGACCGCCGGCTCGGCCGGGGCCTGCTTGTCGTCGGAGGCCGGGGGCGGGGGATTGCGCAGCGTGATGCGGGCCATCGGCTCGCCGCCGAGCGGATTGTCGTTGAACAAAGCGACACCGGCGAAACTGACCAGCACGAGGCCGAGCAGGACGGCGAGCGCCTGCATCGCCGTGAACGGCAGACGGAAACGGCGCGTCCTGCCCACGGTGTTCTGCCCAAGCGGCGTGCTCAGTTCGTCGGCCGCTTCTGCCATGACCCTCCCCGAATCAACAGCGCGAACGATAGCACGATGCGGTGCATTCCCGCGCGGCCGGCCATCCCGTCAAAGCACCGGCGGCGGTGGACGGCGAAAACAGAAAGGGCGGCCCGAGGGCCGCCCTGTTCGTCGAATCAATTGGATCGGATCAGTTCGCGGACTTGTTGGCCGGCTTGTCGGCGGCGGCCTTGTCGCCGGGCGCCTTGTCGGACGGGGCGGCTGGTGCCGGCGTGGCGTTCGAGGTCGACTTGATGCCGTGCAAGAGGTCGTCGGCCATCTTCAGCGCCTTGTCGTCCTTGGCATCCGGCGGGACGTAGGACTGCGAGCCGGTCTTCTCGTCGCCATCGTTCTTCAGATGGCCGCGCAGCGAGGCCTCGCCCTTGGTGTCGGTGCGCGCCTTCAGCTCTTCCGGCACGTCCTGCAGCACCTCGATGTCGGGCACGATGCCCTTGGCCTGGATCGACTTGCCCGACGGCGTGTAGTAGCGCGCGGTGGTCAGGCGCAGCGCGCCGTTGCCCGAACCGAGCGGAATGATGGTCTGCACCGAGCCCTTGCCGAACGAGCGGGTGCCGACCAGGGTCGCACGCTTATGGTCCTGCAGCGCGCCGGCGACGATTTCGGAGGCCGATGCCGAGCCGCCGTTGATCAGCACGATGACCGGCTTGCCCTTGGTCAGGTCGCCGGGATGAGCGGCGCGACGCTGGGTTTCCTCGGCATTGCGTCCGCGGGTCGAGACGATCTCGCCACGCTCCAGGAAGGCGTCGGACACGGTGACGGCTTCTTCGAGAAGGCCGCCGGGGTTGTTGCGGAGGTCGATGATGTAGCCCTTCAGCTTGTCGCCGATCTGGCCCTGAAGGTTGGCAACCTCCTTCTTCAGGCCTTCGGTGGTCTGCTCGTTGAAGGTGGTGATGCGGATATAGGCGATGTCGTCGGCCTCGACGCGCGCACGCACCGAGCGGACGCGGATGTTGTCGCGCACCAGCGTGACGTCGATCGGATTGTCCTGGCCCTTGCGGATGATCTTGAGCTTGATCTTGGTGTTGACCGGGCCGCGCATCTTCTCGACCGCCTGGTTCAACGTCAGGCCCTGCACGGCCTCGTCGTCGAGTGTGGTGATGATGTCGTTGGCCATGATGCCGGCCTTCGAGGCCGGGGTGTCGTCGATCGGCGAGACGACCTTGATCAGACCGTCTTCCATCGTGACCTCGATGCCGAGGCCGCCGAACTCGCCGCGGGTCTGCACCTGCATGTCGCGGAAGCTCTTGGCATCCATGTAGCTCGAGTGCGGGTCGAGGCCGGACAGCATGCCCGAGATCGCGGACTCGACGAGCTTGCTGTCATCCGGCTTCTCGACATAGTCGCTGCGCACCCGCTCGAACACGTCGCCGAACAAATTGAGCTGGCGATAGGTGTCCGACGTCGCGGCGCGCGCGCTCGATCCCATCAGCACAGCGCGGGGCTGCGTGACGAAAAGCGTCAGGGCCGCGCCGGTGGCGGCGCTAAGGAGAATTACCGAAGTCTTGCGCATCATCCGCGAACCTTTTCGCCTTCATTTGCGGTCCACCATGGACCTGGATCGATTGGAGTGCCGTCTTTCCGGAACTCGACATAGAGCACTGGCTGGCTCGCATTGGTCGCGAGAATCGATGCAACCTGGGATGTCGACCCCATGGTCGCAACCGGCTCCCCCGTTAGCACAAACTGGCCGATGTTTACCGAAATACGCTCCATCCCGGCGATCAGGACATGATACCCGCCCCCGGCATTGAGGATCAAGAGTTGTCCATAGCTGCGGAAAGGACCAGCGTAAACAACCCATCCGTCACACGGGGTTGTGACCTGCGCGCCCGGTTTGGCGGCCAAAGAAATGCCTTTTTGTACGCCGCCCGCACCGTCGGAACCGCCAAATTCGCGAATCTTGGTGCCGTTCACCGGATAGGAAAACAGGCCTTTGGCCGAGGCGAAGGCGACCGCCGGGCTCATGCGGGCCGGATCCTTGAGAGCACCCAGATTCGGCTTGCCGTTAACGGTTGCCGGGGCCCCCTGGAGGCTGGCCGTGGCGGCGGCCTTCGCCGCGCTCTTGAGGTCCTGCTCCATCTTGGCGATCAGGCTCTGCAGATCGGCGGCCTGCTTCGACAGCGCGATGGCGCGGGTGCCTTCGGCTTCCATGTCCTTTTCGGCCGCGCTCTGCTGCCGCTGCCGTTCGTCGACCAGTGCGGCCAGGCGGGTCTGGTCTTCCTTCAGCTTGTCGCGGTCGGCCGCCAGCGCATCGCGCTCGGTCGAGATGGTCTTGCGCAGCGCCACCAGTTCGCCGAGATCGGCCGCCAGCTTCTCGGCGCGGACGCGCAATTCCGGCACCACCGCGCCGAGCAGCATCGCGGTACGCAGCGATTGCAGCGCGTCCTCGGGCCGCACCAGCAGCGCCGGCGGCGTGCGCCGCCCGGCGCGCTGCAAAGCGGCCAGCACCTCGATCACTTCGGAGCGGCGTGAATCGAGCGAGCCGCGAATGTCGCGCTCGCGGCCGTCGAGCGGCTGCAGACGCGCCTCGGCATCGGCGATCCGCGTCTCGACGCCGCGCACCTGGCCGGCAATGTCGATCAGCTGCTGGTTGAGCTTGCTGCGGTCCTGGCCCATCGCGGCGATGTCGGCCTTCAGCTTCTCCTGCAGCTCGGTGGCCTTGCGCTGTTGTTCGCGCGCGGCCTCGAGCTCCTGCTCGCGCTGCTTGATGGCGTCCGGCGATGTCTCCGTTGCGGCCTGCTGTGCCGCCGGGGCGGGTTGTGCGGGTGGTGCCGCTTGCGCATACGCTGCTGCCAGCGGAGCGGCGGCGAGCATGATGATCGACACGGGCAGGGATGCCGGCAGCCAGCGCCGGCACGCGGTGCCGAGATGCGAATCCGAAGCTGTGTCCCGCTTGTGCTGCATTCGCGTGGGTTCGGCGCTTTCGACTGTCCGTCACCGCGGCTCAGGCGCGATGATAGGGATGGCCGGCCAAAATGGTCGCGGCTCGATAAATCTGTTCCAGAAGCATGACGCGGACCATTTGATGCGGCCAGGTCGCGGAGCCGAATGCAATACGCAACGAAGCCTTGCGCTGCAATTCTGGCGAAAGTCCGTCGGCGCCGCCGATCACGAAGACAGTATGCGCTGCTCCGTCGTCGCGCCAGCGGCCGAGCTGCTGCGCAAAGCTTGCGCTGTCGATGCTCTTGCCGCGTTCGTCGAGCGCGACCAGCATGTGCTTCTCAGGCAGCAAGGCCGCGATCGCCGCGGCCTCCTCGGCGATGCGCGCGCCCGTGTCGCGCGCGCGGCTCTCCGCAATCTCGTGGACGTCGAGGCCGCGAAACCCGAGCTTGCGGCCGATATCCTCGAAGCGCTCGCGGTAACGCTCGGCGAGCTCCCGTTCAGGGCCCTGTTTCAGGCGGCCGATGCAGATGACGACGAGGCGCATCAGCGCAAGCTATATGCGCTGCAGCCGATTCGCATCGGCTTCGATACGCCTTAGACCGCCGCGACCGCCGGGTTCTGAGTCCACAACCGCTCGAGGTTGTAGAACTCGCGCACCTCAGGCCTGAACACGTGCACGATCACGTCGCCGGAATCGATCAGCACCCAGTCGCAATTGGGCAAGCCCTCGACGTGGATGTTCTTGACCCCGTTTTCCTTGAGGCTCTTCGTCACATTTTCCGCGATCGCGCCAACGTGCCGGTTAACCCGGCCGGTGGTGACGATCATGTAGTCGGAATATGCGGATTTGCCGCGAAGGTCGATGGTGACCGTTTCTTCCGCCTTCATATCCTCGAGGCGGGAGAGGATCAGGCTCAGCGTCTTGTCGGCATCCGGTTTGTCGGCGTCCGGTTGCGCCTGCAAGGCCGCGGTTTTCGTCGATGTTTTACGCGCAGTCTTTGGACCTGAAGTCTTTGGAACCTTGGGTAAAACAGACTTGGACAATACAGATGTGGCCAGGGACCATTCCTTTCACTGTATCGCGGGCGCCGAATCCTCGGCCCCACGCGCCATACTACGCATGTGGGGTTAATGGTTTCAATATTCCAGTAACCCTTTTGCGCTTCATGCCGTTCTCCAGCTCCCATCCGGGTTCCGCAGTCCGGTCGAAGACAGATTGGATTTCATTCCTGTCAGGAACACCCAGGCCGGCGCCTGTTGGTCGGCCAGCCGTGTCGCCTGATTTTCGGGCATGCGATAGCGCGAAAGCGCCTGCGCCGCTGGTGCGGCAAGGGCGCGGAAACTCTGGGGCGGACGGTCGATCACGGCAATCGGCACATCGGACGCGATGCGCCGCCAATCTTTCCAGCGATGAAATTGCGCGAGATTGTCAGCGCCCATGATCCAGACGAAGTGCACGCCGGAGACGCGGCGGCGCAAGTGGATGATCGTGTCCACAGTGTAGCGGACACCGATGACAGCTTCGAGACAGGAGATGTCGATGCGCGGATCGTCGGCAACGCGGCGCGCAGCCGCGGCGCGCTCGTTGAGCGCATGCAGGCCGTCGTGGTTCTTCAGCGGATTGCCCGGCGTCAGCAGCCACCACACGCGGTCGAGCTGCAGCCGCTTGAGCGCGAACAGGCTGATGGCGCGATGCGCGGCGTGCGGCGGATTGAAGGAGCCGCCGAGCAGCCCGATGCGCATGCCGTTGGTGTAGAACGGAAGCGCCTGCGCTGCGGATAACGGCACGGTGGAAGCTTGCTGCAAGGGGCTACCGTGCGCGTGCGACAATGATCACGGCCGTGTCTGCCCGGTGCCGTGGACGCGGTACTTGAAGCTCGTCAGTTGCTCGGCGCCGACCGGGCCGCGGGCGT
This sequence comes from Bradyrhizobium embrapense, assembly GCF_001189235.2. GTDB lineage: Bacteria > Pseudomonadota > Alphaproteobacteria > Rhizobiales > Xanthobacteraceae > Bradyrhizobium > Bradyrhizobium embrapense. Next base: position 93,448 of record NZ_LFIP02000012.1, read on the forward strand.
GGAATTTGCCGGTGGCAATTCCGATCTCCGCGCCGAAGCCGAATTCGCCGCCGTCGGCGAACTGGGTCGACGCGTTGTGCAGCACGATCGCCGAATCGACTTCGTTGAGGAATCTCTGCGCGGCAGCGGCATCCTCCGTCACGATCGCATCGGTGTGATGCGAGCCGTGATTTTGAATATGCGCGATTGCATCATCGAGACTGTCGACGATCTTCGCCGAGATGATCGCGTCCTCATATTCGGTGTTCCAATCCTCGTCGGACGCAGGTTTCACCCTGCTATCGGCGCCTTGCACGGTGTCGTCGCCGCGCACCTCGCAACCGGCCTCGATCAACATCTCGACCAGCGGCTTCAGCTTGGTCGCGGCAGCGTTGCGATCGATCAGCAGGGTTTCGACGGCGCCGCAGACGCCGGGACGGCGCATCTTGGCGTTCAGCACCACCGACTTGGCCATATCGAGTCTGGCGCTGGCATCGACGTAAATGTGGTTGACGCCCTCGAGATGCGCGAACACCGGAACGCGCGCTTCCGCCTCGACGCGTGCGACCAGGCTCTTGCCGCCGCGCGGCACGATCACGTCGATGCCGCCGTTCAGTCCCGTCAGCATCAGGCCGACGGCGGCGCGGTCGCGGGTCGGCACCAGGGTGATCGCAGCCTCAGGAAGGCCGGCTTCACGCAGGCCCTGCACCAGGCAGTCATGGATCGCGCGGCAGGAGCGGAAGCTGTCGGAGCCGCCGCGCAGGATCACGGCGTTGCCGGACTTCAGGCACAGCACGCCGGCGTCGGCAGCGACGTTGGGGCGGCTTTCGAAGATCACGCCGATCACGCCGAGCGGCACGCGGACGCGCTCAATGGTCATTCCGTTCGGACGCTGCCAGCTTTCGGTGACGGCGCCGACCGGATCGATGATCTCGCGCACGGTGGCAACGCCATCGGCCATGCCGTCGACGCGCGCCGGCGTCAGTGTCAGCCGGTCGACGAAAGCGGAGCTCATGCCGCCGGCCCGCGCCTCGGCGACATCCTCGGCATTGGCGGCGAGAATGGCCGCAGCGTTGGCGCGGATCGCGGCTTCGATCGCGGAGAGCGCTCGGTTCTTCTGCTCCGGCGGCGCCAGCGCCAGCACGCGCGCAGCGGCGCGGGCCTTGGCGGCCAGGTCGGTCATCAGGGCGGCGAGATCGGCGTTGCCGTCGATTGCCTTCAGGGGGGCGCTCATGAAACTACCAGCTTTGGACTAAGGCCATGTTCTAGCATGGCAATTGAGGGGTGGCGAGGCGCGGAACCGGCATGGCAGGTGGGCGGCAGGCCGCCCGCTCGGCCAATGGCCGACCCGACCGCCTATTTCGGCGGGATCGTGCCTGCCGGGCCGATCACGAGGTCGTCGCGGTGGATCATTTCCGACCGGCCGCTGATGCCCAGAATGGCCATCACGTCCGGCGAGGAGCGGCCCTTGATCTTCTCGGCGTTCTCGGCGTCGTAGGCGACGAGGCCGCGGCCGATCTCATGGGTGTCGGGGCCGCGCACCACCACGGCATCGCCACGGGCGAACTGGCCGTCGACCCGGATCACGCCGGCCGGCAGCAGGCTCTTGCCGGCACGCAGCGCCGCCACCGCGCCGGCATCGATGGTCAGCGTGCCCTTCGGCTCGAGCGAGCCCGCGATCCAGCGCTTGCGTGCGGTGACGGGATTGGCCGGAGTCAGGAACCAGGTGCAGCGGCCGCCGTCGGCGATCGCCTGCAAGGGATGCTCGATCTTGCCGGAGGCGATCAGCATGTGGGTGCCGGCGGTGGTCGCGATCTTCGCGGCCTCGATCTTGGTGGTCATTCCGCCGCGCGACAGCTCGGAGCCGGCCGAGCCGGCCATGCCCTCGATCTCCGAGGTGATGCTTTCGACCACAGGAATCAGCTTCGCATCGGGATCGAGCGCGGGCGGCGCGGTGTAGAGGCCGTCGATATCGGACAGCAGGATCAACAGGTCCGCGCTTGCCATGGTGGCGACGCGGGCGGCGAGGCGATCATTGTCGCCGTAGCGGATCTCTGTCGTGGCGACCGTGTCGTTCTCGTTGATGACGGGCACCGCGCCCCATTCCAGCAGCTTGGCGATGGTCGAGCGCGCGTTGAGATAGCGGCGGCGCTCCTCGGTATCCTGCAGCGTCACCAGGATCTGCCCGGCGCCAATGCCGTGATGGCCGAGCACCTCCGACCAGATCCGCGCCAGCGCGATCTGGCCGACTGCCGCGGCAGCCTGGCTCTCTTCGAGCTTCAGCGGCCCGCGCGGCAGCTTCAGGCGGCTGCGGCCGAGCGCGATCGAGCCCGACGACACCACCATGACCTCGCAGCCCCGCTTGTGGAGTTTTGCGACGTCGTCGACGAGCGCCGCGAGCCAGGATGCACGGACCTCGCCGGCCTGCGAGTCGACCAACAGCGACGAGCCGACCTTGACGACGATGCGGCGAAAGTTCTTGAGCGCGGGGCGTTTCATGGGTTCGGTCTGGCAGGAAGGTAGAAGCAAAGAGGCGCCACGATGTGGCTTTAAGAGATCGATGTGCCGCTCAACCCTGCGGCAGCGGCGTCGCCCACGGCTCCGCCTGGCTCTTGGCCTTGTTGGACACCGGCGCTTCGCCGATCACCTCGACCAGCGCGCGCAACGCATCCTGCACGCCTTCGCCGGTCGCGCCGGAGAGCAGCAGCGGCGTCTTCTTCGCCGCGCGCTTGAGGCGGTCCTTCTGCTTCTTCAATTCGTCAGCCGTGACCGCGTCGATCTTGTTGAGCGCGACGATCTCGATCTTGTCGGCGAGCTGGCCTTCATAGGCTTCGAGTTCGGTGCGCACCGTCTTGTAGGCCTTGCCGGCATGCTCGCAGGTCGCATCGACCAGATGCAGCAGCACACGGCAGCGCTCGACATGGCCCAGGAAACGGTCGCCGAGGCCGGCACCCTCATGCGCGCCTTCGATCAAGCCGGGGATGTCGGCGAGCACGAACTCGCGGCCGCCGTAATTCACGACGCCGAGCTGCGGATGCAGCGTGGTGAAGGGATAGTCGGCGATCTTCGGCCGTGCCGCGCTGACCACCGACAGGAAGGTCGATTTGCCGGCGTTGGGCAGGCCGACCAGGCCGGCGTCGGCGATCAGCTTCAGCCGTAGCCAGATCCAGCGCTCCTCGCCCGGGGCGCCGGGATTGGCGTTGCGCGGCGCGCGGTTGGTGGAGGATTTGAAATGCGCGTTGCCGAAGCCGCCATTGCCGCCTTCAGCCAGCACGAATTTCTCGCCGAGTTCGGTGAAGTCGTGCAGCAGCGTCTCGCGGTCCTCGTCGAACACCTGGGTGCCGACAGGGACCTTCAGCACGATCGGCTTGCCGTTGGCGCCATGGCGGTCCTTGCCCATGCCATTGGTGCCTTTTTGCGCCTTGAAGTGCTGCTGGTAGCGGTAGTCGATCAGCGTGTTCAGGCCGTCGACGGATTCGATGATGACGTCGCCGCCGCGGCCGCCATTGCCGCCGGAGGGACCGCCGAACTCGATGAACTTCTCGCGCCGGAACGCGACGCAGCCATTGCCGCCGTCGCCGGAGCGAATATAGACCTTGGCTTCATCGAGGAATTTCATGATCCGCTACTATAGCGCTTTCGTGCGAAGCGGACGCCGGTTCGCCGGACAAAAACGCGTCAAAATGAAAATCGGGAGCGTACCGGCTCTGACCCGTTCAGGACCGGTCCGCTCTAGTTAAGCCAGGGCGGCCTTGGCGGCAACCCGCCAGCGCCCCGACTTCGGCGAAAAGCCTTAATTTTCGGGCCTTTTTGCGGCCTGCCGGCTAGGCCGGCCGCCGCCGGACCAGGAATTTCTGCATCCCCTCCAGCACCAGCTCGCGGCGCTGGTTGTGCACGGTCGAGCGCAGTGTCACGACGCCAGTGGTCCTGCCCGGCTCGAGCTCGATCACCTCCAGCGCGGGGTAGATGGTATCGCCGGCATAGACCGGTTTCAGGAACTTGCTCGCCTGTTCCAGGAAGCCGACCAGCGACTCCTCGACGACATAGGGAAACAGCCCGGCGCCGGGCGCGGTGTGCACCAGGGTCTGGAAGCCGTGCGCGAGCAGATCCGGCATGCCGCGCGCCCGGCAATATTCGACGTCGTAATGGATCGGATGGGTGTCGCCGCTGGCGGTCTGGAACGCCGCGAACACCGCCGAGGTCTGGGTCCGGCTCGGAATCACGAAGCGCTCACCGAGCACGAAATCCTCGAACCAGCGCTGCGCGGGGACCATGCGATGCTGGGTGGGGTCGAATTCGCTCATGCGGCGTTTCCTGCTCTTTTTGTTGCCGGGATCAGCTACCGGTATCGCAGCGATGCAGGTGCGGCAATCCGTTCAATTGGTCTTCGTTCAATTCGTCATGGGCGGGCTTGTCCCGGGCACCCACGGCTCTTAAACCGGACGACCCCCCGGAATTCCTCCATGAGCCTGTTCGCAAAACTGTCCTCCTACGACGATCGATCGGCGCGGCTTGCCGGCATCGGGTTGATGCTGCTGTCGATCTTCATGTTCTCGTTCGGCGATGCGATGGGCAAATTCCTCGTCGCCACCTATTCGGTCGGACAATTGCTGTGGCTGCGCGCCTGCGCGGCGCTGCTGGTGCTGCTGCCGATCGTGTGGAAGCGGCGCGCGGATTTCCTGCATCTGGAGCGGCCGTGGCTGCAATTGCTGCGCGTCACGCTGTCGACGCTGGAGGTCGCGGCGTTCTTCCTGGCGACCGTCTATCTGCCGCTCGCCGACGTCATCACCTATTACCTGGCCGGACCGATCTTCGTCACCGCGATGTCGGGCCTCGTGCTCGGCGAGCACATCGGCTGGCGGCGCTGGACCGCGATCCTGGTCGGCTTTTGCGGGGTGCTGATCGCGCTCAGGCCATCGGCGCAGACCATCAGCTGGCCGGCGATGATCGCGCTCGGCGGCAGCCTGTCGTTTGCGGTGCTGATGCTGATCACGCGCTCGCTGCGCGCGACGCCCGATATCGTGTTGGCGACGTCGCAATTCGTCGGCACGTTCATCCTTGGCCTCGTGCTCTCGCCGATCGGCTGGGTGACGCCGTCAGCCGGCAGCCTCGTGCTGTTCTTCACCGCCGGCATCATCTCGGTCGCAGCGCTGCTGTGCGTGAACCGCTCGCTGAAGCTCGCGCCGGCGAGTGTGGTGGTGCCCTACCAGTATTCGATGATCGTCTGGGCGGTGATCTTCGGCTTCGTGGTGTTCGGCGACGTGCCGTCCTGGGCCACCATCGTCGGCGCCGCCATCATCATCGCGGCCGGCCTCTACATCTTCGTGCGCGAGCAGCAACTCGGGCGCGGGGACTCCGCGCTGAACCCGCCGGCGTAGGGTTGTTCGACAGATTCCGTCATTGCGAGCGAAGCGAAGCAATCCATGGTGCCGCAATTGGCGATATGGATTGCTTCGTCGCTTCAGCGCAAAATTGCTTTGCAATTTTGTCGCGAGCTCCTCGCAATGACGGGTGCTAGCTCTCCCGCCGCTTCGAACTATTCCAGCTCTTCAGCGACGCCCAGACGCCGCGCGACAGCCGGAAGGCATCTACCGGGCTCGATGAGCCCAGCGCCTCGAAGCGGTGCAGTTCGACGCCGCTCCACTGGAAGCCGCACTTCTCGAGGATGTTGCGCGACGACGGGTTGACGACGCGGGCGCCTGCGATCAGCTGGTCGAGATCGAATTCCTCGAAGAAATAGTCGATCACGGCGCGCGCGGCCTCGGTGCCGTAGCCCTGGCCCCAATAATCGACGCCGAGCCAGTAGCCAAGTTCGGCGGCCGCGGTCTCCTCGCGCCAGTCGATGCCGTCAGGCTTGCGCCAGTCAATGCCGACCATGCCGATCGGCGTGTGATTGTTCTCGATCAGGAAAACGGTCTCGCGTCCGCCGGCGCCGAGCGTGCGCACGAAGTCGATGGCGTCGTCCTGGGTATAGGGATGCGGCAGGCGCCGGGTGTTCTCCGCGATGCGGCGGTCATTGGCGAGGCGTGCGATGGCTTTTACGTCCGCGAGCGTCGGCTTGCGCAAGGTCAGCCGTTCGGTCTCGAGGACGCAAGCTCTTGCCTCGCGCAAGGTCGGCGTCGGGATGTCCTGCAACATGTCGAGCTCCTGTGATGCGAAAAATCGATACGCAACGCTTGGAACGTCACGCGCGGTCGAACCGGATCGCGCGCAACAAAAAGGGGAGGCCGGTCATCCCGCCTCCCCTTGGAGCCCTTTGCGACTCCGCCGGTTCAACAGGACCCGGCGGACTCATGTGTGTCCACCGTCTACTCGGCCGCCTCTGCCATCGGAATAACCGAGATGAACGTGCGGCCATTGGCTTTGGCACGGAACTCGACATGACCCTCGACCTTGGCGAAGAGAGTATGATCGGTGCCCATGCCGACATTAAGGCCAGGATGCCAGGTGGTGCCGCGCTGACGCGCGATGATGTTTCCGGGGATCACGCGCTCGCCACCGAACGCCTTGATGCCAAGGCGCTTGCCCTTGGAATCACGTCCGTTGCGCGATGAACCGCCTGCTTTTTTGTGAGCCATGGCTCGTCTCCGACTTCGCTTTGATCTGTAGATCAATTCCTTGACGGAATCATTTCACGTTTTGTCACGCTTCACATCTGAAAGCGCGACGATCACTTCTTCTCAAGCCTTGGCCGCGGCCTTCTTCGCCGGAGCCTTCTTTGCGGCCGGCGCCTTTGCGGGCGCCTTCTTCTTGGCCGCCTTCGGTGCTGCGTCCTCGCCATCCTCGGCGGGCGCTGCGACCTTTTCCTTCTTCGGCCGCGGGCCGATGGTCGGCTTGGCGTTATCGGCGAGGATCTCGGTGATGCGAAGCACCGTGAGCTCGTCGCGATAGCCGCGCTTGCGGCGTGAATTCTTGCGGCGACGCTTCTTGAACGCGATCACCTTGGCGCCGCGCTTGTGCTGCAGCACCTCCGCCGCAACGGTGGCGCCTGCCACGGTGGGCGTTCCCAGCACCGGCGTGTCACCGCCGAGCACCAGAACTTCGCCTAGCTGCACGATCGTGCCGACATCGCCGGCGATCTTGCCAATCTCGAGTACATCATTCGGAACGACACGGTACTGCCGGCCGCCGGTTTTGATGACTGCGAACATCGTTTGATTCCTTCGTGTTCGGTTCCGGCCTCGGACGGATCGCCCGGGTCGGCTTTTTGTTCAGTCGCTATGGGTTATGTGTTTCGCGCGAAGGGAATGAATTCCCAAATTGGATCGCACAAAAACGATCGGCGCGAGAAATCCCCGCGCCGGATGGGCGGACTTATAACCGCAATCGACCCAGAGTCAAGGCAAAGCAGGGCGAAAACCGGCCAAAAATGAAGGGTTTGGCATGATTTTGGCCTGCATTGCCCCTCAAGCGGCGGTCCTGGCCGCGGCCCGCGCATGCCGGCGGATGGTCTGGGGCGGCTGGCCCAGCACCCGCAGGAACGCCCGCCGCATCCGTTCCCGATCGGCAAAGCCGGTCTCACCGGCAATTTCGTCCATCGAATGGCGGCCGTCGCCGATCAGTTCGCGCGCGGCCTCGACCCGGAGCTGCTCGATCGCCTTGGCCGGTGACTGGCCGGTCTCTGAACGGAACGCGCGGCTGAACTGGCGCGGGCTGAGCCGTGCGACCTCAGCCAATTCCTCGACCGAAAGCTCGTTGCGCAGATGCGCCTTGGCGTAGCGGAGCGCGTTCTGGATGCGGTCGGATTTCGGGTCGAGCTCGAGCAGCGCGGAAAACTGCGACTGGCCGCCGGTGCGGCGGTGATAGACCACGAGCTTGCGGGCCACCGAGCGGGCAATCTCGACGCCGAGATCATGCTCGACCATCGCCAGCGCCAGATCGATCGTCGCGGTCATGCCGGCCGAGGTCCAGATCGGCCCGTCGACGATGTAGATGCGGTCCTGCTCGACCTTGAGCCCGGGGAATCGGGCCTGCAATTCGGGGGCGAATTGCCAATGCGTCGAGACGCGGCGGCCGTCGAGCAGGCCGGCTTCAGCCAGCGAGAAGGCGCCGATGCAGGGTGCGGCGATCCGCTGCGATGTCGTCATGGCGCGTCGCATGTAGTCGATCAGCTTCGGAGATGCCGGATGTAGCTCGTGGCCGGCGCCGATGAACAGCGTGTCGAAGCTGCGATCGCCGAAGGCTTGCGTTTCGACATTGAAGCCGGCTGAGGACCGCACCGGGCCACCGTGCTCGGACAGCAGCGTGACCTCATAGAACGGCGTGCCTGCGATCAAATTGGCGACCTCGAAGGCGGTGATGGCGGTGAAGCCCATCACCTGGAAGTCCGGGAAGATGACGAAGCCGATTTCCTTCATGGAACTCTCCGACGACAATCCATGTCCTAAAAAGGTGTATATATGACATTTGAGACATGCAAGGGGGCCTGTAGAACCTGAGCAACGGCCAAGTCCGGCCGTTCAGGTCAAACAGGAGACCAACATGACCAAGTCAGCCAAGGGGACGGCGCTCGTTACCGGTGCGTCGTCCGGAATCGGTGCCATTTATGCGGACCGACTCGCACGGCGTGGCTACGATCTGATCCTCGTCGCACGTAACCGCGAGCGCCTCGATGGGCTCGCCAAGCGTCTTGTGAGGGAGACAGGCCGATCGATCGAGATCGTTGCCGCCGACCTCAGCAAGCGCGCCGATGTATCGCGGATCGAATCCATTCTGCGCGACAATGCCGGCATCAGCCTGCTGGTGAACAATGCTGGCGTCGGGGCGACCGCGCCGCTGCTCGCATCCGATGTCGACAAGATGAGCGATATGATCGCGCTCAATGTCGACGCGCTGATGCGCCTGACCTATGCAGCGGTGCCGGGATTTGTCGCGCGCGGCGGCGGCACCATCATCAACATCGCCTCGGTCGTCGGCGTCCAGCCGGAGCTGCTCAACGGCGTCTACGGCGGCAGCAAGGCCTTCGTGCTGGCGCTGACCCACTCGCTGCAGCATGAGCTGAAGGACAAGAACATCCGGGTCCAGGCCGTGCTGCCCGGTGCTACCGCCACCGAGTTCTGGGACATCGCCGGCACGCCGGTCGCGCATCTGCCCGGCGAGATCGTGATGAAGGCCGAGGACATGGTCGATGCCGCGCTCGCCGGTTTCGACCAGGGCGAGGTGTTCACTGTGCCGTCGCTGCCGGAGGCTGCGGATTGGCAGGCCTATGAGGCGGCCCGCCAGAAGCTGATGCCGAACCTCTCGCGCAGTGCGCCTGCGGCGCGCTACGGGGTGAAGGTCGCCTGAGACCTGCGAAATTGCGTCCCGCGCGGCCGGAAGCGCCGCGCGGGAAGCAACCTTTTGAGTTCCCCATCGTTAATGCCGGGAACCTCAAGCGGGCAGGCAAAGAGCTAAATGGCTGAAGACACCGGACTGACCACGGGCATCGCGCACCACGGTGCCGCGCGGCTGCCCTCCGTCGACATCGACAGCTTCAACGTCGAGCTGAAAGACGACGAGGGTTTTCTCGGCGATCGCGCCTCCAAGGGCGCGTTCCGCAAGATCTTCGACCGCTGGCGCAAGCCTCTGCGCAAATCCGGCGAGGATCCGTTCGGCGATGAGCCGTCGGACAAGATCAGCAAGAAGAAGCTCGATGAGATGCTGGTCGGCGACGACACCGAGGCCTCTGCGGTGGTGCACAGCGCGATCGAGGAGTTTGCCCAGGAGCTGGCCTATGTGACGCGGCGCTTCCTCAACACCAAGGCCTGGGCGAAGACCGAGCGCATCGTGGTCGGCGGCGGCTTCCGCGACTCCAGGCTCGGTGAGCTCGCCATCGCGCGGACCGACATCATCCTGAAGTCGGAGGATTTCAAGGTCGACCTGGTGCCGATCCGCTTTCACCCTGATGATGCCGGGCTGATCGGCACGCTGAATCTGGCGCCGTCGTGGATCTTCGAGGCCCATGACGGCGTGCTCGCGGTCGATATCGGCGGCACCAATATCCGCTGCGGCGTGGTCGAGACGCGCTGGAAGAAGGCGCCCGATCTCTCGAAGGCGATGGTCTGGAAATCCGGGCTGTGGCGCCATGCCGATGACGAGCCGACGCGCGAAGGCGCGGTGAAGCGGCTGGTGAAGATGCTGAAGGACCTGATCGCCGAAGCCGAAAAGGAAAATCTCAAGCTCGCGCCGTTCATCGGCATAGCCTGTCCCGGCGTCATCAAAGAGGATGGCTCGATCGAAAAGGGCGCGCAGAATCTGCCCGGCAATTGGGAGAGCAGCAAATTCAATTTGCCGGCAAGCCTGGTCGAGGCGATCCCGCAGATCGGCGATCATGACACCGCGATCGTGATGCACAATGACGGCGTGGTGCAGGGGCTGGCCGAGGTCCCGTTCATGCAGGATGTCGCGCGCTGGGGCGTACTGACGATCGGAACCGGGCTCGGCAATGCCCGCTACACCAACCGCAAGAAAGACAACGGCAAGGACGAGAAGAAGGACAAGGACAGCGAGGGCGAAAAGGACGAGAAGAAAGCCAAAAAAGCCAAGAAGGCCGATGCCTGAGCCCCGCGCCTCGGCGATCGCGCGGTAAGGTTGATCGGTTAGGTTAAGATCGGCTTCGCGTTGCCGTTTCGGCGCCCGCCGCTACCGTGGACCGTGTCGCTCCCGCCGACCGGCGAAGCCGCACTTCCCGGCCAGCAATACTAAGAAGCGGCACGGGACCGCCAGTTTTTGTCGCGTCCTGGCGGTCCCACCATTTTCTACCTCCAATTGATCCGCCCGAAGAAGCCGGCGATCTCGCTGGCAGCGCGGTCAGGATCCTCGCGATGCGGGAAGTGCCCGACATCGGGAAACATCTTCAGGTCCAGGTTCGAGAAGGTCTCGCCCAGCCGGTCGGTCCAGGCATAGGGAAACAGCGGATCGTGCTCGGCCCAGCGGATGCAGGTCGGCACGGTGATCGGCGGCAGCGAAGGCGCCTCGCCCTGCATCATCTTCACGCGCCCGGCATGCGACGCGCGATAATGCGCAAAGCCGCCGGCGAGGTTGCCGGGCTTGTAGAAGTTGTCGGCGAAGTCCTCGATCACGTCGTCGAACGCAGCCTTGCGATGCGCCCAGTTGTGCAGGAAATGGCCGATATAAAGGCGGCAGGTCTCTCTGTTGGCGCCGACCAGCGCGGGCGCCATCTCCATCTGGTGGAACGACTGGTACCAGATGTGGTTCAGCCGGTCGGGCGCGGCCATCCGTGCCCCGATGCCGGGATAGACGAAATCGAAGAACAATAGCCCGGCGATGCGGTCGGGCGCCCTGCGCGCGAGCGGCTGCATCACGGCGCCGCCGACGTCGTGGCCGACCACGCCGGCTTTCTCGATCCCGAGCGCGTCCAGCAGCGCCAGCATGTCGTCGGTATGCTGGTCGGGGCCGAACGGGCCTTGCGGCTTGTCGCTGTCGCCGAAGCCGCGCAGGTCGGGCGCGATCAGGGTGTAGCGGTCGGCGAGGCGCGCCATCACAGGCTTCCAGGTCAGCCAGAATTCCGGCCAGCCGTGCAACAGCAGCAGCTGAGGACCGCTCCCGGTCCGCGCGACGTGGAACGCCGCGCCATTGGCTCGAATCGTCACATGCTCCATCAGCCGCTCCCGCTTATTTGCTTCGCCCGTGCGCCGACCGGACCAGAACCGTCCCGCTAGCGCATTGTTTCCGCGCACTTTCTCAGCTCATCCCGGTGCTCCGATGGCGCTCGGCACCGGCGCCGGAAATATTATTGCAGCGCCTTGTCTGGCTCGCCATCCTCGCCTAGAACACGCCCCGACCGCGGGTGGCGCAAATCACCCGGGCCATCGGAGAGGTGGCAGAGTGGTTGAATGCACCGCACTCGAAATGCGGCATAGGTGCAAGCCTATCGGGGGTTCGAATCCCTCCCTCTCCGCCATATCCAATTGAAATTACTACAGTTTTTCAAGAAATCTGAGGACGCCCCCCGGATTAGCACACGTTGCAGTCTGGACTGCGGCCCTTAGCTATAACGTTTGGAGCTCGGGCCGAGTGCTCGGCCAAACGAGACGCGCCAACAAGCCGCATCCCGGTCTTGGCCTGCCGGAAACTTCGACCGCGCGCCCTTAACTCAACAGCTATTGAAATAATTGAGCTGCATCTCTACGTTGTGCTTTCCGCTGGCGATGACCTGGCGACATCGGGCGTTTCGTAACGTAGTCGCTGCGAAGCGTACGGTTCGGACAATTGACGCGACGTGCGTAGCGCGGCGTATCAAGTGCTTCTCGGTTGACGACTCCAAGTTATTGGGTCGCGGGTAGCTGGCGGTGAACTATGGAGATGCCATATGAGCAAATTTTTTGCACGTATGGCGACCCTTACCCGCAAGATCGCGGAATGGTTGATACCGGTCCTGACCGTCGTCAATCTTCTGATCGAAATTGTGGGTAAGGTCGCCAACTGCCATGATCGTAAATTACGAGTTCAAGTATCGCTCGCGAGGCAAGTGGTTCTTCGTTCCCAATGACAAGTGCGAGCGACGCGGTCGGCGCATGCTGGCCTACTTCAAGCGGCGCCTCGTGTTTCCTGACTACATGTACCATTTTAAGAAGGGCGGCCACGTCGGGGCCCTTCACGCGCATTTAAACAATCAGCTCTTCTTCAAAATCGACATCCAGAATTTCTACTACTCGATCGCGAGAATGCGGGTAACGCGCGCACTGCGCCAGTGGGGATACCCCGGCGCTAACACGTTTGCGATGTGGTCATGCGTTCGCAATCCGCTACCGGGACCAAAACACGCGCTGCCTATCGGCTTCGTCCAATCGCCGCTCCTCGCGAGCCTGGCGTTGATCAAGTCGGAAGTTGCCGAAGCAATCGACCGCGCCACAGCAAAAGGCGTGTGCATCTCGGTGTACCTTGATGACTTTATCGGCTCTCATGACGACGAGGCGGTGCTTAAGGAGGCTTACGAGGACATCCGGGCAACGTGTGTTGCGGCCGGGTTTATTCCCAATCCTAGCAAGCTGGCGCCACCGCAAGCGGCGATAACCGCATTTAACTGCGACCTGACCAGCGGCGCCGCTGAGGTAACAACGGATCGGGTCGCGAAATATCTCGCACGCACCGACCGCACCCCTCTTTCAGACGCGGGGTTCGACGAGTACCGGGATCTCGTGCGATCACAGAACGTTTAAAAAGAGGAAAGGACGCCCCGTTGCCGGAGCGTCCCGCCCGTTCAGAACAACTTAGACAGTAAGGCGATCATCGAAGCCAGATGCAAATTGCACCCGAGGCCAAGACGGAACGTCTTTCCGCTCGGTTGGCTGGCTTCGAGAGTGAGAAACACCAACATGGTGCCCTCCAATCTCTGCGCGGGGTCCTAACTTAGCCGACATCGCGCGTTGAGCCAGCGGGTTGGGGATTTTTGGACGTTTACCGCCTACCGGTGCCCCCTACACGCTTCGGCCAGCTCTTTGTCGGGGTAAGACGTAGTGGGGACGATTGCGCGCAGCAATGGCTCGTCCGCAGATTAAATTATGGGAGAAGGTAGACTCCTCGCTTGACCGACCGCGAATCGCAACCCTCCGACATATCATCTGCGTCGCCAAGTGCGCTCCCAAATCCCGGCTAAAGACACGCGGAAGGTCATAGAGCGCTAACGACGCGCGTCGATCATCCCGCAGGCGGCGGCGAAGGAGCCGTCGCCGCCGCTGGTCGAAATGCGGTCCTGGCACGACCCGTTTGTCGATGCTCGCCCCTTAACCATTCCTCTTTCCGTACGTGCCCGATCGTCGTACCGTTGCTGAACGTTGTCGGCTTGGGACGATACTTCAGAAAGCTCGGCCACGTTGAAGGTTGTCGAGATAAAAAGCTAGCTCGCACCAAAGCACTCTCGGCCTGTTTTTCTTCGTCAGCCGAGCCCTTACGAAACGCCTCGCCGGTCACTCCCGACGCACGCACCATAGTTTCCACCTCATGCTTGACCTGAGACCGGACCAACTTAGCAAGATTTGCTGCTTCTAAAATCGTTGATCGTTTCTCCCAATCAGAAAAATAGAGGTTCTTATTGGCGCTGATGCACTGAAGGTGGTTGATCGCCGCGACGTCAGCGGCGAGGGTAACATCGACAAATTTTGTGCCGCGTGGAATGGATATCGTATAGACGCCGATATCGAAGAACAACGCGACAAGCTTTGGTGTTAGCGGCAAAGCATAAATTGCTCCCGAACTAATCACCCCAAATCCCCCGTGCAATTTCTTCTCGAAGTGAAACTTGTTCGTGAATATCGCCGGATCATCTGATGTAATGAAATCATCGTTAGTCTGGTTGCGAAGCACGATGAATTTTAGGTCGCGGGCGAGGTCGTGTGACCCAAGCCCAGCGCTCATCGACATCGCAACGAGCTCGTGATGGGTGAGCGGGGGCGGCTTTTGATCTTCGTGGTGCTTGAAGATTTCGGACTTTAATCGCTCTTGCATCGCACCAAGGTCAGCAATCGCCCCCTCGGTTCGGCGATTTTGGACTAGCACGAACAGCCTGAGCCATTCCTGGTCGTCAGCGCTCAAGTCATTTCCAGCGCTCAAGAGCTTTACGATGCGCGCATATTGTCCTTCGAGGTCACCAAGGGCTGTCTCGACCTCCAGGTCAGCACCATAGAAGTAATCCCTTGCGCATTGATTCTTCAGGCTGGCGTTAGAAATCGCTCTCTGTGTTTCGATCAAATGAGTGTTGATTGCGCGCCCCTCACCGCTCAGCGAGAATGGCTTTAGTGCGCACCGCGGGACAAAGTGTTGATTCTTACGATCAGTCATTGACCGTCTATGGGGGTCGCCGTCACGCTAGTCGCCAGCGAATGTTCGATTAATCGCGGCGAATAGCTGTGCTGCGCGCTCGGCGGTGTCCACCGGCAAATCCTCTACTTTTTCCCATTGATCAAACCTCAGGAGCATTTGTGCAAACACCCGGTCTTTATCTAGGGCCTTGTAGGCATGTCGGCTCGTTAGGACCTGTTCGACGCGCTTGGTGATCATGTCCGATCCGTCTTGCGGAAGATCGCCGATTTTAATTGCGATGCCGTAGGCGGCATTGACGCACTCAAGATAGAACGCGTCGGGAAATATGTCCTCGATCCCCGCGTCGGTCTTTTTGATGCCTGCGGCACTTCCGAGCATGAGAACGCGAAAGCGATTTTGCTGGTCTTGCGCGAGCTTATCAAGATACTGAGTCTTGATCTTTTCCTTAGCGGCATTGCCTTCTGGATCGGTGTCAAGGAGTACCGCAGCGTCCCACTTCTGCCCGATTGAGAAGGCCGCATACATCGGTGTTTTGGATGCGGTCTGCGCGGGCCACAGGAACACACGGTCGGATAGTCCCTTCCCGTCCTTGGACAGGAGCCCGGACAGCTTCTGCAAGATCAATGCATCGGTCCCACCCTCGACAATGAGGACCTGCCGGTTACCTAACATGCCGCTCAGATCGCCCGTTAAGCCGAGCGAGCGCTCAATGACGGCCATAGGCCCACGCGACGAGCTAACGACGCCCTGAGTTATGCCAAGATGGTGATCCCGGCTCTCGACGATCCGTACCCGCTCAGGATTCGCGAGGTCAACCATTGATGCGAGGTGTGTGGTGTAGAGAATGGTGTTGTCTGCAGAGAGACGCTCGAACGTATCCAGAAGATCCTTTTGGCCACTGTAGTGCAAATGGATCCCGGGCTCTTCCAGCAACAGGATGCAGTCCTTGAATTCCCCTTTCGTGGCGTGAGTGAACTTCCACGCGAATGAGACGTACCAACGGAATCCGGTTGACCGCCGCTTAAGGCGCACGGGCATGCCGATCTCTTTGTCTTCCGCAAAGATGTTCAGCGTGTTGCCGTCAACGTCGATGTCGAAGCGCACGTCCTTCTGTGTCCACAGTCTGTTAAACTGCTTTGTCAGATAAGCCGATGCCGAACGCTTATCGAATTGACGAACGGTGCGCCCCTCCGGCGTCTGGCCCTTCGTGTAAAAGTCCTCCAAAACGATCGCTGCGAGATCGAGAATGATCAGGATCGTTTGATCTTCGTTCGAGAGGGATTGACGCTTGCCGCCAGCGTTTGCCAGCCTTTGGCGCAACTGATCGAGTTCGACCTGTTCGCCGGACATATCGTACTCGCGGACAAGCACAAATTTAGGAAGCCTCTTCGTCATCCATTCCGTGAGCTTGGTGGCGTCCAGGCTTTGGGCGCCATCGGCGCGCATCTTGAAACGGGTTTCGCCCCCATATCCACGACGGGCCAGCAGAATCGCTTCCTTGGGTAGAGGAACTGGGGCTGAAGCAGGCGGCTTGGAAGACCCTTCTGGGGTATCGGCAGGCGGCGTAGGTGCCGGCGGTGCTGCATACGTGAATAGTTCCCGAATCTCGGCTGCACTCAAAGCGAATTCGGCCGAGCATACCTCCGTGCCATTTGCCTCTGCGCGCCCCTGCCATTGGTCAACAGGCCAATCCTCATCGGGCTTGTATGAGTCGGGCGTAATCGGGTTGATACAGTAGAGGGCTTCAAACAAATTGCTTTTTCCGGCTTCGTTCTGACCGACAAAAGCCGTTACTTTCCCGACGTTGATTGGACCTGAATCTAAGATATTTCGGTAATTCTGCACACGAAATTGAACGAGCTTCATATTCCCCCACGATGGGCAAAAGCCGACATCTGCCCCGAAGTACCTCTGAAAGTTCGTGAGCTTACGGGTACACACTGTGGTTGTATACGGGATTTTGGTCGAAGCCGGTCACCGAGGTTAGGGGGCCTCGCACCGGCTGTCAGGGGTTATTTGCTCGCGACACTCGCCTGACTTGTCGCGCCCCGGAGCGGAAAGGAAGTAAGCTCCCCGGGGATGCGCAATGCGTCATGCAACCGATTCAGCTGCGGACGCGTCCTGGTCTTCGACCAGCTCTGGGCCAGAGGCATCGGCATTATTCCAGAGGGCCAGACGATAGGCCTTCCAGTATGAGATTGCCTGAACCAACTGGCCGTTGTGGTTTCCGGCAAACTGCCGATGATCAATGGCTTGAAACTTTCGTAACGTGACGACGAGTTCGGCGGGAAGGCCGACGCCCGACGAGAGAAGGCCGTTAACGGAATCGACCGTCTTCCATAGGTCGCTCCAAATGCTCGTCAGGTCATTCGTCACGTCAGGCAAATTGAGCAGCGATCAACCGCCGCTCGGGCTGGGACGGCGCCTGCCGGCTACTGTGCATGGGGTTGTTTTCGATATTTTGGCGGGAGCGGCGGCCGCAAGGCCCGATCGGCATTTGCCGACGCTCGGCCGCGCGCCGGTAACCTTAATTTTCTCTTTCGATTGTCGGTAAAATTTTATCGACTATCCTCGTGACAGTTGAGCGGCGTGACGAACCGCACGATGAGAGGCAACAGCCGAGTGGCCTGACGACCTCTCTGGAATCGAAGGGTGGGCAGAGCGCAGTGCCAGCCACCTTTCGGGCTGTCCGGCGGCGGCCGGCGGGGCAAATCCATTTTGAAGTGCATGTGATTGCCAGGTTGCGGCGCATATCGCGCCGCACGATGCTCCTCATTGGGGATGTTCCAACATGACGTTCGCGTATTTTTTGATCGCGGTCGGCGGCGGCTTCTTGCTGCTGGCAAGCTTTGTCGCATTTGCCCTTTGGCGCAACGCACTCCACTCGACGGCGCGGATTTAGCAACAGGCGAGATCGAGATTCAGCTCCGACGGCCCTGCTCGGGGGACGAGCGAGGTTGGCGGAATGGCCGCACCGCCGCGCGGCCTGACAGCCGGGCACCGCGCCTTTACGACCTACCCCAAGGCGACGCGTGCTCGGCTGTTCATTTCCCGACCAGGCTTGGTTGATTGACCTCTCCGCATCATCTCGACGAAGCGAGCTCGAACCTGCGGGTGATCGCGATGGCTTCGAGGAAGGTCTCGTCGTGGCTCACCACCAGCAGCGCGCCGTCATAGGCGCGCAGTCCGGCCTCGACCGCTTCCATCGATTCGATGTCGAGGTGATTGGTCGGCTCATCCAGGATCAGGAGCGGCGGCGGGCTCACGCCGCCCAGCACGCAGGCGAGGCCGGCGCGGAGCAGCTGGCCGCCGCTCAAGCTCGCGACGCTCTGCAAGGCCGCATCGGCACGAAACATGAAACGCGCCAGTGCGGCGCGACAGGCGTTCTCGCTCGCATCCGGGTTGATGCGCCGGAAATTGTCCAGGATGGAGGCTGACGCATCGAGCAGGCTGACCGCCTGATCGAACATCGCAAAGCGGGTCATCACCTCGACGCTGCCGCGCGACGCGGACAGCTCGCCGCTGACGAGCTTGAGCAACGTCGTCTTGCCGGCGCCGTTGGGGCCGGTGACCGCGACACGCTCCGGTCCCGACATGGAGAAGGTGAGATCGCGCAGGATCGGCGCGTCGGCGCTGTAGCCGGCATCGGCGGCTTCGAACCGCAGCACCATCCGGCCCGCCGGCAGATTGGTCGACGGCAACTGCACCGAGAACGGTTGCAGCACCTCGATGCGCTGGCGCGCCGCGGTGGCCAGTTCGAGCGCCTGCGTCCGCCGCCGCTCGGCGAGGCGGGCGTTCTCGCCGCCGCTGTCCTCGCTGCGATCCTTGCGCAGCCCGGCGGCGATGCGCGGCAGGTCGCCCTTGGCACTCTTCCTGGCGCCGGCGCCGTCCCGGCGCGCCTGCCGTTCGGACGTTTCCCTCGCCTTGCGGTCGATATCTGCGACGCGCTTCTCGGCATCGGCCAGATCGTGCCGTGCGGCCGACAGCTCGACGGCCTTGCGCGCCCGGTACCGGCTCCAATTGCCGCCATAGCGGCGGGCGTCCAGCGAGGTCAGCTCGACGATCGCGCCCATGGTCTCGAGCAGCGCGCGGTCGTGGCTGACGACGATGGCGCCATGCCGCCAATCGGCGAGCAGGTCGATCACCGCCTTCCGTCCGGCGCGGTCGAGATTGTTGGTGGGTTCATCCAGCAGCAGGAAGTCGGGCTGCGCGAAGCTCAGCGCGGCGAGGCGCGCCCTCGTGGCCTGTCCGCCGGACAGTCTCGCCAGCGGGGCTTCGAGCACATCGCTCAGTCCGACACGCGCGAGCGCCGACGCGATGCGCGTGTCGAGCGTCCAGTCGATATCCGCAAGCTCTTCAGTACTCGCAACGCCCTGTTCGGCACGGCGCAACGTGGCGAGTGCGGCGCGCGCGCCGAACAGATCGAC
Source organism: Bradyrhizobium embrapense (assembly GCF_001189235.2). Lineage (GTDB taxonomy): Bacteria > Pseudomonadota > Alphaproteobacteria > Rhizobiales > Xanthobacteraceae > Bradyrhizobium > Bradyrhizobium embrapense. The sequence continues at coordinate 112,614 of NZ_LFIP02000012.1, forward strand.
GACGCATTCGTCCGGCTGCACCTGAACCGTCTGATGCAGCATCGCGACGCGTCCCTGAACCGAGATCGTGCCGGATTGCGGTGCGCGCGCGCCTGCGATCAGGCCGAGCAGCGTCGTCTTGCCGACGCCGTTCCTGCCGACAAGACCAGTGCGCTCGGGGCCGAAACTGAGATCGATGTTGGAGAGGAGAACCCGGCCGTCAGGCGCGGACAGGGTCAGATGGGAGAGCGTGATCGATGCTGGCATGGATATCCCCGAGGGCAAGGCTGATGGGCATTGCGGTCAGGGTGAAATCCATGGTCGTCGGCATCCGCTCGAATGATGATTGCAGTGATGTAGTCGCCTATTGCGCCGGGATCAAGGCGCGAGGCTTGTCGTCACGCTGCTTCGGCGAAGGTCCAGCGGTCGGGATCGGGCGTGTGGCCGATCAGAGCGAGACCATAGGCGATCGATTCGAACTGATCCGCCGAGGTCAGTCGCGCTTCGCCGAAGCGTTCCGCGAACAGGCGCTGCACCGCCGGCACGAACGAGGTGCCGCCGGTCAAAAACACCTTCTCGACGTCGCGCGCGGTGATGCCGGATTTCGCCAGCGCCTCATCGACCGTCGCGCCCAGCCGCTCGATGTCGTCGGCGATCCAGGATTCGAAATCGTCGCGGGTCACCGTAGCGCCGATATCGATGCCCTCACGGGCAAAGCGGAACTCGACCCGGTCGCGGCTCGACAGCGCGACCTTGGTGTCGGAGACGGCGCGGTACAGCGCAAAGCCGAGATCGTGGTCGACGATGGTGATGAAGTCGTGCAGCGGCGCCGGATCGAGCGCGGTGCGCGCCAGCTGCTGCAATTCGCGCAGATCGCCATTGCCTCGCATCATCGCGAGCTGATGCCAGCGCGCGAGGCTCGAATAATAGTGATTGGGAATCGGCAGCACCTTGTCGAATGAGCGGTAGTTGGTGCCCTTGCCGAGCCGTGGCGAGACGATGTGGTCGACGATGCGGTAGTCGAAGGTGTCGCCGGCGATGCCGATGCCGGCATGTCCGAGCGGCTCGGCACGCAGCACGCCGCCCTTGCGCGAGAAGCGCATCACGGAGAAGTCGCTGGTGCCGCCGCCGAAATCGGCGACCAGCACGGTTGCATCGTGATCGAGGCTGCGCGCAAAGGAGAACGCGGCGCCGACCGGCTCGTAGACATAGCGCGCGTGGCCGGCGCCGAGCCGCTCGAATGCGGCCCGGTAGCGCTGCATCGCGAGCTCGTCATTGGGATTGCCGCCGGCAAACTTCACCGGGCGGCCGACCATGATGGTCGGCGCACCCAGGTCGAAGCTCTCGCCGGCATGGCGCGTCAGCGTGCGCAGGAACGCCGCCAGCAGATCCTCGAACTTGTAGCGCTGCCGGAAGATCTGGGTGGTGTTGAACGCCGAGCTTGCCGCAAACGTCTTGAACGACTGGATGAAGCGATGGATCGTGCGTCCCTCGAGGAACTGCTCGATCGCCCACGGGCCGCCCTCGGCGCGCGGATGCAACCCGGCGCCCGGCCGGTCCTCCCAGAAGCACAACGCGGAGACATAGACGCTATGCGTGCGGCCGCCATGGTCGAATCGAACAGCCTCGACGCGTCCGTCAGCATCGGACAGCGCGACCACGGTGTTGCTGGTGCCAAAATCGACGCCAATCGAGACGGCGGGCGGGGCGCTCGTCATGTCATGCTCGGATTGTCTGTGAAAGGGGGCGGACCTTTAGCGGCTTTGGCTGGGTTTGCCAACCCTTCCGAACGCCGCGGAACTCATTTGGAGCGCGACGTCCCATCACCACTGCGTCATATCCGGATGCGGCGCTTGCCGCGTCCTGGTCGTGACACTTGTCGCATCCCGGATCGGTTTCAATCCTTCAACGCGTAGGCGATGACGTAGTCGCCGCGCTTGGTGCCGAACGAGCCGTGGCCGCCGGCCGCGGTGACGATGTATTGCTTGCCGCCGGCCTCGTAGGTCATCGGCGTCGATTGCGCGCCGGCGGGCAGGCGATCTTCCCACAGCACCCTGCCGTCGCGCACGTCGTAGGCGCGGATCGTGTACTCGTAGGTGCCGGTGTAGAACGCGACGCCGCCGGCGGTGGTGATCGGCCCGCCCAGCATCGGCACGCCCAACTTGAACGGAAGCGGCAGCGGCGTGGTGTCCCTGATCGTGCCGTTGGGGTGCTGCCAGACGATCTTCATCGTCTTCAGATCGATCGCGGCCATCGACCCCCATGGCGGCCGGTAGCACGGCACGGAGAATGGCGAGAGGAAGCTCGAAATATCCACGCCGAACGGCGTGCCGTACATCGGCTGCACCCCGACCTCGCTGCCGACCGGCTTCTCGGCGGTCGGCGCCGGAGGATTTTGCGGGCCGCGCGGAATCAGTCGTGACGCGAACGGCAGCGACATCGGATTGGCGATCGCGATCTGCCTGACAGGATCGATCGCGATGCCGCCCCATTCGAACATGCCGAGATTACCGGGGAAGACCAGCGTGCCCTGCAACGACGGCGGCGTGAACGTGCCTTCATAGCGCAACCGGTGGAACATGATCCGGCACAGCAGCTGGTCGAAGATCGTGCCGCCCCACATGTCGGCGCCGGTCAGCCTGGCCTCCGGCCGGAACGTCAGCTCGGAAAACGGCTGGGTCGGTGCGGAGCGGTCGCCGGGCGCGGGGCCCTGCGGCACCGGACGTTCCGGCGCCGGCACGATCAATGCGCCGGTCCTGCGGTCGAGCACGAAGATGTTGCCCACCTTGGTCGGCTGGATGATCGCGGGAACGACGCCCTTGGCCGTCATCACATCGACCAGGCTCGGTTGCGAGGGAACGTCCATGTCCCAGAGATCGTGATGCACGGTCTGGTACGACCAGATGCGCTTGCCGGTGTCGACATCAAGCGCGACGATCGAGCTGGAATAGCGCTCGACCAGCGCGTCGCGATTGCCGCCCCAGATGTCGGGTCCGTTGTTGCCGGTCGGGATGTAGACCAGGTTGAGTTTCGGATCGAACGAGGCCGTGATCCAGGAATTCGGCGAGCCGTTGGTGTAGTGCCGCGTCGGCGACGGCAGCGCGTTCTCGTCGGCCGCGGCGGAGTCCCAGGCCCAGACCAGTTTGCCGGTGTAGACATCGAAGCCACGGATCACGCCCGACGGCACGTCGACGGCGTAATTGTCGATCACCGCGGCGGCAACGACCAGGATCCTGTCGCTGACGACCGGCGGCGAGGTCGGCTCGAAGAACCCGGCGGTCTTGATTCCCATGCCCTGCTGCAGGTCAAGGACGCCGTGATCGGCAAAGCCGTCACAGAGCTTGCCGCTGTCGGCATCGAGCGCGATCATGCGGCCGTCATTGACCGGCAGGAAGATCCGGCGCGGACATTCGGCGGGGGCCGGATTGTTGCTCGAGTCGACGGCGGCGGTCGCGGTCTCGTGATAGGAGACCCCGCGGCAGGTCATGTGCTGGAACGTCTTGTTGTGCACCAGCTTGGGGTCGTATCGCCAGCGCTCGGTGCCGGTCCTGGCGTCGAGCGCGAACAGCACCTGGTGCTGCGAGCAGAGATAGAGCGTGTCGCGCACCTTGATCGGGGTGACCTCGAAGGTGGTCTCGCCGGAATCCTCCGGTGTCTTCACGTCGCCGGTCCGGAAGGTCCAGGCGACCTTGAGGTTGCCGACATTGTCCGATGTGATCTGCTTCAGCGGCGAATAGCGCTGTCCGAATTGCGTGCGGCCATAGGCGCGCCAATCGCCATCGGGTTGCGGATCGGCCTCGCTCTGCGGCACGGCAGGTCCGGCTTCGGCGATCGTGCCGTTGATATCGTGATAGCTCGACAGCAGCCCGGCCACGAGCACGGCTGCCGCCGCCACCACGCCGACCCAGAGCGGTGCCGTGGCACGCGCATATGATGCCGGCTCGTTGCGCGAGAGGCCGCGAACCATCACCGGCGTCAGCAGCCACAGCGCCATCGGGAAGATGATGTCGCCGCGCGCCGCAAGCGGCCACCAGTCGAAGCGCACCTCGTAGACTGCCCATGCGAGCGTGCCGACCAGCACGATCGCAAACAGCCACAGCGCGGAACGGCGCCGCGCCAGCAACAGCGCAGCCGTGGCGAGAATGCCGATGCCGATGACAATGTAAGAGATGGATCCACCGAGCGCCGCGAGCCAGATGCCGCCGCCCGCGAGCACGAGGCCGATCAAGGCGTAGACGATACCCGTGACAAAGACGGCGCCGGATCGCTGCATGACTTCACCAGTGCGGAAGAGGCACCGGGCTTGTCCCGCGCAAGCGCAACAGACCGCGTCCGCTTTCGAGAACTGTGGTTCAATCAACCGCAACTTGCAACCGGGAACTGCGCCATTGAGGCAACACAAGCATGCAAAGTTGCGAGATCGATTCCTGGCGCAGCAAGGTCATTCAAACTGCGCGCACTTTGCTTAATAGGGGGCACACCAGGTCGCCTGGCACTGACACAAAGGTGACGGGCTTCAGCGAATCTTGACTCGGCGTGCTCTTTCAGTTCTGCGCCTGCGCTGCTCTATAGAGATCGCAGATGCCCGGCTCGCAGGAGAACCAACCATGACACTGAACCCGACGGCCAGGAACTATCGTGTCGCGGTCGCCGCCTATGAGGCGGGCCGGCCGAGCTATCCGGCGGAGATCGTCGCCGCGCTGCCGCTCCAGGCCGCGCGTTGCGTCGTCGATCTCGGAGCCGGAACCGGCAAGTTCACGCGCCTGCTGCTGCCGCATTTGTCAGAGACGGCTCGCCTGATCGCGATCGAGCCCGTCGCCGAGATGTCGGCTAAACTCGCGAACGAAGCCGGGATCGAGGTCATCAACACCCGCGCCGATGCGATCGGCCTCGAGACCGGCAGCGTCGATCTCGTGACCTGCGCGCAGGCGTTCCACTGGTTCGACAACGAGCCGTCGGTCGCCGAGATCGCACGACTGCTGCATCCCGGCGGAACGCTGGCGCTGGTCTGGAACAACAGGGATGACCGCGCGCCGTGGGTCGACGCATTGTCGGTCATGATCGAGAAATACGCGGGAGACACGCCTCGGCAGCGCTCGGGGCGGTGGCGCTGGATCCTGCAGGATCTCCGCTTCGTGCTCGAGAAGGAAATCGTGCGGGACCATCCGCATCGGATGCCACGGCAAGGCGTCTATGAGCGCGTCGTGTCGACGAGTTATGTCGCCAATCTTCCCGATGCGGAGAAGGCGGCCATTCGCGACAGGACCGACGCCATCCTGCGTGAGGCTGGCCTCGGTGATGCCGACGAGGTGGTATTTCCTTATGTCACGCAGCTCTTCTTGCTGAAGCGGACCTGAGCGGCTCCAAGGCAGGCTATGGCGTGGCGCGCCCTTGCTCGACGGCCTGCTTCAGGCGCGGCAGCGTCATGCGCCAATAGAAGGCAACATGCCTGGCGCCCGACTCGGCGCCGATTTCCCATCCGTTCCCGCGGCGGATCGGTGACGGCGGCACCTGCTGGGTGACGGTCAGCACCGTCTCGCCGCCGTCGGCCGCGAGCGCCATCGCGATCGTTGCATAGGATTGCGGAACATCCGGCAGGCCGGAGACCCGCGACCAGTAGGAGTATTCAAGCCGCGATGGTGGATCGACATGGAGGACGCGTCCCTTGTCGCGATAGCGCTTCGAACCGATCTCCGCCTCGATCTCGATCGGCGCGCCGATCCGCCAATCGGTCTTGAAATGCGCGTTGCGCCACGTCTCGCCAGCCTTGGGGTCGATGATCGCGTCCCAAACATGCTTCGGCTCCGCGGCGATGCGGATCGACTCGGTCACCGATTGCAAGGTCCTCGGGGCGCCTTTCATTGAATGCTCACTTGCTGCCTACGATCTTCCATTTTCCATCCGCGCCACGCCGCAACGCAGGATCGCCGATGCGGATGTGTTGCGCCAGAAAATCGATGAAGGCGCGGACCCGTGCCGGCAGCGGACCGGCATGGCCGACATAGACCGCGTGGATGTCCTCGCGGTCGCCCGGGTTGAGATTTTGCAGCACCGGCACCAGACGCCCGGCCTCGATGTCGGGACCGATGTGGAACAGCGCCAGCCGCGCGAGCCCGATGCCGCCCAGCGTGAGCTGGCGCGCGGCTTCGCCGTCGCTGGCGCGGGCGACCGGCGGCGGCAACGCTTCCTCGATCTTTTCGGCGCGGCGGAACGGCCAGCCGCGGATGCTGCGCGGAAAGGTCCAGCCGATACCGCGATGCGCGGCGAGGTCCGCCGGCGTCTTCGGGGTGCCAAAGCGCGCGAGATAGGAGGGTGCTGCGACCACCACCATGCGGCTGGTGCCGAGCTTGCGCGCGATCAGCCGCGAGGCGCCGAGCGGTCCGACGCGGATCGCGACGTCGGCGCGCGCCTGCATCAGATCGACCAGCGTGTCGGTCAGCACGATGTCGAGCGTGATGTCGGGATGCTCGCGCATGAAGCGCGGCAGCAGCGGCATCACATGCAGCATGCCGAACGGGATGTTGCTGTTCACGGTGAGATGGCCGCGCGGCACGCAGGAGGCGGCCTCGCGTTCGGCCTCGTCGATATCGGCGAGGATGCGCTGGGCGCGCTGATAGAACGCCTGGCCTTCCTCGGTCAGCTGCAGCTTGCGGGTGGTGCGGTTGACCAGCCGCGTGCCGAGCCGCGTCTCGAGCCGCGAGACCAGCTTGCTGACGCCCGACGGCGTCAGACGCAGGCTGTTCGCGGCTGCCGTGAAGCCGCCGAGATCGACGACGCGGACGAACACGTCCATCTCGCCGGAGCGGTTGGTGTCTGTACGGGACATCTTGAATTCAAGTCACAAATGATCGGATTGCGGCCATTCTAATCCTTCCGCGTCCGGACCGCTATCTCGCATTGCGGAATCCTCACCTCCGGAGCGACGCATGCCTCTCGCAGTCCTTGCTTTGACCGCCGGTGCCTTTGGCATCGGCACCACCGAATTCCTCATCATGGGACTTTTGCTGCAGGTCGCCGCCGACATGCAGGTATCGGTATCGGCGGCGGGCCTTTTGATCTCCGGCTATGCGCTCGGCGTGTTCGTCGGCGCGCCGATCCTGACGCTCGGGACACGACGGATGCCGCGCAAGGCGGTGCTGCTGGCGCTGATGGCGATCTTCACGCTCGGCAATGCGGCCTGCGCGCTGGCGCCGAACTACGAATTGCTGATGGCGGCCCGCATCCTGACCTCGCTGGCGCACGGCACCTTCTTCGGCGTCGGCTCGGTGGTCGCGACAAGCCTCGTGCCAGAGGACAAGCGTGCGTCGGCGATCGCTACCATGTTCATCGGACTGACGGTCGCGACCCTGCTCGGCGTACCCTTTGGCGCCTGGTTCGGCCTGATGCTCGGCTGGCGCGCGGCGTTCTGGGCGGTGGCTGTCATCGGCGTGGTCGCGTTCATCGTGCTGGCGGTGCTGGTCCCTGGTCATGTCGGCGCCAACGACAAGCCGGCGCCGTTGCGCGAGGAGATCGCCGTGCTCGGCCGCCCGCAGGTATTGCTCGGCCTTGCCATGACGGTGTTCGGCTTCGGCGGGTTGTTCGCGGTGTTCACCTATGTGCAGCCGATCCTGACCCGGCTTACCGGATTCTCCGACGCCGCGGTGTCGCCGATCCTTCTGGTGTTCGGCGCCGGCCTTGCGATCGGCAACGTCGCGGGCGGGCGGCTCGCCGACAAGGGGCTTGCGCGGGCGCTGCTGGTGTCGCTTGGCGGTCTCGCCGCCGTGCTCGTCGTGCTGGCGGTGGTGATTTCGATCAAAGTGCTGGCAGTCGTGCTGCTGTTCGTGCTCGGTATTGCCTCATTTGCGACCGTCGCACCGCTGCAGCTGCGCGTGCTGGAAGCCGCCGGCGTCGAAGGTCGGACGCTGGCCTCGAGCCTGAACATCGCGGCGTTCAATCTCGGCAACGCGCTCGGCGCCTGGGCTGGCGGCGTCGCCATCGATCGCGGCCTCGGCCTTGGCACGCTGCCGCTGGTCGCTGCCGCGATCACCGCGCTCGGGCTGTTGCTCGCGCTGTGGAGCCTGCGCCTCGACCGGCCGGTCGTCCTCGCCACGCAATGCCCGGCGGAATGAACAGCATCACAAGGAGTATGACCATGGACTATCGCAATCTCGGGGCATCCGGCTTGAAGGTCCCGGTGCTCAGCTTCGGCACCGGCACGTTCGGCGGCCAGGGACCCTTGTTCTCGGCCTGGGGCCGCAGCGACGCCGGCGAGGCGCGGCGGCTGATCGACATCTGCGTTGATGCCGGCGTCAATCTGTTCGACACCGCCGACGTCTATTCGAACGGTGCGTCGGAGGAGATCCTCGGCGCCGCGATCAAGGGTCGCCGCGACAAGGTCTTGATCTCGACCAAGACCGGCCTGCCGATGGGCAACGGTCCGCTCGACGCCGGCACGTCGCGGTATCGCCTCGTCGCTTCGGTCGACGCCGCTCTGAAGCGGCTCGACACCGACTACATCGACCTCCTGCAGCTTCATGCCTTCGATGCCTTCACGCCGATCGATGAGGTGCTGTCGACGCTCGATACGCTCGTCCGCGCCGGCAAGCTGCGCTATGTCGGCGCCTCGAACTTCTCCGGCTGGCATTTGATGAAGTCGCTTGGCGTCGCCGAGCGATACGGCTGGCCGCGCTACGTCGCGCACCAGGTCTATTACTCGCTGGTCGGCCGCGACTATGAATCCGAGCTGATGCCGCTCGCGCTCGACCAGGGCGTCGGCGCGCTGGTCTGGAGCCCGCTCGGCTGGGGGCGCCTCACCGGCAAGATCAGGCGCGGGCAGCCATTGCCGAAAACGACCCGTTTGCACGAGACCGCGCAGTTCGGGCCGGCGGTCGACGACGAGAAGCTCTATGCGATCGTGGACGCGCTGGACGTCATCGCTACAGAGACCGGCCGTAGCGTGCCGCAGGTTGCGATTGCGTGGCTGCTGGCGCGGCCGAGTGTCTCGTCCGTGATCATCGGCGCGCGCGATGAAGCGCAGCTTCGCGACAATCTCGGCGCAGTCGGTTGGTCGCTCTCACCGGACCAGATCGCGCGCCTCGACAAGGCAAGCGCGGTGATGCCTCCCTATCCGTACTACCCTTATCGAATCCAGGAAGGTTTCGCGCGGCTCAATCCGCCGGCGGTATAAGCTCAAGACTGAACCCCGGGGAATACCATGCGCATGCAGGCGCCGCCGGATGGCGCCTGGTCGACTTCGATCCGGCCGCCGTGCAGACGCATGATGCTCTGCACGAGATCGAGGCCGAGGCCGGCACCGCGTCCGCCCGGATGCAGCCGGCGGAACGGCTCCAAAATCTGCTCGCGTTCGTCGGGCGGAATGCCGTCGCCGTCGTCGCTGACCTCGATCCGGCCGGCTGTCGTCACCCGAACCAGGATCGTGCCGCGCCGCTGCCCGTGGTCGACGGCGTTCTGCACGAGATTGGTGAGCGCGCGTTCGAGCGAGGTCTGATCGCCGGTCACCATGACCGTGTCGCTATCGTGCTCAAACGACATTTCATATCCCGCGGCGAAAGCCAGCGGCGCGAGGTCGAGCACGACCTGCCGCGCGATGCCGACGAGATTGACGGGGCCGAAGGTGTCGGCGCGCTGATCGAGCCGTTGCAGGTCCAGCAGCTGGCCGGCCATCACGCTGAGGCGGGTCGCATCCTCGAGCAGATGGGTCTTCTCCGGTCCGGCGTCGAGCGAAGCGACACGTGTCGAGAGTATAGCGATCGGCGTGCGCAGCTCGTGCGCGGCATCGGCGAGGAAGCGGCGGTGGCGTTCGTAACCCTTGTCGAGGCGGTCGAGCGCGGCGTTGATGGCCTTGACCAGCGGGGTGATCTCGACCGGGACCTCATCGAGCGACAACTGCACGCCGCGCTGGTCGATATCGATGCGTTCGGCTTGCGCGGCGACCTGTGCGAGGCCCTTCATGGCCCGGCGCACCACGAACGGGGTCGCGACCAGTGTCGCCAGCGTCATCAGCACGATGATCGGCAGGATCATGTTGAGGAACAGCAGCGGTGTGCTCTCCAGCGCGCGCCACATCGAGAGCTCGCCGTATGTGCCGGTCAGGATCTGGATCCGTCCTGCAGAAGTGTCGACCCATTTGACGAGACCCGCGGGCCGCGCGGCTTCCGCGGCATTCCATTTGAGCCGCGCCTCGCTGACATGATCAAGGCTTGATGCGATCGGCGCGAATTGTGCGGGTACCGTGCCTTCGGCGAGCTGGTGGCCCTCGGTGTCGCGGATGATGAACCAGAGGTCGGCATGCTCGGCGCGCAGGGCGGCCAGCTCCGGCGTCTGGTGCAGCGTCAGTCCGCCGGCTTCGTCGCGGGTGACGGCGTCTCGCAGTCGATCGAGCGTGCTGCCCTCGTACTCGCCGATCAGAAGTCCCGCTCGCAGCAGCCCGATGGCGGCGGCTCCGATCAGCAGGATCAGGAGGGTCAACGCGACGGCTTGCAGGCCGGCGAGGCGTCCGACCAGGCGCCAGGTGAGGGATCGCGGTCGCAGCACGCTCACGGAGTTTCCCGCAGCACATAGCCGAGGCCGCGAACGCCGTTGATGGTGACGCCGGCGTCGGCCTCCGCGAGCCTGCGGCGCAAACGCGACACATGGGTGTCCAGCGCATTGGGCTGCACGTCGTCGTCGAGGCCGTAGACCGCCTCCATCAGCGCGGAGCGCTGCACCATGCGTCCCATCCGGTGCACCAGCGTCTCGAGCACCAGCCGCTCGCGACGTGGCATCTCCAGCGGGCGTCCGTCGACGCTGGCCTCGCGATGGGCGAAGTCGAAGGACAGGCGGCCGATCCGCGCGGCATCCTGCTGCACGTTGGCGGGCCGGCGCAGCAGCGCGCGCAGCCGCGCCAGCAACTCCTCGAACGCAAACGGCTTGCCGAGATAATCGTCCGCGCCGCTGTCGAGACCCGAGATGCGGTCGGCGAGCTCGCCACGGGCGGTCAGCACAAGCACAGGCACGGTGTTGCCGCTCGCGCGCAATTTCGGAATCAGTGACAGCCCGTCGCCGTCAGGCAACTGACGGTCCAGCACGATCGCATCGTAACTTCCGGCTGCGGCAATCGCCTCGGCTTCCAGAAGATCCGGCGCGTGATCGACCAGCATGTCGTGGCGCGCGAGTGCCGCGCGCAGCGCCACGACCATGTCCGGCTGGTCCTCCACCAACAGCACCCGCATTTCGTCGTCTGCCTCAGTTCGTCGTTCGATTTGCCGGTTTTATGTCCGCTTCATTGCGGCAACCTTGCGGCTTGCTCAAGCTGAATACGTCGCGGCGTGAAAAATCGCACGCGCGCGGATTCACGACAGGCTCGCGCAAGCTTCGCATGAGACAGAGGCGTGCATCGGGCCGATCGAATCGTCCCACTACCGATCGGCACTGCTCAACCGATGGGAGCCTACCACACATGATGATGGGCGCCCGCAATGCGAAAGACATGCGAATGACCTTGTCAACGAACTTCCGCCGAGACATCGGCAACGCGCTTATCGTGCGGGAGCTCCGGCATGTGGGCCGCTGACATCCTGCCGTTCGTCCGCGCCTGGGTGCGTAATCCGTTGCGTGTCGCCGCGGTCGCACCGTCGGGGCCGGCGATCTCGTCGCTCATGACGCAGGAGATCACCGCGGATAGCGGCCCCGTGCTCGAGCTCGGCCCCGGCACGGGCGTCTTCACCCGCGCTCTGCTGAAGCGTGGCGTGAGGCAGCAGGACCTGACGCTGGTGGAGTATGGCTCCGAGTTCATCCCGCTGCTGCAGCGGCGCTTCCCGGGTGCGCGGGTGCTCTGGATGGACGCGGCCTGGCTGCGCAGGGACGGGCTGTTCGACGGCGCGCCGGTCGGTGCGGTCGTGAGCGGCCTCGGGCTTCTCATCATGCCGCCGGAGAAAGTCATAACCATCCTCCACGGCGCCTTCGGCTATCTCCGCGCCGGCGGGGCGTTCTACCAGATCACCTATGGCACGCGCTGTCCCGTCGCGGACGCGATCCTTGATCGCCTCGATCTGCAGGCGAGCTGCATCGGACAGACGTTCCTCAACCTGCCGCCGGCTTCCGTATACCGGATCAGCCGCCGCCACGCCCACGCTTGATCGAGGCGCCATGGACACGTCGAGCACGATCGCGATGTTTCTGCACTTCGGCCTGGTGGGAGTCGGCTGCCTCGCCGTCGCCGAGAAGTTCATTCCGCTGCTGCCGTCCTACGTGCTGCTGATGCTGCTGGGCTTGACGGTCTCCGACGGCTCGATGCTCGCGATGACCATCCTCGCGACCAGCGTCGGGTCTGTCGTCGGTGCCATCGGCTGGTACGGGCTCGGGCGCGCGCTCGGCTCGCGGCGCATCGAACGGCTGGTGACGCGCTACGGCAAGTTCGTGTTGCTGCGGCCATCCTTCTACCGGCAGCTGACCGACGCCTATCGCGGCAATCATTTCTGGGTGACGCTGATCGGTCAGACCCTGCCCACCGTGCGGATCTACCTCGCGCTCCCAGCCGGCGTGTTGCGCCTCGAGCCGCGCGCCTTCGTGATGGCGACGGCGATCGGCACCGTGATCTGGAACATGCCGTTCCTCACGCTCGGCTATGTCCTGCGCGGCAGCGGCCACGATCCGGTCAGCCTCGGCTTCTGGGTGGTGGTCATCCTGATCGCCGTGGAGGTCGCGCTCTTCCTCGGATTTCGCTTCTACAAGCGTTCGCTCGCGCCGCGGTGCGTCGCGCCGCCGCGCGCTTTATCCTCGCGCGTGCCGGTGGAGGAAGGTGCATGAGAGCCCTGTTGTCTCGCCTGCGGCCGAGTTCGGATGCGCTCGAGCGTGCTGCCGCGATACTGCTGGTCCTGGCCGCGAGCTATCAGTTCGGTCATGCGGCTTCCGTCGGGCGATATCGTGCGGCGGAGTTCGCGCTGCTGGTCCTCATTGCAGGCATCTATTGGCATCGCTCGATCTTCCGGCGATGCGCCAGCCGCGATGTCACGAAGCTTCTGGCGGGATTGGCCGAGGCCATGGCGGCTGCGTTTCGGCCGGACCGCGGCAATGCTGATCCTGAGCCGCATGGCCTGCACGCCGGCGCCATGCAGGCCATGCCGCGGAACGTCGTCAAGGTCAGGAGCCTGTTCGTCTCCGACGTCCATCTCGGAACCCGGGGATGCCAGGCCGAGCGGTTGATCGACTTCCTTCGTCATCATGATGCCGAAACTGTATTTCTGGTCGGCGACATTGTCGACGGTTGGCACCTGCGGTCGAACTGGTATTGGCCCTCAGCGCACAATGCGGTCGTGCGGGAGCTGATCGAACTCGCGCAACGCGGCTGTCGCCTGATCTACATTCCCGGCAATCATGACGAGTTCCTGCGTGACTATGCCGGCGCGGCTTTCGGTGGCGTCGAGATCGTCGAACGGGCGATCCATCGTGGCCTCGACGGCCGCGACTACCTCGTCGTTCACGGTGATCATTTCGATCTCGTGGTGCGGCATGCGCGCTGGCTCGCGCTGATCGGCGATGCCGGCTATCGGGCCGCGCTGGCCTGCAACGTCTGGCTCAACTGGATCAGGCGCCGATTTGGCTTCGGCTATTGGTCGTTCTCGTCCTGGGCGAAGTTGCGGGTCAAGAATGCGGTCAACCACATCGGCCGGTTCGAGGAGGTGCTGTCGTCGGAGGCCGCGCGCAGCAACGTTCAAGGCGTGATCTGCGGCCACATCCATCATGCAGCGCTGCACGACGATTTCGGCGTCCGCTACATCAACAGCGGGGATTGGGTGGAGTCCTGCACGGGCGTGGTCGAGCGCTATGATGGGCAGTTCGAAATCGTCCGATGGACGGAGGCGCGCACGACGCTGGGTGCGGCAGAGCTTGCGCCGCTCGCGCAGGCGGCCGCCTGATGCGCGTGCTGGTGGCAACCGACGCCTGGCGGCCGCAGATCAACGGCGTGGTCCGCTCGCTTGAATATCTCGCCAGCGAAGCGCCGTCGCTCGGCGCGGAGATCAGGTTTCTGACGCCGGCCGATTTCCGCACCGTGCCGCTGCCCGGCTATCCGGAGATCCGGCTGGCGCTGCCGACGATCGGACGGATCGCGCGCGCCATCGCGGCTGCGCGACCCGACTCGGTGCACATCGCGACCGAAGGTCCGATCGGCTGGATCGCCCGTCATGTCTGCCAGACCCGCGGTTATCCGTTCACCACCAGCTATCACACGCGCTTTCCCGAATACCTCGCCGCGCGGTTGCCGGTGCCGCTGCGGTGGAGTTACGCGGCGTTGCGCCGCTTCCACAACAGCGGAGACGGCATCATGGTCGGCTCGCCGTCGCTCGAGCAGGCGCTGCAAGCGCATGGCTTCCGCAAGCTGATGCCGTGGTCGCGCGGCGTCGACGCCGAGCTGTTTTGCCCGCGCGCAGAGCGGCCGCTCGCCTTCGCGGCGCCGGTGTTCCTCTATGTCGGCCGTGTCGCGGTCGAGAAGAACCTCGACGCCTTCCTCGGTCTCGACCTGCCGGGCTCGAAAGTCGTGGTCGGAGACGGCCCGCTGCGCGGCAGTCTGCAGGCCCGGTTTCCGCAGGTCCATTTCCTCGGCACCCGGACCGGACGCGCGCTCGCCGATGTCTACGCGTCCGCTGACGTCATGGTGTTTCCAAGCCTGACCGATACGTTCGGGATGGTGATCCTCGAGGCGCTGGCCAGCGGCCTGCCGGTTGCGGCTTTTCCAGTGATGGGACCGCTCGACGTGATCGGCAAGTCAGGCTGCGGCTGTCTCGATCACGATCTGCGTCGCGCGGCGCTCAATGCGCTGCATGTGCCGCGCGAGAAATGCCGCGCCCACGCCCTGACCTTCACGTGGCGGGAGAGCGTGCGGCAGTTCCTCGACAATATCGGGCGAGCGCACGCCTCGCCGGCGCGCGCAGCCGTCGCGGGAGCGGACTGACTAGCTGCCGAGAAGCTCCGTGATCAGCCCGGCTGCCTTGATCCCGGTCCCGCTGATGATGACGACGGTGCGCTCCGAGGGGCGGAGCGCGCCGCGGTCCTTCAGAACGTCCAGTGCCGCGGCGGCCGAGGCCGAGGTCGGCTCGACGAACAGGCCGGTCCGCGCCATCCGCTTCAATGCGGCGACGATGCCGTCTTCGGGAATCGCGACCGTGCCGCCGCCGCTCTCCTTCAGTGCCGCAATCATCTGCTTCAGGCGCAGCGGATGCTTGATCGCGGTGCCTTCGGCGATGGTCTTGCGGACCGCGCGATCGACCGGCGTATCGACACCGGCCGCGAAGCTGGCATCGACCGGCGAGCAATTGAGCGGCTGCGCGGCGAACAGCCGCGGCAGCTTCGTGATCTGCCCGGCCGCCAGCAGCTCCTTGAACCCGATATAGCAGCCGAGCAGGCTGCTGCCGGCGCCGACCGGCATGATGACATTGTCGGGCGCGGTGAAGCCGAAATCTTCCCATATCTCGTAGGCCAGCGACTTGGTGCCCTGCAGGAAGAACGGCTGCCAGTTATGGCTGGAGTAGAAGATCTGCTTCGACTGGCGGATCGCCTCCGCCTCGGATTCCTCGCGCGGGCCTTCGACCAGCTGCACCTCGGCGCCGAAGGCGTGCATCTGCGCCACCTTCATCGGCGATGTCGTCGCCGGCGCAAGGATCCTGACCCGCATGCCGCCCGCCGCGCCGTAGGCCGAGACGGATGCGCCGCCATTGCCGGAAGAATCCTCCAGCACCGCGTCGACGCCGAGCTGGCGCAGGAACGACAGCATCACGGTGGTGCCGCGATCCTTGAAGCTCGCGGTCGGGTTGAACCATTCCAGCTTGAAATGCGGCCGCAGGTCGCCCCACGGCTTCTCGACCGCAGGCGTGCAGCCTTCGCCCATCGTGATCTGCTGCCTGATCTCGACCGGCAGCGCCGCGCGATAGCGCCACAGCGACCGCGTCCCGCGCTCGACCTCGTCGCGGGAGATGCCGGGCAGCGGCGTAACGAGCAGCGGCTTGCCCTCGTCCGAGCACCAGCGTGGAACATCCAGCGGATAGAGTTTGCCGTTGAGCGGGTCGATATAGCTGGGTGATGACATGTCGTCACATCCTGAACATGTTTGGCCCGCGCCGGCGTTATGCCGCGCCGGCCTGCTTGCTGAGATAGGTCTTTGCGAAGTCGAGGTACCAGTCGAGGCAGCCGGGATTGGCCATCGCATCGCGGTTGATGACCTTCTCGACGGGGTGCCCGAGCAACAGCTTCTTGACCGGCAGCTCCTGCTTCTTGCCGGACAGCGTGCGCGGAATTTCCGCGACGACGAAGATGTCGTTGGGCAGGAAGCGGCGCGACAGCCCGGCCTCGACCGCCTTGTTGATCTTCGCCTTCATCGCGGCATCCAGCGTGACGCCCTCGCGCAGCACCACGAACAGCGGCATGTAGCTGTCGCGGCCGAGATATTCGAGGTCGACGACCATCGAATCCAGCACCTCCGGCAGCGCCTCGATTGCCGAATAGAGCTCGCTGGTGCCCATCCGCAAGCCGTGGCGGTTGATGGTGGCGTCGCTGCGGCCGTAGATCACGCAGGAGCCGTCGGGATTAATCTTGAGCCAGTCGCCATGCCGCCACACCGGGCCGCGGCCACTGCCGTCGAAATTGTCGGGATAGGTCTCGAAATAGCTCGACAGATAGCGCGCGTTGCCGGGGTCGTTCCAGAACCGCAGCGGCATCGAGGGCAGCGGCTCGGTGCAGACCAGCTCGCCGACCTCGTCGATCACGGCGCGGCCCTGCTCGTCGAACGCCTCCACTGCGCAGCCGAGCAGGCGGCATTGCATGATGCCCGGGGTCTGCGGCAGCTCGCGATTGCCGCCGATGAAGGCGCCTGCGAAGTCGGTGCCGCCGGAGATATTGGCCCACCAGATGTCGGCTTGCGCGGCGTTGCCGTTGCGCTTGGAGAGCGCGGCGAAGCGTTCGTTGAACCAGGCCTGCGTGTCGGCTGAGAGCGGCGAGCCGGTCGAGCCGAGTGCGCGCAAACCCGAGAGGTCGCCGACCTCAGCGAGATCGATGTCGGCCTTGGTGCAATTGGCGAAAAACGCTGCGCCGGCGCCGAAGAAGGTCGCCTTGGCGTCGGCGACGAAGCGCCACAGCGTGGTCCAGTCCGGCTTGTCCTTGGTGCCGCCGGGGCTGCCGTCGAAGATGCAGCAGGTCGTGCCGTTGAGCAGGCCGTTGGCCTGGCAGTTCCACATGATCCAGCCGGTCGACGAGTACCAGTGGAAGCGTTCGCTCAACGAGTTCGGGTGGTAGCTGCAACCGATGTCGTTGTGCAGGGTCGAGAGCGGCAGCGCCACGACGATGATGCCGCCATGGCTGTGCAGGATCGGCTTCGGCAATCCCGTGGTGCCCGAGGAATAGACGATCCATAGCGGATGATCGAACGGCAGCCATTCCGGCTCGAAGGCGTCGATCTCCGCGCTCTCGCCCGCGAGGATGGACGACAATCGCGTCTCCGACGTCGCGGCATCGCTGTGCAGGATGACATGATCGACCGTCGGCAGCGCCCGCCGCAATTCCTCGATCACGCCTTGCCGGTCATGGCGCTTGCCCGCATAGCTCACGGCGTCGCAGGCGATCAGCACTTTCGGCTCGATCTGCTTGAAGCGGTCGATCACCGCGGGCGCCGCCATGTCGGGCGCGCAGACGCTCCAGATCGCGCCCAGGCTCGCGGTCGCCAGGAACGCGATGATCGTCTCGGGGATGTTCGGCAAGTATGCCGCGACGCGATCGCCGGCGCGGACGCCCTTGGCCTTCAGATGCAGCGCCAGCGCTGCCGATTTGCGCTGCAGCTCGGGCCAGCTCGTCTCCGAGAGCTTGCCGTCCTCGCCGCTCGAGATCAGGGCCGGCAGGCCGGCGGCATGCGCCGGCGCGACGTGCCGGAAGACCTGGCGCGCATAGTTCACCGACGCGCCGGGAAACCACACCGCGCCCGGCATCTTGCGCGCGGCCAGCACCGCCGAATGCGGCGTCGGCGAGCGCAGGTCGAAATAATCCCAGACGCTCTGCCAGAAGGCGTCGATATCGGTCACCGACCAGCGCCGCATCGCCTCGAAATCCGCAAACGCGAGGCCGCGCGTCTGCTGCAGCCAGTCGCGGTACAGGGCCATTTGCGGGACGTAAGGTGCGGTCATGGGCGTTTCCGAAGTTTCTTGTGGGGCGGCTGGCGCGACCGCGGCGTGCCGGCGTGTCTTAACATGGTGATGCGAGCGCGGGGAATGCAGTCGCGCAGCAAGCTGGCGTCATATTCTTACCGCCGCCGCAGCGTGCTATTCCGTCTGTATGGGCTGATTCCATGCACATCCGATAGCGAGCGGCCATGTCCGTCGGCGAACTCTTCATCCTGGGCTTCTACGGCAAGGTCATCCCGCTTTGGCTGAAAGAATTTGCCGCGCAGTTCGGGCTCGGCGGGGTGATCCTGTTCGATTACTCCTGCCAGACCCGACAATACGACAACAATGTCGCATCGCCGGCGCAGCTGCAGTCGCTGTGCGCCGAGATCGCGGCGCTGCCGTCGCAGCCGCTGGTCTTCATCGACCAGGAGGGCGGCCTGGTGCGCCGGCTCAAGGACGGCCTCGGCTTTCAACCGCTGCCGAGCGCGAAGGATTTCAATCGGCTCTCACATGCGGAAAAGCGCGCGATCCTGGCCGCAAGCTATGGCGAACTGCGGCGGCTCGGTATCCGCTACAATTTCGCGCCCGTCATCGACGTCGATTACAATCCCGACAATCCCAACATCGGCAAGATCAAGCGGTCTTATTCGTTCGAGATCGGCGAGGTCGAGGCCAACGCCCGCCTGGTCGACGCTGCGGCGCGGCAGGCAGGCGTCGGCCTTTGCCTGAAGCATTATCCGGGCATCGGCGGCGCGCATGTCGATTCGCATCTGGAGTTCATGGACATTTCCGATGCGCTGCGGCCGGAGCAGGAAGAGCTGTTCTACGCCTTGGCCCCGAATATCTTCGGCGATGCGGTGCTGGTCAGCCACGCCATCGTCCGTCAGTGGGACGCCCAGCGCCCGATGACTTTGTCGCCGGCCGGGATCGGCCGGCTTCGCCGCCGGCTGCCTGAGACGCTGCTCATCACCGACGACATGCAGATGCAGGGGCTGCAGAAGGCGCTCGGCACCAGCGCGGCCAGCCTGCAGGCGATCGCCGCCGGCATGGACATGATCTGCATCGGCAACAATCTATTCGACGAGGAGCGGGCGATGACCGGCATCGCCGCCGCGATCGCGGGTGCGGTGCGAGATGGATCGCTGGATCAGGCCGCGCTGCAGCGATCCATTGCGCGGGTGCAAAAGCGCAAGGCACTGCTCGTCTGATCGCATTGAACCAAATTTTGCGCCGGGCGACCACAAGGAGCGGAACCAAACTTCATTACCGCGATTTAACACAGACGCTCATCGGGGCTAACAACCATGAAGATGCTCAAGCGTCTCTTCCGATTGACCTGGCTACGCCGCGTCGCGCGCAACCCAGCCGATTTTCCGCCTGCCTGCATCGACCCCGACGAATTCAGCCGCCTGCTTTGCAGCGGGCGCCGCGAGGATTTGCGGACACTGGCCAAGCGGCTGAGCCAGCGCTCGCGGGCCCACGCCTAAAGCATGATCCGGAAAAGTGCGAAGCGGTTTTCCGAAAAGATCATGCTCAGTCAAAAAGGCTAAAGCGCGTGACGATTCAACCTAATCACATCGCGCTTTAGGCCGCGGAGCAGGTCCAATGGTAAGCCGGTTCTGACTGAGCCGGAACCGGCACGTCGGGGCGTGCTCTTCGTCTAGTCCTGCCCCCAGGCGGACAATGCCGAGGTGAAAGCGGAATCTCCCGCGGCCCCTTTTTCGACCGCCAGGATCGCGCGGTGCTGATTGCCGTCGACGATCGCGATATCGAACCAAGCTCGCTCCTTGAGCGCCTGCAGGTTGCGCTGCCGGTCAACCTGGACATTCGACAGGCCGATCATGAACGTATTGTCGGTGACCCTGGCGGAAATGCCGGCGAGCGCGGTGCCTCGTCCCTGCTCGGTCGATTTCGTCAGTATCCCCGCCACGTTGTTGATGCGCTGCCCGGTGTATCCGGGGACCGGCACGAATGTCAGCTCAATCAGATGGCTGGCCGGAAGCACCTTGTCCGTGTTGCGCTTGAGCGTCAGCGTCATCTTGAAGCGCTTCGGGATGTCGACGTCGGCGAGCACGATCGTTTCATCGGGCGCGCCGGCCGATTTGATCGTATCGGTGTGCCAGACGACCGAACCCAGCAGCTTCCGGCCATTCGGATCGCTCGTGTCCTCCTCGTACAGCACGGCCCAGGCGGCGAAGGGCGTAGTATCGTCGGCAGCAGCGGGCGCTCGGCCCGGATGGGTGGCGATCGACGCCAGCAAGGCAAGCGCGAAGGCCAGTCGGCCGCGCAGCCGGCGCCTGCGGGGCGCGCTTGAGGTACGCTCGGTTCTTGTCATGATTGGACTTCCGTCGCCGCGATGGCCTTCTCTACCGAAGAGTGAAAAGTCCAGCAAGCGCACCTGACCCGACCGGTCACTGCTTCGCCTTCTCGTGATTGCCGATGCCGACCGCCTTGTAGTCGTAGGTCGGATAGAACTCGGTGTGATAGGCGCCCCAGGCGCTGTTCTCGATGACGCGATTGACCTCGCGCAGCCGCGATGCCGGCAGCCGCAGGGTCACCACCTGCCCGACTCCCATCATCACATACCAGCTCACGACCTCGACACCATCCGGCGGAAACGCCTTGTAGAAGCCCTGCCGCTCGAGCTGCGCATTCAACTCGCTGAGCGGGCGCGACTGATCATGTTTGAAGAAGATGGTGACCATGATCGCGTCGTCTGCCGTCGGTGCTGCATTGCCGGTCGGCGCGGTCTGGGCCCACGCGCCGGTGCTGACCAGCAGTGCTGCGGCGAGCGCCGCAATCGCCGTCCAGGATTCATTCCGCCCGTTCCGCCCTCGCTTCATTGCCGTGCCCGTTTGTTGTTGATCGAGAGGCGGCGATCATCGCGGTGCATGCCGGGGCTGTAAATTGACATTCACCTGACCCGACGCCCCACAACCTGCCCCGGGGCCGATGTGATCCGCCTCATACGGGCTCCGGTCCAACGTGCGGTAAGCCGACGCGATCCCGATGTCCGGAGGGATGATCGATGTCGACCCGGCGAATGGCGTTTTGGTGGTTCAGGTTCGTCCTTTCGGGACGCTTCCTGCAGAAATTCCTTTGGCTCCGGCGCCCTTGATGTCCGATAGGCGGCGCGAATCCTGCCTATTCAGCCCAAAGCAAGGGAGCGGATGCGCCAGGCAAGGCCCTTCTGGAAGGTAAAAATCCACCAGCGGGATAACGGGAACGGAACGCCCCCAGCGTCCCGTAAGAATACTGTAGTTCGACTCGGATAAGCGAGATTCGTTGCCAAATCAGCGGTAATCTGCGCCTGCTTGGCGGGTCGGGGCCTATGGTCACAGTTGCGTCACCCGTAGTTTTACGGAGTCCCGTGTTAACGCGGCCACAAGTTCACCTTCGGTAAACCATACTTATGACGCAACATGACAACCGAGCCGAAGCGCGCCTTCCGACATGGATGGGCGGAACCGCGACGCTCGAGGCGCAGCCGCCCGAGATTGCGGGAACTGCTGCGCCGCGAGCGCAGGTGACCGCGGACGCCGGTGCGGCGATCGTCCGGCAGTTCAACGGGCCGGTGACGGCGCTGCTGCTCTATATGAACGAGCTCAAGCAGCACAGTCAGCAGTTCGCGCATGCGCCCGGCAACGGCGTCTATTTGCGGCAGGTGATCGAGAACGCGCTCGAGCAGACCGAGCGGGTGTCCGCGATGCTGAAGCAGATCTCCGATCTCTATCCGAATGCGATTCCGGCCAGCGATCTCAGGCCACAGCTTGACGACAAGCCGGCAGGTGCCCGGTCGCCCGAGGTCATGTTCACGCCGGAGGCAGGCCGAAAGCCGCTGACCAAGCGCGAGCGTGAGGTGCTCAGCCTGATCAGCGACGGCTATTCCAACAAGCAGGGCGCGCTGCGGATGAACATCAGCCCGCGCACGTTCGAGAGCCATCGCGCCGAGGCCATGCGCAAGCTCGGTGCGCGCAACACCGCAGATCTGGTCCGCAAGGCCTTGTTGCATTCCGCATAAAGCGTTTTGAAGGGAAGCCTGCCCCGCACTCGATGCGGGTGGGTACCGGTTCGCGGCTTTCAGAAATCGTCTTCCGCGGCGAAGCACAGGCGCGGCGCGGGCCGCGCGGCTGGGACGGACGACTTCGGCTCGTCCGGGACGATCGTGACCACCCATGCCGCCGTCGCGCCGGACTTGCTTTCGACGATCGCGCGCACGCGTCCCGTGACCGTCGCGCCGGCTGACCTGACGGTGGCGGGCCGGCCGTTGAACTGGGCCATGCGGAAGCGCCGGGCTTCCTTCCGGTCGGTGGTCTCGTACGTGAACATCGGCTCCCCCGTGCGTCGACGCGACTTTGCGGATGTAGCGTTATCCGACGGTGAAAATCGCACGCCGTAGAAGTACGGCTTGTACGCCGGCGGGAACGTTGTCGTGCGAAGCGGGTAGCGGTTCGCGTGAGCAAGACGCGTCAAGAATGGCGAGCGCTAGCCGCCGGTTTCCTGGCAACTCAGCAGCCGCGCATACTGCGCCTTGACCGTGGCGTAGCATTCGCACGCGGTCCGGATCAGCCCATCCGCATTGGTGATCTCGATATGGCCGCGGCTGTAGTGGATGAAATTCGCCTGTTGCAAGGTATGTGCGACCAGCGACACGCTGTTGCGCCGTGCGCCGATCATCTGCGCCATCGCCTCCTGCGTCAGGGCGATCTTGTTGCTGCCGGAGAGATCGCGCGTGTGCAGCAGGCACCGCGCCAGCCGCGACTCCACGGTGTGCGCGGCGTTGCAGCCGGCGGTCTGCTGGATCTGGGCATAGACGGCGAGACCGTGGCGAATCAGCATCCCTCGCAGGGTCGGACTCTGGCCGGCGGCCGCCCGCAAGGCTTCGACCTCGATCGTCGAAGCGACGCCCGGCACCAGCACCACGGCGCTGTTCAGCGTGGGGGCTTCACCGAGCCCCGCGAACGCACCGTAGATGCTGCCGCGGCCGACCATCGCGATCTGGACGCACACGCCTCTGGCCAGTTTGACCACCAGCGAGATCACCCCCTTGTGCGGCATGTAGGTCCGCTTGAGCATCGCGTCGGTCTCGATCAGGACCGAATCGGCGGCGAGGTCGACCGTCCGCAAATGGGGCCGGATCAGCTCAAAATCGCTCTCCGCGAGCGAAGACAGAAATCCGTTGGGCGATCGCGGAACCGTCTCCAAAGCAACCTCCTGCCTCCCGGCAAAGTTTGTCTCTGGTCATCGGGGCTGACGCGTGCAGCTGGGCTTGCTTGCAACCTATTCTGGCATGACTCGGTTCCAATGGAAACACATCTTGGTTCCATTAGGAACAGCTATCGCCACAGGATCGCGTTGTGTTGTCTGGCAAATCAGTTGAGCGCCTGCGCGCCCGCGATCAATCTTCCGGCCCGATCAATTGTTCGGCGTGCGCCTTTACGGTCGCATAACATTCACACGCCGCCTTCCGCAGGCCCTCGATATCGGTGATCTCGATATGGCCGCGGCTGTAGCGCAGGATGCCGGCCTGCTGAAACCCATGCGCGACGATCGAAACCGCATTGCGCCGTACACCGATCATCTGCGCCAGCATCTCCTGGGTCAGCGGCAAGGCTTCGCTGCCGCACAGGTCGCGTGCGCGCAGCAGCCAGCGCGACAGCCGCGCCTCCACCGGATGCGACACGTTGCAGGCGACGGATTGCTGGGTCTGCGCCATCAGCGCCTGCTCATAGAGAGCAACCAGGGTCCGGAATTCCGCGCTGCGATTGGCGGCTTCGCGGAAATCTTCCGCCCGCATCATCGATGCCGTGCCCGGCACCACCACGATCGCGTCGGCGAGCGGCGGCCGCTCACGCAGGGCGGCGGATGCGCTGACGATGCCGTCACGACCGATGGTTGCAATTTCGACGGATTGCCCGTCGGACAGATTGACCATCATCGACACTACGCCGCCGTGCGGGAAATACACCCGCTGCACCAGCACACCTGCATCGGAGAGCACCGTTTCCTTGGTCAGGTCGACGGTTTCCAGAAGGGGATGAAGTTGCGCGTATTCCGTGGAGGGAAGTGCTTGCAACAGACGATTGGGCGGACGCGGTACCGCGGTCATTGGAGCTCCTGCCGAGGGCGGGAGCACTACGGTCTCGCATCACCTACTCTTGGCGTGTGGAGTGCGAACATAGCTTGCCTTTCCAATAGCACAAGGGTTGTGGTGCGAACTCTATACCCTCTAGGGGGCAGACGGTCTGCAACCGCATCGGCCTGCGCGGCGTTCGAGGCGATTCGAATGCCGCGCCTCCAGGACGAGACGGTTGCGACATTGTCTCGCATTTATTGATTTCCATTAACTCTCACGCGTATCCGAGCGCGTGTCGTCGCGGTTGCCGTTGCGGATGCCGAAGCCCGCGGCAAGGAGTGCGAGCATGTGCGCAAGTGCCGCAAAAGCGAGGACAAATTCGCTGTCACGAGATCGATCCGGCGGCGAACTGGCACCGTCGAACCGGGCGTCTGCGCGGTGGCCGCATCATTACCGGCAAAGCCGTTCTGGGTATTTGTACGGAGCAGCCCCTTAACGAACGGGTAGCGCGGACGGACCAGTGTGGCATCGGTCGCCGTGCGAAATTTACGGCGTCGCGTCAATCGTGTTCATCCAGAAGGGTATCAGTATGTCCGGCATCGTCCTTTCGTCATCGGTCCG
Source organism: Bradyrhizobium embrapense (assembly GCF_001189235.2). Taxonomy (GTDB): domain Bacteria; phylum Pseudomonadota; class Alphaproteobacteria; order Rhizobiales; family Xanthobacteraceae; genus Bradyrhizobium; species Bradyrhizobium embrapense. The sequence continues at coordinate 137,412 of NZ_LFIP02000012.1, forward strand.
TCAGAACCTGCTTTCGCTGCAGTCGACGGCCGACCTGCTCGCCACCACGCAGAACCGCTTGTCCACCGGCAAGAAGGTCAACACTGCTCTCGACAATCCGACCAACTTCTTCACGGCGCAGTCGCTCGACAATCGCGCCAGCGACATCAACAACCTGCTGGACGGCATCGGCAACGGTGTGCAGGTGCTGCAGGCCGCCAACACCGGCATCACCTCGCTGCAGAAGCTCGTCGACAGCGCCAAGTCGGTCGCCAACCAGGCGCTGCAGGCCGCAGTCGGCTATTCCCAGAAGTCGCAGGTGACGACCGCCGTGATCACCGGTGCCACCACCGACGATATCCGCGGCACCGCCACCTACAGCAACGCCACCCTCGCCGGAACGGTCGTCAACAACAATCTCTCGACGCCCGCGCCGATCACGGCCGCCACCAAGCTCGTCACCGCGACCAACTCCGATACCCTGGCGGCGACCCCGACCGGCACGATCAGCGTCAACGGCAAGTCGATCACGTTCTCGACCTCGCAGACCACGTCGACGACCGATGCGTCCGGCAACGTGACCCTCGGCACCGGCGCGGGCAGCACGTTGACGGTCGGCGACCTGCTCACCGCGATCGACGGCATCACCGGCGCAACCACCGCCTCTACCGTATCGGCTGGCGCGCTGCAGATCAGCACCGGCGTCAACCAGGACCTCAACATCTCCGGATCGGGTCTGGCCGCGTTCGGCCTCACGGCCACGACCAAGGCACGTACCGTGGCGACGCCGTCGCCGCTGGATGGCCTGACGCTGACGATCGGCGCGACTGGCAACGGCACCGCCACCAACATCACGTTTGGTAGTGGCGCAGGACAGGTGAAGTCGCTCAACGACCTGAACACCCGTCTGGCGGCCAACAACCTGCAGGCCTCGCTCAGCGCAGCCGGAGCGCTCACCATCAGCACCACCAACGATGCCGCGTCCGCGACCATCGGCACCATCGGTGGCACGGCGGCTGCTTCCGGCAAGCTGTTCAACGGCCTTGCGGGCAGCGCCCCGGTGCAGGATCCGAATGGCCTGTCGAATCGCGCCAACCTGGTCAATCAGTACAACAACATCCTGGACCAGATCACCACGACCGCCCAGGATGCGTCGTACAACGGCATCAACCTGCTCAACGGCGATCAGCTCAAGCTGACCTTCAACGAGACGGGTTCCTCGACGCTGAAGATCCAGGGCGTCACCTTCGATGCCTCCGGCCTCAACCTCACCAAGCTGACGGCCGGCACGGACTTCATCGACAACGCTTCGGCCAACGCCACGCTGAAGACGCTCAACAACGCGAGCGGCCTGCTGCGCACCCAGGCTTCGACCCTCGGTTCGAACCTGTCGATCGTGCAGATCCGCCAGGACTTCTCGAAGAACCTGATCAACGTGCTGCAGACCGGCTCGTCCAACCTGACGCTGGCCGACACCAACGAGGAAGCGGCCAACAGCCAGGCGCTGTCGACCCGCCAGTCGATCGCGGTGTCCGCGCTGGCGCTGGCCAACCAGAGCCAGCAGAGCGTTCTGCAGCTGCTCCGCTAAGCGTAGCCGCCACAGACGACCGATATCGAGGCGGCGGAGGAAACTCCGCCGCCTTTGCTTTTGGGTTCGCTTAACCATGCCGACGGTTTCGACCCAAGCTCAACCCTCGCTCAACCTTTGGGCGACCGCGTCCTGACGCAGGCGGATGCCATAGCCGCCAGCGTTCCGCCGGGTCCGAAGGTCCCTCAATCTGATTTCGTTTAAATTGCGACGATAGGTGGAACGGGCTCTTTCCCGTCCGGGTGGTAATGGTCTGTTGCTGTGAAGCAGGCCGCGAAGTCGTGATGCGTCATGCTTGAAGGGCTTCATCGTCCGTATTTGCACGGACGACAAAATTAACGTCGCCGTGAAGCCGGCCAAGTTATCGATGCGAGGCGTGCGTTCCGTAGCACCTTGAGGGGACCTATCCATGGACGATCTGTTGCGCGAGTTCCTGACGGAGAGCAGCGAGAGCCTGGATACGGTCGACAACCAGCTGGTGCAATTCGAGCAGGATCCGAACAACGCGAAGATCCTGGACAACATTTTCCGGCTCGTGCACACGATCAAGGGGACCTGCGGCTTCCTCGGACTGCCGCGGCTGGAAGCGCTGGCGCATGCCGGCGAGACGTTGATGGGCAAATTCCGCGACGGCATGCCGGTGAAGGCGGAAGCCGTGACGCTGATCCTGTCCTCGATCGACCGCATCAAGGAGATCCTCGGCGGG
>NZ_LFIP02000013.1 GCF_001189235.2 Bradyrhizobium embrapense
CGCGCCCCAGCCTGGCAGCGTGCTCGCAGCCGTCAAGGACAAGCCCTGGCGGGCGCGCAAGCGCGCGTCCTTGACCGCTCCTGCGCGCGCCGCCGTCGAGATTGCGCGGGTCGGGGCGGAGAAACGGGCTTCAAGTCGAACAAAGAAACACACAACCAGCGCTAAAACCGCCGCAACAACCGTGGCATGATCAATCAGGGAAAGCCGTCCACGCCTTCCGGCTCCCCTGCAAAATCACAAACGAAGGCGACAGATCACGAGCTACAAAAACACGACATCTTCACCCGCTACGGACAGTCGCGGTGTCCGCCGGCAGCCGCTGCCGGCTACTGTGCATGGGGTTGTTTTCGATATTTTGGCAATGCGCCCCTGCGACGGCGGTCTCATAGGGTGGGCAAGGGCACTCTCGCGGCCTGCCCACCCTGCGGTTACCCCGCCCGCATCTCGGCCTTGATCATGTCGGCGGCCTTCTCGCCGATCATGATGGTCGGCGCGTTGGTGTTGCCGCCGATCAGGGTCGGCATGATCGAGGCGTCGACCACGCGCATGCCTTCGAGCCCGTGGACGCGCAGCTTCGGATCGACCACCGCGAGCGGATCATTGGTGCCCATCCTGCAGGTGCCGACCGGGTGATAGACCGTATCGGAGCGCGCCCGCAGGACGTTGCGGATGTCGTCGTCGGTGCGGACATCCGATGTGAACATGTCCTTCTGCTGCAGCGCGCGCAGCGCCGGCGTGTCGAGCAGCCGCTTCGTCATCTTGAAGCCTGCGACCATGGTCTCGACGTCGCTGTCCTCGCCGAAGAAATTCGGATCGATCGCAGGAGCCGCGAGCGGGTCGGCGCTGTTCAGCCACACGCTGCCGCGGCTGGCCGGGCGCAGCAGGCAGACATGGCAGGAGAAGCCGGTGCCCCAGCGCGGCTTGCGGCCGTGGTCTTCCACCATGGCCATGCAGAAATGCAGCTGGATGTCGGGGACGTCGAGCTCAGGCCGCGTCTTCAGGAAGCCGCCGCATTCGGCGACGTTCGAGGTCATCGGGCCGCGCCGCTGGCGCCGGTACTGCCCGATCCCCTTGATGATGCGCCCGATGCCGCCCCACGACAGTCCCGAGAAATAGGGGGCGTCGGAAGCGAAGCCGAACACGAAATCAGGATGATCCTGCAGGTTCTGTCCGACACCCGGCAGCTGATGCACGCTGGCGATGCCGTGCTTGCCGAGCGCCGCGGCGTCGCCGACGCCCGACAGCATCAGCAATTGCGGCGACTGGAACGCGCCGGCCGAGAGGATGACCTCGCGCCGCGCGCGCAGCACCTTCTTCTCCTTGCCCTGCATGTATTCGACGCCGACGGCACGCTTGCCCTCGAAGAGGATGCGGGTCGCCTGCGCCTGCGTTTCGACGCGCAGATTGGGCCGGCGGCCCATGTGCGGATGGATGTAGCCGCGCGCGGCGCTCCAGCGCTCGCCATTCCGCTGGGTCACCTGGTAGATGCCGAGCCCTTCCTGTTCGGCGCCGTTGAAATCGTCGCGGATCCGGAATTGGGCCTCGCGCGCGCCCTGCAGGAACATCTCCTTGACCGGATTGTCGGACTGCAGGCCGGTGACGTTGAGCGGGCCGCCCTTGCCGTGATATTCGCCGTCGAGCTCGGTGTTGTGCTCCGAGCGCTTGAAATAGGGCAGCACGTCGGCGTAGCTCCAGCCGGTATTGCCGAGCGAAGCCCAGTGATCGTAGTCGGCACGATGGCCGCGGATATAGACCATGGCATTGATGGCGCTCGAGCCGCCGAGCCCCTTGCCGCGCGGTTGATAGCCGATGCGGCCGTTCAGTCCCTTCTGCGGCACCGTGTCGAACGCCCAGTTGTTGAGCTTGCCCGAGAGCATCAGGATGATGGCGCCGGGCGTGGTCACCACCCAATTGTCGTTCTTGCCGCCGGCATCCAGCACCGCCACCGAGGTCGCCGGATCCTCCGACAGCCGCCCGGCCACCGCGCAGCCGCCAGAGCCTGCGCCCACCACCACGAAATCGAATGTGTCAGTCACGTACGTTTCCCCCTTGGCTATTCTTCTTTGTCATTCCGGGGCGCGCGCAGCGCGAGCCCGGAATCCATTTATCCGCGTCACTGCGGCGCGATGGATTCCGGGCTCGATGCTTCGCATCGCCCCGGAATGACAGTCACGACAACATCCGCATCACTTTCTCCAGCCGCGCGATCTTCGCGCCGTAGGGCGGATAGAGATCGGCGAGCCGGTTGAAGCGCGAGCGGTAGAACACCGGCTTCAGCTTGGTCAGCGTCTTGAATCCCCATTCGCCGTGATAGGCGCCGGTACCGGACGCGCCGACGCCGCCCATCGGCTGATAGGCCTGCGCGAAATGGAACAGGCAGTCATTGATTGTGACGCCGCCCGACACCGTGCGCGCCAGCACCTCATCGCGGGCGGCATTGTCGGTGCCGAACCAGTACAGCGCCAGCGGGCGGTCGCGCCGGTTGATGAAGGCGATCGCCTCGGTTGCGTCGCGGGTGCCCATGACCGGCAGCAGCGGTCCGAAGATCTCCTCCTGCATCACGGTCATCTCCGGCGTCGCATCGACGATGACGGTTGGCGGAAATTTCCGCACTCCCTTCCATTCGGGATCGTTCGGTGCGGCCGGCTGCATGATCGTCGCGCCCTTCGCGGCGGCGTCGGCGACGAGGCCCTCGAGCCTTGCATAGTGCCGGTCCGAGACGATCGAGGTGTAGTCGGGGTTTTTCGGATCGGCGCCGAACATGTGCTGCATGTGGCCCTGCAGCCGCAGCGCGAACGGCTGCACCGAGGCTTGCGGCACCAGCACGTAATCGGGCGCGATGCAGGTCTGGCCGGCATTGAGCAGCTTGCCGTAGGCGATGCGCTGCGCGGCCTCGTCGAGGTCGGCGGAGCCGTCGACGATCGCGGGCGATTTGCCGCCGAGCTCGAGCGTCACCGGTGTCAGGTTGCGGCCGGCCGCCTCCGCGACCAGCCGGCCCACGCGGGTTGAGCCGGTGAAGATCAGATGATCGAACGGCAGCGCGGCAAAGGCCGTTGCGACGTCGTCGTCGATATCGGTGACCGCGAGCTCGGTAGGGTCGAATTTCTTCTCGATCACCTCCGCAAGCAGCTCGGCGAAGCGCGGCACCAGCTCGCTCGGCTTGATGATGGCGCGGTTGCCGGCCGCGATCGCGGCGACCGCGGGCGCCAGGGTCAGCTGCAGCGGATAATTCCATGGCGCGATGATCCCGACCACGCCGAGCGGCTGCGGGATCAGCCGATTCCTGGCCGGCGCGAACTGCACCGTGGTCGGGATCCGCTCGGGCGCCATCCAGCCTTTGAGGTGCCTGGCCGCATGCTTGATCTCGCCGAGCACCAGCATGGTCTCGGCGATCGCAGTCTCGACGGTGGAGCGGTGGCCGAAATCGGCCGAGATCGCCGCCTCGAATCGCGCTTCGTTCTCGGTCAGCGCGGCGCGCAGGCGGCGCAGGCGGTCGAGCCGCGCCTGCAATGTCGGCGCCGGTTCGCCGCGCGACAGCTCGAATTGGCGGTGAAAGACCTCCTCAAGCGCATGCAGTCCCGGGCTCTTCAATGGCCGGTCCATGGCGTTTCCCCTCGGATGGCGTTTCCTTGACGGATTTTGTTGGCGCCAAGCTCCGCTTTTGCGCGCGATCTGGCAAGGCCCGGTTCCCGGCGGTAAAATTTGTCAGGAAAACCGGTGATTTGGACGTCACAAAATCCTCAAAAACCCGCATCCGGGGCTTTCCAAACCGTACTCACGTTGATACATACCCCTCGCACCCGATGGCTTCGGCCCGGGTTGCCTTCTCGGGAAGCATCCGGACGGATCGATCGGCGCCGTTAGACGCGTCGGTCGACAGGTTCGGGCACCCTTTCTGTAGGGCATGCAACGGTTTAACGCGGGGTGGAGCAGCCCGGTAGCTCGTCAGGCTCATAACCTGAAGGTCATAGGTTCAAATCCTATCCCCGCAACCATCTTTACTTGCGATGCAAGTTCGGACAGATCGGCCGCCCCCACCGGGCGGCCTTTTTGTTGGCGCGATGACACAGCCCCACTGGTCGGGTTTTTCGTTTGCACGGAAATCGCAAGGATTCCGGGGAGGTCGCCCCGAACGTCGATCTCGATCTTGTCCCCCACGGGTGTCAGGATGATCTCGTCGATGAGGGAGCGGATGATGTCCGCGGCCTCGCCGCGCTTCTCCTCCGCCTCATCCCGGAAGGCATCCTAGAGCTGTTGCACGTTCAGGCGGTATTGGTCCGCCATCGCAGGATGGAGCAGGGGCGGCGGCGCATCGGCTTCAGACAGGAATGCGTCAAGCTCCTTCTTCCTCTGCTCGAGGCCCACCATCTTGGCGTTGATCCGGTCCGCGGCGCCGCCCTTCAGGATCAGGTTAAGCAGGGTCTCCAACTCCCGATCGATCCTTTTGATCTCGGCCTCAGCGGCGGCAATATTCCCCGCCCTTCCATGCGCAGGCGATTCATCTCTTGTGTAAAAGTCTGGCAAAACCGCGCGAAGAGTGATGGATCGACCAAGCGCGTCTTCAAGGCGTTCAGAACGCGGGCCTCAAGCTCGTCGCCTCGGATGTTAACCCGATTGTCGCAGGTCCCCTTGTTGCGAGCTGTTGAGCAACCGATGTGCGTCTGCGAAATCGCCGAGTAGCCGCCGCCACAGCAGGCACATTTCGTCAAACCAGAGAAGAGGTACTTGGGCCGCCGGCAGCGATTGATCAGGCCAACGTCGACACTGCCGTCATCGCGAACAATCGTGTTCTCCGCTTGCCTGACCTTCGCGGCATGCCACAACTCATCGCTGAGAATACGCAGCTCCGGAACCTCCTGGACGATCCACTCGGATTCCGGATTGGGACGCGCCTGGCGCTTGCCCGTATCCGGGTCCTTCAGAAACCGCTGGCGATTCCAAACGATCTTGCCGACATACATCTCGTTATTGAGGATGCCGTTGCCACGCTTCGGGTTGCCGTTGATCGTGCTGAAACCCCAGTCACCGCCTGATGGGGCGGGGACATTGTCCTTGTTGAGGGCGAACGCGATGGTCTTCGCCGACTTGCCTGCCGCATGGTCGCGGCTTCAGTCGCCGACATAGGGCTTCTCCTCCACTCCATGAAGGGCTCCCCGGCGGAAGCGCATTGCTTGACGATCTCCTCTGGTTCGATGGCCAAGACCCTGCGTAGGCGGTCGCAGATTGAGCGCAAAGCCATGTTGCGATGACTATTCGACGCTTACCGCCTCGAAGCGCCGGGGCCGTTCCGTGAGCATATCGAGGGCAAGGGGCACGAGCTGTTCAAATACGCGGCGAAGCTCAATTACGAGGGCATTATTTTGGATGCCCCGCACCGCTCCGACCGCAACGATGGCTGGCTGAAGGTGAAGACCATCCAGCGCGATGAATTTTTGGTTGTCGGGTTTATCAAAGAGACCCTTCAGGCGTGGCGGCGCTCTACGCTGGACAGCGTCATTAGTCAGAAGAGCAAATTGAGTAAGCCACTCAGAAAATCCCAAGGCACGGTGTGCCGGCTTTTACGGCTGGCTGAAATCGAACACCGCGACATCACGTCCGAAGGCTTGCCGCGAGCGAGCTCGTTCAGGTGGATTTTCAGAAAGTAACACACGTTGTAGAGCGGCGCCCGGATTCGTACTTACATGGGCCAGATCACTGTGCGGCCAACGGCGACCGGTGATGAAACGCGCAACGCAGCGCGCCCACCTTACCCAAATAGGGAGCTGCGCCATGAAGAAACGGCGTCGTTTCAGACAAGCAGAAACCCTGCAGGAGAGGCTCAGGAAGTTCGCGGCGCAGAGCCGTGAACAAGCCAAGCAAATGCCTGCGGGCGCCGAGCGTGAACAGCTTGTCAAGAAAGCCCGTCAGGCGGAGACCGCCGCCCATCTCGATGAGTGGATGAGTTCACCGGGCCTTCAATCCCCGACATAGGGGCTTGGGGTTCTCCTCCCCTAGGCTCTTGAAGGGCTCTCGTATCCGGCGGGGGCCCTTCGCTTAGGAACCTACCTGCATCCCCGGACATTTTCTGCTTATGAGTGAGAGCGTACACCTCCTTGTCGAGAGTGCTGTCCAGATCGCCTGGGATTTCCTCGAAGCGTCAGGCGAAATTGTCGATGGCTATGAGACCAGCCGCCTCCTCGTGAAGGAAATCGGAAAGATGACGCTGACGGGGGAGCGGCGAAAAATCATGCTCGCCAACCGCGCGATCGAAGCTTACCGAAAGAACAGACAGAAGGCCGCATGAACGGACGGATTGACGAGGCTGTCGCAGCCCGGGCTTATGAGCTGTGGGAAAAGGCTGGAAAGCCTGAAGGCCGCGATGCGGAGTTCTGGCACTTGGCCGAACAGGAGCTGATCAACGAGGACAAGTCCTCACCGCTGCGGACGCCGGACACGCTGTGATCAACTCAAATTGCCCGATCTGCCACGGCCTGGCTGGGGGGCGGTCAGATCGCCACCTGACTGGAATGTCGGTATTTGGTTGTGCCTCTGGACTTAAGCTTATCGGCTGGCATCCGGATGGCGGAGCGAACGACCACCATCAATAACCTGGCTGGAATCAGGATGACCTCGAACGTCTCTACGAGACCGTCAAGGAGACCAAGGGGGTCGTCGGTCGCGGGCTATACGATGGAGCTGTCGACTGAAGAGAACGAGAGTTGCAGCCATTGCAGGGCGAGAATTGTCGGAGCGCTTTGGATCTCGTTTCCATTTACCAGCTCGATGGCGCGTCCTATCCGGTAGCGGATAACCGCGATATCTTCGCCGTCGTTCGGCGCGCCCGCGCGCACGGGCGCTGCAGCAGCATCGACACGTGCCAAGAAAAGCGTCATGATCTCGTCAGTGAGCGCTGGCGCCGGCAGGAAGTCGAACAGCCGCTTCATGGATAGCGGCATGAGCCCGATCTCTTCGACGCACTCGCGTCGCGCCGCCGCTTCGGATGTCTCGCCGGGATCGACCCCGCCGGCCACGATCTCGATCATCTCGCCGCGTCCCGTCGCGAGATGACCGCCGATCCGGAATTGGCGGGTCAGAACGACTTCATCGCGCTCGAGGTCGATTGCCAGCACGCCAACGACGCGCCCGGAGCGCAGCACGTCGCGTTCATAGGTCGCGCCCACTTCGGTCCCTTGCCGGTCCGCCACGGCGAAACGATGATAATTGCGGTAGCCGCGACCGATCGGCTGTGGAGGAGACACAGTGATCGATCGCGGTTCACGATCGCCGCCGACTAGGTTTGGCAGTGTCATTGCTGGCCGGCCAGGGTCAGCTGCGCCCGCCTGCGTCGCGCCGATGAGGCCGACGGTCGCGCGCTGACCAGAGCGGGAGCTGGAGTTGCCACGCGGAGCGAGAAGTAGGCGATTGTCGCCTGTAGACCGTCCTGCAACGCCACCCGAGGACGCCAGCCCAGTAATCGTTCCGCGGTTTCAATGACGGGCTTCCGGCGTTTGGGATCATCCTCTGGGAGTGACTCGAACCGCAGCGGCGACGCCGATCGCGTACATGCAAGAACCGTTCGCGCGATGGCCTCGATGGTGATCTCCTGGGGATTGCCGAGGTTGCAAGGCCCCGTCACCGTTGACGGACTCTCCATCAGCAATTCGAGGCCCCTGACGAGATCGTCGATAAAGCAGAAGCTTCTCGTCTGGCTACCCTCACCATAGATTGTGATCGGTTCGCCGCGCAGCGCCTGGACAATGAAATTGGAGACGACACGCCCGTCATTCTCCAGCATGCGGGGCCCATAAGTGTTGAAGATGCGGGCGACCTTCACTTCCACACCATGCGTCCGCTGGTAGTCGAACATCAAAGTCTCCGCCGCGCGTTTGCCCTCGTCGTAACAGGCGCGGGGCCCGATCATGTTGACATGACCGACATAGGTCTCGGGCTGCGGATGAACTTCGGGATCGCCATAGACTTCGCTGGTCGAGGCTTGCAGGACGCGCGCGGCTTTCTGTCGAGCCAACTCAAGCACATTCATGGTGCCGATGACGCACGTCTTCATCGTGCCGATCGGATCCCGCTGGTAGTGCCGTGGCGAGGCCGGACAGGCCAGACTGTAGATCTGGTCGACTTCCACGGAGATGCTCAATGGGTCGCGGACGTCGTGTTGGATGAATTCGAATCGCGGATGATTGAGAAGCGGCCTGATGTTGTCAAGCGTGCCGGTGAAGAGATTGTCGACACAGATCACGCGTTCGCCCCGACGTAACAATGCGTCACAAAGATGCGATCCGATAAAGCCAGCGCCGCCCGTGATCAACACGGTGCGTGCAGGTCGAGTGCCGGTGATCCGCGCTTGATATGTCATAGACCCTCCTCAGATCTCTGCAGCTTGCTTGCTGCGTACGCTCGGTCGGTTAACCGATTTCGATCGGCGCTGGGCGGTCGCTTCCTGTAGATAGAATTCCAGCTGACGTGCCCGATGTGCTGGCGTGTGGTCGGCCAGAATGCGCCGACGGGCTCTTGCGCCGATCGACTGCCGACGTTCGTCCGGCATGTTGCGCAGGATCTCGACGACATCGCCCGAATCGTCAACGAGCAGTATCTCGGCCCCGGGCTCCAGGATTGTCTCGATGCCCGGCCAGCGATCCGAAATGATAGGCGTTCCGCATGCGGCTGCCTCGAACAGTCGCACACTGGGCGAAAAGCCGAGAGCGCGCATATCCGCACGCGTAATGTTCAGTGTGAAACGTTGCTCTGAGTAGAAAGCTGCGTGCCGGGACGGAGCGAGATGATCGATCCGCGCGACATTCTCCGGCCACTCTATGGCAGGATACTGCGAGCCGGCGACGACAAACTGCAGGTCCGGCGCGGCTCGCGCTGGAGCGACCAATAACCGCTCGACCGAGTCTTGACGGTCAGGGCTGTAGGTTCCGAGATAACCGAGCTGCCATTTCGGCTCGCTCTGCTGGCCCCGGTAGACGTCAATATCGGCGCTGCAATGGAGTACGCGTGCGAGCGGGCTACCATATTCGGTCTCGACGACCTTTGGCACGTCTCCTGCCGTGAATGACAAATAAAGATCAAATCGCGGGATCAGCGCCGCGGAAAGATATGGCAGACCTCGATCGAGACCGGCAAGCGTGACGGGCGTATCAATATCGTAGAAGGCCGTTATGCCCCGCGCGTTGGTGGTTACCCAATCCGCAACCGCGATGCCATCGGGAACGTATGAACCGACGATCACGACATCGGCGATGCTGATGGTCTTGCCGAATCTAAACGCAAGGTCCGGGAGCGATTGATAGAGTTCAACCGACCAGGTTGATGGCTTGGCGAGGTCGCGATGTTCGCGATACCACGGCATGTCCCGCTCCAGGAATGTCACGCGATGGTCGCGCTGCGCCAGGGCCTCGATCAGAGCGCGATAGGTGGTCGCGTGACCGTTCCCCCAAGACGAGGTAACCGATAGTCCAATGACGACAATGCTGAGGGTCATTCCGCTGCCTCTATTCTCGCTGCTCTTTCCGCGAACAGCGTGTTGAACTGCCGCGCGCGCTGCCGGTAGGTGTGATGCGCTAAGATTCGCGCTCTTGCGCGCAACGAGATCGCGCGCGCGATCTCTCGCGTCAGCGAATCCAGATGCTCGGCGACGGCGCCGCCGCTCGATGCGACCAGTACCTCGCGCCCCGGCTCCAGGAAGGCGTCGATGCCCTTCCAGTCGTCGGTAATCAGGCATGCCCCGGCGCCGGCAGCCTCGAAAACGCGTGTCGGCGGCGAAAATCCATAGCGCGCCATGCTCTCGCGATTGACGTTCAGCGTGGCGAGGCCGGAGCAGAAGAACGCGTTATGATCGCCGGTGCCGACGTGGCCAACACGGCGGACATTGGCGGGCGTGTCCTTGTTGTCCCAGCCCGAGCCGCCCAGCACGAACTGTCTTGACGGCAAGGTGCGGGCGACCTCGAGGAAGAAGTTGTCGATCCGTTGCTCTCGGTCGGGCAAGCGGTTCGCCAGCAGGCCGAGATCGCAGCCGAACCTCGGGCTCGCCGGGGCAGGGAAATGCGTCGACGTGTCCAGCGCGTTGTAGATCGGAATGCAGTCGGGCGCACCGACGGATCGGTAGGCAGCTATAACGGGCTCGCCGCCGCCATAGGTCAAAACCAGGTCGTAGCGCGGGATCGCCCTGCGCAGATGATGGTGGGGGTGCTGCGACATCGCGTCTAGCGTCGCCGGCGCGTCAACATCCCAGTAGATGCGGACGGCGCGCGAGGGGATCTCGACCACTGCGTTCTCAAGCTCCTGATCGAAAACGCCGACGCCGCTCGCCTTGATCAGGAGGTCGGCGGACCGGGCGGCAATCTCAAGTGAACTCTGCCATCCTTCAGTTGTCGCCGGATAGACCAGAACCTTGGCCCAGGGCGGATCTGCGATATCGCGATACTGCTGGCGCTGGAAGGCGTCGGGCTCGAAGAAGCTAATATCGTGGCCAAGGGCTGCGAGCTCCTTGAGCATGCCGCGGTAGTAAGTCGCGGCGCCGTTCCAATAGGAGGAGACGAGGCTGGAGCCGAAGAAGCAGATCTTCATGCGAGCGCTCCTTCCCGCCGAGATTGTGCCGTTTGCCGCCGGGGCCCTCGGATTTGCGCGACAATGTCGAGCAGCTGAATGACGCGGTGGCGACAGGTATGTCGCTCCGCAATCGCGTCAAGGCCCGACTTCACCGTTGCGCATGCAAGCTGCGGATCGTGCAGCAGCGTCTTAAGTGCCGTCCGCATCTGATCGCCATTGCGGGCTCGCAGATAGGCGTTTTCCGGAAACAAGCGCTCGACGTCGCTCCACGGTGCGGAGACGATCGGAATGCCGCAGGCAAGCGCCTCGAACATCCGGATGGTCGGTATCCCAGGGAGCGCCTGCACATAGGGGCCGCGTGGCACATGGACCGTTGCACGTGCGGCCGCGAACGCCGCAGGCGCACGATGTGCCGGCAACCAGCCGCAATAATCCATGCCCGCCGCCTCGATCACACGCAATGCGGCCTCCGAGTAGCGCACGCCGTGAATTTCGCCGCGCAATCCCAGCTGTGACGCAGGGGAGATCAGGAACTCGATGAGTTCGGCTGCGCGCTCTCCATCGCCCCAATTTCCGATCCAGACCACGTCGTTCCGTCGCGGAATGTGCGGCATCGGGTGATAAAGACCGGTGTCCGCGGCTTCGTGCCAGGTGTAAGCACGATTAGTCCAGCCGAGCTCGAGATAGATCTCCCGCAGGATCTCGCCGAAGGCGAGCACGCCATCGAATCCGGATAGGTCAAAGCGCGCTAGTTCCTGGGGGGAAGTCACCGCGCGGTGATGGGTATCGTGAAACAGCAGCGTGTAGTCACCTGACAGGATACGATGTCGACCGATTGCCTTGAGCAGGTCAGGACGATTCCACTCATGGACGATCACGAGTCCCGCGTCGTCCAGGGCGTCTTCGAGATTGAGGCCGGGCTGATACTGCCTGATATCGATCCCGGGCAGCAGAGCGTCGGCTTCCCGCAGCGCCTGTTCGCCGCCATCACGAAGCGCGTTGAGCCGGCTCCAGCCATCGGCTGGTTCGTAGATGACCACGTCGTGCCCGAGCGCATCGAGCTCGCGCGCGACGCCGCGGAGAAAATGGGCATTGCCATTGTTCCAGCACGAGGTGAACGCATGACAGAACAGAACGCATTTCATGCCGTAATCTCCAAAGCGGGTGCGGGCGATTGGGTCGCACGAGCCGCTGGCAAGGCGGCATAGAGATCATGATACGTACCGGCCATTTGCGCCAACGAGTAGCGCCGCGACCGCTCCTGGGCGGCGTGCTGAAGCTGTACGCGCCAGTCGTAATCGGCGCAGAGTCTGTTCACCGCGCGGTTGAGCTCACGCTTGTCGGCAGGATCCACGAACAGGGCGGCGTCGTCCCACAGTTCGCGAAACGTCGGAATATCCGAGAGAACCAGCGCGCAGCCGGCCGATGCAGCTTCGAGCACAGCAAGGCCGAACGGCTCATAGAGCGCCAGGCTGACAAAGATCGCTGCCTGCTTCATGCGGGCTAGCAGCGAATCATGATCGAGCGACCCGAGCCAGATGGGGCCGGCCGGGATACGGCCCGATGTCGGGCCGGCCATCAGCACCGGCCAATCCAGTCCTTGCGCAAGCTCGGCGGTGGCAGAGAGGTTCTTAGCGGGGTCCCAAAGCCGGCCTGCCGCCAGCAGAAAGGCACGTTTGGGCGTCGGCAGCGAAACCGGCAGCGCGCCATTCCAGATCACGGTGCCGGGCGTGTTCGGGCAATAAATCTCGTGAATAGCATGCTGTAGTTTCCGGCTGGGACTGACCCAGTTATACGCCGCATTGAGGCCTTCCCGGACCGAGCTGGTGTAGTGTTGCCACGCCGGCTGGTCGAGCCATGCCGTATCGTTGCAAGCACGCGCCCAGGAGTTCACGCAGGAGTGCGCAACGACGATTGTCGGGGCCATCCAATTGAATGAGGCCTCGCGGTAGCTGTTGAGATGGATGACGTCGGGACGGATCCGTGATTCGAGGCCGGCAAGCACACGTCTGGCGTTGGGCAGATCGGCTCCGTCCGGGTCTTGCCACTCCAGCGCGAGATTGGTCTCGATCAGTTGGACGCGGAAATCACGCAGCATGCCGCGTTGCTCGGAGCTCGGAGCCGGCCCCATCACGACGAGATGAACATCCGCGCCCATGCCGACCAGCGCCGTGGCGAGCAAGCACGAGAAGTTCCAGACGCCGCCGATCGCATCGGTTGTCATCATCACGGTGAGGCGTGACGTCGCAGTCATGGCGTAACCTGCAGCTCGAGTTCGGCGAGCGGGACTGGACGTCCTTCCTGGACATCGCTGAACTGGTCGAATATCGCGAGGTAGTGCTGGTGTGCTCGCTCCCAGGCGAAGTCGTCCGGCTCGCCCCAGAGCTTTCGATAGTCCGGCGAGCCCGGATACGGATAGATCGGGACCGGATCGTTGGCCCAGACGCCGGCATCCTGCATCTGGCGTCGCCAACGCTGGACGACCGGATCGTCGTCTTCGGGCATCTCGATCAGGTTGGCTTGGACGAAGGGAACGTGCCGGCGGGCCTCGATCAGCCGGTCCGCCAGCTGGTCCGTCGTCATCTTGCAGTTCTTGGCCAGCGCTACGCGGCCCTCCGGCGTCAGGCTTTCCACGCCAGCCTCGATCGATACACAGCCGGCGCGGCCGAGCAGCGCCAGCATGTCGGGCTTCCAGAGGTCGATCCGGGTCTGGATGCCGAACTTGATGCCGCGTGCGGTCAGTCCGTGCAGAAGTTCGGCATTCGGCAGGAAGATCTCGTCGATGAAGTAGAGGTACTCGGTGTCGTGACGCCGCAGGCCGTCGATCTCGTCGAGGACCGCCGCTGCGGGACGCCGGCGATAGGCGTTGCGGAAATTCTCCTTGGCGCAGAACGTGCAGTTATAGGGGCACCCCCGCGAGGCTTCGACCTCGGCGCCGGCGCCGGTCGGTTCCGCCTCGAAGCGGTGATGATGGTGATGATGACTACGGATCATCTCGGCCGGCCATTGCAGCGCGGGCTGGTCCTTGAAGGCGACGGCCTGCGGTCCGCCGTTGACCCGAACGGTTCTGCCATCGAGGAAGCAGAGTCCGGCGAAATCGCGATCGCCATTGGCAAGGCGCACCAACGCGCGCTCGCACTCGCCCATCACCACGATATCTGCGCCGAGCTTGCGCAGCGCCGTTCTCGGCGTCGTCGATCCGTGCGGACCGACGGCGACCAGGGTTGGTGCCAGACCGAACAGCGAGAGCAGCAGTTCCTGTGGGATACGCAGCTCGGGCGGTGCGCAGCGCCAGAACAAATAGGTCGGCGCAGTGGTGACCGCGATCAGATCAGGCCTGAAGGCGCGGAGCTCGGCCTCGATTTCGCAATGCGAGAGGTCGAACATATGGGCATCGAGCAGTAGCGTCGGGTGACCGGCTTGACGCAGATAATGCGCGGAGATGCCGAACTCGATCGGCAAGTGTGTTTGGCGACAACCGAAATAGATGCTGCCGTCGAAATTCCAATTCGGATTGATCAGAGCAACGCGGGTCATGCCGAGGCTCCCTTGTGTACGACGGATGGCCCGAACCGGCCGTCGAGCCAGGCATGCAGCGACTGCAAGCCCTCGCGCAGCGGGACCTTCGGCGTCCAACCCAACAATTTGGTGAGCGCGCTGGTGTCCGTGACGTACCAGGGCTGGTCGCCAGGCCGCCAGTCGGCGAACCCGTATTGCACCTCGCGGCCGGTCAGCTGCGCGATCTCGTCGATCAGCTCGAGCAGGCTCACCGCATTGGAGGAGCCGCCACCAAGGTTGAACACGCGGCCACGGCTGAGTCCGATTTGGTCGAGCGCCGACAGCCAGACCTCGGCGGCATCATTGACATGCAGCGCATCGCGCACCTGATATCCATCGCCGTAGATTGTCAGGGCTCGGTTCTCGATCGCGCTCCTGAGGAAATGTGCGATCCAGCCCTGATCTTCCGTGCCGAACTGCCGAGGCCCGTAGATGCAGCTCATTCGCATCACGACAGTTTGCAACCCGAACACCCGGGCATAGTCATGGACATACTGATCGGCCGTGCCCTTGGAGCAGCCATACGGGCTATAAAAATCGAGCGGCGTGTCCTCGGAGACGCCTCGAGCAACGCCGTCGGCAACCGGCACGTAGCGCCGGTCTACGCGGGTAACGCCGGTCTGGTCACCCAGCCGGCCATAGACCTTGTTCGTGGACGCAAACAGGACAGGCGCCGATGGATTGTGCAGGCGGACGGCCTCCAGCACGTTGAGAGTCCCGTGCGCGTTGGTCTCGAAATCGCCTGCGGGGTCGGACAGGCTGTCGGTAACGGCTACCTGGGCCGCGAGGTGCAGCACGGCGCGAGCGTCCTTAACGGCATCGATGACGGGAATAGGATCGCGAATATCAGCGACGACGATCTCGACCCGTCCGCCATGTCTCGACTTGAGCCAGTGCGCATTTTCGCGAACGCCGGTGCGGGCGAGACTATCGAAGACCACGACTGAGTCGCCGCGGGCCGCAAGCCGGTCTGCGAGGTTGCAGCCGATGAAGCCGCAGCCGCCGGTCACCAGCACGGGTCTGTTCTGGCCTGCGTCCATCATGCCACCAGTCCCCGGCGTGACAGTTCCTCGGCAGCCCGCTCGACATGGTCATCGGCGATCTGATCGGCTAGGTAACCGGACAGCTCGTCAAGACCGTCCTCAAAGGCGACATTCGGCGCAAAATCCAGCTCGGCAGATGCCTTGCTGATATCGGCGAAGCAATGGCGGATGTCGCCGACACGGTACTTTCCGGTAATCTCGGGCGCGATGTCGGTTCGGCCCATGACCTCGGCGAGGCTCTGCGCGACGGACAGGATCGTCCGGCTCTGACCTGAACCGATGTTGAAGACCTCCGAAGCGTGGCGCGACTCCAGCGCTAGATGGCAGGCTCGCGCTACATCGCTGACGTGGACGAAGTCGCGGCGCTGCAGACCGTCCTCGAACACCAGGGGCGACCTGCTGTTCAGCAGCCTCGCGGCGAAGATCGCCAAGACGCCCGTGTAGGGATTTGACAGCGCCTGGCGCGGACCGAACACATTGAAAAAGCGGAGTGCGACGGTCCGGATACCGTAAGCCTTTCCAGTGATCAGGCACATGCGTTCCTGCGCATATTTGTTCAGCGCATAGATTGAGCTGAGGCATGGTAGCTTGGATTCGGGAGTCGGCACCGGCTCCAGGTTTCGCCCGACGCTGTCGTGCAACTCCCAGTCGCCGTCGCGGAGCTGATCGATCGAACGGTCGCCGGCGGCGTACGCGACATGATCGATGCCTCGATACAATCCCTCGCCGTAGACGCTCATTGAGGATGCGACAACGAGTCGTTCGACAGGGTGCCGCGACAGAGCCTGGAGCAGCTGCGCGGTGCCAAGCTCGTTGGTCCTGACATAGGACGCGATGTCGTACATGCTCTGACCCACGCCAACCGACGAGGCCAGATGCAGCACTTTGTCTACGCCCCGCAGCGCGCGCTCAATGGCAAGCTCATCCGTGATGTCGCCGACCATGAGGTCTGCGTCCTTGTTCAAATAGGACGGGCGCTTGCCGTCCGGGCCATGGACCTGCAAAGACAGATTGTCCAGCAATCGGACCTCGTAGCCTGCGGCAAGCAACGTGTCGGCAGCATGTGAGCCGATAAATCCGGCGCCGCCAGTAATCAAAACACGAGTCATTCGCCGCTGCTCCCTGTCCGAGATGAGGCCAGACCGGTGTCTGGCCGGGAGATGAGAGTGGAAGCGCGCTACGAAGTTGGTCGATCGACCGCGCGCCAATCACATTGAAAGAAAGACGCGTGCGGAGGAATGTTCGTTCCTGCGAAATGTACAAACGATAATTTCGCTAATCTGGATCAATAACCTGAGTGAATCGCAATGGCATGCGACCTAAAACGCCGAGCCATGCGCGACGGGAGGGAGACCAAGATGGCGCGCGACGGTTGCTGCGATATCTGAAAAGCCCGTCCGCTTGCCAATGTCCCGTGTTCGATTGCTCGTCCGCGCCAGGATCGGCACCTGTTCGCGGGTATGGTCCGTTCCATCCCAAGTCGGGTCACAGCCGTGGTCGGCCGTCAAGATCAGCAGGTCGTCGGATTCCAGACGCGACAGCAATTCCGGGAGACGGCGGTCGAACTGCTCGAGCGCGGCCGCGTATCCGGCGATATCTCGCCGATGACCGTAGAGGGTGTCAAAGTCGATGAAATTTGCAAACAGCAGCCCGCCGTCTGCCAGATCGTCAATCGCCTCCAGGGTACAGTCGAACAGGGCGTCGTTGCCGTCGCCGCGCTTGTTACGGCCGGTACCGCGATGGGCGAAAATGTCGTCGATCTTGCCGATCGAAACGATGTCGCGGCCGTCATCGGCGGCACGATCGAGGATCGTCTGGCCGGGAGGCGGGACAGAAAAATCGCGACGGTGTGCGGTTCGCTTGAAGTTTGCGGCTGCCGAACCGACGAAGGGCCTGGCAATGACCCGTCCGATGTTGAGTGGATCGACCAGGCGACGGGCGAGTGCGCATATGGCGTAGAGCCGCTCCAGCCCGAATGTTCCTTCATGCGCTGCGATCTGGAATACACTATCGGCAGAGGTGTAGCAGATCAGTTCTCCGCTTTGCATATGGCGTTCGCCTAGTTCGCGGATGATCTCAGTGCCGGAGGCGTGACAGTTCCCGATGATGCCGGGGACGCCAGCATCATCGCAGAGCCGCTCGACAAGGCCTTTCGGGAAGCATGGCCTGGTCTTCGGAAAGTAGCCCCAGTCAAACGGGACCGGCACGCCGGCGATCTCCCAATGCCCGGAGGGGGTATCCTTTCCCTTCGAACGCTCGCTGGCACAGCCGAACATGGCGTACGAATGGACCGGCCCGTCGAGTGCCGGTGGAGTGCGGCCCGTGGCGAGGCGGCAAGCCTGACCGATGCCCAAGGCGACGAGGTGCGGTATCGCAAGCGGCCCGTTGCGGATATCATTGTCGGCCGCGCCATGGGCGCAAGCTTCCGCGATGTGGCCCAGGGTGTCGGCGCCGTGATCACCGTAGAGCGCGGCATCGGGCCCTCCACCGATGCCGACCGAATCCATCACGAGAATCAAAGCGCGCATACAGGCTTACTTTCCGGTTCAGTGCTCGGCAGCGACGGCGCGGCGCCGGTCCGCGCGCAGTAGCGCTTGACCATCTGTGCGCAGAAATCGGCGAACTCGTTTGCATCCAATGGTGGACTGGTGTGGTGCGGTGCGATGCCGCGATGTTGCGGCGTGAAGCAGAATGTCAGGGTAACCTCGAATTCGGCGAGTGCGTCCATCTGACGGTCGAACCAGGCGAGCGCATTGGGGCGGAAACTATCTGCCCATGATAGGCCGGTTCGCAGATGTCTCATGCCGAGCCGACGCATCCAGCCTGCTGCGTCCAACAGACGGTGGTCCTCGAAATGGAACCACTGACACAGGCCCATGTACGGCGCGTATCGCTCATAGAGCTTGAGCGCCTGCTTGGGCGATCCGTCCTCGCGCAGCAGGCCCATATGGAAGTGCCTGTAGTAGGACGAACCTTCCGCTTCCCTGTGGCGGGTGGTCGCTTCCCAGCTCGATGGCAGATCGTACAGGCTGTACCAATGAATGCGCGGTGCACGTCCTATCAGCAGATCGGCGGTGCGCTCGAGGCCCCATGCCTGAACCTGCTCGGCGCCGAACGACGATACGCCAACTTCCGTCACCCAAACGGGAAGCGCGACTTCAGCCTGGATTTCGGAGAGCTTGTTCGGCCATTGGTCGATCTGCCAGAGATTCCAGTCCAGCGGGAAGCCGTGCACTGCCACCGCGTCGACGTGATCCAGCGCGCCGCGCGTCTGCATGGTGCGCATGAAGCCGGGATCGATTGGCGAGATGCCGCCGAGGACCCTCGGCAACGTGGGGTGCGCGCTTCGAATGGCCTTGCCCGCGGTGATCACAAGCTCGGCAAATCTTGTCCAATCCGGATCGAGCCATATGTCCCAATGCGATTTGTTGTTCGGTTCGTTCCAAATCTTGGCTGCCTCGATCATCGAGCGGCTACCTTTTCCGAGAGAAGAGATGTCGCGGGCTCACGCGGCGCCAGCCGCTTGCAGAGGTAGACCTCATCCTCGGGATGGGCGATGATCGAAAAGCCGGAGCTGCGCAGCATGGCCTCCACACAGGCGCGGTTCGGCACCCACCAGTTGGTAGGATCTTCGGCGTATTTGTGCTCGATGAAGTGCAGCCTGGGATAGCCGGGAGAGTCGAACTGGTCGGTCGTCCAGAAGTCGTAGTCGCTGTCGACGTGGTCGACGCCGCTATCGCCACGTTGCATGGACTGGAACAACAGCAGGTCGGCTGCGACGTGCTCGTGGATCAGGTCGAGCGCGAGCAGTGGGTGCCTCAGATGATACAAGACTCCCATGAAGATCACGAGATCGAATCGTTCGTGAAGCTGTCCGACATCATATGCCGAGAGCTTCCGGAATTCGATATCGAGGCCAGTGACATCAGCGGCAAACCGTGCCTGCGCCAGGTATTCATCGTCGGTATCAAGGCCGAGCACGCGCGCAGCGCCACGGCGCTTCATTTCCAGCGCGTAGAAGCCGGCATTGCAGCCTATGTCGAGGACGGTCTTGCCCTCAAGGTTGGCGGGGACCACTTCGGCGAAGTGACGCCACTTCACACGCGGATAGTCTCCAAGGAAATGCGATGGAGCGGTGCTGATCCCGTTGAGGTCGAGGTTATGGAACCATGGTCCAAGTGCGTCGATCCGCTGTCGAATTTCTTCTGTGGAGAGCGTGGCACCCGTCATGCGTTTCCTCGTTTGTTGGTCCTAGAGGTGGAGAGGTGGCAGGCCATGGTCCGTGACATCGACAGCCTCGTCGGAAAGCAGCGCCATCGCCGTGCGGTAGCCATTGACGGTCCCAACGTCGACATAAGTGTCGCCAGCTTTCACCCCGACGCCGCGGCCGCCGGCCGCGAGATAGGCGTTCACCAACGTTCCGAAATATTCGTCACGAGGATTGCGCAGTCGCCACAATTGGCGCAGGTCGTGAAAGCCGGTCGCCGACATTCGGAAAGCGCCCCAGATCCAGTCGGTCGTCGCGTCAGGCCGCTTGACCTGGATTTCCTGAACTTGCTCGCCCGCGAGGACCACAGCATCGAAGAACTCAGGATGTTCGACAGGAAACAGGAGGAACGACAGATCGGCCTCGGGCAGCTCGCGCAGGGCGGTCTTCGGAAACCAGATCGTGTCGGGCAGGCCTACCACGACGTCGTCGCGTTCGCCGACTACGGCGCTTGCCCGGAAGACAGCGTCACACAGACCCAATGCGTCGGGCTGGACGACATAGGCCAGCTGCGCGGTGCGATAATGGTCACCGAAATATTCGAGGATGTCGGACTTGCCAGGCGAAATGACGAAGCAGATCTTGTCGGCGCCGCCGATGATCAGCCGTTCAACGAGATACTCCGCTACTGCGCAGGGACGATCCGTTCCGTTGTCACGCCGACTCCCGACCGGCAACAACTCCTTGGAAAACGCCAGCGGCTGGATACGGCTGCCGCGGCCAGCGGCCGGCACGATGCCCCACATGTCAGGCCTCCGCTGTCAGGGGTTGATCAATGTCGCGTCGCGCCGCCTGTTCCAGCAAAATGTCCAGCTCGCGCGCACGCCGCTCCGAGGAATGTTCGACCAGGATGCGTTCCCGGGCGCGCTGCGCCATTTGCTGCAATTCGGAATCACTCATGTCGAGCGCTTCGAGTACGTCCTGCGCGTCATGCCCCAACAATATTTCGTCGCCCGGCGTCAGAAATTCCTCGATGCCCATCCAAGCGTCGCTGATGAGGGGCACGCCGCAGGCGGCAGCTTCAAACAGTCGCCCGGATGGACACCAGCCCATCTCCGACATCGCTGGGCGCGTGACGTTGAGCGTGAGGCGCGAGGATGCGAAGAATGGTGGATGCTCCGCGGGGGGAAGATGGCGAACGAAGAAGACATTCGGCGACCACGGGAAGCTATCGGGATATTGCGCGCCACCGATCAGGAAACGCAGATCCTGTCTTTTGTGGGCAGGAGCGACGAACAAAGCCTCCAGCGCGCGTTGGCGATCTTCGGAATATGTTCCGAGATACGATAGAGCGGCGCGATAGTGCGGCTGGGAAGCGGCTGGGTAATGCGCGTCGCCGTCAACGTGGCCGTAAAGCGGGCGAACGTTTTCAGCCCCCAATCTCTGTCGAAATTCATCTGCTATCTGCGGTCCGCCGGTGAAGCTCAACACGAGCTTGAAATCCCGCAGGCCTGACGCCCCGATGTAGGGAACTGGCTGGCCTGCCTTGAGCTTGGCCATGGTGATCGGAGTATCCAGATCATAAAAGACTGGAAGCGCGTGCCCGCATTGAAGAATCAGGTCGGTGGCCGCGATGGCGTCCGGACAATAGGAGGTGACGACCGCGGCATCGGCATCCGCCACATCAGCACGCGCGCGATCCTCGATTTCAGACCAGGACGAGAATAGCTGCAGGCGGCCGCCGGGAAGCTCGAACATGTCCCTGGCTGCTGCGTAGTAGGACACGTCGCGCTCATAGAACACGACACTATGACCGAGACGGGCGAGATACTTGCAGAGACCCCGCCACAGGGTGGCATGACCATTGCCCCATGATGATGAGATTGTCAGGCCGAAGATCACGATCTTCACGTTGCCACCTCGTCGTTTCCGTATGTGACTTGAACGCCGGCTTCGTCGAACCACAATGTGTGAATGCTGGCCGGATCGACCACGATAGAAAGGAAATCGTTCAGCGACATGCCCTTGTAGTGGAGCAACGCCGCCCGGATTGGCTCCGCGTGACTGATCAGGGCGACGACCATCGTGGTTGGATCGCGATGCAATCGTTCAAGATACGCGATCACTCTCTCCTGCAGCGCGCTCATGCTCTCGCCACCCGGCGGGCGGCTAATGCCACGTTGCGCATTCCATCGCGACCAGATCGGATCGCCCTGCAGATCCGCAAGCCGTCGGCCGGTCCATTCGCCATAGTCGATTTCGTCGATCTCGGAGGCAATCTGCACCGGCAAGCCAAGCGCATTTCCCAGAATATCGGCTGATTGCCGGGTGCGACGCTGTGGGCTCGACCGGATGATGTGCGGTCGCGGATGCAGCAGCCCGGCACAACGAGCCATCTGCTGCAGTCCCAATGTGTCGAGCGATACATCCGACATCCTGCCGCTCAGACATTGCCCGAGCAGCGGGTGATGGCCATGCCGGATCAGGTGAATGGCCTTGGCCATCAGTCACGTCCGTCGTCGATGAAGTCGCGCGTGCGCCGACGGGCTTCGTCATCGGTGAACTGCTGTGGAGGTGATTTCATGAAGTAGCTAGACGGGCCGGTCAGGGCGCCGCCGACCCCGCGATCGATTGCAAGCTTGGCGCAGCGGACGGCATCGATCACGATTCCCGCAGAGTTTGGTGAATCCCAAACCTCGAGCTTGACTTCGGCCGACAGCGGGACTCCGCCAAAAGTGGTTCCTTCCAGGCGGATGAAGGCGAGCTTGCGGTCAGTCAGCCACGGAACGTGATCGCTGGGACCGACATGAACATTGTCGGCATCCATCGGTACGTCGAATTGACTGGTGATCGCCTGCGTCTTCGAGACTTTCTTGGATGCGAGACGATCACGCTCCAACATATTCTTGAAATCGGCATTGCCGCCGACATTCAGCTGGTACGTCCGGTCGAGTCGGACGCCTCGTTCACGAAGCAGATTGGCAAGGACACGGTGCACGATGGTGGCGCCGACCTGACTTTTGATGTCATCGCCGATCAATGGAAGGCCGGCCTCCTCAAAGCGACGTCTCCAGGACGGGTTGGACGCAATGAACACGGGAATGCAGTTGACGAATCCGCAGCCCGCTGCGATTGCCTGTTCAGCGTACCACTCACCGGCACGCTGCGAGCCGACCGGCAGATACGACACCAGCACATCGGTTCGGGATTTCATCAAGACATCGGCGACATCGACGGGCGGCGTATCGTCAACCGGGATATCGCCTTCGAGGTAGCGGCCGACTCCGTCGAGCACCGGCCCTTTCTGTACGGCCACGCCAGTCTGTTTGACATCACAGAACCGGTGCGTGTTGTTTGGTGTCGCCCCGATCGCATCGGCCACGTCGAGACCGACTTTGCTGACATTGACGTCGAAGGCGGAGCTGATTTCGATGTCGCTGATGTGGTACCCACCCAGATTCGCGTTCATCAGGCCCGGCACCGGCTCGTTCGATTTGGCGCACCTGTAATAGGCGAGGCCCTGCACGAGTGAGCTCGCGCAATTGCCAACTCCGACGATGCCGACGCGTACGCGCCGGCGGTCCTGAAGGCGTGAATGCATCTGCTGTGGTCCTCTGGAGTTGTGCACGAATGTAAGTACGGCGGCGAACGTACCGCAGGGTATGTTCGTTCCTGAGTAGAGCCAGTCGGAAACGCCAGCATCCCGGTTCATGTCGCGAAAATCGAAATTTCTTAACTCAGGATAGCGTCGGGCTGCAGTTCTACGGAACGACCTTCATCCTGGATGAAGATGAAGAACATGATGCTCCGGTCAGATCGGGGACAACCGTCGCGACAACTCGCTAAGAACTATTTGCGCCAAGCGGCGTTTCGCCCGGAGAGCCAGACTGGCTCACCTAGATCAGAACCCGATAGCGCGCGAGATAAGTTGATGACGCAAAGCCACAGCAAGGTGGATGAAACCGAAGCCCACACCACCACCGACCACAACTCAATCCGGCATTGGGCCGAGTCCCGGCACGGTCGTCCGGCAACTGTTGAAGCAACCGAAGAAGATGGTCATGCAGGTATCCTGCGGATCGACTTCGATCCCCCTGATGAGGGGCTTGACCACATCGGTTGGGACGAATTCTTCCGCAAGTTCGACGAGGCCGACCTTGCGTTTCTCTACCAGGATCGCACCAAGGACGGAAAGACCAGCCGTTTCCACAAGTTCGTTCGGCGATCCAGTGCCAAATGATCGGACCGGCCGTTGCTGCCTCGACTGATCGATCGGCCGGCGCTGGGCAGGACTGGATTGATGCCATGCGCGCCGGCGAGTTCGACCGCGCATGGGCCATCAGTGACCGCGATCTGGCGCGACTGTGGGCACCGGGGGGAGATAAACACCTTGGACCTCGTCATCTGCAGCGGATCTGGCGCGGCGAGGAGTTGCGGGGCAGGAGTGTCCTGGTTCGTTGCTACCACGGCCTCGGCGATACAATCCAGTTCATCCGCTTCATGCCCGCACTGCGGGCAATTGCGCGTGGCGTAACCGTCTGGTGCCAGCCGCCGTTGCTTGCCCTGATTAGTCGAGCCGACGGTGTCGATCGCGCTATTCCGCTTCACAATGGTGTGCCTGACGTCGAATTCGACGTCGATATCGAGATCATGGAGGTGCCGCACGCCATCAGGGCGAATCGAGACCATATTGCATTGCAGAGGCCGTATCTCAGCCTGTCGCCGACCACCGTGCGATTTCGGGAGCGCATTGGCGGGCAAACGGCAGTAGGCCTGGTTTGGGAGGTGGGTGCCTGGGACAAGCGGAGAGAAATTCCGGTTGCCGAGCTGCAACGTCTGGGCGGGGCCAACATCGACTTGTACTCCTTGCAGCGTGGGCCGGGAGCCGCAATGGCGCCAACGATCGGCGCGCGGGATATCAGCACAGTGGATATTTGCTTGTTGGGCCAACGAATGGCTCAACTGGATCTCGTCATCTGCGTGGATACGATGGTCGCGCATCTTGCCGGCGCGCTGGGGCTCGACGTGTGGATTCTTCTGCATGCTGACTGCGACTGGCGTTGGCCCGCATCCGGTGAACGCTCTATTTGGTACCCGACGGCCCGGCTATTTCGCCAGAGAAAGCCGGGCGATTGGAGCCCCGTCATTGAACAAGTCGAAAATGCACTCAGTCATCGCAGCGAATCTGCGATAACGGCTGCTTCGGTTGATCTTGCCGTCGGCGGCTCGGCTGCCTCAACCTCGTCGATTGCGGGTAACCGCAGATAGGCCGGATTGAAGCCGGCCAGACGGACCAAACCATACCAGTTTGTGATCGTAATGGTCTTTGAATGCCACTGCAGCAGGCTGCTGCGACGAAGCTCCTGGATGGTCCGGTTGGCGTGGACGGCCGATATGCTGCAGGCCGCCGCGAGCTCGGATTGCGTGAAGGGGGAGGGAACGCGGAGGTCTCTCGCCAGACCGACGGCGCGTAGCCGTGTTGCGAGTTCGCATATGAGATGCGCGACGCGTTCGAGCGCGTCGCGGCTGCTCACGTTCAGGATCCAGTTTCTTGAGGTCGCAGCGTCGATCAGAATGAGCCGCAATAGCGAACGCCAGAGCGTAGGCGATAGCTCGGCCAACTCCCGGAAGAAGCGGTGAGGAACCGATGCGACAACCGCGGGACCAACCGTTACGAGATCATAATCAACTTGAAGGTCATGGACCGTATAGAGGTCCGGAACGTCGCCCGGTACATGGATCGAGATGATCCGGCCATCGCGGCCATCGGGATCCTGCCAGCACAGATATCCCTGCAGCAGCAAATGACAATGCGTTGGAAGCTCACCTCGCTGCATAAGATGATGGCGAGAGCCGTAGTGGCTGATGCTGCTCGGCATCTTGGCCAAGAGATCGAGACTATCGGATGACAGGGCGCCCTGTGTCGCCAAGCGATCGGCAAACCTTGAGAACGGAAATCCTGCTTGCATGAGGGCGCCTGGAAAACGACAATCGCATATTAGCGAGCATAGCCGACGCGTCATTAACTTAAGACATGTGGTGGGACAGAGCGAGGCTGGGGAATGTCGAGGAAGCGGCCGCGCTCCGATTGACGCTGCCGACATAGGGCGGCGGACATTGCGGACCGTGCAAGCTGGACAAAAGACGAGCGCGTCTCTCAAGGAAAGTTGATCGTTCGGCTGCGATGCCACGCATACGCCATCAAGGTGCGCTGTGTATCCCTTGGCTGCCGACTGAACGCCGCTTGCCGCGCGGAGCCTGGTCGACATTGTCAGAAAACATATGGCGATAGGCGGCAGCGACGGCGGCGGCTCCGCTCACGCCATGCATCATGTCGATTTCGCCTTGCTGCTCGTGACGGATGGCGTGCGCCATGATGCGGAGCCGCAGGTCGCCGCGGCTGCGCCATTCCTGGTCGGCCATCTTGACGGCTCCCTTGTGATGCAGCGTCATCATTCGCACGAACGCTCCGTCGAATGCCTCGGATGAGGCGTCGCGAACCTCTTGTAGCTGTTGGATGGTCAGAAAGCCCGGCATTCGGCTGCGTTCGTCGTCCGTGCAATCCGGCATCAAAGTCTCGAACCAGCTTTGCCACCAGCGTTCGAATATGCGGTTCTCGCCGGCCTGGCTCGCGACCATCAGTCCAGCCAGGGCCCGAAGATGGGGATCGCGGGCGCGTTCGGCACCGAGCCGGGCGAGCTCGATCCCCTGGGCATGATGGGTCGCCATGTGGCGGATATAGAGCTGATCCGTATCCAGATCGCCGCCGGCCCATGGAAACTCGCGGCCGGTTGCGCTGGCGAACGCCGCGGCGGAAAGTGTAGTGATGACGATGACGGCAGCTATGGCCCAGCTGCGGGCGAATCGCGCATCGCGAGCCGGCACGTGTCCGGAGGGCCAGCGTAGCCAGACGAACAGCGGGTACATCACAGCCGAGGAGGCGTGGACAAGCAGTCCGATCCAGTAGGGCTGTTGCAGCGTGAACAGCGGCTGGAAGAACGGGAATAACGGAACCAGAAAGAACCATTCCATGGCGGACGACAGGACCGCCCATGGCAGAGCGGCGAGCAGGATCTGCATCGGCGTCAGATGCACGGTCCAACGGCCGAACAGGCCAAAGAACACGAGCGCCCAGGAGAAGTCGGCCCATTGGTGGAAGGCAACGCCGACAAGAACCGCGCTCCATGACGGCTCCAAGCCGAGCACCGAGTCGCGTGCCGGGATTGCGGCGACCGTCATCCAATCGACAGCGGCATCGCGGCCGATCCGCGCGGCGGCCAGCTGGCTGACGATGGTGGAGAAGCTGCTGCTAATCGCGCCGAGCTCAGCGGCGGCGAGCCAGCGCGATTTGTGGTCCGTGGTCGCCGCGGTGCGATCAGCCTCGGCTGGCGCGACCATAGAGTATGCTCGGTTCTGGCGTCTGCGGCCCACGCTCTCAGGATACTGAGGCCTTGGTGTGCGACAGCACCTTCCGGGCCGCGTCCCTTGCCGCCGCCAGCCCCTTGGGAAAGCCGCTGCGGTCCGGATAGAGTCGACGGCGCCCGTTTTGCGGCCGCCGTGCCGTTTCCTGTGCGCCGCGGTAGTCCAGCATCGCGATGCCGCCGATCATCAGCAAGGCGAGCGCGACGTTGTGTTTCTTCGGATTGTGTCGTGTCATCGCAGACATCAATGCAGCGGCGTCGAGTCCATCTCCAGCGACCCGGCTCCACAGGCCGGCATTGCGGTCAACCGACAGCGACATGATCCCGCTGAAAATCTCCCGTAGCCCGAACGCACGCACCAAGGTTTCATTTCCCTGCATGCCGAGCGTCCGGGTGATGCGGCGAGGGGCGAACAGCTCGAGGGCGCCGAGCCCGATGCTGAACCAGCCCAGTGAGCGGGCCAGACGGTTCGCCGGAGGAACATGGCGCGGTCCACTGCGCACGATCTTCGGATCGCCTTTTGAGCGCATGATGTTGGCAACATAATACATAGTGTCAGCTCTCACTTTCGGTTCAGGGCTTCAGCACCACCTTGACGCAGCTGTCCTGCTTATCGCGGAACAGTCTGTACATCTCGGGGCCGTGCTCGAGGTCGACGGTGTGGGTAATGACGAAGGATGGGTCGATTTCGCCGTCCGCGATGCGGCGCAGCAGATCGTCCGTCCAGCGGTTGACATGTGTCTGGCCGGTGCGAACCGTAAGCCCTTTGTTCATCAGTGCGCCCATCGGAATCTTGTCCGAGAAGCCGCTGTACACACCGGGTATTGAGATCACGCCGCCCGGGCGGCAGAGATAGATCATCTCGCGCAACACATGCGGGCGATCACTTTCCAGCATCAGCATCTGCTTGGCCCGATCGAGTATCGTGTCCGGCTGCGACGGCATCACATGGGATTCCATGCCTGTCGCATCGATGCACTTTTCAGGGCCGCGCCCGTCGGTCAGCTCCTGCAACCGATCCATCACGCTTTCCGTCTTGAAGTCGATGACGGTCGCGCCGCCTGCCTCGGCCATGCTAAGCCGCTCGGGCAGGCAATCGATCGCGATCACCTGGTTGGCACCAAGCAGGATCGCACTCCGGATCGCCATCTGCCCAACCGGACCGCAGCCCCATATGGCAACAGTATCGGTCGGCTCTATGTCGCATTGCGCGGCGGCTTGCCAGCCGGTCGGGAATATGTCGCTGAGAAACAGTACCTGTTCGTCGGACAGCCCCTCCGGGATCTTGATATGTGTGGTGTCGGCGAAGGGAACGCGGAGGTATTCCGCCTGGCCGCCCGGATAGCCGCCGGTCAGATGCGTGTAACCGAACAGTCCCGCTGTGGTGTGGCCGAAGACCTTTTCTGCCAAATGACGCTTGCGATTGGTCGTCTCGCATACGGAGAAATTGCCCCGTTTGCACTGTTCGCATTGGCCGCAGATGATGGTGAAGGGCACCACGATGCGGTCGCCCTTCTTCAGCTTGCCGTCCATCCCGTCACCGGTCTCCACGACTTCACCCATCGTCTCGTGGCCCATGATGTCGCCGGGCAGCATACCGGGGATGAAGTTATGGAACAGGTGCAGGTCAGAGCCGCAGATGGCGCAGCTGGTGACCTTGATGATGGCGTCGCGCGGATCCTCAATTTGCGGATCGGTGACTTCGTCGCAGCGAATGTCTTCCTTGCCGTGCCAAACCAGCGCCTTCATCTCTGCCTCCGGCTTCGAATAATGAATTCCAAGTCGAACCGACAAAGTTGGTTGCTAGCGCTGGGAGAAGTTTTGCAACGCCGGCCATACGGGCGGATAGGAACAAGCCGGCAGGCGGGCGATTTGAGCGAACAACTCATTGGTCGAGGATTGCTCATGTCAGCCCAACGTCAATTCGCCATCGTCACCGGCGCATCCACCGGTATCGGCCTGGAACTTGCCAGATGCTGCGCGCAGGCAGGCTTCGATCTCCTGATCGCCGCCGACGAGAACGCGATCGAAGCGAAAGCTGCTGAACTGCGGGGCCTCGGGGGACAGGTGCATGCGGTGTTGGCGGATCTCTCGACGACGGAAGGGGTCGATCGCCTCTGCGCCGCGACACAGGGTCGTCCGGTCGATGCTCTGCTGGCGAACGCCGGCGTCGGTCTCGGCCGCGCTTTCCTCGACCAGGATTTCAACCGCATCCGGCGGGTCATCGATACCAATATCACCGGAACGGTCTATCTTCTTCATTGCGTCGGCAACGAGATGCGCCGCCGGGATTCCGGCCGCATCCTGATCACGGGCTCAATCGCCGGCTTCACTCCCGGCAGCTTTCAGGCTGTCTATAACGGCTCCAAGGCATTTCTCGATTCATTCTCCTTTGCGCTCCGGGAGGAATTGCGTGATACCCGCGTCACCGTGACCTGCCTGATGCCCGGCGCCACCGAGACCGAGTTTTTCCGCCGTGCCGACATGATGGATACCAGCATCGGTACCGCGAAGAAGGATGCTGCTGCTGATGTCGCCAAAGCTGGGTTCGATGCGATGATGAAAGGCGAGGGGGACATCGTCACGGGCCTGAAGAACAAGCTGCAGTCGGCGGTCGCCAACGTCACGCCGGCCGCACTTCTCGCCAGGCAGCATCGCAGGATGGCGGAGCCTGGCACTGCCAAAAAGTAAGCCTCCAATCGAAGCCCGGCGCGAACCAGCCAGTCTGTTTTTGATCGGTGATACGGTTCCTCTATAGCAACCAGGATCCAACAAGGCCGATACTGGCCGCGAAGATGACGGCCACTGCGACCCAGCTCAGGAGATTGAGCCAGAAACCGTTGGTTTTGTCTCCCATCAGGTCTCGATCGTTGGTGAGCAGCACGATGAGCAGGAGCAGCGGTGGCGTTGAAAAGCCCTGCACGATGCCGGCATAGACCAGCGCCTTCATCGGATTGAAGCCGAGACCATTCAGCACGGTCGCAATCGCGGTGAAGCCAGCGATTAGGCCATAGAATGCCTTGGCTTCGCGTGGCTTGGCGTGAAGGCTGCTCTTCCAGCCGATCGCTTGGGTGAGATCGTAGGCGGCCCCGGTCGTCATCACGGGAACGGCCAGGAAGCCGACGGCAATCACACCGGTGGCGAACAGCACTGCTGCGCCGCCGCCGGCTAGCGGACGAAGGGCCTCCGCCGCCTGGGCTGCATTCTCGATGTTGTTGTGTCCGACCTGATGCAGTGTGGCGCCCGTCGACAGAATGATGAAGTACATGATGATGTTCGAGAATGCCATTCCGACGACGATATCGCGCTGTGAGCGTGCGAGATCGGCATCGCTCGCGCCCCGCCGCTCGGCCGTGCTGGTCTTGCCGGCGGCGATCTTCTCCTCGACCTCGACGTTTGACTGCCAGGTATAGAGGTAGGCCGAGAGCGTCGTGCCGATGATGGCGACGAGGATCGAAAGATAATCCTTGGTCAGCTCGATGTGGGGCAGGAAGGTACCGCGCAGGATCTCGGCGGGGGCGGGCCTCGTCAGGGCCGCTGATCCGACATAAGCAAACAGCGAGAGCGCCAACCATCGGAACACGTTGCGGATGAGGCTGTAGGAGCCGAACATCTGAAGCAGCAAGATGATGACGGCAATGGCAATGGCGATCAGAAGCGGCGGAATCGGGACGAAGATGTTCAGGCAAGCCGCCATGCCAGCAATATCTGCGGCCGCCTCAATGGTGTTTCCGACAAGCACGCCGATCAGAACCGGCCATAGCAGCCATTTCGGATAGTGTTCCCGGATGACCTGAAAAAGCCCTTTGCCTGTCACCTGCCCTAGTTTGGAGGAGAGATAGACGACCGAGAACATCATCGGAAACGTGACCGGCGCCATCCAGAGCAGCGTGAGCCCGAATTGCGCGCCGGCACTGGCATAGGTGCCGATCGCAGAGCAATCGTCGTCGGCGGCGCCCGCCACGACGCCGAGTCCCAGGGTGCGGTGCCAACCTGGGTGGGGTTTGTTGCTGTTGTCGGTCAAATCGGAATAGCCGGATGTCGACCGCCCACCTTCGGCAGGCTCATCAGGATCAGCGCATGCGGTGCCTCGAAGTTCCTTGTGGTGCTGACCGAAATCAAAGCTCAGCTACGAAGATTGGAATTCAGCCCGCATCTTAACATACTTGAAAACGTATCGGGCCTCATCGCGGTACGATAAAGTTTGGTGCTCGAGGGCAGGGAGGCGGCGATGCTCGATGGTGAAACGGCGGCGGTGCTTCGTGCAGTGCTCGACGAGGTCTGCGGAGATGTGCCGCGGTCCGATACGACGCGGCGGACCAGCGTGGCTTCCGGGTTGCTGCAAGCCGTGCGCGATGGGAGGTCGTCTCTCGACGAGCTCCGGAGCGCCGGCAATGCGGCTCTGCGCGCTGCTCCACACAAGCGGCGTTGAGCAGGCGTCCATATCTTCGCCTTCGGGGCGGCATGGGCAATAAGCAGTTCGCGGCACTTTTTATTTGTTGTCGCAGGAACGGGCTTTACATCCTGCTGATCACCACGCGTTGCAAGCGGCGTTGGTCGGTTCCGAAGGGGTGTCCGAAGCGCGGAAAGCCGCAGCGACCGCCGAGATCGGAGGCAGGCTCGCCGCCACCTTTCACCAAGCACGGCCAGCTGGGTGCCATCCATGCAATTCTCACCAAGCTTGTTCTGAGCGTAACCTAGGTTGTGGCGACGGTCTTCGTGACTGCATACCATGGCCGGACTGGCGAGCGCTGACGCTCCCGCTTCAGACAAGAGCGCGTCATGAGGAAAACTCGACGAAGGGTCAAGCAAACGACAAGCCTTCAAGATAGGATTTCTGCGTTCAAGAAAGATGTTCTCCGTCAGGCATCTCGCCTGCAAGGTGACCAGCGTGACGAAGTGACGAGAAAGCTTCGTTCTGCAGAGCTTGCGGCAAGCGTGGACAACTGGATCACGACGCCTGGATATCCGCCGCCCACGCAGTGGAGATTTGGGCCGTTCTCTTCCTAGTCCTAAAGGAATTCGGCGACGCAATGTTAGGTGCTGCAAGCCGTCGTTCGCTGAGTTCGGCCGCCGAACCGCTGGAACGTGAACCCTCGGGCTTCGTTGGTCGTGCATCGCTTCGAAGGAGCCAAGTATGCGTCTCTATCTGTTCACCACAGTCTTGGCGCTTGCAATTGCGGGACTCACAAACGTCACGGCCGCTGATGCGCGTGACTATCCATGGTGCGTGCAAGGAAGGGGTGTCGGATACCCCGGCGACTGCATGTACCAGACGCGCGGCCAATGTCTTGCGTCTGCGTCCGGAAGGAACGTGACATGCGGGGTCAATCCGCGTGCGGCGTTCGGTGAGCAGCGACCACGCTATCGAAATCGGCATTGATGTTCCGGTCTCGGTGGCTCGGCTTCGCCTTTGGCTTCGATCTGGCTTCCGAGGGCGATCATGCGCTGCTCGAAGTCTCTGCCGCTGAGCGTTGGGAAAGCGCCGCGGCAACGATGAACTGCGGTACAGTCGCATTCACCTCGCAGTAAAGGAGGTCGCCTTGTCTCGCATTGGCCGAGGACAGTTCGCCATCCTGGCGGTGCTGCTTGGGTTGCTCGTGATGGCCGTCATACTTGCGGTTTCGGGCTGGAATTCTGCAGGCTCAGCCGACATGACCCGCGCCGGTTGGCTGGCGATGGGCTTCGGCATCTTCTTCTCTCTCATTATTGGCTGTGGGCTCATGGCACTCATGTTCTTCAGCAGCAGGAGTGGATACGATGAAGCGGCGGATCCGTTCCGGGGCCATGAGCTTTCAGAAGAGAAGCCTCCCGAGATGGCTGCCGACTCTCCTCAAAAGCCAGCCGACGGGCCATCAACAAAATTGGCCAACCGGAAGAGATGAGCGAGGGCGGGAACGCGCTGTCAGTGATGCCGGCGCTTCAATGGACCGCCTGCGACGAGACTCTGCCGATCACGTTCATTTCGTCATCGCGCACGATGACATGGCGTCCGGTCTCCTGCGCGATCTTCGTTGCCACCTTCATCGCCGTGTCAGCGCTGGCATATTCGAGCACGATGATGCTGCCCTTCCCCGCAAAGGCGTCAGGGTTCACGACATTGACGATGACAAGTGGGCCCTTCTGGCTCAATACAGAATTCCTGAAGATCGCCCCGGCTCTTAGATGGTAAAGCCATGGCGGCTTTTAGGCGAGACGCCTGCGCGGTCCACTTGCTCAACTATAGCAACCGGAAGTCGGTTCCCGCCTTATACTATGTGAAGCGCAGCAAGCCTCAGTGTCGTGCCGCCTCGGCTTCAGGTTGGAGCGGTACCACTTGGGACGAGCAGCGTCACGCGTGAGTTTGTCGCTCACGGCGGGAGCGGACAATCCGCACACGGTTTCATGCTGATGAGCAAGTATTACTTTCACATCTCCAACGGCCACCCATTTGACGATCCGGAAGGCGAGGAGCTGCCTAACGACGAAGCAGCCTGGGAGGTTGCCGTCATGACGGTTCGAGATATCGAATCAAACCTGAATCTCGACCAATCCAGCCAATGGTCGGTTTCGGTGACGCGGGAGGATACCCCGATTTTCAGAATCGACGTGAGTGCCAAGCGTCTCGGATCCGAGCCGAGCTAGGCGCCCGGGTGGGCGTGAAGGTAGGTCGGATCGAATCCGGCGACTTCCTGAAGTTTGCTATGATCGACAATCCGGTATTCCGACCGCTCGGCTCGGATGAGTCCCTGCTTTCGGAAACTTTGTAACACGCGGTTGACGTGCACAACCGAAAGGCCGAGGCAGTCCGCGAGATCGCCCTGCGTGATAGGAAAGGAAAAGTCTCCGTCGGTGGTGCGTCCAATGGCTCGCAATCTGCTATGCACCTCGACAAAAAGATGAGCCATGCGCTCGGTCGCAGAGCGGCGCCCGATATTGACAATCCATTCTCTGAACATCGCTGCGTCGATCAGCGTCTCGCGCCACAAGGCGTCAGCAACCTTCGGGCGCTGCCTGTTCAGGTTGCGCAACGCTGCGTGCGGTATGAAGCCGAGCGAGCAGGGCGTCAGCGTGAGAAGGTCATGGTCCATGACATTGAGGTGCAGGCTCTGCAGATCGGGTATCTCGCCTGGGATGTGCAGCGACAGCACCTGGCGATGCCCGTCGGGCGTCATCTTGGCGCGGAAGGCGAACCCCTCTTCGAGGAGGCAGCATTCCTGTGGCTGGCTGCCGTCGGCAACAATGATTTGCTGTGCCGCAAGCCGCCTCTGCTTGATGGGGAGTTGCTGGAGAGCCTGAACATCCGCGCCATCCAGAATGTTGGAAGCGGTCAATTTCGTGATTAGGGCGGATGCGAGGTTTGAAGCCACCGGCTTTCTCCACGCGTTTGAGAGAAACGGAACAATTGCAGTGAAATGCGCCCTGGTGGCCGCGTCGACGGGAGTGCGACACTCTCAACACCGGCATCAAAATGATCGTTGCCGATGATGTAAACCAAACAATTGGTATGCCGAGGCGTTCCTCGCTTAACAAAGTCGATCGCGCGCGGCATCACCATCGCTGAGCTAGCGGGAGATTGCCGCGACGCATCGCCGCTAGTGCACAGAGTCGCGCTGAATGTGGCCGCTCTTAGGAACGTCGGTAGCCAAGCGATGTTGCTCGCTCTGGTCCAACACAGAGGAAGCGTTCAAATGAAAGTCGTAAAGATCGTTCTGGCAGCCGCATTCATCTTCGGGTCAATTGCAGCAGCAACCGCTCAAGGTGGTGGTGGCGGTGGTGGCGGCGGTGGGGGCGGAGGTGGAGGTGGAGGTGGGGCTGGCGCAGGTGCCGGAGGGGGGGCGGGAGCGGGAGGCGCTGGTGCGGGAGGCGCCGGGAGCGGCGCAGGCGGCGGAGACTCTCCGGCTGCAGCAACTGGTCAGGGCGCCTCGAGCAGCCCGCGCTCGGCAAACCCCGGGGCAACCATGAATGATACGAAGGAGCGCAGGGGACGCTGAGCGAGCCAGGCCCCGGGTCGGTGTAGAGGAGGCTCGGGGCCTCTTGCATTATCGATCGGCTGCCCTGTCAGGATACCAAGCGGTGTTCAGAGCGGCCGGTATCGGCGGATTTCTCCGGTCGTCATGTTCAATGCCGCGGCTTGATCGGCGTCGAGCCGTCGGACGAGTTGGACCGTCCATCCTTCAGGGATCACATCGAGAACCTCGTCAAGCGCTTCCCCCGGTGAGCTTGCCCGCGAGCCAGATCTGCACCACACCGTCGTCGGTCGTAACACGAACCAGATGGATTTCCTGGGCGGGTTGCATCTGGGATAATTACGATCAGGGTAACTGGTTTCTCCCGAGATTCACAAGCGCCTTCCGGGACAGACGGCTCCCCTCACGGCTCCCAGAAATGCCGGAGTCCCGCTCTGTGTTCACCGCGAAGTCGAACGAAAGGCTGACGCTCCGCGTGGCTTCGAAAGAATGGTCGCTCGAACCTTTAATGTCCGCGCTGGACGCACTCGCGCTGCTGTTCGACTTCCTCCGCATCCTTGTCGTCGACTTCCATCAAGTGTGGATGTCCGCTCGCCTTCAATAGTTCGTCCAGCTTGGCGTGAATGGCTTGTGTATCGCGATGCTCCGCTCGTTGGATGAGCAGCGTCATGCCCCATGTCGCCAGCGTCGCAAATGAATGCCATTCGAGCCCGTTGCCAAAGACAATCCAGGCGATCCCGTACAGAAGGAAGATCGCGAACGCGGCGGGCCGTGCCGTCGCTGTGCCCAGCGTGGTAAGCCAGCCTCTAGCCGATGCAAAAGACATTCTGCGGCAACGTAGATCCTCCGAGGCCGTTCCAATGCGGCGTGGATCGGGTTTGCCTCAGACGCCGCTCGGCCGGCGCCCCCGGCGTAGGAACGACCAAGGGAAGCCAGCGGTTAGCCAACGATTACGTTGGAGCCTGCCATGACCGATTTTCCCAAACCGCCATTTCCCGCTCAGAAGCAGCCGATGCCGGGGCTGACTCGCAAGATGGATCCAAGACCCGACCATGGGGAAGAGAGCTACCGGGGATCCGGCCGGCTCGCCGGCCTGAAGGCGATCATCACGGGTAGCGATAGCGGGATTGGACGTGCGGTCGCGATTGCCTATGCGCGCGAGGGAGCGGACCTGGTGCTGGCCTATCTGGAAGAAGATGAAGACGCAGCCGAGGTCAAGAGCTTGATCGAAAGAGAAGGACGCAAGGCCGTTCTGATTCCCGGCGATGTTCGCAACGCTGAGCACTGCCGCGGCATCATCCGCCGCGCCGTCGACGAATTGGGCGGAATCGACATTCTCGTCAACAATGCTGCGCACCAGGCGACATTCAAGGATATCGGCGACATCAGCGACGAGGAGTGGCAACGAACGTTCGAAACCAACATTCACGCCATGTTCTACCTGAGCAAGGCCGCGGTACCCCACATGAAGCCTGGAGCCGCGATCATCAATACGGCTTCCGTCAATTCCGATATGCCAAACCCGATGCTTCTGGCTTATGCGACCACGAAGGGGGCCATTCAGAATTTCACCGGCGGACTTGCGCAAATGCTGGCGGCCAAGGGGATCCGGGTCAACGCGGTCGCGCCCGGTCCGATCTGGACGCCGCTTATCCCGTCCACGATGCCGGAAGAGGCAGTCAAGACGTTCGGGCAGCAAGTGCCGATGAAGCGCCCAGGGCAGCCCGCCGAGCTCGCAACGGCGTACGTCATGCTCGCCGACCCCTTGTCGAGCTACACATCGGGTACGACAGTTGCCGTCACCGGCGGGAAGCCGTTCATATAGGGCCCG
The DNA here is from genome assembly GCF_001189235.2 of Bradyrhizobium embrapense. Taxonomy (GTDB): domain Bacteria; phylum Pseudomonadota; class Alphaproteobacteria; order Rhizobiales; family Xanthobacteraceae; genus Bradyrhizobium; species Bradyrhizobium embrapense. The sequence goes on from NZ_LFIP02000013.1 coordinate 36,558, forward strand.
GATCTACTTCCTTGCCCCGGTTACGTATTGACGCTCCATCGGGACGAAGTCGGCCCCGATGGACGATGAGCTACTGATCTGCCCGCCGCGACGCCTGGATCGACCATCTCTGGCCAGTTATTTCAACGTATACAAGAATGCGCTGATGTCGCGCGCATCATCCTGTGAAATGCCGGAGCTTGGCATGGCGTTGCCCGGCAGCATCCTTTGCGGATCCTCGATCCAGAACGTCATATTATCCGGCGTATTCTGGATGAACCCGGCAATGTAGGTCCGAGTAGCAATCCGTCGCAAGGAAGGCCCGACATTTCCGTCGGCGTTGGCAATACCGGGAATTTCGTGGCAGCCGCCGCATCCGTACTGCTTCACCAAATCTGCACCGCGCCGCGAATTGCCGTCGAAATCCTGGGCACCCGACGCGGCAGTGTTGTCGTACCCGGTCAAGACCGATCCAAGGCAAAGCAAAACGAGCAAGCGGCGCATCAATATTGCCGTCTTGTCGCCCATCCGACGCTGCGATCGCATGCTCACGGCTTCTGACCCGAACCGAATTTCTTGGTGTTGGACCAGGGATCGCTGGTCGAGACCTGTTCAGTCGGAACCTGCTCGATATCAGGTGACAACGGCTCGGCGGAGAATGTGCGGCCCCAATGGCGGTTCGGTTCGTTGCTGATCTTGCCGATATAGGTCACGAGGTCCCAGATCACCGCATCCGGCAAGACAGCGCCCCACGCCGGCATGCCGTTCGGCCGCCCCTGGTAAATGGAGAGATAGATGTTCTCGGGCTGCGAGCCGTAAATGAAGATGTTGTTGCTCAGTGACGGGCCCATGCCACCGCCGCCATTCGCGGCATGGCAGCCGACGCAATTGAAACTGACAAAATACGTCATGCCGCGCTGCTCCGCTTTCGGATCGCCCTGCACGGGATTCTTGATCGCCGGGTTGCTGGGCTGGGCGCCCGGAAAGAGATGGCTGACGGGGACCTGCATGAACACGCCAGGGCGGCCGTTGCCGACGCTTCGTCCGAAATCCGGGCGCGGAGACACCACGGGCGTTTGCGCTTCCTGAGATTGCGGCAGGCTCTGTTGGCCGACTGCGGGCGGGCTACCGGCGAGCAGCAGGAATGCACCAAGTGCGAGGATAGTCCGCATGAGCTAACCTCCTCCAGCGGACGTTGGCGTTTCGACCAAGGGTATGCCGTAGCTGCGCAGCAGCGAGGCGATTTCCGGTCGATGCCCGTCGATGAAGTCATTGAGGCGATCGCGCAATGCATGATCGCCCTTGCGTACACCCATCGAGATCGAAAACTGGAACCGCTGGGGTGCAAATTGTTCGCCGTCCTGGACCGGAGCGACCACGAGCTTGATCGGCGATCGCTTGGCGAAGTATCCGCCGAGCGGACCCCACACCGCGGCGACGTCGATCTCGCCGCTTTCGACTGCTTCGATCAGACGCGCCGGCGGATTGGCTTGGCGATAGTCGCCATAGATCGAGTAGCCTCGCACATTGTCCACGATGCCCTGTTCGCCGAGTGCCTCCGCTGGAGGCGCGTTGCTTCCATCGTCGCCGATCAGGTGGACCCCGATTCTCAACTGGCGCAGTTTCGGATCGAGCAGCGACGTGAAGTCGAGATGGCGGTCCTGCCGCGTCACGAAAATATAAGTAGAGCGATAATAGGGCTTCGTCGTCTCCGTCATTTCGAATTGGTCTGGAACGCCGATCACGACGTCGCATTTTCCGGCGTTGAGCGTATTGCGGATAAAGCCGCGGCGCTGCGCCCACCAGGTGTAGGAGAGCTGCATCCCGAATTGCTCGGCCATCATGGCGGCGAGGCTGTTCTCGAACCCCTGTTCCGGCCGGTTGGAGAATGGCATGTTGTTCGGATCGGCGCACACGCGAAGCTCGCCGCTCTGCTCCGAAGCCGCGGCGGCTGTGCCGAGCGTTATGGCGAGGAAAATGGCGGCACACTCAATGAGCCGGCGCATGATCTTTGTCCTGACCACTTGTGCCGCCAAGCTTGAAGACGAGCAATTCGCTGCCGCCAGCGGTGTAGAACGGCAAATCCTGCGTCGCCCCCGTGAAGCCCAACGCGCTGTTGCGGACTCTCGGATCGACTTCTGCATTCGCGACGACGCCGGGCCAGCCGCCGACACCGGACAGGATTGCGATATATTGCTGTCCGTCGGCGCCGCGATACGAGATCGGCTGACCGATGAAGCCGGAGCCGGCGCGGAACTGCCAGAGCAGATGGCCGTCCTTCGCATCCACTCCTTTGAAGAGCCGGTCCATGGTGCCGTAGAAGGCGACATCGCCAGCGGTGACGAGCGCGCCGCTCCACACCGGGAGGCGCTCATGAATCTCCCAGACCTTCTTCCGCGCAACAGGATCCCACGCCATGAACTCTCCGCGATATCCGCCGGGGCCGGCATACATGTCGACGTCGGCGCCGACATAGGGAGTCCCGGCGATATAACCGACCTGCGACGCCTTGAAGTTCATGCAGAGATGCTGATGCGGAACGTAGAGGAGCTTGGTTCGTGGCGACCAAGCGGTGGGTTGCCAATCCTTGGCGCCGGGCGAGGCGGGGCAAATGTCCTCAATGGTTTTGCCGAGGAGCGGCGTCTTCTCTTCGTTCGGTATGATCCTTCCCGACTTGAGGTCGACGCCCTTGTAGGCGTTGATGAACTCATAGGCGTTGGCGGAAATCACCTCACCCGTGCTGCGGTCGATAACGTACATATAGCCGTTGCGGCCGGGGTGAATGAGTACCTTGCGCGCTTGCCCATCAAGAACGAGGTCAACCAGGACGTTCTCGTTGATCTCGTCGTGATCGAACAGATCATGGGGATTGAGTTGGTAAGCCCATTTGGCGTGACCGGTGTCCGCATCGCGCGCGAAGATCGTGCTGCTCCAGAGATTATCGCCGCTGCGCTGGTTAGCGTTCCAGGGGCTCGGGTTCGCGGTTCCATAGTAGACGAGGTTGAGTTCCGGGTCGTAGGAGACCCAACCCCACACCGTGCCGCCGCCGACCTGCCAGCGGTCCGCCGGCCAGCTCTTCACGCCGAGGTCCTTGTCCTTGAGATTGGCGTAGAACGGTTTGAAGTCGTCGCCGATTAGCACGTCCTTGTCCGGGCCGGTGGAGTAGGCGCGCCAGAAGATCGCGCCTGTGCTCTCGTCGAGCGCAGTGAGCCAGCCACGCACGCCCATTTCGCCGCCGCTATTGCCGACCAGAATCTTCCCCTTGGCGACAATCGGCGCCATGGTGATGGTCTCGCCCTTGTTGATTTCGCCGAGCTTCGTATGCCAAAGCTCCTTGCCGGTCTTGGCATCGATGGCGACGGTATGGTTGTCGAGCGTGTTGAGAAAAATCTTGCCATCGTCGTAGGCAAGGCCGCGGTTGACCACGTCGCAGCAGGCGACACCGGCCGCCGCCGGCTCAGGCTTCGGTGCATAGGACCACTTCAGCTCTCCAGTGGTCGCATCCAACGCGAAGACGCGATTGGGATAGGGGCCCGCGTAGGGACCGACCACATACATGGTATTATCGATGACAAGCGGAGCTGCCTCCTGGCCGCGATCAGCTCCGACTGAGAACGTCCAGGCAAGCTGCAGGCGAGATGCGTTGCTCGCGTTGATCTGATCGAGATCGCTGAAGCGCGTGTTGGCGTAGTCGCGCGCCGCCATCGGCCACTGTCCGGGATCTTTCATCCGGCTCTGCAGGTCACTCTGCGCGAAGGCAAAGGAGGTCCAGGCGGCACAGGCCATGCTCGCCGTTGCGACCAACGCGCGGCGGTAGTTCCGGTTTAACATAGGTGAAAGTCTCCACGGCGGCCGGTGCCGCGTCGCGTTGCCGGTCACCGACGTACAAACGTTGCGCTTTGGCTTGGTTCCAAAAGGCTTGTCCGCCCGCTAGCGCACGACGCTCCCTGACACGCCCGCGCCGAGATCGACTGCGATCTGGTCTTCCTTGCCGTCGCACTTCGGGTGACCGAAACCGGAGGGGCTCTTCCCGTCCGGTCCGATATCGTAGATGATCGCGTCCTTCATATTGGGACTGACGCCGGCTGGCACGTGATCGAGGCCGAGAAGGTGGCGCACGCGCCAGGCGACATTATGGTCCGCACACGAACTGTCGCCGCTGACGCCAATCGCGCCGCCAATGCCATTGCCGTCGTAGAGCGCCAATCCGCCACCGAAGACGATGACACCGCCGACCTGCTTGCCGACCATCGGATCATGCTGCGTCCCGAAATCCTGGCTTTGGCCCCCGTAGATCGTGTCCGGAATCGGCGGGTTACTCGACGCTGCGCCGAACAGAAAGCCCCCGGGTTGTGCTCCGGTGTAGAGATTTGCGGTCGCCATCGCCTTGTTCTTCAGGCTGAATGCATTCGCGGTGTTGGCCTTCTCCGCAGCGATCGCGCGGCTGCCCGGCCATTGATCGTCAGCCTTGGTACCGCTGAATGCGACGGCGCAGACGACACCCTGCCGGTTGACCACCGCGGCCCATTCATGATTGTCGAGCCCGCCATTGCTCGGTCCGCCCGAAGGCTTGACGCTTTTCTTCAGGATATCGGCCAGATGGTCGTGATCGACAGGGCAGGATGCGCTGGACCCTTGGGAGGGGTCTTGGGCGGCGGACGGTCTCGAGAGCTGAAGACCGGCGATCGATAGGGCCAATGCCCCTGTCCAGAGCTTGTTCACGTATCCTCCGCGAGAGAAGACGTTGTGGGGACTATCGACCGCGAACGTTCGAAGTAAAGCTGCGGTTCCTAACCGGCCGGGCGCACATCGCGGAGTATGCTGGCGCCGGTGGCCGATTGGCACTCGGTCAGCCAGCGATAGGCGAAAAACAAGGCTGCGCCGGTATAGAGAATGCCCATCGGCACCCACATTAGAATTCCGGCGAGTTGCTGATCCTCAAGTGGCGACAGACCGAGGTCGCCCGCGAGTGCGCTCTGGCTCGGTATCCAGACATGTGTCGACAGGGTCAGGAGGGCACCCAGCACGCCGGAATGCAGAACGGTGATGAAGAGACAGGCAATGCCGATGCCGTCACGCATTCGTTCGCCGCGTCCTCTCCCGCGTCCGTAGAGCAACACCCACCAGAACAGCAGGGCGGTTGCAAAGAAGCTGAGGTGCTGCAGGCGGTGGATTGCAATATTCTCGAGCGCGAGCGCATAAAGTGGCGGCGCGTGCCAAATCCATAGAGCCAGCCCGTGCAAGGTGGTCGCGCTCACCGGATGACTGAGAAACGCCCATAACGTCGCCAGCGGCGCCGTGGTCATCAGACGGCCGGCAGGCCGAAAAGATGACGGTAGGCTCCACAGCAGCGGACCGTTGGTCCGGGCGTAGGCGATCAGCGGAGCGGCAACCAGCATCAAAAGTTCGTGCTCGATCATGTGCGCCGTGAACAGGCGCTCGCCGAGCCAATGAAGCGGAGAAGTCAAGGCGAGCGCGATGACCAGCCATCCTGACCAGAATGCCGCCACCTTCCGGTATGTGACGCCGCGTCCGCCGCCGGCGCTCCGCCAAAGCCGCTGTGTCCCGACATAAAATGCAATACCTGCCAGGTAGAGCGGCACCAGCAGCCAGGGATCGTAGCTCCACAGCGCAGTCGGATCCGACACGTTTGCCAGACCATGCGCTGAAGCCGACGCAGGCAGCAGTGCGAGAAGCGGCAGCAGCAGACTCAACGCAAACATGGGCTGATCACGACCGCGGCAAGGAGTTGATCGGCGATCACAAGCGCGAACAGCACGCCGGTACCCACCCCGAGCCAGGCCAAGAAAGCTCTGGGACCACCGCCTGCGGTGTCGTTCCATTCGATCCCGGCACGGCGGCGAATCGCGCGCGCCGAAATCACGGCGCCGGCCAGCGCACCGAGTACCAGAAGGGTGCTCAAGGCGATGCCGCCCCACTTCGCCTTCTCGCACGCCAGATGGGTGATGGCGTAGACGCCCTGTAGGTTGGCGGCCCAGGCGGCGGGTCCGAGCGCTACGCCTGCCCAATAGGTCAATCTGGCATTGCTTTCATTGATGGTCATAGCCGTGGCACCCAATCGAGCAACACATAGAGCGGCAGCCACGCGATCACGACAAAGTTCCAGTAGAACACGTTGTCGGTCACGTCACTGAAGCGGCGCGGCTTGGCATGTGCTGTGAACATCAGGACGGCAAGCACGATCGTGTCGCCGAGATCGGTCGCAAGATGCGTGGTGTGGAGACCAAGGATCAGCCAGACAACTGAACCATAAGCAGAGTTGTCCCAGCGGGTGTTGAGGTGGGCGAACTCGAAGCCGCGCAAGATCAGCAGCACGATGCCGATAAGTGACATGACAACGAGCCAGACACGCACCTTGTGAAGATCCTGCCGATGCGCGACGCGATTGGTATACTGGTTGGGGATGATGCTGAGCAGGAAGATGATGGTCTCCGCCGTTCCGGGCCAGAGATCAGGCGGCAAAGCCCCGATCGGCCAAGTCGGGTTGACGGCATAGAGATAGAGATAGGCGCCGATCGCGATGGCGAAGCCCATGCCTTCCAGCGCCATGAAGCTCATCGCCCCCCACCAGGGTCCGCTTTGCGGGCCGAAGCCAAAGGTCGGCAGCTCTCCGACGTTGCGCACGACGCTCTGCTTCATTCCTCGTCCTCTTTGCTGCCGGTCGGCCAGAACCAGCCGATCAGGGTAATCGCCATCGGCGGCGTTCCCCACATCACGGCCCACGGCGTGAAGATCGAACCGATGAAGAAGATCGTCGTCGCGATGGCGGTGAGCAACGGCCAGATGCTGGGTTCGGGCGACGCTTCGCGGATCTGCGGCTCGGCCTCGGCCAGCGAAGTTAGCAACACTTCGCGGCGCTCCGCACTGAGGCCTGCAATGACCGGCAACGTGTTGGAGTCCGCCCATAGTGGATCGCGATGAGTGACGGCAGGAATACGATCGAAATTCTGGGGTGGCGGGGGAGATGCCGTCGCCCACTCCAGAGTGGACGCACCCCATGGGTTGTCGTGGGCCAGCGTTCCCTTGCGGAGGCTGTAGATCGCATTCGCGAGCAGAACCGCGAAGCTGAGGGCGAAGATCGCGGCGCCGACGCTGGACAGCAGATTCAGTCGATCCCAGCCCATCTCGGGCGTGTAAGTGTAGACCCGACGGGGCATCCCCATCAGGCCGAGGATGTGCATTGGGAAAAACGCAATGTTGAAACCGCAGAAGGCGAGCCAGAAGTTCCAATGGCCGAGCCGCTCACTCAACATCCGGCCGCAGATCTTGGGAAACCAGTAGTAGACCGCTCCGATCAGCGGGAATACGGCGCCGCCGATCAGAACATAATGGAAGTGAGCGACGACGAAATAGGTGTCATGGACTTGGGTGTCGATCGGCACCGACGCCACCATGACGCCGGACAGGCCGCCGATCACGAAGATCACGATGAATCCCAGTACGAACAGCAGCGGCGTCCGATATACCGGGCGACCGTCCCATAGCGTTGCGATCCAGCAGAATATCTGCAGGCCGCTCGGTACGGCGATCAACATGCTTGACGCCGTGAAGAGACCGGCCCCGAGTTGGGGCAGTCCCGTCACGAACATGTGGTGAACCCAAAGTCCGAACGACAGAAATCCCGTTGCGATCAGCGAGAGAACGATCACGGGATAACCGATCACTGGCCGGCGTGCGAAGGTGGCTAGAATCATTGACGCCATGCCCGTTGCAGGAATGAAGATGATGTAGACCTCCGGATGTCCGAAGAACCAGAACAGATGCTGCCACAGCAGCACATTGCCTCCCGACGAAGGGTCGTAGAAGCGGGTGCTGACCAGGCGATCAAGGATCAGAGAGGTGGATGCGATCATGATCGACGGCATCGCAAACATGATCAGAAAAGCCGTAACCAACATCGCCCAGACAAACAGCGGGATGCGGTCAAGCGTCATTCCGGGAGCGCGCTGCTTGAAGACGGTGACGATGATCTCGACGGCAACCGCGAGCGCGGCGACTTCCGTAAAGGTGATCATCTGGGCCCAGACGTCGGCGCGCTTGGATGGTGTGAACTGCAAGCTGGAGAGGGGCGTATAGGCGAACCAACCGACGTCAGGACCTACGTTGAACGCGAAGGAAATCCATAGAAAGCAGCCGCCGAACAAGAACATCCAGTAGCTGAAGGCATTCAGGCGCGGGAAAGCAATGTTGCGCGTACCGACCATCAGCGGCACCAGGTAGACCGCGAAGGCTTCCATGACAGGCACGGCAAACAAGAACATCATCGTCGAGCCGTGCATCGTGAAGACCTGATTATAGAGATCCGGCGAAAGCAGACGCTGCTCGGCGCCGGCCAACTGAATACGCATCAGAATTGCGAGCATTCCGCCGAGAAACAGGAAGGCGAATGCCGTCACGATGTAGCGCCGGCCGATGATCTTGTGATCGACCGACATCAGCGTGCCGATCAGTCCCGATGGCGTCCGCCAGATGCTCTCCAACCGCGCTGCAAGTTGCGACCCATCGAGGGCATCGTCCCGTATCTCTCTTTGCTCGGCGGCCATGCTCACTCGAGCTGCTCCAGATACCGAATGATTGCGATCAGCTCTCCCGACTGCAGCGGCATTTGAGGCATCAGATTGCCGGGCTTGATGTGCTGAGGATCGGCAATCCAGGCTCCCAGCGCTGCCGGCGTTTGCGGCAGTGTCCCGGCCGCTAGCGTCGTTCGGCTTCCGACATGGGTGAGGTCGGGGCCTAGCTGGCCGCCTGCCAGCGTGCCACGGATGGTGTGACACAGTGCGCATCCGCGGCCGCGAAACAGCTGCTCTCCCTGCTTGGCGAGAGTGTCGGTCGGGCTGGTTGCGCCCTGGTTCTCGTGCTCCCGCCAGCGCTCGAACTCCTCGGGCCGCAGCGCGATTGCCGCGAATGCCATATGGGCGTGTTGCAAGCCGCAGAACTCCGCGCATTGGCCGCGATAGATGCCGGGATTTTTCGCCGTAAATTGGATCTCGTTGGTTTGTCCGGTGATCAGGTCCATCTTGCCGGTGAGGCTCGGAACCCAGAAGCTGTGGATGACGTCGGCAGATTCGAGCTCCACCTTGACCGGCTTGCCGACGGGAATGCGGATTTCGTTGGCCGTGGCAAAGCTGTTATGTGGACTGTCGGCCGCGTAATGAACCTCCCACCACCACTGATGGCCGACGATCCTGAGCGTCAGGGCGTTCGGATCCTTGGCAAACAGCGTGCGCTGGCCAGCGTAGCTCACGAACGACAGGACCAGCACGATCAACGCGGTGGCTGCTCCAAGGCCGAGAATCATACGCCCGGCTCGTGTCTCGAAAGGCCGCCGCAGTTCGAGCGGCTCGTCTGAGATGCGCTTTCGCGGCAACAGGCCAATGCCGAGAACGACGGTAACGCAGGCCCAGACGATGCCGGACACCGCAAGAAACATCATGAATGTGTGACGGATCTGCTCGGATTGGAGACCTTGCGGGTCAAGCGCCGATTGCGAGCCGGTGCAAGCAACGAGCGGCAGCGCGACGGAGAGGAGAAGGCCGGATCGGACCCAGGCAGGCATGGGTGCTCGTTGAGCTTGGTTGCTCGGGCCGAACCGCCGGCTCCTACAAAGGTTCCTATGTCGGCTACGCCGCTCGGCTCGCGATCATCCGGGCCGAACGTTTGTTCCTGCATGCGATGTAGCCGTCGCAATCGATCTTGTGGAGCTCTTGATCCTCGGAGCGACTCGCCGCCGGCCGGGGCGCGACCACGCTGCTGCTGATGGTTATCGGCTTTTCAACCGGCTACGTCGACCGCGCCACGATCAAGGCGACTACCAATCGGTTCTGAGTTCATACCGATGCTTTAGCCTGTTGGGGGTGGCTCGGATCGCGTATTGGACACGGTCCAGATCGGTGCGTCGCGGACTGTGACGTGAAGTCCCCAATCCGCGTTCGTCGGTTCGACCTCCAGATAGCAGACGTACTCCCCGCCGGGGAAGCTGCGAATTTCGCGCAGCGCGATCAGCTCCAGGTCTTTTGCACGTATCGGCGTCTTCACAGCGTCCACGCCTGGCCAATTGGTTGTGCCCGGCCCTTTGCAGATCCTCAACTCATGCCGCGGGTTGATCAAATCCTCACATAGCAAGATCGATATGAACGGCGGCACCGGATCCGACGGTGCCCGTCTCGCCTGAGCCCGATTGTGGCGCCCAGTAGCCGTCCCGCTCTGGGGCCGACGGGGAAAAGTTAGAAAATCGCAGCCTGGAGTCAAGGAGTGCTGCAAAAGCAGAAACCGTTATCACTCCAAATAAAGGGCGTGGTTGTGAGGACACGGCTTTGTGTTGTGAGGACACGGCTTTGTCGTTCGGGGGCGAGCGGGTCGGCTGGCCGAATAGCCCCGGCTCTCTGGCGCAGCCTCATCTTTAACAGTCAAAACGTACGACTCCAGCCGCTCGACTTCACTCGGCCGCCCTCATTGTCTCGTGCGGCTTCGGGGCCTCAAGCGCATGAAGATATTCGGCGCTGAATTCGGCCACGTTCTCGAGCTTGTCGCGGCGGAGCACGGACACGATCTGCTCGCGCCATTCGAGCAAGCCCATTTTTCGAAGCTCCTGAATTGTGCGATTGACATGGACCGTTGAGAGGCCGCAGGCGTTTGCAACGTCTTGTTGTGTGATGGGAAGATGGAAGCTGCCGTTGTGGAACAAGCCTACCATCTCAAGCCGTGTGGCGAGCTCGCAGAACAGATGAGCGACCCGCGGGAGCGCCGCCCTCGAGCCCAGATTTTCGACCCATTCTCGGTAGATCGCACCTTGAATGAGGGTTTCGCGCCAAAACGCGTTTGTCAGCCCGGGAGAGGCCATTAGTATTGGCCGGAGATGCGAATGGAGTATGAAGGCCACAGTCGAGGCGCCCTCGCTGCAAAGATCATGATCCATTGCCGACAGATGCAGAGTGTGGAGATCAGGCACGTCCCCGGGGATATAGAAGGCGGAAATTTGGTTGCGATCGGAAACGATCCTCTGACGCGACAGGAAGCCACTCATCACGACTGCGCAATGCACGGGAGAATCGCCTTGCCGTGCAGCGAAGTCGCCGTCTCGGAATGTCTTGATCAAATGAGGCATATCTCGGAGCCGGACCTGATCCTGCTCCGAGAGCTCAACAACGGATAGCAAACGCGCGATCAGCTTGCGGTGCGGCATGAGATGCTCCCTTTGCAGGCGGGAGCACGAGATGTCTCTCAGCCACCGGCGCCCACAGGCCATCACCGATGATGCCGGGTAACAAACCCAATGCAGCTAAGTTCCAGCTCCTCCGGCTTTTTTAATGTAGGCGTTCCGGTCCGGCAAGCGAGCGGCTATCGCCGGTCAGGGCATCGGCGAGCGTCATGGTATCCGCCTGGATCAGCTTCGCTGGAGTTGAGGTCGACGGAATGAGGAATTCTAGTATGCCTCTCCCCAAACAAAGGTCCCAGCGCTGCCGGTGGGGCCGCACTGGGACTTTGGCTCGGTGAATGAAACGAGACTTGGCAGGATCGGAGCATTCACCAGTTCCCTGATCGCTAGTGAGCTGCTTTGTTCCTGCGCGTGGCCCGCTTCGGCCAGTACCAAATTTCCGTTGCTCCCCGTCGGTCAGCGGAACTCCGGGCCAAGTCGACCATAATGGTCGCGCCCTTGTTGCCGATGATAGGCTCGCTGCTTTGGGCTGAGGCCGCCGTGGTCGCACCGAACGCGGCTGCGGCGGCGAGCACGGAGCGTCGATCAGGTAAATTCATCGCTTGCTCCGTTTAGGCACAAGTTAGCACGACGTTGCCGGCCGTATGGCCGCGCTCGACGCTCGCAAGCGCTTCGGCTGCCTGCTCGAGCGGGAAGGTTGCCTGAATGTGGGGCTTTAGCTTGCCTCCAAGCAATATCAATAAGTTAGCTTCGCAGGTTCAAATCACCCGCAACTAATATGTAATCATCGCACATTCGAGCCGTGCCGAAGAGGACGCCGTATCCCTTCGCGGCTCAGGCGGCGCGCCGGAGTGCTCTTTTTTGTCCTTATCGTAGACGCCGATACCCTTGAGGGGGCGGTAGCGGAAGGGGGACGGTGCCACACTGGGCAGCAGCACGCTCTTCTCGTCGGCAGCATCAGCTGCTTTGCGAAACTTTTCGCCGGCCCCACGCAGTGCCAGACCGAGGTGACGAACGATAAAGTCTAACCACCCGTGCTTCGGCACGTTTTCGGTTCGGCTCATCGACATTGACATGTTAACGTATGTCAGCTCCTCGAAGTTGTCCTTACGCCCTCCGTGATAATCTCATCATGCCGCTACCCGGATAGAGGCACGTCCGGAGTCTCAGAGGCATTTCACCACACAGTGTCGCCTTTCACTCAGCGAAGACGTCTAGATTGCCTTCATCAAAGCGAAGGCGGTGCGCCAAATACGTCGTCGCAATCCTGTGAGCTATTGAAGTCCTCGCCGGGCTCGATAATCGGTCTCGACCTGGTAGGGAGAGATCTCTCCGAACGCTTGGCGCGCAGCTCAAGGAGACCAAGCAAAATCTCGTCCCTCTCGGCTTCGAGCTCCTCGATGGTGCGCGATCCGACCTCCGCATGGACGCCGTCGACGAGCTTCGTTTGGAGCTCCGGTGTGAGCACCGGCGAGCCGAGGCTCTTCCACGAAGTGGTCATCGGGCCAGCGAATTGCTGAAAGAAGTGCTCGGTGCCGCCGGGGCCTCCGCCGAGGTGATTGAGCATCATGTTGCCCATGATGCCCCAGCGCAGACCTGGACCCCAGGAGAGCGCGTCGTCGACGTCGGCAGCGCTCAGGACATCTTCGGCGATAAGGTAATAGACCTCACGCGCCAATGCGCCCTGCAGGCGGTTGGCGACATGGCCCGGCATCTCTTTGTTGAGCCGTACCGCTTTCTTCCCGATCGACTTGTAGAAAGTAATCGCGCGCTGGATTGTCGCTTCCGAGGTCTTCGCCCCGCCGACCACCTCAACCAGCGGAATCAGTTGCGGCGGATTGAAGGGGTGGCCGATGACGCAGCGCTCCGGATGCGACGCGACGGCCGACTGGATGTCGCTCATCTTGAGTCCGGACGAGCTCGACGCGATGATCACGTCAGGCGGCAACAGCTCGTCGAGCTGCTTGTATAGCTTCTGCTTGAAGTCAAGCCGTTCCGGCCCATTCTCCTGGACAAGATCGACGCCTGTCAACGCTTCGGGCGAGATCGGCGGTCAATGTGAGGTTCGATTGCGATGCTCCGGGCGAGAGGCCAAGCCGTTCGAGCGCCGGCCACGCAGCCTTCACGAACTGCCTCAGCGCGACCTCCGCGTCGGGCGCAATGTCCGTCGCAACGACCTGAAGTCCCTTGGCGAGGAACTGTGCGGCCAGCTCGCGCCGATCACGCCGGTTTCGATGATGGCAATACGGTGAATGGTCTTGTCGCTGGTCATGTCGTTCTCCAATGCGATTTCTAGAGTTCAGCGTAGGCGACGCCGGTGAGATTGCCCTGGGCAGCAAGAATCGTGCGCTTGCCGGCGCCATCGAGATCCGCGACATAGAGCAAGCCGGCGAGATCCGTCACGAACATCCCGTTCCCCGTAGCGTCCAGCGCGAGGCCGATGCCTCCCGGATCGGCTCATTCATTCTGCCCAGATTACGCGTCAGTCCGCGACTTTATCGAAGTCACACACCACAAGTGCGGTTTCGGCCAGGCTCACAATGTCGACCCGCAGGTCCGTGGTCGTCCCCTGACCGATAATGCCTTGCAGCGTCAGTTCTCCTCTGAGCGCTTCGATCATCCGTTTCATGCGTCGCTGGTACTTGATGCTCGAGCATTCGTCGTCGTGACTGAACATGTCGCAGGCTGCAATTTGCACTTTATCGATGAATCGCCGGGATCAAAATGAGATGTCCAACATGGGCATCGATTCCTGAAAAGGTGCTGTCGGACCAGGGAGTGATTTTGGGACAAGGCCGATCGACAATTCTGGCTGGCGCGGTCCGCCGGTCGGGGGCGGTTCGCTCCAGCGTCAGTCCTTGAGCAGCCGCCGCAACAGCTTGCCGGCCGGTGAGCGCGGCAACTCGGTAACAAAGCTGACTTCGCGTGGCACCTTGTAGGGCGCCATGTTCTGGCGCGCCCATGCCACCAGCTGGGCTGTGTCCAGTTCGGCGCGCGGAGCCAGGATGACGAAGGCCTTGACCACCTCGCCTTTCGTTGCGTCGGGCACGCCGATCACGGCTGACGCCGTCACGTCGGGGTGCTTGTTCAGTATCGACTCGACCTCTTCCGGGAAGACACTGTACCCGGAGACCTTAATCATCTCCTTGAAGCGTCCCATGAAGGTCAGATAGCCATCGGCATCGAGGCGGCCCATGTCGCCGGTGTGCAGCCAGCCATTGCGCAGCGCCTCGGCGGTCGCATCGGGACGATTGCGGTAGCCTTTGAATACGCCCGGGCCGCGGATCACGATTTCGCCAGGAACGTCCGCTGGCTTGTCTGCGCCGGAGTCGGGATCGACGATCCGGATCTCGTTGCCGGGTACCGGCCTGCCATGGGTACCCCAGCGAACCGAAGTGCGCGGCATGAAGGTGTCGACTGTATGGGTCTCGGTCAACCCGTACGCCGCTTCGAAGCTCTCGCAGTTCGGCGCGATGGCCTGCCATTGCCTGGCAAGCGCTTCGGTCCAGTCGATGCCGAAACTGGTCACGGGATTGACGCGGAGGCTCCTCAGAGCGAAGTCGGAAATGTTCGGGAGCTGGGTGATCGCGACGTTCATCGGAGCCACGCTGTACCACCAGCTCACCTGATAGCGATCGATCGCCTGCGCCGTCACCAGCGGGTCGAACCGGTACAGCAACACAGACGTCGCGCCGGCGTAGACCGGTGCATTCACGCCCATCACCATGCCGGCGATATGATAAAGCGGCGCGATCGAGAGCAGGATGTCATCGGTCCCGATCCCGTTGCAGTTCACGGTCGCGGCCGTCTTGAAGATGACGTTGCGATAGGACAGCATCGCGCCCTTGGGCCGACCCGTGCTGCCCGACGTGTAGATCATCAGCGCGGTATCGTTCATGTCGATCGCGACATCGCGGGGCGACGCGCCGCTGGCGGCGACGGCGAGAAAGTCCTCGGTTTCGCCGGCCGCATCGATCGGCGCGGAGCCCGATGCGAACAATTCATCGGGAACGCCGATCGATGGCCGCTCGGGCAGCAGGTCCGGGTAGCGGACCACGAAGACATGCTCGAGCTTCGTCTTGTCGCGGACCTGACCTACGATCGGCAATAGCGGTTCGGCCGCGACGATCACGCGCGCGCCGAGATCGTCGAGCTGGTAGGCGAGTTCGTGCCCCTTGTTCAGCGCCCCGCAGGGCGAGGCAACGGCGCCGATCTTCTGGATGCCGAATTGCGCCATCAGGTATTGCGGACAATTGTTCATGAACAGTGCGACCGGCTCGCCCTTGGCGACGCCGAGCTGTTGCAGGCGCGCCGCGAATGCATCACTCGCGCGGTCGAGCTCGAGGAACGTGATGGCGCGGCCATACCAGATGCAGGCCGGTTTCTCCGGTCTCTCACAGGCATGTCTCCGCAGCATTTCATGCAGCGGTCGTTCGAGGTCGTCGTTGGCAGCGCCCATGGTCATTGCCGCCAGGCTTATGTGCTCATATCGAGACGGAAAGGTGCAAACGGGCCGTTTCAGGAGTTATATTAGGACATTGCTACACTCGGCTTGCCTGATCTGGCTCCAGCGTGCAGGACAGGCGGGAACAGCGCCGCGATCCCCGCCAGGTGGTTGCGGTGAAGTCTGGATTTCGGATTGAGTGAGCGATCTGCATGAGGAATACCAAGATGCGATCCTATCCGCGTCGCGTCAACTTCGAGAGCGGGGACGTCGAGTTTCGGCTGATGGGGCCTGCCGACGAGGCCGCAGTCCTGAAATTTGCCAACGCGCTTGCCGTGCACGACATGCTGTTCCTGCCGCGGAATATCCGCGAGCCGAAGGTGCTCTCGGCGTGGATCAAGGAGATCGAGCGGGGCTCAATCGTCAGCCTGCTGGTGGTCAAGGATGACTTGGTGGTGGGATGCGGCACGATCGTGCGGGACCTCATGTCATGGTCGGCCCATGTCGGCGAGATCAGGACCGTGATCTCCTCGCATGTGCGCGGCAGCGGCATCGGACGGGCACTGTCCAATGAGGCATTTGACCTCGCGCTGTCGATGAGCCTCGAGCGCCTGACCGTGCAGATGACATCCGACCAGACCCGCGCGATCGCGATTTTCGAAGCGCTCGGCTTCCGTGCCGAGGCGTTGCTGCGCGATCAGGTGAAAGACCTCAAGGGCGGGACACACGACATCGTCGTGCTTGGCGTCAACGTGGCGGATGTGCAGAAGCTCGAAGCGGGCGGATCGTCCGGAGCGATCGACTAGCACGGGGGCTTACCCGAGGAACGGCTTGGCCATCCTCGCGCCGCTCGTATCCATGACGGCAACGATCGTGGTCACACCGGCTTTCGCCCGGCCGATTTTCGTTCGGCCAGTGTTGCAAAAAATGCAACGGAAATGGGATGCCACGATCATTGATGCAAGGCGCCTTCTCGCCGATGCTGCGCGGGCAAGTTGGTTCACCGCATTGCCTCGCAATCATCTTCTGGAGGTGTCCAGCACTATGACGTCGACCTCTTCTCCTTCCGCAGACCTTCCTGCCCAGGCGGTCGATCCTGCGGCTCACGGCAGGCTTGCGCTATTCGTCGCCGTCCTCATCATCGTTGCCGTCGCCGAGACGATCGGGATCGTCCAGTTCCAGATCGGTCCGGGCAAGGTGCTGCTTCAGCCGATGGTATGGGCGCTGCTGATCGCGGCCGCGTGGGGCCTCGCGGCGCGTTTTCTGCCTGCTGCCATGCGGATCGGGCCCGGCCTGCAGACCTACGCGGGACAGCTGCTCAACGCAGGCCTGCTGCTCTTCGTGATCAAGATGGCTTTCACGGTCGGCGGCGCGCTGCCGGAGGTGCAGAAGGCCGGCTGGGCGTTGATCTTCCAGGAGCTCGGGCACACCTTCGGCACGCTGATGCTCGGCCTGCCGATCGCGCTCCTGCTCGGCGTCAAGCGCGAAGCGGTCGGCGCGACCTTCTCGATCGGCCGTGAAGGCAACATGGTGATCATCGGCGAGAAATACGGCATGAACTCCGCCGAGGGGCGCGGCGTGCTGGCCGAGTACATCACCGGCACCGTGCTCGGTGCGCTGTTCATCGCGCTGCTGGCCGGCTTCGTCGCTAGCCTGCACATCTTCGATCCGCGGTCGCTCGCGATGGGGGCGGGCGTCGGCTCGGGCAGCATGATGGCGGCCGCGATCGGCACCATCAACGGCCACAACCCGCCCGAGATGGCGAAGGAACTGATTGCGATTGCCTCGGCGGCGAACCTGATGACCGCCGTCCTCGGCTTCTATTTCGCCCTGCTCTTCTCGCTGCCAGTGTGCTCCTGGCTGTATGACAGGCTGGAACCCGTGCTCGGTCGGTTCTCGACCTTCTCGTCGGGAGACCTCGGACCCTCCATCGCCAGTGCCGGCGAGACAAAGCATGGCACGTTCGGCTTCTCTGACTCGCTGCTCGCCTGGATCACCATCGCGGGCGGTGTCCTGATCGGCAATTCGCTTACCTACAGGGTGCCGCTGCTGCAATCGGGGGCGGGTCTGCTGATCGTGCTCGCAGTCGTGCTGCTGGTCGACGTGCTTGCCCGTCTGCTGCCGAAAGTGCCACACATCCTGATCCTGGTCGCGGTCACCACTGTGCTTGGCATTCCCGGCCTGCTGCCGTTCTCCAACGCCATGATCGGCTCGGTCGACAAGTTGAACTTCCTCGCCTTCACGACCCCCGTGCTGACGCTCGCCGGCTTCTCGGTTGCCAAGGATCTTCCGATCTTCAGGAGGCTGAGCTGGCGTATCGTGGTGGTCTCGCTGACGGCCGCCGCAGGCACGTTCCTCGGCGCGACGATGATCGCCGAATTCTTCCATCGCTAACCAACGAACAGGTGGACCAACGCATGTCAGAGAAGTTTGGAATCGCCGACGATATCTGTGCCCGGATGCTGGATTGGCGTCATGACATCCACGCCAACCCCGAGACCGCGTTTCAGGAGCACCGCACCGCCCGGCTCGTGGCAGATGCGCTGATGGAGATGCAGATTCCGGTCCATCGCGGCCTCGGCGGCACTGGGGTGGTTGGAACGCTGAAGAACGGCGAAGGTCCGACGATCGCGCTGCGCGCCGACATGGACGCGCTTGATCTTCAGGAACTCGGAGACCGCGCGCACAAGTCAACCCGTACCGGCAAGATGCACGGCTGTGGCCATGATGGCCACACCACAATGCTGCTCGGAGCTGCAGTCCAGCTCGCCCGTCACCGGCCGTTCCGCGGCACCGTCCATTTCGTTTTCCAGCCCGCCGAGGAGAATGAAGGCGGCGGCAAGAAGATGGTCGAGGAAGGGCTGTTCAAGTTGTTTCCGGCCGATGCGGTCTACGGGATGCACAATATTCCGAATATCCCGCGAGGAAAATTTGCGATCCGGACCGGCATTGCGACTGCCTTCCTCGATACGTTCGAGATCGTCGTGACCGGGAGCGGATGCCATGCCGCGACACCGGAGAAGGGCATCGACTCGATCCTGGTGTCGGCCGATCTCGTCTCGGCGCTGCAAGGCATCGTGAGCCGCCGTATCGGCGCAATGGACGCCGCCGTCGTGAGCGTCACCCAGATCCATGGCGGCGACACCTGGAACGTGGTACCTGAAATCGTCACATTGCGCGGCACGGTCAGAACGCTGGACGCCGGGATACAGGATCAGGTCGAGGCCGCCATGAAGCAGGTCTGCACCGGCGTGGCACAAACCCATGGCGCAAGGATCGATCTGCGCTACATGAGAGGCTATCCGGGCGTGATCAACACACCTGCCGAAACCGATGCCGCAGCCTCGGCCGCCGCGAATCTCGTCGGTGTCGAGCAGGTGCAAACCGACATCAAGCCGGCGATGGGATCGGAGGATTTCGCTTTCATGCTGCAGGAGCGTCCCGGCGCCTACATCTGCATCGGCGCGGGCGAGAGCGCCAACGATCCGCCGCTGCACAATCCGTATTACGATTTCAACGACGCCATCCTGCCGCTCGGCGCCGCCTATTGGGTCGAGCTCGTGAAGCAACAATTGCCCGCCGCCTGATGCTTTCGGTCTTCGACATCTTCAAGATCGGCATCGGCCCCTCGAGTTCGCATACGGTGGGGCCGATGCGCGCGGCCGGACAATTCGTCCGTGCGCTGGAGCGCGATGGCCTGCTTTCGAAGACGGTGCGGGTCAGTGCCGATCTCTACGGCTCGTTGGGCGCGACAGGGCGAGGGCATGCGACCGATCTCGGCGTGATCCTCGGCTTGCTCGGTGAAAAACCCGATACGATCGATCCGGCCGACGTAGCGCCGCAGCTTGCGGAGATCCGGCGTTCCGGCGAGTTGCGGCTGCTCAACCTTCACCCGATCCCGTTCCGGCGCGGGCGCGATATCATTTTCCAGCCTGACAGTGCGCTGCCGGAACACCCCAACGGAATTCGCCTTGTGGCGTTCGCGCCCGACGGCAGTCCGCTGGCGGAACGCTATTACTTCTCGATCGGCGGCGGTTTCGTGATCGAGCGCGGCCTGGGCGATGCAGCCGGCGGTGCAGGCGGCGAGCTTCCGATTTGGCCGTATCCGTTCGGCACCGGCGCCGAGCTGGTCGCACGCGCGCAGTCGAGCGGCCGCTCGATCGCCGACATGGTGCTGGCGAATGAGTGCGTTCATCGCACAGACGCAGACGTCCGTGCCGGCCTCCTGAAGATCTGGGAGACGATGAAGCAATGCGTCGACCGCGGCTTCGGCATCGACAACGCCGGCGCGGCCGAACCGTTGCCTGGGCCGCTGAACATTCGCCGTCGCGCACCGGCTCTCTACCGCGAACTGTCGGCTCGCAACAGCGACACTGAGAGCGTCGATCCGCTGGCGGCGATGGATTGGGTCAACGCCTTCGCAATGGCGGTGAATGAGGAGAATGCGGCGCGCGGACGGATCGTGACTGCGCCGACCAACGGCGCCGCCGGCGTGATCCCGGCGGTGCTGCACTACTACGTCAAGTTCTGTCCGGGCGCGACCGACGACGGCGTCGTGACTTTCCTGCTCACCGCGGCTGCGATCGGCATGCTCTACAAGGCGAATGCCTCGATCTCCGGGGCGGAAGTTGGCTGTCAGGGCGAGGTCGGCGTTGCCTGCTCGATGGCTGCAGGCGGCCTGACGGCCGTGCTCGGCGGTGTGCCGGCCCAGGTCGAGAACGCTGCCGAGATCGGGATGGAGCACAACCTCGGGCTCACTTGCGATCCCGTTGGAGGCCTGGTGCAGATCCCTTGCATCGAGCGTAATGCAATGGGCGCGGTCAAGGCCATCAACGCCGCCCGAATGGCGCTGCGTGGCGACGGCAAGCACTATGTCTCGCTTGACGCCGTCATCAAGACGATGCTGCAGACCGGCGAGGACATGAAGTCCAAATACAAGGAGACGTCGTTGGGTGGGCTCGCGGTCAACGTCGTGGAATGCTGACCAGGAGCACGGCAGCAGGCGAGACACCTCGAGAACGAATTCGGCATTCCTGGATGCGACCCGCGTACGCGCTGCCCAAGGCTGGGGATAGGCGGAGCCGGCCGGCTGCCGCCAACATTGCGAATGATTTTGATTTGAGCAAGACTTTAGGCCCAGGAGGAAGACGACCATGAGCGCTGGAAGGCGCCTGCGAGACGCCGTGCCGGACTGTCAATTGCCGCCGGATTTCGACCAGCATGTATATTCGGCGCAGTTGATTGCTGCCATCATCGCCGAGCTCGGCAAGCAACAGGTTCGGTCATCCGTGGCGCTGGCGGGCACCGGCTTGACCGAGGACCAGCTCGAAGCTCACACGACGCGTATCTCGTACCGGCAGATCGACATCGTGGTTCGCAATGCATTACGGCTGTCGAACGAACCGACCGTTGCACTCCATGCCGGGCAGCGCATGCGGGTGACGGCGCACGGAATGTACGGATATGCGCTGCTGAGCAGCGCGACCTATGACGATGCGCGGGAATTCGCCAATCGATACCTTCGGGTCGTCGGCCCGCTGTGCGATGCGAAATACTCCTATGACGGCGCGGTGGTCGTCTGTGCGTTCGAGCCGTTGCACTGGCCGAATCCGACACAGGACGTGCATCGCTTCGCGGCAGAGTTCGCCCTGTCGTCGCATTTGACGACGATGAAGGACCTGGCGGGCGAGTCTTTCCGCTTCTCACAGATTTCGCTAGCCTATGGCGAACCGGCGCATGCCGGCGCCTACCAGCTCATCTTTGACTGCCCGGTCCTGTTTCGCCAGCGCGGCAACGAGTACAGGTACCAGCTGTCGCAGGCCGATGGGCCGGTGGCGCTGGCGGATTCCCGCACCCACGGCATGGCGCGCGAGATGTGCGAGCAGGTGTTGTCCGAGGTCAATCATGCGGGGGGGATCGCTGCCGATGTCAGGCGGGTCCTGATCGAGCAGCCCGGCAGGTATCCGAACATCGAGGCGATCGCCGAGAGGCTTTCGATGCATCCTCGCGCGCTGCGGCGGAAGCTCGAATCGGAAGATACATCGTATCGTGAGCTGCTCGCCGAGGTGCGGACGCGGCTTGCGATCGAATATCTGCGCAAGACCGCGATGACCAACGAGGAGATCGCGAACCGGCTGGGCTATAGCGACGCCGCCAACTTCCGGCATGCCTTCATCCGCTGGACCGGCAAGAGCCCATCCGATTTCCGGGTCTCTTCGCCGAAGTGAAGGCAAAGCGGGCAGGACGACGCTCCGTTTGACCGCTCGTCATACAGCGCTGTCCATAAGTCACCTCCGAACCGGCCTCGTCGAACCTCCTCGCGGGCGAACTCCATGCATAGATTGGTCTTCGACAGTAAGCGCGATGGCTGATCAAGGAGTAGGGACGCGTCGGGCGCTGGTCTTTTCTGCTCGGGGGCGCCCTCCGAACCTCAGCTGCGCCGCACGCCGCTGTGGTGCCCCCCGGTTCGGGCGCCTCGAGACTGGCCGCGCATCTCACCCGAGGGCGCGGCCTTTTTCGTGCGCGCGATGGAGGCGGCAGGCGCCGCCTCGCCGTCAGCGGATCAGGCCAGGGTCTTGCTTTCGCGCATACCGGCGATGGTCGCGTCATCGTAACCGGCCTCGCGCAAGATCTGCGTGCTGTGCTCGCCGACCGCGGGCGCCTTGCGCGGCTTCACCTTGGTCGCGCCGTCGACAAAGAACGGACTGTCGATGGTCAGCATCTCGTCGTTCTCGAACGGCACCAGCACGCCGGCCGACAGCATCTGCCGGTCGGCGGACAGGTCGCCCATCTCGGCGACGCACTCGAACACGATACCGACTTCGTCGAGGCGCGCCCGCCATTCGTCCCGGTCCCGTGTCGCGAAGGCCGCGTCGAACAGGGCGATCAGTTCTGCGGAACGGGCGAAGCGATCGGCCTGCTTGGCAAAGCGAGGATTAGTGAGCAGGTCATCGAGGCCCAGGCATTTCACGACGGTCGGAAAGTCGCGCTGCTCGTTGACGATCGCCAGCAGCAGCCATCGGCCGTCGCGGCAGCGGTAGTAGCAGCCAAGCGCATTGAACAGATTCTTGCGCGGCGGCCGCGGCGTGAACGTCGCCCCGCACAGCGCCGCCTGCGCCATGATGCCGTTCGACCAGACGCCGTTGGCGAGCAGGGACGAGCCGACCTGGGTGCCGCGGCCGGTGCGCTCGCGCTGATACAGCGCCACCGCGATGGCTGCGAACAGCGAGACGCCCGACGGGTGATCGCCCATGCCGGCGAGCGCCCGCGCCGGCGGCGTGCTGGCGTCGCTCCGCACCATGTCCATCAGGCCTGAACGCGCCCAGTAGGCCGTGACGTCGAAGCCCGGCTTTCCCGCCTCGTCGCCGGTCTCACCGTAGCCGGTGAAGGATGCGTAGATCAGTCGATCATTCGCCGCGGCAAGTCGCTCGTAGCTGATCGCGAGCTTCCTGCGGACGGCGAGCGGATAATTGGTGATGAAGACATCGGCGGTGGAGGCCAGACGATGCAGCACCGCCTGGCCCTCCGGCTTCGATAGATCGAGCGCAAGGCCGCGCTTGTTGCGGTTGTCGAGCAACCAGCCATAGGGCTGGTCGGATCTCGGCATGCCCGGCAGCTTCGGCACCTGACGGAACGCGTCCCCTGCGCCGGGCGGTTCGATCTTGATCACGTCGGCGCCGAAGTCTCCCAACAGTGTCGCCGCGGTTGGCGCGGCGATGAAGCTGCCGCAGTCGATGACCTTCAAACCTTGGAAGATGCTCATGTGAGTCCGTCTCCGCTTGATGCCCGAGGATCGCCGCAGGCGCGTCTGGGTTCTGAAAGATGGCGACCGCCTGTGGCTGCGCGCGTGCAGCCGCGAGCCGACTAGGTCCGATCCCCGCCGTTGCGTGCCGCCAGCACGTGCAACAGGGCCACCTGCGTGTCGTCGCGGTCACGCTCCATCCGCGGGATCGGTGTCTTGCCGAAAGACGCCGCAGCCTGGTCGATGATCTTGCGCTGTAGCGCCTCGTCGAGATCGACCTGCGGGATCACCTTGAACGACGCGGCCATGTTCTTGCCGAGGTGCTGGAAGAACGATTCGAGCCCCTTCGGTCCGCCGCCCATGTGGAACGAGCTGAACGGCCCGTTGACAGCCCAGCGCAGTCCGATAGAGCTGGTGACGATGTCGTCGAGCTCGTCGACCGTGACGACACCTTCCTGCACGAGATAGCAAGCCTCGCGCATGATCGCGCGCTGCAGCCGGTTGGCGACAAAGCCCTGAATCTCCTTCTTGAGCACGCGCGGCACCTTGCCGAGCGCCTCGTAGAAGGCCACGGCATCGGCGGTGGCCTGCGGATCGGTTTGTTCGCCGGGAACGACCTCGACGAGCGGGATCAGATGCGGCGGGTTGAAGGGATGGCCAACCAGCAGCCGGCTCGCATCCTTCATCTCTCGCCCCTGCTCGGTGGCCGGCCGCGCCGAGCTCGACGACAATAGCAACGCATGCTTCGGTGCCGCCGCCTCGATCTGCGCCCAGAGCTGCTGTTTCCATTCGGGCTTCTCCGGACCGTTCTCCTGCACGAGGTCGGCACCGGCGACGGCGCGCGCGAGGTCCGGCTCGAAGCGCAGGTTGCGTTCCAACCCCTCGTGCGGCAGGCCGAGCTTCAGCAATGTCGGCGCGATCTTGATCAGGGCATCCCTGACCGTGGCCTCGATGCCGGGTTGCGGATCGTTGATCACGACATTGAGCCCGTGCGCGAGAAGCAGCGCTGCCCAGGAGGAGCCGATGACACCGGCGCCGATGACGCACACATTGCGATAGCGGTTGAGCACCGCGACGCGATCTGCGGATAATGGCATGGCTTTCTCCGAGGTGGCCGCTTATCGCGGCTGATCGAGATAGTTGTGGCAGCGCTTGGCGCGGGACAGCGTCAAGTCGGTCATGATGTGGCTGCACGCGACGATCTCGCGCACCGGAAAGTCGGCCATCGGGGCCAATGCATGGGCGAACAGCTCCAGACGAGCCGGGCCGGTCCAGGCACCCTTGACGGTGATGTCGGTGATCTCGGAGCGCAACAGTTCGCAGATGCGCGGCTCGCCCGCCGGCTTCGGACTGTCATAGGTCCACAGGATCTTCAGCATGAAGGTCGGTACGCAGATTTCCGCCTTTGCCTTTTCGAGATCCAGCGCACGGTGCTTGTAACCCATCGTCGCAGTGGCCACGCGCAAGCTGCCGTAATCCATCGTGCCGACCAGCGTGTCGGAATCGACGTAGAGCTTCGGCTTGCCGATCACCTTGGGATAGCCGCTGATTTCGCGGCCCGACGCCAGCGCCGGCAGATTGTCGAGGTACATCGCGTGAAGGTACTCGCCCTTCTCGTCGCCGTAGCGAACCTGGACGGCCTGACCGCATTCGGTGTAGTCGCCGAGACCGGAGGTGTCGGGCATTCGCATGATCTCCCAGCGCACCAGCGGATCATCGATCTCCAGCGGCTCGGGAACGACGGCGCGCAACGCCTCGATGTCGGTGCGATACAGGATGTTGAGGTATTCGCGGTTGTTGAAGCGAAACGGTCCGCGGGGAAATGCCGGGGCGCCGATTGGCGTCGTCAGCTGCTTGAGAACGTCTTCCCGTCGCATCCGCTCCTCCCTTGATAGCTTGTCGTGGCCTGTGTGGGGCCTCCGGCTCCGTGCCGGTTGTCGAGCAAGGCATCGCGAGCCTAGCGATCTCGGCCAGCGGAGAAAGGTGCGATTGGACCGCCGACCGGGTGACTTCCGGACGCGGATTGCGGCGCGCGCCGCGCGCGGATACGCGATTATTGCGTCGCGTGCGGGATCGGGCTTACGTTGGAGCGATCATCAATCGTGGAGCAGGAATGCGCGGATGCCAGGGACATGCGGTTGCAATGACTAGGCAAGAGTCGCACGCAACCCAATCGCCCAGCCGAATGCTCCCTGGCTTTGCGCAGCGGATATTCCCGCCGCATTCGATCGCAGCTATCGCGGCCGAGCTTCGCGCGCAGGGCATTGATCCATCTGAGGTTCTCGACGGCACCGGGCTTGTCATCGCGCAGCTTGAGTCGCATACGACGCGAATATCCTATCGGCAGCTCGACACGTTGATCCGCAACGCGCTGCGGCTGACAAGAGACCCTGCCATCGCGTTGCGTTCCGGAGCACGAATGCATGTCACCGCCTATGGCATGTACGGATACGCCCTGCTGAGCAGTGCAACGCACGCGGAGGCGCGCGACTTCGCTGCGCGATACATCCGCGTGGTGGGTCCGTTCTGCGATTTCGGTCTCTCTTATGCTGGCGAGACGGTGGTGGCCACGTTCCAGCCCATGCACTGGCCGAATCCGACCGAGAGCGTGCATCGCTTCGCGGTTGAGTTCGCACTGGCCGCACATCTGACGACCGTTCGCGACCGTTCCGGTCAGGGCTTCGGGTTTTCGCGCGTGCTGGTCGACTACGCAACGCCGCCGTCCGCCGCGACGTATCGTGATCTCTTCGGGTGCCCGGTGCTGTTCAATCAGCATCATTGTGGATACGAATACGCGCGCAACGACGGCCCGCGGGCGCTGGCAAATCCGCGTACCCATGCCATGGCGCGGGAGATGTGCGAGGAGATCCTAAGCGAGGTGAACCGCGCCGGCGGCGTTGCTGCCGATATCCGCCGGATACTGATTGAGCAGCCGGGTCGCTATCCGAGCATCGAGGCGATCGCCGAGCAACTCGATATCTATCCCCGCGCGCTGCGGCGCAGGCTCGAGGCAGAGGGAACCTCGTATCGCAGCCTGCTTTCCGAGGTGCGCATGCGCCTCGCGATCGAGTATCTTCGCAAGACGCGCATGACCAATGAGGAAATCGCGAGCCGCCTCGGCTACAGCGACGCGGCCAACTTCCGCCACGCCTTCTTGCGCTGGACCGGCAGGAATCCATCCGAATTCCGCGGCGACGAGGGTCTTTGACCCCGAGATATCCAGGGGGCTTCGCCGGCTGTGTCCGTAGTTCACCGCCAAACTGGTTCAATCGAACCTTTTGCGCGGCCGAAGCGGGCGTAAGCTCGGCGCCGTGGTTGCGCTCGCGATCGCGTTCTCCCAACCTGGACCGCCCTCCCTCGGCGGTCTTTTTTTGGCGGTCTTGTCCGGAACTCACCTGCAAACGGACCAATCGAACCTTCCGCTGCCGGGTCCGGCTCACTAGCCTCACGGCAGCTTGCGGGGGTCAGATTGCGGGGCCCGAAGCAGGCGCGGAAGGCGGACGAGGACGCTCGTGTATCACCCGTCACCAAATCTCCTGCAGTGTCTTTATTCGCCGCAGCGGATCGCCGCGGTGGTGGACGTCCTAGTCGAGGAGGGGATCTCAGCGTCGCGCGCGCTCGGCGCGACCAATTTGAGGCGTGCTGACCTCAGGGATTCGTCGGTGCGCGTCTCCTATCGGCAGGTCGAAACGGTCTTTCGCAATGCGATGCGGCTGTCGCGGAATCCGGCGATTGCGTTTCGCGCCGGAGAACGAATGCATGTCATGGCTTACGGCATGTACGGATATGCCATGCTGAGCAGCCCGACGCGGGCCGGAGTCATCGACTTTGCGGCCAAGTATGGTCGGATCCTCGGAACGGTCGCCGACATCGACTTCACCCGCAAGGGCGATACGGTGAGCTGCCTGCTCGAGCCGTTGCTTTCGCGCGATCCGGCCGATGACGTCTATCGGTTCGCGCTCGAGTTCGCCTTTGCGACCTATCAGACGCTGAGCCGCGACGTTTATGGCAACGCGTTCCGCTTCTTGAAGCTGAGCGCCGCCTATGCGTCGCCGCCGCACGCCGCGACCTACGATCGCATCTTCCAGTGTCCGGTCGAGTTCGGCCAGTGCAGCAACGCGCTGGAATTCGACACGGCCTGCATCGACCGTCCCAGGGGCTGCCACGACGAGACGACCAGGGCGATGGCAGGCCGAATCTACGACCAGCTCCTCGATCCTGTCGCGCGGGACGACGGCCTTGCCGCCGACATCCGCCGACGGCTCGTCGAGCATCCCGGCCGCTTCCCGAGTATCGAGGCCATGGCGGAGGAGCTCGCGATTCATCCGCGGACGTTCCGGCGCAGGCTGCAGCTGCAGCGGAAAACCTACCGGCAGATCGTCTCCGAGGTTCGCATGCAGCTCGCGGTCGCCTATCTGCGCAACACGCAAATGACCAATGATGAGATCGCGGCGCGGCTTGACTACAGCGACGCGGCGAACTTCCGCCACGCTTTTGCCCGCTGGACCGGCAAGAGCCCTTCGGACTTCCGCGATGGCCGAGCATCGAGCGTCGCAGCAGGCGCGCAAGATTCATTGGCGGATGTCCCAAACTAACCGGTCAACTGGGCCAATTGCACCTTTTACGGGGCTGACCTGCTCGATAGCGTTTGAGACCAAGGGGATGCGCGGTTGCGCGACGGGGGCCTGCATGGCGCCGCTCGCGGAGCGAGGCAGCCATCATAAAATGTCGGGTCGTGCGGTACGCGCCGCGTGATCCGGGAGGGGACATTCTGACATGAAAACGGTCGTCGACCGCTCTGCGCCGCCGTCGCAATTGCTGCTCGCGCTCGAGGTGCGCGGGATCTGGGAGCTGCAGGCGTTCTTCGCAAGTTACCCGCTGCTTCGCCGCGCGCCGCGCGGCGATGGGCACCCGGTTCTCGTATTGCCGGGGCTCTCCGCCAGCGACATCTCGACGCGACCGCTGCGCGCCTACCTGAAGGCACAAGGCTACGCGGTCCATGGCTGGAAGCTCGGACCCAATCGCGGGCCGCGTCCCGGCGTCGAGGCCGCCATGGACGCAAGGCTGGCCGAGCTCGCCGAGCGCTACGATCGCAAGGTCAGCCTGATCGGCTGGAGTCTTGGCGGTGTCTTCGCGCGCGAGATTGCACGGCGTGCGCCCGATCTGGTCCGCCAGGTGATCACGCTCGGCAGCCCGTTCGCCAACGAGCCGAAGGCCAGCAATGCCTGGCGTCTCTACGAGATCCTGAGCGAGCGCCAGGTCGACGACTGGCCCGACAGGGACATCATGAAGTCACCGCCGCCGGTACCGAGCACGGCGATCTACTCGCGCACCGACGGCATCGTCTCCTGGTGGGGGTGCCGCGAGCAGGATGCCGATCAGACCCAGAACATCGAGGTCGAAGGCAGTCATTGCGGGCTCGGGCACAATCCGGCCGTGCTCTATGCGATCGCAGATCGTCTCGCGCTCAGGGAGGGCGAATGGTCGCCGTTCGATCGCAGCGGTCTCCGCGGCATGGTGTACCCCGATCCGGATCGCGCCGATGACAGCGTCGCCCTGTTTCGGCCGCGCTGGCCGGCGGCTTGACGCGCAGGTCCACGGGGCGGCGTTCGCCGCTCCCCGCCACGCAACATAAGCAGGCAACAGAGGGAGGACGCCGATGGGGACCGACAACAGGCAATCCGACGCAGCCGGCATCGGCGCGATGCCGTGGCTCGGCGATTTGAAGAAAATGACGGAGAAGTTCGCGCTGCCCGGTTTTGATATCGCTGCACTGGTCGAGTGGCAGCGCAAGGACATGGAGGCGTTAGCGGAGGCGAACCGGCAGGCCTACGAAGGCGTGCAGGCGCTGGTCAGCCGGCGCAACGAGATTCTGCAGGAGACGCTCGCGCAGTGGCAGGCGGCGATGCAGGGCTTCGCGAGCGGTGAAGGCATCACGAAGCAGACCGAGACCGCCAGGCAGCAGGTCGAGAAGACGGTCGCTGATTTCCGCGAGTTGTCGCAGCTGGAAGCGCAGGCGCGCAACAACGCCTGGAAGGTCATGCAGGACCGCATGCAGGAGAACTTCGCGAACCTTCAGAAGCTGTTGCAGCCGAAATAGTGCGGCCCATGTGAGGCGCCAACCATCGGGGGATAGCCATGAGTTTGGCCAAGTTGCAGGACTTGACGGGCCGCGTCGCGCTCGTCACGGGCGGGTCGCGCGGTCTCGGTCTTCAGGTCGCCGAGGTGCTGGGCGAGCTCGGGGCCAAGGTCGCGATCACCGCGCGCAAGCGGGATGAACTCGATGCCGCGGCGGCTCACCTCAAAGGGCTTGGCATCGATGCGCTTCCGGTGGTTTGCGACATGGGCAGGCTGGAGACGATCCTGCCGATGATCGAGCAGGTCGTGGCCGCGCTGGGCCCGATCGACATCCTCGTCAACAATGCCGGTACGTCCTGGGGTGCCGCCACGATCGAGCACACGCTCGACGGCTGGAACAAGGTGATCAACCTGAATGTAACCGCGATCTTCATCGCCACCCAGGAGGTCGGTCGTCGCTGCATGGTGCCGCGGCGAAGCGGCAAGGTGATCAACATCGCGTCGATCCAGGGCCTCACCGGCTGCTACCCGGAAGGTACCCCGACGCTGGCCTACAACACGAGCAAGGGCGCGGTCGTCAACCTGACCCGCACGCTCGCCAATGAATGGGCGCCGCTCGGCATCAATGTCAACGCCATCGCGCCAGGTTATTTCCCGACCAAGATGACCGCGCAACTCGACCAGAGCGCGACCGCCCATATGGCGCCAATGAATCGCGAGGGCGGCCCCGAAGACCTCAAGGGCATCGCGGCGCTGCTCGCCTCCGATGCCTGTGCATTCATTACCGGCCAGACCATCGCGGTCGATGGCGGCGTGACCGCCGTCTGATCCGAGAGACCACAGAAGGGAGACATCTCATGACCGACATGCCCTGGATCCGATCCTATCCCGACGGGGTGCGCTGGGACATCGAGATCGCTGCCGGACCCGTGCAGAAGATACTGGGGGATGCCGTCGCCAAATGGCCGGATCGTCCGGCGATCGATTTCATGGGCAAGCGGATCTCCTATGCCGAGCTCGGGCGGCTCACCGATCGCGTAGCCAAGGGCCTGCAGCTTCTTGGCGTGAAGCCGGGCGTTCATGTCGGCCTCTATCTCCCCAACACGCCGCACTACATCATCTCGTTTTTCGGCATCCTCAAGGCAGGTGGCACCGCGGTCAATTATTCGCCGCTGGATGCCGCCAAGGTGCTCGAACACAAGATAGAAGACAGCAAGACCGATATCCTGATCACGCTCGACATGGTTTCGCTCTATCCGCAGATGGCGGCGATGCTGGGCAAGACAAGATTGAAGAAGTTGGTGGTCGGTTCGGTCGGCGAGATCACGGCCGACCCCGACACCGTCGTCAACCAGATGAAGGCCACCAAGCAGCTCAGCGAGGTCGCTTGGGACGATCATCACATCAGCTTCGGCCAGCTGACCCATAATGATGGAGTCTACCAGGCCTATCCGATCGACAATCCGCGCGAGGCGATCGCCGTGCTGCAATACACCGGCGGGACCACGGGCCTGCCGAAGGGGGCGATGCTCACCCACGCCAACCTGACCAGCGCGTGCCAGCAGTACCGGGCGACGACAGCCGGCTCGCCGCCGGTGCTGGTCGACGGGCAGGAGCGCTTCCTGGCCGTTCTGCCGCCGTTCCACATCTACGCGCTCTCAGTGAACGTGCTGTTCGGCGTCCTGATGGGCGCGGAGATCATCCAGCACGTCCGCTTCGATCCGAAAGCCGCGCTCGAGGAAATCTCGGCGAAGTCGGTCAGTGTGTTCTGCGGGGTGCCGACCATGTTCACCGCGCTGATCAACCATCCGGAGACGCCGAAGCACAGCCTGCGCGCGCTGAAATACTGCGGATCCGGCGGAGCGCCGTTGCCGCTCGAAGTGGCGCAGCAATTCGCCTCGATCACCGGCTGCAATTTGAGCGAGGGCTGGGGCATGACCGAGACCTCGCCGAGCGGCACCTACACGCCGGCGCAGCATGGCGCCATGCGCAAGGCCGGCTCCTGCGGCATGCCGATGCCCGGAATTGTCATCAAGTTCCTCAACGTCGACGACAGTAGCGGATATGTCCCGCTCGGCGAGCGCGGCGAAATCTGCATCAAGGGCCCGAACGTGATGAAGGGCTACTGGAACAAGCCGGACGCCACCGCCGAGGTGACGACAGCGGACGGCTACCTGCGCACGGGCGACGTCGGTTACATGGATGAGGATGGCTTCATCTTCATCGTGGACCGCACCAAGGACATGCTGCTGTGCAGCGGCTACAACGTGTATCCGCGTGTGCTCGAAGAGGCGATCTACAAATATCCGGCGGTCGAGGAGGTCGCCGTGATCGGCATCCGCGATGAATATCGCGGCCAGTCGCCGAAAGCCTTCATCAAGCTGAAGGCGGATGCCAAGCCGTTCAAGCTGGAAGAGCTGCAGGCGTTCCTGAAGGACAAGCTCGGCAAGCACGAGATGGTACAGGCGCTCGAAATCCGCGCCGAGTTGCCGAAGACCGCGGTCGGCAAGCTTTCGAAGAAGGAGCTGTACGACGAGGAGGAGCGGGCGGCCCGGGCGCAGGCCTGAGCTCGCCTGCGCGAGCCGGATCGGCAGCGGCGGGCAGGAATCGGGCTCGGCCGCAATGCAATGACCGCGAAGCGCCAGATATATCGGCACACGGTCATCAAGACGGCAGTCGCCGTCAAAACGACATGGGAGGGAAGAATGGATCAACTTAGCAGCATGGATGCATCGTTCCTGCATCTCGAGACGCCGGAGACGCCGATGCATGTCGGCAGCCTGATGATCTTCGATCTCCCCGAGGGCTACCAGGGCGACTACTACGAGGATGTCAAGGAGATGCTTGGCAAGCGTCTCCATCTCTCAGGATTGCTGAACCGCAAGCTGGCGCAGATGCCGTTCCAGCTCGCCGAACCGGTCTGGATCGAAGACGATGATATCGAGCTCGATTATCATGTGCGGACCGTCACCTTGCGACGGCCAGGCACCATGGCGCAGCTCGAGCAACTGGTCGCGCGGCTGCACGCCTCGCTGCTCGACCGCAGCCGTCCGCTGTGGGAGATGTATGTCATCGATGGCCTCGAGAACGGCCAGGTCGCGTTCTACACCAAGGCGCATCACAGTGGCGTCGACGGCAAGGCCGGCGTCGAACTCGCCAAGGTGCTCTATGACGTCTCGCCCAAGATGCGTGAGGTGCCACCGCCGCGGCGCAAGCGCGCCACCGTGCAATACCAGCTCGGCGTGACCGAGCTGTTGCAGGCGGCGGCCAACAACGCGGCCCAGCAATATCGCAAGCTCGCGGAGCTGCTGCCGACGGCGGCCAAGGCGCTCGGCACGGCCGCGACCGTGATGGCCAGCCAACGGTCGCAGAAGGGGGAGCGTTCGCTCAGCCTCGGGCTGGCGCCGAAGACGGTGTTCAACGACTCCATCACCAACCAACGCTCCTACAGCACGATGTCGCTTCCGCTCGCCGACATAAAGGTTCTAGGCAAGCGTGTCGGCGGCACCGTCAACACCATTGTCATGGCGATGTGCAGCATCGCGCTGCAACGCTTCCTCGCCGAGCGCGGCCTGCTGCCCAAGGAAGCCCTGATCGCGATGGTGCCGGTCAGCCTGCGTGCCGAAGGCGACAAGGCAATGAACAACCAGGTCTCGGCGGTACGCGTCGACCTGGCGACCGATATCGACGACCTGCCGACCCGCTTCAAGGCGATCCACGCGTCGTCCGAGGCGGCCAAGGCGGTCGTGCGCGAGCTCAAGCCGGTACTCGGCGTCGATGTGCCGATCACGGGCTCGCCGTGGCTGATGACCGGGCTTGCCTCACTGCTTGGCCGCTCCAACCTCGCCAGCCGCATGCCGGCAGCGGGCAACGTGCTGATCTCCAATGTGCCGGGACCGGGGCAGCACCTCTACATGGCCGGCGCACGGATGGTGCACTATTTCCCGGTTTCGATTCCATATCACGGCAGCGCGCTGAACATTACGGTGCACAGCTATTCCGGCCTGCTCGAGTTCGGCCTGACGGCGTGCCGGCGCGTACTCACGCAGGACGAGTCCTACGAGATGATCGAGCATCTCCGGGCGGCCTTGCGCGAGATCGAAGCCCTGCCGCCGGTCGAGGCCGAGATCGTCGAGCTGACGCCCCAGGCTGCGGCTCAATCGAAGGCGCCATCCGCGGCCGCGCCGTCGGTAACGGTCATCCAGACCGACGAGATGCCGCCGGCTGCCGCAAACGACAAGGCGAGCCGGGCAAGCTAGGCGCCAGGGCCGTCATCGCTTCGCATCGCCCGAGCCGGGAGACCACCGCAGTCTCCCGCTCGGCGCCGGAATCAAAAGAACATTTGGAGGAAACAGGATGCACCCACCCGCCGCAAAAGGATCTCTGTCGGTACTGGAAAGCCCGGCGCACAAATCCCTGTTCTCGAAGATCGATTGGCGCCTGATCCCGCTGCTGCTGATCGCCTATATGATTGCCTATCTGGATCGCATCAATATCGGCTATGCGCAGCTGCAGATGAAGCAGACGCTGCCGTTCGACGATGCGGTCTACGGTCTCGGTGCAGGCATTTTCTTCGTCGGATACTTCCTGTTCGAGGTGCCGAGCAACCTGCTGCTGGAGCGGATCGGCGCGCGCAAAACCCTGCTACGCATCATGGTGCTGTGGGGGCTCGCGGCAGCCGCCATGATGTTCGTGTCGACGCCGTTCCAGTTCTATCTCGTCCGCTTCCTGCTCGGCGTGTTCGAGGCCGGCTTCTTTCCCGGCGTGATCCTGTACTTCACCTACTGGTATCCGTCGGCGCGGCGCGGGCAGGTGATCGCCACCTTCATGTCGGCGACAACGATCGTGTCCGTGATCGCCGGTCCGCTGTGCGGCTCGATCCTGAAGTATTTCGACGGTGCAGGCGGCCTTCACGGCTGGCAGTGGCTGTTCCTCGTGCAGGGTCTGCCGGCGCTGATA
The DNA here is from genome assembly GCF_001189235.2 of Bradyrhizobium embrapense. Taxonomy (GTDB): domain Bacteria; phylum Pseudomonadota; class Alphaproteobacteria; order Rhizobiales; family Xanthobacteraceae; genus Bradyrhizobium; species Bradyrhizobium embrapense. The sequence continues at coordinate 70,935 of NZ_LFIP02000013.1, forward strand.
CTCGGCATCCTGGTTTACGTCCTGCTCGAGGACAAGCCCGCGCAGGCCGCGTGGCTCTCGAAGGACGAGAAGGCCCTGCTCGAAGACACCTTCCAGCATGATGAGAAGGACGTGGTGAGCGAGCCTTCGGGAACGTTCGGGCAGATGCTGAAGGACCCCAAGGTCTATGTATTGTCGTTCGTGTATCTGCTCCTGCTCGGCGCGACCTACACGATGGTGTTCTGGATGCCGACCCTGATCCAGAGCTGGGGCGTCAAGGATTTGTTCCTTGTCGGCGTCTATGCCGCGATCCCGAATGCCGCCGGCGTCATCGGCATGATCGTGATCGGCCGTCACTCCGACAAGTGGCACGAGCGCCGCTGGCATTATGCCGCCTGCGTCGCGATCGCCGCCTTCGGCCTGTTCATCACCACGATGCTGCAGGGCAATCTCGTCGGATCAATCCTGGCACTGTCCTTTGCGGTGATCGGAATTGCGTCGGCGACTCCGCTGTTCTTCGCGCTGACCAGCGAATATCTCTCCACCGGCGCCGCCGCCGGCGGGCTTGCGCTGATCTCCAGTCTCGGAAACCTCGGCCCGGCGATCAGTCCCTCGATCAACGGGCTGATCGTGCGCAGCACCGGCGACAACATCTACAGCATGTACTTCGTGATGGCGCTCTACGTGCTGTCGGGACTGCTGTTGCTGCTGTCGATGCGGCCTGCGCCCAGTGCGCGCCTGGCGATGGCGTGAGGACGATTCGAGCGGCCCGGCCCGGACGGAGCCGGGCCGCTCGACGCTCCGCGGGAAGGCTGCCGGTGATCGAGCGAATATTGGGACACATACGATGAGGATCGTTCTGCTGGGGCCGCCCGGTGCGGGCAAGGGAACGCAGGCGAAGCGCCTGGTCGAGGAGTACGACATACCGCACCTTTCGACCGGCGAGATGCTACGTGCCGCGGTTGACGCGGACACCAGTATTGGGCGGAAAGTCAAGGATACCATGGTGAGGGGTGGGCTCGTTTCCGATCAGCTCGTGATCGCCGCGGTCATCGAACGCATCTCGCAAGCCGATGCCAAGCGCGGCTTTGTGCTCGACGGCTTTCCACGGACGATGGCCCAGGCGGTCGGCTTCGACGATCTGCTCAATACCGAGGGTCTTGCGATCGACCATGTCGTCGAGCTCAAGGCCGACGAGACGGTGTTGCTGGACCGGATCGAGACGCGGGCCCGCGAAGCGAGAGCGCAGGGTGGCACGGTGCGCGCCGATGACAATCACGAAACGCTCAAGCTGCGTATCGACGCCTATAACGAGGAGACCGCGCCGTTGGTCGACTACTATCGGTCGCGGAACATCCTTCGAACCGTCGACGGGCTGCAGCCGGTCGATGCCGTCGCATTCGACGTCGTCAGGGCGATCGGCCAAGATCGGTCGGTGATGTGATGCCGGCGACGCAAAGTCGGGATAGCCGGCTGTCCGGCTATCCCGACCGGATCGAGGTGCTGGAGCCGTTGCGCAAGTCGCTTGGCGAAGTGAGGGAGACGGCCGACCAATTCGAGCAGGCCCAGCTGTTGCTGCAGGCGATCGAACGGTTCTCCCGTAGATATGCTGCCGACCGGAACTGCGCCGGTACACCTGTCGAGCTGGCGTGGCGCGACGAATGTCGTATGGCGCGGCGGCAGCTTGCCGCACGCGCCGTCCGTGGATTGCGCAAAACCGTTCTGGCAGCGAAGGGAGGTGCCTCGTGTCGGTGAGCGGAAATGAAGGTCAATGCGCGCTGGTGACCGGAGCATCGGGGGGCATTGGGCTCGAGCTCGCGCGCGTGTTCGCGGCCAATCGCTTCAGCCTCGTGCTGCTGGCGCGTAGCCGCGACAAGCTTCAGGCGCTCGCCCGCGAGCTCAAGGCCGATTACGGCACCAGGGTGACCATCGTGGCCGCCGATCTGAGCGAGCCGGCGGCACCGCAGGCGGTGTTCGATTCACTTGACGAAGCCGGCGTGCGGGTCGACCTGCTGGTCAATAATGCCGGCCTTTTGCTCGAAGGACGCCTCGGCGCAATCGGCCTCGACGATCAGTTGCGGCTTCTGCAGGTCAATGTCGTCGCCATGACGGCATTGACCCGTCTCTTCCTCGCGCCGATGCTCGAGCGCAACAGTGGACGGATACTGAACGTTGCGTCGGTCGCGGCATTCATGCCGGTGCCGAATCTTGCGGTCTATGCCGCGTCAAAGGCCTATGTGTTGTCGTTTGGCGAAGCGTTGTCGCAGGAATTGAGCGGCAGCAAGATCACGCTGACGACGTTGTGTCCCGGCGTGACGGCTACCGGAATGGTCCAAGGCACCAATCTCGGCAACATGCCGAGCATGATGATCATGGATGCGAAGACCGTCGCACAGGAGGGCTACCGCGCCTGCATGGCAGGCAAGCCGGTGCATGTCGCAGGGCTTGCCAACGAGCTGGCGGTCCAATGGATCAAGTATCAGCCGAGTTGGCTACTGCGGGCAATCGGCGGCGTGTTCGGAAAGGCCACACCGCCGAACTGACGTCTCGTGCTCGCCGGCAATGCACGGCTGCACGGGCCATTCTTGACCATCAACCACGGACGCTACTCATGGGACGTGACGAGCAGACCGTCGAACCACCCTCGCTCGCGCTGCTCGCCGCGGAAGGGCGCGGCTTTCTCGACATCCCGGCGCTGCTTGCCGTGGCGGCGCCGCTTCTGGCGACCGCTCCGCGGGGGCAGCGCCATCCAGTGATGGTTTTGCCCGGGTTGGGTGCCGATGACCGGTCGACCTTGGCCATCCGCTCGTTCCTCGAGTTCCTCGGCTATCAGGTTCATGGATGGGGCCGCGGCCGCAATGTGCGTGCGCCGGATGCTGATCTCGCCGCCGTGGTGGCGCGAGTCCTCGAACTCGAAAAGCAGGGCGGCTCGAAGGTCAGCCTGGTCGGCTGGAGCCGTGGCGGCATCATTGCGCGCGAGGTTGCCCGACAAATCCCCGGGGCGGTGCGGATGGTCATCACGCTCGGCAGTCCTTTCGCGGCGCCGGGCGCGAGCAATGTTCGCGCGATCTGGCGGCTTCTGACCGGCCAGAAATACCAGCCGCCGACGGCCGAACGGATCAGCCGCCTCGCGCAACCGGTTCCCGTGCCGTCGACATCGATCTATACCCGCACCGATGGCGTGGTGGCGTGGCGCGCCTGCCTGGAGCAGGAGGAAGGAGAGCGCGAGAACGTCGAAGTGAACACGACGCATTTGGGGCTTGGCTTTCACGCGCCGGCGCTGTGGGTGATTGCCGATCGCCTCGCACAGCCGGCGGGCAGCTGGAAGCCGTTTCGTGCGCCTGCGCAGGTCGCGATATGGTTTCCAGCAACGCTCCGCCGCGATTGAGCTCGTATCGGCCGCCTCAGTCTACCGCGCCCCGCTTCCCGGTGATCGCATCTCGGTGACCATCATCCGCAGCAGCTGCATCGCGGCGGGCGGCAACGTACGTCCCTGACGGGAGACCACGTGGGTGCGACCACGATGCAGCAGCGCATTCTTCATGGGCAGCGCCACCACCTTGGCGGCATCGGCCTCCGTCATCGCAAGGCGCGATGCCAGCGCATAGCCAAGTCCGGCGATCACGTAATGAGCGAGCGCATCGAACGAGGCGGTGGTGAACGCGAAATTGAGGCGGACGCCTTCGCTGATCTCGGCGGCCTGGACATGCTGGCGCAGGCCGTAATTCGGATGCATTGCGGCCCCCGGGTAGGGGGCGAGGTCGGCGAGCTTGAGCGGTCGGCCGAGCTGGATAAGCGGATGCCCGCGCGGCACCACGGCCTTGATCGGGTGCGGCTGCGAATGATGCGAGCGCAGCCGATCGTCGCGAGGCGGATTGAACAGTACGCCGATATGCGCGTTTTCTCCCACGATTTGCTGGACGATCTCGTCGGTGCTCCCGATGTCGAGGCTGACCGTGATCTTCGGGTGGGCTTGCATGAACCGGCACAGGCTGCTCTTCGCCAGCCAGTCGACATAACCTTCGCCCGTCACGAGATCGATATGACCCGATTCGACCTTGCGGATGCTGTCCATCTGCGCGAGCAGCGCCTGTCGTTCGCCCTGCTGGCGGTGGAGGTAGGCGGCCAGTAGTTGACCGGCGTCGGTCGGCGCAACGCCGCGGCCCCGTCGTTCGAGCAGGCGCGCGCCACATTCCTTCTCGAGCAGGCCTAGCGCCCGGCTGACCGCAGAGGCGTCCATGCCGAGCGCGCCGGCGGCGCCGCGCACGGAGCCGCTATTGAGCACCTCCATGAAGTAATGCAGTCGGCGCGGCTCCAGCTTGGCGTTCATCGGCGTAGCCCTGTTGCAATCAGTGCACCGAATATTCAATGACATGGTCATTTATGCAAGCGCATGAACGTGTTGCACGACAACGGTGGATCGAAAGTTGCCATCTCGGGGTGCAGCAGCGGTGTCGGCTCATCCGCGTCAGCCAACAGTTGTTTGAGCTCGGTCTTACGTCAGCTGATTGCGCCGCATGACGCCGCCCTCCGTCTTGATCGCCATGAACGAGGTTTTGCCGTCGCGCACCACTATGGGGTCGGGGAAGCCATCCTTCACGTCGCGGAAGCCGTCGCACAGCGAGCGGACGATATCAGTCCAAAATCCCTTGCGTCTTCACCAGTGGAGTATCGCAGCGCGCAGGATCGTAGAGGCCGGGGCCCAAAGCTTAGCCTCAAGCATCGACAGGCTTTTGACGTAAAGCGGAAGTCAGGACTGACGATGAGGTCGCTGAAGGGCGATTAAGCGACATCGCCCATTGCAGGTACTGCTTCAGCCGGCATAAGCCACTGCATGCTCCGACATGTCGTGACCCACCTCGTCGGCGGCAACGGCATTCACGCGGTTCTCGAACGCGGCGAGGTCGGCCGCGTCATCGTTTGCCGGCTGACAGGACCATGCACCGAAGGCGCCAGGCGTCGGCGCCATGGCTTGCTCCACCGGAAACGGATGCGCTGACCATCGGCATCAGGCGCCCGAGCTACTCTCTGCGCGATGATGGTCGGGAAAAAGTTGAAATCGACGCGGTGCAAACAAGCTCGCGGCTAATTCGAGATGTATTCGACGGTTGCTGGAGGGATTAGGGAGCGAGATCTCCTCGGAATGCTGAAAGGCGCTGCAAGCCTTGTGCAATCTCGGTCGAGTTAAAGGCCGAGGATCCAAACAGGAGGCTGTTTCTGGATGGCATCAAGGTCAGCAACTCACTATCGCGCCGTCCACAACCTTCAAATCACCCGCTTTGACGGTGCCCACTGGATACCGGTCAAGAACATGGTTGATCTCGACGGCATTGCGTCGTGAACTCTGCCCTCGAGTGTTGGGCCGATACGCACCCCGGCCCAACGCCAATATCGCGAGGGCGATTGCTCGCTGCGCCGCATGCCCACTTCTACGGCGATGCTGCCCCGCACGTCATTCCGCAGCGCGTGCCAGGCGGCGCGACGCCGTATGGAGGGGCGGCTGGTCTAATCGGCAGAAAGAGGCTCACCGGTCAGGGACCAGCTTGCTCCGTCAAACGTCGCGATCCGCAAAGTCCTGAAGGGCGTGTAGTCCCCGATCCGCGTGCCGATCGAGATGCCCGGGAGCATCATCGGCAATCGTTCGCCGTTCAGTGAGGTCGCCTGCTTGATCAGGTTCTCGCGGGTCAGGTCGTCGCCGCATTTGCGCAACGCCAGCTCCACGGCGTGGACGTTCATGTAGGCGACAAGCACCGAATAGTCGTCTGGATTGGCTGACGGGGCATACTTCGTCAGGAAGGCCTTGTAGGCCTTGACCTCGGGGTCATCGGCCCAGGCCGGATCGCCGGGTTGCTTGAGGAATTGGGTGGTCACCAGCCCCTTCGACGCCTCGAGGCCGGCCGGCTTCAGAATGGTATCGACCGACGCCGTCGAGCCTCCGATCACGTGCAGGGGCGTCCAGCCGAGTTCGTAGACCTTGCGGATCGATTGCGCGGCAGCCTTCGACGACGACTGCTCAATCAAGGTATCGACACCGGCGGCCTTCAGTTGGACGATCTGCGAGTCGATGGTCGGGTCGGCAAGCTCGTACGAGGCCTGGGCGACGATCAACTCGGCCTTCGGACCGAGGCCGGCGCGAAGGCCCTTGAGGTAATCCTTGCCGTAATCGTCATTCTGGTAGAGCACGCCGATCCTGGCGTACGGCTTTGCAGTCAGGATGTATTTGGCGACGACGCGGCCTTCGGTCTCGAAGTCCGGATAGAGCGGGATCGTCCAGGGGAAGGCCTTGGGATCGTTGAAGCGGCGTCCGCCCGCGGTGATGAAGAGTTGTGGCACCTGCTTGGAGTTAAGGTATTTCTGGATCGCAACGTTGGGCGCGGTGCCGATCGTGCCGACCTCGGCCAATATGCCGACATCCTCGATCAGCTTGCGCGATTGTTCGACGGCCTTCGGCGCGCTGTAGGCGTTGTCGAGCTGGGTGAAGTTGATCTTGCGGCCGTTGATGCCGCCGTTCGCATTCAGCATCTCGAAATAGCCGACCACCGCGCGGCCGGCGCCGGCGCCGAACGCAGAAGCAGGGCCGCTCAGCGGCGTTGACTGGCCGAGCTTGATCTCGGTATCGCTGACGCCGGGACCGTAGGCTTTCTGTGCTTGGGCAGGCACGGTCAGCAGGGCTGACAGCGCGATGGCCGCCAAAGCCCGGTCGATGATGTGGTTCAAGGTCGTTTCTCCCTGCAATTCATTCTTGTTGTAATCGATTTGAGCTAGCGCAGCAGCTCGCGGGCGATCACCACGCGCTGGATCTGGTTGGTGCCTTCGAAGATCTGGGTCAGCTTGGCGTCGCGCATCATGCGCTCGACCGGGTAGTCCATGGTATAGCCGTAGCCGCCGAAGATCTGGACCGCGTCGGTCGTCACCTTCATCGCCATGTCGCTGCCGACGCATTTCGCCATGCTGGCGAGCACGTTGAGGCGCTTCCAGTCGCCGGCATCGCCGGCGCGGGCGCATTCATAGACCAGCGCGCGGGCTGCCTCGATCTGCATGGCCATATCGGCGAGCATGAACTGCACGCCCTGGAACTCGGCGATCGGCTGCTTGAACTGCTTGCGCTCCTTGGCGTAGGCGATGCATGCATCGAGCGCGCCCTGCGCAAGGCCGACCGATTGGGCGCCGATGGTCGGGCGGTTGAGGTCGAGCGCACGCATCGACGCGCGGAAACCCTTGCCTTCCTCACCGACGAGGTTTTCCGCGGGGACCCGGACATTGTCGAAGAAGATCGGGGTGTTCGGTGCGCCGCGAAAGCCCATCTTGCGCTCGTGACGGCCGAAAGAGATGCCCGGCATCTTCTTCGGCTCGACGATGAAGGCGCTGATGCCGTCTGCACCGGTGCCGTCACTGGTTCGTGCCATCACCACGATGTAATCAGCGACGACGCCGTAGCTGCACCATTGCTTGCGGCCGTTCAGGACATAGCTGTCGCCGTCCTTGCGGGCGCGGGTGTTGAGCGCAGCGACGTCGGAGCCGGCCTGCGGCTCGGAGATCGCGATCGCGGTGACCACGCCACCCTCCGCGATGATCGGCAGGTACTTCTTGCGCTGCTCTTCCGAGCCGAAATGCAGCAGCGGCATGATGAACATGGTGTTGAGCGCGGCGATCGATGCGCAGGCCGGCGAGACCTTCGAGATTTCCTCGCGCGCGATGCAGGCCATGGTCAGATTGCCGTTTGGGCCGCCGTAGCGCTCCGGCACCCACAGCTGCATCAGGCCCATCTCGCCGAACAGCTTGACGAGCTCGAGCGGGAAGCGGTCGGTCTCGTCGATCTCGGCGGCGATTGGCGTCACGTGTTTGGCCACCATCCTCCGCACGTTGTCGCGGAAGGCGACCTGCTCCTCGGAAAAACTCATGCAAACTCCCCTTTGTATTTTCTTGACCGGAGACCCAAAAAGGGACTTCCATTGAATGGGTGATCCATTTAATAATTCACCGCATGAGCACCAAGTCAAGCCCTCGCGCGCCGCAGCGCTCCCGTACCGCCTCGCTGAACCGGCGGGAGCGGGCCATCGATCATCGCGCAGCCGGCTCCGCCGCCGCGCCGACATTCAAGCCGATCCACACCAGGCGGACGTTCGAGGAGATCTGCGAGCGGATTCGCGAGCAGCTGGCGCTCGGCGTGCTGAAGCCCGGCGACAAGCTGCCGGCCGAGCGCGAACTCGCCCAGCAGCTCGGCGTCAGTCGCAATGTGCTGCGGGAGGCGCTGCGCAGCCTGGAGATGGCCGGCGTGCTGCGGCTGCAGAAGGGCGTCAAGGGCGGCGCCTTCATCCAGCAGGGCGACACCCGGCGCATGAACGAGGTCATGCGCGACATGCTGAGCCTCGGGACAATCTCGGTTCGGGAATTGTCGGAGGCGCGGGTCCACGTGCTCGACCTCGTGGTGCAGCTGGCCTGTGCAAATGCACGGCGCGCCGACCTCGACGCGCTGGAAGCCAATATCGAGCGCACCGAGCTTGCGACGAGGGAAGGCCGCTTGCTCGATCGGGTCGAGTGCTCGCGCGAATTCTACAAGCTGCTGGCGGCGTCGACCGGCAACAAGGTGATCGCGATGATCGTGGACTCCGTCACCGAGATTCACATGCGCTTCGTCTACGCCAAGGTCGCTTCCAGCGGAGTCGCGATGGCGCGGCTGGCCGAGAAGCGGCGGCAGTTCCTGGCGGCGCTCAGCGAGCGGAACGTGGCGCTGGCGAGCCGGCTGCTGCGCTCGCACCTGGAATCCGTGCAGCGCATGCTAGAGCAGGACCCGGGCGCCATGTCGCTTCACGTCGCATTGGCTGACGTGCAGCCGGGGTTGCGCCGGTAGCAATCGGCCGCACCAACAAATCAACACCCAAACGGCAATAACAACGGAGGCAAACGTGTCCAACTACGCCAAGTATGAATGTCTGACGGTCGAGGTCGCGGACAAGGTCGCGACCGTCACGTTGAATCGTCCGCAGGCGCGTAATGCCATCAATCAGAGGCTGATCCGCGAGCTGCGCACGATCTGGGACGATCTTGCCGACGATCACGCCGTCAATGCGGTGGTGCTGACCGGCGCCGGGGACTTCTTCAGCGTCGGTGGCGACGTCAAGGCGATGTCGGAGCGGCCGGGCGGCGACGTGCTCGAAGAGGGCGAGGTGCACGACCCCATGATCAGCCGGCGTGGCGTCACTCGCCAGCTCGAGCTCGACAAGCCGATCATCGCGGCGATCAACGGCGACGCTATCGGTCTTGCGGCGACCCACGCGCTACTCTGCGACATCACCGTGATGGCCGAGGATGCGCGGATCGGCGACACCCATGTTTCGCGTGTCGGCCTGGTCGCCGGTGACGGCGGCACCGTGATCTGGCCCCTGCTGATCGGCGTCAACAAGGCCAAGGAATTCCTGATTCGCGGCACGCTGCTGAGGGGCGCCGAGGCGGAGCGGATCGGGCTGGTCAACCATGTCGCTCCGCGCGCCGAGGTGCTGGCCAAGGCACGCGCGATCGCGGTCGAGCTTGCGAACGGTCCGACCTGGGCCATTCGATGGACCAAGCTGTCGATCAACCAGATCGTCAAGGAGCGCGTGAACATGCTGCTGGAAGCCTCGATGGCGCTGGAACAGGTGACGTTCGAGACCGCCGACCACAAGGAGGCGACGATGTCGTTCAAGGAGAAGCGCAAGCCCCGGTTCGGCCAGGCATAGGTCATGGCGGCGGAAGCGTCGAACGACGACGTCAGGGGGATGCTGCGCGACTCCTTGCGTGGCTTCCTCGACGAGCATTGGCGTCCGCGCGGTGCGACGACATCGTCCTCGCCGGATGAGGTGTCGGCGATCTGGCGCAAGCTGGTCGGGCTGGGCGTCGCCGCACTCGGCGCGGGGGGCGGCGGCGAGGGTGGGCTTGCCGAGATTCTCGTCGTCATGGCGGAGCTTGGCCGCGCCGGATGTCCGGCGCCGATGTGGTCGGCGGCACTTGCCAACCTTGCGGTTTCCCGATCGCAGGCGGTCGTTGCGGCCGATCTTTTGGCGCGGCTGCATTGCGGGGAGGCGGTCATCGCCTTCTCATTCGGCGGGCTGGATCCCGATCCCGGGACGGGCTCGATCGCGGTCACCGACCTCACGGCTAACGGCGTGCTCCGCTTCGTCGAGGCCGCGGCAAGCGCGACGCACCTGCTGGTCGCTTGCGATCGGTCTCACCTTGCGCTGATTGATCTCGGCGATCCCGGTGTCGAATGTGTTGCCACCCGCGCGATGGGTGCCTGGGGATTATATGAGGTCAGGCTGAGCGCAGCGCCGGTCACGCTCATTCCGGTAGGGACCGTCGATCTGGACCTTCTCCGGCTCAAGGGCAAGACGGCGCTGACCGCGCGTGCCCACGGCGCGGCTCGGCGCGCGTTTGAGCTCGCCGTGGACTACGCCAAGGAGCGGCATCAGTTCGGCCAACCGATCGGAAAATTCCAAGCTATCCAGCATAAGCTGGCAAACTGCCTGATCGCGCTCGAAGGCGTCAGGCTGATCCTCGAGCATGCCGCCAGACTGCATGATGGCGGCGACGCCGACTGGCACTACTTTGCCGATTGCGCATCGGCATTTTCCGGGGAGGCGCTGCGGCAGGTCTCGCTGGAGACCCAGCATACGTTCGGTGCGATCGGCTATGCCGAGGAGCACGAGGCGCCGATCCATTTCAAGCGCGTGCATCTCGATACGATCGCGCTCGGCGGTGCTTCGGACGCAAAACGCGGACTGGCCGCACGGCTGCTCGATGCGGGTGGCGCCGGGTTGCCGCAATACGACCTCGGGCCCGCCGGCAATGCGCTGCGCGAGCAGGTTCAACGCTGGCTCGCGCAAAACTGGAGCGGCGATACGAAGCAAGCGTTCGACCAGAGGCCGTTCGCCAAGCGCGAGTTCGATGCGCCCTTCGCCCGCGATATCGGCGAGACCGGATGGATCGGCCTCGGATGGCCGGAGCAGTTCGGCGGGCAGGGGCGCTCTCCATTGGAGCAGATCGCCTTCATGGAGACGATGGAGCGGGGCGAGGCACCGCGGATCGGCGCGGCGATCCAGGCCAATGCGCTGATGATGTTCGGTACGCCGGAGCAGCAGCAAGAATACCTACCGGAGATCCTGCGCGGCGAAGCGATGCATGGCATGGGTTACAGCGAGCCGCAGGCAGGCTCCGACCTTGCGGCGCTGCGTACCAGCGCCGTCAGGGACGGCGACCATTGGGTGATCAATGGCCAGAAGATCTGGACCACTACCTGGTGGGGCAAATACATGTTCCTCGCCGCGCGGACCGACAAGGCTGCAAGGCCGCCGCATGCCGGCATCAGCATGTTCATCGTTCCGATGGATGCACCGGGCATCACGATACGTCCGTCCGCAACCATGTATGACGGCACGTTTGCCAACATCTTCTACGACAACGTGCGGATTCCCGCCGAGAACCTGGTCGGCGAGGTCAATGGCGGCTGGAAGGTGCTGACCGGCGCGCTTGCCTTCGAGCGCGGGCTGGTCGGTGGCGGCATCGTCCTGAAGGTGGCGCACGCCTTCGAGCAGTTGCGCGCGCGTGTGATGGCCGGAGAGGGCGAACAGTCGTTGGCCAGCGACCCGATCGTCCGCGACAGGATGGCGACCTTGGCGTCCGAGATCGAGATCGGCCGTCTCTTGATGATGCATTGCGCGGACCTCGCCGCCGACGGCGTGACGCCGCCGGAATATGGCGCGATCAGCAAGGTGTTCTCCGGTGAGTTGATGGAGCGTTTCGGCGAGGCCGCGCTTGATATTCTCGGCATGCGCGCGGCGCTGTCCGAGCAGATGCCGGGTGCGATCGACAATGGCCGCTTCGAGCAGAACCTGCGGCATTCGCTGATGTGGGTGATCAGCATCGGCACCAACGAAATCCAGCGCAGCCTGATCGCGCAACGCGCGCTCGGGTTGCCGAGATAGGAGAGATCGGATGCAAAGGGATGGCGACAGGGCACCGCTCGCAGGTGTGCGGGTGCTGGATTTTTCCATCATGGTGGCGGGGCCCTATTGCGCGCGGCTGCTCGCCGACGTCGGCGCCGAGGTCATCAAGATCGAGCCGCCGGAAGGCGACGACATGCGGCTGCGGACGCCGCTGCGCGAAGGCCACAGTACTTATTTCGGCCAGCTCAATGCCGGCAAGCGCAGCCTGGCGCTTGACCTGAAGAATGCCGATGCCGTCAGGCTCGTGCATCGCATGGTCGCGGAGACGGATATTCTCGTCGAGAATTTCCGCCCCGGTGTGATGGATCGTCTTGGCCTCGGCTATGACGCGCTACGGCAGATCAACCCAGGCCTGATCTATTGCTCGATCTCGGGCTATGGCCAGACCGGCCCTGCCGCCGAGCGGGCGGCGTACGCGATGATCGTGCATGCCGAGAGCGGATTTGATCAGTCCCTGGCGCGCTATGCCGGCGACCGGGAGCGTCCGGCGGCAGGCGCGATCTTTGTCGCCGACATCCTTGGCGGCATCTTCGGCTATTCCGCGATTCAGACCGCGATGGTCCAGCGCGAGCGCACCGGCAAGGGGCAGCGCGTCGATGTGGCGTTGATGGACTGCATGCTCAACCTGCTGGTCTATGAGCTCCAGGAAGCCCAATTCCCGATCAGCGCGCCGCGGCCGACCTATGGGCCGGTACGCACCCGCGATGGCGATATCTTGATCGCCCCGGTGACGCCGCGGAATTTTGCGGCGCTATGTGAGGTCACAGGACAGGACGAGCTGGTGAACGATCCGCGCTTTGCGACCATTCCGGCGCGCGGCGCCAACTGGACCGCCATGATGCAGGTGATCGAGCAATGGACGGAGCGTCACACCGCCGCCGAATGCATCTCAGCGCTGGATCGCGCCGGCGTTCCCTGCGCCAAATACCGTGCGCCGGGTGCGGCGCTGACCGATCCCCATCTGCGTCAACGGGGTGTATTCGGGACGGTTTCGGATGGTGCCGGTGACTTCGTCGGCGTCAGCGCGCCTTGGCAGATGTCCGGGGCCGATACCCCGATCGGTCGTCAGGTGCCCGGGATCGGCGCGCAGCGCGATGACGTGCTGTCGCGGATTCTGGGACTGTCGCCCGACGCCATCGCGGCGCTTGCTGCTGCGGGGACGTTTGGCAAGCCTGCGGCCTAAGTGAGGCTCAACGATCGGACGGTGCGTCGGGCGGCGGTGCCTTCGCGATCGCCAGCAGGCATTTCAGGAAATGCGCGCGGTCTTCCTTGCGCAGGGGCGCCAGCATGATGTTCTGCAGCTCGGCCGCTGCCGGGATCACGGCCAGTAGCGCTTCCTCACCCTTGGCAGTGATCTGCACCTGAAGCGAGCGGCGGTCGTCCGGATTGTCCTTCTTTGCGACCAGCCGGCGCGCGACCATCCGCTTCAGCATTTCGCTCAGCGTGTTGCGGTCGCAGCTGATCCGCTCCGCCAGCACGGAGGGAGTGAGGGGACCCAGCTGATACAGCGCCATCAGCACGCCGAACTGCCGCGGCGTGATGTCGCTATGACGCGTCATGCTTTGATAGAGCCCGTCGTAGCGCGCCTCCAGCAGCCGCAGCAGAAATCCGACGCCGCCTTCCAGTTGCCATTCGCGCGCAATGTCTGCGGCCGAACCACTCTTCGGTGCCCTGTCGACTGCCATGCCGTCTCGTTCGGTCCCAGCCGGGATTTTGCGAATTCGCCTTAGCCGTTAGCAGCTTGGCCTGACGCCCTCAACCCTGCGCTGAACCACCGTCCAGTCTTGTTCACGGGTCGATGCAATTGCGCTCGGCTCTTGTCAGCTTCTCGGCTATGTAGTACGTATACGTATTATATGCGATGCGAAAGACGTCGTGCAGGGAGGTTGAACTTGGACCTGCGTGAGCTGCTGTCGATTCCCTATCTGCTTGAGGCCGAAGCGGTCGAAACCGAGCCGGGGCAGTGGCGGGTTCGGCTCGCCTATCCCGAACTGACGGGATGCGCGGCGGAGGCTGCCGTCGTCGAGGACGCTTTACGCGAGCTCGAGCGGCGCCGCATCGAATTGATCGTCGGCCTGGTGGAGGAGGGCAAGCAGCCTCCCATTCCACGCCAGCCGCTCGCTGCATCCGATCCGCTTTGGACCGCACAGGATCTCGGGCTCTCCGACCGCGTGGCCGTTCTGCTGGGCGGCGCGGCGGGACCGGCCACCCGCAATTGAAGGAGGCAAACCCATGCTCTCGCACGAAGACAATGAACGCCTTGTGAGGGTCAGCAAGGGCACGCCGCTCGGCGATCTCTTCCGGCTGTACTGGATTCCGTTCCTGCCGTCGACGGATCTCGACAAGGACGGTCAACCGAAGCGCATTCGGTTGCTCGGCGAGGATCTGGTCGCCTTCCGCGACACCGAGGGCCGCGTCGGGCTGGTCGACCAGGCCTGCCCGCATCGCGGCGCGCCGCTGGTCTTCGCACGAAACGAGGATTGCGGGCTGCGCTGCGTCTATCACGGCTGGAAGTTCGACGCCACCGGGGCGGTGACGGATATGCCGGCGGAGCCAGTGCGCAGCCGCCTCAAGGAGCGGGTGCGGATCAAGGCCTATCCCTGCAGGGAGCGCAACGGGATGATCTGGACCTATATGGGCCCGGATCACGCCGAGCTGCCGCCGCTGCCGAACCTCGAATGGAATCTGGTGCCGGCCGAACAGGTGCACATCTCGCTCCGCGTCCAGGAGTGCAACTGGCTGCAGGCGGTGGAAGGCGAGATCGACTCGGCGCACGCGCCGCTGCTGCATGGGCGGCTCGACGCCCAGGGCACGACCAGCGCCTGGATTCAGAAGCGCGACCTGCGCCCTACCTTCGAATGCATCAAGCAGGATTTCGGCATGAGCATTGCCGCGCGGCGCAACTACGATGCCAACACGCTGTACTGGCGGGTCAACCAGTTCTTGCTGCCGTTCTACACGCTGGTGCCGCCGCTGTCGCCGTTCCCGGATCTGAGTGGGCATGCCTGGGTGCCGATCGATGACGAGAACACGCTCTGCATCATGTTCTCCTATCATCCGTCGGAGCCGTTGCTGGAGAAAACACGGCAGGTGTTCGCGGAAGGGCACAAGGGCCGCGAAAGCGGCCACGCCAGCCGCCATGCGCTGGTGCAGCACCCGGTGACGGTGCCGTATGCCGGCTACTGGACCAAATACAATCCGCAGAACGGCTTTCAGTTCGACTACGAAGCGCAGCGCACCACCTGGTTCTCCGGCCTGCCGGGGCTCTGGGTGCAGGACGGCGCCTGTCAGAGCGGCGTTTCACCGATCTTCGATCGCACCAGGGAGACGCTCTGCTCGAGCGATACCGGCATCGCGATGACGCGGCGTTTCATTCTCGAGGCGCTCGGTGCCTATCGCGATCACGCGATCAGGCCGAGGGGCGTGTCGGATCCCGACGTATTCATGGTGCGCGCGGTGTCGCTGCGGCTGCCGCCGGAGGACTCCTGGGTCGACGTCGGTGCGCCCTTCATGCGGGCGCAGCTCGGCGCCGATTTCGGGTACGAGCTGTGAGCGCATCTAACCATATGGCCGGCACGCAGCAGGTGCTGGTCAAGCGCATCAGCTACGAGGCTGAACGGATCAATTCCTACGAGCTGGTGGCGCGGACGGGCGGCGAACTGGCGCCGTTCACGGCGGGCAGCCATATCGACCTGCACCTGCCGAACGGCATGGTCCGCAGCTACTCGCTGGTCAACGATCAGCGCGAGCGGCATCGCTATGTCATCGCGGTCAATAGAGATGCCGAGAGCCGTGGCGGCTCCCGCTTCGTTCACGACACCGTCAAGGTCGGGGAGATCATGACCATCTCGCTCCCACGCAATAACTTCGCGCTTTGCGAACAGGCCGAGCATTCGGTCCTGATCGCCGGGGGCATCGGCATCACGCCATTGCTGTCGATGATCCGGCGCTTGGTGGCGCTCGGACGTTGCTGGGAGCTGTTCTACGCCGCGCGAACGCGCGCCGCGGCCGCGTTTCTCGACGAACTCGGCACGTTTCGATCCGATGCCGGCCTACACGTCGATTTCGACGACGAGCGAGCGGGACGGGTGTTCGATCTCGCGGCCATCGTCAGGGCCGCGCCGGCACGCGCGCATCTCTATTGTTGCGGGCCGTTGCCCATGCTCGCGGCATTCGAGGCGGCCACGGCGGATCGCCCCGCCGATCGCGTGCATGTCGAGTATTTCAAGGCGCGGGAAGCGCCGGCCACCGAGGGCGGCTTCGTGGTCAGGCTCGCGCGGAGCAACCGCACGATTACGGTCGAGCCCGGCAGGACGATCCTCGATGCGCTGCTGGATGCCGGGATCGCCGCCAACTACGCCTGCACCGAAGGGGTCTGCGGTACGTGCGAGACGCGCGTGCTCGAAGGCAAGCCGGATCATCGCGATCAGTTCCTGAGCGAGGAGGAGCAGGCGACGAACAGGAGCGTCATGATCTGTTGCTCAGGCGCCAAATCCCGCATGCTCGTGCTCGATCTCTGAATTGTCGCTCCGCCGACCGGCAATTGACGACGACGGCCCGCGAACCCGGATCAACCCTCTCAAGACGAACGGATGCCTCACATGCTGGATCAGCTTGAAGCCGAATTCCCTGAGCACACGCCTCGTCCGGCCGGCGCGCCGAGGGCGCTTGACGGAATCCGGGTGGTCGATCTCTCGCACTTCATCGCGGGCCCGTTCGCGACCATGATCCTGGCCGACATGGGTGCTGAGGTGATCAAGGTCGAGGCGCCCGGCCGCGGCGACGATCTGCGCCGGTATCCTCCGGTGCATCCGGACCTCAGGCACGGCGCTCCGTTTCTGTGGGCCAACCGCAACAAGCGCAGTGTCGCCCTCGATCTCAAATCCCCGGAGGGGTTGCAGGTCGCGCGCGAGCTGATCGCGACGGCGGATGTCGTCGTCGAGAACTTCTCGGCCGGCGTGATGGCTCGGCTCGGGCTCGACTATGCGAGCTGCCGCAAGCTGAGGCCCGAGATCATCTATTGCGCGGTGTCGGCCTATGGCCGCGACGGGCCGTTTGCCGACCGGCTCGGCTTCGACCCGATCGCACAGGTCGAGAGCGGCTTCGTCTCGATGAACGGCTACGCCGACCGCGAGGGCGTGCGGGCCTTGTCGCCGGTGATGGACATCAGCACCGCGATGATGGCGAGCAATGCGATCCTGGGCGCGCTGCTTGCGCGCGAGCGCAGTGGCCTCGGCCAGGCCATCGAAGTATCATTGTTCGAGAATGCCGTCCTGATGACCGGGTACGCGACCATGCAGTCGCTGTTCAACAATGCCGATCCAAAGCGGAGCGGCAATACCAGTCCCGACACCTGTCCGTCGGGCGTGTTCCTGGCCAGCGATTGCTCGTTCTATATTAATTGCGGCAATGACAAGATATTCCAGCGCTTGATGGCGCAAGTACTCGAGCGGGAGGATCTCGCCGCAGCCGGGATCTACGCGACGGGTCCTGACCGGATCCGCCGGCGTGAGGAGTTGTTCGCGATCCTCGGCGATGCCTTTGCCCGGCGGCCCTGGTCACACTGGCAGTCGCGGATGCGGGCGGCCGGCGTGCCCTGCGGCCGGCTGCGCAGCGTCGGCGAGGCGATCCGTTCGCCCGAGGCGCGGGAGCGCGGGATCGTCACGAGGATTCCGCATGAGACGATCGGCTGGGTGCCGAATGTGAACCTGCCGATTCGCTATTCGCGGACGCCGATCGTCGATCCCGTCGCGGCGCCGGCGGTCGGCCAGCACACCGAGGACGTGCTGCGCGAACTCCTCGGCTATGACGACGCACGCATCGCGCAGCTCGCGGCGGGCAGAGCTTTCGGGGGCCGGCCAGCGGGAAAGGATACCAAGCCGTGACAATGCGCGCGGGAGAGGAGTGGACACTGCGGGGCCGGGTCGCGGTCATCGGGATCGGCGAGACCGAATATTATCGTCATGGCGCGCCTCCGCTTTTCGGTACAAAAACCCGGCAATCTGAATAGATTGCCGGGTTTTTGTTTCTGGAGGCGAACGTCGCGCCACAACGCTATCAACGACTTGGTTTGGTGGTCCGAAACACCGGCAACCTGCTGCGGTCGGCCGAACGAGAGCGGGCGCGAACAACGGAGGCCAACTTGCCCTGGCCGTCTCGGGTGGCTTGATCGGGGGATACCGTCGATCTCGCCGATCGATCGGATCATCGACGCTATGAACTCGCGGGATCGTCTCGACCATGTCGGCGCGTGAATGGCCCTGGCAGTCGTGCAAGACTGCCTCGATGCGATGCCGACATAGATCCGATCATTTCTTGTCCTTGTCGGCGGCGTCGTCCGCGTTGCCTCCATTGTCGACGCATTTCTTGAAATAGTCGCGTTCGGCCTGTCCATTGCCTTTGGCGCTGCCCGCCGCCGGATTGCCGGGCTGACGTGGTGGAAAGCTCTTCGCAACGAGCGCATTGCATTTCCTCGCCACCTCAACGGTGACGGCTGATGTCTCGGTTGGCAAAAGCAGGAGAGCCACCAGCGAGAATGCGAGGGCGGCTCGCTTGAATTCCTGTTCGGCGCGCATGGTGACCCTCCCTGCTGCCGTCATCGTTGCAGCGGCGTGATCCTATCGCGGGGTGCAGAACAGGCAATGGTCGATCGCGCAACCCGTTCACGTCGGGTCTGCAGATGTGCCGTCTAGGGGCGGCTTCCGACACGGCACGTACGCGCCGGAGGATTAATCTTACGCTGCAATAATTGCCGCCCTGATCGACCTGCGCACTGCGCATGCAAGGCGATTTTGGCTACATATGAGGATCATATTTTGAGTAGGCCATATGACGAAAAAAAGAGTATTAATAACCGGCGTAACCGGTCAAGACGGGGCGTATCTGGCCGAACGAAGGGCTATGAGGTCCATGGCAACAAGCGACGGACCTCGCTTTTCAACACCGACCGCATTGATCATCTCTACCTCGATCCACACGAGCCGGATCCTTCGTTCCGGCTGCACTATGGTGATTTGACCGACTCTTCCAGCCTGATCAGGATCGTCGGCCAGGTACAGCCGGACGAGATCTACAATCTCGCCGCCCAAAGTCACGTGGCGGTTTCGTTCGAAGAGCCGGAATATACCGCGAATTCGGACGCTCTCGGCACACTGCGACTCCTCGAGGCGATTCGGATCGTGGGGCTCGAGAAGAAGTCCAAATTCTACCAGGCCTCGACCTCGGAACTGTATGGCCTGGTGCAGGAAGTCCCGCAGAAGGAGACCACTCCGTTCTATCCGCGGTCGCCTTACGCCGTTGCGAAGCTCTACGCCTACTGGATCACGGTGAATTATCGTGAGGCGTACGGAATCTATGCCTGCAACGGAATTCTGTTCAATCACGAGTCTCCGGTGCGGGGCGAAACCTTTGTCACCCGAAAGATCACCCGCGCCTTGGCCCGCATCCACCTCGGCCTTCAGGAGCGTCTTTATCTGGGCAATCTTGACGCGCTCCGCGACTGGGGGCATGCGCGTGACTATGTCGAAATGCAATGGCTGATGCTGCAGCAGGATACGCCGGGGGACTTCGTCATCGCGACCGGTGTGCAGCACTCGGTTCGCCATTTCGTCGAGGTTGCCGCGGGCGAAGTGGGGATGCGGATCCGCTGGGAAGGAACGGGCGTCGACGAGAAGGGCTATGATGCTGCCACAGGCAAGTGCATCGTGTCCGTCGACCCGCGCTATTTCCGTCCCTCGGAGGTCGCGACCCTCCTGGGCGATCCCTCCAAGGCGAAGGAGAAGCTTGGCTGGTGGCCCAAGACCTCGTTCGAGAGCCTGGTGCGCGAGATGGTGCAGGAAGATCTGGCCGCAGCGAAGCGAGATGAACTGATCAAGCAACACGGCTTCAGATATTATCCGCGTCACGAGTGACCGCAGCCCGGAACGCCGTCTGGTGCTTGTTGTCGCAATGCCGTCAAGGCAGGCGGATGGAGTCCTTCACCGCGATGGCGTCGGGCCCGCCGGCGGTCATCGCCACCTGCGTTTCGGACGCGGACGGTGCATGTCGCATCGCGCTCATCTCAAGCGCCCAGCGCCCGACGATGGCCCGACGATCCCAACGCTCGAGCGAGCGCTTCCGTCCTTCGGTGCCGAACGCCGCGCAGAGCGCCTGATCCTGGGCAAGCGCGCAGATCGCATCGGCGAGAGCACGCGTGTCGCCGGGGGAAACGACCATCCCGGCACCCTTGACCTCCTCGGCCAACCCCGTTCCTTCGGTCGCCATCGCGATCACCGGACGGGCGGAGCCGAACACGGCCCCAAGCTTGGATGGCAGGACCAGATCAGCCGCCTCTGCCTTCTGCGGAATGAGATGCATGTCCGCCGTCGCCATTAGCTCGTTGAAGCTCTCGTTGGGTTGCAGTCCGAGGAAATGAACATTGGAACGGCCGGCCGCCATATCGAGCAACCTCGCCCTGTCAGGCCCTTCTCCGGCGAGGATGAAATGAATTTCCGGATGACTTTCTTGCAGGATGGACGCGGCTTCGATCACGAGATCGAGGCCCTGCTTGTTCGACATCGTGCCCGAATAGAGTCCGACGACATCGCTTTCGCCAATGCCGAATTCACGCCGATACCTGGTCTGCCGCGACCGAGGAAAGATGGCGCTCGTGTCGATCCAGTTTCTGATCTCGACGGTCCGCTCCGCAGCAACGCCCTTGGCCAACAGCCGGTCGACCATCTGCGGTGAAATCGAAGATACCCGGTCGAACGACCGAAGGATGCGAGATTCGGCCCCGAGCATCAGGCTGCGAAGCGCGCCGTTTCGAAGCAGTCCGAGATCAAAGGCGGCATCAACCTCGAAATCCTGCACATGGAGCCAGGACTTCACACCGATCCGCCGCGCGACGAACGAGACGAGCGCGGACGACATCAGGGAGGGAGCGGTGGACAGCATGACGTCGGGCCGCCATTCGAGCGCCTTCGTCAGCATCGGCAGTGCGCTCGTCAACGCAAACGAGGCATGGTGCAGCAGCCTTTTCGCCCCCGTCGGCTTCCGCGGCACGTATATCGGGGTGCGGGTGATCTCGACACCGTTGGCGTTTCGAGTCCTGAAATAGCGACTGTCGAAGCCGGTCGGGATTCGCCAGGCGGGATAGTAGGGCGGCGCAGTGATCACACGGACCTCGTGCCCGTCGGCCACAAGGCTTTCGCAGAGCTCCGTGTTGTATTTTGCGACGCCGATCAAATCGGGCGCATAGTTGATTCCGACCAACAGAACACGCATCAAGTACAGTCCAACTTCTAAAACTGGAATCGAAAATTCACGTCTCGAAAAAGCGTTGATCTCGTCAGTCGCCGGAATTGCATTCCAAATGACGACCGTAGCCCTTCAGAAAGTCCTCATATGCTCCCGCCAGCCCGATCGGTAGCGGGGTAGTCGAACGCCAGCCCAGTCGGCGAATCCGCGAACTGTCGAGGAGCTTGCGGGGCGTGCCGTCCGGCTTGGACGTATCAAAAACCAACTTGCCCGTATAGCCCACGACCTCCGCTACCATGGCGGCAAAATCGGCGATAGAGACTTCGTCACCACTGCCGACATTGATGGGCAGTTCATTCGAGTAGTTCTTCAAGAGAAAGACGCACGCATCGGCGAAGTCGTCGACATTTAGAAACTCGCGAAGCGGGCTACCCGTGCCCCAGACGGATACGGTCCGGGTTCCTGCCAGCTTGGCCTCGTGGAAGCGTCGTATCAGCGCCGCCGGCACGTGACTGTGCGCTGGATGATAATTGTCGCCGCGGCCATAGAGGTTGGTCGGCATGACCGATATGAAATCGTCACCATGTTGCCGCCGGTGTGCCTGACAGATCTTGAGGCCGGCAATCTTGGCGATTGCGTACCATTCGTTGGTCGGCTCGAGCGGCCCCGTCAGCAATTCGGTTTCCGCGATCGGCTGCCTGGCGTGCTTGGGGTACATGCAGGACGAACCGAGAAACAGCAGGCGCCCAACGCCGATTGCATGACTTGCGCGGATCACGTTGAGCTCGACCGCGAGATTGTCGCAGAGAAAATCGACGGGGAAATTACTGTTGGCGGCAATGCCGCCGACCTTGGCGGCGGCATGGACCACGACGTCCGGACGATTTACCTCGAGCCACCGCAATGTCGGTTGCTCCTTCGCAAGGTCGAGCTCTCCGCGATCGGCATAAAGGAGGGTGCAGCTCTCGGACGCGAGGCGGCGCATGATGGCCGAGCCCACCATTCCGCGATGGCCGGCTACGAAGACCCGCCTTCCAGTCAGATCGTAGGAAAATCCCCCCGACATAAATGAACCCTTGCCTACTGAAATCCGAATGCTTCACGGCCGCCGCAGGGCCTTGCAATATTGTGGTCTCCGGTGTCCGAAGCCGAGCCGGGCGCCGTTGCAATACTTCCTACCAATACGACGGTCGGTTGTAACCGAACGAGCATATTAATGATGAAGATGCGAAGGGTTCCCAAGCGGGACAACGCTGCAATGCCCGGGATGCTGGTCTGACCAAATATGCATTAATTCTCTGCCGCGTTAAGGTCCATTGCGTCTCCCTCTTCAGGGAAGTGCCGTTCGAGCACCCGAAAATCTACGGGCAAAGCAACCAGGCGATGCGCTGTTGGACCACGCAATCTTACGGGGGTCGGAAAAGTCTCTTTCGTTTGCCCGGGCAAAGTGCAGGGAAATCTCGCTTGTGCCACGGGTCGTACCGACTATCGCAATCCCGAGTTTCCCACGTTGGGTCGGGTACCACACGCATGCGGCGTGAGAGCAGGTCAGGACAGGTCCGGGCTCGCGTCAGCACTGGATCATCTCAGCCCGAGAGATGAGAACCCGTCCGACATCCAACGTTCGCGTCGATTCGTGGATAGGCCGCTTCATCTGCGATGGAGATGTGTGCAACTGCGGACCCGGATGCCGCTGTCGAATGTGGAGAGGCAGCCGCTGTCCCGTTCTTCAGGTTCGCGTCGAATTAACCTTGCTGAAATGCGCCCGCCAGCGCCGGTCAAGAACCATTGCTGCCGATACGTCTAATTTTAGCGGTACTCGCAGGGGCACCTTAATTACCAAAACAACTCGTATCCGGCCATTAAATTCAGGAGAACCGGCGATGCCATAGCAATTTCCCAGCTGAGGAGAGCGCTATGTCGATCGATCCGAAAAATCTCGCTGGAACGGCCACACTCACGTTTTCGGACGATTTCAACTCGCTCAGCCTGTGGAACGGTACGAGCGGCACCTGGGATTCGACCTATTGGTGGGCGGCTGCCAACGGCATCAACATTAGTGGCAACCAGGAGGTCAACTGGTACATCAACAGCAATTATGCACCGACGAGTTCGGTGACGCCGTGGACCGTGAGCAACGGCATCCTCGATCTTCATGCGGGCCCCGCAGCTCCCGCGATCCAGCCCTACATCAACAATGCCCAGTACACGTCGGGCATGATCACAACCTATCACTCCTTCTCGCAGCTCTACGGCTACTTCGAGATGAGGGCCGAGCTACCTGCTGGCCAGGGGCTCTGGCCCGCATTCTGGCTGCTGCCCACGAACAACGCGCTGCTCGGGACCGTGCCGGCTCAAGAGCTGGATATCATGGAGTCGCTCGGCAACAACCCGACGATCGACTACATGACATCGCACAGTTCTGCGACGGGCAGCATGCAGCTCCAGCAGGACGGAGTCTCCATCCCGACAATGGCGTCTGGATTCCACACCTACGGCATGGATTGGGAGGCCGATACGATTACCTGGTACGTCGACGGAGTGAAGACCTTCCAGATTGCCACTCCATCCGACATGCACACCCCAATGTATATGATCGCCGACCTGGCGCTGTACGGGCCGGCCATCACCGACCCCAGTGCGCCGGTCGGCGGCGACATGCTCATCGACTATATCCGCGCCTATTCCGCCAAACCGCCTGTCGTTCAGATCAACTCGTTCTCGCCCGACAGCAACATCACCGGCGACGGCATCACCAACGCGAAGCAGATTACCCTGACGGGTTCGGCCGCCGTCGGTACGACGGTCCAGATCTTCGACGGCTCGACCAAGCTTGGCACGGCGGTGACCGACAGCACCGGAAAATGGTCGTTCGTCGCGGCAAATCTGACCGACGGGGTTCATCCCTTCACCGCGACGACGACGGATCAGAGCGGCAACGTCACGACGTCGACCGCACTCACGGTGACGGTCGACACCACCGCGCCCACGGCCCCGAGCATTGCTTCATTCACGCCGGACAGTGCAACGGTCGGCGACGGCATCACTAACCAGAACCACATTACGCTGAGCGGCACCGCAGAGGCCAGCAGCACGGTCCAGATCTTCGACGGAACGACGCAGGTCGGCACGGTGGTTGCTGACAAGACCGGCGCCTGGTCTTTCGCGACGGCAACATTGAGCGATGGCAACCACTCGTTCACAGCCAAGGCGATGGACGCTGCTGGCAACGTCAGCTCTGCCTCTACGTCGCTTACCGTGACGATCGACACCGTGGCTCCAGCCCAGCCTGTCGTTGTGACGTTTACGCTGGCCCAATCCGCGGTTTCCGGTACTGCCGAAGCCGGCGCGACCATCGCGCTCTACGACGGCACCACCCTGATCGGCTCCGGAAAGGCCAAGAGCGACGGCACTTGGAGCATCAACGTCGGATCGCTTTCCTCCGGCCCCCACTCGTTCTCGGTGACTGCGACTGACGCAGCCGGCAACACGAGCGTGCAATCCAATGTTCTCCAGACCAAGGTCATCGAAAGCGCGGGAAGCACGATCCTGGAGCAGGTCGGAAGCAACCTCCACTTCGTCACAGGCAGCACCGACGTCGTATTCAAACTGGCGGGTGCCGCGGTTAGCACGGATCAGTTTCCCAGCTACAATTTCATCGGCGCCGAGAAGACGGCGGCCGGCTACGACCTCGCCTGGAAGGATGCCGGCACTGGCCTTTACACGGTCGTGGCCACCGATGCGAACGGCAACTTCCTGTCGACCATCGCCGGCTCGGTCTCCGGTCCAAGCGATGCGCTTCGATCGCTGGAGTCGACGATGCATCAGGATCTGAACGGCGACGGCACGATCGGCCTGCCCGTCAAGATCATCGAGACGTCGGGCAGCACGATCCTCGAGCAGGTTGGAAACAGCCTCCACTTTGTCACAGGCAGCACCGATGTCGTGTTCAAACTGGCGGGCGCCGCAGTCAGCTTGGAGCAATTCCCCAGCTACAATTTCAGCGGTGCCGAAAAGACGTCGACCGGGTACGATGTCGCGTGGAAGGATGCCGGCACCGGCCTGTATACTGTCGTGGCCACCGATGCGAACGGCA
This sequence comes from Bradyrhizobium embrapense, assembly GCF_001189235.2. Taxonomy (GTDB): domain Bacteria; phylum Pseudomonadota; class Alphaproteobacteria; order Rhizobiales; family Xanthobacteraceae; genus Bradyrhizobium; species Bradyrhizobium embrapense. The sequence continues at coordinate 96,225 of NZ_LFIP02000013.1, forward strand.
ACTTCCTGTCGACCGTTGCCGGCTCGGTCTCCGGCTCGAGCACGTCGCTGCTCGCGCTGGAGACGACGATGCATCAGGATCTGAACGGCGACGGTATGATCGGCCCGAAGGCCGGCACGGTCGCGACCAGCGTCAGCCTGCAGCTTACGATCGATGCCGGAGGCAGCCTCGAGCTCGCCGGCGCCGCGACGGGCGCGATCACATTCAGCAAGAACACGGGCATGCTGATCCTGGATCAGTCCAGCAAGTTCACCGGAAATATCCTGGGCCTTTCGGGCAACGGCGACCCGACCGCCTCGGATATCCTCGACCTGAGGGATATCGCGTTCAGCGCCGGCACCCGGGTTTCGTATATCGGAAATACCTCGGGCGGCGTGCTGACGGTCACCGACGCGCAAAACCATACTGCGCATCTCAATCTGACGGGCGACTACACGCGAATGACGTTCGCCCTGTCCAGTGACGGACACGGCGGCACATTTGTCATCGACCCTCCCGCGACGAACGTCGCTCCGCAGACGCTGTCGATGCCGAATCAAGCCGCCACAGTGAGCCAGGTCGGCGACGGATTTGTTTTCCATCCGTCCGCGGCCGCCGGCAGCGCAAGCCCGTATGATGGCCACACCCCGCTGCCATTCCACGAGGTGCAGCTTGATTGGTACACGAATTCGATTGCGCAGGATGTGCATCTCGACATTCACTCGATCGCGGAAGCTATGGGCTACACCCACACCCACGACACTTTCATGCTGCATCTGTAGAGGGAGCAGTGGCGCGCCTTCCTGAGGGGAGGGCGGAGGCAGTGAAGCCTGCCGGCCGCGCTGGGACGCAATTCGCGATCGATCCGGAAAGCGCGAACGCGTCCGACCGCGCTGTGCCGCGCAAATCTTGCCGAGGGGGAGCCGGTCTGCCAGTATCGAGTGCCACCATCTGGAGCCTGAGAGATGCCTACACGCAGGGAGATTTTAGGCTCTGCTTTATTTGCGCTGTTTTACAGCCAGGCCGGCGCCGCCGAGCAGACCCCGACGCCGCTTGCAGATCTCAACTTTCTCGAGCGAACGGCATCGGACCTGCACACGCGCGTCCTTCGTGGCAGTCTGCGCTACATGGATCATGAGGTATTCGGCGATCCGGCCGGCATCATGATCGAGGAAGCAGCTCTGAACGGCGTTGAGGACGCCGGCTTTTCGGCGGAAGCAGCACTTCCGTCGGGATGGCAGGTTACGCCGATGGCCGGCCAGGTCGTCACCTTCACCAAGCTCAACGCGACGTCCGGTCGCCTGCAACTGCGAGGAGACGGCGCCGGCCAGTTCTACGTTGTGATGGCTGCCAACCGGCACTTCGCAGTCAAGCGCGGCGAGCTGCTCACGGGATCCATTGCCTTGCGGTCGGCAAATCGCGACGCGGGCGGGGTGACCAAGGTAGAGCTCTGCATCCTGCCGCTGAAGTCGGACGGATCGGCCATCCCGCCAGTCGCCGTCCCGATTCAATTGATGCAGAGCGACAAGCCGTGGTGGGAACAAGTTCGCTCGGTAGCCCCCGACGACGGGTTTGCGAGTCTTGCGCTGCGAGTGACGACGCAAGCGCGGTTCGACGCCACATTCGAGCTCCATTCGCCTCAGCTGGAGCAACGTGGCTGGCGGTCGACGTTTTGCGCGACATCGCGCAAGGCCGACGACGTCCTGCTGGCCGACGCCGAGGGCTATCTCTCGCATGTCGAACGTTCGATCCTCATTACGGCCGATGCGCCGAGATTTGTGGGGGCGGGCTCGCTATGGTGCGAGTACGCCGATCCGGACAACTATGTCGAGATCCGGCAGCGCGAGAGGGTTCTCTATGTGACCGTCGTGAGCAAGGGTACCTCGAGCGAAGTTCGGCTCGGCGTCGTGCCGCCGCTGATGCGGTTTACCGTTTGCTTGATTCAGGGCGCCGGTGGACTCGCGGTGTCGCTCAATGGAAAGGCTCTCAAGACGATCGATTGCGAAATGCCCGCGAGATTGAAGCTCGCCAGACTGGGCAGCGGCGTAAGCGGCAGCTGGAATTCGACTATCGCGAGACTGACTTTATTCGGCGCGAAGGTTTCAGACGGCGCCTCGTTGAGCCGCCCCGCCAAAGCCTTCTTCGACGACTTCGACCGTCCGGACTCCCCGAATCTCGGAGCCTCGCCGACAGGGCAGGTCATCCGCAAGATTGGCACGGTCGGCAGCATGATTTCGAAGGGGAAATGGGTTGTGACGGGCGGGGGAATGGGACTGGCTCATGCTGCGTATGGGGTCGTCCGGTTGGACCGTCCGCCACGGTACCTTGGTGCGGTTCTCGATTGGACGTCGGGATCGCCGGGTGGAGCAGCAGCGATGCTCGCTGCGACCGACGACGATCCCGCGAGATCCATCGATGCGCTTCATGCCGTCGTCACAGATCAAAAGGAGATATTCCAGACCATGATCGGGACGAAGGTCGAGGCGGCGCTGGCCGAGTTCGTCTATCCAGTTCCGATGGAGCGCGACAGCAGAACACCCTATGGGGTCGCCTGCCTGACTAATTTCGGGGAAAAGGCGGTTGTCTACGTCGGTCCCCAAGGGGATCTGGCGCGTCACGTCCATCACACCTATACTGAGCGCGCCGGTCCATTTGCTGTTTTCGAACACTTTTGGCAGCTAACGCAATGCCGGCCGGAATTTCTCGCCGTCGCGGCGGCGTGAGACAATTCCCTGTCGTTGCAACGATCCGGGAAATTGGAAGGAGTATTTCATGAGACACGGAACAGCCGTGCTGACTCTGTTGTTGCTGTCCGGAGGGGGCGCAATGGCACAGGGCGTATCGCAAACCCCGACCCAGACCGTGACGCAGCAACGCCAGAGCGGATCGGCGGTCTCGGGGGGGCCGAATTCGGCGGTGAGAACCAACCAGGGCGTCAGCACCGGATTTGGCAGCCCGTTCACAAGCCCGTTCGGAAACTCCAATAGCTCTCAATCGAAGGGCGGCTACGCCGGTTCCGGCTCGAGCCGGTGATTCTCTATCACCGGGGTGAGGTTCGCCAAATCCGCCGCCTGTCCGCCTTCCCGCCGTAACGATGCCTTCGTAGCCAGCGATCAAAATTGCGCTGGTCTGCGAAGCTTGGTTAAATGCCGGTTAAACCCTCGCAAGATCGTTGCAGATCAGCAACTACCGTGGCCCAAAAATCGGACCCAACGTAGATTCGCTTAGAGATTGCGCTGAGCCCATGATAGTTCCGAAAGCATGGGGACTTTTTTTAAAATCAAGTTTTTTGCCGGAATAGCCCTTAGCGCCACGATTGCCTTGGCCGGGTGCAGCTATTTGCCGACGTCGGGGCCGTCCAGCCAAGCTGTAAAAAGCGAGACGCCGGTCGATGAAAACAGCCTTCCGTATGCGCTGGTCCGCGTCAATTCAGACGTCGTGTCCGTGCTGGCGCGCAATACCGGCAAGCTGACGGTTACCTATCCCGATCGTCAGCCCCCCCGCGAAATCAGATTTGGCGTCGGCGACGTCGTCAGCGTGACCATCTTTGAGGCAGCCGCAGGCGGCCTGTTCATCCCGGTTGAAGCGGGTGTTCGACCCGGCAACTTCATTGCTCTGCCTAATCAGACGGTAGACCACAACGGCAATATTTCGGTTCCTTACGCCGGCGCTGTCCGCGCGCAAGGGCGGACGCCTTCCGAAGTCCAGCAGGCGATTGCGGATGCGCTGAAGAATCGCGCGATCGAGCCGCAGGCAGTGGTCGCCCTCATCGATCAGCGGACGTCGCTCATCAGCGTTCTCGGCGAAGTGAACAATCCGGTTCGCTATCCCGCAAACGCTGCTGGCGAGCGCTTGCTCGATGCGATCACTCGTGCCGGTGGCCCCAAGGGACAAGGCTTCGACACTTGGGTCATGCTCGAGCGCAACGGCAAGCAGGCGACGGTGCCATTTGGGTCGCTGGTGTACGAGCCGTCGAACAATATCTGGGTCCATCCGAACGATACGGTTTACGTCTACCGTGAGCCGCAGACCTTTGTTGCCTTCGGTGCAACCGGCCAGCAGGGGCAGTTCAATTTCGATGCTTGGCGAATTTCGGTGGCCGAGGCCGTGGGTAAGGCAGGCGGCCTGAACGATACGCTGGCTGATCCCGGAGCGATCTTCCTCTATCGCGGTGAGCGGCGCGAGATTGCCGCGATGATGGGCGTCGACGTGAGCCGTTTCACGACGCCGATCATCCCGATCGTGTATAATTTCAATATGCGCGACCCGTCGACGTACTTCCTGGCGACGAAGGTGCTGATCCGGAACAAGGACGTTCTGTATACGTCGAATGCTCCAGCGGTGGAATCGGCGAAGCTGATGACGTACATCAGGCTGGTCACCGCAACGGTCAACGATCCGATAGTTGCAGCCTACAATGGTGCGGCGCTTCGGAATCTGGTCGTAACGGGTCCCTGATCCGCGTGCGGAGCGACCGGCGATACATCGTCGTCTTGGAGACGGCGATGGTCGTCCTCAAGCCGCGGCAGATTTCGGATGCGTTTGCTGCGCTGCTGTTCGCGGTCGTGGCCATTTTGCCTTTCCCGTTTGCATCGGTGTCCTCCGTCGCCATTTCCCTTTGGTGCGGCCTGGTGGGCATAGCGGTGGTCGGGCTTGCGCTGCGGCCGCCGGCCATCGCTTCACCGCTGTTTCTCGCAGCCATCATTGCCGTCGGCGTCGCGAGCTATGCGACCATCCTCCACCTTCAGGTCGTGGTTCGAGCGCCGTCCGATTCCCTGGCCCATCCAATCTGGGCCCTGGCCAGCCAGATTCTGGGAATGCCGCTGGAGGCCAGCGCGTCGATCGCCAAGGGACAGCCTTATCTCGCGATCGGCGCGCCGCTTCTGAATCTGCTGCTGTTCACGGGAGGCTACATCTGCGGCGGCGACGAAACGCTCTCGCGCCGTCTGTTCCGCACGATCGCTTGGTCCGGTGGCCTCTATGCGGTTTACGCGATTTGCTCCTACGCGCTCGAACCCAACCTCGTGCTATGGCACGAGAAGATCGCCTATGTCGGCAATCTCACCGGAACGTTCACGAACCGCAATGCGGCGGCGGTCTATTTCGGGTCGATTGCCATTGTGTGGCTACTGCTCGCGTTCCGGCGCCTCAATCTGCGCAGGAAGCGCCGTCCCGGCAAACGCCGCCGCCCACCGACCACCCGCGTGAATTGGCGTGTACTTGCGGTGCCGGGCAGCTTTTTTTGCGTTTGCTTGCTGGCACTGGTCCTGACCGGTTCGCGTGCCGGGGTGGCGTGCAGCTTTGTCGGCCTGCTCGTGGCCTTTGGGCTGAATTTCAGATCGGAGATGTCGCCCAGGCTTCGCAAATGGCTGGCCTTCGGCGCTGCCGTCGTCGTCATCCTGGCGATCTACCAAATCTTCGATAGCGGTTTGGGCGAACGGTTGGAAACCGAAGGCACAACCGGCGGTGGACGGGCCAGCGTCGTGGCCTCGGTCCTGCGCATGATTTCGGATTTTCCATGGCTCGGGAGCGGTTTGGGCTCGTTCCGCTGGAGCTTCGCCGCCTATCGGAGCAGCCAGATTTCAGGCTGGGGTGTGTGGGATCGGGCCCATAACGTCGCCCTTGAGATTGCCGCAGAGGGCGGCCTAGTCTTGGCGGGCATCGTCGTCCTGGCCTGGATCGGCGCGATGGCGGTGCTGCTGCGCGCCTGCCTCGATCCTCGACGCTCCCGTACGCTGCCGCGCGCCGCCCTGGCCGTCTCAACGGTCGCCGTGTTGCACTCCCTCATTGATTTTTCACTGCAAATCCCTGCCTACGCCGGGACCGTGATTGTTCTGCTTGGTGCCGCTCTCGCGCAGACACAGAAGCCAACGGTAGAGCAGGCTGAGGCGGTTAACTTTGAAGTGAACCAAAGTTCGGAAAGCCCCGACTGACGTTGATGTTGGGGGGCTATGCGGTTAAGATATCGTTATATTTTTGGAAGGGTTCATGGTATGTTCCAAATCGCTTTTAAACAACAAATCACGGGCGTCGCTGCGTTTGCGATTCTCGCATTGTGCGTAGCCGCTCAGGCCCCGACACCAGCGTTGGCCCAGCGTTCGCCTCAAGCCACAGCTCAATTCCTGAGCAACCCGGCAGAGCTTCTTGCCAAGAATCCCAGCGGCGGCGCCGAACTCGTCAGCTCCGTTCGCGACCTGGTCTCGGGTGACCCCGCCACGCTTCAGCCGATCATCAACTTGATCGCGAACGCCAACAAGGACCAGAAGGCGGCCATCGGCGCCGGCCTGGCGCAGGCTGCCAAGGTCATCGTCCGAACCAACCCCGGTCTTGCGACAGAAATCCAACAGGCGATTCTCAACACCAAGGACCAGGACGTCGTTCTGGCCTTCGCCGCCGGCGCTGGCGACCGACCGATCGGAGCCGCAGGCGGCGGCGGTGGTGGCGGTGGCGCTGGCGGAGGTCAAACCAATCCGCTGCAGTTCGGCGGTGGTGGGGGCGGCGGCCCGCAGCCGATCGGCGGAAGCGGCACCAACACGCCGCTGTTCAGCTACACGTCGAGTGTGACCGGCCTGGGCAGTACGTTCTCGAATTCCGGCGTCGTTTCGAGTTCAGTGAGTCCGTGAGAGCAATGCCGGGTAAATCCGGCATTGGCTACATACCGGCTCAGGCCGGAGTGAGCGACTGCTTGCGAAACAGGCGGCCGTTTTGGCTTGCCGCATCACAATGATCCCAAAATGCTCCAGCTCTTGAAGCCCGAGGAACGCGAGATCGAACGCGCGGACTACGTGTCGCCCGATCAGATGTTTGCGGCTGCCCTCGGTTTCGTTCGTCGCCAGTATCCGATCTTCCTGGTCACGATGCTGATCACCCTCGCCTTGGGTGCCGCTTATCTCGTGGTGGTCCGATCGACCTACACCGCGCAGGCGACGATCATCATCGACACGCGAAAGCTTCAGCCCTACTCGTCGCAGAATTCCCTCTTTACCGAAGTCCCCGTGGACTCGCCGGCCGTGGACAGTCAGCTCGAACTGATCAAGTCCGACAACATTGCGCGATCGGTGATCCGCGACTTGCATCTGGCGCAAGAGCCCGAATTCTCCCGCTATGGCGGAGGCTTCGTCGGCAATCTCCTCTACTATTTCTACCAGCTCTTCGAACCCGGCGATGAGTCCCAGGACGAGATCGAGCGGCGCGCCTTGCGCGAGTTCTCGAACAATCTCTCGGCCAAGCGCGTAGGCGTTACCTACGTGATCGAGATAGCGTACCGCTCCGCCTTGCCGGGGCGGGCTGCCCAGGTGGCCAATGCCGTCGCCGAGGCCTACATCAACGATCAGCTCGACGCGAAGTATCAGTCGGCGCGCCGCGCGGGCGACTGGCTTTCCAGCCGTATCCAGGAGCTGAAGCAGCAGGCGATCTCCGCCGATCGGTCGATCGTCGACTTCAAAAGCAAGAACAACATCGTCGATGCCGGCGGACGGTCGATTTCCGAACAGCAGGTCGCAGAGCTCAACAGCCAGCTGCTCGCAGCACGGACGGTCACCGCGGACGCGCGTGCACGCCTCGATCGCATCGAGCAGGTCATGAAATCGGACGTTCGCGACGCAACGGTAACGGACACTCTGCGAAGCGACGTCGTCAGCAAGCTGAGATCCCAATACCTGGAGATAGCCAACCGGGAAGCCGACCTTTCGGCGAAGTACGGCACTAACCATCTGGCGGCAGTCAACCTGCGTAACCAGATGCGCGAGATCGCCAAGTCGATCACCGCCGAGCTCGGTCGCCTCGCCGAGACATACAAGAGCGACTACGAGATCGCCAAGCAGCGCGAGGATGAGGCCCAACGCGCGCTCGATGCCGCGGTCGCCCGCTCTCAAATCGGTGGCCAGGCCCAGGTCCAGCTGAAGGAGCTCGAGAGCAACTCCCAGACCTACCGTTCGATGTACGAAACCTTCCTGCAGCGCTATACTGAATCCATTCAGCAGCAATCGTTCCCGATCACGGAGGCCCGTATCATATCGAGCGCGGGCCGGCCGTCCAAGCGCAGCAGTCCCAAGACCGTTCTCGTTCTCTCGATGGCGTGCGCCGGCGGCCTGATGCTGGGCTTCGGCATCGGCCTCATGAGGGACCTGTCCGATCGCGTGGTACGCACCAGCGATCAGGTCGAGCGGCTGCTGGGAGCGGATTGCCTCGCGACCCTTCCCGTGCTTCCGGCGCCGGCTCTGCAGCCCAATGACAGCCCTCCGTCGCCGCATGAGATGCGGGCCGAGGTTGGAGCTTTCTGGACCGTGGTCAGTTCGCCGTTCTCCAGATACGCCGAGGGCATCCGATCGATAAAGTCCGCGATAGACCTCAATAGCCGACTGCGCAGCGGCCGCGTCGTGGGCCTTTCCTCGGCGCTTCCCGGCGAGGGGAAGTCGACCACGGCCGCGGGCCTTGCGTTGCTCAGCGCGCAGTCCGGGCACAAGGTCATCTTGATCGACGCGGATCTCCGGAATCCGTCGCTCACAAAGTTGATGACGCCGAACGCCGCGGCCGGCCTCGTCGAGGTTGTCCTTGGGGAACGCAAGTTCGAAGACGTCGTTCTTCGGGAGAGCACGACCGGCGTGGATTTCCTGCCCGCGGTGATCCATACCCCGATTGCGCACACCAGCGAGATCCTCGCCTCCGAAGGCATGCGAGCGCTCATCGAGCGCTTCAGCAACATGTACGACTACGTCATCATCGACCTCTCGCCGCTGGCGCCGGTGATCGATGTCCGCGCCACCGGACATTTCATTCCCACCTATCTCCTGGTGCTCGAGTGGGGGAAGACCAATATCGATGTCCTTGAGCGAGCGTTGGCGAACGCCCGGCCGGTTCGTGAGAACCTGCTTGGTGTGGTCATGAACAAGGCCGACACCAATCTTTTGAAGCGGTACGAAGGATACGGGACGAGCTACTACTACGATCCCAAGTACTCGCAGCCGAGCTAGATCGTTGAAGAGTGCCGATTTCACCGGTGCAGCGGCGACTGGCGTCGCTTGTCTGCTTGCGGCTGTCCTCGGACTGGCCGGGGTGGCCTGGTCAGCCATCACGTTGCCGACCTTTTGGCGACAACTGCCGTTGGAGCAATTCGCGAACCGCATTGTTCGCGGAGAGACCTTCCCGTTGGATCAGCTGGAAGAGAAGCTCGAGCTATATCGCGGAACCGGCCATCTGATTCCCTGCGGCGCCGCGGCCGCCCACGACACCTCGATCGTCGATCTGGCCATCGCGAGAGGCAGGGTCGACGCATCGTCGGCAATCGACGCCGATCTCGAACGCAGCCGGCGCTCCCTCCTGAACGCGCTGTCATGCCTGCCTTCGGATTCGTATCTCTGGTTTTCGCTCTTCCAGGTCGAAAGCCTCCGGACAGGTCTCAGGCAGGAATACATCCGCTATCTGGACATGTCCTACCAGGTCGGCCCCAACGAGGGCTGGCTCGCCATTCCCAGAAACCGCGCCGCCTTCGCGATCTTTCCAGCCCTTCCCGAAGCGCTCCAGTCCAAGGTGCTCGACGAATTCTGTCTGCTGCTGCGGACCGAGCTCTATGCGGAGGCCATCGAGATATTCCTCGGCGCAGCCCAGCCTTACCAGAGCCAACTGGTCAGCCGGATGGACACGGTACCTGTCAAGAACCGGCAACTATTTGCGGTTCAGCTCGCCCGCAAGGGGATCGACCCACATATTCCGGGGACGTCTGTGGTCGTTCGCTGAACGCTACGCGATGTGACGTTCACCCGTCCGATCAGCGCTTCGCGGGACGGCTTCCTGCAGAATGGCGATCATCAAGATCGCAATGCAAGTCCGCCAGTTGCGATCACGCGATCGCTGCCCGGAGCACGGAGTGGCCCCGAACAAATCTGATCATGATGGCGAGACCCACACACATCACGGTATCCATGGCGAGCAGGACGCCCTCCTGGCCCCAGATCTTGAAGAACACGCAGGCAATCGGCACATAGACCAGCGACTGCCATACCTGCAGCCTCGCCGCTTCCCTGATATTGGACGTGCCGATAAGCAAGGCTGAGAAGAAGAACTGCAAGGCACTCAGAACGATGAGCAACGATGCCCCCGTCAGAAACAGATGATCAAGTTCGATCGTTGTGTGCAGCCAGATCGACAGCGCAAGATTGCCGAACAGCCAGAAGCCCGCTCCTGCCAAACAAGATCCTGCCAGCAGCATCGCCCCACTGAGGCGCACGATCCGCGTGGCCGCCAAGTCGTCCCGCATCTTGAGCTTCGTCGCGACGATATTTGAGAGGGGATACGTATAGGCGATGATGAGCCCTCCATAGGACTGCATCAGCCGCATGAATATTCCGAGTTCGGTTACAGCCTCCGGCCCCGCCAAGAAACCGAAGAGCCCGGTAGCAAGTTGATATAAAATTCCTATCCCGAGGCTGATGATGGTGAAGTCGAGCGAGCTCAGCAGCAGGCGCCGGGCGATCCGCGGTTTCCACCTCCAGTTCCTTGAAAACAGATTCCGGTTCCGGCGGACCACGTCGAGCGCATGGAAAACTGAACCCGGCAAGAAACCGAGGCTGAGAAGGACGGCGGCGAAGACGATCGACGGATGGGACGGAAATACAAAGAGCAGCAACACGAACGATAGGACATAACTTGCCAGCTGGAACAAATAGAGCCGGTGCAGCTGGTGGTGCCCGGCATCTATCCCCTCAAAGATCGAGAGGAAGAACCAAAGGGCCAAGCCGAAAAACAGGACCAGAATCGTTGCAACAAACTCGCTGTAGTTCGCGAGAATCGCCTCGTTCAGCGGCGCCAGCCACATGAAGATCATCAGCGCAACCGCTGCGGCTCCAAACAGCACGAGATTGAGGCCTGCCGCGAGTACCACGGCAAGCGACACGGTCTCAGTCTTGAAAGCACTCGCACTCCGGCGAGTGCGAGCGACGGCATTTGCGATCACTCGCCCCATGCCGACATTGGCAAACCCAATCCACGAACTAATGCTTAAAATGACAAGGAGCAGACCGAACCGCGATGGTCCCAGCTTGCCAAGAACCATCGGAGTGCCCACCAGATTCAACAGGATAGCGAGCAGCCTCGCGAGCCACCCCGCAAGAGTCGATAACAATATCGGCTTCATATCGACCAGCGCATGCGTGGCGGCCTCAGTTCGCAATCAGTAGATGATTGCGTCTGTGCGCGAGAAAAATTTTGCTGTCTCTGGTACCTTGCGAACATGAACCGCCGGATTTCCCGCAATGAGCGAGTAAGACTCCGGCTTCAGGTGACTCACAACCGAACCGGCACTGACCAAACAACAGTTGGGAACTTTGACGCCCTTCGTGATGAGACTGCCGGATCCAACCATCGTGTAGTCGCCGACGATAATCGGCGAGCAAGTCTGCCTGCACGACAGCGGCTCGATGCCGTGCGTTACCAGTTGCGAGCGAACGCCCGCAAGTCCGCTGTACATGCCGAATTCGATTCGGTCGGAGCAGTCGATATAGTGCTGGTGCGCGATCAGGCTCGCACGCTTCATCAGCAACTCCGATCGCCGCCCTGGGTTCTTCTTGAAGAATGGAGAGTTCAACTTTCGCGAAAGCCCGGTGATCCAATTGAAATTTCCAATCATCGCCCCCTCATGCATTTCGAGGTTGTCGAGGCGTCCGATGTAGTTGAAATGACCGACGGAGGCCCCTTTTGCCAAAGAAGCCTCATCAGCAAGGACGATCGAAAGGCCAATGCGAGAGCTTGCGTCAATCGAGAAACCGAAGAGCTTGTTCAAAGCCCAGCGCCGAAGCGACCAAGGTACCAGGAACAATAAAACTTGAGTGCCCGCCTTCAACATTTCAATGCGCTCCTAAAACTATGAAAACGGCCATGGCCGGTAACGGCGATATAAAATTTTGACGACGGATGTCACTCAGCGCCAGAAGTCGAATTCAGGGTGCCGGCATCCCATACGGCGAGCATCCGCCCGCCGGAAACCCCATCGTCCGTCAACTGGAATTTCGGAGCGGGAAGTCCGAATGGAGACCGCATCAGGTTGATTCTCCGGAAGTCTCCGTCCCGAATATCGGAATTGAACCACACGGAACTGTCGCTGGTCAGCAAGATGTACTTGAAGTCGGCGGACTTTATGTTGTTAAGAAGCGCAAGAGCATTTTTGAACGAGAGGTGGAAAAGGACTTCACGGCATATCGCTACGTCGCCCCAGCGTTCGAGGGGTTGCTTCGTTGCATCCATGCAGGCAAAGCGCCTTCTGGAATTTGCGTGGACCTCGTTGTGAGAAGAGATCAATGACGGGACAATGTCGATACCGAGGTAATCGAAATCGCCGGTAACTCGAGACATCCAGTTGAAATCGCCACAGCCTATGTCGACGAGCCTGGTGCATCCGACATCTCGCAAGAACTGTGAGAGCTGACGGGTCAACGCGTCGGTCGCTATCGGCGAAGAACCCAGGCCCGAAAGACTCATCTGCTCCGCATTTTCGATCCAGGTTCCGTTCACGTAGATATCCGAAAACACCTCATTCAGCTCAGCCTTGCGCATGTGGCTCGTATCACGACCACGCACGCGCCTCGCTATATTGATAATCTCGTCCGCGCCAAGGCGGAACAATACGTGGCGAACAATCTCCTTGCAGGACTGCAAATGATCTAGCGGCATATGAAGGGATCCGACATTGGACTGCGCTGATGATCAGGAGACATCAGCCGCAGGCTGTAGTGATGGCTGCCCTTGCGGCAACCTCGCGTGACGCGGTTGAGTTGACGCGTACTGCCGACTTGCCGAAGGCGTGTACGCCAGAAAGAGCATGAAGAAGAAGGAACCTATAAAGCCGATATTGAAATTGTCCGGCTCAAACCACTGGATCAGCAGCGTGGTCGCGACCGCCAGCCCGCAGAGCAACGTCCTGAGATCATTGTGCTTCGTGCCAATCCAGATCAGATAGAGCCCGCGGCCGGCGACAACGAGCAGTAGGAGGCCACCGAGCAGCAGGCCGAAGTCCATGAAGTAAGACAAGATGCCGCTATGGACCGCGTGCAGATTATATCGGCTGGAACGGAAGCCATAACCGAAGAACACATATTCGTCGATCGTGTCGAAGAACACGTTCCACGATTCGGTACGACCGGTGAATCCGGAAAGAACTCCTCGGTTCGGGTCGAACAGCGCAAGATCGTTCGTGACCTTGTCAATCAGCCGGTCGGTGTCGGTAATGAAGGGCAACATCACCAGCGCGACCGGGACCGCCATCATGAAGGCTGCGAACATGCGAACGTTGATGACCTGCTGCGCGCGACTGAAGAGCGCCCGGTAGTTCGCAAAGGCAAGGTACCCAAGGTAAAATAACAGCGTGCCTATCATGATGGTTCGCGCGCTGACGACGTAGGTTGCGCCGAAGCAAATCACGAAGACAGGTAGGCTCACGCGCCTGATCACCAAAGAGTGGAGCACCAACGCGATATAGGCATATCGCGCATAGTGATTGGGGTGAATCAGGCCGACCCATCGATACTCGTGAAATCCCTGCACAACCGCGGCGGCACTGAGGGATGCGGCCAGCGCCAGAAATCCCATCGCGAGCGCATCGTCCACGCTCTGCGCAGGCGCCTGCCAAAAGCAGAGACAAAGCAGGAATGTTCCCAGCGTGACGACGTACTGGACAATCTGCGCTGACGACTCGATGTATTCGGCGCCAGCCACCGACGCGAGAACGATCAGGCCGGAGTAGATCAAAAGGAAGATCAGGATCGGCTGCGATCGGCGGATCGCGGCGTACGCACCGTGTCGGGCGAATACCAACAAGCCCAGCAAGAGCGCAGGTACCGCGACGAACAGGCTGAACCCTCCAACATCAGCCTGGGTGGTAAAGCCGCTCCGCAAATCCATCAGCTGAGCCGATGTGGCTTTGATTCCAGGATAGCAGATTGCAACCACATAGAAGGCGAAACCGAGCCCAGCCGCGTTGAATGCGCCCCCCTTCGCGAGGTTGCGAAGAATCGCGAGATTCTCTGTGACGAAGACGGGCAGTCTCATCGCGGGCCGGCCCCAGCGGGGATCGTCTTGAGGAAAAGAAAGTCCGCCTGCACCGGGCCATGCTGCGGATCAACATACTGATTATATACACCTGCCAGCCGAAATCCATGTGCCTCCGTCCAGCGCGAGATATCGCCGAACAGCGGTTGGCCCTCGTAGAGGTGGATGAACGAGCACTCGATGTAGAGCGCTTCGAATTGGTTAATGAGATCGGCAGATCCCTCCAGGACGTCCAATTCACCGCCCTGGACGTCGACCTTCAGAAGCGCCGGCCCCCGGATGGCTCCCGCTTCCAGACAGTCCGAGAGACGGCGAACGGCAATCTCATCCATCCGCGTGGTCTGTTCCCCGAATATTTCGCGTTGGGCGGATCCCGGCTTCAGGAGCGACGAAGAATCGTCCTTGCTGGTGACGTAGATCCTGGCCGGCCCGGACGTCGGGCCGATGGCGCAGGGAAAGAGCCGGACCCTGTCATCCCTGCCGAGGGCCTCGGTGAAGCGGGCGGCCGGTTCCGACAGGGGCTCGAAGGAATAGATCTGCGCCTGCGGAAACAGCCGCCGGGCCATCACCGCGAACTGGCCCCTGTTCGCGCCGACATCCACGACCGTCTCAAAGGAAAGGCGCGACAGAGCCTCCCGGTGCTCAATCGCGGGAGCTATCCGCATGCTCAATAGCCGCCATAGCGACGGGCGAAGCGCGCAAAACACGCCTTTCTGGATGGTGATCAATTGCATGATGCGAAATTCCCCTTCCTCAGGCACACGACCCGGAACTCAACCGTACGCCTGTCGATATCGCTCGGACGTTGCCCGGCCGTCGAAGGTTGCCCGGCTGTAGCGAAGGGCTCCCTCGCTGAGCTCGGACCACTGCTTCGGTCCCATCGCGTGAATCGCCTCGAGTTTCTCCACAAAGGATTCCGGTTCTGAAAGCGACAGTGCCCAGCCCGCGTTGCTCGCCGCGACGTCTGTCCAGGGGCTCCTGTCGCTGATCAGCACCGGCAGCCCGAGCGTCAATGCCTCCACGATCGAATGACCGAAATTCTCCCCCAGCGTCGGATGCAGAAGGACGTCATAATCCGCCAGCTGCGCGAACAGTTCGTCCTTGGGCAGGTTTCCCTTGAACGTCACCTCGCACTGTCCGGTCCCGGCTTGCGCGGTCTCAACGCATTGCTGCGCATAAGAACTGTCGTCAACCTCACCGAAGATATCGAGCGAGGACGCGACGGTGAGGCGGCGTACCACGTCGAGCGCAAAGGTGACGTTCTTTTGGACCGTCACCCGGCCGACCATCGCCATTCTGAGCTGTGCCGGGGGCTTTTCTCGCTTGGTCGGTCGAGGTGCTCCGCTCTCTACGAATTGCGAAACCATCAGCACCTCCTGGGAGCGGAGGTGGTTGCGACGGATATCGTGCTCTTCCGCGGGAGACCCCGCGAGGTGAACCACCCCGCGATAGAGGCCGGTGAAATCGGCCATGCGGCAAAACAGCCGCTTCTTCAGGGCCGACGCGGACATGATCACATCCATGAAGATACCGTGCGGCGTGTGGAAGACGCGCTTGCGCCGCAGAAATCCGAGGCGCGTCAAGATAAGGGTTGGAATCGCGAGCAACGGGTCGAAGGCACACTGTATGTCGACGACGTCGAAATCCTCCCTGACGCGGTCGAAGAGAATGCGCAAACCGGCAGAGCCCCTCGGAATATACTCGATTGTGGCGGACCCCATCCGCTCCCGATGAACCGGCGTTTCGAACATGGGGACGCCATGGGTGAAATCGTGATTGAGGGTCAAAAGGTGAAATTCGTAATCGTCCGACATGTTGTGCATCAGGTTGCGGATCGCGGTGGCGGGTCCGAGATGTGACAACGACGGAAAAAACGACCGATAGACGATTAGAACGCGCTTCTTATTCATCGGGACTCGGACAGCGTTGCAAAGCGATCCCCCGGCAGCTGCGCTCCAGCCCGATCCGGGACACGCAACGGAATGTGATCCGTCAAGCCATGACGATCGAGCTCGGACGAGATGAGCGCCATGGTCTCACTGAGTTGCGAAGGCGCAATCCAGTTGCGCAAGCGTTCGAGAAGCTGAAGGCTGCCTCGGTACACGACCGCACTGTTGTTCCGGACCTCGGCAGTGGGAATATCGCCGTCAAAGGCCGTGATGGACCCGGCGCCCATGAACTTGTTTCCTTCGATCAGATTTCGTTCGGGCCGGAGAAGGTCCGAATGCTTGTAACCGGCGATTTCAGGATAGCGGCTTGTCCAGCGCTCACTATCGACCGGCAGGCTATACAAATTCCTTACGCTGAGCCCGCCCGGAACTTGCATATGATCGTTGCGCCATACCTGCCACCACGATGCATATCCCAATGCGGCCCCCCAAATCGACGGCGAACTTAGAATGAAGAGGTTTGATAGTAACTTGTTATCCTTACCGCCGTTCATCAGGATTCCGTAAGGGATCCCCACGATGACGTTGTCGGTGACGAGATTCCCGCTCGAAAATTCGTCAAGATAAATCCCCCGAGCATCGTTGAAGTACTGTCCGCCCGTCCCGAGCAGGACGTTTCGGCGGATGACGGTGCCCTGGCTGGTGAAGTCGCGCGCGCTGTAGATGAATCCTGAATCGCCCGCTTCGGTAACAAGCTGGGCCAGGAGGTTATCTTCGATGACGTGATCGTTCCCGGAATAGATGATTGCGGACTGCGGTCCGTTGAAGATGACGCATCGACGCACGCTCATTCCGACCCCGTCCATTTGCACCGCCGGAGCAAAGGTGCGGTAAATCTGGGAGAAGTCCCGGATACTGCTGTCCTCGATCGAAATACGCCCCGGCGTCAGGCTGGCGCGGTCACCTCCGGACAGCCACGTCCCGCGCCGGCCGACGGCGCGAATGCTCGCATGATCGATCCGGGAGTCACTGGAGTTCGTGTAGGCAATTCCATCGGCGCCCGCCAGCTGGACGATAACATTCGAAAAATTGATCGCGACGCTGTCGCGCACGGTTACGGCGGTCTCGATTGCGAGCTCGAAGACCACATCTCGGACGGTCAAATTATGAAAGCCGGAAATCGCCAGCAGGGTGTCGAGCACCGGCACCTCGAGGGTCTCGATCGGCTCCTCGGAGCAGAAGTTCAGCGTTCTCGCCGACGCGTCATAGAAAAACGAATTGCATTGGGTAAAGCTCGCCAGATTGTAGAAAGACACCCTCTCGGGAGGCTTGCCGTCTGCTCTCAATCTGTTTCGATCCGTCAGCACGCCCTTCGAATCGACGGCAAGGGCCCGTGCGTTCACGAAGAGATAGGAATCGGTGAGGTATCCGCCGATCCAGAGGTCGGAGGAGCGGCGCGCTCCGTCCGGCAGATCAGCGAACGTCATGGTCGCCGTGCTGCTCCGCGGATCGCCGGCGATCTCGAGCACCGGCAGGAAGCCGCTGGCGGGCCACCTTGTCGATTGCAGAATCGTCTTGCCGTTGACTCGAATCATCAACTGCCTCGGTGATATGGTCGAGAGCTTCCTCAGCAGCTTCTGCGCGGTTTCGCCGGGCAAATCGGAAAACGGCAATGTGTACTCGTATCGTCCACCTTGGGAGCGCGACAGCTTGAGGTGGTTCTGGACGAAGGTCGCTCCCGATATCCTGGTGCCCCCGGGTGCGCCGCGGATGATGATGCGGGAGCCGGCGGGCGGTTCTGGACCGGAAATGGCAAGAGGCTGACCCAGTATCTGGGCTTCAGCGGGCAGGTTGATACTGTACGTCACCGGCGCGGTGCGCTCTTTCCCATCCTTGCGCACGAATTCGATTGCCTCGGCGAGCGAGGCTGCCTTGACCGTCCTTTCCGCCCCGGTAACGCTCGCGTGCGTGCCCTCAACGTTGATGGAAACGTCGTCCGCTCGGCATCCACCCGTCAGGACTGCCAGCAACACCGCGAAGCAAAGTTTCGCGAGCCCTGCAACGAGAGGAGACCGGCCCGACAGTATTACGGCAGAATTCATTTCTGATCCTCGAATCGAGGGTATAAGACTGTGCCGACCCTACCAGAGCCGGCATCCAGTAAGTTTCATCCTTGTAAGTTTCATTCTTGGAGGAGATCAGTTGTCGCACAGGAAGCCGCGCCAAATCTGCCTCGCTCTTTGCCTGGCTGCGCAGTTTCTCGCCATTGCGAATGCACAGGCCCAGATGCAGCGATCCGGCGTCGGAGCCACGCTTGGAGTCACCCCTCCTCCGCCAGTCGACGACATCTCATCCCGTCGGCACCGCAGCCCGACCGGAGCCGTCTGCCTGCGGCTCACCGCAGTATCTCGCTCCTTTCCCAACAATGACCGCCTGTTCAATCATTGGATCTATGCGGAGAACGTCTGCGGCGAGCGTGTTAGGGTGCAAGTCTGTTACTATGGCACGCGCAGCTGCATCGACATGGATGTTGGAGGCCACGAGCGGAAAGAAGCCATCCTTGGTACTCTACCAGCGACCAAGGATTTTCGGTATGAGTATTCGGAACGCTTCTAGATTTCGGAACGCTTCCGGATGATGACTCTGGACAGCAAAATTGAGGGGGAATAGCAGATGCTGAAATCGATCCTCGTCGGGGCCCTGCTGACGATGTCTGCGGGCGCGGCCATCGCAGCCGATTACTCCGTCATTCCGCAGCCGCAACGCGTGGTTCCGCGCCGCGCGGCTGTCGACGTCTGCCACGTTGAGCGCTGCGGCCCCCGCGGCTGCCGTGTCGTCAATCTCTGCCGCTGTCCGGATCATTATGCCTGCTACGGGCTCTACGACGCATACCGGCCCTACGGCGGTACGGCTTTCCTCAGCGTCTATACCGAATACTGATCGGTTCGGCTTCGTCCGGAGATGGGAGGCTGGCTCGCCTCCCGTCAGGCTTCGCGCGGTCGCCCTCGGCCCTGCCGGAGCGAAGACACCTCACCACGCGTTGCGGTAGGTCTTGCCTGAGAACAGGGTCAGCAAGATGATCTTGAGATCGAGCAGCAGCGACCAATTGTCGATGTAGTAGAGATCGTGCTCGATCCTGTTCTGCATCTTCTCGAGCGTATTGGTCTCGCCCCTCAATCCGTTGACCTGAGCCCATCCAGTCAGTCCGGGCTTGACCGTATGCCGCCGATCGAAGCTGTCGATGCGCGGAGTGAAGAGCTCGTTGTGCTTGATCGCGTGCGGCCGCGGGCCAACGACGGACATGTCACCCCGGAGAATGTTCCAGAGTTGCGGCAGTTCATCGATCCCGGTCTTGCGGAAGATGCGACCGATCCTGGTTATGCGCGAATCGTCCTTCGATGCTTGTCGAAATTCGGCACTGTCGGACACGTACATCGTTCTGAACTTGAGAACGCGGATTGCTTCGTTGTTATAGCCGTGGCGGATCTGCACGAAGAGAACCGGTCCCCTCGAATCGAGCTTCACGGCCAGCGACGAAAGCAGCAGCAGGGGAGACAATACGATCAGCCCCGCGGCCGCCGCCACGATATCAAATGTCCGCTTGACGACGAGGTCGAACACTGACAGCGGCCGGCGCGACATGGCAAAGGTGGCGAGGCCGCCGATTTCGGCCGTCTGCGCATTCGCCCAGAAGATGTCCCTATGCGTCGGCACCGCGTAAACGTCGGCGGGGATCTGCCTCAGGAGCGACAGTAGCATCCCGACGGTGCCATCCTCCTGCTTTCGATCGACGAGCAGGATGATGCTATCGGGTTGCAGAACCCTGCACCGTTCGACGAGCCTTACGCCGGTCGCGCGATCGAAATGAGTCGCTTCCCCGGACGCGGCATCCCAGCCGAGCGGACAGGCAAGAACTTCCAAACCTCCGCCCGACTTCCGCAACTGGCTTGCGCAAGCCTCGCAATCGTCGTTGCGCCCGACCAGCACCACGCGCTGCCTCTGAAGCAGTCCCTCCTGAGCGGCGTTCTGGAATGTGCGATAGGCGGCCAGCCGGACCAACCCGACCGCCGTCAAGCAGCTCACGAACTGCAAGATCAAGGTGCCGCGGGAATAGACGCCCGAGAGCTTGAAAATAAATAGAAGTGAGGTCAGGACAACGAACGTTGTGGCCGCAGCTCCGATTCCGGCGGAAGCGAATCGGATCTCCCGTTGCTTTTCCAGATGCAGGAATTGGCCAGCCATTGCGGCAATGCAGACCTCGGCTGCCCCGATGAAGCAGGATGCCAGCAGATAGACCTTCACGCGCAAGCCGGGAGTCGATGCGAGTACGTGGTACACCCAAGCCGACGCGAAAGCGGTCATCGCAACGCAGGTGAACTCGACGATGCTTATCAAAACAAAAGCGAGGCTCGCGCGCGCCGGTAACGAGGCTGCCATGGAACGCCAGAGGGCGTTCTGCTTGGGCTCTGAACAGCTATGGGGGAGGAGGGCGCCCCTTTCAACAATATTCGTCACCGAAAAACAACCACAAAATACGTAATGCAGGTAAGAATGCGGTAACCCTACCGTATCTCTACCTACTCGAAAAGCCGATTTCGCGGGCAGCCGCTGATCAATTTTTTCGCCGAAGCGTTGAACTTTTCGCACCTCAGACATACGCCGCGCTCGGCATTTGGTCCCGATGAAGGGCTGCCTCAGGCTCGTTTACGAAGATGAACCAAGGCTTGCCTGACGAAGATGTGCCAAGACCGGACAGATGTTAAGATGACTATCGTCACATTGCTCGCTGGTGTGATCGGCCCTTGCCGATCCGGCAACGCGCGCTGCCACGTGCTGGCCTTGCTCCGCGCACGCCGTAATCCTGGTCACGGATACCGTGCTTGCTGGCGGACCTTGGGGTCTGGACCGCGCTCCAGATGGTCGCGTTAACCATAATTTGCCAGTTAGGCTATTTCGCTTCCGTTCTGGCAGGCGAGCCTGACACAACGCCCTTCGCGTTAAAGCGATGACCTTTGGCTCGCCCCGCTCAAATTTCTGATATTGGTGACGGGCTGGCAGCCCTCCCGAATACGCCTGTCGGTATCTCCATAACCGCTGGCCATTGGGGCGTTGTGACTATGCAGGCTCAGCTCGATCAACCGCTGCCGTCTGGCTTCCTCACGTCACCTCAGCTGCGCTTCTACGCGGTAGGAGATATCCACGGACGGCTGGATCTGCTCGAGAAGGTTAACGCCAAGATCGAGGCCGACCTGAACAGAAGACCCTGTGCACGCTCCGTTCGGGTGTTCCTGGGCGATTATGTCGATCGCGGTCCGCATTCGCGAGAGGTGGTGGACTGCCTGTTAGCGCTCGAGGAGACCTGCGATACCGTCTTTATTTTGGGCAACCACGAAACGTTGCTGGCTGATTTCGTCCAATCTCCGACGGTCCTGCCGACATGGCTTTCCCTTGGCGGCCTGGAGACCCTGATATCCTACGGCATCCGTCCGCCGCGCAACCCGAACCAGGCCGACCAGTCGCGGCTGGCGGCAGAGTTCGCGGAAGCGCTGCCCGTCTCACACCTGAATTTCATTCGAGGTTTGAGACCGTGCTTCGCCTTTGATGACGTGTTCTTTGTGCATGCAGGGGTACGACCCGGCGTGCCGCTGAGCAAGCAATCGCTGACGGATCTGTGCTGGATACGTGACGATTTTCTGCTGCATGACGGCTTGTTCGGGCGGCTCGTGATCCACGGACACACGCCGGTCCGCACACCGGAAATTCGACCAAACCGTATCAACATCGACACCGGCGCCTACGCCACCGGGCAACTGACCTGCATGTGGATCGAAGGCGGCCGGATGGGGTTTCTCTGAGCAGAGAGTCTCACTCCGCGCAGGCTGGAAGCGGCTGTGTTGAACAGTGCACCGCATTCGCCGGAAGCGGCAGGAATGAGTTGCGTGGACCGCGGCGAAGCCTCCGTCAGTGCTGACGGCATTCGGAAACGAAGGTCCCGTTCGTCGCCGTTAGCCGCTCGAGGCAATGGCGCGGATCCTTGACATCGCCGCCAACGACAAAATCATAAAGCTGTCCCTTGAGCACCAAGCCATAGCGGCCTGGAGACAGAGCGGTCCCGCCATTTTCCGGCTGAATCTCGTACATCTCGGCATTCTCTTTGATCGGCGAGACGCGATAGGGAAATGAAATGTTCCGAATGTACCATCCATCGTCAGCTGTCGTGATCGGTTTGCCGGCCGCGTCGTAGGAAATGGAGTGAGCAACCTTTGCAATGATGCGGATTTCGGCGCGCTCCGGGATATTCAAGGCCGCTTCACGCCGATAGACGATGAACTTGGGATTGCCGTCGCGAAGAACGGGCTGCTTGGTGATTCCCATTGTCGGCGAAATCGCGACCCGCGCGTCCTGGGCCTTGTTCGGCAATGGATTCAATTCGAAGAGCTTGTTCTCGCTCAATGCATAGACGCCAAACTCCGTGGGCAACAACCGCGAGGGCTTCGCTGGCTCGGCCATGGCGACAGCGTCTGGAGGTTTGGGGGGAGCCACAGTAGCAGTCTTGTTGATCTGCGACCTTCCCATGTGCGCGATATCGTCGCGATAGATGAACGCAAGCAAGCCGCCGATCATGGGCACGAGCACGGCCAGTACCCCAGCGATCATCGCAAGGGACACGGTTCGCGCTTTGCGCTTGGAAGCAGAACGGCCAAGTGCGCGAGGCTCGGGGTCGGACCATATCGTCTGGGCTGGGTCCTTCGCGTACTCCATCGCGGAGTCCGAAATCGGCAAGGGCAAAGGCGCCGCGCCCAAAGGAGCCGGCAGCTGCTGATCATTATTCCGCGAAAAGCTCTCGACACCATGGATGGCCGCTTCCAGCGCCTTCCTGGCCTTCGCCTCCTCGCTCGCAGGCATCCCTGAAGACAGCAGCTGTTCGCTCAGCTTGTACCGCGCCAGGTCGTAAACCGTCTGGCGCAAGCTATCCTGATCGGTACTGACCGACGTGATGATCCGAGACAGGACCAGCGCAAACTCAACTTCAGGCATAGGAGCGTCGCCGGCCGGCCCCGGTACCTGCTCGAGATCGCGCTTACT
Source organism: Bradyrhizobium embrapense (assembly GCF_001189235.2). Taxonomy (GTDB): domain Bacteria; phylum Pseudomonadota; class Alphaproteobacteria; order Rhizobiales; family Xanthobacteraceae; genus Bradyrhizobium; species Bradyrhizobium embrapense. The sequence continues at coordinate 119,216 of NZ_LFIP02000013.1, forward strand.
CATGAAAGAGCCGTTTCTATATGCCCGCCGTTTCGGCCTGATGCCGGCGCATTCTGCAACGGACCCATCAGAATAATAAGGCGGGCATTGCGGTACGAACCCATCCACATCCCAAGAGCTTCAGATTACGATCGATAATCAGGCGACCCTAGCAACAAATGGTACCAAGCTAAAGCCAGGCACCGGATTGTACCTGCAAGAAGGTTTGGTTTGCGAAGAGATTCGCGCTCACCTTGCCGCATATCCAGGGGACGGATCGGCGGGTCCCGCAACCGGTGGCTTCCCTAGACGATGAAATGAAATTCCTGCCAGGCGCTCCAGATCATGCCGTCGTTGACGCGAGCCCAGAGGTCGTCAGACACGGTGCCGCCATCGAAAGTCGTATTGGCGAGCTGGGCCGCAGTGACGTTGATTGCGGTGTTGGCGGGCTGCGCATTCCCGCCGATGCTCCAGTGGCCGCTAGCCGACGGCGTCGAATCCCAGAATTGATACTGGCTCATGTTGTCCCCGTCGGCATCCGTGACAGAGAACAGGCTCGATGCGGCCACGCTCTGGTTGGCGGTCGCGTGGAAGTCGGATGCCGAGACGACCGGAGCGTGGTCGATCGGTGCGTTGACGTGAAATTCCTTCCACGGCCCCCAGGCGAAGCCGTCATAGGCCCTCACCCAGAGATCGTCTGAACCGGAGCCGCTCTGAAAGCTCGTGTTCGAGAGCTGGGCGGTAGTCACATCGATTGCGACGTCGGTGCCCTGAGCTACTCCGGCGACTACCCAGTGCCCGCTGCTGGGATCAGACGTTGAATCCCACAGCTGATAGTTCGTGATGCTGTCTCCATCCGCGTCGGCGGTCGAGAACAGCGTGGAGGCCGCAATATCCTGGCCGTGGCTCGCTGAAAAGTCGGCGGCCGACACGATCGGAAGATTGTCGGCTGGCGCGTTGACGTGAAATTCCTTCCAGCTGCTCCACATCATGCCGTCGAAGGCGCGCACCCAGAGATCGTCGGAGCCCGAACCGCTCTGGAACGATGTGTTGGCCAGTTGGGCCGCGCTCACATCGATGCCCTGGCCCGCGGGCTGTGTCACGCCGGCCACGACGAAATGCCCGCTGGCAGGATCGGTGGTCGAGTCCCAGAACTGATAGTTGGTGATTGTATCGTTGTCGGCATCGCTGACCGTGAACAGGCTCGAGGCGGCAATGTCCTGACCGTGCGTTGCGGTCACGTCCGGTGCGTTCACCACGGGAGCGTGGTCGATCGGCGCGTTGACGTGGAATTCCTTCCAGGCTCCCCATGTCGTGCCGTCATTGGCTCGCACCCACAGATCATCCGAGCCGGAGCCCGACTGAAACGAGGTGCTCGCCAATTGAGCAGGCGTAACATCGATGGCGATGTTGGCGGCCTGCGCCACTCCGCCGACTACCCAGTGACCGCTGGCTGGATCGCTCGTTGAATCCCAAACCTGATAGGCGGTGATCGTGTCGTGGTCGGCGTCGCTCACGCTGAAAAGACTGGATGCGGCAATATCCTGGTCGTGGGTCGCGGACACATCGGTTGCGCTGACCACCGGTGGATGGTCTGGGTACGGAACTGCCATAAACGGGACCCATGCGCTCCACAGCGTCCCATCGTAGGCCCTGACCCAGAGCTGGTCGGAAGCGGAGCCAAATTGATAGCTGGTCTGGGCAAACTGCGCGGGAGTGAGGTCGATCTCCGCATTGGTGGCCTGAACGACACCATTCACCACCCATGCGCCGTTGCCGTTGGTGTCCCAAAGCGCGTATCGGGTGATCGTATCGAGATCCGGGTCGGTGACAGTAATCAGACTGGAGGCTGCGACCGACGTTTGTCCGTGCACTGCTGCGATGTTTAATGCGTGAACAACTGGAGCGAGATCCTGACCCGGCGTGGCCGTGAACGGGACCCATGCTCCCCAGAGATATCCATCATAGGCCCGCACCCAGAGCGTGTCCGGGGCAGTGCCGAACACGTAGCTCACCTGCGAGAGGCTGGCAGCCGAGACGTCGATCTCGGCGTTGGTGGCTTGCGCAGCACCATTGATCGCCCAGTGCCCGTGGCCCTCGGTGTCCCAGAGTGCATATTGGGTGATGGCGTCGCCATCCGCGTCACTGGCCGAGAACAGTGAGGATTCAGCCGCCGAGAGCTGCCCGTGCGAACCGGTCACGTTTGTTGCCGTGACCATGGGCGCATGATCGGCCGGAGAAATCACGAAGGATTTCCAGTCGCTCCACAAATAGCCGTCGAAGGCTCTCACCCACAGCGTGTCCGAACCGGGGCCGGCCTGGTAACTCGCTTGGCCCAATTGCGACGCGCTGATGTCGATCTCGGTGTTGGTGGCCTGGACTGTTCCTCCCACCGTCCAGTGACCGTTGCCATTGGTGTCCCAGAAGGAATATTCGGTGATGGAATCGCCCGTGGCCATGTTCACCGAGAACAACGATGAGGCCGCATAAACCTGATTTCGGGCGGCAGACTGATCGCTGGCGGTTACCACCGGTGTCGTTCGGATGCTGTATCCGAGGTCCTTCAGGACTCCGATGTCCAGGTTGGAGATCGCGTACTGGTAATTGGGGTAGAAAACGATCCCGTTCATCAAGTCCAGTGTGAGCGGGTCCGTGACGGTCGACGGGGTGGCGTAGAAGTCGGATTGCTGGTTGCCGAAATGGTAGTAGTTCTGGGTGGTGCTGTTGGTGGTCAGGGGCACCGGGCCGCCATAAGCGGCCTCGGCGTTCGCACCGACGAAGTTGGCGCCGGTTGCGGTCTTTTGAATCAGCGTGTCGAAGGTGGATTCGTAGGCGCCGGGCAACTGGCCGCTCTGGTCGTACCAGCCCGTCATGCCGAAGCCGTGCATGAGCTCATGAAGAAAAACGTTGATCGGGTTGATCACGTTTCCAGGCACCTGACTGGACCAGCTCAGGCCATAGTCGAGGTCGATGTACTGGAAGTAGCCGGGATCGATGTTGATGGTGATGTCGCTCGTCGTTCCAGGCACGTGCTGTCCGGTGGTCAGTTCGTACTGGCTTGACGGCTCATACACCGCGAGCCCGCCATTGGTGCCCACGTTGTAGCTGGAGGTAGGCCCGCCGTCGGCACGGCCAACGGGGGTCGGCAGGATGTTGAGTGACACCGCCAGGGTGCCAATGCCCAGGATATATCGCTGCCAGATGTTGAGGGCCTGCTCGAGGTCGTAAACCAGAGACGTGTCGGCCGATCCGCCTGCGTTCGATGAATCGTTTAATGTTACCGAATAGTTCCAGGTCATCTTGGTCGAGCTTTCAATCTATGGTAGCACGGCAATAATTGACAATATTCATGCGGACCAGTCACTGGGTAGTTAATAGACGCCGAATGGCCAGCCCCGGACCGAGCGGTGCGTGAGGCTGTGTGTCCAGCGCCTCCGGCGCGATTGGTTGGGGCATCACCGTGGGGCATCACGCAGATTCCCGGCATTCCCTGCATGCTGCACGATCGAAGGCACGGCCCTCTTATACCCGATAGGGCCGGCGCGATCATCCCTTTGATCCCGGTGACAGCCACATCGGGTGCCGCGATCCGTAAGACTACGGAGCCTGGTTTGGTTTTCCGAACGGTTCCGCGATGGACCCAAGGATCGACATGATGTTACTCGCGAATTCGGCTTGGCCGTTGATAACGCCAATTGCATCTCGCCGAAGAGCCATAGTACTCTGCCTGTCATATTCATTTGCTGCTCCGTCGTTTCGTACGAATAGTCAGTTTGCGCTGACGGCGAGGCCGACGAGCAGGGGCGGGGCCCGCTCACGGCAATCTCGGCTCACCTTCGACTGCAGTTATTTTCAGCTACTGAACAGATTAAGTCGCGAGATGATTGAAACGCGGAGCGGTACGACAGCGGACAGCGGGATAGTCGGGCTCGCGATGCTGTTGCGTTTTCAGGGCATCCCGGCCGATGTCGACCAGATTCGTCATCAAGTCGGCAATGGCCCGTTCGGAACGCCAGAGATGTTGCGCTACGCACGCTCGACCGGCGTCAAGGCTCGCGAGCTGAGCACCAACTGGCTGAGGCTCGAGAAGGTCCCGCTTCCTGCCATCGCGCTGCTGCGCGACGGAGGCCATTTGATCCTCGCCAAGATGGGCGCCGACAAGATCCTCGTTCAATCGCCTCTGTCAGAGCGCCCGGAGTTGATCACGCGGGCCGACCTGGAAGCGGTGTGGACCGGCAAGCTGATCCTGGTGAGCCGGCGGGCGGGACTGGTCAATCTTGCACGCCGCTTTGACCTGTCGTGGTTTCTGGGGGCAATCCACAAATACCGGTATCACTTCGTAGAGGTGTTGATCGCCTCCTTTTTCCTGCAGCTGTTTGCCCTGGTGTCGCCGCTGTTCTTCCAGGTGGTGATCGACAAGGTCCTGGTTAATCACACACTCAGCACACTCGACGTGCTCGTCGTGGGGCTGATCGGCATCGCGGTTTTCGAGACGGCGCTTGCGATATTGAGGACCTACCTGTTCTCGCACGTGACGAACCGGATCGATGTGGAACTGGGAGCCCGCTTGTTCCGGCATCTTATCGGGCTGCCCATTGCCTACTTCCAGGCTCGCCGCGTCGGCGACTCGGTTGCGCGGGTCCGCGAGCTGGAGAACATTCGCAACTTCCTGACCGGCTCTGCGCTCACGATCGTGATAGACCTGTTCTTCACCGTCGTTTTCATCGCGGTGATGTTCATCTACTCACCGATCCTGACCTGGATCGTGCTCGGGTCCTTCCCGCTCTATGTCGGCATCTCGGCCGGCGCGACGCCGATGTTCCGGCAGCGGCTGGATACCAAATTCGAGCGCGGCGCCGAAAACCAGTCCTTTCTCGTCGAGAGCGTGACCGGGGTCGAGACGATCAAGGCCATGGCGCTCGAACCGCAGATGCAGCGCCGCTGGGAGGAGCAGCTTGCCGGATACGTGGCGGCCAGCTTCCGCGTGCTCAGCCTGGCCAATGTTGCGAGCCAATCGGTCCAGTTCGTAAGCAAGCTCGTCACCGCGGTGATCCTCTACGCCGGCGCCAAGCTGGTGATCGACGGGAGCTTGACGGTGGGCGAATTGATCGCCTTCAACATGTTCTCGTCACGCGTGAGCGCGCCGGTTCTGCGACTGGCGCAGCTCTGGCAGGACTTCCATCAGGCCAGGCTCTCTATCGCACGGCTCGGCGACATCCTGAATACGCCGGCCGAGCAGACTTTCAGCCCCGGCCGCGCCGTGCCGCCGCCCATCAAGGGGCAGGTCACCCTCGAACACGTCTCGTTCCGCTATAGGGTCGATGGACCCGAAGTGCTGCACGACATCAACATCAACATTCCGGCCGGCCAGGTCGTCGGTATCGTCGGTCCGTCCGGTTCCGGCAAGAGCACCTTCACGAAGCTCGTCCAGCGCCTTTACGTTCCGGAGACGGGCAGGGTCCTTGTCGACGGGATCGACCTTGCGATGGTCGATCCGGCGTGGCTGCGTCGCCAGGTCGGCGTCGTCCTGCAGGAAAACGTGTTGTTCAATCGCAGCGTACGGGAAAACATCGCGCTCGCCGATCCGGCCGCGCCGATGGAGAAAGTGGTCGCCGCGGCGCAGCTGGCGGGAGCTCATGAATTCATTCTGGAGCTGCCGGAAGGCTACGACACCGTCGTCGGCGAGCGCGGATCCAGCCTGTCGGGAGGGCAGCGGCAGCGCATCGCGATCGCGCGGGCGCTCATCACCGATCCCCGCATCCTGATCTTCGATGAAGCGACGAGTTCGCTCGACTACGAAAGCGAACGGGTCATTCAGGACAACATGAACCGGATCGTCAAGGGACGAACGGTTTTCGTCATTGCACATCGTCTGTCCGCTGTCAGGCGCACCGATCGGATCATCACCATTGATCGCGGCCGGCTCGTCGAACAGGGATCCCACGAGGAATTGCTTAGCACAGGCGGAAGATACGCGTCGCTGTACCGGTTGCAGGCGGGGATTCATGAAGTCGGCTCGTGAACTGGTCGCGGTCGGGGGCAAAACCCGGGACGAGCTGGCCTTCCTGCCGGCCGCCCTCGAAATCGTCGAGACGCCGCCATCTCCCACCGCGAGACTCACGGCCATCTTGCTTGCTGCCTTGTTCTGCTGCGCCGTGGCGTGGGCGGGGCTCGGCAAGATCGACATCATTGCCTCTGCCCCTGGAAAGATCGTGCCGGGCGACCGTGTTAAGCTGGTTCAGCCGCTCGAGATCGGAGTGGTTCGGGCGATTCACGTCCGCGACGGCCAAACCGTCAAGGCTGGCGAGATTCTGATCGAGCTGGATCCGACCAGCAATCAGGCGGAGCTTCAGCACCTGAAGAACGATCTTCTGTCGGCGCAGCTGGATATTTCACGCACCCGCTCTGCGCTTGACGGAAGCACCGACGCGCTTGACGGTGTACCTGCCGACACGCCGCCCGCGTTGGTTCAAATGCACCTGGAATTCTTGCGCAGCCAGGATTCCGAGCAGCGCGCCAAGTTGTCCGAGCTAGATCGGCAACGAGTGCAGAAGGTCGCGGAGACCAGGACGATCGACGCCAGCATTGCCAAGGTTGAGGCCCTGCTGCCGGTGCTTCAGGAGCGCGTCGGGGTTCGCAAGTACCTGGCGGACCGGGAGTACGGTTCAAAGCTGCAATACTTGCAGGAGCTCCAGGAACTCGTCGGGATGCAGCAGGACGTCCTGGTGCAGCGGAGCAAGCTCGAGGAGGCCAATGCGGCGGTCGCAGCGCTCGGAGAGACGCGCGCCAAGCTCGTCTCGGAATACCGGCACCGCCTGTACGACGATCTGGCCAAGGCGACGCAGAAGGCCGGCAGCCTCAAGGACGAGGTGGCCAAGGCCGAGCACCGGACCAACCTTCAGAAGCTTGCGGCCCCGATCGACGGCGTGGTGCAGCAATTGGCGGTGCACACGATCGGCGGTGTCGTCACGCCCGCTCAGACGCTCGCGGTCGTCGTCCCCAGCGACAGTCTGTTTGAAATCGAAGCGATGGTCTCAAATCGCGATATCGGCTTCGTGCACCCGGGCCAGGACGCCGAAATCAAGGTCGATACCTTCAACTTCACGCGCTACGGCCTGCTGCACGGCAAGATCGTCAGCGTCTCGCCCGATTCCGTCGCCCGCGACAAGGCGCGGGATCCAGCGCGTGAGCCTGGTGGCGGAGCGCCGGAGGAAACCAGCGAGCCAAAGGGGCAGGGGCCGGTATATATCGCACATGTCTCGATCGACCGGACCAAGATGGTCGTCGATGACAAGGAGATCAATCTTTCGCCGGGAATGACCGTGACTGTCGAAATCAGGACGGGCGCCCGCAGCGTCATCAGCTATTTGTTGTCGCCGATCGTACGTTACCGGAAGGATGCTCTCCGAGAGCGTTAGAAAAAAACGGCTGTCAGACCGTCATCACGTGGTTCGCGATTCCACGTGGCTCAAGCTTGGATCGGATTCGTGGATCGCCAGGCAGTTTTGCCCCGCGTCATAAGTCCGGTATCCATGATCGGCCAGCGTGCGGACAAGTGCGGCCTTGTCGGTCTTGATGAATTCCGCATGGATAACAGGGTGATGCTGCCGGATCGTGGCGCTGGCCCCCTCCAGCACCTTCAGCTCCATACCTTCGACGTCGATCTTGATCAGATCGCAGCGGCTCAGATTCAGCGAGTCCAAGGTGATCATCGTCGTTTCAGTGCCGCTGGCCTGGGAATAATCGATCTTCTGTCCGATCTGCTCCGTACCGGGGCGTTGCGTCACCTCCAGACTGCCGAAACTGGCGGGTTCCTGATGGCTTAAGGTCGGCACCCAGGTCTTGCCGGTCTTCGACGAGATCACCGCGTGCATCGCCCGCGCATTGAAGCAGTTGTTGATGGCGATGTTGCCGGCAAGTGCGTAGTAGACCCGCTCCTGCGCTTCGATGGCAAGGACCGAGCCCCAGCCGGCCATGTGCTTGGACCATTCGATGGTGTGAACGCCGATGTTCGCCCCGCAGTCGATGGCGACCACGCCGTCCCCCCGGTAGGTTCTTCGCAGTGCAAGAAGACCCTTTGTCAGCTCGATTTCTGTAACGTCGAACGCACCGTGCTCGAGTATCTGAATCCCTACGCCAAAGGTGTGATCGCCGGCGGTGTGGTAGTCTAGCCGGTTGACGATCAGCGGGCCGTGAGCCGATGCGGCGATCACAAACGGGACCTTGCTGGGATTGCGGCTCATCGATTTGTGTTTCTTTGTTTTAGCCGCTCCGAAGCGAGCGGCTGCCAGGGGGTACCCGCCAAGGTTTTCGTCCGTTGACGCGGTTGTCAATCTCGCTTACCGTCTGCCCTGTTTTTTGGCGTTCTTTATATTTTCGGGCCAGGGGATATTCGTGAATGCGATTGCCGTCGCGCCGGCGATCGGGCTGAGGCGTCCGATTGACACTATGGCCGACCAACCCAAAATCATCGTTGACCGGTCGACCGGAGCCGTGCCTGCCAAGTCGGAGGCTGCCAAGTCGGAAGCCGTTGCGCCGGATGCCGAGGCGCCCAAGCGGGCCTATCCGGCCGCCGCCGAACTTCCCACTCAACTCGGTCCAAAGGGACTGCGATTCGACTTCAACGACGGCGCCCGGGTCGTCTGTCCCGAAGCCGAAGGTCCTTGGCGCGTGCGTCTTTGGGACGCCGACACCGGCAATGTTCTCTTCGAGACGAAGTTCGCGGGCGGGCGCGTCAACAGCTCAAAGCGTTACTACATTCGCTTTCGTATCGAAGTCTTGCAGGGCGAGGATGTCATTTTCTCGCATGAGTACAACGCGACGGATCGTCACGTCCTCATACAGCTTCCGGTCGGCACCCTGGGCGACACGATCGGCTGGTTTCCCTATGTGGAAAAGTTCAGGCAAGCTCACAATTGCAGGCTGACCTGCGCAATGGCGGAGAAGCTGATCCCGCTGTTTCGCGATGCGTATCCGGAGATCAGCTTCGTCACGCATGAGGAAATTCAAACCGATCGGTACTACGCCACGTACAGCGTCGGGTTGTTTTTCGACGACAAGAATTTCGTCTACCAGCCATGCGACTTCCGCTTCGTTGGGCTGCATCGCACCGCCGGATACATCCTCGGCGTCGATCCGACCGAGGCGGCGCCGCGCATCTCGCTGGCCGATGATCAAAGACCCATCCCGGAGCCCTATGTCTGCATCGCGGTCCAGAGCACCACGCAATGCAAGTACTGGAATAACCCGAACGGTTGGCGCGAGCTGACCAGCTTTCTCAAGCAGGCCGGCTATCGCGTGATCTGCATCGATCAGAAGCCGACGCACGGCCACGAGCTGGTATGGAATCACATTCCGAACGGCGCGGAGGACTGGACCGGTGACCGCCCCATTCAGGAGCGGGCGAATCTGCTTAACCATGCGGACTTTTTCATCGGCCTCTCCAGCGGACTTGCCTGGCTGGCCTGGGCGGTCGGCACCCCGGTCGTGATGATCGCGGGCTTCACGCATCCGACAAATGAATTTGCTACGCCCTATCGCGTCATCAACTATCACGCCTGCAACAGCTGCTGGAACGATCCGGCAGTTCGATTCGACCACAAGGATTTTTTCTGGTGCCCCCGCCACAAGGGGACGCCGCGTCAGTTTGAGTGCACGAGACTGATCACCGTGGATCATGTGAAGTCGGTGATCAGGACGATTCCTGGATTCAAGCTCTAGCCTATTTCAAGCACTGGCAATTATTTTGGGGGGCGCGCTGCCATGAGCACAACTTTTGTAAGCTCGGGTTTTACCAGCTCAGGACTGACCGAAACCGGCGGCAATACGCTCGAGGTCCTCAATGGAGGCTCCGCGGTCTCGACGACGCTGAGTAGTGGTGGCCAGCTCCTGGTCGATTCCGGCGGCTACGCAGCCGCGACTACGATCTCGAGCGGCGGCAGCGCTGTCATCAGCGCCGGCGGCGCGATGAGCGGTACCGGCAGTGGTAGCACGGGCATTTTCAACAGCGACAACGGCACTGTCAGCGTGCTGTCCGGCGGTGTGGTGGATCATATCCGTGTCAGTAGCGGCGGCGTGCTGAACGTATTGTCAGGCGGCCTTACCAGTGGCGGTATCGGTTCGGGCACGGGCGTTTTCGCGGGAGGTGTGGAGAACGTCTCGGCCGGTGGGTCCGCGTCCTTTGCCGCGATCTATTCCGGCGGTGTCATGAACGTCGCCGGCGAAACGCTGAACAATATCGGTGTTTCGGGAGGCGTTGAAAACGTCCTTTCGGGCGGTTTCATCAGTGGAGCGCCGAATTCGGGCACGGGAGTCTATGCGGGAGGCGTCCTGAATATCTCTGCCGGCGGTTCGGCGGCCTATGTCGGTGTTTCGAGCGGCGGCACCTTCAACGTCGCCGGTACGGTGCTGAGCTCTGTCGGTGTGTACAGCGGCGGCGTCGAGAACGTGCTGTCGGGTGGCGTGGTCCAGGGTGTGTCCGGAGGCTTTGGCACCGCGATCTCCGGCGGCACGGTGAACGTGCGGTCGGGCGCTACCGCGACCGCGATGTTCGTCTATGCCAGCGGTGCGCTGAACGACAGCGGCATCGTCACTAACCAGTTTGTGCTCAGCGGCGGCGTTGAAACCGTCTCGTCCGGAGGCCTCGCGTCGGGCGTGCAAGTTTCGGGCGGCGGTCTGCTCGACATTCTCGCCGGCGGCTCGGCGACGAATGTCGGCGATGCCGGGAGGGTCATCGTCGAGGCCGGCGGCACTGCCGACCACATCCTGGTTTCGTCCGGCGGTGTGCTCAGCGTCGGCGGCACCGTCACCAGCAATACAGGGGTCCTCGCGGGCGGCGTCGAGACGGTGCTGTCCGGTGGACTGATCAGCGGAAGCAGCGGCGCGGGGACCGGCATTTCCGGCGGTACCGTAAACCTTCTGGCCGGAGGCTCGGCGGTCTTTGTCGGCGTGTCGAGCGGCGGCACGTTCAATGTGGCGGGCACCGTGCTCAGCAACGGCATGGTGTTTGCCGGCGGTGTCGAGAACGTGCAGTCCGGTGGTCTGATCACCGGAGCCATCAGTTCGGGGACCGGAGTTCTCGGCGTATTGAACGTTCTGGCCGGTGGTTCCGCGGCGTATGTCGGTGTTTCGAGCGGCGGCACGTTCAACGTGTCGGGCACCGTGCTCAGCAATGTCGCTGTCTATTCCGGCGGTGTTGAAAATGTTCTCTCGGGCGGTGTCGTCACCGGCGTGACCGGTTCCGGGACCGGCGTCTCTGGCGGTACGGTCAACGTATTTGGCGGCGGTGCGCTGGATCACCTGACGGTTTCGAGCGGCACGCTGAATGTGTCCGCCGGCGGCACGGTGCACAACATTACGGTGTCGAGCGGCGGCACCATGAATGTCGCCGGCACGATCACCAGCAACACGCTGGTCTCGAGCGGCGGTATCGAGAACGTGCTGTCGGGCGGATTGATCTCCGGGGCTACGAACTCCGGGACCGGAGTGCTCGGCACATTGAACCTTCTTGCCGGCGGTTCCGCCGTTCACGTCGGTGTGTCGAGCGGCGGGACGTTCAACGTGGCTGGCACGGTGCTCGGCAATGTCGGTGTCTACGACGGCGGCGTTGAGAATGTTCTCTCGGGTGGTGTGGTCACCGGGGTCCCGGGCTCCGGGACCGGCATATCCGGCGGCACCGTCAACGTCCTTTCGGGCGGTGCGCTTGATCATCTGACAGTTTCGAGCGGCACTCTGAATGTCTCGGCTGGTGGCACGGCACACGATCTAACGGTGTCGAGCGGCACTCTGAATGTCGCGGGTACGATCATCAGCAATACGCTGGTCTCGAGCGGCGGTATCGAGAACGTGCTGTCCGGCGGCTTCATCTCCGGCACATCGAGCGCGGCGACCGTCATTTTCGCCGGCGGTACCGTGAACGTCCTGGCCGGCGGTTCGGCCACGCACGTCGGCGTGTCGAGCGGCGGCATCTTCAATGTTGCAGGCAAGGTGCTGAGCAACACCGGTATCTACAATGGCGGCGTCGAGAACGTGTTGTCCGGTGGATCGATCTCGGGAGCGAGCGGATCCGGGACCGGAATTTCGGGCGGCACGCTGAACCTGTCGGCCGGCGCCTCCGCCGCCTTTGTCGGCGTGTCGAGCGGCGGCATCTTCAATGTCGCGGGCACCGTGCAGAGCAATGCCACCGTCTACAATGGTGGTGTCGAGAACGTGCTGTCCGGCGGACTGATCACTGGAGCCGTCAGTTCGGGCACCGGCGTGAGCGCAGGCGGCGTATTGAACGTTCTGGCCGGCGGCACGGCGGCATTCGTCGGCGTGTCGAGCGGCGGCACGTTCAACGTGTCGGGCACCGTGCTCAGCCGCGTGGGCGTTTATGTCGGCGGTGTCGAGAATGTCTTTTCAGGTGGTGTCGTCACCGGGGCCGTCGGCTCCGGGACCGCCATTTCCGGTGGCACGGTCAACGTCTTTTCAGGCGGCGCCCTGGATCACCTAACCGTTTCCAGCGGCGGCGTGCTCAACGTCGCTTCCGGAGCCACGGCGCACGACATCGCGGTGTCGAGCGGTGGCACGTTCAATCTTGCCGGCGCGGTGACGAGCAACGTCTTCGTGTTCGCCGGAGGTAATGAACTTGTATCCTCAGGCGGCTCCACAGGGCCAGTGACGATCTCCGGCGGCGTGGTCGAATTGCAGGCCGGCAGCGTCGCGAGCGGCGGCATCACCTTCAGCGGCTCCGGCGGGCAGCTCAAGATCGACGGCACGTCCTTGGCCGGCACGACCATCAGCAGTCTGGTCTTGGGCGATAGCATCGACCTTGCCGGCCTCAATTTCGTATCCGGCGGATCGGCGACCTTGCTCGCGGGCAACATCCTGCATGTCACCGAGGGGGCTTCCTCCTTCGATCTGCAGCTTGATGCGACCCCTGGCGTGCGCTTCAGCGTCGGCGCGGATTCCGGCACCGGAACGCTGGTGACGACGCGTGCCGATATTGCGCCGGTCACATCGGCCCCCAACGTCCAGGCTGGTCCCACCCAGACCTCTGCGCTGGCTTCCAGCCTGTTCTCGGCGTCGGATGCCGATGGTGATACCATCACCACCTACGCGTTTTGGGACACCCAAGGCAACGGCCACTGGGTGGTCAACGGCGTCACCCAGGCCACCAACGCCGAGATCGATGTGTCAGCGGCGAACCTGTCGCAGGTCAGCTACGTGTTCGGCCCGAGCGGCACGGCCGATACGCTCTACGTCCGGGCCAATGACGGGACGCTGTGGGGCGCCTGGGCTTCATTCACGGCGACGGCCTTCGTCGACACCGCGCCGACCGTGCACGCAAGCAACGTCACGGCAGCCCACGCGCAAACGTCGATAGCTGCATCGAGCCTGTTCACGGTGAGCGACCCGGATGCCGGCGCGACGGTGACGCAATACGCGCTTTGGGACTCGGGCACGAGTGGCCACTGGGTGGTGAACGGTGTGGTGCAGGCCGCCAACACCGAGATCGATGTTCCTGCGGCGAACCTGTCGCAGGTGAGCTACGTGTTCGGACCTCCTGGATCTCCCCCGGACCAGTTGTACATCCGGGCGAACGACGGAATGTTGTGGGGAGCCTGGGCAGGGTTCACCGCAAGCCCAGGGCCCGACGCGTTGCCGGTTGTGACGGCAGCGAACGTGACCGCAGCCCATGGCCAAACGTCAGCTCTCGCCTCGAGCCTGTTCTCGGTGTCGGATTCCGATGTCGGCGATACGATCACCCAGTACGCGTTCTGGGACACCGGCGGCAATGGCCACTGGGTGGTGAATGGCGTTGCCCAGGCGGCCAACACCGAGATCGAAGTGTCGGCAGCAAACCTCTCGCAGGTCAGCTACGTGTTCGGCCCCGGCGGCTCGACGCCCGATACGCTYTACGTGCGGGCCAATGACGGATTGGCGTGGGGAGCCTGGACCGGGTTCACGGCGACACCGGGACCCGATCAGGCTCCGATCGTGACGGCGTCGAACGTGACTGCGATTCATGGCCAGACGTCGGCGCTCGCGTCGAGCCTGTTCTCGGTCTCGGATCCCGATCCAGGCGATACGATCACCCAGTACGCGTTCTGGGACACCGGCGGCAACGGCCACTGGATGGTGAATGGCGTCGCTCAGGCGGCCAACACCGAGATCGACGTTGCGGCGGCGAACCTGTCGCAGGTCAGCTACGTGTTCGGCCCCGGCGGCTCGACGCCGGATACGCTCTACGTGCGCGCCAATGACGGATCGAAGTGGAGCACCTGGACCGGGTTCACGGCGACACCGGGACCCGATCAGGCTCCGATCGTGACGGCGTCGAACGTGACTGCGACCCATGGCCAGACGTCGGCGCTCGCGTCGAGCCTGTTCTCGGCGTCGGATCCCGATCCAGGCGACACGATCTCGATGTATGCGTTCTGGGACACCGGCGGTAGCGGCCACTGGGTGGTGAATGGCGTCGCCCAAGCGGCCAACACCGAGATCGACGTTGCGGCGGCGAACCTGTCGCAGGTCAGCTACGTGTTCGGCCCCGGCGGCTCGACGGCAGATACGCTCTACGTGCGCGCCAATGACGGATCGAAGTGGAGCACCTGGACCGGGTTCACGGCGACACCGGGACCCGATCAGGCTCCGATCGTGACGGCGTCGAACGTGACTGCGATCCATGGCCAGACGTCGGCGCTCGCGTCGAGCCTGTTCTCGGTCTCAGATCCCGATCCAGGCGATACGATCACCCAGTACGCGTTCTGGGACACCGGCGGCAACGGCCACTTTGTGGTCAATGGCGTTGTCCAGGCCGCCAATACCGAGATCGACGTCGCGGCGGCAAACCTGTCACAGGTCAGCTACGTGTTCGGTCCCGGCGGCTCAACGCCGGACACGCTCTACGTGCGGGCCAACGACGGATCGAAGTGGGGCGCCTGGGCCGCATTCACGGCGACCCCGGGACCTGATCAGGCTCCGGTGGTAACGGCGCAGAACTTGGCAGCGGTTCACGGCGAGTTTTCAACGCTCGCCTCGAGCCTGTTCTCTGTCTCCGACGCCGAGAACGATGCGATCACCCAGTACGCATTCTGGGACACCGGCGGCAATGGCCACTTTGTGGTCAATGGTGTCGCCCAGGCGGCCGGCGTCGAGATCGATGTGTCGGCGGCGAACCTGTCGCAGGTGAGCTACGTGTTCGGCCCCGGCGGCTCGACACCGGATACGCTGTGGGTGCGGGCCAACGACGGCATGATGTGGGGAGGCTGGACCGCGTTCACGGCCACACCGGGCCCCGACACGGCTCCGGTCGTGACGGCACAGAACGTCTCCGCAATCCACGACCATTCGGTCGCGGCCTCGAGCCTGTTCTCGGTGTCGGACGCCGAGAACGATGCGATCACCCAGTACGCGTTCTGGGACACCGGCGGCAACGGCCACTTTGTGGTCAATGGGGTCGCGCAGGCGGCCGGCGTCGAGATCGATGTTGCGGCGGCGAACCTGTCGCAGGTGAGCTACGTGTTCGGCCCCGGCGGCTCGGCATCAGATACGCTCTGGGTGAAGGCCAATGACGGCAGCATGTGGAGCGCCTGGAAGAGCTTCACGGCAACCGCCACCAACCAGGCGCCGACGGTCTCGGTCGCCAACGTCGTGACGGTCTCGGGGCAGACCTTTGCTGCATCGAACCTGTTCAGCGCGACGGACGCGGATGGCGATGCCATCACGAAATATGCGCTGTGGGATTCGAATACCAACGGGCATTGGAGCGTCAACGGAGCTACGCAGGCCGCGAATACCGAGATCGACATCACGGCGGCGCAACTTTCCCAGACCACCTATCAGG
>NZ_LFIP02000014.1 GCF_001189235.2 Bradyrhizobium embrapense
AACTGGACCTTCGCCGGAAGCCAGCGTGGCGCCGACCGTGCCGCCATCATGCTGACGATGATCACGAGCTGTCGCCTCAACGAGGTCGATCCGAAGGTCTGGCTCGCCGACATCCTCGCCCGCATCGCCGATCTTCCCGCATCGCGTCTGCACGAACTGCTGCCCTGGGAATGGAAGCTCCTGGGCCAAGCCGGCAAGCCCGCCGGTCAGCAGGCCGCCTGACCTTCACGCAACGCCATCATAGCTCGCCGTGCCCGCGCGCACGCGTCAATCGGGCGGTCTTCATCGTATGCGTACGTAATTCCTCCTTCTTCAAGTCTGCAGATTGCGTCAGGCAACCTACAAGGGTTGGCAGGCGGCCAACACAACAAGCTTAAGTATCCTAATGGCCTCGGTCGAGCACTGCGGGGACATCCCAGACTAAGGAGATTGCAGATGAGCCTACAAAAATCGTCAATCAAAGCTGCGACGCTTGCCGTATTGCTCATCACGCGTGTTGGCCCGGAGCCGAATCAGTAACGGACCGATCGTCGCGGTGGCGCTACTGGCGGGCAGACCGTCGAGGTACGCTACGCAGAGTCCGTTTCTCAACGGGCTCGTGATTTCCTCGTCTTCCGATGGCGAGTTCTCGAACGCCTTACAGACCGTGACGACCGGACCTTCAGCGGAGCGGGTGGCCTGAACGTGGTGGGGGCGTATACGTAAACGCAGGCCACGGCGCATTGATCCCACGGCGGCGGGAGCTGGCCACTCCTGTCGGCGCCGCCGCCTGCTCGACGGGGTGCAGCACAGATGGACGAAAAGCTGGAGTTTCTGCCATCGGTCTGCACAGTGCAGCGGTGATCGCGCGCGCCAAGTTGTTGACTGGCCTTCCGGCCGCGACGAATCATGGTTTTTCATCTGGGAACTACAGCAGTGACTGAAGGTGCTCTGGGAGGAGCATATCCCTCCGAGACGCCAAGAATTCATGAGACGGCCGCAGGCATCATGACAGACGGTATATGCATATGAGCACCAACCTTGTGGTGCACGAAGCGACCAACACGCTCCGGCTGGTCACACAGGCGTACGTGAGCCTTCTCCTCGTCGCCTTCGCCCTGATGCCTGCCCAGTTCATCGCCTACCTGTTTTTCCAGCAGGATCCCGCGTTAAAATTCGAGAATCACCTATTCCACGAATTCGCGATTGCCGTCGCCACCCTCGAAGGGCTGTTTGTCACCTATGTGACGTGGCGTTGCTACCAAGCTTCAGGTGAACCTCTGTTGCGTTGGTTGACCCTGGGTTTTCTCGGCTTCGTGCTGATCTATTCGCCCCACGGCGCCTTCACCGGGATGGCACACCGCAATATTTGGTTGTTTCTTCTCTATGGGCCGGCGTCGCGTCTTGCGATGTCGATTCTGCTCTTCGTTGGGCTGTTCAGCTATGACCAGCCCTCAGACGAGGTCGAGAAGCGCTCCGATACGCGCACATGGCTGATGTGGATCGGTCTGTTCCTGACGATGGACATCGCCGTCGGCCTGATCGCCTACTCCCCCTATGCGGGGCATGCCGCGGTACGCTTGTCCATGGAAGGTGGCGCACTGGTGTTCAGCGCGTTGAACGTTGCGGCCATGCTGATGCGACGGATTCAGGCGCCGCTCATGCTCATTTTCGGTATTTCGGTCGCGTGGTTTGCCCTATCGTCGCTCGCATTCATTCTGGCGGCGCCCTGGAACCATATGTGGTGGCTCGCCCACGCGATCTTCGCTGGCGGGTTCTTCCTGCTCAGCTATGGCGTTGCCCAGGCTTTCCGAACGACGCAATCATTCTCGACCATCTACAGCCAGGAAGAAATGACTGCCCGCCTGGCCGAGTCGATGGCCGAGACGCAAAGGGCGCTCCAGCAATTGCAACTGAGCAATCAACGGTTGGAACGCCTTGCCGCCACCGACCCACTGACCGGTGCCGGAAATCGGCGCCATTTCATCGAGCAAATCAGCAACGAGATCACGCGGGCCAAACGAAGCGGAGCTCCATTATCTCTGCTGTCGATCGACCTCGATCATTTCAAGGATATCAATGACTCACGTGGTCACAGTGTCGGCGATGAGGTCCTCCGCGCATTCGTCCGAAAGTGTCTGGAGGCGATCCGCCCCTACGACTCTGTCGCGCGCGTGGGAGGTGAAGAATTTATGGTGTTGCTGCCGGGCGCGACGCTCGACGCCGCTTGCGCGGTAGCCGAGCGCCTTCGATCAGCCATCGAAGGCGCTGCGTTCGACGTCGGAGCCCAGCCGTCGGTTGGCGTCACCATCAGCGTTGGGGTGTCGGAGTTCGGGCGCGATGGAGACACGCTTGACGGATTCCTGAACGTCGCCGATCAGCGCCTTTATCGCGCAAAATTTGAGGGACGCAATCGTGTGATTGTCGGGTAGGCCATCGTTCATTCACGCGCGTAGCCCCTGACGTTCCGCGCCGTGACGATAGTTACTCGGCTTCATTCTCCAACTCGGACCCAGGACTTCAAATTGCTATTCGCTAGTAATTCATCAATTTTCAACATTCGCGTATGAGTTCGCCGCAGGAGGATGCCAATATTAGAATTGGACCACTAACTTGCCGAGAGTTGCCATGTCGGCGATTGGTACGGCATTATTCAACAGTCTTCGTTTCGAGGAGCGTTCTGGTGACTTCTGCGTCGACTGGACGCGGAAAATATTCACTCGACGATCGATATCGACGACGTGGTCAGCGAAGGTTCGACTGTCATGAGTGTGCGAACGCCCCGATCAGGGGTATTGCACGCTGATTGGTTCGACTGGCGTAGTTCTGCCACAAGAGATGCCATAGCTCTTTTTGAGGGCGTCGTTCTCGCCTCGATCTTGGTGTATGTCTATGAACTTGGTACCACTATCGGGCCTGCGCGCTACGGATCTCGAGGTTGAAGTTGCAGGGTAACTTAAATCCTCTGCGCACGATGAGGTTTCATCAACGTGTGCTCACAGGGCGGGGCCGTCCAGATGTTCGACCCCCTTCCAATACTCTCACTCATCGGAGGCGGAGATCGAGAGGTTCGAGGCCGTAGCTGTGCTCCGTTTGAATTGATGGTGTATTAAATTGAGGTAGTTTAGGAGACTTGGGAGCGTTTTCAACTGTATGTGGATCACTACGCGTACCCGGCATGTCGAAAGAAGTTCGCACTGCTTGGGCGCAACGTCTTGACAAACTTTCCTATCAGCCTAACCGACGTTGTCACGGGGCGTGCGGGTCGCCGCAGCGCGCCCTATGCTCGATCTCTGCCGACGTAACGTGATCGGAAATTGTTCTAGCCTGCCGGAATAAACACGAAGATTGATCGTCCGGCGATTCATGCGTGTACGACGCAGCGTATCGCATCGCGCCACTAGACTGCTAGCACAGCAACTTCGTGCCAATCGATGGCGTGAGAAGTGAGGGCTAACGAGGTAAGACGTTCAGAAACCGATCGTGAAGCTCACGCGGCATCTTCGCCAAAAGAAATTTTTCGATTATCCTACGATCGTCAGAGAAATGTTGAGCGCCATCGGACACGGAGTTGCCCTTGACACGGAGTTCTCGTCCAGACCCCCCCGTCTTAAAGCTCACCTTAAAGCCGCGAAAGCCGAGTTCGCCCGCCCCACCGGCAGCAGTCTCTACTTTCCTTACTTTTTTGAGCAGTTTTAGAAGGGCAGTCGTATCTGTGCGTCCAAGCTTCCACGTTGGGTTGGGACGGCCAGAAAAAATGTCAATTTCTACCTGAGCGCGATCGGGTAGCTGTTCCATCGAGTTCCTAGCTTGCCGGGTCTCGGGCCAAGCCTTATCGGATATGAACGCTTCGGCTTGTGACCATGTAAGTACAGAAATCGGTATAAGGGCCGCGATTGCAAGTCCTCGGATCCGAAATTGCAGCGCCAGCATTGTCGACGTTCCTCGCTGCCGTTTGGCCCGGCTTATGCGACCAACATCCAACGTTGTCTTGTCGATACCAATGATAGTCATTGTTCGGCCAAACGACCAGAGCCACGTACCAGCCGGAACCTGCGGCCAAGGGACTCGAGAAGTTCGCTGCCGGTTTCAATCCATCCGATTGAGCTGCGGCACTCACATTGCTGCAAGCCATGGCTGTCGCGGGGTGTCCACTGGCGCGACCTGGCTGAGCGAAGGTATTTGTCGCGTTGTTGTTCGCGTAGTTATAGCAGTTGTTGTAAGGCTGAATGTTGGGAACATTCCAGAGGCCCGGGTTGTAGGCTGGCGCATCAACGGCGCGACATTGCGGGCATGAAGGTGCGCCCGCCAAATTGCCTTCAAACCTAGCCTGAGCATGGGTGGCAGTGCGCGAACTGACGTGCCGGCGGACTTCGTCGTTTATGGCGCTCCCCGATGTGGTGATTAGCCAGTCCTCAATGTCGGAATCCGCAACGTAGTTGGCAAGGCCAAGGCCTCGATCGAGGATGCCTTCGTGCACAAACAGGCGTTTCGGCCCGGTCAAGCTTTCGACGTGCTGCGCGATATGAAACCCGCGGTACCCTAATCCGCCGACGACCCCTGACGGCCTCGAGTGGGTGAACGTCGACGAGGCTCTGATCCGTTCGTCAAGTTCTTTCTCTTGTGCGGCCGTCAGCTGCCAACTCGGGTTCGCGTTACCCGAAAACACGTCCAGCGTTACCACCGTTGTCATATTAGCCTCCGTCAAGCAAGGCAGATGAGTCGCGAAACCAGCGATAGCGAGGTTACCTCGTATAGGGGGCAGATCACCTCCTGATACTGATAGGAGCGTCCGCGACCTCGCCCGATAAAGAGAATAGTCCCGCGCAATTGCCCGAGCGTAAGCGGCACTTTACTTGTGTTGCCGAGTGCAAAACTTCACGAGGTTCGCATATTTGCGAAGGCGTCATCTAGCAGGCCGTTGAAGAACTCAGCCGCGTTCGCAAACGAAGGCTGAATCGTCGCCATTGTGGATGTAGAAGTGGCCAACGAGCCTGCCGGCAGAGCCGATCATGGCCCATCCGCGACCACAGGACGGATCATTCTCGTCGTGCCCCTCCCATGAGAACTCGGCGCAGGCCGATCCGTCGCGGGTGCCGTAGCGAGCATCCAGGAAGCCCTTGAGAGCCCCAAACGCTATTTCGCCATCGGACTTGCCCCGAAAGGTGAGATGCGCCTCTCCGACAAGATCGAGGAAGTCGCTGTCCCAGTTGTCCATTTCGACGATGCGCCAGCGGCCGGCAAAAGCCTTGGCGAAGCCGGGCACTTTGGCCATCAGCCGGCCTCCGCGATCAGCTTGGGCAACCGCACCAGATTGTAGGCGGCGGCAGCAAAGGTAAAGGCCCATCCGACCCGATCGCGGCCGCGGAAGCGGGTCTTGTCTTGCCCGCCGATCGTCTTGATCCAGCCGAATGCCTCCTCGATGCGCTTGCGGATGCGCTGGCTGACCACATAGCCGCCGTGCCGTGTCGTACGTCCGTAGATCGCAGAGCTGCGGCCGTTGGTGTTCTGCGCAACATGCGGCGTCACGTTCATCGAGCGCAGCTCGTTGACGAAGTCTTCTGCATCGTAGGCTTTGTCGGCACCAAGCGTGATCGCTGTCGGTCGATCGGCACGAGGCTCGATCATGTGCAGCGCAGCCACCCGTTCGGCATGCCCACCGGCCTGCGTCAGGCAGGCGTCGACCAGCAAGCCGTGGCGGTTCTCCATCAGCCCGTGCCCGATGAAGCACAGCTTCGTCTCCTTGCCTTTTCCCTTGCGGTAGAGCCTGGCCTCCGGATCGGTGGTCGAAGCATGGGTGTCGTTGGAGCGCTTCTGGCCATGGAAGTTCGCTTCAGCATTGCGCCCGCCGCCTTGGGCCGGCGGCTCGCCGGAGCTATCCTTCGATTTGACGCTCTTCATCGAGGCCCACGCCCCGATCAGCGTGCCGTCGACCGAGAAGTGATCGCTCGACAGAAGCTTCTTCACCCTGGGCTGCGCCAGCACCGCCGCCAGGAACTTCGCCGCGATGTCGCCTTCCAGCAGCCGGTCGCGGTTCTTCGAGAATACCGAATGGTCCCAGGCTGCATCGTCGACGCCGATTCCGACGAACCAGCGGAACAGCAAATCATATTCCAACCGCTCCATCAGAAGTCGCTCCGAGCGATCGAATAAAACGCCTGCAACAGCATCGCCCGCAGCAGCTTCTCCGGCGGGATCGACGGCCGTCCAATCGGCGAATAAAGGGCGGCGAAATCGTGCTCCAGCGCCGCCAGCGCCTCGTTCACGATCGTCCGGATCCCTCGCAGCGGATGATCACGCCGCACCCTTGCTTCCAGGTCGACGTAGCTGAACAAATCGCCCGTTCGATTGTCGCCGCCGCGCACGCACCGTCTCCGAATCTCGTCGGAGCCAATGAATCATGATCGTCGGTCGGCGGCGACTACCTTTTTTCAACAGCCTGCTAGTCTTGGTGACCGACTCGGCGCCCGGGTTCCCTCAAGTTCGAACTGGGCACCGAGCGGGGCGTCGGTAGGTTCGAACGTGCCTTCGGCGTGCTGCGTCAGCGAAGCGAGCAGGCCGGATTGGCCAGATCAGATCGGCTTCGAGGCGAAAACGACTCCTCCAGTCGCTAAGCACGACGATCGCCATGCGGAGCAATCGAACGAAAGCCGCGGCCCACAATGTCAGGCGCGCCTGACGAAGATTACTTCTATCATCGTTCGAGTCACGGCGCTCCACTCTCGTTCTTGGGACTGCAACTACGAATTGGAGCGACGACCCATCAGCTTGGACTGCATGTGGGCAAGCGCGTCGCTCAACCTTGCTGCTTCCTCAAAACGGGTCTCCTGGTGCGGCGGACGCGCGCCAGGATCGAGCAGGATGGCCTGAGCGGATTCCGACAGCCGGCGCAGCGGCGTTCTGAGCCATTGGGCGGCACATAGGAGTAGCGCGAGTGCGACAACCGCGCCAGCGCCGAGAATGATCCAGAACAATCGGATCAGTTCTCGGGTTGATGACATAGCATCGTCAGCGTTCTGTCGGATCAGGAGAGACCAGCCGAAGCTAGGGAGGTCAGCAAAACCAATGCTCGGAACGATCACTGTGAAATAGTCCTTGCCGTCAGGCCACCGCTCGCTCGAAAACGCTCTGGTGACGCGGCTGGCGGCAAGCGCTGAGCCGACGCTTAGCCGCTTGTTGACGAGATCGGTCGGACCAAAAAGGACGGTTCGGTCCCGCGAAAGCAGCAGCACATCGATTCCGGGCGCCTGCAAAGCAGCCATCCCCTCCTGCACCCATTTCCAATTGAGGTGTGCCCCGATTACGCCGACGACGGAACCACCATGCCGTAAGGGAGCGGCCAGATCGACGAAGCGATAGGGCTCAGCGGATACAGGCAAGAGGCTCGCGAGGAGTTGGGCCTCGTGAACATCGACCGCAGCTGGCGCATCAAGGCCGCGCCTGAACCATGGTCTCTGCGCAACGCTTGCGCCCTCAAGCATCCCATCCCTGGCCGCCAGTACCTTGCCCTCGAGATCGGCTATGCCGAGCCAGGAGTATCGTCCATCCAAGCGGCTCAGGAATTGGATGTGCTCACGGGCATTTGCCGGGTCGGTGGGGTCGATCAGGTCGGCCATACGTGCTAGGTCCATCCAAACCCCGTAGAGGCGCCGCGCCAGCAGGTTCGCGCTCAGTTCGCCGCGGGTCGTCAATTTCTCGACCTGCAATTCCTCGCCGCGCTGCTCCAAGGCCGCGGTGTACAGTGTGGCTGTCACGATCGCCGGCACCAGCATCAACGTTGCGCCGCCGACGAACACAAGCGTGCGCAAGCTCAGGCCTCTGTTCGCCATCACGCCTCCTCAACGGTTAAGAGCCCGGGCCAATTCGCGGATGATGCGAACGATGTCCCCGCGATCGGCTCCGGGAAGAGCTCGGGCGGTGTGAAGCTTCTCGATAATTTGGGCCCGCTGCTCGATGCTCGGCGAAAACTTTAGCCGGTAACCGTCACGAGTTGACGCAAGAACACGCGCCTCGACGTCGCCAATAGCTGGGATCGTCAAATTGCCTGTCGCCCCGACCGAAAGGCCGAACGGTCCGCTGATGCGGGCGCCTTCCGGCCCGAGATTCACGAGCCAGCCACGGTGCAGATCGTCTCCGATCGTCAAAGTGATCGGTTCAAGCACCTGGCGCTGCGGCCTATTGTATCGGGGGCGTTCAATGCACGCCGCGATCGCCACCAGCAAGACCAGAACGTTGTAGACGGTCCAGAACAGAACGATGGCGACGCCGTCCCCGGCTGCTAAAGAGGTATTGAAGACGAAATCGGAATTTAGCGGCACGATCAGGCCGCCAACGGTCAATCCAAAAAGGATCAGGAAAGGTCGCATCAATGACCATTGGACAACGATCCTCGTTCTGTCGCCGCCCTTGGCCGTCACCGAGAAACGATGCGGTCCTCTCGTCAAGAGGCCGAGCGCCGCGGCCCGACAAATCGGCCACGCAGCAATCAGCTGCGCCGTATCGTTGACGATGGGGATAAACAACCCCTTCGAGAGCCAATTCAGAGCCACGAGGACCATGACGTAGTACGGGATATAATATCTGGTGATATCGACGAGCGATGCATTCATGATCGTAATGCCGAGCCACCAGTACAGGAGCGGACAGATCAGACTCGCCAAGCGGAAGGGAAAGGTGGTTAGCCAATAGAGCACGGAATCGATGACACTGATCCGGTGCATCAAACCCAATCGATGCGAACCAAATGGATTGTAACAGTTGCGCGCAATTTGCATCAGGCCGAGGCACCAGCGGCCGCGCTGGACGATATATTCCTTGAGCCCCTCTGGAGCCAAGCCCTCGGTCAGCGCTTCGTTGAGATAGACGGTTTGCCATCCATTTTCGGCAAGCTTGAGCGTGAGCAGGAAGTCCTCGGTCACGCTTTGCGTCGGAAGCAGGCCGATCTGTTGGATTGCATGAACTCTCATCACGGATGAGGTGCCGCAACAGATCGCGATTCCCCAGGCATCCCTTGCCGATTGCACATTGTCAAAGAAGTGTCGTTGCTCGTCCGGGTACCCGGCGCTGATGCCGAGGTTGTGCTGGATTGGATCTGGATTAAAAAAATGCTGCGGCGTTTGAACTAGGCCAACACCTTGATCGTAAAACAGTGCCACTGTGCGGTCGATGAAATCGACATGTGGAATGAAGTCCGCATCCAGGATGGCGACAAAATCCGGTCGATCTGGATTTAGGGCACGCTGGGCAAGCGCGTGGTTGATGTTTCCCGCCTTGGCATGCGCGTTGTCGGAGCGCGCAATGTATCCGACAGAGTGCCGCTCGCAGGCTTGTCGGAGCCAGTCCCTGCGACCATCGTCAAGGACAAAGACGCCAAGCTTTGGAAAGCGCACGGCTTTGGCCCCGATGATGGTCCGCTCGAGTATCTCGAGCGGTTCATTGTAGGTCGTGATGAAGATGTCTACGCTTGGCGCTTCTCCAGGTGACCACCATCCTACGTGTTCGTCGGCCTCTGCCGTGCGCTCTCTCACCCGCGAGAGGATCACGAATGCGATTGAAGAGGAGAGAACAGTCAGGGCCTCGAGCGTTGCGAAGCCCCAACTGACCAAGGCATCCGGGGTCCAGTCGAGCGGCACCAAGGTCTCAGTGAACCGCCACGCAACGTAGCGCCACGAGAGAAGTGTTGCCGTTCCAAGCAGAAGGGTGCGCCAGTACCATCGGTTCGGGTTAAGTAGCGGGAGGACGGTCAGGCGGAGCCCGATAATGACGGCGGCTCCCGCTAGAGCGGCGAAGAGTGGCGATAGCAGAGCCATCAGAAGCCGTACCGTGTGAAAAAGCGACGGAATTGGGCGATCGGGCCGCTCGAAAACACAACACGTCCGGTGCGCCCGATGGCGCAGCCAAGATCGGGTTGTTGTGCGAGACCCGGCACCGTCACTGTCACGTCGAAGCGCTGCAGATGCTGCGGACTCGGACCAACGGCCAGGTTCGCGTAGAGGGGCGCCGCACCGGATCCGCCGAGCCGGGTGACCGTTCCGTCGAAAATTCGCTCGTCGCCGAACAGCCGAAACTGCACCGCCGTCCCCGCGGATAAGTTATCATAAAGCGATTCGGCTACGCCCGCTGTGACGACAAGGCTATTGCAGTCGACAAGCTTGACCAGATCTTGTCCGCGCCGGGCGTACTCGCCATTGTCCACCAGTATATCCCAGACAAGCCCTAGAACCCGGGCATTGAGCGTCGCGGAAGTCAGCCGATTGACGCGCAGACGCTCCGCATCGATCTGCCGATCGAATAGAGCGATACGCGCCTTGATTTGCTCCTCTTCGACATACGATTCTGCAAGCCGTTGATCTAGTTCTCGAATGCGCTGCGTCGAAAAGGGGGCATCATTATAGGACTCTCCGATGAAGACGCCGGTGCGGGCTGAGGCGAGTTCCGTCTCGAAATAGTTGACCCGCTGCTGCGCACTCTCCAATTCTTGTTGTGTGACGTCGAATGTCGCGCGCGCCCGATCTAGGTTGGCCACGGTCTGAACGCCGCGATTGTTTAACTCATTAGCGCGTTTGAATTCGGCGTCCGCCTCACGCAGGCGTGCGGCTGCTGCGTCCTGCGCCGCCTTTGTCTCAGCGATCCTCGCCTCGATCTGTCGAATCCTGCCACGCTGATAGTCGGTTGATTGCGCGTCAAATCCGGCTCTCGACCGCGACAGCGCGTCCCTCTGGCCGGCAATCCGTTTGAGTTCGATGCGTTGATTGTCGCGGTCGCGCTCAAGTTCAAGAAGCCGAGCGGTATCAAATCGCTCATCGGAGACCTCAGCCGCGAGTTCTCCTGCATTAATGCGCGCTCCAATGCTCTTGACGGAAAGCGTTACCCGGCCGTCGATCGGGGCACGCACGACGTAAAGTCGGGCATTTACCGTGGCATCAGCCGAAGTCCCAGCGAAGTGCTCACCTAGGATGACGTACAGGCCGCCGGCCAGTAGGATCAAGCCAATGACCACACGTATGAGCTTCATGAGAGACTTCCAATCACATTCAAGCTGCCTTTTCTAGCGCAACTTAGAGGCGAATTTGTGGAGGCAAGCAAATGTGACACTGCAGTCAGACGTTGAACATGAATTGGATCGTTAGAATGCGAGACAGTTGATAACGACGGCGATCGGCAAGGTCACACTGTTCGAGGTCGCAGATCGTGCAGGCTCTGCATCTCGCGAGCTCTCCGGAGGGAATAGAGCGCTGTCGTTCCTTGTTCACGCTCGGCGGATTGATTACCGCGTTGTAGACGATGGCCGCACTTTGAGCTGATCAAATATAGTCGAGCCTTGGATGAACCACTTGCCGCAACCAAAACGTTAGTCGTCGCTTGGGTTGTTGTCGCCCATTCCAGAAACCCAATCGAAATGTGCGACGCAGGTGCGGCCGGTTCCGCAGCGCCAATGCGTCGTAAACGAAGGGCTCAGCCAGCACGGGCGCTGTGCGTGTTCGCCGTTCGCGTTCTCATCGTCGGTTGCAATCGTGGGCATTCGGTGTCTCCTAACTTGAAGAAGGATTGACGATGTCCCGCGTGGTTGTTTGCTCAGTTCCGATCATCAACTATTTCAAGGTAGCACAACCTCCAGCATGTCCATGCCTACCTCCCTTAGTAGGTACTTGGCCGCGGGAAGAAGTCCGACGTCTCAACTGCGCAGAATTCGTCTGCATCTGATGATGCTCGATCCGCGGCCAACTTCGCCTTCTCTTGGATAGCCGAGGAGAGCGAATGAGTGAGGAACGACTCACGGAAGGCTGTCGTGGATTGATCCATGGAACGGGTGATGAAGACGTGCGACGGATGTCAATCAGCGTTGGACCGGGGCTTTTCTCACGCGAAGATACTCACTGGCCAACAAACTCCGGAACTTATGGTTGAATGCGGTATTTTGAAGGGGTGGCCGTGAGAATGCGACGCGTAACTTGAGTCAATCTAATATCAGCCAACGGTATTTTCCAAAAAGCTCCGAGGATCTTTAAAGGCATTGCCCGAGACGTCCACGTGGACGTCATCATCTTGCGATGACAAGCGTCCAGTGTTTGTCAAGAAAGGACAATGGGTAGTCGTTCGTTAAGAAGCCGGATTGAGCTTTGCGGAACCGACGAGCGTTCGCCATAGGAACGGGCGCAAGAGCTCCCTGCGCCAGGCGAGGATGCGGCGCAAGTTGTGGCCGACGGCTGAGAGGACGACGTTGGCGGCATCGCCGGCACGGCCTTTGAGGTAACAGCGGCCGAGATGACCTTCTGCTTTCATGTGCCCGATGATGGGCTCGATCGCGGGCGGCGGCGCAGTTCGCGCTTGATGATGCCGAAGACGCCGCGCTTCTGACCAGAGATGAAGACGCGACGGGCATTTTGCGCGTCGTGGCCACGGTACCCTTGTCGACATAGGCCCGCTCGATCGAGCCAGTGAGTGTCTCGGTGCGACGTCATGCAAGGTGTGACCGTCGTAAGGGTTGTCGGGCAGCGACCTGGCGTGCAGCACGAACAGGCACCGGGAGCCCGGCTGTTATTGGTGACGATGGAGGCCTTCACCCCGAATTCGTAAGGCGCAGCGGCCTTGCCGTTGCCGATGCATTCCACCTCTGGGGCATGCAAAGAATAAAGCTTCCATCCG
The DNA here is from genome assembly GCF_001189235.2 of Bradyrhizobium embrapense. Taxonomy (GTDB): domain Bacteria; phylum Pseudomonadota; class Alphaproteobacteria; order Rhizobiales; family Xanthobacteraceae; genus Bradyrhizobium; species Bradyrhizobium embrapense. Next base: position 12,625 of record NZ_LFIP02000014.1, read on the forward strand.
CGCTGACGCTGCTGCTGCAAGCGGATCTGCGTGGCTCGGTCAAGCGGCAGGGCGAACGCTTCGTCCAGTGCTGGCTGGCCCTCGATCTTGCGGCGGATGTCGCGGATGATCCGGCCTAGCCGGCTGCGCAGGATGCGCAACTGCCGCTGATGCCGCCCGAACTGTTTTGCATGAGCGTAGCGACCCGCCATCATCGCCGCAGCTTTGGCCACGCGACAATAGGATTGCCGCAGCCTGACGCCGAGCCTTCTCGTCAGGCGGTTGGGCCCCCTGAATGGCCGCATGCAAGAGCTTGGCATCGGTCGGAAAGGTGATAGCCTTCGGCTGCACCGTCGTGTCGACTGTGACTCGCTTGAGGTCCCGGCTCCGCAATGCGCCGGCCGCGTGCGCCACCCGCAGGCTCTCAGCCAGCAGCAGCTCCAGCTTGTCGCCGAGCCGCTTGCGCCAATGGCTTAGGTCCGGGCGCTCGTGCGGGAAGGTGTGCTGGAAGAACTCGGGTAAGTTCACACGCTTGGCGAATTGCAGCGTGTCAGACAAGACGGCGCCGCCGGATGCGTACAAAACTTAGGTCGCTTGAGATTTCGCGACTGCGGGCAACCGTCGGAGGACAGTCGCCAGTTGAAATGACCCTTAGGCTCCATCGTGGCGAGGCATTATTGGCGAGAGCCTCGCGTGTCAGATAAGTCGCCGCCAGTCTGTTCCAGGATTTCACAACACGATACCAGTTCTCTTTTCGAGCCGGTAACAGTTGAAGCTTCCTTTGCGTCTTGCGTGCAGCCGCAAGCCTTCCGTCGCACTTAGCTTGTTCCAGAATCTTGCGCTCTAGTTCCTCGGTTCGTTTCCATCCATCCCCTCTGATTCTGCTCTGCGCAAAGTACTCGAAGACGATTCGGAAGGTCAGAGCACGACCTGCGGCGGCCCTTGGATCCAACTCAGGTTCGGTCAACCAGCGCAGAAGCGCGTCGAGGTGCTCCGGCCCGCCAAGCGTGAGAATGTCACTGCCCTCAAAAATCGAAGGTGCGGCGTATGCTGCGAAATCGAGCTGGGTGTCTAAGTCTTGTGATCCCAGCCAGCGGCAAATTGCTTCTAGAGGAGACATGGCTTTAGCTCTGCTTCCTTTCAGTCGCGCTTTGAGTGCTCACGACTGGCAAAGATGGGTTTGACCGCGATTTGACCCAGAGAATGCTATACCGGTCAACTACAAGATCCTGCAGGCGCGATCACATTAAATAATTATATGTTCGATCGCGGACAGAGAGCATAGTTGGAGTTCCGGCCCACAGCTTCACGCGTGGCGTTTGCCGGTCGGGCGCCGACCAGCGAGATGCACGACCGCCGTCACATCGAAGTCTCGAAAAATCGCTAGTGCCATGACTGCCACCCGGCTTGGTGTTGCCCGATGATGTCAAGTCTTCCGAGTGAACGTCACCGCGAGCGCATACTTCTGTCCGTCGTCAGCGCCTAGCCCCAGATCATGCTGTCAGAGGGAGCGATGAGCTAGAGCATCCGATCGCCTTGCGTCGTAACCAACTGCGACGAGATATTTTGGCATTTCTCGGGTGAGAAACGTTTGAGAGCGCTGGCGATTGCTTGCCAGAGGTCGGGCATGGTGCGTGCTGCGGCGGCGCGCAACAGAGCCTTCAATTTCGAGAAGGCCATCTCGATCGGGTTGAAGTCCGGACTGTAGGGCGGGAGATAGAGCAGGCTTGCTCCGACTGCCTGGATGGCCTCTCGAACGCCATCGATCGTAAGCCGCAAGGAGACTGTTCAATTACCCATAATCTTTGCCTCGATCGCGGCTCCCAGTTCGATGTCAGTCAGCCGCCATAGTCAGCGCCAGATGACGGTATTTCCTGGAGGAGGATCGTTGGCTCGGGCCAAGTATCCTCCGAGCCGCGCGATCTTGACGACATAGTGCGAGAGCGTACGCCGTCGAGGGCGATCGTCACCCTTGTCTTTCACCAAATGATCAAGAAGCCTGAGTTCGGAATCTGTCAGCGCCGTCTGCGGTAGGGCAGTCGGTGAGGAATGATTGAGCATCGTCATCCAGAAGACGCGCCTACAATACAAAAAACGGCGATCAGATTGACCAAACGTTCAGCGGTTCGCAACTTCGAGTCCTCCGCCTTGCAGCCAGATTTGAGGATCTTATGCAAGACTTCGATCTTCGACCTCAACGAGTACCATTCGATTTTCTTGATGGCATCCCTGCGCGATTGGACCGGGAGATCGGGGAAGAGCTTCCACTCGATCTTCTTTCGCCGTTTCGGCGTTCCCCGCTCTTGAGCATGGATCACGGTCAGAGTGAGTGCGGGAAATTTCTTCTGCTTGCCGATCGGCGGCGGAATCCGAAGCTTGCGGAAACGAATTTCGAGACGCTCTTCGTCCGGGTTGCCTCTGTCATCCTTGACCTTGATCCGATGCAGGCCTTTGACCGTAACCTCGTCCATTTCGTCGGCAGTTGTATGAATGCCGTCCCCGGTAAGCCGATCAACACAGGTTCGCACAAGGAAATGCGTTCCAACCTCCTCGGCCAGGCAAAACAGTTCGTAGATGTCGCTCTCGCGATCGCCAATACGCGAGAAGATTGGTCGATTGCCGTAAATTCTCCAGCCAGCGGATGCTCTCCTTCTGCTCGATCGGAACACGCGTCGGATTGATTTTTCGCTTCAGCGCAGTCGTCCCCTTGAACTTCTTGCGTGTCCAGAACTTGATTGCCGCCAGTCCGAGCGGAAGCCCCTCGGTCGTCACGGCGAGGCTCGAATGCATCAGGATGCCGCACTGCGTGCGCCCCGCCGTCTTGCCTGTAAAGCCAATCAGATCCGGCTTCTCACGCTTGAATCTGAACTCCGTCGTGTCATGGAGAGCGAGGATCGGTCCCTTCGTCGCCGTTCCGCACCCGCGCGTCGCCTCGAAATGACCGCAAAGAATATCTGCCTCGTTGACCCATTCGTTCGAGAGGAAGCGATAGGCGGCGTTCGTGTTGGCCCAGTCCTGACAAACCAGCGGGATGCTTTGACCCATGTCGCTCCCGATTTGTGCGAGCAATTTGCAGAACCGGCGGCCAAGCCGCTCATCGTTACTCGCATCCCGCAGCTTCCCGATCAACCCACGCCTAAGTCTCAATACCGCCGGTCAATCGCTGAGCACGCGCCTCCGCGCGTTCCTTCACCAAGCCCATCGAGCACCCCACGTCTTCGAATCAGGTGCTCAACAACGAATCACAACAGATTCTGCCGATTCAAGATTTTGCCCGCCGCGCGCCGTTCAAATCCGATTTCAGATGTGGGTAATTGAAAGCTCAGCTCGCCGCTTACATTGAAAGCCGGCTGAGCGCTTACGAACGGGGCGGGGCTTAAGGGCGAGATCGAGATTTCGTCGAATCAGCCGGGCGCAAAAAGAGGCAGGTGAACCGGGATCGCAGCGCTATGTCCTTGGAGGGGCAGTCCGGTAACCAACTTCGCCGCGAAAATGATCATCAGTCTCCGGCGTGGATAGCCAGCCCGCCCCGCGGACTCCGGCTAATAGCCGATGGGGCGCCGATTCTCGTCCTGAGATCGGGCCAAACAGCGGTTGGCAAATAGAGTCCCAGCGCTCCTCAGAAGGAGCGCTGGGACCGAAAGTGAATGCGCCAACTTGGGGGCTGGGAAACGCATCCACCATCGCCTAATGGTCCCGCGCCAAAACAGTTCGATTAAGTAATCGGCCGGTAATTGTTCTGGGCCTCAGCGGGGGGGCTAGTACGCAATCGCGTCGAATTGCCGGTTAGCAGGGCGCCGCTGACCCCGCAAATACGACGGCTCGCGGATTGAATCCCCTTAACGTTCTAGTCGCAGGCAGTCATCAAGGCTCAAAAGGTTATCGGGGAGAAAACGATCATTCTCGGTCTTCAGGTACTCGCGACCGTCGTGTTTTCTGACGATCACCCAGGCCGTCTTGCCTTGCTCGCTGACATCATAAGCTTTCGGATCGCGTTTGACATTTGCGATGGCTGTCTCTTCCGGGTGTTGCCACCCTGAGCCGCCGACGGCTTGAATGCGCCGATGGCGGTCTTGATGCGTGGGTAGCTTGACAATGCATGTAATCCGGCGAGTCATGAACCACTCCTATTTTGTGAGCCGAAGCTCGGGACCGCTGGCGGAGAATCGGACACGCTATCCGCTCATGCTGCCACATGGTTGGGGCTCGCCCCCCTCCCTGGAATAGTGGGGGGCGTATCATTGCTTATCGGACGTGGGATACGCACGGCGCGAGTCGTTCTTCTGCCGCTTGCGCCGTGCCGAGATCGGATCGATACGCTCAAGTCTCACATGGGGATCTGGTGAATCGGATCACTGCCCCTGGTCATTAAGCGGGGCAAATCCCCGGACTTCTAGCTAGGGCCCCGAGTGCTCAGATGCAACGGGTTTCGACATTCCTCGGCAGCCGACGTTGAGCCCCCGTCCTTGCCGGAGGGCAAGCTCAAGCGAAAAGTGAAAGTAACCTGCTCGATCCGTTCTTCTTGTCCAAATCGTCCCATTCTTCGGGAACCACTTAATCGCCCCGTTTCTAATCTGTCGGCATAAGCAGCAATCGCGCGTACACGTGGCCTGACCCATCACTGCGATATCGTCGAGACCGGCAACGACAGTTGGCGATTCAAGAGCCGAGACGACGATCACGCCACCCGCGCTCGTCTCGCCTCCGCTATCCCGGCCAGCTCCGACGAGACGAGCGCTACCAGCAATGCTCGCCGCGCAAAGGGGGCAAAATTGGGCTCTGACTCACTTTTGATGCAGTTTGCGGGATGTCTGCGCTTTGATTGGAGGAGAATCAGCGCCATGCAGCAGGCACTCCACCGCTCCAGTTTGGTGCAGCGTGGGTTTGTTGTAGAGAGTGCTTACTACGAGGGTGATAAGGCCATTGTTGTGGTTCGGGCGTCCGGAAGCGTCGGCCTGTGTCCATCTTGCGGAACGGTTTCCCGAAGTGTCCATCGCCGCTATCGACGCCGCGTGACCGATCTGCCGCTCTCGGGGCGGATCGTCCAGCTCTTGGTAATCGCCCGCCGCTTTCGCTGTGGCGCGGTTCTATGCGGGCGCCAAATCTTCACCGAGCGATTCGCCGAAGGCGTACTGGCGCCATCGGCGCGACGTACGGCAAGCCTGGACTCCATCGTCCATCACCTCGGTCTGGCGCTTGGCGGTCGACCTGCAGCAGGCTTTGCAAAGCGGCTGATGCTGCCGGTGAGCAAAGATACGCTTCTTCGGGTAGTTCGGCGCCGTAGCCGTCGTCCAACTGACCCGCTCAAGGTTATCGGCGTTGATGATTGGGCCTGGCGGCGCAATCACCGATACGCCAGCATCATCTGCAACCTGGAAAGGCGCCGGGTGGTCACCCTGCTGCCGGATCGTGAACCGGCAACTGCCCAAGCGTGGCTCTCTGCTCATCCCACGATCGCAATCGTCGCCCGTGATCGTGGCGGCGGATATGGCGAAGCGGCAGCCAAGGCTCTACCGCATGCAGTACAGGTCGCCGATCGTTGGGATCTGATGGAGAACGCCAGTCGGACTTTCCTCGACGCCGTACGCAAATCGATGCGCCAGATACGCACCGTCATCGGCGCCACCACAATCAACCCCAAGCTGCTCACGGCCGCCGAACGCCTTCAGTATGAGGGTTATCTGCGCCGCGAGGAGACCAACGCGGCCATCTTAGCACTGTCGAAGAACGGCATACCTATCAAGCAGATTGTGCGTCAGACCGGCCACAGCAGGAAGCTGATACGACAGGTGGTCCGCGGCGAATGTCACGACGTCTTCCGAACCCGGCAAAGTTCGTTGGATCTGCACTTGCCATGGCTGGACGAGCAGTGGGCGTCCGGCTGCCGCAATGGAGCTGAACTGTGGCGCCGCTTAACAGGGCTTGGATTCCGAGGCTCGCTCCGCGTCATCAGCGAGTGGGCCACCCGCAGACGACGAGCGGAAAGCGCCGACACAAAACTTGCAGAGGATTCCGTCGGCCAGGACGATCGCGCGCCTCATGACAATCGGGCGGGACTCCCTCACGAAAGCGGAGACCGTCACGGTCGTGGCGATCGAAGCTGGCGTGCCAACCTTGGTCGAGGCACGCGAGATCATTGCCGAATTCCACATGATGATCCGCCGCAAGATCGAGGTGCGTCTCATGACGTGGATCGAGCGCGCCCGCGCTAGTCTCGTCGTCTCGTTCGCCAGCGGCGTCGCCAGGGACGAAACGGCGGTCCGAGCAGCAATCACTTTGCCCTGGTCTAACGGCCAGACTGAAGGTCAGATCACGCGCCTCAAGCTCATCAAACGCCAAATGTACGGCCGCGGCAAAATCGATCTGCTTCAAGCGAGACTAATCGGCGCAGAATAATCGGAGCTGCACCAAAATTGCGTCAGAGCCACATTTGCAAGCCGATTGACACGAACACTCATTGAGCGCGAGGAGATCGTCCTTCCAGATGCCGTCGGCATAGGTTTGCAGGGACTTGTTGCCAGCGGCACTCTCACGTACGCCAACCTAGGAGCTCTCATTCCCTTCGCGCGTGTAGGCGAGCGAGATAGTGATGATGGGCGCTTGAACGATTGGATGGGAGGCAACCGCATCTATCGAGTGCACGAAGATGTTGTGGGGCTTGGTCAATACGGTCGAACACTTACCGTCCTGACGTGTGATGGTCTGACTTGATCGAAAGCTGGACGCCCAGGTCTCGGAAGTAGTCTCGAGGTCGGATTACCGTGATGGTGCGGGCGGCCGGACTCGAACCGGCATGGTAATCCCCAACGGATTTTCTTACTACTTCGACTTTCGCCGCCGCCATTGAGCGTTCGTAGTCTGGACTATCCCTTCACCGTAGCTGAGTCGTCGCAGGTGCTGCCCGTCTAGGGCCAGCTAGCCTTGATTCCTGCGTGAGGATCTCGTCTCGGGTCAACACTGCCCTTACGCAAATTCCAATAATCCCTCGCAAACCCGCTATAGGTGGTTCAGCGGTATCTTCAGATAGCTGACGCCGTTGTCTTCGGGCGCTGGGAACCGACCCGCCCGCATGTTGATTTGCAAGGCGGGCAGGATCAGCACGGGCAAGTCGAGCGTCTCGTCGCGCGCGTGGCGCATCGCAACAAATTCCTCCTCGCTGACGCCATCATGAACGTGGACGTTCTTTTCGCGTTCTTCTGCGACCGTAGTTTGCCAGAGCGGAGCGCCCCCATCCGGCCGATAGTCGTGACAAACGTAAAGCCGCGTGTGCGCCGGAAGTGCGAACAGCTTTCGGATCGAGCGATAAAGCTCGCGAGGATCGCCACCCGGGAAGTCGCATCGGCCGGTTCCACAATCCGGCATGAACAGTGTGTCGCCGACAAACGCGGTATCGCCGATCAGGTACGTCAGACAGGCGGGCGTATGACCAGGAGTGTGGATGACGCGAGCTTTCAGTTCGCCAATCCGAAACGTCTCACCGTCCCTGAACAGGTGATCGAATTGGCTGCCATTGGTCGCGAATGCGGGCTCGAGATTAAGTATCCTCCTAAAGGTCTCCTGGACGATCGCAATTTTCTCGCCGATTGCAATCCGGCCGCCCAGTTTCTCCTTTAGATAAAGCGCCGCGGACAGGTGGTCGGCATGAGCATGTGTCTCGAGGTGCCATTCCTGAACAAGATGTCTCTCCTTGAAATAGGCAACAATCGCATCTGCAGATTGCGTGCGCGTACGCGCAGCATTCGCGTCATAATCGAGTACTGAATCGACAATCGCTGCTCGCCGCGTATCGGGATCCGACACGACATAGCTGACCGTACCCGTAATGGTATCGAAGAAACCTTTCACGTCAGGTTGACGTGTAGCTTCGCTGTTCATCATGGATCCCTGGGTATTAATTCGACAGCCATCTGCGTCACCATGCGAAACTGTTCCAGCATCGATGATTTTGCCTTGATCTGCGTCAAGCGGGCGATCGACCATTGCGCGTCTTTATTGGCGAAGATTTCAGATGTTGAGGCGTTGGATTGCGGTCGGCTGTATGCTCTTGTCTACCACTCCTCACCCGCTAGCCATGCTAATCGTTGGGTCATAACCAATGGTCTGATTGTTTGAGCAGCGGCATGCTTCGCTGCATGAAAGTTTGCGCACTCATTGCCTGGAACTTGCGTCGGATCCGTGTAGAATGCGGCATTTCGCAAGAGCAATTGGCTTACAACGCTGGGATTGACCGCTGATATTTGGCCAGTCTTGAGCGGGAATCGAAGAACCCGACGATTGACCTCATCGAGCGGATGGCCGCAAGGCTAGTGTTGATCCATCCGAATTCTTCGTTGGGCCGTCGAAACGCTCGGGGATTTCCACGACCTTAACCTTGCGGCCGTGAAGACCATGCTCGCCGAAGGCACAGAACTGACTTTCAGGACAGTGATGGCAACACCGCGCTGATCTGGGCGGCCTGCAGCGATCATCCCGCGATCGTCGAGGCCTTGCTGGCCAAGGATACCGCTCTCGAGCTCCGTGACAGCGATGGCCACACGGCCCTGATCCTAGCGGCGGTGTTCGGTCATATCTCGATCGTAAGGCCCTGCTGGCCAAAGGTGCGGCCGTCGACGCCCGGGACAACTCTGGGGACACCGCGCTGATCTGTGCGGCCGGCGAGGGCCACATGGTGATCATCAAACTGATCGAAGCAGCGGCAATCCGCCGTCTGAACCACGACAGCCCCTTCCACTGCGGTGGAGGGGCATTTCGTTTGGCTTCCCCTGGTAACTTCCGACTGATGTCCCACAATGCGGGCGCACCAAGCAACACCGTTTCGTCCCGTGCGGATGCCCCAGACGGATAGCGCGCCGCCGGCTTCTTTGTTTTGCTAACGGCGATTGCTTCATTGGCCGCACAACTGAAAGCAAACGGAGTAGCCAAAAGGCCAAAATGCCACCGCGGTTCGCTGGTGAGCGTAGAGGAAGTACTATCCGCAGACTGGAGCGTTCAAGCCAGGGGTTCGACCTTCGCGATAGCCTTCGCGGATTCGATTGAATAGATCAAATCCCGCGCGGCTCGCTGTGTGGCACCTTTCATCCAAACTTGGAAGATGCCTATCTGATCGGCCGTTGAAAGCGTCGAAAACACCTTTTTGTAGAGATCCGTCAGTTGCGTCGTCTCGGCCTGCATGCGTTCTTGCCAGTGCCAGTACGTCTCGAGGTATCTCTTCGAAAACTCAGTTTGCGTTGCGATCGCTCGCCTAGTGAGGTCTTGAAACGCGTCGGATGCGTGGTTCATCTCATCACTTATTTCGGTTTCGATTGTCATTACGATCTCCTTGCCAGCGTAGTATCTGAAAATAGGTACCGGCAGACGATGTTGCCGGTACCTTGCTCTGACGTGGTCCAACCAAGGGCATGTGCTTCAATGTCCCTGGCATCGTGAGCCCAATGTGACCGATCAAGCCAGCCTGGTGCGGCTGAACAAGTGGCGCATGCAGCGTACCCGCCAAGAATTCTCCGCTAGCTTCATACGGCGCGACCGCCTAGGGGGCGAACGTAGCGGAAGTTCCCTGCTTCTCGATGCACGTGGTGCCAAGTTTGGGGCCGCCGATAGGGCCAACTTGATAGTCGGCAAGCACGTTGATCACTGCGGGGTGACTCAAATTCTGCACGAGGATAGGAGGACTGAAATCGTTGTCCGCAACGTAGCCCGTCGAGATTGTAGCTGTACCAGCTTCGTTTAGGACCTCGGCATTTACAGCGGTCGCACCTTCGACCAGTCTACCGCGGCCATTAGCCCCGCGGACGAGCGCGTAAGGCGTGACCGTCCACGTACCGTTAGCATTGTACACGACGCTGAAGGTTGAATATCCTGGCGTGGCGTCGCAAACGGCCGCCGTGGCCGAGGATGCGGTGAAGTTCATCACCGTGCCGGCCGTATAGTTGCCGGTTTGAACATAGAAAATGCGAATGGGCTGACAGTCCAAATTGGTGTTTGGTTGGGCTGTGACGAAATTCGAGAGTGTGACACCGCCAGTTAGAGTTCGTAAGGCAGAGCCGGCATTGTAGTTCTCCAAGGTCGGGTTAAAGACCGGCGTTATGATGCGGAAGGAGCCAGCCTGCGGGCCCGGCGTGGAAACCGGCGGCGATAGCCCAAGAGAGGGATTGACGGTCATGGTCGTCGTGTTCTTGGTGGGCGTTCCGCCGGCCGCGGGGGTTACGGTGATTGCCTGTGAGGCCGCGAGTTGTCCGGACGGCTTGCCAACGGTCGGCGGTGTCACCTGTTGTTGGACGCCGGCGTAGTCTTGTATCACCAGCGAGAATGTCAGGATGGCTCCTGACGTCTCGAAGGGTAGCAGCGCTTGAGAGTATAGGCTGTTGGTGTACACCTCGGGACCGCCGGTGTAGATCGCCGGTTGCTGAAAGAAGAAGAAATTCTGAAGCGCAGGGCTGTTGTTCTGCACGTTGATTGTGATTGTGGTGGCCATGACGTTCCTCTCAATTCTGGTGGGTGTCGGTCGTCCAGGTGTGAGCAGGGATGATACTCACATTGTCTGGTGGCTCATTTGAGTGTCATCTCGCGATTGCGAGACATTGACGACCGCACGAATTTGATCCCGTCGCTGACTCAGCAAACGGTGTGCCACACAGGAGTTGTATTCGAGCGCGAGGAAAGCATCTGGTTAGCACCAGACTCGGGTCGCTCATGCTGGCAAGGTCCGACTCCTTACCTCAAAGTACCGAACCAGACACGGGAGACTGCGACAAAAAGCGAAGCGGGCAGGCACTACTGAACAGAGCGGGCTAAGCTGATTGACGCACATGACGGTGATCGCCGGCAGTCCGTGCAACGACATTGGCAGTCAAATGCGAAGAACCTGGTGCCGGACAACTGCGAGATTGAAAGCCAATTGCGTCAAAAGAGGTGGGCGCACCGCTGCGGCCACCTTCACTAGTCGAATTGATCCACGGACACCGAAAGCATTGCCGCGCGTTCGACGTGGCCCGATTGTATGAGCGCACCGGCCAGCCGGCGCCCCAGTTGGTGAAAGTTTTCGAGGACTTCGGGGTTTTTGGCGGCCAAGGATCGTAGAGTGTTTAGGTCCGGGTCAGCGGAGGAAGGCTTGTGCGATTTCGGTTTTGCGCGAAGGCTTTGTGCCAATCTCCTTGTCGTCAGGAGCTTGACCGGAAAACGTTCGCCAGTTTTACGCCGGCTCTAACGTTTCCGGCAAACTGCTTGATGAACCGTAGGGAGGTGTCATTGTGCCACTATTCCCCGCTGGTGTCCGTCTGATACCCAAGAAACATGCATCAAACTCGGCAAGGCTAGTCACGTGAATCTAAAGTTCACCACATAAAGTCTGGTGGGCTTTGTGGCAGAAGCGTTTGACGGAAGCCAAAATCTGGTCAGCAGACTTGGTCCATTTGAAGGGCTTCGGATTTTTGTTGTGCAGGTCGATGAAGGTACGGATGTCGGCCTCGAGCTGTTTGACCGAGGTGTGAACACCTCGCTGGATTTGCTTTCTGGTGAGTTCAGCGAACCAGCGTGGGCGCTTCAAAACGAGGTCCCTACCGATTCCGGTAGCAGCCCTGCGAACGGCCTTTGGCCATATTGGGTTTACTCACACGTATCGAACCGGCCCACGCAATAGGGAGTACCAGAATGAAAATCGCTGTTTGGAGTGCGCTCGGTGTGTTTGCGACTTATGTGTTTGCAGTTGGTGCACTCGGCTGGTTGGCGAAACCGTTCATGAGTCAAACTATCCGGCAAATGGTCGCAAGATTATTGACCGGCTCGGGACAGAGAAAACGCCGCGAGTTCCACAGCTTACGCCCGATAGCCGACGCGATGTTAAAAGCGCGGGTGCTCCAATCATGAATTGGGAAGATGGCAGGTTGATACGTGCCATTGCCCGCGCAGAAGTTCGAACGCGGGACCGGATTATCCGGTTGAAGCCGAAGACTTTCTCGATGTTGAAACGGAGCGCCTGGAAAAAAAGTTTCGCATCATCGCGGATGTGGGGCGCTACGTAGAACTGGCGAACGCCACTCTCAAGCTCCAGGAACGCAACGTGCTTGCGTTGGAGCGTCAAGCAGCTGCGTTCGAAGCTTTGGCCAGAAGCCAAAAGCGCGACCAGGTTTGGACGCGAAGATCGTGGCAATGGCGCGGACCCAAGCGGCGTCGATAACGGCAACTCAAACCTTCTTGATTGATCCTTGCGTTGGCGGCTTGCATTGGCGGAACGTACTCGCCGCCGGATTGCTAGGAGCGACGTTGACATCAAGCCACGTGAGATAGCCCCAGGTGACAAGAATGACAAACAAGTCGGAAAGCAGACAAAGCTGTCACAACTACGGTGCAAATTGCAGGGCTTTGTTTGGCACAAAGAATGCAGCTCTTCAGGCTACCCAGGGCGCCCTCCCTTGGGTATGGCTACCATCGCAAGTTGAAGCTTTGGCTGGCCAGCGGAGTTAGCGGCGCGTGACTTGAGGCGCGGGACGGCGTCCGCTCGGCCGACACCGACGGGCGTCTGGTCAGGCGGCCGCTAACTTCCAACGCTCGGATCGTATGAGCTGGTCGGCTTAAGATGTCTTGATAAGGCCATACAGTCCCAGGGGTGATGAAAATGGTGGGAAGATCCGCGCTTTGGTCCTGTCTCGGTCTATTGTTGATCAGCCTGGTTGAGCCGGCCATTATGAGCTGCCTTGTTCGCGCCAAGTACGATCCGCTCGTGCACGACGATCCGCTCGCGCACAAAGTTAAATCAACCTGGCGAGCGCGAGATGGCGAGAGCGCTGAAAAAATCATCGCGAACGTCTCGAAGGTGGCGCATTTCGTCCCTCGCATGTGGGGTGTCGCCAGAGGCGCCAACGGAACGGAATATGTGCTCTTTTCCTGGACCAGGCACGCGGACAATAGGTTGCACGAAGAATACGCAATCACTTGGAAGACCGCGCCCGACGAGACGATTAAAATTGATTCGCCTTATGCCAAACCGATAGAACTAGGCTGGCGTGCATTCGCACTCTCCTTGATCGCCGATGAAATCAAAGACAGCGAGAAGGACGTCAACCGTCGCTTCCTCCACGATCAGACCAATTTCAATTTCGTGACGGCGGTACAAGGCAAGTTGGGCGATCTCTTGCGGCTCGGCTCCTGTACGATCGTTGACTCGGTTGGCGTGGATTACTCGCCGAAGGTCAATGAGGAGCAGACCACCAAAGGTGATTCTTGGTGCGTTGTGCTCTTGGTGAACTGCAATATCCCTGGTCCCGATTTTTGCATCCGCCACGGGGTCATCGCATTCGAGAAACGAGAGGGACAGGATTGGGAGGCGAAATCCTTCTTTGCCACGCGTATCGCGGCATTACCCCCGGGCTCCTGGTTCGATTGCATCAAGCCGAATGAACATGAAGGGTACACGGACGGCGAGAAGGCGCAAAAGGCTTCGACAAATGAACGCAGAGAACAACTTCGCGGCGCGGCTCATTGATGCCAGGCGCCTCGCAGAGATAGCCCGCACCTGCGGCCTCAAAGCTGACGTCTCCCACTACGTTAACGAGGCACTCAAGGAGCTTTGGCAAACCCAGTCTCCTGAAGAGGCAAGAAAGATCGCCGAGCGCTGGGTCTTATGGGACGCGGAGGGGAGGCCTTGGCCGCGCATACCCCCGTTGGACAACGTGGTCCAGTTCCATCGCGCCGGCCCAACACAGATATCGATGGCGAGCCAGCCGGCAACACCATTGCAGGCAATCCGGGGCTGGTTCGACCGACAGGATGAAGAGGTGCGAACCGAGACTGCCGGCATGGCGACGCTTCTGGTGTTCGAAGGTCATGATCTTCTCGTCTTTGGCGGCCGAGCGTGGTGTGATTATCTTCGGCAGTGGCTGAGTGAGACGAACCTATCAAACCAGACGATCATTGGCCGTGCATTGACGTTCCGGAGCTGTTTTGAGTATTTCGCGGAGAGCAGGTTCACTGAATCGGGGTGGACTCGGTCCGAAAAGGTCGCTCTAGGCGTTGTTGAAGATGCCAAGAATGACCCCGATTCCGATGCTGCGCGCCTCGCACCGTTTGCGCAGAAGCTGCTTGATACGTTGCCCGCACGTAAAATCCGATGGATCAACGTGCGCAAGTCCTGGAGGGAACTTGTCAGTGCAAGCCTCACACCCCGGGCTTTGAGAGTTTGGAGCGCCTCGCGGACGGAAAGAGTTCGGGGACATTAGTCCAATCGAGAGGTGTGGTGTGCCACCAAAGCATTGAACGCGCCGCCAATGGCGGTACAAGGAGCCAACTTTATCCAGACGCCTCCGAGCGGAGAAGAGGTCAATGAGTTGGTGGGCGCAGACCGACACAGTTGGTGACCACGCGAACGGCCGACCTTAGGGTTGAGTCGCCGGCTGCGCTGCGTCCGGTTCTGTGGCGGCGAATATTCACAACCGGAATGCTCGCCGCCGCATTGTCGCGTACCGTTAATTGTCGCGTTAAATGCGGCCGAACGGCGTCAGGCCGCATTCTCCGCAACTTCCAAGGCCCGCAGGTTCATCAAGGGAACGAAGTTCCATTGCTGCGCGGGCGAGCCGTTGAACTTGAACAGCCAAACCGGGTTGCCGTCACTCGTGCCACGACTCTTATTATCGATACACAGACTGTTATCCGGGAGGCTAAGGATGAAGCCGGGACTCTTGAGAAATTCCCACCGCTGACTTTGGATGGCTGGGTTATACACTTTGAGCGAGAGGAGAGCCTCCGGCGCGACGCGATCGGTGCCGACCGCGAGATTGCCCCCGCTCGAGTTCAGTGTAATCGCTCCAGTATCGAAATTGAGGTCCCAGAGAACGTAGCGGAGGGGCGTGTCTTTCTTTCTTAGCACGACCGCCGCACCGTCTTGCTGATCCTTCACGCCGAGCACGAAGTGCCGGTCTTGTTTGTACTCGATAAGGTACAGACCCATGTTTGCCTCCTGTTGGTTTGGTAAGTTTGCGAAGGCGAGTCCTGTCCAGCACGCAGAGGGTTTGGGCGGTTGAGCCTTCGTTGTGATCTGAGCAAATGACATGCCACGGCTGCGTTGTGCTCTGGGAAGAGGCTAGTCGAGCAACGCTTGCGCTGTTCTCGAGCCCGATATTCAAAATCACGTACTTTGGCCAGCCTTCAAAATGAAGATAGACGTCGCGAGTTCAGGTTCTCCGGAATAGCTCTTCGACAACCGCACGCACGAGCGCGCCATCACGGCTGCATCTCGCTCTTGGTGTGTGCGCCCCCAAGCAATAGAGAGCGGAATGCTATGAATGACTCTTCTGCTTTGTTGGCTTTGGGGGCTCGGGTGGCGAAAAAGTCTCGTGAAGCTCTACAATCGCGTCGAGCACGTCGCTCATCGGGATATTTCCCTCGGACCATTCTTTAAGCGCCGCTATTGCCTTTGTCAGAGCCTCTTCGCGGGCCAGGGCATGATTCCCTGTGATGGATGGCTGAGACCGAGCAACCGTAAAAGACGCACGGGGTTACGGGAAGAACCACCCGCGCGAGTTGGAGCTTGGCTGCCTTGTCGCGGGAAAAGACGCACGGGCGGTGGGGTGGATCGCCGCCCGTGCGAGTTGGATTACGAAAGGGCTTGGTTGTCTCGTAAGGGTCACTAACGTAGAAGCACCCAAGCCGTCGATATCTCAGCAACTTGCGTGCCAGACGGTCATTGGATGTTCGAGGGAAGACGATGTGCTTTCACAGCGCCCCTAGGCTTCTCGCGGTCAATCAGTGTCAGCTTTGGGACATGCCCGTCATCACGTCAAGCAAATGATTGAAGTCGGGCAAAGAAACAAACGCGCTTAGTGCCGCTGCGAGCGCGAGTTGATCGGATCAATCTCGTCATCGTGGATCGCGATTAGTTCCCCGGGCTGTAAGCCGAGCCTTTGCACCTGCTCTTCTTCGATCGGGCAGATTAGCATTGCAGCCTTGCCGCCGCTATCTTTCAGGCGCACAGCGCCACAGCTTCACAGCTTCTGCAGGGTCAGCAGTCGCGACCGCGTAGGTTACGTGCCTGAATGCGTCGTCGTCGTCATCATGCTCGATGGCGACCGTTACTATCCAACCATCCATCTCGCGGAGCTCCAGTCGTCGGCAACCCTGCAATTTTGGAGCCGCGAGTGACAGACTGCGCTGTGCTGATAATGCGGATCATCAAGTCGCTGGTCTCTTTTTGATCGAGACAGCACACGTTTTTATTTTTGCAAAGTCGAGTGATCTCGACCTCGACGGACTTGCGTGCGAGCAAACGTTGGATGTCTCGGATCAACTCCTTCATCACCCGTCCGCGTCCATCCCCTGGACATCATATTGTACCTGAGTCACAAGTGAGGCGCAGCCTCAAGTGGAGCGTAAGGCGAGTCGGATAAGTGGCTGAAACAGCTCAGGCCATGGAGGGACGGATTTGCCAATATTGTTCTGTGCGGGGAAAGGGCCCCCGCAACACATTTCTTGGAGCTCTCCTAAGGGCCGGTCCCCGGTCGTGCATTTCGCCGAAGCGCGACTCTGATCCGCCTTCTGGCACTAGTCCAGCTGGTGCGGCGCGCTTCCATCGGTATGGCCATTCTCACAGCGCGCGGGCAGGGCTCCTACATTCCGGCTCCGGTTTGGCGAATTCACACGTCCTGCACAGCAGAAAGCCATCCGTACCGTTCATGCGGTCGGCGATTTCGCTAAATATCCGTCCTTCGAACAGATCTTCGTACTCGTCGCGCAAAAGATTCCCAAGGACATGACGCCGCTCAAAATCCATGCAGCACAAAGTAACATCGCCGTTTGGAAGCAGAACATTCCGATGCTGCTGTTTCCCATTGCATGTCAGAGTGCCGGCGGTCGGCTGCCGGGAGGTGATCATTCTCGGATCTATACGTCCTCGCCTGCTACTCAGCGGCCGCAAGCGTTGTAGCTTTTTGGCGGGGATTACGTCGGCTAGATCAGGATGGATTTTACCCAGGACCACCAATTGAATTGAGGGAATGTTTGCCTCAATCAATCGGCGCATGACATTGATGTAGTTTTTTCCGACGAGGCGGCTGTTCATATAGGTGCCGTCGTCGGGTACGTGAACGACGAAAGTCTTGAACCGGAGCACTTGCAAGCGCCGAACGTCAGTTCCGTTCATTCCAACAAGGGTCGTGAAGATCCGGACGTCGTGGCCGCGTGCGTAAGCATGCTCAACCATTGTGCTGCAATGCGGATGCAACCACGGCTCCGAATATCCGGCAAAACTAATGCCGGTAGCTCTCGGTACGCGTGAGAGACATTGCTTGAAATCCTGAACACCCAGATGCTTGGCTTGGGATACGAGCCTTTGGCGATCTGCAAACTTGTCCTGGGAGCAATAAGAACATCTGACGATGCAGCCGGTGGTCGTGGTTATCTCCAATACCTTGCTACCAGGATCGGCCGCGCGCAGATTCTGCAACGTCGTCGGATATGCCGTCATTCTCTTTGATCCTTTCAGGTGGAACTGCTGGAAGGAGAGCAGGGGCGCTCGGCAATGCGCCGGGTTCGACAACGCGCTTGCTGAACGTGGCACCGATCTCTCGGGGGCGAATACCGCTTTCTACGTGCTGACTGCGCATAGTACCGTTCGCTGTCACTGATATCCTCGTCTATCTTTAGCGTGAGCCGGGTGCCAAGCTTGGCTTCCTCGTCGCAATGGTCCGCGCAGAGCTTGCCGAGCAGCGGCGATGCTGATCAGAAGCTGAACGGGCGAAAGGGCTGTTTGGAGTTCTGCCTATGACGGTATCAGGGTCCGGACCATCCGTTTTACTTGTCGCAAGCCATCGTCCTTGCCAATGGTTCCGCGAGCATGAACTGGGTGGATGGCGATTGAGCATCGTAGTCTCGGAGACGATCGTCGTCGAGAGCTCCTGTCTCGTTCAGTTGCTGGGCTGCCCGCCAGGATGTTGGATCAAGCAGGCGTTTGTCGGGTCGAACAGAACATTTGCGTACTCTCGGGGGGACAGGGCTAAGTGGTGTCATGGAAGATGAGCAGCGCTAATGATTGTCGCCGCACGCGCTGCGGCCCAAAAATAGCTTCAATGCGGCCGTGAGGAGGTAAAGAGGCTCGCATTTGAGATCTTCAAGACCTGGAAAGCTATGGTGGCAGTCAGCTATTTGATTTCGAGCAACGATATAGTCGATCTCGGGCGATGCCAGCGTTGCCGTGATGGTTCTAAGGTCCACTGGATTGGATCGACTTGGATAGTCAATGCGATCTGTCCTGCCAGAAATGGTAGGAGGGGCCGGCTCGCGGTTTGAGATACTCTGTTGGAGCGAGGACATGCTCGCAACCAACACATCAGGGCGGTCGTGGAGAGCGACTATGCGGACCCGTATGCTCTCGAATGAACAAAATCTGCGGAGACCATCATGAAAGCGAGATCGGCATGTAGAGCCGATGAGGCGTCGAGTATCCCGCTGAGCAAGCTGGATGTTAGCGAAGCCAAGCGCTTTCAGGATGATAGCATATGGGGGTACTTCGAGCGGCTGCGAAGGGAAGATCCCGTTCACTACTGCCAAGACAGCGGCTATGGCCCCTATTGGTCCGTCACGAAGTACCGCGATATTGTCGCGGTGGATACAAACCATAAGGCATTCTCATCAGAACAGGGTGTCACGATCGTCGATGTGCCTGACGAGCACTGGACCCCGAGCTTCATTAAGATGGGTCCTCCAAAACACGCCGGGCAGCGCAATACCGTAAGTCCGATAGTTGCACCGGATAACCTGGTGAAGTTTGAAAGTCTGATCCGTTCGCGGGTCAGGGTGATTCTGGACGGGTTGCCGCGCAATGATCCGTTCAATTGGGTGAATATGGTCTCGATCGAGCTGACGACGCAGATGCTTGCCACGCTCTTCGACTTTCCCTTCGAAGACCGACGGCTCCTGACCTATTGGTCAGATGTAGCTGTTACGCCTCCGAGAGCCGGCCATGCCATCGACAGCTGGGAAAAGCGAAGGACAATCCTGTCCGGATGTCTTGAGTATTTCACGCGACTTTGGAACGAGCGCATTAATGCCGAGCCGCGCCTGGACCTGATTTCTTTGATGGCACATTCGCCCGACACGCGGCATATGAAGCCGGATGAGTTTCTCGGCAATCTAATCCTGCTGATCGTCGGAGGCAATGACACCACCCGCAACTCGATGACCGGCGGCGTCTTATTCATGAATCAGTACCCCGGCGAGCTGCGAAAACTGCGCGATAACCCTGCGCTCGTGTCGAGCGCCGTGTCTGAGATTATTCGTTACCAGACACCGATCGCCCATATGCGCCGCACCGCGGCGGCAGATTGCATTCTGGGTGGCAAGCAGATCAGCAAAGGCGACAAGGTCGTTATGTGGTATATCTCTGGCAACCGGGATGAAGAAGTCATCGAGAATGGCGACAGCTTTGTGATCGACCGCAAGAATGTGCGGCAGCATCTATCGTTCGGATTTGGTATCCATCGGTGCGTTGGTCGGCATCTTGCACAACTGCAGTTGAATATCCTCTGGGACGAAATATTGCGTGCCGGGCTAGACGTAAGCGTTGTCGGCGAACCCGAGCGAATCGCATCTAATTTCGTGCACGGCTATTCCTCACTCCCAGTGCGGATTGCAGCCTAGTCCCTGATCGCGTCGGCGGCAGGCGGCACGCGGTGCGGTTGGGCTCGTCTTGAACCGCATTCGTTGACGCCGCTAGCGAAAGCGGCGTGATCGGCGCCAAACAATCGCTGCATGTCGCGAGCCTGTCGGTAATCAGGCAGGCGTTGACGAGCCCGCGTAAGGAGCGACAGGTGAGCCGGCCCGGCGCCGTGCAGGCGCGGGACAAGCGAAAAAGCAACGCCAACGGTGCCCTCCGATTTCCCCATATCCGGGCCGCCATGGACAGCCGACGAGCTTGATATTGAAGATTGTAGCGGTGGCAGCGGTTTTCCTTGGAGAAGCGATTTTGATCATCGCCGAGTTGATTGCCTCAAGGCGGTTTGGAAAGGCGGGCGGGGATGTGACAATGCTCCCGCCGATGTTTCTCCTGATATCTTTCGGTGGCATCCTTCTCGTTTTCGGATACGCGCTGGGCTACATGCATCTGAAGAATATCTGGATCATTGTCGCAATATCGGTGGGAGCTATTCTGGTGGTGGAGCCGATACTCACTCTTCTCCTCTTTAGAGACGTTCCGACGACCGGTTCGCTGATCGGGTTGATGCTCGGTGCGCTTGGTACGCTCGCTGCCGTATGTCTATGAGGCTGATCTGACTGAGCCTGCATGGGTACCAGCTTCGCCGAGATGTAGTTGCAAAAGACCTGCGCATCGTCGGTTCTGCTCGCTTCGGCCCGGGCTAATGCTGTTGCTGATCGGCTTTCTACGCTTCATCAGGGGCGGTGCGTGGCCGCTGGCTTCGTAAACTCTTCTCGAAGTCTCCTTGCCGGATAGTGAGACGCGTGCCGGGCGGCCGTAGGTCTTGATCAGTCTTCGCTGGCCAATTTCTGCCCGACCACAGCGTTGCCTGGTGCTCTCCAGCACTTGGATGGCTTCGTCCAGTTCGTGTGAACACACCACTGGCCAGGAGGCAGGATGATCAGGGATCGCCTCGCGGCCGGTACTATCGCATTCGGCAAAAGCAGATCACGACCAGCACAGGTCAGTCCGTGGTCATGTGCTTCAGCTGATTATCCGGCAACATACGCGGTCATCCCCCACTTCAGCAACACAGGAGCTGCGATGGGAAATGAAACCACAGGCGACATACGCTTTTTTGCGTATCCCTGGAGAACGCTCTTGGTCAGCTACTCGTCAGCCAAGCGGTCTATCCAGGCAGGCTGCACATCGTCGACTTAATCGGAGATAAAGCATGACGGGCATTGGCCGATCCGGGAAATCGCATGTTGGGGCGGCAGCAGCCGACAGCGCCGGGGAACTCGGCGTCGTGCCGGGGGAACGCAGTCAATCCTTCGACGCCGTCGTGGAGCGGATGCGCTCCGGGCCGGAGGAGCGGGCCGTGCCGCTCGCGAGCCAGCCACCAGATTCAGATATGGTGGCGCCAACGCGGCACGAGATCAGAGCAGCAAAGCAAAGATTGGAGAGTCTCCTTGAGGAGCTTGAAACTTGTCGTCAAGCGGCCATGCGCGCCCGGGACTTGCCCGAGGCGCAAGAGCTGATCGACCAAGTCGTCAGGGCAGGCTCAGCAGCTCTGGACTACTACGCCGATCTGCCCCCAAATTTGGCGCGTCGCATTCTGCCCGACGATCGGGCCCGCCGTCTCCGCGATGACGTGCTTGACGCAGCCACCCAATGTAACACCGTGGCCAGGCAGATTGTTGACCAACTGGAGAACAAGAGAAAAGAAGCGTTGAGATGCCTCGAGAGGTTGAAAGGCATCGCAACGCCCCACCAGCTGAGCCGCTCGGTTACAAGCGTGGCGGAACATTATGCGGCCCACATGGTGTGGTGGGGAAAGAAGACGGTGCGCTTGGAGCGGATGCAATCTGTCTGCGCAGCCACTGCGGACTTGCCAAGCGCTACGCCCGCGATGCGCAAGGCCGAAGAGGCCGCGCTAAGGCTGCATACCGGTCATGCGCTCAATACGAAGTGCATGTATCTGCAAACCCGGATAGCTCTCGCGGAGCTCCTGATTGACTCGCAAGCGAGCACGTTGGAACCAGACGCGCACGAGGCCCTCATGGACGAGAACGGGCGGGTGCGTCTGCTCGGGACCTTCATCGAAGATGTTTTTCCAGCATTCGTCTCGACCGGCCATGCCGTTCTGAACAGCAACGGGGCACCGCTCGACGCCGAGCATCGCGCCGTTCTGGAAGGTGTCATGGAGCGGCTTTCGGAATTCGCTTCAGGGGTGAGTTCCATGGTTGCCACGCTGAGGGAAGGCGGATCAGGAGCTGACCTTCCGTTGCAGTTGCTGGACCAGATCGTGGAAAGTGCGTGGCTTACGGCGAACGAAGTCATGCGGTTGCTGGCAGTGCAGCCAAAATTGGCAGCCACACTTGAACCGCCGGCCTGGGCTGCGCTGCCGGAAAATACCGCCATGGTGGGCGAAAGCGGCAGAGCGCGCAGAAAGGGCAAAGGAAAGCGCGCAGCGGCCGCAGGCGAGGGGAGTTCGACGGCGCGCCCGCCCGAGCCGCAACTCGCCAGGCCCGATGCCGCCACGGCCCCGACCGGCAAGGTTATCGTGCTCTCGGACCTCGGTACCAAAAAACTCGCGACCGCGGAGGAGGCACGCGCGAGCGCGTCAACCTCTGCTACCGAGCACCTCCAGATGTGGCAGGCTCCGCCCTCCAGGAAAGCGCTGGCGGGATTACTCGAGCGACTGGACGAGCTGGTGCAATTTGATCTACCGGCTCAGCAAAGTGCCATCTCGCAAGCGCGCCAGATGAAGCCCGAGGACGCCGACCACGTCTTGGATCTCGTCAGCAAGCGCTTGCAGACGCAGGCTGCCGAGATTGAGGCCTGTGTAGTCGCGCTGGAGGAGCCTCGCCGCCGGGGCCTGCTCACGCCGATGCAAGTGCCCGAAGTGCACGAGAAAATATTTCGGCTCAAGGCGATGCGGTCCGAGGTGCAGGGGCAGGCAAACTCATTGAACTTGCGAAAGGCCGCAATAACGAGCGATTGCATGAAGATCTATGGGTTTCCGTCGCAAAGGTACCTTGAACAATTGCGGGGGGCGGGGGAGTTGGCGCCAGTCGATCCACCGCGCGCCTTGCAGGGAGAGCCAGGGAAGCTGTTCGAGGTCAAGCTGCAGCCCAAGGCGCTGAGCAGTGGTGCGAGGCCAAGCCCGATGTGGCTGCACATCCATACCAAGCGGCCGGTACATGCCTGGCAATTGCTAATGCTGGGGGACCGTGACTTCGCCGCTTGCCACGTGAAGTCCGATGAACAGCGCGGCTATAATCGGCACTGGCAGAACGCTCGAGCCGCCGAGGGGTACAATAACGTCGTGATCCACCGCGGCAAGCTCACACCTGCGTTTTGCAAGTCATTGTTGAGCACCGCAGCTGGCGGCCAGGCGTTGTACCACCTTTCCGATGCTGGGCACGTGTCAGCGCAGATGGGGCGACTGGGAATCTAGTGAGCTTCTTGTCTTGCGGCAGTATGCCGTTCGATGGCAGGTTTCATGCCTCCAGGTCGGCTCGGCGGATTGCCTGAGCCGCACCGGGCTCTTCAGATTCCGCCTCCCCAACGGGTGGAGCTCGGAGGAAGAGAACACGCACCAAATCCACGAGAGGCTCGTTGGCCGGAGAGCCGGATCATTTTCGATCACGGGCAAGTAAGCTCTCACTATGAGGCCATTGGTGGCGCCGAAAGCCAACCGCTGAGCGCGGCAGCCGGAGAAACATGTGCGTGATCCCGAAGACGATACGGCCGGATGCCGTCGCGCTCGTTGCGAAAGGCCGGCATGTGCGCCGCCAACTGACAAGTAAACCTCCAGAGGGATTGCTTCGATGGTTGGCATGCCAAAAGAAAACCATGCGCTCTGGTTTGACGAATCGACTTCGCAATGCACAATGAGCCCGCCTGTCCGTTTGCTTCACTTGGATAAGGCGACGAGAGCCCTAGCATCCCGGCCTCCAGGCCCCCAGAAGGTGCTAGGGCTTTTCGTTCTTCGGAGTGTCCCAGCCGGTGAGGGCGGAGCTGCTTCTCTGCAAACACTGATCCTGTGACGGCCACGACCGCGTCGGCGTGGCGGGAAGCTCGTTGTGCTCCGCTGGCCTTTGCGGATTCGAGCGGGAAGCTCTGGCGACTATAACGGGGGCATAGTGGCCTATCGGCGAGCGAAATGCCTCGCTTTCCTCCGACGACAAGTGCGACGAATTTGAAGACGGTACAGATCTCGGCGGACACTTTGATGGTCGACGTGCGCTACCCGATCAACTCCCCCGCCGGCCACCCAGATCAGGCATTATAGATGCCGCGGAACGCTGCTTCCGAGCAGCGCGACAAGAGATGTCGCGCTTTCTCGCACCCTTTAGCCTCAGCCTCTCGTCTCTGACTTTCTTTACGGATTCGATTCGCTAGCGGTCCGATAATCATCCAGATTCCCGTCCAGAAATAATACCTCGCGCTCCTCGGCTGGGGTATCGCTCACCACTAAGGCGCTTCGATCGAGACGTTGAACTGCCAACCGGACTTGGCACTACAGCCGAGCAAGCCTTGCGGTGTGTCTGCACCGAAGCCATAACAAAGAGGAACCAGAGCGATCCCCATAATCGTCGTGTCGTCCGTGAAGAAATCGCGTATTCACTAATCGCAAGGGGACGCAGGGGTCGTCGGGAAACCCGCACGGTTCCAACCATTGCAACGCACAGTGTGCCATGATCAACAAACGAGGGTGCTTCGATTGCTTCGACAGCTGCATCGATAGCTTCGATGGCTGGGCGAGAGCTTGAGCATAAATGGCTCCGCTGACTCCGATCGACTTAAGGCGAGGCCCTGCCGAGATATCTGAACGTATCCATTCCGTAGATAGACCAAATCAAGAAAATCAATTTTACCACTTGCGGTGCGGTCATATAGACGTGATGGACGGGCTGGGGCCAACCTGGGGAAGCGATTCTAGAATGACAAAATTCGTGATTGTGACTGCGAGCGCCCTCGCGCTCGGAACGGCGGCGATGCCGACCTTTGTTGCGGAGGTTGCCGCCCAACCGGTCGCCACGAAGGTGCAGGTAGCCGATACATTCCGTTGGATGGTATCTGCGACTTATTTTTCTGTTTGACCGATCCGTCGTGCGTGCAGCACTAACGACGGAAGACAATCAAGCATAGAACGAGGATAGAGGCGCCGGCGACTCGCTGGACAGCGGCCGCGTCCTCCTCCGGCTTTAGCCGATTTCCTGTTCTTGCCGGTGAATGATGCTAGGTCTACAGACCTCGATCGCCGTGGCTCCCATTGGTCGTTTCTGCTGGTGGATCGCCGCGTACGAGGCCGGCTGGTTGCCTATCACTATGACTCAATTCTAGGATATAACGACAGAATTGCAGCAACAATCGCTGAACGGGTCGGGGCCAACCTGCAAGACGCGCCCATAAGCCAGGAGAAATGAGTATGACTGCGGCGTCTTCGTGGTTGATGGCACCCGGGCACTGGTCAGTCGATTAGCGGCAGGTCCGCAGCCAGACCTCAATCTAGGAACCTGGTCGTCGATTGGCGGGCACTGCAGAGCCATCTGAGAGGCTGAAAGCGGTCTCGACTCGCCGGCGACTCGGCAAAGAGGCAGGCGGACGTCGCTACTCGGCGTTCCCGATTGAGCACCCCGGGGGCCGTACTTTCCTACATAGCCGCGAACTTCAGAACGCCCGAATACATTTATCTCACCCTTAGCCTCCAAGGCTCGCCTGCCGGTAAAGATCAAAACTTACCGAGTAGTGTGTGCGTCCGGCTCCGTTCAAAGGCCAAGCCAATTGCGATTTGATCAAAGCCGTTGCGTTCCTGTCTCTGAAGCTGTTCTAGTTTCGCCACCGGAGCTTTCTCATCGCGCGGATAAGGACAGGGTGCTTAACAACGATTAGGCAACGAAGCACTGCTGAGGTCCACTTTGTCACCAACGCCGCGACGAGATCTAACCGCGGCCAAAATCGTTGAGTTAAAACGTCCTGCCTAACGTTGCCTCGGCGCGCTTCAAGGTGGATCCCATAGCGCTCCGTCGAGTTCGCAATCGCCAAACAAGAATCGCAAAATTCGCAGCTGGCCTTTAGCCTGCCCCGCAACAAAACATGATTTCTCATGTGGGAAGGCGGACGACAACCTACCAGTCTTGGTGAGTTGATGACCGTGCTGGATCGAGTGATTTGAAGCCAAGCAATGGTAAACGGAAAGTCTGGCGAGTCCTCATCGAGCATCTTCATGCGCTCGCATGGAATCATCGTGCGAAAAGGCTATGTCGGCTCTTCCAATCTAAGCAAAGCCCATTCCTCTATCCGCTAGATATGTCGAACGGCAGCACGTTATCACCGGTTTCCGAAATTTTGCATGCGTACTGGCGTTCCGACCGGTGGTTGCTTCTCGTCGTAGTCGCAGTAGTGCTGATGTCAAGCGCGACCAGCGTCGCAACGCCCTATGTATTTTCGTGTCTCATTGACCGCCTCCCGCGCGAGGAAGACATGTCGGTGCTTGCGTGGGGCTTCGCAGGCTATGCGGTTCTACTTGGGGTAGCATCCGTATTGCAGCGCATGCTGCAGTATCTGTCCTTTATGACAGCCGAGAACCTGGGCTTCATCGCTGCAACGGGCTTCTTTGATCGCATCCTGAGGAAAACCGCAGCCTTTTTTCTTGAGCACAATCCCGTAGAAATACAGAATGCGGCCGCGCGCGGGCGCAGCGCCCTGACGGCTTTGGTCCAGCTTGGGATCGTGGTCTTCATCCCTGCTGCAACACAACTTCTACTTACGTTCGTTACTCTCGGCGCGCTCCTCAATATCCAGATCGCTGCAATCGTCGTCGTCTATGGGGCTGTCCTGATTACATTGACGTGGAGTTCCACGCGTCGGGCGTACGTGTTCCTGGAACGAGCCAGAGAAGCCGGACAGAACAATGCGCGTTTCGTTGGCAACGTCATGAGCTCCATGGACACCCTGCGCTATTTCGGCAGTCATTCCTGGATGAGCCAGCGCTTTACGATGACGGCGCGGGAGGTGCGTGATAATTGGCGGGCCTATGTGTTGCAACGCGTTGCCTACATCGCCGTGCTCGGCCCAGCGGTCGCGCTACAATTTGCGGTCACGTTTCTCCTTCTCATACCTGAATACCAGGTCGGGGCGGTCACCATCGGGGATATGGTGCTATTCAACACGCTTTTACTCCAGCTCAATATGCCATTCGAGATGGTTGCGCGTGCCATCTCTGACGCGGCGCGGTCGCGAGCCGACCTCATCCCTCTGGCTAGACTATGGGCCGCACCCGAAGAGCGGCGACCATCTCACGCTCAAGATTTCGCGCCCTCCGGTGGCCAGCTCTCTTTCGAGGGCGTTGGTTACGCCTACGACAACGGTCGTGGCGTTACGAACGTCTCGTTTGTAGCTGGGCGGGGTGGGATCACCTTCCTTGTCGGTGAATCGGGATCTGGAAAATCGACAATCTTTAGGCTCGTCTTGAAATCGATTGAACCGGACCGCGGTCGTATTCTGGTGGATGGAATCGATATAGCGGGCATCGAACGCGCGGATTGGTATGCCGCAGTCGCTGTCGTGCCGCAGGACGTGATGTTGCTCAATGAGTCGCTAGCCGACAACATCCTGCTAGGGCGGCCCCGCAACGAAGTGCGCCTTCGTGCTGCGTCGGAAAAAGCCGCTATTCTCCCCTTGATCGAGGCCTTGCCTGAAGGATTTGATACAGCGGTTGGAGAACGTGGTTTGAAGCTTTCCGGCGGGGAGCGCCAGCGTATTGCTATTGCCCGCGCGCTTTATGGCGAGCCGGCGATCCTTCTTCTTGACGAGGCGAGCTCCGCGCTCGACGAAGAAACCGAGCAGGGCATTATGAACCATATCCGTACGCTAGCCAAAGATGTGACCGTGCTGGCGATCACTCACCGCAAGGGCGTCGTTTCTACAAGCGACGTCGTGGTCGACCTGACCGACTGCGGCTTGTCAGTGACATAGGCGAGGGGAATGATCGGCCCGGCGCGTTGACGCCGCACAGAAGGTGCATGGCCGGACGAGATACTTTCGCTGTTCAAGAAGCTACCCACGTCATAGAGAGCATCCTCGGCATCTATGAAGGAGTCGGGGCCCTGTGCTCCGGTACTTGTGAAGTATTCCAGGGTGCCGATTGCCACTCTGCGACGCCAGGCGGCAGGGGCGGGCTTAAGTTGGCGATCGGCGGGCTTGCGGTCGGAACAGGCTCCTTCGTCCTGAATTCAGGCTGCACCAGACGGAATTCTGCGCATATGTGTCGCGATTGATGAGCTCGTCGACAAGGCAAGACATCGCCCCACTACCCATTACTTGCGTCCGGACGGCAACATCGGCCACGGCGCCTTCGCGGGCATCGGCGAGATGGACATGGTCCTGCGCCGTCACCCGGATCGCAGGCGCCGCCCTTGCATGCATGCGCTTGAACACGAGGGTGGTGTCGAGCGCGTGCCGACGGCGCTTTTCGGCAAGCAGCTGCCTTACTCATGGCGTCCGGTTTGCCGATCACAGGTGTTGTTCAAACACCGCCGGCCGAGATCCTTGAACTGCGGACGGCGCGATGTCGGCCTCACACCGACACGGATTATCTAACGAAGCTCTGGCAAAACGGGATCGAGTTCTTCCTGCTCAAGCGTCTTGGCTCCATCTTCTGCCAGGTACGCTGCCAGCCGCGCGATACCGGACTCTGGTGAGCATCTGGCGGGTGCGGATATTTTGGACGGCACTTGTCCCGAGCGCTCGGCGATTTCGACGCTCATCAGGTGGGGTCGGATCGGTCGGCCGATGGCTCGCTCGATGGTGTGGAATATCCAGGTCCCGTCGGGATCGATGTCCGACCAATGAAAGATTGGCGTCTGTTCGGATACCGACCCTGCGATCATCCGCAGCGCCTGCTGGGTGGCGAGCGAGGGGTAACCGCCGACGTACATCGTCGTTCCCAGTCGACCGGGGTCCGCCTCAGCAATGTGCCGGTTGAAGCTTGCGAAGTTTTCGATCGTCAGAATGTACGCCGGCGGCTCCCGAAAACGGACGCGATCTGCTTCCTTGGGAGTGATTCCGAGATAATGTGGACAAATCCTGGAGAGGTCGGCTCCCTCGAGGTCGATTTTTCCTGCGACCAGCAGCGGTGGCGCGAAGCGTTCCAGTCCGATTGCTCGCAGTGCCTCGCGGGGCCGCGCGCCGGGCGGAAACTCCAGGATGCAGCTCAGGAGCCGCACGACCGCACCCTCGATGCGTTCGAGCGTCTTGCTGTGACCCACCGTCCGTCGCGAGAAGGTCTTGTAGTCGACATCGAGATGCTTGTTGTCCAGGATGGCCTGGGCGAGAACGAAGGCGTCGCGCAGCATCTCGACGTCGGACGAAGCGAATCCGTGCCACGTCTTCCCCCGTCCCCAGACCTCGGCGATTTGGGAAGCGCTGTTCTTCAGAGAGTCGCGCAGCGCCGATCCGGCGGCAAGCCTTGCCGCAGCGTCCTGCGCAATCCGCGACGCGGGGGTGCGGTCGAGATATCGATATAGGATCTCCGCCGAGGCCAGCCGCACGTGTGCGACCTGATCCCGCTTGACGCCTCGGCCCCAGCCAACGGACACCGCGCCGGTAGCTTCGGCTTCCCTGATCTGTTTCAGGAAGGCGTCCGCCGCGACGACCGAGGCGAAGGCGGCATAATACGGGTGGGCGATCGGGCTCGCGGCGCCGGCCTCGAAGCGATCGAGCAGGTCATTCAAGAGGCCGTTCGCGTCCGTGAAACGCCGCGCCATGGCTACTCGGCGGCCAGACGGCTGGCGAGTTCATGTTCGGACATGAGGTCCGGATCGATGGCCATCAGCTCGCGCTTGGCCTTCTCTTTCAGTTGCACCACGGTGGCTCTGGACTGCTCGCCAATGCGGTCCACTTCCACGATCGTATCCATGTGTTCGAGCACGGCGACCCGCTTCTCGAACGGCGCCGCGATCACGAATTGGAGTCCGAGATTCTTATAGAAGCTCATCATCTGCCGCTGGTTCTTGCCATCCATTTTCGAGAAGGCCTCGTCGAACATAGCGAGAGCGAAGCCGGCGGGCTTGCCCGTACGACGCTCGGCGCTGCCGTAGACGCCGGCGAGCGAAGCGCCGATGGCGACGTAGATGGGGACCTGCTGTTCGGCGCCCGATCCGGTGCCGCGCCGCTGCTCCCAGCGGGTCGAGCGGCCGGTAGCGACATCCTCCATGTGGATCTCGAAGGTGTAGAAGTTGCGGTAGTCCTCGAACTGGGTGAAGTCCTTGTCGGGATCCTCTAGCAGCGCCTCGAGTGCAAGGATCGTATCCTTGTGCGGGAAGTCATCGGGCACATCGCCCCGGAACAGCATGTCGAGCGCCTCCGGAGAGGTCTTGGCGATCTCGATGATCTTCAGGATGGGCTGGAATTCCACCACTTGGGTGCGATGGAACGAATATCTCTCGTTGTGGAAGGGATGTGCGTAGAGGCTGCGGTTCAACGACTGCAATTCCCGCTCCATCTTGCCGATCCGCGCCGTGAGCGCGTTGATGAACTCGCCGCGGAGCAGTGTCGAGGCCTTTTCTGCCGCTTCTCGGGCCTGCCGTTCGTACTGGCGCAGTTCGTTGGACTCGATATCCGAGATAAGCTGCTCCATCCAGGGCTTCACCTCGCGTAGCGGCTCGCTTTCGGCGCCAACTTGCGAGCTCATCCCAAACTGATCGAAGTAATCGTAAAGGAGCTCGCGGACCCGTCGCTCGATCCGGACGCGCTCGACGTCCGAGGCGTCGGCATCTTTAACCGCCTTGTCTGCGATGGCACGGTGTTTCTCAGCAAAACCGCCTTTTGCTGCGGCATCGAGGCGCTCGCGGTAGACGAGCCTGCCTTTCGCGGCGGAGTAGAGCGGGAAGGCCTTGCGGTAGATCGACCGGGCGACCCGGAGATTGAGCTCGGAGCCCGGCACGTTCTCCCCGTCTCCGAGCCTTCTCTCGGCCGATCTGAGTTCGCCGTCATGCTCGCCAAACGCCTTCTGCTGGGTCTTTCTCTCGTCGAGCCTCTTGTCCTTCAGCTTCTGCTGCGCCCGCTTCTTGTCGCGAAGGCCGCCGTCGCCCGCGCCGTCGAGCGCATCGAGCCTGGAATGGGCTTCGCCGATCTCGGTCTGCGCGGCCGCGAAGGCCGCAGCGAAAGTCTTCAGGTCGTCACGCCCCTCACAGATGTTCTTCAGAGCGGCAAAGGCCTGCTCCGCGGCTTGGGCCTCCTTGCTCTTGTCGGCCAGGAGCCGATCCAGTTCCTCGGCCTGATCTTGCAGGGAGCGCAGGGCGTTCGCCTGGGCCGCTTTTCCGATCTTGTGCTGCGAGGCTTCGATCCAGCGATGGGTCCTGACGAGTCCATCGTCGTAGAGGCCGTCCTTCATGATGGCCCGGCCGGGCCTATTAAACTGATCGAGCGTGTCGGCGAGACGGACCGTGCCGTAGCGGCGCATGATGAACGCCATCGCGTCCGGATCCTGGCTCCGGAAGATGCAGGGGAAACTGCCGCGCTCCGGCTTGGCCCGGAACTGCTCGAGCTTGTTCAGGCTCACGAGGGATGCGTGCCGAAACTCGCGGCGGCCTTCCTTGAACATCGCCGTGGCGGCGCTGATGTCCGCTCTGTCCACGAACACCGCCTCCCGGTCGCGGCCGAGGAGCGCCTCGGCGGCTTCCACCCATTCGGGTTCGACGACTTCGATGATGTCACAGAGCACGCGCGGGGCCATTCCCTTCTGCCGGAGCCTTCGGCAGAGGAGTTCGGTATCGTCGCCAAGATAGGCCCGCGTCCCTCCGGAGGCGTGCTGTCGGACCCGTTCGAGCACCTCGTCACGCCGGACTCGCAGCCCGGAAAGCTCCGCGATGATCGCCTGACGCGCTTCGTCGATCTTCGGCAGCCATTTCGCACCGCTGGTCGCGAAGGACTTCTCGGCCGCGGAGAGCTCGTCTGAGACGCCCGCTATGTCTGCCCCGACAGCGGCGATTAGAAGGCGCTCCAGCGCAGGGACGAAGTCTTCGAAAGAGTCTGCACACATCGCCCGGAGCGGATGCAGGCGACGGATGTTATCCAGGCGTGCCTTGAATTCGGCCGAGGCGCGGTGCGCCGCCTGCGCGGCCACATCAGCGCTCTGCTGCAGCGACTTTCTTCCGGTCTTGGCGTCGTGCTCGGCGATCGCCGCCGTCAGGCGTTCGATCTCCCGATCGATGGCCTTGACATCCTCCTCGATGAATTCGAGTTCTTTTGCTGCGGCATCTCGGCGCGCCATCTCGGTACGCCTCTTGGTCTTAAAGTCCAGGTTGATCGCCCGCGCCGCGAGCCAGGCCGCGCGTTTGGAAATCCACTCCTCCCTGAACTTGGTCTCGAGCGCCTCTTCGAGTGCGGCGAGAACTCCCCGAAGTGCTCTCAGAGCTTCGAGTCTGAGGCGCATTTTTCGGATCGTTTCGCTGATATTGCGGTAGGTCTGGATCGACTCGCGCAGCTCCTTGATACCGATCGGACTGTCCTCGAGGATATAGTTCCGCACGAACTGCGTGGCCGTCTGGTTGTGATCGAGCGTCATCGCATTGACGATCGACTTTTGCAGGGCGCTTGCGTTCTGCTCGCCGTAGGGCGAATGCGGCAGGAGATGGCGCATGTACTCGCGGACGTAGTCGCCGGCCCGATCGCGGTGGTTGACGAAGTTGCCTTCGCCAACCGCCGCGACGATCCGGGCGCGCACGTCTTCCCACTGCGCCGGGAACTGCAACTTCCCTCGCTGTTCGATGAAGTCCTTGGAGCTTAGAACGGCGCCGACGGTGACGAACAGCGCGAGCACGGTTTCCCGGCTGTCTGACTTCCGCGCCTCGAGCGCCATGCCGATTGTGACCGGCGGCCGCGCGCCTTCCGTGTCTTCAAAACCGAGTGCGATGTAGGTGCGCGCCTCGTCGCGCCGGCGCTGGTCTTCGCCGAGCGTGCCGAGACAGTAGTCGACGACGCTGCGCTTCGAGCCACTACGCGACTTTCCGCTATCGCCGGCGACCGCGTTCAGGCGCAGGAACCGCCGGCTGCCGCCGGTGAGCACGACTTGGGCCATGTCGAGGATCGTCGATTTGCCGGAACGGTTCTCGCCAAGCACGCCGACGTGCCCCGTCACGTCGATGTCCGCGACGTCGAACAGGTGCCAGTTCACCATCGTAAGGTGGCGTAGCTCCATCATGCCTCGTCTCCCGCGGGCTGCGGAAAACGGGCCTCCTCGCTGCGCACGTAGCGCTCGAGCCGTTGCAGCGCGTCGCCGCCGCTGATCAGCTTGATCATCGGGCGGATCCTGACCTCGCAGTCCCGCTGCTCGTCGTCGAAGTCGCCGATCTCGACAAGGCTGCGCTGGGCAGCCTCGCGCAGAATGTCGCGGAAGCGGGCGGCCGAGATCGCGCCTCCGCCGCCGTGTTGCGCCATCTCGCGGTAGCGGTCGAACAAGTCATTCAAGGTGGCGACCACGACGGCCCGGTCTTCGACTGCTCCGACGTTCACCTCTTGCTGCCAGTACGCTGCCAGCACCAAAATAACGATGGATTCATCGAGCTTCATCCGGGGCAGCGCCACGTCCTCGTCCATGGCGACGATGCCGGCCCACTGCGCCTCCGGATCGCGATGGACGCGGTATCCGCAACTATCGAAGAAGCCATCGACCACGTTGCGGAAGCGGCCGTCCATGATCATGTTGTAGACGGTTCCGGTTCTGGGATCTCCCGCGAACACGAACTGCCGCCGCAGCAGGAAGTGCAGCGCTTTGCGGAGGTCGGCCGCCTTTTCGGCACCGAAGGCGCGCTCGACGTGTTCGAACTCACTGAGCATGGAGCTCCTCCGCTTTCCGGGGCCTGCCGGATCGCCTGACCAGGAAGTTCGCGCAACGCAGCCATTCGCTGTCGTGTGGCGGCGTGTCTGGGCGCGGCTCCAGATCGAATCCGGTCGCGACCTGCGGCGGAACCTCGCCCGTCAGCGCATAGCGGCGGGCGCAATCGAAGGCGAGGAAGTCGTCTACAGTGTCGATTTCCATGAAGCGAGCTTCCTTGGTCGCGAATGGCGGCACCTGGCCCTCAAGGAATCGTCTGACATCCTCGGGCCGAGGCGCGATGCGAGCGATATACTCGAGACGGAGCTTCTTCCTCAGCTCGTACAACGGGTCCGAGGGCGGCCCGGCGAGCTCCTTCGCCTCGACCGGGCGGCGCGGCTGCCTGGCTGGCGCCTGATGGTGCTCCGACCAGGGCGACCGCAGCGGCTCGATACTCCACTCGACGGTCGCCCTGTCGTGCCTGCCGTCTCGCAGCAGAGCGTCCAGCCGCCGCACCAGGTCGCCGGCCCGGCCGACGAGTCCCTGCCCGCCGCGCTCGGCGTACTTGATGGTGTTGCGGACCCGGGCTTCGAGCTGCCTGCGGAAGGCCTCGATCCGTTCGAACATCTCGCCGATCTGTTCGAAGATGTTTTCGATTGCGAGCAGATCGTCGGCCGCCGCCATTCGACCGTCCTCGACGTCGGCGGCCATGCTGGAAGCGGTGTACTCCTCGGCGAGGACCTGCATGGTGTCCGGGGTGTAGGAGATTCGCCGTGCGAGATCGACGATGGCATCGCGGAAGCGGTACGGATGGTTGACGGTGAGGATCGAAATCCTTCAGCAGGAGCTGGTCGACGAACTCCTCGAAGAAGGCTTCCAGCCTGGTAGCCACTGTCTTCGATTCCATGACGGTCCGTCGGATACGCTTCAGGTCGGCCAGAATGGCCCGCAGGCTCTTGGTAAACTGGTCGGCCTGGTTGCGTGCTTCGCGGACGGCGAGCGCGGCTTCGCGCTGCTTGCGGTCGGTGATCTCGGGCCTCAGCTTTTCGACGGCTTCGAGATTGAGGCGGATCTGCACGATCAAGCCGCCGAACCGCTGCGAGAGATCCTTATTGAGGCTCGCGAGCCGCTGGATCACGAGCAGCGGTCCCATTGCCATGTCGACCGTGACACGGAGCCCGTATTCCTCCTCCTCAAGCCAACCCCAGGCGAGCAGCCGCGCGTAGAGTTGCCGCGCCAGACCGAGCGCCTTGTCGCCCTTCTCGGACGCGAGCGCGACGTCGGCCTTCCGGATACGGCGGCGACCTGCCGAGATCATTTCCGGCAGGGTGCCGAAGTCATCGCCTTCGCTCCAGAGGGCCGGGTTGGCGCGCATGACGTCGTAGATGGCGTGGGCGACCTGCTGCGGAGTTGGGAACGATGGCGCGCCTGAAAAGAAGCGTTCAAGGAGGTCGAGCAGACAGGCCGCGTACAGGTGCTTGTGATCGCGCGAGAAGGCCAAAAAAGCCTCATCATGCAAATGACGGAATAAGGACAATCGCTACCACTCCTGAACTGGCGTCATCCAGAGAAGGGGCGAGCCGCCCTGCCCCTAACCTTATGATCTACCGAGGAAATACTTCCGTCGAGATGCATCACGAAGGACTCGCAACCAAAAGGATTTTGTTCGCTGTATGTTCCTGTATAGCTTGCCGAAGGGAAGCTGTCGAGCCTCACGGCTCCGTGCCGGCGCTTTGAGGGAGGGATGAGTCTTCGGGGAAAGCCGTTCAAAGAACTTCGGCAAGCTATGTTGTCCAATGAGACAAAAAGCCCCGCTATTCGGCCGTAGTCGGCGCGGAGATCTTAGGGAGGAACTATTGAGGACGGAAGCCTCCGGGCTGACGAACGAGCAGGGCTCCGTTGAGTATCCAAGCCGGGCGTGGTGCTAAGGTAGTCGCGATCTGTAGTTTGTGCCCTGCTAACCGCTGAAGTGTGCAACGGCCAATCTTTCAGTGTCGTTTTCTTCGATACCCAGCACCCATAATAGAGTGTTCAAGGGAGAGTCGGAATCGCGCTCGCGATGTCCGATCACGTTTTTTCCTGGCCCTGCACGTCGCGCTTCTGCCGCCTCTATCTCGTTTGCCGACGGAGGTTTTGAGGATTGAGTCCACCGTCGATGCCTCGAGCAATGAGACCCTACACGCTCACTTGCCGTTAGGCCCCTGCTAAGTAATATCAAGCAGCGGCTAAGTTATTGATTTTTATTGTTGTTTAGATAAACCTTGCGTGTTGTCAGAAATTGTCCTATGTTTCTGACAACGGGGGGAAGCCATGCAAACCGTCGCCGAGCGTATTTTGAGTTACGCCCAAGCACTTCCAGAAGGCACTTTGATCGGTGCTAAGGAAGTTTTGCATTTGGGAAGTCGTGCTGCGGTCGATCAAGCTTTGAAGCGTCTCGCCAAACGCGACGAGTTGATGCGTCTTGCCCATGGGCTCTACGCTCTGCCAGTGAAAACACGCTTTGGCTTACGCGCGCCGGCTGCTGAAAAGGTCATCGAAGCGCTGGCTTCCACGCACGCAGAAACGATCGTTCCACACGGAGCCGCGGCCGCGAATAAACTTGGTCTCACTACGCAAGTGCCGACGAAGCTCGTCTATTTGACCTCCGGTCCTGATCGTCAGTTTCGTCTCGGAGCACAGACGGTTGAGATGCGGCATGCACCGCACTGGATGCTTCTGCCGACAGACTCGATTGCTGGACAGGCAATCCGGGCTCTTGCCTGGCTCGGCGAGCGAGAGGCGGGCGAGGCTCTTAAAGTATTGAAGCGCAAGCTGCCCGACGACACTTTGCAGGATCTCGTCGCGCTGCGTCGCGCGATGCCTCCGTGGATGTCGAAATCCGTCAGCCAATCCCTTCTAAATCATGGCTGAACTTTACCTGACGCTCTCTCGTGACGAGAGGCTTGAGGCACTTGGCGTTGCCGCCACCGCCTCAGGCCGCCCGGTCCATCTTTTGGAGAAGGACATCTGGGCCGTTTGGGCCCTGCAAGGACTCTTTGACTCTGAATTGGGTGAGCATCTTGTCTTTAAGGGAGGTACGTCCCTCTCCAAAGGTTACGACGTCATCGAACGTTTCTCGGAGGATATCGATCTCACTTACGATATCCGCCGGATCATTCCTGAGCTTGCCACGGGCGACCCACCCATACCCGCTTCGCGAAGCCAGGCCGACAAGTGGACAAAGCTTGCGCGCGAGCGGCTCACCGACTGGGTCAAAGACAAGACCCTTCCTGCCCTACAGAAACACGCAGCAGCTACAGGAGTCGACGTCACGTTCCGTGTTGAGAACGATGTCATCTATGTCGACTATGAAAAGCTGATCCAGGGCTCGGACTATGTTCCGCCCTGGATCAAGCTTGAATTCGGTGCGCGCTCGACCGGTGAGCCGTCCGAGACGAGAAAGATCACCTGCGATGCGGCGAAATCCCTGCCCGAACTCGAGTTTCCTGTAGCGACCCCAAAAATCATGCTTCCCAAGCGCACCGTTTGGGAGAAAGCAACGGCCGTCCACGTTCTTTGCGCTCAGGGTATCGCGGGCGATCGTGTGTCGCGCCATTGGTACGATCTCGTGAAGCTCGATGATAAGGGATTTGCGCAAGCTGCCTTCGATGACAAAGTGTTGGGGCAGGAAGTCGCCGATTGGAAGAGCAAGTTCTTCCGGGAGAAAGATCGCGACGGCAATGTCATTGACTATCATGCCGCGGTATCCGGCAAGCTTCAGTTAGTTCCTGACGAAAAGATGTGTAAGGACCTTGAGGCCGATTATCAAAAGACGATCGACGCTGGATTACTTCTCGGCGAACCTGAGCCGTTTGAGCAGCTCATGAAACGCTGGGAAGCTCTGCAGCGGCGCGCAAATAGTAAGTAAGGCCGGTTGCTGGAACGGACGCTTCGAAAGATTTCCGACGTATAGAAGCTGTGCTGAGCATTGCCGAAGATGAGCCCCAGCACGCGCTGCTGCACTTTGGAAAAATAGCACATTCGCCCCGCTATAGCGTGCTTTGCTTGTTTACAGCGCTGTTAATTTTGAGCGGTGCCGTCTCCGGCATCATGAGCATGGCAAGGAGCCCAGCCGCGTTAGCGATAAGCATGTACCAGGCGGGCGCCAGCGCGCTCCCGGTAAGATAGATCAGCCAGGTGACAACTGGTTGAGCTGTGCCTCCGAAGATCGCTATCGCAAAAGCGTAGATGATCGCGAAGGCGCCACCACGAATATTCTTGGGCAAACCTTCGGCCATGCTCACATAGAAGGCGCTGTACGGAATCGTTCCAATAAGTGTGAGCGCACCGAGACCCCCGAGAAGTGCGACGGCGCTGCGGCTCTCTGAGATCCAGAGGAACACCGGATAGGTCATCAACAACGCAGCGATCTGCGGCCATATCATGATGTGCCGGCGGCCCGCGCGGTCTGCGAGCCAGCCGCCCAGCAGCGCGGCAGCAATTCCTACCGTATTGCTAACGAGCGTGGTGCCAAAGGCGAGAGGCGCGGAAACTTGCAGGGTATTCAGTGCATAGGTGGTCATATATCCCGTGACGTAGGTGATGATCGTGCAACTGGCCAGGACGACGAATCCCAAGCTCATAATACGGCGAGTGGCAGGCAATCTTCTTACAGGGGGAACGCCCGGAGCCGGCGTTTGGGGCCGGTGCAACGTTTCGGGCAAGCCGCTCCGCAGCCAAAATCCGAACGGCAGCGTAACGGCGCCGAGCAAGAGCGCGATCCGCCATCCGTACGCGTTGAGTGCCTCGCTTGTCATGGTCAGGGAGAGTATTTCTCCAACAAGCGCCCCCGCCGTTGCAGCGATCTGTTGGCTGGCAGGCTGAAACGAGACAGCAAGACCGCGCCCCTCGACCGGCGCCGCTTCCAGCAAATAGGCAGTTGTCGGACCAACCTCACCGCCGAGCGCGAAGCCTTGCACCAAACGTGCGACAATGACCAGGAGCGGAGCAGCAGCTCCTATTGTCCCGTATGAGGGGGTGAGCGCTAACACAAGGATCGCGGCGCTCATCAGGACAAAGCTGGCGGTCATCGCGGGCCGGCGCCCGGCCCGATCCGAATACGAGCCGAGAACGATGGCCCCGATCGGCCTGGTCACAAAACCCGCGCCGAAGGTTGCGAGCGACAGCATGAGGCTGGCGAACGGGTCGCTTGCCGGGAAAAACGCTTGTCCGATCTGGATCGCGAAAAAGCTATAGGTCCCAAAGTCGTAGAATTCGAGAATATTGCCGATCGTTGCACCCAACACGGCGCGCCGGGCTAAGGATTCGTCTGCCGGAACGAGGACCGGCTCCGGTTTCAGCCGAGTAGATTGCTTGCCCATCCTCGATCCGTCTGAGGCGCTATCGCCGGCCCGAGCATTTCGACCAGCGAGTTCAGGCGCATTGCACTCCACTTGCTCTGCACGTCCTCTAGCTCGAGGTGGGCTGGGCCGCGTCCCGACAGACCAAGCTCACGACGATGAATGCAATAAGAATGCCTGCCTCTTGCTGCCCGTTTCAAAGCTCGACCGGATCGCGGCAATCGTCGGCAAAGATGAGCAAGCGCGTTGCAATTGTCGGGCGCAGCGCTCGTTGTGCTTCTGTGCATGGCGAGTTTGCGACAATATTGGTGGGCACCGAACGGAAGGCGCCTGCTTTCACGTAGATGGCCGCGCATGCACGCAGGGTTCAGCCGGCGCGCGTATGCGCAAAGGATCAGGCAACTGGCCCGGCTTTTGCTCCACTGCTTACCAATTGTGTGCGATCACCTACTTTGTCGGGATTGTCGCTGCAATGCAACGCCTGCTGTCGATGATGCCGCCGCATATGCTCGTTCAATTTGGCGTTCAAACAGTTTAGAATGTGCTCAAACTGCTCCTTGACGAGCAAGAGAACCTTGAGGGCGCTGCGCGGATCGCCATTACACGCGGTGACGACCTCGTCTATGCGCCGGCTCACCGAGCATGCTGTCTCGGCCTCGGGGCACGATTACTCGCGCAAGACATAAGGTTCTCCTCGCCGGGGCACTCGCTGAAGCGGCCCGGCGGTCAGCCCCCGTCGCTATCGCTGCCGCGTCAGACGGGTGCCGCTCAAAGGCTGGTGCGGCCGGAGCGCCACTCTCCCGAGGCTTTGGAAGCCCTGCGCGCCTTTAGTTCTATAAAGCATTGTATCGCCGCTGCCGCAGCAGCAGCTTAGGGGCGTCGCCCCTCAGCGCGGCGCAAGGACAGGCCTTCGGTTTTGGCTCCCCCACGGTCCGCGGTGCCCCAAAAAAATTGTTCCAACTTCCTTCAGCCCCTACGCCTTGCACACTTCGCTACGCGCTGCGAGGCAGGGGTTATGGCGGCTTTTTGCCGCGCACAAACTCAGCCTTAAGGAGAAAAACAACAGTACCAAGACCTCCGCCGCAGCCCGTCGTGATGGTGCCGCGCGGCAAACTGAAGAAGTCGCCCAAGAATGCTCGTAAGATGCCAAATTCGAAAGGCTGAAGTCGAAGTTCTCGCCGCCAGTATCGCATCCTCGAAATGCTGCATTTTCCTGTCGTCGAACCCGAACCCAAGGACAAACCGACCGGCTACTTTCTGGTCAATGCGGGTGAGGGACGCTGTCTCGCTCAGTTGCTTCGGGCCAAGCGCAAGGAGATCAAGAAGGACGAGCAAGCCGCATTTTTCCATCCCAACAGCGGATGCTTCTTTGCGACCATCTGGCACGACGGATTAAGCACGCCTCGAGTACGGCAGCATTGATGGCGGCGATCGATGACATTTTGGAATGTTGCACTGACTTGCCAAGGACCACCCCGCACGGCCCGCAATCGAGAATAGCCGATACGTGATCGCGTATATTCGTCTTATATACGCATATGCGTATATTGACGCGATATACGGATTTGCGTATATTTATAATATATACGGATTCGCGTATATCGAACGCGGAGATTCACATGACGCAGCATATTGCTCGTACGGAAAAGCAACTCGGCGCCATTCTACGGCGGGCCCGCCGACAGGCCGGACTTACCCAGTCAGGCTTAGGAAAGCAGATCCATCTGCGTCAGGGCACCGTATCCCGATTGGAAGCGGGCGAGCCTGCCATTCAGCTCCACACCCTCATGGAGGCGCTGGCCGCGCTCAATCTTGAACTGGTGGTCCGTACCCGCAGCAAGGCCACCTCGACTGACATCGAGGACATTTTCTGATGGGCCGGCCTCCAGCAAACGCGCCCCTGAATGTGTTCGTCAACGCGCGCCTGGCAGGCATGCTCCGGCGCGAGTCCAGCGGTGCGATCGATTTTCGTTACACGCCGCAATGGCTCTCCTGGGAATCGACCTTCCCAATCTCGCTATCGCTGCCCTTGCGCGAAGACCGCTATATCGGCGCACCTGTAATCGCCGCTTTTGACAACCTGTTGCCCGATAGCGAACAGATACGCAAACGAGTCGCGGAGCGGGTGGGGGCAAAAGGTACTGACGC
The DNA here is from genome assembly GCF_001189235.2 of Bradyrhizobium embrapense. Classification (GTDB taxonomy): domain Bacteria; phylum Pseudomonadota; class Alphaproteobacteria; order Rhizobiales; family Xanthobacteraceae; genus Bradyrhizobium; species Bradyrhizobium embrapense. The sequence continues at coordinate 53,534 of NZ_LFIP02000014.1, forward strand.
CTACAGCATGCTCTCTGCACTCGGGCATGATTGCGTTGGTGCACTCCAGTTTCTTCCACAGCGTGTCGATCCTGCACCTGCCGGTACGATCGGCGGGAAGGCTGTCACCGACCGCGATGTCGCCGCCATCATCAAGAACCTTGCGAGCGCTCCACTTGGGATGGGGGAAGACGACGATTTCCGGATTTCCATCGCTGGTGCCCAGGAGAAGACCGCCCTGCTGCGGCGAGATGGCAAATGGTACAAGCCGACTGGTACCACAGCGACGACGCACATTCTCAAACCGCAAATCGGTCGTTTGCCGAACGGGATCAATCTCTCGAACAGCGTCGAGAACGAATATTTCTGCCTTAAGCTGCTGGCCGCACTTGGCGTGCCAACGGCGAACGTCGAGATCGCCGATTTCGGTGGTCGCCGCACGTTGATTGTCGAACGCTTCGATAGGCGCTGGACCAATGATAAAAGGTTGCTGCGCCTTCCTCAGGAAGATTGCTGCCAGGCTCTATCCGTACCCACCACCCAGAAATATCAATCGGATGGCGGCCCCGGCGTGAAAGACATCCTGCAACTGCTCAAGGGTAGCGATGAACCGACCGAAGACATCGCGACATTTTTGCGGGCCAGCATCGTGTTCTGGCTCATCGGCGCAACCGACGGACACGCCAAGAATTTTAGCCTATTCCTGAGCCCCGGTGGGCGCTTCCGACTCACGCCGCTTTATGACGTCTTGAGCGCGCAACCAAGCCTCGACGCCGGACAAATTCAGCGCAAAGCTTTTAAACTTGCAATGTCGGTCGGCAAAAATCGCCACTATGGAATGACTGATATTTTGCCGCGTCATTTCCTACAGACCGCCGAAATCTCCGGTGTTGGGCCGGCCGTAGTCCACGCAATCTTTGAGGATCTCGTCGAAAACTTCGAGGCCGCCTTTGCGAGAGTGGTAAAGGGCCTTCCGAAGGGCTTTCCCAAAAAATTGGCAGACTCGATAAGAGTCGCCGCTATTCGCCGCATCAGTCTTATAAACGACCGTTGACACTTTCAGCCTAAGGGGTTGCGTGCGAACCGGCCAGCGCTGGCGGCACCAACACCGGTACCGGCAGGATGAGGATCGTCGGCGTGGGTATCAATGTCGACAGCGCGATCATCGCGCCCATGATCGCCGTCGGCGGCGCCGGCGCCAGAATTGCCGGAACGCGATGATCGGCGCGCCGATGATGATCATGGTTATCAGCAACGCCAGCCCTGCGCGCTCCAGGGAGTTCCCGCTATAATGGCCCGATCGCTCCAGAGGAGCTCGATTCGGGCCGCACTTGAGATATTCAACGAACGGGCTGAGTCTCGCTATTACGGGCTCGGTTTCCGAACATCCAGGCCGACTTGCAAGCTGAAGGCGACATCTCCGATCACATCGCAGACCAGCCTAAGGCCGCGAACAGGCTGAGAGCAAACGACGTAAGCGTCGAATAGGTAGCTGCGATGCAGCAGGCTATACTTCCTCAATCTGTAAACATCGCCGAGCTTGACGTTAGTTTCCTCGAACGTTCATCGCAGTTTGTCCATCAATTCCATGTCCACAACCTCCGCTGTTCAGCGTTCGGGGACTGCGGTGAGCACTAACGTCGAGGCCTGGCTCGGTTTGGCGAATGCGATCCAGATTCGCTGCTCTGGCCCGTCCGCCGAGATATTGTCTGCCGTCACGGCGACAACAGTAAAGGAGTTGCCAAAGGACTCTGCCATGCTCGTGCAAGACAATGGCGGACGGCTTTGTTCTATTGGAAGCGCCGGTCGCGTTGGGAACAGCAGCACTGAACCGAGTCCAGTACGACGCGCATCTCGGCAAGGGCTTCTTCGAGCGAGATGCCCGGCTATCGAGGCAGGCGAGATCGAAGGCGCGCTCACGCGCATGTGAGCGCCGTCGGCCGTCTTGCTTTCGTCATCAGCATATAGAATGTGTGAGACCCAGGAGGGCAGCCGCCAGTGATCGCGGGGACCGGCGGGCTCATGGAGCCGCTCAATTGCGGTTCGCTTTACATTGATGTCTTGGAGAGATGGTAACTTCCTGTCGTGCTCTGGGCGAGCATAACTTGGGAGCGATCAATCGTTCACTGCTGTCCATAGACGCGCTCCGACGACACCAGATCGACATTCTATGGCTTTCGTTGTCGAAACTAGTTCGGATGTTGTTAGAGCAATTTTGCGATATCAGTCGGGTGCGGTGGTTCGGGCGATTGCCCTGGATCGCGCCAATGTCGGCGGATACGGTGCAAGCCGCCTTCAAAGCATCCTTCTGGCGGGATGTTTCCAAGCCATGAGACGCAGTGCGCATCGTGGAAGGCGCCGGCTCGCATGTAGGCCCAAAAGAGCGGCTCGGCTGAACGAGAGCTTCGCCCCGGCGTGACGCGTCCGTGCGTCGGAGGATCAACAGGAATTATTCAAATGGCAAGCGTCCGCGGCCGGCTTTTTGGGAAGATGTAGCCCCACAGATGCTCTGGGAGACGTAGAGAGGTCGTCAAAGTCACAGACTGTTGAGTTCAGAGTGGAGACTGGGGCGGGGACATGTCATGCGAGTCACAATGGACTATCCCGCTCCTGTACGATCCTGGGCAAGCGATATTTTTGGGCGCGTTCGACCCAGATTGCGTATGGCACGATCTGGCGCAGGTCTGGCAGACGGCCCAGGTCGGCGAGCAAGCGGTCGCGCAGATGATAAGCATGCCGGCCAAGGCGCTAGCCCAGCGCTACGAGAGCCTGGGCATGACCGCGCGCTTCGGCCGGGGCCGCTTCAATCAGATAGGCGGTTGTCGGACCAACCTCACCGCCCAGCGCGAAGCCCTGCATTAAACGCGCGAAATGACCAGCAGCTGAGCGGCAATTCCTATTGTCTCGTACGAGGGCGTAGGTGCACACGAGGACGGCGACCCTCATCAAGGTGAAGCTGGCGCTCATCGCGGATCTGCGGCCGGCCCGATCCGAGTACGAGCCGAGCAGGATGGCCCCGATCGGCGGGTCGCCTGCCGGGAAGAATGCATGACCGATCTGGATGGCGAAAAAGCTAAAGGTTCCGAAGTCGTAGAACTCGAGAATATTGCCGATGGTTGCTCCCCACACGGCGCGGCCGGTCAAGCGTTCGTCTGCCGGAAAGAGGACGGGTTCCGGCTTCTCCCCAGTAGACTGCCTAGCCATCCTCGATCCGTCTGGAGTTCAATCGCCGGCCGAGCATTTCGACCAGTCAGGTCGCGCACGCTGCATTTCAGTTGCCCAACGCGTCGTCTAGCTTGAGGTGGCCGGGCTTACGTGCCGGTGCTCTACATCTGCCTGACGCATGCCAGGGCGAAGTTCACGACGATGAGTGCAACAAAAATGCCTGCCTTTTGCGCCCCATTCAAGCCTTGAACCGATCACGGCGATCGCCAGCAAAGATGAACGGGGCGCGCTGCAATTGTCGGGCGGGGCAGTCGTTTTTCTCCTGTGCAATGGCGAGTTTGCGACAACATTGGCGGGCGACGAACAGGCATCGCGCGTTTTCACGCAGAAGGGCCTCCGCATGGCGTTGCTGCGTTCATCTGTTTGCGCACAGCGAAGGCATCAGGCGATTTGGCCCGACTTTTGCTCCGCTGCTTGTTAGTTGCGTGCAGTCGCCTGCTTTGTCGGGATTGGCGCGGCAGAATGCAGGATCTGTCTGCGATCAAAAGACAATAGGAGCTCGCATTGTTAACGGGGACCATGAAAACGCTCGACATCGGCCACGGCCGCGAAGCATCGGGCGGTCATCTTCGCTCAGGCTACCGCGGCTCGGCGGATCGCAAATGGCAAGCGTGAGGTGCCGGAGCTTGAGCTTGAGGAAGTTGAAATCAAAGTCACCAGCAATGAGGGACGTGCTTGTGAGTTGACTTGACTTCATCAAGGCGGACCTCCCTCCAGAGAACTAGCCTTTCTTTCGAATTGAAGTTCTACCGTCAGACTCGGGCTAAGAAGGCGCGAGGCCGATGTCCGATCAATGACGGCTGCGCTTCGCTGGCGCATCTGCGTGAACGCGCGCCAAGTTGGATGACGAAGCACGCCAGCAATCAAGACCTCAAACAGAATCTGTAGTATGAAGAAGACAATTACGACTATCGTGCTTGCGGCTAGTGCCTTGCTGGATTCGCCCAGTAGAGCGGTTGAAACCTACGACGTCATGGACCCGAATGGAATGCCCTTCATGCGGGCGCGGATATTTGGTCCCGGCGATGGCGCTTACGCGCAAGGTGATACGCGTTCAACGCGGAGCTTGCCACAATCAGAAATAGATCATTCACTGGCGGCGATTCGGTATTGGGCGGAAATCATCAAGGTTATTCCGGGGCAATTGCCGGCCATTGTCAACATCGGTGGGAATAGCAAGCGCAACGCATCTGCCTATAGTGATACGTCTCCTAGTGGCGTCACCAAGGTTCAGGCGGCACTCACGGGGCAGGAGCCGGGCGAGCTGCAATACGGCGCACACGGCGTGGTTACAATCGGCCAGATGGGGTTTTCGTCCGAAGCATACATTCCTTCGCAATTGCCAAGGACTCCAGAGATTGGTCGTACACCCGTTGTGATCCACGAGTTCGGCCATGGGCTCGGTATGCTGAGCACTATCAGCCATGACGGATATCCCGACGGGCCGCTATCAGCGCATTTCCCTGAAAAGTTAAACGCCTGGACGGAGCATTTGCACGACGACAACGGCAAACAAGCCAAGCCTGGACAGACGATCTATTGCTCGCTGTGCGTGAACCCGCCAGCTGAGGACGTTTTCGACCTGCGCCACGATCGGGGCTATTTTGCCGGGAAGCATGTGGGTGAAGTGCTGGCCGGTGCCATGCCAGGTATTCCGGTTCGAGTGATGACTGAGGACGGCCGGCTGGATGTCCCCTTTGTCTCGCATAGCGAACTGAAGAACAGTTTGATGAGCCATCAGCAATACCGGAACTACACCGCCCTAATGGAAGCGGAGATCGCCGCATTTCAAGATATAGGTTACAGTATCGATCGGCGCAATCTGTTCGGGTACTCCATCTACGGAAACGGCCAGTATCTGGTCAACGACAATCCCTTCTTCGCTCGGAATGCTGACGGTACCGCCTATCTGCCAAATACGTACAATATGGCTTCGCGCGGACTGGGATTGCACGTCTATGGCAGCGGCAACGCTGTGGTCCAGCGCGCCGACCTGCTTTCGAAAGGAGCAGGTGGCGCCGGCATCCGCGTCGACGGCGAAAACAATCAGATCATAATTCCGCCTGGGACCCGCGTTTACGCCGACGGCGCCTATGGGCACGGCGTCATGTTCGCCTATGGCAAGGATCACACGCTGACTCAGCGCGGGGACGTACAAGCTCTCGGAGAGCATGGCATCGCGACAAGGTTCGATTTTGGTAACAATACGATGGGCAATGACGATGAATATCGTGGTTCGTATGTTCGCACGATTGGCACCAAACCGGCCCCGATGCTGAGCGAAATCGACGGTCCGCTCGTCAGCAAGTTCGATCTGACCGGGCGCCTGGCTGGCAATCATGCAGCGATGTACATGTCGAACAGTGGTTACGTCGGCGAGATCAATGTGATGCGTGGCGCAATGCTGTCGGGGCACATCCTGTCTGACTACAACCAGGTTGACGAGAATGGTGCTCCGCGTTTGACCAAATTGACGTTCGGGTTGAAGCCTGATGCGAACGGTCACTCAACGCAGGAGCCCGACGCAAATTTTGCAACCCGCTACGACGGTAATATCGTCGGACGTAACAATCTTTCGCTGCAGTTCGGAGGTGGTGCCACGACGTTAACTGGCAATCACGAGGTGTATGACGCAAGTGTCGCGCAAGCTGCAACCCTGTCCGGTAACGGCAGTTATCGGCTCAATGCTGGTGGTCGCTTCACCAACAGCGGTGGTGTCGCGCCCTTCATCGGCGGCCTTGACAACAGCATCAAGGTGTATGGCGACTATCTGCAAACCTCGACCGGTCGCTTGCAGGTCGCCGTAAACGATGCTGGCGCGTTCAGCCATCTTGTGGTGAATGGCAATGCGACGCTCGATGGTACGCTGACGATCACCCCGCAGCGTGGCTGGTATGGTAACGGCTTTAACGTCTCCTCCGATCAGTGGCTGAATGCAACAAATCTCACAGGCTCGTTCGCGAACGTGACGACAGCCCTGCAATCACCCACCTTGCTGGCGAGTGCCACGGCTCAAGGTGATAACACCTACGCCTTGACACTCTCCCGCCCATCCGATGCCTATTCGCGTTATGGGGCCGACGCCAACAGCCGCCAGGTTGGCGCGGCGCTCGATCGAGTAGCTGGCAACGCGACTACAGGGCTGCACCCACTCGTCGCGGCGCTCGACTTTTCCGCGCCGGACGGCGCGGCAGTGACATCTGGGCTGCGTCAGCTTTCGCCGTCCATCTATGCGTCGGAGCAGGGCAGACGTGTCAACGACAGTTTCTACGCGCGTTCGGCAGTCTACAACCGTCTCGAACAGGCGTTTGGCGGCGCGCCAACCTCGGCGATGGCGGTGATGGGTTATGGTCCTGAGCAGAGGAGGTCGCGCGATTCTGCCTCTGCAACCGGCCTGGTCGGCCCGGCTTCTTCTGGCCCGCCCTCCTATGACCTGCAGGGGTATGCAGCGTGGGCTTCTGCCTTTGGCGGATGGACCACCCAATCGGGCGACAGCAATGGGGCGAGCACCAGATCCACCATTAGCGGCCTCATGACCGGGATCGACACGCCGATATTTGATGATTGGCGCGTCGGTGTCCTTGCGGGCTATAGCCGTTCCACTTTCAAGGTTGGCGCTGCTTCCTCGTCAGGCCGCAGCAACAATTACACGTTCGGGACCTATGCCGGCACCGAGTGGACCGTGCCGGAAGGAGCCATCGCTTTCCGCTCAGGCCTTGCCTATACGTGGCACGATCTCGAGATGAGCCGCAACGTTCGGTTCCCAGGCTTCAACGACAACTTGATCTCGGATTACGATGCCGGCACTTTCCAGATCTTTGGAGAACTGGGTTACAAAATCCATCTTGGCAAGTCTTCCGTCATCGAGCCCTATGCCAATCTCGCCCATCTTCGAGTCGCGACCGATGGAATTTTCGAAAGGGGATTCAACGGGGCGGCGCTTAGTGTTCACGCTAACACGATGGATACGACGCTCTCCACTCTCGGCGCCTACGCGACCACGCGCTTTCGAGTTGGCGAGATCGCCACGACTGCGCGAGCCGATATTGGCTGGCGTCATGCCATTGGCGACCTTTTTCCGCTGTCGACAGCTAGCTTTGCTGCTGGATCCAGCCCTTTTGCAGCTTCAGGCCTATCCATTGGAAAGGACGTGGCACTCGTCGAATCCGGTTTGGACTTCCAGCTTTCGAGCAACAGCACACTTGGCATCGCCTACCAGGGTCAGTTCGGTTCAGGCATTACCCAGAACGGACTGAATGCCACCTTCAATGTGAAGTTCTGATACGCACAAAATGCATTTCGGCCCGCGTGCTGCACAGCAATGAGATCACGTTATTTCAATCCAGGTTTCCTCGACAAGAGGGGGACGCTTACGATCGAAGCTGGCCTGCCTGAACGCCGGTGCTGACGTCCGCACGGGATGTCGGAGCGAATCTCTTGAGGGCAAGCAGCATGTTTATCAACGCTGACTGCGGATGCCGAGGATCTCGCCCGAGTGTACCGATTTGATCTCGCCCAGGATTCCGAGATGATCTCGCCCACCAATTCGATTTGATGTCGCCCGGGGCGCGAGGCGTTCTGGCTGTTTGGTTTCTGGCATCGGTGAAGCCGCGGGGTCAACTTGAATCGCGGCTTGAGGCCCTTCTTGGCGATGGTAGCAAATTCAAGACCGCGAACAACCCGAACAGGAATCTCAGCCGAGCGCATCGACAAATACGTCGATCACGTGAACCGGGCTGCTCTCGTCACTCAAGTCGTCGAGGCATTGTGGCAGCAGCGTCCGCTCCCACGATCTGCTTCTTCATGAGTGCCTCACCAATTCCTTTAAAGACTCGGGAAGGAATCGTAACAGCAGCCCAGTGTTTTCGCTGCCAGGACGCGTTGCGGACATTATCGAGTCAGTGGCGAAGCCTTAGGTTCGCGCAACAGATGTAGTGAACTCCACGTAGAGCGCTACCAACGTCATCGAAAGCGCTTTCGTGCGCGTCAAGGGACGTCGAACAAGACCGCGCTCACGATGATCTTTAACTCGCGTCGTCTCGATGGGGACAACCGCTTCCGAACCTCTCCCCGGTGCAAATTCGCCGACGGAATCAACGTCGCCAGACCGCAAAGTCAACCCGACGCCGGCTGGCGCCTTCCGGCTCCAGGATTCGGCGCGAGCTCTTTAACCCACGATAAGTCGCACCTTGCGTCGAAAGACAAGTAATCGCAAGTCAGTTCTTCACCAGGTTGTACGTCACGGGCCGTGAAAATTCGGCAATGATCGTCTTGATATGTGTTTGGCTGACTGCTGTGATTCATGAAGCGGGCATTGTCAGCATTGTACTCTACGACACCATCATCAACATCGCGGTCTCTCGGATAGGCATGCTTGTCAAGTAGAGCTTGAAATGTTGGAGGTAGGGCTTCGTACTGTTCAGGCGTCACGGCAATGTCAACGATTGGATTATGAATCCAAACTAATGTGCCTTTAGGTAAAAGAGTAGCAGAGAAAAGTCCGATGCCGCCAAAGCGGTCTGGCTTCAAAATGGTTTCAACAATCAACACTGAAATTTCTCCAAAAGTGACTAACACCCAGCAAGCTAACCGACCTAAGTACCGCAAATCTCCTGCAAGAATTGGCAGGGTCGTTTAATCGCGCCTCCGCCACAAGTTCGATTTTTCTTCGATCTCTGGATTGTTTTCGGTGTTGCTGCTGTCGGATCAGGATCTCAGCGAACTGAGCGAGCGTCGGTGGTGCAGTTCGGAGGATCTATGAACGGCTCTCTGAGGTTTCAGCGACTATCTGCCTCAAAAAAATGGGAAGGGCATTGCTGGCCGACTTTCCGCGGAAGCGCTGGATGCTGATGTCAAGAGCTATAATCAGGACAATGGTGTTGGCGGCAACGTCGGCGCAGCACTGGCTCAGCTGCGGAAGTCATCGGTCGGCGCTAAAGCGATGGCGATCGCGCCCGGTATCCCGGCCATTGCTGATCCCGAAGATACGGCACAGATAGACTCGAGGCGGATCGACGACGTCGCAACACGGCGTTGGCCAGAGGAGCTGCGGAAGGTCACGACCAGGATGGGCATCTGGGGTTGATAGACCACCAGACCCGTCGTCATCCGTTAGCACCAGTTCAGTCAACCAGTCGACCGAGCTTCAATGGGACGTAGGAAGCAGCCTCTTTACTCCGAGGATGCTTCCCATATTTCCGGGCTTGAGAGAGCCTTACGAAGGGTAATGCCGCCAAACGTGCCGTTAGGCGTTTCTTTGCAGCTTTGGTGGCCGGCTCTTAGATAACAAGAGGCAATCGCCATTCGGTTGAACGCGGAGTCGCTGAGCGATGATGTGCGCAAGTTCATCGGGACGGGTAGCGCTCATCTGCACCGCCCATAAGGTCGCCAAGCTCGTAAGAGTCGCTGGAGCAAGCCATCGTCCATTAACAAGCCCGATACCAAAGCTATCTGGACGGGCTCCTAGCGTCGGGAGCGTCCGTCGGCGCCATTCGTGGTTCATGGATGAGCCGAACGTCATTGGGTCCTCCCGGCCCCATGATGGCGAAGTAGCGCTCGCCGCGAATGTCGTATTGTTCTACCGGTTGCGCCGCGTCCGGCAAGAGGCCCCAGCGGCCCAGCTTCGAGAGCATCGTGGCGGAGGCGGGTTGGGTGCCGTGCGAAAAATCCTCGGGAACGGCGAATGATGCAGCATAAATCTCGTGGGCCGTCGGAGATGTCGTCGCAGCCCTGGCGGACGACGGAGCGGCTTGCTCCATCGACCGTCCAAGCAGCGCTGGCGAGGCCCGATTCGCAGGCCGCGCGCTGGGCCGCGGAACGTTTTCCGGCCGAGATCCGAGACGAATGCCAGCGCCTGGCGGATTGAGCGGGGTGGTTCGCCTCATCTCCGCCGCGGGCACGAACAGCGCGGTGTAGCGGTCATTGTGAACCACGAAACGGGTGGGGCAGCTGTCCTGGCTCGGCGGGACGCTGCTACTGTCAAGTGCAGCAGGCGCGTGCTGGTCACCGTGCCGCGAGTTAAAGGAACGAACGGCCTCTCCTAAATCCAGGGATTGGTGATGGCGCGCGGTCGGCTCGCGAGAAGACGATGGGCCGGCGTCTTCCATTATCGCCCACAGCAGACCCTGATCGTAATCTTCCGCGGGAAGGGCGAACGGCGAACCGACCCGCTGGCCCGAAACGCGACGGTGCAGCACACGAGCGACTGAATTGCCGGACTCGCCCAGCTGGCGCCCAATGGCATCCCCTTCCAGCTGATTTAGCGTCCTCTGCCTCTTCGCAGGCCTCAACTGCCCCGTGGAATCCTCACCCATGAGGACCTCGTGCCTTGAAAGGGGGGAGCTCCCCGTCAATTCGGTCGGAGCCGGCTGGTGGCTATCGCTCCAGCTGAAGTGATGCACGGCTCCGGGATCCGGTGCCTGGTGATCGCGCGCGATTGGCATGAGAGACGATGCTAGGATGGCTTCGCCCATCATCCCTCGCAGCGGATCCTGACCGTGATGTTTCGCAGTCAGCTCGTTCGGCCAACTTAAAGCTTCCTGCGACGCGTTGTGCCGCGCAGCGGTGCCCCCGAGGCGTCTGGCAACTGCGTCTTCAGGGCGGGCCCTATGGTGCCCAAGTTCCAACACTTCGGTGAGTCTACGGTCCTCGTCAGACAGATGAGGATAGTAGTGATCTGAAGAAACAGAAACTCCCGCGACCGCACTGGTATCAAGCTGCGCCACCTCATCCAAGTACGGCTCAAACTCCGCTTGCTGCTCTTGCAGCTCCGCGGCGTTGTGAGCAGCGCGATTTTGGTTGAATGAGTTGATGCTGTTAAATGGGTCCATGTCCCCTCCGCTTGAGTCGGTTCGCAATCCCGAGCAGATAGTGTCGCTCACCGGTTCTCACTCTACTAGGATCAGCTGTCGACAAGCTGACGCGCTTAGAGTGCGCGGCGGCGATCAGGGTGAGGCTCTCATCCTGACCTGATTGTCGCGCTATATTAGAGACCTAAGTGAGCCAAATTGGCCAGCCTGACTGACTGCGACACTCACCCGAGGGACGCGCCAAGGAATGCCGGATTGCATTTTTCGGAACCGCTGGCTGGGTGAGTCGTAGCCGGCACGAACAGATTTATTTTGAGCAGCGTGATGGGACCTACAAAATCGTCCTAAAATAAAGTGTGTACTGAGCCGGGACGTGTTCTGACTATGCCGTCGGGATGGTACCCGAACTGAGGCGGACCTCTTTGTTGAAGGCATGCCTTGCCGAAAAGGTCTTGACTCTGGCCGCAGAGGATCAATCGGATCCAGCAATCTCGGCACATGTCGCGGTGCGGACGGTGCAGGAATTCTTTCACCCACGACCGATGTAAAGGAGGACCGACGTGCGACATGTTGCGTGTCGCCAGGAGGAAGCTTGAATCATTGCACTCGCTTTCGCGGCTCATGTCCTATGCTATGCAGCGGGAAACGCTCGACACCGGCGGCCTATGGTCGATCGCGCGCGGCTTGCCCGCAACTCGCGACGAACGTCCTTGCCGCTTTGACCGGCTCGGCTTCCGGCGGATTGACCATTGCGCTCGATGCCCTTGGCGACACGTACCTGCGAATTGCGCAGACTGCCCATGTCGACCCAGAGCTCATGCACCGGGTTGCCGTGATCGGCTCCGGCACCCTCGACAGCCCGCCGCACAACGCCGCCGTCGTGACGCTGCTCGCAGTCTGCGGCTCGACCCATCGCTAGAGCTACTTCGATATGGTGATGGCCAATATCGTTGGGCCGATCATCGCCCTGGCCATCGTTATCGCGTTGGGTTCGGTGCTCGGATCGTTTGGTTAACCCGCGCCGGAGTCTGACCAACACAAAGACATGCAACGTTGCTGGCAAATGGCTTAAGCTTGAGCAGTCGATAGTGGGTTCGTCGCAACAGGCTCCCCTCCGCCGCGCAACGTTATGGATTTTTCGGGGTTCCATTGAATGTCCGTGTGCCGATCAGACGTAGGTCGGACATGTCGTGCTCGTCGTCAATGATCAAGTCCACGCTCGTCCAACGTATTGTCGAGAACTGCCCGCATCTTTATCAAAGCGCCGTCAACAATATTGTGAGCGCAATCCTCGATGAGATCGTCGAGGGGGTGGCGCGCGGTGGCCGGGTCGAGTTGAGGGGATTCGGAGTATTTTCGGTGAGCCCTCGGCAGGCTCGCATAGGCCGCAATCCAAGAACGGGCGAGTACCTGAAAATCGAGCAAAAGCGCTTTGCGGTCTTCAAGGCCAGCAGGGCAGTGCATGAGCGATTAAATCGTGGCGAAGTTTCGAATTGATCGAATCGGCGTCTGAGGTTGCCTAACAGGGGACAGCCAGATCGGTTCAGGAGCGATGCTGTAACTGCAAGCGGTCTCGCGGACGCTGCTGGGTGCCGTGGCACAGAGCTGATCAGCGGCAGCATCTCGGCCACGCGAGCGCTCGACAGCACCAAGCGGTCAGTTTGGTGATGCCGATCACGACTAGGCAACCCGCTTCAATTCGTTGCCCAGCTGCTCGAGGTGGGCGGGCTTTGGCTGTGGTGCTTCCGTGTCAGCCCATTTCAGTAGCGTCAGTTCGGCTGAGAAGCCTGGTCCGAAGGCGCCTAAGATGCCGTAAGATCCAGGCGCTTGCTCCTCATGCGCCAGCACGCGTTCCAGCACGAATAGCACAGTTGCGCTGGACATATTTCCATAAAGTCGAAGTGTCTCATAGCTGGAAAAAAAAGTCTCAGAGGACCTGCCAAGGCCCCGCTCACAGACTTCCAATACTTTCCTGCCGCCAGGATGAAAGATAAAGCTCCTCACTTGGCCAGGAAGGATGCCAGCCTCCGCGAGCAACGAGTTCATTGCACGTGGCATCAATTCCCTAATCATTGACGGAATGCGCTCGGAGACCACGACTTCAAATCCCGCGTCGCCAAAATGCCAGCCCATTAGAGAAGTCGAGTCCGGGTGAAGCAAACTCGTACTTCTCACGATATCCAGCTTGCCAGCACCGCTTTCAGCTGGAGCGATTAATAACGCGGCAGCACCATCTCCAAAGAGGCTTGAGGCGACAACGTTCTTTGGCGTGAGATCATTCGGTTGGAACGTAAGGGAAGTCAGCTCCACAGCAACGAGGAGAATGCGTTCGTTCGTTGCTCGGCAAAGGGCTCCTGCTAAACTAACTCCTGATGCTCCGCCAGCGCATCCGAGGCCAAAAATCGGCGTCCGTCCCACATCTGGTCGTAACCCGACCTTGAAGATCAGGTCCACGTCGAGACTTGGCGTCGCTATCCCTGTCGTCGAGACGAACAAAACCCGATCGACTTGCTCGGGCTTAACGCCAGCCCGGTCGAGACAGTTCACCGTCGCTTTGCATGCGAGCTCCTTCGCACAATCCAAATATATCTGGTTGGCCTCACTTATGCGATGCTCACCGAGAAGCCATTCGGGCGGTACGCAAAAGAAGCGCTGATCGACCAGCGCATGATCGAATACGGTAAGATATCTCCTCAGCTTCTCCGTTCTGGAGACGAAGTGGTGACCCGCTAGAGCCTTGAGGTCGGCCTGAGAGAACCGAAACGGTGGCAAAGCCGTCCCAACAGCCAAAATTCTGGACATCAGTGACTCTTGTCGCTCGACATGGATTTACACCGAACAAGGACGCCCGCGACATCCAGCCGTTATTTCGCGTGGACCAAGCCGACGTTGATATTCTGCCCAACGCGGGCAGTTCCTACGAGGCCGCTCGTTGAAAAGCCTGCGCTTCCGATTGAGCAAAGGCCATCGATCGGAGGGCCGATGAGCACGCAATCGTACTCAGCGCTGACGGCAAGCTGGGCAGAAAGAAGCCTTTATGTCCACGCCTGCAGGACAGCGCTGTTGGCCGTCGCTGGCGTTGACGAGCAGCAGCGGAGTCGCGTGGTCGCAGGTCTGATATTTATTGCGGGCGGCCGCAGTGGCGGCTTTTGCGTAGAGCAGAACGTCCTTCCAGGCGTAACCGAGCGGGTCCTCAACGGGGCCGCGGGTAACAATTTTGCGTGCAGCCAGAAGGCCCGGCACAATGAATCTAGCGTTAGAGCCCTCGGGACTGGCGCAGTTGCCGTTCATCGCGATTCCAGGCACCGACTTGGCGATCTGCCAGCGGAAGCCGATTTCACCGCCGAGCGGACTTCCTGTTGCACCAGGACACGTCAGGGCAGGCGGTGGCGCACGGACCACATTTCCGGCGTCGACGAATTCCCAGCATCGACGGCCATCGCCGCGATTGAGGCCGATATCAGAACCGCTTCGCTCGCGGAGCCGCACGGCCAGACCGCCGACAGCCGCGACCAGCAAGATGACGCCTATCGTGCCCAAGAGCAGCAGTTTCATTCTTCTCGACCCAATCCGAGCTCAACGTTCTTGAGGGGTTCACAGACGCGGATGCATGCCATGCGTCTGTCTTCTTGATCAATTGATAAGGTTAGTAGGTGACTGGAAAATAACGTGTCCGCCTCAGCGAATGATGGCCCGTCTTCTTCTGTGCGGACTCATATGAGTTTGTCGCGGCAAGCGTGTTGCCATCGTCGATATGCCTAGCAGACGTCGGATACATCGACGGGATTTCGCGTAGCTGACAGTCGGACCAAATCGGCTCGGGTCGTCGTGAAGTATTTTGGCGATGCCCGCCACGAGCCGTGAGCCTGTCAGGATCCAGTCATCCGCAATGCCGCCGGAACAGGTGCCTAGTGCAGGCCGCAAGGGCTCACAGTAAGGGCATTCCGATCCGTGCTAGGGCGAACCTAGGGGACAGCGATCGTTGTTCTTATTGGAGCTCAATTGATTGGGTTATGCTCTTTAAAGGCCGATGTTGCGGTTCAGCCGGCTTGACGCGTCATGAGTTGCGAGTTGATACACTCGTCTGGCTCCGAGCGCCACTGCGGAGAAGCTGCCGATAGCCGTCATCTGCTATCCACTTTGCCCGAGCGAGATGACTGTCAAAAGCGCGACGCGCCCGATCCCAGTCGCGAGCAGGGTCAACGTGAAGAACAACGCGCGCTACCTCGCGCCAATCTGTACCCTCAGCATCAGCGTCAAGCAGCCGCCAGTATGTAGCCAAGTGCTCCTCGTCATAGACGGTCAGACTCGCGCCCGATGGTGCAACGTCATCGACGGTCAAATCGAGCAGCGGTTCCTGCACTGATGGGTCTCCCGGGCAGCTTTAGGGGCAACAAAGGGGATCGTCGCAAGCTTGGTGCGCAGTCGCAGTATCCTCCGATTGTGGAATAGTTTTGGTGATGCCTAAAGCACATCAGGTGATTCGCTTTACGCAACGACATCCGAAACGCTTCACTGTTACACCCCTATTGTCACTGCACTGAATGGCCGACGCGGCATGCCATCGATCATGAGCTTGAGATACATGTGATGAATTCTCGAGACTGGGAAAATCAACGAAATGAAAGAGAGTGAAACTCGCCAGCAAGGTCTGGCGCCGTCCCGGCGCCGACCCGGCAGAAATGTCGTCGAACATTGCCGAGAACAGCATGCGATATATTTGGTTCAAGTTGATGGAAGACTGGTGGGCGATCGCAAAGCCACCCCGATGCCTGCGGGCAGTGCCGAGAGGTTCGCGAGCGCGAGCGTCGTGAAGCCTCAAATTCGCCGCTGACAAGCCGGAGGAAGATCAACGGACAAAGACGCATCAAAAATCTCGCCGAGCGCTCGGGATACTGCCTCAGCCCTGTCGGACGCAGGGGCGGCTTGCTCCATCCTGCGTGAAGGCAGTGCTGGGGAGGCCTGTTTCCCCGACAGCGCGCTGGGCTGCGGGGCGTTTTCCGATCGAGATCCGAACTCACTGGCGGCGTTAGGCGGATAGAGTGGGGTGCTCAGCCGGGTCATCCCCGCGGGCACAAATAGCGCCGTGTAATGGTCAGTGTCGATCACCAAGCTGGTCGGTCGGCTGTCCTCGCTCGGCAGGACGCTGCTCCTGATCAGTGCAGCAGTTTGTTCGTGCCCGCTTTGCTGCATTGTAGACTGCCTCTCCAATTCGTGGAGGGGAGCATGCGTCAGCACGCCAGCGCCTGTATTGAGGTCCTTTGGGCTGACGGGGACTGCTGGCTGGGCGGGTTGATCATCCAGCAATCGGCGAACTTTCACAGGAGGAAACTCCTCCGGATTAAACGTGAGGAAGGGCGGCTGAACGGGACGGTCATCTCGCTCTTTCTGAATTTCCCCGCGAAGCTCGTTTTCCAGCCGCTCAAGTTCCGATGGATCGGTCGCCGACTCCTCGGCTTCATCATAGAACAGCAGCCAGAGCTTCTCGGGAACCCCATCTAATTCGGGCGACGGGACAGCATGGCCGGCCGGCTCCTGAGAGGCGCCCGCACCGGAATCGTGCTCGGCATCCCGAACCCTTTTTAGCGCCGGCACTAGATTTCTGTCTCGCGGGAACAACTTCCGAGCGAATTCTATGCGCGCAGCATCGTCTAGCCCGGATATCGTATGGCCCGCAACGTTAAGCGCTTTAGAGAATCTGCGAAAACTTGAATCATACAGAGCAACGCTGTTCGTGGTGAGTCCGCTGAGATCAAGCCGATCCAAGAGCTGCGCGTCGGCCGCTGAGGGGACAATGGTCGGCCGTCCGGCGCGACAAGCGACATAGGCCGGATCAAGATACGCACCAAGAGCGTTCAACCCAGCCAACATAGTCTTTCCGACGGGAAAGTTGGAAAAGTAAGTGTTGACGTGATGCACCAGGGACTGATGGTCCCCTAAATCAGTCGTTTGGCCACGAGCGCGGAAGTCATTCACGAGTTGGCGAAGTGCAGAAGTATAATTGCCAGCTGTTTTTGGGCGGAGATTCGTCTGAGCCGCCCATTGAGCAATCGCTTTATCGATAAGGTCCTGTTCTTCTTCAGACAAATGTGGATAGCGACTACGGGCCGGATCGAGATACGCACCAAGGGCGTTCAACCCAACCAACATAGTGCTTCGGGTGCTGGGATTAGAAAAGTAAGTGTTGACGTGATCGATCAGGGATTGATGGTCCTTTAAACTAGTCGTTTGGCCACGAGCGCGGAGATCATTCACGAGCTTGCGAAGTGCTTGAGTATAAATAGAAGCCGAGGACGGACTTAAATTCCTCTGAGCCGCCCGTTGAGCAATCGCGTTATCGATAAGGTCCCGGTCATCTTGAGACAAATGCGGATGGTCATCGCGATTAGCCCGCTTAGGGGCGGCGGGAGCGGCCTGACTTGCCTCCGCCAATTGTTGCTCAAAGCCTTCTTGTCCGCCCTCGCCCGCCCGTGGCTCATTCGAGACTTCGTGCTGCACCTGCGACCAAGCTGTTACGTTGAATGGGACAAAGTTCTGCTGGTTCACGCTAGCCTCACCTCCAAGCTCACCTGAGCAGACCCCTAGTCGCGTGAGCTTTCGAGAAGCTGACGAGGCCACGTAGGGCCGCGGCAGGATGGAGCAATGATCAGAACCTGTGGCGGCCATCGGCGGGGTGACGTGAAGCGGCCGCATCTTCCGAACAAGATCTGCAATCCGTCACTCCGATCAGGTCGGCGTTGGAGCGACGGCTCGGGAAGATACGCCCATGCTCAAGGTGGTCCACGACGCCGAGGAGTTCAACGAGCCGGCCGGTGGGTCGCGTGTTTCCAAATTAGCCGGCGGTAGGTCTGTCACTGGCGAAAGCGCGCGCCGCGACCGAGCGGGATCTGATAGCCTTCCGAAAATTCAAACTCGATTTTGTCCGGATCGTTTACGCTGATAGCTTCGAAAATCTGGAGCAGGTCAAGGTCCCCTTCATAATTGTCGGTGCAGCAATGGCTTATGGCACCAGGATCTTTGATAGTATTTACTTCCAGACCACAATGCGCTCGTGAATGGTCCTCCGGACATCTGGATTGATTTACCTGAGCAGCGGTAGCCGTGCGACTCTGCGTACTTATGGAAATGCTGTCGCTCTGCGGATCATCGCCGCCGCAGCAGCTAAAGAACTCGCTGCAGTGCCTCAACGTCCGCGTCACGGTCAACGCAAACGCGACAGCCGCCGCCAAGCTCGATCTCGACGATTCCGGCCCTTGCA
Source organism: Bradyrhizobium embrapense (assembly GCF_001189235.2). GTDB lineage: Bacteria > Pseudomonadota > Alphaproteobacteria > Rhizobiales > Xanthobacteraceae > Bradyrhizobium > Bradyrhizobium embrapense. The sequence goes on from NZ_LFIP02000014.1 coordinate 71,804, forward strand.
CACTGCGCAGGCGGTGAAGACAACGGTTATTGGGTCGATCGTCCGCACTGAGCGCGAACTTGAATCTTACCCAATGTTACCCAACATTCGTTTGAAAAGCCGCTTAGGGCGAAAAAATGACGGATTAGCATCCCTGCGCCTCGGCCTTGGGCGAGGAGGGCGCGCGGGTTTTTGGGCCAACGAGCCCAGAGGAGGGAATGATGACAGGAAGCTCGCTGCCTTTCGCGGTTATCACATGGGGCTTGCCCTTAACGTTCTCAGCTGCGTTGCGCCTTTGGCTGGAACGGTCACAGGATTCACCCAAGTCAAGGCGGACGAGATCAACCGGCGTCAGTTTGAAGGCGCGTCGATTGTTTGGGCCTATAACATTCATCCGTATACCGACGCGGTGGCAGCCCAGTTGTCGGAATTCGAGAAGCCGACGGGCATCACCTCGAACGCGGCCTAACCTTCGGTGCGGTAAAATGAACGCCAGACCATTGATGTTCTTTGGAACGACGAATCTCGATCTGTGCTTCAATGTCGAGCGGCTCCCAACACCGGGTGAAAGCCTGATGGGTGCGTTGACCCGTCACCCCGGAGGAAAGGGCGCCAACCAAGCCGTTGCGGCCGCCCGGCTCGGCCTAAAACCACACTTCTACACGTATCTCGGTGATGATGATGCCGGTCAGTCGCTTTTAAAATCGCTTATGGAAGCGGGCGTTCGCACTGAGGCAATTACGGTCTGTGCAGGCGAAGTCTCAGGCTTGGCCGTGGTAATGGTCGCTGACGACGGCTCCAACATGATCGTTATAGACCCAGGCGCCAATTCGAAGGTGGGGCCTGACATGATCGAGAGCGCAACCAAATTCATAGAGCGCGATGCAATCTTCGTCGCCGAAATGGGTATGCCGATCCCCGCACTCAATCGACTGTTCGAGATGAAGCGTGAGAAAGGCTTCGATCTTATTTTCAACCCGGCCCCGGTGAGGCCAGGTCTTCCATCGGCTGCATGGAGAAACGTTGATTTCGTCACGCCGAACCAGACGGAAGCCTTCGAGTTAACCGGAATTGAGGTTTGCGACTTCGAGAGCGCTGCACGCGCGGCGGAAAAGCTGCTTGATCTCGGGCCGGGCGCCGCGCTGATCACCCTCGGAGCGCAAGGAGCTTACTATGCCGACTGTACAGGTTCCTTTTCTCTGCGAGCTTTTCCGGTCAAGGTGGTCGATACCACGGCCGCGGGAGATGCCTTCAACGGAGCATTCGCAGCATCGCTCGCTCAACGGCTACCTCTTAAGGAAGCGGTTAGAAAGGCGCTAGCCGTTGCAGCCTTGTGCGTAACACGGCGCGGCGCTCAAAGCTCAATGCCGACGGCTCAGGCAGTTGACGAGTTTCTTCAGTCTCAAACGATCTTGGAGTTGGAATGACCGAACACTTCTCAGTTTCCGACCGAACGGTGCTCGTCACCGGCGCCGGCGGCGGTATTGGCTCTGCCATTGCCAATGCGTTTCGCCAGGGGGGCGCGAACGTCGTCGCCACCGATGCTAACTTAGAGAACCTCAGAGATACTCTGCCAAGGCTGCCCTATGGTAACGGCATACTTCCCATGGCGATGGACGTCGCGCGCGAGGAAGACATCGGGCGGGTCCTGGAAGACATTGCCAAACACTTTGGTCGGCTGGACGTGCTGGTCAATAATGCAGGCATTAAATCCGCCCAGGCGCTGCTCGGTGGAAACTCCGAGAAAATTGAACGTACGATCCAGATCAACTCGGTCGCTGTCCTGCGCTGTTCAAAGCTCGTTATTGAGCGCTTCATGAGAAACAGGGGCGGCCGTATTGTCAATGTCGGCTCCTCGTTGTCCTCGCAAGGCGCAGTGTTCAACTATCAGGCTGGCGGAAGCGACTATTGTCTTTCGAAGGCAATCGTTCACGACGTGACCAAACTGCTTGCCTACGAATGTGCGCCCCTTAGCATCAATGTGAACGCGATCGCGCCCGGCATTATTGATACTCCCATGCACGGTCGCCCGCGGGAGGAGACCGAAGCGCGCCACAGCGGCCGCATTCCGTTGGGACGCGTTGGAGTGCCCGACGATATCGCAGGGCTTGCCGTGTTCCTTGCCAGTCCTGCAGCTTCCTACATTACAGGGCAGATCGTTCATGTGAACGGCGGGATGCTGATGAATGGTTAGCCCAAGCTCTCATCTCAATTGGCCGCCTATCGCGGGGGTCATTTCGGATCTCGATGGCGTCCTCTATCGTGGAGATGCCGCAATAGCCGATGCCATAGAAGCGTTTGGTCGATGGCAAGCGGCCGGACTGCCGTTCTGCTTCGTGACAAACAATTCGACGCACACGCCGGAGGACGTCGTCCACAAGCTAGAAGCGTTTGGAATTGCGATAGGACCGAACGAAGTGGTTACCAGCGCGATTGCGGCCGCAGAGCTCGCGCGAACGAATTACCCGGGCGCGAAACGGGTATATGTTATCGGCGCGGCCTCGCTCTTGAACGCGGTCGCCGCGGTCGGGCTGGACGTTACTGACCGAGAGCCCGAGATCGTCGTAATGGGTCTCGATCGCCACATCACACATGAGAAGATGCGGATCGCCGTTGAGGCGATCTTAAAAGGGGCCGCCTTTATCGGAACCAACCCTGATCTCCTCTTGCCGACCGCCAATGGATTTGAGCCGGGGGCAGGAGCAATGATTACCGCGGTGGCCGCAGCGACCCGGACCAAGCCCCTGATCGTTGGGAAGCCCGAACCGCACATGATCGAAACTGCGCTTTCCCGCCTCGGGTCGGTGCGCAGCGCCACACTGATGATCGGCGACCAGATTGCGACGGATATTCAGGCAGGTAAGGGAGCTGGTCTTCCGACTGTGCTGGTCACGACCGGCGTTCCGCCCCGAGAGGATCCCGCACTCGCGCGACCAGATTTCATCGTATCGAGCTTGGCAGAGATTGAGGTCCCGACGGCGCCGGTTGGAACCCCGCGACAGAGGAGAGCGTGATGGCCGATGTCGTTTCGATGGCGTCAGCAAGGCCTACGGGACTATCCGGATCCTGCGGAATATCGACCTGACAATCGACCATGGCGAATTCGTCGTGTTCGTCGGGCCATCCCGGTCCGGCAAGTCGACGCTGCTGCGCATGATTGGCTGGGCTGGAGCGGATTGGCGGTGGCGGTTGCTAATCGATAATGAAGTCGTCAACGATGTTGATGCGGCTGATCGTAACCTCGGGAAGGTCCTTCGACTCAGCAGCGTCACCCACATTTGCGGCAGCGCCCGAAAAGAGTCTGTCGTGACAAAAGCGCCAGCCCCCGAGCTGCTCAATAGATCCGGCAAGGTTCGTCTTGCGGCCCCCCGGCGGACTGCCATCTGTTCATGATGAAGGAAAAAGCCCTGCGACGGTTGCAAGCGCTTGGAAAATGGAGCTAATTTTATCTGGTGCTGGCCGGCAGCAAACTCGGTCGTTAGACGCGGGCGGGTGAGGTGAAGGGAGACGGTATCAAGCAGTTCTTCCGGAACTCCCGTTCCTTTGTGTTGGGGGCGGGCATCGGATCCGGCATGGCCGCACGAGCGGCCGAGCGAGCAGGAGCGGATTTCGTCCTGGCGCTCAATGCCGGTCGATTTCGCGCGATGGGCGGCTCTTCGCCCGCTTCAATCCTGCCAATCCGCAATACCAACGATTTCGTGGCCGGCTTCGGTCGGACCGAGATCCTGCCCAGCACGAAATTGCCGGTATTCTTCGGTGCGTGTACTTTTGATCCGCAGCTCGACATTGATCGTTGGCTCGACCGGATCAGCAGATGGGGTTTTGCGGGCGTCACTAATTTTCCTTCCGTCATCCACATTGATGACTACAGGAGATCATTGCTTGAGAAGGCCGGGCTGGGTTACGCCCGCGAAATAGAGCTGCTGGTGAAGGCGGCAAAACGTGGCCTGATGACCATCGCCTATACTCGGACCCAGTCCGAAGCAAGGCGCATGGTTGAAGCCGGTACTCAGGCCATCTGCATCAATTTCAATCTCAACCGTGGCGTTGAAAGCGCATCTGACCCATCGATCAGCCTGTCGGAGCTTGCCGCGCGCGCGAGCGCAGTCGCGCGTGTGGCTCAATCCGTCGACCGAAACGTGATCTGCCTCCTTGGCGGCGGGCCGATAACGAAGCCGGACGAACTTTTGGATATCTGCAGCGAGACGGGCGTCAAGGGTTTCATCGGGGGCTCCTCGCTCGATCGCGTCCCGCTGGAGATGTCGGTCCTTGAGATCACCTCGGGATTTAAAACTCTTCACTTGTTGCGGGAGAAGGTTGACCTCCTTGAGCGCCAGCTCCAGTTGAGCGGCTTCAGGCACGGCATCATCGCGCAGTCCTCAGTCATGAAACGCGTTCTTGAGACCGCAAAGCGTCTAGCCTCTCATTCAAGTCCGGTGCTCGTTTGGGGCGAGCCCGGGTCGGGCAAACGAAGGATAGCCAGCCTGGTCCACGCCTTCAGCGATCGCAAGCACGCGAACGCAGCGCTATTTCAATGCCGACCCGGTCCGCCCATCGATACGGTCGGTGCGCTTTTCGGGGCCGAGCGCGACCAGCACAGAAGACGCCAACTGTCGCTGCTGGAAAGTGCAAGCGATACGACTGTATTGCTGCTGCATCTCGATCAGCTTTCGCGTGATGGGCAAGAACGGCTCGCCGATTACCTCGAGACCGGCAGTTTCGCGCCCTTGAACGGAGCATCCATTGTACGCTCTGGCGCTCGAATCATCGCAACTGCCACGATCGCACGCGCAGCGGCCCTTCAAACGGTGTTGTGTCCCCGCCTGCTCGGCTTGTTCTCGGGGTTCGACATCAAGCTCCCCGCCTTGCCAGACCGATTGGAGGACCTTCCACAGCTGGTTCAGCATTTCACGGTCGAGGCAAAGGGGGACTCGAACGCCCAGACCCTCGCGCTCGAAAATTCGGCATTTTTGGCGCTCGCTGGCCATGATTGGCCCGGCAACCTCAGGGAATTGCGCCAGATCGTGAACCAGCTGGTGACGCTTCCGGATGCGCATATCAGCGCAGGCATCCTGAGGCCACTGTTGAATACGCCCGCACCGACTAAGCCGAAAAATGCATTCTCGGAGCGGGAGTGGGTCATCGAAGGCTTGAAGCGAAACAGGCTTCATCGCGGAAAGACGGCGCGTTCTCTCGGGCTTTCTCGAAAAACCCTCTACAACAAAATCAAGAAGCTGCGGATCCTAGAGTAGCAGTCCGACCGTTCAGCCTGCTCAGCCAAGCGATCGAAGCGATCCCCTCCAGAGACTTAAATACTTGTCGTGGCGACAGGCGGCCCAACCAACCAGATGCTCTCTCTTTGGCTAGGCCGATTGCTGCCGTGGAGCTGCGCTGATCTCGGCTGAAACACCGAGGGGAACATCGCTGAGCCAAGCGCGCTTCTGATCGACATTGTCAGTTGCTCGGCTGCACTCGGCGACGATTTTCTCCGCATTGCTTATTCGTGCGAATGATAAAGAACTGAAGTTTTCGGTTCGCGCGCGGATAGCGCCGCCCAAGCCCAAGACGATTGGCGCTTGCTGAGGAAGGTGCCTCTGTGCAAGACAATTGGTCTCAGATGCGCATTAACGGGGACCATTCTGTGACAGCCTCTCTTGATGGCCAAATTCGCGACGGCCGCCATCATATGCAGGTCCGCGTTTATTTCGAGGAACCGACGCCGGCCAGATTGTTTATCACGCGAATTTTTTGCGCTTCATGGAACGCGGCAGAACGAACTACTTGTGCCTACTCGGAACCAGTCAGCAAGCGCTGCTCGAGGAAACGCAGAACGGCGCGCCCGGCTTTGCCTTCGTTGTCCGTTCGATGACAATCGATTATCTAAGACGAGCGGCCTTGGACGACCTGCTCGACGTCATCACAGTCCCGCAAGAGGTGAGCGGCGCGTCGATCGCCTTGCTGCAGGAATGCAGGCGGGGAGACGATCTCCTAGTCACGGCGTGTGTACGCGTGGCGTTTATCTCAGGCGGAAAGGCGCAGCGCATACAGGGCCCAGATAAATCCGCCCCTCGTTCATGCTACGGTCTTCCAGCGACCCAATGAAATCAAGGCGCTAGACTTTTGTTGCGATATCGTCAAACCGGAGTTGCCTGGCCGGACATATTGTTAACGTAGGAAAACGGTTGCTCACCGTGCGAAACGCCCCCATCTTCATTGTTTATGTTTCCTTTGTTGAAGACCGAGGCCAATATTGCCCTTCAGGAGTATTCCCCACGGCCTGTCAAGACGGCCAAATGCTTCTCCGGAAAGCCCGTCGAGACCATGATAGGTGAGCCTCGATATAAGAATGTTGCGATCTACGGCCGAGCCGACGGTGTTCCATTGGAATCGTCCCCGCTGAGCCAGAGCCGCGATCCGCCTTCGAACGACCAACCAGCGGCGTAAGCAATCGGCGGCGCGCCGGCGGGTGCTTTCGCGTACAGCGGTGCATCCGACGATTGCGTCCACGGGTCGGCGCCAAAATGGTAATTCAATCCGACTTTTCCGATGTGATAGTTGCTGGACAGGGACGTTGTGTTCGCGGGAAGAATTGCGAACGGAGGATTTTGCACCGTCGGCGGAGTGGCGACACTTGGCCCACCGAAATAAGGTAATCATACTCGGCTTTGACCGACCATACAGGGCTAAGCGCTTGCTCGACGCCAAGCCCGATGGTGCCGCCGAGGCGACCATAGTCGAAATGGGTTTTCTCCTGTGGCTCGCCGCCTTCAAAATTGTTGACGACGTCGCCGCGATTGTTTTACCAGGCAACGCCTCCCTGGAGATAGGCCAGCGTCTGGCCCAGCGCGCCAAAAGCGTAACCGACGCGACCCGTCCCGGTGGTAAAGACGTTGGGGCCTGCCTTGCAGTTTGAGCTCAAGATAAAGCCGGAGGCCGCAAGGCAGGTATTTGTACCGTCGGAGACGGCCCCGTTGGCATCGAGTTCGATGCCAGACACCCAGCGATTTTTCTGCCAGTTGTAACCGATCTGGCCGCTTGCCAAGAACGCTGGGGTATCGACGGCGCCCCCATAAATCGACGGACCGTAGGGATTGCTGAAGAGGTTAGGCCGCAGCCGCCGCCGAGGTGCCCCGCAATATAGCCTCCGGACCAGCTCCACACGGCAATCGGCAGCCTCACTTCTGGCACAAGGTCGGCTGCATTCGCTGCACCCCTTGCAACGAGCGCAATTGTACCGGCTACCAAAAGAGCTCTAAATCGCATCCGATGCTTCCTCGCATTTGCTCGGTTTACAACCGAGTGCCTTAAGTTATCGCCGCAGCAAAGCGTCGTGGCGGACCAGACGCTAACGGCGGCGCGCGCCGAGTCCGTCCCGAAGATCATCGCGCTGCGGTTGGTGATGATGTCGTGAACAGAGCAAACCGCGCGCCAAAGTGAACTCGACAGGCTCGCAGGCACTTCGTTGCGGTGTAGCTTCAACTTACTGACATTTGCCTCAATCCCGACAGTCGTGTGTCAATCCCGACATTCGGCGCAGCCAGCGCGCAATAGTGGCCTGCTGGCGCGGAATTTGCGGGGCGGCCTCTGCGCAACGTGCCATGCTTCCGTGTGGCGACGCGTGCAGACCCCGACGGGGTGATCAACAGGCCATTCTGTGCGCGTGTTTGATCACCGCACGGTGTCGCCGTTGGCGGGAAGCGTTCATTAGACCGACGTCGCCAACACGACAGCAACGTTCGGCGATCCCGGATGTACATGAAGCGGGGATGGTAACAGGAGAACACATGGCTGAGACGGTTCATCCCGCCTCTCGATCGCTATCTAAGAACTGTGCGACCGTCAGAGCGTCAGCGTTGGCGCTGCACGTCGATTGCAGCCGCACCTACATCGGCAAGCTCGAAGCGGAGGGCGTGATCCAACGGAAAGGCGATTCCCGCTCGGCCAGAGCCGGGTTGCCTACCAGCGTTTCCTGCGGCGCGAGCACGGGCAGTCACTCGTCTGAAGTCCCGGCGGTGGGGGAGTTGGCACAGCCAGGAGATGGTCACCCTCGTAGCATCAAGGTCTTGAATTACGGGCATCACTCGTGTCGAACAAGCGCGCCAACGACAAACGTCGATCGAGATACGATTTTCTACAATGCCGTGGCGGCCCGCTGACACTGGAGTTCCGCAGCGCGACGCTGAAATCTTGATCAGCTCCGGCGTCAGTGATGGTTTGCCGAGATCGGGCCGAAGTCCATCAATCAAATAGCACGATGAGAGCTCGATATCTGTCTGGCCGGTTGAACATAACGTAGTTCGGTCATCGGTTCGCCGACAGTCGAGGCGGCGACTGCGAAGCCGGCCGATACTGAGGCAGGTTTCGCGGCCGAGGGCACGTCAGCGCGCAGGAAAGGTTCAAGGCAACCAGCCCATCACAGGGCCCCTCGGCCATACCGACATAGAAGGCGCTATACGGAATCGTTCCGACGAGGGTGAGCGCGCCGAGACTTGAGAGGAGCGCCATGGGACCGCGACTCTCTACGATCCACAAGAATACCGGATAGGTCATCAGCAGCGCGGCGATTTGCGGCCATATCATGATGGGCCGGCGTCCAGCCCGATCTGCGAGCCAACCGCCCAAGAGTGCCCCAGCAATGCCTACCGCATTGCTGACGACAGTGGTCGCAAAGGCGAGAGGCGCAGCAACTTGCAGGGTGTTCAGCGCATAAGTCGTCATATATTCCGTGATACAGGTAAAAATCGTGCAGCTGGCTAAAATGACCAATCCGAAGCTCATCATGCGGCGGCTGGCACGCAATTTCCTTGCGGGCTCGACGGCGAGAGCCGGCGCTTCAGGTCGATGCAGCGTTTCGGGCAGGGCCCTGCGCAACCAAAGTCAGAACGGCAGCGTACAGGCACCGAGCAGAAACGTGATCCGCCATCCGTACGCATCCAGCGACTCGCTTGTCATGGTGAGGGAGAGTACTTCTCCGACCAGCGCGCCGGCCGTTGCAGCTATTTGTTGGCTGGCAGGCTGAAACGAGACGGCAAGGCCCCGGCGTCCGCCCGGGGCCGCTTCCATCAGATAGGCGGTCGTCGGACCGACTTAGCCCCCCCAGGGCGAAGCCCTGCACCAAACGCGCGAAAATAACCAATATCGGAGCGGAGATCCCTATCGTGTCATACGAGGGCATCACAGCCAACACAACTATCGCGACGCTCATCATGACAAAACTGGCGGTCATTGCGGGCCGGCGTCCGACTCGATCCGAGTACGAGCCGATCACAATGGCCCCGATGGGGCTGGTCACGAAACCCGCTCCGAAGGTCGCGAGCGACAGCATAAGGCTGGCGAACTGATCCTTCGCGGGGAAGAACGTGTGACCGATCTGGATGGCGAAAAAGCTATACGTCCCGAAATCGTAAACTTCGAGCATATTGCCGATCGTCGCGCCCAACACGGCATGGCTAGTCAAGCCTTCATCTGCCTGAATAAGGGCCGGATTCGAGCTTTGCCGAGTGAATTGTTTAGCCACGCGCTTGGATGCGTCTCGAATGCGATCCTAAAATATTTCGACAGACTACGCGCAGCACCTTGCGCTCTGCATGAGCCAAGAGCGGGAGTCGCGCGACTCGCAATCTCGAAAAGCTCAATCACTACGGTGCAGCCGTGAGCCTGTACGTGGCCCATTACAATCTTTGCCGCGTCCACGAAGGCCTGCGGACAACGCCAGCGATCGCGCTCGGCGTCGCGGGATCGGGCCTGGGCGATGGTAATCTGTGTGGGCACACTGCGACCAGATGGTTGCGCTTGAACGGATGGCCTTGTAGCGCAGAGAATGCCGGACGCACGTACCGCTCCAGCTCGTGAACCATCGTTCGAATGTGCATTAGTGTTGAAATGGCTTGAACCGCACGTTGCGTCAGGTTGTAGAGCATGAAAATGCGGCAGCTTAGCAATGGCATGTTGGCGCAAATGACTAACAGGCAGTTCATGAGAGGTCCTGATAGCGACTGGACCCAATCATCTCGAAGATGAGGGTCGTCTCAGCAAGGCCCTGCCGCATTTTCCTGATGTGAGATGTGATGATGTGAAATCGCGGGATAAGTGGTAACGATCTCAGATTACGACGCAGGCACTTTCCAGATTTTTGGTGAGCTGGGCTACAAGGTCCAGATGGGCAACTGATCCGTGATCGAGCCATCCGTCAATCTCGCCGATGTTCGTGTCGCGACAATTGGTTTTAGCGAGAGGGGAGTGAAAGGAGCGGCTCTGAACATTCACAGGATGGAAACGACGCTCTCCACTCTCGCGTTTACGCAAGTCAATGTGGATGGCAACGAGGCAATCGCGCATTTGCGCATCACTTTGTTAGGTTACGAGAAAGCGTTGTCGCTCCGCGAAGGGGAAATAGAACGATGCCCGACGCTGCACCCCAGATCCCCGTCACGGTTCTGACCGGCTATCTCAGCTCCGGGAAGACGACGCTGCTAAACCGCATACTCTCCGAGACGCATGGCAAGCGGTTCGCGGTGATCGTCAACGAATTCGGAGAGGTCGGTATTGACAACGATCTTATCGTCGACACGGACGAAGAGATTTTCGAAATGAACAACGGTTGCATCTGCTGCACCGCCCGGGGCGATCTTATTCGTATCATCGCAGGGCTGATACGGCGCAGCCGAGCCTTCGACGGCATCGTGGTCGAGACGACGGGGCTCGCCGATCCCGCCCCGGTGGCGCAGACGTTCTTTGTCGATGATGACGTTCGCCGCAAGACGAAGCTCGGCGCCATCGTCACCGTCACGGATGCCAAGCATCTCCTGGAGCAGATCGATCGGGCTCCGGAAGTGCAGGAGCAACTTGCGTTCGCCGACATCGTGCTCGTCAACAATGTCGATCTTGTCGATGCGGGAAGCCTCGCGATAGCCGAACGGCGGATCCGAGCCATTAATCCATATGCAAGGGTTCATAGAACCGAGCCGCTGCGACATCGATCTAGCCCCGGTCTTGGGACTAGACGCCTTCAATCTCGAGCGCATCCTCGAAATCGAGCCGGGCTTCCTGATGGAAGAACACGAGCACGAACACGACGACCGGATCGGCAGCCTGTCCCTTGTCGCGGATCGACCGCTGAAACCCGACAGATTCGTGTCTTGGATTCAGGATGTCACCCAACGCTACGGGACGGACATCCTGCGCATGAAGAGCATTGCATCAATAGAAATGACGATCGGCAATTCGTCGTTCAGAGCGTGCATATGCTCGTTGAAGGCGGAAGTCAGCGTCTCTGGAAAGAGCGGGAGCGACGCCAGACACGGCTTGTTTTCATCGGGCGTGACCTGCCAGGGGACCTGCTCGGGCAGGGCTGGGCACAGAATGCTGAAACGCTACACGCATTTGCAAATGCGCTGTTAACTGGAACTTACGGTCGTTGCTTCGCATCTGGCAGATCCCTTAGCGGACGCCGCCTCCCGGTGATGCCGGTTCACGTGTGACCGTGATCCGCAACGTATCGACGTGAAAATGATGTCGCTTGATTCAATGTTTAGCCAATCTCCGACAAGACATAGCGCTTTGGAGGAACCAATGACAGCAACTCAACTGATGAGAATGGTGCGAATTCCCTATTCGCTCCGTCACGTCCCATGTGACAGCCTCTATGGCCTCGTGGATGTTCCGCGGTCGCCCGAGCCGGGCGATGTCGTCGTGGCGTCTGTCGAAAACGTTGCCAAGAACTCTACACTGGAATTGAATAACGGACGGCGCGCCTCGCTGCATGAGGGCGACGTTATCGCAGCAGTGTTTGGCAACCGCTACGCCACATTGCAGTTCGAAGGCTTGGTGGGCAGGAACGAAGATGCTTGCGATTTACTTTCGATGGGCGGGCTTTGCGGGATCGTCCAGAGCAAGCACAGCAAGGTGGCCGAGCCAACGAGACTGAGGCTTCTTGGTGCCGTTGCGGACAAGCACGGTCGCCCGCTGAAAATGCGCGACCATCATCTGAAAGCGGCGACTGCGCAGCGCTGGCCTCACATTGCCGTCGTCTGCGGCTCGTCCATGAACGCGGGCAAGACCTACACCGCCATGAGCATTATCAAGGGCCTGAGCAAAGCGGGGCGAAACGTGGCCGGAATAAAATTGACCGGCACCGCAACTGGTAAAGACACCTGGAGCATGCTCGATGCCGGAGCCTCCGTCGCGCTGGACTTCGTCGACGGCGGTTATCCGTCAACCTACATGTGTGGACACGACGAACTCCTTCAGCTTCATCACCTGCTGGTCGGCTACGCTGCCGCTCAATCTGCCGAGTACGTGGTCGTTGAAATCGCCGATGGGCTGCTGCAGCGGGAAACGGCCATGCTGCTGCAGAGCCCAAGCTTCACCAGCACCGTCGACAGCTGGATATTCGCCGGCGGCGATCCCATGGCTGCCGAATCCGGCGTCCGCATGATGCGGGGATGGGGCGTCGAGCCCATCGCCGTTTCTGGCGCTCTGACCATGAGTTCCTTGAACATCCGCGAAGTTGATGCGGCCACTGGTGTGAGTTGCCTGCGCGCCAAGGAGATAAAGGACGGGGCGCTCAATGCACTGCTCGACAGGAAGTCAACGCGCAACGCAGCATCGCCGCTACGGATGCCAGCATGAACCGGGGACTCGTCTATGAATGGACGCCCAATGCCAACCTGCCGCTAGGCGGCAGCATCGCCAAAAGCATGGTGGACTTGGGCGCATTAAAGCTGAATGGGTTGGGACGGCCGCAGTTACGAAACGACCTGATCGAGGTTCGCAACGGAGGGCGCCGCTATCGCTGCGATTCGCAGGCCGGTACTTACGAGGATGTGGCGATCGGCAACGCCGAGCCAGACTGCAATGGCGACTTTGTCTTCGAAGCGGGCAAAGGCGGTGGACGGCTCGACAAATACCCGTTTGCCCCCGAAGATTTTCAATGGCGCTACGTGCAGGCGGCACATTTCGGCGAAGTGAATACGTTCTACCACTTGCACAAATTCTCACAATATGTCGGCGAGCTATTGTGCGAATTGGGCGCAACGCCGCTTCCAGCTGTCATTACCGTCGTAAATGCTCATCACGGGGTGACGGAAACCAACGGCCTCAAGGACGGCCTCCGCAAGGCGGATGATCTCTGTTGCGCATTTCAAGGCGGACATTACCGTTTGCCCTGCAAGCGGAACAGCGTCGCCGAGCATCATCCCATCGCAGTGGAGGGTGAAATCCACCTGGGACCTGGGAGAACCCTACTCGATGGTGGTGCCCTCGTTGAACACATCGGTAGCGCCTACCGCGCCAATGCCTCGCACAACGCGGGCATTATTTATCACGAGTATGGTCATCACATCACGCGTCACACTGCCGACTTCAGGACAAACCGCCTACGTCCCCCGGCGCGCCAGGACAACAGGAAAGCGGCCATCGATGAGGGAACTTGCGATTATTGGGCAGCCACGATGCTCGACACCCCTCATATTTGGGCCTTCCATAAGCGGCATGATACCCAGTGCTGGCACCCACGCAGCCTGGTTTCGCAAAAGACCATGGATGACTTCAACGCCTCGGCAAAGGCAGATCCTCATGTGAACGGAACGATTTGGGGGAGCGCACTGTGGGACATGCGGGCGGAGATCGCGCGCAACGGTGGCAGCGCGAGGAGCGCAGATCTCCTGGTTCTGAAGATGCTGACGTTGCTCGGATCCTGCCACGATGATGTTCCGGATGTTAAACGCACGCGCAGGCTGCGCAGCGACTATCGAACAGGGCTCTCGCAGCTCCTCAAGGCCGATGCGTTACTCCATGATGGGAAATATTCGGCACTGATCCGTGACGTCTTCGCAAAGCGCAAGATCCACCTTCAGGTACCGGACGCGCTGAACGTGTCCCCGCGGTGTGAACTTGCGCAATCGCGCGGAGGACTGAGCCGAATCGCCGCGGAGGAGATACCGGAAACAGGTGACATCCTGCCGTCAGCCGCGCTCGATAGCCAGCTCGCGCGCCGGGGCGATGGAGACTTCTCGCTCATCGCAGCGGGCGACATCATGCTCGGTGACCGGACGACGCCGCTGATCAATCGGTGGGGAGAGGATTACCCCTTCGCAGGCGTGCTTCCCTTGCTCAGGCGGTCCAGTATTGTTCTGGGGAATCTGGAGGGACCGTTCGCGGCCGAGGCGCAACGCCAGGACCGCAATTTTTCATACAAGGTCGATCCGAGGCTCGCATCTTCCCTCAAACGCGCGAACATCAATGTCGTCACGCTTGCCAACAATCATTTGCTGGATTGCGGACGACAGGGGGTGCTGGAGACATTCGATGCACTTGCCGAAGCGGGGGTCCATGCCATAGGTGCGGGCACGGATGAAAAATCGGCGCACGCACCAGCCATTCTCGATGCCGAGGGGGTGCGGATCGGCATTCTCGGCTACTACTGGAACAGGCGCACGGCGGCGACACATCGTCAACCGGGCAGCGCAATTGACTCTCCGGCTTGGTTGAAATCGGATATTGAGGCACTGCGGCAGATCGTTGATCGGGTGGTCGTCACCTGCCACTGGGGTGTCCCCTACGAGCGGGTTCCAACCTCGGATGCCTGTATGAAGGCCAGGCTGGCCATTGATTCGGGAGCCGATCTCGTCATCGGCCATCACCCTCATGTCATTCAGCCGTTCGAGGTCTACAAGAGCCGGGCCATATTCTACAGTGTTGGCAACTTCACATTCGGGTCAGGAAACAGCAAGGCGGAAGGTCTCTTGGTTGCGGTGCGGTTTGTGTCGCTCAAGACGATGATCGAGCTCTATCCGATCTACATCAAGAATCGCGATCCTCGGGTGAATTATCAGCCCAAGCTCATGACGGGCGCAGCCAGTGAGAGATGTCTTGCCCGTCTCGCCGACGTGTCCGGCACGAGCGGATCCCTGTTGAGCGTCGAGAATGGCGTCGGCCGGCTCGAGCTCGCGCGGCCGAAGCACGATGAGGCAGCGCGGTGAAACTTGGCCTTCCCGACTCGCGGCATTTCCTGGCGGTAGGCTCGGCTAACGTCCCGCTGCTCGCTCTTGCAGTCTTCGCGATGCTGCTGGACGCTTTGTTAACGGTCATGAGACCGTGGCCATTGAAGGTCGTCATCGATCGCGTCATTCCCCCGTCACCAAGGACGATCCACGTACCCTTCATCGGGGAATGGTTGAGCGATCCAGCGATCGAACGGCTGCCGATCCTTTATGGTGCCTGCGCAACGACAATCCTGATTGCCATTGGCACCGGGCTTCTCACCTACTGGTATACACGGACCATGGGTGAGATTTCCCAACGTTATGTGTTCTCGTTGCGCCAGATACTATTCGCCCATATGCAGCGGCTGTCACTGTTGTTTCACGACCGCCAGCGCACCGGTGACCTGACCGCGCGGCTGACGTCCGACGTTCAATCCATCCAGGATGTCGTTGCAAACAATAGCGTCATACTGCTGGGCAACATGTTTCTGTTGCTTGGTATGATCGTCATGATGTTATGGCTGAATTGGAAGTTCGCATTGATTGCGCTTTCAGTCGCACCGATTCTGTTCCTTAGCATCTATAATAACACACGCCACATCAAGAACGCTTCGCGGCAGGCAAGGAGCAGCGCAGGACACCTCGCCTCACTTGCCCAGGAAACATTGTCGTCGATTCGCATCGTGCAGGGATTGGCGCAGGAAGACCAACTGGACAGACGCTTTGCAGCCCAGAGCACCAAAAGCTTGCAGGCCTACCTCTATGGCGTGAAATACCAAGCCGCAGTAGCGCCGATCGTGGATATTCTCGCGGCGATCGGTTTGTGCCTCGTTATGTGGTTTGGCGCTACGTGGGTCATGGCCGGCGAGCTTACGACGGGTGACGTCGTAATATTCTTTGCATATGTCACAAATCTCTACAGTCCCATGCGAGCTCTCTCCAAATCGTCGAACTCGACGGCGCGAGCGCTTGTCGGAATTGAGCGCATTGCCGAGGTGCTCAAGACGCGCAGCGACGTCGCTGACCTTCCCGGCGCCAAACCCCTGCGGGTTGGGGCGGGAGAAATCGAGTTTCGGGACGTTTCCTTTGCATATCCCGGAAGGCCGCGGACATTGGAATCGATCAACCTGGTTATCAATCCGGGGGAAACCGTGGCTATCGTGGGAGCGACAGGGACCGGAAAGAGCACCCTCGTCAGTCTGGTCCCGCGGCTTTACGATCCCGTGCAGGGTGCGGTGTTGATCGACGGGCAGGATGTTCGTACTCATTCTGTTAAATCAGTGCGCAGCCAGATCAGCATGGTGCTGCAAGATTCACTGCTTTTCAGCGGTACTATTCGCGAAAATATTGCATTCGGGCGACCAGAGTCGACGGACGAAGAGATTATCGCGGCAGCCCGCGTGGCGAAAGCTCACGATTTCATTCACACGCTGCCCGACGGCTATGATACGGAGATCTCCGAAGGGGGCACCACGCTCTCGGGCGGCCAGCGGCAGCGTATTTCCATTGCACGAGCCTGCCTGCGGAACAGCCCAATCCTCGTACTTGACGAGCCGACGAGCGGATTGGACGTGGTCTCAGAGCGGGCTGTGATCCAGGCACTCGCGGCGGCAGCAAAAGCCAGGACCACTCTGATTATTGCGCACCGATTGGCAACGGTGCGTTTCGCCGATCGCATCATCGTGTTGGATCGCGGGCGCATCGTCGAAATGGGTACGCACCAGCAGTTATTGGCGAATCTGGGAGGGTATGCCCGCCTTTATGATCTGCAATCTCTTCAGTGCAAAACCTGAAAAGCAATTTTCGGCATCCGAGATCACTGCGTGATTCCGCGGAACATTCGCCCTCATTGATGCGGAGTCACAGGCTCCGCGCAACCTAGCTGCGCACTTCGTCGGCCAGCGGATGCAAAACGTCGGTCCCGGCCGGACCGACCAGGCTGCGGCCGATGCCCTTGTCCGCCCAGGCGAAGCCATCCATGGCGTGACGCAATTGCGAGCACCGGAATCCGATCGACATCGACATTCCGTTGCACCCGGCGCTTACTGTGAGCGTTGCAGCGGCGGAGGTGAGCGGCAACATGACGTTCCTGATCGCCGAATCGGCAAGCCGTTCACGGCGAACGGGTTGGAAACAAGTTCAAAGCCTGGTGCCGCCAAGCTGATCTTCCGCACTGCGTCCGCAAGGCCACGTCAACCGCGCTCGCCGAGTCCGGTGCTCCGCCGCACGAGATCATGGCTGTTACCGGACACCAGACGTTGGAGGAAGTTGAACGGTACACAAAGGCAGCCAGTCGCAGAAAGACAGCCGACGCAGCAATGGCAAAATTGGTCTAAGACGCGACAACTTTATCGGGCGCTGATCAATTCCAGGACCGAGTCCATCGGGGGCACGACGGAATATCCAGAGTTCATCACAGCAGTGCTCCTCAAGCCAGGAATGCGAGAATTATATCAAACGGAACAAATTGGCTGATCAAGCCGATCACCCGGAGGTTGTTTTGGGCAACGTAACGCTCAACCTCGACAACCGGACCGCCACTATCCCCGRGGAATGATTCGCAGTCGGCAATGATGGTTCGGAGCTTCGAGTTCTTTCCTGCGACAAGTCCCTTCCTCAACAGGGGACGCTTGTACTCTATTTGAGGAATGTTCGCGAGCCCGATCGATACGGGTATCCAAGCACAAGTACGTCATTGCTGATGACGACGTCGTTAGTCGTCAGCGAAGAATGCAGATCGGCCTGAGAGATAGGCAGAAGTTGTCTCGATAAAGTATTCGATTTTGCAGGAAAGCCAGGTGTCGGGCCGCGCTTTCTTGCGTTTTGGGATTTTGCTTTCGAGCGATTCGTGATTCCCTGACGGCGGATCGTCGGCATGGGGGAAAGAGATGAGCAAACCGCGGGATGATCGCCAGAAGGACCTGTTGCTTCCTGCGCTCGATCAAATCATCGACATGGGACACCCGCTGGTGCGGCTGGCAACGCTGATCGACTGGAAGTTTCTGGGTGACCGCTTTGGTTCGGTGTGCCAAACCGGTCCGGGGCAGCCTGGCCTGCCGACGCGGCTTGTCGCCGGCCTGTTCATTCTGAAGCACATGCACAATCTCTCGGATGAGGTGCTGTGCGCCCGTTGGATTGAAAACCCCTATTACCAATACTTCTGCGGCGAGTTGAGCTTCTGCCACCGGCTGCCGTTCGATCGATCGTCGATGACGCGCTGGCGCCAGCGGCTCGGTGAGGAGCAGCTCGTCGCGCTGATCCAGGGAAGTCTGTCAGTGGCGCACAAGACTGGCGCCATCGGTCCCAAGGACGTGGAGCGAGTGGCGGTCGATTCCACGGTGCAGCCAAAGGCCGTTGCGCATTCGACCATCACCAAGCTCGTCGAGCTCGCCAAGCGCAACCGTGTGCCGCTGCGCGAGAGCCATCTGCGCCTGGCGAAGCGCGCCGCCATCATGGTCGGCCGCTGTACCCGCGCTCACCAGTTCAAGCGCGCCCGGCGCCAACTCAAGTTCCTGCGAACGCGGCTTGGCCGGATCATCCGCGACATCCGCCGCAAGATTGATGGCGATGTGGTGTTGCAAGCTCGCTTCGGCTCGCTGCTCGATCTGGCGCAGAGGGTGCGCACCCAGGATCAGCATCAGCGCGGCCCCAAGGTCTATGCGTTACATGCGCCGGAGGTCGAGTGCATCGGCAACGGGAAAGCCCCTGCGCCTTACGAGTTCGGCTGCAAGGTCAGTATCGCCACCCCCGTGACGTCTCCGAAGGGCGGACAATTCGTGCTCCATGCCAAGGCCCTGCACGGCAATCCCTTCGACGGGCACACGCTCGGCCCGGTGGTCGCCGACATGGAGAAGCTCACCGGCGTGGAGACTCGCCGCGGCCACAACCACCCGCATCGGTTCAGGGTCTGGATCTCGGGGCAGGTCCGCCGCGTCACCGCTTCCATCCGGCGCGAGATGAAGCGTCGTGCGGCTGTCGAGCCCGTCATCGGCCACGTCAAGGCCGAGCACCGCATGGACCGCAACTATCTCAAAGGCCGCGTTGGCGACTGCATCAATGCCGTCCTCGCCGCGGCCGGCCACAACTTCGGCCTGCTCCTGCGATGGCTCGCAGAACTCTTGCGTGCCGTTATCCGGGCGCTCGCTGAAACTGTCTCGGCTCAAAACATCGCTTGAGCCGCGTTCTTCACGGAGGACTCGCTGGCTTGAGGAGTTTTCGTCCATAGCATCCCATCGCACCATACATGCTCCACGCGGCCCCACTTGCAAGCCGCTGCAAGATGAGGGAAAAACCCACGCCCATGGTTATTGGCGCTCGTATTGCAAAGCAGCGGAATGCCCGTCAGCGCTTCATATTCTACCAGAAGCTCGGCAACTTTGTGTTGAGAAGTCCTGCTGATCGTCTGCAGTCGCGCAGATCCGTCGAGATGGACAACCGCGGGGATTTTGTCCCGCCATTCGGTCCGAGTCTGATGATCGAAAAGCATGTAAGGATCCGACGTTCCTGGATCGAAAATTTCCGGCGCGCGATCTTCCAGGCAGATCGGCGCCACTGGCCGGAAGTGCTCGCGATGCTTGATGTCATTGAGATAGTCCTTCATTCCCGGCGATGTTGCGGCTGCAAGAATGCTTCTGCTACCCAATGCCCGCGGCCCAAGCTCGGCGCGGCCGGCAAGAAAAACCACCGGCTTGTCGCTGGCGAGAATAGTCGCCAGTTCATGCATATTGCAGGGCGAAGCATCCCATTCAGGCGGCACATCACTACCTTGCAGCGCCGGACCACTGTAGACCGACCACTGCAACGGCATGAGGCCTTTGTCCGCTACCATTGCACAACATGCTGCACCGATCGCGGAGCCACTGTCATTTGGAAATGGCGGTACCCAAACAGCATCGAACAGCCCTGCCGAACGTAGTGTACTGTTCCATTTGATATTGAGGCCGCAGCCGCCTGCTATGCACAAATTGCGAGCGGAAAAGTCCGACTGTCGTTGCAAAGCATTCGCCATTTTGTGCACGAGCAGGCGCTCGAGGAAACAATGAAAGGATGCGAGCACATCCTCGGCCGCCTTGGCCTTCAACCGCGGCGCACTTGCGTCGAAGAAGTCGTGAATGGTCGTAAGCTCAAACTCCATGCTCCCGAGATCAGTACGGTAACTCTCGCGCTTGGTGTCAGCTTAAAAGTGCTCTTTGTAGAGCTCCTGAAAGACCGTGATGATGTTTTCGTCGACGGTGCCGAGGGCGATATAGGCCATCAGCTTGCCGGCGACACCTAGAATCGAGCTTGCCGGCGCCGCCTGGATCCACCTTGCCGGGTTTACCCAGGTCCCAATTGGTACGATTAGCCCGCTTGTATGGCCCAAAATGAAGGCCCGCAGCGGCATAGATGTGCCCAAACAGCGGGAATAAGCTGTCGATGAACCGAGCGCCTCCGCGTCCTACATGATAGAGTCGTGGGTAGGTGCCCCCATCCCACACGAGGCAGAAAGCAGGCTGTCCGGCTTTGGCAAACGGGCTGGTGCAGTATGCGGCCGCCACGTGGCTGGCCACGTGAGGATAGCTCTTATAGGGGAAATCCCTGCCGTCGAGCCTAAGGCCGAAGCCATCGCGAGATGTGAGGAGGGCCTCGGGATGAGGTTCAACATAGGACGCCCCCTTGAGCGTGACAGGAGCTACTCCGCTGCGGAGTCGGTATTGAGCTTCCACTTGCCCCAGCCAGCCGTCGACGACGAACTGATCAACGTCCCGCGCATCCAGACCGTGCTCTGCCAAAGCCATGACGACTGCATCGAGATTGTCTATCGTCTGATAGCGCGGATTGTTGCTCCGCTTCTCCTGCTCGATACAAAAGACGAGCCGACCGTCCTCGATCAGGGCGATCGCTCCGTCATGCGTCAGCTTGATACCGCAGATGCGCATAATGCCTCCACTTTGATGCCGGCAATTCGATGAGTTAAAGGATCAGGTCTGGATTTCGAGAGCATGCGATTGAGCAATCGTCGTTGTCCCGACTGATTCTCGGGCCGCTCGGGCTAGACTGCGATCACCATCGGTCACGATCGCATGTCCACGGCTAATTCCGTCGTCAGAGATCCGATTGCTGATGGCGCGCGAGCGCAGTGCACGACTTCGCCGATCGAAATCAGAGGACCCGGACTAATGCCGCGTTCACGACCCGGCAATGCGCCGCCGCCGAGGTCGCCGTTCTGCGCCCTAATGCGACCTTGAGCTTCGTGATCGCAGGGTCAATGTGGAGCATGCGCGTCAACGTTCTTGCTCTTTGTCAGTACGGAGGAACTGACTTGCTTCATCAGATCGGCGCATTCTGGCAGCATTTCCTACTCTCGCATGGCTCTTCACAGGAGGCGACGTATTGGTCGTTTCAAAGAGCGTGCCAACAGCCAGCGCTGCTTTTCTTAGCCTATTGCTATCCAGCGCGTGTCGCGTAGCGAACGGGATGTCTTGAGACCGACAGTGATGATGCAGACGCTCAGGTTACTTCGGTGGCGCACCGCAATTGTTGACAGCGCGAGGCAGCTTTGCTTCTCTCGATGGAGACTCCCCGTTGGACTCCAGATCTGCGGTCCGGCGGATCTCTCCGGCCAATCACCTCCGCATTTTGACGCCAAGCAGCTGGTTGGAAAGGGACGATGACGATTCAGGAGAAAATGCGTTTGCGCGATCTCCGACAGGCGACGGCGGAACGAGGGGTCCGCAACTCGAGTTTAGAAGCGGCAGCTGCTCGGAGTTACATTAGCGCGTCGCACGGGCTGCGCGCCGTGCAAGTTCGAACCCGCAAATACCGCCGCGCCCGAGCCGCCTTGGTTGACCCATGCTTGACGGTAGCCGCTTAAGAGGGGGGCGGGAGGCCCCGCCTTCAGTCAATTTGATTGAGCTGAGCCTCTCTGCGCCTAATCTCCACACGTCGCGATTCTGTTGCATTTCCAGCGGTCCCGACATCTGGCTTGAGACAATTGTAGCCGGACGAAATAAAGCCACAGCGGCTATCCGATCTTGACAACGTAGGCGACGACCGAGCTAGTCATCTGGCTTGCTCGGCAGATTGGTTCATCGACGAGTTCAGAACGCGCGCGGCGCGCAGTAGTATCGCGCTGCGGCTTGTGCACTATTCCTAGTCGACACTATCCTTGCGCGTTTGTCGGACATTGCGATGCGAAGGCAGTTTTGCCTTGAACACGCATTGTCGCTTGATGGCGTCGAGGGCCTCCCCGCTGTTTCTTGACAGCGCACGCAATATTGTCAGCCTCCACTCCCGCTGCTACACCGCTGGATCCTCCTCAGCATCGGTGAGGAAGGAAGGTCAGGCGCTTGATTGCGTGCAGCCGGTCTTGCTGACATCGAAATCTGCGTTCCGACCATCAACTTCTCAGATCGAGATCAATAGTGAACGACGACTCATTGACGATGGATATCCGAGAGTTTCTGGAGCTCTGGCAGCGGACCTTCAACAGGCATACGCCGGATTGTTTGCTTGCTTTGTACACGGATGATGCGATTCTGCAGGGGACGTCGAGTGCAAAGCTTTATATCGGGGCCAAAGAGATAGCCGCTTACTTTCGTGGTGGCGCTAGCGTGAACATGGGTGTCTGGCACTCTGTCACGTTGGCGCACGACGTTGTCCTGGTCGCGGGCAGCTATGTCTTTTCACAGACGTCGAAAGGCCATCAGCAATCAACGCCGGCGCGATTCTCCTTTGTACTGCGCCGTCAGAACGACACATGGAAGATCGTGCATCATCACTCATCTGCCAACCCAACCGAGCCAGGCGGCATCGCGCAGTTTGAGAATTGAACTCAAGCGCAAATCAGCATTCGGCCCGTGCAATTGCAGGTTCAGGATCCTAAAGGCGTCCTTTGCTCAGGGGCTTTCACGAACTTCCTAAGGTGTGGCTGCTCCTCATCAAGACGAGAGGGGGCCATACGATCGGGCCATACGGGTTTTTCGGCTCTTCATTTTGTTAGGTGCTCTGACGCGTAGCGGACGAGCTTGCCTGCCGCCTGGCGCACGCTCCTTTTCTCTTCTTTTTTGAACAATGCGTTCACGTCGGCAGCGGCGATGGCCGGCCCGCAGGGCTTTTGCCGCGCCGGTTATGGCGTCGCATCTACGATTCGGCATGGCATTTCCCCTTGGTCCATCGCCACCCCGGCCCGGCGCCGAACAAGAAGTTCAGACGGCACGCGTGCGAAAATTCTGCTCCACCTTGCCACTTTCTTGGCAAAATTACCCAGATTTACCCACTGAGGGCAGCCGAAGTCAGGTCCGGCCAACCTGCAGTCGACTAGCCTTGCCGAATTGAGCCCATCGCAGAGTGGGTCTGCCCTTGAGATTGCAGGAGCGCCCAATGTCAATTGTCCCGCCCACGCCCGCGCAGTTGCGAGATGTCGCCTCACAATGCGGTCTTTCGCTAACTGACGAGGATGTCGTCTCCTTCCGCGGACTTATCAACGAATCCCTCGAGGCCTACAGATACATCGAAGCCGTTCCGGATGAGTTGCCTCCGGTAAAATATCCACGCACCCCGGGGTATCAACCACCGCCGGAAGAAAATCTGCATAACGCTTGGTACCGCAAGGCGAGAGTCGAGGGTGCGCCGAGTGGAAAACTCAAGGGCAAGACCGTCGCTCTGAAAGATAACGTCATGTTGGCTGGAGTGCCAATGATGAACGGCTCGGCGACGCTCGAAGGATTCGTCCCAGACATCGACGCAACCATTGTCACTCGGATGCTCGATGCGGGCGCCGAGATCGCAGGTAAGGTTCATTGCGAATGCTTCTGTACATCCGGTGGAAGCCACACTGGTGCGCTCGGACCGGTGCATAATCCTCATAGGATGGGCTACTCTGCGGGCGGTTCGTCTTCGGGTTCGGCCGTTGTCGTGGCGCTTGGCGAAGCCGATATGGCAATCGGCGGCGACCAGGGCGGCTCGATACGTATGCCGTCGTCGTTTTGCGGCATCTACGGCATGAAGCCCACCTGGGGTCTTGTCCCCTATACCGGCATCATGCCCAATGAGTTGACGCTCGACCACGCCGGCCCCATGACCGCAACGGTCGCCGACAACGCCTTGCTATTGGAAGTAATCGCTGGAGACGACGGGTACGATCCACGCATCAAAGCGCCGAAAGTCGAACAATATACCAAAGTACTCGGTCAAAGCATCAGCGGATTGAAGATCGGCGTGCTGAAGGAGGGTTTTGAGCAGCCGGGGGCGGAAGCCGATGTCAATACAGTGGTTCGTGAAGCGGCCAAGCGCTTCAAGGATCTCGGGGCCTCGGTTGAGACGATCTCTGTGCCAATGCACCTGCAAGGCGCGGCAATCTGGACGCCGATCGGCACCGAGGGCGCCACACAGACGATGATGTTTGGTGACGGCTTCGGTACTAGCCGATCAGACCTCTTCTCACTGTCACTCATGGACTTCCATCGAGGTTGGCGACAGAAGGCGGACCTCCTGTCAGAGCAGGCCAAGTTGTTCCTGTTGCTCGGCACCTATGTGAACAACACGTACGGGCCCCGCTTCTACGGCAAGGCCGTCAACGTCTCTCGCCGTCTGAGCGCAGCTTACGACCGGGTCCTTAAGGACCACGATCTCCTTCTTCTGCCGACGACGCCCATGAAGGCAACGCAACTTCCTCCCCATGATGCCAGCCGCAAGGATTACATCACTCGCGCGACGGAGATGTTCACCAACACCGCTCCGTTCAACATCACGCATCATCCAGCGATGTCGCTGCCGTGCGGAATGCTGGATGGCCTGCCCGTCGGCCTTATGCTTGTTGGCCGCCACTTCGACGAGACCACCATCTATAAGGTGGCGCACGCGTTCGAACGGATCGGGGACTGGAAGAAGATGTGACCAGGGCAATGTCGTTGACGACAACAGACCATCGTGGTGTCCGCGGCATGTTGTGGAGCTCCGCGCGTCGCTGGGATGGCCCGTTCCGACGTTAGGCAAACCCGCTATGAGCGTCGAATTCGTCGGTCGCCAATACGTAATGGCTTGGCTAGCAGACGGATTGAAAGAAAGGCCAATCATCTACAGCAAACCAATACGAGGAGGGTGCATCAATGCGTAGAATATCGACTTGCTTTCTTGCGACCGTGGCATTCCTGGGAGCTGCCGGCAACGCGATTGCCGAGGACGTCCTATCCGAAGTGTCGACACTAGAAAATGAGTATTTCAACAACTGGTCGCAAGGTGCCGAACAAGCCGCAAAAGCCCTCGGTCTGAACTATCGCATCCTTTCCGGCAAAGGTGATGCCGCAAAGCAAATCGAAATCTATGAGGCCCAATTCGGCGCAGGTGTCAGGATCACGTTCGGCGAAAATCTCGTTGCGGCGAACATAAAGCCCATCGTCGAGATGGCCAAGAAAGTCGGTGCGGTGCATGTTGCTGTTTGGGAGTCGTTGCCTGGCTTCCATCCTTTGGACGCGGGGTTAGATAACTACGCTTTCGCGACGTTTCTCGCCCGATGACGTCGAAAACAGCTATAGAATCGCAAAGTTGCTTTTTGACAAGATCGGCGGAAAAGGCAACGTCGCGCACATTACTGGTTTTCCAGGGGTGGATGCGGACATCTCCAGAACTGCGGGCTTCGATAAAGCGCTAGCCGAATACCCCAATATCAAGCTCATCGCCCGCCAGCCTGGAAAATGGAATCAGGTTGACGCTCGCAAAGTCATGGAAGACCTGTTGGTGGCGCACTCCAAGATTGACGCTGTCTTCGGGCAAAACGACTCGATCGCACTGGGCGCGATGCAAGCCGTCGAAGATGCTGGTATGCGCATTCCGATCGTCGGCCTAGATGGCAATCGAGAAACCCTCAAGCTGGTAAAGGAAGGTCGCATTCTTGCGACAATGGGCTTTACCCCGCAGTGGTAGGCGGGTTTTGCACTGGTGCGTGCATACGATGTTGCCAAAGGATTTAAGCCGGGCCCGTGCGAGCGCATGATGTATACGGGAGCCACGCTGATAACCGCTCAAAATGTAGACAAGTATCAAGCGTTTCTCGCCGGCGAGAAGCTTCCGTTTGATTGGAGAAAGATGTCGCGGGTTCTTCATCCCGACGATTGGGATGCTCAAAACTATGTGTGGCCGATCGATGTGAAGACGTATTGGGGAGCTCGTACGCCGGCCGGATATAAGTTCCCGAAGGCTTATCAAGATGCCGTCGACGAAGGTTGCGTCGATCAGCTCAAGGCGGAGTATAATAATCACTATCATCAGCGTATCCCCGAGTGACGCCGTGGATGCCCCTCTCCATCGAGAGGGGCATCATGTTTACCTCGCTTTTGATGGATCGCAAAAATGCTACAAGCGGCGCGGGCCGGGTGCAGGGATGGCGAGTTAGGGCGGCGGGCCATAACCATCTTCGTCTTCATGCTTGCGATTGCAGCGTTTGGTCTCGTGGCTCCGTCGTTCGGAACGCTCGCAAATATCAGGGCTATTGAACTATCGAGTTCTGTCCTTTTGCTCGCATCCATCGGCGCAACCTTTGTAATCCTAATGGGCTCGATCGACCTGTCCATCGGAGCTGTTGCCAGCTTTTGCGGTATGTTGGTCGCGCGCCTATCACCAGATCTGGGTCTATGGTCGGTTCCCATCGCCTGCGTGGTCGGCTTGGTGTTTGGTGCGATCAATGGGCTGGTCTATGTCCACCTCAGAATCCCCTCGATTCTGGTAACGCTTGGAACCGCAACAACCATTTCAGGGGCGGTGCTCTTCATTTCAGATGGCCGGTCATTATCCGTATCGAACCCAGCCGTAATCGATATAGCCCAAGGCGCACTGGCGATTGTGGTCCCCAATGCGGTGCTGATCTCGGCGGTGATCTATGGTGCTGCAGTCCTCATAGGTGATCGCACGCGTTTTGGGCGAATGACGCTTGCGATCGGTAGCGACGAGCAAATTGCTGTCCTCATGGGAGTGAGGGTCAATGCGATAAAAGTCCAGGCGTTTGCATTGTCAGGCCTTCTCGCCGGTCTTGCCGGCGTCCTGTTGGCGGCGCGTCTAGGATCCGCCACTGTCACAATGGGCAGTTATATGACTCTCGATACGATCACCGCGGTGGTCGTTGGCGGAACCGCGATTACGGGTGGCTCTGGCAACGTGCGCCTGACGATCATCGGGGTTCCTTTCATAACGACTTTTTCAGACGTCATGAACATTCTCGCTTTGCCGCCCTATCTGCAAACAATCATTCAAGGAACCGTCATTCTGCTGGCCGTTCTTCTGAACACGCGGCGAGCGAGCGCGGAGGACGTGAAATGAATGGCGTGGCCGCGCCGATCTACTCAATGCGTAACGCCTCGAAGCGCTTCAATGGCATTGCCGTGGTTGAAGGCATCGATCTCGATGTGTTTCCCAATGAGATTGTTGGTATTGCCGGCGAAAATGGGGCAGGCAAATCAACCACACTCAAAATGATTGCCGGCATCCATGCACCGAATGCTGGAAGTATGAGACTATTTGGCAAGAGCTTCAGGCCCCTAAGCTATACCCATGCCGTTGAGGCCGGAATTTCGATGGTCTTCCAGGAGCAGGCCCTTATTCCAAGCCTGGCTGTCTACGAAAATATATTCCTCTCTTTAGAACCCTGCTTTACCAGTCGGATAGGCATCGTCGACCGAGATGCGATGATAGCCGTGAGCGAAAGACACCTCCAAAATCTCGGTCTTGGCTACATCGATCCGCGCCGCCGCACGGGCGATTACGCTTTCCATGATCGGCAGATGATCGAGATTGCCAAGGCGTTCGCGTTGGCCGAGCATTTCCACATCGATCACCCAATCATCCTGCTCGACGAACCGACTGCGGCAATCGGCGAGCGAGAGATCAAGATTCTCTTTGAATCGATTCGTCGATACCGCCGTCGCGCGTCATTCGTTCTTATCACTCACCGTCTTGTGGAATATGTGGAGCTGTGCGACCGCATTTGCGTGTTCAAGGACGGGCGAAATGTCGGCGAGTTCGCAGGAGAAGAGATTTCCGAACAAAGCCTTCATCGGGCGATGGTTGGACGAATACGAGACGACGAATACTTCATGGAAACGCGCCAGCTAAGCCTGGTCGGGGCGCCAATCGCGATTTCAGCTCATGGTCTGAGCGGCCAAAACGTCAAGAATGTGAGCTTTGAGATTCGCAAAGGTGAGGTCCTTGGAATTGGCGGTCTCGTCGGATGCGGCAAAGAGGCTGTTGCCAGGGCCGTCGTCGGTTTTGAACCCTTTCCCCCAAATGGTACCGTGGAATTGGGCGGCGAAGTCTTGCCGCTTCGCGGACGTGGTAAAGCGGCGATCAAGCGTGGGGTGGGTTTCGTACCCAAGGAACGCAAGAGCGAAGGCATCGTGCCTTACATGTCGGTTCAGGCAAATATGTCGTTGGCCTCGCTTCCGCTCGTCTCAAGCCTCTCTGGGTTCCTTTCCCGCTCCCGAGAGAGGCGTCTGGCCGAAAAGTACATCAATCGCTTGCGTGTGAGATGCAATGGACCAACGCAGCTTTGCCAGTTCCTTTCCGGCGGCAATCAACAGAAGGTGGTGATAGCCAAATGGCTGGCCCGAAACGTTCAAGTGCTCGTCCTCGACAATCCCACGCGGGGCGTCGACGTCGGCGGCAAGCAAGAGATCTACAGCGTTCTGAGGGACTTGGCTGAGGAGGGGGTAGCTATTCTTCTGGTTACGGACGATCTGCCCGAGCTGATTGGAATGTCAAACCGGATCCTCGTGATGCGAGACGGAGAACTTCAGTTCGAGTGCAGCGCGCCTGCCGACAATAAGCCAACGGAGCAGGAACTTGTCCAACACATGGTATGAGCCGCAAACGGCTGGGTCGAGACCAGTTGCAGAAGGAAAATTGCCGATCGCCCAGTTTTATGATCGTCGCCGTGTCATCATAAATGCGCTCGGGCCATTGTTGCTGCTGATGGCAATGGTTGTGGTGTTCGCGCTGATCAACCCGCGCTTTCTAAGTTGGATAAATCTTTTCAACCTGATGCGGCAATCCTCGATCCTGCTGATCGTTTCAACGGGCATTACGTTTGTCATTCTTATGGGATCACTCGATCTTTCCGTAGGAGCCATTGTGACACTCGTGGCCATTTCATCTGCGGTTCTGATCCGTGACTTCGATGTCGGTGCAACCGGGATAGCCTTCGCTGCGGCAGGCATGGGAGCGCTTTGTGGTCTTGTAAATGCTACGCTCGTTCTTCGTCTCCGGCTCCCGTCGTTCGTCGCCACATTAAGCTCGATGACTATTCTTGGCGGCATTTCTACGTGGATCAGCGGGGGCGGCAATGTGTTTTTCCAGAGCCCGAACCTCACATGGATTGCTTCCGGCTCCATGATCGGCCGTATTCCGAACTCCGGAGTTTGGGCGCTCCTCATTTTTGCTGTGGCTTCTTTTGTCGGTGCGAGAAGCCACTTCGGAAGAGCCTTGTTTGCGATCGGGGGAGGCGGCCTGACCGCGCGACTTTCAGGCATTGACGTCCTTCGCACCAAAGCGATCGCGTTTGTTGTCTGCGGAATGCTTTGCGGCGTTGCGGGCTTGCTGCTCGTCGCGCGAACATCAACCGGAACCTCGCGTATGGGTGATGATCTTTTGCTTCAGGCGATCGCCGCGGTCGTCATGGGCGGAACTGCGCTATCTGGAGGGGCGGGGGGAGTCCATCGCACCCTGACTGGCGTTCTGGTGATCGCCGTACTGCAAAATGGTCTCAATATCGCGGGCGTGCATACTTACCTGCAAATCATGGTGACGGGGCTCATCGTCGTTCTGTCTGTTACAATAACTCTGGATCGATCTCGGCTAGCCTTTATTAAATAATCCAGCATTGTCATGGCGATATTGAACGGAGAACCGCCTGCATCTGACTCAGCTGATATAGACGCGCGTGGTGACGAAAATGGTAGCGGCCTGGATTGCTCGCGATGTTGGTCAGAAGATCCGGACAGCCGACAATGACGCCCTGGCGGTGGCGGAATCGAATAGCGCGCCGAGCGCTCCGCATCTAGATGCGGCCGTCGAATGCCTGTCCAACTTGCTGCCGGCTCGGTGTCATCTTAAATGCTATCAGATGAGCTTGCCGACACGATGCATCGCCTCGAGCATGCGCGTGCGGGATTGACGTCGGTAACGAAGTTAGCGATCGGCCCCCTTGAGATCTCTCTTCGATACATGGCCGGTTGCTGCTCGAGCGCGCGTTTGCCGCCAGTCCCCTTTGAATTGGGAATAGGCTAGCCCGGCCTCGTGGCGGCGAAGTACCCGCTGCTCTTTGACAGCCGCGTGGGACCGGAGTGCCGGCGAGCATTGTTATTCTCCCCGTGCGACTCCGCAAGCTCGTGCTTCCAGGACGCGGCTAACTAGCTGTCGCGTCAGACCAGGATGAGAGTTGCGTCTTATACGGTCGGTTACCCAACGCTACCCAGATGCTGGTCGCGCGGCAGTGACCGCTTGGGCCATCGTCTGAATAATAGCAATCGGCAACCAAAAATCCGCTCTGACCTCTTAGGTCTGATCTCCTGGGTCTGATCTCCTGGGTGTGATCTCTTGGGTCCGCTGGCAGACCGGTTCGTCTGCTTTCTCCCGAGACTTGAGCCGCTGCCGGAGAAATCCGGCAGCGGTGTTTTTTTGACAGGCGACATGCCGCCATTTTTGCGGCAGTGATGGCGAGGTGATCGCCGGCAAGATCGACCGCCCGCGGCAAGTAGTCACCCTGAAAAATACGCCCTTACACGAACGCAGTGAGCGAAAATCGCGGGCGGCGAACAGTCATTGACCCAAAGTGTTCACGGCGAGCGGCGCCGGAGGGATGTGACAAATGCATCCGGCCCTCGCGAGCCTTGAAGCACGCTCGCGAGATCGTCCTTTGGAAGCGCGCTATCTGGATGCCGAGTGCTGCAACCCCGTCGCAGAGCCACGAGCATGATCCGGAAAAGTGGAAACCGGTTTTCCGAAAAAATCATGCTCAAACAAAGAGATGAGATTATGATGCGATTCCGTGGAAACGCATCATGACCCAGCCTTCCGATCCCGAGCCGTCTGTGCTTCCGGCTCGTAGCAGGCGTCTTGGGGCCCCCAATTGATCGCGTCCGCACCGGCTAAGCCGGACAATGCGTCTACTCAGCAAGTATGAATCTTGCGGACAAGTGGCCAGTCCTAACGGGCTTCTAAGAAAATCCTCTGCAAAAAATGAAAAAGCTTGCGGATCATAGAGTAGCGGTCCGGCTCGTCACGTCGCTGAGGTTTGCCGTTTCGATGCGCTTCCGTCCAAAAGCGCGAACATCGGTAATGTCGATCCATGCAGGCCAAGGCTTACTAGCTCCATCTCCTCGCTCATCGTCCGTGTAAGAGCTTCCTCTGGTAGATGGATGAGCCCCTCCAGATGGGCACCAAGTCGCTTCTCGGCCGCGGTAATTTCAGAATCGCTGGCGATGGCGAACAGCGCCTTGAATCCAAGGCTCGTGAACCATTCCATCCGCCGAAGTTCGAGCTCCTGTGCGGCATCAATAGGTACGCCCGCTGCCGACCGCTCGATCAAAGATGCGGGCGGGAAATTGGCAACCCCGGCGATGCCGGCATCTTTCAACGATTCGGCAATGTCCTCCCAGCACGCGAAGGGGTCGATCATCAATATCGCCGCATAGACATGAGGCGCGGACGTTGCTTTGTTGAGGCTTCGCAGGTCTCGCAAAAGACACTCGTTCCAGTCGAGGATCGGCAAGGTCGCCATGACCAGCAGGGAGCCGTTTGGAAGGCTACGCAAAGACGGGGCGTAGACCTGCAATTGTGGTCCTTTAGCTATGGCCGACATGTGTATGGCAAGTTTGCCGGTAGCTCTCGCCCTCATCGCTTCTACCCAATATTACCCATTTGGTCGCCTCACCGATCTTATACGCGGGTAAAGCCGGGTCTAGACCGTCTGTTGTAAGGAATGGTCTGGGAGGAAGATCGTGTCACACCATTGCACGGACGACCGAAGGTCGGGCCGGGATGGTAAGCTTGCTGGACAGCCGACCGGATTCATCACGGACGCTGTTGCGATCGTTGCCACGCTGGATACCAAGGGCCGCGAGGCGTCTTATCTTGCGGACCTGATCGAGGCGTGTGGTCGCAAGACCATCCTCATTGACGTCGGCACGAAGAGAGATGACGGCGACAAACAGGCCGATACAAAGGCGCCCGCCGAACTGCTGAAGCAGATTGCGGAAAGCACGCGCGCAAAGGTTGGCGATCTTCTCCGATCGGCAACGATCAGCGCGATTGTCGGAGTTGCGGGCGGCAAGGGGAGCGCGGTTTACGCCGAGGTCGTGTCTAACCTGCCCTATGGCTTTCCGAAGCTTCTCGTAAGCAGCGCGAGGCCGGCGCTACTCGCTGAATTGGCCACTCACAATGACATCATCCTTTATCCGACGCTGGTCGATCTCTTCGGCATCAACGTCTTTACCAGAAGAGTGCTCGAGAATGCCGGACGGGCCGTTGCCGCCATGCGCTATGCCCCCATCAAGACTGGACGAGACAAGAAGATCGTCGCGATCACCGCCTTCGGCGTGACAACGCCCGCGGTAAATCAGTGCGCGGCGCGGCTTGCTGACGGTGGGCTAGACGCGATCGTCTTTCCAGCGAACGGGGCGGGCGGCCGCAAAATGGAGCAGCTGATCGCGGCTGGTGAATTCGACGCCGTCATTGATTTGACCACCACAGAGCTCGCAGACGAAATCGTCGGAGGCTCCGCGAGCGCCGGCCCGGATCGACTGAAAGCAGCGTCGAAGCAAGGGATACCGCAAGTGATTGCGCCTGGCGCGGTCGATATGGTCAATTTTGGCCTGCCATCGAGCGTTCCTGATCGGTTTCGCGGACGCCGATTTCATGCCCATACGCCTTACACGACGCTCATGCGCACAACTGCGTGTGAGAATGCGAGCATTGGCCGTCTCACGGCCGAACGGCTCTCGCGAGCAAAAGGGCCAACTATTGTCCTTTGGCCGGCGAAAGGCGTGTCCGATTACGACCGCCAAGGCGGCATTTTCCACGATCCCGAGGCCGACAAGGCTTGGCTCGACGCGGTCAAGGCAGATCTCCCCGCGCACGTGACGGTGCGCGACCTGAACTGTCACATCAACGATGGCGAGTTCGCCGAGGCAGCCGCGGCCTGGGTTCTGGAACAACTCACGCAAGGAGGTTCATCCGATGCGGATGTTTGAGCGAAGTGAGATTCTTTCCAGGATTGAAGGACAGGTGGCGGAGCGAAAAGCAATTCTCGCGGCAGGAAGTAGCTGTGGCCTGGTCGCCAAATGCGCCGTCCTTGGAGGTGCCGACATGCTGGTGGTCTACTCGACCGGCCTGTCGCGTCTGATGGGGCTTCCGACCAGCCGGATTGGTGATTCCAACGCACGCACATTGGAGCTCGCGGCGGAAATTCGTAACGTGGTGTCGTCCGTGCCGGTGGTCGGCGGCATCGAGGCTTGGGATCCTCTTCGGCTCGATCTCGATGTCCTCTTGGACAAATTCTGGGCTGCTGGGTTTTCCGGCGTCATCAACTATCCGACGATCTCCACCATGGGTGACAACTGGCGTGAGCGCCGCGGCCGCGTCGGACTCGGCTTTGAACGCGAGGTCGAACTGATCGCTTGCGCGCGCAAGAAGAATATCTTCTCGCTCGCCTATGTCGCAAGCCCGCAGGACGCCAAGGCGATGGCAAGTGCAGGCGCCGACTGCATCGTCCCCCATGTCGGCGCAACGCGGGGTGGGCTCGTCGGTCACGAGGACGGGCAATCCATAAAGGATGCGATCCGACGCATCAACGAGATCAACGCAGCGGCGCGAAGCGTTCGGCCGGACGTGCTCTCGCTCTGCCATGGTGGGGCAATTGCCGAACCTGAAGATACGATCGAGGTCTATCGGGCGACTGAATGTGTCGGCTTTGTTGGCGCATCGTCAATCGAGAGAATTCCAATCGAGCGCGCGGTGAAAGCAGCGGTGGCGGAATTCAAAGCTGCTCCACTTCCGCAAACTCATTGACGTTCACTGCATCACGTGCAGCGAGGCCGCATGAACACGCAAATTAATCGTGCTAAATCTGATCCGATCGCTTTCGTCTCCAAAGAGGTGGCTAGACCGGGGCAGGACCGGGAAACAGATGTCCTCGTGATCGGCAGCGGTGCCGCGGGCTTGTCAGCTGCGCTGTTTGCGGCAAAAGCCGGCCTTCGCGTAATAGTATGCGAGAAATCTCCGCGACTTGGCGGCACGACAGCCTTGTCGAATGGCATGATCTGGGTTCCTCGTTCTGCTCAGGCGCGTACTGCAAACATCAATGATTCCATCAACAATGCCAGCACCTACCTGCAGCATGAACTTGGCAAATACTACCGCGCTGAATTCATCGACGCCTTTCTTCAGGACGGTCCGCCGGCGTTGGCAGCGCTCGAGAACGGGACGGATGTCAAGTTCACGCTGGCCTCTACGCCCGATTATCACTCGAGCCAAATTGGCGGCGTTGACAGGGGCCGTGCTCTGAGCCCTGCTCCTTATGATGGGCGGCTTCTAGGCAAGGACTTTGATCTGATTGGCGACCCCATTCGGGTTCTGCTCGGGGGCATGATGATCTCATCGAGTGAGGTAAGAAGCTTCCTCAACCCTTTCCAATCTGTTGCCTCGTTCAAGCACGTTTTAACTCGCCTGAGCCGCTATGCACGGGATCGGCTGAGTTTCAGGCGTGGCACTGAGCTCAGCGGAGGAAATGCCTTGATCGCGCGGCTGCTCGTGAGCTTGCGCAAGTATGATGTAGAGATCTGGCCATCTTCTCCAGCCCTCGAACTCAGCAAGGAAGGCGGGCGCGTCACGGGTGCCGTTGTCAGGCGGTTCAATCTGGACACTCGCGTGCGTGCCTCGCGTGGCGTTATTCTCGCATCTGGTGGCTTTGCCGGGAATGCGCAGTTGAGGGCCGACCTCAGTGGTGCACACCAGCATGATCTTACGTTGGCCCATGCCGACGTCCAGGGCGACGGCATTGGACTTGCAACCGCGCTAGGAGCCGCCATCGACAAAGATGTTGCATCCGCCGGTTTCTGGACCCCGGTGTCGATCTTGAAACGCGCGAGCGGCTCGCAAATTGTCCCGTACGGCTGGCTCGATCGCGGCCGTCCTGGGGTCATTGCAGTTGGCCCGAATGGCAGACGTTTCGTCAACGAATCGAATTCGTACCACGATATTTGCCTGGCAATGTTTGAAAACGGATATCCAGCAGATAAGCGGTTCTACTTCATCTGCGATCAGAAGTTCGTACGATTGAGAGGCATGGGACACTTGCTGCCATGGCCCTGGACCTTGAGCATCGGAAAATACGTCCGCCTCGGCTACATCAAGGCAGGCCGCACGATTGCCGAGCTCGCAAAGCAGCTGGAACTGGATTCCGTTGTGCTGCAAAAGACGATCGAAGAACACAACGCGCATGCCGCCCAAGGACGGGATCCCTTATTTAAGCGCGGGGAATCGGCTTTCAATCGCACGCTCGGCGATCCGACCATGGCAACAAATCCAAACCTTGGGCCAATCAAAAACGGACCGTTCATCGCGTTGCCGATCGTTCCGGCAACGCTTGGCACGGCGAGCGGGTTGGCGACCGACAGTTATGGAAACGTTCTTGATGCACAAGGCGACGCAATCAGGGGTCTTTACGCCTGCGGCAACGACATGACTTCGCCGATGCGCGGAATCTATCCCGGCGCAGGCATAACAATCGGTCCCGCGATCGTGTTCGCATATCGGACTGTCAACGCAATGGTGCTGTCCACTGACCAGGAGCAAAAAGCGGTCGCTTCCGGAGCTTGACTGTCAACGCACCGGCTTGGCAGGGATCATGTGTTCGGAGCCGACCGCGCGGATTGACGGGATGGTAGGTCGGTCCGCTTTCCATCACAAGCTCTTGGCAGATGTGGGGACCGGCCCGCCGGATTGACGAGGTAGCGGCCGGGATCGAGCGTACTGAGCCGCGGGGAAGACGAGGATCGCCGCAGCTTTTCGATGTCTTGCAAGGAGCAGAGCTTAGATAAGTGTTCCAGGGCATATGACAGACATTGATCGTCCAACAGGTCGGCTGCGTGGCGGAGAACCGAAGACGTCGGGACGAGCTGCGCAGTCGTCTGCTTTCCCGGGCCGATCGCAGTCCACTGGCCGCGAGGCAGTGATGCAACTCGACAAGATCGATTTTCGTCTTCTTGACCTCCTCCAACGAGATAATCGCCTCTGTAGTGAACAACTCGGAGGGAAAGTCGGCCTGTCTGCATCCGGAGTTCAGCGTCGGCTGAAGCGGCTTAGATCCAGGGGAATAATAGAAGCGGACGTTTCCATCATTTCTCCAAAAGCAATTGGACGAAATGTGACGGCCGTGGTTCTCATTTGCTTGGAGCGCGCTCGGGCCGACACCGTTGATCGCCTAAAGCGTAAAATTCGCAAGATGCCGGAAGTGATGAGCGCATTCTACGTTACAGGTTTGGCTGACATCGTCTTGCTCGTCACAGTCAACGATATGGAAGATTACGAGCAGTTTGCCAGGCATCTGACAGACGAAAGCTCAGACATAAAGCGCCTTGAAACAATGATTGTCATGGATCGGTTCAAGGCAGGATTCACCTTACCAATCACGTCCATCGCATGGTGTCGAGCGACTGACGAAGAGGTCACCAGCTGCTCAACTGCCGCCGAACGCGGTCTTTAAATCGTTGCGTTGGACGTGGTCCCTAGATTGATAGCACTCGTTCATTGGAGGAATCGATTGCGTCGCTCGCGTCACGCCAAGATCGTGGCAACCATCGGTCCGGCGAGCGCCGGATCTGAAAAGATCCGTGCTCTCTACCGTTCCGGAGCAGATATCTTTCGGCTAAACTTCAGTCACGGAAGCCATCAAGACCATGCCAGAGCCTATGAGTGTATCCGTGGACTCGAGCGGGAATTCGGTCGGCCGATAGGCATCCTGCAGGATCTCCAAGGTCCAAAACTCCGCATCGGCTCCCTTGAAGAAGGCGGCCTGGTCTTGCGTGCTGGTGAAACGGTGCGCTTTGTGACCGAGGGTACGAAAGGGCAGAAGCAATCAATACCTTTGCCTCACCCGGAGATCTTTGCAGCTGTCCATCCCGGACAAGAACTTCACATTGACGATGGCCGGGTGCGCTTGAAGGTCACCGAACCAGGACACGGAGAAATCGTTGCGCAGGTCGTCGTCGGAGGCGCGATCTCGGACCACAAGGGGGTCAACGTACCCGGGGCCATGCTCGATCTTTCTCCGCTCACCAAGAAGGATCGGGCCGACCTCGCCTTCGGCATCAATCTTGGAGTCGATTGGGTCGCCTTGTCCTTTGTTCAGAAACCGTCCGACCTGATCGAGGCGCGCGCTCTGATCGGAGAGGCCGCAGGTCTGATTGCGAAAATCGAGACGCCGATGGCGCTCGAGCGCATTGACGACATCATTGGGTTGTCCGACGGCGTTATGGTGGCGCGTGGTGACCTTGGCGTCGAAATCCCGCCAGAGGAGGTGCCTGGCCGACAGAAGGAGCTCGTGCGCGCCGGTCGGCTTGCCGGAAGGTCCGTCATCGTCGCAACGCAAATGTTGGATTCCATGGTGGCTGGTCCGACGCCGAGGCGCGCGGAAACGTCAGATGTCGCGACCGCCATTTATGATGGAGCGGATGCGGTGATGCTGTCTGCTGAATCGGCAAGTGGGGCCTACCCCGTCGAAGCAGTAGCCATGATGGACCGCATCATCAAAAGCACGGAACGGCATCACCTCTATCAGTCCCTCATTGACGCTTCTCGACTTGACGTGGAGAACACCCCTGCCCACGCTGTCGCGGCCGGAGGCGCAGATCTTGCCGGCTCCGTTGGCGCCAAGGTCATCATCGGCTTTACGGCCGGCGGGACGACTGCAGCTCGGATTTCGCGCAGCCGGCCGCCGGTGCCGATCCTTGCCCTTACTCCGGATGAGAGGGTAGCACGGCGCATGAGCTTGTTGTGGGGCGTGCATAGTGCCGTGTCCGGCGACCCTTCCGGTTATGAGGAGATGACGCGGATCGCCTCGGCGGCCGCCCACCAGGAAGGCTACATTCGATCGGGCGACTTGGCTGTGGTTGTCTCTGGAGTGCCGTTCGGACTTAGAGGCGCGACCAACAACCTTCGTGTTGTCGTATGTTAAGATAATGTCCTTCGCATCGAACTGCCGGAAGCGACCAGATTGCCATATGGACCATGCTTGAAATTCATGTGTGACCAGGAGCTGATAGGGTTCGAGGGCAGCATCAGCCTTCCAGCCTGAATACGAGGGTTCGATTCCCTTGTACTCCTCCCCAAGCTTCCTGCCGCCGTGGATGCTTGTGATTTCGACTTTGTGTGTCTTGCCCGCAACCTTAACGTAGCCGTCCGGCCACTGCTCTGTGGGCCCTGCGAGGCGCACAGCCGCGACGGGGGTAAGCCTCACGAATTCCGCTAGCACGTAAGCATCGTGCAAAAATTTAAGATATGGCCTGTTGAACCACTCCTCGGAGCCGCAGCGGTCGCATAGCGTTCTCGTCAAATGAATGAAGTCGGACGATGTCTGAAATGTCGCCAGACGATCCCATGCCGCACGACATTCGTCGGCAGAAAGTGGGGGGCCACGGCGCGGTGGCGCGTCCTCAACGTATGGCGGCAGAGGATCTGCCTCGCAGGCGCGGTCTATTTATTCATCGAATGGGTCCGGATCTTGATCGCTATCGTTTCTCGACCGGTTCATGCCTGCGACTCGTAGTTGATTCGGTTTTTGGGCGTCGTTGAGGGCGGCCCGCCGTTAGGGCCTGTGATATACAGAGCCCATGAACGCGCCGCGCGACCATCATTCATACCCGCTTTCTATCTCAAGGGATGGGCCGGGCCGGATAGTAAGCTTGTCGAATATGCCCAAAAGGGCGGTAAATTGATAGCGAAGCCCGTCGGGCCGCGCTCGACGGGCTTTGAGCGCGACCTCTATGCCTTTCCTGAACTGCCGCCGGACCAAGCTCAGTTTATGGAGGAGGTGTTCTTCGCGTACGCGGATCAGAAAGCCTCCGATGCGTTAGACATTCATCTCGGCCAGGCGGGACACCAGTGGACAAATGAACTCATTAGCGCCTGGTCGCGCTTCGTGATCGGCGTCCATTTGCGCCATCCAGATGCCATTCCGGAGCTGCGCACTGCGGCTCAAAGCATTTGGGCGGGCAGCGGCAATGAATTTCATGAGCGCTACGAGAAATTACGCCAGCCCGGCGACCCTGCTACTTTTGACGACATGCTGGCGCAGCGCGATCCCCTCACGCGGACCAAAATGCAAGCCAACCTCATCATTAAGGCTCTCGATAACGATCATTAAGGCTCTCGATAACGAGATCGTTGGAACGCATCTCAATCAAATGAAGTGGGCAACTATCGACGTCTCCGCTTCGCCCGCTCGGCTGCTCATTTCTGACCGCCCAGTCGAAATATTCAATCTCAAGCAGCCGAACGGCGTTCTGTCGATGCCAATCAGTCCCACAAAGACTTTTTGTCGCCGCGAATGAGGACGCCAGCTTTGAGAAATTGCGCGCAGCCGCCCCCCGAACAATCGTCGCCCATGTAAATGATTTCGTCGTGCGTCGCGCCCGGCGTTTCGTCTGGGCAAGCGACGAAACGCTTGAGCCGTTTATTGCTGCGGAGATGTCAACAAAATTGGAGCCGACGCCCTTCTTTCCCAACGCCGGCAAAGTATGAGCCGCGGCCGACGATGCCCCCGGTTTGCCGTGCTATTGCCTCGGTCCTACATAAAATTCCGAAAATCAAAGACGTCATCGACCATATTGGGATTTTGTTGAATAATTCGGGCGAAGCGCTGGGAATATTCCAGTGTCACCGGCAATTTTTTATAGAGCGTATTGTTATTCCAATCCATTTTCGTAAGTCCAAGGATTCCGGCGCAGGTATCGTGCCATCCTCCCGCTCCCGTAAATCGTTTCAGCAGGAGGGGGGACGGAATTGGTTTGAGAGTTCCCTCCTTGTAGACCGGCTTGGACGCCGTCATATGGACGCCGTTCACGCTGCCTTGTGACCAGAAGAATGCCGTATCGGACGTTAGCGGCAGGTGCGTCCCGCGCAGTAGCGGGTAGCTGGAGGCGCGTTTGTTATCGCCATAGGTGAAGGCCATCCAGTTCGATGATTTCACAATCTGGACGAGCTCAATGTTCGTTCGATCACTGAACGCATCGAGCGTCCCCAAGATTTCCTCCTCCCTAAAGGGAGTGTTCTTGTGGACGGTGACCTTCTTGGGAGGGCGGCCTGAATGGCCGCTTTGATAGATCTCCAAACTGCGGGACATCACCGCCAGCATTTCATTGTAATCGAGGTACGGGTTGCCGCGCCGATCCTGCGTGAAACTTTTGGTATCATAAGCAACGAACTGGAAACCGGTGCCGTCAGGGTCGAAGACCTGGCTACAGCAAGTGGTGTAATCAGTCCGGTCGCTATCTTTCTTCATCGCGTAGCTAATGCCGATATAGGCCTCATCCGGGTTAAGGCCGGCAAGCTTCCAAGGAATGCCGCCTGCTTTTGCGTACAGCGCGACGCTGAGCCCCCACATCACGTTCGCGCGGCATTTGCGCAGAAGCGCGCTCTCCAGGACGATCTGGATCGGAATCCGCGTTGGTGCACAGAAGGCCTTGAGAAAATCGTGCAGGTCGAAGCCCGGCGATTCAAAGCATGCTTCCCAGGAATTCGGCAGATACATGAGAAGAACGTCGAACTCACTGCGGTGCAGCGTGAGCTTGCCGATCGCGTCGAAAATCTGACGAGCGAGTTCGTTGCGATTGCCTGTGAGCGCGAGCTGATTGAGATCTTCCGGCATTTCGAACCGGCGCGCTGCCTCGGAAATCAACTTGGTACGGAACAGCGGTTCGAAGCCGGGATATTCCGGATAGTAGTTGAGCGCTTCGCGCGGCCGGGCCGCACCCTTCAGTTCGCGTAGAATGCCATCGAGCTTCGGCAGTAAGTCTTTCGGAGCCAGCAGAGCCATGCGCACCCGCGTCGGGATGCCCAGCGGCAGACTATAGGGACCATGCTGACGAAGGCCGCGCAGGGGATGCTTGTCCAAGCCGTTGCCGGCAAAAACCAGATCCGGTTCAGGGATCGTTGCATAGCCGTCCATTTCCGAAGGCGATGCTGTCATGCAA
Source organism: Bradyrhizobium embrapense (assembly GCF_001189235.2). Classification (GTDB taxonomy): domain Bacteria; phylum Pseudomonadota; class Alphaproteobacteria; order Rhizobiales; family Xanthobacteraceae; genus Bradyrhizobium; species Bradyrhizobium embrapense. The sequence goes on from NZ_LFIP02000014.1 coordinate 112,980, forward strand.
TCATCCTTCGGCTAAAGGCCGTGCGGGCATTGACGACGATCTTCGGCGAGCCTGGGCCGTCTTGTTCCGCGAAAGGCTTCAAAACATGATCGGCCGCGCGTCCGCTGCCAGGAAGAAGGAGGTTGATCCATGCTGTGAGCAGTGCATCGCCTCGGTTGTTGAAACGGTTTCCCAGCCGTTCATCCAGAAAACTCGTGGCTTGTTGCCGTGCGTACTTTGACCAAATCCAGACATCGGGTTTGAGGACGAGCCAGAACCGGCCGTCAATTTCGTCCACATCAAACCTGACCGCTTCTGCCCACCACACCTCTTCAGACTTGGGATGTTCAGGAGTTACCGCGGACATCAGTCCATCGATCCGCCCATGCAGGCTGCCGCCGACACACTGAGAAATACCCCGTGTCAGATCCGGATTAGGATGTTGCCGATCGAGAATGAGGACGGATCCACCGCGCCAATCCCGCACCAACAGTGGCTTACCCCGGATAAGGGACAGGCCTATGGCGCGCTCGATGAAGCCTTTGAGGGGGAGATTGTTCGCGTAATCCTGGAGACGGTCCTTGATGGAGCACGGCAACAATGAGGTGAGGTCCTTGCCAAACGCTTGCCGCAGGGCCTGTTCGCTGCCCCACGCCAAAATCGAGGAACCTTTTGTCGCGATGATCTGATTGCGTGCCAACTTTTCCGCGGCGTGAATATCGTCCCAGTCCTTCGGAATCGCAAAATTGAGTTCAAGGCAAGTGTCGTGCAGTTCGATCAAGGGAAGCGCATTTAAGCGGAGAATGGGATCGCCGTTGCCCGCCCCCTTGCGCGGAATGGAAACGGCTTGAGACCCTGTTCGGTCGATCTTCTCGATCAGATCTTTTGGCCTCTCGGGGAGTTGCTTCCATATCCGCGACATCAGGGAATCGAAAGTTTCGATTTCAACAAGTTCGGCACGGACGCCCTTGGCTTGAGCCGCTTCCGACAGCGCCGTCACGGCAGGAAGCGGCTTTCGTCCCTTAAGCGTCGTCCAATAAAGACCATGCGGAAAGGGATTGGGGCCATCGAGGACACGGTGAAGGAGCTGCATCACGCTTTCGTCGCGTCCGCTGTACCCGGCCACGATCATGCCGAACCGATTGCAGGCGGGTACAAGGCAATCGCCCATCTCGGCATTCTGTGTTTTCAGGTCCTCGGTAAGATTTTTGATGCTCGTGTAGCGAAAGTCGCCGTGCAGCTTACAGTAGATCGGGAAGGCATCGATGTTCAGCGCCTGCTTTGCAGCGTAGCTGCCTTCCAGATGAAACGGAGCAAGGCTCTTGCCGGTAACCTCAGCCACCGCGCGTTCGACTACGGTATCGAAATTGGTCGTAAACACGACCTTGATCGCCCCCGTGCTGAACAAGCCGCCGAAGATCCTGTGACCGATGGTGAGGGACGATGCTTTTTCGGAGAGCTTCGCTTGCAGATAACGGCTTTGCCGTTCGAGGTCGGTGCCAAAGATCAACTGGAAACTTCGGCTGTAGGCTGTGGGATCGCTGCTCGCAGGAAAGCCGCGCGACATCAGATAGGATTCGATCTTCTCGCGAACCGCAGCATTTTGCAGATCGTTCGATGAAACTTCTTGATGCTCCTCGGAGCAATAGTAGCGACGCTTCAGATCCCAAATGATGTCCCAGGCTGTAGGGATGCCTGCGCTTTGTGACGAGCCAGCACCTAGCATCCAAGCAAACATGCCCGGCGCTTCCGTTACGATGCGGATGAACTCTGCTTGCTCCATTCGGTCAGGCTAGCTTTGCGCGTGAATGTGGACAGCTATTGATAGAATAAGTGGGTGAAGCGTCCTTATGGTTGGTGAGTGCTGTCGGGCGGCGTGAGCCGGGGCAAAGCACCGAGATGCCACAATATGGGTCGGGAATGCTCTGCGGAGGTCGCCCTCCGAAGGGTGCATGATCTGTTCTTTCTCGTGAATGGTGTGTACCGGCTGTCCACAGCTTTCAGGCGGTAGCGTGGAAAAGGCCATTCAAGAGATTCAAGATATTGAAAATATTTATATAATGGCGGTTTATTTGACTTCTGTCAGAAACTCGACGGTGTTTCTGACGTAGGAGCGAAGCCATGCAGCCCGTTGCTGAGCAAATTCTGACCCACGCCCGATCGATGCCCGAAGGCGCTTTGATTAGCGCCAAGGAATTTCTGCATCTTGGTAGCCGGGCCGCAGTCGATCAGGCTTTGAAGCGGCTTCATGAGCGCAATGAGCTGATGCGCCTTGGCCAGGGTATCTATGTCCTGCCTGTCAAGACGCGCTTTGGGACGCGTGCGCCAGCGGCAGAAAAGGTCATCGAGCGTTTTGCTGCTACGCGTGCAGAGACGATTGTCCCGCACGGTGCGGCTGCTGCGAACATGCTCGGTCTTACGACACAGCTACCCACGAAACTTGTCTATCTGACATCGGGCCCAAACCGGCAGTTTAAACTTGGCGCTCAAGTCGTTGAGATGAAAAAGGCCCCTCAGCGGATGCTGCTTCCCACGCAACCTAAGGCCGGGGAGGCGGTTCGTGCGCTTGCTTGGCTGGGAAGACAGCATGCCGCGGAGGCACTGACCAAACTCAAGCAAAAGCTCCCGCAACCGGTCTTACAGGATCTGATCGCGCTCAGGCCTGCATTGCCCGCATGGATGTCAAAATCCATCAGCCAGGTGCTCGTGGCCCATGGCTGAATCCTATCTCGCTCTCTCTCTCTTGACGAACGGCTTGAGGCTCTCGGCGTTGTCGCCACGGCCTCAGGTCGACCGGTCCATTTGCTGGAAAAGGGCATTTGGGTTGTCTGGGCCTCCAAGGCCTCTTCACATCCACCTTCGGCGACCACCTCGTTTTCAAAGGCGGCACCTCGCTTTCGAAGGGCTACGACATTATTCAGCGCTTCTCCGAAGATATCGATCTCACCTATGATATTCGCCAAATCATCCCCGATCTTGTGGTTGGCGATTCGCCGATTCCGCCCACGAACAGCCAGGCCGACAAATGGACCAAAGCCGCGCGCGCCAAGCTGGCCGAATGGGTGAAAGACAAGGCACTCCCGGTCCTTCAGGAGCACGCTAAGGCGACCGGCGTCGATGTGACCTTCCGGGTCGATGATGCAACCATCTATGTAGACTACGACCCGCTCGCAAAAGGGAGTGGGTATGTTCCGTCCAGGTGAAGCTTGAATTCGGCGCGCGATCAACCGGCGAACCGGCCGAAATCCGTCCGGTTGTCTGTGATGCAGCCAGTCACTTGCCCGAGATCGAGCTTCCAACGGCGAACCCGAGGATCATGTTGCCGAAGGACCTTCTGGGAGAAGGCAACCGCCATTCACGTCGTTTGCGCGCAGGGCCTCAAAGGCGATCGCATTTCTCGTCATTGGCACGACCTTGTGCGGCTCGACGACAAGGGTTTTGCGCAGGCTGCCTTTGATGACAAGCCTCTTGCCAAAGAAGTGGCTGACTGGAGTCGAAGTTCTTCCGCGGACAGGACAGCAGCGGGAATCTCATCGACTACTCCGCCGCCGTCCCCGGCAAGTTGAAACTTGTCCCTGATGATAAGATTCGCCAAGAGCTGGAATCCGACTACAAGAAAATGGCCGACGACGGAATTCTGTTGGGAGACGTCGAATCCTTCGAAGAGATCATGAGGCGTTGTGAAGCGTTGCAGAAAAGGGCTAATGGCAACTGGTAGGCCGCCGGCCCAGCAGCATGACGTTCTTTTGCAAATTATCGCCTCGCGGCGTTAGGGGGCAACCGTTTGGCGGTTGGCGCTGAGGCCGGAATGGTACAAAGCGCCGAATTTGTCTCTGCTATTTACGACGTTTGGTACCAATAGCCATTTAAAAAATTGCGCGTCAGCTCTGGCGACTTTCACGATTTCGGAAGAACATCCTCCGAACGCAGGAGGAATTCATGCAGATCACTTATCTAACCGCTAAGGCCCCCGGGATATTAAGAGAAGGTTGGTATATCCTCAGACGTGGCGGGCGCATCGGTCCATTCCGTAGCGATACCGAAGCGCGAAACTGGCTGAGCGTACTAGATGAGGAGGAGGCAGTAAGTGAGCCTGAGGAGTGCTCGCGCCCGGGGCTTGGCGGTCCTTAGGGTCGACCCCACGATTGCTTATCAGTCGCGGGCAATCATCGTAAAGACTTGCCTGGAAATGAGCTGGCCATCGCGGCGCTCGTAAACCCATTCCCCGTCAGCTTCTGAGTAATACGCCTGAAATACGTCGCGGTGCCGAAATATGCTCGGGTCTAAGGGACGCTCCGCTTCCGTAGGGACACATTCGAGTTGGTGCCCCTTGAGTTCGCCACCCTCACGCAAATATCGTTCCTCATCTACGTAATATCCGAAGAGGACAGCCTCAATGGCGCGTTGGCAGGTGAGCCTTGCATGAGGATTGTCGATTGCCGTGATGGCGAGCACGAAAGGACGTTGTCGAACGTGCTGGAGCGTCGCATAAGAATCGAGATACTTCTTTCGCTTACCGTCGATGCTGTTGTTGATGCGTATGATCGTGCGTCGATTGAACTCGTTGAGATCCGCAGGTATCGGCTGCCCGGATTTCTCATATTCGGGAACAGAGCCCTTCGCGTGGAGTGCTACGGTTGCTTCGATGTTGAACCCGCCGTGGTCGGCCACGCAGAAGTCGGGTGACCCATGAGAGAAATCAACGGTCAGGCCGTATTGTTTGAGGACTGCGAATAGATAGAGCTCCTAGAAACACGTATCGAATGTTCTCTGAAATTCGGCAACGAATTTGCCGTCGCGGTCAACAAAGCCGCGGGCCCAGTCATTCAGAACGTCCCAGTCGTAGCCATTCCGGTTCGCGCGAAGCCGACGAAAATTGGGATGCTGAAGCGCTTCATTGACCACCGGAGTAAACAGGTCCATCGATTCCATCCCCTTGGTTGGGTTTTCTCGCGTCACCTTCTGATCAGGAAGCGGAGGTGCATCCGTCGCCTCCATCGGTTTGATATAACAACTCGGCCCGAAGGACTCTCGGCATTAAGGCGTGGAAGCCACGCTTAGTAGTTGTACGATCAAAATGCACCTAGGGGGTGCATTGGGCGAAGGGGTAGGTCTGTCCCGGCCGGATATGCGCAATCTAGAGTAGAGCTTTACCCCTCCGCCGACTTCAAACAAAATAGGAATCCTCTTCTTTCAGACGGCAATCGCTTTCGAACAACAACTCGGTAAATCCCTAGGAAGGCAGCTCATCCGCTCCTGTAAATTGTTAGGAAGATCCTTCTTTGTTGGGACTACCGAACTGCGAAGCTTCCTAGGAATTGGAGTCGAACTCTCGCTGAAATCTCGAAAAGAGCATACGTTCGAGTCTCAGAAACTGCCTTTTTTTGAGGGTAATTTGCAAACTCGGACGCCGCTTCGGAGTCCGTGTCGGGATTCCACGGAGCTGCTTCACGCGGAATTTTACGCCAGGAAACAAAATATTTTCGTGCTGGACGTGTGGGTTGTACCTAATATCGCATTGATCCAATTGCGGAAAGTAAGTTTAGGCTGGTCCGAATTTTATCCCTGGAGCTAAACTACGCATGTTGTGCAGCTAGGAATGCGTGTTGTGCGTTGTTATCCGGTAATTATGGTATTGGGTGTTGAGTAACTGCTGAGATGGTCCAAACCCACTCAGTTACTGGTGAGACAGGCTAGAGTGTGTAGAACTTGAATGGCCTAGTTGGTGTTGTAGATCAGACACGGCCTTAGTTCTTGAATAATGGATGTACCTAAAGGGCGCCCAGCGAACTAAGCCCAGGGTTGAACAGGCGAGAAAAGGACGGGCCTAAGGGGTCCGCTAAGGTTTCGCAAAATGACTGATACTAACTTAACGCTCTCCGGAGCGACCGAAGCTCTGCGCTCAAAATTCGGGGATCCTATCCCCGAAGTATTGAAGCAGTCTGGTCAGGTGAAGGAAGCCTTCGGCCAAGTTTTGGGTTTTATTATTATGTTGTTCGCGATCGTGCTCTCGGCGCGACTATTCATTACTGGGCTAATTGTCCTGATCTTCGCCGCTAAGAAATTTCTTTAAGTCGAACCAGCGTTCGTGAAAACAGAAATGTCGCCGTCAGGCAAGTAGTGATGCCGGTCCAAGCTAGTTGAGTTTAAGTAATTGAGGCGCCGTGTGTGTAGTTCAGTTGTGGTGCGTTGTTGGCTATCGGCGGTTGAGATAGGCCCGTGGGTGCGTTGTGGGCTGGAGAGGAAGTCGGCTCGGTAGCGCGTGTGATTGCATGTTTGCGAAGGCCAGACAGGAGGTCGGCTGTGTCGGACCAGGACGTCAAATACTCGGATCTGGTAGAGATCGCCAAACGCAACGGCGACTTCCGAAAGAATTGGGGCTTGATCCTAGGCTCCTTACTCTACTGGCTCTCCATCCGTTCGACCCGTCCTCGATCCATTTGGTGGACGGGGTTGATTGCTGTTGCGGCCACGCTCGTGGGATGGCTCGTCAAAACTTGACCACCGTGTCAGTTGCTAGGAAGGTGCGCGCAACCAGATCATTCAGTTCATTTGCACAAGGCACGCTCACGACCGGGAGGTCGAGTATGCCCGCGTAGGAAGCGCGCCAGAGCATCAACCGCAGCCGAAGAAGCGGGGACGGGAAGGGCGGACTCAAGGGCATGCTAATTTCCAAAATGCAGAAAGAGGCCTTCGCCGGCAATTCGAAGCAGCCTGGAAATGCAGACTAGGCTTGAACATGCCCTCTTTGGTCAACCCAGGTGGTCCCCGGATTCGCTAGTCGCCATGAACAAGCCTCTAAGCGGTTGAGCAGGAGTCTGTTTTTTTAGGATTTAATGGCGTGTGAGATTGCAGGGATTTGAGTCATGGGCACCGTAAACCTTGCAAGTTCAATTTTTGAGGATTCCTCTTCGTTGTGAACCGTGGTTCGACGGGTGTTCGAGCGCTTTGGATATTGGGCGTGAGGATGATTCTCTCAGCGATGGGAACATCACCGCTATAGCGGTTGCATGTATCATGCGCGGGGCGAATTCAGGGACGCGTCCCGGTAGAAGTAGCTGGTTTGGATAACGGTGCTGGAATCAACTGATGATTGATAAAATTAGATAATTTCAAACTGACCTTCGGTTTGAAAATGTTCTATTATATCAATCATGGATAGACAAAAAGGCCAACTCCTAAACCAGCTCGACAAGCTTCTGCCTGAGGGGCTTGTCGTGGATTCCGCCTGGCTCAAGCGGTTGGCTACTCCACCCAGCTCCAACATCTGTATGTGACGCGTGGCTGGCTCGAACAGCCAACCCGCGGGGTTTTCCGGCGACCGCGCTACGAATTGAGCTGGCAGCAGGTCGTCATATCCCTGCAGTGCATCCTGAACTATTCACCGCTCGTCGTGGGCGGGCGAACGGCGCTCGAATTACAAGGATACGCTCACTACCTGCCGCAAGCGACGACTCGCGTTCACCTCTACGGTCCCAAGTCTCCGCCATCCTGGGTGAACAAGCTGCCGCTGTCCGTGAAGTTCGTCTACCACAACGCCCGGCGGCTCTTCAAAAACGAACCCGTCGCTAAGGGCATAAGCAGTGTCCGCTGGAATGTCGAAACCGGGAAGATGCTCGATGAAACGGCTTTTCGCGGAGGCGACGTACCTCAACTGAACTGGGGCCAATGGGACTGGCCTCTAATCCTGTCGACGCCCGAGCGCGCCGTTTTCGAACTGCTCGACGAATTGCCCAACAACGAAAGCTTCGAACAGGTCGATGCTCTACTCGGGGCCCTTGCCAATCTTCGACCCGACCGCTTGCAAAAACTCCTGAAGGATTGCGCAAGCGTTAAGGTGAAAGCGTCCATGCGTTCGTCGGGTCCCTTACCTCGAACGGCGACCTGCTGTCGCAATGGCGCGGCGATAATCGCGGACAGGGTTTCTCGATAGGCTTCGACGCCGACTGGCTGTTGCAGAACGCCGCATCGCAAGGCTTCGACATCACGCCGAGGTTTGGCGACAGGCCAGTTTGATCACACTGTCAAACTCTTCACGGACCGAAGCTTCACATTCTTCTTGGGAGGATGGTTTGAAAACAAAAATCCGGCTTCGCTCAGCACGCGTCACGGATTAACGAAACAGTCCATAACGGACAGAAATAAAGTCCCGCGACGGGCCGTCGCGCGGTTTATTCGGCGTCACAAGCCGCTATACACGGATTGCCCGATCAACGAGCGACAACCCGACGTTTGGCGACCGTGACCCCCTTCCTTGTTCCGTTGACGTGCACGGCCCTGCTGATCCTTTGCATCTGCATCGCCTGCCGCATCGGCTTACACAATGGCCGCGCCCAGGGCATGTCGGAACCTATAGCTTCTACGTAGTGGCGGGCGCGGTCAAAGCCGATGGTCTTCCGAAAGACAGTCACGGGGATGTCAGCACGCATATCGCGCTCGGCTCGACGGCACTCGCCTTCGTCGCAAGCGGCTTTCTTTTCCTTCTGCCAGCCCAGCCGGTCGACTACAGCCTGCACGGCGTATTCCGCTGCTGGCAGGGAGACGCCTGGGTGATCGTCGTAAAGTACCCCATCCGGCAGTTGCGGGAGGCCAAGCTTTACGAAGACGACGTGTTAATAGGACCCGCCAATAGTGATCCGCAAGAGATCGCGTCAAAAGGCCGAGGCCTCTACCGGCTCTACAAGGAAGAGGATGAGACCGTACCAATCCTGATGTTCTCCTCGAGCGACAACACCGAGCCGAATACGAACGGCAGGAAATACCGCCTCCAATGAAGCCACGGCTCGAGCAGCTTGGAATACTGATCGCCGTCAGCATGGCGCTCTTGGTGCTTGTCACGATCGCGCTCGCGATCCTGTGACATAGCAGGAAGGCTTCCTCGTGGAACGGCAAAGCCCGCCTCGGCGTGCGGATTGCTCGATGGAAAAACAAAAAGAGCCCCCCCGTTCTCGTGTGAAAAACTCGCAGATCTTGCAAAAATGCAGGGGATCGCAATGCAGGGGATGGTAGGGATCGGACACTAATTTTGCGACGGGAGCGACGAAAATACCTCCGGAGTAAGGGTTTTTCGAAAACTGCCCCGAGTTGTTGATCGCGTCATTTTGCTGGGAACAGTCCGTGGAGACTATCAAAAACATTATCGCCATATTTTGTGGTCTACGCGGTCAGAGGCTTTCGGGATTTCGATTTGGAGAAAAGAAGTGCCAGACGTACAAGTTACCTGCATCAATAAGCTTCCACGAAATGACACGCACAAAGGCATCGCGCACCTCGGGGGCGCCGGCTGGAAGTGGCCGAGATCACAAGTCATCCAGTCAATTGAGAACGGCACGAATACATTTTTCACGCTTGTCGGCGGCACGCGTGCAGACGTCGGAGTCGTTGACGGTCCGAACGGAAAGTACGTTCGGACCCACGCAGATGGCTACTACAATGACAATCTCTTAGCGCTGCCGGAGTGCCGATGACGCTAGGCGCGCTGCGGATTGGATAAATTCAACGACGTAAAAAGGGCCCGGATCTATCGGGCTTTAGTCCTTGGCCGAGCGCCAGGTTTGGGGACGAACTGCATAAAGAGACTATCGAGGCGGTCCCCAGCCCGTTGACCGCATCGGTAACGTCTAATCGCGGCATCCATGCTGAGGTCGCAAAGTGTATGATCTGGCCGAGACGTCGAAACTGCCTGTCTTCAAGTTGGGCTCCGTGCTCTGTGCACGCAGGTCAGTGCTGGCAGGATTTATCAAAGGGCAAGAAAAGCAGCCGATCCGATTGCTTCGCCTTCGGGCGCAGATCGTTGCACTGACTGGCACTATACGCCAGCTTGAGCAGGCCGGATTCGATACCGCGGAGACGCGGCACCTCGTCGCCAGGCGTCGGGTGGAGCTGAAAGGCATGTCGCGCCAGTAAGCTAGGCGCGAGACTTGAGGACTTTTTCCAGAGCCGCAACGAGCTCTGTGCGCTTTTCCTTCGATAGCTTGTCAAGATTCTGTTGACGTCATTTGACGGCAGGCAGATCGGCGGCGGCGGGGATGTCGAGGAGACCCGTCCTCCAGGATGTCCGCGGCATGGAGGCAGGCTCTTGCCCTCGATAGCGCGTCGAGCCAGATGCGCGGGACGTCGGTCGATGACGGCAGACCAGCATCTCGTCGAGCTTGGTACGAGGCAGATTCCGGTCGAGACGATGTCGGATCGTTGCATCATGTCGTGATCTAAGCGTGGAAGCTGATCGGGTTGAAAGCATATCCGATTCGGCATCTGCTTTGCGTGGGGAGGGGCGATGCCGCCCGACTTGCCGGGCCCACCTGGCAACGGGCCACCAGGCGTGCAGGGAACGTTGGAACGCGGCCGCTCCGCATCGGGGCCGAGCCCCGGCTGCGGGGCCGCCAGTCGTCCAATTAAACCAGCGAGGAAAACCGGTGCACAGGACACGTCATAACGTATTTCGTACCTTGTAGCGTGTATTGTCCCACCGTACGAAATGCATCATCCTGTCGGATGAGGCCGGAAACCGGCACCCGGCAAGGCGTCGAGCTATATGGTCATGCCAGCCCCCTTCCGTGTGGGAATGCGCCGCTGGCAAACCAAGCCAAGCGCTAAAAAGGCGACGCTGACCGGCGTCCCTTACCTACTTGGCGAGCGAACTGGACCGGCAAGGTTGAGACCAAGCAGGGTCCGAGCATCGGCTCTGGTAAGAGTACAGCGGAGTATGGATGCGCTATGGGGGGACGATCGAGCCGACTAGTATAAGCCCTGGAAAATCCATCCGGTCTCATGTGCTGGCCTTCCGTATTGCAATATCTCGTCCCTGTTGCTCGCGGCTGATCTCGTGCCATAGTTCGCAATCTGGACCAGGAGCCTGAGCGAATGAGGGTTAGAAAGCACAAGATTGCCAGCGATATCTATCTCCTGCAGTTCGAGACGCAGTACGAACTGGCGTCGACGTTCCTACGCCCTCAGGAGCACTACGAATCTCCGCACTTTCACGGTCGCATTTTTAACCTTGAGCAATATATGGATTGGTATGCAAGCCGCCATGGCAATTTCACGTACTACAAGGACTGGTCGGGATTCAATCTGCCATCCACCGCGTTCAAGCCATTCTATGACGGCGCGTTCAATCCGTTGAGCGAAAAGGAAAAGCGCCTGCTCGCGCTGTTTCGTAAGCTGCGCAAGCCGTTCTATGTCATTGGTGTCTTCGGTCCTAGTGCCGCCAGTCTACGGCACGAACTGGCTCACGCGCTTTATTTCGTCGATCACACCTACCGCGATCGGGTGCGCGACGCGATCCAAGGCTATGATACGGCAAAGCTTGCGCGAACGATCGCTGAAGCTGGCTACGCCAAGCACGTCATTCCTGACGAGCTCCAGGCTTATCTAATCGCACCCTCGGAGAAGCTTGCCCGAGGCTTTCGCCAACTGTCGCCGCTACGGCGAAAGCTGCGCGCAATCTTCTCGCAGCATTCTCAGACATTGTCGCTGCCGCGGCTCAGCTGAACTTGGCCGTGATGTAGTCGATCGTTCGCTGCTGGCGGAAATAGTTGCAGTGCCAGACAGTGTCTGATGTCCCGAAATCGCAAATGTCAGCCGACATTCTGACACTAAAATCGGTATCGCCGAGATCGGTCATCGAAGCCGTGTCGACCACGAGATCGTTCGCGCCAGTGAAGATTTCATCCGCGGCTAGGTCTCCGAGCCGCGCGGCGCGGAAGTTTCGCCAGAACTTCCAGCCAGGATCCGCTGTCTCGAAATTGGACCGGATCGCAAAGTAGTTTGGCTGCACCGCGCATGGTCCCAGCCGAAGCCGATTGAGCTCGTAATTGTTCGCGACCGCGGATTGCGCCGACAGCCCCGGCACGAGAGTGACCATCGCATCGAGAATTGGGGTTTTGGCGAGTGCACCCGTCACAGTGACAATGACCTCGACGAGCTTGCCCCCAACCCAAAGAAACGGGTTTGCCGCGCCGGCAATTTTCAGCGTCGCCTCTGCGAAGGATCCAATGTTCGCAACCAGGCTCAGCGCGGTTTGCAGCTTGTCTGGCGCAGCAAGGGAGGTGCCGTGCAGGGGGGAGCCGGCAAACACCACCCGGACCGGCATATCGGGGGTAGGCGAGAGCGAGCTGCCAAAGGCCTCGAGCCACCAGCGGACGATAAGTCCGCCGCGGCTATGTGCGATGACGTCAATCTGGCCGGAAGACCCCGCGAATGCCCGACCGAGCTCGAGCGCGTTGATGACCGGACTGACGGCAAGCGTCGGATGCTCGAAAAACAGCACGCGATCATACTTGCCGCTCATCGCCTGCTGCAGAAAAGCCTCTCCGTTGGTCGTCGCAATGAGTTCGTTCAGCATGCTGGTCGCGTTGGAAAACGTGCCGTGCACGAAGACTAGCGTTCGGCCCTCAAATGGCCCTTTGGTGTCATTCGGATCGAACGCGAACGGCTTCATCGTGTCGTTGGTTTTACGCATGGGCCGGAGTCGCGATCGCAGCGACTCGTCCAGCGCTTGGTTCAGCCGGCGGTCAATCGCAGCAATTGCAGCGACGACCTTGTTGGGCGCGAGCACCGGAAACTGCTTGGTGATAACGACCGTCGCGGGAGGTCCTGCAAGCACCCCGCGCGAGGCGCGACGGCGTCGCGTCGGCAGTTCCGGTCCTGGAATTCCATCGCGCCAATAGAGCACGCCGTTCTCGTCGACCAGCGAAACCGTCTTGATCGGATCATCAAATGTGTTCGCGACCCGCCGTCGCCGGCGTCGGAGCCCCGCGATCGACTCGCTATCAACGTCGTGCGGAACATAAAGATCCGAAAACAGGTCCTTGTGGTCCTCGGTTGCGCTGATTTGGGCCTCAAATCGCGCTAGATCGTCGGCATAGTCTTGCGCCATCGCGGGTCCCCGGGGCTAGTCGCTGATAATCGGAAGAGGTGTCACCGGTGGATCGGCGGTACGCGCAAGCTGGATATCGAGGAGACTGTCGAACTCCTCCGGATTGCGCAAATTAGCCCGTCCCTCGTCAATCGCTGCCTGGAAGCTGTTCGCTCCTGTCAAGAACGTCGCTTCCAGCATCACAAGGTCGCCCGAGGTGACGTAGGCTAGCACTTCGGCGAAGTTGAGCCGAGTCAACCGCCATCCGAACTTATCGACATACGGCTTTCCAGATGTGCGTCCGATCTTATCTCCAACTTTCGGGACTGTGGCCGGCGTCTTGCCCACGACGACGAGGTCGTCATGGGTCACGTCCGAGCGCCAGTAGCCTACGAAGGCGTGTCCGGAGAGCAGGACCACGACGGGATAAATTCCGACATACTCAAAACAGGCAGCAAGAAGCAGTGCCAGATCAATGCAGGTACCGCTATTCGACTTCAGGACCTCGGTCGGTGTGCGCAACCGCTGCGTCTGCTTCGAATAGGCCGGGGGCGGGTTGATATATTGCAGCCGGTACTCATTGACGATCGCGGTCCATAGCGCCTGGACTTGCTTATCGACCCCTGCTGCTTCCTCCTGGTAGCCGTCAAAACCCGCCGCCGGCTCGTCGGTGATGCCGATCAGATAACGCCGGGCGGAGTTGACGATCTTTAAGACTGCCGGATCGCGCGGCAGCACAAAGGACGGCAGCCATGGATTGTTGTCGGTATCGTCGAGCCACTCATCGACCGGTATCAACGTTACCCGCCGCGTCTCTTCATAGGCCGTGTAGCCTTCGCAGGTAACCTTCACGTACACGGTCGAGTGCAGCCGCTCGTGCAAGGATCGCGTAAGCACCGAGGTGAGGGGGATGGTGACCCGCGACGACAGATGAATCTGCAGATCTGTAAGGAGCGGGATGGTCTGCCGGTACGGGTAGTGCTCGGTGCCGACAAAAAGCTCGACCTGGATGGTTACGTCGCGCACCGGTTTTGGCGTCAACCGCGTCAAGCTTAGCTTCCTCAACAACTCGCGATTGTTGTGCAAGAGCGAATAGTTGATCGTATCGTCGACGTCGAAGTCCACCTGGATGACCTTGTTTACGGCCGCCGTGCCTTGCTGCTGGACTTCGCTATTCACGGTTGCCATCATCGCGCCGTTCTCCGCCTGGAGGTCGCCCGCGCGGGTGGCCGTTTTTTATATTCGCGATCGTCGAATACGCTTCGCCCCATCCAGATCACGATGGACGTACCGTGGAGGTTCTTTGCGCTCACCTTCTGCCACGCTTTGAGGAATGCGTCAGAGATCGCAAGGATCGCATTGTCGGGATGACACCAAGACCAGTAAAACTCCTGAAAGAAGTTTTCAGCAATCTCGTCGTCGATCTCATCAAGAAACCCCAGCGCCACATGTGCGCCGCTTTTGACCAGTTCGCGTCCGATCCGCGCCCCGGAGTAGTACAAGTTTAGCGTGACAATGCGGGGCGGGTGACGCCCCACGAGCGTCTGGGCAAGCTGGTAGAACGAGACCGGCAACTCGCTGTCGGTGCCTTCCCAAAGGATCATGCCGTCCCGCAGACGACCATGTACATCCATCACCGCTTTCAGCCTGTCGGGGCTATCGCTCTCGAGATCTTCATAGAAGTTGTCGATGAACCAGCCGGCCTGATGGTTATCGACACCGGTGACGTGGACAGCTTCCCAGTTGTTTGAATGAAGCTCGGCTTTTAGCTTGCTGAAGGAGGGCGTCTTGAGCGTTTCCCACTCGAGTGGCCGCGACCTCTTCTTGTTCTTGACACTGACGCCGACGGCCGCCGAAATCCGCTCTTCCTCCTCATCAAAGGAATATTGGTCATTCAGCCGACCCGGCGCACTTTCAACGAACAACACACTTTTGGGCGGGTGGGGCGTGACGCGGCCGAGACCGTTGCGCAGGAGCCTCGTGATCAGGAGCGGACGAAACCGGCCTTCGGCGCGCGTGGCAGCACTAATCAGATACTCCCACGGCATTTCTGACGCCGCTTCATAAGCGTCTCCATCGTCGAACCCGCTTGGATCAAGCGTGACGAGTTCCACTTCAATACGGTCGGCCGTCGCCAGCCTCTGCAGCTGATGCTCGGAAATACCAATCGAGCGAAGGTCCTTGACGGCACGTTCGGCGAGCCGTCCACGCAGATCCGTGTCTTGAGCCCAGCGCGCGCGGACCCGGAGAATATAGGTCCACTCCTGGCTGATCCGGGCGAGGCGCTGCGGTTTGGTAACGTGGGCCTCGACAAGGACGTCGTCCAAAAGAGCCCGAACGACAACGACGGGGTCTCCAGATTGGTCCGGCGGGGCGGCCGCCCTGTCTCTGGGTCGCTTTGCCATACAAATGATCTCTTCAATGCCAGTGCTACTTGTCGATATCGGCAAGCAAGCAAAATAGATGTACGCGCTGCCAAAGCAGGCCTCGAAATCGCAATCCAGCGCCAGGTCGAGCCAGCCATCGAATAGCGCAATTTCCCGCGGGCTCGACGCAAATCAATTAATCGGTCAATCCAATCTCACGCACTAATAGCACAAGTGGTTGGTTCTACCTATAGTATTGTTGCCGCCCCCAGCCCGGGCTGCTGCGCCGTTCGGCCGCGCGGCAAGCATCCCACGTCGTGGCTACGGCCTCATGCGAAGGGTATTCTGCAGGATGGTGAGCTGGGTGTTGATCCCGCTCGTCAGCTGTTGCTGCAGAAGCATATAGGCCTTCACGTTGGTTGCGCGCCTTCCGGCGCTCGCGCGGAAGCCCGGCTTCAGCTCAGCCAAGGTCGGTAGCAGCAGCGGTTTGCCAAGATTAGGGCCTCGCGCAAACGCGAGCGTGATCTTGTCGGTATTGACCTGAGACAGTCCCCCAAGTCCGCCAGGCCCATTGAAGTGGACCAGCGCCCACGTGGGCCCGACAGCGCTTACACTCTTAGTCACGACAAACTGGATCGTGCCACCAAATACACCATCCGAATCTGCTGTTTTCTGCATGTTAAGCCCGTCGGATCGAGCCGCCATGGCAACAAAATCCGATATACCGAGCGTTCCGGACAAATTGGTGTCGGCTGGGGGACAGTCGTGCGTGGACAAACCCAAAGACCTTGGATCGATACCCGCCTTTGCCGCGAGCTCGGCAGAATACCAATCGAGATAAATCTGCCGTGCCGAGAATTGCAGGTTCTCCGTGAAGGTATGGTCACGCGACTCGCTGAGAGTGCCGCTTGCGCTAAAGGTGAATGACGTCAGCGGGTTCATGTATGACATCGTCGGCGTGAGGCCGCCGGATTCGTTGACGTCGATCGACATCGCGATCAAGACGTCGAAATCCTGACTTCGCAGAAAGGGGCCATACATACTCGACGGCGCGCTGGGATCGGCAACATCGGAGCGCACCAGATCCCTGATTTCGCATTGAATGCGCTCAACGATCGTGGTGACGGTCGGACGACCGAGGTTGGTGTAGGGAACGTCGTAATGTGGCACGGCGCAGCCGCCTACGATCGATGCAAACGCAAACGACAAAATACGGGCAAGCGCGCTTGATTGCTGCATGGCTCAGCTCAATCGTTTCGTCAAAATGAATTGGTAATAAAAAGACGGCGCTAGCTCAGGCGCACGCGCCTGGATTCCATTGACCCGTGCCGCCGCGCTGAATGCCGAGTCTGACGCATTGCGGCTCAGTTACATTGGGGACCTGTTCGGTGTGATCGTCATAGATGATCGTGCAGCAACCGAGCGGAGACGCCGCTCTCTTCGCGGTGGCTTTCTTTGCCGGTGCCTTCGTCTTTTTCTTCTTTGCGACGGTAGCCCGCCTTGCTTTTTTACGGTTGCCTTCTTCTTCGCGGCGGTCTTTTTCGTGGTCTTGCTCTTTTTCGCGGCTGCCTTTGCTTTCTTCGCCATTTCTCGTCCCCCACCTTGCGCGTGCCCCCGCACGAGTACCGCTAATCAGAGCCACCACACGCAAAAGTGCAAGGCGTAGACCGAAGCAACTCACAAAAACAAGCGGTGTGTTGCCGATCGGCGACTTGGGGTGGCGTGCCTCACTTAGGCCGCCACTCGTCACTTTGGTGTCGGAGCTGGGATCAATGTGCAGGCATCGGCTCTGCATTAAGAGACCCGATCAGCAATTTGCCCGTCGGACCAAAGTGTTGAGATCGCACCATCATATTGATGTTATCCCTGTTGCTTAGCCTATATCCAACTTCTTGCTGCCTGCCCTGCAACACGGAAAGATCGTGAAAAGCGCGGGGCAGGAGCCCTTTAGTCATGCCGAGATGCGATCGGTCCGGACAACCAAACACCGCGCTGATGTGGGGGCCGGCTTTGGTCCGCGATTGACGGCATGCCTCTCGATGGACGCATCGACTTCGAGGCCTTGGCGCTCGAGCCGCCCGACATAGAGCGGGTAGCGACCCGCTCCAGATTCTCGCAAAGCCTTCCTGCGCCAGTGCCAGTTCGATTGTGCGAAGCGCCGCTCGTTCATCCAACGGTGGAACGTCCGACAGCCGGAGCGGGTACGAAAGTAGGCGGTGTCGCCAAAACGGCCCCCGCAGTGGCTGAGTGAACTTCACGAGATCCGGGCGATCGGAGATACGCTCGCCGAATACGGCCTTCACATGATCCACGGCGACTTGCAGCCCATAGCAACGATTGACTGCACGATTGAGTTCGACATCGTGAAACATCAGGTGACTGCAGTTCGAAGGCAACAGGAATTTCGGCAAACGTGCTAGGCGGCTAGCGATCCGATCACATTGGCGCGCTCCAACGTCCGTCGCAAGGCCTCATCGGACACGTGCGTATAGATTTCGGTTGTCGCGATGCTCGAATGGCCGAGCAGCCGCTGCACGATGCGAATATCAACACCGCGCTCGATCAGAAGCGTCGCGGCCGTGTGCCGGAGCATGTGTGGCGTGATCCGCCTTTTGCTGTTTGCTAGCCTGGCAATGCCGGCCAATTGAGACCGGAAAGCGTGGGGCGTCAATCGGGAGCCGCGTTGATTGAGGAAGAGCGCGCCCTTGCCTGACAGGCGCCGACGGTCCTGAACGCGCCGCCGAAGAGCCCGTCGAAGCTCCGGATTCGTGACGTAGACGACGCGATCGCGAGAGCCCTTGCCGCGGATGCGTAAGCTGGCCGCATCCTGTGAAATATCCTCAAGATCGAGCTTGCAGAGTTCACCGACGCGAATTCCCGTGGCGATCATCAGGGCGACCTCTATCCTCTCATTCAGACGCGATCGCCTGCGTGCCGGTGAAAAACCTGCCGACGCGAGCAATGCTGCGGTTTCGTCGGCTGAAAGCGCCCGGGGTAGCCTCTTGCGTCGGGCGAGCTTGAGCCGCCAACCCACGAACGGGTCGGAGGACAAGCCTTCGTCGTGCAGGTAACGGAAAAAGCTGCGTAGGCACGCGAGTCGGCGACGGATGGTGGCCGTCGACTGCAACCGCTCGAGCCGCATGTTTTCCAGATATGCCCTCAGGATGTCCGTCGTAATCGGCTGAGATCGGCTTTTCGCCGGCAGCCAGCGGCGAAAGTCGGCGAGGTCATAGGAATAGGCGAGCAGCGTGTTGTCGGAGAGGTGTCGCTCGATTGAGCAAAACGTCAAGAATTTCTTGATCAGGTTCGGCAGTTTCACCATGTGCTCCTGCAGATAATTTGGCGCACATGTGCCGCATCGAAGGCGCGGCGGCTACGTCATCGCGGGATGATCTTGGGGTTACAGTTACCGAATGAACACCGACCACCGCCAAGCTTTACGCTCGGTGCTGTGGATAGGGCGATGTCGCGTCAGCGGCGACGCAGCCGAACGGCTTGGTTCAGCGGCCCGCTCGCCGCGTCGAGCCGTTGCGGCAGCGACCCGTCCGCCAGGACGCGATCTGCGCCGGTAATTCCGAGCCGCTGGCTTCTCGACGCCGGCGTTGCGGTCTTACGATCCAGAAATGCTCGGCAAGCACCTGGCGCCAGCAACCGGTAGTCTTCGGTCAGCTCTTCGTCTTTCGCGATATCGCGGACCGCGACACTGCCGTCCAGCCCGCTTGACAGGTTCGGCGTCTCCGAGTGGTTCAGAAACACACCATTGTCCCGCGACAGGATCATTTGCCCTGCATCCGTCATGAAGCTGCGCGATAGCAATGTGGTCTGTACCCGGGCCGGCAAGCCGCTGAGGTGCTCCAGCTTTATTTCCTGATCAATGATCGGATCAAATACCCAAATGCACGTCCCGGCCTTGAGCGGCCTGGCAGCAAAGACGCCCAAGCCGTGGATTTTGCTCGGCGCAACGTAGGTCTCAACGATCAGCAACTGACGCTCCCAAGACAGGGTCGAATCTCGGAGTGCAACTGGAGAATGTTGATATATCTGGCCGGAGTCGGTCAATATCTCGCATAACACCTGTTTAT
>NZ_LFIP02000015.1 GCF_001189235.2 Bradyrhizobium embrapense
AGGGCGGAAAGCTTCATGAAGACCCTCAAGCAAGAGGAGGTCGACGGCCAGACCTACCGCGATGCGCAACAGGCCAGAAATGCGATCGGCGCCTTCATCGAAGAGGTATACAATCGTCAACGGTTGCACTCGGCTTTGGCCTACCGGCCGCCAGCCGAGTTCGAGGCAAATTTACCGCATGGCGGGGCTGCTGCGCAGCAGCCCCGCCATGCGGCCCTAACCCGTCAACCCGCCGTGCCGCTTCAAGCGGCCGGCACCTGTCCCTGATTTACCGTGTCTCACATCAGGGGTGCAGTTCGGCGCGACTGGTCCCGGATTTCGCTTCGCCTCATCCGGGCTACGAAGCCAGGCGCAGTCGATCTACCGAAACAACCGATCCGCCAGCCAGCCATCGAGCCCAGCTGCCGCCTCCGGCCGCGCGTTCGGGTTGGGTGGCGGTGCTGCGCGTGCCGGCATCGGCGGTGGTTGTCGGTAGTAGCCGCCGGACGGGACCGGCGCGGGCGGTGGCGCCTGCATCGGCGGTTGAATCTGCAGCGGTGCCGCCGGCCCCGAAGGCGCTGATATCTGCGAGGAGATCTGCATCAGGTTCGCCGGGGCCCAGCTGCCTTGCGAGTTCGGGATCGCCGCGACCGGCACGCCTTGATGCGCGGCCTTCATGAAGCGGGTCCACACTTCTACCGGCAGCCCGCCGCCGGTCGCCTTTTTGGTCGGCGAGTTGTCGTCATTGCCGAGCCAGACGCCGGTGACCAGCTTGGCGGTGTAGCCGATGAACCAGGCGTCGCGATAATCCTGACTGGTGCCGGTCTTGCCGGCCGCGGTCCAGCCGGGGATCTCCGCCTTGCGCGCGGTACCCGAGATCAGCGTCTCGCGCATCATGGCGTTCATCATCGCGTCATAGCGCGGTTCGATCACCTGGTTGGGCGGATCCGCTGGGCGGTCATAGAGCAGCTTGCCGGAGCTGGTCTTGATCCTGGTCACCACATGCGGCGATACGGCGTAACCGCCATTGGCGAACGGCGCATAGGCGCCGACCAACTCGAGCACGGACACTTCCGAGGTGCCGAGCGCGATCGACACATTGGGTTCCAACTTGGAGGAGATGCCAAGCCGGTGCGCGGTGCGCACCACGTTCTTAGGCCCGACCTCGACGGCGAGCCGCACCGCCACCGTGTTCAGCGACATCGCCAGCGCCTGGGTCAACGTCACCGAGCCGAAATATTCGTGGGTGTAGTTCTCCGGCTTCCAGCCCTTGATGTCGAGCGGCGCGTCGGTGCGGATCGTGTCCGGCGTCAGCCCGGCCTCGACAGCGGTGAGATAGACGAACGGCTTGAACGACGAGCCCGGCTGCCGCTTCGCGGTCACGGCGCGATTGTACTGGCTCTCGGAATAGTTCCGGCCGCCGACCATGGCACGCACCGCGCCTTCGGGCGTCATCGCCACTAGCGCGCCCTGGCTGACATTGAACTTCACGCTCTTGGCGGCAAGCTCGTCGATCACGGCGGCTTCGGCGACGGCCTGCAGCTTCGGATCGATCGTGGTCTGCACCACGATGTCCTGGTCGATCTGGCCGACCAGATCGTCGAGCACCTCGCCGATCCAATCGGCGACATAGTTCACGGTCCCGGCGCCGGCCGGCTTCACCGCGATCGAGGGCTGGCCGATCGAGGCTTTTGCTTGGGCTTCAGTGATGAATTTGGCGTCGGCCATCGCCGCGAGCACGACCTGCGCGCGCTGCTCGGCGCCCTCGGGATTGCGGTTCGGCGCCAACCGCGACGGCGACTTGACGAGGCCCGCGAGCATCGCGGCTTCCGGCAAGGTCACGTTCTTCGCCGACTTGCCGAAATAGCGCTGCGCGGCGGCCTCGACGCCGTAGGCACCAGAGCCGAAATAGACGCGGTTGAGATAGAGCTCGAGGATCTCGTCCTTGGAATGCTTGCGTTCCAGCCACAGCGCGAGCTCGGCCTCCTGCAGCTTGCGCTGCATAGTGCGCTCCTGGGTCAGGAAGAGGTTCTTGGCGAGCTGCTGCGTCAGCGTCGAGCCGCCCTGCGAGACGCCGCGATGCAGCACGTTGGTGACGGCCGCGCGCAAAATGCCGACCGGGTCGACGCCGAAATGCGAATAGAAGCGGCGGTCCTCGATGGCGATGAAGGCCTTCGGCAGATAGGGCGGCAGGTCCTTCAGCGCGATGTTGGCGCCGGCCATTTCGCCGCGCTGCGCCAGCACGCTGCCGTCGATGCCGACGATCTGGATCGTCGGCGGACGCTTGGGAATTTCCAGGGATTGGATCGGCGGAAGATGCGCGCCGACCCACACCACGACACCGATCATCGCAATGCCGGCCCACAGGCCGAGCACCGCGGTCCAATAGAACAGGCGGCCGATGCCAAAGCCGCGCGACCTGCTGCGCCGCTTGCTGCCGCCGCGCGAGGCGCGCGGTTTCTCGCTGCCGGAACCGCTGCCGTTGTCGCTGCTCTTGGGTTTGGATTTGGCGGGCTTGTCGTCGGCGCCGCCGGGAACGCGATCGGAGGGTGACAGCCGGAGATCGGCAAGCGCGGCCGGTAGCCCGAACAGCGGCTCCTTGCGCGCACCGCCTTTCTTACGTCCCCACGCCATCCGCAACGCTCACACCCTGACAGGGTCGCACGCTAGCGTTCCCGGTTTAAGGGGCGGTTACGCAAAGCTTAACGGGGGATTAGGAGGTGAGGCGGCGCGTGCTACACGTAGATGGAACAACAAAACAAAGGATCACCGCATGGGCCATATCGACCCGACTAAGGACGTCTTCGGGCAATTCCGGGACAACAACCGGCCGGGCCCGATCCACATGCTCAATCTGGTGCGCCTGCGCGAGTGGGCCGCCTATCCCGACGGCCGCAAGGCGACCGGCGCGGAGGCCTACGCCGCCTATGGCCGCGAGAGCGGCCCGGTGTTCGAACGGCTTGGTGGGCGCATCGTCTGGCAGGGCCGCTTCGAGCTGATGCTGATCGGCCCGCAGGAGGAGCGCTGGGATCACTGCTTCATCGCGGAGTATCCAAGCGTCGCCGCCTTCGTCGAGATGATCCGCGATCCCGTCTATCGCGAGGCGGTGAAGCACCGCCAGGCCGCGGTGGAGGACTCGCGGCTGATCCGCCATGCCGTGCTGCCGGTCGGCAAGAATTTCGGCGAGATTCCAGCGTGAGCGCACGAAGCGAGGATCTTTAATCCGGAAGCGGCGCCTCGAAGGATGCACGGCCCCGCGAGTGGCTGGCCGTCGACCCTTCCAGACGGCCGCTGCGTGGCCTCCTTCAGGGTGATGGCGATGGAGTGCTTCGCTCCATCCACGTCATTGCGAGCCACCCGGTCGGCGCGAAGCGCCGCCGGATGACAGGCTCCGCGAAGCAATCCATTCCGCCGCTTGCGAAGCGATGGATTGCTTCGTCGCTGTTGCTCCTCGCAATGACGCTGAGGGGACGTCAAAAACAAAATCGGCGGCCGGGAGGCCGCCGATTGCGTTTCACACCTGCGCGAACCACTAGCCCGCCGGGCCGGCGTCCTCGAGGATTGGGCCGAACAGCTCCCAGCGCTCGCCGTTGAAGCGCATCATCTGCAGTTGCTTGTTGACGCGATAGTCGTTCGGCGTGGTGTTGCCCTTGATGCCGGGCAGCGCCATGTCGAGGTCGACGTTCTTCAAATTGGTCGCCTGCTTCAGCACGTTCTCGCGGGTCAGCTCGTCGCCGCACTGCTTCAGCACATGCACCATCAGCTGGGCGGTCGAATAGCCATAGGTGTTGAAGTTCGAGTTCTTGTCGCCGTCGGGATAATACTTGGCCATGAAGTCGAAATAGCGCTTCATGCCCGGATCGTCCTTCCACTGCGGATCGGCCGGATCCTTGCCGTAATTGGTTGAGATCAGGCCCTTGGAGGCCTCGAGGCCCGCCGGCTGCAGCACCGCGCCGACCGAGGTGGCGTTGATGTCGACGATGTGGACCGGATGCCAGCCGAGCTCGGCGATCTTCTTGATCGCCTGCGCTGCCTGCTTCGGCGTCGAGGCCGAGAAGAACAGGTCGGCGCCGGCGTCCTTGATCTTGATCACCTGGGAATCGATGGTCGGGTCGGAGACCTCATAGGAAGCTTCGGCCACGATCATCTTGGCCGCCTTGTCGCCAAGGCCGGCCTTGATGCCGTTCAGGTAATCCTTGCCGAGGTCATCGTTCTGATAGAGCACACCGATCTTGGCGTTCGGATGCTCCTTCAGGATGTACTGGCCGTAGATGCGGCCTTCGACGAAATAGTTCGGATTGAAGCCGAGCGTCCAGGGGAAGTTCTTCGGGTCGGTGAACTTCGAGGCGCCGGTGGCGGCGAACAGCTGCGGCACCTTCTTGGCGTTGAGATATTTCTGCACGGCCGCGTTCGACGGCGTGCCGACGATCTGGAAGGTCAGGAGCACCTCGTCGCTCTCGACGAGCTTGCGCACCTGCTCGACGGCCTTCGGCGGCGAATAAGCGTCGTCATACTGGATCAAATTGATCTTGCGGCCGTTGATGCCGCCCTGGTCGTTGATCATCTTGAAATAGGCCGCCTGGGTCTTGCCGATCGAGGCATAGGCGGAGGCCGGTCCGGAGAAGGGGACGGTCTGGCCGATCTTGATCTCGGTGTCGCTCGCGCCGGGATCGTATTTCTTCTGTGCGGAGGCCGACGTTGCAGACAGCGCGATTGCGAGCGCCGTTCCCGTGACCAGGTGGAAAATCCCGTTCCTCATAATGCTGTTTTCCTCACGTGACTGATGATTGGCCGATGATCTTGTCCGTGGGTTCAAGGTCCCGCGGTCGCCATCGCTGGGCCGGGATACTGGCGGAACCGTTGCTGCGATGCAAGACGAGCGATGCCGAAAAGGTGAGCGATTTCAGTCAACGAAAGTAGGGGGCGGCGCGAAAAGGGGGAACGGGGGAAGCGGGGGGCGCTCCGCTACGTCACCGCGCATCTCAGCTGCCACCGCCCGCGAAAGCGGGCGATCCAGTATTCCAGAGGCATTTGAGAGTGAGCCGATAAGCCGCGGCGTACTGGATCCCCGCATTCGCGGGGATGACAGCTGCATGCGCGGCTTCGATGCGGCGCGAACCTAACCCGCCGGGCCGGTGTCCTCGATGATCGGGCCGAACAGCTCCCAGCGCTCGCCGTTGAACCTCATCATCTGCATCTGCTTGTTGATGCGATAGTCGTTCGGTCCGGTCGTGATCGACATGCCGGGCAGCGCGAGGCTCGGCACGAACTTCTTCAGGCTGGTCACCTGCTTCATCAGGTTCTCGCGGGTGAGGTCGTCGCCGCACTGCTTCAGCACCTGGATCAAGAGCTCGGCCGTCGAGTAGCCGTAGGTGTTGACGGTGTTGAGCTTGTCGCCCTCCGGATAATACTTGTCCATGAAGGCGAAATAGGCCTTCACGCCGGGATCGTCCTTCCACTGCGGATCGGCGGGGTCCTTGCCGTAATTGGTCGAGATGATGCCCTTGGAGATGTCAAGGCCGGCCGGCTTCAGCGTCGCCGACACCGGGCTCGCATTGATGTCGAGGATGTGCACGGGGTGCCAGTCGAGGTCCGCGACCTTGCGGATCGCCTGAGCTGCGAATTTCGGCGTCGACGCGTTATAGAGCAGGTCGACGCCGGCGGCCTTCAGCTTGACGATCTGCGAGTCGACGGTCGGGTCGGTCAGTTCATAGGACACCTCGGCGACGATCATGCTCGCGGCCTTGTCGCCGAGCCCGCTCTTCAGGCCGGTGATGTAGTCGCGGCCGAGATCGTCGTTCTGGTAGAAGATGCCGATCTTGGCGTTGGGGTGATTGGCCAGGATGTATTTGGCGTAGATGCGTCCCTCGGACTGGTAGTTCGGATTGAACGCGATGGTCCATGGCGCGTTCTGCGGGTCGGAGAAGCGCGACGCGCCGGTCGAGGCGAGCAGCTGCGGCACCTTCTTGGCATTCAGATATTTCTGCACGGCGGCATTTGACGGCGTGCCGATGATCTGGAATGTGAACAGCACCTCGTCGCCCTCGACGAGCTTGCGCACCTGCTCGACCGCTTTGGGCGGCGAATAGGCGTCGTCATACTGGATCAGGTTCAGCTTGCGGCCGTTGATGCCGCCCTGATCGTTGATCATCTTCATGTAGGCCGCCTGGGTCTTGCCGATGCCGGCATAGGCGGATGCAGGGCCCGAGAACGGCACGGTTTGGCCGATCTTGATCTCGGTATCGGTCGCGCCGATATCGTATTTCTTCTGCGCGGCGGCCGATGTAACCGACAACGCGATGGCAAGCGCTGTCGCAGCGAGCAATTGCACGCTCCTCATGTCCGTGACCTCCCATGTTGCCGGTGATCTTGTCCGCAAGGCTCAAGCCGGCGGATGTCACCGTTGTCAGGGATGATGGAGGAACCACGGGGGCATTGCAAGGCGATGTCCCTGCGCGCGATGTCGCGTCAGGCAAGCCAGAGCAGGATCAGCGCCAACGCAGCGGGCGCGGCCTGCACATAAAGGATGCGGCGGCTGACGGTGGCGGCGCCATAGGCACCGGCGACGATCACACAGAGCAGGAAGAATGTCTTGATCTGGAACGCGAAGGCTGGACTTCCATGCACGAGGCCCCAGATCAGTCCGGCGGCAAGGAAGCCGTTATAAAGTCCCTGATTGGCGGCGAGCACTGCCGAGTCCGTTGCCTTCTCGATCGAGTTGCGGAAGGTCTTCAGCCCGAGCGGCTTGGTCCAGAGAAACATCTCGAGCACGAGGAAATAGGTATGCAGCGCGGCCACCACCGCGACCAGAAAATTGGCTATCCAAAGCATGCTCGGCCCCCTCACCGGAATTCGGGTGGACGCTAGCATGCGGGCGGTGAATTGTATGCCGAGCGACTGTTTCGAGAACGACTGATATGGCCGACCGCAAGACCGCGCAGACCTTCAACCTCGACCGCCTCAAGACCCCGATCGGCACCGCGCTGCTGGTAACCGACGACGACGGCGTGCTGCGCGCGCTCGATTGGGACGACTATGAAGCGCGCATGCTCGACCTGCTGCGGCTGCACTATGGCGCCGTGACCTTGCGGGACGGCCGCGCGCCGGTCGCGATGCGCAAGGCGCTCAGTGACTACTTCAGCGGCGATCTCGATCGGCTCGCCGATGTCGAATGGCGCGTCGCCGGCACGCCGTTCCAGCAGAAGGTCTGGCACGCGCTGCCGAAGATTCCACACGGCACCACCATGAGCTATGGCGCGCTGGCGGCGGAACTGAAAGTGCCGAATGCGATGCGCGCGGTCGGCCATGCCAACGGCTCCAACCCGATCAGCGTCGTCGTGCCATGCCACCGCCTGATCGGCGCCAACGGCTCGCTGGTGAAATATGGCGGCGGATTGGAAAGGAAGCGCTGGCTGCTAAGGCATGAGGGCGTGGAGGTTTAGCGCTCCCGTCACGCCGCCGGCTTCGCCGCCTGGTCCTCGCTCGACAACAGATGCAACAGCGAACTCTTGATCGCGGCCTGCCGGGTCGGCGCGGTGATCTGGGCGCCGAGCAGGTCGGTGACGTAGAACACGTCGCGGGCGCGTTCGCCGAAGGTCGCGACATGGGCCGAGGCGATGTTGAGGTTGAGCTTCGAGATCGCGGTGGTCAGCTGGTAGAGCAGACCGGGGCGGTCGAGGCCGGAGACCTCGATCACCGTGTAGCGGTCGGACCACTGGTTGTTGATGGTCACTTCGGGCTCGACGATGAACGGCCGCGCCTTGCTGCGCACCGCGCGCTTGGCGACCGCCTCGGGCAGCCTGAGCTTGCCTTCCAGCACCTGCTCGATCATCTCGCCGATCCGCGTCGCGCGGCGGCCCTCGTCATCGTCGCGGTCGTATTCGCGCGAGATCGAGATGGTGTCGAGCGCGCGGCCGTCGGTCGTGGTGTAGATCTGCGCGTCGACGATGTTGGCGCCGGCGGAAGCGCAGGCGCCCGCGATGATCGACAGCAGCCAGGGATGGTCGGTCGCCAGGATCGTGAGCTCGGTGACGGCGCGGATCTCGTCGAAGCCGACATTGATCGCGAGCTTGTGGCCGGCCTGTTCGCTGGCGCGGATGAAGCGCGCCTGGCGGATCTTGCGTTGCAGCTCGACCTTGAGCCAGTAGGCCGGGTAGTGCCGGCCGATATAGGCGTTGAGCTCGGTCTCCGGCCATTCGGTGAAGGCGCGGCGGAACTCGGCTTGCGCCACCGCGATGCGCTGGGCGCGGTTGACCTCGGAGAAGCCGCCGGTCAGCACGGGTTCGGTTTCGTAATACAGCGTGCGCAACAGCTGCGCCTTCCAGCCGTTCCAGACGCCGGGGCCGACCCCGCGAATGTCGGCGGTGGTCAGGATCGTGAGCAGTTTCATCTGCTCGACGGACTGCACCACGGCGGCGAAATTCTCGATGGTCTTACGGTCCGACAGATCGCGCGATTGCGCCACCGTCGACATCGTCAGATGTTCCTCGATCAGCCAGGCCACCAGCTCGGTGTCGGCGGCGGAGAAGCCGAGCCGCGGGCACAGCCGCCGCGCCACCTTGGCGCCGGCGATCGAATGATCCTCGGGCCGGCCCTTGGCGATGTCGTGCAAGAGCGTTGCGATATAGATCACCGGGCGGTGCTCGGGACGGATCTTGCGGAACAGATCGCTGGCGACCGTGAACTCCTCGTTGCCGCCGCGCTCGATGTCCTGCAGGAAGCCGATGCAGCGGATCAGGTGCTCGTCCACCGTATAGTGGTGGTACATGTTGAACTGCATCATCGAGACGATCTTGCCGAAGGCGCGGATGAAATGGCCGAGCACGCCGGTCTCGTTCATCCGCCGCAGCACGGTCTCGGCGTCGTTCGAGGTCAGGATCTCCATGAACAGGCGGTTGGCTTCCTCGTCGTCGCGGAGCTGGGTGTTGATCAGCTTCAGCGAGCGCGTCACCGTGCGCATCGCGTCGGGATGGAAGGCGAGGTTGTTCTGCTGCGCGAGGCGGAAGATCCGGATCAGGTTGACCGGATCGTGCTTGAACACATCAGGGGCGGCGAGGTTGATGCGGTTGTTGTCGACGATGAAGTCGTCGCTGCCGTTGACCCGCCGCCGCTTGGTACCGGGCCGCAGCCGCGCCACCATCCGGCTCAGCACCGGTGCCGGCTTGTTGTGCTCCTCTTCGAGCCTGGCGCACAGGATCGCGGTGAGGTCGCCGACGTCTTTCGCGATCAGGAAGTAGTGCTTCATGAAGCGCTCGACGTCCTGCATGCCGGGATGCGAGGTGTAGCCGAGGCGCACCGCGATCTCGCGCTGCATGTCGAACGACAGCCGCTCCTCGGCGCGTCCGGCGAAGAAATGCAGGTTGCAGCGCACCGACCACAGGAAGTCGGCGCAGCGCCGGAAGGTGCGATATTCCTGGGCGTCGAACACGCCGCGTTCCAAGAGCTCGCCGGTCTCGCGCACGCGGTAGACGTATTTCGCGATCCAGAACAGCGTGTGCAGGTCGCGCAGGCCGCCCTTGCCGTCCTTGACGTTGGGCTCGACCAGATAGCGCGACTGGCCGGCGCGGCGATGCCGCTCCTCGCGCTCGGCGAGCTTGGCGGTGACGAATTCCGCCGCGGTGCCCTGCACCACTTCCTTGTCGAAGCGCTCGACCAGTTCGTCATAGAGCGGCTGGTCGCCGGTCAGGAAGCGCGTCTCCAGGATCGCGGTGCGGATCGTCATGTCGCCGCGCGCCTGGCGGATCGATTCATCGACCGAGCGGGTGGCGTGGCCGACCTTCAGCCCCATGTCCCAGAGGCAATAGAGAATCGCCTCGGCGACCTGCTCGCCCCAGGCGGTCTGCTTGTAGGGCAGGATGAACAACAGATCGATGTCGGATTCCGGCGCCATCAGCCCGCGGCCATAGCCGCCGGTCGCGACCACGGCCATGCGCTCGGCGCCCGAGGGGATCGGCGAGTGATAGAGATGCCGGGTCGCCGCCGCGTAGAGGATGCGGATGATCTCGTCCTGCACGAAACAGAGCCGTTCGGCACAGCGCCGGCCGTGTCGGTCCTTCAGCAGCAGCGTCTGTGCGGTGGCGCGCGCCGCGATCAGCTCTGCCTTGAGCAACTGCGCCATCGCGGCGCGGAACTGGTCCTCGCGGCCGGCATGCTGCTCGGCGAGTGCATTGACCGCCGCGGTGATCCGCTCGGTCTCGAAACGATCATCCGCTTCAGCGCGGACTTCGGCTGCGACGCTGTCCATACGTTCATCCGATATCGGACGGAGCTGTTGCTGTCACTGACCAAAGTATAACGACAGCAGCTCCATGCTCTCCTGACGATGCCGCGAGCAAGATCGTTCTCGCGCCGTCGCCCAAAGGGTAGAGATTTTCTCGTTGACCGCAAGGCTAACTCATTGAATTAAAAGATTGTTTCACAATCTGATCGAGGAGATCGACGAATGCACGAATTTTCCCGGCGCAGCTTCGCTGCGCTGCTCGCGGTCTCGACATTGTTGCCCGGTACAGCGCTCGCCGCCGACGCGCTGAAGGAGATCCGGATCGACTGGGCGACCTACAATCCGGTGTCGATGGTCCTCAAGCAAAAGGGCCTGCTGGAGAAGGAATTCGCCAAGGACGGCATCAGCATCGTCTGGGTGCAGTCGGCCGGCTCCAACAAGGCGCTCGAATTCCTCAATGCCGGTTCGATCGATCTCGGCTCGACCGCGGGCTCGGCCGCTTTGGTCGCGAAGATCAACGGCAATCCGATCAAGTCGATCTACGTCTATTCGCGTCCCGAATGGACCGCGCTGGTCACCACCAAGGACTCCAAGATCACCTCGGTCGCCGACCTCAAGGGCAAGCGCGTCGCGGTGACGCGCGGCACCGACCCGCACATCTTCCTGGTCCGAGCGCTGCTCGGCGCCGGGCTGACGGAGAAGGACATCACGCCGGTGCTGCTGCAGCACGCCGACGGTAAGACCGCGCTGATCCGCGGCGACGTCGACGCCTGGGCCGGTCTCGATCCGATGATGGCGCAGGCGGAGGTCGAGGACGGCGCAAAACTGTTCTATCGCAACGCCGATGCCAACACCTGGGGCGTCCTCAATGTGCGCGAGGAGTTCCTGAAGGCGCATCCGGATATCGTCCGCCGCGTGCTCGGGGCTTACGAAGAGGCGCGGAAATATTCGCTGGCGAACTATGACGAGCTGAAGAAGACCTTCATCGCCGTCACCAAGCTGCCCGATGCCGTGGTCGACAAGCAGCTCAAGGAGCGCACCGAGCTGACCCACAGCCGGATCGGCGCCCCGCAGCGAGAGTCGATTTTGGCCGCGGGCCTCGCCTTGCAGCAGGCCGGCGTGATCGACGCCAAGACCGACGTCAAGGCCGCACTGGATGCGCTGATCGACGACCAGGTCCCGCTGCCGACGAACTAGCCGCCGCTGCACCCTCTCCCCTTGTGGGAGAGGGTCGCTTCGCGCAGCGAAGCGGGGTGAGGGGTTTGTCTCCGCGGATGGTGACCCCTCATCCGTCGCGGACTGTGTCCGCGCCACCTTCTCCCACAAGGGGAGAAGGGAAGAAGGCCGCGGTCCACGTCACCCCACCTTGCAATCCCACCGGAACAATAGTTCTTGCTATGGCCATGACCGCTGACCTGCCCGTGCTGGAACAGACGGCCACGCCGCGGGCTGCGCCGGCGCGGTGGTCGCGCCATGCGCGGCCGGCGCTGGGGCTCGTGGTACCGGTCGTGATCGCGCTGGGCTGGGAACTTGTCGTTGGTCTCGGCTACTCCAACGGACGCCTGGTGCCGCCGCCGTCCAAGGTGTTCGAGACCATCGTGGCGCTCGCCAAAAGCGGTGAGCTGTCACGGCACATCCTCGCGACCTTGTGGCGGGTCGGCGCAGGCTTTGCGCTCGGCGTCATCGCCGGCACCATCATGGGCGCGATCTCCGGCTATTGGGATTTCGCCAAGCGGGTGCTCGATCCGACCGTGCAGGCGCTGCGCGCGATCCCCTCGCTCGCCTGGGTGCCGCTGTTCGTGCTCTGGCTCGGCATCTTCGAGACCTCGAAGATTGCGCTGATCGCGGTCGGCGTCTTCTTTCCGATTTATCTCGGCGTGATGGGTGCGATCCTGTCGGTCGATCGCAAGATCGTCGAGGTCGGTCGCGTGTTCCGCCTGTCCGGACCCGCCATGATCCGCCGCATTCTGCTGCCGGCCGTGCTGCCGGCCTATGTGGTGGCGCTGCGGGTCGGCCTTGGTTTGGGGTGGATGTTCGTGGTCGCGGCCGAATTGATCGGCGCCTCCGAAGGTCTTGGTTATCTGCTGCTCGACGGCCAGCAGCTCGGCAAGCCGGCGCAGATTCTCGCCGCCATCGTGATCTTCGCGATCCTCGGCAAGCTCACCGACTGGCTGATCGAAGTCACTGCTGCGCCGCTGCTGCGCTGGCAGGACGCGTTCGGCGCGCGGGGAGGGCAGTAATGCTGGCGCTCAAAGAAGTCGGCAAGACCTATCCGAACGGCGTTCACGCGCTGGAGCGGTTCTCGGCCGAGATTTCGCCCGGCGAGATCATCGCCATCATCGGCGGTTCCGGTTGCGGCAAGTCGACCCTGCTGCGCGCCATCGCCGGCCTCGATCGCGCCAGCACCGGCAGCGTGACGCTGGACAATGCGGTGATATCATCGCCGCACGCCAAGATCGGCATCATCTTCCAGGAGCCGCGGCTGCTGCCATGGCTCAGCGTCGCCGACAATATCGGCTTTGGTCTCGCCGACCTTCCCGCCGACGTCAGGCGCGAGCGGGTCGCGGCGGCGCTGGCCCGCGTCGGCCTTGCCGACAAGGCCGCCGCCTGGCCGCGCGAGCTCTCCGGCGGACAGGCGCAGCGGGTCGCGATCGCCCGCGCCTTGGTGCCGCAGCCCGAAGTGCTGCTGCTCGACGAGCCGTTCTCGGCGCTCGATGCCTTCACGCGGCGCGACCTGCAGGATCACCTGCTCGATCTCTGGGCCGACACCCGGCCGACCCTGATCCTGGTCACCCATGACGTCGACGAGGCGGTGGTGCTGGCCGACCGCGTCTTGGTGATGCGGCCGCGACCGGGCCGGCTGTTCGAGCAGATCACCATCAACCTCGCGCGGCCCCGTGACCGCAAATCGGAACTGTTCGACACCTTCAAGCGCCGTGTGCTGACCGCGCTCGACCGCTCGCTGGATCGCTCCGTGCGTGACGTCACGGACAAATCCAGCGCCGGTGAGGCGATGTGGTGGTGACATCGGCGCCGTAAGGCCTTACATCGGAATAAAGAAGAATAGCCGGGAGCAGAACCATGGACTCCGCCGAACTCCGCGCGATGCAGGCTCCGATCAAGGAGCGCTACAAGACCGATCCCCAGGCCGCCGTGATCACGCTGAAAGCCAAGGGCACGATCGACAACGACAGCCTGTCCTGCAAGGTCGAAACCGGCCGCGCGCTCGCGGTTGCCGGCCTGCATCCCGCCACCGGCGGCTCCGGGCTCGAGCTCTGCTCCGGCGACATGCTCCTGGAGGCGCTGGTCGCTTGCGCCGGCGTCACGCTGAAATCGGTCGCGACCGCCGTCGAGGTGCCGTTGAAGGTCGGCAATGTGTTCGCCGAGGGCGATCTCGATTTCCGCGGCACGCTCGGCGTCGACAAGGAGGCCCCGGTCGGCTTCCGCGAGATCCGCCTCCGCTTCGACGTCGGCACCGATGCGCCGCAAGACAAGCTCGATCTCTTGCTGAAGCTCACCGAGCGCTATTGCGTGGTCTACCAGACCATCAAGAATGGCCCGAAGGTGTCGGTGACGATGCAGCGGGTCTAAACGGGTCTAATCGGTGTCGTCCCGACCTAGTGCGCGATTACGCACGGAGCCGGGACCTATACGCCGTATCCCATCGTTGAATTTCTGCTGTTCGACGGCTTTCGTTCCCCGCTAGCGTCGTGGTTATGGGTCCCGGGTCGCGCTTCGCTTGCCCGGGACGACGGAAAAATGTCCCCCGAACTCCACTTCGTCCTGCTCCTTGTGCTGCGCATGGCGGTTGCGGCCGCCTTCGTGGTCAGCGCGTCCATCATCACGGAGCGCTCGGGACCGGTGATCGGCGCGCTGATCGCCACCCTGCCGATCTCGGCCGGTCCGTCCTACACTTTCCTCGCGCTCGACCATGACGCCGCCTTCATCGCCGAAGGCGCGCTGTCGAGCCTGCCGGTCAATGCGGCGACGATCTTCATGGGTCTCACCTACGCGGTGCTGGCGCAGCGCTTCAGCATGTGGATCAGCGCCGGAAGCGCGATCGCGTTGTGGCTCGTGCTCGGCACCATCATCCGCCAGTTCGCATGGACGCTTGCCGGCGGCTTGATCCTCAACGCCGTTGCGTTCGCGATCTGCATCCCGCTGCTCAGGCCCTATCGGCATGTTGCGAAAATGCCGCTGATCGCGCGGCGCTGGTACGACATTCCGCTGCGTGCGGCGCTGGTCGCAAGTCTGGTCGGCACCGTGGTCACGGCGTCGAGCTGGGTCGGGCCGCGCGTCACCGGCGTGATCGCGCTGTTTCCGATCGTGTTCTCCTCGATGATGCTGATCCTGCATCCGCGGATCGGCGGCCCCGCCACCGCGGCGGTGCTCGCCAACAGCGCCTGGGGCCTGCTCGGCTTCGGTCTCGGCATCGCCGTGCTGCATGTCGCGGTCGCGCAATTTGGCTCAGCCATCGGGCTCAGCTGTGCGCTCGCCACCTGCATCGTCTGGAATCTGGCGCTGTGGCAGCTCGGGCGGAGGAAAGCCGTGAAGGCATCTTGACCTCCCCTTGAAAAAGGGAGGTCGCTTTGCTCGTAGAGCAAAGCGGGTGGGGATCTGCCCTCTCCGCAAACAGTGTCGTCTGCGGCTGGACCCCCAATCCCGACCTTCCCCCTTACAGGGGGAAGGAGAAGGGTAATGCGGTAGCCCGGATGGAGCGCAACGCAATCCGGGGCGGTTGTGCAACGGAGAGAGCGTTCCCGGATTTCGCTTCGCTGCATCCGGGCTACGCAATCACTACTTCGGCAGCTTTGCCCGTAGCGCATAGAGCGCATCGAGCGCCTCGCGCGGCGACATCTCGTCGGGATGCAGCGCCTTCACGGCTTCCACCAGCAAATCCGCCTCGCTCGGCGGCTTGTCCTCACTGGCGGCGCGGGAGGGCACGGCGAACAGTGGCAGGTCATCGGCCAGGGCGCGCGCGGTCTGGCCGCGGTCCTGGGCCTCGAGTTTGGCCAACACCGACTTGGCGCGTGTGATCACGGCGGGCGGCAGGCCGGCGAGCTTGGCGACCTGGATGCCGTAGGAGCGGTCGGCCGAGCCCGGCAGTACCTCGTGCAGGAACACGACGTCGCCCTGCCATTCCTTGACCCGCACCGTGGCGTTGAACATTCGCGGCAGTCTGGCCGAGAGCGCGGTCAGCTCGTGATAGTGGGTGGCAAACAGCGTGCGGCAGCGGTTGCTCTCATGCAGATGCTCGATCGCGGCCCAGGCGATCGACAGGCCGTCGAAGGTTGCGGTGCCGCGGCCGATCTCGTCGAGGATGACCAGCGATCGCTCGCTCGCCTGGTTGAGGATCACGGCGGTTTCGACCATCTCGACCATGAAGGTCGAGCGGCCGCGCGCCAGGTCGTCCGCGGCGCCGACGCGCGAGAACAGCCGGTCGACGATGCCGAGCCGTGCCCGCGACGCCGGCACGTAGGAGCCGATCTGCGCCAGCAGCGCGATCAGCGCGTTCTGGCGCAGGAAGGTCGATTTACCGGCCATGTTCGGGCCGGTGATCAGCCAGAGCTGGCCGGATTTTTGTCCGGGTGCGGGGGAGAGATCGCAGGCATTGGCGATGAACGGCTGGCCGTCGCGCTTCAGCGCCTGTTCGACCACAGGATGCCGTCCGCCCTCGATCGCAAAGCCGAGCGAGCCGTCGACATCAGGCCGCACGTAATTGTCGTCGATCGCAAGCTTCGCCAGCGCGGTCGCGACGTCGAGCATCGCAAAGGCATGCGCGGCATTGCGCAGATCGTCGCTGGCCGCGAGCGCCAGCGCGCTGAGCCGCTCGAAGATCTCGAGCTCGAGATTGAGCGCACGCTCGCCGGCATTGGCGATCTTGGCCTCGGTCTCGCCGAGCTCCGACGTGGTGAAGCGGACTTGTCCCGCCAGCGTCTGGCGGTGGATGAAGGTTGCATTGAGCGGCGGCGCGAACAGCTTGTCGCCGTGCTGCGCGGTGACCTCGACGAAATAGCCCAGCACGTTGTTGTGCCGGATCTTCAGCGTCTTAATGCCGGTGTCCTCGGCGTAGCGGGCCTGCATCGCGGCGACGACGAGGCGCGAGGCGTCGCGCAGATTCCTGCTCTCGTCGAGCGCGGCCTCATAGCCCTCGCGGACGAAGCCGCCGTCGCGCTTGATCAGCGGCAATTGCTCTGACAGTGCGCGGGTGAATTCCCGAGCCAGATCGCGCGAGGGGCGCTGCAAGGCCGCCATCACCGCGGAGACTTCCGCCGGTGGATTGGTCAGCTGCGCCAACAGCTCCAGCGCCTGGTCGGCGGCCAGGATGCCGTCGCGCAGGCTGGCGAGATCGCGCGGGCCGCCACGGCCGACCGAGAGCCGCGCCAGCGCGCGCGACATGTCGGGCGCTGCGCGCAGCACGGTTCTGATGTCCTCGCGGGCCGCTGAGTCCGCAACGAACGCCGAGACGGCATCGAGCCGCCGCGTGATCACGGCGACATCGGTCAGCGGCGCGGCAAGGCGTTGCGCGAGGAGGCGCGAGCCGGCCGCGGTCACGGTGCAGTCGATCGCATCGAGCAGCGAGCCGCGGCGCTCGCCGGCCAGCGTCCGCGTCAGTTCGAGATTGGCGCGGGTCGCCGGGTCGATCGCCATCGTGGTGCCGGCGGCCTCGCGCGCCGGCGGCGACAGCGGCGGGCGTTTGCCGACCTGGGTGCGGTCGATATAGGTGACGGCCGCGGCCGCGGCGGTCGCCTCCAGCCGCGACATCGCCGACAGGCCGTCCATGGTCGCGACCGCGAAATAGTCGCACAGCCGCCGCTCTGATGTGGCGCTGTCGAACACGTCGCGGGTCAGCGGCGTCACCGACGGCAGCTCGCGCAGGGTCGGCGCCAGCTCATTGTCGCTGTAGAGCGCGTCGGTGACGATCGCCTCGTTCGGATTGATGCGCGCCAGCGTCGCCGCGAGCTCTGATGTCGCGCACTCCGTCACCATGAATTCGGAGGTCGAGATGTCGATCCAGGCGAGGCCGAGACGATCTGCGCCGGCCGAACCACGGGCGCGCGCGATCGCGATCAAATAATTGTTGGTGCGGGCGTCGAGCAGCGTGTCTTCGGTCAGCGTGCCCGGCGTCACCAGCCGCACCACACCGCGGCGCACCACGCTCTTGTTGCCGCGGGCCTTTGCCTCCGCGGGATTTTCGGTCTGCTCGCACACCGCGACACGGTGCCCGGCGCCGATCAGGCGGTGCAGGTAATCCTCGGAGCGCTCGACCGGCACGCCGCACATCGGGATGTCCATGCCCTGATGCTTGCCGCGCTTGGTCAGCACGATGCCGAGCGTCTTCGAGGCAATCTCGGCATCCTCGAAGAACAGCTCGTAGAAATCACCCATCCGGTAGAACAGCAACAGGCCGGGGTGGGCCGCCTTGATCTCCAGATACTGTTCCATCATCGGCGTGACGCGCGACGGCGTCTCGGCGGGAGCGGCTTCGGGCGGAACGGGAATGGGCTGCTGGATGGTCATGAAGGCCGGGAAACTACAAAATTTCGCCGCGCGGTCCTATCCGCGAAGCCGGGGTTTTCCACCCTGTCCACGGTGCAGTTATGACAGCCCTCACGGTAATGCGTGCGGGGCGCGCTGCCGCGTCAATTGACCTGCCGCGGGCACGCTCCTAAAACTCACCCCGAGTTCCAGCCGATCCAGCGCCTAAGTCGCGGCATTCAGGGAGAGATTCAATGCGTGATGTGTTCATTTGCGATGCCGTCCGGACTCCGATCGGCCGTTTCGGCGGTTCGCTCGCCAAGGTGCGCGCCGACGATCTCGCGGCGGCTCCGATCAAGGCGCTGATGGCCAAGCACCCGACCATCAACTGGAACGAGGTCGACGAGGTCTATTTCGGCTGCGCCAACCAGGCCGGCGAGGACAATCGCAATGTCGCGCGCATGGCGCTGCTGCTCGCCGGCATGCCGGAATCGGTTCCCGGCCAGACCCTGAACCGGCTCTGCGCCTCCGGCCTCGACGCGGTCGGCGCCGCCGGCCGTGCCATCCGCGCCGGCGAGATCGATTTCGCGATCGCGGGCGGCGTCGAATCGATGACGCGCGCGCCGTTCGTGATGGGCAAGGCTTCGGAGGCCTTCTCGCGCTCGGCCGAGATCTACGACACCACGATCGGCTGGCGTTTCATCAATCCCTTGATGAAGGCGCAGTATGGCGTCGATGCGATGCCGGAGACCGGCGAGAACGTCGCCGAGGAATTCCAGGTCTCGCGCGCCGATCAGGATGCGATGGCGATCCGCTCGCAGCAGCGCGCCGGTGCTGCGATCGCGTCGGGCTATTTCGCCGAGGAGATCGTGCCGATCCAGGTGCCGGGCGGCAAGGCCGGCCCGATTACCGTCGACAAGGACGAGCATCCGCGCCCCGAAACCACGCTGGAAGGTCTCGCCAAGTTGAAGCCGATCGTGCGCAATCCGGGCACGGTGACCGCGGGTAACGCGTCGGGTGTCAATGACGGCGCCGCCGCGATGATCCTCGCCTCGGAGGCCGCGGTGAAGAAGCACGGCCTGACGCCGCGCGCAAAAATCCTCGGCCTCGCCTCGGCTGCGGTGCCGCCGCGCATCATGGGCATCGGCCCGGTGCCGGCGACCAGAAAACTGGTCGAGCGTCTCGGCCTCAAGGTGTCGGACTTCGATCTGATCGAGCTCAATGAAGCCTTCGCCTCGCAGGGCATCGCCTGCCTGCGTCAGCTCGGCGTCAAGGAAGACGCCGATTTCGTCAATCCGCATGGCGGTGCGATCGCGCTCGGCCATCCGCTCGGCATGAGCGGCGCGCGGCTGGTTTTGACCGCCGTGCACGGCATGGAGAAGCGGGGCGGGAAGCTTGCCTTGGCAACTATGTGCGTCGGGGTCGGCCAGGGCGTCGCGGTAGCGATCGAAAAGCTGAACTAATGCAATGGCTTGGAAGGGATGAAAACAGCCCTTCCCCAATTTGGTTATGCGCTATAATGATCTGATGCGAGCCCGCCGGGCGCGTGGGCCGCGGAGGAATTCGCCATGACCTTGTTGTACCCGCTGCAATCGCTTGCGGCCCATCCGGCGCGGCTGTCGCCGGATTATCGCTCCACCGTGAAGCGTTCACCGCAGAAGCCGCTGATCCCGATGCGGCACACGCTCTCGGAACTGACAGGTCCGGTCTATGGCCATGAGACGGTGCGCCCGCACGACAACGATCTCACCATCCAGGCCAAGGGCGAGCCGCTCGGCGAACGCATCATCGTACATGGTCATGTGCGCGACGAGGACGGCCGCGGCGTGCCCAACACGCTGATCGAGCTGTGGCAGGCCAATGCCTGTGGCCGCTACATCCACGTCGTCGACCAGCACCCGGCGCCGCTCGATCCGAATTTTACGGGCGCGGGCCGCACGCAATCCGATGCGAGCGGCTACTACAAGTTCATCACCATCAAGCCCGGCGCCTATCCCTGGGGCAATCACCACAACGCCTGGCGGCCCGCGCATATCCACTTCTCGGTGTTCGGCTATTCCTTCATCTCGCGTCTGGTGACGCAGATGTATTTCCCCGGCGATCCGCTGTTTCCGTTCGATCCGATCTTCAATTCGGTGACGGATGAGAAGGCGCGGGCGCGGATGATTTCCTCATTCGATCTCGAGAACACCAAGCCGGAATGGGCGCTGTGCTACCGCTTCGATATCGTGCTGCGCGGGCGCAACGCCACGCCGATGGAGACCAAGTAAGTGTCGAACCAGCGTCCTGATGGAATCACGCCCTCGCAGACCGTCGGCCCCTATTTCAAATACGGCCTGACGCCGAACGGCGAGTATGAATGGAACGATGCCTTCACCAACAATCTGCTGACGCCTGATACTTCGGGCGAGCGCATCCGCATCGAGGGTACCGTGTATGACGGCGACGGCGCCGTGATCCCGGATTGCATGCTGGAGATCTGGCAGGCCGACAGCCAGGGCCGCTTCTCCGATCCGCAGGATGCGCGCGCGCTGCCGAACTCCTCGTTCAAGGGTTTTGGCCGCGTCGGCACCGACAAGCGTGGTGCTTATGCCTTCGACACCATCAAGCCCGGTGTGGTGTCGGATGCCGACGGCAAGCCGCAGGCGCCGCACATCGTGCTCGCGGTGTTCGCGCGCGGCATGCTGCTGCATCTCTACACAAGGATCTATTTCGACGACGAAGCCGGCAACGCCGCCGATTCCGTGCTGGCACTGGTGCCGGCCGATCGCCGCGCGACGCTGATTGCTAGGCGCAAGGCCGGTGCGGGCAGCACGTACACGTTCGACGTCCACCTGCAGGGCGACAACGAGACCGTGTTTTTCGACGTCTAACCCCTGACCGCGCCTCGGCGCGCCAATCCAACACTGGGATGACCAAAATCCGCTCCTGCGTGCCATCGCCGCAGCGGATTTTGCTTGACCATGCGCGATCGAGTATATAAGATATTATTTATATAACTGATGCGAGATGGAATATGCCCAACCTTGACGCCGCCTTCTCCGCGCTGGCCGATCCGACCCGCCGGGCGATCCTGGCGCGCCTCGCTCTGGGGGAGGCGACGGTGATGGAGCTGGTTGAGCCGTTCGAGCTGACCCAGCCCGCGATCTCCCGCCATCTCAAGGTGCTCGAGGGTGCCGGCCTGATCGTTCGCCGCGTTGAAGGCACCAAGCGGCCGTGCCGGCTGGCGCCGTCGGCGGTCGCCGAGATCGATCAGTGGCTCGGCATGCTGCGGCGGGCGCTCGAAGCCAATTACGACCGGCTGGACGGAGTGCTGGCCGCCATGAAGCCAGAGACCTGAAGGGTATCCCATGAGCAAGTTGACGCTGAAGACCGAAGGCGACCGCCATATCGTCGTCACCAGGCGCTTCGTCGCGCCGCCCGAGGCGGTGTATCGCGCGCATACCGAGCCGGAGCTGCTGCAGAA
Source organism: Bradyrhizobium embrapense (assembly GCF_001189235.2). Taxonomy (GTDB): domain Bacteria; phylum Pseudomonadota; class Alphaproteobacteria; order Rhizobiales; family Xanthobacteraceae; genus Bradyrhizobium; species Bradyrhizobium embrapense. The sequence goes on from NZ_LFIP02000015.1 coordinate 21,144, forward strand.
GTGGCTGCTCGGTCCGGAAGGCTGGACCATGCCGGTCTGCATCAGCGAGCTCAGGCCCGGCGGCAAGATCCGCTACGAGTGGACCGACGGCAAGGGCGGCGGCTTTCATCTGACCGGCGAATATCTCGAACTCGAACCGTTCAGCCGCATCGTGCATGTCGAGCGCATGCATCTGCCGGATCCGACACCGGACAATCATGTCGAGACCCGCTTCGCGCCCGACGGCAGCGGCACCGTGATGACGATGCGCATGACCTTGCCGGATGCCGAAACGCGCGCGGCAATACTCGCGACCGGCATGGAGCACGGCATGGAAGACAGCTATGCTCGGCTCGACCGCATGAGCTGAGCACACTGACGTGAGGGACAATGCGCGATCGTTTCCTGACCGGTCTGATCGGGTATCCGATCGCGCATTCGGCGGCGCCTGCGATGCACGAGCAGGCGGCCGCCGCGCTCGGCGTTCATTGTCACTACCAGCTCATCGAAGCTGATGGCGCCGGGCGCGACGATCTGCGTGCGATGTTAGAGGGAATCCGGCGGCTCGGCTTTGCCGGCGTCAACGTCACCTTTCCCTACAAGGAAGCGGTCGTCGATCTCATCGATGACCTCGCGCCGGATGCGCGTGCGATCGGCGCGGTCAACACCATCGTCGTCCGTGGCCCGCGGCTGGTCGGGTACAACACCGATGCGACCGGCTTTGCGCGCGCGATCGAGCCGTTGCTTGCGTCAGCGCCGCACGGCCCGATCGCGCTGATCGGCGCCGGCGGTGTCGGCAAGGCAATCGCGTTCGCGCTCGCCGGGCTGGGCGTCACCGAGTTGCGCATCTTCGACGCCGAGGCCGGAAAGGCCGCCCAGCTTGCGGCCCAGCTGCAAGATCACCATGCGGTTCACGCCACAAGCGTAGCGGCCGCGGTGGATGGCGGCACGGGCCTCGTCAACGCAACGCCGGTCGGCATGCTGCCGAGCCGCGACACACCGGTGCCGGATGCGCTGCTGCGTCAGTCGATGTGGGTCGCCGACGCGGTCTACACGCCGCTTTGGACTCCATTGCTGACGGCGGCCAGGGCCAAGGGCGCAAGCGTCCTGACCGGACGTGACCTCGCAATCAACGCCTCGGCCGACGCATTCAAGCTGTTCACCGGATTGGCCCCGCCGCATGCGGCGATGGCAAATGCGTTCGACGCCGTGATGGCTGCACGCTACTCTCCGCCTGCCTGAACGGCGGGAGCGTTGAATGAAAAAAATCAGGATCGGGCTGGCCGGCTGCGGCTTCGTGTCGGAGCTGCACATGCATGCCTATCGGCGGGTCTATGGCGTCGATGTCGAGGTGCGGGCAGTGGCGGCGCGCGGCGATCATGTGGTCGAGTTCGCGCGCAAGCACGGCATCCCGAACGCCTATCGCAGCTTCGCCGAGCTGGTCGCCGACCGCGATCTTGACGTCATCGACATCTGCACGCCGCCCAACCTGCACGCCGCGATGATCGTCGAGGCCATGCAGGCCGGCAAGCACGTGATCTGCGAGAAGCCGTTCAGCGGCTATTTCGGGCAGCCCGGCGACAAGACGCCGATCGGCAGGCACGTGCCGAAGGCCGTGATGTACCAGCGCGTGATGGAGGAGATGGAGGCGACCCGCGCCGCGATCGAGAGGACCGGAAGGCTCTTCATGTATGCCGAGGACTGGATCTACGCACCCGCGGTGACCAAGACTGCGGAGATCATCCGCGCGACCGGCAACAAGATCCTGTTCATGAAGGGCGAGGAGAGCCATTCCGGCTCGCATGCCGCGCACGCCGCGGAGTGGGCGATGACCGGCGGCGGCTCGCTGATCCGAATGGGCTGCCATCCGCTGTCGGCCGTGCTCTACCTCAAGCAGGTCGAGGCGAAGGCCCGCGGGGAAACTATCAAGGTCGCGAGCGTCACCTGCGATGTCGGCAACGTCACCGCCTCGCTCAAGCCGGAGGAGCGCGCCTACATCAAGGCCAATCCGGTCGATGTCGAGGATTGGGGCACGCTGACCGCGACCTTCTCCGACGGCACCAAAGCCACGGTGTTTTCCGGCGACATGATCATGGGCGGGGTGCGTAATCTGATCGAGACCTACACCTCAGGTGGCTCGCTGTTCGCCAACATCACGCCGAACACGCATCTGATGAGTTACCAGACCTCAGAGGAGAAGCTCGCTTCGGTCTACATCACCGAGAAGGTCGATCGCAAAACCGGCTGGCAATATGTCTGCCTCGAGGAGGAATGGACCCGCGGCTACCTGCAGGAGGTCCAGGACTTCATGGAGTGCGTCGCAACTGGCCGCGCACCGCTCGCCGACCTTGCGCTGGCCTATGAGACGACGAAGGTGAACTACGCCGGCTATTGGGCGGCGGATGAGGGTCGGCGGGTGGTGTTGTAGGGTGGCGGGAACGACGAGATTACGCGCGTATACTCACGCCAGACCCGTCATCCTGAGGAGCGCGTAGCGCGTCTCGAAGGATGCACGGCCCCGGCCGGTGGCCGTCGATCCTTCGAGACGCCCGCAAGTGCGGGCTCCTCAGGATGACGGGGATAATTCTCCGGCGAGCCGCATAGCAAACGATCGTCCCTACGCCCCGTACACTGATCCCTTCGGCAGCGGGAATACCGGGTCCTGCGTCCTGATGTTGGTCGGCCACACCACGGTGATGCGCTCGCCGGCGTTCTGCATCACGACCGGTGTCGAGCGCTCGTTCTGGCCTGACATCGGCGTGCCCGGCGGATAGAATTTCACGCCGTAGCCCTGGATGGTGCCGCCCGGAGGGATGTCGACGTCGAGCGCGGCCTTGCGGATCGCCTCGGGATCGAAGCCGCCATATTTCTCCTTGGCGACCGGCAGCACATTGTTGAGCAGCACCCAGGTCTGGTTGAACCCCATCGAGCAGTGCGGCGGCACTTCGGTGGCGCTGGTCTTCTCGCGATAGCGCGCCACCATCACCTTGGTGAGGTCGCCGACACCTGGCGCCAGCTTGGCGGGATCGAGCAACTGGGCGGGGACCGGGTCGATGTTGCAGAAATTGTCGATGTCGGCGCCGAACGTCGTGCGCAGCTTGTCGAGCTGGCTGTAGCCGGCGCCGGCGCCGAACAGCATCTTGAACTTCAGCCCGCTCTCGCGCGCCTGGCGCAGGAACAGGGTAATGTCGGGGTTGTAGCCGGCATGCGAGATGATGTCGGCCTTGGCGCGCTTCAATTTGGTCACCAGCACCGAGAGGTCGGGCGCGGAGGCCGAATAGCCTTCCTTGAGCACGACCTGCAGCCCGGCTTCCTTGGCGAACATCTCGTCGGCGGCGGCAACGCCGACGCCATAGGGACCGTCCTCATGGATCAGCGCGACCTTGACGTCCTTCGGCTCCATGCCGAGTCTCGCCTTGGCGTGCTCGCCGAGGAAGCCGCCGAAGGCTTGGCCGTATTGGTCGGAATGGATCTGGGCGCGGAACACGTATTGCAGGTTCTTGTCCTTGAACACGGCGGTCGAGACCGCGGTCGTGATCCAGAGGATCCGCTTCTGCTGCTCGACCTTGGCGGCGAGCGGCACCGCGTGCGAGCTCGCGAACACGCCGTTGAGGATGTCGACCTTCTCCTGATCGATCAGGCGATTGGCCTCGTTGATCGCGACATCCGGCTTGCTCTGGGAATCGACGTTGACCGGCGCTATCTTGTACTTGCCGCCGACCCCGCCCTTTTCGTTGACGAGATCGATCGCGATCTGCGTTCCGATCGAGGAAGCGACCGAGCCGCCGGCGGCAAACGGACCGGTCAGGTCGTAGATCACGCCGATCCGGACCGTTTCGGCTTGCGCCTGCGCGCGGGTCCAATCGAAGCTGAAAGCAGCGGCGGCAGCCGCTGAGGTCTTCAGCAGCGTCCTGCGTGAAGTCGGCATCGCGTCCTCCCCTGAAGCCGTCATTTGCGACGGATTTTATTTTTCGGGGAGTATTGGGAGGCGATGTCGGAAAGTCAACGCGGCTTGCGGGTGCGGCGTGTTGCGCTTTGGGAGGGGGTGAGCGTGGCTTTCTCCCCTCGTCATTCCGGGGCGTGCGAAGCACGAGCCCGGAATCCATCGGGCCGCGAACCTTGCTGATGAATGGATTCCGGGCTCTCGCTTCGCGAGCCCCGGAATGACGAGGAGCCTACTCCATCACCGCGGCATGATCCGGCGGCGCCGACTGTGCGCGCAGCGTGGCCTTGGTCGAACCGATCATCAGCGCGAGCGGGATCGACACCAGGATGAACAGCATCACCAGCTGATAGTCGTGCGAGAACGCGATGATCTGCGACTGCGCAGCCACCATCTTGTCGGCCATCGCGCGGCCGGCGTCGGTGTTGAGGTTGATCATGCCCGATACATCGGGCATCTGCAGCGCGTGGTTGAACGGATTGATCTGCTCCGACAGCTTTGCGTAGATCCGCCGTCCGCCCTCGGTGAGCTGTGCGATCACGATCGAGATGCCGACCGAGCTCGCGACGTTGCGGAACAGGGTCAGCATCGAGGTGCCGTCGGTACGCAGCTGGCCCGGCAACGTCAGGAACGCCACCGTCGACAGCGGCACGAAGACGAGGCCGAAGCCGAAACCCTGGATCACGCTGACGACGATGATCTCGCGCGCCTGAGTCATGTCGGTCCAGCCGGTCATCTGGAACAGCGACGCCGCGGTCAGTGCCAGCCCGGAGACGATCAGCGTGCGCGCTTCGAAATAGCGCATCATGCGGCCGACCAGCATCATCGCGACGAAGGTGCCGGCGCCGCGGGTCGCCAGCAACAGGCCGGCAGTGATGATCGGATAGCCGACCACGTTCTGCAGATAGGGCGAGGACAGTGCCATGGTCGAATACAGCACGAGACCCATCACGGTCATGAACACGACGCCGCCGAGGAAATTGCGGTCCTTGAAGATCGCGAACTGGATGAACGGCTTGTCGGTGGTCAACGAATGGGCGAAGAAGAAGTAGGCGCCGACCGCCGCGACGATGAATTCGATCATGATCTCGTTGGATTCCAGCCAGCCGAGCTGCTCGCCGCGGTCGAGCGCGAGCTGTAGCGCGCCGATCGCGACCGCGAGCGCGCCGAAGCCGAACCAGTCGAAGCGGAGGCGGAGGTCCTGCTTGGTCTCGTCCATGAACACCGCAAGGCCGAGCACGGTGATGGCGCCGAACGGCAGGTTGACGAAGAACACCCAGTGCCAGGAATAGGTCTCGGTCAGCCAGGCGCCGAGCGAGGGACCCATGATCGGGCCCATCATCACGCCCATGCCCCAGATCGACATCGCCTTGGCGCGCTCGTGCAGCGCGTAGGAATCGAGCATCACCGCCTGCGACAGCGGCACCAGCGCCGCGCCGAACACGCCCTGCAACAGGCGGAACAGCACCATCTGGTTGATGTCCTGCGCGAGGCCGCAGAACACCGAGGCAATGGTGAAGCCGGCCGAGCAGATGATGAAGATGCGCTTGCGGCCGAAGCGGTTGGCGATCCAGCCCACCGGCGCGGTCATGATCGCGGCCGCGACGATGTAGGAGGTCAGCACCCAGTTGATCTGGTCCTGCGAGGCCGACAGCGAGCCCTGCATGTAGGGCAGCGCGACGTTGGCGATCGTGGTGTCGAGCGCCTGCATGATCGTCGCGGTCATCGCGCAGATCGTCACCATGTTCCGGCGCATGCCGGGCACGGCGGATGGTGACGGTGCATTCATTGGCGTTAGTCCGATTCGTCGATGCAGCAGGGAATCACCTCTCCCCAGCGGGGAGAGGTCGCGCCGAAGGCGCGGGTGAGGGGGCGCAGGTCCCACGAGAGAGCCAAACCCCTCACCCGGATTGCATCTGGCGATGCAACCCGACCCCTCCCACAGCGGGAGAGGTGACGCGCGGGGCTTCGATCTTGCTTCATCTTACTCCTGGTGGTCCGGGTGCGCGGAGGCTGAGCGCAGCCCGAGCAGGCCGGCCAGCGTGCGGCGGTGGTTGGTGTCGATCGTCGCGTAGACGCTCATGCCGGCCTTCAGCTTCTTCACGAACGGATCGTTCTCGTCGAAGTAGATCCGCACCGGCACGCGCTGCACCACCTTGACGAAATTGCCGGTGGCGTTCTGCGGCGGCAGGATCGCGAACTGTGCGCCGGTGCCCGGCGACAGCGAGCCGACCTTGCCCTTGAACTGGTGGTTGGGGAACGCGTCGACGTCGAGCTCGACCGGCTGGCCGACCGCGACATAGGTGAAGTCGCTTTCCTTCGGATTGGCGTCGACCCAGGGATGGTCGACATCGATCACCGAGAACACCGGCGCGCCCGCGGTGACGAAACGGCCGAGCTGAATCTGGTCGACCTGGGTTGCCACGCCGTCCATCGGCGCGCGCAGCACGGTGTGATCGAGATTGCGCTGGGCGTCGTCGAGCTTGGCCTTGGCCTGGGCGTAGGGCGGGAACCGCTCGATCGGCAGATCGATATCGCCGAGCAGCTGGGTCTTGTCCTTCGATATCTGCTGCTTGATGTATTGCGCCAGGCTCTCGGCGGTCACTTGCGCGTTGGCCGCATTGTCGAGGTCGAGCTGCGAGCCGAAGTTCTGCTTGGCGAGCGTCGATTTGCGCTCGACGTCGCGCTTCTTCAACTCGATGCTCTGCTGGGCGAAGTCCAGCATCCTGGTGTTGATCTTGATGTTGTCGACCAGGGTGTCATAGGTGGTCCTGGTCTGGTCGAGTGCCGCCTTGGCCTGGTCCACCGCGAGGCGGAACGGAACAGGGTCGATTTCGAACAGCTCGTCGCCCTTCTTGACGTGCTGGCCTTCCTTCACAACGATCTTGTCGATCTTGCCGGAGATTTCCGGCGTGATCAGCACCTTCTGCGCGCCGACATAGGCATCGTCGGTGCCGACATAGCGGCCGCCATTGAGATAGAACACGCCGCCGACGATGACCGCCACGATCGGCAGCACGACGAGCAGCAGCACCCGGCGATAGCGCCGCAGGCCCGCCATCAGGCGGCGGCGCGGCGCGCGGCTGGCCTTGCCTGCCGGCACGGGCTCGCCCGGATTGCTCTTCTGCTCTGGCGCCAGCTTGAGGACGGGTTCAGCCATAGCGTTGTTCCTTTCGGGAGGGCTCGCCGGCTGGGCTTTGGATGGCATTGCGAACGTTTTCCTTGATCGATTCCAGTTGGGTGAGCAGGCGATGCGCATCAGTGGGGCTGATGCCCTCGAGCGCGGTCGCGGTGAGTTCGGAGCGCAGGCCGGCCAGCTTGCCGAGCAGCGGGCGCGCGGCCTTCTTGAGATAGAGGCGGTTGACGCGGCGGTCGTTGTCGTCGCTGCGGCGCTCGATCCAGCCGTTGTCGCAGAGCTTGTCGATCAGCCGCGTCAGCGTGATCGGCTGCATCTCGAGCAGCTCGGCGAGCTCGGTCTGCTTCAGCCCCTCCTGGCGCTCCACCTTCGACAGCACCGCCCATTGCGCCCGGGTGATGCCGTAGCGCGCGGCCTCCTTGTCGGCATAGACACGGATCAGCCGGAACAATTCGCCCAGCGTAAACATGAACTCCGTGTCCACGGAACCGCGCATCGGTGCTGCCTCCATAAGCTTGGCATATAATAAGCTTGCTTATGATTCCCGCATGCCGGGTTAACGGGAGGCTGCCCCGCTCTGCGGACATGGCTGGAAGGCAGCGAGCGACCGGGCACGGCTGGCCCGGGCTATGGGAACCGACGCAAGAATGCTACATATCAGGGCAATGAGCCTGGCCAAGCCGACATTCCCTGCACCCGACCACGATCACGGCCGCTGCGCCGCAGACGCGATGGCGCATGCCGAGCAGGTCTGTGCGCGCCGCGGCCAGAAATTCACCCCGATCCGCCGTCAGGTACTGCAGGCGCTGCTGTCGAGCCATCGGCCGCTCGGCGCCTATGAGGTGATCGACGAGCTGGCCAAGACGATGCCGCGGCCGGCCCCGATTACCGTCTATCGCGCGCTCGACTTCCTGATGGAGAATGGCCTCGTTCACCGCATCGAGAGCCGCAACGCCTTCCTTGCCTGCGCGCATGATCATGACGAGACCTCGATGGTGGCGTTCCTGATCTGCGATCATTGCGGCTCGGTCGGCGAAATCCCCGCCGCGCCGGTCGCGCAAAGCCTGACCGCCGCGGCCCGGGCCTCCGGCTTCATCCCAAAGCTCTCCGTGGTCGAGATCGCCGGCACCTGCGCGCATTGCCAGAAATGATTTTCACCCCGGTCATTGCGAGGAGCGCAGCGACGAAGCAATCCATGCTTCGGCGGGTGGTGAAATGGATTGCTTCGCTCCGCTCGCAATGACGATCCAAGCGACACGCGAACACTAACAACAACAGGCCGACAAGCCGGCCCGCGAGGAAACAATGTCGACCCAAGCGATCTCCGCCAGTGTCACGAGGCCCGTCAGCGTCGGCCATGGGTTGCCGCCGGGCGCCATCGCATTGATGCTGATGCTGTGCGTGAGCTGGGGCTTCAACCAGCTCGCGGTCAAGCTCGCGCTGCCCGACGTGCCGCCGATGCTGCAGGCGTTGATCCGCTCCTCGGGCGCGCTGCCGGTCATGCTGATCGTCGGCTGGCTGCGCGGCGTCAGGTTCTTCGAGCGCGACGGCACGCTGCTGCCGGGCGTGATCGCCGGGCTGATGTTCGGCTGCGAGTTCGTGCTGATCTTCACCGGGCTCACCTTCACTTCGGCGTCGCGCGCCTCGGTGTTCCTCTACACTGCGCCGTTCTTCGTCGCGCTCGGCTCGCACCAGTTTCTCGGCGAGCGTCTGTCGACCGTGCAGTGGAGCGGCCTGGCGCTGAGCTTTGCCGGCGTTGCGCTCGCGATCGGCGTGCCGCAGCCGAATGTCGACGCCAAGGTACTGCTCGGCGATCTCATGGTGGTCGGCGGCGGCGCGCTGTGGGCGGCAACAACGCTGGTTGCCAAGGGCACGCAGCTGCGCAAGGCCGCGCCGGAAAAGGCGCTCGGCTACCAGGTCGCGATCTCGATCCCGATCCTCGGCCTCGCCGCCTGGATCGCGGGCGAGCGCATCGCGCACGTGCCGGGCGCGCTGTCGATCTCGCTGCTCGCCTATCAGGCGGTCTGGGTGGTCGGCTGCACGTTTGTCATCTGGTTTGCGATGGTGAAGACCTATTCGGCGAGCAAGCTGTCGGCCTTCACCTTCGTCACGCCGCTGTTCGGCGTGGTCGCGGCCTATTTCATCATGCACGACACGCTGACGCCGGTGTTCGGCGTCGCCGCGCTGCTGGTGATCGCAGGGCTTTATCTGGTCAACAAGCCCGACCCGAAGGTGACGCCGGATCCCAACGTGCCGGCGTGAGACCTCGGCGCCGCAGCCTTCCTAACCCCTCTCGATCGGCAACGTCTCATCCTTCGCCCATTCGCCCATCGAGCCGTCATAGAGCGTGAGATTGTCGTAGCCGAGCCGATGCAGCTGGAACAGGTCGATGGTCGCGGAAATGCCGCCGCCACAATAGGCCACGACGCGCTTGTCCCTGGTGATGCCTTGCGCGGCGAAGGTTGCTTCGGCCTCGGCCAGCGGCACGAACGTCTTGTCCTTGGGATCGATCAAACTTGCCGCCGGCACGCTGACGCTGCCGGGGATGCGGCCGGGCCGGCCGTAGCGGCTCGGCTCCAGTCCCTTGTAGAATTGGGGGCCGAGCGCATTGACGATCACGGTGTCGCGCTCCGTGGTGGCGGCGAGCACGTCGTGCTTGCCGACGAACATGCCGTCTTGCGGCCGCGCCGGGAACGTGGCCGGCGGATAGCCGCCGGCAAGCCCGGTCTCGATGTCGCGTCCCTCGGCGGTCCATTTGTCGATGCCGCCGTCGAGCACCGCAGCGCCCGCAAAGCCCAGCGAATGCAGCATCCACCAGAATCGCGTCGCCCACATCGCCGTCCCGATCGAGTAGAGCACCACGCGGCTGCTCGCCGAGATGCCGTGGCGGCCGAACGCGGCCTCGAGCTGGGCCGTCGGCGGCATCATGAAGCGCAGATCAGTGTGGGCGTCGGAGAACTCGGCCTGCAGATCGAGGAAATTGGCGCCCGGAATGTGGCCGGCCTCGAAGGTCTGGCGGCCCGAGACGACAATATAGGGTATGTTGCTCCCCGCAGGGGCCGGCTCCAGATAGGTCGTGCAGTCGAACAGGCGCAACTCGGGGCGGGTCAGGATCTCGGCAAGTTCCGCCGTGGTGATCAGCTCGCTATGGCCGGCCATGTGACGCCCTCCCGGTCTGTGTTTAACGGGATGCTAAGATGCGCCAGATCACATGAAAAGCTGTCACTTTGCCCTTTGATTCACCCCAATTCGGCCCAATATAGCTGACCATGCAGGACGCCGCTGCATGGCTTGCCTTTGGCCTCGATCGGCGTCATAAGCTGTTGAATTCACTCCGAAACATCACCGTTTGGCCCGCCGTGCGCGAGGCCCATCGCCCCCTTGGTGAATGTCACCAAAACCTGATATTCGAGACGCCATGAACAAGCCCGAGATTTTGCCGCAAGACGACGTCGCAGGTCCTCAAGCCCGGCACCAAACCACGCAGGTCATGGTCGGCAACGTTGCCGTCGGCGGCGGTGCGCCGATCGTCGTGCAGTCGATGACCAACACCGACACCGCCGATATCGACGGCACCATTGCCCAGGTCGCCGCGCTCTCCCGCGCCGGCTCCGAGATGGTGCGCATCACCGTCGACCGCGAGGAAGCCGCTGCCGCCGTGCCGCACATCCGTGACGGCCTGCGCAAGCGCGGCATCACCACGCCGCTGATCGGTGACTTCCACTATATCGGTCACAAGCTGCTCGCCGAGTATCCGGCCTGCGCCGAGGCGCTAGACAAGTACCGCATCAATCCGGGCAATGTCGGCTTCAAGAACAAGCGCGACACCCAGTTCGCCGACATCATCGAGATCGCCAACAAGAACAACAAGCCGGTCCGCATCGGCGCCAATTGGGGCTCGCTCGACCAGGAGCTGCTCACCAAGCTGATGGACGAGAACACGGCATCGGCCAATCCGCGCGATGCCCGTGCGGTAACCCGCGAGGCGATGGTGCAGTCGGCGCTGCTGTCGGCGGCCCGCGCCCAAGAGCTCGGCATGCCGAAGAACAAGATCATCCTGTCGGCCAAGGTCTCGGCCGTGCAGGATCTGATCGCGGTCTATCAGGAAGTCGTACGCCGCTCGGACTATGCGATCCATCTCGGCCTGACCGAGGCCGGCATGGGCTCGAAGGGCATTGTCGCCTCCTCGGCCGCGCTCGGCATTCTCCTGCAGCAGGGCATCGGCGACACCATCCGCATCTCGCTGACGCCGGAGCCCGGCGGCGATCGCACGCTGGAAGTGCAGGTCGCGCAGGAACTGCTGCAGACCATGGGCTTCCGCACCTTCGTGCCGCTGGTCGCGGCCTGCCCGGGCTGCGGCCGCACCACCTCGACCACGTTCCAGGAGCTGGCGCGCTCGATCCAGGATTTCATCCGCGACGAGATGCCGGCCTGGAAGACCAAATATCCGGGCGTCGAGCAGCTCAACGTCGCGGTCATGGGCTGCATCGTCAACGGCCCCGGCGAATCCAAGCACGCCAATATCGGCATCTCGCTGCCCGGCACCGGCGAGGCGCCGGCCGCGCCCGTGTTCGTCGACGGCAAGAAGTTCCGCACCCTGCGCGGTCCCGGCATCGCCGCCGACTTCAAGGCGCTGGTGATCGACTATATCGACCAGCGCTACGGCAACGGCGCCAAGCTGCCGGAGCCGGCCGGCGCCGCGGAGTAGAGCGCGGTCCTGTTGCCCGGATGGAGCGTCAGCGAAATCCGGGGCGGTGCTGCCATGCATGGGCTGGTCCCGGATTGCACTTCGCTTCATCCGGGCTACGATGGTCAAAACAACAACCATCGGGAGAACGCCCATGAGCTCGTTGTCCGGCAAGCAGGGTCCGCGCTACCGCCACCTCGCCGACCAATCCGAGCCCTATGAGACCATCGGCGTCGAGAAGCTGACGCCGATCATCGGTGCGGAAATCTCCGGCGTCGATATCGGCAAGCTGGTTGGCGACGATGCGCGCTCAAACCGCCAGATGGACGAGATCCATCGCGCGCTCGCCGAAAACCTCGTCATCTTCTTCCGCGACCAGCACATCAGCCCCGACCAGCATCTCGCCTTCGGGCGCAAGTTCGGCGAGCTGCACGTGCACCCCGCTGCGCCCAACGAGGGCGATCCGGCGCTGATGAAGATCTATGCCGACAAGGATTCGCCGCGCGCCAATGGCGAGGGCTGGCACACCGACGTGTCCTGCGATCTCGAGCCGCCGATGGGCTCGATCCTCTATATCAAGCAGTGCCCGCCGCGCGGCGGCGACACGCTGTTCGCCAACATGTACGCCGCCTATGAGGCGCTGTCGGACCGCATGAAGGCCTATCTCGACGGGCTGACCGCGCTGCATGACGGTGAGCAGACTTATCGCGGCCTGTACGCCAATTACGGCGTCGCCGACAAGCAGAGCTATCCGCGCGCCGAGCATCCGGTGGTGCGCACCCATCCCGTGACCGGAAAGAAGGCGCTCTACGTCAACCGCGGCTTCACCCGCTTCATCGTCGGCATCCCGCGCGACGAGAGCGATGCCATGCTGGCCTATCTCTACCAGCACGCTGAGAACCCGCTGTTCCAGTGCCGCTTCCGCTGGACCGAGAACGCGATCGCATTCTGGGACAATCGCTGCGCCCAGCACCGTGCGATGTGGGACTATTGGCCGCACACCCGCTCCGGCACCCGCGTCACCGTGAAGGGCGAGCGGCCGGTGTGAGATATCCTACGAACTAAAACGAAAATAAAATCGGGAGAGCGTCCATGCTTCGCGCCGAAGACAACAGATTCCTCACCGAGTCCGGTGCAGGGACGGGGATGGGCGAATTGCTGCGCCGGTTCTGGATCCCGGTGTTGCTGTCGGAAGAGCTGCCGGAGCCCGACAGCGACCCGAAGAAGATCGTTGTCATGGGCGAGGAGCTGCTCGCCTTCCGCGACTCGCGAGGCGTGGTCGGCATCATCGACCAATATTGCCCGCATCGCGGCGCCAATCTCTGGCTCGGCCGCAACGAGGAATGCGGCATCCGCTGCGTCTATCACGGCTGGAAGTTCGATACCGACGGCCGCTGCGTCGACATGCCGACGTCCTACCCGGATCTCAACGCCAAGGACCTGATCCGCATCAAGTCCTACCCGGTGCGCGAATGGGGTGACATGATCTGGGCCTATATGGGTCCGGCCGATCAGATGCCCGAATTGCCGGCGCTGGAGATGGCGCTGCTGCCGGCCTCGCACCGCTTCGTCACCAAGAAATGGCAGGACTGCAATTGGGTTCAGGCGGTGGAAGGTTCGATCGACACCGCGCATTTCACCTTCGCGCATCTCTCCTTCGAGAAGGAGGAGAACGAGATCCTCGACATCAAGAAGCATTTCGTCAATCCGCTGACGCGGGTCGCGACCGACCACATGCGCTGGATCGCCGAGGATCCGCGCCCGGTGATCAAGATCAATCCGCATGACGCCGGCCTCACGGTCGCCGGCGGACGGCTCACCGGCAGCGACGACATCTACTGGCGCATCGCCCAGTTCCTGATGCCGTTCCACAGCTACGCGCCGAGCTCGATGCCGGGCGAGAACATGTTCGGCCAGACCTTCGTGCCGGTGACCGACACCAATTGCTGGATCTACACCTATGCGTGGAATCCCGACCGCCCGCTGACCGACGCCGAGCGGGAGGGGTACGTCAACGGCAACGGCGTGATGGCTGTGGTCGACGAGAACTACGTGCCGCTGCGCAACAAGGCCAACGACTATCTGATCGACCGCAAGCTGCAGCGAACCAGGAGCTACACCGGGATCAAGGGCGTCTCCGAGCAGGACGCCGCGGTGCAGGACAGCCAAGGCCCGATCGCCGACCGCACCCGCGAGCATCTCGGCCCGACCGATCTCGGCATCATGCATTTCCGCAAGCTGGTGATGGAGGCGGCCCGAGCGCTGCAAAAGGGCGAGGCGCCGCCGCACGCCGCGCACCAGGATCGCTACACCGTGCGATCCGGCGCCTGCGTCACCAGCAAGACCAAGGACCTCACCGCCGTGATGATCGAGCGGTTCGGCGATCCCGCAGGCTTCGTCGGCGGTCCCGGGCAGCACGCCGCGGCGGAGTAGCTATTGCTGTCGTCGCGGCCTTCGCCGGGGCGACGTGGGGAGATATCCGGGGCTACAACGGAATCCTGCGATACTCGCGATTGGACAGGCTGGCCTCCTCGAGGTCGAGATCGCGCTCGATGCGCCGTCTGGTCTCGTCGGTGATCTTGCCGTCGCGCAGCAGCATGTGGATGAACTTGCGTTCGGAGGAGATCAGCTCCCGCGTCAGCGCGGTGCCGGTGGCGGAGACGTCGTGCTTGTCGGGATCGAGCGTGTCGGGCAGCTGGTTGATGCGGATCTCATGGCGCGAGCGCAGCACCTTGACGACCTCGTCGGAGAGCTCGCGATCGTCGGTGATGGCTTCGAGCGACTTCAGCGCGGCGTTCAGCGCCTCGCGCCGCGCCTCGATCTCCTGCTCGTGCTCGGCAATGTGCTCGCTGCGCCCGTCCTTGGCAAGGCCGAGCCAGTGCACCACCGGCGGCAGGGTAAGACCGAGGCCGACCAGCGTCACGAAGATCACGCCGAAGGCCACGAACAGGATCAGGTCGCGATACGGGAAGGCCTCGCCGCTTGGCAATGTCAACGGCAGCGCAAGTGCCGCGGCGAGCGAGACCGCGCCGCGCACGCCGGTGAAGGCGACCACGAACACCGCCCGCCATGACGGCAGCGGATCGCGTGCGCGCATGCGGGCGCTGATCCAGCGCGGCAGATAGGTGCCGGGGAACACCCAGAGGAAGCGCGCGACGATCACGATCACGGCGACCAGCGCGGTGACGGCCAGGATGTCATGCAGCGGGAACGCCTTCGACTTCTCGTACAGCGAGCGCATCTGGAAGCCGGTTAGGAGGAACAGCAGGCCCTCGATCAGATAGATGATCAGGTCCCAGAAGAAGATGCCCTGCAGACGGGTCGCGGCCGAGATCAGCAGCGGCCCGTTCCAGCTCATATAGAGCCCGCAGGCGACGGTTGCGATCACGCCGCTGCCGCCGAAATGCTCGGGGATCCAGTAGGCGAGATAGGGCGTGATCAGCGACAGCGTGATCTCGACCTGCGGGTCCCTGGCGCGACGGCGGGCACGCAGGCTGAGCCAGCCGACCGCGGTGCCGAACGCGATCTCGCCGGCAACGATGACGAAGAATGTGCCGGTCGCCTTCGGCAGCGAGAACAGCCCGGTGGTGATGGCGGCGAGCGCGAAGCGGTAGAGGATCAGTGCGGTGGCGTCATTGGCGAGCCCTTCGCCCTCGAGCACCACGAGGATGCGGCGGGGCATGCCGAGCTTGCGTGCGATCGCCAGCGGCGCCACCACGTCGGGCGGCGCCACGATCGCGCCTAGCAGGAAGCCGATGCTCCAGGGCAGGCCGATCAGATAGTGGGTCGCGGCCGCGACCATGAAGGCGGTGAAGATCACGCAGCCGACCGACAGCAGGATGATCGGCCGCAGATTGGCCTTGAACTCGCGCCAGCTCATCGCGACGCTCGCCGAATAGATCAGCGGCGGCAGCACCACCAGAAGCACCAGCTCGGGCGGCAGTTCCAGCGACGGCATGCCCGGCACGAAGGCGAGCACGATGCCGACCAGCAGCAGCAGGATCGCGGGCGCGATATCGGTCCGCCGTGCAACCAGGGCGGTTCCTGCCAGCACGCCGAGCAAGGTGAGAAAGATCTGAAACTTGGCTTCCATAATGGGCTCAATTCGCCCGGAAACCAGCGCCAGTCAATGCGGTCCGGCGGGAGCCGGACCGCTGAAGCGCGTCACAAAGCCGTCGCAGGGATGCGGTGGGCGGCCCGGTCAATCCCGCACGTCGAAGCGGTAGGATTTCGAGACGATCTGCCAGCCATCGGCGAGCTTCATCGCGACAAGGTAGTCGGTGAAATAGCGCGGCGGCAGCTGGCAGCGCACCTTGATGAACGCGGTGTTGTCGTCGGAACGGTCGATGGTGACGATGAAGTCCTCGCGCGGCTTGCCCTCGGCCTTCGCCGACGGCCGCTTGCGCACCAGAGCGAGCCAGTCCGGCACGCTGAGGACTTTCAGCTCGCCCTTGTCCACCCAGCGCAGGTCGGCGCTGGGATGAAAGGCCGTCGCGAGCTTGTCGGCATCGCTCTCGTAGAGGCCGTCGAAATAGGTCTGCACGACGCTTTCGACGCTGGATCGTTCCTGACTCATTGGTTAGTCCTCCCGGCAGGATTTGAACTACGAGAGCGCTTTCGAGCGAAGTGGGTACCAGTTCGCGTGAAGAAAACGCGTCAAAACGAGAATCTGGAGCCCCCGTTCCAATTCAATCGGAACGGAAAGGGCTTTGGGATTTAGCCATGAACCGCCAGATTACGCCATGGCCGGCGATAAAATTCCGCGTGAGGAGTGAGTTGTGACCGCATCTGAAAATTCGAACGTTCGCATCCTGACCGGCGAATGCTTCTGCCGCGACGTACGCTACGAGGTAGCCGACGCGTTCGGCTATGCGCTGAATTGTCACTGCTCGAACTGCCGGCGCACCACGGGATCGGCGTTCAAGCCGTTCGCGGGAATCGCGCGCGAAAAATTCACCGTCACCAGCGGCGCCGAGGGTCTTTTGATCTACGGCGACGAGCTCACCCACGACGCGCATTGCGGCCGCTGCGGGTCGTTGCTGTATTCGCAGGTCCGCAACGGCGCCTATGTCCATGTCACGATGGGCACGCTGTGCGATGCGCCGACGATCCGGCCGACCGCGCATATCTTCGTCAGCTCCAAGGCGCCCTGGTACGAGATACGCGACGACCTGCCGCAATATCAGGAGCATGTGACTCAGAGCGGGGAATAAATCCGCTCAAGGCAAGTTCTTGCCCTGAGCTGGGTCCGCCTGTGCTGCTGACGTCTCGGACGGCCCCAGCGAGAAGGCGAGCACGACGTCGTCGGCGCGCTGCTTGAACTCCTTGCCGACCGCAGCGCGCGCGGCGTCGGCGAGTTCGTGCAATGGCTTGTCCTGCAGCAGGCTGGGGAAGGTAACGGTTACCGACGTGAGCCGGCCATTGTGCCAGTTGAACCCGACCGCCGGTTTGACCCCGACCATCGCGACCACATCGTTCTCCACGGCCTTGGCGTGCTTGAAGCCATCGAACACGGCGTCGACCAGGCCGCAGCCCGCGGCGCAGCCGGCCAGCAGCGCGACGGCGAGGAGGGCTCGCGCTGTGCTGCGGACCTCGCCGGCCCTGGCGAGTGGAACCGCCGCGCTTGTGCCCTGCATCATGTCCTCCGTCGTTCTGTTCTTGTTGGCGTGATGGTGCCACGAAATCGCGTGACCAGCCAAACCCGAACCGGCGGTCGGTTTCGCCGACTAACAGTCAGGATGGCAGGGTCAATCTGTCGCGGACCGTGAGGCGCCTCACAAGGCGTCCCGCTTGCTTCTGATAAACGGACCTGCATGCTGGAGCGTTTTCGAGCGGATATCGGTTCGCGTGGAGAAACGCGTCAAACAGAAAGCTAGAGCCTCGTTCCGATTCCATCGCAACGCGGCTTTGGAAACGGCCAGAGTGTCGCCATGAACGGGTTTGGATTCTCGAAATTGAATCGATTGCTGCTCGCCGTCGCAGCCTTGCTGCTGATCGTCAGCCAGCCCGCCTTCGCCGAGAAGCGCGTGGCCTTGGTGCTCGGCAATTCGGCCTATCGCAACACCGCGGCGCTGGCCAACCCGGTCAACGATGCCTCGGTGATGGCCACGACGCTGAAGAACGCCGGCTTCGACGTGGTCGATTTCCGCAAGGACCTGCCGGCCGTCGAAACCCGCCGCGCGCTGCGCGAATTCGCCGACCTCGCCCGCGATGCCGATATCGCGCTGGTCTATTATGCCGGCCACGGCATCGAGGTGGACGGCGCCAATTACCTGATCCCGGTCGACGCCCGGCTGGAGCGCGATACCGACGTCTATGACGAGGCGTTTTCGCTCGACCGCATCCTGGTCGCGATCGAGCCGGCGCGGCGACTGCGGCTGGTGATCCTCGATGCCTGCCGCGACAATCCGTTTGCCAAGACCATGAAGCGGACGCTGGCGACCCGGGCGATCGGGCAGGGCCTGGCCAAGGTCGAGCCGACCAGTCCGAACGTGCTGATCGCCTATTCGGCTAAGGCGGGCTCGACCGCGGCCGACGGCGACGGCAAGAACAGCCCGTTCACGATCGCGCTGTCGAAATTCCTGCCGACCCCCGGTCTCGATGTCCGCCGCGCCTTCGGCTACGTCCGCGACGAGGTGCTGAAGACCACCAACAATCGCCAGGAGCCGTTCGTCTACGGTTCGCTCGGCGGTGAGGACGTGCCGCTGGTGCCGGCACCGGCCAAGCCGGCGCCCGCCGCCGCTGCCGCGCCAATTGCGCCAGCCCCGACACCGCAGTCCGAGGCCCGTCGCGACTACGAGCTGGCGTTGCAGATCGGCAACAAGAGCGCGATGAACGCCTTCCTCGCCCAATATCCGAGCGGCTACTACGCCAACCTCGCGAGGTTACAGCTGGAGAAGTTCACCGCCGAGGACGCGCGTATCGCAGCCACCGAGAAGGCGCGTCTGGCCGAACAGGAGCGCGCCCGTCTCGCCGCCGAGGGCGCGCAGAAGGCGCAGCAGGCCAAGGCCGAGGCCGATGCGAAGGCCGCCGAAGCCGCGCGTCTCGCCGCGGAACGGGCCAAGCAAGTCGCGCAAGAGCAGGCCGCGGCCGCCGAGCAGAAGCGCCAGGCGGACTCGGCGTTGGCCGATCGTGCCGCAGCCAACAAGGCGCCAACCGATCAAGCGGCAACGCCCGCGGCGGCCGCACCGCCAGCCCCACCGGCTTCACCCGAGAAGACCACGACGGTGGCCGCGTTGGCCCCCGGATCGCCCGAGGCCGATGTCGTCAAATCGGTGCAGACCGAATTGCGCCGCGTCGGCTGTCTGACCGGCGCCGTCGATGGCGACTGGAACGCCGCCTCGCAGCGCTCGCTGACGCTGTTCAACCGCTATGCCGGCACCAAGCTCGACATCAAGACCGCGAGCGTCGATACCCTCGATGCCGTCAAGCTGAAGCAGTCCCGCGTCTGTCCGCTGCTCTGCGAGCACGGCTACAAGGCCGACGGCGATCGCTGCACGCGGATCGTGTGCGCCGAGGGCTCGTTCCTCAACGACGACAACGAATGCGAGAAGCGGCGCGACCGGAAGCCGGTCGCCAAGCGCGACGGCGACGAGCGCCCGTCGCGCCGTGACCGCGAACGCGCCTTCCACCCGCAGCGCGAGCCGCAGGTTCCGGCAGCGGAAATTCCGCGCCCGCAGGGCCGTGCCAGGGCGGAGGGCGGCGGCAGCGGCCAGATCATGTGCGACGCCTATCTGTGCCGCCCGGTCAGGCGCGGCTGCCATCTCGAGTACCGCGGCGGCGGCGGCCCCGGCGGCAACACCGGCAATGTCGAGGTCTGCAACTAGTGTTCGGCAGCTAGATCAGGCTCGCTGCGATGTTCACCATCAGGGCCAGCAGCGCGGTGTTGAACACGAACGAGATGATGCCATGCACGGTGGCGGTGCGGCGGATGATCTTGTCGGTGATGCCGACGTCGGAGACCTGCGCGGTCATGCCGATCACGAACGAGAAATAGACGAAGTCCCAGTAATCGGCGTCGGTATGCTCATCGCCGCTCGGGAACTGCAATCCGCCGGGCGTCTTGCCGCGGTAGAACTCGTGGGCGTAATGCAGCGCGAATGCGGTGTGGACCACCGCCCATGACAGCGTGATGGTGGCGATGGCCACCGCGAGGCCAGCCGCGCTGCCCTTGGATGCGCCGAGTTCGAACACGATGGCCAGGAGGCTCGCCAGTGCGCCGAACGCGGTCAGCAGCAGGATCAGGAAGCGGCCGTCGTCCTGCAATATGGCGCTGCGCTTGATGTGGGCGACGCCACAGCGCAGCATCATCGCATAGGCGAGCACGAGATAGAGCGCGGCGAAGGCGTCCCAGCCGGCGAGCATGCGCGTGACGAGGCGCATCGGGCCCGGGATCAGCAGCGCGACGGCGATGCCGAGCGCGATCGAGACGAAGGTCCGCGGCCGGCCCACCACCACGCGGACCGGCATCGGCAGCTTGCGGAAACGAACAAGGCGGTCGTCGAGCTCCTTGTTCATTTCGCGCTTTGCTTTCGGCTAGTTCTTGCGCTCGGCGACGAAGCGGGCGGCCGCGCGCAGCACGTCGCCCCGATCGCCGAACACCGACAGCGCGGCGTCGGCGCGCGCCAGCAGGTCGCGCACCCGCTGCTTGGCACCGTCGATGCCGAGCTGGGTGACGAAGGTGGTCTTGCCGAGCACGGCGTCAGCACCTGCCGGCTTGCCCAGCGCGGCGGCGTCGCCCTCGACGTCGAGCAGATCGTCGGCGATCTGGAAGGCTTCGCCGAGCGCTTTGCCGTAATCGTCGAGCGCCCGGTATTCCTTCTGCGAGGCCTGGCCGAGGATCGCGCCGGCGATGCAGCCGAAGCGGAGCAGCGCGCCGGTCTTCATCTGTTGCACGCGCGCGACGTCGACCGGCTCGCGGTCGCCGAAGCGGCCTTCGCCCGCGAGATCGAGGATCTGGCCGCCGGCCATGCCGCCGATGCCGGAGGCGCGCGCCAGCGCGCGGGTCAAGAGCAGGCGCACCTGGGCGTCCTTGTGGATCGCATCGCGGGTGATGATGTCGAAGGCAATCGTCAGCAGCGCGTCTCCGGCGAGGATCGCGGTGGCATCGTCATAGGCCTTGTGCAGGGTCGGGCGACCGCGGCGCAGATCGGAATTGTCCATCGCCGGCAGATCGTCATGGATCAGCGAATAGCAGTGGATGCATTCAAGGGCTGCGCCGACCAGCAGGGCCGACTCGCGCGGGATGCCGAACACCGCGGCGCTCTCGACCGCGAGGAACGGCCGCAGCCGCTTGCCGCCGCCGAGGCTCGAATAGCGCATGGCCTCGATCAGACGCTTCGGGCGCGCGATCTCGTCGCTCTCGGGCGCATCGGACAGCAGTTTGGCGAGCAGGGCTTCGGTATCCTCCGCGGTCTGGTCCAGCCGCTTGGAAAACTCTGCAGTACCGGTCGTCATCTAAGAATTGCTCCAGATCGATTTTCGGCCGGACAATCGTTGATGGGATCGGCTTCGTCAATTCCCGCCCTGCGATGGATTGCGCCTTAAAAGTGCTGGAAAAACCGTGAATTATCCCGCAGACGTCTGATAGCGCCGGCCGTGTTCTGGCGGGCGGGTGCAAAATCCTCCCTGGAAAGCTCCTCCCCGGAAACCCCAGCTTTGCGCATTGTCCGGATTTTATTGCTGCTTTTGCTGGCCTTGCTGTTGCTGCCCTATCTGGTGACGCCGTTCTACCGC
The DNA here is from genome assembly GCF_001189235.2 of Bradyrhizobium embrapense. Classification (GTDB taxonomy): domain Bacteria; phylum Pseudomonadota; class Alphaproteobacteria; order Rhizobiales; family Xanthobacteraceae; genus Bradyrhizobium; species Bradyrhizobium embrapense. Next base: position 42,624 of record NZ_LFIP02000015.1, read on the forward strand.
ACCGGTCAGCCAGTTTCGGCCCTGATGGCGTGGCGGACCCTGCGAGGGGCCGCGGTAACCCGGCATTGGATCGATTTCGGCGCCATGTCGCCCTATCTGCCGCGGTCCGTGGTCGGCTCGGAGGATGCCCATTTCTGCAAGCACCGGGGCGTCGATTGGGGTGCGCTGCGCGAGGTGATCGACGACGCCGGGGACGGTGAGGCGGCCCGCGGCGGCTCGACCATCACCCAACAAGTGGCCAAGAACCTGTTCCTGTGGCCCGGCCGCAGCGTGATCCGCAAGGGGCTGGAACTGCCGCTGGCACTCTGGATCGATTTCGTGCTTCCGAAACAGCGGATCCTGGAAATCTACCTCAACATCGCGGAAATGGGTCCATCCGGGCAGTTCGGCGCCGAAGCCGGCGCCCAATATGCCTTCGGCCGGTCAGCGGCCGAACTATCACCCCGGGAGGCGGCGCTTTTGGCGGCGATCCTGCCGAATCCGGTCAAAAGGAGTGCCCGGAACCCGGGTCCGGGGGTCCGCAGGCTGTCCGGGACCTATATGGCCCGGGCCAACTCGGTGACGCGCTGCTGGCACGAAAATCGCGGTTCTTGAGCGCGATTTCGGGCGGATTTTGCTGTCTGCGGGCCTAGATTTACGCGGTACCTTCCTCTATAAGCGCGGCCTTACCGGCATCGCAGCTTGCGCTTCGAAGCGCTGAGCCCGTCCGCATTTCGGACGATGCCTCCGCAACACCCTAGAGGACACCGTCATGGCCGTTCCCAGAAGAAAAACCTCGCCGTCGCGCCGTGGCATGCGCCGTTCGGCCGATGCGATCAAGACCCCGACCTATGTCGAGGACAAGGACTCCGGCGAGCTGCGCCGTCCGCACCACCTCGACCTGAAGACCGGCATGTACAAGGGCCGCCAGGTCCTGAAGGCCAAGAAAGAGTCCTGATCGGACCTTCGGCGGTCGCGCTGCAGTGATGCAGCGCTGCGCCTGAATTCGGCCAACGAGTGCGGTCAACACGGGCGCGTCCGCGGCGAAGCCAATGAGCATCGCCGCGTTGCTGGTTCTCCCTGAATAAGGCGCAAGCCCCGATGGTCGGTTTTCCGCTGCTGCTCGTTCCGCTCGCGGTCTACAACATCATCGCCTTCCTGATGCCCGGCGTGTCCTTCACGGACCCGCTGATCAGGCTGACACTGCTGTCGGGCGAAGTGTGGCAGATCACGCTCAGTGACATGCTGCTCGCTGCCGGCGTGCTGCTGTTGCTGCTCGAGGTCATCAAGGGCGCGCGCCCCGGCGCGAAATACCTCACCGATCATCTGCTGTCGTTGATCGTGTTCGGCGCGGCCGCCGCCGAATTCGTGCTCTGGCCGAAATTCGGCAACTCGACCTATTGCCTGCTCACGCTGCTGGCGCTGGTCGATTTCATTTCCGGAATTGCGCTACACACCCGCCGCCGTGCGGTGGTCGCGGCACCGGCGCCTGCGCCGGTCAGCAAGCCGCAGCCCGCAGCGGTCGAGACGCCGCGGCCCGCGCCTGCAGTGGATCCTGCGCCGCCGCGGCCCGCGCCTGCACCCGTCGTCGCACCGGCGCCCGCCGCGCCGGTCCCGCCAGCGACCTCAGTTGCGGAATCCGTGCTGGCCGATCAATCCACGCCCAAGCCGACCGTCACCTCGCCGGATTTGCAGCCCGGCGGGCCGCCATCGCCGGACACGCCGCAACGCTAGAGCGTTATCGAGGTCGATCATGACCGGAGAGACGGCCCTTCCGATCGCCGATTCGACGACCACTCGATCGATCTTCGACTGGCTCGAACGGTTCGCCGCCTGCGTCAGGGCGGTCGACTATGCGGCGGCCCGACCGTTCTGGCATTCGGACATCATCTCGTTCGGCACCTATCAGGAACTGATCCACGGCCGCACCCGCTGGACCGAGATGCAATGGGACAATGTCTGGCCCCGCACCGCGGATTTCGCCTTCGATCTCGAACATACGAAAGTGCTGGTCAGCGCCGACGGCGGCATGGCGACGGTGATCACGCCGTGGACGAGCACCGGCTTCCATGCGGACGGCAGCCGCTTCGATCGTCCGGGGCGGGCGACGATCATTCTCGCGCGTCAGGCCGACGGGCGCTGGCTCGGCATCCATTCCCACATGTCGCTGCGCCGCGGCGTGCCGCAGGACAGCCACGGCAACCGGCCCGTCAAGGCCCGCTGACATCGAGATGATGGACTAGATGATTTGCCGGGTCCGCCGCGCGACACTGCGGCGCTCGTCGACATGCGGACCGTAGGCGCTCTGCGCGTCGGCCAATGACCCACGCCGCAGCCCGCAGGTCTGCGGCTCGTGCGCAGCGGTTGCGATCAGGTGGGCCACAAACGACGGATCGGCATGCGCAAGGGGGATCTTGGGCGCCCAATGGGTGATCGCGGCCAGCGGCACCAGGGCCGTGCCGGTCGCCGGGGCCGTGTCGGTGAACTCACCGTTCAGGACCTCTGATTGATCGAACTCGCGCATCGCCTGCGACCCGTTGGAGCGTCATCATTTGGGACGTTGCGTCCCGCTGCAACACCCTCATGGCAAGGGTCATGCCCGCCATCCCCAGTTCGTTCCGCGGCAGTCGAAAACGTGGTTTCCAGATTATTTATCAAGTTCTCCTAGCGTTGGATTCACCGGAACCACTATCTTGAGGGTGTGTAGAATCACCGGGTGCCGTCCCAAATCGAGACATAGTCGATGCTCCCTGTCCCGCCAGCTGCCAGCATCCTCGACTCGCTCGGCCAAGCGACATTCGCCTGGGACCTGGCGAACGATGCGATGGCCTGGAGTGACAATGCGGCGACGGTCTTCCCGGATATCCCCGTTGCCGCGCTCGCCAGCGGTGGCGAGCTCGCAAAGCTGATCGAGCCCTCGCGCTCCGTTCGCACGGATGCGCTCGGCCAGACCGGACCGGCGCGGGGCGGCGAGGGCGTTCCCTACCGGATCGAATATGGCGTGCGGGCCGTCACCTCGGCGCCGGTAATCTGGATCGAGGAGATCGGCTGCTGGTTTCCCGGTGCCGACGGCAGGCCGGCGCGCGTGCAGGGCGTCGTCCGCATCAACAATGAACGGCACGCCCGCGACGAGCAGCTGTTGAAACTGTCGCGGCACGATCCGCTGACCAACGAGCTCAACCGGACTTATCTGATCGCCTCGCTCGCGGAGACCGTGGAGGAGTGCGCGCGCTTCCGCACCGCCTGCGCCTTCATGCTGATCGGCATCGATCATCTGGCGCGGGTCAACGACGCCTTCGGCTTCGACGTTGCGGACGCCGTCATCGCCGAGGTGGCGAAGCGGATTCGTGCCCGGCTGCGCAGCGGCGACATGCTCGGCCGCTTCTCCGGCAACAAGTTCGGCCTGATCCTGCGCAATTGCACCGTCGACGACACCAACGTCGCCGCCGAGCGCTTCCTCGCCGCGGTGCGCGACGAAGTGGTGCCGACCAGGTCCGGTCCGGTGTCGGTGACCGCATCGATCGGCGCCGTCACCATCCCGCGCCATGCGAAGTCGGCGGAGGAGGCGGTCAATCGCGCCCAGGAGACGCTGGACGCCGCCAAGAGCCGCCGCGCCGGGTCGTTCGCGCTGTGGAAGCCGAATGTCGAGCGCGACGCGCAGCGCCGCGTCAACATCCGCGTCACCGACGAGATCGTCACCGCGCTGAACGAGCGCCGCATCGTGATCGGCTTCGAGCCGGTGGTCGATGCGCGCTCGCGGCAGCCTTCGTTCTACGAGTGCCTGGTCCGCATGGAGCAGGACGACGGCCGCGCGCTGCTCGCGCCCGACATCGTGCCGGTCGCCGAGCGGCTCGGCCTGATCCGGCTGGTCGATCACCGCGTGCTGGAGCTTGCGATCGCCGAACTCGCCGCGGCGCCGGGCGTGCAGCTCAGCCTCAACATCTCGCCGGACACCACGATGGATCCGGACTGGTGGGCCACCATCGAATCGCTGATGCGCGCGCATCCGGGCGTCGGCGAGCGGCTGATCGTCGAGATCACCGAGACCGTCGCGATCCAGGATATCGACGACGTCCGCGGCTTCGTCACGCGGCTGAAAAATTTCGGCAGCCGGATCGCGATCGACGATTTCGGCGCCGGCTACACCTCGTTCCGCAATCTGCGCAAGCTCGGCGTCGATATCGTCAAGATCGACGGCGCCTTCGTGCAGAACATCGTGCGTTCGGCCGACGACCGCGCCTTCGTGCAGACGCTGATCGATCTCGCACGGCGGCTCGAGATCAAGACTGTCGCCGAATGGGTGCAGGACGAGGAAGCCGCCGCGATGCTGCGCGAATGGGGCTGCGACTTCATCCAGGGGCGCCTGATCGGCCTCGCCTCGCCCGACCGGCCGTGGAACGAAGCCGCGGAGAAGCCGGTACCGGCCGCGGGCTGAAGCGGCAGGCCGCAGCATCCGCCGTCATAGCTGGTCCGCGGCGCGTCACATTGACCGCAGGCTCCGCACCCCATATCCGCCGCCGCAGGTGCGCACGAGTTGCGCCGCTGGGCTGTCCGGAGAGCAGGCGGATATGGACTGGAACGACTTTCGGCTGATCCTGGCGATCAGCCGGACCGGCTCGCTGAAGGGCGCTGCCAAGGAGCTCGGCAACGACCACTCCACGATCTTTCGCTGGCTCAACGCGCTGGAGGCGAAGTTCGAGGTCCAGCTGTTCGAGCGCAACGGCGGCGCCTATGTGCCGACCGACGCGGGAGACCGTATGCTGCTCGCCGCCGAGCGCATGGAGGCGGAGGCCCTGGCGCTCGACCGCGACATCACCGGCCGGGATTCCCGTCTGTCCGGAAACCTGCGCATCACCTGCTCGGAATCCCTGGCCTACCGCATCCTCAACGACCTGCTCGCCGAGTTCAGGGCAAGGCATCAGGGGATCACGGTCGAGCTGCTCGTCGACAACCGGCAGCTCGACCTGCTGCGGCGGGAGGCCGACATCGCCATCCGCGCGACGCGCCCGGCGGAGGGCGACCTGTTCGGGCGGCAGATCGCCGAGACGGCGTGGGCGCTTTACGCGAGCCCGCGCTATCTGGCCGGCCACGGCGGGCTCAGCGCTGCGCCGTTCGCGGGACATCGTTTTGTCGGCTGGGACAGTTCGGCAGTCGCGGCCGCGGCGAGCTGGCTCACCGAAACGGTGCCGAACGATCAGATCGTCTACCGGTCGAGCAGCCTGATCAACCAGATGATGGCGGTGAAGGCCGGCATCGGCATGGCGTTGCTGCCCTGCTATCTCGGCGATCCCGAGACCGATATCGAGAGCGTGTCGATGCCGGAAGCGGCGCTGACGCGCGAACTCTGGCTGATCACCCATCGCGACCTGCGCAACACTGCGCGCGTCCGCGCCTTCTTCGACGTCGTGGGGCAGGGGCTGACGGCCCGCCGCCACCTGCTCGAAGGACGCTCGCGCTATCGGCCTGCGCTCTAGCGAGCCTCGCCTGACGCCTTGTAGCCGGGTTGCCGAAACGGATGCGCATCGGCGAAGGCCGGCAGCGCAAAGCATCGTTTCGCCAGCGCCGCCACCTCGGGAAACGTCGCAAGGTCCATGCGATAGACGTCGGCCAGCGCGACCTGGCCGGCAATGCTGATGTCGGCGATTGTCGGCGTCGTTCCCAACGCGAAGGGGGCGGGCGGACGTCGCGCCAGCAGGCGCTCGTAGGTCGAGAGCCCGTCGGTGGTCCAATGCCTGCACCAGGACTCGATGGCGGCCTTGTCGGCGCCGAGCGCCTGACCGAGATATTTGCGGACGCGCGGGACGGTCAGCGGATGCGCGTCGGCGGCCAGCACCATCGCCAGCGACCGCGCATGCGCCCGCTCGCGCGGATCGGCCGGCAGCAGGCGCGGCTCCGGATGGACCTCGTCGAGATATTCGATGATCGCTGCCGATTGTGAGATCCGATGACCGTCGTGAACCAACGTCGGGACGGCGTGTCCCGGGTTCACTTCCGCGAAGCCCGGGTCGAACTGGCGTCCGGAGAGAATGTCGATGTCGATTTCCTCGAACGCGAGATTCTTCAGCGCCAGCGCGACCCGGACGCGGAATGCCGCATTGGAGCGCCAGAAGCCGTAAAGCTGGATGGTCATTCGGATTGCCTTCTATCGTAGGCAATCTCTCTAGCGTGCGATGCGCAGTGCGTCGCAGGTGATGCGATTGCTGCGCGGCAATCCGGGCTTGCGGGGCTGCAAGCTGCGTTGAGGAATCGTGCAGGCTTGCGGATCGCCCTGGGCGAGTCAGGCGATACCGGCGCCGAAGAACCTACTCGTCCTTCTTCGCCGGCTGCGACATGCGCTCGAGGCGTTCCTGCATGTCCTTCATCTGGCGGCGCAGGTCATCGATGTTGCCGTCGTCAGGTGTCGGCTCCGGCACCTTCTCGGTCTCGGTGCCGCCGCGCTGCGGCACGAACGGCTTGAACATCGAGAAGGTCTGCTGGAACAGCTCCATGTTGCGGCGGACCTGCTCTTCCAGGGGAGCAAACGGCGTACCGCTCAGGGCGCCCGCGATCTGCTTGCGGAATTTCTCCTGTTCCTTGGTCAGCGTCTCGATCGACTGTTCGAGATATTTCGGCACCACCATCTGCATGCTGTCGCCGTAGAAGCGGATCAGCTGCCGCAGGAAGGTGGTCGGCAGCAGGTTCTGCCCGGCCTTGTTTTCCTGCTCGAAGATGATCTGCGCGAGCACGGAGCGGGTGATGTCGTCGCCGGTCTTCGCGTCATAGACGAGGAAATCCTCGCCTTCCTTCACCATCGCCGCGAGATCCTCGAGCGTCACATAGGTGCTCGTACCGGTATTATAGAGCCGCCGGTTCGCGTATTTCTTGATCGTGGTCGGTTGTTCAGATTTTGCCATGGGCTCTCACTTCAACACCGAAGAACCTGGAACCCGACGGCATCGCCGCAGGGCTAAATGCAACGCATCGCAGCAAAGGTAAGCATTTTCAAAGCGGTTCGGCTACAGTTTTGTGCTTTGCGGTTAATTCCAAAGCATAGGATTTGCTCAGGAATGTGCCAAGAGCGTCATTTTGAGTGCGCCGCGGCGCGATTTGCGCGACAGTCTGATTGACATGCCTCAATGAGATTTACAGGATAGTCATTAAGAGACAGGCCCGCCAAACCGGCCGACCGCCGTCGAGAAACCCAGCTACAACCCATAGGAGATGTCCATGTCAGACGATGTCGTCATCGTCAGCGCCGCCCGCACCCCCGTCGGCAGCTTCAACGGCGCGTTCGCGACCACGCCGGCCCACGATCTCGGCGCGATCGCCATCAAGGCCGCGCTGGAGCGTGCCGGTGTCGAGGGGGGCCAGGTCTCCGAAGTCATCATGGGCCAGATCCTCACCGCCGCGCAGGGCCAGAACCCGGCCCGCCAGGCCTCGATCGCGGCCGGCATCCCGGTGGAAAGCCCGGCCTGGGGCGTCAATCAGCTCTGCGGCTCGGGCCTGCGCACGGTGGCGCTCGGCTACCAGGCCCTGCTCAACGGCGATTCCTCGATCGTCGTCGCGGGCGGCCAGGAATCCATGAGCATGGCCCCGCACGCGCAATATCTGCGCGGCGGCGTCAAGATGGGCGGCCTCGAACTGATCGACACCATGATCAAGGACGGCCTGTGGGACGCCTTCAACGGCTACCACATGGGCAACACGGCCGAGAACGTCGCCAAGCAGTACCAGATCACCCGCACGCAGCAGGACGAGTTCGCGGTCGGCTCGCAGAACAAGGCCGAGGCGGCGCAGAAGGCCGGCAAGTTCAAGGACGAGATCGTCCCGGTTACCATCAAGTCCCGCAAGGGCGACATCGTGGTCGACAGCGACGAGTATCCGCGCCATGGCGCCACGCTCGACGCGATGGCCAAGCTCCGTGCTGCGTTCGAGAAGGACGGCACCGTGACCGCCGGCAACGCGTCGGGCATCAATGACGGCGCTGCCGCCGTCGTGCTGATGACCGCCAAGGAAGCCGCCAAGCAGGGCAAGAAGGTGCTCGCCCGCATCGTCTCGTGGGGCCAGGCCGGCGTCGATCCGAAGATCATGGGCACCGGGCCGATCCCCGCCTCGCGCGCCGCGCTGAAGAAGGCCGGCTGGAACATTGCCGACCTCGACCTGATCGAGGCCAACGAGGCGTTCGCCGCGCAGGCCTGCGCCGTCAACAAGGATCTCGGCTGGGATCCGGCCAAGGTCAACGTCAATGGCGGTGCGATCGCGATCGGCCATCCGGTCGGCGCGTCGGGCGCCCGCGTCCTTGTGACGCTGCTGCACGAGATGCAGAAGCGCGATGCCAAGAAGGGCCTCGCGACGCTGTGCATCGGCGGCGGCATGGGCATCGCCATGTGCGTTGCACGCGACTGAACAAGAGGCAGCGAGGTCGGTTAGGTGATGAAAAGATCATCTGTCAACCGCGGCGCGAGCTGATAGAAAAGATGCCCGGCTTTGCGCCGGGCATTTTTGTTTCGAGAGCATGATCCGGAAAACCGTGAAAGCGGTTTTCCCTCGCGACAAACGCGGAGCGCGTTTGTGCGGAGATCCTGCTCAAAATGAAGGGAGCTAAAGCGCGATGACGATTGAGCCTAATCCCATCGCGCTTTGTTGAGTGAGTGCGTAGGCCGGAGTGATCCGGTTATAAAAGACGGCCAAGGAGGAGACGGACATGGCACGTGTTGCATTGGTGACGGGCGGGACGCGGGGCATAGGAGCTGCGATCAGCAAGGCGCTGAAAGCGGCGGGCTACAAGGTGGCGGCAAGCTACGCCGGCAATGACGCCGCGGCGGAGAAGTTCAAGGCGGAAACCGGCATTCCCGTCTACAAGTGGGACGTCGCCTCGTTCGACGCCTGCGCGGCCGGCGTGAAGCAGGTCGAGGCCGATCTCGGCCCGGTCGATGTGCTGGTCAACAATGCCGGCATCACCAAGGACACCGCATTCCACAAGATGACGGTCGAGCAGTGGAATGCCGTCATCAATACCAACCTCGGCTCGCTGTTCAACATGACGCGCCAGGTGATCGAGGGCATGCGCGCCCGCAAGTTCGGCCGCGTCATCTCGATCTCCTCGATCAACGGCCAGAAGGGCCAGTTCGGTCAGGTCAACTACTCGGCGGCAAAGGCCGGCGATATCGGCTTCACCAAGGCGCTCGCGCTGGAGAACGCGAAGGGCGGCATCACCGTCAACGTGATCTGCCCGGGCTACATCAACACCGAAATGGTGCAGGCGGTGCCGAAGGACGTGCTCGAGAAGAACGTGATCCCGCAGATCCCGGTCGCCCGGCTCGGCGAGCCGGAAGAGATCGCGCGCGCGGTGGTGTTCCTCGCGGCCGACGATGCCGGCTTCATCACCGGCTCGACCTTGACCGTGAACGGCGGCCAGTATCACGCCTGACGCAAGAAGCGTCGTCGCGTCGCGGCTGCCATCAATCAAGTCGTCATGCCCGGCCTTGTGCCGGGCATTTTCGTCGCTACAACCTCGGGGCGCCAAGCGAGGATGTGGCCGGCGCGGCCGCGACGGAATGAATTGAAATGACGACCCGAACTGCAACCCTTGTCGGACTGACCGCCATCCTGATGTGGTCGCTGCTGTCGGTCATGACGGTTGCGACCGGGACGATCCCGGCGTTCCAGCTCGCCGCCATGACGTTTGCGATCGGGGCTGCGGTCGCGTTCGCAAGCTTCCTGCTGCGGCCGGCCGCCTTCGGCGCATTGAAGCAGCCGCTGGTCGCCTGGGTCGTCGGCGTCGGCGGCCTGTTCGGCTATCACGCGCTGTATTTCCTGGCGTTGCGTTTCGCGCCGCCGGCCGAGGCCGGCCTGCTCAATTATCTCTGGCCGCTGTTGATCGTGCTGTTCTCGTCGCTCTTGCCGGGCGAGCGGCTGGCGATCCATCACATCGTCGGCGCGCTGCTCGGCCTTGCCGGCACCGTTTTGCTGTTCGCCGGCAACACCGGCAGCTTCACGGCTGCGCAGATCCCGGGCTTCGCGGCGGCCTTCGTCGCGGCGTTCGTCTGGGCCGCCTATTCGGTGATGTCGCGCCGGCTCAAGGCGGTGCCGACCGACGCGGTGGCGGGTTTCTGCCTGGCGACAGCCGTGCTTGCCGCGCTGGTGCACATGATGGTGGAGAGCACGGTGTGGCCCGCGACGCCGCTGCAATGGCTGGCCGTCGCAGCCCTCGGCATCGGTCCGGTGGGGGCTGCGTTCTTCGCCTGGGACATCGGCATGAAGCGCGGCGACATCCGCGTGCTCGGCGCCGCCTCCTACGCCACGCCGCTGCTGTCGACCGCGTTCCTGATTGCAGCGGGTTTTGCCAAGCCGAGCGCCAACATTGCCATCGCCGCGATCCTGATCGCCGGCGGCGGGCTGATTGCGGCCAAGGACATGGTGTTGAAGCGCTGACGCCCTGTCCGTCGTCATTCCGGGCTCGCGCGACGCCGGAATGACGAATCAGGCCGGTTCCCAGCCGCTCGGCGCCAGCTCGAACTTCGCGAACTCGAATCCCGGCGCGACGGTGCAGCCGACCAGCGTCCAGTCGCCGCGGCTTTCCGCGGCCTGCCAGGCGCCTGCCGGCACGATCGCTTGCGGCTGCTCGCCATGCGCGACGTCAGGCCCGAGCGTGATCGCATGCGGCGGCGCGCCGTCCTGCGCGATCTTCAGCGTCAGCGGCGCACCGGCGTAATAGTGCCACATCTCGACCGCGTCGATGCGATGCCAGTGCGAGCGCTCGCCGCGCGCAAGCAGGAAGTAGATCGCGGTCGAATGCGCGCGTCCGCCGGCATCACCGCGTTCGTCGCGAAACGTCTCGCGATAATGCCCGCCTTCGGGGTGCGGCTTCAGCTCGAGCCGCGCGATGACGTCGGCAGCGGAGAGCTGTGATATCACGACTTGTTCTTGCGCTCGCGGAGTTCGCCGAACACCAGCGCCGGGTCGGCGCCCTTCATGTGCAGCTTGGCGGCGACCACGGGCTCGTCGGCGCGCAGGAATACGTTGGCCTTCTTCTCGTCGCCCAGCAGCACCGGAATCGTCGGCTTGTTCTCGGCGCGCAGTTTTGCGACTTGCTCGGCGCGGGCCTGCAAATGCGGATTGTCGGCCTCGATGGTGAGCGCGAACTTCACGTTGGAGGCGGTGTATTCATGGCCGCAATAGAGCCGGAAATCGTCCGGCAGCGAACGCAGCTTCAGCAGCGAATCCCACATCATCGGATAGGTGCCTTCGAACACCCGGCCGCATCCGATCGAGAACAGCGTGTCGGCCGCGAACACCGCCTTCTCGCCGTCGAACACATAGGAGATGTGGTCGAGCGTATGGCCAGGGGTCTCGACCACGCGGGCGAGCAGGCTGCCGACCTTGATGACGTCGGCATTGGCGGCGCGCAGATCGACATTCGCGATCTTCGCCGATTTGTCATGTGGCGCCACGACGCGGCAGCCGTATTTCTGCTTCAGCTCGGCGACGCCGCCGACATGGTCGCCATGGTGATGGGTGATCAGGATGTCGGTCAGCGTCCAGCCCTCGCGCTCCAGCGCCTTGATGATCGGGCCGGCCTCCGGCGCGTCGATCGACGCCGTCGCCTTGGTGGCGGGATCGTGGATCAGGTACCCGAAATTGTCGGTGAGGCAGCTGAAGGTGCGAATTTCGGCGGTCATGATATCTCCACGAACAAACGGGACGGACATTTCAGAGCATGATCTCCGCGCAAACGCTACGCGTTTGTCGCGAGGGAGACCCGGTGTCGCCGCTGCCGGATCATGCTCCTGGCGCGCCCAATATAGGGGTGAAATATGGCGTTAACGCTCCGGCGGCAACGCAAATTTCGGCGCTCACCGGCTGCAAGAGGCATGTTAGGCTAGGACCATGGACGTCATCGACCTCCGCGACTTCTATTCGCAGCGCCTCGGCATCGTGGCGCGGCAGCTGATCAACCGCGGCATCCGCGCGCGGTGGCCGAACGCGGAAGGCCAGCGCGTGCTCGGGCTCGGCTATCCGACACCTTATCTCGGCCTGTTCCGTGATACCTCCGAGCGCTGCATCGCCTTCATGCCAGCGGCCCAGGGCGTGCTGAAATGGCCGACCGGCCGTCCGGCGCTGGCGACCCTGATCGACGAATTCTCGATGCCGCTGCCGGATGCCGCGGTCGACCGCGTGCTCCTGGTGCATGCGCTGGAGATGTCCGACGATCCGGAGCGGCTGCTGCGCGAGGTGTGGCGCGTGTTGTCGCCGTCGGGGCGGCTGATCGCGATCATCCCGAACAGGCGCGGCGTCTGGACACGCACCGATGCCACGCCGTTCGGCCACGGCCGGCCCTATTCGCGGGCGCAGATCACCCAGCTGTTGCGACAGACCTGGTTTACGCCGGCGTCATGGGGCGAGGCGCTGTTCATGCCGCCGGTGCAGGGCAGCTGGTTCCTGCGCTCGGCGATGGCGTGGGAGCGTCTCGGCGCGGCGCTGTCGATGCCGTTCGCCGGCGTGCATATCGTGGAAGCGAGCAAGCAGGTCTATCGCGCCATCCCCGCGCGCCGCGAGCGCACGCAGCTGATCCCGTCGTTGCGTCCGGTGCTGGTGCCGTCCTCGTCGGCGACACGCAAATCCAGCCACGCGGAAACGTAGAACGACCAGCAGCGAGTAACGGTGCCACCCTCCAGGGGAGGGTGGCCGCATACGTGCGCTACTCGTTGCCCGGATTGAAGTCGTCGCTCGGCGCCGGCTGCGCCGCCATATCGGGGCGGGGGCCGTGCGGACGGCGGCGACGGCGCGGGAAGCGCTCGCTGCGTTCGCCGCGTTCTGCGCCGCCATTGCCGGCTTCATAGGCGCCACCGTTGACCTGCGGCTGCGCGCCGCCGGTGATGAACGAGGGCAGGCGATCGACGCCGCCGGCATCGGCCATCGCGGGCTGCGGCTGGTTCTGCGGCTGCGGCTGATACTGCGGCTGCGGACGATGCTCGCGCTCGCGGTGTTCACGCGGCTGTTGCTCACGCTCGCGATGCTCGCGCGGCTGCTGCTGCTCGCGCTGATAGGGCTGCTGGCCGTTCTCGCGCATGAAAGGTTGCTGCTGCTGCGGCACGAAGCCGGGCTCCTGGCCGAAGCTCGAATAGCCGTCGCTGTCGTCGTCTTCGGTCTGCGTCACCTCGGCGTCGGGGCGCGGCTGCTGCTGATTCTGCCGGAACTGCTCCTGCGCGGCCGCGATGATCCGGTAGTAGTGCTCGGCATGCTGGTAGTAGTTCTCGGCTGCCACCGGATCGCCGGAGGAGCGTGCATCGCGCGCAAGCTGGACGTATTTCTCGGCCACGTGGGAGGCCGTGCCGCGGATCTTGATGTCGGGTCCGTTCGATTCGTACACCCGTGTCAGGGGATTCTGGCCGCGCCGGTTATTGTTGTTGTTATTGTTGTTGTTGTTCCGGTTGCGCATCCGCTTGTTGTTCTGACCGTTTCTCATCTGTCGCCTTTTATTCCAGCCCTGAAGTTATTGCAGTCCACAGTCCGATTCTCGGAAGTCCGATTTCGCAAAAGTCCGATTTCCCAAAGTCCGATTCGGCGCGCGCCCAGGCGCACGGAATCGCAATACCGTTCGAAGAGGCATCGATGTCGCCGACCATCTCGTTCAGCAAAGTCGCGTTCAGCAAAGACGCGTTCCCCAACCGCCGCCGGCAAATCGCGCCAGCGACCAAATCATTCCGCCCGTTGAGACAGGCCCAGTTCTCGTGCGTAAGTGTTCAAGCGCAATAACAGGCTTTCGTTCGCTTGGCGGTCAGAGCAGCACAGCTTCAGCTATTGCGCTCGATGAGACCTGCGTTCCTGGAACCTTTCGATCGGCGGGCTCTGCTGAACCCTGGACATCACCCGTAACGGTTACGGGGCCAGCACCGATGTTGTGCCCGGAACGTAGTCGTTCCCGGGGGATAATCCAAGAGGTTTTTTTGCGTTCCAATAGGACTTTATCGGGGCAGCCGGCGGGCCGAAACGGCCCTCGGAACGCCACCGAGATCGGCCTTGGGCGGGCCCGTTGGGGATAACCCGGAAGCCGTCATCAGTGCTTCAACTTGGCCGCTCTGGCCCCGCCCGACTTCCACAACCAGAAATCCACCCGAGGTCAAAAGACCCGCAGATTGCGAAACCAGGGCGCGGTAGGCGTCGAGCCCGTCGGCCCCGCCATCGAGCGCCGCGCGCGGATCGTATGCGCGCACCTCGATGTCGAGACCGGCGATATCGGCCGAGGGGATGTACGGCGGATTGGACACGATCAGGTCGAACGCGCCGGTCAGGGCGCTGCCATAGTCGCAGGCGATCCATGTCGCGCGATCGCCAAGCCCGAGCTCGGCGGCGTTGCGGCTCGCGGTCCGCAGCGCCGCCGCCGAGATGTCGGTAGCGAAGCCATGCGCGTTCGGCAGTTCCGAAAGCAGCGCCAGCAGGATGGCGCCTGAGCCGGTGCCGAGATCGGCGATCCGCAGCGCGCGATCCGACGCACCATCGGCGCGCAGCAGTTCCAGCGCGCGCTCGACCACGGTCTCGGTGTCGGGGCGCGGCACCAGCGTCGCGGCGGAAAGATGCAGCGGCAGTCCCCAAAACTCCTTGATGCCGAGAATGCGCGCGACCGGTTCGCCGGCGAGGCGGCGCCGCGCGAGGTCCTCAAGGCGATCCGCTTCGTCGTGGGTCAGTGTCCGTTTGGCTGCCTTGACCATGCCGGTCAGATCGAGCCCGAGCGCTGCGCCGACCAGCAGCCGCGCGTCAAGCTCGGCGGAATCATTGCCGACGGCCAGCAGTCGCGCGGCGAGCACGCGTCGTGCCGCATCGATGCTCTGGCCGGCGAAATGACTCACGGAAAACACCATCCCGTAGCCCGGATGAAGCGAAGCGCAATCCGGGAATCTCGCGCGAGGATACGCCGTTCCCGGATTTCGCTTCGCTTCATCCGGGCTACCGACTTCACGCCGCCGCGCCCTGCGCCGCGAGCTGCGCGGCCTGGTGCTCGGTGGTCAGTGCATCGATCAGTTCGCCGAGCGCTTCGCCCGCGATCACCTGCGGCAGCTTGTAGAGCGTCAGGTTGATGCGGTGGTCGGTGACGCGTCCTTGCGGGAAATTATAGGTGCGGATGCGCTCGGAGCGGTCGCCGGAGCCGACCTTCTCCTTGCGGTCGGCGGAGCGCGCGGCTTCGACGCGCTGGCGCTCGGCGTCGTAGATGCGCGAGCGCAGGATATTCATCGCCGACGCCCGGTTCTTGTGCTGCGAGCGGCTGTCCTGCATCATCACCACGATGCCGGTCGGCAGATGGGTGATGCGGATCGCGGACTCGGTCTTGTTGACGTGCTGGCCGCCGGCGCCGCCGGCGCGCATGGTCTCGATCCGCAAGTCGGTGTCCTTGATGTCGACATCGACGTCCTCGACCTCGGGCAGCACGGCGACGGTCGCGGCCGAGGTGTGGATGCGGCCTTGCGTCTCGGTGTCGGGCACGCGCTGCACGCGATGCACGCCGGATTCGAATTTCAGCTTGGCGAAGGCGCCGCGGCCCTGCACCTCGGCGATGATTTCCTTGTAGCCGCCGACGGTGCCTTCGCTCGCCGAGATCACCTCGACCTTCCAGCCCTGCAAGGCCGCGAAGCGCTCATACATCCGGAACAGGTCGCCGGCGAACAGCGAGGCCTCGTCGCCGCCGGTGCCGGCGCGGATTTCCAGCACCACGTTGCGGTCGTCCATCGCGTCCTTCGGCAGCAGCGCGACGCGGATCTGCTGCTCGAGATCGCCGATGCGCGCCTGCAACGTCTCCAGCTCGGCTTCTGCCATGCTGCGCATTTCGGCGTCGGTGCCGGCATCGGCCAGCATCGCCTCGGTGTCGGTGAGCTCGGTCCGCGCCGAGCGATAGGTCTTCACTGCGTCGATCAGCGGGTTGAGCTCGGCGAGCTCGCGCGTGATCGCGACATATCGATCGGATTTGACCTCGCCGAGCAGCTCGGCCTCGAGCGAGGCGTGATGGGCGAGCAGGACGTCGAGTTTGGCTTCGGGTAGCATGGCGGAGTCTCGAATTGCTGAAAAGCGCGAAGGTGGCGGAGGCGACGGCAGCGTCGCTACAAGGCCAGCCCCTCGGTTTCCGCAAACTTGGTCAGCGCCTCGCGGATCGAGACGCTGCCGACCGGCGCGTCCAGCAGCGGATTGATCATCGCCTCGGCCTTCCTGGCGTCGAGGTCGAGGACCATCGCCTTGACCGGGCCGTGCGCGGTCGCCGACAGCGAGAGGGAGCGATAGCCGAGCGCGATCAGCGCCAGCGCGCCGATCGGCTTCGACGCCATCTCGCCGCACAGCGAGGCGGCCTTCTTCGCGGCCCTGGCCTTGCGCACGATGTCGCGCAGCGCGCGCAGGATCGGCGCCGACAGGATGTCGAAGCGTTCCGAGACCTTGGCGTTGCCGCGGTCGACCGCGAACAGGAATTGGAACAGGTCGTTGGAGCCGACCGAGACGAAGTCGACCTTCTTCAGCAGCTCGTCGAGCTGGTAGAGCAGCGCCGGCACCTCGACCATGGTGCCGATGTCGATCCGTTCGGGCAGCGAATGGCCGTGCTGGCGCAGATAGGTCAGCTCGCGCTCGACGATCGCCTTGGCCTGGTCGAACTCGGTGATGTCGGAGATCATCGGGAACATGATCTTCAGGGCGCGGCCGCCGCCGGCGCGCAGCAGCGCGCGGATCTGGCCGCGCAACAGGCCTGGGCGGTCGAGGCCGAGCCGGATCGCGCGCCAGCCGAGCGCGGGATTTTCCTCGACCACGGTCTCCATGTAGGGCAGCGCCTTGTCGCCGCCGATGTCGAGCGTGCGGAAGGTGACGGGTTTTGCGCCCGCGGCGTCGAGCACGGTGCGGTAGAGCGCGAGCTGGTCGCTCGAACGCGGCAGGCTCGGGCTCACCATGAACTGCAGTTCGGTGCGGAACAGGCCGATGCCGGCGCTGCCGGTGTCCTCGATATGCGGCAGGTCGATGGTCAGGCCGGCATTGATCAGAAGCTCGATCGGCTGGCCGTCCTTGGTCACGCAAGGCTTGTCGCGCAGCGCCGAATATTGCGCCTGCCGCCGCGCCCGGAACCGGACGCGCTCGGCATAGGCGGATTCGATCTCGGCCGAGGGGCGGACATAGATCTCGCCGGAAATGCCGTCGACGATGATGGCATCGCCGGGATCGGCGATGCCGGGCGCGTTCGGCACCCCGCCGACCGCGGGAATGCCGAGCGCGCGTGCCACGATCGAGACGTGGGAATTGGCGGTGCCTTCCTCCAGCACCAGGCCGCGCAGCCGCTTGCGGTCATAGTCGAGCAGCGCCGCGGGGCCCATCGCGCGGGCGATCAGGATGGCGTTGTCGGGCAGCTGCTCGCGCGTCGGCGCATGGTCCTGGCCGACCAGTTGCCGCATCAGGCGATGGCCGAGATCCTCGAGATCGTGCAGCCGGTCGCGCAAGTAAGGATCGGTCGAGCGCAGCATGCGCGCGCGGGTGTCGGACTGCACGCGTTCGACCGCGGCTTCCGCGGTGAGGCCGGTGGCGACCGCCTCATGCAACTTGTGCGACCAGCCCTGGTCGTTGGCGAACATGCGGTAGGCTTCCAGCACCTCGCGGTGCTCGCCGCCTTCGGCGACGTCGCCGCGCTCCAGCATGCGGTCGAGATCGGCGCGCAGATTGGCGAGCGCCGTGTCGAGCCGCTTGATCTCTTTCGGCAGGTCCTCGGCGATATAGTTGGTGATAACGACGCGCGGCTCGTGCAGCACGACATGGCCGAGCGCGATGCCGTCGGAGAGCACCGCGCCGGTCTTGTGCAGCGAATGCCGCGCGGCAGGCTCGGCGCCGGGCTGCGCCAGCGCGGCAAGCTCGCCGGAGGCGATCATCTCCGCCAGCACCATGGCGGTGGTCTGCAGCGCCTCGACCTCTTCCTCGACATAGGTGCGCTTGGCGCGGTTCTGCACCACGAGCACGCCGAGCGTGTTGCCGGCGCGCAGGATCGGCACGCCGAGGAACGAATGGTAGATTTCTTCGCCGGTCTCCGGGCGGTAGGCGAACGCCGGGTGGCTCTGTGCGTCGGAGAGATTGAGCGGCGTCGCCTCGCTGGCGACGAGGCCGACCAGGCCTTCATGCGCGCTCAGCACGGTGCGGTGCACGGCGTCGCGGTTCAGACCTTCGGTGGCGTAGAGCTCGAGGGTATTGTCGATGCGCAGCACGTAGCAGGAGCAGACCTCGGCCACCATGTTGGCCGCGATCAGCACCACGATCTTGTCGAGGCGTTCCTGGGCGGAGACTTGCTCCGCCATGGTTTCGCGGAGCCGTCTCAACAGGACGCGGGGGCCTCCCGACGCGCTCCGCATGTGCTTCAGTCCCTCCCCACGAGGCCGGCGCACCGGGGCCGGCCGTTGGCGCAAAACTCGTCAAAAACAACAATTTTAGTCATTCGGCGTCGCCGCTCGCGCCAGTTCCCGCCGATTCGGGATCGCACAAACTGTGCCACAGTTTGCGACAGCCCACCTGACTGGCCGTATAGCCAATCGAGGCTCGCTTTGCCAAGCAAAACGCCTGCCAGTAGCAAATAACGTCTGCGTCAGCCCAATGCTGCGGCCGCTAAGAGAAATTCTAACTCCGGGATGTGGGTACCGGAGGACGGCCGATTCTGAGTTCGCGCGCTGGGACCCATCCCCTCGTCATTCCGGGGCTCGCGAAGCGAGAGCCCGGAATCCATTCATCCACGGAGCATGCGGCCCGATGGATTCCGGCCTCCCGCTTCGCGGGCCCCCGAATGACGAAAGGGGGAGCGCTCGGATGGCGACGGGTAGAAACCCTACGCCTGATCCAGCCCGTACAGCGTGTGCAGCGTGCGCACTGCGAGTTCGGTGTAGGCGGCGTCGATCAGGACCGAGAACTTGATCTCGGAGGTGGTGATGGCGCGGATGTTGATGTTGCGCTCGGACAGCGCCTTGAACGCCTTCGCCGCGACGCCGGCATGGCTGCGCATGCCGCTGCCGATCACCGAGACCTTGGCGACGTCGGTCGCGGTGTCGAGCCGGGCATAGCCGATCTTGGCCTTGGCCGAGGTGATGGTGTCCTTGGCGCGGTTGTAGTCGGTGGCCGGCACGGTGAAGGTGAGGTCGGTGGTCTTGCCGTCCTCCGACACGTTCTGCACGATCATGTCGACGTTGATGTTGGCATCCGCGAGCGGCCCGAAGATCGAAGCTGCCACGCCCGGCTTGTCCTCGATCTGGCGCACGGAAATCTGGGCTTCGTCCTTGGTGAAGGCGATGCCGGTGACGACGTGCATTTCCATGATTTCCTCCTCGCTGCAGATCAGCGTGCCCGGCGGCTGGTTGGCGTGCGGGTCGATATCCTCAGGCTTGTCGAAGCTGGAGCGCACGAAGATCGGCATGTTGTGCACCATGCCGAGTTCCACCGAGCGGACCTGCAGCACCTTGGCGCCCTGCGAGGCCAGCTCCAGCATGTCCTCGAAGGCGATCTTGTCGAGCCGGCGCGCCTTCGGCACCACGCGCGGATCGGTGGTGTAGACGCCGTCGACATCGGTGTAGATGTCGCAGCGGTCGGCCTTCAGCGCAGCCGCGATCGCCACCGCCGAGGTGTCCGAGCCGCCGCGGCCGAGCGTGGTGATGCGGCCGGTCTGCGGATTGATGCCCTGGAAGCCGGCGATGACGGCGACTTCCTTCCGCTCCTTGAAACGGTCGATGATCTCGCTGCCGTCGATGTCGAGGATGCGCGCCGAAGCGTGCGCGTCCGAGGTCTTGATCGGGATCTGCCAGCCCTGCCAGGATCGCGCCTGGATGCCGATGCCCTGCAGCACGATCGCGAGCAGGCCCGAGGTGACCTGTTCGCCGGAGGCGACCACCGCGTCATATTCGCGCGCGTCGTGCATCGGGGAAGCCTCGGTGCACCAGGCCACCAGCTCGTTGGTCTTGCCGGACATCGCCGAGACGACGACGGCGACCTCGTGGCCGGCGTCGACCTCGCGCTTCACGTGCTGGGCGACGTTGCGGATACGATCGATATTGGCGACGGACGTACCGCCGAATTTCATCACGAGGCGGCCCATGACGACGCGTCTATTCCTTTAAGAGGATAAGTAGGTTAACCCACGCCGAAAACCGCAAGCGCCGGCACCGAAAGGCGCGTATACATAGCGCCGCGCCCGGGGGCAAGCCGGTTGGTGGGGGGCTATTGGGGTCCCTTGGGGCTGTTTTGACCGGTTGCGGGCCGGTTGTGGCGCAAGGGTAACTCGGGGCGTAACTCGGGGCTGGTTCGAAGGCGGGATTGGATGGGACGCTATATCGACGAAATCCTGCAGCCTGGCGAGAAGGTGCTGTATTCCACCAATGCGCACTGGATCTTCTATTGGCAGGCGATCCTGGCCTGGATCGTTGCCCTGGTGCTGCTGATCGCATCGCGCATGACGACGGTCGACGGCCTCGTTTTGGCGTGCCTTGCCGCCGCCGCCGTGGTTGCTGTCGCGGCGCTGTACTGGACCGCCGCGGCCTGGTTCCACCGCTGGACCACCGAAACCGACGTCACCAACCTCCGCGTCGTCCACAAGACCGGATTCATCAAGCGGCGCACCTTCGAGATGAGCCTCGACAAGGTCGAGAGCGTCGATGTCAACCAGAGCATCCTCGGCCGCATCCTCAATTATGGCGACGTCACGATCCGCGGCGTCGGCGAAGGTTTTGAGAAGATCAGGACCATCGCGTCGCCTTTGGCGTTCCGCAGTTCGATTACCGCGCGATAGGGGCGCGCAACCATGGCCATGCAAACAGCTCTTTCCAGTTCCTCCGCCAATGCCACCGCCAGCTCGGTCGATCCGGCCGAAATCGCAAAATTCTCGAAACTGTCGGATGAATGGTGGGATCCGCGCGGCAAGATGGCGCCGCTGCACAAGATCAACCCGTTACGCCTGACCTATATCCGCGACGCCGCCTGCCGCAAGTTCGAGCGCAACGCCAAGAGCCTGAGCTGCCTGTCCGGCCTGCGCCTGCTCGACATCGGCTGCGGTGCCGGCCTGCTCTGCGAGCCGTTCACCCGGCTCGGGGCCCAGGTGGTCGGGATCGATCCGTCCGCCACCAACATCGCGGCCGCGAAGCTTCACGCCGACAAGGGCCACCTGTCGATCGACTACCGCTGCACCACGGTGGAGGAGATGGACGCGCGCGAGCGCTTCGACATCGTGCTGGCGATGGAGGTGGTCGAGCACGTCGTCGACGTCGGCGCCTTCATCAAGCGCTGCGCCGCGGTGCTCAAGCCGGGCGGGTTGATGGTGGTCTCGACCTTGAACCGCAACTGGAAGAGCTTTGCGCTGGCGATCGTCGGCGCCGAATACGTGCTGCGTTGGCTGCCGCGCGGCACCCATGAGTGGAGCAAGTTCGTCACCCCCGCCGAGCTCGAGCGCTATCTCGGCGACGTCAATCTCACCGTCACCGAACAGGCCGGCGTGGTCTACAACCCGCTCGCCGACAAATGGAGCATCTCGTCCGACATGGACGTGAACTATATGGTGGTGGCGGAGGAGGTGTAGCTTGCACCTCGCCCCGGTTATGGGGAATCCGTAGCCCGGATGGAGCGCAGCGCAATCCGGGACTCCTTCGTCCGCGGTGAAGCTGGCCCCGGATTGCGCTTCGCTTCATCCGGGCTACGGGGAGTTTGCGGACGTCGCGCAATCCAGTCATGCACCGTCTCGATTGACCGCCTCGACCGCAATCGGCACGCTGTGCGTGTACTCCCGCCGCACGCTTTGCCTTTTCCCACATGTTCACGATCGCCTCGCTCTGGATTCCCTTCACCATCGTCGCTGCGTTCGGGCAGGTGGCGCGCAATGCGATGCAGCGGCATCTCACCGGGCCGCTCGGGACCTGGGGCGCGACCAATATCCGCTTCCTGTTCGGGCTGCCGTTCGCGGTGGTGTTCTTCGTGCTGGCGGTGCTGCTGACCAGCGACCGCCTGCCGTGGCCGGCGGCCTCGTTCTGGCCGTGGCTGGTGGCCGGCGCGCTCAGCCAGATCGTCGGCACCGGCTTCATGCTGCTGGCGATGAACGACCGCTCCTTCGTGGTGACCACGGCCTACATGAAGACCGAGGCGATCCAGACCGCGATCTTCGGCTTCATCTTCCTCGGCGACCATCTGACGACATCAAAGGTGATCGCGATCGTGACCGCGACCATCGGCGTCGTCATCACCGCGCTGCGGCCTGGCGGGCAGAAGAGCTTTGCCGATCTGCGCCCGACGGTGCTCGGCCTCGGCGCCGCCGCGGTGTTCGCGATCTCGGCGGTGAGTTTTCGCGGCGCCATCATCGCGGTGCCCGGCGTCTCGTTCGTGACGGCGGCCTCCTACACGCTGATGTGGAGCCTCTTCGTCCAGACGCTGATCCTGTCGGTCTATCTGTTGCTGCGCGCGCCCGACGTGCTGCGCAAAATTCTCGGCCTGTGGCGGCCCTCGATGTTCGCGGGCTTCATGGGCGCGTTCTCCTCGCAGTTCTGGTTCCTGGCATTCGCGCTCACCGCCGCCGCCAATGTGCGCACGCTGGCACTGATCGAGGTGCTGTTCGCGCAGGGCGTGGCGTACTTCTCGCTCAAGCAGCCGGTCTCGCTGCGCGAGGTTTTCGGCATCGTCCTGATCGTGATCGGCGTCGCGCTGCTGATCGCAGCTTAGATCAGCCTTTCACGGCGATCAGCACCGCGCCGGCCGAGATCAGCGCGATCCCGACCCAGCCATAGGCCGAGGGGCGCTCGCCGAGAAAGACGGCGCCGAACAGCGCCACCAGCACCACGCTCAGCTTGTCGATCGGCGCGACCAGCGTCGCCGGCCCGAGCTTGAGTGCGCGGAAATAGCAGATCCACGACGCGCCGGTGCCGAGCCCGGACAGCAGCAGAAACAGCCAGCTTTTGGTCGAGATCGGCCCGTACTGCGTGAACTGTCCGGTCGCGAACAGGATCGCCGACAGCGTGATCAGCACGACCACGGTGCGGATCAGGGTAGCGAGATCGGAGTTGATGCTCTCGACGCCGACCTTGGCAAAGATCGCGGTCAGCGCGGCGAACACGGCCGAGAGAAAGGCCCAGACCTGCCAGGAGGAGAAGGTTTCGGGGGTCATCGGTACGCTCGGCCGGTTTAGCTCACCCGTCATTGCGAGCGAAGCGAAGCAATCCATAGCGCAACAAGCACGAAGCTGGATTGCTTCGTCGCTTCGCTCCTCGCAATGACGAGGATAGAAGCGGCTCGCCCTAATTCCGGTCTTCCGGCAGCGTCGGCAGCGGCGAGACCTCGACGCCTTCGTCGATCAGCGCGCGCGCCTCCTCGGGCGAGGCCTCGCCGTAGATCGGCCGGTGCTCGATATCGCCGTAATGCATCTTGCGCGCCTCGTTGGGGAAGCGGTCGCCGACATTGTCGGCGTTCCTGACGATATGGTCGCGCAGTTCCTTCAGCTTGCTGCGCAGCTCGCGCTCCTGCGCCATCATCAGCGAGGTCGATTCATTCGGCGTCGTCTCGACGGGCGCAGCCGGCGCCGTGCGGGCCTGCTCGCGGCCTTTCTTGCTGACGACCCGCGGCGCCATGATGGCGCGCTCGATCTTGTCGGAGCCGCAGGACGGGCAATCGATCAGGTGACGCCGCTCCTGCGATTCATAGGCCGCGGAGCTCTGGAACCAGCTCTCGAACTGATGGCCGCGCTCGCAGCGCAGCGTGTAGCGGATCATGCCGAGCCTCGGACGAGGTGCAGATGCTCCGGGCCGGCCTTGGGGTCGGCGATGCCGAAACGCCTGCCGTGCTGAAGTGAGGGGATCGTCTTGCGCGCGGTCTCGACCTTGGCGGGATCGATCTGGGCCAGGAACACGCCCGGCTCGACGCCGCCCTCGGCCAGGATCTCGCCCCAGGGGTCGATGATCAGCGAATGGCCGAAGGTCTCGCGCTTGTTCTCATGCAGGCCGGCCTGCGCCGCGGCGAACACGAAGCAGCCGGTCTCGATGGCGCGGGCGCGCAGCAGCGTGTGCCAGTGCGCTTCGCCGGTCTTGCGGGTGAAGGCAGACGGAACCGTGAGGAACGACGCGCCGGCTTCGGCAAGGGCGCGATAGAGCGCCGGGAAGCGCACGTCGTAGCAGATCGTCAGGCCGATCCGGCCCCAGGGCAGGTCGGAGATCACAGCGGTCTCGCCGGGCTGGTAGTTGGCCGATTCGCGATAGCTCTCGCCACCCGGCAGGTCGATATCGAACATATGGATCTTGTCGTAGCTCGCGAGCACATTGCCCTCGGGCCCGATCAGGAACGAGCGGTTGACCGCCTTCTCCGGCGAGTAGCGCAGCGCCAGCGAGCCGATATGCAGATGGATCTTCAGTTCGGCGGCCAGTGCCCGATAGGCCTGCAGCGACTTGTCGTCCTCTTCGCTCGCCAGATGTTCGAACAGCGCCTTGCGGTTCAGCTGCATCATGTTGCTGACCTCGGGGGTCAGCACATACTTCGCGCCCTGCGCTGCCGCTTCGCGGATCAGCCGCGTGCCCTGCTCGAGGCTCGGCTCGGGCAGCAATCCGGTGCGCATCTGCACCATGGCGGCGGTGAAGATATTGTCCGTGCTCATCAGGCGCCGCCTCCGTTGCTGAGCAGGCCGTCGAGCTTGCCCTCGCGGTCGAGCGCGTAGAGCTCGTCGCAGCCTCCGACATGGGTCGTGCCGATGAAGATCTGCGGGAAGGTCGAGCCCGCGCCGGCGCGATCGTACATCTCGTCGCGGTAGGCCGGGTTGCTGGCGACGCTGAGTTCGGTGAACGCGGCGTTCTTGCGCGTCAACAGCGATTTGGCCGCGGTGCAATAGCCGCAGCCCGGGCGGGTGTAGATTTCGATGGCAGCGGTCATGGTGTGCTCGGTTGAACCTGAAGTTACAGATTATATGGGAGCGCGGTGGGTATCGACAACCCGGGCGAACACCAGTACGTCGACCTGCGCGGCTTTGGCGCGGAGCAGTGCCCGCGCGCAGGCATCCACTGTCGCGCCGGAGGTCAGGACGTCGTCGACCAGGATCACACGGCGGCCCTGGATATCAGCCTTGCGTTCATCGGCGACCCCGAATGCGCCCTGCACATTGCTGGCGCGGTCCTTGCGCGACAGTCCGATCTGCTGCTCGGTGGCGCGGGTGCGCCGCAGCGCCTCGGAGACCATTTTGACACCGCTCTGGCGCGCGATCACCTTGGCGAGCGCGCCGGACTGGTTGTAGCGCCGGCTCCAGCCGCGTCGCCAATGCAGGGGAACCGGCACCAGCATGTCGGCATCTGCTAGCAATTCCTTCCCCGCGCGCGCCATCCAGCGGCCCATTGTTGGCGCGAGATCGGTGCGATCCTGATATTTCAATGCGTGCACCAGGGTGCGCGCGACGTCGTCATAGCGCACCGCGGCGCGGGCGCGCTGGTAGGCCGGCGGATTGGCGATCGCCTCCATCGACAGCAGCTCGGGCCCGGGATCGTAGACGAAGGGAATCCCGAGCCGCGGGCAAAACGGCGGCGCGATGAACGACAATTTGGCCCAGCAGCCCGCGCAGACGCCTTCGCCATGAACCGGCTCGCGGCACGACACGCACAGCGTCGGCAGCGCAATGTCGAGCGCGAGCCGCGCGGTATGCAGCCACGCCCCGCCGACTGCGCCGAACGCGCGCTGGATGTGACCGGAAATGGAGCGTGTCGGTGATGTCTCGGCGTCCATAGCCGATGAGGCTAGCGTTTGAGCCGCACGGGCTCAAGGCGCATTGCCAGTGGCGGCAGTCCGGCGTAACCAGCGCGGATGGCACCGACCCCGGCCACGGCCCCCGTCCTGTTCGATCGCGCACTGCTTGGCGCGCGGCTGGCGCGCGCGCAGGTCGCGGGGGCGGCGACGTTCCTGCTCGAGCGCGCCACCGAAGACATCGCCGACCGGTTGCTTGCGGTGTCGCGCAGCTTTTCGTCCGCGGCCGACATCTGGACGCCGGGCGGTGGGCTGGCGGACGCCGTGCGTGGGCGTGTCGCCTCGGTCGAACCGATCGGCTTCAGCGAGGTGGAAGCGCTTGGTCTAGCGCCCGAGTCGCTCGATCTGGTGGTCTCCGCGCTCGCCTTCCAGTTCGTCAACGATCTGCCGGGCGTGCTGGCGCAGATCCGGCGGGCGTTGAGGCCGGACGGGCTGCTGCTCGCTGCGATGCTCGGCGGCGACACGCTGACCGAGCTCAGGCAGAGCTTTGCTGCGGCGGAGGCCGAATGCGAAGGCGGGGTGTCGCCGCGCGTCGCGCCGTTCGCCGATCTGCGCGATATCGGCGCGCTATTGCAGCGGGCCGGTTTTGCGCTGCCCGTCACCGACGTGGACCGCGTCGTGGTGCGCTATGCCAGCGCGTTCGCTCTGATGCAGGACTTGAGGCGCATGGGCGCGACCAATGTGCTGCGCGAGCGCCGCCATACGCCGACCCGGCGCGCCACCATGCTGCGGATGGCGCAGATCTACGGCGAGCGCTTCGCCGACCCCGACGGCCGCATCCGCGCCACCTTCGACATCGTCTGGCTGTCCGGCTGGGCGCCGCATGACAGCCAGCCGAAGCCGCTCAAGCCTGGCTCGGCGAAGGCGAGCCTTGAGGCCGCGGTGAAAGGCACGAAGCGCTGAAGCGTGAGGTGAGCACGCTGTTCAGGCTCCCTCTCCGCTTGTGGGAGAGGGTTGGGGAGAGAGGTAGCCCCGGGCGAGATACGAGTGTGATCATCGCTTCTTCAACCTGCGCCCGTCTTCAAGATGCATGCCGAGAGAGCGCGCCGTGTGGCACCCCTCTCCCCAGCCCTCCCCCGCAAGGCGGGAGGGAGCCCGTCAAGCGTGCGTCCCTTACGGTTGGCCCGCTTGGCGGCGCCGGCGAAATCACAGCAATCGCAGCAGCAGTGCGGCTGTTGCCGTTGCCCACCTTTCTCCGAATCGCAGTTGTCCATGCCAGCCAACCTCTCTTATGAGGCCGCCGAGTGGGCGTCTAAGCGATTTCGGAATAATGGAATTATGCCGGTGAGTTGCCCGACGTGTCAAGCCGCCTGATCGAACGCCGACGATACCGCCGGCTACTGTGCATGGGGTTGTTTTCAATATTTTGGATAGCCGCTTCCCCCGCAAGCGGGGCGGGAGAGTCGAAGCCGATCACAGCAGCAGATCGATCAGATGCGGCAGCAGCGGGATGTCCGCCGGCGGCATCGGGTAGTCGCGCAGCTTGTTGGCGCGTACCCAGGCGAGGTTCTGTCCCTCGCGCGCCACCGCCATGCCCTCCCAGCGGCGGCAGATGTAGAGCGGCATCAGCAAATGGAAGGTCTCGTAGGCATGGCTGGCGAAGGTCAGCGGCGCGAGGCACGGCTCGCTCACGGTGATGCCGATCTCCTCGTGCAGCTCGCGGATCAGGGTCTGTTCCGGCCGCTCGCCGGGCTCGATCTTGCCGCCGGGGAATTCCCACAGCCCCGCCAATGCCTTGCCTTCGGGACGCTGCGCCAGCAGCACGCGCTTGTCGGCATCGACCAGCGCGCAGGCGACGACGAGGGTCAGCTTGATGTCGGCCATGCAGCACGAATGTTCCTTGTTGTTGCAAGCTTTCATTAACCAGCAACGCGCCGTCGGCCAAACGATTTGTGCCTGCGCGCTTTTTCTGCATTCGCGATAAGCCGGCCTTAATGCGCCGCCGGCAAGGTGAAGGTCCTGATTTATCAGCCCATCAATTTCTCTGCCGATATAACCCATGCGCACCTTGCTCCGGACCGTCAGCCGTTTCCGCCGCGATCGCTCTGGCAACATCGCGATGATCTTTGGCCTGGCCCTGCTGCCGATCCTCGTCGCGGTCGGATGTGCGGTCGACTATTCCCGCGCCAACCAGATCCGCAGCAAGCTGATATCGGCCGCCGACGCAGCGAGCGTCGGATCGGTCGCCAAGGCATCGCCCGGCTTCATCGCGGCCGGCGCCATGACCTCGGACGGCGAGATTTCGGCCGGCGAGGCCGACGCGAAGAATATCTTCAACGGCAATATCTTCAACCAGAACGGTTTCACGCTGACCAAGGTGACGCCGACCATGACCAAGAGCGGCAGCACCATCACCTCGACGGTCCAGTTCACCGCAGATGTCCCGACCATGTTCCTCAGCGTGCTGGGGCGGAGCAAGGTGTCGGTGTCGGGCACCTCGACCTCGACCGCGAACATGCCGCTCTATATCGATTTCTATCTGCTGCTGGACAATTCGCCGTCGATGGGGGTCGCAGCGACGCCCGCCGACGTGACCAAGATGGTCAACAACACGCCGGACCAGTGCGCGTTCGCCTGTCACGACTACAACGATCCCAACAACTACTACAATCTCGCCAAGACGCTCGGCGTGACGACGCGGATCGACGTGCTGCGCAGCGCGACGCAGCAGCTGATGGACACCGCCGCGAACACCGCGACCTATGCCAGCCAGTACCGGATGGCGATCTACGATTTCGGCGCCTCGTCGGCGACGATCGGCCTGCGCGCGCTGTTCACACTGTCAACCAGCCTGTCGAGCGCCAAGACCGCGGCCGGCAACATCGACCTGATGGGCGTCTATGGCAACAACGACTCGTACACCGCCGACAAGGACAGCCAGTTCTCGACGGTGCTTCCGGCCATCAGCAACGCGATCAGCGCGCCGGGGCCCGGCACCGCGGCCGCGCCGATGAAGTACCTGTTCTTCGTGTCCGATGGCGTCGCCGACGAGCCGAATGCAAGCTGCCTGAAGCCGATTACCGGCAGCAATCGCTGCCAGTCGCCGATCAATCCGGCGCTCTGCGATGCGATCAAGAAGCGCAACATCAAGATCGCGGTGCTCTACACCACCTATCTGCAACTGCCGACCAACAACTGGTACATGACCTGGATCGATCCGTTCAACCAGGGTCCGTTCGGGCCGTCGCCGAACAGCCAGATCGCGCAGAACATGCAGGCCTGCGCCTCGCCGGGCTTCTATTTCGAGGTCAGCCCGACCCAGGGCATCGCGGATGCGATGAACGCGCTGTTCAAGAAGGCGGTCGCCGACGCGCGGATTTCGAGCTGACGCCATCGGCGTCATTCCGGGTTCTCGCTTCGCGAGCCCCGGAATGACAGTGACTACTACGACCGATAGTCGCCGTTGATCGCGACGTATTCCTTGGTGAGGTCGCAGGTCAGCACGCGGTCTTTCGCCTTGCCGAGGCCGAGCGCGACCTTGATCTGGATCTTCGGCGCCTTCATCGCCTCCGACACCTCCTTCTCGTTGTAGGACGGATCGCGCGCGCCGCTCTTGGCGACGCGGATGCCGTTGAAGGAGATCGAGAGCTTGTCCCGGTTGGCGGGCTCGCCGGCCTTGCCGACCGCCATCACGACGCGGCCCCAATTGGCGTCCTCGCCGGCGATCGCGGTCTTCACCAGCGG
This sequence comes from Bradyrhizobium embrapense, assembly GCF_001189235.2. Taxonomy (GTDB): domain Bacteria; phylum Pseudomonadota; class Alphaproteobacteria; order Rhizobiales; family Xanthobacteraceae; genus Bradyrhizobium; species Bradyrhizobium embrapense. Next base: position 72,000 of record NZ_LFIP02000015.1, read on the forward strand.
CGAATTGGCGATCGACATCGCGATTCTGCGCGCCGACGGCTTTGTCGTGGCGCCCTCGACCACGACCTCGACCAGCTTGCGCGCGCCCTCGCCGTCGCGCGCCACCTGCTCGGACAGATCGGCGAGGATCTGCTGGAATGCCTTGGTGAAGGCCTTCAGGCGCGGGTCGCTGGCGCGCGAGATCTTCGGCGCACCATTGGCAGCCGCAGCGCCGGTCGCAAATGCCAGCAGCGTGTCCGACGTCGAGGTATCGCCGTCGATGGTCAGCGCATTGAAGGTGTCCTCGACGCCGGCCTTGAGCAGGGATTGCAGCACCGATGCCGACAGCGGCGCGTCGGTGAAGATGAAGGACAGCATGGTCGCCATGTCGGGCATGATCATGCCGGCGCCCTTGGCCATGCCGTTGATCGTCACCTTGGCCTTGCCGAGTTTCACCGTCGCGGTCGCGACCTTCGGGAAGGTGTCGGTGGTCATGATCGCCTTGGCCGCGTCCATCCAGAGGTCGGGAGTCGCGGTCTCGGCGAGCTGTGCCAGCACGCCGTCGAACTTGCTGGCGTCGAGCGGCTCGCCGATCACGCCGGTGGAGGCGAGGAACACGTCCGACGTCGAGCAGCCGACCGCCTTCGCCGCGATCTGCGCCGTCAGCGCGGTGGAGGCCTTGCCGGTCTTGCCGGTGAAGGCATTGGCATTGCCGGAATTGACCACCAGGGCGCGCGCAGCCCCGCCCTTCAGCTTGGCGCGGCACCATTCGACCGGCGCCGACGGGCATTTCGACTTGGTGAAGACGCCGGCGACCGTAGTGCCCTTGTCCAGCAGCGCGAGCAGCACGTCGGTACGCCCCTTGTAGCGGATGCCGGCGGCAGCGGTCGCAAGCCGCACACCCGCGATCACGGGCATCTCGGGGACGTCGGGCGGGGCGAGGGGGGAGACGGCGGTGGACATGGGAGGCTTCCGGCTACGGGGAGGGAAGCGCTGCATAACATCTCGCCGTGAGAAGCGGGAGAGGGCTCGAGCGTGAACGGGGCTGTCATCAATTGTTCAAGTAAGCTGTAGCTCGGATGGAGCGAAGCGCAATCCGGGGCAGCTGTCACTGCGGATGGTCTGTCCGGATTCGCTTTGCTCCATCCGGGCTACGGTTCGCCCGCAAAAGCAAATGGCCGGGACATGCCCGGCCATCGCAACTGCAACGTTCGAGAAGCTTACTTCTTCGCCGGCGCCATCTTGTTGTCGGCGGGCTTCGGCGCATCCTTGGCGGCATCGGCCGGAGCGGCGGCGTCCTTGGCCGCATCGGCCGGCTTGTCCATGCGCTCGACCTTGGCGGCCTCGCGCAGCTTGGCGACGTAGTCGGCCTGGGCCTTGCGGGTCACATAGGTCTCGATCTGGGCCTTCACCTGCTCGAAGTCCGGCGCCTTGCGGTTGCGCTTTTCCTCGACCTTGATGATGTGCCAACCGAACTGCGACTTGACCGGATCGGAGATCTTGCCCGGCTCCAGCGTGAAGGCGACCGCGGAGAATTCCGGCACCATCTGCTCCTTGGTGAAGAAGCCGAGGTCGCCGCCGTCGGAGGCGCCGGGGTCCTTGGACTTCTTCTTGGCGAGCTCGGCGAAATCCGCGCCCTTGTCGAGCTCGGCCTTGATCGCCTTGGCCTCGTCCTCGGTCTCGACCAGGATGTGGCGGGCGCGCACCTCCTGCTCGCCGGTGATCTGCTTGGAGGCCTCTTCATAGACCTTCTTCATGGCGTCGTCGGTGGTCGCGGCCTTGCCCTCGCTGGCAAGCAGGCTGTCCATCAACAGGCGGTTGCGGGTGAAGGCGAGCCGCTTCTTGAAGTCGTCATTGTTCTCGATCTTCTTGTCCTCGGCGGCCTTGGACACGATCTTCATGTCGATCAGGAAGGACAGCACGTTGTCCTTGCGGGTCGAGGGGTCCATCTGCTGCAGGCTCGGGCCGAGTTCCTCCTCGGCGAGCGCCACGTCGCTGGCATGGATCTCGGAACCGTTCACCTTCGCCAGCACCGGGTCGGATTCCGCGGCGCGGACCGGCAGGCCGGCAGCCAGCACTGCGACAAGACAGCCCGTGGCGGCCAGGGTGGCGAGGCCGAGGCGCAGGCCGGTTTTGGTTTCCGGAGGCGAGGTGGTCATGCAAAATCCTTGTCTCAAAGGGGGGAAGCTCGAGCGGGGCGGACACTCGCCCAATCGTGTTACATTGGCAACGCGAAAGTCTTGTCAAAATGATGAATTCCTTGACATCTTGGCGGCGTTGACAACCCCCTGACCGGGCCATATCTCTGGCCGACCGTGTCAGCGGTGAGAGCGCTTATTTTGCTGCGTTTTTCGCCGTTGAACCCAGGATGGCCCGTTTCCCACTCAATTGGCGGAGGAGCCCCGGGTCGGGGCTCGAACCGTAGCGCGTCACGGTGAGTTGATAGGCGATCCGGCGGACCATCTCAGGCTGTATTCCAAGACTTGAAATTCAACACTGAACCAAGACCGAACTCGAGACCGAAGAACAGGAATTTCGCATGATCGGCGCGCTCGCCCGCAAGTTTTTCGGCTCCGCCAACGACCGTCGGGTCAAGGGGTATCAGTCCCGCGTCAGCGCCATCAACGCCCTGGAGCCAGAACTCGTCAAACTGACGGACGACCAGCTGAAGGCCCGCACCGCCGAGTTCAAGCAGCAGCTCGCCGGCGGCAAGACGCTCGACGACATCCTGGTCCCGGCCTTCGCCACGGTGCGCGAGGCGGCCAAGCGGACGCTCGGCCAGCGCCATTTCGACGTCCAGCTGATCGGCGGCATGGTGCTGCACGAGGGCGACATCGCCGAGATGAAGACCGGCGAAGGCAAGACCCTGGTTGCGACCCTCGCGGTCTACCTCAACGCGCTCGCCGGCAAGGGCGTCCATGTCGTCACCGTCAACGACTACCTCGCCCGCCGCGACTCCGGCTGGATGGGCCAGATCTATGCGTTCCTCGGGCTGACCACCGGCGTGATCGTTCACGGTCTCGATGACGCCGAGCGCAAGGCGGCCTATGCCTGCGACATCACCTACGGCACCAACAACGAATACGGCTTCGACTATCTGCGCGACAACATGAAGTACCGCCTGGAGGACATGGTCCAGCGCGAGCATTTCTACGCGATCGTCGACGAAGTCGATTCCATCCTGATCGACGAAGCGCGCACGCCGCTGATCATCTCCGGCCCGCTCGACGACCGTTCGGATTTCTACAACACCATCGACACCTTCATGCCGAAGCTCGTGAAGAAGGACGACTACGAGGTCGACGAGAAGCAGCGCACGGTGACGCTGACCGAAGGCGGCATGGAGAAGCTCGAGAACCTGCTGCGCGACGCCGGACAGCTCAAGGGCGATTCGCTGTACGACGTCGAGAACGTCTCCGTCGTGCACCACGTCAACCAGGCGCTGCGCGCGCACACGCTGTTCACCCGCGACAAGGATTACATCGTCCGTGACGACGAGGTGGTCATCATCGACGAGTTCACCGGCCGCATGATGCAGGGCCGGCGCTATTCGGAGGGCCTGCACCAGGCGCTGGAAGCCAAGGAGCACGTCACGGTCCAGCCCGAGAACCAGACGCTGGCCTCGATCACCTTCCAGAACTATTTCCGGATGTACCAGAAGCTGTCCGGCATGACCGGCACGGCACTGACCGAAGCCGACGAGCTGTTCGACATCTACAAGCTCGAGGTCGTCGAGATCCCGACCAACCTGCCGGTGGCGCGTCTCGACGAGGACGACGAGGTCTACCGCACCCAGAACGAGAAATACGCCGCGATCCTTGCCGAGATCGAGCGCGCCAACAAGCGGCTGCAGCCGGTGCTGGTCGGCACGGCGTCGATCGAGAAATCGGAAGTGCTGGCAGAGTACCTCAAGAAGCACGGCTACAAGCAGATCGATTTCACCGCCGAATCCGGCATGGAGAAGCTCTATGCTGCCGCGCGCGCCGGCAAGCCGGCAAAGCTGTTCGCGGTGCTGAACGCGCGCTTCCACGAGCAGGAAGCCTATATCGTCGCCGAAGCCGGCGTGCCGGGCGCGATCACGATCGCGACCAACATGGCCGGCCGCGGCACCGACATCAAGCTCGGCGGCTCGCTCGAGATGCGGATCCAGCAGGAGACCGCCGCGATCACCGACGAAGCCGAGAAGGCCAGGAAGATCGAGCAGATCAAGGCCGACATCGAGCGCTTCCGCGAGATCGTGCTGAAGGCGGAGGAGGATTTCGAGGTCGAGCCCGCCAAGGGCAACAAACCCGCCAAGACCGTGAAGAAGCCGGGCGGCCTCTACATCATCGGCTCCGAGCGCCACGAATCCCGCCGCATCGACAACCAGCTGCGCGGCCGTTCCGGCCGTCAGGGCGACCCCGGCCGCTCGAAGTTCTTCCTGTCGCTGGAAGACGACCTGATGCGCATCTTCGGCTCCGACCGGCTCGACAGCATGCTGCAGCGGCTCGGCCTGCAGGAAGGCGAGGCCATCATCCATCCTTGGATCAACAAGGCACTCGAGAAGGCGCAGCAGAAGGTCGAGGCGCGCAACTTCGACATCCGCAAGAACCTCTTGAAGTTCGACAACGTCCAGAACGATCAGCGCAAGGTGATCTTCGACCAGCGCGTCGACCTGATGAAGGACGACAGCGTCGTCGAGACCGTGACCGACATGCGCCATGCCTTCGTCGAGGACGTGGTCGCCAAGCACATCCCCGAGCACGCCTATGCCGAGCAATGGGACACCGCGGGCCTCAAGGAAGAGCTGAAGCGCGTGCTCGACGTCGACCTGCCGGTCGATGAGTGGGCCAAGGAAGAGGGCATCGCCGACGAGGAACTGCTGACGCGCATCGAGAATCACGTCGACGAGCGGATGGCGGCCAAGGTCGCGCAGTGGGGCCCCGACGTGATGCGTTACGTCGAGAAGACCATCCTGTTGCAGACGCTCGACCATCTCTGGCGCGAGCACCTGATCATGCTGGATCATCTGCGCCAGGTGATCGGCCTGCGCGGCTATGGCCAGCGCGATCCGTTGCAGGAGTACAAGACCGAAGCCTTCAATCTCTTCCAGGAGATGAGCGCGCATCTGCGCGAGGCGGTCACCGCCCAGCTGATGCGGGTCGAGATCGTGCCGCCGGACGAGCCGCCGCAGCCGCTGCCGCCGATGGAAGCGCACAAGCTCGATCCCAACACCGGCGAGGACGAGTTCGCCCAAGCCCGCCTGACCGAGGCCACCTACGCCCAGGCCTCGCTGGCGCCCGCCATGTCCGCCGCCGACCGCAATCCGAACGACCCGGCAAGCTGGGGCAAGGTCGGCCGCAACGAGGACTGCCCCTGCGGGTCAGGCAAGAAGTACAAGCACTGCCACGGGCGGTACGCGTAAGCCGCCGCAGGCCCCGACGCGGCGGGCGCCTGGCCCGCCGTCGAGGCTACATCGCCGTCAGCCGGCGAACGCCTTGTCGAGATCGGCGATGATGATCTTCTGCATCTTTAGCATCGCCTGCATCGCGCGGTCGGCCGCCGTGCGGTCGGGATCGCCGAGGTAACGGCTCAGCGCGGTCGGGATCACCTGCCAGGACAGGCCAAAGCGGTCCTTGAGCCAGCCGCAGCGCGATTGCTGGCCGCCGTCGGTGAGCTTCTCCCAGAAGTAGTCCACCTGCTCCTGGGTCTCGACGCTGAGGAAGAACGACACCGCCTCGTTGAATTTGTGCTGCGGTCCGCCATTGAGCGCATAGAACCGCTGCCCCTCGAGCTCGAAGCTCGCCATGAAGTCGCTGACAGTTTCGATCTCGGCGTTCGGGAACACCGATTTGTAGAAGGCGACGGCCTCGCGGACGTTGTTGTCGAGCCAGAGGAAAGGCGTGATCGAAGTCATCAGGGGGAATCCTTGTGATCGATGAAGAGGATGAACCGGAACCGCGCGCGCGCAGTGTCGGCGCGTCCGGAGGACGAGCCTGCGACCGGCACTCCGACATGTTGACCGGACTTTTTGTTGGACCTTCCCGGCATGGGCTGGCGGTCGGCGAGGCGGTATCTTCGCGATTTTGGGCTCTCCGGTAACCCCGCGATAAGCCCGCCGCCGGTCCGGCTGCTACCCAAAGTCGCTGTTGGCTCGTCCAATCAATCACTTGTTAGGGCTCTGTGTCTCAGTATTGCAGGGCGCGTCGGGTGAGCCGCCGACGCGCATCAAAGCGTCTCTTTGGTCAAGGCTCGATCAGGAGGCCGCGCCTTGCAGACCGCGACGACGATGCCCGGCCGCTACTATCCGGCAATCTTCGTGCTGGCGTCGGCCACGTTGGCCTATCAGATCCTGATCACCCGCTTTTTCAGCGTGATGGTGCATTACCACTTCGCTTTCGGGGCCATCGCCCTCGCGATGTTCGGGCTGACGCGCGGCGCAATGAAGGTTTATGAGGATTCCACCCGTTATGCGCCGGAGCGTGTGGCGCCGGAATTTGCCCGTCACGCCGCGCGGTTCGCGATCAGCGGCGTTGCCGCCATGTGTGCCTTTCTGTATGCGCCGCTGGTCGTGCCCGGCGCATATGCCATGGTTGCGCTCGCCCTGGTGGCGCTGGCTTTCACCATGCCGTTTACCGAGGGCGGCATCTGCATCACGATTCTCCTGACCCGGCTGCCCTATGTCGGCGGCTGGCTTTACGCTGCCGACCTGGTCGGCGCCGCGGCCGGATGCCTCGGCATCATCTTCGTGCTGCTGGTGATCGATCCGGTCAGTGCGACGCTGTGGATCGGCGCCTGCGCCGCGGCCGTCGGCTGGTTCGTGGTCCGTCACGAAGGCCGAAGCGATGTGCGCCTGAGCCGCAACGCCGCGCTTGGTCTCGCCGCGCTCGCTGCGGTTCACACCGCGCTTGCTGCAACCGGCAGCAGCCATCTTGGCGTGATCTGGGCCAAGGGCACCGAGCAGACCGGAACGCTGTTCGAGCGCTGGAACACCTATTCGCGCATCCGCGTGACCGATCTCGGGCTCTCGGTTCCGTTCGGCTGGTCGTTCTCGCGCACTCCGGATGCCAGGATCGAGCAGCTCTATCTCGACATCGATGCCGATGCGGCGACGCCGATCACCCGCTTTTCCGGCGATCTGACCAAGGTTTCCTATCTCAAGAACGACGTCATCAACGCGCCCTATCTGGTGCAGCAACGGCCAGGCGACGTGGCCGTGATCGGCGTCGGCGGCGGCCGCGACATCCTCTCCGGCCTCTATTTCGGCGCGCAGCGAATTCACGGCATCGAAATCAATCCGGCGATCTTCGAAGTGCTGACCGACAAGTTCGCCGATTATTCGGGCCATCTCCATCGCCGGCCCGGCGTGTCGCTGGTCAATGCCGAGGCGCGCAGTTACATCAACCATTCGCCCGATCGCTACGACCTGATCCAGATCTCGCTGATCGATACCTGGGCCGCCACCGCGGCCGGCGGGCTGACGCTGACCGAGAACCGGCTCTACACCGTGGAGGCGTGGGCCGATTTCTTCCGCGCGCTGAAGCCGGGCGGCATGCTTTCGGTGTCGCGCTGGTACGAACCAACGGTCTATCGCGGCGAGTTCTATCGTCTGATCGCGATCGCGGCGGAGGCGCTGCAGCATCAGGGCGTGCCGACCACCGAACTGTCGCAGCATGTGATCGCGGCGAATGTCGGCAGCATCGTCACGGTGATGACCCGGCCCGAAGCGTTCACGGCGGCGCAATGGCAGGGCGCGCGCGACCGCCTGGTAGCGCAAGGGTTCAAGCTGCTGCTCGGGCCCGATATCGCCTATGACAATGTCACCTCGACCCTTCTATCGGGCAAGGCCGACCAGAGCTTCCTTGACTCATTGCCGGAAAACATCGCAGCCTCGACCGACGACAAGCCGTTCTTTTTCTATACGGGGCGACTTGGCGATCTATTCGTCAAGAGCGGCTCAGAGGTGCGGCACAACGCAGCGCTCACCGTCATCAAATGGGTGTTCGTCTTCCAGCTCGGCATCTGCATCTATTACATCGGCATTCCGTTCGCGCGTCTGATGCGGCGGATGCCGGCGGCCGCACTGGTGCCGCCGGTGGCCTATTTCGCTGCGATCGGCATGGGCTTCATGCTGATCGAGATTTCGCAGATGCAACGGCTGATGGTGTTCCTCGGCCATCCCGTCTACGGGCTCAGCGTCGTGCTGTTCACGATCCTTCTGTTCGGCGGCATCGGCAGCGCCACGGTGGGGGCCGCGCCGGCGCGGCCGGGCATGTTGATCGCGCGCCTCATGGCGCTGGTCGCAACGCTGGTGGCTGCAGGCCTGCTGACGCCGGCCGTCACCGCCTGGGCGCGCTCCGCGCCGACCGACATCCGCATCCTGGTATCGGTCGCGCTGCTGGCGCCCCCGGCTTTCTGCATGGGCATGATGTTCCCGTTGGGCCTCGGCATCTGGCGGCGGCATGACGGACTGCTGCCGTTCTTCTGGAGCACCAACGGCATCACCTCGATGCTTGCCTCCGTGCTCGGCATGGCGCTGTCGATCCAGTTCGGCATCACCACGACATTCGCACTCGGCGTCTGCTGCTATGTGCTGTGCGCGATCATGATCGTCGGCAACCGGCTGGCCCATCCGGTCGCTGATCCCGCGCTCCCGCCGGTCCGGCCGGCAGGCCTGGTGGCGCAGGACGAGGTGGCGTCGTAGCGGAGGCTGTCGCCTCAGTTGGCGCTGCCGATCAGGCTTTCCAGCAGCCGTTTGAGCTCGGTGGTCGACTTGTCGCCATAGCTCTCGACGATGTGCTCCTCCTGGCTTACCGCCAGCGAGTTGAGCCGGCGGCACAGCGCCTTGCCGCGGTCGGAGACGAACATCAGCACCTTGCGGCGGTCCTTGGGATCCTGCACGCGATAGACGAGAGCATCCGATACCATGCGGTCGATCATCTTGGTCAGCGTCGGATGGTTGAGCAGCACCGCGTCGGCAAGCTCGCCCATCGAGTGGCCATTGCCGTCGGACAGCACTTTGAGGATGCGCCACTGCTCGACCGGCACGCCTTCCTTGGCCAGCCGCGTCTCCAACTGCCGGTTGATCTCCCGGTTGGCTTGCGCGAGCAGGTAGGTGAGGTGTTCGGTGATCGGGGAATTTTCTTTCGGCGGTTTAGCCACGGCGTGAGACCTGGTTCCTGACCCGGTGAATGAATGTCCGGCAACTCATGCCATTTCTATATGCACTTCAATTGTTGAATATTCAATATTTTCCCCTAGGATATTCCCCCAACCAAAGGGCGGATGCCGCAACCGCCCGCTGGCTGCGTTGCGTTCTGCTTCCCAGACAGGAGTTGGCGTGCTCTCGACGGTCTCTTCCCAGGCGCATGGCGGCTTGCCCGTCGCGCCGCCGCACCTGTTTCGAAGCCCGTCGTCCTGCGCGGCCGATCTCGCATTGACCGTCAAGCCGGGCTCCTCGCGCCGTGGCGGCACCGACAGCAAGCTCAGGATCGGCAATTTCATCACCTTCTCCGGCGCGCCCGGAATCTGGGGACCGATCTCGGCCAACAGCGTCATGCTGGCGGTCGCCGAGATCAACCGACGCGGCGGCATCCGCGGCCGCGAGGTCGAATTGTTGATGTACGATGCCGGCGGTCCGATCGAGGAGGTGGTGCGCCGCGCGGAACGCGCGATCGCCTTCGACGAGATCGACGTCATCATGGGCTCGCATATCTCGGCGGTCCGCCTCGCGCTGCGCAAGGTCACGGCCAGCCGCATTCCCTATGTCTACACGCCGGTCTATGAGGGCGGCGAGCGGACGCCAGGGGTCATGGCGATCGGCGAGACGCCGCGCGCCGAAAGCCGCCCGGCGATCCACTGGCTCACCGAAGTCAAGAAAGCGCAGCGCTGGTATCTGATCGGCAGCGACTATGTCTGGCCCTGGCAATCGCATCGCGCGGTGAAGCGCTACATCAAGGAGGCCGGCGGCCAGGTGGTCGGCGAGGAGTTCGTCCCGCTCGGTGAGGACGATCACGAGCCGCATCTGGCGCGGATCCGCGCCGCCAAGCCCGATGTCGTGCTGATCAGCCTGATCGGAACCGACAGCATCACCTTCAACCGCGCCTTCGCCGACGCCAGTCTCGCCGCCACCACCTTGCGCTATGCGGGTGCGATGGACGAGACCGTGCTGCTCGGCATCGGGCCGGACGCGACCGAGAACCTGTTCTGTGCCTCCGGCTATTTCGGCTGCGTCGATTCGCGCGCCAATGACGAGTTCCAGATCAGCTACCGCGCGATGTTCGGCCCGCACGCGCCGCCGATCGGCTCGGTCGGACAGTCCAATTACGAGGGGATGCGCTTCCTGGAAGCGGCGGCCAACCGGGCCCGTTCGCTCTCGACGGGTCCTTTGTTCGCCGCGGCGCGCAACCTCGTCTACAGCGGCGCCCGCGGCACCGTCACCATTCGCGACGGCCGTGCCGAAATGCCGATCTATCTTGCCGAGGCCGACGGTCTCGACTTCAATGTGATCAAGACGATCTAGCGTGTGGCACCGTTGCCGTATGCGGCGTGCCGGTGCCGGACAGGAGCAGGTGTGCATTCGACGCCCAACGTCACGGCAAGAGACCTCCCGTTCCCGCCATCCCTGCTGTTCAGGAACCTGGCGTCGGCGGCGTCGGATCGCGTGCTTGCGCCGATGGATCGCAGCGGGTTCGGCCGGCGGGGCGCGCGCAACCGGCTGCGGATCGGCGGCTTCGTCTGCTGCACCGGTTCGCCGGGGATGTGGGGACCGGCCGCGACCTCGAGCGCGCAGCTCGCGGTTGCGGATATCAACCGGCGCGGCGGCATCCTCGGCCGTGAGATCGAGTTCCAGGTCTACGACGCCGGTGGCCCGATCGAGGAGGTGCTCGACCGCGCCGAGCAGGCGATCGCGTTCGATGAGGTCGATCTCATCATGGGCATGCACACCAGCGCCGTGCGCGTCGCGATGCGGCATCTCATCACCCGGAGCAGGATCCCCTACATCTACACGCCGGTCTACGAGGGCGGCGAGCGGACGCCGGGCGTGATCGCAATCGGTGAGACGCCGCGCTGGCAGAACCGGCCATCGATCCACTGGCTGGCCGAGGTGAAGCGCGCCAGGCGCTGGTACCTGATCGGCAGCGACTATGTCTGGCCATGGCAGTCGCACCGCGCGGTGAAGCGCTACATCAAGGAGACCGGTGGCCTCGTGGTCGGCGAGGAGTTCGTGCCGGTCGGCGAGGACGATCACGAGGCGCATCTGGAGCGGATCCGTGCGGCGAAGCCCGATGTCGTGCTGATCTCGCTGATCGGCACCGACGGCGTGACCTTCAACCGCGCCTTCGCCGATGCCGGGCTCGCCGCCACCACGCTGCGCTTTGCCGGCTGTTTCGACGAAACCGCGCTGCTCGGCATCGGCGCCGACAAGACCGAAAACCTGTTCTGCGCCTCCGGCTATTTCCCCTCGGTCGGCTCGCAGGCCGGCGACGAATTCAGGGACCGCTATCGCGCGATGTTCGGAGCGTTTGCGCCGCCGGTCGGATCGTGCAGCGAGTCCGCCTATGAAGGCTTCTGCCTGCTCGAGGCCGCCGCCAACCGCGCCGGCTCGCTGGACATGCGGCCGCTGCTCGCGGCGGCAGACAACCTCGTCTATCGCGGCCCGCGCGGCCCGGTAACGGTGCGCAGCGGCCACGCCCGGATGCCGATGTATCTTGCCGAAGCCGACGGTCTCGACTTCAGGGTGATCAAGCCGATCTGACGCCGAATGCGAACCAACCGAACCGACCCGCGAAATAATACTTGAAAAGGAAAATATTTCCGTTTTGAATAGAACAACGGGGTGAGCGGTTCGCGCGGTCAACGCGCCGCCCGCGGCCCTGCGTCGAGGGATCAATCCAAAGATCAAAAGCTTCAGGAGAGCGCCGTGACCGTCGTCCTTCCCACGCCAACGCAACTTCGTGCCGTCGCCGAACAGTGCGGCCTGTCCCTGACCGATGAGGACGTGGCCTCGTTCCGCGGCCTGATGCAGGGCTCGATCGAGGCCTACAACCTCGTCGCCCAGATGCCGGACGAACTGCCCGAAGTGAAATATCCCCGCACGCCCGGCTATCGCCCGGCGCCGGAGAACAACAAGCACAACGCCTGGTACCGCAAGTCGACGGTGAAGGGCGCGGCTTCCGGCAAGCTCAAGGGCAAGACGGTGGCGCTGAAGGACAACATCATGCTGGCCGGCGTGCCGATGACCAACGGCTCGTCGACGCTGGAAGGCTATATCCCCGATTTCGACGCCACCATCGTCACCCGCATGCTCGACGCCGGTGCCGAGATCGCAGGCAAGACCCATTGCGAGCATTTCTGCCTGTCCGGCGGCAGCCACACCGGCTCCTACGGGCCGGTGCACAACCCGCACAAGATGGGCTATTCCGCCGGCGGCTCGTCGTCGGGCTCCGGCGTCGTGGTCGCGCTCGGCGAGGTCGACATGGCGATCGGCGGCGACCAGGGCGGCTCGATCCGCATGCCGTCCTCGTTCTGCGGCACCTACGGCATGAAGCCGACCTGGGGGCTTGTGCCCTACACCGGCATCATGCCGATCGAGATCTACGTCGATCACACCGGTCCGATGACCGCGACCGTGGAAGACAACGCGCTGCTGCTGGAAGTGCTGGCCGGCGACGATGGCTACGATCCGCGGATCAAGGCGCCGAAGGTCGAGGACTACACCAAGGCGCTCGGCAAGGGTGTCAAGGGCATGAAGATCGGCATCGTCAAGGAAGGCTTCGAGCAGCCGACCGCCGAAGCTGCGGTGAATGAAAGCGTGCGCGAGGCGGCCAAGCGCTTCAAGGATCTCGGCGCCAGCATCGAGACGGTATCGATCCCGATGCACATGCTCGGCGGTGCGATCTGGACCCCGATCGGCACCGAAGGCCTGACCCAGACCATGATGTTCGGCGACGGCTACGGCCTCAGCCGCGGCGACCTCTATTCGACCTCGCTGATGGATTTCCATCGCGGCTGGCGCCGTCAGGCGGATTCGCTGTCCGAGACCACGAAGCTGTTCATGCTGCTCGGTACCTACATCAACAACAATTTCGGTCCGCGCTTCTACGGCAAGGCGCTCAACATCTCGCGCCGGCTGACTGCGGCTTACGACAAGGCCTTCAAGGCCTACGATCTGCTGCTGATGCCGACCACGCCGATGAAGGCGACGAAGTTGCCCGAGGCCAATGCCAGCCGCGAGGAGTATGTCGCTCGGGCGCTGGAGATGATCTCCAACACCGCGCCGTTCGACATCACCCATCACCCGGCGATGTCGCTGCCCTGCGGCGTGGTCGACGGATTGCCGGTCGGCCTGATGCTGGTCGGGCGGATGTTCGAGGAAACCACCATCTACCGCGCCGCGCACGCCTTCGAGCAGGCCGGCGACTGGAAGAAGATGTGAGGCGCCGCTTGTCGCAGACGCAAGGTCGATGGATCGAACACCATGGCTAGCACCTTCGCCGCGGTGTTCGAGATCGTGAGCTTCGGCGCGATCATCGTGCTGGTCGTGCTCGGGCTCGGCATCATCGCCAGCATGATGGGCATCTTCAACTTCGCGCAGGGCGAATTCGTCCTGCTCGGGGCTTATGTGACCTATCTGGCTTACGCCCACGGCGCGCCGGTCTGGGTCGGCATGGTCGCGGCGCCCTTCGTGGTCGGCGCGCTCGGCTTCGTGCTGGAAGCGCTGATCATCCGGCGCTTCTATGCCGCGCCGATCGTGGCGATGCTCGGCACCTATGCGCTCGGGCTGATCATCCGCGAAAGCGTGCGCGGGCTGATCGGCGGCTTCTATCTCACGGTGCCGGAGCCGATCGGCGGTTCGATCGACCTCGGCTCGGTCCACATTTCGGCCTGGCGTTTCACCATCATCGTGATCACGCTCGTGGTGATGGGCGGCTGCTATCTCCTGCTGGCGCGCACGAGCTTCGGGCTTCGGGTCCGCGCCACCCTGGAGAACCCGGCGCTGGCGCGCGCGTCGGGCATCTCGACGCCGTTGATCTACGGCGCGACCTTTGCGTTCGGCGCGGCGCTGGCCGGGCTTGCCGGCGCGCTGATCGTGCCGGTGTTCAGCCTTTTTGCCGATCTCGGCATCCGCTTCCTGATCCAGGGCTTCGTCGCCGTGATGGTCGGGGGTGTCGGCTCCTTCATCGGTCCGGTCGCCGGCGCCGGTGTGATCGGCACGCTCAGCGCGGCGCTGCCATGGGTGATGTCTCCGGTCGTCGCCGACGTCCTCGTCTTCGTGCTCGCCATCGCCTTCATCAAATTCCGGCCGCAAGGCCTCATCGCTGGGAAAGGGGTCTAATCACCATGTCGATTGAACGCATGAACCTCACGCGCCGCCGCTTCATGAGCAATTTCGCCTTTGCAACCGGAGCGCTCGCGACCGGGGTCGGCAGCTGGGTGGTGCGGCCCGATTGGGCCAACGCCGCCGAAGGCCCGATCAAGGTCGGCATCGCGACCGACCTGACCGGCCCGATCGCCTATGCCGGCAACGCCGACGCCAACGTCGCCAAGATGGTGATCAAGGAGATCAATGCCGGCGGCGGCCTGCTCGGCCGGCCGCTCGAGCTCTACATCGAGGATACCGCCTCGAACGAATCGGTCGCGGTCGGCAATGTCCGCAAGCTGATCCAGCGCGACAAGGTCGACATGGTGCTGGGCGGCATCACCTCGTCGATGCGCAACGCGATCAAGGACCCGATCGTGGCGCGCGGCAAGACGCTCTACATCTATCCGCAGCTCTACGAGGGCAAGGAGTGCACGCCCTATCTGTTCTGCACCGGGCCGACGCCGGCGCAGCAATGCGACACCTTCATTCCCTGGCTGATCAAGAACGGCGGCAAGAAGTTCGCGCTGCCGAGCGCCAATTATGTCTGGCCGCACACGCTCAACGTCTACGCCCGCAAGGTGATCGAGGACAATGGCGGCGAGGTCGTGTTCGAGGAGTATTATCCGCTCGACCAGGTCGACTTCTCGGCCACCGTCAACCGCATCATCTCCAACAAGGTCGACGTGGTCTTCAACACCGTGATCCCGCCGGGTGTCGGACCGTTCTTCAAACAGCTCTATGAGGCCGGCTTCCTGAAGAACGGCGGGCGGCTCGCCTGTGTCTACTATGACGAGAACACGCTCAACATCAATCAGGCCAATGAGATCGAGGGGCTGGCGAGCTGCCTCGACTACTTCAAGGTATTGACCAAGGAAGATCCGTTCAACGCCAAGCTCCAGGCTGCGTATGAAAAGGATTTCCCCGGCAACTTCCTGTTCGCCGCCGGCAGCGCCGCGACCGGAACCTATCGCGGCCTCAAGCTGTGGGAAGCCGCGGTCAAGGAAGCCGGCAAGGTCGACCGCGAACAGGTCGCTGCCGCACTCGATCACGCCAAGATCGCCGAAGGACCCGGCGGACCGGCCGAAATGGTGCCGGGCAAGCGTCACTGCAAGATGAAGATGTACACCGCTGTTGCCAAAGGCGGGAACTATGAGATCGTGGCGCGCAGCGATGGTCTCGTCGATCCCAAGGAATGCTGAGCGATCAATGAGTGGAGCAAGAGAGGCCGTCGCACGCATCAGCGAGGATGTCGTGACAGGCGAGGGGCTACCAGCCGCGCGCGCGCCGGTGCAACAGGCATCGGCAGGATGGAAGGTCCTGCCGATCGTGGAAGGGCTGGTGCTCATGATCGCACTGGTCCTGCCATGGGTGCTGCAGGATTATCTCACGGTGTTCGCCACCCGCGTGGTGATCCTCGCGCTGTTCGCGCTGTCGTTCGACCTGGTGTGGGGCTATGCCGGCATCATGAGCTTCGGCCAGGCGCTGTTCTTCGGCGCCGCCGGCTACGGCGTGGCGCTATTGGCGCGCGATCTCAACGTCACTTCGATCCTGCTGATCTTGCCCGCCGGCACGCTGATTGGCCTCACTGCATCGCTGCTGCTCGGCGGCTTCCTGCTGCTCGGGCGCTATCCCTCGAGCGTGATCTTCGTCTCGCTGGGCACCCTGACCGGCTCCTATGCTGCGGACCGGCTGGCGCGGGGTTGGTACTATCTCGGCGGCCAGAACGGCATCCCGTCGATCCCGCCGCTCACCCTCGGCAGCTACGAGTTCGAGGAAGGGCCGATCTACTACTACATGGTGCTCGGCATCCTGGTGGTCGTCTATCTGCTCTGCCGCTTCCTGGTGCGTTCGCAATTCGGTCTTGCGCTTGCTGGCCTGCGCGAGAACGAGCAGCGCATCGCCTTCTTCGGCTACAAGGCGCAGCATCTGAAGGCGATCATCTTCGCGGTCGGCGGCACCATCGCCGGTCTCGCCGGCAGCCTCTATGCTTTCCACGAAGGATTTGTCTGGCCCAACATGCTGGGCGTCGTGTTCTCGACCCAGGTCGTGCTCTACGTGTTGTTCGGCGGCTCCGGCACGCTGATCGGCGCCGTGATCGGCACCGTGATCATCGAGGGCGTCAGCTTCTGGCTGTCGGACAATTACCGCGATGTCTGGCCGATCATCCTCGGCGTGCTGCTGCTGCTCGTGATCATGTTCCGCCCGCTCGGGCTGGTCTCCTTTGTGCTCGGCGAGCGCGAGCGGGTCGGCAGCTTCGGCAAAGCGCCAAAGTCAAAGGAGACCGGCCATGCCGCTCCTTGAAGCGCAAGGGATCAGCAAGGTATTCGGCAAGCTCACCGCGCTGGACGGCGCAGGCTTGACCGTCGACGAGAACGAGTTTCACGGCTTGATCGGCCCCAACGGCTCGGGCAAGAGCACGCTGATGAAATGCGTCGCCGGCGCTGAGGTGCCGACCACGGGCAAGGTGTCCTTCGTCAACACCGACATCACGGCGTTCACGCCGACCGAGCGCGCCCGCGCCGGCATGAGCCTGAAATTCCAGATCACCTCGGTGCTGCCGACGCTGACGCTCTACGACAACATCCTGCTGGCGCTGCAGGCGCATTCGTCGCTGTTCGATCTCGTGCTCTCGCGTACGCGCAACAGGCTGCACGACCAGGTGATGACGATGCTGGCCCAGTTCCGGCTCGCCGATCGCGCGCACGATGCCGCGGCGGCGCTGTCGCATGGCCAGCAGCAATGGCTCGAGATCGCGATGGCGCTCGCAGGCCGACCGCGGCTGCTGCTGCTGGACGAGCCGACCGGCGGCATGAGTCTCGAGGAGCGCCGCGTCACCGGCGAGCTGCTGCAGCCGATCAAGCAGCATTGCTCGCTCGTCATCGTCGAACACGATCTCGATTTCATCCGCGACATCTGCGACCGCCTCACCGTGCTCGACCAGGGCAAGGTGCTGGCCTCGGGCACGGTCGCGGAAATCCAGGCCAACAAGAGCGTCCAGGAGATTTATCTTCGCCGTGCCTGATCAATCTTTCCTCGATATCCGGCACATCGATGCCGGCTACGGCCGCAGCCAGGTCCTATTCGATGTCAACATCGGCATTCCCTGGCGCGGCGGCGTCGCCGTGCTCGGCCGCAACGGCGCCGGCAAGACCACGCTGATGAAGACCATCGTCGGCGAACTCGCGAGCACAACGGGAGAGTTGTTCTTCGACGGCCGCGACATCACCCGGCGGCGTACCGAGGAGCGCGTGCGCTCCGGCATCGGTTATGTGCCGCAGGAGCATTCGGTGTTCGCCCGCCTGTCGGTGCGCGACAACCTCGCGGTCGGCTCGCTGTTCAATTCGGATTCGAGCGCGGTCGATCGCGTGCTCGAGATCTTCCCGAAGCTCGGCCAGCGGCTCGACCAGCCCGCCGGCACGCTGTCCGGCGGCGAGCGCAAGATGCTGGCGATCGGCCGCGCCATGCTCGGCGATCCGAAGCTGCTGCTGCTCGACGAGCCGACCGAAGGCGTCTGGATCGGCGTGATCGAGGAGATCACCGAGCGGCTGATCGAGCTTGCCAAGAGCATCTCGGTCGTGATCGTCGAGCAGCATCTCGACCTCGCGCTGCGCGTCGCCGACTACGCCTATGTGCTGGACCGCGGCCGCATTGCGCTGCAGGGCGCGGCAGGCGAGGTGCGCAACGATCCTGAATTGCTGCGGTATCTGGCGCCGTAGAATCCCGGGTTCCCGCAGGAACGAAGCGCTCCTCCTGCCGTTGGGCCGCGGGAGGAATTCACCAATGCGTTATTTCTCGATCGCAGCCGCTTTTGCCGCTGCCGTGATGAGCAGCGGCGCCGCGCTGGCCCAGCATTCCGGTACCAAGGCGGAACAGTCTGCGTGCTCGCGCGACGCACAGCGCTTCTGCCGCAAGGACCTCGGCAATGACGGCGCCGTACAGAATTGCCTTCAGATGCAACGCGCCAGCCTCAGCCGAAGCTGCAAGAAGGTCTTTGAGAGCCACGGCATGTAACCGTCGCCAGCCGGCGCGGTACAAGTCTCGTTGTCGATCAACGCGACGACGTCCCGTCGGCGTGTTCAACAAGGTGAGCGCGCGTCGGCGACGGCTCAAACCTGTCGGCGAAATACTGCGTTTCGTGGACGACCTGCCCGTCGCGGAATTCCATGATGCTCACCGTGTAGGACGGGATGCCGTCATAGGTCAGCACGAACTCGGTGACCCAGAGATCGCCGGCGCCGATGATGCGCTGGATCGTGAAGCGCTTCTTGTTCGGCTGCACCATGCGGCTCTGCTGAATGTTGCGCCGGCCGCGGATCCGTTCGCCCGATTGCGGATAATCAAGCACCGCATCGTCGCGATAGATGTCGTGCTCGCGCTCGAAATCGCTGGCGTCCGACGCCTCCCAATGGCGCTCAAGCGCCATCCGCACGGTTCGGTCATCCATCGCAATCTCCCGGCTGTGCCCCGTACCGATCAGACGATCGTCTATGCGCGGTTGGCAAGCGGAATGTGGCAGAGCAAAGCTCGGGCAAAATCATGCCCCGAGGATGCGGAAAGTTTGACTCACAGATCGCACAACACACTCGATGTCGTCCCGGCCTTCGCAGGGGCGACGCTGCGCCAGCGGGAAAGTTGATCGCTTCCGAGCGGCGTCGCTCCGCCGTTACTTCACCGCGGAGAAGCGGGTGTCGAACGAGTTGGTCTGCACCACAGGCGCCGAGCCGGCGAGCTGGGTCGACGATGTCGCGGCCGGCGCGGCCGCGGCGGTATTGGTCACCTGCGGCTTCGGCGCGGGCTTGGCGGCCTGCTTCGGCTCCGCCTTCGTCGCGACGCGAACCACGGATTGCGGCTTGGCCTCGGCGATCTTTGGCTTGGCCGGTGCGGCAGCCACCGGCGCCGGCGGCGAGGTCACCTTGCTGGCATCGGCAGTGGCGCTGCCGATGCCGACCTTCTGGGCAAAGCTCGAGAAGAAGCCTTCGGATTTGTCGGACGAGTTCGCCGAGGCAACACGGGCAGTCGACGACGTCGTCGCCACTACCGGCTCTTCCTGCTGGACTGCGAGATTCGGCCGCGGCGGATTGACCGTGCCGGGGATCGTACCGGGCGCACGCGCCAGCGCCATCGACTGCAACGCCTGGCTGTCGCCGCCTTCGGACAGGCCGGTGTTGCCTTCCGGAATCTTCGAGGCGAAGATCGCGTTCATGCCGCCGTCGATGCCGGTGTTGAGCCGCGCCACGGGGGTACCCTTGGAGATCAGCTTGGCGGTCTCGGCGGCGTCCTGCTGCTCCTTCTCGCGCACGGCGCTCGCGATCTCCTCGGGGATCACATAGGCCGGGCACTTCGCGGAGGCGTCGAACACCGGATCGCGCGTCGCGTTCGGCGCCTTGACCGCATCGAACACGTATTTCTTCTCGCAGAAGTCGACCTTCGGCTCCTGCTTCGTCACCTCGAAATGATCATAGCCTTCCTTGATCATCTTCCAGAAAGGCATGTTCGGATTGTTGCGGTGCTTGGCCATGTTCACCGGCGTCATCCGGAACGGATAGGCCTGCAGCTGGAACGCTTTCTGGCCGCCGAAGAATGACTCTCGGCCGAGCGAATAGATTTCCGCGATCTGCTCGTCGGTCATCGCGTAGCAGCCGCGCGAGGAGCAGTCGCCATGCACCATCAGTTGCGAGCCGGTACGGCCGAGCGCCTTGTCGAACGCGTTGGGATAGCCGGTGTTGAACGACAAGTAATAGGCCGACTGCGGGTTCATCTGGCTCGGGTTGATCGAGTAGAACCCTTCCGGCGCCTGGCGGTCACCCTCGCGGATCTTCGGACCGAGATCGCCCGACCAGCGGCAGATCGGATAGGTCTTGAGCAGCGCGAACTGGCCGGAGCGGGTCTGCTTCCAGACCTCGAGCTCCGCCTCCTGCTTGAACAGCCGCACCAGGATCGGCGACTGCATGTCCATGTCCTTCTCGGCCATGGCTGCCACGAGCTTTGGCGGGACCGGCTGGTTGGCCTTGGCGTTCTGGGCAAGCGAGATCTGGTCGCTGTCGCAGCCGGCGAGCATGACGCCCGCGGCGAGGACCGCCGAAGTCAGAAGCGCGCGTACGAGCGTGCGATGAGTCAAGTCCGAGCTCCACACCCACCGGGCGATTTTCGCGACCCCAACACGGCGAATATGCCCTGAAGCCATTGTGTAAAATATTAGCCTTCGACCACCCCTGCTCGCAACCTGAACCGGGGCTGACAGCCCACACGGTAGCAGGCATGGTTCAAGGAACGTTAAAGACCCGGCTCGGGGCCCAATTACGGCAAAATCGGCCGATTTGGTCGAAAAACCCGATGGTTTGGGCGCCTCAGCCCAGCTTGCGGCCGATGTCCAGGAACTTCTGGCGCCGCTGTTTGCGAATCGCGTCCGGATCAAGATTTCGTAGGTCGTTGAACGCCTGGGCGATGGCGTCGCCCGTGGTCGCGATCATCGCGGCGGGGTCGCGATGGGCGCCGCCGGAGGGTTCTTTCAGGATCTGGTCGATGACGCCGAAGCGCAGCATGTCCTGGGCGGTGATCTTCATGCTGTTGGCGGCTTCCTGCGCCTTGGTGCCGTCGCGCCACAGGATCGAGGACGCCGCCTCCGGCGAGATCACGCTGTAGATCGCGTGCTCCATCATCAGCACGCGGTTGGCCGTGGTGATGGCGATTGCGCCGCCCGACATGCCTTCGCCGGTGACGATCGCGACATTGGGCACGCCGAGCGACAGGCAGGCGTCGATCGAGCGCGCGATCGCCTCGGCCTGGCCGCGCTCCTCGGCGCCGATGCCGGGATAGGCGCCGGCGGAATCGACGATCGACAGCACCGGGATGCCGAAGCGGTCGGCCATCTCCATCAGGCGCACCGCCTTGCGGTAGCCCTCGGGACGCGCCATGCCGAAATTGTGCTTGATGCGGCTGTCGGTGGTGGCCCCCTTCTCCTGGCCGACCACGCAGATGCTCTCGCCGCGGAAACGGCCGAAGCCGCCGATCAGGGCCTCGTCGTCGGCGAATTTGCGGTCGCCGGCCATCGGGGTGAATTCGGTGATCAGGCCGCCGATGAAATCGGTGAAGTGCGGCCGCTGCGGATGCCGCGCCACCAGCGTCTTCTGCCACGGCGTCAGGTTGGCATAGAGGTCGGTCAGCGCCTGCGCCGCCTTGTCCTCGATCCGCGCGACTTCGTCGCCGATGTCGCTGCCGCTCGCGGCAAGCGCACGCAACTCGTCGATCTTGGATTCAAGCTCGGCGACGGGTTTTTCGAAGTCGAGATAGCTGCGCATCGGGTCGGGCATCAACTCAATATAGGGAGGAACAATGCGAGGGGCGAAGCGGATTCGGCGGTGAAAGGAGAAGCGTTGTAACTTCAATTGGTTAACGCGCGTTCGGGCGGAATGCACGCTTCGGGATCGCAAGGCAGGCCACGCTCTTTCTGCGGAGACGAAGCGGAAGTCAAGGCGGATTGCTCGTAGCCCGGATGGAGCGAAGCGCAATCCGGGAAGCTGTATTGGAGTGCACCCCAAAAGTGAGACACGGGAAATTAGGGACAGTTCTCTAACGGAGAACCTATGCCCAACAAATCACCCCGTGTTTTCAGCCGAGAGTTCAAGCTTGAGGCGGTTCGCCGCATTCTGGCGGGCGAGCGGATAAGGGCGCTTTCAGACGAGCTGAAGGTGCTGCGCAAGGATCTCTACGCCTGGCGCGATCTATTTCGGGCAGGCGGGGCGGCAGCGCTGCGGCCGATCGGCCGCCCGCGCAAAAGCGATGCCGTTGTGCCGAGCCTAAAGGAGCGGGCACGCGCCATTGNTGGAGTGCACCCCAAAAGTGAGACACGGGAAATTAGGGACAGTTCTCTAACGGAGAACCTATGCCCAACAAATCACCCCGTGTTTTCAGCCGAGAGTTCAAGCTTGAGGCGGTTCGCCGCATTCTGGCGGGCGAGCGGATAAGGGCGCTTTCAGACGAGCTGAAGGTGCTGCGCAAGGATCTCTACGCCTGGCGCGATCTATTTCGGGCAGGCGGGGCGGCAGCGCTGCGGCCGATCGGCCGCCCGCGCAAAAGCGATGCCGTTGTGCCGAGCCTAAAGGAGCGGGCACGCGCCATTGCGGCGGGCGACCCTGGCGCCCCGGAGCGGATTGCCGAGCTCGAGCGCAAGATCGGCCAGCAGCAGATTGAACTGGATTTTTTTCGGCAAGCCTTGCAGCGGGTCAAGGAAGCACGCCGGCCGAGCAGCGGGCCTGGCGTGAGGGGGTCTACGAGGTCATCCAAGCGATGACGATCTCCCCGCGGCAAGGCGAGCTGACGATCGAACGGATGTGCACCCTGGCTGGCGTCAGCCGGGCCGGCTACTACCGGCATTGGGCGGCTTCCGCCCCACGTGCCGAAGAGACTGGCGTGCGAGACGCGATCCAGCGGCTCGCACTGACGCATCGGCATTACGGCTATCGCCGGATCTCCGCACAGTTGCGCCGCGAGGGCTTTGTGGTGAACCGCAAGCGCGTGCTGCGCCTGATGCGCGAG
>NZ_LFIP02000016.1 GCF_001189235.2 Bradyrhizobium embrapense
AGTCGCGTTCGGAAGACAGCGCGTAGGGACGATTGCCGCCCATCTGCCGCGCCGCCGCGCTTCCGGTCGCGCGAAACCGCTGCGACCACTTCACCACGCTCGCAACACTGACCTTGAAGGTGGCAGCCACCGACCGGCAGCTCTCTCCCGCCGCTACCGCGGCAACAACGCGCTCGCGCAAATCAAGAGAATAGGCCCGTCCCATCAGATGCTGGCCTCCTCCAGCCAGCATCTTGAATCAGAACCCCGCTGATTTGGGAATCCCCAATCGATTCAGACCAAAACGATCACGCTCTAGAGCGCGATGAGATTAGGTCGAGCTGGAACGACATCCAAGGTTCACCTCTCCCGTGGGAGAGGTCGATTTGCGCAGCAAATCGGGTGAGGGGTTACGGTCTATCGAGAGAGCAAGAGCCCTCACCCGGATTGCTTCGCAATCCGACCTCTCCCCAACGGGGAGAGGTGAGCAGAACCCGGCGGCAAGCTTATTCACCAAAATCACCCCGCTCCAGGCCCACGCTGCGAAAATATCGAAAACAACCCCATGCACAGTAGTCGGCGGGTATAGGCGCTCGACAAGGCAGCTTGACCGCCTGACGAAAATCAGGCGCCGAAACTCTTCGGCGAGCCGGCGACCGGCGTGCTGCCGCCGGAGGCCACCTTCATGACCGCAAGGCCGCGCTCGTTGGTGCCGTCGGACCGGAAGCGGAACAGGCCGTCGATGCCGGCAAAGCCGGACGGGTTGGTCAGCGTCTCCGGCGCGAAGCGCTGCGCGCCCTGGGTGCGCGCAAGTGCGGCCATCAGCGCGACGGCGTCATAGGCAAGCGTTGCGGTGCGCACCGGCTCGCCGCCGTATCTGGTGCGGTAGCGGCCGGCGAAACTGCGGAAGCCGGACGGATCGGGCGCGGCGTAGAGGCCGCCCTGCAGGACGGGGCTCGCGAACACCCGCGGATTATCCCACAGCCCGGTGCCGAGCAGCTGGATGTTGTGCAGATTGGCGCCGGCTGCGGTCAGCGCATCGGCCGTCGCGACCACAGAATCGCCGTCGTCGGCAAGCAGCAACGCATCGGCTTGGCCGAGCGCCTGGGCCACCGTCCGCGCCGGCGTCGCGCGATCGGCGCCATATTTCTCGAATGCGACGACGCGGCCGTTCTTGCGGCCGACCGCCTGCTTGAACGCCGCCTCGACCACGTTGCCATAGGCGTTGTCAGGCACCATCGCGGCGAACGAACGTTTTCCGATCCCCGCGGAATAATCGACGATCCGGTTGACGTCGGACTCCGGCAGGAAGCTGAGCAAATAGACGCCGCGGCCGGCCACGCTCGAATCCGTGGAGAATGCGATCACCGAGGTTCCGCGCGGCCGCGTCAGTTGCGCGACGGCCGGGACGGAGCCTGCGAACAGCGGTCCCAGGATGATCTCGGCGCCCTCGGACAGCGCCTGCTGGGCACCCTGCGACGCGCCCTGCGGGCTGCCGCCATCGTCCTTGATCAGGAGCTGGATGTTCGGGTTCTGAAATTCCGCGAGCGCCATTTCGGCGGCGTTGCGCATCGACTGGGCGGCGAGCCCTGCGTTGCCGGACGCCGACAGCGGCAAAATCAACCCAATTTTGACCTGACCGGTGCCGACCGCCTGCGGTTGTTGCTGCGGGCCGGCGGGACCGGCTTCCGGGTTGCTGCTGGAAAATTGGCTCAAGCTCTGCTGGATGCCGGAACATGCCGCCAGCAACGGCGCACCCACGATCAGGCCAAGCGCGGTCCGCCGGGTCGTGCCCGACGGCAGGGTCTTGCGGTGATGCGGGCCTTCCATCGTCTCTCTTCTCTTGGCCGACCATGATCGGCCAGGACTCCATCCGGCTCTCATCAGGCGGGCGGATTCAGGCATATTGTCGGCGAATAGTTAACTAAAACAAAAGGATTATGGCCCCGCGGCGCCGTTGCCGCGGCCTCCATTTCTCTCCCCTCAGGCGGCGTTCCGTCACCGCCTTTTGCCGATGTGGCGCGAGCGCCGCCATCCCGCTAGAGCCTATATCCACTTCGCTCGAAAACGCTCTAGATTGCTATTATGCGCGCAAAAGCCAGTTCCCTCCACCATTCGGATGCCACGACGGGTGCTGCGGCCAGAACCTTTTCGATCGGCGGCCAGCAACTCGCCGCGCCGAAAGCCAGGGCCGGGCTCCATCTGGTGGCGACCCCAATCGGGAATCTCGCCGACATCACCTTGCGCGCGCTGGAGACCCTTGCCGGCGTCGACGTCATCGCCTGCGAGGACACCAGGATTACGCGCCGGTTGACCGAGCGTTATGCGATCACCGCTGACCTCGCGCTCTACCACGAGCACAACGCGGCCCAGGCCCGGCCCAAGATCCTCGAGCGGCTGGCGCAGGGCGCCGCGATCGCACTGGTTTCGGATGCCGGCACGCCGCTGATCTCCGATCCCGGGTTCAAGCTGGTGCGTGAGGTCTGCGCCGCCGGCCATGCCGTCATCGCGGTGCCGGGGCCGTCGTCGGTGTTGACTGCGCTGTCGGTCGCGGCGCTGCCGACCGACCGGTTCTTCTTCGAGGGATTTTTGCCGGCCAAGGAGCACGCGCGCCGCGCGCGGCTCACCGAGCTCGCCCGGACCGATGCGACGCTGGTGATGTTCGAATCCGGCAATCGCGTGCAGGACACGCTGCGCGACCTCGCCGCGATCATGGCTGGACGCGATGCGGCTATCTGCCGCGAGCTGACCAAGCTGCACGAGGAGGTCAAGCGCGCGCCGGTCGCCGAGCTTGCGGCAGGCGCGGACGCACTGGAGACCCGCGGCGAATTCGTGCTCGTGATCGGACCGCCGGCCGATGATGCCGGGGTGATGGATGAGAATTCGCTCGACGACCTGCTGCGCGCGCAGCTCGCCCGTGGCAGCGTCAAGGATGCGGTCGCGCATGCCGTCGAGCTGTCGGGCCGGCCGCGCCGCGAGGTCTACGCCCGCGCGCTCGAGCTTGCGAAAACCATCGGGGACGGCGATGGCGAAGACTGACAGCGCCTCGCCTGAACGCGTCGCCGCATTCCGCACCGGCATCTCGGCCGAAAGCCGCGCCGCGGCGCTTCTGATCGCCAAGGGCTATCGCATCCTGGCGAGGCGCTTCCGCACCCCCTACGGCGAGATCGACCTGGTGGCGCGGCGGCGCAACCTCGTTGCCTTCGTCGAGGTGAAGGCGCGGGCCAGCCTCGATGAGGCCGCCTATGCGGTGACGCCGCGCCAGCAGCAGCGCATCGTCAACGCCGCCCAGGCCTGGCTGATGGCGCATCCCGAACATGCCGAATTTGACCTCAGATTCGACGCCGTGCTGATTGCGCCCAAGAGCCTGCCGCGCCATCTGTTAGCGGCATTCGACGCCAGCCCTTAAAGTATTCTCAGACCTCGCGAGACACGCCTATGACACTGAAGATCGCCGTCCAGATGGATCCCATCGCGCGCATCAACATCCGCGGCGATTCGACCTTCGCGCTGCTGCTCGAGGCGCAGAAGCGCGGCCACGGCATTTCCTACTACACGCCCGACAAACTGTCGCTGCGCGGCGAGGAACTGGTGGCCCCGGTGCAGCCGCTCACCGTGCGCGACGAGGTCGGCGATCACTTCACGCTGGGCGAGCCGAAGCGGGAAGCCCTCAATGGCTTCGACGTCGTGCTGTTGCGGCAGGACCCGCCGTTCGATCTCGCCTACATCACCTCGACGCACTTTTTGGAGCGCATCCATCCGAAGACCCTGGTCGTCAACGATCCGGCCAGCGTGCGCAACGCGCCGGAAAAGCTGTTCGTGATGAATTTCCCGCAGCTGATGCCGCCGACGCTGATCTCGCGCGACCTCGACGAGATCAACGCCTTCCGCGACCAGCATGGCGCGGTCGTCATGAAACCGTTGCACGGCCATGGCGGCGCGGCAGTCTTCCGCGTGATGCCGCAGGACATGAACTTCGGTTCGCTGTTCGACATGTTCTCGGTCACCTTCAAGGAGCCCTGGGTGATCCAGCGCTTCCTCCCCGAGGTGAAGCATGGCGACAAGCGCATCATCCTGGTCGACGGCGAATTCGCCGGCGCGGTCAACCGCGTGCCGGCGGCAGACGATCTGCGCTCCAACATGGTGCGCGGCGGCGCGGCCAAGGCGACCGAGCTGTCGGATCGCGAGCGCGAAATCTGCGCCACGCTCGGGCCCGCGCTGCGCGAACGCGGCCTGCTGTTCGTCGGCATCGACGTGATCGACGGCAATCTGACCGAGATCAACGTCACCTCGCCGACCGGCATCCGCGCCATCCAGCGCCTCAACGGCCCGGATGTCGCGGCGATGATCTGGGATACCATCGAGAAGAAGCGCGCCGCGAAATAATCCTCCTCCTTTGTGCGCCGCACAGGCTGGCTGAAATTTTAGCCAGCGTACGGTCGCGCGTGCGTTCGCCTTATTCTTCTTGCCAGCTTGCGCAGGCGAAGGCAGCATCCTCTTGCCTGCGTCAGGTCAAGCGGCGGGCTGACGCGGGCGACAACGCGAAACATCATAAAAATTGTGGAGGAAGAACGTTATGACGCTCAATGTCTCACGACGATCCTTGCTCGCGCTCGGCGCCGGTCTCGGCGCCAGCACACTGCTTGGGGGCACCGCCCAGGCGAAGGCACCGAAGCTCGGCACGCAGACACCCTATTGGCACCGCTTCGTTCTCGGCGATGCCGAGGTGACCGTCGTCTCCGACGGCCCGCTTCCGCTCGGCGATCCCTCCGGCACCTTCACCGGCGTGCCGAAGGAAGAGGTGAAGAAGATGCTCTCCGACAATTTCCTCTCGCCCGACAATGTCGTGCTCGAGCAGAATTCGCCGATCGTCAACACGGACGACAAGCTCATCCTGTTCGATACCGGCATGGGCACCTCGAAGGCGTTCGGCCCGACCACCGGGCGTCAGCAGAAGAGCATGCAGGAAGCCGGCATCAAGCCGGAGGACATCGATGCGGTCGTGCTGTCGCACGCGCATATCGACCATATCGGCGGCATCGTCGGTGCCGACGACAAGCCGCTGTTCCCGAATGCGCAGTACTACATCGCGCAAAGCGATCTCGATTTCTGGACCGACGAAGGCAAGATGGGCAGTCCGTTGAAGGACTTTATCGTGCACGCCCGCAAGAACCTGCTGCCGGTGCGCGACCGCATCGTTTTCTTCAAGGACGGCCAGGAATTCCTGCCCGGCGTGACGGCGATCGCAGCGCCCGGCCACACCGTGGGCCACACCATCTTCATGGTGAGCTCGGGCGGCAAGTCCTTTGCCTTCCTCGGCGACCTCTCGCATCACGCGGTGCTGCTCCTGGAGCGGCCGCGGATGGAATTCTCCTACGACACCGATCCGAAGCAGGCGGCGAACTCACGGGTCAAGCTGCTGGAGATGCTGGCCGCGAACAAGACGCCGGTCATGTCGTATCACTTCGCCTGGCCGGGCTACGGCCATGTCGCCAAGGCCGGCGAAGGCTTCCATTATTATCCCGAGCCGATGCAGATGACGCTGTGACGAGCGGGCGCATGGGGGCGGCGCGCGTCGCCCCCATGCGCTGCCCGGATGCCCCCGTCCTGCCTCACGCAGCGGGATTAGTCGGGAACGGCTTTGGTCGCCTCTATTCTCTCCGCGCAAAGGAGCTCGTTGCAGAGCTTGTCGATGAAGCTGCTGTTGATTGCCCTCAAGCCGACGAACCCGGCTGTCACGACATCTGCGGCGTCGGACCACGTGGTGTCCTTGGTGGGAGTCTGCGCCTCCTTTATCTTGTCGAAGATCTGCATTCTCGTGGCCGACCATTTCGCGATTTCCTCGCGCATGAAATCTTTTTCCGGTCCATCCCGAAAGCCATTCAGCAAGGGCGGGTCGTCATGTTCGTCCTTTGGCGGATTGAGCCCGAATTCTTCAGCCTCGGCCTCAACCAGGACGATCTCCTGCTGAAGCTTCTGCAGCAACTCGGCCTTCTTCTTTTCGGGGAATTTCGGGTTCTTGTTGAGTTCGTCGGACAAGGGCAAGACGCGCTGGCGAAAGCGGATCGACAGGATCAGCGCGCTCAGCAGCAGCGATGTCTTGAACGTCAGATTGAAGCGCCGATCCCGCGACGGAATGAATGCGACGTAGCACCGCCTCGCGCCGTTTCTGAAATTCAGGTTTCTGGCGATGATGGGCCGGTAGAACTTGCCGTCGTTCCCCAGGCAGAGAAAATCCGTCTGCGTCGGTACTTTGCCAAGCAGGAGGTCCCTTGCCGCTGTCTCCATGTCGTTGATCCAAAGCGGGGTCATCTCATTGCCGCTTCGCGCGGAAGCCACCGCCTTGATATCGGCCCAGGTCGTCGAGGTCCCAGCAATTGTGAAGATGTTGGGCAACGCGTTGAATTCCCCCGTCACCACGGTGGTCGGGGTCAATCCCTCCGCGCTTTGCGATGGTGGCGGCACCATAAAGCTGATGCGTGGTTGAAAGACGTCTTCGCCGACGAAGTCATTGGCTCCGTTTTGAACGAATGCCCGTGTGATTCTTCGCACGCCATTCCTTATGGCTTTGCGCGTGTTGGGGTCGTCAATCCCACGGAAGGAAATACCCGTCGAGTTCGTCAGCAGATTCTCGAAGAAGTCGAATAGCTCCGTGTTTTCGTAAGCGAGCGAGTCGTCATTGTCGGCGTCGACGTTGAGCAATACGTCGTTACGATTGCGGATCGATACCAGGGAGCCTTGATAGCGGGACAGTTGATCCGGACGATCGACGTCGTACAGGAAGCAAATTCGATCTCGCACCGCTTCTTTCTGATCTGCCCGTTCGAGCTTGGCGCGGAACTGGCCGGCTTCGTAGAAGCACCAGCTCATGTCCTTTTCCGATTTGTTTCCCCCGCTACAGATGAAAACGAACCACTGGGATTTCTGAATCGATTCCGAAATCTTGGCTTCGTAGTCGTCGCCGCCTTCAATTCCGGCACGATCGATGAACACCTCGAGATTCGTCGACAGGCCGGCGAGCGACTCCACCACCGCTTCTGCGATTTTCTTGTCTTTGTGATTGTACGATATGAAGACTCCGGTCTGGGCCATGGTTGTCCTCTCAGCGCAATGTTTCTGGCAGCGAAATATTCCTGGACCGGCAGATGCCGTCCTTCGTCTGGTTTCCGGCATTGGAGGCCCGAGACTGGAGCAGCACCGCTGCGACCAGGAACAATATTTTCCAAACTCGAAATGAAGGTTCGGGCTTCCTCAAGCTGAAAGCTTAGGGTCACGCTCGTACAGATTGCAATGAAGCAAATCACACATCCCGAAATCCCGGACCGGGCCGGATCGGCCGGAGGGACTAGCCGCCTCCGCTCCGGTGTGGTTTGCGCCGGCCCGAATACCGGCCCATCCCCGAATGTTCCTGTAATGTTCTTGACTTCACCCCCCGCTCCGCTACCTTGGGTGGCGGAAGATAGGGGCAGCATGGTCCAGCGGGTTTCCACCGTCGCATTCGAGGGGATTGAGGCCCGCGCGGTCGACGTGCAGGTGCAGGTCGCCCCGGGACTGCCGGCGTTTGCCATCGTCGGCCTGCCCGACAAGGCGGTGTCGGAGGCGCGGGAGCGGGTGCGTTCGGCGCTGATCGCTTCCGGCCTCGCGCTCCCCGCCCGCCGCATTACCGTCAACCTCGCGCCGGCCGATTTGCCCAAGGAGGGCAGCCATTACGACCTGCCGATCGCGCTCGGCCTGATGGCGGCGATCGGGGCGATCCCGCTGGATGCGCTCAGCGGCTTCACCGTGCTCGGCGAGCTCGGGCTCGACGGCTCGATCGCAGCCGTCGCGGGGGTGCTGCCCGCGGCGATCGGCGCCAATTCGCGCGACGAGGGACTGATCTGCCCGGCCGCCTGCGGCTCGGAGGCCGCCTGGGCGAGCCCGGACATCCAGATCATCGCAGCCCACTCGCTGATCCAGATCGCCAATCACTTCAAGGGCACGCAGGTGCTGTCGCGGCCGCAGCCGAAGGTGCAAGACCAGAACGAGGCGCGCGAGGAAGCGCTGCTCGACCTGCGCGACATCAAGGGCCAGGAGAGCGCAAAGCGCGCGCTCGAGATCGCCGCCGCCGGCGGACACCATCTGCTCATGATGGGCTCCCCCGGCGCCGGCAAATCGATGCTGGCGGCGCGGCTGCCTTCGATCCTGCCGCCGCTGTCGCCGTCCGAACTGCTCGAAGTCTCGATGATCGCATCCGTCGCCGGGGAGATCCGCGACGGCGCGCTGACCGCGCGGCGCCCGTTCCGCAGCCCGCATCATTCCGCGAGCATGGCCGCGCTGACCGGCGGCGGCATGCGCGCCAAGCCGGGCGAGATCTCGCTCGCGCATCAGGGCGTGCTGTTCCTCGACGAATTGCCGGAGTTCGATCCGCGCGTGCTGGATTCGCTGCGCCAGCCGCTGGAGAACGGCGAGGTTTCGGTGAGCCGGGCCAACCATCGCGTCACCTATCCGGCGCGCTTCATGCTGGTCGCGGCGATGAACCCGTGCCGCTGCGGCCATGCCTACGAGCCCGGCTATTCCTGCAAGCGCGGCAGGCTCGACCGCTGCACCGCCGACTACCAGATGCGGATCTCCGGCCCGCTGATGGATCGGATCGACCTGCGGATCGAGGTGCCGGCCGTGACCGCGGCAGATCTCATCCTGCCGCCCCCGGCGGAAGGATCGGCCGAGG
This sequence comes from Bradyrhizobium embrapense, assembly GCF_001189235.2. Lineage (GTDB taxonomy): Bacteria > Pseudomonadota > Alphaproteobacteria > Rhizobiales > Xanthobacteraceae > Bradyrhizobium > Bradyrhizobium embrapense. The sequence continues at coordinate 8,687 of NZ_LFIP02000016.1, forward strand.
TCGCCGCCCGCGTCGCGGCGGCACGCGACATCCAGCTCGCGCGCTACGCTGCGGCCGGCATGCCGCATGTCCGCACCAATGCGGAGGCACCGAGCGCGCTGCTGGAGACCATCGCGCAGCCCGACGCGCATGGCCAGAAGCTGCTCCGCGAGGCCGCCGAGACCATGCACCTCACCGCGCGCGGCTATCACCGCGTACTGCGGGTGGCGCGCACGCTCGCCGACCTCGACGGCGCTGATACGATCGGCCGGCTGCACCTCGCCGAAGCGCTGTCCTATCGTGCATTGGCCGACGATTTGCGCCGCGCGGCGTGATCGCCCCCGTTTTGTGCCCGGCGCGCGCCGCGTCAACACGACGGTAACCACTCTCATTTACGCTCCGCAAACCATAAGCACCGCGATCCGCGGCAAGCTTGGGTCGAGAGTTGTGTCATGTTGCGTATGAAGGTTCTGGCCTCGGTGGTCCCGCTTGCCGTGGCCGCGGTATTCGCCCGCGCTGAAATCCTGCCGGGCCCCCGGCCCTGCATCGAGGTCGGCGGCGCCACGATGCAGATCGCATCGGTCCCCTGGCAGGCGCAGCTTCACGTCAGCTTCACCGACGACCCCAGCCTTGCGACCGTCCGGGTCCGGATCGCCGACAGCGCCGAGGCCGCCGATTTCACCGTGATCGACGACATCGACGATGCCGAGGCCGGCACCTGCGAAAGCAATGCGGTGCCGCAGCTGATCGGGATTTCCAGCGCGCCGACCGCAACCGGCCCGATCATCTATCTCGCCCATGACGGTCCGTTCGATTACCGGGTCTACGTGCAGTCGAAGACGTTCTCGGCGCGCGATGCCGCGGCCCTGATCGTCAGCGCCCGCGGCGGACACCGCCGCCTTGAGGCGGCATCGCTCGCGCCGCACATGCGCTTCCGCGACCAGTCGATGGCGGAGTTAACCTCCCGTTAACCCTGTTCCGAGGGGCGGCGCGAAACGGCCGCCAACCTCAAGCACTTTGCAAGGTGGCCGACGCATCGTCATCGCCAGACCAAGCACTCTCAGGACCACCATTGATGGGGCGTTTCTTCCGAATCAAGTTACGCCTTCGCCGCTTCCTGCGGCGCCATTCCTGGGTCGCGGCGATCGTCCGTTCCTTCACGATCTTTTCCGTCGCATTCGGCGGCGCCTTCGGGTTCATTTCCGGCGCCCTCTCGCAACACAGCGGCTACGATCCCAATACATTCGCGATCGGCGTCAGCTTCCTGTTCGCGATCGCCTGCCTCTGGATCGTGACGCTCGGCATCCGGCTGCGGCTGATGCGCAGGAGGTTGCGCACCATCGCCATGCACAACGAGGCGATGGCCGACCGCAACTGGGAACTGCAGGAAGCCGAACAGCGCGCCTCGACGCTGTTCGAGGCGCGGGACGATCTGATCGTGCTGCGTGACATCGACGGCCACATCACCTATGCCAACGACGCCTATTGCGAGCTGGCACAGATCGCCCGCGGCGAATTGATCGGCAGCACTGCGACCCTCAAGGTGCTCGAGCAGGGCAACACCGCGCTCGAATCCAACGGCACGCGGGTCTACGACCAGAAGATCGAGGGACCGCACGGGCCGCGCTGGATCGCCTGGCGCGAAGGCCTCGTGCGCAACGATGCCGGCGCGCCGGCGGAGATGCAGAGCGTCGGCCGCGACGTCACCGACCGCACCGAGAGCGAGCGCGCGCTGGCAGAAGCGCGCGATCAGGCCGACGCCGCCAACCGCGCCAAGTCGCGCTTCCTGGCGATGGCAAGCCACGAGATCCGCACGCCGCTGAACGGCATCATCGGCATGAGCGGGCTGCTGATGGACACCCAGCTGACGCCGGAGCAGACCACCTACGTCAAGGCGGTCAAGACCTCCGGCGATGCGCTGCTCGCGCTGATCGAGGAGCTGCTCGACTATTCCAAGATCGAAGCCGGCAAGATCGATCTCGAGCACCGCGCCTTTGCGCTGTCCGGCCTGATCGAGGAGATCACCGAATTGCTGGCGCCCCGCGCGCAGGCGAAGGGCATCGAGATCGCCGCCTATGTCGACGAGCGGCTGCCGGCGCAGGTGACCGGCGATGCCGCGCGGCTGCGTCAGGTGCTGCTCAATCTCGCCGGCAACGCCATCAAGTTCACTGCGACCGGCGGCGTCGCGCTGATCGTCGAGCCCGGCATCTGGCCGAACGAGATCAGCTTCCTGGTTCGCGACACCGGCATCGGCATCGCACCGGAAGCGCAGCAGCGCATCTTCCGGGAGTTCGAGCAGGCCGACGACCGCATCGCGCGCAGCTATGGCGGCACCGGCCTCGGCCTCTCGATCAGCGACCGCATCGTCAAGCGGATGGGCGGCCGCATCTCGCTCGCGAGCACGCCGGGCGCGGGCTCGACCTTCGAGGTCTCGATCCCGCTCGTCGCCGCCGACCCCGCCGGGGCCCATGGCTTCACGGCGCCGGACCTCGCCGGCCAATCCATCATGCTGCTCGCACCGCACAGCATCGAGGCCTCGCTGATCTCGCGGCGGCTGCAGCGCTGGGGCGCGCAGACCTGTATCGTGTCGGATCCCAATGTCGCCGAAGCACTGCTGCCGGAACGGAGTTGGCACACGGTCCTGATCGATCACTCGCTCGGCACGCAAGCGATGGAGGCGTTCGCTGGCGCGGCTCGCATCCACGCAACCCATCGTATCGTGATGGTTACACCGGCGACGCGGCAGGACCTTTCGGCCTCCGAGACAACCATGCTCACCGGCTATCTGGTCAAGCCGCTGCGGGCGTCGTCGCTCGCCGCGCGCCTGACCGCCTCACCCGAGATCGCCGCACCAAGCCTCGTGATGCCAGGCCCTGCGATCGAGACGGTCGCGGAGTCCGCGCCAACGGCGCCGGCGGCCGCACCGGCGCAGCAGGGGCTGTCGATCCTGGTTGCGGAAGACAATGAGATCAACGCGCTTCTGATGCGCTCGCTGCTCGCCCGACTCGGTCATACCGTGGTCATAACAACCAATGGCGAGCAGGCGATGGAGTCCTGGCTGTCGGCGACGTCGGCCGGCACGCCCTACGATCTCGTGTTGATGGACATCCAGATGCCGCGCCTCAACGGCATCGAGACCACCAAGCAGATCCGTGCCCATGAGTCGGGCGGGCTGGCCGGCCAGTCCGGACGCCGGACGCCGATCCTGGCGCTGACCGCCAATACGCTGGTCGAGGACCGCTATGCCTGCTTCGAAGCCGGCATGGATGGCTTCCTGATCAAGCCGCTGGATCGCGAGAAGCTCGAGGAAGCGCTCGCGGGCCTCGCTGCTGCTCGGCACATCGCCGCGTAGATTTTAATCGCCATTGCGAGCCACCCGGTCGGCGCAAAGCGCCGCCGGATGACGGGCTCCGCGAAGCAATCCACGCATCCGCCTATGCAGAACGATGGATTGCTTCGTCGCTCCGCTCCTCGCAATGACAGCCGAGACGGCGGATCCTACAGCCGCCGCAGCGCGACGGACTGCACCACGTGATCGGCGCCCTTCTTCAGGATCAGCGTCGCGCGCGGCCGGGTCGGCAGGATGTTGTCCTCGAGATTGGCGAGGTTGGTGCGTTCCCAGATCGCGATCGCGGTTGCGGTCGCTTCCTCGTCCGACAGCAGCGCATAGCGATGAAAGTAGGACCTTGGATCGGTGAACGCGGTGTCGCGTAGCGCCAGGAAGCGCTTGATGTACCACTGCCGCAGCGCGGACTCGTCGGCGTCGATATAGACCGAGAAATCGAAGAAGTCGGAGACGAACGGGACCGCCTTGCCGTCACGCGGCAGCCGCCCGGTCTGCAGCACGTTGACGCCCTCGACGACCAGAATGTCGGGCTGGTCGATCTCGACCCATTTGTTCGGCACGATGTCGTAGGTCAGATGCGAATAGACCGGCGCGCGGACGCGACGCCGTCCCGCCTTGATGTCGCTGAGGAATGACAGCAGCGTCGGCAGGTCGTAGCTCTCGGGAAAACCCTTCTTCTGCATGATGCCCTGCCGCTCGAGCACGGCATTGGGGAACAGGAAACCGTCGGTCGTGATCAGGTCGACCTTCGGCCGCGGCGACCAGCGCGCCAGCAGCGCCTGCAGCACGCGCGCCGTGGTCGATTTGCCGACCGCGACCGAGCCGGCGACGCCGACGATATAGGGCATCTTGCGATCGCGGATCGCGAGGAACTGGCGCTGCGAATAATACAGCCGCTGGGTCGCATCGACATAGATCGACAGCAATCGCGACAGCGGCAGATAGATGTCCTCGACCTCCTGCAAATCGAGGCGATCGTGCATCGAACGCAGGCGATCGAACTCGCCCGGCTCGAGCGTCATCGGCGTATCGTCGCGCAGATGCGACCATTGCTGGCGCGTGAATGTGCGATAGGGGTTGTATTGCTGATCTGGTGCCCGGATGTCCATGACGCCCCTCTCCATGCGCTCGATCATGTGCGCTAGTCGCGCTTGCGCGACGCCTTCTCTTCCAGTCCCGACATCGCGGTGCGCTTCTGAAGCGCGGCCTCGACATCCTCCAGCCTCACGCCGCGTGACTTCAACAGAACCAGCAGGTGAAACACGAGATCGGCACTTTCGGCGATGAGGTGGTCGCGGTTGTTCTCGACCGCAGCGATCACGGTCTCGACCGCCTCCTCGCCCAACTTCTTGGCACAATGCTCCGCGCCCTTGTCGAGCAGCTTGCGGGTATAGGACGCCTCGCCGCCCGTTGCAGCGCGGGCGTCGATGGTGGCGGCCAGATCGTGGACCGTGAAACGCGACATCAACTCAACTCAAGCATGCGCACCGGCACCGCCAAGGTGCCATCCCCTAGGTGGGGGCTTAGCATTTTTGTGACAAGGAGTCCCAAATCACGCGCCAGCGCTGGAGATCAAGGCTTAAGGATCGAGGCGCATCGGCAGGCCGGCGCGCACCATGTGATCCTTGGCCTGGCGGATGGTAAATTCCCCGAAGTGGAAGATCGACGCCGCCAGCACGCCGGTGGCATGACCCTCGCGGACTCCGTCGACCAGGTGATCGAGATTGCCGACGCCGCCGGACGCGATGACCGGTACGGGGACACTGTCCGCGATCGCCCGGGTCAGCGGCAGGTCAAAGCCCTGCCGCGTGCCGTCGCGGTCCATCGAGGTCAGCAGGATCTCGCCGGCGCCGAGCGAGACGACCTCCTGGGCATATTCGATGGCGTCGATCCCGGTGGCATTCCGTCCACCATGGGTGAAGATCTCCCAGCGGTCGGAGCCGCCGGCGCGCTTGACCCGCTTGGCATCGATCGCGACCACGATGCACTGCTCGCCGTACTTCTCGGCCGCTTCCTTGACGAACTCGCGGCGGCTGACCGCCGCCGAATTGATCGAGACCTTGTCGGCGCCGGACCGCAGCAGGATCTTGATGTCGTCGACGGTGCGGACGCCGCCGCCGACCGTCAGCGGCATGAAGCAGGCCTCCGCCGTCCGCCGCACCACATCCAGCATGATGCCGCGGTTTTCATGGGTGGCGGTGATGTCGAGGAAGGTGAGCTCGTCGGCGCCGGCGGCGTCATAGGCGATCGCGGCCTCGACCGGATCGCCGGCGTCGCGCAGGTCGACGAAATTGACGCCCTTGACCACGCGGCCGTCCTTGACGTCGAGACAGGGGATCACGCGAACCTTGAACATGTCTCTAACTCCTAAACCGCGCTGCGGATCAGCTTGAGCGCGGCGGCCGGATCGAGCCGTCCGTCATAAAGCGCACGGCCGACGATGGCGCCGGCGAGCTTCTTGGCGCGCGGCTCCAGCAGCGCCTTGACGTCGTCGATCGAGGCGAAACCGCCGGAGGCGATCACCGGGATCGAGATGCGGTCGGCGAGGCCGATCGTGGCATCGAGGTTGAGACCCTTGAGCAGGCCGTCGCGGGCGATGTCGGTGAAGATGATCGCGGCGACGCCGGCGTCCTCGAAGCGCTGCGCGATCTCAAGCGCGGTCACATGCGAGGTCTCGGCCCAGCCCTCGACCGCGACCTTGCCGTCGCGCGCATCGAGGCCCACCGCGACGCGGCCGGGAAACTGCTTCGCCGCGCCCTTCACCAGTTCGGGATCGCGCACGGCAGCGGTGCCGATGATGACGCGCGTGATGCCCTTGTCGAGCCAGGCTTCGATGGTCTTGAGGTCGCGGATGCCGCCGCCGAGCTGCACCGGCATGGTGACGGCCTTCAGCATCGCCTCCACCGCATGCGCATTCATCGGCTTGCCGGCGAAGGCGCCGTCGAGATCAACGACGTGGAGATATTCGAAACCCTGCGCGGCGAAGCTCCTGGCCTGCGCCGCCGGATCGAGATTGAACACGGTGGCGCGCGCCATGTCGCCTTGCTCGAGGCGCACGCACTGGCCGTTCTTCAGATCGACCGCTGGAAAAAGGATCACGGCTTCCACTTCAAGAAATTGGAGATCAGAGCGAGGCCGAAGCGCTGGCTCTTCTCGGGGTGAAACTGGGTGCCAACAGCGGTGTCCTTGCCGACGATCGCGGTCACCGGCCCGCCATAGTCGGCGCGCGCCAGCACGTCGGCCTCGTTGGCGGCGTTGAGGTGATAGGAGTGCACGAAATAGGCGTGGCGCCCCTTCGGCCCGAGCGGCAGCCGCTCCAGCACCGGATGCTCGCGCACCATATCGAGCGTGTTCCAGCCCATGTGCGGGACCTTCAGGCTCTCGTCGCGCGGCTCGATCTTCACGACATCGCCGCCGATCCAGTTGAAGCCCTCGGTGATGACGTGCTCCTTGCCACGCGTCGCCATCAGCTGCATGCCGACGCAGATGCCGAAGAACGGCCGCGCCTTGACCCGCACCGCCTCGGTCAGCGCTTCCAGCATGCCGTCGACCGCGTCGACGCCGCGGCGGCAATCGGCGAACGCGCCGACGCCGGGCAGCACGATGCGATCGGCGCGATACACCGCGTCGGGATCGCGCGTCACCTTGATGGCTTGCGGATCCTCCATGCTGCGCGCCGCGCGCTCGAAGGCCTTTGCCGCCGAATGCAGATTGCCGGAGCCATAATCGATGATTGCAACGGTCATCGCGATCCTCCTGGCTCTGGAAACAATCCGATGATGCCGCCCTGCGGCATCGGCGGGGGTTTTGAGAAAGATTGGCCGGGCACGTCCCGGGTCGGCGGCGGCCCACCGCGATCGACGGACCGCTGGTCATTGAAGGCGCCGCGATGCCGCGCGATCCAGCGTTCGAAGAAGCGGCGCTCGGCGGCGTCCTTGTTGTCGGCCACGACGATGTCGAGCTGGCGCCATTTGCGCCGCGACAGCGTCCAGCGTTGCAAGGTCGGGGCCTCCAGCCCGATCAGCACCATCAACACCAGGTCGACGAGCAAGATCGCGCCGCGGCCGATCCCGAGCTTGGTCAGCGCAAAATCGATCGCGAAAGTCAGCACCAGCCAGCCGATCAGCGCCAGCCAGAGCCGATGCCAGACCAGCCAGATCGCGCCGGCGACCGCGGCCCAGAAATGGAAGCCGTCGCGCACGAAAACGAACTTGTCGGCCGCCGCGACATCGGCGCCGCTGGCCACGGGGGCATGCACTGTATAGACCGGCATCGAACGCTCCGCCGAGGATGGACTTTTACTTACAGCATGATCTCCGGGAGAACGGGTGCCACCGTGTCCGGATCATGCTCCCGGGGTCAGCCGCCGAGCTGACCCTTGGTCGAGGGCACTTCGCCCTGGGCACGCGGATCGATCGCAACCGCCGTCCGCAGCGCCCTCGCCAAACCCTTGAAGCAGGATTCGGAGATATGATGGCTGTTCTCGCCATATAGGGTCTCGACGTGGAGAGTCACACCGGCGTTCATCGCGAAGGCGTTGAACCATTCGCGCACCAGCTCGGTATCGAACTCGCCGATCTTATCACGCGGGAACTCGACCTTGAACACCAGCACCGGGCGGCCGGAAATGTCGATCACGACGCGCGACAGCGTCTCGTCCATCGGCATGTGGATCGAGGCGTAGCGGGTGATGCCGGCCATGTTGCCGAGCGCCTGCTTCACGGCCTGCCCGAGCGCGATCCCGACGTCTTCGGTGGTGTGGTGGTAATCGACATGGAGGTCGCCATCCGCCTTCACCGTGATGTCGATGCGCGAATGCCGGGCCAGGAGGTCGAGCATATGGTCGAAGAAGCCGATCCCGGTCGAAACCGTGGATACGCCTGCTCCGTCGAGGTTGACCGTCACCTCGATGTCGGTCTCCTTGGTCTTGCGCTTGATGGTTGCCGTGCGCATGAAGATTAAGCTTTCCCGTGCCGAAAACGCCGGTCTTTTAACAGGCTGATGTCACCTTCGCTACTGCGGGATGACCCCGAAACGCCCTAACTTCGGGCCATGGTGACCCAAATTCCTTGCCGTCTTGTCATACCGCGTTTTCTTCACGCGAACCGGTGCCCACTTCGCTCGAAAACGCTGCTTTTCGCCCGATTGTAACCCTCTGCCCGACCGCCTAAATCTGCCCGGGAAGAGAGGTAACCTATGCAAGCATCCCAAAATGAGCTGCCGGTCTGGCATGGCACCACGATCTGTACGGTCCGCAAGGGCGGCAAGGTGGTGATCGGCGGCGACGGGCAGGTCTCGATCGGCCAGACTGTGATCAAGGCCAATGCCAAGAAGGTCCGGCGGATCGGCAAGGGCGACGTGATCGGAGGCTTTGCCGGCGCCACCGCCGACGCCTTCACGCTGTTCGAACGGCTCGAAAGCAAGCTGGAGCAATATCCGGGGCAATTGACCCGGGCGGCCGTCGAGCTCGCCAAGGACTGGCGGACCGACCGTTATCTGCGCCGGCTGGAGGCCATGATGATCGTGGCCGACAAGGACGTTTCCCTGGTGCTGACCGGTACCGGCGACGTGCTGGAGCCGGAATCCGGGGTCATGGCGATCGGCTCCGGCGGCAATTATGCCCTCGCCGCGGCCCGCGCGCTGGTCGACACCGACAAGGACGCCGAGACCATCGTGCGCCGCGCCCTGGATATCGCCGCCGATATCTGCGTCTACACCAACCGCAACGTGACGATCGAGACGATCGGCGGCTGAGCATGGCCGTCGCCTATCGCTTCCGCCCAATGACGACGGCCGACCTGCCGCAAATCAGGCAGTGGCTGGCGCTGCCGCATGTCCGCCAGTGGTGGGGCGATCCGGCCGAGCAATACGCGCTGGTCAGCGGCGACCTTGAGGAGCCTGCGATGGACCAGTTCATCGTTGCCGCCGAGGGCAACGATTTCGGCTACATCCAGTGCTACGACCTGACGGCATGGAATTCCGGGTTCGGCAAGCAGCCGGAAGGCACCCGCGGCATCGATCTCTTCATCGGTGCGCCCGACATGATGGCAGGTGGCCATGGCTCGGCGCTAATCCGAGCCTTTGTCGACGACCGGCTGGCTAACGGCGCGCCACGCATCGTCACCGATCCCGATCCGGCGAATGCGCGGGCCGTACGCGCCTATGAAAAAGCGGGTTTTCGGGAGGCCGGAGCGGTCGATACGCCCGACGGGCCTGCACTGCTGATGATCCGCGACAAATGACCCAGGCGCGGAACGGCGCTTGCCGAGACCATTCCTTCAACCTAGCTAGAGCCAATGACCGACTTCTCCCCCCGCGAAATCGTTTCTGAACTTGACCGTTTCATCGTCGGCCAGGCCGATGCCAAGCGCGCGGTATCGATCGCGCTGCGCAACCGCTGGCGGCGGCTGCAGCTTGCCGGTTCCCTGCGCGAGGAGGTTCTGCCCAAGAACATCCTGATGATCGGGCCGACCGGCGTCGGCAAGACCGAGATCGCGCGACGGCTGGCCAAGCTCGCGGGCGCGCCGTTCCTCAAGGTCGAGGCCACGAAATTTACCGAGGTCGGCTATGTCGGCCGCGACGTCGAGCAGATCGTCCGGGACCTCGTCGAGGTGGCGATTTCGCAGACCCGCGAGCGCAAGCGCAAGGACGTCCAGGCCCGTGCCCAGCTCGCCGCGGAGGAGCGCGTGCTGGATGCGCTGGTCGGCCCCGGATCGAGCCCGGCGACGCGCGAATCGTTCCGCAAGAAGCTGCGTGCCGGCGAGCTCAACGACAAGGAGATCGAGATCGAGACCCAGTCGGGCAGCAGCGGCATGCCGATGTTCGAAATCCCCGGCATGCCCGGCGCCCAGATGGGCGCGATCTCGCTCGGCGATATCTTCGGCAAGATGGGCGGACGCAGCAAGACCCGCCGCCTGACGGTGGAAGGCTCGCACGAGATCCTCGTCAACGAGGAATCCGACAAGCTGCTCGACACCGATCAAGTGGTGCAGGAGGCGATCAACGCCGTCGAGAACAACGGCATCGTGTTCCTCGACGAGATCGACAAGATCTGCGTGCGCGAGAACCGCGCCGGCGGCGACGTTTCCCGCGAGGGTGTGCAGCGCGACCTGCTGCCACTGATCGAGGGCACCACGGTCTCGACCAAGCACGGCGCGGTCAAGACCGACCACATCCTGTTCATCGCCTCGGGCGCCTTCCATATTGCCAAGCCCTCGGACCTGCTGCCCGAACTGCAGGGCCGGCTGCCGATCCGCGTCGAGCTGCAGGCGCTGACCCGCGACGACATGCGCCGGATCCTGACCGAGCCGGAAGCGTCGCTGATCAAGCAATATGTCGCGCTGCTGAAGACCGAGGGCGTCACGCTCGACGTCACCGACAGCGCGATCGACGCGCTGGCCGACGTTGCGGTCGCGGTCAATTCCACGGTCGAGAACATCGGCGCGCGGCGGCTGCAGACCGTGATGGAGCGGGTGCTCGACGAGATCTCGTTCACCGCCCCCGATCGGCACGGCGAGACCATCCAGGTCGACGCCGATTACGTGACCAAGCATGTCGGCGACCTCGCCAAGAACGCCGATCTGAGCCGGTTTATTTTGTAGGCGGCGCAGCCATCGTCGCCCCGGCGCAGGCCGGGGCCCATAACCCACTGCTGCTTGCATTGAGCCAAGACTCGGGCCGCTATCCCGTCTAAGAACTGACTTCGGTGGTTATGGGTCCCGGCCCCGTGCGCAATTGCGCACTAGGCCGGGACGACGTGGTGGATAATCTATGAATCTGCGGGTAGCGCAAAACCCCTGGCGCTTGATGCTGGCCGTCAACGTGGCCGTGCTGGTCGGGGTGTTCCTGCACAAGATCGCACTGCCGCCCTTCGTCCCCTACATCCATCTCCTGGTCGACTATCACTACGGCTTCACCAAGCGCGCGCTGATCGGCGCGATCGTGTCTGTCTTCACCGACAAGGTGCCGGTGTGGCTGGTGTTCGCGCTGGCCGGCGCGATCTGGCTGGTGACGTTCGGGCTGTTCGTCAGGCTTTTTCATCGCACATTCGGCTTCCGCGATGCGCATTGGCCGCTGTTCGTCTTCATTGCGGGATCGCCGTTTTTCCTGAAGAACTTCATGCACACGCTCGGCCATTTCGACATCTACGGCTGTGCGCTGACGATCGTGCTGCTGCTGATCCCGGCGCGCTCCGTGATGTACGTGGTGATTGCAGCGCTGATCTCGATATTGCTGATCCTGGTCCATCACATCTTCGTCTTGATGTATGTGCCGACGATCGCGGGGATCGTGGTGCTGCGCTTCTACCTGACGCAGCGGGCGACGCCGCGAAACATCGCCATCGGCCTCGTGGCGCTCGCCGCGGTCGGCATCCTGTTCCTGGTCGCGCAATTCGCCGGCACGGTCGAGGTGCCCTATGACGAATTCATCCGTCACCTGCAGAGCCGGATGGCCGATCCGTCGCGGACCGACCTGCTGCAGTTCGGCTACATCTGGTACCAGCCGCTGTCGAAGGAGTTCGCCGACACCTGGGCCCGGATGCCCTCTAACATCCTGGGCGTCCCGGTATTTGCGCTGCTGATCTGGCTGCATGTGCCGCTGTGGCGCTATTTTGCGCGGCTGATCGGCGCGCTGGCGCATGAGTTGCATCGGCGGATCGTGTTCGCCGCGCTCATCATGATCAGCGCCGGCTATTTCGTGATGTTCGTGACCGTGTTCGACTATTCGCGCTGGATCTCGAACTGGGCGGTCTGCATGTTCCTGATGCTGCACGCGGTGAAGATGCTGCCGGCCTCGAAGGACGTAGCGCCGATCGATTCAGACGATCGCAAGACCACAGTCTTGGGCTGGATCGTCACGCTGATCCCGCGCGTCGGGATCGTCCGCCCTTTCTGATCTCAGGATCTCGCGCGACGGACCCGCACATAGAGCGCGCCCTCGCCGCCATGGCCGATATGCGCTTCCTCGAAGCCGACGACCAGCGAGCGGAATTCCGGCAGGCTGAGCCATTCCGGCACCTGCCGGCGCAACACGCCGCGTTCGGACTCGAGGCCACCGACTTTGCCCTTGCCGGTGATGACCAGCACGAAGGTAAGCCCGTCGCTGTGCGCACGCTGCAGGAAGGTGAACAACACGCGATGCGCGCGCATCTGCGTCATGCCGTGCAGATCGAGCCGCGCATCGATCTCCTGTCGGCCGCGTGACAGTTTTGCGCGCTCGCGGCGGCCGATCGGCGCCAGCGGCGGCACAGGCGGACGCGGCGCCGGCGCCGCCTTGGCCGACGTCACCGGCTTGACCGGAATGGGCTTGGCTGCGGCGTGATGCGCGGGCGGGTCAGCGGCGACGGCGTGGGCTTTCGGTGCGGCCGGCTTCTTGCGCAGCGGCTTGACCTGCTTGGCCACGCTCTCCCAGAGCGCACGCTCCTCCTCGCTCAGCGCACGCTTGCGCCGCGACGGAGCGGACAGATCGAGGATCGGCGCGGGTCGTTTCATTGATCGCGGTGATGGCGAGTGCGCCTATAGCGCCGCTTCTCCGGTTGCTGCGGAATGTCGGGCCGGGCGACCGGCAACGGCACCGGTTCTGCCACAGGAGCGGCCTGCGCGACAGGGGCCGTCGTCCCGGACGCAGCGGGCGGAGCATCCTTTGCAGGGGGGCTCACGGACGGGTTCCTGGCGGCGCCGTTGCCGGCGTCTTTCGTCCCAGCCCTTGTCCCGGCCTTGGCAACGGTCGCCGTGGTCGCATCCGCAGGCTTCGCCGCCGCCTTTTCCTTCGGCGGATCGGTCTGCGGAAACAGTTTTGCGATCCTGGCCGACGGCCGCTCGTCAGGGATCGGCAGCTTGTGGCCGCGCGCGACGGGATCGAGCCCCTTCGGCACCAGCATCACGAACTGCATGTTGTGGCGCAGCCGGCCCGAGACCTTGCCGGCATCAGCGCCGGCGCCGAAATAGAGATCGGCGCGCGCCGGGCCGACGATGGCCGACCCGGTGTCCTGCGCGATCATCAGCCGGTGGAACGGCGTCCTGGATTGCTCGGATTCGATCGGCAGTTCGCCGGCGATGAAGAACGGCGTGCCGTAGACATGCAGCGCCTTGTCGACCGCGATCGAGCGGCCCGGCGTCAGCGGCACGCCCTGCGCACCGACCGCCTCGTCCTTGTCGGACAGCGGCACTTCGCGGAAGAACACGTAGGCGCGGTTCTGCCGCCGCAGCTCCTTGGCGCCGTCGGGGTTCTGCTCCATCCACTCCCTGATCTTCTGCATCGACATCTGATCCTTCGGGATGATGCCGCGGTCGATCAGGACGCGCCCGACCGGCGTATAGGGATAGCCATTATGCGCATCGTAATTGATGCGGAGCGTGGTGCCGTCCTCGAACTTGATCCGCGCCGAGCCCTGGATCTGGGCGAACAACAGGTCGGTCTGGCTCTTCAGCCAGGCGATCTCCAGCCCACGGCCGGCGATCGCACCGTCCTCGATCTGGCCGCGGTCGTAGTAGGGCACGAGCTTGCGCCGGCCGATCTTGCGATACACCGGACCGCTGTTGGGCAGGCCGACGGACGCCTGCGTCTTGCCGCGCACGAACAGGTTGGACGGCCGGCGATAAACCGGAACATTGTAGACGTCGGTCTGGGTCCGCGAGCCATCGAGCACCGGCTCGTAATAGCCGGTGACGAAGCCGGCGCCCTCGCCGAGCCGCGAGATACGCAGCGGCACAAAGTTCTCCTCGAAGAACTCCTTCGCTTTCGCGCCACCGGCGAGATCGAGTCCCTTCGCGATCCGGCAGGGATCGCGCAGCGAGCTGCCGAGCGCCTTCGACTCCGCGGGCGCGCCCTGCTGGGCCGCGATCGGCTTGCAGCTGGTGCGAAATGCTCGGTAGGCCGCGAGATGATCGTCCTCGCTCCAGCCGGTGACATCGGCCCAGGCCAGCGGCTCATACTGGCTGCCGCTGACCTGCAGCGGCAATTCCAGATCGGGATAAGGGATCGGGTGGGACTGCTGGAGTCGCGGCGCGGCGTGCCGGCTCGACCTGTAGCGTGCGGCGATCGCCGCGGTGGAGCACACAACCGCGAGCGCGCAGCACGCGATCGCGAGGCGCCCGTAGCTGAGATGTTTAGTGAGCGCTTCCAGTGCCAACCAGCTTCCAATTCGGATCGCGGGAAGTCGAGTCGCGGGCGAATGTCCAGATGTCGGTGATGTCGGCGACCTTGTCCGGGCTGCCGTCGACGATGGTCCCCGCCTTGTCGCGCGTGACCGAGATCATCTGCGACACGAAGCGGACGGTCAGCTGGGTCGAGCGATCGCGCGTCTCGGCGCCGACGATCTCGGCCTTGTCGATCGACACGAACCGCGTTTCGGTCTTCTGCTCGTGCTTCTCGCGATCCTTGATCGCGGCCTCGAAGCTCTCATAGACCTCGGCAGACAGCAGGTCGCGCAGCGCGCGGCGATCGCCATTGGCGAAGGCCAGCACGATCATTTCATAGGCCGAGCGGGCGCCCGAGAGGAAATGCCGCGGATCGAACGAGGAATCCTGGGCGACAACCGCGTCGAGACCTTGCGCCAGCGGCGTGCCGGGCTCGGCGATGCCCTTCCAGCGTTCGGTCGGCTCGACCGGATCGGCGGGCGCAGCCGGGGCCGGCTGATCGATCACCGATCCCGGGATCGGCACGACGTTGTTATCCTGGCCGCGCTGCAGGACGTTGGGTGCTGCACGATCATACGGCGGCCGCTCGCTTCCTGTGCGCTGTCCGAGAACGCTGCGCAGACGTAGGAAGATAAATACGGCCAGCGCCAGGAAGATGATGGTGTAGATATCCACGTCGAGTTCGCTTTCTGCTCTCTGCCGGCAACGGGTCCGGGCATCAAAGCGTTCCCGGTCGGGAACGGCAGAGATTACATCACCGATTGAGTCCGCTGCATGTAGGCACGAAACTATGCCCGGCCAATGGCGCTTTTTGGCACGGGCAAGTGTAGCGCGTTTCGGCCCCGGGGGGAAACCCGTTCCGTCCCGGAAATCGCGTATCTTCAATAATTTAGGAAGCCGTTAAGGGATTGGGCGGAGTTGCGTTCGCAAACCCGTTGCGGAAGATTTGGCCGCAGGCCCGCCTGGATGCAGGCGCTCGTCGTCCTTGTGGACCGAGCCGGGCCTATGATAGCCACTCGCCGGCATCGGCATTTCCAAACCTTAACGCGTGCCGTCGGACATCCTGTCCCGAGCGCCGCTCCAGGAGACATTTTCATGACCAATGGCAACGGCGCCCCCGTCGAACAGCCCGCCCCCCAGCTCAACGTGCTGGCGCAGTACACCAAGGACCTGTCGTTTGAGAACCCGAATGCGCCGGCCTCGCTCGGCCAGCAGCAACAGCAGCCGGCGATCAACATCCAGATCAACGTCTCCGCCAACAACCTGTCGGAAAACGAGTTCGAGGTGATCCTCTCGATCGAGGGCAAGGCCGAGTCGGCCGGCAAGGTGATGTTCAGCTTCGACCTCGCCTATGCCGGTGTCTTCCGGATCGTGAACGTGCCGAAGGAGAATTTGCACCCGCTGGTCATGATCGAGTGCCCGCGGCTGCTGTTCCCGTTCGCGCGCGAGATCGTCGCGACCTCGGTCCGCGATGGCGGCTTCCCGCCTTTGCTGCTCGACCCGGTCGATTTCGTCGGCCTCTACCGTCAGAACATGGAGCGGCAGGCAGCCGCCCAGGCCGCTTCCGGCGTCAAGCCGAGCTGATCCCGAAAGTTCGATCGTTTGGCTCCCGTCACCCTGAGGAGCCCGCGCTTGCGGGCGTCTCGAAGGATCGACGGGCGCCGATCGTGGCCGATTCATCCTTCGAGACGCCGCTTCGCGGCTCCTCGGGATGAGGGGAAACATTAATCTTGAATCAAGCCGCCGGTGCTGCAGCAGGTGCCGGCGGCGGCAGATAGTCGTTCCAGATCGGCTTGTCGCCGAGCGTCGCGACGAACGCCCGGTGGGCTTCGCGATCCGCGTCGCTGACCCGCGCAACCAGCGCGGTTTCTCGCTGCCGCCGCGGCGTATCGCCATAGCTTCCGCTGCGCGCATCCGAATTTTCCGACGCCAGGATGAGCTGCGACTGCCGCGCCCCGATCAGGTCGATGTAGACCTCGGCCAGCAGCTCGGCGTCGAGCAAGGCGCCGTGCTTGGTGCGGCGGGAATTGTCGATCTGATAGCGCGAGCAGAGATCGTCGAGCCGGTTCGACACACCAGGATGCTTGCGTCGCGCCAGCAGCAGCGTATCGACCAGCCGGTCTTTCGGGATCGCCTTCCGCTTGATGCGGTCGAGCTCGGCGTTGATGAAGCTGATGTCGAACGACGCGTTGTGGATCACCAGCGGCGTATCGCCGATGAAGGCCAGGAACTCGTCGACCACTTCAGTGAACAGCGGCTTGGAGGCCAGGAACTCGGTCGACAGCCCGTGCACGGCGAAGGCCTCCGCCGGCATGTCGCGTTCGGGGTTGATATAGACGTGGTAGGTCTGCCCGGTCGGCATGCGGTTGAAGATCTCGACGCAACCGATCTCGACCAGCCGGTCGCCGCGCAGCGGATCGAGGCCGGTGGTTTCGGTATCGAGAACTATTTCGCGCATGACGTAAGGGAATCCGGAACAGCGGGGCGAATCAGGTTCGCCGCTCCGGCATCTTAGCAACCTCGGCCAGAATGT
This sequence comes from Bradyrhizobium embrapense, assembly GCF_001189235.2. Classification (GTDB taxonomy): domain Bacteria; phylum Pseudomonadota; class Alphaproteobacteria; order Rhizobiales; family Xanthobacteraceae; genus Bradyrhizobium; species Bradyrhizobium embrapense. Next base: position 25,683 of record NZ_LFIP02000016.1, read on the forward strand.
CGCGGATCCGCGCCCGCACCGGGTCAAGTCCGTGCGAGGTATCCACGATGAAATCCGCGCGCTTGCGCTTCTCGGCGTCCGGCATCTGCTTGGCGATGATGGCATCGAGCTTGGCGGCATCCATGGTGCCGCGCGCCAGCACGCGCTCGCGCTGCAGTTCCGGCGATGTGGTGACGACGACGACGGCATCGACGCGTTTCTCGCCGCCGGTCTCGAACAGCAGCGGGATATCGAGCACGACGATAGGTGCGCCGGCGGCCTCTGCGTCGGCGAAGAATTTCTGGCGCGACGTACCGAGCATCGGATGCACGATCTGCTCGAGCTGTTTGATCGCTACCGGGTCCTGCACCACGCGTGCCGACAGCTTGGCGCGGTCGACCTTGCCGTTCGCAGTGGTGCCGGGAAAGGCCGCCTCGATCGCCGGTGCCGCTTCGCCTTCATAGAGCTGATGCACGGCCGCATCGGCGTCGTAAACCGGTACGCCGGCCTCCATGAAGAGCTTGGCCGTGGTGGATTTCCCCATCCCGATCGAGCCGGTCAGTCCAAGAATCAGCATCGCATCAACATCGTTTCAGTATGTCTTCGTGGCATGCGTCTCAGGCGTTCACACCGCAAGCAACTTCTCACGGCGCAGGAACGCGAGCAGCGACAATAGCGGCAGGCCGAGGATGGTGAAATGGTCGCCTTCGATCCGCTCGAACAGATGCACGCCGAGGCCCTCGAGCTGGTAGGCGCCGACGCTGGTCGTCACCGCCTCCCCGGCCTGGTCGAGATAGGCTTCGATCTCGTCGGCCGCGAGCCGCCGCATCGTCATCCGGGCCACGCTCACGTCGTCGAACAGGACTTTACCATCGCGCGCCACCGAGACGGCTGAATGCAGCGCGTGCGTCTGTCCGGCGAGCAGGCCGAGTTGCTCGGCAGCTTGGGCGCGGCCGGCAGGCTTGCTGAACATCCGCTCTCCCAGCGCCAGCGTCTGGTCGGCGCCGACGACATATCGACCCGGCTTCTGCCTCGATATGAACAGCGCCTTCTCGCGCGCCAGGAGCGATGCGATATCGGCCGGGGCCGAAAGGCCAGAATTTTTCTGCACCGCGCGTTCATCGATATCGGCCGGCAGCGCCTCGAATTCGAGCCCGGCATTCTCGAGCAGCATCCTTCGCGCACGGCTTTGCGAGGCAAGGATCAGTTTCTGCGGGCCACGCCAGATGCTCATGATTTCGCCGCTACTCCGACGGCCGCGCGCGCTGGCGGTCGTTGTAGAGCTTCATGATCGCAGCCGCCGTTTCCTCGATCGAGCGACGCGTCACGTCGAGCAATGCCCAGTTGTATTTCGCACTCAGCCGCCGTGCAAACGCGACTTCGTCGGCCACCGCCTGCTTGTCGATATAGGTGTCGTTGTCGCGGTCGCCCATAGTGAGCAGGCGGTTCTGCCGGACCTGGATCAGGCGTTCCGGCGTCGCATGCAGGCTGACCACCAATGGCTTCTTCAGGGTCTCGAGCTGGTGCGGCAACGGGATGCCCGGCACCAGCGGCACATTGGCGGTTCTTATGCCGCGGTTGGCGAGATAGATCGAGGTCGGGGTCTTCGATGTGCGGGATACGCCGACCAGGACGACGTCAGCCTCCTCGAGGCCTTCGACATGCTGGCCATCGTCATGGATCATCGTGTAGTTCAGCGCGTCGATCCGGCTGAAATATTCCGCGTTCAGCACATGCTGCGCACCGACGCGTCCGGTCGTCGCGGCGCCCAGATACGCCTCGAACAGCTGCATCACCGGCCCGATGATCGACAGGCTCGGCACGTTGATTTCCTTGCACTTGCCCTCGAGCCGGCCGACCAGATCCTTCTCGAGCAGCGTGAACAGGACAATGCCGGGCGATTCCTCGATCTCGTCGAGCACACGATCGAGCTGCTTCTGGCTCCGTACCAACGGATAGACATGCTCGACCGCGGTCACGTTGGCGTATTGCGCAGCGACCGCGCGCGCCACGGTGATCAGCGTCTCGCCGGTCGAATCGGACACCAGATGCAGGTGGAAATAATTGGAGGTCGTCGGCACCGAAGCCCCTGTCTATCCTGTGAATCCCTGTGGAGGTCGAGGAGAAGAATCCGGGTCCGCCGCCAGGCCCCTGTATATCGCGTCCCCTTCTTCACAGCACCGCCGAAAAGGATAAGTCGACGTCATGGCGCGGATGATAGTGAACCGGTGTGGATTTGTCTCTTGATAAGCTGGCCACAGAGGCCCGCAACCGATTGAGTAAAGCGACAGATTCCGGATATCCGCCCTCGCTGGTCGAAATGTTGAGGGATGTGAACAAGCCCGCAAGAACGGCTGGATTGCGTTGCGTGAGTCAAATTCACCGCCACTAAGACTCAAACCTTAGATTCTAAAATTAATTAGGTTTAGGAGAGCCCTGTGTGCGGATATGTATCCGTCCCTCGCAAGCAGAGCTTGGCTCGCAACGCCGAGACCGCCCGAGCTGTTCCCTGAAAGGCATCCCCGCGATGTTGTATGACTGGATCAAGGCCCTGCACATCATTGCCGTGATCTCCTGGATGGCGGGCATGCTCTATCTGCCACGGCTGTTCGTCTATCATTGCGAAGCCGAAGCTGGCTCGAAGCAGTCCGAGACCTTCAAGGTCATGGAGGGGCGGCTTTTGAAGGCGATCATCAACCCGGCGATGATCGTGACCTGGCTTGCCGGGCTTTATCTGGTCTGGGCCGGACACTGGTACCTATCGGGCTGGTTTCACGTCAAATTTATGCTGGTGCTCATTATGTCGGGTATCCACGGCTTTTTGTCCCGCTGCGTAAAGGATTTCGCCGCCGACCGGAATCAGCGCACCCAGAAATTCTACCGCATTATCAACGAGGTGCCGACGCTTCTGATGATCCTGATCGTGATCATGGTGGTCGTGAAGCCGTTCTAGACATCGCGATGCTCAAGACGCATGCTTCAGTCCTTCTTGCGAAGGACGAATCGATTTTCTATATAGGGTTCATCCCACCCCACGCAGGCGGATGTGGTCGCGTTTCGGTTCTTTTCGGGCCGGCGCCGCATCAGGTTTGAAAGCCCAAACGGCACTTTCCTGGCTGAGACCTGCGGACCTTCCTTTGGCGTCCGCTTTTTCCAAGCCACCTCGCACCCCTTCCCTACTTACTTCCTCACAGGACGACCCCAATGCGGGAAATCAAGCTCCAGGACCTCAAATCGAAAACGCCGGCCGAGCTCGTCTCGTTCGCCGAAGAGAATGGGGTCGAGAATGCCAGCACCATGCGCAAGCAGGAACTGATGTTCGCAATTCTCAAAAACCTCGCCGCCGCCGAGACCGACATTGTCGGCGAGGGCGTCGTGGAGGTGCTGTCCGACGGATTCGGCTTCCTTCGTTCGCCCGACGCGAACTACCTGCCCGGTCCCGATGACATCTACGTCTCGCCCTCGCAAATCCGCCGCTTCGGCCTGCGCACCGGCGACACCATCGAAGGGCACATCCGCAGCCCGAAGGAAGGTGAGCGCTATTTTGCGTTGCTGAAGGTCAATACGCTCAATTTCGAGGATCCCGAGAAGGCCAAGCACAAGGTCAATTTCGACAACCTCACGCCGCTGTTTCCCAATCAGCGTTTCCGCATGGAGCTTGAGGATTCCACCAAGAAGGATCTCTCTGCCCGCGTCATCGACATCGTCGCGCCGATCGGCAAGGGCCAGCGCGCGCTGATCGTGGCGCCGCCGCGCACCGGCAAGACGGTGCTGATGCAGAACATCGCGCACTCGATCACCGCCAATCATCCCGACTGCTATCTGATCGTGCTTCTGATCGACGAGCGTCCGGAAGAAGTCACCGACATGCAGCGCTCGGTGAAGGGCGAGGTGGTGTCGTCGACCTTCGACGAACCCGCCGTACGTCACGTCCAGGTCGCCGAAATGGTGATCGAGAAGGCCAAGCGTCTCGTCGAGCACGGCCGCGATGTCGTGATCCTGCTCGATTCGATCACGCGCCTCGGCCGCGCCTACAACACCGTGGTGCCGTCATCCGGCAAGGTGCTGACCGGCGGTGTCGACGCCAACGCCCTGCAGCGCCCGAAGCGCTTCTTCGGTGCGGCGCGCAACATCGAGGAGGGCGGTTCGCTGACCATCATCGCGACCGCGCTGGTCGATACCGGCAGCCGCATGGACGAAGTCATCTTCGAAGAGTTCAAGGGCACCGGTAACTCGGAACTGATCCTCGACCGCAAGGTCTCGGACAAGCGGACCTTCCCGGCGATCGATATCGCCCGCTCCGGCACCCGCAAGGAGGAGCTGATCACCGATCCGCAGGTGCTGAAGAAGATGTATGTCCTGCGCCGCATCCTCAATCCGATGGGTACCATGGACGCGATCGACTTCCTGCTCGACAAGCTCCGGAACACCAAGAGCAATTCGGAATTCTTCGATTCCATGAACACCTGAGCCTACGGCTGAACAGAAGAGGGCGCTCCGCACAAACGGGGCGCCTTTTTTCATGTTGCGGGTTTGCTGCAGCGGAGTGCAGCATGAATTGGTCGAGCTTCCGCGCCGAACCTTCATCTAACTGCCTGATATAATTTATATTTATATCCTGCCTCGTATCGGGCCGGGGCACCGCAGCAAAATTGCTGCACGCCTGCTGCGCAGTAAAATAAGGCTATGCTGCGTTGCAGCATAATGCCGTGGGGGCATGCGAGATCGAAGCGGCATTGCCTTTGCTGATTTGCTGGAAGAAATAGGCGATGCATCCGCGCGACCAGACCATCTTCGCATTATCCTCCGGGCGGCCGCCGAGCGCGATCGCCATTGTCAGGCTGTCTGGCCCAATGGCCGAGTCGGTCATTGCTGGACTGGCGGGCAAGACTCCGGCCCCGCGAATGGCCACCCGTGCGTTGATCCGCGATTCAAACCATCAACCGATCGACGACGCGGTCGTGTTATGGTTCCCCGGCCCGGCGAGCGCGACCGGCGAGGACGTTGCCGAATTTCATGTCCATGGCGGGCGCGCGGTGTTGGCGGCGCTGCTCGATGCCATCGCCGCGTTCGAGAATGTGCGGCCGGCTGAGCCAGGCGAGTTCACCCGGCGGGCCTTCGAGAACGGCAAGCTCGACCTGACCGAGGCCGAGGGTCTCGATGATCTGATCCACGCCGACACTGACCGTCAGCGGCGCCAGGCGCTGCGCCAGCTGAAGGGGTTGCTCGGCGATCGCGCGCGCGACTGGCGTGAGCGGATCATCGCGGCGTCGGCGCTGATCGAGGCCGGCATCGATTTCTCGGATGAAGGCGATGTCCCGGCCGAGCTGGTCGCACCTGCGCTCGAGAAGATCCGAGCGTTGCACGACGAGATCAGGCAGGTGCTTGCAGGGCAGGGGCAGAGCGAGCGGCTGCGCGACGGCCTCGTGGTCGCGATCGCAGGTCCGCCGAATGTCGGCAAATCGACCCTGATCAATCAGCTTGCCAAGCGCGAGGTCGCGATCGTCTCGCCGCATGCCGGCACCACGCGCGACGTGATCGAGGTGCAGCTCGATCTCGACGGCTACCCCGTCACGGTCATCGACACCGCCGGGATTCGCGAGACCGACGACCCGGTGGAGCAGGAAGGAGTTCGCCGCGCGCGGGCCCGCGCCGCAGAAGCCGATCTCGTGCTGTGGCTGGCCGACAGCCGCGGCGCGGAGGTCGGGCATGGCGGAGCCACGCCAACCTGGCTGGTGCGAAACAAGATCGACTTGGTGAGGACCCCGCCGGGCGAGGGAGGTAGCTACCCCGAGTTCCGGATCTCCGCGTCCCGCGGCGACGGCCTCTCTGAGCTGATCGCCGCGCTGGTCGGTTTCGCTCACGACTATTTCGCGACCAGCGAGGGCGGTTTGATCAGCCGGACGCGGCAACGCAGGTTACTTGAGGAGACTGTCGAGTCACTTGGGCGCAGCATCGAGGTGGTTGGGCAGGGCGAGGAACTCGCCGCCGAGGAACTTCGCAGTGCGGCCACCTCACTCGGACGTTTGCTCGGCCGGGTCGATGTCGAGGATATCCTGGACGTGATCTTCCGCGAATTCTGTGTCGGCAAGTAGCGCATGCCCTGTCTGTTTCACGTGAAACATGGTTTCGATTTGGTTAAGGAAGCCACGTCCCGTTTCACGTGAAACGATCGCTGCCGCCCGACCGGCCTGTTTCACGTGAAACAACTCCGCGCCCATCGTTGCGAGCGAAGCGACGCAAATCGATATCTCGACTGTTGAACCGGTTCTCGGACCAGCGGCGCAACTTCGTTCTTCCGGCTTTCATCACTCCACGATAGAAGTCCCGCCATGACTATCAGGGCAGACTCATTTGACGTCATCGTCATCGGCGGCGGCCATGCCGGCTGCGAGGCCGCGAGTGCGGCTGCCCGGATGGGCGCGAAGACAGCCCTGGTGACCCATCGTTTCGCGACCATCGGCGCGATGTCCTGCAATCCCGCGATCGGGGGCCTCGGCAAGGGTCATCTGGTCCGTGAGGTTGACGCACTGGACGGACTGATGGGCCGGGTCGCCGACGCCGGCGGCATTCAGTTCCGCATGCTCAATCGCCGCAAGGGTCCGGCGGTCCGTGGACCTCGGGCCCAGGCCGACCGCAAGCTCTATGCGGCGGCGATGCAGGCGGCGATCACCGAAACCGCGAACCTCAGCGTCATTGAGGGCGAGGCGGATCAGCTGATTGTCGTCAATGGCCGCGTGACCGGCATTCGCCTGGGCGGTGGCCGCCAGCTGTCATCCGGCGCGGTCGTCATCACGACCGGCACCTTCCTGCGCGGTCTGATCCATCTTGGTGAGAAGAACTGGCCGGCAGGCCGGGTCGGCGAGGCGCCGGCCATGGGCCTGCCAGCCTCGTTCGAACGGGCGGGTTTTGTGCTCGGCCGGCTCAAGACCGGAACGCCGCCACGCCTCGACGGCACGACGATCGACTGGTCCGCGGTCGAAATGCAGCCGGGAGACGATCCACCGGAGCCGTTTTCGGTCATGACGGACAGGATTACGACCCCGCAGATCCAGTGCGGGATCACCCGGACCACACCGGCGACCCATGAGGTGATCCGGGCCAACGTCCATCGCTCGCCGATGTATTCCGGCCAGATCAAGAGCTCCGGACCGCGTTATTGCCCCTCGATCGAGGACAAGATCGTCCGCTTTGGCGATCGTGACGGCCATCAGATCTTTCTGGAGCCGGAAGGGCTCGACGACAGCACGGTCTATCCCAACGGCATCTCGACCTCGCTTCCCGAAGAGGTCCAGCTCGCGATCCTCGCCAGCATCCCCGGGCTCGAGCGGGTCAAGATGGTTCGTCCGGGCTACGCGATCGAATACGACCACGTCGATCCCCGCGAGCTCGATCCGACCTTGCAGACCAAGCGCCTGCGCGGGCTTTTCCTGGCCGGCCAGATCAATGGCACCACGGGCTACGAAGAGGCGGCGGGGCAGGGCATCGTTGCCGGGCTCAATGCTGCGCTGGCCGCCAGTGGTGCCGATCCGATCCTGTTCGACCGTGCCGATGGCTATCTCGGGGTGATGATCGACGATCTCGTGACCCGCGGGATCACCGAGCCCTATCGGATGTTCACCTCGCGCGCCGAATACCGGCTGACGCTGCGGGCCGACAATGCCGACCAGCGCCTCACCGACAAGGGTATCGCGCTCGGTTGCATCGGTTCAGCCCGCGCGGAACGTCACCGGACCAAGATGGCAGCGCTGGACGCGGCCAAAACCTTGGCGAAGTCGCTTGCGATCACGCCGAACGAAGCCGCCAAGCATGGGCTGGCGCTCAACCGCGACGGTCATCGCCGATCTGCCTTCGAGCTGCTGGCCTATCCGGAGATCGAGTGGCCGGCCGTGCAGGCGATCTGGCCGGAACTGTCGGCCATTGACCCTGCGATCGCCGTGCACCTTGAGATCGATGCTAAATACGACGTCTATCTGAAGCGCCAGACCGCCGACGTCGACGCCTTCCGGCGCGACGAGGGCCTGGTCTTGGCCGATGTCGACTATGCCGACGTGCCCGGGCTTTCGAACGAAGCCCGCGCCAAGCTGCAGAAGGCGCAGCCGCGGACGGTCGGGCAGGCGGGCCGGATCGATGGCATGACGCCAGCGGCGCTGGGTATCCTGGCGGCGTATCTGCGGCGTGAGGCGCGGCGGAAATCAGCCAAGGCGTCGGCCTGACGTTTCACGTGAAACGCGACGGGTGAGCGCCTATCTTTTGCGAAGGCGAATCGACCCACGCGCCGCGCGTCGGGCTCGCCACCGGTTCTCACTACGTCAGACAAACGGCCCTGCTCCCCGATGGCTCCAGTCGCGCAATCCGCCGGACTCAGCGTCTCCGCCAAGGATAGGGCCGAGGCGCTTGCGCTGACGCCTGTTTCACGTGAAACGGAAGCGCGGCTCGATCGCTACATCGCGCTTCTGCTGGAGTGGCAGGCCAAGACCAATCTCGTCGCGCCCTCAACGCTACCGAATCTCTGGACGCGGCATGTATCCGATTCGTTACAGCTTCTGAGCCTCGCACCCTCGGCAAAATCCTGGGTCGATCTCGGCAGCGGCGGCGGCTTTCCCGGTGTCGTGCTGGCGTGCGCGTTGGCCGAGACACAAGGCGCGCGGATCCATCTGGTCGAGCGAATCGCCAAGAAGGCCGCGTTCTTGCGCGAAGCAATTCGAGTAACGGCCTCGCCAGGGACGGTGCATCTGGCTGATATCGGGGATACTGTGGATAGAATCGCGGGCCCGATCGATTGCGTCACCGCGCGGGCGCTGGCTCCGTTACATCAACTGATCGGCTTTGCGGAGCCGTGGGTCAAAAAGGGCGCCAAGGCGCTGTTTTTGAAGGGTCAAGATGTAGAGGCCGAATTGACCGAGGCCACTAAATATTGGAATATTGAGCCAAAGCTACACTCCAGCCGGACCGGCGGACAGGGCTGGATCGTCGAACTCGGGTCAATCGAGCGGCGCCAGGGGACTCCGCAAAAGTAAATGGTATTTTGGTATGACGGTGATGGACGAGGTTTATCAAGGGGATAAGGCGCTCCAGGCGCCGGGCCATCCGCGCATCCTGTCGCTCGCCAACCAGAAGGGCGGCGTCGGCAAGACCACCACAGCGATCAATCTGGGCACCGCACTCGCTGCGATTGGCGAGCGCGTCCTGATCGTCGACCTCGATCCGCAGGGCAACGCCTCGACCGGTCTCGGCATCGATCGCCGTAACCGCAGCTGCTCGACCTACGACGTGCTGATCGGCGAAGCGCCGCTGCGCGACGCGGTGGTCGCGACCGCGGTGCCGCGGCTCCACATCGCGGCCTCCACCATGGATCTTTCCGGCCTCGAGCTGGAGCTCGGCACCACGCCGGGCCGCGCGTTCCGGCTGCGCGATGCGATCGCAGGATTGAACAACAACGTATCGCCGGAAGCCGACTACACCTATGTGCTGATCGACTGCCCGCCCTCGCTCAATCTGCTCACGGTGAATGCGATGGCGGCGTCGGACGCGATCCTGGTGCCGCTGCAATGCGAGTTCTTCGCGCTCGAAGGTCTGTCGCAATTGCTGCAGACCGTGGAGCAGGTGCGCTCGACGCTCAATCCGAACCTGTCGATCCACGGCATCGTGCTGACCATGTTCGACTCGCGCAACAACCTCTCCAACCAGGTGGTCGCCGACGTCCGCCAGTTCATGGGCGACAAGGTCTACGACACCATGATCCCGCGCAATGTGCGCATCTCGGAGGCGCCGTCCTACGGCAAGCCGGTGCTGGTCTACGACCTCAAATGCGCCGGCAGCGATGCGTATCTCAAGCTCGCCACTGAAGTGATCCAGCGCGAGCGCGAGCTGCGCACGCATTGACGATGCCCAAGATGGGCAGAGCGCAGCGAAACCCATCACTCTCGGTGTGTGCCGCGATGGGCTTTGCTGCACGCGGCCCATTCGACGATTCTGAAATTCAAGTCTGGAGTATTGCGTGTGAATCCAAGGGAGCTCGCAACAATGGCCGATGAAGCGCGTTCGCGACTGGGGCGCGGGCTGGCAAGCCTGATCGGAGATGTCGGCGGCGAGGCGGCCGCGCATGTCGAGCGGCCGCGCACGCAGCGCAAGGTGCCGATCGAATTCCTCAAGGCCAACCCGCGCAACCCGCGGCGCAGCTTCGCCGACGCCGAGCTCGGCGAGCTCGCCGAGTCGATCAAGGCGCGCGGCGTGATCCAGCCGATCGTGGTGCGCGCCATCAAAGGCGTGCAGGACCGCTTCGAGATCATCGCCGGCGAACGCCGCTGGCGCGCCTCGCAGCTCGCCGGCCTGCACGAAGTGCCGATCGTGCCGGTCGAGGTCAATGATGCCGACGCGCTCGAGATCATGATCATCGAGAACGTCCAGCGCGAAGACCTCAACGCGATGGAGGAGGCGCTGGGCTACCACGCGCTCGCCGACGAGTTCAAACGCAGCCAGGAAGACATCGCCAAGATCGTCGGCAAGAGCCGCAGCCATGTCGCCAACATGATGCGGCTGACCAAGCTGCCGGCCGAGGTGCAGGCGCTGATCTCGAAGGGCGACCTCTCCGCCGGCCACGCCCGCGCGCTGATCGGCGTGCCGGATCCGCTCACCGCCGCGAAGCGCATCGTCGCCGAGGGCCTCAACGTCCGCCAGGCCGAAGCGCTGGCGCATGAGGAGGGCGTGCCGGAACGCAAGCCGCAGAAGCCGCGGAGCAGCGCCGCGGCCAAGGTCGACAAGGACGCCGATACGCTGGCGCTGGAGAAGCGCGTCAGCGATGCGCTCGGCCTTGCCGTCACGGTGAGCCATCGCGATCCCGGCGGGACCGTCCAGATCAGCTACCGCAACCTCGAGCAGCTCGACGAGGTGGTGCGGCGGCTGGAAGGCGGCTAGTTCGTCCGACACGCATCCACGTCATTGCTTTGCTTCGCTCGCAATGACACCTTGCCGGTATCGTGCGTCACGCCCGCCGCTTCGCATTCGCGGCGATCGACAGCAGCGCGCGCTGCGCGATGACGGCGGCAAGCGAGGCCTGCTTGCGCATGTCGAGCGCTGCGGTGGCGAGCTGATCGATCACGTTGACGAGCCGCGGCGGTGTGAAATTGCGCAGCGCGATCTCGACCGCCGGCTTGCGCGAGAAGTGCAGCCGCGGAAATCCGCCCTCGAGCACGGTCGACGCCGGCGTGCCGTCCGCGATCGCGAGCGCCGATTTATGCAGCCACGCCGCCTGTCGCTGCGCGGCCGAGATGATCACGCCGGGATAGGTGCCGGCGACCATCGCCTTGGTGAACTCGCTTTCCACCAGCGCGGCGTTGCCGGCGAAGGCGCCGTCGACGATCGGATCGAGCTTCAGCTCGGAGGCGTCGGAGACCACGGTCATGACGTCGTCGAGCGTGATCTCGCCCTTGCCGTGCGCGAACAGCGCGAGCTTGCGCAGCTCGTTGCGGGAGGCCATGCGGTCGCCGCCGAGCAGCGACATCAGCACCGCGCGTGCATCGCTCGCAAGCCGCAGGTTGGAGACGCGCAGCTCGTCCTCGATCAGCTTGGTGAGATCGCGTTCGGTGTCGGGATAGCAGCCGATCGCGACCGCATTCTTGGCGCGCTCGCAGATCTTGCGCAGCGGCGATTCCGGCCTGAGCTCGCCGGCCTCGATCACGATGCGGCAATCCCTGAGCGCGGTGGTCTCGGTCAGCGTCTCGACGCCGCTTGCGAAATTGCGCGAGCCGGCGCGGACCCGGATGGCGCGGCGGCCGCCGAACAGCGGCACCGTCATGGCCTCGTCGACCAGCCGCGACGGTTCGGCGGCGAGTTCGTCGCCGTCGAGCCGGACCAGCGAGAATGGATCATTGGGATCGTCGACGGCCGAGGCCATCAGCGCATCGGCGCGCTCGCGCACCAGGCCGAGGTCCGGACCGTAAAGCAGGATGATCGGGCGACCGGCGTCAGGCCGGGCGAGGAAACTGTCGATCTCTTTTCCGCGAAGTGCGACCATCTAGCCTAACTGTCATTCCGGGCGCCTCGTCAGAGGCGAACCCGGAATCTGGAGATGATGGATCGAGATTCCGGGTTCGTGCCCCGTACGCCCTGAAATGACATCGGTGGCTTAGGTTCCGGAGGAGAAGAACGAGGCGAGGCGGGTCTGGATGTTGTCGGCGATCTCCTGCGCGGCGCGGTCCTCGGCGTCGCGGAGGGCGCGGGCCCGGGCGAAGCGCTGGTAGGAGCCCGGCATGTCATAGGACACGCGCGAGAACGTGCTGCCGGTCATGACCGACTTGTTCGACGCGATCTCGATCAAGTTGAAGTTGGCATCGACGCCGTAGTTTTCGCTGGTCGGCAACGCCGTGTTCTGGTCGATCATCAGCGAGGAGCGGCTGGTGGTGAAACGGAGCACCAGGCGGTGCGTCGGCGGTGCGCCGGTGGCGGTGCCATAGAGCTTGAAGGCGAGGGCGTTGCGGACCTCGACGCCGACCCGGGCCTCGCGGGAGGCGTTCGGCTTGTCGACCGGCGGAACCTCGACGCTCATCAGCTTTTCGCGCAAGGCGGACGACTGACCATCGAGGGTGCGCTCGGCATACATCGGCTGGAAGCAACCGGCCGTCAGCGCGGCCAAGGCTGCCACGGCCACGAGCCGGGCGGCGATCCTGATCCTAGCCGACAACATTGACGATCCTCATGGGCACCACGATCACCTTGCGGACGGGTTTGCCGCCCAGTGCGGCTTTTACCGCATCGAGCGCCAAAACGGCAGCCTCTATATCCGCATTTTGCGCCGCCCGTGGCACGGTAACATCACCTCGTTTTTTACCGTTGACCTGGACGACCAGGGTCACGCTGTCTTCGACCAGCAAATCGCGTTCGATTTGCGGCCAATCGGCCTCGGAAACCAGCCCGGATTGGCCCAGCACCACCCAGCACTCCTCGGCCAGATGCGGCATCATCGGCGAGAACAGCTGGACCAGGATGGTCGCGGCCTCCTTAACCGCCCAGGCGACATCCGGCGCCGGCTTGTCGCCCGATCCAGCTTCTTGGGCCAGCACCTCGGCCAGCGCGTTGGCGAACTCGCGGATATGGGCGAGGCAGACGTTGAAATGCAGCCGCTCGATGCCGGACGACACCTTGTCGAGGGCGCCATGGGCCGCCTTGCGCAACGCCAGCGCCTCGGGCCCGAAACTGGCCGGCCGGGCCGCCGGCGCCGATTTGGCAATCTCGGCCGATTCATTCACCAGCCGCCACAGCCGCTGGACGAAGCGGGCGGCGCCCTGGACGCGCTCGTCGCTCCAGATCACGTCGCGGTCCGGCGGCGAATCCGACAGCATGAACCAGCGCGCGACGTCGGCGCCGTAGCTCGCGATGATGTCGTCGGGGTCGACGGTGTTCTTCTTCGACTTCGACATCTTCTCGATCGGGCCGATCGCGATGTCCTCGCCGGTCGCCAGCAGCACCGCGCGGCGGCCGTTGCCGCCGACCTCGATCTTCACCTCGGCCGGCGTGACCCAGCCGCCGTCGGCCTTCTGGTAGGTCTCGTGCACCACCATGCCCTGGGTGAACATGCCGGCGAACGGCTCACTCATGTCGATGTGGCCGGTGGCCTTCATCGCGCGGGTGAAGAAGCGGCTGTAGAGCAGATGCAGGATCGCGTGCTCGACGCCGCCGATATACTGGTCGACCGGCATCATCCGGTCGGCCACCGCGGGCGTGGTCGGCGCGGTCGCGTTCCACGGATCGGTGAAGCGCGCGAAGTACCACGACGAGTCCACGAAGGTGTCCATCGTGTCGGTCTCGCGCACCGCCTTGCCGCCGCACTTCGGGCAAGTGACGTGTTTCCAGGTCGGATGATGATCGAGCGCGTTGCCCGGCTTGTCGAAGCTGACATCCTCCGGCAGCGTTACCGGCAGCTGGTCGTCGGGCACCGGCACCACGTCGCACTTCGGGCAGTGGATCACCGGAATCGGGCAACCCCAATAGCGCTGGCGTGAAATGCCCCAGTCCCGCAGGCGGAAATTGACCTGCCGCTCGGCGACGGGTGCGTTGCCGCGCAGTTCGCTCTCCAGACGCTTCGCAACCTCTTCCTTGGCCGCGTCGATCGTCATGCCGTCGAGGAAGCGCGAATTGATCATGCGGCCGTCGCCGTCATAGGCGGTGTCGGTGATGAAAAACGTCTTCGGGTCCTGGCCCTCGGGGCAGACCACCGGCACGTTGCCGAGGCCGTATTTGTTGACGAAGTCGAGGTCGCGCTGGTCATGCGCCGGGCAGCCGAAGATGGCGCCGGTGCCGTATTCCATCAGCACGAAGTTTGCGACATAGACCGGCAGCTTCCAGCTCGGATCGAACGGATGCACCGCCTTGATGCCGGTGTCGAAACCCTGCTTCTCGGCGGTGTCGATGATCGACTGTGCGGTGCCGATCTTCTTGATGTCGGCGATGAACTCGGCGAGCTTCGGGTTCTTCGCGGCGGCCGCCTGCGCCAGTGGATGATCCGCCGAGATCGCCATGAACTTGGCGCCGAACAGCGTGTCCGGTCGCGTCGTGAAGATCTTCAGCTCGGTCTCGCCGGCCGGCGTGGTCGCCGCATCCAGCGCAAAGCGGATCAACAGGCCCTCGGAGCGGCCGATCCAGTTGCGCTGCATCAGCCGCACCTTGTCGGGCCAGCGGTCCAGACCGTCCAGCGCGTCGAGCAGTTCCTGCGAGTACTTCGTGATCTTGAAGACCCATTGGCTCATTTCCCGTTGTTCAACAACGGCGCCCGAGCGCCAGCCGCGGCCGTCGATCACCTGCTCGTTGGCGAGCACGGTCATGTCGACCGGATCCCAGTTCAGCTTGCGCTTCTCGCGCTCGGCGAGGCCGGCGCGCAGCATGTCCAGGAACATCTTCTGCTGATGCTTGTAGTAGCTGGGGTCGCAGGTCGCGAATTCGCGGCTCCAGTCGAGCGACAGCCCGATCGACTTGAGCTGCTTCTTCATCGCGGCGATGTTGTCGTAGGTCCAGGCCTTCGGCGCCACCTTGCGCTCGATCGCGGCGTTCTCCGCCGGCAGGCCGAACGCGTCCCAGCCCATCGGGTGCAGCACGTTGAAGCCCTTGGCGCGCATGAAGCGGGCCAGCACGTCGCCGAGCGTGTAGTTGCGGACATGGCCGATATGGATGCGCCCCGACGGGTACGGGAACATCTCGAGCACGTAGTATTTCGGCCGCGGATCGTCGTTCTTGGAGGCGAAGATCGCCTTTTCGTCCCAGATGGCTTGCCAACGGGGTTCGGATTCACGGGCGTTGTAGCGTTCGGCGGTCATGAAATCGCAGGGATTCTGGGTGGCTTTGGGTGATTTTCGGGTCCCATCCGGGGACGGCGGACTAGGCCACAAAAGCGCCTGCGGGGTCAACGGCTTGGGGGCCGCCAAATGGTCATGCCTGCGGTCGGTGCGGAGGAGGGAGGGCCGGGCTGAAGGGTCGCCGCAGGGCAGCCCGTCCGGAACCCATCCGGTGTCGTCGCCCGGCTTGATCGGTGACCCAGTATGGGGCGCGATTTTCACCCTGGCACCCGCGTATCACGTCCGAGCAAGGCCCTGCATATCTCAGGGTTTCGGCTGCATGCCCTGCAGGAAGCGAAGCGGGTTGAGCGGGCCAATGGGGATCAGTTCGAAGCTCATCATATGTGCTTTACCCAACGGCAGCTTCTCGAGCATGTCGTGGGCGACAGCTGGATCGGTGGCGTTGATGATGAACGCAACGCCCCGCTTTTCCCCCTGCAGCGAGTACCACTGCTCGATCTTGCCATCGAGGTAGAGGTCGGCAGTTTCCCGAACTTCATCCGGCAGGACAGCAAACACCTGCGATTGTTCAAAGCCGGGATTGATGGTCCCAATGGCAAGAATCTTGGTTGTCGGCGTTGTCTTCATGGCGGCTCCTTGTGCGCTTGCGGAATTGAAGCCGACAAGGCAGCCCACAAGTGCCAATGCGGCGGCAGATACGAATTTCATGCTATCTCCCCTCTGTCATGTCACTCAGGCGACCGGTGAACTCGTTGGGAGAACATAGGCGAACGTTGCCTTGTCGGTTCAATCGATTTGCCGTGAGTACAGCAGACCGGCGCGTCGAACTTCAGCTCAACGCGCAGCCGCTGGCGGCTCATCGGAAGGCGGCACGAACCTCATCGATGGCCCGCGTTGGGTCTTGCAAATGGGGAAAATGGCCAATGCCGGGAAGAAGGGTCAGCTCCGCATGCAGCCTTGCGGCGAACTCCACTCCCATCGCCTTGTTGATGTAGAGATCGTCCTCGCCCCAAACCACTTTCACGGGTGTCTTGAGCCGCGCCAGCTGCGATTCGAAGTGATCCTGGTCTCGCGTAAAGTGCGAGTAATAGTGGGAGAACGCGTCCGCGGTCGTCATCGCTCCATGGGTCCATGCCCGGGACATGTCGTCCTTGAATTCACGCGCGACCTCAAAATGCGCTTCCTTGGGCAAACCTCGCGTGAAGGTGTTTTCCAGGATCTCGTCGCGATTGCTGTTCAGGGCGGCGCGGACCTGGTCCATCGCAGGCCCGGCCTTCAGGGCCTGCAGGCTCGCATACATGAACTGGGGCCGGTTGAACGGGGCGAAATCGCCCACGATGATCGTCCTTGCGATATCGGGTTTTTCCACGGCCAACAGAAGCGCCGGCAGCGCTCCGATATCGGTTGCGTAGATTGCGAGCTTCGATGTGTCGATGCCCGCCTTACCGATGTATCGATCGAGAACACGCGCGTAGTCCTTTGGCGCATAGGAAAACCTGTCGGCCGTTGGCCTCGCTGACAGGCCGTAACCTGGCCAGTCGAAAGCGTGGACCTCGTAGTCGTCAGCCAAAGCCTCGGCGATATCCTTCCAGGCATACAGCGTTTCCGGAAACCCATGCAGGAGGAGAACGGCCCCCTTCGGCTTCGCGTTGCGCAGAACCATGCGTCTGAGCGTGATATCCCCGTCGATCTCGAAGAAGTCGATCGCGTCGTCGTTAGCTGGCTGTGACATGATGCAAATCCTTCGCTGCTTGGCGGTGATGGATAAGCCCTTCCGAAATTGATCGGTATCTGGCAATATCGAGAAACATTCTTCCAAAAACTGGAAGCAACATGGATCGCTTCGAAGGAATGTCGATCGTCCTGGCAGTGGCCGAAGCCGGAAGCCTGACTGCTGCGGCCCGTCGCCGGAAAATGCCGCTGGCGACTGTGAGCCGCAAGGTGT
Source organism: Bradyrhizobium embrapense (assembly GCF_001189235.2). Classification (GTDB taxonomy): domain Bacteria; phylum Pseudomonadota; class Alphaproteobacteria; order Rhizobiales; family Xanthobacteraceae; genus Bradyrhizobium; species Bradyrhizobium embrapense. The sequence continues at coordinate 42,894 of NZ_LFIP02000016.1, forward strand.
CGGAGCTGGAGGCGCATCTTCGCACGAAGCTGTTCAATCGGTCGACGCGCGCATTCGTGCCGACCGACGCGGGGATCTCCTACATTGCCGCAGCAAAGCGAATCCTCGCCGACGTCGCGGAGGCCGAGCGGGCTGTTTCCGGCGAGTACAAAACACCGCGAGGAGAGCTGAGCGTTTCGACGCTGGTCGCGCTCGGGCGCTCATGTCTGCAGCCGATTCTGTCAGAGTTCCTGATGACCTTCCCCGAAGTGGACGTTCATCTCAATCTAGAGGATCGGACGGTCAATCTCTTGGAAGAGCACATTGACGTTGCGCTTCGCGTTGGCGAACTGGCTGACAGCAGCCTGATCGCGGTCCGTGTGGGGCAAATCCACCGCGTGGTTTGCGCCAGCGCGGAATATTTGGAAGCTCGCGGAACGCCCAAATCGCCTGACGACCTCCAGGTGCACGATTGCATCAGCTATCCGCCGATGCAGTCGCCATCCACATGGAGATTCAAACGAGACAGGACCGATTATGTGGTGCCCGTTCGGTCGCGCTTCATTGCGAGCAATCTCGAGTCGGCGTGCGATGCTGCACGCGAAGGCCTCGGAATCACCGAGGCGTTCTCTTATCTCCTCGCCGATTCGATAAGCTCGAGGCAGCTGATTCCGCTTCTGCAGGATTTCCAGCCGCCGCCGCAACCCGTCAACTTCGTGTATTCGCCAAATCGCTTCATGCCGGCCAAATTGCGCGCGTTTCTCGACTTCGCGGTGCCACGTCTAAGGGAGCGCCTCGCCGCACCAAATGGCATGACCCCGACAAGCGACCCCCGTAATCGTGCTTCTCGTGGATAGAATTGCTCAATTCTTCGCCCTGCACGGCGAAACGCTCAACTCGCCAGCGCCATCCCCGCTTCATCCAGCGTCTGCAGGAAGCCGTGCTCGATCACGGCATTCCTGCCGCGGCGCTTGGCGGCGTAGAGGGCGGCGTCGGCGGCTTCGATCAGGTCGCCGGGGCGCTGGGTCTCGTTCGGCTTTGTCGTGGCGACGCCGACGCTGACGGTGACGACGCAATGGCTCGAGGGGGCGTGCGGCACGGCGAGGCCGAGCACCGCAGTGCGGACAGTCTCGCCGATCGCCAGCGCATGCGCGGCATCGGTATTCGGCAGCAACAAGCAGAATTCCTCGCCGCCGTAGCGGCCGGCGAAGCCCATGGTGTCGGCGGCGATGCCCGACAGCGTCTCGCCGATCCGGGTCAGGCAGGCGTCGCCTTCGGGATGGCCGTAGGTGTCGTTGTAGAGCTTGAAGTGATCGACATCGATCATCATCAACGACAGCTCGCACTCATATTGCTGCGCCCGCATCCACTCGAAATCGAGCCGGCTCTGGAAGCCGCGGCGGTTGGCAAGGCCGGACAGAGCATCGATCGAGGCCATCACGGTGAGGCGATCGTTGGAGGCGACGAGCTCGCGCTCGCGCTGGCTGAGCTGCGCCGCCATCGCGTTGAAGGCGCGCGCCAGCGGCACGAATTCCGAGGGCAGCTTGTGTTTGGCGACGCGCGCGGTCCAGTCGCCCTCGCCGAACCGCCGCGCCATGCTGGTCATCAGCTCGATCGGGTGGATCACCAGCCGCTCGGCACCGACGAGAGCACCCAGCAAAACGAAAAGACAGACGAAGCCGAGCTGCAGATAGGCGGTGCGGATCTCGCGGCTGATCGCCGCCGTTACCTTGGCCTCATCCATGCTTACGATGAGGCGGGACTGCGTTCCGGCGATGCGGGCAAAGCTCAGCGTGCGCTGCGCGCCATCGGATGCCGTGAACGACACCGAGCCCGACGGCTCGTCGTAGCTCAGTGCCTTCTCCGCGATCGCCGACATCAGGGGGATGCTGTCGAGCGAGCGGCCGATCAGGCTCGCATGATCGGCGGGGGCTGCGACCACGACGCCGGTCGAGTCGACCAGCACGGCCGACATGCCGGGCTGGCCGCCGAGATTGGCCATGATCTGCGACAGCCAGTCAATGTTGATGCCGGCGACGACGATGGAGTCGAGCTCCGGATTGATCGCGGCCACCGGATAGGCAGCCATCATCATCGGGCGGCCGTTGGTCCTGCCGCGCAGATAGTCGCTGAACACGAAGCCGCGGTTGTCCTGCGCCTTCTTGAAATATTCGCGGTCGCCGAGATTGAGTCCGACCTGGCTGTTGAGCGTCGAACATTGCACCAGGCCGTCCCTGGAGACGAACATGATGCTGCGGATCCATGGCAGGATCGTCGGTAGGCTGGCGCGCAGCACCTCGCAGCTCTGCCCGATGCCGCCGGAGGCGCGGATATAGGCGGCCGATTTCAGCATGGTCTCGACCGAGGAGACCACCTCGCGCTGGGTTTCGGCGGCATGCGCGGTGAGGTTGGCATAGCCTGCCGCGGCCTGCGCGATCTGCGTCGAGCGGAAATTCTCCAGCGTGCGGACGCGATCGAGCATCAAGGGCGCGACCAGCATCACCGCAAGCAACGCGAGCCGGGCACGAATGCCCAGAACCTTCTTGAGTCTGACCCGGTTACGGTTGAAAGTGACGCCCGACATTCTGGTCCCTTGCCCGGGCGCAAGGTAGGGTGAAGGGCTTCAAAAAGCCTTTCCCGAATTTGGTAAAATTCGAGCCAACCCCCCGCGCCTGTCAGAGAACGGCACAAGCATGACACAAAGCCCGACCGCGCCGTTATCGGCTGATTCACCACATGACCCGGCCTCTGGCCTCGCCGCCGTGGAGCGGGAGATCGCCCATGCCTGCAAGGAAGCGCGGCGCGATCGCGCGTCGGTGACCCTGATCGCGGTGTCGAAGACATTCGCAGCCGACGCAATTTTGCCGATTATTCGCGCCGGCCAGCGCGTATTTGGCGAAAACCGCGTGCAGGAGGCCAAGGGCAAGTGGCCGGAATTGATCCAGGCGAACCCCGGACTGCAGCTGCATCTGATCGGACCGTTGCAGTCGAACAAGGCCAAGGAGGCGGTCACGCTGTTCGATGCGATCCATTCAGTCGACCGCGTCAGCATTTGCGAAGCGTTAGCCAAGGAAATCAAAAATCAGGGCAGGCATCCCGAGCTGTTCGTCCAGATCAATACCGGCGAGGAGCCGCAGAAGGCCGGCGTCGCGCCGCAGGATGCGGATACCTTCATCGCAGCATGCCGCGACACCTATGGCCTGCAGATTTCAGGACTGATGTGCATCCCGCCGGTCGACCAGGCCCCGGCACCGCATTTCGCGCTGTGCGCCAAGATCGCCGCGCGCAACGGGCTGAAGAATCTGTCGATGGGCATGAGCGCGGATTTCGCGGTCGCGATCCAGATGGGCGCGACCCATGTGCGGGTCGGCTCGGCGATCTTCGGGACGCGGACGACGTCAGTTGTGCGGTGAGCACGACTTACGCGAACTTCACCGACACTTTCCCGATCGCGCCGAAATCGGCTGCGAACACATCGCCCGCCTGGATCGGCAGCGGCGGATGGCAGGTGCCGGTGGTGACGACCTCTCCTGCCCGTAACGTCAGCCCGAGCGCGCGCAGCTCGTTCGCGCACCAGGCGAGCGCCATACGGGGATCGCCGAGCACGTTCTTGCCGTGACCAATGTAGCGCTCGCCGCGCAGCGTGATGGTCGGGCGCTCCTCGACCAGATCGATCGCCCGCCAGTCGGCCGACGTTGCAGGTCCGAGCACGAACAGATGCGCGCAGGCATTGTCGGCGATCAGTTGCGCCTCGCCGGCGGAGACGAAATCGGCGAAACGTGAGTCCGGGATCTCGATTGCGGGATGCAGCGTGCCGACGGCATCTAGCACTTCCTGCACACTGAATGGTGTCGCGCGCGGCGCGAGATCACGCGCCATGCGGAAGGCGTATTCCGGTTCGCCGACGCGCATCGCGTTGCCCTTCATCGATGCAGTGCCGCCATCTGCGATTAACGTCTCGGCGAGGATGCGCCCGGCCAGCGGGCCTGCGACATTGATATGCTTCTGGCCGGCCGCGCTGGTTGCCGCGATCTTCCAGCCGAACAGTTTTTCGCGCGATGTCTTTTCCAGCTGAGCCTGCACCGCGTAACCCTCGGCACGGTCGCGCGGCCGCATGGCGCCGTCGAGCGCGGCGAGTTTCGTTCCCGCGTGCCAGTGATCGTGCAGGACCTTGGCGGCGGCGGCGATCTGGTTGTTGTCGAGCATGCGATTTCGTCCCTGCGGGAATTTTCTGTGTTGCGCATGATCTCAGCACAAGCGCGTCGTGTCTGTCGCGTGGGAAAACCGATGCTCAGCCATTCCAGAACTTTACCCGATGATGATCTTTGTCTTTGGCGACATCCGCCGCAGCAGCCGCAGCATCGACGCCTTGGTCATCGAGACACAGCCCGCGGTCGGGGCGAAATTCGGGCGCGCCAGATGCAGGAACACGGCGCTGCCGCGGCCGGCGATGCGCGGCGTAGCGTTGTGATCGATCTCCACGATGAAGTCGTAAAGATGATCCTCGCGGGTCAGGCGGTCGCCGCTCTGCTCCCGGTCGAGCCGGATCGGCTGGTTGTAATGCCGGTCGGCCGGATCCTCGCACCAGGCGTCCTCGCGACGGATCGGTCGGGCCGGCAGCAAGGTCACGGGGCGACGGTGCCGGTCGGCGCGCCACCACAGCTGCCTGGGATGGAAGATGCCGCGCGGCGTGCCGCCGTCGCCTTCGCGCTTGTTGGCGAGGATTCCGCCGCGTCCGAGCGCCACCGGAACGGTCCAGCCATCGGCGGTCAGCCAGCCCCGGCGCGGGTCGCCGGCGGCGCCGTGGACCTCGATGGCAGAGAGCGGGCGATCACGTTTCGCTGTCATATAAGTGATTGAAATGGCTGATCTTCCTTTAAGAATCGTTCAAAACTGAACTTGCCTTGGAAGCCCCAAACATTCTATCTCCCGGCATTACAGGACATTCACGCCCTGCCCCGCCGGATTTGAGGTAGACTGCGTTGCCTTGTGAATCGGTAACGATGGCCTACCTGAGCACGTATCTAGCCGACGCTACGGCCAAAAGCGCGCCCCGCTTCTGACCGCCCCGCCCCCGAAGGATTGTACCTATGGCCAATGCCCGCAAGATCTTGATCGTGGATGACGATACCGATCTGCGCGATACGCTGGTCGAGCAGCTGTCCCTGCACGAGGAATTCGAAGCCTCTGCAGTCGACACCGGCGCCAAGGGCGCCACTGCCGCCAAAGCCAATTCTCCCGATCTGGTCCTGATGGACGTTGGCCTGCCCGACACCGACGGCCGCGAAGTGGTCCGCAGCCTGCGCAAGGGCGGCTTCAAGGCCCCGATCATCATGCTGACCGGCCATGACACCGATTCCGACACCATCCTCGGACTGGAAAGCGGCGCCAACGACTACGTGGCGAAGCCCTTCCGCTTCGCAGTGCTGCTGGCCCGGATTCGCGCGCAGCTGCGCCAACACGAGGCCAGCGAGGACGCGGTGTTCTCGGTCGGCCCCTACTCGTTCCGGCCCGGCTCGAAGATGCTCACCGGCGCCAATGCCCGCAAGGTGCGGCTGACCGAGAAGGAAACCGCCATCCTGCGCTTCCTCTACCGCGCCGGCCAGATGCCGGTGTCGCGCGAGACCCTGCTCCAGGAAGTCTGGGGCTACAATTCCGGTGTCACCACCCACACGCTGGAAACCCACATCTACCGCCTGCGCCAGAAGATCGAGAAGGACGCCGCCAACCCGGAAATCCTGGTCACGGAAGCCGGTGGCTACAAGCTGGTGCCGTGATACGCTTCGCGCTCAACGATTCGTGAAATCGAGGCGCACCGCGGTTACCGGCCCTGAATGTCGATCGATGATGACGTAGCCCTGCTCGAGCGGGTTCCGACGATGCGTCTGCTGGGCGACAGCTCCTTGCGCATGCTGGCGATCGGCTCCGAGCAACGTGACTTCAACGCAGGCGAGGTGCTGTTCAAGACCGGTGACACGGCGGACGCCGGCTACGTCGTGCAGCGCGGCACCTTCCGCGTCGAGGAAGGCGGCGCCGAGATCATCGCCGGCCCTGGCGCGCTGATCGGCGAGCTCGCACTGATCGTAGCGATGAAGCGGCCCTCAACGGCGACCGCGCTGGAGCGCGGCTCGGTGATCCGCGTCGCGCGCAGCCTGTTCCAGCGCGTGCTGGAAAGCGACCCGGCCGCCGCCCGCCGTCTGCGCGACGAACTCGCGCTACGCACCAGCCAGCTGGCTAGCGACATCCTGATAGCGGGCGGGAAGCTGAGTACGTAGCTGCCGTCTATTGACCCGTCACCCTGAGGATGACGGTGCTTAAGCTGACGACGGCTTAAACCTCCATCACCGCCGTGACCGGCACGTGATCCGACGGCCGCTCCCAGCTGCGGGCGTCGCGGGTGATCTTGAAGTCGCTGACCTGATCCTTCAGCGCGCGCGAGACCCAGATGTGATCGAGCCGGCGGCCGCGGTCGCCGACGGTCCAGTCCGCGGCGCGATAGCTCCACCAGGTGTAGACTTTCTCCGACATCGGAATCCGCTCGCGCGCGATGTCGAACCATTCGCCATGCGCCTGCGCTGCGAGCAGCTTCTCGGTCTCGACCGGCGTGTGCGAGACCACCTTCAGCAGCTGCTTATGCGACCACACGTCGTTCTCGTGCGGCGCGACGTTGAGGTCGCCGACCAGGATGTGGCGGTCGTCGCCGCGCGGGTGCAGCGGCTCGCAACTCTTCATCTCGTCGAGGAATTGCAGCTTGTGCTCGAACTTCGGATTGAGCGCGGGATCGGGAATGTCGCCGCCGGCCGGCACGTAGAAATTATGCAGCACCAGCGGCTTTGAAAGCTGCGCCTTCTCACCGAAGGATACTGATATGTGCCGCGAGTCGATCTTGTCGCAGAACGTCCGGATGTCCGTGGTCTCGAACGGCAGGCGCGAGACGATGGCGACGCCGTGATAGCCCTTCTGGCCGTTCAGCGCGACGTGCTCGTAGCCGAGCCGCTTGAAGCGCTTCAGCGGAAACGCATCGTCGATGCATTTGGTCTCCTGCAGGCACAGCACATCCGGGCGCGCGCTCTTCAGGAATTTGGCGACGATGTCGATGCGCAGGCGCACCGAATTGATGTTCCAGGTGGTGACGGAGAACCGCATGAGAGGTGCGTCTTAGCACGGTTCGCGGTGCGGGTTGGCGCCTTGTCCACAAGCAAGCGCTCTACCCATCCCTGCGCAAGACGGCTATCCCGGCGATGAGCCCGGATAGGTCGTGAAGTCGATCTTGAACAGTCCGGGATCCGGCTTCTGCGTCGCGTCGAGATTGTAGACCGCAACCGTCGTGTCGTAGCCCTGTGGGTCGGTGACGGTCCACTGCTTGAGCTTGCCGTCCTTGGCGCCGATCATCAGCAGGAAGCGGCTGGTGCCGACCAGCGCCTGCTTCTCCTCGATCGTGATGCTGACGAACACGTCGTCGGCGGTGACGCTGACGACGTTGGTGTCCTTCATCAGGTCGATGCGGTCCGACAGCAGATAGCGCAGCGGGGTCTGCGACAACGGATAGATGTCCTGGGTGGCGAGCCTGCGGTCGCGCACCGCGACCGACGAGCCGTCGGCGATCACCTCGATGGTGCTCGGATTGTCATATTCGAAGCGCAGCTTGCCGGGCTTCTGGATGTAGAAATCGCCCTTGGTCTTGGTGCCGTCTGGGCCGACCTGGACGAAATTCCCGACCAGCGTCTGCAGCGACGACAGATAGGCCGAGACCTTGGCGGCCTGCGCCTTCTGATTGGCGTCGAAGGTCTGGAAGATGTTGGCTGGCACGTTGCGGCGCGGATCGGGAATCACCGGGTCCGGCGGTGCCTGGGTGGCGCCCGTGGTCGTCGGGCCCTTGTCCGCATTGCTCTGCGCGCCGGCGTCCCTGGCCTTCGGCGCTGCCTTGGGTGCGGGTTTCGGCGCAGGCGCATTTTGCGCAGTCGCGCCGCCGGCGATCGCGGCGGTGACGAGAAGAGCCAGCGCAGTGCGCGCGCCGCGGTCAATGAGATGTTTTGCCATCAGATATGTCAGGTCTCTGTTCGACGCTCGTCCCGCTGCGCCGGATTTTATCCCGCCTCTTCCGAGGGAGATATGGTTTTTCCGTGATGATCGCCCCCGGTCAGAACTGGCCTTCTTCCTCCCCGACCAGGATTTCGCGCTTTCCGGCGTGATTCGCTGGGCCCACGATGCCCTCGAGTTCCATCCGCTCCATCAGCGAGGCGGCGCGGTTATAGCCGATCTGCAGCCGGCGCTGGATATAGGAGGTCGACGCCTTGCGGTCGCGCTTGACGATCGCGACCGCCTGCGTGAACAGATCGCCGCCGCCGTCGCCACCCATGCCGGTGGCATCGAACACGGCGCCGTCCTCGTCGGTCGGCTCTTCCGCGGTGACGGCTTCGAGGTATTCCGGGGCGCCTTGCGTCTTCAGGTGGCGCACCACCTTCTCGACTTCCTCGTCGGAGGCGAACGGGCCGTGCACGCGGCTGATGCGGCCGCCGCCCGCCATGTAGAGCATGTCGCCCTGGCCGAGCAGCTGCTCGGCGCCCATCTCGCCGAGGATGGTGCGGCTGTCGATCTTCGACGTCACCTGGAAGGCGATGCGGGTCGGGAAGTTGGCCTTGATCGTGCCCGTGATGACGTCGACCGACGGACGCTGCGTGGCGAGGATCACATGCAGGCCGGCGGCGCGCGCCATCTGCGCGAGGCGCTGCACCGCGCCTTCGATGTCCTTGCCGGCGACCATCATCAGGTCGGCCATCTCGTCAACGATGATGACGATATAGGGCAGCGGTTCGAGGTCGAGCTTCTCCTCCTCGTAGATCGCCTTGCCGCTCTCCTTGTCGAAGCCGGTGTGCACGGTGCGCGTCAGCTCTTCGCCCTTGGCCTTGGCTTCGACCAGGCGCGCATTGTAGCCGTCGATGTTGCGCACGCCGAGCTTGGCCATCCGCTTGTAGCGCTCTTCCATCTCGCGCACGGCCCATTTCAGCGCGACGACAGCTTTCTTCGGATCGGTGACGACGGGCGTCAGCAAATGCGGGATGCCGTCATAGACCGAGAGTTCGAGCATCTTCGGGTCGACCATGATCAGGCGGCACTGGTCCGGACGCAGCCGGTAGACCAGGCTCAGGATCATGGTGTTGATCGCGACCGATTTGCCGGAGCCGGTGGTGCCGGCGATCAGCATATGCGGCGTGCGCGCGAGGTCGATGATGACGGGATCGCCGCCGATCGTCTTGCCGAGGCACAGCGGCAGCTTCGCAACCGAATCGACGCTTTCCTTGGCGACCAGCAGCTCGCGCAGATAGACCTTCTCGCGATGCGCGTTCGGCAGCTCGATGCCGATCGCATTGCGGCCGGCGACCACGGCGACGCGGGCCGACAGCGCGCTCATCGAGCGGGCGATGTCGTCGGACAATCCGATCACGCGCGACGACTTGATGCCGGGCGCGGGCTCCAGTTCGTACAGCGTGACGACCGGGCCGGGGTTGGCCTTGACGATCTCGCCGCGCACGCCGAAGTCCTGCAGCACGCCCTCCAGCGCACGCGAATTGGTTTCGAGTTCGGCCTTGCTCAGCGGCTGGCGATCGCTCGCCTTCGGCGCACTGAGCACGGAGACCGACGGCAGCTCGAACTTGTCGGAGTTCTTCTTCTTCGGCTTCGGCTCGGCCTTCTTGCGCGGGGCGCGCGCGACCGGAGCTTCCTCCTCGTCGTCCTCTTCTTCCTCGTCGAAAGCCTCGGCCTCGTCTTCGTCCTCGTCGTGATCTTGATGCGCAGGCGCGATCGAGGGCGCCGTGCGGCCGCCGCCGATATTGGGCTCCTGGCGCTCGAACGCAGCGCTGCGGCCTTGCGCTCCGCTCGACACCAGCGATTTGTAGGCGGTCGTGAACAGCCAGCCGAGCCGGGCTTTCGCGCTCATCAGCGCGTGGAACAGCCAGCCGAGCGAGACCGAGCTGCGGTCGTTGTCGTCGTCTTCGACGAACGGCTCGTCGTCGTCAGATATCGGCGTCAGCTCCTCGTCCTGTTCCTTGGCGCCCCAGCCGCAGGCGAACAGGAAGGTCGCGGCCATCGCGACGAACAGGATCAGGCCGAGCACGACGCGATAGAGGAAACCGGGCGGCCCGAACACCACGGCCGGCGTGCGCAGCAGCGCGTCGCCGACCACGCCGCCGAGCCCGGTCGGCAGCGGCCATGACGTATTGTGCGGCCAGCAGCTGGCGAAGCCCGCCGCGATCACGGTGCACAGGATCCAGCAGCCGAGCCGCAGCGCCTCGCGGTCGAACGGACGATGCGTCAGCATCCGCCAGCCCCACACCGCCACCGGCAGCAGCAGCATGATGGCGCCGAGGCCGAGGATCTGCATCAGGAGGTCGGCGCCGATCGCGCCGGGATAGCCGAGCACGTTGCGGATCGCGCGCGAGGTGGCATGACTGAGCGAGGGATCCTGCACCGACCAGGTCATCAGCGCTGCGGTGACCGCGCCCGACAGCGCGATCAGGCCAAGCCCGGTGAGTTCGCGCAGCCGTCGCGCCAGCGCCTCGCGCAGCGAGAGCGGCAGATGGCCGACCAGGGGGATGACACGTTCGATCGCTGGCATACTCAATCTTCGCGCTTCGCGATTAACCCAGGGTTTCGACCAGGCGATGCATCGCCTCGGCCGTCGATTCACTGTCGGAGACCAGCGCAAGGCGGATATAGCCCGCGCCCGGATTGGAACCGTCGCTCTGCGTGCGCGCCAGATAGCTGCCCGGGATCACCCGAACGCCGGCGTCGCGATAGAGCCTGACGGTCGTCTCCTCGTCGCCGCCGCGATCGGAGACGTCGAGCCAGACGCAGAAGCCGCCGGCGGGACGCTTGTAGCCGTAGCGGTTGCCGAGGATCTGGTCGGCGAAATCGAACTTGATGCGATAGAGCCTGCGGTTCTCCTCGACATGCGCCTCATCGCCGTAAGCGGCGACCGCGACATGCTGCAACGGCACCGGCACCTGCGGCGCGGCGACATTGCGCAGCTCGAGGAAGGCGGCGAGAAACTTCCGGTCGCCGGCGGCGAAGCCGACCCGCATGCCTGGCAGGTTCGAGCGCTTAGACAACGACTGGAACGCCACGACATTGCGGAAGTCGGGCCCGGCGCATTCCAGCATGCTGCCCGGCGCCTCGCGCGTGTAGATCTCCGAGTAGCACTCGTCGGACAGGATCATGAAGCCGAACCGGTCGGCGAGCTCCTTCAGCCGCACGAAATAGGCGCGCGAGGCGACCGAACCTTGCGGATTGGCCGGCGAGGCGATGAAGAAGGCGACGGTGCGGGCCCATGTCGCCTCGTCGATCGCATCGAGGTCGGGCAGGAAACCGTTGGCGAGCGTGGTCGGCAGATGGATCTGCTCGCAGCCTGCCGCGCGCGCGCCGGCGCCATAGGCCGGGTAGAATGGATTCGGCATCAGCACCGCCGGCCGTCCCTTGCGCGGGGCGACGTAACGCGCGGCTGTGATCGCGGCAAAGAACAGCCCCTCGCGGCTGCCGTTGAGCACCAGCACCTCGCTCTCGGGATCGACCGGACGCGGCAATTGGAACCGGCTCGATAGCCAGGTCGCGACCGCGCGGCGGAACGGTTCGATGCCCTTGGCCATCGGGTAGCGGCCGAACTCGGCGGTGTGCCTCGCCAGCACCGGTCCGACGAAGTCGGGCACCGAATGCTGCGGTTCGCCGACCGACAGTGTAATCAAGGGCTTAGCCGGCTGGTACGGCGCCAGAAGTTCGGTGGTTCGCACGAATGGGGAGCGCTCGGCCTGGCCGGCGGATGTGGCATCGGCGGCGCCCTGCGTCATGCCGGATGAGGCGGTCATTGCCATGATTGAAAAGCCAGCACTTTCACTGCGGTCGGAGGGGTGGGGGAGCCGACCGTAAACCGATCAAATCACCATAGATAGGGCGAGGTTAAGACGCGATTAACCATCGGCGGCGCGCCGGGATGGGCTGCGGCGTGATAGCAGTGCTCACCCAAGAAAGACCGCATCGAAATTGCTCCGAGACATGATCCACCGCCGCGCCGTCAGGGCGCTCATCATCACCGGCGAACGCGAGGTCCTGCTGATGCGGATCCGCCCGCCAGAGGGGGATCGCTTCTGGATCGCGCCCGGCGGCGGCATCGAGGGCGACGAGACGCCTGAAGCGACGTTGCAGCGGGAGCTGGCCGAGGAACTGGGCCTAGTCGATTTCGAACACGGCCCCGCCGTCTGGCGGCGTCATCACACCTTCGATTGGGACGGCCGGCGGATCTCCCAGAAAGAAGAGTACCGGATCGTCCACGCCGATCGATTTGTGCCTGTGATGGCCGATGTGGCCGAAGCGAGGGTGCTGGATTGCTTCCGCTGGTGGCCAATCGCTGATCTGGCCAGCGCGGAGGAGCGCCTCACCCCGCTGTCGCTCGCCAACATCCTCGAAAGCTATCTGCGCGACGGCGCGCCGAGCGAACTGCCAAATGAGGAAGTCTTGGTCGACTGACAGAGCTTGCCGGTCATTGCCGCGCATTCGAGTGATCCGCTTTACCCGCCATTAAGGCCGGCGCGCCGCGTCACGAGTTCCTTCAGCAATTCGCAACACAGCACGCCGAATGATCCCGCGTATTGCGAGGGTCTGCAGACGGACATGACCATCAGGATCGAGACCCGCGGCGACGTTCTGCGCCGCACCTGCAAGGTGATGGTGATTGCCGCCGGCATGACTGCGATGATGTCCTTCACCATCGGCATGCTGGTGTTCGGCCGCGATCTGTCCGCGCCGATCACGGTCGGCCAGATGCAGCTGTTCGGGCTCACCGCCGGCGTGTTCATCTCGATCGCGCTCAGCGGCGCGATGTCCTATCGCGCCGGCCTGTTGATGCTGGAGCTCGCGCAGACCCGGCGCGAGCTGGCGCAGATCTCGCAGACCGACCAGCTGACCGGCCTGTTGAACCGTCGTGGCTTCGACACCGAGGCCGCCGCCGCACTCGACCAGGCGCAGGCGAATGGCGCGGCGGTCGCGGTCCTGATGTGCGACATCGATCATTTCAAGTCGATCAACGACCGCTACGGACATGAGATCGGCGACAGGGTGCTGGTCGAGATCGCCGACGTGCTGCGCCAGTTCGCGAACCGGCACGGCGCGCTGGTCGCCCGCTACGGCGGCGAGGAATTTGCAGCCGTCGTGACCGGCCTGACCCACGAGCAGGTCGCGCACGGTGCCGAGGAGATCCGCCGCGACTGCGCAGGCCGCACCATCCTCGATGGCGTGACCCTTCTGCCGGTGACCATCAGCATCGGCTTCACCTTGAAGGACTCCGGCTTCGACCTCGGCAATCTGATGCGAACCGCCGACCAGGCGCTCTATGCCGCCAAGCGCCACGGCCGCGATCGCGTCGAGCACGCCCGCGACGCGGCGTGAGCTTTGCTCGTCACAGCTAAGCGGGTGAGGATCCGGTCTCTCCACGAGTAGCGATGCGCGCGGCGCCCCCATCCGGACCTTCCCCCTTTCAGGGGGAAGGAGAAGAGGACCGTAGCCCGGACGAAGCGCAGCGAAATCCGGGGCGGTCTTCCCTGCGGCGATACCGTTCCGGATTGCGCTTTGCTGAATCCGGGCTACGCATGCGACGTGTGACGACTACCGCGCCGGCAGCTTCTCGAACGACGGCTTGCCGTCGGGTACGTGGTGGAAGGTCTGCTTGTCGCAGGTGTAGATCGTCATCTGCGGGGTGAATACGCTGGGATCGTCGAATGTGCCGACCTTCAGGATCGTGGCGGGCAGGCCGGGCACCTTGGTCACGAGATGGGTGCCGCATTCCGGGCAGAATTCGCGCGTCACGGCGCGCTCGAGGTCCTTCCGGGTGAACTGCTTGGGCTCGCTGGCGGTGTATTTGAAGCCGGTGGTCGGCATCGCCATGAACATGTTCGGTCCGCCACCGGTGATGTACTGGCATTCGCGGCACAGGCATTGCGCCGCCATCATCGGTTCGCCTTCGGCCTCATAGCGCACGTTGCCGCAATAGCACCTGCCTTGCACCTTCATGACGTCCTCCCTTTCTTGTTATTGGTAGCCTGTCGTTTCACAATGACGGCCAATTCCGACATTATTTTCTCAAGCCGCGGAAAAAGAAAGGGGCTCCAACTTGCGCTGGAGCCCCTCAACGGTCCGGACATTGCCGGGTATGTGCCCGGACCGTAGTTCTGGGAACGACCGCTTGGGGAGGTCGCGCCCCGGGAGAACCTCTTACATGTTGTAGGCGCGCTCCGTGTGTTCGGTGATGTCGAGGCCTTCACGTTCGGTCTCGACGTTGGCACGCAGGCCGACGATCACGTCCACGATCTTGTAGAGGATCGCCGAACCGATGCCCGACCACACCAGCGTGGTGGCGACGCCCCAGCACTGTGAGATCATCTGCGCCGCGAAGTCGTAGTCGGCAACCTTCGGCGGGATCGCGGTGTAGTCGATGATCCCCGCACCGCCGAGCGCCGGGTTGACCAGGATGCCGGTGCCCAGCGCGCCGATGATGCCGCCGACGCAGTGGACGCCGAACACGTCGAGCGAGTCGTCATAGCCGAGCGCGTTCTTCACGACCGTGCAGAAGAACAGGCAGACCACGCCGACCACGAGGCCGAGGACGATGGCGCCCATCGGACCGGCATAACCGGCCGCCGGCGTCACCGCGACGAGGCCCGCGACCGCGCCCGAGAGCGCGCCGAGCAGCGAGGGATGGCCCTTGATGATCCATTCCGCGAACATCCAGGCCAGCGCCGCCGCAGCCGTGGCCACGAAGGAGTTGGTCATGGCGAGCGCAGCGCCGCCATTGGCTTCGAGGTTGGAGCCGGCGTTGAAGCCGAACCAGCCGACCCAGAGCAGCGAAGCGCCGATCATGGTCATGGTCAGCGAGTGCGGAGCCATCAGCTCCTTGCCGTAGCCGGTGCGCTTGCCGATCAGGAGCGCGCCGACGAGGCCGGCGATGCCGGCGTTGATGTGCACGACGGTGCCGCCGGCGAAGTCGATCGCACCCTTCTTGAAGATCCAGCCCGCATCGGCATTGACCGCGTCGAGGGCGGCCTGCGCCTTCGTCTTGGCATCGCCGTCAGCCGCGGCGGCAAGCGCCTTGGCGGCATCCTGGATCGCGTCCGGGCCCGGCCAGTACCAGACCATGTGCGCGATCGGGAAGTAGATCACGGTGACCCAGATCGGGATGAACAGCGCGATCGCCGAGAACTTCATACGCTCGGCAAAGGCGCCGACGATGAGGGCCGGCGTGATCGCCGCGAAGGTCATCTGGAAGCACATATAGACGAGCTCCGAGATGTTGGCGTCGACCGAGAAGGTCGCGGCCTTGGAGTCCGGCGTGACGCCCATCAGGAAGGCCTTGGAGAAGCCGCCGATGAAGTCGGAGCCGCCGGTGAAGGCGAGGCTGTAGCCGTAGAGGGCCCAGAGCACGGTGACGATGCAGACGGTGTAGAACACCTGTGCCAGCACCGAGAGCATGTTCTTGGAACGAACGAGACCGCCATAGAATAGCGCGAGGCCCGGGATGGTCATCAACAGCACCAGCACCGTCGATGTCAGCATCCAGGCGTTGTCGCCCTTGTTGACGGTTGGCTCGGCGTAGGCGGCGGTTGCGGCGAACAGGCCGACTGCGAGGGCCGCCAGTCCCGCGCCATAGGGACGCTTGAACGTCATGTTATTTCACTCCTGAGGTCTTAAAGGTTTGAGCGCGAAATCAGAGGGCCGCAGCATCGGCCTCGCCGGTGCGGATGCGTACGGCGTGCTCGAGGCTGATGACGAAGATCTTGCCGTCGCCGATCTGTCCGGTCTTGGCGGCGGAGGTGATGGCGTCGATGGTCTTGTCGACCTGATCGGAGGCGACTGCGACCTCGATCTTGATCTTGGGCAGGAAGCTCACCGCATATTCGGCGCCCCGATAGATTTCCGTGTGGCCCTTCTGACGGCCGTACCCCTTGACTTCCGTCACCGTGAGACCGTGAACGCCAATGGCGGTCAGGGCGTCACGGACCTCTTCCAGTTTGAATGGCTTAATGATCGCCATAACAATTTTCATGAGTCCTATCCCCGCTTGGGCCCGGTGCGAACGAACACCGGGAGTTTCGACTGAGGTTCACCACGCGGAGGACATCCACTACGCGGGCACAGCCGGGACCCTTAGAATCAAATGCCGTGCCAAACGGCTCCGGTTCGCTAATGGATTATGAATCCGGACCTTTTCCCGCATTGCGGGAGCTCGGTGCTGCTGCGCTATTCCGTCGCGCCTAAAATCTAATCAGATTAGCCTAATTCGTGAGCAAGCCAGGGTCCGGACACAATTCTGCTCAGTCACCGTGCAGGCAACGGTATTTGGATAAAGTAATGCCAGGCCATTAGGCGGCGTCGCGGTCCGCAAAAACCTTGTCAATCAATCCCCATTCGAGCGCCTGCTCCGCGGACATGAAGTGATCGCGGTCCAGCGTCCGCTCCACGTCCGCCTCGGTGCGCCGGCAGTGCTGCGCATACAGCCGGATGATGCGCCGTTTGGTCGCCTGCATCTCGGCGGCATGGATCTGGATGTCGGAGGCCTGGCCCTGGAAGCCGCCGAGCGGCTGATGCACGTGGAGGCTGGCATTCGGAAGCGCGGCGCGGTGACCGGGCTCGCCGGCCATCAGCAGGAACGATCCCATCGACCGCGCCGTGCCCATGCACAGCGTGTGCACTGGCGCCTTGATGAACTGCATCGTGTCGTACATCGCAAGCCCGCTGGTGACCACGCCGCCATAGGAGTTGATGTAGAGGTTGATCGGCTTGTTCGGGTTGTCGGCCTCGAGGAACAGCAGCTGGGCGCAGACCAGCCCGGACATCGCATCATTGACCTCGCCGTTCAGGAAGATAATGCGCTCGCGCAGCAGTCTGGAATAGATGTCGAAGGAGCGTTCGCCGCGCGACGACTGTTCGACGACCATCGGGACGAGTTGCATCATGTCGCGCATCGGCGACCTCCCTTTTCAGCAGGTGGTGAAGTCTCAGCGAGTGAAGTGCGGGATCAGGCCGCGCGCATCAGCGTGCGGCTGTTGCTGTTGGCCGCTCGCGGCTGCCTGACTCGCTGGTCGCAGGCGTGCTGGATGATGCGAAACCGGGTGCCACCGGCCTCGTTCGGCTCGATCCGGAAGGTGACGTGGCTCTCGCGAAACGGCGGCTCGGCATCGCGCAGCCGGTAACGCACCTCTTCACCCGTGATCGATGATAGAGGTTCAGCGCCGGCGAGATCGCAGTCCGGCAGCCAGCGCTCGCGCAGGGCTGGGATGGTGACGGCGCGCCATACCTTCTCGGGCGGTGCGTCGAGCTCGTATTCGATCACCAGAGCTGCGTCCGCGTCAGGCTCAACCGTGTTGCTCATTGATCCATGTCCTTCAGGAGGTCGGAGAGCGCCTCGATGCGCTTCGGCCAATAGGCGCGATAGCGGGCGAGCCAGGTCCCGATGCTGGCGATCCCGTCCGGGTCGACTTCATAGTTGACGAAGCGGCCCTGCCGCTGCTCGCGCACCAGTCCGGCCGCGCGCAGCACTGCCAGATGCTGCGACATCGCCGGCTGGCTGATCTCGAGTCCGTCGCGCAAGGCGCTGGCGTTCAGGCTGCCGCCGGCCAGCTTCTCAAACACCTTGCGGCGGGTCGGATCGGCCAGTGCCTTGAAGATATCGGTATCGACCATGCCAACACATAAGCACATGCTTATGTGTCGCGCAAGCCTGAACCGTCACGTGAAGCGTGAGTTTCGCGGCGCCCGGGTACTGTGCATGGGGTTGTTTTACGAATTTGTCCCGGCAGCGCCCATCTCGTCCGCGATACGAGCTCGGCTGCTACTGGAGCGCTTCACCGTGCTGCGAGATGTCGAGACCCTCCAGCTCCTGCTGCATCGAGACGCGCAGCGGGACGAAGGCGCTGACCAGCTTGAGCAGCACGAAGGTGATGCCGCCGCACCAGACCAGCGTGACGACGACGCCGTAGAGCTGGATCAGGAGCTGCCCCGGATTTCCCTCGAGCAGGCCCGACGTGCCGCCGATCGCGGCGGTGGCGAAAATACCCGCGAGCAGCGTGCCGGTCAGGCCGCCGATGCCGTGTACGCCGAACACGTCGAGCGAGTCGTCGTACTGGAAGCGATGCTTCAGCCAGGTGCAGGCCCAGAAGCAGACCAGGCCGGCGATGATGCCGATGATGATGCCGTGCCACGGCGCGACGAACCCGGATGCCGGAGTGATGGTGCCGAGCCCGGCGACGGCGCCCGAGATCATGCCGAGCACCGAGGGCTTGCGGCGCGTCGCCCATTCGATGGCGCCCCAGGTCAGCGCGCCGGCGCAGGCCGCCAGGTGCGTTGCGGTGATCGCCATCACCGCGCGCGAATTGGCCGCCAGCGCCGAGCCGCCGTTGAAGCCAAACCAGCCGACCCAGAGCAGGCCGGTGCCGACCACCGCGAGCGACAGGTCGAACGGCGACAGATTGTCATGGCCATAGCCATGCCGGTTGCCCATCACCTTGGCCGCGACCAGGCCGCTGATGCCGGCGGACAGATGCACGACGAGGCCGCCGGCGAAATCCATCACGCCCATCGAGGCGAGGAAGCCGCCGCCCCACACCCAATGCGCCAGCGGCACATAGGCGAAGATGAACCAGCCGATCGAGAACAGCACATAGGCGGAGAACCGCATGCGGTCGGCGACCGAGCCGGCAACCAGCGCCACCGTGATGATCGCGAACGTCATCTGGTACAGCATGAACAGCGCTTCCGGGATGGTCTTTGCCGCCGGATTGACGCTGTCCATCGTGATGCCGGCCAGGAACCAGCTGTCGAGCGAGCCGAGCCATGGACCGGTGCCGACGAAGGTCAGCGAATAGCCGAAGATGACCCACAGGATCGAAATGATCGCGACCGCGGCGAGGCTCTGCGCCATCGTCGCCAGCACGTTCTTCTTGCGCACCATGCCGGAGTAGAACAGCGCGAGCCCCGGGATCGTCATCATCAGCACCAGCGCAGTGGCGACGATCATCCAGGCGGTGTCGGCGGGGTTGATGGCGGAGGCGCCGGAGTCTTGCGCCGACGCCGGCGTGCCCCACGAGAGCAGCATTGCAGCGGTGATCGGCGCAGCTGATATCGCTGCACGAAGAGCTCGTGCCCCCATCATCATTCCCCGGCGTGTCGTGGTTTGTTTACGTTGCTTTTGGTGTGTGCCGGCGTCGCTGGCGGCGGTGATCTAGTTTCTTTGTTTGAGCATGGTCTTTTCGGAAAACCGGCGTCCACTTTTCCGGACCATGCTCCGAGACTCAGAGCGCGTCGTTGTCGGTCTCGCCGGTGCGGATGCGCCGGGCGTGATCGATAGGTGTCACGAAGATCTTCCCGTCGCCGATCTGGCCGGTGCGGGCGTGCTCGGTGATGACGCTGACCGCCTTCTCGGCGAGCGCGGTGTCGACGGCGATCTCGATCCTGAGTTTGGGCAGGAAATTCACGACGTATTCGGCGCCGCGATAGATCTCGGTGTGGCCCTTCTGGCGGCCATAGCCCTTCACCTCGGTCACCGTCATGCCGTGGACGCCGATCGCGGTCAGGGCCTGGCGCACCTCATCGAGCTTGAACGGTTTGATGATCGCGACGACGAGTTTCATGGTTCAGGCCTTCATTCCCTTGAGGTTTTCCGTGTGTGCCCGTCCCCGGAGCGGCACTTGCCGTGTCCGAGCCTGCATGTCCCACCGCCAGAGCGGCAGTTTGCCGCCACCAAATCTGGCAGCTTTCTGGGCAAATGGCATAAAAAAGTTGCAGGTTGAAGGGGAAAACGTACGCAGCGCGTGAACTCCGTCACTGTACGGGACGACAACCGCAGGCCAGAATATGGCTTTCCCGCCCCGGCCGGCGCTCCCGCTGGCTCGCTCTCGCCACAGCGCGTGCACCCGCGCCCCGAGGAATCAAGAAAATGTCGAATCGAAACTGGTTTTATGCATCCGAAGGCCAGCAAAAGGGCCCCTTGCCTGAAGCTCAGCTCCGCGACCTGATCACCCGTGGCATGGTGGGCGCCGATACCCTGGTGTGGACCGAGGGCATGGCCGGCTGGCAGAAGGCCGGGGAGATTCCGGGCCTCGTGCCGAGCGCCGCCGCCGCACCGCCGGCATTCCCGCAGGCCGGCGGACCGCCGACGGTCGCGGCATCTGGCAGCTATAGCGGCGGTGCGCTGTCGGTTGATTTCGGAATCTGGGACTTCATCTGGCGCAGCCTAGCGTTCGTAATCGCGTCCTGCTTCGTCATCCCGCTGCCTTGGATGCTGGTCTGGTACCTGAAATGGCTGATCCCTTGCGTCCGGGTGCCGAGTCGGCCGAATCTCAGCTTCGAAGGCTCGGCGATGACAGTCGTTCCCTGGTATTTCGGCGCCGTTATCCTGGTCATCGCGGTGGCGATGACCGGCATCCAGTGGCTCAACAATCTGACGATCGTCGTCCAGATCGCGCTGTACTGGCTCTTCCTCAAATGGCTGATCGCGAATCTCGCGTCGAACGGGCAGCCGCTGCCGCTCAGCTTCTCCGGCTCGTTCTGGGCCTATCTCGGATGGACGCTGCTGACGATGCTCTCGATCATCACGATCATCGGCTGGGCATGGGTTTACGCCGCCTGGACGCGGTGGTTCTGCCGCAACATCCAGGGCACGCGCCACGAAGTCATCTTCAACGGCAGCGGACTGGAATTCCTCTGGCGCGGGCTCGTGACTATCATCGCGGCCTCTTTCCTCATCCCGATTCCGTGGGCGTATCGCTGGATGATGCGCTGGCTGGCATCACAGACCGTCCTGGTTGAGCGCGCTTCGAAGCCAGGCGCGTGAGTCTTACGCCTGGCGTTCGCGCACCGAGCCTTCTTGTGCGACGGACGCCACCAGCGTGCCGTCGGGCTTGAAGATCTGGCCGCGGGTCAGGCCGCGGCCAGACTGCGCGCTCGGCGAATCCTGCGCGTAGAGCAGCCATTCGTCGGCGCGGAACGGGCGGTGAAACCACATCGCGTGATCGAGGCTCGCCGGCATCATGCGCCGGTCGAACAGCGTGCGGCCGTAGCGCGCCATCACGGCATCGAGCAGCGAGAAGTCCGACGCATAGGCCAGCGCGCACAGATGCAGCGCCGGATCGTCAGGCAGTTTCGCCGCGGTGCGGATCCAGACATGGATGCGGCCATCGTCGATCTGCTGGCCGAAATAGCGGCCGAGCTCGACCGGGCGCAGCTCGATCGGCCGGTCGCTCTCATAGTAGCGGCGGATGAACTCCGGCATTTCCTTGAACATCGGCTGCTTCGAGACTTCCTCCGCGGTCAGCTTCTCCGGCGGCGGCACGTCGGGCATCTTCTCCTGATGATTGAAGTTGCTCTCCTCCTCGGCGTGGAACGAGACCATGATGGAGAAGATCGCGTTGCCGTGCTGGATCGCGGTGACGCGGCGGGTGGTGTAGCTCTTGCCGTCGCGCAGCCGCTCGACCTGGTAGATGATCGGAATTTGCGGATCGCCCGGCAGGATGAAATAGCAATGGATCGAGTGCGGCAGCCGGCCCTCGACGGTGCGGCAGGCCGCGACCATCGCCTGGCCGATCACCTGGCCGCCGAACACCCGCTGCCAGCTCGTCTTCGGGCTGTTGCCGCGGAACAAATTCACCTCGAGTTGCTCGAGATCGAGGATGGACAACAGGTCGATCAGGCTCTTGGACATGGGCGCTCTCTTTCGTCATTCCGGGGCTCGCGAAGCGAGAGCCCGGAATCCATTCATCCACGGAACATGCGGCCTGATGGATTCGGGCTCGTGCTGCGCGCGCCCCGGAATGACGTTCGTTAAGGTCGAGGACCTTGTTTCTGCCCCCTGTTTCGCCCAGCTAATATCAGGTAGCAAGCACAGTCTGACGGCGCGGGGCGCGTAAGGAAAAGGCATGCCGGCACAACGAAGTATCGTGATCTGCGGGGGCGCTTTTGCGGGGCTGGCGCTGGCCGTGGCGTTGCGTCAGGGGCTTGGGCCGGACGTTCCGGTGATCGTGGCGGATCCGGCGCTGAGCCAGCGCCCGAGCCGCGATCCGCGCGCGACCGCGATCGTGGCGGCCTGCCGGCGGCTGTTCGAGACCCTCGGCGTCTGGGGGCAGGTGGCGCCGACCGCGCAGCCGATCACCGACATGGTCGTAACCGATTCGAAGCTGGAGGATGCCACCCGTCCGGTGTTTTTGACCTTCGCCGGCAACGTCGAGCCCGGCGAGCCGTTCGCCCACATGGTCGAGAACCGCTATCTGATCGATGCGCTGGCGACCCGCGCCGAAGCCGAGGGCGTCGAGTTGCGCGCCACCGCGGTGTCGAGCTTCGACGCGCGGCCCGACGGCGTCAGCGTCCGGCTGGCCGACGGCACCGATATCGAAGCGAGCCTCTTGGTCGCCGCCGACGGCGCGCGGTCGAAGCTGCGCGAGCGCGCCGGGATCGCGACCCATGGCTGGGACTACGACCAATCCGGCATCGTGGTCACCGTAGGCCATGAGCGCGAACATCACGGCCGCGCCGAGGAGCATTTCCTGCCTGCCGGCCCGTTCGCAATTTTGCCGTTGACCGGCAACCGCTCGTCGCTGGTGTGGACCGAAACGCGCAAGGATGCCGCGCGCATCACGGCGCTGAGCGAAGAGGAATTCCAATCCGAGCTCGAGCGGCGCTTTGGTTTGCATCTCGGCGAGATCAAGCCGCTCGACAAACCGCGCGCATTCCCGCTCGGCTATTTCGTCGCGCGCTCGTTCATCGCCGAACGCCTGGCGCTGATCGGCGATGCCGCGCATGTGATCCATCCGATCGCAGGACAGGGGCTCAACATGGGCCTGAAGGATGTCGCGGCACTGGCCGAGGTCGTGGTCGATGCGGCACGGCTCGGCATGGATCTCGGACAGGCCGACGTGCTCGAGCGTTATCAGCGCTGGCGGCGCTTCGACACGATGGCGATGGGCGTTGCGACCAACTCGCTGAACTTCCTGTTCTCCAACGAATCGACACTGCTACGCACCGTGCGCGATATCGGTCTCGGCCTCGTCGATCGCGCGCCGCCGCTCAAGAGCATGTTCATCCGCCAGGCCGCAGGATTGTCAGGCGAAGTACCGCGGCTGCTGAAGGGCGAGGCGCTGTAGGGCTACGGCTTCGCCGCGCATCCGCTCACTACTGTGAAATGAAGCCGGCCACCGCGTCGATCAGGTCGGGATCGAGCGGACGCTCCGGCTCATTGTAGCTTGCCACATCGTCCGCCGCGTCGGTGACGTCGACCAGCAGGTGATTCATCTCCGGCAGCCACAATGATGTGGCCGCGATATCGGCGGTGGTCAGCGCGAGGAAGTCGAGCCGCGCGAGCTGATGGTCGCGGCCGCCCGCGACGATCAGCGTCGGCCCGGTGATCTTCTTCATCGGATCGATCGGATCCTCGGTAAAGGCGGATGCAATGGCGGGCTGCATCGCAGGCGCGATCGCCAGTCCCGCCGGAGGCGGATCGACGATCTGCCCGGCCATGATGTCGTCGATGGCCTTTCCGACCGGTGCGAATTTGTCCGGTGGCAGCTGCTTTTCGAGCTGCGCCTTCAACACGACGCCCTGCTTGCGCGCCGCCGTTGCCAGCAGCACCAGCCGGTCGATCGGCGCGCGCTGCGCGGCGAGGATCGCGACCAGGCCGCCCTCACTGTGCCCGATCACCGCAACATGAGCGAACCTGCCGCTGCCGCGCAGATAGTCGATCAGTGCCGCCGCGTCGCTGACATAGTCCTTGAAGCGAAAGTCCTCCGGACGGCCGAACTCCTTCTTCCATTCGCCGGCGCCGCGCTTGTCATAGCGCAGCGTCGCGATGCCGCGTGCGACCAGCTGCTCGGAGAGCTTCTTCAACGTCGCCGGCTTGAGCTGCGGCCCGTTGCCGTCATGGTCGGTCGAGCCGGAGCCGGCGATCAGCAGCGCCACCGGCGGTTTTGCGATGTCGGGCGGCACCGTCAGCACCGCGTCGATGGCGCCGATGCGCAGCGTGCTCTCGTCGGCTGCCGCGCTCGCCACCGAGACGAGCAGCAGCAGCGTTGTGACGAGCGCGCGCATCAATCGATCTTGCGCGCCTCTTCCGGCAGCATGATCGGGATGCCGTCGCGGATCGGATAGGCAAGCTTTGCGGAGCGCGAGATCAGTTCCTGCCGCGCGGCGTCGAACTCCAGCGGTCCCTTGGTGATCGGGCACACCAGGATTTCGAGCAGTTTTGGGTCGGCGGTGCTTTCGAGATGATCAGTCGTCGAATTCATTGCGGTCTCCGTTTGCCCGTCGTCTAGCATATTCCGAGGCGAGCTGTCAGCGCTTGGTCAGGCGCAACAGCTCGTCGATCGCGGCCTGCTGGCGCGGCTTCGGCAGCGTCTGTTCGGACAGCGCGTAGCCGATGAACGCCCAGTAGAAGATCTGCGCCCGGCCGCGCGCGATGTCGGCGGGAAATCCGGCCTGCCGGAGCAGGGTTTCGATATACCCGATGCGGCGCCGGTCGACCTCGAGCACGGCGGCGCGTGCTGCGGCGTCGGTGGTGGCCCAGCTGCGCACCGCGCGTTCCAGCGCCAGCCGCGCCGAGAAGGTCCGGCGCAGCAGCAGCGCCAGCGCGTCGCCGCCTTGCGGAATGGTTTCGAGCTCGGCGATCACCTGCTCGGCGGCGACCTCGCGCCAATGGTCGAGGATCGCGGCGCGGTAGGCGCCGATATCGGCGAAATGCCAGTAGAAGCTGCCGCGCGAGACGCCCATGGCCTTGGCCAGCGGCTCGGCCTTGAGCGCCGTGAAGCCGCGCCGCGCCAGCGTCTTCAGGCCCTGATCGAGCCAGTTCTTGGCTGAGAGCTGTTCCGTCATGGTTCCCCGTCTGCGCCTCAACCATACACAAGTGTATTGACAAGCGCCAGCCGTTGACGTCTTATCCATACAGTACTGTATGGATCACTGTAGGGAGACGTTGCGATGCGTGATCTTCTGCTGCAAGGCGCCGGTGTCATCGCCATCCTGGTCAGCCTGATCCATGGCGTTCTCGGCGAGACCAAGATATTCGCACGCGCCACCGTCGAACCGCCGCGGCTGCGCCTGCTGCTCCGGCTGGTCTATCAGGCGGGCACGGTCGCCTGGATCGGCGGCGGCGTGCTGCTGATTGCAGCGCCGGCGATGGCCTCCGATGCCGCGCGGCACTGGATCGTGGCGACGCTCGCGGTCGTGTTCGGCTGCGCCGCGCTGGCGAACGCGGTTGCGACCCGCTTTCGTCATATCGGCTGGATGGCGATGAGCGCCGTCGTAGCGCTCGCCGCCGCCGGCTACTAGCGAGCGCAACCATGACGACCGATCGCATCAGCCTGAGCATCGCGGGTGGCGTGGCCGATGTCCGGCTCAACCGTCCCGGCAAGCTCAACGCACTCGATCCGGCGATGTTTGCCGCGATAGCTGACATTGGCGCGCAGCTCGCCGACAATCCAGAGGTCCGCGCCGCGGTGCTGTCGGGCGAAGGCCAGGCGTTCTGCGCCGGTCTCGACATTGAGCGGCTGGTCGCAACGACCGAGGGCGAATCCATCCTGCCCTTTGCCGATCTCGGTCAGCGCACCCACGGGATCGCCAATTTCGCCCAGCATCTGGTGTGGCTCTGGCGCGAGCTGCCGATGCCGGTGATTGCCGCCGTTCACGGCATCGCCTTCGGCGGCGGCTTTCAACTCATGCTCGGCGCCGACATTAGATATCTCGCGCCCGGCACGCGCCTCGCGATCATCGAGGCCAAGTGGGGGCTGGTGCCCGACATGGCCGGGACGCAGTTGATGCGCCACCTCGCGCGCGAAGATGTAATCCGCGAACTGACCTACTCCGCGCGCACCTTTTCAGCCGAGGACGCGCTCGGTTACGGTTTCGCCACCCGGATCGTTGAAGACCCGCGCGTGGCTGCGCTTGAGACGGCGCGTGCGATCGCGGATCGCAGCCCGGACGCGATCCGTGCCGCCAAGCGGCTGCTCAATCTTGTCGCCGACCGCGACGCGGCCACAGCGCTCGCGGCCGAAACCGAGGAACAAAGCAACCTGCTCGGCACGCCCAATCACGTCGAGGCCGTCAGGGCGAACCTGGAGCGGCGACCGCCGCAATGGAGTTTTGCATGACCACCAGCCCGGGATTCGATCTGGAGCGTCTTGTTGCGACCAATGCGTCGGCGGCCTTCAATCGGCTTGTCGGCCTCGAAGTCGTCTCCGCCGGTGCCGGCGAAGTCGAGTTGCGCCTGCCGTGGCGCGACGATCTCACCCAATATGCGGGGCACCTGCATGCCGGCATGATCGCAGCCTTGCTCGACACCGCTTGCGGCTTTGCCGCGGCGTCGATCGTAGGCTCCGTAACGGCATCACATTTCTCGATGAATTGCCTGAGGCCGGCCGTGGGCCGCTGTTTCATCGCCAAAGGCGTCACGCTGCGTATGGGGCGCCGGCAGATTTTTGCGCGCGCCGAACTGTTTGCCGAGAACGAGCAGGGAGAGGCCGCGCTGGTTGCGACCGGCGAGACGGTGCTGATCCCGCTCGCCGCCTGATCGGTCAACATTGGAGCTTGAACATGTCTCTCGTCCTCGTCACCGGCGGGACGGGCCATCTCGGCCGCGATCTCGTCGATCACCTCGTGCAGGCGGGGCACACGGTGCGTGTCTTCGCCAGATCCCGACAGGGACGGACCGATGTCGAGTGGGCGATCGGCGATCTCGCCACCGGGCAAGGCTTGCGAGCTGCGTTGAACGGCGTGCACACCGTGATCAATGCCGCGACGCATTCGCCGATCGCTCGCCGTGGAGGCTTCAGGCCGATCGACTTCTTCAAGTCGCCGTCGGCTGTGGATGTCGAGGGGACAGCGTGCTTGCTCGCCTTCAGCCAAGACGCCGGCGTGCAGCACGTCCTGCACGTTTCGATCGTCGGGCTCGACGAAGCGACGCTGCCCTATGCGCGCGTCAAGCTTGCGGGCGAGCAGTTGGTCCGGCAGTCGCGCGCCTCATGGTCGGTGGTTCGCGCAATGCCGTTCCACTATCTCCTCGAGGACCTGCTCGCAGGCATGTCCGGTCTTCCAGTGTGGCCGATACCTCGCACGACGCTGAATCCGGTCGATACATCCGACGTCGCGGACTATCTTGTCAGGTGCGCCTTCGACGGAGGACGCGGCGTGCGCGCCGAGATCGGCGGACCCGACGACCTCAACCTGGTCGAGATCGCCCGGCAGTTTCAGATCGCACGGAACCTGCGCCGCGTCATCCTGCCCATACCACTGTCGGATCGGGCTGCGCGGGGAATGGGTTTCGTGGTGAGCAAAGGGGTCCGCGGCACGCGATCATGGGCGGATTGGTTGAAGCAAGCCTCCGCACAGCGGCGGTCGGCCGCGTAATCAGTCGTTCCGAAGGCAATCGCTGAAGCAGAGGGCGCGCAGTCAAAGGCAAGACAAGTCCGCGCCATAGAGCGCGTGTGTAAGATTTATGGGGTCATCAAGTTTCGTGCGGAATCGGCTTACGCGCGGATAACCATGCCACTGAAAGTTGTAGAAAATTATCGAGAAGACAATTCAATCGGCCTAGCTTGTCCGCGCGGACAACCATGGACCGACGCATGTTTCGTGTTCTTACGTGTCTTTCAGGTGAGCATGACTGGCGGCTCGTACTGCTCGCCGGCCTGATCTGCTTCGTTGCGAGCATTGTCGCCGTCAACATCTTCCACCGCGCGATCGCGTCGCAGGCGAGGACGCGGCTGATCTGGATCGCGATTGCGGGAGCCGCGATCGGCTACGGCATCTGGGCAACGCATTTCATCGCCATGCTCGCCTACGAGCCGGGCGTGCCGACCGGCTACGGTATCGTCCTCACGGCGCTGTCGCTCGCGGTTGCGATGATGCTGACGTCCGGCGGACTCGGCCTTGCCGCCAGCGACTCCGGCTCCTGGCGTGCGCCGGCCGGCGGCGCGGTGATCGGAGCCGGCATCGCCAGCATGCATTATCTCGGAATGTGGGCACTGGAAGTGCCGGGCCATGTCGTGTGGTCGCTCGACCTCGTGGCGGCCTCCATCGTGCTCGGCATGCTGTTCGGTTACGCCGCGCTGTCGGTCGCGGTCCGCTATCAGGATCGCTGGATGTCGCTCGTCGCGGCGCTGTTGCTGACGCTTGCGATCGTGTCGCACCATTTCACCGCGATGGGCGCGGTCGAGATCGTTCCGGACCCGCTGCTGGCGCCGGCGGCGTTGTCGCTCTCTCCCGCCTTCCTCGCCATCGTGATCGCGGGCGTGGCGCTCTCGGTGCTCGGGATGAGCCTGGTCGGTGTGCTCGCCGATCGGCGTCTCGCGCTTCGCACCCGCCGCTTCGAGGAGATCATCAGCCAGCTCTCGCTGGCGCGGCAGCAAGTCGAGGCCTCGCAGAAGGAGCTGGAAGAACAGCGGCTCCGGCTCGACACCGCGATCAACCACATGGGCGAGGGCCTCTGCATGTTCGATGCGGAGAAGCGCCTCGTCGTGTGCAACGAGCGCTACGCCAAGATGTACCGGCTGCCGCCCGAACTGCTGCTGCCCGGCACCGCCCATCGCGAAATCATCACGCATCGGATCGCCAACGGCATTCTCAAGGGCGAGACCAGCGACAGCGCCGCGACCCAGGTGCTCGCGACATTGAACGCGCTGCCGGCCGACGAGATCAGCAGCCGGGTCGACGAGCTCGCGGACGGCCGGCTGATCTGCGTGACGCGGCAGCCGATGCCCGGCGGCGGCTGGGTCGCGACGCATCGTGACGTCACCGAACAGCGGCGCTCCGAGGCCAAGATCACCCATATGGCGCAGCACGATGCGCTGACCGATCTGCCGAACCGCGTGCTGCTCAAGGAGTGGATGGAGCAGGCGCTCTCCGGCGCGCGGTGCGGCGGACCGAGCCTTGCGGTGCTGATGCTCGATCTCGACCGCTTCAAGGACGTCAACGACACCCTCGGGCATCCGGCCGGCGATGCTTTGCTCAAGTCGGTGGCCGCGCGGTTGCGCAGGTGCGTCAGCGATACCACGCTGATCGCACGGCTCGGCGGTGACGAGTTCGCAGTGATCGACTACGTCACCGATCCGGTCACGGAAGCCGGAGTGCTCGCCGAGAGGATCAGGAAGGCGCTCAGCGAGCCGATCGATCTCGGCGATCATCGGGTGACCACCACGACCAGCATCGGGATTGCGATCGCGCCACGTGACGGCACCTCCTCCGACGAGGTCCTGCGCAGCGCCGATCTTGCGCTCTACTCGGCCAAGAGCTGTGGCCGCGGCTCGTTCCGCTTCTTCGAGCCGGAACTCGACCGGCTGCTGCAAACCCGGCGCAGCCTCGAACGCGACATGCGCAGCGCGCTCGCCAATGGCGAGTTCGAGCTGCACTATCAGCCATTCATCCATGTGGCGAGCGGGGAGACCTGCGGCTTCGAGGCGCTGTTGCGATGGCATCATCCAGAGCGCGGCATGGTCTCGCCGGCGCAGTTCATCCCGCTGGCGGAAGAGACCGGCCTGATCGTGCCGCTCGGCGAATGGGTGCTGCGCACCGCGTGCGCGGAAGCCGCCAAATGGCCCGACGACCTCAAGATCGCGATCAATCTGTCGCCGGTGCAGTTCCGGAGCCCGGAATTGGTCCCGGTGATCGTGCACGCGCTGGCGAGCTCCGGCGTTTCGCCAGGACGGCTCGAGCTCGAAGTCACCGAAACGGCGATCATCCAGGACAGCAAAGCGGTGTTTGCGGCGCTCAGCCAGTTGCATGATCTCGGGGTGCGGATCGCGCTCGACGATTTCGGCACCGGCTATTCGTCGCTGAGCTTCCTGCAGAAGTTTCCGTTCGACAAGGTCAAGATCGACCGCAGCTTCGTGTCCGAACTCTCGGGCGCAACCGACGAGTCGCGCCGGATCGCGCGCGCGATCGTTCGCTTCGCCGTCAGCCTCGGCAAGACGACGACGGCCGAAGGCGTTGAAACGAGGGAGCAGCTCGACATCCTGCGCGCCGACGCCTGCGTGGAAGTGCAGGGCTTCCACTTCAGCCCCGCGGTCCAGAGCGAGAAAGTCGCTCAGATGATCGGTGGGCGGGCCTCGGCGACAGCCGAACGCCCCGCAATTCGTCTCGCAATGGTCGGTGCCGCGTCCTGAGGCGTAAGGCCGCAGCAAGCGCTCAAGCCCAAATTGCGCGTGGAGCGCAAAGCGGTTTTCGCGACCGTTAGAATTTCTCTAAAGCGTGCCGCGTCGGCGCTTCCTTGACTTGGCAATCACCTCGGCATTGTTCACGCATGTGCTCGGCGCGATGGCGTTGTGGGCATGATCGTCAACGGAGGGGAGATGCGCGTGAGAGTGATTCTGAGCGCTGTGCTTGCAGTGTGCGTTCTGGGGTTTGCGGGATCGGCAGCGTTCGCCGACGGCTACAAGACTTGTACCAAGCTCGACAAGGCGTCATGGAAGCCGGCAACCGATGCCGAAGCCAGGGCCAAGGCGGCGGGCTACGAGGTGCGCCGCTCGAAGGTGGAGGGCTCCTGCTACGAAGTCTATGGCGTCAAGGAAGGCAAGCTCTACGAGCTGTTCTACAGCCCGGAGGATCTCAGCCTGAAGCACACGATCGCCAAGTGAATCGCGAATTGAATCGCCGAGTGAAGCAGACGCGATGACGAAGGCGGCGCCCGGCGCCCGCGGCGCCACCAGCGTGCAGGTCTGGGACCTGCCGCTGCGGCTCTGGCACTGGGCGCTCGCCATCCTCGTCCTGGTCGCATGGGTGACGCCCAACGTCCATGACCGGCTGCACCGGCTGGCGGGCTATTCCGTGATCGCCCTGTTGGCGTTCCGGGTGATCTGGGGCTTTGCCGGCACCCGCTATGCGCGTTTCGGCAAGCTCGGAGTCAGGTTGCGCGCCGCGCCGCGCTTCATCTGGAATCTCCGTCGCGGCATCACCGGTCGCTATATCGGGCTCAATCCCGCGGGCACCGTGATGCTGGTCGCGCTGCTGCTCACGCTCGCGGTGTCCGCGATCACGGGCGCAATGGAGGTCACCGTCACCTTCTTCGGCGTCTGGTGGGTCGAGGACACTCACGCCTATGCCTCGGATGCGGTGATCATCCTGGTTGGGCTGCACGTGCTCGGAGTCATCGCGGTCGGATTGCTGCAGCGTCAGAACCTGGTGCGCGCGATGTTCACCGGACGCAAGCAGCTTCGCGATCGCTGATCCGTCTGGCCGCGGCCTTACTGCACCGGCGGGTCGCCGCTGGTGCGCTTCTTGGCGAGGTCCATTTCGGTGACGGCGATCAGGATCTCGGCGCGGGTCTTCAGGTCGGGTGCCTCGAGCATCGCCTGCTTCTCGGCGGGACCGTAGGGCGACATCATCGCCAGCGCATTGACCAGCGCCTCGTTCGGCGCGGATTCGATGCCCTCCCAGTCGACCTTCAGATTGTTGGCTTCCAGGAAATCGGCGAGCACTTCCAGCAGCGCCTTGCGGTCGACGGCGTCCTCGCCCTTGCGCGCGGTGAAGTCGCCGGTGAAGGAGAAGAAGTCGACCTTGCACTGCCGGTACGGCGTCTGCACGTTCAGCTCCTCGACCACCTTGAAGCGTGCGACGCCGGTCAGTTCGAGGATGTAGCGGCCGTCGCCGGATTCGGCGAGCTGGGTGATGCGGCCGACGCAGCCGATGCGAAACAGCGCCGGCTTCGCCTCGTTCTGCGAATGCGCCACGTCGGGCTGGATCATGCCGATCAGGCGGTGACCGTCGCGCAGCGCGTCGTCGATCATCGCGAGATAACGCGGCTCGAAGATGTTGAGCGGCATCTGGCCGCGCGGCAGCAGCAGCGCGCCAGGCAGCGGGAACACCGGGATCACCTCGGGGAGCTCGCCGGGCCCGCGATATTCGGCATTGATCGGCATCTGCGGTCCCGCTGCTGTGACGGGTGTGTTTTACGAGAACAGAATCGTCGACAACCGCCTGCGCCCCTCGACGGTTGCCTCATCGGTGCCGCCCCAGGCCTCGAAGAACTGCACCAGCTGCTTGCGCGCGCCGTCGTCGTTCCACTTGCGGTCACGCTTGACGATTGCGAGCAGCTGCTCGGTCGCCTCCGTGCGCTTGTTCATTGCATTGAGCGCGGTCGCGAGATCGAACCGGGCCTGATGATCGAGCGGGTTTGCGGCGACCTTCTGTTCCAGCTCCGCGATCGGTCCGACGGACTGCGCCTGTTCGGCGAGATCGATCGCCGCCTGCACCGCCTTCACCGCGGCGTCATTGCGTTTGGCCTCCGGCACCGTCGCGAGCGTCTGCTTGGCCTGCTCGACCGCGCCCGATGTGACGTAGCATTTGGCGAGGCCGGCCAGCGCCGCGATGTTGATGGCGTCGTGCGCCAGCACTTCGGCATAGATCTGCGCCGCACCCTCGACATCGCCCTCGGCCAGCACGGCGTCGGCCTCGGCCAGGATCTCGGCGAGATTGGGCTCGCCGGCGGCGGGCACGCCCTTGGTGATCTTCTCGATGAAGGCGTTGATCTGGCTCTCCGGCACCGCGCCCATGAAGCCGTCGGCGGGCTGACCGTTGACGAAGGCGATCACGGCCGGGATCGACTGGATACCCATCTGGCCGGGAATCTGCGGATGCTCGTCGATGTTCATCTTGACCAGCTTGACCCGGCCCTTGGCGTTGCGAACCGCCTTCTCCAGCATCGGTGTGAGCTGGCGGCAGGGACCGCACCACGGCGCCCAGAAGTCGATCATGACCGGCTGGCGGCGCGATTCCTCGATGACGTCCTTGACGAAGGTCTGGGTCGTCGTCTCCTTGATCAGATCGGGCGCTGCCTGGGGCGTGGGGCCGCCCTGCTCCATTATCGTCACGTTGTCCTCGCCTGCTTCTGAGGTCGGAAATCCCGGGGGCGTTCTACCACGCTCCGAGCGGCTCGTTCAGCCGTTCTGTCAGCCTAAATGGCGGTCACCCAAGCAAAATTCAATCGTTTCCTGCCCGGCCTGTTCCATCGGAGATCGGGTGGGCCCGCGCCCTCGAACGGCCGATGATGGCACTCCTTCATCGCAGCAGGGGATCGCCCATGGCAAAGGCCTATTACAGCACCGTGTTCGAGCAGCCGGCCGGCGAGGTCTGGAAAATCATCCGTGATTTCAACAATTACCCGGTCTGGGTCCATGGCGCGGGCAGCAGCGAGATCGAGGACGGGAAGTCCGGCGACACCGTCGGGGCCGTGCGCAATGTCCTGTACCGGGAACGGCGGATCCGGCAGCGGCTGCTCGCGCAGTCCGACGTCGAGCGCTTCCAGACCTACGAATTTGCCGGTCCGCCGACCCTGCCGGTGACGGATTTCAGCGCGACCCTGCGGGTGACCCCGGTGGTCGACGGCGATCGGGCATTCATCGAGTGGTGGGCCATGTTCGATTGCGACGCGGATCGCCGCGTCGAACTGGCGCAGACGCTGACCGGCTGGTTCGAGATCTGGCTCGAATCGCTCCGCGACGAGATGGCTCTGAGGCTGGTTCCGGCCGAAACGTAAAAAGAAATCGTCGCGACGACTGGTTTTGGCCGATTCGGGGTCAATTTTTAAGGAAACCGTGCGATTTCGTGAAGTTCGGACCGCGCTCTTGTGTTGCATTCACGGACAGCATTTGGCATAGGTCTGCCGTTGCCGGCGAGCGATCGCCGCCATTTCGGATGCGGGTGTAGCTCAGTGGTAGAGCACGACCTTGCCAAGGTCGGGGTCGAGGGTTCGAGCCCCTTCGCCCGCTCCAAAACATCTCGCTGACCGAGCTGACAGTCTGATGAAGGCCCGCCCTTTGGCGCGGGCTTTTTGTTGTTCGGGCGGTGTGGTGATCTCGCGGCCAAGATGCCGCGGTCCGCGATGGGCGGTTCTGCCCGCCGCCGCGGTCAAACTGCGTTCCGGCTCCGACATCGATGCGCCGCAACCGAAGCGCGCGAGAGCTGCAAGGCGCTCGCAGACGGATTCCGATTCCAGCGCGAGATCGTGCCGCAATGCGCTTGCGATCGCGGACAGCATGACGCCGTGGAGCGGCGACATCATCGCCGTCGATGACGGCTTCGAGATCGCGGCGAACTTCGGCGCGCAGAACCGCGGTGTCTTGTGCGGGCCGTTGCCGAAGGCACAGGCGCTCGGGCGTTCGCGCCTCTCGTGGCGATAGACGCAATCGCGTGCGTTAGCTTCGTTCGAATATTACGCTGTCGCGCAGAATGCCTTCTTATCAGGCAGCCGGTGCAAGAAAATTTGGCCTCGAGTTTCGTCTCAACTTGTTTTGACGCAGCGCACACCATTGCATGCGCTTTTCAGCGTCGATGGATGTGCTACCATTTTGCCGTCTGACCTACCTCACAGACCGCCACCATCATCTCTCAGGGCGTTCAAAATCAATAACAGGCAAGCTGCAACGGCTTGCGTAGGGGAGTGACGCGATGAAATCGGCTTTCAATCGATCCATACTTGCGTTCGCGGCGATTGCGCTGCTGGCGGGGACAACCTTCGCCAATGCGCAGCAACAAACTGACAAGAACCGGGCACTGAAGAAGTACGAGTCCGGTACCAAGGAATTCTGGACCCATCCGCCGGATGACTGGTTCCTCGGCGACGAGACCGAAGCGCAGAAGGGCCTTGCCCCGCCGTCCGGTCCGCCGACCGGCGCGTCCGATGCCGAGCTCGCCACCATGATGAAGAAGATCAAGCTGCCGCCGGGCTTCAAGATCGAGGTCTATGCCTCGAACGTACTCGCGGCGCGGCAGATGGCCTGGGGCGACAAGGGCACGCTGTTCGTCGGCTCGTTCGGCCTCGGCAACGTCTATGCGATCAAGGACAACAACGGCAAGAAAGAGGTCAAGACCATCCTCAAGGGCCTCAACATGCCGACCGGCCTCGCCTTCAAGGACGGCGCGCTCTATGTCATCGCGGTCGACAAGCTGATCAAGTACGACAACGCCGAAGCCAATCTCGACAATCTCGGCAGCGGCAAGGTGGTGTATGACGACATGCCGTCCTATGCGGCGCACGGCTGGAAATACATCGCCGTGGACAAGGACGGCTGGTTCTACATTCCGTTCGGACCGCCCTTCAACATCGGCATCCCGCCGACCTCGGTGTCGCAGATCCGGCGCGTCGATCCGAAGACCGGCAACGCGGAGATCTGGGCGCTCGGCGTGCGCAACTCGGTCGGCGGCGACGTCGATCCGCGCACCGGCAAGTACTGGTTCACCGAGAATGCCCGCGACTGGATCAGCGACGATCTGCCGAGCGACAAGCTCAACATGATCTCGAAGATCGGCGAGCATTTCGGCTATCCCTATTGCCACCAGGGCAATTTGCCGGACACCAAGTTCGCGATGGGTCACAAGTGCTCGGAGTTCACCCCGCCGGTCTACAATCTCGGCGCACACGTGGCTCCGCTCGGCATGAAGTTCTACACCGGCAGCCAATTCCCGGCCGATTACAAGAACAGCATCCTGATCGCCGAGCACGGCTCCTGGAACCGGCACAAGTACCAGGGCGGCCGCATCGTGAAGATCACCGCGAGCCCCGACGGCAAAAATGCCAAGCAGGAAATCTTCGCCTCCGGCTGGATCGAGGGTGACCAGGGCTATCTCGGCCGTCCCGCCGACATCCTGCTCGACAAGGACGGCTCCATCCTCGTCGCCGACGACTGGGCCGGTGCGATCTATCGCATCAGCTACAGCAAGAAGTAACGGTTGAACCATGCGGGGCTGCGGCGGCCGATGAGGCAACCGCAGCCCCGTTTGCTGAGACGACTACGGAACAGACTCGTCATGCCCGGACTTGATCCGGGCATCCATCCCAACAAAAACCCTTGTTCAAGTCAGATGGATTGCTGGGTCAAGCCCGGCAATGACAGCCGGAGAAACTGACAATGCGTCATGCGTCTTTTGGAGTTCTAGCAGCGGCCATCCTGCTGGCATCGTCCGCTCAGGCCGCTGACGTTGCCGCCGGCAAGGCAAAGGCCGAAATCTGCGCCGGCTGCCATGGCGACAACGGCATCTCGCAGACCGAGAACATTCCCTCGCTGGCCGGCCAGCTCGACCAGTTCATTCAATGGCAGCTGGTGTTCTTCCGCGCAGGTGCGCGCAAGAACGAGCAGATGCAGCCGATCGTCGAGCAGCTCAACAACGACGACATCCGCAATCTCGGCGCCTATTTCGCGCAGCTTGCGCCGTTCAAGGGCGGCAAGGACGACAATCCGGACTTGTCCGAGAAGGGCAAGCAGGCCGCGGCCGGCCGCCGCTGCGCCTCATGCCATGGCGACACCTTCGCCGGCACCAAGGCGGTGGCCCGCATCGCCGGGCAGCGCGAGGAATATCTGGTCAAAGCGCTGCACGACTACAAGTCGGGACAGCGCTCCGGTGGGGCGCAGGCGGCGATGGCCGATGTGGCGTATCCGTTGAGCGACGAAGAAATCACCGCGCTCGCGCATTATCTGGCGCATTTGTGATAGCGTACTTGCGTCGCCCGAATACCTGTACCATTTGCAAAACTGCTTTGACCTCCCCTTGAAAAGGGGAGGTCGCTTTGCTCGTGAGAGCAAAGCGGGTGGGGATTGGCTCCCACCGCATGGCGCACCATCTGCGGCTGACCCCCATCCCGACCTTCCCCCTTTCAGGGGGAAGGGGAAGTCAGCGTGTCATCCGGGTCGAGATCCATGTTACGCTTGCCGCTGCTTCTCATATGCCTTGAGATGCGTGTAGGCCGTGCGCAGTTTCGGCACCGGGATCTTGGCGGCATCGGCGCGCACGATCAGGTCGCCGATCACGTGGTCGGCCTCGACCGGCAGCCCCGCCTTGATGTCGCGGAACATCGATGCGGTCATCGGCGATCCTTCGGTGGTCAGGAGTCCGCGGGTGCGCTGGAAGAACGGACCGCCCGGCATGTGGCCGGCGTCGGCGGCGATCGCGCTGCATTCGTCGAGGATGCCGAGCAGGAAATCCTGCCCGCCGGGCGCGGCGAGGATGTTGCCGACCGAGGTCCGCATCAGGCTGGTGGAGGCGGCGAGCGACGCCAGGAACACCCACTTCTCCCACATGTCCTGCATGATGTGCTCGCTGGCGGCCGCGCCATTGATCGCGGAGAAGGTCTCGGCGATCGCGCGCACCCGGTCCGACAGGCCGCCGGCGCGCTCACCGAAACCGAGCGACTGCATCGGCTGCAGCTGCACCACCTCGCGCTTCTCGTTCAGCGTCGCCGCGATCGCGCAGAGGCCGCCGAGCACGTGCTGAGCGCCGAATGTCTTGTCGAGCGCATCGAGATGCAGCATGCCGTTGAGCAGCGGGATGATCGCTGTCTTGTCGCCGACCGCTGGCGCAAAGGACTTGATCGCGTCTTCGAGATCGAACGCCTTGCAGCT
This sequence comes from Bradyrhizobium embrapense, assembly GCF_001189235.2. GTDB lineage: Bacteria > Pseudomonadota > Alphaproteobacteria > Rhizobiales > Xanthobacteraceae > Bradyrhizobium > Bradyrhizobium embrapense. The sequence continues at coordinate 80,273 of NZ_LFIP02000016.1, forward strand.
CAACAGCACGACGTCGAACTTGTCCGAGAGCTTGTCGGCCTGCACGGTCGGCGGGTTGTTCAGCGTGACGTCGCCGTTCGGGCTCTTGATCACGAGCCCTGAGGAGGCGAGCTCGGAAGCGCGGCGCGGCCGGACGAGAAAAGTCACGTCGCGACCGGCCTGAAGCATCCGGCCGCCGAAATAACCGCCGATCGCACCGGCGCCGACCACGAGAACGCGCATGGGAATTTGTCCTTCTTTGTTGGTGCCTCGAAGAGGCGCAAATGGCGAATAGATAGGGATGTTAGCGCGCTATTCGCTACCTGCTATTGGCCATTCGCTCATCTCACTTTCCCGACACCAGTTCCTCGACCTCGCGCAGTTGCTCCTTGCCGAAGAAGATCTCGTTGCCGACGAAGAAGGTCGGCGAGCCGAACGCGCCACGCTCGACGGCGGCCTGGGTGTTCGCGATCAGCCTGGACTTCACGTCGGCGTCCTGTGCACGGGCGAACAGTTTTGCGGCGTCGAGACCGGACGAAGCGAGGGCTTTGCCGGCCACTTCGGGATCGTCCATCTTCTTCGGCTCGACCCACATGTGGTGGAAGGCCGCCTCGATGTATTTCTCGAATACGCCCTCGAACTGGGCGGCGATGGCCGCGCGCATCAGGTTCAGCGTATTGACCGGGAAGAACGGGTTCCAGACGTAGGGCTTGACGCCAAAGCGCCTGAGGAAGCGCTCGGTCTCGATCTGCATGAATTCGGGCTTGTTCTTGACGCCGGCCAGCGTCTCGGCCGGCGACTTGTTGTTGGTGGCCTTGAAGATGCCGCCGAGCAGGATCGGGACATATTCGAACTTGACGCCGGTGCGCTGTTCGATCGCCGGGATCGCCTCGTGGCTGAGGAAGGCATTGGGGCTGCCGAAATCGAACAGGAATTGCGGATTTGGGCTCACGGCGGTCTCTCCCTCGGCTTGCTTGGCATCTCTCTAGCATAGGCCTGCTGCCGCAGGCGCCATCAGGAGAATATGATACTCATCATGTGAGCAGCAGTGCGCGATGTCAAATCAGCCGCTTGATGGTCTGCTTGCGCCATACCAGGGCGTAATAGGCCATCTGCAGCAGGAACATGGTTGCGAAGGTGACGGGATAGGCGATCCAGATGCCGCTGACGCCTATGCTGCGGCTCAGCAGGGTCGCGACCGGCACCTCGACCAGCGCGATCGCAAGGGTCGAGAGCAGCAGCGGCATCCACACCGTGCCGCCGGCGCGCATCGCACCTGAGAACACCGTCGCCATGCCGAACAGCACCATGCTCCACAGCACGATGTAGAGAAGCTGCTGGGCGAGCGCGAGCACCGCGCCATCGACGATGAAGAGGCCCATCAGCGGCCGCGCAAAGAGATAACCGAGCACCACCAGTCCGCCGGTCAGCGCGAGGTTCATTTCGATGCCGGTGCGGACGATGGCGCCGACCCGGTTGGAATCGCCCCGGCCGATCGCCTGCGCGCCGAAGATCGACACCGATATGGCGATCGAGATCGCCGGAAACTGCACATAGCCGATCACCTGGTTGACCGCGCCATAGGCCGCGGTGGCGTCGGAGCCGAAGCCGTTGACGAGGCCGAGCAGCACCAGTTCGGCGAGCGAGACCACCACCATGCCGATCGCGGTCGGAATGCCGAGCCGCAGCACGATGCGCAGCAGCGCGCCGTTCGGTCGCATCGCGCGCAGGAACGCGGCGTCGAAGGCGAGCGGATGCTTGTGCCGCAGCATGTGGACATGCAGCCAGAGCAGCGTGACGACGCCCGAGACGGCGGAGGCAATTGCGGCGCTGGCTACGCCGAGCATCGGCAGGCCGAGCCAGCCGCGGATCAGCGCGGGCGTCACCACGAGGCCGACGACGGTTGAGACCGTCAGCGCCACCAGGGGTGTCACGGTGTCCCCGACACCGCGCATCATCGCCGCCAGCAGCAGGAAGCCGAACGTGACGGGCATCGTGATCATCATGATCCGCGCATAGGACACCGCGGCGTCGAGCACGTCCGGCGGTGTCGCGAGCGCGATCAACAGCGGCCGGGCGAACAGGCCGCCGAGGATTGCAATCGCCAGCGCCAGCAGCAGCGTCACGGTCATGGTCGTACCCGCGACCGCCTTGACGCGGTCGGGCTCGCCGGCGCCCCAGGCCTGGCCGATCATCACCGAGGCGCCGGCGCCGAGGCCGATCACGAAGGAGATGAAGAAGAACATCACCGGGAAGAACACCGACGCCGCCGCGAGTGCGTCGACCCCGATCATCTGGCCGAGATAGATGCCGTTAATGGTGCCGAACAGCGATTGCAGCACATTGCTCAGCAGCATCGGCGCCAGGAAGAACAGGAAGGATTTGCGTAAGGAGGGAGGCTTGGACACGTTCAACTTCCAAAAATGATGAGACCGTCGGGACGGCGGCGGGGCGGGTCTGCGGTTCCGCTCTGAAAGCCGAATCGCCGACGCGCTGCCGCCGCCTATTTCGCGTGAAAGCGCTTCAGTCCGCTTGATCGCTATAGGCGAGCGCGATCGCGTGGTCGCGGATATCGGCCGGCCAGTCCGCAATCAGTGTCGCAAAGCGCCGCCGGTCGTGTGCGAACAGGGCGCGGATCGCGTCCTCGTAGTTCGGCCGGTTGCCCCCCATCGTTGTCATGAAACGATAGGCGGCATCCTGCGCGCTGCGCGTGCGGTCCTTATCGCCGCTCGCGCGCCGCGCCTCGTCGACCAGCTTGCGGAGCGCGACCGAAGCGCCGCCCTTCTGCTGTGCGAGCCAGTCCCAGTGGCGCGGCAACAGCGTGATCTCGCGCGCGACGACGCCTAGCTTCGGCCGTCCCGGACCGCGCGGCGCTGCCGGCTCCTCGACGGGCGGAGTCGCGAGCTTCGGCAGCCGCGCCAGCACGTCATCGACCGAGCCGCGGAAATCGATATCGACCAGCGCCGAGGTGCGGCCGTTGAACACCAGGACCGCGGCCTGCTTGTGCTGGTCGAGGTGTTGCTTGGCGGCGCGGGCGACCTCAGGGAGGTCGCCGGCCCCGATGCGATGCTCGCCTTCGAAGGCGACATAGGCAGGAATCATGGTAGACCTCTCCGATTGCGCCGACATTTCAGAGGACGCCCATGTTGACGGTTCATCATCTCAACAATTCCCGCTCGCAGCGCGTGCTGTGGCTGCTCGAGGAGTTGGGCGTTCCTTACGAGATCGTGCGCTACCAGCGGCAGCCCGACATGCGGGCGCCGAAGGAACTGCGCGCGATCCATCCGCTCGGCAAGTCGCCGGTCGTCACGGACAACGGCAACACCATCGCGGAATCCGGCGCGATCCTCGAATACATCATCGCAACCTACGGCAAGGGCCGCCTGATCCCGCCGGCCGATACGCCGGAGCGGCTGCGCTACACCTATTGGCTGCATTATGCCGAAGGCTCGGCGATGACGCCGCTGCTGTTGAAGCTGCTGTTCACGCTGATGCCGAAGCGGGCGCCGGCGCTGCTGCGGCCACTGGTGCGCAAGGTCTCGAACCAGGCGCTGTCCACCCTGGTCAATCCGCAGCTCAAGCAGCACATGGCCTACTGGGAAGGCGAGCTCGGCAAGAGCGAGTGGTTCGCCGGCAACGAATTCTCCGGCGCCGACATCCAGATGAGCTTTCCGCTCGAGGCTGCCGCCGCGCGCGGCGGGCTCGCGGACGGTCATCCCCGATGCGTCGAATTCCTCGAGCGCATCCACGCCCGCCCGGCCTATGCGCGGGCGCTGGAGAAGGGCGGGCCGTACGAGGTTGGGCGCTAGCATCCCGGTCATCGCGGCAACTCCACCAGCGGCAGCAGCCGCGAATCCGCAAGTGCCGCCGTGCGGTGTCCGATGCCGGCGAGATAGGCCTCCGCCGCCGCGAAGGCGAGGAATGCGCCACGGCTCTTCTGCCGGATCAGCATCGCGCGATCCCAGTGCTCGCCCTCGGGCCCGATCAGGAACGAGCCGCCTTCACCCATGAACAGGATATCGCCGCCGCTCTTCCGCAGATGCGGCAGCGCGTGGGCGATATAGCGGTCGTACGCCTCAGCCCCCGTGATCGGCTGCGGCGGGGCCAGCTCCGGACTTTGCGAATAGTCGGCGATCTGGCGGAAGCGCAGCAGATTGAGCATCACCAGCTCGCCGGCGATCGCGCGCTGGGCAAAGTCGCGCCCGGCATTCCACGTCGGCTCCAGATGGCAGGTGGTGTCCATGTCGACTCGTCCCATTCGCTTTCGATGGATAAGTTTTATCCGGGTGTAATTGCCATGTCAATAATATCCGGGTAAAAATAGAGCCAACCGACAGGAGCCGACCATGAAGACCGAGGACCGCAAGCTCGCCATCGCCGACTACAAGAAACGCGCTGCCGTCGCCGGCGTGTTCGCGATCCGCTGCCGCGCGACCGGGGAGGTATGGGTCGGGCAGGCGCCCGACCTGGAGAAAATTCAGAACCGGATCTGGTTCACACTGAGGATGGGAAGCCACCGCAATGCCGAGTTGCAGCGCGCTTGGTCGGCGCATGGCGCGGACAATCTCTCGCTCGAAACGCTGGAGCGTATCGAGGACGAGGAGCTCGCCTATGTGCGCGATACGCTGCTCAAGGAGCGCGTGCAGCACTGGCGCGCAGAGCTGAACGCGTCGGCAATCTAGCCGCGTTCAACGCGACGGCAGCGCCTGCACGGTGACGCCAGGCGGCGGCACGTCGTCGTCGGGGACGAAGAAATCCGACATCAACGGCGCCGAGGGATCGACGCGGTAGCGCTCGAAGTCGCGCACGCCGTTGGCATAGAGCACCTTGTCGTCGATGCAGAAATTGCCGGTGAACTCGCGCGATGGCCGGGTGATGATCGCGTAGGCCGCATCGCCCATGATCTCGGGGGTGCGGCTCGCCCGCATCATGGCGTCGCCGCCGAGCAGATTGCCGACCGCAGCGGTCGCGATCGTCGTGCGCGGCCACAGCGCGTTCACGGCAATACCGGCGGATTTCTGCTCGCCGGCCAGCCCGAGCACGCACATGCTCATGCCGAATTTCGCCATCGTGTAGGCGGTCGAGTGCTCGAACCACTTTGTCTTCATGTCGAGCGGCGGCGACAGCATCAGGATGTGCGGGTTCTCCGCCTTCTTCAGATGCGGGATGCAGTATTTCGACACCATGAACGTGCCGCGGGTATTGATCCCCATCATCAGATCGTACCGCTTCATGTCGGTCGCCTGCGAGTTGGTCAGGCTGATGGCGCTGGCATTGTTGACGCAGACGTCGATGCCGCCGAATTCGGCGACGGTCTGGTCGATCGCCGCCATCACCTGCGCCTCGTCCCTGATGTCGCAGATGACAGGCAGCGCCTTGCCGCCGGCGGCGCGGACCTCGTCGGCGGCAGTGTAGATCGTGCCTTTCAGCTTCGGATGCGGCTCTGTGGTCTTCGCCGCGATCGCGACATTGGCGCCGTCACGTGCGGCGCGAAGCGCGATCGCCAGCCCGATGCCGCGGCTCGCACCCGAGATGAACAGCGTCTTGCCTTTGAGCGATGTCATGAGAACCTCCTGTGAGGGACGCACGAGACGGTGGCTCCCTCTCCCCTTGTGGGAGAGGGTTGGGGGTGAGGGGTATCCCTCCACACGGCAAACTGCATGGAGAGATCGCGACTCCTCGCGCGGATTGCATCTTTCGATGCAATCCGGCCTCTCCCACAGGGGGAGAGGTAAAGCGGTGCAAGGGCCGCGGTCATCGCCTTACCTCATCACCTACCCACCCGCATGCAGCACGCGGCCACGCGTTTCCGGCAGCGCGTAGGCGGCGATGAAGAACACGGCGTAGGCCGCCACCGCGAAGATCGCGATCGCATTGGCGAGCGTCGTCGTGGTCGAGAGCGCGCCGACCAGGAACGGAAACAGCGCGCCGACGCCGCGGCCGAAATTGTAGCAGAAGCCCTGGCCGGAGCCGCGCAGCCGGGTCGGATAGAGCTCGGTCAGGAATGCGCCCATGCCGGAGAAATAGCCCGAGGCAAAGAAGCCGAGCGGGAAGCCCAGCACCCACAGCACCTCGTTGGACAGCGGCAGCTGGGTATAGAGCAGCACGACCGCGATAGCGCCGAGCGAGAAGATCAGGAACAGATTGCGTCGGCCGATCCGGTCGGCAAGCCAGGCACCGACCAGATAGCCGATGAACGAGCCGATGATCAGCGTCGCGAGATAGCCGGTCGAGCCGACCACCGAGAGCTTGCGCTCGGTGGTCAGGAAGCGCGGCACCCAGAAGGTGATGGCGTAATAGCCGCCCTGCATGCCGGTGCCGACCAGCGAGGCCAGCAGCGTGGTCTTCAGGATCGATCCCTGGAAGATCTCCCACAGCGCGGCGGGCCCGCTGCCGGATGCCTGCTGCTGCGCCATCGTCGCGGCGGAGATCTCCGGCTCGGTGACATAGCGGCGCAGATAGAACACCAGCAGCGCCGGCAGCGCGCCGATCACGAACATCCAGCGCCAGGCGTTCTCCGGAGGCAGGATCGAGAACAGAACCGCCTGCGCCAGCACCGCAAGGCCCCAGCCGATCGCCCAGCCCGACTGCACCGAGCCGACCGCGCGCCCGCGATATTGCGGCCGGATCGCCTCGCCGATCAGCACCGCGCCGGCCGCCCATTCACCGCCGAAGCCGAGACCGAGCAGCGCGCGCGCGATCAAGAGTTGGTCGAAATTCTGCACCACGGCGCAAACCAGCGAGAAGAACGAGAACCAGATGATGGTGAGCTGCAGTGTCTTCACCCGCCCGATCCGGTCGGACAGATAGCCGCCGAGCCAGCCGCCGACCGCGGAAGCCAGCAGCGTCACGGTGCCGGCGAGGCCTGCAGTACCGGCATCGACCTTCCACAGCGTGATGATGGTGCCGATCACCAGCGGATAGATCATGAAATCCATGCCGTCGAGCGTCCAGCCCGAGGCGCAGGCCCAGAACGTGCGCCGCTCCTGCAGGTTCATGTCGCGATAGAAGGCGAGGAGGCTGGTGTCCTCGATCTCTGCGAGTTCGATTGATTTGGATTCGGCCGTGCTCATGCGCGTTCCCCGGAGAAATCATTCACCGGCTGTTTGCGATCCGCGGCCGGAGTTGCGCGGACCGCCAATCTATCGCGATGTTGCAGGCCGGGCAAAGCCGCGTTTGCGCTGGCTTTTTTGTTTTGGCGCGTTTTCTTCACGCGAACCGGGGCCACTTCGCTTGAAAACGCTCTCTAGAGCATGATTGGTTCATGTTGAAGCGTATCCGGCGTTTGCGATGTAGTTGGCGCATTCCTGGGGCGTGAAGCAGTTGAGTAGAGCGCCGATGCGCATCCAGGTTGCTTCGACGGTTCGCTCGGCAGCTTTTCGGAGCAAGGTCTTGAGCTTGGCGAAGACCTGCTCGATCGGATTGAGATCCGGGCTGTAGGGCGGCAAGAAGAACAACTTTGCGCCGGCGGCGCGGATGGCGCGACGGACGGTCTTGCCTTTGTGACTGCCGAGGTTGTCGATGATGACAATGTCGCCAGGCTT
>NZ_LFIP02000017.1 GCF_001189235.2 Bradyrhizobium embrapense
AATGGCGCGTGCCCGCTCCTTTAGGCTCGGCACAACGGCATCGCTTTTGCGCGGGCGGCCGATCGGCCGCAGCGCTGCCGCCCCGCCTGCCCGAAATAGATCGCGCCAGGCGTAGAGATCCTTGCGCAGCACCTTCAGCTCGTCTGAAAGCGCCCTTATCCGCTCGCCCGCCAGAATGCGGCGAACCGCCTCAAGCTTGAACTCTCGGCTGAAAACACGGGGTGATTTGTTGGGCATAGGTTCTCCGTTAGAGAACTGTCCCTAATTTCCCGTGTCTCACTTTTGGGGTGCACTCCACTTCCCTTCCCCGCTATTCAATCCATATCTCTCTCTAATCCGGGATCGATACCCGCCCGTTTTCGAGAACCTCAAAGCCCGGCGCGCGCACCACTTCCCAGGCGTGGCCGTCGGGATCGCCGAAATAACCGCAATAGCCGCCATAGCTGGTCGGCTGCGCGCGCTTGAGCAGTTTGGCGCCTTTCGACAGCGCGAACGCCATCACGCGATCGACCTCGGCATCGTCATTGCAGTTCCAGGCAATCGAGACGCCGTGGAATGCGGCCGGCCGCGGCTGATCGGACAGTCCGGCGTCGTCGGCGAGCAGATGCCACGGGAACAGCCCGAGCACGCTGCCGCCGGTGTCGAAGAAGGCGACCTCCTCGCCGGTCGCGCGCATCTTCCTGGTGAAGCCGAGCGATTCGTAGAAGGCGATGCTGGCGCGCATGTCGCTGACGCCGAGCGTGAGGACGGTGAAGCGGGCGGTCGGGGCGTTACTCATGGTCGCACTCGCTGTTTTGACTTCTTCTTCGTAGCCCGGATGCAGCGAAGCGCAATCCGGGGAAGCTCTGGCCGCAGACACGAGACCCCGGATTTCGCGGAACCTGTCATCGGGCGCGCGTTCGCGCGACCCGTTGGCTGCATCCGGGCTACGGGTCTCACCCAAACAAGCTGAGTTGCTCCCCGCTACGCTTCGGCTTGGCGAAGTGATCGGTGGTCAGCTTGGTGCGCCGCTTGTTGAGGCCGAGCTTCTCGCAGGCGATCTCGAAGCGGCGGCCGATCATCCAGGCCATCGGGCCGGTGCCCTTCATCCGTGTGCCCCATTGCGAGTCGTAATCGCGGCCGCCGCGCATGTCGCGGATCAGCGTGAAGACGTGGCGATAGCGATCCGGATAGTTCGCCATCAGCCATTCGCGGAACAGATCGCGGACTTCGAGCGGCAGCCGCAGCAGCACGTAGCTCGCCTCCTTGGCGCCGGCGTGGGCTGCGGCATCGAGGATGCGCTCGATCTCGGAATCGTTCAGCGCCGGGATCACGGGCGCGACCATCACCGTGGTCGGGATGCCGGCATTGGCGAGCCGCTTGATCGCATCGAGCCGCTTCGGCGGGGTTGAGGCGCGCGGCTCCATGGTGCGGGCGAGCTTCGGGTCGAGCGTCGTCACCGAGAGTGCGACCTTGGCAAGATTGCGCTTGGCCATCCGTGCCAGGATGTCGATGTCGCGGGTCACCAGTGCCGACTTCGTGACGATGCCGACCGGATGCCCGGCACGCTCCAGCACCTCGAGGATGCCGCGCATGATCTTCCGGTCGCGCTCGATCGGCTGGTAGGGATCGGTGTTGGTGCCGATCGCGATCATCCGGGCCTCGTAGTCGGGCGCCGCCAGCTCCTTCTCGAGCAGCGCGGGCGCGTCCGGCTTGGCGAACAGTTTCGATTCGAAGTCGAGCCCCGGGGACAAGCCGAGATAGGCATGGGTCGGCCGCGCGAAGCAATAGACGCAGCCATGCTCGCAACCGCGATAGGGATTGATCGAGCGGTCGAAGCCGATGTCGGGCGAGTCGTTGCGGGTGATCACCTTGCGCGAGGTGTCGAGCGCCACGCTGGTCGAAAACGGCGGCAGGTCCTCGAGGCTCTGCCAGCCGTCGTCGAAGGCAACCCGCGCCTCGGCCTCGTAGCGGCCGCTGGCGTTGGACTGCGCGCCGCGACCGCGCCGTCGCTCGCGCTCGATCGCAACCGCAAGCTCGGGAAAGGGAGGGGGTGCACCCGCCGGGTTATCGGAGGGCGCCGTTACCGGCGGGTGCTTGAGGGCATGAGAGGATGCTCGGCTCATGCTGTGAAGCTAACACAGCTTGAGAACAAATCAAGAACATGGGCCGAGAAAATCCACAAATTGATGGCGTGAAAATCTGCAGGCGAACAGGCTGCTTTGAATATGACAAGGTGATAACAAGGCCTGAGTTCTCCAGTTTGAGCCATCGAAGCCTCAAAGTTCATGTTGAGCGTGATCATTCCAACCGACGGAGTCGAGCGCACCGCGGTCGCGACGCTCGCAGCGCTGGTGCCGGGCGCGGCCGCCGGCGTCGTCCGTGAGGTGCTGCTGGTCGACCGCACCGATACCGACGTGATCGAGCGCGTCGCCGACGTCGCCGGCTGCCACTTCCTGCGCTTCAAGGGCACGCGCGCTGCGGCGCTTGCGGCGGGCGCACGGCAGGCGCGCTCACCCTGGCTGATGTTCCTGCATCCGGGCGCGGTGCTCGATGCGGGTTGGATCGAGGAGACCACGCAATTCATCCAGATGGTGGCGGCGAGCGGCAAGGACCGCGCCGGCATCTTCCGCTACGCGCGCGCCCCCTATACCGACCCCGGCCTCCGCGACGGCCTCAAATTCGTCGCCCGGATTATCGCCGGGCCCTCGGCCGAACAGGGCCTTCTGATCGCGCGCGAGCATTACGAGCGGATCGGCGGCTACCGGCCGGATGCCCGACGCTCCGAGGCGCGGCTGCTGCGCCGGCTCGGCCGCTCATCCCGCACCATGCTGCGCAGCCGGATCATGGTCGCGTAAAATCGCTTGCAGTTTATTTGATTCCGTCAAATAATATGTTTGATGAAATCAAATTCCCATGACACCGCGCTCGAGAGCCAGGTCGCCGCGGTCCGCGGCTTCAGCCGGTTCTACACCCGCAAGCTCGGCATCATCGAGCCGAAGCTCCTGCACTCGACATTCACGCTGCAGGAAGCGCGGATCATCTACGAGCTCGCGCACCGCGAGACCTGCACCGCGACCGATCTGGTGCGCGATCTCGACCTCGATGCCGGCTTCGTCAGCCGCACGCTGGCGGCGCTGCAACGCCGCAAGATCGTGACGCGCAAGCCGTCGAAGGCCGACAAGCGCGTCAACGAGGTGGCGCTCACCGCCAAGGGCCGCACCGCTGCCGCCGATCTCGACCGCCGCTCGCGCAGCGAGGTCGGGGCGCTCTTGAAGCAGATGGACGGCGACCGCCGCGCAGCGGTGGTGCGCGCGATGAGCACGATCGAGCAGTCGCTGGAGCCACCGGCCGAGAAGCCGGCGGCCTTCCTGCTGCGCAGCCACCGCGTCGGCGACATCGGCTGGGTGATCTCGCAACAGGGACGCGCTTACGCGGAGGAGTATGGCTGGGATATCAGCTACGAGGCGCTGGTGGCCGAGATCTGCGCGCAGTTTCTGCGATCGTTCGATCCGGCCTGTGAGCATTGCTGGATCGCGGAGGTTGACGGCGAACCGGTCGGCTCGGTCTTCCTGGTCAACGGCGGCAACGGGATCGCCAAGCTGCGGCTGCTGGCGGTCGAGGAGAAGGCCCGCGGGCTCGGCGTCGGCCGCGCTTTGGTCGACCAGTGCATCCGCTCGGCACGCGAGATGGGCTACAGGAAGATGACGCTGTGGACCCAAAGCATTTTGGTCGCCGCGCGCGGCATCTATGCGCGCGCGGGCTTTGAGCGGGTCAAGGAAGAGAAGCACCACAGTTTTGGCGTCGACCTGGTCGGGGAGACCTGGGAAATGGAGCTTTAGGACACCACATCCCCGTCATTCCGGGATGCGCCGTCAGGCGCGGGCCCGGAATCCATCGGGCCACAAAACCTGCGGCAAAATGGATTCCGGGCTCGCGCTTCGCGCGCCCCGGAGTGACGATGGAGACTACGCGCTCGCGCCCTTCGCCTTGGCGCGGCGCAGGTGCTCGTCGAGCCGCGGCATGATCTCGACGAAATTGCAGGGCCGCGTGCGGTAGTCGAGCTGCGCGGCCAGGATGCCGTCCCAGCCGTCGCGGCAGGCGCCGGGCGAACCGGGCAGGCAGAAGATGAACGTCGCCCCTACGACGCCGGCGGTGGCGCGGCTCTGGATCGTCGACGCGCCGATCTTGGCGTGACTCAACATGTGGAAGGCGATCGAGAAGCCGTCCATCCGCTTCTCGAACAGCGGCTCGACCGCCTCCGGCGTCACGTCGCGGCCGGTGAAACCGGTACCGCCGGTGGTGATGACGGCATCGACGCCCGCGTCCGCGATCCAGCGCCGGATGACCGCGCGGATCGCCTCGACGTCATCGGTGACGATCTCGCGCGCCGCGAGCTTGTGGCCGGCCGCGGTGAGACGGTCGGCCAACGTGGTGCCCGATTTGTCATCCGCCAACGTGCGGGTGTCGGAAATCGTCAGCACCGCGATGTTGAGCGGGATGAAAGTTTTGGATTCGTCGATCGAGGACATCTCACACCTCTTTCCAAACCCACAGACGTCATCCTGAGGTGCGAGCGCTCGCGAGCCTCGAAGGATGGGCCACGGGCGTTTTATCCTTCGAGGCTCGCCGAAGAGGCGAGCACCTCCCGAGTGAGCGCGTTCGCGCTCATCCGGGGATGACGCGACGTAGAGCTACGCACCGCCGCCGAACGTGTTGCAGGCCTGCACCGTGCCCTGCTGGTAGCCGGTCATGAACCATTGCTTGCGCTGCGCGGCGGAGCCGTGGGTGAAGGAATCAGGCACCACCCTGCCCGTCGCCTGCCGTTGCAGCGTGTCGTCGCCGATCGCGTTCGCGGTGGTCAGCGCGGCGTCGATGTCGCCGGCCTCGAGGAAGCCCGGCCGCTTCTTCTCCTCGCGGTTGACCCAGACGCCGGAGAGACAATCGGCCTGCAACTCGACCTTGACCTGCAGCGCGTTGGCCTCGGCCTTGCTGCCGGCCTGCTGCTGCAACCGGTTCACCCGCGGGATGATGCCGAGCAGATTCTGGATGTGATGGCCGGCCTCATGCGCGATGATATAGGCCGCGGTGAACTTGCAGGCGTTGCCCGAGCAGCCGCGGAAGCGCGTCTCGACCTCGCGGAAGAAACCTGTGTCGAGGAAGATGGTCTTGTCCGGCGGGCAGTAGAACGGTCCCATCGCCGACTGCGCCATGCCGCAGCGGCCGCCATTGGTGGCGTTGCGGAACAGCACGATCTTCGGACCGGTGTAGGACTGGCCTGAGGCCTGGAAGATCTCGCTCCAGCGATCGTCGATCTCGCCCAGGATGCCTGAGATCATACTCCCCATCTCGTCGGTCGGCGCGCCGCGCTTGACCTGGCCGCCCGACGCCTGCCGGTCGGTCTGATAGGTCGGCGCCTGGCCGCCGCCGGTGAGAATCTCGGCGCCGCCGATCAGGATGCGCGGATCGATGCCGAAGGCATAGCCGAGGAGGCCGAGCACGATGATGGTGCCGATGCCGAGCCCGCCACCGCCGCCCATCGGAATCCCGAAGCCACCACCGCCGCCGCCACCACTGTCGTCGCGACGATCTTCAATGTCGTCGCTGCGGCGGAAATCATCATAGCGCATGGCGGTTTCCCTTCATTCCGGTCGGCGCCCCAATGCGGGACACACCAACCTAAAATTTCCATTCTGTTAATCAATATCCTGCCCGGCAAAAATTGCCTAGTCCGTTGGGCGCGCATCCTGCGCGCCGCGAAGAGTGCAAGCGGCGGGCAATTTACCGGCCGAATCGTGCCGGTTTGATGATCCGCAAAATTTTTCGCCGAACGCGCTGATGTTGCAGCACAACGCCAACGACACCGCGCCACGTCACGCAAAAGATGCAGCAATCTTTTGCATGAACATTTCCAATTAAGTCGATTTTTACTTTGCCGGGTCAATGTGACGCCAGTCGGTTGTTTAGTCCCGCGTCGCCGACAGCGTCGCCTGAGTCAGAGTTCTTGAGTCATGGTAGTGTCGCGTCGCGGGGCGTCTGCAAGGGCGCCCCGCACTAAATTTGAGAGTGCCCCGTCGAGCCACATCGTCATTGGCGATTGCGTGGCCGAATTGTCGAAGCTTCAGGCCGGCTCGGTCGACCTGGTCTTCGCGGATCCTCCTTACAATCTGCAGCTCAAGGGCGATCTCAAGCGCCCCGACGAATCGCATGTCGATGCCGTCAACGACGACTGGGACAAGTTCTCGTCGTTCGCTGCCTATGACGATTTCACCCGCGCCTGGCTGCTGGCCTGCCGCCGCGTGATGAAGCCGTCGGCGACGTTGTGGGTGATCGGCTCCTATCACAATATCTTCCGCGTCGGCGCGATCATGCAGGACCTCGGCTTCTGGCTCCTGAATGACATCGTGTGGCGCAAGTCCAATCCGATGCCGAATTTCCGCGGCCGTCGCTTCACCAACGCGCACGAGACCATGATCTGGGCCGCGCGCGACGAGAAGGCCAAGGGCTACACCTTCAATTACGAAGCGCTGAAGGCGTCCAATGAGGACGTGCAGGCGCGCTCCGACTGGCTGATCCCGCTGTGCACCGGCGAGGAACGCCTCAAGGGCGAAGACGGCAAGAAGGTCCATCCGACGCAGAAGCCCGAGCAGCTGCTCGCCCGCGTGCTGCTGTCGTCGTCGAAACCCGGCGATCTCGTGATCGATCCGTTCAACGGCACCGGAACGACAGGCGCGGTCGCCAAACGGCTCGGTCGCAACTATATCGGCTTCGAGCGCGACCGGACCTATGCCGCCGCAGCGGAAGCGCGCATCGCCGCGATCGAGCCGCTGCCGGCCGAGACCTTGGCGCCGTTCATGACGGCGCGCGAGGCGCCGCGGGTGGCGTTCTCCGAGTTGATCGAGCGCGGCATGATCACGCCCGGCGCCAAGCTGGTAGATGCCAAGAAGCGCCATGGCGCCCTGGTGCGCGCCGACGGCGCCATCATGCTCGGCGACAAGGTCGGCTCGATCCACCGCATCGGCGCCGTCGCGCAAGGCTCCGGCGCCTGCAATGGCTGGACCTTCTGGCACGTCGAGACCAAGACCGGCCTCAGGCTGATCGACGAGCTACGCGCCGAGATCCGTTCCGAGATGGCGGTGGGCTGAGGCCGGCGGAATTCACCTTCCTCGTCATTCCGGGGCGCCCAAAGCGGCGAACCCGGAATCCATTCATCCACCTGTTCTGCGGTCCAATGGATTCCGGGCTCTCGCTGCGCGAGCCCCGGAATGACGAGAAAGATGACGCCGTCTTGAACCCGGGCCGCCTTGTTGCGCTGTCGGGGCGAGCCTACATTGGCCTCCGTCACTCGCCGTTTCGATTGGTCGCCCGATGCGAAGACAATCCGAGACCTTGCTGCTGGTGCCGCTGCTGCCGGTCTTCCTGCTCGGCATGTTTCCGATGCTGCTGATCGGCCTGCTCGGATTCTTCGGCCTGATCATTTTCGGCATCCTGCTGGTCTGCGTCGGCCTAACGCTCGCCCTCGAGGCACATGGCGAATTCAATGAAGAGGTCATCGTGCACGGCTATGCCCGCGGCTCCGAGCGCGCGACGCAGCTTTCCAACCTGCATGCGGCGACCCGCTCCGCCGCCGTGCTGGAGGTCGCGGGAGTTGCGCTGGTCGTCGCGGGTATCCTGGGCTTCTTCTGGGCCGGCTGACCGGCGCGGCACGCGACCCTGATTCACAAACTCGTCGCTTGCGCATTGCAGCGAATTTTGCGCATGAGGGGCCATGCGGCCTTGCCCCGCCGCGTCCCGATTTGCCGGTCACAGAACCAAGGGAGTCCCTTCATGATCAAATTCTATTTCAATGGCGCGCCGAACCCGAACAAGGTTGCACTGTTCCTGGAAGAATCCGGCCTGCCGTTCGAGGCGATTCCGGTCGACACCCGCAAGGGCGAGCAGTTCGCGCCGGATTTCCTCAAGGTCAACCCGAACGGCAAGGTGCCGGCGATCGACGATGATGGCGTGCTGGTGTTCGACAGCAATGCCATCCTGCTTTATCTCGCCGAGGAGCACGGCAAGTTCCTGCCCGCCAACACCCCGGCCAACCGTGCCGCGACGCTGTCCTGGCTGATGTTCATCGCAACCGGCCTCGGGCCCTATTCCGGCCAGGCCGTGCATTTCAAGCATTTCGCGCCGAAGGATCTCGACTACGCCAACAACCGCTACCAGTACGAGGCGCATCGCCACTACAAGATCCTCGACGATCACCTCGCGAAACAGCGCTACATGGTCGGCGACAGCTACACGATCGTCGACATGGCGTTCTGGGGCTGGGCGCGGATGGCGCCGTTCATCCTCGGCGAGGAAGGCTACGCCAAATATCCGAACGTGAAGCGGCTGGTCGACGAAATCTCGGCGCGCCCGGCGGCGGCGCGCGCGATCGCGCTGAAGGACAAGCACACCTTCAAGGCCGAGATGGACGATGCGGCGCGCGACATCATGTTCGGCCACCTCAAGAACAAGGTGGCGTAAGCCGCCCTTGAACGCCGCGCGGGGTGGGCGCCGACGCCCACCCCGCGCATTTTTCTCGTCGCATCTCACGGCGGCCAGTACGGACTGCCCTTCCCATCACGACGATCATAGTCGGCGCGGCAGACGCCGATGTCCTGCAGCTCGCGTTCGCTCATGGCAGCGAGTTTCCGCCATGCGCGCCGGTCCTCACCCCACCGCCGGATCGAAGCCAGCGCTGCCGCGGCTGCGACCGTCAGTGCTTCAACCCGCCGCGCCAACCGCGGCCGCCGGAAACGGACCGAGCGCCTTCTCGGTCAGCACCGAGTCGCAATATTCCCGCACCTCCTTGATCCGGCCGCCGGCGAAGCGGAACACCAGGCAATAGTCGTTGTCATAGCGCTGGCCTTCCTTGGTGAGGTTGTTGCCCTTGGCCTCGACCACGACGATGTCGCCGTCGGCGATGATGCGATGGGCAATGGTGCGGCCGCGCTCGACCAGTCGTGAGCGGACATGGCCATGCAGATCACTCATGATCGATTGCTTGCCAGTGAAGGTGCGCGACCAGGAATATTGCCCGGTCACGGTCCAGGTCGCGTCGTCGGCAAGCGTCGCCATGAACAGCGATTTCTCGCGCACCGCGGGATCGGGACTGCCCGCGATCACGAACATCTCCTGCACCAGTTTCTTGTTGTCGGTTGCGCTCATGCGCGTCTCCTTGCAGATGGGGTGGCTTTGATGTCACGCGTTTGCTCACGCGAACCGATAACCGCTTCGCGTCAAAACGCCTTGCCGCCCCATCCTGCGGCTCCGGTGCGCATTCTTCCAATCGATAGGTGGTATGATATATATTCACCTGATGAATTTGAATTCGCTTGACCTCAATCTGCTGGTCGCGCTCGAGGCCCTGCTGCGCGACGCCAATGTCAGCCGCGCCGCGATGCGGCTCAATCTGTCGCAGCCGGCGACGAGCCACGCCTTGCAGCGGCTGCGCGATTTGATCGGCGATCCGCTGCTGGTGCGCAACGGCGCGCGGATGGAACTGACGCCGCGGGCGCAGGCGCTGCGCTCGCCGCTGGCGCAGGCGCTCGATCAGGTGCGCACGCTGTTCGTCTCCGATGATTTCGACCCGGCGCGCAGCGAGCGGCATTTCCGCCTGATGATGCCCGATCTCGCGGTAGAGCTGCTGATGCCGCCGCTGATGGAGAAGGTGACGCGGCTCGCGCCCAACGTCACCATCGACGTGGTGCCGTGGCGCAGCTCCACGATCTTCACGCCCGACTTCGCCCGCACCATCGATCTCGTGATCTCGATCGGCAATTCCTTCAAGGGATTTCACCGCCAGCGGCTCTACACCGACATCGATGCGCTGGCGGTGCGGCGCGGCCATCCCGTCGGCAGCAAGCTCCGGAAACGCGAGGCGTTCCTCGCGGCACGGCACGTCGCCGTGATCATCCGCGGCCACAACGAGGATCTGATCGACACCTGGCTGCGCGCCAAGGGCATCCAGCGGCGAATCGCGCTGGTGGTGCCTGGCTATATCGAGGCGCTCCACGTCACCGCCCGCACCGACCTCGTCGCCTTCGTGCCGCGCCGGCTGATCTCCGCACTGGCAAAACAATTATCGCTGGTGACGGTGACGCCGCCGCTCGATCCGGGAATCGACGAGCAGCACATGTTCTATCCGACACGGGCCCAGATGGACCCCGGTTCGATCTGGCTGCGCCGGCTGATGCTGGAGACTGGGCGGGAGCTGGAGACGCGGAAGGTGTGACGGTACACTCCATCCGCACGTCGTCCCGGCCTGCGCCGGCACGACAGCGAGTTCTTGGCTTCCGCTTCGCTTTCCGCCTTACACCTTCTGCTCCGCGAGCACCTTCTGCACCGCAGGCCGCTGCTCCATCGCCGCGCGATGCGCCTTCACCTTCGGCAGGGTCGCGATGTCGACGCCGTCGCCGTCGAGCCAGAGCGTCAGGGTGTAGAGATAGGCGTCGCCCACGGTGTAGTTCTCGCCCATCACCCACGGACCCTTCAGCATGTCGCGCTCGATCAGGTTGAAGCAGGCGCCCATGGTCTTCGGGACCATCGCCTTCATGTCGGCGAACGACGTCTCCTGCGTCGCCCAGCGCGCGCCGCGCATCTTGTGGGCGTGGCAGACATGCACGGTCGAGCAGAGATAGGAATTGAAGGCCTGCAGCTTCGCGAATGCGAAGGCGTCGTCGAGCGGCGCAAGCTTCGCCTGCGGATAGGTCTGCGCGATGTAGGCCAGCATCGCCGGCGTCTCGGTCAGCACGCCGTGGTCCGTCACCAGCGACGGCACGCGGCCCTTCGGATTGATCTTGAGATATTCCGGGCTGTTCTGCTGGTTGATCTTGAAATCGAGCCGCTCGACCGAATAGGGCGCGCCTGCCTCGGCCAGTGCGATGTGGGACGCGAGGGCGCAGGTGCCGGGGGCGGTGTAGAGCTTGAGCATGTCGTTGTCCTCTGCGGGCCTTGTCGGTTCGTTGCGAACCCGGCCTGGCTTGTTATGAGATGCGGCGGACGTTAGCGGCAGCCCCCCTTGCCGTCCACCCTGCGCCGTGCCGCGGACCTTGCCCGCGGCGGGGCCGCCATGCGATGACCTTGGCCAACCGGGAGGCTTTTCATGACTGTGCTCATTGCAGGTGGCGGAATTGGCGGGCTGACGCTGGCGCTCAGCCTGCACCAGATCGGCGTGCCCTGCCGCGTGTTCGAAAGCGTGCCCGAGCTCAGGCCGCTCGGCGTCGGCATCAACGTGCTGCCGCATGCGGTGCGCGAACTGATCGAGCTCGGCCTGCACGACGTGCTCGACGCGACCGCCGTGCGCACCCGCGAGCTCGCCTATTTCTCCAAGCACGGCAAGCCGATCTGGAGCGAGCCGCGCGGACTGGAGGCCGGCTACAAGTGGCCGCAATTCTCGATCCATCGCGGCCGGCTGCAGCAGCTGCTGCTCGATGCCGCGACCGAACGGCTGGGACGTGACAACATCCTGACCAGCCATCACCTCACCGGCTGGACCGAGACTGCCGACGGCGTCCGCGCCGATTTCATCGACAAGGCGACCGGCAAGCCCGCCGGCAGTTATGAGGGGACCGTGCTGATCGCCGCCGACGGCATCCATTCGGCGGTGCGCGAGAAGCTTTATCCGCAGGAAGGACCGCCGATCTGGAACGGCCGTATCTTGTGGCGCGGCATCACCCGGGCGAACGCCTTCCTGACCGGCCGCACCATGATCATGGCCGGCCACGAGATCCTGAAATTCGTCTGCTATCCGATCTCGAAGGAAGCCGGCCCCGACGGCAAGTTCGACATCAACTGGGTCGCCGAGCGGCACATGCCGCCGACCTATCAGTGGCGCCGCGAGGACTATAACCGCACCGCAAAGCTCGACGAATTCCTGCCGTGGTTCGAGACCTGGGATTTCGACTGGCTCGACGTGCCCGGCCTGATCCGGAACTGCCCGCATGCCTACGAGTATCCGCTGGTCGATCGCGATCCGATCCCGCAATGGACCTTCGGCCGCGTCACGCTGATGGGCGACGCCGCGCATCCGATGTACCCGATCGGCTCCAACGGCGCCTCGCAGGCGATTTTGGATGCACGCACGCTGACGCGCGAGATTTTGGCGCATGGTGCAACGCAGGCGGCGCTCTCCGCCTATGAGGCCGAACGGCGGCCGGCGACGACCGATCTCGTGATGCTCAACCGCCGCAACGGTCCGGAGCAGGTGATGCAGCTGGTCGAGGAGCGCGCGCCCAACGGTTTTGGCGTCGTCACCGAGGTGCTGTCGCAGCAGGAGCTGGAAGACATCGCCGCCAACTACAAGCGCGTCGCCGGCTTCCAGGTCGAGGGGCTGAACGCCAAGCCGCCGATCGTGCCGCGGGTGGGAGCCTCTTGAACGGAGCGCGAACTCCATCTCCGTCATGCTGAGGAGCCGCGAAGCGGCGTCTCGAAGCATGCACGGCCCGGCCGGTGGCCGTCGCCCCTTCGAGACCGCGCGCGTGCGCGCTCCTCCAGCGACAAAGGCAAAGCCTTTGCGCGGGGGTGACGGACCAAATTGCAGTGTGCGCGGCATCATCGCAATGCCCGCGCCGCTTCGACCAGACGGATGCTGCTGCTCGCCGTGGCGAGCAATGTACCGTCGGCGGCGGTCAGCCGGCCCTCGACGAAGGCGATGGTCTTGCCAAGCTGGGTTACGGTCGCCTCGCCGGTGATCGGCCCGGGCCTGGCGGGCGCGAGAAAATTCACGGTCATCGTGATGGTGGTGGTGAAGAGCCTGCCCTCGGTCATGATGAACGCCGCCGGCCCCATCGTGTCGTCGAGCATCGAAGACAGCATGCCGCCCTGGATGAAGCCGGCCGGATTGCAGAAATCTTGCTTGCCGTCGAACACGATCCTGATCCAGCCGTCCTGCGGACGTGCATCCGCCACGCGCCAACCCAGCAGCTTTGCGACGGGCGGCATCGGGATGCGGTCGAGAGCGGTTGCGATCATCGCGGCCTCCGTTTTGGAAGTCGTAGCCGGGACCTGCCGCCAGCATGGTGTCAGCAGATCAGAGCATGATCCGGAAAAGTGGGAACCGGTTTTCCGAAGAGATCATGCTCAAAAAAATGAGCCGGCGTCAGAAGTCCAGTCCGTGCGCGACGACCTTGCGCATCACGTTGGGAAACGCCTCGCCGTCCAGCGTCGCCACCGGCACCCAGCGCATCCCCTCCGGCGCGCGGGTCCGCGGCGGCACGCTGGCCGTATAGACAACGAGCTCCAGCGGAAAGTGCGTGAACACATGGGCGACGACGCCGGTCTTGCGATGCCAGCGCGCGACGCCCTTGAGCTGCGGCGCCTGCGCCAGCGCGGCGGCATCCGCCTGCCCGGCCAGCCACTCCGATCCCGGCACTTCGGTCATGCCGCCGAGCAGGCCTCTTTCAGGACGCGAACGCACCAGCAGCTCGCTGCCCCGTGTCACGACGAAAGCGGCGCCGCGGCGGAGCGCGCCGGTCTTCTTCGGCGCCTTGCGCGGAAATGTCTCCTGATCGGCGCGAATGCGGGCCGCGCAATCGTCATTCAGCGGACACAATGCGCAAGCCGGCTTCTTCGGCGTGCAGATCGTGGCGCCGAGGTCCATCAGCGCCTGAGCACTATCGCCGGCGCGAGCGTTCTCGTCGCCGGCACGGGACGGGCCGAGCAATGTCGCAGCCATCTGCTTGATCAGCGGCTTGGCTTGCGGCAGCGGCTCCTCGATGGCGTAGAGCCGGCTGACCACGCGCTCGATATTGCCGTCGACCGGCATGGTACGGCGGTCGAACGCGATCGCGGCGATCGCCGCCGCGGTGTAGGGGCCGATGCCGGGCAGCGCGCGCAGGCCCCCCTCGGTGTCCGGAAAGGCCCCGCCATGGTCGCTCAGCACCGCAACCGCGCAGGCATGCAGGTTGCGCGCCCGCGAATAATAGCCGAGCCCGGCCCACATCCGGAGCACGTCATCGAGCGAGGCCCGGCCGAGCGCGGTCACATCGGGCCAACGCGCCACGAATTTCTCGAAATACGGCCCGACCGCCCTGACCGTGGTCTGCTGCAGCATGATCTCGGACAACCAGACGCGGTACGGATCGGCCCGCTCCCCCGCCTCGGCACGCCACGGCAGCCGCCGGCGATGCCGGTCATACCAGGCGAGCAGCCGCGCCGGGCGGCTGGCTTGCTGGTCGGTCCGATTGGTTTTGGCGGCCGCGCGAGAGCTCATGGACATATCTTAAGGCACATCCCGCGACGGTATGCCCGGGCTTGACCCGGGCATCCACGCCTTTCTTGTCCTGGGATGGAAGCGCGACCACATTGATGAACACGGTTTCGGCCCCATCGCTACCGCTGCTATAGTCCCGCCCATGTCCAAACCCGGCCCGATCAGCGCAAAGCCCCTGTCGATCCTGCTCAGCGATGTCTTCACCCACGCCTATGCCAAGCAGGGCTTTGCCGCGCGCGAACTGGTGACGCGGTGGACCGAGATCGCGGGCGAGCGGATCGCGGCCTATTGCGAGCCGATGAAGATCCAGTGGCCCCGGCCGGTAGAGGGGCAGCCGCAGGAGCCGGCGACGCTGGTGCTGCGGGTCGAGGGGCCGATGGCGCTGGAGATCCAGCACTCCTCCGACGTCATCCTGGAGCGGGTGAACCGATTCTTCGGCTGGCACGCGGTCGGCCGCCTGACGATCCGGCAAGCGCCGCTGTCGCGCCGCAGCCGCCCGGCCCGGCCGCGCCCGCCGGACGCCAAAGCGCTGGCCCGGGAGGCGGCCAATCTTGCGGCCGTCGAAGATGACGATCTGCGCGCGGCGCTGGCCCGCCTGGGTGCCTCGATCAAGCGAAATTGACGCTTTTCGCAGGCACGGCCGCAAGACCCCGGCATTGCCACAATGGTCGTTTCAAGCTAGCGAAGGCTTCTTTTCGGGACCCCCTTCATTCTGGCGTGAACGCGCCAATCCGGGAGCTGACCTTGATCATCACGCGCCGCGCTTTCACCACCGCTCTCTCGCTGACCGGGCTTGCCGCCCTCGCCGGGCTGTCGCCGCTGCGCCTGATCACGGACGCGTTCGCGCAGACCGCCGCCGAGGTCGCCAAGCCGCAGTCGCTGCCGGACATGGGGCTGGGTCCGCAGGACGCCAAGGTGACGATCATCGAATACGCCTCGATGACCTGCCCGCATTGCGCCAATTTCAACGAGACCGTGTTCCCGAAGATCAAGTCGACCTACATCGACAGCGGCAAGGTCCGTTACGTGTTCCGCGAATTCCCGCTCGACATCAAGGCCGCCGCCGGCTCGATGCTGGCGCGCTGCATCGCCAAGGACGACGCACCGAAATTCTTCGCCGTGATCGACCTGCTGTTCCGCCAGCAGAACGACTGGGTGGTCAAGAACACCACCGAGACGCTGACGCGGATCGGCAAGCAGGCCGGCCTCAGCCAGCAGCAGGTCGAGGACTGCCTGAAGGATCAGACGCTGCTCGACAAGATCGCCGCAGACCAGAAATACGCCAACGACGTGCTGAAGGTGAACTCGACGCCGACCTTCTTCGTCAACGGCGAGATGCTGAAGGGCGAGACCTCGTTCGAGGAGTTCAGCAAGCACATCGATCCGCTGCTGAAGAGCTGATCGCACGCGGGTGAACTCGACGCCGTCGTACCCGCGTTCGAGTCGCGGCACGATAATTGTGGATGATTTGCGATCACGGTGTGCCGCCTTCGCATAATTTGGTTGTTGAAAACCCGATTCGCGCGATGCGAATCTTCAAGGCCATGCAGAGGTCGCAAAACCCCTGCAAATCCCTTGCAAATCCCTTGGGAAAAGCTTGGTCAAGCGGTTGCCCTGACGCACGCGCATCGCCATTGTCGCCGCTCATGAGAGCTGCACGCAGCTATTCACCCCAGACACCGACATTGCCATCCATGGTATTGTCACGGCAGGGAGATTCGCGCCCGGCCAAGCGAGATTTGTGTACATGAAGCTCACGCGCCTCCGCCTGCACGGTTTCAAGTCGTTCGTTGAACCCACCGATTTCATGATCGAGCCGGGCCTGACCGGCGTCGTTGGACCGAACGGCTGCGGCAAATCCAATTTGGTCGAAGCGCTGCGCTGGGCGATGGGCGAGACCTCGCACAAGTCGCTGCGCGCCGCCGACATGGATGCGGTGATCTTCGCCGGTTCCGGCAACCGTCCGGCGCGCAACCACGCCGAAGTCGTGATGACGATCGACAATTCCGATCGCTCGGCGCCGGCCGCAATGAATGACAGCCAGATCCTCGAAATCTCCCGCCGCATCGAGCGCGAGGCCGGCTCGGTCTACCGTATCAACGGCCGCGACGTGCGCGCCCGCGACGTGCAGATCCTGTTCGCCGATGCCGCCACCGGCGCGCGTTCGCCGGCGCTGGTTCACCAGGGCAAGATCGGCGAGATCATCCAGGCCAAGCCGGAGCAGCGCCGCCGCGTGCTGGAAGACGCCGCCGGCGTCGCCGGCCTGCACGCACGCCGCCACGAGGCGGAACTGCGGCTGAAGGCCGCCGAAACCAACCTCACCCGCGTCGAGGACGTGATCGGCCAGCTCACTGGCCAGATGGAAGGCCTGAAGAAGCAGGCGCGCCAGGCGATCCGCTACCGCGAGGTCGCGGCCAAGGTGCGCAAGTCCGAAGCCATGCTGTTCCATCTGCGCTGGATCGGGGCCAACGCCGACGTCAACGACGCCGCGCAGACCCATGATCTCGCCGTGCGCGAGATGGCCGAGCGCACCCAGCATCAGGCGGAAGCCGCGCGTATCCAGGCGATCCGCGCCACCGAACTGCCGGCGCTGCGCGATGCCGAGGCGCGCGCCGCCGCAGGCCTGCAGCGCCTGACCAACGCCCGCGAGATGCTCGACCGTGAGGAGCAGCGCGCCAAGGAGCGGGTCGGCGAACTCGATCGCCGCCTGACCCAGTTTGCCCAGGACATCGCGCGCGAGCAGCAGCAGACCTCGGATGCAGACATCGCGCTGCAGCGGCTCGACACCGAAGACGCCGAGCTGAAGGAAGAGATCAAGTCGCGCGTCGAGAAGCGCTCCGGCGTTGACGAGCGTGTCTCCGAGGCCGAGGAGATCCTGGCCGCGACCGAGCGCCAGTTCTCGGAGCTGACCACGCAGCTCGCCGATCTGACCGCCAAGCGCAACCAGCTCGAGGCCGGCGTGCGCACCCATCGCGACCGGCTGGCGCGGCTCGATCAGGAAATCGCCAACGTCCAGGCCGAGGAAACCAAGCTCGCGCAGGAGACCGGCAATCTCGGCGACATCGACGCGCTCGCCGCTGCCATGGAGATGGCACAGCAGACGCTCGCCGAATCCGAGGCGGCCGTGCAGGAGAGCGAAGCCCATCACGCCGCCGCACGGCAGACACTGGAGTCCTCCCGCAATCCGCTCGCCGAGGCCGAGAAGCGCGTGCAGCGGCTGGAGACCGAAGCCCGCACCATCTCCAAGCTTGTCACCAGCGAGACCAAGAATCTGTGGCCGCCGATCATCGACGGCATCACGGTCGCCAAGGGCTATGAAAAGGCGATCGGCGCCGTGCTCGGCGACGACCTCGATGCACCGGTGGATTCCTCCGCGCCGATGCGCTGGACCAATGTCGGTGAACTTTCGGGCGATCCGTCGCTGCCTGACGGCGTCGAGCGGCTGGCCGATCACGTCCAGGCGCCGCCGGAACTGGCGCGCCGCCTGGCCCAGATCGGCGTGGTGGCCAAGGAACGCGGCGCTGAGCTGGTGTCGCAGCTGAAGACCGGCCAGCGGCTGGTGTCGCTCGAAGGCGACGTCTGGCGCTGGGACGGTTTTGTCGCCGACGCCCATGCCCCGACCGGCGCAGCGCGCCGCCTCGCCGAGCGCGCCCGCCTGGTCGATATCGAGCATGAGCTGGAGCAGGCCCGCATCGATGCCGCCGCCAAGCGCCAGGCGCTGGAGACGGCTGAGGAAGAGCTGCGCTCGGCGTCCGCCGCCGAGAGCGCCTCGCGCGAAGCCGTGCGCGCCGCCCGTCGCGAGGCCGACGCCGCACGTGAACGCCATGCCGCGACCGAGCGCGAAATCAATCGCCACGCCGCGCGCAAATCGGCGCTGGCCGAGGCGCACAGCCGCGTCGCCGCCGACCGCGCCGAGGCCGAGGCCGCGCATGAAAGCGCCGTTGCCGCGCTGTCCGAGCTGCCGCCTGGTGTCGAGACCGAGGCCCAGCTCGCCGCGGTTCGCGCCGAGATCGACAACCAGCGCCGTGCCGCGGCGCAAGTCCGCGCCGAGGCGCAGGCGCTGGCCCGCGAGGCCGAACTCGCCGACCGCCGCGTCCAGGCGATCGTCGCCGAGCGCAATGAGTGGCAGAACCGCAAGACCAGCGCCGCTTCGCAGGTCGAGACCGTCGAGGCCCGCATCGCCGAAGTGTCGGCCGAGCGCGAGGAACTGGCCAATGCGCCGGAGGTGTTCGCCGAGAAGCGCAGTGCGCTGATCTCGGAGATCGAGCACGCCGAGGGGGATCGCCGCATCGCCGCCGACGCGCTCGCGACCGCGGAAGCCGCGATGGCGGAAACCGACCGCGTCGCCAAGGCGACCCTCGAAGCCCTCTCCTATTCCCGTGAGGCAACCGCGCGCGCCGAGGAGCGCATGGAAGGCACCCGTCGCCGCCTCGCCGACATCGAGCGCGAGATCCACGACATGCTCGAGGTCGAGCCGAGCGCGGTCGTGGGCCTCGCCGAGATCGAGCCCGGCCAGGAGCTGCCGCCAGTCACACAGGTCGAGGAAGAGCTCGAGAAGCTGCGCCGCGACCGCGAGCGGCTCGGCGCCGTCAACCTGCGCGCCGAGGAAGAACTCAAGGAAGTCGAGACCCAGCACACTGCGCTGACCACCGAACGCGACGACCTGGTCGAGGCGATCAAGCGGCTGCGACAGGGCATCCAGAGCCTCAACCGCGAAGCGCGCGAGCGCCTCTTGACCTCGTTCGAGACCGTCAACAACCATTTCAAGCGGCTGTTCACCGAGCTGTTCGGCGGCGGCGAAGCCGCGCTGCATCTGATCGAGAGCGACGATCCGCTCGAGGCAGGCCTCGAGATCATCGCCAAGCCGCCCGGCAAGAAGCCGCAAACACTGTCGCTGCTGTCAGGCGGTGAGCAGGCGCTGACCGCCCTCTCCCTGATCTTCGCGGTGTTCCTCACCAACCCGTCGCCGATCTGCGTGCTGGACGAAGTCGACGCGCCGCTCGACGACCACAACGTCGAACGGTTCTGCACCCTTCTGCACGAAATGACAGGCTCGACCGACACGCGCTTCATCATCATCACGCACAACCCGATCACGATGGCGCGGATGAACCGGCTGTTCGGCGTCACCATGGCCGAGCGCGGCGTGTCGCAGCTGGTGTCGGTCGACCTGCAGGGCGCGGTCGACATCCTCGACCAGAACGTGGCGTAAGGGGCTGACGCTCGCGCACCCGCTTCCGCTCCGTCATTGCGAGCGCAGCGAAGCAATCCATGTCTCGGCAAGCGGCGCGATGGATTGCTTCGCTTCGCTCGCAATGACATGCGATAGTGCGTCGCATGACCTCTCCCGATCTTCCCGCCGAACTGCGCGCGGCGCTCAACAGCCACCTCGAAGGCCTATCGCGCAGCGACGCCGCCGGCCGCGCGGCGGTGATCTCGCGGACTTATCGCGAAGGCGGCAACTCCGCGACGATCAGGACCGAGACCGATGCGCTGGCCTACGCGCTGGCGCGGATGCCGGCGACCTATGCGGCCGTGATGGCGAGCCTGAATGCGCTGACGGAGATCAGGCCGGACTTCGCGCCGGCGAGCCTGCTCGATGTCGGCGCCGGTCCGGGAACCGCGACCTGGGCCGCCGCTGAGACGTTCACCTCTCTGCAAGGCTTCACCCTGCTCGACGCCAACGCCGCGTTGCGAACGCTCGCCGAAGGGCTGTTTCACGGCAGCATCCGCCTGCACGACACTAGTTATCAACTCGGCCAGGCCCACGCCCTGATCGACAAGGCCAACCCCGCCGACCTCGTCGTCGCCAGCTACATGATCGGCGAACTTGGTGACGCCGAACGCGCGGCACTGACCGATGCCATGTGGTCCAAAGCGCGCGACACGCTGCTGGTCGTCGAACCCGGCACGCCGGCGGGCTATGCGCGGATCATCGCGCTCCGCGCACGCTTGATCGCCGCCGGCGCGCATGTAGTTGCCCCTTGCCCGCATGACGGCGCCTGCCCGCTGGTCGCGCCGGACTGGTGTCATTTCTCGCAGCGCCTGCAACGCTCGCGCGCACACAAGCAGGTCAAGGGCGCCGACGCCCCGTTCGAGGACGAGCGCTTCGCCTATGTCGCGCTGAGCCGCGCGCGCGTTGAGAACCGGCCACCGCGCGTGCTGGCGCAGCCGGATGTCGGCAAGGTCGAGGTTGCGGCCAAGCTCTGCACGGTCGATGGCGTCGTTGTCACAAAAGTGCCCCGGCGCGCCAAGGCCGAATACGCCCGCGCCCGCAAATGGCGCTGGGGCGATGCGGTAATTGGTCGTCCCGGCGAAGGCCGAGACCCATAACCACCGAAATGCGTCGTTGAAGCGAGCTGGGGCCCAACGAATTCTCACTGCACATAGCGGCGGCAATGGGTCCCCTTCGCCGGGACGACGAATATGTTGAACCGGTCTCGGCCGATCTACGACCAACCCATGCCCACCTCTTCGCGGCGGGCTGCCCTGCGCCCCGATCTTGGGCTACGGTGCCGCCGTCTCGTCCATCAGGAGCTGCCCTGTCATGTCGACCAGCTGGATCGTTATCGGCGTCATCGTCCTTCTCGTGCTGTTTGCGTTCAGCGCCTACAACCGCCTCGTCGCGCTCGGCCAGCGGGTCAGCCAGGCGTTTGCCGACATCGATGTGCAGCTCAAGCAGCGCCACGACCTGATCCCGAACCTGGTCGAGACCGTGAAGGGCTATGCCGCGCATGAGCGCGGCACGCTCGACGACGTCATCAAGGCACGCAACTCGGCGATCTCGGCACAGGGACCGGCCCAGGTCTCGGCGGCTGAGAACCAGCTCTCCGGTGCACTCGGCCGGCTGATCGCGCTGTCGGAGGCCTACCCGGACCTCAAGGCCAACGCCAATTTCCAGCAGCTCGCATCGGAGCTTTCCGATCTCGAGAACAAGATCGCCGCCAGCCGCCGCTTCTTCAACAACGCGGTCCAGGAATACAACACCGGCATCCAGCAGATGCCGGCCGCGCTGTTCGCCGGCATGTTCGGCTTCACCCGCAAGGATTTCTTCGACCTCGGCGCCAGCCGCACGGAGGTCGAGGCGGCACCGAGCGTGAAGTTCTAAAGGCGCAACGCGCGCCGGCGGGAGGCTGCTCCGTCATGGCCGCCTATGGTCTCTACACGCATATCGCATCGAACAAGTTTCGTTCGATGCTGCTGCTCGCCGGCCTGTTCCTGCTGATCTACGTGCTGGTCTATGCCGGCGCGCTGGTCGCGGAGGTGATGACCGATGGCGGCCGCACGGCCGACTACTATCTGACCCATGCCGCGCGCGATCTGGCCTCGGCCTTCCCATGGGCGACGATCGCTGCACTGGCCTGGATCGTGATCGCCTATTTCTTCCACCAGAAGATGATCGACGCCGTCACCGGCGGCGAAAGCGTGACGCGCCAGCAGCAACCGCGGCTCTACAATCTCCTGGAAAACCTCTGCATCTCGCGCGGCATCCCGATGCCGAAGCTGAAGGTGATGGACAGCCCGGCGCTGAACGCGTTCGCGACCGGACTGAACCCGCGGCAGTACGCCATCACGGTCACCACCGGACTTCTGAGAGCGCTGAACGACCAGGAGATCGAGGCTGTGCTCGGCCACGAGCTCACCCATATCAAGAACGGCGACGTGCAACTGATGGTGGTCGCGGTGATCATCGCCGGCGTGGTCGGCTTCTTCGGCGAATTGTTCTTTCGCCTGTTCACAAATCTGTCGTGGAGCGGCGGCAGCGGAGGTGGCTGGTCGTCCTCGTCATCCTCCCGGTCGTCATCCTCCTCGGACCGCGACAGCAAGGGCTCGGGCGGCGGCGCGATCATCGTCATCATCATCGCGGTCGCATTGATCATGCTGGCCTGGCTGCTGTCACAGGTGGTCAAGCTCGCGCTGTCGCGGTCGCGCGAATTCCTCGCCGATGCCGGCTCGGTCGAGCTGACCAAGAATCCCGATGCGATGATCTCGGCGCTGCGCAAGATCGAGAACCGCGGCGAGTTGCCGGGCGCCACCTCGGCGGTGATGGAACTCTGCGTCGACAATCCGCGCGAGGGCTTTGCCGACCTGTTCGCGACCCATCCGTCGGTGAAGTCCCGGGTCGATGCCCTGGTGAAATATGCCGGCGGCCACGACCCCGGACCGCTGGCGCTGCCGGATGACACGGAGCCGCAGGACCAGCCGCCCACGGCAGGCGACCAGCCCCCGCCGGTGACCCATGGCCCGTGGGGTGACACGCCGCCGGCACAACCGAACAATCCGCCGCCGCTGCCCGGCACTGCCCCCAGGCAGGGACCGTTTGGTCCGCTCCAGGGACCGCTCCAAGGCCCACTTCAAGGTCCTTGGGGCCCGCACCGCTGATCGTGCCCTAGGTCACTCAGTCCATTAAGGAAATCCCCACCAAAGCCAATGTGGGCGCGTTAAGGAATTGAATTCTCCCTCGTTTCTGCCATGTTCGCGCCCAAAGCAGTGTGGGGACTTGCCGATCGCCATCGCGGTCGGGAGCGCGCTTTCAAGGGATTTCCATGGCAAAGCCGGTTGTGATCGTGGTGGGCGCCGACAAGGGCGGGGTCGGCAAGACCACCGTCTCGCGGACGCTCCTGGACTATTTCAGTGCCAACAACGTGCAGACCCGGGCGTTCGACACCGAATCGCCGCGCGGCACGCTGAAGCGCTTCCATCCCGAGATCACCGAGATCGTCGACATGACGACGACCGCGGACCAGATGAAGATCTTCGATACGCTGAACTCGGGCCCGGCGGTCACCGTGATCGACGTCCGCGCCGGGCTGCTGTCGCCGGCGCTGGCCTCGCTGCGCGACATCGGCTTCCTCGACGCCGCGCGCTCCGGCCAGATCACCTTCGCCGTGTTCCACATCCTCGGCCCGTCGATCGCCTCGCTGGACGAGATCGCCGAGACCGCCAACTTTATGGGCGGCGCGAAATATTTCCTGGTCAAGAACTTCATCAACGACACCCAGTTCTTCCAGTGGGACCAGGCGACCTATAATTCCTACTTCCACCGCATCAAGGATGCCGTCGACCTGACCATCCCGAAGCTCAACGAAATGGCCTATGAGCAGGTCGAGGTCTCCTCGGTTCCGTTCCTGAAATTCGTCGCCAACAAGGGCATCAACGACGACGCAGCGAATTACTCCTTCGTGCTGCGCGGCTATGTCCGGCACTGGCTCGCCAATGTCTGGAGCGAGTACGACCGGATCAAGCTCACCGACCTGGTCGGCGCCAAGGCGGCCAAGGGCGAAAAATAGTCGCGCGCGAAGGCAGTGAAAAGCTCGCCCCCGGCAGCGAAAAAAGTCGCGCCCGAGGCGGCGATGGGGCTGGATTGGGCGAAAATTTGGCCTGATATAGCGGGCGATGTCGTCCACGCCCGTTTACATCATCTGCTCGCCCCGCCCGCAGGTCGGCAAGACGCTGATCGCGCGGCTGCTCGGCGAATTCCTGCTGCTCAAGAACGGCGACGTGGTCTGCTACGACATCAACCTGAAGGAGCCGTCGCTGCTCGACTATCTGCCGCGGATCACGGAAACCGCCGACGTGATCGACACCTACGGCAAGATGCAGCTGATGGACCGTGTCATCGTCAATGACGGCATCGCCAAGGTGATCGACCTCGGCTACCACGCCTTCGATGAATTCTTCAAAATGTGCGACCAGATCGGGCTGATGAAGGAGGCGCTGCGCCGCCGCGTCTCGCCTGTCATCCTGTATGTCGCCGATACCGACCGCGCCTCGGTGCACGGCTACCAGACGCTGGCCGGCATGATCCCGCCGAACGCGCTCATCGTCATCGACAACGAGTTCGTGGTGCGCGGCGAACTGCCGCCGGTCATGACCGCCAGCCGGGTGCTGCGCTTCCGCGCGCTGCCGGTGTTCCTGAAGACCTATATCGACCGGCTGAGCTTCTCCTTCACCGGCTATCTGCGGCAGGAGAAGGATTCATCGACCGAGCTGCATCAGTGGATCCGGCGGAATTACACCACCTTCCGCGATCTCGAGCTCAGCATGCTGCTGCAGCGGGGATAGCTCTGCTCCCTCGCCCGCTCTTGCGGGGAGCGGGTCGGGGTGAAGAGCCGGCTCCGCAGCCTCAATCAGCATTGGAGCGCCCGGAGACTCCCCCTCTCCCGGATCGCATTCCATGCGATCCGGCCTCTCCCCGTAAGCTGGGCGAGGCAAGAGAAGTTCAGTGCCCTTCGAATGCCATCAGCGTGCGCACCGGCACGTCCATCGCGCGCAGCTTGGCCGCGCCACCAAGATCGGGCAGGTCGACGATGAAGCAGGCGGCGACCACGTTGGCGCCGATCTGGCGCAGCAGCTTCACCGCGCCCTCCGCGGTGCCGCCGGTGGCGATCAGATCGTCGACCAGGATCACGCGCTCGCCGGGCTGCACGGCGTCGGCGTGCATCTCCATCTCGTCGATGCCATATTCCAGCGAATAGGCGATCCGCACCGTGGTGTGCGGCAGCTTGCCCTTCTTGCGGATCGGCACGAAGCCGGCCGAGAGCTGATGCGCCACCGCGCCGCCGAGGATGAAGCCGCGGGCCTCGATGCCGGCGACCTTGTCGACCTTCGCCCCCGCCCAGGGGTGCACCAGCTCATCGACCGCACGGCGGAAGGCTCTCGCATCCGCGAGCAAGGTCGTGATGTCGCGAAACAGGATGCCCTTCTTCGGATAGTCCGGGATGGTACGAACGGTCGCCTTGATGTCGTGGTCGAAGGTCATTTGATCTCTCGCTTTCACCGCATCGTCATTGCGAGGAGCGCAAGTGACGAAGCAATCCACCTCTCCGCGGAGGAGAAATGGATTGCTTCGCTGCGCTCGCAATGACGGTCCAAATCAATTCGTCCCCGGATCAAGCCGGAATGCATTCTCGACAATGCGCAGGCCGACCTCGTTGCCGAGCGACATCAGCGATTCCGGATGGAATTGCACGCCGCCGACCGGCAGGGTCTTGTGCTCGATCACCATCGCGACGCCGTCTTCGGTGGTCGCGGTCACCGCCAGCACCTCGGGCACGCTGTCGCGCTCGACATAGAGCGAGTGGTAGCGACCGATCACGATCTCATTGGGCAGATTGTGCATCAAGCGCCCGCCGCGGACCAGGACGCGCGAGGGGCGGCCATGCGCGGGCTGGCCGAGCTGACCGAGTTCGCCGCCGAAATATTCGCCGATCGCCTGCACGCCGAGACAGACGCCGAAGATCGGCAGCTTCTTCTCCAGCGCGGTGTCGATGGTCTTCGCGATGCCGAAATCCTCCGGACGGCCCGGACCGGGCGACAGCACCAGCAAGTCCCAACCGCGCTGCTTCAGCATGTCCTGGGCATGGATATGCCGGACCACGGTGACGTTGGCGCCGACCTGGCGGAAGTAGTCGGCCAGCATGTGCACGAAACTGTCGTCGTGATCGATCAGCAGCACGTTCTTGCCGGAGCCGGTGGCGTCGGGCGCGAAATCCGACAGCGGCTTCGGCGGATCGCCGCGCAGCGCCTGGAACAGCGCTGCCGCCTTGACCTGGCACTCGCGGTCCTCGGCCGCCGGATCCGAGTCGAACAGACAGGTTGCACCGACGCGCACCTCGGCGAGGCCATCCTTCATGCGGATGGTGCGGATGGTGAGGCCGGTGTTGATGCTGCCGTCGAAATTGACGCAGCCGATCGCGCCGGCGTACCAGCGCCGCGGCGAGCGCTCGTGATCCTCGACGAACTGCATCGCCCATAATTTCGGCGCGCCGGTCACGGTCACCGCCCAGGCATGGGTCAGGAAGGCGTCGAGCGAATCGAAGCCTGGCCGCAGCATGCCCTCGACGTGATCGACGGTGTGGAACAGCTTCGAGTAGGTCTCGATCTGCCGCCGCGCCAGCACCTTGATGGTGCCGGGCACGCAAACACGCGCCTTGTCGTTGCGATCGACGTCGGTGCACATGTTGAGCTCGAACTCGTCCTTCTCCGAGTTCAGCAGCTTGCGGATCTGCTCGGCATCGCCGATCGAGTCAGAGCCGCGCGCGATGGTGCCCGAGATCGGGCAGGTTTCGACGCGGCGGCCGTCGGAGCGCACGAACATTTCGGGCGAGGCCGAGACCAGGAATTCGCCGTCACCGAGATTCATCAACGCGCCATAGGGCGACGGATTGATGCGGCAGAGCCTCTGGAACACTTCCGCCGGCGAACGCTCGCAGGGCTCGGCAAACAGCTGCCCGGGCACCGCCTCGAACAGATCGCCGCGGGCGAACGCCGCGCGGGCGACTTCGACGGTCGCCTGGTATTCGCCCGGGGCGTGATCGGCAAAACCTTGCCGCCCCGTCTTGGCGTAGACGCTCGGCGCGGTCTCGTGCGACTGGCCCGCGGTGGATTTGCCCTTCCAGGAAAACTCGTAGTTCAGGGCCACGCCGCGGCCGGTGGCGCGGTCATAGGCCAGCAGCCGGTCCGGCACGTAGAGCACGATGTCGCGCTGGTCGGCCTCGCGGGCGCGCTTCTGCACCAGGTCCTCGATCTGGAACACGAGGTCGTAGGCGAAGGCGCCGAACAGGCCGAGCAGCGGATCGGCATTGGAGGTGAACGCCGCCACCATGTCGCGCACCAGCGACATCACGCTGGCGCGGCGGGTGCGCTGGTCTTCCTCGACCGGCGCCGCACCGCGGATGATGTGGCCGGCGAGCCGCGTGGCGCTCCGCTCCGAGATCACGACGCAGGGCTCGCGCAACACGTCGCCGAGGAAAGCGATCAGGACCTCGCCACGCGGGTTCAGCGCCTGCAGCGAGAAATCAGTGCCTGACGTTTCGAGCACCAGCGGCGGATCGGCAAAGCCGAGGTCAAAGCTCTCGTAGCGGCCCGGCACCGTCGTGCCCGAGGACAGCACCACGCCGCGGCGGCGGTCCAGCAGCGCGATCAAGTCGTCGAGGCGATTGGCGCCGCCGGTGAACTGCTCGACCACGCGCGCGACCGCAAGGCCGCCATTGGTGAGGTATTCGCTTTTGGCCGGCAGGGAGAAGACTGTCCTGTTCATGTGATCCTCTTACGAGACTTGGGAAGAGAGCGCCACACAGGACAAACGAAGGAGACCGTCGCACTGCGATGGCGACCTTCGACGTTTTTGGGAAATGAAACGCACCGGCCACCTATGAGAAGGTGGGCCACCAACGACGGGATGGACTGGCAACGGTGCTCATGGCCGTTACACACCACCCGCCGCGCGCCGTGTCAAGGGACGGCCCGACACCCCTGCCCCGAGGTGGGACGCCACTTTCGGGGTTTGAAGGCACTGGAATCCGCGTAGGATTTGTCGAAATGGCGGCCGATCGGCCGCCCAAAAAACAGACAGATGGCGGAGGCGCAGATGGCGATTTTGGGTCTCGGATATGCCGGCTTCGGCTCCGACGCGCTCGACGACTGGCGGCAGTTCGGCACTGGCCTGGTCGGACTGCAGGCGGTCGAGCGCGGCAACTCGCTGCTCGCCTTCCGGATGGACGACCGCAAGCAGCGCATCCTGATCGACCGCGCCCAGGGCGAAGGCACAAGGTTCTTCGGCTGGGAGGTGGCGGACGCCGCAGCGCTGGACGCGCTGGCGGTGCGGCTCGAGCAGGCCGGCATGCCTGTCAGCACCGAGCCGCAGGGGCTCGCCGACGCGCGGCGGGTCCGCGAACTGATCTCGTTTCAGGACCCGGCCGGCAACCGCCTGGAGGCGTTCCACGGCCCCGAGATCGACGACACGCCGTTCCGGCCGGGGCGCTCGATCTCCGGCTTTCGCACCGGCGCGCTCGGGCTCGGCCACGCAGTGCTGACCGTCGAGAACATCGTACCCGTGATGAGCTTCTATGTCGACGTGCTGGGCTTCGGCCTCAGCGACTTCATCGAAAAGCCGTTCCGCGCCTATTTCTTCCACGTCAATGCCCGCCACCACTCACTCGCGCTGATCGAGACCGGCACGAACGGCATGCACCATCTGATGGTGGAGCTGTTCTCGCTGGACGATGTCGGTCAGGCCTACGACATCGCGATGAAGGAAGACCGGGTCAACGTCACGCTCGGCCGTCACACCAACGACCTGATGACGTCGTTCTACGCAAAATCGCCGTCGGCCTTCATGGTCGAGTGCGGCTGGGGCGGCCGCGAGATCGACCCTGCGAACTGGACGCCGTTCGAAATGTACGACGGCCCGAGCCTGTGGGGCCACGAGCGGGTCTGGCTGTCGCCGCAGGATCGGGCGGTCGCGCGCGAGATGCGGATGCGCGCCGCGGCCGAGGGCAAGCGCGCACCCGTGCAGGTGATCGAAGGCAATTTCAAGCTGATGTCGGGCACCTGCCCGTGGTGGGACGGGGTCAGGGCGGAGAGTTGAAGCGCAGCCCGGATGAAGCGCAGCGCACTCCGGGACGGCCTTCTGATCGGAGAGAACTACTCGAGCGCCGCCGACGTGCGATCCGGACAATCAGGCGGTAGACCGGGATGCGCGCCAACCGGCGAAGCCGGTGTGCCGCGCCTAACCAGGCTCTCGCGTCCGTGCGGTGCCATGAAATCAAGCAGAGGGCCGACGGGGACGATTCCGGTAGGATTGATCGAGCGGTGGCTCTGGTAATAATGCCGCCGGATATGCTCGAAATTCACGGTCGAGGCAATGCCGGGCCATTGATAGATGTCGCGCGCATAGCCCGACAGGTTGGGATAGTCGGCGATGCGGAGGATGTTGCACTTGAAATGCCCGACATAGACCGCGTCGAAGCGGATCAGTGTCGTGAACAGGCGGATATCGGCTTCGGTGAGGCTGTCGCCTAGCAAAAACCTGCGGTCGGCAAGCCGCTGCTCTAGCCAATCGAGCGTGTCGAACAGCGGGACGACGGCCTCCTCGTAAGCTTGCTGCGTCGTCGCGAAGCCGGCCTTGTAGACTCCGTTGTTCAGCGTGTCATAGATACGGGCGTTGACCCCATCGATCTCCGCACGCAGCCCTTCCGGATAATAGTCGCCGGACTTCGCACCGATCGCATCGAAGGCCGAGTTCAGCATACGGATGATCTCGGACGATTCGTTACTGACGATCGTGCGCGCATGCTTGTCCCAGAGCACCGGAACAGTGACGCGACCGGTATAGTGTGGATCGGCTCCACTGTAGATCTGATGCAGGAACCGTGCACGGAAGACACTATCCGGGATGACGCCCGGGCCGTCCGCGAAGGTCCAGCCGTTCTCAAGCATCAGCCAATGCACCACCGAGACGGAGATCATGTCCTCGAGCCCCTTGAGGGCGCGCATGATCAGCGTGCGATGCGCCCAAGGGCAGGCGAGGCTGACGTAGAGATGGTAGCGGCCGGCTTCCGCCTCGAAGCCGCCGCGACCGCTTGGGCCGGCGCTGCCATCGGCCGTGATCCAGTTGCGGAACGCTGCGTCCTTGCGTACGAAGCGACCGCGCGTTGCGGCGGTGTCGTACCAGGCGTCGCGCCATTGGCCTTCGACCAGAAGTCCCATGTCAGCCTCCTCATTGCCCTGCGTGGTCGAGTCCTGCTCAGGTGCGGGTGATGGAAAGGCCACCGTCGATCAGGGATGCGGTGCCGGTGACGAAGCTCGAGTCGTCGGATGCCAAATAGAGGACCGATCGCGCGACTTCTTCTGATCGGCCGACCCGCTTCAACGCATGAAGATTGGTGACGAAGGCCGCCTTGTCTGGGGTGTCGTTCATCTCGCGATACATGTCGGTATCGACCGCGCCCGGCAGGATCGCGTTGACCCGAACATTCTGCGGGCCAAACTCGGCAGCCAGCGTCTGCGTCAGTCCGATCAGGCCCGACTTGCTCGCGGCATAGGCGGCGACGCCGGGAAATGACGAGCTGTGGCCGACGAAGGTGGAGGTGAAGATCACCGAGCCGCCGCCATGCTTGACCATCTCGGCGATCTGATGCTTCGCACCGAGGAACGAGCCGGTGAGATTGATGGCGATGGCATCGTTCCAGCCGGCCTCGGAAATGCCAGTCGAGGGGCCGCCTTCGCCCAGCGTGCCGGCATTGTTGAAGGCGATGTCGAGCCTGCCAAATGTCTTGACGGCGAGCGCTAC
The DNA here is from genome assembly GCF_001189235.2 of Bradyrhizobium embrapense. Lineage (GTDB taxonomy): Bacteria > Pseudomonadota > Alphaproteobacteria > Rhizobiales > Xanthobacteraceae > Bradyrhizobium > Bradyrhizobium embrapense. The sequence goes on from NZ_LFIP02000017.1 coordinate 30,297, forward strand.
GAGTGCCTGGGCGTAGGCTTCGTTGCGCACATCCCCGGCCAGCGCCACCGCTGTGCCACCGGTCGCCTTGATCTCGTCCACGAGGCTCGCAAGTTCGGATTCCCGCCGCGCGCCGACGACGACCTTGGCGCCTTCGGCCGCGAACAGCTTGGCCGTGGCCCGGCCGATGCCGGAGCTCGCGCCGGTGATGATCGCGACCTTGTTCTGAAGACGTCCTGTTTGCTGTTGGGCCATGTCCGTTTCTCCTTTTCGGGGCCGCGTCAATCGCGGCCGGGTGATTCTTAGGTAAACCCGTCGCGAAATTGAAAGAAGGCGCGAAAACTGGTTATATTGTTCATCTTTTATGAATGATACGAGGTGAGACATGGACCGATTGCGGGCTTTCGAGGTTTTCGCGGCTGTTGTCGGCCAAGGCAGCTTCACCCGCGCCGCGGACAAGCTCGACACCTCCCCCGCGAATGTCACCCGATACGTCAACGAACTGGAGGGGGCGCTCGGCGCCCGTTTGCTCAACCGCACATCGCGGCGGCTGTCGCTGACCGAGACCGGAAGGATGCTGCACGAACGGGCGCTCGCCATCCTCGAGGACGTGGCCGAAGCCGAAGCAATCGCCTCTACCGCCGCGATGCAGCCGCGCGGACGGCTGCGGGTCAACGCGCCATTGAGTTTCGGCATTCTTCATCTGGCACCGCTCTGGCCGCGCTTCTGCGCGCGCTATCCGGACATCGAATTGGACGTCAGTCTGGTCGATCGGGTCGTCGATCTCGTCGAAGAGGGCTACGATCTGGCAATCCGCATCTCGCGTGGCGGGTCACCGGCGCTTGTCAGCCGCAAGCTCGCGACCGCGCGCCACCTGATTTGCGCATCTCCCGACTATCTCGCACGACACGGCGCGCCGACGAGACCCGAGGATCTCAAGGAACATGCCTGCATTGCCTATGTCTATTCGGATTCAGTTGACGATTGGCGACTGCTGGACAATGCGGGCAAGGAGCATTCCGTCGCGGTGCGTCAGATCATGCGCACCAACAACGGTGACACCGCCCGCGCAGCAGCCTTGGCCGGCCTTGGCATTGTCCGACAGCCGACATTCCTGATCGGACAGGATTTGCGCCGGAAACGGCTGGTGCCACTGTTGACCGGCTACCACATGGCCGAAACCGATGTACTGGCAGTCTATCCCAGCCGCCGCCACCTCAGCGCCAAGGTTCGCGTAATGATCGATTTTCTGGCCGAAGCATTTCGCGGCACGCCACCGTGGGAATAGGGGCAGTCGCTATGAGCTCTCGGTCGTCTCAGCGAAAGCGGGCCTCCATAACCACAGGGTGCGGTTGTTTGGCGAGATGACTGCCAGCGTGCCATGGCCGCAGCCGTGGCGTATGGGTCCCTGCTTTCGCAGGGACCAGAATGGTGACCGCGAGCGCCGCCTAGCCCAGATGCTTCCTGAAGAACTCCGTCGCGCGGTCCCAGGCGAGCTCCGCACACTGCCGGTCGTGCACCGACAGGCGCTGCTCGTTGCCGAAGCCGTGCTCGGCGTCGTAGCGGTACAGCTCCAGCGATTTGCCGGCGGCCTTCATCGCTTTTTCAAAACCATCGACCAGTTCCGGCGTGCACCAGTCATCCTTGGTGGCAAAATGGCCCTGCAGCGGAATCCGGACGTCCGCGGGCTTGGCCGCCTGCTCCGGCGGAATGCCGTAGAACACCACGCCGGCCGTCAGCTCCGGGATCTTGGTGGCGCCGATGATGGTCACCGCGCCACCGAGGCAGAAACCGGTCAGGCCGACCTTGGCGCCGTTCTTGGCGAGATATTGCGCGGCGCCGCGCACGGTCTGCGTGGTGGCGTCCATGAAGTCGAGCGAGTTCATCTCTTTGCCGGCCGCGTCGGTGTCGTGATACGGCACCACCTTGCCCTTGTAGAGATCGGGCGCCAGCGCATCGAAACCGGCCCGCGCGAAGCGGTCGCACATGCCCTTGATCTGGTCCTGCAGCCCCCACCATTCCTGGATCACGACGACCCCGGGTGCGTTGCCGCGCGCGGCATTGGCGAGATAGCCCGACGCTTCCTTGCCGTCCGGACGCTTGAAGTTGATGGTGGTACCCATGAGTTCCTCCGCAATGTTTGGCCGGCTGATTGGCCGGCATTTTGTCCGTACTCGGTGGCGGACGCAATCAATTAGCCGTCATTGCGAGCGCAGCGAAGCAATCCATATCTCCGCACAAGGACGGGTGGATTGCTTCGTTGCGCTCGCAATGACGACAACAAAAAAGCCCCCGAAGGGGCTTTTTCCAACTCGCGACGATCGAGCTCAGTGAGCGTCGGCCCAGACCTTGCGCTTGGTGAAGTACATCAGGATGGCGAACACCACCAGGAAGAAGAACACCTGCATGCCGATCCGCTTGCGCGCTTCCATGTGCGGCTCGGCGGCCCACATCAGGAAGGTGGTGACGTCATGCGCGTACTGCTTGACGGTCGCGGGCGAGCCGTCGTCGAAGGTCACCTGGCCGTCGGACAGCGGCTTCGGCATCTTGATGGCGTGGCCGGGGAAGTACTTGTTGTAGTAGGTCCCCTCCGGAACGGTCACGCCCGCCGGCGGCTTGTCCTCAAAGCCCTGCAGGATGGCGTCGACATAGTCCGGGCCCTGCTCCTGGTATTGGGTGAAGAAGTCGAACACGAACTGCGGGAAGCCGCGCTTGTAGGAGCGCGCCTTCGCCATCAGCGACAGGTCCGGGGGCGCCTTGCCGCCGTTGGCCGCGGCTGCGGCCTGCTCGTTCGGGAACGGTGCCGGGAAATAATCCGCGGTGCGGCCCGGACGCTCGAACATCTCACCCTGGTCGTTCGGACCGTCCTTGATCTTGTACTCGGACGCGAACGCGGCTGCCTGCGCCTCCGAATAGCCGGGACCACCGGGATCGGCGAGGTTGCGGAACGCGACGTAGTTCAGGCTGTGGCAGGCCGAGCAGACTTCCTTGTAGACCTTCAGGCCGCGCTGCAGCGAGCCGCGGTCATACTTGCCGAAAGGGCCGGAAAACGACCACTTCTGGGCCGGCGGCGCATCGCCGCCCTCCTCCGCCTTGGCGCTCTGGATGCTGCCGGCGAACACGAGCCCGCCTGCAACCATGATTGCAATCATGGTCGAGACCATCGGCTGCGGACGGCCCTTGCTCTTCGCCAGCACGTCGTCGGCGATCGAGTTCGGCACCGGGCGCGGCGTCTCGATGCGGGCGAGCAGCGGCAGCACGATCAGGAAGTAGGCGAAGTAGCACACCGTCAGGATCCGGCCGGCGATCACATAGATGCCTTCCGGCGGCTGGGAGCCGAGATAGCCGAGCAGGATGCAGACCACCACGAAGATCCAGAAGAACTGCTTGGCCAGCGGACGATACTTCGACGACCGGGTCCGTGCGCTGTCGAGCCAGGGCAGGAAGCACAGGATGATGATCGCCGAGAACATCGCCACGACGCCGGCGAGCTTGTTCGGGATCGAGCGCAGGATCGCGTAGAACGGCAGGTAGTACCATTCAGGCACGATGTGCGCCGGGGTCACGCCCGGGTTCGCCGGGATGTAGTTGTCGGCGTCGCCGAGGTAGTTCGGCATGTAGAAGATGAACCAGGCGAAGAAGATCAGGAAGCACGACACTCCGAAGGCGTCCTTGATCGTCGCATAGGGCGTGAACGGCACGGTGTCCTTCTCGGTCTTGGCCTCGACGCCGGCCGGGTTGTTCTGACCCGCGACGTGCAGCGCCCAGACGTGCAGCACGACCACGCCGGCGATCACGAACGGCAGCAGATAGTGCAGCGAGAAGAAGCGGTTCAAGGTCGGGTTGCCGACCGAATAGCCGCCCCACAGCAGGGTCACGATGCTCTCGCCGAAATACGGCACGGCCGAGAACAGATTGGTGATGACGGTGGCGCCCCAGAAGCTCATCTGGCCCCACGGCAGCACGTAGCCCATGAAGCCGGTCGCCATCATCAGGAGGTAGATGATGACACCAAGGATCCACAGCACCTCGCGCGGCTCCTTGTACGACCCGTAATAGAGACCGCGGAACATGTGGATGTAGACGGCGAAGAAGAACATCGACGCGCCGCAGGCATGCATGTTGCGCAGCAGCCAGCCGTAATTGACGTCGCGGACGATCAGTTCGACCGACTTGAAGGCGAGATCGGCGTGCGGCGTGTAGTGCATCGCCAGGATCACGCCGGTCAGGATCTGCAGCGCCAGCATCATCGAAAGGATGGCGCCGAAGGTCCACCAGTAGTTCAGGTTGCGCGGCGTCGGGTAGGCCACGAACGAGGAGTGGATCAGGCCGAAGATCGGAAGGCGCCGTTCGATCCACTTCAAGGCGGGGTTGCTCGGTTGAAAATCAGATGGTCCGCTCATTGATGCGATCCTGAAGAAGAAAAACGACGCGATGGGTCCAAGGGGAAGCCGAAATCCCGTGATGTCCGGGACTTAGCCGATCTGGATTTTGGTGTCGGTAAGGAAGGCGTAGGGCGGCACCGCCAGGTTGGCGGGCGCCGGCCCCTGTCGGATACGACCGGAGGAGTCGTACTGGGAGCCGTGGCAGGGGCAGAAGAAGCCGTCGTAGTTGCCCTCATGGGCGATCGGGATACAGCCGAGATGGGTGCAGATGCCGATCACGACCAGCCACTGGTCGTGGCCTGCCTTGACGCGGGCCGAGTCGGGCTGCGGATCGGGCAGGCTCGAGAGCGCCACGCTCTGGGCCTCCTGGATCTGCTTCTTGGTGCGGTGGCTGATGTAGATCGGCTTGCCGCGCCAGAACACCTTGATGTCCTGGCCTTCGGCGATTGGCGCCAGGTCGACCTGGATCGGCGCGCCGGCCGCGATCGTCGCGGCATCCGGGTTCATCTGGGCAACCAGCGGCCAGACGGTGGCGGCTGCGCCGACCACGGCGGCAGCTCCGGTTGCAACAAAGAGAAAATCACGGCGTGTCGGATGGTCCGCCGAAGACGCTGTCGTCACGATTCCTAGCCCTTTCTTTTCTGCAGCCGGTGGAACCGCCCCGGAGACGCTGGGAAGCGCCCCAAGAAAGGCTGCCGGCGCCCGCGGCCCCCGCGGCGGCAGAAAACCACTATTCCCCACCCCAAATGGCGGAACAGCAGTCCAGAATCGTTCTATTGGCACCCTTGCCGGACGAGCGCAAGCCCGCTATCGGCTCGCACACGTGCAATGCACGAAATCCGCGCCGAGCGATGTTTTATTGAGACAATTTCATCCGGATTTCACGGGTCGTCCGCACCATGCAGATCGCGCTGTTCCAGCCCGACATCCCCCAGAATACAGGGACGATTCTGCGCCTGTGCGCCTGCCTTGACGTGTCAGCCCATATCATCGAACCGGCGGGATTCGACACTTCGGACCGGAATTTCCGCAGGGCGGGTATGGACTATCTCGACCATGTGCGGTTGAAGCGTCACGACTCATGGTCGAAATTCGAGGAATGGCGGGCCGAGGCCGGATGCCGGCTGGTCCTGTTCACGACCAAGGCGGCGAAATCCTATCTTGATTTCGCGTATACGGCCTCCGATGTCCTGCTGTTCGGGCGCGAAACGGCAGGGGTGACCGACGCGGTGGTGGCCGCCGCGGACGCGCGGCTGGTGATTCCGATCAGGCCGAGTTTGCGCTCGCTCAATGTGGCGGTCACCGCGGCCATGGCGGTCGGTGAGGCGCTGCGGCAGACAGGATTTGCCGGCTCAGGACTTGCCGGTTCTGCAACTTGAGGGATTTTTGGTGAGCTACGCGGTCAAGGAGATCTTTCTCACCCTGCAGGGCGAAGGCGCCCATGCGGGCCGGGCCTCGGTGTTCTGCCGGTTCGCCGGATGCAACCTCTGGAGCGGTCGCGAGCAGGACCGCGCTGGCGCGGTCTGCCGGTTCTGCGACACCGATTTCGTCGGCACCGATGGCACGCTCGGCGGCCGCTATGCGACCGCCGACGAGCTGGCCGGCACCATTGCCGCGCAATGGACCGGGGGCGAGGCCGATCGCTACGTGGTGCTAACCGGCGGCGAGCCGCTGCTCCAGGTCGATACGGCCCTGATCGCGGCGCTGCACGGCCACGGCTTTGCGATCGCGATCGAGACCAACGGAACCATCGCCACGCCCGACGGGCTCGACTGGATCTGCGTCAGCCCCAAGGCCGCGTCCGAGCTCGTGGTGCGCAAGGGGCACGAGCTCAAGCTGGTCTATCCACAACCGGAGAACGCGCCGGAGGATTTTGCGGGGCTCGCCTTCGAGCGCTTCTCGCTGCAGCCGATGGACGGCCCCGACCTGATCGCGAACACCGAGCTTGCGATCGCATACTGCCTGAAGCACCCGCAATGGCGGCTCAGCGTGCAGACGCACAAGACGCTCGGCATTAGATGAACCCTACCTGAGCAGAACTGGATTGTTGAACGAGATGTGGGAATTGACGAAAGCGTTTCGGTTCGAGGCTGCGCATGCGCTGTCCGGAACGACCTTTGGCACCGCCAGCGAGGAGATTCACGGTCACTCCTTCCGCGCTGAAGTCACGGTGCGCGGCACGCCCGATCCGAAAACCGGAATGGTGATCGATCTCGGCCTGCTCGAACGCGCCATGGCTGAGGTGCAGAAGACGCTCGACCACAAGTTCCTCAACAAGATCGAGGCGATCGGCGTGCCGACGCTGGAGAATCTTTCGCGCTTCATCTGGGAGCGGTTGCAGCACGCGGGCAAGCTGACCCGCGTCAGCGTCCATCGCGACAGCTGCAACGAGAGCTGCACCTATTTCGGCCCACAGGGTTAGCCATGCTGCCGACAGACCCCGCCATCATCGAAGACCGCAAGGCGCGTGCGCGCGGCTGGTTCGAGGCGCTGCGCAACGACATCTGCGCGGCCTTCGAGAAGCTCGAGGACGATGCCTCCGCAACGCTCTATCCCGGCAATGCCGGCCGGTTCGTGCGCACCCCCTGGGACCGCACCGATCACACCGGCAAGCATGGCGGCGGCGGCGTGATGTCGATCATGAAGGGCCGGCTGTTCGAGAAGGTCGGCGTACACTGCTCGACCGTACATGGCGAGTTCGCCCCCGAATTCCGCGCGCAGATTCCCGGCGCCGCCGACGATCCACGCTTTTGGGCCTCGGGCATTTCGCTGATCGCGCATCTGCGCAATCCGAACGTGCCTGCCGTGCACATGAATACCCGCTTCGTCGTCACCACCAAGGCCTGGTTCGGCGGCGGCGCCGACCTGACGCCAGTGCTGAACCGGCGGCGTTCCCAGGAAGACCCCGATACGGTCGCCTTCCATGCCGCAATGAAAGAAGCCTGCAGCGGGCCGAACGGCGTCGCCGACTACGACAAGTACAAGAAATGGTGCGACGACTATTTCTATCTGCCGCATCGCAAGGAAGCCCGCGGTGTCGGCGGCATCTTCTATGACTGGCACGACAGCGGCGACTGGGAGGCCGATCTCGCCTTCACCCAGGACGTCGGGCGCAGCTTCCTGAAGATCTATCCTGAGCTGGTGCGACGCAATTTCGCGAGCGACTGGAGCGCGGAGGATCGCGACGAGCAGCTGGTCCGCCGCGGGCGCTATGTCGAGTTCAACCTGCTCTACGATCGCGGCACCATCTTCGGCCTGAAGACCGGCGGCAATGTCGATTCGATCCTGTCGTCGCTGCCGCCGGAGGTGAAATGGCCGTAATGAACCTGCCACGCGCGATGCTGATCGACATGGATGACACCATCCTGTCGGCCTATGGACGCCCCGAGATCGCCTGGAACACGATCACCGCCGAATTCGCCGCGGAGCTCGCTCCCCTGCCCCCGGAGATGGTCGCGACCGCGCTGCTGGCCTATGCGCGGCAATTCTGGTCGACCGCCGAGCCGATCTGGCGGATCAGGCTCGGCGAGGCGCGCCGGCTGACCGTGAAGGGCGGCTTCGCTCAGCTGGCGGCGGCCGGCCACCGTGCGCTGCCGGACGATCTCGCAGACCGCATCGCCGATCGCTTCACCGCCTATCGCGAGGAGGAGATGTTCGTCTTCCCCGGCGCGCATGAGGCGATCGATGCGTTCAAGGCGCTCGGCATCAAGCTCGCGCTGGTCACCAACGGCGCCGCCGACATGCAGCGCGCCAAGGTCGAGCGCTTCGCGCTCGGCCATCGCTTCGATCATATCCAGATCGAGGGCGAGCACGGTTTCGGCAAGCCCGAGGAGCGCGCCTATCTGCACGCAATGCAGGCGCTCGGCGTCACCGCATCGGACACCTGGATGATCGGCGACAATCTGGAATGGGAAGTCGTGGCGCCGCAGCGGCTTGGCATCTACGCGATCTGGATGGACGTGCACGGCGTCGGCCTGCCGGAGGGTTCGACGATCAAGCCCGATCGCATCATCCGCTCGCTGACCGAACTGGTTCCGGCCGCGCGGCAATAATGCAGCAGCGGTTTTCACAGCAAATCCACCGCGCCAGGCGCCGATCGTGATTTGACTGTCATCACCGGTCGCTAGCTTGCCGTCCGCGTCATCCATCGCGGAGGGAAAATCATGGAACTGAAACCAGGCGACGTCGTCATGCTGAAATCCGGCGGCCATCCGATCACGGTGGTCGACGTCGACGAGGACAAGGTGGAGTGCCTGTGGATGGGGACGGACGGCGATCTGTTCCGCGAAACCCTGCCGCTCGTCGCACTCGAATCGACCGAGATCGATCCGGAAGACGATGAAGAGGAAGACGACGAGGACGAGGACGACGACGAGGAAGAAGAGGACGACGAGGACGAGGACGGCGACCGCAAGAAGAAGCGCAAGGCGGCTTGATTTCCGTTGGCGCGATGCTGCCTGGCGGATGCTGGCGGCATCGTCTCCACCCGACGTTCAATCGTCGTTCAGCCAATCGTCACCGTGCCGCCGATGAGCGGCGGCATCGAGGTGCCGGCATTCAGCGGAAACTCACAGCCGATGATCGCGGGTGAAACGGGAGACGGTCTGGTCGGCGATGCCAGACAACACCTGCGGATCGAGCGGAAAATCCGCGGCTAGCCAGGCATCCTCGGCCAAGGTCAGTACATGCCCGAGCGCCGGTCCCTCGGCGATCCCGCGCGCGATGAAATCCGACGCCCTCAACGGAAAGTGAGGGGCGCGCCAGCGTTGCGGCAACGTGGCGAGCGCGCGCCACTGCTCCACGTCGCGGTTCGCGCCGGTTCGCGCCCAGGCGAGCAGCAGCCGGTCACGATAAGGTTCCTCGTCGAGCCGGTAGAGCCTGCGCTTGGCGCGTGCCTCGTCCATGCCCGGCAGGCGCCACCAGCGATGGCCCATCGAATCGAGCGCCTTGGCTTCGGCGTTGGAGAGCCGCAGCCGGCTCGCGATGCGCCGCGCGTCCTCGGTCACGGCAACCGTCAGCGCGGCCAGCCTGCGCGTCGCGCTCGGCTTGAGCGCCATCAACTGCTCGATCTCGATCATCGCCGCGAACGGCCCGGTATAGGCGACGCCGCCGAACAGCGGCAGCAGCAATCCTCCGTCGCCCATCGCCACCACCGCGCCGGCGGCGCCGTTCGCGACCACGAGCTTGAGCATCTCCATGCGGATGCGCTCGGCCGACAGGCCGGCAAGTCCGGCGCGCCCGCTGATGCACGCGAGATAGCCGGCGCGGTCGACCTCGCCGACACCATAGGCGGCGTGGAAACGGAAGAGGCGCAGGATGCGTAGATAATCCTCGGCTATCCGCTGCGCGGCATCGCCGATGAAGCGCACGCGCCGCGCCTCGATGTCGGCGAGGCCGCCGACGTGGTCATGCACGACCCCCGAGGTGTCGACCGACAGGCCGTTGATGGTGAAGTCGCGCCGCTCGGCGTCGCGCACCCAGTCGCGCCCGAACGCCACCTTGGCCTTGCGGCCATAGGTCTCGGTGTCCTCGCGCAGCGTCGTCACCTCGAAGGGCTGGCCGTCGACCACCAGGGTCACGGTGCCGTGCTCGATGCCGGTCGGCACGCTCTTGATGCCCGCCCGCTTGGCGCGGCGGATCACCTCCTCCGGCAATGCCGTGGTGGCGATGTCGATGTCGGCGAGCGGAAGCCGCATCAAGGCGTTGCGCACGGCGCCACCGATCACCCGCGCCTCCTCGCCGTCAGCATTGAGCAGGCCGAGCACGCGCGCCGCGGGCCCCGAAGCGAGCCATGGCGCGTCGGACAACAGGCGCACCTCGCTCATTTCTCAGCTCCCGGCACCAGCCTGCCGTTCTCGATATGGGCGGGAACGTAGGTCGAGTTCGGCGGCGCGCCGGTCAATTCGGCAAGCAGCACGAAGCTCACGATGACCATCACCAGCGCCGCCAGCGTCAGCTTCGCGATCATGTCGAGCGGCCAGGATGCCGGCAGCGTCACGCCGGACCGCGTCGCGATGAGGAAGATGGCATAGACCGCGAACGGGATCAGAAAGATTCCGATCTCGGTCAACACCGTGCGGATCATGACAGATAGATCCGCTCATATAGCACCCGCAGGATGCCCGCGGTCGCGCCCCAGATGTAGCGCTCGGCGAACGGCATCGCATAGTAGGACCGGTCCATGCCGCGGAATTCCTTGGTGTGGATCTGATGATTCTCCGGGTTCATCAGGAAGGCGAGCGGCACCTCGAACGCATCGACGACCTCGGCTTCGTTGATCTCCAGCGCAAATCCCGGCTTCACCTTGGCGACCGTCGGCAGGATGCGGAAGCCGAATGCGGTACCATAGAGGTCGAGATAACCGACGGGATCGATGAATTCCCGCTTCAGCCCGACTTCTTCACAGGCTTCGCGCAGCGCCGCATCGAGCGGCGAGGCGTCGGTGGCGTCGATCTTGCCGCCGGGAAACGAGATCTGGCCGGCATGGCTCGACAGGTTGGGCGAGCGCTGCGTCAGCAGCACGGTCGGCTCGGGATGATCGACCACCGGGATCAGCACCGCGGCCGGCCGCACCGGCTGCTCCTGGGCGACGATCTCCAGCATGCGATCGTTGCCGGAATCTCCGGTGCGCGGAATGATATGCGGATCGACCAGGCCCGGCGGCACTTCGAAATTGAGCCGCGTGCGGGCTCGCGCGAAGAATTCCGTCGAGCTGATCGTCGCCGGCTTCACCTTCAGCAACGGCTCGTTCAAAGTGCGCCCCTCACCTGGCTGGCATCGGCCATCGCGAAAAATTCGCCGCCGGACTCGATGCCGAACATCTCCTGACCATCGACCATCCGCTCCTCGCCCATGTCAACCAGATCGTAGTAGAGCGCGCGGGTGACCTTGGCCCACAGGTCGGCGCGGACGTGCAGATAGGGCGTCAATCCGCCGTCCGCGGCGGCCTCGAATCTGAGGCCGTGGCCCTTCTCGCAATCGACCCAGTCGTCGACATTGGTGCGGAACCGGAGCAAACGGCCGCGCGCGTCTTGCTCCGTCTGCATTTCCACGGCAAGGAACGGCGCGTCATCGACGCGGATGCCGACCTTCTCCACCGGTGTCACGAGAAAGTGCTTGCCGTCCTCGCGCTTCAGGATCGTGGAGAACAGCCGCACCAGCGCGGGGCGGCCGATCGGCGTTCCCATGTAGAACCAGGTGCCGTCGGGCGCGATTCGCATGTCGAGATCGCCGCAGAACGGCGGATTCCACAGATGAACCGGCGGCAGGCCCTTGCGTCCGGCTGGACCCGAGGTCGCGGCTTGATTGGCGGCAGTGGTCAGTCCTTCAAGGCCCTTGCCTCCGAGACCCCTCGTTTCAGGGCCCGTAGTTTCGCTGCCGGAATCGCTCTGCCCTTGCTTCGCCATTGTTTGCCCTGAAGTTTCCCACCCTCAATCTGGCACATTTGGTGCACGTATCCTGAGATGTGGTCGGGATGTCATTCTCGCCACATCGTGATGCCGTTCATACCCTGAAATACCGATAAGGTGGGGATAGTTTAATTCAACGAATACATGGCCTTCGCACAGGTTTAGCATGCAAGCCATGTAGTGACGACGCGAGAATCGAGCGCATCGTCGAGAAGGAGCGGATCGAATGGCCGGTGCAGACAGCGTCGAGAAACTGGAGGATGTGATCGTCCGTTCGGCCGAACAGGTCGCGGGCCAGATCAAGGCCGCCAAGGAAGCGGTCTCCACGGTCATTTTCGGCCAGGACCAGGTGATCGAAAACACCCTGGTGACGATCCTGTCCGGCGGCCATGCGCTGTTGATCGGCGTCCCCGGCCTTGCCAAGACCAAGCTGGTCGAGACGCTCGGCGTCACGCTCGGTCTCGACGCCAAGCGCATCCAGTTCACGCCCGACCTGATGCCGTCGGACATTCTCGGCGCAGAAGTGCTCGACGAGAGTTCGGCCGGCAAGCGCTCCTTCCGCTTCATCTCGGGTCCGGTGTTCGCGCAGCTGTTGATGGCTGACGAGATCAACCGCGCCAGCCCGCGCACTCAATCTGCGTTGCTGCAAGCCATGCAGGAGCAGCACATCACCATTGCCGGCGCGCGGCACGATCTGCCGAAGCCGTTCCACGTGCTCGCGACGCAGAACCCGCTCGAGCAGGAAGGCACCTATCCGCTGCCCGAAGCACAGCTCGACCGCTTCCTGATGGAAATCGACGTCGACTATCCCGATCGCGACGCCGAGCGGCGCATCCTGTTCGAAACCACCGGTGCCGAAGAGGCGCATGCCAAGCCGTCGATGGACGCGGAGACGCTGCTGTCGGCGCAGCGCCTGGTGCGGCGGCTGCCGGTCGGCGATTCCGTGGTCGAGGCGATCCTGACGCTGGTGCGTGCCGCGCGCCCCGGCACCGAAGGCGGCGAGGCCGGCAAGCTGATCGCCTGGGGACCCGGTCCCCGCGCCAGCCAGGCCCTGATGCTCGCGGTGCGCGCCCGCGCGCTGCTCGACGGCAGGCTCGCGCCGTCGATCGACGACGTGCTCGATCTCGCCGAGCCCGTGCTCAAGCACCGCATGGCGCTGACCTTCTCGGCGCGCGCCGAGGGCCGCACCATTCCTGACGTGATCAAGCAGTTGAAGACGCGGATCGGTTGATGGCGGCAGACAACAGGCACCAGAACGAGGAGATCCTGGCGGTTCGACGTGCCGATGGCGAAAGCCGAACGCTCGCCGCATCGCTGCCGCGTCTGGTGCTTGAGGCCCGCCGTGTCGCCGCCAACGTCATCCATGGCCTGCACGGCCGCCGCCGCGCCGGCTCTGGCGAGAATTTCTGGCAATACCGCCGCTTCGTCTCCGGCGAGCCGTCGCAGCGCGTCGACTGGCGCCGCTCGGCGCGTGACGACCATCTCTATGTCCGCGAGCAGGAATGGGAAGCCGCGCACACCGTGTGGATCTGGCCCGACCGCTCGTCCTCGATGGCCTTTGCCTCCCGCGAGGCGCGCGACTCCAAGCTGGAGCGCGGACTGATCGTCGCCTTCGCGTTGGCCGAGTTGCTCGTTGCCGGCGGAGAGCGCGTCGGCATTCCCGGCCTGCTGAACCCGACCGCAAGCCTCAACGTGATCGACAAGATGGCGGAAGCGATGTTGCACGACGAGACGACGCGCCCGAGCCTGCCGCCGTCCTTCGTGCCGTCGTCGCTGGCCGAGATCGTGGTGCTGTCGGATTTCTGGTCGCCGATCGCGGAGATCACGGCGATGCTGGCCGGGCTTTCATCCTCGGGCGCGCACGGCACCATGATCCAGGTCGTCGATCCCGCCGAGGAGACCTTCCCCTATTCGGGCCGCGTCGAATTCGTCGAGCCGGAGGCCGGCAGCGTCATCACCGCGGGCCGCGCCGAGAGCTGGGCCAGTGATTATGTCGCGCGCGTCGCGCTGCATCGCGACGAGATCCGCAGCGAGACCAACCGGCTCGACTGGCTGTTCTCGACCCACACCACCAGCCGCTCCGCGGCCGAACTGCTGCTGTTCCTGCATGCCGGCATGATGGTGAGCAAGGGCGGCGGCCGCTCAACCGTCAAGGCGGGACGCAGCGCATGATCGCAGGCCTCCCGCTCTCCTTTGCCGAACCATTGCTGCTGCTGGGGCTGGTCAGCCTGCCGGTACTGTGGTGGCTGCTCCGCGTGATGCCGCCGCGGCCGCGCCGGATCGAATTCCCACCGACGCGGCTGTTGTTCGATATAGCGCCCAAGGAGGAGACGCCGTCGCGCACGCCGTGGTGGCTGACCTTGCTGCGGCTCGCCGCCGCTGCGCTCGTCATCTTCGCCGCCGCCGGACCGATCTGGAATCCGCAGACCGGCGTTGCCGCCGGCAAGCAGCCGCTGGTGATCCTGCTCGACGACGGCTGGAGCGCGGCCTCGAGCTGGGACGCGCGGATCAAGGCGGCGGACGAATTGGTCACCAATGCCGACAGCGACCGCCGCGGCGTCGCGCTGGTGCCGCTGTCCGAGCCCGCGCGCGACATCACGCTGATGCCGGCCGGTGCCGCGCGCGTCGCGCTGCGCCAGCTTGCGCCAAAGCCCTACTCGATCGATCGCGTTGAAACCCTGGCGACGCTGGAACGTTTCCTCAAATCGACCGGCGACTGCGACATCGCCTGGCTGTCCGACGGCGTGGACACCGGCCGCGGCAGCGAATTCACCGAAGGTCTCGGCAGGGTTATCGAGAACCGCAATCTGACGATCTATGCCGGCGGTGCGCAATCGGCGCAGGCGCTGGTCGCGGCCGAGAACGCCGCCGCCAAGATGACCGTCAAGGTGCTGCGCACCGAGAGCGGCATCGCGGCGGGAACGGTGCGCGCGGTCGACGCCAAGGGCTCGCCGATCGGCGAGGCCCGCTACGCATTCGGCCCGCAGGAGCGCGAGACCGAAGCTGCCTTCGATCTTCCGGTCGAATTGCGCAACGACATCGCGCGGCTCGAAATTGCCGGCGAACGTTCGGCCGGCGCCGTGCAGCTGCTCGACCGGCGCTGGCGCCGCCGCGCCATCGGCGTGGTCTCCGGTGCGAGCAACGACACCGCGCAGCCGCTGCTGGCGTCGACCTTCTATCTCTCACGCGCACTGTCACCCTTCGCCGACGTCAGGCTCGGCGATCGTGGCGCGCCGCAGCAGGTGATCGGGCAGTTCCTCGATCAGCGGCTGCCGATGATCGTGTTGGCCGATGTCGGCACGCTGTCGCCGGAGATCCGCGACCGGCTCAACGCCTGGATCGAGCAAGGCGGCGTGCTGGTGCGCTTCGCAGGTCCCCGCCTCGCCCAGGCCGATGACGACCTCGTTCCGGTCAAGCTGCGCCGCGGCGGACGCACGCTCGGCGGCAGCCTGACCTGGGAGAAGCCGCAGCACATGGCCTCGTTCGCCGCCGACGGCCCGTTCACCGGCCTCATTGTGCCGAAGGACATCACCGTCAGCCGCCAGGTGCTGGCCGAGCCCGACGCCGTGCTCGCGACCAAGAGCTGGGCCTCGCTGGAGGACGGCACGCCGCTCGTCACCGGCGAGCATCGCGGCAAGGGCGTGGTCAGCCTGTTCCACGTCGGCGCCGACATGCGCTGGTCCGATCTGCCGATGTCCGGCACTTTCGTCGAGATGCTGCGCCGGCTGATCGACATGTCCGGTTACACCTCGAAGCCCGGCCCTGGCGTCGCCAGCGATCCCACCGCCGAGACGGTGGCGCCGCTGCGCACGCTCGATGGCTTCGGCACATTCGGCCCGCCGCCCTCGACCGCCAAGCCAATGTCGGCGGACTATCGCGACCGCGGAACGGCGGACCATCCGCCCGGCTTCTACGGCACCACCGAGAGCCCGATCGCGGTCAACACGCTGGCCTCCGCCGACCGCATCGCGCCGCTCGACACCTCCGGCCTGCGCGCGAAGCATGCGACCTACACCAACACCGAGCCGCGTGACCTGCGCGGCATCATGCTGTCGACGGCGCTGGCGCTGTTCCTGCTCGATGCGATCGTGGTGGCGATGCTCGGCGGCAGCCTTGCGGCGCTGATCCGACGGCGCGCCGCACCAGCGGTGCTTGCGTTGGCCTTCGTGCTTGCGACCATGATTGTGCCGTCGCAGACGCGCGCGCAGAACGCCAGCAGCGACGATTTCGCCATCAAGGCGGTGTCGCAGACGCGGCTGGCCTATGTCGTGACCGGCAATGCCGACGTCGATTCCATCGTCAAGGCCGGGATGTCCGGCCTGACGCTGTTCCTCGGCCAGCGCACTGCACTCGAAGCCGGCGATCCCGTCGGCATCGATCCCGCGCGCGACGAGCTGGCGTTCTTCCCGCTGATCTACTGGCCGATCGTGCCGGGCGCGCCGAAGCCGCCGCAGGACGCCATCAACAAGATCGACGCCTACATGAAGCAGGGCGGCACCGTGATCTTCGATACCCGTGACGCCGTCGAGGCGCCGCCGGGCGACAACGGTTCGTCGCAGACCCCGGGCATGCAGACGCTGCGCGAACTGCTGTCGACCCTCGACGTGCCCGAGCTCGAGCCGGTGCCGCGCGAGCACGTGCTGACCAAGACGTTCTATCTGCTGCGCGACTTCCCCGGGCGCTTCAACTCGGGCCAGACCTGGGTCGAGGCGCTGCCGCGCGAGGACGACGAGGAGAGCGCGCAGCGCCCGGCACGCGGCGGCGACGGCGTCTCGCCGATCATCATCACGTCCAACGATCTCGCCGGCGCCTGGGCGATCCGCCCCGACGGGCAGCCGATGCTGCCGCTGACGCCGGGCGAGCCGCGCCAGCGCGAATTCGCCTTCCGCGCCGGCGTCAACATCGTGATGTACACGCTGACCGGCAACTACAAGGCCGACCAGGTGCACGCGCCTGCCTTGATCGAGCGGCTGGGACAATAATATGAACTACGGTATCGCGTTCACACCGCTGGTTCCCTCACTCGTGCTGTGGGTCGGGCTCGGCGCGATCGTCGTCATCGCGGCACTGTTGCTGCTGTCGCGCCCGCGCGGTGCCGCGGTGCGTGTCGCCGCGCTGGCGCTGATCCTGCTTGCGCTGGCCAATCCCTCCTTCACCCGCGAGGACCGCGAGCCGCTATCCTCGGTTGCCGCCGTCGTGGTCGATAAGAGCCCGAGCCAGAATTTCGGCACGCGCAACCAGGAGACCGACAAGGCGCGGCAGGCGCTGGTCGACAGCCTGAAGCAGATCAAGGGCCTCGAGGTCCGCGTCGTCGAGGCCGGCCAGGCCGATGGCGAAACCGACGGCACCAAGCTGTTCGGCGCGCTGACGTCGGCGCTGTCGGACGTTCCGGTCGAGCGCGTCGCCGGCGCGTTCATGATCACCGACGGCCGCGTGCACGATATTCCCGCCAACGCGCAGGCGCTTGGATTCCAGGCCCCGGTGCACGCCTTGATCACCGGCCGCAAGGACGAGCGCGACCGCCGCATCGCGATTACAGCGGCGCCGCGCTTCGGCATCGTCGGCCAGACCCAGACCATCACCTTCCGGCTCGACGACCAGGGCGTCAGCGGCGAGCGCGCCAAGGTCACGATCCGCCGCGACGGCGAGGTGATCAACGAGCGCACGATGACCTCAGGCCAGACCTCGAGCGTCGACATCGACATCAAGCATGCCGGTCCCAACATCGTCGAGATCGAGGCCTCGCCGCTCGAGAACGAGCTGACGCCGGTCAACAACCGCGCCGTGGTGGCGATCGATGGCGTGCGCGACAAGCTGCGCGTGCTGCTGGTGTCCGGCGAGCCGCATGCCGGCGAGCGCACCTGGCGCAACCTCTTGAAGTCCGATCCCAGCGTCGATCTCGTCCACTTCACCATTCTCCGCCCGCCGGAGAAGCAGGACGGCACGCCGATCAACGAGCTGTCGCTGATCGCGTTTCCGACCCGCGAGCTGTTCCAGCAGAAGATCAACGAATTCCAGCTGATCATCTTCGACCGCTACGCCCGCCAGGGCGTGCTGCCGATCGCCTATTTCGACAATATTGCGCGCTATGTCCGTTCTGGCGGCGCGGTGCTGGTGTCGGCCGGCCCCGATTATGCCTCGACCACCAGCATCTGGCGCACGCCGCTGGATTCGGTGCTGCCGGCCGAGCCGGTCGGCGTCACCGAGAAGCCGTTCTATGCGCATCTGAGCGATGCCGGAAAACGCCACCCGGTGACGCGCGGGCTGGAAGGTTCGAATGCCGAGCCGCCGCATTGGAGCCGATTCTTCCGCACCGTCGACACCCGCAACGCGATCAACCCGCCGGTCATGACCGGCGCCGACGGCAAACCGCTGCTGCTGCTTTCGCGCTTTGGCGAAGGCCGCGTCGCATTGCTGCTGTCCGACCAGATCTGGCTGTGGGCGCGCGGCTATGAGGGCGGCGGGCCGCATCTCGATTTGTTGCGGCGGGTGTCGCACTGGCTGATGAAGCAGCCCGACCTCGACGAAGAGGCGCTGCGCATGCAGGTGCAGGGCAAGGACCTGATGGTGGTGCGCCAGACCATGGCCGACACCGTCGCGCCGGTCACCGTGACGTCGCCGAGCGGCGCCACGCATGAACTTACCTTGACCGCCGGCGATCCCGGCGAGTGGCGCGCGACACTGCCGGCAAACGAGCTCGGCCTGTGGCAGGCCACCGACGGCACGCTGAAGGCGCTGATCAATGTCGGCCCGACCAACCCGAAGGAATTCTCGGAAGTCACCTCGACCACCGACATGCTGAAGCCGCTGGCGCAGGCGACCGGCGGCGACGCACGGCGCATCGTCGACGGCTCGAGCCTCGACATGCCGCGCATCGTGCCGGTGCGCGCGTCCTCGATCTTCCGCGGCGACAACTGGCTCGGCGTCAAGATGCGCGACGCCAGCGTGGTCAAGGGCGTCGGCGTGCTGCCGATGTTCGCCGGCCTGGTCGGCCTGCTGCTGCTGCTCGGCGCATTCGCCGCGACCTGGCTGCGTGAGGGACGCTGAGACCAACAGCGCGCGACGTCCCATCGGCCCCGTCGCTGCAATCCCACACCAGCAATGGATCGACACAATGTGTCTGAACCACCGTTGACATCGCGGCCACCCTCCGATGTTATAATGTAACATCGGATGGCCGGGGAATGAGCGCCGCCCCGATGGTGGGGGTTCAATCGGCGTGAAGTGGTTCCGGAGACATATCAGGACTGGTTCGCGGCTGGCGCTGTTCGCGCTCGCTGTCCAGTTCGTGCTGTCGTTCGGGCATTTCCACCCGATTGCCGCCGCGCAAGCGGCGCCCGCAATCCAGTCCGGTCTGTCGCTGCTCGATCTCGCCTATATCGGGACCTCGGCGACGCCGGACCTCGCGGTCCAGGTGACCGGGACCGAGCCGCCCGTCCGGCACGACAACGACCGGCACCATCCCGCCGACAATTGCGCGATCTGCACCGTCATCTCGCTCGCGAGCAGCGTGCTGTTCACGGCGCCGCCGGTGCTGTTGCTGCCGGAGGCCGTCGAGCTTCTGTTCCGCACCACCAATGCCGAATTCCTCCATCTGAAGTCGGCGCCCGCGGCGTTCCGTTCCCGCGCACCTCCTGTGTCCTGACATCGACTGATTGCTGCACGCCCTGAGCGGACGGCCGCGTCACGATTGCGGCTTCCCGCAGGGCAAATCGGAATCGATCCGTCGTTTCGACGGGGCTGGATCAGCACTTCCAGCATTTGGACCAAGACAATGACACTTCAGAAGATACGAGCACTCCACATCGGAGGCGCGAGCTGGCTGCTGCTCGGCGCAATGCATGGCAGCGCGCTGGCCGATGACACGCCGACGCAACTCCCTGACGTCACCGTAACGGCGCCAAGCCCGATCCAGCGGCACCGCACTGTGCCAACACGCGCGCTGACCCGCGCTGTCCGGGCAGCACCGAGCCGCAACGGCGAACGCGCCGCAGCCGTGCAACCGGTACCCACGGCGCCGGCGCCGCAGCAGGGCGTGCTGCCCGTCGTCACCGACCAGTTCGCAACAGTTACCGTGGTACCCAACGAGGAACTGCGGCGCTCCGGCGGCGCCACGCTCGGCGATCTCCTGTTCTCCAAGCCAGGCATCACCGGTTCGAGCTTCGCGCCCGGCGCATCGAGCCGGCCGATCATCCGCGGCCTCGACGTCAATCGCGTCGGCATCGTCGAGAATGGCCTACCCGGTGGAGGTGCCTCCGATCTCGGCGAAGATCATTTCGTTCCGATTGATCCGTTCTCGACCAACCAGATCGAAGTGGTGCGGGGACCTGCGGCGCTGCGTTACGGCTCGACCTCGATCGGCGGCGTGGTGAGCGCCACCAACAACCGGATTCCCGACGCCATGCCGACCTGCGCGGCGACGCCGTTCCAGACTTACGGATTACCGGTGAAGGCCCCGCTCTCCGATGCGGGCGGCCCGGGCTGCCTCAATGTCGAGACCCGCACCTCCGTGAGCTCGGTCAATCGCGGCGTTGAGGGCGGCATGCTGCTGGACGCCGGCGGCAACAATGTCGCCGTGCATGCCGACGTCTTTGGTCGCACCACCAGCGACTACAGCATCCCGAGCTATCCGTATCTGTTCGATCAGACCCGGCCGGTAGGCGGCCGCCAGCCCAACTCCGCGACGCAGTCGGACGGCGCGTCGGTCGGCGCCTCCTATTTCTTCACGGGGGGCTATATCGGCGCGGCGATCACCCAGAACGACTCGCTCTATCACATCCCCGGCATCGACGGCGCAGATCACCATACCCGGATCGACGCGCACCAGACCAAGATCGCGGTCAAGGGCGAGTACCGGCCGGACTCCGCGGCGATCGACGCCGTACGGTTCTGGGTCGGCGCAACCGACTACCGCCACAACGAGCTCGGCCTTGCCGATCCGGCCGACCTGACCAGCGACGGCGTGCGGCAAACCTTCACCAACAAGGAGCAGGAGGCCCGCGTCGAGGTGCAACTGATGCCGTTCAACGCGCGCTTCGCCACCGTGACCACCGCGTTCGGCCTGCAGGGCGGCCATCAGGAGCTGACGGCGCCGAGCCCCGACGATCCCGGCTCGCTGTTCAACGGCCTCTGGAATCCGAACAACAACAACCGCGTCGCAGGTTACGTCTTCAACGAATTCAAGTTCACGGAAGCGACCAAGGCGCAGATCGCGGCTCGCATCGAGCATGTCGAGTTGCACGGCTCGACGCCGGATTTCCCGGCGGACTTCCTGCCGGACGGCTCGCCGCAAGCCTCGATCGGACGCAATCCGTCCTTCACACCGGTCAGCGGCAGCGTCGGGCTGATCCAGAATCTGCCCGGCGATCTCGTCGGCAGCATCACGGCGCAATATGTCGAACGCGCGCCGAAGCCGGCCGAGTTGTTCTCGCGCGGCGGACACGACGCGACCGCGACCTTCGACATCGGCGATCCGAACCTGACCATCGAGACGGCGAAATCGGTCGAGGTCGGTTTGCGCAAGGCGACCGGACCGTTCCGGTTCGAAGCCACCGGCTATTACACCTTCTTCAACAATTTCATCTATCGCCGCTTGACCGGCGTGATGTGCGGCAGCGATTTCGACTCCTGCGGCAATGGTGAGCCGGACAACGAATTGCGACAGGCGGTCTATTCGCAGCGCAACGCCGTCTTCCGCGGCGCCGAGTTCCAGAGCCAGCTCGACATCGGCCCGCTCAATGGCGGCATCTGGGGCATCGAGAACCAGTTCGACGTGGTGCGCGCCACCTTCACCGACGGCAGCAACGTGCCGCGGATTCCACCGGTGCGGCTCGGCGGCGGCGTGTACTGGCGCGACAGCAACTGGTTCACCCGCATCAACCTGGTGCACGCCTTCGCGCAGAACGACATCGCCGTGATCGGCGAGACCCCGACCGCAGGATACAATCTCTTGAACGCGGAGATCACCTACAACACCAAGCTCAGTCAGTCATGGATCGGCGCGCGCGAGATGACGCTGGGCCTGGTCGGCAACAACCTGCTCAACCAGAACATCCGCAACTCGGTGTCCTATACCAAGGACGAGGTGCTGATGCCGGGCCTCGGCGTGCGGGCCTTTGCCAATTTGAAGTTCTGAGACAAGCGTATCCCTCTGCCATCAGCGGCAGAGGGATGGTGCCTTGACGGTCGCGCCGTTTCAGTGACCGACGACGACTTCGCTGATCTGGATCACCGGCTGCAGATCGGTGTAGTTCGGGATGTCGCTCATGATCTCCTGGGCGTGCTTGCCCATGGCGGCCCCGAAGGCCTCAACCGAGTCGCAGAAGATGTGGCACATTCCGACATAGGTCGCGGGCGTCCCCGGTGCGCCGCCGGCGAGGCCCTTGTCGACGGTGTAATATTTGCAAGCGTCGCCGAGGCGCGCCTTCACCAGCGGCATGTGCTTGTCGCGGTAATACTCGTGATCAAAGCGTGCGCCTGGATTGTTCGGATACATCACACTGACCTTGATCATGGCGCGCACTCTCCCTGTTGATATGACATGCGCCGGTCTTGTCCCGGCGCTTGCTTCAACTGTGCTTCAGTTTCCGAGTGCGCGCAACCGTTCCGCCATTGCTCGCAGCAATGTCAGATCGCCTTGCTCCAGTCCGGCTGGATCGGCCCGGATACCCCCTCGAAGGCGCCGTCGACCAGTTCCATGACAAGCAGGCGACTGTAGTCGACCGGGCCGGGCATCGTCATCCGTCCCTTCGGGACCGGCTTGAAGCCGACCCGCGCATAATACGGCTCGTCGCCGACCAGCACGATCAGACGATGGCCTTTGGCGCGGGCGTCGTTGATCGCGCGTTCGAGCAGCGCGCGGCCGACGCCGCGGCTGCGAAACGGCGGCTCGACCGTCAACGGCCCGAGCATCAAAGCCGGCGTATCGCCGATGCACACCGGCAGCTGACGCACCGAACCGACCAGCAGCGTGCCGATCCGCGCCGTGAAGGAGACATCGAGCAGATGATCGACATGCTCGCGCAGCCGGTAGGCGCTGAGCGCGAAGCGACCGGGCCCAAAGGTGCGCTCGTGCAGGCGCTCGATCGCCTGGGCGTCTTTCGGGGTCTCGGGCAGGATGGTCAGGGACAGTTCGGTCATTGTGGGGCGCGGGATAGCATCTGGCGCGGGCGCGGTCCATCACCGCCATGTGGCCGGCGGCGGCTTGCCGTCGAGCACCTCAGCGATCCGCAGCCGCGTACCGGGGGTGGTGTCGTCAGGCAGATCGGCCGGATCGAAGAAGCCGCAGGCCACGATCTCGCGATTCGGCCCCGGCAGGCGGTCCTGCCGGTACGTCCTGACGACATAGACCGCGACATGATCGCGCGGCGAGACGTGGCTGTTGTGGAAGATGCCGTGCAGCACCGGCTCGCCGGCAAGCTCGATCCGCCCCTCCTCCTCCAGCTCACGCCGCAGCGCATCGATAAAACTTTCACCAACCTCGACCCCGCCGCCGGGCAGATACCAGCCATGGACATAGCTGTGCTTGACCAGGAATACCTTGTTGTCGGCGTCGAGCACGACGGCGCGGACCCCGAGCGTCATGCCGCGGGCCAGGCGCCAGTAGAAATGAAACACCCGCCTGATCTGCGGTTCGCAGCGCCTGCGCAAATCCTCAAGGACCGTCACTGAACCCTCGACATCATGGTGGTTGATCCCTGCTTTGATCCTTGCGCGGCTGCGCAGCTCTTGCCAATACAGGGCAGCACGTTCGGGATAGCACGACATGACCGGTGGCCGGCCACTTTTCACCGACAATCCGAAGGGAATCGCGTGATGGCGGCGTTCCGCCTCGCGCATCTGTCGGATCCGCATCTGCCGCCGCTGCCGGCGGCGCGGCTGCGCGATCTCGCCGGCAAGCGCGCCTTCGGCTACCTGAACTGGACGCGCAACCGTCACAAATATCATCGCCGCGACGTGCTCGACATGCTGGTGTCGGACATGCAGGCGCAGCAGCCGGACCACGTCGCCGTGACCGGCGACCTCGTCAATCTGGCGCTGGATGCCGAGTTCAATCCGGCGCGGCAATGGCTCGAAGGTGTCGGCGGCTCCGCCGACGTCACCGTGGTCCCCGGCAATCACGACGCCTATGTGCGCGCGACCCGGCATCGCTTCGTCAGTCATTTCGGCGACTATCTGCGCGGCGACGCCGATGGCGCGGCGACGCATTTTCCGTTCGTGCGCCGGCGCGGCCCGGTGGCGCTGATCGGCGTCTCCTCGGCAGTGCCGACGCCGCCGCTGATGGCGACCGGCTGGCTCGGCCACGCGCAGCTCGGCGCGCTCGATACGATCCTGGCGCGGCTGTCGCGGGAGGATGCCTTCCGCGTCCTGCTGGTGCATCACCCGCTGCACTCCGACGGGCGCGCCAAGCGGCTGACCGATTCGCATCAGCTGCTGGCGCTGCTCAAGCAGCACGGCGTCGAGCTGGTGCTGCATGGCCATGACCACATCCATTCGACGATGTGGTTCGACGGCCCCGAGCGCAAGATCCCGGCGATCGGCGTGCCGTCCGCATCGGCGCTGGCGCGCAAGCATTATCCGGCGGCGGCCTACAATCTGTTCTCGATCGAGCGCGACGGCAATGGCTGGCGCTGCGAGCAGACCGTGCGCGGCCTCGGCGCGCACGACGGCATTCGCGAGCTGAAGCAAGTGCGGTTGTCCTAACAGCTAGTCCCCGCCCCCGCCGCCGCCACAACCACCGCCGCAGCCACCTCCGCTGTCGCCGCCACCTCCACCGTCACCACCGCCGTCGCCACCATCGCCGCCGCTGCTTCCATCGCTGCCGGCATCGCCGAATCCGGCCGACGATCCGTCGATCGACGAATCCGAGAAATCGCCGCCGCAATAGGGACTACTGCCGCTGATGCCGCTGCGGCGCAGCGCTTCGCAGTCGGTGTGGTAGATGAAGCCGTTCGCGATGTTCAGCTTGGCGTCGAGCGCGAACAGCAGCGGCAGCCGCGTCGGCCGGACCGGATCGATGTTCTCGTATTTGCAGCAGTACCACCAGACCCGCCGCAGCCCCTCATTGCTCCGGCGCTGCTCCTTCACCAGCACGACCGCGGGCGTGTGATGCAGGAAGGATCCGAAGGCGCGGCGGCAGAACGCGTCGTATTCGCGGGTGTAGAGAATGAATTCGTGCCAGAGGTCGTCGGCCGCCTGCGACGGCATCGAGACGAAACGCTTGCCGCTCATCAGATGAGCGAGGAAGAACTGGCGCAAGCCGCGCGAGACCAGCGCGCTGTCCTTGCGGGCGAAGCCGGGGTGATGCCTCTCGAGCCGGGCCAGCAGGCCCGCCGGCCACTTGAAGGTGCGGATATATTCGGCGCGCCGCAGCGTCTGCCATTTGCCGAACAGCACGGCGCTCCCGACCACCGCGGCCGCGGCGAGCACGCCGAAAAATGCCGAGGCGGGTGTTATGACCACGATGCCCCCCGCCGGTCAGCGGCTAAAAGTTCTGCGAACTCGCCAGCAGCGCGAAGCCGAACAGCGCCAGCGCGCCCAGGATGAAGCCGAGCACGAACATACCGACCCCGCCGCGGCGCTTCGGCGCCACCACCGGCACGGGCGGGGGTGCCGGCGGCTCGGCAACCGGAAGCGGCGTTGCCACCATCGCGTGCTCGCGCTCGATCAGGCGCCGCGCGACATAGTCGGTGACCGCATCGACGATCACGGGCACATCGTGCGATTCGGCGAGCACGATGCGACCGAACCTCGTGTCTTGCACGAAGCGATAGATGCGCTTGTCGCGGCCCATCAGCACGTGGGCGACGACGTCGATCCACAGTCGCGGCGTCTCGCCCTGGCTGATGCCGCGGTCGAACAGATCGATCTTCTCGGGCACCTGCGCGAACAGCGGATCGAGCGCATCGTTGAGGATCTCAAGCCGCGCCACCTCGGCGTCGCGCAACTCGACCACGACCCCGGTGCGATCGGCCGCCTCGATCCGCGCCCGCCGCAGCGCCTCTCGCAGCGTCGGCCGCATCTCGCGCGCCTCGCTGCCGGTGTTCTGCGGATCGGACATGCCTTACGGCCTCGTGCTGACGGGTTGCCTCACTCATTAACCTATCAGCAACCATGGCGTCCGCAAAGGACGTTGGTTCCCAAGCACTTAGGTGACCACTTATCCCCAGCTGAAAGTTCCCGGCGCCGTCCCAAAGCGGTCGACCCCACCCGGATGAACCGGATGGGGCCGCCGTCCTTGGACGTTTCTTAGCTCAGATAATTCTGGCGTCAGGCCGAAACCCGCGACGGCTCCTCGACGATCGAGAAGCGCACGCCGGCCTTGTGGCGGCTCTCTTCCGAGACTTCCTTCCAGCACTCTTCGGCTTCCTTGCGGGTCTTGAACGGACCACGGACCTGGGCGGAGCCTTCGACGAGCTTGTGGAAGTTCATCGAGCCGAACTCGCCGCCGATCACCCAGAAATTGCTGCCCTTGCTCATCATCAGTCTCCTCTAAAATCCTGCTGCCTTTGCTCAGCTGCCCGAAATTCTGATCCTCGCGCTCGCTCGCTGTACCGACATTCTTGACAAAGCATCGCGAAGTGCGTGTCAGGAGATAAACGCGAAAACGGGAAGTTCGTACAGATGGCTTGTCTTTTATTGGTGATGTCATGTAACATCTGAACTTGTAATAAATGTCGATTTGTAAATTTTGTCACAATACGGGTCAAGAAGGCTGCCATGCCGGGCGAGTCCGGAAAGAAGCTGTTCGTCGGTCCGCGGTTCCGGCGAATCCGTCAGCAATTGGGGCTGTCGCAGACCCAGATCGCCGAGGGACTCGGCATCTCGCCGTCCTACATCAACCTGATCGAGCGCAACCAGCGCCCGGTGACCGCGCAAATCCTGTTGCGACTGGCCGAGACCTACGACCTCGATCTGCGCGACCTCGCCACCGCCGACGAGGACCGCTTCTTCGCCGAACTCAACGAGATCTTCTCCGATCCCTTGTTCCGCCAGATCGATCTGCCGAAACAGGAGCTGCGCGACCTCGCCGAGCTCTGCCCCGGCGTGACGCATGCGTTGCAGCGGCTCTATGCCGCCTATACCGAGGCGCGTCGCGGCGAGACGCTGGTCGCCGCGCAGATGGCTGATCGCGAAGGCTCGCAGTTCGACGCCAACCCGATCGAGCGGGTGCGCGACCTGATCGAGGCCAACCGCAATTATTTTCCGGAGCTCGAGACCGCGGCGGAGAGTTTGCGCGACGAGCTCAACGTGCCGACCGAAGGCCTGTTCACGGCGCTCGCCACGCGGTTGCGGGAAAAGCATTCGATCGTCGCCCGCGTCATGCCGGTCGACGTGATGCGCGAGACGCTGCGCCGTTTCGACCGCCATCGCCGGCAGATCCTGATCTCCGAACTGGTCGACAGTGCCGGACGCAGCTTCCAGCTCGCGCTGCAGATCGGCTTCGTCGAATGCGGCGCTGCGATCGACGCCATCGTCAGCCGCGCCGGCCCGCTCGACGACACCGCGCGCCGGCTGTACCGCATCACGCTCGCCAATTATTTCGCGGCGGCCGCGATGATGCCCTATCAGGCATTTCATTCCGCGGCGGAAGCCTTGAGCTACGACGTCCACGTGCTGGCGCAGCGCTTCAATGCCGGCTTCGAGCAGGTCTGCCACCGCCTCACTACGCTGCAGCGGCCGAACGCGCGCGGCGTGCCATTCTTCCTGCTGCGGGTCGACAACGCCGGCAACGTGTCGAAGCGGTTTTCCTCCGGCACCTTCCCGTTCTCCAAATTCGGCGGCACCTGCCCGCTCTGGAACGTGCATTCGACCTTCGACATGCCCGACCGCCTGCTCAGCCAGGTGATCGAGCTGCCGGACGGCACGCGCTATTTCTCGATCGCGCAGACGGTGCGGCGGCCGGTGGCGCCCTATCCGCAGCCGCAGCCGCGCTTTGCGATCGGGCTCGGCTGCGAAATCCGTCATGCGGCCAAGCTCGTCTATGCGACCGGCATGGATTTGGAGAAGGTCGAGGGCACGCCGATCGGCGTCAACTGCCGGCTCTGCGAGCGCGAGAATTGCAGCCAGCGCGCCGAGCCGCCGATCACGCGCACCCTGATCCTGGACGAGACCACGCGGCGGGTGTCGTCGTTCGCGTTCTCCAATGCGCGGGAGCTGTAAAGATCAATCCACCGCGGCGAACGCCTTGCACCAGCCGTCCTTGCTGATGGCGCCGTCCACCACCTTGCAGCCGTCGGGCGCGACGAACAGCGTGCACAGGCCGCAGGAGTAGATGCCGTTCGGCGTGTCCTGGTATTCCGCCTGAGGTTTTGTCATTTTGTCGGAGGCTGCGGCAGGTCGCGGCAGAAGTGCCGCGGGAATTGCTGCGATGGCAACGGCGATGAACGCGCGTCGCGAACGTTCAGACGGTTGTTTGGCCATGGTGTTCACCCCATGCGTCGTCCCGGCGGAAGCAAGGACCGATACGTCGCGGCAGGCATTGTAAACGGAACTCGCCGTTACGGCACTCCCACGTCGTTCCGGGGCGCGCCCTAGGCGCGAACCCGGAATCGATCATGCCGCACAACGCGCGGATCGATGGATTCCGGGCTCTCGCTTCGCGAGCCCCGGAATGACGAGGAAAAGCCCAAGTGAACAGCTCAGGGTTTGCGCAGGTTGAGCGAGAAGCGCAGGTTGAGCGGCTGCAACATTTCCGGCGGTGGCGCCTCGCCGACATTGCCGCGCTTCAGGATGGTGCGCAGGTCCTCGGTCGCACCTGCGTCATCGAAGGCCGGAAAGGTGACGCGCTCGACGGTGCCATCCGGGTTGAGCCAGGCCCGCACCACGAGCGTCGGCGGCGGCCCGTTCTCCTTGCCGGAATGCTCGATGACCCAGTTCCGGAAGCGATTGGCAACCGTCTCATCGGCGGCGATCCACTCCTCGAACCGGTATTTGACCAGCTTGGCAAACTGGGCCCATGACGGCGGCGCCTGTTCGGGATTGCGAAAATTGGCGTCCTGAGCGTGGCCCGGCGCTGGGGACAGGATCAAGAGGCCGAACGAGAGCACGAGCGTGCCCCGCAAGATGAGCATGGTTCTCGACAAGGGTTGACCGCGGACAGCCGGCTGACAGGACAACGCAGCAACTAGTCGCTCATTGTTGCAGGCATGTGACGCGCGCCGAGATGCTGGCGGCGCGATGCGCGCGGGACGCAGTGCCGCTCATCTGCGGCCGGTCGTCTTCCTGGAAGCGCACACCATGCGCGCCAAGAAAGGATTTGGCGTGCGCGGCATCCACCGCCAGCACGCGATCGATCGTGGTCCTGCGGCTTACCACGCCTTCGACGAGGCCGCGGGAATCCAGCACCGGCGCTCCGCTGGTGCCGAAGGTGACATTCGAGCGCAGCACGAGGTGCTCGGGATCGCGCAGCGTGGCGTCGACGAACGCATTGCCGAGCGACCAGCATGCGCCAGCATCGGCTTCAGGCGCTCATAGGCCTCGGCAAACACCATGTCGTTGGCGGCGGACGTGCTTACGCGCGGGAACACCGCTGCGAGACCCAGCGTGCGGGGCACCTTGATCAATGCAATGTCGCTCGCGGCAAGCGCCACCACGCGCGCTGCAATCGACCTGCCCTCCTTGCTGACGATGATGCGGGCGCAGTCTACGACCGCATGCCGCGCGGTCAGCATATGTCCGAGGTCGTCGACAAAGAAGGCGGTGCCGTCGAGTCGCTGGCTGACGGCTGGCGGGCCGGTGACGTCACGCGCCAGCGGCTTCGCCGCTTCGATCTGTCGCGCCGGTTGAAATGGGGAGAATGGCACCTGAGCCGCAGCCCCGCCCGGCGTAACGCCATTGAAAGCCCAGCCGATCGCGATACCGCAGGCCAGCCGGACAATGCGGACAAGCAATTTCGCGCGCGCCGTCGGAGCCGCGCCCAGGATCGAAACCAAGTGATGCCCCCTCAAACCCCAACCCCGCCCTTCAACGTCGTCACGCAAATCGCTTGCAGGCAATGTCTGTACATACACCGTACTCAAGGATGGATGAAGACCCGCCGAACGAGACGTGCGCGAGAACGCTTCGAGCAAAAGACAGTCGGTCGATGCATCGAAACGTGAAACGATGACTTTCCATGATTGCCCTCGTGAGCGGTGGTGGCGCGGGTGCCGGAATCGCCGCGCCGAGGACATATCGAACGAGGGCGGCGGACGTCGTGCGACGGCACAGCCGGCCGGGGCTATGCGAGCCAGCATGCGCGCGCGACATCCGCCCGAGCGACTACCCGCCGTTGACCGCGCCCCGGATCAGCGGCGCGGAACGGCCCTCGCCTCCGCGCGGGACGCTGCGAAGCGCCGCCGCGCGAGAGTGACAGCGGTGGTCAGATCATTCTGCGTCGTTTTTGATCGCCCGCCCGTTAGCTACCGGGCGGCGAATAGGCAGCCTTGAGCTTGCCCGCGTGCTGACGCACCACCTTGATCTCGTCCTGCGTGAACAGCCGGACCAGCTTCACGTTCTGCATGGCACCGGCCGCCACGACTACGCCGGCAATGGCAGGTGCCACGTTCGGATCCGGCACGTCGAAGATCACCATCACGCCGGGGCCGTCAATCGCCGTACTGTACATCGAAATCAATTTGCCGCCGCCCGACTCGATCAGCTTCTTGGCGGCCTCGTAGCGATTGGTCGCGGGGTTTTCCAGAATGTTGTTGATAGAACGCGGGGTGTATTCACCTGAGAAGCAGAAGTGCATGGCAATCGCTCCATTTGGCTGAACATGAAAACAGACAGTCACCCGGGCGTGACCCAGGCAGAAGGTTTTTCGTACTGAAAATTGAGACCGTAAGGCCTGCCGATGGCCATGAGCGCTGCCGCTCATTCTCCGGATTTCGGCGTAACCGGTGGCAGCTCGCTCCGCAATCTACATCAAATGACAGGCAAATGAAATTGCGTTTCGCGGCTTCGGAAAAAACACCCTGTCATAACCGACCGTGAAGGGCAGCCCGCCTGACCTGACGGGCGAGCGAACACGGCCGGATGTCTCGGAGGGCGGCGCCTAACGCATGCAGCACGACGCCTCGGCGGGCAAGACGCACCAGGTCTCGTGGCGATAAACGTCCTGTGGTAAGTGTCACCCGCGCTCATTGCCGAGCGTGTAGCCCGATTGAACTAGGAGTTTTCAGACATGACTTTCCGTGCATTTGGCTTTTCAATTGTTGGATTGTTCGCGGCGGTCTCCGCGACGGCGGCTGCGGACGCTCCGCCGAGCTATCAAGGCGATCCCGACACCTACAAGGTCATCTTCGAGGATCAGAATTTCCGCGTCATCGCCGCGACCTGGAAGAAGGGAACGACGGACAAGCCGCATTCCCACCCGGTGCCCTTCGTGGTCTATCCGCTGACCGACTGCACCATTCGCCTGCACAATGCCGACGGCACCACACGGGACAGCCCCAGCAAGGTGGGCACGCCGTTTGCCGGACCGATCGTGGTCTCCCATACCGCCGAGAACATCAGCGGCGACGACTGCAAGGCGATATTCGTCGAGCGCAAGTAGCCAACGAGGTCTGCGCGGTCATCCATCGGCAACCCGACCATGGAGTGCTGACGGATTCGGTGACAAACGACACGCAACGTTGCTCACCAGGCTGGCGAGCAGCGTTGCGGCTTGCGACTGGCTCTGGTCGCAACCGCCCGGAAACAGAAGCGCAATCCGCAGCCAGCGCCTTGCAATCAAGGCCGATCTGCCTCAGTCTCCCGCGCCTCCCGTTAAGAACAAGAGAAAGAACACGCATGAAGCATCGCGCGCTCGGCCGCTCCGGCCTCACCGTCCCTCCCCTCTGCTTCGGCTGCAATGTGTTCGGCTGGACGGTGGACGAGGCTGCGTCCTTCCGGCTGCTCGATACCGTGCTGGAACATGGACTGACGTTCCTCGATACGGCCGACGTCTATTCGCGCTGGGTGCCGGGTCATCACGGCGGCGAGTCCGAGACGATCATCGGCAAATGGATGAAGGCGCGCGGCAACCGCAACCGCATCATCCTCGCCACCAAGGTCGGCATGGACATGGGCGGCGGCAATATCGGGCTGAAGCCGGACTACATCGCCCGCGCCGTCGAGGACTCGCTGCGCCGGCTGCAGACCGACCGCATCGACCTCTACCAGTCCCACAAGGATGATGAGACGACACCGCAGGAAGAGACGCTCGCGGCCTACGACAGACTGATCAAGGCCGGCAAGGTCAGGGCGATCGGCGCCTCGAATTTTTCGGCCGAGCGGCTCAAGAGCGCGCTGGATATTTCCAAGGCGAATGGGCTGCCACGCTATGAGAGCATGCAGCCCGAATACAGCTTGGCAGAGCGGTCGAGCTATGAGGGCGCGCTGCAACGCGTCTGTGTCGAGAATGACGTCGGCGTGATCACGTTCTTCTCCCTCGCCGCCGGATTCCTGACCGGCAAATACCGCTCGGAGAGCGACTTCGCCAAGAGCCCACGCGGCACGCGCAGCATCCCGAAATACATGAACCCGCGCGGCATGCGCATCCTCGCCGGCCTCGACGAGGTCGCCGCGGAGACCGGCGCCGAGCCGGCCGCGGTCGCGCTGGCCTGGCTGATGGCGAAGCCCGGCATCACCGCACCGATCGCCAGCGCCACCAAGCCCGAGCAGGTCGCAACGCTGGTCGCGGCGGCGAAGCTCGAGCTGAGCAAGGCGCAGGTCGAGCGGCTGGACGCAGCGAGCGCGTAGCGGTGCTGCGCTTCACCTCGCCCCGCGTGCGGGGAGAGGCATAGGCCGCCTTCGGCGGCCGTTCTCAAGAACGCCGAAGCGGAGCTTCGGTTATGACGCATCGTTAGATGCGTTTCCGGGTGAGGGGGAGCCTCCGCAAATACAGCTGTCACCGAATTCGCGGAGACAGCCCCTCATCCCAACCTCTAAGAGCGAGCTTCGCTCGTCTCGACCCGGTAAGAACGGGGCGAGGGAGCACGTCGCCTTTGCGGCCGCTACTCACCCCGCCCTAACCCCACGGCCCGTGCTGGCCCGAGGCACCGCCCCATGGGCTACGCGGCGGGTAGCCCGCGCCGGCGGGGCGCGGCGCGGTCTGGGTGCCGAGCTCGGCGGCGAGCTGCTGCAGCGCGGCGATCCGGTTCGCGGTCGAGGGATGGGTGGCGAACAGATTGTCGACGCCGTGGCCCGACAGCGGGTTGATGATGAACATGTGCGCGGTGGCCGGATTGCGCTCGGCTTCCATGTTCGGCACCTGATGCGCGGCATTCTCGATCTTCGCGAGCGCGGACGCCAGCCACATCGGCTGGCCGACGATGCGCGCGCCATAATTGTCGGCGGCGTATTCGCGGGTGCGGCTGATCGCCATCTGCACCAGCATGGCGCCGAGCGGCGCCAGGATCATCATCGCGATCGAGCCGACGATGCCGGGCCCGTTGTTGTTGCGGTTGCCGCCGAAGAACATGCCGAACTGCGCGAGCATCGAGATCGCGCCGGCGATCGTCGCCGTGATCGTCATGGTCAGCGTGTCGTGATGCTTGATATGCGCGAGCTCGTGCGCGATCACGCCTGCGAGCTCCTCGCGGCTGAGCTGCTGCATCAAGCCCGTGGTGACGGCAACCGCGGCGTTCTCCGGGTTGCGGCCGGTCGCGAACGCGTTCGGCTGCGCCTCGTCCATCACGAACACGCGCGGCATCGGCAGGCCGGCGCGCTGGGCGAGCTCGGCGACGAGATTGTAGAGGTCCGGCGCCGAACGCGCATCGACCTGATGGGCGCCGTACATCGACAGCACCATGCGATCGGAGTTCCAGTAGGTGAACAGATTTGTCGCAGCAGCAACGATCAGCGCGATCACGGCGCCGGTGCCGCCGCCGATCAGATAGCCGACCCCCATGAACAGCGCAGTGAGACCGGCAAGCAGGAGCGCGGTGCGGAAATAATTCATCGTTGTTCCCTCACGGCGAGCGGAATGCTGCCACAACTGACGCCGCTGAGGTAGGGATTTTGCGGCCAAAGCCGCAAGGGGAAGGCGTGCGTCGCAGCGACGCGGCGGGGATTAACGATTGGTCATGTGCGGAGGCAATCGGTAGCCCTCGTTACTCCGCCGGCTCCTGGGCGCGCGCGGTCTCCTCCTCGCGCAGCGCGACACGCAGCATGCGGGCGAGCTGGGCGCGGCTGTAGGGCTTTGCCAGGAACAGGATGCCCTGCTCGAGCTTGCCGTCCTGGTCGATGGCGTTCTCGGTGTAGCCCGACGTGAACAGCACGCGCAGCCCGGGGCGCCGTTTCTGCGCCTCGGTGGCAAGGTCGCGTCCGTTCATCGCGCCGGGCATGATGACGTCGGTGAACAACAGATCGACCGGCGCGCCGCTGTCGAGCACGGCGAGCGCCTCGCCGCCATTGTTGGCCGACAACGTCGTGTAGCCGAGGCTCTCGATCTGGGTCAGTACGTAGGAGCGCACCAATCTGTCGTCCTCGACGACGAGCACGATCTCCTGCGCGCCGCGTGCCTCAGGCTGCCGCCGCTCGGGTACGGCGGCCGGCGAGAGCTCCGCCGCGCGCGGCAGATAGAGCATGACCCTGGTGCCGCGCCCGACCTCGCTGTCGAGCGCGATGTGGCCGTTGGACTGCTTGACGAAGCCGTAGACCATGGAAAGCCCGAGGCCGGTGCCCTTGCCGACGTCCTTGGTGGTGAAGAACGGCTCGAACACTTTTGCCAGATCGGGTTCCGCGATACCCTGGCCATTGTCGATCAGAGCGATCGCGACATAGTCGCCGGCAGCGAGCCCGTCATGGCCGTGCACGTCTGATGGCTTGAGCTCGGCCGTGCGGGTCTCGATCCGCAGCCGGCCGCCCTTCGGCATCGCGTCGCGCGCATTCAGCGCGAGATTGATGATCGCGGTGACGAGCTGGTTGGAATCCACCAGCGCGCGCGGCAGATCGGGCATCGGCCGGAAATCGATATCGACATGGTCGCCGATCGTCGGCCGCAGCAGCTCGATGGTGTCGACCATCAACGCATTGACGTCGACGTCGCTCGGCTGCAGCGGCTGCTTGCGCGCGAAGGCGAGCAGATGCCGCGTCAGCGACGCGCCGCGCTCGGCCGCATCGCGGATCAGACTGGTGATCTCGGTGAGCTGGCGATTATGGGTGACCGCCTCGGCCAGGATATCGATGGTGCCGGTGATGACGGTGAGGATGTTGTTGAAGTCGTGCGCGATGCCGCCGGTGAGCTGGCCGACCGCTTCCATCTTCTGCGCCTGGCGGATCTTGCTCTCATTGACCTCGGCCTCGCGGAAACGCTCGAGCAGGACTTCCGAGCGCTGGCGCTGCCGGCCCTCCTCGGCGAGCGCGACATGCGCCTCGCGCAGCTGTGCCTCGGTCGGGATCGCGAGCATTCTCGGG
Organism: Bradyrhizobium embrapense; assembly: GCF_001189235.2. Lineage (GTDB taxonomy): Bacteria > Pseudomonadota > Alphaproteobacteria > Rhizobiales > Xanthobacteraceae > Bradyrhizobium > Bradyrhizobium embrapense. The sequence continues at coordinate 65,452 of NZ_LFIP02000017.1, forward strand.
ATCAGCGGCCAGAGCAGCACCGCGGTGAAGATCGAGGCGACGGCGGTGAGCGCCTTGACTATTCCTTCGAGACCGTAGATGGGCACCCACAGCGTGTAGATCGAGAACACATGCGTGAGGCCGCAGGCGAGGATGAAGGCAGCGAACGGCCAGGCCATCCAGCCGAACTGGAAGTCGCGCCGCTTGGAGACGAGGATCGCCAGCGCAAACGGGATCGAGAAATACGAAGCGGCAATGATCGCGTCTGAAATCACGTGCAGCCAGATCAGCTCCGGCTCCCACAACAGGCAGATGCCGTGTGGCGAAAACGTCGACGAATCCAACAGACGCTCGAGAAAACTCCACATGGGTCCCTCCGGGCGTGATCGATCCGCCAACACCCCTGCCCGCGAATCATCTGCCGATCATAGCGGCGACGACTCACTCTGCCGAAGCCCAATTGGTCAAACGGGGGCGCCCCCGTTGTTGCCCGGTGTCGCCCTGGTGTATGCAGGGCAGGTCTTATGCCCCTATTCAAGCCGGTGATATCGATGCCAGCATCTTCCCCCCGCGCCCCGATCGTGATCGCTGTGTTTGCGGCAGCGCTGGCGCTCTCGACGACCGCCCTGGCGCAGCAGCTGCTGCCCAATTCCGCTGGGCCGGCCCCGGCCAGGGCGCGGCCGGCCGCGGTGGCATCGCCGAGGGCTGCGTCCTGCCATAATGGGCAGAGCTTCGATCGCTTCCTCACCGATCTGAAGCAGAAGGCGGTCGCTGCCGGCGTCTCGCAGCGCACGATCGCCGAGGCCGCGCCTTACCTGGTTTACGACCAGGGTATCGTCAACCGCGACCGCGGCCAGCGCGTGTTCGGGCAGATCTTCACCCAATTCGCCGGCCGCATGGCCGCGAACTACCGAATGCAGCAGGGCCAGCAATACATCCGGACCTATGCGGCCGCGTTCGCGCGCGCCGAGAAGGAGTATGGCGTGCCGCCGGCGGTGATCGCCGCGTTCTGGGGACTGGAGAGCGATTTCGGCGCTCAGATGGGCAATCTGCCGACGTTGAAATCGCTGGTGTCGCTGGCCTATGATTGCCGCCGCTCGGAGATGTTCCAAAGCGAGACCATCGCGGCGCTGAAGATCATCGAGCGCGGCGACCTCTCGCCCGACGAGATGATCGGCTCATGGGCCGGCGAGCTCGGTCAGACGCAATTCTTGCCAACGCACTACTTCAACTATGCGGTCGACTATGACGGCGACGGCCATCGCAACCTGCTCGCCAGCGGCCCCGACGTGATCGGCTCGACCGCGAACTACATCGCCAACGGATTGAAATGGCGGCGCGGCGAGCCGTGGCTGCAGGAGGTGCGCGTGCCGCAGGCCGCGAACTTTCCTTGGGACCAGGCCGACCTCACCATCAAGCTGCCGCGCTCGAAATGGGCAGCGCTCGGCGTCACCTTGACCGACGGCAAGGCGCTGCCGAACGACGAGATGCCGGCCTCGCTGCTGCTGCCGATGGGCCGGATGGGTCCGGCGTTCCTCGCCTACCCCAACTTCGCGGCGTATACCGAGTGGAATAACTCGCTGATCTACTCGACCACCGCCGGCTATCTCGCCGGCCGCATCGCCGGCGCACCGCCGATGCAGCGGCCGCATGCGCCGGTGGCGCAACTGCCGTTTGGCGAGATCAAGGAGCTGCAGTCGCTGCTGGCGCGCGCCGGCTACGACGTCGGCAAGATCGACGGCGCGCTCGGCCAGGCGAGCCGCAGCGCGATCAAGGCAATGCAGATCAAATACGGCCTGCCGGCGGATTCCTGGCCGACCGCGGAGCTGCTGGCGCGGATGCGCGGCGGTGGCCGCACCCAGCCGGCCGCGGATGCCGCGATGCCGGGGATGCGGTAGTCTCGCAGACTATTTTCCGTAGCCCGGATGCAGCGAAGCGAAATCCGGGACGGTCCCTTGAACTGCACCCCTGATGTGAGACACGGTAAATCAGGGACAGGTGCCGGCCGCTTGAAGCGGCACGGCGGGTTGACGGGTTAGGGCCGCATGGCGGGGCTGCTGCGCAGCAGCCCCGCCATGCGGTAAATTTGCCTCGAACTCGGCTGGCGGCCGGTAGGCCAAAGCCGAGTGCAACCGTTGACGAKTGTATACCTCTTCGATGAAGGCGCCGATCGCATTTCTGGCCTGTTGCGCATCGCGGTAGGTCTGGCCGTCGACCTCCTCTTGCTTGAGGGTCTTCATGAAGCTTTCCGCCC
>NZ_LFIP02000018.1 GCF_001189235.2 Bradyrhizobium embrapense
TGGCGACATTGTCATCATCGACAACCTCGGCAGTCACAAAGGCAAGACCGTCCGTCGCGCCATCCGCGCCGCCGGCGCAAAGTTGTTCTTCTTGCCGCCCTACAGCCCGGATCTCAATCCGATCGAGCAGGTCTTCGCCAAGCTCAAGACCTTGCTCCGAAAAGCTGCCGAGCGAACCGTCGAAGCAACCTGGATGCGCATCGGCGCTCTACTCAACTGCTTCACGCCCCAGGAATGCGCCAACTACATCGCAAACGCCGGATACGCTTCAACATGAACCAATCATGCTCTAGGCGGCCTTGCGATAAAATCGGGCAATTTCAGTGGTTATGTACGTTACCTGTTCACGCAGCAACGTGGGATATACGGGCAAACAGAGCCCATGTTCATAACCGTAGGTCGAATTCGGATAGTCGGCATCCCGCAACGAAGGAGATGAATCTTTATCCGCGAAGTACGATGCGAAACAAGGCTGCTTGTGCATTGGATAAAAGAAACTACGCGACTGCACTTGGCAGGCTTCTAAGTGGGCCATCAAAGCACGCGCACGAGTGGCGACTAACACGCACCTAAATGGAACATGCGTTCCGTGGGGCGCGGGACCGAGTAACCGAACCTCATCGATGTCCTTCAAATCTGCCTCATACCAAGCGTGAATTGCGCGTTTGCGACGGATGATTTCGTCAAGCTTGTCCAGTTGGACGAGCCCAATCGCCGCCTGCACGTCGGTAATCCGGAAATTATACCCAATTGCTGGATGCTCAAAAGTTCCTGCGGTAAATCTGCCCTGGTTTCGAAAATAACGTAAGCGGTCGTACGTCGGTTCGTCTTTGCAAACAACGAAACCGCCTTCCCCAGTTGTTATGGTCTTGTCTGCAAAAAAAGAGAAACATCCGACATCGCCAATGCCACCTACATGTCGCTCGCGGTGGGAGACGCCGATGCCTTGAGCCGCGTCCTCGACGACACAGATATTATGATGCCGGGCAAACGCGACGATGGATGTCATGTCGCACGCGGCTCCGTACAGGTGTACAGGCATGATCGCGCGCGTAGAGCCGCTTACCAGGCTCTGAGCGTGAGTTAAGTCAATCTGAAACGTCTCCGGCTCAACGTCGACGAAAATAGGAGTTGCCCCAAGGAGAATCACTGCATTTGCAGATCCGATAAATGTGATGTCGGGAACCAATACTTCATCACCTGGACCGATACCAATCGCCATCATAGCTAGTGACAACGCCAATGTTCCGTTTGGCGCGAACACTCCAAAGGGCACTCCAATCAGAGTTCGCAAGCGTTCAGAGAACTGGGTGCAGTTTGGCCCTTCTGTTATCCAGTTAGAAGTGATCGCGCTAGCCGCAGCCGCAGCTTCAGCCTGCCCTAACCAAGGGCAAACCTGAGGAATGGGGGTGAGAGCCGGCATCACAAAACTACAGCTTTGGAGCAATCGATCATACCAATGTTCATGTGGGTCCTCTGCCTCCTCATTGCGAGACACGCCGGAATTTGTGAGTTCAACCGGATAGGCCGCCTTCCTCCCAAGATTGGGTCGAAGGAAGCTGATCGGAACTACGCCATCAAATTCAATTCGCAGCCACTGCGTGAAATTCGGGCCGAGCTTGGCTCATATGCCAATAGTGTTCAAAAACCGCGGTCTTTCCCAGCCTTTTTGCGTAGCTCAGGTCCTTATGACGAGCTAAATCGCCTTGGGGGCCGACAAATACCACCGCGTCCTCTCTTGAGCTGATCAAAAATGCTACGCCGTAAGCTGTCTCGTTATCGCGGCTCATTGCGATCGGATAGATGAAAGTTGTAAGTGCCGTTTCCACTTTGGAGTTTGCAATCGTTTGAAAAATACCTTCCCGGTCTGAAACCAACGTATGCAAGGCATCCGTTGGGTCTAAGAGATTGTTAGTTGCCGCGATTAAGCCAGCGGCTCCGCCAGAGATTCCTTTAGTCCAATTCAAAACGGCGCCAAGGTAACGAGGCGGATTAGCTAACGTGACTTTGCCATAACCCGCAAACGTTAGCGCTAGTCCACCAGTGTCAGCCACCCACTTCCGTTGGACTATTGCAGTCTCGATGCTTCCGGTTCTTTCGATCATTTGACCCGTTGGGGAGCGACCGATTGAGCGACTATCCGCTCGATCGAAATCGTCATAAAATGCTTGATAGCGTCGACTCTTGATCTCGGCATCGAAGACACGTCCTTTGAAGAGTGTGATTTGACCTATAGTCGAATTCCAGCTGCCGTTCGCGCCGCTTCCCAGCTTCGCTATCGTTAGTCCTTTTGGTACGACGCACGCGGCAAACGTCGGTCGCTTGCCGTTTAGCGATGCGCTGATGCCCTCGGCGGCGATAACCAGACAGACCGAAAACCGCATAAGCGGAGGAATAACGCCCAGACGAATCTCGGTGGGCGTACCTTTAGAAACGACTTTTGCGTAAAGAATTCTCTCCCGCAACTGGATCTGAATACTGTTGTCGTCATTTCCGTACTCGTTCCACAGTGTAGCGTTCGCCACGGCCCTCGGAGCATCCGCAGTGATAACTAGGGAGCGTTCCGATAGAGAGAGATAATCAATCGATGTGGAAAGCGAAACATCATTGATTGCACGTGAAACAGCACAGAATGTAGATCGCCACGGTCGCTTCTCCAATTGGGGAAAGTTCAAATCGAGCGTGATATCAAATTTGGCCGCAGTTGTGACCTTTATAGCGAGAGTAGCATAGCCGCTTGACCTCGCCACTGCTTGAACCTGCACCCACCAATCTCTGTCGGTCTGTAGTTGTTGAACCGGTGCAATTGCCGAAACCGGATTCCCTGAAGCAGCTTCGCCGCCTTCTTCTACAATCAGCAACGAAACGCCCTTTAATATTGAGGGGTCTCCATCCGCCAGGCGAACCGAAATTGACCCGGTTAGAGTTTCACCTTGCCTAACTGGGAAGTGTTCAGTGGATCCAAGCGCTACGTAGAAATCTCCGCCATCAGCACCCCGCAGACGAATTGAGCCTCGACCCTCGGCATGTTTAATGAATTTTGCGGTGCAGTTTACAGGAAAAAGATCTGACGGCATCCGCCAGCCCGCCGGGTAATCTCCTGAGCGTGCATAATCGGCATCCTCCACGCCGTTTGTTGAAGCGTCTTCAATGATGATGCCCGCGGGGTCCCCGAAAACCTCATGCGAAAAGTAGCGCAATTGACCGTTCAACGAACGCGCATGCTCGATTGCCGCATTTCGATCGAATAGGTTCAGATCTAACAATGGCGCGACATCGTTCGCCGCTGATGCGGGTGAGGACCGCGCTGTTGCAATCGCGATGGGCGTGGCCGCTAAAAAGGATCTACGAGAGAGCATGGTGGATGCCTGCAAGAAAATCGTAAGCGAGAAAATCGTAGGTCTAAACTCATTCTTACCAAAGCCGCTGTGATCATGAATTAGCGTCTCCATGATTGCACGAACTTGGCGGAGTTTGGTAATTTTTCTGGTTTAGCCGGGTTTTAATGATTGTTACTCATGGAGTCGACGTCATTAGAGCAAGCTGGTTTGTTCGCCGGTAGTGATAAATCGGCAGCCACCTAAGGCAAGGCAAAAAACGCGAACCTTTGTCTCGTTGAACTTCCTTCATCGCATCTACACACTCGATCTCTTAGAGCGCCTCAAGCTTGTCGGGAGAAAGCGTGCGAAGGTCTGAGCGGTATCGTTCGCGCTCCTGCGCACCGAGCGCCCGCTCTATGTTGTCGTTCGGCTTGATCGAGGTTGGTTCGACTGACTGGACAATACTGCCAGAACCGATCGGAACTTGCGTTGTGTGTATGGGCTTCCTCTCGATTGGGCGACAAAAGGCATTTACCACGCTCCACCGACGGCTCAACGAATCGCGAGACTCCTATTGGTAGCGTGATCACGCCCGCCGGTGAACCACTCAAGCCTAGGATAGCGATCCCGACGATCTTTCCGGCTTGTCGACAGGTTGAGCTTATTGGTGCACTATTGGCATATTGATCCGGCCCAAAGTAAAATTATTTGGTTGCAATTGCTTAGCAGCAGAATGTGATGCCCTCTTGGGCGCAGTTGTTCTTTGTTCAGCCGGCACCCGGCGGTTACTTTGCATGGGGTTGTTTTCGATATTTTGGTCGGAGCCGCAGCCGCCGGGCGCAATGGTTCCACTCTGGAAGGCGCATAGGCCTTCAAGGTCGTCCGGCCGTATCGGACCAGCAGAAGGTGGCTGCGATCAGAAAACGAAGGCGCCCCCGGATCGGATCCGGGGGCGCCTTGCGTTGGGCGTGTTGAATGCGTTCGCTGCGTTACTCGGCGACGGTCTGCACGACGTTGCCGATCGGCCGGCCCGTTGCGATCGGCTTCTCGGTCTTCGCCATCATCGCGTCGTATTCGGGCAGCGTCTCGATCTGGGTCTTGGCCTTCATCCAGACCACCTTGTAGCCGCCCGCCTTCAGCTTGCGCAGCAGCGTCGGCAGCGCCTGCGCGGTGTGCTTCTGCAGATCGTGCATCAGGATGATGCCCTTGTGCTCCTTGTCGAGCTTGGTCATCACGTTGTTGATCACCTCGTCCGAACTCTTCGACTTGAAGTCGTTGGAGTCGACGTCGACCGAGAACATCGCAATGTTGCGGCTGCCGAGATAGGCTGTGGTCGCCGGGGTGTGCGCTAGCGCCGGGAAGCGGAAGAACGGGGCGGGGTTGGCACCCAGCGCCAGCTTCACCGCGCTAAAACCCTTCTCGATCTCGTCCTTGGCCTGCTGCTCGGTGATCTTCTTGCTCGCCAGATGCGCATGCGACCAGGTGTGGGCGCCGATGGTGTGGCCGGCGGCGGCGACCTGCCGGAGGATGTCCGGGTGATAGGTGGTGTGCAGGCCGATCGGGAAGAACACCGCCTTGGTGCACTCGTCTGCCAGCGCCTTGAGCACGGCGGGCGTGGTCGGCCACGGACCGTCGTCGAAGGTCAGTACCACCTCATGGTCGGTCAGGAAGTCATACTGCTTGTACTGCAGGAAGCCGAAGCCCGGGCCGCCCGTGGTGTCGACCACGACGGTACGGCTGACGCCGAGCCCGTCGGGATTGGCGCATTTCGGCGCGGCTGCGACCGGAGCCGGCATCGGGGCCGGTGCGGGCGCCGCGGCAGGAGCCGCCGCCTGGGTGGCATCGGCGCGCTTCGACAGCGCGGCCGTCGTCTCGACATCGTCCTTGGCAGCCTGCTTTGCCGCCGCCGCGGGAAGCGGCTCGGCCTTCGCTGCTGCCGTTGTCTGCGGAGCAGCCGCGTCGGCACGCGGCGAGGAGGTCCAGAACCACACGCCGGCGATCACGATCGCCGCTACAACACTGGCCAGCATCAGGCCCAACGCACTACGCATCGCTACACACTCTCTCGAAACCCAAGGATACGCCACCGCCGTAACGAGCGATTAATGCCAACAAGGTCTTAACGCGATCCCAACAGGGCGCCGGAAGCGGAAGAAAAAGTGCGGTTTGCGCGTACGTGATGACCATCACGGTCGGTCCGTGCGCTCCCGTGCAGGATCGGACCCGTCAAACGACGGGCCCGCCATTTGCGGTGCCGATGGGAGCCGATCATGACCACCGTCTTTACGAGTGAGGTTCTTGGGTGTGGCGTTCGCAGTACCGGCCTCGCGTTGGCTTTTGCGGCCGGCGTTTCCGTGCTGTCGTCGACCGCGAGCTTTGCGTTCAGCGCCGAGGCGCAGCAGATGTGCTCGGGCGATGCGTTCCGCCTGTGCAGCGCGGAGATCCCGAACATCCCCAGGATCACCGCCTGCATGGTCAGGAATCGCTCCCAGCTGAGCAGCGGCTGCCGCGTGGTAATGGACCGCGATCTCGCCGCGCAGCGCAGGGCCGCCGCCGAGTGATTTGCAGCGCATCGAATCGGGCGGAACCGGCCCGTTCGCGCCGCCGTTTCGAGCTTCTTCGCCGCGCTGAAAGCGCTATAACCGGCGTCGCATTCCTTAGAGGCTTTGAGAGATGACCCGATTCCTGTTCGCCGTCGTTCCGCTGGTTCTGGTGACGTCGGCCGCCTCGGCACAGCAGCAGGGCCGCGATGCCTGCTCGCGCGACGCCTCGCGGTTCTGCCGCGCCCATCTCAGCGAGGGCGATCAGGTCGTGCTGGCCTGCCTGAAGGAGCATCGCAGCCGCCTCAGCAAGGCCTGCCAGCAGACGCTCACCGACAACGGGCAGTAACGCGCGCTTCGTCACGTGCTGCTGCCCGCCGCGGTCGCCACCACCGGGATCACTTCCTTGGCGGCACGGTCCGGGGTCTCGTCCTTCCAGCGCACCGAGCCGAAGGGACGCTCCAGCATCCGGCGCACGCGAATCGGCTCGGCGCCGATGTGGAAGCCGGCCGCTTTCTGATGCAGCTCGCGCTCGATCTGGGTGGCGCGGTTGCGCTGGCGCAGGAAATCGAGCCAGGTCGGACAGTGATAGCGCTCGGTCCACAATTCGGGATCGGCGATGTCGCGCGCGATCGACCAGCCATAGGCGCCGTTGCGCTGGCGGCTGAGCTGCACGTCCTGCATCACATTGTGGAAGGCGCGGGCATTGTCCTGGGCCACCCGGTATTCGATCTCGACCACCAGCGGCCCGCTGCGCCCGGTCAGTTGCAGCCGCACCTCGGGATCGGCCAGCATATCGGTCGCGTCCTCGTTGCGCGCGCCGACCGGCGGCATCCGGAGCCAGATGCCGAGCAGCGGCGATGCCAGCATCAGCCCGGCGGAGATCAACAGCGCCATCTCGACGCCGCCGAGGTCGGTGATGCGGCCCCAGCACCAGCTTCCGATCGCGATGCCGCCGGCGATCGAGGCCTGGAAGGCGGCCAGCGAGCGGCCGGCGACCCAGCGCGGCGCCGACAGCTGCACGCCGATATTGAACAGTGCGACCGCCAGCATCCACACCGCGCCGGCCACCACCAGCGCGGCAGCGGTGAGCACCGGCTGCTTGCTGACCGCAACCGCGGCGATTGCCGCGCCCATCGTCAACGCGCAGACGCGGATCGCGGCTTCGCCGCTGAGCCGGCTGCGGATCTCGCTGATGTTGAGCGCGCCGATCACCGCGCCCATGCCGAAGGCGCCGAGCATGATGCCGTAGGTCTGGGCGCCGCCATGCAGCAGGTCGCGCGCCACCAGCGGCATCAGCGCCGAGACCGAGCCGCCGATGATGCCGGTCACCATGGTGCGGGTCAGCACGATCTTGATCGACGGCGAATTGGTGATGTAGCGCACGCCGGAGACGATGGCGCGGTTCAATCGTTCACGTGGCAAACGCGACGGCTCGCTGACGCGATTCCACAGGAACAGCACGACGAGCAGCGGCAGATACAGCACGGCGTTGGCGGCAAAGGCCGCCACGGCGCCGGCGGAGGCGACCACGATGCCGCCGATCGCGGGTCCAAAGCTGCGCGCGATGTTGTAGCTGATGCCGTTCAGCGCGACCGCGGCGGGCAGCGTCTCCGACGGCACCTGCTCGCTGACCGAGGATTGCCAGGCCGGACCGAACAGCGCCATGCCGCTGCCGACCACGAAGCACAGCGCCAGCAGGATGTTCGGCGTCACCAGATTGAGCCAGGCCAGCACCGTCAGCGTGGTGGCGCCGGAGAGCGCGATCGCCAGCGACACCAGCGCGACGATGCGGCGGTCATGCATGTCGGCGATGGCGCCGGCCGGCATCGAGATCAGCATGACAGGCAGCATCAGCGCGGTCTGCACCAGCGCCACCTTGTCCGCCTCCGCGGTCATCTGCGTCATCGCCCAGGCGGCGCCGACGCCCTGGATCAGGATGCCGAGATTGGAGAGCAGGCTGGCGAGCCAGATTCGCCTGAAGATTGAATGCCGTAGTGGCGCAGTGATACTGTCGGATCGATCGCGCGGTTCGGTCATATCCGGTTCCGGTTGGCCTGCTATGGCTTGTTGAAATGGCTTGTCGAATGATTCCGGCTGCATCACTGATGCCCGCGAAATGCGTGTCCTGTCCAGCGATTACGCCATCCTGGGCGGCGGTAGGACACAGCTAACGGACTGAAAGACCTGAGGAAGGTTTGGGGAAGGGCACCGATGGCGCTGTCGCGGCGGAGATTGTTGCAGGGGGCCGGCGCGCTGTCGCTGCTGGCGGGCCGGCTCGGCGTCCCGGCGTTGGCGCAACCGGCGGCGGCCAGCGACATCCCGCCGATCCTGTTCGTACACGGCAACGGCGATCACGCCGCGCTCTGGCTGACGACGCTGTGGCGGATGGAATCCAACGGCGTGCCGCGCGAGCGCATGGCCGCGATCAATTTCACCGATCCGCTGGCGCGCACGGACGACAAGGTCGAGCAGGCGGGCCGCTCCTCGACCGAGGACCAGCGCCGCGAGCTCGCCGAGGCGATCAAGGAACTGAAGCAGAAGACGGGTGCCACGCGCATCGCGCTGGTCGGAAATTCGCGCGGCGGCAATGCGATCCGCAACGCCATCAAGAACGGGAGCGGCGACAACGTCAGCCACGCGGTATTGTGCGGCACACCCAATCACGGTGTGTATGCCTGGGACGACGGGCTCGGCAACGAGTTCAACGGGCGCGGTCCGTTCCTGCGCGGGCTGAACGACGGCGACAGCGAGGTGACATCCGGCACCGCCTTCCTGACCTTGCGCAGCGAGGGCCTCGACAAATACGCGCAGGCCGACGGTCGCTTCATCGGCAAGCCGGGCACGCCGACCAATGTCACGTCAGAAGGTCCGGCGCTCAAAGGCGCGACCAATCTTGTGCTCGGCGCAGTGGACCATCGCGAGACCGCGTATCATCCGCGCGCCTTTCGCGAGATCTACAAATTCATCGCAGGGCACGAGCCGTCGCGGATCGAGATCGTGCCGGAGACGACGGTGCGGCTGAGCGGCCTCGTCACCGGCACGCCGGGCGGCGTGCCGACCAACCGGCCGGTGCCGGGCGCCACTGTCGACATCTATCGCGTGTCGGCGGAAACCGGCGAGCGCCTCGGTGGTCCGCTGCACAGCTCGCAGACCGGTGCCGACGGCCGCTGGGGGCCGGCGCAGGTCGATCCATCCTGGTCGCTCGAATTCGTGTTGACCTCGCCGGATGCGGTGACGACGCATATCTATCGCGCGCCGTTTCCGCGCTCCTCCGAGGTCGTGCATCTGCGCGCGGCGCGGCCGCTGTTGCCGGCCGATTCCGGTGCGGGCGCCATCGTGCTGATGTCGCGGCCGCGCGGCTATTTCGGGCTACCGCGCGATATCGTGCTGTTCGATGGCAAGGAACCGGCCGATGTCAAATCCGGCGTGCCGACGGATGCGGTGACGACGTTGCGGCTCGCCGCAGCCGATATCGGCCGTCCGGTGGTCGCGATCTTCAACGGGGAACGCATCGTGATGCGGGCCTCGCCGGCGTCGGAGAATCGGATTGCAGTCGCCGAGCTGACTTATTAGGTCTGGTGCAGGGTCCGCGCGCCTTCATGGCGCCGGGATCGCATGGCCGGATCGGCCGTTGCGTGAGGCAGGAAGCGAGGACCATGAGCATAGCCGAAGTCTACGACATCACGGTCACGCGGCGTCCCCTGGTCCCGCCGGCGCCGCCGCGCGCGCCCGACGACATGACCGCGTTCCAGCGGATGCGGGTGATGCGCAACTCGCCGATCGAGACCTGGGGCCGGCGCGCCTATGAGGACGACATCGTCCAGGGCCGCTTCTTCAACCACTCGAGCTTCATCCTCAATACGCCGGACGCGATCCGCCATGTGCTGGTCGACAATTACGAGAACTACACCCGCACGCCCGCCGGCCTTCGCGTGCTGCGTCCGATGCTGGGCGAGGGATTGCTGATCGCCGAGGGCCGCGCGTGGAAACATCAGCGCCGCACGCTGGCGCCGGCGTTCACGCCGCGCGCGGTGACGACGCTGGTGCCGTACATGATCGCGGCGGTCGACGAGACCATCGCCAAGCTGAAGGCCGCGAGCGGCGGCCCGGTCGATCTGCGCGAGGTCATGCAGCGCATGACGTTGGAGATCGCCGGCCGCACCATGTTCTCGTTCGGCATGGATCGCCACGGCGCCGCACTGCGCGACTTCGTGATGGAGTATGGCGACACGCTGGCGCGGCCGCACATGCTGGATTTGGTGCTGCCGTTGAGCTGGCCGACCCCCCAGGATTTCCGGCGCGCCCGCTTCCGCAAGCGCTGGACCGCGTTCATCGGCATGCTGATGGCCGAGCGCCGCGCCGCCGGCAAGGATGACAACGCGCCGGCCCGCGACCTGTTCGACCTGATGGGTGCCGCGCGCGATCCCGAGACCGGCCAGGCCTTCTCCGACGCCCAGCTCGGTGACCAGGTCGCGACCATGATCCTGGCCGGCCATGAGACGACCGCGACCGCGCTGTTCTGGGCGCTCTACCTGCTGGCGCTCGATCCCGAGACCCAGGAACAGTTGGCGGCAGAAGTCAGGAGCGTGACGGCGTCAGGCGCGCTCGACATCGAGCGGTTGAAATTCACCCGCGCGGTGGTCGACGAAACCATGCGGCTTTATCCGCCGGCGTTCCTGATCGCGCGTGCGGCAGCCGGCCCCGACACCATTGCGGGCCGTCCGGTCAGGAAGCATGACGTAATCCTGATCGCGCCATGGCTGCTGCACCGGCATGAAAAGCTGTGGCGCGATCCTAACGCGTTCGTGCCGCAGCGTTTCATGACGGAGGCGCCGCCCGATCGCTTCGCCTATCTGCCGTTCGGTGTCGGTGCGCGGGTCTGCATCGGCGCGCATTTCGCGCTGGTCGAGGCGACGCTCGCGCTTGCGAAGATCATCGGCGCGTTCCGCGTCGCGCTGGCGGACAACGAGCCGGTGCTTCCGATCGGCGTGGTGACGACACAGCCGAACCGCTCCCCGGTGTTCACGATCAAGCCGCGCTGACCTTGCGCGGCTGTGTCTCAATGCTCATTTAGGGGCTCACCATGAGCGATACGCAAGCCCACTTCGCAGTCCTCAGGCAGACGGCCGATCCGGCCGTCGTCGACGCCATGCAGCAGCTGATCGCCGATGGCCACGATCGCGAGCTCAATCGCATCAACGTTCTGGATTTCTCGCGCCGTACCGGGCTCGACCAGGAGAAGGTGATCTCCGGCTTCCTGCATGCCTCCCGGCTCGGCCTGTTCGACATGAGCTGGAACGTGCTGTGTCCGGGCTGCGGCGGCGTCCTCGACGCCCACACCACGCTGAAGTCGCTGCGCCATGACGACTACAATTGCGCGCTGTGCGCGGCCGGCTACGAGGCTTCCGTCGACGAGCTGGTCGAGGTGGCCTTCACCGTCAGCCCGCGGGTCCGTCACATCGCCGCGCACGATCCCAACACGCTGCCGATCTGGGAATATTTCCGGCAGATATTCTGGAGTTCAGGGATCGAGTTCGACGAGAGCTCGGTGTCGACCCTGATCAACGAGGTCACGCTGGAGGGGCTCGAACTGCCGCCCGGCGAAAAGGCGATCCTGTCGCTCAATCTGCCCAATCAATTCGTCATCGTGTTCGAGCCGGTGACGCATTCGGCGCACTTCTTTGCCGTCGAGGGCGAGCCGACCACCGAGCGTCAGCAGTTCTCGATCGCGTTCAACAAGTCGCATGCGCCGACCGGCACCTCGACGATGCGGCCGGGGCCGCTGCGACTCGCACTGGAGAATCACGCCGACGTCCGCGTGCTGCCGTCGGTGTGGATCGCGGGCGATCCGCTGCACAAATTGCTCGGCAAGCGCAAGCCGATCCTCACCGCGAAGCGGATGCTGTCGAACCAGACTTTCCGCGACGTGTTCAAGGCCGACAACCTCACCGTCGACCAGCGGCTGAAGATCACCGCGCTGACCTTCCTGTTCACCGATCTGAAGGGCTCGACCGCGCTCTATGAGCGGGTTGGCGATCTCGCCGCGTTCGATCTGGTGCGCGCGCATTTCCACGCTTTGCTCGAGATCATCGCCTCCGAGCACGGCGCCGTCGTGAAGACGATCGGCGATGCCGTGATGGCGACCTTCATCCGGCCCGAGCATGCATTGTCGGCGGGCCTGCGCATGCGGGCCGCGATGAAGCAGCTCAACACCGAGCGCGGCAAGGAAGACCTGGTCGTCAAGATCGGCATCCATGAGGGGCCGTGCCTCGCGGTGACGCTCAACGAGCGGCAGGATTACTTCGGACAGACCGTGAATATCGCAGCCAGGGTGCAGAGCCTGTCGACGTCGCAGGAAATCCATTTGACCCAGCCGGTCATGGAATCCGCAGAGGTCGCCGGCATCCTCGATCGCGCCGCGATCAAGCCGATCCAGAAGGAAGCGGCGCTGCGCGGCATTGCCGACAAGCTCGTGGTGTACGAGATACCGTAGTCATATTGCCGACACGTAATGCTTGCTGAAACGTAATGCCGCAGCGGGAACCCGCGCGGATTGCGTCGGCTCTGTTTCCACGCCATATAGATTTCAACGGCGCATGATCCGGAAGTGTCCCGGACCGATGCTCAAATCAAGCTTCCAGGCTTCATCCCACAGAGAGAGCGATGCTCGACGGACTCCGCCAATTCATTGCCGATATCGTCTCCCCCGATGCACAGGCCGACCGCAGCTTCGACGACAGCGATTATCGTCTGGCGGCGACTGCGCTCCTGGTGCATGTCGTGTCGCTCGATGGCGAGCCGACGCCGGCCGAAAAGCTCAAGCTGCACAGCCTGATCGAGAGCCGTTTCCGCCTCGATCCCGGCACCGCCGACAGGTTGATTGCCTCCGCGATGCGCGTCGAGGGCGAGGCGGTGGATCTCTATCACTTTACCAGCGTGATCATGCGCTCGGTGAATGAGGAGGGACGGCTGCGCATCGTCGAGATGATGTGGGAGCTTGTCTATGCCGACGGCCAGGTCAGCGAGTTCGAGGACAATGTGGTCTGGCGCGCTGCCGATCTGCTCGGCATTTCCTCACGCGACCGCATCGATCTCAAGCACCGGGTCGCCGAGAAGCAGGCGGAGCTGCCAAAGGGCCCCTGGGGCACGGCTGACACGGCTGCCTGACAGGCGGACGCCCCCTACCGGCATGGCGGATAACGAAATTTTAATGTCAGCCGCGATTGTGAGCGATCCGACTGAAAATTGGTCGTTTCGTCGCGAAACCAGCGTCCTGCCGCTATCCACAAGCCCATACGCGGCTTGCGTCACACCGCATGCCTATGCTCTCGTCGCCCCGCTGGGGACTTCACTAGAATTTGCAGTAAGAGTCTGAAACGTGACTGAGCGTGTGACGCTGATAACCGGGGCATCGGCGGGCATAGGCACCGAACTGGCGCGCGTGTTTGCATCGAATGGTCACCGCGTGGCGCTGGTGGCGCGGCGCGCCGATCGCCTGACAACGCTCGCCGACGAGCTCGGCGCCAAGGGTGGCGCGGCGCCGATCGTGATTCCCTGCGATCTGCAGCAGGCCGATGCGGGCGACCGGATCGCGCAGGCCCTGACCGAAGCCGGGGTCGAGGTCGAATATCTCGTCAATAATGCCGGTTTCGGCCTGTTCGGCCTTGCCGTGGAGCGCGACCGCGCCGAACAGCTCGACATTATCAATCTCAATATCCGCGCGCTGACCGACCTGACGTTGCGCTTCGCCGACCAGCTGATCCGCAACCGCGGCGGCATCCTCAATCTCGGCTCGATCGCCGGATTCCTGCCGGGCCCCGGCATGGCCGTGTACTATGCCAGCAAGGCCTATGTGCTGTCGTTTTCCGAGGCGCTGCGGTGTGAGCTGGCGCCGAAGGGCGTGCGCGTCACCGTGGTTTGCCCGGGTCCCGTGCCGTCCGAATTCCAGGACCGCGCCGGCTTTGCCCCCGGCTTCGATTCCGCCATCCTCAACGTCGCGCCGGCCGAGGTCGCCCGGCAGGCCTACCGCGGCCTGATGGCCAACAAGCGCGCCGTGCTGCCCGGCGCCTTCATCAAGCTGGTGCCGTTTCTGCTCCGGCTGTTTCCGCGCTCCTTCATCCTGACCGCGGTCGGCGGTTTTCAGCTGCGCAAGCGCTAGCTTCCCCCGGATCGCCGTTAAGCCTGTATCTGGCCCGCGAATTGCTTCGCACGGGTGTGCGCAAACTCACACGATGTTAACGACCACTTAGCTATGATCGTGCCTTACGTGCCGAAACTTTAAGCAGAGGCCAAACCTTCAAGCAGAGGCAATGTCGTTCCGGTCTGACCAGAGCCGTGTCGTGGTGCCCTTCGTGAGCCGAAGGCCGGCCGCGGTCACGCCCGAGGATCGAATCCGGGATCAGGCTTCGCTGCGGCCGGTGCTGGTCGTGCTGCACCAGGAGACGTCGACACCCGGCCGGATCGGCAATGCCCTGCGCGCGCTCGGCTACCCCCTCGACATCCGCCGTCCGCGTTTCGGCGACGCGCTGCCCGATACGCTCGACGCGCATGCCGGCGCGGTGATCTTCGGCGGCCCGATGAGCGCCAACGATCCCGACGACTATGTGCGGCGCGAGATTGACTGGATTTCAGTCCCGCTGCGCGAGCAGCGCCCGTTCCTCGGCATCTGCCTCGGCGCGCAGATGCTGGCGCGGCAACTCGGCGCCAAGGTCGCGCCGCATCCGCAAGGTCGCGTCGAGGTCGGCTATTACCCGATCAGGCCGACGGCGGCGGGCCGCGCGTTGTGCCCGGACTGGCCGGCGCGGGTCTATCACTGGCATGGCGAGGGCTTTCAATTGCCCGCCGGCGCGGACCTGCTCGCGGCAGGCGATGATTTTCCGGTGCAGGCGTTCCGGATCGGCAACGCCTTCGGCCTGCAATTCCATCCCGACGTGACCTACGCGATGATGCATCGCTGGACCACGCGCGGCTGCGCGCGAATGGATTCGCCGGGCGCGCAGCCGGGCCATCTGCACTTCGCCGAGCGTGCCGTGCACGATGCCGCCGAGCGCGCCTGGCTGAAGCATTTCGTCGACGGCTGGATCGCGCGCGTGCCGCGGCCGGTGATGCTGCAGGCCGCCGAATAGCCGCCGCGCGGAATTTCGCGCCGCAGTCGACACGGCTTTTCATTTTCGCTTCCGTGCTAATCTCGTACAGGCTGCGCGCGCCGTCGCGTGGTCGCGCGAACACAAGACAACAAAACAAACACAGCACAGGGAGATCGCCGTGAGCTACCAACACATCCTCTATGAGGTCAGCGAGCGGATCGCGACCATCACGCTCAACCGCCCCGACCGCATGAATGCGTGGACCGCGATCATGGAGCGCGACGTGCGCCACGCGATGGAGACTGCAGCGAACGACGACAATGTTCGCGTCATTGTGCTGACCGGCGCGGGGCGCGGTTTCTGCGCCGGCGCCGACATGGAAGCGCTGCAGGGGATCGATCCCAACGAGGTCCGGCGCGGCGAGAGCATTCCGTTCGACATGAACCGGCGCGCCGACTGGCAGACCCGCTACGCCTATTACCCTGCGATCAAGAAGCCGGTGATCGCGATGCTCAACGGCGCCACCGCCGGCATCGGCCTGGTCCACGCGCTGTATTGCGATCTGCGCTTCGCGGCCGACAGCGCGGTGTTCACCACAGCCTTCGCACGGCGCGGCCTGATCGCCGAGCACGGCATCAGCTGGATGCTGCCGCGCATCATAGGTCACGCCAATGCGCTCGATCTTTTGATGTCGGCACGGCGCGTGTCGGCTGCGGAGGCGCTGCGCATCGGCCTCGTCAACCGGCTCGCTTCGCCGGAGAAGCTGCGCGAGGAGACCTATGCGTATGCGCGCGATCTCGCCGATTTCGTCTCGCCGAGCGCGATCGCCGTGATCAAGCGCCAAGTCTACGACGTGCCGTTCCAGACGCTGGCAGAGGCCACCATCGATGCCAACCGCGAGATGCAGATCGCGCTGAAGGGCAATGATTTCAAGGAAGGCGTGGCGAGTTTTGTTGAGAAGCGGCCGCCGAGGTTTACGGGTACGTGAGGGGGAGGGAGCCTGGTGGTGAACCGGTCCGTCTCCGCCCTTTGGGCTTCGCCGGACACCACGCTTCGCCCTTCGGGCTTCGCGCGGCTGCGCCACGCGTCGCCCGAAGGGCGAAGCGTGGTGGAGCCAGGCGGGATCGAACCGCCGACCTCGTCATTGCGAACGACGCGCTCTCCCAGCTGAGCTATGGCCCCATTGCGGCCGGGTGTTGCTGAGTATCCCGGCCGTCAGTCGGGCGCCATTTACAGTCCCGCCCAAGGCCAAGTCAAGAACGCTGAAACGACGGTTTTCGGCCTTTCCCGCCGGGAACTTCCCTTGTTTGCGGGGGGATGAACCGATATTTAGAGCATGATCCGGACCCGGCGGGCCGCGCCAGCAAAAAGTGCGTCGCGGTTTTCCGAAAAGATCCTGCTCAACAAGAAGCGCGCTGTTGGCCCAGTCCGGTCTCGTTGCGCTTCATTTGGTCGTCCCACCCGCGAGCCCCCATCATATGCGCGCTGTTCTCGACATCGTCATCATCGTCCTCGACCTCTATGTCTGGCTCTTGATCGCCTCCGCCATCCTGTCCTGGCTGGTGGCTTTCAACGTCGTCAACACGCGCAACCAGTTCGTCTCCGCGGTGGCCGAGTTCCTGTACCGGATCACCGAGCCGGTGCTGCGGCCGATTCGCAACGTGATGCCGAATCTGGGCGGGCTCGATATCTCGCCGATCATCGTGATCCTGATCATCATGTTCATCCAGCGGGTGATCGCCTACTACATCTATCCCAACGTGATCTGATCCTGCGCGAGGGCCGATGGATCCCTGGCGTTACTCCAGCGAGGGCATCAGCATCGCGTTGCGCGTGACCCCGCGCGGCGGCCGCGACGACATCGACGGGATCGAGACGCTGGCCAACGGCCGTTCGGTGGTGAAAGTGCGGGTGCGTGCCATTGCCGAGGGCGGAGAGGCCAACCGCGCGGTGACCGAGCTGCTGGCCAAGGCGCTCGGCGTGCCCAAGGCCAGGGTGAAGCTGTTGTCCGGAGCCACCTCGCGGCTGAAGCAGGTGGCGGTCGACGGCGACCCGAAGGGGCTCGGCGAAACTTTGCGGAAGTTGACGGCGGCCAAGCCGAACCAGGAAACGAAGGATTGACATGACTGCCCGCATCATCGACGGAAAAGCCATCGCCGCCGAGCTCAGAGCCCGCGTCGCCGACGAGGTCGCCCGCGTCAAGCGCGACCATGCGCTCACGCCGGGGCTCGCGGTCGTGCTGGTCGGCCATGATCCGGCCAGCGAGGTCTATGTTCGCAGCAAGCACACCCAGACCCAGGCCGCCGGCATGGCCTCGTTCGAGCACAAGCTGCCGGAGGACGTGTCGCAGGCCGATCTGCTGGCGCTGATCGCACAGCTCAACCGCGATCCGAAGGTGCATGGCATCCTGGTGCAGCTGCCGTTGCCGAAAACGCTGCACACCGAAACCATCATCAACGCGATCGACCCGGCCAAGGATGTCGACGGCCTGCATCCGAACAATGCCGGCCGGCTCGCCGGCGGCCTCGCCGCGCTGTCGCCCTGCACGCCGCTCGGCTGCATCATCCTGACCAAGAGCGTGCATGCCTCGCTCGAGGGCATGAATGCGATCGTGATCGGCCGCTCCAATCTGGTCGGCCGTCCCCTGGTGCAATTGCTGCTGAACGAGAATGCGACGGTGACGATCGCGCATTCGCGCTCGCGCGATCTGCCGAAGCTCTGCGCCCAGGCCGATCTGGTCTATGCCGCGGTCGGCAAGCCCGAGATGGTGCGCGGCGACTGGCTGAAGCCGGGCGCGACCGTGATCGATGTCGGCATCAACCGCATTCCGGTCGACGGCGGCAAGCCGAAGCTGGTCGGCGACGTCGCGTTCCAGGAAGCGCTTGGCGTCGCCGGCGCGATCACGCCGGTGCCCGGCGGCGTCGGGCAGATGACGGTCGCGTGCCTGTTGGTCAACACGCTGCGCGCCGCCTGTGCGATTGCCGGCCTGCCGGCGCCGGCGGTGTGAGTTAGCGGGAAAATCTCTCGGCCGTCATTGCGAGCGAAGCGAAGCAATCCATCGCCCAACGTTCGCGGAACCATGGATTGCTTCGTCGCTACGCTCCTCGCAACGACGGGGGAGTCAGACGGACCTCGGTCCTTCTACTTCTTCTTCGCCCGCTCGATGCCTTCGAGGATCAGCTTGCGGGCTTCCTCGGCGTCGCCCCAGCGCAGCACCTTCACCCACTTGCCCTTCTCGAGATCCTTGTAGTGCTCGAAGAAGTGCTGGATCTGCTGCAGCGTGATGTCGGGCAGGTCGCTGTAGTTGTGCACCTTGTCGTAGCGCTGGGTCAGCTTCGACGACGGCACCGCGATGATCTTCTCGTCACCGCCGGCCTCGTCCTCCATCAAGAGCACGCCGACCACGCGGACGCTCATCACGGCGCCCGGCACGATCGCGCGGGTGTTGACGATCAGCACGTCGCACGGATCGCCGTCGCCCGACAGCGTATGCGGGATGAAGCCGTAATTTCCGGGATAGCGCATCGGCGTGTAGAGGAAGCGGTCCACCACCAGCGTGCCGGCCTCCTTGTCCATCTCGTACTTGATGGGCTCGCCGCCGACGGCAACCTCGATGATGACGTTGACGTCGTGGGGCGGGTTTTTTCCGATCGATATGGCGTCGATACGCATGGATTGCTCCGCGTGGCCTTTTGGAAGTTGAGAACGATGTGATTTTTTGGTTGGCGCCGCCAGGCCGCAAAACAGCACCGGGCCCGGCCTTGGGGCCGGGCTGGCCGTCGCGCGCAAACGCTCAGGCTGTTTAGCCTTGCTGCAGCTGCGAGAGAAGCGGGATTTTCAGTTGGCCCAGGCGAAAGCGACCTTGTCGAGCGACTTCGGCCCGAACCGCTCCGAGGAGCGCGCCACCATGCGGCCGCCCAGCGCGCGGTAGAACTCGGTCGCCGGCTCGTTGTCGGAGAGCGCCCAGATCACCATGGTCTTCAGGCCGCTCTGCAGCAGGTCGCGGCGAGCTGCGGCGAACAGGCGCCGGCCGAAGCCGAGGCCCTGGAATTCCGGCCGCAGATAGAGCTCGTAGATCTCGCCTTCGAAGTGCAGGCTGCGGGCGCGGTTGCGGCCGTAATTGGCGTAGCCCGCGATCCGGTCGCCGAACACCAGCACGCTGACGCGGCTGCCCTTGCGGATGGCGCTGTCCCACCACTGCGGGCCACGTCGATTGATCAGCTTTTCGAGTTCGGCGCCGGGGATGATTCCCTGATACGCCGAGCGCCAGGCTTCGTCATGGGTAGACGCCACCGAGGCTGCGTCTGCAGCTTTGGCCGGCCGGACCTCGATTAGCGTTGTGCTCATGGACGTAATCAAAGCAAGTCGGAGGGCCGCCTTCAAGGTCCATCGTTAATTATCAGTTAACCTGTGGATTTTTTGCATCAGTGTCATGAAAACTTGTACCGAAAAAGGACACTCGCCCGGCTTGCGCGACCAATCGCCGATCCTAGCCTGTGCAAAGCGTCGATCGCGAGTTCTCTATGGCAATGTCGCAATTCGGGAAAACGCCGTTCGGAGCTGATTCGGTGTCGGAATTTGCGAATGAATCCAATTGCGACGGGGGTGCGTCGAGCGCGCCGCCGCAGTGGAATTTCGCGCGCGTCCGGCCTATGGCAGCGGCGGTATTTGCGCGCACCGCGACCGGCTCGATCACGAGCGGACTGCAATGACGCTCTACTTCCTGATCAAATATCTGCATGTGCTCGGCGCCATCGTGATCCTCGGCACCGGGACCGGGATCGCCGTCTTCATGCTGGCGGCGCATCGCACGCACGATGCGGCTTTCATCGCGCGCACGGCGGCGACCGTCGTGATCGCGGACATGATCTTCACGCTGAGCGCCGTGCTGCTGCAGCCGGTGAGTGGCGGACTATTGATGATGCTGTCGGCGACAAGCCTGACCGAGCGCTGGCTGCTGGTTTCGCTGGCGCTCTACGCCCTGGCCGGCGTGTTCTGGGTTCCCGTCATCTTCATGCAGATCGAGATGCGCGACCTCGCGCAGGCGGCCGCCGAAAAAAGTCTGCCGCTGCCGCCGCGCTACTTTGTGCTGTTTCGCCGCTGGTTCCTGTTCGGGATTCCCGGCTTCGGATCGGTGATGATCATCCTGTGGCTGATGATCGCGAAGCCGTTTTGAAGCATGATCCTATTCCCATGAGTGACGATGTATCACACAACATCCTCGTGCTCGGCGCATCCGGCCTGATCGGACGCTACCTCACCGACGATCTGCGGGCGCGCGGCTTTCACGTGATCGGAATCGCGCGGCATTTCACGCCTGCGCAAAAGATGAGCGCGGCCGACCTCGAACTTCCCGTGATGTCGATGGATGCCGCCGCGCTGGCGCAGCTTGTCCGCACGCACGACGTGGATGTCGTGGTGAACTGCCTCGGCGTGCTGCAGGATGGTCCGGGCAGCGACACAAGCGCGGTGCATCGCGACTTCGTGGCGCGGCTGCTGCAGGCTGTTAGGGACAGCCACCGTGCCATCCGTCTCGTTCACATTTCGATTCCCGGCACCGCCGAAGAGGATCGCACGGCCTTCAGCACCACCAAGCGCGAGGCCGAACGGCTGATCGCGGCGTCCGGCCTCGCCTACGCGATCCTGCGCCCGGGTTTTGTCATCGCGCCGTCGGCCTATGGCGGCAGCGCCATGCTGCGCGCGCTCGCGGCGCTGCCGGTCGATCTGCCGGCGGAAGAGGCGGCGACGCCGTTTCAGCCGGTCGCGGTCGAGGATATCGCCGCCACCATCGCCTGGCTTGCGGCGCGCGATGTCACTGATGAAGCGGTGCGATCGGTGACATGGGATCTGATGCAGCCACAGCCGATCTCGCTCGGCGGCGTCATCGCCCGGTTCCGTTGGTCGTTCGGCACGGCGAAACATTTTCGACTTCCGACGCCGCCGTTCCTGATCGATCTCGGCGCCCGTCTCGGCGATCTCACGAGCCGCTTGGGGTGGATGCCGCCGCTGCGCTCCAATGCGATTGCCGAACTGCGCCGCGGCGTCACCGGCGATCCCGCAGGCTGGATCGAAGCGACCGGCATCGTGCCGAAGACGATCGCGCAGGCCGTCGGCGGCCGCCCGGCGACCATTCAGGACAAATGGTTCGCGCGGCTGTTCCTGATCAAGGCGCTGATCTTCGCAAGCCTCGTGCTGTTCTGGGTTGCGTCCGGCTTCATCGCGCTGGTCATCTCCTATGACGCCGCCGCCGGCATGCTGAGCGCGCACCATTTCCCGGCTGCCCTGGTCGGGCCGGTGACGGTGCTGACCAGCCTGATGGACATGAGCATCGGTGTGCTGATCGCCTTCCGCCGCACCGCGGCGTTCGGTCTGGTTGCGGGCATCATTGCCTCGCTCGGCTACATGGCGGGATCTGCGATCCTGACGCCAGATCTCTGGATCGAGCCGCTCGGCGCGCTGGTGAAGACCGGGCCTGCGATCGTGTTGATGCTGGTCGCGCTGCTGATATTGGACAACCGATGAGCAAGTGGCCTGACGACGACGTGATCCTCTATGACGGCGTCTGCATCTTCTGCTCGCGCTGGGTCCGCTTCGTCGTCGCGCGCGACACGACGCGCCGCTTCCGCTTCACGCCGATCCAGTCCGGTTACGGCACCCGGCTGGCAAGGACCTTCGGCATCGACCCCGATGACCCCGACACCAACGCCGTGGTCCACGGCGGCATCGCCTGGATGAAGTCGGACGCGGCCCTGACGGTGCTGAGTCATCTCCCCGGCTGGGGCTGGACCCGCGTGCTGTTCGGCGTGCCAAAACCGCTGCGCGATGCGGTCTACAGCCTCATCGCGCGCAACCGCTACAAGATCTTCGGGAAGTACGAGACGTGCTTCGTGCCGGATGCCGACATGCGGGCGAGGGTGCTGGAGTAATCCGCGCCGTCATTGCGAGGAGCGAAGCGACGAAGCAATCCATGCTTCGGTTATGCTGCGCGATGGATTGCTTCGCTTCGCTCGCGATGACGATGCGGCTACTTGCGCGCCGCCTCCGACACCACTTCCTTCGCCGCCCGCTCCCCCGAGTCCCTTGCTCCATGCGCCGTCGAGAAGAAATGCGGTGACGTCGCCTCGCCGGCGAAGAACAGCCGGCCGTCGACCGGTGCGGCCAGCACGGCGCGCTTGTCGGCGTGGCCGGGCAGCGCGTGCGAGTAGGAGCCGCGGGCGAACGGGTCGTGGGCCCAGCGGGATTCGCTGAGCGGCGTCAGCTTGCGGCGGAAATCATTGCCGAGGAAGGAGACGATCTCGTCGATGCTGTGGGCGGCGATGGCGCCGTCGCCGGCATCTTCGAGCTGTTGCGCAAAACGGCCGCCGAAGAAGCCCTCGATGCAGGGCTGGCCGAACGGGCGGATGTGATAGGTGCCCATCTCGGTGCGCATGGTGGCGCCGCGCAGATTGCCTTCCCTTGGCAGCGCCTCGGGCTCGGCGAGCGCCAGCGTCACCTTGTCGGCAAGGCCGAGCGGCAGGCCGCGCGCGGCGTCGAGCTTGTCGGGCAGCGCAGGGACAAAGCGGATCGCCTCAATGGCGATCAGATTGGTCGGCACGGTGACGATCGCCTTGTCCGCCTCCAGCACGCCGCGCGATGTCTCGATGCGCAGGCGCGGGCCTGCGTGATCGATCAGCCTGACCTCGCAGTTCAGCGCGACTGGAACCTGCGCGCCATAGGCCGCGATCAGCGCGCCATAGCCGCGCCGCACCCGCCAGTTGATGTTGGTATCCTCATAGGCGTCGACGTCGAGGATCGAGACCTGGTCGAGCTCGCAGCCATTCACATAGGTCGAGATCGCATCGATCATCGGGTTCCAGCGATTGCCGGGCTCGAGGTACAGATTGGCCGGGGAGTCCTTGCCTTGCTGAGCGGCCCGCTCGATTCGATCGTAGAAATCGTCGAGGGCCAGCGTGAAGTCATCGCGGTCGGCCAGCGGAAACGCCTCGCCGTAGGCCCGTTCGCGCCACGGCGGGAGGTCCTTGTTGAGCTCGAAGCCGAGCTGCTGGGCGATGCCGACAAAGCTGTTCTGGTCGGCCGAGTGCAGCCAGCCGCAGCCGACGTCGAACACCACGTCGGGCGCGGCCTGGATCGTATGCGCGCGGCCGCCAAGACGGTCGCGGGCTTCCAGCACGATGGCGGAAAGACCGCTGCCCTTCAGCGCATGCGCGGCGCCGAGGCCGGCGGCGCCGGCGCCGATGATGGCAACATTGACCGTGGAAGGGAGGGAGCTCATGTCCCGGCTCTAGCACGTCCGCCGCCGGGCCTGAAGCCGCCGCATGCATGACTGTCATCACCCGCGCATGCGCATGCGGGTGATCCCGTATTCCGGAGACAGCGGAGATTGAGCCGATCAGCCGCGGCGTACTGGGTGCCCCGGTCGAGCCGGGGCACGACAGATGAGGCTTACGCCACCGCTTCCTTGGCCTTTTCGGCGCGCTTGCGGTCGTTCGGATCGAGATGCTTCTTGCGCAGCCGGATCGACTTCGGCGTCACCTCGACGAGTTCGTCGTCCTCGATATAGGCGAGCGCCTTTTCCAAGGTCATCCGGATCGGCGGGGTCAGGCGCACCGCTTCGTCCTTCGAGGTGGTGCGGATGTTGGTGAGCTGCTTGCCCTTCAGCACGTTGATCTCGAGATCGTTGTCGCGGGTGTGCTCGCCGACGATCATGCCTTTGTAGACCTTCCAGCCCGGCTCGATCATCATCGGGCCGCGGTCTTCCAGCTTGAACATCGCATAGGCCACCGCTTCGCCCTGGTCGTTGGAGATCAGCACGCCGTTGCGGCGGCCCTGGATCTCGCCCTTGTAGGCGGCATAGCCGTGGAAGATGCGGTTCATGATCGCGGTGCCGCGGGTATCGGTGAGCAGTTCGCCCTGGTAGCCGATCAGGCCGCGGGTCGGCGCGTAGAACACCAGCCGCAGGCGGTTGCCGCCGGACGGCCGCATCTCGATCATCTCGGCCTTGCGCTCGCTCATCTTCTGCACGACGACGCCGGAATGCTCCTCGTCGACGTCGATCACGACCTCCTCGATCGGCTCCTGCCAGGCGCCGGTGGCCTCGTCCTTCTGCAGCACGACGCGCGGGCGCGACACCGAGAGCTCAAAGCCCTCGCGGCGCATGGTCTCGATCAGGATCGCGAGCTGCAATTCGCCGCGGCCGGAGACTTCCATGGAATCCTTGTCGGCGGCCTCGACGACGCGCAGCGCGACGTTGCCCTCGGCCTCGCGCATCAGGCGGTCGCGGATCATGCGCGAGGTCACCTTGTCGCCTTCGGTGCCGGCGAGCGGCGAGTTGTTGACGATGAACGACATCGACACCGTCGGCGGATCGATCGGCTGGGCCGGCAGCGGCGTCTCGACGCTGGGATCGCAGAAGGTGTCGGCGACGGTGCCCTTGGTGAGGCCCGCGATCGCGACGATGTCGCCGGCCTCGGCCTCTTCCAGCGGGGTGCGCTCGAGGCCGCGGAAGGCGAGGATCTTGGTCAGGCGGCCGGTTTCGATCAGCTTGCCGTCGGCGGACAGCACCTTGACCTGCTGGTTCGGCTTGATCGAGCCGGAGGAGATGCGGCCGGTGATGATGCGGCCGAGATAGGGGTTGGCTTCGAGGATGGTGCCGATCATGCGGAACGGACCTTCCTCGACCTTCGGCGGCTCGACATGACGTACGATCAGGTCGAACAGCGGCTGCATGCCGAGGTCCTTCGGGCCCTCCGGGCTCTCCGCCATCCAGCCCTGCTTGGCCGATCCGTACAGGATCGGGAAGTCGAGCTGCTCCTCGCTGGCGTCGAGCGCTGCGAACAGGTCGAACACCTCGTTGATCACTTCGGTCGGGCGCGCGTCGGGACGGTCGACCTTGTTGATCACCACGATCGGCTTGAGGCCGATCTTGAGCGCCTTCGACACCACGAACTTGGTCTGCGGCAGCGGACCCTCGGCGGCGTCGACCAGCACCAGCGCGCCGTCCACCATGTTGAGGATGCGCTCGACCTCACCGCCGAAATCGGCGTGGCCGGGGGTGTCGACGATGTTGACGCGAATGTCCTTCCACTGCACCGAGGCCGCCTTGGCCAGGATGGTGATGCCGCGCTCACGCTCCAGGTCGTTGGAGTCCATGGCGCGTTCGGTGACCTTCTGGTTCTCACGGAAGGTGCCGGATTGCTGCAGCAGGCGGTCGACGAGGGTGGTCTTGCCGTGGTCGACGTGGGCGATGATGGCGACGTTGCGAAGGTTCATGGCTCTTCTTCTGGTCGTGCAATGGTCAGATGCGCGATCTCGCCGGACCAGTTTGGCCGGCCGCTCGCTCGCGTGGCCCCTCAGGGGCCCGGATCACGCTCATACCCAAGAAATTTGACGGGGACGCATCACCCCAAAAAGGAAGCCCGGTCAGAGGACCGGGCACCTTGCGCGTTGCGGCGCAATATAGTCGGAAAACGTCAAAAAACAATGGTTTATTGGCCGTTTTGAGGGCCGATTTTCGCTCCGGAGGCTGGTTTTGATGGGCTTTTCGGGTGTGATTCAGCCTCGCTTCTGCGCACGCGCGAACACGACCAGCCCAAGCCCAACAAGCGTCACCAGCACCGAGACCCCGGTGAGCGGGTTGCCGGAGCCGCCCAGGGTGACGTTGAGGACCACACAGAGGGCGCCCGGGACCAGCAGAAGCACCCCGACGATCAGCATCAAGATCGTGCAGCCGCCGGCAGTCTCGGTTCTCGTGGGGGCTGGTCCAGATTGCTCATGAGCTTCCCTTGATCGCGGCGCGGACCAGCATCACGCCGGCGAAGCCGACGGCGAGCCCGAGCAGGGCCAGGGAAAGTAGCGAGGGATCGGGGCGCGAATCGAAGACGGTGCTGCCCCCGATCAGGAGTGCACAGAGCCCGGGCAGCAGCAGGAACAACCCGAATAGCGCCATGAACGCGGTCGCACAGCCGCCGCGCCGTGGCGGAAGCGGCGAAGGCAGCGAGGGCGGAGATCCGTCCGGATTGATGGGCCGGCTCTCGTCGCTCATCGCGGCACCTCCTCGCTCTGCCGTGTCTCCCGGTAGGTCTGGCCGGCGAGCGCGGCGCGAATGCCGTCGATCTTTCCATCGCGGTAGAACAGGTTGTAGGTGTCGAACGGGATAATCGCACCGCTCTCGGTGACGAAGTGGATGCAGCTCCGCTTGACGTTGCCGACGCAGAAATTGAAGCGATCGAGAAACTGCACGATGGTGACGCGGAACACGTTCTCGTAGCTGAGGCCGTCCGGCACCTCGAAGCTCGGCAGGCAGCACAGCAACTCGCAGACCCGCTCTGAGGTGTTTGATGGTCCCGACGACAGCGAGAACAAATCGACGAACTTCTCGCGCAGCACCGGATATTTCTCCGGGCTGATCGTGTTCGGCATCACGGCGACGAGCTGCTCCTGCTGAAACAGCGAGGTCAGCGGCAGCACTTTCTCGCCGTTGCGCAGGCCGTACCCGATCGAGATGCTCTCGGGATTGCACGGCAGCGGGATCATGTCCTTGTCGCCGAACACCCCGGTCTCGATCACGCGCTGGCGAATCTCCGACAGCATGATGCGGTCGGTGTCCTTGTTGAAATGCTCGTTGCGGCCGGCGTCCTGCACCGGCTGCAGCGTGACGCCGCGCACGCATTTCCATGTCAGCGCGTGGCGGACGATATCGCCGATCTCGGCATCGTTGACGCCGCGCTTGACGGTGGCGACCAGCGTGGTCGAGACGCCCGCGCGCTCGAGATTCTCCAGCGCCTGCTGGCGGATCTTGCGTAGGTCCGCGCCGCGCAGATTGATCAGCGCCTCGCGCTTGAGCGAATCGAACTGCAGATAGACTTCCAGCCCGCGCTTGTTTTCGGCGAGCTTGGCCACGAAGTCCGGCTCGCGCGCGATCCTGAGGCCGTTGGTGTTGATCATGACGTGACGGATCGGGCGGGCGCGCACCGCATCCAGAATGGCGAAGAAATCCGGATGCAGCGTCGGCTCGCCGCCGGAAATCTGCACGAGGTCGGGCTCGCCCTCGCTCGCCACCAGCGCGTCGAGCATTGTCTCGATCTTGGCCAGCGGCGTGAAGCTGGTGCGGGCGGGCGAGGAGTCCGCGAAGCACACCGGGCAGGTCAGGTTGCAGTGCTCGGTGACCTCGATCAGCGCCAGGCAGGAGTGCTGCTCATGGTCCGGGCACAGCCCGCAATCATAGGGACAGCCGAATTCGGTGTGGCGCTGGAAGGCGAGCGGCCGGTCGCCGGGCTTGATGAAGTCCTTGCACAGCCGCCAATAGGCCGCATCGGTCGAGACCAGGGTCGACTGCACGCCGTGCTGCTTGCAGCGCTTCTCGTACCAGACCTCGTTGCCTGAGATCTGGATCTTGGTCGGAACCAGGGCCAGGCAGGTCTCGCACAATGATTGGGTCTGGCCCCAGAAGATGTAGGGGCGGGACTTACGCAGCGGCGCGTTCATGCTTCACCCTCACATTCGGCGCCGTCGTCAGCATGACGGCGGCATAGACCATGACAAACAGCGACAGCAGGTGGAACAGCGAGAACGGGCCGATCAGCGCGCCATAGGGCTTGATGAACTCCCACACGAAGCGCTGCAGGCCGTAGTAGAACAGCACGAGGTAGAATCCATTGGTGATGACAGCGGCGTTGCGGTTCAACACGGCCCAGACATAGAAGATCGCGAACGCCGTCATCGCCAGGCTCTCATAGAGCTGCACCGGATGGCGCCGGATGCCGTCGCCGAAATCATGGCCCCAGGGCAGCGCGGTCGGCGTGCCATAGGTGAAATCCTCGAGCCCCGCGCAATAGCAGCCGAGCCGGCCGACCGCGACGCCGACCGCAAGCGGCAGCGCGAACCGCGCCCCGGTGCGCAGCGAGATGCCGTGCCGCCATTTGTAGAGCTCGATCGCGAGGATGCCGCCCGCCAGCGCGCCCTCGACCGAGCGGGCGATGCCGGACATGCCCGAGAACCACAGGTTCAGCGTGCCGAAGATGTAGGCGCCGATGCCGGCGCCGAACACCAGCGCGGCGATGTACGTCAGCTCGAAGGATTGCCGCGGGAATTGCAGCCCGCGCACCCGCGATAGCCACCACATCGCGATGGCGGCTGCGCACCATGCTGCAACGTCGAAAATGGCGTGAAGTCCAGCCCCGCTCATGCGGCGAGTGTAACGTGATTTTCGCGGTGGACGATAGCGGGTTCCCGATTGCGGCCGGCCGTCTAGTTCGCCGGGTTGTCTTCGCTTGGATACACCCCGCGCAGCACTTCCTCGAAGTGATCCTTCACCGCGTCGTTGCACAGGCAGGAGCGCAGCTTGAGCTTGTCTGGGTCGCGGATCACGATCGCGCCGCGGCGCGTGTCCAGCACGCCCTCCGCCTTGAAGTTCTGGATCACGCGGCTGGTGTAGCTGCGGCCGACGCCGAGCAGGG
Organism: Bradyrhizobium embrapense; assembly: GCF_001189235.2. Lineage (GTDB taxonomy): Bacteria > Pseudomonadota > Alphaproteobacteria > Rhizobiales > Xanthobacteraceae > Bradyrhizobium > Bradyrhizobium embrapense. The sequence goes on from NZ_LFIP02000018.1 coordinate 28,404, forward strand.
TCGAGAGCTGCTCATGCGTCAGCGGCACCACACCGTTGCCGTCGGTGCGCTCCATGGCCGAGATGATCCATTTCGCGGCGCGCTGCTCGATCGAGTGGATCGCATTGCAAGCGGTCGCCTGGAAGATCTGCGCCAGCATGCAGTCGGCGTAGCGCGCGAAGATGTTGCGCACCGAGATCGACTTCAGCTTGGCGGCGTCGAGCTTGCTGATCGGCAGCCGCGCGAATGGCCCGCCGAACTTGACGGTGATGCGGGTGAAGGCCGGCAGGAATCCCTGGCTGACGATGCCGCCGACCGCGCCCTCGCGGCCGACCAGGATGGTCTCGACGTCGCGGCCGTCCTCGTTGGCCACCATGTAGGACGCAAGGCTGGGCCCACATGGGAAATGCACGATCTGGACGTCGTCGCCGGGATTGTAGAGCAGCTCGCCGGCCGCAGCATCGACCACCGCAAGGTGCGGTGCGATCAGCTCGTAGTCGGCGGCGTTCAGCCGGCGCAACAGGTTGTTGAACGGCCGGTCGTTCGTCCCGGCCAAATCGGTCCGTTTCGCAATCATTGGAAAATCCTGAAGACCCAACGCCGACCATAATTAAAAAGTTCCCGATTTTATGTGCACTAGTGAACAGACGCGGCCGCTCACGATGTGGTGGTTTCATTTCGGGAACAGCCGGCGTGCTTTCGGGCGCCGGTCGCGGGCCATCCGGCCGGACTGATCCGGTCTCTTATCCATCATCGAAGCAAATGGACACCGTGCCATGGAATCCGCTCCCAATGCCGGCATGCCCGGTGACGTCCTCGTGGTCGAGGACGATCCGATCATCTCGCTCTATTTCGAGGACACCATCCTGGGCTTCGGCGCCCGGACGGTGCGCACCGCGGCGAATGTCGCCCGCGCGCTCGAATTGATCGCCGAGCGCGCGCCGGATTTCGCGCTGCTCGACGTCGGTCTCGTCCGGGGCGAGAAGACCTTCGCGATCGCCGAGCGGCTCGATGCATTGAAGGTGCCGTTCGCGTTCGTCACGGGCTACGGCGCCGATATCAGGCTGCCGGAATCGTTCGCCGGCAAGCTGCGGCTGACCAAGCCGTGTACGAGCGAGGCGCTCGAAGCCGCGCTGAGAAATGGGCACTGACCGATCGCCAGGCTTCGGCCTCGCCGGCGGCGCGTTCGTCGTCTACCATCCGGACTATCGGATTCGGCGACGCACAGGCATCGGGAAGCCGTCATGGCGATCAGGACGTCCGCCGCTGCGCGTGCAGCGGCGCTCTCGCTCGGGCTGCTCCTCGCGCCGCCGCTTGCCTGGACCGTCGTCGGTAGCTTGGTGTCTCCCGCGATTGCCGGGCCGGCCACGCTGACGAGCGAGCAATCGGCCGCGCTCAAGACTTACGACAATGCCCTGAAGGACTTCGTCTCGATCCTGCGCCAGCGACGGGCGCAGATCGATTCCCGTCAGCCGCTGCCCGACCTGCCGGGCCAGGCCGTTTACCTTGCGCGGGTCGAGATGATGAGCGCCTACAAGGATCTCACCGATGCGCTTCCGACCAGGATTGGAAGACCCAACAGATTCGGAATCCCTCCGGCCTATTTCGATGCCGACAATGAGCCGCTGCTCGATGAGTATAGGAAGCTGTTCGATGTGATGGAGGCGCCGCCTGCAAGCGCACAGAGCTCCGGGACGCCGTTCGAGGACGTGGTCGATCTGGCGACGGTGATTGCGCGCGCCAGGGGTCTGGATGCCGCCGACGCTACTGTCGCCGGCCGGATCAGCCTCGGCCTGTTCTTTGCCGAGACGGACGGCAAGCAAAATGCCGGTAATGCCCGATCGAACACCTACAAGGGCAGCCTGCAGACCGGTCCGTCGGAGGATCGTAACGGTCGAAGGAAGTGGGCCGCGATCAAACCATCGATCACGACGCTGGATCCTGCGCTGAGCCGTCGCGACGACAGGGAAGAGGCCCGGGCCGCCAACCTCGATCACCGGTTCAATCACTGGACTGCGGTGCGCGACGGCCTGATGAACGCGCACGCGGAGATTTTCCCGCAGGTCCCGGCGATCGCACGAGCCCTGCCCAATCCGATCGATCAGATGAAGCTGTTCGAGCTGATCCAGATCATTCCGACGCCGACCAGGGCCGCGCTCCGGTCGGGCAATCTCACGGGTTACAGGATCTCCGATCCCAGGATCATGGGATATCTGCGAAACAACAGCGTCTTTGCCTTCGGCCGAGCCGACCGGGCCCGAACGTCCGCGACCTTCCGCGAAATCCTCGACGCGATGTGGCTGTTCAACGCCAAGTTCGAACAGGCGCTGGCCAAATTCGCCGAGCTCAAGGCCGGCAAGCGGGAATGAGATCAGCGAGGCGTCAAAGCGGGCCGAGCAGCGCCCAGCGCGGATCGCAGAATTCCTTCACGGCAGAGGCGACGCCGCCGGCGATGATGTTGCGACGCTCGGGCGAGCCCATTGCGAGCTCTTCGTCGCGGTTGATGATCGAGCCGGCCTCGAGCAGGACCGCGGGCATCGCGCTCTTTCGCAGCACGATCAGCTCGTCATAGCTGTAGACGCCGGTGTCCTTGTTCAGCAGCGGGTGCTGGTTGCTGCCCATGATGGGCAGGCTATATTGCGCGGCATAGCGCAACCCCCCAGCCTTCATTTCCCTCGCGACCAGTTCGGCGAATCGAAGACTCGTCCTGAAGTCCGGATTCTCCCGCGAGACGAACACGGAGTAACCGCTGAAGCGGTCGCTGTAGTGGCTCTTCTTGCCCCCGAACTCCCAGTCCTCGAGCATCTTGTTGGGCACGGAGTCGTGGTGGATCGACAGCAGCAGATCCGCGTGCAGATTGTTGGCGCTCGCGACCCGCCTGAACAGGCTCGGCCGCGCCTTGCCTTCGGTCAGCAGCAGCCTGGTTTCGGCAAAGCCTTCGGCCTTCAGCCTTTCCTCGATCAGCTGCGCAAGGCGCCGGTTGAAGGCGAACTCGGCGACATTGCGCGCGCTGATCGCGCCCTCCGATTCGGCGGTATGTCCGACATCCAGCACGATCCGGAATGTTGTGGGATCGCATGCGGCCGCGGTCGGCTTGGCTGCGGATCGCGGCAGGGCGATCGGTCCAAGCGCGGCAAGCCGCGTGGCGCGAGGCTTTGATGGCGCGCGGTGCTTCGCCAATTTGGCGTACCTTGTCGATTGCCGCGCCGACTTCGCGTGCTTGGGCGATTTGGCTTGCTTGGATGAGGTCTTGAAGAGATCAGGCAGCCAGCCGGCATCGCCGGCCTTGATCGGCAGCAGCGCGAACACCGCGATCGCGACCACAATCAAGCGGCGAGGCCGAAACCTCGCGACGACGCCACCGAGCACGCGAAAGAATTCGCAGCGCCTCATGCTCCGCCCCTCCGGGCCCCCAGCATAACGGCTCTGATATCGGTACCGGAAGAGGAAGGTCGCGTCCATCCCCCGTCAATCGCGGCGCCCTTGCTTTCGGGGCAGGGGCGTCGAGGACAGGGGCGCCAGGCTCCGTCGTGGCCGCGACTACACCGGCTTCGGATCGAGCGTGATCGCCCACAGTTCGGCGTCGACGCGGTCACGCAGGCTCACCGTCATCTGCCCGCTCCTGCCGTCGATCTTGACGTGGCCGAAGAACTGCATGCCGGCCGACGGCGGCAGGTTCTGGTTGGCTTCGCCCGGCGCCTTGACGAACTTCACCTCGGGGCCAAACGTGTTGTCGAGCTCATTCGGACCGAACGTGCCGGCATGCAGCGGGCCGGAGACGAATTCCCAGAACGGATCGAACTCCTGGAACTGGGCCTTGTTCGGGTTGTAGTAGTGCGCAGCCGCGTAGTGCACGTCGGCGGTCAGCCACACCGTGTTGACGATCCCCGCGGTCTTGATGAAGCGCAGGATGTCGGCGATCTCGAGCTCGCGGCCGCGCGCCGGTCCGTCGCCCTGTGCGAAGGCTTCCGAGCCCTTCTTGTTGGTCGCATCGTCATAGACGATCAGCGACAGCGGCATGTCGGAGGCGATCACCTTCCAGGTGGCGCGCGAGTTGAGCAGCGCGCGCTTCAGCCAGGCCATCTGATCCGGGCCGATGAAATAGGCGTCGGGTCCGTAGGTCTCCTGCAGATTGGGACCGTTGGGGCCGCGATAGCTGCGCTCGTCGAGCATGAAGACGTCGAGATGCGGGCCGTAGCTCAGCGTGCGATAGACCCGGCCCGGCTCGACGATGCTCTCGCGCATCGGATACATCTCGTGGAAGGCCTTTGCCGCGCGCGCGGCCAGCACGGTGATGTCGCGCTCCTTGTAGGCCGCCGGCAGCTGCTTCGACAGCGACCAGTTGTTGGTCACCTCGTGGTCGTCCCACTGCACGAAGATCGGCACCTCGGCATTGAAGGCGCGCAGGTTGGAGTCGAGGAAATTGTATTTGTGCGCGGCGCGGTATTCGTCGAGCGTCTCGGCGACCTTGGCCTTCTCCGGGATCGTGATGTTCTTCCAGATCTTGCCGTCGGGCTGCTTCTGCTCGGCGGTGATGACGCCGTCGGCGTAGATGGTGTCGCCGGAATGCAGGAAGAAGTCCGGGGCGTGCTTCTTCATCGCCGCGAACGTGATCATGCCGCCGTCATCGGGGTTGATACCCCAGCCTTGGCCGGCGACGTCGCCGCCCCACACGAACGAGACGTCGCGACGGTCGCTCGGCGCGGTGCGGAAGCGGCCGACCACGGGCTCGCCGACCACGTCGATATGGGCGAGGTCGCGGAAGCGGACGCGATAGAAGATGTCCTGGCCCGAGGGCAGATTCTCCAGCAGCATCTTTGCGGTGAAGTCGCTCTCCGGCAGCGCCGTGATCGGCGGCAGCGCGCGGGCATTCTTGAACGAATCTGTCGTCGCGACCTCGACCATCATCTGCGACGGCCGGTCCGCACGCGCCCATACCACGCCGCCGTCGACGCCGACATCGCCGGACTGCACGCCATGGGTGATCACCGGGCGATCGGCGGCGCGTGACAGGTAGGGCATCGCGATCACGCCGGCGCCGGCCGCAGCAGCCGTCGAGAGAAAGCGTCGGCGGGTCAGATTTCGCGAGAACCGGATCGTCATGGGGAGCCTCCTTAAGGTCACAGCGACAATGCGCCGCGGGCGAGGACAGACCTAGAAAAATTCCATGACGGTGAGATTACAGGGGTGGTGCGCGGGATGTCAGAGACAGTGCGCTTCGTAAGGTGGGCACGCACGTCAGGCTCCTTCCCCCCTTGCGGGGGCCCGCAAGGGGGGAGGGAACGGAGAGAGTTCGTTCGCCGATGGCGTAGTCGTGCAGTATGGAGACCTACGCCGTGCCCGCCGCCCTGAACTGGCTCGCCGCGCGCTGCAAATTCTGCGGCATGCTGAGCAGCAGCGCCTTGCGGTCGGCGACGGCGTTATGGAACTGCTCGAGCGCGATGTTGAACGCGGTCAGCGTGCCTTCCTCGATGGCGCCGTGCTCGAAGCAGTCCAGCGTGTGGCGCAGGATGTCGTCGGCTTCCGCCTGCAGCTGGTCGAGCTCGTCGGTCGAATCGCTCTGCCGCGCAGTCTTCAGCATCTCCAGCAGGCGCTCGCGCTGCGAGGTGTTGGTGTTGCGTTCGTCCTGCTTGAGATAGCCGGCGAACCATGCACCGGCCGAGCCCATCGCCGAGAACGCCATCAGGCTCCACCAGATGTAATCGCTGTAGCGGTCGAGGAAGGTCTTTTCCTCGCCATCGACGAAGGCGGCCGCGCCGGGATGCACCGGGATGGTGGCGTCCTTGTCGGTGTCTGGCGTCTCGATCTTGGCGGCGAGCGGGAAGTCGTTCTTGAGCGATTGCCGGATCGCGAACAATTGCCGGGTGAAGGCCGCGACGGTGGCGTCCGACAGGCCCTTTCGCGCGACGATGTGGTGCGAGAAGCTGATCGTCTTCACCTCGTCGTCGGGCCGGTCCGCCGAGCCGAGCGAGCCGGCGGGAATTTCCGCAGCCTCATAGGCCGGATGGTTCTGCGCGATCGCCTCGGACGCATCGATCGGCAGGAACGTGGGCTCGCCGCCGTCCTTGGCCGACGCCGTGATCGCATCGATGGTGAGCTTGCTGTTGGCCGGCCCCACGGCGAGATAGGCGTCGGCCTTCAGGTTCTTGATGGCGTCGACCGCTTCATTGGCCGGGAACTGCACGATCTCGACCTTCATCGGGTCGACGCCGTATTGCGTCAGGATCAGCTTCAGCAGATTGACGTTGGCCGGCGTGCGGCCGACGACGCCGATCTTGCGGCCGGCAAGCTGTGCGATCTTGGTGATCTTTGCAGCCTTGCGGCCCTTGCTCTTGCCCTTGGCTGCGGGCGGCACCCACATCACCACGACGTTCTTGCGCAAGGTTGCGACCGCCTGCGCATTCTTCGGCACATCGAGATCGCCGCGGATGATGGCGAGGTCGGCCTTGCCATCGGCCAGCGTCTGCGCGCTGGCGCTGGCGCCGTCGGTTTGCACCGGGCGGAGCTTGACCTGGGTGTGCTGCTGGTTGTTGAAGGCCTGCGCCAGCGCCTGCACCACCTTGACGTCGTCGCTGTTGGCGGGACCGACCGCGATCTTCAGCGTCACCGGGCGCACCGCGAAATAGTAACCGGCGATCGTCGCGCCGATGATGGCGAGCGCGCCCGCGATCAAGACGAACATCAGCCGTCGCTTTGCGGAGCGCAGCGGCTTGGGCGATATGCTGGCGGAGCCGTCTGTCATCGATCTCGCAAACAATCGTCGGGGCTCAATCTCGCAAAACTACCAACGCGCACACATCGGGCACTTGTAGCAAATTCCCGGAGCCACAGATGTTACATCTGCGTCATGGTTACCAGCGGCGATAGGACGCTATTTCGGCCATATTTTCGGCATGGATCCACCCCGGAGGCCGGTTGTTAGGCTAAGGTCGGCGCCAAACGGGAGGGTTACCATGGTTGAAAGGCTGTCAGCGGAAGCCAGGAAGGCCGCGCTCTGGGAACTGGCCGGCTGGTCGGAGCTGGCCGGGCGCGAGGCGATCGCAAAGACCTTCGTGTTCAAGGACTTCAACGAGGCCTTCGGCTTCATGGCGCGCGCCGCTTTGGTCGCCGAGAAGAGCGATCATCACCCCGAATGGAAGAACGTCTACAAGACGGTCGAGGTCGTGCTGGCGACCCACGATGTCGGCGGGGTGACCAAGCGCGATATCGACCTCGCCAAGGCGATGAACGCGATTGCAAGGCAGCTCGGGGTCAGTTGACCCGGCTGCCGCGCAGCCTTGCGCCGGTTGGCCGACATCCCCAGATTCGCATCGTCCGCCGCCGATCCGTCGCGCGGCACTGAGGGAACCTTGCGATGCCGTCGACCGACAGCGGCGTGAGATTCGGGCCTGCCGACCGGTTGGCGCAGGACCCCGAAAGCCTGCGCCGCCGCTTCTGGATCAAGTTCAAGAAAGTGGTGGCGCGGCTGCCTTTCGCCGAGGATCTGCTGGCCGCCTATTACTGCGCCTTCGACCGGCAGACGCCGCGCCATGTGCAGGCCGCGCTGCTCGGCGCGATCGTCTATTTCATCCTGCCGTTCGATTTCATCCCGGACATGCTGCCGGTGCTCGGCTTCACCGATGATGCCGCGGTGCTCGCAACCGCGATCCGCATGGTGGCAAACCACATCAAGCCCGAGCACCGCGAAGCCGCCCGCGCCGCGTTGAAGCGCGGGGTGTCGGTGGAGTGAGGTTCTAACCTCCCCTTGAAAAGGGGAGGTCGCTTTGCTCGTCAGAGCAAAGCGGGTGGGGATCTGTTCTCTCCGCTTGCAGCATCGCCTGAGGCTGGACCCCCATCCCGGCCTTCCCCCTTTTCAGGGGGAAGGAGAAGATGGACTTGTCCTCAGCTGCCCGGATGCAGGATCACCTTGCCCATCGCCTTGCGGCCGGCGAGCACTTTCAGGGCCTCTGCAGTCTGCGACAGCGAGAAGGTCCGGTCGACATGCGAGGAGATCTTGCCTTCCGCGGTCCACTGCACGAGCTTCTCGAGGTTCTTGCGGTTCTTCTCCGGATTCTGCCGCGCCCACGCGCCCCAGAACACGCCGCGGATGTCGCAACCCTTCAGCAGTGCGAGGTTGAGCGGAATCTTCGGAATGTCGCCGGCGGCAAAGCCGATCACCAGGAAGCGGCCTTCCCATGCGGTCGAGCGCAGCGCCGCCTCGGCATAGGCGCCGCCGACCGGATCGAACACGATGTCGGCGCCCTTGCCATCGGTCAGCTTGCGCAGGCCTTCTTTGAGATCTTCCTTGGCGTAGTTCAGCGTCAGCTCGGCGCCGTGCTGCTTGGCGAATGCGAGCTTCTCGTCCGACGACGCGCAGGCAATCACCTTCAGGCCCATCAGTTTGCCGAGCTCGCACGCGGCAAGGCCGGTGCCGCCGGCGGCGCCCAGCACCGCGAGCGTCTCGCCCGGCTTCGGGCTGGCGCGATCTTCCAGCGCATGCAGCGCGGTGCCGTAGATGATGATGATGCCGGCGGCGCGGTCGTAATCGAGATTGTCGGGAATCTTCACGATCGTATTCGCCGGGAGCGCGATCTTGTCGCGCGCGCCGTTGTGGCCGCATGACGCAACGACGCGGTCGCCGACCTTCAGGTCGGTGACGCCGGCACCGATGCTCTCGATCACGCCGGCGACTTCGGCGGCCGGCGAGAATGGGAACGGCGGCTTGATCTGGTACTTGCCCTGGATCATCAGGATGTCGAAGAAATTCAGCGCCGCCGCCTTGATCGCGATCACGGCTTCGCCCGGGCCGGCCACCGGATCGGGCACGTCAGCCAGAACGAGATCGTCGGGTTGACAGTATTGCGAGCAGAGGATGGCTTTCATGGACACACCTGAGTTTCGGACGCAGAAAGAACTGCAAGATCTTGGACTACAAGCTTCATGCCGGATTTGCGGCGGAGCGACAATACAGTGCGGAGGGATCAAACTATGTTTGAAAAGGGCCTGCTAGCGAAAAAGCGCATCCTGATCACCGGCGGCGGCTCCGGCCTTGGTGCTGCGATGGGCGCCCGCTTCGCCGAACTCGGTGCCGAGCTGATCATCTGCGGCCGGCGCGAGACGCTGCTGGAGGAAACCGCAGGCAAATTCCGCAGCGAGCTCGGGGCCAAGGTGTCGACCGCGCGTTGCGATATCCGTGACGGTGCCGCGGTCGAGGCGATGATGGATCAGGTCTGGCAGGACGCGCCGATCGACGTTCTCGTCAACAATGCTGCCGCAACCTTTATTGCGCAGAGCGAACATTTGTCATTCCGCGCGGCGGACGCGATCCTCGCACCGACGCTGCATGGCACGATGTACTGCACGCTCGCCGCCGGCCGCCGCTGGATCGAAGGCAAGCACAAGGGCGTGGTGCTCTCGATCCTCTCGACCTCGACCATCACCGGCCGCGCCTTCACGGTGCCGTCGTCGATGGCCAAGACAGCGGTGCTGGCGATGACCAAGAGCCTTGCCGTCGAGTGGGGTCCGAAAGGCATCCGCACCGTGGCGATCGCGCCCGGCGCCTTCCCGACGCCAGGTGCCACCGGACAGTTGCGTCCCGAAGGGCGCGGCGAGAGCTGGTCGCATCGCAATCCGCTCGGCCGCGCCGGCGAGCATTCGGAGCTCGCCAATCTGGCGACCTTTCTGATCTCCGATCAGGCCGGCTACATCAACGGCGAGATGGTGGTGCAGGACGGCGGCGCGCATTTGCGCAGTTCCGGCGCCGAAGACCTGCTGCAATGGACCGACGAACAGTGGGAGAAGCAACGCGCGGCGCGCGCCAAGGGCTGATCGAGGGATGATCAAGGGCTGATGCGCGACAACGAGCGCTGAAATGCGACGATGCGCGTGCGTCCGTGGCCGGCACGCGCGTTCGGGTCGAACTGCCTTCCCAAAAAAGCGTTTCCCGGTTATCCATCCGAGCCGGCGGAGGGGGAATCGCCGGGCCATCTTGCAGTCACAATGATGGGGGAACCAGTTGGCTGTGCGGCAGATTCTGACATCACTGGCGGCTTGTATCCTGTGCGGGATCATCTCCCTCGCGGCAGCGCAGGCTGCACCCAGGAAGGATGCGGCCAAGGAAGCAGCAAAGTCGGCGCCTTCGGCCGCCGCGGCTGCGGCCGGCGGTGCTGAGCCGACGCTGATCGGCCAATTCGGAACCTGGGGCGCCTACACCGCATCGCCGAACGGCAAGAAGGTGTGCTTTGCGCTCGCCAAGCCGTCGTCGTCGAAGACTAACCCGCCGAACCGACCGCGCGATCCGGCCTATGCCTTCATCTCGACCCGCCCGGCCGAGAAGGTCGTCAACGAAGTCTCGATCATGATCGGCTACACCGTGAAGCCGGGCTCGGAATCGACGCTCCAGGTCGGCGGCGGAACCTATGCGATGTATACCCAGGGCGACGGCCTCTGGATCAAGAATGCGGCCGAGGAGGAGCGGATGGTGGAAGCCATGCGCAAATCGGCCGATCTGACCGTAAAAGCGGTCTCGGCCAAGGGTACCGAGACGATCGACAGCTTCTCGCTGAAGGGCCTGGCGCAGGCGCTCGACCGGCTTGGGCAGGACTGCCGGCGTTAAGACCGACTCTGAGACGTGAAATTGAGGCATTTGGCGGCTTTCCAGCACCGGCTGGAAGGCCTATTTGAGGTTTCATGACCGACACCGTGACCACGACAGCCGTGTCCGGCGCCAGCGCGCTGGTCGAAAAGGTTCCGCTCGAGACCTATGTGCCGCCGGCCAAGCCGTCGCTGATCGGGCTGTCGCGCGCCGAAATCGCCGACCGCCTCGGCGAGATCGGGGTGCAGCCGGCGCAGCGCAAGATGCGCACCCAGCAGCTCTGGAACTGGATGTATTTCCGCGGCGCCAAGAACTTCGGCGAGATGACCAACGTCTCAAAGGACATGCGCGCCCAGCTCGAGAAGCATTTTACCGTCGACCGTCCCGAGGTGGTCGCCGAGCAGATCTCCAATGACGGCACGCGCAAATGGCTGCTGCGGCTGCCGAGCGGAAACAATCTGGAGAAGCCGCACGAGGTCGAATGCGTCTACATCCCCGAGACCGATCGCGGCACGCTGTGCGTCTCTTCGCAAGTCGGCTGCACCTTGAACTGCTCGTTCTGCCACACCGGCACGCAGCGGCTGGTGCGCAACCTCACCGCCGGCGAGATCGTCGGCCAGGTGATGGTGGCGCGCGACCGGTTGAACGACTGGGCCGACCGCGAGGACGGCACGCGGCGCGTCACCAACATCGTGATGATGGGGATGGGCGAGCCGCTGTACAATTTTGAAGCAGTGCGCGATGCGCTCCTGATCGTCGGCGACAACGAAGGCATCGGCATCTCTCGCCGCCGCATCACGCTGTCAACCTCGGGCGTGGTGCCGAACATCAAGCGTACCGGTGAGGAGATCGGTGTGATGCTCGCGATCTCGCTGCATGCGGTGCGCGACGACTTGCGCAACGAGCTGGTGCCGCTGAACCGTAAATACCCGATCAAGGAACTGCTGCAGGCTTGCCGCGACTATCCCGGCGCGTCGAACGCGCGGCGCATCACCTTCGAATATGTGATGCTCAAGGGCGTCAACGATTCGCTCGACGATGCGAAACTGCTGGTGAAGCTGCTCAAGGGCATTCCGGCCAAGATCAATCTGATCCCATTCAACCCGTGGCCGGGCACCGCCTATGAATGCTCGGACTGGGAGCAGATCGAAAAATTCTCCGAATACATCTTCAATGCCGGCTATTCCTCGCCGGTGCGCACGCCGCGCGGCCGCGACATCCTCGCCGCCTGCGGCCAGCTCAAGTCGGAGACCGAAAAGCTTTCGGCCCGCGAGCGCCAGGCGCTGCGTGCGATGGCGATGACGGATTGAGACGTGCCGCCCTCGATGCAGTTCGTCATTGCGAGGAGCGAAGCGACGAAGCAATCCATGTCTCGGCAAGTGGCGAAGTGGATTGCTTCGCTCCGCTCGCAATGACGGGGAGGTAGCATGGCCCTGATCGGCCGCCTGTTCGTCGTCGCCTTCGGCTTCCTGATGGCCTGTTTCGTGGCAGGGATCATCGTCGTCGCCGTGGTGCTATATCCTGAGATCAGCGATTTCGGCGGGCAGATCGACCAGAGTGCGATCAATGTCGTGCTCGGCTTCGGCTTCATCTTCATCTCAGGCTTTGCGCTGCTGCCCGCGCTGATCGTGGTGCTGCTGACTGAAGCCTTCTTCATCCGGAGCGTGCTGGCCTATGCAGTCGGCGGCGCGATCGTCGGCGCGGCCTGCTATCTCGGCCTGGTTCCGTTCGATCCCGACATGATGCAGTTTCACGGCATCGTGCGCCGGCACATGGAGATCATGACCGGCGCCGGCATCGTCGCGGGCCTGGTCTACTGGCTGATCGCCGGCCGCGCCGCCGGCGCCTGGCGCGAGCCGCCGCGCCCCTTATCGCCGCCCCCGCCTTTGCCGTCGCAATCGCCGCGGCCGTGATGCTTCCCATGCCCCACCGCCTCGGCTAAACCGCGCGCCATGAACCGGACCGGACTCTTCATCGCGCTGGCGCTCGCGCTCATCATCGGCATCCTGTTTGGGGCCTATCCCGAACTGGATCTGAAGCTCGCGGCGCTGTTCTACGATGCCGCGGAAAAAACCTTCCCCGTGAAGCTCGACGCGGTGGCGCAGTTCGCGCGCGATGCGGCGATGTGGATCGCCTGGGCGCTGGTGCTGCCGGCGATCGTGACCATCGTCTGGAAATTCATCCGGCCGGATCGGCCGATGCTGATGTCCGGCCGCGCCGCGGTGTTCCTGCTCACCACGATGCTGCTCTCGGCCGGCGTGCTCACCAACCTCACCTTCAAGAACTATTGGGGCCGGCCGCGGCCGGTGTTCGTGACGCAGTTCGGCGGCGACCTGCCATTCAAGCCGTGGTGGGATCCGCGCGGCGGCTGCCCACGCAACTGTTCGTTCTTCTCCGGCGAGGGCGCCACCGCGTTCTGGACCTATGCGCCGGCGGCGCTGACGCCGCCCGCCTGGCGGCCGCTGGCTTTTGCCGGGGCGACCGTGTTCGGCATCGTCACCAGCGGGCTTCGCATGGCCTTTGGCGGCCATTTCTTCACCGACGTCGCGATCGCCGGCCTGGTGTCGTTCTTCACCGTCTGGCTGTTCTATGCGCTGATCTACCGCTGGGCCGCGACCCGGCTGACCGACGAGGCGGTCGATGCCGCGCTGACGCGGCTGGCGATGCCCGGCTACCGGCTGATGCAGCGCTGGCGCCGGGGCGGCAAGGCCGAGCCCGGCGGTACGCAAGCCTGATTAAAGGCGTGCCCAGGCTCCGGAAATTTGATATTCGCCCCAGAGCATGATCCGGAAAAGTGGAAGCCGGTTTTCCGAAAAAGATCATGCTCAAAACAGTAGCATCCCGATTTCGACCGATTGGACCGTCACATGAGTACGATTCTGAAAAGCCTGCCCACCGGCGAGAAAGTCGGCATTGCGTTCTCGGGCGGGCTCGACACCTCAGCGGCGCTGCTCTGGATGAAGCTGAAGGGCGCCAAGGTCTTTGCCTATACCGCCAATCTCGGCCAGCCCGACGAGGCCGATTACGACGCGATCCCGCGCAAGGCGATGGATTTTGGCGCCGAGAAGGCCCGCCTGGTCGATTGCCGCACCCAACTGGTGCATGAGGGCATCGCCGCGATCCAGTCCGGCGCGTTCCACATCTCGACCGGTGGCATCACCTATTTCAACACCACCCCGCTCGGCCGCGCGGTGACCGGCACGATGCTGGTCGCGGCGATGCAGGAGGACGGCGTCAACATCTGGGGCGACGGCTCGACCTATAAGGGCAACGACATCGAGCGCTTCTACCGCTACGGCCTGCTGACCAACCCGAGCCTGCGCATCTACAAGCCCTGGCTCGACCAGCAGTTCATCGATGAGCTCGGCGGTCGCGCCGAGATGTCGGCGTTCATGACCGCGCAGGGTTTTGCCTACAAGATGAGCGCTGAGAAAGCCTATTCGACCGACAGCAATTTGCTCGGCGCGACCCATGAGGCCAAGGATCTCGAAAGTCTTGCGAGCGGCATCACCATCGTCAATCCGATCATGGGCGTCCCGTTCTGGCGCGCCGACTGCGACGTCAAGGCCGAGAAGGTCACGGTGCGCTTCGAGGAAGGCCAGCCGGTCGCGCTGAACGGCAAGACGTTCGCCGATCCGGTCGCGCTGTTCCTGGAGGCCAATGCGGTCGGCGGCCGCCACGGCCTCGGAATGAGCGACCAGATCGAGAACCGGATCATCGAGGCCAAGAGCCGCGGCATCTACGAGGCGCCCGGCATGGCGCTGCTGCACATCGCCTATGAGCGGCTCGTCACCGGCATCCATAACGAGGATACGATCGAGCAGTACCGCATCAGCGGCTTGCGGCTCGGCCGCTTGCTCTATCAGGGTCGCTGGTTCGATTCGCAGGCCCTGATGCTGCGCGACACCGCGCAGCGCTTTGTGGCGCGCGCCATCACCGGCGAGGTTACGCTCGAACTGCGCCGCGGCAACGACTACTCGATCCTCAACACCGAGAGCCCCAACCTGACCTATGCGCCGGAGCGGCTCAGCATGGAGAAGGTCGAGGACGCCGCCTTCTCGCCGGCCGACCGCATCGGCCAGCTGACGATGCGCAACCTGGACATCGCCGACACCCGTGCCAAGCTCGGCCTCTACAACAAGACCGGCTTGATCTCGAGCGGCGGAGGCTCGCAGATCTTCCAGCTCGAGAACGACAAGGAGTGAGGCGAGGCGCCACCGCCGTCATTGCGAGGAGCGAAGCGACGAAGCAATCCATCTTTCCGCGCGTGTGGAGGGATGGATTGCTTCGCTGCGCTCGCAATGACGGTGGAAAGAGCGTGGTCACAGATTCTTCTATTCACTTCACCCTGAGCGCATCCAGCAGCGAGCCGAACGCGCGCGCGTAATCCGTGCCGGTCTTGCCGATATCGGGCCCCGCGGACACCGCGACCGCAGCTTCGGTCACCGCGCCGAGCAGCAGCCGCGACAGGGGTTCGATCGGTTGCCGCGCGATCACGCCGGCATCCATTGCAGCCGCCAGCGCGCGCGGAAATTTGCCGCCGAAATGTTTTGCGTCGATCTCGCGCCAGCGCTCCCAGCCAAGCACGGCCGGGCCGTCGCGCAAAATGATCTGGCCGATCGGGCCTTTTGAGCACGCCGCGAAATAACCCTGCGTTCCCGCCGCCATTGCCGCGAGCGGGTCGTTCTCGGCGCGCGAGATGCGGTCGAGATCGGCGACGAGGTCTATCGAGACCTGCTCGAACACGGCCTCGAACACCGCCTCCTTGGTCGCGAAGTGATGATAGACTGCGCCCTTGGCGACGCGCGCGCCGCTCGCGATGTCGTCCATCGTTGCCGCCGCAAAGCCGCGTTCGCCAAAAATGCGCCGCGCCGCCTTGACGATCGCGGCTCTGGTCTTCTCGCGCCGTTCGGCCTGGGTTGCCATGATGAATGTCTAGCCCAGGTTCCGCAGCAGCGCCAGTTGACTTACCGACTGTCAGTCAATAAATACCGACCATCAGTCGGTAAATGGAGAGTGCCATGCCTTCCCTCGAAACGCTGCAAGCCTTCGCGGACACGGTCGAATCCAACGACCATGTCGGCGCAATCAGGAAGTTCTATACGGCCGATGCCCGCACCCAGGAGAACGACGGCGAATGGCGCGTCGGCCGCGAGGCGCTGGCGGCGCGCGAAGCGGCGGTGCTGGCTGCGGTCTCCGGCGTGAAGACCACACGGCTCGGACCGCTGCTGCTCGACGGCGACCATTCGGCGATCTGCTGGCGATTCGAATTCACCGGCAAGGACGGCAAGGTCCGTAGCATGGAGGAGGTCGCCTGGCAGACCTGGCGCGGCGAGGAGCTGATCGAGGAGCGCTTCTTCTACGATCCGCAGCAGATGGCGCGCTGACTCCCGTCCTTGCGGCAATACGTCCCGGCGCCGCCTCATTGCGGCGTCATCCGCCGCAACTAGCCTCCGCCCCGGCACGCATCGTGCGCAAGGGACGGAGCATCGATCATGATCAAGTCATTGGCCGGCGTGGCCGTCACGCTGCTGGTGGCGGCGGCGCCGGCGCTCGCCCAGACCATCTATCCGATCGATCGCGCCGAGATCCTCGTCGGCGCCAAATTCGACTTCAAGGTCGAATTTCCCGGCCTCGTCGATCAGGCCCGGCTGAAGGTGACGCTGAACGGCGCGGACCATGCTGCGGTGTTCGGCCAGAGCGGTACGTTCATCGCGCGCGAGGCCGGCAAGGATCAGTCGGCGTTGCTGCTTCGCGATGTCTCGCTCGCCCGGCCCGGCCCCGTCACCGTCGAGGTCAGCGACGGCACGCAGAGCCGTAACGTGACCTGGACGGTCTACGACACCGGGCCGCGCAAGGCGAAGAACGTGATCCTGTTCATCGGCGACGGGATGTCGCCGGCGCATCGCGTCGCCGCGCGAATCCTCTCCAAGGGAATCGCGGAAGGCAAGAGCCGCGGCAAGCTCGCCATCGACGACATGCCGCACATGGCGCTGGTCGCGACCGCAGGCTCCGATTCGATCATCACCGACTCGGCGAATGCCGCGAGCGCCTACGCCACAGGCCACAAGGCTGCGGTCAATGCGCTCGGCGTCTACGCCGATCGCACGCCCGATCCGCTCGACGACCCCAGGGTCGAGACCATCGCAAGTCTTGCCAAGCGGGCCGGCCTCGCCGTCGGCATCGTCACCAACACCGAAATCGAGGACGCGACGCCGGCCGCGATGGTCGCGCATACCCGCCGCCGCGCCGCGTATGATGCGATCGTCGCGCAGTATTTCGATGCGAAGCCGGATGTGCTGATGGGCGGCGGCGCCGCGAATTTCCTGCCGCAATCCGCCGCGGGATCGAAGCGCAAGGACGATGTCGATTATCTCGCCCGCTTCCGTGAGGCCGGCTATCCGGCCGCGACCACCGCAGCCGAGCTGAGTGCGCTCGCCGCGAAGCCCGCGACGCGCCAACTGCTCGGCCTGTTCGCCCCCGGGAACATGGACGGCGCGCTCGACCGCAAGTTCCTCAAGGGCGGCGGCGTCAGGAAATTTCCCGAGCAGCCCGACCTGACCGAGCAAGTCCAGGCGGCGCTCACCGTTCTGTCGAAGCACGATGCCGGTTTCTTCCTGATGGTCGAGTCCGGCCTGATCGACAAATACGCCCATCTGCTCGACATGGAGCGCGCGGTCTACGACACCATCATGCTCGATAATGCGGTCCGGCTGGCAAAGGACTGGGCCAAGGCGCGCAACGACGACACGCTGATCCTGGTCGTTGCCGACCACAACCATCCGAACAGCCTGGTCGGCACCATCAATGACGACATGACTGCTGTACCCAACGTGCCGCTGCGCGAGCGCGTCGGCGTCTACGACAAGGCCGGCTTTCCGAATTACCCGGCGCCCGATGCCGAGGGCTATCCGTCACGCGTCGATGTCTCCAGGCGGCTTGCGATCTTCTCGGCCAGTCTGCCGGACCATTACGAGACGTTCCGTCCGAAGCTCGACGATCCGAACGAGCCGACCGTGAAGGGCGATCAGGGCGACACCTTCAAGGCCAACGACAAGTACAAGGACGTTCCCGGCGTTGTGCTGCGTTTCGGCAATCTGCCGGCGATGATCGGCGCCAGCGTGCATTCCGGCGAGGATGTCATCCTCACCGCGACCGGGCCAGGCAGCGAGCGCGTCCACGGTTCGATGGACAACACCGAGGTGTTTCGCGTGATGGTCGATGCGCTGGGGCTGGGGGCGGGGAAGTAGGAAATGATGTTGGCGTGAGCGGCGACGCTTCTCCGACCTCCCCTTGAAAAGGGGAGGTCGCTTTGCTCGTCAGAGCAAAGCGGGTGGGGATCTGCTCTCTCCGTGAGCAGCGTCGCCTGCGGCTCGGCCCCCCTCCCGACCTTCCCCCGTTCAGGGGAAGGAGACCAAACAGAAATGGCCGGGATCGCTCCCGGCCATTTCGTATCGTGATGTGGCGCCGGCTCAGCGCGGCGGCGCGGCGGAGGCGGTGCCGCCGTTGAGCAGCGGGGTGATGCGGCGAACGGTGACGCGCCGGTTGATGCGGCTCGGTCCGTCGGTCTGCTCCTTCAGGTACTGCGAGCCGTAACCCTGCGAGGTCAGGTTTTCCGCCGGAACGCCGAATTGCTGCGTCAGCAGCTCGGCGGCGGATTGCGCACGGCGGTCGGACAGCGACAGATTGTCGGTGTCGTTGCCGGTCGCATCCGTATGGCCTTCGATCAGGAACACCTCGCGCGGATTGCGCTGGATGGCCCGGTTGAGACCGTCGGCGATCACCTGCAACCTCGCCGCCTGATCCGGCGGGATGGTCCACGAACCGGAGTCGAAGTTGATCGTGTTGAGGTCGATGCTCGGCATCTGCATGCGGACATTGGGGCTGTAGCGGATCTCTTCGAGCGAGTAGCGCCGATCGATCCGCTGCACCGGCGGTGCCTCCATGGTCTCGTAGATCACGTCGGGCGACGCTTCCTGAGCGTCGACGATGTAGCGATCGTAGGGAATGTTGACCACCGGCGGCGGCACGTCGACATAGAAGCCGCCGACCGCGCGCGGATCGCGATAGCTGTTGTCGATGATGACGAGCTCGCGCCCGCCGGGATCCCTGCGGATCCGGCGCAGCATCTGGCCGTCGGCACCGACCACCGTGATGATCTCGCTGCCATCGGGACGGACCACAATGGTGCGGGTTTCGCCGCCGATCGTTTCGGTGCGGATGTCACGCGCGCCATAGCGGAAACGATAGACGTCGTCGCCGCGCACATAGGCCTGGCCGCTCGGGTCGCGAATGATGACCCGGTCCGGTTCGGTGTAGATGGTGCGGCCGTCTTCGACGACCTCCTGCCGCTGGCCGCGCAGGTCGGCGATGCTCCCGCCGATGATCGCACCGGCCACCACGCCCGCACCGACCGCGGCGCCGATCGCAAGCGGCGTAATGTTGTCATGCCGCGGCGGCGGCGGCAGCGGCGCTGCGACCGCAGGCGCGGCCCGGAATGCCGGTGCAACCGTCGGCGGGGCGTATTGCGCCTTGCCGGGCGGAGGCGTTGCAGCCGCCGAGCCGGGGACGACGGTCGGTGCCGCGGGCGCGCCCATGGCGGCTCCCTGGGCCGGTGACACGCCGGGCGCAACGCCCGGGCGTGCCTGCTGAGCCGGAGCCGGTGTCGTGCCGGGAGCGCCCATTGCCGCGCCCGGAGCCGGAGGCGTTCCGGGCGGCGTGGCTGGACGTCCCTGCTGACCCGGAGCCGGTGGCGCCGGCGTGGCGCCCGGCGGCGTGGTTGCGGCGGGCGGGGCGCCGGGGGTGCCAGGTCGTGCCGGCGGCTGCCCGCCAGCGGCGGGAGGCGTCGTCGGTGTGGCAGGCGCAGGCGTTGTCGGTGTTGCGCCGGGCGCAGGCGTGGGCGGTGTACCGGGCGGTTGCTTGGCACCGCCAGGACGCTCACCGTTAGGCCGTTCGCCGCGCTCGCCGCGTGGGCGTTCGCCCGGTGCCGTTGACGGAGCTGCAGGTGTTGGCGTTGCGGCCGCGGGCGGCGTGCCGGGGCGTGCTGCGGGAGCGGCGGTGCCCGGCGCTGCCGGTGTTGCGGCACCCGGGGCCGGCGTCGGCGGCGTATGCGCGGGACCTGCGCCGGGCGCCGGTGTACCCGGGCGTTGTGGTGCTGCGGCAGGCGGCGGCGGGGTCGGCGTCGGATGTGCGGGCGCCGCTGCCGGTGGCGGTGGCGTCGCAGGCTTCGCGGGCGCCGCTGCAGGCGGCTCCGGCCGTGCGGGTGCAGCCGGCGGCGGTGGCGTTGCTGGCTTCGCGGCCGGTGGCTCGGGTCGCACGGGTGCGGCTGCCGGCGGAGGCGGCGCCGGGCGCGCTGCGGGCGGTTCGGGCCGTGCAGGAGCGGCCGGCGGAGCAGGGTGTGCGGGCGCGGCCGCGGGCGGCGGAGGCGGAGCGGGGCGTGCAGGCGCGGCTGCGGGCGGAGCTGGCGGCGTCGGATGCGGCGCGGCCGCCGGAGGTGGCGGTGTCGGATGAGCAGGCGCAGCTGCCGGAGGTGGCGCCTGCGGATGCGGTGCGGCTGCGGGCGGAGCCGGATGCGCGGGAGCGCCCGGCGCGGGCCGCGGCTTGGGCTTTCCGTCGGGTCCGAGCTCTTCCTTTGGCTGCGCTTGTGCGACGACCAGCGGCGAAGTTTGTGCGTGCGACGCTGAGGCGGCGAATTGCATCACCGTCAGCGCAGTCGTGGCGAGCAGCACGAGACGAAGCTTTGTCATGGTATTGGAGTCCCCGGGCGGAAAGTCTGGGCAGGAGAGAAAGTGAGAGCCGAACAATTCGGCAGGACGATGAATTGCCAGCCGTTAGGCCGGATTGTGGCGAGCATCGAATCATCGGCGAAGTTTATTTCGACATTATAACGGGTTGCATGTGCCTTTGTTCACTGGCCATTCAGAAGAAACGCTCGGACACACTCGCGATCGATGTGGAACTGAGGCGCGCTCGTGAATCAGCGGGCTGCGGGGCGATCTGTCGCAGGCGGTGGACCGGATGGTCCGGGCGGTCCGCGCACCGGTGATTCGTCGGGAGTCTTGCCGGGCAATTCGTCCGGTCGCGGCGGCTCGCCGGGTTCGCGCACCGGCGGTGGAACCTCAGGCTGCGGATTGCCGGGCGGAATTCCCGGCGGCGGTTCGCTCGGATTGCCCGGCGTCGCGGGCGGAATCTCGGGTGGTTCGATCGGCATCAGATCGAGACCCTGTTGCCGATGTCGGGGCCGCTGATGCCAGGTCGCATTGCGCGCATCGATCGCTCCATCGAAGTTCCAAGCGATAACGGATCGCGCGCCGCGCCGTTCCCGTTATCAGGGCGTGTGGCAGACCGCTTCGATGTTGTGGCCGTCGGGATCGAGCACGAAGGCGCCGTAATAGTTCGGATGATAATGCGCGCGAATGCCGGGCGCGCCGTTGTTGCGGCCGCCGGCCGCCATCGCGGCCTTGTAGAAGGCGTCGACGGTGGCGCGGTCCTTGGCCGCAATCGCGATATGCACCGGCTTGTTCAGCGCGCCTTCGCCGCCGATCCAGAAATCCGGCTTGCCGTCGGCGCCGAAGCCTGCCGCTGGCGCGTGCCCCGCAACTTCAGCAGGCACTTCCATGATCAGGCCGTAACCGAGCGGCGCCAGCGCCGTCTTGTAGAACGCCTTCGCGCGCTCGTAGTCGGAGACCGAAAAGCCGATATGGTCGATCATTGCGAGCTTCCCTTGCTGTGCCGCATTGGCATCCGCACCTCCCCTTGAAAAGGGGAAATGAAGATGTAGCCCGGATGCAGCGAAGCGCAATCCGGGCTGCTCTAGCCGAGGATGGTCTGACCCCGGATTTCACCGCGCTTCATCCGGGCTACGATCCCGTCGTCATGCAATTGCCTCCGCGTTCTCGCTTCGCCTCCTCTTCGAAAGGGGCTAACGCCTGGCGAAATGTCGTTGCGGGGGATCGCATATGGCCCATCGAAAGCGGCGCATGCATAGCGGGTCATGACGGGAGCGCCAACGCCCGCTATGCCGCCTTGTCCGACACCTTGGCCGAGGCTCGCTGTTGGCGCAAGAAGCGCCCGAGCAGCCGCCGCTTGCCCTTGCGCGGGATCAGCTCGACGTCGCTGACCAGCTTCGCGCCGCCCTTGCGGCGCTCCAGCACGATCTTGCGGCTATGGAATGCCTCGAGCTCGACGCGATGGGCGACGCTGACGATGGTCGCCTTCGGCAATTCCGTCGTCACCATCTCCATCATGTTGTCCTGGCTCTTCTCGTCGAGCGCGGAAGTCGCCTCGTCGAGCACGACGATGTCGGGGTTGTGCAGCAGCAGCCGCGCAAAGGCG
Source organism: Bradyrhizobium embrapense (assembly GCF_001189235.2). Taxonomy (GTDB): domain Bacteria; phylum Pseudomonadota; class Alphaproteobacteria; order Rhizobiales; family Xanthobacteraceae; genus Bradyrhizobium; species Bradyrhizobium embrapense. The sequence continues at coordinate 50,290 of NZ_LFIP02000018.1, forward strand.
AGCCGCTGCTTCTCGCCACCGGACAGCGTCTGGTCCCACGGCGCCTCCTCCTCGATCTTCTCCTTGAGATGGTCGAGCCCGACCTTGTGCAAGGCGTCGCCGATCTCATCGACGCTCCAGTCCTCGGCGGCGCCGGGATAGGCCACCGCGCGCCGCAGCGTGCCCGAGGGCACGTAGGGCTTTTGCGGCAGCATGAACAGGCGGCGGTCCGCGTGCAGGCCGACGCTGCCGCCGCCCCATGGCCACAAGCCGGCGATGGCGCGCACCAGCGTGCTCTTGCCGGTGCCGGATTCGCCGGCGACCAACAGCCGCTCGCCCGGCTCAATGACCACTTCGGTCTCGCCGACCACGGCGGTGCCGTCGTCGAGCGTGACGGAAAGGTCGTTGAGGCTCAGCATGGCATCGCCCTCGGTCTCGCCACGCTCGATGCGGCCGAAGCCGTCGCCGGTCTCGGCGCGCTCCAGCCCGTCAAGCGACATCATCAGCGAGGCGATGCGTCGTGCGCAGGCGTTCCAGTCGGCGAGCCGCGGATAGTTGTCGACCAGCCAGCCGAACGCCGTCTGCACGATGGTGAAGGCCGAGGCTGCCTGCATCACCTGGCCGAGCGACATGCTGCCATCGAGGAATTTTGGCGCGCACAGCAGCAAGGGGACCACCGGCGCAATGAGATTCGATCCCTGCGATACCAGCGTCGTGCGCATGTGCTGCCCAGCGAGCCGCGCCCATTGCCGCAACACGTTCGAGAACGCCTTGTCGATGCCGTCGCGCTCCTCGGTTTCGCCGCCGAGCAGCGCGATGCTTTCGCCATTCTCGCGCACGCGGGTCAGGATGTAGCGGAATTCCGCTTCCGCCTGGTTCTTGTCCTCGGAGATCTGCACGAAGCTGCGGCCGATCGCCGTGATCGAGCCCGACGCGACCGCCGCATAGATGATCGCAGCAATGACCAGGAAGCCCGGGATACTGATGGACGAGCCGCCGAGCGTCACCGTCAGCGCGCCGCCGATGGTCCAGAGCACCACGATGAAGGTGACGGCCGAGAGCAGCGCCGACGTCACGCCGGCGATGAAGTCGACCGGGGAGTCGGTTGCGATCCGCAGATCCTCGGCGATGCGGTATTCCGGATTCTTGTGGTCGCCGTCGACCAGATTGAGCTGGTAGTAGCGGCCGTTCGCCAGCCAGCGCGACACGACGGCGTTGGTCAGCCAGGCGCGCCAGCGCCGCTGAATACCCATGCGACCGAACACCTGGCCAACGCCCAGCAGCACGCTGCCGATCGCAAGCGGAAAGAAGATGGCCGTCAGGTGGAACACCGCGGCCGAGTCGCGCTTCTCGATCGCATCGAAGATCGCGCGATTCCAGACATTGATGCCGTACTGCACGGCGACGTTGGCGACGATCAGCAGCAGCAGACCGATCGTGAACAGCCATGCCAGCCGGTCGCCGCCTTGGCTCCAATAGCCGCGCGCGCTGATCCAGAACCGCGTCAGCAGATAGTCCTTGCGCGCTTGTTCGGCCTCTTCGGGCGACAGTTCGGGGTCGGGCTCGACAACGTCCGGCGGCGGCGGTTCGACATGGTCGCCGTTTTCGGCGACGATCTCGACGAATTCCGATTTGTCGTCGGCTTTGCCCTGTGCGGCAGCGGTGTCTCCGGTATCGCCGCGCGTCCCGCCCGCTTTCCGAGGCGCGTTGGTCTTCGCCGGCGCGGGCCTGTTCGACGATCCGGATTTTGCCTCGGCTTTGCCCATCGCGCGATAACGCGAGGGAAATCAGAAGGTTCCAAGCCAATTCCGGCGTATGCGACGGGATGATCCGACGGGCAAGCCAGCAAAATCCGTCAATGGCTGAGCCGCAAACCCAGTGTCATCCCTGCGAAAGTTTTCGCAGGCGCGGCAGCGAATGCGCGATACGCGTACGCGGTTCATTCACCCCGCCGGCGCCTGGTCCCGCTTCAGCCGGCGCGAGCGGGTGGCCTTGTGCAGCACCCGCGCCAGCTGCTCGGCCGAATACGGCTTCTGCAGCAGCTCGAAGCCGCCGCTGCCTTGCTGCGACAGCACCTGGCTGTAGCCGGAAGCAAGCACGATCGGCAGGTCGAGGCGCTGCCGGCGGATCTCCTCGGCAAGCTCGATGCCGCTCATGCCGGGCATCACGACATCGGTGAACACGAGGTCGAACCGGTCGGGCTCGACGGCCAGCTCCTCCAGCGCGTGGGTGGCGTTCTCCACGAGCACGCAGGTGCAGCCGAGCTGGGTCAGCGTGTCGGCGGCGAACTTTCCGACCTCGGCATTGTCCTCGACGATGAGGACCGACGCGCTGGTCGGCTCGACCGACGGCGCGTCCTCCGTGAGCGGCGATTGTGCGTTGTGCTTGCCGACGACACGCGGGAGATACAGCGTGAACGTCGAGCCCTTGCCGACTTCGCTGGTCACGGTGACCTCGCCGCCGGATTGCTTGGCGAAGCCAAACACCTGCGACAGGCCAAGGCCGGTGCCGTGACCGACCTCCTTGGTGGTGTAGAACGGCTCGAAGATGCGGCCGAACAGCTCCTGCGGGATCCCGACGCCGGTATCGGTCACCGACACCGCGACATGGCCGTGCTGGCTCGGCGGCGTGATCGCCTCGGCCGGCAGATTGCTCACGGCGCGGACCGCGATCGTGAGCCGGCCGACGCCGTCCATCGCGTCGCGCGCATTCACCGCCATGTTGATGATGGCGGTCTCGAACTGGCCCGCATCGGCGTTGACGAGGCAGGTCTCGTCCGGCACCTGCGCCGTGATCTCGATCCGCGAGCCGATCAGGGTGTTGATCATCTCGCTCAGGGTGCGGACATTCTGGCAGACGTCGAACACCTCGGGCTTCAGGGTTTGGCGGCGCGCGAACGCAAGCAGCTGGTTGGTCAGCTTGGCGGCGCGGTTCACGGTGTTGGAGATCGCATCGATATAGCGCTGCCGCCTCGCCTCCGGCAGGTCCGACCGCCGCAGCATGTCGACCGACGCGCGGATCACGGTGAGCAGATTGTTGAAGTCATGCGCGACGCCGCCGGTGAGTTGTCCGAGCGCCTCCAGCCGCTGACCATGCCGCAGCGCGTCCTCGGCTTCGATGCGCCTGTCGGCTTCCTCCAACATGCGCTCAGTTCGCTGATAGGCGAGCACGAGCAGGCCGAACAGCAGCGCGGTCGCCGGTATGCCGAAGATCAGGTGCTGCGCCATGGTCGATATCCAGCGCGCATGGATCGCCGAGGTTTCGAGCCCCGCACTGACATAGATCGGGTACTCGGCCAGCCGCTGATAGCGCATGCGCCGTTCGATGCCGTCGGCCGGCGAACGGATCGTCATGCCGCCGGCTTCGGGATTGGCGACGATCTGTCGCCCGAGCGGGCCGCTCGGCTCGAACCTGGCGTCGTGGTCGATGACCGGAAAATGCGCCAGGATCGAGCCATCGGTCCGGATCAGCGCCAGGAAGCTGCCGGGCTCGCGGCCGATCTTGGCGTAGAAATTCTCGAAATATTCCGGAAGCACGGAGGCCTGGACCACGCCGCCAAAGCTGCCGTCCTCGTTGTTGCGGCGGCGGCCGACGCTGAAGAACCGCGCACCCTGATACGGTGGCCGCGGCGTCAGCACCTCGCCGATATAGGTGCCGATGTCGCGCTCGGCGTGGATGCGGAAGTAATCCCGATCGGAGAAATCGATGTCGGGGGCCGGTTGCACCAGGCTGTTGACCAGGGCATGGCCGTTGGCATCGAACACCCAGATCGATTTCACCTGGGGGAGCGCGTCCGCGAGCCGGCGCAGCCGCTCGTGCAGGCCCTTCTCGCGCGCGACGATCTCGGCGTCGCCCATGCCGCGGACGACCTCGGTGACCTCGGCAAGGCTGCGGTCGATGGTCTCGAACACCTTGAGCGCGTGCTCGTGGGCGACGTCGAGCGTGCGCTGGATCTCCTGGTCGGCGGCCTCGCTGGTCGACATCCGGGACATCGAGGATGCAAACACGAACAGCGCCAGCGGAAGGGCCAGCGATGCGGCCATCATCCATTGCAGCAGTCTCAGCGAATTGCGTTGTGCGGTCTGCACGGGCGCTCCGGATCCTTGCGGACCTTAACGCAAACCGTCGCGCCGGAGGAAGCAAAACCCCGTCCCGGCACCCGGCGCCGCGGCTGCCTCGCCTTGCAGCCGCCGGTCAAGGTTACCGGAGGCCAACCCGGATCGATCAAGTGCGAGCCGGCACGCGTCCGGGGCGACGCAGGGCGGATGCCGCCTGGCGTCATCACGACCCTGTTGCTCCACGCCGGCCGTTAAGCGGAAAAACGACCCAGATGACGCTTCCCGGCGCTGTTTTTAGGGGTTCTAAAACCTCTCACGGGCAAATGCTTGACCCTATGACTAGCTGCTGAAAAACAGGCCGCATGACAGGCGATCCAAACTCCTCCCAGGATAAGCTACAGGACATCCGGCTCGGACATGCGGATCGCGGTTTTGTCGGAAAAATCATCAGGCTCGATGCGCTCGTGACGGGTTCATCGCTGTCTCCGAAGGAGCTCGAGCAGCGCCTGGTGGAGATGGGATTTGTCGAGGGCGCACGCGTGGAAATCCTGCATGAAGGCACCATCCGGCGGGATCCGATCGCGGTGCGCGTCGACAACATCACGATCGCGCTGCGCCGGAGCGAAGCCATGGCTGTGATCGTCGAATGACAACTGCATCGCTACGCCTCGCGCTGGTCGGTGCGCCGAACACCGGCAAGACGTCGCTGTTCAACAGCCTGACCGGCAGCCGCCAGAAGGTCGCCAATTATCCCGGCGTCACGGTCGAGCGCAAATCCGGCGGATTCGTCACGCCGGAGGGCCGCAGCGTGACGGTGCTCGACCTGCCCGGCACCTATTCGCTCCGCGGCCGCAGCCCGGACGAGGAGATCACCCGCGACATCGTGCTCGGCCGCTTCGACGGCGAGGCCGTGCCCGATCTCGTGCTCTGCGTCGCCGACGCCACCAATCTGCGGCTGACCTTGCGGCTGGTGCTCGAGCTGAAGCGCGTCGGCCGGCCGATGATGCTCGTGCTCAACATGATCGACATCGCGAAGCGCCGCGGCGTGACGATCGATCTCGATCGCATGTCGCAGGAGCTCGGCCTGCCGATCGTGACCTCGGTCGCGGTCCGCAAAGGCGGTGTCGACGAGCTCTTGAAGCGGACTGACGAATTTCTGGCGAAGTCGCACGAGGCGGCGGCCAGCCAGTGGACGACGCCGACGATTGCGGACCTCAAGGCCGCGCAGCGCGAGGCGGACCGCATCATTGCCGCAGCGGTGACACTGCCGACCAAGCCCGACACGCTGACCAACCGGATCGATTCGGTCGTGCTGCATCCGGTCTGGGGTCTCATAATCCTCGCCGTGATCCTGTTCGTGATGTTCCAGGCGGTGTTCACCTGGGCGCAGCCGGCGATGGAGTTGCTGTCGGGCGGCTTCGCCGCGCTCGGGCAGCTGATCCACGATCTGCTCCCCGAAAGCTGGAGCCTGTTGCAGAGCTTCCTGCAGAACGGCCTGATTTCGGGCGTCGGCAGCGTCATCGTGTTCCTGCCGCAGATCATCATCATCTTCCTGTTCATCTTGCTGCTGGAAGATTTCGGCTACATGGCGCGCGCCGCATTCCTGATGGACCGCATCATGGGCGGTGCCGGGCTGCATGGCCGCGCTTTCATTCCGCTGCTGTCGAGCTTCGCCTGCGCCATTCCCGGCATCATGGCGACGCGGGTGATCGACAACCGGCGTGATCGCCTGACCACGATCCTGATCGCGCCGCTGATGACCTGCTCGGCGCGAATTCCGGTCTATACGCTGATCATCTCGGCGTTCGTTCCGGCGACCACGCTGTGGGGCTTCGTCAATCTGCAGGGGCTCGTGATGTTCGGCCTCTATGCCGCCGGCATCACCAGCGCGCTGACGGTCTCGGCGATCGCAAAGTTCTTCCTGTGGCGCGACCATGCGCCGGCGCCGTTCATGCTGGAATTGCCCGACTACAAGGTGCCGCGGCTGCGCAGCATCGCGATCGGCGTGCTCAATCGCGCCAAGATGTTCCTGTATCGCGCCGGCACCACGATCCTCTCGATGATGGTGCTGATCTGGTTCCTCGCCTCGTTCCCGACCGCGCCCGCCGGCGCCGAGGGGCCGGCGATCAATTACAGCTTCGCGGCGATGATCGGCCATGCGCTCGAGCCGCTGCTGCGGCCGATCGGCTTCAACTGGCAGATCGCGGTGGCGCTGATCCCGGGCATGGCGGCGCGCGAGGTCGCGGTCGCGGCGCTCGGCACCGTCTATTCGATCGAGGGCGGTAAGGAGGCGGCGGAGCAGATCGGCCAGGTGCTGGCACAGAAATGGACGCTGGCGACCGCGCTGTCGATGCTGGTCTGGTACATCTTCGCCCCGCAATGCGCCTCGACGCTCGCGGTGATCCGCCGCGAGACCGGCGGCGCGAAGTGGATGGTGGTGACGTTCCTGTACATGCTCGCGCTGGCCTATGCCGCGAGCTTCCTGACCTTCAATCTGGCGCAGGCGCTGGGGCTGCATTAGAGCGTGATCGTTTTGGTCTGAATCGATTGGGGATTCCCAAATCAGCGGGGTTCTGATTCAAGATGCTGGCTGGAGGAGGCCAGCATCTGATGGGACGGGCCTATTCTCTTGATTTGCGCGAGCGCGTTGTTGCCGCGGTAGCGGCGGGAGAGAGCTGCCGGTCGGTGGCTGCCACCTTCAAGGTCAGTGTTGCGAGCGTGGTGAAGTGGTCGCAGCGGTTTCGCGCGACCGGAAGCGCGGCGGCGCGGCAGATGGGCGGCAATCGTCCCTACGCGCTGTCTTCCGAACGCGACTGNTAGAGCGTGATCGTTTTGGTCTGAATCGATTGGGGATTCCCAAATCAGCGGGGTTCTGATTCAAGATGCTGGCTGGAGGAGGCCAGCATCTGATGGGACGGGCCTATTCTCTTGATTTGCGCGAGCGCGTTGTTGCCGCGGTAGCGGCGGGAGAGAGCTGCCGGTCGGTGGCTGCCACCTTCAAGGTCAGTGTTGCGAGCGTGGTGAAGTGGTCGCAGCGGTTTCGCGCGACCGGAAGCGCGGCGGCGCGGCAGATGGGCGGCAATCGTCCCTACGCGCTGTCTTCCGAACGCGACTGGCTGCTCAAGCGGCTTGCCGAACAGCCGGACGTGACGTTGCGCGCCCTGCTGGCGGAGCTGGCCGAGCGCGGGATCAAGGTCAGCTATTACGCGGTGTGGCACTTCTTCGAGCACGAAGGCATCAGCTTCAAAAAAAAGCCTGCACGCCAGCGAGCAGGATCGCCCCGACGTCGCCCGGCGGCGGGCGCAATGGCGAAAATATCAAGGACGGCTTGATCCTTCCCGGCTGGTCTTCATCGACGAAACCTGGGCCAAAACCAACATGACGCGCACCCACGGCCGTGCGCCACGTGGCGAGCGACTGATCGCCAAGGCCCCGCATGGCCGCTGGCGGACGCTGACCTTCCTGGCCGCCCTGCGCCATGATCGCATCGAGGCGCCCTGCGTGATCGATGGTCCGATCAATGGCGAGAGCTTCCTGGCTTACGTCGAGCAAATGCTGGTTCCGACACTTAAGCCTGGCGACA
>NZ_LFIP02000019.1 GCF_001189235.2 Bradyrhizobium embrapense
GGACTCGACCGCCCAGCCGGTCAGCGTGACGTCCTTCTGCGCGATCGCGAGCCTTTCGCCGGACGCGACGCGGATCATCTGCTCGACGAGGTCGATGCCGGTGATCAGCTCGGTGACGGGATGCTCGACCTGCAGGCGGGTGTTCATCTCCAGGAAGTAGAAGCTCTTGTCCTGGCCGGCGACGAATTCCACTGTGCCGGCCGAATCGTAGTTCACGGCCTTGGCCAGCGCGACCGCCTGCTCGCCCATTTTGCGGCGGGTCTGCTCATCGAGCAGCGGCGACGGCGCCTCCTCGATGACCTTCTGGTTGCGGCGCTGGATCGAGCACTCGCGCTCGCCGAGATAGATCACATTGCCATGCTTGTCGCCGAGCACCTGGATCTCGATGTGCCGGGGATCGACGATGAATTTCTCGATGAAGACGCGGTCGTCGCCGAACGACGACTTCGCCTCGGCCTTGGCGAGGTTGAAGCCTTCGGCCACCTCTCCCTTCGAATGCGCGATGCGCATGCCCTTGCCGCCGCCGCCGGCGGAGGCCTTGATCATCACGGGATAACCGATCTCGTCGGCGATCTGCACCGCGTGCTTGTCGTCCTCGATGACGCCGAGATGACCGGGCACGGTCGAGACTTTCGCCTTCGCAGCCGCCTTCTTGGATTCGATCTTGTCGCCCATCGCCGCGATCGCGCCGGGGTTGGGACCGATGAAGACGATGCCGGCCGCCTCCAGCGCGCGCGGAAACGCCTCGCGTTCGGACAGGAAGCCATAGCCGGGATGCACCGCCTGTGCGCCGGTCTTGCGGCAGGCCTCGACGATCTTGTCGATCAGAAGATAGCTCTCGGCCGCGGCGGGCGGGCCGATCAGCACGGCCTCGTCGGCCATCTCGACATGCAGCGCATCGCGGTCGGCCTCGGAATAGACGGCAACCGTCTCAATCCCCATACGGCGCGCAGTCTTGATGACCCGGCAGGCGATCTCGCCGCGGTTGGCGATCAGGATTTTCTTGAACATGGTCACAGAGGCAAATTGTCGTGTTTCTTCGCGGGAATCTCGACCTTCTTATCCCTGAGCATCGCCAGCGCCCGCGCGATCCGGCGCCTTGTCGAATGCGGCATGATGACGTCGTCGATGTAGCCGCGCTCCGCGGCGATGAAGGGTGACAGGAAGCGGTCTTCGTATTCCTTGGTTCGCGCGGCGATCTTGTCGGGGTCGCCGATGTCACTGCGGAAGATGATCTCCACCGCACCCTTGGCGCCCATCACGGCGATCTGCGCGGTCGGCCAGGCGTAGTTCATGTCGGCGCCGATTTCCTTCGACGCCATGACGTCGAACGCGCCGCCATAGGCCTTGCGGGTGATGATGGTGACGAGCGGCACCGTGCACTTCGAATAGGCGAACAGAAACTTGGCACCGTGCTTGATCAGGCCGCCATATTCTTGGCTCGTGCCCGGCAGGAAGCCCGGCACGTCGACGAAGGTCACGATCGGGATGTTGAAGGCATCACAAAAACGGACGAAGCGCGCGGCCTTGCGCGAGGCATCGCTGTCCAGCACGCCCGCCAGCACCATCGGCTGGTTGGCGACGAAGCCCACCGTGCGGCCCGCGATGCGACCGAAGCCGGTGACGATGTTCTTGGCGAACGTCTCCGAGATCTCGAAGAAGTCGCCCTCGTCGACGACCTTCAGGATCAGCTCCTTCATGTCGTAGGGCTTGTTCGGATTGTCGGGGATCAGCGTGTCCAGGGACATGTCGACCCGGCCGATATCGTCGAAGCTCGGCCATTCCGGCACGCCGTCGGTGTTGTTGCTGGGAAGGAAGTCGATCAGCCGGCGCATCTGCAACAGCGCATCGACGTCGTTCTCGAAGGCACCGTCGGCGATCGAGGAGCGCGTCGCGTGCACCGAGGCGCCGCCGAGCTCCTCGGCCGTCACCAACTCGTTGGTGACGGTCTTCACCACGTCGGGGCCGGTGACGAACATATAGCTGGTGTTCTTCACCATGAAGATGAAGTCGGTCATCGCAGGCGAATAGACGTCGCCGCCGGCGCAGGGGCCCATGATGACAGAGATCTGCGGGATCACGCCCGAGGCCTGCACGTTGCGGCGGAACACATAGGAATAGCCCGCGAGCGCAGCGACGCCCTCCTGGATGCGCGCGCCGCCGGCGTCATAAAGGCCGATGATCGGCGCCCTCGCCTTCATCGCCATGTCCTGAAGTTTCGTGATCTTCAGTGCATGGGTTTCCGACAGCGAGCCGCCGAACACGGTGAAGTCCTTGGCGAAGACAAAGGTCTTGCGGCCGTTGACCGTGCCCCAGCCAGTGACGACGCCGTCGCCGGGGATCCTGGTCTTCTCCATGCCGAACTCGATCGAGCGGTGCTCGACGAACATGTCGAATTCCTCGAACGAGCCCTTGTCCAGCAGGAGCTCGATCCGCTCGCGGGCGGTCAGCTTGCCGCGGGCGTGCTGCGCCTCGATACGCTTTTCGCCGCCGCCAAACCTTGCGCCGACACGACGTTCTTCAAGAGCTTCGATTGTGGAGATCACACAACACCCCCGTCGGGTCGGCGAGCAAGTTTTACCCCGCCATACACAAGCGATCCGAGGCTTGAGAAGGCTTGAAGACGCACATTTGCACATGTTACAAACCTGCAAACAGTAAATTGCGAAGTTGCAAATGGCAGGAAAGCTTTATATCGGCCGCAGGTTCCGTGAGATAAGGGAGGGCAAAATGCTCACCCAGGCGGCGTTCGCGGAGCGGCTGGGAATCTCGCTCAGTTACCTGAACCAGATCGAGAACAATCAGCGGCCGGTCTCGGCCTCCGTACTGGTGCTGCTTGCCGAAAAATTTCAGGTCGACCTCAGCTCTTTGTCGCTCAACGACAGCGACAAAGTCATTTCGATGCTGGCTGAGTCGTTGGCTGATCCGATCTTCGCCTCCTACACGCCCAGCATACAAGAGTTGAAGCTGGTGGTTCAGAACGCTCCCGGTTTTGCTCAAGCGCTCCTGAACGCGCATCAGGCATATCGGCGCAACAGCGAACAGCTCGCCAGCCTGGATGGCCAGATCGCCAACGTGGCGGGAGAACCGACGGCTTATGAGGAAGTTCGTGATTTCTTTCACCTGGTCGACAATTACGTCCATGAGTTGGATACCGCGGCCGAGGCTCTTGCGGGCCAGCTGAATATTCCCGACAGCAACGCGACGAGCGCGTTGATCAGCTACCTGGAATCGAAACATGGCGTGCAGACTCGCCAGAGCGCTCCGAACGAGACTTCATTGCGGCAATTCGATCGCGCATCGCGCACGCTGTTCCTAAGCCAATATCTGCCGACACCAACCCGAACCTTCCAAATAGCCTTGCAAATCGCGGCCCTTGAAGAAGAAGACCGGATTGGTCAGATTGCAGATAAAGCGACATTTCGATCAGTCGATGCGCGAAACGTGTGCGCCGCCGGATTGCGAAACTATTTTGCGGGCGCCCTCGTTCTACCGTACCAACGATTCCTGCAATCAGCTCGAGAGCTGCGGCACGATCTCGAATTGCTCGCGACCAGGTTCGGCGCAAGCCTGGAGCAGGTTGCTCATCGCTTGTCTACGCTTCAGCGGCAAGGCTCGAAGGGTGTGCCCGTTTTCTTCGCCCGACTGGACCGCGCCGGGAACATCACCAAACGCCACAGCGCGGCAAAACTGCAATTTGCACGCTACGGAGCCGCCTGCCCGCTCTGGAATGCGCACCAGGCATTCGAGGCCCCAAGCCAAATCATTCGGCAACTCGCCGAGACACCGGACGGCATTCGATTTCTTTGCATCGCAACCGAACTTTCGAAAGGCCGGGGCGGCTTCGGCTCTCCTCGTCCGCGCTATGCCATCGCGCTGGGATGCGAAGTCTCCTATGCAAAGGATTTCGTATATGCAGACGGGCTCGACCTCACAAGCAAAGGCACCTTCGATCCGATCGGAATTTCTTGTCGAATCTGCGAGCGGACCAATTGTCCTCAACGCGCGATCCCGCCGCTCAAGAGCAGATTGAGAATAGACCGCGATCGCAGGGACATACTGCCCTACCAATTACCCGGCTAGATTCGTCGACGACAAAGCCGGGATCTGCAGTGATCGCGGGCTTGGGCTGGGACCTGGTTCAGTTCCCGCGACCAGAGCATTGCACAGATTGCAATCGTGTTGCTCATCACGACGGCAGCAGTCAACTGCGCGCAGGCCACATGTTCGGGCGGCATAATCAGATTGACCGTTTTTCGATACAAGTCGTCATTTTATCGAAATTCTACATGCCCGGGCGAGGGATAGCATTTGTTCATCGAGATGTCACCACGCGGAATAACGCGAGGGGCCGGGCCTCGATGGGACGACGAATGCTTGCCCATGGGAGAACGAAATGACGACGACGGCTTTGGACAGGATCGACATAAAGATCTTGAATGAACTGCAGCAGAACGCAAGTTTGACCAATGTTGAACTCGCTTCCCGCGTCAATCTCTCACCGTCTCCGTGTCTCGCTCGAGTTCGAACGCTCGAAAAACTCGGGGTCATTGACCGGCGAATTGCGGTGCTGGATCCCGCAGTTCTCGGCATCGGCGTTACGGCATTCATACAAGTAAAGCTTGAAAGGCAGGCCCAGTCATCACTCGAGAGCTTTACGTGTTCAATCGACCGCATTGGCGAGGTGATGGAATGCTATCTGATGACGGGCGACAACGATTATCTTCTCCGCGTTATGGTGTCTGACATCGATGCTCTTGAAGACCTCATCGTAAACAAGCTCTCGCGTATAACCGGCGTTTCGAGTATTCGCTCGAATTTGGCCTTGAAGCGGATTTCCCACAAGACGGTCCTCCCTATCGACACGAACCGGCCAGTTCAGGTCAAGTCGTGCAGCTCAGCTTCAAGGCGACTCGACAGGCCCGCCAAACAGCAATACGACGCCTCGCCCCAGGCGCGGATCGATGGCGGCATGAATCTCGAGACTTCGCGGATTTCGCGGGGTGACGGGCAGTACCCCTCAAGCCTTCCTTAGGCAAAGCCGCGCAGGAGAACAGTCTCGACCTTGCGCTCGTTGTTCGGGCTTTTTTGCCCAACGCACAAAGATCGAATGCCGTTCGGCGTTCGATCGCGCACGCTTAACGCGACGGTCAAAAGCTGGCCGCTGGAGAAAGGCTCCCGCGCGAGGTGCGGGAGCCCAAGATCCCGAGCTAGTCTCCGGGATTCCAGATCAGGAAAAAGCCGTTGTCATCGCCCAGGCCGACGGCTCGGCCAAGGTTGGCGTAGAGCTTGCGAGACCCGAGTTCGGGTGCCGCAAGTGACAGGCTGACGTAGTCCTTGCCGCTGCTTTCGCCACGCCGGATCCAGCCGGCTCCGATCTCAACGCCCTGGGCGAGGATGCGGAAGTCCGGCTGAGCCTCGGTCGACTTGGCGCTGGGAACGATGTCGATGTGGGCTCGGATGGACAAAGTCTTGAGCTCGCCCCTAAAGCCGCCGTTGTCGTTACGGGTGACGAATCCGATCGCAGTCATGGTCTGTCTCCTTTGCTGCCGCAGGGCCGATCCCCTGCGATGGCGAGACCGTCATGGCGGCCGGAACGCCGCCGAACCCCTGGGCGAAGCGTCAGCGGCGCACCCGAGCTCGCGCCTTTTTTTGCAGCGAAGCGGCCGCGAGGAGCCGGCTTGCCGGCGGGGAAAGAAGAAGCATGCGAGGGTTTCGGGCGGCGGTACGGTTGCCATAGGTCGTAAAGCCATGAGCAGAGAGATCGTCTCTGAAGCAGCGGCAAGACAGACATCGAGCGCACCGGGATCCCGAACCGAAGCGCACCCATGGGTTCGTCAGGCCGTGCTCCACCTGTCAAATCTACCAAGCGGCAAAACATCCGACCCGATAGAATCTAGCAAGCCACGTCGAGCAAGCGCCGCATATTGTTGAACCGGATAGACCTATCGGCCGGCGTGTGACCGCTGCGCGTAGCCAGGTCAACGGGTCAACTTCGTCGAGCCTGTTTCGCCCGCACCGTTGACGGTAGCAAAGATTGGCAGTCAAGAATTTAGCCGAAACGAACAACGTGAAAATGAGGCCCTTCGCAAAAGTGATCGATATCCGCACCTAAGCTAACGCTGGCGCTTCCGTCCCACGCATTCTTCCTGCCCGCTCATGTCGGCCCAAACTGCGGCTCGTCGCAATTGAGTTGCCGTCCACGGGTTGATTGTATGTGCCGATGGGCTCTGACGATCCCGAGACGTCCAGCACCATGGCGCGGCTGATCAAAAGCGGCAACGCTGATCAGGGTCGCAGCTTTGATCAATGCAGGATAACATGTCCGGCTCCGGTCACCCCCGAGACAAACACACGCTCTAAACAATCAGAGAAACAAGAATGTCACTCGCCTAAGGCCCGATCATCGTCAGTGCGTTCGCGATTTTGCGATGCCGCTGACATGATCGGCACACAGCACCGCGAAGCTGTTGGTTTGCATGATCCGCTTCGGCTTTCTGTAGCAGCGGCCGTGGCATTTCCCGATGGTTCGATGACCGCCTCCGGGTTGCGCAGAGAGAGTTCTCGCGGAAGGCTCGTCATCGAGCGCATTGCAGGCAAAGATTACACGACACTCTTTCATATAGAGAGAATGAGGGAATTATGCCGCGTCCAAGCAAAGGAGCCCGGCTCTACAGACGTAAAGCACGGTATCGCGGAGGCGACCTCGTCGCCCAGTCCGTTTGGATTATCAAAGACGGCGACCGGCATATCGCCACAGGATGCATTGCGAGCGCGTCTGAAACAAAGCCTCCGCAGAAAGCAGAGCAAGCGCTAGCAAATTACATCGCGCAAAAATACCAACCGGAGCGCAGCCGACGAGATATCGACGACATCGATTGCGCCGACGTGCTGTCGATCTATCTGACCGATATCGGTGAGCCCGGTGATCAGTTTGAAATCGAAGCGAGGATCGACCGGCTTAATGACTTCTGGGGCGGCAAGAAGCTGGCGGCAGTCAACGCGCAAACCTGTGCCGGTTACGTTAAACATCGCGGCAGCCGGGGCGGCGCGCGTCGTGACCTCGAGACTTTTCGTGCCGCGATCAACCATCATGCAAAGGAGGGATTTCACCGCGGCACGGTTCGCGTTTCCCTCCCGGCAAAAGGTGAGGCGCGCGATCGGTGGCTGACACGCAGCGAGGCGGCGGCCCTGATTTGGCAATGTTGGCGCTATCGCGAAAAGCAGACCGTCCATGCCGGCAGCTCAAGGGGCAACCCGGTCCGGACAGATCGCCGGCCGCTGCGACACGTGGCCAGATTTATCCTGATCGGCCTCTACACCGGCACCAGGGCCGGGGCAATCGCGGCGGCATCGCCTTACCCCGAGCTTGGACACTCGTACGTCGATCTCGAGCGTGGTATCTTCTACCGAAGGCCGATCGGGAAGCGAGCCACCAAGAAGCGTCAGACGCCAGCCCCGCTCCCACCCCGGCTATTGGCTCATTTGCGTCGTTGGCAAGACCGGAAGCTGATCAACACCTGCTTCGTCGAGTTCAATGGCAAGCCGGTCGCTTCCGTCAAGAAAGGCTTCAAATCTGCCGTGGATCTGGCCAGGTTACCCGGGAAAGTCACTCCGCACACGTTGCGCCACACGGCAGCGACCTGGCTGATGCAGCGCGGCGTGCCGATTTGGGAGGCAACCGGGTTCCTCGGCATGTCGGCGGAGGTCCTGCAGGAAACCTATGGCCATCACCATCCCGATCATTTGCACGGGGCGGCGGCAGCCATCGGCCAGAAAGCGCGGTATGTTTCGGTGGTCAAATCGGTGGTTGACTTGGGAACAACCACCGATGAGAAGAAAAAACCTAAGGAAATCTGGTCGGAGTGGCAGGATTCGAACCTGCGACCCCTGCGTCCCGAACGCAGTGCTCTACCGGGCTGAGCCACACTCCGACTAGGAGGCCGGCTTATAGCGTCGGGTTTCGGGGACCGCAAGGGACCAAAGGCAACCAATTGAGGAATTGAGTCACAGTGGATACAGGCCTGAAAACGCACGTTTTGCCCGCCGGCGCCGCCGCCACGGCGACCGCGGCCGGGGTTCTGGCCGAGGGCGGCCTGGTGGCGTTTCCGACCGAGACGGTTTATGGCCTCGGCGCCGACGCCGGCAACGCCGCCGCGATCGCCCGGCTCTATCAGGCCAAGGGCCGGCCGGCCTTCAATCCGCTGATCGCCCATGTCGCCGATCTCGGCGCCGCGCGCCGGATCGCCCTGTTCGACGGGCAGGCGTTACGACTGGCGGAAGCATTCTGGCCCGGTCCCCTGACCCTGGTGCTGCCGAAGGCGCTCTCCTGCCCGGTCGCCGAACTCGCGACCGCCGGGCTCGATACGGTCGCGATCCGCATTCCGGCCCACAAGGTGGCGCGCGATATCATCAAGGCCTTCGGCGGTGCTGTGGTAGCACCGTCGGCCAATCTCTCCGGCCACGTCTCGCCCACCACGGCCGAGCATGTGAACGGCGATCTGGCGGGCCGGATCGACATGATCGTCGATGGCGGCCCCGTCGAGGTCGGCGTCGAATCCACCATCGTCGGCTGCTTCTCCGATCCGGTGCTGCTGCGGCCGGGCGGGCTGACGCGCGCCGAGATCGAGCGCGTGCTCGGCCATCCCTTGCAATCGCCGCCGCAGGATGCCGAAAGCGACGCTCAGCCGATCGCCCCGGGCATGCTCGCCTCGCATTATGCGCCGCGGACGCCGGTGCGGCTCAATGCCAGCGACGTCCATGTCGGCGAGGCCTTGCTGGCGTTCGGGCCGACCAAGGTCGCCCGGCGCGAATGTGCGTTGGTGGTGATGAACCTGTCCGAGCGCGGCGATCTCGCCGAGGCCGCCGCCAATCTGTTCGGCTACCTTCGCACGCTCGACAAGAGAAACGCGGATGCTATCGCAGTGATGCCCATACCCGAGGACGGGCTCGGCGAAGCCATCAACGACCGGCTGCGCCGCGCAGCGGTTGGACGTTAGCAAGCATGATCCGGAAATGTGCCAGCCGGTTGTCCGCGCGACAGACACCAGGCGTTTGCGCAGCGCGTCATGCCTCAATAAAGATCCCGACTGAGTGAAAGACCAAGAAGAAATGAACATCGTCCAATCAGCGGTGCCGCCGCTTCCGCCCGAATTGCTTGCAAGATTCCGCGCCATCGTCGGCGACAAATATGCCGTGACCGATACCGCCGACATCGCGCCTTACGTCACCGAGGAGCGCGACCTGTTTCACGGCCGTTCGCCGCTGGTGCTGCGGCCAGGCTCGACCGCCGAAGTCGCCGCGATCTGCAAGCTTGCGAGCGAGCACCGGATCGCGCTGGTGCCGCAGGGCGGCAACACGGGCCTCGTCGGCGGCCAGACGCCGCACAATGGCGAGGTCGTGGTGTCGCTGCGGCGCCTCGACAAGATCCGCGACATCGATGTCGAATCCAACACCATGACCTGCGAGGCCGGCGTCGTGCTGCAGATCGCGCAGCAGAAGGCAGCCGACGTCGACCGGCTGTTCCCGCTGTCGCTCGGTGCCGAGGGCAGCTGCACCATCGGCGGCAACCTCTCGACCAATGCCGGCGGCACCGGCGCGCTCGCCTATGGCGTGGCGCGCGAGATGGCGCTCGGCGTCGAGGTCGTGCTCGCGGATGGCCGCGTACTCAACGCCTTGTCGAAGCTGAAGAAGGACAACACCGGCTACGATCTGCGCAACCTCTTCATCGGCGCCGAAGGCACGCTCGGCATCATCACCGCGGCAACCTTGAAGCTGTTTCCGAAGCCGCGCGCGGTCGAGACCGCCTATGTCGGCCTGAAATCGCCCGCGGCGGCATTGAAGCTGCTGTCGATCTCGCGCAACGAGGCGGCCGGCAGCCTGACGAGTTTCGAATTGCTCGCCGACATCGCGGTCGACTTCTCGATCCGCCACGGCATCGACATCCGCGATCCGCTGGAGAGCAAGCATCCTTGGTACGTGCTGATGGAATTGTCGTCGTCGCGCGACGACGCCCGCGATGCGCTGGAGGCGATCCTCGCCCAGGGCATGGAAGACGGCATCGTCGACGACGCCGTCATCGCCGCCAATCTGAGCCAGCGCCAGGCGTTCTGGAAGCTGCGCGACGAGATGTCGGCAGCGCAGAAGCCGGAAGGCGGCTCGATCAAGCACGACATCTCGGTGCCGGTCGCGGCCGTGCCCGCCTTCATCGAAGAGGCCAACGCGGCGGTCGTGAAGCTGATCCCGGGGGCGCGGCCGGTGCCGTTCGGCCATCTCGGCGACGGCAACATCCACTACAATATCAGCCAGCCGGTCGGCGCCAACGCGGCCGACTTCCTGGCGCGCTGGCACGACGTCAACGCCGTGGTGTTCGAGATCGTGCTGCGGATGGGCGGCTCGATCTCGGCCGAGCATGGCATCGGCGTGCTCAAGCGCGACGAGCTGCCTGACGTCAAGGACAAGGTCGCGATCGAGCTGATGCGGCAGGTCAAGGCGATGCTCGATCCGCTCGGCATCATGAACCCGGGCAAGGTGCTGTGACCGTGCAGGCGACAATGCCCGCCTCCCTCGCCATTGCAGAGATCACCGACGCCGACGTCGCCGCTGTCGTCGCGCTGTGGCAGGCGTGCGGCCTGACCCGGCCTTGGAACGATCCGGCCGCCGACATCGCGCTGGCACGGCGCGGGCCAAGCTCCGCCATCCTGGTCGGCCACAGCTCGGGCACGATCGTCGCAACTGCGATGGTCGGCCATGACGGCCATCGCGGCTGGGTCTATTACGTCGCCGTCGATCCCAACTGCCAGGGCAAAGGGCTTGGCCGCGCCATCATGGCGGCCGCCGAGGACTGGCTGCGCAATGCCGGCGTGCCGAAGCTGCAATTGCTGGTGCGTCGCGAGAACGCCAAGGCGGGCGGCTTCTATCAATCGCTCGGCTATGAGGAATCGACCTCGGTGATGCTGGCCAAATGGCTCGACGGTCGCGAAGCTATTCCGTGATAGAACTGAGGATCGACGCATGAGCATCGCCGACCGCGTCCGCGTCAAGGACGTCGAGCTGCTGTCGAAACGCCGCTACGAGCTGAAGAGCGCGACCTTCGATTACCGCCGCAGCAATGGCGAATGGCAGACCCAGGTGCGCGAGGTCTATGACCGCGGAAACGGCGCGGCGCTGTTGCCCTACAATCTGAAGACCCGCACCGTGGTGCTGGTGCGCCAGTTCCGCTATCCCGCGTTCGCCAACGGCTATGACGATCTCCTGATCGAGGCCGCCGCCGGCATGCTCGACGACGCCGCGCCGGAGGCGCGCATCCGCGCCGAGGCGGAGGAAGAGACCGGCTACCGGCTCGCACATGTGCGCAAGGTGTTCGAAGCCTTCATGACGCCGGGTGCGGTGACCGAGAAGCTGCATTTCTTCGTCGCCGAATACGACGCCGCGATGCGCGTCAGCGATGGCGGCGGACTCGCCGACGAGGGCGAGGACATCGAGGTGCTGGAGCTTGCGATCGACGATGCGCTCGCCATGATCGGCGATGGTCGCATCGTCGACGGCAAGACCATCATGCTGCTGCAATACGCAGCGCTGCATTTGTTCAGGTGAACGCTGCGCCGTCCCTGCGTGGACCGAGGCGGCTCACGCCATCAGCTAGACAAAATATCGAAAACAACCCCATGCACAGTAGCCGGCGATGGGCCGGCGCTCGACTTGACACGTCGGGCAACTCACGGATACATTTCCAATATTCCGAAATCACCCGGTCGCGCGCTGGCCCCTGGAGCCATTTCCGTTCCGATGCAATCGGACGGGGCTCTAGAATCTTGTCTCGACGGGCTTTTCTTCACGGAAGCCGGTGGTCACTTCGCTCGACAAAGCTCTAGATCGCCAATGGGATGCCACCTTAATACGGCACCGGCCTGTATCGATGCCGTGAGATCCCGGCGGCTTTGCAGGACCTGGTGATCCAAACACCGATCCAAGGCGTATCTGCATCGGTTCCCATGCTGTATTCGCCGATGCCCGCATGTCGGCCGCATCGGGATCGTGCTCACGGATGATCGATGATCGGGGTTTTCGTCTCCGTTACGGGGTTCAAGCCGGCCAGTCGGATCAAGCTGGTGCCGTTCTGGTGGCATACGCTCAGATGCCTGGCGCAGGCACGCCGGGCGCCGGGCAACGTTTCCGTGTCGGCAAGGGTCGCGAACGGCTATTACCACACAGTCACGGTGTGGACAGACGAGAACAGCATGCGGGCTTACATCAGGGACGGCGCGCATCGAAGGGCGATGGTGAGCCACAGGTCGCTCGGCACCGGGCGTGTCCATCATTTCTATCATGGCCGCCCGCCCAGCTGGGGCGAGGCCTACACGGAGTGGCTTCGGTGCGCCAGGGAAGTGTGACATCCGCTAATTCAGGCGGACGATCTCGACATTCAGCAGCGAGGCGAACGCCACCCAGCATGCGTAAGGGGCGAAGAGGAGGGCACTGACCTTGTCTGCCTTCCACGTCGTGACCTGGAAGATGACGCTTGCGGACAACAAGGCAAGGATGACGGCAAGCGCCGTGAGGGGCCGGTGCAAGCTGAAGAATATCGGCGACCAGGCGAAGTTCAGAGCCAGTTGCGTCAGCCAGATTCGCCGGCTGATGCGCAAAGCCCGCTCCCAGACACGCCAGCCCGCGATGGCGATCAACAAGTAGATGATCGACCAGGCCGGAGCGAACACCCAGTTGGGCGGATTGAACGCAGCCTTGTTCAGGGCTGCGTACCAGACATCGGGCCTGTTCAGATACCCCATGGCAAAACCGGCCCCGAGCACTGCCACGACGAACAAGACCAGCCTTCCAAACCTCATGATCGATCAATCACGATGCCAGACATCATGACTGCCCTTCCCGACGATTCCGTGCTGGTGAAACGAAGGCTCGATGAGGCTGGATCACCCGTTGCGCAATTTATCTGCGAACGGTGATCCGGGAGCATTCAGGCAGCGTTCCACGTGAAGTCAAGGCGCGATCTGCGTCCTGATTTTCGCGCGATGGTTCACCGTCATTCGACTGTGGCTCGCCTCGTACACATCGCATCGATTGCAAACGGGCAATGCCCGACCTCACGAATGGAGACGCTCACATGAAACTTTCCGTGCTTGGCTCTGCCGCGACTGCCGTGCTGATCGCGTTTGCAGGTCCATTGCCTGAAGCCTCGGCCAAGGAAAAGACCGTGATGGTCGGAGGCGCTGCGATGTATCCGTCGAAGACGATCGTCGCCAACGCCGTAAATTCGAAGGATCACACGACGCTGGTCGCGGCGGTCAAGGCTGCAGGGCTTGTCGACACGCTGTCGGGACCGGGACCTTTTACCGTGTTCGCACCGACCAATGCAGCGTTCCGCAAGCTTCCCAAGGGGACGGTCGAGACACTCGTGAGGCCCGAGAACAAGGCGACGCTCACCAGGATTTTGACGTACCATGTCGTTCCCGGCAAGCTGAACGCCGATCAGCTGATGGACGGACAGACCCTGATGACCGTCGAGGGCGAGCCGCTGAGGGTCCGGAAGACCGGCGGCAAGGTGATGATCGTCGACGCCAAAGGCGGCGCAGCGACCGTGACAATCCCGGACGTCAACCAGTCGAACGGCGTCATTCACGTCGTCAATTCGGTGCTGATGCCGGCAAGCTGAGGTCTGTCGGAGTGATCGTTATTGCAGTGACGGCGCACTAGATCGCGAACGCGACGTTGAGTGCACCGTCACCGCAACTCAGCAACAGAGCGATCGACGGACAGGAACGATGCGGACACCATTGGCCGCCCTGCCCGGCAGCCTCCTCGTGCTGGAACGATGCGTCGGAAGGCTTTACCACCTGCTTTGAATTTTATCAGCGGGCGGTGATCCAGGCGCAGTGCACGCCGCGGCATGAAGGCAATGCGCCGTCCGCGTGGCTTAGCGGCGCCACGCTTTTGCGCGGTCGGCGAGCTGCTCGTCGGCGAAGCCGTTGCCAAACAGCAAATAATAAGTCCCGGCACTCCGGGGAGGAGCGCCGGGACTGAAAGTGAATGCGCCAACTTGGGGGCCGGGAACGCATCCACGCTCGGTTAATTTTCCCGACCCGCAACCGTTCCTAAGAATTGGCCGCTTTGTTTCGGCCTGTGGCTTTTCGGCCGGTACCCGGCGTCCGTCGGGCGGTCAGCCGATCTGTCGTTCGCCTCGTGGAGAGGCCGCCCAATCGAAGCCGCCCTAATCGTCCCACGTGCGTTCACCGCATCTGCATTCGAACATGCGGACTTGGCGGCCGGTCTGCACGCTGAGCATGGTCCGGACCAGCTCCGGCTGCCTGCCGCAGCGGCACAGCTTGGCCGGCAGCTTTTCCATCTCCTCGCTTTGCGACCTTATTGCACTCATCAGACCCGTCCCGTGACGCACGAGTCTTAAGTTACAAAGTGAACACTTGTTCCTGGGACGCGAGACAGATACCGGAAAATGCATGGAACGGCTTGGGAGATGATCGGCGACTGCCGGGCCCGGCCTGCCCGGGCATTCGCCGCTGTCACGGTGCCAGTTCCACAAGTCCCGTCACCCCGCGCAATGGCAATGCCATTGCGCGGGGGTGACGGAGATGGATCGCGTCCACCCAAGCTGCAGATGTGGGCTGGGCTCGACGATCAGCTGTCGCTGGCCCCGCTCCACACCGTCAACCCTACTGCATCGTGATCGCAAGCCCGCTCAGATCGGCGTTGGCCATCAGGCCGACCTGGTGGCCGGTCAGCTCGAGCACGGCGCCCTTCTGATTGGTCAGCACGATCGCACGGGCGCCGCGGCCGACGGCAAGCCCGGCGCCCGCCGCGCCGTAGACGCCGGCGACGTCGGACGGACGGTTGATGTTGCTGACGCGGCCGCGCAGCACGGTCTTGGAGCCGCCGAACACCAGGCCGTAGTCGAGACCACCGGTGGACAGCCGATAGGCGCGGCCGCGGAACGTCAGCACGCCGCTGCCGCCGGAGCCGCCGATGAACCATCCGGCCTTGTAGATCGTGAGCGTCACGAAGCCGCTGTCGGCACGCGCGGCAGTGGAGAACGCGAGGCCCGTGAAGGCCAGCAGTGCGACCAGCGCGGCGCGAAGGGTGGATGAAAATTTCATGTGCGGTTTCCCCAGGATCGTCGATTGGTTCACGTCGATTTGCGCGTGTCGCGAGGCGGCACGAATCGCGACGCGCCGACTGTAGCAAGCGCGTCGTCAGGCGCAATTTGGCACAACAGGCGCCCATCGGTGACGGAAATGTCCGCGCAAACGGTGTTGAACCTGGTCCCGGGGTTGCCACACTCACTGCATGTCCGGGGCGATCGACCCCTGAGCTCCGGGATTTCCCCGCCGAGCATTCACATATTCAAACCGGAGATTTCCCATGCGTCGTCTTGCGATTGCCTGTGCCGTCATTGCCGCCACCGTGTCCGTGCTTGCCGCGGCAAGCCCGGCCAGCGCCACGCCCTATCATCTGATCCGCTGGCAGGACACCGGCTTCTGCCAGATCTGGGACCAGAGCATCCCGACCACGCCATGGCCGGCGAATTTCGCCGTCGTCAGCGAGGAGCTGCCGACCTTCGACGCCGCGTTCAGCTACAAGACCGGTCTCCTCAACAACGGCACCTGCTCGTTCTGAGCGATTCCCGATCGCGCAGAGGGCGGGCACGCGGCAGCAGCGCGGCGTCCGCCCTTGTGCTGTCAGGTATCACGTGATCTGACGTCAGTGATGCTTGATCAGCGCGTCACGCGCGGCGGCGAGTTCGAGGAACGCCGCGCCGTTGCCGCCGCCGTCAGGATGCACCGTCTTGGCCGCGCGCTTGAACGCCTGATGGACCTCGTTCGCGGCGAGGCGGCGACCGAACGGCAGGCCAAGCAATTGCCGGTAGCGCTCTTCCTGCGTCAGCGCCTTCGGCGTCAAACCACGCCGGCCGAACTGCGGCGCAGACAGCATGTGCAACGCATCGCTGACGATGCCGAGACGGCGCAGCGCCATCGATCTGGTGCGGCGGTCGGCTGATTTCAGCGCCGCGTGGCGCAGGATCGGCAGCACCTGTGCGGCCGCATGCCGCAGCGTGTCGTCGATGTCGGTCGTGGCGATCTCGGCGATCAGCCTGACCATCTCGCGATAGTCGGGATCGCGCGACGCGCAGAAGCGCTCGATCGCAACTTTCCAGTGTCTGATATGCGGGTCCATGATCGGTCCGTACTGTCATCCGAATCCGGATGACAGCAACGCGCAAACGCGGCTTGGCGTTTCGGTTGGGGCAGTTTTGAATAGTGTTGTCGACAACGCTCACAAATCAGAACGAGGAAACGCCATGGCCCTTCTCGACAATCACATCGCCGTCATCACCGGCGCAGGCTCGGGCATCGGGCGCGCCATCGCTCTGGGCTATGGCCGAGAGGGCGCGCGCGTGGTGCTGCTCGACATGAACGGCGATGCGGCGGCAGAAGCGGCGGAGGAGATCAGGAACGCCGGCGGCAAGGCCGAGAGCTTTGCGCTCGACGTGACCGATCGCGACGCCTGCGCCGCGATGGCGAAGCAGGTCGCCGACAAGGTCGGCTCCGTCTCGATCCTGGTCAACAATGCCGGCATCGCGCGCCGCAACGGCATGCTCGGAACCGACGAGGCCGTGATCAAGGATTGGGAAGACATCATCTCGATCAATCTCACCGGCGTCTTCAACGTGACGCATTCCTTCCTCGCACCGCTGCGCAAGAACAAGGGACGCATCGTCAACATCGGCTCGATCCAGTCCTTCGTGCATCTGCGCACGCCGAGCTCGCCGGCCTACACCGCCTCCAAGCACGGCGTGCTCGGCTTCACCAAGGCGCTTGCCGCCGAGCTCGGCAAGGACGGCGTGCGCGTCAACGCGATCGGCCCCGGCTTCATCGAAACGCCGCTGAACGAGAAGGTGCGCGCCACCAATCCCGACCTCGTGAAGGTCTTCATGGATCACACCCCGCTCGGCCGCGCCGGCAAGCCGGAAGACATCGTCGGGCCTGCGATCTTCCTCGCCTCGGACCTGTCGGCCTATGTCTCGGGATCAATCGTGATGGTGGATGGCGGTTACCGGACATTGTGACCGATGGAACCGCAATCGTGGCGATTTCTGGGTATTTTGCTTACAAAGCAGGGAGTTAGCGGCGCGTTAAGGTCTTGTTAACCAAACCGGCACACCGTGGATCTACGGGGTAGTTGGTTTCTCGATGTCTCCGCCTCATCGACGAGGCGGGCGTTGATCGGGAGGAGTTCATGTCTTACGCGTCCACCGTACCGTCGCCGGAAGCGCTGCTGCCGTCGCTGGCTCCAAATGAAATCGTTCCATTGCTGATCGGTGCGACCGTCGATGAGGTCGAGCGGGAACTGGTGCTGCAAACGCTCGCGCGCTGCGACGGCAACCGCACCCGTGCCGCGCGCGTGCTCGGACTGTCGGTCCGGACCTTGCGGAACAAGATCCGGGAATATTCGGCCGACGGCATCGACGTGCCGCACAGCGAGCACGCCGCGGCCTAGTTCTGCTGTGTCAGGAATCCCTCACGGTGAGGAGCGCGAAGCGCGTGTCGAACCATGAGGCCCGGCCGGTGGCCTCGTACTTCGAGACGCCCCGCTTCGCGGGCTCCTCTTAGGATGAGGGGATGGACCGGTTGTGACGCAGTAGACCTAAAGCGCGATGCGATGGTGTTGAATCGTCATCGCGCTTCAGCTTGTCGTTTGAGCATGATCTCCGCGCAAACGCGTTCCGCGTTTGTCGCGAGGGAAAACCGCTTCGCACTTTTCCGGATCATGCTCTAGCTCAGATCGGCAGGTCGATGGCAAGACGCCGCCAGCGCGACAACAACGCGCCGTCCTCCTCACCGAGGCAGCGCGCGAAATGCACGTCGGTCGTCGCTGTCCGTTGCAGCGTCTCGGCCACCAGCGTGGTCGCATAGTCCCAATAGTCGCGGCGTCCGCTCGGATCGTCATCGACGAGGGACTTTGCGAGGATCTCGATGTAGATCGCGGTGACGGCAATTTGCCAGAACTCACTTGCGGGCCTCTTTGCGGAGGGCACGCCGGCCCGCGCCTGCCACATCAGCCAGTAACTTTCTTCGCCTCCTGCCCAATGCGATGACGGCAGGCAGGGATCGAGGCATGGTGAGCGGCACAGCAGTGGCTGCGTGGTCCGCGCGTCGCAGAACACGGCATGGTCGAGCTTGTCGTACCAGCTCACGCGCAGCAACCGGCGGATCTCGTCCTGCTCGTCCGCAGCAAGCTCTCGCCTGCCCGCCCGCTCGAGGTCGGCGACGATCGCAGCCACGCGATCGCGATCGAACGGCTCGACCTCGAGCACCACGCCGATGTTGCGCGGAAACAGCGCATCGAGCATGACGATCATCTGGCGATAGAACGCGCGCGCCAGGCCGCCGCCGCGCCACGCCTTCGCAACACCGACGTAATTGCAGAAGATCAGGTCGCTTGCGTGATCGTAGGTGAAGAAGCCGAGCCCGATCGCGTGCCCGCTGGCGCGCAGGATGAAGCAGCGCGAGTCGAGACGATATGAGATTGCCTGACTGCCGACGCTGAACTGTCGCCGCTCTCCGACATCGTCCGACAGCACCCAGCGCACGATGTCTTCGGAGCTGTCGCGCTCGGTTGGCGGGAACAGCTCCTCATAGAGCTCGAGCACACCCGTGCCGCGAAGGGCTGCGTCGTCGCGCACGTCTTGGCGTGCCACGACGATGTCGAGCGGTTGCGATGCTGCGCCGTACCTGCCGTTCAGAAACCGCAACGCGTCCTCCGTCACGATCTTCGCATCGAATTATGACTGTTGATCGCTTGCATCGGCGCCGCCGGGCAGAATTGAAGCCGTCGTCCAACCTCTGTTACAAGCGGCTTCACATCGCGACGGAGCATATCAGTGGCTGACGAGACAGTTTCCCGCCGGGGGGCACGAGGAGCGCAGGGGCCGCAGGGCCGTCAAGGCGAGCCGGGAAAGCCCGGTCCTCAGGGACATCCGGGACGCCCGGGGCCGGAAGGTGCGCGCGGCAAGCCGGGTCCTCAGGGCAAGCAAGGCCCGGTCGGTAAGGCAGGCCCCCAGGGCAAGCCGGGGGCGCAAGGCAAGGCTGGCGTGCAGGGTCCGCGCGGCGAAGCTGGTCCGCAGGGCCCGCAGGGCCCGGCCGGCCCGCGCGGTGAAGCCGGCCCGCCCGGCCAATTGCCGTCGATCGAGCAGGTGATGCCGTGGCTGCACCTGATCTTCGACGCCTGGGAAGACTACAAGCGCACCAAGGAGCGTGAAGCCGCAGAGCTCGCCGAACGCGATGCCGCCGAACGCGCGGCAGCGGAAGCGATCGCCCTCGACGACGCGATCGATTTCGCTGACGATGACGACGAGGACGACGATCGCAAGAAAAAGAAGAAGCACCGCAAGAAGGACAAGAAGTAACCCGTCTTGTCACCACGCGACGACCCGGCCGGCGCTGTCCGCGTCGCGCTTGACGTTCAGCGCTCCGCGCCCGGATTGGCCGGAGGGTCGGAAGGCCGGCCGAGCTGCATGAGCTGGAAGACCCAGCGCATCGCGTAATGCCAGGCAACACCCGCGAACGCCCCGCAGGCCGACAGGATAATGACGTTGGTGAGGTCGATCGTGCCGCTCGACCACAGCATGCCGCAGGTCCAGAGCACGGCGAACGCAATCGAACACAAAGTGAGCGGGGCGGCGGGCTTCATGGCGGTGCTCCCGGGTCGGGGTGAACGGCCATGATCCCCGGGAGCGCAGCGCCTCACCGTGACCTGCGTCACGGTATGGCTCATCCTAGAGCATGATCCGGAAAAGTGTGCAGCGGTTTTCCGAAAAGATCATGCGCAAACAAGAAGCTAAAGCGCGATGACGATTCAACCCCGTCTCATCGCGCTTTAGCCGAACCGCAGCCGCGAACGCTCCCTCGCCTTTTCCGCCTCCACCTCGCGATCACGCGCCGGCGCCGTGGTGTGCAGCGAGATCAGCAGCCTGCGGGCGGCGTCCGAGACCTCGGTCACGGCAAGATTGAAGGCGGCCTCGTTGGACTGCGACGGCTTGTTGAAGCCGGACAATTTGCGTACGAATTGCAACGCCGAGGCGTGGATCTCGTCCTCGGTGGCGGGCGGCTCGAAGTTGAACAGCGTCTTGATATTGCGGCACATATCGGTCTCCCTTGCCCGCATTTCGGGGCTCGTGTCTCATAGACGATCGGCTGCTGCAAAATACGACATCGTGGTCTATTCTGGCAGCCTCATCGTCCACGGCGCGAACGAGGTTCCGGATGAGCCACGTGATCTACAAGGTCGTCCAGCACGATGGCGGCTGGGCCTATACCGTCAACGGGGTGTTCTCGGAGCCGTTTCCAACCCATGCCGCGGCGCTTGCCGCCGCCCGGCGCGCCGCCAACGAGCAGCGCGTTCCGGGGCGCACCGAGGCGATCCAGTACGAGACGTCGGACGGCAAATGGCTGACCGAAACCGCCTCCGGCAACGATCGCCCGGAGACCGAGGTCGAGGACGGACGCTAGCAGGGCAGCAGCAGGCCGACCTGGCCCGCAAGGCGATGCGAGCAGGTGCGCGATTGCCTGAGCTGCTCGGCGGGCATCGCCCGCTTGCACCCGGCAGCGGCCTTCGCCGCAGCGACGCCGGTTCAAGCACGCTACCAGGCGCTGGCGCCGTCAGCGCCGCAAGCCGACAGGATGGTCGATGACCAGCTGGCATTGCCGGTCACCGCAGACGCCAACGACTACATCTATCAATGGGAGGCCTCGCACGATTACGATCCGCCGGCGGGACTGGAGAAGATCGAGGCCAGCGTGCTTGCGATCAACGCGGCCGACGGCGAGCGCAATCCGCCGAAGACCGGCGTCACCGAGGGGGCGGTGAAGCGGATCAAGAACGGCAAGGTCTATCTGATCCCGGCGAGCAGCGAGACGCGCGGCCACTTCACGACCCGCGATCCAAGATACTATGCCAGGCAATTGCTCGAGCTGCTGCAGAGCGCGCCGCAACGTACGATGTAAGAGAGCATACGGCCGGCAGCCGCAATTTGCAGCCCGGACCGTCGTTCTTCCTATCGTTGTCTTTACATAAAATGCCATCATAAGTATAATGACTGCATTGCCCAGTAGCCGCGTTTCGGAGCAACGATGCCCGGCATTTCCAGGGACCAGGCTGCCCAGACCAGCCCTTTTTCGATTGCCGATCTGGATGCGATGATTGCCGATGGACGCTTGTCCAGCGAGACGGCGCCTGATGGCACGGTGCTCGTCGATCCGGTCGCCGTGACACAGCAGGCCGTGCTGAAGGAAACACAGTTGCAGAACGGCGGCCTGACGCGCGAGATCGACGCGCTCAGGCTGGCATTGGCGCGCCCTCAGGACCGCGCCGTGCCTTGGCTGGCCCTCTTCGTTGCAGCCATCGGGGCCGGCATCGCGATCGTTCAGATCATGAATGCGATCGACTTCTATCGGACCAACAATGATTACAAGATGCAGTCGGACTATACGGATTTCTTCCGCGCCGTGATCGATGCGCCGTCCGACAAGATGCAATCCTATGCCGGACTGTACGACGCAAAATTCTCCAACATCTACGATCTCTACCGGCACGGTGGCATTTCCGCGGAATCCTGGCGCGCGATCGCAACCCAAGCCTGCCCGAAGTTTCGCAAGGAAGGCTTCGCACTCAGCGGAGTCAAGCTGCCGGCAGTCGAAAAGATCTGCGAACAGAACAAGATTCTGTAGGAGGCGACGATGCTGGTGCGAAGGATAGCTACTCTCGCAATCATGGTGGTTGTCTGCTGCACCGGCGCCAGCCGCATCGCGTTCGCCGACACCGTCGAAGATTTGATCAGCAAGGGACGACAAGCCGATCAGGACAGGCAGGTCGCCCAGCCGATCTCAAACCTGGCGCGAGCGAACTGTGCGGCCGGCAACGGCGTTCTCGGCGGGATCGCCGAGCAAAATCCAGAAGCGGTCCGGCGCGCGCTGAACTCGGCGAAGGAGGGATATGACGCCTCCTACAAGATTCTGGTCGATCAGGCTGGATCTCGTGCATTCAAGCAGCCTTTCGACCAGACCAGGTTGCGGACCCTGCAGAAATACACCGGCACCGACCTGAGCAAGATCGTTACGCGCGAGGACCTGTTGCGCAGGATCGCCGCGATCGTCAGGCAATCGAGCGAAGCCCTGGAGCGGATTCAGTCCGGCAAGGCCGAAAAGGATGATCTCGCGCTGGTGATCGCAAACTCCACCGAGATCACGCGTCTGATCGCTGCATTCTACGATCTGACCGGCGTGTGACCGCCGCTTGGACGTGATATGCCGAGCGAACGAGAGCAGCGCGCTCACAATGGCTCGGGACAACATCTCGGCAAAGCCAGCGAAGAGGGCCCGCGCGAACAAGCCGGCCTGAGCGGCGATTCCGCACTGCATCACGGACAACGGCGCTGCTCGCTCATTCTTTGAGCATGCATCTCGTGCGCGGATCGTGCCTAATCGCGCCAACATCGGATTCGCGCGCGAGACGATGCGCGCGCATCACGCACAAGGCTGTCGCGGAGGGATGCAATGCGAAGGCTCACGCATGGCGCGGTGCTTGCGTGGCTCGCCATGATGGCGGGCGCAGCGCTGGCGTTCGACAACGGCCAGTACGACAACGTGCCGCCGGATATCCGCGCCTGGTTCAAGAGCGTGATCGCGCCGAACGGCGTGCCGTGCTGCGATATCTCCGACGGCCATCGCACGAGCTATGACGTTCGCGGCGGCGCCTACTGGGTGCCGATCGAGGGCGAATGGATGATGGTGCCGGAGCGCGCGATCATCCGCGATCGCGGCAACCCGGTCGGCGAGGCGGTGGTGTGGTACGTGCACCACCGCGGCAACATCATCATCAGCTGCTTCGTTCCGGCGGATGCGGTCTGAGGCGCAGTCGCGCCAATTTGAAACAGATACCTTCTGTTAACCTTACTTTTTAACCAATAATTAAGGATGAGTTTGCGGGCGCCCTCGGGCGCGGCCTAGCGTCTGCAGAATGCTCCGCAATCGATTGGTGCGTGCCATGTGCTTTCGAAGGATGGCGTATCGAACATATGGGGCGCTAATGGCGTCCCTGATCGCTTCCCTTGGCGTTGCAGCGCTGCTGCTCGCTTCCTCGACCGAGACCTATGCGAGATCCGG
The DNA here is from genome assembly GCF_001189235.2 of Bradyrhizobium embrapense. GTDB lineage: Bacteria > Pseudomonadota > Alphaproteobacteria > Rhizobiales > Xanthobacteraceae > Bradyrhizobium > Bradyrhizobium embrapense. The sequence goes on from NZ_LFIP02000019.1 coordinate 23,190, forward strand.
AACGGCGCCGCGCGGCACGTTTTCCGCGCATCACCCGGCCTTCCGTCATCATGTGCGGGTGCCCGGCATCGTGTTGCCGGGGACGAGCGGATATTACGAGGACGCCGTTGCCGGCGTTCCGTTCGCCGCCGAGGTCCCGGCGCCGGCGCCGGCATCGAACGACGTTCGCTACACCTACACCCAGGACGTGCCCTGGGATTGGGCGCATCGCTATCCGCCGGCCGTGGTGCCGTCGGATCGGCCTTACGTGTCGAGCTGCCCCACCGAGAGCGTGACGGTGCCCGGCCGCGACGGCGATCGCACCATCAACATCATCCGCTGCTATTGACCGATCACTCCATCCTGATCGCGAAACGAAGAGGCCGCCCGCAAGGACGGCCTCTCGCATTTTGAAAGCCACTCTTCCGAGCGCGAAGGAGCCGATCAGGACTCCTCGCCCTTCAGATGACCGACGTGCTTCTGGGTGTAGAGCTCAAGACCGATGCGCTTGATCAGGTCGAGCTGGGTCTCGAGGAAATCGATGTGGTCTTCCTCGTCCTTCATCAGCTGCTCGAACAGGTCGCGGCTGACATAGTCCTTGACGCCGTGGCAGTAGGTCGCCGCCTCCTGGTAGAGCGTGCGGGCGCCGATCTCGGCGGCCAGGTCGCACTCGATGATCTCCTTGACGTCTTGGCCGATCTTCAGCGGATCGAGCACCTGCAGGTTCGGGAAGCCGTCGAGGAACAGGATGCGATCGACGAATTTGTCGGCGTGCTCCATCTCCTCGATGGACTCCTTGCGCCAGACCTTGGCCATCTCCAGGAGGCCCCAATTGTTGAGCATCCGGTAGTGCAGCCAGTACTGGTTGATGGCGGTCAGTTCGCTGCGCAACCCCTTGTTCAGATAATCGATGACCTTCGGGTCGCCTTGCATGATCCACTCCGCCTGTCGTGGCCGAAACCGGCCAGCGCTTGAATTTAGAATGCTTCTAAATCAGATCACCGGAGAGAGCAACCCTTCGCGGAAGCAGCGCGTGGATAACCGGATTTGGGGTATTTCCAGCGGCGTGGCAGCCGGATCGCGTGAAGAAAGCGGGAAAGCTTCGGTTCTCTTTTGATGAGAACCGAAAGTGGCCTAGCAGGCCGCGAGCGCGAATTCGGCCGGCTCGGCGTCTTCATTGGCGGCGTGCGGATGGGTGCTGTGCGGGCAACCGGAGCAGCAGGCCTTGGCGCAGGGGCCAAGCGCCTCGTCGATGATCGCCTTGATGGTGCGCGCGCAGCGGCCACATTCGGCGCTACAGCCGAGGCAGCCATACACCTGCTTTGCGTTTCGTGTCACAGACCCGCCGCCATTGACGGCATTGCGGACATCGTGGTCGCTGAGGACGTTACAGGAACAGACAATCATCAGAGGAGGCGGGTCCAACGGGTGATGCTCGCCAATATGGATATTGTCGGCCCCGGCCGGATGCAAAAGGAAAAAGCCGTTCTTGTAGCAATTCCAAACTGATGCGGGATTCATATTGGAATGAATCTAAATCGGTCGACCCCCTCCTTCCGGAAATGAGAAACCGGTCGGGCCGGTCCAATCCAGGCTGCCGTCGCCACACGTACCGGTTCACTGCGGCTACGAGCTTGTGCGTTGCAAGATATGCCAAAAGCTGCAAGCATTTGGACGCGAATACGGCGGCGTCGTTCATTGATCATTCAAGCGGAATATGGAACCCTCAAGGGCGAGACGGATCGCCCACGCACGCTGTCCCTGCTCCCGTGAGAAAGGTGAGGTCATGAAGAAGACATTGCTGGCGCTTTGCGCCGCCGCCACTCTGGCGGCATCGGCCGTGGCGGTGCCCGCCCCCGCCCAGGCACAACGCGGTGTCGCCGCCGGCGTCGCTGCGGGATTGATCGGTGGCGCCATCGTCGGCGGCGCGATCGCTTCGCAGAATGGCTATTACGGCCCGGGCTATGGCTACTACGCGCCCGGTCCGGCCTATGTCGCCGAGCCCGGCTACGGTCCCGATTGCTTCTGGCAGCGCCAGCGGTTCTGGGACGGCTACACCTGGCGTGTTCGCCGCGTCCGCGTTTGCGATTGATCGCCGTTCATCTCGATTAATTCGAACCAGATGTCCCGGAAAACCGACTGTTTCTCCGGGACGTCTGCTGTAATAGGCCAGAAAAAACCGCTTTTCTGCGCGATGAGCCTGCGGACGTTTACTTTCGGTTGACTGTTCTGCGCTGTTTAGCAAGACAGCAGTTCGAGATCAGCGTGTGAGTCACCTAAACCCGGCGCCGGACCACGACGCCACCATCTTCCAGGAGAGCCAAAGACATGAAGAAGACTTTAGCTGCCCTCGTCGCCGTTACCACGCTTGCCGGTTCGCTGGCGGTTGCTCCGGCTGCCAAGGCTGGTGACGGCGGCGCCGTCGCGGCCGGCGTTGCCGGCGGCCTGATCGGCGGCGCCCTGCTGGGCGGCGCGATCGCAGGCGCCCGTCCCGCCCCGGTCTATGTTGCACCGGCCCCGACCTACGTCGAAGAAGCTCCGTGCCGCTGGGTTCGTGAGCGCTTCTGGGACGGCTACGGCTGGCGCTTCCGTCGCATCCAGGTTTGCGACTGATCGATCGACGCTATCAGCATCACACTCGAAAACCCGGCCTTGCGGCCGGGTTTTTGTTTTCTGCCGCGAAGCAGTCCTGGCGGTCGTCCTTAGAGAGCCCTTTGTTTGCGCATGATCTTATCGGAAAACCGCTTCGCACTTTTCCGGATCATGCGCTAGCGCTGCCCGTTCATCGCGCGCAGCACCGCCTCGCTCGGCCAGCAATCGACCTTCAGCCCGGCCTGCTTCTGATAGGCGCCGAGCGCGGCACGGGTCTGCATCCCGGCCTTGCCGTCGAGCTTGTCCTTGTACAGCCCGATCTTCGTCAGCTGCTGCTGCATCGCCTCGACATCGGCCGAGCGCAGCTGCTTCGACGCCGCCCATGGCGTCGCGAATGGCTGCGGGCTCGTCATGCGGTCGGCGAGATGGCCGACGAACAGCACGTAGAGATCGGAGAAATTGTACTCCTTGATCACGAAGTAGTTCGGCGTGGTCAGGAAGGCCGGGCCGTAGATGCCTTCAGGCTGCAGCAGCGAGGCCGATTGCGCCTGCTCGGTGGCGCTGAGCCTCGCGCCGCGCACCGGCACGAAGCCCGCCCGCAGCCACTGGCTGATCGGCTTTGTCACCTCGGGCACGCCCATCGTGCAATCGGCATTGGCAGGTGCCGTGACCTCGTAGGCCCAGCGCACGCCGGGCTGCCAGCCCTTGTTGACGAGCTGTTGCGCGGCGGAAGCGAGCGCATCCGGCACCGAATGCCAGATGTCGACCTTGCCGTCGCCGTCGAGGTCGACGCCGTGCTTGTAATACTCCGACGGCAGGAACTGGGTGTAGCCGGTCGCGCCCGCCCAGGATGAGCGCAGCTCCTTGCGCGTCACGGCGCCCTCACTGAGGATCTTCAGCGCGAGGATGAACTCGGTGCGGTACTGATCCTTGCGGCGGCCAACATAGGCCTGCGTCGCCACCACGCGGAGCGTGTCGTAGGGCAGCGAATAGCGGCCGTAGTCGGTCTCGCGGCCCCAGATCGCCAGCACGATGGTCGCGGGAACGCCGAACCGCTTCTCGATCGCATCGAGCGACGGACGATACTTCTGCAACAGCCGCTGCCCCTCCGCGGCGAGCCGGGCGATCGAGGCTTCCTTAATGTAGTCGGCCGGCACCTGCACGAACTCGGCCTGCGCCGGCGCGCCGGTCTTGGGACGCCCGGGCAGGATCAGGTCCGGCAGCTTGTAGTCGGGCTCGAGCCCGCGGGTCTCGCGATCGAAGGTGTCGCGCGACACGCCCGCCGCCTTGGCCTCCGGCCACAGCGAGGCGATGAACTGGGTGAACGCAGCGTCGGCGGCGAATGCGGGCCGCTGCAGCGGCGCACACAGCAGCAGCACCGCGCATGCGACGATAGTGGCTGGCCATTTCGTGATCGATTTCATGATCGATCTCACCTCGCGGAAACAGGCATTGCAACGTGGATTCGGCAATGCCAGAATTCAATTCTGGGTGGTAAGTTTTGCCATGCGCATATTTTTGTCATTTCCCTCCGAACTGGAATCGCAGGCTGACAACATCGCTCAGTCCCTGCGCAATTGCGACCATGACGTTTTCTTTTCGCACGACGATCTCCCGCCGGGCGACAGCTTCGATGCGCGGGTCGAAAAAGCCATCGAAAGCAGCGATTTTATGGTGTTCCTGATCAGTCCGGAATCGGTGACCAAGGGACGCTACACCTTGAGCGAGCTCGCCTTTGCCAAGGGGAAATGGCCGAACCCGAGCAACCGCGTGCTGCCGGTGATGATGGCGCCGACCCCGCTCGACCAGGTCCCGAACTATCTCAAGGCGGTCACGATCCTCGAGCCGCAGGGCAGCGCCGCGGCCGAGGCGCGGGCCGCCGTGGACCGCATGCTGGCGGCCAAGGACGAGCAGTCGGGCGACCGGCCGAACTTGCCCTTTGTCGTGCTGGCGCTCGCGTCCGCCATCGTGTGCAGCCTAGTCACGACCTACGCGCTCAACGTCCTGCAATACTCCTTCGTCGTCTCCGACGCGGGCGGGATCACGATCCTGCCCGGGGTGATCTTCGGCGCGGCGATCGCGACGTGCAACGTCGTGTTCGGCGCCAGGGACCGGTTCCAGCTGGCGCTGGTGGTCGCAATCACGACCGCGGCATGGATCGCGGCATATGATGCCAGCGCCATCACGCTGCAGGCGCTCGGCCAGTACGCGAAGACCGTCCCGGCCGACGGCAACGCCGCGAGTCCGGCCCAGATCACGGAGACGCTCGGCAACAACCCCCTGATGGGTTATCTGATCGGCGGCATCGGCGGCGCGGTCGGCGGCGCGATCACCATTCTCGGCGTGCTGCTGACCAACCCGGCGTTCAGGCGGATCGACAGCGTCGTGGTGACGTGGATCGCCGCCATCGCGGCCGGCACCATTTACGGTGCAATCATCAGGCTGCCGACCCTGCTCGGCTGGCTGGTGCTGTTCGGCGTCTGGCAGACCGCGTTCATCCTTGCCCTGACCCGCGGATTTCCGCGCGGTGCGGCGCAGATCCCCGAATGGCTTGGCAGATCCGCGCCGGCCTTGTTCGGCTCACGCGCGGCGCGCTGACGCCGCGCGTGCTATCGCCTAATGCCCACCCTGCTGCTTGGCGCCCTCGATCGAGTCGTTCGACAGCTTGTCGACGATGGCGATGCCGATCGCAGACAGGATGAAGACGCAGTGGATGATGGTCTGCCACATCACGCCGGTCTCGGTGTAGGTGCCCTTGCCGGACGACAGCGCACCGGCCTCGATGAAGGTGCGCAGCAGATGGATCGAGGAGATGCCGATGATGGCCATCGCCAGCTTGATCTTCAGCACGCTGGCATTGACGTGGCTGAGCCATTCCGGCTCGTCCGGATGTCCCTGCAGATTGAGCCGCGACACGAAGGTCTCGTAGCCGCCGACGATCACCATCACCAGCAGGTTCGAGATCATCACGACGTCGATCAGGCCGAGCACGGCCAGCATGATCTGTTGCTCGCTGAAATCGAAGGCATGGGCGAACAGGTGCCACAACTCCTTCAGGAACAGCACGACATAGACGCCCTGGGCGATGATGAGGCCGACATAGAGCGGCAATTGCAGCCAGCGCGATCCGAAGATCAGCATGGGAACGGGACGCAGCGACCGGCCCTTCAGGGGGGCGCGCGCGTCTGATAGTGCGGACATGTTGGAGGGCTCGCGAAATTGAGAATTGCGGAGCGCTCTATCTACGCATTCCCGTGCGCTTGAAAAGCGACAACTGGCCGCAGATTGCGCCGCGATGCCGTCACGATCCTGCAACGAGGAGCGGTCGAACGCGCCGCGATGGCCGCGCTCGACCGCTTGAATCGATCACCGCGTCAGCTTCTTGTACTTCACGCGGTGCGGAATGATGCTGTCCTGGCCGAGCCGGCGCATCTTGTCCTTTTCGTAGTCCTGGAAGTTGCCCTCGAACCATTCGACATGGCTGTCGCCCTCGAAGGCCAGGATGTGGGTCGCGATGCGGTCGAGGAACCAGCGATCGTGGCTGATGATGACGGCGCAACCGGCAAAATCCTCCAGCGCCTCTTCCAGCGCGCGCAGCGTGTCGACGTCGAGGTCGTTGGTCGGTTCGTCGAGCAGCAGCACGTTGGCGCCCGACTTCAGCATCTTGGCGAGATGGACGCGGTTGCGTTCACCGCCCGACAGCGCGCCGACCTTCTTCTGCTGGTCGGCGCCCTTGAAGTTGAACGCCGAGCAGTAGCCGCGCGAGTTGACTTCCTTCTTGCCGAGCAGGATCAGCTCGTTGCCGCCGGAGATTTCTTCCCACACCGTCTTCTTGCCATCGAGCGCGTCGCGCGACTGGTCGACATAGCCGAGATGCACGGTCTCGCCGACCGTGATGGTACCCTTGTCGGGCATCTCCTGCTTGGTGATCATCTTGAACAGCGTGGTCTTGCCGGCGCCGTTGGCGCCGATCACGCCGACGATGCCGCCGGGCGGCAGCTTGAAGCTGAGATCGTCGATCAGCAGCCGATCGCCAAAACCCTTGCTGAGGCCCTCGAAGTCGACAACGTTGGCGCCGAGCCGCTCGGCCACCGGGATGATGATCTGCGCGGTCTGGGTCTGCTTCTCGCTCGCCTGCTTGAGCAGCTCCTCATAGCGCTGGTAGCGCGCCTTCGACTTGGCCTGGCGGGCCTTCGGCGAGGACGCCACCCATTCCTGCTCGCGCGCCAGCGTCTTCTGGTGCGCGGCGTCCTCGCGGCCTTCCTGCTCGAGCCGCTTCTGCTTCTGCACCAGCCAGGACGAATAATTGCCCTCGTATGGTATGCCGCGACCGCGGTCGAGCTCGAGGATCCAGCCGGTGACGTTGTCGAGGAAGTAGCGGTCGTGGGTCACGATCAGGATCGCGCCGGGATAGTTGCGCAGATGGCCTTCCAGCCATGACACAGATTCGGCGTCGAGATGGTTGGTCGGTTCGTCCAGCAGCAGCAATTCGGGCTGGTCGAGCAGCAGCCGGCACAGCGCGACGCGGCGGCGTTCACCGCCCGACAGTTTTGTGACATCGGCATCGTCGGGCGGGCAGCGCAGCGCATCCATCGCCTGGTCGACCTTGCTGTCGAGATCCCACAGGCCCTGTGCCTCGATCTCGTCCTGCAGTTTTGTCATCTCGTCGGCGGTCTCGTCCGAGTAATTGACGGCGAGCTCGTTGTAGCGGTCGAGGATCGCCTTCTGCTTGGCGACGCCCTGCATGACGTTTTCACGAACCGAGAGCTTGGGATCGAGCTGCGGCTCCTGCTCGAGATAGCCGACGCGGGCGCCCTCGGCGACCCAGGCCTCGCCGCTATATTCCTTGTCGAGGCCGGCCATGATCTTGAGCAGCGTCGACTTGCCCGAGCCGTTGACGCCGAGCACGCCGATCTTGGCGTCCGGGTAGAAGCTCAGATGGATGTTATCGAGCACCTTGCGGGTCGGGTACGCCTTGGTCAGACCCTGCATGAAATAGATGAACTGGCGAGCCATCCGCTGTCCCTGGAATTGATCCGATTTGTGGAAATTTTGCTGCCGCCGATGTAACGGCCGGCCCCCGAAAGCGCAACCGCGGGGGGTGCGTTTTCCATCCGTTCACCACGTTCCGTCCATTCGCCACGGGTGATACCGGTTCGACACCATGCGCGCGCCGAATCACGACAATTGAAACTATCTTTTAATAAATCAGGCCAAAACTCGTTCTCAACGCCGGAAAACGGCGATTTTCGCGGCAGAACCGCGACCAGAACAGTTGAGGCCACACCATGGCTACCATCATTTCAGCCCCTCTTTCGCGTCCGACGACCAAACGCGAGGCGACGCTGGTCGCCGAATTCAGCGCCTTCTGGCGGGCCTTCGTTGCCAAGGCTTTCAATCCCTACCGGCCGGAACTGCACTATATGCGCGGCCCGGGTCCGGCCTGCCGTGCCAAGCAGATGGCGCTGTCGCCGGCGGTCCGCTCGATGCTCGCCGACATCCGCACCGCGAAGGCACGCAAGCCATCCTGAGCCGCAAGCAATCCTGAGCGGCGCGGCAATCGCCGCTTTTTGAAACTGCGCCCGCTTGCGCACCTGCCGATTGCGCGCGACCATCCGGGGCTCTCCGACGGTTGATTTTCCGCCGTCGCCCTCACCCTGAATGGACTTTCCGATGACGCGGCTCCGCTGTGCAATCCTCGACGACTATTTCGACATCGCGCGCTCGCTGGCCGACTGGCCACAGGTCGAGGACCGCGTCGAGGTCACCGTGTTCGACCAGCCGTTCGCGAGCGAGGCGGAAGCCGCGGCCAAGCTCAGAGAATTCGAGATCATCTGCGCGATGCGCGAACGCACGCCGTTTCCGCGCAGCCTGTTCGACGCGTTGCCCAGGCTGAAGCTCCTGATCACGTCGGGCATGCGCAACGCCGCGATCGACATGGAGGCCGCCAAGGCGCGCAAGGTGGTGCTGTGCGGCACTCAATATAGCCGCGATCCCACCGCGCCCCTGACCATCGGCCTGATCCTGGAATTGACCCGCGGCATCGGCCGCGAGGATGCGCGGATGCATGCCGGCGAGGCGTGGCAGAGCTTTGCCGGCACCGAGATCGAGGGCAAGACGCTCGGCGTCATCGGCCTCGGCAAGCTCGGCAGCAAGGTCGCCGGCATGGCCAAGGCGTTCGGCATGAACGTGATCGCCTGGAGTCCCAATTTGACGCCGGAGAAGTGCAAGGAGGCCGGCGTCGGCTACGCCAGCAAGGACGAGTTGTTCGCGACATCAGACATCATCACCATCCACGTCGTGCTGAGCCCGCGCTCGCGCGGGCTGGTCGGCGCCGCCGATCTCGCCCGCATGAAGCCGTCGGCCTATCTCGTCAACACCGCGCGCGGGCCGATCGTCGACGAGGACGCCCTGCTCGCGGCGCTGCGCGAGAAGAAGATCGCAGGCGCCGGCATCGACGTGTTCTCGGTCGAGCCGCTGCCATCGGATCATTCGCTCCGCAAGCTCGACAATGTCGTGATCACGCCGCATCTCGGCTACGCGACGCGCGAGAGCCTGCAGGCGCATTATCAGCAGATGGTCGCGTGCATCGATGCCTTCACCAAAGGCAGCGAGCCGCCGCGGCGGCTGGCCTGAGCCGAAGCCCTACTTGGCCCAGCGGAACGCGCGCTCAAGCTCGGCGCGGCCGTTTCGTTCATACCAGCGACCATGGGCGAGGATGATCCGTTCCGGGTCCCATCCGAGCATGCAGGCGACGGCCGCCTTCAGCGCCGCCTTGTCACGCCGGAAGGTCAATCGCATGTCGCGCGGCGTGCTGCCGTCCGGATCGCGCACGCCGCCGATCCAGGTCAGCAGTCGCATCAACGGCGAACCAATCCGTTCGGCTTCAAAGTTCTCGATCAGGTCGGTCAGCAGCAGGGTCCGCGATTTCAGATGGAAGAACACGACCTCAGTCATATAGCTGCCGGCCACCGGGAGCGTCGCGATCCACTCGTCCCACGGATAGCCAGATCGCACCTCGAGCGGCTCACCATCAAGCGCGAGCCGGTCGCCGGCCTGCTCCGCGATTCCCCGCGCGAGAAAGACGCGCGCGTCGGGATAGGCCGCATGCCACTCGGGTACCCACCAATAGTGCAGGCGGTTCGGCCCGATGATCCAGCTCGGCGTACCCAGCCGCGCGATCTCGGCCTTGAGTTCATCCACGAGCGGCGTCGGCGAGTGAATGAAGAGCCGCGCGCCCGGCAGACGTAGGATCGTGGCGCGGGTCGGAAACGGCATCCTGAGCCCGCGCGGACCGAACCGGATCACCGGTCCGTCGACGATCCACACGTCATCGGCAACCGGCTTCGGCGTGTTCAGCGGAGGATAGACCAGGCGGGATTCCTGCATCGCATTGACTCACCGCGACAACGTCGGAACAGGCTGGCTTGTTGCAACAAAAAAGGCGCGCTGTTCGCGCGCCTTTTTCAATGACGGGTTTGCCGGTCGGCCTAGCGCACCGTGACCGGCGCGGGCAGCGGCTGCACCGAGGTCGGCTGCGTGCCGGGCAGCGGCGCGGCCTGAGCCTGTGTCGGCGCCGGGGCCATCGGATTGGGCGGCGGCGCTGCGGAAGCCGTTGTCGTTCCCGGCGGCGGGCCACCGGGCAGCACGACCACGCGGGTGCCGACCTTGGCGCGCTCGAACAGGTCCGAGACGTCGTCGTTCAGCATGCCGATGCAGCCCGACGAGACGAACTTGCCGATGGTCGACGGCTGGTTGGTGCCGTGAATGCGGTACACGGTCGAGCCGAGATACATCGCGCGGGCGCCGAGCGGGTTGCCGGGTCCGCCGGCCATGAAGCGCGGCAGATAGGGCTGACGCTCGATCATCTCGGTCGGCGGATGCCAATCCGGCCATTCGGCCTTGCGGGTGATCTTCTGCACGCCGGTCCAGGTGAAGCCGTCGCGCCCGACGCGGACGCCGTAGCGGATCGCCCGGCCATTGCCCAGGATGTAATAGAGGTAAGTGTTCGGCGTATCGACCACGATCGTGCCGGCCGGTTCCTTGGTGGCGAACGCCACTTCCTGGCGACGCAGATTGGGGGCCAGTTGCGCCGTGCCGTCTTCCGGCTGCTCGTCAGGCGGCAGCGCCGCGATCTGCACCGGCTTGCCATTGGCATCGACCGGCGCCTGCTGCTGCGGCACGGCTCCGGTCACGCCTTCGGGCGGACGCATCCCGCCGCGGTCGTCACCATAGGACACGCCGGCGGCCGGAACACCGTTGTCGCGATTGGCTTGCTGCGCGCCCGGACGGTCGCCGTAGATCACCGGCGGCGGCCCCATCGGACGGCCATAGCGCGGATCATCGGGAGACATCACCGGACCGGTCGGCGCGCCGCGGTCGGAATAGACCGGGGGAGCGTTCATCGGACGGCCGTAGCGCGGATCGTCCGGCGACATCACGGGACCAGTCGGCGCACCGCGATCGGAATAGGTCGATGGGCGGCCATAGCGCGGGTCGTTCGGCGACATCACTGGGCCGGGCGGCGGCAGCGCCGCCGAATCCTGCCCGTCGTCGTCATTGAGCGCATCGAAGTCCGGCATGGTACCCGGCGGATAGGGCTGGGGGGCGGTCGAATAGGCCGTGCCCTGCGGGGCCGGATAACCCTGCTGCGCATGCGCGAACGAGGTTCCTGCCACGCCGAGAGCCGCGGCAGCGCAAATCGTCAGAATGCGGTTGATCATCATTGCTCTATTATAGTCCCCAAGCCACACCGGACTGTTAACGGCCCAATGCAGGAAGATAGCGGCGCATTCAAGACAAATCCGCGAAATCCGGGCGATTTCGGGCTTTTGTGATTTGGCATCAACGCTGCGGCAAAGATGTCTCATGGGTCGGGAATGTCTGTCCACCTGCCCAAAGTCATCAATCACGCGCATTTTGTAACAAACAGTCTCGGAGGGTTGCGATATCTTCGAATCGGCCTGATTCGCTCTCGCGACGCCGGCTTTCTTAGTGTGGTCACCGCGTTCCCTCGACACCAGAGCCCCTCCCGCAGAAGGGGGAACCCGCGCCCATGCTCCCCGGCCTTCGTTTCTTGTTCGCCGCGATCGTGCTGGCCACGTCGCTTCTGGTGTTCGGGCTAGGGGCAGCCGCGCTGTTTCGCGCGGCGCATGAGGAATTCGCCAGCATTCCCGCCCGCCGGGCCCCGCCCGAGCCGCAATTCGTGCAACAACCGGAGACACCGCCGGTGCTCGCGATGGTTCGGGTCGAGTCGCCGGCTGACAAGACCGCGGCCGACACCCCGGCGCCCTCGATGCCGTCCGAGCCAGTTGCCGCATCCGAGCCGGTTGCTCCCGTCGAAGCCGCGCCACCTGCCGAGCCGGCGAAGATCGCCACGGTGCAGGTGGAAGACTCGTCCCCGACCGTGCCGCCCAAGCCGGAACCTCAGGCCGCGGAGCCGCCAGCGCCAGCGCAGTCCGCCGAAGCCGCTCCCCAGGCCCTCGCTGCGGATCCCTCGCCCGCATCGCAGCCGGCGCCGGCTTCCGCGGAAGCGACACCGGAGCCAACCGAGCCCAAGGTCGCCGCGGTGGCCGATCCGCCAGCCACACCCAATGAACCTGCGCTCGCAGCACCGGCACCTGCGATAGCTGTGCCGGAGCCGGCGCCGCCGCCGTCACCCGAGGCGATCGCAGCCGCGACCAGGATCGCAACGCTGGGCGGCCCCGAAGTCGTCGTCGAAGCGCCGGGGGCGCCGAAGGTCGGTGAGGCGAAGAAGCCGGAGCGCCGCGCGGCCAGCAAGCCGGCGCATCGCAAGCAGCGGCGGCGCGTCGTCCGCGCGGCGCCGGTCCGGCAGGCGGTTCAGCAGCAGCAGCTCGACCCGTTCGGCAACCCGATCCCGGTGCCGCTTACGCGGCGTTGATCCTGCAGCTTTAGGCCGGCCCCGTCGCGATCGGCGGGCCGCTCGCCTGTCCCCATTCCGACCACGAGCCGTCATAGAGCGCGGTGTCGGTGACACCGAGCCGGTAGAGCGCCAGCGTCAGCACGCCGGCCGAGACGCCCGAGCCGCAGCTCGTCACGATCGGTGCGTCGAGCTTGACGCCGGCACCGCTGAACGACTTGCGCAGATCGTCGAGCGGCTTCATCTCGCCGGTCGCGGCATCGAACAATTGGTTGTAGGGCACGTTGCGGGCGCCCGGGATGTGGCCGGCGCGAATGCCCGGCCGCGGCTCGGCCGCGCGGCCCTCGAAGCGCTCGGCGGCGCGCGCATCGATCACCTGCTCGGCACGGCTTTCGACATTGGCGATCATCTGCTCGATGCTGCGCACGCGCCTCGGATCGTAGCTCGCCTTGAAGGTCGCGGGCTTCGGCTTCACCTCGCCGCTCTCGACCGCCCTGCCCTCGGCGCGCCACTTCTTCAGGCCGCCGTTGAGGATGCGCACGTTGCGATGGCCATAGGACAGGAACATCCACCAGGCGCGCGGTGCCGCGACCCAGCCGCCGGCATCATAGATCACGACAGTGTCGGCATTGCTGACGCCGAGCGCGCCGACGTCGCGGCCGAACTGTTCGGCGCTCGGAAACATGTGCGGCAGCGGATTGGAGTGATCCGACACGGCATCGACGTCGAAGAACACCGCGCCGGGCAGATGCGCGGCGAGATAATCGTCCTTCGGCAGCGGCAGCACGCCGGGCAGCTTGAAGGTCGCGTCGAGCACCTTGACGTTGGCGTCGCCGAGATGCGCAGCCAGCCATTCGGTCGAAACGAGCGGATCGTCGGTTGCGGTCATGATCTGATGTCCTTGCGAGCGAAAGGCATTTCAGCCCTTCTTCTTCGGCTCCCACGCCTCGATCGGACCGCCGGCCTCGCGCCAGGCGGCGAAGCCGCCGCCCATATGGGCGACCGGCTTCAGGCCCATGTCCTTCGCGGTCTTGGCGGCGAGCGCCGAGCGCATGCCGCCGGCGCAGTGGAAGATGAACTTCTTGTCTTCCTGGAAGATCGGCTTGGCGTAGGGGCTGTTCGGATCGATCCAGAACTCGAGCATGCCGCGGGTGCAGGAGAATGCGCCGGGAATCTTGCCGTCGCGCTCGATCTCGCGGGGATCGCGGATGTCGACGATCACGACGTCGTTCTTGCCGATCAGCGTGATCGCATCGGCCGCGCTGATGGTCTCGATCTCGGCATTGGCCTCGTCGATCATCACCTTGATGCCGCGATGGATGTTCTGGGGCATGGGGCTCTCCCTGGATGTTGTTGGCACGCCCGCCGGCGCGCGACGCCTTGTGCGGTTAGCGCACCAGCTCCCGCATTGCGTTCTCCAGACCCTCGATCGTGATCGGATACATGCGCTCGGAGAACAGGCGGCGGATGATGGTGGTCGATTCCGAATAGTCCCAGTGCTTCTGTGCCACCGGATTGAGCCACACCGCATGCGGATAGGTGCGGGTGATGCGGTCGAGCCAGACCGAGCCGGCCTCCTCGTTGACATGCTCGACCGAGCCGCCGGGCACCATGATCTCGTAAGGCGACATCGAGGCGTCGCCGACGAACACCACCTTGTAGTCGTGCGGGTACTTGTGCAGCACGTCCCAGGTCGGCGTGCGATCGGTGAAGCGCCGCTTGTTCTGCTTCCAGACGCCTTCATAGAGGCAGTTGTGGAAGTAGAAATACTCCATGTGCTTGAATTCGCTCTTGGCGGCCGAGAACAGCTCCTCGACCTGCTCGATATGCGAATCCATCGAGCCGCCGATATCGAAGAACACCAGCACCTTGACCGCGTTGCGCCGCTCGGGCCGCATGTGCACGTCGAGATAGCCGTGGTTGGCGGTCTCCTTGATCGTGGTGTCGAGGTCGAGTTCGTCGGGCGCGCCGGTGCGCGCGAACTTGCGCAGCCGCCGCAGCGCGACCTTGATGTTGCGGATGCCGAGCTCGACATTGCCGTCGAGATCCTTGAACTCGCGCTTGTCCCACACCTTGACGGCGCGGTTGTTGCGGTTCTTCTCCTGGCCGATCCGCACGCCCTCGGGATTATAGCCGTGGGCGCCGAACGGCGAGGTGCCGGCGGTGCCGATCCATTTGCTGCCGCCCTGGTGACGGCCCTTCTGTTCCTCGAGGCGCTTCTTCAAGGTCTCCATGAGCTTGTCCCAGCCCATGGCCTCGATCTGCTTCTTCTCTTCCTCGGTGAGATATTTCTCGGCGAGCTTCTTCAGCCACTCCTCGGGGATCTCCGCCTTGCCCATGGCGTCGAGCAGGCTCTCGAGCCCCTTGAACACGGCGCCGAACACGCGGTCGAACTTGTCGAGATTGCGCTCGTCCTTCACCAGGGCGGCGCGCGACAAATAGTAGAAGTTCTCGACGGTCTGTTCGGCGAGATCGGCGTCAAGCGCTTCCATCAAGGTCAGATATTCCCGTAGCGTCACGGGGACCTGGGCGTCGCGCAGCGATGTGAAGAACTGCAGGAACATACTCACCTAGATCGCCCGCGGGGCCGGTGGCGTCAAGGGGCCGAGCCATGCCGGGACCGGCGATCCGCCCTGATTTGGTCCCCTGCGCCGCGTCCTGCGGGGTCCATTCAACGACGCCCGCCCCGTATCCGTGCAGCGGTCATTCCGCGCGACGGAAACATGACGGTCGACATTCCATGCGTGCCGCGCCGTTCAGGGTACCGCTGCGCTGCGGAATCCGCCCTAGACCGCCCGGCTTTTTCAATTACAATTGCGCCTGACAAGACATTGGGCAGGACGTTTGAATGGGCATCATTGCGGCACTGGTGATCGGTGCGATTGCCGGCTGGCTCGCTGGGCTGATCGTGCGCGGCGCGGGCTTCGGTCTGATCGGCAACATCGTCGTCGGCATCATCGGCGCGCTGGTCGCAAGCTGGCTGTTGCCCCGCCTTGGCGTCAGCCTCGGCAGCAGCGCAATCCGCGACATCGTCAACGCGACCATCGGTGCTGTTGTCGTGCTGGTGATCCTGTCGCTGATCAGGCGAGCCTGATCGAACAATTTGCATTCCCGACGGCCGCTGCGAAAGCGGTCGTTTCATGTTGAGGCCGAAGTGGAGAACCATGCGGCCGACGAACGAAGCAAGGCAACCAGATAGATGAAATTCACGGGTACCAAGGACTACGTCGCCACCGATGACCTCAAGGTCGCCGTCAATGCCGCCATCGTGCTCGAGCGCCCGCTGCTGGTGAAAGGCGAGCCCGGCACCGGCAAGACCGTGCTGGCCGAGGAAGTCGCCAAGGCGATCGATGCGCCGCTTCTGACCTGGCACATCAAGTCGACTACCAAGGCGCAGCAGGGCCTTTACGAATACGACGCGGTGTCGCGCCTGCGCGACAGCCAGCTCGGCGACGCGCGCGTGTCCGACATCAAGAACTACATCAAGCGCGGCAAGCTGTGGGAGGCCTTCACCAACGAGAAGCGCCCGGTGCTGCTGATCGACGAGATCGACAAGGCCGACATCGAATTCCCCAACGACCTCTTGCTAGAACTCGACCGCATGGAATTCCACGTCTACGAGACCGGCGAGACCATCAAGGCGAAGCTGCGCCCGATCGTGATGATCACGTCGAACAACGAGAAGGAACTGCCGGACGCGTTCCTGCGCCGCTGCTTCTTCCACTACATCAAGTTCCCCGACGCCGACACGATGGGCAAGATCGTCGACGTCCACTTCCCCGGCATCAAGAAGCGGCTGGTGGAAGAGGCGCTGCGCATCTTCTTCGAGGTCCGCGAGGTGCCGGGCCTGAAGAAGAAGCCCTCGACCTCCGAGCTGCTCGACTGGCTCAAGCTGCTCTTGAACGAGGACATCACGCCCGAGATGCTCAGGGAGCGCGATCCGCGCAAGCTGATCCCGCCGCTGCATGGCGCGCTGCTCAAGAACGAACAGGACGTGCACCTGTTCGAGCGGCTGGCGTTCCTCAGCCGCCGCGAAGTCTAGTTCATGCAAACGCCGGGGCATCCGCTCCGGCGTTTTGCTGACCGCTCCAACCAAGAAGAAGACCAGGGAAGATGAACGTCCAGACCCAAATCCGCGCCGCCGAGCCCGTCACCACAGAGCATTTCGACGTCCTGATCGCAGGCGCCGGCATCTCCGGCGTCGGCGCCGCCTACCACCTCACCACGCAATGCCCGGGCACCAGCTTCGTGGTGCTGGAGACGCAGAAGACCTTCGGCGGCACCTGGTCGACCCACCGCTATCCCGGCATCCGCTCCGACAGCGACCTGCACACCTTCGGCTATCGCTTCAAGCCGTGGACCAGCGCGCCGATCGCGAGCGCAGCCGAGATCCTGAAATACATGGGCGAGGTGATCGACGAGAACGATCTCGCCCGCCACATCCGCTATCGCCACACCATCACCGCCGCGAACTGGTCGAACGAGACCAATCTCTGGACCATCGACGCGACGCGGATCGATACCGGCGAGCGGCTGCGCTTCACCACCAACTTCTTCTGGATGTGCCAAGGCTATTACCGCCACGACGCGGGCTATACGCCCGAATGGACCGACATGGCGAAGTTCAAGGGCACGGTGGTGCATCCGCAGACCTGGCCCGACGACCTCGCCTACAAGGGCAAGCGCGTCATCGTGATCGGCTCCGGCGCGACCGCTGCGACATTGATTCCGGCGATGGCCAATGACGCCGGCCATGTCACCATGCTGCAGCGTTCGCCGACCTATTTCCGGACCGGCCGCAACGCGATCGAGATCGCCGAGGAGCTGCGCCGGCTGCAGGTCGACGAGGCCTGGATCCACGAGATCGTCAGGCGCAAGATCCTGTTCGAGCAGGACGCCTTCACCAAGCGCACCTTCGCCGACCCCGAGGGGGCCAAGAAGGACTTGCTGGCCGCGGTCGAGGCCGTTCTCGGCAAGGACTACGATATCGCCACGCATTTCACGCCGAGCTACCGGCCGTGGCGGCAGCGCATCGCCTTCGTCCCTGATGCCGATCTGTTCCAGGCCATCAAGAGCGGCAAGGCCTCCGTCGTTACCGACGAGATCGACCGCTTCACCGAGAAGGGCATCCTGCTCAAATCCGGCAAGGAGCTCGAAGCCGACATCATCATCACCGCGACCGGCTTCCACCTCTCCGCCAATGGCGGCATCGACTTCGCGATCGACGGCAAGCCGCTCGACTTCAAGGATACCGTGACCTATCGCGGCATGATGTTCACCGGTGTGCCGAACCTCGTCTGGGTGTTCGGCTATTTCCGCGCCAGCTGGACCTTGCGCGTCGACCTGGTCGGCGACTTCGTCTGCCGCCTGCTCAAGCACATGAAGGCGACCGGCGCGAAGAAGGTGACGCCGGCGCTGCGCCCCGAAGACCATAACATGCCGCTGCTGCCGTGGATCGATCCGGAGAACTTCAACCCCGGCTACATGATGCGCGGCATGCACCTGCTGCCGAAGCGCGGCGACAAGCCGGAGTGGCAGCACAACCAGGACTACTGGGCCGAGAAGGACGAATTCCCGGCGATCGACCTCAAGGACAAGGCGTTCGTCTACGGCTGAGTTCCTCTTCTTCCCCTTCTCCCCGCCTGCGGGGAGAAGGTCGGGATGAGGGGGACTCTCCGCGAGTTCAATGCGCGGAGAGTCCCCCTCACCCGAAATTCGCGTCCCGCGAATTTCGACCTCTCCCCGCAAGCGGGGCGAGGTAAGCAAGCCTCCTCACGCATACTCCGGCAGCTTCGCGGCGGCCTCGGGCTCCTTGCCGCGGATCATGTCTGAGGCCTTGTCGGCGATCATCAACGTCGAGGCGTTGAGGTTGGCCGAGATCATCCGCGGCATGATCGAGGCGTCGATCACGCGCAGGCCCTCCATGCCGTGGACCCGAAGCTGGTCGTCGACCACGGCCCAGGGCGCGTCGGCCGGGCCCATCCGGCAAGTGCAACCGGGATGGAAGGTGGTGGTGCCGCGCTGGGTCGCGGCCGCGAGCAACTCGTCGTCGCTTTGCACCTTCGGACCCGGAAAGTCCTCATAGGCGTAGTACGGACTGAGCGGCTCGGAGGCGAGCAGCCGACGCGCCAGCTTCATGCCGGCGACGACGACGCGACGGTCGATCTCCTCGGCGAGATAATTGGTCTGGATGATCGGCGGCGCGAACGGATCGGCGGAGCGGATGCGGACATAGCCGCGGCTCTCCGGCCGCTGTTGCCATGAGGCCACGGTCATGCCGGGCTCGTCCTCGAGCTGGCCCTGCACGCCTTCCTTGTAGCTCGCGGGCGTGAAGGTGAGCTGCAAATCGGAGCTCTCGGTGGTCTCGCCGGAGTGCCAGAAGCAGTAGACCATGGTCGGCGACAACGACAGCAGGCCGCGCCGCGTCGTCGCCCATTTGATCGCCTCGCCCCACAGGCTGAAGCCGCGGCGAAGCTCGTTGATGGTCCGGATGTTCTTGACCCGCGCCACCGAACGCGGCGCGTAGTGATCCTGCAGGCCTTCACCGACACCCGGCAGCGCATGGCGCACTTCGATGCCGTGCGACCGCAACAGCTCGGGCGAGCCGACGCCGGAGAGCTGCAGCAGCTGCGGCGAGTTGTAGGCGCCGCCGGAGAGGATGACCTCTTTGGTGGCGCGGATCTCCAAGGGATCACCGTGCTTGCCGCCGCGGTTGTAGCGCACGCCGACCGCGCGCTTGCCCTCGAAGATGATGCCGGTGACATGCGCATGCGTGCGCACGTCCACATTCGGCCGCTTCCTCGCCGGATGCAGGAATGCAGTCGCGGCACTGACCCGGCGGCCGTTCAGGATGGTGCGCTGGCAGTACGACACGCCCTCCTGGATCTGGCCGTTGTAATCAGGATTGCGTGGGATGCCGAGGCTGACCGCGCCGGCCATGAAGGCCTCGCAGAGCGGGTCCTGCCAGTCCATCGTGGTGACCGTGAGATTGCCGTCACGGCCGCGATAGGTGTCGTCGCCCTCGCCGATACGCCGCTCCATGCGCCGGAAATAGGGCAGCACGTCGGGATAGCCCCAGCCGCGATTGCCGAGCTGCGCCCAGGTATCGAAATCCTGGCGCTGCCCGCGGTTGTAGATGTGGCCGTTGATCGAGGACGAGCCGCCGAGCGTCTTGCCGCGCGGCGCGTAGATGCTGCGTCCGCCGGTATAGGGACCCACCTCCTGTTGGTAGGCCCAGTTCACGCTCTTCATGTGGAAGGTCTTGATGAAGCCGGCCGGCAGATGGATGTAGGGATGCCAGTCGCTCGGCCCCGCCTCGAGCACGCACACCCTGACGCCTGCGTCTTCGCTCAACCGGTTGGTCAGCACGCTCCCGGCGGAACCCGCGCCGATGATCACATAATCGAACGTTTCCATCGTCTCGTTTCTGGCGCCGACCGAAATGTCAGCGCGGCTTTTCGTTGAGTTGATAGTTCAGATGCGCCTTCACCGTCGGCCACTCGCTGGCGATGATGCTGTAAACCACGGTGTCGCGCAACGTGCCGTTGGGCGCGATCTGATGGCTGCGCAGGATGCCGTCCTGCTTCGCACCCAGGCGCTCGATGGCGCGCCGGCTCTGGTGATTGAAGAAATGCGTGCGGAACTCGACCGCGATGCAATCAAGTGTCTCGAAGGCGTGCGTCAACAGCAGGAGCTTGCACTGCGTATTGAGCGCGCTGCGCTGCACACGCTTGGCGTACCAGGTCGAGCCGATCTCGACGCGGCGATTCGGCGCGTCGACGTTCATGTAGGTTGTCATGCCCGCGATCCGGCCGTCAGCGTCGAATACCGTGAACGGCAACATCGTGCCTGCGGCCTGCAGGCCCAACCGGCGGTCGATCTCCTTGCCCATGGTCTCCGCCTTCGGGATCGCGGTGTACCAGATCTTCCAGAGATCACCGTCCTTCGCAGCCTCGATGAGGCCGGCGGCGTGATCATGCGACAGCGGTTCGAGCCGCGCATGCGCGCCGCGAAGGGTGACAGGTTCGAGCCAGGGCATTTTCGATCCTTTCCGTCATTGCGAGCGAAGCGAAGGAATCCATCTGTCCTCAGATGCGGCGCGATGGATTGCTTCGTCGCTTCAGTGCAAAATTGCGTTGCAATTTTGTCACGAGCTCCTCGCAATGACGTTCTTACGTTACTTGTTCAGGAAATTCAGCGGCAATCCCGGCCGCGGCCAGTCCATCGCGATCAGTTCGCCCTTGCCCGACAGCGTGATGTAGGCGGTCTTCAGGTCGGGGCCGCCGAATGCGATATTGGTGGTGACGCGGTCACCGGTCGGCACCTGCTCGACCAATGTGCCGTCGGGTGCGATCACCGAGATGCAGCCCGAGATCAGCGTCGCGACGCAGACATTGCCCGACGCTTCGACCGCGAGCGAGTCGAACATCTGGTAGCCGCCGAGGCCGGCGATCGGCTTGCCGCGCTCGCCACGATAGATCACGTCGCGCGGCTTGATGGTGCCGGGCTCGGACACTTCATAGGCCCACAGCCGCGCCGTCGGCGTCTCCGCGATGTAGACGGTCTTCTCGTCCGGCGACAGGCCGATGCCGTTGGCCGGCAGGATGCCGTGCACGGCCTCGACGATCTCGTTCATGCCGGGCTTCAGATAATAGAACGCGCCGACGTCCATCTCGCGGGCGCGGCGCTTGCCGAGATCGGAGAACCACAGGCCGCCGTGTCTGTCGAACACCAGATCGTTCGGCCCGCGCAGCTCGTGCTCGCCGCACTTCGTCACCACGGTCTCGACCTTGCCCGATTGCAGATCGACGCGCTGGATCGAACCGCCGAGATAATCCTCCGGCTGCGGTCCGGGCATGATCAAGTTCTTGGTCGGGATCCAGGAGAAGCCGCCATTGTTGCAGATGTACATTTTGCCGTCGGGGCCGAGCGCGGCGCCATTCGGGCCGCCCGGCACCTTGGCGACGATCTCCTTGCGCCCGTCGGGATAGACCCGGGTCAGCCGCTGGCCGCGGATTTCGACCAGCACGACCGAACCGTCGGGCATCACGACGGGACCTTCGGGAAATTCTAGATCGGTGGCGAGAACTCGGATATTGGCCATGGCATCCTCCCGGCTCGTTGTGCAGGCGGATTCCGAACGGTCCCGCACGCGCAATGCTGTTGTTTCGTGCTGTTATGGCAAAGGGGGTTTGGCTTGCCAAGCAATCCGGGGCGCAACGCTGCCCGGCGTTGCGGTGGGAAGCCTGCAATGCCGCTCGGCATCATGCAGAATGGCCACCGGTGTCATCAGCCGCGAGAGCGGGTGGTCCAGTATTCCAGAGACGGCAGTGCTTGAACCGAGAAGCCGCGGCGTACTGGATCGCCCGGTCGAGCCGGGCGATGACAGTTGAAGTTGGGGACGCGGCTTAGCGTTCTTGTCGCATCTCTCCAGATGTCATTCCGGGGCGCGCCACTTGGCGCGAGCCCGGAATCCATTGGGCCACAGAATTGAGCACCGGGGAATGACGATGGAGAGGAAGGTCGCGGCACCGCGATCGCGCTAGCTCAGCGAGCCGGCATGCACCCACCAGCCGGGATGCCCGGCGCGGAGCTGTTCGCCGGCGGCCTCCGCGTCGGCATCGGTGGCAAAGACCGCAAAGCAGGTCGCGCCGGAGCCCGACATGCGCACCAGACGAGCGCCCGTGGTCGCGCGCAGCGCGGACAGGACGTCGCTGATGACCGGCTCGATGCGCGCGGCCGGGGCTTCGAGATCATTGGTGCCGCGCGACAGCGCCGCGATCCAGTCGTCGACCGCCCGGCCGGCCTCTGGCCAATCCTGCGCCTGCATCATCACATCGGTAGCGCCGATCAGGAGCTCGCCATGGCGCAGGCCGAGCGCATTGAAGACATCCTTGGTTGCAACCGGCACGCGCGGATTGACCAGCACCGCGGGCATCTTCGGCAGATCGAGCGGCAGCAGGCCCTCGCCGACGCCGGTCATGTCGCAGGCGCGCGAGGCGACGCACACCGGCACGTCGGCGCCGGTCTGCAGCGCGACTTCCATGATCCTGCTGTCGTCGAGCGAGAGCTCGTTGAGCCGCGCCAAAAGCCGCAGCGCCGCCGCGGCATCTGCCGAGCCGCCGCCGATGCCGGCCGCAACGGGCAGCACCTTCTCCAGCGTGAAGTGGCCGACCTCGAGATCCGCGACGCGTTCGCCGAGCAGGCGTGCGGCCTTGAGCACCAGATTGTCAGATGTATCGCCGCAGGCATGGGCCAGCGGTCCCAGCATCGCGAGGGACAGCTCGGGGCCCGGCTCCAGCGTGAGACGATCGGCGCAATCGGCAAACGCGACCACACTCTCCAGGTCGTGAAACCCATCGACGCGCCGTCCGACAACCCTGAGCGTCAGGTTGACCTTGGCACGCCCTTCTTCAATCAGCGCCGGCACGGCGATAAACCCCTAAAAACAAACATCGTGTGCGATTAGCGTAAATCGCCACACGATCCTATCCCTTTGTTTGGATAGAAATTCCGCGGTTTTGGCATGCGCCTGAAGCACACCCACCGTCATGCCCGGGCTTGACCCGGGCATCCATCAACCGAAACTTCATCTCGCGAACGGGATGGATGGTCACGAAGGGGATGGATGGCCGGGTCAAGCCCGGCCATGACGATTTGGAAACGCCGATGCCCGGGACAAGGCCCAGGCATCACGTCTCAATTGGCAATGCACCCTGGCGGCTATACCGGACCCTAGCCGCCCTTGCCGTCGTCGTCCTTCTTCTTGTCGGCGGAGGCGGCGTTCGAGGTGTCGTCCGGCAGGCCGTTGTCGATCTTGGCCTGGATCTTCGGCAGCTCTTCCGGCTCGGGCTTGAGGTCGCGGGCATGCGCCCACTGGAATTTGGCTTCCAGGGTGCGGCCGACACGCCAATACGCGTCGCCGAGATGGTCGTTGATGGTCGGATCTTCCGGCTTCAGGTCGATCGCGCGTTCGAGATTCTTCACCGCCTCGTCGTAATTGCCGATGCGATAATAGGCCCAGCCGAGGGAATCGACGATGTAGCCGTCGTCAGGACGCTGATCGACGGCGCGCTTGATCATCTTCATGCCTTCGTCGAGGTTGATGCCCTGGTCGATCCAGGAATAGCCGAGATAGTTCAGCACATGCGGCTGCTCGGGCTGCAGCTCGAGCGCCTTGCGCATGTCGGCCTCGGCCTTGTTCCACTGCTTGGAGCGCTCCTCGCAGATGCCGCGGTAGTAGTAGGTGACCCAGGCGTTCTTGTCGCCGCTGGCGGCCGGCAGCGCGTCGATCGCCTGCGAATAGGTGGTGGCGCAGTCGGCGAACTTCTTGCGGCCGCGCTCGATATTGCCGAGCGCCAGGATTGCCTCGATGTCCTTCGGCTGATCGGCGGTGACTTCCTTGAGGATCTTGATCGCCTCGTCGCTGCGGTCGGCGGCGTCGAGATTGGTCGCGAGCTGGATCTGGGCGTTGCGCTTCAGCGGCGAGGACGCCGGCATCCGCTCATAGACCTTGATCGCCATCTGCGGCTTCTTCACCGATTCATAGAGATCGGCGAGCGACAGCAGCGCCAGCGGATGGTTCGGCTGCAGATAGAGCGCGAGCTGCAGATAGACCAGCGCGAGGTCCTCGCCGCCGCGGCGGGTCAGCGTCGCACCGATGCCGTACAGCGCCTCGGCGGCGCCGGCCTGCGGTGAATCGACCAGCGGCGGCAGCTTCTTGCCGGCCTTGGACTCCTTGATGCCTTCAAGCACCAGCGGATGCCGCGGCAGCTTCTTGTCGAACGCCTCGTATATCGCGGTCGCGGCGGCGGCATCCTTGTTGCGCGAGGTCCAGCGCGCGTATTCGTCGACCGAGCGCAGCATCGAATCGTCGAGCTTGTAGACCTTCTCGAAGCGGGTCCCGGCATCCTTCTCCTTGCCGGACAGCTCGTAGATCATGCCGGCGTGCAGATCCTTGAAGATCGGATACCACTCGGGGCCGGTCAGCTTGTCGATCGAGGCGACCGCGCCCTTGCTGTCGCCGGCGCCATAGGCGGCCCAGGCCGACAGCAGCGTCGCCACGAGATCGGTGATCGGGCCGCGCACCGACTGGTTGATGTTGGACTGCGCGGCGGCGTATTTCTTCAGCTTGAGGTCGCGCACGCCGACGACGAGGCGGGCGACGCGGTTGGCCTTGTCCTGGGTCAGGATGCGGTCGGCGAGCTTCACTGCCTCATCGATGTCGCCGTCGGCGAGCGAGGAGATGAAGGCGCGGTCGAGCAGCTCGGAATTCTTCGGGTCGGTGCGCAGCGCCGAGCGGTAGAACGCCGCAGCCGAGGCCGCATCGCGCTCGACACTGGCGTGGCGGGCGGCGAGATAGCTGCCGGCCGTGGTCAGCGACTTCAGGTCCGTCTTGGACGGGAATTGCGCGGCATTGTCGGTCGGATGGTCGGGCGTCTGCGCCGCCAGCTGCGCAGGCACGACAAGCGCCGCGGCAGCTAGAACGGCAATCGTCAGGCGGTTGAAACGGGTGGACAGCATCACGGTCGCCTTGCTCCAGGGGTTTAAGGCCACGAAGGATTTACGGCCAAGATCTTCGCGACGAGATCTTCGCGACAAGATCCTGCGATCAGTCTCAAAATGCGAACCCAAGCGGCGGCATCATGGCGAGCGACAATGCCGCTTCTGGCTTTTATCCGCAAGGATCGCCCGGAGGTAACCCATGCCGAATCAATCGGCAGATTAGGCCCTTACGCCCGCCGATCCAGCCAGCCGCACCGCAAGACGCCTCCACTATGGCGGTATCGTGACCGGGCCCGGCATATTCGCGGGCGGAAGCAAAAAGCGTCTCGGGAGGCCCGCCACACGGCCAGTTCCACCTCTCCCACAAAGGGAGGGAAGAGGAGTGCAGGGACCGGCTGTCCCCGCCTCACGCAAATGTGGTCGGCCGTCTCGCCCTACCCTTGGCCCTACCCTTGGCCCTACCCTTGGCCCTACCCTTGACCTTACATCGCCTCGTAGTTCGGACCGCCGCCGCCCTCCGGAGGAACCCAGGTGATGTTGCCGTTGGGGTCCTTCACGTCGCAGGTTTTGCAGTGGACGCAGTTCTGGGCGTTGATCTGGAAACGCGGGCCTGCGGATTCCTCGACCCACTCATAGACGCCGGCCGGGCAATAGCGGTTGGAGGGACCGGCGAACACGTCGTGCTCGGAGGTCTTCTGCAGGTTCATGTCGGCGACCTTGAGATGGACCGGCTGGTCCTCCTCATGGTTGGTGTTGGACAGGAACACCGACGACAGCTTGTCGAACGTGATCTTGCCGTCCGGCTTCGGATAGGCAATCGGCTGGTGCTGCTTGGCAGGATCGAGCGTCTTGCGGTCCGGCTTGGCGTGCGACTGGGTGCCGAACAGTGAGAAGCCGAGCGTGTTGCACCACATGTCGAAGCCGGAGAGCGCCATGCCGAGCAGGTTGCCGAACTTCGACAACAACGGCTTGGCATTGCGGACCTTGAACAGGTCCTTGCCGATCGCGGACGAGCGCCAGGCATTCTCGTATTCGACGAGCTCGTCATTGGCGCGTCCGGCACCGAGCGCGGCCGCGACATGTTCGGCGGCGAGCATGCCCGAGCCCATCGCATTGTGGACGCCCTTGATGCGCGGCACGTTGACGAAGCCGGCCGCGCAGCCGATCAGCGCACCGCCCGGGAAGGAGAGCCGCGGCACCGACTGGTAGCCGCCCTCGGTGATGGCGCGCGCACCATAAGCGAGCCGCTTGCCGCCTTCGAACAGCTCGCGGATATCGGGATGCGTCTTCATCCGCTGGAATTCGTCGAACGGCGACAGATACGGGTCGTTGTAGTTCAGATGCACGACGAAGCCGACCGCGACGCGGTTGTCGTCGTAGTGATAGAGGAACGAGCCGCCGCCGGTCTTGTCGTTCAGCGGCCAGCCCAGCGTATGCTGCACCCGGCCCTTCTTGTGCTTCGCCGGATCGATCTGCCAGACCTCCTTGAGCCCGATGCCGAATTTTGGCGGCTCGGAGTTGGCATCGAGCTTGAACTTCGCGATCAGCTGCTTCGACAGCGAGCCGCGCGCGCCTTCGGCGAACAGCGTGTATTTGCCGAGCAGCTCCATGCCGCGGGTGTAGGAATCCTTGTGGCTGCCGTCCTTGGCGATGCCCATATCGCCGGTCGCGATGCCGCGCACCGCGCCCTTGTCGTCATAGAGCACTTCAGCGGCGGCAAAGCCCGGATAGATCTCGACGCCGAGCGCTTCCGCCTTCGGCGCCAGCCAGCGACAGACATTGCCGAGCGAGCCGATGTAGTTGTGATGGTTGTGCATCAACGGCGGCATGATGAAGTTCGGAATCCGGAACCAGCCCTGCGACGTCGCCCAGTAGAAGCGGTCGCTCGTGACCTGTGTCTTGAGCGGACAATCGGCATCCTCGCGCCAGTCGGGGATGAGCTTGTCGAGGCCGGCCGGATCGATCACTGCACCCGACAGGATGTGCGCACCGACCTCGGAGCCTTTCTCCACCACGACGATCGAGAGCTCGGGATTGAGCTGCTTGAGCCGGATCGCGGCCGACAGGCCCGACGGGCCGGCGCCGACGATGACGACATCGAATTCCATAGACTCGCGCGGGGGAAGGTCTTCAGCACTCATGATCTTGGTCTCAGCCCATTGAGAACGCTTCTAAGCTTTTCAAAAGTCGTTGTTTCCGATTTTTGGCGGAAGGACAACCATGGAATTGCGCCTCGCCGCCTTTGCACGGTCCGGATACCTCAGGAGAATAATCTTTTCCGAAATCGAGCCTCCACTTTTCTCCACCATGCTCTAGATTGCGCCGATGGCCCTGATGCCCGAGCCCACCCCTACACTGCAGCAATTGCTGGCCTTTTACCTCGAGGCCGGGGTCGATTGCGCGCTCGGCGACGAGCCGATCAACCGGCTGGAAGAGCCCGAGCCAGTTCCCGCCCCGGCCGCGCCGCGTCCAGCCGCGCTCAATCCGCTGCGCCCGCCACCGATGCCGGCCGTTCCGCGCAGCGAAATCACCATCGCGCCGGACGCGGCGATCGCCTCCGCACGCGAGGCCGCACGCACCGCTCCGACACTTGAAGCCTTGCGCACGCTGATGGAGACGTTCGACGGCTGCGCGCTGAAGCACACCGCGACCCGGCTGGTGTTCGCCGACGGCAATCCACAGGCGCGCGTGATGTTCGTCGGCGAGGCGCCGGGCCGCGACGAGGACATCGAGGGGCTGCCGTTCGTCGGCCGCTCCGGCAAGCTGCTCGACCGCATGATCGCTGCGATCGGGCTCGATCGCAGCAAGGCCTATATCGCTAATGTCATCCCGTGGCGGCCTCCGGGCAACCGCACGCCGACGCCGCAGGAGACGCAGGTGTGCCTGCCCTTCATCCAGCGCCATATCGAGCTGGTCGATCCCGACGTGCTGGTGACGCTCGGCAATCCCTCGACCCAGGCGCTGCTCGGCACCCGCGAGGGCATCATGCGCACGCGAGGCAAATGGATCGACTACGACACCGGCACGCGCACGATCCGCGCCGTCGCGACCTTCCATCCGGCCTATCTGCTGCGCTCACCGTCCTACAAGAGATTGTCGTGGCAGGACTTGCGCGCGATCGCGAAGGTGCTCGCTTCGTAGGAAGGTGCTGCTTCGCAGGATGGGTAGAGCGCTGTGAAACCCATCATTAGCGCAGCCGGCGTGAATGGATGGGTTTCGCTGCGCTCTACCCATCCTACAGACCGACTGATTCCTACCCCTTCGGCCGCACGATCGCCCAGCCGATCCGCAGCACCGGCTGCCTTCCATTGACCAGCCGGTCGAACGAGCGCGGCACTTCCGGCACGAGGCCGGGGAAGCGTTGCGCGAGTTCGGGCGGCGGCGTGCCGGCGGTGTCCTGCGCGCGCCACACCACGACGCCGCCGGTCTCGTTGAATTTCGCCACCGACATCCAGGGCGTCCGTTGCGGCGCGGCGTCGAGCAACAGATGCGGACGGCGCCCGTTCATCGCGATCAGGCTGGCGAGTTCGGGATCGCCGGCGACCGCGCGCAGGCGCTGGTTGGTGCGGCGTTCATAGCTGTCGTCGAAGAAGCGTCCCATCGCGGCTGCCGGCAGCGAGGTCGGGACCTCCGTGGTGCTGGTCCATGGCAGGAACAGCGCCGTCGCCAGCGCGGCCGCGGCGGGCGCAGCGACAGCGAACGCCCACACCGAGCGCAGCAGCCGCTGCCGCCTGAGATGGATCAGATCGCCGGTCGCGACCACGACCGCGAGCCCCGACATCAACAGCGCAACGCCGGCGCCGCCGAAGGCGCGATCCAGGTCGAACAGCCCGGCGACGAAGCTGCTGACGATCGCCGGCGCGAACGCGAAGAAATAGACGAAGTGCTGCGCCAGCGGACTGACCGGCGGACGGTAGATGATCGGGGCATCCTCACGGTCGCGGGCGAACCAGCGCGAATTGAGCAGCGCCAGCACGACGATCGCTGCGGTCGCCACGATCAGCCCGCCGAGCACGACGCCCCAGCGCAGCGCGCGCGCCTTGAGCTCGGCGAGCACAGGCAAGGGCGGCAGCGCCAGCGCGTCGGCGCGGATCAGCCAGATCAGATAGGGCAGCGCCAGCACGATGATGACGAGCAGCGCATAGAGCGGATCGACCGCGCGCAGCGTGCGGCGCCCGCGCTCGGTTGCGACCGCAAAGCCGACCACGAGCAGGATCATGCCGAGCGCCGCCGGTGTCGTCAGCAGCAAGAGGCCGCAATCGATCGACCAGGCGAACCAGGCGGCGCGCCGGTTCTGCCCGATCAATTGCCAGGAATGCAGCAGCAACAGCGCCCACAGCGGACGCGCCAGGATCAGCGGGCCGAACTCGACGCTCGGCGAGGAGAACACCACGACTGTCATCGACAACAGCACCGCCAGCACGCCCTGCGGGCCGCCGACGATGGCGCGGGCCAGCTGGTAGAAGGCGATGAAGGTGACGATCTCGCAGACCTGCGCCAAGAGATAGACGCCGAAGACGTGATTGCCGGCGGCGCGGAAGGCGATGTCGGCGAGCCAGAACGAAAGCGGCGGCCCCATGTCGGTGCCGACCTGATATTCGCGGCCGAACGCGAGCACGGTGGCGAGATTGCCGGGCGGGCTGCCGTAGAAGATCAGCGGCAAGAGCAGCCATATCGCGGCCTGCACCAGCACCACGACCCACACCACGAGGCGCGGCCGGGCGCGGATCAGTTCGACAACCAGGGAGGTAAACCGCATGAAACGCCTGAAATGCCCCAGCCACGCCGATCCGGCGGCGCCATCTGATCCCGAAGGTTTTGATAAACGGCGGCGGCGGTGGAGGCAACGGTGAACGGCGTGGGGGATTCTCTCCGTGCGAACGACCAGCGCAACTCGCGGCCCCCTCTGCCCACCCTCCCCCGCAAGGGGGGAGGGAGCCAAACCGGCGTGCTCACCTCACCGCGGGTCACGGCATCGAGGTGTTGCGTCCCTTTTCTTCTGACTCCTTAGCGAATGTGAGTGAGGCACTGGCGGAAGGGCTCCCTCCCCCCTTGCGGGGGAGGGTTGGGGAGAGGGGTGCTACAAGCGATGGCGCACGTCGTAGCCCGCGCTGCGGCAAGCTACGCCGCTTCGGATGCCGCGGCCTCGCTTGTCGCATCCACCGTGAACAGGTCGGGCTCGGCTGACACCGGGAAATGTTTCAGCCGCGCGGCGACGACCGGTGCGAAGAAGCTGCGGTGATGGGTGCTGGGGCCGAGCCGGTCCAGCGCCTCGAGGTGCTCGGGGACGCCATAGCCCTTGTGCTGCTCGAACCCGTAGCCGGGGCAATCCAGCGCCAGCGCGCACATCAGGCGGTCGCGCGTCACCTTGGCGATGATCGAGGCCGCAGCGATCGAGGCCACGATGCCGTCGCCGCCGATCACCGCGTCGCAGTCGCAGGGCGTGGCGAGCTTGTCGCGGCCGTCGACGAAGACGTGCTTCGGCATTTCCGGCAGCGCATGCACCGCGCGCGCCAACGCCCACAGCGAGGCACGCAATATATTGTCGCGATCGATTCGCGCCGGCGAGGCCACCGCGACCGAGAACGCCGCGGTCGCGCAAATCTCCTCGAACAGTTCCTCGCGGCGCTCGGCGGTCAGCCGCTTGGAATCGTCGAGCCCCTTAGGAACGCGATTGGGGTCGAGCACCACCGCGGCGGCGACCACCGGACCTGCCAGCGGGCCCCGCCCGGCTTCGTCGCAGCCCGCGACCGGCCAGACGCCGCGCTTGATCAGCGCGCGCTCGCGCCGAAAGCTCGGCCGCGTCACGGCGATCACGCGCTTGCCCGGCGCGGCCGGTTCAGCCGACTTCTTCTTCGACGCGGTCTTTGGCGCGCTTTTGGACTTATCCCGAATCATGCGGCGATCGTGATCAAGCAAGGCCCCCGGCGCAACCGGGAACCCGCTTCTGAACTGCACCCCTGATGTGAGACACGGTAAATCAGGGACAGGTGCCGGCCGCTTGAAGCGGCACGGCGGGTTGACGGGTTAGGGCCGCATGGCGGGGCTGCTGCGCAGCAGCCCCGCCATGCGGTAAATTTGCCTCGAACTCGGCTGGCGGCCGGTAGGCCAAAGCCGAGTGCAACCGTTGACGATTGTATACCTCTTCGATGAAGGCGCCGATCGCATTTCTGGCCTGTTGCGCATCGCGGTAGGTCTGGCCGTCGACCTCCTCTTGCTTGAGGGTCTTCATGAAGCTTTCCGCCC
>NZ_LFIP02000020.1 GCF_001189235.2 Bradyrhizobium embrapense
CGAGGTCATTGTCGATATCGATGACAAGACCTGTCCCTGCTGCCGAGGCGAGTTACACCGGATCGGCGAGGACCGAAGCGAGCGGCTGGACCTGGTCCAGGCGCAGTTCCGGATCCTTGTTACCCGGCGTCCCAAATACGCCTGCCGTGCTTGCGAGGACGGCGTCATACAGGCGCCGGCCTCGGCCCAGCTGATCGAGGGCGGATTGCCGACCGAGGCCACCGTCGCCCAGGTGCTGGTCTCCAAATACGATGATCACCTGCTGCTCTACCGGCAGGCGCAGATTTACGCATGCCAGTGCATTGAGCTCGATCGTTCGACGTTGGCGGACTGGGTGGGCCAAGCAGCCTTCCATCTGATGGCGGCGCCGAGCGCTGGGCCATCATCGCTTCCATGGTCGAAACCAGTAAGCTGAACGACGTCGATCCGCTTGCTTACCTGACCGACGTCTTCGCCAGAATCGTCAACGGCCATCCAAACAGCGACATCGATCAACTGCTCCCGTGGGCTTATTGCCGTCAAGACCTCAAAGCCGTGGCCTGAGAACAGAGCTTACAAAAGGAGAGCGCAATCGCTCTGCTCACGAAGGCCATCGCCTACTACCGCGGCATCGACATGAAGGTAACCGGCATAAATGACCGACAACGGTCCCTGCTATCGTGCCGAGGTCTTCGCCAGGGCCTGCAGAAGATAAACCGCACCTTCACCACGCTTTATTCGCCGCAAACGAGCCCACGACACCTCAAACCAGCGCACCGAGCTTGCCGATTAGTCTACATCATTACGTCTGGTATCGCATGCATGGCTGCTTGCAGGCCAAGCCACTCATGCCGCCTTGGCATTTCGGAGGAAATGAGAACGGCCCTCGGCGGGCATACCGAGGGCCTCTTGGAGATTGAACCTTGACCTATGTTGTACGGGAGGTCCCTACCAGTTGCGTTGGGCGCGGAAAAGAAGCGAAATCGCGCTCTGATCCTTGATCTCGTAAGTCCCCGCGGGCTTGGCGATGCCGGCCTGAAGCGGTGCAGTTACACTACTGCCACTGGCATACTTCTGATCAAGCATCGCATAGGCCAGTTCTGTCGTGAACGTGAGATTTTTGACTGGAGTCCAGCGCGTATTGATGCCGACCACTGAGTAGCTGAAATCTGGGTTGCAGCCCGCCATGCCGCTCGAGAGCGCAAGGTTGGCGACGACGGCACTGCACATATACCCCTTCGCCGTTCCATTATATCTTACGGCAGCCCAACCACCGAAGATGCCAGTGTTCCAATAGGCATTCCAATTATGCGTGTAGCCTCCTTGAAACCCGTAAGTCGTTGTCAGTTCCATGCCAGAGCCGGCAACAAAAACCGCATCCGAAACGCCCGCGAACCCGAGGCTTTGATATACGCCCGGTAGGCCGGAACCACCGTACATTGCAAACGTACTCGAGCCGTAGTCGTGGAAACTATAGCGGCTAGCCCCGTGGCTGTAGACGCCGGACATATTGACGCTGTCCCCAGGCCCGGTGGGAAGGTTCTTAATTGATAAAGCTAGCTGGCCCGCCCAACCCCACTTATCACTCGGGTGTCCTGTAAGTTCGGTCGCCCCATAGTAAGCTGCGTGGTTGTCGTGCGCAGCAACTGACGCTTGGAACAAACCCCACGATTGGTCAACTCGCAGCATGCCAACAAAATCGGGGCTCGCTGAACCAGCAATATCGTTCCCGCCGTACGACCCGGCGAGGATGCCGGCTGCCGACGCTGCACTTACGTTCCAAATTGCGGTCGTATCATGTATCACCGAATCCTGAGCCGAGACCGATAATGAAATCCCTTGCCCAAAATCAGCCGTGTAGCTAAACTGATTCACAGGGTCCCAGCTGCTTGCACCCGGCAGACCGTCCAAGACGTTTGCGGGATAATGGGCCCAAGGCGTGGTGAATTGCGACATCGCCTTACCAATAGTGAAGCCGGCAAATTGAATGAACGCGTTCCAGACGCCGACCGTGCCGCCAGCGACGGCACCTGGATTCGCATTATTAGGTGCTGAGACGCCACCGAGCGACGCATACACCGTCGATCCATTACCCGCGCCAGAATAAGCGCCGCCCGTCCATTGAAACACACCTTCGAAGAAAGTGCGCACGGTGCCATATTCCGACGCCGTCCGCGTATCGATCGTCATTTCCTCCCGAGACCGCCAATTGTAAGCGTCGCTAAGGCGATTGCGAGCCCCGCCAACGCTGTTGTTCGGGACATCGTAGTGATAACTTGAATTCACACTGACTTCAGTGCGCAGGTAACCTCCGAGCTTTATGCAGGTATCCGTCCCGGGAATATAATAGAAGCCAGGCCCGTAAAGCGAACACCCTTTGACGTATTCGATTGCCTTCGCCTTGACAGGCAAATCAGCGGCTTGCGCGCTGCTAACACCAACAAGGCCGGCCGCCAAACTTAGTGAAATTCTTTTCATAGCTTTCATCCAGAAGTCCCCCAGCTATCATCGAAACTGCCGCGCAGCGGCTACCTTCTCTCCGCCCTCGTCTCTTTGACACCAGGGCTTGTCGTGAACGCTCGCCATTTGAGAACATCAAGCGTCGCGAAACGGACCACTCCGATCCCGCACGAATAAGCTGACAGATTGCGTGGGTATCGCGCGCTATAAGTTCGTACAGAACGGACCGTCTCCATTCCGCGCCCAAGCAGCGTGTCATAATCGCGTCACATCGGTACGTTTCGTACGATCCGATTTTCAATGTCGACGAGTTGCTCGTCCGACTACCTGCTTGTCAGTCGGACGGGCGCGGAAAAGCCGATTAATCGCATTCCACATCCGATTTGCGAGCAATCCGGCTCACTCAAGCAATTCCAGGAATGTAACCTGCGAGTGGCGCGGTGCGACACCCGTATTTGTACGGAATATAAACAGACCTCTACTTGCCAAAACCTCATGCCCTGCTTTCCTAGATTCAAACTTCCTTTGCCTGCGCGGTCGCGCCGTTCTCATTGAAGCTGGATGGTCAAATGAGCTCGACAACCTTAGCTCGCCCTTTGCATCATTCGAGGATCTGGACTGATTGAACGTCCCCTTGAATGCATGGCTTGAACGTCATGACGGACCACTCCGAAGAATGGCCCGTCACGATACAAGCAGTGTTGAAAGCTTGTTCGGGATCAAGCAGCTTGATCGATCGGCGAGAACGGCAAGCCAAGGCTGTCAGCGACAGCCTTGTAGGTAAGCCGCCCGCGGTACACATTTAGGCCGGAACGCAGATGCGGATTTTCAAGCGCCGCGGCAATACCTTTGTTGGCGAGAGCTAAGCCAAATGGCAGTGTCGCGTTGTTCAACGCCTGGCTTGAGGTCAATGGGACCGCGCCCGGCATGTTTGCTACGCAATAATGTATGATACCGTCTACTTCGTACGTCGGTTCGACATGTGTAGTCGGGCGGGACGTCTCAAAGCATCCTCCTTGATCGATGGCGACATCAACGATCACGGCCCCCTTTCTCATCGAGCTTAGCATGCCGCGCGTTACGAGCTTCGGCGCGCTTGCGCCTGGAATAAGCACTGCGCCCACGACAACGTCCGCTGCGAAAACTTCCTGCTCAACGGCATCGATCGTTGAAAACAGAGTGCGAACACGCCTTTGAATAGATCGTCTAACTCTCGTAGCCGCTGGATCGATCGATCCAAAATGGTCACTTCGGCTCCCAGACCGCTCGCCATGCGCGCCGCATGGGTTCCGACAACGCCGCCGCCAATGATTGCGACGCGAGCCGGTTGCACGCCAGGCACGCCACCGATGAGCAATCCCCGCCCCCCGGCGTATCGTCTCAAGGCCGCACCTGCGGCTTCGATCGATAGCCGGCCCGCCACTTCGCTCATCGGCGCCAGCAGCGGTAAACCCCCGAACCGATCACTTACAGTCTCGTATGCAATGGCGGCACAGCCGGAATTGATGAGACCCTTTGCTTGCTCGGGATCCGGCGCCAAGTGCAGATACGTGAACAATATCTGATCTTTACGAAGGAGAGTCCATTCGGATGGTTGCGGTTCTTTAACCTTCACGATCATATCGCTGGCCTCGAAAACTTCTCGCGCCGACGATGCAATTCTCGCACCTGCTTTTCGATACTGGTCATCATCGGCGCCGATACCGCCACCAGCGTTCGCCTGCACGATTACAGTGTGACCCGCAGCGACATATTCGCGAACAGCGCCGGGCGTGAGGCCGACGCGATACTCGTGCGCCTTGATTTCTTTAGGAACACCAACTTTCATCTGCAAACTCCGCGTTTTGTGCCGCCATTTTACAGAGGAACAGTGGCGCGTCTTTCAGATAAAGCTCGCGATCTGCGCAGACTTCCAGCGATTTTTGCCAAGGTAAGCGGATTCTCGTCGTCTCGTTGTGGGCGACAGCTGCATCCCACAAACATTACGACTGTGAGACCGTTATTGGCTCGTCACGGAGCTGAGGAGGGTCTCCGATGCGGAATAGGCGGAGGCAATAATTCTACAACACTTGCACGCCCTCTGCTCGAGGTGTGTACGCTGATCAATCTGCAGAACGCCGCGCATCTTTCGAATGAGTCCATCTTCTTGAAAGCTAATCAGCGTTTCAGTCACGCCTGCGCGGCGCAATCCGAGAACGCAAGAGAGGTAATCGTGCGTAACAGGAATTACATCCGCACCGAGCGCATCGCTCGCTAAACAGAGCCAGCTTGCCAGTCGCTGTTCAAGGCCATGCCGCACCCCACACAGCCCCGCCTGAGCGCTGTGTAGAGCAAACGCCCGAGCGAACTGCAAAAGCCGCTGATGTAGGTCTGGGACGTCCGCAATTGCGTTAAACAAATCCCGAGCCTGGATCCTGTACGCGGTTCCGGGCACTACTACGACGTGCTGCTCTGTCTCGATATGGTCGTTCAGCAGAAGCGAAACTCCGACAGCACCGCGATAACCGACGACAGATGTTTCAAACATCGTTCCTACAGACACTACCCTTCGCGATACGAGGCCCGACTCTAGAAAGTAGATATGATCGAGCTGCCTCCGCGCTTCCGATAGAACTGCGCGCTCGCTGAGGACAACGGGCTCAAGAAAGGCGCGTATCGCCAAAAGATTCTGGCGCGGGAGACTTGCAAGGATTCTGTTCTTTGCGAGGAAAGTAGGAGCGGAACGCACCATCCTGAGATCACTAGAAACTGGATTCACCACCGGACATGCGCTTGATTTTCGCAACCGACCGCCTGCTTCGATGCAGCGCTCGTCTGGTTGGACGACTTGACCCGCTTGTGTCATACGGAATCCGATTACTCGACGAAGGCAGCGCGATTTTACTCCATCGCCTCATCCTTAACGATGCACAAAGCGATACTGAAACGCCGAAATCCTGCATAGAAATAGGAACGCAGAGGAATTCCATCCGAGCGGTGAAACAGGCCTCGGCCCATCATTTGGACGTGCCCCAACGTTTTCGGTTGGAATTGTCGGGTAATAATTCCATTCGCGATATCTGAGTCACCTGCGCCCACCGAGAGACGCTCGTTTTTGCGCCGCGCAATAGCGAGTGACTACGCGTCACGCGAGGCCTTGATCAGCACATTGCGCCGAACTCACCACACGAAGATGCGCTCCTCCTTGGCTTTAGATTCGCTTCCATGATATTGAATCATGCAGCATACTTTCGTCGACTTTATTCGCTTTAACGCAGATTTTATGCGAGACCCGACTGATAACCAACGAAAATAACTGCTTAGGAGAGGATCATGCAGTATGACCGCATTGATGCACGCATCTTGCAGATCGTGCAGAAAAACAATCGGCTCACGTCAGAAGCGATCGGAGAGATAGCTGGACTTTCTGCAACTGCGGTCCAACGCCGGTTAAAGCGCCTCCGGTCTGACGGCATAATTGAGGGCGACGTCTCTATTGTTTCGACCAAGGCCGTTGGTAGGCCAATTCAGATGCTGGTGCTCGTTAGCCTTGAAAGAGAACGCGCTGACATTATCGACAGGTTCAAGAAGGCGATAAAGTCATCAATCGACATCGTCAGCGGTTTTTATGTCACAGGTGATGCCGATTTTGCGCTCTACATCACTGCTAAGAGTATGGAAGACTACGAGCAATTCACTCGGAAATTTTTTTACTCAAACCCGGACATCAAGGGTGTGAAGACGATGGTCGTATTGGATCGCGTGAAAGCTGGCTTTGCCTTGCCGATCGAAGCTGATTGCGAAGCCTGATCGATCAATCGGCAAGTCGTACCCAAGGTTCAACGATTTTAACGGTGCGTTGAGCCAGGCGGTCAGCGAACCTCACGTTAATTAGTCGTCCGTTAAGAAGCCGGATTGAGCTGGGTTGGAGTTGCGAGCGTTCGCGATAGCAGTGCTAGGAACAGGCTCAAGAGTTCTCTGAGCCAGGCGAGGATGCGGCGGAAGTTTGTGGCCCACGCCGGAGAGGATGACGTTGTCGGCATCGCCGGCACGACCTTTGAGGTAACAGCGGCCGAGGTGACCTTCGGCCTTCATGTGTCCGATGATGGGCTCGATTGCGGAGCGGGCGGCGCAGTTCGCGCCTGATGACACCGAAGACGCCGCGCTTCTGGCCTGAGATGAACACGCGCCGCGGTTGTATCATCGGCATAGCGTTCGAACGGAATGCGCGGAAACATCCGACGCATCCACGCATCGAAGGCGTAATGCAGAAAAAGATTTGCCAGCAACGGGCTTACCACTCCACCTTGCGGTGTTCCGGCTTCCCGTTTCTGGATAGTCCCATCGGGCATCTCCACCGGAGTCTTCAGCCATCTCTCGACGTACAGCAAGACCCAGGGCTCCTGACAATGCTTCCGAAGCGCTCTCACCAGAAGGGCATGATCGATCGTGTCGAAAAAGCCTTTGATGTCGAGATCCCGTCGGCGGAGTGGACGCCGTGGCCGAGCGCTTCGGCACAGGCGGCTTCCACCGCCGGCAGACCATCGGTCAGCACGGCGTTGAGGATGTCGACCATCTGCCGATTGCCATCATCGGTGCTGGCGAGCCTGCGCCGGATCCGCTCGATTGCGGCCGGCAGCACCCAGTCCTTGAACGGAGCGCCATTGCGCAAGGCGCCGGGTTTGCGAGCAAGCACCGGCACATAGTGCCAGGGATCGTAGGTCGTCTCGCCGCGTCCGAAGGATCGCGGATGCTCGGCTACGATGCGCCCATCCTGACGGACCACGATGCGGTCGGCATAGGCTTGAACCTCGACCGGGCGCCCGACCGCGCTGGCTGCGACTGAGTATTTGTTGTTGTCGAAGCGTACCAGGCAGGTCTTCGAGACCGATGCCGTCACCGCATGGAAGCCGTCGAAGCGGCCGGCATAGGGAACGAGCTTGGGTCGTTCGGCTTCGAACACCTCCCAGATCGTCTGCTCGGCCAACTCCGGATGGCGACGAGCCTTGGCGTAGGCGATGCACTTATCGAGCAGCCAGGCATTTAGCTCGTCCAGGTTTTTGAACCGCAGCCGTGGCGTGAAGAAGCGCTCCCTGACCAGCCCGACCTGGTTCTCGACCTGGCCCTTCTCCCAGCCCGAGGCCGGCGTGCAGGCAACCGGATCGACCAGGTAATGGCTGCACATCTGCATGAAGCGGCGATTGTAGAGGCGCCCTTTGCCGACGAAGATCGTCTCTACGGCGGTCTTCATGTTGTCGTAGATGCCGCGACTACAGGTGCCCTTGAACAGGGCGAACGCCCGGTCATGGGCGTCGAACACCATCTCCTGCGTCTCCCGCGGATAGGCCCGCACGAACAGCATGCGACTGTGGCAGAGCCGGACGTGGGCGACCTTCACCATCACCGTGGTGCCGCTCAACAGCACCACCTCGTGGCTCCAGTCGAACTGATAGGCCTCGCCTGGCGCAAAACTCAGCGGAACGTAGGCCGCCGCCGTCGATTGCCCGCGCTCCTTGCTCCACTGCCGGGCGTAACGCCGCACGGCATCGTAACCGCCGTCATAGCCCCGGCCGCGCAGCCCTTCGAAGATCCGGATCAACGTCAGCTGTTCACGTGTGGATTTGACCGCGTTTGCCGATAGCAACCCGTCGAGCTCCGATGCCCATCGCCCCAGCTTTGGTCGCGGCTGCACCGACCGCTCGTACTCGAACGAGGTCTCCCCCGACCTCAGCACCTTCCGGACCGTGTTCCGCGACACCTTCAGGTCGCGGGCGATCTCCTTGATCGTCTTACCCTTGATGAAGTGCTCGCGGCGTATCCGCGCAATCGTCTCCACGATCAGCATCCCCGACCACCTGCTTCATTCCAAAGCAGGCAGCGCAACAGACCTATCTGTAGGGGGCGCATTGCCTCACCCAGAATGTTACTGGACAACTTCTCGCCGATGATTGGGTCGGTGCCATCGAATTGGTTCGGTGGCGTCTATGGCGGGAAAGATCAGCATGGGCGCGCGGCGCGAGGTGGTGTTGGCGGTAACGGAGCGTTACCGGTCGGCCAAACGAGCGGAGAAGGGACGGATCCTCGACGAGCTGTGCGCGACGACGGGCTGGCATCGCAAGCATGCGGTGCGCGCGCTCCGGCGACGCGAGACGGTTGGACTCGGCGAGGTCGAGGCAACAAGAAAGCGAAGACGCAGATATGGCGCGACAATCAAGGACGCGCTGACGGCGCTGTGGGAGGCATCGGATCGGGTGTGCGGCAAGCGGCTCAAGGTGATGATCCCGATCTTGCTGCCGGCCCTTGAGCAACATGGCCGATTGCAGCTTGGCCAGTCG
This sequence comes from Bradyrhizobium embrapense, assembly GCF_001189235.2. Lineage (GTDB taxonomy): Bacteria > Pseudomonadota > Alphaproteobacteria > Rhizobiales > Xanthobacteraceae > Bradyrhizobium > Bradyrhizobium embrapense. Next base: position 8,754 of record NZ_LFIP02000020.1, read on the forward strand.
GACCGGTATCGTGTTCTGGCTATCAGCGCGGCCACCATCGATCGCTTGCTCGTCGATGTGAAGATCGCGGCGAGCGGCGGCAGGCGGCGCCGTGCCGGATTCTATTCGGCAATCCGGCGCGAGGTCCCGATCCGCACGTTCAATGACTGGAACAGCCCGGTGCCCGGCTTTTGCGAGGTCGACATGGTCGCGCATGGCGGCACGTCGGTAGCTGGCTCGTTCATCCAGACCCTGACGATGGTCGATGTCGCCATCGGCTGGACGGAGTGCCTGCCGTTGCTAACGCGGGAAGGCTCGCTGGTCGTCGAGGCGATTACTCGCGTGCAGAGCCTGTTCCCCTGGCTGTTGCGCGGCGTGGACTTCGACAACGACAGCGCCTTCATGAACGATGTCGTCGTGCCATGGTGTCGTGAACAGAAGCTCGAAGTCACACGCTCGCGTGCGTACAAGAAGAACGACCAAGCGTTTGTCGAGCAGAAGAATGGTGCGGTTGTCCGCCGCCTCATGGGCTATGGCCCCTTCGATGGCGTCGAGACAGCGCGCATGATGGGCCGCCTCTATGCGGCGGCACGGCTTTACGTCAACTTCTTCCAGCCGTCGTTCAAGCTGAAGGAGAAGCGTCGAGAAGGGGCTAAAGTGATCAAGCGCTATCATCTCCCATCGACGCCCTATGAGCGTGCCTTGACGCATCCCAAGGTGACCGCGGCCGTGAAGAAGCGGCTGCGTGATCAGTATCGCTCGCTCGATCCGGTCGCGCTGTTGGCGGAGATTCGCGCAACCCAAGAAGAACTAGGCAATCGCGTCAATCGTCGTGCCGGACAGGCGCGCGGCCTGCAACCCGCTCACACTAGCGTCATGCCAGCGACCGCGGCGACGTTCGCGAAGACGCTCGGCAAGACCGCGACGGTCGGCGAGCCGCGTGCCACGCACCGGCGAACTCGTCGGCCCTATAAGACCAGAGTTCGCATGCCGTCCAAGCTCGACCCGCATATTGCCGCGATCGAAGCGTGGCTCGCAGAGCAGCCACAGCTGACGGCGCTCGCAATTGTCGGCCGGTTGAGCGAAAAATACCCCGAGGAGTTCGGAAAGAGACAGCATTCGATTGTGCAACGTCTGCTGAGGGCACTCAGACGGAGGGCTGCCGAACGGTTGGTCGCCCAGGGCCTGCTCGACGACGCCACGACCGCTGCCCCATTGCCCGGGGTTGTGGACGGCTCGGGCTATGTAGGGCCCGACCCGTCCACAGCCCCTCTCGTCGAGCAAGCCGGGAAAGCCATCTGGCGCGACCGATTAATCGACATCGGATCGTCATCGGCAATGGCGCCATCAGGGTAACATTCGCAGATGCGGCAATACGGGGGGGCAATATTGCAAGCCGAAAGACAACGAATACGAGATCCGCCTCATCAAGATCAGCGAACTAGACCCTCGATCCCCTTTTCTGAGGGCTAAAGGTTCGCTGTTTTCGACGGTGACCATTCCGTGCGGCCACCAAACCGCCATCGTGCATAAGGATTCTTATAACGCCAACATGGCAAGAGCCCCTATGCTAAACTATCGCCTCCGGATGAGCGTTTCGCATCGGATCCACGAGAGGCGAATGCAGTTGCGCTAAACAGGCTGAATGCCATCAGAGAATCGAGGGGCGGGATTGCTGCGTACGCCTTTAGGAATGCGCGGCCTGATACTGTTGGTCCAATCTGTCCGATCGCGTTTCCGGCATCTGCTGGGTAGAACCAAGGCGGCCCGCTCCGTCCGCGTCTAGACCAAATATCAGCCCTATACGGCGCATCGTAAGGGATCGGCGGCGGGTCCTCCACGTTCGCAGCAGCGACGCCAACGCCGGCGGAGATCACTTCGACATCACACTATCATTTTCTCTGCGCAAATTCCCGCTCCATTCCCTCGGTGGGCATAATGCGGTCAACGGGATCACGGACTTTCGCTTGACGGTACGCTCTTTGAAGCGTCCATTGAACCGCATGAGCAGCGGAAGTTCTTCGAAAAGCGCTATCGGGGCAAATGCGCCTAACGCTCACCGGAGCCGGGCCTCGGCCAGGTTGGTGGCTAACGGTGTGCTCGACGAACATTTTCAGGCCACGATAACCGCATCCCAGCTGCCCATGGCGAGTGGCTCACAAGCCAAGCGAGATCTCCTCTGCCCGTGCCCTGTCAAATTTGTCGTAAATTGACAAGAACTGCAGATGGGACCACATTCATCACGGAAACCCGCCAGTTGATGCATGTTTTCCACTCGCTCGCGGCGTATCGCGACGAATTCCAGCGCCGTAATCCTCGATTTCGTTTAACGATCACCCCCCGTTTGACATACACAATAGTTGGAGAGATGTGCACCTCAGGCTGCACTTCACTAAGGGACCACCGCTACCATGGTTGTGTACATCAACAGCTTCATTGAACACGAACTAACCAAGATTTTTTCCTACATTGAAGAGAAGCGGGATGAGTTCGTCCAAAGGCTAATCAATTATCTCAAGCACCCAAGTATTAGTGCGCAAGACGTAGGGGTGCAAGAAGTCCCAACATTGCTTATTCGCATGATGCGCGACATGGGCCTCGAAGCGTCCGCCAGACCGACAAAGGCTGCCCGGTAATTGTGGGTTCATGGAAGCGAGCGCCAGGAGCACCGACAGCGCTTCTTTATGGACACTATGACACAATGCCCGCCGGACCAGTAGATGCTTGGACGAGCCCTCCGTTCGATCCCAATATACGTGGCGGGCGCATTTATGCTAGGGGTGCAGGTGACAACAAAGGCAAGCATTCGCGCAGCTCCTCGCAATTAACTCCTACTTTGAGGTGCATGGAAGACTCCCGTGCAACGTTATCGTCCTGTTAGAAGCTGAAGAAGAAGTCGGAAGTCCCAACATTGCGGACTTCGTAAGGTCGCATCGCGGATTGCTGAAAGCTGATCTCGTCGTCACAGCCGACGGACCACAGCATGACTCGGGCCGCCCGATTATAACCTATGGCGCTCGTGGCATTGTTCCTTCGAGTTGAGAGCAAGAGGCGCCAATCGTGACGTTCACTCTGGCAACTTTGGTGGAGTCGTACCAAACCCTATGCCAATGCAGACGAAGCTAATCAAGCGCCTGATGAAAGCATAAAAATCGATTGCTTCATGAAAGGTATCCGAACCGGCCGCAGCACTTTTGAGTGTGCTATCATAAGTAATATTCTTGGCGCAACCTCACTTACGATACAAGCACCGACAGCTGTATGAAACGATTCGACCAAGTCGGCAGAGCAATAGCCACCTACCGCCTCAACATCAAACCGCAATTCAGAACCAGCGCCAAGAGTTGACCATGAGCAATCTATCGCTAAGCCTAACGACAACCCTCGCCCGATATTTTTCGTCCTTGATGCTGGAAGACGTGCCCGTCGATGTAAGAGCAGAAGCTCGCCGTTTGTTTCTCGACTGGATAGGTTGCGCAATTGCCGGCAGCCGGACAAGCATCGCGCCAAAGGTTTCCGGTCTTGTCGATTTTTTCGGCGCGGGCAATACCACCTCAATTGTGGGGCGCCCGCAAAAGGGAAGCCTGGTCGGCGCACTTTACGCGAACGCTCGTTTAGCAAATTGCATGGATCTCGACGATACTTTCCCTGTCGCGCACCATTTTGGATGCGGCGCTGTCGCCTCTGCGCTGGCGCTTGCCGAAACGCGAGAGGCAACTGGCGCGAAATTCCTGCAAGCACTGATTGCAGCTTATGAATTAGGCGGTAGGGTCGCGACGGCCTTGGGTCAAATCGCACGTTTCAAAGACGGCCGAATTACTGGTTATCCTTCATTCTATAGTCTGTCTGCTCCTCTCGTATTTGCAGCGGCGGGCGCTGCAATTCAACTTTTCTCTCAAGATGAGAAGCGAGCCTGCGAGACCTTCGGCATCGCTGGGTCTAACACGCCTTTGCCGGCGGCCATGAAGTGGGCCAGTTCGCTGGACTTACCCGATTGCAAGTATGCCGATGCCGGTTGGACTGCGATAACTGGCGTGTTCGCAGCACAATCGGCTCAGTTAGGCGCGACTGGATTCGCCGATATATTCGATGGGAATCATTCCGTTATTAGGATGTCGGGCACGGATTCGTTCAATCCCGATCATTTGATTGGTGAGCTGGGATCGCGTTGGATGTTACGCGATGTTTGCTACAAGCCCTGGCCTACCTGTGGGTGGACCCACCAACCGCTCACCGCTTTGGTTAAGGCGCTTGGAAAAACGAGGGTCAAGATCGAGCATATTGAGCGCATCGTAATTCTCACAAACGAATTCACCAGCACGGCGCGCTTCCAAAATCCCGCGCCCCGTACTTTTTGCTCAAGGCAATTTAGTATCCCACATGCAGTGGCGATGATGCTTCTTGGCGTGCCCGTTGGTTCAGCTTGGTTGGACGAGGCGCAAGATGGTAACATGGACGTAAAGGCGATCCGGGAGAAGGTTCACGTCGAGAATTGGGATCATGCCAATACGTGGGGGCAGCATCTCGTTCGTGAACAAACTCGCAATATGCCTGCGCGAGCGACGGTTTTTATGCGCGATGGCACGAAAGTGGAGGCCGACGCAGACTTCGCGTTTGGAAACCCCTGGCTACCGGACACCGCATGGGGCGACGAACAAGTGATCCGTAAGTTTCGCATCGCCAGCGAGTTACCCGAAAGGGAAGCTGACACAATTATAGATGCGATAATGGATATCGAAAAAGCATCGAATGTTGAGCCAATTGTATCGATTCTGCGCGCGATCTAACGCCTTCGACGCACAAGCTCGGTCGGCGATGGTAGGAAGAGTCGTCGAGGGCGAGCTCAAATCGGCTTACGCTGGTACAAGACAACCTCGAGGCCTTCCGTCGAGCTGGTCAAGCAGATCAGCTCAGACGGTGTGGAGGATTAATACGACGTCGTTCGTGAAGAACCGGCGCGGTACCCGGCTCATGCAATGCTTTGAGCCGGCGCAGTTTCGACGAAGGTGCGGATGACGCGCAAAAGCTCTGCCAGCCTCGCAGGAGCAGGCCGAAGTTGTAGCCGGCGGCAGCAAGGACGGCATTGATGCGGTCTCCGAGGCGTCCCTTGAGATAGTTGCGGTCCATGCGATGTTCGGCCTTGACGTGGCCGATGACGGGCTCGACGGCCGCGCGACGCTTCATCTCGCGACGGATGGAAGCGGTGACGCGGCGGACCTGACCTGAGATCCAGACCCTGAACCGATGCAGGTGGTTGTGGCCGCGATAGCCTTTGTCGACGTGGATGCGTCGAGCCTCCACGCCGGTAATCTTCTCATATCGACGATCACGGGGCTGAGCGTGTGTCCGTCGAAGGGTTCACCATGGAGGGCTTTGGCATGGAGCACGAACTGTCCGCCCTTCGGAGACGTCACGGGAGTGGCGATACTAACCTTGCAGCCGAACTCGTAGGGCGCGCGGGCTTTACCCTTGCCGATGCACTCGACCTCCGGGGCATGCAACGCATAGACCTTTGGACCGCGCTGATGCTGTTCCTGACTGCGCACTTGCTGCGCTAAGCCGAGCAGCGGCTCAAAGCGAGCTTCCAGCACCGTATCGCCATCAATCTTGCGGCGGATGTCGCGGATGATCCGGCCAAGCCGGGTCCGCAGGAACTTGAGCTGGCGCCGGGCGCGTTTGAACTGGTGGGCTTGGGTATAGCGGCCGACCATGATGGCGGCGCGCCTGGCCAAGCGTAGATAGCTCTGGCGGAGCGGCACGCGGTTGCGCTTGGCGAGCCCGACGAGCTTGATGATTGCTCGATGCATCAGCCGCGCGTCGGTCGGATGCGCAACGGCCTTGGGCTGGACCGTGGTGTCGACCACCACTCGCTGCAGGTCCTTGGCACCAATGGCTCCGGTCTTGTGCGCCACTGACAGACATTCCTGGATCAGCGCGACGAGCTGTTCCTCGCCAAGCCGTTGGTGCCAGCGGGTCATCGACGATCGATCGAATGGCAGAGGGTGGCAGAAACTCAATTCGCCGGTGAAGAACTGTCGAGTGGGCCGAGGGAGTTCCACCCTCAGCCCCTCACAGAACCGGACGTGATACTCTCGCATCATCCGGCTCTTGTCACCCAACCGTTGCGTGGCCAAGGCGTGCCCAATGGACGAAGAGCGAGGGGTTGCGCTTCGCAATGCCGTTCAGCCGCCGCAAGCTCCGTCCCCGGTGCCTTTTGAGCGGCTTGTACTTCCGTCGGAGCCAGGCTCCGAGACGTTCGTCGAAGTACGTGAACAGCTTCCACAGCTCCGTTGGATAGAAGCGCCCGTAATACTGCTACCACCCTTGAAGGACCGGATTGAGTATTCGGGCTATAACAGCCAACGGAAGCGGCGCGTGCTGTGGCAAGCGCCAGCTCCTTATCCGCTCCCGCATGCGCGTGAGCGCCTGCGGACTAACTGCGGGAAGGAAGCACGTGAAGAGCTTTCCCCAACGATTCTTCGCCATGCGGGGTCGGAAGGTGAAGTGGACTTGCGGATGTGTCCCGCGTCGATTGCTGTCCTTGCAGTAAACCACTTGGGTTTTCTGCGGGTGCAGCGTCAGATGACAGTCGGCCAACCTTTTCTCCAAAACCGCCTTTAGATGCTCCGCTTCTTGCCGTGTCCGGCAATGGCAGATTGTATCATCGGCATAGCGTTCGAACGGAATGCGCGGAAACATCCGACGCATCCACGCATCGAAGGCGTAATGCAGAAAAAGATTTGCCAGCAACGGGCTTACCACTCCACCTTGCGGTGTTCCGGCTTCCCGTTTCTGGATAGTCCCATCGGGCATCTCCACCGGAGCCTTCAGCCATCTCTCGACGTACAGCAAGACCCAGGGCTCCTGACAATGCTTCCGAAGCGCTCTCACCAGAAGGGCATGATCGATCGTGTCGAAAAAGCCTTTGATGTCGAGATCCAAAGCCCAGTCATAGTCTCAGCACCGCTTGCGCGTTTGCTCGATCGCCAGATGCGCTGATTTTCCCGGCCGATAGCCATAGGAGTCAGGATCAAACACTCGATCCAACCCCGGTTCCAGATACTGCTTGACCACCATCTGCGCGACGCGGTCTGCGACCGTCGGAATGCCCAGAGGACGGATGCCGCCGTTGGCTTTGGGAATCTCCGCGCGCTTGACCGCAGGCGGGAGATAGCTTCCCGACGCCATGCGATTCCAGAGCTTGTAGAGGTTATTCCCAAGGTCCTGCGCGAATTCATCCAGGCTCTGGCCATCGACGCCCGCCGCTTTTCCATTCTCTGCCACCAGCTGGTAGGCCTCCCAGACCATACGCTTGGTGATCGGCAACGGTTTGTCCGGCGTCATGACGCTCCTCCCGACAAAGCCGGTTGGCGTCCGATGTCGGACAGGATAACGCAGCCCTTCGCTCCATGGCCATTACAGCCACTTCAGCGCTACTACAGGCTGCTCCGCCCCTGTCTCGGGTTTTGGTATTCTCCCTCGTGGTGTGCGCCACTTGCGGATTTCCCTTAACACCCCGAGCCAGGTTCCCTCGCTCCGGATTGAAGCCTGTGATGAGATCATGCCGCCTATACACCGGCTGCCGCGTGGACCGTAAGCAGGTATCGCCCACACTCTTCCGAGCATGATTACCACGATGCTCGTTTTGACAGCGTCTGGACCCATTTCGAGGCGTCATCGGCGGTTCGCTTGCGCTCATCTTCCCATCACTCACCTGACGGCGTAGCCCGCCGCCTTTTCCCCAGCGCTCACCACCACGTCTCTTAAACGCAGCAGCCTGGAGTGGTTTGAAGCCTGCCCCTGCACGCCGGCTCCGGGAGGCCAGCTCCCATCTTCAACACAGTTATGCTGGCAGATACGCACCAGCTACGAGGCACACGGTAGTAGGGGTTCTCGATCCAGCGAGCGCACAACACCTCATCTGATAGGTTGTGCATGTGCTTCAAAATGAACAGGCCGGCGACTAGCCGCGTCGGCAGGCCCGGCTGCCCCGACCCCGCTTGGCATACTGAACCAAAGCGGTCATCCAGAAATTTCCAGTCAATCAGCGCCGCTAACCAAACCAGCGGGTGGCCCATGTCGATGATTTGATCGAGCCCAGGAAGCAGCAAGTCTCTCTGACGATCATCCCGCGGTTTGCTCATCGCCTTCCCCAACGCCGATGACCCGCCGTCAGGGAATCACGAATCGCTCGAAAGCAAAATCCCAAAACGCAAGACAGCGCGCTCCAACACCCGGCTTTCCTGCAAAATCGAATACTTTATCGAGACAGCTTCTGCCCATCTCCCAGGCCGATCCGCATTCTTCACGGGCGACTACGACGGCTCGTCACGATCCCAGTCATCCGGCCACGAGCACCGCCGTCGAAGCATCGCGTCGAGAGCGCCACGCAAGCGAGTGGATCATAGCCAACGCTGCGATCCTGCCCACCCCTGGCAGCCAAATCCAAGGGTGCTTGGGTTAATCCGGATACGCGACCTGATACTGGCCGAGCCGAGGCCCAGAATCAACGGAAGTAACCCGGCGAATCCATCCATGTCCACAGAACTCGGCAGTTACTAAAATCGGTCCCCGCATTGCGCACGATCGCCAGAAGGCGACAGCGTGACGTCGGCCGCGAGTTCGCACGATGTGACCTGCCCCTGAGTATTTCCTCCAGATGGAGTTAGAGTCGGGCCTGCAGAAGGACGGACAGATGAAGCGAGCAAGGTTCACGGAAGAGCAGATTATCGCGGTATTGAAGGAGCATGAGGCTGGGGCGAAGACAGCTGACCTGGCTCGCAAACACGGGGTCTCCGAGGCGACGATCTACAATTGGAAGTCCAAGTTCAGCGGCATGGAGGTGTCGGAAGCCAAGCGGCTGAAGGCGGTCGAGGATGAGAACACAAAACTGAAGAAGCTCTTGGCCGAGCAGATGCTCGATGCGGCCGCGCTCCGCGAGCTTTTGTCAAAAAAATAGTAGGGCCCGCCGCCAAGCGCGCCGCGGTGGCGCACCTGAAGGCCGTGATGGGCCTGTCGGAGCGGCGGGCCTGCACGATCGTTGGCGCGGATCGGACGATGATCCGCTACAGCTCCAGCCGCCGTCCAGACGCGGTTTTGCGTGGTCGATTGCGCGATCTCGCCCACGAGCGGCGACGTTTCGGCTACCGCCGGCTGTTCGTCTTGCTGCGGCGGAGGGCGAACCGTCGGGGATCAACCGGATCTACCGGCTTTATCGGGAAGAAGGGCTCATCGTTCGCAAGCGACGAGCCCGCCGCAAGGCCGTGGGGACCAGGGCGCCGATCCTGGTGGAAGCGAGGCCGAATGCGCGCTGGTCGCTGGACTTCGTCCACGACCAGTTCGCCATACAAGAAATTCGGCCTCAAACAAACCTTGCCTCGGACCTACCGACCGTAAAAGCGCAGACGTCTGGCACGAGTGCTATTTTTGAGCGCTTCGGTGAGCTCCGGAAGCGCCTGGTAGAGGTCGGCGACCAGGCCGTAATCGGTGACCTGGAAGATCGGTGCGTCTTCACCCTTGTTGATGGCGACGATCACCTTGGAGTCCTTCACGCCGGCCAGATGCTGGATCGCGCCGGAGATGCCGACCGCGACATAAAGTTCCGGGGCCACCACTTTGCCGGTCTGGCCGGCCTGCCAGTCGTTCGGCGCATAGCCGGCATCGACCGCGGCGCGCGAGGCGCCGACGCCGGCGCCGAGCTTGTCGGCGAGCGGCTCGGTGTATTTGGCGAAGTTCTCGCGGCTCTGCATGGCGCGGCCACCCGAGACGATGATCTTGGCCAACAGCGTCGTCATCAGAGAACCCCGGCTTCGGTCTTGAGCTTGTTCACGAGTTCGGCGACGTCCTTGACCTTGAAGCCCGCCTTGCGGCCTGCCGGTTCCGCGGTCTTCAGCACTTCCAGACGCGGCGTCACATCGACGCCGTAGTCAGCGACGCTCTTGTCGTCGATCGGCTTCTTCTTCGCCTTCATGATGTTGGGCAGCGACGCATAGCGCGGCTCGTTGAGGCGGAGGTCAGTGGTGACGATCGCCGGGCCCTTCAGCTTGATGGTCTGCAAGCCGCCGTCGACTTCGCGCGTGACCTTGAAGTCACTTCCTTCGACCTCGAGCTTGGAGGCGAAGGTCGCCTGCGACCAGCCGAGCAGCGCGGCCAGCATCTGGCCGGTCTGGTTCGAGTCGTCGTCGATCGCCTGCTTGCCGAGAATGACGAGGCCGGGCTGCTCCGCCTCGACCACCGCCTTCAGGATCTTTGCGACCGCGAGCGGTTCGACATTGCTTTCGGCCTTGACCAGGATGCCGCGGTCGGCTCCCATCGCAAGGGCGGTACGAATGGTCTCGGAGGCCTGCGCCGGTCCGATCGACACCACCATTACTTCGGTCGCCTTGCCGGCTTCCTTCAGCCGCAGCGCTTCCTCGACGGCGATCTCGTCGAACGGGTTCATCGACATCTTGACGTTGGCGAGCTCCACGCCCGTCCCGTCGCTCTTGACGCGGACCTTGACGTTGTAGTCGACGACCCGCTTTACCGGCACAAGAACCTTCATCGATCCTCTTTCGCTTTGATTTTATCCTCAAAGCCAACGAATGCAGGCTTGCGCTTGTCTCGCCAGGCGGCGATTCCCTCTTGGAAATTGACCTGAACCCCTGAACTTCATCCAAAAAATGGGTAGAATCCGTCCACCTCGAGGGAGACGGAGATGAAGCAGTCGAGGAAGAGCGGATCATTGCTGTGCTGCGGGAGCACGAGGCAGGATCGAAGACCGGTGATGTTTGCCGGAAACACGGGATCAGCAGCGCGACGTTCTACAAATGGAAGGCCAAGTATGGTGGCCTGGACCTATCCGAAGCTCGGCGCCTCAACGTCCTTGCCGACGAGAATGCGAAGCTGAAGAAGCTGTTGGCCGAGGCGATGCTCGACAACGCCATGCTAAAGGACCTCAAGTCAAAAAAATGGTGACGCCCGTTGCAAGGCGGCAGGCTGTGGCTCACCTTTGTTCGAGTTTTGAGGTCAGTCAGCGGCGGGCGTGTGAAGTGATGGGGCTGATCGGTCCTCGGTGCGTTATCTCAGCCTTCGGCCTGACGACGCGACCATTCGCGTCCGCCTGCGCGAGTTGGCGTCGATGCGCTGGCGCTTTGGCTATCGCCGTCTGCTTCTCATGATCCGCAGTGAAGGCGTACTTATCAATCACAAGAAGCTGAGGCGGCTGCATGCCGAGGAGCGGCTGCAGGTTCGCCGGCGAGGTGGACGCAAAAGAGCTCTCGGAACGCGGGTTCCGATGGAGTTGCCGCAGGGACCGAACCAGCGTTGGTCACTGATTTCGCCAGCGACACGCTGACCGACAGCCGACGCTTCCGTATCCTGGCTGTCGTTGATGACTTCATCCGAGAATGCATCGCATTGGTGGCCGACACGTCGTTGTCGGGGATCCGGGTTGGTCGTGAGCTAGATGCCGTGATCGCCCGGCGAGGCCGCCCAACGATGATCATCAGCGACAACGGGACCGAGCTCACCAGCATGGCCATCCTGCGTTGGTCGCAGCTCACCCGGATCGAGTGGAACTACATCGCGCCGGGCAAGCCGCAGCAGGCCGCATATCAGTGACGGACATATCGTCTGGTTATACGAATCTATCAGTCATGGGGCCGAGATCAAGATCGGTTATGGTTTGGCTTTGGCGTTCCGACTGACTTTTGTGGGGACCTTTCGATTGTTTCAACGAAGGCGGTCGAACGGTCCATACCGTGTAACGCGTAAAGTCACCGCATTGCAGATCCGCGCAGCGCTTAGCTCACCGGCGCCAATAGCCGGTCTCCGAGCTGCGAAAGTCGACCGGCTGTGTAGCCAGAACGTTGCCAGCGGCACAATCACAGAACCTGAAGCGCAAAGAGGCGCTGCCGAGGTCGGTGACCGGGGCCCTCGCGCACGTCGATTTCTTCGCTTGCCTTGACGATTGGGCGGATATTCGCTCAGTGAACAACTCACTATTGGATTGACGACGTAATTCGATCTGCGCGATATTTGCCAGTGAATGGCCTCCACCTTTAGGAACGCCCCCTCGCCGCCCACGCCGGTCAGCGGCCACAACATCAACTTTTGGTGCGCATCGACGCTAAGTCCACCACAGAACAAGATTCGGTTGAGCAAACCCGAAGAAGCAATTCAGCAGTAGCCGACGCTTTCGATTGCCTAATTGTCCAGTGACCCCGTGGATGAAACCGCCGTCGATCAGAGCGATATCCCCGGCACGAAGATGGAAGTCGTGAGAAGGGACAGCCTCAAGATAGGCCATCGTATAGGGATAGCCTGTGGTCTCAACGCCCTGAGACCTCCGGTCCGTTTCAGTCGGCTTGTGGCTCCACACCCTCAGATTGCCACCTTCCTCGGGCATACTAGGATAGAAGTTAAGCGCAACGATAGTGTTTTTAGCCACTGCAGCGAGGTCGTATTCTTCCCCAGCGCATAGGACTTGAGCGACGTCGTCGTGCGGCTCCAAGGTATACGTGCCGGTGCCAGACCAACAGATAGCGCGACAAATGTTAGCTTGGCCGTGCTTTGAACGGGCCAACCGCAATTCAATACCCCGATTATCAAGCTCGCGCCGCAAAGCGTCGAACAATCCGCGGACCGGATCAGCCAAATTGCCAAAGAGAGCATCGACAAACGGCCGCGCCTTTTCTGCCTCTGCGAAATAAGTGGCTGCATCCTTCCTGTAATGAGATGCGCCGACATATTGTCCGGGAACGCCGTCTTTCCGCTCCTTGAGACCGGAATTGCTGATAAAGTTTGCGGTGATCTCCTCTGCTAATTCGACACTGAACCCTTGTCTGATGTGCAGGCCAGTGATCTCGCCCTTCATTATTGAGATGACCTCGGCAGTATCGATCGAGCCTGATCGTTCTCTAATCGTAAGAGGCGAGATCGCGGGCGCTTCAAATACTTGGGCAGTTACCATTGGCTTGCTCCTGTAGTGCGTGATTAAGGATGGTGATGCCACGATCGAGTTCGTGATCGGTGATGGTTATCGGCGGGAGGATTTTGATAACATCGCGATTTGGTCCTGAGGATTCAATCAGGAGGCCGTTCTCGAAGGCGATATCGTGCAGTCGCCCGATATCAACCTGTGAACGGCACTTGAGGCCGGCCATCAACCCTCGACCGCGCTTTTCTTCGATACACTGCGGAACGTTTGCTGCGAGGCGATCAAGGTATCCTTGCAGTTTACAGGCTAGCCGCTCGACACCTGCAGTAAACCGCCTGTCGGACCACATTTTGCACATGGCTTCTGCGGTCACGAAGGCGAGATTGTTGCCTCTGAAGGTACCGCTATGTTCTCCCGGACTCCATACGTCCATGTCGGGGCGGATCAGAACCATGGACAGCGGATTGCCTGAACCGCTTAGCGACTTCGAAAGGCAAACAATATCTGGTTCGATTTTCACGAACTCGAACGAGAAGAATTCGCCGGTCCGTCCCGCACCCGCCTGAATGTCATCGACAATCAAAACAACGCCGTGCTTGCGGCAAATACGATGAATTTCCCTGAGCCACGTTGCAGACGCGGTGTTCATTCCACCTTCTGCCTGAATGGTTTCCAAAATGATCGCGGCGGGCTTTTCTATGCCACTTCCCGAGTCGCCGAGCACGTAGTCGATGTAACTAGCGGAATCGAACGCTTGGTTCGGATAGCCGTCGTAGGGGACACGGACCACATCGTGGCGAGGAACGCCGCCCAGCTTCCTGGTCGATGCTGAGCCCGACGCCGCTAATGAGCCGAGCGACATACCGTGAAATGAATTTGTGAAGGCCATGACACTCGATCGGCCAGTATATTTCCGCGCCAGAGCAAGCGCCGCTTCGTTAGCGTTTGTGCCGGTCGGCCCAGGAAACTGTAATTTGTAGGACAAGCCCCTGGGTTTCAAAATCGAATCAACAAACACTTCAATGAATTCACGTTTTGCCACCGTATACATGTCGAGCGACAGAAGAATATTCGCGCCCGCGAGATATTCAATCGCTGGTGTAAGAATACTCGGATTGTTGTGTCCGTAGTTAAGTGCGCCGGACCCCACAAGGAAATCGATATAACTCTTTCCAGCCTCGTCCTGAATTGTGGCCCCAAGTGCTTTCGTAAAGACCGTGGGAAATGATCGCCCATAGCGACGAACGTTAGACTCATGAGCCGCGAAGATGTCGGTATTCATTTTCGGTCCATTTGCATGTGGCATCGCATTCAAAGGATTCTCAATCGACCATATTTAGTCGGAAGTGGAATTTCTGCTCAAATCCAGAATGGCGCGCGCGATGACAGTCCAAGTCGTGTTAATATGGTCGAACCGGCCGTCGGCTTCTCGCTCGGTCTATCGACCCTCATATCGCCTTTCGACCGCCACGAAATTTCCGGCGCCGATCTCTGCTGCGAGAGTGGCGCGCACAGATACGGTTCGGATTTGCCTAACCACGAAGTTCCTACTTACTTGCGAGAGTATGAGCAAACGATAGAATGTAGTTTTCGATAATTTCCATTTTACGTGGCTCGCCGATCATTTCATCCATGGCGGTCTCGTTCCTTGGCTAGGCACGCTTCTTGGACTGCGGAGTTGTGAACAATCTCCGAGCCGGAACGTGCACGCGCTTTGCGCGGGACCCTTGTCTTTTGACACGCGTCTTCGAAAGGGCTCAGCTCACTTACCTGAGAAACGCAGACAACGGACCTATCAAGGCTGGCAGGTTTCCATGAGACAGAAGTGCGTTCCCCAAAGTAGGCGCGCGTCATCGATTCGAAGACTCGAGCGATTTTTAGACTTTCGATGCCGAGCTGGGCGAGCCGAGTGTTAGTCCGTGCGCATCCAGTGACCCCCCAAGCGAGGCCTTTTTTTTGGCGGAAGGCGGATCCCGCTTAAGCGGCGTGAGCGATGCTTTCAGGTTGCCAATTCCAACGCAGCGGTTCGTCAATGCGCTTGGCAGGGTGACTGGTAGGCGCGCCAGGACATCTCGCAAGCCAGGTCTGTGGGTCGATGTCAAGATGATAGTCGCACGTCGGCAGCTCTCATCGGGCGCGACGAAGGTCCATTTTTCCGCCCCACGGCGACCGCCCGTAGCTCGCGCTCGGCAGCACGATGCAAAGCATTCCGTCATCAAGGAAGCGGCTAAGTGCATCCCAGCGGCTCAAGCAGTAATTGAACCCTTTGGTCGTGTCGTTGTTCATGGAGAGCTTGGCGCGCTGTCCCGCGCAACCACATCGCCAGGTCGACGATCAGGGGGCGGCTACTCTCCTGGCGCGCAGGCAAACGCTCCTTGGCAATAAGACCGTTGATCTCGCGCTCGATGGCGAACAGAACATCGACGCGATTGACCGACTCGGCCGCGATCGGCGCCTTGCTGAGCCGCGCGAGATCAAAGAACTTGCGGCTGCCGAGTGCCCAGCACGCAGCCTTGATGATCGGCCGCCCTTGCGATTGGCTTCGTAGAGCCTGCCAAAGCCGACGTAGGCGTTGGCCTGCAGTCCGGCATCGCCCGCCAGATGCGGCTCGGGATGCGCACTGCCACGATCGGGCGAGTAGGAGAACACGGCCGCCGGCGGATCTGGGCCGGCAAACGGACGGTCGTCGCGCACGTAGGTCCAAATCCGGCCGGTAACCGTCTTAAGCTTGGCCAGTACCGGGACCGTCGGGTGAGTAGCCCGGAGGGATTTCACCTCCGCCTCTCGCAGGACCGGGCGTGAGACTCTCGCCTCACCCGGCTCCTATCAGGCAAGCTTGCCGCCATCGCCGAGTTGCCAATGCACAAAGACCCTGCGGTTCTCGCGCGCGATCTTCTCCAGGACGGCCCGCAGCAGAAGCTCGTGGACGATATTGTCGAACAGTCCCTTGATGTTGGCACTCCAGAACCCAATCGTACTTCCAGCACCGCTGTCACGTCACGCCTACGCCATCGAGAGCCGATTTACCGGGTCTGTAGCCGTAAGAGTCTGCCAGAAAGATTGCGTCGAGATCCGGCTCAATCAGTTGTTTGACAACCGTCTGTGCCAACGGTCTGCCACAGTGGGCACCGCGAGGATCCTTTGGCCCCCACTCTTCTTTGGAATAGAGACGGCGCGAACAGGCGGCGGGAAGTAAGCGCCTGAGCTCATTCGATTTCAAATCTTGTAGAGAGTGCTCTTCAAGTCGGACTCGAACTGCTCAATCGTCACTCCGTCGACACCGGCAGCGCCACCATTGGATCGCACCTGCAGATATGCTTCGTACACCTCTCTCTTGTCGATGCTGAACGGTTTGCCCGGCTGGTTCACCGTCGTCCTCCTGTTGTCAGTTGCGACGATGGCCAGCCCACCTGATCCGATCCCTTTGCTCCGGCCCCATTACGAGCCTTCGTCGCTAATACGGATCGGTCCGTCCCAATGCTCCGCGTCGGTAATCTCGACTCGCGGTCTTCTCCGCTTGTGCTTCTCCCTTTCCATCGGAGCGACTGGTTCCTGCAGTTCCGCAGCAGCGCCTGCATCCGATTCACGCCCCCTCAACGTCGGTCGCCGCCCGACCGGTCATCAGGCTTCCGGCGGGCTCATCCCAGAGGGACGACACACCTCTGGTTTTGACGACGATTTCCACCTTCCGACGGTTCATCGGTGGGTTCATTTTCATTCGTCTCTCGGACGCGTATCCGTTCGGGTCTCTCCCGACCGCTAGCTTCAACGCTCACGACCGCGCCTCTTAAGCGAAGCCGCTTGAAGTGATTTGAGATCTACTCCTGAAAGTCGATCCCGAGGGGCCTACCCTCATCGCTGCCACAGCTTGTGCACACAGATTTTCAGATCATTTCGAACATCCTTTCTGTGTGCTTCTGCAGCACACTGTCATCCGCGTGGATGCGCTCGGCTCATGACGTGGATCCGGATGGCCTCAATAATGGGATCGAGTGCTACCACGCAGCCTCCGACCCGACCCGCCAGGGTCGAGACGTCGATCTCGATCTCTTCGCGGGCATAGGTTTTACTCTGTCGGTTCAACGGCTGATGCAGCAGGAACTTGTTGACCAGCACCATCGCCAGCAGGCTCGGCCCGGCAACGCCTCGCAGGATCAGATGGGAGGGGGCCGGCGGCTGAGTGATCGCTTCGCAGTCCCGGCAAAACGAGCTTCTCGCGTACGTGCTGGATCACTTCCACTGGCGCGGGGCGAGCTCCAGCGTCTCGGTCACGTCCTCGCCAATCTTGCGCAATCGGCTATCGCCGCTGCATGGGCAGGTAGCAGGTGTCCGATAGCTCCTCCTCCACCGGCTCCGCGACGGCGCGTGCCGCTTTGTTTGCCCGCTTCACAGGCACTATCAGCAGGTCCGACTTCTCCGTGCCACTCATAGGCTTCGGCCCTCGGCCTTCCCCATGATCCCTGCTCCCGGCTGGCGAGGGCAGCGCGGAGACCGGTTCCCGCGCAGAAGATTTACACGGATGCCAGGGTCTACAGACGACGCGGAGCTCCCCGACACTCGCATATCGCGTCGGGTCATGTTGCTTTCTGCCGACCGGAAGGCGTCAGCGCTCCAGATGGGAACTTGCGTGACTCAATGGCTGGTCTACGCTCGCCCGTGTGAACCCTTCGCTGGCCTCACGGCCACGCGTGTCCACGACGTCAAGCCGTTTGACTTGGGCAATGCGCCTATCACTGTCCATAAGGACAGTTCTCAACAACACGCCTCATTCGGCAAGGCGGCAACCACCGAACGAATACGTTAGTGCTGAGAAGTACAGCGGAGTTCAGCTGCGCGGATCTGCTCGTTCGCAAGGACGTATCGGCAAGAGATCGCGATATCCGGAGCGATTGCTAGCTAGCCCACACTCAATAAACGACGAGGCTGACGAGGAACAAACGTTCATAGTACCGGAGGTGGCGCAGCAAAAACGTCGCTGCGAGTGCGGGTGGCCGCTCGCTTGACGCGTTTTTGCGCCCGTCAACTATCGGCCGCCATCGGCTTGGCATCGATTCTGTGAGAGCAATCGGAGATTCGCTTGCGGGGCTGTCGTTCGCAGATTCTCATCTGCGCAGAGGCGCTCGCAGATTACGACTCATCGTAACTTTTGCGAGACCCATACGATGTTGTGCCATTCTCCATGAATGCGCGCGACTTCGTGTAGCATTGCGGCGCGACGGAAGAACACATCGGCGCTTCTTATACTTCGTACATTCCTCTCATATACAGTTGAGACCAGTAATCGAAACCCCAAATTGGCTGCAGTCTCAATCAAGTGCGCAAGCATGAGCTTTCCAAGTCCCTTCCCTCGATGACTCTCGTCAATGTAGCGCGATGTTTCGGCGACATCTGTATATTCGGGACGCACTGAAAACCTACTTAGTGAGCACCAGCCGATCACTTTATTGTCAATTTCATAGACGAACGCAGGATAAGGATCTTGATGTTCACTAAGCCAGGCGACGCGTTCTTCTTGATTGTCGGGAGCGATTGGACTCATTGCAAAGACTCCGGGCTTCATTGCCTGATTGTAGATAATTGCGATCTCGCCGGCATCGGCATAAGTTGCACGTCGAAACATTTGTATCTCATACACTCTTGGGCGCACGTACACTGCTGGTGTTGTCTAGGACACGACGCGCGCTCGATGTCCCACCGAAATCTGCCGGTCAAGGGTCTAATAATTAGAGCTCACTTATCCTCCCCACCGACACCGCCGTTTGTCGATTCGCATGCAGACATTCCTGCCTGCGTTCAGGCTCCAAATAGATTCAGTTAGATCTATCCGCACAAGCTATAAGCTCCGGTAGGTTGCCCGCGGGTCGCCCAACGCTGCAGATAGCTGCTATCGATCCCGTCCTCTGAGTAAAATGAGATGAGAAAGGACATTCAATGTCGTATCAAGTGCGCCCATTGCGAACAGATGACCTGCCAAGCGTGACAAGGATCTACAACGCCGCATGTCATGCAAGAGAAACAACAGAAGGAACCCGCCCTTGGAGCGACCAGCGAATGAAAGAATTTCTACTCGATGCAGGTCCGTCATTTGAGTCCTATACGTGCGAGGACGGCGGCACGGTGGTCGGCTGGACAGCAATTACTCGGTTGCGACTCAGGGAAGATGTTAAACACGCAGCCGAGATGTCGCTATATGTTCAGGAGTCAGTTCGTCGTAGAGGAATTGGGAGCGCCCTTGCGAATACTCTTCTGAGTCGAGCAAGCATTATTGATTTGCACTGCATCGTTGGATTCGTGTTTGCGGACCTCCCGGAGGTCGTTTCTTTTTCAGAACGCAGGTGTGGGTTTTCGATCGCCGGATGCCTTTCGGAACTCTTTTCCGACGGCGAAAAGCACCGCGACATTTTGCTTCTTGAAAAGCTTGTAGAACCGCGCAAGCATAGTCGGCCCTCACGGTCATCGATTCCCTAGTTTGCGGCCTCCGCAATCGTAGCTACAAGACCTGTCACTGAGTTTATCAATGCATTTGAATAAGGAATGCTCAACCCGCTCTGCGAACCTGAAGAACAGTCGATTAAAAATTGACGCTTTCAGATCGTTTAGGAACGTGTCAGCAACCGGCCAGGCTTCGGCTGCTCAAGCCTTACGCCGGTGTATCGATCTAGTCATCTGGAACGCAAGTTCGTCACATTAGTTGATGGCTCGAATCTTTGTAGAGGAGAGCGCTTGTGGGGAATGCAGGAGTGAGAGGCCGGCCGATCGCGCCGTTAGTGGTCAGTCCGCAGGAGCGCACTTACCTAGAGAGGCAAGTTCGTCGTCATCGTGTTGCGCGGTCGCTATCTGAGCGGCGCCGCGCGATCCTGCGATGTGCGGATGGCTTGCCAAGCAAGTCGGTGGCTGCCGAACTCGGCATCCATGAACACACCGTTGGCAAGTGGCGCCGTCGATTTTTGAAGGATCGCTTTGATGGCCTGCTTGACGAAGCCCGCCCTGGCCGCCCTCGCACCATCGACGACGATCAGGTTGCTGAGGTAATCGAGCGGACATTGCGTACGACGCCGGCCGACGCGACGCACTGGTCGATCCGCTCGATGGCCGCGGAAACTGGCCTTTCCCACACCACCATCCGCCGAATGTGGTCGGCGTTCGGCTTGCAGCCGCACCGTAGCCAGACATTCAAGTTGTCGAGCGATCCGCTGTTCGTCGACAAGGTACGCGATATCGTCGGCCTTTATCTATCCCCACCGAACCGAGCCCTTGTCCTCAGCATCGATGAGAAAAGCCAGATTCAGACCCTCGATCGTGAGCAGCCGGTCTTACCGATGATGCCTGGCGTGCCGGAACGTCGCACGCACAGCTACGTGCGGCATGGCACGACCACGCTTTTTGCAGCGCTCAATGTTGCCTCGGGGTTCGTCATCGGCAATGCTACAAGCGCCATCGGGCAGTCGAGCTTTTGAAGTTCCTCAAAGAGATCGACGCTCAAATCCCCGAGGGGCTCGCTGTCCATATTATCATAAACAACTATGCCACCCACAAGACGCCCAAGATCAAAGCGTAGCTCGCTCGCCGGCCGCACTATCATGTCCACTTCACGCCGACTTCTACGTCCTGGATCAATCAGGTCGAGCGCTGGTTCGCGGAACTCATCAGAAAGCAAATCCAGCGAGGTGTTCACACCTCCGTCAAACAGCTCGAGGCCGACATCCGTACTTTCATCGACCTGCACAACAAAAATCCGAAGCCTTTCAAATGGACCAAATCTGCTGACCAGATTTTGCCCTCCGTCAAAGGCTTCTCACAAAGCCCACCAGACTTTATGTGGTGAACTTTAGATTCACCTGACTAGCACTACTTTGGCAGATTGTCGGTTTTGCCGCGCTTTATAGGATTCCCGAATCAGTTTTTCAATGATTCATGGGTGGTCGGCTCTGGAGGGCTGACCATGGCGGGATGGAAAGACGAACTTGAATGCTGGCTGATGCCGTTCTTGGACCGGCTGGGTCATAAGACTCGGCAGCGGATGTGTCCTCAAGTATGTTGCGGGACTGATCGGCCCTGGCGATCGCAAGAGCGTTCAGCCGATGGCGGAGCGCCTTGCCACGGGCCACTACGACCAGCTTCACCATTTCATTGCGGACGGTCTCTGGGACGCGACGCCGCTGGAGACGGAGCTGCTTAACCAGGCGGACCGACTTGTCGGCGGTAGGGATGCGGTGCTCGTTATTGATGACACCTCACTGCCGAAGAAGGGCGAACGCTCGGTCGGTGTCGCGGCCCAATACGCGTCGGCTCTCGGCAAAACGGCAAATTGCCAAACGCTGGTGTCCTCGACGCTTGCGCGCGGCGAAGTGCCGGTGATGGTCGCGTTACGTCTCTTTCTGCCTGACAGTTGGACAAGCGACGTGTCTCGTTTGAAGCGTGCTCGCGTGTCGGTCGAATACCGAACGCCACGGTCCAAGCCGGAAATTGCCGTGGCCGAGATTGACCGCGCGATGGCAGCCAACGTGCGCTTTGGATGTGTGCTGGCGGATGCAGGATACGGACTTAGCGCACCCTTTCGACGAGGGCTAACGGAGCGCGGGCTGGCTTGGGCTGTCGGCATCCCTCGGCACCTGAAGGTGTATCCGGTCGACGTGAAGCTCATTTGGCCGATCACCAAAGTCCGCGGGAAACCACGAAAGAGTCCGCGGGAAACCACGAAAGCACCATGTGCCCTATATCTTACGATTGCGGCAGAACAAATGCTGGCCAGCGCCAAATGGAAAGCCGTGAGCTGGCGCAGCGGAACCAAAGGTCGGCTGAAAGCCCGATTTGCTGCTCTCCGTGTCCGCACCACCGACGGCCCTCCTCAGCGGATTTGGGATAAGGGTCAGCAGCATCTCCCGGGCGACGAAGCTTGGCTCATTGGCGGGCAACGTGCCTCAGGGGAGAAGAAATACTTTCTTGCCAATCTCCCTGCGGCGACGGATCTGCGCACAGTGGCCGCCAGCATCAAGGCAAGATGGATTTGTGAGCAGGCGCATCAGCAGTTGAAGGAGGAGCTCGGACTTGATCCTTCGAGGGGCGATCATGGCAGGGTCTTCATCGCCACGACCTGATGACAATGATTGCCTACGCCTTCCTGCAACATCGTCGCCTCGCAAATGCGGGGCGGAAAAAAAGAATCAACGGGCCTCCGCCTCAACCAACCATGCCCGCCGTGTGTCACGCCATCGTCGATCTCATCCTTCGGCCGCCACCTCAGCAGTGCCCATATTGCCAAAAGCAAATCCTTGAAAAACAGTGGCGAAAACAAATTCTGCCAAAGTAGTGCTAGTATTCGCCGGATTTCGGGAGTGTCAATTTACGGATGTGGACATCCCTGGCAGAACGCGCACGCGAGCCGCTGAGATCCACAGCAACAATAGACCGAAACTACACGGCCGCGTCTGCAAGCATCACATCCTCGTTCGGAACGAATATTCCAGAGTGCCCAGAATACAACGGATCGGCCCGACGTTGAATTGAAGTGCAGCGCATTAAAAGAAACCCGCGTCGATCACGTCCGCGCTGGCGCGCTTCTCCAATGAATCTTTGCATCATGGGAGAATAACAAGGCGCATTCATCCGGGCCGCGCCCTGTACGGGGTTAGCCGACCAGGGCGCGAAACTATCATCACCGAACAAACCACAAACGATTCTGGCGAATGCCATGGTTCGCTTGGTCAACAGCATCACGACACAGCTGGACCGACCATCGGCAGGCGGTAGAAGTACGTCCGTAAACCTACCGCGCTATGGGCGTCAGTAAACGATATGACAGTGTAATTCTGCTTCCATCGCGCAACAGGATCTCTATGCGAAGGGCTGCGACTTGAATAGACGAGGCGATCGCCACCTTTGCCCGCGCCCAGAATACCTACATGACCAACAGCTTTGCTGGTCGTCGGCGAGATAATCAACGCCCCCGGCGGAAGATTGTCAGCTTTTTCGGCCTTCATACCGCCTCTTTAAAGACATCATAGAAGGTCGCTGTGCCATCGCTCTTCGTGATCCAGACATTCGCGGCGAAATACACAACATGTCGACAGGCCCACATGCACGCCAGGTTTCCATGATCTGGTCCATCTCCAGTCTTGAATTTATCGACTTGGTCAATCGCCTCTTGAGCGACCTTTGCATGATCGCTGTCGCTCATCGTGCCGCTGTAACTAATTGCGGCTTGAATTACCGCTCCTTCGGATGGGAACTCTACGCATTGTCGACAGCAATCAGTCCGCATTTTGCGCCGCCATCTTAAAGAGATATTGGCCTCCTTCGTGATCGGCAAAGTGCTGGGTGACGCGGACATATGTTTGGCCTCCGCGTTCTTGCGTTTCGACCTTGCTCACCTTGCCCTTAGGGTCGAGTTGAGCCTTCAGCCCAGGATAATGATCAATACTATTCACTGGCAGTCTCCATTTGCGGGAGGATGAAATTGACGAGTTGTAACAACTTGAGGTTACACTTGCCGTCCGGCCGTCGCAAATGGAAGATTGGGATTTCTAGGCCAGCATCGTCAGATTGACGACCTGCCGGACTTCACCGCTCTCGGCTATAGACGGCAGCACAGCCAGCTAGCAATCAATGATCTCCGGGTTCGGCCTAGGAAAGACGGCAGCTTCACGTGACGATTTTTGGGCGCATCGCAAGCAACCTAGCTCTACGTGCTGCGCGCGCCGGGCCTTCCGCCCTGGCCTTCTGTCCCGATCCCTCGCGCCGGGCTCCGCCCGCGGCGCCCGCAAAGGTCGCTGCGCCGCTACCATTCCCCCGTCCGCGCTAGGCTCGTGCAGGCTGGTTGGTCCTTCTCGGCAAGCTGCGCGGTTTGGAGAATACAACAAGACGCGATCTCGGCTTGCCGCTCCTCTCGCCCCTCATGTGCTGGAAACCTGCGCTCTTCCTGCTTGTTGGTCGAACCCCCGCGTTCAGGCGACCGCTCGTTTGGCCTGCATGCGAGAAAGCGCCTTACACGACGCGGACCGCGCATTATCACTTGAAATCGTCACGCAAGAAGGAGGCCTTGAATGCAGCTTCCAGGCTATCCGCCGACAGGGGCGCAATCCATGGCAGTCGCCCCAACCACCGCACCCGTCCAATCTCGCAAATCGCTCTCACGGCATCCGGGTTCTTTTCGCCAATCAAGGCGACTCCAAGAATGTCGATCTGGCGCCTTCGGATCGCCTCTATGGAGAGCAATGAACAATTGATTCTACTCGCAGTTGTACTGGTGCACAGCACTATAGGAATTCGCCACCTCTCCAAGAGGTCAATGTAAAGCGAACCACAATTCAGCGGCTCCATGAGTCCGCCGGTCCCCTCGATCACGAGCGGCTGTCCTCCGGTGTCCGGCACGTCCAGCAATTCCGGCTTAATGCGAGCCTAGTCGATTTCCGCGGAACAGTGTGGCCAAGCGGTCGTTTGCAGTCGGTACCCCTCAGGCACAATGCGATCCGGCGGAAGACTGGCAAGCCGAGCAACGCACTCGGTGTCCGTCTCTCCTTCGAGGCCGGCCTGAATCGGCTTCCAGAACCTGGCGCCAAGGAGATTGACGAGCCCTGCGCAGAACACGGTCTTTCCGAC
Source organism: Bradyrhizobium embrapense (assembly GCF_001189235.2). GTDB lineage: Bacteria > Pseudomonadota > Alphaproteobacteria > Rhizobiales > Xanthobacteraceae > Bradyrhizobium > Bradyrhizobium embrapense. Next base: position 33,250 of record NZ_LFIP02000020.1, read on the forward strand.
GCCGGCGCCTGTAGCCGTGACCACGATCCGCTGCTGGCTCGCCGATCTTGATCTTTTGTCAAGCGTTGTGCCCACCTCGTTCTCCATTCTATGCAGCGGGCGCCGGCGCAAAGACCGCTTACTCTTCGCAAGTCGTTGACGCCGGTGCCCTCAACTTCCGGATCTACCAACGGCTGCTCATCGACGCTGCTGCGTGCATCGCCTCCCCCTCAACGTCGAAACAGCAGTGCGATATACGCGAGATGCCCGTCGTGATTGGCGTCCGCCGACCCGTCTCAAAAAGCTCCGAATGCGGATTTGTTACATCGAATTATAGACGGTCGGCCGGCACGACAGCCCCCTCCTAGAGCTGCGCTTGATGCGTTGTGGCAGGTTAAGATTGTTATCGGCGCGGAAATATTGTCCGAATCGGACGGAGACGTTCACGGGCCGCTGGGTGTATCCCAATAGACGCAGAACGGTACGCCTCGAGCGACAGCGGTGCGATTGTGGAGTGATTTCACCTGATGTCTCGGAAAGTAGCCGATCGGGGGCGTATTGGCCGTGACTCTAGGGGGATTTTTGCGCGTTTGACCTGAGCACGCGAGTTTATCGATAGCGGGCAGCCCCGACAGATTTTGCGCAATCAATCACGATGATCCTGCAAATAACACATCGACTCCTCGCTGGGTGTTGGTTGTTACGCACCCAGTGTCTCTTTTCCAACGGAACGAATCCCGACATTGTTCGATGTTGAGGTCACGAGCAGCGCCCTTGCAAAAGCTCAGAGCGCGCTACCTCGATCACCTTTATACGTAAGCTACGCGCAGACCATTGGGCATGACAATTCTCAGATCCTGCTCGAGTGCGAGTTCTGCTGCACATTCGTGGCATTATCGATGTCAAAGACCGCTCCAGCTATCGAAGCCCGTCAGCATTGCCTCGGGCTAAATCCCGAGATAAGAACGGGACAAAGTTGCGGCGTCACTTTTGCGGCCACCATGATCCGTCATATCGTCTTCTTCACAGCCAAGGAAAAAGCCGACCTCGACCGAATCATCGAAGGTCTATCGGTTCTCACCTCGATCACCTATGCGCGCCGGCTCGAGATTGCCCGCAACCGCAAGAGCGACCAGCTCGGCAATGATATCGATGTCGTGGTGTATGGTGAATTCGACAGTGAGGCGGATCTCGCTGCGTACAAAGCGCACCATTTATATCAAGAAGCGATCCGATGCGTACGGCCGCTCCGGGAGTCGCGCTTTGCCGCTGACTATGAGTTGTCGACAGACGTACATTTCGCTGGAACGGCAGGCCTAGGGCAAGTCGCTCGGCGCAGCGGACCGGTTGGTCGTGAGTAGCTCGATGATCAGGTACAGGACTTTGTACGTGTCGGGCGGAAATAGCCCTCGTTGGGATGGCAATTGGGCGCGAACCTCACGACCTGCCGGTCGTCGTAGCAGATAGCCTATGCACGTCTGCGAGTTGCCATGGATCGAGCCGATCAAGGCGCTGCGCTGCCTTGCGCAGCGGCCGCAGCTTACCTTTCTCGATAGCGCCGCAGAGCATGAGCTGCTCGGACGTTACTCATACCTGGCTTGCGAGCCGTTCGGTACCTATTTCGTCGCCGATGGACAGGCAAGTTGGAATGGACAGGCACTTATAGGGAATCCATGGGAGGCCCTCCGCGAGCTACTTGCCAGATACAAAGAAGCGCATCGCCCGGATCTTCCCCCATTCCAGGGCGGCGCAGCCGGCTTTCTTGCCTACGATCTGAACCGAACATTGGAGGAGTTGCCGGCACCGTCAATTGCGGGTCTCGGGTTACCTCAGTCAATACTGCATTTTTATGATGTAGTGATCAGCTTCGATCACCGCGATCAGAAGTGTTGGATCGTCTCGACCGGCTGGCCGGAGCAGGAGTCCACTCGACGGGCCGAGCGCGCACGTCGTCGCGCCGATGAGGTTGCGGCACTGCTTGCCAGGCCAAAGTCGCCGCGGATTGTGATCCCCAGCACCACAGGCCAATGGCATTCGAATTTTAGCCGTGAAGGGTTCAAAGCGGCCATCCAGCGTGTCATCGATTTAATCCTGGCTGGAGATATATTCCAGGCGAACATCGCACAACGCTTCAGTGCCAAGGTCTCCCCCCTGTTCGATCCGCTCACCTTTTATTGCCAGCTCCGCTCTTTGAACCCAGCCCCGTTTGCAGCCCTCCTACGATATGACGCGCTGACGATCGCATCGAGCTCTCCTGAGCGATTTCTGCGGCTCGAGGGCCGGCAGGTCGAAACACGGCCGATCAAGGGCACAATCGCACGCTCCGCGGATGCCGCGGAAGATATGCACCGTGCCGAGCTCCTTCTCGCGTCCGAGAAGGATCGCGCCGAGAATATTATGATCGTCGACCTGCTGCGCAACGATCTGTCACGCGTTTGTACCGACGATTCCGTCGAAGTTTCAGCTCTTTGCAACTTGGAATCCTATGCCTCCGTGCACCATCTTGTGTCGGTGGTCGCAGGCGCGCTGCGCGCAGACCAAGACGCCGTCAGTCTGCTTCGCGCCTGCTTTCCGGGCGGCTCGGTGACCGGCGTTCCAAAGGTGCGAGCAATGGAAATCATTGCGGACATCGAAAAAGCGGCACGAGAGGTCTATTGCGGGGCGATCGGCTTCATCGGATTCGATGGATACATGGACACGAGCATTGCGATCCGCACTGTCGTGATCGACGATGACGCGGCTGTGTTTCACGCAGGCGGCGGAATAACGGCGATGTCGGATCCTGAAGCCGAATATGAAGAGACGCTTGCCAAGGCAGAACGACTGTTCCAAGCCTTCGGTGTCGATCCAACCGGTGCACTTTGATTGTCATCATCGACAACTACGATTCTTTCGTATTCAACATTGCGCGCTATTTCCGCAAGCTTGGTGCAGAGACGGAAGTGGTTCGCAATGACGCGATTAGCGTAGCTGATCTCGGTGGGCTCCAGCCTAGTGCAATCGTCATATCGCCCGGCCCCTGCACGCCAAGGGAGGCTGGCATATCCAACGCGGCTGTCCGGGAACTCTCGGGACGCATCCCAATCCTTGGTATCTGTCTCGGTCACCAGTGTATTGGAAGCGTTTTCGGCGGACGGATCGTGCGTGCACATCGTCCCGTGCACGGCCAAGTCTCGTTGATAAGACACAATGGTCGTGGGTTGTTCAAGGAAATCCCGTCGTCATTTTGTGTCGGGCGCTACCATTCTCTAGCGGTCGAACTCGATCAATCACACGCGCCGAGTCTCATGGTGACAGCCCGCTCAGATGAAGGAGAGATCATGGGCCTGTCGCATCGGCATCATCCAACCCATGGCGTGCAGTTCCATCCGGAGTCAGTCCTTACTCAACAAGGGCCCGTGCTATTTAGGAATTTCTTGCGATTAGCCGCCAATTTCAAAGTGTGAGGTCGGAGACTCTATCGAACGGCGAGCAGGTATCCGCGAATCGCTTGGCAGAGCCAGGTGCAAGACGTAACGAGACAACGAAAACACCCAAACAGTACGTTGCGTACGCAAGTTTCTCTTTTGGTACAGCCTCAATTGAATTACCTGGTGACGCATCGCCCCTTCGTATCACCTCCATTGGGAGAGGTGGGTTTCTTCTGATTTCCTCGTAAACCTTTATTCGAGATCCGCCAAGAGATTGGCGGTGCCTAGGCGGTAGTCTCGCTACCGCTGCCCTTGCGGGCGTTTCCTCCCTTGACTTGGCCGCCGGTCCAAGCGGATCGGCGGTCCTCTTCGATGTCGAGGCGGCGCTCTCATGATTGAGGAATTCCTACAGCGATCTGCAGCTCGACGACGCCGGCTGTAGCTGCAACGTCTGTCATCGTGGTTGAAAGCATTCATGCAACATAGAGGTGTCCAATTCAGCATTCGAGAAGTGCACCCCGGCGAGTGGCGCTACAGTTTCGAGGTCGATAGCAAGAGGATCAGTGGCAAGACCCGAACGAGGCTGCAACTTCTTGCAGTCCGACGGGTTAAAGATCGCATTAATCGTGAACTGAATCGGAGCACGGAACATGGAAGTTGAGCGGTTGCCCGTGGATTCGAATCCCACCCCTTCCTCTACACGGCGTTGATATTATTGCGGTTCGCGATAGTTAGCCGAAAAGCTACGGTCCAAATCTACGGTATCAGCAGTACGCGACGTGTCCGGTAGCCTAGATTGAGGTTTATCTGCTTCAGTTGGTGGACGCGGCGAAACTGGAGCTGACGGATCGCGCCTGAGGTGGCGGAAAGATGTTTCACGCGGAAGACGTAGGTCAGCCCGTTCAAGTGCGCGTGTATTGCTTGCTGAAGTCATTCAGCAGCAAATCTCCATACAGGTACGTCGTGCCGCACATATCGGGTGCTCAGCCAGGACCTGTCCCGGATGGTCTACCCCAGTAGGAGTTTTTGAGAAGCATAGCCTTGATGTGAGCGGTCTGCTCATCCGTGGAAGCCGTGGGCGCCCCGCCTTGCGCTTCTTCGACCAGGGCAGCCTTCTTTGCCATCTCAACCTGCGTTATGATCGAGCTTTTGAGGGTTGAGAATCATGGGACAGGCGAAGCGCCGGCATGCGGAAGTCCAAAAATGGCTTGAGGCCCTGTCCCCCGAGGAAAAGCAGATCGCCGACGTGGCGCGACGCCTCATAACGAACTTTATTGACCCGTCTGAAGCAACTGGGATGTGCTACCGGCTCACTTACTTTCTCCACCTCTACCTTCTGGAAAAGGACATTAAGACGATACCTGTGATTGGGTACGTCAACGACGGAACCGACGATGTGTTCATGTCCCACGCCTGGCTCGAACACGAGGGCAGGAAGACCGATCTGACCCTAGCGAGACCCGAACGTCCTCACTTAAATCCGCCGGGCGACATTCTCATTCAGGATTTTCCGTTTCGACGGATTGGAAAATACACCTATCACCTGACCAAAACGCCTGCGGCCGTCGCCGTCGAGAACGTTTGGTTGGAAGAACCGCAAGGTGCCCGCATCGTCAGGCAAAAGGCAGTCGAGCACGAAGCTATGAAGAAGCGCGCCGAGAATGCCGCAGCGATGCGCTCATTCTTGGACGCTGCGCCGGACGGAATAACCTACGATCGGTTCAAATCAATCATCGCCCAGCCATGAAAACACGCGAAGACCTGCGGCCGACACAGAAGCCGCTTGTAATCGATATCCTGAAATCCCTGGACATGGATGTCGGTAAGTGGGCCGACATGAAAGGCGGCGCGGCGCGCGCGGCGTCAAACCCGAAGTATTGCTACAACTGGTCGTTCCGGCAGCCCGGCGAATTCTTCGTGGTCTGCCTCTGGTACAAAGGCCTCAAGCAGAAAGGCTCCCAGCTCTACTTTGAGGTCAACAGGACTGGCAAAAGAGCCTATCGTACCGAGCCAGGTTCGAGCACGTGGAACAAACGTTCCGACGATTTCGACCAGAGCGTTTGGTAGGCCTACAGCCACCAGCTTCCGCTAAAGGTTATAGTCGTTGAAGGCGATGGCGGGAGCGTCCGGGCGAGGCTGCTCGACGACGCATTTTGGGCGGTTACCGAGTACGATATTGCCACTTCAAAATGCACGATCGTCCGCGGCGCGGAGCCCGTCCCGGTTAGTATTAGCGCGGATGATATCGAGCTAGCGGGATTTGAAGGACAGAAGCGCAAGCGTTTCGTTCAGCATCGCCGTCGTGAAGACTCAATGCGGCGTCACAAGATCGAAGACGCACTGGCAAGAACCGGTAAGCTGGTTTGCGAAGTGCCAAAATGCGGATTTGATTTTGAGAAACGCTACGGGGCCGTTGGAAAGGGTTATGCCCAGGTCCATCATCTTATCCCGCTACACAAAGCTCCGAAGACCGGCCGAAAGGTAACTCTTAACGACCTCGCCATCGTTTGCGCGAACTGCCACGCGATGATTCACGCAGGCGGCGAATGTCGGCCGCTCAAAGGGTTGATTTCGTGAGGACTGCTCATGCTTAATATGTCGAAGAAAGCCGACCTTCAGCGGCTTGTTGATGAAGGTATAGAGGAAAGCCTGACCCTCGACTATAAGGCCTCCCTTTCGTTGTCCCGAGAAGGCGGTAAACCGGACGAGCTATGTAAGGATGTAAGTGCCCTTGCCAATTCCGCGGGCGGCTTGCTCATCTACGGCATCGAGGAAGACAAGAGCGCGGGCAAGCCGTCAAAGGTCGATGACGGAGTTGTTGACCCAAAGATTACCAAGGAATGGATCGAGCAGATATTGAACTCGAAGGTCCAGCCTCGCATGGATGGCTTCCGGATCGAACGCATCGATATGGAAACCGGAAAATATGGCTACGTTATCTCGGTCCACCAGTCGCAAATCGGTCCACATCAGGCTCCGGATGGAAAATACTACAAGCGCTTCAATTTTCAGTCCGTGCCGATGCACGACTACGAGATCCGCGACATCATGCGGCGGTCCACTACGCCTCACCTTTACGTCAGGTTCTCTTTCCTCGATAAGCGTGATCGTACTCATTTCGACTACAAGGCTAACGAGGAGATTTCCAAGCCTGTTCTCCTGCTTGGCACTCTCGGCAATCAATCCCCGCAACCGGCCCACTACGCCATGGTCAGGGTGGGCATTTCATCTAGCATCGGAATACAGCACGGGCCGCCGTGGATTACCGCTGTTGTTGAGGAAACCGAGGACTACGGTCAGTTGGCATGGGTCAGCCAGGTCATTAGCGCTCCACCCAATCTTCCGGTGTTCAAAGAGCTTGAGCAACCGCTTGACCAGAGGGGCATTGCCTTGTTTTTTCATTCAAGAACGCTTGCCCAATCGCACCGTTGGCCTGTCGTCGTGGAAATACTTTGCCCCGGTTTCACATCTCGCGAGGCGTGGTTCATTCAGCAGCAAGGCTCGAACCTGAGACTTTTGCCGCCTGGGCACCCGCTGCTAAGATAGTTATCTGAAGAACCCGCGCCAATATCCGAACCCAATCCCCGCAGCGAGCGCCCAACGCAGGAGCCTCTGAGCCGGAGGTATCACACCTGTCCCCCATTTCCAGATCGCAGTTCCAGCAAGGAATGTCGTGCACAGCTCCCGTCTTTCGGACGCTTCAACAAGCCCACTCCCCGATGGCTGTGTTCGATACCGAGCTTGCTGAAAGACGCGGGGCGACAACAGGCGTCGAGATCGAGGCCGTGACCCATCAGTCCGTCAGCCGATCAGATTCCCGCAAAGCGAATTATGACGGCCAATACAGCAGCCACAAAGCCTCCTATCGGAGGCGCTCATGGCTGATTGGCCGACCGTCTCCGTGAAGATACCACCCGACCTAAAGCTCCATTTGAAGCTGCCGCTGACAACCTGAAACTCTACTGCAAGAAGAACCTGTCCGAGTTTCTGCGCCAAGCAGGCATCGAAAACGCGAGCAAAGCTTCGGGCATGCGGTCGACGCTGCCAATCCATGTAGGCGAAGTGCGCGCCGATAATGATTGCGTCTCCCTAATCGCTATTTGCGATTCACGAAGATGAGCTGAGCACCCATAGACCATGCCTCTGCTCCCACCAAAAGAGCAACGGCTTCTTCCCGGCTCCGTCCGCTAGCCCGCAATCTGCTCAATCGTTGTTGACGAAGCGCGGTGCTCCGGCCCTCGTCCGAGGCTATTCGATAAGCAATACGTTCCGAATCTTGCCGCCGATCCCGAAAAGGTTGGCGGACCGCCTCCCTTCGCTCAAAACCCGCAAGAATTCGCTCCAGTACTTCACCAAGGGAAATTTTTCGAACCTCCAAACGAGTCGCTACTTTATGGGCTATGTCCCTAGCACCCACGGTAGCGAGTGGCAGCGGCCGAGAGCAGACGTAGGCACGTGTTGCATCATAGACGATCTTGTGTGCTCCATCCGAGATGCCGTTACCTTGAAGAACCGAACGAATGCCACCCGGCGTTACAATAAGCGAATTCTCCAGGACCTCGTTACGTTCGTAGTGGCCCAGATACTCTTCCCAGTCGTGGAAGATCGGTGCAACGTAGAAAACGTCGGCACCGTCTTGTTCAGCCTTTAGAAGCAGCTCGAACTGACCATCTGGCTCAGCAGTATCAATGTGATATCTCCAGAACGGTTGACCAAGCTTGGGCCGCGGGGCCGGAACGAAGCGCCGCAGGGCCTGGCCGAGCTTGAATTGGAGCATCAGCGCGGCGCCTTGAACATCAAATCCGACATCGAAGCCGAGCGAGGCTTCGTGCATCAAGCTCGGCAAAAATGGGACCGTGAACAGCCCGGCAGATTCCAATCTCTTTTCCACCTCTCGGGTCACGCCATACCCGTAAGAGAATTCAGACAATCGCTCATGAAGTTCGATCGGCATATGTAGCTCGCCCAAATCAATTTTACCGTTCCCCGGCGCCGACGCTGTCCGAGAAACGCGGTTGTCTAAACGAATCGTTTGGAAAGTCCGAAATCGGTGCGGAGCTAGCAGTGGTCGTCCAGACGAAAAAGAACCACAACCGTTTTGACAATCATGGGGTCGCCAAGCCCCAATGGTTGCAGCATGGTTTGGCTAAGCCGTAGAGTCAAGGTCGCCGGCAACGTGGGGCGACACAGGTTCGCGATGGAAAGGCGGAGCTAACACTGACTACGAGTCGTCGAAACCTAGCAAGCTATGTGCTTGGACGACCTCAAGGCCGCCAGTGCGGCCAACCTACGAGGCGCGATGACCTACTGCTCACTCCCGGATCGACTTTAAACGTCTTACAATCTCGGCACGTTAGTCGACGCTTCGTCTTATGCTTCTCGGCCCGCAAAATCTCGCACATACCTATTGCGTGCTAGGATGAATCCAAGGTCCGCAGGTGTGACGAAAAAACTACATCTTAAGCCCACGGGAAACTATGCCTGAGAGCATCTCTCGGGCAAGATCACGATCCGTCTTTGGGAACTGAAGTTGACGTAGAACATAAATATAAGCGCATGCGAGAACCTCGCGATCGCCAAACGCTTCAGCATGCGCCCACTTGCGCGCAGAGGCGATGAAATTAGGGATTGTTGAAAGTTTCGCGAATGCGTTCAGATCAAACCAATCTATCGTCCCGTCGCCGGGCCTCCAGCGAAGCATGTCGCGATATCCGTGAGGATGAAAAAACGGGCTCAATTCAAGCGTGACCGCGTCAATGGCGCTCGGGAGCGGATCGACCGAGCCATAGTCCAACAACATGACATGGTGTGTCGCATTTGCCCGAGCGTTCTCTCCGTGCAGATCCCCATGGCGAGTGCACATGTTCACCGCTATTTCGCGCGCTTCGTAGGCTCTCCAATCAATGTCATCAATCAAAGAATGAATCGCCGGCAGACGATCTTCCCAAACTAGAAGCTTTACTAGCTCGAGAATGGAGCCTTGCTTCACACTCGGCTTTCTGGCCCAAGTTGACTCGCACTCCCTAAGAGCATTGGCACAAACTGCTGCATCATTATCGGAGATGCGCAGAACTTCGAACATCGAGTGATCGTACCCCTCCAAGAGGCGGTAGAATGCGCCTCTGCGGCCGACCACTCGTGCAAGAGGTGGTGGGAGTTGCGGGGCATAGGTGCCGGCCGGCAAGCGCACAACCTCCTGTTCGTATCGCTTCATCTCGCCTAAAATGGCGTCATGCGGGCCAATTTTCCCGACAGCTGACATCCGAACTTCGCCGTTGCTGTTCTTGACCTCGGCCTTCAGTACCCTTGCTCCGGAGAGGCCATCATTCAGAACCTCGACATCGACGCATAGTCCGCTTTGTAGCCGACCGAAGCAGCGAACCAGCCGAGCCTCATCGTCCCTAAGCTTAATGCCGGCCCCTCTGGTATTAATTTCTATTTGGTCCGTGATTCTCGCTGTTGCAGCTAGTTGCTCGACTGCCTCGAAGAATGGGGTAAGCGTAGATTTTTGGAATCTCCGGACGAGCGGCGTCGGTTTCCGATCACCAAAGACGTCGCACAGCTGTCCCTGAGCGACGAGTTCATCCACGTACTCATCACCCATGGGGAGTGCTGTGAGGAAATAGACGACTGTATCAGGGGCGACTTGACGTACCTGTTCCAGCACCGCACGACCATGCACAACGTCTGGATCTAATTGGCCCGGAGCACTCGGGATTCGTTGATCCAATACGATGAGGTCGAACGCCCTCTCGGACACGCGTGCTACCGCCGTATCGCGATCTTCTGCAACTTCTACCGCATGGTCGCCGAAGACTCGTTTCAGCTCCGGTAAGATGGCGGCAACTCGTGCGGGCTCATCCTCAACCAGAAGGCAACGCATGAAAGACACCTCAGCTTTGAACGGAAATGATCGGCCAATTAAGATTAAGGGTACACCCCCTATCTTTCTGCGGAACGAGTTCGATTGTGCCCGAAAGCGACAGCATCGCGGCCTTGGCGGCGGGTAGTCCGTGGCCGCTGTGTCCTTTTGAACTGGTACCGATCTCGAATGCGCCAGAGATGCTCCCTGAAAAGCCCATTCCCTCATCGATAATCGACACCCAATTGTCTCGATCGGTTCTACCCCAGTTGACGACAATAGCTGGCTTGTGATCTTCCCCAGCAATTGGCAGGCACGCTTCGATCGCGTTTCGGATTCCATTAGTCACTGCGATAGTTACGAGCGACGGATCCCCCTGCACGAGCGCAGGCTGCGGGCCGGCAAAACTTACAAAGCACCGCTGGTGTTCGAGGTCGTGCGGCAAGCAATTGCGAACAACTGTCGCTAAGTCGAACTCCTCGATCACGGCAGGCTTCGAGGCATTGTACAGTTTGGTAATGGCGGTTGCTTGCAGTTGTATCTGACCAATCGCGGTCTTGGTTCGGCTATTCAAGAAATCTGGCACCTCTTGCGCAGCCGCATGTTCGATATCGCCGATTAATGGGTTTAGTTGATGCAGCACTCGCTCGGTAACTGTACGCATCGCCTTGAGGAATGCTTCATCGTAAATTTCCCTAGCCTGCTCGGCGGCTGGCTCAGCCGCCATTGGCATGCTAGCGTTCAACGTCTCTAATGCGGATCCAAATTGTTGTCGGATCTGGGGTACGGTCTCGCTGTAGTAGGCGGCCTCGATCACGGCCCGCTCGACCAAGGTCGGATTTAGTGCAATTTCTCGGCCTGCAAGGCGACGATCCGCAGATCGTTTCGAAGCAATGAGTGCGGTGAACTGCTCAGGCGTCATTTATGCTGCGGCCGATCGTAGAACATCGCGCGCTTATGGAAAGCCTCCTCGCCGCCTTCCATGATGCTGGTGATGCCATCGACTGATTTCGTATCATCCAGTGGACCAGCATGGACAACAAACCCTCGTTGCCCATTTGAACCAAGCCGAACCACCCGCGCCGCTTCGCCCAAAACCGGTATATTTGCATTGTGCGTCGTGAAAATTAGTTGGCCTTGCCGCGAGCGGTGACGAACTGCTCCAATGAGCGTGTCAACGATGAATGCGTTATCCAGGTGATCCTCAGGCTGATCGACTATCAGAACGCGATCTGGATGTTGTAGCAGAATAGAGAGGACAACAGTGCAGCGCTGCCCCACGGATAGTTCCTTCATTGATTTGAAATTGCCGCCGTCAAGAAGCTCGAAATCTGCGGCATCTTCTAGTGCAACCCCGACGATAGACTCGCCACCAGCCGCACGCAATTGCACCGCAACTCGCTCCGCGCGGTCACTGGCGATCTTGGCTGTCCTACTTAGAAAAGCGATATCATTGTTTTCTGATGCTTCAACAAGCTCCCGAGGCGTCATTGCGCCGGCGAGGGATTGTGCCAACTCGTTATATCGAAGTCCGCTGCCGCGAAGAGCGTTCGTGATCGCCCCGATAAACTCCGCCAACTCCGCAGATTGTCGAATCCGTACGCGAATGAGAGGCGACAGGCTCCTCGTCAATAGCTTTGCAACGCGCTGTCTCTCGGTGCAGCGCCCCTCTCGCAGCGAGTCGAGCTGATCTAACATCTTGCGACGCTGCTTCTGCACGGCCTTCGCACGCTCCAGTTTCTGCGCGCGCAGCGCCTTCAGAGCCTCGAGCTGAGAAGACTGTTCACGAAGGCCCGCGAGCTGTCTCGCCGCAGCGCCGGCCCCCTCTCTCAAACCTTCAATTTCACGCCGTATAACGCGCGCTTGTTCCTCAAGGGGGGCACGGGCCTTCTCTACCTCTCTAGTTACGGTATCGATTTGGTCGACGGCGGCATTTAACAGCTTTTGCCCTTCTTCGACATGCTTCTCTGCCTTGGCGAGATTGCTCCGTATTGGCTGTAGGAGATCTCGACCAGCCGATTCCGGCCATTCGTCAAGACCAAATCCAAGTATATGGGTGTCGAGTACTGCATCTCGATAGCCGGCAGCGGTGTCTTGCGCCCGTCGCAGTGCGTCCAATTGAACTGCTAGATTGGCGCTCTGGCTCGAGAGTACGTCAAGCTGCTGCTGCTTCTGTTCAAGCTGCAGCGATGTTCTGGACATATCCGCTGCTCTGGCCTCGGCGCGAGCGAGTTCGGCCTGGATGGCGCCAATGCCTGAGAGCCGCTCTAATATCTGATCGGCCTCGCGGAGTAGCCCGCGAATTTCAGTCGTGAGAGACACGACTTGGGTAACGTGCTTGCGCTCATTCGCCCTGTGGCTCGAACTGTCGGCAGAGAAGAAATCAACGATATTAAGACGGCCCCGTGCGCTGAGTCCGAATGACTCAACATCCGTCTGTGAAAAGATGAGCGGTCGCGTCAACCCAGGTTCTAGCCCTTCGGGCTCGGCATTGGCGGAACGCGAGACCAGAAGATCGCTTCCATCATCATCAATGGATAGCGTGACTTGCCCATCTTGAAGAACGGAAAGAGCTTGTTCGCGCGCTTGCTTCGCATCTTCCTCATTGGAAGAGCCGCGAACATCAAGGCAATAGCGGATAAGCTCGATTACAGATGACTTTCCCGTCCCTCGACCACCAATGAGCACGTTCAGCCCGTCGGTGAATCGGAGATCAAGCCCGTCCAAGAATCCGCCTTCGACTTGCATCCGCCGAATGATCACCGAAGCTCGTACCCCAACTGATTCCTGCGTGATGAAGCCTACACCCGAATCGGAGCATCGGACCGGAGCTTCGCTAACGGCTATTCACAGCGCTTCGACAAAAAATTCAAGCCGCACTATCTGGGTTGCGGCCCCACCCTTGCATTTAACTTCTAAATATCGATCTAATTAATTGATTTAGAAGGGAAATTGGCTTCCGGCTAAAAAAGGATGCGCGATTGCGATAGTTGTTGGCGCAAGACGTGCGGTGGAGGCAGGCGCCCAAGCTCCAGAACGCGAGCCGGCGGTTGAGCTGCGGCGGAACCTTGAACCTCTACTTCACCCTAGCCGAAAATCCGCGCAAGTACCCGTCCGCTGACGCGCTGTCTCGGTACCCCTTGCCAGCGGACGAGCATACTTCGAGCGTCCTTCCAACCTTAGCTCGTAGGCGCCCCTCGACGGTTAGCCGTGGCCGGGACCGTAGCTTTCGTAGACCAAATTTCAGAAGGCTCAATCCTTTCAGCGTAGTTGACAGGACACCCCTCCGCCAATCAAGCATATTTTTCAATCGTTTAGGCGACCTACTCACCAATTGCGACTCACCAGCTCAGGTCACACAACGCCAAAGCCGTTCTCGCCCCAAAAAAGGAACATTGTTGACCGGCACGCTCCCAATCTCAAGCCACGTTGAACAGCTGCTTATGAAGGTTCTCGATGGAAGCGCGCAACATCTCGGTGTTTGATCTCCAGCGCGACCAAAGAAACAGAAGCGATACTGATGCCGGAGCGAGGCTAAAAATGGTTACCAACAGGCCGATGATCATGTGGATTTCAGCGCCGGATAAGAAGGCGATTGCTGCTAAAAGGAGTGCAAGAGTGATTGCGAATCCGCCGTTCACGGCGACAACTTCCTTATATTCATTGAAAAATTGTACCTTCTTGACCTCAAGGTCGCCAATCAAGTCACTTGCATGGTCATAGAGATCCTGGCCGGCTGGACCCGATTGCTGCTTCAGGGCTGCAATCCTGTGAAGTCGGGAAAGCCGCCGTTCCAAGGGGGATTCCGTCAATTCCGTGATTGACTGCAGGAGAGCCGTCCCGGCATGCAGCCCTACCCCAAGTTGCACGAGGCTGGCAAAATCGCCTAAGGTCATGCTGAAATCTCCGGACCGCCAATGGCATCATTGAAGAAAAACGTCGAACAGGTTCTCACCGCCCGCGGCTTGTCACGTGCGGAACTTAGCTCCAGAGTCGGCTTGAGCGAATCCGAACTGGTCAGCTTTTTGAGAGCTCCACCGAAGCGTAGCGAGGGTTTGCTACAAAAGCTCTCTCGCGAACTTATTGTCCCGGACTTTTTCCTTTTTGCCGAAACTGTCCCGATTCCAGAGGCGCGCTTTCCGGACTTCCGGCTGAGCAAGCCTGCGCGCACGGGATATGCGCGTGAAACGTTGCAATGGATGGACTTCGCTACGTCAATCCAGCTGCAGGCAGACGAATCGGCTCCCAACACAAAACCTACGCTGAGCCTTAAAACCGCAGTTGGCACCACAAACAACGTCTCGGCCGCAGCCAAAAACCTAAGGGAACGACTAGGCTTCACATTCGAGCTACAAACTGAGGCCAAAGATGCCCGGACTTTGTTTGCGTGGTTGAGACGCCAAATTGAAACGCTGAATGTCTTCGTATTGCTATTGTCGTTCCCCGAAAAGGACGGTGTCGGGTTTTGTCTAACTGGGAAACACTACGACGTCATAGTTTTAAATACGCGAAAACAGTCTCCCCCAAGGCGTTTGTTTACGCTAGCGCACGAAATCTTTCATTGCGCCCTCGGAATGAGCGGGGTCTCTGACCCATTTGTCATCAACAACGCCGTCGAACGGGCCTGCAATCAGTTTGCCGTTGAATTCCTAGCTCCTACCGCGCTCGTAAAGCAGCAATCAGCGAAATTTATTCATTCGTCCACCCTCGAAATCGATCAACTTAGTCGCTTTGCGAAAGCAATGAAGCTCTCGATGCACGCAAGCGTAATTCGTTTGGTAGAACTAGAAATTTACCGGCCTTCCGCGATTGGAGCTTGGCAGCGATTCATTCGGTCGAACGGTGATCCCGAGATTTCTGCCGGCGGCGGCGGACGCCGACAAGAGGAATGGAAGTACAAACTCGCAAAGTATGGATTCAAGTTCGCTGAGGTTTTTGGCGAGGCTAAAACGCGTGGCGTCTACGACGACTATGAATTCTACCAACTGTCCGGCATAAAACCAAAATATCAAGACGATTATATCCAACGATCATCAAGAGCGCGGCCCGAGGATGCAATAGAAGTCGAAGGCGGAGAGGATGCCTAAACATCCCTTGCCATTTGTTTTCGACCTGCAAGCAGTACGTTTATGGTCTGAAGCATCGGGAAACGAAGCTCAAATCGTGCTCGGCGATCTGGAAGACGAGCAGGTCCTTATCTTCAATCGTGTGCTGAATGAATTCGCGAAAGCTTATCCGGATTCTGCGGTTTTAGTAAAAGCGCACGACTTCCCAAAGAAACGGGTTACTGAAGAACATCGCATGTCAGCCGCGGCACTTGCGGAATCAAGCAACGCCACCTTCGGAAGAAAAGGCCCCTATGACCAATGCATTGAATGGTGTGTTGCTGGCATCGCCTGTTGCGGACCCTATACTATCGTGACGGATGATCGTCGAAAGTCTCTGTATCAAAAGGTAAATGGATTGTCAGTAATCACGTTCGAGGAATATTTGAACCTACATTAGCGGTTTCGGTCCTTCGAGGTGAAGGCAATGACCGAACATTCAGCCCAGCTTGTCTACGACCAGGTTGATCGTTCAGGTTGCAGGTAGGAAGTCTCGAATTATTTCGTACAGTTTGGTCGAGCATAGGTCCGCCATCACCGCAGAATCCCCATGAGCGCCGCGATCATCGAAAAAGCCCGCGGCGAGGAAATCAGCTGATCCAACCCTTGAGTGGCAGATTCAAACTTGGTTCGAGGCTATGGGCGAAAAAGAGTTCGATCTCCTCAAGTGGTCCAGCGGTATCCCCCTTTGCGATGACGTGTGGCTTGGGATGCAAGCTCGCAACATCGCCATTGTTGACTTGGACGTCGTTCGCGTCATCGAGTCGAACGTGCTTGAGGAATATTTCAAGGAGGACCAAACGCCTACCGGAATGATGCTTCTGTCCGGCATGAGCCAGATGTGGATTTTTTCAGTCTATGAGTTTCTACGGACGTGGCGAGCCAAGGCGAAGCACATCATAAAGACCGCCGACGAGTACGTTACAGTCAAACCCAGTAAGCAAGAGAAGTTCTTGAATAATGTAATTGAGGTCTCCAAGGGCCGGCACAAATTCGTGAAGTCGGCCCCTAGCTTTTACACTCACCAGCTCAAGCAAATCCCTGATCCCAAGTTTGTGGATGGTATCTGGGACTACATGAAAAAGACTGAGGAGCTGTTCGAGGAAGTTTCGCACGTTCGAATGAGCTTGGCAAAGCACGAGGTCAAGGACAAGGCCGGATTTGCGGCCGAGGCTCCGGGCTACGGACGGATGAGCCTGGACACTGGCGCTATCTATTGGCAGGTGGCGCTCGCGGACGAAACGGTGACCATCGTAAACCGTCGCCGCGTTGCCAATGCCTTCCTAGAAATCAAGGACGATGGCGGCGATGGTGAAGGCGAGCATGATCCTCTCGCCGCCCCACGGGGCGAATAGGATACACCTCCGCACGGCCACGAGAAACCGGCTCCAAAGAGGCGTCCGCTTCGGCGGTAGACATCCTCTCCTTACGGGCTTGAGACAGAACTAGCCATTCGAGACACGATTGGCTAGTCAGTTTGGTGAGCGTGTCGAAATTCGTGAACGATGACAACGCAACGAGAGCGCTCCGGGAGGAAGGCGCGTCCGCCCTTCAAGCGGTCAATTAAACTGCTGCCGTTCCCAAGCCAAGCGCAGTTCTGTGAATTCGACCGGGTGGCCGATGGTGACGGGCTCTAGCTTTCATCGTTGAGAGTGGGACCAAAGACCAAATCGTGGATGTTTCAGTTCACTTCGCCCGTAACCGCAAGCCACGTGTGATGGGCCTTGATCCAGTAGGTGCCGTCGTCAAGAGGCGCGTGGACTTTGACCTTTAGAGCACGGGCAATCCCAGTAATATTGTCAACCAAGACATTTCGGTCGGGTCGCGCTCGGCCGAAAGCTTGAAATAGACGCAGGACCAAAGCCCTGAGCCCTCGCCGGCATTGGACTATTAGTTGCCGCGCCCTCACTACCCGCCTAGTGGAAAAACCCACGCGCCCGAACGATTGGCAATAGCTCGTGATAGTTGTGGATTATGTGGTCTGGTTTCGCAGCTCGTAAGCGCGCCTCAGAAACAAATCCGCCGGTAATGGCTACGCTGATCAGTCCAAGACTTCGGGCAATATCGGTTTCTACTGGCATATCCCCGATAATGAAGGTCGACTCGGGCTTTAGATCGTTTTGCTCCATATATCGCCGGAGACGCTCCCCTTTACTCATCGTCTTATACTGCGTGGCACGGCTTTCAAAGGCCAGGACATCGTTGAAGCAGCGATCGATGCCGAGCCTTTGCAATTGAGCAACAAGAGGTGCGACTATATGGTTGCTGACGATGATGGATGAAGCCGCTTCCTGGCGAACCCATTCCAGTACTGCGCGCGCCCCCACGCGTAGATCCGCTTTGTCGGCCAACGGCTCGTAAGTGTCATGGAAGATTGCACTGCCATCGCGATCTACAGCTGCGACTTCCGCTTCTGACATCCCGATGCTTCGGAAAAGGATGGACAGTGGGACATCGCAATGATCCCGAATGGTGTATAAATCGATCGCCGGGCGACCAAAACGTTCCAGGATAGCGTTCGTCGTTTGGAGTAGTGCGCTGGCATCGTCAAGCAACGTGCCATTCCAATCAAAAACAAGAACCGGCCTCATGATATTCAGACCTCAGGCAGCGTTCTGGTAGTCAGCGACAAGGTTATGAAGATCTCTGTTGGCGCGGCTTTGACCTGCAAGAGTCGGCATTTCGAATGTGAAGGGCGACAAGTCTATTCCCTGGCTCCCCCGCGGCAGCAACGAGGACAATCGGGAGAAGGGCAAATAAGTCACAGTTGCCGCGTTGATCGCGGCGGCGATTCTTCTATCAAGCGATTGGAGAACATGCGGCTCGATGTCTTTGAACAGCAGGCTTCGCTTCTGCTGTTGGGCGGGCAGCCGTTTCCACGCCTGCCAAAAGGCCAGTTCATCGATGGCCTCAATATCCACGCCGTAGTAGTTCGGAGCCACGATAGGTGGCGAACCGATTCCCCAATGGACAGCTTCGGCGCCTGCCGCAAGGAGCATATTCGTTATGGTCAGGCTGGTATCGCCACGAATGAGGGCTTCATCGGCAATGAGTATCGTGCGTCTGCCAACGTCAGTCGAAGCGAGCCGATACTTGCGAGCGATACGATGCTTGCGCTCACTGGTTGGGCCGATGAGAGTTCGCTCAGAGAGCCGCGTCTCGATGACCTCACGTCGTTCGACGTTAACGCCGCGTGCTAACAGAGATGAAAATAAGCCGTCAGCATAGGGCCCTCCGGTATGAGGCATGGACGAGACGATGACGGGATCTCCGTCCTGCTCAGCGCAGATCCGTTGCGCAATAAGATCACCTAGCGAGAAGCCGATATTGTAACGAGTTTCGCGATGAGATTGGCCCTCGATAGACGTATCCGGGTTTCCGAGGTAAAGGGCCTCATAAACGCATAGTTTGGCGGTTTCTTGAGAAGCACTGACGCGACGATCGAGGCAATGCCCCCGTTTGCCATCCACATATTTGATGTAGCCCGGCAGGATTTGATCTGACTCGCCTCGAAGCCCGGCAAAGGCGCAATTTTCTGAAGCAAAGAGCAAAAATCCGTCGTCCGTCCGCATGAACTCCAACGGACGCAGACCATATCTGTTGCGAAACGCAATCAGATTTCCTTCGGCGTCCAGCAAAAGCGCACTGATAGCGCCATCTATGCGCTCATCGATCTCGCGAAAGACCTTCTCGTAGTCGACCCGTAAGCCTTGCCGCCAATAATCCCTTTCACAGATGTGTTCAACCAGCTTGGGCAACGGTTCGACATCCGTCCGACCGAGGGTGTGACCTTGTGCAACCAGTTCTGCTCTTACCTCAGGGGCGTTTGCTAACGCTCCGTCCAAAAACATTGCCAATTGATGCGTGTTGGTCCTACGATTGCGGGCGGGTTGATCGTCGCTCTTAGCATCGCGGCGAGTGCGACCGCGAACATGAGCGATGGCAACATGTGGATTGAACTTCAGGTCCCGCTCGTCGATGCCGACCGCACTGAGTTCTCGTGACGGCTGAGACGCGCTTTTATATCGAATGCCTTTGTTGTGCATGAAGGCGGCGACGCCTACTCCTGCCTGTCCGCGGAGTGCCAGCTTCGGAAGCATGAGCGTCAGCCGATCATAGACAGTCTGATGGGAATTATTCCAAGGCAAGAGAAAAGCGGCAGCGATACCTGACATGCTGGTTAACTTTCACTAGCGTCCTGTCCTGAGCCCAGTACAAAGCGGACGTGTTGCACCGATCCGAGAGGACATGGTCCTGCCCATAAGCAAGCTTCGTACCACCACTTAGCATTCGCCCGGACCGTCAAACCCGCTGGAGTTTCACGGCCTCTCCCGATCTCTAAGTGGCCGGATGCCTGAGCTGGTAGTTTCGCGACAAATCTGTCTGAAGCGCGCCGAACCTTGTGTAAGAAATGGCAAGCTAGAGCATGCTATCAATCGTGCCGCAGCGCGCGATTGCCGTGCGGCTGGCGCTGATGCGGTGAGGCTGCGCACCTCTCTTCACCTGAATGCAAACTTCCAGCACGATCTCTGAACCAGGATCGATCGCGCCGGCAATACGAGCTGGAAGCTCTTGACGCCACTCAAGCGTTGTGGGGTGGCTATTTAGCTGTGGTCCGGTTGTCTGACCAACAATCATTTTACTTTGTGCTTGCGCGGGAATGATTGAGAAGCCGCCGGTTACGAATAGAGATCCGAATTTTCATCGACAGCGGCTCAAGGCTAGAGAGAAGACACATGTACAGGTCTGCCAGCGGAGCTGGTCCAATCGATCGATGGAGCAAGAACGAGCACAATCTTACTCTGCGGCGGCGAACCCGCAGATGAGTGAGCGTGCTTTGCAACTATGTTGTGTCGTATGAATTTGAAGTATCGATTTGGCTTGCGAAAAGCGCGCAGAATAGCGCCGCGAGACGCGCAAATTCGCGACCGCATGTTCAAACGAGAATCAATCGCCTTTAGCTACCGTGTTGCTGAACGCCCTCATGTATCAACAATAGGTTGACAATTAAAATGGGTTTGCTGCTTTTTTGCATTGTGATGCGTGAGAGGCTTACGCCTTGCATGCGGCCCTCGGAACGCGATCACGAAACCTGCGTTGCGTTGAATAAGCAGGCCCGCGCGCACTAGCAACGATCTTCCGATTGGGCCGCTGTTGGAAAACGAGTAGAGTTTAGACGGAGCTCATGGTAAGTCCCGTCCGTGGTGCGATGGCGAGCTCGGCGCTGATGTCGGCATGCGAGGTGAGACCAAAATCGACCGCGGTGAGAGGGATGTGGCGATGTTCTCAAGGGTGACGCTGCTTTTCTGATCTCATCGCTAACGTGTGTGGCTGTGGTCTTCATTGCCGACCCGCGCCAGGTCAAACGTCTTCGGGCCTGACTAGGTCAAGACCAGTCTCAAGGCGATCGAGACGTTCTTCGGCGTCTTCCCCGGCGCAATCTCTCAAACGCTCATTGGCAGCAATGGCGCTTCACCGGTCGCTTGAGGTGGCCTCGTTACTCACGTCAATCCACTGGATATCCAGCGCTCGGCCCTACCCGCTTTCCATGCCCGCCGGGCCTAGGCCCCGCCAGGTCTTGGCGCAAGCTCAAGCACCCAAACCGCGTCAGAAAAGCCGTGAAATCCCTAGCTAATCAGTATTTTCGCCCTTGCTTGGGGCAGCTGTCCAAGTACAATTACATGTAGAATGCTGATTTGATTTCGCCCCTTTGTCGAAATTGTACGATAACACCTGTTTAT
>NZ_LFIP02000021.1 GCF_001189235.2 Bradyrhizobium embrapense
GCGCCCGCCTCGGCGATCGCCGACCCATACGCCGGTCGACAAGCCCGGCATCGCCCTCCGCCTCAAAGCGTTCCGCCCAGCGCTGAAACGTCCTTACGCTGATCCCCAGAACCTCCGACGCCGCCTCCTGCGTCAGCTCCTTGGCCTCCGTCCGCTCCAGCAAATCTGAAAACCGCATCCGTCGTACACCCTCGTGAATGGATGCCGTGCCCATCGCGCCCCCTTGGTTCCGGGGCACCAAAAACACGACACTTCACGAGCTACAAACAGGCGACAGATCACGCGCTACTGACACGTTTCGACAAAGCAGCTTGACTCGTCGGGCAACTCAGGGGTAATTTTCCATTATTCCGAAATTGCGCAGACGCCCTCACCTTGCGCGGTGTCATCCCCGCGCAGGCGGGTGACCCAGTATTCCAGAGACAGCAGTGCTTGAACCGAAGGGCCGCGGCGTACTGGATCGCCCGGTCGAGGCCGGGCGATGACAGGTTCTTGTCTGACGCGCTCTCTCACGCGAACTGGTATCTACTTCGCTCGAAACCGCTTCAATACAGCCGCGTCCGATACGCCTCTTCCATCGCCTTCTCGGCGGTCTCGACCTCGATCGCTGCGGTCTGCTCGGCGATGATGCGGCCGAGCGTCGGGAAGCTGTGGCGCTCGACTTGCGCGGCGGGATTCCACAGCTTCGAGCGCATCAGCGCCTTGCCGCAATGGAAGTAGGTCTCGTCGACATGCACCTTCATGCCGATGATCGGCGTGACGTTCTGCACCGTCAGCGGCGTCAGGAGATCAGGCTCCTGCGAAATCTCGGCCCGCCCGTTGATCCGCAGCGTCTCGTTGATCCCCGGCACCATGAAGATCAAGCCCACGCCGGGCGAGGCCAGGATATTGCCGAACGTATCGACCCGGTTGTTGCCGCGGCGGTCCGGGATCAGCAGCGTCTTGTCGTCGAGCACCGAGACGAAGCCCGGCGCATCGCCGCGCGGGCTGGCATCGGCGTGACCCTTGCCGTCGCTGGAGGCGATGACCAGGAACGGCGACAGCGCGATGAAGTCGCGGCAGAACTTGTCGAGATGGCCAAGCACCTTCTTCTCCGCGAGCGGGCTCACTTGCCCGAAATGCCCACGAAGATCCTCCTGCGACTTGACCGGCGGCTTGCCGCCTGCGCCCTCATGACCCATAGCGAACCTCCCTTTATTGTTAGTTTATACCGCGTCGATGCCGGAATCGATCCTTGCCGTCTCGGCGGCGGCCGCAAAGCCCGGCTGGTCGAAGAAATCACGGCCCGGGATCGCATCGAGCAGATCGCGCGTATAGGCCTGGCGCGGCGCGGTGAAGACCGCGGCCGTGGTGCCTTCCTCGACGATGCGTCCCTTCTGCAGCACGATGACGCGGTCCGCGATCTCGGCGGCGATGCGCAAATCATGGGTGATGAAGATCATCGCGAGCCGCATCTCCTGGCGCAGCTCGGCGAGCAGCGCCAGCACCTGGGCCTGCACCGAGACGTCGAGCGCCGACACCGCCTCATCCGCGATCAGCACCCGCGGCTTAAGCGCAAGCGCCCGCGCGATGCAGATGCGCTGGCGCTGGCCGCCCGAGAATTCGTGCGGATAGCGATCCGCTGTCGTCTCCGAGAGGCCGACCCGCACCAGCAGCTTCCTTGCCTGCGCCATCGCCTCCGATCGCGACGTGCCATAGGCCATCGGACCGCGCGCGATGGCATCGCCGACCTTCTGGCGCGGATCGAGACTGGCGAACGGATCCTGGAACACGATCTGAAGCTGCCGCCGCGCCTGGCGCAGCGCTTCGCCGCGCAACTGCCGAAGGTCCGCGCCGCCGAAGCGGATGGCGCCGGCATCGGGCTCGGTGAGCCTCATGATCATGCGCCCCAGCGTCGACTTGCCCGAGCCGGATTCGCCGACGACGGCAAGCGTCTCGCCCTCGTGCAGAGTCAGGGAGATGCCATCCGCGGCGACCACCTCGCGCGGCGGCTGCAACCAGCCGCGCTTGACCCGAAAGGTCTTCTGCAGGCCGACGACTTCCAGCAGCGGCTCCGGCCGCACGATCGTCTCATGGATGTCTGCAAGGCGCGCCTTCGGCACCGCGTCGATCAATTCGCGGGTGTAGGCGGCCTGCGGATTGCGCAGCACCTCGCTGGCGGCGCCCTGCTCGACCACCTTGCCGTGGCGCAGCACCACGACGCGGTCGGCGACATCGGCGACGACGCCGAAGTCATGGGTGATCAGCAACACGCCCATGCCGCGCTCGCGCCGGAGGTCGTCGATCAGCCGCAGGATCTGGCGCTGGGTCGTGACATCGAGCGCGGTGGTCGGCTCGTCCGCGATCAGGAGGGCAGGCCGATTGGCCATCGCCATCGCAATCATCACGCGCTGGCGCTGGCCGCCCGAAAGCTCGAACGGATAGCTCTTTTCCAGCAGAAGCGGATTCGGCAGCCCGACCTGCGTCAGCAAGATCTGCACCCGCGCGCGAACCTCCGCCATCGATGGCACCGGCCGCTGGTGCGCCAGGATCATCTCCTCGATCTGCTTGCCGACCCGCTTGAGCGGATTGAGCGAAGACAACGGCTCCTGAAAGATCATCGCGGCATTGCCGCCGCGCAGGTTCCGAAGACCGCGGCCGTCGAGCTTCGACGGATTCTGCCCCGCGACCGTCACGGTGCCGGACACGATATCGACGCCCCGCGGCAACAATTGCAGCACCGCATGGGCGATCATCGACTTGCCGGAGCCGGATTCGCCGACCAGACAGACCACCTCGTTGGGCTTGATCTCAAACGACACATTCTCGACCGCAAAGGGCCGGTCGCCGCCCTTCGGCAGCGCGATCGAGAGATCATCGACCGCGAGAACCGGCGCGCTGGACTGCATGGCGTCGCTCATGACCGGCGCCTCGAGACACGCGGGTTGAGGACATCGGACAGGCCCTCGCCGAACAGGTTGATCGCCAGCACGGTGACGAGGATGGCGAGTCCCGGAAACACGCTCATCCACCACGCATTGCGGATCACGGTGCGGCCCGCGCCGATCATGAAGCCCCACGACATCAGATTGGGATCGCCGAGCCCCATGAAGGACAGCGCGCTTTCGAGCAGGATCGCGGTCGCGACCGTCAGCGACGTCACTACCAGGATAGGCGAGATCGCATTCGGCAGGATATGGCCGAGCACGATGCGCCAGGTGCGCTCGCCCTGGCACAGCGCCGCCTCGACGAATTCCCGGTGCCGGAGACGGAGAAATTCGGCGCGCGTCAGCCGCGCCAGCGGCGGCCAACTCACCGCCCCGATGGTGAGGATGATCGTGAGTAGCGACGGATTGAAGGTCGCGACCAGCAGGATCGCCAGCACGAAGGCCGGAATGGTCTGGAATAACTCCGTCATCCGCATCAGCACCAGATCGACCTTGCCGCCGAAATAGCCCGAGATCGCACCGATCACGACGCCGATCGCCATCGCCGCAAGCGCCGATGCGATGCCGATCAGCAGCGAGACGCGCGCGCCATAGGCGACGCCGGCCGCGACATCACGGCCGAGCGTATCGCCGCCGAGCCATAGCCCGTCCTCGCCGGGCGGCGTGAACGGCGCGCCGACCATCTCCCAGGGCGAGACCGGAAACACGATTGGCGCTGTTATCGCGACGACAACGACGACGAGCAGCAGGAGGAGCCCGATCATGCCGCTGGGATGACGCAGAAAGGCGCGCGCCGTCTCCATCACGCCGCTCCCGTGGTCATGCGCGGATCGATCAGCCGGTAGACCAGGTCGGTCAGCAGATTGAGCGCGATCACGACGATCGAGAGGATCAGGAAGATGCCGAGCAACACCGGATAGTCGCGTTGCAGCAGTGCCTCGAACGTTAGCCGGCCGAGGCCGGGCCAGGCGAACACCGTCTCGATCACCACGGCGCCGCCGACCAGCGCGCCGGCCTGCATGCCGGCGACGGTGACGACCGGCACCAGCGCGTTGCGCAGCATGTGGCCGACGACGATCCGCGTGCCGGACAGGCCCTTGGCGCGCGCCGTCTTGATGAAATCCTGTTGCGCCACCTCGATGATGGAGGATCGCATCAGGCGCGCATAGATCGCGAGGTAGATCGCCGCCAGCGAGGTCACCGGCATGATCATGTGCTTCATGATGTCGAGCGCGTGCGCGACCGGCGAGAGCTGGACGTTGATGGTCTCATAGCCGAACGGCGGCAGCCAGCCGAGCGCCACAGAGAACACCAGCACCAGCATCAGGCCGAGCCAGAACACCGGCGTCGCATAGAGCACGAGCGAGAGCACGGTGAACACCGTATCGAGCACGCTGCCGGCCGCGAGTCCCGCCAGCGCACCGAGCGCGGTGCCGATCAGGAGCGCGAGGCAGAACGCCGTGACTGTCAGCAAGAGCGTCGCCGGCAGCCGTTCGAGGATCAGATCGACGACCGGACGGCGCTGGCGATAGGAATAGCCGAGATCGAGCCTGACGACGCGGCCGAGATGGCTCACGAGCTGGACGAAATACGGCTTGTCGAGCCCATACTCCTTGCGCAGATCGTCGAGCAGTTTTGGATCGGACGCGCCGGATTGCCCGGCCATCACCTGGGCCGGATCGCCGGGGGCGGCCCGCACCAGCACGAAGTTGAACGTCGCGATGACGAGGATCACGGCAACAAGCTGGGCGATGCGGCTGATCGCCTGGAGCCCGATCGCCGCTGCACTCCCGAGCCGGGTCACGATTTGTAGACCGACCCGAAGGTTTCGTGCGTGCCGATGCCCGTGGTCACGATGTTCTTGAACGCCTTGTCGTAGATGATGGGATATTCGATCTCCAGCGTCCAGGCCACCGGCACATCCTCGACCAGGATCTGCTGCACCTTGCTGTAGAGCTCCTGCCGCCTGGCTTCGTCGAGCGTGATCGCGGCCTCGTCGAACAGTCTGTCGACCTCCGGATTCGAGTAGCCCTGCGTGTTCGAGAACAGGATGCCCTTCTTGATGTTCGACGAGATATAGGTGCGGGCGACGCCGAGCGCGGGATCGCCGAGCTGGTAGAGCAGATTCTGGGTCATCTCATAGTCCCAGTTGCCGACCTTCTCGGCCCAGCCGGCCATGTCGGTGCCGACCAGCACGAGGTCGATGCCGACGCGCGCAAAGCTCTGGCGGAAGAACTCGCCGGCGCGTTGATAGGATTCGCCATAGGGCGGCACGATGTACTTGATCTCGGCCCGCTTGCCGTTGGCGCCCGCTTTCAATCCCATGTCGTCGAGCAGCGCCTTGGCCTTGTCGACCGAGAACTCGTAGCGCTTCACGTTCGGATCATAGAACCGCGTCTTCGACGAGATCGGACCGGTCGCGACCTTGGCATTGCCGAAATAGACGCGCTTGCTGAACGCCTCGCGATCGATCAGGTGCATCACCGCCTGCCGGAACCGCTTGTCGTTCATCGGCGCGATGCGGTTGTTCATCTCGAGCCATTGATGCGGCGCGAAATACTCGTAGCCCTTGGTGGTGAATTCGAGGTTCTTCTGCGCCTTGAAGCGCTGCACGTCATAGAATTCGACGTCGGACCATTGCACCAGCTGCACAGTGCCGTTCTCGAGCGCGAGCGCGCGCGACGCCGCGTCCGGAATCACGCGATAGACGATCTCGTCGAGATAGGGCTCGTCCTTCAGATAGTAGCCGTCGTGGCGGACCAGGTGCACATGCGAGCCGCGTACCCATTCCTTCAGCTTGAACGGGCCGGTGCCGATCGCCTTGTCGTTGTCCGGGTTCTTGCGATAGTCGGTGCCCTCGTAGATGTGCTTGGGCACGATCGGCGCGGAGGTGCAGTCGAAGCAGCCGATGAACGGCGCGAACGGCTGCTTCAGCTTGAACACGACGGTGAGCGGATCGGGCGCTTCGGCCGACGCCACGCGGGCGAAGTTCTGCCGCGCGCGCGGATGCGTTTCCACCAGCAGCTTCATGCAGCTGAAGACCACGTCCTCCGAGGTCATCGGCTTGCCGTCGTGGAAGGTGATGCCGGGAAACAGCTTGAACGTGTAGGTCAGGCCATCCGGCGAGACCTCCCAGGACTGCGCCATTCCGGGCATCGGCTTGAGGTCGGCGCCGTATTTCAGCAGGCCTTCGTAGATCTTGCCGCCGAGCGTCAGGGTCGGCTGCTGCTGGTTCAGCGCGGTCACCAGAACCGGCGGCTCGGGCTGGATGATGGTGTTGAGCGTTCCACCGCGGGTCTGCCCCGCCGCCCGCGTGATGCCGAACGGGATGGCTGCACCGCAGGCCAGCATCGCCTTGGTGAATTCGCGTCTGTTCATCGGACCTCTCCGTCGCCGCGCGTCAGGCATTCGATTTCGGCGAATGTCGCGGGGTGAGGCATTGTTGCCAAACGCCGTATCCCGCGCTACCTGAATGGGGACAACAACCATCGCGATCGGGCCAACTGGCCCGGAAGATGCATGAGCGCCCTGCGAAAACGACGATCGACCAGGAGCTCACGACACTTGAAAGTCGCAGCGCGACGAAATGACACCGCCGGTTTGCGCGTGTGCCGCAAGCAATCCGGTCCCGTAGCCGCCGCGCATTATGCCGGACAATTGCAACAGGTCGAACGGCCGCTCGCGGCGATGGCGGCCTCCTATCCGAACGAAAGCACGAGCGCGCGACACGCGCATCGCCGCGATCAATTCATCCTGCAGACCGCAGGCGTGACCTCGATGATGACCGAGCGCGGCCATTTCGTCGTGCCGCCCGGCCACGGCCTGTGGATTCCGGCCGGCGTCGCGCATCAGTCGCGCGCATGGGGCGAGGTCGAGATCCAGACCATTTATGTCACGCCGGATCGGGTGCGGAATGCGCCGGCAACCTGCCGGCTGATCAGGGTCTCCGCACTGGTCGAAGCGCTGATGGAAGAAGCGGTCCACATGCCGACGCGTTACGATCCCGAAGGGCGCGACGGCCGGCTGGTCGATTTCCTGCTCGATGAGATCGGCCGGATGCCCGAAGTGTCGCTGCATGTGCAGGTGCCGCCCGATCCGCGGCTCGCCGCGATCTGCGAGGCGGTGCTGGTCGACCCGAGCTCCGATCTCACGCTCGACGAATGGGCCGATCGCTGCCAGCTCAGCCGGCGGACGTTGACGCGGCTGTTCCGGCGCGAGACCGGACAGAGCTTTGCGGAATGGCGCCAGCGGGTCCGCTTGCTGCAAGCGCTGGCGCGGCTCGGCGCCGGCGAAGCCGTCACCTGTGTCGCGCTCGACGTCGGCTATGAGAGCCCGAGCGCGTTCGCCGCGATGTTCAAGCGCGAGCTCGGCGCCGCGCCACGCCAGTATCTGCGCTGGGCCGATCCCGAAGTGGTGTTGCGGTAGGCGAATTCGCGCCGCGCATCTGTCGGAATGCAAATGTCGGAACGCAAAACCCCTGCGGTCAACGGGAAAGACCGCAGGGGTTTGCAGGTGGATGGCGTGAGGCCAGCAAGGCTGGGTGTCACCCCAAGGACCGGCGGGCCGATGAAAGCGATACCGGCGTCGTCATGCAAGCACGACTTTTAGGCAGGAGTGCGTCAACATTCGCAGGCAAAGCGCGCGAGAGGATCAAATCCTCGCGCGTGCGTTGCATGCAATCCGCTTGGCTCGTCGTCTGTCGCGCTCCTGGCGCGAACCAATTGTTCGCTTCGTTCGAAACGGTCTCTAATCGTTGCGTGCGACCGCCGTCAGCTTGGTCATGTTGTGCAGCATGATCCGGCCGCGCTGCAGGTCGACGATGCCGTCCTTGCGCCAGGTCTGCAGTTGCCGGTTGACGCTCTCGCGCGCGGCGCCGACGAAGATGCCGAGCTGTTCCTGCGAGATGTGCACCTCGGAACCGAAATCCTCGGCCAGCGCGCACAGCCGGCGCGCGAGGCGGACCGGCAACGGCTGCAGCACGGATTCTTCCATCCGCTCGCTCTGCCAGCGGATGCGCTGGCACAGCAATTCGATCAGGCGGACCGCGACCTTCGGCTCGCGCTCGAGAAAGCCGAGGAAATCCTCCCGCCGCAGCACGAACAGTTCGGTCGGCTCGCCCGCGGTCGCATCCGCAGTGCGATCCTGACCGTCGAGCACGGCGACTTCGCCGAACAGATCGCCGGATCCCATGAAGTTCAATGTGAGCCGGCTGCCGTCCGAGGCGCCGGTTTCGATGCGTATCTGGCCGCGGCGAACCCCGAACAGGGCATCGCCGGGATCGCCTTTCTGGAACAGCACTTCGCCGGCGGCGAGCTGCTGGGTGTGGCAGAGGCCCGAGAGCCGCGCCAGTTCGTCCGCACCGAGATCGGCGAACATCGGGTTCATTTTCAGAATGACCGCAAATTCGGCCTGTTTGCTCATTGTATTGCCTTCCAAATCCATCCGAGCGGTCCCCCGACGCCCGGTTAGCAAAAATCACCCTCATAAGAGTGTGTGAGAGGTCACATAAGTTCATGCTGGTAACGGATTATTTTTCGCCGCGTTAGAGCGAGGTCCCGTTTGCGGGATAATCTCGCACGACCAGCCGTGCCCTTCCGCGGCGGAACCTTGGCCTGGAACGACGACATGAGAGCACTGAGATTTGCCGGGGCCGCCATCGCTGCCGTGATCGTGATCATCGCGCTGGTGGCCGTGATCGGGAACCCGTCCTCCTTCCTCACATCGGCAATCACCGAGCGGGTCGAGAGGGAGACCGGTTACGCGCTCGCCATCAATGGCGGCGCCAAAGTTAGTCTCTGGCCGACCGTCACTCTGACGTTGAGCGACGTCGTGCTGCAGGACCCGCGGGAGCGCGAGGCCAACACCCGGTTCGCGGCAAGCAGTCTCGAAGCCGAGATGACGCTGTCGAGCCTGTGGTCGGGCCAGCCCGACATCACCGACCTTGCGATCGTCAAGCCCGTGATCAACCTGCCGCTGCAGCGCGAGCGCACCCGCGACCATAATCCGCCGGCGAAGTCGCCCGCCTCCGAGGGCGGCGGCATCACGATCCGGCATATCAGCATCAGCGGCGGCACCATCGTGTTCTCCAACGTGCGCGACCGGGTCGAGAACCGGATCGAGACGCTCAATGCCGATGCGACCATCGGCAACGACCGCAAGATCGTCGTCGCCGGAAGCGCGCGCGCCAGCGACAAGCCGCTGAAGTTCGCGATCCACGCGACCGCGCCGCAAGGGCCGCTGGAGCGTCAGAACGTGCCGGCGGAGTTCGACATCGACGCGCCCGGCCTGCTGCCCGCGGCGATCAAGGCGAATGCGGAAGTGCGCCTGAACGGCACCGTGGTGATGTTCAACGGCGTGTCGGGCACGCTCGGCGATGGCGGCTTCACCGGCTGGGCCTCGGTCGACTTCGCCAGCAACAAACCGCTGGTGAAGCTCGATCTCGACTTCCAGCGCATTTCGATCGCGGCGACGCCGAGCCAACCCGATGCGGCGCAGCCGCTCGGCACCAACATTTGGAGTAACGCGTCGATCGATCTTTCCGGGCTGAACTATGTCGACGCGCAGGCGCGCATCTCGACCGCGGAGCTCGTGGTCGGCGATGGCCGCTTCGCGCAGGCGGCGATCGATGCATCTGTCGACAGCGGCGTGCTGAAGGGAAAGCTTGCCGATCTCGGCGCCTATGACGGCACCGCCAATGGCGATGTCACGATCGATGCGAGAGCCGCCACGCCGACCTACGCGCTGCGGCTCGATCTCGCCAGCGTGCGCGCGCTGCCGGTGCTGAGGAGCCTCGCAGAGTTCGACAAGCTCGACGGCAAGATGCAGGCGAAGATCGCGCTGACCTCGCAAGGCGCGAGCGAACGCGCCATCGTCGGCAATCTCGGCGGCACCGCGTTCGTCGTGTTCCAGGACGGCAAGATCCTCGGCCTCAACGTCGCGCAGATGATCCGCAACCTCACCACCAGCACCTTGTCGGGCTGGCAGCAGGGGCAGGAGCTGTCGACCGATCTCAGCCAGCTCTCGGCCTCGTTCAAGCTCGACAAGGGCCAGGCCGTCACCACCGATCTCAACCTGATCGGGCCGCTGGTGAAGATGACCGGGGTCGGCACCATCGATCTCAACACCCGCCAGATCGGGTTCCGGGTCGAGCCGCAGCTCGTGATGACGACCGAAGGCCAGGGCCGCGCCGGCAATCCGATCGGCCTCGGCATCCCCGTGATGATCGAGGGGCCGTGGGTGTCCCCGCGGATCTATCCGGAGATGCAGGGCATCCTCGATAATCCAGAGGCCGCCTATGCCAAGCTCAAGGAGATGGGCAAGGGCCTGTTCGGCGCGAATGGTCAGGGCCTGAGCCAGGGCCTGAATGGACTGACCAACCTCCTCAACGGCGTGCAGGGCGGCGGGACCGGCGGCGCACAGCCCGGCACGGGCCAGCCTCCTGCCGGCGCGACTGGCGGCCAGAACAACCCGCTCGGCGGGCAGCTCGGCGACACCATCGGGAACCTGCTGCAGCAGGGCCTCTCCACCCTCAACCAGGGCAACGCTTCCCGCCCGAGCCGCAGCCTCGCCAAACCCGCACCCGACGCGCCGCCGGCCGCTGACCAGACCCCACCGCCCACCCCTCCGCCGGCCGACATCGCCGAGCACGACAATCCCGCGATGAACGACGTGCTGCGGCAGCTGTTCAACCGCTGAATATTCCCGGATCTCCCCCGCCGGTATGCAGGGCTAACCATGCGACGGGAGGCCCCGCTTTGCCCCGCCGATCCGTGCTAAACAGCAGCAATACAGTGGCGCATCCGACGGATCGGAGGGGAACGGACGAGGCTGGATGAACGAGGCACCGGACAAGGGCAAGAGCTGGTTCCTGCGCGGCGGCCTGTTCGCCAAATACGTCCTCGCGCTGGTCGGCCTTGTCGTGTTCGTGCTGGCGGTCAACGGCGCGCTCGAGACCTGGATCAGCTATCGCGGCATCAGGACCACGCTCACCGAGGCGATGAGCGAGAAAGCGGACGCCACCGCCAAGCGCATCGAGCAGTCGATCGCCGATCTCGAGCGGCAGATCTCCTGGGTGACCCGCGCCTCCTCCAACACCATCGAGCTGCGGCGCGCCGACTATGCCCAGTTGCTCGGCCAGGTGCCGGCGGTGAACCAGCTTACCTTGATCAGCGGCCAGGGCCGCGAGCTGCTGCGGCTGTCGCGCCAGACCGTCACCTTGAACTCCAATGCCGACCTCTCCCGCGACCTGCGCTTCACCGAGGCGGTCGAGCGCGGCACCGCCTACGCGCCGGCGTATTTCCGCGAGGGGCGGCCCTTCATGTCGATCGGCGAGCAGCATTCCGGCTTCAACGCCGGCGTCACCGTCGCCGAGATCGACCTCGGTTTCCTCGGCGATTATTTCGGCGACTCCCAGGTCGGCCGCACCGCCTATGCCTATCTCGTCGACGCCAGGGGCCACGTGCTGGCGAGCTCGTCGAAGGGGCCCGAGATCGGCAAGGACCTCTCTGCGCTGCCGCAGGTCGCCGCGGTGCTGTCGCGCAGCGGCCGGCCGATCGCCTCCGGCAAGGATGTCGACGGCAACGCGGTGCTGACGACGGCGACAGCAGCACCGGACCTCGGCTGGCACGTGTTCTACGAGCAGCCGACCGCGCAGGCGCTGTCGCCGATCCGCGACCAGCTGGTGCGCATCGCGCTGCTGATCGCGCTCGGTCTCGTGGTTGCGATCATCGCCGGCACGATTCTGGCGCGGCGCATGCTGGTGCCGATCACCGCGCTGCGCACCGGCGCCCGGCGGCTCGGGGCCGGCGATTTCGGCCATCGCATCGAGGTGAAGACCGCGGATGAGCTGGAGGAGCTCGCCGGGCAGTTCAACAGCATGGCCTCGCGGCTCGCCGAGACTTACTCCGACCTGGAAGGCAAGGTGAAGGAGCGCACCCGCGACCTCGCGCAATCGATCAACGAGCTGAAGGTGCTGGAGGAGGTCGGTCGCGCGGTGGCCTCCTCGCTCGACCTCAACGCCGTGCTGCCGACGGTCGCCGCCCGCGCGCTCGAGATCACCCATGCCGACGCCGTGCTGATCTATGGCTATGACGCCGCGCAGCCCAGCTTCAACCTGACGCAATCGATCGGCATCGACGCCGCGGCCGAAGGCCGGCATCGCGCGATCGACGCGACGGACAGCCCGCTTGCCGAGGCCGCGGCCAAGGGCGAGCCGCTTGCGTTTCCCGATCTTGCCGCAACCCCTGACGATCCGCCCGATCATCCGCTGCGCGATGTCGTGGTCGGCGCCGGCTTCCACTCCGTGCTGGTGGTACCGCTGGTCGACCAGCAGGGCGTGCTCGGCTCGCTGGTGGTGCTGCGCAAGGCGGCCGGCGATTTTCCAGCGAGCCTGATCGGCCTGATGAAGACCTTCGCGCACCAGGCGGTGCTGGCGATGCGCAACGCGCGGCTGTTCACCGAAGTCGACCAGAAGAGCCACGCGCTGGAACAGGCCAATGCCACCGTGCGCGAGCAGGCCGACAAGCTGCGCGAGCAGACCGAAGCGCTGAAGGACTGGAACAAGTCGCTGGAGGCGCGGGTCGAGACCCAGCTCACGGAGATCGAGCGCATCCGCAAGCTCGAGCGTTTCCTGGCGCCGCAGGTGGCGCAGCTGATCGCCTCGTCAGACAATCCCGAGGGCCTGCTCGACAGCCACCGCCGCGAGGTCACCGTGGTGTTCTGCGATTTGCGCGGCTTCACCGCCTTCACCGAGGCGACCGAGCCCGAGGAAGCGATGAACGTGCTGCGCGAATATCACGCCGCACTCGGCCAGCTGATCTTCAAGTATGAAGGCACGCTCGACAAATATGCCGGCGACGGCGTGATGATCCTGTTCAACGCGCCGATCCAGTTCGCCGACCACACCGCGCGCGCCGTCAAGATGGCGGTCGAGATGCGCGACACCATCGGCCCGCTCACCGAGAAGTGGCGCAATCGCGGCCATAGTCTCGGCTTTGGCATCGGCATCGCGGTCGGCTATGCCACGCTCGGCCAGGTCGGCTTCGAGCAGCGGCTGGAATATGCCGCGATCGGCAGCGTCACCAACCTTGCCTCCCGCCTGTGCGGCGAAGCCAGGCCGAACCAGATCGTGGTGAGCCGCCGCGTCTACGGCATCGTCGAGCCCTTCGTCGAAGGCCGCGCCATCGACGACCTCGTGGTGAAGGGCTTCAACCACCCGATCCTTGCCGCGGAGATTTTGCGCTGGAAGGGTGAGCCGAGCGCGGAGGCGGCGGCGGAGTGATCCGCGCTCTCTCCAATCGCCGGCCGCCAGCGGGAACCCGCTACCGCCCGAACCTTGCATTCGCGCGGAAAGTGTGTATATTGCGTCCATTCGATTAGCCGTTGCGCCTTGTTGAATGGTCAGAACGGCCCTCCTCCAAAGACATCGTCAGTTGAATGGACGGCGCGATTTTGCGCGATACATGCGCAGACGCGCATTTTGGAGAAGAGAAGATGGCAACAGGTACTGTGAAGTGGTTCAACGGCCAGAAGGGCTTTGGTTTCATCGAGCCGAGCGATGGCAGCAAGGATGTGTTCGTTCACATCAGCGCCGTCGAGCGCGCCGGCTTGTCCGGCCTGGCTGAAGGCCAGAAGGTTTCGTTCGAGCTGAAGACCGACAAGATGCGCGGCAAGACCAGCGCCGAGAACCTTCAGATCGTCTGAGATCTCGTTTTGGCGTTTTCTTCACGCGAACCGGTAACCGCTCCGCTCGAAAACGCCTCGCCTTCGGCATGATCTCCGCGCAAGCGCGTTCCGCGTTTGCCGCGATCATGCCGGTTCGTCATTCCACGGATGTACTGGAATGACGTCGCGACCCGCTCGGTCCCGAACGGATTGGGCGGGTTTTCGCGTATCTTTTTGCGCGTGATCCTGCCGAACGCCGCGCCAGCGCGTGCGACGAATGCGACCCTCCACGCAGGGATCGCGCTTTGAAGAGGATGCCGATGAGCGCCAGAAAGCCCGACCCATCGCCCGCAAGCCTTGCCAGGGCCGACCGCCAGCGGCTGGCCGCCGAGGAAGGCGCCCGCGCCATGGCCGACGTCGAGCGCGACGCGCTCGCCGTGCGCAAGAACATGGAGCGCCTGCGTGCGCTGCGCGAAGCGCGCGAAGCCGAAGCCGCGACCGAGGACGACACAGCGCCGGCTGCCGCCGCCAAGAAGAAGCCGCGGGTGAAGCGCATCGTGCGCTGACGCTGCATCCACGAACCACGCAGGATCGATGCTGTTCTGTCGTGTTGGTGGTCTCTACGCCTCACGTGGTGTTTGGGCTGGAATGCGCCCCACTGCATCACTCACAGACCTTCTGCCACTCATATCGCTGCGCGGCCGGATTGAAGACCTGACGCGGCAAGCATTGGCTTGTGCCAAGCGGCGCCATTTGCATGGGTTCGGTCGGCGCGACGGACGGCGGCGCGATCGGGCATGCCGCCATCGGACAGATTGGTGGCAGATCAATCGTACTGTCGCATATTGGCTGCATCTCTCCATCCATGCAGCGACAGACACAGGACGCGCTTGCCTCGCTGGCAAGGAGGAACATGAATGGAAAAATCAGGCACAGTCGATGCATGTTCGCCTTGTCACACGAGCTGCGCCAGATAGCCGACGCCACTCCAACTGATCATATCATTCAACGCGGAGAGCCGTCGACGGTGAAACAGGGGAACGAGGAGCACGCGCCATCTGTGAGCCGCCTAACAGCGATCGACGGGCCGATCGGCTAGTCCCTCTGCGAGGGAACGCGCTTCCTGATCTACCCTTCGCGAAGGCGTGAGCCGGGGGGAGCAAGCGATTGCACGGCGCCGTCTTCGCTGGTCGCACTCCCGGCCATCTGCTAATCAGTGATCGCATATTTTGGGAATGATCCGCCAATGACACCGCGATTTTCGTGCCGTATTGCCGTCTCCGCGCTGCTACTGCTCGCGGCCGCGCCCGCAGCCGCCGCGGGCGACGCGGATACAATACCTAAGGGCGCGGCCGTCACGGTGCTGAAGGCCTCGAAATTCTGCTTCGGCAATATCGTCGAGGTCACAGGCATCGTGCTGCCGCGCGACGAGCAGCAGATCCGGCCGGATCGTTTTGGATTGAAGGTGGCGGAAGTGAATGCCGATCCCGGTGACACCGTCACCGCAGGCCAGGTGCTGGCGAAGCTGACCGACGGCACCAACACGAGCAACCTCACGGCGCCGGTGGCGGGCACGATCTCAACGTCATCGGCGATCGTCGGCAGCCCGGCCTCCGGCAAGGACGCGCTGTTCTCGATCATCACTAGAAGCGAATACGATCTGGTCGGCATGGTGCCGACCCGCGACATCGCCAAGCTGAAGACCGAGCAGACCGCGAAGCTGCGTATCCTCGGCGCCGGCGATGTCGACGGCAAGGTGCGGCGGATCGCGCCGACCATCGAGCCGAACAGCCAGCTCGGCCAGGTGTTCGTCGCGATCGGCGGCAACAAGCGGCTGCTGGTGAATTCGAGCGGCCGCGCGCAGATCAAGACGGGGCAGAGCTGCGGCGTCGCGGTGCCGCTGACCGCGATCCTCTATTCCACCGCCGGCACCGTGGTGCAGGTGGTGCGCGGCGGCCGCGTCGAGACGCGGCGGGTCGAGACCGGATTGATGTCGGCCGGACAGGTCGAGATCCGCGACGGCATCCAGGAAGGCGACATTGTCGTCGCCCGCGCCGGTGCGCTGCTGCGCGAGGGCGATCCGGTGCGGCCGGTCGGCGCCAGCGCCGACGCGAAATAGGTATCGCGATCGAGCGGGTGGAAAGCAGTGACGGCTTCGCGATGCGTCTTGCAGCGGAGCAAGCGTCACCCCTCTCCCTAACCCTCCCCCGCAAGGGGGGAGGGAACCCTTCTGCCGGTGGCAGGCTCAGGTAGAGCTGCAATGAAAGCAATACGCTGTTGCGCGTGTGAGGTGAGCACGCCTGTCCGGCTCCCTCCCCCCTTGCGGGGGAGGATTGGGGGAGAGGGGTTCTCTCCACACAGCATGCTTGTGATTTTTGGGAATGAATGCGCAGGCCAGGCCCGCGCAGGACCGAGCCCGGCTCAGCCGCCGAGCTTGATGTCTTCCAGCAGCGAGGACGACACGCTCGGCACCTGCTCGCCTTCAGAGGCGCGGGAGATCGCGACGCGGGTCTTGTTGAAGGCGGTCTCGGCGCCGGCCTGGGCGGTGAGGTTGTTGATCAGCTCGGAGACCAGCACGCTGTTGGCACCCTTGCTATCGTCGGCGACCTTGCCCGGCGTCGCCGAGGTCAGCACGATGGTGTTCTCCGGCGGTGAGATCGGGGCGAGGCCGTGCGAGAAGGCGCGGAAGCGGCGCTCATAGGGATTGCGGCGCGAGGCATCGAGCACGACGAGCTTGGCCTTGGCGCCGCGCTCCTTCATCGCGTCGAGCACGGACTCGACGCTGACGCCGGTGCGCTTGACATCGGCTTCCTTCCAGATCGTGGCGTCGACCGGGATCATGTAGCTTTCACGCCCCACCTGCACGCCGTAGCCGCCGAAGAACAGCATCACGACCGTGTCGGGGCGGATCTTGGCCTTCATGCGCTCGACCGCGCGGAACATGTCGTCCTTGGTGGCGTCCTCGACTACGTCGACGTCAAAACCCTCACGGCGCAGCGCCGTCGACAGCGTGCGGGCATCGTTGATCGGCTGGGCCAAAGGCGCCGCAGCGTCCGGGTAGTGGCCGTTGCCGATGATCAGCGCGAGACGGGAGGTGCCGGCCGGAATGCTGCCGGTCAACTCGGTGGAAACAGCCTTGTCGCCACCCTTGGTGACATCGGGCGTCCGCTTGTTGAGCGCAGCATGGGCACCGATCGCCAGCGACACCGTGCCGGCCACCGCCACGCAAACGGCGATGGTGCGACGGGAAATCTGAAGCTGCCTAAGGTTCATAGCGTTCCTAGTCCCAATCTTTATCCCGATGGCGCTCGCACGAAATCGCGCCAGTTAATCGCGTCAGAAGCGGTCAGGTTTAATGGGGTTGAGCTGTGTGTGCCGTCGATTGATCTCAATTTGCGGCGCCGCAACAAACACTCCCTTAACCCGGACGGACGGCCGGGGCAACCCGGTTTGCGGCATGCTGCCGCCCGGCACAGGCCATTGACGCCGTTAAAATCCCGTTACGTGATCTCTGTCACATTTGTGTTTTGCAGAGATTCATGTAGCTTTCCAAAGGCTTGCGGATTTGGGGGAGGACCGGAGGAAACACCGCCGGGGCGGCGGCGTTAACCGGTTCCTTGAGAAAGGCATTCATGAGCCTTCACGATATCGCCGGGACGGTCTGCCGGGCGCTGACCGCCAGGAAGGACGGTCCGTCGCTCTACGACGTCTGCGACCCCGTGCTGCAGGCCTATCGCGGCGGCGATGCCCATCTCGGAAAATTCTACCGGACCGCGCTCGGCAATCCGCCGCTGCGCGCGCTGCTCCGCCGCACCGGGCTTCCGGCGCTGAAGGACCCCGACCGGCTTGCAGGGCTGCGCGCGGCGCTGACCGCGGCGCGCGACGCCGAAACGCCGGACTGGGCGGCGATCGGCGCGCCCGTCGCTGACCTGATGGACGGCATCGGCGTGCGCCACCCCGCCCTGCCGGCCGCGACCGCACCTCACCATCCACCCGCTATCGCCGAGATCGACCGCGTAATCCGCCTGACCGGCGCGCATCTGCTGCGCTCGTTCGGCAAAAACGGCTTCATCCCGACCTATGCCGCCTTCAACCTGATCGGCGATCCCGACATCGGCGGGCGCGAGATGCTGATGGCACTGACCGGCCTCAACGCACGCGGCTACAAGAATTCGACCTTGCTGTTCAGCCTGGCACGGATCTTCATCGCGCATTCGCCGGCGCGCACGCTGATCAACCCGCCGTGGCGCGGTATCGCCGAGCCGATGTGGGAGCCGGTGCAGATCCGCCACCGCTCGGCCTATTACGACGCATTCTTCACCGAGGCGCTGCTCGGCTTTGTCGAGACCGGGCTTGCCGCGCCGGACGAAGCAAGTGCTGCGCGGCGTGCGATCGCCGAGATGGTGGCGTTCTGCCTGAAGACCAGCGCCGAGGAGGTTCCGTCGCATGACGGCTCGGTCGTCAAGGTGATCACCGCGCTGGCGCCGGGGCGGCATCCGCGGTTCTCGCGCTTCTTCTCCCAGATCAAGCAGGACCTCGGCTTCGGCGTCTACGTGCCCGACTGCGACACCACCGCGTGTTCGTTCTCGGCCGCCACACAAGCCGGCTCCGACGATCCGATCCTCGAGCAGCCGCTGCTGGATTTCTATCGCGGCTACCAGGTGCGCGCGGGCGCCAACGAGCCGCGCGTTACCGTGCCGCTCAACGACAATATCGATTACGAAGGCGGCGTCGTCACCTGGATCGACAACCTTAGGGGCGAACGGCCCTACGGCAACGACCTCGATCCGACGCTGAA
This sequence comes from Bradyrhizobium embrapense, assembly GCF_001189235.2. GTDB lineage: Bacteria > Pseudomonadota > Alphaproteobacteria > Rhizobiales > Xanthobacteraceae > Bradyrhizobium > Bradyrhizobium embrapense. Next base: position 18,388 of record NZ_LFIP02000021.1, read on the forward strand.
CCTCGACATCCTCGAGGTCTCGTTCCGCAACCTTGTCCGCTGGCAGATCATCGAGACGCCGCACCGGCTGGAGACGGTGCATCGCATCATCGCCTTCCAGAAGAATCTGGTCGAAAGCGGCGCGTTCAAAAATCCGCGCTCGCACATCTATTATCTGCCGGAGCTCTATTCGGCCTATTTCGGCCGCTGCTACGCCGCCTTCATCGCGCTGCCGCTGGCGGCGCAGCGCATCATCGATCCCGGCAACGTGTTTGCGCTGATCCGTGCCCGCGTGCTGGGCTATGTGCGAGGCGAGCTGATCGCGCATGAGATGAACCCGTTCGACGCGGCGCTCGCGCTGATGGCGCTGGCGCATCTTGGCGCCGAGGTCTCGACCTTCACGCCCGCGCTGCACTGCATCGTGCAGGGCCTCGGCGAGGGCGGCCGCAAGGGACCCTATGAGGCCTATGAATGGAACAAGATGAAGACGCCGACGCGGATCCTGGTCGGCGGGCCCGAGGTGACGTCGGCCTTCGTGCTGATGGCCCTCGCGCTGGCGAGGAAGCGGATGACGGGCGTTGCGTAGTTGCGTAGGCCGGATGGAGCGAAGCGTAATCCGGGGTCCTTTACCGCGGACACGGCTTCCCGGATTACGCTTCGCTCCATCCGGGCTACGGGACTGCGAATGGCGCGTTCATGAACGGATGACGCGAAGTTGAAACTGGCGGAAACACAACACCACTGGCAGGGTTGCCCAATTGCCCGCACAATCCTTGACGATCCTTGCCTTGACGATCCTTTGCCTTGACGATCCTTTTCCCTTGCCGATCCTCTGGGCGCTGAACGCTGAACGAATAACCTGGCCGGGAACGCCGATGCTCAAGACGCTGCTCACTGCTGGCCTGCTGCTGTCGCTGCCGACGCTGGCTGTCGCCGCCGACATCACCGGCGTGCCGAAGATCCGCGACGGCGACCAACTCATGATCGGCAGCGTCAAGATCCGGCTCGGCGGCATCGATGCGCCGTCGACCGATCAGCTCTGCCTCAACACCAAGGGTGAGCGCTGGACCTGCGGCGTCGCCGCCCGCGACGAGCTGATCAAGCATGCCGGCAACAAGAGCTGGACCTGCCACGCGCGCTCGGTCGATCGCCGCGGCCGCACCATCGCGCGCTGCGAGGTCGACGGCGAGGACATCCAGAAGTGGATGGTCGCGAGCGGCTGGGCGCTGGCCTATACCCGCCTCTCGCGTGACTACGAAGCCGACGAGAAGGCCGCGCGCGAGGCAAAAGCCGGGATGTGGCAGGGCGCGTTCATCGCGCCGTGGGACTGGCGCGTGCGCAACAAGAAGACCGCCGTGCTCGGTGCCGCGAAGGTGCCGGAGAGTGCGCACTCGATCCTGCTCGCGTCCGCCTCCGGCCCGGTTGCGCCCTCGCCCGACTGCACCATCAAGGGCAACGTCAACCGCTCCGGCGAATGCATCTTCCACCAGCCGACCAGCCGCTGGTACGCCAAGATCGAGATGAAGATATCAAAGGGCACGCGCTGGTTCTGCTCGGTCGAGGAAGCCGAGGCCGCCGGCTGCCGCGAGACGCGGCGCTAGGGCCGGCCCACGTACTGATCCGGAAGCGTGTGTCGTGACCGACGTCGAAATCAACCCGCCTTCCGTGCGCCGGCGCAGCCGCCTCCGGCAGGCGCAGATGCTGCTGCTGTTCGTGCTGGTCGTCTATCTGATTGCGGCCTATCTGGTGCTGCCGGCACTGTGGACGCATTACGAGCACCAGAAGGGCCTCGCCAATCTGCCGATGGTGACCCGCACCGCGCAGGGCATTCCCGGCGATCCCATGAATGTCGGGCTGATCGGCGACACCAAGGACGTGGTCTGCGCGATGCACGAGGCCGGCTGGTTTCCGGCCGATCCGGTCACGCTGAAATCCTCGATCGAGATCGTCGGCTCCGTGCTGCTCGATCGTCCCTACAAGGATGCGCCGGTGAGCAACCTGTTCTATCTCGACCGCCGCGAGGACCTCGCCTTCGAGCGGCCGGTCGGATCGAGCGCGGATCGCCGCAACCATGTCCGATTCTGGCGGGTGCTCGACCAAGGCCAGGAGAAGCGCCCGGTGTGGCTTGGCGCAGCGACGCTCGACCGCAGCGTCGGCGTCAGCCATTACACCGGCGCGGTGACGCATCACATCGCGGCCGACCTCGATGCCGAACGCGCGCTGCTCGCGACCGACCTCGAGTCCGCCGGCATGGTCACCGCGAAATACCAGGTCACCGGCGTCGGCCCGACCTTCGACGGGCATAATGGCGGCGGCGACCTCTATTACACCGACGGCGAAATCTGGGTGCTGCGGCTGGTCGAGGCCTGCGCCAAGAACCACGGCACCGTCGAGCAGATCCCGAGCCCCGCCGCGACCCAGTTCAAGGACCAGATCTGGCGTTCCGTGGTCGAGACCATCGACAAATAAGCCGGCTGTGTCCCGCGCTTTTGGAAACGCTGGATTGCTTCGTTCGGCTCGCAATCGCGGCCGCGATGGAATATCGTCGCGACCTGACCCCTCACACGCATGATTTGCGCTCTTTACCCAAAAGGAACAGGACGATGACCGTTCGCGCGGGCCGGGAATTTCTGGCCATCCCCGGGCCCACCACGATGCCTGATCAGGTGCTGCAGGCGATGCATCGCCCGGCGCTCGATATCTACTCCGCCGAGATGTTCGAACTGACCGAAAGCCTGCTGCGCGATCTCTCGAAGCTGTTCGCCACCATGGGCAAGTCCTACATCTACATCGCCAACGGCCACGGCGCCTGGGAGGCGACGCTCTCCAACGTGCTGTCGCGCGGCGACAAGGTGCTGGTGCTGGAGAGCGGGCGCTTTGCGATCGGCTGGGGCCAGGCGGCGGCCGCGATGGGCGCCGATGTCGAGGTGCTGAAGGGCGACTGGCGCCGTGCGATCCGCCCGGCCGAAGTCGAAGAGCGGCTGCGCCGCGACAAGGAGCACAAGATCAAGGCGATCCTCGCCGTGCAGGTCGACACTGCGTCGGGCGCCCATAACGACATCGAGGCGATCGGCAGGGCGATCAAGGCGGCAGGACATCCCGCGCTGTTCATGGTCGACACCGTGGCCTCGCTCGGCTGCATGCCGTTCGAGATGGACAAATGGTATGTCGACGTCGCGATGAGTGGCTCGCAGAAGGGCCTGATGACGCCGCCCGGCCTCGGTTTCGTCGCCGCCAATGACCGCGCCTGGGACGCCCACAAGAAGGCCGATCTGCGCACGCCGTATTGGGACTGGACCGAGCGCGAAGGCTCCGAGCACTACCGCAAATATGCCGGCACCGCGCCGGTGCATCTGTTGTTCGCGCTGCGCGAGGCGATCAACATGCTGCACGCCGAGGGCCTGGAGAATGCGTTCGAACGCCATCGCCTGCTCGGCGAAGCGGTGCGCCGCGCCGTCGCCGTCTGGGGCGAGGGCCAGGTGCTCGGCTTCAACATCGCCGAACCCAATGAGCGCTCCAACACGGTGACGACCGTGACCGTGAAGGGCGCCGATCCCGCCGCGATCCAGCGCTATGCCAAGGAGAAATGCGGCGTGGTGCTCGGCACGGGCATCGGCGATTTGCAGGGCCAGGCGTTCCGTATCGCCCATATGGGCCATGTCAACGCGCCGATGATCCTCGGCACGCTCGGCGTCATCGAGGTCGCGCTCACCGCGCTGAACATCCCGCACGGCAAGGCCGGCGCCGACGCCGCCATCCAGTGGCTCGGCGAGAACGTGAAGGCGTAGGCTTCCCGGCGACGTGGCTACGGATGAGCATGCTCATCCCGTCATCCTTGTAAGTCTCGAATCGCTGGATCGGATAGAGTGTCCGGTGCGGTAACGGACGGGAGACCGCTTCATCCAAGGGCTTTGAAGCCCGTGCCTCAGCGCGGCGCCCCGTCCGTTGTTCCATTGAACCCGAACAGTCGCGAGGGCCGCCTGGCGAGCCCGATTGCGCAAGGATGGGTGCAGATGGACGCGATCTACGTTGGCATCGATGTATCGAAGGACCGGTTGGATGTGCATATGCGTCCAAGCGGAGAGGCATTTGCCGTGGCGCGCGACGGCAAGGGCCTGGAAGACCTTGTTGCGCGGTTTGCGGCCTGTCCGCCAAGCCTGATTGGGGTCGAGGCGACGGGTGGCTTCGAGACGGTGGTCGCTGCGGCGCTGGCCGGCGCGCAATTGCCATTGGTTGTGATCAATCCGGCCCAGATCCGGCACTTCGCGCAGGCGGTTGGCCAACGCGCCAAGTCCGATCCGATCGACGCCGCGGTGATCGCGCGGTTCGTGGAGGCGGTGAAGCCCGCCTTGCGTCCTGTTCCGGACGAGCGGGCTCGCTTGTTGGCCGAACTGGTTGCTCGTCGCCGGCAGATCATCGAGATGATCGTTGCCGAACGCCAGCGCGAGAAGCGGGCCGAGAACGTCCGCGTCCGCAAAAGCCTTGCTCGGCACATCAAGGTCCTCGAGAAGGAGCTGCCGGAGATCGACAACGACATCGATACACTGGTCCGCGGCTCGCCGGCCTGGCGGGACAAGGAAGACTTGCTGACCACCTTTCCCGGGGTCGGCAACACGCTGGCGCGCACTTTCCTTGCCGAGGTGCCCGAGCTTGGCGCGCTCAACCGGCGCCAGATCGCAAGCCTTGCCGGCCTGGCTCCGTTCGTTCGCCAGTCCGGTCGATGGAAAGGCAGGAGCAAAATCGGGGGCGGACGCACCACCTTGCGGCCGGCTCTCTACATGGCCGCGCTTTCGGCCATCCGATGCAATCCGCAGCTCAAGCTCTTCTATCGTCACCTCGTGAGCGCCGGTAAGCCCAAAATGGTCGCCCTCATCGCCGTAGCCCGAAAGCTCATCACCATCCTAAACGCCATGCTCAGGGATCAAAAACCATGGCAACCCGCTTGACTAAGAACACAGTCGCTGAGGAGGCCGCGGGGCGCGCCGTCTCGAAGGATCTACGGCCGTGCTCGCGCCGCGAGAGAATCGGAGCACGCCGAGATATCCGGGCCTTCGAGACGCGCTTCGCGCTCCTAAGGATGACGGGACTGCGGACGCGCGATGACGGGCGACGAGCTGCCGCGACTTATTGAGCAGGCCCGAACACTTTTCGTCGTCATCATTTTCCGCTTTACTGCCGGCAACAGCCGGGCACGGATCCCTGCGACAGAACAAGATGGAGGGATCGCTTGGCATCGGTGGAACTGCGTGGCCTGGTCAAGCGGTTTGGTTCGTTTGTCGCGGTTGATGCTGTCTCGCTCACGATCGATCACGGCCAATTGGTCTGCCTGCTCGGGCCGTCCGGCTGCGGCAAGACCACGACGCTGCGGCTGATCGCAGGCTTCCTCGAACCATCCGATGGCGAGATTCGCGTCGGCGACCGCGTGGTGTCGTCGAAAGCGCGCACGCTGCCGCCCGAGCAGCGCAACATGTCGATGATCTTCCAGAGCTACGCGCTGTGGCCGCACATGACAGTGGCCGAGAACATCGTATATGGGCTGCGCCTGCGCAAAATGGACCGCGACACCATCGCGAAAAAGCTCGCCGCGATCCTGGCGACCACCAGGCTGGAGCCGCTGGCGCAGCGCTATCCGGGCGAACTCTCCGGGGGCCAGCAGCAGCGCGTCGCGCTGGCGCGTGCGCTGATCGTCGGCCCCGAGACGCTGCTGCTCGACGAGCCGCTGTCCAATCTCGACGCCAATCTGCGCGAGGAGATGCGGTTCGAAATCCGCCGCCTGCACGACGAATATCGCTACACCACCGTCTATGTCACCCACGACCAGTCCGAGGCGATGACGACGGCCGACCTGATCGCGGTGATGAATGCCGGCAAGATCGACCAGCTCGGCAGCCCTGAGGACATTTACGCGCGACCGGAATCGGAGTTCGTCGCGCGCTTCATCGGCGCGGCCAACGTGCTCAAGGGCACCGCGCGTGATGCGACCCATGTCGAGTTCGCCGGCGCTGTTCTCGCGGTGGTCGGCGCCAGGCTCACCGCCGGCCAGAGCGCGGCGGTCGCGATCCGCCAGCACGAGATCCAGCTCTCAACGCGCCCGCCCGCCACTGCGCACAACACGCTGAAGGCGATCGTGACGCGGCAGGTCTATCTCGGCATGAACCGCGACACCATGGTGGAAGCCGCTGACGGCACCACGCTGCGGGTGACCACGCCGACGGCGATCGCGGTCGAGAAGGGCCGCGAGGTCTGGCTGACGCTGCCGCCCGAGCGCTGCCGCGCGCTCAGCCGATAACAACAGAGGCCGAGGGACGCAATGCTTTGTTGTTTCGGGTGTGAGGCATGAGGGTCGCACCATACCCATCCTCGTCATTCCGGGGCGCGCGCAGCGCGAGCCCGGAATCCATTTCTCCACCTGCGCCTGCGGCCCAATGGATTCCGGGCTCATCGCTTCGCGATGCCCCGGAATGACGAGGGGAGGTTATCTCGAATGACTCTCACAACCACCACCTCCCCCGCCCTCAAACCCCGCATCGACTGGACGCGCCCGGTGCTGTGGCTGTTCGCGGCGGTGCTCATCATTCTCATCCTGCTGCCGCTGTCTTGGCTCGCGGTGTTTGCCTTCACCGACAAGAACCGCCATCCAACGCTTGCAAACTTCGTCACGCTGTTCAGCAATCCGGATTTCCTCGATCCGCTGCTGACGACCGCGATCATCGCGACGACGTCGGCGCTGATCTGCTGCATCGTCGCGGCGCCGCTGAGCTGGCTGGTGTCGCGCACCGACATGCCGGGACGGCAGACCATCCGCGCGCTGGTGACGGCCTCGTTCGTGACGCCGCCGTTCCTCGGCGCGGTCGCCTGGGAGTTGCTGGCGGCGCCGAATTCCGGGCTGCTCAACCAGCTCTACCGGCTGTTCGCGGGCGAGGATGCCGACGCGCTGTTCAACATCTACTCGATGACCGGGATCATCTTCGTGATCTCCTGCTACACGTTCCCATTCGTGTTCGTGCTGGTGGCCAATGCGCTCGACACCATGCCGGGCGAACTCGAGGACGCCTCCGCGATCCTCGGCGGCAATGCCTGGACCACGGCGCGGCGGGTGACGATCCCGCTGGCGCTGCCCGCCTTGGTCGCCGGCGCGCTGATCGCCTTCCTGCAGGCGATGACGCTGTTCGGCTCGCCGGCGATCCTGGCGCTGCCGGCCGGCTTTCACACCATGACCACCAAGATCTGGAGCCTGTTCCAGTATCCGCCGAAGCTCGAGCTCGCGGCCGCCGCCGCGGTGCCGCTGCTGGTGCTGACCATCCTGCTGCTGCAGGGCCAGAAGGCGCTGCTCGGACGGCGCGGCTATTCGGTGATCGGCGGCAAATATGGCGCGCCGCGCCGGGTCGAGTTGCGCGGCTGGCGCTGGGCCGCGCTCGGCTTCTGCCTTTTGGTGCTGCTCAATCCCGTCTTCCTGCCCTACCTCGCGCTGCTCAACGCCGCATTCTCGCCCAACGCCACCACGCTGGTGACGCCGTCGACGGCGACCCTGCACAACATCGTCTTCGTGTTCACCGAGCTGTCGTCGACGCAACTTGCGCTGAAGAACACCGTGATCCTCGGCACCGCGACCGCGACGATCGGGACGATTCTGGCGCTGGTCATCGCCTATGTCACGACCCGCAAGGTGATCGCCGGCCATCGCATGCTCGGCTTCCTCGCCACCGCGCCGGTCGCGGTGCCCGGCATCGTGCTCGGCGTCGGCCTGTTCCTGAGCTACACGCGGCCGCCCTTCGTGCTGTACGGCACGCTGTGGATCCTGCTGCTGGCGTTCCTCACCATCAATCTGCCGTCGGCCTATCAGCAATTGCAGGCGGCGTTCGCGACCATTCATCCCGAACTCGAGGAAGCCAGCCGCATCCTCGGCGCGACGCGGTTGCAGGCGTTGCGTCAGATCACCGCGCCGCTGCTGCGCACCGGCGTGATCGCGACCTGGTGCTTCATCTTCATCGGCGTGATGCGGGAACTGTCGGCCGCGATCGTGCTGTTCACCTCGCAGACCAAGGTGCTGTCGGTCCTGATCTACGACCTCAACGAAGGCGGCGACCTCGCCGCGATCGCGGTGCTCGGCATCGCGATGCTGGTGATCACATTCGCCGTGGTGCTGGCGGTGAACCAGATCCCGATGTCCGGCGGTAATGCGGCTGCGAAGCTGCGGAACGGATAGCGCTTTATCCGGACCGTCATTGCGAGCGCAGCGAAGCAATCCACCTCACCGCTCGGGAGAGATTGCTTCGTCGCTCCGCTCCTCGCAATGACGGGTATAGATCGAGCTTCCAACCACCCCATCCCATCTGGCAATCGCCACATTGATCCCGATATAAAGCGGAACCCCGCACCGTGAGGATCGTGTGACCAAATCCGCCACCACCACTCCGCCCCCTGTCGCGCCGCGCCGACCGCATTCCTTCACCACCCACGGCATCACGGTGACCGACGACTATGCGTGGATCAAGGATCCCAGGTGGCAGGAGGTGCTGCGCGATCCCTCGATCCTCGATCCCGACATCCGCAGCTACCTCGAAGCCGAGAACGGCTACACCGAGAGCCTGCTCGGCCACACCAACGGCTTGCAGAAGCGGCTGGTCAAGGAGATGCGCGGGCGGATCAAGGAGGATGATTCCAGCGTACCCTCGCCGGACGGCCCGTTCGCCTATTTCCGCAAGTTCCGCGAAGGCGGCCAGCATGAATTGTACTGCCGTACGCCGCGCGATGGCGGCGAGGCGCATGTCGTGCTCGACGGCGACGCGCTGGCAAAGGACCACAAATATTTCAAGTTCGGCGGCAGCCGGCATTCCAACGATCATCGCCTGCATGCCTGGAGTGCCGACACCAAAGGCTCCGAGTATTTCTCGATTCGCGTGCGCGACTGGGCAACCGGCGGCGATCTCGACGACCTCGTCGAGGAGACCGACGGCGGCGTGGTCTGGGCCGCGGATTCCAAAAGCTTCTTCTACGTCAAGCTCGACGACAATCACCGCCCGATGCAGGTGTGGCGGCACAGGCTCGGCACCAAACAGGCCGACGACAGCCTGATCTATGAAGAGCAGGATTCCGGCTGGTTCACCCATCTGCACGAGAGCGCGAGCGGCCGCTTCTGCGTGATCGCCGGCGGCGACCACGAGACTTCCGAACAGCGATTGATCGACCTCTCCAATCCCGACGCGCCGCCGCGGCTGGTCGCGGCGCGCGAGGAAGGCGTGCAATATTCGATCGCCGATCGCGGCGACGAGCTGTTCATCCTGACCAATGCCGACGACGCCATCGACTTCAAGGTCGTCACCGCGCCGCTCGCCGCGCCCGAGCGCGCCAACTGGCGCGACCTGATCCCTTATCGCGAAGGTGTTTATGTGCTCGACGTCGAGCTCTATGCCGGCCACATGGTGCGGCTGGAACGTGCCAACGCGCTGCCGGCGATCATCATCCGCGACCTCAAGAGCGGCGAGGAGCACGCGATCGCGTTCGACGAGGCGGCCTATTCGCTCGACACCATGGGCGGCTACGAATTCGACACCACCAACCTGCGTTTCGCCTACTCGTCGATGACGACGCCGTCGGAGGTCTATGACTACGACATGGCGACGCGAACCCGGGTCCTGCGCAAGCGGCAGGAGATTCCGTCCGGCCACAACCCCGCGGATTACGTCACCACGCGCATCATGGCGACCTCGCATGACGGCGCGCAGGTGCCGGTCTCGATCCTGCATCGCAGGGATTTCGTCCGCGACGGCAAGGCGCCGCTCTTGCTCTACGGCTACGGCTCCTACGGCATGGCGATGCCGGCGTCGTTTGCCGCGAACCGGCTATCGCTGGTCGACCGCGGCTTCGTCTACGCCATCGCCCATATCCGTGGCGGCGCCGACAAGGGCTGGGGCTGGTATCTCGACGGCAAGCGCGAGAAGAAGACCAACACGTTCGACGATTTCGCCGCCGCCGGGCGCGCGCTGATCGATGCGAAGTACACCGGCGCAAAACGCATCGTCGGCCATGGCGGCTCGGCCGGCGGCATGCTGATGGGCGCAGTCGCCAACCGCGTCGGCGAGCTGTTTGCCGGCATCGTTGCCGAGGTGCCGTTCGTCGACGTGCTCAACACCATGCTCGACGACACGCTGCCGCTGACGCCGCCGGAATGGCCGGAATGGGGCAACCCGATCGAGAGCGAGAAAGATTTCCGCACCATCCTGTCCTACTCGCCCTACGACAATGTCGCTGCAAAGGATTACCCGGCGATCCTCGCGATGGGCGGGCTGACCGATCCTCGGGTCACCTACTGGGAACCGGCGAAATGGATCGCGCGGCTGCGCGCCACCATGCGTGGGGGCGGCCCGGTGCTGCTGCGCACCAACATGGGCGCCGGCCACGGCGGCGCCTCCGGCCGCTTCAACCGCCTCGACGAGGTCGCGATCGTCTACGCGTTCGCGCTGTGGGCAGTCGGGATGGCGGAGAAGGCGGAGGCGTAGCATGAGTAGGCGCCGTAGCCCGGATGTAGCGTAGCGAAATCCGGGACCTTCGTGCCGGCTGCGACAATCCCGGATTACGCTGCGCTCCATCCGGGCTACGCGCGGGCGAGACGCTACCGCCCCTTCGCCTTCCGCCAGGCTGCAAAATCCTTCAGCGTCTGCTCGTCGGTCGCGGGATAGAGGCCGAAGATGCTGCGGCCGTTCTGGACCTGCTCGGTGACGAAATCCTCGAACGCGGTCATCTCGAAGGTCTCGTTCGCAATCTCGTCGGCGAGATGCGCCGGGATCACGATGACGCCGTCGCTGTCGCCGAGGATCACGTCGCCGGGAAACACCGGCGCGTCGCCGCAGCCGATCGGCACGTTGATCTCGATCGCCTGATGCAGCGTGAGATTGGTCGGCGCGCTCGGACGATGATGAAACGCCGGGAAGCCGAGCCGCGCGATCTCGGCGGAATCGCGAAAGCCGCCATCGGTGACGACGCCGGCGCAGCCGCGCTTCATCAGCCGCGTCACCAGGATCGCGCCGGCCGAGGCCGCGCGCGAGTCCTTGCGGCTGTCCATGACGAGCACGCTGCCCGGCGGGCAGTCCTCAATCGCCTTGCGCTGCGGATGGCTGCGATCGCGGAACACCTCGATGGTGTTGAGGTCCTCGCGCGCCGGCATGTAGCGCAATGTGAAGGCCTCGCCGACCATGACCGGCTGGTCCGGGCTCAAGGGGTGAACATCCTGGATCATCTGGATGCGGAAGCCGCGCTTGAACAGCGCGGTCGCGACCGTTGCGGTGGAGACGGATTTCAGCCTGTTGCGGGTGGTGTCGCTGAGTTTGGGCATCGGTGCGTTGCTTTCTCTCTTCGTCATTCCGGGGCGCGCGCAGCGCGAACCCGGAATCCATCAGGCCACACGCGTTGCGGAGAAACGGGTTCCGGGCTCACGCTTCGCGTGCCCCGGAACGACGGCTAATAAATCGACGGCTCTCCGACCGGCTTGCCGAAGCCGGTCTCGAGGAAATCGAAGTCGCAGCCTTCATTGGCCTGCTTGATGTGCTTGGAGAACATCCAGCCATAGCCGCGCTCGAAGCGTTTTTCGGGCTGCTTCCATTCGGCGCGGCGTTTGGCCAGCTCCGCCTCCGGCACGTCGAGATCGATGGTGCGCGCGGCGACGTCGAGGGTGATGCGGTCGCCGTTCCTGACCAGCGCCAACGGGCCGCCGATATATGACTCCGGCGAGACGTGCAGGATGCAGGCACCGTAGCTGGTGCCGCTCATCCGCGCATCCGACAGCCGCACCATGTCGCGCACGCCCTGCTTCACGAGCTTGGTCGGGATCGGCAGCATGCCCCATTCCGGCATGCCCGGGCCGCCCTGCGGGCCGGCATTGCGCAGGATCAGCACGTGATCGGCCGTGACGTCGAGATCGGGATCGTCGACCGCCTTCTTCATCGACGGATAATCGTCGAACACCAATGCCGGTCCGGTATGCCTGAGGAAACGCGGGTCGCAGGCGCTCGGCTTGATGACGCAGCCGTCGGGCGCGAGATTGCCCTTCAGCACCGCGAGCGCGCCCTCCTTGTAGATCGGGTTGTCGACGGTGCGGATGACGTCGTCATTGTAGACCTCGGCGCCTGCGATGTTCTCGCCGAGCGTCTTGCCCGACACCGTCATGCAATCGAGATGCAGATGCTGCTTGATCCGGCTCATCAGACCGGGCAGCCCGCCGGCATAGTAGAAATCCTCCATCAGATAGAGGTCGCCGCTCGGCCGTACATTGGCGATCACAGGCACCTTGCGGCTGGCGATCTCGAAATCATCAAGGGAAATGTCCTGGCCGGCGCGGCGCGCCTGCGCGATCAGATGGATGATCGCGTTGGTCGAGCAGCCCATCGCCATCGCGACCGTGATCGCGTTCTCGAACGCGCTTCGCGTCTGGATCTTCTGTGGAGTGAGATCCTCCCAGACCATCTCGACGATGCGGCGGCCGGCTTCCGAGCTCATCCGGATGTGGTTGGCGTCGGCCGCGGGGATCGACGAAGCGCCGGGCAAGGTCATGCCGATCGCTTCGGCGATCGCGGTCATGGTCGAGGCGGTGCCCATGGTCATGCAGGTGCCATAGCTGCGGGCGATGCCGGCCTCCATGTCGACCCAGTCCTTGTCGGAGATTTTCCCGGCGCGACGCTCGTCCCAGTACTTCCAGGCATCGGAGCCCGAGCCGAGCGTCTTGCCCTTCCAGTTGCCGCGCAGCATAGGCCCGGCCGGCAGATAGATCGCCGGCAGGTTCATGCTGGTGGCCCCTAACAGCAGGCCGGGCGTGGTCTTGTCGCAACCGCCCATCAGCACCACGCCGTCGACCGGATGGCCGCGCAGCAGCTCCTCGGCATCCATCGCCAGCATGTTGCGATAGAGCATGGTGGTCGGCTTCAAGAGCGATTCCGACAGCGACAGCGCCGGCAACTCGAGCGGAAAGCCGCCGGCCATCAGCACGCCGCGCTTGACGTCGTCGACCCGGCTCTTGAAGTGCATGTGGCAGGGCTGCGCGTCCGACCAGGTGTTGATGATCGCGATCACCGGCCGGTCGCGCCATTCCTCCGGCGCGTAGCCCATCTGCATCGCACGCGAGCGATGGCCGAAGGCCCTGAGATCGTCGGGCGCAAACCAGCGCGCGCTGCGCAATTGATCCGGGGTCTTGTTCTGCTTGGTCATCTTGGATGCGCCATATGTGTTTTCGTATTGCGTGTATCGAATTGCTCGCACGCGCGCGCCCCGGCGCGTATGCCCTGCGCCACGCATATACAGGATTTGCGGACGTGTCGTCCCGCGCAGATGTGCCGTTCGCTGGACGTGCGCCGCACAAATTCAACGATGTGAAAATCGGGCCAAACCCGGCTTTGGGCTTACTTTTGCTGCGCCGTCATCACGATGCGGACGAGGTCGGCGGCGTTGCGCGCACCGAGCTTCTTCATGATGTTGGCGCGGTGATCCTCGATCGTGCGCGGGCTGATCCCGAGATGACGCCCGGCCTCCTTGTTGGAGGCGCCCGCGGTGAACTGCTCGAGCACTTCGCGTTCGCGGCGGGTCAGCGGCTCGCGGCCGGGAAAGTGCAGCGCGGCGATGCGCGATGCCGAGGTCTCGGCCTGGCGCCTGGTATAGGCGTCGATCGCCTCATTGAGGCGGCTGACGATCTCGTTGCCGCGGAACGGCTTCTCGATGAAGTCGAGCGCGCCGTTCTTGATGGCGCTGACCGCCATCGTGATGTCGCCCTGGCCGGAGATCATGAAGATCGGCGCCGGATAATCCTCGCCGTGCAACTCCTTCAGGATATCGAGGCCGGATTTGCCGGGAATATGCACGTCGAGCAGGATGCAGGCCGGCGTCCGGCTGCGCGCCACCGCAAGCAGCGCAGCGCCGTCCGCAAAGCAGATCACCTTGTAGCCAGCCGTCGACAGGACCACGGAAAGCGTCTCGCGAACGGCGGGGTCGTCGTCGACTACAAAGATTTCTCCGCGAGGAGCGCCATTCTCAGCCATATGCATCGTCCATCAGTGGTGAAGCGTGCTGCCCAGACTGCACAAGAAGTAACTCGACCATCTCGATCAATGGACCCGTATTTGTACGGGACGTCCGCTTAACGCACAAGTAGCACCGCGTTCCCTAAAAGGGTGGCAGTGGAGAAACATGCATGGAAAATGCAGCGGCGGGCGGTGTTTCGGCGAGCCTGGACGAGGGCAGCGATCCCTACAATCTGATCGTGACGGACCTGGTCGCGCTGATTGGCCATGTCCAGGCCAGCCTGCGGCTGATCGAGGCGGCGATTGCGCGCGAGGCACTTCTGGCCGAGCAGGACGCAGCCGCCGACATCTTCGTGCTTGACGATGTCACCCCGCGCTACGCGGAGGCCTCCACGGCCCTGAAGGCCTGCGACGCCAATCTCGGCATGGCCCTCGATCGGCTACGCGATCCACAGGCGCCGGCGCGTCTGCTGAACTGACCGCCAGACTGCCGCGACCAAAATTCGTCGCCATCATGCAGATTGTGCCGACGACGGGCCCAACCCCCGAGGCGACGATCTGTTCCAGGTTCGGATTGGCGGCAGGCATCGCTTGCCCGGCCGGGTCAAGCCTTCTTGAGGTCAGGCCCCCGTCACGTCAGGCTCTGGCCCGCTCTTCGTCGGAGCCCGACCGCCGCTTGCTCGGCTTGCCCTTGAGGAAGCTGATGTCCATTTCGGTGCCGTTGACGCGGACCAGTTCGCAGCGGCGATAGGCGAGCCCGGTCGATGACAGCAGGAGGAAGAACTCCTTCAGGTTGAGCCCCTGAATGGAACCCTCGACGGTCAGCGCCGCGTCATTGTCGGAGATGGCATTGAGCTGGCAGTCGCGCCGCCAGGTGCCGTCGATGGCCATGATGCAGACATCGACGCCGCGGCTGAACGTGACACGCTCAATGGATTTGCCGTCCTCCGTCATCGCTCAATATCCGACCGCCATGGCAGCCTTCGGCATCGCAAGTGACGCCCGTACCCCGCTCGGCCGGTACAGGCCGCGACGCTCGGGAAGCGGCTTGAACGTATCGGTCAGGCCGACCACCGTTTCCGCGGCGCCGAGCACCAGGAAGCCGTCGGCCTCCATCAGCCGCGCGAGCCGGTTGAAGATGTTGATCTTGGTGTCCTGATCGAAATAGATCAGCACGTTGCGGCAGAAGACCACGTCGAACGTGCCGAGCTGCGAGAAATCGTGCAGCAGATTGAGCTGACGATGCTGCACCATCGCGCGCAACTCGGGATTGATCTGCCAGAGTTCGCCCGACTGCTTGAAGTATTTGACCAGCATCTGGATCGGCAGCCCGCGCTGCACCTCGAACTGGCTGTAGATGCCGGCCTTCGACTTCTCCAGCACCTCCTGCGACAGATCGGTCGCGATGATCTCGACCCGCCATCCCGCAAGCGCAGCGCCCATTTCCTTGAGGCACATCGCCAGCGAATAGGGCTCCTGGCCGGTCGAGCCGGCGGCGCACCAGATCCGGACGCTGCGGCGCGCGGCGCGCGCCTTCAAGACCTCGGGCATGATGGTGTCGCGAAAATGGTCGAACGGCACCTTGTCGCGGAAGAAGAAGGTCTCGTTGGTGGTCATGGCCTCGACCACCTGGACGGTGTGCGTCGATGAGCCGGCCCTGATCTTGGCGACCAGGTCGGGGATGCCGGACAGGCCGCATTTGCGCGCCAGCGGCAGCAGGCGGCTCTCGATCAGATATTGCTTGTCCGCGGACAGGTCGAGACCGGAATGGTCCTTCAGGAGCTTACGCAGATACTCGTAGTCGGGGGGCGTCACGGGAGCCTCGCAAAGGCAAAGGGTGAAACTGGGTGTCAGGCTTCGGCCGGCGTATCGAGCGCCAGCAGACCCACTTCCTGGAATTTCGCGATCACGATGTCCTTGTCGAACGGCTTCATGATGTACTCGTTGGCGCCGGCATGCAGCGCCCGCGAGATGTGGTCGATGCCGTTCTCGGTGGTGCAGAACACCACCTTCGGCACGTCACCGCCGGCCATGCGGCGGAGCTGCACGAGGAATTCGAAACCGTCCATCACGGGCATGTTCCAGTCGAGCAGCACCGCGTCCGGCATCGCCTGCTTGCAGGCTTCGAGCGCGACCGCACCGTCCTCGGCTTCGATGACAGTGAATTCCATTCCCTCGAGGATGCGGCGCGCGATCTTTCGCACCACACCGGAATCGTCGACGACAAGACATGTCTTCATAGGTTGGCCTCCTTGTAGAGTCCGCCGTCTCCGCGGCGGAGCGTTACGCTGCAGCGAGTGTCTTGGAAGCTATCTTGGGCACCAGTTCGAGCACGCGATCGATATCGAGGACGACCATGAGCTGGCCGTCGAGGCGATGGACGCCGCCGGCGAGCTTGGCCATGCGGGGATCGAGGTTGACCGGGTTGTCCTCGCGGCCGTCGTCGGGCAGCCGCAACACCTCGCCGATCTGGTCGATCAAAAGGCCATAAGATTCGCCGCGCTGGTCGACGCCGACCGCCATCGGCAACTGGCCGTCGTCGGCCTTCGGCAGCCCGAGCCGGGCGCGCATGTCGACCACGGTGACGATGCGGCCGCGCAGGTTGAGCACGCCGGCGATCTCGCTGGAGGCCAGCGGCACCCGCGTCAGCCGCTCCGGCATGAACACGTCCTGCACCCGCGAGATCGGCAGCCCAAACAGCTGCCCGCCGATCACGGCGGTGACGTATTCGG
>NZ_LFIP02000022.1 GCF_001189235.2 Bradyrhizobium embrapense
AACTGGACCTTCGCCGGAAGCCAGCGTGGCGCCGACCGTGCCGCCATCATGCTGACGATGATCACGAGCTGTCGCCTCAMCGAGGTCGATCCGAAGGTCTGGCTCGCCGACATCCTCGCCCGCATCGCCGATCTTCCCGCATCGCGTCTGCACGAACTGCTGCCCTGGGAATGGAAGCTCCTGGGCCAAGCCGGCAAGCCCGCCGGTCAGCAGGCCGCCTGACCTTCACGCAACGCCATCATAGCTCGCCGTGCCCGCGCGCACGCGTCAATCGGGCGGTCTTCATCGTATGCGTACGATCGTTCGGTCTGGGCGCGGTTGCTGGAGCAATAAGCGTAAACAGGATACGACGCGCTCTGAGCGCCGAGGCCGCGCCAAGAGCTCTACGCTAGTTATGGGATTTGCAATTTGCGCGACGGCATTTAGCTATAATACAGCGCTGACGTCGGCCGCGCTTTGTCTCGCAGGTGCGGCTTGGCTAACTGCGGTGACGCTGTTCAATATCGCCGTCCAAGTATCTTCACCGCGCTGGGTCGCCGGTCGTGCGTTCGCCATTTACGAAGCCGCGATATCCGGCGGGATAGCGCTCGGCAGCTGCGGCTGGGGACATTTAGCGCAAGCCGCTGGCATCGAATTCGCGTTGCTCGTCTCTGCGATGATGATGATCGCGTCGGTGATACTTGGGTTGTGGCTTCGCTTGCCGCCTGTTCTGCAAGTTCAAGAGGGCGGCGCGCTGGGCGATCCAAAAGTCGGGATACCCCTCACCAACCAAAGCGGCCCTATCGCGATTGAGATCGAGTATCGAGTATCAAAAGATAATGCTCTAGCGTTCCATGGAGTAATGTAGGCATTGCAAATGTCTCGTAAGCGCAATGGAGCTTACGGGTGGAATGTCGCGCGCGACATAAGCGATCCCGAACTTTGGACGGATCGCTATTACAGTCCTACGTGGCTGGATTATCTTCGCCAGCGAATCCGGCCTACGCATGCGGATAGAACACTCGATCGTAATGCGATGGCATTCCACATCGGACCCCACCCAATCGGGGTTCGACGCATGCTCGAGCGACCAAGGGGATCAATGAGCTGAACCCTTGGCCGCGTTAAGCGGTTTCTTGCTGGCGTAGATTTTCTGGCGGGATCAGGGCGACCGCTCGTTACGACATCATTCATCGCCAAGCCGAACTAGCGGGCCACGTGCGCCGTTCTCGAAGCATTGCGTCAGCAGCGCCACGCTGGCAAGCAGATCGTGGCCGAGGTCAACGGCCATAGTCGTCAACCGATCCTTCGCCGCTTGGCATTAAGCCGGATACGCAACCTGAGGCGGGCCGAGCCGGCGCCGCTATGAACGCGAGCGCCCGGCGAGCTTATCCACGTCGGCTCAAGAGAGTCGGCAGGTTCGTGAGACCCGTCCACCACATAGACACACAACCGCTAGAGGGCGGAGGCTGCGGCACCGAACCACGAGTTCGTCGGTGTCGCGAGCGACGTTGCCGCGCCTGGCCTTTCACTCAGATCAATCCTGCGAGACCAGTAAAAGGAGGTAAGCGCTGTTCGGGAGCCACCTACCGGATGAAGGGCTGCTCTGCGAGTCTGCGGTCGGTTTGGACCGTAGGCTTAGGACACAGTGCATAATGCTATCACCGAGCCGTTGCGGCGGCTGGAGGTCTTCACCGGAGCCGGTCGTCGCCGGAAGTGGAGCGGAGGACAAGGCACGGATTGTTGCAGAGATCGAGACGAGTGGTGACTCGGTCTGTTCGGTAGCCCGGCGGCATGGATTGTCACCGAAGCATGTTCGGCTGGCGACGTCAGTTGAGAGAAGCCGTAGGCGTTCAATCCGGGGAAGAAGTACAGGTTGTTCCGGCGGTGGTGGATGCAGCGGTGCCGACACCTGACTTTAGCCGAGGGCGTAAGGTGGTGCGAGAGCATGCGGGCCGACCCCGTCTCGGGTGCTGTCTATGTGTTCCGGACCAAGCGAGCCCAACACGCGACATTCTGCATACAGCCTTCGAAGCGCGACAATTGCATATCCGTGGCATCCGCTTTTTCGGCGGACGCTTCAGGTCGCACCTTTCCGACGCGGCAAGGATTTGAAGTGCATCTACACGGAGGAGCGGCGTGGGTTTAGCCGCGAGGTGCCCGATTGGATGTCCGACGAAAGCTACTGTGCCGGCATGGCGCTTGGGCCGCCGCAGGTCAGTATTGAGGGGCTTAACGAATTTGCCGCTGTTCTGAAGCTTCTCGGCACGAATCGGGCGTCGGGCGCACGATCCCGTGATGTCCCAAGTCATGGGGAACCTCGAAAGCCAGCGGCGGCAATATGACTTGGCGCAGGCCGCGGAAGCTTAAATCGGTGACAGTCTTTGACGACGATCTTGGCCGCTCAGGATCCGGCAGCACGCAGCGGCCTGGATTTGAACGGCTTGTGGCGATGGTATGTTCGGGCGACGTCGGTGCTGTTTATTGCATCGAGGCCTCGCGGCTGGCGCGCAATGGACGCGACTGGCATCACCTGATCGACCTCTGCGCGCTCGCTGGCGCGTTGGTTATCGATCCCGACGGAGCCTATGATCCGCGGCTTGTCAACGACCGCCTGCTGCTCGGACTGAAGGGGACGATGTCGGAGTATGAGCTGAGTCTGCTTCGCCAACGGGGAATCGCCGCTCGAGACTCCAAGGCCCAGCGCGGCGAGTACCGCTTCATGCTTCCACCCGGATTTTGTTGGAATGAACTTGGCAAGATCGAAATCGATCCCGACGAACATGTGGCGGGAGTAGTCCGACTCGTCTTCACGAAGTTCCGCGAGCTCGGCAGCGCCCGGCAGGTCTTTCTTTGGCTACGCGCCGCCGACATCAAAGTGCCTGTGGTCTTGAGGAACGTTCAAATCTACAAGCCTAGCTGGAAGGCGCCGGCCTATCACACGGTTATGCAGATCCTGCACAATCCGCTCTATGCTGGCGCCTATGCGTTTGGCCGAATCGCCCAGAAGACACGGATCGTGGACGGTCGCGCTCGCAAGGTCAGCGGGTTCAAGAAGCCGCGGGAGGAATGGAATGTCCTCCTGCGCGACAATCATCCCGGTTATATTGGCTGGCAGGAGTATGAAGACGATCAGAGGCTGCTGCTGAAAACGCGCATATGAAGAAGAATTGCTCGCGTAAATCGGCGCGCGGGGGACGCGCACTGCTGACCGGCTTGATGCGGTGCGGACGTTGCGGGCGAATGATGCGTGTGTTCTATGGCCAGGCCAAGGGGAATGCCCATCGCTATCAATGCCGCGGCGATGACGCCCATGTCGGGGCAGGCCTATGTATCGGCATCGGCGGAGTGCGCGTCGATCGTGCGGTCGCGCAGCAAATCCTTGAGGCGGTCTCCGATCGGGCTGTTGAAGCCGCGATATTGGCGTCGGACCAGGTTGAGCGCTCGAGACAAGAGATCATCGCCGCCGTCGAACGGGAGCTTGAAGTTGCAAGCTACGAAGCGTCCCTTGCCGCACGCCGATACGAACTTGTGGATCCGGCGAAGCGTCACGTTGCCCGCGAACTCGAGGCACGCTGGAATGGCGCATTGGTGCGGGTTGCCGAGCTTGAAGGTCGTATCAAGGAGCAGCGCGCCGCATCAGCGGAAACCCCCAAGATCGACCGCGCCCTGCTTCTGCAACTTGCGCATGATCTGCCGCGGGTCTGGAATGCACCGTCCACGGACACACGCACCAAGCAGCGGCTAGTTCACATCGTGGTCCGAGAGATTGTTTGCGATCTCGACGAAAACACCAATGAAGCGGTTCTGCTCGTCCACTGGACCGGCGGCCGGCACACGGAGGTTCGGGTTGCTCGCGTAAAGACGGGCCGATATCCGGCCGATATGACACCCACTGCCGTTGACGCACTTCGCAAACTCGCTGGTCATTGGCCTGACCGGGAGCTCGCCGTGTCGCTCAATCGGATGCGTTGCAAGACTGGCGACGGCGAAACCTGGACGACTGTTCGCGTGCGGGAAATGCGCGAACGCCTGGGCTTGCCGGAATACGACCCCGCATCATCCGACGGCAAAATGATCAGCCTTGCGAAGGCTGCGGCACGCTTTGGGATTTGCGTCGGATCAGCAAAGAGCCTCGTGTTGAAGGCATCCTGCCGGCAACGCAAGCGATCAAGGGGGCGCAATGGTTGGTTCGGGTCGACGCGCTGACGTCGGAGTCAGTGCGCATAGCGGTGCAGCGCGTGATCGAACGTCGGCCGAAAAACTACATTGATTATCAGTACGATAGGTTGATCCGCCTGCCGGGGATCTGACAAAGGGACGCACAATGAAACGAGCTGTGCCAAACTGTACTTCGTCCGCCTCGGAATGACCGCCTGCGGCTTCTCGCAACTGCCGCCGCCAGCCAAACAGCTGCTGCGGCGACAAGCCATGTCGTCGTGCCACGGAACACACCGAGTCGACACTCGACACGATCTCCGCCACGATCCGCGCCTTGTCCTCGTCGCTCCACTTCCGTCGACGACCGGCTCCGGTGAAGACCTCAAGCCGCCGCACCGGCTCCGTGATAGCAGTATGAACTGTGTCCATTCTAAGCCTAACGGTCGAACCGAACCGCAGACTCGCAGATCACCCCGTCATCCGGTAGGTGGCCGTTGAACAGCGCTTACATTTAATCTCTAAATTCCAACGCTTGTACGCTGCACAGGCGATGAAGACGCCACTTGTGGCGGGCTGCCCAAGCTCGGAGCCGCTACAGGCATGATCTCGACGCTGTAAAGTAGCCGCTCGTACTCCATTGGCGGTTTCGCCGAGCGGAATAGCTCGGGTCCTTTGCAGCCCTTAACGCCTCCCGCGGTGAGCGCGGATTGAGACCCTTGGCAGGTTGACAAACTTGCATTTCCAGAGCCCGCGTCAGATAGCTTTGACACGCGGATGATTGCGCCAACGCTTGCTGTGCTAACAAGGCAGTTAAATGGGAAGCGCCAACACACCTCTCGGGGCTCGGAATTGAGCCAAGAGCTTGACAAGCATCTACATCCCTCTGTCAAGCCACAGCAATGCGAACATGGCGACTAGCCAAACTAAGAGTACCAAGGCTTTGTTCCTGAGACCTACGCTCCACATCTATCAATCACTATCCGATGCCTTGGCCGTTTCCTCAGCAGACCGACGTCGCCAGTAGGGTGTGGAAGGACGTGTGCTCTTACTTGCGCCGCGGCGCACAATAACGCTGCGCTGCTTAACTGCGAGAGGTGAGCTTCACGCGCCGAATCGCGGCGCAATTATTGTCAATTTCGATTAGCTAATTCTCAGTCGTTGACGTAACACGTATCGTAGCATTTCGCGCAACACCGCTGCCGACGGGAACCACGCAAAGTGATCAGCGCCTTGCCCGCCGGGCCTACTAACCACTCGTTCAATTCCAACGCTAAGTTTTTCATCAGAGCGAATTCAACGGCACATCTATGACGACTGCAAGTAGAAACGAGCACCTAGATCCAGGACTTGCAAAGGTTTTAACTTACATCGAAGCGCACAAAGACGAATTCTTAGAACGGCTTATCGAATATCTCTGCCATCCCAGTATCAGCCCACAAAATGTTGGGATGGACGATGTGGCGGAGCTTCTACTCAAAATGCTTAGACGTGTGGGACTTGAAGCACGGGCTATTCCGACGAAAGGATATCCGGTGGTATTGGCTTCATGGAATCACGCTCCAAATGCGCCTACGGTTCTTCTTTACGGGCACTATGATACTATGTCTGCCGAACCGCTCGATGCTTGGGCCAGTCCGCCTTTTGAACCCGCAATCCGCAATCGCCGCGTTTACGCTCGGGGCGCTGGAGATAATAAGGGCCAACACTTTGCACAGATCTTGGCCGTGGAGTCTTACTTGAAGGTGCATGGCCGACTTCCATGCAACGTTACCATCCTGTTGGAGGGCGAAGAGGAAATTGGAAGTCCTAATCTCGCGGATTTTGCAAGTGCCCATCGCGATCTGCTCAAGGTAGATTTAGTCGTTACGGCTGATGGTCCCCAGCATGAATCCGGTCGACCGATCATTACATACGGCGTCAGAGGTGTCGTCTCATTCGAGTTACGAGCTCGAGGCGCGAACCGTGATGTCCACTCCGGAAATCTGGGTGGAGTAGTACCAAATCCAGTTTGGACTCTTGTGCACCTTCTAGCTTCGATGAAAGATAAGGCCGGGAACATCACTATTCCCGGGTTCCATGATGATATTGTCTGTCCCACCGAACTCGATTTAGCAGCCGCAGCGCTTCTACCGTCGGATGCAAATGAGCTTAGGAGATCCTTGGGCTTCCGCACGTTAGACGCGCCGGTCGATCGTCCTTTGACCGATCGGTTAATGTTCCATCCAACGCTGAGCATCAATGGTTTGCACGGTGGGTACAGCGGACCTGGAATGCTTACTATTGTACCCGGCGAAGCATTCGTAAAATGCGATTCGCGTCTCGTGCATAATCAGGATCCAGGAGACATTCTCAATAAGATTGAGGCTCACGTAAAAAGGCATGCTCCCGATGTCGAGTTTGTGCGCTTAGAATCGACGCCTCCATCGAAAACCCCACTCGACGCGCCATTTTCAAGAAATGTGCAGTGGGCAGTCTCGATTGGGCAAGAAGAGGACCCCCTGATCTTTCCTGCATTGGGCGCAACTTTACCCGACCACGTTTTTACAAAGCTACTTGGTAGCCCCTCCTTTGTTATTCCATATGCAAACGCTGACGAAGCTAATCACGCACCAAATGAGAATATTTCGGTTGATTGCTTCATAAAAGGCATCCGCACGGGCGCGGCTCTCTTATACGCGCTGAGCCGAAGAAGTTAGTTCGCTGGATGCACCGCCGGTTCTGCGTTTCGCGCACACAGACTTCTAAAATCAATTCCAACGTCCCCTGAGGTTCGAAGATCGTATATGAACGACACGTCGGCCAACTTGACTCAGACGCTCATTGTAAGATGTCCGACTCTGCCGATGAGGTGGCTCGCCCTACACTGCGCGTTCGAGGGACCGCGCCAAGACCGGCCAGTTCTGGGCCTATGCCACCGACGACAGGCACTGGGCGACTTAGATCCGCCTGGCATCGCCTATGTCTATTATGCACCCGACCGCAAGACCAGCGGCTATTCAGTCATCTTGCCGGCTTCAAGGACGTCCTGCAGGTCGATGTGTGTGGACGCCCCAGTGAATGCAAGCAAAATATAACTTCGGAACAGGCATGTGGTTGGGTGCTGACGTGTGTCCGGCATCGTAATGCGACCTCGACACGTCGCGGGCCCTTATGGAATGCGTGGATCGGATCCAATTCGGCTACGCGTGCTCGCTGGCACTCATCGACCTGTTGATTCTTCCAATCCCAATCCCTGACCGATTGCCCATAACCCGCCGTTAGACCTTACCACATTCCCGACGTCTCTCGGCTTCTGGCCTTGCGTTAAGCAGCGCCAGACGCTGGAGCCTGGTAAGCGCCACCGCGGATCATCAAGGCTCAGGCGATACGTGCCATTTTGTTCGCTAGAGCGACCGCGATCAGCTTTGGTGGCTTCTTCGAGAGCATTCTCGCCAGCCGTGATCCTGCTGGCGATCCATAGCGTCTTGCCCATCGCACAACGGCGGTCGCACCAAGCACAAGGAGGCGCCGGAGATCTCGCCGGCCCATCCTGGAGATCTTGCCGAGCCTATCCTTACCTTCAGAGCAAGTCTGTTTGGGCGTGAGACCAACCCAGGCCGCAAAATCGCGCCTCTTCGAGAAGGTCTCCGCCGACGGCGATAACGCCTCTATCGTTGCAGCGCAGATTGCGCCGATTCCTGGAATGGTCATCAAGCGAGAGGCGACTTCGTCCTGTCTCGCGCGCACCCGTAATCCCTTCTCCAGCTCTGCTATCTGCTCCGACAGGGATTTCACATGCGTCAAGAGATTCTGGCAAAGGCTGCGGGCTAGATCGGGCAGGTCCGGATATGTTGCAAGGAGCTCATCCAATCGGGGGATATGTCTCACGCCCTGAGCCACGATCAAACCGAATTCCGCAAGATGTCCGCGCAAAGCATTGATCGCCTGTGGGCGCTGTCGAACTAAGAGTTCACGAACCTTGAACGCTATTGAGGAGCCTTGCTTCTCGGCGCTCTTAACGCCGACAAAGCGCATCGTTGGTCGGGACGCGGCTTCGGCGATCGCTTGGGCATCCGCCGCATCGTTCTTCTGACGCTCAACGAAGGGCTTCACGTACGAGGGATGGATCAACTGGATATCGTGGCCAAACTTGCCAATCTCCCATCTCCAATAATGGGCGCTGGCGCAGGCCTCGATCGCGACCACTCACCTCGGCAACCTCGCGAAAAACTCGAGCAATCTGCTGCGGTTGAGTTTCTTACGCAGAACGGTCCTCCCATCCCGCCCAGCTCCGTGGACCTGGAACACGTTCTTAGCCAAATCCAAACCAATGATGCTAACCTCATCCACCGACGTCCTCCTTCGAGTTTAAACACCACATCTTGGCACAATCGATGCCGTCGGGGGGCGTCCACTCCATCGGCTATTGACGGGTACAGCCAGCTCTGTCTGACCGGGCGCGAGCCCAGACCGATCCGTGAAGCTGCCTGTTGGTCGCATGGAAGGCGCCCGTTCTTCGCCATGACCGACATCGGAGAGAACACGCGTCCCAAGCCGCTCGGCAAAAAGGAGACGCCGCTCTCTTCGATCGCGGCTGAGGTCGTGCGGTGGATCGACGCGCTGTTTGAAATCGAACGCCCGATCAAGGGCAGGAGCGCCTTCAGGTACGGCAGACGCTGAGCCTCCTTGA
The DNA here is from genome assembly GCF_001189235.2 of Bradyrhizobium embrapense. Taxonomy (GTDB): domain Bacteria; phylum Pseudomonadota; class Alphaproteobacteria; order Rhizobiales; family Xanthobacteraceae; genus Bradyrhizobium; species Bradyrhizobium embrapense. The sequence goes on from NZ_LFIP02000022.1 coordinate 8,810, forward strand.
TGTAGGCAGGCGGGTCGCCCACGTCCCTTGCCTACCTGACCAACGCCTCGGTCAGTTCCGGAACCGCCTGGTAGAGGTCGGCGACCAGGCCGTAATCGGCGACCTGGAAGATCGGCGCGTCTTCATCCTTGTTGATGGCGACGATCACCTTGGAGTCCTTCATGCCGGCCAGATGCTGGATCGCGCCCGAGATGCCGACCGCGACATAGAGTTCCGGGGCCACCACCTTGCCGGTCTGGCCGACCTGCCAGTCGTTCGGCGCATAGCCGGCATCGACCGCGGCGCGCGAGGCGCCGACGCCGGCACCGAGCTTGTCGGCGAGCGGCTCGATGTACTTGGCGAAGTTCTCGCGGCTCTGCATGGCGCGGCCACCCGAGACGATGATCTTGGCCGAGGTCAGTTCCGGACGGTCGCTCTTGGCGACCTCCTCGCCGACGAACGTGGACAGGCCCGGATCGGCGGCGGATGCGGCGTTCTCGATCGCCGCGCTGCCGCCTTCGCCGGCTGCGGCGAAGGTCGAGGTGCGGACCGTGATCACCTTCTTGGCGTCCTTCGACTTCACGGTCTGGATCGCGTTGCCGGCATAGATCGGCCGCTCATAGGTGTCGGGCGCGACGACCTTGATGATCTCCGAGACCTGCATGACGTCGAGCAGCGCTGCGACGCGCGGCATCACGTTCTTGAAGCGCGAGGTCGCGGGCGCGACGAAGGCGTCGTAGCCGGGGGCCAGCGCAACGATCAGCGCAGCCAGCGGCTCGGCAAGGTCGTGCTCATAGGCTGGGCCTTCGGCCACCAGCACCTTGCTGACGCCGGCGAGCTTGGCGGCTGCTTCCGCCGCCGCCTTGGTGCCCTGGCCGCCACCGGCAACCAGCACATGCACGTCGCCGCCGAGCTGGCTCGCCGCGGTCAGCGCCTTGTTGGTCGAGTCCTTCAGGGTCTCGTGGTCGTGTTCAGCAATCAACAGCGTCGTCATCAGAGAACCCCGGCTTCGGTCTTGAGCTTGTTCACGAGTTCGGCGACGTCCTTGACCTTGACGCCCGCCTTGCGGCCTGCCGGTTCCGCGGTCTTCAGCACTTCCAGACGCGGCGTCACATCGACGCCGTAGTCAGCGACGCTCTTGTCGTCGATCGGCTTCTTCTTCGCCTTCATGATGTTGGGCAGCGACGCATAGCGCGGCTCGTTGAGGCGGAGGTCCGTGGTGACGATCGCCGGGCCCTTCAGCTTGATGGTCTGCAGGCCGCCGTCGACTTCGCGCGTGACCTTGAAGTCCGATCCTTCGACTTCGAGCTTGGAAGCGAAGGTCGCCTGCGACCAGCCGAGCAGCGCGGCCAGCATCTGGCCGGTCTGGTTCGAATCGTCGTCGATCGCCTGCTTGCCGAGAATGACGAGACCGGGCTGCTCCGCCTCGACCACCGCCTTCAGGATCTTGGCAACCGCGAGCGGTTCGACATTGCCTTCGGCCTTGACGAGGATGCCGCGGTCGGCGCCCATCGCAAGGGCGGTACGAATGGTCTCGGAAGCCTGCGCGGGTCCGATCGACACCACCACCACTTCGGTCGCCTTGCCGGCTTCCTTCAGCCGCAGTGCTTCCTCGACGGCGATCTCGTCGAACGGGTTCATCGACATCTTGACGTTGGCGAGCTCCACGCCCGTCCCGTCGCTCTTGACGCGGACCTTGACGTTGTAGTCGACGACCCGCTTTACCGGCACAAGAACCTTCATCGATCCTCTTTCGCTGTCATTTTAGCAACCCTTGAACACGGGCTTGCGCTTTTGACGCCAGGCCGCGACCCCTTCCTTGAAGTCCATCGATTGGAACACCGCGGCCTCCTGCGCACGAGCGGCACCCTCGTCAACATTACCCGCCGCGAACGCATTGAGAGCAAGCTTCATGCCTGTAACCGCTAGCGGCGCTAGTGCATCAACCTGTTGAGCCGTCGCGAGCGCTAATGCCATAAGCTGCTCTGACGGCACCACACGATCGAGATAGCCAATAGACAGCATCTCATCAGCGTCGAACTTCTCGGCCAGCAAGAGCAGGCGCTTGGCATTGTTTAGGCCGACGCGAGATACATAACGTCTCAATCCACCCGAGAAGTATTGCACGCCAAGGCGAGCAGCGGGAATGAACATCTCGCAGCTAGGTACCCCAAAGCGAAAATCGCACGCAAGCGCCAGGTCGGTCGCCCCGCCGTAGACGCCACCGTTCAAGGCACAAATCGTTACCTGCGGCAGATTTTCCAACGCATCGATCATTTTCGGGAACGCGGCTACGCTGGTCGTGGGATCCACTTCATCAACCACCTCATTCAAATCAAAGCCAGAACTGAAATGTTTTCCGCGCGCGGTGAGTACAATTGCATTAACCGATCGGTCCGAGGCTAGTCCGCTCCAAAGCGAATAAAGAGCCATGACATCATCTGACTCCAAACGGTTTGCGCGTAAGGGACGGTCCAAGGTAACAATCACTGTTCTTTCTCGTACCTCAACGTTTGGAAGGTGGCCTTCCTCTGACATAGATTCTCTGCCTCTCGCTCCATTGTTGAAATTCATTTGCATCACCCGGAACGGTCGCATGGGTGTCGTATTTTACTTTTCCGCATTGCGCCGATAGCAGGGACGACGCAGAGTCAGATTCGATTTGAATAAGCACAGGAGTAGACTCAGAAACACCGATCGACCCTTTCGAGAGTGAAATGCTTTCGCTGGAGTACGACGCGACGGAGCGTACAAATTAACGCCTTCGCCCAATCAATGAATGCGTATTTGCTATTCCGCCGATGAAAATCCGCACAAAGCAGCAAATCCAAACGAATTTGGGTGAGAGCTCGGAAGCAATCATGAGCATGCAAAACGGCTTAGTCCGCTGCGGACCTGCGTAAAGTTGGCGTACAGGCATGCATCCTCGCGGTTTTTCGTCGCCTTCGGTCTCGTTAAGCTGAGGAACTGCGTCGCGGATCAGCTATCATCGTGGTCCAGGCTTACTAAGCGACGATCGGCATTCGAGCCCCGAAGAATTCGAACGGCGATGCTTCATCTCAGAGAACAAGGGAACCACCATTGACCACGTTGCCTAATGTCATGAAAGGATACCAACTTACGGGATTTGGTGGGAGTGAGAAGCTGCTTTGGCGCGAGGACTTGCCCATTCCCACCCTTAGTACCGGCGAAGTGCTGATTGAAGTGAGCGCATCGTCGATTAACAACACCGACATAAATGCACGGATCGGGTGGTACTCTAAAATTGTGAAGGGTGGGACGGTCGCAGAAGCGCGGCGCGCTAGATCAGAGACGGCCGACATCCTAGCCGGATGGGAAGTCGTTCCGCATCTATTCCCGCGTATCCAGGGCGCGGATTGTTGTGGTCGCATTGTTGCTGTTGGATCCGGCGTTAACGTATCGCGGGTAGGCGAGCGCGCGCTTGTCCGTGCGTGCCAGATTAGAGGATCAGCCGCCGACCATAGCTCTCTCTTCGTCTTGGGCTCGCGTTGTGACGGGTCGTTTGCGCAATATGTCAAAATCGAAAGCTCGGAAGCCTTTTCTGTAGAGAGTAGCGCGCTGAGCGACGTAGAATTGGCGGCCATACCCTGCGCATATTCGACAGCGGAAAATCTTCTGGAGCGAGCGAAAGTCGGAGCCGATCGCATGCTGGTAACAGGTGCATCCGGAGGAGTTGGCATGGCCACGATTGCCCTCGGCAAGCTCCGCGGCGCACATATTACCGCAATGACGACGCCTGAAAAATTTGCCGCTGTCAAACAACTTGGAGCGGATGAGGTCGTTAGCCGCAATTCGCCGCTTCCTCAGCGGGCGTTTGATGTTGTGGCTGACATGACTGCCGGCCCCCGGTTCCCCGACATGATTTCGTCGCTGAAATGCGGCGGCCGCTACGCCACGGCGGGCGCAATTGCGGATCCCAATGTCGCACTCGATGTCCGCGATATTTATTTCAAAGATCTTACGTTTTATGGAGCCACCTTCCAGCCTTCCTATATATTTGAAAACCTCATCCGCTACATAGAAGCTGGCAAGCTAAAGCCGACTATCGCAAGAACCTTTGCTTTGATCGATCTGCCAGCCGCTCAAGAAGCGTTCCTCGACAAGGCTTACGTGGGAAAGATTGCAATCAAAGTGAAAGACGCATAGCGATCCTCGGCGCGCGCTCCGCAGTATTTCATTCCAGCGACGCGCGCCAGCTTTACCAGGGACGACTAGTGCGACGATTTTAGCAAGCGAAAGCGTTAGCGAACGACTTTCTTAATTCGCCCTTTTGCACTTTTCCCATCGCGTTCCTCGGAAGCGATGGCACTACGAAGATCAGCTTTGGAACCTTGTGTTTGGCCAAGCTTGTCGCAAGAATCCGCAACGCTGACTCTCCGTCGAAACTCGCGCTAGCTTCATTGAGCTCGACAACTGCAACGACCCCTTCTCCGAAGTCGGGATGAGGAACACCGATGACTGCCGAGTCGCGCACCTCTACAATCTCGTTTAGACTATTCTCAACTTCCCTTGGATAGACGTTGTAGCCGCCCGTAATTATCAGGTCTTTGCTCCTACCGACGATCCAGATCCGGCCGTGCCCATCAATGCGCGCCAAGTCTCGGGTCATAAAGTAGCCTTCTGGAGTAAACTCTTCAGCGGTCCGTTCAGGCAGATTCCAATATCCCGCAAAGACATTTGGCCCCTTAACTATAAGCTCTGCCACCTCATCAACAGCAGCGATGTGACCGTCACTTCGAAGAACACGGACCGTCAGACCAGGTAATGCGAACCCGACGGACCCGGGCACTCTTTCTCCGGCAAGGGGGTTGGATGCGATGATGGTAGTCTCGGTCATTCCGTACCTCTCGAGGATTGAATGTCCCGTTCGAAGGTGGAACTCCTTAAACAATTCGCTTGAGAGCGGTGCTGATCCGGATGTGAACAACCGAATGTTCCGACACAGCTCTCTCGTTAATCGCTCCCTCGCAAGCATACGCGCATACAGTGTCGGTACTCCCATGAAGATAGTCACATTTGGCAGAAGCTCGACAACCTGCTTAGCGTCAAACTTCGCGACAAAGAGCATCCGTCCACCGAACGCGAGCATGGTGTTCGCCGCAATGAAAAGTCCATGGGCGTGGAACATGGGAAGTACGTGAAGCAGTGTGTCCTCCGCACTAACTTTCCACGCGTGGCCAAGTGCGTTGGCGCAGTATCCTAGATTGCCGTGCGTGATCATCGCACCCTTCGGGCTGCCCGTCGTGCCCGAAGTGTAAAGTATCGCCGCTAGGTCTCCCGATCCTCTGGGCACCAGGCAGATGTCACAACCACGCGAGGTCCCGCTTGCCGTCAAGGAGCCAGATCCGTCACTGGCCATAGTCGCACATGTTGCGCCCTCGACATCTTCCGGCTTCGCTACAATAAGCACCTTGGGCTGCGCGTCGGAAAGTAGAACGTTAACTTCAGCCTTCGTGTATCCCGGATTTATGGGGAGCCACACCGCGCCAATTTTCAAAGTGGCAAGGTACAAGCAAAGCGCATAGACCGACTTTTCAATCTTTGCCCCGACGCGATCGCCGGCCTCGATTCCTCTATCGAGCAACGCTCCGGCCAACCGATTAATTACCGTTTCAAGCTCGCCACGGTTCCACCAGCGCCCTGCGTCGTCCAAAATGACCGGCGCGCAATCCTCGCGCTCGTCTGGAAACAAACGACGAAACACGTTGCCTTGATCATTCTGAGACATGTCTTTCAACCCAGCTTGCGTAGAGTACCGCGCGGTCGCTAGATATCAAACGTGCTATTCGGATGGCGGCGCTTTTCGAGTTTGTGAGCCGCTTCGCAGCGATCGGCGGTCACTCTGCGTCGGATTCCATTGGTATCTGCCATCACCCGCAAGCCCAGCGATGGCCGAATGGATCAAATCGCCCACGCAATAGCGATGATCACGCCGGCTCCGCCGCTCACGCAGACGCCTTAGTGATCGAGCACCGACTGTAAGAACGTGCGTGTACGTTCGTTTTCCGGCTGAGTGAAAATTTTCTCCGGAACTCCCTGCTCTATTATGGACCCTCGATCGAACACAGCGATGCGATCCGACACCTCGCGGGCAAATCGCATTTCATGCGTCACAATCAAGAGAGACACCCTGGATTCGTGAGCTACACGACGAACAACGTCCAACACTTCTCCCGCGAGTTCGGGGTCAAGAGCGGATGTAATCTCATCCAGTAATAGTATCTCGGGCTTCATAACCAGCGCGCGAGCGATCGCTATTCGTTGCTGTTGACCACCGGACAATTGCGCTGGATAGGAACGCGCCTTGTCTTGCAGGCCGACCATACGGAGATATACCATCGCACTTTCAACAGCCTGCGCTTTCGATTGCCTCAGTACTGTCGTAGGAGCCAAGATCAAATTCTGTAAAACTGTCAAATGCGGGAAAAGATTGTATTGCTGGAATACCATGCCGCACCGCCGGCGAATACGAGACTCCTGGGCCGCAGAAAGTCCCTTCTTATCCGCATCAAACAAGATGCTCTCGCCGAAAATTCTTATATCGCCACGCGTCGGTTTGGCTAGCGTCATCGCCAACCTTAGCACCGTCGTTTTGCCAGAGCCGCTCGGACCGATGAGAGTCACTTTCTCACCAGGCCGAACCTGAAGGTCGAGATCGACCAGGACTTGGTGCGAACCGAATGACTTCGATACTTTCTCAAATTCGATCGACCACATCATCTTCTTCGCATGAGGAGCCGCCCCGCCCTCGTCCATCGAGTCATCAACTGCGTTGGACTCAAACTGAAGCTGTTGACTAAAATTGGTGGCGCTAAGCATGCTTGTCCTTGAATCGGGAGAGAACATAGAGAAACGGCAAGTTCATGGCCAGGTAAATGGCCCCTGCCAACGTGTAGGGCTCAAGATATCGAAAATGCTCGTATCCAATATCATTCGCCTCACCCATTAGTACCGGAACGCCAATAGCGAAGAGCACCGCAGTTTCTCGGAAAAGACTCAGGACATAGTTGAGCAACGCCGGAGCCGCGCGCTGAGCCATCAAGGGTACAAGAATGCGGCGCCACTTCGTGTAAGATCTCAGATGCAGTGCAACGCAGGCATCGCGCAATTCACCTTGGATGGTAATCAGACTGCCTCGATAGACCTCCGAGCAATACGCAGCGTAGACAACCCCCAGAACGACGATACCGATAGGAATAGCCGGTACCGTAACCCCAAGCTGTGGCAGGACGTAGAAGCAAAAGTAGAGGAGGACGAGACTCGGCACGCCGCGAAATAGCTCGAGCCAGAACAAAACGAAGGCTCTTCCGTACGTCTTGCTAACACTTTCCATTATTGCCAGGGCCAGTCCTAACCCAAGCGCAATCACGGACGCCGCAGCCGTCACGACAACCGTGTACCAGACGCCGATTCCAAGCGCGGGTAAAATCTTGATCACAAATGCCCAATCCCAAGTCATTGAACACTTTCGCTAACCAAATTCGACGTTAAATTGAGTTCGACACGCGATGATCGAAGCGCACGATTTAGAGGAAGCAGTTGCTCAAGCCCCCGAAACATCACGCCGCAAAGTATCGTAAGCAGCCAGTAGAGCGCAGCCAGAACACAAAAGACTGCAACGGTATCAAATGTTTGGCCGCGAATATAGTTTGCCACGTACATAACGTCCTGGACACCGATAAAGCTCACGATAGCGGTCCATTTGATCATGCTTCTAGCAAGGCCGCCAAAGCCCGGAACAATCTGGGACAAGGCCTGGGGCAAAATTACCCTTGAGAAGCCTTGTATTTTGCTGAGACCTAGCGCGTGACAAGCGTCGAACTGGCCGCGGTGCACAGCTTCGATGCCCGCTCTGACGATCTCTGCACCATATGCGGCTCCATCCAACGCCAACACAACTATCGCAGCGGTAATCGGACTAAGGCGCGGCATCCCCGGAACAAGTGGAAGAGCGTATGCGACCCAATAGAGAAGCACCAAAGCCGAAGGAGCACGAATCGATTCGATGATGATCGTTGAAGTTAGACGGACCGCTCGATTCTCTGAAAGTCTCAGCGCGCCAAGAATCACAGCCCCGGGTATCGACCCGACAATGATACAGAACGATACCCAGACTGTGACCCAAAGGCCATGAGCCAAGACAGACCAATATTCAAGAACGGCCCTCAAGAAATGCTCCTTATTCGCAACTTTGGACGAGATCGCCAGCCTTGCTAACTTTGCCGAGCAACTCCGCTTGAACGTCGCCGCCGGCCAGACCGTGTTTGGTATAGAGCTTTTGTATTGTTCCGTTGCGGACTAGGACGGATAACTTTTCGTTGAATGCATCTCGGAAGGCTTTGTCTTCCTTCCGAAACACAGCGGCGGCGCCATATAGCGGCGACTGCTTGTCAACAAGGAGCTCAACTCCTTTTTGTTCTGGATCGGCGACCGCAAACTGACCTTCGACATACGCATCCGCGCGGCCTCCGGTCACAGTTGCAATACCGGCTTGAACGTCAGGAACACGCACCATCTGTTCTGGCTTGATCCCCACCTTCAGTGCGTACGCCGCGTTCGCAGCATTCGCAATCGCTGACACTCTGATTTCAGGCCGGTTCGCAATATCTGCAATCGTGGTCAGGTGTTTGGGATTGCCAGGCTTCGTATAAAGCGCGATTTGAGAGAGATACATCGGCGTCGAAAATAAGACTGCTTTGCAGCGCTCTTCATTAATATTCAAGGCGGCGACGTAGTCAAACTGACGAGACTGGAGGCCGGGTATCATCGCGTCCCATTGCGTCAACGCTGGCGCAATACTTGGTAGGCCTAGTTCCTTGAGAACCATGTTCTGCAAGTCGATAAAAGACCCAGTCGCCTCACCTGCAGGTGATACCAACATATACGGCGCCATCGATGCAATCGCCACTTTCGTTGCCCCAGCGCTCTTAATCGATGCGGAAAGCGCGTCTTGAGCTCGGATGGACGATGGAAGCGCCGACCCACAGAGCGCGACTAGCATTGTGAGCATCAGAAATTTCGGTGTCCTACGCATCACTGCTCCTCTAGCGAAAGTTAACCCGTCCTACGATAATGTCTTTGGTCGACTATTTTCCAAGCGTTTGCGCCCGTCGGTGCGGAAAAACTGCATAAAAAGGGTCACGCACCGCGATTTGCCTTCGTGATGCTGCGGCTCTATGGGTACCTCGCCATACAGCCAGCGAAATCGCTGCCGGGCATGTCGGTTTCGGGAGACTTGGGCATCAGCGCCCTATCTCACGCAGGAAGCGACATCGCCTCGAAGACTGGCGCAAGGCTAGCTCCAAGCTCAGCCTCCATAACTGTCTCGATTACCATGTCGGCGGCCGCAGTCGACAGTCCCGAGACCGATCTAAACTTCGTGACGATATCCTCATCGTTGAATCGCGTTTCGTCAGACCAAGGATCACCCCATGCGAATTCTGCTTCCTGCCGTAAAGTTCGATCTCGCAGTCTGACTTCAATGAAGCACGGCAGGTTTCGATACTGACCGCGCACAAAATATTCAGGAGAAGTCGCAGCTTTAGGATAGTCTAGGTACGTCACTTTCGCTCGGAGATCCTTCGCTAGAGCGTCTGACGCCCAACGATTCGATTCCCACTCAATCCCGGTAGGCACATCCAGAAGGAGCATCGCCACGGAATGAGGGATACTAAATTGCCGCCCGATGACGTCCTGAGGGTTTGCGTCAAGCCATCTCGGTGAAAGCCTCGAGATGTTGGCTCCAATCGCAATGCTCTCCACATCGCGCACATCAAAATGATGGTCTTGCCTAATCCTTCGCAGCGCGCTTAGCGGATGATGTAGATAACGACAGCTCGGCCATGGCTTGTAAGTGATGTTACTTAAAGCCCATCGCGAACCCAACTCGCCGATTAGCGCATCCGGGTCGCTTCTCTTAGAACCGGCCATATTCAGAATATTGGGAGATCCGTCAAAGATCGCAGGCAGTGCCGTCGATCCGCTTTCGACAGATCGAGCCGCGAAACCGCCGGTCATCGCAGCCCATCCGCTGTCTACGTACTTGGTGTTAGGCGTCGCCGTTTGCTTCGCCCAGACGGGTCCAATAGACAGCGCGGCATTAGAAGCAGCTACTGCGAATGTTTGCTCAAGCTTAGTCTCGCTCTGGCCAAGCAGTCGTGCAGTAGCCGCAGCCGCACCCACCGTAGCCTCAAACCCGAATCCGTAGATTTCGGGCATGGACTTTACTCGTCCACCCTCTACTTCCATTTGCGTGCCAACATCAGCTATTCTGCCCGCCACCTCGTAACCACAAACCGCCCCAAGAACGAGCTCCCTGGAAGTCAATCTAAGCTGCTCGCATGTCGCCAGAGCCTCCGCAACAACGCTGCCTGCAATATGGATGCCGGTCACCTGTCCTCCAGGATATGTCTCATCGAGATCGAGACAATTGGCCAATCTACCGTTCCCATAGCTGGCCGCGAGACCGGTAAATCGCTTTCCTTCCCCCGCGATCGACGCCTCTTGCGCGACGCCAAAGAGCCGTGCGGAGGAACGAATGATGGAACCCAATTCGGCTCGACCTCCGGCGTAGATACATCCCAAGGTATCAAGGATACATCGCCGCGCCTCGCGCTGCACCCGATGTGGCACTTGCTCCATCTCGATGCTGGAGAAGAACTTGGCCAATTTGGCGGTTATTTCTGCCATGTCATCCTCTTGCTTTCTGGAGACTCGGCCTGTGCGGAAGTTGTTTCCGCCCCTTCTAGTGTCAGGCCGCGCTGCGCTCCTCGGTCAGCTGTTGTCAGTCTAACATCCGAGCAGCGACATCGTGCACCAAACATCCATGCCGACTGCAGCTTTCCTGCACAAAACAAGCAGATAAAATGCAGGACGACCGTCCAATCGGGTTACCGTTTTAAGTCATCCGCACTCCCTGCTGTCCACGCGGCTTGACCCGAACTTTACCGCCAGCCGCAATTCACGCGCGCGAGCAAACAAATGAATACAGCACCCGATCACATGACCAAAACGCTGGCTGGATACGTTTCGGGCCTTGCACTCGGCGAAATACCCGATCCTGTCATAACTGAAGCCCGCCGCCTTATACTTGATACGATCGGGTGTATTCTTGCCGCAACGCGTACTCGCATTGCCCCGATTTCATACGGGCTTGCCGACTTTCTCGGTGATGCTCAGATTGCCTCCGTGGCAGGCCGGCAAAAGCGGGCCAGCCTAGCGGGAGCGCTCTATGCAAATGGGCGCCTGGCTAACTGCATGGATCTCGATGATACATTTCCCGTGACTCACCATTTCGGCTCTACGTGCGTCGTGTCGGCCCTTGCGCTTGCCGAGGCGCGGGGGGCGACCGGAGCACAATTTCTACAAGCCGTTGTTGCCGGCTACGAATTGGGTGGCCGCGTGGCGAGCGCCTGCGGACCAATCGTCGACTTTGAGAATGGACAAATTGCTGGCTATCCGAAGCTCTACAGTTGCGCTACGCCGGTCGTTTTTGCAGCCGCAGGAGCTGCCATTCAGTTAGAGCGCCAGGATGCGTCAACCGCTTACCAGACTCTCGGAATCACCGGATCAAATACGCCCGTGCCGGCAGCTTATAAGTGGGCCACCTCCGTCGAGCTTCCGGACTGCAAATACGCAGATGCTGGTTGGGCAGCGGTAACAGGAGTGATGGCGGCGCGGTCGGCGTCTCTCGGTGCGACCGGCTTCGATCGGATCTTCGATGGCGATCACAACGTTATCGGGATGTCCGGAACGGACTCCTTCGATCCCGACTTGCTAGTTGGAGACCTTGGGTCGCGCTGGATGATGTTAGATATTACATATAAGGCATGGCCAAACTGCCGATGGACTCATCAGGCTTTAACCGCACTGACAGACTTGCTAGAGACCACAGTCGTCGATCCCGAGGACATCGACCAGATAATCGTCCAAACTAATCAATTTACCAGCACGCCTCGTTTTACAAATCCGTCACCCAAATCGTTTTGCTCGCGTCAGTTTAGTATACCTCACGCTATAGCGATGTTGCTTCTCGACGTTCCGATCGGCCCGGCATGGCTCGACGAAACTCAAGATAGCGATCCACGCGTCCAGATGCTTCGCGACAAGGTATCAGTGGAAGAATGGGGCCCCGCAAACTTATTTGGCCGCTATCTCGTCCGTAGTCAGACTCGCAATATGCCCACCCAAGCGGCGATTTTGCTACACGATGGCAGACGATACTCGGCGCGCTCCGATTTCGCCCTCGGCGACCCCTGGACACCAGCGACCGCTTGGGGAGATCAACACGTAGTGAAGAAGTTTCGTACGGTTAGCGGGCTAACGGACGCTCAGGCAGATCGAATTGTCGAGGCCTCTCTAAACATAGAAAAATTGCCCGACGTCGAAAGCCTCGCTGCGGCGTTGAGAGACATCTGATCGTAGGCTCGCCATTGTGTTGATCACTGGCGAGCCCCTCAAATTGGACAGATGCAGTTAACATCATGCCGTATACAACCGATCAGCCAGAAAAGCCAGCAAACTAAGTTAGCCAAAGACGAACCTTCGGCTGCTTACCTGACGCCGCCGCGGCCGGTAACCCTCAAGCTGTCTTTGCCACGCCCATCGACGTGGCTTCGCACTGCATCAAATCTCGACGAGTATTCTCGGCGCGCTCGTCAGCGCTTCAGCACCCGTCTCCGTAAGCCTGACCGTTTCACTGATCTCGTACCCAAATTCTTCATCCAGCCAGTTTCCAAGCATCAAGTGGAAGGTCATATTGGGCTTTAAGATAGTCGCATCTCCACGTCCAAGACTCGCCGTGTTTTCAACCCAAGCGGTAAGCAGTCCTTCAATGCCAATCGCATACCCACAGCGCGAGTCCTTCGAAAATCCATGTTTTCCAATCGCACGATAAATATCCTCCGACACATCGTGGCATGATCGCCCCGGCTTTAAAGCGTTTAGTCCAGCCTCAAGTCCAGCGAGCTGGGCCTCGTGCAATCGACGAAGCCTGTCGGAGGGCTTCCCGAGCGAGAAAGTACGCATAAGAGCGGCCATGTATCCGTAGCGATTTCCACTGACTTCCATGTTAACGTGAGTGCCTTCGCGAAAGCGGTCATCAATCCACAGAATGTGAGGCGTTCCGGTCCTTGGTGACGACGAAAGCAGGGGTGGTCGGCAGCCAGTGGCCGCAGGCCCTGTCCCCCCGCCTACTTGCGCGACCATAATTTGGGCTGCGGCATCAGCTTCCCGAACGCCTGGCCGAATGACTTCGGCCGCCCGCAAAATCGCCGCATCCGCCAATGCGGCCGCCTCTCGCATGATCCCAATCTCGAGATCTGACTTATAGGTGCGAACCCAGTCAACCGCCTTGGTGCAATCGACAATCCGCGCTCCGCCTAACCGCGTCACAAACTTCGCCACGGCCTGCGAGGTAAGATTTCCCATCTCGATACCAACGCCACGCTTTTCGACGCCGCTCTCGATGAGATAGTCGATAACAGCGTCAAATCCATCTCTATCGTGTTTGCCGACGAGTTCTTCCGTGTAACCAATGACGTTTGCTTTCTCCATAAACGACGTATGATACGCGCCTGGAGCACACATCTTGCGCACGATCAGCTTTGGTTCTTCGTCGCGGGAGGTAACAACGAGCGCATGCTGCGCCAACATTCGTGTTATGTTGCCCGAAAGATAGGTGATATTGGCCCAGTGAGTGATCACAAGCGCATCAAGCTCACGATGCTCCATCTCCGCCTTTACGGCTGATATTCGGCGAATATACTCCGAGCGCGGAAACGCTTGGGGGCCTTTGCTAATCGACATCTTTTAGGTTCTCCTTCACGCGTCTTCGATTGTGCGAACTGTCTAGGATGATTGCTTCTCGTCCATTGGGCCGCCCAGTTGAGTGCTTACCTGACGTCTAGAGCCAAACAGGTGCGCCTCCCCAGAGAGACTTCAATCTGTAAAAACAATTGTCTTCCTGCCATTCAGGAGCACTCTGTCTTCCAAGTGGTGTCGCACAGCGCGCGCAAGTACCTGTCTTTCAATGTCGCGTCCCTTTCGCACAAGGTCGTCCGGTGTGTCGCGATGCGAAATTCGTTCCACGTCCTGCTCGATAATCGGCCCCTCATCGAGATCTGATGTCACGTAGTGCGCGGTAGCGCCGATCAGCTTGACGCCCCGTTCATGCGCTTGGTGGTATGGTTTTGCGCCCTTAAAGCCGGGAAGGAAAGAATGATGAATGTTGATGCACCGTCCAGTTAACTTAGCAGAAAAGCCGTCCGAGAGAATTTGCATATATCGGGCCAGAACAACGAGATCCGTTTTGGTTTCCTGAACGAGCTGCCAAATTTGCGTCTCTTGCTCCATCTTCGTTTGCTTCGTCACCGGCAAATAATGAAAGGGAAGCCCCTCAAGATACGTTGATGCTAAGTGCTCTCGATCATGATTGGAGACAATCGCAGTCACTTCCATCGGCAATTCGCCGATACGCCAGCGATAGAGTAAGTCCGACAGACAGTGATCGAATCTTGAGACTAACAACATGACGCGCTTTAGAGCCGTGCTTCGTCGTATTGTGAACGTAATATTGAATTCGCTCACAAGCTTTCCTAGCAACAGCTTTATCTCGGCTTCCGGCTTGGCTCCCTCATTGAGGGTGAACACGACACGCATGAAGAAGCGCGCAGTCTCCAAATCATCATATTGCTGCGCATCGATGATGTTGCAGCCAGCGTCAAACAGACAACTTGAGACGGCGGAGACGATGCCCGGGCGATCTGGGCAAGACAGCACGAGAATCATGGATTGATTGGACACGGCTTTCGACCTGTTAGGCATTTGACGCAACTGGGTCTTCAATTCCCTCTTTCACACGCTCGAAGTAGCTCCGGAGCAATCAGCTCTTCGGCCCGCAGATACTGGCCTTTGACACGTGTTCGGCCCGCATCATAGAACGGACGGAGCGACGCGATCGCCGCGTGTCTTTCGCCCGCTATTTCGATTTCGAATTTGCCCTCGCTTAGCCACGCGCTATTCACTCCACGCTCGCTGTGCAAGTATCCCATTCCCACACCGCAGCCCAGCGTATGGCCAAATCCAGCAGAACGAAGATAACCCACCAACCGACCATCCCGCCAGACGGGCTCAGTGCCAAATAGGAGAGGCGCGGGATTGGATGCGGCCAACTGGACAAGACGCCGCCGCGGCGTCTGACCTCGTTGCGTCTCGAGCTTCGGCCTTCCAATAAACTCTTGCTTTTTGTTCCAAGCAACGGTGAAAGCCAAACCTGACTCTATCGGAGTGTCTTCGTCACTCACATCCGATCCCCAATCGCGATAACCGGCTTCGAGTCTTAGGGTATTGAGCGCTACATAGCCCGCGTGACACAGCCCGAGATCTTGCCCCTTAGCGACCATTGCATCGTAAATACCCAACGCGAACTCGGTTGGTATATGAAGCTCCCAGCCGAGTTCACCCACGAAAGTCATACGAAAGGCGAGCGCGAGGCCGTAACCGATCTCGATTTCTTTCGCGGTGGCGAAGGGAAATGCGTCATCAGAAAAGTCTGCGGAGCTGACGCGCGTCAATAATTCACGAGAGCGCGGCCCCATCACTGACAATGTGGTATATGCCGAAGACACGTCTGTAACGAAAACGTGGTCACGCTCGCTGGCATGAGTACGAAGCCACGCAAGAT
Source organism: Bradyrhizobium embrapense (assembly GCF_001189235.2). Classification (GTDB taxonomy): domain Bacteria; phylum Pseudomonadota; class Alphaproteobacteria; order Rhizobiales; family Xanthobacteraceae; genus Bradyrhizobium; species Bradyrhizobium embrapense. Next base: position 24,492 of record NZ_LFIP02000022.1, read on the forward strand.
CGCGAACACGCTGCATGGCTGCAGTAACGATGAGGAACTCACCTTCGTCAACCCGTGCGATCGTAACATCGGACTCCATGCCACCTCTGTCATTCAACCAAGGCGTATAAACGATCCGGCCAATAGGCACGTCGACGTCGTTAGTTGACAAACGCTGTAGCAACGCCAGCGCATCGCGGCCTTGGACAAGTATGTGAGCAAACGACGTTTGGTCAAAAAGCGTGACTGCGGATCGCGCCGCCTTGTGCTCAGCGCCGCTCGCCGTGAACCAAGCGTCGCGACTGAACGTGGCTTGAGCGAAGGGCGCCGTCTCGGCTCTGTTGAACCATTGAGCTCGCTCCCATCCAGCAGCTTCCCCGAATTTAGCGCCAGCCTCAATCAATCGATCGTGTAAGGGCGATACGCGCACGTTGCGGGCGGTGATAGGCGATTTGTGGGGCCAGTGCAGCGCCCACAGGTTTCCAACGGCTTCACTCGTTCGGTCAAACAAGTATCGTTGGTTACGCTGAAATGACATGGAACGTCGAACATCCATTTCCCAATAGTCGCTGGCTGGCGCACCCGTCGCCATCCACTCAGCCATGACTTTGCCCGCTCCGCCGGAAGACTCGATTCCGCAAGAATTAAACCCAGCGGCCACATACAGTCCTGCAATGTCCGGCGCGGGCCCCAGATGAAACCGGTTGTCTGGCGTAAAACTCTCCGGTCCATTGAAGTTCAACTGCAGACCAACGTGTTCAAGGGCTGGCAAGCGGCGCATCGCATGGGCGAGATATGGCTCGATATGATCAAAATCATCAGGCAGTGAGTCAAAGCTAAAATCGCGGGCAATACCATTCATGCCCCACGGTTTTCCTTTGTCCTCGAAGAATCCTACTAGGAGCTTGCCGGCGTCTGCCTTCGCGTAAAATTTGCCATCCATGTCGCGGATAGTGGGAAGATCCGCTGGCAATGAGGGAATAGCTTCCGTCACAACGTAAAAATGCTCAGCTGCATGAAGTGGAACAGCCCAACCTAGTTCGGCAGCGAGCGCCCTAGTCCACATGCCCGTGCAAAGGACCACCTTGTCACTTCGGACTGCTCCAACGGCCGTTTCGACACCGCATATGCGCCCCTGTTCGACTATCAATCGGGTTATCGGTGTGCGTTCTATGATTGTCGCACCTGCTTGCCGCGCGCCGGCAGCAAACGCGCGCGCTGTATCAACCGGATTTGTCATTCCGTCCGAGGGTATCCATGCCGCCCCAAGTACATCGGCAATGTCGAGCAAAGGCACACGACGTTTCGCTTCGGTTGGGTCAATCATTTCCACATCTAGACCGAACGAACGCCCCATAGACGATCCGCGCTTGAGTTCTTCAAGCCGTGGCTGCGTGGTAGCTACTGTGATCGAGCCGGTTTGCCGAAAGCCCGTATACTGGCCAGTCACTGTTTCGAGCTCGCGAAACAAGCCCGCGGTATACTGGGCGAGTTTGGCCATATTTTCATTTGCTCGAAGTTGCGTGACGAGCCCAGCGGCATGCCAAGTTGTTCCGCAAGTCAGCTGATCGCGCTCGAGCAAAAGAACGTCACGATGACCCAAGCGCGTCAAATGATAGGCAATCGAAAGGCCTATGATGCCACCGCCAACGATGACAAATTCTGCATGAGAGGGTAGCTTCTTTTCCATTATGTGACTCGGGCAATTTCAGAAGTAGTCGAACGACCGGTACCGACGCAGGGGACTACGTATTCACCGCTTCGGCAGGCGCAGAATGAGTGTCCAAGGGCGCACCCTCGCGCAGACTTAATCGTAACAAACTACTTCAGTAGCATTACGTTGTTATGGATATCAGCCGCGGTGATTTCCTGCGCACATAGCCCGATGAGCGCGCTTATCTGCCGCTTTCGTCCCTGCTCGCGTGTCACCTTCCGGCAAACGCACTTGCTGCTTAATCCGAGCGGCCCAAGATAGAAGATGAAATTCTAGCTGCTCCTGGCAGTCCCGCTCAACCGCCCCAGTGTTTTCAACTGAAATTGGTTCACACCAGCGGGACTGCCGCGCAATGTTGCTCGAGACCAAGCCGCGCTCATGGTATTCATAAGAAGATAGGCGATAGTCATCGGCCCCACCCCGCCGGGAACTGGAGTGATGTGGCTGGCTCGTTCGCTCGCCTCATCGAATGCGACGTCTCCAACCAAGCTGTAGCCTCCGTGACCATCATCTACTCGGTTAATACCGACATCGATAACGATCGCCCCCGGTTTCACCCAGTCTCCCCGAACGAGGCCTGGGCTCCCCGCGGCTGAAACAACAATATCCGCCCTTCGACATATGTCTGATAGATTTCGAGTTTGGAGCTGCGCGCCGGTCACCGTACAACCAGCATCACCCAGAAGCGTGCCGAGCGGTTTGCCAACGATGTTCGATCGACCTATTACGAGAACATCCAGCCCGGCCAGGGCGTGCACCACGTGCTTAATTAAGTGAAGAACCCCTAGTGGCGTGCATGGAGCGATAGCTGGTTGTCCTACGGCCAATCGGCCCACATTATAAGGATGGAATCCATCTACATCTTTCGCAGGATCTATCGTCTCTAGAACACGAAAGGGATTAATGTGAGCGGGCAACGGCAATTGCAGGAGAATCCCGTCAATTGAGGTGTCCCGGTTCAAACTCTCAATGATCTCGACCAGCCTCATCTCGCTCGTCTCGGTCGGCAATACCAATTGTCTGGACTGTAACCCTGTTGCGCGCGCTTGCTTCGCTTTCGCCCTCACGTAAACTTCGCTTGCCGGATCTTGTCCCACCAGAACGACAACGAGACCCGGGGGCCGCCCGTGCTGCAATTGAAAGGTGCCCACGTCGTTGGCGATCCGCAACTTAAGCGCCGTGGCGATTGCTTTTCCGTCAATACGCGCAGCCGTCATCGTCTCTTCCTGGAATGATAGCGAGTCTTCAATCCACGGGTACGATTCGCTGCCTCACGTCAGTTGATCGTTACCATTCGGTCTTAGAGCTGTTCCGATTGAGCTGCGCTTCAGGGGAGTTGCTGGACATATCCGGCAAGCCTCATCGCCGGCGTCTGTAGCTAAGCAGTGACAGAAGCCGATTCTGTTCATTGCCAACGATTGATAATCCCTCGTCGACGCCCATCCCCGGCTTAGCTAGGATCATATCCGCCTGCGTCGCAACCGCGACATGCGCTGAAATCCTCGCCGAAAGATCCGTCTCGGTACAACTCCCCCCGAGATACGCTCCAACGCCACCTTTCTTACACATCAGCACCGCGCGAACGGAGTCGGCAATTGATCCGACATCGGGCATCTTGATCTGCACCAAGTGAGCTGCCTTCGCTTTGGCGAATTTTTCAATGTCAGCCAGCGTATTACACTGTTCGTCAACAACAACGCGCGCATTTGAGCCTCGTTGATCAAGCATTCGTACGATCTCAGAGTATTTTTCGACCTGGCGGTCGGTCGATCCATAGTCGGCGGGACACTCAATATGAATTCGATATCCTGAAGCATCATCCGCAACTCGTGCGATAAACTCGGCGATCTTGCCGGGCTCGAGGCCAATCTCCATACCGATCCAACCGTAGACATCAAAGTGCAACGTCGGGTGGTAATCAGGCGCGCCAATCTCCGAAATGCGTTTGACGACCCATTTGACGAACTGACGGAACGCTCCCCCGTTCCGACCGAACTTCTCTCGAGAATTGATTAAGCCGTGCGGAAGCACATCGACGGATTTTAGGATCATCTTGTCGACGTTGAGTTCTCTGGCATCTCCGCTCTGCGCATATAATGGTATCGACCGTTCGGGTAACGGCAGGTTGAATTCGAGGCATACGACCTCAGACGGCGTCATTCCATGATAGTGCGCAGCGGCGCAGAGCAATGCTTGGCTGAGGCCGTACTTGATCGGAAGCGGAAGTCGACTCGCATTCCCGTCGCAAAGAATCTCATCGCATGCGACAAGGAACTTCGCTACGTCCGCGCCGACAAGACGTGGGACCAGCGCATTTTCCGTGATCGCCCTTATGTGATCGATGTCGAATACTGCTTCGCGGCCGCCAGCACCACCATATTGGACCCCCATCATATCACCCCAAACTACAGTTTCATCCGCCAAAACCAGGCCGATGCTGAGGGACGCGGCCGGCATGCGGATTGCTGCAAAGCCGGACGTCCGCGGGGCTCCTACGTAAAGAAATCCATTGTGATCGACACCTTCGCGAATGGCCGCCTGATCATCATAGAAAAAACCGCCTCCACCGGGCGCTAGTATGACATCCTTGATAGTCGTCGAGTTTCGCATGATCAAATTCATTGGCCACAAGTTAAACGGAATAAGAGAGTGTGCGACCTAAGTCGCTGCAGTGTTCCAATTGATGAGCTTCAGGTTTTGGAACGCTCGCACACCCTCTAGTCCGCCCTCGTAGCCATAGCCGCTCTGCTTCACGCCTGCATTTGGTGCGTCAACTGATACGCCCTTCAGGTGATTGACGCTGATAGCACCGGCGGCGAGTCCCTTTGCCATCTGCGTCTGGACCTCGTGAGATTTGGCGAAAACGTAAGACGCCAGGCCGTATTCGGAGGCGTTCGCCTCCGCGATAGCCTCTTCGAGAGTGTCGTACGGAGCAACCGTGAGGATTGGGCCGAACGGTTCTTCACGCAAGATTTGCGAGTCAGGATGAACGTTCGTCAGAATGGTCGGCGGCCAGTAAAAGCCTACGCGATTAAGTCGGCTGCCCCCGGTCTCCACACGCGCCCCTAACGCAACAGCATCCCTAGTTAATCGGTCCATGGCGGCAATGCGTCTGCCGTTCGCCATCGGCCCCATATCGGTACTCTTGTCGGTTGGAAGACCTACTTTAATTGTCTCGGCAGCTTCGATGAGTTCGGCCAGAAATGGCTCGTAGATTGACCGCGCAACCAAAATTCGACTTGGCGCGTTGCAGCTCTGCCCCGCACATTCAAACTTATATTCCGTGATCGCTCTTACGGCCTCGGGAATATCAGCGTCCTCGCTGACGAGCACCGGAGAATGTCCGCCGAGCTCTAAGACGCACCTCTGCAGATTGTCCGCAGCTAGTCTCGCGAGCAGCTTGCCGACGTGCGTTGAGCCGGTGAACGAAAGGGCACGGACATATGGTGAGCCCAGTAAATGTTCCGAGATCATGGCGGGCTCTCCATAAACCAGGCTGATTACGCCTGGAGGAATTCCCGCCTCGTGGAGAGCCTCAACCATGAACACCGCGGCGCTTGGTGTTTCTTCTGCCGCTTTCAAGATCACCGGACAACCGGCGATGAGAGAGGCAGTCAACTTTCGCGCATTCAACACGGCTGGATAATTCCACGGCGTGAAGGCCGCGACCACACCCACGGCCTCCGGAATCAACGTCCGTCTCTGATCTATTGGGATCGGCGCCGATACTTTGGTTGCGTTTGCGCCGGCCCATTCGAATGTTTCAATCGCCCTGCGATACTCACCTTTTGCCTCCGCAAGCGTTTTACCTTGTTCGCGCGATAGCGCTGCTGCCGCATGTTCTAGCTTATCCAACAGCAAATGTGCAGCCTTTATCAGTACTGCGCCGCGATCGGCAGCAGGGGTCCTAGACCATCGTGAGAGGCTCGCCTGCGCGGTCGCCAAGACGTCGTCAAGGTCTTGCGTCGACGCTACAGCTACGCGCCCACACTCGGCGGCAGTGGCAGGATCAATCAACGTAAGCAACGTGTCGGCTGAGCGCCAGGCGCCATTAACATAGAGATCGTAAAGTGGGATGTTCGGCATCATTGATCCAAGTCGCGTACGCCGCCGACTGATGCTCATTCAGAGCCTCAGGTCCAAGTTATCGCCAAGCGAAGCCAATTTTAGATTTTCGTTCCCGACCGCACGAGTTCGTCCATAACCGCACGGACGGCCGCCTCGGCTATAGCGACGATTTCGTCTACATCGCTCTTCGTGACGATCAAAGGAGGCGCGAAGCCTAGAATATCTCCGTGCGGCATAGGTCGTGCAATTAGCCCACGATCCCGAGCGGCCTTCGACACACGCGCCCCGACCTTGAGCGCCGGATCAAACCGCTCCTTTCGATCGCGGCTCGAGACAAACTCGATGGCTCCCATCAGGCCAACACCACGGACCTCGCCAACGATGGGAAGCTGGGCGAACGTTTCTTTCAATCGACCCTGAAAATAGCCGCCCACTTCTTTCGCGTTAGACGGGAGATCCTCACGTTCTACGATATCAAGCACTGCATTTGCGGTCGCCGCGCCGATCGGATGCCCCGAATAAGTGTAGCCATGAGAGAAAGGCCCGACCCGCTCCGACCCTTCCTCGAACACGTGGTAAATCTTCTCGCCAACAATCGCCGCGGACAGAGGAAAGTACGCCGAGGTAAGCCCCTTTGCCACCGTTATAAGATCAGGCTCAATCCCGTAATGCTGCGATCCAAACATTGAGCCGGTCCGACCGAAGCCTGTAACGACCTCGTCTGCAATAAGCAGGACATCATGTCTCTTTAGGACCTCCTGGACGGCCTTCCAGTAACCTTCAGGCGGTGGTGTGATGCCTCCTGTGCCGAGCACCGGCTCCGCAATGAATGCGCCGACGTTTTCGGCCCCCAGCTTCTCAATCAATTCATCCAGCTCAGCGGCACGCCTCGAGGAGAATTCAAACTCAGTCTCACCCTGCTCTGCTCCCCAATAGTGGTGCGGAGCACCGGTGCGCGCCACCAAAGGGAGAGGAAGATCCATTTCGGCGTGATAGAAGCTCATGCCGGTCATGGATCCTGAAACAACACTACATCCATGATAGCCTCTGTCACGCGAGATAATTTTCTTCTTCTTGGGCTTACCCCGCAGATTATTGTAGTACCAAACAAGCTTCGCTTGCGTTTCATTCGCGTCCGATCCCGACATACCGTAGAAGACCTTGCTCATCTTCCCGGGAGCCATTTTTACGAGGCGGTCGGACAGAATAGCGAGTTCGTCCGTCGTGTGCGCAGCGTAGGAGTGGTAGTAGGCCAAACGATATGCTTGTCGCGATATCGCCTCAGCAACCTCCGTGCGACCGTAGCCGACGTTGACGCAATACATTCCCGCGAAGCCATCGATCAGCTGATTGCCAAACGCGTCTTGGATCTTGATCCCCCTGCCGGTCTCGATGATGACGGGATCGCCGAGCTGTCCCGTCGCAAAGTCCTTTAGATGCGTAAAGGGATGCAAGACATTCTTTTTGTCTTTTTCGCATATATCCTTGATGTCGATTGTCATGTTGCACCACGCCTATTGTCATCATTTACCGGGACGAGCTGGTCATCACCAGTCGTTATCATTTCAAACCGAAAATCAGCTATCGCGATCGAAACAACGACAGCGACTGCGAGAACTGCGACCACGTTGGTATGGCTGCCGGCACTGGACTTTGCCTGCTCAGAACGGACATTGTTCAACGGGCAATGGTGCCGCATTGCAGTCATAGCCACGCTCCTCAACGCTATCGACCTTTCTCGCTATCGGTTGAAATGCGACTGCCTTTAAGATAGTGCTCTCGCGAACATCTTTGCGTCGTATTTGTTTTCCTTCGGAGGAATTCCTGCATGCGCACCACATTTGGAGCCGCATTTCAGCCTAGGGCGGAGACCGCAAATGCAGTATGACCGCATTGACGCCCACATCTTGCAGATCGTTCAAAACGACAACCGGCTGACGTCCGATGCGATTGGCGAGATGGTCGGCCTGTCACCTACGGCCTGTCAGCGTCGACTAAAGCGACTCCGCGCAGAGGGGATCATTGAAGCGGACGTATCAATTGTTTCGACAAAGGCCGCCGGACGGCCGATTCAAATGCTTGTCTTTGTAAACCTTGAACGCGAAAGGTCAGACATCATCGATCGGTTCAAGAAAGCGATTAAGTCGTCGGCGGAGGTCGTGAATGGCTTCTATGTCACCGGCGATGCCGATTTCGTCCTCTACATAACGTCGCGCACGATGGAGGAATATGAACAATTTACGCGAAGGTTCTTCTACGAAAACCCAAACATTAAAGGCTTTAAGACTTTTGTCGTCGTCGATCGCGTAAAGGCTGGGTTTGCCATTCCGGTGGAAATACCCTCATAACTGGGTGCGAAGGTATACATCGCAGATCATCAGTTTTTGACGCTTTTCCTCGCGCTAAAGCGCACGCAGCAATTTAGCTGCAATACAACAGAAGTAGCATAGCGTGCTCTCAATTCGCGGCGAGCAGCGTCCATGCGCGCCCCATAGTCCGCAAGTAATTGCCAACAACGATCGTGATGAACGAGCCCAAATCCCCGCGCTCCCCTACGGGCGGCCTTGCCGTCCCCTTCCAATTTTCTGCATTTCGACGAATCTGGTTCACGAGCCTGTTTGCGAATGTTGCGAGGCTCGTACAAAGCGTGGCGCCGCCTGGGCAATGACTCAATTGGCTGCTTCGGCGGACCTGATCGCGCTCGTACAAACTGCCCTACTGATACCGATCATGCTGATCGCTTTGCCAGCCGGCGCCATTGCCGATATGCACGATCGGCGGCTAGTGACGCTGACGGCGCTTGCGATCGAGTTGCTCGGATCCGTTATTTTGGTGTTGTTTGAGCGGGTTAGGCGTTATTACACCAACTCTTTTGCTGTCATTCTGCTTTTTAATTGGATGCGGCGCCGCCCTGCGAAGCCCGGCTTGGCAAGCTTCGGTTAGCGAACAGGTCCCGCTTGAAGCGCTCCCGGCCGCGGTAGCGCTCGACGGAATAAGTTATAACGTTGCCCGAAGCGTCGGGCCCGCCGTCGGCGGAGCTATTGTCGCCCTCGGTGGTGCAAGCGCAGCGTATGCGCTTAGCGCGCTTCTGTATATCCCGCTCTTCGTGGTGCTAGTAAGCTGGGACCAATAGTGCCCCGCTCGATCCTTCCACGTGTGAGAACTTGGGACGAGCTATCATATCTGGCGTTCGATACGTCGCGCACTCTCCTTCCATTAGGATTGTGTTGGCGCGCTCCATTGTGACCGGCGCGATTAACGGCTCGGTACTCGCGCTGATGCCCCTCATCGCCCGCGATCTTCTTCGTGGAGGTCCGCTCACCTTCGGCGTTATCCTTGGATCGTTCGTACGCCTCCGCTGACGGCCGCCTTGTTTGAGGGAGGCGAGCGCTGCAGGTCCTAGGGGTAGTCCTAGGAGAAGCGCTATGACGATATCGCGGGCAGAGGTGATCACATCGGTAGAGCGGCGGCGGCGGTGGTCGCGAGATGAGAAGGAACGGCTAGTTGCAGCATCGCTCGAGCCTGGAGCCACTGTTTCCGAGGTGGCTCGCATGGCCGGCCTTCATGTGAGCCAGCTGTTCCGGTGGCGCAAAGAGCTTTGCAAGCAGGGAGAGACGAGTATAGCTCCGTTCGTGCCGGTCGAA
>NZ_LFIP02000023.1 GCF_001189235.2 Bradyrhizobium embrapense
ACGCGCCCCAGCCTCGCCCCAGCCTGGCAGCGTGCTCGCAGCCGTCAAGGACAAGCCCTGGCGGGCGCGCAAGCGCGCGTCCTTGACCGCTCCTGCGCGCGCCGCCGTCGAGATTGCGCGGGTCGGGGCGGAGAAACGGGCTTCAAGTCGAACAAAGAAACACACAACCAGCGCTAAAACCGCCGCAACAACCGTGGCATGATCAATCAGGGAAAGCCGTCCACGCCTTCCGGCTCCCCTGCAAAATCACAAACGAAGGCGACAGATCACGAGCTACAAAAACACGACATCTTCACCCGCTACGGACAGGCCCTGGTCGAACGCCGGCCACCGCCGCCGGCTACTGTGCATGGGGTTGTTTTTCGATTTTTTGGGGACGCACCTCCCGCAGGTGCCCCCGCGGGAGCGCAAGGGAGGCGCTACACCCCCTTCTCCAGCAGCACCCGAAAATCCGCCCGCGCCCGCTGTGCCTCGGCGCGTGCGGCGTCCGACGCGTCGCCGAGCCCGAAATAGCCGTGGATGAGCCCCTCGCCCGTGTGATACGCGACCGGCACGCCTGCGGCCTGCAACGCCTTCGCATAGGCGTGGCCCTCGTCGCGCAGCGGGTCGAACCATGCGGTCGTGACCACCGCCGGCGCGACGCCGGCAAGGCTCCTCGCACGCAGGGGCGAGACGCGCCAGTCGGCGCCATCAGCCTTGTCCGCGAGATAATGCCCCGCGAACCATTGCATCGTCGCGCGCGTCAGGAAGTAGCCCTCGGCATTCTCCTCGCGCGACGGGAACTTGGCGTTCTCGCCTGCATCGGCATAATGGCCGACCACATCGGTGACGGGATAGACCAAGAGCTGACCGGCGAGCCTGATGCCGGCGTCGCGGCAGGCCAGCGCCGTGGTCGCGGCGAGGTTGCCGCCCGCGGAATCGCCGGCGACGCCGACGCGGGAGAGATCGCCGCCGAAGTCACTGAGGCGCGCGACGACGTCGCGGATCGCGGCGAAGGCATCCTCGAATGCGCCGGGAAAGCGCGTCTCCGGCGGACGGCGGTAATCGACCGAGATCACCACCGCGCCGGTCTCGATCGCGAGGTTGCGGGCCTGGCGGTCATGGGTCTCGAGATCGCCGGCGACCCAGCCGCCGCCGTGGAAGAAGATCACGGTCGGCGCCGTGCCGCGACCGCTGCGATAGAGCCGTGCGCCGAGCTTGCCCGCGGCGCCCTGCACCTCGATATCGTCAGCGACATCGACCGGCGGCGGCGGCACCGCCTTGCGCGCCTCGGCCAGCGCGCGCAGCTGGTCGCGGCAGCTCTGCGGCGTCATGGTTGCGGGATCACGCAGCGGCAGCAGCGGGATGATCTTTTCGATGACGGGGTCGAGGGGAAGAACCATGATCGTGCTTTCTCGGGAGCAGTTGCCGTCCATCTGACAACATGCTCCCGAAAAGCACAACCATCATGCCAAAGCTCAGGCAACGTGTTGCTGCAGCGACGACGGCTCGGCCTCGGCCGCGTCGGTATTCTCATCCGCCTGCGGCGCGGGCGCTGTTGCAGCCGCGGCCAGTTCCTTGGCCAGCGCCGTAGCGCCGACATAATCGGTCTTGCCGGTACCGAGCAGCGGCACCTTGTCGACGACGCGGATGTCGGCCGGCACCGCGAGCTCGGAGGCGCCGACGCTCTTGGCCTGGCGCTGCATCGCGGCGCGGTCGGCGTCCTTCTGCGTGGTGAGCAGCACGATGCGTTCGCCCTTGCGCGGATCGGGCAGCGTGACCGCGACCGACATCGCCTGCGGCCACAGCGCCGTCGCCATCGCCTCCACCGCCGACAGCGAGACCATCTCGCCGGCGATCTTGGCGAAGCGCTTGGCGCGGCCCTTGATCGCGATGAAGCCCTGCGCATCGACGGTGACGATGTCGCCGGTGTCGTGCCAGCGGTCCGGCAGCGGCTCGAGCACGCCGGGATTCTCGGCACGGAGATAGCCGATCATCACGTTCGGGCCCTTGACCGACAGGCGGCCGCCTTCCGCGATGCCGGGGACCGGATCGAGGCGATACTGCATCAGCGGCGAGATCCGGCCGACGGTGCCCTGGCGATTGGCCATCGGCGTGTTCATCGCCAGCACCGGCGCGGTCTCGGTGACGCCGTAGCCTTCGAGGATGCGGATGCCGTAGCGCTCCATGTAGATCTGCCTTGTGCGCTCCTTCACCGCTTCCGCGCCGGCAATCACCAGCCGCAGAGTGCGGAAATCGTAAGCATGCGCCGAGCGGGCGTAGCCGGTGAGGAAGGTGTCGGTGCCGAACAGGATGGTGGCGCCGGTCTGGTAGATCAGCTCGGGCACGATCCGGTAGTGCAGCGGCGACGGATACATGAAGATCGGAATGCCGCCGAGGAGCGGCATCATCATGCCGCCTGTGAGACCAAACGAGTGGAACACGGGCAGCACGTTGAACACCTTGTCGTTGGCATTGGCATCGACCCGCGCCAGCGCCTGCGCCGCGTTGGCGAGGATGTTGCGGTGGGACAGCACGACGCCCTTCGGGGTGCCTTCCGAACCCGAGGTGAACAGGATGACGGCGGGATCGTTGGCGTTACGGGCAACGCGCGGCGCGATGCCGGCGCGGAAGCCGGCGATCTTGTCGGACAGGCTGATGCCGCCGCGCACATCCTCGAGATAGACGACGCGCGCCTGCTGACCGATCGCCGCGATCAGCTTGTCGAGCTTGCCCTTCTCGATGAAGGCCTGCGAGGTCAGCACGGTGTTCACCCGCGCCGCCTTCATCGCGGCCAGCACGTTGACCGGACCTGCCGAGAAATTGAGCATCGCCGGCACGCGGCCAATGGTCTGCAGCGCCATGAAGACGACGGCGACGCCGGCCGAGTTCGGCAACAGCACGCCGACATTCTCGCCCACTGAAGTCCCCTGCTCGAGCTTGCGGCTCAACACCTGCGCGCCGAGGATCAGCTTGCGATAGGTCAGCTTGGTGCCGAGCGCGTCTTCGATGATCGGCTTGCCGGTGTCGCGGTCACGACAGGCGTGGCCAAGGCCCTCGAACAGGGTCTGGTCGAGCATCGCGTTCTGGACCATGGCGTCGATCATGACGTCCTGCAGCGCGGCGCCGGCGGCGTTGCGGCGCGCCCTGCCGCGCAACGACTGGTCGACCGGCAGCTTCACCGGCGGCAGGATCGAGATCGTCACCTTGGGGAACCAGGAGCGCTTGATCTCGCCGTTCTTCAGATAACTGAGATGCGAGCGCTGCGCGCCCTCGATGCGGACCGGAACGACGACGGCGTCGGCCTTGTCGGCGATCATCGCGGTGCCGTCATAGACCTTCATCAGCGAACCGGAGACCGTGATGCGGCCTTCCGGGAAGATCACGACCGGCTCGCCGGCGGCGACCAGCTTGATCAGGTCGCGCGCGGCCAGCGGCTTCGACGGATCCATCGTGCAGTGCTTGATCATCTTCAGGAACGGCTTGGCCCACCATGCCTTTGCGATGCCGGTGTCGACCGCGAAGCTGGCATCGATCGGCAGCATGGCGTGCAGCAGCGGGCCGTCGACCAGGCTGACATGGTTCGGCGCGATCAGCATGCGCGTACCTGCGGGCGGCAGGTTCTCCATGCCGCGCACTTCGAGCCGGAACAGCGCACGGAACAGCAGCGCGCCGAAATCGCGCACGCCCTCCTTGCCCCACTTGGTCAGCACGAACCAGACGGTGCCGAAGCTCGCGATCGCAAGGCCGAAGAAGATCCAGGCGATCGGCAGACCGGTAGCCTGCAGCGCGCCGACGAACACCGCGCCAGCGACCATGAAGCCGGCCTGCAGGATGTTGCCGGCGGCGATGATGCGGGCGCGCTCAGACGGCGCGGTCCAGGCCTGCACGGCGGCAAATGACGGCACCACGAACAGGCCGCCGCCGAAGGCGAACAGGAAGAAGTCGGCCAGCATGCGGAAGCCACTGAGCGAGGTCGCGAACGCAGCCGCAGAGACGTCCTTGCCGAGCGAGGTGGTGGCGATCGCAAGTGCGAGGTCGAGGCCGACCACGCCCATCACGATCGCGCCGATCGGCACCAGCGCCAGATTCGGGCGGACGTGGCTCAGCTGCGCGGCGAACAGCGAGCCGGCGGCGATGCCGATCGCGAACACGGCGAGGCACAGTGTGACCACGCCCTCGGTGCCGCCGACGCCTTCCTTGATCAGCGCGGGCAACAGCGACAGCACGATCGCGCCGACCATCCAGAACCAGGACACGATCACCATGCCGTCCCACAGCCGCGGCTCGGCATAGAGCGACTTCAAGAGGCGCACCGTCGAGGTCCAGGGATTCCTGGTGATCGGCAGATCGGGCGCGGAGGGCTGCGTCACCGGAATGCGCGATGCAAATCCCCACGACAGCACCGACAGGCCGACCACGGCGGCGCAGATCCAGCCCATGTGGCTGGCGCCGGCGACGAACAGCCCGCCCGCGATGGTGCCGATCAGGATCGCCATGAAGGTCGCGCCCTCGACCAGCGCGTTGCCGGTCGCGAGTTCGGAAACCGAGAGCTGATCAGGAAGCACAGCGTACTTCACCGGGCCGAACAGCGCGGCCACGATGCCGAACAGCGCCAGCGCGATGAACAGCAGCGGGATCGAATGGGTGAAGAAGCCGGCGGCGGCAAAAGCCGCGGCGAAGATCTCGAAGAACTTCAGCCGGCGCGCGACGACGGACTTGACGTAGCGGTCGGCGAGCTCGCCGCCGAGCGCCGACAGCACGAAGAACGGCGCGATGAACACCGCACCGGCGAGCTGGACCAGCGCCGGCCCCTGCTCGTTGGCGATGCCATACAGCAGCATGATAACCAGCGCGTTCTTCAGCACGTTGTCGTTCAACGCCGAGCAGAACTGCGACCAGAACAGCGGCGCAAAGCGGCGGGACGTCATCAATTCCTTGATCATGACCGGTTCCTTGGGTTAGCGCGCACGGCGCTGACAGGTCTGCGAATTCGAATGGCAGAGAATGATGGGCGTGGTGAAAATGACGGAGATCCCGCAGCCTTTAGTCTTATCCGCAACGTATCGGTTCGAAGCGGCCCAGATCGGCCCGCGCCGGGCGCCGCGACCATGCCCGGCAGAAATGTACGAGACCTTATCCAGGGTTGTGATCAGTCGACTTCGAAACGGGCTCGCGAGGGACATGGTGAGCGCTTTGTTGAGGTTTCGGCGACAATTGCGGAGTGGGCGCGTCAGGTCAGGTCGCTCAAGCCGCCGAACGGCGACCAGCGGCAGCGGCGCGACTTGCGCCGGCGGCCGCGCTGAACCGCCGGGCGCGGTGCGCGCCGGTCGGCGCGCCGCTGCTCCAGGACACCTGCGACGTCGCAGGCGCGGGCGATCCGCTCGATCGGGGCGGTCGCCAGGGCGAAGATGGCGCGGCCGAAGCCCGTCACGAGCTCGATCGCGTCATCGACAAAGGTGGTGGGCAATTGAAGTGCTAGGCTCTGCATGTGAGTGGCTCCTACGTCAATTTGAGCAACGCTCAAGATTGGTAGCTCGAAAATGAACATTGTTCAAGACGAATCGCGACGAGACCGGAAAAAACTTCAGCGGCGAGCTCTGCTGATCGAGATCGCGCGCCGCTATATCGCATCTAAAGGCTTGATATCATTGAGGGTTCGCGATGTCGCCGAGGCCGCCGGCTGCTCCATCGGCAGCGTCTATAATGAGTTCGGCGACTTCGACGGTTTGATCCTGACCGTGAACCGGGAGACCGTGCAGGCCCTGACCGCACGGCTCAAGGCAATCCCGGCCGGCGATCCGCTCCGCCAGTTGCACGGGCTTGCGGACGCCTATCTCGGCTTTGCCACCGAACACGCCAACCTGCTGCGCGCGCTGTTCGAGCACCGGATGGAGGACGACCGGCCGTTTCCGGACGATATCCTGGCGATGGTGATGGATGCGTTCGCGCTGATGCATGCACCGCTGGTGCGGCTGTTGCCGGATCGCGATCCCGACGACGTCGCGCTGCTGTCCCGAATGATGTTCTCCGCGGTCCACGGCATCATCTCGCTCGGCCTCGAGGAGCGCATGGTTGCGGTGCCGCCGGAGATGTTGCGCGAGCGCCTCGCGGAGTTCGTCGACACGCATCTCGCAGGGTTGGGCGTGTCGCGCAGCGCGTAATCACACCCGGGTGCGGGCGATCGTACCGGCGACGATCTGCATGGCGACGCCGAGCACCCAGCCCGCCATGATCGCCGCGGTCCAGGCGATGTCCGGCTCGCTGCGCAGCACGACGACACCGACCGAGAAGAACGCGACCATCGTCGCGAGGAAAGTGCCGATCGCGCTCAGCAACTCCGCTGCGTCGATCTTGCGCGTCGAGGCCGCGTCCTTCGGATGGAACAGCTTTGGCGGCGTGTCGATCCCGAGATAGAATCCGATCGCGCCGCCCAGCATCATGATCAGCAGGAACGCCTGCGAGGTCAGCGCCGACACGCTCGAGCCGACATGGATGGCGACGAACAGACCGCTTGCAGCTCCCGCCAGGGCAAGACCGAAGCGCTCCAGGACATGGGCAAATTTTCTGACGCGGCTGCGCATTGCTGTGCCTCATCAATGAATTGCGCCACTGTCAGGCTAGGCCTTTTCGCAGCAGCGCGAAAGCCGTCACCTCTCAAATGGCCGCGACCTCGTGACGTTTTTATGCGGCAGCTCACATCTGTCGTGGCACAGAATGACTATTTATCGATCCAAGGTAGCAATCGAATCCGCCACCACTACGCTGCTCGGCGCAGCCCGCGTCAGGCCATTGCGATTGGCGATCGACATGAAGTGCGGGGCAGCGTTGCTGTCCCGCACTCTTCTTCGCCCCGCAAAGCCTACGCCGCGCGGCCGACCGAGGCATCGAGGTGCTTCAGCTTCGGCAACACCTCCTGCTTGAGTAGCCGCAGCGAATTGTGCCAGGCCTCGGGCTTGTGCTTGTAGTCGAAGCCGAACACCAGCAGCACGCCGAAGCCGCCGACCTCCCGATAGATCGTCTCGATCTTCTCGGTGACGGTCGCGGGCGAGCCGACGATCCAGTTGTTGCGGGCGCAATATTCGACCGTGACGTCGCTGTCGGGCACGTCGGGCGAGGCCTTCAGATAATCCTTGAAGCCAAAGTGGCCGAGCAGCGGCAGGAAGTACTCGCCCATCATCCGGCCCATCATGTCGCCGGTCGACAGCCTCCACGCCTCCTCGTCGGTGTCGGCGACGAACACCTCGCGCACCATCCGCCAATCCTTGCGGCTCGGCTTGCGGCCGGTCTTGGCGGCGCCGGCTTCGACCGAGTCCCAGTGGCTGCCGACATAGGCAGGGTTGAGGTTCAGACTCATCGGGATGAAGCCGCGCTCGCCGGCGAGCTTGAGCGTGTCCGAATTCTTCGACAGGCCGGCGACGCCGATCGGCGGATGCGGCGCTTGCTGCGGCTTGATGTGCGGTTTGAGGAAATCGAACATCGTGTCCGGCTTGGTCACCGTCCAGAACTTGCCCTTGTGGGTCCACGGGCCCGGCTCGGTCCACATCTTCAGGATGATCTCGAGCGCCTCGCGGGTCATGTCGCGGTTCTGACCCGACATGCCGTCGACATTGAACATCGCCCAGTCGCTCGGCAGGCCCGAGGCCGCGACGCCGAAATTCAATCGGCCGTTCGAGAGATGATCGAGCATCGCAACGCGGTTGGCGAGCTCCGCCGGGTGATGATACGGCAGCAGAAATCCGCCGGGTCCGATGCGGATGTTCTTGGTCTGCAGCAGCGCCTGCGCCACCAGCAGATCGGGCGATGGATGCGGCTCCCAGGGCGCGGTGTGGTGCTCGCCGATCCAGGCTTCCTGATAGCCGAGTTCATCCAGCCAGCGCAGCACCTGCAGGTCCCAATCGTGGCCCTCTTTCAATCCGCACTCCGGCGGATGCGACGGCATCGCGAAGTATCCGAGTTCCATGGGTTTCCTCTCTTTGTTCGAAGCGTGTCTTCCGCACGCGCTCCGGAGAGTAGCTGCACTGGCCACGGCAGAACAATGGCCAGATGAATCGCAACGTCATTTCGGGGCGACGGGGCAGCATCGAACCCGGAATCTCAAGATTCCGGGCCTCGGGCTGACGCACCAGCCCGGAATGACGACGTCGCGATCCTACCGCGTCCCGAACGTGGTCTTGCCGAACAGCGCCTTCTGCGTCGAGGGCTGCGAGCGCCAGTATTGCGGCGGCGCGCTGACCTCGCCGCCGAGCTCGGCGGCGGCGTGCCAGCCCCAGCGCGGGTCGTAGAGCATGCCGCGGGCAAGCGCGACCATGTCGGCCTTCCCCGAAGTAACGATCTCCTCGGCCTGCTTCGCTTCGGTGATCAGGCCGACCGCCATCGTGGTGATGCCGGTCGCCTCCTTCACCGCCTGCGCCGCCGGCACCTGGTAGCCCGGCCCGAGCGGAATCTTCTGCAGCGGCGACACGCCGCCGGAAGAAACGTCCATCCAGTCGACCCCGCGCGTCTTCAGCTCCTTGGCAAATTCGATGGTCTGCGCGAGGTCCCAGGCGCCCTCGACCCAGTCGGTCGCCGACACCCGCATGCCGATCGGCTTGTGATGAGGGAACACCGCACGCACCGCGTCGAATACTTCCAGCGGGAAGCGCATGCGGTTTTCGAGCGAGCCGCCATAGCGGTCGGTCCGCTTGTTGGCGATCGGAGACAGGAACTGATGCAGCAGGTAGCCGTGCGCGCCGTGCAGCTCGAGCGCGTCGATGCCGAGTCGGTCGGCGCGCTTCGCTGACGCGACGAACGCATCGCGAATGCGCTTCAGGCCGGCGTCATCGAGCGCCAGCGGCGCAGCCTCGCTTTCCTTATGCGGGACAGCAGACGGTCCAACCGTCTGCCAGCCGCCTTCGGCGATCGGGATCAGCTGGCCGCCCTCCCACGGGCGCTGGCTGGAAGCCTTGCGGCCGGCATGGGCGAGCTGCATCGCGACCGCAGCCTTCGAATGCTTGCGCACCGAGGCGAGGATCGGCTTCAGCGCCGCCTCGTTGGCATCGCTGTAAAGGCCGAGGCAACCCGGCGTGATCCGCCCGATATCCTCGACATGGGTGGCCTCGATGCAGAACATCGCGGCGCCCGACAGCGCCAGCATGTTGATGTGGGTGAAGTGCCAATCATTGGCGGAGCCGTCCTCGGCCGAGTACTGGCACATCGGCGAGACCATGATCCGGTTGGAGAGCTTGAGGCCGCGCAGTTCGATCGGGGAAAACAGGGTGCTCATGCAGGGACATCCAGGATCGGGGAACAGGCCACGATAAGATAGAGGCGGCCTGCGCGATCACCAACCGTCGCCGGCGCCGAACGGGCCGGGGCAGATCAGCAATGCGATAACGGTGGCCGGCCGGCCTGGCCTCAGTCGACCAGCGTGAACTGCAGCAGCAAATTGCGCTGGATCAGGGAGAAATTGTCGTCGGAGATCATGGTCAGCACGGTCTCGCCCTCATCGGTGACATGGGCATCGATGCCTTCCATGTTGTCGATCTCATTGCCGAGATCGGCATTGAAGATCGCCGGACCATCGACCACGGCGCCGGGCGCGATGTCGGACAAAGCGAGGCGGCGGATGCGAATTCCGGCACCGCCGAGCCAGGAGAATTTCCGCTCCAGGATCAACAGATCGCCCGACTGCAGCAGGACGGCGTCGCTGATGTCGAAATTCTCGGTGCGGCGGACGCTGAACTGGCCCGGCGTCTTGCCGCCGACCAGGAAGGCGATCAGGTTGCCGCCGGCATCGAGCCCACGTTCGGAGAGCGCGATCAGCGTACCGGCCAGCGGCTGGCTCGGCGGCGTGGCCTTGGACATGACCTTGGGCACGAAGACGAGCGCCTCGAGCCCCTTGTTGATGGGCAGCTTGCGCGCCGCCGGCGGCAGCGGCACCACCTCGCCGCGCGCGCGGGTGAAGCCCGTGGCGAAATCGTAGCGCAGCACCTGGTTGACCCGCTCGAGCCCGACATAGGCAATGGCGCCGTCGAGTGCGAGCGATTCCGAATCATACCAGCCGCGGGTGGCGGTGATCGGTTTGCCGTGGGCGTCGAGCAGCGGCGCCGCATCGACATCGTCGAGCCCGACCATGTCGCGGCCGCGATAGACGATGCGGCCGGTGAACCAGGTGCCCTGGTCGCTGACCGCAATGAAGCGTTCGCCCTTGGCATCGAGCCGCAGCGCGGACAGGCCGCCGAAGCCGGAGAACGACGAGGTCAGGATCAGACCGCTGCGATACTCCAGCGCGCCGAACCGCACCCGCGCGCGATCGCGGATATCGAACGACGGCAACGGCCGTGCGTTGACCTCGACCGCGGCGGGTTCGTCAACGCGGTGTCGGCCCGGCCTGCCCGGCGGTCCCGGCGTCGGCTGCGTCACGCCTTGCGCCTGCGCGAAGCGCGGCAGCACAACGGCCGATAGACCCGCCGCCATATCTCTCAGGAGATGGCGGCGGCTAGAATGTGAGCGCATGTCTCACGAGTGGAGGCGACGCCGCGCGCCCGGCGTGGGTGCCGAGCCGTGGGTCTCGCTGAACAGCTCGGCGAGCTTTTCAGTGATGGCGCCGCCAAGCTCTTCGGCATCCACGATGGTGACGGCGCGACGATAGTAGCGCGTCACGTCATGACCGATGCCGATCGCGATCAGCTCGACCGGCGAGCGGGTCTCGATCTCCTCGATGATGTGGCGCAGATGCCGCTCGAGATAGTTGCCGGGATTGACCGACAGCGTGGAGTCGTCGACCGGCGCGCCATCCGAGATCATCATCAGGATGCGGCGCTGCTCGGGACGAGCCAGCAGGCGCTTGTGCGCCCAGTCGAGCGCCTCGCCGTCGATGTTCTCCTTGAGCAGGCCCTCGCGCATCATCAGGCCGAGATTCTTGCGCGCGCGGCGCCACGGTGCGTCGGCCGACTTGTAGATGATGTGCCTGAGATCGTTGAGGCGGCCGGGATTGGCCGGCTTGCCGGCCGCAAGCCACGCCTCGCGCGACTGCCCGCCCTTCCAGGCGCGGGTGGTGAAGCCCAAAATCTCGACCTTGACGCCGCAACGCTCCAGCGTGCGCGCCAGGATGTCGGCGCAGGTGGCGGCAACCGTGATCGGACGGCCGCGCATCGAGCCGGAATTATCCAGCAGCAGCGTCACCACGGTGTCGCGGAAGGTCGCCTCCTTCTCGTGCATGAAGGACAGCGGATGATAGGGATCGGTGACGACGCGCGACAGCCGCGCCGGATCGAGGATGCCCTCCTCGAGATCGAAATCCCAGGCGCGGTTCTGCTGCGCCATCAGGCGGCGCTGCAGGCGGTTGGCGAGCCGCGCCACGATGCCCTGCAGATGCGCGAGCTGCTTGTCGAGATAGGAGCGCAGCCGCTCCAGCTCATCATGGTCGCAGAGATCTTCGGCTGCGATCACCTCGTCGAACTTCGGTGCGAACGCGTGATATTCCGGACCGCGCGGCTCGTTCTGGCCGCGCGAATTCGGCCGCGTCGCCTCGCCCGGCGTCTCGTCGTCGCCGAGTTCGCCGTCGTCGAACGTGTCCGACGTGGAGGCCTGCGCGCTCTCCATCGCGCTTTCGCTCATCTCTTCCGCAGAGGTCTGGGCCTGGTCGGCGCTCATCTCCTGCGCGGCGTCGGAATCGGGCGAGCCCTCGGCACCGGACTGATCGTTCTCGCCGTCCTGGTTCTCGTCCTGGTCATCGTCGTCGTCGGAATCCATGTTGCGGTCGTCGCCGAGATCGAGCGCCGACAGCAGATCGTGAACCATGTCGCCGAACCTGGCCTGGTCCTCGGTGAAGCGGCTGAGCTGGTCGAGCCGCGAGCCGATCTTGTCCTCCAGCGTCGGACGCCAGAGATCGACCATCTTCTTGGCGGCCGCGGGCGGCGCCATGCCGGTCAGGCGTTCGCGCACCAGCATCGCCAGCGCATCCGACAGCGGCGCATCGGCGCGATCGGTGATCTCGTCATACTTGCCGCGGTGGAAATGATCGTCGAGCATCGCGGTGAGGTTCTTCGCGACGCCGGCCATCCGCCGCGAGCCGATCGCCTCGACGCGCGCCTGCTCGACCGCCTCGAACACGCCGCGCGCCTGCGGATTGCCCGGCATCAGCTTGCGATGCACCTTGGGATCGTGACAGGCGATCTTCAGCGCGATCGAATCGGCGTGACCGCGCACGATCGCCGCATCGCGCTTGGTCATCTTGCGCGCCGGCTCCGGCAGCCGCGCCTTGCCGGGCGCAAGCCCCGGCCGCTCGGCGGCGAAAGAGACCTCGAGCTCCGGCTTCTTGGCGATCGCCTTCAGGCACGCCGACACCGAGCGCTTGAACGGCTCGGTCGGCGCTTCCTTCGATCCGGGACGGAATTTGATATTGGAGGTTGTCATAGCGATTTCGTAAACCAGTGGCGCGTGACGCCGCCGGGATACCCCTCAATCGAACCGAACTCTTTATATCCATTGGCGCGGTAGAAGCCCGGCGCCTGGAAGCTCATCGTATCCAGATAGGATTGCGTGGCTCCGAAGCGCCGCGCCTCGTCTTCGATCGCCTTGATCAGCTTCGCGCCAAAACCCTTGTTGCGAAACTTCTGCTCCATCCAGAACAGCTGGATGAACAACACCGCGGTCCAGACCTCGCCGACGATGCCGCCGACAATCTTGTCGCCTTGCCGCAGCGAGATGGCGAAGCGCTTGTACTTCTGCTTCCCCATTTTCTCGTTGTTGTAGCGGAGCAATCCGCCGAGCACCGCCTTCTTCGTCTGTGTGACTGTGCGCTCGACGGAGATTTTCGGCATGGACTAGCTGAGCGCCACGTTGACCGAGGATTCCGGCAGCTCGACGTTGAAGCAGCGCTGGTAGAACTCGGCGACCAGCGGCCGCTCCAGCTCGTCACACTTGTTGAGGAAGGTGACGCGGAACGCGAAGCCGATGTCGTTGAAGATGTCGGCGTTCTCGGCCCAGGTGATCACCGTGCGCGGGCTCATCACCGTCGACAGGTCGCCATTGGCAAACGCGTTGCGGGTGAGATCCGCCAGCCGCACCATCTTGTTGACGATGTCGCGCCCCTCCTGGGTGCGATAGTGCTTCGCCTTTGCCAGCACGATCTCGACTTCCTCATCATGGGCGAGGTAGTTCAGCGTGGTGACGATCGACCAGCGGTCCATCTGGCCCTGGTTGATCTGCTGGGTGCCGTGATAGAGGCCCGAGGTGTCGCCGAGGCCGACCGTGTTGGCGGTCGAGAACAGGCGGAACGCCGGATGCGGCTTGATCACCTTGTTCTGGTCGAGCAGCGTCAAGCGGCCGGAGACTTCCAGCACGCGCTGAATCACGAACATCACGTCCGGGCGGCCGGCGTCATATTCGTCGAACACCAGCGCGATGTTGTGCTGCAGCGCCCAGGGCAGGATGCCGTCGCGGAATTCCGTGACCTGCTTGCCTTCCTTGACCACGATGGCGTCCTTGCCGACGAGGTCGATACGGCTGATGTGGCTGTCGAGGTTGACGCGCACGCAGGGCCAGTTGAGGCGGGCCGCAACCTGCTCGATGTGCGTCGACTTGCCGGTACCGTGATAGCCGGTGACCATCACGCGGCGGTTCTTGGCAAAGCCGGCGAGGATCGCGAGCGTGGTGGCGCGGTCGAAGCGATAGTCGCTGTCGACTTCCGGCACATGCGGATCGACTTCGGAATAGGCCGGAACTTCCAGATCGCTATCGATCCCGAAGACCTGCCGAACCGAAACCTTCATGTCGGGTAAACCGACGGGTTCTTGCGCTTTGGTCTGGACGGCCGTCGTCATTCATCCTCCGAGGTCCCGGGCATTCCCGAAACCAGATTTAGGTCATTTGGCTGCGGATGGGGTGCTATGCACAAGCCTAGCAGAGAGCGTCGGCCGGCAGAAGCCCACGGGCAAATCAAAGTTCCGTCGTTGTATCATAAAGATAGGCGCGAAACCCGATTTTTGGAAGGCTGCTCTGCAAATCCCGCCGTACTTTCGCCGCAGCGCCACGTCGGCCTATTCGGCCAGGCACTTTTCAGCCCGGCGGGGAGTTGTTAGCTCTCGAGCCTGTTTCATCGCCACCCAGGGATTCTGTGACCACGTTCCTTGACCCATTGATTGCGTTCGTTTCGGCCCATGCCTGGCTTGCCTATCTGACGCTGTTTCTGGCCGCCCTGCTGGAAGCCGTTCCAGTGGTCGGCTCGCTGGTGCCGGGCTCGACCATCATCCTGGCGCTGAGCGCGCTGGTCCCGGGCGGCGAATTGAAGCTCGTGCCGGTGCTCGCCGCCGCGGCCGCCGGCGCGATGCTCGGCGACGGCACGGCCTATCTGATCGGCTACCGCAGCCAGCGCGAGATCCTGTCGGCCTGGCCGCTCTCCAACTATCCGCGCGTGGTCGCGCAAAGCGAGGCCTTCTTCAACCGCTGGGGCGTGCTCGCGGTGTTCTTCGCCCGCTTCGTGCCGCCGATTCGCGCCTTCGTGCCGATCACCGCCGGCGCGCTCGACATGCCGCCACAGCGCTTCTACGCCGTCAACATTCCCGCGATCCTGCTCTGGGCGCCGGCCCATGTATTGCCCGGCGTGCTCGCGGTCACCGCGCTGCACGACTATGCCGGCCTGCCGCATCATCAGCATGTCGGCAAGCATCTGTGGATGTTTGCGGTCGCGGGCGGCGCGATCATCCTGACGCTGGCGATCTGGACCATCCGCCGGCGGCACGGCGGCGGCCTCATCGAACCGTCCAAGCCGGCAGAATAAGAGCTAAATGCTATTGGTCGTGCCGGCGCGCCCCGGTGCCGGACCGACATAACGCGCGCGCGGCCTGATCAGCTTGCCGAGTTGCAGCTGCTCGCTGGCATGCGCGACCCAGCCGACGCTGCGGGCCATTGCAAACAGCGCGAGCTCGCTGCCGGCGGGCATCCGCAGCGCATGCACCAGCACCGCCAGCGCGTAATCGATGTTGACGAACTCGCCGGTTGCCTCCGCGATTCTATCAGGCACTTCCCGGGTGAATTTGCGCGGCGCGCCGGCCCGCGTCAGGGCCTCAAGCAGGGAGATCGCGCGCGGATCGCCCTTCTTGTAGACGCCGTGCCCGAAGCCGGGGAAACGCTCGCCGAGCGCAACCCGCTCGCGGACCACGGGCGCAACGTCGTTGTCGATCATGGTCTTGACGAGGCGCGAGGCGAGCACGCCGGCGCCGCCATGCATCGGCCCCTTCAGCGCGACGAGCCCCGCAATCACGGCGTCGTACAGATTGAGGCCGGTCGACGCCGCGCAGCGCGCGGTGAAAGTGGAGGCATTCAATTCGTGATCGGCGAGCAGCACCAGCGCGCGGCGAACAAGGTCGGGCGCGTGCTTGTTGTCCGGCGTCCAGACCCGCGCCACCTGCTCATGCAGCGGCTCGGCCGACGGCGCAGCGTTCAGCATGGTCGCGACCAGCAGCCGCAAGATTCGCCCGCCGACCATCGCGCGGCCATCGGGCGCGCGGGTGAAGGCGCCGGGATCGGCATTCGCCGCCAGCGCCAGCACCGCGACCGTCCGGTCGATCGGCTGGGACCGCCGCGCAGCCTCGGCGATCGCCCGCATTTCATCCGAGACATGCGGGCAATTGTCCGATGCGAACGGATCGACGCCAGTGACGTCCCACAGCAGCGTCGCGGTATGCTCCAGCGTGTCGCGCTCGGCGAGATCGACGCAGTTCACGCCGCGATAGATCGGGCCCTGCTCGGTGATGGTGGCGATCGCCGAATCCATCACCGGCAGGTCGGCATCGAAATTGCGAAACCCGCGCGGCTCCGGCGACGGCACGCGGCGCTCCTTCAAGCCCCGGATGTCCTCGGCGCGGTAGCGGTGGCTGCGCGAGTCCGGTGACGGCTCGGAGCGGATCAGGCCGCGGCTGACATAGGCGTAGAGGGTCGCCGGCGAGATCGCGAGCTCGGCGGCGGCCTCGCGGGCGGAGAGGTACAGCTCGGCGGATTTTTTCATATTGATTTATATAATCAAGATTGATCAACTCGTCGAGAGGCCCGACCTTGAAAGGCGTGAAACAAGGAGATCGGGCCATGAACATGATTCTCACCAAGAGCCAGATCGGTCTGGACGGCGTCCCCGCGGCCGAGACCGTGTTGAGCCATGTCGACGGCGAGCGCGGCGAACTCATCATCGCCGGCGAACACGTCGCCAACCTCGCAGGCAAGTCGAGCTTCGAGGGCGTGACGGCGCGGCTGTGGAACGGTGCCACCGGCAAGTCGCTGAGCGAGGCCAATGTCCGCGCCAGCCTCGGCGCGGCCCGCGAACGCGCCTTCGCGCGCCTGCCGGACCTGCTGCCGGCGACGCGCGGCATGTCTGTTGTCGACGGCTTCCGCGCCGCGATCGCCGGCCTGCGCGGCGAGAACGGGCTGGAGCATGAGGCGACCATCGTCGGCGCCTTCCCGGTGATCGCGGGTGCGCTGGTGCAGCAAGCCAAGGGGCATGCGCCGATCGCACCCGATCCGAATGCCAGCCACGCCGCCGACACACTGCATATGCTACTGGGCCGCAGGGCCGCGCCGCGCGAGGTCACAGCCCTCGACGCCTATCTCGTCACGGTGTGCGATCACGGCATGAATGCGTCGACCTTCACCACGCGGGTGATCGCCTCGACCCAGGCCGATCTGTTCGCGGCCATCACCGGCGGCTATTGCGCGCTGACCGGGCCGCTGCACGGCGGCGCGCCGGAGCCGGTGCTCGAGATGCTCGATGCCATCGGCACCCGCGAGCGCATCAAGCCCTGGGTCGACGGTGCGCTGGCGCACGGCGAGCGGCTGATGGGCTTCGGCCACCGGGTCTATCGCGTGCGCGACCCGCGCGCCGACGTGCTCAAGGTCGCGATCGAGCGTCTCGAGGCCAACGGCGCCGACCTGCCGTTCGCCGCCGAGGTCGAAACCTATATCCGCGAGGCGCTGCGCAAGAAGAATCCGGAGCGGCCGCTGGAGACCAATGTCGAGTTCTTCACCGCGATCCTGCTCGATGCGCTGGAGATCCCGCGGCAGGCCTTCACGCCGGTCTTCGCCGTGGCCCGCGCCGCCGGCTGGACCGCGCACGCGCTGGAGCAGCGCCGCACCGGCCGGCTGATCCGGCCGAGCTCTTCGTATGTCGGGGCAGTGCCGAAGGACTGAAAGCGTAATCCGGGCTACGAGATCTTCTCCTTCCCCCTGAAAGGGGGAAGGTCGGGATGGGGGTCAGCCACGAACGACACCGCATGCGGGGAGACCAGATCCCCACCCGCTTTGCTCTGGCGAGCAAAGCGACCTCCCCTTTTCAAGGGGAAGTGGAGGCCACGCGCACGGACGGCCTACGCCTCGCGCACCACGGTCTTCAGATAATTATACGCCTTGATGATCTCGATCAGGCGATCCTCGGTGGAGCGGTCGCCGCCATTGGCGTCGGGGTGGTGCTGCTTCACCAACGCCTTGTACTTCGACTTGACGTCTTCGAGCGTCGCGCCGGCGCCGAGGCCCATCACCAGCAGCGCCTTGCGCTCGGCATTCATGACCTTGCGCGTCTCGGGCTTGGGCTCCGCGCCACCCGGTCCGGGCCGCCAGCGGCCGCGGCCGTTGAGCTCGGAGAACACGTGGAATGGATCGGAGGCGGCGTCGAGACCGCTCTCCTTCTTGCCGTTGTTGGCGCCCATCTTCCAGGTCGGACGGTGACCGGTCAGCGCATCCTTCTGGTAGCGCGCGACATCGTCGGGATTCATGCCCTGGAAGAAATTGTAGGACTGGTTGTACTCACGGACGTGATCGAGACAGAAGTGCCAATACTCGCGCGAGTTCTCACGCCCCTTCGGGGCGCGGTGCGCGCCCTTGTTCTGGCAACCCGCCCACTCGCAGGTCACGGCCTGCTCGCCGGCCTGCGCCTGGCGCTTCGCACTCACCTTGGTCGGCTTGATGCGAATGGAGTCGAAGAATTTTGATGAATCGATCGGCATGTTCTCTTTGACTACGCAATGCACAAATCTTCAAGTCTTGACATTGCGCAGACCTCGTTTCCCGCTTGCACCATTGACGAAAAGCCGTCGCGGACCTAACTCCGCCGCCATGAGCGCCAAGGACGTTATCATAAACAAGTTGCGTGAAGCTTTCTTGCCCGAAAGCCTCGACGTGGTCGATGAGTCACATCTGCATGAGGGCCACGCCGGTCACAGGCCAGGCGGCGAGACGCATTTCAGGCTATATATTGTGTCTCCGGCCTTCGAAGGGAAGAGCCGGATCGAACGTCACCGCATGATAAATGCGACGCTGGCGCAGGAACTCGCCGGCTCGGTGCATGCGCTGGCGATCCACGCCCACGGCCCCGGGGAAAAGCCGCGCTAGCGCGCGCTTGGCTCAAGACGAAGCAGCGGTTTTCCGTTATGAGGATAGAGCCATCCGGCGACGGACCTGCTCCCGGTGTGAGCAGGTGAATGATGGATCGTATCGCCACGCTTGATATGGGGCCATTGATGATCCCTTGCTGGCCACGTTTCCGGTCGATTGTCGCCGCCGCCGGCCTGCTCCTGATCTGCGCAATGCGTCCGGCCTCGGCGCTGGATATGCCGAGCCCGTTCGTCCAGGAGGTGCTGATCAAGAGTATCCTGGTCTCGCTCAACGACGCGGTGGCCGCGAACAATTTCACCGCGTTCCACGCCAAGATCTCAAAACCGTTCCGCGACCAGTTTTCGCCGGACAAGCTGAAGACCATCTTCAAGGATCTGGTCGACAAGCACGCCGTGTTCGACGCCGTCGTGGCCAAGCCGATCGTGCTCGATGAGGACGTCAAGATCGACGACAAGGGCGTGCTGCGGCTGAAGGGCCATTTCGACACCACACCCAAGCAGGTGAAGTATCAGCTCGGCTTCATCCCCTCCGACGGCGCGTGGAAGCTGTCGGGCATCTCGATCGATATCGAGTAGCGAGGCACATCCACAAGACCCGTCATCCTGCGGAGCGCGTAGCGTCTCCTCCAGCGACAAGGCGAAGCCTTTGCGCCGGGGTGACGGTGCAGGCAGCTCGCCTACGCGAACTTAGAACGCCGTCCCCGCCCGCTTCGGCTTCTCGAGCTCGGTGGCCTCGCGCGGGACGGCGACGATGCGCAGCGCGGTGATGCGGTTGCGCTCGCGGCGAAGCACGCGGAAGCGGAAGCCATGGAAGGTGAAGCTCTGGCCGCGCTCCGGGATCGAGCGTGCCTCGTGGATCACGAGACCGGCAACCGTGGTCGCCTCCTCGTCCGGCAGGCGCCAATCCATCGCGCGGTTGAGATCGCGGATCGGCACCGAGCCGTCGACCACGACCGAGCCGTCCGGCTGGGCACGCACGCCGGCGACGACGACATCATGCTCGTCGGAGATGTCGCCGACGATCTCCTCCAGGATGTCCTCCAGCGTCACCATGCCTTCGACCTCGCCATACTCGTCGACGACCAGGGCGAAGTGGGTCTTGCGGCGGCGGAACGCCTTCAGCTGTTCGGAGACCGGACGCATCTCCGGCACGAACCAGGGCGGCAGCGCGATCGCGGAGGCATCGATCGCGGACATGTCGCCTTCATTGGCGCGCATCGCGCGCAGCAGATCCTTGGCGTGGAGCACGCCGACGATGTTCTCCGGCTTCTCGCGCCACAGCGGGATGCGGGTGTATTCGCTCGCCAGCACCTCGCGCACCAGTTCCTCGGGCGGCAGATCCGCGTTGACCGTGGTCATCTCGGTGCGATGGACCATCACGTCGGAGACCTGCAGCTCGCTGAGGTCGAGCAACCCGCCGAGCATGTCGCGATCCTGCTTTTCGACCTTGCCTTCGTGATGCAACAGATCGACCGCGCCGCGGAGGCGTTCGGTCGGCGACAGGATGGCCTGGTGCGCGCCGATCTTGATCCCAAGCAGCCGCATCAGGGCGCGGACGATTCCTTCGATGATGGTGAGAAGCGGGCCGAGCACGAACACCGTCAACCGCATCGGCCGGGCCACCAGCAGCGACACCCGGTCCGGCGCATTGATGGCGACGGTCTTGGGCAGCACTTCCGCGAAGATCACCACCAGCACCGTCATCACACCGGTGGCATAAAGCACGCCGACATCGCCGAACCAGGCGGTGAAGATCCCGGTGGCGAGCGCGGAGGCGCCGATATTGGCGATATTGTTGCCGAGCAGCAGCGCGCCGATCATCCGCTCGCGCATCGCCATCAGGCTCGAGACCACCGTGGCTTCGCTGTTGCCCTGCTTGGACAACCGCAGCATGCTGGCGCGCGAGGCGCCGGTCAGCGCCGTCTCACTCGCCGAGAAGAAGGCGGAGACGAGCAGACAGAGCAGCACGATCGCGAAGGTGAACCATCCCACTGGCTTGATCCGTGGCTAGAGCTTGATCCGGAAAAGTGTGTAGCGGTTTTCCGAGAAGATCATGCTCAAATCTAAGCCTTCAGCTTGGCTTGCAGGAAGTCGCGCACCGGCTGTGGCTCGACATTGTTGGCAATCACGGCGCGGCCGACCGCCTCGAGCAGGATGAAGGTAAGCTTGCCGCGCTTGACCTTCTTGTCCTGCGCCATCAGCGCCAACAGAGCATCGGCATCGGCAAGCCCTTCCTGGGTGAAGCCCGCGATATCCTGCAACCGCGTCGGCAATCCTACCGCGGCAAGATGACGCGCGATGCGCCCCGCATCGTCGGATGAAATCATGCCGAGCTTTGCCGAGAATTCCGCCGCCAGCACCATGCCCACCGAAACGCCCTCGCCGTGGAACAGGCGATCCGAGAAGCCGGTCGCGGCCTCCAGCGCATGGCCGAAGGTGTGGCCGAGATTGAGCAGCGCGCGCTCGCCGGTCTCGCGCTCGTCGCGGGAAACAACACCGGCCTTGGCGCGGCAGGAAGTCGCGATCGCGTGCTCGCGCCCGGCGCCGCCCGAGAAAATGTCGGCGTGGTTCTTTTCGAGCCAGCCGAAGAACGCCTCGTCACCGAGGATGCCGTATTTCGCCACCTCGGCGTAGCCGGCGCGGAACTGGCGCGGCGACAGCGTGTCGAGCACTGAGGTGTCGGCGATGACAAGCACTGGCTGGTGGAACGCGCCGATCAGGTTCTTGCCCTGCGGCGAGTTGATGCCGGTCTTGCCGCCGACCGAGGAATCGACCTGCGCGAGCAGGGAGGTCGGCACCTGCACGAAATCGACGCCGCGGCGCAGGATCGCGGCCGCGAATCCGGCGAGATCGCCGACCACGCCGCCGCCGAGCGCGATCACCAGATCGTTGCGCTCGATCTTCGCCGCGATCAGCGCCTCGCTGACCTCCGTCAGCGTGGCGTAGCTCTTCGAGCCCTCGCCCTCCTCGACGACGATCCGCGATGTCGGCACGCCTGCGGCCGCCAGCGACGCCTCGGCCGGCTCCAGCCAGTGCCTGGCAACGGTGCGGTCGGTGACGATGGCAGTGCGCACGCCGGGCCGCAGCGCTGCGACGCGTTCGCCCAGCGAGGCCAGCACGTCGCGGCCGATGACGATGTCATAGGCGCGGTCGCCGAGCGCGACGTCGACAGTAACGGAGGCGGAGTGTTTCAAGGGCGCAGTCATGGGGTCGCGTTCAATCCATCAGGTGGTGGCTCGCCGGCCGGACGCACGCCGCACAGATGCGCATGCAGGGCCTCGAGGCATTCGTCGACGATGCGGTCGTGCGGCACGTCGCGCGAGGCGATCGTCAGATCGGCGTTCTGGTAGACCGGTTCGCGCTCGCTGAGCAGCCGGTTGACGGTCGCCTCGGGATCGGCGGTCTGCAGCAGCGGGCGGTCGGCACGGCGGCGGACCCGGCGCATGATGATATCGCTGTCGGCCTTGAGCCAGATCGAAATCGCCTTGTCGCTGATCCGCTTGCGGGTCTCCTCGCGCATGAAGGCGCCGCCGCCGGTCGCCAGCACGACCGGGCCGTTGTCGAGGATGCGGGCGATCACCCGCGCCTCGCCGTCGCGAAAATACGGCTCGCCATGGGCCTCGAAGATCTCCGGGATCGTCATGTCCGCCGCCGTCTCGATCTCGGTGTCGGCATCGGTGAACGGCAGCTTGAGCCGCGCCGCCATCCGCCGGCCGATGGTCGACTTGCCGGCGCCCATCATACCGACCAGCACGATCGACCGCGGCCCCAGCGCGGCCGTGATTTCGGCCTCCAGGGTCGGGTGGATGGGCGCCGGGACGGCTGCGTCGGACATCAAAAAACTCGGATATTGGGACGATTTGTTCAGAATTCGAGCAACCTATACTACCCGCGGCGATACCGTTACCAGCGACTCTTGCAACCGCGCGGGGAACATGTTGGATGATTTCATTGGTTAATTCGCCGCCCGAGTCGCCTCCATGCCCAGTCTGTTCCGCTTCCTGACGGTCGTCGCCGTGATTTTCGGGATCGGCTACGGCATCGTCTTCGCGCTGGCGAACTTCGTGCACCCGAAGCCGCGGGAAATGAGCGTGACCATCCCGCCGGATAAGTTCCTCAAGAAATAGGCGTTATGAGTCTTGGCATGACCGCTGCTGCCAAGAAGACCCGTGCAAAATCCTCCGACGCCAAGCTGACCGCGTTGTTCCTCGACATGCTCGCCGCGGAACAGGGCGCAGGCCGCAATACGCTCGACGCCTACCGGCGCGACCTCACCGATTTCTCCGGCTATCTCGCCCATGCCGGCGCCGATTTCACCAGCGCCGATACCGATGCGCTGCGCGGCTATCTGGCGGACCTCGATACGCGCGGCTTCAAGTCGACCAGCGTGGCGCGGCGGCTGTCGGCAATGCGGCATCTCTACCGTTTCCTGCTCAACGAGCGGGTCCGCAGCGACGATCCGGCCGCAATCCTGTCCGGCCCGAAGCGCGGCCGCGGCCTGCCCAAGGTGCTGTCGATCGCCGATGTCGACCGCATGCTGACCCGCGCCAGGGAGCTGACCCAGACCGACGTCTCGCCGGCGCAGCGGCTGCGTGCGCTGCGGCTGTACTGCCTGCTCGAGGTGCTCTACGCCACCGGCCTGCGCGTCTCCGAGCTGGTGTCGCTGCCGGTCTCCGCGGCGCGGCGCGACGCGCGGATGATCGTGGTGAGCGGCAAGGGCAACAAGGAGCGGCTGGTGCCGCTCAACGATGCCTCGCGCCAGGCAATGGCGGACTATCTCGCCGCGCTGGAAGTGATGCAGCCGAAGGCGAAGAAGGCAGCAGCATCGAAATGGCTGTTTCCGTCCTCCGGCGAGAGCGGCCATTTGACCCGGCAGCACTTCGCTCGCGACCTGAAGGAGCTCGCGGCCGCCTCCGGCCTCGCGCCGCGGCTGGTGTCGCCGCACGTGCTGCGCCACGCCTTCGCGAGCCACCTGCTGCACAACGGCGCGGACCTGCGCATCGTGCAGACCCTGCTCGGCCATACCGATATCTCCACCACCCAGATCTACACCCATGTGGTCGAGGAGCGGCTGAAGAGCCTGGTCCGCGACCTGCATCCGCTGGCCGAAAAATCGTAGCGGCGATCCCGTAGCCCGGATGGAGCGCAAGCGATATCCGGGAAAGGTATTTCCGCCGATATGAACTGCACCCCTGATGTGAGACACGGTAAATCAGGGACAGGTGCCGGCCGCTTGAAGCGGCACGGCGGGTTGACGGGTTAGGGCCGCATGGCGGGGCTGCTGCGCAGCAGCC
>NZ_LFIP02000024.1 GCF_001189235.2 Bradyrhizobium embrapense
AGTCGCGTTTCGGAAGACAGCGCGTAGGGACGATTGCCGCCCATCTGCCGCGCCGCCGCGCTTCCGGTCGCGCGAAACCGCTGCGACCACTTCACCACGCTCGCAACACTGACCTTGAAGGTGGCAGCCACCGACCGGCAGCTCTCTCCCGCCGCTACCGCGGCAACAACGCGCTCGCGCAAATCAAGAGAATAGGCCCGTCCCATCAGATGCTGGCCTCCTCCAGCCAGCATCTTGAATCAGAACCCCGCTGATTTGGGAATCCCCAATCGATTCAGACCAAAACGATCACGCTCTAGCGAGCGAGGCCTCGATCGAAATCGAAGTTATCACTGATGTCTCAGGTACGACCTGTTACCTATGTCTCCGGGCTGGACAATATGAGCGCTGGTGCCGCAAGAGGGACTCGAACCCCCGACCCCGTCATTACGAATGACGTGCTCTACCAACTGAGCTATTGCGGCGAACCGTTCGGCGACGGCTGGATCATTCGCGCCACCTGATATCGGGCATGACCCCGATTGGCAAGAAGCTGCGGTTATTTAACCGCACGGCCGTTACCTAACCCCGAATTAGCTTCCCAAACGTGACAGAAATCCGCGCCAGCCGCCGGTCTGGGCCTTGGGCGGGCCGATTTGTTCCGCAAACTCGTCGACCGGGCCGTCCTCGTCGACCCCGGGGTCGTCGGGGGCCCGGACGATCGGGATCACGGCCGGAATCGGCGCCGGCGCGGCCTTGGGCAGGTCGGCCCTCGGCCGAAACAGGGGGGCGGGCGCCTGGGCGGCCGGCTCGGCGGCTGGCGGCGGAGCGGGCTCCGGCGGGGCAGGCTCAGCCTGAACCGGCGCTGGGGCCGGGTCTGCCTCGATGGCCGCCGGCAGCGGGGCGTTGTCCTGCAAGGGCGGCGTGGCCGGGTCCAACGGTTTCACTTCGACAGGCTTGATCGCCTCGACGGGCTCGGCCGGTTTGGCGGCCACCGGCTCGCTGGCCACCTCCTTTGGCGGCTCGACCCGGCGCGGCGCCAGCATCGCCTCCTCGAACGGCGAGGGCTCGATCGCATGGCCCTTGTCGGACGGCAGTGCCGCCACCGGGGTCTGCCACTGGAAGGCATCGAGACGGCCGGTGACCGGCGACACCGGACGCCAGCGGTCGGAGACATAGCCGTCGGCGGTCCACACCGGATCGTGCAACGCGCGCACGGCGCGCAGGGTCCAGGCCCGCGCCCGGCCGCTGTCGCCATGTTCGGTGCGCTCGATCTCCGCCATCAGCAGCGCGACGCGCTGCGTCGGCGCCGCGATGAACGGCTCCAGCGCCGCGCGCGCTTTGGCGAATTCCGACGCATCGATCGCAGCGCGGGCGATCGCCAGCGCGCCCTCGATATGGCCGGGCGTTTTCGCCGCCAAGGTCTCGACGCGCACCAGGCGCTGGCGCGCGGAATCGCCGAGCCGCACATGCGAATAGGCATCGGCGAGATCGGGATGCGGCTGCGCCAGCCACGCCGTCTCGACGATGCGCATCGCACGGCGCACCTGATGCGCCTCGCTCTCGAATTTGGCCGCCAGCACCGCGGCCGGGATCAGCGTCGGCGCAAGCTTGAGCGCCTCCATCGCGCTCGCGCGAGACAAATCCCGATCGACGCTCTCGAACTCCAGCGCACGCGCCGTCAGCAGCACGCCGCGTTGGCGCCGATAGGTCGCCTTGTCGATCAGGCCTGCGGCCTGGTTGTTGTCGATGATCGACAGCGCACCAGCCCAATCGCCCTTGGCGCAGCAGAAGCCGAGCACCGCATGCGACGCCCAGGACGAGGACGGCGACATTTTCAGCGCTTCCTCGGCAATCATCACGGCCGCGACCGGATCGTCGGCGCGCTGCGCCTCGATGAACAGGCCGCGCAAGCCGAGCAGCCGCGTGTCGGGGCGCTCGGCCATGGCGCGGAAGGCGCGCTGCGCGCCGTCGCGATCGCCGTCGAGCTGCGCCGATTGCGCGTGCAGCAGCAACGCCAGCGGATCGCCTCCGGCGTGGCGCCGTGCCACTTCTGCATGCGCCCGCGCCGCCGACGAATCGCCGTGCCCGATCGCGAGCAGGCCTTGCGTGATGGCGTGACGGCCGCGCGCGTGGCGCCGCTCACGCCGGCCGCGGCGGATGTGCGAGGGGATCTTCCACAGGCCGCGCAGGATCACGCCGGCAACCATCGCGACGACGATGAGGAGGCCGAGCAGGTACATCGGCTGCTTGGACGTCAGGCGCAGACCGCCCCAGTTCAGCACGAGATCGCCGGGCTGATCGGCCAGCCAGGCCGCACCCGCTGCGGCGAGGGCGATCAGCAGCAGGAACAGAATGATCCGGATCATCGCGAACCCATTGCAAGGACTTACTGGTTGACCGTGGCGAGCGCCGCCATGGCGTTGTCGGCAAATTTGCGCGACGCGTCGAGCGCGGCGCGGCGCGCGTCCACCTTGGCGAGCCAGGCTTGCGCCGCGGTGCGATCCGCCGGCGGCAACGACTTCAGTTCACGTTCGGTCAATGCAAGATCATTATGGACGGCGGCCGATGTCACGCGCGCGACGATGCTGCCGCGATCGGTCCCGGTGCCGTCGGTCCGCTCGATGCGGATCAGCTTGGACGCGCCGGCCTGCAGACGATCGACCAGCCCGGCGCTGGCTGCCGCGGCTTCCGGCGGCGGCGGCGCGAGTTGCGGCACGATCTCGATCAGCTCGCGGCACAGATGATTCGGGGTCGGCACGCCTGACGCCGCAAACACATCGAGCGGCTTCAGCAGGTCGGGATTGTCGGTGATCGCTTTCGCGGCCTCGAGCGCCGAAGCATAGGGATCGCCGTGACGAACCGCGACGTCGAGCAACGCTGCAGCGACCACGCGGCGCAGCGGCACGTCATCTGCCTTCGCCTCGGCCTTGCTGTCGGCGATCTTGCTGTCTTGCCTTGCGATCGCGGCACCCTGCGCCTTCACCGCGCCCTCGACCTTGTCGATGCGCGCCGTGATACCGGAGATATCAGGCCCAGCCGCGCCATCGCGCGGCGCGGCCGTCGCCTCATTGACGGCGGCGACGAGCTTGTCGGATTGCGCCCGCGTCGCCGCAATCTCGGTGCGCAGTGCCGCGATCGATTTGTCGAGCGCCTCCAGCCGCGCGGTTGCCGCGGGATCGGCGGCCGCGGCGAGCGGCTTGCTCGGCTTTGACTCGAGCGCGGCGAGGCGCGTACCGAGCTCATCCAATGTTACGGCACCGGGCGGCGGCGCGGACACAGGCTGCACTGCGGGCCAGCCGAGCAGCCAGCCAACCCCGATCACCAGCGCCGCCGCGACCGCGCCCGATATCGGCGCCACCACCCAGGGCGACACTGGCCGCGACGGTTCCGCACCGGACGCCGCGGATGCAGCCTCGGGGTGCGGCTCCGGGTGGGGAGCAGGATCCGGATGCGGCTCCGCCTCGGGCGCCGACGCTTCCGCCGCCTTGTCGGTATCCTTTTCGCTACCCTTTTCGGTATCTTTGCCGGCTTCCGCGCTCCCCTCGGTCCTTTGCGGCTCGCTGGAGATCTCGGTCGCCCGAAGATCGATGGTCGGCGGCGCGCGCTTGGGCCGGGAATCCGGCGAAGGTCCTGGGTCGTCGGGCCTTTCTTCAGCCATCGCGAGGGTCCTCAAAACTACTGGCCGCACATTGTAGCAGAATCGGCCGGCGTTCTTAGAGCACGATCCTAAAAACGGAGCATTGCCTAACATCATGGTCAGACGAAAGAATTAATTGCGGTCACGGCCGCAGGGCACGGCCGAGCGCCTCCAGCAGCGCGTCTTCGTCCGGCCGCGCCGCCACCACCACCTTGGTCGCGCCGGCATCATGGAGCACCGCGGCGACCGCCGCCGAGATGCAGCATTGCGGCAGGGCAAGCGCGGAAATCTCGATTCCGTCGGCCCGTATCGCGTCCAGGAACGCCTGCGCGCTGCGGCGGGAATAATGCAGCACCGCACTGATCCGGTTCGCCAGGAAGGCGTCGCTGACCTCCCTAGGGAGGGCGACGACCGGCGCCATCCGGTAGGTGGTGTGGGTGATGACGGCCAGCCCCCTTTCGCCGAGCTCGCCCGCCAGATCGCGCGACAGGTCGGCGCCGGCGAGATAAAGCAGCGTGGCCGACGGCGAAAGTTCGCCGGCCTCGACCCGCGCCAGCACGAGATCGCGCAAGCTCACCGCATCGCCCTTGGCCACCATCACGTTGTCGAAGCCCGCGGCGCGCGCGGCGTCGGCGGTGTGCGCGCCGACCGCGAACAGCGGCAGCCGCAACAGCCGGCTGCCGGCGAGATCGATGGCGCGTGGCGCGTTGGCGCTGGTCAGGATGACCGCGTCGTAATCCGCATCGTCGTCATGAAACGGTAACGGCTCGAAGCGCAGCACCGGTGCCGCGAGGGCCTCAAAGCCGCGTTGGCGCAGCGTCGCGAGTGTCGCTTCATTGTCCGGATGCGGTCGTGTGACAAGGATGGTCACGCCTCAGGGCTCCCGCCTTGCGAATTGGGCCTTGCCGACCGATTGCACTTTGAGACCTCGCAATGCTACCCCGGAGGGGCACTTTGATGAACATGACCTCGCCGGAAACCGGTTCCGGCCTGACTGGATCATGCTGGTAGCACAAGGGCCGAATTTGGGACACGAACCACCGATGCTGGTGCTGGGAATCGAGACCACCTGCGATGAAACCGCAGCCGCCGTGGTCGAGCGCCAGGCTGACGGGCAGGCTAGGATCCTCTCCAACGTCGTGCGCTCGCAGACCGACGAGCACGCCCGCTTCGGTGGCGTGGTGCCGGAGATCGCGGCGCGCGCCCATGTCGACCTGCTCGACGGGATCGTCGCCTCCGCCATGAAGGAGGCCGGTGTCGGCTACGGACAATTGTCGGCGGTCGCGGCCGCGGCCGGTCCTGGCCTCATCGGCGGTGTGATCGTCGGCCTCACTACCGCCAAGGCGATCGCGATGGTGCACGACACGCCGCTGATCGCGGTCAACCATCTCGAGGCGCACGCGCTGACGCCGCGGCTGACCTGCGCGCTGGCGTTTCCCTATTGCCTGTTCCTCGCCTCGGGCGGCCACACCCAGATCGTCGCCGTGGTCGGCGTCGGCGAATATGTCCGGCTCGGCACCACCGTCGACGACGCGATGGGCGAGGCGTTCGACAAGGTGGCGAAGATGCTGTCGCTGCCCTATCCCGGCGGACCGCAAGTCGAGCGCGCAGCGGCCGGCGGCGACCCGACGCGGTTCGCGTTTCCGCGCCCGATGCTCGGCCGTCCCGATGCGAACTTCTCGCTGTCCGGATTGAAGACCGCGGTGCGCAATGAAGCGAGCCGGCTGGAGCCGCTCGAGCCGCAGGACATCAGCGACCTCTGCGCAAGCTTCCAGGCCGCGGTGCTGGAAGCGACCGCGGACCGGCTGACCGTCGGCTTGCGGTTGTTCGAGGAGCGGTTCGGCACGCCGCGCGCGCTGGTCGCGGCCGGCGGTGTCGCCGCCAACCATGCGATCCGCAGCGCGCTGCAGGATGTCGCGGCGACAGCGCAGACCACGCTGATCATCCCGCCCCCGGCGCTCTGCACCGACAATGGCGCGATGATCGCCTGGGCCGGCGCCGAGCGGATGGCGCTCGGGCTGACCGACACGCTGGAAGCGCCGCCGCGCGCGCGCTGGCTGCTCGATGCCAATGCCAAGGCGCCGGCCGGCCACGCCAACAGCCGCGCCGGATATTGAGCCAGGGGTCGCGATGCCCGCGGATATGTCAGTCAGCGTGATCGGTGCCGGCGCCTGGGGCACGGCATTGGCCGAGGTCGCAGCGCGCGCCGGACGCAAGGTGACGCTGTATGCCCGCAATGCCGAGCATGCCGCGCGGATCCAGACGACGCGGATCAATCCGCGGCTGGCCGGCGTCCAGCTTCAGCCCGGCATCGCGGTGACGTCGGATATCGCCGGCGCCGCGCGCGCCGACATCGTTCTCGCCGTGACGCCGGCGCAGCATCTGCGCGCGGCGGTCAGTCATCTTGCACCGTACCTCAAACCCGAGACGCCCGTCATCGCCTGCGCCAAGGGCATCGAGCACGGCACCCACAAATTCATGACCGAGGTGATCGCCGAAGCAGCACCGCGCGCCGTGCCAGCGATCCTGTCGGGACCGAGCTTTGCCGACGACGTGGCGCGCGGATTGCCGACGGCGGTGACGTTGGCCACCAGGGACGAAGCGCTGGCGGGCGCGCTCGTGCAGGCGCTCGGCTCGGCGACCTTCCGGCCCTATCACACCACCGACGTGCGCGGCGTCGAGATCGGCGGCGCGGCCAAGAACGTGCTGGCGATCGCCGCCGGCATCGTGGTCGGCAGGAATCTCGGCGCCTCCGCGCTCGCCGCGCTGACCACGCGCGGCTTCAGCGAGCTCGCACGGCTGGGCCGCGCCTGCGGCGCGCGCGCCGAGACCCTCGCCGGCCTGTCCGGATTGGGCGATCTCCTGCTCAGCTGCTCCACCGCGCAATCGCGCAATTTCGCGCTCGGCCTCGCGCTCGGTCGCGGCGAAGCGGCGCCGGTCGGCAAGCTCGCCGAAGGCGCGTTCACCGCGCCGGTGCTGTGCGAACTCGCCGCCGCGCAGAAGGTCGACATGCCGGTATCAAACGCGGTCGCGGCGATCCTCGGCGATCGGCTAACCATCGATGCCGCGATCGAAGGCCTGCTGACGCGACCGTTCAAGGCCGAGTAACGCAGACCACGGGCGCAGATGGCTGAGCTTCACGATCCGCGTACATCGTAATAGCGTTACGGCGAACCGTCGGATCCCGGTCGAACAAATCGAAC
The DNA here is from genome assembly GCF_001189235.2 of Bradyrhizobium embrapense. Taxonomy (GTDB): domain Bacteria; phylum Pseudomonadota; class Alphaproteobacteria; order Rhizobiales; family Xanthobacteraceae; genus Bradyrhizobium; species Bradyrhizobium embrapense. The sequence continues at coordinate 6,823 of NZ_LFIP02000024.1, forward strand.
AACGGATCCCAAGGAAAAGACCATGCGTCAACCGCAACGCGCCATCCTTGCGATCGGCCTTGCCGTCGCCCTCACCGCTTCATCCGCTATAGTCCACGCGCAAACCGCAACGTCCTACGACGACCTCGCCAGGAGCGAGGCTGCGGCCAACGCCGAGGACGGCAAGCGGGTCGCCCCGCTCAAATCGATCGGCAATCCCTCAAGTGACGTCTCTCCGGAGATGCAGGCGATGATCGGCGCGCCCTATCCGCCGCATTTCAACGCCGACCCGAAGACCCCGGCGGAATGGAAGGAGTTGATCGACCGCCGCGCCAAGGGGGCCATCGCGAATATCCCCGCGATGAAGGCGAAGCTCGGCGTCAAGGTCGAAGAGACCAAAATTGCCGGCGTGCATTGCTACGTCGCGACGCCGAACAAGATCGCGCTCGAGAACCGGCGGCGTCTGCTGATCCATGTCCATGGCGGCGGCTACGTGTTCGGCCCCGGCGAAGCCGCGTTGCCGGAAGCCATCATGATGGCGGGCTTCGGCGGCTACAAGGTGATCTCGGTCGACTACCGGATGCCGCCGGACTTCCCGTATCCGGCCGCGATGGACGACGCGATGGCGGTCTGGAAGGAAGTCCTGAAATCGCACGAGCGTCACCGGCTGGCGATCTTCGGCACCTCGACCGGCGGCGCGATGACCCTTGCGATGGTGCTGCGGGCGAGGGACGAGAAGCTGCCGCTGCCGGCCGCGATCGCGCCGGGCACGCCGTGGTCCGACATCGACAAGATCGGCGACAGCTACGCGAGCAATGAGTGGGTCGACAATGTGCTGGTGACCTGGGACGGCTGGCTCGGCCGTGCGGCCAAGCTCTACGCCAACGGGACCAGCCTGAAGAATCCCTACATCTCGCCGATCTACGGTGACTTCAAGGGCTTTCCGCCGACCATCCTGACATCGGGCACGCGCGACCTGTTCCTCAGCAACACGGTTCGCACGCACCGCAAATTGCGCCGCGCCGGCGTGATCGCCGATCTCAATGTCTATGAGGGGCAATCCCACGCGCAGTACCAGATGAACATCGACGCACCTGAAACCAAGGAAGCCTTCACCGACATCGCCAAATTCTTCGATCGATATCTGAAGCAGTAAGCATGGCAGGACGGCCAGATGCCCACGCTTGTCGCGGGCATCTGCCTGGTTATAGATTGCAGCGCAATCGAACGGGGTGAGCTGCGATGAATTACTGGCTGGTGAAATCCGAGCCGTCGGTCTGGTCATGGGACCAGCAGGTCGCCAAGGGCGCGAAGGGCGAAGCCTGGACCGGCGTGCGCAACTTCACGGCGCGGCAGAACCTCGTCAACATGAAGAAGGGCGACAAGGCGTTCTTCTATCATTCCAACGAGGGCAAGGAGATCGTCGGCATCGCGGAGATCGTCAAGGAAGCCTATCCCGATCCGACCGACAAGACCGGCAAGTTCGTCTGCGTCGACATCAAGGCCGACAAGCCGCTGAAGAGCCCGGTGACGATGGCCGCGATCAAGGCCGACAAGAAGCTCGCCGACATGGCGCTGGTGAAATATTCGCGCCTCTCGGTGCAGCCGGTGACCGCGGAAGAATGGAAGTACGTCTGCAAGATGGGCGGGCTGTAGCGACCCAAGCAAATTCTACCGTCGTCCCGGCGCAGGCCGGACCCATATCACAGGCGCGCATTGTTGGAGCGCGCTGTGGCCCCAGTTCGCTTCAACAATCAACATGTGGGTTAACGGGTCCAGGCCTTCGCCGGGACGACGGCGGAGTTTGCGGCGGCGCTTACGCCCCCGCCGCCATCACCACCTGCGCCAGCAATTGCTCGCGCTTGGACTGGGTGCGGTAACCGCCCATCGTCGCGGCGAAGCGTTCGAGGATGCCGTCCTCGAAGGCCGTGACGATGGTGTCGTGGACGTAGCTCCTGCGGCAGATCGCCGGCGTGTTGGAGAGCTGGTCGGCGGCGGCGCGGATCGCGTCCAGCACCTGGCGCTTGCGGCCGCGCTGGCTGGCCGCCGGCGTGATCCGCGACAGCGACTCGACGACGACCGCCGAGGCCATCAGGGTGCGGAAATCCTTCAGCGAGATCTTGATGCCAGCGAGCTCGCGCAGGAACGCGTTCACCGCCGTGGTCGAGGCGGCGCGGACGACGCCGGAGCGGTCGTAGTACTGGAACATGCGCTTGCCCGGAACAGCGCGCAGAATGCCGATCGCACGCACCAGCTTGGCCGCGTCGCATTCCTTGCGCACGGCCTTGCCGCCCTTGGCCTTGAAGGTGAGCACCAGCGAATCGTCTTCCAGCGTGACGTTGGACTTCAAAAGCGTGGTGGCGCCGCGGGTGCCGTTGAGGCGGGCATAGGATTCGTTGCCGGGCCGGATCGCGGTGCGCGCGATCAGCTCGATCACCGCCGACAGCGCGAACTCGCGCGTCGGCTCGTCGCCGGACAGGAACGCCGACACCTTGCGCCGGATCTTCGGCAGCGCGGCGACGAGCTTGGCAAGGCGATGCGCCTTGCGCTGCTCGCGGACCTTCTCCCAGTCGGCGTGATAGCGGTATTGCAAGCGGCCCGCGGCATCGAGGCCAACCGCCTGCAAATGCGTATTCGGATCGGTGGAGTAGCGGACCTGGCGATAGGCCGGCGGCATCGCCATGGCGTGCAGCCGGCGGATCGTACGGGCATCCCGAACGCGCGAGCCATTGGCGCGAACGAATGAATAATTCTTGCCACGCTTGATGCGGCGGATGGTCAGCTCGTTCTGGTCACCGAGCCGCAGGCCGAGATCGCGCGCCAGATCCTCGACGGAGGTCTTGATGGCAACGGACGCGTCAAGCTTGAGCTTTGCCCGGGGCGACGGCAGCTTTGCCTGCGGCTGCTTGGGCCATTGGCCCAGCGCCTTAGCCAGGGCGACAGCGGGATCGGCGGACATGGGCCGCACAGCCGCGATGTTCTGCTGATCCATCATACTTCCAAGACGCCTTGTTCCGCTGTTCTCCCGGTAATGCCGTGCTTCGGGCTTGGTTCCGGTTGGCCACTCGGCCTCGGTTTCGCGATTTAGGGCGTCAGGGCCGACATTGCGAGTCGCGAATCGGTTGTCGGAGGTTTCTAAATACCTTTCATGGGTGTCATTCGCCCGATAACCTTGATTTCGGCCCCTCCCGGATCGGTCAAAATGGCGGGAGTCCGGCTTGGGAACCGGGTTTTGAGCGCGACCGGCACGACCCGGCCAAAGCAGACAGGTCAGGGACGGTGCCGTTTCGCGCCAAGTCCGGATGGCCCTCTCACGATCGACCCGGCCCTCCTGGCGATCGAGGCGCACAGGCGGTTCGGGCGAAATCGTCGGCGCAGATCGCCGCGGCGGCCCTGCGATTGTTCTTCCGAATGCGCTGCTGGTGATCCAGCAGAATTGACGTCGAGGCGTCGGGTCGCAGTCGGCCTCAACTCGCGCCTGAACATGGCTTTGAGGCTTTCCCATCTCGGCATCAGGCGGATCGCGGTCGGCAACTCTTTCGCGACAGCCACCGTCCGCGCCGACGGCGTGAGAGCCCGGCAAGCGGAGCAGAGAACGATACCACTACGACCAAGAGACCAGTGACCTCGAGCACGCGATGAAGCATAGGTTTCACTCGTCAACGAGGCGCGGTAAACCGCCCGATCAGACGAGGCGGCCGGCGGAATGCTTGGCCGCTTCAGCGCGACGAAAGTGACAGTCCTTTTTCCTTGCCGGGCCGGAATGCGGCAACGCATAATCGCGGCAATGATCAAGACGGCTTTGAATCAAAAAGGCTTGCCGTCGCGTCGTTTGCGATCGGCAATGTGTGGAGGAAAGCGATGTCCGAGAAGATCTATGACGTGTCGGCCGACTGGGCCAAGCGCGCTTATGTCAACGACGCCAAATATCGCGAGATGTACGCGCACTCGGTCAAGGACCCCAACGGCTTCTGGGGCGAGCACGGCAAGCGGGTCGACTGGATCAAGCCCTACACCGAGGTCGAGAACGTCTCCTTCGCGCCCGGCAACATCTCGATCAAATGGTTCGAGGACGGCGTGCTGAACGTCGCCTGGAACTGCATCGACCGCCATCTCGAGAAGCGCGGCGACCAGACCGCGATCATCTGGGAGGGCGACGACCCCTCCGAATCCAAGCACATCACCTACCGCCAGCTGCACGACGAAGTCTGCAGGATGGCCAACATCCTGCGCACGCGGAACGTCAAGAAGGGCGACCGTGTCACGATCTATCTGCCGATGATTCCGGAAGCGGCCTACGCCATGCTGGCCTGCGCGCGGATCGGTGCGATCCACTCTGTCGTGTTCGGCGGCTTCTCGCCGGACAGCCTCGCCCAGCGCATCAAGGATTGCGACTCCAAGGTGGTCATCACCGCCGACGAGGGCCTGCGCGGCGGCAAGAAGGTGCCGCTGAAGGCCAATGTCGATGCGGCGATCGCCAAAACCGGCGGCGTCGATTGGGTCGTGGTGGTGAAGCGCACCGGCGGTGCTGTTGACATGAACCCGACCCGCGACCTCTGGTATCACGAGGCCGCCGAGATGGTGACGACGGAATGTCCGGCCGAGCACATGCATGCCGAGGACCCGCTGTTCATCCTCTACACCTCGGGCTCGACCGGCACGCCGAAGGGCGTGCTGCACACCTCCGCCGGCTATCTCGTGTTCGCGTCGATGACGCATCAATACGTGTTCGACTATCACGACGGCGACATCTATTGGTGTACCGCCGACGTCGGCTGGGTCACCGGCCACAGCTACATCCTCTACGGGCCGCTCGCCAACGGCGCGACCACGCTGATGTTCGAGGGCGTGCCGAACTACCCGGACAATTCGCGCTTCTGGAACGTGGTCGACAAGCACAAGGTTAACATCTTTTACACCGCACCGACCGCGATCCGCGCGCTGATGCAAGGCGGCGACGAGCCGGTGAAGAAGACCTCGCGCAAATCGCTGCGCCTGCTCGGCTCGGTCGGCGAACCGATCAATCCCGAAGCCTGGGAGTGGTACCACCGCGTGGTCGGCGACGACCGCTGCCCGATCGTCGATACCTGGTGGCAGACCGAGACCGGCGGCATCCTGATCACGCCGCTGCCCGGCGCCACCAAGCTGAAGCCGGGATCGGCGACGCGGCCGTTCTTCGGCGTGGTGCCTGAGATCGTCGACGCCGACGGCAAGACGCTGGAGGGCGAGACCTCGGGCAATCTCTGCATCGCCAAGTCATGGCCGGGCCAGATGCGCACGGTCTATGGCGACCATGCGCGGTTCGAGCAGACCTATTTCTCGACCTACAAGGGCAAGTACTTCACCGGCGACGGCTGCCGGCGCGATGCCGACGGCTATTACTGGATCACCGGCCGCGTCGACGACGTCATCAACGTCTCCGGTCACCGCATGGGCACCGCCGAGGTCGAGAGCTCGCTGGTTGCGCATGAGGCGGTGTCGGAAGCCGCCGTGGTCGGCTACCCGCACGACATCAAGGGCCAGGGCATCTACGCCTATGTCACCTTGATGAAGGGCACCGAGCCGACCGAGGCCTTGCGCAAGGAACTCGTTGCCTGGGTCCGCAAGGACATCGGCCCGATCGCCTCGCCGGACCTGATCCAGTTCGCGCCCGGCCTGCCGAAGACGCGCTCCGGCAAGATCATGCGCCGCATCCTGCGCAAGATCGCCGAGGACGAACCGTCCAGCCTCGGCGACACCTCGACCCTGGCCGATCCCGCCGTGGTCGACGATCTCGTGCAGAACCGGCAGAACAAGAAGTAATCCGGCAACGCCAATATCGAGACCTTGTAGGGCCGCGCGCGATCACCGCCGCGGCCTTTTTTCTGCACGCGAGCCGCGTCCGCTGCACTCGAAGACGGCTCTGGACAGCCCTTTCACGGGATTGTCAGAGGCGCGGCGCCATTGCGGCGCGTTTGTGGCCGAGTGTTGTTTTCAGGTCATTTACTTTAATCCGAACTTTTCCTTTTCTGCGCGCCATCAGGACGTGTCTCGCGGCCGGTGTGAAACCACCCGGTTAAGACACGCGGTTAATATTGCGTGCGTGAGACCGGCGGGCCCGGTTTTTTCAGGGCTCTGCATCTTCGTTTTTGGCTCCCTTGCCGGAGCTGTTGGGAAGTGGAGAGGTTGATGTCGATGAAGTTTGCGGTGGCGTTCGCTGCCACCCTCGGTGCTGTTGCCCTGGCGTCGCAGACGGCCGAAGCCCGGCCGGAAATGGTCGGAATCCACGCCGACAATTACGAGCCGGGCACCATCGTGGTGAGGACCAACGAGCGGCGGCTCTATCTCATTCTCGATTCCGGCCACGCGATGCGTTACCCGGTCGGCGTCGGCAAATCCGGCAAGCAATGGGCCGGCACCACCAAGATCGACGGCAAGTATCGCAACCCGGCCTGGTCGCCGCCCGCCGAGGTCAAGCGCGACAAGCCGAGCATCCCGGACGTGATCGCCGGCGGCTCGCCGCGCAACCCGATGGGCGTCGCCGCGATGACGCTGGCCGGCGGCGAATATGCGATCCACGGCACCAACGTGCCAGGCTCGGTCGGCGGCTTCGTCTCCTACGGCTGCATCCGCATGCTGAACACCGATATCACCGACCTCTACTCGCGCGTCTCGGTCGGCACGACTGTTGTCGTCACCCGCTGATCGCGCACGAGCTTCGCCGAACGAAAAGCCGCGCAACTGCGCGGCTTTTTGTTCGCTTGTCCAGCGCGGGCACGGCCGTGACGCTGTTACTCAGCGCATAAAACTTCCGCACCAGCCGAAGCGGTGCCCGCCATTATAGGCGCGCGCATGACCGGCCGCGAGCAGCGCCGCCGAGACATTGTCAGTCTTCCTGGTCGCGACGTCGGCGACGACGCGACCCTGATATTTGTCGGGACCGATATTGTAGATCGCGACATCGCCCTCGCCGAGCAGATCGCGCAGCGCCACCGTCGCCGCTTGCGCCATTTGCAACTCACGCGCACAGGACGCCTTCAGCTCCGGCGCATCGATGCCGCGCAGCCGGACCCGCGTATACAGATCGGGGCCCGGCGCGAGATGCACCCGCGCCTCGAACGTATCGCCATCGATCGTCCTGACGACATCGACGGCATGCCGCGCGTCGGGCGTGCCGCCACGCTGCCGGATCATTTCGGCATCGCGCGACCGGTTCAACGACCAGTGCGACGGCAAGGGCATCCATTGCGGCACATATTGGCGGATCGGCAATGTGCTGCCGACGGCGATGCCGAGCACGAACACCCAAGGCAGTGCCGCCGAGACGCGGCGGCCCCAAATCGACCTACGTGGAGGTGAGCGGCGGAAGGGCGGACGTCCCGTCCCACGATAAGGATTTATTCTCTCGTATGGGGACATATTCCCAGACTGGCTTGAGTCGAGCCCTCAGGCAACACTCTCAGAAGTCCGAGGCGATGCCCTTGGTCTCCCAATCGCCGTAACGCGTCGGTTCCGGCCCCTTCGGGCCCTGGAATTCCTTCGGCCGCGCGGCCGCATCCTTCGCGGCGAGCTCCTCGGCCGCCTTGCGCCGCGCCGCGGCCTCCGCGAGCGCGCGCTGCGCGGCCGGCGTCAGCGGCTTGCGCGGCGCGGGTTCCGGCGGAGGTGGCGACTTCTCAGACATGGCAAGCCTTCTTGGCAAACGTTTCTCGGCAAAACTTTCTGCCCGCGAATTTCGTATCTCTGACCTGGCTCAGTGACGACATCACGATCACGAATTCCGCAAGACGATTCTTACATTTGGCATATTCGCATGCCAGTGGTGTTTTCGAGTTGATGGCATGAGCCGAACGTAACTCAGCACCTCGAGATATCTCCGCTCCATGCCTCCTTCAAGATTTGCAGTTCCTGCCGAAGTCCCCGGTCTCGCAGCGCGCCGTATCGCGGCCGACATCCTCGATGGCGTGCTGCACAAGCGCCGCACGCTCGACGATCAGCTCGACGGCGCCGGCGCGCATCCCGGCCTGAAATCGCTGGCCGATCGCGACCGCGCGCTGATGCGCCGGCTGGTGTCGACGATCCTGCGCAAGCTCGGAACGCTCGGCCATCTGCTGTCGCGGCTGCTCGACCGCGGCGTGCCGACCGATGCGCCGCGTGCGCAGAGCGCGCTGCTGATCGGCGCCGCGCAGATCCTCTGGATGGACGTGCCTGACCATGCCGCGGTCGATCTCTCGGTGCGGCTGGTGCAGTCGGACCGGCGCGCGGCAAAGTATGCAGGGCTGGTCAACGCCGTGCTGCGTCGCTGCGCGCGCGAGGGCCAGGGCCTGATCGACGAGATCAGCACGCAGACGCTGGACCTGCCGCCATGGATGCTGGCGCGCTGGAACGCGCATTACGGTGAAGCCACCGCGCGCGAGATGGCGCTGGCGCTCGGCCACGAGCCGTCGCTCGATCTCACGGTGAAGTCCGACGCGCCGCAATGGGCGAGCCGCCTGCATGGCGAGATCCTGCCGACAGGAACCGTGCGTACCCTGCTGCAGGGTTCCGTCACGATGCTGCCGGGCTTTGCCGAGGGCCATTGGTGGGTGCAGGACGCCGCCGCTGCGTTGCCGGCGCGGCTGTTCGGCGACATCAGGGACAAGCGGATCGCTGATCTCTGTGCGGCACCCGGCGGGAAGACCGCCCAGCTCGCGCAGGCCGGTGCACAGGTCACCGCGGTCGACCGCTCGCCGGCGCGGGTGGCGCGGCTGCGCGACAATCTCACGCGGCTGGCGCTGCAAGCCGAGACCGTCGTAGCCGACGCCGCCGAATGGCCCGCCGAGGCCGCAAGCTTCGACGGTATCCTGGTCGATGCGCCCTGCACGTCGACGGGAACCATCCGCCGCCATCCCGATGTCGCCTGGCTGCGCCAGGAAGGCGACATCGCCGCGCTGTCGGCGTTACAGAAGCGACTGTTGCAGAAGTCCGTCCATCTGCTGAAGCCCGGCGGTACGCTGGTCTATTGCACCTGTTCGCTGGAGCCGGAGGAAGGCGAGCACGCGATTGCCGCGCTGCTGGCGAGCGAATCAGGCCTGCGCCGTGCGCCGGTCGAGAAGGACGAGGTCGCCGGCCTCGACGATATCATCACCGCCGACGGCGATCTGCGCACCCTGCCCAGCCATTTGCCCAACGCCGACCCGCGGCTGGGCGGGCTGGACGGCTTTTACGCCGCCCGGCTCGTCAAATCCTGATTTTAAACTTCAGTCCTCTAAGCTCGAAGTGATTCGCGCGGTATCAAGAGGATGTCTCGGATATCAAGAGGGTGTCTTGGCCGCGTTTCCGGATTAAATAAGGATTCGTTGAAAATTCCCTCCCCGCAAGGTTAGGCGTGTCGGTCGCTCAAAGCAGACGCATCTCGACGCTGATTGCTGGCCGCTTCGCCCGCAGCATGATCGCGCGCGCCAGCGGGAGCACGGTCGCGCTGTCGCGGCTCTGGCCCGGCCGTACCGACCGGCTGATCATCGCGCCGCACGACCTCAGGACCGCCGACGCCACCCGCGCGGCCGAGATCTATGCCGGGCGATTCGTGTTCGCCGGCAAGATCGTCACCTGCCACGGCCGCTCGATCTTCGATCTCGAGCCGCCGTCGGAGGATTGGGAGGCCGCGCTGCTCGGCTTCGGCTGGCTGCGCCATCTGCGCGCCGCCGACACTGCGCTGACCCGCGCCAATGCCCGCTCGCTGGTCGACGACTGGATCTCCAACCAGGCCCGCAAGCGGCCGCTGGAGCGGCGCGCCGATGTGCGCGCGCGCCGGGTGATCTCGCTGCTGTCGCAGGCCCCGTTGGTGCTCGGCGACACCGACGGAAAATTCTACCGCAAATATCTGCGCGGACTGGCGCGCGAGATCCGCTATCTGCGCCATTCGACGCTCGACAATGACGGCGTGCCGCGCCTGCAGGCGTTGATCGCGCTGTGCTACGCCTCGCTCTGCCTCGCCAACCAGGCGCGAAACATCAAATCCGCCACGCGCAAATTGTCGGACGAATTGCAGCGCCAGATCCTGCCTGACGGCGGCCACATCTCGCGCAACCCCGGCGCGCTGGTCGAACTGCTCAGCGATCTCTTGCCGCTGCGGCAGACCTTTGCCGCACGGAACATCGCGCCGCCGCCGGCGCTGCTCAACGCCATCGACCGCATGATGCCGATGCTGCGCTTCTTCCGGCACGGCGACGGCAGCTTCGCATTGTTCAACGGCATGTCGACCGCGCCCTCCGATCTGGTCGCAACACTGCTCGCCTATGACGACACCCGCGGCGTACCGATGGCGAGCATGCCGCACACCGGTTTCCAGCGGCTCGATGCCGGCAACACCACCCTGATCATCGACACCGGACCGCCGCCGCCGGCCAGCGTCAGCCAGGATGCGCATGCCGGCTGCCTGTCGTTCGAGCTCTCCTCCGGCGTGAGCCGCATCGTCGTCAACTGCGGCATGCCGAACACCGGGCGCGACAATTGGCGGCCGTTCGCGCGCTCCACCGCGGCGCATTCGACGCTGACCTATCGCGACACCTCGTCGTGCCAGTTCGTCGAGCTGTCGGCGATGAAGCGGCTGCTCCGCGGCGCGCCGGTCACCAGCGGCCCGAGCAATGTCGAGAGCTACCGCGAAGCGGTTCCCGGCGGCGACGTGCTGACCGCCTCGCACGACGGCTATCTCTCGCGCTTCGGCGTAATCCACCGCCGCGTGCTGATGGTCTCCCAGGACGGCACCCGCCTCGAGGGCGAGGACCAGCTGACGCCGGCACCCGGCGGTCGCATCAAGGGCAGCGAGGCCGATTTCGCGCTGCGCTTCCACCTGCACCCCTCGGTGAAGGCGAGCCGGCTGTCGGACGCCCGCGGCGTGATGCTGGTGCTGCCCAACCGCGACGTCTGGACCTTCGAGGCGATGGACGACAAGGTCGACCTCGAGGACAGCGTGTTCCTGGCCGGCAATGACGGCCCGCGCCGCACCTCCCAGATCGTGATCCGGCAGGACGCCAGGCAGGCCGCCACCATCCGCTGGAGCTTCGTGCGCTCCTCGACCTCGGCCACCGCCACCAACGCCCGCCGCAACGCCCGCCGCGAGCCCGAACTGCCGCTGTAAATTTGTGGCCAAACCGGCCCTTCACGGTTCCGAACCCCGAAAAACCGTGCTACCCGGCTGCCTTAACAGCCAGGGATTTTCCGATATGACCGAGCAGCTTCGCCGCGTGACCCGCGCTCTGTTGTCCGTTTCCGACAAGACCGGACTGATCGACTTCGCCAAGGCGTTGTCCGACCATGGCGTCGAGCTGGTCTCGACCGGAGGCACTGCCAAGGCGATCGCGGCGGCCGGGCTGAAGGTCAGGGACGTCTCCGAGCTCACCGGTTTTCCGGAGATGATGGACGGCCGGGTCAAGACGCTGCATCCGAAGGTGCATGGCGGTCTGCTCGCGATCCGCGACAACAAGGAACACGCATCCGCGATGGCCTCGCACGGCATCGCGCCGATCGATCTTCTGGTCGTCAACCTCTATCCGTTCGAGGCCACCGTCGACAAAGGCGCCGGCTTCGAGGAGTGCATCGAGAACATCGACATCGGCGGCCCCGCGATGATCCGCGCCGCGGCCAAGAACCATGACGACGTCGCCGTGGTGGTCGAAGCGAACGACTATCAATCGGTGCTCGATGAACTCGCCGCGCACAAGGGCGCGACCTCGCTCGGCCTGCGCCGCCGGCTCGCCGCCAAGGCCTATGCGCGCACCGCGGCATATGATGCCGCGATCTCGAACTGGTTCGCCGTGCAGCTCGACACCAAGGCGCCGGACTACCGCGCCTTCGGCGGCCGGCTGATCCAGTCGCTGCGCTATGGCGAGAACCCGCACCAGACCGCGGCGTTCTATGCGACGCCGGAGAAGCGGCCGGGCGTTGCGACCGCACGCCAGCTACAGGGCAAGGAACTGTCCTACAACAACATCAACGACACCGATGCGGCCTATGAATGCGTCGGCGAATTCGATCCGCAGCGCACCGCGGCCTGCGTGATCGTCAAGCACGCCAACCCCTGCGGCGTCGCCGAGGGTCCGGATCTTGCCACCGCCTACGCCCGCGCGCTGGCCTGCGACTCGACCTCGGCCTATGGCGGCATCATCGCGGTCAACCGCACGCTCGATGCGGACGCCGCGCGCGCCATCATCGGCATCTTCACCGAAGTGATCATCGCGCCCGACGCGACCGAAGAGGCGATCTCGATCATCGCCGGCCGGCGCAATCTGCGCCTGCTGCTCGCAGGCGGCCTGCCGAACGCGCGCGCAGCCGGCCTCACCGCCAAGACCGTTGCCGGCGGCCTGCTGGTGCAGAGCCGCGACAATGCCGTCGTCGAGGACATGAACCTGAAGGTCGCGACCAAGCGCGCGCCGACCGACGCCGAACTGCGCGACCTCAAATTCGCCTTCCGCGTCGCCAAGCACGTCAAGTCGAACACCATCATCTATGCCAAGGACCTCGCCACCGTCGGCATCGGCGCCGGCCAGATGAGCCGGGTGGATTCGGCGCGGATCGCCGCGCGCAAGGCGCTGGATGCGGCGGCCGAGCTGAAGCTCGCCGAGCCGCTGACCAAGGGCTCAGTGGTCGCCTCCGATGCGTTCTTCCCGTTCGCCGACGGCATGCTCGCCTGCATCGAGGCCGGCGCCACAGCGGTGATCCAGCCTGGCGGCTCGATGCGCGATGATGAAGTGATCAAGGCCGCCGACGAGCACGGCATCGCCATGGTGTTCACCGGCGTCCGGCATTTCAGGCATTAATTGGACCCGTAGCCCGGATAGAGCGCAGCGTAATCCGGGGCGGTTTCTCCGCGGACCAAAGACCCCGGATTGCGCTTCGCTGCATCCGGGCTACGGGGCATGGCCGGGACGACAGCGGTTGTTATTCGCGCACCTTCGCCAGCAACGCCAATCCCACCACGAAGAACCCCACCAGCACGGCCATGCCGGCCTTCTGGCTTGCGGTCGCAGCCGTGATCGCGCCGATCAGCAGCGGGCCGATGAAGGACGTCACCTTTCCGGTCAGCGCGAACAAGCCGAAATACTGCGCGATGCGGTCCTTCGGCGCGAGGCGGATCAGCAGCGAGCGCGAGGCCGCCTGCAATGGCGCGCCGGTGGCGCCGATCAGGCAGCCCAGCACGATATATGCGCGCTCGGCGGCGCCCGCGAACAACGGACCGCCAGGCATCGGGGGCGCAACCGGGATGAACAGGATGGAATCCTTGTTCACGGTGAGGATCACGACGATCGCAAACAGCAGGATCACGAGGCTGCCGGTGATCACGCGCTTCGGCCCGAGCGCGTCGTCGAGCTTGCCGCCGAGCCAGCCGCCGAAGGTGCCGGCGACCGCCAGGATAATGCCGAAGGTGCCGATCCGGATGGTGTCCCAGCCGAACGTACCGGCGGCATAAATGCCGCCGAACGCGAACAGCGAGACCAGCCCGTCGGTGTAGATCATGTTGGCCAGCAGAAACCGCGCCAGCGACTTCTGCTTCGGCAGGCTCGCCAAGGATTCCCTGAGCTCGCGCAGGCCCTCGCCGAGCGCCGCGCGCATCGGGCGTTTCGCCGGATAGTCCGGCGTGAACAGGAACATCGGCGTCACGAAGATGATGAACCACAGCCCGGTCAACGGCCCGGTGATGCGATCGCCTTCATGCATGGTGGGATCGAGACCGAACAGCGGCGTGAAGCCGAACAGCGTCTTGCCGGTCTCGGCGTTGGCGGCGAGGAAACCGAGCACGAGAATGAGACTAAGGATGCCGCCGACATAGCCGGTGGCCCAGCCGGTGCCGGACAGGCGCCCGATCCGGTCCGGCGGCACCAGGGTCGGCATCATCGCATTGTTGAAGACGGTCGCGAACTCGACGCCGACGCTGGCGATCGCGTAGGCGAGCAGCAGCGCGGGGATGATGTCGGGAGTGCCCGGCGTGCCGATCCACATCGCGCTCGCGCCGATCACCAGCAGCGCGCCGAACACGGCGATCCACGGCTTGCGCCGGCCGCTGGCGTCGGCGATCGCACCCAGCACCGGCGACAGCAACGCGATCGCAAGGCCTGCGGCCGCGGTGGCAAAGCCCCACAGCGCCTGCCCGCTCGCGGCATCTGAAGCGACGAAGCTGGCGAAATACGGCGCGAACACGAAGGTCGTGATCAGCGTGAAATAGGGCTGCGCGGCCCAGTCGAAGAAGATCCAGCTGATGACGGCGGCGCGGTCAGGATAGATCGTGGTGGAGGTCCTCGCATGTCCGGTGCCCGTCTGCATTGTTGTCGTCATCGTGAAAGATATTCTCCAAACCGAACCACAGGCACGCTTTTGCCGCTTCAATCCGTTCCCATATAGCATGGGCCGGTTTGCTGATACGGCGATGAACAGGGCAGGACATTTCGATGGCGCTGACGGCAACGATGTCGCGACGGCTGTTTGCCGCTCTCCTGATGATCGGCATCGCGACACCGGCCCTCGGCCAGGTGCAGCGGCGCGCTTACGAGCCCTCGGCCACCAACACGCTTCAAAGCATCCGCGCCGAACACGGCATGGTGGTGGCGCAGGAGAAGCTGGCGGCGCGGGTCGGCACCGACATCCTGCGGCAAGGCGGCAACGCAGTCGACGCCGCGGTCGCCACCGGCTTTGCGATGGCGGTGACCTATCCGCGCGCCGGCAATATCGGCGGCGGCGGTTTCATGGTGATCCATCTCGCCGGCCGCAATGAAGACGTCGCAATCGACTATCGCGAAACGGCGCCGCAGGCCGCGACCCGCGACATGTTCCTGAACGCCGACGGCAAGCCCGATCCCGACAAGTCGCGCAACTCAGCCCTCGCGATCGGCGTGCCCGGCACGGTCGCGGGCCTCGCGCTGGCGCTGGAGAAATACGGCTCCGGCAAGTTCACGCTGGCGCAGATCCTCAAGCCAGCGATCGATCTCGCCCGCGACGGCTTCATCGTCACCGACGATACGTCGGATACGCTGGCGGACATGTATCGCCGCATGTCGCGCTGGCCGAACTCCGCCAAGACGTTCTCACATGCCGACGGCACGCCGCTGCATGAAGGCGACCGCCTGATCCAGGGCGATCTCGCCGGCGTGCTGACCGCGATCGCCGAACAGGGACCGCGCGGCTTCTACGAAGGCGTGGTCGCCGAGAAGCTTGTCAGCGGGATCAAGAATGCCGGCGGCATCTTCACGCTGGAAGATCTCAAAGCCTACCGGCCGGTGATCCGCACGCCGATCCGCGGCACCTATCGCGGCTACGACATCGTCTCGATGCCGCAGCCTTCCTCCGGCGGTGTCGTGCTGCTGGAGATCCTCAATATCCTCGAGGGCTTTCCGATGTCGGACATGAAGCAGGGCTCGGCCGCCTCGCTGCATGTCATGATCGAGGCGATGAAGCGGGCCTATGCCGATCGCGCCCGCTATCTCGGCGATCCCGCCTTCGTCGACGCGCCGACCCAGCTCTTGATCGACAAGGACTATGCCGCGAAGCAGCGCGCCACCATCGATCTCGCCCGCGCCACGCCCTGGACCGATGTGCGCAACGCCAGACAGCCGCGTGAGGGCGACAACACCACGCATTATTCGGTGGTCGACGCCGCCGGCAACGCCGTCAGCAACACCTACACGCTGAACTTCCCCTACGGCGTCGGCCTCGTCGCCGACGGCACCGGCGTGCTGCTCAACAACGAACTCGACGATTTCACTGCGGCGCCCGGCGCCTCCAATGCGTTCGGCCTGGTCGGCTTCGAGGCCAATCTGCCGGGACCCGGCAAGCGCCCGCTGTCGTCGATGTCGCCGACCATCGTGCTGAAGGGCGGCAAGCCGGTGCTGGTGACGGGATCGCCCGGCGGCAGCCGCATCATCTCCGCGGTGACGCAGATCATCGTCGACGTGATCGACTACAGGATGGACATCGCGGCCGCGGTCGCCGCACCCCGCATGCACCATCAATGGCTGCCCGACGAGGTCCGGATCGAGAAAGGGTTTCCCGACGAGGTGCTCGCCGAGCTGCGCGCCAAGGGCCACAAGCCGGTCGAACCGCTCGGCTACTCCTCCGCGAACTCGATCGTCGTCACGACCAGCGGTCTGCTCGGCGCGCCCGATCCACGCACCCGCGGCTCGGAGGCCGCGGGGTACTAGAGCGTGATCGTTTTGGTCTGAATCGATTGGGGATTCCCAAATCAGCGGGGTTCTGATTCAAGATGCTGGCTGGAGGAGGCCAGCATCTGATGGGACGGGCCTATTCTCTTGATTTGCGCGAGCGCGTTGTTGCCGCGGTAGCGGCGGGAGAGAGCTGCCGGTCGGTGGCTGCCACCTTCAAGGTCAGTGTTGCGAGCGTGGTGAAGTGGTCGCAGCGGTTTCGCGCGACCGGAAGCGCGGCGGCGCGGCAGATGGGCGGCAATCGTCCCTACGCGCTGTCTTCCGAACGCGAC
>NZ_LFIP02000025.1 GCF_001189235.2 Bradyrhizobium embrapense
ATAACACCTGTTTATGTGCACGAGGCACTGCTGGATCAGCGAGCCAAATAGCTGGTCATGATCCGTCAATCCGAAACTCCTGAAGCTCTCGCGCTGCTCGGGCGATTGATCGCCGACCGTGCAACAAACCCGGCGCGGCATCTCGCGCGGATCTGCGTGTTCCTTGGTGCGGGGGCCGACCTGAGTTCCGGCGGGCTTACGTTCTGGGAGCTGAAGCGGCAAGCGCTTGTCGAGTTCGGCAAGAGGCGTCTGTTCGACGTCACGCCATCGACCAATATCGAAGCCGAGTTCGAGGCGCTGTTCGCCCAGCAAGCACCGGATGACAAGGCTCTCCTGATCGACTGGCTGTTCCACCGGATGCAGCCACTCCAACCGTCCGACGCCTACAAGCTGCTTGTCTTGCTGGCCGAGAGTGGCGGCATCGACGCCATCATCACGACGAACTTCGACGGAATGCTTGAAAAAGCTCAACAGGAGCTGGGACGTGACCTGTTCCAGATCTACGCCCCAGGGATCGCTCGGCCATACTTCCTCGCCAACGAGCGCTTTCAGCCACCTCGAAAACCTTACCTCAAACTGCATGGCGACATCGCCTCGCGATCGCTGATGTTCCTTACAACGGAGGAGATCCAGGCACCTCCCTATGATCCGTCGATGCTCGAACTGCTTGGCGAGATCCTGCGCACGCACGACCTTGTCTTCGTCGGGTATGGAGGCAACGATCCGGCACTCGCCGAGATCATTGCCGACGCCGTCAGGGGCACCAGCAGTCGGATATTCTGGTGTGGTCCAACTCGGCCGGCGCCGGAGTCGCCCCTGGTCACGCTGCTCGGATCGCGCATGCGTCAGGTGCGCGGAAAGTTCGACGATCTGATGATGGAAATTGCTCGCCCGGTTCTTGAGCGGCCATCCCTGCAAATGATCGAGCCGACCTACCTTCGCTGCCTTTTCGAGTGGCGCCTCGACTATTGCAACCGGCAGTATCTCCAGGCCTATGCAGTGCGCGACGGCACTTCCCTTGTCGAAACCTTCGCGCGGCGCCCGCGAGCGGAAGACCAGGTTCGCCTGTTTCTCAGGTCAAATCGCGTCCTGACGTTGGTGTCGGGACCATCGGGATTCGGAAAGACCACGCTCGGGATACGACTGCACTCGTCATGGGAAGGCGATCCAGCGAGCCGATTGCTGCTGATCCGAGCGCGTGCACTGCAAGGCGTTGGCGACATTGAGCAATATGTTGCCGAGCAGCTGGGAGGCCTTGGATCGCGCGGACCGTTCTCGTTGTTCCGCTTCGAAAAATGGCTCGCCGAAAGTCAGCAGCGGCTGGTTCTTTACATCGATGGCATCAACGAATTCAGTCCCGATCTGACCAGATGCGTACAGCTGTTCCGTAACATATTGCGTTTTTGCTATTTCCTCCCGGAGACCGACAGCGCGATCCGCGTGATCGCGACAATCCGGCAGGAGACGTGGAACGCGATGCTGTCGCACATCGATCTGCTGCAGCTGCAGAAAACGCTCTGGACCGAAACAGCCGCGGATCAAGGTGTCGGCACCATTGCCTGCGGCGAGTTCACGGATGATGAGCTCCGCGATGCGGTGGCTCGATTGCGCGATCGCGGTTACGCGACGGTCGAAACCGAGCAGTTGTCACCAACGGTTTTCAATCAGCTTCATGATCCTTATTTGTTTGGCGCCGTCGCAGACGCTTCGCACCGCGGCATGTCGGCAATACCGGGCGCACGCATCTATCAACAGGCGCTCGACCAAAAGCTGGTCCGGCGCGGATCGCTGATCGATACGACAACGCTCAAGGACGTGCTCGCCACACTTGCTCTCGGCACATTGACGCGACAGCAGGACAGGTTTCGTGAAATCGACATCGAGCCTCCGACCTTGCGGGGTGAGATCATTCGCTTGATGAAGGACCTGCACGTTTTCGTCGATGCCGGCGACGGTTACCTGCAGTTCGATCACGATCGAACCTTGGAATTTTTCCTCGCGCTGGGTCTCGGATCGGGGCGCGGTCCGAGCCTTGAGACAGTGGACGACCTCTTGCGCTACCTGAAGTCGTTTCGGACCCAAGCAAAGCCGATCGCCGCGGCGCGGCTATATTTCGAGCTGTTGCCGCAAAAGCGGTTCGCAACGATCGACAAAATCCTTCGTTCGCTTGATGAGCGGGTTGGTCAGTACGGGCTCGCCGACCGGGAAATGCTGTTTGGCTTCGGTCGCGAGGTCCTTTCAGACATGGCCGAGCAGGCAGATCCCGTCGCGCTTCAATATCTGCTGGATCTGTCCAGCGCCGCCGGCCAAGGCAACATTGGCCCCAGTCTACTTCGAACGGCGGTGCAGTTTGGCGCAGCACTCGCCGTATCGGATGCAATCCAAATCCTTACCAATATATCGGACAGTGTTTCTTCGCCTGTCGCCATAGAGGCCAACATCTACGCGACTGACCGGCTCGTGAAATTGTACCTTGAGGCCGGTTGTCCACCCGTACTACTGACCAAGCACCAACCCTACGCCGCTTTCTTCGGGGACGAAAGGTGTTCAAGCTGGCAGCGGCTTGGACGACTACTGGGCTTTGCTGCTCATCTTGGCCCCGACAATACTCATCCCAACGAATATGCTGGAACGTTACACTCGCTTGATGCATCGCTTGATATATTGCTCAAAGATCAATGGGCCGAAGCTGATGCTGATGCCATTGCCGATCATATTCGGAAATATTGCGACCGGCTGATCTTTAACGCACCGCTCGAGGCAGTCGAACAGTTCTTCGCCCACCAGGATCGCAGCGAGTTTACCTCCATCCTAGCACGGCTGGGCGTAGGAGAGGTTCTCACCGCGGATCAATTCGACAGACTTCAGCCATATACCCAGACCCTCAATACGGAAATTGAGTATCATCTGTGCCATTTGCTGCTCGCTATATCGAGCTTTAATGACTTCGGTGTCACGCTCGATCTGATCAAGTCTAGACTGTCCGCAATCTCGCGTTCCTCGTCGCCGATCGAAATTGATTTCTTGCACGCCGCGCTCGTGTATTTGCATGTTTTGCACAACGCACCTTACGACATCGAAGTGTTCGCCGAGTACGAAGCGAGGATCCTGGAGGATTGGCCTGACGTGCTGCTCTTCAGGCCGGGACTTGAGCGTGGCGAGCGACGCGGCTTTCAGGATCTGTTCGATCGAATATTTGAGGATGGATTCGGCGTGATCTATCCTTACGGGGTACTGTCGCCTTCGTTACGGCGGCAAAGATATCTCTATGGCGACTATGTGCGCGAGATGCGCTCCGAAACTGAAAGCCCGCTGCCGCTCTATACGCGGCATCTCGAATCCTTTCTCGCTGCCGGGAGGATCGAGGAAGCGATCCAGCTGCTGCAGGCGCTGGCTGGGGTCATTGTGCTGTGGCCAACGGAGGGCCTGCTAGCGCTGCGGAGCGTGATAGGACACCCAGACCCTCGGATCCGACGGGCGGTGGTGCGGGTTCTGGCAGAATGCTTCAGTCGACATCCGGCTGAGACGCTGTCCTTTCTGCGGAGCAGTGGCGCGGCCGTCAGCGAGGAGGATCTGATCGAGATCAAGATCCGGCAGGATGCGCATATTGGACGCCGGCAGATCAACGAAGAGGAATGGGCTCGCATCGGGCATTTCCTGCTCTCGCGGTCCGGAGGGCTCAGCCTCCTGGTCGAGTGCACAATGGAGTTGCTGCAGGCACGATCGCTCGACGATGCGGTGCGGGCGGTGCTTTACAGGCTCGGGCTGCTGGCGGCGCGGTAGAATTCACCGTCGAGATACAGACCATCGAGACCCATGCCGAGAAATGCGTCGATTGCGTCCAGCGGAGTCTCGACAATGGGCTCGCCACGGCGGTTGAACGACGTGTTCAGCAGGACCGCTCGCCCAGTGACGGCTTCGAATTCTCGAAGTAGATTGGCGAGAAGTGCATGGCTTTCGCGCTCGACGAGCTGAACCCTTGCGGTACGGTCGACGTGAACCACCGCCGGGGCTTCATTGAGACAACGCTCGCGCACCCGAGCCACCCTTAGCATGTATGGGTCGGCACATCGTCGGTCGAAGAAATAATCATCGTAGCGATCTTCGAGAATGATCGGAGCTAGTGGCCGAAACGGCTCCCGCTTCTTAATCATCCGATTGATGCGCTCTTTGGTCGAGATTCGCAGAGGATCGGCAATAATGCTTCGCCCACCCAGGGCCCGCGGTCCGATCTCCGAACCTCCATTGAACAGGCCGATCACATCGCCAGCGGCGAGAATTCGCGCAAGATCTTGAGCGGTTCGAACCGATGGATCGAAGCTCAGCCGGGGATAAAATTGCTGAACAGCCGCGGCGCGTTCCGTGGCCGCATAGGTCCGTCCAGGGCGCGCCACAGCGGGATCGACGTTCCTGTTGCGGAACGTCAACTGCGGCGGACGCTTTCGCTTCTCGAATTCGTGGAGCCAGAGGGCGCCGAAACCCAATCCGGCATCTCCGCTGTGAGGCGCAACTGAAAGCGGAACGTCGAGCGGCGCGTTCTCGATGAGATACGAATTCGTCACGGTGTTGAGCGCACAGCCGCCCGCGATGCACAAGTAATCGACGGCTCTGTTGCTGAAAAACGCAAGCGAACGAAGCGCAGCCTCGTTAATGACCGCTTGAACGCTCGCAGCAAGGTCCGCCTTCGCAGCGAACAGATTAGACGACTGCAAGAGTAGCGTCTCAATTGCCCGCGGCAAATCAGGGTCGTCGAGAGCGCAGCGAAAGAAATCGTCGGGATCGTCCCGATATCGGATGAACTGATTGAGCGTCCCGGCATGGCGCGGCTCGCCGTAAGACGCAAGCCCCATCGTTTTGCCAGCCTCGAGGGCGTCATACCCCAATTCGGCGGTCACGAGTTCATACAGCAGCCCGATGGAATCCGTGACGACGATCGGGAAATCGTCGCCTTCGACGGTCGCGCTTCCCAATGTCTGACCCAGGGTCTGGTGCCCCTCCGGACCGAAGAGAAAGAACGAGAAGGTCTCGCGCTTGGCCCGGACCTGGTCTTCGATCGGGCCTACGATCGATCCAAAACCGTCATAGACCAGTACTCCGGCCTTTGAATTGGGTGGCAGCATCATGTAGGCCGAAGCCGCATGACACAGATGGTGAGGGAAAATCCGAAGGTTGCTGCCCTGAAGCTCAGTACGCACCTTGGTCGGCAACGTGTCGCTCGAAACGATTGCCGCGACGTCGGACAATGCGATTCCTTCGGCAGCCAAACAATAGTCGATCGCCAGCTGCACGGGGCTTTCGAACCAATGCGTCATTCCATACTTCCGCCGCGAAAGGCGCTCCTGCTCGATGGCAACGCGGATATCGCCGTCGCGCATCAATGCCGCAGAGAAGTCGTGGTCGGAGCCGCCGAGGCCAAGGACCCATTCCGGCATGTCAATCGGATCCGTATTTCTGCAATCCGAACCGGATCGGGTTCGATTTTACGAAGTTCGCGATGTCGATGCCGCGATTGGACTCGCCGACTATCCATGGCTGGCAGAACTCCGGCGCAAGATCGGCAAAGAACAGCACGCTGATCCGCTCGTCGCAGTCCTTTGGTGGCCTAACCTGGTGAAAGAGCGGCCGGAGCCGACCGTCCGTCATCAGCGAAGCAAGCCCTCCCAGCATTGCAACCGCGCGGTCGGACGATGTTGAGATCGGCAAGAACGCGCCGTCCGGAAGTCTAACTTCCAGTCCGGGCGCAGTGCTATAGACAAGCGTCAACAAGTGACCGTCTTCGTGCTCTTCATTGATGAAGGAAGATTGGGCCTGTATCGGACGCGAGTAGTTGATTTGTAGTGTTGACCAATGACGAACGCGGCCGGAGAGCATTTGTTTCCAAGTCCCACCGGTTACGCCATCGGCGATCGCGATGACGATCTGATCGGCGATTTTTTCCATCATGTCAAAAGCATTGGCGCACTGACGGTTAAGCTCGTCAGCTTCCGCAAGCCCATATTCGCAACCTATCGAGCTCGCCGTGGCCGAGAATGTCTCCATTTCGTCGGGGCGGTCAGCGGTTCTTGAGTATTCGATCCCGTAAGGCCTATAGCCCGAACCAACGCCGACCTGGCATTTCGCCTTCTCCACTTGATCGGCCCGGAAAAAACGAAACGCCGCAGCGACAACATTCGCGATGATCTCGGCGTCTTCCGGCGTGAGTTGGATCTCGGCCCACCCTTCATCCGCGAGTCGATCAAAGGTGGTTTCCGGAGCACAGACGGTGGTGGCCACTCGGTCTAAAGCTTTCTATAAACAGGTGTTAT
>NZ_LFIP02000026.1 GCF_001189235.2 Bradyrhizobium embrapense
CGTACGCATACGATGAAGACCGCCCGATTGACGCGTGCGCGCGGGCACGGCGAGCTATGATGGCGTTGCGTGAAGGTCAGGCGGCCTGCTGACCGGCGGGCTTGCCGGCTTGGCCCAGGAGCTTCCATTCCCAGGGCAGCAGTTCGTGCAGACGCGATGCGGGAAGATCGGCGATGCGGGCGAGGATGTCGGCGAGCCAGACCTTCGGATCGACCTCGTTGAGGCGACAGCTCGTGATCATCGTCAGCATGATGGCGGCACGGTCGGCGCCACGCTGGCTTCCGGCGAAGGTCCAGTTCCGCCGTCCCAAGGCGATGCCTCTCAATGCGCGTTCGGCGCAATTGTTGGGCAAGCAGATCCTGCCATCCTCGAGGAAGCGGGCGAAGTCGTCCCAGCGCCTGAGCATATAGTTGATCGGCTTCAGGACCTCGGAAGAGCGCGAGAGGGTTTCGCGCTCACGCAGCAACCAGGCGTGCATGTCCTCGAGAAGCGGCTTGCTCTCTTCCTGGCGCACGGCGCGCCGCTCGTCGGCGCCGCGGCCGTTGATGGCGCGCTCGACCTCGAACAGCGCATCGAGGCGCCTGACCGCCTCCAGCGCGATCGGAGAGGCCGGTTTGCCCTTGTTGCCTTCTCGAGCATTTTTCTCGATGTCAGCCAGCTCGAAGAAGCCCCGTCGTGCATGGGCAAAGCAAAACGCCGGGGTGATCGGCAGCACCTTCTTCCGCGGGTCGAACAGCGGCTCGAAGCCGTTGTAGCAATCGGCTTGCAGGATACCACCGAAGGCGGCCAGATGCTTCTGGGGATGCTCGCCTCGTCGGTCGCTCGAGGCGTAATACACCGCCGCCGGCGGCGCGGGCCCGGCAAAGGGCCGGTCATCCCGCACATAAGTCCAGATCCGTCCGGTCGTGCACTTGCCCTTCGCCAGGATACGGATGGTGGTGTCATCGCCATGAAGGCGCTCGGCCGCAAGCACATGGCGTTCGATCAAGTGGAAGAGCGGCATGACGGCGAAGGTGCCGTGGCCGACCTGGTCAGCCAGCGTCGACAACGACAGGTCGATCCCCTCAGCCTTGAAGCGAGCACTCTGGCGGTTGAGCGGGATATGCATGCCGAACTTCTCGAACAGGATCGTCGCCAGCAATTGTGGGCCGATGAAGCCGCGCGGCGTGGCATGGAACGGTGCCGGCGGCTGGCTGATCTTCTCGCAATCACGGCAGGTGAACTTCTCCCGTACCGTCTCGATGACCTTGAAGCGACGCGGGATCTCCTCCAGCGTCCTGGTCACATCCTCACCGATCTTCGCCAGCCGCGATCCACCGCAGCAGGCACAGCTCGTCGGAGCCTCAGCGACGACGCGCTCGCGTTCGATGTCATCCGGCCAGGGTTTGCGCACCGGCCGCTTGCGCGTGAAGGGGCGGACGTTCTGTGTCTTCGCCGCGGCGGCCTGCCCCGCAAGCTCATCCTCGCTCGCCGCCGCAACGAGGTCTTCGAGTTCCAGCTCCAGCTGCTCGAGCAGCCGCGCCGTGCGCTCGGAGCGCGGCCCGTACAATTCGCGTTTGAGCTTCTCGATCCGCAGCTCAAGATGCGCGATCAGCGCCTCGTTGTCCGACAGCTCAGCCCGCACGCTGGCAGCCACCGCCTCAGCATGTAGCCGCGCCTCACGCTCGGCCTGCAGCGCCGCCAGGGCACTCGCAAGGTCCGATGGAAGGTCGTCCGGCTTCGATATCATGAAGCCAGTGAATCAGATCAACCCGCAGATTCAAACCACAAAACACTATCCGACCCGCGTGGGACGCTGGGTTTCTTGTGGGTTGCGCCAATCGATCCCGGACAACAGATAGCTCAACTGCGCCGGCGAGATCGTTACCGATTCACCGGCAACCGATGGCCAGATGAACCTGCCTCTCTCAAGCCTTTTGGTAAACAGGCATGCTCCCTGGCCATCGTGCCAGATCACCTTTACAAGATCGCTGCGGCGACCACGGAAGACGAACAGATGACCGTTGAGCGGGTCTTTGTGCAGCACCTCCTGCACCTGGAGTGCCAACGACGGAAAGCCTCTGCGCATATCGGTGTAGCCTGTCGCGAGCCACACTCGCGCGCCTGTCGGAACCGGGATCATCGGCGCACCAGGGCATCGAGAACGCGACGCAGCGCGTCTCCATCAACGTCGCCATCGACCCGGATGCGGCGTCCGCTACCAAGGTCGATCTCGATGATGCCCTGGCTCCTCCGTCGACGCGTCGGTGCCGTCGTCAGTGGCGCTTCGGTCAGATCCCGCGGTAGCACAGACGGTCCAATTTCGACCGGCACGAACGGAGCTATACTCGTCTCTCCCTGCTTGCAAAGCTCTTTGCGCCACCGGAACAGCTGGCTCACATGAAGGCCGGCCATGCGAGCCACCTCGGAAACAGTGGCTCCAGGCTCGAGCGATGCTGCAACTAGCCGTTCCTTCTCATCTCGCGACCACCGCCGCCGCCGCTCTACCGATGTGATCACCTCTGCCCGCGATATCGTCATAGCGCTTCTCCTAGGACTACCCCTAGGACCTGCAGCGCTCGCCTCCCTCAAACAAGGCGGCCGTCAGCGGAGGCGTACG
>NZ_LFIP02000027.1 GCF_001189235.2 Bradyrhizobium embrapense
CATGGACGATCTGTTGCGCGAGTTCCTGACGGAGAGCAGCGAGAGCCTGGATACGGTCGACAACCAGCTGGTGCAATTCGAGCAGGATCCGAACAACGCGAAGATCCTGGACAACATTTTCCGGCTCGTGCACACGATCAAGGGGACCTGCGGCTTCCTCGGACTGCCGCGGCTGGAAGCGCTGGCGCATGCCGGCGAGACGTTGATGGGCAAATTCCGCGACGGCATGCCGGTGAAGGCGGAAGCCGTGACGCTGATCCTGTCCTCGATCGACCGCATCAAGGAGATCCTCGGCGGGCTCGAGGCGACCGAGGCCGAGCCCGAGGGCAACGACCGCGACCTGATCGATCAGCTSGARGCGATGGTCGAGCACGGCATGGCGGCGATGGCGGCTGCTGAAAAAGATGTGCCTGTGGTCGAAGCGCCGCCGGTGCAGGCGGCGATGAGCGAAGGCACGCTGGTGGTGCAGACGCTGGAGCGCCCCTTACGTCCGGGCGAGGTCTCGCTCGACGAGCTCGAGCGCGCCTTCCGCGAGACCGAGATCGAAGTCGCAGCACCGACGCCGGTCGCCAAGCCCGTCGCCGCCGCGCCTGCTGCCCCCGCCGCCGAGCCGACGGAGGCTGCCAGGAAGCCGGCCCGCAAGGTCGCCACCGAGGATGTCCAGGAAGGCGACAAGATCGCCAACCAGTCGATCCGGGTCAACGTCGACACCCTCGAACACCTCATGACCATGGTCTCCGAGCTGGTGCTGACCCGCAACCAGCTGCTGGAGATCTCCCGCCGCAACGAGGACACCGAGTTCAAGGTGCCGCTGCAGCGGCTCTCCAATGTCACCGCCGAGCTGCAGGAAGGCGTCATGAAGACGCGGATGCAGCCGATCGGCAATGCCTGGCAGAAGCTGCCGCGCATCGTCCGCGACCTCTCCGGCGAACTCGGCAAGCAGATCGAGCTCGAGATGCACGGCGCCGACACCGAGCTCGACCGCCAGGTGCTCGACCTGATCAAGGATCCGTTGACGCACATGGTGCGCAACTCCGCCGATCACGGCCTGGAGACCACCGCCGAGCGTCTCGCCGCCGGCAAGGGAGAGCAGGGCACCATCCGCCTGTCYGCCTATCACGAGGGCGGCCACATCATCATCTGCATCGCCGACAATGGCCGCGGGCTCAACACCGAGCGGATCAAGGCCAAGGCGCTCCAGAACGGTCTCGTCACCGAGGCTGAACTCGAGAAGATGACCGAGGCCCAGATCCACAAGTTCATCTTCGCGCCGGGCTTCTCGACCGCGGCGCAAGTCACCTCGGTGTCCGGCCGCGGCGTCGGCATGGACGTGGTRCGCACCAATATCGACCAGATCGGCGGCACCATCGACATCAAGAGCGTGGCCGGCGAGGGCGCYTCCGTCACCATCAAGATCCCGCTGACGCTTGCGATCGTCTCCGCCCTGATCGTGGAAGCCGGCGGCGACCGTTTTGCGATTCCGCAATTGTCCGTGGTCGAGCTGGTGCGGGCCCGCGCCAACTCCGAGCACCGCATCGAGCGGATCAAGGACACCGCCGTGCTGCGCCTGCGCAACAAGCTGCTGCCGCTGATCCATCTGAAGAAGCTGCTCAAGATCGACGACGGTGCGTCGACCGCCGATGCCGAGAACGGCTTCATCGTGGTGACGCAAGTCGGCAGCCAGACCTTCGGCATCG
>NZ_LFIP02000028.1 GCF_001189235.2 Bradyrhizobium embrapense
CGGCGCAGTTCGGCGGTCTGCTCTTTCAGCGCCGCGATCAGCCCGGGACGGTCGAACTTGGCGACATAGTCGTGGAAGCCGGCCTGCCGGCCGCGCTCGATCGCCGCCGGCGACACCATCGCCGACAGCGCGATGATCGGCAGCCCGACCAGGTTGTGGTCGCTGCGGATGTTCTCGGCGAACTCGAAGCCGTTCATCTCGGGCATCTCGATGTCGGTCAGCACGACGTCGAACGCCTGCCCCGAGCGCAGCGCCGCGAGCCCTTCCTGGGCATTCGGTGCGGTCCGCACCTTGTAGCCGGCGGCCTTCAGGACCGGCGCCAGCATGTTGCGGAAGAAGGCGCTGTCATCGACCAGCAGCACCGACTGCGCGCTAGCCGAGGGGCGCATCTCCTTGCGCGAGAACCAGTCGGCGAACGCCATCGGCAGGAAGTGGCCGACGTCGATCACCTCGGTGGCCTGGCCCTTGATCACGGCCGAGCCCAGAATGCCGTCCTGGGAGCCTGCGACCTCGATGTTGAGCTTTTCCTCGACGATGTCGATGATCTCGTCGACCACGAGCCCCATCGAGCGGCCGTCGTCGGCGAACACCAGGATCGGCTGCGCCCCCTGGGTCTGCACCTCGACCCCGGCCATCTGCACCAGCGGCATCAGCTGCTCGCGGTACTGCACCATGTAGCGGCCGTTCGAGAGCTCGATCTTGTCGGTTGCGATCTCCTCCAGCCGGGTGACGAGGCCGAGCGGCACCGCCTTGGGCTGCGAGGAGCCSGCGCGGAACACCAGCAGCGAGGTCAGCTGCTCGCCGCTATTGGCATGTGCGCTGGCATTGTCGTCGGCCATGTCATGGGCCGAGGAGCCGGACGCGCCGAGCGCCTTGGCGATCCCGTTGGGATCGATGATCATGATGACGGCGCCATCGCCCAAAATGGTGTTGCCGGAGAACATGTCGATGTGCCGCAGCTTGGTCGACATCGGCTTGACCACGATCTCCTCGGTGTGGAACACGCCGTCGACCACGATGCCGAAGGTCTGGCTGCCGACTTGCGTCACCACGATGAAGCCGTTCTCGGCATCGGCGGTCGACGCAYCGTCGTCGATCTTGAGCAGCTTCTTCAGATGGATCAGCGGCAGCAGCTTGTTGCGCAGGCGCAGCACGGCGGTGTCCTTGATCCGCTCGATGCGGTGCTCGGAGTTGGCGCGGGCCCGCACCAGCTCGACCACGGACAATTGCGGAATCGCAAAACGGTCGCCGCCGGCTTCCACGATCAGGGCGGAGACGATCGCAAGCGTCAGCGGGATCTTGATGGTGACGGA
>NZ_LFIP02000029.1 GCF_001189235.2 Bradyrhizobium embrapense
GACAGGTCTTGTCATCGATATCGACAATGACCTCGATCCGCGGGAGGTGCGTCGGCAAGGCGCCACGGTTGCGGCGGCGCTTACGAGCCCGCGCCTCACGGCCTTCAGGTGCGCTGACGTCCTGCGCCGTTTCGCCGTACGCGGCGACCTGCTCGACGTCTTCCAGGCCCAGCAGCATCTGATCTTCTGGCAGCGTCTCCGCCCGCCGGCCAAACCGATGTCTCTGCATTTCCTTGATGATCTGACGCAGCCGTTCGCTCTCGCACCGTTCAGCAAGCAGCATCGCTTTCAGCGTCTCAGGATCGTCAGGCAGGGCGTCCTTCACACCCAAATCAGAGCATATTCGCCGCCATCTCGCGACGCATCCGACGCTCCTGATTCACTTCGCCGCAGCACTGCCAACAGCTATCCGGGCTGCGCTGGCGCCGGCGTCTCCCGTGCCTCGTGCACAAGGCGCCAGTCGAGTCCTTCCAGCAGCGCGGACAATTGCGCCGCCGACAGGCGCATCACACCGTCCTCGATCTTCGGCCAGCGGAAGATGCCACCCTCAAGCCTCTTAACGAACAAGCACAAACCCGTTCCATCTCAGAACATCAGCTTGATCCGATCCGCCCAACACGCGACATTCTGCATACAGCCTTCGAAGCGCGACAATTGCATATCCGTGGCATCCGCTTTTTCGGCGGACGCTTCAGGTCGCACCTTTCCGACGCGGCAAGGATTTGAAGTGCATCTACACGGAGGAGCGGCGTGGGTTTAGCCGCGAGGTGCCCGATTGGATGTCCGACGAAAGCTACTGTGCCGGCATGGCGCTTGGGCCGCCGCAGGTCAGTATTGAGGGGCTTAACGAATTTGCCGCTGTTCTGAAGCTTCTCGGCACGAATCGGGCGTCGGGCGCACGATCCCGTCCTTCAACGAAGAGGGAGAAAGGACGTGCGGAGTAAACACCAATTTCGCGAGCCGATGCAACTGGGTCTGGATCTGGGGCATCGGATTCCCCAGAACCCGCTGGGCGCCAATCCCAAAGGCCTGATCCAGGCGCACGCCGATCTCCTGCTGGCGGCGGCAGGCGTCGAGACCGTTCAGATGACGGGAGGTGATCATGAGCATCTAGATCACGCCTGATCACCTCAGTCGCGTCGCCGTCGTCTATGTTCGCCAATCGACGATGTCCCAAGTCATGGGGAACCTCGAAAGCCAGCGGCGGC
>NZ_LFIP02000030.1 GCF_001189235.2 Bradyrhizobium embrapense
GGTCGCCAACGTCGTGACGGTCTCGGGGCAGACCTTTGCTGCATCGAACCTGTTCAGCGCGACGGACGCGGATGGCGATGCCATCACGAAATATGCGCTGTGGGATTCGAATACCAACGGGCATTGGAGCGTCAACGGAGCTACGCAGGCCGCGAATACCGAGATCGACATCACGGCGGCGCAACTTTCCCAGACCACCTATCAGGCCGGCTCGGGCACCGATCAACTCTGGATCCGGGCCAATGACGGCATTGCGTGGGGAGCCTGGCAGCCCTTCAACGTGACGGGCGAAAGCTCCAGCAATGCCACCATCGCCGCGGGCACCACCCTCGAATTGCCGGGGGCGTCGAGTGCCACCGTTGCGTTCCAGGGCGCGACCGGGACGCTGAAGCTCGACAATTCCGCGAGCTTTGCCGGTACGGTTGCCGGAATGACCGGTGCGGACGCGATCGATTTCGCGAACATCAGTTTCGCGAACGTTCACACGCCGACCTTCAATGGGACCAGCTCGAGCGGAACGCTCACGGTGACCGACGGCACCGTCACAGCGAGCATTGTGCTGCTGGGCAACTACATGGCCTCGACCTTCGCGACCTCGAGTGACGGCCATGGCGGTACCCTCGTTGTCGATCCGCCCGCGACGCAGGTCAGCCAGCTGGCGCAGCCGCAGCATGCGTGAGGCTTGGAGATGAGGGCATGCGGAGCCGCCGAGATAAGGTGGCTTCGCCTGCTGCCGCTGACTGCACAGCGATTGCAGCAACGGAGAGACGCGCGATAGAGCTAGAGCATGATTGGTTCATGTTGAAGCGTATCCGGCGTTTGCGATGTAGTTGGCGCATTCCTGGGGCGTGAAGCAGTTGAGTAGAGCGCCGATGCGCATCCAGGTTGCTTCGACGGTTCGCTCGGCAGCTTTTCGGAGCAAGGTCTTGAGCTTGGCGAAGACCTGCTCGATCGGATTGAGATCCGGGCTGTAGGGCGGCAAGAAGAACAACTTTGCGCCGGCGGCGCGGATGGCGCGACGGACGGTCTTGCCTTTGTGACTGCCGAGGTTGTCGATGATGACAATGTCGCCAGGCT
>NZ_LFIP02000031.1 GCF_001189235.2 Bradyrhizobium embrapense
GGCCGAGCAGCGGGCCTGGCGTGAGGGGGTCTACGAGGTCATCCAAGCGATGACGATCTCCCCGCGGCAAGGCGAGCTGACGATCGAACGGATGTGCACCCTGGCTGGCGTCAGCCGGGCCGGCTACTACCGGCATTGGGCGGCTTCCGCCCCACGTGCCGAAGAGACTGGCGTGCGAGACGCGATCCAGCGGCTCGCACTGACGCATCGGCATTACGGCTATCGCCGGATCTCCGCACAGTTGCGCCGCGAGGGCTTTGTGGTGAACCGCAAGCGCGTGCTGCGCCTGATGCGCGAGGACAATCTGCTGTGCCTGCGACAGCGGCCGTTCGTGCCTGTGACGACCGACTCGCGCCACCCGTGGCGGGTGGTGCCGAACCTCGCCCGCGGCATGGTGCCGAGTGGCCTCGATCAGCTCTGGGTGGCGGACATCACCTATATCCGTCTGCGGGAGGAGTTCGCCTATCTCGCCATCGTGCTCGATGCCTTCAGCCGGCGCGTCGTCGGCTGGGCTCTGGAGACGCATCTGGAGGCGCGGCTGGCCATCGGGGCACTCTCGATGGCGCTGGCGGCGCGCCGCCCGAGGCCCGGCAGCCTGATCCATCACTCCGACCGGGGGATCCAATACGCCTGCGGCGA
Organism: Bradyrhizobium embrapense; assembly: GCF_001189235.2. GTDB lineage: Bacteria > Pseudomonadota > Alphaproteobacteria > Rhizobiales > Xanthobacteraceae > Bradyrhizobium > Bradyrhizobium embrapense. The sequence goes on from NZ_LFIP02000031.1 coordinate 640, forward strand.
CTACACCGAGCTACTTCAGCAGCACGACATCGCCCCGAGCATGAGCCGGGTCGGCAATCCCTATGACAACGCCAGGGCGGAAAGCTTCATGAAGACCCTCAAGCAAGAGGAGGTCGACGGCCAGACCTACCGCGATGCGCAACAGGCCAGAAATGCGATCGGCGCCTTCATCGAAGAGGTATACAATCGTCAACGGTTGCACTCGGCTTTGGCCTACCGGCCGCCAGCCGAGTTCGAGGCAAATTTACCGCATGGCGGGGCTGCTGCGCAGCAGCCCCGCCATGCGGCCCTAACCCGTCAACCCGCCGTGCCGCTTCAAGCGGCCGGCACCTGTCCCTGATTTACCGTGTCTCACATCAGGGGTGCAGTTC
>NZ_LFIP02000032.1 GCF_001189235.2 Bradyrhizobium embrapense
AATACGACCCCGCATCATCCGACGGCAAAATGATCAGCCTTGCGAAGGCTGCGGCACGCTTTGGGATTTGCGTCGGATCAGCAAAGAGCCTCGTGTTGAAGGCATCCTGCCGGCAACGCAAGCGATCAAGGGGGCGCAATGGTTGGTTCGGGTCGACGCGCTGACGTCGGAGTCAGTGCGCATAGCGGTGCAGCGCGTGATCGAACGTCGGCCGAAAAACTACATTGATTATCAGTACGATAGGTTGATCCGCCTGCCGGGGATCTGACAAAGGGACGCACAATGAAACGAGCTGTGCGGATCGCATCAAGCTGGTGTTCTGGGACGAAACGAGTTTGTGTCTGTCCGCCAAGAGGCTCGAGGATGGGATCTTCCGCTGGCCGAAGATCGAGGACGGTGTGATGCGTCTGTCGGGGGCGCAATTGTCGGCGCTACTGGAAGGGCTCGACTGGCGGCCTGTGCACGAGGCACGGGAGACGCCGGCGCCAGCGCAGCCCGGATAGCTGTTGGCAGTGCTGCGGCGAAGTGAATCAGGAGCGTCGGATGCGTCGCGAGATGGCGGCGAATATGCTCTGATTTGGGTGTGAAGGACGCCCTGCCTGACGATCCCGAGACGCTGAAAGCGATGCTGCTTGCTGAACGGTGCGAGAGCGAACGGCTGCGTCAGATCATCAAGGAAATGCAGAGACATCGGTTTGGCCGGCGGGCGGAGACGCTGCCAGAAGATCAGATGCTGCTGGGCCTGGAAGACGTCGAGCAGGTCGCCGCGTACGGCGAAACGGCGCAGGACGTCAGCGCACCTGAAGGCCGTGAGGCGCGGGCTCGTAAGCGCCGCCGCAACCGTGGCGCCTTGCCGACGCACCTCCCGCGGATCGAGGTCATTGTCGATATCGATGACAAGACCTGTCCCTGCTG
>NZ_LFIP02000033.1 GCF_001189235.2 Bradyrhizobium embrapense
GCTACAAGGTGCGGACCGCACCGAATGCCCAGGAAGGGCTCGCGGCGCTGCGCTCGGGGCAGGCGTTCGACGTCGTGCTGACCGACATCGAGATGCCCGAGATGAACGGCTTCGAGTTCGCCGAGAACATCCGCAGCGACCACAACCTGGTCGGGCTGCCGATCATCGCGCTGTCGGCGATGGTGTCGCCGGCGGCGATCGAGCGCGGCCGGCAGGCCGGCTTCCACGACTATGTCGCCAAGTTCGACCGTCCCGGGCTGATCGCGGCGCTGAAAGAGCAGACCGCCGAACTGCGCCGGGCGGCCTGAGCGGATGCAAGGAAACCAATCGATGACCAGCAAGACCGAGACCAGTGAGGGCGCGATGGCCGAATACGTCACCGCCGTGATCGGCGGGCAGCTGTTCGGGCTGCCGATCTCGCGGGTGCAGGACGTGTTCATGCCGGAGCGGCTGACGCGGGTGCCGCTGGCCTCCAGCGAGATCGCCGGCGTGCTCAACCTGCGCGGCCGCATCGTCACCGTGGTCGACATGCGCGCCCGGCTCGGGCTGCCGAAGGCCGACGACGGCCAGTTGCCGATGGCGGTCGGCGTCGACCAGCGCGGCGAATCTTACGGCCTTTTGATCGACCAGATCGGCGAGGTGTTGCGGCTGCCCGACGACGGCCGTGAGGACAACCCGGTCAACCTCGATCCCCGCATGGCCAAGCTCGCCGGCGGCGTCCACCGCCTCGACGGCCAGCTCATGGTCGTCCTCGATATCGATCGCGTGCTCGAACTGGTGCCTGATGCCAAGGCGGCCTGAGACGGGCCGATAGAACAGAAGAACTGAAACATCCCGCCGGGGATGAGGAAGTAGAGGTCGCAGATGAGAACGTGTCTTGTTGTCGATGACTCCAGCGTCATCCGCAAGG
>NZ_LFIP02000034.1 GCF_001189235.2 Bradyrhizobium embrapense
GGGGGCTTTGTCGCATCTTGGGATCGAGCATATCGCAGCCTATTCGCCGCAGGCGCGCGGGCGCTCCGAGCGGCTGTTCGGCACGTTGCAGGACCGGCTGCCGAAGGAGCTGCGGCTCGCCGGGATCAAGACGGTCGAAGCTGCCAACGCCTGGCTGAAGGCGCATTACATCGCCAGCCACAACGCCGCGTTTGCGATCAAGCCCGAACAGGAAGGCAGCGCATTCGTGGCCGACCGGCATGAGGCCTGGCGCGAGGCGCTGTGCGTGATCGAGGAGCGAACCGTCGCCAACGACAATACTGTCGCATGGAACGGTCGGCGGCTACAGTTGCCGCAGAGCCGGCTCAGGCCTCACTTCGTCAAGGCCGTGGTGCGCCTCCATGAGTATCCCGATGGCACCCTCAGCGTGTTCCTCGGACCGCATCGGTTGGCGATGTTCAGCGCCGACGGACAGCAGATCAGCCCCGACGCGCCCCAGCCTGGCAGCGTGCTCGCAGCCGTCAAGGACAAGCCCTGGCGGGCGCGCAAGCGCGCGTCCTTGACCGCTCCTGCGCGCGCCGCCGTCGAGATTGCGCGGGTCGGGGCGGAGAAACGGGCTTCAAGTCGAACAAAGAAACACACAACCAGCGCTAAAACCGCCGCAACAACCGTGGCATGATCAATCAGGGAAAGCCGTCCACGCCTTCCGGCTCCCCTGCAAAATCACAAACGAAGGCGACAGATCACGAGCTACAAAAACACGACATCTTCACCCGCTACGGAC
>NZ_LFIP02000035.1 GCF_001189235.2 Bradyrhizobium embrapense
CTCGCGCATCAGGCGCAGCACGCGCTTGCGGTTGTTCACCACAAAGCCCTCGCGGCGCAACTGTGCGGAGATCCGGCGATAGCCGTAATGCCGATGCGTCAGTGCGAGCCGCTGGATCGCGTCTCGCACGCCAGTCTCTTCGGCACGTGGGGCGGAAGCCGCCCAATGCCGGTAGTAGCCGGCCCGGCTGACGCCAGCCAGGGTGCACATCCGTTCGATCGTCAGCTCGCCTTGCCGCGGGGAGATCGTCATCGCTTGGATGACCTCGTAGACCCCCTCACGCCAGGCCTGCTGCTCGGCCATACCGATATCTCCACCACCCAGATCTACACCCATGTGGTCGAGGAGCGGCTGAAGAGCCTGGTCCGCGACCTGCATCCGCTGGCCGAAAAATCGTAGCGGCGATCCCGTAGCCCGGATGGAGCGCAAGCGATATCCGGGAAAGGTATTTCCGCCGATATGAACTGCACCCCTGATGTGAGACACGGTAAATCAGGGACAGGTGCCGGCCGCTTGAAGCGGCACGGCGGGTTGACGGGTTAGGGCCGCATGGCGGGGCTGCTGCGCAGCAGCCCCGCCATGCGGTAAATTTGCCTCGAACTCGGCTGGCGGCCGGTAGGCCAAAGCCGAGTGCAACCGTTGACGATTGTATACCTCTTCGATGAAGGCGCCGATCGCATTTCTGGCCTGTTGCGCATCGCGGTAGGTCTGGCCGTCGACCTCCTCTTGCT
>NZ_LFIP02000036.1 GCF_001189235.2 Bradyrhizobium embrapense
CGGCCGTCGTCGGGCAGCCGCAACACCTCGCCGATCTGGTGATCTGGTCGATCAAAAGGCCATAAGATTCGCCGCGCTGGTCGACGCCGACCGCCATCGGCAACTGGCCGTCGTCGGCCTTCGGCAGCCCGAGCCGGGCGCGCATGTCGACCACGGTGACGATGCGGCCGCGCAGGTTGAGCACGCCGGCGATCTCGCTGGAGGCCAGCGGCACCCGCGTCAGCCGCTCCGGCATGAACACGTCCTGCACCCGCGAGATCGGCAGCCCAAACAGCTGCCCGCCGATCACGGCGGTGACGTATTCGGCCATCGCGCCCTCACTGGTCTCGGTCTTGCTGGTCATCGATTGGTTTCCTTGCATCCGCTCAGGCCGCGCGGCGCAGTTCGGCGGTCTGCTCTTTCAGCGCCGCGATCAGCCCGGGACGGTCGAACTTGGCGACATAGTCGTGGAAGCCGGCCTGCCGGCCGCGCTCGATCGCCGCCGGCGACACCATCGCCGACAGCGCGATGATCGGCAGCCCGACCAGGTTGTGGTCGCTGCGGATGTTCTCGGCGAACTCGAAGCCGTTCATCTCGGGCATCTCGATGTCGGTCAGCACGACGTCGAACGCCTGCCCCGAGCGCAGCGCCGCGAGCCCTTCCTGGGCATTCGGTGCGGTCCGCAC